>NZ_CP019304.1 GCF_001969265.1 Arthrobacter sp. QXT-31 | reverse complement strand
TCCGGGCGCGGGCAATAAGCAAAAATCAAAACTGATCACGGTCGTGCCCATCCCCTCGGGAGGGGATGGGCGTAGCGTGGGGGTGTAGGGCTATTCAGGCACGGTTTAACTTCATGCGGTGACCGCTAACGCAACGCACCACATCGCAACAGAGCAACGGACGCAGCGGCAGACTCCGGCGCACCACCCGACAGGGAGCGTGAGTCAAGTGAATGACGTCCGAAGCAACGTCGTGCGGGACCGCATCGTGCGGACCGCGGCTGCCTTGTTTTACGTTGATGGTTTGCGGGGAGTGGGGGTCAACAGGATCATCGAGGAGGCCGAGGTCGCCAAGGCGACGTTCTACAGGCATTTTCCCAGCAAGGAACACCTTGTCCTGGCCTACCTCGATGAGATGGACAGGCTCTGGAAAATCGAACTGCGGCGGGCGGCGGGGCAGGAAACTGATACATCGGCCGACCGTCTGACAGCCATGTTCGATGCCCTGCTTTGGGAAGGACACCCGGGGGAGTACCGGGGAGCGGCGTTCCAGAAGGCGTCCGCAGAGGCCGGCGCGGGCAGCGCCGTGCACTCAAGGATTGCAGAGCACAGGGCCGGCGTACTGGAGTGGATCCGCCTCATGACCCGGCAGGCCGGCGCCGCCGACCCGGACGGGCTCGCTGGAACACTTGCGCTCCTGATGGAGGGGGCGCAGGCTCTCGGTATGCCCACGCCGGATCACGACGCCCCACGGTTGGCGCAGGCCGCCGCGCGCCACCTCATCCAGGAGGCCTTGGCGGCAGCCACGCCACGCTGAAAAGTACCTCCCTGTTTCCTCCAGGGATGGCGCGTGCTGGCCGGGTGGATACTGTGCGGTGCAGTTGGTGTGATCGGGCAACCCTGGAAAGACAACGGCACGGCCGACAGCATGAGGTTGGTCATCGGGGAGCCCTCCCATGAAGACCGACTGGTTCTTAATGAACTCCCTGGCACGCCCTACCGCCGCCGGGCGGAGTGGACGTCCAAAATACCCCATCCCAGCAGCCAATCCACGAAAGGTGTGCTGACGTCAGTCCACGGCCCCCACTGTTAGCGCAGGCTCAGCCGCCCCGGCTTGGCCGCAAATGAACGGAGCACTTTCCCTGCAGGGCCCAAGGCGGGTCGAGCACCCGGCAGCCCCGGTGCGGGCGAGGGGAGGGCGGCCCAGTCCCCAAGGTGCGCCGGGAATTTCCCCGGTTGAGCCCGAACAATGGGCCCACGACAACCACTTTGGTGTGATCCTCATGCAGACCGGGGACTACTGGCAACGCCGCCGGTGCGAACGGTCACGTACGCGACCGGGAGGCCGGCGCCGGCGAAAGGACATGATCATGACGCTGCACGCCACAACCGGGGGCCCCGGCCAGCACACCGCGGCCACCGGAAGACCACAAGTCCCCGCTGGGCCCGACGTGCCGCCGGCGGCCCGGGAGGGGCTTCTGGAATTCCAGCTCAACCGGCTGATCGGGGAAATTCTGGCCCAGCCCGGTCTTGATCCCGATACGCGCACGTCCTTACTGGATCATCTGGCCCGCAACCCCGGTCAGCCCGGGCAGGCGCTGCTGGCCCATCTGAACGGCATCCACGACCCCGATGACCTGCCACTCTTCAAACCCAGGGAACGACCGCACAAAGGACACTCGTACTCAGTTCATGCACGACCGACCAGGCCGGCACCCGTGGAAGCCCTGCCCGGCGGCCCTGGGGTTTGCCTGCCCTTCGATGAAGCAGCGGACTGGGGTCGTGCACGGCCGGGTGTGCGCTGACAGGCGACCAGTGCCGCGACGAGGGAGGTCAGATCCCCGCCGGGCTCGCGGGCCCCCTTCCGTCCAACCCCCGGAAAACTACGCCTGACACCACCGTTGGCGTTGCCTGCCGACAACCGGGGTTCCGTCAAGCCGGGGCCGACCAAGGTTTCCCCGGGTCTTAAGCGTCGAAGTGCGTCCGGACGCTGGGTCTTGGGAAACGGAGGCGACTACTGATGCGGTGATGTCCCGGAGTTTTATCTTCCGGGTGCTGGAAACGATTTTCAGGATCTTCATGGCTGTGGCCTGGCTGCAACGGTTCTGCGCCATGATCGCGCCGGTGGCCAGGTCAATGGTGGTCCGGGATTCCATGGCGGCAATGAGGTGGGCCTTCGCCTCGGCGGGCTGGCTGATCCGAACGGCCAGGCGCAGTGCCTTGGACGCATGATATAAATACGTTTCGACCAGGCTGATGTCTTCACTGGTGAAGCCGTGGGGCCGTGTGGAGTGCAGGTTCAGGCCTGCTTCGGCTTCTCCTTCCAGGATCAGCGGGACCGACAGGTTGGATCCTACCCCGGCTTCCAGGGCTACCGCGGTGAAGCCGGGTAAGCGTTCCTCGACCGTCATATCAGGGAGATGCACAATCGTCTGCTGAAGGATTGCTGCCAGGCGGGGTCCGTCACCGGCTGCGTACTGGGTTTCGTCCAGGTGGCCTGCGCTGTCTTCGCTGCGGGCCACGGTCACTGGTTTCTTCCGCTGGATCAGCGTGATGCTGCAGAAGGCGGTGGCTGGGTCGGTCGGGGCGACGGCGGTGAACTCGGACAGTTCGTCCAGCAGTTCTTTGACGTGGTTGTCTCTTTCGCAGCGGTGGTAGATTCTGCGCACACCCTCTGGCGAGTCGGCGAGACGGCGAGGCGGCTATGGCGAACAAGCTCATCGGATACGCTCGGGTTTCCACTAGAACCCAGGTGAACGACTGGCAAATCGAGGATCTGCTGGCCGTCGGTGCAACCCTGTACCGCAGGATCCAGGAGCTGGACCTCCTGCGCAGCTAACGGCCCCGGTGTTTTGCGTGCCCCGTTGGCGACCAGCGCGAGTGCGGCCCACTGAACACGAAGGGGCGTCAGGTCATGCCGCCTCCTTTGAGGACATCGTCGATGGACGCTGGGCCGGCCAAGGGGGGTTCACTTTGCTGCTTCCCCGGCTGTCCCGGTGGAAAGCCCTGACTATACTCGTCCTGCGCCAGGCAAGTGCCCGGACAGCGGAAGGACGCAGTGACGGCAACAGCCACACCTGCCGTGATCTTCCAGGCACCGGTCTGCCGGGCTGTCCCATGCTGGACTGTCTGGCAACGTCCCGGACCCGGGACAGGCCTGGCTAGTGGGGCGGCTCCATCTGAAAGCCGCACCGGCAATGCAGCACCCGGGTGTGCAGGTACGCGCCCAGGATATCAGCCGGTCCGGGCTGGGTGTGAACCGGACGCTCCAGGTCCTGCGGGCCGGATCCGGTGGGGTCATCGGCTCGCCGCAGTGGATGTAGAGGGAGCCGACGTGAACGACGTCGTCGGCCAGGCCAGGGTTGCGGACCAGCACCGGGGCGAGGAGCTCTGCTGTGGTTGCCTGGACGCGTGAGCCGTTGCAGGAGGAGCAGCTGAACGCGACCGCCAGTGAGTCGCTGGACTTGTCCAGGGCCGTGATGGATTCGGCGCGCAGATGCTCGTCCGTGCTGCACGACATGCACCAGGGGCGCGGCCCGCGGGGCTGCTGCCTGCCGTCCGGGTAGTAGGTGCCGGACGGGACCGTTGCTGTCATCAGACCAGGTTGGGATAGCTGGAGAGGACGTAGTCCACCGCTGCCGGGCCCGTCATTCGCAGCCTGATGTTCCGGGGGTCGATCCGGTGCCGCATCGCCGCCCAGAAGGACCGCTCGCTGCGCGGCCGGGTGTCGAAGCCCCGGTCCAGTCACCCGCGCCTCCAACCCTCTAATTGTGGAATTGAGTTCCAGGGCCTTCCGGGAAGGCCGTCAATAGTGTGGGAGTGACCGATGAGGTTCGCATGCCTTTCGGGTTGCTGCGCTTCTTCTGGACATGTCCTCAGGCTGGCCGGGTGAGTCATGTTTTGGAGCGCCGGACGGGCGATGAAAGCGAGAGAGGCCGCCGATGGATGGAAAGGTGCGGGAGGCGATGTACGTAAGTCCCGGACTCATGCTCGCAACACGTGTGTCGGGAAACTCGCTGCAGCTGCTGCCGGATGGATTCGGTGTCGGGACCCTGTGGCAGCCTTGTACGCGAGCTTGGTGCGAGTCGTGCGGCGGAGCGCTCCCCATTGGCTAGTGCATCGAAGGGGGCAAAAAGAGGGTGTGCACACTGTGCACACCCTGGGCTTCGGATTCGGTTGTACCGGTGTTGGACTGGTTCGGATTGGGGATGTTTTCGGGGGAGTGGCTGGTTTTCAAGGGTTGGCGCCCGGTTCGAGTCCCATCTCGGGCACGTGTTTTCCCTGTTCAGAGGCTTTTTAGCCTCTGAATGTGGACATTTTGTGTTGTGAAGGGCCCCTGAGGGCGCCTTTTTCATTGGTGGCCGGCTGCCTCCCTGCCTTCCTGGGTTGACGGCTTGCCGTTCGTTACTTGTTCATGGACGTCCTTGGCCTGTGCAACATGACCTGAGAAAAGGTCCGGCTGTAGTCCTTTTCCGCGTCGTTGGTCCTTCATTGCTTACCTCCTTGCTGTTGGTTGTGTTTTTTCTGCTTCTTCATCGTTACCCCCGGCATCTACTGCATGACGCTGTGCATTTTGAAGGGGTATTCCTTCGTGAGGCGGTGGGGACACTGTTTGTTCTGCATGCGTGTTCATTGCCTCCGCGTTGGTTCACCTACATGAGGAACGAGGTTTAGGGCGGACCGTCCCCAACCGGGTGGCTGCTGCCTGACGGGTTGTTCATGTCACTTCATTGCCGACGCTTTGCCTAGCCTGCTGCAGCGCGATCTGATTGCGTTTGCTCTGAACGAGCTGCTAAGCGACGAGAACCTCCTCGAACTCGCGTCCAATGCAGAAGAGAACAACCTGCCACCGATCCGGCGGCTTTGAGGGGGCAGTCCCGCCTGGCCCAATGCGGACAGAACAGTCTGTCTCGAACCCATCGCTGATCCTGTTACCTTTACGGTGGGGACCGCAGAGCCGGTCCGCCCTTAAGCGAACGCATCCCGGGAAAAGATCGCTGCCATCGCGTACCAACTGTTTTCCCGGTGTGGAATCTGCGACGTCGGAGCCGACGAGCTGATCCGTGTCGATCTGGAGATGCCAGGGAGCAGAAGCGATACTAAGCCAGCCGTGTAGCAGAGTGCGGTCGATCAAAGGCGATGCCTGAGGGTCCCGCCGCTGCAGCCGCACCCAGCGGCGGGTTCGCCTCTCCCGCTGCTAATACCTGGCTGTTAATGCCTGACGTGACCTCGAAGACCGGCCCGGACGGCCGGTCAGTCTCGCGGCGGCGTATCTCAGCATGTTAGGGATGTCATCGAACTGCCAGGTGTGGGCTAGAAGTTCGGGCAACTCGACCACACGAGGGCCAAGCCATCCATCACCGGCTTTCTCGCTCTCTGCAGCATGGTTCAACTCTTCCCCCTCCCAGATTTTCAGTTACTGGTCCCAGCCCTTGCAGGCCTGCGAGACCCGAATGGACGCACGTGTTACGAGACAGCGGCGGCCCGTGCCGGGGGTGAGCCGTATTATTGGCCCATGTCGCATTCGGCTGAAAACGAGCCTGCCGAGCAGCAGCTGCAGAATATTCTGGTGGACGCGGAGGATGCGGTTGAATTCCTCTCCGGACTCTCCAAGCTCGCCGCTGCCGCGGTCTCTCACAGCGCCGATGGCGAGATCGAATGCGCGGTCACCGTCAAGGTGAAGCGCCGGCCCACGACTGCCGCGGGCAGCAGCACCCGTGCCGTCGAATTGGACAAGATCGAACAATCCGTGGGCGACGGCCCCTGCATCACGGCACTGCGGGAAATGTCACCGGTAGTGGTCGAGAACGTCACCTCAGATCCGCGATGGCCAGAGCTGATGCGGAAATTCGCAGAGGCGAACGTCCACAGCTCTTTGGGAGTACCCCTGGAGATCAGCAGCGGCGCCAGTGTCGCTCTGAACTTCTTCGCGTCCAAGCCCGCTGCTTTCACCCAGGACGTCTTCGACAAGGCGCTGGGCTTTGCTGAGGCCGCCCGGAGCACACTGATCCTGTCGGTTCGCATCGGCACCGCCCAAAACCGTGCCGATGACCTGGAAGCAGCCATGAAAAGCCGGACGGCCATCGACCTTGCCTGCGGCGTCATCATGGGGCAGAACAGGTGCTCCCAGGCAGAAGCGATGGAGATCCTCTCCAAGGTATCCAGCAACCGCAACCGCAAGCTACGCGATGTAGCCACCGAACTACTTGAACAAATCTCCGGCAGCAGCATCGACACCCACTTCGAAGCATGAGAACCGCCAATTCCCACTAACCGTGCTTTATTAGGCTCGGTCCTGACAGCAACGTGCCCGACGGCAGGGCCATTCCGCCGGTGGCCAGCGGAACCGGCCGCGGCCCAAGGCGGGAGGCGGCGTAGTATTCTCCACTGCCTGTGCTCGCCCTCTATGGGTTGAACTCGCCAATCAATGCCTGAAACAGGAATGCCGTCAGCAGCTCTTGCAGGCTACCCCATGTAAGGCAGCAGTCCGGGCGGCAAGGCATGCCCATGCTTGAAGGCATTTTGTGAACAGAAGGAAGCTCGATGATTTCCCGGTCTTTCGTTGCAAAAGGCCTGTTTTTGGACCGCCCTCGAGCGTACGCTTCGTCGGAAGATGCCGGGCGGCTGTATGGCTGGCCCAATCGCTCTCCCGAGGAGGGAAACATAAAAGACCGGGATTCGCACGACCAGGTTGAAAGCCAGGACGTTGAGGACCTCCAGAATGACGACAGCTTGACCGCCGCTGATCGCGTGGATCTCATAGCGAACCAGGCCCTGGCCGAGGAGGACACTGACGACGCGGAAGGTGAGCGGCCGGCGGGTTAGGCGCCGACCTTGTCACGATGCCGGCCCTTTCAGCTGTCCGGCGTACGCTTCCAACGCCGGGACAGGCGCCGCCACAGATCGCCGACGGCCCAGAGACCCGCGGCCGCTGACAGGACGACGAAGGCGTAGGTGAACAGCAGCCAGGCAAGCGTCTCCAGCGGCGGATGGCTCTTGCTGAGCAGTGAAAGGCCGCCGAACATCCCGACCGACCAAAAGAGAACTACTCCTCCCAGTGCCGCAGCGGACGGGAAGTGGTCGTTCCGAATAACTCTGCGCAGGGTATTCACCGGCGCTCCTGCAACCTGTTCAATGCGCTGATTTCCGGGCAGGCAGGGGCGCTTGGTGTAGGCGCGGCCGGGTGCCGGGCGGAAAGGAGGGAGTTTACTGATGCGAGTGCCATGGGGACCTTCCCGGTACGGGGACAAGACGCCTGCTGCTCGACTACAGCCACCTTAAGCGTGGTGATATCGCTCCTGTCAATAAGTCTGCTTTCTTTCGCCAAGATCACTCCTGACGCCAGGAAGATGCTGGGTGATCAGCTGACCGAAGGCTGCCAACATGCAGCCGGGCCCTCGCGCGTATAGCACTGTGTGGTTTCTTGCCGGTAGCGGGGGAGGGAGGAACCTGGCAGCCAAAGCCCGCGATAACAAATGAAACTCCCGCACCGCTACGGGCGAAACGGTGTCACTGATAACGGCCATTCCGCCAAGTTTTGGACTTGAGATGGACGGGGGTGGAAATCGGAGACAGGTCCCTTGCCGTGTTCTTACCGGGCGCGTGCTGAAAAGGTCGTCGTGTCCGGCAGTACGGGCGTCAGGAAGCGTTCCGGGCAACTACGGCTGCGGGCGGCCGTGGCCTTGATCGAACGCGGGTGTCAGATGCGGGTCCCCGCCTTGTTCGTGCCCGGCATCTGGGCGAGTATCTTCCACCCCGGCCGTGCCGGCCCCCACCTTTGCGGGTTCCCGTGTGGGTTGCCCCTGCCCTGGTTCGGGTCCCTGGGCTGCCGGGGGCCGTTGGATGCCTGTCGCCTCGTAGATTTGCTGTTCGTCCAGGGTTTCATCTTTCAGTAGACGCTCGGCGAGGGAGTCCAGCTGCCGGCGGTGTTCCTGCAAAAGGGTCCGGGCGCGCTGATAGCACTCGTCCACCAAGGTTCTGACTTCGTCGGCGACGGCGTCGAGCATGCCCTCGGAGACGCCCATGGCGCGTGGGTCGCCTTCTTCGGGAAGGACCTGGACGGGGCCGATGCGTTCGGACATGCCCCAGCGGCCGACCATCATGCGGGCCAGGTGGGTGCTGGTTTGCAGGTCGCTTTCGGCGCCGCTGGTGACAATTCCGAAAACCAGTTCCTCGGCCGCCATCCCGCCCAGGGCGCCCATGATTCTGCCTTCGAGGTAGTTCTCGTCGTAGCCGTACCTGTCCGTGTCAGGAGTTGACAGGGTCACTCCCAGGGACCGGCCCCGTGGAATGATGGAGATTTTCCGTACCGGGTCAGCTCCCGGCTGCAGCATGCCCAACAGGGCGTGCCCGGATTCGTGGATGGCTGTTCTCCGGCGCTCGTGCTCAGGCATGACGACGTTGCGCACGGTACCGAGCTGGACTTTCTCGAGGGCATCGAGCAGGTCCCGGTGGCTGACGGAGGAATGTCCGCGCTTGACCGCGAGCAGGGCCGCTTCATTGACCAGGTTTGCCAGTTCAGCTCCTGTCATTCCAGGGGTAACGCGGCTGAGGGCGTCAAGATCGGCGTCCTGCCCTAAACGGACGCCCCGGGAGTGGACCCGCAGTATTTGCGCACGCCCCTTCTGGTCCGGGGCGTGGACGGTAATGGAGCGGTCAAAACGTCCAGGGCGCAGCAGGGCCGGGTCCAGGACGTCCGGCCTGTTGGTGGCGGCCAGAACGACGACACCTTCTGAGGAGGAGAACCCGTCCATTTCCGTCAGGATCTGGTTCAGGGTCTGTTCCCGTTCATCGTGGCCACCCACCGCGAGGGAGCCGCTGCGTTTGCGGCCAATGGCATCAATCTCGTCGATGAAGATGATGGAAGGAGCCGAATCGCGGGCGGCCTGGAAGAGTTCGCGTACCCTGCTGGCTCCGACCCCGACGATCATTTCGACGAACTCGGAGGAACTGGCATGGAAAAACGGGACGCCGGCTTCTCCCGCGGTCGCCCGGGCCAGCAGTGTTTTTCCTGTCCCGGGCGGGCCGCTGAGCAGAACCCCCTTCGGCGGCTTGGCCCCGATCAGCTGGTATTTGCCGGGCGCTTTCAGATAGTCAACTACCTCGGAGATCTCGGCCTCGACTTCATCAATGCCGGCCACGTCCTTGAAGGTCACCCGGATTTTCTCCGGGTCCACCGGCTCGAATTTCTTTCCGCCGCCCATGCCCAAGAGTCCGGATTGCCGCCTGAGCAGCCAAAGGTAGAAGAGGACCAGCAACGCTATGGGCGCCACCGAGAGCAAGAGATTCAGCAGCAGCCCTCTCTCCTGCACAGCCGGCGTGGCCCGTACCGTGACATTGTTTCGCTCCAGCACGGCCAGTAGGTCGTCGCTGGCGAAGGAGGGCCGCTCGGTGGCGAACCGCCGGTAGTCCGTGGCGGACCCGGGCAGGGGCCGTTCCTGTTTCAGGCTTCCCTCAATCGTGTTTCCCCGGGCAAAGACTTCAGAGACGTTATTCTCCGCCACCTGCGCCTTAAATTCCGTGTACGGCACCGGCTGGGGACGGGCCGACTGGTCCTGGATCGAGAGCGCCGCAAAGACAGCCCCGTACAACACCAGGGCCCACAGCGCCCACTTCTGCCAGCCACCCCACGCTCCAGAATTCCGAGGCGAGCCGGGGCCGGGCCTGCCGTTCGGCAGCCCCTCGGTTCGCCAGGGGACCTGCTCCGGGCGGGTGTCGGCCCGCCCGCCCGGATCTGTCTTGTGATCCTTCACCGGGGAATGTTCCGGCATGTCCTGCACACCTCCACTTCCGCTTGGAAACACGCTTTCGGACAGCTGATGGCGATAACCTCATGAAGCGGCGCCCATTGCCGGAGCGCCGCCCGACGGTCAGGACAAACCACTCGCTCCTGGTTTGTTCCACACCGGTTCCCTTCCGGGAATGTTCCGGCAGAGCAGGTCCAGCAGCTCGCCCTGGTCCAGGCCGGTGGCTTCACTGACCTCGGCGAGGGTGGCCTCCCCGGCGCGCAGCAGCGCCGCGGAGGATTCCTGCAACGTCCGGTGCGCAACCTCCAGGGTGGTTTCGGCGTTGGCCATCACCGCCGCCAGCGCCCGCAATTGCTGCAGTTCCGGGTTCATTGTCCACTCACCTCCCATTCCATTGACGGCTCAGTCCAGCAAATCCGACGGCAAGCGGTGGCCGGCCTGCAGCAGACCCATTCAGGGGGTGCACCCGGTGGGGTTCGAACCCACGACCCGAGGATTAAAAGTCCCCTGCTCTTCCGGCTGAGCTACGGGTGCACCGGACTGGAGGCCTGTTCACCGCTTCCCGGCATTCCACTACCTCGCGTAATCTGTATCGGTTGCTACAGATTTTTATTAGCACTGCAACGCGGCGGAGGCAAGAGTATTTTGGGCAGTAATTGCCGGAAAGCCCTTGCAAGGAGCGGCGGTCGGTGCTATTAAATCTATGTCAGCAGATACAGATCCGGGTCGAAGGTGATCAAGGAGGTATGTCATGTTGATGCTCGATCCATTCCGGCAGCTCGACCGCCTGACCGAGCAAGTCCTGGGCACTGCGGGCCGCCCCGCAGCCATGCCGATGGACGCCTGGCGGGAAGGCGATGACTATGTCGTTGCACTGGACCTGCCCGGCGTGGACGGCGGCTCCATTGATGTGGGGGTGGACAGGAACGTCTTGACCGTGCGCGCCGAACGGAAGGACGTCGCCGGCAAGGACACCGAGATGGTGGCCTCCGAACGGCCCCGCGGTGTCTTCAGCCGCCAACTCATCCTCGGGGACGCCATGGAGACGGAGAAGATGACGGCCAGTTACGACGCGGGTGTCCTGACCCTGCGCATCCCCGTAGCCGCACAGGCAAAGCCGCGAAAAATCGAAATCCAGGTCAAGGGAGGCGAGCAGCCCCAGATCGACGCGGCCTAACAGACCGGGACGGGCACCCGTTACACGCTAACGCTGCCTCTTCGGGCGGTCAGGCACCACAAGGAACGCCACCGCGCCTTATAGCGCACATGCAGCAGCAGCGCACGGACCCGTCCCAACCGCGGTCCCCGGCCAGTCCGGGCCGGGGACCGTTTCACCGCATGCCCGGGCGATCGGTGGCCAATGGCGGGGAAAGACCCCGGGTTTGATCGTGCGGCTTGCCGGCCCTGGCAGGGCCGCCGCAGACGAGGGTATGAACTATGAATCCAGTGAAGGGGGTGTGGGGAACTTGATGGAAGAAGGCCGGCCGGTTGCGTACACGGCGCTCGAGAATGGGACACCTGTCATCTCCCGGTCGGGACACACTATTGGAACGCTGGACCGGGTCCTGGGAGACGACAAAGGCTTCATCCTTCACGGCATCGTCGTCAAGACCGGCAAGGGTCCCAGGCTTGTGGCGCGTGACGCCATTGAACGCATGACAACGACACAGATCCTCTGTACGCTCACCGATGAACAAGCCAGGGACCTGCCCCAGGCCCCTTCCATCCCGGCCTCAGGGATCAAGTCATGGATCCCCCGGAAAGCCAAAACCGGTGGTCCACCCAAGGGGTGATCCTGGCTTTAGCGGGGAGCCGGAACGGGCCTTAACATCCGCGGGCAGCCGACATATTTTATTCCTGCGGAAAATCCGATCCCCGGTTCCGCGGCTGCATCAGGCGCCGCTCGGCCGGGCAGACACGAGGAGGAGGCAGCAATGAACAGCATCATTCGACGGGCAGGTTCTGACATTAGTGAGCCTTTCCGCCGTTTCCTGGAAGGGGACCTTGGGTCATGGTTGCGGGTGGAGGAATACCGCGAGGACGGAACAATGGTTGTTAAAGCCGAAGTCCCGGGCATTGACCCTGACAAAGACGTGGACATCACCCTGGTTGGCAATGAACTCCAGATCGATGTCCGCCATGAGGAGAAAACGGAGCACAAGGACAAGCGCGGGTATCGTACGGAATTCAGGTACGGCAACTTTTCCCGAACCATAGCTCTCCCTGCTCCCGTGGACGAGAAAGACATCCGGGCTTCCTACAACGATGGCGTTCTGGAAGTGCGGATTCCGGTTCCAGACGACCCAACTGGAGCATCCCGTAAAATTCCTGTGGCGCGGGGCCAAGCCGGCGGCATGACAGGTACTGGCCCGGAGGCAGGACCTGCCACGCAAACCTAGACGGTCGGAAAGTCCGACTTCCCTTGGCATCATCGCGGCGGGACGGCACGGCCTCCCGCCGCTTCCGCCGAAGGAGCGACCCGCTCTGTCCCCCGCGGTTTCCTGAATCTGCCCAAAACGATAGATACATGCGCATACCGGATGATCACCATTCGGAGCCCCTTCTTCATCAGCGTGGAGAGTGCTGGTCGCGTCCTCATAGGCGATCGCTGCACCACCAGTTTGATGGTGAACCAGTACCAGGTCCCACCGGTACTCAGTCTGACATTCACGCGGCGCCGCCCCAATGAGATTCCACTCGACGGGCCCCAGACACCTAACAGCGCCATCCCATCGCGCAACTCTAAGCCCCACGCTTGCCCGGATATGATCTTGATTCACCGCTACTGATGCTCATGGCTGACGCTGGCGTCCTTGCTGTGGGTGAACGCCGTAAAGGAAGCAGTGAGCGCCTGCCACCATTAGCGCGAAGCCGGCGACGCCGATGACGGTGAGCTTCGTGCTGATCCCGGCGATGAGTGCTGCGAAGCCGGCTAACGCGGCCAAGATGCCGCAGAACCATAAGGGATGTTGCCCTGCTGGGGGTAAAGCCGGACTGCAGTTTCCGGGCCAAGTCCGGATGCGCTGCCGCCAGTTCCTTTTCGAGTTGTTCCAGGCGCCTGCGTTCTTCATCCGACAGTGCCATCAGAACCCTCGAGCGCGGGAAAGTGCAGTGGGGGATAAGTGTCCGGGACATCCCACAGCTGCCCCAGTGGCGATCGCACCCTGTCTCCTGCAGATATTCGGCGAATACTGGTATTGAATCTTACCTGGGTCAGCCTGTGATGGGCTGGTGGACTGGGTGGAAGCAAGCACTCCTGGCCCGTGACCGGCCTCCTTTACTCTCGGTGGCCCCGCTCACCGCAACGGACTAGCGGGTCGGCCCCCGGAAAACTTTGCATCTTCAGAGATACTGACCGGTCGGTGCAGCTGGACTGGCGGGACTTGTGCGCGGGGTTCCGTCTTTGGCAGGCCCGGTCCGGTCCTGCGGGGCAGCGTTGGTGATGAGAGCTGCCGGGATTACGACCGTGGCTGCGGGGAACCCCATGTCTGGCGTGACCGGGACCATATTGCGCGTCAGTGCCTGCTGCTGCGCGATGGTGGCCTGGATGTTGTGGACCAGTCCTTCCAGCCACCCTGCCAGCTGGGCCTGCCCGACCCGGAGTTCTTCGGCTGAGGCCTGTGCTCCGCCGGGTGAGGGCACCCAAATCCGACGGAGTTCCTCGGTCAGCTCCTGCGGAAGGCTGTCTTGGAGTTCTTTGACGGAGCGTTCATGGATTTCAGAGAGCCGGGCTCGGGCAGCGTCATCAAGGGGGCGCTGCGGACTCGTCCAGGAGCTGAAGGATCATCGTTCCGATCCGCACCACCTTCACGGGCTCCTCCACCAGATTCGCCACGGCTGCCTCCCCTGCTGTGCTGTCACGAATATCTTTGGCCAATGCCTGGTTCCCGGGTTCCCGGTCCTGCCTCATCGAATGTACCCCTCCATGTTGTTGCCGCCCCTTCCAGGACGGCTACTGCCAGCAACCACAGCAATCTTCACCACGTATAGAACTCCCTTCAGTGTCAGCGTTTCGCCCTGATACTCCTGCGGTCCTACGTCCTAAAGCGCGCTGCCCGGATAATTTCGTCTCTGTCCGGACAAGGAGGTCCCGCACGGCCGGAGCGGATTCCGCCAGCATCCCTTCCGGATCATTTACGGCACTGTCTGCCCGCGGCCACCGGTGCGGCGGGGGATCCGCTTCTGTCCTCGATGAGGCCGGAGGCGGCAATTTCACGGATGGCCTGGATCCCCCGGGCGGCCGCTTTCGTAGTGTTGTACTTTTCCGACAGGGCCAGTAGCTTGCCGGTTTTGTCGGTGAGCCTGGCCCTGTAGCCTCCGCCCGCATCATCGACGAGCTCAAACTGTCCTGCCATCAGCAGCCCCTCCTTTCCCTGGGGCGGGGTGCAGGTGCCGGGTCTTGCCGGCTTCCCGCAGGATCGGGACGGCCGCCCGGCTGTCCTCGGCGCTGGAGTCCGGCTGTTACCAGGTCCAGCAGAGCCTGGGCAGAGTCAGACAGGTCCTTGCCTGGATCGGTGCTGCCTGCAGTGGCGTAACGCAGCAGGACCTGGCGGATGCGTTTGAGTTCGCGGGAGGGCACGAGGGGCCAGCGATAAAAATGCCGGCGCGCTGCGCCCAGTTCGGCTGAAAGAAGGGGAACAACTGATCCATGAGAATGGACCGGCTGACTTGAGGAGAACATCATGCAGGGCCTTCCGGAGCGGTATCAACCAGCCGGCTGCATGACTGAAATCCAGCTAACGAATGTGACTTATCTCTTGCCAAGCGCCGGGCGCCACACACCGGCGCAGAACCCAGCAGGGCGTTGGGGCTGCAGGGAAGCCGGATGGCGGAAGCACCCCGCGGGAACGGCCGCCGGTGACTGCCCACGCGATGCCGGACCCAGGTCGCCGGCAGGTGGCTTAGCCCTCGCACTCGCTGCAGTACCGTCGTCCGTTGTCCTCCCGGGCCAACTGGCTGCGGTGGTGAACGAGGAAGCAGGACATGCAGGTGAATTCATCCTTCTGGACCGGCTCACCCAGAGCGGCGCCGGCGGCCACACCCATGCGCACTTCGTGAAGGATCCGTCCGGGTTCCTCTTCCGTCTCCGGGTTCACCTGGCTTCCCTGCAGTTCGGCGAGGGTCTGCAGTGTGCCGACCGCCAGAGAGGGATCTATCGGAAGGGACATGTAGGCCGTCAGCAATGAGTCCCGGCCGAACAATGCCATGAACCAGGGGGCGCCGGCGGCGACCACTGCACGGCCCGGATGGACCGGGTCGAAGATCCGCAGCGAGCCGAGGTCCTCGTGGCTGCGCCGCAACACGAATGCGATCTCTTCGTTCGCCAGATCCAGACGCGGGGCGGACTGTCCCCACGCCCGGTGACGGCGCGCCGCCTCCAGGTCTGACGCAGAGACCGCGGCAACAAACCGGTCCGGGGGCAGCCTCTGCTCCACCAGCGGGGTCACAATGACGTTGGTGGACCATGTCCCCCGTGCCGGAATGAGCGCGTGGAAACGGAGCCGATCCTCGTCCACTTCTGCGCCCCGGCCATGCACGAGGATGCCCCGCCGCCACCGGTGGCGGACAGCCTCGAGGAGCAGTTCATCGCCCTGGACCCTCCGGACGGACGGCACCGCAGGAACAGTCTGGCCGATTTTCACATCGAAGAGGTCGGCGAAATCAGATTCGACGCGCAACTCCAGAACGCACTCCGCAGGGCGCGCGGAAAAATTGCGCACCGTAAGATCCTCCCGCAGGCCGGCACCGACCAGCCGGTCACGTTCAACGACCAGCGGGGAGTCCGCACGCCCGGGCGCGCTCCGGACACGTCCGACAAACAGCGCATGGTAAGGCTCCATAACCCGGGGCAGCAGAGGCTCCAGGGGAAGACCATTGACCCTTAGGCACCAACAGGACAATATGCGCGTGTCCTGGTAGAAAAGGCCTTGCGTCATGTCTGGAAGGACATCCCCTGAAGAGGAGGAAATGCAGAAGGAGGACCCTTCCACCACCGTGATAGCACCGGTAGCCGCCGGTCCCGCTGCCGTACCGGCGTTCCACCCGCTCTTGAGTGCCGCCTGCTGCTGCGGCGTTCCGACCCGGTCGTCGCCGGTTTCAGGAGTGCGTGAATGCTTTCTCACTGGTTGCTCTCCAGAGGTAACGCCCTTGCTTCAGAGTGGGCTGCACGCGCAAGACCCCGAGGCCTCGACCCAATTTTACGCGTCGAGTGCATCACCGTGGGCTGGCTGCCGAAACGCCGTCTAGGCCACTTTCAGCTCAATGGCTGATAAAGACGGCGAGGTCATTTACGGGTTGCCGCCAGCGCTGTTGCCCAGGAGATGAGCTGCTCAAGGAGTGGTTCCAGGGCTTCTTCTGCGGCCTGGCTGGGCTTGAATGCGGTAAAGCCTTCGAAGTCGGTGGCGAACGAGAGCGCCACCTGGGCCCGGACGTCGGCCATCTGGAGTTCACCGGCGATCAGGCGCAGGTTTTCGGCGGCGCGGACGCCGCCGGCGCTTCCGTAGGAGACGAAACCGGCTGCTTTGTTGTTCCATTCGGCATAAAGATAATCCAAGGCGTTTTTCAGGACGCCGGGCACGGAGTGGTTGTATTCGGCCGTGACGAAGATGAACCCGTCAAACCGGGCGACCGCCTGCGCCCAGGCTTTGGTGTGCTCATGCTGGTAGTTGCCCAGGGAGGGCGGCATGGGTTCGTCCAGCAACGGCAGGGTGTAGTCGGCCAGGTCAAGGATTTCGAAGTCGGCTCCTCCCCGGGAGGTAGCGCGGGCCATGACCCAGTCCGCCACTTGCCTGCTTCGGCGCCCTGGGCGGGTACTGCCGACCACTACGGCGATCTTCACCACGTAAAACACCCCTCTGGGTAATTGCGTTCGGCTCAAGATGACGTGTCCTGTCCCTGCGAGCCGCTGTCTGGAGCCGCATTTGGTTGCAGCGTCCTTCAATAGGGTTACTGTTCGAGGACGCTGTCGATAAGGTCTTTGAGGATCTCCCAGAAGTCCCTGGCCCGGAAGGAAGTGACGGGCCCCCGTCCTTGTGCCTGGCGGACGGCGTTGGCGATGGCAATCGCTTCCGTGAACAGTTCAGCGGTGACGGCCGGGACACGTTCGGGTTCGAGGGCGAGGATGTGTTCGACCATGGACCGCGAATGCTTCTCGGCTTCCCCGTTCTGGTCCGGGCCCAGGCGGCTGGGTTCAAGCCGGGTCCTTGCTGTGGCGAGCCCGCGGTCCACATGCGGGGCAAAACCGTCGTCCATATACTGAATCGCCATGGTTCCCTCCCTGATCGAAGATCCGTTTCGATACAGCGCTGGTCTTCTGCTGAGATCTATATCCGCTGACAGAGATTTAATAGCACCGGCACCAAAGTGCTGGCAAGAGATTTTTGTCGCCGCTCCGGGCAACATAGCTGCAAGCTGCCGTGGCATTGGCCGGGCGCGGATTCCCCCAAAGGTCCGGCGGACCTGGCAATGAGCTGCGGCACCGACACAGGCAGTCCCGCCCCGGTCCTGCCGGCACGCCCCCTGGGCGGTGGGGTGCGTTTAGGACATGGGTGCGGGCCGACGCCGGCCGCAGGGGGGGCGCTGAAGCTCCGCCTGGTTGGCTTATTCCTTGCGGCCGTCCTGCCGGGCGGAGGCGCGGGCGCGCTTGAGCTGGCTCCGGAGGCGCGCGTTGTCCATTTCCAGTTCGAGTACCTTGGCCACGCCGGCGAGGTTAAGGCCTTCGTCGAGGAGTTCAGCGATGCGGCGCAGCACGGCCAGGTCGGCTTCGCTGTATTGGCGGGTGCCACCCTCGGTCCGCTTCGGGGTGAGCAGGCCGCGGCGTTCATAGAGGCGGATGTTCTGCTGGCCTGTTCCCAGCAGTTCTGCCACTACGGAAATGGCGTACAGGCCGCGGGCGTTGCTGCGTTGGTTTGTCATCTGGCTTTCCCGTCAAATGGCTGGTTTTTCCTCTTGCACCAGTCTGGCACTGGTGCTATAAGAAATCTATATCCACTGTCACAGATAGCAGGCGGTGGGTAGCCGTGAAACCTACATGCTGAAGGGAGTGGGAAATGATGTTGATCCGTACTGACCCGTTCCGTGAGCTGGATCGGCTCACACAGCAGGTCTTCGGAACAGCAGCCCGTCCGGCCGCCATGCCGATGGACGCGTGGCAGGAAGACGGGGAATTTGTGGTGGCGTTCGACCTGCCCGGAATCTCCCCGGACGCCGTCGATCTGAACGTTGAACGCAACGTCCTGACTGTCCGGGCCGAACGCCGTGACGCCACCCAGCCCAATGTTGAGCTGGTGGTTTCCGAGCGGCCGCGCGGTGTCTTCAGCCGGCAGCTCATTCTCGGCGACACCCTGGATACCGAGAACATCAAGGCCAGCTACGACGCCGGCGTGCTGACACTGCGCATCCCGGTCGCCGAGCAGGCCAAGCCCCGGAAGATCGAGATCGAAAGCAAGGGCCAGCAACAGCAGATTGCATCATAGCCCTGCGACGCGCACGTGACGGGGGCGGCCGCCTGGTCCCCGGCCCCGGGCCACAGCCGGAGCCGGGGACCGGCGGCTGCCGCCGGAACCGCTGTCACGGCCCTGCGCCAGCCCTTTGGGTGGCTGAGGGGTGTTCATGATGACCGTACCTGTCCCGGACCATTACGCGGTGCTGCACGTCTCCCATGGCGCATCGCCACAGGAGATCGCGCGCCTACCGGGCCCTGATGCGCCGCCACCATCCTGATGTGGGCGGTGCGGACGCGGTGCCGGCGGAACTGCAGCTCATCATGGACGCTTTTTCCGTGCTCCGGGACCCGCAGCGCCGCCGCGCCTATGACCGGCAAGCCGCCCGGAACAGGCGTGCCGCGCCCGAGGCCGGGGAAAGCCGTTATCCCGCCCGGCAGGGCGCGGCCGCACAGGAGCCGCGTCCCCGGGACGAACACCGGAGCAGGGAAGAACGCGGCAGCGGCGACCCGCAGGTGATCCCGGTCCGCGTGGTCCGCCGCCGGGAGCCACCTCTGCGTGTCACGCCGGTCCGGTGGGAGCGCGGCCCGTGGATCTGAGAGCACCTGAAGCACACTCCGGAGGAGGACAAACCATTATGAGTGACTGGCGCCGCTACGACTCACACTTGATCCCGGCCTTCCACGAGCGCTTCGAACAGCGCTGGGGCAAGGGCACTGCACCGTTCCTGGATCCCGAGGCGCATGAGGAACCGGTGCCCCGGGCGCAGTGGATCAATCCGGCCACCGGTGCCGCCCTGGCTGTGGTGCCCATCTGGACGGACGAGAAGGACAGCCAGCACCGTTCCTTCGGGGTGTTCTACCTGCCGCCGGCAGGGGACATCTGGATGCTCCGGCCGGGCTTTACAGGGTTCCTGGAACCCGCCGCTGACGATGTCGGGCACCTGGTCGCTTTGCGGAATGACGCATTCCGCAAAGCCGTATCCCACGCCAATGAATTCCTCTTCGGACCGCCCCCGCTTGTGGACTGAGGCTACTCCAGGTCTAAGGCCGGCCGGTGTGGACTCCGGCTGTGGTGGACTGAAGCGACCCGATGAACAGCTGGGCCTACCACCGAACCGACAAAGTGCTACCGGTGGATGCGGACCGCGCCGATGACCAGTGTGCCTTGCACGGCGGCGTGACGGGTGTCCAGACCTGTGTTGGTGATGACGAGGTTGTCCCCGCTGATGACCAGGACGTGGTCGCTGCCGGACACGGCCTCCAGCCATAGGGCGTCATCCGGGCTCTCGGGGGGGAGCCGGTCCCGGAAGAACAGTCTGCCGCCGATGCTGAAGGTCATCAGCCCTTCGGGGTCCACGGCCATGGTGCAGCTGGCCGCCGTTTCTGCCACGTCGCCGACAATGCCACCGAAGTCAGGGGTGACGGCAAGCTGGAAGCCATGAAAGAGCAGGACCGAGACCAGGGCGGAGGTCAGGTCGCCGTCTCCCTCGCGGAAGGCCACGACCGGGACCAGGGTGTAGGCCAGTACCGGCACCGGCCGTTCCTGCCCGTCACTGGAGAGCTGTGTCAGGACCATCCGGGCGGCCACGGGGGTGAGCTCGCTGGGAGCCCACTGGCTCCGCTGGACGCTCAGGCCAGGTCCGCTGCAGCCGCTGTGGTAAACACAGTCGGTGAAGGTCACGTAATTGGTTCCGTCCGGGGCGGTGCTTTCCGTGACATTAACCAGCAGGGAGAGCGGCTCGCCGGGGTCCAGGGGCGCCCGGCAGGCAGCGCACGCGCTGGCCATGGAGGCAGCAGTGAGCACGTACTGAGCGGTGTCCCTGCCTTTGAAGGACTCCAAACGCCCGTCCCAGGCAACGTTGCGTGTGACTGGCATCAGCGGACCTCATCCTCTCTTTATCCCGCGGTTTGTTCCTTTCTTGGAGGGGGCGGCGGTGCGGTTCCCCGGGTCACGGGTGCCGGGGAACCGCGCAGGGCGTGACCGCGCTGGCCGCCGCTGCTAGGCGCTGATCTGCTGCTGGGCATCCTGGCCGCTGGTGATCTCAATCTTCCGCGGCTGTGCCTTGGGAGCGACCGGGATCCGCAGGGTCAGCACCCCGGCGTCGTACCCGGCCTTCACGTTGTCCGCATCCAGCGCCTCACCGAGCACCAACTGCCGGCTAAAGACACCCTGCGGCCGCTCACCGGCCACCAGCTCAGCACCTTCCGGGGCGCCGTTCTTCCGCTCAGCCCGGATGGTCAGGACGTTCCGCTCAACATCCAGATCGATCGAGTTCACGTCCACGCCCGGCAGGTCCACCGCGACGACGAACTCGTTCTCTTCCCGCCAGGCATCCAGGGGCATCGCCGCCGGGTGCGCCGCAGTGCCCAGCACCTGCTGGGTCAGCCGGTCCAGCTGCCGGAACGGATCGCTCATCATCAACATCACATACCTCCTTGATCATCAACAAAGGGCGGATATCTTCATCCGCTGATATAGATTTTTTAGCACTGCTGTTAACAACTTGCAAGGGATTTCCGTTGACAACCCGCAAGGATCTGCGCGGTTGCACCGCGGCCATGACGCCTTAAGGGCTTCACCGTGGGTGAGGTCCGCCGGAGGATCTTGTGCGAAGAAAAGGAACCCCTTCCCGGTGTGCTCAAAATTGTCGTTGCTGAGCGTCGTTCAGGGGTATTCGGTCGAGGTGGCCGGGAGCGGAAGCCTATGCTGAGTTTGTTAAGGCCTTTGGTTGTGGCTGGACAGGGTACGCAACGGGGGCATAGCTTCTGTTCAGCAGCTCCGGTGCTGACGCCCCGGTCCTGCGGGTCAGGGCGTGTCCCGGCCGGCAGAAAGCATACGGGTGAACGCTACGCACTTTGAGGATTTCCTGAGGGAAGCGACCTCAACCGATCCAGGCAGCGAGCAAGGCTTGAGCAGAGAGGCAATCTTTGGCCTCTACGAGAGCTGGTGCACCCTTAGCCGATGTCCTTCAGAATCTGAAGAGGCACTGTGGGCGGCCTTGGCTTCGAAGGGCATCGACCCGGAGAAGAAAAACCTGGCGATGACAGGGCCGGCCGCCGCGGACTACATCCTCTTCAGCGCCCCGAATCTAACGTAGGAAGTGGGATTTTCCCCACGAGAACACCACCGCCGCTCAAGCCCGCAAGAATCAGCGGGTCCTACGGGAGCGGACGTATAAGCCATGTCCGGAACCAAGCTGCTGCTTGTTGCAGTGATTCCGCGATAAGACCTGCGACGTTGCCCTCCCGCCTCCGCTGAAGGGGTTAGCCGACAAGATGGCGCAGTATTGCTTCGGCCGTACTCCCACGCGGCCGCCACACCCTGCACTCCGCTGCTTACAGCCTGAACGTCCAATCCCAACCGCTTACTGCTGCGATCCGGCTCCATAAAACATGCGCACACAACGAGGAACCAGCACAAACCATCCGGAGGAAGACTGTCAGCGTGTATTCCCCGGGTACCAACTGTAGGGGTTGGATTTCGGCCTGCCATTGCGGTGCGCGTCATACCCTTGCTGCCAGGCTGCCTCCACGGCGGTCACCATCTCGGCCAGAAGAGGGTAGTAAGGGTGGTCCGGCCCGATGAAGAGCATCTCCTCACGCGCCTTTTCCACCGCTGCCCGCACAGTGTTGCCCTCCGCCATGAGGGCATCGTCCCACCAGGGACCGAAGCAAACTAGAGCTGGCCAACCCGTAAAAGCCCATGACGTGGAACAGCGCGTTAGTGAAGTCAGTTGATGTCAGATTGATCTCTAAGAGCGTCTTGGTCGGGCGTCAGAAAAGGGCGAAACGGACCATGTTTTTCGCTCACTGCTGGGAGGGGGGTCTTCGCGCTCGTGACCGAGCTTGCCGATTCTCGCTGCTTTCGGTAGCCGGTTAACAGGCCTGGCAAACCTCGGCCCGGGAGAAACCGGACTAGTGATGGCGCGCAACACTAGTCTTGGGGGTGGTTACGTCGTTCCGAGTGCGCCGTTACGAGTCCGTCTGGCTTGCCGGAGCTCGTTCCGTACACCGTTTCTACCGGGAGTCCGTTCCTGATCCAGTATTCGATACCGCCGATCATTTCCCGCACACGATAACCCAGCTTGGCGAAGGCGAGGGCGGCGCGGGTGCTGCCGTTGCAGCCGGGCCCCCAGGAGTAGACCACGACGTTAACCGCGGGCGGGATTATTTCCGGGGCGCGGGACGCGACGTGGGCGGTGGGTATGTGTACGGCGCCGGGTATGTGCCCGTGCTCCCAGGATGATTGCCGGCGCGTGTCGACCACGACGAGCGTTCCCGGGGGCGCATCCGCGACGTCCATAACGTCTATTTCGAATTCGAGTTTGGCTTCGAAGAACTCCGCCGCTCCACTCGCCGCGGTTGGTACGTCTGCACCTTCAGTGATCACTTGCGCGCTCCCGGTTGTTCAATGAGAGAAATGGGGTGACGGCACTTGGTTTCATGTGTCGCCACCCCATCTTGAATATTCCTTTGGAGGGCCTGTCGGCCCTCGTCCGGAGGCCGGTTCTGCGGAAATTTAGGCGGTGACTGCCAAAGCATCGATTTCTACCAGCATGACTTCGTGGGGGAGGTCGACGAACACGGTGGTTCGGCTGGGGAGAGCGCCGCTGGGGATGTTTTCGCGGATGAACTCGCCGTAGACTTCATTCATCGCGGAGAAGTCGTCACGGGTGGTGAGGTAGACCCGGAACATGAGGACGTCTTCCATTGAGGAGCCACCGGCTTCGAGGATGGCTTTCACGTTTTCCAGGGTGCGGCGTGTCTGGACACGGACGTCGCCCTCGCCAATGTATTGGTTGGTGGCCGGATCCATCGGACCCTGGCCGGAGACCTGGAAGAACCCGCCTTTTTTGATTCCCTGCGAGAATACGTGCGCCGGGGCAGGGGCGTTTTCGGTCAGTACTACGGTCTTTTCAGTCATGCTGAGTTCCTTTCGTGGCTGTTCCAGCCGAGGTCACGGGAAATGGCCTCGGTGCTGGCTTTGAGGTCGGGCAGCAGCTCAAGCAATCCCTCATGGCTGAGCATCACTACCGGTACCGAACAGGAGGCTGCCGCTACAACGGCGCCGCTGGCGTCGCGGATGGGAGCCGCAATGCAGTGCACGAACGCTTCGTGCTCGGCGTTGTCGAGCGCCCAGCCTTGGATCCTGACCTGCTCCAATTCGGCCAGCAAGGCTTCCGGGGAGGTCAGGGTGTTCTCGGTAACTTTCACGTAATCCAGCCCCGCCGCGATCTTTTCCTGCCGGCTGCGCGGCATGTCGGCGAGGAGGACCTTCGATACAGCGGCTGAGTGCAAGGAAGCAGTCAGGCCGATGCGCGAGTACATACGGACAGGGTGGTGTGACTCGAACTTATCGATGTACACCACCTGGTTTCCTTCGAAGGCGGCCAGGTGCACTGTGTGCCCCGTGCGCCCATTGAATTCGGCCAGATGGGGGTGGGCGACCTTGCGGATGTCGCGCTGCTCCAGCGCAAGGGAGGACAGCTCGAACAGTTTGGAGCCGAGCATGAACCGCTGTTCCTCGTCCCGCACCACAAAGCGCTTTTCCTCCAGGGCGTGCAGGAGGCGCATCACCGTGGTCTTGTGCACTGAAGCACTGGAAGCGAGCTCATCCAGTGTCGCTGGCTTGGCTGCCAGTTCGGCGAGGAGGTCGAGGGCCCGCAGAAGGCTCTGGCTCACGGTGTCACGCTCCGGTGCTGGTGAAATTGTCCGTCTTCAACATGGATGGCAGTCCAGTCCTCATCTGCAGAATTCAGGATGGACGAGAGCTGGGCCGCGTCGGGCAGGGGACCGCGGTCCCCGTGCACAGTGAGCGTACACGCCGCCGCGACGTGACCCCTGCGAAGACTCGCCTTCTGGCCCAGGCCGAAAAGCATACCGCTGAGGTAGCCGGCGGCGAATGAGTCGCCGGCACCCACAGGCTCGACGACGGCGACGGAGAGTGCGGGCACCTCTTCCCTGGTGCCGTCCCCGGCAGAGTCTCCGCGCGTGAGGGCGATGGCGCTGATCGCCTCGTTCTTGATGACCAGCACTTCGGGGTCCGGCAGCATGCTGCGCAGCTCGGCTTCGTCTGTGGTGCCGAAGGCGTTCCCGGCTTCATCTTTACCAACCAGCACGATGTCGGCCAGGTTCGCCAGACGCTGCAGGACCGAACGGTCACGGCCGGCCCACAATGCTGCGCGCCAGTTCACGTCGAAGCTGATAAGCCCGCCGTCCCGGGGTTCAGTGAGAACAGTCTCGACCAGTTCCAGGCACTCGGGGGAGAGGGCGGCAGTAATGCCGCTCAGGTGGATCAGGGCGGCATTATCCAGCAGCGAAGACACTGCCGGATTACCCAGCATGGCAGGTCCCATGGCTGAAGCCGCACTCCCTTGCCGGTAGTACAGGACGGAACTGCCGCCATGGGGATCGGAGTCCTGGGCCGGCACCTTCACGTAAAGCCCAGTGGGCAGGAAGTCATCGACCTCGACTCCGGAAACCCCCACTCCGTGATCCTCGAGTTCGCGGAGGATGCGGGTGCCGAAGCCGTCACGGCCCACCCGCCCAATCCAGTGGGTGTCCATGCCCATGGCAGCCAGGCCCATAGCCACATTCGACTCCGCCCCGCCAATCCCGCAGTGCAGCTCGGTGGCCTGGTGCAGGGGAACGGCTTGGGCAGGCGTCAGCATGGCCATTGTCTCGCCAAGACATACAGCAGACAGCATGTAACTCCCGTACCTACTTGTGCGCTTTCCAGCGGCTTTCCGGCGCCACGGTCCGGAAGGGGTCCGTGGCGGTTTGAGTGGCTCTGCGGGTATACCGCGGCCTTGACTCTCGATCCGGCACCATGTTAGACATAACAGCAACAGATTTGCAACCAGCGTTGCAAAATACGCAATCACCAAGATCCCGCCCACAGCGCAGCTTCAAAAGCGCAGCACCGCGAAGGGAATGCCCGTGAACACTTCCGCGTCCGGCGCAGACACAACGGCTCCGGCCATTTCAGCCGCGTCCGTGGCAGCCTTGACAGAGGTCCGGTTGGACTGGCGGCATAAGGCCGTGCCCGCCACCGCGAGCGGGACCACACACACCGGTTTCGTCGCTTCCGGCCATACGCTGGCCGATCTGCAGACACCGCTGCTCACCCTTGACGCAGGCGCCATCCGTGGCAATGCCGATCGACTCGCCTCGTGGTGCTGGGAGCACGGCGTGTTGCTGGCGCCCCACGGCAAGACGACCATGGCTCCGCAACTGTGGGCCGAACAGCTTAACCGGGGCGCCTGGGGCATCACGCTGGCCAATTTCGCGCAGCTTCGCGTCGCGCGCCAATTCGGCGTGCGGCGGCTGCAGCTGGCCAACTCCCTCACCGATCCGCATGCCATCGAGTGGGTCGCCGCCCACACCAGCGCCGAAGAACCGATCCTTTCGTGGGTGGATTCTGCCGGCACAGTCGAGGTCCTTAACAGGACGCTGGCTAGCGGCCAGGCCGTCCTGGATGTCCTGGTCGAACTCGGCGCGCCGGGCGGCCGCACCGGTGCCCGTTCAGTCGAGGAAGCCGTGGCCGTGGCCCGCGCCATTGCCGACTCAAAGCACCTGCGGTTGGTTGGTGTCAGCGGGTATGAAGGCTCGCTCGCCCACACCGCTGACGACGCCGGCCTCGCCGCCGTCCGCGGTTACCTCGCCCAGATGCGGCTGCTTCACGAGCGACTGCACGCTGAGGGCCTCTACGGGGCCGAGTCGGTCATCGTCACCGCAGGCGGAAGCGCCTACTTTGACGATGTCGTGTCCGTCCTTGCCCCGTGCATTGTTGAGCAGTCGGACGGCGGTCCCCGGGTCGACGTCATGATCCGCAGCGGCGCGTACATCATTCATGATGACGGCTTCTACCGCGGAATCTCGCCCTTCTCCCGCGATGGCGGTGATCCTTTCAGGGCCGGGATGCATGGCTGGGCGCGGGTTGTCTCGCAGCCGGAGCCCGGCCTGGCGATCCTCGACGCCGGCAAACGCGACCTGCCTTTCGATGAAGGGCTGCCCCGGCCCCAGCTCATCGGGCCGGTGCTGGGCGGTGCGATGGAGCCGCTCACCGGAGCGGAGATCACCTCCGTCAACGACCAGCACTGCTTCATGACCTTCGACGCCGAAAGCACCAGCGTGCGCCCGGGCGACGTCGTGCGGCTGGGCCTCTCGCACCCCTGCACGGCCTTCGATAAATGGACCATCATTCCGGTCCTCGCGGACACGAACGGTGACCAGTCCGTAGCCGACCTCATCCACACCTTCTTCTAGGAACGCCATGAAGATCCTCATCAGCAACGCCACACTGATCGATGGCACGGGCGCGGACCGCCGCGCCGCGGACGTCCTGCTGGACGGTCCGGTCATCACCGCCGTGGCCGAGGCCGGTTCCCTCACCGCCTCCGGCGCTGACCGCACCATAGAGGCCAGCGGTCTTGTCCTTAGCCCCGGCTTCATCGACATGCACGCACATTCTGACCTGCAGCTGCTGCTGAACAGGGACCATTACGCCAAGCTGAGCCAGGGAGTCACCACGGAACTGCTGGGACAGGACGGCCTGTCCTACGCCCCGGTCGATGACACCACGCTCGCCGGGGTCCGCGAGAAAATAGCCGGCTGGAACGACAACCCGGCCGACTTCGACTGGAACTGGCGGACCGTGCGCGAATACCTCGACCGCCTTGACGAACCCCAAAACGATGGCCGCATCGCCACCAACGCCGCCTACCTCGTACCGCAGGGAACCGTGCGCGCACTGGTGATGGGCTTTGAAGCCGGGGATCCCACACCTGAACAACAGCAGCGCATGCAGGATGTGGTCCGCACTGCGATGGAGGAAGGAGCCGTGGGCATGTCCTCAGGGCTCACGTACACCCCTGGAATGTACGCCCAAACTGAGGAACTCGCCGGGCTCTGCCGCACCGTTGGCGAGCTTGGCGGCTTCTACGCACCCCACCACCGCTCCTACGGCAAAGGCGCGCTCGATGCGTATGCGGAGATGATCGGGCTCAGCAGGGACACCGGCTGCGCGCTGCATCTTTCCCACGCCACCATGAATTTCGCCGAGAACAAGGGCCGCGCCGGCGAGCTACTGGACCTGATCGATGAGGCGCTGGACGCCGGCGTCGATATCACCCTGGACACTTACCCGTACCTGCCCGGTGCCACCACACTCTCTGCGGTCCTGCCGAGTTGGGCATCCTCCGGCGGTACCGAGGCCACCCTGGCACGCCTGGCCGATCCCGAGACCCGCGAAAAAATCCGCGAGTCCGTGGAGATCTATGGATCCGACGGCTGTCATGGAGTGGTCGCAGAATGGGACACCCTGGAAATCAGCGGCGTCCAGAACCCGGCACTCAGCGGTTACGTCGGAAAGACGATCAAGGACATCGCGGTGGAGAGGCAGCAGGAGCCCTTCGACGTCTTCGCACAGATCCTGCACGAGGACCGCCTCGGTACCGGCATCCTGCAGCACGTAGGCCATGAAGAAAACGTCCAGGCCATCATGCAACACAGCACCCACACCGGAGGAAGCGACGGGCTGCTCGTCGGAGCAAAGCCGCATCCCCGGGCCTGGGGCACCTTCCCCCGCTACCTCGGCCACTACTCCCGCGACCTTGGCCTCCTCAGCCTCGAGGAAACCGTCCACCACCTCACCGGCCGCCCCGCCGCACGGCTCAAGCTCCACCGCAGGGGACTGATCCGCGAAGGCTACGCCGCCGACATCGTGCTTTTTGACCCGGAAACCGTCCGCGACCAGGCCACATTCGAGAATCCACGCCAAGCCGCCACAGGCATCCACTACGTGTTCGTCAACGGCGTGGCAGCCATCGACGGTGGCCAGCCCACCGGCGCACGCGCTGGCCGCGCCCTGCGCCGCAGCAGCGACGGACTCACCCGAGAAGAAAGCACCACCAACCCATGACCCCTGAAGAACTCGTCCATCAACTGGAGACCGACCGCACCCTCGCGGTGGTCCGGGCCCCGTCCATCACCGACGCAGCCGAGCTCTGCCGGGCACTGTCCTCCGGCGGCATCCGCACGGTGGAACTGACGTTCACCACCCCAGACGCCCTCAACCACGTACGGCGCGCCGCCGAGACGGCCGCGGACCATGGCGCCACCGTCGGGATCGGCACCGTCATGACCGCCGACCAAGCCCGTGCCGCCATCGACGCCGGGGCACAATTCCTGGTGACGCCCGGGCTCCGAATGGAAGTGGCAGCCGTCGCCGCCGCCGCAGGCATCCCGTTCAGCCTGGGCGCCATGACTCCCACGGAGGTGGCGCAGGCCCAGGATCTGGGCTCCGCCGCCGTCAAAATCTTCCCCGCCAGGCAGCTCGGCCCGGCATACCTGAAGGATCTGCGCGGCCCGTACCCGGACATCCGGTTGCTGCCCTCCGGGGGAATCGATGCCTCCAACGCCAAGAGCTACCTCGACGCCGGCGCCGCCGCAGTCTGCTGCGGCACCAGCGTGGTCCCGCCCGCAGCCGTCGCTGCCGGCGACTGGGCCGAGATCGCGGCACGTGCCGCCGCCTTCACCGGGACCCTCAAATAGGACTACCGAGAAAGGAAACTCCCATGAATGAATTCATCGACTGGCTGCGGCACGACACCGCCGGCCTGCTCCTCCTGGCAGGCAGCGGCATCGCGCTCCTGCTGTTCCTGATCATCAAGGTCAAGATCGAACCGTTCATCGCCCTGGTGGCCACCAGCGTCCTCGTGGCACTCGTGGGCGGGGTCACCGTGGAGGCGCTGGTAGGTTCACCCGTTAAGAGCGGTGACGCCCTCATAGAAAAGGGCTTCGCCGGAATCCTCGGCCACATCACCCTGATTATCGGCCTGGGTACCGTGCTGGGCGCTATCCTGGAACGCTCCGGCGGCGCGGAGGTGCTGCTCGGCAAGCTCGTGAAAGTCTTCGGCGAGAAGGGCACGCCGCTCGCGATGGGCATCACCGGTTTCGTTCTCGGCATCCCGGTCTTCTTCGACATCGGCATCTTCGTCCTCGCCCCGCTTGTCTACGTAGCCGCCGTCCGCGGCGGTAAATCCCTCGCCCTGTACGCTCTGCCGCTGCTTGCCGGGCTGTCCGTGACCCACGCCTTCCTGCCCCCGCACCCGGGCCCTGTCGCCGCGGCCGGGCTCTTCCAAGTCGAGCTGGGCTGGATCATCATTATGGGGCTCGCCTGCGGCATTCCGGCCTGGTTCGCCTCCGGCATCCTGTGGGGAACCTGGATCGGCAAACGCGTGAACGTTGCCGTGCCGGAAGACCGCGTGATTCCGGAAGCCGAAGAAGCCAAGGGCCACGAACCGTCCATCGGCCTGGTCGCCCTCGCCATTGGCCTTCCCATGATCCTTATCCTCGGCGCCACTTTCGGAAACGTCTTCCTGCCAGCGGGAACATTCCGCGATGTCCTGATCTTCTTTGGCAACCCTGCCATCGCTTTGACCGTTGCCGTCGTACTATCCATGTGGCTGCTGGGCATCCGGCGCGGCATGACCGTCCAGGACCTTTCCGACCTTAGCTCGGCCTCCCTGAAGCCCGTAGGCATGATCCTGCTCGTAGTCGGCGCGGGCGCGTTCTTCGGTGCCGTGCTTTCGGCCACCGGCGTAGGCGCGGCCGTGGCCGAAACGCTCTCAGCGGCCGGTCTGCCGCTCATCCTTGCCGCCTACGTGATCGCCTGCGGAATGCGGGTAGCCCAAGGGTCTGCTACCGTGGCCATCGTCACCACCGGCGGCATCCTCGCCCCCGAGTTGACCTCCGGGGACTACTCCCAGCCGCAGCTGGCCCTGATCGCCATCGCCATCTCCTCCGGCTCCATCATCGCCAGCCACGTCAACGACGGCGGCTTCTGGATCATCTCCAAGTACTTCAACATGTCCGTCAAGGACACCCTGAAGACCTGGACAGTGCTCGAAACTGTCCTGTCCATCGTGGGCTTCGCAATGGCGGCGCTGCTGTACCAATTCGTCTAATCCCGCCAGCTCCGGAAAGGGACCACAGCCTGGCCCCGTGATGAAACCGAACGCCCTCCACCGCCCCGGAACCGTCATGCGGGTTCTGGCCATCTCCCCAAACAGCGAGTTCATCCTGGAGTGTGCTCCAGGATCGGCGGTCCCGGCGAAGCCGAGGTGGCCGCTGGCCTAGGAAGCGCGGTTTCTACTGCAGCGGTCTGGCTCAGGGCTTCGTACGGTGATTATGCCAAGCACCATGTCTTGGTACAGACGGACACTCTTTATCAGGAAGCGCAGGTACTGGCTTTGGAGCTGGTACCCGGACTTTTGTGGGGGAACACCGCCACCCTGGGCGTGTCTCGGAGGGTTTTTCCCTGCGATGACTACTGTGTTCTGGGCGCCTACCTAGGGGACGGTGCGAAGGACCGGGCGATGGCCAGCAGGAAAATCACTTATTGAGTTCCAGTTTGGCGTCCCACTGGTCGAGCTCGGCATCCTTCCAGGAGCCCTAGGTGGGATTAGGCAGGATGAGCCCTGTCGTAGCCGAAGTGCTTGGCGTCTTTTTCGACGAGCTGCCGCGGTCGAGTTGGGCGTCGGCGTAGTCCCCAGCGAAGTCATGCAGGCTGTCGCCCAGTTGCATGATGACCTTGTGCTCCTCCTGGATGTGGCGCGCCGCGACTCCTTCGAGGGGCCTAGCAGCATTACTTGGTCCTTCGATACTGGGGGAAGTCCAGATGGGTGACAACTGCGCAGGGATGCGGGATTCTCCCGTTGAACGAGCACGCCGGCGAAACGCCGATAATAATGATTCCGTCAACCTTCTAGACAACGGGTTGCTCGAGGAGGGGCATCATCGCCGTGTGGAGGTAGCGCAGCAGATATGGAGCCGTCATCTGTTCAGGCGCCTCGCCGACGGACACCGGTGTGAAGAGGGCCCCGATGAGCAGGTGGGAGAGGTAGGACGCTGCTTTCCAGGTTCACGCGGGCTCACCCGCCGATCCCGTCCGTCGCAGGAGGAAGACGAACGGAGCGGTCGCGCCCCGCAGGTCCATGACGCCCAGCAGCGTTTTGTCATCGACCTTGCGGAAGTGATCATTGATAGGCAGCGCATCGTAGGACATGGTCCCGGTCACGACTCCGCGGTACTCGATCATCCGCAGCCGCGCACGTGGCTCGTGAGTCCATCGCAGTCGAAGAACGCGTTTGGCGATGGCCGCCACCGCGCCGTTGTGCAAGACCGCGGCATTCCGAACCACGAACCCTATCGGCAAGCCGGCTGGGTTCACGTTGAACTTGCCGCGCTTGTCTTCGAAGACCAGAGGGTGCGCGTTGTCGGCGTCGTCGAACCGCTTCCCCCACCAGCCGAACGTTTCTAGGAGGCCGTCGAAGGCGTTGCCCGTTTCGACTCCTGATCCCTTCCATGTGCCATGCATTTCAGCGATCTTCACGGCCGGCAGCTCATCGAACAGCGCCAACGCGTCCTGCAGATCCCGGGTGGCTTCGATCCTTGCCAGGCGGGCCGTGGAATCAGGTGTCACCTTTTCACTTCACTCCTTATCGGAACTTGCTCGTTTCGATAAATGTATTTCTGCGCCGGGATGATGGCCAGCACCGACTTGGGAGCGCACGCCTGGGAGAAGTTATGAAAGACGTGGGTCCGGACGATCGGATCGAAAGCCAGGATGTTGAGGTGTGTTAGTCGGAGCTTGTCCTCACAGCAGCGGTAGCCGGCCCGCTCATGTGAAGGACTTCAACGGCGGCGTAGGAAGAAGCGATCGTGGGGGAGGTGGCTTGGAAGACGTTCCCGCCTTCGGGCATGAGCATGTAGGCGAGGAACTCCTCGTCGAAAGTGACGATGCCGGCTGCGACAGCTTCGAGCTTGGCCTTGATCAGCAGAGACAACTGACGCCAGGAATGGCGCGCGGCTTCCAGATCGGCCGGGTGTTCTTGACCGTTGATGTTTCGCCGCGCTGGCTGGTGCCGAGGCACCCTAGGCGGATCGGTCGGCTCAGGGTGCGGCAGGACCAGACGAAACTGATGGTCTCCGAAGCTAAAGGTGACCGCTCCGTTGCCGTGCTCGGAAGTAATACGGCAATAATGGGCCCCGGCCCCGTCGAGCATTTGCTGGATGTCCGTTTGGAGCGAGGAGCAGCTGAGGGAAGCGCCCCGAACGTAGTTGCTAGTCATGATTCAGCGTACGCCCTTCGGCAGGATCTGAGCGGGGGGCACCAGCCGGGCCAGAACGTGCTGTTCAAGCACCGCGCTGTGATGCGGACTGCTCGATGCTTGTGTTCTGTCCCCCTGCAGGCCACTACCTGCGCCTGTACTGGGCGGTCATGGGGCACTCGAAGGGGTCGCGCGCGGCGAGGCCCACCCTGTTCAGGTAGGTGATTACGGTGCCGTACGAGCTCCAGATGCTGGTTTCGGTGTAGGGAACCGAAAGCCGGGTGCACTGCTCACGCACAAGCCGGCGGGCTTTGGCCAGGTGCGGGCGCGGCATGCTCGGAAAGAGGTGGTGCTCCACCTGGTAGTTCAGACCGCCCATGAGCCACGTGGCCCACCAACCTCCGGAGATGTTCCGTGACGTGCGCACCTGTCTTGGAGAAGAAGTCAAGCTTCACATCCCGGTCGATCACAGGCATGCCCTTGTGGTTGGGGGCAAACGTCGCGCCCATGTACAGGCCGAAAACTCCCAGCTGGACTCCAAGGAACGCTAACGCCATGCCGGGCGGGAGCAGCAGAAGAGCGGCAGGAGGACAGCGGCGAAGCGCAGCGCCAGCAGGCCAAGCTCGACCTGCGGCCCTTGACCGGTCCTCGGGAGAGCAGGTGGCGAAGGCTGAGATAGTGCAGATTCAGGCCCTCCAGTGTCAGCAGCGGGAAGAACAGCCAGCCCTGACGGCGGGTGACCAGGGCACGAATGCCCCTGGCTTTCGCCGCGTCCACGTGGAGGAAAGAGATCGTGTCCACCTCGATGTCGGGGTCGCGGCCTACCTTGTTGGGGTTCGCGTGGTGGCGGGAGTGCTTCGAGTCCCACCACGAATAGCTCATCCCCGCCACAGCGCCCAGAAAGCGGGCGAGCACGTCGTTGGCCGGCCCCCCTGCCAGGATTTGGCGGTGCCCTGCCTCGTGCGCGAGAAAGGCACTTGCGTGAACAGAATTCCGAGCGCGGCGGCGATCAATAGCTGGAACCAGCTCGGCCCGAGCAGAACCGACAAGGCGGCACAGCCGGCGATCCCGATGGCAAGAACGCCGCCGACAAGGGCGTAGAACCACGGAGTCCGGCGCAGCAGGCCCGTCTCGCGGACCTGTTGGGAGAGCTGGAGGTACGCCTTGGTCAGCACAGGGAACGCCTGCGCGCCTGAGTAGGCGTGAGGCCCGCGAGCGGGCAGGAGGGAGGGACTGGGGACGGTGGTGGTGATCGGAACACCCATTTCAGGCTACGTGCGCACAAGCGCAATCGGGAAACAATACTGTGTTGGAACCGGGCACGGCAGGGACCTGCCGCCGCCCGACTCTTCGAAGCAGACCGGACGGATTTCGCCGCTTAGCCCCGATAAGGACGGCGAGCGGGACGTGCAAGGCGCGGTGCAGAGGTGTCCCCACAGGGTGTGCGGGCGCACATGCGGGTTTGGGAGTTGGTGCCGCGTCCGCTGAGGAACCTTGCGTTTTGCGGTGAGCAGCGCGGCACCGATCTCTTAGTCGAGCGCTTCGAGATAAGAAAAGAGAAGCCGGGTAGGGCGTCCTGAACGGGACCACCATCTGCGTGGACGCGTTTGAGCAAGTCTACACGCCCAGCCAAACTTGGAGGACATGCCACTGGGTTTGTCACTGACAGGAGCGCGGCCAGGTCGAGGAATTCTGCCTGGACGCCCTGTAGGAGCGGCGTTCCATGGAGGAGTGCTTTCAACTTCCCAGGTAAAGTTCGGCAGCAAGCTACCCGTGGCTTCGTATCCCAAAGCCCGCGGTCCGGAACTCGCCCGGCGGCAATGGACGATCAGAAGGGCTAGAACGCAGCTTGGGGTCGCAACCTCTCAGAGATATTCTTTAGCAACCCACCCTATCGAGCCAGATCCTGGCGTTGTGGCCTCACGCCCAATCATCATCGCTGTCACCCTCCGGGCTGGATTCGCGGTTCCGGTCGCGGTTGGTCTTCACAGGCTGCATGAAGTACGGAGCAGTGGAGTAATCAATGCCCGGAATGGGCCGGCCACCGCCGCCCCACCCTCCACCTCGCGCCTCGTGCGCCGCAATTTCGTCCTGGGTCCAGTAGTCCTTGGAAGACGATGACATGGCCCCTGCCCTTTTAGAGTTGGCTTGTTTGGCCATCCTAAAACACAAGGCCATGCGCCGCGGCCGGGCTCGGCCGCGGGCAGTCATGCAGTGTGCGAGGACACCGTCCCGTGAAGCGACTTTCCGGAAGTAGCGGGAGCTCGCCGCCCGTCAGGGCGGGAATGCGGGTGGCGTAAGGGGTACGCGGCGACTTCCCGGTTAGACAGAAGCCTCTTCCAACAGTCCCCGGCTTAGGGACCAAGGAGCGCTGTCTGGTGGACGAGTACCGGCAGCGGCAATCGGCGCACCCAGCTTGCTTACTTTCGGACCTGCACGCATTGGAGGCCTGCCTCGCCTGATGTCTATCCCCTCCAGCTTCACCCAGCCATCCAAGTTCTTTGGCTTCGATTTTCCTGCTTCGAGGCTTCGACGATGCTCTTATAGCCTTCAAGTTACCTTGGGCCCAGCTGCTCGTGGACGTTTTCAGTGCACCGTTCAGCTCCAGGCAGTTCACTGTCGATTCCGGAGTTGGAACAGCGACAGTCCGGGCCGAGGTTTCGATCACGAAGCTGTCCAAGGATTTGTGGGGAGTGTTCCACATATGGCAGGCCCGGTCATGAAAATTGGGACTCGTTCTTGCTGCCGCCTGTGTGGAGCACACCCAATATGTTGGGTCGCGAGAAACGTCGCTGCCAGGGGCTGCGACGTGGTCCATCAGAGCCGCTGACTGCATAACGGCTCTGACCGGGAACTGTGAACTGGTCGTTAATCAGCGCCTGAGGTTCACGATTCAGGGGCCGTTGGCTTGACCGATTCATCGCTCTGCTCTTGACCAGCATGGGCGCATTAACCCCTAATTGCCAGCCCAGCTGCTATCAGGGCTGTTGACTGGAGTTAGTCACCGCTCATGGACGGCGCAGTGACTCTGCTACGTGGTGGTGAGAGCCCCGTAACGCTGCAGGTCAGGGCCTAATGGCGTTTTTAAAGCGACCGCGGAGTCCGATCGGGAGCGTTCGCACGAGACTTTCGACACTCATATAGCGTCGTTGCATGGGTGACCGAGGTCCAGATGGCCAGCCGGGATGTGGAGATTGTTTTCCTTTTCGCCCGATCCAGTCGATGATGTCCTTCATTCTGCGGTGGCGGGCGGCGTGGTTATCGGTACCAGCCAGCCGACGGAGCGTTCAAAGTTGGAAACGAGCGTCCCCGTTCCCGCTCCAGTGTTGCCAGGGGTGGAGAGGTAGATAACACCGGCTTGGGCGCCGATGGCGTCGAGTCGTTCCGTGGCCCAGACTTTGGCGTCTTTCAGGCTCTTCACAGGAATGGGTTCCCTGGTTGTGAGGGACCCGGCGAGGCGGATATCCAACTGATAGTCCCCTTCTTGGGGATGTCGCGGCAGGTGGAGGGGTTTGTTCTCGTCGCGCCTGCTAATTAGGACCTGGGCGCAGGCCTGAAGAATCGAGGGGTCCACGAGTTTACTGCCCTGAGCGTATTTCTCCATCCTGAGCCGCGAGATTACCGTCTCCACGGTGTCCTCATCGCTGACCGCGCAGGCAGATCCGGTAACGTCAGCTTCCGAACCACCCAGACTTTTCAGGTACAGCATGAATTGTTCGGACCTGGACTGCTTGGAGTTCATGCACCCTCCCTGAGGGTAGTTGCGCGGCATGTGCCGACACACCCAACACTAGGCCCGGTTAACCCCACTGCACCTAAAGTCCCCAAAAAATCGGTCCTGTAGCTTTCTTCGGCCCGCCGATGGGCTGAAGCAGTCGAGGGCGGCATGGGGGCGCATAGTTAGACGATGGCAACTTTTGATAGCCGGAGTTTTTTGCCCCCGTGGTGACTCCTTCAGCGTTGGGGATGCACGGGAACATGTCGAGCGTGCGCTCCTGAACTTTGGGGCGACCGATGTTCGTTTCAGTCAACGCGGGCGGCTCAGCGCCATTGCGTTCAGGGCCTGCGGAAGGCAGTTCCGCATCGTCATCTCTATACCGCAACCTGACCGAATCCCTCCTGTCCGGGGTGAGGTCGAAGGGTCCCGTAGCCGGGAAGATACAGCAAAAGCCTTGGAGCTCGCTGCCCGCAGATTTTGGCATTCTTTCGCCTTGTCCACAGACGCCAAACTCGCAGCCGTGGCAGCCGGTGTTGCGACGCTCGAATCGGAATTTCTCGCCCATGTGGTTCTCCCCGGGAACCGTACCGTGATCGACGAACTCGAACCCGTCATGCATCTGCCTACCGGTCCGGGCAGCGTCCTTCAATCATGAATGCTGCTGCGCGCGGGGCCGATTAACCGGCATTGCCCAGGGATAAAGACGTTTATGGCTTCATGGTTTTCGATGATGCAGCACTTCCCGGTCACTAGTCCCGGCTCTTTCGCCGGTCTCCGGTCATCAGGCCGACCGCCGCACCCGAGCGGGGGCGAACAACCCCTCGCCCAACGCGGGCAATGCGGTGACGTGCCTTAGGCGGGCAATGGGAAGTGCGGGTGCTGCGGTTCCCGCTGCTGGAACCGCAGCACGTCCTGGTTCAGGACCACGCCCTCGCGGATTTCGATGGCGCGGCTGATGGTGTCGTTTCCGGTCCAGGCAGTGGGACCGGTGATGACCGTTTCCAGGAAGGGCAGCAGGGCCTCGCTGATCTCCCAAGTGGAGGAATTCCAGAGGTAGGAGGGGCTATGGTCCACTGCGTAGTAGTCGATGTGGTCCCCGACCGTGAACATCGGCTCGGCGAACGTGGTGGTCTTCGCCCAGCTGAATCCCATCCCTCATCGCAGGAAACATCCACGATCAGGCTGCCGGGCCGGAAAGCGTCCAGGTCCTCGGTGCGGAGGTAGGTCAATGGTGCGTTGGGGTCCTGCAGCGTGCAGTTGACCACGATGTCGCTTTCGGCCAGGAACGGCGCCAGCGGTACCCGTCCGCGTTCGGTGATGACCTCGCTGAGGAATGGTGCTTTGTCGTCGTGATCGAACTGGGCAATCCGTACCGAATGGATGGGCGAACCCACGGCGGCCACGCTCCGGTTGGTCAGGACCTGGACGTCATGGATGCCGTGGGCGTTGAGGGCGGTGACGGCCCCGCGCGCCGTCGCGCCGAAGCCGATGACGACGGCGCTCAGCCTCCTGCCGTAGTCCCCGGTGGAGCCGGTCAGGGCCAGGGAGTGCAGCACCGAGCAGTAGCCGGCCAGTTCGTTGTTCTTGTGGAACACGTGCAGGCCAAAGCCGCCGTCGCTGGCCCAGTGGTTCATCGCCTCGAAGGCAATCAGCGTGAGTTTCTTATCGATTGCCAGCTGGGTGATGGCCCGGTCCTGGACGCAGTGCGGCCAACCCCATAGGACCTGCCCGTCGCGGAGTTCGGCAAGGTCTTCGGGTTGCGGTTTGGGCAGAAGAACGACGTCGGCCTCCGCCAGCAGTTGCTCGCGCGGGACGATGCGCCCCACAAGTGGTGCGAGATCGGATTCCCGAACGCCGAAACGCTCCCCGTAGCCTTCTTCCAAAATCAGGTGCTGCCGGATTTCAGGGGCAACGCGCTTCAGGTGCAGGGGATGTATCGGAAGGCGCTGCTCGTCAGGTTTTCTGGTGCTGGAAAGCACGCCGAGGGTGAGGTGATCTGTCAAAACACTCACTTTTTAGGGCTCGTCGCCTTGGCCGCGGTGGCCTTGTCTCCTGAACTGGAGGCTGCCGCGGCGGCCTTCTTGTCGGCGCGTTTTTGCTTGATGGTTTTGTCGGATTTCTTGGATGCTGCTTGGCGGGGGGACTTGTCAGCCATGGTTGCTCCTGTCGCGGAACCGAAGGGGTTCCTGACTTCGAACGATACAGGTACCGGCCTAACGCAGCCGCGGAGCTGTCGGCCCGCATCCCTGGGATGCTCTGCCTCTGGAGGAGTCCTGTGGCAATCTGGGCGAAAAGTGAGGACGTCTTGCCCGGGAGGCAAAGCGCCGGCGCAGTCAGGCCGGACGGCAACGCTGTGGGGACGGTAATCTGTGCGCGCGGGAAGAAATCCCGCCCGAAAGCGAATGGACTGCCGGCAGCGCAAGAACACCAGCCCGGACACCGGCTTCACCTGGATACTTCCAGCGCTTTTGCGTGCTGTTCCTGTCGTGGTGTCGGTTCCAGTGCACCCGCCGGCGGAAATGGAGGTGGGCGCCTGCCGGGGCGAGTTCCTGGATCGAAAGGTCCAGCGAAGTACCCGGTGCGCGTGGCGTGCCCAGGCTGCAAGCACCACAACGACCAGACCAAGCTCGCCCCTTGGCCGCACAGACCCTGGTCGAGGCGTGCGAGCTGATGGCGGCCGGGGCCGGGCAGCTGCCCGGTTCCAGAGTCAAGATCACCGATCAGCGGGACGGGCAGAACCAGGCGCCGGACATCAACCTTGGACGCCGCATCTTAAGCTGTTAGCCCAACTCCCACGGAATCTGCCGCATACATGACCACGAACAACGTTCCGCCTGTATGCTCGGAGCTATCGGGAAGTCGTGATTGGACATCCGCTTCCGGTGAACGTCCCCAACTCCTCTGCGCACAGCCCCGTAGAACCGGGAACACGGCATCGAGCCACTCCGACTCTGATGCGGCCGAGAGCTGGGACAAAGAGGGCGGACATAAGCGCGCTGCTTCTGCGCCCGCTGGCAAAGTCCTCCCTCCAGCTGGCCCGGTCCCGGGTCACTGAACCTCAGTCACAGCCGTCCACGCTCCCGCGGGTCCGGCAGTGCATCCTCAAGAACGTTGGCAGAACGCCATGACCACCACACAAATCCCTCCTCCGGCACGCACCGATTCGCCGCTATCGCTCAGTGGGATCCTCGCCTCCGCATTACCGGATGATCTCGGGACAGCACGGGCCGCCTCCCGCTACACCGTTCCGGTAGTGTTCTCGCGCCGGCCCGAGCCCCGGGAACTCGAGCTGCTCCAGGGAAGCAACATCAGCCGGCGGCTCGCAGATGCCGGGTACAGCGACGTCGAGCTCCGTGTCTCAGACCGCCGCCTCCTCATCACGAACACGAACCTGATGGATCTCAAGGCAGGGTTGGCCCACCTCCTTGGCATAATCCTGAACGAGGTCACTACCCAAGCGGCGCTGGAGCGCACCGAACGGGCCGAGGAGCTCGATGCCCTCGGCCTCATCGAGGAACAACGGCTCGAATCGGTCCGCAGGGCCGCCGCCGAGATCCACTTCCACTAAAAATAGGTCCGCGCGGAGCGGCAAGCCCGCGAGTCATCAGATAAAGCAGGGGCGCCCCTGGGTCAGATAACGGCCAGGGCGCCCTTCGCGCTTTCCACCAGAACATGGGTGGCTGCGGGAAGATGCCTGACCTCGCCGTCAATCTGGCAAGGGACAGCATCACGCGTGGTGAAGGCGTAGCTGCTGACGCTCGGTTGATTCCCCAGTCCCATCGTCACCGCCCGGAGAGTCATCAGTACCATCTTCCAGCGCCCGGAGTGGGGGAGCGTCACAACCTCGAACCTGCCGTCATCGGGACCGACCGACTCGCTAACCGTCCCGTACTTGGCCATCCGCGAAATGTTGGCCAGGATCAGACTGTCGAAGCGGGCGGTCGCCCCGTCGGCCCGGACAAGCTCGAACGGGCGCAAGTGCGAGAGTGTGCGGGCGACGGACAGAAGTTCGAGGATTTTCCCCTTTCCGCCGCTCTCGATACCGATGGCCATCAACGGCGTAAGCCCGAAACCGACATAGGAATGGGCGTAGTGAACCTGTTCCGGCTGTCCCTCCCCAAACGTGATGCGCAAAAGGTCGATCTGCCGGACCGGGCCTTCCCGGACAGCCTCCAGCAAGGGTCTTTCGGGCATGCTCCGGTGATGGTCGTTGGCGTTACCTGCCGCGACGACGGTGCACACGGCCTTGCTGCCAGGAACGTCCATCACCCCGTTGACAACCTCGTTGTACCCGCCATCGCCGCTGACCGAAACAATCAGTGGGGACCCTACGGCCGCGACGGACCGTGCAAGGTCCCGTGCGTGCCCGGCGAAGTCGGTGGGCAGCAAGTCAACCTGCAGATCCGGGGCTCCGGCGGCCAGCTCGCGTTGCAGCTCGATGATCGTGGCGGTCATGCCAGGCTTGCCGGGGTTGAAGACCAGCACGGCGCGATCAAAACGTGCTGCAGGTGGCCGGTCCGGGTCACTCGCTGTCATCGGCGTTTCGGCCTTATCGTTCCGCCAGGTCGTCCGCTACGCGGTGGAGGTCCTGGACCCAGCCGGTTGAACGGCTGGGCGCTCCCGAACTGGATTCAAAGTTGTCAAGAGCTTCCGCTATGCGTTCCAGTGCTTCCGAGATGTTGGCCTTGACAGCCGCGTAGCCTTCCTCCGAGCGGGGGTCGGAAGAAGCCGAAGACAGCAGTTCCGCTCCGGACTTGATGACCAGTGAAGCCTCGTACTCGTTCACACCTGCACCTCGTGGCTTCCTCGTGTAGGACGTGCGGCAACTATTAGCCAGCACAACCATACATCCGTGCCTGCCCGAGCTTGGTCCCGCAGGACCACAGGTACTGGCGCCGGGTATGCGTGCGGGCGCCCGAAGCGCGTTGATCCGGAGCGGGAAAAGGAAGCACCCGAACCGTAGTGATGCTCGACTCTTTGAGTACGGGAAGGGAATAAGAGCCCCGGCAGGAGGCCTTGTTATATGCGGGCGCCGAAGACTGGCAGCCCTTATGAAAGGACCCCTTGTCAATAACTTTTATCCCCTTCACTATGCGCGCCACAGCCCGCGAAGGACACAAGTTATCCTTCCGGACCGACATCGAGCGGATGACTTCCACCCGTCGTGGCTGGGCGCCGCTGGACGTACTGAAGTCCACAGAGACCAAAGCAGTTTTTAGCGGTGCGATCCCGCAGGGCGAGCACACAGCCAGCGACACACGCCTGGCCCGCTACCTTGAGACCCGCCTCCAAGCAGACAATGACATACACGTGGATCTCAGCGTGATCATCGAGCGTAACGTAGTAGCTAGCCCCGGACCTGCCTGGTCCGGGGCTTTATTGTTGTAGCGGCGGCCAAGGACCCGGATCGGGCCTGGATGTGGCTGCAGGCCAAGATGAAGTCCGCCACGAACCCGGCAGCCTCCACAACCGCGTCACTTAGAAATGTCGCCGGGCCGGGACACCATCGTGGCCAATGGCGTCTACGCAGCTCATTTTGATGCGCCGATAATGGTGATTCCGTCATGTCGGAGCGTGCGGGGCCTTGTGGCACTCCGGTGCCCGGTAGGTCGACGTTCGGTCATGCCTCTTCTGTGATGTTCGCCCATGAGATGTTCGAAGGAGGTCACCACGCGATGACGTTTATGGAATTCTTGTCCCCGGCTTGCCCCGGACAGAAATGCACGGGCAAGGCCGTGCGTCGGGCTCGGTTAGGCCCGGTTTCTCCGGACATCAGGCGGAGTGACCGTGCGCGCCCGTTCCGGTGTTGGACTGGTTCGGATTGGGGATGTTTTCGGGGGAGTGGCGGGTTTTCAGGGGTTGGCGCCCGGTTCGAGTCCCACCTCGGGCACAGTCGGTTTGTCGTTCCACACCTGTTTATGGACGTTCACTGTGCGGCCAGCATGACTTAGGAAAAATTCCATGTAGCCGACCACGCCGAGGAGAAGGAGAAGGCGAGGGTCGTCCAGTGGATCATGGGTCGGTCGGAGCTGCTCCGGTGGAACAGCAGCTCTCTTAGAGTGAGCCAGGTGAAGCGGCAGGACGCTTTCTCGGTCATCGTATAGGCCGGCGCAGGGGGCGGTGGGTTGGTCACGGCTGTAGCCTACCTGCTCGGCGGCCATCGTCTTCCACCCGCCGGATGCCGTTCGGCTTTACCAGAGAAGCGCTACAGCTCTTGGTCCGCAGGCACCCGACCGATGCTCCACGCGGAGACTTTGCGGAGGTCGACCCTGGTGGCCTGTAGGTGCACATGGTCTCCGCCGGACAGCAGCAGCGGGCCCAGGAAATGGATGTACCGGTCCTGGGTTTTCAGCTGCGGGTTGGCGTTCGTTTCTGCCGCTGCCTGGTGCCGCTGTTCGTCCATTGCCGATTCCAAGGCATCGAGGGCGTCCGCGATGGCGGGACTGCCGGGGCGGATCTGGTCATGCTGCCGTCTTGCCCATGCCTGTTCGGATACGACGGATCCGGAGATGACGGTGCCGTCCGCGACCACAGTTAGCTCAATGGTCGCGTCCGGATCACCTTTGAAGATCGGGGCCAGCAGCAGCGCCAGACGGGGATCGACGTCGTACCAGGATTGTGCGGCGAACCGCTCATGATGAGCCCTAAACTTCTCCTGGTGCTCCGCGTGCACCTTGGTGACTGTCTCATGAGCCGTACTACCTACCATGACTGGTCCCTTCCACGCGTTGAAGTCTCTTTGAAAGAGCTTAGAGCCGAAGCTGCCTTGGGGGACTGGCTGTTCTCAGGTGATCGTGGTCGTGTTGGTGGGCGATCCCGGGGCGTCGGTAATGTTCAGCGGTTTGATGCTACGAGCGCGTCCCGCTCCCCGGCAGCCTGCCGGGCGAGGGGACCGAGTTTCCAGAGTTCGCCCAGGGGCAGGCCGAGTTGGCGAGGAGCTGCTGGTGTAGACATGGTGGCTGCGGATGCCCTGCAGATCCTGTGCCCGGAATGTAGCGCGGATCGTGTCGCCGGGGATCGGCTGGGCCGGCTGAAAGCTCACGTCCCGCAGCTGGGGACCGAGCTGATATTCCGTGCCGGTCACAGCCACGGTCGTCTTTTCGCGCTGCACCGACGGCACACCCCTGAAACGTTCACGGCGCACGTGAAAAAGATGACGGCAGCCTTTGAAGCGGGCGGGTCCCCAGTCGACGTCACTCGGGGCTCGATGACTGGTACCAGATTGGTACTAGATTGGTGCCATTGAGTATGGCCATGAATCTCCGCGTTCCCGAAGACCTTGATCGCCGTCTTGAGCAGCTTGCAGCCGAGGAGCACACCTCCAAGTCCGCGCTCCTGCTCCACGGGGCTGAATTGGTTTTGCAGCGCCACGCCCGCCGTCGGGAGATCAGTGAAGGACTGGATTTTGTGATGAGCCATGACGCTGAATTGCTTACCCGTCTTGAAGACGCGTGACAGCGTACCTCGATATTGAGGATGCTCTGCAGGTTGTTGACCGGTACGGCATTCACATCCGGGACGTCGGACTGCTCGCCTCGGCTCTGGCGCGGCCCGGGACGGCTGTGATGGGCGCCGAAGCCTATCCCGATTTTTCGATGAAGGCGGCTGCGTGGCTCGAATCGGTGGCGCGGTTCGACCCTCTGGTTTACGCAACAAACGTACTGCCTGGACGCTTACGGTGTTGCTGTTGTGGATTAATGGTTACCGTCATGACTTCACGACCGACGGCGGCTTTGACCTCATAGTCGGTGTGGCCGCCGGCGACCTCAATCTGCGGAAGTCTGCCGCGCTGATATCGCGGCACTTACTCCCGCGCTAGACCGGACCGAGCCCGGTTGGAAGTATTCGGATAGGCGTTTCCGTAAAGCGTTCGGGTGCTAGCCTCCCGGCCCGCGGGCCAAATACTTCAACCGCGTGGCCGCGATGACAGCAGCCGATAACTGGGCAAAGAGCCACAGCGCTGATATGCCGGGTAACCCATAGGCATGCGCTACGGCCGTGCCCGGGATTACCGCGACGACGGCCGCCAGGACCGCGACGGCCGTTGACTCAGCGAAGCGGGCGTAAGCCCGGCAAATACCGTAATAAATCTGGGTTGTGCAGCTTAGGATCAGGGCCGGAACGAGTAGCGGCAATAGAATCCAGTGCGGTGCATACTGCGGACCGAGCACATTCAAGAAGATGGGGCCCGCTCCCAGCAAAACTCCCCCGGAAACAAGGGTGAGTAGGAGGCTGATTTTCAATGCCCGTCCCGCCAGCGCCAGTTCGGAGCCGGGGGCGGCGAGTTTCGCTTGGAGCGAGTAACCGGCCGATTGCGGCACGAAAAAGACCGCCGACGCCATCATCCAGACTACGTACCAAGCCGCTGTCGCCGAGGCGCTCAGTGTTGCGGCGACAATGAGAGGTAGAAGGTAGCCGGGAGCCCTGTCTGCGAGCATGAGGGGGTAGTTCCGAAGTGCCGGGCCCAATAATCTCGTCGCTTCCGAAAGCCTGACCCCGTCTTTCCATCGAGGACCAATGCCCGCCCGGTGCAGTTGGTGCATTCCGAGAATTACGCTGCCTACTGCTCCGGCAGCGACGGCGCCGATCACGGCCATGACCGTGCGGTAGCCGCTGGCCAGGCAAAAGAGCAGAACCGCTAACTGGGTGAGCCCTTGCAGCAGGCTGCGCACCAACGCCAAGTCGGCCCGGGACTGGGCGACGTTGATATGGTCAAGCTGATAAGCGGTGGAGGCGAATAAAGCGGCGGCCAGGAACCCCGCGGTTACCGCAGCGTCATCCCAAGCCTGGCCGACGCCGGGCCCGAGGCCCAGGGTAATCAAAAGCAGTGCGGTGGCGACTGCAAGCGACGAAAGCCCTACCGTGGCCAAGGATGTAGCCATGAGCCGACGGCGCCCGGCGTCGTCTTGCGAGGGCAGAAGGGTTAGCGTCGCCGGGCCGACTCCGAGCATTCCTGCCTGTACTGTCAGCAGCGCCGCTGCTACGACCGCCGACCCGAGACCTAGGTCTTTGGGCGCCAATGTGAGTGCGGCCAGGAACCAGAACAGAAAGCCGGTGGCCATGGGCGTGACTCTGGCGGCGGTAAGCCAAAGTGTGCTGCCCGCAAGAGAGCGACCTTCCGCAGCCGGACGCACGATCTTCCTGAACGTGGCGCGGCCGCTATCGAGCAGGAACCCGGCCCACATAACCACGCACTGCCCTGGCAACACGAACTGTATCGTCCGTGGAGCGGCGGTCAAGAATGACCACCTCATCCACACACAAGGGCACGGGGCACAAGAGCCCGGGGATGCGTTGTTCCTTGTTCGGGGTGGGCATCACAATGCTTACGGACGCTTTGCCCGACGCAGAGATTAAATCTGGAGGGTGGATGGAGATAGACAATTGCGTCACCTCGGGCTTCGTGGCAGGGATAAAAGTTCGGCCAATAGCACCGCCACCCCCAAGAGCACTGCCAAGGACTCATACTGGGACCATCCGGTCCCGGATCAAGCAACTCAGCAACTACGATCTCGCCTCAGCATGCAGGATAAAGCATGCAGGCCTACCCCTGTTGAAGTCCAGCGATCACAGGGAATTAACAGCGTTTTGTAAGTATCGCCGTCGAACGGCACGTTCGAACGTGCCGGGGCTCGTCATGTTCCCTGTGCAGGGGCTGCTTCTTTATCGCGGGGGCTGGGGAGGCCAGGATGACTTGTGTCAAAACCAGTGCAGCTGGCCGGACGGCGCCTTGCGGAAGAACCAAGCTCAATTATCCAGGCAGCCCAGCAAGGCTTTCGCTTCTCCGACCGCGACAAGCTCGTCGACGCGCTGCCACTGCAGCGTGAGTCTCCCCACGTTATTTTGAGTAGCTATCAATAAGACATTAAACTTGGATGTAGGCCAGAGTAGCCCTCGAGTACCGCACCGGTGAACATCCCCGGGCCGGCAGGGCAAGCGACACCCCGCAACGCTCTTCTGCTTGAGCGGCACTGGAACCCGAAACTGGCCCTTATCCTGAACCCCGAGGAGAACCCATGACTTTGCTTGCCGAACGCCCCGCAACCACCGAACCCGCCGCCCCTGAGACCGCTCCCGGCATCACTGTCGTCGGCACCGCACTGCGCGGCGGCAGCTACGTAACTCTGCCCGTCGGCAGCGCCGCGGCCGGTGTTGAAGGCACCTACGTCACCGTCCCCGCCATCCGGCACATGCTTCCCGTCACCCGTGGCAGCTATGTCACCGTAGCTGGCGCTCCCGCTGTTGCCGCCGGCCTCGTCGAGGGCAGCTACATAACGCTTCCGACGGCAGCCTAAGCCCAAGCGACTTTGCGGATGGCACCAAGCGGCGTAGAAAGGAGGCCGACGACGACACTGGGTGTCGTCGTCGGCCTCCTTTAGTGCGAGAGCTGCCCTGGGTGGTTGAAGCGGGCGACGGCGGTCCCGCCCTTTGGGAGCGGGCCGTATGGCAATCCTCGACGTACCCACAGCTACTGCAAGGGATTTTTCCTTGCCGCCGGGTTATGACGCGGAGTGGACCTCGGTCGCCTGCTCTGCCTGCAGTCCGGCTGCCAGCCGCCCGGTCTCTTGCTTCGCTCCCTGGCATAGCCAGCGAACGTCGGAGTGCAGCCCGATGAAAGTAACTCCCCAGCTGGTAAACAGCTTGGCATCGTCTGCGTCGTTCGCGAAAACGCCGACGGCCTTTCCAGCCTCGCGTGCCTGGGCCACAACCGACCGCATGGCGTCGACGACCTCTGGATGCCAGGTGTCACCCAGGTGGCCCAGGGAAGCGGCTAGGTCGGACGGGCCCAGGAAAACGCAGTCGACACCTTCGGTTGCACAGATGCCCGCAGCGTTGTCCACGCCGGACCGGGATTCGATCTGCACGATGGTGCACACTTGTTCGTTGGCATTCTTTACATACACCGGGTCAAGACCGTACCGGCCGGCCCGGACCAACCCTGCCACGCCCCGCACGCCGGCGTTACCGTTCTGCGGGTAACGCATCGCACGGACAGCCGCCTGCGCTTCGTCCGCGCTATTGACATTGGGGAAGATAAGAGTCCGCGCACCAATGTCGATGGCCCGCTTGGCCAGCACGGGATCGTTTTCGGCGAGGCGTACGATTGCCTCGGCACGCGCGCCGTTAGCCCGGGCGGCGTCGACGGCCCTCAACTGTTCCACAGCGCTGGCGGGATTGTTGGGGGCGTGCTCAAGGTCGACTACTAGCCAATCGAACCCGCAATGGGCCAGGGCCTCGGCCACCGCAGTTGAACCCAGGGTTAACCACGTTCCGGTCGTGGTGGCGCCGGAGCGCAGAGCCTCCTTGACGGGGTTGTCGTGCATCTGGTCATCCTTCTACGAGATCTGTTCATTGTGTCCGCTGGCCGGCCCGGTCCACGTAACCCGGAGGGTTCAAGCCGCCAGGGATTATCCTAGGTGCCGCGGAATCCCGAGCCGGTTGCTGTCCTGCAACTCCGCGGGGAGGAGATGGTCGGGGAACCCCTGCAGTGCCACCGGGCGCAGGAACCGCTGAATCGCTGCCGTCCCGACAGAGGTGGTTTGGACGGCGGTGCTTGCCGGGTATGGTCCGCCGTGCTGCTGAGCATGTGTTACAGAGACCCCCGTGGGCCAGCCGTTCCACAGGACACGTCCTGCTTTGCCGGCCAGAACACGGAGCAGATGGCGGACGTCGCACTGGTCTGTGGCCTGTACCGTCGTGGTGAGCTGGCCGTCCATCCTCCGGGCAACCGCCAGGAGTTGGTTCATGTCCTCGTACTCAACCACCAGGGAGAACGGCCCGAACCGCTCGGCCAGGAACAGGTCCGGATCCGCGAGGACTGCTGCGATGTCGGTGCCCAGGATCAGCGGCGCCGGGCCGGCGGCCTCGCCGGGAATGTTCCCGTTAAGAATCCGCACCTGCCGGTGGCCTGCGAGTTCGGCAACTTCCCGGGTGTAACCCGCTTCTATCCGTTCGGTCAGGAGCCTTGTGGCGCTTGGCAGTTCCGCGCTGCGCAGGTGTTCGATGATCTGGCTTCCCGCCGGAACAAAGAGGGTTCCCGGCTTGGTGCACAATTGGCCGGCACTGCCGGTCACTGCGCCCAGGTATCCCTCAGCGATGGCAGCCGGACGTTCTCCTGCCGCCGCGGGGGTAACAAAAACCGGGTTGTTGCTGCCCATCTCCGCGTAAAACGGAATCGGAACATCCCGTTGTTGGGCGATGTCGAACAGTGCCCGTCCGCCGGGGATTCCTCCGGTGAAGGCGCCCGCCTGGATCTTGGGATCTTTCAGTGCCCGGACGCCGGTTTCTGTTCCGTGGATCAGGGCCAGAACGCCTTCAGGTGCCCCGGACTCTTCCAAGGCCCTGAGGAGAATCGTGGCGGTGCGCGCCGAGACCTCTGGATGTCCGTGGTGCGCCTTGACGATGACGGTGCAGCCTGCCGCCAGGGCTGAAGCTGTGTCGCCGCCGCCGACGGAAAAGGCAAAGGGGAAGTTGCTGGCGGCGAAGACCAGCACCGGCCCCAGCGGGAGCAGCATCCGTCGTAGATCGGGGCGGGGTGCACCCATCGGCCATTGGGGATCGGAGTGGTCGACGCGTGCGTCAACGAAGCGGCCGATCCTCAGTTCCTCGGCGAAGAGCCGCATCTGAAAAACCGTCCGCCTCAATTCACCCCGCAGCCGCGCATCGGGCAGGTGCGTCTCTGCCATGGCGAGTTCGATGAGCTCGTCGGCATGCGTCTCCATGGCTGCAGCCATCGCCTCAAGGTGACGGGCACGGCCAGCGGAGGGCATCGCGGACCAGCTCTCGAAAGCGGTTTCGGCCGCGCTCAGGACCTCGTCCAGGTTCAGGGTTCCAATAGTTTCGGTGGTCATCTTGGCTTGCTCTCTTGTTTGTATCCAGGGTGGTCGGTGGACGCGTGGGCCCTAGTCGATCTCCTGGTTGCTCTTTTCTTTGGCGAACAACACAGCCACCAGTGAGATGGCGCCGCAAAGGACGATGAAAAGGCCCACCGGAAGATAGCTGCCGCCGAAGGCTGCGAGGAGTGCCGTGGCGATTAGCGGAGCGGGCCCGCCCGCGATAGCTGCTCCAAGCTGGTAGCCGAGGGAAGCGCCTGTGTAGCGGATGTCGGGGGAGAAGCTCTCTGCGATCACGGTGCCGATCAGTGACCCATAGGTGGGCCAGATGACGGCAAACCCGATGAAAAGCGCAACGGCAAGGAACGGCAGGGACTTCTGGTTGAGCATCCAGAGGTACGGGAGGATAAACACCATCAGGGCCACGGTGCCCCAGAGGAAAACCTTTTTCCGGCCGATTCGGTCCGAGAGCGCACCAAACTTGACCATCGAGTAGACGCCGATCACGGCGCAGACCAGCAGCACGGCGAGTACGGCTTCGCGGTCGTAGCCCAGGGTCATGGCGTAGGAGACGGTGAACGTCGCGAACATGAAGAACGTCGAGGTCTCAACGATCTTGGCGCCGGTTGCGATAAGGACTTCACGCCAGTGGTGCTTCAGGGTGTCGACGAGGGGAACCTGTTTCGTCGCTCCCGCGGCTTTCACCATCCGGAATGACGGTGTCTCGTCGACCTTGTGACGGATCCACAGGCCGACAGCCAACAGGACAACCGACAGAAGGAACGGTATCCGCCACCCGTAGGCCAAGAAAGCTTCATCAGAGAAGACCGCGCCCGCGGCCAAAGTGATCATGTTGCCGAGTGCAAGCCCGAGCATAGCACCGGTCTGCGGGACTGCACCGAAGAATCCGCGCCGGTTCTTGGGGGAGTACTCGACGGCCAGAAGCAGGCCCCCTCCCCATTCGCCGCCCAGGGCAAGGCCCTGAAGCAGGCGGAGCACAGTCAGAATGATGGGCGCCGCGACGCCGATAGCCGAATAGGTCGGCATCAAACCCATGGCGACAGTAGAGACGCCCATCAGGGTCAGCGTGACGACCAGTGTTTTCTTCCGGCCGATCCGGTCTCCGACATGGCTGAAAAGAATGCCGCCGATCGGACGGATCAAGAAGGCCAGGGCGAAGGACGCCAAGGCCAAGAGCTGGCTGACGGTCGGATCGTTGGACGGGAAGAACAACGGACCGAATACCAGCCCGGACATGGTGCCGTAAAGGAAGTAGTCGTACCACTCGATTGTGCTACCGACTGCGCTGCCCCACAGGGCGCGTTTCCGGTCCTCGTCGGAGACCACGATCTGTGGCGCTGCGACAGTTGATGACATGTTTCTCTCCTAAGGGAAGACCTTCGACGTTGAAGGTATGGATTAGTTGCTGCCCATCAGGATCACCGAACGACCGATGTTTCCCTTGGCCAGCGAGTCGAATGCTTGGTTGATCTGGACCAGGCTGAACTTCTCACCGACAAGGGCATCAAGCTGCAAACGGCCGGCCAGATACATGTCCAGGATCTGAGGGATCTGCACTGACAGATTGGAGGAGCCGTACAGACTCCCCCTCACCGATTTCTCCTGCTGGACAACCTGGTTCAAGGGCACGTTGATCTCGGCCTCGGCGTTGGACAGTCCCACCACGAAAGCCGTGCCGCGGGGGCGAAGCGCCATGACTGCCTCGCGAATGGTCTGGGGCCGGCCGATTGCCTCGACAGCCCAGTGGGCTCCTCCGCCAGTGATCTCGTGCACAGTGGCGGCCAGGTCGTGTTCGCGCGTGTTGATCGTGTGGGTTGCTCCAAGCTCCCGCGCCTTTGCGAGCTTTTCGTCGTCAATGTCGGCAACGATCACCGGGTAGGCCCCGACTGCTGCTGCGCCTATGACCGCCGAAAGCCCCACTCCGCCGGCTCCAACGACAAGGATCGACTCCCCGGCCGGAGCCCCCATTCCGTTCAGCACAACTCCCATCCCTGTGATCACGGCACAGCCCATGATGGCTGCTACAGCGGGGGGAACCTCCTGGGGGATCTTGATCACCGATTCGCCGGAGACGACGCATTCCTCGGCGTAGCAGGACACCCCCATCAGGTGATGGACGGCTTGTCCGTCCTGTGACAGCCGTGTTCCGCCGCGCAGCAGTTCGTTATGGGTAGCGTGCACCGCGCCGAGGCGGCAGAGCGCAGGCGACCCGCTCGTGCAGTACTCGCACCTGCCGCAGCTTGGCCGCCAGGTCAGTATGACCTTATCGCCCGGCCTGACATGGGTGACCCCGACTCCGACTTCCTGCACGATGCCCGCGCCCTCGTGGCCCAGCACGATAGGCGTCCGGCATGGCAGGTCCTGGACCATGTAGTGGTAGTCACTGTGGCAGATGCCTGCCGCGTCAACCCGCACGCGGACTTCGCCCGGACCAGGGGGCTGTAGATCCAGATCGACGACGGCAAGCGGTGCGCCTGCTTGGTTCATGATTGCGGCCTTCACCGGTCACTCCTTGTTGCTTAGCTTTCACATCCCCGTGCTTCAGATCACGGGGACTGGCATAAGCATCAGGCGCGGGCCGCCGTCGTCAAAATCTTCCTCTCACTCAATGAGACACCTATAGCTTGGCCCAATGCGGGGCTGCCGCCATCTGGCGGTTCAGCCCCAGTGTCGCTGCATGGACAGCGGGACCAACCAGTCTCATCTCCACCACGCCCACCGGAGCGGTGATGGAAATAGCGGCCACAGCGGTACCATCGCCCCGGAGAATGGGGCTCGCCGCGCATGCCAGGCCAGCATGGGATTCCTCCCGCTCATAGGCAATACCCTCACGTCGGGCCAGGTCCAGTTCGGCGCGAAGCTCCTGGGGATCGGTAACAGTGTTGGGTCCGATCTTCTCCAGCTGGCCGTTCAGGAGATCCTCGACCAGCTGGTCAGGGGCGTGTGCAAGCAGGGCCTTCCCACCAGCAGTGGCATAGCACGGTACACGTCCACCAACCCTGGATGGGATTGTTAGGTCCCGATACTGGCCGCGCAAAATCTCGATATAGACGACGTCATTACCTTCGAGAACGCCCAGCTGAACAGTCAAGCCCGTAGCCCGCCGGAGGTCGAACATCGTTGCCAGAGCCAGGCGCCGAAGATCCTTTGGCTGTTGCGCCATCTGCCCCAACTCAAAACACCGGATACCGATCTGGTATCCGGACTGAACCCGGTCGACAAAGTCGTGCTTGGCGAGTTCCGAGAGTATCCGCGCCGCCGTCGCCCGGGAAAGTCCGGCCCTGCGAGCGATCTCCCCTCCCGTCAGGACCGGCTCTTCAGGACTGAATACGTCAAGGATCAGTGAAACCCGCTCAATCATGCTGGCAGCCGGCTTCGAATCAGTGGAATTCACGTAGAGCATTATGGTCTCATTCAGCGAGACAGGCAAAGTCTCACGCAACCCTTACGCCAGAGGGCGGGACGTCTCTGATGGCCGCTCTCCGGCAGCAGTCAAGGGTTTCGAAAAACTGGGTGTGACGCTTGACACCTTTCTGCGTCCGCGCCTAACCTGAGTGCCAAGTCGATTTGGCAAAACGATTTTTCACTTTTCGGTCTTACTTTTCCCATCCTTACCAACGTAGATTCCGTCAAAAGAAAGGGAGTCGACAGCGATGTCCTCTCGAACCACGATTTCCCGGATCACCGCCATCGGCGGTCTGTCCACCGCGGTGCTTCTGGCAGCAACTGCCTGCGGCGCAGGGGGCCCGGCAGCAACGCCGGGTAGTGCCGGTGCCAGCACGGTCAACGTACTCGTCGAGGCGGGCGGCCATGCCGAACTTACAGGCGTTGCCGAACAGTGCAAGAAAGAAACAGGCGTTAACGCCAACTTCGTCGAGCTGCCTTACGACGGCATGTTCAACAGGCTTTCCAGTGAGTTCTCCTCCGGCAATGTCTCCTTCGACGTCGCCGCACTGGACTCCGTTTGGCTGCCCAGCTTCAAGAACGCCGTTCAGCCGATTGACGAGCTCTTCACCGACGACGCGAAGAAGGACATCTTCCCGGCCCTGGTCAAGGAAGCAAGCGTGGACGGGCACTTCATCGGCATGCCTGCCTGGACGAACGCCGAGATCATCCTGTACCGCAAGGACCTGTTTGAGGACGCCAAGAACAAGGCGGACTTCAAGACCAAGTACGGCTACGACCTGGCCGCCCCCACCACCTGGAAGCAGTACCAGGAGATCTCAGATTTCTTCACCAAGGACGGCATGTACGGTACGGACGTCAAGGGCGGTGTGGAAACGGAATGGCTCGCCCATGTCCTGCAGGCCGGCTCACCCATGGTCGTGGACGGGAACAACAAGGTGGTTATCGACAATGCCGCCCACAAGGAAGCACTGGACTTCTATGTCGGCCTTGCCAAGTCCGCTCCCTCCGGCGCGGCGCAGGTGGACTGGGCCGCTGCACAAAACCTGTTCAACCAGGGGAAGACGGCGATGACCCGGTTCTGGGCCCACGCCTACCGGCAGATCCCCAAGGATTCACTGGTGGCCGGCAAGGTCGGTGCGGCTCCGATGATCGCCGGGTCAGCCGGTGTCGGCGCCGTCCCCGGACCGTGGTACCTCACCGTCCCCAAGGCCACCAAGAACACCGAAGCGGCCAAGAAATTCGTGAAGTGCGCCTACGACTACAACGACAAGGGCCTCGAATCCAGCCTGGGCCTGGCCTCCCGCATCTCCGCCTTCGAGAAGTACCAGGACAAGGCAGGCTACGAGAGCTTCAAGCCGCTGATCGAAACCCTTAACGGCAAGGCCACGGCCACCCGCCCCGCCACCGAGAAGTGGCAGCAGATCGTGGACACCGTGCTGGTTCCCATGCTGCAGAAGGCTGTGGCCGGCGGTGACACCGCCGCCCTCCTTGCCGACGCCAAGAAGCAGATCGAGGATCTCCTTAAGTAAGACCCCCGCGGCCGGCGCCTGCCGAAGAGGCACAGCAAGTCCGGTGCCGGCCGCGGCCCCAACCAGCGGAAGAGAAAACCGTGCGCATCTCCGATCGCCGCTCCGCATTGTTCCTGATGACACCAGCGGCGCTGTTCCTGGCAGTCTTTGTCGCCTTCCCGCTGTTCCGCCTGGTGGCGGACAGCTTCTTCAAGATCTCGCCGATCGCCGGCGGGCCCCGGGACTTCGTGGGCCTGGATAACTATTTTCGGGTCTTCGCCTCCGAAGCGTTCACTGGTGCCGGGTGGCGGACACTGGCCTACACCATGGTGGTGGTCACCCTCGAATTCGCCCTCGGCCTGGGCATGGCCCTGCTGTTCACCACGCTGGGCCGCAGTTCCCAAATCTGGCGGACCGTCTTTATGTATCCGTTGATGATCGCCCCGATCGTGGCAGGTCTGCTGTGGAAGTTCCTCATGATCGATAACTTCGGCCTCATCGGGACCCTCCTGCACCAGGCCGGCATTCTGTCCAACCCCAACCAGATCGGCTGGCTGTCGGACCCGGGCATTGTGCTCTACTCGGTGGCCATCCCGGACATCTGGCTCACCACCTCATTCATGTGCCTGGTCCTCTTCGCAGGACTGCAGAACATTCCGGGGGATCTGATCGAAGCAGCACGCCTTGACGGTGCACGCGCACCGGCGCTGCTGTTCCGCATTATCCTGCCCTTGCTGCGGCCCGTCATCGCCGTCGCCCTGGTGGTCCGCGGAATCGACGCCGCCAGGGCCTTCGACACCATCCTCATTCAGACTAACGGCGGCCCCCAGTCCGCTTCGGAAACCATGAGCCTGCTGATCTACCGGACCATGATTTGATTCGGCGATCCGGGGCTGGCAAGCGCCATGGGCACTATCTACCTGCTGGCGATGCTCGCCGTCGCATTCGTCGCGGTGGCCACCATCTGGCGGCCAGGAAAGGACAACTGATGCGCGTCGCCGAGAGAATCAGGCACGACGCCGGGATACCGGTCGACGTGCCCGCGGAACCTTCCGTAGCTGTCACCACACCCGGGTCCCGCAGGCGCCGAGGCACCAACCGCGAGGGCCTGGAAGCCGGCCGCCGCAGCACCCGGACCCTGCTGTGGATCCTGCTCGCAGCAGCGCTGGTGCTCTATGGATTCCCGTTCCTCTACCTGATCTTCACTTCCTTCAAGACGCCGATTGACACCATCGCGGTGCCACCCACCATCCTCCCCCGGGAATGGACGCTGGAGAACTACACCAACGCGCTGGGCCGCAACGGAGTCCTCGCTTCCTTCATCAACAGCATCCAGACGGCCATCATCAGCACCGTGCTTTCGCTCGTGTTGGCGGTACCGGCTGCCTACGGCATCACCCGGTACCAAACAATAAGCGGCAGGATCTTCATCATGGCCGCCCTGGTTACCCGCATGGTGCCCCCGGTGGCGATCGGTATTCCGCTGGCTTCGATGATGGCAGCCGTTGGCCTTTCAGATACTCCCATTGCTCTGTCCATTGCCCACACCACCATCTCCCTGCCGCTCTCGATCTGGCTGATGTCCAGCTTCTTCGAGGCGGTCCCCAAAGACCTGGAGGAAGCTGCGACTGTGGATGGCTGCAGCAGGCTCGGCGCCCTGTGGCGAGTGGTGATCCCGGTGGTCTCCGGCGGCATCGCCGTCACCGCGATCTTCGCCTTCCTGGCCTCCTGGAACGAGTTCCTCTTTGCGCTCCTGATGACAGCAATCCGCTCCCAGACAACCCCAGTCGTGATCGCGAACTTCCAGACCCAGTTCGGCCTGGACTGGGGATCCATGACGGCGCTGGCCGCCGTCTACTCCATCCCGGTCATCCTCCTGACCCTTTTGCTGCAGCGCAAGATCGTCGCCGGCATGACGCTGGGGGCAGTCAAGGGCTAGCGCCGTCAAGGGCTAGACCAGCAGTACGAGTAGCCTACTGATAGCCCCCAGGGGCATCGCCAACCATAAGGACGTGGGAGAGAGATGAGCAGCAGGAACATCGGCATCAAGGACGTGGCCGTCGCCGCCGGCGTCTCCGTGACGACTGTCTCCCATGTCCTCAACGAGGTTTCCTACGCCCGGGTCAGGCCCGAAACCAGGGACAAGGTCAGGGCCGTTGCCGAGCAACTGGGCTATGGTCCCAACCGCCTTGCCCAGGCCCTTCGCACCCAGAGGACCGGCATGCTGGGGCTGGTGAGCGAGGACATCGCCACCACGCCCCACGCCGGACGGATCATCCTCGGCGCTGACGAGGCCGCCAAGGCCCGCGGGTACAACCTCATGATCATCAACACCTCAGGTTCAGCCAGCCTCGAATCCCGGCAGGCCGACGTCGAGGCCCTCCTGGAACGCCGGGTGGACGGAATCCTCTACGCCACCATGTACCACCGCGACGTGGAGCTGCCGGCCAACCTCGGCAGCGTGCCCTCCGTGCTGGTCGACTCGGTGGCCACAGGTGGAAACATCACAGCCGTGATCCCGGACGAGGAAGGTGGTGCACGCGCCGCCGTGGGCGCGCTCCTCGAAGCGGGCCACACCCGGGTGGGCTTCATCAACAACACCGACGACGTCCCCGCAACCAGTCAGCGGCTCCAGGCCTTCCGGGCCACGCTGGCTGAAGCAGGGCTCGACGGCGATGCGGCACCTGTCGAGTCCGAGGTGTCTGAGGTGCAAGGCGGCTATGAGGCGGCCCGCCGGATCCTGGCACGCGAGGACCGGGCCGATATGCCTACGGCACTGTTCTGCTACAACGACCGGATGGCGATGGGAGCCTATCGCGCAGCTGCTGAGCTGGGACTGAACATTCCTGCTGACCTTTCAATTGTTGGCTTCGATGACCAGGAGCTGATCGCCGCCAACCTTCACCCGGGCCTCACCACGGTGGCCCTGCCCCACTACGAGATGGGTGCCTGGGCCACCGAGCACCTGATTGACGCCGTCGAGGGGAAGACCGACCTTACCCTCATGGCACTTCACCCGACCATCCTGGGTTGCCCCCTCGTGAGACGCGATTCCATCGCGGCTCCGCGGAAATAGGCAACCAGACCCTTCCACTTCCCAAGGGGAACGCCACATATGTCCAGTTGCCTTGATAACGCACGCCCGGAAACAGCCCCGGCAGAAACCTCCAGGTTCCGGCCTGCCATCCACTTCACGGCAGGGGATACCTGGCTGAACGATCCCAACGGCCTGGTTTTCTACGACGGCATGTACCATCTCTTCTTCCAGAACAACCCGCACGGCAACACCTGGGGCAACATGTCCTGGGGCCACGCCACCTCCCGTGATCTACTGCACTGGTCGGAACACCCCGTTGCTATCGCCTGCGACGAGACAGAGGACATCTTCTCAGGCAGCGTGGTCGTTGACCACGGCAACACGTCCGGTCTCGGCACGCCGGACTCACCCGCCCTCGTAGCCATTTACACCAGTGCCTACAAAGCCGGGTCCGAACACAGCGGCACACAGGCCCAGTCTCTGGCCTACAGCACGGACGCAGGAATGACGTGGCGAAAATACGAAGGAAACCCGGTCCTCACCAGAAACTCCGCAAACTTCCGTGATCCCAAAGTCTTCCGCTACCAGGGGGACCAAGGCGCCTGCTGGGTCATGGCCGCCGTCGAAGCCCAGCACCAAAAGGTGGTCCTCTACCGTTCCGAAGACCTCAAAACCTGGCACTTCCTGAGCGACTTCGGCCCGGCCAACGCCGACGCCGGAGAATGGGAATGCCCTGATCTCTTTCCCCTGGCAGTGGACGGGGACCCGGAGAACATCAAATGGGTACTGATCGTCAACGTGAACCCAGGCGCCGTGGCAGGAGGCTCCGGTGGCCAGTACTTCATCGGGCACTTCAACGGCGTCAGCTTCACCCCCGATCCCGGCTCCGTCGTGGCGCCCGAAGGGCTGGCCTCCCTGCCCGACCCCAAGGCGGGCTCTGCAGCCTTGCAGCAATGCCTGTGGCTGGACTGGGGACGCGACTGCTACGCCTCCGTATCCTTTAGCAACGCCCCGGATGACCGGCGCATCATCATCGGCTGGATGAACAACTGGGACTACGCCAACGAGCTGCCCACCGCCCCCTGGCGGTCCTCGATGACCCTCGCCCGCGAAGTGTGCCTCACAGCAGTCAATGGTTCCGCACATCTGATCCAGCAGCCGGTCCTGGCCGGCCTCTGCGCAGGTGAAGAGCCGGCGGCGACCCAGAATGTCATGGACGCAGGCACCTTTGAGCTGCATGATTCAGTGTTTCGGTTGCCGGATGCGGTACCCGGCAGCGCCCAGGTCATTGAGACGGAGATTCTGCCCGGAGACGCCGAACAAGTGACCTTCCACCTGTTAGGAATTGGTGACGGCAGTGCGGGGACCGTGCTGAGCTACAACGCCGCCACGGCCGAACTTCTCCTGGACCGCAGGCGGTCAGGCGACACCGGCTTTCACGGGAAGTTTCCCTCCGTGGAGTCGGCCCCGCTGGTCCTTGAGGACGGCGCACTCAAGCTGCACATCGTCGTGGACCATTGCTCCGTGGAGGTGTTCGCACAGGACGGCAAGGTGGTTTTGACCGACCTTGTTTTTCCCGCCCAGGGGCATGCGGAGAACCGGCTGACGATTGAGGGCGGGCCGGCCACCATCCGGACGCTGACTGTCACGGCGCTCGGCTAGCGCCAACGAACGGATAAACAGGAAAGGGTCCCCAAATGCCAACAGTTCAGCACACCGACATTGACCTCGCCGGGGCGCTGAAATAACGGCTGAGGAACAACAACATCAAGGGAAGAAGCTATGCCAAGCAACAACTACTACGACGTGACGGCCTGGTCCGTCGGCAACCCGGCCAAGGACGTCGGTGAAGTCATCAACAGCATCATCGCCGACATCAAGGAACGGCAGTACGCCGCCGACGTGAACAACGGAGGAAAGCCCGGTGCTGTTATCTACCTTCCGCCGGGGGACTACCACCTTCGCACGCAGGTGGTGATCGACGTCAGCTTCCTTCGGATCGAAGGCTCGGGACACGGGTTCACGTCGTCGAGCATCCGGTTCAACGTTCCTGGAGACGAATGGCCCGACCTGCATGAGCTCTGGCCCGGGGGGAGCCGCATCATCGTCGACCTTCCCTCCGCCGGTGAGGGGGAGGAATCCAAGGGAGCTGCCTTCCTTGTTGAGAGAAGCGGGAGCCCGCGGATCAGCTCGGTCGAGTTCTCCAACTTCTGTATTGACGGCCTGCATTTCATCCCGGACGGTTCCGCGATGCCTCCCGAGAACACCTACGTCAACGGCAAAACCGGCATATATGTAGCCAGCGCCAATGACTCGTTCCGGGTCACCGATATGGGGTTCGTCTACTTGGAGAACGCGCTCACCATCCACAAAGCGGACGCGCTATCCATCCATCACAACTTCATCGCTGAATGTGGAAGCTGCATCGAACTGCGCGGGTGGGGACAGGCCTCAAAGATCACCGATAATTTGGTCGGGGCGGGCCCCAAGGGGCACTCGATCTACGCCGAGAACCATGGCGGGCTCCTGATCACCGCGAACAATGTCTTCCCCCGTGGTGCGAGCAGCGTCCATCTCAACGGCGTCACGCGTTCAAGCGTCACAAACAACCGTCTGCATTCGTTCTACCCCGGGATGGTGATTCTCGCGGCGAACAGTTCGGAAAACCTCGTGGCCACGAACCACTTCCTGCGTGACCATGAGCCCTGGACGCCCTTCCTGGGAGTCGACAACGGATTGGACGACCTCACCGGGCTTCTCTGTGTCACCGGCAGCAACAACTCTGTCATCGGCAACCACTTCTCCCAGATCATCGACTCACAGAGCATCCGGCCCACGGGTGGGATGCCTGTCATCATCCGGCTGATGGGCGGGGTTGGCAACTTCGTCTCCAACAACCATGTGGTGGCGAAGGACGTTGCCTCCAAGACAAGTGACTCCTGCTTCGAGTCCCAGGTGGACGCCCTGTTGACGACCGGGTCCTCCGACAGCCTCGCCGTTGCGGCCGTCGTGGTCGATCCCGGATCGGCGAGGAATACGATCCTTGATTCCGGAACAGACGCCCAAGTTATCGCAGACAGGGCTGTTAACGCCTTTCGGGCCACACCCACGGTGGGTTTCTAGACGGGGGCATATGTGTGTCAGGTTCGGGTGTACTTCGACGGTAGGGAGCGGGTGCTCGTGCTGTCCTGCAATAATCGATGACGATGAAAGCGCACGAGACAGTTATGAATTGGGTGACCGGCGAACTTTCAAGCGGCCGCTTGCACATAGGTGATCATCTTCCCAGTGAACGGACGCTCGCTGAAACCCTCAAGGTGTCCCGCAGTTCTCTGCGCGAGGCATTGCGCGTGCTTGAGGCACTTGGCGCAATCAAGGCCACCACTGGCTCCGGACCGCGATCAGGGACCGTGATAACGGCTGCGCCGGAGCAGGCGTTGGCACTGGCCCTCAACTTGCAGTTGGCAACGAGCCACGTCGAACACTCGCACGTATATGAAGTCCGTTTGCTGCTGGAAACATGGGCCGCCGAACACTCGGATCCCGCAGGGGCAGATTGGGACTCCGCCGAGCGGCTCCTGGAGCTCATGAATGACCCGGGGATCGCCATTGCCGATTTCCTCCGGCTCGATGCCGAGTTCCACGTGCTGGTTTCACGGGCCGCAGGTAATCCGCTGATCAGCACGCTTATGGATGCCATGCGCACTTCTATTGCCGACCATACCCTGGCCCGCGCCCAGGCTCTCCCTGACTGGGAGAAAACCGCCAGCAGACTGCGTCTTGAACACCTTGCGATCTGCAACTCCCTTCGCGCTGGCGACCGCACATTGGCGGCAGAGCTTCTGCGCCAACACATCCGCGGATACTACCTGGAGACGGCAAACTAAACGGCGTACCCGCCACGCCTGCGTCCGTCCGCATCCACCTTTGACGTGCCCCGTGTCACACCCCTACACTTCTTTGTGGTCGGACCACATGGTCGGGCCGCATAATTTTGGCGTTCTCGAAGGAGAGACTTGAGTACCACAGCCCCCGAAAAGACAACGACCGGCGAGAAACTGAACTATCGCGTGCTGATCGGCAGCCTCAGCGGCAGCGTCATTGAGTGGTTCGACTTCCTTGTTTATGGCACTGTTGCTGCCCTGGTTTTCAACAAGCTCTTCTTCCCGAGCGACAACGCGTTCGTGTCGACACTGCTGGCTTACATCTCGTTCTCGCTCACATTCTTCTTCCGCCCGCTGGGCGGCGTTATCTTCTCGCATATCGGTGACCGTATCGGTCGGAAGAAGACTCTCTTCATCACCCTCATGCTCATGGGTGGTGGCACGGTGGCCATCGGCCTGCTGCCTGATTACAACACCATTGGCATGGCTGCGCCGATCCTGCTCATTCTGTTCCGCATCCTTCAGGGCCTCGGCATCGGCGGTGAATGGGGCGGCGCGCTCCTGCTCGCTTACGAGTACGCACCAAAGAACCGCCGCGGCCTGTACGGTGCGGTGCCGCAGATGGGTATTAGCCTGGGAATGCTGCTGGCTGCCGGCGTTGTCGCTCTGCTGACCCTGCTCCCGGATGGGCAGTTCCTGACTTGGGGATGGCGAGTGCCGTTCGTGGCGAGCGTTGTGCTTGTCCTGGTCGGCCTCTGGATCCGCAACGGCCTCGACGAGACTCCCGAGTTCAAGCGGGTGCGCGAGTCGGGCGCCCGGCTGCGACTGCCTATCAAAGAGGTTGTCACAAAGCACTGGGGGGCCGTGCTGGTCTCTATCGGCGCGAAGGCGGCAGAGACGGGCCCGTTCTACATCTTCGGCACGTACGTCATTGCCTACGCTACGGGTGTCTTGGGAGCCCGGGAGAACACCGTCCTCCTCGCCGTTGCTGCTGCCGCGTTCGTTGCGACGATTTGGATGCCCATTTTTGGCCGCATTTCCGACAGTGTTTCACGGGCCGTGCTCTACCGGTGGTCGGCCGCCGCGACGATTGTCCTTGTAGTGCCCTACTACCTGGTGATCAACACAGGCGCGACGTGGGCACTGTTCGCCGCCACCGTCGTCGGTTTCGGCCTGCTGTGGGGCAGCGTTAATGCGATTCTCGGCACGTTGATCGCCGAGAACTTCGCCCCCGAGGTGCGCTACACCGGCGCGTCCCTCGGTTACCAGCTCGGTGCAGCCGTCTTCGGCGGCACAGCCCCAATCGTCGCGGCTTGGCTCTTCCAAGTCAGTGGGCAACAGTGGTGGCCGATCGCGGTGTATGTAGCCAGCTGCGCAACTGTCTCAATCGTCGCGTCCTACTTCATCAAGCGTGTCGCGCACCAGGAAGGCTAGCTCAGCGCTGACAGCCGCAACCTAAACAATGACGCACTCGGCCTGGCCCGCCGGCGCCGGGTGGGACCCAAGACTCGAGGAGGTGTTGGCCGGATCTCTCCCATCATCCTTGGCCGAGGTTCGTGACCAGGTTGATCGAGACCGCGATCAGGACTGTGCCGAAGAAATACGACAGGAGAGCGTGCAGAAGAGCCTTGCGCCGGATCTCACTGTTGCTCGGCTCGACCTCAGGCGCAGCGTAGGACATCCCGACTGTGAAGGCGAAGTAGGCGAAGTCGCTGTAGGTAGGTTGCGTCTCATGCTTGACGTTGAGCCCGTCGTTAGGGTTATCGAGGAAGTGCATGCGGGCGTACTTTAATGCATAGACCGTGTTGACGAGCGCCCAGGCAACAATCGTGCCGAGGACGCCCAAGATGACCAACGCCACCGAGGTTGGATCTCCCTTCTGGCTGCTCGACTGGATCAATGCGACCACCACGGCGGCGATGCTCGCGATACAGGCGGTGACAATCGCATTGTCGGTCACACGGGAGGCGGACTCCTCGCGCGCGAGGCGTTCAGTCCCCGCCGGGTCCTGCCGCCAGCATATCCGCCATACCCATACCAGAGCGATGACGCCAGCGGTGCACCACGCAACCAGGGGCGCCAGGGCAGGTGATACGGCCACCGCTGCGATGATGCCGGCCACCGTCCCGACCGCGACGCATACGAGAGCACGGCGGGCTGACAGGATCCGACCGTTCATTGGTGCTCCTCGAGGGGGTGTTGTGCGTCAGCCCTGGCCCCGGGGCATCGCAGCCGGGCAAGGTTCGTTCCCCAAGGCGCGATCGTTACAAGGCCTGATGGGCCGTCGTTGGGTTGACTTCCTGAGAGAGATCGGCCTTGGGAAACATGTCGTCCGCCGTCACAGAGGGGTGTCAGACTCTGCGGTGCTTTCGCAGGGCCCTGAAAGCGGCTACGACTCCTCCGGCCGCCAGTACCCAAGGGGCACCGACGATGATCGGGTCCATCCACTGGTGGCTGAGGTCGGCGCGTTTTTGGCCGAACCGTGAGCGGACACCGTGGGCCGAGAACTCGCTGAGCACGCCGGTTTCGGTGACGGGGTTGTCGGGGCGCAGGGTCGCAAGGGACTTCAGGTGGTGTTCCCAGGCGTCCACGCGGTCGGCGGCGATGAGCAGCAGCCAGTGCGCGGCCCGTCCCTCGCTGTACTTGTAGGCGTATTTCCGGATGGCCCCCGACACCCCGGCGGGAGGTGTCGAGGTCCCGAAAACGGGTGGCAGCATGGCGTGCTCCACGGACCGTTCCCGGGGCCACTTCTCCGGTTGGCGCTCCGGGAAGTCCCAGTGCGCGCCCGTCTCGATCCCGGGTTGTTCACGGGGGTAGGAGGGCCGGTCGGCCGGGTCGAGGTCAGCGCCCCATCCCGGGATCCGGGCCCGCAGGTCTTCCGCGGACTGCTGCGGGGTGCGTTTGCCGGCGATATATGGTGTGGCTGTGTCAGTCATGGTGCGCTTTCCCTTCAGGACTGGCCGGCGACAACGAGCGGCTTGATGATGTTGTCCAGCTTGGCGGAGAAGATGTGGTAGCCCTCTGCGATGTGTTCCAGCGGAATACGGTGGGTCACAATGTCGCTGGGTTTCAGGTAGCCGTTGCGGACGTGCTCGAAGAGGCGCGGCCACTGGCGTTTGACCGGGCACTGGTTCATCCGCAATGTCAGGCCCTTGTTCATCGCGTCGCCGAACTTCACCGCGCTGAATATCGGCCCGTAGGCGCCCACCACGGACACGGTGCCGCCCTTGCGGACGGAATCGATCGCCCAGTTGAGGGCGATGGGGGAGCCGCCCTGCAGCTTGAACTTGCTGCTTGTCACGTGCTGGAGGAAGTTGCCGTCCGCTTCGGCCCCTACGGCGTCGATCACGACGTCGGCGCCCAGGTAGTCGGTTTCCTTCTTCAGGTGCACCACGATGTCGTCGTGCTCGGCGAAGTTGTACGTCTCGGCGTGCGCGAAGGACCGGGCCTTCTCCAGCCGGTACTCCAGATGGTCGATCACGATCACCCGCCCGGCGCCCATCAGCCAGGAGGACTTGGCGGCGAACAGGCCCACCGGGCCGGCGCCGAACACCACCACGGTGTCGCCTTCGGCGATGTCGCCGAGCTGGGCACCGAAATAGCCCGTGGGACAGGCGTCGGTCAGCAGGACCGCGTCCTCTTCGTCCATCCACTCCGGAATCTTCGAAGGCCCCACGTCCGCAAAGGGGACACGCACGAATTCCGCCTGGCCGCCGTCGTAACCCCCACAGGTGTGGGAGTAGCCGTAAATGCCGCCGACCGCCGTCGCGTTCGGGTTGACGTTGTGGCAGTTGGAGTACAGGCCGCGGGCGCAGAAGTAGCAGGAGCCGCAGTAGACGTTGAACGGCACCATGACGCGGTCGCCGGCCGCCAGGTTCTGCACGGAGGAGCCCACCTGATGCACGGTGCCCACGAACTCGTGCCCGAACGTCATCCCCACCCGGGTGTCCGGCATCATGCCGTGGTAGAGGTGCAGGTCGGACCCGCAGATCGCGCCCCTGCTGACCCGCACAATGGCATCGTTCGGGTGCTCGATCTTGGGAATGTCTTTTTCTTCGACGCGCACTTTGTACGGTCCACGGTAAACCATTGCCCGCATCAGTACCACGTCCTGGAAATCGCTCGTTTCGACATCGACATTTGACCTTTCTCAGGCTCCGGCCGGGTGGAGGACGACTTTTGTCCAGCCGTCTTCGCGGCTGTCGAAGTTCCGGTAGCCCTCGGGAGCCTGGTCGAGTGGCAGTTCGTGGCTGACGATGAAGGAGGGGCTGGCCTTTCCGCCGGCGATGAGGTCGCGCAGGGCGCGGTTGTACTTTTTGACCGGGCATTGGCCCGAGCCCATCGTCTGTCCCTTGAACCAGTAGTTTCCGTAGTCGAAGGCCACCTGGCCCTGCTGCTCAAGTTTGTCGGGGCCGCCAGGGTCCTGGGGCAGGAACACGCCCACCACGCCGAGGCCGCCGACGAACCGCACGGAGTCCACGAGCCGGTTCAGGGTCATGTTGGGATGTTCGGTTCCGCCGGGATCGTGCGCCTGGTAGCCCACGCATTCGCAGCCCCGGTCCGCACCGAAGCCCATGGTCTGGTCCTTGACGAACTCCACCGGATCCACTTCCGAATCATTCACAGGGATGGCACCGATCTGTTCCGCCAGCTTCAGGCGGTCAGTCTGGCGGTCCACCACCATGACTTTTCCGGCGCCTTTGATGATGGCTGAGTAGGCGGCCATGAGTCCGACCGGTCCTGCACCGTAGATGACCACGGAGTCCCCCGGGTACACGCCGGCCAGTTCCGTGGCGTGCCAGCCGGTGGGGAAGATGTCGGCGACCATGACGTAGTCGAGTTCTTTTTCTACGGAGTCCTCGCCCAGGCGCAGGCAGTTGAAGTCTCCGTACGGCACGCGCAGGTATTCGGCTTGTCCGCCCTGGTACGGGCCCATGTCCGCGAATCCGTAGGCCGCGCCGGCGAGCTGGGGTTCGGGCTGCATGGTCAGGCAGTAGTTGGTGAAGCCACGGTCGCAGTTCTTGCAGAATCCGCAGGCGATGTTGAACGGCAGCACCACACGGTCACCCACTTTCACCTTGCTCACCGCGGGGCCGGTCTCCACCACCTCACCAAGGTTCTCGTGCCCGAAGGAGCGACCGGGTTCAAAGCTCGTGCGGCCCTCGTACATGTGCAGGTCCGAGCCGCAGATGTTTGCTGAGGTGATGCGCACCAGTACGTCGGCGGGGTGCTCGATTTTGGCGTCGGGGATCTCCTCGACACTGACGTCGTTGGGTCCCTTGTAAACTACTGCCTTCATTGTTCGCTCTTTTCCTGTGTCCATCCAGCGACTGCACACATCTGTCGTCCAAGGCACAAGTCACCTAGGTACGTGTGCAAGCCGCGAGGGAGTGGGATATGTATAGGACCTCTGAGTCCACCCGAATGGGCGACTGACGACCCGAGGATTTGAGGTAGCTGGCTGCCTTGGAAAGCGGGTTGGCCAGCCCCTTCGCGAAATAGATACTGAACGAACCCTAATGCTAAGCACACTTAGTAAGGATGTCGAGGGGGCGCGTTGACTCATTGAAAACCTCCGCGTAGCCGGATTCGTTGCCTCATTTGAATACCTCCGCGTAGCGGCGTGGTTGAGGGTGTTGGCGGCGGTTGCGGGCTATGCCCGTTTTCATGGAGGTAACGATGGCCCAGCGGCAAGCTGTGACGAAGAAGAAGGCCCTCGCCTATCAGAGCGCTGACCGTGCAGGGAAGTCCCGGATCCTGGACGAGCTGGTCGATCTGACCGGATGGCACCGCGACTATGCGCGTGCGGCGCTGCGGGATGCCTTGGTTCTGAAAATTGTCAGGCCACGGCCAGGCAGGACGCCGGTCTACGGGCCGGACCTGCTGCCGGCGCTGATCAGGTGCTGGGCGGTGCTGCGCGCCCCGGCCGGCAGGCTGCTGGCTCCGATGCTGCCGGTGCTGGTGCCGTTGCTGCGCCGGGACGGGGAGCTTGACATCACCGATGAGCAGGCGGAGCTGCTGATGCGGATGAGTGCGGCCACGATCGACCGGAAACTCGCCGAGGAGCGGGCCAGACTGATCCCGCGGGGACGCTCGCACACCAAGCCGGGCACGCTGCTCAAATCCCAGATCCCGGTCCGCACCTGGGCCGAATGGGACGACGCGGTCCCGGGGTTTGTGGAGATCGATCTGGTCGGTCACGAGGGCGGCAACAGCTTCGGCGAGTTCTGCTTCACCCTGACGGTGACCGATGTCTGCACCGGGTGGACGGTGAACCGGTCGGTGCGGAACAAGGCTGCCAAATGGGTCTTTGAGGCCCTTGAGCACGTCACCGCGGTGTTCCCGTTCCCCATCAACGGCATCGATTCGGACAACGGCTCAGAGTTCATCAACGAGCACCTGCTGGCTTACTGCCACGCGCACGAAATCACCTTCACCCGTTCCCGGCCGGGGAACAAGAATGACGGCGCCCACGTGGAGCAGAAGAACTGGGCACGGGTGCGGGAACTGGTCGGTTACCTGCGTTACGACACGCCCGCCGAGTTGGACAAGCTCAACGAAATCTGGGAGTTGGACCGCGTCTTCACCAATTACCTGCTGCCCCAGCAAAAGCTCATCGAAAAGCACCGGCACGGAGCGAAGGTCATCAAGAAACACGACGCGCCGGCCACGCCCCACCAGCGTGCCGTCAGGCACGAGCGCATGCGTAAACGCCCGGTCATCCAGATGAACGCAGCCTTCAAACGCATCAAACCCGGCGCCCTCTCGCGCCAGATCCTGGCCCTGACGGCCGAGCTTGAAACACTCGCCCTGGCCAAGAAACCTGCACCCAGCAAACCCGTCAACCGCGCCTGGAACGGCTGAACCATCCGGAGGCTTTTCAACGAGGCAACGAAGCCACGCATCCGGAGGATTTCACATGAGGCAACGTATTACCCTTCCCGGAGGTATTGCAATGAGGCAACAGGGGGGGGTTCGTGTGAAGTGCTGCAAAAATGCTGCGCCCGAGGACTGTCTTGATTGGGGCCGTTTCGGAGCGCTGGCGCCTTAGCAGCGCTGCTGGATGGTTGCGCGGGAGGCGGCCAGGGGAGCTGCGGTGCTTTGTCGGATCACGAGTCGGGCGGGGTCGAGGGTGACGCGCGGTTCGATGGTGTTGGTGTGGATCTGCCGGAGGACGTTGTCGACGCATTGCCTGCCGACGGCGGCAAAGTCCTGGTGGACGGTGGTAAGCGGGGGAGGGTAGGAGGAGGCGTCGGGGACGTCGTCGAAGCCGACCACGCTGATGTCTTCGGGGACGGCTTTCCCTTTTTCGCGGAAGGCCCTAAGCAGGCCCAGGGCCATGTGGTCGTTGGCGGCGAACACTGCTGTGCAGCCGGTTTCGTCGGCGAGCCGCAGCCCGGCAGCGTAGCCTGAGTCCGCTGACCAGTCGCCGCGGATGACGGGCGGGACGGGTCGGCCCGCGGCGCTGAGGGTGGTGCTCCAAGCGGCTGCGCGGCGTTCGCTGGTGACGGACTCCTTGGGGCCGGCGACGTGCCAGACGGTCTCGTGGCCGAGGTCCAGGAGGTGTTGGACGGCCTTGCGGGTGCCATCGGCCTGATCTATGTCCACCACGCTGTACTGGTCACCGGCGTCGGCATCGACGACGACAATCTTTACCCCCGGCGGCAAGGTGACCGTGGCCGCCTCGAGCAGATGGACCTCCATGATGGCGATCACCGCGTCAACGGCAAGTTCACCCAGGCGCGAGAACGCGCCCTGGATGCCGGCCTGTGTCGGGGCGGTGACCGGGATCAGCGTGATAGCGAAGTCTTGCCGGGCTGCGTGAAGGGCAATAGCCTCCAGGGTGCGCATGTTCCCCTGTGAAGACAGCGGGAACGTGATCACCCCGATGGTCCGGAAAGTGCCCCGCTTCAGTGCCCGTGCGGCACTGTTGGGCCGGTACCCCAGCTCATTCATCGCAGCAATGACATGCCGCCTGGTGGCAGCGCGCACGTCACGGCTCCCGTTCGCCACCCGGGACACGGTCTGGGTCGAGACCCCCGCCAACACCGCCACGTCCACCATCGATACACGGTTAATGGCTGTCTTCGAAGGCCCGGCAACCGCGCCTTTCGGCCGGCCGTCCGCGCGGAGCCGACGGGCGGGAATCCAGTCTGTACTTTCCAATCGCCCCTGTTGCTCCGGGGGAAGGTTCTCGTCAAGATCCGCGCACATTTGTCCTACCTAGTTTGCCGCGAGCCGCTTCGCGGGCATCCCTGCCATAGCAGTCGAGTTAGCGATAAATCAGCAGGCTTACTAACACTTCTGAACGGAGGTCTCGTCCCCGCTGCCCTTATTTTCGGCGATTTTTGGCCGAAACTCCAGTGGTTTCAAAAAGTTCAATAGATTTCCGTGAAGCTCTTGATAGTGCGCTAACTCAGACTGTAACGTGGCTCACGTAACCCCAAGGGTGGGGTGTCACGAACACAAGGGAGTGTTGTTCATGAAGAGAACTGCAACTGGTATTCGTCGAAATAAGAAACTTGGCAGGGCTGCTCAGTGCGCTTCTGTCCTGACGGTCGCGATGCTTGCGCTTGCTGGCTGCAAGGGCGGTGCTGCCGCTGACGGCGGAGGTGAGAAGGCCTCCGGCGAGGGGCTGGTCATCGGTTGGAGCCAGCGCGGCATCAGCGGCAGTGACTGGTGGAAGACCCTCGTTGAGGGCGGCCAGGCCGAGGCGGGCAAGATCGGGGCGCGCCTGGAATTGCTGGACGCCAACGGTGACACGGTGCGGCAAAACGCCGACGTGCAGACCCTGATCACGAAGGGCGTGGACGTGGTCGTTATGAACCCAAATGATCCGATTGGGGTCGGCCCGTCAATTCAGGCGCTGAAGGATGCGGGCATACCCGTTGTGACAGTCAACTCAAGCGTAGACAAGTCCCTGGTACCGGACATGTTCTGCTACGTCGCCGAGGACCAGGAGCACACCGGCTCGCTAGCCGGCGAAGTAGCTGCAAAGCGGGCGCTGGAGAAGTACGGCGAGCAGGGACAGATCAAGCTCGTAGGCATCGGCGGCTTCCCCGGAGATGTGCTCAGCGACCTTCGGTTCAACGGTTTCATGGCCGGATGGAACCGCGTCATGGAGAAGCATCCCGGTGTCACCACCGTGAAGCTTGACACCAAGTACGGGGAGTGGAAGCCGGACAAGGCCCTGGCCCCGATCCGTGACGTCGCCACCGCCAATCCCGACCTCAAGGTCATTTACAGCATGAGCGATGTCATGCATGGCGGCATCGTCCAGGGCCTGCAGCAGGCCGGCCTGTGGGGAGATGGGATCATCATGGCCAGCTATGACGGCGGCATGGGAGCCATCAAGGAGATGGTGGACAACCCAAAGGGACCGCTCCAGGCGGACGCGTCCAACCAGCCGTGGGACCAGGGAGCCGCAGCCGTGCGCATGGCAGTTGCCGCTGCCCAGGGTGACCAGTCCCAGTGCCCGGACAAGACGAAGTACATCGATACGACCGTCGTCACGCCCGCTGAGGCGGCCAAATATTACGTCCCCGGAGACACCTACGTCCGTGCCAAGGACTAAGCCTGCCGGCCCGGACAGCAATCTTCAGCCGGCCCGCTCGGCGCCGAAAGTCCCAGATAAGGAACATCTATGTCCGCCAACAACCACGTCCCGGTGACATCAGCCACCGGGACCGCGGGGGAATCCCATTCAAGTGCCCCAGAGCTCGAACTCGAGGGCATCACCAAGTCTTACCCTGGCGTGAAGGCGCTGAAGGGCGTCAGCTTCAGTGTCGGCCGCGGATCGATCCACGCGTTGGCCGGACAAAACGGGGCCGGCAAGTCCACGCTCGTCAAGATCCTTTCCGGCGCCGAATCCCCGGACTCCGGGAGCATCCGCCTGGGTGGCGAGCTCCAGCGTTTCCGGGATCCAATGGACGCCCAGCAGGCCGGTATTCACACCATCTATCAGGAACTCTCGCTCGTTCCTTCCCTGTCCGTAGCCGAAAACATCTTCCTGGGCCAGCTGCCACTTCGCGGCGGGGCCGCGGTGGACTGGCAGCGGATGCAGGCGCAGGCACGGGCCGCCCTGGACCGGGTGGGCTTCGACCTTGACGTGCGTCGCCCCGTCGGCAGCTACTCCACCGCAGAGCAGCAGGCAGTGGAACTTGCCAAGGCGCTGCACAAGGACGCGCGGGTCCTGCTGCTGGACGAGCCCACGTCCACGTTGCCGATGCCCGATGTGGAGCGGCTGTTCACCGTCCTCCGCTCGCTGTCCGAGCAGGGTGTGACGCTCCTTTACATCTCGCACCGCATGGACGAGCTCTTCTCGCTCTGCGACTCCGTGACCGTGCTGCGCGACGGTGTAAACGCCGCTGATCTGAAGACGGCGGACTCCAGGCCCGCCGACGTCGTCACGGCAATGGTTGGGAAGAGCCTCGAAGGGTCCATTGCCGACGCAGCCCTCCGCGGGGAACGCTCGCCCAGCCTCGGCTCCGGCCCTCGCGAGAGCGTCATCCTCTCCGCCCGCGACCTCTGCGAGCAGGGATACGTGGACAAGGTGTCGTTCGAATTGCGCGAGGGCGAGGTCCTAGGCATCTCGGGGCTCATCGGCAGCGGTCAGTCAGAACTGGCTGGCCTCATCGCGGGTGCACGGCGGCGGACCTCCGGCGAGATCCGCGTCGACGGGAAGGCGGTGGACTTCCGTGCCCCCCGCGACGCGATCCGCCGGGGGATCGGCCTGCTGCCGCAGGACCGCAAAGCCGCCGGCTTCATCCCGGACATGGGCGTGGCCGGCAACATTACGCTGGCCAGCCTGCCGCAATTCAGCCGTCTGAGCGTGATCCAGTCCAAGCGGGAGCGGAGCGTGGCCGGGGAGATGGTGACCCGGCTCGGCATGAAGGTGTCCGGGGTGAACCAGCCGCTCAAGACGCTGAGCGGCGGAACCCAGCAGAAGGCCATCCTGGCCCGCTGGCTTGTCCGCCAGTCACGCATCCTCGTGTGCGACGAACCAACCCGCGGTGTGGATGTCGGGGCCAAGGAAGACATGTACGAGCTCATCCGTGAGTTCGCGCAGGCCGGAGGAACCGTCGTGGTGGCGAGCTCTGAGATCACGGAGGCGATGATGTGCGACCGCGTCCTCGTGATGGCGCGCGGCCAAGTGGTCGCCGAACTTGACCACGACGACATCGACCCCTCCGGCAACGCCATCCTTGAGCGCTTCGCCTGACCGCCCCCTCGACCAGTTTCTATTCAGGAGAACAACCATGTCCCGGACCCTGTCGCCCCTGCCTCCCAAGAGTGGCGTCCCCTCCCCATCCGCCGGCGTCGGCTCCCGCCTGCGGGGCAGCGCCCTCCGCGCCCTGCCAAAGAGCTACCTGATCCTTGTGCTCCTCGCGATCATCGCGGTGGGCTATTACGTCTCCGACGACTTCCTGACGTTCCGGAACGCTGAAAACGTGATCACGGCCGCGTCAATCGTCGTCGTGCTGGCGATCGGTCAATACTTTGTCATCCTGACGGGCGGCATCGACCTCTCCGTAGGGTCAATCCTGGCGATGTCCACGGTCCTTACGGCACTGACCTTGCAGGCCGGCATGCCTGCCGGCGCGTCAGTGGTGTTCGTGCTTGCCTGCTGCGCTGTCGCCGGACTGATCAACGGCATCCTCGTTGTTTGGTTGAACATCCCCCCGTTCATCGCAACGCTCGCCATGATGAGCGCCGTCAAGGGCTTCAGCTACATCATCCAGTCCACAAGCCTGATCGAGATCCGCGATCAGGAGCTCATCCAGGCCTTCTCCCGCGGCAGCTTCCTCGGCATCCGCAACCCCGTCCTGATCTTCATCATCGTTGCCGTGATCGCGGCTCTGGTGGCCAAGTACACCACGTTCGGCCGCTCCCTCTACGCGATCGGCGGCAACCCTGAAGCCTCCCGGCTTTCGGGCCTGCCGGTCGCGCGGAACCTGATCGTCACCTACACCATCTCCGGCGTGCTCGCCGGCCTGGCAGGCCTCGTCGCCGCGGCCCAGCTACGGCAGGGAAGCTCGCTCATTGGCGTAGGTTACGAACTCGACGCCATCGCTGCCGTCGTCGTGGGCGGCGCCTCCCTCATGGGCGGCAAGGGCGACCCCCTGAACGCAGTGATCGGCGTGTTCATCCTGACGACCATCATCAACATCATGAACCTCGTCGGGATCTCCTCCGAACCGCAGCTGGTAATCAAGGGCGCAGTGATCATCCTCGCCGTCTTTCTCTCCAGCGCAGGCGGCGTCCAAAGGATCTCCGCCTTCTTCTCCAAACATTTCCGGCGCACCCAAGCTGCTTGAACCCAGGCCGCTTAACCGCCTACCCACCGTCCAATCCATCCAGCTTCAGAAAGCAGGAATCATGTCCATTCGCCCCTTAGGCCGCACCGGCCTGAATGTCTCCGATATCTGTGTCGGCACGAGTGCGCTCGGGAGTTTTCCCGCCCAGTACGGCTATGAAGTCGATGAGGACACCGCCGTCGCCACGATCCACCGCGTCTTCGACGGACCCTTCACCTTTATCGACACCTCCAACGAGTACGGCGGAGGTGCCAGTGAAGAGCGAATTGGCCGGGCGATCGCCGAGCGCGGCGGCATCCCCGAAGGATACGTCATCGCCACCAAGGTCGACCCGCTTCCCGGCAGCACCGACTTCTCCGGTGACCGCGTCCGCCGGTCCGTCGAGGAAAGCCTTGAGCGCCTTGGCCTCGATAAACTCCAGCTCGTCTACCTGCACGCCCCCGAGAAGATCTCGTTCGAGGAGGGAGTGTCCAAGGGAGGCCCTCTCGAAGCCCTCATCGACCTCCGGGACCAGGGTGTTATCCAGCACCTGGGCGTCGCCGGCGGCCCCATCGATCTGGAACTGCAGTACCTTGCGACGGACGCGTTCGACGCCGTCATCAGCCACAACCGCTACACCCTCGTCGAACAGACCGCCGAGCCGCTCCTCGAGGACGCAGCCCGACGCGGGGTCGCCTTCGTCAACGCCGCCCCGTTCGGCGGCGGGATGCTCGTCAAGGGACCGCGGGCCGTTCCGCGTTACTGCTACGCACCCGTTGACCAGGCGACCCTCGACCGGGTCTTGCGCATGGAAGCGCTGTGCGGGCAGCACGGCGTCCCGCTGGCCGCTGCTGCCCTGCAATTCTCGGTGCGCGCTGAGCGCGTGGCCTCCACCATCGTTGGAATGTCCCGCCCGAGCCGGGTCGAAGAGACCCTCCGGCTGCTAAACCATGACATCCCGCAGGAACTCTGGGACCAGCTGCTGCCTCTTGCCAGCGCGGGCCGGAACGGCATCGAAGCCGCGACGGTCTGAGCACCAGGGCGCGAAGCAGGAATTCACGAAAGGAAACGAAGCAATGACTAGGAAGAAGCAGCCTGAGCCGGTCGACGTCGTCATCGTCGGCGCAGGCGCGGGCGGGGCAACCGCGGCAAAGGTGCTGTCCGAGGCTGGCCTGAAGGTAGTGGGCCTCGAGCGCGGGCCATGGCTGAAGCCCGAGCACGCCTCAGGAGACGAGCTCAAGTTCCTCAACCGGAACTTCATCTGGCAAGATCCGAAGGTCAAGCCCCGGACCTACCGCCCCAACGACAAGGTCGAGGCGGAAATCACCAACTTCTCAGCCACGCCGCAGGTCGTCGGCGGCGGCACCACCCACTGGGGCGGCATGGTTCCGCGCATGGCCGAGAGCGACTTCAAGCTCCGCAGCCTGCACGGTGATGTTCCGGGCGCGAGCCTGGTCGACTGGCCAATCTCCTATGACGAGCTGGAGCCGTACTACACACGGGTCGAATGGGAGTTCGGCACATCGGGCCTGGCAGGGGCGAACAAGTGGGAGGCGTGGCGCAGCCGCGGCTACCCGACCAAGCCGTCACCGCTGAGCCAGATCGGGCGGACCTTTGCCACCGCGATGTCCAAGCTCGGCCATGGCACGTTCCCCATGCCGCAGGGCATGGTCACCGAACCCTACCGGGGGCGCCAGCCATTCAGCGAAAACGGCTTCTGGCAGCAGTATCCCGACCCCGGCAACGGCAAGTCCTCCACGCTGATCAGCTTCATTCCCGACGCCATTGCCACCGGCCGTTACGACCTCCGCCCCGACTCCTATGTCAGCGAGATACTCGTCGGCAAGGACGGCCGGGCCACCGGTGTCCGCTACCAGGACGAAGACGGCGACGAGTTCGTCCAGCACGCGAAAGCCGTGATCGTCTGCGGCGGCGGCATCGAGACCCCGCGCCTGCTGCTCATGTCCAAGTCAGGGCTCTTCCCGGACGGCCTCGGCAACGGCAGCGGCATGGTCGGCAAGAACGCGACCTTCCATCAGTACTCCTTCTCGGTCGGCCTGTTTGACCGTGAGGTCAGCGACCCGCTGTTCGGGTGGGCGGGCCACTACATGAGCCTGTGTTCGTTCGACTTCTACGAGACGGACGAAAGCCGCGGCCACATTCTCGGATCGCTGATCTTCCCGTCGATGATCGGCCACCCGGTGAACTGGAGCTTCCCCGGCCGGCCCACATGGGGCCAGGCGGCGAAGGACGCAGACCGCGAGTTTTTCAACCACAGCATGAAAATCGGGGTCCTGCTGCATGATTTGCCGGTTGAGGACAACCGGGTCGATCTTGACCCGAACGTCAAGGACGCCTGGGGTCTGCCGGTGGCCCGTATCACCCATACTCCCCACTCCAACGACTTTGCCCAGGAACGCTGGCAGGTCGCCAAAAACGGGGAAATCCTTGAGGCCGCGGGGGCGAAGAAGGTCATTCCGGTCAACATGGAACGGATCACGGGCAACACCTCCCACGAACTGGGCACCGCCCGCATGGGCGACGATCCGGCAACGTCCGTCGTCGACCGCTGGTGCCGCTCCCACGAGGTACCCAACCTCTACGTTTTCGACGCGAGTTTCTTCCCGACCGCGACCGGCATCAACCCGGCCCTGACGATCATGGCGAACGCCTGGCGGTGCTCCGACCGCATCCTCCAGGTCGACCGCCACGGCTGGTCCGAAAACTGACCCTCACTTCACAGGATACGAAAGGACACATCTCACATGGGACAGGCGGAATGGGCTACGGTGCCCATCTCAACACGGGACGTCGACGGGCCGGTCTTCTTCACCGATCACGAGTGGAAGACGATCGAGGCCGCAACCGCCCGGATCATCCCCACCGACCACCATCCGGGCGCGCGTGAGGCCAAGGTCGTACGCTTCATCGACCGGATGCTGGCGGGAACACAGTTCATCTTCCCGGCTGCTGACGGCAACGGGTTCCTCCGGATGGAGGGCCGCGACGAGGCCGCGTGGCAGGAGCGCATCAAGCAGCGCCGGGAGTTTTACCGCGAGGGCGTCGTGGAGTTGGACCGGCTGGCCAAAGAGCGTGCCGACGTCGAATTCCTCGACCTCCCGGCAGAGGACCAGGACGCGGTGCTCGAGACACTATCCGGTGCGGCGAAGCCACACGCATTCTCGCTGGAGCACTCCGAGGCCGGCCTTGGAGGCGCGCCGGCAGGCAACCAACCGGTCAACGAGGACTTTCTGGAGTTCTTCCCGCTGCTGGTGCTCAACACCCGCCAGGGGTTTTACGGCGACCCGGTGTACGGGGGCAACGAGAACCGCGTCGGGTGGGGTGTCATCGGCTTCGACGGACCCCCGTCGCTGGCGTCAACGATGGACGGCAGCTACACGACCCGTAAGTACATGGTGGAGGGGGCGGAGTGGCCGTACGACCAGCATCCCGAAGTCCTGCGGTACCGGCGCCCCTGACAGCTGGCGCGCCGACCGGTGTCGCCTTCCCGGGCTCGTCGGGGGTAGCCGGGGATAATGGAGTGGTGTCCACGACCCCTGCCCCCTCAGAAGCCCGAAACTCCAATGGGCGCGGGGAGCGCCTGGCCTCCAGGTCAAAGGCTCCCCGGATGTCCGACGTTGCCCGGCTGGCCGGGGTGTCCCAGCAGACGGTGTCACGGGTTGTCAGGGGAGCGACCAACGTGGACCCTGACATCCGTCAACGCGTGGAGCACGCCATCGCACAACTGCGGTACCGGCGGAACCCGGCGGCCGCGGCTCTCGCCAGCAACCGGACTATGACGATCGGTGTTGTCAGCTTCGAGCTGTCGGTCCTGGGACCAACGGTGGCGCTGTACGGTATTTCCGAGGAAGCCCGGCAACATGGCTATGCGACGCGTTTAGTCACGCTGGCCAGTCTGGAACGGCGGGATATCCGGGCTGCATTCGAATCCATCAACTCGGACACCGTTGACGGCGTGATCGTGCTCGCGCCCCTGCTGGATGCGATCACGGTGCTCGAGGGCCTCGACATCGGTGTCCCGGTGGTGACCTTCCAGCAAGGATCGCATCCGAGCCCGACCAGCGTTTCCGTTGACGAAGTGCGGGGTGCCCGGATGGTGGTGCGGCATCTGCTGGACCTCGGGCACGAAACAGTGTGGCACGTTCAAGGCCCGCCGGGCTGGATGGCAACGTCCTCCCGGGTCCAGGGTTGGGCGGCGGAGCTGGGGGCGGCTGGACGTGTCGTTCCGACGCCCCTCGCCACCGCGGATTGGTCCGCCGCGGAGGGATACCGCGCCGGACGTGAACTCGCCGCACGGAAGGACGTCACTGCGGTCTTTGCCGCCAACGACCCTTTCGCGCTCGGAGTGATCAAAGCCATGGACGACGCCGGACGCAACGTGCCGGGCGACGTCAGCGTGGTGGGATTCGACGACGTCAAGGAAGCACCGTTCTTCCGGCCCGCATTGACGACCGTGAAGCTTGATTTCGAAGCCATCGGCCATATCGCTGTGGGCCGCATCCTCGCCATGATCAAAGAGGAGGCGGAGGGGGATATCCCCCTGCTGGAACCGCTCCTCATCCTGCGGGATACCACGGCATCGCCGCGCAGCCGGCGCTGACACTACCCGCGCGTGCCTGCACGCGCACCCACGGCTGCAGTCAAGACCGTGGGACCAGGGGCTCCTGCCTCATTTTAGAAAAATCAACGACACAGGTCTTGCAATTCCCCGCAAAACCCTAATACCGTGAGTTAGCGCTAACTCAGGTACTCGAAGAAGAGAAAAGAGAGAAGAACAATGGTCGATCCATTTGTCGTCGTTGCGGTTTCGCCGCGGACAATCAATGTGAAGAATCCCGGCGACGGCGTAGCGAACGTCAAGCGCATCAACGAATTCATCGACACGGCAGTCATGGTCGGCGCCTGGGAGGGCTCTCCGGTCAAGCTGGTAGTACTGCCCGAAATGGCAATCCAGGGCATGATCGCCAACACGCCAGGTAACCGCGAACGGGAGCGCCACTTTGCCGTGACGATCCCTGGTCCGGAGACGGACGAACTGGCGAAAAAGGCCGTGGAACTCAACACCTACATCGCTGCTGAGCTGTACATGGTCAAGGATGAGGACTTCCCCGACCGCCATTTCAATGTCGCCTTCATCATCGATCCGGAGGGCGAGATCATTTACAAGCGCTACAAGGCCACCAGCGATGCCTACGAAGGAGGCATGCTCGGCAACATGAACCCCCACGACGTGTGGGACGAGTGGATTGAAAAGAAGGGCAATGGCAATGCAATGGACGCCATCTTCCCGGTGGCGAAAACCGAGATCGGCAATATCGGGTACGCCATCTGTCACGAGGGTGTCTACCCCGAGGTGGCGCGTGGGCTCGCGATGAACGGCGCCGAGATCATTATCCGGGGCACCCTGATCGAGCCGGCTGTGCAGAACGGCATGTGGGAACTGCAGAACCGGGCACACGCCATGTTCAACTCAGCGTACGTCGTCGCCCCGAACCTGGGGCCCGAAGTCCGTGACGACGGGAGCATGCAGGACCTGTTCGGCGGGCAGTCCATGATCGTCGGTCCCCGGGGCCAGATCCTGACTAAGCAGCAGGGCTGGACGTCGGGCGACTCGTTCGTCTGCACCACCATCGACATCGAGGCGCTCCGCCGTGCCCGTGTCTCGAACGGCCTGTACAACCAGTTCAAGGACCTGCGCACAGAGCAGTACCGGGTCATTTACGACAACCCGATCTACCCGAAGAACCAGTACCTCGACGCACCACCGAGCGAGGACTGGCTGGCCCGGGAAGACTCAACACGGGCTGCCAATATCGAGAGGCTGATCGAACGCGGTGTTCTCACGCCGCCGTCTGGCTACAAGGCCTGACTTATACGAGGCCTAGCCGTAGGGAATTGGCCGGGGAACACGTTTCGTGGACCCCGGCCAATTCCATTTACTCAACTGCGTTCATCATCCGACCGAAGAGGATGCCCAATGATCCGCCAGCCAGCGCTAACCGGCGAAGACCACAAATCACATCCGCAAGTGGCAAGAGCAAACGGCAGACCTTCACTACGAGCCGCAATTATCGGCTTCGGGATATCCGGCCGGGTTTTCCACGCCCCGCTCATTCAGGCAGACGACGCTTATGTTCTGGAAGCCATCGTCACTTCAGACCCCGGAAGGGTCAAAGTTGCCCGGGCAAGTTATCCGCATGCCCGGATCATTGCCACCCCTGAGCAGCTCTTTGCCAAGGTTGATGAAGGGGAACTAGCCCTGGATGTTGTCGTCATCGGCACACCTCCCCTCAACCACAAACAACTGGCTAAAGCAGCCCTCGAACGAGGCCTCCACGTCGTCGTCGACAAACCGTTCGTCCCGTGCTCTGAAGATGGTGAAGAGCTTATTGCCGCGGCCACTGACGCCGGCCGGTGCCTGACGGTCTTCCAGAACCGCCGATGGGACGGTGATTTCCTTACCCTCAAGCAGCTGATTCACGACGGAAAGCTTGGCAAAGTCCGCACCTTTGAATCCCGCTTCGAGTGGTGGATGCCGGGTGGGTTCCGTAACTGGCGGGACACAGCACTGCTGGCCGAGGGCGGAGGGATTCTTCACGACCTCGGCGCCCACCTGATCGACCAGGCCATCCAATTGTTTGGCCCGGTCGCAGAAATCTACGGGGAAACCGCCCGATATGACTATGCCAATAAGTCCGACGCAGACCAGGATGCCTTCCTCTCGCTTCTGCACCGCTCCGGCACACGATCGCGCCTGTGGATGAACGGCCACGCTGCCCGGTTAGGTCCCCGCTTCCATGTCCTTGGCTCCCAAGCCGCTTACACGAAATGGGGACTTGATGGACAGGAAAAGGCGCTGGGGGAGGGTATGGTCCCAACCGATCTTGAATACGGCATTGAACCTCCGGAAAGATGGGGGAAGTTAGGCGTCCCTGGATCCTTTCGGGATGAGCCGACACGCCGGGGCGACTATCCTCAGTTCTATGCACAGCTGGCGCATGCCGTACAAACGGGGAGCGCTCCTCCTGTCGATCCCAGCGACGCTGTTGAGGTTCTCAGAATCATCGAACGAGCGCGCCGATAATGATCTTCGGGGATGCTGAACGGCAATACGGGGGATTCCATCATCCGGGGGAGCGGCCCTGCGTCCCTTTTCCATCGGCAGGCGGCCGGAGTAGGGAGCCCGGCCTAGTCGTCCTTCACTTCTTCCAGGACCCCATGCGGGGCCGCCGTCATGAAGGTCCAGCACGTACTTCTCCTACCCTTCGATCTCCGGCGGTGCCGGTGGATTCAGCCCCCAACGATTAAGGCCATACAGTCACTGGTGACAGACGTTCGAGGCGTTCGGTATGCAATCAAGGCCAGGGGTGCACCCCCGCCTTCTTGCGGAGGTGCGCCCCTGGCCTGGACTCGCAGCAGCGGCTGGAAGTTGCCTTACTCGCCGCCGTGGGTGGCCAGCGGTTGTCTGTTGATGGCGTTCAGAACCAGCGAGCACGCGCTGGGTACGGGTTGGATGATCTCAGCTGTGCCTGTCGCAGCTATCCGTTGTGCTGTTTCGCTGAGCGGGCCGCCGGCGATGATGACCGCCTGGGCCCCGTCGTCCCGGCTCGATTGCTTTACTGCTTCGAGCAACTCTTGGAACTGCTTTTCAGGTTCTGCGGCCAGTACCAGTGCTTCGGATGGGGTGAGCCTGACTCCGGTGAACCATTGCGTCTGTCCGTGTTCCTCGACCAGCGAGGCGAGGGAGTCGGCGAGTAGCGGAGTGCTGGTGGCCATGCCAAACCGCCGCCCGGGTCCTGCGGCTGCACGGATAGCCCCTTGCCCTATACCCACAACGGGTATGTTGAGGTTTCGGGCGAGCTCAACGCGGCCGGGATCGCCTATGGCCGCGACAATTACTGCCACAACAGCTGAGCCATCCGACCCATCCAGATAGTGATGCACGGCGGTTTGCACGTGCTTGACTGAGCTCTGCAGGGCCACAGGATCGATGATCATGTCAGGGCCTTCGGTGGCCGTCAGTCCCACCACTTCCAATCCTTCCGGGGCCAGGATCTTTTCGGCGATACCGGTCATCAGGTCAGTGGTCCGACGGTTGCTGTTGGGGTTTATCAAGAGCACCCGGCTCCGGCTCGGGGTGGTGTCAGTGGCCATAGATCGCTCCTTCGTCTTCGCTGGTGTCCTCTTCAAGGGGCTGTCCGAATGTTTCCGGTGGGAACTGCACCGCGATGGCGAGAACGATGAACAGGCCGGCGAGTGTGGCGAACATTCCCGTGAGGCCGGCGGCGTCGAAGATGACACCCGACACGAGCGGGAAGAGTCCGCCTGAGAGGGAGCCTGCGGCCAGGATGATGGAGGTGCCGAAGCCGCGGGTGCGCGTGGGGTATAGTTCCGGGGCGAACAGCCAGATAGTGGTGTTCAGGATGATGACCGAGAAGTTGAAGAGTACTCCGCAGAGGACGATGACAAGGATGTCGGTTGCCAGGAACGCCATTCCGAGTCCTGCCAGGCAGCCCAGGATAGCGGCTCCGGTGAGAACTTTCTTGCGGGGGAGGCGGCTCGCGAGGAAGGCGGCGGTTGCTGCGCCGATCAGGGATCCGGACTGCATGATGAGGGTGAACCAGAGGCTGGTGTTCACAGCGTAGCCGCGGGAGACCAGGATGGTGGGCATCAGGGTCAGCATGGAGATCTGGGCGGCGTAGGACATGCAGACCGCGACGCAGAGCAGGACAGTCCGCTTCAGGAGACGGCCGCGGAGGGCGTCTTTCCAGTGCCCCTTGGATTCGGTAACGGCCGGGCCGGGTACGCCGGTGATGAAGACTTCCGGGTCGTCGATGTGTCCGGAGAGCTTGCCCCTGGCCAGGCGGGTGATGACGAGGTTGGCTTCATCCAGCCGGCCTTTGGAGGCGAGGAAGCGGGGTGTTTCGGGGACGTAGCGGCGGAAGAACATCACGAGCAGGGCGGGGATGAAGAGCAGGCCGAAGACCCACCGCCACTTGTCCGGGCCGTCAAAGAGCGTGAAGACCAGAATGCCGAAGGCGGGGGCGAGCATGTTGCCCAGCCCCGCGGCCGTGACGTTGATCAGGCCCACTGCGGTGCCACGATGTTTGGCGGCGAAGAATTCCGCCATCATGATCACGGCGACGGCGATTTCACCACCCAATCCGAAGCCGACGATGAACCGTCCGGCGGCAAGGACGGGATAGTTCGGTGCCACCGCGCACAGCAGCGATCCGCCAGCGAAGATGATCAGGTTGATGACCAGCATGTTCCGCCGACCGTACTTGTCAACGATCAGTCCCGTTGCGATGCGTCCCAGAGCCGTGGCCGTGAAGGTCATGGTGTTCAGCAGGCCGATGTCGCCTGCGCCCAGGCCCCAGGACTCGCGCAGTACCGGGCCGGTAATGCCGACAGCGTTCTGCTCGAGCGCGTCGAAAAACACGCCGAGCAGGATCATGAGCACGATATGGCGGTGTGCCCCTGTCACGCCGATCCGGTGGTAAGCACCTTCAATTTGTTGGGCGAGGGACGTCTTCGTGTTCCCCGCCTCGGCAATTCGTTCTTCCAAGATTTGCTCCTTTGAGCTCAGCAGCCACCACTCACCCTTGAGCGGCACCAACTTCCGCAATGCGGACATTGAGTACCGCATTAGGAAAGATGTGAGCCAAATTACATCTGGCGTAAGGTCCGTCGCAATGAAAAGGCGAAGAAACCGAATGTGACAGCGGGCCCGTAGCTTCCAACAGCGTCGTCACATTGAATGTCACGGTGGCCGGAGGTGGAGAGGGATTCCGAAGGCCCAAAAGGGCGGTCACTCGCGGACGGGATGGCCGCAACCGGGGTCGTGTAGTTGTGCTTTTTCCGCTTGGGGCGGGACGGGCATTGGCCTGACAGCGGCCGCAGAGCCGGTCAGGCCAGCAGCCAGCGCCACCAGCGTGAAGGTTGCGGTTCAGGCGTCGGTTCCGGTTCCGGCTCGGGCTCCTCGCCCAAGGCCTGCGCGGCCTCGACGATGTCGTCCGCGGTGAGCGTCATGACGGCCTCCCGATCGAGCGCGTCGAGACTCTGCTTCTCGTCGAGCGACAGCCGCAGCGACTGGCGGTTGAGCGCCTGCTCGAACAGCGTGCGGGCGAACCGTGCGTTGCCGGAGTCCTCGCCCGCGTGGAGCCCGGTGAGGATACGGCGCAGCGTCTGGTCCGCGCCCGGCTCCAGTGTGTACTCGTGCTGGGCCAGCATCTGGTGGAAGATCGTCTGGAGTGCGTCGACGGAGTAGTCGGGGAACGTGATCTCGCGGGCGAACCGGGAGCGAAGTCCGGGGTTCGAGAGCAAAAAGGACTCCATCAGGCGCGGGTACCCGGCCACGATCACGACCAGGCGGTGGCGGTGGTCCTCCATCCGCTTGAGCAGGACCTCGATCGCCTCGGGGCCGAAGTCCGTCCGACCGTCCTCCGGGGCCAGCGCGTAGGCCTCGTCGATGAAAAGCACGCCGTCCAGCGCACGCCGGATCACCCGGTCCGTCTTGATGGCGGTCGCTCCGACGTACTGCCCCACCAGGCCCGAACGGTCGACCTCGACCAGGTGGCCTTTCTGCAGCAGACCGACCGCGCGGTACATCTCGGCCAGGAGCCGCGCCACGGTGGTCTTACCCGTGCCTGGGTTTCCGAGGAACACCAGATGCTGTGATGTGGCCACCTCCGGCAGGCCGTGCGCCTTACGGCGGGCCTGGACCTGGAGCAGTGCGACGAGGGCCCGAACCTGTTCCTTCACGGTCTCCAGTCCGACCAGGGCGTCGAGCTCAGCCTGCACCTCGGACAACGGCCGGGCCGGCCCGGGCCTCGCACCGATGAGATCGCCGACCAGCTCGTCGACGCGCTCCGAACTGGGCAGCTTGAGCTGATCGGCCAAATGGCCGATGGTTTCGCGCAGGTCGTCGAGCGGATGGCGGTTGGCAGCCATGCATCCACTGTAGTACTCGAATCCAGACCGGGGTGGGATTACCAGTATCAACTCCATTTTGGTCGTAGGATTCCTGTGCACGCGCCCGCACGGAAAACGCCGAACCATCCATTTACGGGAGTGGGGCGTCTTACGGGAGTGGGGCGTCGATTCCCGAGTCTGCTTCCGCCGGCGCGGGCGATACCTTGCTGCCCCGCGGGGCATGGAGCAGAGCGCGCAACGTCTGGATGGTGTCGGCCTCCGCGGCCGTCTTGTCGTCACGGTAGCGCTTGACGCGTGCGAACCGAAGGGCGATTCCACCGGGATAGCGCGGAGAGTGCTGGACGCCGTCGATGGCGATCTCGACCACGGTGACCGGCTCGGTCCAGACTGTTCCTGCCGTACGCCGCACCTCCAACTCCTGGAACCTTTCGGTCTGCCATTGCAGCAGCGCGTCGGTGAGGCCCTTGAAAGTCTTGCCCACCATCACATAGCCGCCGGGTTCACCGAACTCGCCAACAGGGTCCAGGGCTCCGAGGTGCAGGTTCGACAGCAGCCCGGTGCGCCGTCCTGACCCCCATTCGCAGGCGAGCACCACCAGGTCGTAGGTGAGCACTGGCTTCACCTTGATCCAGTTCGAACCCCGCCGCCCGGCTGCGTAGGCCGAGCCCACCGCCTTCACGACCACACCCTCATGGCCGGCGGCCAGCGCATCGCGCGACACGCTCTCGGCAACAGCCGTATCCGCAGTGATTTTCCCCGGGATACGGTGACCGGGGGCGATGCGCTCGAGCACGTCGATGCGTGTGGACAGCGGCTCATCGAGCAGGTCGCGCCCGTCGATGTGCAGCACGTCGAAAAACCACGGATGCAGCAGTGTGGTGCGCGCCGCGTTCGCCCCGAACCGGGACATGGTTTCCTGGAACGGCCGGGGGCCGCCGTTCTCGTCGAGGGCTAGAGTCTCGCCGTCGAGGATCACATCGCGCACGGGCAGTCCGCGCACCACCTCCACCACCTCAGGCAGCCGATGGGTCACTTCGGCCAGAGTGCGGGTGTAGATGCGCACGTCGTCGCCGGCACGGTGCACCTGGATGCGTGCGCCGTCGAGCTTGTATTCCACCGATGCTTCCCCCGTCGCCTCCAGCGCCTCGCTGGCACTGGCCGCGGTTGCGGCGAGCATGGGCTGCACGGGACGGCCGACGACGAGGCCGACAGCATCAAGCTGGGCCGGGGTGCCCGTGATCGCCAGTAGGGCTGTCCCGCCGAGATCGCCGGAGAGCATCGCTGCGCGGCGGACGGCGTCGACCGGGCGGCCGGCGGCGCGGGCGACCGCATCTGTCAGTACGCCTTCGAGGGCACCGGAACGAAGTTCTCCGAGCAGCACGCCGGCGATGAAGGCCTGCTCTCGTTCGGTGGCTTCCGTCATCAGAGTCCGAAGGGTGGCGGCGCGTTCCACGGTCGAGCCAGCGCCTGCGGCTGCCTGCAGCCGGTCCAAGGCAGCGTCGAGGTGGGCAATAGTGAGATGCGGCCCAGGAGCGGACTCGCCCATGGCCGCCCTCATGCCGCTCCAGCCGATCCCGACCCGGCCCTGGCGAGGCTTAGCGGTGAGGAGGCCGACCGCCGTCGGAATTTCTGTGGGGTCGAGCCGGAGCAGCAGGTCTGCAAGTTCGTTGACCTTGGCGAGCCGGGAGCGGGTGGCCGCGACGGCTTCCAAAGTCCTCACGAGCACGTCGAGCAGCATGGCACCAGTCTGTCACGGCTTGATCGTGGCCGAGGGAAAGTCCGTTCAGTCCTTGGAGGCGTTCCGGATGTTTATTAGGTGTTTTTCCGTCGGCATCATTCGTCGGTGAGTCCGGCAGCAGCCGACGGATTGGATCCATGCCCGGGCCATGTGTTCGGGCGGCACGTGCGCTTGCGGCACGGGCCACGTGGCTGCGGGCGTGTTCGGCTGCGGGGGCCAGTTCAGTGAAGAGGTGTTTGTGGTGGCGCAGGGACTCCAGGACCCCTACCCGGGTGACAAGGCGAAGGTGGCGGTCCTGGACGCCCTTTATGAGCACGGTGATCCCGCGGCGTTCGAGGGCATTGACGATGTCTGTGATGACCCTGGCGCCGGTCGCGTCCAGGGTCTGCAGTTGTGACATGCGGATGATGACGACGTCGACGTTCTGGATTGCACTGACGCGCTCCAGGACACGCTCGGCGGTGCCGAAGAAGAGGGCCCCGTCGAGACGGAAGAGTGCGATGTGCTCGTCTCCTTCGTGGATCGGGCCGGGGATCTCCTCCCGGTGGACGCCGCTGGATCGGACCATGGCCCGCAGGGCGAAGAATGCAGCGACGGCGATACCGATCTCGACGGCTTCGATCAGGTCGAAGGACACGGTGATGAGCGCGGTGACGAAGAACACTGCACTGTCGGCCCGGGTTGAACCGATCACCGCGCGCAAGGCGGCGGGTGAGACCATGCGTGTCGCAGTAACCATCAGCACACCCGCCAACGCAGCAAGCGGGATGCGTGAAACCGGGCCGGTGGCCAGATACACCACCGCCAGCAGCACAAGAGCGTGGGTGACAGCGGCGAAGCGTGTCTTGCCACCGGATCGGATGTTCACCGCAGTGCGGGCGATGGCTCCGGTGGCCGGCATGCCGCCGAAGATCCCGGATGCGACAGAGGCCAGGCCTTGGCCAAGGAGTTCACGGTCGGCATCGTAAGGGCCGGTATCGGATATTGATGCAGCAACCCGTGCCGAGAGCAGGGACTCGATCGCCGCCAGGGCCGCGATCGTGACGGCGGGTCCTGCCAGCGCCGTCAGGGTCACCCAGTCCAGGGAGGGCAGGAGAGGCGAAGGCAAGGACCGGGGCAGCTCGCCGATCGTGGCTACGGGCAGGTCCAGCCATGAAACGGAGAGGCTGGCGACAACGATGGCGATGAGAGAGGCAGGAATCCGGGGATGGATTCGCGGTCCGGTCACCATGATCAGCACTACCAGCGCCACTATGGCCGCGGGGGCTACGGCGGAATCCAGCGATGCCCCGCCGAGGGCGTTCGCTGCAGAGATGGCGGCGTTGCCGCCGGCTTCGGACTCAGACCCGATGGCGGAGGGGATTTGTTGGAAGAAGATGATCACCGCGATTCCCACCGTGAAGCCTTCGATCACGGGCCAAGGCAGGAACGTCACGACTCGCCCGAGTTTGAGCAACCCCGCCAAGAGCACGATCAGTCCGGCCAGAACCGAGACCGTGGCCAGCGCTCCGGGTCCGTGGGCAGCGATGACCGGTCCCAGCACCACGACCATGGCCCCGGTGGGTCCGGAGACCTGGATATTGGAACCACCGAATACCGCGGCGATCACCCCGGCGACAATTGCCGTAATCAACCCGCTGGACGCACCTGCACCGGAGCTGACCCCGAACGCCAACGCCAGCGGCAGCGCCACGATGCCTACGGTGACGCCGGCGACCAGGTCACCCTTCCAGCTTCGCGACAGCTGGGAGTAGTCCTGCTTCCCGGGCAGCAGGGCCCGGCCCGCCTCCAGAGCCCTCACCGCGCACTGGCCCCTGCATCCGACGCGGGGGTCTCTGCCTCGGATGACTCAAGCTGTTCTTGTGTGGCGCGGAGCATGTCGTTCAACAGCAGCCTTGCCACCGACAGGAGTTCGGCGACCTGCGGGTGGGCCAGCGAGTAGAACATCTGCAGCGCCCGGCGCTCGCCCCTGACCAGCTGATACCGGCGCAGAACGGACAGGTGCTGGGACAAGTGTGAGGATTCCAGGCCGGTTGCGGCCAGCAGCTCCGTCACCGAAACCTCCGGAGCCGCGGACGGGCTTTCGGAACCCAAATCTGGCGCACTCCTAAGCCCGTTTGACCGGGGCAGTCGCCTGAGGGGTGAACGGCAGCCGACCAGCCGGAGCGGGCTCCGTACCCGAAGGCGTGCAGCCGCCGACGCCCGTGCGAGGGACGGTATCCTGACTATGTGAGCGATAGCCTTCCCCCTTGCCCCGAATGCGGCAGCGAGTACACGTACGAGACGGGTGCTCTCCTGGTTTGCCCCATCTGCGCCCATGAATGGGAGCCGCTGGCGGACGGCGTGGAGGAATATGTTGCCGGGGGCTCGCACGAGGTCAAAGATGCGGTGGGCAACGTGCTGAACGACGGCGACACCGTCACCGTCATCAAGAACCTCAAAGTCAAGGGGAACTCCCTCGTCATCAAGGCCGGCACCAAAGTGCGGAACATCCGACTTGTCGACGGCGTGGGGGACCATGACATCGACTGCAGGATCGACGGCGTCGGCGCGATGCAGCTGAAGTCTTCGGTGGTCAAGAAGGCCTAGCCAGGCGCGGAGAGGACCCTCCGTGCTTGCTACACGTAAGAGTGCGTATAGGGCCGACTGCGCCTGTGAGTGCCTACCAGGAGGAGATCTTTGGACCCGTTCTCGTGGTGGTGCGTGTCCAGGACCTGGAAGAGGGCATCAAGCTGGTCAATGCGAACCCCTACGGCAACGGCACCGCGATCTTCACGTCCTCCGGAGCGGCAGCCCGCAAGTTCCAGCGTTCCGTGGACGTCGGAATGATCGGCATCAACGTGCCCCTGCCGGTCCCGGTGGCCTACTACTCGTTTGGCGGCTGGAAGGCGTCGCTGTTCGGCGACAAGCACATCTACGGCCCCGAAGGCGTCTCTTTCTACAGCCTTGTGCCCCCTGTGGCCGGGCCTGGCTCTCAAGGCGTCGGGGCTCCGGTCCCGGGGATCTCTGATGGTGCGGTAAGGGTCTAGTCTCGGACGTATGGACAGCGATTCCGCACCGGGAAGGAGGTTCCCGGACGCCCCGTCTTACGATGTGCATCGCCGCATCGTGGAGACGTACGCTCGCGACCTCCCGAGTGGTAACAGCCTGCTGGATGCCCTCGCGAAGGGAACGGGCCGCGGGGGGCGCAAGGCCGAGTTCGAGTTCACGGCCACGCCATACAACTTCTGCGAGGTCCTTTCCGTGGCGTCCCCGGAGACTGCCGTGGCCCTGCTCGACGCTGGGATAACCACGGCGGACGAGGCCGTCGCGTTCCTGGAAGGGCACGGGCTTGACGATCTCGTCGAGGACAACCATGACGCCGCGGAGGCCGCGCTCCGTTGTGCGGCGATGCCTTCGGAGGTGCTGGAACGCTTCCAGCACTCCCCGCTGTCCTTCTATGAGGACCCGGAGGGCTTCGGGGAGAAGCTGGGCGAGGACCTGCTCGGCAAGCTCCGGAGCAACAAGACGGTCTGGGCCGCCGTGCAGGAGCGCAGGATCGATCTGCGGGACATCCTCCAGATCGGTATCTCGCGGTTCCTCGACGCCGAGGACGATGAAGGTACCCTGTGTGGGCTGCTGGCCGGCCTGAAGTCGGGCGAAGACCACCCTGTCCGGGCAGAGGACGTCAGTGGCTGGATCGAGCGTTTCGGGATCGGCCCGGCGGCCCCGAACGAGGTCAAGACAGGCGTTTACCGGCTCGCTGTACGGCACGGTGGCGACTTCGCCGCGCAGATCCCACGCGATGCCCGCACCATGAGGATTGCCACCGCCCTCTCGGATGCAGCCGCTGGCGAGAAGCGCGGTCTCGACGTCGAGCGCCGCCTGATCATGTTCGGGGCGCAGGTCTTGGCCGGGGCCTCAAGGGCGGGCAGGATGTCAGCCTTGCCGAACGAGCACGACCTGATGAGGCTCGTCGACGCCGGGGTCACCGCCGCGCAGGCAGCCGAGGGGTACTTGAGGGGGATGAGTGCAGCCCAGATGATCGCAGTCCACCGGGACGGCACAGTCCCGGGCGTACCAGACGACTGGATCTGAGAGTCCGCGAGCCTGGGGTCGCACGATGTGAGCCATTTTCGAAGTAGGGCGTTGCGGGATGACGCGGTGCCAAAGGCGGAAATGGGCAGGAACCGTGACCAGTCCGGCATAGTTAAGCGTCTGGACCGGCATTTGTGGGTACAGTCACCGCATGAATGCTGGACGGAAACGAACAGGGGCTTGATTTGACAGGGAATGCAACGTTCCGGCACAGCAACACTGCGCTGCTTTCAGTGAGCGGCATCGAGGCTCCGAGAATCGTGAGTTCCACGGATTTCGACCGCAGGCTGGCTTCGACCCTGCAGCGGCTGAAGTTCCCGCCACGGTTGCTTGAGCGCGTTTCCGGCATAACCCATCGCCGCTGGTGGGCTGCCGGGACTTCGTTCGATGATGCTGCAGTCGAGGCCGGCGCCAAGGCGTTGGCCGAGGCCGGCGTGGAAGCGTCCGAAATCGGTCTGCTGATCAACACCTCGGTCACGCGGCGCAACCTCGAGCCCTCCGTCGCTGTGAAAATCCACCACGGACTCGGCCTGCCGTCGTCGGCCATGAACTTCGATCTTGCGAATGCATGCCTTGGATTTGTGAACGGCCTGATCCTGGCCGGGAACATGATTGACTCCGGCCAGATCAGGTACGCGGTGATCGTCAACGGCGAGGACTCCCAGGCCACCCAGGAGGCCACCCTGGCACGACTGCAGCGGCCGGAGACCACGCGTGAAGACTTCAGCCGGGAGTTCGCCACGCTCACCCTTGGGTCCGGGGCTGCCGCGGCGGTCCTGGGCCCAGCGGACGGGCACCCCGGGGGACACCGCCTCGTCGGAGGCGTAATGCGTGCCGGTACTGAACATCATGAACTGTGCGTGGGCGGCATCGACGGCATGGCCACCGACACGAAGGGCCTGCTCGACGGCGGCCTTCAGCTCGTCGTCGACGCCTGGCACGAAGCCGGGGCCGAGTGGGATTGGGCCGCCATGGACCGTTATGTCACGCATCAAGTCAGCAATGCCTACACCCAAGCAATCATCAGGGCCATTGACCTGGACCCGGAGAAGGTTCCGATCACGTTCCCGCACTGGGGGAACGTCGGTCCTGCCTCGCTCCCTATGACACTTGCAGCGGAGGCGCAGTCACTTAGCACCGGGGACCGGGTCTTGTGCATGGGCGTTGGTTCCGGCCTGAACACGGGAATGGTGGAAATCGTTTGGTAGCCCAATGGCCGGGGGTGGACCCGGAGTGGTCCCGCACTGCGGACGTAAGATCCACATCGGCCACAGACGCGCCAGGGACAGTGCGCAGGTGGCACCTGTTGGACAACGGTGCCCAGCTCTCGCGCCTTGGCCTTACACCCGCCGGTACGCTGTTGTGTGTTCATGGCAACCCAACCTGGTCGTACCTATGGCGGACGCTGCTGGCGGCCGGATCCGATCCGGCACATCCGTGGCGTGTTGTTGCGGTAGACCAGCTGGACATGGGTTATTCGGAGCGCACGGGCATGTTCCGGCGGCTGGCGGACCGGATTAACGATCTGGGCGACCTCACGGACGCGCTGGGCATCGACGGGCCGGTCGTTACGGTGGGCCACGACTGGGGCGGCGTCATCAGCCTGGGATGGGCGGTGGCACACCCGCAGCACGTCACCGGGGTGGTGCTGACCAACACAGCCGTTCACCAGCCCTCCGGCTCGGGGATTCCGCCCGCCCTGCGCCTGGCCCTGCACCAGGCCGTGCACCGGTGGGGTACGACGACGTCGGACGCCTTTTTGCGGGTGACACACTCGCTGGCTAGCCCGCCGCTGCCCGCCGACGTCCGTAAGGCGTACATGGCGCCCTACCGCGGAGCGTACCGCCGCTCTGGGGTGGGGAACTTTGTTGCTGATATCCCGGTGGACGCTTCCCATCCCAGCTTTCCGGCCCTAAGCCGCGTAGCTGAAGGAGTGCGCGGGCTGAACGTCCCGGCCCTGATGCTCTGGGGCCCCCGGGACCCCATCTTCTCGGACCGGTACCTCAAGGACCTCGTCCGCAGGCTGCCGCACGCGGAAGTGCACCGCTTCGAAGGCGCCGGCCATCTCGTGGCGGAAGACCGGAACATCGCCGCACCGGTTTTCCAGTGGCTCGCCGTGCACGGCGGCGACGGCAAGGGCGACCGCCTGCCGGCGGAAGCGGCACTTACCAGTGGCCAGGGGGTGCCCGGGGCGGCGGAGCCGGAACCGGCGGAATTCCGTCCCCTCTGGGACCTGCTCTGCCAGCAGGCGAGGGGTCCGGCGGGAGAAGATACGGCCGTTGCGGAAATGTCGCCGGACGGCAGCATCAGCCGCTCGCTCAGCTGGCAGCAACTGGACCGGAATATCCTTGACCTGGCCGCCGGGCTACGGGAAGCCGGGGTGCGGTGCGGCAGCCGGGTTAGCCTGATGGTTCCTCCCGGGGTGGACCTGACAGTGGCCCTCTACGCTTGCCTGAGGGTGGGCGCAGTGGTGGTGGTGGCCGATGCCGGTCTGGGAACCAGAGGGCTAAGCCGCGCCGTTAACGGTGCCACGCCCGATTTCATCATCGGAATCGACAAGGCGCTGGCTGCTGCCTCGGTGCTTGGCTGGCCGGGGCGCCGGATCAGCGTGCGGGACCTCCCGGCCGCCCGCCGTCGAATACTGGGCGCCGAGACCTCCCTTGATGCCCTCGCCCGGCACGGTGCCGTGGTCAAGGACCGGTCAATGCCCGCTTTGGAACCAGCTGCCCCCGCCGCCATACTCTTCACGTCCGGTTCCACCGGCCCCGCCAAAGGCGTGCTCTATACCCACCGGCAGCTGGCCGCCATGCGGGATACGGTGGCAGAGACTTTCGGGATCCGTTCCGGTTCCCGGCTGGTGGCAGGCTTCGCCCCCTTCGCCTTGCTGGGGCCGGCGCTCGGAGCGGTGTCGGTGACGCCCGCCATGGACGTCACCGCGCCACGGACCCTGACTGCCGGCGCTCTGGCGGATGCCGCCGCTGCGATAAATGCCAACGTGGTCTTCGCCTCGCCGGCAGCGCTGCGGAACGTCCTTGCCACCAGGGCTGGCGTAAGCGGGGCAGGGCATGAAGCCCTGGACGGTGTCGAGCTCCTGTTGTCTGCCGGCGCGCCCGTCCCGGAACCGCTCCTGGCGGAGGTGCAGCGGCTGCTGCCCCGGGCGTCGCTGCACACCCCATACGGGATGACAGAGGCGCTGCCCGTTACCGACATCAGCCTTGAGCAAATCCAGGTCGCCGACGGCGACGCTGCTGCAGGCATTGTGGCCGGAGCAGGTAACGGCGTGTGCGTAGGGAACCCCGTGCATGGCGCCCGCGTCGCCGTCATGCCGTTGGCGGCCAATGGCACAGCAAACGGATCCCAGCCCGTGACGGATGCCGGCGTGACCGGCGAAATCCTGGTGAGCGCCGCCCATGTCAAGGAAGCCTACGACAGGCTCTGGCTGATCCAGCAGGAGAGTGCCAGCCTGCCCGGCTGGCACCGCACGGGCGACATAGGGCATTTCGACGCCGCCGGCCGGCTTTGGGTGGAGGGCCGTCTCGCCCATGTCGTGACAGTCCCCAATGCCGTGGTGACCCCCGTCGGTGCGGAACAGGCCATCGAACGCCTGGACGGCGTCCGCCTGGCCGCCATCACGGGAGTCGGACCGGCAGGGACGCAAGCCGTGGTCGCCGTCGTCGAGACCGAACCTCCCGCCCGTAAGGCCGGGCCTGCCGCACCTCAGCTTGCCGGGCGTGTCCGCAGCGCGGCCCTGGAGGCTGGCGTTCATGTCTCCGCTGTGCTTACCGTCCCTGAACAGCCCACCGACATACGGCACAACGCCAAGATCGACAGGACCCGCCTATCCCGCTGGGCCTCACGGGTGCTGGCGGGTGGCCGGCCGGGAAAGCCATGAGGATCCTCGTCACCGGCGCGAGCGGGCTGCTCGGACGGGAAGTGGCCCGGCTCCTGGTCCGCCAAGGCCATGACGTGGCCACGTTCCAGCGCCGTCCGTCAGGTGTCGACGGCGTGACGGACCGCTGCGGGTCCCTCACAGATGATGAAGGGGTCAAAGGAGCCGTCGGCGGGGCAGAAGGAATCATCCACCTGGCAGCGAAGGTTTCGTTTACCGGCCGCGCAGCGGAGTTCGACGAGGTCAACGTCGAAGGGACCCGCCGGCTGCTTCGGCTCGCCAGGGCGGCCGGGGTACGGGACCTGGTGTTCGTATCCTCGCCGTCGGTGGCAAACTCCGGCACCGCCATCACCGGGCTGGGCGCGGAACCCGCTGATCCGGAGCGCGCACACGGAGACTACTCCCGCACCAAGGCAGAAGCCGAGCTGCTGGCGCTGGCAGCGGACGCCCCCGAATTCAGGGTGGCCGCGGTGCGCCCCCATATCGTCTGGGGTCCCGGCGACACACAACTGGTGGAACGGGTCCTGGCGCGTGCGCGGCGCAACCGCCTTCCGCTCCTCGACGCCGGCGCGGCCCTGATCGACACCACCTATGTGGACAACGCCGCCTCGGCCATCGTCGCCGCGCTGCACCGGATGGATCACGTCCACGGCAAAGCCTTGGTGGTGAGCAACGGCGAGCCGCGTCCGGTCGGTGAACTGATCGCGGGCATATGCGCCGCGGGAGGCGTCCCGGCCCCGTCGTGGGCCGTCCCCGGCAGGGTGGCGCGGGTGGCGGGAGCGGTAGTGGAGAAGCTCTGGACCTGGGCGGGGCGGGAAGAGGAGCCGCCGATGACGAGGTTCCTCGCCGAGCAGCTCTCCACCGCACACTGGTTCGATCAGCGGGATACCCAGGAACTCCTCAACTGGAGGCCTGCTATCTCCCTGGACCAAGGACTGGCACGGCTGGCGGCCTACTACGCACCCGGGACTCTGCCGGGTACCCGCAGATCTTGGGCGCCAACTGAACGGGCGCTTCGTCCCGGGAACAACGGACGCATTCCCGCGGCCGCGCTCACTGACGAGGCGGATGCAGGCGTGCAGTAGGCGTGGCGCCCGAACCCGTCCCGGTCACAGTCACGCCGCCCACCGCCCCCGTCCACGGCGCATCGCCCGGGCCGGGCAGCAGCAGATGCGCGAAAACGTACCCCTCCTGGAGTGCAATGACCTGCGAAGTGACCCCGGCACAATCAAGCGAGAGCTCGAGTGGCCGGAAGGGGGCGCCTGGATGCTCCTGTCCGACGGCGACCTTCATGCCGGAAGCACCAACGCAGGCGGCAGTGACGGCGTACTGCCCGGCTAACGGTACCTTCGCCGTCGTACCAAAGCCCCTAAGAGGGCCATCGAGTGGTCCCTGCTCCAAAAGGAGGACCGGCTCCGGCGGTGCCCTAAGGAGTGCTCCCAGCTCAGCGTAGTTCTTAGCTTCCCGGGCCAGGACCTTCCAATCGCTGTATGGCCCCGGGGTGCCTGCTATCGTCGCCGGGGCAGATGTTGACGCGGGCATGGCCTCGGGGGCCGTTGTCGGAGTTTGCGCAGCCTCGGGGTATTCATAGACGCACGCCGCCGTTCCGCTTAACGGGATCAGCAGGCACAGGGCAGACGCCAGCAGGTCCTGCCTTTTCCTCGTTCCCACACTTCCATGGTCGGCAGGCAAGTAGCTCAAGACAAGCTGGGACCACAATGAAGAAGGCACCCACGGCAGTAGGCTCGAAAGCATGAGGTCCGAACCAACGATCCTGTTCACCGTGGGCCACGGTGCCTCCAGCGAGGAGGACTTCCGGAACCTGCTGCGGGCGGCGGAAGTTGCTTCCGTGGTCGATGTGCGGATCGGGCCGGGCAGCCGGAAGCATCCGCACTTCGGTAAAGATCGGCTGGAAGAATGGCTGCCGGCGGCCGGGATCGCCTACCGCTGGGAGCAGCGGCTTGGCGGCTTCCGCAAGTTACCGCCGGACTCGCCCGACACTGCCCTGCGCAATGAGTCCTTCCGGGCCTACGCGGCCTACATGCGCGCGCCGGCCTTTGCCGCTGCGCTGGCCGGGGTGCTGGCGGAAGCAGCGGAACGGCGCACGGCCATCATGTGCAGTGAAACCGTATGGTGGCGCTGCCACCGGCGGCTGATCGCTGACCACGCCCTGCTCCTCGACGGAGCGAAACCGGTGCACCTGATGCCGGCTGGCCGGCTGACGAACCATCAGCCAACCGGTGGCGTGCGGGCGGCGGGGGACCAACTCATCTACGACGTCGTTACCGGCTGACTGCCGCTGGCTGGGGAACAGGGGGGCGTTAGTCGCCGGACTGGTGCCCGTCAGGATCACTCCGGATTGGACGTTTCATCACGCCTCGCCTCACTAGCCGAGCTGTAGGCACCGGCAACCCTTCCAGTTAAGTCAGCTACTCGGTGACCGGGGGACTGTCGGCGGTGTAGGGCCGAATGGTGGCACTGTCGGATCGGTCCTCTCGGGAGGCGGCGACGGGGATCATCCCCGCGGCGAGCGTGCCGAGCTGGGCGGCGGTGTCCAGGTCTGGCCCCGCACTGGTGAAGGTAAGGTTGTCGCCGCCGATCACGAGAACCCTACCGCTGCGGGCTGCACTCAGCCATGCGGCGTCATCCGGGTCGGCCGGGTCGAGCTGTTCGTGGTACATCGTGGCCTGGCCGGCTTGGAGTGTCAGCAGGCCCTCGTCTGTCAGTGGGCAGGCGACGTCGTCGGCAGCCGGGCCGGAGTCGCGCAGTATCTCGCCAATGTCGGCGCTCATGGCCAACTGAAAGCCTTTGACGAGTAGTGCGGTAACCAGCGCGGAGGTCAGCTCCCCTCCGGGTTCCCGGAAGGAGAACATCGGCCGATAGGTGAAGACCAAGATGGCCGTGGCTGTGCCGGCCGCCCGGTTTTGAAGGATGAGCCTTGCCGCCTGTGGCGTGAACTCGACCGGGGAGCTGTGTCCCGCGGTGAACGTCAGGGCGGGTGGGCGGCAGACGCGGTGGCAGATCCGTGTCTCGAAGCTGAAGTATTCGGTGCCGTCCCGGTGCGTGCCGCCTGTAACGTCGACAGACAGGGACAGGGGAGTCCGCGCTGTTATGGGCATATGACATGATGCGCATTCAGTGGCGGCGGCCGCCGCGGCGGCCGCGTACGTCGTGGTGGACCGCCCCTTGAAGGACTCCAGACCCGGGTCCCATTCGACGTTGCTTGTGCCTACCATCTCCCCAACCTAATAGTAAGCAAGCTGATAATCAATGAAGTCCCCAGTCGAATTGGGCTGACTTTCCGATTGCTTTCGGCTGCCTGAACGTCTCGGCAGCCATCGAGGGGTCCTCGCCGTGATGAACACCTCACGGAGGTTGTCCGCCGGGCCCGTTGTGCAAGGGGGGAATGCGTTCCGGGCCCGGCGATCTGAAGCTGCGGTTCGCGGCTACCTGTGCTTCAGCGACAAGACCAGTGTGCTGTCCGCACATTGTGAAATCCGGGGTCCACCTGAGAGGCGAAGTTCGTTTTTACCCCCTCTTTGAGGGGTGGCCTCAAGGTGCTTCCAAGTTCGTCATTCGCCTGAGGGTCAGGACGCGATGGCGGTCTGGAGTGTCCTCGGCCGCAGGGGGCGAAATGCGTCGTCAGGGGCGCCGGTGAGGGCTTTCTGCAGGCGCGGAACGTGGACTTCAATGTCCCGCGCAACCGCTTTGGCAGCCGCCCAGTCAGCCAGTGCCAGGGCCAGCTCAAGTTCACTGCAGAGCTGGTTCATTCTCAGCGCTCCCGCCAGCCAGGACTTCGTCTTCAAGTTCAGGGAGGCATCCAGCGCCAGATCCCCGTCCCGGGCGCCAACTGCGCGCACGATCGGTTCAACGAACCGGGGGAGGAGGGCCATGTAATCAGCGGCGAATGATTCCGCCGCCTCCGGTGAGGCTTGGCTCACGAGTTGGTCCTGGCTTCATCGATGAAGTCAGTTCGCATGGTTGGGTGCTTGAACCAGGCCCGCACCCACGTCCGAGGGATCTGTGCCATTCTTGAGCGGCTTGAATGTTCCGGAAGCGATCAGTTTGGCCTGCAGGAGTACCGGACTCAGTGGTCCCTGCGCTAGAAGGCGTTCCGCCCAAAGCGCGGCCACGCCGGCCACATGCGGGGTTGCCATGCTGGTTCCGCTGATCGTTTTGGTGCCGCCGTTGAGCCAGGCGCTGAAAACGCCCACTCCGGGACCGGCCACAGTTGCCATCGTATTTGAGAACGGTGCCACGGTGAGGCCGCCGCCGCCGTCGGCCAGGGCAGCAACGGACGTGATCCCGTAAGCAGCGGCGGGCGGGGCAACGTTTATCTCGTAGGCGGGGTTGCCGGTGCGTTTGCTTTCGTTGCCGGCGGCTGCGATGACGATCGTGGTCTGGGCGACGGAGGCGCGGGCGTTGAGAAGGTTGGCCAGCTGTTCGAAGAGCCTGACGTTGGCGCGGTAGCCTTCCAGTGCGATTGAGGTGGCGGCCGGAATGGAAAGACCATTCACGTTGACCAATTCGTCTACCCAGCCGGGGAAGTCCATGCCCAGCGACATGGAGATGACGTGGGCGCCATTGTCGGCAGCCCAGAGCATTGCCGTGGCAAGCGTGTCGCTGCCGCCGCCGTTGGGGCCTCCGAGGACCTTTCCGATGAGGGCTTTCTGGACGCCGCGGGCGACGCCGATCCGCTGGCCGTTGAGGTCGCGGCCGAAGATCGTTCCGGCGCAGTGCGTGCCGTGGCCGTGATCGTCTTCGGCGCTGCCGGCGCCCGTGAAGTCCTTGGTGACAAGGTTGACGCCGGCGAACGCGGGATGGTCGGCGTCGATACCGGTGTCCAGGACCGCAACGGTCACCCCGGCGCCCGTGAAGGGGGACGCATCTGCGCCCACAGCTTTGACGCCCCACGTTTCGGCAGCCGCCGGAGCAGCATCGGCGTCAAGTGGTTCTATGAGTTTCATGGGCATGGCAGGGGCGAAGCCGAGGACCGTGGGATCGCTCTGCAGGGCATTGATCGTTGCGCTTGAGGGGTTGTCGTCCGTCTCAACTGTCATACCCACGGCCCGTTCCGCGATGTTCTCGGGAGAGGTTTCGAGGCCCCGGGCTCCGGGTCCGTCGAAGGGGTCGCGGGTTGCCCGCAGGGCGGGAGCGCGTAAAACGAGGATTTTCTGGTTGATCAGTTCGGGCATCGTGTTTCCTTCGTCATTAAGGGCGGCCTGGTTTCGGCGCAGCCTAGCGGTGTCATTTGTTTTCCGGGGCCGGCCAAGCAGCCGGACTATGAACGGGACTACTCGCGGCAGATCAGTTGCAATTACCGGCTGAGGTTTCGCACGGCGAGTGTGGCCACCAGCATCCGGCAGCCACACTCGACGACCCGGTTGTCGGCAGGATTACTTCAGCATCCACTCGTCGGTGGTGTAGTCCTGCCGTCCATCCGCCGGAGTGAAATCAGTATGGACCCAGACGCGCAGGTAGGTGCGGCCATAGTACTGGTAGGGCCTGACCCACACGTTTTTGGTTGCCCAGCTGTACTTGTACGTGGCACTCTCCCATCCGCCCTTCTCGGCGTACGTCCGCCGGTTCCCCCAATCGCAGTCGGTCGGATGGCACTTGCCGAACACCCGGATCGTGCCCGCGGGATAGACGCAATGGCCACTCGTGTCGCACAGGGCCTGATCCGCGCAGCCCCAGTCGAGGACTACCTTGGTGACGGATCTGGTGTTGGGGTCGATGTTCTTCCAGGTTCCGGTCGCGGGACTGGAGCCGCTACACAGGGCGTGGGCTGGCGCCGCCGTGAGCGTGCTCCCGACAAATACGAAAGCGAAAGCAGCAAGCATCACGGTGATCAGGGCGGCTGTGGCAGACCGGCCAGTCCGTTGCCGCAAGGTGTTCATGAACATAGGAAAGTCTCCTGGTACGGGCGGGTGATGTGACCGGCTGATGCACGAACCCGCCCTCCCAGATCGGATGCCCTCAACCGTCACTCCCCATATTCGCCGCGGGCCGGGCCGAGGCGCTTCCGTGCCAGCACGGTTTCTTCTGCGCAGTCATCCACCGGCCGGCACCGGTGTCCAGGACGGGGGCCTGGGGCAGCGCCAAAGGTTGAGCCGTCCGGGTCACGGAGGTTTCGGGCTTTGTCCGGGTCGATGGCGCCAGTGATCAGCCTTCAGCCCAGGCGTGCCACACCGAACCGTGATCCTTCCTCTTCGGGGAAGACAACGACGGCGAGTGGACCGGTTGGACTGTCCATCCGGGCTTTGAGGATGTCGACGGCGACCAGGGCGGAGGCGACGCCGAGCGGGGCCGTCGAACGCGCCGCCGCCAGGCACCGAGTCGAGGGGGCTCCCCGTGACCAGTCGGACATCAGACCGGTAACCGTGGCGGTCAACACTGCCCGGGAAGTGGCTTCCGTGCCGGGGGTCGTGCGTGTGCCCCCACAGCCGCAGAACCTGCCTGGAAAGCGAGCCGGAACTGGTCCGGGACGGTTCCGGCGCCGGTTGCCAGGTCGGCGGCGAGCTGCCCGATCAGCGGTGCGAACTTGGCGCCGTGTCCCGAGCAGGGGGAGAGGATGGTGATGCCGTCCACGCTGTCGAGGATGAAGTCTTCGGTGGACGTGTTGGTGAAGAGGCAGGTCGTTTCCGCATAGGGTTCGGGCACCAGTCCCGGCAAGTACTGTTCCACGTACTCGATGACCCGACGGCGGTTGTCCGGGTTGATCTGTCCGTCCTGGTCCGCTGCTGAGGGCAGGATCTTTCCGCCGTTGTACTGGGCGATCTTTTGTCCCCGGAAGCCGGCGTCGCGGCCGCCGGGCAGGCCGTAGGCCTGCCAGCCTTCTCGCTTGTGGATGAACGTCGGCCAGGGTGAGGCGTCGTGGTCCGTGCCGTCCGCATAGGGGAAGTGGTAGGCCTGTTCCTGCCGGACCTCAAGCGGGGGCACCGAGGCCAGGAAAGATGAGGGCAGTGCCAGTGATCGCAGCAGCTGGGGAAGCCAGCCGCCGGCGGCAACGATAATGTTGGCCGCCTGCAGGGTGCGGCCGTCGGCGGAGGTCAGCAGGTAGCCGCCGTTGGAAGCGGTGATCGCGGTGACGGCCCAGTTGGGGTGAAGCGCTGCGCCGTGTGTTACAGCTTGGTCGACCATGGAGGCGACGGAATCGTGGGCGTCGATCACGCCGGCGTCCGGGTGCCACAGCACCTGGGTGTCGAAGGCGATCTGCGGCCAGCGGCGGCGGGCTTCCTCGGCGCTGAGGAGTTCGTGGTCAATGCCGCGGGCCTGCAGGACGGCGGCGAGGCGTTCGGGCTGGCGGATGGCACCGTAGTCCACGGCGCCGGCTGGGGTGATGAGCTGTTTGCCGCTCAGGCGGGCGAGTTCGTCCCACCCGGCTTTCGCCTCCTGGACGAGGCCGGTGTAGAACTCGTCAGGGTAGGCGTAGCGGAAGATCCGCGCGGAGCCGTGGGAGCTGCCCGCATCGTTGGCCGGGGTTGAGCGTTCGAGCAGGGCAACTGAGTGGCCGCGGGCGGCGAGATGCCAGGCGGTGGCAGCTCCGGACAGCCCGGCGCCGACGACGGCGTATTCGGTCGATTCCATGGATGGCTCCTAAGGCGGGGTGGTGGGGGCAGCATGTGCTGCTTTGCTGGATCCAGTTACTCATTCCCACTCGCCGCTCGTCCAATATTATTTGACTAGTAATTATTAGCGTCGATCGAAAGAATCGCGATGGAACTTCGACAGCTCAGATACTTCCTGGTCGTGGCGGACGAGCTGCACTTTGGCCGTGCCGCGGAACGCCTGCACATCACCCAGCCGCCGCTGACCGTTGCCGTGAAGCGGCTGGAGCACGAGCTGGGCGTCCCGCTGTTCGAGCGGACGACGCGCAGGGTGACGCTGACACCTGCCGGGAAGGCATTTCGGGAGAAGGTCGGGGCGGCCCTTGGCGAACTTGATGAGGCGGCCGGTGATGTGGCCGAGGTTGCCGCGGGCAAGAGCGGAAAGATCAGGGTGGGGTTCGTCAGTTCGGCCAGCTACACCACGGTGCCCGAAGCCATCCGGTCTTTCCGCGAACAGCGCCCAAGGGTGGACCTGGTGCTGGCTCCGCTCACCAGCGGTGAGCAGATCGAGCAACTGCTTGACGGTGAGCTCGATCTGGGCCTGGTGCGGGACCCCGGCGCGGTGCCCGGGCTCAGGCTCGAGCTGCTCAGCGCGGAGGACCTGGTGGTGGTGCTTCCCGAGTCGCATCCCCTGGCTGCCGTTGAGGAAGTTGAGCCCGAACTGCTCGAGGGCGAACCCATGATCCTGTTTCCATACCGCCTGATGCCGGGGTTCGTCTCACGCGTCCTTCAGCTGTTCGACCACTTGGCCACGCCGCCCGTCGTCGCCCAGCAGGCCATTCATCAGGAAACGGTGCTTGGACTCGTGGCAGCCGGGCTCGGGGTCTCAGTTCTGCCGCAATCGGTGGAGCGGTTTCACATGCCGGGAATCACCACCCGACCCTTTGTCGGCCGGCCGCAAACCGAACTCCACGTTGCCCGCGGCCCGGGCAGTTCTCCCGCCGTGGAGGATTTCATCTCATGTCTCAGAGGAGAGAATCCGGGATGACTCTTGTGTGATCGGACATCTGCACGTTCGTCTCGGTCACTGAACCAGGAGCAACTGATAGAAGCAGCTGCTGCCGATGGCTTGAAGGCGCTACACGGGATGATTGATCAATCACTCTTACGTGCTGTCGCCTGCATTAGGGGACGGCTCTCCAACAATCAGGTGTAGAAATCGTCCCAAGTGAGGCGTTTATCCTCGGATCTGATTCTGAAGAGAGTGCGCAAATTGCGGGAATCGGACCTTATTAAAGTATCCGCCATGCCGGGATGGTCCAGTTTTTTTGCTTTTGAGTTATCACGCTCATCTCGAAGCAGTTTACTGCGCCCCCTGGTTGTTACTCAGGCATTTTACTATTTGATTCTTTTGCTCCCAAGGAGGGCCCGTGAAAAAGCGCTGAACACCATGCGCTATTGCGTTCACATCGCGTATCTCCCTGCGCGCCGATACCCGGACGTTCACAGCTTCGATAAAAGCCTTCGGAAGCTTGATCATGATGTAACGATAAATCAATGCCCGTTGCCAAAAGTTCGGGTTTGACCAGTTCGTTATTCCTTGATGCAGCCGATTCTCTGTGCCAGAATGAGCATGGTTTCGCTTGTCCCAAACACGGCGGTCTTCGTGGAATTGAGGCTATTCGTCTGGCCGCGACCGATCCATCACCGGCACAGCCAGTACGCCCCCGGAAGCCGGGGGCGGCAGGGTTGTAGGGAGGCAGCTCGGCACTCACCGGCAGCAACGCCGCTGCTGGTGAACCTTGAATAGGCGCATCAGAAATCGGTACCGGCAATGTAGCCTCTACCGATATCGATGGGGGCTGAGGATATGACCGGTTGGCTTGTCCGCTGGAGTCTTAAGTTTCGTTTGATCGTTTTGGCCGTTGCGGCCGGCATTCTGGGGTTCGGGCTAACCAGCCTGCCCTCCATGCCAATGGATAATCTTCCTGAATTTTCTCCACCACATGTGGAAATCCAAACCGAGGCGTTGGGCCTGTCTGCCGTTGAAGTCGAGCAGCTCATCACCTCTCCTATGGAGGCAGACCTGCTGAACGGGGTGGCCTGGCTTGATGAAATCCGTTCTGTCTCCGTTCCTGGCCTGTCATCCATTGAGATGGTTTTTGAGCCTGGAACGGACGTTTTGCGTGCACGGCAACTGGTGGCCGAGCGCCTGACGCAGGCATTCGCCCTCCCGCAGGTCTCGTCACCTCCGGTGCTCATGCAGCCGCTCTCCTCGACAAGCCGGGTCATGATGGTCGAAATGACCTCCGAGGAGGTTTCGCCAATTGACATGTCGGTGCTTGCCCGCTGGGACATCAAGCCCGCACTGATGGGCGTTCCCGGGGTAGCCAACGTCGCGATCTTCGGCCAGCGCGAACAGCAGCTGCAGGTCCAGGTCGACCCGGCAAAGCTCCGGGCGCAGGACGTCACACTGAACCAGGTGGTGGAGACGGCCGGCAACGCTGTCTGGGTGTCACCGCTGAGCTTCCTTGAGGCGTCCACCCCGGGTACCGGTGGGTTCCTGGAGTCAGCGAACCAGCGGATCGGCATCCAACACGTTCTCCCCATCCGTACTCCGGAGGATCTTGGCAAGGTCAGCATTGAGGGGAGCACGAACAAGTCCCTGACGTTGTCCGATGTCACGACCTTGGTGGAGGACCACCAACCGCTGATCGGTGATGCGGTGACCGGAAAGCATCCCGGCCTGCTTCTGGTGATTGAGAAGTTCCCCGACGCCAACGTCGCTGCGGTAACAGCAGGCGTTGAAGAAATTCTGGATGGCCTGCGTCCGGGCTTGTTTGGGATCACGCTCGACTCGACTGTCTTCCGTCCGGCGTCGTTCCTCGAGACTGCCGCGAAGGGTCTTGGTATGGCGTTGCTCGTGAGCCTGCTGGTCGTGACGGCGGCTGTCGGGTTGGCCTTCCGGTCCTGGCGGTATGCACTGCTGGCACTTGTCGCCCTTTCCGTGGCCGCAATGGGTGCTGCCCTGGTCCTGCAGTTTCAGGGAGCGGTGCTTAATACGATGGCATTCGCCGGGCTCACGTTGGCGCTCATCGTTGTGGTCGGCGACATCATCCTGGACCTGCACAGCTTCCGGAAGGACGCCGCGAATGAAGGGCTGTCCCGGGAGGCTCTGCTTGCCCACGGCCTGCAGCGTTCGCGTGTTCCCGTCCTGTTCGCAGGCCTCGTGGCGCTCCTTGCGCTTGCTCCTGCGCTGTTTGTGCCGGGTGTGGACGGGGCATTCCTGAAGCCGCTGGTGCTGAGCTATCTGCTGGCCACCGCGGTGGCGATGCTGGTGGCCCTGACCGTGACGCCGGCTTTGGGAAGCCTGCTGCTGCGCGGCCGGCAGCGGCCGCAGACGAAGCCGTCCTTCTTCCACAAGCTGGGAGAGCGCTACCGCAGGTCAACCTCATCCTTCACCAAGGGCGCCGCCGTTCTGGTCGCATCCGTCGCAGCTGCGCTGGCGATAGTGGCCGTGGCTCTGGTGCCGGGGCTGACGAGGGAACTGCCGATCGTGAGCGCCGTTCCTGACCGCACCCTCCTCGTTGAGTTGGAGTCGTCCGGCGGAACAGGCTCGGACGTCATGAATCGGCTCATGACCAAAGCGGGGGAAGAGCTGACACAAGTTGAAGGTGTAGCACGCGTCGGCGGCCACGTAGGGCGGGCCATTACCTCCGACCTGTCCTCCGATGTGAACTCCGGGGAACTCTGGATCACGATGGAAGACAGCGCCAGTATTGCGGCGGTCCGGGCCGAGGCCCAGTCGATCGTGCAGGGTTACCCGGGAGTGACAGCCAAGGTCACTACCTATCCTGAACAGCAGGTCGCTGCGGCCAGCGCCATCGATGACCAACAGTTCAGGGTGCGCGTGTACGGCATCGAACTGCCGATCCTGCAGGAGAAGGCCAACGAGATCCGTGACATCCTGTCGCGCACGGCTGGCGTAGTTAACCCAGCGGTGGAGGCCACGCCTTCCCAGCCGGTTGCCGAAATTGAAGTGGACCTCGCTAAGGCACAGCAGGAAGGTGTCAAACCTGGTGACGTGCGGCGTGCCGCTGCCACTGTCCTTCAGGGCATCGAAGTCGGATACCTGTTCGAGCAGCAGAAAGTGTTCCAGGTCGTCGTCAAGGGCACGCCCGAGACGCGTCACAGCATGACAAATGTCCAGAACCTGCTGATTGACAAGCCCGGAGGCGGACAGATCCGGCTCAGCGACGTTGCGGATGTCAGGTTGAGCCCAAACCAGACGGTGATCACCCACGACGACACCTCCAGGAGGATCGACGTTGTCGCTGACATCGAAGGCCGGAGCCTCGGTGACGTGACCGCAGACATACAAAAAGCGATCCAGAGCATGCAGTTCCCGGTTGAGTATCACGCCGAGATCCCGAAGAAGTTCGGCGAGCAACAGGCGGCCGGGGACCTGATGATCTGGCTGGCGGCTGCAGCGGCGGCGGGCATCCTGGTGCTGCTGCTGACTGTCCTCGGCAGCTGGCGGCTTGCCGCGCTGGTATTTGTCCTGTTGCCTGTGGCGTTGCTGGGCGGTGTTATTGCAGCCTGGCTGAGCGGCGGCTTCGGTTCCCTGTATGTGCTTGTAGCACTGGCAGCGGTGCTCGCCGTCGCAGTCCGTGACGCAGTCATGCTGATGGGTACCTATCAGTCCCTGCAGGCCCAGGATCCGACGGCGGCCCCGGGGGAGCTGATGAAGGGGGCGGTATCGGAGCGGCTGCGGCCGACAGTGCTGACCGCCATCATCACCGCCCTGGCGCTGGTGCCGCTGGTGCTGCTGGGTGGGCCCGTCGCGACGGCCATGCTGCTGCCGTTGGCGCTCATCCTATGGGGCGGCCTGGTTACGTCCGCCCTGCTGACCCTATTTATCCTGCCGATCCTCTTCCTGCGTTTTGGTCCCGCTGCCAACACGGACTGGGGGAGCTCATTGGTGATCAACAACGGACCGGTTCTGGCAGAGAGGTCGGAATTGTCATGAAAAACAATCGAGGGTTTGGGGGCTGGCGTTCTGTTCTCGTGCTGGCCTGCGCAGTGTCAATGGGGCTCGGTGGCTGTGCGGCCGTGAAATCTGCGTCTGCGCCTGTCGGCGATGCTCCGGCCAGCATCGAGAAGGCGGGGTCCGATTTGAACAGGATCACGCTGACAGACAAAGCCGTGGAAAGGTTGGCGCTTACCACCGAGAAAGTGGCCAATGGCAAAGGCGGTCTGGAAATTCCATACGCCTCTTTGGTTTACGACGGTGCCGGCAAGACCTGGGTCTACACCGCTCCGGAGCCACGGACCTTTATCCGGGCCGCGGTGACGGTGGACAAGATCACCGGCGATAAGGTGCAGCTCAGCTCCGGCCCGAAAGCCGGAACCGAGGTAGTCACCGTGGGTGCTGCGGAACTCTTTGGCACGGAATTCGGCACGAAGGGTCACTGACATGCGCCGAATTGTCGGATTCAGCCTGAAATTCCGCGCTTTGGTGGTGGCCCTTGCGGTGGCAATGATGGCGTTCGGCGGCGTCCAGCTCAGCACAGCCTCAGTAGACGTCTTTCCCGAGTTCGCACCGCCGAAGGTAGAGATCCAGACCATCGCCATTGGCCTCACCGCAGCCGAGGTGGAGCAGTTGGTAAGCGTTCCGCTTGAAGACGCCCTCAACGGCGTCGAGGGGCTGGCCGAGATCCGCTCCAAATCGGTGGAGCAGTTGTCCTCGATCGTGCTGATTTTCGCCCCGGGGGCAGACCTGCTCAAGGCCCGCCAGCTGGTCTCGGAGCGCATCGCCAACGTCACTCCGTCACTGCCCACCTGGGCGTCACCGCCAATGATGCTGCAGCCGCTGTCCTCCACCAGCCGGGTTATGAAAATTGGCCTGACATCGGAAGAACGTTCGCTCATCGAAATGTCGATGATCTCCTACTGGAAGATACGGCAGCACCTGCTGCGGGTTCCCGGTGTGGCCAACATCGCCATTTGGGGTGAGCGCCTGCAGATGCTTCAGGTGCAGGCAGTGCCGGAGAAGCTGAAGGCCCAGAACGTCAGCCTGAACCAGGTCATGGATGTCACCGCCAACGCTCTGGACGCGGGCCTGCTGCAGTACACTCCCGGCGCCGTTATTGGCACCGGCGGCCACATTGAGACGCCTAACCAGCGTCTGAGCATCCAGCATGTGCTGCCAATCGCCACTCCGAAGGATCTTGCGGAAGTGGTCATCGAGGAACGGAACGGGAAGCCGCTCCGGCTGGGCGATGTTGCGAATGTGGTCGAAGACCATCAGCCGCTCATTGGTGACGCTGTGATCAATCAGGGCCCTGGGCTGATGCTCATTGTGGAGAAACTTCCGTGGGGCAACACCCTTGAAGTCACCAAGGGCGTGGAGGCAGCGCTGGAGCAGATGAAGCCGGGACTCAGCGGCATCACCATTGATACGGAGATTTTCCGGCCGGCGACCTTTATTGAGGAGTCCCTCGATAACCTCAGCCGGGCGCTGCTACTTGGCTGCATCCTGGTGGTGCTGGTGCTGGGCGCGTTCCTCTTCCAGTGGCGTACGGCGCTGATCAGCCTCATTGCCATCCCGCTCTCGCTGGTGACGGCGGCGTCCGTCCTGTATCTGACCGGCACGGCGGTGAACACTATGGTCCTGGCCGGGCTGGTTATTGCCGTCGGGGTGGTGGTGGATGATGCGATTATCGATATTGAAAACATCATCCGAAGACTCCGGCAGCACCGGGCGGAGGGCGGTACCCGTTCTACCGCCTCGGTGGTGCTGGAGGCCTCCCTGGAGGTCCGCGGCCCGATCGTCTACGCCACGTTGATTATCATCACCGCGGCCGTGCCGATCTTCTTCCTGCAGGGGCTGACGGGTGCTTTCTTCAGACCGCTGGCCATCTCCTACACCCTCGCGGTGCTGGCATCGATGGTCGTGGCCCTGACAGTGACCCCGGCCCTGGCGCTGATTTTCATGCGCAAGGTTCCCCTCAAGGAACAGGAGCCGCCACTGGTACGGGTGCTCAAGCGCGGCTACCACAAGGTCCTGAGCAAGATCATCCGTCGTCCTGCGGCAGGGTACGCGACCTTCGGGGCCATGGCAGCCATCGGTGCCATCACGGCACCGCTGCTGGGGCAGTCGCTGTTGCCGGACTTTAAGGAACGCGATTTCCTGATGCACTGGCTGACCCAGCCGGGAACCTCGGTGCAGGAGGAATACCGAATCAGCCAGAGAGCCTGCACGGAGCTTATGACCATTCCCGGGGTCCGGAACTGCGGTGCCCACATCGGGCAGGCATTCAACGCCGACGAAGTGGTGGGTGTGTATTTCGGTGAGAACTGGATCAGCATCGACCCGGCCGTGGACTATGACAAGACACTGGCCAAAGTCCATGAAGTGGTCGAGGGCTATCCCGGCATCGTCCGCGACGTCCAGACGTACCTGAAGGAAAGAATCCGCGAGGTTCTGACCGGCGCCAGCAACGCCGTCGTCGTCCGGCTGTACGGAGATGATCTGGCGCTCCTGCGCTCAAAGGCCGCCGAAATCCAGGCTATCTTTGACGGGACCGAGGGGGCCATCGACGTCCACACGGAGCTGCAAAAGGACATCCCGCAGCTCAACATCGAGGTCGATCTGGAAAAGGCCCAACAATACGGGCTCAAGCCGGGCGATGTGCGGCGGGCCGCGGCGTGGCTGGTGGCCGGTGAGGAAGCCGGAGACGTCTACCGGGGCGGCAAGGCCTACGATGTCCAGGTCTGGAGCCCGGTAGGAATCCGGTCCGACGTGACCAGCATCAGGAACCTGCCCATTGATACGCCCAGCGGCGAGAAAATCCCGCTGTCCGCCGTCGCAAGCGTCGAGGTGAAACCCACGCCGAACGTCATTGAACGTGACGCACACTCGCGGCGGATCGACATCGAGGCCAACGTGACAGAAGGATCCCTGGCGACAGTGGTCGCAGCCATGGAGGAAGGCCTGAAGAATGTGGAGATGCCGGCGGGGTTCCGCACCGAGATTCTGGGTGAATTCAAGGAACGCCAAGAGGCAACCAGCACGCTGCTGACCCTGTCGGTAGTGGCGCTAGCGGTGATTTACCTGCTCCTGCAGGTGGCCTTCGCGAGCTGGCGCCTGGCCACGCTGGTCATCCTCACCCTGCCAATCGCCCTCGTCGGCGGCGTGTTTGCCGCCTGGCTCGGAGGCGGTGTGCTGTCATTGGGCTCGATCGTTGGCTTCCTGACAGTCATGGGCATCGCAGCAAGGAACGGCATTCTGCTCATCAACCACTGCCAGCACCTGGAGAAATATGAGGGCATGAAGTTCGGCCCCGAACTGGTGCTGCGAGGGGCTGGCGAGCGGCTTTCACCGATCCTGATGACCACCCTCGCCACCGGGCTTGCCCTGGTTCCGCTCGTGGTCCTGGGCGAAATCCCCGGCCACGAGATCGAGCATCCCATGGCGACCGTCATTCTCGGCGGGCTGGTGACATCCACGCTGCTCAACCTCTTCGTGGTGCCATCCCTCTACCTGAGGTTTGCCAAGTCGCGCAGGCAGCGGGATGAGGCGCCGCCCCGGGAACCGGAGCTCGCGAACGCCTGAGTGAACTAACTCCATACAGAGCTGGACCCTCCGCCGCCCACTTCCTGTTCCGGGAACGTGGGCGGCGGTGTGTTCCCGGGACTGCAGCAGGGGGAAACGGTGGGACTTACCGTTGCCCCTGCTGCTCTTCGCCGTGCTCACCCTGGAAGGCCCTAACGGCGGCGCTCACCGTGGGGTAGAAATGGTCCGGAGAAAAGCGGGCGCCCATGCCGTACCGGAGCAGCCGGTCTTTGACCGGCCCCTTGAGTTCGGCAAACACCAGGTCCACGCCATGCCGGTCGAGCCACTCATCCAACTGCACCAACTCGTCCAGCGCGGTCGTGTCGATTCCCGTCACGGGTTCTGCCGCAAGCACCACGCGTTTGGTGCCGTCCGCGGCCTGGTCAAGTTCGTCGCGCACAAAGGACCCAAGCAAGGCTCCGTTACCGAAGAACAGCGGTGCGTCGAAGCGCAGGATTAGCAGGCCGGGGATCCGTTCACCCTCCGGATGGCGGCTCACATCGTGGTACCCCGGTATACCCGGCACATCCACCAGTTCGGCACGGTACGGGTCCCAGGCCCGCCGCAGGAAGTCCAGGATGGCCAGGCCAATGGCGACGGCGATGCCGGGAAGGACCCCCAGTACGGTGACTCCCAGGAACGCTGCGAGCATCACCAGCGATTCGCTGCGGCTCATGCCGATGAGCCGCAGCACGCCGGCCGGATCGGCGATTACTGCAGCCGCGGCGATGACAATGGCTGCAAGGGTTGTGGCCGGGAGGAACTCCGTGACGCCGGGCGCAAGGAGCATGAAACCGAGCACCAGCAGTGCGCCTACTCCTCCCGTGAGCTGGGTTCTCGCACCGGACTGTACTGCCACGGGGGTCCGGGACGTGCTGGCCGAGACGGGGAAGCCACCCAGCAGCCCGGTCGCGGCGTTAGCCGCACCGAGGGCTGCCATTTCATGGTTTCCGGAAACCCTGCCGTCCTCGGCCGCCGCCAGGGACTGCGACAGGGTTCCAGTGTCAACGAACACGATGAGGGCAATCGCGGCGGCGGCAGGCAGCAGTGCCACAACGTCCGCCCAGCCGATCCCAGCCAGGGCCGGTGCGGGGAGCCCCTGCGGCAGGGCGCCTGTGACCTTCAATCGCTCGTGGAGCCCCAGCAGGGCCACAGCGATGCAGGCCACCACGACCGCGACCAGCACGCCGGGAACCTTCCATTTCAGCCAGCGGGGAACCAGGATGAGCACCAGCGACAGCAGGCCGAGCAGCAGGGCCGTCATGTTGGTCTCGCCGGCAAGCACCTTTGGTGCGGCGGCAAAGAGTTTTTCCCAGGGCGTGCCGTCCTCCACGGAGATTCCCAACAGGGTGGGAATCTGGGACACGGCCACCAGCAGCGCAATGCCGTTGAGATATCCGAGCCTGATGGGCTTCGACAACAGCCCGGTGACGATGCCCAGACGCAGCACTGCCCCAAGGAGCAGAATGCCGCCAATCAGTATGGCCAGCAGCCCTGCCAGGGCTACGGATTTTCGGTCGTCATCCGCGGCCAGGGGAACCAGGGCCGCCACGATCATGGGTGCGAGAGCGGAGTCCGGCCCCAGCACCAGCACACGCGACGGCCCGACTGCTGCATAGACAAGCAGGGGCACCACCGTTGCATAGAGTCCCGTGACCGGCGGGAGGCCGGCGGCCTGGGCATATGCCATCCCCGCGGGAACAAGGATCGCGAACAGCGCAACGCCTGCCACCAAGTCGTGGCGCAGCCACTCGGTCCTGTAGCCGCGCAGGGCCGGCGGGACCCACCAGGCGGGAGCCATACCGGAGCGGCGCATAGTCAGATCATGGCCGATTCTCCCACTTCACGCCATGGGCCTCCGCGGCAGAACGAGGTGCGTCATCGGCGCATTGGGCAGGACCGCTTTCCCCTCTGGTCGGCTCTGCCTGGAGGAGGCTGACCGCGACCTTCCCCGCAACGAGTGTGCCCAGCAGCGCGGCGGTGTTCAGGTCCAGGCTGCCCGTGCCATTGAAGATGAGGTTGTCGCCGCCGATCACCAGCAGCGAGCCGTTCCGGGCGACGTCCAGCCAGGTTGCATCCTCCGGATCGGCCAGGTCGAGCTGTTCGCGGTACATTGTTGCCTCGCCAGCATGAAGAGTCAGCAGTCCCTCGGCGGTCACCACGCCGTTGAAATCGTCAGCGGTCTGGCCGGAGTCGCGCAGTATTTCGCCGACGTCCGCGCTCATGGCCAACTGAAAGCCCTGGGAAAGGAGGGCAGTAACCAGTGCGGAGGTCAGCTCCCCGCCGGGTTCCCGGAAGGAAAGCATGGGCAGGTAAGTGAAGACAAGACCGGCTGTGGTGGTGCGGACCGCCCGGTCCTCGAGGACGAGCCGGGCCGCGCGGGGCGTGAATTCCACAGGTGCGGTGTGTCCAGGAGTGAAGGTCAGGGAGGGCTCCCGGCAGGCGCGGTGGCAGATCTCAGCGTCGAAGGCGAAATATTCAATGCCGTCCTCATCTGTGGCCCCGGTAACGTCGACCGCCAAGGACAGTGGGACCTGTGCTGAAACGGGCTTTCGGCAGGAGGCGCATGCCGTGGCGGCCGCCGCTGCGGCGGACACGTAGGCCGTGGTGTCCGGCCCCTTGTAGGCCGCCAGTCCCGGGTCCCATTCAACATTGCTGGTCGTCGGCATGCACTCAACCTATTAGTAAGCAAACTGATAATCAATGAAGTCCGGAGCCGAATTGAGTTGACTTTGCGGGTGCTTCCTGTTGGTACGGCCGCCGTGGGGAGCGGCGCGGCAGGAAAGCGGACGACGGCGGGAGGTCCCGCCGTCGTCCGCTTCCGTTTGGTAAACCTTCCGCCCTAAGCCCCGGAAACGACGCGCGGCAGACCGTCCAGGGACGGCAGCGCCGTTCCGGTGACCGGCTGCAGGGCGGTCACCGTGGCGTATCCTGCCGCCAATAGGGCGGCGTCGCTGTCAGGGTCAGGCTTCTCGGCCGTATCGGCGATGGCCAGCCGCACGTGCTGCTGCCCCCGTTCCGCCAGGGTGGTCTGCACGATGCCGAACCGTGTCAGCGTGGCCGTCCGGTACTCGGGCAGTCCGGCGCTGTTCGGGACATTCAGGTTCAGCACGCATCCCGGCTCCTGTTCCATCAGGAACGGCAGTAGCCCGGTGGCCAGCTGCGCGGCGGTGTCCCAATGGATCGTGTCCGGCTTGAGGCCGGTGTCCAGGGAGACCGCCATACCGCGGCCGTCGTTGACGCCGGCTGTCAGCGCCGCGCCGACCGTGCCGGAGTGCAGGATTGCCCGGCCCACGTTCGCCCCGCGGTTCACGCCGGACAGGACCAGGTCCGGCGGGGTGCCGAAGGCGCCGTGGGTGGCGATCATCGTGATGAACGCCGGTGCGCCGTGGACGGCGAAGGCCTTCACCCCGTCCAGTTCCTCCAGCTCGCGCTCTTCCACCGAAATCCTGCCGTCCTCTTCCACCGCGGTGATCGACGAGCTGCTGCCGCTGGCTTCCGAGGCCGGGGCCGCCACCACAACATCCAGTCCCGCCCTGACGGCGGCGGCGGCCAAGGCGTGCAGGCCTGGGGAGGCGATGCCGTCGTCGTTGGTAATGAGGACGCGAATACGTTGGTTCATGGTGTCCTGACCTTCCGTGCCAGCTCGTCCGGGCTCACCTGCTGCGCCGGTTCCGCTGAACTGGTGTCCAGTGGAACAATCTTGACCAGCTTGGCCACTTCGTGGATGACCGCGGACTCACCCGAGCCCAGCCCGTGGCGCGTCACGTTGTGGGCCCCGGCTGCCGTGCCCAGGACAACGGCGTCGTGAAGGGTGCCGCCATCGGCCAGAACTGCAGCCACCCCGGCGGTGAGGGAGTCACCTGCTCCGCTGGTTTCCACCGTTTCGAACTGGGGGACGTGGATTTCGCTGATTTCCCCGTCGCTCAGGAAGAGGGATGATTCGTGCGCCCGGGTGATGATGACGGCGTCCGCACCCTCCTTGTTGAGGGTATGCATGGCCTCAACAAGGAGGCCCGTTTCCGACGCTTCGGCGCGGCCGCTGTCCACGACTTCAGAGTCGGACATCTTGACCAGCGACGGTTTGCCCTCCAGGACGCCGTTCAGCCGCTCGCCGGCCAGATCCACGACAACAGTGCATCCGGCGGTGCGCAGGTCGGCGGTCAGCCTCCGGTACATGTCCGGCGGCACTGAATCCTCCCGGCCGGTGCCGCTGAGGATCACCGTCCCCGCTTTCATTCCGGCCTGCAGCGTCAGCCCGTACAGTTCGTCCAGTTCATGGCGTGTGAGCCGGTGGCCGGGCGACTCCGCCACCACGTCGCGTTCACCGCCGCGGCGGTCGTGCAGGTAGGCGCCGCTGCTGCCTTCGCCGGACACCGGCAACAGCTTTACGCCTTCGTCATCGATCAGGTGCTGCAGGACGCTTCCGGTTTCGCCGGAAAAGACCGCGCACATCGTCACTTCGGCTCCGAGCACCTTCAGCATGCGGGCCTGCCAAACGCCCTGGCCCCCGGCGTGGAGGTGGATGTCTGCGGTGCCTGCAACGTCCTCAACGGTGACGGTCAGGACGGGTGACGGGGCAAAAATCACTACGGAACCCATGCTTCCCCCGCCCTCTTCGGCTTTACAACTGGAATCGTGGCCATGGTTACCTCTTCCCACCGGAATCCTCCGGTCGTCGTTTCGGACAGGTCACCCCAACATACTAAGCACACTTAGCATGCGCCGCGTTGACGGAAAGGGTGGAGTGCCCGACGGCGGCGCGCTGCGGGCGGCGCAGACCCTAAAGCTGCGCGATAACGGTGGTAGCACGGAAGCGCTGAGCCTGGGCATGGCCCGAATATGGAGCGTACGAATCACATTCAGGAGCGGCCGCCAAAGGCCAGCCCCATATCGTGCCACCCTGCGGGTGCGCCTTTGCCGTACAACCGCCGGCACTCTTTTGCCGGACGTCTACAGGAGATCCGATGTTCAAGTCCACAACCTCAGCCAAAAGGGCCGCCGTGCTCGCTGCTGCCGCGCTTGCTATGGCGGCAGTTCCTGTCACCCTGGCCGGTCCTGCCCAAGCCGCCGTCCCGTCGATTTTTGCCTGCAGCGTCACGCCGTTGAAACCCACCTTCGCCGGCTTCAGCTCGAGTGGCCAGAAGCTTACGGATTACCCCGTGAGGGTCTATTGCACGAAGGCTCGGTCCCTGACAGTCCAGCACAGGATCTGGGAGGTGGACGTACCCGGACCTAATCAGCTCATCCGGGATTCCTATAAAAGTTTCTTCTTAGGCGCAGGCCAAGCCGTGACCCTTCACAATGTCCGCCCTCCCATTAACACAGAATCGGGCTCTGAAGAGGTCTTTCACCAGGCCCGCCACCTGGAAGGTCCCTCATCGATACTTCCGCTTTGGAGCGGCTGGAAATCCACGTCAATCTTCATAATGCCTTGAGGGCCCGGCTCTGAAGCCGCAAGGCGGAGCCCACGCATAACCTGGTCCTAGTCGGCGATGTCCTCCGCCCACAAGTCCGGGTTGTTGTCCTGGAAGGTGCGCATCATGTCCACGCACCGCTGGTCATCCAAGACCACCACCTCAACGCCGCGTGATCGCAGAAGTTCGAACTCGCCGTCGAACGTGCGTGCTTCACCGACCACCACGCGGGGAATCTTGAACTGGATGATGGTTCCGGTGCACATGGCACACGGGGCGAGGGTGGTGTAGAGCGTGGTGTCCCGGTAGGTCTTTTGCCGGCCGGCCGCGCGAAGTGCGGACATTTCCCCGTGCGCAATGGGGTCGCCGTTTTGAACTCGTTCGTTGTGTCCGCTCGCCATGACCTCGCCGCCACGGGCTAGAGCGGCTCCGATAGGGATACCGCCTTCGTTGAAGCTCTTCTGGGCGGCTTTGAAGGCGGCTTCGAAAGCGAGGTCATGCGCTGCATGTAGCGCCGGATTGGCGGTGGACTGCGGTTCGTAGGTCATGCGGTATTCTCGCACGCCACAGACCTCGGGGACGTGCGTTTCCATGCTGTGCCCGGCGATTAGCACAAAGGTCCGGTCAGGCCTTGCCGCGCGGCAGTACCAGCATGTAGCCGGCCGGCATATTGCTGCTCCAACGCCGCGGCTCACGTACGACGAGCTGCGTGGCCAACTGCTCGGGGGTGAGCAGGGCGTTGGGCGCGGGCGACGGTCCCCAGCGCTGATCGCCGTAGGGATAGAGCGGATCCTGCACGCGGATGCCGGTGACCGAGAACTTCGGGAACTTGGCGGGATCGCCGAGCGACTGGAAGCCGCTCATCACCCACACGTGGCGGCCACGCCACATGACTAGCCCCACCGGCCGGCCGGTGTCGGCGATGGCACGCGCAGCAGTCCGCAGCGCTTCCTCATAGTCGGCGATGCTGACCACGGTATACGGCCCCATTCCGACCTCGTTCAGCACCTTCGCCCATCCCAGGGGGTTGGCACCGTTGAACGAGTTGAACGACCGTGCCCGTGCCATCTCCCACAGCTCGCCCTGCTGAACACGATCGGCCCACTTCCCGGTCCCCGTATCGTCGATGAGGTTGTGCATGATTTGGATGCTCGCCGCCACGCACCACTCAAACGTGTACTGCGGAACGAAGTCCCCCTCCTGGTACAGGTTCAGGGCGAACGCCTTGGGCGCCGGGGCCGGCTTTGGCGCCGGGGCCGGCTTTGACGCCGGGGGCGGCGTGGCAACCGATGTCGGAGTGGGGGAGGCTGTCCGGTGCGGAGCGGGGACATTGTCGCGTGCAGCTGCCGGGGCGGAGGAGCTCTGGGCCGGTCGATCGGTGGCGACCTCATCCAGTCTCGTGGCGGGTACGCAACCCGAGAGGAGGGTCGCCAGGCTGACGAACCAGGCCAGAAGACGGAGCTGGACACCCATCATGACCGGTCCAGTTTATCGTGATGTGCTGGGAATGCGTCGAGCAGGGGAGTGCCCGCACGAGCTTCTTCTACAGGGCGGTATTGTGTCGCTGACGACAGTGGAAGAGAAGAGTGTGACCGTATGAAAGAACGCCAGGAAACAGGGACAGCAGGGCTCGACAACTTCTCCCAGGGAGTGGCTGCCTTAAGCTCATGGATCGATCAGGGAAACGTTGGCAGGCATCCCGAAGCCGCGACCTGGGCGCGGCTTTCGAAAATCACGGAAGAGGCGGGCGAAGTTGTCGCTGCCTATATCGGCGCGACGGGGCAGAACCCTCGAAAAGGCGTCACGCATACGGCCAGCGATGTTGAGGAGGAGCTGCTGGATGTTGCGCTCACGGCGCTGGCGGCCCTCGAACATCTTCGTGGTCACGACGCACGCTCCGGAGCGATGCTGGCTGACAAGCTCTCCAGGACCCTGGAACGGGCAGGTCTCCGTTCATGACGGACTGCTGGATGTCTCGGGCCGGCTGGTCCCTATGTGTTCAGCCCGGTGAGTGATCCTGTTGGCAGGTGGATCCAGCCCTCCTCACGGGCTGCAAGATCCTGATCGGGGCCAGGAAGCAGGGTTGCCCGACGGGCCGCAGCGCGGGCTGTCAGGGATGCGATGACCGAGTCGAGCAGATCATCCGAGGCGGTCAGTTGGTCGCGGTAGGCCTCAAAGTCCAGCCAGGGCGCGGCGGCGGCGAGCTGGCCAAGAATGCCTGCCCGGACTACGGATTCCGGCGTACCGCGCCCCTTGTACCTCCGGGCAGAAATACCCCAAATCCGGAGCGACGCTGCGGGGTAGACCTCGACAAGACGCCCCGTCCCGTCCCGGCGTTGAACGCCCCAGACGCGAGCGATCTTGGCCTGAATGACTGCGCAGCGCATGGCCGGATGCGCCAGCCGGTCGGCCGAGACGCTCAGCGGGATCATGCCCGTTTGCTGCGTGACAAACCGGTCGGTGGCCCGGTAGGCAAGCTCCCGGCGTCCGGCCAACCCGTCATGACGAAGCACCGCATCCGGATCCTCCCGGAAATGACCCAGCAGGAATGAAAGGAAGGGCCGGGGCCAGCCAAGAGGGCAGTCGATCCCGGTAACGTCTGATGCTCCGAAAAGCTCGACGACGGGTTCGTCACCTACGCCGAGCACCAAGTGGACAAGCCGGGCCTGCCCGTCACGCCATTCAATGACGGCAGCAGCAGTTCTCTTTGGATCAGCAGCCAGGTCAATGCCCAGGGTCTTCACGCTGCTACTCTAACCACGCCTGAAAAAGGACGGGGCCTGGGTGCGGCCCAGTCATAGGCGGCGACGACCCGGCTGCGGTTAGGTCAGAATGCTGCTATGAGGGCTTCAAAGCGGGCAGCAACGAGCTCTTCGCTGTTGCGCGGCGTGAAGAGCGCGGGTTCGCTGCTCTCTTTCGCCTCGGCGTCGGTCATCCGCTTCCCGTCCGGCGTCTCGTACGGTTCCTTATCTAGGTACACCAGACGGTGCAGGCCGGTCATGTTGAACTCTTCAATGCAGGAAGAGCAGATGGGCAAGTCCCGGATGTGGGCGTGGTTAGGATTCGTCCAGCAGACGTCGCAGTAGAGTGTTTCTTTAAGCATTTCGGTTCCTAACTGACGATTGATGACCGGATCTCACGTTCACCACACTGGTCAAGGGAAGCGCCTGGACATCCGGGCGCCGCGACGGAATCCGTACTGAACTGCAGGTTGTGACCTCAGGTACCGGGTGACAGGTGCGCCGCGGCCGTTCAGTATGGCCATCGCTGGGTTGAACTCCTCTCTTCAATTTTGCCAGCCGTCCATGCTAAAGACGGCATGGGGGACCTGTGAGATTCGCCATGAGGCGGTCACCCCGGGAACGAGTATGAGCCCCGTCCTTTGGGGGACGGGGCTCATACTCGTTTATGCGTTGGCGGTGCCGCTGACTAACTGATTGGTGTGGGCGGCTGCTCGCCACGGAGCACGGCGAGTGTGTTGTCGGCGGCGAGCACAGCCATAGCCGTGCGCGTCTCGACGGTGGCCGAGCCGAGGTGCGGCACCAATGTCACGTTCTCCAGGTCCAGCAGGTCAGGGTGGACCTGCGGTTCCTTTTCGAAGACGTCGAGCCCGGCACCGGCAATAACGCCGTCGCGCAGCGCGGCAGCGAGTGCCGCTTCGTCGACGATCGGTCCGCGTGCGGTGTTGACGAGGTAGGTCGAGCTCTTCATCGCAGCGAGCTGCTCCGCGCCGATCAGGTGGTGCGTGTTCGGGCCGTAGGGGCAGTGCAGCGAAACGACGTCGGAGACAGTCAGCAGCTCGTCAAGGTCGACCCGGCGGGCACCCAGTTCCGCGGCGATCGCGGGGTCGATCTCGCTGCGGGACTGGTAGACAATCTCCATGCCGAAGGCCTTGGCGCGGCGTGCCGTGGCCTGGCCGATGCCGCCCATGCCGACGACGCCGAGAGTCTTGCCCTGCAGGCTGGAGCCGAGCAGGAAGAACATGCCCCACTTCCAGGGCTGGCCGGCGCGGATGAGCCGTTCGCCCTCACCCAGCCGGCGGGTTGCCATGAGGATGAGCCCGAACGCGATGTCGGCGGTGGCCTCGGTGAGCACGCCGGGGGTGTTGGTGGCGACGACGCCACGGGAGGTGCATGCCGGCACGTCGATGTTGTCGTAGCCGACGGCGACGTTGGAGACAACCTTGAGCTGGGGGCCCGCGGCGTCCAGCAGGTCGCCGTCGACGCGCTCGGTGAGCAGGCTCACGATGGCGTCGGCGCCGGCGACGCGGCGCAGGAGCTCCTCGCGGCTGATGGACTCCGGGCCGGCCCAGGCATCGACCTCGTGCTCAGCGCGGATCTTTTCGAGGGCGGCGTCAGGAATCCGTCCTGTGACGACTACGCGGCTCATGCGGTCTCGATCCATTCGCGCAGGCGTCCCAGACCCTCGCGGATATCTGCCGCTTCGATGCCCGAGTAGGCGAGCCGGATGTACTGCCGGTCCTCGCCGGGCAGGCGACGTCCGAAGTGCTCGCGGGTGCAGAAGGAGACTCCGGTCTTGTACAGGGCATCGCTGGCGAAGTCGCCCACTGCCGTGTAGCCCAGGCGCTCCATGACCTCGGTGACGTCCGGGAACAGGTAGAACGTGGACTGCGGCACGGCGACGTGCATGCCGGGGATGGAGTTCACGAGCTCGCACGCGGTATCGCGGCGCGTCTGGAGGATGTCGAGCATCTGCTGCACGGAATCCTGGGGGCCGCGGAGTGCTTCGATGCCGGCCCACTGCACGTAGTGCGTGGTGCAGGACTCGTCGTTGGTGTTGAGCGTGCTGAGCACCTGGGCGATCTCGCGCGGGGCGACGGCGCAGCCGAGGCGTGAGCCGGTCATGGCGAACTTCTTGCTGAAGGTGTAGAGGATCACGGTGCGCTCGGCCATGCCGGGAATCGAGGTGATCGAGCTCGAGACTCCCTCATAGCGGGTTTCGAAGTAGGCCTCGTCGGAGAGGACCCAGAGGTCGTGTTCGATGGCGAGCTGCGCAATGGCCTCGCGCTCGGCCGCCGTTGACTCCGCCGAAATGGGGTTCTGCAGGTCGTTGTAGATGATGGCGACCGTGTTCGGGGTGATCGAGGCGCGGATCTGCTCCAGGTCGATCGCGAAGCCCGTGCTGGTGGGCACGTAGCGGTACGGTACGGCCGTGCCGCCGAGGTACTCGATCTGCGATTCATAGATCGGGAAGCCGGGGTTGGGGTAGAGCACTTCCTGGCCGGGGTTCATGACCGCCTGCAGGAACTTCGTGATGACGGGCTTGCCGCCGGTCATGACCACCACATTCTCGGGGGAGAATTCGATACCGCGTCGCGAGCCGATGTCGTCAGCCAGGGCTTCACGCAGCTGCGGGATGCCGGGGCCGGGGCAGTAGCCCGTGTAGCCATCTGCGATCGCCCGGTTCATCGCTTCCACGATGTTCGGCGCGGTGGGGATGTTGATGTCGCCCAGGTGGAAGGGGTACACCAGGTTCCCCTTCGCCTTCCAGGCCGCGGCGGCTTGCGCGACGCTGAAGGCGGTTTCGGTGCCTAGGCGTTCGAGCCGGTGCGCGAGTTGCTGCATGCTGTTCCACTCCTCATCGAGTTGACGATTGATCCTCCGAGAACTTCAGATCCCATGTGGAACTAATATATATCAGAGGACGAAACTAATATATCAGACACGCCCTGTTTTGGGGCGGAAAATTTTTGCCGGACCTGCCGGCACCTGCCGGGACGAACTATTTACCACCGCGGGTGCAGGCGAGCCTAGCTGTATTGACCTGAGAGGTTGGTGACGCGGCTGACCGGTGTCTGACCTTTGAGGGCGGTGTGGGCTCGGTGGTGATTGTAGGCATGGAGCCAGTCGGGGAAAGCGGCGACACGCTCGGCCTCTGAGCGGTACGGGCGGATGTAGGCCCATTCCTCGAGCATGGTCCGGTTGAAGCGTTCGACCTTGCCGTTGGTTTGTGGCCGGTAGGGGCGGGTGCGTTTGTGCTTGATGTCCGGGCCCAGGGCTTCAGCGAAAGCGCGGGACCGGTAGCAGTTCCCGTTATCGGTCAGGACGCGCTGGACGGTGATTCCGTGGGCGTTGAACCAGGCATTGGCCCGGGACCAGAAGGCTGCTGCTGTTTCCTTTTTCTCGTCGGTGAGGATCTCGCTGTAGGCAAGACGTGAGTGGTCATCGACGGCGTTGTGGAGGTAGTGATAGCCGGGCCGGCGGTTGGCCGTGGTGCCGGTCTTGTTCTTCCACCCGGCGGTCCTGCCCAGGACCCGGTGTCCGCCGCCATTGGGGATACGGCCGAGCTTTTTGATGTCGACGTGGACCAGGTCCCCGGGCTTGTCGTGTTCGTAGCGGCGGATCACCCTGCCGGTGCCGCGATCGAGCCAGGCCAGTTTCGCGAGCCGGTAGCGGGACAGCACACGATGGACGGTGGAGGGGTGGATGCCCAGCAGATAACCGATCCTGGCAGGGCCCCACCGGCGGTTCACACGGAGGGCGATGATCCGCCGCTCGGTACGCGTGGCAGTCCGCCGAGGCGAAGAGTGCGGGCGGCTGGAGCGGTCCTCCATTGCTTCCGGTCCATGCTCGCGGTAGCGCTCAGCCCAGCGCGCAGCGGTCGGGACCGAGACCTGGAACCGTTCCGCGGCCCGGCGCAGACTCCAACATTGGTCAACGACACACTGCGCGAGCTGCAGCCGGCCACGGGGCGTCAGAAGAGCGTTAGGGTGGGACATGAAGACCTCCGTGCGTGGAATTGGACTCTAGACAAGCCCCACTCCACCCGGAGGTCTTCTTCATGTCACCGAACCACGCCGAGCGTCACTAACGTCCGTGGTCAATACACCTAGCTGTCCGCTGGCCGCATGGCAGCCAGCGCCGTATACTTCAGCGCATTGCCGCGGGCGAGTTCGACGGGGTACTTCTGCGCGTTGATACCGATTTTGGCCCGGAGGGATGATTCGAGGTCGATGTCCAGGACGTCGGCGAGCCGCAGGAGGTAACCAAAGACATCGGCCATCTCATGTTCCACGGCGGTCCTGTTGGCCGGGTCCTCGAACCATTCACTGACCTGCTCGTCCCGTAGCCACTGGAAGAGCGCCAGCAGCTCGCCGGCCTCGCCGCTCAGGGCCATGGCCAGGTTCTTGGGCGTGTGGAACTGTTCCCAATCGCGGTCCTGGGCAAAGTGGCGCAACTGGGCGGTCAAAGACTCGATACTCATGGAGCCAGCCTAGGCGAATCTCCTCAGCGGGGCAGGTGCCGGGACCAGGTCCAAAGCCTGCAGAAAAATTAGCGCCACGGAGAGTATCTCCGCGGCGCTGTTTGCCAAGGAATTGCCTGACTTAGGAACTGCTCGTCTGCATTCGGCTGCGTTCCGAAATGTGCTCCACCAGTTCGCCCACGCGCTGCTCTGTGTAGTTGCGCGCGATGTCACCCTGGCTGATGATGCCTACCAATTTGTGGTCAGCAATGACGGGGAGCCTACGGACCTGGTACTTCTCCATCATTTCGATGGCGGCGTCAACGTTGGCATCGGCTTCAATCCAGTGGGGCCTGCCCATGGCGAGGTCACGGGCCAGCATCTCACGTGGATCGCGGCCAGTGGCCACACACTTCAGCGTGATGTCACGGTCAGTGATCATGCCCTTCAACTTGCCGTCGTCACCACAGATCGGCAACGATCCGCAGTCCAGATCCAGCATCATCCGTGCAGCATCTACGAGAGACTGGTTCTCCTTAATACACTGCGCATCCGTAGTCATGAATTCACGTACAGCACTCATTGGTCCTCCTTCATCGATTGAGGTATCGACGCAGGGTCACCGGGCACATGCGCCGATGCTGTCAGCCTACGCCGGGGCCAGCGCTGATGTCGACGGCGGTTTTGAACCTTCTAATCCGGCCGGCCGACGACGACGTGGGACGGGCTGTGCGTAACGTAGCCGGTAACCCAGGAGGAGAGCGCGCGGATTTTCTGCTGGGTGCCGGGGAGCAAGGCGAGGTGGACACCGAGCCATGAGAGGAACGCCAGCGGCCCTTGCAGTTGGATCCGCTTGCGGCCCAGTTCGGCGACGGCGGCCCCGCGGCCGACCATGGCCATGTAGCCTTTGTCCCAGTAGGCGAAGGGCTGCCGTGTGCCGCCGGTCAGGTCGGCGTGAATGTTGCGGGCGGCCCATTTGCCGGACTGCTCGGCAACCGAGCCGAGCTGGGGGAGTTTGGCGCCGCTGGCATCGGTGATGTTGGCTGCGTCACCGAGCACGTAGACGCCTTCGGCGCCGGGCGCGGTCAGGTCCGGCAGCACGTCGATGCGTCCGCCCTTCCCCTGCGGCAGTCCCGATTCGGCGACAACTTTCCCGGCCTTCAGGCCGCCGGCCCACACCACGATCTGCGCGGGAATGACCGTCCCGTCCGCCAGTGTCACGCCGTCGTCGCGGACCTCGGTAACACCCTGGCCCATGTGCAGCTGGACCCCGAGCTTCACCAGCCGGTCGCGCGTGTACTCCTGTGATTTCTCAGAGAACGCCATCAGCACGTTCGGCACCATATCCACGAGGTGGACTCGGCACCGGGCCGCAAGGTCCGGCGAAAAGTACTTCGGCACGAGGTACTTGATGTTCTCGGCGAGTGCGCCCGCGGTCTCAACGCCAGTCGGGCCACCGCCGACAACCACCACGTCGGCATTGCCTGAATGTGCGCGGTCTGTCTCATCCAGCACAGCAGTGAGGGCAGCGCTCAGCCGCGTGGCGTCGGCCACGGAATACAGCGGGTAGGCATGTTCTTCGGCGCCCGGAGTGTTGAAGAAGTTCGGCACCGCGCCTGCGGCAATGACGAGGATCTGCGCCTGGTAGCGGGTCCCGTCGACCGTGGTGACAGTGCGGGTGGCGGAATCGATCGCCGTCACTTCTGCCGTGAGCACACGGACGCCTTTCGAGCCGCGGAAAACCGAGCGCAAGGGCCGGGCCACGGCTGACACCCCGATCTGCGACGCCGCCACCTGGTAGAGGAGGGGCTGGAACTGGTGATAGTTGTTAGCGTCGATGAGGAGTACACGGATGCCCTTGCGGCCCAGGTGCTCGGCCGCGGTCATGCCGGCAAACCCTCCGCCGACCACGATGACCTGATATGTATCGTCCATTCGTGCAACATACCCTGCCTGGCACCGGTGCAACAGGGCACGGATGTCTTCAGTGCTCGGGTCTTGCCACTTCATGGCCACCCAAGGGGCCCGGCAGAGGCCGGACAGACGCCGGAGCGCATCCCTTCGCCGGTTGCTACCGGCAAAGGGATGCGCTCCGGGGCTGCGGCTGCGGTTATACCGTGCCCATTATTTTGGCTGGCTCCTGCGTGGTCGACTGAGCTGCCACCTCGACAGCCTCGACAGAGTCCGGCGAGGGATCTGTTGCGGCGGCCGCTGCGTGCTCGGCGAGGACGCCGGTCTGGTGCCTGATCTTCAGGCGGTACAGCAGGGCCCCGCCTGCGGTGACGGCGGCGACGAAGATGACTCCGCCCCACTGCAGGTACCACTCGAACGGCGGCACGGAGTTGTAGATTTCCTGGCGCGGCCAGATCAGGTTCATCGTCATGGCGCCGCCCCACAGGACCGCGAGGATGTTCACGGGCAGGCCCCACCGGCCGAGGCTGAACCCGGCCTTTCCGTGGGTTTCGTCGGACAGCGGCCATTTCTTCAGGAAGCGCCGCCGCAGCAGGGGCACGGTAACCAGCAGGTAGGACAGGTAGATGAGCACGATGCTGATGCTGGACAGGATCGTGAAGATCGCAGGCTGGGAGACGTTGACGATCAGCGGAACAATGGCGATGACTCCAATGGTGATGGCCGCCACGGTCGGCGTCTTACGCTCGGGATGGACTTTGCTGAGCTGCCGGCTGAAGGGCAGGTTGTTGTCCCGGGCCATGGCGAACATCATCCGGATAGCGGCGGCGTGGACTGCGAGGGTGCAGACGAACACCGCAACAACGATGCAGGCCAGGAAGGCCTTGCCAAACGGCCCGCCCAGGACCGACAGCACGATGTACTGCAGGCCGCCGTCTGCAGAGCCGAGCTTGGGGTCGCTAAGGTCCGGAGCCGCAAGGATGCCGAACAGCAGGATCAGGCCGCCGAGGATGAAGGACGCCGTGATTGCCCGCAGGATCGCCTTGGGAGCGGTCTTCTTCGGGTCCTTGGTCTCCTCACCGAGGGAACTGGCGGTGTCGAAGCCGTACATGACGTAGCCGGAAGCCATCGCGCCGATAAGGAAGACTCCGAAGAACCCGAGGTCGTGCCCCTCACCGAAGCCGGCAGTGTCGAAGAGGACCTCGGGGCCACGGACCACATGCCAGCCGAGGGCAAGGATCAGCAGCACGGCCGCGGCAAGCTCCACGAAGACGCCGATGCTGTTGATTTTGGTCATCAGCTTCACGCCGAAAGCATTGATGAGGGTGGAGATGGTGATCATGATGCTCGCCAGCAGGACGCCGTTGAGGGCGAAGTCGTAGGTGCCGGTGCCGTCACCTACGATCTGAAAACCGGACCAGATCTGGGGCAGGGTGAGCTGCAGCGCCAGGGCGACGGCGCCGAGCGCCACCATGGAGGAGATCAGCAGCAGCCAGCCGGCCAGCCATGCGAACGTCCCTGACGAAAGTTGCTTGGCCCAGTTGTAGACCGAACCGGCCACCGGGTAGCGGCCTGCCAGTTCGGCGAAGCACAGCGCCACCATCAGCTGGCCGACGAAAACGATGGGCCAGGACCAGGCGTACGCCGGGCCGGCCATGGAGAAACCAAAGTAGAACAGTTGAAAAACACCGGTGAGGATGGAGATGTAGCTGACCCCGGCGGCGAAGCTGGCGAACTTGCCGATGCTCCGGTCCAGGGTCTGGGCATAGCCGAATTCGTCCATACCGCTTGAATCAGTACTCTTGCTGGGTTCCAACATCTGAACTCCTAAGTCAGAAAAGCACGTTGGTGATTACCCGCGGCCTCCATTGGACGCAGATTAAATCACACTGCTGAAATCGACGGGCCGGGCACCGCGCTGCAGCGCCCGGCCGTCTTCCCCCAATTGCTGGTGACTAGCTGCTGAAAGTTATGGACACACGCCGCCGGACTCCATTGTGTGTGGCGTGGATCATACTGAGCAGGTTAGTCGATGCTGAACATGTGTTCAAGAGCTGTTATGAACAAGTGTTCAGTGCTCGTTACGCCTGCTGCCGGCGCATGAAGCTCCCGGTCAGGCGAGGGCTGCGCTGAGCTCCGCCTCCGCCGTCGCTGATTCGCCGCTCCGGCTCGCGCGGATGAGGTCCGCACAGCGTTCGCCGATCATCATGACGGTGATATTGGGGTTGACCGTGACGTGCTCCGGCATGACGGAGGCGTCGGCAACGCGCAGGCCGGTGACGCCCTTGACCTGCAGTTCGGCGTCGAGCGGCGACATGACGTCGTCGTCGGGCCCCATCCGCACGGTACCGACGGGGTGGTACACCGTGTTGTGCGTCTTGCGGATGTAGTCCTGGAGTTCCTCGTCGGTCTGCGCCTCGATGCCGGGGGAGAGTTCGCGGCCGGTCCATTCAGCCATGGCGGGCTGGGCGGCGATCTCCCGTGCCTTGCGGATGCCGGCGACCATGACGCGCATGTCGTGGCCCTCGGGATCGGTGAAGTACCGCGGGTCAACCATGGGCTTGTCGCGGAAGTCGCGGCTGCGCAGCCGGACGGTGCCGCGGGAACGCGCGTGCGTGACGTTGGGGGTGAGGCTGAAGCCGTTCTCCGTGGTGGGGTAGCCATGCCGCAGAGTGTTCATGTCGAACGGGACGGACCCGTAGTGCATCATCAGGTCGGGGCGGTCCAGGCCGTCCTCGGTGGGGGTGAAGATGCCGATCTCCCACCACTGCGTCGACGTCTCCACCATCGGCTGCCTGGCCTCGAACTGCACCACGCCTTCGGGGTGGTCCTGCAGGTGCTCGCCGACGCCGGGGGAGTCGACCAGGACCTCGATGCCATGCTCCGCCAGGTGCGCGGCCGGGCCGATGCCGGAGAGCATGAGCAGCTTGGGCGAATCGATGGCGCCGGTGGACAGGACAACTTCGCAGCGCGCGGAGAGCCGGTGAGTCCTGCCGAATGCCGAGTCCACAACATCGGCGCCGGTGCAGCGCTTGTCTGCGTCGAACACCAGCTGCCGGGCGCGGAGGCCGGTCAGCAGAGTGAAGTTAGGGCGCTCCATGATCGGGTGGATGTACGAGACCGAGCTGGAGGAGCGGGTGCCATCCGCGCGTCGGTTGATTTGGAAAAAGTTGGCGCCGTTGATGACGGTGGTGCCGTCGTTGAACTTCGCGCGCGGAATGCCCGCCTGTTCACAGGCGTCCAGGAGTGCGACGCCGGCGGGGTCCGCCGGGGGCACGTTCATCAGGTGCACGGGGCCCGAGTCGCCGTGGTGTGGCGCGTCCGGCCCGGCGTCCTCGTTGGTCTCCAGGCGCTGGTACAGCGGCCACGCGGCCTCAGCGTTCCAGCCGGTGGCGCCGTACTTGGATTCCCACTCATCCAGGTCCTCGCGTGGGGCCCAGAAGGCGATGCAGGAGTTGTGGCTCGAGCAGCCGCCCATGACTTTTGCGCGGGCGTGCCGCATGAAGGAGTTGCCGTTCTCCTGCGGTTCGATCGGGTAGTCCCAGTCGTAGCCGGATTCCAGCAGTTCCATCCAGCGGTCGAGCTGGAGGATCTCGGGCAGGTTGCGGTCGTCCGGGCCGGCTTCCACGAGGGCGACAGTCACGGCCGGATCCTCGCTCAGCCTCGCGGCGACTGCTGCGCCGGCGGATCCGCCGCCGATGACGATGTAGTCGAATTCCCGGTCGTTGAGGTTCTCGATGTTGTCGGTATGCATCTAGTTCTCCTTGCTGTGGTCAGCGAACCAGCCGGTCACCTGGGGGCTGGTGTTCTGGTAGATGTGCTTGGCTTCCTGGTACTCGGCCAGGCCGCTGGGGCCGAGTTCGCGGCCGACGCCGGACTGGCCGAAGCCGCCCCACTCGGCCTGGGGGAGGTAAGGGTGGTAGTCGTTGATCCAGACGGTGCCGTGCCGCAGCCGGCCTGCAACGCGCTGCGCCTTTCCGGCGTCCTGGGTCCAGACGGCGCCGGCCAGCCCGTAGATCGTGTCGTTGGCGGTGGCCACGGCCTCATCCTCGGTGCGGAACGTCTCGACCGTTACCACCGGCCCAAACGCTTCGTCCACGACGACGGACATTCCCTTGCGCACGCGGTCCAGGACGGTGGGCTGGTAGTAAAAACCGGCGTCGTACTTCTTTTCAGTGGGTGCGGCGCCGCCGCACCGCAGCCGCGCGCCCTCCTCCACGCCGCGCTGCACGTAGGCGTGGACCTTCTCGCGGTGGGCCGCGGAGATCAGCGGCCCGGTTTCGGCGCCCTCGTCGAACGGACCGCCAAGGCGGATGTCCTGCGCGCGGCGGACCAGCTCGTCAACAAAGCGTTCGGCGATCGATTCCTCAACCACCAGCCGCGCCCCGGCAGAGCAGACCTGCCCGGAATGGACGAACGCACCGTTCAGCGCATTGTCGACGGCGGCGTCGAAGTCGGCGTCGGCGAACACGACGTTGGGGTTCTTGCCGCCCAGCTCCAGCGCCACCTTTTTCACGGTGCCGGCCGCGGCGGCGGCGATGCGCTTGCCGGTCTCCAGCCCGCCGGTGAAAGAGACAAGGTCGACGGCGGGGTGCTCCGAGAGCGGTGCGCCCGCCTCCGCGCCGGGACCGGTCACCAGGTTGGCGACCCCGTCCGGCAGGCCCAGATCCTGCAGCAGCTGCATGGTCAGGATGGCGGTGGACGGGGTCAGCTCGGACGGCTTGAGGACGAACGTGCAGCCGGCGGCCAGCGCCGGTGCGATCTTCCACGCTGCCTGGAGCAGCGGATAGTTCCACGGCGTAATCAGGCCGCAGACGCCCACCGGTTCGTAGGCGATCCTGCTGACGACGGCGGGATCCCCGGCGTCGACCATGCGGCCCGCCTGCTGGCCGGCGAGCCTTCCGAAATATTCGAAGCAGGCGGCGACGTCGTCCATGTCGATCCGGCTTTCGATGATCCGTTTTCCGGTGTCCAGCGACTCGGCGCGGGCGAACTTCTCGCGGCGTTCGCGCAGTTCCGCGGCGACCCTGAGCAGGAAGGCGCCTCGCTCGGGTGCCGGGACCGCGGCCCAGACGCCGGAGTCGAAGGCCGCGCGGGCCGCAGCGATGGCACGTTCGGCATCTTCCCGCCCGGCCTCGGACACTGTGGCGACGAGTTCGCCGTCGGCCGGGTTGCGTATCTGGCGCACCGCGCCGGACCTGGCCGGCTCCCACGAGCCGTTGATGAACAGGGTGGATGCGGAATCGGTCATAGTGTCTCCTCTGGTAGTACGGCGACGGGCTTGCAGTCGGGTTCCCGCTCGGCATTGGGCGGGACGCCTGCGACGGATGGAATGGCCACACTGCACCGGGCTGGTGTGGCGTAGGTCATAAATGCAGATTAGTAGAAGTTGAACAACTGTTCAAGGGTTCGCATGAACAAATGTTCAAGATTGCATTTAAGACTGCTGCGGCAGAGGGCTCCGAAGAGATTGGAACGGGCTGACGCAGGGGCGGCGGCCGCTGCCCCGGGCGGGGGCGGGCTTACTGCGCTGGTGACGTACTGGCGGTGGTAATGACCTACTCGGCAGGGGCGAAGGCGATCTGCTCCGTGCGGGCGATACTTCTTTGGATGGCTGTGTTGTCGATGCCAAGGAGCGCAGTCAGCCACATGCCGTTTTGTATGACGACGATATCGTCTGCGCGCCGCCTGCATTCATCCCAGGGCAGCTCGGGCTTTGCGTTCCCGATCAGCGCGGCAAGCCCGTCGAGGTACCGGTCGAACGCGGCCGCGTTGATCTGCCCGAAATCCTGGTCGGCTTGCGCGAGCGCCCAAAGATGGAGGCGCAGCGACAGGTAGCGCGTGGTCAGGAGGTCGGCGGCGGCTACGCGTTTCAGGGCCTTGCGGAGGTGTTGGTCCGGGGGTGAGCTGGGGTCGGGCGCGACGAGCATGAGGTCGTGCTCGTCCATCCGGTGCAGCGCGGCGCGGATCAGGCTGGACTTGTCTTCGTAGTAGTAGTTCACCAGCCCCAGGGCGACGCCGGCCTCCCGCGCCACGGCGCGCATGTTGACACCGGAAATGCCGTGGCGCGACAGCAGTTCCAGCACGGCTTCAAGAATGCGCGATTGCCTGCCAAGCTGTTCGCCGGAGTTCACGGTGCTTGTATCCACCCCGCCAGACTATTGGGAAACCCGACCGAGTGCATCTCGCTGACCAGCGAAGTCACAGACCCGGGACGATTTCCCGCGCAGTCTGACGCGAAGAAGCCAGTTGTGCTTTAGTAAATCCATGGCCGCTCCCATTGAGGACTACGCACTGCTGTCGGATCTCCAATCCGGGCCCCTCATCTCCCGATCCGGCAGCATCGACTGGCTCTGCTTCCCGCGGTTCGACTCGCCGTCGTTGTTCAGTTCCCTGCTCGGGATAGAGAACCACGGCCGCTGGCTGCTGGCGCCGCGGCAATCCGAGGCGGAGGTGGTGGGGTGGCGCTACGTCGAGTCAACCTTTGTGCTGGAAACAGTCTGGAAGACGCCGACGGGGCAGGTCCAGGTCACGGACTTCATGCCGGTGGCGCATACGGGTTCGTCAATTCTGCGCCGGGTCACCGGACTGGAGGGGCGCGTCGAGATGTACCAGGAGCTCATCATCCGCCTGGGGTATGGCACGGTTGTGCCCTGGAGCAGGCGGATCCAGGATGGCGCCCCTCCGGGTGGAACAGTGCTTCTGGCCATGGCGGGACCGGACGCTGTTGCGCTGCGTGGACCGCACTTGCCGGAGGCCCACGCGCACGGGCACTCAGGGGAATTTGCCGTGGAGCGGGGACAGGTTTTCGACTTTGAGCTGACGTGGTTCCCTTCGCACCGGCCCGTCCCTCCGGCGGTGGACATCGACGCCGCACTCGAACAGGCGATCGATTATTGGACGCGCTGGGGCAGCCACTGCCGTTCGGATGGTCCCTACGGAGGAGCGGTGAAGCGTTCACTGCTGGTGCTCAGGGCGCTGACCAACTATGAAACCGGTGGCATCGTTGCAGCCCCGACCACGTCTTTGCCGGAGGAGTTCGGCGGCCCCCGGAACTGGGACTACCGGTTCTGCTGGCTGCGCGACGCGGCTTTGACCCTGGAATCCATGCTTACCCACGGCTACGAAACTGAGGCGCTGCAGTGGCGCAACTGGCTCCTCCGGGCCCTCGCCGGCGACCCCGAGGATCTGCAGATCATGTACGGCATCGGCGGGGAACGTGAGTTGCCGGAGCGCGTCCTCGACCATCTTCCCGGTTATCTGGACTCACGGCCCGTCCGCATCGGAAATGCTGCCGTGGCACAGTTCCAGGCCGACGTCGTGGGCGAAGTGATGGTGGCGCTGGAAAGACTCCGCATGGCAGGAGGCAAGGAGGACCACTTCTCCTGGACGCTTCAGCAGATCCTGCTCGGTTTTGTTGAAAAACACATCGAGGACAAGGACTTTGGACTCTGGGAGATGCGCGGGGACCCGCAGTTCTTCACGCACTCGCGGGTGATGATGTGGGCTGCCTTCGACTGCGGCATCCGAGCGGTCCGGAACCATGGCCTGGACGGACCCGCTGACCACTGGGAACAGCTGCGCGAGAGGCTGCGCGGGGAAATCATCCGTGAGGGATTCGACCAGAACCTTAATTCCTTCACGCAGACCTATGGCGGGCAGCAAACCGATGCGGCCTTGCTGGTCATGCCCCAGGTGGGGTTTCTTCCGTACAACGATGAGCGCATGCTGGGAACCGTTGCCCGGCTGGAGGAGGAACTCCTCACCGAAGACGGACTGTTGCTGCGGTACCGCACCGAGACCGGCGTTGACGGACTGGACCCCGGCGAACACCCCTTTCTCGCATGTTCCTTTTGGCTTGTTGAGCAGTATGCGCGCACCGGCCGCATGTCCGAGGCGAAGGACCTCATGGACAAACTCGTGGGCTTCGCCAATGAACTGGGGCTGCTCAGTGAGGAGTACGCCACGAAGGCGATGAGGATGGCCGGCAACTTCCCGCAGGCGTTCTCACATCTGGCACTCGTCCGGGCCGCCGACGCCATGCACGGAGTGGATCTGCTCAGCATGGCCGCTGAAGCGAAAGTCTGACGCTGAGTACCTTACCAACCCAAAAGGGTAGTTAAAACTGTCCCGAATGAGTGTTTTGCGCCGTTGGAAAAAACAGGACGATGGATGTCAGGCCCACCCTTTGGGGGAGGGAAGTGCATTCCAATAGCGGCGAGTAGCAGTAGAAAGGTACATCCAATGAGCAAAACCTTCCAGCCCACAGAACTCTTCAGGGGGAAACTGGACGAGGCCCCGCTCGGCCCTCCGCTGGCCGAGGTGCTTGGTGACGAGATTCCCACGCGCATTGGCATTCCCTTTACCAGCGAGGACTCCCGAATCCTCTCCGGAGTCTGGGAAGCGGAACCGGGCCTGTCGCGGTGGGAATTCCTGGAGCGCGGAGAGGTGATTCACGTCCTCGAGGGACGCATGGTGGTCACCGAAGACGGAGGCGAACCGGTCACCCTGGAAGCTGGCACTGCCGGCTTCTTCCCGATCGGTTGGCAGGGAACCTGGGACATCCAGGAGCGGATCCGCAAGTTCTTCGTCATCTTCAACGCCTGACCGTACCTGGTCAGGCACTGCGCACGCCGCGGGTCTGACTAGGTTGCACGTGGTGAGTTTCCCGCCACGGCAGCGGGGGCCGGATTTTCGGTATTTTCTGGGGGTATACCGAAAAGTCCGGCCCCCGCTGACATCCACCAGCGCCCCGTGGTTGTCAGCCCCGCGACGCCGCCAGGCGCGGCTTCTTCGACCGAGTGTGGACGGGCTGGGGGCGGGTGACCGCCAGGATCACGCCGATGCCGGCCAGCGATGAGACCATCGCAGAGCCACCGTAGGAGATGAACGGCAGGGGCACGCCAATGACGGGGAGCAGGCTGGTGACCATGGCGATGTTCACCACAGCCTGGCCGATGATCCAGGTGATCACGCTCGAGGAGACAATGCGGGCGAACGTGTCCTCGGTTCGCGCAATAACCTTGAAAACAGCGACTGCCAGGACCGTGAACAGCCCCAGCACCATGAGCGTTCCGGCCAGGCCGAGTTCTTCACCGAGGATCGTGAAGATGAAGTCGTTGTGGGCCTCGGGGATCCAGTTCCATTTCTGCCGGCTCTGCCCCAGCCCCACTCCGAACCAACCGCCCGAAGCCAGGGCGTACTGGCCGTGCAGCGCCTGGTAGCCCACTCCCTGGGAATCGTCCGCCGAGCCAGCGCCGAGCCACGACGAAATGCGGGACACCCGGTTACCGCTGGTGGCTGCCAGGATCAGGGCTCCCACTGCGGCAAGAATGCCGGCGACGCCGAAAACCTTCATCCGCACACCGCCGTAGAACATGACGGCGGCAAGGATCATCATGATGATCATGCTGGTGCCGAGGTCATGGCCAAGCGCCACAAACCCGATGATGATCAAGCCGCCGGGCACGAGCAGCGGGACCACAGCGTGCTTCGACTCGTGCAGCAAACCCTGCTTGCGGGACAGGACGGCCGCCGCCCAAACAATGAGGGCGAGCTTGGCGAACTCGGACGGCTGGACCGTGAACCCGCCAAAGCTTAGCCAGTTCCGGTTGCCGTTCACCGTCATGCCCAGGGGCGTGAACACCAGGCCGAGGGCTACGACGGCGGCCCCCAGGAGCGGCCAGGCAAGCCACCGGATGTGCCGCGTCCTGAGGCGGGCCAGGCCAAACATGATGCCCACCCCGGCTGCCGTCCACATCGCCTGCTTCAGCGGGAGGTCGTACGGATTCTTTCCGGCCGCCACTGACTCCACCGACGAGGCCGAAGCAACCTCGATCAGGCCGAGCGCTGCAAGAACCAGCACGACCGCCAGGATGACCGGCCGGGTACGGTCCCCGGACTCATCTCCCAGCCAGCGCCCGATGCGAAGCAGGACATCGTCGCGCCGCACCGCGCCGCCCAGAGGAAGCTTTGCGGTCATTTGCTCATCACTGTTTCCTTCCCTCGGGTCAGCCCTGCTCCGGGCCGTTCCGGGAAGGAGAAACCCACCGGGGAAGAATCATACGTGCTGCCTGGCGGGATTTGATGCTTTGCCGGCTGAGGGGGTCATCCCCAATAGAGATGCCGGAGCCGCGGCTGCCTGACCGGGGGAGTGGAGCAGAACTGCTGAAGATCGGCCACCAGCCGGAAGTACCGCTCGGACTCGAGGGCCGTCAGCGCCGTATCGTATGCCGCTTCATACGCGCGCTCATTGGATTGCGGCTGTCCGCGCACAGGGGCGGAGTGGCTGAGCGGACCCAGGGCTTCGGTGAGCCACGTCAGCTCCAGGCGGAGCTGGTCCACCGCACTCCTGTCGAACAGCCTGCGGTCACCGAGGACTGACCAGACCCGGCCCGCGGCGGCGCTCATGGCGCTCGAGGCGTTCTGTTCGCCGGAGCGCACGCTGGGGTCGTAACACAGCAGCGCAGCCACCTGGTCGATCAGGAACGGTGGCGCGGGCGAATCGGCTTGGTGGGTGGCTTTCTCCAGAGCTTTCAGCATTTTCTTGTCCCGACTGTCCCGATGCCCGGGCCTGGGGAAGGCCCGGATGACTTCATCGCCTTCGACACCTCCATGGTGACTGGGGCACCTGAGACAGCCATGAGAACCCTGTGAGGGTCTTCTCATGCGCAGGTACGATCGCTGCGAGGAGGAGAGAGCAATGACAGAACGTATGGGCAGGGTCGTCTGTGACATCACGGTCACGGCCGACGGGTACTCTGCCGGGCTCAACCAGACTGAGCAGCGCCCGTTCGGCGATGACGGCGGCGACGGCACCGGTGACGTGCTGCACGCCTGGATGTTCAAGACGCCCGACGAGAACCGGGCCGAGATCGAGAAAATTGTTGGCGCCAAAGCTTTCATCATGGGGCGCAACATGTTTGGTCCTGTGCGCGGCCAATGGGACCGTCAGTGGAACGGCTGGTGGGGCGACGATCCGCCGTTCCACGCGCCGGTCTTCGTGCTGACGCACCACGCGCGCGAGCCACAGCCGATGGCTGGCGGCACCACGTTCTACTTCATCACCGACGGCATCGAGGCGGCACTGGCGCAGGCACGCGCAGCGGCCGGGGACGGTGATGTCGCAATCAGCGGTGGCGCCGCCACCATCAACCAGTACCTCGCCGCCGGGCTGATCGACGAGCTGCGCGTGCATATAGCGCCGCTCACGTTCGGCGCAGGCACGCGGCTGTTCGACGGCGTCCCGCCGCTGAAACTCGAACAGATCAGCTCACGGGCAGCGAGCCTGGTCACGCACGTGACCTACCGCGTGTTGTCCTGAACCGGCCGCGGCCGGCGTACTGAATGCATACGGGTCAGCTCAGGTATGTGTCGGCCACGGACAATGCCTCGTCCAGGATTGCCAGCCCCGCTGCCGCATCTGGGTCAGTCACGTTGAGGGGCGGAGCGACATTGACGCGGTTGCCCTGGACCAGCGGCAATAGCCCCCTGTCCAGGCACGCCCTGGCGACTGCGGCCACCGGCGCGTTATCGGCGCCCTTGGCCCCGGCGGGCACCAGCGGCTCCTTCGTCAGCCGGTTGCGGACCAGTTCCAGGCACCAGAGGCCGCCGATGCCCCGCACATCCCCGACGGACTCGTGCTTTCCGGCAAGCTTCCTGAGTCCTGGCTCAAGGACATCGGTGCCGAGGCGGGCAGCAGCCGCCGCGGTGCCTTCCTCGTGCATTGCATTGATGGCGCCAACGGCTGCTGCGCAGGCGAGAGGGTGGCCGCTGTAGGTCAGGCCCGCCGGATAGGGGCGTTTGGTGAACATTTCGTAAATGGGGTCGCTGATCAGCACGCCGCCGAGCGGAACGTACCCGGAGTTAACGCCTTTGGCGAAAGCCATCAGGTCGGGTGACACACCATCGTGGTCCACGCCGAACCAGGCACCCGTGCGGCAGAAGCCGACCATCACCTCATCGGCGATGTAGACGATGCCGTGGCGGCTGCACAACTCGCGGACTCCGCGCAGGTAGCCGGGTGGCGGCACGATGACCCCCGAACTCCCGACGACGGATTCCAGGACCAGGCCGGCGATCGTCGACGGGCCCTCCAGGAGGATCACCTGCTCGAGATGGGCCAGCGCCCGCTCGGACTCTTCCTCGGGGGTTGCAGAGCCGAAGGCAGAGCGGTACAGGAATGGACCAAAGAAATGGACGGCGCCTGCCGTTCCCGTGTCCGAGGCCCAGCGGCGGGGATCGCCCGTCAGGTGGATCGAGGTGGTCGTTGATCCGTGATAGGAGCGGTAGGCGGCGAGCACCTTGTGCCGTCCCGTATACAGACGTGCCATCCGCACCGCATGCTCGATGGCCTCGGTCCCGCCGGTGGTGAACAGCACGTGCCCGAGGTGCTCCGGCGCGACCTCCACAATCAGGCGGGCTGCTTCGCCCCGCACATCGGACGCATGGCCGGGTGCGAGTGTGCACAGGCGGTCAGCCTGCTCCTTGATCGCAGCGACAATACGCGGATGCTGGTGGCCGAGGTTGGTGAACACCAGCTGCGAGCTGAAGTCCAGGTAGCGCCGCCCGTCGACGTCGACGACGTGGCTCCCTGAGCCGCCGATCAACGTCGGCACATCGCGCGGCCCCTGCACGGTCCAGGGGTGGAAGACCAGATCGTCGGGATTCATGACATCCTCCGTTGCTTGAGTGCCGGACGGTTCACTCCACGGCTTCACCTTGGCACCTTCCGGCGGCAGATTCCAGAGCGCTTTCCGCAGGGCCGGGCACGATGTGCGGGCCCTTGAACCGGCCGTCGCCGCACGGATAGCATTGCGCGCACCGCCGTCGAAGGCGCAGTGTCCCGGCGGCCACCAGCGTCGATCAGAACGAGGAGACGGTCATGACCAAAACAACTTCCGGGAATTCAGCTGACCTGATGGTGGACCTCATCATCTCCCTGGACGGGTATGCCTCGGCGGAAGGGTGGCCCGGCTGGTGGGGCCTGGAAGGGCCCGAATACCTGGCCTGGCTCGAACAGGAAGGGGAGAAGGGCTACACGTTCCTTCTCGGGGCGAACACCTACCGGCTGATGTCCAGCATGTCAGGGGAAGCCGCGGCCGGGGACTCGGGGTTCTCCAAGGATGAGGGAGCCGCCCTGACCGGACTCGACGCCGTGCCGAAGGTGGTCTTCTCGTCCACCCTGCAGGCACCCCTCACCTGGCCGAACTCGGAACTGGTCACCGGGGACGCCGTCGAAGCCGTGAGGGAGATGAAGCGGACCGGTACCCGGCCCTTGAGCACCCTGGGCAGCCTCAGCCTTTGCCGGTCACTGCTGACCGCCGGCCTCGTGGACCGGTTCCGGCTGGTCGTCTTCCCGGTGATCACCGGCCGCACGGGCCGGGAACGGATCTATGACGGCTATCCCGACGTCTCTCTCGACATGGTGGACAGCCGGACCTTCGATGGCCGGCTCCAGCTGCTCGAGTACATCCCCACCGTGCTCAACGGCCCGCCGGGCGCAGGTCCCGGCTAAATCGATCGGCAGTAATCCCTGCCACCTGTCCCGCCTGCAGGTTTGGGATACGTTTGGCCGCTCGCCTACGATGTTTACCGTTATGGCGCCTTTCACAAGTACCTCCAAGCGGTCCGCGGTGCCTGCACCCGGCCCGGTTTTCCTTGACACTTCGGGGCGGAGACTGCGCCATGCGCGCGCTGCCGGACTCGTGGCTCTCGCTCTCGTGGCCGGATATGTCGTCCTTTTCTTCGTGGCCTTTTTCGGCGGCCCCGACATCGTGGCGCCGTATCTTCCAAAGCCTCCGGCGGCGGCGCCTCACGCCGAGAAGCCCGCACCAACTGATCCGCCGGCCTCCACCCAGCCCCCTGCGGAAGGCGCCGCCAAGCCCGGCACCGTCCCCGGTGCAGGAGCAATTCCGGCCGAGCCAGCGGTACCGGGCAATCCCCCAGTGCCTGCAGAACCAGCGGCTGCGGTAGCGCCTGCAACTCCCGCCGCACCCGGCTCCAGTGCCCAGACCCCCACAACGGCCGGCAACACAGTCCAGGGCAACGCCGCCGCGGCGCCGGCACCCGCGGCTCAGGGCCAGGGCCAACAGACTTCGACCGAGCCCGGGAAATCCGACGCAGCTCCGGGGCAGACAGCCCGTCCGACTCCGCCCTCGCACCCGTGAGCCGGCACCGTCAACTAAGGGACGCCGCCGCGGTACGCGCGCACTGGCTGGTTCTTTCCGCCGTTCTCTTCGCCATTTCATTCGCTTTGGTGGTGCAGGGGTATATGCATCACCTCGGCGGCATCGGTGATGACTCCGTTCCGGTCTCCGGTTCAGCTGCCCGAGTGCCCGCCTCCGTTTCCAGCGGGGGACCGGTCATAGACGCCCGCGGCGGGAACGTCCGTACCGTGGCTCCGCAGGACCGCACGCTGGCGCTGACGTTCGACGACGGCCCGGACCCGGTTTGGACCCCGCAGATCCTCGATGTCCTGAAGAAGCACAAGGTGCAGGCCACGTTTTTCATGGTCGGCTCGGCAGCGGTCGAGAACCCGGACCTTGCCCGCCGCATTGTCGATGAAGGCCACGAGATCGGGGTCCATACCCTCACGCACGCTGACCTTGGCAGTTCACCGGACTGGCGCCGCCAACTGGAACTGCAGGGGGCCCAGCAGGTGATCATGGGCGTGACCGGGCAGGCAGCGTCTCTGCTGCGCCCGCCGTTCAGTTCCGGAAACACCGCCGTCAATGACTCGACCTGGTCCTCTATCCGTGCTGCTGCTGACGAGGGATATCTCACCGTCCTGAGCACGAAGGACAGTCAGGACTGGAAGCAGCCAGGGGCTGCGTCCATTGAGCGGAACCTTGCTCTCTCGGGAAACCGGGGCCAGGTGCTGCTCATGCACGACAGCGGCGGTGACCGCAGCCAGACTGTCACGGCACTGGATTCATTTCTCTCCCGGATGGACGCGCAGGGCTACCGGGTGACCACGGTCGGCAAAGCCATTGGCGTGTCCAGTACCCGGGAGGCCACACCCGTCGAACAAGCCAGCGGAACTGCCTTCGTCTGGGGCATCCGGCTCAGTGATTGGCTGGTGACCGCAATTTCGTGGGCGCTGGTGGCAAGCGGGGTTGTGACCTTCATCCGGGCCGTCCTCGTCATGGGCGCCGCAGTGCGGCACCGGCGCCAGGCACGGGGCAAGCAGGCGGCCAGCCGCGCCCCTGGTGGCACGGCAATCACGGAGCCCGTGACGGTCATCGTTCCGGCTTACAACGAAGCGGCAGGGATCGAGGCCGCCGTGCGGTCCATCGCCGCCTCGACCCATCCCGTGGAGATCATTGTCGTGGACGATGGCTCAACGGACGGCACCGCGGACATCGTTGAGGCCCTTGGACTCCCAGGCGTGACGCTCATCCGCAAGGAAAACGGCGGCAAGCCGTCGGCGCTTAATGCCGGGCTGCAGGCCGCTACCCACGACCTCGTTGTCATGGTGGACGGCGATACTGTTTTTGAGCCCGACTCCGTCCGGGCGCTCATTCAGCCGTTTGCCGATCCCAGGGTGGGCGCAATCTCGGGGAACACGAAAGTGGCCAACCGCGGCGGGATTCTCGGGGCATGGCAGCACATTGAATATGTGGTGGGCTTCAACCTGGACCGCCGCCTGTTCGACGTCGCCGAATGCATGCCTACCGTGCCGGGGGCCATCGGCGGCTTCCGCCGCGACGCGCTGCTCCGCGTCGGTGGCGTAAGCGATGACACCCTCGCCGAGGACACGGACCTGACCATGGCGCTCTGCCGCGACGGCTGGCGCGTCGTGTACCAGGACGACGCCCGGGCCTGGACCGAGGCTCCAGCGACGCTCGGCGCACTGTGGAAGCAGCGGTACCGCTGGTGCTACGGGACACTGCAGGCCATGTGGAAGCACCGCGGCGCGATCGTGCAGGGAGGACAGGCCGGCAAGCTCGGGCGCCGGGGACTTGGCTACCTCCTCGTGCTCCAGGTGCTTCTTCCGCTGTTCGCGCCGGTCGTGGACGTCTTCGCCCTCTACGGGCTGATCTTCCTCGACCCGGTGCGCATCGCCCTCCTGTGGCTGGTCTTCCTGGTGGTTCAGGTGCTGATGGCCGCCTACGCGTTCCGGCTCGACAAGGAACGCCTGGGCCCGCTGTGGACGCTCCCGCTCCAGCAGTTCGTCTACCGCCAGCTGATGTACCTGGTGGTCATCCAGTCGGTCGTCACGGCACTGGCAGGCGTGCACCTGCGCTGGCACCGCATGGAACGGTACGGGAGCCTGCGCGTCCCGCCGGCGGCCCGGAACAGCTGAGCGCGCCACCCCGCCACTACTGTGGAGCCACTTCCGCGAGCGAACTTTTCGACCCTTGACGGCCTGACCCGGGCTTGGCATCGTGGATTTTGGATGGAGGAGGCGACCAAAATGCAAGAGAAAAGCTGGTCGGTGAACATCGCCCTCGACGAACATGATGGCCAGACGCGGGCCACCGCGCGGCTGCAGGCCGGAGGCCGGCCCGCACTGGAAGGCGTCGGGATGGCCAGGCTGAATCCGGCAGATTCCGACGTCCCCGAGATTGGGGACGAACTGGCGACCGCCCGCGCGCTGGCTGACCTGGCGCATCAGCTGATCGAGGTCACTGCGGGCGACATAGAGAAGGCCACCCAGGCACCGGCGCACCTGCGCGCCTAGCCCCCGCCAGCGGCTGGGGGCAGGTTGGCGGCACAGCACCGCTACGGCTGGAGGCAGGGCTTTTTTGTGCCGGGCGCCGGACGGCTTACTGGCGCTCCAAGTCAGCCCGCCCAGCCGCGGACCAGCCGGCCGGTTCCCGTTAGCCCGGCCCGTTCGCCACGCTGACCGTGCGGGGTGCCTGGAAGGACAGGAACCGGATCCAGTCCGGCTCACGGTCCTGCAGTTGGACGGTGGGCAGCGCCGTTGCGACCTCTTGGAGCATGACGGCGGCCTCCAGTTCGGAGAGCTTTGCGCCGAGGCAGCGGTGGATGCCCGAACCGAAGACGAGGCCGGTTGATGCGCCGCGTGCAGAGTCCCGGAGCGGCGGCGTATCAGGTCCCGCGCCCGCGGTGATCCGGTTGCCGGACAGCTCAAGGAGTATCTCGGTTCCGGCCGGGATGAGGTGACCGCCGAGTCGCGCATCGTGCGCCGCGACGCGCCGCCAGGTGGGAACGGACGATTCAGTGGCGAGCACATGCCGCACCGCTGCCCGGGCGCCCTCATCCGTGCCGGCTTCCTTCCAGCCCACCGGCCCGGTTCGCTCCAGCAGCCTGAACATGATGGTGCTGATCAGTTGCGTGGTGGTTTCCTGTCCGGCGATCAGCAGGAAGTAGCCAAGCGAACACAGCTCTGTCCTGGACAGGCCATGGGCGGACAATGATTTGAACAGATTGCGCCCGGGCGCCGCCATGGACTGGCCGACTAGCCGGCGCAACCATACGTAGAACTCAGCCGCGCTCCGGGCCAGCTCCAGCTGCCGGTCCGCGTCGGGCCAGCCCCAGAACAGCTCCATGGAGTCCAGCCCCCACCGCTTGAGGTCCTCAAGGTCCCGCGCGGGCAGCCCGAGGAGTTCAAGCATCACGACGGCGGGCGGAAACGCCGCCACCGTCTGCACCAGGTCCGTCAAGCCGGCCTCGGCGAGTTGCTCCCCGGCTTGCGCCGCAGCCTCCCGGGCCAGTTCCCGGATGCGCGGCTCCATGGCGGCGACGGTCGCAGGAGTAAAGAAGCCCGCCACCACCTTGCGGATGCCGCCGTGCGTGCCGGTGTCGTTGCTGGCCAGTACCGGAGGCAACGCAAAGCCCACGCGCTGCAGCACGCGCAACGCCGGCCCCTCCAGCGGTGTCACCGCCACCAGCGCGTTGGCCGGGCTGAAGTCGGCAGGCCGGTGCAGGACATCCCGGACAGACTCCGGATCACGGACCACGAGGTATGGGCACGCGGACGCGTCGGGAGCTTCAGCCCCGGCCATTGGCGCCAGAGCTCCGCCGGGCAGCGGCATCATGCCGGCACTCCGTTCAGCCAGGCCGCTGCGCCTGCACGGAAATCAGCGGGTGACAGCGCGGCGGCCTGCTCCGGAAGGGCACCAAGCAGCGGAACCCGCAGGGAACCGAGGGCCCGCCGGTTGCTGTGGTGGACGGCGCCGGGGCTGACGGGCCAGCTTCCCAGTACGACGCCGAGCACGTCCAGTCCGCGGGTGGACAGCGCCTCGAGCGTGAGGGCCGTGTGGTTCAACGTGCCGAGGCCGGGCCGGGCGACAATCACAAAGACTGCGCGCAGCAGCGCTCCGAGGTCCGCCAGCGTGCCGCCGTCGGAGTCCAGCTCCACAAGGAGACCGCCGGCGCCCTCCACCAGGACGTGGTCGTGCCTTGCCGCGAGATCACGGATCCGCTCTGCATGCGCAGTCACCGCGGGCAGCCGTGTCCCGTCGATGGCGGCAGCCGCGACTGGCGCCATTGGCTCCTGGAGGACGACCCCGGCCTCAGCGGTTATGGCGCCGGCGAGCCGGACAACCTCCGCGGCGTCGGAGTCGCCGTCGGCGGCGCCCGACTGGCATGGCTTGTAAACCGCCACGCTGCGGCCCATGCCGCTGAGGACGGCGGCGAGTGCCGCCGTCGTGATGGTTTTTCCGACGCCGGTGTCCGTTCCGGTGACCAGAACGACGGGGGACAGGCTCATGGAAGTTCCTCCAGGATGCCGCGCAGCACTGCGCAGCTGTCTTCGATTTCTTCGGACGTGAGGGTGGCACGGGCGGTGAGCCGCAGCCGCGGGATCCCGTCCGGAACCGACGGCGGCCGGAAGCAGCCCACCCGGACGCCCTGCCTGCGTGCGGACTCGGCGGCGGCCAGGGCAGCTTCCGCGGAGGGCATGGGGAGCGACTGCACGGCGCCGGCGGTCCGGTCAGGGGTGGCGCCGAGCCTCGCAAGGGCGGGGGCAAGCCCGGCGGCCAGCGCAGCCGCGTTGCCCCGGACGGAGCCCGCCCGCCACGGTTCATCCCTGATGATCCGCACCGCCGCGAGGGCTGCCGCGCCGGCGGCCGGTGCCAGGCCTGTGTCGAAGATGAAACTGCGGGCCCTGTTGAGGAGGTGCTCGCGCAGCAACGGTGTCCCCAGGACGGCACCGCCCTGGCTGCCGAGCGCCTTGGACAGCGTGGCGGTCACGATCACATTCGGATGCCCGGCAAGGGCGGTTCCGGCCACCGAGCCCCGGCCCTGGAAGACTCCGCTGCCGGTGACGCCGAGGCTGTGGGCCTCGTCGATGAGGAGCATGGCGTCATGCTGCCCGGCCAGGGCGAGCAGGCCGGCGAGGGGTGCCTCGTCGCCGAGGACGCTGTAGACGGATTCGACGGCGATCAGCGCCCGCGGTTCGCTACGGCCGGCGAGCAGGCGGCCGGCTTCCTCGACGCTGTTGTGGGTGAACGATTCGGTGCGGGACCGGCTGAGCCGGAAGCCGTCGATCATCGAGGCGTGGCAGTGTTCGTCCGCCACGATCAGGGTCCCGGGGCCGCCCAGTGCCGTGATCACACCGATGTTGGCCAGATAGCCGGAGGAGAAGACCAGCGCCGTCTCCATCCCCGCCAGCGCGGCCAGCTCCTGCTCGAGGTCCAGGTGCAGCTGCGTGGTTCCGGCGACCAGGCGCGAGGAGGTGGCCCCCGCGCCCCACTGTGAAGCCGCCTCAGCCGCTGCCCCGGCAACCCGCGGGTCCGTTGCAAGGCCCAGATAGTCATTGCTGGCCAGGTCGATGAACTGTTCATGCGCGGCGCGCGCGAGCGGGCGGCGGACCTGGCCGCGGCGTTCCCTGACGGCGGCCTGGCGCTCAAGCCACTGGGTCATCGAGGCGCTCATGAGCTGCTTCCGGAGCGGGCCGGAACCCGTTCGTGGACCTGCGTTTCGTGGACCCGCATTTTGAGGACCCGGGCTTCATGAACCTCGGCCACCGCCGCCACCATCCCGGCGGTGACTTGTGCAATATCGGCCCGGGTGCTGATGTACGGCGGCATCGTGTAGACGAGGTTCCGGAACGGGCGTACCCAGACGCCGTGCCGGATGGCTGCGGCGGTGACAGCGGTGACGTCGACGGCGTCGTGCAGCTCGATGACCCCGACGGCGCCGAGGGTGCGGACATCCCGCACAGCTTCCAGTTCCAGGGCGGGAGCGAGCCCGGACGCCAGCCCGGCGCCGATCCGGGCCACATCGTCCCGCCACCGGCCGGCCTCAAGAATGCCGAGGCTGGCATTGGCCACGGCACACGCCAGCGGATTGCCCATGAACGTGGGGCCATGCAGCAGGGCACCGGCCTGGCCGCCGGACACGGCTGCGGCCACCGCGGCCGTGCAGAGCATGGCCGCGAGGGTCAGGTAGCCGCCGGTCAGGGCCTTGCCCACGCACATGATGTCAGGCACGACGCCGGCATGATCGGCCGCGAACAGCTCGCCGGTGCGGCCAAAGCCCGTCGCGATCTCATCGAATATGAGCAGCAGCCCGTGCCGGTCCGCCACTTCCCGGAGCAGGGCCAGGCATTCGGCCGGGTAGGCGTGCATGCCGCCCGCGCCCTGCAGCACCGGTTCGACGACGATCGCGGCCAGTTCCGCGGAGTGCTTGGCCGCGAGGTCCGCCACGCCGGCTGCCCACGCCTTTACCGTTTCCGGTGTTGCCGACGCCGCCGCCGGCGGGCGCGGCGCAAAAATGTTGCCGGCCAGCAGTCCCGGGAAGGCCGAGTGCATGCCGTCCACCGGATCGCAGACCCCCATGGCCGCGAAGGTATCGCCGTGGTAGCCCCCGCGGAGGCTGAGGAACCGCTGCCGCCGGGGCCGCCCGACCGCGGTCTGGTACTGCACCGCCAGCTTGAGCGCCACCTCGACGGAGACCGAGCCCGAGTCCGCCAGGAAGACCCGCTCCAACCCTGGCCGGCCGGGGGCGGCAGGGGCCATGGCCGCCAGCCTCTCGGCCAGTTCCACGGCCGGGGCATGGGTGAGGCCACCGAACATCACGTGGCTGAACTTCGCCAGCTGCGCGGCGGCAGCGGCGTCCAGGGCCGGGTGGCGGTAGCCGTGGATCACCGACCACCACGAGGACATTGCGTCGATCACCTCATGGCGGCTGCCGTCTTCACCCCGGAGCCGCAGCCGCACGCCGTCGGCCGCCTCCACCTCCCACAGCGGAAGGTCCGGGGACGCCGGAGCGTAGGGGTGCCACAACCGTGCACGGTCCCGCCGGATGAGGTCCCTCTCCTGCCTCACGGGACCAGCACCCCGTGCCGGGAACATTCGGCGGACCAGCCCAGCGGCGTGACCTGGACCTTCATCCGGCGCCTGCAGCCGGTGCAGTAGCGGGGCGGTTCCATGGCGAGCCGTTCGCCGCACTGGAGGTGGGCGTCCGACGGCGGCCCGCCGCCGCCGTCGTACGGCTCACCGCAGTGCCCGCAAAAGACCGGGCCGGCGAAACCTGGGGCCACGACCGCAGGGTTCCCTGGCCGTGGGCCCACGCCGGCGAGGGCCCCGGCCTGAGCTTGCGAAGGCTGGGAGCCGGTGGGGCCTTGCGAGGTTAGGGGGCGGTTGGGGATCACAGCGTCTTCTGGAGTTCCTTGATGGGCATGTTCAGCTCGACCAGCAGGTTCAGGTCGGCTGTCGCCGGGCGCCCCAACGTGGTGAGGTAGTTGCCGACGATCACGGCATTGATGCCGCCGAGGAGGCCGTCGCGCGTGCCGAGGTCGCCGAGGGTGAGTTCGCGGCCGCCGGCGTAGCGCAGGACGGTGCGGGGCATGGCCAAGCGGAACGCGGCGATGGCGCGCAGGGCATCCTTGCCGTCCATGATGCCCTGGTTTTCCAGCGGCGTGCCGGGCCGGGGGTTGAGGAAGTTCAGCGGAACCTCGTGCGGTTCCAGGGCTGCGAGCTGGGCGGCGAGTTCGGCGCGCTGTTCAAGGCTTTCGCCCATGCCGATCAGCGCGCCGCAGCACAGTTCCATGCCGGCTGCCTTGACCATGTTGCAGGTGTCCAGCCGCTCTTCATAGGTGTGGGTCGTGACGACTTCCGGGAAGTAGCTGCGGGCCGTCTCCAGGTTGTGGTTGTAGCGGTGCACGCCCCATTCGGCCAGCTGGTCCACCTGGCGCTGGGTCAGCATCCCCAGCGAGCAGGCAATGTTGATCTCGACCTCTTCGTTGATGCGGTCGATCGCGAACTTGATCTGGTTCATGAGCTTGATGTCGGGGCCGCGGACGGCGGCGACGATGCAGAACTCGGTGGCGCCGGTGGCGGCGGTTTCCTTCGCGGCCTTGACCAGTTCGGGGATGTCCAGCCAGACGCCACGGACGGGGGAGTCGAACAGTCCGGACTGGCTGCAGAAGTGGCAGTCCTCCGGGCAGCCGCCGGTCTTGATGGAGATGATGCCCTCCACCTCGACGTCCTCCCCGCAGTGCCTGAGCCGTACCTCGTGGGCCAGTTGCAGGGCCGCGGGAAGGGCCTCATCCGGAAGGCGCAGCACCTCCTCGAGCTGTGATTGGGTGAGCCCGATGCCCTCCTCGAGGACCTGCTGCCGGGCGGTTTCCAGGATGGGGAAGGTGCCCGGGATGGTCGCGTGGCTTGTGGTCTCGCCCGCGTTTGCCTGAATCGTCATTGATGGGTCCTTTGCGTGTGATGGCTGCGGATATTCCTCCGAACCGACGCTAATTCCCTACCGGGGGCAAGATTTTGTGGGGTCCCAACAAGGGGGCCGGCGGGACATTGGCCGGGTCCCTACATAGGGGGCACCGAACGGGGGGAGCCGCCGTCGCGGGTGGCGAGGGCGGCTCCTGTGTTGCGCTGTGGGGTCAGCCGTTGATGACCTGGGGGATGCCGAGGTGTTTGAGGCCTTCGACGCCGAATTCGAGGCCGTAGCCGGATTGTTTGGCTCCGCCGAAGGGGACGCGGGGGTCGACGGCGCCGTGTTTGTTGATCCAGACGGTGCCGGCCTGGATGCGGGCGGCGACTTCGCGGGCGGCGGGGAGGTTGGGGGACCAGACGGAGGCGCCGAGTCCGACGTCGAGGGCGTTGGCCATCTCCACCGCTTCGTCAATGGTGCTGTAGCGGATGATGGGCAGGGCCGGGCCGAACTGTTCTTCGGTGACGAGGGGGTTGGTGTTGTCGATGTCGGTCACGAGGGTGGTGGGGTAGAAGTAGCCGGGCTGGCCCGGGTCGGGGTTGCCGCCGGTCAGGATCCGGGCGCCGGAGTCCTTGGCGGCTTGGACGAGGTTGGCGACGATGTCGTACTGGGCCTTGTTCTGCAGGGGGCCGAGGACGTTGTTCTCGTCCAGGCCCACACCCATGGGCATGGTTGGCGACGTGGGTGAGTTCTTCGCAGACGGCGTCGTAGATGGTGTCGTGGACGTAGAGGCGCTTGAGTGCGGCGCAGGTCTGGCCGGTGTTGAGGAAGGCGCCCCAGAACAGGTCGGTGGCGATGGTTTTGGGGTCGGCGTCGGGCAGGACGATGCCGGCGTCGTTGCCGCCCAGTTCCAGGGTGAGGCGTTTGACGGTATCGGCGGAGGAGCGGATGATCGCTTTGCCGCCGGCGGTGGAGCCGGTGAACATGATTTTGCCGACGGCGGGGTGTTCGGCGAGGCGGGCGCCGACTTCGCGGTCTCCGGAGATGACGTGCAGGACGCCGTCGGGGAGTTCTTCGTTGAGGACCTTGATCAGGGCCAGGACGGAGAGCGGGGTCATTTTGGAGGGTTTGACGACGGCGGTGTTGCCCATCCGCAGGGCGGGGGCGATCTGCCAGATGGTGATCATCATGGGCCAGTTCCACGGGCCGATCGCGCCGACGACGCCGATGGGCTTGTAGTGGAGTTCGGCGTAGGTTTCGCCGTCGTCGACGACGACTTCGGGGGTGAGATCGGTGGCGGCGGTGGCGCGGAGCCAGGCGGCGCAGGCGCCGACTTCGAAGCGGGCGTTGGGGCCGTTGAGGGGTTTGCCCTGCTCGCGGGAGAGGAGCTGGGCGAGTTCCTCGGCGGAGCGTTCGACGGCGTCGGCTGCCTTGAGCAGCGCGGCGGAGCGGGCGTCGTGGCCCAGTGCGGGCTGGGCGGCGGCCGCTGCCGCTACCGCGGTTTCGAGGTCTTCGATGGTGTGGACCGGTGCCTCGCCGACCACGCCGCCGGTAGCGGGGTCGAAGATGGTCCGGCTCTCCTGGCCGGGACCGGCGGTGACGGACGCGAGGAGGGCATCGTAGGTTTCCAAGAGGTACTCCTTAGTGCTTGTGGTTGTCGCGCGGGTACTCGGTGCTGTTAAGGACCGTGAGCCGGGAATTGAAGGGCAGCACAACGGGCTCGGCCGCTGGTTCGTCCCAGCCGAACATCCGTCCAATTGAGCGTTGCTCCCTTAGGTCGATGAGCAGGACCGCCTCAACTGTCATGACCTTTTCGGTCCAGAAGAACAGGTAGAGGTCGTCGCCGACGTCGAACGTCATGCAGCGGTCCGTGTCGGCGAGGCCGGCCTCACCCCCGCGCAGGCAGTGCCACGTGAAGGTGCCCGCGTTCAGGTAAATGTGTTCGTACGTTTCAACGTCGCTGTAGCGGTAGTAGATACGCTTGCCCACCAGCCCCGTGGAACGCGCGTGAAGTGCCGTTGAGCCCTCCGCGTTTCCGTGGCTGAATCTGGTGGTGCTGCGGATCTTGCCCCCTTCCCCGATGAAGGAACTGACGGCTGTTGTGACGGCGCCGGTGTTGCTGTCGAGGACGATGGTGACATTTTCGGCCCGGTGCCCTTCACCCGCGACGAAGTCGATGATGAAGATCCCGGGACGTGCCTCAATGGCCTTGTACCTGGCTGCGCCGGCCTCTTCCCCCTCGCGGCCTGCAGCGGTCCACGTCAGGGAATGTGCATCATGGAAGCTGTATACGGTTGTCTGGGCTCCGTCAGCGGGCAGGCGCAGTACCTTTCCGGTCAGGGCCGCGGATGCGGGCAGGGTTTGGTCTCCGAATCCGTCGAGCATGGTGGACACGGAGGGCCACTCGTTTTCGGGTACAAAATCCTGAATGTCGGTTGTGGTCATGGTATTCCTTTGGCTGATGGCGATTCTGGCTGAATTGGCTGGTTAATGCGGCGGGATTACTGGCGTCAGACGATCTCGGAGGCATAGTCGATTGACGGTTTCCGGGCGCCGCGGGCTATTCCTGCAATGAGGACGAGTGGGATGCCCAGGAGGAGCCAGCGGGCAACACCGCCGGCGCCGCCGAGGAGGGCATCGTAGTTGTCCAGGGTCAGGTACCCGATGACGATGAATGAAACGAAGGACAGAACGGGCGCAATGACGGTCACCCACAGGTTGTCGCGCATCTTCTGCTTGGCGAAGAAGACGATGATCGCGGCAGATGTCAGCAGGAGGATGCTGATGAAACCGGCGGTCCCGAGGGCGACGAACCAAGCGAAGACGGTGGTGATGGGGTCGGCCCCCGTGATCAGGAAAGCGCTGATGATGGCCAGGACCACGATGCCGTTGATGAACCCTGCGAAGGTCGGTGCCCCGGTCCTGGAGACTGATGCCAGTTTTGCCGGCAGCGTTCCGGCGCGTCCGAGGGCGAAGAGGTACCGGGCAAACATGTTGGCCAGCCCCAGCATCATGGCGATGAAGCTGGTGACGACGAGGATCTGCATCGCGAGGCTGAGCCAGGAACCGGCACTGGTTTGGGCGAGGTCGAAGATCATGCCCGCCGGGTCAGCCGCGGCTTCGTTCTGGACCCGGTCGATGCCGATCGCTCCGCTGATGGCCCACGTTGAGACCAGGTAGAAGAAGCCGACGAAGGCGATGACCAGATAGGCCGCGCGCGGAATCGTCTTTCGCGGGTTCACGGCCTCCTCGGCGAAAACCACTGTGGCTTCGAAGCTTGTGAAGCAGGCAAAGGCAAACAGCAGCGAGATGCCGAGCCCTGGCCCCACGATGCTTTCGCTCGTGAACCCGTCGAAAGTGAAGATTCCGAAGCCGTTCTGGGCGACAAGGGAGACGACAAGTGCGGCCACCACAAGGGTTTCGCCCATGATCAGTACGCCCAGCACTTTCAGGCTGGCATCCACCCCCTTCATGGTCAGGGCAGTGGCCAGCGACAGCACGACGACGATCCAGAAGAATGCTTGCAGGCCCAGCCCCGTCAAATTCTCAACGAGTTGCTGGGCGAACACGCCGAACTGCGACCAGAGCCCCACCTGCAGGCTGACGTAGGTCAGGATGGCGATTCCCGCGCCACCGGTGGCCCACTTCGTGCCAAGCCCCCTGGCAATGTAGGCGACGAATCCGCCGGCGTTGGTGATGCTGTGGCTCATCCTGAGATACCCCACGGAAAACAGGGCAACGAGCAGTGCCGCGATGACGTAGATGACAGGGGTTCCCGGTCCGCTGGCCGCGAAAAGGACCGGGCTGGCCCCGACGACGGCCGCCATCGGGGCGGCAGCAGCGATGGCAAAGAAGGCCACCGCCATGACACCCAGCTTGTTCGGCCGGAGGCGGGCAGTGCTGACAGTGGTTTCCTCGTTGGCGGGGATCTGTCCGGTTTGTTGATTCATGATGTGGCTCTTTCGCCAGGGCAGGGACACAGAAAGTCATGCCTCGTGAATACGTATGTGTTCCGGTTGGCGCGCACCCCCTCGTGCGCGTCTCCCGGTGGAAGTGATGGTGATGAGCGGCACGTGAGCCGTATCACGAAGAAAACTATACAAGTGTTTAGTTTGGAGCGTCAAGGCTCCCGGAACGGCCTTCTGCCGGGGCTAGAATCGGGTTATGAGCCTGGAGTCCCAACGGTTGCCTTACGGTGATGGCCGCGACGCCCTGCTGGCCGCCGTCGTCGACGTTGTTGCGGAGAAGGGCCTGCGGGGCGTTACCTACCGTTCTGTTGCCGGGCGGGCGGGGGTGAACCACACGCTGATCACGCACCACTTCGGTTCGATCGAAGGTTTGCTGGCAGCCACACTTGAGTGGGCCGTGCAGCGGTCCATTGATGAGACCGGGCTTGCGCGAGTGGCCGATTTCGATGAGCGGTTCGCTGACGCCCTCCTGGACACGGTGTCCGCCGAGCCGGAGCTGCAGCTATTCCAGTTCGAGATGCTTCTTGAGGCGCGGCGGAAGCCGGAGCTCAGGGCACTTCTGGACCGTCTTTACGACAACTACATCTCCACTGTTGAAGCGGCCCTCCGCGCCCGTTCGCTCGATATGGATGAGGAACTTTCCCGAGCTATTTTTGCCGCGCTCGACGGACTGATGCTGCAATTCCTCACCTTCGGGAATCCTGCAAAGATCCGGGCCGCCGTCATTCAGGTCGGAAGGCTCCTTGAACGCTCGGCCACGGCCAGCGGCGCGAACGCCGCCGGCCCTTAGTGGCTGCTTAAGGCGGCGGCTAACTGCGCGCGTTCACGATGCTCCGGGCTGCTTCCAGCCCGCTTTCAATGGCGCCGTCGATGAAGCCGCCCCAGCCGTTGGCGTAGTCCGAACCTGCGAACAGGAGGCTGCCGCGCGGCTGCTGGAAGCTGCCCAGGGACTCCGTCAGGAAACCCGGCCGGTGCATCGGCCACGTCTCGCCTGAGAGCGGGTCACTGGTCCAGTCGTGGCTCGCGGTGTCCAGGACTTCGAGGTCCGGCGCGAGCAGGTCGAGGGCGGCCTGGACCTGCCGAAGATCGGTGGCGTCAAGGCGGGAGGTGTCGGGTCCGAAGGCGACGAGGATGGTGCTGCCGTCCTGGCCGTACTCAGCCTGGGCGAAGTTCAGCGGCCACTCCGCGGCGCCGAGGGCAACGAACGGTTTGACCTCCCCCTTGACGGTGATCCAGACCTTGATGCCCTTGGAGACCTGGCCCTCGCCGATACCCCTCTGTGCGGCGGCGGGCAGGGGAGGGTCGAATGCGGTGGCGCCCATCGCTCCGAGGGGAAGCGTGCAGATGACATGGCCGGCGTGGAATTCCTCGCCGTCGCTGGAGATGACGGCGGTGGTCCCCTCGGTGGACTTGACGGTCGAGACAGTCTTCCCGAGGCGAACGTCTGTTCCGGCCGCGATGGCGTTGATCAGCTTCCTGGTGCCTCCTTCGATCTTGAAAGTGGCGCAGGCTTCGAAGTTGACCATCCAGTCGCCGTTGGTGAGTGCCACCCAGCGCAGGGCCTGGGTGAAGGCGGCGTCGTCGATGGGGCCATTGAAGTTCAGGGACCAGAAGGATTCCAGGATGTCCCTGGAGTAATCCGTGATCTGCAGGCCTGCGATTTTCTTGGGCAGGGAGACGCCGTCGATCTCCTGGATCCGGGGGCTGGCCAGCGGCGCGAACGGTTCGGGGAAGTATTCACGGGATTGTTCCACGAGCTGGCGGTTTGGCCCGTCGATTTCGTTCAGCAGCTGGTCGGGTGTGCCCGTGTGCCGGGCGCCGTCCGCCCACCAGTAGGCCATTTCCGGGATCGGACTTTGAACGGTGCCGATCCCGTAGCGCTTCATTTCCGCCCAGACGTAGGGCTGGGTCCAGTGGACCCACGTGCCGCCCATTTCCAGCGGACGGCCAAGCCTGTCATCAAGCCAGGTCCGGCCGCCGATCCGGTCCCGGGCCTCAAGAACGATTACGGACAAACCAGTCTGCCGCAATTCACGGGCCGCGGTCAGGCCGGCGAATCCGGCGCCAATAATGACGACGTCGGTCTGCCCGGCGTTGGGGGTGGTGTCACTCACGATGCATCCTTCTGCGTTCAGGTTTTCGGCGTGTCAGGAATAGACGAAGAACTCGGTGGTGTCCTCGACGACGGTCCAGCGTGTCTGCGCACCCCTGTTGAAGGAAGCGGCCGAACCTGGTGTGAGGTCGAAGCTGTCACCGCCCTCGACCTCGATGTGCAGGTGCCCTTCGATGATGTGGATGGTTTCGTCGGCCTCGATGAGCAGGTCGAACGGTTCCGGGGCTTCTTCCGTGGTGACGTGCCAGAAGCCGGCGGACAGTGCGGGACGGCCTCCCTCTCCGGGCCGCCGCACCCACTGGACCTGGCCCAGGGCGAACGGCTCGTATTTCTGCGGGTCATGGGCGTCGTGGACGGTGAATTCGACGGCGTTCGTGGACGTGGGCATGGATCCTCCTCGGCTGGGGCAACTATGCATATGCTTAGTTGTGTGATGCCTCACAGCTAAGCATCTGCTGAGGTTTGAAGTCAATACCGCGTCCCCGGCGGCTACAATCGGTGGCATGAGCGGGCAGAGACGCAGCGGATACGGCACAGGGCGGGAAGCCTTGCTGGCTGCGACCGTGCATGTGGTGGCGCGAAAGGGGCTGCGTGGCCTGACGTTCCGCGCAGTTGCTGAACAGGCCGGCGTCAACAACACGCTGGTGGTGCACCACTTCGGCAAGCGGGATGCCCTCATTGAGGCCGCACTCGAATGGTCCGTGCAGCAGTCGATCGGGCTGTCACGGCTGGAAGCGCTGCCTGCAACCGAGGACGAGTTCTGCCGGAGCATCCTGTCGCTGATCGAGGACAATCCCGACATCCAGATCTTCCAGTACGAAATGATCCTGGAATCGCGGCGGCGCCCCGAACTGGCAGGACCGGTACAGCATCTCTACGACAGCTACATCCAGGCGCTCTCCGACGGCCTGGAGCGGATCGGCTTCGGCGGGCAGGAGGGTGCTGCCCAGGCTGCCTTCGCCGCGTTGGACGGCCTGGTCCTGCAGCTCCTGGCCGGGGCCAACACCAAAGGCGTGGAGGCAGCCATCCGCTACCTTTGGGCCGCTTTGGGGGGACGCGTCAACAACCCGGCGGTCAACGCCGGCTGATATCGGACGGAGTACCGCATGCGCGTTCTGGTCGTGAACCACGTCAGCCTCGACGGCGTCCTGCAGGGGCCGGGCCGCCCCGATGAAGACACCCGTGATGGCTTCCGGCATGGCGGCTGGGCCCTGGAAGCCAACGACCCGGCAATGATGCCGGCCATGGGCGAGCGGATGGGCAAGGACTTCTCCTGGCTGTTCGGCCGCCGCAGCTACGACGACATGCTCACGTACTGGAACCACGCCGGCGGCCCGTTCAAGGACGGCCTCAACGGGACACGGAAGTACGTCGCGTCCTCCAACCCCGAGACCGACCTGCCATGGCCAAACTCCACGCTCCTGAGCGGGGACGTCCCGGCCCGGGTCGCTGCGCTGCGCGAACAGCCCGGGGGCAACCTCGTGGTCATGGGCAGCGGCCAGCTGGTCCGCTCTTTGCTCCCGCACGGCCTCGTCGACGAACTGTTCCTGATGATCCACCCGGTGCTGCTCGGCTCGGGCCGCCGGTTGTTCGGGCCTGAGGATGAACTGCACCGGCTGCGGCTGGTTGAGTCCATCCCCACCGCGACCGGGGTGCTGATGGTGACATACCGGCCGGCCTGACGGCTTTCCTCCCCGTGGCATCGGTCCCATACTCGATCTAAGGGTGGCCCGACACGAACAGCTGGCAGGATCATGACCGACACGAGCAGCCGCAGGGTTGACCTGCCCCTGATCGATCACCACAGCCACGGTGTGGTTGACGCCGAACTGAACGACGACGAGTTCAGGAGCCTGGCCACAGAATCCGACTGGCCGGCGCCGGAGGGCACGGACAGCCTCGAATCACCCTTCGGGCTGGCGGTGCGCCGTTGCTGCGCACCGGTCCTCGGGCTCGAGCCGCTGGCACCGATGGACGAATATCTCGCCCAACGCAGGAACATCGGGGCCGCGGAAGCAAACCGGCTGCTGCTCGGCAGTACGGGGACATCGGACTATCTCCTCGAGACAGGCATACCGGATGCCCGGCTGCTGGACCCCGCCGCCATGGCTGCCTGTGCCGGTGCCGGGGTTCACGAGATCGTCCGGATCGAGCGCGTAGCCGAACTCCTGGCGGCCGAATCCACGGCAGCGGGCTTCGTTGCGAAGTTCCCGGAGGCGCTGGCTGCCCGAGCCAGGGAGGCAGCGGGGCTGAAATCCATTCTTGCCTACCGTCATGGCTTCGACATCCCCGCGGAACCGCCCTCCGGCCGTGAGGTGCTTCAAGCCGCTGATACGTGGTTCTTCAACGCGGAGAAGACCGGAACCTTCAGGGTCACTGACCCCGTCCTGCTGCGGTTCGGGCTCTGGGCCGGGATCGGGACGGGCCTTCCCATCCAGCTCCACACGGGCTACGGCGACGGGGATGTTGAGCTCTTCCGGGCTGATCCGTCCCGGCTCACTCCGCTCTTCCGCGCCACCAGGACGTTGGGCATCGACTTCATGCTCCTGCACTGCTATCCCTTCATCAGGGAAGCCGGGATCTTGGCCCAGGTCTTCCCGCACGTCTACCTCGATGTGGGCCTGGTCTCGCATTACCTCGGTCCCAGTGCCGGCAGGGCCATCCGCCAGGCGATGGAAATCGCACCCTTCAGCAAGATCCTTTACTCATCAGATGCGTACGGCCTTGGCGAGCACTACGCCGTGAGTGCCGCCAACTGGCGAACCGCCGTGGCGTCCGTGATGGACGAATGGGTTGCATCCGGGTGGGCAACAGCGAACGACGCCGACAACATCGCCAGCATGCTTGCCTCGGAAAATGCCAGGCGTGTCTACAAGCTGAACCCCGAAGGCCCAATGCCGATCGCATAAACAGTGCCGAGTGCGTGACCAATGCCGGGCGTGAACAAACGAAAGGAAATGCTGTGACTTCGAATCCAAAGGCGGACATGGATCTGCAGCATGTAAGAGCACTTGTCATTTCCTGTCTGGACAATGCGGGCGTTTCACGGGTCAAAGTTCTCCCGGGCCCCAAAGTAGAGGGCGCCTTCACCAATGGCTGCGGCGTCTCGGTCAGTGTCGGAGTCCTGCTGGCTGCTGACGACCACGTCACCCGGTCATCGCAGATCGATCCGATCGTCGGCGACCTGCGCGGCATGCCGGACCGCTCAGCCGTTGCCGTCGTCGACAAGGCAAGCGGCCTTGCCTGGGCGCCCGCCGACCTGGTGGACCTGCACGGTGTCCCTTATCCGACCTGCCCGCGCACAGCACTCAAGCGTGTTGCTGCAGAATGGGCAGCAGCCGGACTGGAGGCTTCGGTCGGCTTCGAGCTGGAATTCACGGTATTCAGCGGCAGCCCGGAAGCACCGGTTCTGGCGCACGGCGGCCCCGGCTATGGAGCGGCCGCATTCCTTCAGCTGGAAGCATGGAACCTGGAGGTGCTCACGGCGCTGGTGGACGCCGGCGTTCCGGTTGAACAGATTCACCCCGAGTATGGCCAGGGCCAGATCGAAATCGCCCTGGCCGCGCGAAACCCGGTCCAGGCCGTGGATGACTACCTTCTGGCCCGATTCATCGTCTCCCGGGTTTCCCGCCGGCACGGACTGCAGGTTTCCTACTCGCCCATTGCGGATTCCCGAACGGCCACCAACGGATGCCACATACATTTCTCCGCCCGGAACACGGACGGCAACCTCTTCAGCGATGCTGCGGCCGCCACGCGGATGGGCCCTGCAGGCGGGAGCATGATCGCGGGCGTCCTCGGGAAGCTGGCCGAAAGCGTGGCATTGCTGGGCGGAAGCGCGCTGAGCTTGGCCCGGCTTCGGCCGCAACAATGGGCGGGCAGTTTCATCTGCTGGGGTACGGGCAACCGGGAGGCTGCCATCCGTTTCGTGCCGGGACTGAAGGGCTACGAGGACCAGCAATCGAACGTTGAAGTGAAATGCTGTGACGGTTCCGCCAACCAGTACCTTGCAGTGGCAGCGATTCTGGCGGCGGCATTGGACGGGTTCAAACGACAGCTCAAACTGCCGGCCGAGGTCACCGTGGACCCCGGAACCTTGAACGAGGCCGAGCGGGAGCGCCTGGACATCCGGGCGTTTGCTCCGGACATGTTCACGGCCTTGGATGATCTGGAGGGCAGCAGTCTCCTCCGCACAGCATTGGGGCATGAACTTCTGGAGGCTTATGTGGCAGTGCGGCGCGGCGAAGCCGAGAGGTTCGCCAAGCTTGACCGTGACGCCGTGATCGACGCGCTGCGCTGGCGGTATTAGCGCTGGTTGTATTTGTGGTGATCAATCAGGAATCGAGAAGCCCGTCCGCCACCCTGCACGTAGGGTTTGGAGTGCGATCAGTCATCATGTGAAGAACCAGGCACCAGGAGGGCGCATGCCATACACCGTAGACTTCCAGAACGTATCCACCGTGGGTCTGGAGCCGTCCCCGGTGGCGGAAACCCTGGCCGGACTGCGCGCCAACGAGGCGCGCTACTACATGAACAAGTACGGCCACGTCTTCACCGTCCAGCCGGCAGGCGACGCACCGGACACCCTTGAGTGGGTGAACCGCATCCTCGCCGAGGAGCGCAACATCGTCATCTCATCCCGTCCGCTGGAGGTGACGTCCTTCGAGGTGGACGGGTTCCGGATGGCCTACGTGTTCTACGAATCCGGGCTTTCCATCAACGTGATGTACGGCCTTGAGGAGGGAAGCAAGCGGGCAGTGGGATTCAAGCTCTCAGAGGGCATGGAAGTCCCCGAGGAACTGGCATCAAACTTCAAGTTCGCGCGCCAGAAGTCGAAGCTGGCCGGGGTGATCCGCGGCTCCTACTTCGTGATCAAGGGCGAGTACTGAGGTGGCGAGTACTTAATAGGCGAGTGTCAGGCAGCCAAGCACCCGGCAGTCCAAGGCAACCGCCCGCCGTCGTACTTCGAATCACTAACCCGCGGCGGGCGCCTTGGCGGCCTTAGCGGCGGCCTTGGCAGCCTGCTTGCTGGCGCGCACCTTGGTCAGCGACTCGGGGTCCACGATGTCCGCAACAGAGAGGTACGAACCCTCCTCGCCGTAATGGCCGGCGGCCTCGCGCCAGCCCGGCGCCTGGAGCCCGCACTGCTTGCCGAGCAGCGCCAGGAAAATCCTGGCCTTCTGATCACCGAACCCCGGCAGGGCCTTCAGCCGGCGGAGCACTTCCTTGCCATCCGGCTCATCCCGGGTCCAGATGGCGGTCGTTTCGCCATCCCAGTCGCTCTGCACAGCCTCGGCGAGCGCCTGGACGCGGGCGGCCATGGAGCCGGGGAAGCGGTGCACTGCCGGGCGTTCCTTGAAGACTTCAACGAAGCCTGCCGGGTCATATTCGGCGACGGCGGCCGGACTGATGGAGCCGATGCGCGTACGGATTTTCTCGGGGCCGGCAAACGCGGACTCCATGGTCACCTGCTGGTCCAGCAGCATGCCGGTGAGCAGGGCGAAGGCGTCATCGCTGAGCAGTTTGTCGGCGGCGTCGTCGCCGGTGATGTGCAATTCCATGGGCCCATCCTCCCACTTTCGCCCCGTGTTACGGGCACGGTGCGGTGAATCCGTGTCAGGATCAGTCATGGTCAACCGCCTGATGCTGCTCGACACCGCCTCCCTGTACTTCCGTGCCTTCTACGGGCTGCCGGACACCATCCGCCGCGCTGACGGCACCCCGGTCAATGCCGTGCGCGGCCTGCTCGACATGATCGCGCGGCTCACCACCGACTACGGCGCCACGCATCTGGTGGCGTGCTGGGACGACGACTGGCGTCCGCAGTGGCGGGTGGACCTCATTCCGACCTACAAGTCGCACCGGGTGGCGGAAGCAGTGGCCGGCGCGGCTGATGTGGAGGTGGTGCCGGACGGGCTGGAGGCGCAGCTCCCGCTGATCCGCCACGTCCTGGATCTCGCCGGCATTGCCGTTGTGGGCGCACCCGAACATGAGGCCGACGACGTCGTGGGCACCTACGCCAGCCACGCGGACCTTCCCGTGGACGTGGTGACGGGGGATCGGGACCTCTTCCAGCTGGTCGACGACGCCCGGCAGGTCCGCGTGATCTACACCGCCCGCGGCATGAAGAACCTTGAGATCATGACTGACGCCGCGGTCGTCGGGAAGTACCGGGTGCTGCCCCAGCAGTATGCCGACTACGCAACCCTCCGCGGTGACGCCTCGGACGGGCTGCCGGGCGTCGCCGGCATCGGCGAGAAGACCGCCGCCGCCCTGCTCCTGGAACACGGCACCCTCGAGGGGCTGCTCGCGGCGGCGGCGGATCCGGCAGGCGGCGTGTCTGCCTCGGTGCGGTCCAAGCTTGCGGCCGCCGCCGGCTACCTCAAGGTGGCTCCCGACGTCGTCAATGTTGTGCGCAACCTGGAACTGCCCTCCCTTGAGGAGGCGGGCGCCGAACTGCAGCCGGTAGCCGGCGAGGCACGTGCGGAACTCGAGCAGCTCACCGCTGATTGGAACCTTGGCGGTTCGGTCCGGCGGCTCCTGGAGGCGCTGGACCGCCGCCCCTAGCCCGCCGCACCCGAAGAACAGCTCCCGAAGAACGGCTCCCAAGGAACGACGGCGGCCCCTACTTTCCCAGCCCGGCCTCCGCCATCAGCTCCGTCAGCCAGGGCCGGTGCTCGCGGTGGAAGGTCAGTCCTTCCGGGAGTCCCAGCACGGAGGGTTCGGAATCCGTGACCTTGATGGTGATCCGGCCGCCGCCCATGGGGGCGTTCGTAATATGCAGGTCTCCGTAGGATTCCGGCAGGACCGGGTCCATCCACACGCCGCCTCGGGACACGTGCGCGTCGTACCGCATGAGGCTGGTCACCAGCATGATCGGTGTGGTGGCCGCCCACGCCTGCGGGGAGCACGCCGTCGGATACGGCACCGGCTCCGTGACCTGGTCCCGGCTGAAGCCGCAGAACAGTTCCGGGAGCCGGCCGTCCGTGTAATCGGCTGCCTCCAGCAGGGCGGTGGAGATCCGCTGCGCCTCCTCCACGAAGCCGTAGCGCAGCAGGCCAACGGCGATGATGGCATTGTCGTGCGGCCAGACCGAGCCGTTGTGGTAGCTGGCGGGATTATAGGCGCCCATGTCGGTGCCCAGCGTCCGGACGCCCCAGCCGCTGAACATCTCCGGCGACATCAGGCGCTCGGCCACCAGCGGCAGCTTGTCGTCATCCACAATGCCGTGCCACAGGCACTGCCCCATGTTGGACGTGCACGCGTCAACGGGCCGCTTGTCCCGGTCGAGCGCCACAGCGTAGTAGCCGCGGTCGGGCAGCCAGAACTGTTCGTTGAATTTCTTCTTCAGCTGCGCCGCTTCCTCCGTAAGCTTTGCCGCCAAAGCTGCGTCGCCGGCGTCGTACGCCATCCACGCCCGGGACATAAACGCCGAGTACACCAGGGCCTGGACTTCGCAGAGCGCGATCGGCGGCTTCGCCAGCGTCCCGTCGGCAAAGTTGATGCCGTCCCACGAGTCCTTCCAGCCCTGGTTGATCAGGCCCTGGTCGTTGAGTCGCTCATACTCGACGAATCCGTCGCCGTCCTTGTCGCCGTAGTTCCGCACCCAGTCCAGCGCCCGGTCTGCGTGGGGCAGCAGCGCGGCGATGGTGTCCCGGCCGAATCCCCAGCGGCTGACCGAACCGAGCGCCATGACGAACTGCGGGGTGGCGTCGACGCTCCCGTAGTACGCGGACTTGCCGCCCAGCGCCAGCCCGCTGGAGACACCCAGCCTGACCTCGTGCAGGATCTTCCCGGGCTCCTCCTCGCTCATGGGGTCCACCACTTTGCCCTGCCGGTCGGCCAGCGTCTGCAGGGTGCCCAGCGCCAGGGAGGGATCCACCGGCAGCGCCATTTCCGACGCCCACAACGAGTCCCGGCCAAACAGCGTCATGAACCAGGGCGCCCCCGCAGCCACGACAATCCGCTCGGGATGCGCCGGGTCCTCGATCCGGAGCGCGCCCAGGTCATCATAGCTGCGGCGCAAGGTCCTTTCTATGGAGCGGTTGCCCATGTGCAGCTTGGGAATTTTGGCCACCCATTCCTGCCGGCGGCGGTCGCTCGATGACACCTCGCCGACCGGGCGGACCAAGGACGACGGCGGGACCCCGCCGCCGTCGGCGGCAGGCGCCACGCTTACCCGCGAGCTCCATTCGCCGCGGGCAGGGACCACTGTCCGGTAAGTGACGGAATCTGAGGTGACCTCGGCGCCGCGGGCATCAACGACGACGCCCTTCACCAGATTCTGCCAACTGGCCCTGATCACCAGGGAGTCGCCCTCGGGCTGGCGGGACTCCTCCCAGCGCCGCTGGACACGTGCTTCCTTCACCTCGAAAAGGTCCGCGAAATCAGATTCAACGGTGAGGGAAACGACGCATTCGGTGGCCTCCGCGGAGTAGTTCCGGATGGTGATCTCCTCGAGGATGCCGGCGCCCACCTCCCGCAGCCGTTCGACGATCAGGGGGCTGTCCGCGTACCCATCGGAGCGGGGGACACGGCCGATGAACAGTGCCCGGTAAGGCTCCTTGGTCTCCGCCGTCAGCGGCTCCAGGGGCTGGCCGTTCACGGACAGGTTCCAGCGGGACAGGATCCGGGTGTCCTCATGAAAGACCCCGTGCGGATGCTCCGGATGGATATCCCCGTTCGCCAAGGAAATGCAGAAGGACGAGCCTTCCACCAGGGTGACCGTGCCCGTTCCTACAGGGCCGGCAGCCGTATCAGCATTCCAGCCAGCAGCCATTCCCGCCTCCTTCGACGGCTCAAGAAGAAAGCGGCGCCGTGCGGACCGGAGCCGCACTACCAGGCTGCCGCCAACTCCCTTGGGCACGACGCTACGCCCGAACGGGCGGCGATAAAAGGGTCTCTGGCGGCCCTCCGTAAACACGGAGAGAATGGGTGCGTGCCCCAACTTCGCGCCGGGACGGACAGCGGGGCGATGAACCCGGCAGCCCGCAAGGTGCAGCGCATCTACCTGACGTTGACGCTGGGAAATACCCTTGCGGCCTCCTTCATCTGGGGCATCAACACGCTCTTCCTGCTCGATGCCGGGCTCTCCAACCTCGAAGCCTTTGCCGCGAACGCGTTCTTCACCGCCGGGATGGTCATTTTCGAGGTGCCCACCGGAGTGGTGGCCGACGGCTGGGGCCGCCGGGTTTCCTTCCTGCTCGGCACCGCCACGCTGTCCGTCTCGACGCTCCTCTACTATTTTCTGTGGCAACTCTCCGCGCCGTTCTGGTCGTGGGCGGTGGTGTCCGTGCTGCTGGGCCTGGGCTTCACTTTCTTCTCCGGCGCGGTGGAGGCCTGGCTGGTGGATGCGCTGCACTTCTCCGGGTACGACGGCGCGCTGGAGACGGTGCTCGGGCGCGGCCAGATGGTGTCCGGCACCGCCATGCTCATCGGGTCTGTCGCCGGCGGCGTGATCGCCCAGGCCACGGACCTGGGTGTGCCTTTCCTGCTGCGGGTAGGCGTGCTGATGGCGATGTTCACGGTGGCCCTGTGGCTGATGCACGACGTCGGCTTCACCCCCGAACGCTCAGCACATCCCCTTCGGGCGACGCGGGCCGTGCTGGCGGCCTCCATTGAGAAGGGCCTGAAAAATCCGCCCGTGCGCTACGTGATGCTGTCCGCGCCGTTTACGGCCGGAGTCGGGATTTATGTTTTCTATGCCCTGCAGCCGTTCCTGCTTGAGCTGTTCGGCGACCGCGGCGCGTACGCCATCGCGGGCCTTGCGGCGGCCATCGTTGCCGGGGCGGAGATTCTTGGCGGCTGGCTGGCACCGCGCGTCCGGCGCCTGGTCCGCAAGCGCACCACGGTACTGATCCTCAGCGGAGCGGGGAGCGCGGTGATCCTGGTGGCGCTCGGCTTCACCCGGGAGTTCTGGGTGGCCCTGGTGCTGCTGGCTCTGTGGGCCCTCGTGGCCGAGGTGGGGACTCCCGTGGGGCAGGCTTACCTCAATGACATGATCGAGTCCAGGCAGCGGGCGACGGTGCTCAGTTTCGCGTCCCTCATGGGGTCGAGCGGCGGCGTGGTGGTGCAGCCGCTGCTGGGGCGGACCGCCGACGTGTCCGGCTACCCGGCGTCGCTGGCGGTCAGCGGCGTGCTCCAGATACTCGCCGTGCCGTTCCTGTATGCCAGCCGCCGGCAGGGTGCCGCCGCGGATGAATCGCACGCCCGCTGAGTCCGCTTCCGGCGAATGTTTTCGCCGTTGAGTGTCCTTCCGCGGCGGAGTAGCGTGACATTACCGTCCACCCGCATTACACGAACCCGGGAGCGACCATGTCATACCTGAGAAGCCGAACAGCTGCCGTCACCACTGCACTGGCGTTGAGTGTGACGGCGGGGGCCGCCGCCACTCCCGCGTTCGCTGATGAGCGGGTCACAGAAAAGACCGCGACCGCCACCGGGTACGGCGGGGCAGTGAGCACCGTTGACCCGGAGGCATCCGCCGCGGCCATCGACATCCTCCGCAGCGGAGGCAACGCTGCAGACGCAGCCGTGGCCGCTGCAGCCACCCTCGGCGTGACCGAGCCGTACAGCGCCGGCATCGGCGGCGGAGGCTACTTCCTGTTCTACAGCGCACACACCGGCCACGTGAGCACCATCGACGGCCGCGAGACAGCGCCCGCCGCCATGCCGCGCGACGCCTTCATCGATCCGAAGACCGGCAAGCCCTACAACTTCACCCCGGAGCTCGTCACCAGCGGCGTCTCCGTGGGCGTGCCCGGCACACCGGCCACCTGGGAGCGCGCGCTGGACCGCTGGGGAACCAAGGACCTCGATGACGTCCTCGAGCCTGCCATCGAAGTGGCGGACCGCGGTTTTGTAGTGGACGAGACGTTCCGCCAGCAGACCCTCGACAACAAGCTCCGCTTCGAGGCGTTCACCTCCACCAGCGAGCTATTCCTCCCCGGTGGTGACGCACCCGCCGTCGACAGCATCTTCCGGAACCCGGACCTTGCGGCCACCTACCGGCTGCTCGCTGAGAAGGGAACCCGCGCCTTCTATCACGGGGACCTCGCGAAGGAGATGGCAGATACTGTCCAGGCTCCGCCGAAGACCGCAACCACCAAGCTGCCCGTCCCGGCGGGGCACCTGACCACGGCTGACCTCGCCAAATACGTCGCCCTGGACCAGGCGCCCACCCATGTGGAATACCGCGGCCTGGACGTCTACGGCATGGCGCCGTCGAGCAGCGGCGGCACCACGGTGGGCGAGGCGCTGAACATTCTTGAGCCGTTCGACCTTTCCGGGATGTCCACGCCGAGCGCGCTGCACCATTACCTTGAGGCGAGCGCGCTCGCCTTTGCGGACCGCGGCAAGTACGTCGGCGATCCGGCGTTCGTCGATGTTCCCACCGATGCCCTGACCGACCCGCTGTTCGGCAAGGAACGCTCGTGCGAGATCAACCCGAAGGTTGCAGCCGTGAAGCCGGTGGCTCCCGGCGACGTGGCCAATTACGACGGCGCGTGCCCGGCCATTGCGGCGGCCCCCGCCAGTGAGAAGGACACCGAGAACATCTCCACTACCAACCTGACGGTCGCGGACAAGTGGGGCAACGTCGTCGAGTACACCCTCACGATCGAGCAGACCGGCGGCTCAGGCATTGTAGTCCCCGACCGCGGGTTCCTGCTCAACAACGAGCTGACGGACTTCTCCACGGTGTACGACCCCAAGGACCCGAACCGGATTGAGCCCAACAAGCGCCCGCGGTCCTCGATGTCGCCGACGATTGTCCTCGAAGACGGCGAGCCGTTCCTGGCACTCGGTTCCCCCGGCGGTTCGACGATTATCACCACCGTTCTCCAGACGATCCTGAACAGGGTGGACCTGGGCATGAGCATCCCCGATGCCATTGCGGCTCCGCGGGCGGCGCAGCGGAACTCGGCCAAGGTCACCGCGGAGCCTGGCTTCATCGCGAAGTACGAGAAGCGGCTGATGCCGTTCGGCCACGTGTTCACACCGTCCGGAGATGCGTTCACCTCGGCAGCCGAGATCGGCGCAGCCACGGCCATCGAGTTCAAGTCCGACGGACGCATGGTCGCCGCAGCCGAGCCGGTCAGGCGCGGCGGAGGCTCCGCCATGGTGGTGACACCCTCAAGGTAAGGCCGTTCCTGTCAGGGCGAGGCCACAAGCACCTTGACTGTGCTCTCGCCCCCCAGGAACTTGATGCGCAGTGCCGCTTCACGCGTGGAGGCCGGAACCGTGAAGGTGACATCACCCGCCTTGCTTGCGTCGCCCGCGACCAGTTCGTTCAGTCCGGAGTCGGGGGCGGTGCTGATCCCTGCCACGTTGAGGCGGAACGTGGAATCCCAGAAGTTGAGGTCATACCGGCCGTAATTGGTGCACCGCACGGAGAACGTCAGGGTGATCTTCCCGTCGGCATCAGGCCGGGCCTGCGCCCGAAGCAGCTCATACTCTACGTCGCCAGAGCGGTATTTGCGCTGGTCCGGCAGGGTAACTGTCCATCCGGGGCTTCCGTCGGGTGAAATGCCGGGGTCTGCAGCCGGGCTGCCGCTCTGTTGTGAATTGCCGTTCCGGGGCGAATTGCCGGTTTGGGTTGCAGCCCCTGGCTGTGAAGGCCCGACGGCGGTCGGCGGACCCGACACGCTGCCAGACCTCCCGGCGTCGAACACGCCTAGCTGGCCCAGCCCGATAAGAAGTCCGGTCAGCGCGGTGATCACAGCAGCGGCGGCAGTCATCAGCCCCGGCAGCGTGCCCCACCAGCTGTTGGGTTTTTCCTCGCTCATGTCGGTCTCCCCTCGAATCCAGCACCAGGCACGAAGGTGATTAATCCCAATACTCCAGCCAAAAAGCCACCCGCGCCAGATCAACGACGCTCGCCGGTCCGGGGTGTCTGCGGCTGCCGCCGGCAGGACTGTAACGCTGCAGTAATGGTTGCGGGCCTAAGTTATTGTCCTGCTCCTGTGCGTGCCCACCCGTCACGTCCCCGGGAGCGGCTGGAAGCAGTGCAGTGGAAGGTTGGCCATGGAACTTGAATCACTTCCCGACGAGGTACTTGCCTCCATCGCGGACCGGAACGCATGGCGGAGCCAGATGGCGGGCAGCGACACTGCCCTGGAATTTCTCGTCTCCGACCTGGCCCGCTGGCAACCAGGCTCCGCCGTGCGGGTAGCTTTCCTTGACGGAGACACCGCACTCCATGCAGATGTGGCAGGGGCCACCAGGCAGATTAGTGACGCCTGCAACCTGGAACTGGACTTCGGCGTGGACGCCGCCGGAAACTACCGGCGCTGGCACGAGAACGACACTTTCCATGCGGCGGAGATCCGGGTCGGGTTCAACATGGGCGGCTACTTTTCCCTGGTCGGCACCGACAGCACCGACAGCACCATCGGCCCTCCGGCAGGGCCGGTGGGCGGACGGCCGAACCAGCGCAGCCTGAATCTTGGCGGATTCACGACGGAGCGGCCCGAAAGGTGGGAAGGCACCGTCAGGCACGAATTCCTGCATGCGCTGGCGTTCCACCACTCCCACCAGAACATGCGGGGCTCCTGCGAGGCGGAGTTCAGGTGGGATGACGATCAGGACTACGCGCCCACCACGAACGCCAAAGGGGTTTTCATTCCGGACGCGGCCGGACGCCGCCCCGGCATTTACACCTACCTTGCAGGCCCGCCAAACAACTGGCCCCGGGCGAAGGTGGACCACAATCTGCGAACCGTGGAGGATCCCGCTGTGGTTGCAGGGCCGTTCGACTCCGATTCGGTGATGCTGTACAGCTTTCCTGACTTTTTCTACAAGTCCAGTCCGAGCAGTTGCGCGCCCACCGGGAACGGCAAGGATCTCTCGGCCGGGGACCGCCGGGGCCTGGCGCTGCTGTACCCGCACGCTGCCGAACGGCTGGGAGACCTTCAGGAGCGTGCCGAAGCAGCCCTGGCGGCCATGGATGGTACAGGAAGTTCTCCGGAGACAGTAGAAGCGGCCGGCGGGGAGTACCGGGACCGCGCGCTGGAACTGCTGCACGCCCTTTCGGGAAAAGGTGAGGGAGTGGGGCGATGACCGGCCAGGAGTCTGCCAGCAGGAAAAGCGGGGCGGAGGAAGAGACCAGGAAGTCGCTGCGGCAGTTCATCAGGACCCGGGGAGCGGAGTATCTCAAAGACCCCAATATCTCTTCCATCGGGGTCGGGTACAAGATGAGTGAGGGCAGTCCAACCGGTGAGCTCGCCTTGCAGTTCACTGTCGACCGGAAAGCGGCACCTGATGAGCTTGAGGCACTCGGTACGGTGCCGATTCCCGGTGAGATCATCATCGACGGGGTAGCCGTTCCCACCGATGTGATCGAGCGCAGCTACCGGCCGGGTTTCCGCATTGTGGCCGAAGCCGAGCCGCCTGCCGCGAAGGTGCGGGTTGACCCCGTGCTGCCCGGGGTCAGCGTCGCCCATTATCAGGGCACAGCAGGAACGATCGGTTGCATTGTCTACGACAAGACTGACGGTGAACCGCTCGTGCTGAGCAACTGGCATGTGCTGCACGGGACCTGTGGGGCATTGGGGGACGTGGTGGTGCAGCCCGGACCATACGATGACAACAGAGTCGACCGGAACCGGCTCGGGGTTCTCAAGCGCTCGCACCTCGGTGTGGCGGGGGATTGCGCGGTAGCCACGATCGAGGGCCGTACCGTCAATCCGGAAATCCTCGGTGTCGGCGCCACACCGCGGGAACTGGGAGAACCGGAAATCGGCGACAAGGTCTTGAAGAGCGGCCGCACCACCGGCCTGACGCATGGCGTGGTCCGCCGTGTCGACGTGATCGCGAAACTGCACTATGGGGCCGCGGGTGAGCAGGCGATAGGCGGCTTTGAGATTGGCCTGGATGAGCAGAACCTGCCGGAGGACGGGGAGATCAGCCGGGGCGGTGACTCCGGTGCGGCCTGGCTCTTCAAGAACGCCGACGGAACCCCCGGAAATGTCCTTGCGGGGCTGCACTTCGCGGGAGAAACCGGGACCAGCGTGGACGAGCACGCCCTTGCCTGCCTGCCGCAATCCGTCTTCGAGAAACTCGGAATTACGCTGGTGCGGCCGGATTCCGGGGCAATCGCCGACGCGGTGGCCGTGGGTTATGACCCCTCCTTCCTGGGCGTCCGGCTCGACCCGCCAACCCTCGATGCCTCGCTTCAGGGGGACGCGGTGCCGCTGGACGGCTCGGACATAATTCCCTACACCCACTTCTCGCTTGTCATGAGTGCGGGCCGCCGGTTCGCCCGGTGGGTCGGCTGGAACATAGACGGCGGGGCATTGAAGAGGATCCCACGAAAGTCGCTTAGTTTCACGAAGGACCCGAGGATCCCGGGCAGGTTCCAGTGCGGGGATGAACTTTACAGCGACAACCGCCTGGACCGGGGCCACCTGGCGCGCCGTGCAGACCTGCTGTGGGGCGATCTCACGGAGGCAGAACAGGCCAACAAGGACTCGTTCTTCTTCACCAACATCACGCCGCAATTGGAGGACTTCAACCAGAGCGCCAGAAAAGGGGTGTGGGGGCGCATTGAAGACGCCGTATTCGCCGACGTCGACGTCCAGGATCTGAGGGTCAGCGTCTTTGGCGGTCCGGTGTTCCAGGCGAATGACCGCATATACCGGGGTGTCCCCTTGCCGAGGGAGTACTGGAAGATCGTCGCCTTCGTAGAGGATGGCCAGTTGCAGGGACGCGCCTTCCTGCTGACCCAGAACCTCAATCAGCTCGAAGCACTGGAGCTTGATGAATTCCGGGTATTTCAGGTCGCTGTCAGGGAAATTCAGGAGCGTACGCGGTTGGTATTCCCGGAAAACCTGCGCAACGCCGACACATTCACGGCACCGGAGTCACTGCAGGCCAGGGACCCGCTGGACCGGCCCGGGGACATCCGGTGGTGACACCTCGGCGCCTTTGCGTCGGGGGACCGTAACCACGGCATCCGACCGGTGCCTGAGCATCCGCGTGATCTCGGGCATCCACCAGACCGCCAGTCCCCAGGCCACGAATGCGGCGAAAAGGCAGAGGATGGTGCGTTCGGACTGGCGGAGGGTAGCGAGCAGAACCCAGACGCCCCAAGCGGCAAGAATTCCGCCGGCCGAGGCGGCGAGGCCGGTCAGCAGGGTGCCCACTGCAGTCAGCCAGTCACAGGTGAGCACCAGGGCCAGAACCAGCAGGCTGCAAGCCAGGACCGCCAGGGACTGCCAGTTCCGTGCCGCGGACCAATGCAGCAGTTCCGTGACGAGCGGCACGGCAACGGCCAGCAGGAGACCGGTGCACGCCAGTCCCCAGTCCAGTGCGGGATGCTTTCCGTGCACGGGTGCCGGCACCGACATGGCCCACTTCCGCGTCGCGACCGTGAGTATGCCCATGAAGACCAGGCAGACAACCACCATCAATTGCCTCGCCTGGCTGGCCGCCAGCCCCAGGGGCACCAGCAGCAGGATGACGGCCACCGGACCCGCCATGGCTTTTCGAGCCGCGGAACGCTGGTGACTGCGGTACTCCGTGGCTAAAAGCCGGTCACCGGAGAGGACCTCAAGGACGGGACGCCAGCGGCGGTGCCCATCGGCGAGCGCCACGAAAGCGAGTGCCAGGAAAATCAGGCCAGGCAGGACCAGCCCCAGATAGAGAAGGAACGGCTGTGCGCCAAAGACCGCGTTCTCCGGACGTGCCAGAACCCAGAGGGAAGCATCACCAAAACCCAGAATGAACGCCAGCCGGGCCGGGTGGACGATCGCCGGCAGGACCGCGAACAAGGGAACCAGCAGGACATGGAGCAGCCAGCTGCCCAAGGCGGTGGGAAGGTTGCCGTCCGGGCGCGCCCGCCAGAGTACGCGCAGCCCCCGCGACATGAGCATCATCCGGTAGGCGGCGCCAAGGTCTGACGGGCTATCGGCGCCGGCGCGGATGGACTGCCGCGCCTTCCGCCGATCTTCGGGAGCTGCGGCCTGCAGGCCAAACCATTGGTCCGTGAGCTGGTCCTGGAGCCAGGTGACGCGGTTCCGGGAACCTCTGGGCGCTTCTGCCGTGGACTCGTCGAATAATTCCTGGTCCCCGTCCAGTTCCGGGATTCGTGGGTTCTGGTCCACGGCCACCGTTTCCAGAAAACGCGAAATGCCGGCGGCTGCGTCCAAGCGTCCCCACCACCAGTCGTTTTCGCGCCAGTCCCTGGACAGGAACCCGCTGAAATTGGCCATCGTGTTGCCAGCAAGCTTGAAACGGGAGGAAAGGCTGGCGGCATCCGGGTTTAGCAAGTCCTTCAGGTCACAGGGTGACAGGCTTGGGTTCTTGAGGGCGAATGCCACCGCGCCTCGGCGCTCGCCGTCTTTCAGCAACGAGTAATCGCAGGCATGGGCGGGCCGTTCGTCGCTCCCTATCCGCCAGTACCGTATCCTCGCAACCACCGGCGGGATGCCGGCGGCGGCGAGGCAAGGGGCCAGGTCGTGGATTGTGAACCCGCAATCGGGTGCACTTAAGAGGGCGATCCGGGTCAGGTCGGGCCAGGGCGATTCCGTCCATTCGCGCAGCTCCGGATGGCTGCCGGCGTCCGCGGCCCTGTCGGTGAGGTCTGCGCTGTAGCGGACCAGCACTTCGAAATGCGACTGCAACGCAGCCCAACATTGCATGCGGCTCGGCTGGTTCGTTTCCGCCGCAGACAACCATGCCGCCATGATGTTTTCATGACGAACACTTTCGGCGCAGTCCGTTGATTTTTCGAGGACTGCCCAGATGGCTTGGTCCCGCAAGATCACGGCACTGTTGATCACTCCGTATATGCCGGTGCGAAGTGCATCGAAGGATGCGATGCTGTCCGTCAACTCCTTCGGAAATGATTCCGATTCCATGCGCCGGAGCCACGAGAAGGAGCATTGTGCGGCATCGAGCAACGCCTGGGCGTCACTTGTGAGCAGTCGGAATGCTGTCCCCTCCTCGTCCTGCCTGGAAATATCCCGGTACTTTTGGATGATCCTCGAATCCAGCCCGCTGAGCTCGTCGCTGCCGAGTGCACGGAAGTTGCGCCGGTCGGTGACCGTGGAGGCAACCTGCCACTCGTCAGGCCTGGTCAGCACCTGGGTGAGCAGATCCACGTCCGCCGAGGCACGGTAGCGGACGTAGGCCCGGCGCCTGTCCACGGCGATCTCCGTGGACCACCGGTCGGACAGCACGGCGGCCAGGGCTTCCGACCGGCCGAGGTTCAAAGATAAGGCGTTCACGTAGTCGACGTATTCCTTGACCTCGGAGTCAAGGGACTCCCTGCGCTTTAGCCGCAGGGCGGACGCCCCGACGGCGTTGAGGAAGCGTGACAGGTTCTCGCTGCGGCTTGTGGGCAAGGAATCTCCGACGCTGTCAGGGTCAAGATACAGAAGCGCCCTGTGCGCCGGGCGCTGGGACACCCGGCCCCTTGCTGCGGTCAGCGCCCTGCCTATGGGAATGTTGTCAAACACGCCGCCGTCCACCACATGGAAGACGGCTTCCCCAGGGAGGTCGGACGATGACCGGTGTGATCCGAAGGCATGCCGCATGTTGGGTTTCCCCCGCGAAGGCTGCAGGGTTTGAGGGCCTTCCATGGAAAAGATCGTTGCCGGTTCAAAGGCGCCGGGAAACGACGACGTCGACCGCGCGGCATAGGCGAGCCGCGCCAGGTCCGCGGAGACTTCGGGAGGCAGCGCGGCCGCACGGCCCGTGCCCGCGGCGCCCGGTCCGCTGCCACCGGCGAAGTCGTTCCGTACCGGGATCCTGTTTTCGAGGACCGGGCCGTTGCCGGATGCGGCCGACGCCGCATGGCGACCTTCAAAGTGGAAGCTTCCCCGCCCCTCCTGCACGTCAGGGTTTCGTGAGACCTCGCTGTCCAGAATAGTGGCCGACAGGTCAATCGTGAGGTGCTCTGGAATCAGGGCCTGGTGACGGCGGTCGGTGGCATGGATCCGTTCCAGCGCGCGCAGGATTCCCGGGAAAAAGTACTCGTCGCCTTGCAGGATGGAGTTGACCTTTCGGAGACCGGGCGGCCGCATGAGCTCCTGGAGTCCGCCGTCACGTTGCCAGGTCTCCAATATGTCTTCGTCGGGTGCAGCCCCGACCATCTGTGCCACCGAATAGAGGATGCAGTTCAGCCCGCCGGCGCTGGCGCCTGCCAGGATGTCGATTTCCACCCTGTCGTAGCGGGTCTCCGCGAGCAGCGTCGAATAGGCCGTGGCCCGACGGAGAATGTGGGCGGCTGCGGGATTTTCTGCGAGTCCCTCGGTGCCACTGAAGTAGAACGCGGTGAGATCCGGCCTGTCCCGCGCGTCGGCGCGATCCGGAATGCAGATCCGCAGGCGCCGGAGAATGTCCAGTTCGGCCACGCAACCGCCGATCCAGACTGCGAGGCTGACCCCTCCGCGCATCGCAAGCGCAATTCTCAGCGTCCGCCCGAACGCCGGTTGGAGCCCCGAGGCCTCCGGTGTCTGGTCCGGGCCGAGGACCCGCAGTTGTACTCGTGGCGGGCGTTGCCTCCCCCTGACGAATTCCTCCACGGCCTGACGGAAATCCGGATCTTTGCCGGCAGCGGCATCGATGGCTGCCGCGACGTCGTGGAGGAGCTCCGGATCAGCGGGGTTCTGGCGCATGCGGGCGAGCGCCACGGCCACGGACTGGGGCAGGTCCGGACCGAACGGACCGGGCCGTGACGCAGCGGCGGACTGGTCCCGCGTTCTCCCGGCAGCTTGCCCCAGATGTGATGCAGCCGCTTGTCCCAATGTTGAGTAAGCCAAGGAAACCCCTGCAACTGAACGATTGTCGTCCCAGTATGGCGCCGCGCCCGTCCAAGTACCTATAGCTGGCGGAACGGCGTGAAAAGTAATAGCTGGCAGTCATGCTTGCTGCGGCCCCTGATGATGATTGACAGAGGCCGCGCGACTGCGCATTCTCGTTCCTAGATCTATCCCGGATCTCTAATCTGCAGGATTTGGGGGCGGGCATGTCCGGTGATGATGCTGGTGGTTTTCAACTTAGCCTGTTTCAATCGTGGCAACTTCGGCAGGGCGGCGAGGCCTTGCACGTCCCCCTGCGCCAGCAACGGCTGATCACGGCTTTGGCTCTGAAGGGACCGCGGTCCCGGAGCTATCTGGTCGGTCTTCTGTGGCCGGCGCACTCGGAGCCCAAAGCCCTGGACAGCCTCCGGGTGAGCGTCCATCTCATCGCCCGGCAGGTGCCGGGCTTGCTGGCCAACGGTGGTGCAGTGCTGTCATTGAACGACACAGTGGAGGTTGATCTTCACCGCCTCCACCAAGAGATTTTGCAGCCGGGCCTGGGGTGCGGGGATGGCCACGCCGCCGCATTCCTTTCCGACCTGCGCCGTGCTGATCTGCTGCCCGGGTGGTACGAAGACTGGGTCATGGCCGAGCAGGCAGAGTTTCGTCGTGCGCGCCTGCACGCCCTGGTCGGCCTGGCAGGTGAGCTGTTCGGGCGTGCGGAGTACCGGCTGGCGCTGGAGGCATCTGAGGCGGCTCTGGACCTGGAGCCGCTGTACGAGCAGGCTGTACGAGTCGTCGTTGAAGTCGAACAGCTGCAGGGGAACAGGGTGGCGGCGCTTCGTGCCTTCGAAAACTACAAAGCGCGCCTGATGGCGGAAATGGGCCTCGTTCCTTCGGAGGCGCTTCAGAAGATGGTCGCCGAGGGGTGAGAGCAACGGCTATTGATGGCCGCCGTCGCCGGGGCCCGGCAGCAGCTGCCGGTTCCTGATCTGCGACGGTCCGAACTCCACCTTCAGCGGACGGATTTCCCACGAGCCGCTCCGCTCCCGCGATCGGCCTTCTCCGGACCGGCCCTCTCCAGAATGGTCACGCGACTTCGGCTTGCCTATGGCCACGTGGGGGTGCCACCGCGGGTACCTGTAACCCAGAGCCGGGGAGCTGAGGATGAAGTCGTCGGGGTTGTCCACCAGCAGGTCCTCCAGCAGTTCCCGGAGGGCTGCGACGAGAGAGACCTGAAAATCGCGTACGTGCTGTGGCACCTCCACATCGAGGCCGGATACCCTGCCGCCGCCGAACAGAACAAGCCTCTCCGCCGTTCCGGTGAACCCCTCCAGCACGGGCAGCGCACGGAGCCAGTCGGCGGTTTTGACGGCGGCCGCGGCGGGATCTGTGGCCCCCTTGGTCCAGGCCACAACATCGGCGGCAAAGTCGTCGAGAATGCCGATGTGAAGCAGTGTCATGTGGAGGCCCTCCGGCTTGCGCAGCCCGTCGGCGTACGCTGCCAGCTGTTCATAGTCCGCGGGCCGGTCACCGACGCCAAGCACGGGAACCTCAACCGTGATGCGCGGAAGCCTCAGCATCCGGACCTCCTTGTCCTGGGCAGCCTTGCCCTTTGATCCGCTGGCGTGGGCTGCCGTCGCAATTGTCGCCTGTAGATCATGCCATTATGCGCTTCCGGGGCCGCCCGATCCTCCGGCCGGGCGTTTTTGTCAGTGCCCCTTCTCATACTGGGGGTATGGATAACAGCGTGGCTGCTGCGGAGGTGTTGGAGGCTCTTGGTGCCTCTGCTTTGGCGCTGGCGGCCGAGCTGAGGGGGGCTGCTGATCCGGGTGCGGCCGGCGGGGATTTCCAGCCGGATCCGGTTGATCCTCTTGGGGAGCAGGCGACTGCATGCCTGGACGGCCTGAGGGTGGTGGGCGGGATGGAGGCGCGGCTTGCGGCTGTGAAGGTGGAGCTTGCTGCCGGGTACGTCACGGCGGACGCGGCGATGGCAGTCCCGGTTGGCAGCCCGCAGGACGCGGCCGTTCGGCAGATGGCCGTGAGGGCGGAGGTGGCCGGCGCGCTGACCATTAGCGAAGGCGCTGCCGAACGGCTGCTGGTTGAATCGGACATGCTGACCAGGGAACGGCCGATGACACTTGCCGCGCTGCAGCTGGGCCGTATTTCGTGGCAGCACGCGCGGATCATGTGCGATGAGACCGAAGGGCTGTCACCTGAAGCGGCCGCAGCGTTCGAGGCCCACTTCCTGGATCCTGATGCTCCGAACGCGGCGCGGGGCTGCTTTGCCGGGGAGCTGGCACCGGGCAGGTTCCGGGCGAAGGCCCGGTATTGGCGGGAACGGCACCACCCGGACAGTATTGAAACCCGGCATTCCAGGAGCGTGAAGGACCGGCGGCTGGAGTACTCCCCGGACCGGGACGGCATGGCCTGGATCTCGGCGTTCCTGCCCGCGGACCAGGCCGCCGGGATCTGGAACCGCACCACCGCCATAGCGCGTGGTCTTCAAGGGCCGACCGAAATCCGCACCCTCACCCAGCTCCGGGCCGACGTCTTTTCCACCTCGCTGCTCCGTCCAGCCCCGGGGATTACCGGTGGGGCAGCTGGTGCCGGCCAAGGAGGCTCCTTCCCCGGAGGCTCCGCCCCTGCCGGTGAGATGACGGCCGGTGAGGTGCCGTCCCCGCAGGCGCAGGTGCTGGTCACGGTTCCGGTGTTCTCGCTGCTCGGCCATACCGACGAGCCCGCCACGCTCGACGGGTACGGGCCGATCCCGGCCTCCATGGCCCGCCGGCTTGTCGCCAACGGCGCAACGTCGTTCTTCCGGGTCCTGACCGACCCCCGCGACGGGGCGCCGCTGGAGATCGGGCGCACCAGCTACCGGCTCACCAAACCGATGCGGCAATGGCTGCGCCTCCGCGACGCCAAATGCACCTTCCCCAACTGCACCAACCACTCCCTGGACAACGACGCCGACCACATCCTCGCCTGGGCCGACGGCGGCGGCACCGGCGTGACCAATCTCGGCCAGCCCTGCCCCAAACACCACAGACTGAAACACGCCACGGCGTGGAGACCGGTCGGCGCCACCCTGGAAAGCCCGCCCGGCTGGATCTCACCATCCGGGCGCCATTACCCCGCCGAACACCAGGACTGGGAACCACCCACCTGGCCAGACAACTTTGCGCCAGGCAACTTTGCGCCGGACAACTTTGCGCCGGACAACTTTCAGCCGGGCTGGTCCGACGCGTCCCCCAGCCAAGACTGCCCGGAACTGCCACCAGGCCGCGCCTTGCCGGAACCACCCGACTGGTTCGGCGCGCCATCCGGCCACGCCGAGCCGGAACCGTCCGACTGGCCTGATCCTCCGGACCAGCCACACGATCCCCAGGATTTCGACGAGATCGATGAGCGGGACGACCCTGAGCCACCCCTGCCCTTGGACCCTTGGCCCAACTGGTCATCAGTCACAGCTGCGTAGAGAAGTCACTGCCGGCGGAAGTGCGGCCGCCATTAGACTGCCTGCTCCTGTCCATGCCTGTCTTCGTCAGGTCCCACCGCTGCCGACCGGCACAATGGAAGGGTGACTTCCGCGCTCCCTCTGGCATCCTCCGCCCCCTTCAACCTGGACTCCATCGGCTCCGGGCTGGTCTTTGCGGAGTCGCTGGGAGAGCTGGCCGGCGTGCTCCAAAAGCAGGGCGCCGGCGGAGCAGCTGTGGTCCAGGCACCGCCGGGCACCGGAAAAACAACTTTGGTGCCTCCGCTGGTTGCCAACCTTGCGCAGGGTTCCACAGCGGAGGGGCAACCGCGCATCGTGGTCACCCAGCCGCGCCGCGTTGCGGCGCGTTCGGCTGCGCGGCGGCTGGCGGCCCTGGACGGAACGAAGCTGGGGGACAGGGTGGGCTACACCGTCCGCGGCGAACGGCAGGCCGGCCCCGCCACCCTCATCGAATTTGTGACGCCGGGAATTCTGCTGCGGCGCCTGCTGGCCGACCCTGGCCTGGAGGGTACCGCTGCCGTAATCCTCGATGAAGTGCACGAACGCGGCCTGGAAACCGACCTGCTGGTGGGCCTGCTCGCCGAGGTGCGCCAGCTGCGTGGTGACCTCATGGTCGTCGCCATGTCGGCGACCCTGGACGCGCCGCGGTTCGCCGCCCTGCTCGGTGGGAACGAGGAAGGGAACGAGGACGGGAACATGGGCGGAGAGCACGGCGGGGAGGCCGACGGCGGCGGGCCGGCTCCCGTCGTCGACTGCCCTTCTGCGCTTCACCCGCTGGAGACGGCGTGGGCGCCCGCTCCCGCGGCGCGCCTGGACGGGCGCGGCGTGACGCGCGCCTTCCTTGACCACGTGGCGGACACCGCCGCGGCGTCGCACGCCGAAGCTCTCGCCGCCGATCCCGGCACTGACGCCCTGGTGTTCCTGCCGGGTGTTTGGGAAGTGTCACACGTGGCTGGTCAGCTGCGCACCCGGGTGGGTCCCGGCGTTGAAATCCTGGAACTCCATGGACAAGCCAGCCCAGCCGCCCAGGACCGTGCCGTGTCCGGCCGCCAACCGGGGGAGCCGTCACGGATCATCGTATCCACAGCGCTGGCCGAATCGTCCCTGACCGTGCCCGGGGTCCGGCTGGTGGTCGACTCCGGGCTGTCCCGCGAACCGCGCCGCGATGCCGGCAGGGGCATGACGGGCCTCGTCACCGTCTCCTGTTCCCGGGCCTCCGCGGAACAGCGAGCCGGACGGGCGGCACGGCAGGGTCCGGGGAAGGTGGTCCGCTGCTACGACCAGAAGACACTCGGGGCGGCACCTGCACACCAGACTCCCGAGATCGCAGTGTCCGACCTCACCGGAGCGGCCCTGATCCTGGCATGCTGGGGCGCACCGGGCGGACGCGGGCTTGCCCTGCCGGACACGCCGCCCCCGCTGGCGATGGCGGACGCCACTGAAGTGCTGCGCGAGCTTGGCGCGGTGGGGGACGACGGCCACGCCATGGAGCTGGGCAAGGCACTGGCACGCATACCCGCCGATCCCCGGTTGGGACGCGCCCTGCTGGTGGGGTCGGCGCTGCTCGAGGAACGGCAGGCTGGCAGCGGTTCGGCGTCCCCCGCACATGCTGGTTTTGGAACGGCAGCCGAGGTGGTTGCCGCCGTGGCAGGTGACCAGCGCGCCAACGGAGCCGACCTTCCCCGCCTGGTGTCGACGCTACGCTCCGGCAAGGATCCCGCCGCCAGGCGCTGGGCTGAGGAGGCCCGGCGGCTGGACACGCTTGCACGCCAGGCAGCGACCGGCGTCGGGCTTCCTTTGGTGGAGGTTCCCTCCGTGGAACTGCCGGCAGGAAGTGCCGAACAGGTCGGCATGGTTGTGGCTCTCGCCTTCCCGGGCCGGGTGGCACGCCGCGTGCCCGGAGATGGGCCGGAACGCTACCTGCTGACCTCCGGTACCCGGGCCGGGCTGCCCGCCGGCAGCCCTCTGGCCGGACACGAATGGCTGGCCGTCGCCGAAGTTGCCCGGGCGGACGGGCGGGACGCCGCCGGGACCGGCGCGGTCATCCGCTCCGCCGCACCGCTCACGGCGGACGCGGCCGAGGCCGCCGCAGCGCACCTGCTGCGCGACTCGGTGGAGGCGGCCTTCAGTCAAGGGAAGGTGACGGCCCGCAGGGAGCGTCGGCTGGGCGCCATCGTCCTGTCCTCCACGCCGGTGCCGGCATCCGCGGCGGATGGCCACGCCGCCGTCGCCCGGGCAGTGGAGGAGCAGGGACTCGGAGTTATCGGATGGTCGACGTCGGCCGATGGACTGCGACGCCGTCTCGCTCTGCTGCACCGGGAGCTGGGTGATCCGTGGCCTGACATGTCCGAGCAGGCGTTGCTGGCACGGCTCGACGATTGGCTTGGTCCCGAGCTCGAGGCGCTGGCCGGAGGGGTGTCAACCTCCGGCATCGACCTGGCGGACCCGATTCGACGACTGCTTCCCTGGCCCGACGCCGCCCGGTTGGGTGAGCTCGCCCCGGAGTTCCTGGAGGTGCCCAGCGGTTCCCGCGTCAGGATTGATTACCCGCAGGCAGAGGACGACGGCGGCAGGCCGGTGGTCGCAGTCAAACTCCAGGAATGCTTCGGCTGGGACAGGACACCGCGGCTGGCGGATGGAAAGGTGGCGGTGCAGTTTCACCTGCTGTCACCGGCCAGGCGGCCGCTGGCCGTCACGGACGACCTCGCCTCGTTCTGGTCAGGGCCGTATGCACAGGTCCGCGCCGAGATGCGTGGCCGTTATCCCAAACACCCGTGGCCAGAGGACCCCTGGACCGCGACGGCTACCGCACGGACCAACGCCCGAAAGTAATTAGCTCCCGGAAATGGTTACCGTGCTGAAGTGACCCCGATCAGCCGGGTGTAGAGGGCCAAATGGTCCTCGACCATGCGCTCGGTGCTGAAGCGGTCCTCGGCCTGAGCCCGGACTGTCGCCCGGTCCAGGTCCGGCGCGCGCAGCAGGAGACGCGCCAGTTCCTCTGGGGCCGAGGCCAGATAACCGGTGACGCCGTCGTCTATGACCTCGGGGGCTGACCCTATTGGGGTGGCGACGACCGGAGTGCCGGTGGCCATCGCCTCAATCATCACCAGGCCGAACGGCTCCATCCATTGGATCGGGTTGAGCAGGGCGACGGCTTCACCCAGCAGCTTGTACTTGTCCGCGCCGCCCACTTCGCCGAGGAATTCCACGTCCGGCCGCAGCATCGGCTCCACGACGTCGTGGAAGTACTGCACCTCAGCCGGTTCCCGCATCTTCGCCGCGATGCGAAGCGGAATCCCTGCCAGCCGGGCCACTTCGATGGCCTCCACCACGCCCTTGTCCGGGCACATCCGCCCGAGGAAACACGCATAGCCGCCCTGCCCCTGACCCACCGGAACGGCTGACAGTTCCATGCCGTGCGGGATGATTGCCGCGACCCGGTCGGCCAGCGCGCTGCTGACCTGGCTCCTGGAAATGGCGATCAGGGTTGTGTCCCGGGCGGCTGCGCCATAAACGGCGGTAAAGGAGGGGTTCAGGTCGCTGTGGAGCGTGGTCACCACCGGCAGCCCCTCGGGACGCCCGCGGTAGAGCGGGCCGGCGAGGGTGTGGTCGTGGACCAGGTCAACCATGCCGTCCATCCCGGCATACGCGTTGACGACGTGGCTGAGTTCGGAGGAGGTGAACCCCACGAAGTCAGGTTCGGAGGGGCGCATGCCGGGGAGCTGCGGCACAGGGCAGGTGCTGTCCGCCGCGCATGCGAGCAGAACCTCATGGCCGGCCCTGGAAAATCCCCTGGCAAGGGCGTCGACCACCAGTTCGATGCCTCCGTACCCGGTGGGGGGAATCGGATACCAAGGCCCCGCAATTAAAACGATACGCATCCGCAGCTCCCTTGTTGTCCGGATGTTCTGAGACCGTTTTAACTACTGAGACCATTCAGTTATGGGTGGGACCGGTGCCCTGGCTAGTGCCTCATCAGCCGTGCCAGCGGCGGACGGGGCTCGTGCAGCAAGGTCAGGCCCTGGCGCAGGCCATCGATTGACCCTTCGGTGCCGGTGGCTTGGACGGTGATACGGGCCGAGTCCATCTGTACGTGGTCCGCCCGGAAGCTGCCGAACGCAGCCGGAAGCACGGGGGCCAGGCAGACCTCCTCGCGGGGAAGCAGCGGATCGAAGCGCAGCAGGATCCGCATCAGGTGCACCGGCGCGGCCGAGGCCCAGGCCTGCGGCGAGCAGGACGTGGGGAAGGGGACGGGGTCGGGGAAATCGTCCCGCGAGAACCCGCAGAAAAGTTCCGGCAGCCGCCCGTCGAACTTTTCCGCCGCATCAAACAGGCCCATGGCAATGCGCGTGGCCTCCTCGACAAACCCGTACCGCATCAGTCCGCCGGCTATGAGGGCTGTGTCGTGCGGCCACACCGAACCGTTGTGGTAGCTGACGGGGTTGTAGGCGCCCATGTCGGAGGCGAGAGTACGGATACCCCAGCCGGTGAACATCTCCGGCGACATGAGCCGCTCCGCCACGAGGGGCGCCTTGTCCGCGTCGACGATGGCTGACCACAGGCAGTGGCCCATGTTGGACGCGCAGGCATCCACCGGACGCTTGTCCTTGTCCAGGGCCACGGCAAAGTACCCCTTTTTGGGGAGCCAGAATCTGTCGTTGAACTCGGCCTTGATGTCAGCGGCCTTGCGGTTCCACTTTGACGCCATGTCCGTATCGCCCAGCTGCTGGGCGAGCAGTGCCCGTCCGAGGTAGGCGCCGTAGACGTAGCCCTGCACCTCGCACAGCGCTATTGGGGCCTCCGCCATGCTTCCGTCGGCGAAGTTGATGCCGTCCCAGGAGTCTTTCCAGCCCTGGTTCAGCAGTCCGTGTTCGTTGGCGCGCTGGTACTCCACGAAGCCGTCGCCGTCCCGGTCGCCGTAGTTCTCTATCCAGTCCAGGGCCCGGTCGGCGTGCGGCAGCAGCGAGTCCAGCAGGTCGCCCGCCAGGCCCCAGCGTCCCAGCTCCGCCAGCAGTGCCACGAACAGCGGAGTTGCATCGGCTGTGCCGTAGTACGCCTGGCTGCCGCCGAGGGCCAGCCCGGCGGTGACGCCCAGCCGCACCTCGTGCAGGATCCTGCCCGGTTCCTCCTCGGTGTCCGGATCCACTTTTTTGCCCTGCAATGCTGCCAGGGTCTGCAGGGTTCCTGTGGCCAGCTTCGGATCCACCGCCAGGGCCATGTAGGAGGACAGGATCGAGTCCCTGCCGAACAGCGCCATGAACCACGGGGCACCGGCGGCGACGGCGGCCCGCTCGGGATGCTCCGGGTCGAAGATCCGGAGGGCACCCAGGTCCTCCTGGCTCCGGGTGAGGACTTTTTCCACGTTCTTGTCAGTTACGGTGAGCCGGGGAACATGCTCCTCCCAGGCGGCGTAGCGTTGCGCGCCCACGTGCGGGGCAGTCTCGTGGGTGAATGGCTGCTCAGGGAAGGCGCCGTCCACCAGGGGAGTGGTGAACACGCTGGCGGTCCAGGTGCCCCGGGCGGCCAGGTCGGCGTCGAACGTCAGGGCATCCTCGGTGACCATGGCACCCTGGGCGCTGATCACCACGCCGCGGTGGATTCCGTTGCGTATGGCGTCAATCTGCAGGGCCTCGGCCCGGACCTTCCGGCTGTGCTCGGCGGACGGGACGACCTTTCCGCCCTTGACGTCGAACAGGTCGCTCAGGTCCGCATCCACCCTGATTTGGATCCGGCAGGTCAGCGGCTTTTCGGAGTAGTTGTGGACCTTGATGTCGTCCCGAAGCCCGGGCCCGACCGTCCGGTTGTGCTCCACCACCAGCGGGCTCTCCACAGCGCCGCTGGCTCCGCGCGGCCTGCCGATGAACACAGCCCGGTACGGTTCGCGGGTCTGGCCGGACAGCGGCTCCAGCGGAACGCCGTCGACCGTCAGCTGCCAGCGGGACAGAATCCGGGTGTCCTGGTAAAACGCACCCTGCGGCTGGCCGGGAAACACGTCCCCACTCTCGGCGGAGATGCAGAAGGAGGAGCCCTCCACCACGGTCACCGCTGTCAGTCCGGCTGATCCTGCACCGATATTTTCATTCCACGCACTCATCGACTGCTCCCTGGCGACTGGTCGGTTGGCATGGGCCGGCCCGTGCGGCCACGTTATCCATCGTGCCCCTACCGGGATGGCACCGCAACGGGTTATTCGCTTTCGGTGGGCTGGCGCGGAGAGCCGCGCCGCCGCGCCGTCGGACTCCTGCTGAGGGGCCCTGACCCCTTGCTGAACAGCAGCTTTAGGTGTCGAATCGTCTTACTAAGGCCGCTTGGCGGCTCACGACTAGCACGCCGGGAGATGGTCATGTCGGTAAAAGGCACTAACGGCCGGGGCAAGGGTCCGGGCCGCGGCAGCTCCGATCTCCGGCGGGCGGACGCGTCCGCCGGAGCGCCGGTGGACAAGCCGGAGGGCATCCGCAATGTCGCACTGGTGGGACACTCCGGAGCCGGCAAAACCATGCTGCTCGAGGCCCTGCTCGCCGCCGCCGGGACAATTCCACGGATGGGCTCGATCGTTGACGGCAACACGGTCAGCGATGCGGAGCCGTCGGAGATCCACCAGCAGCGCTCCGTGGTGCTTTCCGTGGCGCCGCTGGTTTACGACGGCGTGAAGGTGAACCTGCTGGACACGCCCGGTTATGGGGACTTCACCGGCGAGCTGCGGGCCGGGCTGCGCGCTGCGGACGCGGCGCTGTTCGTGGTGTCGGCCGTGGACGGCGTCGATGCCGCCACCACCGCGCTCTGGGCGGAGTGCGCCCAGCTGGACACACCGCGGGCCGTGGTGATCACGCGGCTTGATCATCCACGGGCAAATTTCGAGGCCGCCCTGGCCGCCTGCCAGCGCGCGTTCGGGCAGTCCGTGGTGCCTGCCTACCTCCCGGTGCGAACGGACGGGAGTGTCACGGGGCTGCTCGGCCTGCTGTCCGGCCAGGTGTCGGAGTACGACGGCGAATCCCCGGAGCCCGCCGTCCGGGACGCCAGTGCCGATGAGCGTGCCGCTGCCGAGTCCGAACGCGGCACGCTGATCGAGGGGATCATCTCCGAGAGCGAGGATGAGTCCCTGATGGATCGCTACCTCGGCGGTGAGGATATCGACGCCGATGTCCTGGTGGGGGACCTCGAAAAAGCTGTGGCACGGGGATCGTTCTTCCCTGTTCTGGCGGCATCGGCCGAGACCGGCCTCGGCATGACGGAACTGCTGGAGATGCTGACCCGGGCATTTCCCACGCCTCTGGAGCGTGCCGTGCCGGACGTGACCGATCTTGCCGGCGAGCCTGCGGGGCCGCTGACGTGCGACCCGGACGGACCTCTGGCGGGTGAGGTGGTGCGCACCACCATCGACCCGTTCCTGGGACGGGTGTGCCTGGTGCGCGTCTTCTCCGGCACGCTGCGCGAGGATTCGGCAGTGCACGTGAGCGGCCGCGGGCTGGCCGAACGCGGCCATGAGGACCACGACAGTGACGAGCGGCTGGCCCACCTGTATTCGCCGCTGGGGGCGAACCTGCGGCCCATCCCGTACTGCGTGGCAGGGGACATCTGCGCCATCACCAAGATTGGCAGCGCGGAGACCGGCGATACCGTGTCAGCGAAGGATGCCCCGCTGCTGATCACCGCGTGGGACATGCCCGAGCCGCTGATGCCGCTCGCCGTCGAGGCCGCCACCCGCAGTGATGAGGATGCCCTCGCCAAGAGCCTGGGCAAGGTGGCCGCCGGAGACCCGACCCTAAGGGTGGAGCGCAATTCGGAAACCCACCAGCTGATCCTGTGGTGCATGGGTGAGGCCCACGGCGAGGTGGTCCTGGACCGGCTGCGTGACCAGGGCGTGAAGCTGCAGACCGTGCCGGTGGTGACGCCGCTGCGGGAAACGTTCGCCGCCCCCGCGGCCGGACACGGGCGCTACGTCAAGCAGTCGGGCGGCCACGGCCAGTACGCGATCTGCGACATCGAGGTGGAGGCGTTGGAACGCGGGGCCGGCTTCGAGTTCGTGGACAAGACCGTGGGCGGGGTGGTGCCGAACCAGTTCATCGGCTCGGTCGAGAAGGGCGTGCGGGCCCAGATGCAGAAGGGCGTGTCGGCGGGCTTTCCGGTGGTGGACATCCGGGTGACCCTGGTGGGCGGCAAGGCGCACAGCGTCGACTCCTCCGACGCGGCGTTCCAGTCCGCCGGTGCACTCGCGCTGCGGGAGGCCGCGGCCGCCGGGCGGATCCAGCTGCTGGAGCCAGTCTCTTCTGTCACCATCAGCATCCCCGACGAGTACGTGGGGTCTGTCATGAGCGACCTGTCGGCCCGCCGTGGCCGGCTCACGGGTACGACGTCGTCCGGCGGCGACGTCACGGAAGTCACCGCCGAGGTCCCGGACGGGGAGCTCCTGCGGTACGCGGTCCAGCTGCGGGCGCTGACTGCCGGCACCGGCCGCTTCCGCCGCAGTTACCTGCGGCACGAACCCGTCCCGGGCAACGTGGCGCCTGCGGCGGCGAACGCCTGATTGCAGGGCAGACGCCCATGGTGCAGAACCAGCCTTAGTTCAGCAGCTCCTGGAACTTTGGTGACTCGCCGGCGGCTGATTTCGTCCAGGACGGGTGAGATGCCGAAGGCTCAAGCTCTTGGCCCGGCGCAGGTGGCTGAGAACACCAGGCCGGCAACTGCTCCGGCGGTAGTTGGCACTCAAGCGGCAGCGGACACGTGGCTGGCAATTGTGGCTGAACCCCGCATCCTGTGGGGAGGGGACAGTTGGCCGGCATGGCTACTCCGGCTTGGTAGGCGCAATTGGCCGGAAGGGGGCATCCGTCGGGGACTGGCGTGTTCGCCTGAGTGGCACAGGCTGCCGGGAGGGGGCAGTTCGGCGTGACAGGCTGGTTGGACTGGTAGGCGCAGCCTGCGGGGAGGGGGCAGTTGGGAGGCATGGTGCCGTCTGCTTGAATGACGCAGCCTGCTGGGAGTGGGCATCCGTTCGGCATGGCGACCCCTGCCTGGACGGTGCAGCCTGCCGGGAGGGGGCAGTTGGCGGGCATGGTCCCGTCTGCCTGGACGACGCAGCCTGCCGGGAGTGGGCATCCGTTCGGCATGGCGACCCCTGCCTGGGCGGTGCAGCCTGCCGGGAGGGGGCAATTGGCGGGCATAGTCCCGTCGGCCTGGACGACGCAGCCTGCCGGGAGGGGGCAATTGGCGGGCATAGTCCCGTCGGCCTGGACTACGCAGCCCGCGGGAAGGGGGCAGTTGGCGGGCATAGTCCCGTCGGCCTGGACGACGCAGCCTGCCGGGAGGGGGCAGTTGGCGGGCATAGTCCCGTCGGCCTGGACGACGCAGCCTGCCGGGAGGGGGCAATTGGCGGGCATAGTCCCGTCGGCCTGGACGACGCAGCCCGCGGGAAGGGGGCAGTTGGCGGGCATAGTCCCGTCGGCTTGGACGACACATCCTGCCGGGAGAGGGCAGTTTGCAGACATGGCAACCCCGGCTTTGACACCACAGCCTGCCGGGAGCGGGCAGTTAGCCGGCATGGTTCCGTCGGCTTGGACCGCGCAGCCCGGTGGGAGGGCGCATCCCGGCGCCATCGGAATGCCGGCCGTGACCGTGCACTCTGGCGATGGTGTGCAGCCGGGTGCTTGTGGGTTGGTCTTGCACGTGTCTGTGGGTGTGCAGCCGGGTGCTTGTGGGTTGGTCTTGCACTTGTCTGTGGGTGTGCAGCCGGGTGCTTGTGGGTTGGTCTTGCACTTGTCTGTGGGTGTGCAGCCGGGTGCTTGTGGGTTGGTCTTGCACTTGTCTGTGGGTGTGCAGCCGGGTGCCTGCGGGTCGAACCTGCACTTGTCTGGCGCAGGGCAGTCCGAAGGCAGCGGTTTGGTGCTGCAATGCGGCGGTTGAGGTGGTGGAGCAGGCTCCTTCGTACTGAAGGTCTTTCCAGCTATGGTGGGAATCGTCCAGGTCAGCGTCTTTACTGAACTCGGATCAAAGCTGATCATCCTATCGTCCAGGGCTAAGCGGTCAATCTGACGGATGCCCAGTAACGTCCACCGATTAGGGTCCTTATGCTGTCCGTTTTCGATGACTTCAAAGTGCAGGTGGCAGCCGGTCGATGATCCTGAAGTGCCCACTTTGGCAACAACCTCGCCGACTCTGATCTTGCTGCCCTTTTCGGCACCTAACTTCAGCAGATGGTTATAGGTCGTAATCAGGCCGTTGCCATGGTCAATCTCTAATCTGTTGCCCCCTCCCCAAGGGTGCCAACCCGCTGCGCGGACCACGCCTGCGTCGGCAGCGTATACCCGCGTTCCACAGGCTGCACCGAAATCCTGCCCATAGTGGAACTCACCCAATTGCCCCGTGATTGGATTTCTACGCGACCCGAACTGAGAAGTTTTGACCAAGAATTCAAGAGGAGCCATAAGGGAGCCGCGCGGGGGTCTTTTTAGTAGTGCTGATGCAACGCCCGGCGTCGAGGCTCCCTTGAGGGCAGCATTGGAGATTACCGGGCGAAAAGGCACTTTCACTCGCGGGGTGTTGTTGGGGTCCAGGAGTGGTGCGTCTTCGCTGCCGGTCGGAGCCATTGGCAATTCGACCTCGCCAGCAGAATGGCGATTGTTCCTGATTGGGCCTTGGCTGAAGGCGAAGACGGCAAAACCTAGGATCAGTGCTGCCGCAAGAGTTCGCAATGTCAGGCTGCCAACGATATTCCTCTTGGCGGAGGGCCGTTCCTTGTTTGTATGTCGCGTACTTCGAGCTGCCACAAATGCTCCCGAGTTTGACCCGCCGAACTGGGCACGCGGCAGGCATGGACCTCATTGTGGCTTCACCTCGTTGACAGGGAAACCCGCAGTCACTGCTCCTGTGTCCGAGCTTTGCCCTTTAGATCCACGTTGAGTGCTGGAACAGCAGCAATTTCCCTAGTGAGCGGGGAAGAATTGAAGCATGGGAGTCGCGGGGCTCCGATGGGCTGCCCTATTGGGCATTCAATTGTGCCCAGACCGTGCGACTTAGTGGCCGGCAGGGTTGTTGGCCCGAATATATGCGGCGACCGGCGCCGCGAGCGAGGCGCCGATCTCTTCGGCGCTTCGCTTGTTGCCGGCAACAGCGAATGAATGGTCGCCGCCCTCGCACCACTGCAGCGTGGCGGTAGGTCCGATCCGTGAAACCACGCCTTCCAGCAGTTCCCGGGTGGCGAAAGTGTCGCGTGTCCCCTGGAGGAAGAGCATGGGCGTTGTTAGCCCATAGAGATGCTCGTCGCGGAGCTTTTCCGGCTTGCCCGGCGGGTGCAGCGGGTAGCCGAGGTAGACGAGGCCTGCGGCAGGCATGCCCTCGGCCACCGCCATGGAGGCCATGCGGCCGCCGAACGACTTCCCGGCAGCCCACACCGGCTCGCTTTTCCCTGCGGACCGGGCTGCAGCGTCAGCCATCGCCGCCCGCCAGGTGGCAATGGCTGCCGGCGGACGGTCGGGGAACTTCCGGCCCGCCTCGCGGTAGGGGAAGTTGAAGCGCAAGGTGGCCACGCCGTCGTCGTTCAAGGCGCCAGTGAAGCCGCGCATGAACGGATGTTCCATGCCCGCCCCGGCCCCGTGGGCAAGCACCAGGGTTGCGAACGGATTGGCCGGCCGTGCGTAGGCACCGGACACGTGGCCGTCACCGACGGCAATGGTGACGGGAGTATCAGCTGTGGGCATGAGTTCATCATGCCCGATCGCTTCAGTCGGCCGGGACCACCCGGAGCCAGGCGTAGTCCTGCGGCCGCAGCACGAGCCCCTCGTCGATCCGGACCGGCACATCGGAAAACAGGTCCAGCGCTTCGGCCGCGAACCCGGATAGCGTCTCGGCCGACACCACCTGCGGGCCATCGCTGAAGTTGGCCAGGGCCAGTACTGCGGTTCCCACGCCGGGGCGCTGGTAGCCCAGGACGGCGTGATTGTTCGTGGTGAAGGGAACGAGGCGTGTGCCGCCCAGTTCTGGAGTCGCGGCACGGACCTCAATCAGCCGACGCAGCCCCGCATACACAGCCCCCTCAGGAGTAGCGGGATCCAGGCGTTTGGCGTACTTTTCCGCGGGGAACTGCGGTCGGTGCACCCACCGGCTGTCCGCCTCGTGGCCGTCCTCCTGGGCATAGCCGTAGTCATTGAGCTGACCCACCTCGTCACCGAGATAGAGCAGCGGGATGCCGCCGGTGCTGAAGGCCACCGAGTGTGTCAGCAGTACGCGGCGGATCGCCTCCGCCGAACCCTCCTCCAGGCCGCACAGCGACCCCGTGGTGCCGGAGATGCGGCAGTCACCGGTGCGCGGGTTGTCCTGAAACGGCACGCCATGGGCGAAGCTGCCGGGGAACCGGTTGACGTAGAACGAGTTCAGGAACCGGCGGTGGTCGAAGCCGTTGATGCCGAACTCGGCGGCGTCCTCGTCCGCAAACGTCCAGCCGATGTCGTCGTGGCTCCGCACGTAGTTCACCCAGGAAGTCCCGGGAGCAATGTTGTGCCGCCGTTCGAGGGCCTGGGCCAGCAGCGACACGTTCCGCGTGGCCAGCGCCTCCCAGGTCAGCGCCATCTGCAGCGGGTTGTAGGAAAGCTGGCACTCAGCCGGGTCAATGTACAGGGCCACCTCGTCCGGGTGCACGATCGCCTCGGACTTGAATAGCAGCGACGGCGCCGCAAGCCGGCAGACGGCGTTGAAGGCCTGCAGCAGAGTGTGCGCCTCGGGCAGGCTCTCGCACGGCGTGCCCAGCTGCTTCCAGATGAAGGCCACCGCGTCCATGCGAAGGATGTCCACGCCGAGGTTGGCCAGGAACAGCATCTCGCCGGCCATGGCCCGGAACACCTCCGGGTTGGAGTAGTTCAGGTCCCACTGGAAAGTGTGGAACGTGGCCCACACCCACCGGCCGTCCGGCAGCTGCACGAAGGAGCCGGGGTGGTCTTCGGGGAAGATTTCGCGGACGTTCTGTTCGAACGCGTCAGGCATAGTGCGGTCCGGGAAGATCCAGTAGTAGTCGCTGTAGCGGGGCTCGCCCGCGGCGGCCCGCTGCGCCCACTCGTGCTCGTTCGAGGTGTGGTTGAAGATGAAGTCGACCACCAGGCTGATCCCGTTGGCGCGCAATTCCGCGGCGAGGGCGCGCAACTGGTCCATCGTGCCAAGCTTCGGATTGACCTTCCGGTAGCTGGAGACCGCATAGCCGCCGTCGGACAGCGGTTCCGGGGCAAGGAACAGCGGCATCAGGTGGAGGTAGGTGAGGCCGAGTTCCTTGAAATAGGGGATGCGGGCACGCACACCTTCCAGGTCGGCTGCGTAGCGGTCCACATAGCAGACGCCGCCGAGCATGCGGTTGGACTGGAACCAGTCGCTGTTGTCTTCCCGGCCGTCGTCGAGCTGTTTCAGGTCGGCGGGCCGGTCCTGCCAGGAGCGGGCCATCTCCGCCACCAGGGCGGCCAGCTGTTCCTCAACGTCCGGACGCGATCCGTACAGCGAACGGAACAGCCTGGACAGGTCGGGAAAGTGCCGGTCGTAGCGTTCCTCAAGCGCGTTCCAGTCCCTGCTGCCGGGAACCAGGCCGGCCTCCGCGGCCGTCGTCCGGAACAGCTGCTGTTCACCCGGTTCCCGGGCGTCGGAAGGTCCTTGGGTAGCGTCCAGACTGGCGGATTCAACCATGGAATGGGTCTCCTTCGAGGATGCTCTGCGCCTGGCGGCGCCCGTGGCTTTCATCCTTACAGATGGTCCCGCTGCTGCCCATAGAGCGGCTGGATGTTTTGGCGATGTCCGACGGCGGAACCCGTCTTGGCAGGGGCTGCTCAGCAGGAGCCGTGAATGGGAAACTGCTGACGCCGCCCGCCGGGCGGGGTAGGTTGTCCCCATGGCCAGTGAACAGACCACCCTCAGTGTCGACGGGCCCAACGGCCCAAGGGAAATGCGCATCTCAAGTCCCAGTCGGGTGCTGTGGCCCGAGCTCGGGCTGACCAAGCTGGACCTGGCGCGCTACTTCGTGGATGTCGGGGAGGCCTTCATCCGGGCAAACGGCGACCGGCCGGTGGCTTTGCAGCGCTTTTCGGGCGACGTGGACGGCGAGATGTTTTTCTCGAAGAACCCGCCCAAAGGCGCTCCCGACTTTATCCGCACGGTGAAGGTGGTCTTTCCCAGCGCGCGCTCGCACCCGATGCTGGTCTTCGACGAGCCGGCCGCCGTGGTGTGGGCAGCGCAAATGAACACGGTGGTTTTTCACCCCTGGCCGTCCCATGCAGTCAACTCGGACAACCCCGACCAGCTGCGCATCGACCTGGACCCCCAGCCCGGCACCGACTACGACGACGCCATCCCCGCGGCCCTGGAACTGCGGAAGGTGCTCGCAGAGGCAGGGCTGGACGCCTTCCTGAAGACCTCGGGCAACCGGGGCCTGCACGTCTACGCCCCCATTGAACCGACCCGCGAATTCCTCGACGTCCGCCACGCCGTGATCGCTGCCGCCAGGGAGCTTGAGCGCCGCATGCCCGACAGGGTCACCACGAACTGGTGGAAGGAGGAACGCGGTGAACGTATCTTCGTCGACTTCAATCAGGCCAACCGGGACCGCACCATCGCCGGCGCCTATAGCCCGCGGGCCCTTCCGCATGCGTCCGTGTCCTGCCCCATCACCTGGGATGAGCTGGCGGATGTCAGGCCGAAGGACTTTACCATCCTCACCGTGCCGGACCGGCTGAAAACCATCGGGGACCCGTGGGCGGACATGCACGCGAAGCCGGGCACGATCGATACACTCCTGGAGTGGTGGGAGCGCGACATCGGCAACGGGCTGGGGGAGCTGCCGTTCCCGCCCGACTACCCAAAGATGCCGGGCGAGCCGCCCCGCGTTCAGCCCAGCCGGGCGAAGAAGCCTGAGTAGGCGCCGCCCCATCGTATACGAGGCGGTAAAGCTGCCCGATTTATTGCCTCTTTGGGCACGGATGCATGGGACAAGCGACGCACGATGGATGCCAACTGGCTGCGGTCTGACGAAAGGACCGCCCCAGTAGACCCCCAGACGACTGGGCTTCGGTCGGAGCGGATTGTGAGCACATGAGAGTTTACGGAATGCGTAGGCCATTTGCGTTAGTTCTGCTCATCGCGTTTGCCCTGACTGCTTGTGGTCCTCACGTACCGGACTTGACTACCCGCCCAACCCCAGTTGGGACCGCGGGTGGCGCTACGGGAAGCGGAACGGTTGCGCCCAATCAAACGACTGCTCCGTCCACAGAGTCGACGACGCCGTCCACTGGTAGTGGCGGTGAAACCGGTGGGGGTGGCACTGATGGTGGAGGCTCAGGCGGCGGTGAAACTGGTGGTGGGGGTTCCGGTGGCGGAGTTTCTGGAGGTGGCACTGGTGGTGGGCGTGCCGGCGGCAAAGAGGCGGACCCGATCGTGTGCGAGCCGTATGCTCCTCCCACGGCCCGGCCCCAAGCGACCACTGCACCGCCGTCGCAGACTGACGCCGCGCAGGTGAAGCCGGACTTCATCGTGGTTCCTCCAGAAGCATGCACCGTGGCCCGGGGTGACCCGCCCGACACGCCTGCCTGCCTGTTCGTCACCGTGGATTTGCGCAACCAGGGGCAGGGGGTCCACGCGGTTGAGTTGGGAATCGAAAGTAAGTCGTTAGCGGCAAAAGTGGGGCTGAGTGAGAAGAAAACATTGGAGGCGGGGGAGGAACCGAAGCTTACGGAGGTACGCGTCAACATCCAGCCCGATGACCTTGGGCAAACGCACGAAGTGACCTTCATGGCCGACCCGCTGAAAACCATTGAAGAAGCCGACGAGGACAACAACCTAATCACCGTGAAGATCACCCTGCCCACCGCAGACACCCTGCCCGCTACGGCCGTCTGCCCCCCAGAAACAATGGACAGCACAGACGGTCCCTCCTCGCCTGCTGCGGAGGGAGGCCAGCTTCCGGAGGGAGGCCAGCTTCCGGAGGGAGGCGGTTCCGACGGTTCTTCCTCGCCGGCGGGCTCGACGGAAACGGTTCCCGCGGCCGAGGGACAGTGAAGCCCAAGCAGAGCCGCCAGCCACGTATTACGTCCCCGCTCTACCCCCCGATAATGACGGTGGGACAGCCGGGGCCTGGGCCCACGGGAGTGCCGTGAAGGCTCAGGTCACCCACCCGGGCGGCAGGAAAGCCGCCTATGAGCACCGTCAGGCTGCCCGCTGCGATCCCGTTTGGCGCCGGAGAAACACACACAATCCCGCCGGGAAGGGCGTTCGCTACTGCAGCAGGCATCCCGCCAATCAACACGGTTGGCACGCCGGCGGCCGGGGTGACAGGCCCTCCCACATGCGGCTTGGGGCCGTCGGACAAGGAGCATAAAGCCGTATCCCCGACCCGGAGTGCGGGACCAGTAGGCATCACTGAGTCCCGTTCGGCACGCCGTTCGGGGCGACCCCCTGCGACGTGTTCGTGCTCGTGGGTTCGCTCACCCTGACTGACTCGACCGAGAAGTGCCACGCCACCGTCAGTGCCGCCGCCAGAAGCAGGAGACAAAATACGGTTTTGATGGTCCTCCACGGCAGTATTGGGTACTGAACATGGCTCCCGTCGAGTAGAACGGGAACCCCGTCCTCCGGTGTCGCGGTTACCACGAAAACGCGAGTGGTAGGCGTGCCGCTCCAAATCTTCTCTGCGGGTCGAACATGGACAGCCGTGAACTGAACTTCGCCAGGTCCTATTGTCAGTTCCGGAGGCTGCAGTTCGAATTCCAGCAGGTCGCCGGGGTCGGATCCAGCCAGTTCCACTGTGATGGGGACATTACCCCAGTTATCCAAGGCAACATTGTGCTTGGCCCCGCGCTTGCCCTGGGACATTCTTGGCATGAGCTCACCCGTCGTCTCAAGGAAGGGGCGCACCTCTACAACCCCTTCCGGCAGAGCGGCGTCCTCCGGGTGCTCGGTGGGTAATACCTGAACCCCGAACAGGTACTCGCCAGCGTGCACGGAAGCAGACCGGGGAGGCCTGAATGTGACGTCAGCCGTGGTGTCATGTCCTGGATAGAGCGAAACGCGGGCCGGTGCCACTTCAGCCCAGGACTCTGCCGGGCCAACAACCCGAAGCGAGTATTCCTCCACGACTTCGCTGTCATTGCGGAAGGTTATACCGGTCGTCCCTTCTGCACCCCCCTCTATGCTGAGGCGAGGCGTGTCAAACGATGCGGTGGTGGTCATACCCTCTCCTTCGAAGGCCAGCAAGCGCCTGGGCAGAGACGCTCGCAGGTACTCAGAGGCTAGGGCGCTGGGGGATGCGCGCAGCATGACACCGGGCCGGACTTCGGGGCACTACGGTTGCCCGTTGAGCCCTTGTTGACTGCACGAAGAGAAGCATCCGCTAAATTCAGGGCAGCGGATTGCCACATTCGGGTACGTGAAGCTGGTGGGGGCTACCGGTCTTATCCGCGGCCGTTACAGGTAGCAGGGGAGGATTCATGGAACCAATAACAGTGAAAGTCCACGCACGCGATCCGATTTCCGAAGCCGGGGTCGCCAGCGAGTTGCGGGCCCGTCCCGAAGTCCGCGTGGTGCGGGCGCCGAACGCGGAGGCGAGGGTCGTCGTCGTGGTTGCAGATTCAGTCGACGAAGACGCCCTGACTCTGCTCCGCATCGTGCAGCGTAAAGGCGCCGCCCGGGCAGTCCTCGTGGCAGGCCGCCTGGACGACGGCGACCTCGTCAAAGCAGTGGAAACGGGGGTAGTGGGGATAGTGCGCCGCAGCGAAGCGACACCGGACCGCCTCATCTCTGTCATCCTGGCCGCTGCTGCAGGTGAAGGAAGCGTGCCGCCCGATCTGCTGGGCCGCCTGCTGGACCAGGTCGGGAAGCTGCAGCGCCACGTCCTTGGTCCCCGCGGGATCATGTTTACCGGCCTAGCCCCACGCGAGGTGGAGGTCCTGCGACTGCTGGCAGACGGACTGGATACGTGTGAGATTGCCCGGAAGCTCGCGTATTCGGAACGCACCGTCAAGAACGTTGTGCACGACGTGACCACCAAGCTCCAGCTGCGCAACCGGTCCCATGCCGTGGCTTACGCCTTGCGCGAGGGGCTGATTTAGGGATTGCCCGAAGGGGTATGAGGCGCTTCCCGGCCGCCTGCCCCCCTCGGGGTTCCGGCGGTTGACCGTGTCGAGCACCGTGGACTTACGGTCCGTCCGGCGGCGGACCGTAAGTTCCGGCAAGCGGGAGAGTTACGAGTTGTCCACACCAGGATTGGCAGTTGCGATTCCGACGGCGTGCCGTACCTTGGCGGTGCGATCACAGCTGCCGCACACCTGCCCGACGGCGGGCCGTGCCTTGGCGGCGCGGTCGCAGCTGCCGCACGCCAGCCCGACGGCGGTGGTCATGTGATTGCCCAGGTGGACGAGGCGCTGCGCACGCTCATCCGGACTGACGCGCTGAACGGGTCGGAAGTCGACGTCGTCTTTGACGCTCCGACGAAGGACTGGGCTGCACGCCGCAATGCACCGACGGTTAACCTCTACTTGTACGACATCCGCGAGGACGTCCGGCGCCGGGAACGGGGCCTGTCGGAGCAGCGCGGCGATGACGGCCATGTCCGGACCCGGCGTCCGGCCCCCCGTCATTACAAGCTGTCCTACCTCGTGACAGCGTGGACCCAACGGCCGGAGGACGAGCACCGCCTCCTTGACCAGCTGCTTCGCTGCTTCCTCAAGTACGAGGCCCTGCCTGACGAGCTCGTGGTCGGCCAGTTGGCGGAAACCGGGCTCGTGGTGCCGCTGACCGTGGGGCTTCCCCCGCCGGAGGACCGGGCTTTTGCTGACGTCTGGTCCGCTCTGGGCGGCGAGCTGAAGCCGTCGCTCGACATCGTGGTTATCGCGCCCGTCGACACGGGCATCGTTTACCAGGCCGGACCGCCGGCCTCGCAGGGAACGCACCTTGACATGTCGGACCTCCTGGATGGCGGAGCCGACGTCGGCCGTCACCAGCACGTTGCCCCGCCAGCACCAGCCCGGGACAACGGCAAGCGGCAGGCCCGGTGATTCCCGTATGGGGCAGAATCCGAGCCTGGCGCACCTGCTGGGAAGAATCAGCGTAGTCGAGGAGCGCATCCGTCTCCTCGTTGCGATGCGCCGCGCCGAGGACCCGCAGCCTGACGACCCGTTCCGGGGGCTGTATCTCAGTGACGAGGCAGTGGACCGGCTGCTTGAGGGAGAACAGCCCGCTCTGCGGAACAGCAATGGCGGGCTGGGTGCGGCGTCAGCACGGTACCGCGAATGCGAGGAACTGGCTGAAACGGCCCAGGCGGCGGGTCACCCGCTGAGGCTGCGGAACCTCGCAGATAAATTCGGACTGTCAGGTCTCGACGTAGACCTCTTGCTGGTGGCGCTCGCCGCCGACCTGGATCCACGTTTCGAACAGTTCTTCGGGTACTTGAACGATGACGTCACGCGCCGCCGCCCGTCAGTGGCTGTTGCATTGGCCCTGTGTGGCGAACCGCTCTATGCCGCCGGCGCCCGCGCACGCCTGCTGTCCGGGCCACTCATTTGGGGCGGCCTGCTGGCCGTTGAGGATCCGGACCGCCCTCTGCCTGGAAGGGCGCTGCGGGTGCCGGACCGCGTCGTCGGGCATCTGCTGGGAGATGATGCCCCCGATCCTGCGCTCGCCGCAGTCCTGGCGTCACCCCCCGAGGTCACGTGGGGTGATCCGGGCCCCCTGGCAAGGGCGCTCGACGCGGGTATCCGGTTGGCTTATCTGCGGGAACCCGCAACAGGATCCGGGCGGATTCTCGCGGCGGAGGCACTCAGTTCCAGCGGTTACCCGGCGATCCACTTGGACCTGGGACGGCTGGCGAATGAGCGGGAACCCCTTGCGCTGGTGGACGCCGCAGTGCGGGAGGCAAGGCTCAGGGGCGCCGGCCTGGTCGCAGCTCCCCTTGCCGCAATATCTGATCACCCCCAGGTACTGGAAGTGCTCCACGCCGAACCGCAGCCGGTGCTGTTCGTCGGTGACGCGGTATGGGATCCAGCGTGGACCAGCCGGCCGCCGCTGCTGGTCGACGTTGCCGCAAGTTCTTCGAACGAGCGGCTGGAGTTGTGGCGGGCGGCCCTTGGGTCACATGACGGGCTTGACGTGGAGGCTGCAACATCGGCTTTCAGGTTGCGGCCGGAGCAGGTTGTCCGTGCGGCCGGATCGGCGCTTGTGCAGGCGGCTTTAGCAGAGGACGGGCGGGCCACTGCGGCGCAGCTGCGGGCCGGGGCACGGGGAGAGAACGGTTCGGCCCTGGACCGGCTGGCCCGGCGGATCGAGCCGGCGGTCGGCTGGGGTGACCTGGTTCTGCCGGATGCGGTACTTCAGGCACTTCAGGAGGTCGCGCTGCGGGCCAGGCACCGTGAAAGGGTGCTGGGCGACTGGTCCATGCGTCCTGGAGCCGGCCGCGGGCACGGGGTAGCGGCACTGTTCGCGGGAGATTCGGGAACCGGCAAGACTATGTCCGCCGAAGTGGTGGCCGGGGAGCTGGGACTGGACCTTTACGTGGTGGACCTGGCCACCGTCGTCGACAAATATGTGGGAGAGACAGAGAAGAACCTGGAGCGGATCTTTGCTGCCGCGGCGGGAGTCAACGGCGTGCTGCTGTTTGACGAGGCAGATGCCGTCTTTGGCCGCCGCTCCGAGGTAAAGGACGCCCACGACCGGTACGCCAACATTGAAAGCGCCTACCTGCTCCAGCGCATGGAGACCTTCGACGGACTGGCCATCCTGGCAACGAACCTGCGCGCCAACATTGACGAGGCGTTCACCCGCAGGCTGGATGTCCTGGTGGACTTCCCGCTGCCGGACGCCGCCCACCGCACTGTGCTGTGGGACCGGTGCCTTCGGACGCTGGACCGTTCCGCGGACCTCGACCTCGCCTTCCTGGGGAAGGCGTTTGAGCTGGCGGGCGGCTCCATCCGCTCTTCCGCCATTACGGCCGCCTACCTGGCAGCCGACGACGGCGGGACCGTCACCATGAGGCACCTCGTCACCGCCGTGCAGCGGGAGTACCGCAAACTGGGACGGCTGATGCTGGAGAGCGAATTCGGCCCGTACTGGGGAATGCTGTCGACGGCGAAGAACTCCATGGGCTGAGACACGCGGCCTTGCCCGTAGGGGCAGAAACGGCTGCCTCTTCCGGCGCCGTGGCGGCGCTTGTAGGGCCGGACTGGAGGGGGGATCGTCGGTGTAGGTCCGACGAAAGGGGCGCACGATGCACAGCCACGACTACGACCAGCCCGACGCGGACAGCTTACGGGCCAAATCACCACGGGCCGAGGCGCCGGATCCGGCGCTGCTGTACAAGGCGGCGGCCGCCGGCCGGACCGACGTCGTCGGGTCCCGGGGCATTCTGGCGCTTCAGCGCGCCGTCGGCAACAGCGGCGTCCGCGGGGTGGCGGAGGAGGAACGCTCGCCCGTGCTCGACGTCGTTTCCTCCGGGGGCGGGCAGCCCCTGGAAGAGCCGGTGCGGGCGGACATGGAGGGCCGGCTGGGCCACAGTTTCTCGGACGTCCGTGTCCATACCGGAGATGCGGCACACGATTCGGCGGCGTCCGTGAACGCGCACGCCTACACCGTCGGATCCAACATCGTCTTCCAGCGGGACAAATACGATCCGGGCTCGGACACCGGCCGGACGATGCTCGCCCATGAACTTACCCACGTGGTCCAGCAGCGGAGCGGCCCGGTGGACGGGACCGCCACAGGCACGGGTGTCCGGGTCAGCGATCCGTCGGACCGGTTCGAACGGGAGGCGGCAGCAACCGCGGAGCGGGCCATGTCGGCGCCTGCCGCTCCGGCGGCCCAGCGCGTCGAGGGGGGTTCCGCCGTCGTACAGCGCCAGGCGGAGGATGCGGCGGTCCAGCGCGAGGACGAGGACGAGGAGAAAGAGACGGCGCAAGGTTCCTTCATGGCCGGCGCGGCAGTCCAGCGCGACGAGGCTGAAGAGGAAGAATCCGGTTAGTTCGGCCGGGGAAGGCCATGTCGACTGGGTTCCAGAGCCAGGCGGGGAAGGTTTCGGCGCAGCGCGCCGGACCTGCCGCCTCGCGCCCTGCCAGCGGCGCCGCAAGAAGCGAAATTAGTAGCGCCCTGAGTTTGGGCAGGCGGCGGGCAGGCGGCCCGACGGCGGCTGGCATGGATCCCCGTGGCGTGCTGGCGCTGCAACGTCAGGCCGGGAATGCGGCTGTGGGCGCACTCATGGCAGCGAAGCAGAAATCGCCGGGGGAGCAGGCTGTCGCCGAGATCGACGCAGCGCTGACGGAGATCCGAAAAAGCGAGCCCGCCGTCCCCACGGTCGAGAAGGGCCTTAAGGCCGCCAGCACCGCCGGCATCCCTGTGGACCTGGAAGGACCCAAGCCGCCTGCCGCGGCCCTGGCGGTGACTCGGACTGGATTCGATCCAGGGCAGGTCGCAGGGAAGAAGCCGGTGCCGCCGCCGAAGCCGGTGCCTGCGGTCAGCCCGCTTGGAAAAGCCGCACGGGCCAAAACGGGCGGCCCGGGCAAGGTACCGGCAGGAGGGAAGAGTCCTGCGCCGGCGCCGGCCGCGGCCGTGTCCGGCGGCGGGGGCGTCGCGCCGGTTGCCCCGGCCGCACTGTCCGCCGACAAGCTCCTGCAGCCGCCCGTGGCACCGGCCCAGGTCAGGCCCGAGGAGGATCCTGCCTTCAGCCAGGTCACCGGCACTATCAAGGGAGTGGCGCAGTCGCGAAGGGCGCATCCTCCTGCCGCTTCCAAGGCCAAGGAGGCCCAGGCTGCCGCGCTTCCCCCATCCGACGACGTGGCCGGCCAGGCCAAGGCGGCCAAAGTCGACCAGATGGACGCCCAGCAGGCGGGGTCCTTCGACAAGAAAGCGTTCATTGCCGCGGTCAAAGCCGCCATTGAGGCGAAGTCGCCGAAGACGCTCCAGGAGGCCGACGAGTACAAGAAGTCTGGCAAGGCGGGGGAAGCAAAAGGACAGGTCAAGGGCCTCGTCACACAGGGCGAGGAGGGCCAGGCCAAGGATATCGAGGCCGCCACGGCAGCCCCGCCCGACCAGTCCAAGGCCGTCCCGAAACCAGTCACACCGATGGCCCAGGAACAGCCCGGCCAGGCCGCCCCCGTCCCCGCAGCCGGTGCTGTCCCCAAGCCGGCGCCGCCGGAACAGCTCAACCTCGCCGCCGGCACCCACCAGGCCAACCAGGAGATGGCCGACGCCGGCGTCAGTGACCAGCAGCTGGCCCAGTCCAATGAACCGGAGTTCCAGCAGGGCCTGGCCGACAAGCAGGCGGCCGCGGAGCATGCCCAAACTGCCCCCGCCGAGTTCCGCCAGCAGGAGCAGCAGGTGCTGCAGCAGGGCAAGGCGGAGGCATCGGCGGAGACGGCGGCAGGCGTCACGGGAATGCAGGGGGCCCGCGCGGCAGCGCTGGCCAACCTCGTGGCGGACAAGGGGAAGACCAAATCGAAGGATGAGGCCAGGCGCGCGGAGGTCACGGCGAGAGTCCAGGGGATCTTTGCCGCCACTGAAGCCGATGTGAAGAAGATCCTGGACGGGATTGACCCCAAGGTGGAGGCCGCCTTTGAGAAAGGCGAGGCCGGCGCGCGGGCCTCCTTCGAGGCCTATGTCGACGCCAAGATGTCTGCCTATAAGAAGGACCGGTATGGAGGCTGGCTGGGCGGGTACCGGTGGCTTAAGGACAAGATCGCCGGCATGCCCGCCAAGGTCAACGAATTCTACGAGGCCGGCCGGGAGCTTTACCTGCAGCAGATGGACACCGTGATTTCACACGTTGCGGACATCGTCGGTGGTGACCTCGCCGCGGCCAAGCAGCGCATTGCCAAGGGCCGGGCCGAGATTGCTGCCTACGTCAAGAGCCTGCCCGCTGGCCTGCAGAAAGTCGGTGCCGAGGCGACCAAGGAGATCGGCGACAAGTTTTCGCAGCTCGAATCCGATGTCAATGCGAAGCAGGAGTCCGTGGTGGACGCCCTGGCGACGAAGTACGTCGAGGCACGCAAGGGCCTGGACGAGCGCATCGAGGCGCTGCAGGCGGAGAACAAGGGCCTCGTCGACAAGGCCATCGGAGCGATCAAGGCCATCGTCAACACCATCCGCGAACTGGCTTCGATGCTTCGGAACGTCCTATCCCGCGCGGCAGGAGTGGTCGGGGACATCATCAAGAACCCGGTTGCCTTCCTGGGCCATCTGATCGAGGGCGTCAAGGGCGGCATCCTCAGGTTCAAGGACAACATCCTGAGCCACCTGAAGAAGGGCCTCATGGGCTGGCTGTTCGGCGCGCTGGCCGAGGGCGGGATCGAGCTTCCGGACACGTTCGACGTCAAGGGCATCATCAAGCTGCTGGCCTCCATCTTCGGACTCACGTGGACCAACATCCGCAACCGGCTCGTCAAGCAGATCGGTGAGCCGGCCATGGCCGCCGTGGAGAAGGGCGTGGAGATCTTCCAGGTCATCGCGAGCCAGGGCCTGGCGGGACTGTGGCAGATGCTCCTAGAAAAGCTCGGCAACGTCAAGAACATGATCCTGGAGCAGGTCAAGGACTTCGTCATCACCAAGATCATCACCGCGGGCATCACGTGGCTGATCGGCCTGCTCAACCCGGCCGCGGCATTCATCAAGGCCTGCAAGCTGATCTACGACGTCGTGATGTTCTTCGTCAACAACGCCGAGCGGATCATGAAGTTCGTCAACACCGTCATCGACTCGGTCGCCGACGTCGTGCGCGGCAACGTCAGCGCCGTGGTGAACAAGATCGAGGACGTCCTGGGCCAGATGGTTCCGATCCTCATCGGCTTCCTGGCCAGCGCTATCGGCCTGGGCGGCATCGGCCAGAAGATCCGCGAGATCATCCAGAAGCTCCAGAAGCCGGTCAACCAGGCCCTCGACTTCGTGATCAGTTCCGGCCTGAAGCTGGCCGGCCCGATCATTCGGGGGCTTAAGGGGATTGCCGGCAAGGTGAAGGCCGGTGGGAAGAAGCTCGGGCAGAAGGCGCTGGCGAAGATCCGCGGCGGGGACGACTCGCCTGAGGGCAAGCAGAAGCGTCTGGATATGGGCATGGCCGCCGCGGAGTCGGCGGTCCGTCGATTCGCTGGGCGAAAGGTTGCCAACCGCCTACTGGCGCCTCTCTTGTCTGTAGTCAAGCTCAGGTACGGTCTAACCGAGCTCAAACCCATCAAGCAGGGAACGCATTGGGCTATATCTGGTGCTATCAACCCAACTGCAGTCCGGCTGACAGACGTGATTGCGTACGAAGACGAGTCGATTGCTGCGGTGGAATTTGCCCGAACTGCGGCGGAGGTGGAGCGTCAGTTTTTCGCAACGGGGCTTGAGGGATCGTCGGCACTGGTGGTGCGGGGGCCGCACGAGCAAGCGTATGCGGGTTCCGTGGCCAGGCGTGGGGTCCCGGCCATGGGAGCGACCACCCACGTCCCAGCTTCGGTCGAAGGCCTTTCAAGCGCTGAACAGATTGTGGCGAGACGTGGCGCCTTGGAGGCCCACCGTCAGTCAGGTTCGAGCGACGTTCCACGTTTCGCCATTGCCACGTCCTCCTCGGCAGGCGGCCAGTTGACCGAGATGCTGAACCCGAACCGTAGCCAGCCACATAACGTCAAGCTGAACGAAGTTGGCGCCTACGGATCGACGTCGGCGACCGCTGAGACAGGCAAGGTCATGGGGGTGGTCCGAAACCTCCGGGACAACGGGATGACAGATGCGCAGATCAGTCGCTTAATGCAGTTGATTTCCCGAGAAGGTCGCACTCCTACGCCCGAGTTGCTGGTGGCCCATGGGTTCCATGGCGATCCGAACGCGCCTATGCGAACGGGTCGAAGTTCTCTGCCACCTGGTGCCGCGCTGCGAGCAGTGACGCAATTGACGCACGTGATCGAGCCCCTTCGATTCCTAGACAGAGGGTTTGGACTTGTACAGCAACCGATCGCGACGACAACAGCAATGTCTCATGCGCTGGTTCAATCCGGTGCCGCAAATCTCGGCGAGGTGATGGCGAGTGGGTCAGCGCTCGGACCAGCTACCCATCTGCCCCTTGGAGACTCCGGGCGACTGAAGTCAGAGTCGATCGCCCGCAGTCAGGTGAGGGTCACCATGCTCGTTGACCAAGTGAGGCAACGTTGGTCTGCCTGGGTCCTCCAAACACAGACACACATAGCGCAGGAGTTGCGGGCGCACGGCATGGCAACTCCACACCTAGTTCCCACCAAAGAGTCGATGCTCAAGCTGCTACGAGACTTTTATGGTGAAGCACGCAGAGGGATTTAGAATCCACCTCAAGCGTCCCTGCCGTGGAACCGTCGCAGAGCGAAAGCTCTGATCGGAAGGTGTGCCCTCTTCACCTGCAGCTGCTGCTAATTCACTGTGAACGCGCCCTCGAATCCGAATGCTCTCTGCCCCTTCGTGCACCCCATCCTTCCCGTGAGCGCATCCGCATAGCCGTACCGCCGCACCCCGTCTCGGCGTGACCCTTGAACCACGTTTTGGGTTCAACGAGGAGACAAAATGCCGAACTATCTTTCGCCCGGTGTGTACGTGAACGAGGTTGAGGCAGGCACTCGGCCGATCGAAGGGGTAGGCACCGCGGTCGCCGCGTTCGTCGGGCTCGCCTCGAAAGGGCCCGACAACCAACCAACCCTGGTATCCAACTGGACGCAGTTCGCCGAAACCTTTGGGGACTTCATCCCCGGCTCGTATCTTGCCCACGCTGTCTACGGTTACTTCCTCAACGGGGGAGGAAACTGCTACGTCGTGCGCATCGGGGCCGACGGAGCACGTGACGAAAAACCGAAGCAGGCGCCCAAGGCCGTGACAGCCGCGCCGACCGCCGAAATAGGCGGCTACCGGCTGACCGCCAAATCCAACGCGGCCAACCCGAAGCCCGTCTCCGTGGAGATAGCCGACGCCGGCGGCGAGAACCCGTCAGAGGACCAGTTCAAGATCGTCATCACGGTCGAGGGCAAGCCACCCGAGGTCTGGGACAACGTCACCACCAAGCGGGGCCCAAACAACGCAGCCACGAAGGTCAGCGCGGAATCGAAGATCGTCACCCTCGAGGAAATCGCCACCGGCGGCGCCTTGGTCAAGCCGGACAAGGGCACCATCCAGCTGGTCCAGCCCGAGCCCGAACCAGAGCCCCCGACCGCTGACGAACTGAACGCCGACGACTACGTCGGCGACGCCGCCGACCGCACCGGATTCAGCGGCCTGGAGGCGGTGGACGAGGTGACCATGGTCGCTGTTCCGGACCTGATGGCCGCCTATGAGCAGGGCTCCATTGATGCGGAAACCCTCAAGGCCGTCCAGCTCGCGGCGATCGCCCACTGCGAGCTGATGGGGGACCGCGTCGCGATCATCGACCCGCCGCCCAACCTCAACGCGCAGCAGATCAAGGACTGGCGGATGGACGGCGGAGGCTTCGACTCCAAGTTCGCGGCGCTCTACTGGCCATGGGTCAAGGTGTTCGATCCCGCCACCGGTACCAACAGGTTCGTCCCTCCGTCGGGCCACATGGCAGGGGTCTGGGCCCGCAACGACGACACCCGCGGCGTGCACAAGGCGCCCGCAAATGAGGTGGTCCGCGGCGTCACCAGCCTGCAGACGCAGATCACCAAGACGGAGCAGGAACTGCTCAACCCCATCGGCGTCAACTGCATCCGCACGTTCCCGGGCCGCGGCATCCGCGTCTGGGGCGCACGTACCCTCTCCAGCGACGCCGAATGGCGCTACCTGAACGTCCGGCGGCTCTTCAACTACCTTGAAGAGTCCATCCTGCAGGGCACGCAGTGGGCCGTCTTCGAACCCAACGATCCCGCCCTCTGGGCACGGATCCGGAGGACCATCAGCGCTTTCCTGACCAACGAATGGCGCAAGGGCGCTCTCTTCGGTGTCACCCCTGAGCAGGCATTCTTCGTCAAGTGTGACGCCGAAACTAACCCGGCGGAGGGCATCGACGCCGGCCAGGTGGTCTGCCAGATCGGTGTTGCTCCGGTGAAACCGGCGGAGTTTGTTATTTTCCAGCTTTCCCAGTTCTCCGGCGGCACCAGCCTCGTGAGCGAGTAATTCCAGTTCAAAAGGAGCAAGACCATGGCCCTCGGCGATTTTGACAACTCAGCAGCAAATGGATTCACGGTCACCATTGACGGAATCGAAGTGCCAAGGGTGATCGAGGTGAGCGGCCTCAAGACCGAGGTCGACAAGATCGAGCTGAAGCAGCAGACGAAGGACGGCAAGTATGTTGTCCGCCAGCTGATCGGCCGGCCCAAGGCAGGGGAGTTGACCGTCACGCGTGGTCTGACGCAAAGCAAGACCATCACCGACTGGCTCAAGACAGTCATGGAAGGCGACGTCGCCGGCGCCCGCAAGACAGCCGCCGTCGCCCTGCTCGATTACAAAGGCGAAACCCTGAAGACGTACAACTTCGTCAACTGCTGGGTGAAAAGCGTTGAGTTGAATTCGCTCAAGGCGGGGGCCACCGAGCAGGCCACCGAGAAGTTCGTCATCTGCTACGACGAATCCACCATCTCATGATGCAACGCACACACGGAGCCGCTGTGCTGCCGGACCTGGAGGCTGACAGTCCCGGCGCGCCAAGGGCGGCCACCGGCGCGGCAGAAAGACAGCCGCTTCGCACCGAATTTAGCTTTGAGCTTCCCAGAGGCTACGTTGACCAGGACGGCACCGTCCACAAGACGGGTGTGATGCGACTGGCCACTGCCAGGGACGAACTGCTGCCGCTCTACGACGCCCGCGTCCAAGAAAATGCGGCCTACACAACGGTAGTGCTCCTGGGCAGGGTCATCACCTCACTCGGCACGCTGGCAGCCGTGACCTCCGCCGTCGTCGAAAACATGTTCGCCTCCGACGTCGCCTTCCTCCAGGATTTCTACCGGAGGATCAACGCCGAAGGCCACACCCGCATCGCCGTTACCTGCCCGGAGTGCTCACACCGCTTCACAGCGGATCTTGCCGGTGGTCGCCTGGGGGAATCATGACGTACGCGGCCGACAGGATCTACGAGGAGGTCGCGTACGTGGCATATCACTTCCACTGGCCCCTCGACGACATCCTCGACCTCGAACACGGCCAGCGGCTCCGCTATGTCCGGGAGATCGCGGGGATCAACACGCGGCTTTCACAGGAGCGCTGAACCGTGCGGTGGCCCTGGCAACGCGAGCGCCCCAAACCCGGGGCCCCCACATCTGCGCCCGACGCGGTGGCACCACCGGTAGCGCAGCCGCTGCCGGTACCGCCCGCCGGCTGGGCCTTCCTGCCACCGCTCCAGCGCACCATCGGCCCTATGGAACTGACGCACGGCCCGGGCCGCTTTGCCGCCTCCCTTGCCGCATGGACCAACCCGTCCTTCACCTCAGCCATGAGCCATTTTGTGTCCGATGACGCGCCGCCGGGGGTGATAGACGTCGACGGCGGCGGCACGGTTACCGGGGAAGCGCACAGTTCGGAGCCGCCCGAGATGACGCTGCGCGTTCCCCCCTCCCGCTCACACCGGACGGGCGGATTTGCGGCCGAGACGGAACGTCCGACGGCGGTGCAGCGCAGCACAGTCACGGCGGACGCCCCACCGGGGGCCGCGCCGGCTTCGCCGCCGACCCCGGCACCGGAAGAAGCTGACGTGGGCGAGTTGGGGGTGTGGGACGCAGAAGAGCGTCCCACGACGATGCCGGAGGCCGGTGCCAGTCCAGCACCGGAAACGGCGGTTGACGACGGCGGAAAGCTGGCTGGGGAACTGCCGGCCCCCGTTCAACCGGCGGCAGCCGTACAGAGAACCGCAGCCCCTAGCCAGGCTCAGCCTCTCCGGGCCGCGCAAACTCGAGTGGCCGGTTCCATAGCCCCCGCGTTTCCCCTCGCGGCGCCGGAGGCGATCAAACCCGGTTCGGAACTTAGCGCCGAACAACGAATCACTGAACCAGACACGCCATCAGCTGCCACTACCGGCTGGGACATCGCGCTTGCATCCCGGCTGAACTTGACCGACGGCGCCTCGGACGGAAGTGCCACGTACGTGTCGCTGCCGGGTCCTGCTGCCGTTCAACGCGCAGCTGAAGACAGGACCACTGACAGGGTCCAGGCTCCGGCGGCCCTGCCGCCCGTGTCAATATCCCCGTATCCCAGCCGGTTAGGGCTCGGGCGCCCCCTGTCGTTCTCGCAGTGCGAATCCCGTGACCTGTCCACCACCCCCACCCGGCACGGGCACGACGACGTCTCGCCGGTGCAGCGGACGCACGTGTCGCCTGAGGCGGCGCCCGTACAGCGGATGGATCCGGGGGAGTCCCGCTCAAGGCCGGGCGCCGCTTCAGCGGTGGGGGCAACCGCCGCGCCTGGCGTCAGTGTTTCTGAATCATGGAATGCCCCTGACAGCCGGTCATCGGCGTCTGGCGTCGGGAGCGTGGATGACGGTGCGGAGTCAGGCGACGTTGCCGTTGCCGCCACGCCGGCGGATGCAGCTGCCGCGGCCCCGGCTCAGGCCATGGACCAGATTGGCGACGGAGTCTCCCGGTCTGGCGAGGGCACTGGGACTGGGGCCACCGGGCTCCTGCAACCTTCGCAGCCGGTGACCGCAGAAGAGCCGTCAGCGCCGCTGATTTCGGAAGCCACGCCCGCGCCGTCAACTGCGTCGGCAGAAGGAACGGGCCTGCAGGGGCATCCCGTCCAGCGGTCTCCCGGAGAACGTACTGCTGACCTTCCTGTCATCGCCCGGCTGACTCCCGCCGAACCGGCACAGCACCTCAGCCTGAACGGCGGCCCGGAGACGAGCGGACCTGAGGCAAGGGAAGTTGCTGCCTCGATGCTCCAGCCCGATGACCATCTCGGCGACGTGCCCGACGCCCCGGAGCCAGCGCCGAGCCTCATCTCAACGGGTGAAACCGCTTCGTCCGTGGTCAGCGGTCAGCTCCTCGGCGGCAGCGGTCATCTCCTCAGTGAAACCGGGCCACCTGAGCAGCCTCAGTACGGCAGCATTCCCTCCGGCAACGGGATCCCTGTTCAAAACGGGATCTCAGTTCAAAAGGGGGACCCTGTTCAACGGGCGGAGTACGGGCAGGTGAATTCACCCGATTGGGGGGCAAGGACATACCTGCCGGGGCCGGTGGCCGTTTACGGCAGCCAGCGAGCGCCGGCCGGAGCTTCACAATCTCCTGCCTCCTGGGTATCGGCGGCGCCTGCGGTGGCGTCGGCCGGGACGGTGCAGCGCGTAGCGCAGGCCTCTGGCCCTGCCCCTTCTCTGCCAATCCCACGCGCTATGCCAATCCCAAGTGCTGCGCCAATCCCACGTGCCTCCCGCCCAGCGCTCAGTGGTTCAACGGCCGAGGTCTGGCAGCGCATGGCGGCAAACCCTCCGACTGTCCGGCAGCCTGCGGCATCGACTGTTCCGCTGACCCCTTCCGCGCACACAATTCAGGGTGCTTTTGCGGGCCAAGGCGGGGACGTGGCACCCGGCTCAAGTGCTGCCGGTGTCATGGCGAAGGGCATGAGCGGGCCCGAACGGATGCCCGCTGCCTACCGCGCCGACTCAGACAGCGGCTACCAGCAAGGGGAAAGTGGTCCTGCCGCCCCCGGCTACAACGAATTGATGCCGTTGGGTGAGGTGACCGATGAGCCCAAGCCAAGTGCCGCAGTCGGAAGTGTTTTTCAGAGCATCCGGCCTCTGGCCGTGCAGTCCCTGCAACGCACGGTGGACTTCGGCGGAGCCGTTCCGGCCGGCGCAGGCCATTCACCCTCGCGTTCTAATTCCCGCGAAACCAACGGCGACGGCGTCGTTTATGCTCCCGCCCCGAACCCAATCGCCCCGAACCCAGTTGCCCTGACGCTGGCCGCACCTGCAGCGGAACCGCGGGCTGGTGAAGCGACCGGTCCTGCAGAGGACTCGAGCGGCACCATCCAGCGGCTCAGCCTGCCGGAAGGCCCTGACCATGCAGCCCGGGCAGCAACCGGGCAGGGCAGCACGGAGCCCGGGATCTCCGCTGCCTCGTTACCCGAAGAGGCCAGCCAGGCGCCCCAGGTGGGCACAGCCTCTCCGGCAACGGAACACTCGACGGCGGGTAAGCCAGGGTCGGCGCTAGCCGTCACCCCGGATCAGCTGGAGGAACTGGCCAAACGGCTGGCCGGGCCCCTCATCCGTCGTATCAAAGCCGAAATGCTGCTGGACCGCGAGCGCCGCGGACTGCGTACCGATTCGAATTGAGGAAGCCATGCTGGAGGACGTCGCCACCGCCGTCAGTGTCCGCTACACGGTAGCGCTGGACAACGCGGACTTGGGCACCTTTTCCACGTGCGAGGGCCTCGGCTGCGAAGTGGTCCTTGAAACGCGGGAAGAGGGCGGCAACAACGCCTTCATCTGGCAGCTGCCCACCCGCCTCAAGTACCCGAACATCACCCTGACCCGGCCTCTGGGGAAGGACACGGAGAAGATTGCCAAGTGGTTCGCAGGCATGGCCTCCGGCTACACCCGCTGCACCGGCACCATCGAAGCAATGACCGCCAACGGCACCAAGATTGCCGGATGGGAACTTTACGACGTCGTTCCCGTCCGTTGGAAAGGGCCCTCCTTCAACCCCGACCAGCCGAAAGTGATCATGGAAACCCTGGAAATCGCCCACCACGGCTTTGTCGCCAAACTCGGCTAACGAGAGGAGGAAGACGTGGCCACAGTTGCAGCCCCGGCACCGGCCAAGGGCGCGGTTGGGTCCACCAATCCGGCTGCCACCGCTGCCGGGGGCTCAGGCGGACGCGGCGGGGAAAAGGCGCTCGAGCTTTCGCACGCATACCTGGAGCTCTTTGAACCGTCCCTAGACGGATCACTGGACAAACCGGGCCCGCGGCTCGGACAGATTGATTTCCAGTTCAACCCTAAGGAACTCACCATGGGCAAGTCAGCTTCCTGGGCCCGGGAAAAGGCCAAGGGCAACGGCAAGGCGGGTCCGCCGCAGTACACGGGACCCATGCCCTCCAAACTGTCCTTGGAGATGTTCTTTGACGCCTCCGGGAAGCAGGATGACGCCGTGGTCCAGCGGGTCAAGGCGCTGTTTGCGTGCTGCACACCCACCGAAGCTTCACTGAAGCAGAAAAAAGCTTCCCCGCCATGGGTAATGTTCCGATGGGGCAAGCTCACGGAATTCCATGCGTACGTATCCAGCGTGCAGGCCAAGTACACGCTCTTCACGGCCGCTGGACTGCCGGTCCGGGCCATCTGCACCGTCACGCTGGAGGAAATATCGGGAGACCCGCCCAAGCAGAACCCCAGTTCCGGCGGACTCGTGCCGCGGCGGGTCCACACGCTGGTGGAAGGGGACACCCTGGCAGGAATTGCTTACCGCGAATACGGCGATCCATCCCTGTGGCGGGCGGTGGCAGCTGCGAACGGGATCGATGACCCCATGCGGCTCCGTCCCGGCAGTTCCCTGTTGCTGCCCGCCGTCGACGAGCTCGCGTCCGGGACACCGGCGAACGGCAGCCGGATGCCGGAGGTGGTCCGTGGCGCATAACGAGGAGTTCAGCAACATGCTGCTGGTGGAGGTGGCCGGCCGGCCGCTCCCGCCCGATGTGGCCGCACGGCTCGTTGCCGGCTATGTCGACGACAGCAGCAACGTCCCGGACCTGTTCCTGCTCCGGTTCACCGATGAATTCTCCCTCGTCCTGGAAAAGGCCGGCTTCGCTATCGGTGCACCCGTGAAACTGTCCGTGCAGCAGAGCGGGCCCGGCGGTCCGGTCCCGCTGCTTTCCGGCGAGGTGACCGCGCTGGAAACAGAAATGGACCACGAGGGCCTATACACAATCGTCCGTGGCCTGGACCACTCGCACAGACTGTTCCGCGGACGGCGCGTTGAGGCGTACTTGCAGAGTACGGCGGCGGACATTGTCCGGAAGGTGGCCCAGCGTGCCGGAATCAAGGCGGGAACCATCGCTGCGAAGGGGCCTGTCCTGCAGCATGTGGCGCAGGACGGCATCAGCGATTGGGACTTCCTGCACCGGCTCGCCGTCGAATCCGGCGTGGTCCTTTCCGTGTCCGGCGGTGAGCTGCACTTCACGCCGTCGACAGACTCAGCCACTGCCCCGGCAGGAACCGGCGGGGCCAAGGAGGACCCCTTGGTCCTGGAGCGCGGGGTGAACCTTGTAGCGCTGCGCGGCACTGTCACCTCCGCCGACCAGGTCCCCGACGTGGAGGTCCGGGGCTGGGATGTCGCCGCAAAGAAGGCCATTGTGGCCGTCGCGCAGGCGCAGACCCGCAGTGCCAGGCTCCCTGAAGTGGACCCGGCCGCCCTCGCCAAGAAATTCGGAAGCCCCAGGTACGTTGCGCCTCCGACCGCTTTTGACCAGGCCGCACAATGCGACGCTGCCGCAGCCTCCATCGCTTCCCGGCTCGGCGGAGCCTTCGCGGAAGTCGAGGGCCTGGCCAGGGGCAACCCCAAGCTACGGGCCGGCACTGCCGTTGTGCTCAAGGGCGCCGGTAAGCCCTTCGACGGCCAGTACACACTCAGCTCATCCCGCCACGAATTCAGCCCTGATACCGGCTACCTCACAACCTTCACCGTCAGCCACGAATCAGAGCGTTCCCTCTACGGGGTAGCCGCTGGCGGCAACGGCCGCGACGCCGTGCCGACTGTGGTCAATGCGGTCGTCACAGCGGCCAAGGACCCGGAAAACCAAGGCAGGGTCAAGGTGAAATTCCCCGTCCTGTCTGACAACTATGAGAGCTGGTGGGCCCGCACCATCCAGGCCGGGGCCGGGACCTCGCGGGGCGCCGTCGTCCTCCCTGAAGTGGGGGATGAGGTCCTGGTGGCCTTTGGCCACGGCAGTTTTCAACAGCCGTTCGTGCTCGGCGGCCTGTACAACGGCAAGGATCAGCCGGACAAACCGTGGGCAGACCACGTGGGCTCAACCGACGGCTCTGTTACCCGCCGGGCCTTCGTCTCGCGCACCGGGATGCTAGTGGAGTTCCTCGAATCTCCGGACGGCGAACAGGTTCTGGTGAGCACCAGCGGCGGCAAACAGAAGATTGCACTCGTCCAGAAACCGGATGCGGCCATCGAGATCGTCTCTGAAGGACCGGTCAACGTCACAGCCAGGAAGGACGTTGCCGTAACGACGACGACGGGCCAGGTGACGATTAAGGGCAAGAAGGTCATCGTGGAAGCCCTATCAGATCTTGAGCTGAAGGGCGCGGCGGTGAAGATCTCGGGCACCGCAACGGCCGAGCTGAAAGCCCCGGGCGTAAAGGTGGCGGGGGATGCGACGGCGGAACTTTCCGGAGGCGCAACCACCACCGTCAAGGGCGGCTTGGTCCGCATCAACTGAGTCTGGCCGCCAGCTGCGCCAGGAAAACGGCAGGAGGGCAACAAGGTGGGGCAGGAGTTCATCGGTGCCGGATGGGCATTTCCGCTGCGTACGGACCGCACCGGCAGCATTGCGCTGGTCCGTGATCAGCGTGAAATCGAGGAGAGCATCCACCTCATCCTGGCGACATCTCCCGGCGAGCGGCCCATGCGGCCGGAGTTTGGCTGCTCCGTCCACGACTACGTCTTCGCGCCCGCGAACGCTGCAACCGCCGGGGACATCGCCTATGCCGTGCGGGTGGCCCTGGACCGCTGGGAGCCGCGGATCACCCTGGAGAATGTAGCCGTCAACTTCGAGGGCGTGGACGCCGGCCTGCTCCTCATCGACGTGCAGTACACCATCAGGGGCACCAATGATCCACGCAACCTGGTCTTCCCCTTCTATGTCATTCCGCGCAACGGCGAGGAGGCCGCTTCCTAATGCTCCCTTCACCCAATCTTGATGACCGCCGTTTCCAGGACCTGGTGGATGATGCCAAGCGCATGGTGGCGCACTATTGCCCTGAATGGACGGACCACAACGTCTCGGACCCCGGCGTAACCCTTATCGAAACGTTCGCCTTCATGGTGGACGAGCTCTTTTACCGGCTAAACCGGGTGCCCGACCGCCTGTACATCGCGTTCCTGGAATTGCTCGGCGTCACACTCCATCCGCCCACCGCTGCATCAGTTGAGCTCCTGATGAGGCTATCGGCGCCGCAGCCCGACGCCGTCGTCATACCCAAGGGGACTGAGGCTTCCACACGGCGCACCGAGGAAGAGGAAGCAGTCGTTTTTGCCACGACCCGCGAGCTTACCGTACCGCCGCGCCGGCTGGCACACGTCCTGACCCAGACGGACGGCGCAGTAACGGTGGCCCGGACTGAGGCCTTGCATGGAGACAGCAGCTTCCCGTGCTTCGGCTCGCCGCCGGTGCCCGGCGACGCCTTGCTGCTCGGATTGAACGACGCTGCACCCTCCTGTGCGGTTGTGCTGCGGTTTGAGTGCGAGGTCAGGGGCGTGGGTGTTAACCCAAACAATCCGCCACTGGTCTGGGAGGCCTGGGACGGCGACTCATGGGTGCCGTGTGACCTGGACAGCGACGGAACGGGCGGGCTGAACCGTCCCGGTGACGTGGTGGTCCATTTGCCACACCGACATGCGGCCTCTGTGCAGGGAGGCACCCGGGCGGGATGGCTGAGGTGCCGTGTGGTGGAACCTCTTGCCGGCTATCCGTCCTACAGCGCTTCCCCTACTGTGCATTCCGCCGCCGCGTTTACAATTGGCGGTTCCGTTCCCGCCGTCCACGCCGAGGCGATCTACGACGAGGTGATCGGGATGTCTGAAGGCGTGCCCGGGCAGTCCTTCGAACTGGGCCGGCACCCTGTGCTGCCTGGCGGTGACGGCTTCGTAGTTGAAGTCGCCGCCGGCTCCGGCTGGGAGACGTGGACTGAAGTCGACTCCTTTGCCGGATCGGAACCCGGTGACCGCGTGATGGTGCTCGACCGGACAACGGGCGTAGTGCATTTTCCACCGGCCGTCCGGGAGCCTGATGGATCCCTCCGCAGCTATGGCGCCGTGCCGCCGGCGGGCAGCCCTATTCGCATTCCGTGCTACAGCACCGGAGGCGGTCCACGGGGGAACGTTGCCGCGCGGGCGCTCTCCGTGCTGCGTTCCTCCATCCCCTTTGTCAACAGCGTGGAAAACCGCCGCGGCGCTCACGGCGGCGTCGCGGGGGAAACGATCGAGCAGGCAAAGGAACGCGGCCCTCTCGCACTGCGAACCCGGGACCGCGCCATTACCGCAGAGGACTACGAACAGCTCGCCAAGCGTGCCGCCCCGGACATTGCCAGGGTGCGGTGCATACCAGCCGACGGCGCTGACGAGGCAGGTGGGGTGAGGATCCTCGTGGTGCCGGGGGCCGTTCCGGACAAGGATGGACGGCTCACCTTCCGTGACCTCGTTCCTGATTCCGGGTTGCTGGCCGAAGTTGCCGGGTACTTGGATGAGCGCCGTCCCGTTGGTGCCCGGCTGCTAGTCGAACCGCCGTTTTACCGCGGTGTGACCGTGGTTGCGCAGTTGACCGCCCGTCCCCGGGTTTCCGCAGAACGCCTGCGCGTGGACGCCCTGCGGGCCCTTTACAGCTATTTCGACCCGATCCGTGGAGGGCCTGACGGAGAAGGCTGGCCGTTCGGCCGGCCCGTCCATGCGGGCGAAGTGCATGCTGTCCTCCAGAGCCTTGCAGGTACGGAGATCGTCGACGAGGTCTACGTCTTTGCCGCCGATCCCCTGACGGGGAAGCGGGGAGAGCCGCAGCAGCGCATTGAAGTCAACCGCAATGCCCTGGTCTTTTCGTTTGATCACAGGGTCCGCGTTTCGGAAGGAACCTGAGATGCGTGGCATGGTGCCCGGCTTGGGCAGCGCAGTACCGCTGGCCTCCCGCCTTCCGGCGGTACTGCAGGAGGACGCCTTCCTGCAGCGGTTTCTGCTGGCTTTCGACGATGCGCTCGCCCCGGTCTTCACCACGCTGGACGGGCTGGCATGTTATCTGGATCCACGACTGGCGCCCGAGGACTTCCTGGACTGGCTGGCCGACTGGGTGGGGGTCAGGGTTCATGATTCCTGGTCCACGGACCAACGGCGGGACGTCGTCGCCCATGCAGCAGAAATCCATCGGCGCCGCGGAACGGTCCCGGGCCTGGCCGATGCCGTCCGGCTCGCCGTCGGCGGAGTCCGGGACGTCGTCATCGAGGACAGCGGCGGTGCGGCCTGGTCCCAGACGCCCGGCGCAGACCTCCCGGGCCAGGCCACAGCGAAGCTGCACGTAAAGGTTTACGCCGACGCCGCCAAGGACGTCAGCGTGCCCCGGCTCGAGCGCATCATCAGTTCTGTGAAGCCAGCCCACGTTCCCCACACCGTTGAAGTGCTTTCATCGGCCAGTTCCTCCAAGGAAGACTAGGAGATGCAGTGCTGATCTGTGGCGAATGCAGCGCGCGCAATGCTGACGATGAAAGCTTTTGCGGTTCCTGCGGCGCCTATCTCGGCTGGCAGGCAAAGCAGGAAGGCCCCGGGAACAAGCCGTCGACCATCGAACCTCATCGTGGGTCCCCAACTTCTCCGCAGACTGAGAGGCTTCCGCAGATTCCTGTCCCTTCAGGTGGCGGTAAGAATGACCATCCAGGCGGACCGGAAAGTGGACCAAGGTGGGTCATGGGCAGTGGTAAGTCCGGCGGGGGAGTTGCCCATCAGAGCGGCGACAAAGACGTCGTCATCGGGCAACGTAGGGCTCCCGCCGGAGCTGCACCTACGGAGCCCGTATCAACCGTCGGCGAGGAGCCAGCCCCAGTACAGCCAGGCGAGCGGATCGCGAATGGCCCGCCAAGGCGTCGCGGAAACCACGGGCCTTCCCCTGACGCTGGTCCGCTGGTTTGCCCGACATGCGGTACACGAAATAAGGCCGATCAAAACTTCTGCCGGCGGTGTGTTGCCAGCCTGGTGCCACCCGAACCCGTTGTCGAAGCCGACCCGAGTCAGTCGTGGTGGACCCTACTGTTTGGACGGCAAAGCCAAAAGGTGTTGCCAGCGGGCACCCGGCCCTTGTCGAAGTCCCGGCGATTCCCAGTCCGATTCGTAGTCTTCCTGGCGGTACTCGGGCTTACAGGCGGCGCGGCGAGTGCCAATAGGGAGGCGATTAGCGGTGCGCCGCAGAGGATCCTTGATGAAATTCTCAATGATCACAAGAAACCCCTATCTACGGTAGCGTCAGGGAGAATTGATGACAGCCGAAGGCCTGAACTCGCGACCGACTCCTTTGTGGACACCTACTGGGCAGCACAGCTTAAGAGAGGAAAGAACGCGAACTTCCTCGAGGCCAAGTTTAGGGAGGACATTCGCCTGGTTTACGTCTTCATCACGGGCCAACCGTCCACGTACGTCCCCCCAGCCGGGGAACAGCAGCCGTCGAAGATTCTGATTTCCGTGCATCATAAGGGGGCCAAGGCCGGGTTGTATCAAGAGATTTACCCCGCAATCGAATTGCCGAATAACGGGAAAAGGCATGGCTTTTATGTGGGCGCCGACCACGTTGAAACTGTTCGGCTTACGATCCTGGAGCCTACGAGTACCACCGCCAAAGCGGTATTCATCGCAGGTTTACAGTTCACCGGCCGGTAGCACTCTTACCCGCCCGATTCACGCCGAAGGTCGGAAGGCACACCCAACGCATTCAGCATGCCCTGGTAGCGGCGCTCAGCCCGCTCGGCTGCAGCCACGTCGCCGGAGGACCGGTACACATTGATGAGTGTCCGCCAGGACTCGTCCCGCCAAGGGTCGATCTCGACACTTCGCGCTGCGGCGGCAGCGGCATTGGCCGGGTTGCCGAGGGCGAGTTCGAGGACCGCGAGCGCGGTAGCCGCCTCGGCCGCGTGCAGCCGGTACCTTTCGCGCGTGTCAGCCAGCCACTCTGCCGGGCCATCCTCCGGCAGGACTTCCCCGGCGTACAAGCCGACGGCGCGGTGCAGAATCGCGGCCGCAGTCTCCAAGTCACGCGCCGACCTGGCAAGTGCGGCTTGGCGTACAGCCTGGTCAAACTCCAGGAGATCAACCCTGGACCTGACATCCAGAACCAGCACGTAAGCCTCACCGCGGCGTGCGAGAAGCTGACAATCGCCTGCCATCCCGGCCGGCTGCAGAGCGCGGCGAAGACTCGATACGCTCACCTGCAGGTTGTGCAGTGCGGATGGAGCATCCAGGTCTGGCCAGAGCGTCGCGGCCAAGCGGTCGCGATGGACGGGGCGTCCGGCATTGAGCGAAAGAATCCTCAGGACAGTGCGGGCCCGTGGGCGTACGCGTGACAAGTCGATGTCGACGCCGTCGGCACGGAGGGAGAATTCCCCAAAACATCGGACGTCCAACGCCGGTCGAGGGGCAGAGCCGGCACTCGGGGCAGTCGACTGGCTAAGTATCGGGGCTGCCTGCTGCGCCGGTGTGGCTGGGGCGGCTTCCATCCCCGGTCCCAAAGCTGCCCACGTCCACGGGCGGCACACGAAACCCGCAGAAGTGGCCGTTTCGGCAGCGGTCTCCATCAGTTCCCCAAACTGATCGGGCTTCAGCCGGGCGATGGCAGCGTAGGCAACGGCTCGGGCACCGGGCACGTCTGCGGTGCGTGCAAAGGCCTCGGCCGCGCTTGCCTCCTCAAGGGCATCAGGCAGATCCTGCGCGGCAGCCACAAGGGCCCGCGCAGACAGAGCCCATGCCTCAAGGCTGCTAGCTTCAAGCTTGCGGAATCCGTCCGTGAGGGCTTCAAGGGCCGCGTAGTCGGACCTTCCGGTGCGAAGGCGCCCGAGAGCGGCGGCGGCCGCGATTAGCGCAGCACCCCAGTCGTCCCCCTTCTGCTCGCAGTCCTGGATCGCTGACCGAACAGCCAATTGGCAGCCTGCCTTCCCCGACTGCGCAGACAGAACTCCCCGCGCAACGCGGGCCAGCCAGCTAAACCCCAAACGCTCCGCACGGCGCTGAACCGCATCTATCTCTTCAGACAGCACGTCGAGCCCGGGGGCTGCGGGTACTTGCGCAAAAACGGCCAGGGCTAGTTGTGCGCCCAAGCCGGCCAGCGAATCTTCGCCCTGTTGCTCGGCAAAACGCCGGAGTAGTGGCAAAGCGCTCCGCTGGTCCCCGGCAATAAGCAGCGCTATGCCGCACGCCAACGTGTCCTCCGCGCTGTCGCGCCCGTTCGACGACCGCGCTGCCAACGCAGGACTGCCACGCAGAGCTGCACGAAGAGTGCTGAATGGCCCACCTGATGAGCCGCGCTGATCTCCCGTCCAGTCCGCAGCGGCTCGTTGAAGGTCTGCGGCCGCCTCGTACCAGATCTCCCCTGCTGAAGTTTGCGGGAATTCTGCCACAGCCATCCACGCTTTCCTTGGGTAGCCGTCATCCAAGAGCCGCCGCGCCTCCGCCAAATTTAGGAGGGGGTCTTTCCGGAGCAACGCCGCAGGGGCGCCCCTCACCCACCCACAGGTGCCGGCCCGGAATGCCTGATGGCCAGCACGTTCCATCGCTGCCCGAACAAGGTCCCAGTCCCCGGCATCCGCCAGTATCTGAAGGGCTCCGCGGTAATCACGCTCCTGCTCAAGGAGCAGGGCTGTGCGGTGAGCGATATCTTTTGGTGCGTCGGTGCCCTCATCGCCAAGGGTTGATACCAAGTATCTTCTTACTGCTTCCGGCAGTCTGAACGCGGCCCCACCATCCTCGCTCGTGACAATCCCAAGATGTGCAGCCTCGTGGAGAAGGGAGGCGCTGTCGAGGGCGCCGAGCAGAGTGTTGCACCGCGAAGGCGTTAGCTTGTCTAACAGACACGTATGCCTCAGCAACCGTACCAATCTATGCGGGACATCCGCGAAGTAGTGGTTCCGCAGATAGTCGTGTGCATAGCGGGGGACGGAATCAAGTGACTCCGCTGCGCGCCGACGCTCAACTGCCGAGCGGGTCGTAGTTGCGAGATGGAAAAGATGTAGCGCGGCCGCCCACCCGTCGGTTCTTTGCGTCAGGTTGTAGACGCCGCTTGCGCTCAAGGGCTGCTTGTAGGTGGTCCGGAAGAGCTGTTCCACTTCCGGTTCCCTGAAACGCAGATCGTTCGAGTCCACTTTTACGAATGACGGTAGTTCGGAGCGGGCAAGATTGAGGGATAGCGGTCGTCTGCTTCCTACGAGGAAATGAACTTGTTGGCAGTTCAACGAAAGTAAATGCTCAAGTTCCTCCTCAGCACAGGTGCCGGTCACCAGATGGAAATCGTCCACAACAAAGCAGAACGTGGTCGTAAGCGCCTGGGCCATAGCCCCGAGTTCGGGAAGGGAACGGGGACCTTCCTTGCCAACGGCGGCTGCCACAGCTGCGGCAAACTTTGCCAGCATCCGCCCGGGTTGAGCGTCAGCCGGGCGCGCCCTGTGCCAGGCCACTGATTCGAAATTCCGCGCCGCCCACTGCGAGAGCAGTGTAGTTTTTCCCGCGCCGGGCGGAGCGACGACGAGCCCGAGGCGGGCTTCTGCCGACCCGTGCAGCGCATGGATCAGTCGTGGACGCATGAGCCCCGTCACGGGCGGTGCGGGGGCGAAGAGCCCCAGTGGCGTCATTGCCATGCTGTCCTGCTTCCCCAGAAGGTCACACCCCCAGCGTGGACTTCAGTGTAGAGCGTCCCTCTTCAAGGGGAACCAGTATTACGCGCTAATGAATTCGTGACGCCGCCACTACAAAGAGGCGCCGGCGCTACTCAAACCGGGACGGGTCGCCGGTTCCGCGGCGCACCACCTCAGCGGTGCCGCTGGAGAAGTCGACGACGGTGGTTGGCTCTGAGCCCGTGTCGCCGGAGTCGATGACGGCGTCCACCGCATGGTCCAGCCGCTCCTTGATTTCCCAGCCCTGGGTCAGCGGCTCCTCCTCGTCCGGCAGCAGCAGGGTGCTGGACAGCAGCGGTTCGCCGAGCTCGGCCAGCAGCGCCTGGACGAAGTTGTGCCGGGGAATGCGCACGCCCACGGTCTTCTTCTTCGGGTGCAGCAGCCGGCGCGGAACCTCCTTGGTGGCCGGCAGGATGAACGTGTAGCTGCCCGGAGTGACGGACTTGATGCTGCGGAACACGTCGTTGCCGATGTTCACGAACTGGCCCAGCTGGGCGAAGTCCCGGCACACGAGCGTGAAATGGTGCTTGTCGTCCAGCTGGCGGATGGACCGGATCCTGTCCAGCGCCTCCTTGTTGCCCAGCTGGGCACCGAGGGCGTAGCAGGAGTCCGTCGGGTAGGCAATCAGCCCGCCTGAATGAAGGAGCTCCACGATCTGTGAGATCGCGCGCGGCTGGGGGTCCTCGGGGTGCACATCAAAGAATTTCGCCATGCGTTGAGCCTACGGCGGGCCGGCGTTCAGTGCACGCACCAGCCCCATGCGAGCCGCCTCTGCAGGGCAGCATGTGCCATGGAAAGGTGGTGCCCAGGTGAAAGAATGGCGTCATGGCAGGGGAACGGATCGTCATTGGCCTGTCGGGAGGCCTTGAGGGGGAGACCCTGATCCGCCGCGCCATGAAGGCACTGGACGGTGCCGGCGGCGGCGAACTGCTCGCCGTCCACATCCGTTCAGCGGAGGGCGCCTCAGTTGAATCAACCAGCGCCCTCGAATCCCAGCGAAGGCTCGTAGTGGAGCTCGGCGGGAGCTACCACACCGTGGCTGCCCATGACACAGTCGAAGCGCTCCTGGAGTTCGCGGGCCATGTTGGCGCCACCCGCCTGGTCATCGGCCAGTCACGTGCCCGCCCACTGGCCAGGATCCTTACCGGTGGCACAGAAGCGAGGATCATCCGCGGTGCCGGCGACCTCGACGTACAGGTGGTGCCGCATCCCCTCGCCGGACGGGGCACAGGCCGCCGCCGGCAGCGGAACCTTGGCCGCGTGCGCGTCGCCGTCGGGTTCGTGCTGGCAGCCGCCGTTCCCGTCCTGCTGCAGCTGGCGCTCGCCGTCACCGAGCACAGCGTGGCCACCGCAGTCCTGGTCCAGCTCGCCGGGGCGGTGGCCGTGGCGCTCGTTGGCGGTCTGTGGCCGGCCGTCGTGGGTGCCCTCTGGAGCAGCCTGCTGGTCAACTACTTCTCGACGCCGCCCGTTGGTGACCTGGCCATCCACGACCCGCAGGACCTCTTTTCGCTGGCGGTGTTCGTGGGCGTCTCGGTGGCTGTGGCCGGTGTGGTGGACAGGTCCGCCCGGCGCTCCAAGGAAGCCGCCCGGGCCCGCGCCGAGGCAGCCACACTCGGAGAACTCGCCCGCGCAGCCACCCGCGCGGAGGACACGGTGGGCAGCCTCCTGGAACAGGCACTGGACGTCTTCGGTGTCCGCGGTGCGGCTGTCTTCAGCGGACCGGCAATTCGGAACGGCGCTGCTTCAGGTGACTGGCCTGCTCCGGGTGACCGGCCTGCTTCGGGGGAGCGGCAGGCGCCCCGGAAGGCGGACGGTGAAACCGGGCGGAGGCTGCTGGCCAGCGCCGGTGAGCTGACCGAATCTGAACGGGGCGGCACGGAGTTTGGTGAACACACCGTGGAACCGCTCGACGACGGCACCTGGCTGGTGCTGTTCGGCAAGGCTGTGCCGGCAGCCGACAGCAGCCTGCTCGGCGCCTTCGCCGCCCACGTGCTCGCCCAGCTGGAGCGCGGGCAGCTCGCCGCGAGCCGCCTGGAGGTGCTGCGGCTTGCCGAAGGGAACACCATGCGGACCGCCATTCTGCGGGCCGTCTCGCACGATCTCCGCACGCCGCTGGCCGGCATTAAGCTCGCCGTCGGCGGTCTGCTGCAGACCGCCGTCAGGTACACCCCCAAGGAGAAACAGGAGCTGTTGGAAACCATCGACGAATGTTCGGACCGCCTGGACGGCCTGGTGGGGAACCTCCTCGACATGTCCAGGATCACTGCCGACTCGGTACGCCCCCTCCTGAAGCCCGTCCGGTGGCTCGATGTTGTGCCGCCGGCGCTGAACGGACTTCCCCCGGGCAGGGTGCGGGTGGTCCTGCCGCCGAACCTTCCCGCCGTCGATGCCGACGCGGTCCTGCTGGAACGGGTCATCGCCAACATCGCGGAAAACGCGGTCAAGTACGCCCCCGCTTCCGACATCATCGTGACCTCCGCGGCGGGCGGTCTCAGCAGCGCCGTCCTCAATGGCCACCCGGCCGGTGAACTGCGCATCATCGACCACGGACGCGGCGTGCCGGACCGGAACGTGCCGGCGATGTTCCGTCCCTTCCAGCGCCTCGACGACCTTTCCCAGTCAACCGGTGTGGGTTTGGGCCTAGCCGTCGCCCGGGGGTTCGTCTCGGCCATGGGCGGAAGCCTGGCGGCCGAGGAAACGCCGGGCGGGGGACTGACCATGGTGATCCGGCTTCCCCTTTCCACGGGGCCTGACTCTATGGGACCCGATTCATTGCGGCGCGGCGCTTCACCAGCCGCTTCCCAACAGAAGGCGGCCCAGTGAGCAGCGTCCTCGTAGTCGACGACGACCAGCACCTGCTGAAGGCCCTGCGGATCACGCTGCAGGCGCACGGCTACACGGTGGAGACCGCCGCGGACGGTGAGGAAGCGCTGCTCGCCGCCTCCCGCAACCCGCCCCAGCTCGTTGTCCTGGACCTTGGACTGCCGGACATGGACGGCGCCGCGGTCCTCCGCGAGCTCCGCCGCTGGAGCGCAGCCCCGGTCCTGGTCCTCTCAGCCCGGCATGGCTCATCGGACAAGGTGGACGCCCTCGACGCCGGAGCCGACGACTACATCACCAAGCCGTTCGGGCTGGAAGAACTCCTGGCCCGGCTGCGCGCACTCCTGCGCCGCGCACCGGAAGGTCCCGACCAGTCCACGGTGGACACCCCGGAGTTCAGCGTGGACCTGGGCCGGCGGATGGTCACCCGGAACGGGGAGCCGGTCAGGCTCACGCCCACCGAGTGGAGCATCCTGGAGCTGCTGGTGCGGAATCCGGGGAAGCTGATCACGCAGCAGGAGATCCTGGCCAGTGTGTGGGGGCCGGCCTACGAGAAGGAAGCCAACTACCTGCGCGTGTACATGGCCCAGCTCCGGCGCAAACTGGAAGCGGACACGGGCAATCCGCGCCATCTGCTGACCGAGGCCGGAATCGGATACCGGTTCCGGCCCTGACCTACTCTTATGAGCCCTGACCTGCGGTTATGAACGTCGTGTGAACTTCCGTGAACCCCTATGAAGGGCAGCCGGATTCGGGCAACATGTCTAATGCCGGGCGCCGCACACCGGGCGCCACACGTACAGCCGAAGGAGAACCTACCGTGTCCACCCTGCTCAACCCGTACATCAGCTTCCGTGACAACGCCCGCGACGCCCTGACCTTCTACCAGTCCGTCTTCGGCGGCGACCTGGCGCTCAGCACGTTCGGAGATTTCCACGCCAGTGACGATCCGGCCGAAACCGACAAGATCATGCACGGGATGCTGACCACGGAGAAGGGGCTCGTGCTCATGGGGGCCGACACCCCCAACTCCATGGACTACTCGCCGGGAAACAACATCTCCGTGTCGCTCAGCGGCGACGACGAGGCCGAACTGCGCGGCTACTACGACAAACTGTCCGGCGACGGCGGCACCGTCACCGTCCCGATGGACAAGGCACCGTGGGGCGACATCTTCGGCATGTGCACCGACAAGTTCGGCATCGCCTGGCTCGTCAACGTCAACGGAGCCTCGGCAGCTACTGCTCCCTAACCGTCCCGGGTTTAGGGACGTGGTGGGGACCAGACCCACTCTCGGATTTCGGGCAGGTCCTCGAAATGCTCCCGGATGTACCCGGCGTGGGCGTCCAGTTGCCGGTGGCAGTGCTCGGCCAGCGCCTCCGCGCCGTCAAACTGCCGCGGCATCCGGCGGAGCGCCTCCAGCGCGAGGTGGTAGCGGCTCATGCGGTTGACCACCACCATGTCGAACGGCGTGGTGGTGGTTCCCTGCTGGCTGTAGCCGCGGACGTGGAACCGTTCCGGGTTGGGCCGGCCGTGCAGGAGCTGGTGGAAGGAGCGGGCGTAGCCGTGCCATGCCACCACCACTTCACACGTGTCCGTGAACAGCGAACTGAACGTCCTGTCGTCGAGCCCGTGCGGGTGCACGTCCTGCGGCGGGAGCACCATGGCATCCATGACGTTCACCACGCGCACTGTGGCGTCGGGGACGTGGCGCTGCAGCAGCCAGGCGGCTGCCAGTGCCTCCTCGGTGGGAATGTCCCCGGCGCAGGCGATCACGACGTCCGGCTCGGTACTGCTGTTGCCGTCCTCGTTGCCGGCCCACTCCCAGCGGGAGGCCCCGGCCTCGGCGTGCGCGCGGGCCTCCTCGAGCGTGAGGTACTGCGGGTGGGACTGCTTGTCGACGACGACGAGGTTCACGTAGTCGGTGCTCTGGAGGGTGTGTGCTGCGGCGGCCAGGAGCGTGTTAGTGTCCGGCGGCAGGTAGATCCGGGTCACCTCACCGGACAGGGACAGCACGGTGTCGATTAGGCCCGGGCCCTGGTGGCTGAAGCCGTTGTGGTCGTTGCGCCAGCACGTGGAGGTGAGCAGGATGTTCAGGCTTGGTACGGGCGACCGCCATTCCAGTTCACGGGCATGCTGCAGCCACTTGGCGTGCTGGACGGTCATCGAGGCGCTGACCATGGCGAACGCTTCATAGCTGGCGAAAAACCCGTGCCGGCCGGTGAGCAGGTAGCCTTCCAGCCAGCCCTGGCACAGATGCTCGGAGAGCACTTCCATGACGCGGCCGTCCGCCGAAATGTGGTCGTCGCCGTCGCGTCCCGGCAGCAGGAGGCAACGGTCGGTGGCCTCGAACACGGCGCCCAGCCTGTTGCTGTTGGTCTCGTCCGGGCAGAAAAGCCTGAACCGGGGATTGTCCTCCGTGCCGTTGTAGAGGTCGCGGAACAGCTCGCCCAGGGGCTTCGTGGTTTCGATGCTGGTGGAGCCAGGCTGGCCGGGGTCCACCGCGTACTGCGCGAGGTCGGGAATCTCCAATGGGACAGACGGCTGGCCGTTGGCCCAGGGCGCCGCCCCCATCCGGAGCTTGCCTTCCGGCGCCAGTGCCGCAAGTTCGGGCAGCAGCCGGCCGTCGCCGTCGAACAGTGTTTCAGGCTGGTAGGAGCGCATCCACTGCTCCAGCAGCGCCAGGTGCTCCGGGTTGTCCCGGACCCCGGACAGCGGAACCTGGTGCGAACGGAACGTTCCCTCCACCGGGCTGCCGTCCACGCTTTCCGGGCCGGTCCAGCCCTTCGGTGTACGGAGGATGATCGCCGGCCAGCGGGCCGCCGTCGTCCGTTTACCGCCAGAGCCAGCGCCAGCGCCAGAGCCAGCGTCGGCACTGGAACCGGCACCCCGGGCACCCTGCTGTATGTTCCGGATGCTGGCATACGCATCGTCGAGGGCGGCGGCCAGGGCGTGGTGGACCTTCTCGGGCTGGTCGCCGGAGACGGTTACAGGGTCCCAGCCGTTGGCATGCAGCAGTGCCTCGACGTCCTCGTCCTGCCGGCGTCCCAGGACGGTAGGCCCGGAAATCTTTGCCCCGTTGAGGTGCAGGATGGGCAGGACGGCGCCGTCCCGTGCCGGGTTGAGGAAGAACGGCGCAGCCCAGGAGGCTGCGAGGGGCCCGGTCTCGGCTTCGCCGTCGCCCACCACGCAGGCGGCGATGAGGTCCGGGTTGTCCATCACGGCTCCGGTGGCGTGCATCAGCGAATAGCCCAGCTCGCCGCCCTCGTGGATGGAACCGGGGGTGGCGGGGCCAACATGGCTGCCCACGCCGCCCGGCGTCGAGAACTGCCGCGCCAGCTTCCGCAGACCTTCGGCGTCGCGGCTGATGTCCGGATAGATCTCCGAGTAGGTGCCTTCGAGATAGACGTTCGCCACCACGGACGGTCCGCCGTGGCCGGGTCCGGCGATGAACAGGACCTCGGCGGACGTATTCCTGATCAGCCGGTTCAGGTGGGCGTAGATCAGGGACAGCCCGGGGCCGGTGCCCCAGTGCCCCAGCAGCCTCGGTTTGATGTGCTCCGGCTTCAGCGGCTCCCTGAGCAGCGGATTTTCCTGGAGGTAGATCTGCGCCACCGTCAGGTAGTTCGCTGCGCTCCAATAGCGCTGGAAGAGATCCAGCTCGTCATCCGATATCGTCCCGCTTGTCTCGGCCATGCCCATTCGTGTGCCTTCCGTCGGTTCGGTTCCCGCGCTGACGGGCACAGTCTACCCCGGGCATTTGGGTGCCCTCAGATCCACTTCGGGGCGGCGGGAACCTCGCCCGTGGCGCCCCGTTCGCTCGCGGTGACGCCGTCGGTGCCACGGCCTGCCGCCCATTCGACGACGGCGGGCAGGGGGCCGGAGATGATCGTCGGATTAGGGGCATCGATGTCGCCGAACGCCCCGTCCATGCCCGTCACCCGGACAACCAGCCCGGCATCGGTGCCGCGGGCGTGCCAGGCGCCGGTGATGTCGCGGAGCAGCCGTGCCAGGACGGGCTCCGGGATGTCGGCGAAGGTTGCCCCGTTTCCGAGGTCGACGGCGTGGATCCAGACTTCACGGGTGCGCATCCACACGGTTTCGGACGCCGGCACGGTCCGGCCCTGGACAGTCTTCACCTCGTTGGACCAGCCCCGGTCCGGCAGATCGCGCCATTCGACGCTGAGGTGCACGGCGGAGTGGTCAAAGAGGTTCCGCAGCGCGGTCGGTGACAGCGTCGCCCCGAACGAGATCTCGTGGTTCCGCACCTCGACGGACGGGTACATGGGCGTTTCCACACCGGTGGCAGCCCACTCGACCAGCCGCGCGATGGCCCTGGCGTTGTAGCCGACGTGCGCCACAACGTGGCGGCGCGTCCAGCCCGGAAGGAGGGAGCCGCCGTCGAGCTCGTCATCGGTGAGTTCGTTGAGCTTGCGGGCGAAGAACGCGGTGCCCCGCCGGGCCTGCAGGAGCTCCTCCTGCAGGCCCGGGTCGGTGGCGAGGTCGTGCCGGGCGACCATCAGGCTTCCTTGACCACGCGGTTGGTCAGCTGGCCCAGGCCCTCGATGGTGGTCACCAGGACCTGGCCTTCCTGCAGGTACCGCTTGGGGTCCTGGGCGTGGCCCACCCCGCCGGGGGTGCCGGTGGCGATCACGTCGCCGGGGTTCAGCGTGATGGTGGTGGAGATGTAGGAGACCAGGTATTCGGGTGTGAACACCAGGTCGCCGGTGGGGGTCTGCTGCTGGATTTCGCCGTCCACGGCCGAGGTCATCAGCGGCCCAACGGTGAACTCGTCCTTGGTCACCAGGGCGGGGCCGAAGGGGGTGGAGTTTTCCCACGTCTTGCCCTGCAGCCACTGCACCGTGCGGAACTGGTAGTCGCGCATGCTGATGTCGTTGAGCACGGAATACCCGGCGATGTGGTCCGCGGCGTCCGCCTCGCTGATCCGGCGGCCCTTTTTACCGATGACGACGGCGAGTTCGGCCTCCCAGTCCACGGTGTCCGATTCCTGCGGCAGCGCCAGGTCGTCGTTGGGTCCGATCAGGGATTCCTGGTACTTGGCGAACAGGGTGGGGTGGTCCGGGATGTCCCGGCCCATCTCCCTGATGTGGTTCCGGTAGTTGTGGCCCACGCAGATGATCTTGCCGGGGGCGGGTACGACGGCGGCAAGGTCGGCGCCGTCGAGCGCGTGCGTTGCGCCGTTGGCCGCTTTAGCTGTGGCTTCCCAGTTTTCGCTGCGGAGCAGTTCGCCGACGTCGGCGAAGCCGGGAATCTCGGTGAGGGTATCGCCGTCCTGGCGGACGGCCTTATGTACTGTCTTCCCGCCAGCGGGAATTCGGAGGGTGAGGAGTCTCATGCGTTCTTGCGTCCTTCGGTGTAGGTGCGGTTGAAGTTCAGCCGTTCAAAGATCGGGGCGTCGCTGAATCGGAACAGGTCAAACGAAGTTTGGGAATCGGCGTCTGCCTGCAGGGACCATTCCTGCCACGACGGGACGACGAACAGGTCGCCCTTGGCGAGCTCCCTGTGTTCGCCGTTGAGCACCACGCTGCCGGTGCCCTCGAAGACCTGCCATACGCTGGAACCCACCTCCCGGAGGCCCTGGGTCGCGGCGCCGGCGCGGAGCCGGTGGAACTCGGCGCGGATGGTGGGCATGACATCCCCGCCGGTCGTCGGGTTGGAGTAGCGGATCGCGGCATGGCCCTGGCTGACCGTGGCCGGGTGGCCCTCGTCCTCCAGCAGCAGCTGCTCGCGCAGCGCCCGGTCGGTGTGCTCCCAGCGGTACGCGGCAATGGGGGAGTTGGTGGTGTTGTCCAGGCCGGAGAGGGGGCGGAGGCCGGGGTGGGCCCAGAGCCGTTCGGAGCGGGAGATATCCGGGGTGGCCTCGTCGGTGACGCGCTCCGTGCCGAACTCGAAGAACCCGGCGTCGGCGTAGTGCACGAAGGGGATGTCCAGGCCGTCGATCCAGGCCATCGGCTGGTCGGTGTCGTTGTGGTGGCCGTGGAAATTCCAGCCCGGCGTCAACAGGAAATCTCCCCGGCGCATGGCCACCGGGTCGCCGTTCACCACGGTCCAGACCCCTTCACCCTCGACGACGAACCGGAACGCGTTCTGCGAGTGCCGGTGCTCGGGCGCGGTCTCGCGGGCGCCCAGGTACTGGATGGCGGCCCACAGCGTCGGCGTCGCATAGGGCGTGCCACCCAGCCCCGGGTTGGCGAGGGCGATGGCCCGCCGCTCGCCGCCCCGCCCCACGGGGACCAGGTCCCCGGCGCGGGCAGCCAGGGGGTAGAGGTCGTTCCAGCGCCACACATGCGGCACCGCCTTCGGCGAGGGAACCATCGGCATGAGGTCACCGATCTCCGTCCAGAGCGGGATCAGGTTCTCCCTGTTGAAGTCCCGGTACAGCTGCTCCAGCTGCGCGGCTTCCTCGGGCGTGGGCTCCGGGGCCGCATGGGCGGCGGCAACTGATGCGTGGGTCGTGGTCTCGGCGCTGATGGACACGGCGGCCTCCTCGGGTTCTGGTGCGTCTGGCGTAGAACCGAGATTAGGGATAGCGCCGCTTCCACCCCCAGACTATTCTGCTCTCCAGAACGTTTTGGCCCAACTGACTCGCAGTTGTAGTCGTTATGAGGGCCCAAAACGACTACAACTGCGAGCTACTTGCGTGATCTGCGCCAGTTGGCTCCGCGGGGTTGGCGGCGATGTCGATCTCCAGCTGCCGGCGCATTTCGACCATTGCCTGCACCAGTCCGGCGTCGAACACCGCACGGAACCTGGTGACCGGCGTGGCCACGCTGATGGCACCCACCACCTCACCCTTCCCGTTGTGCAGGGCCATGCCCAGCGCGCTGATGCCTTCCTCTGTTCCCTCGAAGTTGGCGGCGAAGCCATTGCTGCGGACCGATTCCAGTTCCCGCAGGAAGGCCGGGTACTCGGCGTCGGGAATGCTGTCGCCGCCGATCTCCGCGTTCTGGCTCCGGAACAGCTGCTCAACCATCGCAGGCTCCAGCTCGGCCAGCATCGCCTTGCCGCCCGACGCCTTGTTCGCCGGCAGCACGGTGCCCTGCCTGTCGCCGACGCGCAGGGTGCTGGTGCCCTCCACAGTCTCCAGGAACCGGACCTTGGTGCCCACCCGGATCATGAGGTTCACGGTCTCATTGAGGCGCGAACTCAGCAGTTCCATGTGCGGCCGGGCCACATTCCGCAGCAGGCGGGTCCACGGAACGCCGGCCGGACCCGCCCCCATCGCCGGCCCCGGAACGTAGCGGCGGGTTTCGTCCTGCACCGCGAAGCCCCGATACACCAGCATGGCCAGCAGCCGGTGGGCGGTGGACGGGGCGACCCCCAGCTCGTCCGCCGCGTCCTTGAGCCGCAGGCTGCCGCCGTCCCGCAACAGCTGCAGCAGCTGCAGCGCATTGTCCACCGCCTCGATGGAGTACGTGGGCTTCTTCCGGAGCGGCAAGTTCTGCATGACAGAATTCTATTGGAAGGCAGACGCGTCGCCAGTGAAAGTTGGTGGCATGAATCACACACCTTCCGCTGCAGCGCCGGAGCGGTCCACGCCCGGAGCAGCGTCCGTGCCACCGCCGCCCAAGTTTTCCAGGAAGTCCGCCATGGCCGTGCTCGTCTGCTGGCTGCTGGTGGTCTTCGACGGCTACGACCTCATCGTCTACGGGACCGTCCAGTCCGCCCTTATCAGCGAGACCGGCTGGGGCCTGACGAAGGCCACCGCCGGAACGGTCGGATCCATGGCCTTCGCCGGCATGATGATCGGCGCCGTCTTCGCGGGCCGGATGGCCGACACCTGGGGCCGCCGCCGGACCATCCTCGGCTGCTCCGTGCTGTTTTCGGTCTTCACCATCCTGTGCGCCTTTGCCCCGAATGCCTACGTCTTCGGTGCCCTGCGGCTGCTGGCCGGCATCGGCCTCGGTGGGCTGGTGCCCTCGGCCAACGCCCTCGTGGCCGAACTCGTGCCCGCCAAGTGGCGGTCCACCATCGCCACCCTGATGATGTCCGGCGTGCCGATTGGCGGATCACTGGCCGCACTGGTTGGCATACCGCTGATCCCGGCCTTCGGCTGGCCCGTCATGTTCCTCGTCGCGGTGCTGGCGTTGGCAGTGGTGATTCCGCTGGGGCTGCGCTACCTGCCGGAGACCCTGCCGCCGGCCGCCGGTACACGCACCGGACCCACAGCGCCGGAAAGCGGGCGCGCAGGTTTCGGTTCGCTGCTCCGGGCACCCTACCTGGGCGTGAGCGTGCTTTATGCGGTGGCCACCCTCGTGACCCTCTTTGCCTGGTACGGGCTGGGCACCTGGCTGCCCAACCTGATGCAGCTGGCCGGCTACAACCTCGGTTCGGCGCTGACGTTCGCACTGGCACTGAATCTTGGGGCCGTCGTCGGGTCCGTGGCCACGGCCTGGGCCGGGACCCGCTTCGGCCCTGTCCCGACGGCGGTTGCCGCGGCCACCGTCGCCGCCCTCGCGCTCCTGGTGCTCGTAACCGGACCCCCGGTCACCGTGGTGTACCTGATGCTGGTGCTGGCCGGCGTCGGAACGCACGGGACGCAGTGCCTGGTGATCGCCGCCGTCGCCAGCCACTACCCTGCCCACCTGCGGGGGACCGCCCTTGGCTGGGCCCTCGGCGTGGGCCGGATCGGCGCGGTGGCCGCACCCCAGGCCGGCGGCCTGCTGCTGGCAGCCGGGCTGGGCGTCAACTCCAACTTCCTGGCATTCGCCGGGGCCGCCGCGGCTGCAGCCCTCCTGCTCCTGGCCGTCGGCGCAAAAACCATCCGCACAACTACAACCCCTGTAGGAGTTAATAATGTCTAACCCGAAACCGTCCACCGATGTCCTGGTGATCGGCGGCGGCATGGCCGGCCTGGCCGGCGCCCTTGCCCTCCGCGAGAACGGTGCCGAGGTCACGCTGCTGGAGCGGGCGCCGGAGTTCGGCGAAGTTGGGGCTGGGCTGCAGATGGCACCCAATGCCTCCCGCGTGCTCAAGCGCTGGGGCCTGCTCGAGAAGGCGCTTGAGATCGGAGTCCGGCCCAGGCACCTTGTCTTCCGGGACGCCGTGACGGGCGAGGAGCTCACCCGGCAGTCCCTGGGCGGCAGCTTCGAGGAACGGTACGGCGCCCCCTATGTGGTCATTCACCGCAGCGACCTGCACCGCATCCTGCTCGACGCCTGCCGGGATGCCGGCGTCCGGCTTGTCAACGACGTCACGGTCGAGGCTGTCAGGACCGTGGACGGCCGGGCAACCGCGCGGGCATCGGACGGGTCCACCTACGAGGCCGATGTCGTCCTCGGAGCTGACGGACTCAAGTCGGTCCTCCGGAGCGAGGTGGCGCAGGACGGCCCGGTGTCGTCGTCGTACGTTGCCTACCGCGGAACTGTTCCCATCACGGCGGCCACGCCCCAGGGTGACCTCGAGGACGTGATTGTCTACCTGGGCCCGGACTGCCACCTCGTGCAGTACCCGCTGCGGAAGGGGGAGCTGCTCAACACCGTTGCAGTCTTCAAGTCCGCCTCCTTCGAGCGCGGCGAGGAGCAGTACGGGGGAGTGGACGAGCTCGAGGCAGCGTGCAGGGATTGTGTGCCCGCCGTCAGGGAGGCCCTGAAAAACCTCGCCACGGGCATCCGCTGGCCCATGTACGACCGCGACCCCATCGAAAACTGGGTGGCCGGCAGGATGGTCCTGATGGGCGACGCCGCGCACCCGATGCTCCAGTACCTCGCGCAGGGCGCCTGCCAGGCACTCGAGGACGCTGCGGTGCTGCAGGAGGCCAGCCTCGGGACCGTCTTCACGGAGGAGGGCGCCGATCCCGCCGCCTGGGACGCCGCCATCAGGAACTTCAACTCCGCACGCGCCGCGCGCACTGCCCGCGTGCAGCGGACAGCGCGCGTCTGGGGCGAATCCTGGCACGTCTCGGGGCTGGCCCGCACCCTGCGGAACCTGCTCTTCAGGAGCCGGAAGGACGGCGACTACCAGTACAACGACTGGCTGTACGGCCAGGACGGCGACGGCGTTCCTTCCGCGTCGCTGCCCCCGGCCCGGGTGGGGGTCCCTGCCTAGCGGGATCCCTTGCCCCCTCAGGCACGCTGTCCGTAGCGTTGACGCTGGAGGAACGCTGTGGAACATACAGTCACCCTGTACCTCGACGTCGACGGGGTGGTATGCCCGTTTGGCCCCACGGGCACCAGCCCGTGGGGCTCGCCGTGGCACTACGCCTATGCCGGGATGCTGGAAGTGGCCTACGCGGCGGAGCTGGTGACGGCGCTCAACCGGCTCTCGCTGCAGCCCGGGCTCCGCTGCGTCTGGCTCACCAGCTGGGAGGAGCTGGCTCCCGCGGTCCTCTGCCCGGTCACGGGACTGGAGGGCGGGTCGTGGTCCGTGCTGACCGCCGAGGGGGCAGGAGGCGGCGCCGACTGGTGGAAGCTGGAGGCCATCCAGGCGGATGTGGGCAGCAACACGCCGGAGCGCATCATCTGGGTGGACGACCAGCTGGCCTTCGAGGGACGGGCGCAGGCCTGGGCACGGATTCTTGGCCGCCGTGCCCTGCTGGTCTCGCCGGACCCCCGGACCGGAGTGTCGCCGGGCGAGATGGAGACCATCCGCGCATTCGCCGGACACGCGGAACGGCAGGTGTGACCGCCGCCTCGGTCCGCAGGTTTGACCTCACCTGCAGGGCGCGTACGATCTATAGGGTTTCAAGCCCGCTCCGCAGCTTTGCAACTCCCGCCCGCTGAACTCTTCTTTAACACTGGGTGAACTATGCTGTGCAGTGCGGGCAGGGGAAGTGGAACTGCTGAACGTAGACTCTGCAGATTGGGCAACAGGTGGACATCACCTTCATGGTGGCGCTGGTCATTGCGCTGGCATTATTTTTCGACTTCACGAACGGTTTCCATGACACCGCGAATGCGATGGCCACGCCCATTGCCACCGGTGCCATCAAGCCCAAGACTGCGGTTGCACTCGCGGCAGTCCTGAACCTGATAGGCGCATTCCTGTCCACGGAAGTGGCCAAGACGGTCTCGGGCGGCATCATCCGCGAGGGGGACGGCGGGGTACAAATCACCCCGGACATTATTTTCGCCGGCCTCATGGGCGCCATCCTGTGGAACATGATCACCTGGCTCAAGGGCCTGCCGTCCAGTTCGTCGCATGCACTCTTCGGCGGACTCATCGGAGCGGCGATCGCGGGCATCGGGTTCCACACCATCAACCTTGAGACGCTGCTGCAGAAGGTCATCCTGCCGGCCATCTTCGCGCCCCTCATTGCCGGCATCGTTGCCTACGTCTGCACCCGCATCGCCTACGCCCTCACCGCCCGGCACGATCCGGAGACGGGCAGCAAGCTGACGCAGAAACGCGGCGGCTTCCGGACCGGCCAGATCTTCACCTCCAGCCTCGTGGCGCTGGCGCACGGCACCAACGACGCCCAGAAGACCATGGGCATCATCACCCTGGTGCTGATCGCCGCCGGAACGCAGGAGCCAGGATCAGGCCCGGTGTTCTGGGTCATCGCGGCCTGCGCGTTCGCCATCGCGATCGGCACCTACGCCGGCGGCTGGCGCATCATCAGGACCATGGGCGCCGGCCTTACCGAGGTCAAGCCCGCGCAGGGCTTCGCGGCCGAGTCGAGCACCGCCTCCGCCATCCTGGCCTCCTCGCACCTGGGCTTCGCCCTTTCCACCACGCAGGTGGCCTCCGGTTCCGTCATCGGTTCGGGAATGGGCCGCCGGGGCACCAGCGTCCGCTGGGCCATGGTGGGCCGCATCATCGTCGGCTGGCTCTTCACCCTCCCGGCGGCGGGCATCGTTGGCGCCCTGACGGCACTGCTGGTCAAGACCGGCACCGTCGGCGTGGTCATCGCGGCCGTGGCCGGAACCGGGGCAGTGCTGTACATGTTCCTGGTGTCCCGCAAGTCCCAGGTGGGCCACCACAACGCCGTGGAAGTCGAAGAGGCCGGGCAGGCTGTCCGCTTCGCCAAGAAGAAGGCCCTCGCCAGGGCACGCGCCGCCGAGCGCGCAAAGAACAACAACCCGAAGGGCACGCAGCGATGAAGTGGCTGGAACTCCTCACCGTAGGCGGCGCCACGCTGGTTGCCGCCGTGACCGTCGTGGTCCTCTATTCCCTGGGCGTCCGGTTGACTGCCATTGCCGGTGACCGCCAGCCCGCCGCGCCGGCGTGGCTGAAGTACCTCTCCTATGCCTGTTTCGGGCTCTGCGGCGTCGCCGTGCTGTTCGGTCTCTACCTGATCATTCCGTACTTCAGCGGCTAGCCTTCCCCTCTGGGAAGAGGGAACGGGAGTGGCTAGGCTGGGCGCATGCCGAGTGTCCAGTATTACGTTGCATCCTCCCTCGACGGCTTCATCGCCACCGCGGACGACGACCTTGCCTGGCTGCTGCAGTTCGACGGTTTCGAAGGCGGCAAGGAAAGCTACGACGCCTTCATCTCCGGCATCGGCTGCATCGTCATGGGCGGGACCACCTACCAGTGGCTGATGGACCACGAGCCAGGAAACTGGCCCTACCCCGGGACGCCCTGCTGGGTCTTCACCCACCACGAGTTCAGCGCCCCGCCGGGGGCAGACGTCGCTTTTGTGCGCGGCGAGGTGACCGAATTCATCGACGACCTCTGGCGTGACGCCGCCGGCAGGAACATCTGGGTGGTGGGCGGCGGAGAGCTGGCCGCCGAGTTCGCCGCTGCCGGCCTGCTCGACGAGCTGATCGTCTCCGTCATCCCCGTGGTGCTTGGCGGCGGAAAGCGGCTGCTTCCCCTTGAAGAAGGTCCGACGCCGCCGCTCGAGTTGCAGGAGGCACGTACCCAGGGGCGGGGGATCGTGGAGCTGCGCTACCGCTGGCCCCGCCGTTAGGGTTCAGGGCGGCGGCCGTTAGGTTTCCCGCGGACGGCCGCTAGCGGCCGATGTCCCGGATGAGGTTGGTGATGCGCGCCGTGGACAGCCGCCGTCCCTGTTCGTCGGTCATCACGATCTCGTGAGTGGTCAGCGTTCGGCCCAGGTGGATGGCCGTGCAGGTTCCGGTCACCGTGCCGGCGGCAACGGCCCGGTGGTGCGTGGCGCCGACCTCGATGCCCAGCGCCTGGCGGTCCGGGCCGGCATGCATCCCGGCGGCAAACGATCCCAGCGTTTCGGCCAGCACCACATGCGCCCCGCCGTGCAGGATCCCCGCCACCTGGGTGTTCCCCTCCACCGGCATCGTGGCCACGCACCGCTCCGGGCTCATCTCCAGGAACCGGATTCCCATCTTCACCACCAGGGCACCGATGCCGTACCCGGCAAGCCAGTCGTGGAGGTGCTCGGGAACGCCCGCGGCAAACAATTCTTCCCTGAACTGTGCTTCAACAGCCTGTGTGGGGCTGGCCTCACCGGCCGGGCCGGGCGTGAAATTGTCCATCATGGCAACTAGGCTGGCACCTGTGAGTGAAACAACCAAACCGGCCCCAATCCCGTCCGCAACCCAGACCCTTCAGGACACCACAGTGACCGATCCTGCCGTCACTTCGGTGTCGGCCACCGATGCCCCCGTCATTCCCCTGACGGAGCAGCCCCGGCTTCTGGTGCTGGACGGGCACTCCATGGCCTTCCGGGCCTTCTTCGCACTCCCGGCGGACAAGTTCTCCACCGCCCGGGGCCAGCACACCAACGCGATCCACGGCTTCGCCTCCATGCTCATCAACCTGATCAAGGAACAGAAGCCCACCCACGTCGCGGTCGCTTTCGACGTCTCGGATGACACCACTCACCGCAAAGCCGAATACAGCGAGTACAAGGGCGGCCGCAACGAAACGCCCCGGGAAATGAGCGGCCAGATCGACCTCATCGACAAAGTCATGGGCGCCTGGGGCATCAAGACCATCAAGATGCCCGGCTACGAGGCGGACGACATCCTGGCCACCCTCGCGGCCATGGGTGAAAAGGCCGGCTACGAGGTCCTGCTCGTCTCGGGCGACCGCGACGCCTTCCAGCTCATCACCGACAACGTTTTCGTGCTGTACCCGCGGAAGGGCGTCAGCGACATCCCGCGCATGGACGCCGCCGCCGTCGAGGAAAAGTACTTCGTCAGCCCCTCCCGGTACTCGGACCTCGCCGCCCTGGTGGGTGAAACTGCGGACAACCTGCCGGGCGTTCCCGGCGTCGGGCCCAAGACGGCAGCCAAGTGGATCAATCTCTACGGCGGCCTCGAGGGCGTGCTGGAACACCTCGACGCCATCGGCGGGAAGGTGGGCGACGCGCTCCGCGCCAACGTGGACGCCGTCAAGCGCAACCGCAAGCTGAACCAGCTCCACACCGACCTCGACCTCCCGGTGACCCTCGACCAGCTGGCCGATCCGCGGCCGGACCAGCAGGCGCTCGAGGAGCTCTTCGATGAGCTCGAATTCAAGACCATCCGCACCCGGCTCTTCGAGCTGTATGCCGGTGAGGTCCCCGAAGCCGAACGCGAGACCCTGGAAAGCCGGGACTTCGCAACGCTGCAGGATGCGGACGCGCTGCGGGCCTTCCTCGAGGCAGGTGCCGGGCAGCGGTCGGCCCTCGCCGTGGACGTGCTGGCCGGCCGGATCGGCGAAGATGCTGAAGCCGTCGCCATCGTCCGCGACGACGCTGCCGCCTACGTGAACCTCACGGGGCTGGACGCCGACGCCGAGAACGTGCTGGCGCAGTGGCTCCGGGACGGGGAGTCCCCGAAGGTCGTGCACGGCTACAAAGCGGCCCTGAAGGCCCTGGCCAACCGCGGCCTCGGCCTGGAAGGGGTCGTGGACGACACCTCCATTTCCGCGTACCTCATTGAGCCTGACCGCCGCACCTACGAACTCGGGGAGCTGGCCCAGCACCACCTGAACATCCATGTCTCCGCGGAGGCCGCGAAGGCGGGCCAGCTGGAGCTGGAGTTCGACGACGACGCTGCCGCGGCGTCCGGCGCCCTGGTGCAGGTGGCCGCCGTCGTCCATAAACTGAGCCGGTTCTTCGAAGCGGAACTGCAGGAACGCAAGGCCGAGGAGCTGCTGGCCACGCTGGAACTGCCCGTAAGCCGCGTCCTGGCCGACATGGAACAGGCCGGCATCGCCGTCTCCATGGAGCTGATGGACGAGCAGCTCGCGGACCTCGCCCGGGTGATCGACGACGCCCAGGAACGCGCGTTTGCCGCGATCGGCCACGAGGTGAACCTGGGCTCGCCCAAGCAGCTGCAGACCGTCCTGTTCGAGGAACTCCAGCTGCCCAAGACCAAGAAGATCAAGTCCGGTTACACCACGGACGCGGCCTCCCTGAAGAACCTGCTGGAGAAGACCGGGCATGAATTCCTGGTCCAGCTCATGGCGCACCGCGAATCGGCCAAGCTGCGGCAGATGGTGGAAACGCTTAAGAAGTCCGTGGCCGAGGACGGGCGCATCCACACCACATATGCGCAGAACGTGGCGGCGACAGGACGCATCTCGTCGAACAACCCCAACCTGCAGAACATCCCCATCCGCAGCGAGGAAGGCCGCCGGGTCCGTGGCATCTTCGTGGTCAGCGACGGCTACGAGTGCCTGCTGTCCGCCGACTACTCACAGATCGAAATGCGCATTATGGCCCACCTGTCCGGCGACGCCGGCCTGATCGAGGCCTACCGGCAGGGCGAGGACCTGCACCGCTTCGTGGGTTCGTCCATCTTCCATGTGCCGCCGGCTGAGGTGACCAGCGCCATGCGCTCCAAGGTCAAGGCCATGTCCTACGGCCTCGCCTACGGGCTCACGTCCTTCGGGCTGTCCAAGCAGCTGGAAATTTCGGTCGATGAGGCCAGGACGCTGATGAAGAACTACTTCGACCGCTTCGGTGCCGTGCGCGACTACCTCCGTGGCGTGGTGGACCAGGCCCGCGTTGACGGCTACACCGCCACGATCGAAGGCCGGCGCCGCTACCTGCCGGACCTCACCAGCACCAACCGGCAGCTGCGGGAAAACGCCGAACGCATCGCCCTGAACTCGCCCATCCAGGGATCGGCGGCCGACATCATCAAGCGGGCCATGCTGGGCGTGCATTCCGAGCTGGCCGCGCAGGGGCTCAAGTCACGCATGCTGCTGCAGGTCCACGACGAACTGGTCCTGGAAGTGGCCAAGGGCGAGCGGGAGGCCGTCGAGAAGCTCGTCACGGAACAGATGGCTGCCGCCGCGGAACTCAGCGTTCCGCTGGAAGTCCAGATCGGCGTCGGCACCAGCTGGTACGACGCAGGCCACTGATGCCCGACCGGTACGAGACCAGGCGCTTCCGCACGGCTGCCAACGGTTCCCCCGACACCGACCTGGCCCGCACCTGGGTCAAGGCGGTGGGCTTCGGCTTCCACGACAGCAACCGGAACGACACGTTCGTGGACAAGGTCCTGGCCATGTACCGGACAGACAACAGGGAACTTACCGGGGTCTACCAGGCGGCACCGGTGGCTCCCCACTCCCTGGGGCCGGACGTGCCGGTGGCCACCTTCGCCACGCTCCGCAAGGACCTGAACATCGGGTACGGGCGGCAGCTGGAAGCGCAGCTCGTCACCTCGGTGACGGTCCGCGGAACGCACCGGCGGCAGGGGCTCCTTCGCCGGATGATGACCGAAGACCTGGGCGCCGCCAAGGCCGCCGGCCTCGCGCTGGCCGCCCTCAACGCCTCTGAAGGTTCCATCTACGGGCGCTTCGGCTTCGGTGTTGCCACGTTCGAGCGGAGCATCAAGGTGGACACCGGGCCGAGGTTCAGGATCCGCCACGCGCCCACCGGCACCGTGGAAATGGCCGACCGCAAGGGGCTCCTTGACCTGGCGCCCGGCATCTTCGACCAGGTCCACCGGCTTACCCCGGGATCCATCGTGCGGCAGGAGGCCTACCGGCACACCGTGTCAGGGGCCTTCAGCCGTGACGGTAAGGAGGATGAAGCCATCAGGTGCGCCCTGCACTACGACGCATCCGGCCGGGTGGACGGGTACGCCTCCTACAAGTTCGCCGGCTGGGACGCCAGGCCGTACACCATCGAACTCGTCGATCTCGTGGCGGCCACGGGCCCGGCATACCTGGAGCTGTGGCAGTTCCTGGGTGCCATCGACCTCTCCGAGCGCGTGAGCTGGGAGTCGGCTCCGGTGGATGACCCCCTGGCGTGGGCGCTCGAGGATCCCCGGTGCATTGAGTCGGCAGACCAGCGGGACATGCTCTGGCTGCGGATCCTGGACACCGGCCGGGCCCTGGCCGCGCGGCGTTTCTCCGCCGACGGCACTCTGGTGCTGGACGTGGCTGACAGCCTGGAGTTCGCGGGCGGCACGTACGTCCTGAACGTCAGGGGGGGAGATGCCCGGGTCACGGAGGCGCCGCCGGGCACCATGCCTGACCTGTCGCTGGACGTTGCCGAACTCGGATCCATCTACCTGGGCGCCGTCTGCCCCGTCACGCTGGCAGCGGCCGGCCGGATCACCGAGCACACTCCCGGGGCCGCGCTGACGGCGCGCCGGATGTTCGCCGTCGAACGCCCGCCGCACTGCCTGACGCATTTCTAGCGCTTTGACCCTGGTTGGCGCTGACCGCTAGAATAAACGGGCGGATACTACGTGCCCGCATTTTCTTCAATCCACAAAATCAGGATGACCAGGCACTTCCTTGCGGAGTGCCCGCACTGCGCCTGCGTTCCATAACGCGGGCGCGGCGGTTTGCCTGACCGACTAACTATCCACAACGGAGCCCCTACTACATGACCATCACCTCCACCGAGAAGCCCGGTACCCCGCAGGTCGCCATTAACGACATCGGTACCGCTGAGGACTTCCTCGCAGCAGTCGACGCCACCATCAAGTACTTCAACGACGGGGACCTCGTCGAAGGTACCGTCGTCAAGGTCGACCGCGACGAAGTTCTGCTCGACATCGGTTACAAGACCGAAGGTGTCATCCCCTCCCGCGAGCTTTCCATCAAGCACGACGTTGATCCCGGAGAAGTTGTCTCCGTCGGCGATCAGGTCGAGGCCCTGGTGCTCACCAAGGAAGACAAAGAAGGCCGCCTGATCCTCTCCAAGAAGCGTGCTCAGTACGAGCGCGCCTGGGGCGACATCGAGAAGGTCAAGGAAGAAGACGGTGTTGTTACCGGTACCGTCATCGAGGTTGTCAAGGGTGGTCTTATCCTCGACATCGGTCTGCGCGGCTTCCTGCCCGCATCCCTCGTCGAGATGCGCCGCGTGCGCGACCTGGCTCCGTACATCGGTCAGCAGATCGAAGCCAAGATCATCGAACTGGACAAGAACCGCAACAACGTTGTGCTGTCCCGCCGTGCCTGGCTCGAGCAGACCCAGTCCGAGGTCCGCTCCACCTTCCTCAACAAGCTGGAAAAGGGCCAGGTCCGTCCCGGCGTCGTTTCCTCCATCGTCAACTTCGGTGCCTTCGTGGACCTGGGCGGCGTAGACGGCCTGGTTCACGTTTCCGAGCTGTCCTGGAAGCACATCGACCACCCGTCCGAGGTTGTCGAGGTTGGTCAGGAAGTCACCGTCGAGGTCCTCGAAGTGGATCTGGACCGCGAGCGTGTCTCCCTGTCCCTCAAGGCTACGCAGGAGGACCCGTGGCAGACCTTCGCCCGCACCCACGCCCTCGGCCAGGTTGTTCCGGGTAAGGTCACCAAGCTCGTTCCGTTCGGTGCGTTCGTCCGCGTCGAAGACGGCATCGAAGGCCTCGTTCACATCTCCGAACTGGCCGTCCGCCACGTTGAGCTGGCTGAGCAGGTTGTCTCTGTTGGCGACGAACTGTTCGTCAAGGTCATCGACATCGACCTCGAGCGCCGCCGCATCTCCCTCTCCCTCAAGCAGGCTAACGAGGGCGTTGACGCCGACAGCACCGAATTCGATCCCGCTCTGTACGGCATGGCCGCTGAGTACGACGAAGAGGGCAACTACAAGTACCCCGAGGGCTTCGACCCCGAGTCCAACGAATGGCTCGAGGGCTACGAGGCACAGCGCGCCGCCTGGGAGCAGCAGTACGCTGACGCCCAGACCCGCTGGGAAGCACACAAGAAGCAGGTTGCCCAGCACGCTGCCGACGACGCTGCAGCTGCAACGTCCGGCGACAGCGACTCCGGCGCCACCAGCTACTCCTCCGAGCCGGCTGCCACCGACTCCGGTGCAGGCACGCTTGCTTCGGACGAGGCTCTTGCCGCCCTGCGCGAGAAGCTGACCGGCAACTAATTGCCAGGTGCTTTTGGTCCGCGCCGGCTGAACACCGGCAGGGCTGAACGCCAGTAAAAAGGTGGCCGTCCCCGAAAGGGGGCGGCCACCTTTTTGGTATCCGGCAATCTGCGGTGCCGGCTGGCGATGGGTAGCGTCAGGCAGTCTGCCCGGCGTGCTCGCCCTCGGCGATTTCCTCCAGCACCTTGTCGTTAAACGCGGGGAGGTCGTCGGGCTTCCGGCTGGTCACGAAGCCCTGGTCCACCACCACTTCCTGGTCGCTCCAGTTGGCGCCGGCGTTCCGCAGGTCCGTGGCCAGCGTGTGGTACGACGTGAGGTTCCGGCCCTTGACGACGTCCGCGTCAATGAGCAGCCACGGGCCATGGCAGATGGCGGCCACCGGCTTGTGCTGTTCGAAGAAGCTCCGCGCAAACGCCTGCGCATCCTTGTCGACTCGAAGGTGGTCGGCGTTCACCACGCCGCCCGGAATCACCAGGGCATGGAAGTCCGAGGCGTTGGCGTCCTTCAGGACCAGGTCCACGTCGAAGGTGTCGCCCTTCTCAACGCCCTTAAAGCCTTGCAGCTTGCCGCTCTTCGGGGCCACCAGGACGGGTTCACCGCCGGCGTTCTTGACGGCGTCCCAGGGGCTGGTCAGTTCCACCTGCTCCACGCCGTCCGTCAGCAGAAATGCGACCCTCTTGCCGTTGATGTTGTGCTCTGACATGAGTCCTCCTTTTCCTGTGATGCCTTACAGGTCCACCCTAGAAAAGCGGAAACTCATAAGCAAGCTGATGATTTTCTTCGGCCTGCCACCTTGCCGGTCAGCGGGCGATGTCGATCCACTCCGTGCCCTCGGGATGGAGGGCGGCGCTTCCGGCGGTCATTGCGGCCAGCCGGTCGGCTGCCGCAGCCAGGTCATCCGGCGCATCCGGCAGGGCGAGCCGCAGGACCGTGGACTGGGCCTCGTAGCCGGTCCCGGCCATCGCATAGCCTGCGCTGCGCAGGTCATTTTCCAGGCGCCCGGCCGCGGCGTGCGGTACTCGCACGGCGCAGATGCGCAGCCGCCGGCGCTGCACCAGCGGAGCCAGTTCCAGAGCCGTCGAGACAGAATCGGAGTAGGCGCGCACCAGCCCGCCGGCACCGAGCAGGATCCCGCCGAAATAACGTACGACGACGGCACTTACGTCGCTGAGGTCTGTCACCCCGGGCGCGGTCTCCCTCCGCAGGAGGGCCTCCAGCATCGGGATTCCGGCGGTGCCAGAGGGTTCGCCGTCGTCGCTGGAACGCTGGACGTCCCGGTCCGGCCCGAGCACGAACGCAGAGCAGTGGTGCCGGGCGTCGTGAAACTCGCGTCGGAGCTCGGACACCAGGGCACGGGCATCCTCTTCGCTGTCCGCCCGCCGCAGCACGGCGATGAACCGGGACCGCTTAATCTCGATCTCGTGACGGAAGCCGTCACCGGCAGCCAGCGTGGTGTACGCGGATGACCTGCTCTCTTGCTGTTGCACCGCCCAAGTCTAGGACATGGGCCCACGCCGGCCGGGTTCCCTGGCCGAGCGGAGCGAGGTTACGGGCGGTGGATGGGCCCACGCTGCCGAGGGGCCCCAATCGAGCTTGCCGGAGTGGGGATGCGGCGGATGGGCCCACGCCGGCCGGGTTCCCTGGCCGAGCGGAGCGAGGTTAGGGGGCGGTGGATGGGCCCACGCTGCCGAGGGGCCCCAATCGAGCTTGCGAGATTGGGGAGGCAGCGGGGATTAGTCTTGGGGGGTGCTGAAGATTGGGTTGACGGGCGGGATCGCCTCGGGGAAGTCACTGGTGGCAACACGCCTGGAGGAGCTGGGGGCCGTGCTCGTCGACGCCGACGCGATCGCCCGTGAAGTCGTGGAACCAGGCACTCCCGGCCTTGCCGCCGTCGTGGCCGCATTCGGCCCGGAGATTCTGGATGCTGCGGGGCGGCTCGACCGGCCGCGCCTCGGGGCGATCGTGTTCCAGGAGCCGGAACGGCGCGCGGAGCTCAATGGCATCATCCATCCGCTGGTGCGCGAACGCGCCGCGGCGGTGATTGCGGCTGCCCCGGCCGACACGGTGGTGGTGCAGGACATCCCCCTCCTGGTGGAAACCGGACAGCAGAAGAACTTCCACCTTGTGCTGGTGGTGGACGCTCCGGAGGATGTCCGGCTGCGGCGCATGACCGAGCACCGCGGCATGACCGAAGCGGATGCCCGTTCGCGGATCGCAGCCCAGGCATCGCGGCAGGACCGGCTCGCCGCAGCGGACGCGGTTCTTACCAACTCGGGCACCCGCGCGGAGCTGCTGGCCTCGGTGGACCGGCTGTGGAACGAACGGCTGCTGCCATTCGCGCGGAACATTAGCCAGGGCACGGTGGCGGCCCGCAGCGGTGCCGCCGTCCTGGCCGCCCCTGACTCCGACTGGCCGCGCCAGGCTTCCAACCTGGCTGAGCGGCTGAAGGCCGCCGCACCGGAGGACGTCCTGGCCGTGGACCACATCGGGTCAACGGCGGTTCCCGGCCTCGAAGCCAAGGACGTCATCGACCTGCAGCTCTCAGTGGCTGATCTTGCCACGGCAGACCGCATTGCGCCCCTGCTTGGTGCCGCGGGGTTTCCCCGCTGGCCGGGCATCCTCATGGACAGCCCGCTGCCCGGACGTCCCGACCCCGCCGCCTGGTCCAAGCGCCTGCACGGCAACGCCGATCCTGCACGTCCGGTGAACCTCCATGTCCGGGTGGCAGGCTCGCCGGGCTGGTGGTTTGCCCTGTGCTTCCGCGACTGGCTGCGCGCCGACCCTGCCGCCCGCAGGGAGTATGGCGCCGAGAAACGCCGCGTGGCCGCGCTGCATGCCTCCGACGCCACCACCGCCGGCTACGCGGAAGGTAAAGAGGACTGGTTCCGCGAGGTGGCCGCTCCCGGAGCGCAGCGGTGGGCCGAAAGCAGCGGCTGGCAGCCGCCGTCGTACGTTTCCACCGGTGTTGCCCGTACAGCCCAAAGCTGAATCAGGCGTTCCTGTCAGTGCCCGGCGGTAGATTAGATGCATGAGTCTTGCGCAGGAGATCAACCGCGTCGTTGCCCCGTTCGAGGTCATCAGCGAATTCAAGCCGGCCGGTGACCAGCCGACGGCCATCGCCGAACTCACCGAACGCATCAAAAACGGAGAAAAGGACGTGGTCCTGCTCGGCGCCACCGGCACCGGCAAGAGCGCCACCACGGCCTGGCTGGTGGAACAGGTGCAGCGGCCCACGCTGGTGATGGTCCAGAACAAGACCCTCGCCGCGCAGCTGGCCAACGAGTTCCGCGAGCTGCTGCCCAACAACGCGGTGGAATACTTCGTCTCCTACTACGACTACTACCAGCCCGAAGCGTACGTCCCGCAGACGGACACCTTCATCGAGAAGGACTCCTCGATCAACGAGGAAGTGGAACGCCTCCGGCACTCCGCCACCAACGCCCTCCTGACCAGGCGCGACGTGATCGTGGTGGCCACCGTCTCCTGCATCTACGGCCTGGGCACGCCCGAGGAGTACATCGCCGGCATGGTCACCCTGCGCCAGGGCCAGCAGATGAACCGCGACGATCTCCTGCGGAGGTTCGTCGCCATGCAGTACGTCCGCAACGACATGGACTTCCACCGCGGAACGTTCCGGGTCCGCGGCGACACCGTGGAGATCATCCCCATGTACGAGGAACTTGCCCTCCGGATCGAGTTCTTTGGCGACGAGGTCGAAAATATCTACACGCTGCACCCGGTCACCGGGGACGTCCTCCGCGAGGAAACCGAGATGTACGTGTTCCCGGCGTCGCACTACGTTGCCGGGCCGGAGCGCATGTCCCGGGCCATCACCGCCATCGAGGACGAGCTCGCTGAACGGCTCAGCGTCCTCGAGGGGCAGAACAAGCTCGTGGAGGCCCAGCGGCTGAAGATGCGGACCACGTACGACCTCGAAATGATGCAGCAGATGGGCTTCTGCAACGGCATCGAGAACTACTCCCGGCACATCGACGGGCGCGCCGGGGGCAGCGCGCCGCACTGCCTCCTTGACTACTTCCCGGACGACTTCCTGCTGGTCATCGACGAATCCCACGTCACCGTGCCCCAGATCGGGGCGATGTACGAGGGCGACATGTCGCGCAAGCGCACGCTGGTGGACCACGGCTTCCGCCTGCCCTCCGCCATGGACAACCGGCCGCTCAAATGGGACGAGTTCCTGGAGCGCGTCGGCCAGACCGTGTACCTCTCGGCAACGCCGGGCAAGTACGAGCTCGGCAAGGCGGACGGCTACGTCCAGCAGATCATCCGCCCCACCGGCCTCGTCGATCCCGAGGTCATCGTCAAACCCACGAAGGGCCAGATCGACGACCTCCTGGGCGAGATCCGGACGCGGGTGGAAAGGGACGAGCGCGTCCTGGTGACCACCCTGACCAAGCGCATGGCCGAGGACCTCACGGATTACCTCGTAGGTCACGGCGTCAAGGTGGAGTACCTGCACTCGGACGTGGACACCCTGCGGCGCGTGGAACTGCTCCGCGAACTCCGGCTGGGCACCTTCGACGTGCTGGTGGGCATCAACCTCCTCCGCGAGGGCCTAGACCTGCCCGAGGTGTCGCTGGTGAGCATCCTCGATGCCGACAAGGAAGGCTTCCTGCGCTCCTCCACGTCGCTGATCCAGACCATCGGCCGTGCTGCCAGGAACGTCTCCGGGCAGGTGCACATGTACGCGGACAAGATCACTGACTCCATGGCGCAGGCCATCGAGGAAACCAACCGCCGCCGCGCCATCCAGGTGGCCTTCAACACCGAAAACGGCGTGGACCCGCAGCCGCTGCGCAAGAAGATCGCCGACATCACGGACCAGCTGGCCCGGGAGGACGCAGACACCGATGCGCTGTTGGGCAGCTTCGACTACGGCAAGGGCAAGCGCGGCATAACCTCGGCGGCCAAGCCCGGCGCGAAGTCCGGCAAGGGGGCCAAGAAGGGTGCGGCCATCGTACGCGCCGACGGTCTCGCTGCGGCGCCCGCCGAGGACCTGGTGGGCCTGATCGAACAGCTCACGGAGCAGATGCACGGCGCGGCCGCCGAACTGCAGTTCGAAGTGGCCGCCCGGATCCGTGACGAGGTTGCCGAGCTGAAGAAGGAACTGCGCCAGATGCAGTCGGCCGGGCACGCCTGACGGCTGCCGGGGTGGCCGCAGGGGGCCCGGCGCGTCACGTGGCGCGGCCGGCCGCGGCTCTAGGGTAAAGTTGTGGTCACGTAGGGGAGTATCCCAAGCGCTACGGACGTCAACACGCAAGGCACAGATGCCTTGCCGGGCGTAGCGGGCAGCCACATCAGCACCAAGTGCACAGGTTCGCCGGAGAGACTTACACCGGTTTTTTGTACCCTGCGAAAGGCGTTTTTGTGGAACTTCCCGTCTGGTTCGAGGTCGGCTCATTCGTCGTCCTCGGCATCATCCTCCTTATGGACCTGCTTCTGGTGGTGCGCCGCCCGCACGAGCCCTCCATGAAGGAAGCCGGCCTCTGGGTGGCCTTTTATGTGGCGCTGGCCCTGGTGTTTGCCGGTGCCATGTTCGCGTTTACGGGACCCGAGTACGGTGGCCAGTTCGTGGCCGGCTGGGTGACAGAGTACAGCCTTAGCATCGACAACCTGTTCGTTTTCATCATCATCATGGCGCGCTTCTCGGTGCCCCGTAAGTACCAGCAGGAAGTGCTGATGGTGGGCATCATCATCGCGCTGATCCTGCGCGGCATCTTCATCATGCTCGGCGCCATCGTCATTGAACAGTTCAGCTGGGTCTTCTACATCTTCGGTGCGTTCCTCCTCTGGACCGCGTGGAAGCAGGCGCAGGACGAAGGCGAAGACGAAGAGGACACGGAGAACGCCATCATCGCCAAGCTCCGCAAGGTGATCCCGATGTCCGAGAAGTTCGACGGCGGCAAGCTGCGCACCACGGTGGACGGCAAGAAGGTCTTCACCCCGATGCTCATCGTCTTCATCACCATCGGCATGACCGACCTGCTGTTCGCCGTCGACTCCATCCCCGCCATCTTCGGCCTGACGCAAAGCGCCTTCATTGTCTTCACGGCGAACATCTTCGCCCTGATGGGCCTGCGGCAGCTGTACTTCCTGCTCGGCGGCCTGATGAACCGCCTCGTCTACCTGAAGCACGCACTGTCCATCATCCTGGCCTTCATCGGCGTGAAGCTGATCCTGCACGCCATGCACGTCAACGAACTGCCGTTCATCAACGGCGGGCACCACATTGAATGGGCCCCGGAGATCCCCACCTTCGTGTCCCTCGCCGTTATCATCGGCACCATCATCATTGCCGTGATCGCCAGCCTCGTCAGCACCGGCGCGCAGAAGGCCAAGCTGGACGCCCGCCTCGAGGAGGACGCGCGGAAGAGCATGAGCGACGTCGACTAGGCGTCCTCTGCCCCCACAGCACAAAGAAAAGCAACCCCGGCCGCCCCACGTGGCCGGGGTTGCTTTGTCCGTTGCCGGGTCTGTTGGTTGCCTGGCTACCGGACCGAGCGCACCATGCCGAGGAGGCGGCTGAAAATGGCTTCGCCGTCGTCGGCGATCCCGTCGTGGTGGAACTCCCCGGTTTCCCACGTCTTCAGTTTGCGGACGGCGGCGGCGGTCTCCATGGAGAGCCCGTGGTCCACATAGATGTCGTCGCGGTAGACGGCAGCCGCGGCCGGGACGATATTGGCGGCCAGCTGCGCCGTGTCGTACAGCGGCTTCCAGCCGGTCTCGGCCGCCAGCAGTTCCGCCACTTCTCCCAGCGGGCGGAGGGCCGGATCCTGGTCGAAGTACCAGGGGTAGACCATTTCGCCGGTCAGGAGTACCTCGGCAGCGTCCGGGCCGAATTCCGGGAACTCCTCAAGGACACGCCAGGCCGCCCAGCCGGTGGCCGCGCCTTGGGCGTAGATGGACTCGTGCATCAGCGCATACAGGGGGTTTGATGCACGCGAGACGTGTGCGCGCACCTGCTCCAGGAACGGATCCGAGAGCCGCGCACCGCAGGGCGTCTCCACAAAGGCGTCCTCCAGCAGGTTATGCAGGCTGTCCACCCGCGTGTTCCCGCCGAGGAAGGATCCCACCATCTGGAACCTCTCCACCGTCAGCGGGGAGCCGTCCGGGAGGTACTCCGGGGTGCTGCGGAGGTGGTCCACGATGCGGTTCACGGCCTCGCGGTCCTCGGGATACCAGCCGAAGTACTCCGCGTTGCGGGCAGCCACGCGCCTGAATGTCTCCCGGTAGACCCGGTCCGGGGAACCTTTCAACGGGGCCAGCCCGCCGGTGATCAGGACTTCGCGCAGGCCGGTGGGCGCGAATGACAGGTAGGTCAGGGCGCAGAAGCCGCCGTAGCTTTGCCCGTAGACGGTCCATGGCTCCGCGCCGAGGGCCTGGCGGATGAGTTCGGCGTCGGCAACGATCGAGTCAGCCCGGAAGTGCTTGAGGTAGCTGGCCTGCGCGGGGGCGTCTCCCCGCAGCGGCAGCGTGTTGCGGTCAATGGGGGAGGAGAGGCCGGTGCCGCGCTGGTCCAGCATCAGGATACGGAAATCCTTCGCGGCCGCCTTGCTCCAGCCCCCGAGCGACGCGAAGCGGTTGCCGCGGCCTCCCGGACCACCCTGCAGGTACAGGAGCCACGGCAGCTCGGCGGCCTCAGCCTCGGTGTGCTCGGCGGAAACGTACTCGCGGGCGAAGACGGTGATGGTCTCAGCCGCGGCATCGGCGGCCTGGTCCGCAAAATGGTCCAGCGGCACCCTGAAGCAGTGCTCCACCGTGCGCATGCCACGGAACGTGTGCCGGGCCCGGACAGTATGGACAGGGTCCTTCTGCGAGCTGGCGGCCCTCTGTGAGCTGTGGCCCTTCTGCGAGCTGGCGCCCTTCTGCACGCTGGCGTCCAGCGCTGCCTCAGCCATGGACACCAACTTCGGTGCGGCTCCCGAACTCGGCCAGCGCGGCTCCCGTCAGCCGGAACGTGGACCATTCCTCCATCGGGAACGCTCCCAGCTTCCGGTAGAAGTTGATGGACGGTTCGTTCCAGTCCAGTACGCTCCACTCGACCCGCGCATAGCCGCGTTCGAAGGCGGTCGCGGCCAAGTGCTGCAGCAAGGCCTTCCCGTGGCCCTCGCCCCGTGCTTCCGGGGTGACGTAGAGGTCCTCCAGGTAGATCCCGTGCACGCCTTCCCACGTTGAGTAGTTGAGGAACCAGAGTGCGAAGCCGCGCACCTGCCCGTCCTCGTTCTCGGCAATATGGGCGTAAACGCGCGGGTTGTTCCCGAAGAGGACCTCGGTGAGCAGCTCGGGCGTGTTCCGGACCGCGTCCGGCTCCTTTTCGTATACGGCCAGCTCGTGGATCATCTGCAGGATTATGGGAACATCGGCGGGTGTGGCGGGACGGATTACACTCATGGATCCGAGCTTACTGCGTACCGGGGAGGCTGCACGCCCGCAGGATGCCGCTGGCGTATAGGCTGTTGAGTCCAATGACGCGTCAAGAATCAGCAACCCTTCCGGGGCCGGTGTGAATAGGCCGGCCCAGCCAGCCGTGCAGCCGATCCGTCTGGCAGCCGTCCGGCTGTCCAGCGTCGACCTTCGCCAGACCGAATTCCTGGACGATGGCGAGCGGCGGCTGGCAGGGACGTTCACTTCGCAGGTGCGGCGGGAGAGGTTCCTGGCCGGGCGCATCGCGTTGCGGCGCCATGCCGCCGAGATCGCCGGAGTGGATCCCACGGACCTGCAGGCCGATTACGTCTGCCGGGAGTGCACCAGGGACGACCACGTGCACGGGATGCCGCGGTATCAGGCTGGCTCACGGAAGGTGACCCTCCTGGCCAGCCTGAGCAGGGCGGAAGACTGGTGCCTGCTGGCAGCGTCCACGGACGGGCGGCTGCTGGGGATCGGCGTCGACCTGGAGAGCGGCGGGGCCGCAGGTTTTGAGGGATTTGGACAGGTTGCACTTTCGGCGCGGGAACAGGAAGAACTGCAGAAGGTAGAGCCGGCGCTGAGGGCGGGTTTCCAGACACGCCTGTGGACCCGCAAGGAGGCAGTACTGAAGGCGATCGGCAGGGGGCTGGCCGTCGTCGACCCGGCCCTGGTGGATGTTGCCGGTTCCGTTCCCCTGCTGCCGGATCACGTGGCGGGAACGGGCGGCCGTCCTGGCTGGGTGGTGGACGCTGTGGATCCGGGTTCGGTGGGGCTGCCGCTTTCATTCACTGCAGCAGTGGCACTTGTCGTGGCGCCTCGTAGTTAGCTGCAGCCCCGGCCATCACTCTGAGTCAGCGCGCGGCAGCATCGCGAAGGCAACCGTCACGTAGCCCAGGGCACCCGCCATGTCGTGCAGCAACTGCCGGTCGATGTTTGAAGTGTCGTCGCAGGCCCTGTGATAGCACGGATCGTGCTCGCCGTTCTCAGTGCCGCCGAACTCCTCGACCTGTTGGGCCGTCTTCTCGTCTTCGTCTCCGGTGAACAGGCCGCCCGTGGGGATGCCGGCTTTCATAAATGCGTCGTAGTCGGAGTCGCCCTCTTCAAATTCCGCGGGCGCGGTCGCCAATCCGTTCTCCGCGAAATAGTCCAGGAAGGTGCGCTCGATTACGTCCGAGCCGGCCGGAGCGGCGTCGCCGAAGCTTGAGCCGTCACCGTCGTGGACGAACCGTCCGCCGTTGGGCGATGCGACCATATCCAGGTTCAGGTTCAGCATGGTCTCAGTGTTTTCCTTGTTGCTGAGCGAGTCTACGTAGTATTGGGAGCCCAGCAGGTCCACCTCTTCGGCGCCCCAGAAAGCAAAACGCACCCGGTTCTTCGGCTGGACGCCCGTCTCGGCCATCCAGCGGGCGGTCTCGATCATGGCGGCCACGCCGCTGCCGTTGTCGTTGATCCCTGGACCGCGGCGCACCGAGTCGAGATGGCCGCCCACCACGATGGTGTGTTCGGCGCTGCCTGCAGTGTCCGCGAGGATGTTGAAGGTCTCTGTGTCCGCCTCGCGGTCCTCATCCCAATAGGTGAAGACCTGCCGTACCGGCTTGTACCCGGCCGCACGCAGCTGTTCCTCAACATAACGGGCGGACGCTTCGTACCCGCGGGTCCCCGAGGCACGGTTTCCGCCGGCCTCATCGGCAATTTTTTGCAGTGCCTGGAGGTGCTTCATCAGGTTTCGCTTGGCAAAGGCTGCGTGGACCTGGGTGGCCTTTGCTTCCGCACCAGGCTTGACGGTTTCCGGCGCCGCCGTGGGCACCGGCGGGGTGGCCGGTTGCCGTTGCGGCGGGGATTCCTGTGCCGGGATTGTCACGGCCGGCGGTGCCTCGAGCGGCACCCTCCCGGCCGGCGAGGAACATGCCGCCATCAGCAATGCGGCAGCAGCGATGATGGTTCCTGCCATGGGTATTCGATATCTGCGCGTCGATCGGAACGCGTTCATGAGAGAACGCTACTGCTTGCTCAGAGGGGTTTGGAAGGTCTTTGACAAGAGTCGAGTATGGCTTCGCGCGGGGGGTGCGAGTACGAGTAAGTAGGTACTCACAAGGGATTGGATACAGGTACTCGAAATGGTTGCGGCGGGCTACGGAACCTGCCTACTGTCGAACCACAGGTTTGAAGCCTCAACTGCATCTCGGAGTATTTGCGGTGGGGAAGCCGGTATTCGCTGCTGGGGAAGATAGCGGTGACCGCAGTGTTCCGTTCGTGCCGCCCTGTGCGGCTCTTCTTGAAAAGTGAACTGGTCAGGACGCAGATGTCCGCCACCCTTCACGCACAAGCTGGCAGGAACAGTCCCCCAACCCTGACCAAGCGCATGGCAGGGAACGAGGGAGAACATGCCGATTATCATGGACCCGCACCTGTTTAACGAGCAGAGCCTGTTCGTCGACCTGGAAGGGGTGCTGGGCTGCCGCCTCTATCTGAAGATCGAGGGCTTCAATTTCGCCGGCTCAATCAAGCTCAAGCCCGCACGGGAGATGGTCGAGCGCGCCGAGCGGGAGGGTCTGATCGTCCCCGGATCCATCCTCGTGGAATCCTCATCGGGCAACCTCGGCGTCGCGCTCAGCATGATCGCCGCCAGCAAGGGATACCGCTTCGTGTGTGTGATCGATCCGCGCTGCAACCCGGCAACCCGGCAATTCATGGAGTCGCTCGGGGCGCAGGTGGACCTGGTCACCGAACCGGATCCCACCGGGGGCTTCCTCGGCGCGCGGCTCAACCACGTGCAGGACCTGTGCGCGTCCGACGAGCGGTACATCTGGCTCAACCAGTACACCAATCCCGGCAACTGGGGAGCGCACTACCGCTGGACTGCCCCCGAGATCTCCAGTCAGTTCCCTGAACTGGACGTGCTGTTCGTGGGAGCCGGGACAACGGGGACCTTGATGGGTTGCGCGCGGTACTTCCGTGAACACCGGCCCGACGTCCGGATTGTCGCCGTCGACGCCGCAGGATCGGTCTCGTTCGGCGGCCCGCCGGCCACCCGCCTGATCCCGGGACTCGGCATGGGCGTGCGGCCGCCGCAGCTCGACGAATCCTTCATCGATGACGTGGTGATGGTCGAAGAACTGGACACGGTGCGCGCCTGCCACCGCCTCGCGGCTGCCGGTTTCACGCTCGGTGGTTCCACCGGGACCGTGGTCCACGGCGCCATGTCTTGGCTCGCCGACCACGACGCCCAGGACCTGACGGCGGTGGCCATCTCCCCGGACATGGGCCGTCCCTACCTGGACACCATCTACAACCCTGACTGGGTGCACGAGCACTTCGGCGCCGAAGCGCTGGCAACCGCCGATTTGGCAGGGACCCATGGGCGGCTCTCCGGCCCGGTGCCGGAGCCACAGCGCTCAGGCCCCATCTCCGTGGCCGATTACGTCGCCGCCCTCGGAAATTTCCTGCAGTGAAAATGCGACTCGACAATCTACAGGGCGCTCCGCGTTCCGCATCTCCCGTCATTCCCCCCATTCCTGAGACAACCGCGGCTCCGGCCGGGAATGGCTCTCCAGCCACGCCGGCCACGGGTACCGCGGTTGCCTTGGAGCGCCGGCTGGCGGGTGTGCTCGCATCAGTGGTGAAGAAGGACGACGTCCCCGTGGACGCCAACTTCTTCTATGAATTAGGCGCGGACTCACTGGTGATGGCGCAGTTTTGCGCCCGCGTGCGCAAGCAGCCGGATGTGCCCGCCGTGTCGATCAAGGACATCTACCAGAATCCCACCATCTCGGCGCTGGCCGCTGCCCTGGCACCGGCGGAAGAGGCGCCGGCGACGGTTCAGGTGCAGGAACGGTTGGCGGAGGTGCTGTCCGGCGTGCTGGACCTTGAGCATGTGCCGGTGGAGGCTGATTTCTTCCAGGACTTGGGTGCGGACTCGCTGGTCATGGCGCGGTTCTGCGCCCGGGTGCGTAAGCAGCCGGATTTGCCGGCGGTGTCGATCAAGGACATCTATCAGAACCCGACGATCTCGGGGCTGGCCGCGGCCCTGGCACCGGCGGAAACGGCGCCGGCCTCGGTGCAGGTGCGGGAGCGGCTGGCCGGGGTGCTGTCCGGAGTTCTCGGCATCCAGCAAGTCCCGATGGACGCTGACTTCTTCCAGGACCTGGGCGCGGACTCGCTGGTTATGGCGCGGTTCTGCGCCCGGATGCGGAAGGAGCCGGACCTGCCGGCGGTGTCGATGAAGGATGTCTATGGCAATCCGAGCGTCTCGGCCCTGGCCGCGGCTCTGCAGGTCCCCCTGCAGCACGACCGGCTGCAGGAGCCCTCGCCGGTCGCGGCTTCGGTGCCGGAGGTTCCGGCGCCGATGGACGCGCGGACCTGGGAGTACGTCGCCTGTGGCGCCCTGCAGGTGCTCGTCTACCTTGGCTACTGCCTCCTCGCTGGCTGGCTCGCGGTGGTGGGTTACCTGTTCATATTCCCGGAAGCGGGGGCGGGTAACCACCATTGGTTGAGCCACGAGACGAGCCTGTTGGAGATCTACCTGCGGTCGGTCGCGTACGCCGGGGCGACGTTCGTGCTGCTGAGTATCCTGCCGGTGGCCGCGAAGTGGATTATTATCGGGCGCTTCCGGCCCCAGGAGATCCGTATCTGGAGCCTGCAGTACTTCCGGTTCTGGCTGGTCAAGACCCTGATGCGAACTTCACCGCTGTCGCTGATGGTCGGTTCCCCGCTGACAACTTTCTACCTGCGGGCCATGGGTGCCAAAGTGGGCCGCAACGTGACGATCATGACCAAGCGCCTGCCGGTCTGCACCGACCTGCTCACGATCGGGGAGGGGACGGTGATCCGCAAGGACGTGATCGCAACCGGCTACCGGGCCCACGGCGGCGTTATCCAGTTCGGCGCGGTGACGCTGGGCCGTGACGTGCTCGTCGGCGAGGGCAGCATCCTGGACATTAACACGTCCATGGGAGACGGGTCGCAGTTGGGCCACCGGGCCAGTTTGTACGCTGGCCAGGCTGTGCCCGCGGACGAGCGCTGGCACGGTACGCCGGGCCGGCGCACGGATGCGGACTTCCGCACGGTTGAGGCCACGCCCTACCGGCCCTGGCGCCGGGGATGGTTTGCCTTCACCCAGTTCTTGAGTGCGGTCGGGGTGGGCCGGGTCATGCTGACCATAACCATCGCCCTGGCCGTGCTGGCGTTTCCGCGCGTGGCGGCGCTGTTGGAGGCGCAGCCGCTGGCGTTCACTGACTGGTCCTTCTACGCCCACGCTGTTGGCCTCGCCGGCCTGACCGTCTTCGGTGGAACGGTCGCGGCGTTGGTCATGGTAACGACCGTGCCGCGGCTGCTCAACCTCGCGTTAAAGCCTGACACGGTGTATCCGCTGTTCGGACTGCGTGACGCGGCATCGCGGGCGGTGACGAGGTTGACCAACAATGCCATGCTTGGCGGGTTGTTCGGCGACAGTTCGTACATTGTGAACTACCTGCAGGCCATCGGGTACGACCTCGGGAAAGTCCAGCAGACCGGCTCGAACATGGGTTCGGTGTTCAAGCACGACAATCCTTTCTTATCCTCGATCGGCACCGGCACGATGATCGCCGACGCAGTGTCGTTTATGAACGCCGACTACTCGCCGACGTCGTTCAAGGTCAGCCGGGCGGCGATCGGCAAGCACAACTTCCTTGGCAACGGCGTTTTCTACCCGGCCGGGGCAAGAACCGGGGACAACTGCCTGCTCGCGACCATGGTGGCGGTCCCCATCGACGGACCGGTGCGCCATGACGTGGGCCTGCTCGGGTCGCCGCCGTTCGAGATCCCCCGCTCGGTCTTCCGGGACGCCCTCCCTGAGGAACACAGGAGCCGTGCGCACTTCCGTCGGGACCTGGCCGCCAAGAACAGGCACAACCTGCGCACAATGGCCCTCTTGATGCTGGTGCGGTGGCTGAACATCTCGCTGGCCATGATCATCATGTTCGCCGCCCTCGAGCTGTCCGACCAATTCGGTTTCCTTGCCGTGAGTGCGTCGTTTGCCGTAATGCTCGTGGTTGGCTTGCTCGTTCCCGCTGGCATCGAGCGCATCGTGGCGCGGCGGGGACTTACGCCCCAGCTCTGCTCGATCTACAACCCCTACTTCTGGTGGCACGAGCGGTACTGGAAGCTGCAGATCCAGAGCCGGTACGTGAACATGCTCGACGGGACGCCGTTCAAGCCGCTGCTCTGGCGTCTGATCGGTGTGAAGATCGGGTCCCGGGTCTTCGATGACGGCTGCGCGTTCCCCGACCGGGTCCTGGTGACGATCGGCTCCCGCTGCACCCTGAACGCCGGCTCCGCATTGCAGTGCCATTCCCAGGAGGACGGAATGTTCAAGACCGACCACAGCATCCTTGGGGACGGCGTCACGCTTGGCATCGGCTGCGTTGTCCACTACGGCGTGAGCGCAGAAGACGGTGCCGTCGTCACCACCGACTCCTTCGTCATGAAGGGGACGACGCTCCCCCGGGGAACCGTGTGGGGTGGCAACCCGGCCGAAGAGGCCGGAGCCGACATCACATTGCCCGACGTCCTGGAAAGGCCACTGTCATGACCTCCAGCCCCGCGCTCAGCTGCCGCACGGCCGGCGAATCGCTCGATTCGGCCGGCGGCGGGAACTCCCTCCCCGCTGCCGCACCGACGACGATCCCCAGGTGGACGCAGGATCCCCAACCGGGCCAAGAGCAGGTCGAACTGCCGGTTCCCGGGGACCTGGGCACGGCCGTGCGGACGCTGGCCCAGAGCCTGCAAGTGGCTCCCGGCTCGATCTGGCTGGCGGCGCACGCCAGAGTGCTCCAGGCCCTGTCCGGTGAGACGGAGATCACCACCGGCTGCCTGGATTCGTTCGGGACCTGGCAGTGCAACCTGGATCTGACCCACCGGTCCTGGCGAGCCCTCGTCTCTGATGCGAACGACCGCCAAATTCGGGCCCGTACGGAGCAGTCCGGGCCCATGCAGGCTAGCTTCAGGCAGGCTAATCACAAGGCGGCCGCCCCGGGCTACGAGGTGGTGTTCGGCAGCCTTCGGGATGACGATACCGGGCTGCCGGAGGGCATCGTGCTCGGGATGTCGGTCGGGAACGCAGCCACCGGCGAGGTGCTTCGTCTGAACTACCGCCGCGACGTCCTCGACGAGGACGCAGCCCTCCGGATCGCCGGCTATCACCTGAGCGCAGTCCGGCATCTGGTCGCCGACCCCGGGTCGGACCCCGACGACGTCGACCTCGTCGGCCCCGAGGAGCGGTGCTTCCAGCTTGAGCAGCTGGCCGGGCCGGGGCGGCCCCGGCCCCAGCGGCGCTTCCACGAGTTGTTCGAGGAGCGTGTCCGGCAGCATCCCGATCGTATTGCGGCGGTCCAGGACTCGCGGGAGTGGTCGTACGCGGAGCTGAATGCCCGCGCCAACCGGCTGGCCCGCGCCCTGCTCATGCGGGGGCTGGGGGCGGAGGACATCGTGGCCGTCGTCGCCGAAAGGGACCTGGAGTGGATGGCCGCGGTGATCGGCATCCTCAAGGCCGGAGGCGCGTACCTGCCGATCGAGCCGCACTTCCCGGCCGACCGGATCGCCAGAACGCTCACGCGGGCCGGGGCCCGGGTAGTGGTCACCGAAGGCGGCAGCACCACCACCCTCGATGAGGCACTGGAGGGAATGCCTGCAGTGACGAAGCTTCTGTTCGAGGACATCGAGGCCGAGGGGCACCCCGGCGGCGACCTCGGCATACAGGTTCGTCCCGATCAGCTCGCTTACGTCTATTTCACCTCCGGGTCCACTGGCGAGCCGAAAGGCGCGATGTGCGAGCACGCAGGCATGGTGAACCACCTGTACGCCAAGATCGAGGACCTGGGGATTGGCCCCGGGGACGTCGTCGCCCAGAGCGCACCCCAGTGCTTCGACATCTCGCTGTGGCAGCTGGTTTCGGCGCTGCTCGTCGGCGGCCGCACACTCATCGTCGGCCAGGACCGCATCCTCGACGTCGAGCGCTTCATCGACACGGTAGAACGGGGCGCGGTGGCGGTTTTCCAGGTCGTCCCGTCGTATCTGGACGCCGTGGTGGCGTACCTGGGCGGCAAGCCCCATGCCTTACCGCACCTTCGCTGCGTCTCGGCGACAGGGGAGGCCCTGAAGCGTGAGCTGGTCCGCCGCTGGTTCGAGGTGATGCCGGACGTCAAGCTTGTCAACGCCTACGGGCTGACGGAGACCTCCGATGACACGAACCACGAAGTGATGAGTGCAGCGCCCGCCGGCGGCACCGTACCACTGGGCCCGCCAATCCCGAACGTCCGGATCCACATCCTCGACGAGCGGCAGCGGCTTGTTCCGCTTGGAGCTCCGGGTGAGATCGCCTTCTCCGGGGTGTGCGTGGGCCGCGGCTACATCAACGACCCGGAGCGCACTGCACAGGCCTACTCCACCGATCCCTATGTGGACGGCGCGCGGCTCTACCGGGCCGGCGACTACGGCCGCTGGTCCCCGGACGGCAAGCTGGAGTACCTGGGCCGGCGGGACAACCAAGTCAAGATCTCCGGGTTCCGGATCGAAATCGGCGACATCGAAAACGCGCTGCTGCGGGTTCCCGGCGTCCGGGACGGCGCCGTCGTCGTCGGTGAGGGCGCTGTCGTTGGTGAGGGCGCCGGTCAGTCCAAGTTCCTGGTGGCGTTCTACTCCGGCAGCCGGCCGCTGGAGGTCGACGATATCCGCAGCGAGCTGGCTGCCCGGGTACCGGGCTACATGGTTCCGTCGGCGTACAGGTGGCAGGAGAGCCTGCCCCTGACCGGCAACGGGAAGATCGACCGGAAGGCCTTGACGCGCATGGCGCGCGAGGTGGTTCCCGAAGCCGGAGCCGCCACGGAAGCGCTTTCAGCCGCTGAGCAGCGGCTCGCCGAGGCATGGGCGACGGTGCTCGGGCTGCCGGTGGGCCGGATCGGCGGGCAGGACTCGTTCTTTGCACTGGGCGGGACCTCGCTGTCCGCCGTGAAGCTCGCGGTCCTGCTCAAGCGTGCAGTGTCGATCAAGGACATCATGCAGACGCCCATCCTGGCAGACCTGGCGGCCCTGCTTGAGGCCTCGTCCCTCGCGGGCACAGCCGTTCCGCCCGCCCCGCGGATGGCGGGAGCCGTCACGGAACCCGATTCCATGGTCCCGGCTGGAGGACCGGTGGCCAATCCCACCCGCTACCCATGAAACGGAAGGACCTCTGATGTCGTCTCCTACACCCAGGATCCAGTTCGACGTGGAACGCCAAGCCGGCCGGGCGCCGCTGCTCATCGTCGAGCACGGCCACGACCCTGTGCAGTGGGCCGAAGAGAACCGTGAGGCGCTGCGTGCGGCGGTTGATGAGCACGGCGCCGTCCTGGTCCGCGGCCTGGGCCTCGGTGATCCAGCCGAAGTGGCCGATACCTTCCAACGGCTGATTTCAGGCGGCCTCATGCCGGACCGGGAGGCTTTCGCCGCCAGGCAGCCCTACCTGGACGGCGTGTACTCATCCCTGACGTGGCCCGTGAACCAGCCTATGTGCATGCACCACGAGCTCAGCTACGCGCTTGAGTTCCCCGGCCTGATGCTCTTCGCCTGTCTTCAGGCACCGAGCGCCGGCGGGGTGACCGGTGTGGCGGACGCCCGCACCGTGCTCGATGCCATACCGCCGGACATCATCCGCCGGTTTGAAAGCGAGGGGTGGCTGCTCGCCCGAAGCTACAACGAGGACATCGGTGCCTCCTATGAGGAGGCGTTCGGGGTCTCGGACCGCGCGGACGTCGAGAGCTACTGCCGGGCGCACGGGATCGAGTTCGAGTGGCAGCCCGACGGGGAGCTGCGCACCCGGCAACGGCGCCCTGCCGTGGTCCGGCACCCGGCGACCGGCCAACGCTGTTGGTTCAACCAGGTTGCGTTCCTGAGCGAATGGACGATCGCACCCGAGGTGCGGGAGTACCTGGTGGACGTCTACGGTCCAGATGGGCTGCCATTCAACACCCGCTTCGGCAATGGCGAGCCGATCGGCGAGGAAATCATTGCCCTCCTGAACGAGGTCTACGAGGCCCACACCCTCCGCACCCCCTGGGAGACGGGGGACCTCATGCTGGTCGACAACATCGGCATGGCCCACAGCCGCGAGGCCTATGAGGGGCCCCGGGAGATTCTTGTCGGCATGGCCGAGCCGCAGAACATTTTCGATCTCGATAACCACAACGAGGATGGTGCACTATGACAGAGCTTGCCACTACCCCAGTCGCAGCGGCCGCAGAACCAAAGACGGTTCCGCCCTTCGCGGTCATTGCAGGGACCCAAGTGCAGCACGTGCTCCAGGGCCGGGAGAAGCAGATCGTCGAACTTGTCGAGCAGACGTACCGGGTGCATGCAGCCGGAGACTCGGTGAACCCGCCGTCCTATTTCCTGCGCTTCCCGGACCGGCCCACCTCGCGCATCATCGCCCTGCCGGCCTCGATCGGCGGACAGGTGGAGGTTGACGGCATTAAGTGGGTCTCCAGCTTCCCGGACAACGTGTCGTCCGGGATTCCGCGCGCCTCAGCGGTGTTGATCCTCAACAACCGGGAAACGGGCTACCCCTTCGCCTGCATGGAGGGCTCCATCATCAGCGCCTCCAGGACGGCTGCATCGGCCGCCGCGGCTGCGGACTGGCTCAGCCGGGGACGCGGGCGTCCCCGGCGTATCGGGTTCTTCGGCGTTGGCCTCATTGCCCGCTACATCCACACCTTCCTGAAGGCCACCGACTGGTCCTTCGACGAGATCGGGGTGTTCGACCTCTCGGCTGAGAGCGCCGAGGGTTTCAAGGGCTACCTCGAGCGCAGCGGGACCGGAGCACGGGTGACCGTGCACAACGGCCCCGAGCAGCTGATCAGGAGCAGCGACCTGGTCGTGTTCGCCACGGTGGCGGGCCAGCCGCACGTGCACGATACGACGTGGTTCGCACACAACCCGTTGGTGCTGCACGTGTCCCTGCGCGATCTGGCCCCTGAGATCCTGTTGGCCTCGACCAACATCCTCGACGACGTCGACCACTGCCTGAAAGCCGGGACATCGGCCCATCTCGCGGAGCAGATGGTCGGCAAGAGGGACTTCGTGGACGGCACCCTGGCCGACGTCATGGACGGCAAGGTCTCGCCGCCGGACGACCGGCCCATCGTGTTTTCACCCTTCGGCCTTGGCGTGCTCGACCTGGCAGTGGGCAAGTACGTCTACGACGAACTTGCCCGCAGCGGCCAGCTCCGGACGGTCGAGGACTTCTTTTCCGAGTTGCGCCGGTATGGCTAACCCTGCGACGCAACCCATCCATCGGTACACACCCACCGAGGAGTGACACAATGCTCTCGTTACCACAAATGCTAGGGAATGTGTCCAAGGCCTACGCCCAGTCGCCTGATGACTGGGCACGGTCAGTCACCGACGTCCTGCGCGACGCCGCGATCTACCACCAGGCCGGAAACGGCTACTACCGCGCCCAGTGTGACGCGTTGGGAGTCGATCCTGCCGCCATCAACGACATCAACGACCTGCAAGCCCTGCCACTGTTGCCGGTTGGCTTGTTCAAACGTCCCGACGCCAGGGCGCTGCTCACCTGCTCCCTGGCCGACGTCGAGACCGAAACCCGCTCCAGTGGAACCCGTGGTGTCCTGTCTGTCGCCCCCCGCAACAGCGAGACATTGACCCTGGCGCTGGTCGGCCTGATCGGGATCTACCGGGAGTTCTTCAGCCTGTCCGGGGGCGCGGGACTTTTCCTGAATCCGTCGGACCCCGAAGCTTCGGAGATGGGACTGCTCAAGGACCTGAACATCCTGAACAGCGTCTTCGACCACCACACGTATCTCGTTGCCGACGAGGCGTTCGACGCCGGGGTGGCCCTGGAGGAACTACGCCGGTGGAAGAGCCATATGACACGCCACATCGTCGGTCCGCCGTTCCTCATCGGCCAACTGCTCCGGTTCATCGAGCGGGAGGAGATCAATCTGCGCCTGGACCCGTACAGCATGATCATCACCCTCGGCGGCTGGAAGCGGCACACCGACGAGGCCATCTCTGACGAACGCTTTCGGGAGCGGTGCCACGACTTGCTCGGCGTGCGCGCGGAGAACGTGCGCGACATGTACGGGCTGATCGAGTCGAACATGCTCGCTGTCGAATGCCACCTGCATCGCAAGCACGTTCCGCCCTGGTGCTACATCTCCATCCGGGGCCCTGGCCAGGACGGCAAGGAGCTCGCCCCGGGGGAGACCGGCACCATCGCCGTCCTGGACGCCCTCAGCACCAGCTACCCCGGCTTCCTCCTCACCGACGACATGGGCGACGTCGAGACCGGCACCTGCGGGTGCGGCAGAACAGGCCAGGTCATCAACTTCCGCCGCCGGGGGCCGGACGGCGGGCGTGGTCACTGCCCTGTCAGCATCGAGCGCTACCTCAGTGCGGGCACCGCCGTCGCTGAGGCGCCGGCTCTCGTTAAGGCCTGATTTCGGCGCCTCAGCAGGAACCGGTACCGACGATGGTCAGTCAGATGCATGAAGTGACGGCGGGCGGCAGCATGCCGCCCGCCGTGCAGACCGATCCGGCTGCGAATGTGCGTGCCGGCGTTACAGTCTATTTTCTGGGCGGCGAGCAGAACCTGCTCTACGTTGAGGTCAACGGGCAGTGGGTGGAATACGTCAAGTCCGCCCCGCCGTCGCAGGATCAGAGGCCGGTAACTCAAGCGCCGCTGACCCAGCCAATTCCGCACACGGATACACGCCAGAATGCCCGGCCAAGCCCTGATGCCTGGCCGACCCCTGTCCACTGGGCCGGTTACACCTGCCACAGTCCCGACGAATTGACACGGGAACGCAAGCGCCGGGTCTACTACGATCCCGCAACGAGGCCGGATCTGTTATCCGCGGGGAACGGTGGGACGCCCGCGCTGCCCTTGCCGGTCCTGGAGCTTGCCGGACACCACGAGGACACGGCACCGTGGCTCGATCCTGACACAGGGGAGCGTTTCTCCCCGGAGCAGGCCAGCATGGTCCTGAAGCTGCTGAGGTACGCCCCGCGTAAGTCATCTACGGCTCTGGCCGGTTGGCAATACACTGCCCGTCTCAGAGCCGGTTGACTCCGGTCACCCGGACCACCGCAGTGCCCGTCTCGTCCGAGGCCGCAAGATCCACCTCCGCGGAGATTCCCCAGTCGTGGTTGCCCGCGGGGTCATCGAAGATCTGCCGGACCTTCCAGACACCGGGCTCCTCGGTGATGATGAGCAACCCCGGACCGCGTGCGTCTGGGCCGGTGCCGATGTCGTCATGCTCGTCGAAGTAATCGTCCAGCGCGTCTTCCCAGCGGTCGGCATCCCAGCCGGCGTCGCCGTCGAGCTCTCCGAGGGCAGTGGCGTCCTCGTCGGCGAAAAGCTCCACGCGCCGGAACATTTCGTTCCGCACCATGACCCGGAAGGCCCGGATGTTGGACGTGAGCGACGGCGGCGGCGGAGGCGGTGCATCGTGCGGCGTGGGTGCCGCGCCCGATGTCAGTTCCTCCCACTCGTCCAGGAGGCTGGAATCCACCTGCCGGACCAGCTCGCCCAGCCAGGCGACCAGGTCCTCGAGGTCCTCCCGCAGCGCGTCCTGCGGCACGGTCTGCCGGAGTGCCTTGAAACCGTCCGCAAGGTACCGCAGCACGATGCCCTCGGACCGGGCCAGGCCGTAGAACTGCACGAACTCCCCGAAGTTCATGGCGCGCTCGTACATGTCCCGGATGACCGACTTGGGTGCCAGTTCGAAGTCGCCCACCCACGGCGCCGCCTTCCGGTACACCTCGAAGGCCTCGCCGAGGATTTCCGCAAGCGGCTGGGGATAGGTGACCTCGTCGAGCATGGCCATCCGCTGGTCATACTCGATGCCGTCCGCCTTCATGGCAGCCACAGCTTCGCCGCGTGCCTTCTTCTGCTGCGCGGAGAGGATCTGCCGCGGCTTCTCCAGCGTGGCCTCAATCACTGAAACCACATCGAGGGCGTAGGACGGCGACTCGGGGTCCAGCAGGTCCAGGGCGGCCAAAGCGAACGGGGACAGCGGCTGGTTCAGCGCGAAGTTCGGCTGCAGGTGGACGGTCAGGCGCACCGTACGGCCGTCCGTCCCCTGCTCCGCAACCGGGATGCGCTCCACAACCTCGGCCGCCAGCAACTCCCGGTAGATGCCCAGCGCCTTCTTCATGAGGCGCAGCTGCGAGGGCCGGCCTTCGTGGTTTTCAGTGAGGAGGCGGCGCGCCGCGGGGAACGGGTCGCCCGGCCGCTCCATAAGGTTCATCAGCATCGCATGGGTCACGGTGAAGCTGGAGTTCAGCGGCTCCGGAACCGACTCCACCAGCCTGTTGTACGTCGGCTCACCCCAGGACACGAACCCCTCGGGCGGCTTCTTCTTCACCACCTGGCGCAGCTTCCGCTGGTCATCGCCGAACTTGGCGGTGGCCTTGGCCATCGCCTTCACGTTCTCCACGACGTGTTCGGGAGCCTGGACCACCACGGTGCCGGCGGTGTCGTAGCCGGCCCGGCCGGCCCTTCCGGCGATCTGGTGGAACTCACGGGAGTTAAGCAGGCGGGTGCGTACGCCGTCGTACTTGCTCAGTGCGGTGAGCACGACGGTGCGGATGGGCACGTTGATTCCCACGCCCAGCGTGTCCGTGCCGCAGATGACCTTGAGCAGGCCGGCCTGGGCCAGCTGTTCCACGAGCCGGCGGTACTTGGGCAGCATGCCCGCGTGGTGGACGCCGATGCCGTGCCGGACCAGGCGGTTCAACGTCTTGCCAAAGCCCGCGGCGAAACGGAAGTTCGCGATGAGCTCTGCTATCTTGTCCTTCTCCTCGCGCGTGCACATGTTGATGCTCATCAGCGTCTGTGCGCGTTCAATGGCTTCCGCCTGGCTGAAGTGCACCACGTAGACCGGGACTTCTCTGGTCCCCAGCAGCTCCTCGAGCGTCTCGTGGACGGGCGTCTCGCGGTAGTAGTAGTGCAGCGGGATCGGGCGTTCGGCCGAGCTGACAGTAGTGGTGGTCCGGCCCGTCAGTTCGGTCATGCCGGCTTCGAAGCGGCTGACGTCGCCCAGCGTGGCAGACATCAGGAGGAACTGTGCCTGCGGAAGCTCCAGCAGCGGAACCTGCCAGGCCCAGCCGCGCTGCGGATCGGAGTAGAAATGGAACTCGTCCATGATGACGGCGCCCAGTTCGGCCGCCGCACCTTCACGCAGGGCGGTGTTGGCCAGGATTTCGGCCGTGCAGCAGATGATCGGGGCGTCCTGGTTAACCCCGGAGTCGCCGGTGATCATGCCGACGTTCTCCGCCCCGAAGATCTCGCAGAGGGCAAAGAACTTTTCGGACACCAGGGCCTTGATGGGGGCGGTGTAGTAACTGCGTTCGCCGCGGGCCATCGCCTGGAAATGGGCCGCTATGGCAACCAGGGACTTGCCCGAGCCCGTGGGCGTTGCGAGGATCACGTTGGCGCCGGAGGCCAGCTCCATGATGGCCTCGTCCTGGGCCGGGTAGAGCTGCAGGCCGCGGCTTTCGGTCCACTCCACGAAACGCTCGTACAGCGTGTCCGGGTCCGCGCCGGTCCCGGTGGTGATCCGTGCGGACGGGGCGGGGAGCTGTTCAACGAGTTTCATTGCTTTCCAGCTTAGTGCCAGCGCGTCCCTGAACGGTTTCGTGCCGGCCCGGCGCTAGGCTCGCACTGCCAGGACAATGCACCTGTCCGGACCGTTCGACCGAGGAGGCCATGTGTGGGATCCCGCCCAATACGTTCAGTTCGGGGACTACCGGCAGCGCCCCTTCTTTGACCTGACGGGCCGGGTCCTCGCCGATGCCCCGCGGGAAGTGGTGGACCTGGGCTGCGGCCCCGGCAACCTGACGGCCACACTCGCGGCACGGTGGCCATCCGCGCGGGTGGTGGGAGTCGACTCCTCCGCGGAGATGCTGGCCACGGCCGAACAGCACCGGCAGTCCGCGCCTGGACTGGAGTTCACCCTCGGGGACATCGCTTCCTGGTTGCCCTCCGAAGACACGGACGTGGTGGTGAGCAACGCTGCCCTGCAGTGGGTTCCCGGGCACCCGGAGCTGCTGGCCGGCTGGCTGAAGGCGCTGAAACCGGGCGCGTGGTTCGCCCTCCAGGTGCCGGGCAACTTTACTGCGGCGTCCCACACCCTGATGCGGGAGGTTGCCGAGTCGCCAAAGTGGGCCGGCAAGCTCGCCGGCGTGCTCCGCCACGACGAAGCGGTGGCGCCGCCCGCCCGCTACCTGGAAATCATGCTCGACGCCGGATGTGCAGCGGATGCGTGGGAGACCACCTACCAGCAGGTGCTCACCGGTGAAAACCCGGTGCTGGACTGGGTGCGGGGCGCAGGCCTGCGGCCCGTGCTGGCAGCGCTGTCCCCGGATGAAGTGGCCGGGTTCGAGGCCGAATACGGCGCCCGGCTGGCAGACGCCTATCCGGCCACAGCGCACGGCACGGTATATCCGTTCCGCAGGATCTTCGCGGTAGCCCGGAAGCTTTAGGGCAGCTGCTCCCGCCGCGCGGGCCACACCCGCGCGGTCCCATGTGATCTGGCTTACAATGGCCAAGCGGTTATTGGGGACCGGCCTAGGCTCCCTTACGCCCTGGCGATGGAGGAGGTGCGGTGCTGATTGGCTTAATGCTCCGCCTCCTCGGTGAGCACCGGGCCGCTGTTTGGGCGATTATCGTGCTGCAGGTGGTGCAGACAGCGGGAAACCTGCTGCTGCCGACCCTGAATGCCAGCATCATCGACGACGGGATCCTCGCCGGCCAGCCCGGGGTGATCCTGGCGCTCGGCGGCTGGATGCTGGTGCTGACCGCCATGCAGGCCGCCGCAGCCCTGGGCGCCGGGTACCTCGGGGCCGGCGTCGCCATGAAGATCGGCCACCGCCTGCGGCGGGAGTTGTTCTCCCAGGTCCAGGCCATGTCTTCGCAGGAGATCGGGACGTTCGGCACGCCCAGCCTCGTCACCAGGACCACCAACGATGTCCAGCAAATCCAGACCTTCGCCGTCCTGGTGTTCACCATGCTCGCCGCGGCGCCGGTCATGGGCATCGGCGGCATCATCCTGGCCGTCCAGCAGAACGCGGCCCTGTCCGCCGTCGTGATTGTCATAGTCCCGGTGCTGGTGCTCATCATGTACCTGATCGTGCGCCGCCTCATCCCGCTCTACCGCCAGGGCCAGGCACTCATCGATAACATCACCCGGATCCTGCGCGAACAGATCATCGGCGCGAACGTCATCCGAGGCTTCGTCCGGCAAAAGCATGAGGTTGCGCGCTTTGCGGAAGCGAACCGGCGGCTGACCCGGAACAACCTCCAGTCGGCGCTCCTGGTCGCGGGCATGCTTCCGATGATCATGATCGTGGTGAACCTCTCGTCCGTGGCGGTGGTCTGGTTCGGCGGGCACCTGATCAGCAGCGGCAGGATGGAAGTGGGCGCCCTGACGGCCTTCATCGCCTACATCCTGCAGATCCTGCTGGCCATCATGATGGCCATGTACGTGTTCAGCACCGCGCCGCGCGCTGCCGTCTGCGCCGAACGGATCCAGGACGTCCTGGACGTGACGCCGGCTCTGGCAGTGGCCACAGGGGCGGCGGCAGCGCCGCCCGCCTCGGCAGCGGCGCCGGCCTCCTCCGCCGTGCCGGGCTCGGCAGTGGCCGCCGGGGCGGAGCCAGCGCCGGAGCCGGCAGCCGGCGGGGGAGTCCAGTTCAGCCACGTCTGGTTCGCCTACCCCGGGGCCGAGTCACCCGTCCTGGCCGACATCTCCTTTTCAGCCTGGCCGGGCACCACCACGGCCATCATCGGTCAGACAGGCAGCGGCAAGACCACGCTGCTGAACCTCCTGCCGCGGTTCCTCGACGCCACAACCGGTGAGGTCCGGTTCGGCGGCGCCGATGTCCGGACACTTCAGCCCGGCCGGCTGCGCCAGCGGATTTCGGCGGTGCCGCAGCACTCCTACCTGTTCGCAGGCACCGTGGCGAGCAACCTGCGGATGGCCGCGCCGGACGCCACCGAGGACGACCTCTGGCAGGCCCTGCAGCTGGCGCAGGCCGAGGACTTCGTCCGCGCGTTCCCGGACGGTCTCCAGGCCGCCGTCGCGCAGGGCGGGGCCGGGCTTTCGGGCGGGCAGCGGCAGCGCCTATGCATCGCCCGCGCGGTGCTCCGCAGTGCGGACGTCTACCTTTTTGACGACAGTTTTTCCGCCCTGGACTATGCCACCGAGTCCGCGGTCCGGCAGGCGCTGGCATCCAGGCTGGAAGCAGCCACGGTGCTCATGGTGGCCGAACGCATCCCCAGCATCATGGACGCGGACCGGATCCTGGTACTGGAGGAAGGTCGGCTGGTGGCACAGGGGACCCACGCCGAACTGCTCGCAGTGTCGCCCACCTACCGGGAAACCGCAGAATTCCAGCTGGCCCTGGATGAACAGCCGTGAAAAGCGGGCGCCCATGAAGGGCACGCACGCAGCCAAGCGCACCACCGGCAGCTTTGTGCCGGCGGCCAAACGCCTCCTGGGACTCCTGCGCCCCTCAAGGCGCAGGATGACCGTGGCGATCGCGGCCACCTGCGGTTTCGCCGCCCTCAACGTGACGGCTCCCAAGCTTCTCGGTGACGCCACCGACGTCGTCGTGGACGGTTTCATACGCGGCACATTCGACGCCGGGAAGCTGGCGGCCCTGCTTGGCGTGGTCGCGCTGATGTATGTCGGCACCTCGATCTTCAACTGGGTCCAGGGAGCCCTGACCGCACAGGCGGTGCAGCGGCTTGTCTTCCGCCTCCGCGCCGCAGTCGAGGACAAACTGCACCGGCTGCCGTCGTCGCACTTCCATGAGCAGGCCAGGGGCGATGTCCTCAGCCGGGCCACCAACGATGTCGACAACATCTCCCAGGCGCTCACCCAATTGCTCACGCAGCTGATCATGTCCGTTCTGATGCTGTGCGGCTCGCTGGCCATGATGCTGTGGATCTCGCCGCTGCTGGCCGCCATCGCCCTGATCTCGGTTCCGGTTTCCACGCTGATAACGGTGTACATGGCCCGCCAGTCGCAGACCTACTTCGCGGCCCAGTGGGCATCCACCGGGGAGCTGAACGCCCACGTCGAGGAATTCATCACCGGGCACGAGGTCATCAAGGCGTTCGGGCAGCAGGACGCGGCGTCGGCCGTATTCGGCCGCGGCAACGACCGGCTGGCGCGCACCAGCGCACGTGCCCAGTTCGTGTCCGGAGCGGTGCAGCCGCTCATGGTCTTCGTCGCCAATATCAACTACGTGGCGGTGGCCGTCGTCGGCGCCCTGCAGGTGGCGGCGGGAGCCATGACGATCGGCGGCATCCAGGCCTTCATCCAGTTCAGCCGCCTGTTCACCCAGCCCATGGGGCAAATCGGCGGCATGCTCACCCTGATGCAGTCCTGCGCCGCCTCGGCCGAGCGTGTGTTCGCCCTGCTTGACGAGCCCGAGATCCCGCGCGAGGACGGCGTTCCGGCCGGCCAGGTGCCCCCATCCGGCCAGGGGAACCTGTCCGCCCAAGGGAGCCTGCGCGGCCGGATTGAGTTCGAGGACGTGACCTTTGCCTACACCCCCGGGGCTCCGGCGGTCAGCGGGCTGTCCTTCTCCGTCCTCCCGGGACAGACCGTGGCCATCGTGGGACACACCGGTGCCGGCAAGACCACGGTGGTTAACCTCCTCATGCGCTTCTACGAACCGGATTCGGGGCGCATCACCATCGACGGCACGGACATCGCCACCGTGCCGGTGGACTCACTGCGGTCCAATTTCGCCGTGGTCATGCAGGACGTGTGGCTGTTCAGCGGCACCGTGCGCGAAAACATCGAGTATGGCTGGCCGGGCGCGGACGACGACCGCATCCTGGCAGCGGCCGAGGCCAGCCATGTGGACCACTTCGTGCGGTCGCTGCCCGCCGGCTACGCAACGGTCCTGGGCGACGACGGCGATTCGCTGAGCCAGGGCCAGCGGCAGCTGATCACCATCGCCCGGGCCCGGCTCGCCGACCGCAGCGTCCTCATCCTGGACGAGGCAACAAGCTCGGTGGACACCCGCACCGAGGTGCAGATCAAACTTGCCATGAACCGGCTGAGGCAGGGCCGGACGAGCTTCATCATTGCCCACAGGTTGTCCACCGTGCGCGACGCTGATCTAATTCTCGTCATGGATCACGGACGCATTGTTGAACAGGGGACGCACAGCAGCCTGCTGTCCGTGGACGGCCACTACAGGCACCTGTACGAAGCCCAGTTCCGGGGGGTGGACCGCGAACTCGGGGCAATCCGCCGGCCCCGCGGCCGGCACGCCGCCGGCCAGCAGCGCTACCGGGAGCTGGGCCTGTGACCGGCGGAGATGCCTTCCCCGGGCAGTGGAAGCCGAACACCGGCAGCTCCGTGGCACTCTTTGAGCAGCTGCGGCTCTACGTGATCGAACAGGCGGACCAGGGCAAGCTCGCCCCGGGCACCAGGCTGCCCGCAGTGCGGACCCTGGCCGGGACCCTCGGCGTCGCACCCCACACCGTGGCCCGGGCGTACAAGGAACTCGAAGCAGCGGGAGTCGTCGCCACGAAGGGCCGTAACGGAACGGTTGTCTGCGCCCGCGACGAACGGTGGGGGGCGTTGTCCGAGGCCGCAGCAGAATATGCGGCAGCGGCAAAATCACAGGGAGCCACGTTCGCGCAGGCAGTACATCTGCTGGCGGCCGCCTACGACGCCGACTAGCGGACGTGGCGTAGCACACCCGCGTGGATATTCGAAGAAGTTTTCGACTAGCATTAGTGGGTGCCTAAAGCCGTAGCTGAAGAAACCGCTGTCGCCCCCTCCGCCGTCGTCCCCTTAAGCCCCGCCAAACCGGCGCGCCCGGACCTTTCCCGGCTGGTGGTCAAGGGCGCACGCGAGCACAACCTGCGCAACGTCGACCTCGACCTGCCGCGCGATGCCATGATCGTCTTTACGGGCCTGTCCGGCTCCGGCAAGTCCTCCCTGGCCTTCGATACCATCTTCGCCGAGGGCCAGCGCCGCTACGTCGAATCGCTCTCGGCCTACGCCCGGCAGTTCCTGGGCCAGGTGGACAAGCCCGACGTCGACTTCATCGAGGGCCTGTCTCCGGCGGTCTCGATCGACCAGAAGTCCACCAGCAAGAACCCGCGCTCCACCGTGGGCACCATCACTGAAATTTACGACTACATGCGTCTCCTGTGGGCACGCGTAGGCCGGCCGCACTGCCCGGTGTGCGGCGAGCCCGTGATCAAGCAGACCCCGCAGCAGATCGTGGACCAGCTGCTCGAGCTGGAGGCCGGCACCCGTTTCCAGATCCTCGCCCCGGTTGTGCGCGGGCGCAAGGGTGAGTTCGTGGACCTCTTCAAGGAACTGACCGCCAAGGGCTATTCGCGCGCCCGGGTGGACGGCGACCTCATCCAGCTGAGCGATCCGCCCAAGCTTGGCAAGCAGTTCAAGCACACCATCGAGGTGGTGGTGGACCGGCTCGTGGTCAAGGAAGGCATCCGCCAGCGACTGACGGATTCCATCGAGACAGCGCTGGGCCTCGCCGAGGGACGCGTCCTGGCTGACTTCGTGGATCTCGACGCCGACGATCCCCACCGCACGCGTGCCTTCTCGGAGAACCTGGCCTGCCCCAACGAGCACCCGCTGGCCATCGACGAGATCGAGCCCCGGTCGTTCTCATTCAACAACCCCTTCGGCGCCTGCTCGGTCTGCAGCGGCATCGGCACCCGGCTGGAAGTGGATGAGGAACTCATCATTCCCAACCCGGAGCTCGCGCTGGAGGACGGAGCGATCGCCCCGTGGTCCCTCGGCACCGCGACCACCGAATACTGGAACCGGCTGCTCGGCGGACTCGCCCTGGAGCTCGGGTTCTCCATGAGCACGCCGTGGCAGGACCTGCCCAAGGACGTCCGGCAGACCGTCCTGCACGGCAAAGACCACAAGGTTGTAGTGCAGTACCGCAACCGCTTCGGCCGGGAGCGCAAGTACAGCACCGGCTTCGAGGGCGTGGTGCAGTATGTGCACCGCAAGCACACCGAAACCGAGTCCGACTACGCCCGGGACCGGTACGAGGAATACATGCGGCAGATCCCCTGCCCCGCCTGCGACGGTGCGCGGCTGAACCCGGCGTCGCTCTCGGTTCTCATCAATGGCAAGTCCATTGCCGACGTCGCACGACTGCCCATGCGTGAATGCGCAGCATTCCTGGACAACCTCGTGCTGACCGGCCGGGAGGCGCAGATTGCGCACCAGGTCCTCAAGGAGATCCAGGCCCGCCTGACCTTCCTGCTGGACGTGGGCCTGGAGTACCTGAACCTGGAACGCCCCTCCGGCACGCTCTCCGGCGGTGAAGCCCAGCGCATCCGCTTGGCCACCCAGATCGGCTCGGGCCTCGTGGGCGTCCTCTACGTCCTGGACGAGCCCTCCATCGGACTCCACCAGCGGGACAACCGGCGCCTGATCGAAACCCTCACCCGGCTGCGGGACCTGGGCAACACGCTCATCGTGGTCGAGCACGACGAGGACACCATCCACGAAGCGGACTGGATCGTGGACATCGGCCCGGGCGCCGGCGAGCACGGCGGACAGGTGGTCCATTCCGGGTCCTACAAGGAACTCCTGGAGAACACGAAGTCCCTCACCGGCGACTACCTCTCCGGCCGGAAGAGCATCGACGTCCCCAAGAAGCGGCGCAAGTACGACAAGAAGCGCGAACTGAAGGTGGTCGGCGCGCGCGAAAACAACCTCGTCAACGTCGATGCCGCCTTCCCCCTGGGCCTGTTCACCGCCGTGACCGGCGTCAGCGGCTCCGGCAAATCCACCCTGGTCAACGAGATCCTGTACAAGGTGCTCGCCAACAAGCTCAACGGCGCCAAGCAGGTGGCCGGCCGCCACCGCACCGTTCAGGGCCTCGAGCACCTCGACAAGGTGGTCCACGTGGACCAGAGCCCGATCGGCCGCACCCCGCGGTCCAACCCGGCCACGTACACGGGCGTGTTCGACCACATCCGGAAGCTCTTCGCCGAGACCACCGAGGCCAAAGTCCGCGGCTACCTTCCCGGACGGTTCTCCTTCAACGTCAAGGGCGGCCGCTGCGAAGCCTGCTCCGGTGACGGCACCCTGAAGATCGAGATGAACTTCCTGCCGGACGTCTACGTTCCCTGCGAGGTCTGCCACGGCGCCCGGTACAACCGCGAAACCCTCGAGGTGCACTACAAGGGCAAGACCATCGCGGACGTGCTGAACATGCCCATCGAGGAGGGTGCCGAGTTCTTCGCGGCTTTCTCCCCGATCGCGCGCCACCTCAAGACGCTCGTGGACGTCGGCCTCGGATACGTCCGGCTGGGCCAGCCCGCCACCACGCTGTCCGGCGGTGAGGCGCAGCGCGTCAAGCTGGCAGCCGAACTCCAGAAACGGTCCAACGGGCGCAGCGTCTACGTCCTGGACGAGCCCACCACCGGGCTCCACTTCGAGGACATCCGCAAGCTGCTCATGGTGCTGCAGGGGCTCGTGGACAAGGGCAACACGGTCATCACCATCGAGCACAACCTCGACGTCATCAAGAGCGCCGACTGGATCGTGGACCTGGGCCCCGACGGCGGCTCCGGCGGCGGCCGCATCGTGGCCTCCGGTACGCCCGAGCAGGTTTCCAAGTCGTCCGAAAGCCACACCGCCAAGTTCCTGGCCGAGATCCTCGGCTAAGGCGCGCGTCGGGCGCTCCAGCCACAGCGATGGCCGCCAGATCGACTGGCGGGCCATCGCTGTTTCCCGGGTCCCGCCGTCGTTCTCCGAAACTCTTCATCAGCGGCGGAAGTATGCCTTGGATGGCATACGAGTTTGAGCAGGCGTGCCGCCATGAGAAACTAAGCCGGTGACTTCAACAACAGTGCCCGTGATCTTCGACCTGGACGGCACTCTTGTCGATCCGGCCGGCGGGATTACAGGCGGAATTGCCGCGGCCCTCACAGAACATGGTCTTCCCGTTCCGAGTCAGGACCTGCTGGATGCCATGGTAGGCCCCAAGCTGAGCGACTCCCTGCTGAACGTGGCGGCTGTTCCGCCGGCCATGCTCAAGGCGGTCATCCGGACCTACCGGATGCACTACCTTGACGTCGGCATCGCCCAGAGCCGCCTGTACCCGGGCATCATTGAGCTGCTGGACGAGTACGTGGAAGCGGGACGCCCCGTGGCAGTGGCGACGCAAAAGCCTGAAGGTCTCGCGAACATCGTGCTTGAGCACCACAGGATCGCACGCCAGTTCCTCGCTATCAGGGGCTCGGCCGCGGACGAGACCGCAGCGGCAGCCGGCCCGGTTGGCAAGACCGGCATCATCGCCGCTGCCATGGCGTCCCTCCACACGCAGCACGCCGTGATGGTGGGCGACCGTGCCCAGGACGTGGCAGGAGCACTGGCCAACGGACTCGACTGCATCGGCGTGAGCTGGGGTTTTGCGCCCGACGGCGAACTGGAGGAAGCGGGAGCCGTGGCCGTCGTGCACAGCACCGACAGCCTGCGCGCCAAGGTCGAGGAACTGGAGAACGTCCGTACCGCAGCCATGAGCGAGGTGCGCAACGATGGAGCTGTTTGACGGAGTCCGCTGGACCACGCGCACCCTCATCTCCGGCACCTGCCGGCCCACCGTCATCGGGCTCGAGAATGTGCCCAAGAGCGGGCCGTTCATTGTGGCGCCGAACCACCTGTCCTTCCTGGACAGCGTGATCGTCCAGGCGCTCATGCCCCGGCCCGTGGCGTTCTTTGCCAAGGCTGAATACTTCACCACCAAGGGCCTCAAAGGGCGCGTGATGAAGTCCTTCTTCACCGCCGTCGGTTCCATTCCCGTCGAACGCGGCGAGCAGGCGGCGAGCGTGCAGGCCCTCAAGACGCTCCTGGACATCCTCGAGGACGGCAGGGGCATCGGCATCTACCCCGAGGGCACCCGGTCCCGCGACGGGATCCTGTACCGCGGCCGGACCGGTGTCGGCTGGCTGGCCCTCACCACGGGGGCGCCGGTCATTCCGGTGGGACTGATCGGCACCGAAAAGCTGCAGCCCGCCGGCCGCAACGCCGTCTCGCCCCAGCACTTCACCATGAAGGTGGGGGAGCCGCTCTACTTCGACAGGACCGGCCCCGACCACTCCCTCCCCGCGCGGCGCCAGGTCACCGACAAGATCATGGATGCCATCGCCGAGCTCAGCGGCCAGCAGCGCTCCACCAGCTACAACCAGAGCAAGGTCATCGAGTAGGCGCTGGCGACCTGCCGGCGGCAATTGGCACCTCCCCGGCTCAGTAGACTGGAAACGTGGCAGATCCATCGAGTTATAGGCCCCAGACGGGTGAGATTCCGACCAATCCGGGTGTTTACAGGTTCAGGGATCCCCACGGGCGGGTCATCTACGTCGGCAAGGCCAAGAACCTCCGGTCGCGGCTGAACTCGTACTTCGCGAACCCGGCCGGGCTGCTTCCCAAGACCCATGCCATGGTGTACGCGGCCAGCAGCGTCGAGTGGACCGTGGTGGGCAGCGAGCTGGAATCCCTGCAGCTGGAATACACCTGGATCAAGGAATTCAAGCCGCGGTTCAACGTGGTGTTCCGGGACGACAAGACCTACCCCTACCTTGCCGTCACCATGGGCGAGAAGCTGCCGCGCGTGCAGGTCATGCGCGGCGAGCGGCGCAAGGGCACCCGCTACTTCGGCCCCTACACGGCCGGTGCCATCCGGGAAACCATGGACACCCTGCTGCGGGTCTTTCCCGTGCGCAGCTGCAGCGCGGGAGTACTGAAACGGGCGCAGGCCAGCGGCCGGCCCTGCCTGCTGGGCTACATCGACAAATGCTCGGCCCCCTGCGTCGGCCGCGTCACGCCCGAGGAACACCGCGCCCTGGCCGAGGACTTCTGCGCCTTCATGGGAGGCGAGGCCAAGCGGTTCATCGCGCGGCTCGAAAAGGAGATGGGGGCCGCCGTCGCCATCCTTGACTACGAACGCGCCGCCCGCCTGCGGGATGACATCACCGCCCTCAAGAAGGTCTTCGAACGGAACGCCGTGGTGCTCGCCGAAGACACCGACGCCGACGTTTTCGCCCTGCACGAGGACGAACTCGAAGCGGCCGTCCAGGTGTTCCATGTCCGGGGCGGCCGGGTCCGCGGCCAGCGCGGCTGGGTTGTCGAGAAGGTGGAGGACTTCACCACCCCCGACCTCGTCGAACACCTCCTCCAGCAGGTTTACGGCGAGGACGCCGAGATCCAGGGCCGGCTTCCGCGCGAAGTCCTGGTGCCCGTTGAGCCGAGCAACGCACAGGATCTTGCGGCGTGGCTCGGCGGAATCCGCGGCGCCAAGGTGGACATCCGCGTTCCGCAGCGCGGTGACAAGGCCGCGCTCATGTCCACGGTCCGGGATAACGCCGAGCACGCGCTCCGGCTCCACAAGACCCGCCGGGCAGGTGACCTGACGGTCCGGTCGCAGGCGCTGCAGGAACTGCAGGAAGCGCTGGAACTGCCCGTCCCGCTGCTGCGCATCGAGTGCTTCGACGTCTCCCATGTCCAAGGCACCAACGTGGTGGCGTCCATGGTGGTGGTGGAGGACGGGCTGCCCAAGAAGTCCGACTACCGGAAGTTTTCCATCACCGGGGCCGCTGCCACGGATGACACGGCTGCGATGCATGACGTGCTGACCCGGCGCTTCCGGCACTACCTCGTGGACAAGACCGCCCAGGTTGAGACTGCCGAACTGGTGGCCACCCCGGCGGCCGGGGCCAACGGCTCGGCCTCGGCTTCCGGGGCCGCCGCGGACGCTGCGCTGGCTGATACCACCACACCCGCACCCAAAGCCAAGTTCGCCTACCCGCCCAACCTCGTGGTGGTCGACGGCGGCAAGCCCCAGGTCAACGCAGCCGCCCGGGCCCTCGAAGCTCTGGGCATCGACGACGTCTACGTCGTTGGCCTCGCCAAGCGCCTTGAGGAGGTCTGGCTGCCGGACAGCGACTTCCCCGTCATTCTGCCGCGCTCTTCGCAGGGCCTCTACATGCTCCAGCGCATCCGCGACGAGGCCCACCGGTTCGCCATCTCGTTCCACCGGCAAAAGCGCGGCAAGGCGATGACCGTCTCCGCCCTCGACGGCGTACCCGGGCTGGGCGATTCCAAGCGGAAGGCCCTGCTCGCGCATTTTGGTTCCGTCAAGAAGATCAAGGCCGCAACGGCAGAGGAGCTGACGGCTGCCAAGGGCGTCGGGCCGGCTCTGGCCGCGGCCATCGTCACGCACTTCAGTCCCGCAGGAGCCGGCGGTGCACCTGAAGACGCCGTTCCGGCGATCAACATGACCACCGGTGAAGTGCTGGAAACTTAGCCCGCACCCGGAAACTTGGTTAGGGTAAGTACGGGAAATCGGCGTGTGCCGCAAACAGCAACCGCGCAGGAACTGCACGCGGGAGGCAACAGCAGGAATGAGGCTGGAATCAATGGCAGAGTCGACGGCGGAGTCCAGCACGGAAGAGGACGGCCTGACACCGGTCAAGCCCGCCGAAGCGGAACTGCTCATCGTGACCGGAATGTCCGGCGCCGGCCGCAGCACCGCCTCCGATGCGCTGGAGGACCACGGCTGGTACGTCGTCGAGAACCTGCCGCCGCAGATGCTGGGAACCCTCGCCGAACTCGTCTCCCACGCCCCGCAGTCCATACCCAAACTCGCCGTGGTCATGGACGTGCGCAGCAAGGCCCTGTTCGCGGACATCCGGGCGGCACTGCGCGCCCTCGAAGCCAGCGGCGTCACTTTCCGGGTCCTGTTCCTCGATGCCAGCGACGACGTCCTGGTGCGCCGCTTCGAGCAGGGCCGGCGCCCGCATCCGCTGCAGGCCGGTGGCCGGATCCTTGACGGCATCGCCGCGGAGCGTGAGGTCCTCAAGGAGCTCCGCGACTCCTCGGACCTGGTCCTGGACACCTCAGCCCTGAACGTGCATGGGCTCGCCACGGCGATCACCGAGCTGTTCACCGAGACCGGCCCCATCGCGATTCGCCTGAACATCATGAGCTTCGGCTTCAAGTACGGCCTCCCGGTGGACGCGAACTACGTCGCCGATGTCCGGTTCATCCCGAACCCGCACTGGGTGCCGGCACTCCGGCCGCACACCGGCCTGGACCAGGACGTCAGCGACTACGTCCTGGGCGCCGAAGGCGTGCCCAACTTCGTGGAACGCTACGTCCATGCCCTGGAACCCGTCCTGGAGGGGTACCGGCGGGAGAACAAGCACTACGCCACGATCGCCGTCGGCTGCACGGGCGGAAAACACCGCTCGGTGGCGGTGGCCATGGAGCTCTCCAAGCGGCTCGCGCAATATCCGCGGGTGACCGTGACCACGACGCACCGGGACCTGGGCCGCGAGTAATGGGTGTTCTTACCGGCCCGCTGCCCCTGATTCCACCGGCCGGCCTGACCGGTTCCCAACAGGCCAAGGGACCCACCGTCGTCGCGCTCGGCGGCGGCCACGGCCTGTCGGCCTCCCTCTCGGCGCTGCGGCTGCTGACCTCCGAACTGACGGCGGTGGTCACCGTGGCGGACGACGGCGGTTCCTCCGGCCGCCTGCGCGAGGAGTACGGCGTCCTTCCGCCCGGTGATCTCCGGATGGCCCTGTCCGCCCTGTGCGACGACACCGACTGGGGACGCACCTGGCGCGACGTCATGCAGCACCGCTTCCAGTCCGCCCGCGGCGGCGCCTCCCTCGACGAGCACGCCATGGGCAACCTGCTCATCGTCACGCTCTGGGAGCTTCTCGGGGACGCGGTGGCCGGCCTGAAGTGGGCCGGTGCCCTGCTCGGCGCCCGCGGCCAGGTGCTGCCCATGTCCACCGTTCCGCTCACCATCGAAGGCGATGTGCGCGTAACAGCCCCGGATGGCACCAGCACAGTCACCACCATCACGGGGCAGGCACGCTGTGCCGTGGCGGGGTCGCTGGAAAGCGTCCGTCTGCTGCCGGGCCAGGCCCCCGCCTGCGTTGAGGCCCTGACCGCGATCGAGCTCGCCGACTGGGTGGTGCTCGGCCCGGGCTCCTGGTACACCTCCGTGCTTCCGCACCTGCTGCTGCCGGAAATGCGGCAGGCGCTCTGCGATACGCCGGCCAAGCGCTGCCTCACCATGAACCTCGCCATGGACACCAAGGAAACCTCCGGCATGTCCGCCGCGGACCACCTTCACGTCCTGCGCGAGTATGCCCCGGAATTCAATGCGGACGTGGTGCTTGCGGACCCGGCCTCGGTTTCGGACCTGGCCGAGTTCGAGCGGGCCGCCGGGATGATCGGCGCCGAGGTTGTCTTGGGTAGAGTAGGGGCTTCGGGCCGGGGTCCGGTCCACGATCCCTTGCGGCTGGCTACGGCCTACCAGGATATTTTCGGGAACAGTTAGGAAAGGTGCCATGGCACTGACAGCATCAGTCAAGGAAGAACTCTCCCGCCTGGATATCAAGAAGTCATCAGTCCGCAAGGCTGAGGTCTCGGCCATGCTCCGCTTCGCCGGGGGACTGCACATCATCTCGGGCCGGATCGTCATCGAAGCCGAGGTGGACCTGGCCTCCACCGCCCGGCGCCTGCGCGCCGCGATCGCCGAGGTCTACGGCCACCAGAGCGAGATCATCGTCGTGTCCGGCAGCGGGCTGCGGCGCGGCAGCCGCTACGTGGTCCGCGTCGTCCGCGACGGCGAGGCGCTGGCCCGGCAGACCGGCCTTCTGGACGGCAGGGGCCGGCCCGTGCGCGGGCTGCCGTCCGTCGTCGTCAATGGTTCAGCCGCCGACGCCGAAGCGGTGTGGCGCGGCGCCTTCCTGGCGCACGGCTCCCTGACCGAACCCGGGCGGTCCTCGTCCATGGAGGTCACCTGCCCCGGGCCGGAATCGGCCCTCGCGCTGGTCGGCGCGGCGCGCCGCCTCGGGATCCAGGCCAAGGCCCGTGAGGTCAGGGGAGTGGACCGCGTGGTGATCCGCGACGGCGATACAATCGCCGCGCTGCTCACCCGGATGGGCGCTCACGACGCCCTCATGGTCTGGGAAGAGCGGCGCATGCGCAAGGAAGTCCGGGCCACCGCGAACCGGCTCGCCAACTTTGACGACGCCAACCTCCGCCGCTCCGCGCAGGCCGCCGTGGCAGCCGGCGCCCGCGTGGACCGGGCCCTAGAAATCCTCGGCGACGACGTCCCGGACCACCTCAAGTACGCCGGCGAGCTCCGGGTGGCCCACAAACAGGCCAGCCTTGACGAACTTGGCCGGCTCGCCGACCCGCCCATGACCAAGGACGCCATCGCCGGACGCATCCGCCGGCTGCTGGCGATGGCGGACAAACGCGCCGCGGATCTCGGCATCCCTGGCACGGATGCCAATGTGACGCCGGAAATGCTGGACGAGTAAACGGCGCCCATAGAATCAAGACCAGGTGGGGGACATCGCTGCCGCCACCGGAGTTTTCCGGATGACCCGTCATCCGGGATGCACAATCCGAGAGTTAGCAAAACCGGACAACCTGTCCACGACATTGGAGGATTTTGTGACCGAGTACGTTCTGCCCGAACTCAGCTACGACTACGCAGCGCTCGAGCCCCACATCTCTGCACGGATCATGGAGCTGCACCACAGCAAGCACCACGCCGCGTACGTGACGGGCGCCAACAACGCGCTGGCCCAGCTGGCCGAGGCGCGCGAAAAGGGCGACTTCGCCAACATCAACCGTCTTTCCAAGGACCTGGCCTTCCACACCGGCGGCCACGTCAACCACTCCGTGTTCTGGAACAACCTCTCCCCGGACGGAGGCGACAAGCCTGAAGGTGAGCTCGCCGCCGCCATCGACGACGCCTTCGGTTCGTTCGATGCCTTCCGCGCCCAGTTCTCCGCAGCCGCCCTCGGCCTGCAGGGTTCGGGCTGGGGTTTCCTGGCCTACGAGCCCATCGGCGGCAACCTCGTCATCGAGCAGCTCTACGACCAGCAGGGCAACGTCGCGCTGGGCACCACGCCGCTGCTGATGCTGGACATGTGGGAGCACGCCTTCTACCTGGACTACGTCAACGTCAAGGCCGACTACGTCAAGGCGTTCTGGAACATCGTCAACTGGGCAGACGTCTCGGCCCGTTTCGCCGCGGCCCGCGCCAACGCAACCGGCCTCATCACGCTTTAAGCGCGATACCCGAATGTGTGACCCGAAGTACATATTGCAGTAACAAATCTCACATTCGGCGTCATTAGGCTCAAATCATGGACGGTCCGCCCCCGCACTTGCGGGGGCGGACCAACTTAAACGTAAGATAGATCACGGAAGGCGGTTAGCCTTCAGCAATGAGGCTGGTCGCCCTCCGATCTGAAAAATATCTTGCCCAATGGCGTGCGGGATCTGTTAGTTGGCTTTTAGCCCGCTCAACTAGTTGTGCTTCCCAAGCACAAAGGAGATTGAAAAGTGACGACCCGTATTGGTATCAACGGCTTTGGCCGGATCGGCCGCAACTACTTCCGCGCAGCACTGGCCCAGGGTGCGGACCTTGAGATCGTTGCCGTCAACGACCTCACCAGCCCCGAAGCGCTGGCCCACCTGCTCAAGTACGACTCCGTCGGCGGTCGCCTGACCGAAACCATTGAGGTGAAGGAAGGCAACCTGGTCGTCAACGGCAACGCCATCAAGGTCCTCGCCGAGCGTGACCCCGCAAACCTCCCCTGGAAGGACCTCGGCGTCGACATCGTCATCGAGTCCACCGGATTCTTCACGAAGGCCGCTGCCGCCAAGAAGCACATTGAGGCCGGCGCCAAGAAGGTCCTGATCTCCGCCCCTGCCTCGGACGAGGACATCACCATCGTGATGGGCGTGAACGACGGGCTGTACGACAACGAGAAGCACCACATCATTTCCAACGCTTCCTGCACCACCAACTGCCTCGGCCCGCTCGCCAAGATCGTCAACGACAACTTCGGCATCGAACGCGGCCTGATGACCACCGTGCACGCCTACACCGCAGACCAGAACCTGCAGGACGGCCCGCACAACGACCTCCGCCGTGCCCGTGCAGCCGCCATCAACATGGTTCCCACCTCCACCGGTGCCGCCAAGGCCATCGGCCTGGTCCTGCCGGAGCTCAAGGGCAAGCTGGACGGCTACGCCATCCGCGTTCCCGTCCCCACCGGCTCCGCCACCGACCTCACCGTCACCGTCTCCCGCGAGACCACCGTCGAAGAAGTCAACGCCGCGCTCAAGAAGGCTGCCGAGTCCGACGAGTGGCAGGGCATCCTGACCTACACGGACGCCCCGATCGTTTCCTCCGACATCGTCGGGGACCCCGCCTCGTCCATCTTCGACTCCGGTTTGACCAAGGTCATTGGCAACCAGGTCAAGGTTGTGTCGTGGTATGACAACGAATGGGGCTACTCAAACCGCCTTGTGGACCTCACGGAGCTTGTCGCCGCAAAGCTGGGCTAGGGTTAGCTACATGACATCTCACACCCTCAACGAACTGATCGCTGAAGGTGTCCGCGGGCGGTACATTCTGGTTCGAAGTGACCTGAATGTGCCGCTCGACGGCTCTACAGTGACTGACGACGGCCGCATCCGGGCCTCACTGCCAGTGCTGGGAAAGCTCACGGACGCCGGTGCCCGCGTGCTGGTTACAGCCCACCTTGGCCGCCCCAAGGGCGCCCCTGAAGACAAGTACTCCCTCAAGCCGGCGGTGACCCGCCTGGCCGAGCTGGCCTCCTTCCCGGTCTCCCTCGCGGAGGACACGGTGGGACCCTCGGCCAAGGAGCAGGCAGCATCGCTGCAGGACGGCCAGGTCCTGGTGCTCGAGAACGTGCGGTTCGACGCACGCGAGACCAGCAAGGACGAGGCCGAGCGCGGCGCCTTCGCGGACGAGCTGGTGGGACTCACCGGCAGCAACGGCGCGTTTGTAAACGACGCCTTCGGCGCCGTGCACCGCAAGCACGCCAGCGTTTACGACGTCGCCACCCGGCTGCCGTCCTACCTCGGCGACCTTGTGGGAACCGAAGTGGAAGTCCTCCGCAAGCTGACCGCAGACACCCAGCGTCCCTACGTCGTGGTCCTGGGCGGGTCGAAGGTATCGGACAAGCTCGCTGTCATCGACAACCTGCTCGGCAAGGCTGACACCATCCTGGTGGGCGGCGGCATGCTGTTCACGTTCCTGGCAGCGGCGGGCCACAAGGTGGCCGGCAGCCTGCTGGAAGAGGACCAGATCCCGGTCGTCCAGGACTACCTCAAGCGCGCAGCGGACGCCGGCACGGACTTCGTGATCCCCACGGATGTGGTGGTCGCCGCCAAGTTCGCGGCCGACGCCGACCATGAAACGGTCAGCGCCGACGCCATCGAAAGCAGCAGCTTCGGCACGCAGGGCATCGGCCTGGACATCGGACCTGAATCCGCCGCGGCGTTTGCGAAGCAGATCAAGGGCGCCAAGACCGTGTTCTGGAACGGACCAATGGGCGTGTTCGAGTTCGAGGCGTTCTCCGCAGGCACCCGGGCCATCGCCCAGGCGCTGACGGAGACGGACGCGTTCACCGTCGTCGGCGGCGGCGATTCCGCGGCTGCCGTCCGGACCCTCGGCTTCGCCGATGACCAGTTCGGCCACATTTCCACCGGCGGCGGCGCCAGCCTGGAATACCTTGAAGGCAAGGAACTTCCCGGCCTGAGCGTTCTGGACCGCTAACAGGACACCAGCCGGCAGGGTACCTTCCGCACCGTGCTTCACTTGGACGTACGGGGGAGGCGCCCTGCCGGCTGCTCACATCATCAGCACCTTTGACCGGCACTTTTGGAGAACACGTGACAACGTCAACCAACGGCACCTTTGACCGCACGCCTTTGATCGCAGGCAACTGGAAGATGAACATGGACCACGTCCAGGGCATCACCCTGCTGCAGAAGCTGGCCTGGACACTGTCCGACGCCAAGCACGACTACAACCGCGTGGAAGCCGCCGTCTTCCCGCCCTTCACGGACCTCCGCGGTGTGCAGACCCTCGTCCAGGGCGACGAACTCGAGATTGCCTACGGCGGCCAGGACCTGTCCCAGTTCGACTCCGGCGCGTATACCGGCGACATCTCCGGCCAGTTCCTCAACAAGCTCGGCTGCAAGTACGTCCTCGTGGGACACAGCGAACGCCGCACTGTCCATGGCGAGTCGGACGAAGTCCTCAATGCCAAGGTCAAGGCTGCCTACCGCCACAACCTGATCCCCGTTCTCTGCATCGGCGAGGGCCTGGAAATCCGCCAGGCCGGAACCCACGTTGAGCACACGCTGGACCAGCTCCGCGCCGACGTTGAAGGCCTGTCTGCGGAGCAGGCAGCCGAACTCGTCGTCGCTTACGAGCCCGTCTGGGCCATCGGCACCGGTGAGGTTGCGGGTCCGGAGGACGCCCAGGAAATGTGCGCGGCCATCCGTGCCGAACTCACCAAACTCTTCGACGCCGACGTGGCCGCCAAGGCACGCCTGCTCTACGGCGGTTCAGTCAAGGCCAGCAACGCTGCCGCGATCCTCAAGGAACGCGACGTCGACGGCGTCCTGGTGGGCGGTGCCAGCCTCGATCCCGCCGAGTTTGCTAATATTGTCAAGTTCGAGAGCCACCTCGTCACGGACTAATCCGTTCAACTGGCACGCTCCCGTATCCACCAACTTTGGAAAGGCCGTCGTGGACGTTCTTCATGTGATTCTGCAGATCCTGCTGGGCATTACCAGCCTTCTGCTGACCCTGCTCATCCTGCTCCACAAGGGACGCGGCGGCGGCCTGTCGGACATGTTCGGCGGCGGCATGAGCTCGGGGCTGGCGTCCTCCGGTGTTGCCGAGCGCAACCTCAACAGGTTCACCGTCATCCTCGGTGTCACGTGGGGCCTCGTGATCATCGCCCTGGGCCTTTTGATGCGCTTCATGGGCGCGTCCGACTCCTAACGCCGGCCCACGCTCCGAGCCCAAAAAGCCCGGCCCGGTCAGGATCCGTTCCTGATTGGGCCGGGCTTTTCCCTGCCGCCAGGAGGAACTCCGCACTAAACTGTCGCTATCGGATCTAACGGCAGCGCCGCCATTAGTAGCGAGGAGTTCCCATGGTGCATTCCTCTTCAGGATTCCGTGGCACCCGCGTGGGTGTCATTCAGGGAGCCGGATTGAAGAACCAGGGCGATGATCCTCTAGGGGAGCCCCTGCCGCGTATTTGTGTCTCCTATTGGTGCGCCATGGGGCATGAGACGCGGCCTGTTTTTCTTAAGCTGCCGGACAACGAGATTCCGGAGATCTGGGACTGCCGCCACTGCGGTCGCCCGGCTTCCCGCAATCCTGGTGCCGGACTGCCCGTTGCAGCGCCGGAAGAAGGCTTCAAGACCCACCTGGAATACGTTAAAGAAAGACGCTCCAGCCAGGACGCCGAGGACGTTCTGGCTGGAGCGCTGCAGCGGCTAAGAGCCGGCCGGCGCCTTCCTGACTAGCTGCTCAGGAACGCGCGAGGCTGCGTTCTCGTCGATCAGCCACAGCGTCCGGGACCGGCCCGCCGGACCGGACGCGGGCACCTGCACCGGGTTCGCCCCGGCCAGGGCCAGGCCCACGGCACCGGCTTTATCCTCGCCTGCGACCACCATCCACACCTCAGCGGAAGTGTTGATCGCCGGCAGCGTCAGGGAGATGCGCTCGGGCGGCGGCTTCGGGGAGTTGCGGACCCCCACAACAGTCAGCTGCTTCTCGCGGATACCGCCCTGCTCGGGGAACAGCGACGCCACGTGCGCGTCCGGACCCACACCCAGCAGAACGACGTCGAACCGGGGGAGCCGGCCCGGCTCCTCGGGACGGTCATCCGAAGCGTCAGCGGCGTGCTCGGCCGCCGCAGCCTCGCTGAGGCGGCGTGCGTAATCCTCTGCGGCCTGTTCCGGTGTCTCGAAGTCATCCGTGGACCCGGGAACATGGACCCGCGCAGGATCGACGTCGATGTGCTTCAGCAGCGCTTCATGCGCCTGAACTGCATTGCGGTCCGGGTCCTGGGCACCGACGAAGCGCTCGTCACCCCACCAGAAATTGACCTTGCCCCAGTCCACCGCGGGGGCGGCGGGCGAATCGGCCACCGCCTTGAGCGTGCCGATGCCCACCGTGCCTCCGGTCAGCACCACCGTTGCTTCACCGAATCGGTCCTGCACATCCACGAGCTTGGTGATCAGGCGGGCCGCAATGGCGGCCATGAGTACGGAAGAGTCAGGATGGATGCTTACTCTGGGCTCAGCGCTCACTGGGACGGACACTCCTTAGATTGGTACGTGGCAGTCCAATAGTAATCACTTCGCCGAAGACTTCGTCGGGGTCGAGGCGGCGGAGTTCCTCGGCGAGGCAGTCGCGGAGGCTGCGTCGCGGGAGCGAGATCCGCTGTGCGGGCTGCCCGGGCTGGGTCAGCTCGGCAACGGAGAGTCCGGGACGGAAGAGCTGGACGTCTCCGCTGGCGCGGGTGAGCCGGACGCGGCGGATGCCGGTTCCGGCGGGGTCGGCCACGATCGTGACCGGGGCGTCCAGGGTCAGGGTCAGCCAGGCCGCGAGGAGGATGGTGCTGGGGGAGTCCGAGGCGCCCTCGACGGCGACGGCGGTGACGGGTGAGGAGTCCACCTGGTCCAGGACGGCGGCGAGCTGGATCCGCCAGTTGGTCAGGCGGGTCCAGGCGAGGTCGGTGTCGCCGGCTTTGTAGGTGTTCCGGATGTTTTCCAGCGCGACCTGCGGTTCGGCTTCGTTGGCCGAGTCGGTGATGCGCCGGTGGGCGATGCGTCCGATCGAGGTTTCGCAGGCGTTTTTCGGTGCGCCGTGCGGCCACCAGGCCACGATCGGGGCGTCGGGCAGCAGCAGCGCTGCGACGAGGGATTCGCTTTCCTCGGCGAGTTCGCCGTAGCCGCGCAGCACGATGACCTCGGACGCGCCGGCGTCCCCGCCGACCCGGATCTGGGCGTCGAGCCGGTTCGGCGCGGACGATCCGGCGTCGGCGAGCACGATGATCCGGCAGGGGTGTTCGCGGCTGGCCTCGTTGGCAGCCTCGATCGCTTCTTCCTCGAGCCCGGACTTGGTGACCACCACGAGGGTGAGCACCCGGCCGAGCGCGATCACGCCGCCCTGCTCGCGCAGGGACTGGATCTTTTTCGAGACGTTCGAGGTGGTGGTGTTGGGCAGGTCTACGATCATGGCCTTCTCCAGGTGCGTCCGTCGCGGGCTAGCAGCTCATCAGCGGAGGCAGGGCCCCAGCTGCCGGGCGCATAGGGCTCGGGCTGTTCGCCCAGGCTGGCCCAGTACTCTTCGAAGGGATCCAGGATCTTCCAGGACAGCTCCACTTCCTCGTGCCGCGGGAACAGCGGCGGCTCGCCCAGGAGCACGTCCAGGATCAGCCGCTCGTACGCCTCGGGACTGGACTCCGTGAAGGAATGCCCGTAGCCGAAGTCCATGGTCACGTCCCGGACTTCCATCTGGGTGCCAGGGACCTTGGAGCCAAAGCGGATGGTGGCGCCCTCATCGGGCTGGACCCGGATCACCACCGCGTTCTGCCCGAAATCGTCACCGGCGTGGTCAACGGTCCCCGGAGTCTGGAACAGCAGGTTCGGTGCACGCTTGAACACGACCGCGATTTCGGTGACCCGCCGGCCCAGCCGCTTGCCCGCGCGCAGGTAGAACGGCACTCCGGACCAGCGCGGGTGTTGATGTCCACGCGGATCGCCGCGTAGGTTTCGGTGGTGGAGTCGGCCGGGATGCCTTCCTCCTCCAGGTACCCCTGCACCTGTTCCCCGCCTTGCCAGCCGCCGGCGAACTGCCCGCGGGCCGAGTGGGTGGAGAGGTCCTCCGGCAGCCCGACGCGGCGAGGACCTTTTCCTTTTCCGCGCGCAGGTCATCGGCGTTGAAGGAGATGGGTTCCTCCATCGCGGTCAGGGCGAGCAGCTGCAGCAGGTGGTTCTGGATCACGTCGCGGGCCGCGCCCACGCCGTCGTAGTATCCGCACGGCCGCCGGTGCCGATGTCCTCGGCCATGGTGATCTGGACGTGGTCCACGTACTTCGCGTTCCAGAGCGGTTCGAACAGCTGGTTGACGAAACGCAGCGCCAGGATGTTTTGGACCGTTTCCTTGCCCAGGTAGTGGTCGATCCGGAACACCGCATCCTGCGGGAACACCGACTCGACAATGTCGTTGAGCTGCCGGGCCGATTCGAGGTCATGGCCGAACGGCTTCTCGATCACCACGCGCCGCCACTTCTCGCCCTCGGCCTGCGCCAGCCCGTGCTTGGACAGCTGCCGGCAGACCTGCTCGAAAGCCTTCGGCGGGATCGAGAGGTAGAACGCGTGGTTCCCGCGCGTGCCGCGGTTCTCGTCGAGTTCCTTGATTGTCTCGCCGAGCCGCTCAAACGCGGCGTCGTCGTCGAACGCGCCCTGCACGAACCGGATGCCCTCGGACAGCTGGTTCCAGACCGCCTCGTCAAACGGCGTGCGTGCGTAGGACGTCACCGCGTCCTTCACCTCAGCGGCGAAGTCCTCGTTGTCCCAGTCCCGCCGCCCGAAACCCACCAGCGCAAAGCTGGGCGGCAGCAGGCCACGGTTGGCGAGGTCATACACGGCAGGCATGAGCTTTTTACGGGCAAGGTCCCCCGTGACTCCGAAGAGCACAAGCGAGGACGGTCCGGCAATCCGGTTCAGCCGCCGGTCCCGCGGATCCCGCAACGGGTTCCCGGACCGGCCCGCTGGCCTCTTGCCGTTCAAAGTATCTGGCATGGTGATATCGGTGCCTTAGCTCTCAGTGGCGGATGCTGCCTTGCTGGCCAGCGACGAAACAATCTCCTGCAGCTGGGCCACGCCCGCCGCACGGTCGGTCAGGTGCAGGCGCAGGACGGGCCGGCCGTGCTCGCTGAGCACCTGGGCGTCGCCGGCGGCCTGCGCCGCGATCAGCTCACCGAAGGTGAACGGGCGCTCCGGGATGGCCAGGTCCGTGGCGGACGCCGCGGTGACCTGCAGGAACACGCCGATCGCGGGGCCGCCCTTGTGGAACTGCCCGGTGGAGTGCAGGAACCGGGGACCCCAGCCGAACGTGACCGGACGGCCGCTCACGGCGGCCAGTTCGTCCCGGACACCTTCAAGCTGGGAGAACGCCAGTCGGTCGAAGTACGCCTGCACGCTCAGGTACCCGTCGGCACCCAGCTGTCCCAGCAGCGCCGCAACAGCGTCGGCCGCGGTCGCCGCGTCACCCAGCCATTCCCCGCCGCGGACCTCGATCGCCCCGTCGGTGAAGTTGGCCGGCGTCGGTTCCGGCTGCGCGTCCAGCAGCCCGCGGGCAGCGACCTTCGCGGCCTCGACGTCGGGCTGGTCGAACGGGTTGATGCCCAGCAGGCGCCCGGCCACGGCCGTGGCGAACTCCCACACCAGCAGCTGCGAGGCGAGCCCGCCGGCGATGGCCATCTCGTTCTCGCCAAGTTCGACGTCGGCGTCCGTGCTGACCAGCCGGACCACCAGGACGTCTTCAGCGCCGGAGGTAACTTCCGGGGCGTTCGGTCCGGCGACCACCGGCAGGACGCCTGTGCCGAGCTTGCCCGTGGATTCGGCGATGAGCTGTTCGGCCCAGTCAGCAAAACCGACAATGCCGGAGCCGTCCTCCGCAATGACGATCTTGTTCCGCAGCGGGCTCGTGCCGCCCAGCGCGGCCCCCAGGACCAGGCCAATGTTCTCCGGTGCGTCCTCGTTCAGGACCTCGGCGGCTTCCTCCGCCTCGTCCAGCAGGGCCGCGATGTCCACCCCGGCCAAGCCGGAGGGGACAAGCCCGAAAGCGGTCAGCGCCGAGTACCGGCCACCGACGTTCGGGTCCGCGTTGAACACCGCCCGGTACCCGGCGTCACGGGACGCCTTATCCAGCGGGGAACCCGGATCGGTCACCACGATGATCCGGCTCCGGGCATCGATGCCGGCATCGGTGAAGGCCTGCTCGAAGATCCGGCGCTGCGAATCGGTCTCCAGGGTTGAACCCGACTTCGAGGACACCACGATCGCGGTCTCCGCAAGACGGTCCGCCAGGGCAGCGCCGACCTGTTCGGGGTCGGTGCTGTCCAGCACAGTCAGCTCGACGCCTGCGGTGCCGGCGATGACCTCAGGAGCCAGCGAGGACCCGCCCATGCCGCACAGCACAATCCGGGTCACCCCTTCGGCCTTCAGGGCATCCCGGAGCTCCAGGATGCCGTCCACCAGGGACCGGGAGACAGTAGCCGCCTCGACCCAGCCCAGGCGGATAGCCGACTCGGACTCCGCATCCGGACCCCACAAAGTGTGGTCCTTCGCGAAAATACGGGTGGCAACCCGGTCTTCAACGAGGGCGGACAGGTGCTGCTCAAGAGCCTTCCGGGCGGCACCGGTGGCGTCGTAGCTGAGTGTGTTCATTGTGGACTAGGAAGCCTTCCGTGCAGTGGCGAGAGCGCCTTCAACGTCAGCCAGCAGTTCCTTCCAGCTGGCAACAAACTTGTCGAGGCCTTCGGATTCCAGGAGGGCGACGACCTCGTTGTAGGAGACACCGAGGGCATCAAGGGCGTTAAGGGTGGCGTTGGCTTCATCGTAACCGCCGGTGACGGTGTCGCCGGTGACCACGCCGTGGTCGAACGTGGCGTCCAGGGTCTTCTCCGGCATGGTGTTCACGACGCCGGGGGCGACGAGCTCGGTGACGTAGAGGGTGTCCGGGTAGGCCGGGTCCTTCACGCCGGTGGAGGCCCACAGCGGGCGCTGGGGACGGGCGCCGGCTTTGGCGAGGACTGCCCAGCGTTCGGTGGAGAAAAGTTCCTCGTAGACCTGGTAGGCCAGGCGGGCGTTGGCCACGCCGGCCTTGCCCTTGAGGGCCTTGGCTTCGTCCGTGCCGATCTTGTCCAGGCGCTTGTCGATTTCGGTGTCCACTCGGGAGACGAAGAACGAGGCAACGGAGTGGATCTTGGACAGGTCGTGGCCGTTTTCCTTGGCCTGCTCCAGGCCGGACTGGAAGGCGTTGATGACAGCCCGGTAGCGCTCCAGCGAGAAGATCAGGGTCACGTTGACGCTGATGCCCTCGGCCAGGGTAGCCGTGATCGCTTCCAGGCCCTCAAGGGTGGCCGGGATCTTGATCAGGACGTTGTCGCGGTTGACCTTCTTGTACAGGTGCTTCGCTTCGGCGATCGTGCCGGCGGTGTCCCAGGCCAGGCGGGGATCCACCTCGATGGAGACGCGGCCGTCGACGCCGTTGGTGGCGGCGGCGATCGGAGCGAAGAGGTCGCAGGCGTCGGCGACGTCCGTCGTCGTGATTTCGAAGATGGTGTCTTCGATGGAGGCGCCGGCGGCGGCCTCCTTGGCGATGACGGCGTCGTAGTCGTGGCCGGTGGTGATGGCCGCGTGGAAGATGGACGGGTTGGTGGTGACACCAACAACGTTCTTTTCTTCGATCAGCTTCTGCAGCGTGCCGGTCTTCAGGCGGCCGCGGGAGAGGTCATCGAGCCAGATGGAAACACCGGCGTCGGAGAGCTGCTGGGTGGGAGTGCTAGTCATTTCTAATCTCCTTGAACTGTGGGGGTGCTGTCAGGACTGGAGTCCGGCGAGGGATTCCTTGGCGGCGGCGGTAACTGCTTCTGCCGTGATGCCAAATTCCTGGAACAGACGCTTGTAGTCGGCGGATGCGCCGTAGTGCTCGAGGCTGATGGAGCGGCCGGCGTCGCCGACGAACTCGCGCCAGCCCTGCGACAGGCCAGCCTCAACGGAAACGCGGGCCTTGATGGCTGCGGGCAGGACAGCCTCGCGGTAGGCGGCGTCCTGCTTGTTGAACCACTCGACGCACGGCATGGAGACCACGCGGGCCGCGATGCCTTCGGCCTGCAGTGCCTCGCGGGCTTGGACGGCGAGCTGGACTTCGGAACCGGTGCCGATCAGGATGACCTGCGGGTCGACGCTCTTGCCGTCCTTGGATGCCTCGGCCAGCACGTAGCCGCCCTTGGCGACGCCGGCGGTCGACGCGAAGGTGTCACCTTCGGCTGCACCCTCGCCACGCTCGTAGGTGGGGATGTTCTGGCGGGTGAGGACGATGCCGGCCGGGTTCTCGTGGTTCTCGAGCATGGTCTTCCACGCTACGGCCACCTCGTTGGCGTCACCCGGGCGGACGACGTCAAGGCCGGGGATGGCACGCAGCGAGGCGAGCTGTTCCACCGGCTGGTGGGTGGGGCCGTCTTCGCCGAGGCCGATGGAGTCGTGCGTCCAGACGTACAGGGACGGCACGCCCATGAGGGCAGAGAGGCGGATGGCGGGACGCTGGTAGTCGCTGAAGATCAGGAACGTGCCGGAGAACGCGCGGGTCTTGCCGTGCAGGCTGATGCCGTTCACGATCGACGCGGCAGCGTGCTCGCGGATACCGAAGTGCAGGACGCGGCCGTAGGGGTTGCCCTTCCACGCTTCCGTGGAGCGGGATGCCGGGATGAACGACGGCGAGCCCTCGATCGTGGTGTTGTTGGACTCGGCGAGGTCAGCGGAACCGCCCCAGAGTTCCGGCATGACCGGGCCGATCGCGTTCAGGACCTTGCCGGAGGCGGCACGGGTGGAAACGTCCTTGCCGGCCGGGAAAACGGGGAGGGCGCCGTCGAGCTCGGCGGGCAGCTGGCGGGTTTCAATGCGCTCCAGCAGGGCGGCAGCTTCCGCGTTGGCGGACTGCCAGGCGGAGAAGGACTCTTCCCATTCCTTGCGGGCGTGGGCACCGCGGTCCACCACCTGGCGGGCGTGGGCCAGGACTTCCTGGTCAACCTCGAAGGACTTCTCCGGGTCGAAGCCCAGGACGTTCTTCAGTGCTGCCACTTCTTCGGATCCGAGGGCGGAGCCGTGGATCTTGCCGGTGTTCTGCTTCTTGGGGGCCGGGTAGCCGATGATCGTGCGCAGGGAGATGATGGACGGCTTGGAGGTCTCCGCCTTGGCCGCCAGCAGTGCGGAGTAGAGCTCCTGGATGTCTTCGACGTAGTCGCCGGTCTTGGTCCAGTCAACGCGCTGGGTATGCCAGCCGTAGGACTCGTAGCGCTTCAGGACGTCTTCGGTGAAGGCGATGTCTGTGTCGTCCTCGATGGAGATGTGGTTCTCGTCGTAGATGACCACGAGGTTGCCCAGTTCCTGGTGCCCGGCGAGGGAGGAAGCCTCGGAGGTGACGCCTTCCTGGAGGTCGCCGTCGGAGGCGATGACCCAGATGGTGTGGTCGAACGGGCTCTCGCCGGCGGGAGCATCGGCGTCGAACAGGCCGCGCTGGCGGCGCTGGGAGTAGGCGAAGCCGACCGAGGAGGCCAGGCCCTGGCCCAGCGGGCCGGTGGTGATTTCAACACCGGCGGTGTGCTTGTACTCGGGGTGGCCCGGGGTCAAGGAGCCCCAGGTGCGCAGTGCTTCGAGATCCTTCAGTTCCAGGCCGTAGCCGGAGAGGAACAGCTGGATGTACAGGGTCAGCGAGGAGTGGCCCGGGGACAGGATGAAGCGGTCACGGCCGATCCAGTCCGGGTTCTTCGGGTCATGGCGCATGAGCTTCTGGAAGAGAAGGTATGCGGCGGGAGCCAGGCTCATCGCGGTGCCGGGGTGGCCGTTGCCCACCTTTTCCACGGCGTCGGCGGCCAGGACACGCACAGTGTCAACGGCGCGCTTGTCGAGGTCGGTCCAGGTCAGTTCCTGCTCTGTCAAATGTGCCACGTAACCGGGCCCCTCTCTGTGTTAACGGCAGACGGTAATGGCACACAGCGGCAGGGCATAATTGGTGCCCGCTGCATTTAGGTGTACCAGCCGTTCACCATTGAAACGTTGATCTTCATTCAGTCGCCCGACGGGATGGAATGCGGTTTCTCGCCCGTCTTCCAGCGTGCGCTGATCTGCAGACAGCTTAGCTCTATTCCACACTTCGAGCGGTCAAAATCTCACCAGTTGGACGCAATTTCTCTTTTATGAATCTTTCGTGCCGTGAGGCTGCGTTAATGTGATCGAAGCACGCTCGAACGAATCATTTTCAGTGATTTGCCGTCACACGCCGATGCCAGCGATCCATGCGGGACCGCGGTATGATATCGGGAGGCCACCGGCGGACAGGGCGGGCTCAAGCGCCCACATGACAGCCCTGCCGACCGCCGTTGAGGGATCAGTCCGGACCATACGTCCAGACGGACTGGTCAGACGAACAGCCAGACAGAAACAGAGTGACTGCCACGTGAGCACAACAGATACGCCGCTGACCTCTTCCCGGGTCCACGGAAGAGCCGGACTAGCCCGCAAGGCGAAGGCGTACCTTGCACTCACCAAGCCCAGGGTCATCGAACTCCTGCTGGTCAGCACCCTGCCCACCATGATCTACGCGCAGCGCGGCTTCCCGTCCCTGGGGCTCATCATGGCAACCCTTGTCGGTGGCGCCTTTGCCGCCGGCAGCGCCGGTGCATTCAACTGCTACATCGACCGTGACATCGACAAGCTGATGCACCGTACGGAGAACCGCCCCCTCGTTACCGGTGAGGTGACGCCACGCGAGGCGCTGGTGTTTGCGTGGCTGCTGGGCGCGGCGGCCATAGCCATCCTATGGTTCGGCGCCAACCCGCTCTCCGCATGGCTTGGACTCGGTGCCATCGTCTTCTACGTCGTCATCTACACGATGATCCTCAAGCGGCGCACTGCCCAGAACATCGTCTGGGGCGGCGCTGCGGGCTGCTTCCCAGTGCTGATTGCGTGGTCCGCCGTCACCAACACTGTCGAGTGGCCGGCCCTCGTGCTGTTCATGGTGATCTTCCTGTGGACCCCGCCGCACTACTGGCCGCTGTCCATGCGCTACGGCGAGGACTACCGCAACGCCAACGTGCCGATGCTCGGTGCCATCGCCGGCGCCAGGGTCGTTTCCGTGCAGGTGGTTCTGTACGCCTGGGCCATGGTCGCGTGCTCGTTGCTGATGATCCCCGCGGGCAGCGCGGGCTGGGTCTACACCTCGGTGGCCGTGCTGGCCGGCGCCTGGTTCCTCTACGAGTCCCACGCCCTGTACAACCGGGCGCAGGGCGGCGACCTTTCGGACAAGGGCGCGATGAAGGTCTTCCACGGCTCCATCAGCTACCTGACGCTGCTCTTCATCGCGCTGGCCGTCGACCCGTTCGTCGGCACGCCGATCATGGGCTAAAACGCGTCCTCACATCCTGCAGGCTTTCCCCCAACGCCCCATCAGATCCTGCAGGCTTTCCCCCGACGCCCCATCAGATCCTGCAGGCTTTCCCCCAACGCCCCATCAGATCCTGCAGGCTTTCCCCCAACGCCCCATCAGATCCTGCAGGCTTTTCCCCCGCCGCCCCATCAGATCCTGCACTGAAGACAGTAATGCTCCCTGACCAATGTCAGGGAGCATTACTCGTCGCATACGAAGTGTCTGAATGCCGTGGGTCCACCAAGGCGCGCCGCGCGGTGCTGCCTGGCGCCAGAGGAAATGCACGACGCGGCCTGTCCAGGACCGCCAACTCCTGCAACGGTAAGCGCTCGTAGACCGTGTGGAGCATCATGGGACCAGTTCAGATCGAGGCACCCTCCCCGAAGCTGGCTGGCGGTTCGGACCGCAGAACGTGGACAAACACCATCGCCGGTCGCCCAGCGCCAACGACGTCGTGCGGTCTCTTTGCGGGAGAGAGCCCGCCACTCATGGCGGCGACAGTGATCAAACGTCTCGAGAATTCCCGCAGGACCTGGGGACGCGGAACTGATAGAGCGTTGAAAAGACCCCGAGAGGAACTGATAGAGCGTCGGGAAAGAGGCGACAGGAAGTGATAGAGCGTCGGGGAAGAAGCGGCAGGGAATGAGCGGGCGTGAAGGCTAGCTGACGGGGCTGGAGCGGGCGATGTCGGCTGCGTTGGTTGCCGCACTCATCAGCAGGGCCGCGCCCAGCATGTGCGCCCCGACGAGGAGCGCCGGAATGCCGTTGTAGTACTGCGTGAAGCCGATGGCGGCCTGGAGCACGGTGACGCCGAGGAGCATCAGCACAGCCGTCCGGAAGATCCCCGCAATTCCGCGCCGGAACACGAAGTACACGGCGACCAGCGTGCCGGCAGTGACGAGGTACGCGGGCACGGCATGGATGTGCGAGAAGAGGTCCCAGTCGAGGTTGTTGCGCGGCGCGTCGGCATCGCCGGCGTGCGGTCCGGCTCCGGTCACCACGACGCCCAGCATCACGGCCACGGCGGAGAAAAGCGCGACGGCGGTCATCACCGGGCGCAGGGTGCCCGGCAGCGCGGCCAGGGAGTGGGTCCGGAACCTGCCTGTCCTCCCGTAGGCCCGGTTGACCAGCAGCGTGGCGAAGACCACCAGGGCCATCGAGACCAGGAAATGCAGGCCCACCACCCACGGGTTCAGCTGCGTCAGCACGGTGATGCCGCCAATGATGGCCTGCGCCGGGATACTCGCCAGCAGGCCCAGCGCCAGCAGGAAGAGGTCCTTGCGCTCCTTGCGCAGGTTCCACAGGTACACGAGCATGAGTGCGGCGACGGCGGCGAGGGCGAACGTCAGCAGGCGGTTGCCGAACTCGATGAACCCGTGGATGCCCATTTCCGGGGTGTTCACGAGGGACTCGTTCGTGCAGCGGGGCCACGTCGGGCAGCCCAGACCGGAGGCGGTCAGCCGGACAGCGCCGCCGGTCACCACCAGGACCGTCTGCCCGATGAGGGACAGCACAGCGAGGCGGCGGACTGTCGAATCGACGGTGACGGGCAGCTTGGATGCCAGGCGGCCGACGAACTGGGGGAGGCGTGAAGCCGTGCTCACTTTATTCTCAATTCCATTTGAACCAGCGGATGGCTGCTGCGCCGGCGAGGACCGTCCACATCAGCAGGACAAGGACAGCATTGCCGTTCACGGCGCCGTGCAGGAACGCGTCCCGCAACCCTTCACCAAGGGCCCCGGACGGCAGCAGGTGGACAGTGCTCTGGGCGAGTGCCGGCAGCCGCTGCATGGGGATCACGATGCCGCCGAGGGCACCCAGCAGGATCCATAGCAGGTTGGTGATGGCCAGTGTGGCCTCGGGCCGGACGGTGCCGGCCACCAGCAGGCCCAGGGCCGTGAACGCCGCCGCGCCCAGGACAAGCAGGCCCAGGCCGAGAACCACGCCCAGCGGATCCGGCCGCCAGCCGAGCGGGAAGGCGACGGCGGCGACGATGACCACCTGGATTACCAGGACAGCCAGCACCGCCAGGATCTTTCCGGCGATGAGGCCGGTCCGGCCCAGCGGCGTCGTGGACAGGAACCGCAGCACGCCGTACCGCCGGTCAAAGCCCGTCGCGATGCCCTGGCCCGTGAACGCCGTGGACATGGCGCAGAGCGCGAGGATGCCCGGAACGGCAACGTTGATCCGGCTGTCCCCGATGCCGTCCAGCAGCGGAGTAACCGTCAGCCCGACCAGGGCAAGGAGCGGCAGGACAACGGCCAGGATGAGCTGCTCGCCGTTCCGGAGCATGGTCGCTGCCTCGTATTTGCCCTGCAGCAGGATCCGGCGGAGCAGGGGAGCGGGGGTGCTGCCCGTGGCTGTCGTCATCGGATTTCCCTTCCGGAAATGTCAAGGAATACATCTTCGAGGCTCCGGGCCTCCATGCTCAGGGAGCCCGGCATGATGCCGTGCTGCGCCCACCATGCGGCCAGCGCGGCAAGGTCCTCCGGGGTCAGCGCGCCCGTGGCGGTGTAGCTGCCGGAACGCGTCTCGCGGACCTCGACCTCGGCAGGCAGGACGCCGGTGAAATCCAGTCCCGGCAGGGCTTCGAAGTGCAGCGTCCGGATGTGGTCCTTGTGCGGCGTTTCCGGCATCCTGTGCTGCAGCAGCTGGGCAACGGTGCCCTCCGCAACGTTCCTGCCGGCGTCGATGATGTACACGTAGTCGGCCAGCCGCTGCGCGTCATCCATGAGGTGGGTGGTGAGCACGATCCCCATGCCGCTGTCCCGGAGTTCCCCGATCAGGTCGAACACCAACTGCCGGGACTGCGGGTCCAGCCCGGCGCTCGGCTCATCCAGGAACAGGACCTCCGGATTGCCGATCAGCGCAGCGGCGAGGGCCAGCCGCTGCTTCTGCCCGCCGGACAGCCGGCGGACGTTGGTCCCGCTGAAAGTGTCGATGCCCAGCCGCTGCACCAGTTCGTCCAGGGGCCTGGGATTGCGGTACATGCCGGCAATGTGCCGGAGCAGGGGAATGGGACGGGCCGACGGCGGGAGGCCGCCGTCCTGGAGCATGACGCCGACGCGGGCGCGCAGTTCCGCGCTGGCAGTGCCGGGGTCGGCACCGAGCAGCGTAATGGATCCGCCCGTCCGCTTCTGCAGCCCCTGCGCGCATTCGATGGTGGTAGTCTTGCCGGCACCGTTGGCTCCAAGCAGCGCCGTGACTTCACCGCGGCCGGCGACGAGTGAGACGTCGCTCACCACCCTGAGCATCTTGCCATCGAGGGCGGGGAGCGGACCGACGTCCTTGATGAGCCCGTCGATGGTCAGGACGGGGGATTTGGGGGATCGCACCCCAGTATTCTACGGGAAGTAGTACTCTCACGCTCGAGCCGGGGTGCCGGGCTCAGGTCAGCCTTGCCTTACTGGAAGGCCGCAATAAATTACGACATTATTGTGTTGTGTATTCCATGACCAGCACCACTTCCGCGCCTTTGGCCGGGCAGGGCGCGCCTACCGGTGCGCTGCGCGGTGGAAAACGTGCTGCCCTGGCGTCGGTGCCGGCCGCAGCCGACTCGGATGAGCGCACGCGCGACCGCGTCCTCAGCGCCGTCCTGGAACACGGGCCGGTCAGCGCCGCGGAACTGGGCGACCTGCTCGGGTTCACTCCGGCCGCCGTCCGCCGCCACCTGGACCACCTCTCCCGTGCAGGCGTGATCGAGGTCAAGCGTGTTGCCCGGGCAGGCGCCGGAGCCGGCCGACCCGCCCGCCGCTACGTCCTCAGCTCCCAGGGCCAGTCCTCACTGGGCGATGACTACCTGAACATTGCCACGCTGGCGCTCAAGCAGCTCGGCGCGGTGGCGGGGGACGAAGCCGTCCGCCGGTTCGCCGTCGAGCGTTTTGCGGAGATGGAGCGCCGCTACGCCCCCGAGGTAGAGGCGGCCGGAACCGACATCACCGCCCGTGCCCAGGCACTGTCCGCCGCCCTGTCGCGGGACGGCTTCGTCGCGTCCACGGCCACCATTGAAGCGAAGGCTCCGCTGCCCGCGGCGCTGTCCAGCGTCCAGCTGTGCCAGGGGCACTGCCCTATCCAGCAGCTGGCCACCCAGTTTCCCGTGTTCTGCGACGCGGAAACAGAAATGTTTTCGCGCCTCGTCGGTGTCGATGTCCGCAGGCTTTCCACGCTCGCCCGCGGGGGACACGTCTGCACCACCCACATACCCACAGGCCGTCCGGCCCTGACGGTGGCTTCGGCCGCCGGTGACACGCCGGACACCCTGGACGAAGTATCCAACCATCTGCAAGAAAGGCCGTGATGACGGACCAACTATCAGAGAAGAAGGTTGCCGAGCCTGGTGTTATCGCTGAGATTCTGGAAAAGAATCCCGAGCTGCACGGCATCGGCAACTATGAGTACGGCTGGGCCGACAAGAACGACGTCGGCGCTAACGCCCGCCGCGGCCTCGACGAGGACGTGGTCCGCGACATCTCGGCCAAGAAGAACGAGCCGGAATGGATGCTCGACCTCCGCCTGAAGGGTCTGAAGTACTTCGACCGCAAGCCCATGCCCACCTGGGGCGCGGACCTGTCGGGCATCGACTTCGACAACATCAAGTACTTCGTGCGTTCCACCGAGAAGCAGGCCGCTTCCTGGGAGGACCTGCCCGAGGACATCCGCAACACGTACGAGAAGCTGGGCATCCCGGAAGCCGAGCGTGCCCGCCTCGTGGCCGGCGTCGCCGCCCAGTACGAGTCCGAGGTTGTCTACCACCAGATCCGCGAGGACCTCGAGAGCCAGGGTGTCATCTTCCTTGACACCGACACCGCGCTGCGCGAGCACCCGGAGATCTTCCAGGAGTACTTCGGCACCATCATTCCGGTGGGCGACAACAAGTTCGCCTCGCTGAACACGGCCGTATGGTCCGGCGGTTCCTTCGTGTACGTGCCCAAGGGCGTGCACGTCGACATCCCGCTGCAGGCCTACTTCCGCATCAACACGGAAAACATGGGCCAGTTCGAGCGCACGCTGATCATCGCCGACGAGGACTCCTACGTCCACTACATCGAAGGCTGCACCGCGCCGATCTACACCTCGGACTCGCTGCACTCCGCCGTCGTCGAGATCGTGGTCAAGAAGGGCGCCCGCGTCCGCTACACCACCATCCAGAACTGGTCCAACAACGTGTACAACCTCGTGACCAAGCGCGCCATCTGCGAAGAGGGCGGCACCATGGAGTGGATCGATGGCAACATCGGCTCCAAGGTCACCATGAAGTACCCGGCCGTTTACCTCACGGGTGAGCACGCCAAGGGCGAGACCCTGTCCATCGCGTTCGCCGGCGAAGGCCAGCACCAGGACACCGGTTCCAAGATGGTGCACATCGCGCCGAACACCAAGAGCTCCATCATCTCCAAGTCCGTTGCCCGTGGCGGCGGACGCGCGGCCTACCGCGGCCTGGTCCAGGTCCGCGAGGGTGCCAAGCACTCGGCGAACACGGTCCGCTGTGACGCTCTGCTGGTGGACACCATCAGCCGCTCGGACACCTACCCGTACATCGACATCCGCGAGGATGATGTGCAGCTGGGGCACGAGGCCACCGTCTCGCGCGTTTCCGAAGAGCAGCTCTTCTACCTCATGTCCCGCGGCATGCGCGAAGACGAAGCCATGGCCATGATCGTGCGCGGCTTCATCGAGCCGATCGCCCGCGAGCTGCCGATGGAATACGCCCTCGAGCTGAACCGCCTCATTGAACTCCAGATGGAAGGATCCGTCGGTTAATGACTGCCGAAATTACTACTGAAAAGGCCCGCATCGGAGCTCCTTCCATCGCCGGGTTCACGGAGGAAGGCGAGGCGCTGGTCCCCGCGAAGGTGGACCACAGCCACAACCACGGCGTCACCGTCATGTCCTCGCGCGCCGAGCGGCTCACGAGCTTCGACGTCGCCGACTTCGCGCTGCCCACGGGCCGCGAAGAGGAATGGCGCTTCACCCCGGTCCGCGGACTGGCCAACCTGCTGTCCGACGCCGCAACGGACGGCGACGCTGCAGCGTTCACCGTGGAAGCTCCCGAAGGCTACGTCCGCGGAACCCTCGCACAGGGTGCCGCCCCGCGCGGCTCGGTCCTGACCCCGGCCGACCGGGCCGCCGTCGTCGCCTCCGCCAACACGGATGAGGCCCTGCACGTGGTCATCCCGGCCGAGGCAGAGCCGGCTGAGCCGGTCCGCATCCTGGTCAACGGGGCGGGCGCAGGCCGCCGCTCCAACGCACACTTCGTGCTGGAGGCGGGTGCCAACTCCCGCAGCGTGGTCATCGTGGAGCACACCGGTGCCGCCGACCACAACGGAAACCTGGAAGTGATTGTTGGCGAGGGCGCGCAGCTGACCGTGATCTCCGTGCAGCTCTGGGAAGACGACGCCCGCCACCTGGGCCAGCACGACGCCCAGGTGGGCAAGGACGCCGTCTACAAGCACATCGCCGTTTCCCTCGGCGGTTCCGTGGTGCGCCTGAACTCCAACGTCCGCTTCTCCGGCGAGGGCGCCGAGGCCGAGCTGCTGGGCCTGTACTTCGCCGACGCCGGCCAGCACCTGGAGCACCGGTCCTTCGTTGACCACAACGTGGCCAACTGCAAGTCCAACGTGCTCTACAAGGGCGCCCTGCAGGGCAAGAACGCGCACACCGTCTGGGTTGGCGACGTCCTGATCCAGAAGCAGGCGCTGGGAACCGACTCGTACGAGAAGAACCAGAACCTGGTGCTCACCGACGGCTGCCGGGCAGACTCCGTGCCCAACCTCGAAATCGAGACGGGCCTCATCGAGGGTGCCGGCCACGCCAGCTCCACGGGACGCTTTGACGACGAGCACCTGTTCTACCTGATGGCCCGCGGCATTCCCGAAGACGTGGCCCGCCGGCTCGTGGTGCGCGGCTTCCTCAACGAGATCATCCAGCAGATCAAGGTTCCGGCCCTCGAAGAGCGCCTGACCGAGGAAGTCGAGCGCGAGCTCGCCGCCAACGAGAACTGACCGTACGGAAACAGGCCCGGCCCAACCGGCCGGAACTACAGCACAGGACAACGGATGACTGAACAGCCCAAGGGCGAACTCGTCTGCAAGGCACACGAGATCCAGCTCAAGCAGGCCCTGCGGATCCTGATCGACGACTACCCCGTCGCGATCGTCAAGGACTCCATGGGAGAAATCCACGCAATCGGTGACACGTGCTCGCACGCCGACATCTCGCTCTCCGAGGGCGACGTGGAAGGCTGCACCATCGAGTGCTGGGGGCACGGCTCCCAGTTCGATTTGCGCACCGGCGAACCCCTGCAGCTGCCGGCCTACGACCCCGTTCCGGTGTTCGCGGTGGAGATCCACGGGGACGACGTCTACGTGGACTTCACCAACGTCCTGAACGGCGCCGAAACGCCGAACTTCAACTGATCCGGCAACGGCCGCAGAAGCCAGCCGGGCCTGTCCCAGAACCTAACAACTTCCAGACCAGAGACCGCACCGCCGACAGAACGGCACGGTGCAGAGGAGAACAAGACACATGTCTACTCTTGAGATCAAGGACCTGCACGTCAGCATCGACACCGAGCAGGGCACCAAGGAAATCCTGAAGGGCGTCAGCCTGACCATCCGCACCGGTGAGACCCACGCCATCATGGGCCCCAACGGCTCCGGCAAGTCCACCCTGGCCTCCACCATCGCCGGCCACCCGCGCTACAACGTCACCGGCGGTTCCATCACGCTGGACGGCGAAGACGTGCTGGCCATGAGCGTTGACGAGCGCGCCCGCGCCGGCGTCTTCCTCGCCATGCAGTACCCGGTGGAGGTTCCCGGCGTCACCATGACCAACTTCCTGCGGACCGCCAAGACCGCCATCGACGGCGAAGCCCCGGCCCTGCGCACCTGGACCAAGGACGTCAAGGCCGCGATGCAGCAGCTGCGCATCGACGCCGACTTCGCCCAGCGCAACGTCAACGAAGGCTTCTCCGGCGGTGAGAAGAAGCGCGTGGAGATCCTGCAGCTGGAACTCTTCAAGCCGAAGTTCGCCGTCCTGGACGAGACCGACTCCGGCCTCGACGTTGACGCCCTCAAGGTGGTCTCCGAAGGCGTCAACCGCGCACACGCCACCGGCAACATGGGCACGCTGCTCATCACGCACTACACTCGGATCCTGCGCTACATCAAGCCTGACTTCGTCCACGTCTTCGTGAACGGCCAGGTTGTGGAAGAGGGCGGCCCGGAACTCGCCGACCGTCTGGAAGAAGAAGGTTACGACCGCTACGCCGGTGCTGCCGGAACCGCCACGGCGGCTGCGGTCCAGGCCTAGTTAGGACTGACTGACCATGACCGAAATCGACGCAGGGCGCACCGCCCTGGAGGATGTCGAAGAGGCGCTCAAGGACGTCATCGACCCCGAACTCGGGGTCAACGTCGTGGACCTGGGCCTGCTCTACGGCCTGCGGTACTCGGATGAAGACGGCGCCCTGCTGATCGACATGACCCTCACCACCGCCGCCTGTCCGCTGACCGACGTGCTCGAGGAGCAGGTGGGCAAAGCGCTTGACGGCGTCGTGGACGAGTGGCGCCTGAACTGGGTATGGATGCCGCCATGGGGTCCGGAGCGGATCACCGACGACGGCAAGGACCAGATGCGGGCCCTCGGCTTCAACATCTGACACACAAGTACGACGACGGCCGGTCACCTTCCCAGCGAAGGTGACCGGCCGTCGTCGTTCCCACCATCGACTGCTCCAAAGGTGCCCTTTTCATCAGTCAAAAGGGCGTCTACGGAGCAATCGAGGGGGATTTACAGCGTCGTGGCGCTGAACGTGTCGCACTGGTTGATGTCACCGGTCCTGTAGCCCTGGTAGAACCACTTCTGCCGCTGGGCGCTGGACCCGTGCGTCCAGCCCTCGGGCGAGACGCGTCCTGTGGCGGCCTTCTGGATCCGGTCATCGCCGACGGCTGAGGCGGCCGAAAGCGCATCGTTCAGGTCCTGCTGCTTGAGCGGTTCAAGGAAGGGCTTGCCCGTCTTCGGGTCCTTCTGGGTGGTGGCGTAGCGGGTCCAAAGGCCGGCATAGCAGTCCGCCTGCAATTCCACGCGGACGGCGCCGGACTCCGCACCCTGCGGATCCTTCTGCGCCTCGTCCAGATCGCCGAGCACGTTCTGCACATGGTGGCCGAACTCATGGGCCACCACATACTCCTGGGCCAGCGGGCCGCCCGATGAACCGAAGCGGGTCACGAGGTCCTGGAAGAACCCGGGATCGAAGTAGGCCGTGGTGTCCGCCGGGCAGTAGAACGGACCCACCTCTGATGAGGCCGTGCCGCAGCCGGTGCGGGTGGCGCCTTCGAACAGCACAGCCTTCGGCCGCGGGTACTTCACGCTGTAGTCGGCAAGATATGCCGGCCAAAACGCGTTGAGGCTGTTCACCGTTCCGGCAATCCGGCAGTCGAGGTCCCTGTCTGCGTCGCTGCCGAGCTTGCACTGGGTGAGGGGCGTTCCCGTGCTCTGGGCAGGCTGTTCCTGGCCTGTGCCGACGAGCCCCTCCAGCAGCTGCGGGTTGATGCCGAACAGGGCCGCCAGGAGCAACACAACGCCGCCCCCGATGCCTCCGCCGATCTTGGTGCCGCGGCCAATTCCGCTGCCGCGGCGGTCTTCCACCTGGGATGGGTCCAGTTCGACCCCGTCATTGAAGCTCATGTTGTCACAATAGCCGCCGCCGCACGCCAGTGGCGGGTTCAGGCCGGTAAAGTTGGTCCGATGCCTTTTCTCAACAACCTTCAGCGTTGGGCCGATGAACGCCCCGACGACACCGCCGTCGTCGTCGCCGGAAGACGGCTCAGCTGGGCAGAACTGCGCGACGCTGCGCAAGATGCGGCAAACCGCGGCATGGCGCCCGTCACGGTGCTCGCCCAGCCTAACTCCACCCGGTTCGCGGTTGACTTCGCTGCCGCCGTCGCTGGTAACCGCGAGTGCGCGGTCCTGGACCCTACCTGGCCCGAAGCGCTGCAGGACGAGATCGTCCAGCGGCTGGGCGGCCGCGTTGACCCGGTGCCCGGTGGCGCCGGCATTGAGTTGGCAGACGGGGACCCTGAGGCCTCGTTCCTCATCGGCCTGACCTCGGGCACCACCTCCGTGCCCAAGGCGTTTACCCGCTCGCGCCGTTCCTGGCAGCAGTCCTTCGACGCGTCCATGGAGTTCTTCGGACTCACCCAGGACGACAGGACCCTGGCGCCCGGACCGCTGGCCGCCAGCCTCAACCTGTACGCCCTGGCCGAGTGCCTCTACGCCGGTTCGGAGTTCCACACGCTGGAGACGTTCGACGTCGGCGACGTCCACGCCGCCATCGCGCACGACGGCATCACCCGGCTGGTGCTGGTGCCCACCATGCTGCGGCTGCTCAGCGAACGCGGGCTGCTGGGCTGCGTGGATGCCTCCGGCATCCGGACCATCATCTGCGCGGGCTCGAAGCTCGATGCGCGCACGCTGGAGGCCGCCCGCCGCTGGGCACCGCATGCCACGATCTTCGAGTACTACGGCGCGTCCGAGCTGAGCTTCGTCTCCGGCGCCGGCCTGGCCGCAGGCGAGCCCTCCGCCGCCGGAAGCACCGCGATCGGCAGGCCGTTCCCCGGCGTGGAAGTGAGGATCCTGGACGATTCCGGCGCGGAACTTCCGGACGGCACCGCAGGCAACATCAGCGTCAAAAGCGGCATGGTGAGCAACGGCTACCTCTGGGGCGACGACGGGCAGGCGCTGCGCTGCTTCGACGGCTGGTTCACCGTGGGGGACCAGGGCTACCTGGCCGACGGCGTCCTGCACATCCTCGGCCGGCGCGCCGACATGATCATCACCGCAGGCAAGAACGTCTATCCGCACGAGGTGGAGCTGGCGCTGTCGTCCGTCCCCGGGGTTGCCTCGGCGATTGCCGCGGGCATGGATGATGACCTCAGGGGCCAGCGCGTGGTGGCCGGCATCGTTCCTTCCCACGGCGGGGTCACGGCCACCCAGCTAAAGACCGGCCTGGAGGACGTCCTCGCCAAGGACAAGCGGCCGCTGCAGTACTTCGCGCTCGATGAGCTCCCGGTGACGGACCGCGGAAAGGTCAGCCGGCGCCTGCTCCTCGACTGGATCGCGGCCCGCGACAGCCGGGTCCGGCACCTTGTCTAGCTCGGGGTCCGGCAGCGCTGTGGCCGGCAGCGGGGACCTGGTGCTGCCCGACGAGCGCCAGCCGGTGATCATCGCCGCGCTGCGCACGCCCATCTGCCGGGCGAACGGTGCGCTGAAGCACCTGCGCTCCCACGAACTGCTGGCACCGGTCTTCGCGGCCTTACTCCACGAATCGGGTGCGAAGGCGGCCGAGGTGGCGGACGTCGTCATCGGCAATGCCGTGGGTGCGGGCGGCAACGTCGCGCGGCTGGCGGCACTGGAAGCGGGCCTGCCGGTCACGGTTCCCGGGCTCACTGTGGACCGGCAGTGCGGCTCCGGCCTGGACGCCATTGTCCTCGCCTCGCGGCTCGTCGCCGCCGGCGGCGGCACCTACCTCGCCGGCGGGGTCGAGAGCATCAGTACTGCGCCGCTGCGCGCGCACCGGAACGACGACGGCGAACCCGCCTTTTTCAGCCGCGCCCAGTTCGCGCCGCACACCCATGGAGATCCGGACATGGGTGTCGCCGCCGAGAACGTTGCGCGGGAGTACGGCATCAGCCGGGACCGGCAGGACGAGTTCGCCCTGCGCAGCCACCGCAGGGCCGTGGCTGCGCAGGGCAGCGGGACCTTTGGCAGGGAAACGGTCGAGCTGCCCGCGGCACCCGGGGCGGTGCAGGCGACAGTGACGTCCGACGACGGTCCCCGCCCCAAACTCGGCGAGGCCCTGATGGCGCGGTTCCCCGCGGCGTTCGTGGAGTCCGGGACTGTCACCGCCGGAAACTCATGCTTCGACGCGGACGGGGCAGCCGCCGTCGTTATTACGTCCCTGACCAGGGCGCGGGAACTGGGTGCTGGCGACGGCCTGGCCGTCCTCGGCACGGGGACCGCCGGCGTGGCGCCGCAGCTCCTGGGCATCGGTGCCGCGGCGGCTGCGTCCAAGCTGCTGGCGGCGCATTCCGTGGCTGCCGGGGACGTGGATTTCGTGGAATTCAATGAGGCGTTCGCCTCCCAGACCCTTGCATGCCTGGACCATCTGGGGATCGACGCGGCCCGTGCCAACGCCGACGGCGGCGCCCTGGCCCTGGGCCATGCTTACGGCGCATCCGGCGCGGTGCTGGTCACCCGGCTCCTGGCACAGGCCAGGCGGGAACCTGCGCGCACTGCCCGGGGAAAGCTCGCCCTGGCCATGATCAGCATCGCCGGCGGCATGGGCACCGCCGCGCTGTTCCGCCACGTCCGGCTGTAGTCCTGATCGCCCGGGCCGCTCGGGCTTAGCTATATTGACCTAGCCGGCCTCGATGACTTCCTTGAGCTTCGTCAGCTGGGCTACCTCAGATTCCATGGTTTTGGTCACCAGGGAGTCGAAAACGCGCATGAGGAGCGGAAGCTTGAGGTCCAGGCTGAAACGGACGCGGGTGCTGTTGCCCTCCTCGGTCAGCGTGTAACTGCCGGTCGGGCGTGCCGGACCTGCCACCACCTGAAAGCCCAGAAGCTTTCCTGGCCCAGCATCGGTGATTCTGTAGTCGCCCTGGATGGGCCGGCCTTTCGGCCCGGTCAGCGTTTGGCTGTAGATGGCCCCCAGCTCTCCGGCGGAGCCTTCCTTGAGAGCGATGCCCTGCACTCCGGAGCGCCATCTTGGATTGTTCAGGCCGTCCGCCAGGAATGCGTACACCTCCGACGCGGGTCTGTTGATGGTGACTTCGTTTTCAGCGTGGGCCATGTTGTTCCTCTCGGGCAAGGGGGTAAACGATCGGGCTCCAGCCTACGTGGCCTTTTTCCGGAGCTGCGGATTCAGCCCTTGATGGTTTTCATGGTGAACCGGGAACTGACTTTCTGGATGCCCGGGATGGTCATAACGCGGTCGCTGAGGAAGGCTTCGTAGGCCGGAAGGTCGGCGACTTTGACGCGCACAAAGTAGTCCGGCGAGCCAAAGAGGCGGTGCATTTCGGTGACCTCATCGAAGGCGGCCATGGTGTTCTCGAAGCGCTCCACGCTCTTCCGGTCGAAGTTGGTGAGCTCGACGTCGAGAATCACCTCGAAGGCGCGGCCCACCGCCTTCGGGTCGATCTCCGCGCGGTATCCGCGGATGACGCCGGTGGATTCCAGCCGCTGGACCCGGCGCAGGCAGGGTCCCGGTGTGAGCCCCACAGCGGCGGCCAGGTCCGTATTGGAGATCCGCCCGTCGTGCTCCAGCACTTCGATTATTGCTGCATCGAGCTTATCCATATCAATATGTTGCTCTTAAGCGCGTCAAAACTGCAATATTGGCAATCGCGTGCCAGGCCAAAACTGAAACGATTGGGTCATGGCACATGCGACACAAATCGTCCCCGCGGACACCGCCCCGAACTCCCCGCGGCGTGAGACCGCCCGGGGTTTGCGGGACTCCTTCGCAGCAGGGTTGGGCATGTATCCGTTGGGCATCGCGTTCGGCTTGCTGGTTGTTCAGGCTGGCCTGCCGTGGTGGGTGGCGCCCGCGTTGTCGGTTGCGGGCTTCGCCGGGTCCCTTGAACTGCTGCTCGTCGGCATGATCGTCGCGGCCACACCGCTGGCAACCATCGCCCTGACCACGTTCATGGTGAACTTCCGCCACGTGTTTTATTCGTTCTCCTTCCCCCTTCATGTGGTGCAGAGCCCGTTCGCGAAGGCCTACTCCGTGTATGCGCTGATCGACGAGGCCTACGCGGTCACGGCCGCCTCCAGCGACACTTGGACACCCTGGCGGCTGGTCAGCATGCAGGCCGCGTTCCACTGCTACTGGCTCGGGGGCGGCCTCACCGGAGTACTGGTCGGATCGCTGATGCCCGGGCCAGTTAAAGGGCTCGACTTCGCACTGTGTGCACTGTTCGTCACGCTCACGCTCGACGCCGCACGCACACGCCAGCACCTTCCGTCGTTCCTGCTGGCAGGACTGAGCTTCGCTGTCGCCGCGGTTCTCCTGCCGTCCCAAGCCCTTTTCGCGGCACTGGCACTGTTTCTGATCCTCCTGCTGGCCCGCTTCGTCCTCCGGCCCGGCCATGATCGAAGGGGCACCACCGATGCCTGATACCGGCTACATCCTTGCCGTCTGTGGCGTCGTGTTCGCCATCACGCTCGGCCTGCGCGCGCTACCGTTTGCTGCACTCAAGACGCTCCGGCAGTCCGCCCTGGTGAAGGCGCTGGCTGTGTGGATGCCCGTGGGCATCCTCGGCATCCTGGCCGCCTCAACCCTGCGCGGCGCCATCCTGGCTGATCCGGACACGGCGGCTGTGGCATGTCTGGCTGTGGCTGTTACCGCCGCCACCCACCTCCTGGCCGGGCGCCGCACTCTCCTGAGCGTCGGCGTCGGCACCGCAGTCTACGTCGTTTTGGTCAACGTGGACCTTACCTCAGCGCTGGCATGACCGCCGCCGGGACTGCAGGGATCCCGACGGCGACCCTACCCCTGCTGGGGCCCGTCCCGTAGCGTTTGTTGAATGACGGGCGAGAGTGCGGGGCTGGTAAACGTCGACGGGTCAGAAATCTATTGGGAGGCATCGGGCAACCCGGCCGGGGTCCCCGTCCTCTACCTCCACGGCGGCCCTGGTGTTGGCCTGGGTCCCCGATACAAGACCCGCCACGATGCTTCGAAATTCTGGACCATCGGGCTGGACCAGCGCGGCTGTGGGAGAAGCAAACCGGCTGTCCAGGACGATCTGCCCTCCCTGCCGGCCAACACCACCCAGGCCCTGATCGAGGACATCGAGGCCGTTCGCCGGCACCTCGGAATTGCGAAGTGGATCGTCACGGGTGGGTCCTGGGGGAGCACGCTGGCCCTGGCCTATGCCCTGCAGCACCGGGACCGGGTGCATGGGCTAGCCCTGATGGCGGTGGGAACGACGAGCCGCAAGGAGGTTGAGTGGATCACCGAGGGCGTGGGGCGGATCTTCCCGGAAGCATGGGCGGAGTTCGCGAAGTCCGCCAGGTGCAGGCCGGGGGAGCGCGTGGTGGATGCGTATGCCCGCCGCCTCGCGGGAACTGACCGGGACGACGCCGAAACCGCAGCCCTGGCATGGGACCGGTGGGAATCGACGCACGTCTCCCTGGATCCGCTCTGGCAACCCGGCCCGATGTTCGACGACGATCGCGAGCGGATGACCATGGCCATCCTCGTCACCCACTACTGGTCCCGTGACGCCTTCCTCCCGGAGGGACAGACCATCATGGAAAGAATCCACCAACTCAACGGAGTTCCCGGCTACCTCATTCACGGGCGGAAAGACGTAAGTGGGCCGGTCATCACGCCCTGGATGCTTCATCAGCGCTGGGACGGCAGCCGGCTCACCGTCATCGAGAACGAAGGGCATGGCGGGCCGCAGTGCTGGGCCGCGCTTGTCGGCGCGGTCGAAGAAATCGCGGACGGGCTGTCCCGGGTGGACGGTCGGGAGGCGTAACAGAAGTGGGCAACCTGTTTTAGGCTTTACTCCACAGCGCGCGTCCGCCAGTCGCGGGCTGAACAAAGAGAGGCAGAGCCGATGCAGCCGGACCTTGGCCAGCGCGCCGCGAACGAGCACGCCGACGTCGCACAGTCCCTTCTCTCCGCCGCAGAGCAAGCACTCTCCGGCGCTGATGTTGATGCCGAACTGCAGATCAGGCTGGCGCAGGCCCATGCCACCCTGGCGCTGGCATTCGAGACGCGCGCCGCGGCCTATGACACCCGGACTGCGGCATACGTCGCATATCTGGCGATGCTGAAATCAGGGACCCGCGCAGACAAGGATCAGCACGCCGCCGTCGTGGCGAAGCTTGTCCGCGACCGCCTCGGCTTCGAAGCGGAATAGCCGGCGGAGAAGGTCCTGCGGACCTACCAATGCTTACGGGCAGACCCCGCGGCAGCCTTGCACTTCGCCCGGATAAAGGACTGCTCCGCATCTGACAGCAGGTGTTCGCCGTGCTGGTCCTGGGCGACGCTGCCCCCCGAGACCTGGTGAACCACGTTTGCCACCGTCCGCGGAAGAACTACGCAGCCGGGATTATCAACGAGCCACTTCTTCGTGACCTCATCCAGCTCATCCCACCACTCAACAATCGGCCGCTGGCCCATCAGGTGCTCCTCGGATTTGAGACCCTACATAACTTGACTGCGGCAGCCGGATTTGGATTTCCCGGCGCCGCGCGACGTGCAGAAACCGCCCAACACACAGCCCACGTACAGGAATTCACGAAACTCTAAATTGGTAATCAGTAAGAGTTTGGTACCGATGCCGGGAGGGGTCAAGAGGCATGCGTAACGTCACGCAACCCGGCGGGGAAGGGCTTTCTCGGTGCCCAAACACTATGCCGGGGACGCGGGAGTGGAGTACTTTTTACACGCCCCGACGTGCGGCGACAGCACCAACCACACTGATGCCTGCCAGAAGGAGTCCCGGATGACTCGAAGGACAGTCCGCCCGCTTGGTGACTTCGGCATGGCAGATCTCGCGGACGCCGGCGGCAAGGGAGCAGCCCTGGGCGAACTGGTGCGGCAAGGCTTTCCGGTGCCTCCGGGGTTCACTATCACCACGGAGGCCTACCGTTCGCTGCTCGCCGGAACAGAGCTGGGGGCGGCGCTGGAGGCGATTGATCAAAACAAGCACGACGGCGGCGCCCTCCGCGCGCTGATCGCCCGCCTTGGCGTGCCCCCGGCCGTCTGGACGGAGATTGCCGAGGCCTATGCGGCCCTGGGAGGCGGGGCGGTGGCTGTCCGTTCCAGCGCCACTGCCGAAGACCTTCCCGGAGCCGCCTTCGCCGGCCAGCAGGACACGTTCCTGAATGTCATCGGCGAGGCGGCGCTGGCCAAAGCGGTTGCCGATTGCTGGGCCTCCCTCTGGACCGACCGGGCCATGGCCTACGGAGAGCGGCAGGGGATCGACCCGCGGGAGGTGGCGATCGCCGTCGTCGTTCAAAAGATGGTGCCGGCCGACACCGCGGGTGTCATGTTCACCGCGAACCCGGTCACAGGTGAGCGCAATGAGACGGTAGTGGATGCCAGCCCGGGCCTGGGCGAGGCGGTGGTGTCCGGCCGGGTGACACCGGAACACTATGTGCTGGACCGGAGGGGCAGGATCCGCAGCTTCACACCCGGCGGCGGCGAGGTGGTGATTGGCCTGGCCGCGGAGGGCGGAATCAGGGAACAGCCCGGCAGCCGCAGCCCGGATCCTTCCCTGACCGCGGACCAGCTCCGGGGGCTGGCTGGCTTGGGCCGCAAATCTCAGGAGCACTTCGGCCGGCCGCAGGACATGGAGTGGGCGTTGGCCGGAGGCCGGATGTTTGTGCTGCAGTCGCGGCCCATGACCGCGCTGCCGCCCCAGCCGCTGCGGCTCAATATGGTGCAGCGGCGGGTGGTGCCGTTCTTCATCGAAATGTTCCAGGAGCGGCCCTACCCGCTGGATGTGTCCGGCTGGATGAAGCAGGGGATCCTGGCGATGCTGCAGAGGATGGGCGGCAGCGTCGGTGCGCGGTTCCCCACCGTCGAGGAGCTGCTGCCGGAAGAGGACGGTGTGGTGGTCCAGCTCGTGCCGCCGTCCCCGCGGCTGACGATCCGCGCCCTGGCCGCGCCGCTCAGCCTGGCCCGCCGCGCGAGGCAGTACAGGATGGCCGACTGGCAGAACGACCCCAGGTTCATCGCCTTCCTGGAGCAGGTGGACCGGCTGAACGGACGGCACCTGGAAACGCTGCGCTGGCCAGAGGTTGTGGGCGCCGCGCGGGACTGCTTTGCCGCGATGCGGGGCATCACAGACCTGCGGATCTCCTACATGCCCGGCATATTCCTTCCCCTGCTGAGGCTGCGCCTGATGCTCCTGCTGTTGGGCAGGACGGGCCTGGCTTCCGCACTGATCGCGGGCGCGGACACCCGGACCAGCCAGGCGAACCGCTCGCTGGAGCAGCTGGCCGTGATGGTCCGGGAGGATCCGGGCCTGGCCCGCGCCTTCGATGGATCCGACGGGGCGGCCTTGCCGCGGCTTCTTGAAGAGCCGGCACACGCAGCCTTCCGCGAGGCGTTTGACCGCTTCCTGCGCGAATATGGGAACCGTGAAACCGTCAGCCCGGTGCTGAGCAGTTCACCCACCTGGTCCGATGCCCCCGAGGTGGTGCTGGGGCTGGTGAAGGCGCTCATGGGCCAGCCGCCAGGCAGGGCAGACCAGACCGGCGCCGCACTGGCTGAGCTGAAGCGCCACCCCCTCCTCCGCTTCGGGCCCGTCCGGCGGCAGGTGCTCGCCGCCGTCGACGCCGCCCGGGCGGGAATGGCGTTCCGTGAGGACAGCCACTTCTACGCCACCAAGGTCATTCCGCCCATGCGCCGCGCGTACCGCGAGCTCGGCCGCCGCCTTGTTGCCGCCGGGGTGATTGACGGCGTTAAGGACGTCTACCACCTGCGGTTCGAGGAACTGGAGGCAATAACGGACGACGGCGGTGCGCTGCCGGCTTCCGTCCGGCAGCACTACCGGCCGCTCGTGCTGGCCAGGGCGGCCAGGCGCCGCGAACTCGAGGGGGTACCGCTGCTGGATGCGGCGCTGCTGTTCAGGGACCGCCTGTTCAGGGACCGGCGTCGGGCAACGGGCGTTCTGGTCGCCGGCACTCCGGCAAGCCGCGGCCGTGCAGAAGGACCGGTGCGGATCATCAGGGGCCCGGACGAGTTCGGCCGGCTACGCAGCGGCGACGTTCTTGTCTGCCCCTACACGAACCCCTCCTGGACGCCGCTGTTCCAGCGCGCGGCCGCCGTCGTCGTCGATATGGGAGGGCTCGGCTCGCATGCTGCCATTGTTGCCCGGGAATATGGAATTCCGGCGGTGATGGGAACCGGCACGGGCACGGGCACCCTGGCCGAGGGGCAGCGGGTCATTGTGGACGGCAGCGCCGGCACGGTGGTGGCTTCGGGCACCGGCGCCGCGGGCAGCGGGTGAATACCGGCGGGCAACCGGAAATTAGTACCGTCTGACCAGGTTGGCGGTACCGTAGGCGCGCCGTGCCCGCGCACTGTACTGATAAATGGTGACGCTCTGGACCTCCGGCAGTTCTTTCCACATGGCGGTCAGGTCGTAGGACTGGGCGCCACGCCGTGCCTTCAGCGGCGCCACCACAAACGTGTTTGAGGAACTCAGTCCCATTTCGCCGGCTTTGGGACCCAACTTGCCCCGATTGAGATGCACATGCAGGTTGCCGCCCGCCCCCGTTGAAAAGTTGGCCAGTTTCAACTCGACCTTGCCGGGGGTGACCGTGAGGACCGCCCTGCCGCGGGTCGTGACCGCCTGCGAGACGAATTCGCCTTCGAAGACCTCTGTCCAGTGGCCTGTTGCTGACGCCGATGCGGCAGGGGAGGAGGTGGCAGCGGCGCCGCCCTGGCCTTCCGGCGCGCCCGCAGGGGTGCATGCTGACAGTGCACCCGCCAACAGCAACAATGACATGGACAACCGAAGCGATCTCATGTTCCCCCAAAGAACTTAAGAGTGGCGTTTCCAAGCCCAGACGGGCAAAACGCCGTCTTCCCAGTAAACCACGACGGGTCTCTATGGGCCTTCGGGGATGTTTAGGGGCAGACTGGTGGCGTGGGCGGAAACCGGTGGGTGCTGCACGTCGATCTCGACCAGTTCATCGCGGCGGTCGAGGTGCTGCGGCGGCCGGAGCTTGCGGGCAAGCCGATCATCGTCGGCGGCCGAGGCGACCCAACCGAACGGGCGGTGGTGTCCACCGCGTCCTATGAAGCCAGGGCCTTCGGCGTGGGTTCCGGGATGCCTTTGCGCGTCGCGGCCCGGAAGGTGCCCGACGCTGTGATCCTGCCCGTCGATCACGAGGCTTACTTTGCGGCGTCCGAAACGGTGATGACCACCCTACGCGAGCAGCCCGGTGCCACCGTGCAGGTGCTGGGTTGGGATGAAGCCTTTGTAGGCACTGAGACGGAGGATCCGGAAGCCTATGCCCGGCGGGTGCAGGCCGCCGTCCTGGAGCGAACGCAGCTGCATTGCAGCGTGGGCATCGGCGACACCCTTGTGCGGGCCAAGGTCGCCACTGGTTTCGGCAAGCCGGCCGGCGTCTTCCGTCTGACCTCCGGGAACTGGCTCGACGTCATGGGCACCCGGCCCACCAAGGACCTGTGGGGCGTCGGAACCAAGGTGTCGGGGAGGCTGGCCAAACTCGGCATCAAGACGGTCGCCGAGCTCGCCGCATGCAACCCCCAGGACCTGGTCCCGGAGTTCGGTCCCAAGATGGGTCCCTGGTATGCGGAGCTGGGGCGCGGGGATGGCGCCAGCGTTGTGGACGACACCCCGTGGGTTGCTCGCGGGCATAGCCGCGAGACCACCTTCCAGCGCGACCTGACCGAACCTGCCCAGGTGGACGACGCCGTCCGGGAACTCACAGCGCGCGTACTTGAGGACGTTGTGGCTGAAGGGCGGCCTGTGGTTGGGCTGACCCTGAAGGTCCGGTACGCGCCGTTCCTCACCAAGACCCATGCGAGGAAGATTCCCGAGACCTTCGACCGGGACGAGATCCTCGCACGGGCCCTGGACCTGGCTGGCGGAATCGAGGCGGGCCGTCCGATCCGGCTGCTGGGCCTGCGGGCCGAAATGACCATGCCCGACGACGCCCGAAAGGGACACACGCCAACCCGCGGCGGTTGGTGAATCCAACCGCCTGCCATGAAGAAGGAGTCGACGCCATGACGAAGTACCTGATCTCGTTTCCGAGTGCCGCCATGATCGTCCCGGACGAAGAGCTGCCGGCAGTTTCGGATGCGGCGCACGCGGTGGTTCAGGAAGCGAAGGACGCCGGCGTCTGGGTGTTCGGCGGAGGCATCGATGAGAGCATCCCGCCTGTGCTGGTGGACGCCGATGGAACGGTGAAGAACGGCACCTACCCTCAGACGGCGGAACTGGAGGGCGGCTACTCCGTTCTGGAGCTGCCCTCGTACGACGCGGCCCTGGAATGGGCCGCGAAGATCGCCGCGGCCTGCCGCTGCGCGCAGGAGGTGCGGGCCTTCCAATACGATCCCGCCAGTTAACTGCTAAACTCCCCAGAATCCCTTCACGACCGATGCAATGTCGCGCATTCATCAGGAGGTTTGCGGTGCCGGATACTACCTGCCACATGTCGATCTCGCTGGACGGCTTCGTCGCCGGGCCGGACCAGAGCCGCGACAACCCCCTGGGCAAGCGGGGACTGGAGTTGCACGCCTGGCACATCGGCGACCCGCGGGCGAACGATGCGGACAATCTCGCGAACGAGTGGCTCATGCGCCCGCGGGGCGCGTATGTGATGGGCCGCAACATGTTCGGCCCGATCCGCGGGGACTGGGACGAGGAATGGACGGGCTGGTGGGGCCCCGAACCGCCGTACCACGCGCCGGTGTTCGTGCTGACCCACCACGCACATGACCCGATTCAGATGGACGGCGGGACGACTTTCCACTTCGTCACCGACGGCTTCGACGCGGCCTATTCGGCAGCGTGCCAGGCCGCCGGGGACAAGGGTGTGGACATCGCCGGTGGTGCCTCGACAGTCCGGCAGGCTCTTATCGCCGGCGTGATCGACGAGCTCACCCTCGACATCGCACCGGTCCTGCTCGGTGCAGGTGAACGCATCTTCGACGGCGTTGAATCCTTCGGGTTCGAACCCGCCGAAGTGCTTCACTCACCGCTCGCCACCCACATCCGCTATCGCCGTGTCCGCTGACTGTGCCGTTGAGCTTCAAATTTAGGACCGTGCCGCCGTCATTGGTCCTGGGGTAAGGTCATCCGGTGACCTCATATGGCGTACTTGGAGTTGGATCAATCGCGACGGCGATCGTCACCGGACTTTGCGACGGAGCGGCCGAGCCGCCGTCGATCATGCTTTCCCCCAGGAACGCCGAACGTGCGGCTGAACTCGCGGCCCGGTTCCCCTCGGTGCGGGTGGCGACGGATAACCAGCAGGTCGTGGACCGCAGCGACGTGGTGGTGGTCTGCCTGTTGCCCAACCACGCCGCGGAGGTACTGGCTGGACTGCAGTTCCGCGCTGACCACGCCGTCGTCAGTGCGATAGCAGGCTTCCCCGTCGGGCAGCTGGCCGGTCTGGTTGATCCAGCGACGGACATCGCACGAAGCATCCCGCTCCCCGCCGTGGCCACCCGCGGAAGCCTGACACCGGTACACCCTGCAACGCCCGCGGCAACGGGGCTTTACGACCGGCTTGGCGGGAGCATGGAGATCGACGACGAGCTGGCATTTGAATCGGTCTCGGCAGCATCGGGCACGGTCGCGGCATACTTTCGTTACCTCGGAACGATCGCAGGCTGGCTGTCCGACCGGGGCGTCCCGTCAGCAGCCGCACGCCGCTACGTCGCCGACACCTTCGCCGCACTGTCCGGCGAGCTCGAGTCACCCGGGGCCGACTTCGCAGCCCTGGCGCAGGCACACACCACACCCGGCGGGCTCAACGAGCAGTTCGCACGCCACCTCGAAGCGGCGGGAACCTACGATGCTGTGCAGACCGGCCTGGATGCGGTGCTGGCAAGGATCACTCGGAGGTAGCAATCAATGGTCGGTGGCGGGACCGGCCTTCACCCGGCACCACGGTGGACACATTCAACCCGGCGGGTCCTGTCCCACGAGGCCGTCCACCGACTCGCGGATGAGGTCGGCGTGGCCGTTGTGGCGGGCGTATTCCTCGATCATGTTGAGCAGGATGTAGCGCAGGCTGGGAAGCTCGATGCTGGGGTTGGAGGCAACCGTGCCCTGACGTCCCGGGCCGCCCTCCATCAGTGCCTCCGCGAACAGGGCGCGGGAGCGGGTCACCGCGTCGCGCCACCTTTCATAGAGTTGTTCGGGCGAGTCTTCGCTGGCCGAGTTCAAGTCCCAGTCGGGGTCGGCGTCCCAGTCCACGGCGTTCCATGGCGGGAGCTGCCTGCGGCCATGCAGCCATTCGGTGGACATGTCGTCCTCGAAGCGGGCCAGGTGTTTGAGCAGGCCGCCCAGCGTCAGCGAGGAACGGCCGAGGGTAGCCCGCAGACCGGCGGCGTCGAGCCCTCTGGTCTTCCAGGCGAAGGTCGCCCGCTGCCGCTCCAGAAATCCCAACAGGGTAGCGGTCTCGTCGCCGGCCAGTGGCGGTTCGGGGTCTGGTTGGTCGGGCTGACCAGCCTGTTCGTTCAACGGATGCCTCCTCGGGATACGGGGCGATTTATTGTTTGGCGTGGAGTGGTTCTTCAGTCCACTAAGCGCCGATTGACGTCATTCGGCAAGATTCTTGAAGTAGCGTGCTACCGGCCATCGCTCGAAACCGGCTGCTTCATAGGCGCGCCGGGCAGGTTTATGGCCAGGATCATCACCCGTCTCTACGAGCACCATGCTCATGCCGGCCCTGCGGCCTGCATCGAAAGAATGCTCCATGAGGGCCTGGCCAACTCCCTTCCGCTGGTGAGCGGGATCCACCGCCAGGACATGCACCTCACTCATGCTGTCCTCCGGGTGCAGCCGGGTACAAACCCAACCCAGCAGCTGGTTCCCCTCAAGAGCGATCGCTATATTCTCCGGCTCAGTATCGAGCACAGCTGCCATGTCGCGGTACTGGCGTTCCTTCCACCCGTTCGGATAAAAGGCCTCATAGACAAAGCCGGGTACAGCATTGCGAACCAAAGGAAATACCGGCTCCCAGGCCCGCAATGAAAGCGCGAGCACTTCTTCCCGATACTCCGGCGTGTAGTCGACGATCCGCACCATCCAATGATGCGCGCCCGAACCAACTGGCGCTATGCCTCGGCCGTGGGATGCCGTTGGTGGCGCGATCCTGCCATCAGTTCTTCTTCAGTTCCTGGGCGAGCATCACGAGGATGCCGCTAGGTCCGCGGACGTACGTGAGCTTGTAGAAATCCTTGTAGGTCGCCACGCCGCGAAGCGCATGGCAGCCGTGCCTGGCGGCTATCTCCAGGGCTTTGTCGATGTCATCGACTGAGAACGCCACGCGGTGCATGCCGATCTCGTTGGGACGAGTGGGCTCGGTCTCGATCGCTTCCGGGTGGATGTACTCGAAGAGCTCAAGGCGGCCATGGCCGTCAGGCGTCTGGAGCATGGCAATTTTGGCGTGATTGCCGTCAAGGCCGACGGCGGTGTCGGTCCATTCACCACTCACGGTGTCACGGCCGACAACGGTGAGACCGAGGTCGGTGAAAAAGGCGATGGTCGCTTCGAGATCGCGAACGGCGATGCCGACGTTCTCAAGTCTGATGGTCATGGGTTGCACGCTACCGAGGCGAGCACTGTTGGTCCATAGGGCAGGGACCCGGTCAAGCGTTGCATCACAGGATGGTGTTCATTCCCTGCAGGTCGGTCTCGCTTCAATTGCAACTGGGCGAACTCAGTAGTGCGGTTGTCCGACTGCGCGTAGCTTCATAGCCATGGGGAAAGTTACATCGCTGGCGACGGCAGTGCTCGTGGCGGGTGTGCTTGGAACCGGGTGCGATCTCATTCCAGTCAGTGGTGCCGAAACGTGCGTTGACTGGGTTTGGTTTGAGACCCCGCAAGCACAATACGACAACGCCACCATGGTGCTGATCGGCAGTTCCGTGGGCGAGGTTGGCGAAACGAGCATTTACGGTTACGAGGCCACGACCCACCTCATAGAAGTTGAGCGGGTCCTCAAAGGCGACCCTGGAGACGGACGCCTCAGCATCTCATCCACTCCACAGACCTGCACTGGTGGCGAGTCATATCCGGAAGGCGACCCGCTTCAAACCGATCAACGGGTCATCATTTTTGCGACCCAGCGGGACAATGGGTGGTTCACCATGACGCCTGCCCAAGGAGTCTTACCTCTCCCGCCGGGGAAAGAGCCTCCCTTCCGGTAGTTCTCTCGAAGGCCTCGCAGAAGTTGCTCGACGCTCGCAGGGACTTCTCAGTTGGGCGGTCTAACATATCCGGCATGAAGGTTGCCCGAGACGCGCGCTCTGCTGCCGTGGTGATTAATGCCGGATCACGCCGGGGCGCGGCTGTGCACGGACCCGCGGTGGACAGGATGCAAAAAGCAGGAGTGCCGATCAGTTCCGTGCATCAGGTGGTGTCGGGGGCGGAGCTGGCCGAGACGCTCGATCGCGTGGTTGACGATGGCCACGACCTGATCGTGGTCGGTGGCGGCGACGGGACGGTGAGTTGCGCCGCTGGTCGGGTTGCCGGCACCGATGTCACGCTCGCCGTCCTACCGCTGGGCACCGCCAACGACCTCGCCCGCACGCTGGAGATACCGAATGACCTGGCTGGGGCATGCTCGGCCGTCTCAGACGGAAAGGTGGTCGATATCGACCTGGGCCGGGCGAACGGTCGGCCGTTTCTTAACGTCGCCTCCGTTGGCTTGTCGGCCGGTGTTACCCAGGCTCTCAGTCCCGCCCTGAAAAAGCGCATGGGGCCGCTGGCATACGGCGTCGCCACCCTGCGCGCCTACGGCCGTCACCGGCCGTTCCGGGCCCGGCTCGAGTTCCCCGAGGGGGACCGCGAGCCGTTGGAGCTCGATAACCTGCTGCAGGTGGCCGTCGGCAACGGCAGGCACTACGGGGGCGGCAGTATGGTCTCGCCGACGGCAGGGATAGACGACCACACTCTCGACATCTACGCCATCGAGGCGGCACCGCCGTGGGAGCATCTGAAGATCGCGCGGATGCTCAAGGACGGAAGCTTCATCAACAATGACCGGGTACACCACCTGACCACCCGAAGTGTCCGGGTGGCCACGGAACCCTCCCTGCCGGTGAACCTCGACGGCGAGCTGGCGACTGCCACGCCGACCGACTTCACCATCCAGCGCAACGCCGTGCACATCCTGGTACCGCAGAGCAGCACCAGCGCGTTGCTTGATGGACGGCGTGCGCCGCAGGAATAACCGGGCGGGCGCAGTGGGGAGTCCAGTGAGCGAGCAGAAGATCGAGTCATCAGTAGCCACAGGGAGACCAGCTATGTCATCGGCCCGCAGCAACGCCGCCATCCATGTAGCGGAGGAAGTGGCCGCAGCCGTTGCCGGAGGGCGTCCTGTCGTCGCTTTGGAATCGACCATTTTCACCCACGGCCTTCCCCGTCCACGCAATCTCGACGTTGCTGTCGAGGCGGAGGATCGCCTCCGTAGCCAGGGAGTCGTTCCTGCAACGATCGGTGTTTTCGACGGCGTTCCGACGGTGGGGCTCAGCCACGAGCAGATCTCGTCGCTTTCCCATGACGGGGGAGTGAGGAAAGTCAGCCTCCGGGATCTTCCTGTCGCTGCTGCTCTTCAGCTCCACGGCGGCACCACGGTAGCAGCGACGGCGTTTCTGGCCCACCGGGCCGGCATCAAAGTGTTTTCAACCGGCGGCTTGGGTGGAGTTCACCACGGTGCGGCAACATCTTTCGACGAGTCTGCCGACATGACGACGCTGGCCCGTACCCCGATCGTCGTCGTCAGCGCCGGCGTGAAGTCCGTCCTGGACGTAGCGGCCACCCTGGAACGGTTTGAAACGCTCAACATCCCCGTCGTCGGCTACAGGACCAAGAAGTACCCCGGCTTCTATGTTGCCGACTCGGGGTTTGAGATCGAGTATGCGGTCGAAACTCCTGAGGAGGTTGCGGCAATATGCAGGGCACGCGATGACCTGCGCCTTGAAGCGGCCATTCTCTTGGCAAACCCGATCGCAGAGGATAAGCAGTTCCCTCCGGCCGAGCTCGACGTCGTTCTCTCCCGGGCGTGGGCACAGGCAGAGGAGAAGGGGATCAACGGCAAGGACACCACACCGCTCCTTCTGGACTTTATTCAGCGCGCTACGAACGGGCGCAGCCTGAATGTCAATGTCGATGTCTACCGCGGCAACGTGGCCCTCGGTGGCGAAGTCGCCATGGCGCTGACGCGGTAACTGGAAGAAGCAGTTCGGGTTCCGTCTACTTTGGGGCTGAGTTAACGATCGTGTAGTCGACGGCGGTGTGCCCGACGATTTCGTTGGCTCCGAAACCGAAGGCTGCATAGGTCATGATGGTTCGTTCACCGATGACCAGGCCCGTGCTGGGGTCGATAATGATTTCTGCTCTTTGTCCGGCGCGAAGCGCTTCTGCTCGTCCGATGGCGATGCCCGTTTTGCCGTCGAAGTTGGTTTGCTCGCTGGTGTTGACACCGGGGATGAGCGCCAAGGCTTTGTAGAGGCCGGCGCGCAGGTCAGCGGGAATGAGTCCTGTCCTCAGAAGGTCGGTAATCCGGACGAAGTTGTCTTCGTCCCGGGAGGCCGACCCTCCTGTGTATCGGGAGTTGAAGTGGTCGTAGAGGGCTTGGCCGTCCCTGGGTAATGCGGCGATCTCCTCCGCGGAGAGCAGCGACCAGGGACCTCCTCCATAGAAATTCCCGTCCCTGCTTTTGATGACTTCTATGTCCGTCGGCACGGGGCCGGCGTCGCCCCAGTCGCGCCGGAGCACCCATTCCTCGGCACGGTTTCCGGGAACGTAGACGTCGATGGTCTGGACGTTCATCGAGTTTGTCTGGTTTCCCGCCGCGTCAATCCCGGAGACGAGCCAGTTCGCATGCGTGCGGACCATGAGGTACTGCCCTGGTTTCGGTTTCGGGTCGACAAAGCTAATCGTCCGTTCGGCAGCGTCCCGCAAAACGCCAGCCGCATGGGCGCTCTGGGCGATCACGGCGGTGTGACCGACGACCATGGAGCCGATAGCGGCCGCAGCTGCCGTGAGCAGGATACGCCGGGGCAGCCGGGCACGGGCACGTGCATGGTCCGTGGGCGCAGTGCTCGACTCGCGGCTCCTGGACAGGGGGTGCGGCTCTCTGTGTGGCCTGTATCTGGCAGGGTCTTCAGCGCCGGCGAGGGTTGGCAGCTCGACGAGCTGCTGGCGCAGGGCTTCCTGACGGTCTGTTTGGAACCGGAAAGTGTTCATGATGGTGTTCTCCGTCCAAGAATTGTCTGGGCCTCTGGCTCTTGCTCACGCACTATCTCGCCGAACAGAGCCCCAAGCCGTAATTTCGCCCGATGAAGCCTGGACTTCACGGTTCCCTCGGCTACGCCTAGCGCAACGCCGGTTTCCCGTGCTCCCAAGCCCTGAATCACACACAGTGTCAGCACATCGCGTTCCCGGGGTTTGAGCTGCGCGAAGGCTTCCCGAACGGCAGAAGACATGATTCTCGCGTCATCCGCTTCCGCCACGCCGTCTGCAATATCGGCCGCGTCCTCCGGGGCCGGAAGCTGACTGAGGAAGTGCCTGTAGCGCCGTTGCTGGCGGACGTGGTTACGCACGATGTTGTTGGCGGTTACTAACAGCCAGGGAAGCATCGAGTGACTGACCATCCGGATGTTGGCGCGCCGACGCCACGCCTCATAAAAAACAACGGCAGTTATCTCTTCCGCCAAGTGGGGAACGCCCAGGATTTTCAGAGCGTGACGCCCCACGCGTTCATGATGCCGGTCGAAAAGGAGCCCGAAAGCTTCACCATCACCGTTGATAACCTGGCGCCACAGCACCTCATCTGAAACATCCGATTCCCCACCCATACCTCATAGTGTCCGGCCATCGCATTCGGTTCCATGATTCGGGGAACCAATTTTCCCAAAGGCTTGGCGGCACACGCGGGGGAGTGTCGTGCCGACATCAATCAGAAGTCGAGTATTTGTTTTTCGGTGGAACCATTTTTGTAGGTCACTTTGACTGGCACTCCCTGATCGGAAGCGTTTTGCAGGTCGTTGCCCGGCAGCCAAAAGGCGAAGTGACCTTTCGCGACGGTTGCGGTCACCTCTTCCTTGGAAGCGCTGGTGTAGGTAATCGCTGCGACATCGGCTCCCACGCGACCTGACGCGAGGGAGATGGGCTTGTCTGCGATTGTTCCGGTTCCGAGTTGGGTCGGAGCAATAGCTCGTGCAGACAGTGCCGCCACGTTATTTGGTTTTCCGACAGAGCCGAACGACCCTTTCTCGAACCACGGTGCCGTGGCGTCCGTGGTACATGTTGCTTCAAAACCGTCAGGACCGCTGAGGAGAACCGTCACCCAGGCTCCCCGCCGCTCGGCAATGGCTACTTCCGCTGCTGAATGCTCGGCTGAGTACATGCCTCCGCCCACACGTTGTGTTGATCTGCGGCAGTCTGAGACGGCGTTGTCACGTTCTGAGCCGATAAGTGTCCCAGGGACTGCTGTCCAGGTGGCGAAGGCCGGGTCACCTTCTCCTGAGATCGCCGGCATGACCAGTAACGCGGCGGTGGCGGCTGCTGCCAGACCGCCAAGTGTGACAGCCCGTCGTCGCCGGTTCGCCTTGGCCAACTCGCGGCTGAATCCCCACCCGCTGCTGGATGCAGCGGGAGCTAGCCGGCAGCTCAGTATGCGGTTCAGGTCGGCTTGCGCCCGGGCAGGGTTCGACGGCGGGCTTTGCTCTGCTGCGTCCATCGAGCGGAGCAGTGTGTCGAGGTTCTGGTCACTTGTCATAGCGTTGATGCCTTTTCGGGTGTCGCCGCCGGAATGTCGGAAGCATGGTGAGGGAGGTGGTCAAGGAGGAGCCGCAAGGCCCGTCTTGCTCGGGTCAGTCGCAGACGGAAAGCCACGGGCGAGATTCCTAGGACTTTGGCTGCCTGCGGCGCGGCAAGGTTCTCAAAGACGGCGAGTCCCAGGGCTTCTTGATGGACTTCAGAAAGAAGCGCCCAGGCGCGGCCTAGATCGATGCGACTGCTGACCAGATCAGCATGGGAAGTGCTGAAACATTCCGGTGTTGTTTCAGCGAGCCGTACGCCTAGCGCTTGACGTCGTTGTTCTCCACGCTGAGCGTTCAGCATGAGATTCCGCGTGATTCCGAAGACCCAAGCCCGGGCATTGTTTTCATCCGCGGGCACTTCAGAGAAGCGCCTCCAGACGACCAGGAATGCCTCAGCGACTACATCCTCAGCATTCGCCGGCTCCGTTCGACGCTGAACGAACTTCAGCAGGTCGGCGTATGAGGATTCGTATAGCGACCGGAAGGCGTCCGCCCTGTCATGGGCCCTCGATAAATGACTCATACCCTATACCTGTCCGCCACCTGCCTAAGTGTGTCGCAAATGGTTGAGCACTTCTGAGAGTTACTTGGCAGGGGTGAGCCAAGAGTTCCCGCTCTCATCAGTGGGCCGTCGCCAGCAACCGCTTAGGTCGGGTTTTCGTCTGCAGGTTCCCGCCTGATCCGCTCCACATCCCAGGTGTCCAAATGACGCATTACCAGAGCAGCTGAAACAAGGCCCGCCGAAAAGGGCATGCAGGCCACCGGGACGAGCAAGTAAATCTGCGTTATGACGTAAAAGACGACGTTGGCACCGTTGTAGGTGAACGTGCCGATATTCTGCATGAACGTATTCGTGAAGAGCATGATGACGATACCGGCAATGCCCACGATAATTCCTGCCCGCAGCGTTCGCCGGTACATCACGGAAGTTCCTGTTTTAGCCATTTCTCCCCCCCACTACGGGCAGCTGGTGCCGCCGTTAATTCACCTAAGCATGCGGCAGGTTGACGTACAAGCAGTACGGCTTGGCAACGCTGCACCCTCCACGAGGAATCCCTCATGGCCGTGACCCCGGTGGTAAGACGGTTCGGAAGATCCCGATATCCCCAGCGCCACTCATCTTCCGCGTGCATGGAAGGATCGACACCGTGAATCATGTGACGGAAAGGAATGCTTGATGACATCCGCCAGCGCAGTAGTGCGCCCGGACGTCCAAGTGTGGGCGGCTGTCTGGAACCGGAAAATCTCCCGCAGGCGTCAGCTCTTCAGCTGGCTGACTGGATTGTCTGGAACTGTCGGGGCCTTCATTGCGGACCGCGGATGGGAGGCCATGGATGATCCGGCCTGGACCGGTGGCTACCGCTTCATCGACATGATAGGCGGCGCCAGCATCCTTCTCGCCGTCGCCTTCGCTGTCTTCGGGTGGATGCTCGGACGGTTTAGCGTCGCGGCCGCTCCCTTGGTCCTGGCCTTTGCCGCCGTGCCCCATACCTTGGACGGCTACGCCTCGGCGCCGCTGTGGTGGGCGGCCGCAGCCGTCGGGAGCGCGCTGGCTTTGGCCGCGGCCTGGAAGTCATGCCACGAGCTGCACCTCGTACATTCCCTGGCCAAATCCTCGCTGTCGGGACGATCAGTGGCGGTCGGTCCCGTCGCTGCGCAGGCCAGACAACGGGCGCTGCGGCGCGGCATGGTTGCCGCTCTGGTCCTGCCCTTGGCAGCGGTCGTGGCCTGGGCGGCCGCCTTCGCAGTTTTACCCGCCGAACTGGGCCGGACTTATGCGGAACTGGGCGAGGAATCATCCTCCACCATGTTCGCCACGGCTGCCGCCGCGCTCAGCGTCACGGGCCTCGCCGGGGTCATCCGGCAGATGTGGCGCATATACGCCACGCACCGCGTGGGAACGCGCCTCGTGTGGGAGATCCCTGTGAATGCGGGTCTCGCCTCGCAGTGGCCCCTCGTCATGAGGGAATCCGGTCTGGCCCCAGGCGACGCCCTCAGCCTCGCTGAGTGCGTGTGCCTGGCCGAATTCAGACGGGCATTTCCGGACACCGATGGCGATCTCCCCGAGGACGAGAGCATCTATGCCTCAGAGTATTGCCCGCTCCACGGGATCGACAGAATCAATGGTTTGTCTGCGGGCGAATTTGGTGCGCTGGCGGGGGAGTCGTGGCTGTGGGATTCCCAGTCGGGTCCGCCTGAACGGGTGGGCCCGGACAATCGGCGTCTGCTGCTGTACGGGTTCGCCGGGCATGCCTTCACCGGTATCCCCCTGAAAGCGAGGGCGGACTGCATCGACGCGCCCTTCCCGGAAATCGGGCAGGCACGCGAAACGCAGCCGGGGAAGGTCGTGCCCGACTGGGACAAGTCGGAACGTCCCGCGGCGGGCGTGCTCGATATGATTGACCTCCAACCCGCAGGGTACAACGGGACGGCCTACCGATACCGTCACGGCCGGGCCTGGTTCGAGGCGGCCGACACGGGGAAGCCGGCGACCGGCCGGCAGGGCAGCGAAGCACTCTGACGATACGCTAGGTCGTTTAGCCCCGCTGGAATCCGGCCCCACTGCATGTGGCCGGCTCGGGGTCAATGGAAGTGCGCTGGATGTCCATTTAGCCGCAGAATTCTAGGGTTCTGCGACAGGCTCTGACGAACTCTTTCGTTCGGTGCTTGTTTATTCAGTGGGCTGGTCTGATGATCATCACGTGTGCAAGGGGAGCGAAGTAGCTCGCTGGGAGCATGTGATCTAGGGGCGTAGCGTGGCTGGCTATCGGTTTCTTCTGTCAGGTCTGGTTCTTTCCGCCGTCGTTCTGACGGGGCTCAGCACCCCGTCAAGCACCGCCCAAACACCAGCTTTCGCTCAGTCGCCGTCTCTGCTCACTTCTCAAGGCTTTACTGCTGCTGCCGCCCTGCCGGGCATACAGGACGCCACTTCGGATCCGAATATTAGCCTCCCAACGAAGTCGCCCACTGGATCGGCGGTCACGTTGCCCGATCCTACGACGAATGAGGAAAACAGAGCGAATGAGGAATCGGATGCCATCGCGGCGATCGTCTCAGAGATGCCAGGATTCGGCGGAATTTGGGTGGATGAAGCAGGCATAACCCACGTTGCCGTGCAGCACGGGAAGACCCGGGACTTCGCAAAAGCCCTCGAGGAACGCCCAAAGGGAGAACACGTGCTCGATGAAGTCGAATTCTCCTACAAAGACCTTGTGTCACACGTGAACTCAATTTCAGGACAAATGGAAACGCTCAAGACGCATGGCCTGGATTTGCTGGAATGGGGCCCGGACGAGAAAAACAACACGGTGGGGATCTCCCTGCGGGACTACACCGAGGAGAAGGCCGCTTTGGCACATGAGGTTCTCGGCGAAGACATCATTGTCAGACCTGCAACAGTTGCCGGTGATGAGAACGACCTGTTCTCCAGAACGGGAGACTTCCCCCGCTAGCCGGATGGCATCTTCGCGCGGGCGTGACGGAGGCATCTCAGAATGCGAACGCTTCGCGGCACAGTTCGTCAGGTCTAGTCCACATGTCCCATTCGGGAACGGTTATGCACGGAACGCGGGCGAGTAAAGGTGCCGTTGAATGACGTTCATCGCCTGATGAGTGTTGGGAGGGGGACGGTGTTCATCTCTGCGAGACTGTAACGCATGAGGCCCAAGGTGACCACGAGTTCGCACAATGGCATTCCGACGCATTCCGTGGACACGGGCGGGGTTAGCACGGGGACTCTGGTGTTCGGCGTCGGCTTTCGCAATGAGCCGGTGACGCTGGCGGGCATTACTCACCTGGTCGAACATGCCATTCTCCGCATGGTGCAACCGGTTACCATGTCCCACGGCGGCGCGGTCCAAATGGACTCCGTCGAGTTCTATGCCTCAGGCGATCCCGACGACGTTGCCGAATACCTCAACGCCATCGCAGCCGCCGTCTCAGGTTTTTCGGCTGTTACCGAGGAAGATCTCGCACTGGAGAAATCGATCATCGCAGCAGAAGACCCTCGAGGATTCACTGCAATTTCCAGTGGATTGCTGACCAACCGGTTTGGAACGAACGGGCTTGGCGCAGGGCACCTTGGTTCTCCAACAATCACAAGTCTGAGCCGTGACGAAGCGATTAAATGGGCCAGGCAATGGTTTACGGCAGAAAACGCGGCCATAACATTTACCGGCCCCGTACCCGACTCGTTGAATATCTGCCTGCCGGCGGGCAACAGCGTCACGCGGCACCACTCGGCTCCCGTCATCACCACGCCCACCCTGATCAGATCCCAGAAGGAGGGGATAGCACTGTCTCTCCTCGTTCCGTTGAGGAATTCGACCTTCCTCGGAGAGGCGCTGCGATATGAGCTCCTCACGAGACTCCGGCACACCAGCGGCCTCATCTACTCGGTCGTGATCTTCACGACCGAAATCGATAACCAGTGCTGCCAGCTCGACCTCGTTCTTGACCCACTCGAGGCGAACATCACCAAGGCATTGCACGCCAGTGTTACCGCTGTCAGGGACGTGGCGGCAACTGGATTCAGGCAGGACGCGATGCAGGCCGCGATCCGCACCCTGCAGGCTGCACTCACATGGGACGACAGCCACGCTTCCGATTACGTCGATCAAATAGCAGTCAACGGCCTGCTCGGACGAACCACTCCAACCAGGCAGACAGTCCTAGATCGCGCCATGGCGATAACTTCCCCTGAGCTGACAGCAACCCTGGCAGCGGGCTTGGCATCGCTCATCGTCGCTGTGGACAAGAGCACCAAAATCCGCCACGCGGACGCCTCCGCACTGGGACTGACCCTGGACCCCTACGACATCTGGCAGCGACACAACAACAACGGAGATCCAAAGCCGCAAAGTTCCCCCGATGGGCAGAGCAGGTGGTTAAACAAGACATCCAAGGCAGCCCTTGAACTGACAGAAACCCACCTACTGAAGCTGGAATCAGGCAAAACTAAGTCCATCAAGCTTGCCGACATCGTCCTCGCGGGTGACCGCAGCTGCGGCTGCGTGTCATTGCTGGACCGGCGCGGAAGAAGCACCGAAATCCACACCGACGACTGGAAGAAAAGCAAGAAACTCCGACGCAAATTGCTCGGCGTCTTTCCGACTGAAATCGTCAGGAAATTCCCCGAAGAGTAAGGCATCAGGGACATCCCGTGTGACGTGAACGATGCCTGGAAGGAACCCCAGGTGGCACATCTACAGCGTGCTTTCCCTCAAGGCCCGGCTGTAGTCGGCTTCGTTGTTCCTGGTGTCCGCAGACACGACGAGGTGCTGGTGGCTGAGGCGATGGGCAAAATAGCCGCGGTATGGCAGGACGATAATGGTATCGATCCCGCTCTTCCATGCAGGGATAAGTGCTTGAAGACTCCTGCGTTCGGCATCTTGCGGAAAATTGGGCATCAGGCGTTGTTCCCAAGCCTGGTAAGCGTCTCGGTCAAGGCCCTCCCATTCGTACTGCTGCGTCCAGAAGGGCGGGATGAACGGGTTCAAGCCCTGACTTGGATCCTGGGAATCGCGCATCTCGGCAGGCGTGGGGTGATGTTCCCTCTCTTCGATCTCATACCAACTCAATGCTTGGTTCCACGTCGTTTTCCAGCGCTTATCCCACGTGGACGTATCTGCTGAGTGAGGCATTTGCGAACGTCCACAATCGGGTGCGGGCTGCAATGGAGGGATGTCCATGTCACCGGCTAGGGACCATGCCTCCCGGACAAAGAGCAAGAGCGTCAGGTGGTGCGGAAGATCATTCACTCGGATCACCATGTCGTGCGGCCACGGATTTCCCGGTACCAGCTTGCTCCATTGCATGTCGCACTACCCCCGATTCGACGAACGGCCCGAGCGGAGCCGTGCCTTAACAATGCTCGCGGTTAATTCGCCTGTAAACGCATCCGGCTCCGTCGGGGTTCCCTCTACGTTTCTTGCCTGACGAGTTCGAGGACGTGGGCATAGTTTTGTTCGAGGGTGGGCTCCGGGGTAGCCAGGCGCCGTAGCGCGACTCGGACGACGTCAACGGCAACTTTTCTGCTGACACGAACCAAGGGGTATTCCTCCTCGACTACTTCCCAGTGGGCTGCGGGAATAGTGTGCGTGAGGAGGTCTCCGTAGAACATCCCGACAGGCCGGGCAAGATCGGCCGGCAAACCATCATTGATGGCTTCATCAAGAGTGGCGAGGCTTTCTGCTCTGCGTAGCAGCGTTTGGCCTCGCACTTGGAAATAGCTGAGGAGGTCGTCGTATCCGCCGACGTTGGTTGGCGGGGGTACAGCATCCGAAGTGACTGGCTTATATTCTGCGTACCTTCTCGGCATTCCCGCTGGCAGTTCCTGCAGGGGTTCTTCTGAGCTGGTCATGTGGCTCATCCTAAGCGCACCCCTTTCGCGCTGGTCGTTGCCGGGAGCCGAACCTCAACCGGGTCGGTTAGCTTGGTCTACTCCAAAGGGGAAGCCGGCAGTCTCTTGATGTGAACTCACGGCCAGCCTAGTCTCGCCGTACGGTGTCATCCTATGAATTGGAGATCCCATGTTTCCGAAAAAAGGACAGGTCTGGACGTATCGCGAAAGAGCTAGATCCCTGAGTCTCCTGTGGAGCCTGGGATTCATAGGCATGTTTATTATTGGAATCTACTTCGCTTTTACTGCGTCCAACTGGATCGTTGTCATCCTGGCACTACTCGGCCTAGGTTTCGTAGCCATCTTCTTCTTCGGTAGTGAGCGCGAGCACCGCGACGAACCTTAACCCCCTCGCCGCACAAGTCGCTAGGTCTAGTCCTTTTCCTTCGGGAACCCGGGACCGGGAAAGATAGGCCTACTAAGGGACGACCCGCCTGAGAACCGTCTGACAAGGGGAAAGGAACCGGGGGATAGCCCTGGTGCGGAGGCGGCTGGAGAATAGCGTCATGGGCGGATCTATGTATATTCGCAGGGTCGATACCTCCGGTGATCTCTCCCTGCGGGGGCGGACGTCGGCTGAGCTCGAAGCCTTCGGACCCTATGCTGCCCGCACAGGCACCGAGGGGATCGAGTTGAACGGTGTGTCCGTCCCCATGGGGTCTGCGGCTGGCCAGGCGGTCATCGCCCACTTTGTCATAGTATCAGGGCCAGGTTCCGGCGCTGAAGTATCCGAGTGCCTGGTGACGTTCAAGCCCACGCGCCCCGGTCCCCATCACGCCGCCTTCCTCATCACGGCCCTCGCCGAAGAGTTGACCGAGTTCGCGAGAACACGGGTGCTTTCAGATTTTGCCGACACCGCTAGCTCCATCACCTTGGCCCAGGACATCCCATATGACCTGCACGTCGACGGCCACCGCGTTCTAGGCTGGGCGTTGTTCGCGAAGGGCGCCGCAGGAGTAGCGGTCGATCACCGTGACCGCGTTTTGATGTGGCTCGGGGCGGAGGACCGAACCGTTATTCCCGCGACAATCTATACAAGCGACAGCGGCAGGTTTGTGATTGGCGCGCGCCTCACTTCGACTGATTGACCTCCCCGACAGGTCCGAAGCCGCAGGCCAAAGTTCCTGGGAACAAGTCTGTCTGTAAGGGATAGTCAGGATGCGTCAAGAAGATGCGGGGCTTTCCTGACCGTCCATACTCGAGCGATAAAAACCGTCCATACTCGAGCGATAAAAAAGGTCCGTAAGAGGCCTGTCCGCTTATCGTCTGTCAATGGCCATTAGTTTCTGCCCGTGGGCGGCCAGTAGAACTGCCCGCTGGTGGCCAGTAAAACTGCCCGGTGATGGCCAATAGATCTGCCCACTGATTGGTTCGGCGGGATTGGCCATCGTCGGGTCTTGTTAGTTCAGTTGGGTGACTCCTTTTCCGGCGAGGGCCTGGGTGAGGCGGATGGAGTCGCCGCTGGTCTGGCAGACGTGGGCGTGGTGTAGGAGCCGGTCGACGGTTGCTGTGGCCAGGGTTTTGGGCATGAGTTCGTCGAAGCCGGCCGGGTGAAGGTTCGAGCTGATCGCAACTGAGCGTTTTTCGTAGGCGGCGTCCACGACCCGGTAGAGTCCTTCGGCCGCGTCGGTGGCCACCGGTAACAGTCCAATGTCATCGATTACCACGAGCTCGGCCCGCAGGATTCTGGTCACGGCGCGGGTGACGCTGTCGTCGGTGCGGTGGGCGCGGATCAGGGCGCCGAGGTCCTCGAGCCGGAACCAGGCCACGCGCATGCCGGCTTCGACGGCTTGCTGGCCGAGGGCTTCGAGGAAGAACGTTTTCCCGGTGCCGGAGGGTCCGCAGACGACGAGGTTTTCCCTGCGCGTGATCCATTCCAGGGTGCGCAGGGCCTGCTGGGTTGGGCCCGGGATGGAGGAGACGGCGGGGTCCCAGGCGTCGAAGGTTTTCCCGGTCGGGAAGCCTGCTGCCTTGCGCCGTGTGGCGAGCATGGACCGGGCCCGCCCGGCGGCTTCCTCGGCGAAGAGTGCCTTGATGATCTCGGCCGGTTCCCAGCGCTGGGCGCGGGCGGTCGCGATCAGCTCCGGTGCCAGGGCGCGGGCGTGGGGCATTTTCAGCTGCCGCATCAGCGCTTCGAGCTCGGCCGGCAGGGGCGGGGCGGTGGTGTTCGTGGTGCTGACCGGGCTCATCGGTTCTGCTCCCTTGTGGTAGTGGAGGGCGCGGCGCCCAGGCCTGCCCACGCGCTCGTGCCTTGGGTCAGGGAGCGGGTCTCGTCCGCGGCGTGGGTGGTGGTGCGTCTGACGTTCGCGTTCAGGATCGAGGCCAAGTCGCCGTGAGCGAAGCGGCCATAGAGTGCCGCGTCACCCAGGGCCCGGTCCACCTGTTCGGTCCCGGCGATTTTGGCCAGGGTCACGGCCTCGGCCATTTTCACGTTCATCCGCCCGGTCCCGGCGGCGGCGGCTTCGACCAGCCAGGTCGCGGCGCCATTGCCGATGCTGAGGAATTCGGCTTCGTCGGCGGTGCGGGCTTTGGGTGTGTAATCGCCCGGGATCCGGGTCCTGGTCCCGGGGAAGTGCTCATCGTTGATGGCAGGGCTGCCGGGCCTTGCCCGTTCGTGCCGGGCGACTTCGACCGGACCGCCGGGGCCGTGGTGGACGATGATGACCTGCTCGCCCGGGCCGGTGCCGTGGGCGCGGACGAATACCCTGGCCCCGAGCAGGTGCGCCGGGACGGAATACTGCGCGTTCTCGAACGTCACCATCGGGGTGTTCTCCGGGACCGTGCGGGCGAGCCCGAACGCGACCGTGTGCGCGGCCTCCGGAACCCGGTGCAACCGAGGCGCCTCCTCAATGAGCACGGCAGCCGGTTTACGCCGCGTGGCACGGTGCTCCCGGTTATTCACCTCGTCCATAAACGCCTCACACGCCTTCTCCAACTCAGCGAATGTGGAGTACTCGGCCCGCAGATTCGTATCCGTCGGCACCAGGTCAGCCTTGGCCAGCTTCACCGACGCCTCGACCCCGCCCTTCGTGGCAGGGTCAGCCGGCTGGCAGGTGAGCACGGTGACACCGTAATGCCGGGCGAAATCCAAGGTCTGCTGGTTCCGCACCGGCACCCCGGCCACGTGCGCGGTAGTCACCGTCTTCTCGTTATCGGTCAGGACATAGGTCGGTGCCCCGCCCAGGATCCGGAAGGACCGGTCCAGCGCGGCGAACACGCTCGGCGCGGTCCGGTCGCGCAAGGGGATCACGATCCGGAACCTCGAGAACGCCAGCCAGGCAACGAACAGGACTGTCTTCACCCCGCCGATACGCGGCCCGTCACCGAAGTCGTACTGCAGCCACATCCCCGGCTCCGCGATCCAAGGGCGGTGCACGCGCACATGGCCCAGCCGCCAAGCCGCTTTGACCTGAGCGATCGCCCGGCGGGTGGACCGCTCCGAGCCCTCATAACCCAAGGCGAGGAGCTTCTCGTGGGCTTTATCAGCACGGATCCGGCCCTTGGACGCCTCCACCCATTCCTCGATCTTGGGCAGGAACGCGTCCGTGACACGGTCACGCGGCGCCGGCTCAGCGATCGGCCGGCCAGCATCCCGCGCCGCAACATGCCTGGCAACAGTGTGATGGGAACAGCCCGTCAGCTCTGCGGTTGCACGCAACGACCCCGTCAGATCGTAGGCAGCAAGAATTTCCATGATTTCTCCGTCAGACTTCATACAGGGCCTCTTCCTGGGCGACATTCGATGCGACTAGACACCGTCATCAAATCCCGGGGAGAGGCCCCCGCCGCTTAAGACGCGGCAGAACAAGTAAGGAAGTGGGCAGATCTCATGGCCACCAGTGGGCAGTTCTACTGGCCGTCAGTGGGCACTTTCGTGGCCGCCTACGGGCAGTTTTTCATGGCCGCTAACAATCGTCTCGTATGCCGGTGATCACCTGGATTCGTTGTGCCTCCCGGGAACGTCTAGTGGGGCTTTCTTCTCAGCAGGGCGGGAAGGCCGCGGAGTAGTAACGGAGACATCTATCGCTCGCGGTTGTATGCTCCGAGCATGTCGGATCTAAGCGAGTCAGAGCCTGCCCCCGGAAAAAGCGTCAGTTCCCGACTATTGGCGGTGTGTATGCCGGGATCCTCGTTTTAGTCATGGGGATCATTGCGCATTTTTCTGACCCTCAGCCATTCTGGGCTGCCGTCAACGCAGTGGTGATTGTTCTAAGCGTCGCATTCACGTTAGCTAACCTAGTTGGGCTGTTTGTGCTGAGAAAACGCCAGCAAAGCTAACCCCGGCGTTCATTCACCCATCTGACTGAGGAACCCATCGGGGACCACTCCGCTTCGTCCGACTCATCGGGTCCCACCAGCCCGGACAGCAAGACGTCGAGGCAACGCCGGGACTCGGTCACGAATTGCTGCAGCATTGGCATAACGTCATAAACGGTATCCCGGTATGTGAGTTGCACCTTCATGGCTGGGCGGAGGATTGTTTGACCGATCGTTCGGATCGGAGCTCCCGCGTGAAGTGTCCCGAGCACCACACCGTCGCTGAATCTAACGTCGGAGAACATTTCAATACGGGGGACGGCCTGGTGATCGTGGTCCTCATACTCAAAGGAGCCTCCGAGGTTAATCTCGTGAATGTCAGCCGAGACAGTCAGGATGTCGCGGTGCTTGTCCTGGATGTCGAGTTCGTGAAGCATCGAGAGTACCGACACCCCTCCGGATTGCATGTAGGTGAACGGTTGCATAATCCGGAGCCGCTCCTGGAACTCAAGATTTATCTCGCCCACCCAGTCGTTGAAAGCCCTTTTCCACTGCTTCTCGTCAATGCAGATTGGAAAGTACACCGACTTGGGGCGTGTGGGCTCGGTGTCTTTAAAGTGCGCCATACCCCACGCAACAGCATCGAAGGCACTTCGAAGGTTGTGCAGGGCGTCACCGACATCGAGCGCCCAATCGTGCTTTGGGATTCCTCTGGGTGCTCGGGCAATGAGGTCGATTCCCAGGCGGTCCTCACGTAAGACTGCGTCTATCGAAACCGGGGCGCTTGCTTGCCACTCAACGAACTTGGCCTGGAGGAGGGCAACGTGCGAGTTCGCCCGAGTCCACTTGAGGTCGGGCCAGGTCGTGAAGTTGATGCCGCCGATGAGACGGATGGGTTCGACGAATGGCGCCTGGTCATCTTCTGCGGAAGCGTCTTGAGTCACGGGTCAAGCATGACAGACCCTACAGACAGCACACCGCGTATTGCGTTCGCACGAACTGCAGTAAGCAAGGCGTGCCCGGCGCTCGTAAGCCGGTGATGGCCCGGCCTTTGGTGCCGCCAGCGAACGTCTATCGGGTAACGAGATGGCCTATTGGGGGCGCCCCGGGATGCTGGCAGACTGACTCCGTGAACGAACGAACCGAGCCTCAAAGGATGAGCAAGCGTCCTAGAAAGAGCCGCGCGCTGGGCGAGCCTGTCAGGCCGGAATTCTTGGTCGATCTTCATGCGACTATTGATTCCGCAGTTGCTCGGAATAAGGCCACTGTCGTTGCAGCCCATTACTACGACGGTTGGGAAGCTGGCCATGAAACCGTCAACGGTTGGCGGACCCAGATTGCCTTGTTAGCCGACCCTGGAAAGGTGATGGAGGTTTGGTACGACAACCTCGATCATGACGTGTTCGTGTCAGGCGACGTTGAGTACCAGGAATGGACCTGGGAGTCAGGTGACGAGACCGCTCAACGCGAGTGCTTGAACGAGGTTGATCAGCTTGTTGATGTCTTCGCGCGCCGCCGACTTCCACAGTCAGGTCCGCACCCGAGCTGACTCCTGAAACGATCTTCGCTGCAGCAGGTATTCCCATACCCCGATTTAGCTGCCGGAAACAGCGACCATATGCAGGTAACGGGAGCACGGCTGAGGAACCCTCAACCGGGTCAGTTTCCTTGGTCCAGTCCATTAGGGCTCACTAGCGACGCAGCGTCTGCAGTTTGACCCTTCCGGGCCGTGAGACCGCTGATAGACACCTCAACGTTCGAAACGTGGTGCGCGGCGGTTCAATGCGCTACCCCTTCTCCCTCACCCGACTCTGAAAGACTCTGAACATGACCCGTGACATCAAGGCCATGCTCGATCGCGTCGTGCACGAGGTCTTCAAGGAAGACTTCGCCATCGTGAACCAGAGCTCCGACGAGCCAGCCCGCTCACCCAGTGTCCAGGTGAGCAGCCGTTCCCATGAGGATCGTCAAGCAGTCATTCGAGTCGATCCAGTGTGGGTGGAGGGGTTTATTCCCGAACTGAATGTTCAAACGGCCCTGCTAATAGACGACGGCGAAGAAGAGGACGATGACGAGTTGGAGGCCTACAGGGAGGCTGAACTGATGAAGCTTTGCCGTGTCATGCGTGCATATCTTCAAGGAGGTGGGCATGTAACGACGCGGCGTCGTCTCTTCGGGCGCGGTAACACGTTCGTTCTCAAGATTGAGGTGGACGGCTTCGAATGGCGCTTGGGTCAAAACTACTGGGCTGGTCCCAAGCCGATATAACTGAGGCGTCCGGCTTACGGACATGAGGGTGCTTTTGTGCTTTTCGTGGCCCGCTGAGCGATCGCCGGACTAACCCCTAGCGGCACGAGGCATTAGGTCTAGACCATGGCTGATGCCGCGAGACTTGTTGCCCGGGGTTTAGCGGCCATGCTTAGGGCTTTTGAAAGGTCATTTCGAATTGCACCCCGTAACCAATGGGCGTGAGAGCCAGCAGCAGACAGCGGCAGTGATTCGGGCTTAGAGTGTGGCGTGGCTGAACGGAGATCGAGGATCAGGCGTTTGGTATCGCTCGGCCTTGGCAGTGTTATTACCGCAGCTGTGGCTTCAATCTTCCTAATGGTGCTTAATGGGCGCCAACCCGACTCGCTTCCCCTATTCTTTGTCACCTTCCTGGCCATGTGGGTGATTTGGCTGTTGGCCATCCTGATAGTCAACCGGCTCATTCAAGCTATGGCGGCGGCGGGGATGGACGGAAGTCTGGGTTCGTTCGCCTGAGCCGTTGCCTGGCGGTCTGGTCAATAGCTGGATGCGGGGACTGATTTCAGTGCGCGCACCGCTCGTGGACTTCGTGACGGATGAGTCCCGGGAGGGAGCCTGGATCAAGCCTGCGAGCTTCCTTGTCAACGGCCGAATGTCTCCAGACCGTACACAGTTGGAGGTGCGGGATTACTTGGCGGTCAACTTCGGTCCGGGGCTCCGAGTGGTCTCCCTCCAGACAACATATGGACCCATCGATGTGGCCGGATACCCAGAGGCGTTGGACCAGTTCGAGGCAGAATTGTTCGGGTCCGTAAACCGCTAATCAGACTTTGGCGCACCACCGTTTTTACGAGGTTGGACTACGGCAAATCGTGCCCTCCGCTAGCCGAGCCTCAAGCGGGCCAGTTTCCTTGGTCTACTCCAAAAGGGGAAGTCGGATCGCTGAGCCGCAGCACCTTGTCGGAGGACGAGGAACCTAATGATCGACGGAGAACACGGAGTCCTTAGCGGCCATCAGGCAACTTTGATCTAAGTTCTTCTGCCTCGGAAGCGAGCCTCTGACGGTGGTCTCGGGTGAATCTTCTAACCTGCATGTCAAGGACGGCCCGGCTGCCCAACTCTCCCACACCCAACAGCTGACCTACCCGACGTCTTGCTTCGTCCACGTCCTCTGAATCCTCAATCATCTGAAAGACCTCGTCACGCCGATCCACCGCCCGTACGAGGGCATCGACGATCATCAAGTGGTCCCTTGTCCGCCGCTCATCCTCATTCATGCGGTGATTCTTGCACGACGGAAGTCATTGGGGCATTGCGTCGGTTCAGGATGGTCACTTGGCGCTCAATCCTTCAGGAACCTCCACCGGACCTGTCTGGCCCTAGAATGACCGAATGGACGCCAGAACGCAGGACTACCGACGTCTGCGGCGTGCGGTCACTGAGTGCGTCAATGCCCACGACCTGCTCGGGGTTTTGGACGATGCACCTCCCGACGAATACGACCCTGAAATCGAAGACTTCACGCGCCTAATCGCCAAAGGTCAACCCATGACTCCGGAGGTAGTCGCCGGCGTCTGCCACAAGTGGTTCGGCGACAGCAAGAAACCCACGCCCAGAATCACCGCTCTGGCCAACGACCTCCGAAGGGTCCAGCTCGAATGGAATGGTTGAATAAGTGGTTCGACGACACGGATTGGCCAAAGGACCCGCGCCTGGACGAGTTTCGGGATGCTGTGTGGGAGCTGTCCCTGGACGGTGAGCCCATGGGGTGGGTGACCACCGGGGTCGCTCCAATGCGATCGTTCCCCTTCCTCTGGCTCAGGGAGGAGTGCATGTGGACGCAGGTGCACTGGCTGAGCGGTGAGCACGAGTACCTCGAAGAGGACTACGGTCCTGAATGGCATGTCGCAGAGGAATTGCGACGCGGGCACTTTGTCACCCTCGATCCTTCAACCAGCCAGGAAGCAACCTTCGAGGCAGCCGCCGTAACGGGACCCAACGTGGTCGCCTGTGGGCGCAGTTGGATCACGGCGTGGAACCGCATAGCCGGAATTAGGAACCCCTCGCTCCGCCATTTCCACATTCCCCAATAATGCAGGATCCGGTTACGGGCGGGCTCCCGCTCAGTAACCCTTCACGGCACAGGTCGGTAGGTCTAGTCCATTTTTGGACGGGGACTGTCTTCGGTACGACGGGCGCCATGAGCGGCATGCGGGAGATCGGACCCTTTTGAAAGCCACGTGGTTGCTTGGAGCTAATTGGCAGCTCTTCCTTTTCCACCTGTAGTCTTCCCCCTCATGGGCAGTCATTCAGGAGCTCCTGCTGGAGGAGAGCAAAGAGTACCGGTCGAGCAAGTACTCAATGGGTTGGAAGTGCATCCGCTCGAACAGGGCGAGACAGCGCTGGAGACCTTCATCCTCCTCAAAGTTCTGGACCGTGATGGTGACATTTCCTGGTCCTACCGAACCACTAATCGGCTCAGTCGTGAGGAATTGCTTGGAGCGCTAACCGTGCAAGCGGATGTACTACGCAAGTCGCTTCGCGATGAATGGGACGACGACTAAGGAGAGATGCCTCCTCTGTTTAGGTGGCGCGGTTGCCAACTAAACAGAACCCTCTGCGGTGCGTGCGTCAAGAATTCAAGGACGTAGCCAAGGGGACGCTGACAATCAGGTTCCCAAGCATAGTCAAGGGCTATAGCCTCAGCTCATGAACGAGGCTAAGGGGCCCAGGAGGTTGCAGCCCAGGATGACCCGCGGCGGCTTTCGCTTCTTATTCGTCGCTTGGACGGTCACAGCTCTATTTCAGCTGGTAGTGCTGATCCTCTTTTGGGTGGCAGGGAAACCGTGGGAATTGGCCAGCTATCTTTGGCTCGCCACGATTCTTGTCGCTTTGGGCGGCCTCGCATTTCTGCTCTATGCACGCCGTAATGACAGGCCCTTCTGGGACGAAGAAGAAGCCCGCAGAGCTGAGTGGAACCGGCGGGGACGGGCACTTTAGCGGCCGGCGAATCTGCCGCGACCAACGGTCCATCTCCTGTTCCGATGCTCGTGTCCGGCGATTCAAGCACCCTAGACGAACGACGAGCGGGACACCGGGTGTTCTGTACACGGCTGACAATTCGATGTCCCTGTATCGTGGGCAAGCACACCCGCAATGAGAGGAACTAATGGCCGATTTGTTCTTTTACCTTGGAATCCTGCTGGCTGTGGGTGTCGTGGCCGTCCTCGGGGTCGCTCTTCGACAATTGGTCCGGGAAAAGAAGTCGATGTCGCGGGGACACTACTCACTTCTCATCGCACTGTGTGTGGCTGACATTGCCTCGTTCTTCATGTACGCATGGCTACAGTAGCAGCCGCCGCCCTGATGCCTGAGCGATCAATTTCGGTTGTCGGTGAAAATGTCACTGGGAAGTAACCCTGAAGCACACGTTTGAGGAACCTCTACCGGACCTTTCAACGGTGGGCCTGCCCGCGCTTTCCACGTCCACCGTTCGCGTGCAGTACGCGGGCCATCAACGCAACCACAAGCGCCACAACGCCAGACAGGATCAATGGCCATGCGAGCCAATCGTGGTAGACGAATGAATCCTCGACGGCAACTACATGGGCAACAGCGTTGCTGACAACCGCCGAGGGGTAGAGCGACAGGACTGCGGGTACCCCGTATGCGACGAGGGCCCGGATCCATGTCGCCCCGGACCAACGCAGGGTAAGCCATAGAGCTAAGAGAGCTGTGCCGGACCAGAGGACCAAAGCCACCACATTGCCGAAGTTGGACTCAATTTGGAAAGACGCATACGCGTCCCCAACACCCATCCCCGTGTTTGTCGAAGCAATCAGGAAGTTGGAAACGAACCCGATAAGCCAGGCCACTGCAGCCGCTGACCACACCATCCGCGAACCTGCGCGGCCGGAGGAAGTGGGCTCTCTCAGAACGCTATCGGTGGTCACCTTCCTCAATATAGTCAGGCGCGAGCGTCTATCGCAGGAACCGCTACCGGCACAGGCTACTAGGTCTAGTCCATCTTTCCTCGGCGGATCCTTCACCGGACGCTTCGGTCACCGTGCGACTTTGAACGCGTCAACCAAACCCGGCAGTCCCCTCCAATATCGTCGTAACGTTGTGCCCTTAGCTTTGGAAAGGAGTGGGTGTTGTGAAGGTAGACGAGGTGACCTTGGGGTGTTACCCGCGTGATGACGTCTCATGGGTGAAAGATGGCAAGGTTCGGGAAGGTCGCGCGACGATATTGGTCCCCCAAGCTGACGGAACTCTGAAGCCCGCTGGCGAAATTACCTTGGGCGACTTAGGTGTTCTGCATCCTGATGTGGAAGTCGGTGGCGAATTCGTCATTGAGCTACGCGCCCGCTTCGAGTCGGAAATATTCGACCGCCGGGTGACCTTCATCGCCAGTGGTGACGAGAACAGCGACGTCTTCGTATCGGCAGTCGGACCCGGCGCGCACGCTGAACCGAAGGCCGGCCTATTTAAGCGATCGCGGTATTCAGGCTTCGAGTTTGGTGTGCTGGTAATGGGCGCCACGACTGAGCAGGGTACCCGCATCAGTGGCACGTTAGGCCCCCTCGTCGAGCATGGACCCGGCGATGGCGTAGCAGCCGCTTCTGCTATCTAGCAGCGGCAGTAGACTTTTGCGCTGTCTCCCATCATGCGTAAATTTGACCGCTACATGGCGGGGCTTTGTGATCGCTCGGTGCGCATAAGTACCGAAGGCCGATCCCTCAGCGGCCGGCGGGCCGTTGCACAGTCCAGCCGTCGTGCGTGCCTAGGGTTTCGAGGCAGTCTGTGCCTTCGTGAATAGGAGTACCGAGCGAAAGTGAACTTTGTGCATAGGAGTATTGGGTAGCTAGTGGTCACAAGCCCTCTGCACAAACCCTGAAAATCAGGGGAAGCTACGGAGTTGGTCTTGATAGCGGAAGCCTGGTCTTCTGATCCAGTCAGGAGCGGGCAACGCCTGAACGACGCGCTCGAGGCTGCCTCAGAGGTTCAGCTCGAAGCCTTCCCGTCGTCGTCGTAGTGCCTCATATCGTTAGCGTTTTGAGGCACAGAGGCTTTGAGACACGGAAAGGATCGTGAAACGCAGCTCGCTCGCTCCACGCAGTCGGCGGTCGTTATCACGTTGAGTTGCCGTGTCCGACTGTGCGCGCGTGTTCTGTAATGAATGGCAGACAAGGGCGCAGCTTAATGAGAACCAGGAAACTGCGCCCTTCCTTCATTCACGGGGCAGTATCAGACCGCCCAGCCTAGGAGACTGCTGAACTAAGTGCTTCAAAGGGCTGGTCCTGGGCGATTGTATGTCTAGGGCCGGCCCTTCTTTTGTGGGTTGGGCTTCTGGGATCGAAGCGTTGTGCGGCCGTTCCGGGCTTTAGTGCCTGTTGGCCGGGTACTGGGTCGTGTCTTGGCTGGCTGTTACCGGCTTCCGGGTTCAAGCGATGGCCCAGGAGCCCTGTTCGGTTGTGAGTCCGAGCTTCAGGAGGCGTTTGAGGTTTAGCCCGGCGATTCGTAGGTGGAGCCAGGCGTTGTTGCGGCTGACTCCGCGGTGGGGAACGCGGCGGTTGCCTCGGGTGAGCCAGGCGATGGATCTCTCGACCATGGGCCGGTGGGTGCGGTAGTCGTCTTGGAATGCCGGGTTCTTGGCGCGTTGGCGGTGTTCTCGCTGCAGCGCGTCGTGTTCGTGCAGTTCCACTTTGCGTCCCTGTGGTGAGGCAGTGCACCGGGCCCGGAGGGGGCAGGCGGTGCAGGCGGCACCGAACGTGACCCGTCGCTTGGGGGTGATCCTGCGCGTGAGCCCGTTCGGGCAGGTCATGGTCCCTGCTGCCTCATCGACGGTGAAGTCATCGAGGCTGAATCCGCCCTCAACGGTGGGGCGCAGTGGCCAGGGCTTGATCACCGGGGTATGACCGGTGGACGCGAGGGCGGCGAGCATGTTCCCCGTGCCGTAGGCCGAGTCAGCCAAGACCTGAACGGTCGTGCCGGCGATCGTCGAGTCCTTCGTGATCAGCCGGGCGCCGACGGCCCCGTCGCTGTTTACGTCAACGCCTCAGCGGTCTCCCGATCAGAAAGGCCCTGCAAAGCCTGCAACACCAGAACCGAGCCGATCACCGGCGCCGGAACCGAAGGACGCCCCCGCCGCGACGGGAACAGGTCCTCCATCATCGAATCCGGAAACAACCGCCCCCGATGCTTGGCCAGAAACGCGAAAACGCTGCCCGGAGCCAACAACTCCCCGGCCAGCGCCTCCACATCCAAATACCCACGCTGCGCATCCTCGCGACCCTGCATAAGACCAGTCTTAACCAACAGACCCACGAATCCAGCCGACGCGCCCCACAACCGCCGATTAGTTCAGCAGTCTCCTAGCCGGACCCGGCTGTCCTTATCCGGTCGGGGCATCGTCATCCTGCGGCGAGGGCTGCGTTGACGAGTTTCGCGAGTTCGGGTGCGTCGGCCGCGGTGACTGCACCGACGGGGCCGTTCTTCATAACGGTGACCGCCAGGTTCCCCTTGACTCCGAAGACGGTGAGATTGCAGACCTGTTTCTGCCCTTCGGGGGTGGTCTGGATGGTCAGTGCACCCATTGACTTAGCAGCCTGAACCGCGACGTTCACCGGTTTCAATTCGTTGGTGATCTTCTTCCCCTTCAACTCGACAGTGTAGGTCGAGCAGTCATTCAGCGCCGCTGCGCTCTTCTCGAATTGGGCTGTCATCACTGAAGGGTCTTTGACCGCGAACACCGTCATGACCGTCGCCGTTTGGGCCTTCCCCGCCAGGCTCGCCCCGGCAGCGTAGGTGCTGCCCTCGGGAACTTGGGTGTTGTTATCAAACAGCACCCCGCAGGCCTCGGGCGTTATGACGGCGGTTTTGAGCATTTCCCGGGCTGCTATCAACCCCTGGTCGATCTGGGCGGCCGGGACCACGGTCAGGGCATTTCCCTGGGCATCTTTAAGGCCGGCGACAATTGCGTTGAGGTCCTCGTTGCTGTAAGCCTTGGCCGGCGCTGAGGCGGCCGACGTGGATGAGGACGCGGCCTCGGGCGGCGGGGTCGTGCTTGTTTGGTCGGAGCCGCCGCAGCCTGTGAGAGTAAGAACTGCTGCGATGGTGAGGGCGGCTGAAGTGTTGCTACTTTTCATGGCTGGATCCCGTTCAGCTGTGCCGGCCTGCCCGCGGGTTTTCGCGGGCTCGTTCCGGAAACTGAGCCGCCAGGCCGCGAGCTGGCGGGCGCAGCATCGCGCACGCCGACGATGTTCGGATCGTTCAGGGCCGGCCTGCGGGGACCGTGTCCTGGTGTGGTGATCCCTCTTTTCACCGCTGGCTGGCGCGATTGCTCAGAGCCTACGACGTCAGCCCCGCCAGCACCAGAGCAAGAGGCCGCTGACCTCCTTGGCCGCCACTGGAGTGCCCAAGGAACCTGCTCCTACGGACGCTTCGTCGTCGCTCAAGTTTGCAGTAGTGGTCCCCGTATTTGGGCTGAGAATCAGACCGGCTGACGATAGGGCAGGAAGCGCAGGTTGTTGGTACGGCGTGTGCGGACTGCATCTCGGTGGGGGCCGCTGACAATGCCGCCGTCGATGTCGAGGAGTTGACTGCTGCGTCGGGTGATATGGATGGTTCCTCCCCGGATTATCAGGTGCTCTAGCACTGTCTGCGCCTCGTTAACTCCGTCATCTTCGTAGTCCCCGCCAAAGGTCCACCATCCGAAGTCGGGTCCGTTGATGACGACAACGTAGCCGCTGGTGATGAGGACGTCGAATGGCAGTGTGCCGTGATGATGAGGCGTGACAGTGGCGGTCCGGTCGAACTCAGCTCGCTCGGTTGAGACGGTGACGTCACCGTCGTCTCCCACTAGGGCGATGAGCCGGGCAAGGAGAACGTCACTTGAACCCGGAGCGAGCATCTGCCGCGCGTGGTACTTCTCAAGCAGCGCCATTGCTTTCTCGAGGTCAGCGTTCCAATCAAGTTCCCACCGCTGGTGGCCGTGCCGCGAGTACGGACCAGGCTCGACCTCAACGACGAGCCATTGCTCACCAATCATGGACAGCTGGCCAACTCTAAACGTTGGAAGCCGATAGCTATCGGGAGCGATCAGTTTTTCCTCAACCGCATTGCCGAAAAGCTGCCGTGCACGGGTCACCAAGCCGTCAAAAGCTGCATGGTGAGACTCGGGGATCGGAGGCACATGACTATTCTTGCCGACCGCGACATGAGTGTGTCCCAATCTGAGAATCCTCTTTGCTACGTGGCCCGTTCCCGGAGGACGACTTGTGCACAGCGAACCATCGCATTGAAACTACCCATTCCTTCATCTTCCCGTGAGCCGAATCGTCTGCCACGACGACAGGTCCCCCCGCATGCTCTAGCCCGACGGATCGGTTGCACCCCGTCCCGCATGGACCTGGTCCAAAGCCCTCAGCAGGCCGTCGGCGTCTGGAACGTCAAAAAAAGCGACACTCTGACCCAGGCCCAGGCTGAAGAAGTCCAACCCCGTGTTCTGGTACGTGCCGAACATGCCCATGGCGCCCTGATGCCCGAAAGTCACGCTCACATGCCGGCCATCCTTGGACCTGTCCACCTTGGTTGGCATAGCCCTGACGGGAGTATCAGCGACTGACCTGTTGCCTGTGCAAACGATTGCCCGGCTGTCTGTCAGTCCATACGCTGTGGCGGCCTTTCGCCGTTTTTTGACAATAAAACGGCCGAAAATGAAGTAGAGGCCCACCAGGACAAATGGAACTCCCCAAATAACGAACAAAGGTGACTCGGATCTGGTGATGACCATGATTTCCCAAACGACGGCAAATCCACCCCAGAGAATACTGAAAGGCACGAGAAACGCATCAGCGCCTGTAAAACGAACCCTGGGGTCGGGTTGACCAACCCAGAGGAGCCGTTCGCCCTGGCGAAGGAGTGGCAGAATCCGGCTTCTGGGATCATCCATGCTGAAGTGTTACACAGCCAGTTCCTGCCTGAACAGGGCAAACCCTCGGTGTGGTGTCGGCAGCGCCCGAGAAAGGTGGAGCCTGGCCGGACCGGGCGCCGGATGGGCACGGTTTGCTGGCCCTCAAGTTCAACATTTGAAATTGGAATCATCTAAGCCGCGGGGCCAGCTGAGTCATCAACCGAACCCGGCCCCGGACAGATTGGGCTCATCTGTAAGCGGCAACTTTAAACTGACCGGAGACGGCAAATTTGATTGACCGTTCGCGGCAGTGGTTTTGACCAGTGGCGGCAAGCATTTTTGGACAGTAGCGGGCCACCCGTGGGTGGCTGGGCGTGCTGGGATTCCTCTTGTCCATCCCTCGTGTCGTTACGGGGAGAGCCCCTTCCTTCCGCGGTGAAATGGCGATGCCAATCGTGTATTTCACCCGTTGCGGGAAGGAGGGGGCTCGTTGTGAAGTCTCCAGGAGAGTTCATGGAAATATTAGCTGCTTACGATCTGACCCGGTCATACCGGGATGCCGCGAAAATCTGCGGCGTCTCACACAACACGGTGCGCTCTTACGTGAAAGCCCGTCAGGAAGGCGCGCAGGCGCCGGTGGCCCGGCAACGCGGCCGGATGACCGACCCGTTCCTGCCTCAGATGATCTCTTGGGTTGAGCAGTCCCGCGGAAAGATCCGCGGGGATGTCGTGCATGAGAAGCTCCGGGCTTTGGGGTTCACCGGGTGTGAGCGGACGACCAGGACCACTCTTGCTGAGTTGAAGGCGAAATACCGGGCCCGGAGCGTGCGGGTGCACCGGCCGTGGACGCCGGAGCCGGGTCTCTGGCTCGAGTATGACTACGGCGACGGGCCCGTCGTTGGTGGTGTGAAGACGGTTTTGTTCGTGGCCTGGCTGGCCTTCTCACGGTTCCGGGTCGTGATCGCGTTGCGGGATAAGACCATGCCGAGTGTGTTCGCCGCCCTCGACCGGACCTTCCGCCTGATCGGCGGGGTTCCGACCTACATTTTGACCGATAACGAGAAGACCGTCACGGTCGAGCACGTCGCCGGGATCCCTGTCCGCAACCACCAGATCGTGGCGTTCACCAGGCATTACTCGACGTCGTTGCAGACCTGCCTGCCGGCAGACCCTGCCTCCAAGGGCGGGGTGGAGAATGCGGTCAAGATCGCCAAGGCCGATCTCGTCCCCAAAGACACCAACCTGCTGCCCGAATACCGGTCGTTCGGCGAGCTGGAGGCTGCATGTGAGGCATTCATGGAGGAGGTGAACTCGCGGGTGCACCGGGCCACGTTGGAGATCCCGAAGGACATGCTGCAGGTGATCGAAGGCCCCAGGTTGCATCCGGTCCCGGCGACCCCGGTGACCGCGAGTTTCGGCCAGACCCGTCAGGTTCCGCCGAACACGCCCATGATCACCTTCGCCCAGTCCCGGTATTCGGTCCCGCACACCCTGATGGGGCAGATGGTGTGGGTGCGCGGCACCGACACCGAAGTGATCATCGTCCACGTAGATGCGACCGGACCGGTCGAGGTCGCACGCCACAAGCTCACCCGTCCCGGAACCCCCGCGATTATCGACGACCACTTCCCGCCCGCCCCCGCCGGCGCCCTGGAGCGGGTGATCCGCCCGACGAACACTGCCGAGGAAGAATTCCTGGCCCTCGGCGCCGGCGCCGCGCTTTGGCTCAAGGAAGCCGCCGCCGCCGGAACCCAGAAGATCAGGCACAAAATGGAACGCGCCGTCACCCTGGCCAAGGTCCTCGGCGCCGACGAGGTCGACAAAGGCCTCGGCGCGGCAGCAGTGCATCAGCGCTTCACCCACGAGGACCTGCTCTCCATCGTCAACACCGGCAGCGCGGCAGGCCACACAACCAGCACCACCCACACCGTCACAGACCAGGACCGGTGGTTGAGCCAGGGCACCAGCGCATGGGCCAGCTTCGGCACCACACCCATCGCCGCCACCAGTGACGAAGACCTTGAAGGAGCCATCGATGAGCACTAACACCATGACCCCGCCCCTGGCCGACACGTCCGTAGAGAACGTGATCGCGCTGATGCGCACCACCCGGATGCCGCACGCCCGCGCTGTCGTCGCCGACGTCCTGGCCACCGCGAAAGCCCAACGCTGGGACCCCACCGAAGTCGTGCGCGTCCTGCTCGAAGCCGAAGCCACCGGCCGGAACGCCTCGATGCTCGCCACCCGCCGCAAACGCGCCGGCTTCCCCACCGGGAAGACCTTCGACGTCTGGGACGAAGCCCTCTCCACCCTCCCGCCGGCAACAACATCGTTTCTGCGGACCCTGGAATGGGTCCGGCGGCGTGAAAACCTGATTGCCTGCGGGCCCTCCGGCACCGGCAAGACCCTGCTCCTGGAAGCGCTCGGCCAGCAAGCCATCGACCAAGGCATGTCCGTGTCCTGGCTCAGCATGGAAGACCTCGGCGCCCTTGTCCGCCGGCACCGCATCGATGACAGCGTCAACAAAGCCATCACCCGGGCCACCAACGTCGACCTGATCTGCATTGACGACATAGGCCTCTTGCCGGTTTCTGCCGACGCCGCCGAGGGCTTCTACCGCGTCGTCGAGGCCTCCTACGAGAAACGCTCCCTGGCGATCAGCTCGAACATCCACCCCTCCGGATTCGACGAGCTCATGCCCAAAACCATCGCCACCGCAACCGTGGACCGGCTCATGCACCACGCCCACCTCTGCCAAACCAGCGGCGAGTCCGTCCGGCTCATGCAAGCCCAAAACGGGAAAGGAACCCGCCCCATGAACTAACCCAAAACCGGTCAGGCGCCCCCACCAACCCGGCACGCCCGGGGCACCTGACGCTGTCCAAAAATACTTGCCGCCACCGGTCAATCACCTGCCGCCAACGGGCAAACCAACATGCCGCCACCGGTCATTTCTAGGCTGCCGTTGACACTCATCCAGGGATGAGTCATTTGAGAGCCGTTTGCCGGGGGAGACAGGGAGGGGATAGCCGCGGCACGGAGACGGTCGGAGAATAGCGCCATGGGCGGATCTATGTATGCTCGCAGGGCCGGTACCTCCGGTGATCTTTCCCTGCCGGGGCGGATTTCGGCCGAGCTCGAAGCCTATGCCGCCCGTACAGGCACGGAGGGGATCGAGTCGAACAGTGTGTCCGGCCTAAGCGGGCTGCGGCCGGCCAGGCGGTCATCGCCCACTTTGTCATAGCATCAGGACCCGCTTCTGGCGCCGAAGTATCCGAGTGCCTGGTGACGTTCAAGCCCGCACGCCCCGGCCCTTATCATGCCGCATTCCTCATCACGGCTTTAGCTGATGAATTGACCGATTTCGCCGGAACACGGGTACTTTCAGGCTTTGCCGACGTCGCCAGGTCCATCGCCTTGGTCCAGGGCAGCTCCTATAACCTGCGGGTCGACGGTCGTCCCGCTCTCGGCTGGGCACTGCTCGCGAGGGGTGCGACGGGAATAGCTGTTGATCACCGTGACCGCGTTTTGATGTGGCTTGGGGCGGAGGACCGGGACGTCCTTCCCGCAACGATCTATACCAGTGTCGGGGGCAGGTTTGTGATGAGCGGTCGCATCATTTCGAAAGCTGGGTAAGCCTCGCGGCTAGAAGATGCTGGTGAAGTTTTGCCAGCCTGAGCCGATTTTCACCCGGGGTTTCCAGCCGCCTGTCCCGTTTCCCGGATACAGGTAGAGGGCCCCGTACTTGTCGCGGGCCATGACGTCGGCCTTCCCGTCGCAGTTGAAGTCGCCCGCGGCGCTGATGCTGGTGAAGTTTTGCCAGCCTGAGCCGATTTTCACCCGGGGTTTCCAGCCGCCTGTCCCGTTACCGGGGTACAGGTAGAGGGCCCCGTACTTGTCCCGGGCCATGACGTCGGCCTTCCCGTCGCCGCTGAAATCCCCTGGACCGAGGATGGTGGTGAAGTTCTGCCAGCCTGAGCCGATCTTTACCCGGGGCTTGAAGCCGCCTGTCCCGTTACCGGGGTACAGGTAGAGGGCCCCGTACTTGTCCCGGGCCATGACATCGGGTTCGATATCGCCGTTGAAGTCGTCAGGGGAGATGATGGTGAATCCGTTCCAGCCGGTTCCGACGAACGAGCCGGATGGCCCGTCGGACATCCACAACTTTCCCCAGACGTCCTGGGCGAGATAGTCAGGGATGTCGTCACCGTTGAAGTCGCCCGGTCTGATGAGGCCGAGGTAGCCTTCGTGTCCGTTTTGAAGCTGGTAACGGGGTTTCCATCCGCCGGTCCCGTTGCCAGGGTAAACCCACAGAACACCGGCTTTGTCACGCGCCAGGATGTCCGATTTATCGTCGCCGGTGAAGTCCATGAAAGCCCGGGCGTCGAAGGTCGGTGCTATCGGCCTGGATATGGCCGTCGTACTGTCGTAATAGTGGGCACGGTGGTATCGGGCGCGCACCGAAATCCTATGTCCTCGATCATCCCGGGTGACCATATACGTCGGGTCGGCACTCCAGCCGGTGAGCCTCTCGTCGTCCCGGTACCACTCGTACATGACGGTCTCAGCGGCAGGACTGGGGGTCCCAGGAACGGCGGTGACGACTTCACCGGGTAGGGCCGTGCCTTTGACAGTCGGGGCGGTGACTCCTGTGAACTTGCCCCAGACGTATGGTCGCAGGTTGGATGCGACGCCCCTTTCCCGGCCCTTGTAATGAGCAGCGACTGGTGTGACGCCGACATTAATGGTCTTGCCGATGTACTCCGGGGCAGCGATGTACGTCGACCCTGTCGCGCCGGGAATCGCTTCGGTCATCCAGTCGCCCGCATACCACTGGTACGCATAGGTCAGGTCAGCTGGCGCGGTACCGGTGACCGGCGGGGCGGAGGCCTGCAGCACGGTGCCGGTGGGAACGTTGTTGGAGGGTGCTGTGCGGTTCCAGGTGATAGTTGGATCTGATGCCAGTTCCAGGTGTCCGCGGAAACCTGCACCATGTGATTCTGTTCGGCTCCAAGTCAGGTATTCCGGCGCTGATAGGGTAACCGTGCTGGTGAGTTCTGCCCCCAAATCCTCCTCGGTGACGGTGTACGACGCTGAAACCGCTCCCGGGATCGGAAGTCCGTTCCGCGACCACACGTAAGATCGCTCCGGCCCGGAGGCAAGAGCAGGTTGTGGAATCATTTGGCTAAGGCTGGCGGAAATGGCTCGACCCAACACGGGTTCCGCAGCGTAACCCCTTGAAGCGTAGAAGGATCCACGGACGGGAGGTGTTTCCTCAGACACGTATACGACCGGATCAGCGCCGAACTCCTTCATCGTCATACGAACCGAGATACGGCGCCCGAAATGCGACTCCGACACTATTGTTGAAGCGCCGGCGTGGGCGTAGAACCGGCCGTCCACCAGCCATTCGTAGCTGATCCTCTCCCAGTGCGTGCTCCAGTCAACGTCCGCGACGAGCTTCAGGGTCCGTCCGACCACAGCCTCGCCCTCGAACCTCATCGACGGCGCTGCGGAGGTCTCGTTGACCGCCGGAGCGTTTGCGGTGGTGGCGGCGGCAGGAGCCGTCGGCGAGAAGAAAATTAGCGTCGTCAAAACGGTGCAAAAAGCAGCGATTACCTGCCGTGAGCGTCCGGGCAGGATAGAAGAATTATTCACTGTGCGTGTCCCCTGGTCAGCGTGGGACCGATCAGCAGTCGCACGTTCTACTGCAGAAGATATAGCACGCAGTAGCCAACTACCAGTGCACCCACGACCGCGGATGTCCGCGGACGTCCGCGGTCGTTTAGCAGACGATCGGCACCTCCACCCGAACCATAGATTGTCGACGTGAAGGGCCATATGCTTTGGGCATGTTGGGACGCTTTTCGAACTTGCCATCCTGGTGGTTCCTTGTGCTGATGGCGATTTCCGGGATTACCGGCTGGGCCCTGCTGTCCAGCGTGCTTCATGGAGGAGGGCCGCTCAACGTAGTAATTTACTGGCTGACATTTGTTCTGGCGGTACTGGCCTTCGTGGTTTTCAGCATCTCTACTCGCATCTGGCACAAGAGGTATCGGGGGGAAACCAGTCGCCACAATTGACCGACAGGATACCGCAAGGAACCCGCATGGATTCGCGGTGAGCCCTTGTCTCTACCTTGGGGTGGTCGTGAATCCAAGCCGTCGTAGCAGTCTTGAATCACGTTTATATATACAGATGGTTCGGACCCACGCCAATTTGTCGATTATCACCACGTTGGCAGCAGGAACGGGGATTCCCTGGCACTTAGTATTTCCATCATGATCGCCTGGTGGAACAAGCATCCCATTCTGCTCACCATCCTCGTACTGGCCTTGGGATGGGGTTTTGTCTTGATGGTCCAGCTCGCCTTTGGGGACCCGTTTGATGAGGCGGCCGTGAGTGCTACGTTTTGGGCGATCAGCGTAGCGGCCGTTGGGTACGTCTTCGTAAGGAGACGGAAGAAGACCGAGGAGAGGCTGGCGGAAGCAGGGCAGGTGTTGATGTACCTCCGGTATCCTGAAGCCGCCCCGGATCATTGAGCGGAATCTGGAATATGGGCACTGCAACGCTTGCACCGGGATCCATTCATTTTCAGCCGTCGGTCTACGACACCCTCGAACCCTCCGGGCGTAGCACTGTCCTCACGGGGCTTGAGGTTACAACCGTGCCAAGGAGCCTCAACCGCCAGGACAAGAAACATGTGACGCAGTTCCTGTTCCAAGCCATGAGGTTGAGCTCTGACGCCGGCACCATCGAAATCGCCGCAAGTCCTGCCACGCTGGAAAAGGTCCGGGAAGCGGTATCCGCTCCGCCAGCCGAGAACTAGACCTTTTATGGACCCTTGTCAGAACCAGCGCCAGACGTCCCTCATGAGCCAAACCAGGAACATCGCGAAGAGGGTTGGCGGTATCAGGTACAGCACCCAGTCGTCATGCCACTTACATTTCGCCATATCTGTTCCCTTCATTCCTTACCTTCAAGAGAGGCAAGACGGGATTGAGTGGGCAATGGTGGTACCTCCATTTTCAGGCACATTGTTCTGGGCGGCGAGGCCGACCCAGGTAAGCCAGGCCCTCGGTCACGGCCGGGCGTCCACTGTTTAACCTCAACCAGTCCAGTTTCCTTGGTCTACTCCAAAAGGGGGAAGCGGGAAGTCGAATGGCTGAGCCGCAGCATCTATGTCGGAGGACGAGGAACCAGTGATCGAGGGAGAACAGGAGGTCCTCAGCGGCCATCAGGCAACCTTGATCTAAGTTGTTCTGCCTCGGCAGCGAGCAGCTGACGGTGGTCGCGGGTGAATCTTCTAGCCTGCATGTCAAGGACAGCCCGGCTGCCCAACTCTCCCACACCCAACAGTTGACCCACCCGACGTCTTGCTTCGTCCACGTCCTCTGAATCCTCAATAACCTGAAAGACCTCGTCACGCCGATTCACCGCCCGCACCAGGGCATCGACGATCATCAAGTGGTCCCTTATCCGCCGCTCATCCTCATCCATGCGGCGATTCTTGCATGACCGAAGTCAACAGGGCATTGCGTCCGTTGGGGGTCCTATCTGAGAACGAATCCGCCCACAGGCGATTCTTGGGGCCGCCGCTGACTACCGGGGACGCTGCGCCGACCAGGACGGCCGGCACGTTCGAGTAGTACACCGATAGGACGTTGTCCCTGCCGATGTGCGGAACGTTGAGCGGATCAGGGGTGGCCTAATTCCTCTCATCGCGGCTTCGGATCCAACTTTGCAGCGTTCCAGCATGCCGTTCGCACTGATTGGGCGGACGCGGCATCCGGAGCAGCTGCCCTACGTGGACGTAGATTTTGAGAATTCGATGGTCGAGGCGGTCTCCTACCTTGAGGGCCTCGGCCACCGCAGGTTCTGCTTCGTGGACAGCGGCGGGGCCGAGCATGCACTGAGCGGCTACGGTCCGGTCGTGCGGAGCCGGGCGACCTTTGCCGCGGAGGTGGAGCGCCGCGGGCTGGAATCCATCCACATCTCGTGTGAGGAGTCGCCAGTATCCGGCCAGGACGCCGCCGAAAGGCTCCTTGCCACAGCCCCGGACACGACGGCCGTGATCCTCATGAACGACAACGCGTCGTTCGGGTTCATCAATGGCCTGGAGAAGCACGGCATCGACGTTCCCGGGGATATGTCGGTCCTGCTCATCGGCTCAACGCCGGACGTGGCTGCCACGGATCCGAGGATGACCGTCCTCACGCTGCCCAGTACTGAGCTGGGGCGGATGGGCGTGGAGACCCTCGTCGACCAGCTCGAGGAACGGGGCGAACCGATGCGCCAGGCCGTGGTGATCTGCCGGTTCGAGGAAGGGCAGTCCACCGGACCTGCCCGGCGGTAAACCAACGTGGTCGCAGCTGTGAGGTTTCTGAGCGCTCGGAACGCCCTGTGCTGCGACCCAGTTGGGGGATGACCCCGTCAGTCCTCCGGTTCGCCCAGTCCGCGGGCGGCCAGCGCCTCGCCCGTGTGCCGGGCATACGCCACGGTGGTGATGAACACCGGCAGGACCAGGGCCCGCGGGTTGCGTTCCAGTCCGCGTGCCCGGGCCGAGTCCCGGACATCCGCGAAGGCCCCGGCAATGAACGGAATGCTCCGGAGCATGATGGCAATGGTCAGGGCGAAACGTTCGGGATCAGCGCCAAAGCGCCGGAACGGGCGCGCCAGGGAGACGACGCCGTCGAGCAGCCGGTGCAGTGGCGTGGTGGCGGTCAGCAGCGACGCCGCCACGACACACAGCAGAATGTTCAGAACGATCCGCGCGGCAACGGGCGCGCCCAGCTGCCACCACTGGAAGGCCCCGATCACCAGCAGGATGGGAAGCAGCGGTTTCACGGCACGGTAAAGGCGCACAGCCCCGGCGCCGCTGAGCAGGAACAGAACGCAGAGAACGGTGAGTGCTGCGGCCGCCAGCCGCCAATCGACAATGAGGAACGAGGCGGCTCCGCAGGCCAGGACGAGGAGGAACTTGAGCCACAGCGGCATCCGGTGGATCAGGGAAGTGCCCGGCACATAGTTGGCGAGCAGGAAGCCGTGACCCCTCACAGAAAATCCCCGCCAGACAGGCTCCGAACGGAAAGCGAGCGGTAATGCTCGACGGCGGCGGCAGCACCGCCGTCGTACGCAATCTTTCCGGACTCAACGACCAGTACCCGGTCCATGTCCAGCACCAGTTCCAGGTCATGCGTGGACATAATCACCTGCTGGCTGAGGCCGGCTACGGTGCGGCGCAGCAGCTCGCGGTTCCGGAGGTCCAGCAGCGTGGAAGGCTCGTCCAGCACGAGCACATCGGGTTCCACCGCGAGCACTGACGCCAGGGCAAGGAGCTGACGCTCACCGCCGGAGAGCTCGTAGATGCTCTGGTCCGCCAGCGGCAGCAGCCCGAACCGGTCGAGGGCGGCGGTTGCCTGCGCGCGCCGCTCCTTCCCGTTCCGCACCGAACGCCGGAGGGACAGCTCAACATCCTCCCGCCCCGTGGGCATGACCAGCTGGGAGAGGGGGTCGGTGAAGACGAAGCCCACCTGCTGCCGCACCGCGCGCACGTTGCGGACAGTGTCGGCACCGTTGACGGTCACGGTCCCTGCCGTCGGGGCAACGAGGCCGTTGAGCATGCGCAGGAGCGTCGACTTGCCGGAACCGTTCGCCCCGATCACACCGATGCGCTCCTCGGTGAGTTCCAGTGAGATGTCCTGGAGCAGAACTTTGGGGTCAGCCTGGCCGTCGATGGCCACGCTGACCCCTGCGTTCCTCAGAGAGATGGTGCTCACTGCTGGGTGGAGGCTTCCGGCGTCTCGGCCTTCTGTGCCTCGGGCTTCTGCGTCACCGGCGGCTGCGTTGCGGAGGGCTGCGTAACCGGCGTCTGGGGGAGCGGCCGGACGCGGCGGACCAGCAGGTCGGGGAAGGCCTTGTGCAGGGCGATGGCCACCGCGACGGCGAGCACGTTTTTGAGGATGTCGCCGGGGTAGAAGGGGAGATCGGCCAGGAACGCCTTGGCGAAGTCCAGCTTGGCGTTGACCATCATGCCTACGATGCCCAGGCCGTGGATCAGCACAATGCTGGTCACCATGGCGGCTGCAAACAGCAGGGCGGCACGGAACTTCACGGTGCGACGGATAATGACGGCGGCCAGCCAGCCCACCGCCGCGGCAGCGAGGGGGAAGGCGATGATGTAGCCGGCCGACGGTCCGGCCAAAATTCCCAGGCCGCTGCGTCCGCCGCTGAAGATCGGAAGTCCGGCGAGCCCAAGCAGGGTGTGGAGGCCGACGGCGGCGAACGCGCGGCCGGGGCCGAGGGCGAGCCCGGTCAGCATGACTGCGAGGGTCTGGAGCGTGATCGGAACGCCAAGGCCACCCACCGGGATGGCCGCAACCAGTGCTGCGGCTGCCACGAGCGCGGCGAAGACGGCAATGAGGCCGAGGTCGGTGGCGTTCCAGCGGCGGCGCTTGGCCGGGTGCAGGGCGCCGGCGGAGGGTGTCTGGGTCATGGGAAGTCCTGTCGAAGGGGTACAAACAATTATCGGCTCCTGTCGACGTTACTGGTCCGCCAACAGGTGCATTTTGTTGCTGTTCTACAAGAGGGACCGCCGCGGGTCTAGCCGTGGGCACAATTACTCCGCCCCTCCTCACGGAATCCGGTTCTGGGCGTGTTGCACAGGCCGGTAGACTTGAACGGGCCGTTCTCCGGCCGGCATCCCCGGTGTTCCTTGCTTTGTGGCCCGCGGCATGCAACCCGCCGTGCTGCGGCATTCCCTGTTGTGAAAGGCCTTACCTGCTGTGATTACCGTTCAGGAACTTGAACTCCGTGCCGGCGCCCGCCTGCTCATGGACCAGGTGAGCTTCCGGATCGACAAGGGTGACAAGATCGGACTGGTGGGCCGCAACGGTGCCGGCAAGACCACGCTGACCCGCGTGCTCGCGGGCGAGGGCCTGCCTGCCGCCGGCAAGGTGACCCGCAGCGGCGAGATCGGTTACCTGCCGCAGGATCCACGCACACCGGACATGGAGCAGCTGGCGCGGGACCGGATCCTGTCCGCCCGCGGACTGGACGTCGTCGTCGGCAAGCTGAAGAAGGCGCAGGCCGACATGGCCAGCGACAACCCGGAGGTCCAGCGCAAGGCCATGGGCCGGTACGACCGGCTCGAGGCGGAGTTCCTGTCCGGGGGAGGGTACGCGGCGGAAGCCGAAGCGGCCGCCATCTCCTCCAACCTCGCACTGCCGGAGCGCATCCTCAACCAGCCGCTGAAGACACTGTCCGGCGGTCAGCGCCGCCGTGTGGAACTGGCGCGCATCCTTTACTCCGGCGCGGAAACCATGCTCCTGGATGAGCCCACCAACCACCTCGACGCCGATTCCATCTCCTGGCTCCGTGACTTCCTTAAGAACCACCAGGGTGGCCTGATCGTGATCAGCCACGACGTAGAGCTGCTGGAAGCAACCGTCAACAAGGTCTACCACCTGGACGCGAACCGGGCCCAGATCGACTTCTACAACATGGGATGGAAGCGCTACCTGCAGCAGCGCGAGACGGATGAGCGCGCCCGCAAGCGCGAACGCGCCAACGCCGAGAAGAAGGCCCAGGTCCTGATGGACCAGGCCAACAAAATGCGGGCCAAGGCCACCAAGGCCGTTGCCGCGCAGAACATGGCCAAGCGCGCCGAGCGTCTGCTCAGCGGCCTGGAGGCCGTCCGCGAGCAGGACCGCGTGGCAGCACTGCGGTTCCCGGATCCGTCGCCCTGTGGCAAGACGCCTCTCACGGCCGAAGGACTGAGCAAGTCCTATGGTTCGCTGGAGATCTTCACCGACGTGGACCTGGCCATCGACCGCGGCTCCAAGGTGGTCATTCTCGGCCTTAACGGTGCCGGCAAGACCACCCTGCTGCGCATGCTCGCCGGCGTGGACCTGCCGGACACCGGCGACATCGTTCCCGGCCACGGACTCAAGGTGGGCTACTACGCCCAGGAGCACGAAACCCTGGACCACGACCGCACCGTCCTCGAAAACATGCGCTCCGCCGCGCCGGACATGAAGGACGCGGAGGTCCGCGGCATCCTGGGCTCGTTCCTGTTCTCGGGCGACGACGTCGACAAGCCCGCCGGCGTGCTCTCCGGCGGTGAGAAGACCCGTCTGGCCCTGGCCACCATCGTGGCCTCCAGTGCGAACGTGCTCCTCCTCGACGAGCCAACCAACAACCTCGACCCCGCCAGCCGCGCCGAGATCCTGGGCGCCCTGCGGAACTACACCGGCGCCGTCGTCCTGGTCAGCCACGATGAAGGCGCCGTCGAGGCACTCAACCCCGAGCGCGTGGTGCTGCTGCCCGACGGCGTTGAGGACCTGTGGAACGAGGACTACCTGGACCTCATCACGCTGGCGTAGCCTTCGCAGTGGCGGGACTGACGCTGCGCCCTTAAATGTCAGACCCCCGGATCAGACTGTTTCTATGGAAGCCGTTGGGGGATTCACCGCAGACCGGGCCTTAGGGCCCGGTGCCGGTGCGTTCGCTTCCGTCTCGGGGAACGACGGCGGTGGCTGGCTCACTGCTGGGGCTTCCGACGGCGGTTCACCCGACGGTTGGGCGCCGGACGGCGGGTCTATTAATGTCAGACCCCCCGATCAGAATGGGTTTATGGAAGCCATTGGGGGATTCGCCGCAGACCGGGCCGAGCAGCCCGGCGCCCGCAGGTTCGCTTCCGCCCAAAGCCCTGGGCCGGCTTCCATTGGCGCGACCGCCCTTCAAAGCGTCCCTGCTGAGCTGGACGCGGTTGACCAGGCCATAGCTGCGCTGGACTCGGAAACGATCACCGCCGAGGACACCGCCTTGTGGAGCTTTGGCCGGTCTGCTGATTTCGCGGACCGGGTTGAGCGGCTCTCCCGGAGGGTGGAGCATCTGCAGGTAGTCGCCGCCGGTGCCGTGGAGAGGTCCCGCACCGCGGCCCTCACCGCCGCCGCGGCACCCCTGGTCCCCGACGCCGTTCCCGTCCCGGATGCGGACCCCAATGCTGATGGTTCCCGGAATACCGTGGATTTCCTTCGGACCAGGCTGGGCATCAGCGCCTGCGAGGCCCGCCGCCGCCTCACCCTGGCCGACTCCATCCTTCCCAGGGCAGGATTCGGCGGCCAACAGCTACCGCCCCGCTACGGGGAACTCGCGACGGCGGTCAGCACCGCCCAGGTCAGCTCCCGTGCCGCGACCACGATCACCCTCGCCCTGGACCGGGCCCGGCACTTCACCACCCCGGCCCGCACCGCCGCGATGGAACACGAACTCACTCAAACGGCGATCGACAATGACGCCGACTTCGTCACGCGCGTCGCCCGGCACTGGGCCGAGGCGATCGACCAGGACGGCCCCGAACCCTCCGAACCCGCGCTCCGCCAGATCCAGGGCGCCTTCATCCGCCGCCCCAAACACGGCCTGCACCACCTGGAAATCTTCGCCACCCCCGAACAGTTCGAAACCCTCACCACCGCCATGAACACCGCCACCAACCCCCGCACCCCGGCCCCGGAACACGCAGACGGGAATGGCAGCGACGGCGATGGCGGGAACGGGGGCCACGGCGATGGCGGCCACGGTGCTGGCGGCGACGGGAGCGGGCGGCGGATGCTGATGCTGTCCTTGCCCGGTGGGACAGCCCGGGTGTACCGGAAATCGACCTGGATCACCGGTCGCAGGGGCAGAAACGCCTCGACGGGCTCGTCGGCGCCTGCCAAACCGCCCTCACCACCGACGCCCTGCCCGCCAACGGCGGCACCGCCCGCAGATCCTGGTCACCATCGACTACCGCGACCTGCTCGCCAGAGTCGAGCAATGGCTGGGCCAGCCCAGCACCGCCAGTCTCCAAGGAGCGCTGGACACACAGTGGGCCCAAGGCGATCAGGATCTGCAGCCAGCCTCCGCCGGTCCGCTCAACGCCGCCCGAACCGGCGACGGCACAGCCCTGTTCGCGTTCAGCGGGCCGGTGAACCCGGCCACGATCCGCAAAATCGCCTGCGACGCCGACCTCATCCCCGTCGTCCTCGGCACCGGCGGCCGCATCCTCGACGTCGGCCGCGCCTCACGGATCTTCCCGCCCCACATCCGCAAAGCCATCATGGCCCGCGACCAAGGCTGCGCGTTCCCGCAATGCACCATGCCCGCACCCTGGTGCGAAGCCCACCACATCACCTACTGGTCACGCGGCGGACCCACCAGCACCGGCAACGGCGTCCTCCTCTGCAGCTATCACCACCACCTGATCCATAAGGAAAACTGGACCATCGAAGTCACCAACGAAGTCCCCTGGTTCAAACCACCACCAGAACTCGACCCGGGACGAAAACCCCGCCGCAACCAATACTTCCGCTCACGACCCCACCGGGACTGAGCTTCCTGCTGGCTTCACAGATGGGTTCCTCGAAGCCAGAGCGGGGAAGACTTAGATCGGCCGCCAGGCAATCGGGCTGGCAGGGGCTGTCGCCTGGCGACTCCCCGAAATCGGGGGTCAGATCTGTGCCGCAGTACCACCCTGCCGGTGGACTGCAGCGTGGCGGCACCCTAGGGGGTGGCCTTGGCTGGAGGGCAATCCCAGGGGCCCGATGCTGCGCCTGTCGTAAACCTTGACCGAGCGTGGTGGCCAGCCATGGATTCGGTGGCTAGGCTCGTCCCGCTGTGACATCAGCATTTCCAAGCCCGATCTGACGCAATCGAGGAGAGCACCATGGCCGCTACCTACACCTTCGACGTCTTTTGCAGCCTCGACGGCTTCGGCTCCCACACCGGCAACTGGGGCGGCTACTGGGGCAAGCAAGGCCCCGAACTGCTCGAGCGCCGCCTCGCGTTGTACGGCGAGGAGCAGCGGATGGTCTTTGGGGCCAACACATACCGGGCGTTCGAGCGGATGCTGGCCGCGAGCAGCGAAACGTCCGAGGTCCGAGATCCATGGGTCACCCGGATGACGAATCTGCCGGCAACGGTGGTGTCGAGAACACTGCAGGAACCGCTCGACTGGCCGGACGCGACCCTCGTAGGTGGTGACGCGGTCGACGTCGTCGCCCGGCTCAAGGAAGAGTCAGAGGTGCCGCTGCGCTCCCACGGCAGCCTGTCAATGAACCGGGCACTGATGGCCGCCGGACTCGTCGACCGTGTCCAGGTAACCGTCTTCCCTGTAATCACCGGTCAGACCGGGGCAGAGCCAATCTTCCAAGGCGCCGCCGATTTCGACCTTGAGCTGATCGAGAGCCGGACGCTCGACGGCCACACCCAGGAGCTCATCTACCGGCCCACCCTTCACGCCTGACTCCATCCGCAGGCGAGGACCAGGACCTGTGCCCCTACCGCACGCGAAGCGCGTGCGCGTCCGTGATGCGCTGCAGCTCGCCGTAGCTGATGGAGAACATGGAGTGGTGGTCGCCGGCCCCGGCCCAGAGCGTTGCGTGTTCCTCGAGCGAAGCGTCCAGCAGCGTGCGGATCCTGGCCGGATGCCCGACGGGTGCAACGCCGCCCACTTCCTGGCCCGTATGGTGCAGCACGAACTCAGGCGCGGCACGGCGGATCCGCCCCGTGCCCAGCTGGGAGGCGACCAGCCTGACGTCGACCTTGGCAGCACCGCTGGCGAGGATCAGCAGGGGAGTGCCGTCCACTTCAAACACCAGGCTGTTCGTGATGGCAGCGACGTCGCAGCCAAGCGCGTCAGCCGCGGCAGCCGCCGTCGGAACCGCTCCGGGTAGAACCGTGACTGTGTCACGGGCACCGGCTGCGGTCAGGGCGCGGCGCACGTTGGCCACGGGGTCGGCAAGCATCTCCGTGCTCCTGTCGTCAGTAGCCCTGGGCATCCAGGATCGCGTCTTCCTCTTCTTCCGCCGTCGGCCGCTTGCGCTTTCGGGGTGCCGGCGGACGACGGCGGGCTCCCGCGGCGGTGTGGGCAAGCTCGCCGTCCGCCGCTTCAGCGTCCTCGGCATCCAGCGCGGCGTTGCGCGCCTGCTGCCGGGCCGCGTAACCAAAGGCCACGAACATGAGGATGCCAAAGGCGAACCACTGCAGTGAATAGGACAGGTGCGTCCCCTCGTCCATCGAGGGCACGGGGAACGGCTGCGGCGTGACCGCGGCTGGCGGTGTCTCCGAGGCGAGCTGCCCGTAGGCGCCCGTCAGCAGCGGATAGCCGAGTTCGGCAGCGTAAGCGGGCAGGTCAATGGAAGCCAGCTGGCCCTCCGGTGCGCCGCGCTGCAGCGTGGGTTCGCTATGCTTGAGCCGCACCACTGCAGTGACCTGCCCGGACGGCGGTGCAGGAACGGAATCCGGGCGGCCGGGCGTCTTGTTGCCGATCGGCAGCCAGCCGCGGTCGATCACCACGGTCTCGCCGGATGCGAGCTTGAACGGCACCACCACTTCATAGCCGGGCTGCCCGTTCAGGGGGCGGTTGCGCACGATCCGCTGCCCGTCGACGTCGTAAGTGCCCTGGAGCCGGACCTGGGTCCACTCTCGGGACGGGTCCAGTTGGTCGAACTGGCCGCGGGCCTCGGCAAATGTGATCGGAGTGGCCGAATAGTTGGACGTGACCCGCTGGATTTCCGCCAGCGTTTCGGCCCGGCGGTCCATCTGCCAGCGGCCCAGGAACACGCAGCCGGTGGCGAAGATTGCGGCCAGCAGCAGGTAGCCCAGCCACTTGCTGGAAAACAGGAACTTGTACATTCAGCCGTTCCCGCCTGGCTCCGCCGCCTCGAAGGGCACGGTTTCCTTCCAGAGCCCGCGGGTCTGCAGGTAGTCCTCCAGCCACGCCTTGTGCTCACCGCACGCCAGCCACACCTTGCGGCGCTCGGGCGTGTGGATCTTGGGATTGTTCCAGAGCAGCTGCCACGAGGCGTCAGCCCGGCAGGCCTTGCGGGAACAGGTGGCCGCGGAGGCCTGCCCGGCAAAATCCCCGCTGCCGCCACCCAGGTTGAAAATGTTCATGAAGCTTTCTGTCCCCGGCCGTCGTCGTCTTCTTCGTCATCAGCAATGAGCTCGCCTTGGAGCACCGTTGGTTCATCCGCGGTGTCGCCGCTTTCCGCGGTTCGGGAATCCCCAGCCGCTCCCAGTTCAGCGTACGGCGTGTAGTCGAGCAGCGCCTCGCTGTGGACCTCCGCCTTGTCCGAACCGTTGGCGATCACCACCGCGATCCACGGCAGGAAAACCGCCCCCGCCACCGCAACCAGCTTGAACCAGCCGTCCACCACAAAGATCAGGATCAGGCACACCATGCGGATGCCCATGGCGAGGGCGTACTTGATCATGCGCTCCCGCATATCTTCGGAATGCGCTGCGGCGGCATCCGTAATGCTGATGACTTCCGGATGGCCGGCGGTGGAGTCACGCTTCCCGGGCGTCTGCGGTCCGGGCTGGATTTCAGGTGTCACGACTGTCTCATCACGCTCCAATGGCTACCCCAATTCTCTCACCATCCGAAGGAGGCTCCCAATCGGACGATAAGATCGGAGGCAGTTCAAAATCCAGCCACCATAGCGGAGCCATGCTCCGCGGAAATCCGGAGCACACATGTCTGAAGCAGCAACCACGGCCCGCAGCGTCCTCATCACCGGCGGAAACCGCGGCATCGGCCTGGCCATCGCGGAGGCATTCCTGGCCAACGGGGACAAGGTGGCCGTGACCTACCGCAGCGAATCCAAGCTGCCGGACGGTGTCCTGGGGGTCAAGGCCGATGTGACCGATGAAGCCTCCATTGATGCTGCATTCGCCGAGGTGGAGGCCGCCCACGGTCCCGTTGAGGTGCTGGTGGCCAACGCCGGCATCACCAAGGACATGCTGCTGCTGCGCATGAGCGAGGACGACTTCACGTCCGTCATCGACACCAACCTGACCGGAGCCTTCCGCGTGATCAAGCGCGCGTCGAAGGGCATGATCCGGCTGCGCAAGGGCCGCGTGGTACTCATCTCCTCCGTCTCCGGCCTGTACGGGGCACCCGGCCAGATCAACTACTCCGCATCCAAGGCGGGCCTCGTGGGCATCGCCCGCTCGCTGACCCGCGAACTCGGATCGCGCGGGATCACGGCCAACGTCGTGGCCCCCGGTTTCATCAACACGGACATGACGGCTGAGCTGCCAGAGGCCACGCAGAAGGACTACCTGGCCAGCATCCCCGCCGGACGCTTCGCCGACGCCTCGGAAGTGGCCAACGTGGTGCGCTGGATCTCCAGCGACGAGGCTGCTTACATCTCCGGCGCCGTCATCCCGGTCGACGGCGGACTGGGCATGGGCCACTAGGCTCCCGCACCATCCCTGCCTGCTTCCGCCTCCGGCGCGCACCGGCTTCTTTGTCGCCTTCCGACAAAGGAAACCGGCATTCCCGCTGGCATGATGGACTGCAGGCCACCAAGCATTAGACGTTTCGAACAAAACAACAGGTTTCAAGACAGAGTTTGACTCTGAGAACAAGACAGAGTTTGACTCTGAGAATAGGGAGCCCACATGGGACAGCTCGACAATAAGACTGCCATCGTCACCGGTTCTTCGCGCGGTATCGGCGCCGAAGTTGCCAAGATCCTCGCCGGCGAAGGCGCCGCCGTCGTCGTTAACTACCGCCAGAAGGCGCCGCGCGCCAACAAAGTGGTGGCCGGCATCGAGGCCGACGGCGGCCGTGCCGTCGCCGTCGGTGCTGACCTGACCACCCAGGAAGGCGTGCAGGCGCTGGCCAGCGCCGCCATGGAGAACTTCGGTTCGCTGGACATCCTGGTCCTCAACGCCTCGGGCGGCATGGAAACGGGCATGGAGGAGGGCTACGCCCTCAAGCTCAACCGCGACGCGCAGGTCAACATGCTTAACGCCGCCGTGCCCCTCATGAAGGAAGGCTCCCGCGTGGTGTTCGTCACCAGCCACCAGGCGCACTTCATCAACTCGGTCCCCACCATGCCCGAGTACGAGCCCGTGGCCCGCAGCAAGCGCGCCGGCGAGGACGCTCTCCGCGAACTGCTGCCGAACCTGGCTGAGAAGGGCATCTCCCTAGTGGTCGTGTCCGGCGACATGATCGAGGGCACCGTGACCGCCACCCTGCTCGACCGCTCCAACCCGGGCGCCATCGAGGCGCGCCGCGCCGAGGCCGGCAAGCTGTACTCGGTGGAGGAGTTCGCCGCCGTGGTCGCCAGCATGGCTACCGCAGACGTCGAGTCCGGCCACACGGAATACGCCGGCGGTTCGGACTACTTCGGCAAGAACGCCGGCTAGTTACTGAAGCAGTTGTCCGCGGTCCTGCCGCAAATCTCCGAAGGCCCGGTGTGCAGCAGCGCCGGGCCTTCGCTGTCCCCTAGTAGCACGCAAGTTGAGGCCGCGCAGGCGTTGTCCGGGCGGCCCGTGACGCCTAGGGTCATAGCCATGGCAGAGGATTCAGCGCTACCGAAGCGGACCTATCCGGCCGGCGTGCCGTGCTGGGTGGACAGCCAGCAACCCGACGTCGAAGCGGCCACGAGGTTCTACGGCGGATTGTTCGGGTGGGAGTTCGACGCCGGTACGGCACCGCCGGGGGACGGCGGCAGTTACGTAATTGCCCGGCTCGCCGGCCAGGAGGCCGGCGCCATCACCGGTTTGGGAACCGGCATCCACGGCGTGCCCGCGTGGAACACGTACATCGCCGTCGAGGATGCAGACTCCGCGGTGCGGCACCTGCTGTCCGCCGGCGCAACCCTGAAATCCGCTCCTGCCGATACCGGGGCCGGAGGGGTCCGGGCCGTGCTGGCCGACCCCGAAGGAGTGGAGTTCCGCCTTTGGCAGCCACTGCAGAGGCCGGGCGCCCAGGCGGTTAATGTGCCAGGCGGCTGGAACTTCAGCGACCTCCATACAGCGCACACGGATGCGGCGGCAGATTTCTACGCCAGGGCCTTTGGTTGGCAGTTCGACCGGCTCGACTTCGGCACCATGATCCGCCGGCCCGGATACGGCGACCATCTGGAAGCCACCATCGACCCCGGCATCAGCGCCCGCCAATCGGGAGACGCCGTGCCCGCAGGTTTTGAGGATGCTGTGGGCTGGCTTGCCCCGGCCGCCCAGGGCGAGCGGCCGCACTGGCATGTCACCTTCACGGTTGCCGACCGCGACGTGGCTGTCCGGGAGGCGGAGCGCCTCGGCGGCCACGTCCTCGGACAGGAGGACACCGAATGGACACGGACCGCCCTCATCCGGGACCCCGGCGGGGCTGTGTTCACGGCCAGCCAGTTCACGCCGCCGTCGGGTTTTTAGCCCAAATCAGACGCCGGCGATGTGCCGCACCGCGTCGAGGTACGGCATGTTGACGGCGGCGTCGGCGACGGCGAGGACGGCGGGCTTGGCATTGAAGGCCACCCCGATGCCCGCGGCGCCGAGCATGTCCAGGTCGTTGGCGCCGTCGCCCACCGCGATGGTGTGCTCCAGTGCGATGCCTTCAGCGGCGGCCCATTCGCGGAGGTACTTTTCCTTGGCGGCGCGGTCGATCACGTCGCCGACAACCTTTCCGGTGAGTGCGCCGTCCACGATTTCCAGTTCGTTGGCGATCCAGTAGTCCATGCCGAGGTCCTCGGCGATGGGGCGCAGGATCTGGTTGAAGCCGCCGGACACCACTGCCACGGGATGGCCTGCGGCCTTGAACGCGGCCACCAGCTCGGCGGCTCCCTCACTCAGCGTCACCTCCGAGTAAACGGAGTCGACGACGTCGGCAGGCAGCCCGGCCAGGACGGCCACCCGGGCGTGCAGGCTCTGGGCGAAGTCGAGTTCACCGCGCATGGCGGCCTCCGTGACGGCTGTGACTTCGTCGCGCTTGCCGGCGTAGGCGGCGAGGAGTTCGATGACCTCCTGCTGGATCAGGGTGGAGTCGACGTCCATGATGAGCAGCTTGCGCTCCGCCTGCCGCAGTTCTGCGGGAACAATGGCGGTGTCCACTCCTGCGCGCCCACCGTTCTCCTTGGCGGCGGCAATCACGTGCCGCAGGCGCGCGATATCCGCGGCTGACCCCGAAGGAACGGAAAAGTCCAAGGTGCAGACTTCGAACCGTCCGTCGCCGGCGGTTGAGGTTTCTCCGAAGGCGGCGTCGGAGTCCGCCAGCAGGGACCGCAGGTTCTCCGGTTCCGAGGGGGACAGTTTCGGGCCATAGCTGACCGCAGTCACGTTCGAAGTCATGACTACAATCTTATCGAGCGAGGGCCCGCCTCCCGAATCCATTGCGCCCGACCCTTCCCAGCCGGCTCCCAGCAGACATCCGGCAAACGGGGAGCGGATTCCGGCAGAATGGTCTGATGATCTCTGCCCTGACTGCCCGCCTGCGCCCGGGCCCCCTGCCACGGGCGTCGCAGCAGGTACTTTTCTGCTGGGCCGGGGCTCTTTTGGTGGTTGGTGACGCGGTTTTCTGGCTCATGTTCGCAGCCGTCCAGTCGCACTCGGGGCTGGCAGCAATGGACGGCACTGCGCACAGCCTGCTGGTGGATTCGCGCAATCCTGCCGCCACCGCGCTGTTTTCGGTCGTGTCCGCCGTGACCGCGCCGGAAGTGCTTTCCGTCGCCGGTGCGGCGTTCGCCCTGGCATGGGCCGTCTGGAAGCGTGAGCTGTGGCGCCCTGCTGTGCTCATGGGGGCCATCGTGCTGGCCGTGGTCCTCACCACCCTCATCAAGCAGCTCGTCAGCCGGTCACGTCCGCCCGCTGCTGACTTCCTGCTCGGCCCGGACGATGCCCTCTCGTTCCCCTCGGGGCACACCGTGGGAGTGGGCGTGATCACGGTGGTGCTCGCCTACCTTGTGGTGTCACGCTCAGGAACGCGTACGACGGCGGTGCTTGGGTTCTCCGGGGCCCTTGCAGTTACGGCGCTGGTCGGCTTAAGCCGGCTGTATCTGGGCTATCACTGGCTCACCGACGTCGTGGCGTCCTTCGGCGTGGCACTCGCTGCGGCAGCGGTGGCAATGTTCACCGATGTGGCCCGGCACGGCTCTGCGAGGCTGCATCAAAAAACGTCCGAAAGCCTGCCACCCAGCAGTTCGGCGGATGCTGATCCGTCAACTCCGGACGCGCAGGCGTAGCAACGCCACGCCCGCCGCAGCGATGACTGCAGCCGCGAAGGCACTGATGCCGGAGTAGCCGGTGAGGCCCATGACGGGTCCTGACAGCGCGCTTCCCACCGCGCCGGCCAGGGACATGGTGGCGTCCGAGAACCCCTGGACCGGGACGCGCTCAGCGGGGGTGAGCGTGGCGACGAGCAAGGTGGAACCGGCAACGGTGGTGGCCGACCAGCCAAGCCCGAGCAGGACCAGGCCTACCGTGACCGAACCCATGCTCTGCGATGCCAGTCCGGTCAGGGCAACGGCGCCGAGCAAAGTCAGCAGGCCCGCGAGCGCGGCGGTCCGCGGTCCGAGACGGTCGGTCAGGACGCCCATCAGCGGCGAGAGGGCGTACATCCCCGCGATGTGCAGCGAGATGGTCAGGCCGATCAGGGCGATGGTGTCCGGGTTACCCGCGGTGTGGCCGGCGTGGTGCTGCATGTGCAGCGGCGTCATGGACATCACGGCGACCATCACCGCGTGGGCCGCGACGACGGCGATCACCGCTGCGCGGGCGCTGGGGTGCTGCCGTACGATCTGCCATCCTTCCCGCCAAGTGCCGGAGCGCTGTGCACCCGGCAGCGGGTTCCCGCCGTCGAGCGCGCGCCGGGTCAGGAGCGGATCCGGGCGCAGGGCCAGCACCACGATAGCGGCCCCGACCACCATCCCCAGCGCTGATATCAGGAACGGCCCGGCAGACGCGGGAATGGCCAGCCAGCCGGCCAGGACTGCCCCCGGAGCCACCATGTTGGGCCCCGCGACAGCGCCGATGGTGATGGCCCACACCACCAGCGACAGGTCCCGTCCGCGGTGTTCCGGCTCGGCCAGGTCGGTGGCAGCAAAGCGGGCCTGCAGGTTGACCGCGGACGCCAGTCCCACCAGGAAGGCCCCGCCGAGCAGAAGCACAAACAGTCCGGAAGTCACGGCGCTGACCATCAGGAAGGTGCCGGCGATCGCCGCGGCCAGACCGGTGGTGAGGGCAACCCGGCGTCCCCGTCGCAGAGCCAGCCGGGACAGCGGAATCGCCGTGGCCGCGGTGCCCAGGGTCAGGGCGGTGTTCACGGAGCCGGCCCATGCTTCGGACCCTGACAGCTCCACAGCCAGGATGGAGCCCAGGGCAAGGGTTGAGCCGCTGCCCAGGCCGGAGAAAATCTGTGCGACCGACAAGGTCCGCACCATGCGGCGCTGGATGGAACGGGTTGCTTCGGCGGTGCTGGTCAACTTGTGTGATCCCCTCGGGCAGGTCCTCGTTGTGGAAAGCTCCACAGGACAACTGTGATGTCATGGGTTTATGCAGTTCAACCATGACAACATGCACGGCGTGCGGCTGGCGGAATCCCTCGTCAACATGCTTGCCGACGGCCAGTGGGGCAGCGACGCGCTGCAGGAGCTCCTGGCAAACCACCTGTTCCGCTCGCCCCGGGTCACACCCGCGTCCCGGAACGAGCTCCGGGAGTGGACAGTCCGGCTGCAGACAGTCTTCGCCGCCGGGGACCAGGCGGCCCGCTGCTCAGCGGTCAACGCCCTGCTGGCGGCGGGTGTGCGGCGCGTGTTCCTCACCACCCACGACGACATGCTCCCGCACCTTCACTTCGCGGACGCCAGCGAAACGCTGGTTGAAAGGGTGCGCGCGGTCACTGCCGGCGGACTGGCCATCTTCATGACCGAGGCCGCCGGCGAGCGGCTCGGCGTCTGCGCCTGGCGGGACCGCCACCGCGTCTTCGCCGACACGAGCCGCGGCGGAAACCGGACATACTGTTCAGCCCGGTGCGGCAACGCTGACGCAGTCCGGCGCTACCGGGCGGGGCGCGCTTGAGCTGACGGGCGCTTGAGCGCGGCCGTGGGCGTGAGAGCCATGTCGTCGAGTTTGGGCAGGGCGTGCCGAAGCCGGTGCTGGGCCTCGCGCATGGTCTGTTCTGCCAAGGCCAGGCTGCTGCCGCCGTCGAGCCCGATGGTGGCCGCGCCCTGGAGCCGGTGCCCGACCCACCGCAGCTGCACGCGCCTCACTTCCACAACACCGGGCGTTCCCTCAAGGGCGCCGCGTGCACGGTCCACGAGTTCGGGCTCGATGCCGTCCATCAGCCGGCGTCCGATGCTGCGGACCGTGCCCCACAGCAGCATGATGATGGCCGCCGAGATCAGCAGGCCAACGATCGGGTCCGCCAGGGGAAAGCCGAGCATGACGCCGCCGGCGCCAAGGACCACAGCCAGGGAGGTGAAACCGTCCATCCGCGCGTGAACGCCGTCGGCCACCAGTGCAGCGGAACCGATCCGGCGCCCGATCCGGATGCGGTAGATCGCCACTGCTTCGTTTCCGGCAAAGCCGATCAGTCCCGCGGCCATGACCCAGCCAAGATTCTGGAGCGCCTGCGGGTGGATCAGCCGGTCCACCGACTGCCACGCCGCCACCACCGCCGAGAGTGCCACGACGGCGACAATGAACAGCCCCGCCATGTCCTCCGCCCTGCCGAAGCCGTACGTGTAGCGGCGGGTAGCCGCGCGCCGGCCCAGGACGAACGCCACCCACAGCGGAACGGCGGTCAGCGCGTCGGAGAAATTGTGGATGGTGTCCGCCAGCAATGCGACGGAACCGCTCACCAGAACCACCAGGAACTGCAGGACCGTTGTTCCGAGCAGCATGAGCAGGCTGATCTTCAGGGCCCGGATGCCCTGCGAGCTTGCCTCCAGGGCATCGTCCACAGAGTCGGCCGCATCGTGGGTGTGCGGGATGAACAGCTCGTAAAGCCAGCCCTTCAGGCCCTTGTGATGCGTGCGCCCATGGTCATGTGAGTGGTCATGCCCATGGCCGTGGCCGTGGTCGCCGTGGTGATGGTCATGATGGGCTTCGTGCCCGTAGTCATTGTCATGGACATGCCCGTGGTGGCCGTGCGGCTGGTCGCGGTCATGGTGTTCCGGAGCGTTTCCGCCCCCTGGCAGTCCGGTTGTCTGCGTGCGCTCACTCATGATTCCGTTCCCTTCGTGCGGTGGTGGGCCGGCTGGCCGCCAAGCGCATGCTCGGCCTGGAAGATTGCATCCGCGACGAGCTGGCGGGCGTGCTCGTTTTCGAGCCGGTAGAGGACCTTGGTTCCTTCCTGGCGGGTGGAAACCATGCGCGCCAGGCGCATTTTGGCCAGATGCTGTGACACGGCTGCCGGCGACTTGCCCACCACCTGCGCCAACGCCCCGACGGCCATTTCACCCTCACGCAGCGCCAGGATGATCCGCACCCTCGTGGCGTCCGCAAGCATCGCGAAGATCTCCACCGCCAGTTCCACATACTGGCTATCGACGTCGAGCCTGCAAGCCTTCTTATCTGCGTTCATACGCATATAATGACACAAACAGGAGGGCCCCGCGACGGCGGCCAGGCCAGTTATCAGTCACACCCTGTTTTGTCCTAGTGTCTACTTCTATGAGTGATGTTCTTGAAATGGCCGCCGTCAGCGTTGTGCGCGGAGCCAAAACGCTCCTGAGCAAGGTGGACTGGCAGGTCAGGGAAGGCGAACGGTGGGTCATCCTCGGCCCCAACGGCGCTGGCAAGACCACTCTGCTGCAGATTGCCGCCGCCCGGCTCCATCCCACCAGCGGCATCGCCGGCATCCTGGACGAAAGCCTCGGAAAGGTGGACGTCTTCGAACTGCGGCCGCGGATCGGCCTGTCTTCCGCCGCACTGGCCACCCAGATCCCGGAATATGAGAACGTGCTCAACGTGGTGGTCACTGCCGCCTATGGAGTGACCGGCCGCTGGCGCGAAGGCTACGAGAAGGACGACGAGCGCCGCGCCTTCGCCCTCCTGAACGACTGGGGGATGGGCCCTCTCCTGAACCGCAAGTTCTCCACGCTCTCCGAGGGTGAGCGCAAGCGCGTGCAGATCGCCAGGGCCCTGATGACCGACCCCGAACTCCTGCTGCTCGACGAGCCCGCCGCCGGCCTGGATCTTGGCGGCCGCGAGGACCTCGTGCACCGCCTTAGCCAGCTGGCCATGGACGAGGATGCGCCGGCGATCGTGCTGGTCACGCACCACCTCGAGGAAGTCCCGCCGGGCTTCACCCACGCAATGCTCATGCGCGACGGCGAAGTGGTGGCTGCCGGTCCCGTCGACGAGGTGCTCACCTCAGGCAACCTGAGCGAGACGTTCGGCCTGCCCCTGGACGTCTCCGTGAACGCCGGCCGCTACACGGCAACCGCCCGCCGCTAGCGGGGCAGCCTGCACAGCGTGGAGTTTCTCAGCGGGATTATTGTGTTCTTTGCCGGCCTCTGGGCCGGCACCATCAACAGCGTTGTAGGCTCAGGAACCCTCGTCACCTTCCCGGTGCTGATCGCCCTGGGCATCGCACCGGTGACGGCCTCCATGAGCAATGCCATGGGCCTCGTTGCCGGCGGTGCCGCTGGCGCCTGGGGTTACCGGCGCGAGCTGAAGGGCCGCGGCCGCCAGCTCCTGCGGCTGCTTCCGGCGTCCCTGCTGGGAGGCATCAGCGGAGCCTGGCTCCTGCTTCACCTGCCGGAGCAGGTGTTTCATTACGCGGCGCCGGCGCTTATTGTCCTGGCCCTGCTGATGGTGGTGTTCCAGCCAAAGCTCCAGCAGTGGGTGCGGAACCGCGAAGAAAACCCCGAGCACGCGCTGCGGGACAAGCACCACGGCATCCTGCTGGTGGTGCTGGTTTACCTGGCCGGGGTCTACGGCGGCTACTTCGTCGCGGCGCAGGGCATCCTGCTGGTGGGCATCCTCGGCGTCTTCATGACCGGCACCATCCAGAACGCCAATGCCATGAAGAACATCCTGGTGCTGGGCGTAAATCTGTTTGCGGCCGCCTCATACCTGCTGTTCGCCTTCGGCCGGATCAACTGGACCGTGGTGGCCCTCATCGCCGTCAGCTCCCTCATTGGCGGCTTTGTGGGCGCAAAGGTTGGGCGCCGGCTCTCACCCCCGGTACTGCGCGGCGTGATCTTCACCCTCGGACTGGTGGCGCTCGGCGTCATGGTTGCCAACCTGCTCAACGGATAAGTAAAAGGACTGCCGGTGACTTTCCACTACCTCGAGTCTGCCGCGGATCCGCGCGTCGCCGACTACACGCAGCTGACCGACGTGCACCTGCGGAAACTCCGCGAACCCGCCGAGGGAATGTACATCGCCGAATCCTCCCGCGTCCTGCGGCGGGCCCTCGCCGCCGGGCACCGGCCGCGGTCCTTCTTCCTGGCCGAGAAGTGGGTTGCGGACCTCACGGACATCTTCGAGCAGTACCCGGACGTTCCCGCGTACATCGGCAGCGCCGGCCTTCTGGAGGAAATCACCGGATTCCACCTGCACCGCGGCGCCATGGCAGCCATGCACCGCCCGGCGCCGGTCCCGTTGCCGGAACTGCTTGCGGGCGCCCGGGGCGTGGCGGCCCCGGAGGACACTGTGGACCCCACCAACGTGGGGTGTTCCAAGACACCGCATCGGTCGAGAATCGCGGTCCTGGAGGACTTGACCGATCATACGAACGTTGGTGCCGTTTTCAGGTCAGCTGCGGCGATCGGTGTCGACGCTGTACTGGTTACGCCGCAATGCGCCGACCCGTTGTACCGCCGCTCGATCAGGGTCAGCATGGGCACCGTTTTCCAAGTTCCGTGGACGAGGGTCGACCCGTGGCCGGCCACTATCGAACAGCTGAAGGAAGCGGGATACTTCGTGGCAGGCATGTCTCTGGGGGAGGGAGCCATCACTCTTGACGAACTGGTGACACAGGACCATGAGAACCTGGTCCTGGTCTTCGGAACGGAGGGCGAGGGGCTGAAGCCTGAGACCGATCGACTGCTCGACGCACGAGTGACAATCCCCATGATGAACGGCGTAGATTCGTTGAACGTTGCTGCGTCGTCGGCCGTGGCGTTCTATGCGACCAGGTAACGCGTCGAACTATGTACTTCTTGCCTGCTACGGGCTAGGGCCCTCCCGGCTTGCCTCCAGCACCGATTCCCGGAGCCGGGACTGTGCCAGGGTCAGTCCCGCATATGCTGCTCCACTGGCCACCGATAGTCCGAGCACTTGCGGTGCGACCCTGATCTCCGGAACGACGGGAAGGTTTTGCTCGAGCCGCCTGCGCGCCTCGGGAAGGACTTCAACCACCAGCGGACTCAAGCGACCCACGAAGTACACGGATTCCGGATCCAACGTAACTGCAACGGCACCGACAGCGGTGACGAGCGCCGTCGTAAACGCCTCCATCACCTCCGCACGGGATGCCGCTTCCTGCGGCTGGGACCAGAGCGCTTCGATGCGCTCCAGCTCCATCCCTCGCCCCTTGGAGAACTGGAGGAGACCCTTTGTGCTCAACAGCCCATCGAGGGACTCATTGCCAACGCCCGAGTAGAGAACACCACCGAGGTCACCGAAAGTAGGCGTACGCCCCTGGACGATCTCATGATCAGTACAACTAGCGAACGTCAGCACGGTACTGAGCATGAACAAGGCAGCGTTACCTATGCCCGCATCATCCTTCAGGATCCCCCGGAGGGACGCGCTGGCGTCGCTCTCAAGGCTCACGGGAGCGTTCAGTCGATCCTCCAGGCAATTCTGGAGAGAAGAATCAATAGAACTCTTCCGTGTTTCCGGTGTCCCAGACCTCCTCACGCCATGCGGGACACGGCCGGGCAGTCCGACGACGATTTGGCGCAATGGTCCCTCTGCGGAATCACTGGTCTTCGCAATCAGTTCCGCCAGCCACCTGGCAGTTGTTTCAGCATCGCCCCCTTCGTGGCTGGGAACAATGAGATGCCTAATCTCGCGACCTCGCAGGTCCGTTACCAAGACGCAGGTGGTTTGCGCTCCGAAAGAGATACCCACAATGTGTCCCGCCGTGCCGGGTATATCGAGAAACGTGGAGCGTCGACCGCGGCGCACAACTGCGTCGACTCCCTGCTCAACGAGGAAACCGTCGAAAAGAAGCTCATCCACCTTCCGGGACACTGTCGCCTGGCTTAGACGCGTCAATTCGATCAGCCTGCTCCGCGTCAAAGGTGCCTCCGAAAGGACCGCATCAAGGACCGAAGCCTTAGTGTAGTCACCTGCCGTGGGGATGCTGCTCATAGCACAACCTTAATGAGAGTTCAGACCAAAACCGGTATATGAGAGGCGGCCCGGTATTCGTTGTATAGGGGTTAGTGGTTTTCTTACTGACGGATCTTGGCTTCTGTGATGGCTGATTCTCCCAAGCCCCAGTAGTCCAGCGACTCCTTGTATTCCGGGGTTTCCAGAACGGACTGGATGGCTTTCTGGAGGGCCGGTGTCAACGGTGATCCCTTTTTCAGGCCCATCGCAACGTTAGTGTCCGTGCGGGTATCCATTCGCGGCTCCAGGACCGTGAAGTGGCCCGGCTGCTGCTCCTTGGCCCACGCCAGGGCACTGGCGTCGTAAAAGACGCCGTCGATCCGCTTTGAGTCCAGTTGCGTCAGGGCTTCCTGGACGTTGGGCAGCGTGATGGCGTTGATGGCTTGGTTCCCCTTTTCCTCACAGGTCCATTTCGAGACGTTCGGCAGGTGCTTCAGTTGCTGCGAGGACCCCTTGGTCACGCCGATATTTTTGCCACACAGTGCATCATTGGCCAGATTGAGCGGGTTGCCCTTGGCCACAGCCACGGCGGAACCACCCTTAAGGTAGTTGATCATATCCAGAACCTTCAGCCGCTCTTCCGTGGCGGACATCGTGGTGGCCGTGAAGTCGTAGCGGCCGCCGTCAATTCCGGGAATGATCGTGTCGAACGCCGTGTTCTCGAACTTCAGCTTCAGCCCCAACTTTTTGGCTACAAGGCGCGCGAGGTCCGGGTTGACGCCAATGGGGGTTGCATTATCCTCAGCGAGGAAGGTCATCGGCGGGGAGCTCAGATCCATCGCCACGGTCAGTTCGCCCTTGGCCTTGTAGGACTCCGGTAGCAGCGCCACCGCGGCCTCATCCGGTTGAACACCCTCTGAGATGTCACGAGTGTTCTGGGTCTTCGGGATATCCGTGGCCTGGCTGCCTGTTGCCGCGCCGCCGCACGCGGAAAGGGCCAGCAGGACGGCGAGTCCGGCAGCAGCGGTGTGGATCGTGTGTCTGGTCTTCATGGTGCAATCCTTCCAATCGTTTCAGCGGGTGTAATCCGCAGAATGAGTGAGCTTGTTTAGCAGGATTCCCCCCGTCCCGTTCGGGCCTAGCGCAGCGTCTTGAAGGCACGGCCCATTGCTTCGAGCAGACGATCAGCATCATTGCTGGAGAACGGCATTGGGGGGCGGAGTTTCAGGACATTGCCCTGGGCACCGCATGCCGAGATGAGAATCCGGTCCTGCCTAAGGGCGTTCACAATGCCAGCGGCGGCTTCGCCGTCGGGTGAGAGTGTGGCTTGGTCCGTGACGAGGTCGACGCCGATAAAGAAGCCGCTGCCGCGGACTTCTGCAACCTGATCCAGACCCTGAGTGAGATCCTTGAGTCCGGTGAGGATCTTTCGGCCGACCTTGAGGGCGTTTTCCATGAGCGATTCCTCCCGGATCACGTCCAGGACGGCCTGCGCCGCCGCAATCGCGACTGAATTCCCGCCAAAGGTGTTGAAGTAGCGGATGTTTTTCCCGAACTCCTGCAACAGTTCGGGCCTGAAGATGGCAGCCGCAACGGGAATGCCGTTACCCATCGGTTTACCTATGGTCACGATGTCCGGCACGATTCCGTGACGCTGGAAGCCCCACCATTCCTCACCGGTGCGGCCGAAGCCCGGCTGGACTTCATCGGCGATGTACAGGCCGCCCACAGCATGGATTTCCTCGACGATGGGACGCAGGAAGCCTGCTGGGCCGGCGAAGACACCGTCGGAGGAGAAGATGCTGTCGGCGATGAAGGCCGCCACTCCGATGCCATGCCGGTGAAGGTCGGCGACGGCCGCATGCACCTGGTTCCGCAGGTGATCCTCCAGGGACCCTTGATCCAATGGGTATCGCAGGGAGTCCGGGGCGTCGATGACCCGCACGTTCGCACCCAGGGGCACGCCGATGCCCAGGGACGGTGAGAAGGACGCTACTTCGGTGGTGAGTCCGTGGTACGCGCCGGAGGTGACGATGATGCCCTGGTTTCCGGTGGCGTATTTGGCGACGCGCATGGCGAGGTCGTTGGCTTCCGAACCTGTGCAGGTGAACATGACATGGCCAAGCTCGGCGGGAAACGTGGAAAGCAGCTGCTCTGAGTAATCGAGGATGGATTCCTGGACGTAGCGGGTGTTGGTGTTCAGCGTCTGCATCTGTTCGTGGACGGCCGCGATGACACGCGGGTGGGCGTGGCCGACAGAGGGGACGTTGTTGTAGACGTCGAGATAGTCATTTCCGTCGCGGTCAAACAGCGTCACGCCCTTACCACGGACGACTTCCAGCGGTGTGTCATAGAAAAGCCGGTATCCGGGCCCCAGGCTCTGGTCCCGGCGCCGGATGTTCTTCTGCATCTGGTCCGGGAGTTCATCGAGGCGGTTGGGATCAAAGCCATTGACCATTGAACGCGATGGCTTACGGATTTGGGAAGTGTCCATGGTTTCTCCTTGAAGGCTGTGAATCTGGTTCAGAATGTGAAAGGCAGTCTTGGTGCAGGGGCGGCCGCTGTGGAAGCGAGCCGGTCCCAGTCAGGTTTGGAGTGGGACAGGAGATAATCACTTCTTTGCGGCAATTGGCTTGCCCGCCACTGCGTGATCAGGGCCCGCAGGAGCAGACGTGCCTGCGCTGAGACGATCAGGGCCTCCAACTCCTGGTCAGGCAGCGGACGGATGCTCTGGTACCCGTCCACGACATGCAGTGCGGGTTTCCAGGGTCGGGACGGGCCTGCTCCCAGCAGGTTGGCCATGGTGACACTGAGGTCGAAGATCACAGGAGTCCGCACGACGTCTCCGAAGTCGATAATCCCGCTCACGTAGTCCGGGCTGTCCGGGTCGATCAGGACGTTGAACGGACTGAAATCCCCGTGGACAACTTGAGTGGTGAGGGTGCTGAGAAGCGGAACCACCTTTTCGTCGAACTGATCGAAAATGTCTTCGGCCAGGTCACGTTTTTCCTTCTCGTCGACGTGGTCAAGAAGCGGCCGCATCCGGTGGAAGTGCTTGAGGTCCCAGAGGAGCAGGCGGTCGGCACGAGGATGCTCGAAGTCCTGCAGTGCTAGGGCCAGCCGGGCAAGGCCTGAGCCAACCAACTGAAGCTGAACAGCCGACGGTACCTCGTTGGCCAGCAAGATTCCGGGCATGAAGCGCATCACCCGAAGTACCCGGTCATGGGGTCCTTGCAGCACGGGGATGTGGACTTCGGGATTCCCGCCCAGGCTCCGCACAAGGCGCTGGACCGGCAGTTCAGGGGCGGCCTGTTCAAGATGCTCCATGCAGGCGGTCTGAAGATGGACGATCATCGGATCCTCGTCCGGTGGGGAGATCTTGACCAGATAGGTTTCTTCTCCGTGCCTGAGGCGGAAAGTTTCGTCCTTCTCGGTGGGAGTCCGGACGAGCTTCCCCTTCAGGCCGTAGGACTCTACAAGGAGTTCCAGGACTGTTGACTCCGGGAGTTGGAACTGCTCCGCAAGCAGTCCACTCTCTGATGCGACGGCGTCGATAAAAGCAGAGTCGCTACTGGCATTCCAGGCCGCCTGGACGGGGCCGGCGGACCCGCTGGCATGGGGCGGCGCCGTATGGATTGTGGTGAGGTCAGGGGTAGTGCTCATGTCACCCTTTCAAAGGGGAAGAGTCAGGAAACCGGGCTTGGTTAGGTGAAGCGTTGGGGCCGGAAGAGCATGCGGAACAGGCGGGTGTCCCCGCCCACAGCATTACTGCCGTGGGCGGGGGAGGGAGGCCAGGTTTCGCCATCGGTCACCTAAATCGCCATTTACATCGTCAAAGACGCTTCGCCTCAGGAACCGGGCTCAGAGACCGAGGTGGTTGTTGATTTCGTCCAGGGATTTAACCGTGTTGTAGTCGTAGCCCCCCGGTAATGGGGTCATAGCCACGGTCCAGCACCCAGAGGTTCCTAAAGCCGGCGTGGAAGTCTGCACCGAGCTTGGGAATGCTGATTTCCAGGAAGCTGTCGTCCGCGTTGGACAGAGCCACCAGCTTGTAGTTGTCGCCCATGAGCTTCAGCGGAGCCGGCACGTCCTCGTGGGCACCAAAACTGCGTACGGCGTCAGCGAACTCTGCGCCCGCACCGGGGGTCGGCCCAATGCCGAAGTACTTGCAAACCCGGTCAAAGGAATTTTGCAGGATCTGCTCGTAGGGCTTGTAGTCGCCCAGCACCTCGTCGAACCGGTACCCGCGGAACACCTTCTTGAATGCCGGCCATTGCTCATCAGGCAAACGGCCTGCGAGTAGCCGGCGGGTAGTGGAATCTGTATCCCAGTTGATCAGTGTGCCGTAGATATCAAAAGAGATGTACTTCGGCCGGGAGTTGGTTTCTGCCATGGATTCGTCCCTTCGTAGTGGTGTTTGGTGGCTCGGCCGTTGTCAGCCGTTTGCATCCGTCTAACGGAGCAGTTTTTGATTCACTACGAATCTAAATCGCTGATAGTCAATTGTCAACAATTTTCTTTGGCTTGTACTCCCTCCGCTGCTGTTGCGGCGAGCAAACCCTCCCAGGCCCGGGTGTTCCTGCTCTTGGTGTTGGATGTAGGAACCGAAGCAGATTCGGCAGTCGGGACGAGGAAGCTGCACCCGCCGGAGGGGCCGGTTCGTTGGTTTCCGCCAGCATCCGCTATGATTGATAGCTGGTTCCACTGTGTTTTTCGCCGTCCTATGGCCGGCCGGGGCACGGCGGAAGCCATCCCATTCATACCTGGCAGCTGGCAAAATCCAGCTGCGTGAACAAAGGTCCCATTATGAAGTCTGAGATCCACCCGAAGTACGAAGCTGTTGTTTTCAACGACCTGGCCTCCGGCACGAAGTTCCTGACCCGCTCCACCGTGTCTTCCTCGAAGACCATCGAGTGGGAAGACGGCAACACCTACCCGGTCATCGACGTCGAAATCTCCTCCGAGTCCCACCCGTTCTACACGGGCAAGCAGCGCATCATGGACTCCGCTGGCCGCGTCGAGCGCTTCAACGCTCGCTTCAAGGGCTTCGGCGGCAAGAAGTAATTCACTTCTCCCCAAGGTTCTTTGGAAAGCCCGCACCGGCAACGGTGCGGGCTTTTCGCGTTTGTGGGGCAGGATGGAAGGCATGACTGCCACGCCAGGTTCTGCAATCGAGGACGCCGCCCCGCGGCTGCACGGCGAGTACAAGGTCCCGGGCGGCAAGCTCGTGGTGGTGGACGTCGACATCGCGGACGGCGCCCTGGCAGACGTGTCCCTGAGCGGCGACTTCTTCCTCGAACCGGATGAGGCACTGCTGGCCATCAATGGGGCATTGACGGGACTGCAGGAGAGTTCGACGGCGGCCGACCTGGCCGCCGCTGTTGAAGCCGCCCTTCCGGAGGACGCCGTGCTGTTCGGGTTCTCGGCCGACGCCGTGGCCATCGCCGTCCGGAGGGCATTGGCCAAAGCCACCGCCTGGACCGACCATCACTGGAACATCATCCCTCCCACAGTGCTGCCCACGCATCTGAACGTGGCGCTGGACGAGGTGCTCACCGAGGAGGTCGGCGCCGGCCGCCGGAACCCCACCATCCGCTTCTGGGACTGGGAGGAACCGTCGGTGGTGATCGGCAGCTTCCAGTCCTACCGCAATGAGGTGCATCCCGACGGCGTGTCCCGGCACGGCATCACCGTGGTCCGCCGCATCAGCGGCGGGGGAGCGATGTTCATGGAGGCGGGCAACTGCATCACGTACTCGCTCTACCTGCCGCAGACCCTCGTGGACGGCATCAGCTTTGCGGATTCCTACGCATTCCTCGACGCGTGGGTCATGGCCGCCCTGAAGAAGCTCGGCATCGACGCCTTCTACGTTCCGCTCAACGACATCGCCACCAGCCAGGGCAAGATCGGCGGCGCGGCCCAGAAGCGGCTGGCCAACGGTGGAATGCTGCACCACGTGACCATGAGCTACGACATCGATGCCGACAAAATGGTGGACGTGCTCCGGATCGGCAAGGAAAAGCTCTCGGACAAGGGCACCACGAGCGCCAAGAAGCGCGTGGATCCGCTGCGCCGCCAGACCGGCCTGGCCCGGACCGAAATCGTGGCGGCCATGATGGAGGTGTTCGCCGAGCGCTACGGCGCAACGCCGTCGGAGATCACGGCCCAGGAGCTACAGACCGCCGGTGAACGCGTCGCATCAAAGTTCGGCACGGAGGCGTGGCTGCACCGGGTGCCCTGAAACGGATCGAGCGTTCCCATCGACTGCTCCGTAGGTGCCGTTCTGAGCGGTCAAAAGGGCATCTACGGAGCAACCGATGCGGTTTTCACGGACACTGCCTGCGCCGTCAGGGACCGGTGCAGGTGGCTCCGCTGTTCGATGACGATCCGGCGCAGGGCACGCGGGGCATCAGGGTGCTCGGCGAGCCAGCGGTCGGTGCGCGCCACCACGGGATGGTCCTCCGGATTTCCCGCTGTGCCCAGGTCCCGGACCGCCGGGTAGAGACCGCGGACAATCCGGCTGGCGATTTCGATGCTCCGCTCCGCCCACACGCTTTCCAGGCACGCAAAGTAGGGCTCTACAAACGGGTCCAGCAGTTCCTCCGGCGCCGTGTTGAATCCGGCGATGGTGGCGCTGAGCAGCTGGTTGGACAGCTCCCTGCCGCGCACCGCGGCATCCCAGGCCGCGGCCTTGACCGCCGCCTCGGGCCGGGCGGCCAGCGCCGTGGCATGCCCGGCCCGGCCGGAGGCTGTGGTGTCCATTGCCAGTTCGGCGTCGAGTTCCTGCTCCGTGGCCAGGCCGCGGGCCGCCAGCGCGTGCCACAGGCTCCAGCGGAGCTCGGCGTCCACCGCCAGCCCCGGCACCCGCTCACTGCCGTCCAGCAGGCCGCGCAGGAGCGCGGCCGTGCTGTCCTCGGTCCGGCTGACCGTGGCGAGCGTCCTGGCCCAGGCAAGCTGCTGGTCCGAGCCGGCTTTGGCCGCATGGAGTTCCCGCACCACACCCTCGGCGAAGGTCTTCCGGAGAGCATCCCGTTCCCCGGCCGGAACGTACTGCTCCAGGGCCGTGGTGGCGTTGCCCAGGATGTTCAGCAGGACGCCGATTCCTGATTCGGCGGAGGCAAACCGGAGAACGGCGTCCACATACTGCGAAGCCGGTCCCATCCCGTCCCGGGCCGAATTCCACAGCGCGGACCAGCACAGCGCCCGGGCCATGGGGTCGCTGATCCGGTCCAGCGAGGAACGGACGGTGGCCTCCGATACGGGGTCGAGGCGGACCTTGGCGTAGCTCAGATCGTCGTCATTGACCAGCAGCAGGGCCGGCCGCGGCTTTCCGGACAGGACGCCGATGTCCTGGGCTTTGCCGATCAGGTCGGTCTCCACGGAATCGGTCCGGACCAGCGCGCCGGTGCCGTCGAAGTTGTACAGGCCCAGGCGCAGCCGGTGCGGCCGGGGCTCCTGGCGGCCGGTGACAGGATCGGCAGCATCCTGCAGCAGGGTGACGCGCTCCAGGACGGCCTGCCCGTCGGCGGCCGCAGCCGGCTCCACCTCGGCGTGAAGGGTGGAGATCCCGGAGGTCTGGAGCCACTGCCTGGCCCAGGTGGCGAGGTCGCGGCCGGACGCCGCGCTCAAGGCGTCGAGCAGGTCCGCCAGCGTGGTGTTGCCGTACTCGTGGTCCCGGAAATACTGCCGCGAGCCGGCGATAAAGGCGTCGAAGCCGACGTAGGCCACGAGCTGCTTCAGGACGGAGGCGCCCTTGGCGTAGGTGATGCCGTCGAAGTTCTGCTTGGCCGCCTCGAGGTCCGGGATGTCCGCCACGATCGGGTGGGTGGTGGGCAGCTGGTCCTGGACGTAGGCCCAGCCCTTGCGGTTGTTCGCGAAGTTAACCCACGCGGTGTCCCAGTCCGTGGCCCGGTCCACGCCAAGCGTGCCCATGTAGTCCGCGAAGGATTCCTTCAGCCACAGGTCGTCCCACCACTGCATGGTCACAAGGTCACCGAACCACATGTGCGCCATCTCGTGCAGCAGCGTGTTGGCGCGGCCCTGGTACTGGGAATCCGCAGCGCGGGACGTGAACACATAGTTCTCGGTGAAGGTGACCAGGCCGGGGTTTTCCATGGCCCCGAGGTTATATTCGGGCACGAACGCCTGATCGTACTTGCCCCAGGGATACGGATAGTCGAACAGCCCGTTGAAGAATTCCAGCCCCTGCTTGGTTAGCCTGAACAGTTCGGCGGCATCGAACGAGGGCGCCATGGAGGCCCGGCAGTAAAGTGCCAGCGGCACGTCAAGGCGGGCTCCGCCGTCGTCCGTCCTGCTCCAATGGTCCTCGGCCTTGAAGTAGGGACCGGCCAGCACCGAAGTGATGTAGGTGGACATGGGCAGGGTGGGCTGGAAATCCCAGCGGCACGCCCCGGCGTCGTCCGCCAGCGGCAGGCGCGCTGCCTCGGCGCCATTGGAGGCCACTTCCCAGCCTGCCGGTGCGATGACGGAGAACGTGAACCGGGCCTTGAGGTCGGGCTGTTCAAAGTTCGCGAAGACCCGGCGGGCATCGGCGGGTTCGTACTGGGTGTAGAGGTAGCACTGGCCGTCGGCCGGGTCGAAGAACCGGTGCATGCCCTCGCCCGAGCTGCTGTAGAGGGCGGTTCCGGTGACCGTCACCCGGTTCTCGGCCTGCAGGTCGTCCAGCCGGATCCGTGCCCCGTCCACCACCTCCGGGACGGCCAGCTCCGCGCCGTTCAGGACCACGCTGTGCACGTCACCGGCGATGAAGTCCAGGAAGGTGGATGCTCCGGGCTGCGCCGCCGAGAACGCGATGGTGCTGCGGCTGGTGTAGCCGGCCGTGTCCGGATCCGGTGCGCCGCGGACGTCGAGCGAGACGTCGTAGCTGTGGGTGGTGATCAGGGCGGACCGCTCTGCCGCTTCGCTGCGCTGGAGATTCTGGTTCGGCACCAAGCTATTGAATCACGCGGGCTGCTGAATCATGGGGCTGCCGGATGCAGCGTGCTACTGGACCATGAGCAGCGCGGCTGCCAGCCCGAGGACTGCGATCAGCAGCCACGCCGCAAGGGCAGCCAGCACGGCCCGCGCCCCGGTGTGCAGCAGGGTCCGGATCCGCACCGCCGACCCCAACCCGAAGAGGGCAGCGCCCAGCAGCACGTCCTGTAAGCCGGCAGCGGCCTCCAGCCAGCCGGCGGAGAGCCAGCCGCTGGAGCGGAGCGCCACCATCGCCACGAATCCGGCCACGAACAGCGGGATGATCGGAGGCCTCCCCGGGGTGGGACCGCCGGTCCGGCCGGCCTCCCGGCGGTGCCGGAGCCTCTGCTCTGCCCCCGCTATGGCCACCATGGGTGCCAGGAGGATCACCCGGGTGAGTTTGACGACGACGGCGAGGGCCAGTGCCGCCGGGCCTGCGGTTTGCGCTGTGGCCACCACCTGCCCCACGTCGTGGACGGAGGCGCCGATCCAGGCGCCGAAGGCCTCGGTGCCCAGCTGCAGCGGATGCACCAGCAGCGGGAGCACGCCGATGGCCAGCGTCCCGCAGAGTGTCACCAGCGCCACGGGCAGGACCGTGTCCCGGTGGCTGATCCGCCGTACCGCGGCCATGGCACCGATCGCCGAGGCGCCGCAGATCGAAAACCCGGTGGCCACCAGCAGCGCTGTGTCGGCGGGAAGGCGGAACAGCCGGGAGATTCCGTAGGTGCCGGCGAAGCTGGCCACCACCACGGCCGCGATGAGCAGGAGGGCCAGCCAGCCCAGGCCCAGCACGTCCGCGAGGCTCACTTTCAGCCCGAGCAGCACGATGCCGGCGCGCATCAGGTGCTTGCCGGCGAAGTCCAGCCCCGGCCGCGCACGGCCGGCAGTCCACACCGCCGTGCCGGGCAGGTTGGCTGCCAGCAGGCCGAGCACCACGGCCAGCGTCATGGCCGGAAGTGCCGGAACGGCGGCGTGGATGGCGAACGCGAAGGCCAGCGCCACCACGGCGGTCAACAGGCCGGGCAGAATCCGGGTAAGGTTCTGATGCGTCATCCCGCGCAACTGCGGCAGCAGCGGCGGCGGGAGTCGGAAGTCAGGCACCTCCCAACCTTGCCGGACGCCGGCGCCAAAGACCAACCGGAAGTCCCGCCGCCAACACGCCAGGGCGGAACGGGAAATGAATTCGCAACAAAAAGGTGGTTGGCTATTGCCCATGTCTGACCTATTCCAGGATTACTCCGAGGCTGCCGGCCGCACCGGCGCCTACGACGAGATGTTTGCCCCCGGGCAAAAGGCACGCCAGTCGTATGGCCAGGTTGCGGGGGCCCTGCGGCAGCTGTCCCTGGCGGACGTCAGTGCGCGGGCGGACTCGATGGCGAGGACGTTCCTGGACCGGGGCGTGACCTTTGACTTCGCGGGGGAGGAGCGGCCGTTTCCGCTGGACATCGTCCCGCGCGTCATTCCCGCCAGCGAATGGGACGTGCTGGAGCGCGGCGTCGCGCAGCGGGTCCGCGCCCTTGAGGCGTTCCTGAACGATGTCTACGACAAGATGACGGTGGTGTCCGACGGCGTGATCCCGCGCCAGCTGATCACCACCAGCGCGCACTTCCACCGGGCCGTGCACGGCTTCGAACCTGCCGGCGGGGTGCGGGTGCACATCTCCGGCATCGACGTGGTGCGGGATGCCGCGGGGACGTTCCGCGTCCTGGAGGACAACGTCCGTGTGCCGTCGGGTGTGAGCTACGTGCTGGAGAACCGCCGGGCCATGGCGAAGGGCCTGCCGGAAGCGTTCGGCCAGCAGCCCATCCGGCCGGTGGAGGAGTACCCGCGACGGCTGCTGTCCGCCCTGCGCAAGACGGCGCCGTCGGGCGTGGATGACCCCACGGTGGTGGTGCTGACCCCCGGCGTGTTCAACAGCGCCTACTTCGAGCACACCCTGCTGGCGGGCCTCATGGGCGTGGAGCTCGTGGAGGGCCGCGACCTCATCTGCCGCGGCAACCGCGTGTACATGCGCACCACTGCAGGCGAACAGCGCGTGGACGTCATCTATAAGCGGATCGACGACGACTTCCTCGACCCCCTGCAGTTCCGCTCCGACTCCATGCTCGGCTGCCCCGGACTGGTCAATGCCGCCCGCGCCGGCGGCGTCACCATCGCCAACGCGGTGGGCAACGGCGTGGCGGACGACAAGCTCGTCTACAGCTACGTTCCGGACCTGATCCGCTACTACCTCGGCGAGGAACCGGTGATCGCCAACGTGGACACCTTCCGGCTGGAGGAGAGCGAGGCCCGTGAGCACGTCCTGGACCGGCTGGACGAACTCGTGGTCAAGCCCGTGGACGGCTCCGGCGGCAAGGGCCTGGTGATCGGCCCGGACGCGTCCAAGGACGAGCTGGACGCGCTGCGCAAGCTCATCATCGCCGATCCCCGCGGCTGGATCGCCCAGCCTGTGCTGCAGCTCTCCACCGTGCCCACGCTCAGCGGTGACAAGTTCGGCCCCCGGCACGTCGACCTCCGGCCGTTCGCGGTCAACGACGGCGACGACGTCTGGGTGCTGCCCGGCGGGCTGACCCGCGTTGCCCTGAAGGAGGGGTCGCTGATCGTTAATTCCAGCCAGGGCGGCGGTTCGAAGGACACCTGGGTGCTGGCCGGTTCCCCGCAGGTGCCGGTGGAACGGGTGCCGCGGCAGACCGTGACCGTCCGCGAGCGGGTCTCCGTGTGGCCGGTCGAGAGCAACTGGCGCGACCGGCAGTCGGAACAGCAGCAACAGCAGATTTCTGACGCGCAGGAGGTACCCGCGAATGCTTAGCCGAATTGCCGAGTCGCTGTTCTGGATCGGCCGCTATGTTGAGCGGGCCGACGGCACGGCCCGTATCCTCGACGTCCACCTGGAGCGCCTGAACCACCTCCCCACGGAGGAGCGGCGCAGCGTGGCCCGTGAACTCCTGGGAGTCATGGGCGCGCGCCCGCAGAGCGAGGACTTCGGGCTGGAGGAACTGCTCCACGCCCTCGCCTATGACAAGCACAGCGCCACCTCCATTGCGGGGTCCCTCGGTGCTGCCCGGGAGAACGCCCGACGCGCCCGTGAGACGGTCTCGTCCGGCCTGTGGGAAAGCCTGAACACCACCTACTACGGGCTGAACCAGCACCGCAAGGACGTGGTGGGCACCTACCGCTTCTGCCATTGGGTGCTTGAGCGCACGGCCATGGTCAGCGGTCTGGCCGACACCACGGTCAGCCACGACGACAGCTGGCTCTTCCTGGCGCTGGGCCGTTCGCTGGAGCGGGCCGACATGACCGCCCGGATGCTCTCCACCCGTGATGTCCTCTCCGCAGGCATGTCCTGGGTGAACATGCTCCGCTGCGCCGGCGCCTACGAATCCTTCCTGCGGACCCGGCGTGCCGCCTTCGGCGACCAGCACGCGGCCGAGTTCCTCCTGCTGGACCGGCTCTTTCCGCGCTCCATCGTCTACGCCCTGCGCGACGCGGACGATTGCCTGGCCAAGCTGGACCCCACGGCGCAGCGCGTCGGCTTCATCAACGACGCCCGCCGGATCGTGGGCCAGGCGCGCACCTTCCTGGAGTTCCACCGCACCGACGACCTCATGTCCGAACTGCCGGAGCACATGGAGCGCGTGCAGAAAGCCGTTGCGCAGGCGTCGGACGCCATTTCCCGTAAGTACTTCAATCAGGCGGATGAACTGGCCTGGGTGGGAGAAGTTTCATGACCCGGCTGAGCATCGTCCACCGGACCGGCTACAAGTACAAGCGGCGCGTCACGCTCTCCTACAACGAGGCCCGCATGACCCCCCTGACGGACCCCCAGCAGGTGGTGCTGGAGTCCTCCATGAAGGTCACGCCGTCACAGGCGGCCGTCAGCAACTACCGGGACTACTGGGGCACCAAGGTCACCGCGTTCGACATGCAGGTGCCGCACGAAAGCCTGGAAGTGCTTTCCACCACCACGGTGGAGGTCCACCGGGTGGTTCGGGTTCCCTCCGAGGCCGACATTGTGGGCTGGGACGACCTCGCCTCCCCGGAGACACTCAACCAGTTCAGCGACTGGGTGCCGCAGTCACAGCTGACCGGCCCTGGGGAGGAAGTCCTTGGCCTTCTCCCCGGCGTGGTCAAGGGCAAGAATCCGCACGAGGCGGCAATGGCGATCTTCGCCTGGATGCGCGGCGAAATGACCTACATGAAGGGCACCACGGGCGTGACCACCAACGCCGAGGAAGCCTGGACCCAGCGCCAGGGCGTGTGCCAGGACCTGGCCCACCTCGCCATTGGCGCCCTGCGCAGCTGCGGCATCCCGGCCCGGTATGTCTCGGGCTACCTGCATCCGCGTTCGACGGCGGACATCGGCGAGACGGTGGCCGGCCAGTCCCACGCGTGGTTGGAATGGTGGGACGGCGAGTGGCGCAGCTGGGACCCGACCAACCACAAGCCGGCGGGCGACTTCCATGTGACGGTGGCCCGTGGCCGCGACTACCGGGACGTACCGCCGCTGAAGGGCATCCTGTCCGGCGGCGGCGGGTCCAACCTGAGCGTGAGCGTGGAGATCACCCGCCTGGCCTAGCTGCGCTGCCAGGCTTGGTGCTGTCGGGCCTGGGGTTACTCCGGCGAGGACTTCACCGCGCCGCTGAGCTGGGTCCACCAGGTGAGCGGCGGGGTGACCTTGAATCGCCTGCCAGTGACCGAGTCCGGCGTGATGCGAACGAAGTGGTCCTTCTGCCCTGCCTGCCACGGGAACAGGAACAGGGACGCGGAATCCAGGATCTCCTCGGTGTCCTTGAGGGCTGCCGCCTTGCCCTTGACCACCACGCTCCAGGCCATTCCGGAATCGGCGTCAACGCCGTCGGCCTCCAGTGCCACCGGCGCTTCCCCGAGGGCGCCGCCGAGCTTGGTGCCTTCCCCGGTGCGGAACACCAGGGTGCCGTGGTCAACGGTGTAGTTGAGCGGGAAGATGTCCGGGTGGTCATCGACCCACACGGCCAGCCGGCCCACGGAGACCTGCCGGAGCAGGGCCCAGCACTGGCCGGAGTCGAGGTGCTCGACGGAATGTTGGGAAGCGTCAGTGGGCTGCACGTTCGTCATGGACCAGAGCCTACGCTGGCATGCTGCGGGCTTCAAAGAGTGAAGAATCTGCCGAGCTGAATCTCCAGGCAAGCCCGCAAGCGGCCGCGGCAGCCCGCTACTCGAACGACGCCCTGCGCTGGTCCTCCAGCCTGGTGCTCCAGATGTGCGGGGCAGCAACCTTGAAGCGGCGGCCCGTCAGCACTTGGGGTGTCAGGCGGACATAGTGGGACTTCTCGCCGGGCTCCCACGGTTCCAGGCCCAGTGCGTCCGCCGCGGCCTGCTCAACGTCGCTGTCCACGACGGAGGTGGTGCCGCGTGCCGTCACGCTCCACGCCTCCTGCGTGCCCGCATCGTAGCCGTCAATCTCGAACGCAGCCGCGGATTCCCTGGCGGTTTCCCACAGCTTGGTCCCGCCCGCGGTGCGGAACATGATTCTGCGGCGTTCGATGACGAAGTTGACGGGAAAAATCTCCGGATGCCCGTCCACGATAATGGCGAGCCTGCCGACCACCGAAGCGGCCAGCAGATCCCAGCACTCGTCGAAGCCGAGTTTTCCATCCTGCGGTGCGCTGTCCTCTGATGCCCTGTCCTGTGATGCGCTAGTCATGGACCCATGCTACGAAACCATGGGGGCAGCCGGGAGTCCATGACACGCGGCGAGGTACAGAACGGCCGCGGGGTGCCGCTGGGGCCGCTACCAGGGGCTGGGCTTGTAGTCCTTCAGGAACACCCCGTACTGGTCTTCGCCGTTTTCGCCCATGACGATGGGGTCGTAGACCCGCGCAGCGCCGTCCACCAGGTCCAGGGGCGCATGGAAGCCTTCCTCCATGAGCCGGACCTTGGTGTAGTGCGGGCGTTCGTCGGTGATCCAGCCGGTGTCGACGGCCGTCATGAGGATACCGTCCGTCTCCAGCATTTCCTGCGCACTGGTCCGGGTCATCATGTTCAGCGCAGCCTTGGCCATGTTGGTGTGCGGGTGTCCGGGTCCCTTGTAGGCCCGTGAGAACTGGCCCTCCATGGCGGAGACGTTGACGATGTACTTGCGCCGCGCGGTGGACCGTTTCATGGCGTCGCGCAGCCGGCTGACCAGCAGGAACGGCGCGGTGACGTTGCACAGCTGCACCTCGAGCATCTCCAGCGGGTCCACCTCGTCCACCACCTGCGTCCAGCTGTTGATGGTGGCGAGGTCCGGGACCAGTCCGCCTGCGTCGATGGCTGTGCCGGCCGCGATGCGCTCCAGAGACGCCGAGCCGGTGGACAGGGCGAGGGACGTGACAGCGTCCCCGGCCAGGACCGGGTGCTCCGTGACGCTGCTGGCGATGGCGAGCGGGTGCTTGTCGTGGGCGTGGCCAAAGGTGACCAGCTCCGGGCCCCCGTTTGCTGCCTGCAGGGCTGCGGGGAGCGGCTCATCCTCGGCATCCACCAGCGGCTTGTAGGCATTGCCGGAGCGGCGCACTGTCTGGGCGGCGTTGTTGATGATGATGTCCAGCGGCCCGGCGGCGTTGAGGTCGTCGGTGAGGGCCATGACCTGGGAGGGGTCGCGGAGGTCGATGCCGACAATCTTCAGCCGGTGCAGCCATTCCCCGCTGTCCTCCATGGCGGCGAACCGGCGCGCGGCATCCTTGGGGAACCGCGTAGTGATGGTGGTGTGCGCGCCGTCGCGCAGCAGCCGCAGGGCAATGTACATGCCGATCTTGGCGCGGCCGCCGGTCAGGAGCGCACGCCGGCCGGTGAGGTCGGTGCGGGCATCGCGCTTGGAATGGCTGAACGCAGCGCATTCGGGGCACAGCTGGTGGTAGAAGGCGTCCACCTGGGTGTAGTGCTGCTTGCAGATGTAGCAGGGCCGGGACCTGATGAGGTGTCCGGCGATGTTTCCCGTCGCGGAAGGGGCGAGTTTGTTGCCGCGCGTCTCGTCGTCGATCCGGTCTGGTGCGGCGGTGGCGGTGAGGGCAATGACGGCGCGGTCGGCTTCGGCGATCTGGTCGCGCTTGGTGACGCGGCGGTGCCGCTTGACCGCTTTGAACATCTTTCCGGTGGCGCGGCGCACCGAGACGTAGTCGGGGTGCTCCTCGTCATAGACGTGGATGGTGTTCAAAACCTTGAGGCAGGCCTGAATCTCTTCAGGCGTCAGATCGGCGGAGCTCATTGGTCTGATTTTACAGCCTGTGGAGCGTCAGGCCTGCCTCGGAAGTCAGCGGAGCCGGCAGCTGGCGGAACCCGCAGCTGCCGGAACCGGTATGCGATGGAACCCGGGTCAGGAACCGACGGAATGCTGGGACGGGGAGTCCGCACCGACGGCCGCGGCATGAACCTTGCCCACCTGCTCCACGGAGCTGCGGGCATCCGGGAAGTGTTCGGTGGCGGCCTTGATCCCCTCGGGCACCAGGTGCAGGTTCGCCGCGGACAGTGCACGTTCGGCTTCGTCCGGCTCGGGAACGGCCTGATACTTGGAGAGCACCGTGATGCCTGATTCCGTCACCTTGAAGCCACGTGCCCGGTCCAAGTCCGGATCCAGGCCAATGGCGGCACCGGCGGGGACCTTGACGTTCTTGTCGATAATGGCCCGGCGCACCACTGCACCTTCGCCGATGTGCACCTTGTCCATCAGTACTGAGTCGATGACCCGGCTGGCGGTGCCGACGTAGACATCGTTGGAGAGCACCGAGCCCTCCACGACGCCGCCGGAGATGACCACACCGCTGGCGACGATGGAATCCAGGGCGGTTCCCACCGTGTTGTTGTCACCGCGGACGAACTTGGCGGGCGGGGAAATGCTCTGGCGGGTGTAGATCGGCCATTCGGAGTTGTACAGGTTGAACACCGGCAGCGGCGAGATCAGGTCCATGTGCGCTTCGTAGAAGGAATCGATGGTCCCCACGTCGCGCCAGTACGTCCGGTCCCGCTCGGTGGAGCCGGGGATGTCGTTGAGGGTGAAGTCGTAGACGCCGGCCTGTCCCTGGTTGACGAAGTAGGGGATGATGTCCCCGCCCATGTCGTGCTTGGTGTCGAGGCGTTCGGCGTCCACGTGGAGCGCATCCACCAGGGCGTCGGCGTCGAAGACGTAGTTGCCCATGGAGGCCAGGAACTGGGTGGGGTCCGCGGCCAGGCCGGGAGTGGACGCAGGCTTCTCCACGAACGCGGCAATCTTCTGCGGGTCTTCGGGGTCCACCTCGATGACGCCGAACTGGTTGGCCATATTGAGGGGCTGGCGCACGGCGGCCACAGTGGCCTTGGCGCCGCTCTTGACGTGCTGTTCGACCATCTGGAAGAAGTCCATGCGGTACACGTGGTCCGCGCCCACCACGACGACGATGTCCGGGTTGGCGTCGTGGATCAGGTTCAGGGACTGGTAGATGGCGTTGGCGCTGCCCAGGAACCAGCTCTTGCCCACACGCTGCTGGGCCGGAACGGAAGCGACGTAGTTGCCGAGCTGGGTGGACATGCGCCAAGTCTCGGAAATGTGGCGGTCAAGGCTGTGCGACTTGTACTGCGTCAGGACCACGATCTGAAGGTAGCGGGAGTTCACGAGGTTGGACAGCGCGAAATCGATGAGCCGGTAACTGCCGGCGAAGGGCACAGCAGGTTTGGCCCTGTCTGCCGTCAGCGGCATCAGTCGGTTTCCCTCGCCCCCTGCGAGGACAATGGCGAGGACTTTCTTTGTTGACGGCATGATCGCTCCTGTACGCCTTCGTATCTCCCCAAAAAATCCGGTTTGTCCGGACTTTCTTCACACTAGAACAGTTCAACCGTAACGACTACCTTGGGTAACGTGCGAATAGACATTGTGACTAAAGAGTTTCCGCCCGAAATCTACGGCGGCGCGGGCGTCCACGTTGCCGAGCTGAGCAGGGTCCTGGCCAAGCATGTCGACCTGCAGGTGCGTGCCTTTGGTGCGCCCCGCGATGCCGACTACCATGGCGCGGCCGTGACCTCCTACTCGGTGCCCGAGGACCTGGGGGCAGCGAACGCCGCCGTGCAGACCCTCGGCGTGGACCTGCGCATCGTCCCTGACGTTGCCGGAGCGGATCTGGTGCATTCGCACACGTGGTACGCCAACATGGCCGGCCACCTGGCATCCTTGCTGCACGGAATCCCGCACGTGCTCAGCGCCCACAGCCTGGAACCGCTGCGGCCGTGGAAGGCTGAGCAGCTGGGCGGCGGCTACGCCCTGTCCTCATGGGTGGAGAAAACCGCATATGAAGCCGCGGCCGCCATCATCGCCGTGTCCGAGGGCATGCGCCAGGACATCCTGCGCAGCTATCCCGAGGTTGACCCGGCCAAGGTCAAGGTGGTGCACAACGGCATCGACGTGAGCCTGTGGAACCGCGATGAGAACGACGACGCCATCCGCGCCCTCGGCATCGACCCCGCCCGCCCCAGCGTCGTGTTCGTCGGCCGCAACACCCGGCAGAAGGGTGTCCCGTACCTGCTGCGGGCGGCCGCCAAGCTTCCCGCGGACGTCCAGCTGGTCCTCTGCCTTGGCGCGGCGGACACCCCCGAACTCGCAGCAGAGACCGCCCGGCTGATCGAGGAGCTCCAGAGCCAGCGCAGTGGCGTGGTGCTGATCGAGCGCATGCTTCCCCGCAATGAGCTGATCCAGGTCCTCAGCCACGCCACCGTTTTCGCCTGCCCCTCCATCTACGAACCGCTCGGGATCGTGAACCTCGAGGCAATGGCCTGCGGCGCCGCCGTAGTGGCCAGCGCCACCGGCGGCATCCCCGAGGTGGTCAACCACGGCGAGACCGGCCTGCTGGTGGAGCTCGAACAGGTGACCGACGGGACCGGCACTCCGCTGGATCCGGAGAAGTTCGTCAGCGAGTTCGCTGCGGCCCTGACGGAGGTGGTGTCGGACCCGGCACGGGCCCGTGCCATGGGCCAGGCCGGCCGCAAGCGCGCCGAGGAGCACTTCTCCTGGGAGTCGATCACCCAGACCACGCTTGACGTCTACCGTTCAGTCCTCAACTAGCATCACCTGAATAAACGCCCGACGGCGGGACCCTCCTTGGGAGGGCCCCGCCGTCGGACGTTAAATTCAGTTAGAGCTGCTGCCGGAGTGACTTCTCCGGTACGGGCGCCGTTCCGCTGGCCCGCTGCACCCGGTAGTACTCGCGTGCCTCGTTCTGCCGGACCTTCTCGGCGCCGGTGGCGATGGCGGCGCGCAGGTGGGCGGGGCCATAGCCGAAGGCGTCCACAAGGTCGAGGGCATGCGGGCGGAGTTTGACCAGCAGCCGGTTGATGTAGCCACCCACCGTCCGGGCCCGCTGCATCGAGAGCCTGCCATTCATCAGGTACCACGAGAGGTTGTTCTCGATCAGGGACAGCCCGAACAGGTCGCGGAGCCAGGTGAGCACTGTTCTGGTGCCCGGATCCGCAACCTTGCCCAGGGCCTCGGTGAAGGCCTCCCACTGCAGGAGTTCGGCGTGTGCCCGGGCTGCATCGATGAGTTCGTCCTGATGCTGGTTGAACAGGGCGGATGCCTCGCGCTGCGGCAGCCGGCCGGCTCCCCTGAGGGCGGAGGCGGCGTCGGCAACCATGGTTTGAACGCGGTCGGTGAGCAGTGCGCGCTGGCTTTCCTCGTCGCGGAGCGCAATGGCGGCCTTCTGGACGGAGCCGTTGTCGGCCACGAACTGGGCCACCTGGCGCAGGCCCGTGCGGTGGACGGCCGTCCCCGCGGCCTGGTTGACCACGTACCGTGCCAGCACTCCGAACTTGGCGCTGCGGAACTCCTTGGCGTAGTCGGCCAGCAGCCGCTTGGCCACGAGCTGCAGCAGCACGGTGTTGTCGCCCTCGAAGGTCACATAGACGTCGAGGTCGGCGCGCAGCGAGGCGAAGCGGTTCTCGATCAGGAACCCGGCGCCGCCGCAGGCTTCGCGGCATTCCTGCAGGGTGTCCAGTGCGTGCCACGTGCTCAGCGGCTTCAATGCAGCGGCCAGGGTTTCCAGGTCCTGGCGGTCCTCGTCGGAGTCGTGGGTGCCGGAGAAGACGTCGTCCAGCTTTTCCAGCAGCTGTTCGTGGGCAAAGCCGGCCGCGTAGGTGGTGGCCAGCCGGGTGAAGAGCCGGCGCTGGTGCCTCTGGTAGTCCAGCAGCACCTCCTCCTCGACGGGGGACGAGGCGTTGAACTGCCGGCGTTCGGTTGCGTACGTGATGGCCGTCTTGAGCGCGAGCTTCGATGCGGCTACGGCAGCGCCGTCCAGGCTCACCCGGCCCTGTACGAGCGTGCCGAGCATGGTGAAGAAACGGCGTCCGGGGCTCGCGATGGGCGAGGTGTAGTTGCCCTCGGCGTCGACGTCGCCGTAGCGGTTAAGCAGGTTGGTGCGGGGGACCCGGACATGGTCAAAGTGCAGCCGGCCGTTGTCAATGCCGTTGAGCCCGCCCTTCACGCCGTCGTCCTCGCCGCCTATCCCCGGCAGAAATGCCTTGGTGGCGGGATCACGCAGGTCCACGTAGAACGCGTGCACGCCGTGGTTCACCCCGCGCGTGACCAGCTGGGCGAACACCACGGCGCTGAGGCCGTCAATGGCGGCATTGCCGATGTAGTCCTTCCACGCGGCGCGGAAGGGGGTATGGATCACGAACTCCTGCGCGTCCGGATCATAGGTTGCCGTGGTGGCGATGCTGGCGACGTCGGAACCGTGTCCCGTCTCGGTCATGGCAAAGCAGCCCGGGATATCCATGTTCATGATGCCCGGCAGCCACTTCTCGTGGTGCTCCTCCGTGCCGAGGTGCATCACGGCGGAACCGAACAGGCCCCACTGCACACCGGCCTTGATCTGCAGGGACGGGTCCGCGGTGACCAGTTCCTCAAAGCCGGCGATGTTGCCGCCATGATCGTCGGAGCCGCCGAACCTGGCCGGGAAAGCGCGGTGGACGGCGCCGCTGTCCACAAGGAGCTTCAGCTGCCCGAAGGTACGTTCCCGGTGCTCCGTGTGGGGAAGCCCTTCCGTCTTGTGGAGCTCCTCGCGTGCCGCGATGTCACGCGCCTGCCGGCGGACGTCGGCCCAGTTGCCCAGGAGCAGCTCACCGAGGGCCGCGACGTCGACGGCGGGCAGGTCGACGGCGGGCAATGGGCCTGCCGCCCGGGACGCCGATGCAGGGGTGGTGGTGCCCGCCGGGCGGTCCGCTACTTCAGTCATGTCGATCCCTTCGTTGGTGCCGGTCCATCGTTGGCTCTGGCAGGTTCGGTGCTATTGGGCGTCCTTGAGTTCCGGCGCAATGCCGACGCACAGCCAGTCGGTGATCTGCCGGGCCATGGTTTCCTGGTCCGGCTTGGCGGGGGAGTCCGGACTGGCCAGCCACTGCTCGCCGGCGTTGCGGACCAGGCCGATGGCGGCATTCGGCCAGTAGCCGATGACCGCCTCCTTGCCTTCGCCGAGGTGGTGCCGCATGGGGGTGGCGATCATGTCCGCGATGGCGTCAAAGAAGTGCCCCAGGGCGCCGCCCGTCGTGATTGAGGTGGGGCCGCCGTCGGACTCCACAGCCGAGTACCGGGTCACGAACGTGTAGACGTTGGGGCTGGTTTCGGCCATCTGGAGGTAGGCCGAGACCATGGCGAGCAGGCCCTCCCGGGGCGTCTGCGCGCTTTGGGCCGCTTCCCTGATGCGCTGCTGCATCTGTCCCAGCACCACTTCCCCCACCGCCTGCTGCAGGCCGGCCTTGTCGCCGAAGTACCGGTAGAACACTGACTTCGACGTTCCGGCCGCCGCCGCGATGTCCTCCATGGACGCGTCGCTGCCCAGTGCATGAACTGCCCGCCGGGCGGCCTTGATCAGCTCCCGCCGGCGTTCTTCCCGGTGCCCCTGCCACCGCGAGGCGCGGCCGTCCACAGGTTCTGGGGAGGAGCCCGGGGACGCGGCAGGAGGAATCAAGTTCACGGTACCCAGCGTATCAGGTACGCTGGGTATCGATAACCAGCCGGATCGAAGGAGATAGCTCATGCCCGTGGATGGACAGCCCCAAACCGTGCGGAAAGCCGTGGTGGTCGGCGGCAACAGGATCCCGTTCGCCCGGACCGGCGGCGCCTACGCCAAGTCGTCCAACCAGGACATGCTCACCGCAGCATTGGACGGGCTGATCGCCCGCTTTGGCCTGCAGGAGGAGCGCATCGGCGAAGTGGCCGCAGGCGCTGTCCTGAAGCACTCCCGGGACTTCAACCTGACGCGCGAGGCAGTCCTGGGCTCGGCGTTATCGCCGGAAACTCCCGCCTATGACCTGCAGCAGGCCTGCGCCACGGGCTTGGAAACGGTGCTGGGCCTGGCCAACAAGATTAAACTCGGCCAGCTGGACTCCGCCATCGCGGGCGGGGTGGACTCCGCCTCCGACGCTCCGATCGCCGTCAGTGAGGGTCTCCGCGAGGTGCTCCTGGACCTCAACCGCGCCAAGACACTGCCGCAGCGCCTGCAGATCCTGGCACGGCTGCGCCCCAAGGACCTTGCCCCGGATGCGCCGAACACCGGCGAGCCCCGGACCGGCCTGTCGATGGGTGAACACCAGGCCCTGACCACCGCCCAGTGGAACATTTCCCGCGAGGCGCAGGACGAGCTCGCCCTTAACAGCCACCGGTACCTCGCAGCAGCCTATGAGGCCGGATTCTTCGATGACCTCCTGACGCCGTACCGCGGGCTCACCCGGGACTCAAACCTTCGGCCAGACACCAGCCTGGAAAAGCTGGCGTCCCTCAAGCCCGTCTTCGGCCGGAACCTCGGCTCGGAAGCCACCATGACGGCCGGCAACTCCACCCCGCTGACGGACGGCGCCTCCACGGTGCTGCTCGCCTCGGAGGAATGGGCCGACGGGCACGATCTGCCCAAGCTCGCTACCATTCTGGACGGCGAGGCGGCCGCCGTGGACTTCGTCCACGGCAAGGACGGGCTGCTCATGGCCCCGGTGTTCGCCGTCCCGCGCCTCCTGGCACGCAACGGCCTGACCCTGGATGACGTCGACTTCTTCGAAATCCACGAAGCCTTTGCCGGGACGGTATTGAGCACACTCGCCGCCTGGGAGGACGAGAAGTTCGGCCGCGAGCGCCTCGGCCTGGACGGTGCCTTCGGCGAGGTCGACCGGTCCCGGCTGAACGTCAACGGATCATCCCTGGCGGCCGGGCACCCGTTCGCTGCCACGGGCGGACGCATCGTGGCCACTCTCGCCAAAATGCTGCATGAGAAAGGCACGGCGGGAGGCCGTCCCGCACTGGGTCTCGTGTCCATCTGCGCTGCCGGCGGGCAGGGCGTCGTTGCGCTGCTCGAGGCGTACACGGAAGGAACCACCCCGGGGGACATCCATGACTGACACCTACGCACGACTGGTTAACCATGGCCTCGGACGCGATCTGGCCCGCAAGCTCGGCCTGCCGCAGCCGGCTGACCTCCGGCGCTACCGGCCTGGCCAGCCCCTGATCGAAGGACCCGTCCTGGTGGGTGGCTCCGGAGCCGGTGCCGACGGGATCGCGACTGCGCTGCTTTCGTGGGGCCTCGATGTCCGCCGCCACGCTGTTCCCAGGGAAAAGCTGGGCGCAATCGTACTGGTCCTCGACACCCTCACGGCGCCCGGCGACCTGGAGCAGCCCGTCCTGGCCATCGCACCGTCGCTTCGCGACCTTGCCCCCGGCGGCCGGGTGGTGACCGTCTCGCGCGCGCCCGGCGGCACCCCGGCCACGGCCGCCGCCCGGCAAGGCGTCGACGGGCTGCTGCGCTCCCTCGCCAAGGAACTGCGTGCCGGAGCCACCGGCAACGGCATCCTCCTGGGGGAAGAGGTCAGTCCCACAGCGCCCTCGACGCTGGGTGCGCTGCGCTTCTTCCTTTCCGCCCGGTCGGCGTTCGTGGACGGCCAGTTCGTCCGGATCAGTTCCGGCGGAGGCAGCCTGCCCGACGACGCCGAGGCACCGCACGCCGGGAAAGTCGCGGTGGTGACCGGTGCGGCCCGTGGGATCGGCGCGGCCATTGCCCGGACACTGCACCGTGACGGCGCCACCATTGTGGCGGTGGACGTTCCCGCGGCCGGGGACCACCTGGCCGAAGTCGCCAACGAGGTCCGCGGCACCGCGCTGCAGCTGGATATCACGCGCGATGATGCCGGGCAGCGGATCATCGACCACGCGGTGCACCGCCATGGCCGCCTCGACATCGTGGTGCACAACGCCGGCATCACCCGGGACAAGCTTCTCGTCAACATGGACCAGTCCCGGTGGGGTTCGGTAATTGAGGTGAACATCGCAGCCCAGCTGCGAATCAATGAGGCGCTCCTGGCGTCCGAGCACTTCCGTTCCGCACCGCGCATCGTCTCGGTGGCCTCCACGAGCGGCATAGCCGGCAACCGCGGGCAAACGAACTATGCAGCGTCCAAGGGCGGGGTCATGGGCATGGTCCGGGCCACCGCGCCGCTGCTGGCGCTGTATGGCGGTTCGATCAATGCCGTGGCACCCGGTTTCATTGAGACAGAGATGACGGCACGGATTCCCTTCGCCACCCGGGAGATTGCCCGGAGGCTGAATTCGCTGCAGCAGGGCGGGCAGCCGGGCGATGTTGCCGAGGCCATTTCCTTCCTCGCGGGCGATTCGGCCGGCGGCATTTCCGGAGAGGTGCTCAGGGTATGCGGACAAAACCTGGTGGGGGCATGACCGGCACCCAGCCCCTCATCCTGGGGGAGATGCCATCGCTCTCGAAGCTCTATGTAAACGCGGCGGCCATAGCCGCCCGGCGCAGGATCCTGGGCGCGCACACCACCGCCGTACTGCCTGCCGTCAGCCACGAAGTCCGGGAAGTCCGTCCCAACGTCGAAAACCTCACGGCATACCAGCACCTGTTGGCTGAGACCGCCAGCGACGTGTTGCCGGCCGGGTTCATCCATGCGCTGGCGTTCCCGGTGGCCATGAGCGTCATGAGCCGCGACGACTTTCCGCTGCCGCTGCTCGGGATGCTCCATCTGCGGAACGTGGTTGAGTACCGGAGGCCGGTCACTTTCACCGAACCGCTGGACATAGTCGCCAGAGCCGAGGCCCTCCGGGCGCATCGCGCGGGAACCCAGGTGGATATCGCGGTGGAGGTCCGCGCCGCAGGTGAAGACGCAGCATGCTGGTGCGGCGTGTCCACCTATCTTGCCAAGGGGGTGTTCCTGCCGGGCATCGACAAGGCCTCGGCACCGGCCGCTCCCCAGGGCTTCTCGGCGCCGGACCCCACCGCGCTCTGGCAGCTTGGAGTCGACGCCGGCCGCGCGTACGCCGCCGTGTCAGGGGACTTCAACCCGATCCACCTGAGCGTGTTGTCCGCCAAGGCCCTGGGCCTGCGCCGGTCCATTGCCCACGGCATGTACCTGGCGTCGAGGGCACTGGCGGATGTGGGCTCGGTCAAGGGCGACAGCTTCCGCTGGGAGGTGGGGTTTGAGGCCCCGGTCTTCCTGCCCGCACGGGTGGCACTGGACATTTCGACGGCGGAGTCCGGTGACGGCGGCCGGCTGCGGTCCGATTACGTTGCCTGGAATCCGCGGTCCGGCCGCAAGCACTTCGGCGGGACGGTGGCGGCGCTGTAGGCGCTACTTGCCGCTGGGGTGCGCGACGCGGAGGATGCGGTGCAGGCTGAGCAGGATTGATCCTGCGGCACTCGGCGCGCCCGACTCTGCCTCTTCAGAGGCCGTGCGGTCCTCGAGGGAGGCGACCGCAGTGCGGGCTGCCTGATACAGCTCGGCCTGCCTCTCGGCGTCGTCCTCCTCTTCCGAGCGGAGCACCTCGCCCACGGCAAAAAGGGCCTCCGCCAAGGGTTCACTGTAGGGGAGCGGGATGGTGAAGGGCATGTCCTCGTTCCAGATGACGTCGGCAAGCACCTCCGTCATGTCCTGGATATGGAAGGTGATCTGCTCCAGTTCCCGGACGGTCCGGTAGTCCCGGTCCACATCCCGCGGGTGGAACCGGCGCCGCGGGTTGGCAGCCCTGCTGGCGTCCGCCTTCTCCACAGCCGCCCGGACCGAACGCGCGGACCGGGCCAGATCCTCGGAGCGGCGCGACCAGTCCTCGTGTTCGGGCGGCCATTTTTCATGCATCGCCGCCCCCATGTCCTGCAGCTGGCGTGCCAGCGAAAGCCGCAGCTCCGCGAGGCTCAGTGCGGCGGCGTTGAAGTGCAGGGGCGGAAACACCAGCAGGTTGACGGCGACGCCGACCACCACGCCCACGCCCATCTGCAGCAGGTAGCCAAAGGAGAAATCGTCCGGGTTCTGCCTGCCTACCAGCAGCACCAGGAGTGCCGCCGTCGGAATCCAGTCCCGGCCCGCGCCCAGGCGCGGAAGTCCGGCCAGGAGCACTCCCAGCGCCATCACCAGAGCCACTGACACCGGCGTGGCGCCGAAGCTGAAGAGCAGGAAAGCCAGGCCGATGCCCGCTCCCAGCCCCACCAGGGTCTGGACTCCCTGCCGCATCGAGCCCGATACGTTCTCGTACATGACCACCAGCGCGCCGAGCGGCGCGTAGTACGCATACTGGGCGGCCGCTCCGGGCATGAGGGGCGCCACCCAGAAAGCGATGCCGGCCGCCAGCCCTGCCTTGGCGGCCAGCTGCAGGCGCGGCGCGGCGAGGGCGCGGGCAACCATGGCTGACCAGGACCGCCAGAACCTCCGCGGCCAGGAACCGCGTGCGGTCTTTTCTTCAGCCATGTCGGCCTTGTTATCAGTCATGGCCGGGTTAGGCGGCCCCGTGCCCGGCAGCCACTTCCTCGCCGGCCTTCACCGGCCCCGGCGGAGTTCCCTCACCGAAGGGGCTGCCGCCCAGGGACTCCCGCCCGTGCGCGGTGAGCCAGCCTGACAGGTCCGGGCCCGCCGGGACGATCTGTGTGGGGTTAATGTCCTCGTGAACGATGTAGTAGTGCTGCTTGATCTGCACGAAGTCAATGGTGTCCCCGAAGCCGGGCGTCTGGAACAGGTCCCGTGCGTAGGCCCACAGGGCAGGCATTTCGCTGAGCTTGTTCCGGTTGCACTTGAAATGGCCGTGGTACACGGCGTCGAAGCGCGCCAGCGTGGTGAAGAGCCGGACATCGGCTTCAGTGATGGTGTCACCCACCAGGTACCTTTGGCCGGTGAGCCGTTCCTCGAGCCAGTCCATGGCGTTCCAGAGCCGCGCATATGCAGCATCGTAGGCCTCCTGCGACCCGGCGAAGCCGCACCTGTAGACACCGTTGTTGACCTCGGTGAAGACGCGCTTGTTGACGGTGTCGATTTCCTCGCGCAGGTGCTCCGGGTAGAGCTTCGGCGCGCCCGGCCGGTGAAATTCGGTCCATTCCGTGGAGAAGTCCAGCGTGATCTGGGGATAGTTGTTGGTCACCACTGCACCGCTGGCGACGTCCACCACTGCAGGAACCGTGATGCCGCGGGGGTAGTCAGGGAATCGGCTGAAGTAGGCGTCCTGCAGCCGCTCGATGCCAAGTACCGGGTCCTTCCCGTCCGGATCCAGGTCAAAGGTCCAGGACCTGGCATCGTGGGTGGGGCCGGGCTGGCCGAGGCTGATGACGTCCTCGAGTCCCAGGAGGCGGCGGACGATGATGGTGCGGTTGGCCCAGGGGCACGCCCGCGCGGCTATCAGCCGGTAGCGGCCCGCTTCAACCGGCCAGCCCGGTTCACCGTTTGGCCCGGGCGTACCGTCCCGGGTGATGCGGTCCTCGATGTAGTTGGTGTCCCGGGTGAACTCGCCGCCGGTGACGTAGGCGCCTTTTGTGCTGTGTGGATCCGCGCCTGCTTGGTCCTTGCTGCGCGGTTCCGCGGCGTGCAGTTCCGTGCTGCTCGGTTCCCCGGCATGGCGTCCCCTGCTGTGTGCTTCGACTGTGCTTGTCTTCTCACTCATGGATCCACACTATGTTGCCGCGCCGAAGACCTGCGACATGGGCTGCCAGGCAACTATCCAGCAGGCCGCGACCACCAGGGAGAACAGCGCGATCCAGACGCCGGACGGCACGGCTGTGGCGCGGTAGAGGATGTAGGCGTCCGAGGAGCGGAGCTGGTCGCGGCGGCGGAGGTGGACGTTGGTGAGTTTGAACAGGTCCCGGACGGCAGCAACCAGGAGCGCAAGGCCCAGGATGATGGCCACATGGCCGGTGAACGCGGCGGGCACATTGATGATCATCGCCGCGACTCCCAACACTGCCGCCAGGAGGATCAGCACGCCGGCCACGTTGCGGATGAAGATCAGCGATGCCAGCAGGACCAGCAGCCCGGCGGACATGGCGGCCGGCCCCCAGCCGCTGAAGCCGGCCCATACCAGTGCGGCGCCGGTCACACCGGGAACAGGATAGCCCCAGAAGCCGGACCACACCGCGGCGGCGCGGCCCCGGGTGTAGGACGTGGTGGTGCCGCCGTGATTCAGCTGCAGCCGGATGCCGCCCAGCCGCTGGCCGCTCGTCAGGGCAGCGAAGGCGTGTCCCAGTTCATGGGTCACCGTGGCCAGCAGGCCGAAATAGCGCCACGTAGCGCGGGGAACGGACAGTACGGCCGCGATGAGCACCACGGCCAGGAGCTCGGTGACGGAAACCGAGGGAACAGCGGTCTGGGTGAATCCGGCAGCCACCCGGTCCCACCATTGTTCGGGCAGCGACGGGCCGGGGACTTGCAGATAAGCCATAGGAATCAAGGCTACAGGGGCACATCCCTTTGCATGCGGATCACAGCCCTGGCAGTGGCGGCGGATCCTCCGTCAGGGCTGACGCGTCGTCCGGAACCACCAGATCCAGCATGCTTTCCACGGGGGCTTCGCCCATCGCGACAAGGAGCTCATTGATTGACATCTGCCCGGCAAGTTCACCCGGATGTTCCTCTTCCATACATAGAACATATGTGCGAACTCCGCGTGCAGTGGAGAAGGACACGCGGCAACACAGTGATCCCGGACGGTACGCGGCACTAGTCAGTGCCGGAACCTAGGCAGTACCGCTCTGGCTGGTCCACGATGGAAGTGCACCCCTTGCGAGAGAAGGACACCATGACAACGCTGAAGGAACGCCTGCATGGCGACGTCGTTGCACACCTGAAAGAGCACAACAAGGTGGCCCTGGGCACCGTGCGCAGCGTCCTGGGCGAGATCGAGACCCGGGAAAAGTCCGGGAAGTCACCTGTCGAACTGGACGACGCGCAGGTGACGGCACTGCTGCAGAAGGAGGCGGCAAAGCGGCGCGACACCGCCCGCATCTATACGGAAGCGGGCGAAACGGAACGGGCAGCTACGGAGATCGCCGAGGCGGAGGTCATTGAGGCATACCTGCCGAAGGCTCTCACCGCCGCCGAGGTGGAAAGCATCGTCGACGACGTCATCGCGGGCCTGCGGGCGGAGGGCACGGAATTGTCGGTGCGGCACATGGGCGCCGTGATGAAGCCGGTGACCGCGCGGGTGGCAGGCCGCTTCGACGGCAAGGCAGTGAGTGACATCGTCCGTCAGCGGCTCGCCTGACTGATCGACAGCCACCGGCAATGGGAGGACGATTGAGGTACACCCACTGTTAGGAGGTCGGTGATGTGCTATTCATCGTGTGAGGGATGGCGGAATTACAGGAAAGAAGCGGCCCGGAAAGCCAAGGGACGCCCGGAATCAAAGCCGGCCGGGACCCCTGATCCCCAGGTGCAGGCAGAGGAATCCAGGATGTGGGCCTACCTCGCCCGGCTGCAGGAAGCCGCTGAGAAAGACCGCATCCGGGAGAACGCGTAAGCACATGAAGAAAGGCCCCGCCGGTGCGGAGCCTTTCTTCATGTCCTTGTCGCTACTGGAAGCCGGTTGCTATGTCCCGGCCGATTTCCCGGAGCAGTGCGGCGGACAACCCGGGGTCCCTGGACGAGTCCCGGTCCGTGTAATCTGCCAGGGCATAGATCCGGGCCAGGTCCATCTCGGACCAGCGTTCCCTGGGGAGCAGGGACCTCCCGGCCACCGCGATAATCGGCCGGCCAGCGGACCTCCTGGCGACGGCCGCCGGAAGTTTGCCGGCCAGGGTCTGTTCATCGATGCTGCCTTCGCCGGTGATGACGACGTCGCAGCTGTCCTTGCGGTGATCGAAGTCCAGCAGGTCCAGGAAGTAGTCGGCGCCGGAGACCTGTTTCGCTCCGAGCAGCAGGCAGGCGTAGCCGATGCCGCCCGCGCTGCCCGCTCCCTCGTGTCGCGCAAAGCCCCTGGCATTGGCCACTCCGGAGTCCTCCATCATGGCGATCAGGTTCTTCAGGCCGCTGTCCAGGTCCGCGGCTTCCCAGGGACCTGCGCCCTTTTGGGGACCGAACACCGCGGCGGCACCATCCGGTCCGGTCAGGGGGTTGCGGACATCGCTGGCGGCCACGAGCTCGACGCCGGCGAGTTCCGGAAGGGGCGAATGCCGGACCGAGCGGATCTTTGCGAGGTCCCGCCCGCTGCCGGAGAGCTCTCCGCCCGCCGCGTCCAGGAAGCGGTAACCCAGTGCGCCGAGCATGCCCATTCCGCCGTCCGTGCTGGAACTGCCGCCGAGGGCCAGGACTACCTTGGCCGGGGTCAGGCTGAGCGCGAACAGAACCGCTTCGCCGAATCCACAGCTCGATGCATCCAGCGGTTCCAGCCGGCCTTGCGGGAGAAGTGCCAGCCCGCAGGTGTTCGCTACCTCCACAACTGCCGTCACGCCGTCGAACGCTATGCCCGCCTGGACCGGCCGGCCTGAGGGGCCGGTGACGGTGACGGTGTGGCGGGTGAAGCCGGAGGCGACGGCGGCGTCGACGCTGCCGTCACCTCCGTCCGCGAGGGGAAGGAGCTCGCAGTGCACCGCTCCGGCACCCCCGGACAAGTCGGGTGCTGAACGAAGCCCGGCGGCCAGGGCGTTGGCAACTTCAGCGGCGGTGAGGCTGCCTTTGAACTTGTCGGGCGCGATCAGGGTCCGCACGGTTTTCGGGGCGGTGGTGTTGTTCATGTCAGACGGATTCCGAGTAGGCGGGGCGGCGGTCAGAAGGCGTGGAGGGTATGGCGTCGGCGGCGTGCCGGGGTGCCGGGTCCTGCCCTGGGTCCTCTTCCGCGGCGGGGTGCTTGGGGCCGTGGTGGCCGTATTCGGTGAGGTCGTCGTCGATGTCGGTGACTTCGTCCAGGTGGACCGGGTCCTCGGTGGGCATCGGTTCGACGGTTTCGCCGTTGAAGACCCGGCGGACGCGGTCGGCGTCGAGGGTGCGGTCCCACCAGGCGATGAACAGCGTGGCCACGGCGTTGCCGGTGAAGTTGACGATGGCGCGGCATTCGGACATGAACTTGTCGATGCCGAAGATCAGCATGATGCCGGCGGCCGGGATGGTGCCCAGTGTGGTGAGCGTGGCGGTGAGGGCGATGAAGCCGCCGCCGGCGACGCCTGCTGCGCCCTTGGAGGTCAGGAGCATGACGGCGAGCAGGCCCAGCTGCTGGCCGATGCTCAGGTCGGTGTTGGTGGCCTGGGCGATGTAGAGGGCGGCGAGGGAGAGGTAGATGGCGGCGCCGTCGAGGTTGAAGCTGTACCCCGTGGGGACGACCAGGCCCACGGTTTCCTTCTTGACGCCGGCGTGCTCGAGCTTGCGCATCAGGCCCGGCAGCGCCGGTTCCGCGGTGGAGGTGCCCAGGATGAGCATGTATTCCTCTTTGAGGTGGCGGATCATCTTGAAGATGTTCAGCTTCAGGAAGGCCATGATCGAACCGAGGACCACGACGACGAACAGGATCGAGGTGATGTAGAACAGGGCGATCAGTCCGCCCATGCTGGTCAGCGAGGAGACACCGAACTTGCCCACGGCGTAGGCCATGGCGCCGAAGGCACCCACCGGGGCGGCTTTCATGATGAAGCTCAGGATCTTGAACATCACCCCGGTGAGGCGCTGCACGCCCTCGAGCACGGGGGCGCCGACCTTGCCCATGGCGTTCAGGGCGATGCCGAAGACCACGGCGATGAAGATGATCTGCAGGATGTTGCCCTCAACGAAAGGTGCCACCATGCTTTCCGGGATGATGTGGGTCAGGAATTCCCACCATTCCTGGTGCTGGCCGGCGTCAATCAGCTTGGCAGCGGATTCGGAGGTCTCGATCTTGCTGGCATCGGCGTTGACCCCGTCGCCGAGGCGGAACAGGTTGATGGCCACCAGGCCGAAGACCATGGCGCAGATGGTGCCGATCTGGAAGTAGGTGAGGGCCTTCAGGCCCGTCATCCCCACCTTTTTCAGGTCGGCGACGCTGGCGATCCCGCCGACGATGGTGAGGAAGACGATGGGGCCGATTAGCATCTTCATCGCATCGACGAAGGTGGTGCCGATGGGCTCCATGGCGATGCCCACACTCGGGGTCAGCCAGCCAACGAGGATGCCGACAACGATGGCCGTCAGGACCCAGAAGTACAGTTGCCGGTACCAGCGCGTCTTGGGTGCCGGCGCCGCGTGGCCGGTGGTGATGTGTTCCATGATTCCTACCTCATTGTGGAATTTCTTTGGATCAAGTCTGATGGGTGGATGTTCGACGGCGGCGGTCAGGCCGCCCGCGGAGGTCCCTTCCCAACGCTCGCAAGCTCGCGTCGGGGCCTTGGGGACGCCGCTTAGGAAGGGGCCTCCGCGGAAAAGTTGGAACTAGACGGCGGCAGGCGCGAGGGTGAGTGCCTCGATAATCGCCCCGGTGACGTCTTCGGTGTTGGAGTCGCCTCCGACGTCGCGGGTCAGGTGGCCGGAGCCGGTGGCTGCTTCGATCGCGGCCTCGACGCGGCGGGCTTCCTCGTGCAGGCCGAAGTGGTCCAGCATGAGGGCTGCGCTGGCGATGGCACCGATCGGGTTGCTGATGCCCTTGCCGGCGATGTCCGGGGCGGAGCCGTGCACCGGTTCGAACATGGACGGGAAGCGGCGCTCCGGGTTCAGGTTGGCGCTGGCGGCCAGGCCGAGGCTGCCGGCCAGGGCGGAGCCGAGGTCGGAGAGGATGTCGGCGTTCAGGTTGGAGGCCACCACCACGGAGAGCTCCTCGGGCTTGAGGATGAACTTGGCGCTCATGGCGTCCACCAGGACACTTTCGGTCTGGACGTCCGGGTAGTCCAGGGCGACGCGGTTGAAGACTTCGTCCCAGAGGACCATGCCGTACTGCTGGGCGTTGGACTTCGTGACCGAGGAGACCTTCTTGACGGTGCGGGTGCGGGCGAGGTCGAAGGCGAACCGCATGATGCGCTCGCAGCCCTTTTCGGTGAACAGCGCCGTCTGCAGGGCCACCTCGTTGCCCGGGCCGCGGCCGCTGAGGTTGCGGCCGCCCAGGCCCGCGTACTCGCCTTCGCTGTTTTCGCGGACCACGATCCAGTCGAGCTCGGTGTTGTCTGCCTTGCGGAGCGGAGACTGTACGCCGGGCAGGAACTTGACCGGGCGGATGTTGGCCCACTGGTCGAAGTTCTGCGTGATGTTCAGGCGCAAGCCCCACAGGCTCACGTGGTCCGGCACGTTCTCCCAGCCGACGGCGCCGAAGTAGATGGCGTCAAAGTCCTTGAGGGCGTCCAGTCCCTTGGGGTCCATCATCTGGCCGGTCTTCTCGTAGTATCCGCAGCCCCAGGGGAACTCGGTCCAGTCGAAGGCGAACTTGCCGTTGGAGTTCTCGGCGAGCGCGTCCAGGACGCGGCGGCCTGCTGCGACGACTTCCTTGCCCACGCCGTCTGCGGGGATGGATGCGATGCTGAATTTCTGGGTGGCGGTCATGTGACTGTCTCCTCGTTGAGTGTTCTGGCAGTGCGTTCCTGTTATCGCGATCACACTGTTTTCTTCCTCTTCAAGTAGAGGCCACAGCCGGTTCATGCGTCCAAGACCAAGATTCAATCCGGTAAATAGGCTCAGCCTATGAGAGGCGTGGGCGAACGCGGTCAGGCAATGCCCGCCTCCTGCGAGGCATGCCGTTCCGCAACCTTCAGGAACGCGCTCGCAGCCGGTGTCAGGCCCTCCTTCCTGCTCAGGATGGCCACATCCAGGTGGGAGACCGGTTCGATCTGCGCCGTGCGGAGTCCGGCCTTGTGGGCGGTCGGAGCCCAGGAGGAAGGCATGACCGCATGCCCGACCCCAGCCAGCACCAGGGGCAGGATGGAAGTCCGGTGCGCGACTTCGACGACGATTTCGACTTCGACGCCGTGGGCCAGGGCATCATCCACGAGCCAGCGCATCAGGGATCCGCGCTGGCTGGCGATCAGCCGGTGGCCGCCCAGATCCTCACGCTGGAGGGTGGCACCCGCAGGGAACGTGTCCGCCCGCGGGTTGATGATGAGGATCAGCGGCTGGCGTTCAAGATCCAGGACGTTGACCCCCGGAACCCGGATGGGGCTGGATGATCCAGCCAGGCCGATCTCGGTGCTGCCCGTGCGCACGGATTCAATGACCTCCTCAGGCGTGAAGGCCGCGCTGACGTTGAGGCGGACCTCCGGATGCAAACCGGTGTAGGCGGCAATCATCGAGGTGAGAGGTTCGATGCCGGGGGAGGGCATGGTGGTGATGTCCAGCCGGCCGCTCCGGACGCCGCGCAGTGCCTGCACTGCGGACTGGGCGGCGTCCAGGTCCCGCATGACCAGGCGGGCCGGGCCCACGAGTTCCTTCCCCGCTTCGCTGAGGACGGCCCGCCGGCCGATGCGGTGGAACAGGGGCACGCCCAGGTCCTTCTCCAGGCTGGCAATGGTCTGGGACAGGGACGGCTGTGCAATAAGGAGGTGTTCCGCGGCGCGGTTGAATCCGTCGTGGTCCACCACGGCCAGAAAATACTTCAGCTTCCGCGTGTCCACGCTGGCTCCTTTACCGGTACGGTTCCTCGTCGCCCCGGGCACGGTCCTGCAAGGCTTCAGGGGGTCTGGTCTCCGGGGCACTGATAGCGTACGCCTATCAGTGCCTTCGGTTGATCCGCTGGCATACTCGGACCATGGCCGTCACCTTCGAATGCACCTCACGGACAACCCTGGGCGTGACGGAGCTGTTTGACCTGTCCCGGAGCATCGACGCGCACAGGGACTCGATGGCCCGTTCCCGGGAGAAAGCCGTTGCAGGCGTCACCTCCGGGCTCATCTCTTTGGGCGAGGAGGTGACCTGGCGCGCCTGGCACTTCGGGCTGCCGATAAGCATGACCAGCCGGATTACCGAGATGCAGGCACCGCACTACTTCGTTGATGAGCAGGTCCGGGGGCCGTTCCTTCGCTTCAGGCACGTCCACGAGTTCAGCGAGGAACCGGCCGGAACCGTGATGGTGGACCGCATTGATTTTGCCGCGCCGTTCGGAATCCTGGGACGAGTGGCGGAGAAACTCTTCCTGGCGCGCTATCTCCAAGGGCTTATCGAAACCCGCAACCGGCACCTGACGGGAATCCGCACTCCGCTCACCGGCCCGCGATGAGTTCCGCGGCCCGGAGCAGTTCTTCCTCGCGGTTGTAAAAATGTGGTGCCAGCCGGATCCGGCCAGCACGGACGGACACCACCACGTTCGCCCGCCGCAACCGGGCCATGACGGCATCCGCATCGCTGACCGGAACCGAGATGATGGTGGAGCGGTGCTTCTCAGGGAAGAACCGGTAGCTGACGCCCTCGGCCTCAAGTGCGCTCTGCAGATGGCGGGCAAGTTGTGCGTTGCGCTCGAGGATCGCGCCGATGCCCAATCCGTGGATGACAGCGAGCGCGGCCCGGTCAGCGAGGGCCGGAAACCACGCCAGGGACGCATCCAGCTTTGACGCGGTAGAGGACAGTTCCATGGCCGGGCCCAGGAAGCTCTCGAACGGCTCGCGGGCAGCCTTCCACCCTGCCAGGACCGGTTGGAGGCGATCGATGAGCCCGGGCCGGACGTAGAGGTAGCCCATGCCCCGCGACCCGAGCAGGAATTTATGGCTGGCGGTGGCCAGGAAGTCCACGCTGTCGCGCACTACGTCAAGGGGGACCGCGCCGGCCGCCTGGCAGGCGTCAACAAAGAACCAGGCGCCTGAGCCGGCTGCAATACGGCTGATCGAGGCCAGGTCGGCACGGAACCCGGTGACGGGGTGAACCGCGCTTACCGCGATCAGGCGCGTTCCGCCGTCGGCTGCCCTGGCGAGGGCCTCAGCCGGCACGATATCCTCTTCCGCAGCGACAGTGCGCACGTCGTAACCCCGTTCCCTGAGCAGGAGCCAGGGGTAGTAGTTGGACGCGAATTCGTTTTCTGCCACCACGATGTTCTCGCCCCTTTTGGCGGGCGGCAGGTTGGCGGCCACGATCCCTGCGGCGGTGCTGACGGCGGGGACGATGGCAATGTCCGCCGCATTGGCCCCGATGATCTCTGCGAACATGCGGCGGGCCTCCTCGCCCGCCTGCTCTGCTTCCATCCAGTCGAAGCGCCCCGTCGACCAGCGTTCGGCTGCCCGCTCATACGCTTCCCTGGCAGGGGTGCAGCCGACGCAGGTGGTGGCGGTGTTGAGGTAGATGGTGTCTTTGAGCCCGGGGAAAAGCCCGCTGATGTCAGAGAGGTTCATTTGCTCCCGCCGCCTTTCACACGATGGCCGCCCCCTGCGGATTATTATCCGTTCACCGCCGCGGCCAGTCACCGCGGTTGCCTTCTTTCCAGTGCCGGTGACGAGCGGTAGTGTTGGCGCCCTGCAAGGAGCACACCGGAAAGCGGGAGCCACCATGGCGCAGTCAGAGATCGCCCGAGCCATCACGACGTCGCGGGAATACCTTACCGAGCAGCCGGACAAGGCTCGCTCCCGCGATTCGAGGGCCACCGCGGTGTTGGGAGACGGACTGTCCGTACGGGTGGAAGGGCCACACGGCTGGTCCCTGGTCACCGATATGGGCGCCGGGGTCGGCGGCAAGGGTGCTGGTCCTACTCCCGGCTGGTTGCTGCGCTCGGCAGCCGCTTCCTGCCTCGCCTCGCTCATCGCCATGCGGGCTGCAGAGCAGGGAATAGCACTTTCACGCCTCGTGGTCGAAGTCGACAGCGAGTCCGATGAGCGCGGCCTCCTTGCCCTCACGGACGGCGTTCCCGCGGGCCCCCTGCGCCTGCGGACGGCCGTCCACCTTGCCGCGGACGATACCGACGCGGCGGTTCTTGAGGACATGGTTCGCTGGGCGGACGAACACTCACCCGTCGACGACGCGATCCGCCGCTCAGTGCCGGTTGAGCTGATTATCCAGGCCGGCTGAATTCCGGAAGCAAAGCCCGCGGTCACTCCAACGTTGGTCTGGACTGCCCGCCAGCCCGCGTATATTAGCTTCGGGCTAATCGCGAAACTGGGGGACGGATGCCGCTTCGTTTATGGACGCATGCAAAACAACGGGCGCTGGCGTCGGCAACCACGTTTTCGGCAGTAGGACTGCTGGTTGCGGCAGCGGCTATCCACCCAGGGTTTAAGGAAACGCACGTCGACCTCAACGACGGCGGCGTGTGGGTAACCAATTCCGAGCTGAACCTGGTAGGCCACCTGAACTTCCAGTCGAAAACTCTGGACGGTGGCCTCATGGCCGCCAGTTCTGACTTCGACATCCTCCAGCACAGCAGCAGTGTGCTCGTCGCGGACCGCGGCAATGCATCCCTGGGCAGGGTCAGGGTCTCCACCGTCACCCTTGAACCTCCCCAGCAGTTGCCGGGAGCCGCCGTCCCGGCTTTCGGGGAAAAGGCCGTCGCCGTGGCTGATCCGGCGTCGGGCAGTCTCTGGGTGACCGAGAGCAGCATGCTCGGCTCCATCGACTTCGCTTCACAGGAACCCGCCGTCAGCGACGCCCAGGGGATCGTCGCAACGGTAGGAGTTGACGACGTCGTGCACGCAGCGGATCCGGCACGCGGGGAGGTGACCACCCTGCGTGTGGATGCGACCGGGGGAGTGGACTCCCGCGACAGCGTCCAGTACGCACAGATCCGCAACAAAGAAAACCTCCAGGTGGCCGCCGTCGGGGACAAGCCGGTCGTGTTCGACGCCGAAGGCGGATCCCTTCATCTTCCCGGAGGCCGGGTGACGCAGGTGCCGGACGCGGCAGGGGCGCAGCTGCAGCAAAGCGGCCCCGCCTCAGACTTTGTCGCCGCCGCCACCGAGAAGGGCCTCATCAGGCAGCCACTGGACGGCTCCGCCGCGACGGTTGTAGACGCTGGAACGACCGGAACCCCCGCCACTCCGGTCCACGTCAACGGCTGCGTTTATGCCGCATGGTCAGGGCAAGGCAAGTACCTGCGCGAATGCACAAACCCCGCAGACAACAGCCGCGCCGACATTCCCGGCGTAAGCGCCCGGTCCCAGCTGGTCTTCCGCGTGAACCGCGACATCGTGGTCCTCAATGACGTCACGTCCGGCAACGTCTGGCTGGTCACCGAGAACATGAGGCTCGTAGCCAACTGGGATGAGATCATTCCTCCGCCGGACAAGACCGAGGACCAGGACGACCCAGCTGCCGATGACAACCCGGTGGACACCCTCCCGGACCGCACGAAGGAGAACCGTCCGCCCTCGGCGGTAGATGACCAGTTCGGCGTGCGCCCCGGCAGGACCACCGTCCTGCCCATCCTGGATAACGACTCGGACCCGGACGGTGACGTCCTCACCGTCCAGCTCCAGGGCGACAACCCCGCCGCCGGAACCGTGCAGTCGGTCTACAACGGCACCGGCCTGCAGGTGAAAGTGCCGGCAGATGCGACCGGAACGTCGCGGTTCCAGTACCAGGCCAGTGACGGCCGCGGCGGCACGGCCGGAGCCACGGTCAGCCTGACGGTGAAGGATGCTGCCAGCAACGAGCCGCCGAAACAAAGGCGCGTGCCCACGATCATCCTGGAACAGGGCAAGAGCATCTCCCAGAACGTCCTCACGGACTGGAGAGATCCCGACGGCGACGACCTGCTGCTGCTGGGCGCCCGCTCTACCCGGGAAGGCGACCAGGTGCGGACCCGGGCGGACGGCCTGTTGACGTTCCAGGATGTGGGATCCGCCCTTGGGAAAAAAGACGTAGCGATCATCGTCTCTGACGGACGGGACCAGGTCGAGGGCACCGTGGTGGTGGAAGTACGGGCCAAGGGCGACCTTCCGCCGAAAGCCAACGCGGACCACGTTGCGGGAACCGCCGGCCAGGACATCCTGGTTTCTCCCCTGAAGAACGACAGCGACCCCACCGGGGAAGGGCTGCGGCTCACACGCGTGGCAGGCCCCCCGGGGCAGGAGATCACCCCCGACTACCGGACCGGGACGTTCACCTTCCGTGCAGCCAATCCCGGCACGTATTACGCCACGTATCTGGTGACCAACGGGCCGCACAGCTCCGAGGGGCTGGTGCGGATGGACGTCAAAGCCGCCGCCGCCGGAAGCGGGGGACCGGTGGCCGTCGCTGATGTCGCGCTGCTTCCCGCCGGCGGCGAAGTGCTCGTGGACGCGCTCGCCAACGACTCGGATCCGGCCGGAGGCGTCCTCGTCATCCAGTCCGTTGGTCTTCCCCGGAACTCAGCGGTGGCCGTCGCTGTGGTGAATCATCAGATCCTGCGCATCACGGATGTCCGCGGGCTGACGGCGCCCACCAGCCTGACCTACACCGTGTCCAACGGCGTGGCCAGCTCAACGGGCGAGGTGACCATCCTGCCCATTCCGGCGCCCGCCAAACTGGTCCCGCCCGTCGCAGCCCCGGATGAAATCACCGTCCGCGCCAACGATGTGGCCACCATCGCCGTCCTCGCCAACGACTCCCACCCCAACGGCGCCAAGCTGAAGCTCAAGCCGGTCCTGGTGCAGGGAATCGACTCCGCCCAGGGCTTCCTGGCCGTCTCCGGGGACGTGCTGCGGTTCAAGGCGGGGAACGCCGGCGGAACCGTGCACGCAATCTACGCTGTGTCCGGCCCTGACGGCCAGGAAGACTCCGCGCAGGTGACCATCCACATCCGGGCAGCGGGCGCGAACTCGAGGCCGCTTCCGCAGCACGTCACCGGCAGGGTCGTCGCCGGCAACACGACGAGAATCGTCATTCCCCTGGACGGCATCGATCCCGACGGCGACTCCGTCACCCTGGTGGGGCTGGAGCAGGCACCCCGCAAGGGAACTGCGGTGGTGGGAGCCCACTATGTGGAGTACACGGCTCCGGCGAACGCGTCCGGACAGGACACGTTCTCTTACGTGGTGGAGGACCGTTTCGGAGCGCGGTCCACAGCGCGGGTGAGCGTGGGTGTTGCACCCGCCCCTGGGTCCAACCAGAGCCCTGTGGCTGTTGAGGACAGCATCACGGTCCTCCCCGGCCGCCACGTGTCAGTGGACGTGCTGGCCAATGATTCCGATCCCGACGGCGACAATGTCACCCTCGCCGCCAACCGGCTGGAAGCTGCACCGGAGTTGAAGGCCTCTGTCATCGACGGGCGGGTGCAGCTCACCGCGCCAACGCCTTCCGGACCAACCGCCACGGCGATTGTCCGCTACGAAATCAGCGACCGCCGCGGTGGCACCGCCGTCGGAACCCTGAAAGTCCACGTACGCAGCGATGCCGCCACCCTGGCCCCCATCGCCCGGGACGACCGCGTGACCTTTGCCGAAACTCTGGGTAAGACGGTGGTCGAAGTTCCCGTGCTGAAAAACGACGAAGACCCGGACGGAGTGGCCGCCGAGCTGAAGATCACCTTCCCGCAGGCAGCACCCACCGCCAGCGTCTCTGCTCCCGGAAAGGTCACCGTGCGGCTGGAAAGCCAGCCCCAGATCGTCGCGTACACCGTAACGGACATGGACAAGCTCAGCTCAACGGCCTTCATCCTGGTACCAGGCCTGGACGGGCAGGCACCCGCGCTGAAAAGCACGGCGCCGCTGGAAGTTGTCAGCGGCCAGCAACTCACTATGAACCTGCAGGACCTCGTGGTGGTCCGTCCCGGCAAGAGCCCCCGGATCACCCAGGATTCCAAGGTCCAGGCGGTAGCTTCCAACGGAGCGCCGCTGGTGAAGGATGCGGCCACCATTGTGTTCACGTCTGCCGACGACTACTCCGGTCCGGCGGCAGTTTCCCTGGAAGTGACGGACGGCGCAAGCGCGGACGACCCCGACGGGCGTAAGGCGGTACTGACGATCGGCATCACCGTCCTGCCCGACCCTGCCCGGAACCATCCTCCAACGTTCCCGTCGGGCAGCCTCGACGCTGCGGTGGGCGAGGAAGCCACGCTGGACCTGCGCCAGGTGGCTTCGGACGTGGACGAAGCAGACCAGGACAGGCTCACCTTTGCCCTGCAGGGAAAAATCCCCGCCGGGATCAGGGCCGCCCTGGACGGCAGCGTCTTCAAAGCCACCGTCGACGGCGCGGCCAAGGGAAGCAGGATTACCGTGCCCGTCACCGTCACGGACGGGCGCAGCGCACCGGTTAAGGGGGCCGTGGACGTCCGCGTGGTCGCGTCGAACCGTCCGCTGGCGGCAGCGAACGACGACGTCATCGCCAGCGCCCGCGCCGGCCAGTCCCAGCGGGTGCAGGTGCTGGACAATGACGTCAACCCGTTCCCGGAAACACCGCTGAAAGTCCTCAGCGCCGCCGTCGAAACCGGGACGGGCACCGCGGCAGTGGAAGGTGACACGGTCACGGTGTCCCCCGCCGGGGATTTCGTGGGCACCATGGTGGTCCGCTACCGGGTCCAGGACAAGACCCAGGACGCCGAGCGCGAAATCGACGGCCGGATCCGGCTCACGGTCAAGGACAAACCGGATGCGCCGTCCACGCCGACCGTCGGAGAGGTACGCGACCGCACCGTGGTCCTCAACTGGTCCCCTCCCGCCAACAACGGAGCAGCGATCACCGGTTACAAGGTCAGCGGCAGCGGAGGATTCTCGCAGCAGTGCCCCGCCACCACCTGCACTCTGACGGGCCTGACCAACAACGTGGAATACACCTTCACCGTGGTTGCCACCAACGAGGTGGGCGATTCGGCACCATCACCTGCTTCCGCACCTGCACGCCCGGATGCAAAACCGGACACCCCGGCGGCACCCACGCTGGTTTTCGGAGACAAGTCGCTCACAGTTAACTGGGTAGCGCCGAGGAGCCCGGGCTCGCCGGTGGAGAGCTACAACCTGGAGATCTCACCGGCACCCCCGGGAGGTAACGCACGGGCAAGCCGGGTTACGGGAACTTCCTACCGGTGGACGGGACTGCAGAACGGCACCCCCTACCAGGTGCGGATCCAGGCCTCCAACAAGGCGCCTGACCCCTCAGAATGGAGCGCATATTCGGCCAGCATGATCCCTGCCGGCATCCCGGGGGCTCCCGGCAAACCCGCCACCACGCGTTCCACCTCCGGCGGGGCGGATTCGATCATGCTGGTGTCGTGGGCTGCGGCAGCGAACAACGGTGCTTCGATTGACACGTACACCGTCAACGCCATGCAGGGAGGATCCACGGTGGCGAGCACCACGGTCTCCGGCAGCCAGCTGAGCGTGCCCGTGACCGTCGGCAACTCCGCGACGGACTACACCTTCACCGTGGTGGCCAAAAACAAGGCCGGCACTTCAGCGGCAAGTCCGCCGTCGGACCCCCGCCGTGCCTTCGGCACCCCTGGAGCTGTCCCCGGCGTCCGCGCTGATCCGCTCGACAACGCGGTGCAGCTTTCCTTTGGTGAGGCCGCTGGCAACGGGGCGACCCCCAGCTACCAGTACCAGGTCAATGGAGGCGGCTTCACGGCGGTGCCGGCCGACAAGGTTATCCGGACCGGCGTGCCCAACAACGGCAACTACACCATCGGGGTGCGGGCCGTGAACAGCATGGATGGTGCCACCTATGAAGGGCCGGTCACCAATTCCAACCCCGTGGCACCCTACGGCAAACCGCATGCCACGAGCGTCAACCCGGTGACAGTCACCACGACAGTGAGGTTCGACGTCGGCGCTGTCGTCAACAACGGACGTCCCGTGGTGGCACTCGAGTACCAGTCATCGGACGGGAAGTCGGGCACGCTGGGAGCCGGCGGAGGATCCGTCACCACCGGCAACGGGTACGACCAGACCATCTCCATCACCGTGACGGTGGTGGATGACCTGGGCCAGCGGACAGCCGTTTCGGCAAGCGGCAGGACAGCCCCGGCGAAGTATCTCGTGGTGGACAACGGCACAGCGAGTCCCGGTACCTGCGAATGGCCGACGAACAGCACCTCCGCCCCGGACACGGCGGCTAACTGTGCCGCGGGCGGCGGAACGTTCGTGGCGCAGGGCACGAGGGTGCAGGTCCAGTGCGTGACCACCGGCGCCTCATACACCATCTACGACGGAGCGACCGGCCGCCCCACCGGGACCACCAGCAACGTCTGGTACAAGGTGATCAACGACCTGTGGATCCGCCCCACGGACGGGCCAGTGGATTCGGGCGTACCGGCCTGCTGATGACAACACCAGTTCCCTTCCCCGCCTCGGTCCGTGGCGGCATCATGATGGTTTCAGCGCTGGCCGCGATCCTGGGCGGGATATTGGCCCCGGCCTTGCCAGGAATCAGTGCCCGGGGCGCCGCTAGTCTCGCGGGCGTGATCTGCATTTACCTGTTCACAGTGGCGCTCCTGGTGGCCTGCATCCTGGTCCCATCGGTGGTGATGGGCCGGGCGCGGCAGTCCTTCCGGCAACGCATCCGTGCGACCCCTGATCTCCGCAGGGCTGTAGAAGACGACCTCGCCTCTTGGCGCGCATCCTACGGTAACGCAAGCTATGGCCCGCTCTGAACGGAGTGACAGCCGGGGGAGGCCGGCCCGCTGGCCGGTCTCTCACCCGTGGTCAGGAAGAATGGACGTCGTGACTTCCCCGGATACCGCCGTACCCCGAAAATTTCAGACCTTCTGGACCAGCCTTGGAGGCTTCGCGTTCGTCGCGCTGTTGCTCCTGACCGGACCCGTGATGATCGGGATCGGATCCTCGATGACCGACTCGGATGAGGATCTCGCGCGCACGGGGACCCAGGTCACCGGCACCATCGTTGACTTCGACGACGTCCGGAAGGCGTCGAACCGGGACATCACGGTGGAATATATGTCGGCTGACGGCGTCATCCGCCGCACCTTTGCAAATGTGGATCACGAGCAGCACCCCAGGGTCGGGGACGACGTCACCGTGATCTACAGCGATTCGAATCCTGGAAAGGCAGTCGTGGTGGGCTACGAAAGCGACGGCGTCTCCGTCGGCGGTATCGGTGCTCTGTTCACGCTGGTATTCACCATCCCACTGGGCGTGATCCTCATCATCAAACAGTTCCGGAGGCGCCGGAAACAGCGCACCGCCTGAGTGGCAACGAGAAGCCCCGGCACGATGAAAACGTGCCGGGGCTTCTTCATGTTCTGGGACCGGCTATCCGTGGAGTGCCGCCACAGCCTTTGATGCTGCCTGGATGCTTTCCCAGCCGCACCGGCCTGCCGCAACAGTCCGGGCGTCCAGAGCGACGCCCTTGTTCTGCAGGATGGCCACCAGGGTCGCGTTGACAATGTCCTCTCGCAGTTCGTTCAGCCAGGGCCCGCGGATGACCGGCATCACCGGGACGCGGGCGCGGATCGTCAGGAAATGCCCGCCGGCCAGGGCCGCCACGAGGCAGATGATCCCGACGATCAGGAGCTTCGCGTAGTTCTCCTGGTCGGTGGCCACGATGTACGCCGGTGGGGCGATCAGTACCAGCAGGAGCCCGAGGCGCAGGGCCAGGATTTCTCGGGCGCTGCCGGATGCCTTGCGCCGGGCTACCAGGCCGGCCAGCTGCTGATCCCGGACTGCCTGGGCCTTCAGCCGCCACTGCCGCTGGGAGCCCAGGTGAAGCTTGACGAGCTCGCGGGCGGCCGCCAGCTCCTCCGGGTTGTCCTGCCGCAGGGCGGCCAGGGCCGGGGCCTGGGTGTCGGCCCAGGCACTGCCCAGGCGGCGGTCGATGGCGGCGGCCATGTCGTCCAGACCCAGGCGAGCGGCGCCTTCTGCGGCTTCTTCGACGCGGACGGTAGCCGGCGATGCAATGCCGGCAGGTGATGCCTCGGTCCGGTGCCCGTAGCGTGGCGAGCCGTCGGCTAGGTGGTATTGATTGCTCATGATTTCCCCATAGATGTAGTCCGGAAGTGCTGGTTGTTCATCTGATGCACTTCCGGCGGGACGGCCACCGTGGCCTGCCCGTCACCATTGTGCGGTACAGCGCCCAGCGTGAAGCTGACCGCCGGTTTCGTTACGCTCCGGCCGGCTCTGTGTGCTTGGTGCGCAGGTCCTGCGCCATCCGGGCGACGTAGCGGGTATAGTTCCAGCCGCGGGACAGGGCGGCCGTGGAGGCGATGTCTGCTGTTCGGGGGGCCTCGGCGAAGCTGTCCGGCCACTGATCCCCGCGGGAGTAAGGTTCGAGGGCCTGAGCCTGGTGCAAGACCTTGCCCAGGCCCTCTGCGGCAATCAGGGCGCTGTGCAGGTCAACGTGCCGTGGTCATACCTGAGATCTTCGGTTCCGGAGACGAAGTCCGTCTCGAAGATGCACGTGGTTCCATCAGAGAAAGTTGTGGTGCTTGTCCCATCAAGTTTGATGACGTTCGCCTCGAAGAAGAGTCCGTCTATATATGAGGCAAAGACACTGACGAACTTGTGGGCCCCCGTCGACGTGGTGGTCTCACCGCGGTGGGTTGTCGTGTCGGAGAACTCGCTCTCGCCCTGGATGATGACCACGCCAGACGGCGTCCGAACTTCGATGCTCCGCTGGCTGCCTTCGAAGCAGGACACCAGGCCCATCTCGTCATCTATGAAGCAGTTGTCGTACGTGAATGTTTGCCTGCCTTCGGTGCTGGCCGCGTTGGCCGGTAATGCACCGGCCGCCACCAGGAGCGCCGCTGCTCCCAATCCTGCCGTTGCCACGCGCGTTGATTTACCAAACATGGTGATTCCCCCCGAATCCTGTTTTAGGGCACCTCATCCCGGCACCTCTGGCCGAAGCCTATGGGGTGCCGAGTTCCGCCGTCAACGGCGGCCGCTGCCGCTTCAGGGGTGCAGGGTCGGGGCATGCGGGTAGAGGACATCTTCACGGCCGTAATGACCCACCACGTCGAAGTATCACTTCGCCGTGAGCGTGCGGCCCAAGTCAATATCCGCGGCGACGATCCCTTCCTGGTCCTAAAGCGGGCCTGCTATGGCACGGCCGTCAAGTGGCTCGAAGATTGCAACTCCACCTCGCCCGAACACCTGAGCGTCACCTGGCAACTGAACGGGGAAGTCATCGGGAAACGCCGAGCGGGGGATGTATGGCGGCACCGAGACCACAAAGGCGCCGGACTCGATAGCGATGAGGCCCATCGTGGAAATCCAGCCCTCAGAGTCATCGGCAGTAGGGGCTGCCCAAATCTGCACGCCTTGGCGATACAGAGCGTACCGGGCGAGAGGCATGCGGTTCTCCCAGCAATGAGGCCGCCAACCTTGCCCACGGAGGTCTCGGTGACCTTCAGGTCCTGTCCGTGACCAATTCCATTGGAAGAGGCGTTCATGCATCGTGGGCATCAACTTGCGATGCTTCCAGAGCATGCCGTCAGGACCCAGCAGGACCATGGTGTTGTAGAGACTTCCGGGCTTGTTCGATTCCCGTTCGTTCACCCCGAGCATGCAGGACGCAATACGTAACGGAAGCGTTCTTTCTTTTCCTCCGCCAGCCCGCTCCAGATCCATAACAGTCCGGAGATGCCCGCGCAGGGCCACATTCCGACAGACGGCTGGCTGGTCCCCGACGCTGCGCCGCAGAAGCGTGGCTGCAGAAACGACAAAACCCCGGGAATCCAGTGGATTCCCGGGGTTCTCCCTTTGTGCGCGGAGGGGGACTTGAACCCCCACCCCCTTTCGAGGACTAGCACCTCAAGCTAGCGCGTCTGCCATTCCGCCACCCGCGCAGGTGGTATTTCGAAGGTCTCTCTCCGCCTTTCAGCAGTTCGTCGCTCTCCGAAGCAGCGAGAAAAACTCTAACACGAACTTTCGGCAAACATGGAATCGAGTCGACTGGGTAGGCTGAACCTGGACGTTCAGGCAGCCAAAAGCCACCTAAACCCGCATGATTCCGCGTTTTCCCTGCATCAAGGAGTGATCAATGTCTCACGTTCGGCCAGAGGATGAAGTCGTCACCATCTGCCAGGAGCTCATCCGCATCGATTCATCCAACTACGGTGACGGCTCGGGTCCCGGAGAACGTGCGGCGGCCGAATACACAGCAGGCCTGATCAGTGAGGTGGGGCTGGACGCCGAGATATTCGAGTCTGGGCCAGGCCGGGCCAGCGTCGTCACCCGGATGGCAGGGGAGGACCCCTCGGCAAGCGCCCTGGTGGTCCATGGCCACCTCGACGTGGTTCCCGCCCTGCGCGAGCAGTGGTCCGTGGACCCCTTCGGCGCTGAACTCAAGGACGGGTTGATCTGGGGCCGCGGCGCCGTGGACATGAAGGACATGGACGCCATGATCCTGTCCGTCCTGCGCGACTTTGCCCGCACCGGACGCAAGCCCAAGCGGGACATCATCTTTGCCTTCTTCGCAGACGAAGAGGCCGGCGGAGTCCACGGCTCCCAGTACGCGGTCAAGCACCGGCCCGAACTCTTCGATGGGGCCACAGAGGCCATCTCCGAGGTGGGCGGTTTCTCTGCCACCATCGGCGGCCAGCGCACCTACCTGCTCCAGACCGCAGAGAAAGGCATCTCCTGGCTGCGGCTGGTAGCCCACGGCCGCGCCGGCCACGGGTCCCAGATCAGCACCGACAACGCCATCACCCGGCTCGCGGCCGCAGTGACCCGGATCGGTGAGTACGAGTGGCCCATCGAGCTGACCGACACCACCCGCCAGTTCCTCGACGGCGTGACAGAACTGACCGGCGTCGAATTCGACCCCGACAATCCGGAGCGGCTCCTGAAGGAACTGGGCACGGTGTCCCGCTTCGTCGGGGCCACGCTGCAGAACACCTCCAACCCGACACTCCTCAGGGGCGGCTACAAGCACAACGTCATTCCCGAATCCGCCGAGGCGCTCGTGGACTGCCGCACCCTTCCCGGCCAGCAGGAGCACGTCCTGGAGATCGTCCGGGAGCTGGCCGGCAGCGGCGTGGACGTCAGCTACGTCCACCAGGATGTCTCCCTCGAGGTGCCCTTCTCCGGCAACCTCGTGGACTCCATGATTGATGCCCTGCACGCGGAGGACCCCGGCGCGAAGGTCCTGCCGTACACGCTGTCCGGGGGAACCGACAATAAGGCCCTCAGCAAGCTCGGCATCACCGGCTACGGCTTCGCACCCCTGCAGCTGCCGGACGACCTGGACTTCACCGGCATGTTCCATGGCGTGGATGAGCGGGTCCCGGCGGAGTCTCTGAAGTTCGGCGCACGCGTCCTGAACACGCTGCTCACCAACTACTGAGGCCCACCGTGGATCCCGAACAGCTGCTGCCCGACAGCCTGCTCGAGCGGCTCAGGGGGAGGGCTGCGGAGTACGACGAGCAAAACAGCTTTTTCACCGAGGATCTTGAGGAACTTTCCGCCGCCGGGTACCTGTTGCTTTTCGTGCCGGAGTCCGACGGCGGGGCGGGCCTTGGCCTGGAAGCCGCGGTCCGCTGTCAGCGGCGGTTGGCGACGGCGGCCCCGGCCACCGCGCTGGCCGTCAACATGCATCTGGTCTGGACAGGGGTGGCGCGCGTCCTGGCAGACCGCGGCGACACGTCCCTGGACTACGTGCTGCAGGAGGCGGCCGCGGGGGAGATCTTCGCGTTCGGCAACTCAGAGGCCGGAAACGACTCCGTTCTTTTCGACTCACTGACGGAGGCAACCCCCCTGCCTGACGGCAGCTACTCATTCAAGGGCACCAAGATCTTCACGAGCCTTTCCCCGGCGTGGACCCGCCTGGGCATTTTCGGCAAGGACGCTGCCGCACGCGACGGTGAAGGCGAGCTGGTGCACGGCTTCATCCGGCGGGACACTGCCGGCTACCGGACCCTGGAGGACTGGAACACCCTGGGCATGCGCGCCAGCCAGTCGAACACCACTGTCCTGGAAGGCGCCAATGTTCCGCGGGAACGCATCTTCCGGAAGCTGCCGGTGGGGCCCAACGCGGATCCGCTGATCTTCGCGATCTTCGCGTGTTTTGAGACCCTGCTGGCCGCCGTCTACGCCGGCATCGGGGAACGCGCCCTCGTGCTCGCCGTGGAAGCCGCCAAGCGCCGGACATCGTTCAAGAACGGGGGCCGGAGCCTCGCCCAGGACCCGGATATCCGCTGGAAGGTGGCCGAGGCTGCCCTTGCCATGGATGCCCTGTACCCCCAGCTTTCGCTGGTGGCCAGGGACGTGGACACTTTGGCGGACCACGGCAGCCAGTGGTTTCCCAAGCTCGTGGGCGTCAAGCTGCGGGCGACTGAAACCGCCCGGACGGTGGTGGACCTCGCCATCCGGATCTCCGGCGGCTCCAGCTACTTCAGGGGATCCGAGCTCGAGCGCCTGTACCGAGACGTCCTGGCCGGGATGTTCCACCCCTCGGACGACGAGTCGGCGCACAACACCGTGGCCAACGCCTGGCTGGGGCCGCTCGAAGACCGGGGCTCAACCGGGCATTAGCCGGACAGCGGGGATGCGGGCGCACACCATCACGGTGCGCGCCCGCCGGGCCGGAGCGGCCTAGACTGTGCGCTGCACCTGGGTGACGCGGCGGCGAAGCCAGAAGCGCCTGCCGCCGCCCACATACAGCCTGCTGCGCTCGAGTTCCCACTTGCCGTACTCGGAGTGCTCCACGAGCCGGCGCCGGGCTTCGGGCAGGGAATCGTCAGGGCCAACGGTCAATACGAGGTACTCGTATTGCCGTGCATAATCCCGTTCCCGCAGGACTGAGCTGGTCAGAAAATGTTCCTTCATTGCTCTCCATTTTCGTCCTTTTCCCGCTAACGTGAAGGCATGAGCATCGATCCGCGTGTCGCGCTTCAGTCCTTGACCGCCGCCTTGGAAGAACACCTTGCAGCCGCCTCAGCCCGCCGCGGGGATGGTGACCCCTCAGTGGAGTCGGCATTTTTTGCAGTGGCCGATGCCTTCGAAGTCTATGAGGACGCCCTCTATGAGGCCTACAACGAAGTGACGCCGCTCCAGGTTTTCGATGACGAAGAAGACGAAGACGAGGACGAAGAAGCGGACGACGAGGATCTGGAGATCGTCGAGGAGTAGCTTGGCTAGACCTGCGTGCTGGAGACATCCTCGAGGGCGCGGGCAATCTCAGCCGGCAGCGGCGTGAGCTGGGCGTCCAGGATTTCCTTCAGCTGGACGGGAGTGCGCGCGCCCACGATGGCCGTCGCCACACCATGCCGCGACAGCAGCCAGCTCAGCGCGACATCGAGGGAAGACCGCCCGAGTCCGCGGGCCGCCATGGCAACAGCTTCCACCACCTGCGACGAGGGCTGCTCAAGGTAGGCCTCCACGTACGTGGCCAGCCGCGTGCCGGCTGCCCGGGAATCGGAGGGCACATGGCCGCGGTACTTGCCGGTGAGGACGCCGCGGCCCAGCGGCGCCCACGCCATGAGCCCGAGGCCGGCGTCTTCGATGGCCGGCACCAGCTCGGCCTCCGGCCTGCGGCGCAGCAGCGAATACTCGGACTGGTTGGCCACGAGGGGAAACCCGGCGAGTGCGGCGGCTTTGGCGGTCTGCCAGCCGTTGTAGTTGGCGATTCCCGCATAGCGGGCCCGTCCACTGCGGACTGCGAAGTCAAGGGCGGACAACGTCTCCTCGAGCGGCACGTTGGGGTCCCACGCCTGGGCGAGCCAGAGGTCCACGTAGTCGGTGCCGAGCCGGGCGAGGCTTGCATCGAGGCCGGACAGCATGGCGTTCCGTGATGCGTCCACGCGCTGCCGCCCGTCCGACGGCGTCACCCCGGCTTTAGTGGAGATGACCACTTCCGTGCGGGAGACGACGTCGCCCAGCATCGACCCGAGCATGGCTTCCGCCTGGCCGTCAGCGTACGAGGCCGCGGTGTCCACGAGGGTCCCGCCGGCGTCCACGAAGGTGCGCAGCAGCTCCGAGGCATCCTGCTCGTCCGTTTCGCGGGACCAGGACATGGTGCCAAGGGAGAGGGAGGAGGCGCGTAGGCCGCTGTTGCCAATGTAACGCTGCTGCATAGCAGCTAGCTTACGGGGAAACCACCCCCACCATGACGTAGGGTCGTTAGCGTGAACTGGATTGAAGCGGCCCTGCTGGGTCTTGTGCAGGGACTGACCGAATTCCTACCTATTTCATCAAGCGCCCACCTCCGGATTGTGGGCTCCTTCCTGCCTAATGCGGCGGACCCCGGTGCTGCCTTTACTGCCATCACGCAGCTCGGCACGGAGACCGCCGTCATTGTCTACTTCTGGCGCGACATCGTCCGGATCGTGAAGGCCTGGTTCGGCTCACTGACCGGACGGGTCCCGCGCGAGGACCCGGACGCCCGCATGGGCTGGCTGGTGATCCTGGGCAGCCTGCCCATCATCGTCCTGGGCCTGCTGTTCCAGGACCAGATCGAATCCGTCCTCCGCAGCCTGTGGATCGTGGCCACGATGCTTATCGTCTTCGGCCTGATCCTCGCCGTGGCCGACGCCGTCGGCAAACAGGACCGGGACCTTTCCAGGCTCACCTACAAGCACGGCATTCTCTACGGCTTCGCCCAGGCCATGGCACTGATTCCGGGTGTTTCACGCTCCGGCGGCACCATCACCGCCGGGCTCCTCATGGGCTACACCCGCGAGGCCGCCGCCCGCTACTCCTTTCTGCTGGCCATCCCCGCAGTCTTCGGCAGCGGCCTCTACCAGCTGTTCAAAGTGGCAACCAAGGACGGGGTCAGCGGCCCCTACGGCCTGGGGGAGACGGCCCTGGCAACGGCCATCGCGTTCGTCATCGGATACGTCATCATCGGCTGGTTCCTGAAGTTCATCTCGACGCGCAGCTACCGGCTGTTCGTCTGGTACCGCATCTTCCTGGGCCTTGCCCTGTACCTGCTACTCGGTTTCAATGTCATCAGCGCCTAGCACTAGGCTTGGTCTGTGAAGTCCTGGATCTCCCGCCCCGTGCCTGTCCTGCCCGGGGAAATGCCCGCGCTCCGGCTGTTTGACACCACCGAAGACCGCGCCGTAGCCCTCAACGCCGACGGCAACAAGTCGATGTATGTCTGCGGGATCACCCCGTATGACGCGACCCATATGGGCCATGCCGCCAGCTATGTCGCGTTCGACCTGCTGAACCGTGCCTGGCGCGACGGCGGCCAGAAGGTTGCGTACGTCCAGAACGTCACCGACGTCGATGACCCGCTGCTGGAGCGCGCCGAGGCCACGGGCGTTGACTGGCGGGAGCTGGCAGAAAGCCAAATCGAACTTTTCCGCACCGACATGGAAGCCCTCAACGTCATCGCCCCCGACCACTACGTGGGCGCCGTCGAAGCCATGCCGCTGATCGTGCCCGCGATTGAACGGCTCCTCCACCAGGGGCTGGCGTACCGGGTCAACGGCACCGCAGGCGAGCCGGACGGAGACGTTTATTACGACGTCGAAGCCGCCGGCAAGCACGCCGTCGGCGTCGACGCCTGGACCTTGGGAGCGATCTCCGGGCTGCCGGAAGCCGAGATGCTGGAACTGTTTGCCGAACGGGGCGGCGACCCCGGCCGGGCAGGCAAGCGCCAGGCCCTCGACCCGCTGCTGTGGCGCGTGGCGCGTGACGGTGAGCCCAGCTGGCCCGGCGGCGAGCTGGGGGAGGGCCGCCCCGGCTGGCACATCGAGTGCACGGTCATCGCCCAGAAGTACCTGCCCGCCCCCTTCACCGTGCAGGGCGGGGGCTCGGACCTGGTCTTCCCGCACCACGAGATGGGTGCCGGACACGCCTACTCGCTCTCCGGCGTTCCGCTTGCCGAACACTTCGCCCACGCCGGCATGGTGGGACTGGACGGCGAAAAGATGTCCAAGTCCAAGGGCAACCTGGTTCTGGTCTCCCAGTTGCGCGCTGCCGGCGAAGAGCCGGCCGCCATCCGCCTGGCCATCCTGGCGCACCACTACCGCTCCGACTGGTCATGGACCGCCGAAGGCTTCGAGCAGGCCAAGGCGCGCCTCGAACGGTGGCGTTCCGCCCTCGCCGCGGCACCCGCTGGAACGGCTACGGAACTGGTTTCACAGATGCGGGAGGCCCTGGCCGACGATCTGGACGCACCCGCGGCGCTGGCCGCCGTCGACAGGTGGGCTGAGGACGCGCTTAGCGGCACAGCCGGCAGCACCACCTCCGAAGCAGACCGAACCCTGGTGCGCGACGCAGTCAACGCACTTCTCGGCGTCGAACTTTAACACCCCGCAGACGGTTTCCTGCCCGCACGACATTCCGCAACGTCGCGCGGGCAGGGAACCGTTGAAACGGCGGCGCTAACGGCTAAGGCTTGTCCTTGCCGCGCCGCTTCAGGTAGCGCTCAAACTCGCGGGCAATGGATTCACCGCTGGCCTCTGGCAGGTCCGCCGTGTCTTTCGCTTCCTCCAGCTGCCTGACATAGGCGGCGATTTCGGGATCCTCGGTGGCCAGTTCGTTGACGCCGCGCTCCCATGCCTCGGCCTCCTCGGCCAGTTCGTGCGTGTCCAGTGGAACCTGGAGCAGTTCCTCGATCCGGTGCAGGAGCGCCAGCTGCGCCTTGGGCGACGGGGCCTGGGCCACGTAGTGCGGCACGGCCGCCCATAGCGAAACGGTGGGGATGCCGGCGAGCAGGGATACCTCGGACAGCACGCCCACGATCCCCACGGGACCTTCATACTGCGAGGCTTCAAGGTTCAGCCGCTCCCGCAGCGCACCATCGTCGGTGGACGTGCTGACGGGGATGGGGCGGCTATGCGGCACATCCGCGAGCAGGGCGCCCACCAGGACCACGTAGTCGACGTGCAGCGCCTCGGCGTGGACCAGCAGTTCCGCCGTATAGGCACGCCACTTGTAGGACGGCTCGGTTCCCTGGATGAAAATCACATCCACGTTGGTGCCGGGAGCACTGGCCTTGTAGATCCGCGTGGACGGCCACTTGATCTTGCGTTCGCCGGATGCCGTGCGGCGGACCGTGGGCCGGGTGAACTGGAAGTCGTAATACTCGTCGGCGTCTATGGACGCGACCTTCTTCCCGCCCCACAGTTTATTGAGGTAACGGAGCGCATCACTGGCGGCTTCCCCCGCGTCATTCCAGCCCTCGAACGCAGCCAGCATCACAGTTATACGCTGGCCCTCCGGAACAGGCTGCAGCAGCTGCTCCGTCTCAGGCGCGGTGCCCGGTTCGTTGGTGTCTCCGTCGAAGCTGTTCATCCCTTCACCCTACGTCCACAAGCGTTGCTGTTGCATAGTGCGAACCGCCGCAGTTCCGAACAAAACCCTTCATCGCCGCCATGCGGGGGAGCGGATATTCGCCGACGGCGTACGCCGGGGACGTGCGGAAGGGCACCGCCGGGCGGCCCGGTAGAGTGGAAAGCATGGAATCTGCCGCCGCTCAGCCCTTGCTCAAAGCCGTTTTATGGGACATGGACGGCACCATCGTCGACACGGAACCGTACTGGATCGAAGCCGAACACAAGCTTGTCGAGGCCTACGGCGGGACGTGGTCGCACGAACAGGCCATGCAGCTCGTGGGGCAGTCACTTGTCCATTCCGCCGGAATCCTCCAGCGCGCGGGCGTGCGCCTGGAGATCCGCGAAATCATCGATACCCTCACTGCCCAGGTCATCAGCCGCGTCCGGGAGAACGTGCCGTGGCGTCCGGGCGCCCGGGAACTGCTGGACGAACTTTTCAGCGCGGGCGTCCGTTGTGCCCTTGTGACCATGTCAGAGGCACCACTGGCCCGCGAGATTGTGGCGAGCCTTCCCCGTCCCTACTTTGAGTTCATCGTTACCGGCGACACCGTAACCAAGGGCAAGCCGCACCCGGAGGCGTACCTCAAGGCCATGGAACTGCTGAAACAGCAGGAACCCGGGCTCACCGCCGACCACTGCGTGGCGCTGGAGGACTCGGCACCGGGCGTTGCCGCGGCCGTGGCATCGGGCGCGGTGACCGTGGCCGTTCCGCACCTCGTGCCGCTGCCGGACGATCCGCGCAGGGCCATCTGGGATTCCCTCGCGGAGCGCACGGTCGCCGAACTGGAGGACCTGGTCAGGCTCCGCCTCGGGGCGGGCGAACCGGCGGCAACTTTCGAGAACATCAACTAAGGAGCCCGGAACGTGTCTGATCCCGCGGGATCCGGTCAGCAGACCTCAGACAGGCAGCCGCCGAACCGGCAGTCACAGAACAACCGCCGGGAGGGTATCCCGCTCGGCCGGATCGCAGGCATTCCCATTGTCCTGGCCTACTCCTGGTTCATCATCGCCGCCTTCACGGTGATTGTTTACGGGCCGGTCCTGCAGCACGGCACCCCGTCCCTGGGCATCGGCGCGTACTACGTGGCCTTCGCCTACGCACTGCTGCTCCTGCTGTCGGTGCTTGTCCATGAGCTCGCGCACGCCCTGACGGCCAAAATCTACGGCTGGCCCAGCGAGAAAATCGTGCTGAACCTGTGGGGCGGCCACACCCAGTTTGAAAGTTTCACCGCCACCCCCGGACGGTCGGTGCTGGTGGCCATGGCCGGCCCCGCCGCCAACTTTGTGCTCGCCGGGGCAGCCTGGCTGGTGATCTCCGCGGGCGGACTGTCCGGCGTGGCCGACACCCTCCTGAACATCTTCTTCTGGGCGAACCTCGTGATCGGCATCTTCAACGTACTGCCGGGCCTGCCGCTGGACGGCGGCCGCCTGGTGGAATCCGCAGTCTGGAAGGCCACCGGCAGCCATGCCAAAGGCACCATCGCTGCGGGCTGGGGCGGGCGCATCATCGTCATCGCCCTTGGCCTGTGGTTCGTCGCCCGCCCGTTGCTCAGCGGAAACGTCCCGGACACCAGCATGCTGCTCATCACCATCCTGGTCGGCGGGTTCCTGTGGATGGGCGCCTCGGCGTCGATCCAGCAGGGCCGCCTGCGCGGCCGCCTGCATCTGGTGAGTGCCGCAGCGCTGGCTGAACCCGCCGTGGGCCTTTCCGAAATGGGCAGCGTCAGCGACATCCTTCAGGCAGCCGGAGGGCGGACCGCCGTCGTGCTCTGCGCTCCGGACGGCAGGCCCAGCAGCGTGGTGGACCCGGCCGCCCTGGCCACCGTGCCTGCCGGCGTCGCCGGATCCACCCCAGCCCGGGCCGTGGCGTATCCGCTCGGTGCCGGCGCCTACGTGCCGGAATGGTCCAAGGGCCAGGAGCTGCTGCAGTACCTGGCGCAGCTCGAAGGACACGACTACGCGGTGATTGACCACAACGGCAGGGTCACCGGCCTGCTCCGGCAGTCCACCGTGGTGACGGCCATAACAGGCAAGGCGCCCCGCTAAACACGCGCCGGCCGGGCCGGAACCGGTAGAGTTACGTGCCGGTCATGAAATCGGCAGCCGGTGCTCCGCGCCCTGCCGGACCGCCAGGGTGCACCCGAAAACAGCTTTCACAGGAGCGAGGACACAGTCATGAGCAGCGAATCTGCCGCCAACGCAACCAGCACGGGCCTTTCCTCCGGCACTGCCGCCGGAACTGCGGACCAGCCGGTCGGCGCTGCCCGGCGGCGCGGTCCCTTCCGCGAAGGCGAGCGGGTTCAGCTGACGGACGAGCGCGGGCGCATGAACACCATCAGCCTCGAGGCGGGCGGGGCCTTCCACACCCACCGCGGATTCCTCAACCATGACGACATCATCGGCAAGGTGGACGGGTCCGTTGTGGTCAACAACGTGGGGCAGCAGTACCAGACCCTCCGCCCGCTGCTGTCCGACTTCGTTCTGTCCATGCCCCGCGGCGCGGCCGTCGTCTACCCGAAGGATGCCGCCCAGATCGTCACGATGGCCGACATCTTCCCCGGCGCCAGGGTGGTCGAGGCCGGCGTCGGATCAGGTGCGCTCTCCATTTCGCTGCTGCGCGCGGTGGGGGACCAGGGCTACCTGCACTCGTTCGAGCGCCGCGAGGAATTCGCAGCCATTGCCCGCGGCAACGTGGAAACCATCTTCGGGGGACCGCACCCGGCCTGGCAGATCTCGCTCGGCGACTTCCAGGACGAAGTGGTCCGCACCGAAGAGCCCGGATCCATCGACCGCGTGGTCCTCGACATGCTCGCACCGTGGGAATGCCTCGACGCCGTGGCCACGGTCCTGGCCCCCGGCGGCGTGTGGATCAACTACGTCGCCACCGTCACCCAACTCTCACGCACAGCGGAGGCCATCCGCGCCGACGGCCGCTTCACGGAACCGGACGCCTGGGAATCCCTGGTCCGCGGCTGGCATCTCGAAGGCCTCGCAGTGCGCCCGGACCACCGCATGGTTGCACACACCGGCTTCCTGCTGGTCACCCGGCGGCTCGCCGACGGCGTCACCGGCATCTCGGTTAAGCGGCGCCCGTCCAAGACCGATTTCAACGAAGAGGACGTCAACGCCTGGACACCGGGCGCGGTGGGCGAACGCCAGGTCTCGGACAAGAAGCTCCGCCGGGCCGCACGGGACGCCATTGCCGGCACCAATGTGAAAGACGACCCGGAGATCACAAACTAGTCCGTATTTCGGATGTCGTCAGCTTTCCGCGCCGACTAGGAGCTATCGTCTTAATAGAAGCGCAGGAAGGGGCTGATCCATCATGGAGAACAATGACTCCGTACCTACGCCGGCTGAACAGGCGGGCGCCAACGAACTGTCTGTCGCTGACCGGCAGGTCAATATCCTTCGGGACAAGCTGAGGCACATCGACCGCCAACTGGCAGCCGCCACGCAGAACAACACGAAGCTCGTGGCGATGCTGGAAACTGCCAAGGCCGAGATCCTCCGGCTGAAGAACGCCCTGGACCAGGAAGGGCAGCCGCCGTACAGCTTCGGCACCATCCTCCAGCTGAACCCCCGGCGGCAGCCTTCGGGCAGCGGCCAGGCGGCCACCGAGGAATCGGTGGACATCTTCAACGCCGGGCGCAAGATGCGGGTCGGCATCAGCCCCCTTGTCAACATCAACCAGCTGGCCGTCGGCCAGGAGGTCCTCCTCAATGAGGCGCTCCTGGTGGTGGCGGGTCTCGGGTACGAGCGCGCGGGCGAGCTCGTCACGCTCAAGGAACTGCTCGGCCCGGACCGCGCACTGGTGCTCGGCCGCGCCGACGAGGAACGCGTGATCCGGCTCGCCGGGCCGCTGCTGACTGAGAAGCTCCGGGTGGGCGACGCCCTGTCCATCGATTCCCGCACCGGGTATGCCCTCGAAAAGGTCCCGCGGTCCGAGGTGGAGAACCTCGTCCTGGAGGAAGTCCCGGACATCACGTATGAGGACATCGGCGGCCTCGGCCCGCAGATCGAACAGATCCGGGACGCCATCGAGCTGCCGTTCCTGCATCCGGACCTGTACCGCGAGCACGGGCTCAAGGCCCCCAAGGGCATCCTGCTGTACGGCCCTCCGGGCTGCGGCAAGACCCTCATCGCCAAGGCAGTGGCCAACTCCCTGGCCGCACGCGCCGCGGAGCGCTCGGGCAACATCGACCTGAAGAGCTACTTCCTCAACATCAAGGGCCCCGAGCTCCTCGACAAGTACGTCGGCGAAACCGAACGGCATATCCGGCTGATCTTTTCCCGGGCACGCGAAAAGGCCTCGGACGGCAGCCCCGTAGTGGTCTTCTTCGACGAGATGGATTCGCTCTTCCGCACCCGCGGCACGGGCATCTCCTCCGACGTCGAAACCACGATTGTGCCGCAGCTGCTGAGTGAGATCGACGGCGTGGAGCGGCTGGACAACGTGATTGTCATCGGCGCCTCCAACCGCGAGGACATGATCGACCCCGCCATCCTGCGTCCGGGCCGCCTGGACGTGAAGGTCAAGATCCACCGTCCCGACGCCGAGGCCGCGGCGGACATCTTCAAGAAGTACATCACCCCGGACCTGCCGTTCCACGAGGACGACCTGGTGGAGCACGACGGCGATGTGCAGGAGACGATGGACGCCATGATCCAGCGGACGGTGGAAGCCATGTACTCCACCGAGAAGTCCAACGAGTACCTCGAAGTCACCTACGCCAACGGCGACACCGAGATGCTGTACTTCAAGGACTTCAACTCCGGGGCCGTCGTCCAGAACGTCGTGGACCGGGCCAAGAAGTACGCCATCAAGGACCTCCTGACCACACAGCAGAAGGGCCTGCGCATCGACCACCTGCTGCGCGCCGTCGTCGATGAGTTCCGCGAGCATGAGGACATGCCCAACACCACCAACCCGGATGACTGGGCACGGATCTCCGGCAAGAAGGGTGAGCGCATCACGTACATCCGCACGATCGTCCAGGGCAAGGCCGGCCAGGAGCCCGGCAAATCCATCGAGACCATGCCCAGCACGGGCCAGTACCTGTGACGGCCGCCTCCGAGTCAGCGCTGGGAGGGGGCCTGCCGGCCGGCGGCGCCATGCGGGTCATGGGGTCGGAAACCGAATACGGGATTCACGCGCCGGCCGCCCCGGGCGCCAATGCCACGATGATGTCCGCCCGGGTGGTCCAGGCCTACGCCCAGGTCACCCGGCTCCGGGCTGCCGGCGGCGCCGAAACCCGCTGGGACTACACGGACGAGGAGCCGCTGCATGACGCCCGCGGCTGGACACTGGAACGCGGCCAGGCCCACCCGAGCCAGCTGACGGACCAGCCGCCGGTGCTGGACGCCGAGGCCGTGGCCCTTGCCTACGGCCGCGACGAGCTCGAGCTGGACGGCGAGGACGAATCCGGCTCGCTGCTGATGAACATGGTCCTCGGCAACGGGGCGCGGCTCTACGTGGACCACGCCCACCCGGAGTACTCCAGCCCGGAGGTCACCAACCCGTCGGCGGCCGTGGCCTGGGACGCGGCCGGGGACCTCGTGGGCCTGGCCGCCGTACGCAGGCTGGCCGGCGACACTGAACTGCCCGCCGTCAACCTCTACAAGAACAACACCGACAACAAGTCAGTGTCCTACGGGTCGCATGAAAACTACCTCATGCCGCGGTCCGTGCCGTTCGGCGACATTGTCCGCGGGCTGACGCCGTTCTTCGTGTCGCGGCAGATCATCTGCGGCTCCGGGCGCGTGGGCCTTGGGCAGGACAGTTCCCGGCCCGGCTACCAGATCAGCCAGCGGGCAGACTTCTTCGAGGCGGAGGTGGGGCTGGAAACCACCATCCGGCGCCCCATCATCAACACCCGTGACGAGCCGCATGCAACAGCGGACAAGTACCGGCGGCTGCACGTCATCATCGGCGATGCCAACCTGAGCCAGGTGTCCAACTACCTGAAATTCGGGACCACCGCCATGGTGCTGAGCCTGATCGAGGCGGGTCTGGCGCCGCGGATCGAGGTCCACGAGCCTGTTTCCGCACTGCAGGCCATCAGCCACGACACCACGCTCACCACCAAGGTCAGGCTCCTGGACGGCCGCCGGGTGACGGCCCTGGACCTGCAGTGGATGTACCACGAGGCCGCAGCCAAGCTCGCCCAGGACACCGGGGTGGGGGACGCGGTCGACGGCGACGGCCACACGCACGACGTGCTGGAGCGGTGGGCCTCCACCCTGACCCAGCTCGACAGTGACCGGGCCGCCGCCGCAACGTCCGTGGAGTGGCTGGCCAAGCTGTCCATCCTGGAGGGCTACCGCCAGCGCGACGGGCTCCAGTGGGATGACGCCCGGCTGGGCCTGGTGGATCTGCAGTGGGCCGACGTCCGGCCCGAAAAGGGCCTCTACTACCGTCTGCTCTCCCGGAACCGGATGCAGCGGATCGTGGACGACGCCGACATCGCCGCGGCGGTGACGGAACCGCCGTCGGACACGCGGGCCTACTTCCGCGGACGCTGCGTCAGCAGCTTCAGCAAGGACGTGGTGGGGGCCAGCTGGGACTCGGTGATTTTCGACGTGCCCGGCTACGGACGGCTGCAGCGCGTCCCCACCCGGGAGCCGCTGCGCGGCACCCAGGCGCTCACCGGAGGGCTGTTTGCCAGGCACCGCGAGGCAGGTCCGTTCCTTGCGGAACTCCTCGGATCGGCGCCCGCTCCGCCACCGGCATAAAGCACACCGCAAAGCCCTTTTGCGTGGCAATATGGGCATACAGGATGTCCCTTCGGAACGGGGGACTGGAAGAAGGAGAAGGACATGGCAGGCCAGGAGCAGCAGCAGCCGCAGCCACGCGACACCGAGGTCGAGGAAGAGGTCCCCGTACCGCCGGCGCCCGCGGAAGGACAGGCATCCGCGTCCACTCAGGGTGTTGACGACCTCCTCGACGAGATCGACGGCGTCCTGGAGTCCAACGCGGAGGAATTCGTCCGGGCATTCGTGCAAAAGGGCGGCCAGTAGACCGGCAGGGACACCACCCGCACCGGGCACGGGATCCAGAGGTACCGGACAGCCGCCGAATCATCACGTTGAAGGAGTGCACCAGTGCAGGAGACAACAGCCAACAAGGTAGCCGCCCACGCGACATCGTCGTTCACTGAACATCTCCAACGCGACCGTCCGGACCTGCTTCCCCAATACGCACCACTCGCTACGGGCACGGCCACCGGCCAGCCGCCTGCCGTGCCCCACGCCACCACCATTGTTGCCATGACCTACGCCGGCGGCATCGTCATGGCGGGCGACCGCCGGGCCACCATGGGCAACATCATCGCCAGCCGGCATATCGAAAAAGTTTTTCCCGCGGACCAGCACTCTGTAGTCGGCATAGCCGGCACGGCAGGCATCGCGATCGACCTGACGCGCCTGTTCCAGGTGGAACTGGAGCACTACGAAAAGATCGAGGGAACATCCCTGAGCCTGGAGGGCAAGGCGAACCGGCTGGGAGCGATGATCCGCGGCAACCTGCCCATGGCGCTGCAGGGCCTCGCCGTCGTCCCGCTGTTCGCCGGCTTTGACACTGCGGCCGGGGTAGGGCGCCTCTTCTCCTACGATGTGACCGGTGGCCGCTACGAGGAACAGGAACACCACGCCGTGGGCTCCGGATCGATGTTCGCCCGCGGCGCGCTGAAGAAGCTTTGGCGGCCCAACCTGCCCGAGGACGACGCGATCACCGTAGCCGTGGAGTCGCTTTACGACGCAGCCGACGACGACTCCGCCACCGGCGGACCCGACCCCGTGCGGCAACTATGGCCAGTGGTGTACACCGTAAACCGGGCCGGGGCCCGACGGGTCTCCGAGCGCGAACTCGCCGCCACCGCCGGAAACATCATCGAGTCCAGGGCTGCCGCCCGGCGGGAGGCCTGATATGACTCAGCAGTTTTATGTCTCCCCCGAACAGCTAATGAAGGACCGTGCGGATTTCGCACGGAAAGGCATCGCACGCGGGCGGTCCGTGATCGTGATCAGCTGCGAGGACGGGATTGCGCTGGTCGCCGAGAACCCGTCACCCTCGCTTCACAAGATCGGCGAAATCTACGACAAAATCGCCTTCGCCGCCGTCGGGAAGTACAACGAGTTTGAGAGCCTCCGCCAGGCCGGGGTTCGCTACGCCGACGTCCGCGGCTATTCCTACGACCGCGAGGACGTCACGGCCCGGGGTCTGGCCAGTGTCTACGCGCAGAGCCTGGGTGCCGTCTTCACCGCCGAGCAGAAACCGTTTGAGGTGGAGCTCGTCGTGGCGGAGGTGGGTGCCAGCCAGGACCTCGACCACCTGTACCGCCTCACCTTCGACGGCTCGATCGCGGACGAGCACAATTTCATTGTGATGGGCGGGCAGGCGGACAAAGTGTCCGGGACGATCGAGAACGGCTGGCAGCGCGACCTCTCGTTCGCGGCGGCGATCCGGCTCGCTGTCCGGGGCCTGGCGACGGACAACGAGTCGCCGGATCCTCCGGCCAGGGCCTTGGAAGTGGCGCTGCTGGACCGCAGTTCGGAAAGCAACAGGGGGACGCGGAGGGCTTTCCGCAGGTTGTCCAACCAGGACGTTGTGGAACTGCTGGCTGAGGAGAGCTGACATGGACAAGAGGATCTTCGGCATTGAAACCGAGTTCGGGATTTCCTATTCGAGCCCGGACTCCCGGCCCCTCGCACCGGAGGAGGTGGCCCGCTACCTGTTCCGCAAGGTGGTCAGCTGGGGCCGGTCCTCCAACGTGTTCCTCACCAACGGATCCCGCCTGTACCTCGACGTGGGCTCGCACCCGGAGTACGCCACCGCCGAATGCGACGACCTCGCCCAGCTGATCGCGCACGACCGGGCGGGGGAGCTCATCCTGGACGACCTCGTGGATGAGGCCCAGTCCAGGCTCGCGGCCGAGGGCTTCAACGGAACCGTCTACCTGTTCAAGAACAACACCGACTCCGCCGGCAACTCGTACGGCAGCCACGAGAACTACCTCATTCCGCGCCGCGGAGAGTTCACCCGGCTGGCCGAAATCCTGATCCCGTTCCTCGTCACCCGGCAGCTCATCGCCGGTGCGGGCAAGATCCTGAAGACACCGCACGGGGCCACGTACGCATTCTCGCAGCGCGCCGACCACATCTGGGAGGGCGTGTCCTCGGCCACCACCCGTTCCCGGCCGATCATCAACACCCGTGACGAGCCGCATGCCGACGCCGAGTTCTACCGCCGCCTGCACGTGATCGTCGGGGACTCGAACATGTCAGAGACCACCGCGCTGCTCAAGGTAGGCACCGTGGACCTCATTCTGAGGATGATCGAAGCCGGGGTGATCATGCGGGACATGCGGATGGAAAACCCCATCCGCAGCATCCGGGAAATTTCCCACGACCTGAGCGGCCGCGCCCTCGTCCGGCTCGCGAACGGCCGCCAGCTCACCGCTCTGGAGATCCAGCAGGAGTACCTGAGCAAGGTCACCGCATTCGTCGAGGAAAACGGCGCCCACAACCAGCACGTCCCGCTGATCCTGGACCTCTGGGGGCGGACGCTGCGCGCCATCGAAAGCGGCGACTCCAGCACCATCGACACCGAAATCGACTGGGCGATCAAGAAAAAGCTGATGGACAGCTACCGCAGGCGCCATGGGCTGGGGCTGGACGCACCGCGGATCGCGCAGCTGGACCTCACGTACCACGACATCTCGCGGGCGCGCGGCCTGTACTACCTGCTCCAGTCCCGCGGCGCCGTCCGCCGGGTGACCGAGGAGACGGCCATCAAGGACGCCGTGGACGCCCCGCCGCAGACCACGCGGGCCAAGCTGCGCGGCGACTTTGTCCGCAAGGCACAGGAACTGGGCCGGGACTACACCGTGGACTGGGTCCATCTGAAGCTCAACGACCGCGCGCACCAGACCATCCTGTGCAAGGATCCGTTCCGCAACGTGGACGAGCGGGTTGATGCCCTTCTGGACTCTATGGGCTGATACCCAGCTTTCCGCGTTACTCTGGAAGAGGCCGTTCTGCGGCCCTGACTGCCCTGCCGCCTGCAGCACCCCCACAGGCAGGGCATCCATCTTGCCCCGACGAAAGTTTTTACGTGCGCCGACTACTAGCAATCCTTCTTCCCGCGCTGCTTCTGCTGACCGCCTGCGGTGGCCAGGAGCCCGCAGCCCCGGAGCCGACCAGCCAGTCCGCGGGCGAGACCTCCAAGTTCGACTCGCTCAAGCTGACGGACAAAGGGGACAAGAAAGCCCCGGGCGTGGAATTCACCAAGCCGCTCGAGGTCAGCGAGGCCACCGTCAAGGTTGTCACCGAAGGCAGCGGGGACCGCGTGAAGGCCAACCAGGTGGCTGAAATCTCCGTCCTTGCCCTCAACGCCAAGGACGGCTCCACCCTGGACGACAGCTTCCCCCGCGACCCCGAGCCCATTGAACTGAACGAGGAACTCAAGACCGGCAGCGCCATCGTCTACAACGCGTTCGTTGGCGCCAAGGTGGGCTCCCAGCTCGCCCTCGCCATCCCGGGCAAGGCAGCGGCGGAGGGCCAGGCTGCGCAGCCGACCCAGCTCCTGATCATCAAGGTGATCTCGGCCAAGGACGCACCGAAGGTCCTGGAGAAGCCGGAAGGCGATGCGGTTACTCCGCCCGCCGGCCTGCCGACCGTGACCGAGAAGGACGGCAAGCCCGAAATCTCCGTCAAGGGCGTCGCCGCCCCGAAGAAGCTCATCGCCCAGGACCTGATCAAGGGCAAGGGCGCCGTCGTCAAGGCCACTGACACCCTGACCGTCAACTACGTCGGCGTGGCCCTGGCCAGTGGCAAGAAGTTCGACTCGAGCTTTGACCGCGGCGAGCCGACGTCGTTCGGCCTGAACCAGGTCATCAAGGGCTGGACCCAGGGCCTGGCCGGCAAGACCGTCGGCTCCCGAGTCCTGCTGGTCATCCCCAAGGACCTCGCCTACGGCGACGCCGGCCAGGGTGACGCCAAGGGCGACCTCGTCTTCGTCGTCGACATCCTTGGTGTTAAGTAAGCAAGCAAAGACCCAAGTCCGTACAAGCAGCCCAAACAGAAGGAGCAACCATGTCATTCGGACAGCGCAAGCTCGACCGTGAAAAGCCGGAAATCGAGTTCCCCGAGGGCCCGGTGCCCACGGAACTCGTCATCACCGACCTCATTGAGGGCGACGGACCGGAGGCCAAGGCCGGCGACACCGTCTCCACGCACTACGTCGGCGTGGCCTGGTCCACGGGCGAAGAGTTCGACGCGTCCTGGGGCCGCGGCGCTCCGCTGGACTTCCGCGTCGGCGTCGGCCAGGTCATCCAGGGCTGGGACCAGGGCCTGCTCGGCATGAAGGTCGGCGGACGCCGCCGCCTTGAGATTCCCTCGGAGCTGGCCTACGGCTCACGCGGTGCCGGCGGAGCCATCGGCCCGAACGAGGCACTGATCTTCGTCGTGGACCTGGTGGCCGTCCGCTAACCCCCACGGTCGCGGGCTCACCCGCCGGCTCCCAACCGCCGTATAGCGCAAGCGCGGTAACAATCGGAAGGATTTTCCGGATTGTTGCCGCGCTTTCGCGTTTTTGCCGGAACGGTTTTAGTAACGTAACGAGGGTGTCCGCGCAACGTACTGAACGCCTGCTGAACCTCCTGATCGCCCTGCTCAACTCGCGGTACGGGCTGCGGCGCAGCGAGCTGCGGGAGAAGATCTACGCCGGCGGCGCGGCCAGCGACGCCGCCTTTGGCCGCATGTTTGAACGCGACAAGAACGATCTCCGCGACTTCGGCTTCGACGTCGAGACCGTCACCGACCTGGGCTGGAGTTCAGACGATCCCGGCACCACCCGGTACCGGATCGGCAAGGAATCCAACCGCCTTCCGGATGTGGAACTCACCCCGGACGAGTGGACGGTCCTGCTGCTGGCCTCCCAGCTCTGGGAACAGGCGGCACTGGGAACAGCGGCGAGCAACGCGCTCCGCAAGCTGCAGGCGGCAGGCGGGCTGGCCGACGTCGAACTTCCGGCTGGCGTGCAGCCCCGCATCAAGCCCGCCGGCCAAGCGTTCGAGGACCTCGTGGCCGCCATGCACGCCCAGCACGCCGTCCGCTTCCTCTACCTCGCCGGCAGCACGGGCAAGGAAGAGGAACGCATCGTTGAACCCTGGGGCCTGGGCAGCCGCTTCGGCCAGTGGTACCTCGTGGGCTTTGACCGGGGCCGCGGCGCCAAGCGCTTTTTCCGGTTGTCCCGCTTCACGTCAGCGGTAACGATTCTTGACCGGGAGGCCTTCACGCCGCCCGCCGGCTTCAACGTCCGTGCGGAACTGAACAGCCTTCCGGAGCTTCCGCTCAGCACTGCCGTGGTTGACATCCGGCGCGGCAAGCTGCTGGGGCTGCGCAAGCGTGCCGCCGCTGGATCTCCGTCCGGGAACACGGACAGGGAGTCCGACGCCGGCCGGGACCGGCTGACGGTTCCCTACCGTGACGCTGAGGTGCTCGGGGAGGAACTGGCCTCCTACGGCCCTAACGTGAAGGTTGTGGCCCCCGCGGAGCTGTCAGCTGCGGTGCAGCGCCGTCTGGAGAATGCCGCCGCGTTCCTTGCCGCGCCGGCGCCGCAGTACTCCTTCGCCCATGCCGGGGCCGGAAAGCGGACCCGCAAACGCACCTCGGAGGACCAGCTCAAGCGGATGCTGCAGCTGGTCCCGTTCCTGGTCCGCAACCAGGGGCTGCCCATCGAGGAGGTCGCCGAACGGTTCGGGGTGACCCGCCAGGAACTGGAGGGCGACCTGCTGATCCTGATCTGTTCCGGCCTGCCGCAGGGATACCCGGACGAGCTGCTGGACATCCAGTGGGAGGAAGGCCACGTTTTCATCAGCCAGTCCATGGAGCTGAACCGGCCCGTCCGCTTCACTGTGGACGAGGCCTGCGCGCTGCTCACGGGCCTGGAGACCCTGAACGGTCTGCCGGAACTGGCCGAGGGAAGTGCCCTTGAATCGGTGACGCTCAAGCTGATGGCGGCCGCAGGGGAGGAGGGGCTCCGCGCCGCTGCCCTGTCCGGGCCGGAAGTGGGGCCCGGCAACTCAGCCAACCTGGAGGTCATCAGGGACGCGATTGAGTCAGGCTCGCAGCTGCACCTCGTTTACCTTTCCGCGCAGAAGGACACCCTGTCGGAACGGGACGTGGATCCGCTCCGGCTCTATTCCCTGGACAACACCTGGTACTTCGAGGCCTACTGCCACTCGGCGACCGGGCTGCGGAATTTCCGGCTGGACCGGATCGAGGATCTCGCCCCGAACGGGAAGTCCGTCTCGTCCGGGATAAAGCCCGACGGCGGGTTCCCGGCAAAGCTGTTCACCCCCAACGACGACGACACCCTGGTCACCGTCCAGCTCACCGCCCGCGCCACCGGGCTCGCGGACGACTACTATGCCGAGCGGACAGCGCCGCTTCCGGACGGCGGCCTGGTGGCCGAGATCCGGTTCGGCAACACCTCCTGGCTGCCCATGTTCGTGGCCCAGCACGGCGGAACGGCACGGATCCTGGAACCCGGGGAACTCGCGCGGGCCTCCCGGGACTGGATTGACGCGGCCCTGGCCATTTACGCCAGCTAGACTACTCAGCATGCCTTGGTGGTCTTGGATCCTAATTTGGGTGGCACTTGTGTCGCTGTCGCTGCTGTTCTTCGTCCTCATGGGGATACGCCTGTTCCGGCAGTTCATGGCGACGGTCAAGGAGCTCGGTGAAGCGGGGGACAAGCTGACCCGTCTTCCGGTTCCCGCAGCGGTGCCCGGAGGCACGACCGATCCGGCTCCTGATCCGGACTCCGCGTGGCTTGCGCCGGGTCTGGCTGCTTTCGCCTCGCCGCACCAGGTGCGCCATGATTACCACGCATCCAAAGAGGCCCGCAGGGAAGCCCGCCGCCAGCGCAGGGTCCGCCGGAAGGCCGAACGGGGCCAGCCCCAGTCGCTGCGCGACATCGAATTCAGATAAACGTAGGATGTATCTAAACGAAAGGAACACCCACCATGAGGCTTGAAGGCTGGCATCTCATCATCATCATCGTCCTGGCTTTGGTGCTCTTCGCTGCACCGAAGCTTCCCGGCATGGCCCGGAGCCTCGGCCAGTCGATGCGTATTTTCAAGTCGGAAGTCCGCGAAATGAAGAAGGACGGCACCCCGGAAGCCAAGGACAGCTCGGATCCCGTTGAGGGCACCGTCGTCAACCACCCGCGTTCCTCCGCTACGGATAACCGTCCTGCAGACGGAAACGACGTTCCGCCCCCCAACCGCGCCTAAGAGTACGTGGCACTAACCATGAGTCGTCGCTCCAATCCTGAGGGACGGATGGCTCTGCTTGACCATCTGCGCGAACTCAGGAACAGGCTGTTCAAGTCCGCCATTGCCGTAGTGCTCGCCACCGTTGCGGGTTTCATGGTCTACCAGCCCATGCTCGCGGCCCTGATCAAACCGATCCGGGACCTCAACGAAAGCCAAGGGCGTCAGGCGTCCCTCAACTTCGACGGCGTGGCGAGCTCCTTCGACCTCATGATCCAGGTGTCCGTGTTCCTGGGCGTCATCCTGGCCAGCCCGGTCTGGCTGTACCAGCTGTGGGCGTTCATCGTCCCCGGCCTGCACAAGAAGGAGCGCCGGCTGGCGCTGTCCTTTGTCGCGGCCGCCGTGCCGCTCTTTGTCGGCGGCGTCACGCTGGCGTGGCTGGTCCTGCCCAATGCTGTCCGGGTCCTCACCGACTTCACCCCCTCCGGCGGGTCCAACTTCATCAGCGCTCAGGTTTACCTGTCCTTCGTGCTGCGGCTGCTGCTGGCCTTCGGCATCGCCTTCCTTCTCCCGGTTGTCCTGGTCGGGCTGAACCTCGCCGGTCTGCTCCGCGGGGAACAGCTCATCAGGAGCTGGCGCATCACCGTGTTCCTCGTCTGCCTGTTCGCGGCCATGGCCGCTCCCGGCGGCGACGCGATGAGCATGTTCTACCTCGCCGGCCCCATGCTTCTGCTCTTCTTCGCGGCCATCGGCCTGTGTGTCCTGAACGACCGGCGGCGTGAGCGCCGGGCGGTGAAGCGGGCCGCTGAGACCGAGGCCACAGCCGATATCGCAACCCCGAGCAGTGAGCTGAAGAATCTCTAGTCGCCCCACCGCTAGGCTTGGAGAATGTCCACCACCACTCCGTCGCCCTCCGAACGGTACCGTGCCAGCGCCGAACGGGCCGCGGAAGCCAAGACCCATCTGGGTGCGTTTGCCCGCACGTTCAGCTTTGAACTCGATGACTTCCAGCGGCAGGCGTGCAAGTCGCTCCAGGAGGGCCGCGGCGTACTGGTCGCCGCGCCCACCGGCGCCGGCAAGACCATCGTGGGTGAGTTCGCCGTTTACCTGGCGCTCCAGCGCGGACTGAAAGCCTTCTACACCACGCCCATCAAGGCGCTCAGCAACCAGAAATTCACCGAGCTGACGGAGAAATACGGTGAGGCGAACGTCGGGCTGCTGACCGGCGACACCAGCATCAATGGCGACGCGCCCGTGGTGGTGATGACCACCGAGGTCCTGCGCAACATGCTGTACGCCGACTCCGACACCCTGTTCGATCTGGGCTTTGTGGTCATGGATGAGGTGCACTACCTGGCCGACCGCTTCCGCGGCGCAGTCTGGGAGGAAGTCATCATCCACCTGCCCAGCGAGGTGCAGGTCGCATCCCTGAGCGCCACAGTCTCCAACGCCGAGGAGTTCGGCGCCTGGCTGGACACCGTGCGCGGAGACACCGACGTCATCGTCTCCGAACACCGGCCTGTTCCCCTCTGGCAGCACGTCATGGTGGGCCGCGAGATCGTGGATCTGTTCGCGAGCGAGACCACCTTCGACGAAATCGCCCCTGCGGGCAGCCCCGACTCCGCCGCATCCCTGCCTTCGGCACCGTCTGCCGATGAGGCGGACAAGAGGGGTTTCGAGGTCAACCCGGAACTGCTGAGCCTCTCCAGGGCCGAAAGCCAGCTCAACTTCCAGGGCCGCTTCGGCCACGGCGGCCGCAGCCAGCGGCGGCAGCAGCGCCAGCGCTATGGCGACCGGCCCCAGCAGGAGACCCGGACCGCGGTGCGGCGGGCCACCCGGCCGCAGGTCATTGCCAGCCTGGACCGGCAGGACCTGCTGCCCGCGATCACCTTCATCTTTTCCCGGGCCGGCTGTGACGCCGCCGTGGGCCAGTGTGTGGCCTCCGGGCTGTGGCTCACCACGGAGCGCGAGCAGCGCATCATAGCCCAGCGCGTGGACGAAGCCGGGCAGGACATCCCGACCGACGACCTTGAGGTGCTCGGCTTCTGGAACTGGCGCGAGGGACTCCTGCGCGGCTTCGCGGCCCACCACGCCGGGATGCTTCCAACGTTTAAGGAAGTGGTCGAGAAGCTTTTTGCCGATGGCCTGGTGAAGGCGGTCTTCGCCACCGAGACGCTGGCCCTGGGGGTCAACATGCCGGCCCGTTCCGTGGTGCTGGAGAAGCTGGACAAGTTCAACGGCGAATCCCACGTGGACATCACGGCGGGGGAGTACACGCAGCTCACCGGCAGGGCGGGCCGGCGCGGCATCGACGTCGAAGGCCATGCCGTGGTCCTGTGGCAGCCGGGCACGGATCCGGCGGCGGTGGCCGGCCTTGCCTCCCGCCGGACGTATCCGCTCAATTCCAGCTTCCAGCCCACGTACAACATGAGCATCAACCTGCTCGCCCAGTTCGGCCGGCCGCGGGCCAGGGAAATCCTGGAATCCTCCTTCGCCCAGTTCCAGGCTGACCGCTCGGTGGTGGGGCTGGCCCGTCAGGTCCGCAGCCGCGAGGAATCCCTGGCCGGCTACGCCAAGTCCATGACCTGCCATCTCGGTGACTTCACCGAATACGCGCGGCTGCGGCGTGAACTGTCCGACGCCGAGAATTTCAGTTCGCGCAGCAAGTCCCGTGCGCGCAAATCACTCAACGAGGACTCCCTGAGCCGGCTCCTGCCGGGCGATGTTGTGGATGTCCCGGCAGGCAGGGCCCCCGGATTCGCCGTGGTCCTCAGTTCGGACCACAGTTCCCGCGAGCCGCGGCCCGCGGTGCTGACGCTGGAGAGCCAGCTGCGCCGGATCGGCGTCGACGACCTTGAGGGGCCCATCACGCCACTGACCCGGATCAGGATCCCCAAATCCTTCAACGCCAAGGTTCCCAAGTCGCGGCGTGACCTGGCCTCGTCCGTCCGGAATGCACTGCGGGAGAACCGGCCGCCGGCGAGGGGGAACAGCCGCAACACCGACTTCGGGCTGGGCTCTGCCCTCCAAAACCAGGAAAAGAAGATCGCCGATCTGCGCCGCGCCCTGCGCGCCCACCCGTGCCACGGCTGCAGCGAACGCGAAGACCACGCCCGGTGGTCCGAACGCTGGTGGAAGCTGCGCAAGGAAACCGACGGTCTGGTCCGCCAGATCCAAGGCCGCACCAACACCATCGCCAAAACATTCGACCGGGTCTGCGATGTCCTCTCCGCCTACGGTTACCTCGAAGCCGCCGAGGAAGGCCAGCACCGGATCAGCACCGACGGCCAGCGGCTGCGCCGGATCTACGGCGAAAAGGACCTGCTGATTTCACAGGCCCTGCGGCAGGGCGCCTTCGACGACCTCGACGCCGTGGAGGTGGCTGCGTTCGCCAGCGTGCTGGTGTACCAGGCAAAACGCGAGGACCGCGGCCTGCGGCCCCGCATGCCCAGCGTCTCGCTTGAGACGGCCGTGGACATCGTGGTGCGCGAGTGGTCTGCGCTGGAGGACGTGGAGGAGCAGAACAAGCTCCCGCTCACCGGAGAACCAGAGCTGGGGCTGATCTGGCCCATGTACAAGTGGGCGCGCGGCCGTCACCTCCAGGAGGTCCTCAACGGCACGGACCTGGCCGCCGGTGACTTCGTGCGCTGGACAAAGCAGGTTATCGACCTCCTCGACCAGCTGGCCAAAATTCCCGGCCTGGACCCCCGGCTGGCCCGGCTCTGCGCCGAGGCCATCAGGCTGATCAGGCGGGGCGTCGTCGCCTACTCCACCGTGGGCTGAAACCCCGCACCCGCAACTGTTGAACCGCCTTATTCACTTTCCGATGAACACTGCAAGGAGCGCCTTCATGGCCGATGCCCCCGCCAGCCCGAAGAAAGGGAACGGTCCGCAGGCAAAAAACGGACCGTCAAAGGTCACGCTGTACCGCAACGGTTCCGTCTATACAGCGGCCGATCCCTTCGCCTCTGCCGTGCTCGTGGACGGCGACACCATCGCGTGGGTCGGCTCCGAGCAGGCGGCCACCTCGATCGCCGACAGCTCCATGGACATCATCGACCTGCGCGGCGCCCTTGTTGCCCCGGGATTCGTCGATTCCCATGTCCATCTCACGGAAACCGGCATTGCGCTCGACTCGCTGCAGCTGGGCGGTGTGCGGTCGGCACGGGAACTGCTGGACGCCGTCGCGGCATCGGGCGGGAACGGCGCAGTGCTGGGCCATGGCTGGGATGAGTCCCGCTGGGACGATCCCACGCTCCCGGACGCTGGAGAGCTGGACCGGGCCGCCGGGGGACGTCCGGTGTATCTTTCCCGGGTCGATGTGCATTCCGCCCTCGTTTCGCCTTCGCTTGTGGCAAGTGCCGGGCTGGCGGACCTGGACGGCTATGCGCCGGGCCATGTCCGGCGCCAGGCGCACAGTGCCGCGCGGCAGGCCACGCGCCGGCTCCCGGCGGGTGCACTGCAGGAGTACCAGCGGCGCGCACTGGATGAGGCTGCAGCCAACGGGTATGTGGCGCTGGCCGAAATGGGTGCGCCGAAGATCAGCAGCATGGACGACCTGCGGCTGGCCGCCGGGTGGAACGACGCGGCTGGCTCGGGCCCGGTTCCGGAAGTGCTGCCGTACTGGGGACAGCTGACACCGACGGCGGACGAGGCCGCCGCGCTGCTGGCCGAGCTCGGAGTCCGGGTCCGGGGCTTTGCCGGCGATCTGAACATCGACGGATCGATCGGCTCCCGCACCGCGTCCCTGCGCGAACCCTACGCCGACGCCCCCGGCGAGACCGGCACCACGTACCTTTCCGTGTCTGAGGCTGCGGCGCACCTGGCGGCATGCTCAGAACTGGGGATCCAGGGTGGATTCCACGTCATTGGCGACGCCGGCCTCGATGCGGCGCTGCAGGCCCTCGATGAGGCAGCCGCGTTGGTGGGGGAGCAGCGCGTCCGGGCCGCGGGCCACCGGTTCGAGCACGTCGAAATGGCCGACGCCGACGCCATCGCCCGGCTGGCGAAGTATTCGGTGACGGTCAGCGCCCAACCCGCCTTTGACGCCGCCTGGGGCGGCCAGGGCCGGCTCTACGAACAGCGCCTCGGATCCCGCAGCCGGGGCATGAACCCGTTTGCCTCCTTCTATTCGGCCGGCGTCCCCATCTGCTTTGGCAGCGACACCCCGGTGACGCCGCTCCGTCCCTGGTCCAGTGTGCGGGCCTGCCTCGAGCACCACGACGCCGGCCAGCGGATCTCCGCCCGCGCTGCATTCCTCGGGCACACGCGGGCCGGCTGGCGCGCGGCCCGCTACGAGAATCCCATGGCCGGCCAGCTGGTACCCGGCGCACCCGCAACCTTCGCTGTGTGGGAAGTGGATGAGCTTATGGTCCAGGTGGCCGACAACCGGGTCCAGTCGTGGAGCACCGACCCGCGCGCCCGCACGCCGCTGCTGCCTGCACTGGACATAGGCCGGGATCCACGGTGCCTGCAGACGGTACGGAATGGGCTGGAGCTGTTCGCCGCCGAAGCGCTCCGCGGGTAACTTGCAGACGGGCTTAATCCGGCGACACATGGAGCCGCGGACCCGCCACAATGACACTCCGGCAACTGCGGATAACATGCCTCTGACCTGCGGTAATGCATGAACCGGCAGGTCAGGGTGCTGTTGACACGCCCGGGCCAGTCCGTAGCATTGAGCTTCCGGGGGCGGGTCCACAGCGCAGCAGAAAACAGTTCCACCATCCGCGCAGCGCGGCATCAGGAACTGGCCCGTGGCGCATGGACCCGCCCGTGGCGGAGCAGTTCCATCGCGGACAGAAGCGCTTCCCGGTCCCCGTATAATGGAGAGTTGCGCTTTGCGAGTCGGCGTTCCCGCCGGGCTCCGCGCGTGCTGACCGCTCCCATCCAGGAAAGGCCTCCCTGTGCGTGTCCTCACCATCATCCCCACCTACAACGAGCTGGAGTCGCTCCCGAAGACTCTGGGACGCCTGCGCGCCGCGGTGCCGGCTTCTGACGTCCTCGTCGTGGACGACAACAGCCCGGACGGCACCGGAGCGCTGGCGGACAGCATCGCTGCCGGGGACAGCCAGGTCCACGTCCTGCACCGCAAGGGCAAGGAAGGCCTGGGCGCCGCCTACATTGCGGGTTTCAAGTGGGGACTTGATGCCGGGTACGACGTCCTCGTGGAGATGGACGCCGACGGGTCGCACCAGCCGGAACAGCTGCCTTCGCTGCTGGAGGCTGTGGACCAGGGCGCAGACCTGGCCATGGGTTCCCGCTGGGTCAAGGGCGGCAGCGTGGTGAACTGGCCGCTGTACCGCCAGGCGATTTCCCGGACCGGCAGCACCTATGCCCGCATCATGCTCGGCCTCAAGATCAAGGACGTGACCGGCGGCTACCGGGCGTTCCGCCGCACCACGCTGGAGAAGCTCAACCTGGACCAGGTCGACTCCGTGGGCTACGGCTTCCAGGTGGACCTCGCATGGCGCGTTGCCAAGATGGGGCTGAACATCGTGGAGCGGCCCATCACCTTCGTGGAGCGTGAGCTCGGTGCTTCCAAGATGAGCGGCAACATCGTGATTGAAGCAATGGTCAACGTGACAAAGTGGGGGCTGACCGCCCGCTGGCAGAAGCTGACCGGCAAGAGCCCCCGCGACTAGCGGGCTCCCTAAGCCGGCCTATTTAGCCGGCACAGGACGGATACGCAAAAGGCCGGATCCGTTGCAACCACGTGGTGCAACGGATCCGGCCCTTTGCTTAAAGCGCTAGTCAGCAGCGGTGGTCAGGCTGAACGCCGTTCGCCGCGACGCTCGCGCAGGATTGTGAGGCGGTCTTCGAGGATCTGCTCCAGTTCGGGAAGCGAGCGGCGCTCCAGCAGCATGTCCCAGTGGGTGCGGACTGCCTTCTCGCTGCTGGTGTCCGGGCGTTCGCCATCAACGAGCAGCGCTTCCTTGCCGGTCTTGGAAACCCAGACAGGGGGAATTTCGGCTTCGGAGGAAAAGGTTACGAAAACCTGTTCGCCGTCCTCGCACCGGTACTCAACCCGCTGACGCGGAGCCGGCTCCACGCCGGATTCGGTCTCCATGCTTTGGGCGCCAAGACGCATGCCCCGCAGGCTGCGATCGCTCATGATTTCTCCCTCTAATCGGTTCGCGGAGCGGACTCCGCGCTAGTCGGAAACCCCTAAAGAGGTGTCTCCGGACTACGGTGTGGTTCACGTAGCATCACTAGGTGAAACGCTTCGCCAAGCATTGTTGTTCCGCACGGACTGATCCGGCCGGACAAATATCCCATTATACGGATACGGGCAGGGCACAGCAATTTGAGGTGCAGGCACGAAACGCTACGGCTGGGTGCGGGCCGCAGCCTCGCTGCCCTGGCCGCCGTCCGGCCCGGATTCCTGACCCTTGAACAGGTCACCGGAGCGGGGATCAGGGTTGGTTCCGCCCAGGGCGCTGCCAATGCCCTTCAGTGCCTCGCCGACTTCACTCGGGATGATCCACAGCTTGTTGGAGGACCCGTCCGCGAGCTTCGGCAGAGTCTGCAGGTACTGGTACGCCAGCAGCTTCTGGTCGGGGTTGCCCTTGTGGATGGCGTCGAACACCTTCTGGATGGCCTGCGACTCACCGTCGGCACGCAGGATGGCAGCCTTCGCTTCACCCTCGGCTTTGAGGATGGCGGCCTGGCGCTGCCCTTCCGCCGTCAGGATCGCAGACTGCTTGGTTCCCTCTGCGGTCAGGATCGCTGCACGGCGGTCGCGTTCCGCCCTCATCTGCTTCTCCATCGAATCCTGGATGGAGTGCGGCGGGTCGATGGCCTTCAGCTCCACCCGGGAAACACGGATACCCCAGCGGCCGGTGGCCTCATCCAGCACACCGCGCAGCTGGCCGTTGATCTGGTCGCGGGACGTGAGCGCCTCTTCCAGGTTGAGGCCGCCCACCACGTTGCGCAGGGTGGTGGTGGTCAGCTGTTCCACGGCCTGGATGTAGTTGGCGATCTCGTAGGTGGCAGCGCGCGGGTCTGTGACCTGGAAGTACACGACCGTGTCGATCGACACCACGAGGTTGTCCTCGGTGATCACGGGCTGCGGCGGGAAGGACACCACCTGCTCGCGGAGGTCCAGCAGCGGCAGGAGCCGGTCAACAAAGGGGATGAGGAGGGTCAGTCCGGGGTTGAGCGTCCGCTGGTATTTCCCCAGCCGTTCCACGACGCCGGCCCGGGCCTGCGGCACGATCCGTACCGAGCGGACCAGCACGATGATGACGAAAATGATCAGAACCACCATCACAAACGTGAGGGCGACTCCTCCTGGGCTATCCATACTTCTCCTTGTCCCCAACTTTCAGTGAAGCTCTAACCTGGCGAAAGTTCGCCGCAATCTGCCGCTCCGCCGCGGCGGGCGTAGAAACCCGTGAGGGAACCGCCTACTGGACCGCGGTCTCAGCCTGGGGCGAGACAACCGCCGTCGCACCTTCGATGGCCGAGACGATGACGCGCTGGCCTTCGGGCAGGAGCCCGGACTGCGAGCGCGCGCTCCAGATGTCGCCGCCGATCTTCACGCGTCCGCCCGTGGCCGTTACGGCCTCGAGGACGAGAGCTGATTCGCCGATCAGGCGGTCGATGTTGGTGCGCTGTTCGGGCGGCCCTTTGTGCAGGTGCTTGAGGGTCACCGGGCGGACGAAGACGATCATGAGCAGCGAGACGACGCAAAACACCACGATCTGAAGCCACAGGTCCGCGCCGGCAAAGTCGGCGACCACGCCTGCCAGGGCCCCTCCGCCCAGCATGATGAAAAACAGGTCAAGGGTCAGCATCTCCACGGCGGCGAACACCAGGAAGAGGGTGAGCCACAGCGCCCACCAATTTTGGCCAAGCCATTCGAACATCGCGTTCCCCCTTGATCCCGAGGGCTGCGGGGCAGACCCTCAGTAACTTTCTTCCATCGTAGACCGAAGCAGGGGCGCCCGGCAGGGGAATGGCGGGCGGCGGGGGAACGTGGCCAAGCCGTTATAGAGCGGGGATTTCCGAGGGCACGAAGACGCTGATCCGGAACCGTGCGGAGACCCGGGTGACGGGCGGAAGTCCGGCCAGCTTTTCGGTCAGCGCGGCACGGTCCGTGTGGTGGCCGGCCGGGCCCATGAGCGCCAGGTTGGCCACGTCCTCCGGGGAAAGCGACAGGTCCACGTCGATGTCCCGGGTCGACAGCGGTGCAAAGCGGCCGGCAAGCGCCTCGGCCAGGCGTTCGTCCTTGGCCGGATCGATGCCCAGCAGTCCGGCCTGGCTGGCGACCTCGCCGAGGTGGCCGGCACGCGGCGTCACCACGATCAGCCTGCCGGCGGGCTTGAGGACTCGGGCGAACTCGGCAGCGTTGCGCGGCGCGAACACCACGGTGACGACGTCGACGGCGGCGTCGGGCAGGGGCAGCGGCTGCCAGACGTCACCCACCAGGTTGATGGCTTCCGGGTTCAGCCTGGCGGCGCGGCGCAGGGCGAACTTGGAGATGTCCAGCCCGACGGCGGCAAGCCCTTCGCGACTGTCCCGAGCACCGCTGCCGTCCAAATAGTCCAGGATCGCCCGCAGGTAGTGTCCCGTCCCCGTTCCGGAGTCGAGCACCGCGGGGGCGGGGCCCTGCAGGGCCGGCGCCGCGGCCTGCGCCAGGGCGTCGGCCAACGGCCGGTAGTGGCCGGCGTCGAGGAAGGCTGTCCTTGCCGCAACCATCTCCGCCGTATCCGATTCGAAGGCGGTTCCCTTGCCCACCAGCAGGTTGAAATACCCCTGCCGGGCGGCGTCGAAGCTGTGCCGCTCCTGGCATGCTAGCGCCCGGACCCGGCCTGTTCCGCCGTCGTGGACGGGCTGGAGGTCCTGGCGGCAGACGGGGCAAAGGAGGACGGGTAGGCGCGAAAGCATGAGGACAATCCTAGGGCAGGCGTTTTCCGTGCCTTCGTTCCGCGCCATGGCCCGACCCGCTAGGCTCACGTGGGTGAAGCCTGAACATCTGCCGCTGCTCAATTCCGTCTCCGCCCCCGCAGTCCTCCCTGACGGCACCAGGGCCGTTGTGTCCGTTGTCCGGCCTGACTTTGCCGCCGACTCGTATGTTGGCCAGCTGTGGAGTGTGCCGCGGGACCCCGAAAAGCTGCCCCGGCGGATCACCCGGGGCTTCCGTGACACGGCGCCCGCGTTTTCGCCGGACGGGCGGGTGCTGGCTTTCCTCCGCGCCAGCCCGGGCGGCAAGCCCCAGCTCCACGTGGTGGAGGCTGCCGGCGGGGAGCCGCAGGCCCTGACCGACAGAAAGATGGGCGTCAGTTCGTTCGCATGGTCGCCGGATTCCACCCGGATCGTCTTCGCGTCCCGGGAGCCGGAAGACGGCCGCTACGGAACGGTCGACGGTGTGGGCTCCGGCGCCGAGGACGCGCGGCTGATCACGGACTACAAGTACCGGATGAACGGTGTGGGCTACACCCGGGACAAGCCCCTGCAGCTTTTCCTGCTCGACGTGCCCGAACTGGGCCGGGAACCCTGGGTCAAGCCAGTGGGGCGCGGCGCCAGGCGGAACGACAGTGCGGCGGGCAACAACAGCACGGGCGATGACGATACGCGCCGGGACGACGCGGGCAGCGACAACGGCGAGGCCGGCCGCTCTGCAGCGTCAGGCGGGGAATCCGGCGGGTTCCCGGAGGCACGCCAGCTCACGACGGCGGCAACCGACCACACCGGCGCCACCTTCAGCCGCGACGGCACTGCCGTCTACTTCGTGGCTGCCCTCCACGAGGATGCCGACCAGGATCTGGCCACCGGGATCTACCGGGTGAAGGCCGACGGCGGCACGCCGGCTCTGGTGCCGGTCCCCAACCTGGGTGCCCAGACGGTCTCCGACGTCCGTGAGTCGGCCGACGGGCGCTGGCTGTTCTTCACCGGGCAGGACCTGGGCAGCACCCGCCAGGACTTCGTTGCCAAAAACACGGTCCTGTACGCCATGCCCGCCAGCGGCGGCGACGCCACGGCCCTGAGCGATGCCGAGAACATGGACGTTGCAGCGCCCGGCAACACCATCGGCCTCCGCGGCCAGGACAGTGCGCTGGTACTCAACACCGCCCAGGGGACGGTGGAGCTGCTCGAGTTCAGCGCCACCGGGAACCATTCCCTCCTCGTTCACGGTGACAGGGTGGTCGGCGGAGCCGAGGATGGTGCCGGCACGGTGTTCCTCAGCTACAGCGACGCCGCCACGGCAGGGGACGTGGCCGTCCTCGAGGATGGCCAGCTGCGCCTGCTCAGCGACTTCTCCGCCGCGCTGCGGACTGAAGCGGGCATCATCGAACCGCAGGAATTAACGTTCCCGGCCCCTGACGGCTACCCGGTCCACGGCTGGCTGGTGCTGCCGCCGGGGAAGGGTCCGCACCCCGTGTTGCTGAACATCCATGGCGGACCGTTCGCGCAGTACACCACCGCGTTCTTCGATGAGGCGCAGGTCTACGCCTCGGCCGGCTATGCCGTGCTGATGTGCAATCCGCGCGGCTCGGCCGGCTATGGCCAGGCCCATGGACGGAGCATCAAGGAGCGGATGGGCACGGTGGACATGCAGGACGTGCTGGCCTTCCTGGACGGCAGCCTGGAGAAATTCTCCTCCCTCGACGCCGGCGCCCTCGGCATCATGGGCGGCTCCTACGGCGGGTACCTCACGGCGTGGACCATCAGCCAGGACCACCGGTTCCGGGCAGCCATCGTGGAGCGGGGTTTCCTGGATCCCGTGAGCTTCACGGGCTCGTCGGACATCGGCTGGTTCTTCGGCGGTGAGTATGTCGGCTCAGCAGCGGACCAAGTGGCCGCGCAAAGCCCGATGGCCACGGTCGCCGCGGTCCGGACGCCCACGCTGGTCATCCACAGCGAGGATGACCTCCGTTGCCCGGTGGAACAGGGCCAGCGCTACTTCACGGCGCTCAAGCAGCAGGGCGTCGACTCTTCGTTCCTCGTGTTCCCCGGTGAGGACCACGAGCTGTCGCGCACCGGGACGCCGCATCACCGGCGGCAGCGGTTCGAACACATCCTGGCCTGGTGGGCAAAGTACCTGCCGACGGACAGCAACAGAGGTGAATCCAGCTAGCCCGCAGAATCCGGTGCAGCTTCCCGGCCGGTCTCCACGTATGCCCCTGCGCCGGACGGGAAGCCAAGCTCCCGGCTGGCGGTGCCGATGCCCGGTTCGGCCCAGCGCGCAGCGTATTCGCTGTTGGTGCTGAGTGAGCGGAGCTCGGCGCGGTCGATGTAGAGCCGGCCGTGGAGGTGGTCGGTCTCGTGCTGGACGATCCGCGCCTGCCAGCCGCTGAAGTCCCTGGTGACCTGTCCGCCGTCGGGCGTTACATACTCCAGCCGCACGCTTTCGGCACGCTCGACCACGGCCTGCAAGCCGGACAGTGACAGGCAGCCTTCGAAGAAGGCGGCCGTGCCGGCGCCCACGGGGGAGTAGGACGGATTCAGCATGGCGAAGAACTCCAGCGGTGCCCGGCCCCTTGCCGCTGCAACGGCGTCGTCGATCTCAAACTGGTCCTCGAGGACGGCCAGCTGCAGCGGAACGCCCAGCTGCGGAGCCGCCAGGCCGACGCCGGGAGCGGCATGCATGACCTTCCTCATCAGGACAATCAGCTGGCTGAGCTCCGCGGACTCCAGCTGGCCCTCAAAGGGAGCGGCGTGCTGCCTGAGGACGGGGTGGCCGGCCTGCACAATAGGCGGCAGGGAGTCCGAGGCCAGCAGTTCCTGCACGGTTTCCCGGATGCGGGCGGGGCTGTAGGACGTAGGCGGGGATGCGTGGACCATGGGGACAGCCTAATGCCGTATCCCACGGTGCTGTGCAGCAGCGTGTCCCGGACAGCGGGCTACTGCATGGTGAAGCGGCGCGCCACCAGGGCATTGAAGGCCGGGATGGCTGCGGCCCGGGCGATCGCCGCGTTCCGGGGGCGCAGCAGAACATTGGGCAGCGGCCGGCCCAGCGCCATGTTCACCTCGGCCTGGCGCCTGGCGGTGGCTGCCGCGCGGCGCCGTGCGGCGTCGAATTGCCGGAGGGCTGCAATGGCGGGCTGACCGCGCACAATGTCGAGGAGAACCGGCAGCAGCGCTTCGGCGTCCAGCCAGCCGAGGTTCATTCCCTGTCCGCCGATGGGGCTGATCTCATGCGCGGCATCACCGATAAGCGCGGTCCGGCCGGAGACCATGCGCGCGGCCAGCCGGGAGCGGACGCTGAAGCCGCTGAGCATGGTGTTGGCACCGGCGTCCAGCGCCGTCCGGGTCCGGCGGGCGACGAGTCCGGCCAGCTGTTCTGCGTCGGGGCTGGCCGGAGGCTTCCCCAGCCGGACCACCCAGCGGCGGACACTGCCGGGAAGCGGAAAGGACTCCACGATGCCTTCGCTTTCCAGGAAGAGTGCGGCGTCGTGGCCGAAGGGACTTGATTCGGGGAAGTCGCCCATCAGGTAGTGGTCCGGGTACAGTTTCTCCGGCGCTGCGACGCGCAGCAGGGTCCGCACTGTCGAGTAGGCGCCGTCGGCGCCCACGACGAAAGCGGCGGTGCAGCTGGCAGCACCCGCGGCAGTGGTGACGCTGAGGGTGACCCGGCCGCCGTCGTCGTGCATTCCTGTCACGCGGGCGTTCCGGAGCAGCGCCTCGCTGTCCAGCTCCCGGAGCCGCCGCTCCAGCACCTCCTCCGTCACGGGCTGGGGCACGGCGAGGACGTAGGGATACGTATCGGAAACGGCAGCGAACGGCATGCGGGCGATCCTCCGGCCGTTGTTCACCGCGAATCCCTGGCGGATCGGGATGCCCCGGCCGATCAGCTCCTGGGCAACGCCGATGCGCTCCAGGGCGGCGAGGGCCGGCGGATGGATGCCGATGGCCCTGGTGTGCGCGTTCCGTCCGGCCCGCTTTTCCAGGACCCGCACCGCGACCCCCTGCTGCAGGAGCAGCGAGCCGAGGAAGAGGCCAACCGGGCCCCCGCCCACAATCAGCACGTCGGTCATGCCCGGCCCTGCCCGTAGGTATCGTGCCGCCGGTAGCTGAGCAGGCAGTGGAAGGGGGCGTGCGGCTCCACGGTCCAGCCGGCGGGGACGACGGCGGCCAGTTCAGTAACGGTATAACTGCGCCTGATCGAGGTCAGCCCGTCCCCGCGGATGTAGGAGCCGGTGAGCGGCAGCGCGCCGGCACTGAACAGCGCATAGGCGGCCGCACTGCGCCGCAGGTCGTTGTGAAGGGCCAGCCGGCGTGCGAGCCCGGCAGAATCGTCCAGGAAGGACTGCAGCTCCGGCGCGGTCAGGTGGTGCAGCACGTGGTTCGAAATGACGACGTCGTACTGCCGGCCTTCGGCGAGCAGGTCGCCGCTGCTGGCCTGCCTGAACTTTACGCCCGGAACCGGTTTGCGGCGGGCGGCGAAGCGGTAGGCCCTGGCGTCCGGGTCAATCCCGGTCACGTGAAGCGGGATCCTGTCCCTGGCCGCCCAGCGGGCGATCATCACGGCGAGGTCGCCGCCGCCGCAGCCGACGTCCAGCAGCGCGGCCTCGCCGGAGCTAGTGAGCTGCGGCCGCACCCTGGTCCGGTACAGCCGGTGCCAGCCGGCCACCACGCGGTTGACCAGGCCAAACTGCTCATAGGTGCGCCGCAGCCGGTCCGGGTCGCAGTCCGGCCGGTCCATGTCCTCCACGGCTGCCGTGTCCCGCCCGCCAAGAAAACCGGGGCCAAGGATGCCGGCCTCGGGTCCGCCGCCCGGGATCCTCACCGGCGTCAGGCCAGGGACGGCTCGGCCTCGCCGGCGACGGCATCGGGTTCATCCGCCGGCTGCGCCACCTTCGTGAACAGGCCGGTTTCCACGGTCAGCCCGGGTCCGAAGGCCATGGAGCAGATGCGTTCGTCCCCCTCCCGCAGCGGAAGAATCAGGATGTGCTTGAGGACGAAGAGCACCGTGGCGCTGCTCATGTTGCCGTAGTTCCGCAGCGTTTCGCGCGCCGGCAGCAGCTGCTCGTCCGTGAGGTCCAGCCGGGACTGCACCTTGTCCAGGATGCTGCGGCCGCCAGGGTGGATGGCCCAGTGCGTGATGTCGCGGTAGGGGAGTTCCCGCAGCGAGGGGTCGCGTGCCAGCAGCGGCTCGAGGGCGCCCACGATGTGTTCATCGATGATGTGCGGCACGTAGTTGCCGAGCACCATTTCAAAGCCCTCATCGCCGATGTTCCAGGCCATTGAATCCTCGCCCACGGGCGTCAGGACGGTCTCGAAGTGGTCCAGCTGGAGCAGCGGCGGATTCGGCAGGTCATTGCGGGCCGTCACCACGGCCGCCGCGGCGCCGTCCGCAAACAAGGCAGATCCCATGATCGTGTCCGGGTCGTTGGAGGTGCGCACGTGCAGGGAACAGAGCTCGGCGCACACAACCAGAACGACCGCCGTCGGATCTGCCTCACAGAAGGATTTCGCCGCGCGCAGCGCGGGAAAGGCGGCGTAACAGCCCATGAAACCGAGATGGTAGCGCTGCACCGCGGGGTTAAGGCCCAGGGCGCGGACGATCTTGTAATCCGGCCCGGGGTTGAAGAAACCGGTGCAGGAGACCGTGACGAGGTGGGTGATGTCCAGCCGATCAATGCCGTCGCACTTGGAAACCGCCGCGTCCGCCGCCTCGATAAAGAGCTTCGTTGCCTCCTCTACGAAGAGGTTGTTGCGGGCCTTGGTGCTGGGGCTCCGCAGCAGGCCGGTCTGCGGATCGAAGAACTGCGGATCTTCGGCGTCGGAGTCCAGGGTCAGCTCGCGCACCGCGGTGTACCGGGTATCGATGGCCGCGGAATCGAAGCAGGTGGTCACGAGCCGGGAGCCAAGGCGGGTCAGCCCGGGCTGGGCGGCGAACACGTCACGGGCCTCGTGCTGGATGAGCAGAGTCGGAGGAACTGCAGTTTCAAGAGCTCTCACATAGACCGTCATTCGTTCATTCTTAACGAGGGCGGACGGTTAAGACAATGGATTGGACTGGACAACTCCGGCGGGAGGTAGCACCATCTCGACTGTGACCAGCAAGCCCGCCGAAACACAGCGCCTGGAGGATCTGGCGCGCCTTCGCCGTGTCCGTGACCGCATCGACCGGGAGTACGCCCGGCCACTGGACGTGGAGGCGCTTGCCCGCGGCGTGAACATTTCGGCCGGGCACCTTAGCCGCCAGTTCCGGGAAGCGTACGGCGAGTCGCCGTATTCCTACCTGATGACGCGGCGCATTGAACGGGCAATGGCGCTGCTGCGGCGCGGCGACCTCAGCGTCACGGAGGTGTGCTTCGCCGTCGGCTGTTCCTCGCTGGGCACGTTCAGCACGCGCTTCACCGAGCTGGTCGGCATGCCACCCAGTGCATACCGGACGCAGGCGGCGGGGGAGACGGCGGGAATGCCCCCGTGCGTGGTGAAACAGGTCAGCAGACCGGTCAGGAATCGAGAAGCGGTCCTGCCCGGCCGTCCCTAGACTGATCGGCATGAACCTCACCATTCACTACACTTTCCTTCCCCATAACGACGCCGACGCCTCCCTGGCGTTCTACCGCGACACCCTCGGTTTTGAGCTCCGAAATGACGTGGGGTACGGCGGGATGCGCTGGCTCACCATGGGTCCGCCCGACCAGCCCGGCACCTCCGTGGTCCTGGAACCGCCGGCTGCCGATCCCGGTATCACCGAGGACGAGCGGCGCACCATCACCGAGATGATGGCCAAGGGCACCTACGCGCGCCTGGTCCTCGGCACCCCGGACCTGGACGGCACCTTCGACAAGGTGCAGGCCAGCGGCGCCGAGGTGGTCCAGGAGCCCACTGACCAGCCCTACGGCGTCCGCGACTGCGCCTTCCGCGATCCGGCAGGCAACCTGATCCGCATCAACGAGGTCCGCTAGGAGTTGCTGTTGCCGCCGCCGGGCGAAGGAACAAGAATCAGACATGGTGCGGCCCGGCGGCCTTCGCCCGATTTCCGCGGCCTGCCATCCGCCTGACAGCTGCTATCCGCCTAACAGATGGGAACACGATGACCATAACGACCAGGACGGACACGCAGTCCTCCGGAGTGCACGCTGCCGACGGCCACGACCTGATCCGCGTGCAGGGTGCGCGCGTGAACAACCTCAAGGACGTCAGCGTCGAAATCCCGAAGCGCCGCCTGACCGTGTTCACCGGCGTCTCCGGCTCCGGCAAAAGCTCGCTGGTGTTCGGCACGATCGCCGCGGAGTCGCAGCGGATGATCAATGAAACCTACAGCGCGTTCGTGCAGGGCTTCATGCCGACGCTTTCCCGGCCCGAGGTTGATGTGCTGGAGGGCCTGACCACCGCGATCATCGTCGACCAGGAGCGGATGGGCGCAAATCCCCGTTCCACTGTTGGCACCGCCACAGATGCCAACGCGATGCTGCGGATCCTTTTCAGCAGGCTCGGCGACCCCCATATCGGCTCACCCAACGCGTACTCCTTCAACATCCCGACCGTGAAGGCCAGCGGCGCGATCACCGTGGAGCGCGGCAACAAGACCAAGGCGGAGAAGGCGACCTTTAACCGGCTCGGCGGCATGTGTCCGCGCTGCGAGGGGATGGGCAACGTCAGCGACTTCGACCTGACGGCGCTGTACGACGACAGTAAGTCGCTCAGCCAAGGTGCCCTGACCATCCCGGGCTACAGCATGGACGGCTGGTACGGCCGGATCTTCAGCGGTGCCGGCTTCAACATGGACAAGCCGATCAGCAAGTTCACCAAGAAGGAACTCCACGACCTGCTCTACAAGGAGCCGACGAAGATCAAGGTTGAGGGCATCAACCTGACCTACGAGGGCATCATCCCCAAGATCCAGAAGTCGATGCTGTCCAAGGACGTGGACGCGCTGCAGCCGCACGTGCGCGCCTTTGTGGAACGGGCCATCACGTTCACCACCTGTCCCGACTGCGGCGGCACCCGGCTCAGCCAGGAGGCGTTGTCGTCGAAGATCAGGGGCAAGAACATTGCCGATGTCTGCGCCATGCAGATCACCGACCTCGCCGACTGGGTGCGTGACCTGGACGAGCCGTCCGTGGCGCCGCTGCTCGCGGGCCTGCAGCACCTGCTGGACTCGTTCGCCGAAATCGGGCTGGGCTACCTCTCACTGGACCGGCCGTCGGGCACGCTGTCCGGGGGAGAATCCCAGCGGACCAAGATGATCCGTCATTTGGGCTCGTCGCTCACGGACGTCACCTACGTCTTCGATGAGCCCACGATCGGCCTGCATCCCCACGACATCGAGCGGATGAATTCCCTTCTGCTCCAGTTGCGCGACAAGGGCAACACCGTACTCGTCGTCGAGCACAAGCCGGAAAGCATTGCCATTGCCGACCACATCGTCGACCTCGGGCCCGGTGCCGGTACCGGGGGCGGCACCGTCTGCTTCGAAGGCACCGTTGAGGGGCTGCGGGGGAGTGACACCATCACCGGCCGGCACCTCGATGACCGGGCGCAGCTGAAGGATTCGGTGCGGCCCGCGTCCGGCGCGCTGGAAATCCGCGGGGCGTCATCGAACAACCTGAAGAACGTCGACGTCGACATCCCGCTCGGTGTGCTGTGCGTGCTGACCGGCGTGGCCGGTTCCGGCAAAAGCTCGCTGATCCACGGCTCGGTTGCCAAGCGCGACGGCGTGGTGGTGATCGACCAGACCGGCATCCGGGGTTCCCGCCGCAGCAACCCCGCCACCTACACCGGGCTGCTCGAACCGATCCGCAAGGCCTTCGCCAAGGCCAACGGCGTGAAGCCGGCCTTGTTCAGCTCCAACTCGGAGGGCGCCTGCCCCACCTGCAACGGCGCCGGGGTCATCTACACGGACCTGGGCGTCATGGCCACCGTCGAGACCACCTGCGAGGAATGCGACGGCAAGCGGTTCCAGGCGGCGGTGCTGGAGTTCACCCTGGGCGGCCGGAACATCGCCGAGGTGCTGGCGATGTCGGTGGCGGAGGCCGAGGAGTTCTTCGAAGACGGTGATGCGCGCACTCCGGCAGCCCACACGATCCTCGACCGGCTGGCCGACGTCGGGCTTGGCTACCTCACCCTCGGCCAGCCGCTCACCACACTGTCCGGCGGCGAGCGGCAGCGGCTCAAGCTGGCTGCGCAGATGGCGGACAAGGGCGACGTTTACATCCTCGACGAGCCCACCACCGGCCTGCATCTCGCCGACGTCGAAAACCTCCTCGGCCTGCTCGACCGGCTCGTCGATTCGGGCAAGTCGGTGATCGTCATCGAACACCACCAGGCGGTCATGGCCCACGCGGACTGGATCATCGACCTCGGTCCCGGCGCGGGGCACGACGGCGGCAGGATCGTCTTCGAAGGATCGCCCGCTGATCTGGTGGCCGGCAGGTCAACGCTGACCGGCGAGCACCTCGCGGCCTACGTCGGCGCCAGCTGACAGACCCTGCGTGACCTGACAGACCAGCGCGAACGTACACTTGTGGCCCCAAAATCAGCCGGATTTGGGGCCACAAGTGTACGTTCGCGCTGAACCGGTACGCTACGCTGCCGCGCCCGGCAGGACGGACAACCCGTCGGCAACAACCCTGCCCCCGTGGATGACGGTGCGGTCGGCGCCCCGGTCCATGACCGTGCTCGTGACGGTTTCGCCGTCCACCAGGACGATGTCTGCCGGGTCCCCGACGGCGAGGCCGGGCCGGTCGTCGGGGCTTGTCAGGCGCTGGACCGAGCGGTCCATGATGGAGGCGCCCCCAACTGTGGCGATAGCGGCGCAGTGCTCGATCAGGCGGTCCTTGCGCAGCCGGTGGGTGAACGCCAGCTGCCATGTCCGGTCCAGCATGTCGCAGTTGCCGTACGGGCTCCAGTAGTCCCGCTGGCCGTCCTCGCCCAGCCCCACCCGGATCCCGGCGTCGGTCATCTGGGCCAGGTCGAACTGGGTACCGCCGCTTGCGGGAGCGACCGTCGCCCAGGCAACGTCAAGTTCGGCCATCTGCTCCACGAGCCGGGCGGTCACGTCGGGGTGGACGTTGGCCAGGTCGTAGGCGTGGGAGAGTGAGACGCGTCCCTCCATGCCCAGTGCCCGGGTGCGTTCGAAAATAAGTTCCGCGCTGAAAACCCCGAGGTGACCGGGCTCGTGCAGGTGGATGTCGACGTCGACCCCGTACTTCTCGGCGAGGCCGAAAACGATGTCCAGGTGGCGCACCGGGTCCCGGTCCAGCTGGCAGGGATCAATACCGCCGATCGTCGTGGCACCGGTCCGGAGGGCCTCCTCAAGGAGGGGGACGGTGCCGTCCTCCAGCAGCAGGCCGGCCTGGGGGAAGGCCATGATCTCCACTGTTGCGGCGCCGGCGAAGCGCTCCCTGGCAGCCATGACCGCCTCGAAGCGATCCAGCTTGCAGTCGACGTCGATCTGGGCGTAGGAACGGACGCGTGTGGTGCCCCGCGCAATCATCCGTTCCAGCGTTCCCGCCACCACCTCCGGGTACGGGATCGGGGTGTTCCGCCAGTTCTCCCGGTCGTTGCACATCATGTTCCACACCCCGGGCGCCCCCGTGTGCTCGCGGAACGGCAGCCCTATCCTCGTGGAATCGAGGTGGACGTGGACGTCGGTGAACGCCGGAAGCGCGATCCGGTTGCGCCCGTCCACTGCATCACCGGCCGTCCCGGCATTTACGACGGCGGTGCCTCCCGGGTGAAGGGCGGCTATCCGCCCCTCCCGGACCTCGACGTCCACCGAGCCCCCGCCCCACGGGCGGACATTGGTGATCAGCATGGGTTCATTCCTTTCGTACTAGAAGTTCAGTGCAACCTGCGCGATGGCTGCCGCGGCTACGAAGCTCGCCGTGAACGTCATCAGTGCGACGACGATGATCTTCCAGCTCAGTGACCGCAGAGCCTTGACGTCCCGGCCGAGCGACATGCCGATGAGGGCAATCATGGGCAGGCCGGCAAACAGGACGTTGATGTTGTGCGTGGCGGAAGCAATGAACGGGCCGATGGGCATGAAGGTCGCGGAGGCAAGGGTGGCCAGGGCCAGCACCCAGATGCTGGACGGGACCGCCGGGACGAGCTTGGCAAGGACAAGAGCGACGGCGGTCAGGGCGAGGAGGATGAGCACGCCGACCACATCCAGGGGCCGCAGGGAGCCGGTGCCGAGGGCGTTGAGCAGCACACCCGCCACGCCCGCCGCGGCAAAGGCGGTGAGCCACGTCCACGGTGTCCGGACAACGGTGGGGTCCTCCTCGACGCCGTTGACATCCACGGTTTCTGCGTCCGGTTCCTCATCCGGATCAGCTGCCGCGCCGGCCGGCTTTGCGCTGGCCCCGCTCCTTGCTCCAACAGCATTCATTCCGCCGAGAGCACTGGCCATGACCGGCCCCCTGATGCGCCGGCCGAGGTCGTCACGGCCAAAGATACGGGACCACATCCGGTAGAGCTTCTGGCACATCGGCAGTGCGATGAACACGCCTGCGTAGAAGCCGACGATGTTGGTGACGAGGTTGGACAGGGCCGCGAGCGCCATGATTTCCCCTGCCATCTCCGGATACAGGATGGACAGGGCGCCGACGCCGCCAAGCATCATCGAGGCGGACCCGAGGCCGAGGCCCAGCGCGAGGGCCCGCGGGTCAAAGAAGTCCAGTCCGCCTAGGAGGCCGGCCAGGAGGGAGATGAAGACGGCGCCGAAGACGCTGCCGAGCACCCACACGCCGAAGACGCCGCGGTACTCCGGGGAGCGTACCCCGAAGCGTTGAATGGCGAAGGCAAGATAGGACTCACGGTCGATGGACCAGGTGGCTCCGATGGCCGTGCGGCCCAACCCGAGCGCAACTGCCACCGGCAGAGCGAGGATTACCGTGCCCACCACGTGGCCGACTTCCTGAAGGAGGATTGCGGGTCCGATATTAGTGAACTTGGTCAGCGACGGGCCTATTTGGCTGCCTAGGCCTGCGAGGAAGAAGACGATGGACACGTCCATCAGGTGGGTGGACACGGCCCGTGCCCGCCCGCCGATTGGCCTCCATTTCTGGATACCAAGGAATCCTCCGATGAGAACAGTCCAGAGGATGGGCATCAGGACGATCGCGGCCGGACCAAGGTGGAACTTGTGGGTCCCGACCATGATGGCAAGGGCACAAACGGCCGTCGAGATTCCGATCATTGCCAGCCATATGGCGGGGTGGGCGCGGAAAGGACGTGGTTGTGCTGGGTCGAGCAGGGCGGTCGGGGAGTTGGCTGTGGTCTTCGCTTCATTGCGCATGACGCGTGCCTTTCAAAGAGTTTTTGGGGAGGAACTGGTGGAGTGAGTTCTGGGGACCGGGAGCTCTTCATCCCGCTGGTATACCAAATGACTGTATACTCGCTTTCAGTGAGAGGCAAGTCACATTCTTCCGATGGCGGGAAAAATCCTCACACCTGTGCAAGTCCCACCTGTGCAAGGAGGCACACATGTTCACGAAAATCTCAGCCCGATACGTCCTGGGCTCTGACGGAAACCAGCACACGCTCATTGAGGACGGGGAAGTCGTGTTCCGCGGTGACGCGATCGTCTTCGTGGGCCAAAACTACGGCGGACCAGTGGACGAGGAACACAACTATGGGCAGAGCCTGATCATGCCCGGCCTGATTGACCTTGATGCGCTGGCGGACATCGACCACCTCATTCTCGACTCCTGGGCTTCGCCCGGCGTGGCGCCCGGCCACCTGTGGTCCGAGGACTACTTTGCCAACCGCCGCCGGGATGTGTTCACGAGGGCTGAGCGGGCGAAGGTCCGCGAGTTCGCCCTGGCACAGCTCGCCCTGCACGGGGTCACGACCTACATGCCGATTGCCTCCGAGATCCACAGTTCCTGGGCCGAAAGCTTCGAGGAGCTGGTGGACATGGCGGAGACCAGCCGGCGCATGGGGCTCCGCGGCTTCCTCGGGCCGGCTTACCGGTCCGGCGTCCACACCACCACCGCCGAAGGAACCCGCGCCGTCCTTTTCGATGAACCCGAGGGGATCGCGGGACTCCGCGACGCCGAAAGATTCCTGGACTACGCTGCCGGCCTCGCGGACCCGCTCGTCACCGGGGTATTACTGCCATGCCGCATCGAGACCCTCTCCGAAAACATCATGCGGGAAACAGCACGCATCGCCCGCGAAAGGGACGCAATCGTCCGCCTCCACTGCCTCCAGTCCCCGATGGAGGACGGGCTCCTGGTACAGTCCGCAGGCAGGGGAGTCCTCGAACTCCTTGAATCGACGGGACTTTTCGGCACCCGCCTGCTCATTCCGCACGGCGTGGTGATCGACGGCAAGGACCCCGACGCAGTTGCCCCAGGAGGGCCGCTGGACCTGCTCGCCAGACATAGCGTCAGCATCGTCCACTGCCCGCTGACCTCCTTCCGGTACCAGAAGCAGCTGGTCTCGTTCGACCGATTCCGCGCGGCAGGCGTCAACTTGTGCCTGGGCACCGACTCCTTCCCGCCGGACCTTGTGCGGGGCATCGACGTCGGCATGCACCTGGCCCGGCTCGTGGAGGAACGGCCCGACGCCGGAAGCCTGGCGGATTACTTCGACGCAGCCACCCTGGGCGGAGCACGCGCCCTCGGCCGGGCTGACCTGGGCCGGCTTGCCCCCGGGATGCAGGCCGACATCGCCGTGGTCTCGCTGGGACATTTTGGCGACGGCGTCGTCGAGGATCCCCTGCGGACCCTGGTCCTGAACGGCACGGCGCGCCAAGTGACAGACACGTTCGTGGCGGGACGTCCCGTCGTCATTGGGGGCGCCCTGCCCGGCGTAGACCTCGAGGCGCTGCGCGCCGACGGGCAGCTGCTCTTCGACCGGATGCGGGCTGCCTACTCCGAGCGGGACGTACAGCGCAGAGAGCCGGACCAGCTCTTTCCGCCCGTGTACCGGCCCGCGCGGATTGCGATGACGACGCCAAGCAGCTAGTCCACCGCTATTGTTTTGGTATACCAAAACCAGTATCCTGAGGTCATTCGATCTCGGCTGCAACCCGGAGCGGCAGCTCCCTGGCGCTTGGCAGTACACCCCGTCCCTGACTTACTGACGAGACCCCGCTCCTGTAGCGGGCCCACCCCCTTTGGAGAGAACAATGTGCCTGCACGACCACACCCCGGCCGCCCCTCCCGCAGCTGCCGTCCCGCGACGCGGCATTCTGGCCGGGGCGGCCGCGCTGGCCGGAATCTCAATGGCGAGCCTTGCCGCGCAGCTCGGCAGCGCACCCGCGGCCGAGGCAGCAGGCAACGCCTCAAACTCCAGTCGCAGGCGCCCGGCTTCACCTACGCCCATGATCATCGAGGGCGGGACCATCGTGGACCCCAAGACGGGCAATGCAGTGGAAGACGGCGTCCTCGTTCTCGAAGAAGGCCGGGTCAGAGCCGTCGGCAGCCGTGACGAAACGCGGCGTGCCGTCGCCGCCCTGGCAGGCAGGGCCACGACAGTGGACGCCTCCGGCCGCTGGGTGGTTCCGGGCCTCATCGACGTGCACGTGCATGCCAATGCACTGTCCGATGCTGCCACCATCCTGCAGGGCGGGGCGACCAGCGTCAGGAGCGGATCCAGCAGCTTCTACCAGGACGTGGCCCTGGCCGCCCTTCCCGAGTGGGCGGCCGGCGCGTCGCCCCGGATGAGCCCGGCAGGACTGTTCATTTCGCCCGAGCTGGGGGAGTCGCTCCTGGCGGACCCGGACCTTGGGCCGCTTGCAGCCCTGCACGGGAGAGTCACCGAACCTGCGGACCTCGCTTACCTCGCCCGCGTCAACCTCAAACGGGGCGCCAAGGTCCTCAAGACCCGGGCCAATCCACGGGCGGGTCTTCCGGAGCAGGATCCACGGGAACTCGTCTACGACTACGACCAGCTGTCCGCGGTGGTCGCAGCCGCAGGCAAAGCGGGTGTCCTCTGCCACGCGTACAGCGCGGAGGGGATCGACGGTGCAGTGCGCGCGGGTGTGCGCAGCATCGAGCATGGCGTCTTCGTAACCGAGCAGACCATCTCCCGGATGGCCAGCCGCGGGACGTACTTCACGCCCACCCTGGACGCCATCACCAGCATGGCAGGATCCTCCGACCCCGTTCTGGCGGCGCGGGGCCGGGAATACACGCCCATCATCAAGGAAGCGGTGCGGGCAGCCCACGAAGCCGGTGTGACGGTCGTGGCGGGGACCGATTCCTTCGGGTCCGAGGTGACGCCGATCGGCACCGAGGTGCGCCTGCTTGTTGAGGCCGGGCTTTCACCGCTGGATGCCCTGCGGGCGGCGACGGTCAATGCCGCCGCCCTGCTGGGCTGGAGCGCCGATGCCGGGCGTCTGGTCCGCGGTTCCTATGCCGACGCCGTCATCGTGAACGCAGATCCGCTCAGCAGTGCCACGGCGCTGGAACAAATCAGTGCCGTCGTGGCGCAGGGTGTCCTGGTGCGGAACGACTTCTAACCTCCCGCCCTGACCGCCCCCTTATCCAGAAAGCGATCCATGACCCTGATCCTCACTGCTTCCGAGCTCCAGGCCCTGGCCGACATGCCGGGGACCATCGCCGCCGTCGAACGCGTCTTTGCCGGCCTCAGCCGGGGGACGGCAGTCCAGCCGGCGCCTGCTTCGCTCGTGCTGCCGTCCTCCGATGCGAGGTTTTTGCCGATGGCGGCGCTGTCCGGCACCGAGGAACTCGCCTCCGTGAAGCTGCTGGCAGACATCCCGGCCAACGGGGCGGCCAACCTGCCCACGCAGCGGTCCACGATCATGCTCGTGTCCCAGCTGACCGGCGAAACCCTGGCCATCCTCGACGGCAAAGTACCCACCCGGGTCCGCACTGCAGCCGCCAGTGCCGTCGCCACGAAGCTCCTCGCGAGGCCCGGCAGCACCACGTTGGGGCTCGTGGGTGCCGGGGCCCTGGCTGTGGCCCATGTGGAAGCCATGCTTGCCGTGCTGCCTATTGAGAACGTTGTGGTGTGGTCCCGTTCGGCGGCCACCGTCGAAGCCTTCTGCCACGAGGTTTCCCGGTACGGGCTCAACATCGCGCGTGCCTCCAGTGTCCGGGAAGTCGTGGAAGGCGCCGACGTCCTGTGCACCCTCACGCCGGCAGTTGAACCGCTGGTGAAGGGGGAGTGGTTCCGGCCAGGACTGCACGTCAACGCCGTCGGGTCCCGCCCCCGGCCGGACCACCGGGAGATCGATTCAGCCGGCATGGTGCGGGCGCGGGTATTCGTGGACAGCCTTGCCACGGCAAAGGCGAAATCCGGGGGACTGGTCATCCCGGTGGCGGAAGGCGTGATGACTTTCGACGACGTGAAAGCCGAACTCGGTGACGTGGCGGCCGGGACAAAAGCAGGGCGCCTGGCGGACGAGGACGTAACCTTGTTCAATTCGGTGGGTATCGGTCTGCAGGATCTGGCCATCGGCCGGCTCCTGTACGACGCTGCGCTCAACCAGGGGATCGGCACCCACGTGGAGCTGAATAACTGAGGCGGGCGGAATGAAGACGCCGGGAAGAGCGGGAGGCACCAATGACAGTCCAGGCGGAATCTCCCTCGTCCTCGGCGGACACCACCCGGGCACGGATCCGCGAGCTGATCATCTCCGGTGAGTTTGCGCCGGGATCCCGGCTCAGGGAACGCGAGCTGTCCCAGGCCCTCGACGTTTCCCGGGTCCCCGTGCGGGAGGCCCTGCAGCAGCTGGAAGCTGAAGGTTTCATTGATACCTCGCCACGGCGCGGGGCCACGGTAAAGCAGATCACGCTGAAAGACGTCAACGAACTCTTTGACGTCAGGCTGAGCCTCGAAGTTCTCGCAGCTCGTCTCGCGGCCCAGGCTGCAGCCCGCGGCGGCTCATCGTCCCGGCTGCGGCAAATGATGGACCAGGCGGAAGAGGCAACGCTGAGGCATGACGATGCGCAGATACCGCTGCTCAATACGGCGCTGCATGCGGAGATCGTGTCGATGGGTGGCAATTCTTTGCTGGAGTACTCCATGAAGCCCCTGCTGGGGCGGATGCAGTGGCTCTTCACCCTGACCGGGCACCGTGATCCGCAGGTACAGTGCGCGGAACACCTCAGCCTGTGCCAGGCGATCTATGACGGCAAGGCCGAACTGGCAGCGGCGCTGGCTTTCGCCCACGTCGAACTGGGCCGGGCACCGTCGCTCCAGGGCCTGGCCGGACGCCTGCCTGAGGGCTGAGCCGGCGTCCGGCTGCGTTGAGAGTGCGACGTTATGTCAAGTAAACGGAACTCAGCGTGCCGCCGCTTGGGGACCGTCGAGGGGTTTGACGGCGTTGCAACGCACGCCGTCTGTGCGCCGGATACCTGGCCGATACGGCATACGACGTCGCACACGGCCGCGAAGCCGGCGCTTGCCGGCCGCGAGGCAATTCACGGCTGGATTCCTGACGGCAAATGCCGTGACAGGCGCAGAAAACCGCGGATCTCAGCTGCAGCGTGCGGCCATGCCGGCCGGTGGCCACGAAAGCTTAGGCGCCCACTCTCACGCTTCGGCCTAGAACGCCGATAATCAGCATTATGTAAAGTAGAACAGTTACTGCTGCGTCCGATGCACGGTGGCCCCTCCTCTTGTCCTACCTACACTTGTTGCGTGACTGATGCTCTAGTTCGACGTGCCTACGCCTCACGTGCGGCGGAATACACGAGTGTCCTCGGCACCGTCGAAGACATGCATGAGCTTGACCGTCGCCGCATTGAACGATGGTCCGAGCAGCTAAGCGGTCCTGTCATCGACGCAGGATGCGGCCCGGGACATTGGACGGACTTTCTTCACAAACGGGGTGTCGAAATCACAGGCATCGACCTCGTTCCTGAGTTCATAGAAAACGCCCGCATCCGCTTTCCCGACGTTCCCTATCAGGTTTCCTCACTCCGTGCCCTCGACCTGGCCGACGGCAGCCTCAATGGCGTGCTGGCCTGGTACTCCCTCATTCATCTGGCCCCGGCGGAGCTACCCCAGGTTCTCTCCGAACTCGCAAGGGTTCTGGGGCCACAAGGGCACCTGCTCGCCGGCTTTTTCGAAGGCGTGTCAGCCAAGCCGCTCGATCATGCAATTGCCAAGGCGTACTACTGGTCCATAGACCAGATGAGCCGCCTATTGGATGATGCCGGGTTTGACGTCCTCGACATCGAAACGCGTCAGGATCACGGCAAACGACCGCACGCAGCCATTGCCGCGATTGCCCGATAAGGCCAGAGGCATGGATAGACCCCCTACTCCCCCGCCCAGCAATCTCTAGCAGTTCCATGGCATCCTTGCCTGGCCGCGCAGCGCTCATCGCGGCCAGGAGTTTCGCAGCCGAAATGGTGCCGCTTTACGCTTCAGTATTGGTACTGCACGTTCGCGGTTCCCGTTTCCGCACATAGCCACCGGGCCGCAGCCGTCCGCCGCTAAACGGCATCTGAATAACGCCGGCGGCGGCGAGTATGAGGACGATCGCGAGGATCGTTGTGGGAAGGACAGGCTCGCGGAGGAAGGTGGCACCGATGATGACGGCGACCACGGGCGGGATGTAGGTGGCGGTGGAGGCAGTCAGCGCACCCAGCCTGGCAATGGTGATGTAGTAGAGGATAAATGCCAGCCCGGTGCCAATCGCTCCGAGCCCCAGTGCTACCCCCGCAAGGGCGAGCGGGTCGTCCATGATCGCGGTGATGCCGTCCAGGTCGGTGACCACTGTCAGGCTGGCCCCTGCCAGGACCATTTGGTAGGTCGCCGAGGCTGCGGCAGGGATACCGAGCGGGCTGATGAAGCGCCGGGCGTAAGCGAACGAGGCGCCAAGGCTGGCCGAGCCGAGCAGCATGTACAGCACGCCGGTGGTGTCGACGGCACCGGCGGCCCAGGGCCGGGCCAGCACGACCACCCCGAGCGCGCCGATCGCCAGCCCCGCGGCTTTCCGGACCGTGAACGGCTCGGTCCGCAGCGCCACGACCGCTGCCAGGAACGCGAACAACGGAATCGAACCGCTCAGGGCCCCAGCGATGCCGCTGTCGAGCCGGTAGGTTCCGGCTGCATAGGCGTAGTAGTACAGGCCCGTGGCCAGGACCGACATCACCACGAAATGATGCGTATGCCGCAGGTGCCGCCAGGCGAAGGCGCGCTTAACGAGTGCGAATACCACCACAGGCACGAGGCCGAAGGCGATCCGCAGCAGGGTGGTCTGTTCTGCGCTGATGTACGGCGACGCCATGTGCATGAAGACGAAGTTGAAGCCCCACACGGTGCCCAGGGTGGCATAGGCTGCGACGGCGGTTGTGCGTGCCGGTGTCATGGCAGGGCGATGACCTGCCCGGTTCCGGCGCCTTCCACCGCTTTCCGGTATCCCCGCGCAACATCGGCCACCGGAACCGGGGCGAAGCCGGGGAAGAAGTCGCCATAATCCCCCAGGCTCTCGGTGAACACCGAGGGGCTCACCACATTGATCCGCCTGGGCGCGATCTCCAGGGCGGCAGCGCGGACAAAGGCTTCGATGGCCCCGTTGGCCATGGCCGCGGCAGCAGAAGACACCACAGGGTCCCGGGAAGGAATGCCGCTGATCAGTGTGAACGATCCCCGTTCTGCGACATGGGCGAGCCCGGTCCGGACGACGTTGATCTGCGCGAGAGCCTTCTGGGTAAAGGCCGCCTGATAATCCGCAGGGCCGAGTTCATCAATCGTGGCGTAAGGAACCTCTCCGGCGGCACAGACCACCGCATCCACAGGGCCGGACTGCTCCCACAGCCGATCGACCTGGGCGGGGTCCGTGATGTCACACCGGATATCGCCCGAGCTTCGCCCGACGGTGACGATCTCGTGGCCCAATTCTGCCAAATGCTGGTGGACCGCCTGGCCGGCTTTGCCTGCTGCTCCGATAATCATGATTCGCATGCCGCTACGGTAAGGACTCCCCCTCGGCGGAGGGAAATACATTCACCGGCACCTGCTATACGCTGGACGCATGAATGTGGAGCTGCGTCACCTCCGGGCGCTGGTCACTCTCCACGAGTCGGACACCTTCACCACCGCGGCTGCTGTTTTGGGCACAACCCAGCCCACACTGTCCCGGACCATTGCACAGCTGGAGCAGATTGCCGGCGTCCCGCTGGTTGACCGCTCCACTCGCTGGGTCAGGTTCACGCCGGCCGGTCAGCGGCTCGCGGCCGAGGCCCGGGTCCTGCTGGTACAGCTGGATAACGCTTTAGCCAGCCTGCACGACGACGGGAACCGCCCGCTGCGGCTCGGATGGGCCTGGGCAGGCCTCGGGTCCCACACTGTTCCGCTCCTGCAGCAGTGGCGCAGCATCAGCGAAGTACCCGTTGAACCCAGCCGGCCCAACGACCCCGAATCAGCACTGCTGAACCGGGAGATCGACGTCGCGATTATCCGCCGCGCCATGCCCCTGGCCGAAACCGCCGCAGGACTGCGCTCAACAACGCTGTTCACCGAAAGCCTCGTCGCCGGCGTGGCGACCAACGATCCGCCCGCCACCGAGACTGCCCTGTCACTCTCAGATCTCGCCGCCGGCCCGCTCGCGGTCTGCTCAACAGCACCGACAGCAACGGCCAGGCTGTGGGAGCACCTGAGCCACACTCCACGGACCATTACTGTCAGCAACTCCGACGAATGGCTTTCGCGCATTGCACTCGGCGACGCTGTGGGCGTGACCTCGGTGGCGACGGCCTACAGCTACCAGCATCCGGGCGTCGCCTACTTACCGGTGGAAGACTCACCGCCCGTCGACGTTTCCATGTTGTGGCCCATGGCCGACCCCCACCCGCACGCTGCCGCTTTCGCCGACTTCTCCCGTGGCTACTTCACCAAGCTAATCCGGACCAGCACCCCGCCCAGCCTGCTCACCCAATCCTGAAGCCCTGCAGTCTGCAGTGAGAAGACGCGGCTAGAAGACGTTCTCTGGATCGGCAGTGGAGGTTGCGTACTCCGGACGCCCATGGGGCCGATAGGCCTGGATGGTGATGCCCCGCGAGGTAGTCCGCGAGCTGACCAGCTCGAGCGCGAGGTCGGGTCCGGAATCCGGGAACAGCCGCGTACCCTGGCCGACGACGACGGGATAGGTCACCAGTTCGAGCTGGTCCACCAGCTCGTTGGCCAACAGCCACCGGACCAGGGCGCCGCTGCCGGGAACCAGCAGCACGCCGTCGTGCTTATCCTTCAACTCTCCGACGGCGGTGGCGACGTCGCCGTGCAGAACAGACGTGCCCTCCCACCGCGGGCCCGTCAGGGTGGTGGACACCACATACTTGGGCCGGCTGTTCAGGGCGGCAGCAATCGGATTGGCGCCCGGATCCGGCAGCACTCCCCAGTACCCGGCGAATATTTCGTACGTCCGGCGGCCGAAGAGGAATGCCTCCGCGCTGCCGTAAACCTGGTTGAGGTAGTCCCCTGTTTCGGCGTCGAGTAACGGGATGGCCCACCCGCCGCGGTCAAAGCCTCCGCTGCGGTCCTCGTCGGGCCCGCCCAACCCCTGCATCACGCCGACCACCGAGACGTTGGTCGTTGTCGTCAACTGCATGTCGTGTCACCTCATCGAAGGACGGCCACGGACTCCGGAAGCGATCCGGGCTACATCGCTACAGACAAGCACAGGCACCGGCCCCATGGCTAGGATGTGCATCGTGAAACACCTTTCCCCCGTTTGGGACCCTGCCGCACGCACTTCGGAACCGGCGCCCGGTATCTTTTTCGTCGAAGGGCCGGCGTCGAACTGGATCGTGGTCCGCGACGCGGCCGGATTCATGCTCATCGACAGCGGTTATCCGGCTGACCGCCCCCTTGTCCTGGGATCCATCCGCCGTCTTGGCCTGCGGCCCGCCGATGCCAAAGCCATGCTCATCACGCACGGCCACGTCGACCACACCGGCTCAGCTGCCTATTTCTCCGAGACCTACGGCACGCCCATCCTGTGCGCCCCGGATGAATTGGCCCACGTGCAAGGGAAGGAAAAGCACCAGGTCACATTTGGCCAGGTCATCGTCCGCGCCTGGCGGCCCCGCGTCTTCCGCTGGATGACGCACGTCATCCAGGCAGGGGCCCTCAAAGCGAGGCCGGCGACGGACGCGCAGGCCTGGGACCCGGACACGCTGCAGAACCTGCCGGGCAAGCCCGAAGCCGTCCCATTGCCGGGGCATACGCCGGGCAATGCCGCAGTCCTCCTTCGGGAAGCAGGGGTGATTGCAGTCGGTGACTCATTCGTCAGCGGACACCCGCTCAGCCGGAAAAACGGACCCCAGATGCTGGATCCAATGTTCCACTCCAATCCCGGGCAGGCGCTCGAGGAAACCCACCGACTGGACGGAATAGATGCCTCGGCGGTGCTGCCGGGCCATGGCCCCGCCCTGCGGATGCCGCTGGCCGATGCCCTGGCAGCATTGCGGAGTTGATAGCGGAGGGCTAAAATGAATGGCATTCATTTATTTCACCCCGGCCGCGCAAGATGCCGGGGCAATGCCGTTCAGACCAAGGGAGCCACCGACAGTGACGCCGGGGACTTTTACTGCAAGCACTACTCACGATTCGCCCGACCTGCTGGGAAAGAAGGTCCGTGTGGAGGAAGCCGGAACTGTGATCCGCGTTGGTTACGTGGAAACAGCCACGCCCTCCGGGACGCTGGTCTGGATCGCGGCGTCGGGCTGCGAACCGCGGAGGCTGTACGGCTCCGCACTGGGCCAGAGCGTATTCCTTTTGCCGGAATCCGACGAGCTTGCCCAGTAGTCAGCCGGCACCGGTTGGGGCCGAACGCTGATGCACTTCGTCAGTCAGGCGGTCGATCCGGTCGACGGCGTCGTCAAGACTCTCAACCGTCGACCAGAGGGCCGGCTGCTCTTCCCGGATCTGTTCAAGGGTGCGTCCTGCGGACGTGAGGGCGGCGAGATCGAAACTGACGTTGGTCCGTGCCCCGGTCACCGCTGCCCTGAGGGCGCCAAGCGCAACCACGACGTCGGCGACAAGCGCCCGGTTGCCGTTGGCAGCCAGCCACTCCAGGTCCGCAATGGCGTCGATGGCTCGCTCGCCGAGGACGGCAGATGCCTTGGCGGCGTTCACGGATGCCCGGCGTATGGCTTCCTCACGCGCGGGGCCCCGATCCAGCCGGAACGCCGCGCCGAATTCCCGGGAAGCTGAAGCGTCCTCATCGGCCAGCCGCAGGGCAGTCTCCCGCAGTGAACGCACCCGGGCGTGGACATCGGCCAGTTCTTGCTGCTGGCGCCCGTCAGCCTCCGTGTAACCGGCCACCATGGAGGCCAGTGATGCAGCGATGGCAAGCATCACACCCGCCCCGGCGCCGCCTCCCGGGGAACCAACGGACTGCGCCAAAGCCTGCGTCCAGTCCTCAACCGTTGAACTCTGGGTCGTAACCGCCTCGGAAGCATCACTCATGGCACCAGTCTGCCCCACGCCGGGCGCGGGCAGACAGTACGACAGGCCGTTGCGGTCAACGGGTGGGCCGGCCGCCCGGGGTACTAACCGCCGTCGTAAGCCCGCTGGAGTCCAGCAATGTCCAGCTTCTGCATCCCGAGCATCGCCTGGACGGCGCGCTGGGCGCCGGCGGCGTCCGGCCCGTTGATGAGCTGGCCAAGGACCTTGGGCACTATCTGCCACGAAACTCCGTACCGGTCCTTGAGCCAGCCGCACTGGCTCTCACTCCCCCCGTCCGTCAGGGAGTTCCAGTACCGGTCGACCTCTTCCTGCGAGGCGCAATCGACCACGAAGGACACGGCCTCGTTGAAGGAGAAGGCCGGGCCTCCGTTCAGAGCCTGGAAAGCCTGGCCCTCGATCTCAAATTCGACGGCGACGGCCTGGCCGGCCGGCCCGGGACCGCCCTCGCCGAAGCGGGACACGCTCACGATCGAGGCATTGTCGAAGACGGACACGTAGTACTCGGCCGCTTCCTCCGCCTCCTTGTCGAACCACAGGCACGGTGTGATCTTCTGCATGCCGCTTTCCTCCTCCATGAGCCCGGACGCCCCCGGCGAGGGACGTCTCCTGCATCTTCCGCCCTGAGACTAGCCGCGCGGGTTGCCGAGGACAATGGCTACCAGCCGGGCCTAAGCATCGGACGCCGCAGGCGCTGCATGGCTCACGAGCCCCACCGTGTTGCCTTCGCTGTCCCTGATGAACGCCATCCATTCGTCCGTGCCCGCCGGGCCCAGCCGTGCATCATCGTGGTGGAAGATCACATGCGGGGCGCCCACCACCTCCACTCCCCTGACCTCCAGCTCCGCCACCTGCGATCGCACATCCGGGACGTTCAGGTAAATCACCGATGACGGTGCGCCGCGCTCCAAGAGGAGCCGGACGCCGTCGAGATCAAAGAACAGCAGTCCCGGAGGATCGAAGACCGCCGCCGGCGCGGTGCCCAGAAGGGCAGTGTAGAACCTGGCCGCGCGGTCAAGGTCCTCGGCATGCTGCGCAATCTGGATGACCTTCATGCGGGCTCCTTAAAGCGGTCTTGTTCGGTTCCTGCCTGCCATGGTCACGGCATATGCGCGGCAGGGCAATACCTGCCCATAACGGCTAGGCTCGGAACCATGCCTTCTCCATCAGACCGTCCCGGAACACGGGCAGTTCCGGCCCTCACGGCAGCGGCCGCAGCTGCCGACGTCATCCTCATTCTGATCTTTGCCGCCATCGGCCGCGATGCCCACGCACGGGGTGAGTCCGTGGCCGGAATCCTCAGTACCGCCTGGCCGTTCCTGGCCGGAGCGGCCGTCGCCTGGCTGCTCCTGCGGCTCTGGCGGCGGCCCCTGGCGCTGTGGCCGGCCGGGGTGGCGGTATGGCTCGGCGCCGTGGCCATCGGAATGGCGCTGCGGGCGCTCACGGGGCAGACAGTGGTCCTGCCCTTTGTGATCGTTGCCCTGCTGAGCCTGGCCGTACTCCTCCTCGGCTACCGCCTCGTTGTCGCCATGGCCCTCCGGCTCCGGGCACGCCGCCGCGCCTGAGGACCGGCTCCCGGTGCGGCGCGTCACAGGGCACAGGAGTTCCCGGCGGCCACCCGCCCTGTACTAGGCTGGCAGCACAGCTCAACAGATCCGGAAGGGTTCACAGTGATCACCGCATTCGTCCTGATCAAGACAGACGCCTCACGCATCCCCGAAACGGCCGAGGAGATTTCCGCCATTGAGGGCATCAGCGAGGTTTACTCCGTGACAGGCGAATGGGACCTGATCGCCGTGGCGCGGGTGGCCCAGCACGAGGATCTTGCCGACGTCATCGCGGACAAGCTCTCCAAGGTGCCCGCGGTGGTGCACACCACCACGCACATCGCGTTCCGGGCATACTCACAGCACGACCTCGATGCCGCCTTCGCGCTGGGGTTCGAAGAATAGCAAAGCTGCCGGACTTACAGCGGAGGGGCCATGCACCTGCAGGTGCATGGCCCCTCCGCCGTACTGCCCTGAAAGCAGTTCCGTCTCAGGCCTGCGAAAGGCTGACCCACTTCTCGAGGACGGCGGTGGCCGCGCCTGACCCAATGGATTCCGCAGCCCGGCCCAGGGCAAGCTTCATGCGGTCGGTGAGCGGACCGTCGGCCTGAAGGTCATATGCCACCAGGCCCGCCGCCGCGTTCAGCAGGACCGCGTCCCTGACCGGACCTGCTTCACCGGCCAGGACACTGCGGACGACGGCCGCATTCGCCTGCGCGTCACCGCCCCGCAGCTGCTCAACGGTCGCCTGGGGGATTCCCAGGTCCTGGGGCGAGAACGTCTGTTCGGTCACCTCTCCGCCCCGGATCTCCCACACTGTGGACGGGCCGGTTGTGGTGAGTTCATCCAGGCCGTCGCTCCCCCGGAACACCAGGCCGCGGCTGCCGCGCCGGGCCAGGACGCCGGCCACCAGCGGCGCCATGCGGGCGTTCGCCACGCCGACGGCAGAGGCCTGCACGCGGGCGGGGTTCGTGAGGGGGCCCAAGAAATTGAAGGCAGTGGGGATGGCGAGCTCCCGCCGGGGCACGGCGGTGTGGCGGAACGACGGGTGGAAGACCTGCGCGAAGCAGAACGTGATGCCCGCCTCCTCGGCGTTGCGGGCGACGGCGGCTATGGGCAGGTCAAGGCGCACCCCCAACGCCTCCAAAACGTCTGCGGAACCGGACGACGACGACGCCGCGCGGTTGCCGTGCTTAACCACCTTGGCGCCCGCTCCGGCACAGACAAGGGCAGCCATGGTGGAGATGTTGACGGTGTTAAGTTGGTCACCACCGGTGCCCACGATGTCGAGTTTTTCACCGGAGATGGAGATGGGATTGGCATGGGACACCATGGCATCGACCAGGCCGGCGATCTCCTCCACGGTCTCGCCCTTGGCCCGCAGCGCCACCAGGAAACCGGCAATCTGCACAGGCGTTGCGGCCCCCGACATGATGTTGTCCATGGCCCACGCCGTACTGTCCGCGCTCAGGTGTTCGCCGTTCAACAGTGCCGAGATGAGGCGCGGCCAGGTGTTGCCTGCCGCCGGTGCCGATACCTGTGAAGTCACCTCCTGATGCTATCGAGGTGCCGCTTGCAAAGACCAATGTGAACCCCGGCAGGAACTTTTCAGCACGATTTCGCGTCTTTGTAGAAAAAGTCTCCGCAAAAGGCGGTTTGCGTTGGGCATGGCGGAGTTTTGCAGACATAATGTCTATGTGACATCTGCGACCCATGCCCCCAGTACCCCTGCGCACCCCACGCTGAACCGCCCGAATATGGTCTCCGTCGGGACCGTCGTCTGGCTCTCCAGCGAGTTGATGTTCTTCGCCGGCCTCTTCGCCATGTACTTCACACTCCGGTCCACTTCCGGCCAGATGTGGGCGGAAGAGACGGCCAAGCTCAACTTCCCCTTTGCGCTTGTTAACACGATCGTCCTCGTGGCAAGTTCCTTCACCTGCCAGATGGGCGTCTTCGCCGCCGAGAGGCTCCAGCCGCGCCGCAGCGGCGGTGCACTGCAGTTCACCCGGTGGGGCATGAACGAGTGGTTCACCCTCACGTTCCTCATGGGTGCATTCTTTGTTGCCGGCCAGACCATGGAATACGCCATGCTGGTGTCCGAGCACGTGTCGCTCTCCTCCAACGCCTACGGCTCCGCCTTCTACATGACCACCGGCTTCCACGGCCTGCACGTCATCGGCGGCCTGGTTGCCTTCCTGCTCATCATGGGCCGCTCCTTCGCTGCAAAGAAGTTCGGCCACTTTGAGGCGACGTCGGCAATCGTCACCTCTTACTACTGGCACTTCGTGGACGTCGTGTGGATTGGCCTCTTCCTGGTCATCTACGTCCTCCAGTAGCCCAGCACCTCCCCCTCTTACCCAAGAGACCGAATTTTAGAAGCGGCTCCCGGAGCCGACGCACGATCGAATAAAGGAACCACCACGTGAAGGCACTCTCGCAGAAGCGACGTCACCCACTGGCAGCAATAGCCCTGCTGTTGATGGGCCTCCTCCTCACTGGTGGGCTGTACGCCGTTGCCACCAACGTCAACGAGGCCAAAGCCAGCACTGCAGAGTTCACCGCCAGCGATACCCAGGAAGGCGAGAAGCTCTTCGAAGCCAACTGCGCCACCTGCCACGGCATGGGTGCCGGCGGCACGCAGGACGGTCCCTCCCTGGTTGGTGTCGGCGCCGCCGCTGTTGACTTCCAGGTCGGCACCGGCCGCATGCCCATGCAGATGAACGGTCCCCAGGCCTACAAGAAGCCTGCCCAGTTCAACGAGACCCAGACCCACCAGCTGTCCGCCTACGTGGCGTCGCTGGGCGCCGGACCGGCCATTCCCGCCGAGGAGTACCTGGACGAGAAGGGCAATGCCGCCGAAGGCGGCGAGCTGTTCCGCGTGAACTGCGCCATGTGCCACAACGCAGCCGCAGCCGGCGGTGCGCTGACCCGCGGCAAGTTCGCTCCGGCACTGGCCGATGTCAGTGGCAAGCACATCTACGAGGCCATGGCCACCGGTCCGCAAAACATGCCGGTGTTCAGCGACTCGAACATCACGCCTGAAGGCAAGCGCGACATCATCACCTTCCTGAAGCAGATCGAGACCAACGGCTCCCCGGGCGGCGCAGACCTGGGTGCACTGGGCCCGGTTTCCGAAGGTCTGTTCGTGTGGATTGCCGGCCTCGGCGTCATCATCGCCTTCACCATCTGGCTGACGTCCCGCACGTCCTAGCCAAACCCGGCACGAAATATATGTCCTGCTGATTGCTCAGCAGGTTTGGAACTGAACATTAACTCGGCAAAGGCCGAGACGAGAGAAGGATGAGGCGAATCATGGGCAACCATAGTGACGGCAGTCCGAACCACTCGGGCACCGTAGCTACGGCTGGTCAGCATGAGGTGGAGAAATTCCAGGATCCTGGAATTCCCCCGCACCGGTTGCGCCTGGCTGACACGGACCCGAAAGCCGCCAAGCGCGCAGAACGGCAGGTTGCCGCTCTGTTCGCAACCTCAGTCATTGGCACTGCGATCTTCCTGGTGGCGTACTTCGCCATCGACCTGGGAGATGACTCCAGCATTGCCACCATCCGGCTGCAGAACGCACTGCTGGGAATCGGAACGGCATTTGCCATGCTCGGCATTGGCACCGGCATCGTGCACTGGGCCAAGGCCCTCATGCCGGACCACGAGGTCTCCGAGGAGCGCCACGCAATCCGCACCGAGGACGACCGCCAGGCGGCCGTCCGGATCGTGGATGACATCGTGGAGGAAACGGGCATCAAGCGCCGTCCCCTCATCCGCAACACCCTCCTTGGCGCAGTTGCCCTTGCACCGCTGCCGGCCCTCGCCGTTTTCGGTGACCTGGGACCGCGCCCGGACGACAAGCTGGCGCACACCATGTGGGCCCCGCAGGACGGCAAGCTCAAGCGCCTCACCCGCGACCCCGATGGAACCCCCATCAAGGCCTCGGATGTCACCATCGGTTCCGCCTTCCACGTCATCCCGGAAGGCCTCAACGAACTGCACGAAGGCAAGCTGAACGAGAAGGCCAAGGCCGTCGTTCTGCTGATGCGCCTCGATCCGGCTTCGCTCAACCCCTCCGAGGGCCGCGAGAGCTGGGGCTACAACGGCATCGTTGCTTACTCCAAGATCTGCACCCACGTCGGTTGCCCTGTTGCTCTCTACGAGCAGCAGACGCACCACCTGCTGTGCCCGTGCCACCAGTCAACCTTCGACCTCACCCAGGAATGCAAGGTTATCTTCGGCCCGGCCAGCCGCCCGCTCCCGCAGCTGCCCATCGCAGTTGACGACGAGGGCTACCTGGTCGCGACCAGCGACTTCAAAGAACCTGTAGGACCAAGTTACTGGGAGCGTGATGAGCATGAGCGCAGCATCAACAGCTGAAGCCCCCGCGTACGTAGCCAACACCAAAGTCGGACGCTTCACTGATTTCGTCGACGAGCGCGTCGGCGGATCGGGAATCCTCCGCGAATTCGGCCGCAAGGTCTTTCCGGACCACTGGTCCTTCATGTTCGGCGAGGTGGCGCTGTACTCCTTCGTCGTCCTGCTGATGTCCGGTACGTTCCTGACATTCTTCTTCGACCCGTCCATGGCGGAGACGCACTACAACGGCTCGTACACGCCGCTGAAGAACGTTGAAATGTCCGTGGCCTACAGCTCGTCGCTGGACATCTCCTTCGACGTCCGTGGCGGCCTGTTCATGCGCCAGGTCCACCACTGGGCAGCCCTGCTGTTCGTGGCCTCTGTCGCGGTCCACATGCTCCGCGTGTTCTTCACCGGCGCATTCCGCAAGCCCCGTGAGATGAACTGGGTGGTGGGCGGCGTCCTGCTGATCCTGGCCATGGCGGCCGGCTTCACCGGCTACTCCCTCCCCGATGACCTGCTGTCCGGCAACGGCCTGCGCATCATCGACGGCGTGATCAAGTCGATCCCCGTGATCGGCACCTACATCTCGTTCTTCCTCTTTGGCGGCGAGTTCCCGGGCACGGTCATCATCGGCCGTCTGTACACGCTGCACATCCTGCTGGTGCCGGCCCTGATCCTGCTGATGATCGTCATCCACCTCTTCATGGTTGTCGTGCACAAGCACACCCAGTACCCCGGCCCGGGCCGCAACGACCACAACGTCGTCGGCTACCCCCTGGGCCCGGTTTACGCTGCGAAGGCCGGCGGGTTCTTCTTCATCGTGTTCGGTGTCATCGCCCTCATGGCGGCGTTCTTCACCATCAACCCGATCTGGAACTACGGTCCGTACGACCCCTCCCCCGTGTCCGCAGGCACCCAGCCTGACTGGTACATCGGCTGGGTTGACGGCGCCCTGCGCCTGATGCCGGGTGTGATCAACGACTTCCACTTCGAATACGTGATCTTCGGCCAGGTGCTCACTCTGAACGTGCTGCTTCCGGCCCTCGTGCCCGCAGGCATCGTGTTCACCGTGCTGTTCACCTACCCGTGGATCGAACGCTGGATCACCAAGGACAACCGCGAGCACCACGTCCTGGACCGCCCGCGCAACGCTCCCACCCGTACGGCGATCGGCATGGCCGGTTTCACGTTCTACTGCGTCATGTGGGCAGCTGCAAGCTCCGACCTCATCGCCACGCACTTCCACGTGTCGCTGAACGACGTCACCTACTGGCTGCGCGCGCTGTTCTTCCTCGGCCCGATTATCGCTTTCGTCGTGACCAAGCGGGTGGCCCTGGCGCTGCAGCGCAAGGACCGTGAAATCGCGCTGCACGGCCGCGAGACCGGACGTATCGTCCGCCTCCCGCACGGTGAATTCATCGAGGTGCACGCACCGCTCGACGAGTACAAGCGCTACAAGCTTGTTGGCTTCGAGTCGCCCGCACCGATTCCGGCCCAGCCGAACGAGCACGGCGTGGTCACCCGCAAGGAAAACCGCCGCGCGAAGCTGTCCCGCTGGTTCTTCGAGGACCGCGTTGCTCCCGCAACACCTGCCGAGCTGGAAGCCGGCCACGGCCACCATGAAGCAGTTGAAGCCGGCGGGGGACAGAAGACCCTGAGCCACTAGCAAGCCACGCCACACGGCCGCAGCTGCACCCAGCTCCACCAAGAAAAAGGCCCGGTCCACCAGGACCGGGCCTTTTCTGTGTGCGGAGTGTGTTACGGAAGGTACGGGTTCGTCGCCTTCAGCCGCAGGCGGCGGACAGGCTACTGCTGCCGGTAACCCGACGCGTAGTTGCGGGTAGGCCGTACGCCGGGGCGCTGCAGCGGCACCCACAGCTTGTACCGGTCCGCCCGGTAGTAGGACACGGAGTAGTCCACCATGGCCCGGGCAACGAAGGCATGCCGCTGGATCTTCAGCAGCGGCGCCCCGATCTCCACATTGAGCAGACGGGCGGTGGAAGGTGATGCAGCCGTGGCCTCGATCATGTCCTCGCCCCATTCCATGACCAGCCCGAACTGCTCACTCAGGACGTTGTACAGCGACGTCGGCGGTTCGCCGTCGAGCAGCCCCGGCACCCGGTGGGCAGGGATGAAGTTTTCATCCACGCTCATCGGCTCGTTATCGGCCAGCAGAAGGCGCCGGAACCGCACCAGGGGCGTTCCCTCCTCCAGCTGCAGTTCGCGGGCCAGGAAGGCGCTGGCGGCGATCTGCTCGAAGCTCAGGACCTTCGCCGCCGGCACCATGCCGCGGCGCTGCATCTCTTCGCTGTAGGAGGTCAGCTTGACCTGCAGGTCCAGCTTGGGTTTCCGGACGAAAGTGCCCAGGCCGACCACACGATCGATGACCTCCTCCCCCACCAGGGCGTCGATGGCCTGGCGAACGGTCATCCGGGCCAGGCCGAAGCGCTCGGCCAGGTCCCGCTCGGAAGGCAGCGCCGAGCCCGGCGGGCACGACGTTGCAATGTAGCTCCTGAGGATCTCGCGGAGCTGAACGTAAATGGGGGTCCCGCTGGTCCGGTCGATTTCACCGGCAATGGCGGCTACGTTAGCAGCCACGGCGGCCGCTCCTGTAATGCATGCTCACACTTCAAGGGTAAGCCAACGCGGCCACAGGTCTAGACCAGGCTGCTCCCCTGGCCAATTGCCGGCAACGGGGCCGATATTCTTAAGGACGAACAAAAAGAAGGAAGACGACGGTGGCTTCCCCCCAATGTGCCATCCCGTCCCAGATGAAGGAGTCCAGTTGCCCGTTCGTAAGGCAATAGTTTCTGCGGCCATCGGCCTGCATGCCCGGCCCGCAGCGGTGTTCGTCCGCGCGGTCACGGAGACAGGGTTGCCGGTGACCATCCGCAAGGACGGCATTGACGCCGTCGATGCCCGGTCCCTGCTCGAGGTCATGACTGCCGACTTCAACTACGGCTGTGAGGTCGAGCTCGCGGTCAAAGAAGCGGCCCTCCCTGCCGGCAGGAGCCTCGGTGAAGCCGAGGCCGCCCTTGCAGGCCTCGTGGATCTGCTGGCATCGCAGAAGGCCAGCTGAACCCGGGCAGGCTGCATCTGTTACCCGTGATGTAAAAGACGGCAGAACAAAAGTACGACGGCGGGCCCCACCTTTTCGGTGGGGCCCGCCGTCGTTCTGTAAAACCAGGCTGTGTGGAACTAGGCCACTAGTGTGCGTGGTCTCCGCGGCTGTACTCGTAGACCCAGCCTACGAGGGCCACCAGCGCCATGCCGCCGGCGATGAAGACGATCCAGAAACCCACGGCCAGGCCGAGGAATCCTGCCGCGCAGGCGAGGCCGAGAACCAGCGGCCACCAGCTCCAGGGGCTGAAGTGGCCCTGCTCGCCGGCACCTTCGTGGATTTCAGCGTCCGCACGGTCCTCGGGGCGCATGCCCACGCGCTTGCCGGTGAACCCGAGGTAGGCACCGATCATGCCTGCCAGGCCGCCTACAAGGAGGATGCCCAGGATGCCGACCCACTCAGACCAGTTGGTGAGGAAGCCGTAGATGATCGAAACCGGAACGAAGAAGAAAACTCCTGCCCCAAAAATCCATGACTCGATTCTCATTGCGCGGTGTCCTTCTGATCAGCGTTGCCGAGCACGCTTGCTGCAGGTGCCGGCGACTCAACGGTGTGTGACTGGGAGAGCTCGGGGTGGTGCAGGTCCAGCGCCGGACGCTCGGAGCGGATGCGCGGCAGGGACGTGAAGTTGTGCCGCGGCGGCGGGCAGGACGTTGCCCACTCCAGGGAGGCGCCGAAGCCCCAGGGGTCGTCCACCTGAACCTTCTCCGCGTTGCGTGCCGTGATGTAGACGTTCCAGAAGAACGGGATCAGGGACGCGCCGAGGACGAACGAGGCGACGGTGGAGAACTGGTTCATCCAGGTGAAGTTGTCCTCCACCAGGTAGTCCGCGTAGCGGCGGGGCATGCCCTCGACGCCGAGCCAGTGCTGGATCAGGAAGGTGCCGTGGAAGCCCAGGAACAGGAGCCAGAAGTGGATCTTGCCGAGGCGCTCGTTGAGCATCTTGCCCGTCCACTTCGGCCACCAGAAGTAGAAGCCTGCGAACATCGCGAACACCACGGTGCCGAACACCACGTAGTGGAAGTGGGCCACCACGAAGTAGGAGTCGGAGACGTGGAAGTCCAGCGGCGGGGAGGCCAGGATGATGCCCGTCAGGCCGCCGAAGAGGAACGTGATAAGGAAGCCGATGCTCCACAGCATCGGGGTCTCGAACGTCAGCGAACCGCGCCACATGGTGCCGATCCAGTTGAAGAACTTCACGCCCGTCGGGACAGCGATCAGCATGGTCATGAAAGCGAAGAACGGCAGCAGCACGGAACCGGTGACGTACATGTGGTGCGCCCACACGGTCACGGACAGTGCGGCAATCGCGATGGTCGCGTAGACCAGGCCCTTGTAGCCGAAGATCGGCTTCCGGCTGAAGACCGGGAAGATCTCGGACACGATGCCGAAGAACGGAAGCGCGATGATGTACACCTCGGGGTGGCCGAAGAACCAGAACAGGTGCTGCCACAGGACGGCGCCGCCGTTCTCCGGGTCGAAGATGTGGGCGCCGAAGCGGCGGTCCGCGCCGAGGGCGAAGAGGGCTGCTGCCAGCGGCGGGAACGCCATCAGGACCAGGATGGCCGTGACAAGCGTGTTCCAGGTGAAGATCGGCATGCGCCACATGGTCATGCCCGGGGCACGCATGCAGATGATCGTGGTGATGAAGTTGACCGCGCCCAGGATGGTGCCGAAGCCGGACAGTGCCAGGCCGAAGACCCAGAGGTCACCGCCGACGCCGGGGCTGAAGGTGGTGTTGGAGAGCGGTGCGTAGGCGAACCAGCCGAACGATGCAGCACCCTGCGGGGTGATGAAACCGGATACAGCGATGGTGGAGCCAAACAGGAAGAACCAGAAGGCCAGCGCGTTCAGTCGGGGGAACGCCACGTCGGGCGCGCCGATCTGCAGGGGCATGATCACGTTCGCGAAGCCGGCAAAGAGCGGGGTGGCGAACATGAGCAGCATGACAGTGCCGTGCATGGTGAACAGCTGGTTGTACTGTTCCTTGGTCTGCAGGATCTGCATACCGGGTTCGAAGAGTTCGGCACGAATGAGCAGGGCCATCACGCCGCCGAAGCAGAAGAACACAAAGGACGCGATCAGGTACATGTACCCGATGGTCTTGTGGTCGGTGGAGGTGATCCAGTTGACGACGATGCGTCCCTTGGATTTGGGGACTACGGGAGCCTCGAGGATCCCGGGGGTCTGGGTGTAAGTAGCCACTTCGCTTCCCTTACTTCGTTGGGTTCAGGTTCGGGTTGCGGTCATACTCAACGCCGAGCAGGCCCGTGTTGCCGGCCTGGCGGAGCTCGTTCATGTGAGCCTGGAATTCGGACTCGGAAACAACCTTGACGCGGAACAGCATTTCGGAGTGGTACTCACCGCAGAGCTCGGCGCACTTGCCGTCGTAGGTGCCCTCTTTGGTGGGGGTGAACCGGATGTAGTTGGTCTTGCCCGGGATCATGTCCCTCTTCTGCAGGAATGCAGGAACCCAGAAGGAGTGGATGACGTCGCGCGCGTTCAGTTCCAGGTCAACCGACTTGTTGACGGGCAGGTAGAGGGTGGGGAGCTTCTCCTTGTCCACTTCCTTGCCAGTCAGGTGTGCCTGGACGCCGGCTTCGTAGACGTCCTCAGTGATGACCTCGCCCTTTTTGTAGTTGAAGTCCCATGCCCACTGCTTGCCGCGGACGTCCACTACGACGTCGGCCGGCTGCGAGCGGTCATCGATCGCCTGCTGGTCACGGTCGGTGAAGTAGAAGAACACCAGGACCATGAAGAGCGGGATCGTCAGGTAGAAGACCTCAAGGGGCAGGTTGAAGCTGGTCTGCCGCGGGAAGCCCACGGTGCCCTTGCGGCGGCGGTAGGCAACGAGGCACCAGACGATCAGGCCCCAAGTGATGATGCCCACCACGAGGGCGGCAATCCATGAGTTGACCCAGAGGTCCATGATGCGGTCAGTGTGATTGGTGGTGCCACGCTCGGTGGGCAGCCACCCCTTCTCTACCTCTGGCGAACATCCAGTCAAAACCAACGCGCCGGCAGTTGCCAAGCCAGTGATCATCGTGATCGTTTTGCGTCGGCTGCCGGTTCGGTTCTGCGAACTCACAGACGGCCCTTCCTACTTGTTGCTGTTGCCAGGGCAAAAAGCTTCCCGGGCACACTAAAAGTTTTACTACTCGGTGTAGAGCTTACCGCTCCCCGCAGGTTTTCGCCCACATGTCCCCACCGTGTGGCGGCGCCGGTTTTCACCGGCGCCGCCAAGAGGTACAGAGAGGGCTGTTTGGCCCGTTAGTGGAACGAGTCACCGCAGGCGCACGAGCCGCCCGCATTCGGGTTGTCGATGGTGAAGCCCTGCTTGGAGATGGTGTCTTCAAAGTCGATGCTGGCACCGCTGAGGTACGGCACACTCATCTTGTCGACGACAACCTCGACACCGTCGAAGTCGCGTACCGCGTCACCGTCAAGGAGGCGCTCGTCGAAGTACAGCTGGTAAATGAGGCCGGAGCAGCCGCCCGGCTGCACAGCCACGCGGAGGCGAAGATCGGTGCGGCCTTCCTGCTCCAGGAGGCTGCGGACCTTGCCTGCGGCAACGTCCGTCAGCTGAACCTCGTGGCTCGCCAGTTCCTCACTGGCCGTGCCGGCGGGCTCGATGCTGTTTTCATTGGTCGTAGTGCTCATTGGCCTACCTTACTAACGACGGTTGTGGCTGCCCCGCTTGCACGGTGCTTGCCCTTACGGAAACGGTACGGGCTATAGCTAATGCTACGTCGATCCTGCGCGGAGCTCTAACTTAGGCGTAACCCTCAGCCGGCCATCGTTGTTCCCGCCAGCCGGTCAGCCCAGGCCTTCGATATTCAGCCGGGCCAGCAGCAGCGCCTCGGCCACCACAGCGTTGCGGAAATCCGCCAGGTGCAGGGACTCGTTGGCGGAGTGGGCGCGGGAATCCGGGTCCTCCACGCCCGTCACCAGGATCTGGGCCCCGGGGTACAACTCTGTCAGGTCGCTGATGAACGGAATGGAACCGCCGATCCCCATTTCCACCGCCGGGACTCCCCATGCCTCGCCGAGGGCCCACATGGCGAAGCCGGCAGCTGCGGACCCGGTGTCGGTCTGGAAGGCGTTGCCGCTCTCCCCCGGCGTGAACGTGACTTTGGCGCCGAACGGCGCGTGGCTTTCCACGTGCCGGCGCACAGCCTCCATGGCCTCCGCCGGATCCTGGCCGGGGGCGAGCCGGAGGCTGAATTTGGCGCGGGCACTGGGCAGCAGAGTGTTGGAGGCGACATTGACCGCCGGCGCATCGAAGCCGATGATCGACAGGGCCGGCTTGGTCCACAGCCGGGACGCGATGCTTCCCGTGCCAGCCAGCCTCACGCCGTCGAGTACTGACGAATCCGCCCGGTACTCCTCCTCCGTCAGGTCCACGGCGGTTTCATCCCGGCTCACCAGACCCGCGATTGCAACGCTGCCGTCGTCGTCGTGGAGTGTGGCGATCAGTCGGGAAAGCAGCGTGGGGGCATCGAGCACCGGCCCGCCGAACATGCCCGAGTGCACGGCGTGGTCCAGGACCTGCACCTCGAAGGTTCCGTCAACGAGTCCTCGCAGGCTCGTGGTGAGGGCAGGCACGCCCACCTTCCAGTTGCTGGAATCGGCCACCACAATGACGTCGGCCCGGAGCAGTTCGCGGTGCGTTTCCAGAAACGTCCTGAAGGTGGGCGAGCCTGCCTCTTCCTCACCTTCGATAAAGAGGGTGACGCCAAGCCCGAATTCGTCACCGAGCACGCGGGTGACGGCGCCGTAGGCGGCCACATGCGCCATGATCCCCGCCTTGTCGTCCGCGGCGCCGCGCCCGTAGAGGCGCCCGTTGCGTTCGACGGCGGTGAACGGCTCGGATTCCCACAGCGCCGGATCGCCGGGTGGCTGGACGTCGTGGTGGGCGTAGAGAAGGATGGTTGGCTTGCCGGGCGCAGCTTCCCGGCGGGCCACAACGGCGGGCCCGCCGGGGGTGCCGTCCTCCTTGTCGCACCGCAGGATCCGCACGTCGGCGATGCCGGCAGCGCGCACCAACCCGGCGACCGCCTCAGCGCTGGCGGCCAGCGGGGCGGGGTCAAAGCTGGGCCATGCAATGCCGGGTATGGCCACCAGGTCCTTCAGGTGCGCAACTGTGGTGCCAAAATCCGCGTCAACGGCAGCGCGCAGGGCTTCTGTGTCGATGCCGGCCACTGTCCCGTCATATTGCACTGTCCCTCCATATTGCTGGGCGCCGTACTGCTGCGGGGTCGCCGCGGGGAATGTAGTCATGGCCAAACACTACCTGTGTCACACGCCACAACAAATATCGCAGCCCCGGCCGCCGGGCGGCACCGCCATGCCCGGCCGGGCGCGCCCGGGCATGACCGGGGGCACACTCCGCCAAGGTATTCTGTTGTGGTGTTCGGACGTAAAAAGGAAGCGCCAGCGGCGCAGGATGTAGTTGACCAGCAGGCTGCCGAAGCAGCCGCACTAGCGGGCAAAGGCGCACCCACACCAAAGCGCAAAGCACAGGAAGCGGCCCGCAAGCGCCCCCTCGTGCCGGTGGACCGCAAGGCCTCCAAGGAAGCAGAGCGTGCCGCCGCCCAGGAGCAGCGCGTGAAAGTGCGCCAGGCACTGGACACCGGTGACGAACGCTTCCTGCCGATCCGCGACAAGGGCCCCCAGAAGCGGTTTGCCCGGGACTACGTGGATGCGCGCTTCAGCCTGGGTGAGTACCTTATGTTCGGCGCTTTGGTGTTCGTCATCGTCTCGTTCGTCGTGCCAGCCAGCAGCGACATGATGATTTACGTGCTGGGCGGTTTCTGGGTTATGTTCCTGGCCGTTTTCGTCGACGTGTTCATCCTGTCCCGCAAGCTCCGCAAGCGCCTTGCCGCAAAGTTCGGCGAAGTTGAGCGCGGCACCGTCTGGTACGGTTCCATGCGCTCACTGCAGTTCCGCAAGCTTCGCCTGCCCAAGCCCCAGGTCCGCCGCGGGCAGTACCCGTCCTGATTCCGCAACTTCCTCCTGCCGCGCGGTGTGGCAGGGGACGGTCCCGGACCTAACACAACAGCCCGGCGGTATAACCGCCGGGCTGTTGTGTTTAACGCGCGTGCTCGACGCCTGTGCTAGCGGGCCCCGCGGCGGCTCTTGGCAAGTTCCCTGTTGATCCGGGCGGCCCAGAACGGCCCCTCGTACAGGAAGGCCGTGTAGCCCTGGACCAGGGTGGCGCCGGCGTCCAGCCGATCCTGAACGTCGCCGGCCGTTGCCACGCCGCCCACCGAGATCAGTGTCAGCCGGTCCTGGGTGACCGCCTTCAGCCGCCGCAGCACCTCCAGCGAGCGGTTCTTCAGCGGGGCACCCGACAGGCCGCCGGCACCGCAGTCCTCCACCTTGTCCGCTGCGGCGGTGAGCCCTTCGCGGCCGATGGTGGTGTTGGTGGCGATGATGCCGTCGAGCCCCAGGTCCATAGCCAGCCGGGCGACGTCGTCGATGTCCTCGTCGGTGAGGTCGGGAGCAATCTTGACCAGCAGCGGAACGTGTCGGCCGGCGGACTTGTCCGCTTCCTCCCCCACTGCCTTCAGCAGCGGCCGGAGCGTCTCCACGTTCTGCAGGAGCCGGAGCCCGGGTGTGTTCGGCGAGCTGACGTTAACCACGAGGTAGTCAGCCGCGGGGGCCAGGCTGCGGGCACTGATGAGGTAGTCCTCGACGGCGTCCTCAAGCTCGACGATCTTGGTCTTGCCGATGTTCACGCCGATTACGGGCCGCACCCGGGTGTGCCGGCGCTGCAGCGCAGCCCGGGCGGCCTTGAGCCGCGGAGCCACGGCGGCGGCGCCGTCGTTGTTGAACCCCATCCGGTTGATGACGGCCCGGTCCTCAATAAGCCGGAACAGCCGGGGCTCTTCGTTGCCGGGCTGGGCCTGGCCGGTGATGGTGCCCACTTCGATATGGCCGAATCCCAGTTCCGTCAGGGCCTCGATGCCGTGGCCCTCCTTGTCGAAGCCGGCGGCCAGCCCGAACGGTGACGGGAAGGTCAGGCCGAGCGCGTTCGTCTGCAGCGACGCCGGCGGTGCCGTAAACCGTTCCAGCCCCCGTCCCGCACCCACGGCATGGACCAGCCGGATCCCCTTGAAACCGATTTTGTGGGCGCGTTCGGCGTCCATCCATGAAAAGGCCAGCCTGAAAAAAGTGGGGTATACGCGCATGCCTCTAGTTTTCCGTCTCCGGCGGTGCAGACCAAACCGGGCTGACACAACACCACATGGCCGGGACTGAAAAGTCCTACGCTGGTGCCATGGAGTGGCAGAGCGACATTCTGGGGCCGGGCTTTGAGTCCTGTCCTTTTGACGCTGTGGGCGGGGACGGCGTCCGGCGCCGGGCAACCCTGGTCAGGTACACTTCACCGGCCGCCACGGACACCCTGAAAGCACCGGACGTCAGTCCTGCCGGCCCGCGCCGGGCGGTCCTCTTCCTGCATGGCTGGAGCGATTACTTCTTCAATATTGAGCTGGCACAGTTCTGGGAGGCGCAGGGATTCGATTTTTTTGCCCTGGACATGCACAACCATGGCCGCAGCCTGCAGCCGGGCACGCACGGCGGCTACGTCGCCGATCTGGGCAACTATGACGCCGAAATCGGCACCGCCGTCGGCATGATCGGCGGGTCCGGCGGTGCAGCACCCGTGCAGCTCACGCTCATGGGCCATTCCACGGGTGGCCTTGTGGCAGCCCTTTGGGCCAGCCGCAATCAGGGCGCAGTCACCCAACTCGTGCTGAACAGCCCGTGGCTGGAAATGCACCGCAGCGCAATGCTGCGGCGTGCGGCGTGGACCATGGTGGAGCCGATCGCCCGACTTCGGCCGGACGCTGTGCTCAGGTTGCCCGAGCGCGGTTTCTATTGGCGGAGCATCAGCAGTTCCGCTGGAGGCGAGTGGACCCTGGACAATGCCTACCGTCCGCCCCTGGCCTTTCCCGTGCGCGCCGCCTGGCTCAGCGCCATCCTGGCCGGGCAGGCCAAGGTGGCGCGCGGCCTGGACATCGAGGTCCCCATTCTGGTGCTGTTGTCGGCCGCCAGCGAGAACGGCATGGTGTGGAAAGAGGAAATGCGCCGGACTGACGCTGTGCTGGACGTCAAGACCATTGCCGCCCGTGCCATGTCGCTGGGCAGGAGCGTCACCGTGGAGCGCATCGACGGCGCCCTTCACGATGTGTTCCTCTCCGGCGCCGCTGTACGCGCCGATGCCTACGCGCGGCTGGCCCGGTGGCTCAAGGGGCAGGCGGGCTGAAGCTTAAAGTGCCTGGGCGGCGTCCACGGCGCCGCCGTACCGGCGGTCCCGCTTGGCATAAATCTCCACGGCATCCCAGAGGGTGCGCCGGTCGACGTCGGGCCACAGGGTGTCCAGGAAGACGAACTCGGCGTAGGCCGACTGCCACAGCATGAAGTTGGACAGGCGCTGTTCGCCGGAGCTGCGGAGGAAGAGGTCGACGTCGGGAAGGTCCGGCTCGTCGAGGTACTTCTGGATCGTCTTCTCGGTGGTGGCGCCGGGCTTGAGCCTGCCGTCGGCCACATCCTGGGCAATGGCGGACACGGCGTCCGCAATTTCCGCCCGGCCGCCGTAGTTCACGCACATGGTCAGGGTGCAGGTGCTGTTTCCGGCGGTGTATGCCTCCGCCTCCTCAAGCTCGCGGATGACCGAACCCCAGAGCCGGGGACGCCGCCCGGACCAGCGGATCCGCACGCCCCACTCATCAAGCTGGTTCCGCTGGCGGCGCAGCACCTCCTTGTTGAAACCCATCAGGAAGCGCACCTCCTCAGGTGACCGGCGCCAGTTCTCGGTGGAGAACGCGTACACGGTGACGTATTCGATGCCGAGTTCAATGGCCCCGGCCACGACGTCCAGCAGTGCAGGCTCCCCCGCCTTGTGGCCCTCGATGCGCGGCAGGCCGCGCTGGTTGGCCCACCTGCCGTTGCCGTCCATCACGATCGCCACGTGTCTGGGCACGAACTCGGCCGGAATCGACGGCGGAACGGCCCCCGAGGTATGCGGGTACGGGGCAACCACAGGTGCGGTACGGCGCCGGGCAGGACTCGTCTTCTTTCCCAAGGACACTGTTAGGTACGCTCCACATGCTTGAGGGATTTCAGGACACGCTCCAGGTGCCACTGCAGATAGCTTGCCACGAGGCCGGCGGATTCCCGGCGGTGGACCGGAAGGGAAGCGTCCGCCGTCGGCCAGTCCCCGGTGAGCAGCGCGCCCAGCAGGGTGACCGTCTCCGGCGCCGGCGCCGGCGACCCGGGCGGGCGGCAGCCGCCGCAGACCATGCCGCCGAGCGGGGCGGAGAAGGCGGTGTGCGGCCCCCGCGCGCCGCAGCGCGCGCAGTCGGTGAAGCTGGGCGCCCAGCCGCCGGTGGACAGGGCCCGCAGCAGATACGAATCCAGGATCAGCTCCGGTGCGTGGTCCCCACGGCTCAGCGAGGCCAGGGCGCCGACCAGCAGGTTGTACTGCGCGGTCCCGGCTTCACCGTCGACGTCGGTGAGCTTTTCGGCGGTTTCGGTCATGGCCGCAGCCACTGTATAGCGGGCGTAGTCGGCGGCGATGTTGCCCCCGTAGGCGCCCTTGGCGACGGCCTGGGTCACGATGTCGAGGGTTTTGCCGGACACGAGCTGCAGGTCTGCCACCATGAAAGGCTCCAGGCGGGCACCGAAGCGGCTGGTGGTCCGCCGGACTCCCTTGGCCACCGCCCTGACCTGGCCGTGGTGCTTGGTGAGCAGGGTGATGATCCGGTCCGCCTCGCCCAGCTTGTGGGTGCGCAACACCACGGCGTCGTCGCGGTAGCTGCGCGCTGCGAAAGATTGGACCACGCTTTATCTTCCCATTGACTCATCAAAACGGCTGCGCCGCCGGTGCGGACCGGCGGCGCAGCTGTCAGGAAGCTCAGGCCTGGGCGTCCCGGATGGCCCGGTTCACGGCGGAGATGACTGCCTTCAGCGCAGAGGTGCTGGTGTTCGAGTCGATGCCGACACCCCACAGGACGCGCTCTCCAACGGCACATTCGACGTAGGCGGCGGCGAGGGCGCTGCCGCCTTCGGACAGGGCGTGCTCGCTGTAGTCCAGAACACGCACGTCCACGCCGTCCTGGCCGAGGATGTCCAGCAGCGCGGCGATGGGTCCGTTGCCGGTGCCGGTGCGGCTGACGTGCGTGCCGTCCACGCCCAGGGAGGCGTGCAGGGTCATGGAACCGTCCTCGTCGGTTTCGGTCTTCACAGAACCGAGCGAGTACCGTCCCCACTGGCTTTCCGCCTGCGAGGACGGCAGGTATTCGTCCTGGAACAGCTGCCACAGCTGGGCACCGCTGACCTCGCCACCCACGGTGTCGGTCCGGCGCTGGATGACTCCGGAAAACTCGATCTGTGCGCGCCGCGGCAGGTCCAGGCTGTGCTCGCTCTTGAGCAGGTAGGCCACGCCGCCCTTGCCGGACTGGGAGTTGACGCGGATCACCGCTTCGTAGCTGCGGCCGAGGTCCTTGGGGTCCACGGGCAGGTAGGGCACCTGCCAGGTGAAGTCGCTGACGTCCTTGCCGGCAGCCGCCGCATCCTTCTCCAGGGCTTCGAGGCCCTTCTTGATGGCGTCCTGGTGGGAGCCGGAGAATGCGGTGAAGACGAGGTCGCCGCCGTAGGGTGCCCGCTCGGCCACCGGCAGCTGGTTGCAGTACTCCACGGTGCGCCGGACCTCGTCGATGTCGGAGAAGTCGATCATCGGGTCGATGCCCTGCACGAACATGTTCAGGCCCAGGGTCACCAGGTCCACGTTGCCGGTCCGCTCACCGTTGCCGAACAGGCAACCCTCAATGCGGTCGGCGCCGGCCTGGTAGCCCAGCTCGGCCGCGGCCACGCCGGTGCCGCGGTCGTTGTGCGGGTGCAGGGAGAGGATGATGCCTTCGCGCGGGTGCAGGTGGCGGCTCATCCACTCAATGGAGTCCGCGTAGACGTTCGGGGTGGCCATCTCCACGGTGGCCGGCAGGTTGATGATCACCTGGCGGTCGGCGGAGGCCTCAAAGACGTCGGCGACGGCGTTGCACACCCGCACCGCGTACTCCAGCTCCGTGCCCGTGAAGGATTCGGGAGAGTACTCGTAGGTGATGTGGGTGTCACCCAGCGTCTCTTCGTACTTTTTGCAGAGGCGGGCACCCTGCAGGGCGATGTCGAGGATTCCGTCCTCGTCCTGGTTGAACACCACGCGGCGCTGCAGGACCGACGTGGAGTTGTACAGGTGCACGATGGCCTGCTTGGCGCCCACCAAGGACTCGTAGGTCCGCTCGATGAGGTGTTCGCGGGCCTGGGTCAGGACCTGAATGGTGACGTCGTCCGGGATGTGGTTGCCCTCGATCAGCTGGCGGACGAAGTCGAAGTCGGTCTGGGACGCGGACGGGAAGCCGACCTCAATCTCCTTGTAGCCCATCCGGACCAGCAGATCGAACATCTTCATCTTGCGGGCCGGGCTCATGGGGTCGATCAGTGCCTGGTTGCCGTCCCGCAGGTCCACGGCGCACCAGCGCGGCGCGGTGGTGATGATTTTGTCCGGCCAGGTACGGTCCGGCAGATCAACCTTGATCTGGTCCTGGAAGGGGATGTAGCGGTGGATCGGCATGCCCGAGGGCTTCTGTGCGTTTCGCATTAATCTGGCCTTTTCTGTGATTCCTGAGTGAAAGGGTGGCCGGGCAACACAAACTCCGCGACGAGGGTGGGCCTTGCGCTAGATCGCGTCTGAGGCCTCGCCGCGGCAGCTAAGAAGAAGGAGCTCTGCACGCACCATTTCACAGTAACACGCGTGCGTAAGATGAAGGGGCAACACCTCCAGCAACGTCCACCATGCAGACGCTGCGCCGGTGACAGTGCCGGCAGCAGCCCGTCATCGAAGGAGCTCCTGTGCCAATTTCGGGGATCGCCCTGTCAAACATCGACCGCAGCGTGAGGCCACAGGACGACCTCTACCAGCACGTGAACGGCGCCTGGCTGAAGGAGACCACCATCCCTGACGACCGTGCGCTGGAAGGGACGTTCACCGCCCTGCGCGACGGCTCCGAGTTGGCAGTCCGGGAGATCATCGAGGAGGCCGCGGCAAAGGGCTCCGAGGCCAGCGGCATTGAGCGGAAAATCGGCGACCTCTACAGCAGCTTCATGGATGAGGCAGCCGTCGAGGCCAAGGGCCTGGACCCCATCCGCGGACGCCTGGCCGAGATCTTCGGCACGAGCAGTGTTGCCGAACTGCTGGCACTGGCGGGCCGGCTCTTCCGCGCTGATGTGTCAGGACTTTTCTACATCTACCCGGCACCCGATGCCGGCAATCCCGAGCGGGTTCTCCTGTACACGGGCCAGGGCGGCCTGGGCCTGCCGGACGAGTCCTACTACCGCGAGGAGAAATTTGCCTCTGTAGTGCAGTCCTACCGGGAGTACGTGGGCACCATGTTCGGCCTGGCCGGCGTGGCCGATCCCGAAGCCGCCGCAGCCCGGGTGGTGGCTTTGGAAACCGCCCTTGCTTCGCACCACTGGGACAACGTCACGCTGCGGAACCCGCAGAAGACCTACAACCTGAAATCGGCGGATGAGGCCCGGGAGCTGTTCCCCCTGCTGGACACCTGGTTTGAGGCCGCGGACATCGCAGAAGACAAGCGGCAGGAGATCGTGGTCAGCACCCCTGACTTCTTCTCCGGTGCCGCCGCGCTGCTGGACTCCGAGTCGCTGCCCGTGTGGCAGGAATGGCTTGCCCTGCGGGTCATCAACTCGGCAGCCCCCTACCTCTCGTCCGCTTTCGTCGAGACGAACTTCGCCTTCTACGGCACCACCATCAGCGGCACCCCGCGGAACAAGGACCGCTGGAAGCGGGGCGTCGCCGTCGTCGAGGCCGCTCTGGGCGAGGCAGTTGGCCAGATCTACGTCGCCCGGCACTTTCCGGAGGGCCACAAGGCCCGCATGCAGACGCTCGTGGGGAACCTGATCGAGGCGTACCGGCAGAGCATCAGCGCCCTGGACTGGATGGGCGAGGACACCAAAGCGGAAGCCCTTCGCAAGCTGGGGGCCTTCCGCGCGAAGATCGGTTTCCCGGACGAATGGATCGACTATTCGGCTGTGGTGATCGACCCCGCCGACCTCCTGGGGAACGTCGAACGGGCCCACAACGCCGACGTCGACCGGCACCTGGACGAAGTGGGCAAGCCCGTAGACCACAACAAGTGGCTCATGACGCCGCAGACCGTCAACGCCTACTACCACCCGATGCTGAATGAGGTCGTGTTTCCGGCGGCCATCCTCCAGCCGCCGTTCTTCACCGCCGAAGCCGATGACGCCGTGAACTATGGCGGCATCGGGGCCGTCATCGGGCACGAAATCGGCCACGGCTTCGATGACCAGGGCTCCCAGTTCGACGGCAAGGGCGAGCTGCGCAACTGGTGGACAGAGGACGACCGGAAGGCCTTCGAGGCCCTGACCAGCCGCCTCGTGGACCAGTTCAACGCGCTCTCCCCCTACGCTGCGCCGGGCCACAACGTCAACGGCAGGCTCACGCTCGGCGAAAACATCGGCGACCTGGGCGGCCTCACCATTGCGCACAAGGCCTACCGCCTCAGCCTTGACGGCCAGGAACCGCCGGTGATCGACGGGCTGACCGGCGAGCAGCGTTTCTTCGCCTCCTGGGCGGCCGGCTGGCGCCAGGTGATCCGCACCGAGGAGGCGATCCGGCGGTTGGCCACGGACCCGCACTCCCCCAACGAGTTCCGTACCAACGCCATCGCCAAGAACCTTGACTCCTTCCACGCCGCGTTCGGTGTGACGGAGGAGGACGGCATGTGGATGCCACCGGCGGAGCGCGTCAGCATTTGGTAAACGCAAAAATGCCGGGCCGCCCCTCGTTCGGGGCGGCCCGGCTTTTTTGTGTCCGGACTGCTGCTTACTGGGTAATCAGCTCGGGGTTTGCCTGCTGGCAGACGGTGTCGCTGGCGGTCTGGTTCACGATGTCCTTGGGCACCGTGGTCTTGCCGTACTTGGTTCCGGACGCGAAGTCGGTCCCCAGGTACAGCTGCACTCCCGAGACGCCCGCAGACGGCGCCACCTGGGCGGCCGGGATACCGAACAGGGCTGCTATGTCGGCGGCGACGTCCGCGAACTCCGGCCCGTAGTACACCATGGTCTTTTCGGTGGTGTCGGCCTCCAGCTGCCCCACTTGGGTGAAGCCGCCGGCAACAACGGCCTCGACGATTTCCTGCATCCTGGCCGCGTCTGCCGTCCCGTTTGCCACCGTGATCGGCTGCAGCGCCTTGTCATACGGGGCCGCGGGCTTGGTCGGCTTCGGTGAGGCCGACGGCGAGGAGGTGGCCGAGGGTTTGGGTGTCGCTGACGGTGACGGGGCTGCCCCCCCGTCCGGGTCCGTCAGGTCGACGTCCTTCCGCAGGGCAGCGAACAGCTGCGAGGACGCAGGCTGTGCGGCTTGGAGCCGGTTGGGGTCGCTCGTGGCGGGGACGGTGGGCAATGCAACAAACGCGACCTTGCCGACGTCGATCGTCTTGAGCCGGTTGGCGATGGTGATCATGGCCGGCACCGAAGAGAGCCCGTCATCGACGGTGAGGTTCTTCGTGATGACGTCGGCGATGTTCAGCAGCTTCGCCGGGTTGCTGAGGGTGCCGTCATCCTTGATTTTGCGGGTCAGCGAGGACAGGAATCCCTGCTGGGCCTTGATGCGGCCGAGGTCGCCGCCGTCGCCGAACGCGTGGCGGGTGCGGAGGAACGCAAGCGCCTGTTCACCCTGCACCTGGGAGGTGCCCTTCGGCAGCCGCAGCCGCGAGTCGGGGTCGTAGACGGCATCGCTGATGCAGACCTCAACGCCGCCCACGGCGTTCGAGAGCTCCTTGACGGCGTTGAAGTCGGCCATCATGAAGTGGTCCACCTCCATGCCGGTCAGCTTGTTGACGGTGTCCACGGCGCAGCCGATGCCGGCCTCTTTCATCGCCTCATTGATCATGATGCCGCTGCGGGCCGGGTACTGCTTCCCGGTCTTCTGGTCGGTGCACTTGGGAATGTCCACGAGCAGGTCCCGGGGGAAGCTGATGACGTTGACCCGCTTGTTGTCCTCCGAGATGTCCATGAGCATCATGACGTCAGAGTTGCCGTACCCCGTGGAGTCCTCGGAGCTGCCGTAATTCGAGTTCTTGCCGTCACGGGTGTCAGAACCCAGGATCAGGATCTGCAGCCTGCCGGTGGCGTCGTCAGTGCTGTCGGTGCGGCTGCTTCCGGCGCCGAGCGCGGACGTGGAGATGTTGGACTGCAGCCTGAAGTACCAGTAGCCCGCGAAGGCGAGGCCGCCGGCCAGGACCACGGCCACGACGGCGGTGGTCACCTTGAGCCATGTGGGCTTGTGGTGGAGATTCAGGTGCCGGGCTGCGCCCAGGCGGGCGTCCTCGGCATGCCGGGCAGCTGGCTCGGAACGGGCGGGTGTGCCCGGTCCTTGGGCGCGGTTGTCGCGGCGTCGCACCACAGGGTGTACCTTCCTCGAAAAAATGGGATCCGGCTCATTTTAGTGGCCGTTTCTGGGAAAACGCCGGAAATCCGGCGTTCCCGGCCCGGCGCGCAGGCCTGCGCCCCGAAAGGCAGGCGGGGCGGGTCAGAACCCGAGCTTCACCAGCTGCTTGGGATCGCGCTGCCAGTCCTTGGCCACCTTGACGTGGAGGTCGAGGTAGATCCGGGTGCCCAGGAGTGCCTCGATGCCCTTCCGCGCGTTGGTGCCGACCTCCCGCAGGCGGCTTCCGCCCTTGCCGATGATGATGGCCTTCTGCGAGGGGCGCTCCACGTAGAGGTTGACGCGGACATCGAGCAGCGGGTTGTCCTCCGTCCGGCCTTCGCGCGGCACGATCTCTTCGACCACCACAGCCAGTGAGTGCGGCAGCTCGTCGCGCACGCCCTCCAGCGCCGCCTCCCGGATGAGTTCGGCGACCATGACAGCCTCCGGCTCATCGGTCAGCTCGCCGTCCGGGTAGAGCGGGGGCGACGGCGGCATGTGGCTGATCAGGACGTCCGCCACGGTTCCCACCTGGAACCCGTCGGCGGCCGAGACCGGAACGATGTCCTTCCAGCCGTCCTCGCCCAGCACTTCCCGGCCGAGCTCGGCGACGGCCAGCAGCTGCTCCGTGAGGGCCTGCTTGTCCACCAGGTCGGCCTTGGTGACCAGGGCGATCACCGGTTTGCGGCCGACGGCGGCGAGCTGGGCGGCAATGAACTTGTCGCCGGGGCCGATCTTCTCGTTGGCGGGGATGCAGAACCCGATCGCGTCAACTTCCGCCAGCGTGTCGGCGACGAGTTCGTTCAGGCGCTTGCCTAGCAGCGTGCGTGGCCGGTGCAGGCCGGGGGTGTCCACGAGGATCAGCTGGGCGTCCTCGCGGTGGACGATGCCGCGGATGGTGTGCCGCGTGGTCTGCGGCTTGGCGGAGGTGATGGCCACCTTCTTGCCCACCAGCGCGTTGGTGAGGGTGGACTTGCCGGCGTTGGGCCGGCCCACCAGCACCGAGAATCCGGCATGGTACCCGCCGAACGGTTCGCCGCCGTCGGCCTTATTCTGCTTGCTCACGTGGAACTCCCTGTTGCATTGGTTCGGCCTCGTCGAGAAGTTCTTCAAGGTCAGTGTTGTTTGGAACGGCGTCTTTGGGGGCAACGGCTGCGATGATGTGGCTGACGCGGTTCCGGCGGCCCTCCAGCCGCTCCGCGCGCAGCGAAACGCCGTCGAGATCCACCGCGCTGCCCACGATCGGGACCCTCCCCAGGGCCTTGGCCAGCAGCCCGCCCACGGTGTCCACCTCGTCGTCGTCCAGTTCGATGCCGAACAGCTCGCCGAGGTCGTCGATGCCCATCCGGGCGCTCACGCGGTACGTGCCGTCGCCCAGATCGACTACGGCGGCGCTCTCGGAGTCGTATTCATCCACGATCTCCCCCACGAGCTCCTCGATCAGGTCCTCCAGCGTCACCAGCCCGGCCGTTCCGCCGTATTCGTCGATGACGATGGCCACGTGGGTGGATTCCTTCTGCAGTTCCCGTAGGAGGTCGCTGACCGGCTTCGAATCGGGGACGTAGCGGACCTCGCGGGCCAGCGCGTCCACGACCGGAGGTTCGGCTTCAGGGTCCAGGCCGTGAATCGCGGCGGCCACGTCCTTGAGGTAGATGATGCCCAGGATCTGGTCGGTGTTCTCGCCGATGACCGGGATCCTGGAATAGCCCGACCGCAGGAACAGCGACATGGCGCTGTGCAGGCTCGAGCCGGCGTCGATGGTCAGGATGTCCGTGCGCGGCACCATGACGGCGCGGACGAGGGTGTCACCGAACTCGAAGACAGACTGGATGAGTTCGGCCTCGTTGTCCTCGATCATGTCCGACTCCGTGGCCCGGTCAACCAGCTCGCGGAACTCCTCCTCGCTGAAGTAGGAGTCGTCCCCGTTGGGCGAACCCGGGGCCGCGGCGCTGCCCAGCCGGACCAGCCACGCGGGGATCGGCCCGAGGACCCAGGCGAGGAACCGGACCAGGGACGCTGAGTACTGGGCCACAGCGGCCGGATGCGAGCGGCCCAACTGGCGCGGGGAAACACCCACCAGCACGAAGCCGAGGACCGCCATGATGCCGGTGGCTGCCAGCCCGGCCAGCCAGACGTTGTCCAGCAGGCTGTAGAGCAGCACGGCAACAGCCACGGCGGAGGCCGTCTCGAACCAGATCCGCCAAAAGCGAAGGGCCCGCATGTGCGTCATTGGCTGTTCGAGGATCCTCCGCAGCGCCGGGCCCTGGCTACCCTGGACCGCCTGCTCGGCGTCGTGGCGCGGCAGAAAGCTGAAGGCAGCCTCGGCAGCAGTCAGCAGCGCTGCGGCACCGAGAAAGGCCAGCGCCATGCAGACAAGGAGCAGTGAGGTCACTGGGTGGTCTCGGCCGGTGCTTCTTTGCCGGTGAATGCCGTCAGCAGTTCGCGCTGCAGGCCGAACATTTCTGCCTTCTCCTCGGGTTCGGCGTGGTCATAGCCGAGCAGGTGGAGGATTCCGTGCGTGGTGAGCAGCAGCATCTCGTCCTGGGTGGAGTGGCCGGCGTTGCGCGCCTGGACCTCGGCCACCTGGGGACAGATCGCGATGTCGCCGAGCATGCCCTGCGGGGTGGGCTTGTCCGGGGTTCCCGGGGTCAGCTCGTCCATGGGCACGGAGAGCACGTCGGTGGCTCCGGGCTCATCCATGAGCTCAATGTGCAGCTTTTCCATCGCAGGCTCGTCCACCAGCAGGATGGACAGTTCCGCCTGCGGATGGATGTACAGCTGCTCGAAGATGAACCGTGCCAGCGCCACCAGCCGGGCCTCGTCCACCTGGACACCGGATTCGTTGTTAACTTCGATGCTCATGCGTGCTCTCCCGTCGTTCCCGGGGCACGGAATGCTTGACCCGGTTGCGTTGTGCTTCATCCCAGATGCTGTAGGCGTTGACGATGTCCCCCACCAGGCGGTGGCGGACGACGTCGGCGGCGTCCAGAACGGAAAAGCTGACGTCGTCGATTCCGGTCAATATCTCCTCGACGATGCGCAGGCCGGAGCGGGTCCCGAACGGAAGGTCCACCTGCGTGACGTCGCCGGTGACCACCATCTTGGAGCCGAAGCCGAGGCGGGTCAGGAACATCTTCATCTGTTCCGGCGTGGTGTTCTGCGCCTCGTCAAGGATGATGAAGGCGTCGTTGAGCGTCCGGCCACGCATGTAGGCGAGCGGCGCGACTTCGATGGTCCCGGCCGCCATCAGGCGCGGAATCGACTCCGGATCCATCATGTCGTGCAGCGCGTCGTACAGCGGCCGCAGGTACGGATCGATCTTGTCGCTGAGCGTGCCGGGCAGGAACCCGAGCCGTTCGCCCGCTTCCACGGCGGGGCGGGTGAGGATGATCCGGCTGACTTCCTTCTGCTGCAGCGCCTGCACCGCCTTGGCCACCGCGAGGTAGGTCTTGCCGGTGCCTGCGGGGCCGATCCCGAAGATCACTGTGTTGGAGTCGATCGCATCCACATAGTTCTTCTGGTTCAGGGTCTTGGGCCGGATGGTTTTGCCGCGGCTGGACAGGATGTCGTGGGTCAGCACCTCCACCGGATTCTGCAGCGACTGGCTCCGGAGCATCGAAACCAGCTGCTGGAGGACTGCAGGCGTGATCACGGTCCCGCGGGCCACGAGTCCCCGGACCTCGTTGAGCAGCCGCATGATCCGCGGAACGTCGGCCGCGGGTCCGTTGATGGAGAGTTCGTTGCCGCGGACGTGGAAACTGACGGCCGGGAACTGGTCCTCGATAAAGCGGAGGGCTTCGTCGTGGCTACCCAGCGACTGCACCATCTGATCAGAGTTATCGAAGATGACCACCTCCGTCCGGACACCGGGGAGAGTATGGGGGAATTCACCCGTGGTGCGGTCCCCCGTGTTGAGGCGGCGCTTTCCGTTTGCTGATTCAGTCATGGTGACGGCCCTCGGGCCTTCGGTTCCTCCAGTTCGGAATATAACTCGTTTGCGTCCTTACATCTTACGCCAGCGGACGCCCCTGGCCTGCTGCCCCGGAAGGTCACGGCGGACCGCAATTCCGTAACGCATTCCCGCGATTAGATATCAACTTTGTATCGGCCTCATATCGTTCCCGTTGCAGTTCCGCCGCCTGCCGCGAAAGGCGCACTCTGCTCCAGACTCTCGTGTAATGCTGGACAAGGAGCCCGCCGGGAACGGTCCGGCGTGCCCGCAAGCAACTGCTGTTTCGAAGGGATCGCCAGCATCAGTCAGCCAGGAACTCCGGCCCGGAAAGTAACGCGGATGCGCTCCGTCATGCTGTCCGCCGTGCTTCCTGCTGCCCTGCTGCTGTCCGGGTGCATCGCCGACCCCGGTCCCGCGGGGACCGCCGCAAATTCTCCGACGTCCTCGTCCCGGCGGGCCGCCGGCACCGACGGCGTTCCCACCACCAGCGCGCCGCTGGAAACAACGCAGTCGTCCAATAAGGCGCCCGTCTATTGGATCGGGCGGAGCAACAGCAACGTGTTCCTGTACCGCGAGTTCCGCGACGTGCCGGACGATGAAAACCCCATCACGCGGGCCCTTCGCGCCATGATGTCGGAGACGCCGCTGGATCCGGACTTCTTCACGCCATGGCAGAACCCCAAGAACCTCGCCACATCGATCTCGGGCACCAACGTCATTACCGTGGACGTTTCCGCGGACGCCTTCAACAGCAACCTTGACGCGGACATGGCCCAGCGGGCCATCCAGCAACTCGTCTACACGGCCACGGCCGCCGGCGCCAGTTCGGGGCTGATCGACGCCGGCCAGCAGATCGAAGTGGTGATCCTGGTGGACGGGCACACCGATTACCTGGCCTTCAAACACGTCAAGCTCGGTGCGCCCACACCCCGCAGCGCCGGAATGGTGGCGCCGGTGTGGATCATTGATCCGCAAGAGGGCACCGGGGTCGGCGACGGGCGCGTCAAGATCTCCGGGCGAAGCACCGTGCCCAACGGCAAACTGCACTGGCGCATCCTGAAGGTCCAGGACAACGGCGACAAGGAAAACTACCTCACCGGCGAAGTCTCGGCGGCAGCCGATCCGGCCGCTGCCGGAGTCTTCGGCATCACGGTTAACCTCGCGCCCGGCAATTACGAGGTGCGCGTCTCCCAGATCAACCCCGGCCGGGCCGAGGATGAACCGAACGTGGACTCCCGCGGGTTTACTGTCCGCTAGCAGCTCTCCGCCTGACCCGTGTGATTTTTTGATCCAACCTTGCGGCAAGCCCGATCTGTCCTTGATCGGCCGCGGTGAGAATGGGCGAAAACCTACAGGAGGTGCAAGGCGCAGTGACGAACATCAAACTCGTGGACGACAGGCAGGCACCGCTTCCCGGCTTCGACCTGCCCGATCTTGACAGCGGCCATCCGGCGACCGGGCAGCCGAAGGTTCCTGCGACTGCAGGGACAGGTGAACGGGACGTGTTCCCGGTCTACCCCTTCATCTGAGGGCGCCTCTTCACCTGACACCGCCTCGGCTGCCCCAGGGCGCAGGTGGAGCTGCGGGCTACCAGCGTCCGAGGACGTCGCTGGCAACCACGACGCCGGCCGGTCCGGCGGTCGATGACCGCAGCACATGCGGTCCCAGCAGCGCCGTGACCGCACCCGCGCTGCACAGCCGGGTGACCTCGCGGGGGCCGATGCCCCCTTCGGGGCCGACGACGAGGAGGATCTCGGTGGCGTCCGCTCCCGCCCCCTGGTGTTCCTCCGACCACTTGCCGTACCAATTGGCGAGGACCTGCCGCAGCGGCGTGACCGCGTCCTCGTGCAGAATGACGGCAAGACCCGCGCCTGCCACCTCTTTGGCCAGGGCCGGGGTGTCGACGGCGGGACGCACCTCGGGGATCCAGGCGCGGCGCGCCTGCTTGGCGGCGGCCGTTACGGCGGACTGCCATTTGCCATGGGCCTTGGCTGCCCGGTCACCCTTCCACCTGACGATGGAGCGTTCCGACTGCCAGGGGATCACCGCGTCGATGCCGAGTTCGGTGGCGGTTTCGATCGCCAACTCATCGCGGTCGCCCTTGGCGAGTGCCTGCACGAGGACCAGCCGGACGTCCGGCCGCTGCTCCATGCTGACGGACGTGCATTCGACAGTCAGTTCGGCGGGGGCGGCTTCGGTGACCGTCCCGGTGATGCGCCTGCCGGCACCGTCGGCAATGTCCACCTGCTCCCCCACCGCCAGCCGTTTGACCGTAACGGCGTGCCGGGCCTCGGCGCCGTCGAGGATGAACAGGGAACCGGGAGCGGTGCTGTCCAGCGTGCCGGCCGGGGTGAAGAATACGGGGTTGCTCACCGCTACAGGTTACCGAGGCGGTCCCGCAGCTTGGCGAAGACGCCGCCGCTCGCCGCGAGCTTGCCCTCGGAGAACTGTTCACCGCGGAGCTTGGCCAGCTGCCGGAGCAGGTCTTCCTGCGCGGGGTCGAGCTTGGACGGCGTTTCCACCTGCAGGTGGACCTTGAGGTCGCCGCGGCCGTAGCCGCGCAGGTGGGTGACGCCAAGGCCTCGGAGCGTGATGATCTCGCCGGACTGGGTGCCCGCCTTGACATCGATCTCCTGCTTCCCGTCGAAGGTCTCCAGGCTCAGTTCCGTGCCGAGGGCGGCAGCAGTCATGGGGATGTTCAGGGTTGCGTGCAGGTCGTCGCCCTCGCGGACGTAGGTGGAGTCATTGTTGACGCGGATTTCCACGTAGAGGTCACCGGACGGTCCGCCCGCGGGGCCGGCCTCGCCCTGTCCCGAGAGCTGGATCCGTGTTCCGGTGGCCACGCCGGCGGGGACCTTGATGGTCAGGGAGCGTCGGCTGCGGATGCGGCCCTGGCCGCTGCACTCGTTGCAGGGGTCCTTGATGACTGTGCCGAAGCCCTCGCAGGAACCGCAGGGTGCGGCGGTCATGACCTGGCCCAGGATGGAGCGGACTGCCCGCTGGACCTGGCCGCTGCCGCCGCAGATGTCGCAGCGTTCCGGATGCGTGCCCGGCTGGCAGCAGGACCCTTCACACGTGGGGCAGGTGACGGCCGTGTCCACTTCCAGCTTCTTGTTGACGCCGAAGACGGCGTCGCGCAGCTCGATCCGGACACTGATGAGCGCGTCCTGGCCGCGGCGGACGCGGGACGCAGGTCCGGTAGTGCCGCCGGCGCCGAAGAAGGTGTCGAAGATGTCCTGAAACGCGAAGCCCTGCCCGGCGTAGCCGCCGCCGCCGAAGCCGTTGTCGGTGCCATTCTCGTTGCCGGTGGTGTCGTAGACCCTGCGCTTCTGCGGATCGGACAGCACCTCATAGGCGTGGGTTACGGCCTTGAACCGTTCCGCGGCCTCTTCGCCCGGGTTGACGTCCGGGTGAAGGGAGCGGGCCAGCTTGCGGTAGGCCTTTTTGATCTCTTCGCCGGTGGCTTCCGGGGAGACTCCAAGAACGTCGTAGTGGCTGCTCAAAGTTCGTATCTCTTCCTGGTTGTACTGCCTGTGGTCAGAGGATGTCCGGGGCGTCCGGTCACGGTCCCAGAATCCTCGAAAGGTAGCGGGCCACCGCGCGCACGGCGGCCATGGTGGTGGGATAGTCCATCCGGGTGGGGCCGAGGATGCCCACCTTGGCGGTAGCGTCAGGGCCGTAGCCGGTGGCCACGACCGACGCCTCGGCCAGCCCGTCGTAGGGGTTTTCGCGGCCGATGCTGACGGCCACTCCCCGCGGGTCCTGCGCCATGTCGCTCAGGAGCCGCAGCATCACCACCTGCTCCTCGAGGGCCTCCAGGACTGGTCCGATGCTGAGCGGGAAATCCACGTTGGACCGCGCGAGGTTGGCGGTCCCTGCCATGACCATGCGGTCTTCGCGGCTGTTGTGGGCGAGGCCTTCCAGTCCCTTCGCGAGGGCCATGGCCGCGGGGCGTTCCGCCGGCGCGCAGCCGGCCACGACGGCGGCCAGGTGCTGGGGCAGGATGGCCACCGGTGTTCCGGCCACGCCAGTCAGGAAGCGGGTTCGGAGGGCGGCGATTGTGTCGTCTGACAGGTCCTGCCCGGCGTCGACAACGCGCTGGTCCACCTTGCCGGAATCGGCAATCAGTACGATCAGCACCTTGCGCGGCGCCAGGAGCACGAATTCAATGTGCCGGACCACGGCACGGCTGAGGTGCGGGTACTGCACGACGGCGACCTGGTTGGTCAGCTGGGACAGAAGCCTCGCCGTCCGGTCCAGGACGTCGTCGAGGTCCTCGGATCCCTCGAGCAGCGTCTGGATGGCTCGCTTCTCCGCCGGAGAGAGAGGTTTGACCGCCGAGATCTGGTCCACGAACAGGCGGTAACCCTTGTCCGTGGGAATCCTGCCTGCGCTGGTGTGCGGGGCCGTGATGAGGCCCTCGTCCTCCAGTGCCGCCATGTCATTGCGGATGGTGGCGCTGGAAACGCCCAGATGATGCCGTTCCACCAGCGCCTTGGAGCCGACGGGTTCGCGGGAATGGACATAGTCCTCCACGATGGCGCGCAGCACCTCAAGCTTCCGTGGTTCGCTCACAGTCCACCTCCTTTTGGCCTTATCCGCGCCGGGCCTGATCCCGCCCGTAAACGCCATGGTTAGCACTCGACATGCCTAAGTGCTAACAAGTCTAATATGAGTCGCCCCGTTGTTAGCATTGGTACCGCTCCGGGCGAAAATCCGGGCGCCTGCCCCCGGCGGCATGCACGCTGCCGGAGCGGCTCTTTTCCATGCAGACTCCTATTGCAAAGCGGTGAATGAATGCAGTACCAGAACTGGGGCCCGCAGGAGATTGCAGCTCCCGCCAAGAACAGCCTGCCCGAGGTACCGGTGGAGCGCGGGATGGTGCTCGAGGACGCCCAGTCCGGCTGGGTGGGCGCCGTGACCCGGGTGGAGAAGTCCGGCGGCATGCACGTGGTGGCGCTCGAAGACCGCCGCGGCAAGTCCCGGTCCTTCAAGCTTGGCTTCGGATTCCTCCTCGAGGGACAGCCGATCCGACTGATGCCGCCGGCTCCCAAGGCGAAAGCCGCCGGGTCCGCCACGGCCACACGGACGGCGTCGGGCTCGGTGCGCGTGGAGGGGCAGCGCGCCCAGGTGGCCAAGGCCAGCCGCATCTGGGTTGAAGGCAAGCATGATGCCGAGCTCGTGGAAAAAGTCTGGGGCGACGACCTCCGGGTGGAGGGCATCGTCGTCGAGCCCCTGCACGGCATCGATGACCTGGCGGCAGCGGTTGCCGATTTCCGGCCCGGTCCCGGCCGCCGGCTGGGGGTTCTGGTGGACCACCTGGTCCCCGACTCCAAGGAGTCCCGAATTGCCGACGCCGTGATGGCGTCCCCCGGCGCCGACGGGAATGTGCTGATCGTGGGCCACCCGTATGTGGATGTGTGGCAGGCGATCCGGCCGTCGGTGCTGGGAATTCCGCAGTGGCCCGTAGTGCCCCGCGGCACAGACTGGAAAACGGGGATCCTCACCGCCTTCGGCTGGCCGCACGAGACCAAGGAGGACATTGGCCTCGGCTGGCAGAAGCTCCTCGGCGCGGTGCGGACATACGCCGACCTCGAGCCCGCCCTGCTGGGCCGGGTGGAAGAGGTCATCGACTTCCTGACGGTGCCCTAGTTCCACGGCCATTCCCCGTGTTTCAGCGTTGAGCCCACGGTTGCCCCTACGGCCCGGTATCCTTGGTACGGCGTCACCGCACTGCGGCCCGGCGCCACACGCACCGCACAAAAAGCACGATCGCACCAACGCAAGCTAAAGGAAGACACCGTGGCAGAAGACGCTCGCGACCGCAGGGACACCCAGTCCGGCCAGGACCTGCCCCAGTACCATGGCGTTCCGGCCAACGCGCTTCCGCTGACGGCCAGCGAGGACCGGCAGTGGGCCACCCTGGCGCACTTCGGCGGCATCCTCGGGTGTGTTCCGGCCCTGCTGATCTACCTCATCTTCCGCGACCGCGGTCCCTTCACTGCGCAGGAGTCCAAGGAAGCGCTCAACTTCACCCTGCCGCCGACAATCGCGGCGTTCGTGGCGAACCTGCTGGTGCTGCTTCCCGTCGTCGGAAACCTGTTCGCGGTCCTCGCCACGCTCATTTGGATTGCGCTGACGTGTTTCGCGGTGTCCGCCGGCGTCCACGTCAACAAGGGCCAGCCGCACCGGTACCAGTACAACCTCCGCTGGATTAAGTAACGAGCTCACCAAAACAACGCGAGGTCAGATACTGCCCAATATCCTCGAAGGATCGGGGCGGTATCTGACCTCGCGTTGGTTTTGCAAGTTCAGTCGGGCAGGATCCTGCGGACCACGGCATCGGCCAACAGGCGGCCCTTCAGCGTCAGGACCAGGCGGCCCCTGAAAACCTGCTGCGGTACCACCAGGCCGTCGGCGATCAGCCCGGCCACGGCCTTCCTTCCGGACGGCGAGAGGGCAGCGGTATCGAGCCCTGAGGACAGCCGGGCCTCCAGCATCACCTTTTCGATTCTGCGCGTTTCCGCGTCGAGCGTCTCGCGGCCGGCCGCCGGGGAGACGCCTGAACCCAGCCGGCCGGCATAGGCGGTGGGGTGCTTGACATTCCACCAGCGCACCCCGCCAACGTGTGAGTGCGCACCAGGGCCGATCCCCCACCAGTCATCCCCGCGCCAGTAGGCAAGGTTGTGGCGGCACGCCTGCTCCGGCGTCGCGGACCAGTTGCTGACCTCGTACCAGTGCAGGCCGGCGCCGGTGATCATCCGGTCGGCGAGCTCATACTTGTCGGCGTGGTCGTCGTCGTCGATCCCCGGAACTTCACCACGGCGGATCTGGGCGGCGAGCTTGGTGCCGTCCTCGATGATCAGCGCGTAGGCGCTGATGTGGTCCGGCTGGTAGGACAGCGCCGTCTCAAGCGAGAGGCGCCAGTCCTCCATCGACTCCCCCGGCGTGCCGTAGATCAGGTCCAGGCTGACCGAGAGGCCGGCGTCGCGCGCCCACTGCACCACGAGCGGGACGCGGCTGGGGGTGTGGGTCCGGTCAAGGACCTTCAGGACGTGGGGCACAGCGGACTGCATGCCGAAAGACACGCGAGTGAATCCCGCATCGGCAAGCAGCTGCAGGGATTCGGGCGTGACCGAGTCCGGGTTGGCCTCCGTGGTCACTTCGGCACCGGGTTCGATGCCCCAGCGGTCGATGGCCGCGCGGAGGATTCGCGCCAGGTCCCCGGCAGGGAGCAGCGTAGGCGTGCCGCCGCCGAAGAACACGGTGCTCAGCTTCCGGGCCGGCAGGCCCGACTGCTCAAGGACCCGCGCGGCAAAGTCCACTTCCGAGATGGCGGTGGAGGCGTAGGCATCCTGGGACGCCCCGCCTCCGAGCTCGGTGGCGGTGTAGGTGTTGAAGTCGCAGTACCCGCAGCGCACCGCGCAAAACGGGATGTGCACATAAAGCCCGAAGGCCCGGCTGGCTGCACCCTCCAGCGCCTGCGGCGGCAGCAGGCCGTCCGACGGCGCGGGGTCGCCCAGGGGAAGAACGCTAGGCATGGGTGCGGCCTCCGGAGCTTCCGGCCACGGTCATCACTACTTCTTGGCCTTGTCCTTGGAGGAGTCGTCGGTAGTCAGGGCTGCGATGAAGGCTTCCTGCGGCACTTCCACGCGCCCCACCATCTTCATGCGCTTCTTGCCTTCCTTCTGCTTCTCCAGCAGTTTGCGCTTACGGGAGATGTCACCGCCGTAGCACTTGGCCAGCACGTCCTTGCGGATGGCGCGGATGGACTCGCGGGCGATGATCCGGGACCCGATGGCGGCCTGGATGGGCACCTCGAACTGCTGCCGCGGGATGAGCTCGCGCAGCTTGCCGGTCATCATCACACCGTAGGCGTAGGCCTTGTCCTTGTGCGTGATGGCGCTGAAGGCGTCCACCTGTTCGCCCTGAAGCAGGATGTCCACCTTGACCAGGTCGGCGACCTGTTCGCCGTCGGCCTTCCAGTCCAGCGAGGCGTAGCCGCGCGTCTTGGACTTGAGCAGGTCGAAGAAGTCGAAGACGATCTCGGCCAGCGGGATCCAGTAGCGGAGCTCCACGCGGTCCTCGGACAGGTAGTCCATGCCGCGCATCTGGCCGCGGCGGCCCTGGCAGAGCTCCATGATGGCGCCCACGAATTCATTGGGCGCCAGGATGGTGGCTGCCACCATGGGTTCCTGGACCTCTTTGATCTTGCCGGCCGGGAACTCGCTGGGGTTGGTCACGGTGACGTGGCTCTTGTCCTCCAGCGTGACTTCGTAAACAACGTTTGGCGCAGTGGAGATCAGGTCCAGGTTGAACTCGCGCTCCAGCCGCTCACGGACGATTTCAAGGTGCAGCAGGCCCAGGAAGCCCACGCGGAAGCCGAAGCCGAGGGCGGCGGAGGTTTCCGGCTCGTAGACCAGGGCCGCGTCGTTGAGCTTGAGCTTGTCCAGGGCGTCGCGGAGCACCGGGTAGTCGGTGCCGTCGAGGGGGTAGAGGCCGGAGAACACCATGGGCTTCGGGTCCTCGTAGCCGCCCAGCGATTCGGCGGCGGGCTTGGCCAGGTTGGTGACGGTGTCGCCAACCTTGGACTGCCGGACGTCCTTTACGCCGGTGATGAGATAGCCCACCTCGCCGACGCCGAGGCCCTTGGAGGGCGTGGGTTCCGGGGCGCTGACGCCGATCTCCAGGAGCTCGTGGCTGGCCTTGGTGGACATCATCTGGATGCGCTCACGCGGGTGGAGCATGCCGTCCACCACACGGACGTACGTGACCACGCCACGGTAGGTGTCGTAGACGGAGTCGAAGATCATGGCCCGGGCGGGGGCTTCCGGGTCGCCAACGGGTGCGGGCAGGTCGCGCACGATCTTGTCCAGCAGCGCCTCAACGCCCACGCCGGTCTTGCCCGATACCAGCAGAACGTCCTCGGGGTCGCCGCCGATGAGGCCTGCGAGTTCGGCTGCGTACTTCTCCGGCTGGGCTGCGGGCAGGTCGATCTTGTTGAGGACCGGGATGATGGTGAGGTCGTTTTCCATCGCCAGGTACAGGTTGGCGAGCGTCTGGGCCTCGATGCCCTGCGCTGCGTCCACCAGCAGGATGGCGCCCTCGCAGGCGGCAAGCGAACGGGACACCTCATAGGTGAAGTCCACGTGGCCCGGGGTGTCGATCATGTTGAGGGCGTAGCTGACGCCGTCGAGTTCCCAGGGCATGCGCACAGCCTGGGACTTGATGGTGATGCCGCGTTCGCGCTCGATGTCCATGCGGTCCAGGTACTGGGCCTTCATGTCGCGCTGCTGCACGACGCCGGTGAACTGCAGCATGCGGTCGGCCAGGGTGGACTTACCGTGGTCAATGTGCGCGATGATGCAGAAGTTCCGAATAATGGCCGGATCTGTCGCGGCGGGCACCGGGGCGGTGCGGGCCATGGGAGACACGCAGGGTCCTTACTGTTGGCATTTTGGCGGCGCTGCTCAGGCTGAACTCGGGCCATCCTGCTGCCTGCCGCATATCTGAACTTCTAGTCTCCCACGTCCGGGGCGCTGACAGTACATTTTGCGCGGCCCGCAGGTCCGGTGCGCAGGTATGGTGGCTGGCATGGCTTTGAACCTCTCCTCCATCGGCGGCGCCGTCCGTGCTTCCCTTCGCTTCCTGGGCGTGCTGAGGAAGCCCGCAGCCCGCCCGTCGGAGGTCCGGGGCAGGTCCGGAAGCCCATCCCGGTTGCCCGCCGGCGTCACCGGGACATACCCGGGCGACTTCACCGGCACGGCAACCCTGCGGTACTCCCCCTCCCCCGACGGCCGCCCGGACCCGGGTGAGATCGTGTGGACGTGGGTTCCCTTCGAAGAGGACCATTCCCGCGGCAAGGACCGGCCGGTCCTCCTGGTCGGCAGTCATGGGCGGTATCTGCTGGGCCTGATGCTGACCAGCAAGGACCATGACGGCCGTTCTCGCGGCCGGCTCAACCACGTGGATATCGGCACCGGAACCTGGGACAGGCTGGGCCGGCCCAGCGAGGCGAAGCTGGACCGCGTCCTGCAGATCCACCCGGCCGACGTCCGGCGGGAGGGTGCCGTGCTGGACCGGAAGAAGTTTAGGCTGGTGGCGGACGAGTTGCGGCGTCTGCGCGGCTGGAAATGAGGGCGGCGCGCCGCCCCGGGCGTAAATGGGCAGAAACGGCCCCGACCTGCTAATATTTTTAGCTGTGTGTCCGTGCAGGTCGACGGTCACTGATGGCTGGCCGCCATAGGTATCCCCACGCCGCTCAGTCAAGGCCAGCTTGAAAGCCCTCTAGACCATTTCCGCATTACAAAGAGAGTTCACACGTGGCAAATATCAAGTCCCAGAAGAAGCGCATCCTGACCAACGAGAAGGCTCGCCTGCGCAACAACGCAGTCAAGTCCGAGCTGAAGACGGCCATCCGCGCCGTCAACACCGCCGTTGAGTCCGCTGACAAGGAAGCTGCTACTACTGCGCTCGTTTCTGCCAGCCGTAAGCTGGACAAGGCTGTCAGCAAGGGTGTTCTGCACAAGAACAACGCTGCAAACCGCAAGTCGGCGATCTCCAAGAAGGTCAACGCACTCTAAGGTTTTCCAGTTCATCTGAACTGATGCTTGTGGCCGGCACCATTGGTGCCGGCCACTTCTCTTTAACTTTCGACGGCGGGTCTCTCCATCTTTCGACGGCGGGACTTATCGGCCGCGGGCGGCCGACGCAATCACTGTGACGGCGTGCTCGACGGCGTAGACGGGATCACGGGAAAGTCCCTTGACCTGCGCGTCGGCCTCGGCCGTGACCTGGATGGACCGGGCCAGGCCTTCCGGCGTCCACCTGCGGACGTCGCGCTGCGCCTGCTCCACCAACCAGGGCTGCATGCCCAGTTGCTTGGCGATCTGCGCAGCTGACCCCTTGGCGCCGGCCACTTTGGCGACCGTCCGCAACTTAGCCGCCAACGCCGCGACGAGGGGTACCGGATCGGCACCTGTGGCCAGGGCGTGGCGGAGCGTTGACAGGGCGAGGGGACCGTTCCCGGCCATGGCGGCATCGGCAACCTTGAAGGCCGTCGCCTCGATCCGACCGCCGTAGTACCGGTCAACCATGTCCCCGTCCACGGCGGTCGAGGCATCGGCAATGAGCTGGCTGCATGCGGCCGCCAACTCGGACAGGTTGGCGCCGACGGCGTTGACCAGGGACTGAACTGCTTCGGGCGTGATCCGCCTGCCGGCGGCCTTGAACTCCGCCGTGACAAAGGCGGTCTTTTCCGCGTCCTTCTTCAGGGGCTGGCAGTCGACAATCGGCCAGCCACCGGCTTTCACAGCGTCGAGCAGCTTTTTGCCGCGGGTCCCGCCGCCGTGCCGGAGCACGAGGACGGCGTCCTGCTCGACCTGTTTGAGATAGGTCAGTCCGTCTGCCAGGAAGGCGTCGTTCATCGCTTCGAGGCCATCCACCTCGATCAGCTTGCTCTCACCGAACAGTGAGGGGCTGACGTTCATGGCCAGGGCCCCGGCCTCGTAGGCGCCGGCACTGAGCCTGGTGACCTCCACATCGGGTGCTGCTGCCCGCACCTGGGTCCGGATCCGGTCCATCGCCCGGATGCCGAGGTACTCCTCGGGACCCGTGATCAGGACGACCGACGCAGGCGTGACGTCCCGCCAGGACGCCGAGTTGGCGGCGGGCGTCTTGGATCGTTGCTGAGCAGCGGCCACTGGTGATTCCTCCCGGAGTTCAGATTGCAGACTCTAAGTCTCCCACGCTGCCCGGGGCCGGCGCGGTGCAGCCCGACCACCGGCGCCCGGTCAAGGAGGCGAACCGTGCGGGCGTACGTGGCCAGGACAGAGAGCAGGAACCCAAAACTCAGACCCAGTTCCGGCTCCACAAGTACCGGGGGCACGGAAATTCAGGTAGTGCCAGCCGACATTCGGGTACCTGGCGATATTTTGGGCTGGTCCGGCCGTGGGTAGGATCCATCTACGGCGCTGAATGTGGCTGGGGTGCACTGGGGTCGAAACAGGTGTGCACGCATCTGCTCGTCAGCCTCCTACGGTGCCTTCGTGCAGCGCACCGGCCAAGTGATAGGAAATCCATGGCTCACGCTGTTAGTTTTCGACGCACGCAGGCGGCTAGAGGATCCTTGCGCCATGCTCCCACGCTGCTCCGGCTCATGCTTGTCGCGGTTTTAGCTGCCGCCCTCGCAGGCCTCAACGTACTCATCGCCCCGCAAGCGCATGCGGCGGACGTCCTCGTGACTCCATCGGCAGAGACGACACCCGTTCCGAGTTCCAGTGACGCGGCAGACGACACCGCGATCTGGATACACCCCACGGATCCGTCGCAGAGCATGGTGATCGGTACGGACAAACTAAGTACCGGAGGCGTGGGGGTCTACGACCTGTCTGGGCGCCAGTTACATTTCTACCCGCACGGCAGTATGAACAACGTCGACCTCCGGTACAACTTTCCATTGGGCAGTGCGCGCATCGCCCTCGTCGGCGTGACGGAGAGGAATGTGGAGTCGACCGGCGTTCGATTCTACAAGGTGAACGTCGCGGATCGATCGCTGACAGAGGTGGGGCGCATCAGCACTCCAGGCAGGCCCCGCGGCTTCGCAATGTATCACTCCCCGGTTTCTGGGAAGTATTACGCCTTTGTGCATGACTTCAATACGAATGTGGTGACCCAGTTCGAGCTGGACGGCTCGAATGGATCGGTTCGAGGAACTGCCGTGCGTTCTTTCGACAATGGCGACAGCTCCGAAGGCATTTCGGCAGATGATGAGCTGCAACGTGTCTATGTGTCCGAGGAGAAAGTCGGCTTGTGGCGGTACGGGGCTGAGCCCGGGCACGGTTCAACCCGGACACTCGTGGATCGCACCGTGGCAACCGGTGGACGAATAGTGGAGAACGTCAAGAACTCCGCCATTTATTATGGTCGGCAGGGGACCGGTTATCTGATTGTGTCGAGCCAGGGCGGATCCAACTTCCTCATCTACAACCGCGGTGACAACGCCTTCGTCGGCTCCTTCAAGATCGTCGATGGAGGCGGTGTAGACGGTGTGAATGGTCAAGACGGGATTGATGTCACCAATTTCCCGCTCGGACCTTCCTATCCAGCTGGACTTTTCACCAGCCAGGACCACAACAACACCAATGCGGGCAACGGTAACAGTGGTAACCAAAATCACAAGCTCGTCTCCTGGCAGCGAATCGCCGACGCTTTCAGTCCTCGGCTGCTTGTGGACACCACTTTTGACCCGCGTCAAATAGGAGCAGAGGGCGGAGGTGGAGACCCCGGACCGGGTACCACTACCAGTCCGTCCCTCCGCAGCGGGGCCGACGTCGTCGCTGCCACAACCGACGGCGAGCTGTGGAACTACCCGGCGAACGGCCACGGCGGGTTCCAGGCCCGGCAGAAAATCGGCGTCGGCTGGTCCGGGCTGGCCAAAGGGTTCGTGACCGACTGGAACAGCGACGGCACGTTGGATGTCGTCGCACAATGGAAGGACGGCCGGCTCAGCTTCTACGCCGGACGACCCACGGGTGGATTCCAAGCGGCCCGGGCCATCGGCGCCGGGTGGGGCAGCTACCACATCACCATCGGTCACTGGCGGAAGACCGACCGGCATCCGGGAATCCTGGCCTACGACGCCGCCGGGACCCTCTGGTACTACGGCAACAGCACCGGATCATCGCTCTCACCCCGAATCAAGACCGGGACCGGCTGGGGAGGCCTCTACCTCACCATGACCGACTTCAACCAGGACGGGGCCCAGGATGTCCTGGCTAAACGCAGCGACGGCAGGCTCGTGCTGTACCGCTCCACAGGAACCGGCAGCCTCATCTCGGAAGTCCGGCCCACGGTGGGCACCGGCTGGAGCAGCATCAACAGCATCACCAACGTGGCCGGATTCACCGCCGGAGGCACCGGACTCATCACCCGGCTCACCGACGGCCGCCTCGCGCACTACCCCTTCAGCAACGGCAGCTGGGCAGCACGCACCATCGTCGGCTCAGGCTGGAGTCCCTACAACATCTTCCGCTAGAACCGCCAAGGGCGGGGACACACCCCGGACCCGGCGGCATTCGCCGGGTTGGGGGTGGTGAATGGTCTTACTGCCGAAGTCCTGACTGACGACCGTGTCGGCGTTCCGTCCATTTTTGGGCATACCGACGTCAGCTTGTCGTGCTGAATGCTGTCAGAGTAGGTCTGATCTCGAGTTAGCCGAGGGGATCACGAGATATACCTCCGGACCGCCTCACAGGACTATCCCTGCTGGCGTCACCTCCCGCCAGGTGGTCGAATTGGTCGCCGACGTCCTGGATCGTTGGGGCTAGGTAGCGGCCACTGTTGGTTCCTCCCGGGGTACGGATTGCTGACTCGAAGCGTGCCATGGCCCAACGGCTGCGCCAAGCCGCGCCGGGCTGAGCGGGCGGGGCCCGGCCGAGTGAACGCGCCGGGCGGGCACGGCCACGGGTTCCGTCGCTGTGCCAGCCGTTCCAGGCAACCGGCCGTGGCGCGATGGGCGGCGAGGATGAACCCGATTGTTTGGGCGGGATGGGTTGCCAGCCAGACTGCCAGCACATTGATGGTGGAAAGCAGAACCATGGTGACCAGTCCGAAAGGGCCCTCGGGCCACGGCGGGGCCGCACCCGGAAGCCCAGCCACGAACCTGGCAACGCCGGCCACTCCAGTGGCGAAAAGCCCGGCCGCCCCGATCAACGGTGCTGCAAGCCACGGAAGCAGCGGCACCAGTGGCACGGCAGCAGTCCCCAGGATCGTGACCGGCGCAACGAGCGGTGCTGCCAGTACGTTGGCAAGCAGGGAATACGTGGCGAACTGTGGCTGCAGCATCACGATCACGGGACCGCACAACAGCTGGGCTGACAATGGCACGGCTGCCCCGGCTGCCATCCAGCGCGGTATGGCACGTGGGATCCATGACACGATCTGCCTGCCCAGCACGATGATGCCAAGAGTGGCCACGACCGATAACAGGAATCCGAAGCTTGTGCCGAGCCCGGGGTCGATGAGCAGAAGCCCGATGACCGCCAGGCACAGGAAACTCAGTCCACGGCCACCTCGTCCGCCGGCAAGGGAAGCCAGAGCGATTGCGCCCATCAGCGAGGCCCGCAAGACGCTGGCATCCGGCCCAACCATCAGCACGAAGAGCCCCAGGCCTGCCAGGGCGAATGCGGCAGCGGGAAGCCGTCCGAGCCGCACGCTGCGGGCGGCCAGCAGCAGCGCACCAAGGATGAGGCTGCAGTTGGCGCCAGATACGGCAGTCAGGTGCGTCAGGCCCACGGTTTTCATGGCGGTTTCCAGTTCCTCGCTGAGTCCGCCGGTATCACCTGTGACCATGCCAGGAAGCAGGCCGCGGGCGTCGGGCGGAAGCCAGGCGGCGGCGGAGGCAAACTGCCTGCCCAGGGCTGCGGGTGCCTGCTGCCAATCCTGTGCCGCGGCCAGCCGGACGGGCGGCGATGACGCGGTCAGGATGGCTGCCTCAACTCTGCCCGCGTCGGGGGGCCGAAGCTTTCCGGTCACCCTGATCAACTGGCCGGTTCCCGCGTGCTGCCACTCCTGCCCGCCAACGATGACCACCGGCAGGCGTGCTTGCGTTACTTTGCCTCCCGACGTCAGTGACCGCGCCACCGCCGCCACCATCCAGCGTTCGGCACGCCCGGAGGGTCCGGGCGTCTTGAGGGCACGCGGCGCCCCGGTGAGCTCGGCTTCCGCCACAATGGATGCCCGCCCAGTGATGAGTCCAGCCATGTGCCCGTCGGAGCGCTGCGCTGACGCCATTGCCGAATGGGCGGTCGCTGCCGCGGCCAGCATGAGCGCGGCAGTCAGCGTGGTCAGGAAACTGCGCCGCCGTTGTCTCCCGCCTTTCTTCCTCCGCCAAGCCAGAGCCAGCAGCACGGCAGCCGACCCCGCAAGCCCGCACCAGACCAGCAGGAGCGTGGCCGGTGTCAGCCAGGGCCCGGCCAAGGTGGCTGCCCACACCAGCAGGGCGGGCGGGGCAAGGCGGAGATCCGTCCGCCGCCGGTTCTGTTGGGCAGTGGTTGCGTCCTGCCCGCCGGGCAACAAACGACGGCGGATGTCAGCGCTGATCTTCCGGCCGAGGGCACTCGTCGGGCTAATACGGGACGACGGCGGTGCTGCCACAGGGGCAGCAGGTGCGGAATCCCCTAATGCAGAATCGGCCGCTCTGGAGTCTGCAGGCGTGGAGTCGACCCGGCTGGAGTCCACGGCAGCCTGGACATAGCGGCTCCACGGGCTGGGCACACGTCCGTTCCTGGTGTCCATGTCAGATGGTCACCAGCGGAAGCAACGTCTCCAGCATTTTAGGGCCGACACCATCGACGGCGTCCAGTTCCTCGGGCGACTTGAAGGGGCCCTGCTGAGTTCGCCAGTCGACGATCCGCTGGGCCAGCACCGGGCCAACCTTGGGAAGTTCAGCAAGTTGTTCCACGCTCGCCGTGTTGAGGTTCACTTTGGCTCTTGCGCCCTCGCCCGCAGCCCCGGGGCTTCCGCCGGCTGCTGAATCACCCCCGCCTGTGCTGTCCGCCGGCGCCGATCCAACCGCCGACGGGCCTCCCGATGCGTCAGCCTGCGCGGCCTCACCTCGTCGCGGCACGTAGATCTTCTGGCCGTCCTCAAGCAGGGAGGCGAGATTGAGCCGGTCAAGGTCGGCTTCCGGGCCGCCGCCCCCGGCGGCAGCGATAGCCTCGTGCACCCGGCTCCCCCGCGGGAGGCGGACCACCCCCGCTTTCTTCACCGCCCCGGCAACGTGCACCACAACGTTCCCGGCCGGCGTCCCATCACTGTTCCGTCCGTCAGCTTCTCTCCCGTCCGTGTCTTTCCCATCAACGTTCGTCCCTTCCTCACCGGGCCCGCTGTCCGTTCCGCCATTGTCCGCGCCACCACTCTCCCGGCCGGAAGGGCCATTGGCGGCCTTTCCGGCTGCATCGTGGGTTACTGAACTAAGCGGAATGACAACAGGACCGTTGGCAGCAACCTGCCACCAGAGCAAGACTCCTGCCAGCAGTGACAGGACACCCACCAGTGCTGCCGCCCGGACACCGAGGCGCCAGCGCACACGTGGTTCCACCACTTCGACAGACGTCGCAGGCCCGGCGGAACCGGCCTGCCTGCCGTAGGCGAAACCGCCTGCAGCGTCCGAGTTCAGGAGCCCCGTGCTGCCCCCGCCTGGCTGCCGGCCGGGCTCTTCGCCGCCCGGGAAACCGGGGGTGACAGGCGGTCCGAGCGAGGCAGCCAGCCTTCTGGCCGCCCGTGTCTCCCCCGCACTGGCCCCACCGGACGCGCGGACGTCGCCGGTGCGCGGCTGAGTGCTGGCTAAGGCTCCGGTGGTCCGGCGTGACATATCCACCACGCTAGGAAGCGCGCAGCCCCGCCGAAAGGGACATCCTGCCCTATGTGGATAGCGTGGCTACCGCTGATAGGTGATATACGCCTCGTACTGTACGCGCCACTTCTCCGGCTCCTTGGGATCGGGAATTGTGGTTGTGAGGAACTGGACGCTGGTCACCTGGCCCTTCAGATACTTCAGCCATTTTGTGACTTCCTCAGCCACGTCCCGGTCCAGCTGAGCGACGTGGTGAACTTGCGTGGACATGTGGCCTCCTTGCTCGGTGGGGAGACTGTACTACCAGCGGCCCGACCCTGCTAGGGCGGTGAGCAGTTGAGGCACCGTACCCCAGTATGAGAGGAGGCACCGACAATAAAGCCCACCGCCTCGACCTGGAACCCGCACCCGTCTCAGCTGGAGCCCCCACCATCCCCGGCGCCCGGAGCGAGGCAGCCTGCGACCGATGAGCTGCTTTCCCCCACGATCACCGCGAGGACACCGAGTCCGGCATGGGCCGCCAGAACGGCAGGCAGTGAACTGATCTGGGCAGGCGGGCAGGCCGGAAGCTTTGCGGCCAAACGGGCCGCGAGCAACTCGGCCTCTGGCCGGTTGCCGAAGTGGTGGATGGCCAGCCGGGCCTCCCCCAACGGCCGGCCGGCGGCCTCCGCCACCACGATCTCCTCGAGCCGGGCAACGGCCTTTGCTGCGGACCGCACCTTTTCCAGCGGAACGATCTTGCCGCCGTCGACCGCCAAAATCGGTTTTATGGACAGCATGGCTCCCACTAGGGAGGCAGCGGCACCGATGCGGCCGCCGCGCCGCAGCTGCTCGAGACTGGGCACGTAGAAGTAGACCTTGCTGCGGGCGGCGCGCTCCTCGGCCAGCCGCCGCACTTCGGCGGCATCGCGCCCGTCCGCCGCCGCCACCACGGCGCTCTGGACGGCAAGTCCCTGCGCCATTCCCACGGTGCGGGTGTCCAGCACCTCCACGGGGATAGTGACCCGGCCTGCCGCGAGCCGGGCGGCATCAGCGGTGCCGGAAAGGCCGCCGGAGATATGGATCGACACAACGGATTCAAAACCCTGCCGCTCAGCCGCCAGGTAGGCCTGCTCGAACTGGCCGGGCGAGGGCCGGGACGTCTTGACGGGAGTGGCGGCAGCCAGAGCAAGGGCGATGGTCCCGCTGATGTCGTCTTCGCCTTCGCCGAAAATCTCCTCCCCGACCATGACAGGCATGGGGATGACGGCCAGCCGGCCGTTGATGGAGAAGGCACGGACCCAGTCGGCGGGCAGGGCGGCGGCAGAGTCGGTCACCACAGCGGTGCGGACGACGACGGCGGGCTCCCCCGTGGGCGGGCCCTGTCCCGGTCTGGTAGCCTGGCGGAGGCGGACCAGATGCTCCTTTAACCACAGCCAGGCTGCCGGCTCGCGGTCAATCACGGCGCACCTCCTGCAGTTGTTTTCCGGCCGCCGGCAGTGCCGGCGGCCGGAATTTCGTCCGGTAATCGCCCCATTACCCTGTGGGTACTGCTAGGCCGGGACGATGTTCACCAGTTTAGGTGCCCGCACAATCACGGTCCGGATGCCACGGCCGTCGAGGGCGCGCTGGACATTCTCCGAGGCCAGTGCCAGCTCACGCAGTTCGTCCTCGGAAATGGCCGGCGACACCTCGAGCCGGTCCCGGACCTTGCCCTGGACCTGGACCACCGCGGTGATGGTTTCCTGGACCAGGAGTGCCTCGTCGTGCGAAGGCCATCCGGCGTTGGCCACCGACGCCGGGTGCCCCAGGACGTTCCACAGGTCCTCCGCCGTGTACGGCGCGAAGAGGCTGAGGATGACGGCGACGGCCTCGGCGGCTTCACGCACGGCCGGGTCGGCTCCGCCGGCACCGGAGTCAATGGTCTTCCGGGTGGCGTTGACCAGCTCCATCAGCTTGGCCACCACGACGTTGAACTTGTTGTTGTCCAGCAGTTCCACGGCGTCCGCGATGGTCCGGTGCGTGACCGAGCGCAGCGCACGGTCACCAGTGCTGAAGTCCACTCCGGGCTCGCTCGTGACGTCCTGGCCCAGGCGCCAGGCGCGGGCCAGGAACTTCGCGGAGCCCGACGGCGAAACGTCCGCCCAGTCGACGTCGTCCTCGGGCGGGGACGCGAAGACCATGGTGAGGCGGACGGCGTCGACGCCGAACTTGTCCAGCTGCTCACCGAGGTCCACACCGTTGCCCAGCGACTTGCTCATGGCCTTGCCGCCGTTGAGCACCTGTCCCTGGTTCAGCAGCGCGCTGAAGGGCTCGTCCGCCGCCAGCAGGCCCATGTCGTGGATGACCTTGGTGAAGAAGCGGGCATAGAGCAGGTGCAGGATGGCGTGCTCGACGCCGCCGACGTACTGCCCGACCGGCATCCAGTCGTTGATCTTTTCAGGATCGAACGGACCGTCGGTGAAGTGCGGGGAGACGAAGCGCAGGAAGTACCAGGACGAGTCCACGAACGTATCCATGGTGTCCGTGTCCCGCTGGGCTGCGCGTCCGCAGTTCGGGCATTCAACGTTGACCCATTCGGCGGCCGCGGCCAGCGGCGAAGTGCCCCGCGGTGACAGCGCCTCGCCGCGCAGGTCCTCGGGCAGCGTCACCGGCAGTTGCTCGTCGGGTACCGGAACTTCCCCGCACTCGGCGCAGTGGATGATGGGGATCGGGGTGCCCCAGAAGCGCTGGCGGCTCAGCAGCCAGTCACGCAGCCGGAAGTTGACGAACTTCTCGCCGGTCCCCTGCTCCTCGAGGATCCTGATGGCTTCCGGGATGGCCTCGCTCTTGGGCAGCCCGTCCAGGCCGCCGGAGTTGATCAGCGTGCCCTCCCCCGCGGTCGCCTTCCAGGAGACTGCGGGATCCTCCTCGCCGGTGTCCAGCACCGCGCGCACAGGCAGGCCGAACTCCTTGGCGAAGTCGAGGTCGCGCTGGTCGTGCGCGGGAACGGCCATGATGGCGCCCGTGCCGTAGTCGGCCAGGACGTAGTCCGCGGCCCAGACCGGCAGCTTTTCACCGTTCAGCGGGTTGATGGCGTAGCGGCCGGTGAACACACCGGTCTTTTCGCGCTCGGTGGACTGGCGTTCGATGTCCGAGAGGGCCTTCACTTTTTCCCGGTAGGCCATGAGTGCGTCATGGTGCTCGGGGGTGACCAGGTCCAGCGCCAGATGCGCATCAGCAGCCACGACGAAGAACGTGGCGCCGTACAGGGTATCCGGGCGAGTGGTGAAGACCGTGACTTCACGCTCTGCACGTCCGTCGGCCGCCTCGATCACGAACCGGACGTGCGCGCCTTCGGAGCGGCCGATCCAGTTCCGCTGCATGGCCAGAACACGCTCGGGCCAGTGCCCCTGCAGCTCGGACATGTCGTCCAGCAGCCGGTCCGCATAGTCGGTGATCTTGAAGTACCACTGGTTCAGCGACTTCTTGGTCACTGCCGTGCCGCAGCGCTCACAGGCGCCGTTGACGACCTGCTCGTTGGCCAGCACAGTGAGGTCCTTGGGGCACCAGTTGACCGGCGAGTCCTTGCGGTAGGCCAGGCCCCGCTCGTAGAAGCGCTTGAACAGCCACTGCGTCCAGCGGTAGTACTCCGGGTCCGACGTGTGCAGCCGGCGTGACCAGTCCGCGGAAATGGCGTAGCGCTTGAAGGAGGCCGCCTGCGTGTCGATGTTGGCGTACGTCCACTCGCTCGGGTGGGCGTTGCGCTTGATCGCAGCATTTTCAGCGGGGAGCCCGAACGAGTCCCAGCCGATCGGGTGCAGCACGTCGTACCCCTGCTGGCGCAGGTAGCGCGCCACCACGTCGCCCATGGCGAACGCCTCGGCGTGACCCATGTGGAGGTCGCCGGAGGGGTAGGGGAACATGTCGAGCACGTAGCGGCGCTCCCGGGATCCGTCGTCGGCGGGGGTAAAGACCTTCAGGTCTTCCCACACCTGCGGCCACCGGGCCTCCATCGCCGCGAAGCTGTACGCGCCCTCCTCGGGCGTCTCCGCTCCACCTGCTGCTGTTCCGGTTTCGGTCTCCGGCTGAACGCTCACTGCTGCCCTCTTCTGTTCTGTCATGACCTCTGTCCTGTCACAACGGTCTGATCCCCGCCGCCTGCCGGGAAGGTCTCCCCGGACACACAAAAGCCCCTCGACATGGAGGGGCGGCCGCTCGATAATCCGTATTCGTTCGGGATACCAAGCGGCTAGCTAAGCAGAAGGATCGCACGCATACAGTCACCTTACCGCTTGTCCACCATTACATGGAAACAACGACGGCGGCCGGGAAGCACACGTAGCGGAAGAGAGGAGGCCGCACCCCGCCAGGGTGTGGTGGGCACCGCGATGGGCCCCTGGCCGCGAGGGCCCCGACACGAGCTTGCGAGTGTCAGGGAGCGGCCAGGGACGGGCGGGCGGGTGCGGCCTCCTCCCTGGAGCGGGACGCGGAAAGTTACCTCACGTCCTCGTCGACCCAGTCCATGGACTTGGTGACGGCCTTCTTCCAGAGACGCAGCTGCCGTTCCCGCTCGTCGGTGTCGAGGTTGGGCTCCCAGCGCTTGTCCTCGGACCAGTTGGCGGACAGCTCGCCGAGGTCCTTCCAGAAGCCCACGGCGAGTCCCGCCGCGTAGGCAGCCCCCAGCGCGGTGGTTTCCACCACCTTCGGGCGGATGACCGGAACGCCGAGAATGTCCGCCTGGAACTGCATGAGGGCGTCATTGGCGACCATGCCGCCGTCGACCTTCAATTCAGACAGCGGAACGCCGGAGTCAGCGTTGACGGCGTCCAGCACTTCGCGGGTCTGGAAGGCTGTGGCCTCCAGCGCCGCCCTGGCGATGTGGCTCTTGTTGACGAACCTGGTCAGGCCCACGATCGCGCCCCGGGCGTCAGAGCGCCAATAGGGCGCGAAGAGGCCGGAGAACGCCGGCACGATGTACACGCCGCCGTTGTCCTTCACCGAAGCGGCGAGGCTTTCCACCTCGGGCGCGCTGCTGATCATGTTGAGGTTGTCGCGCAGCCACTGGATGAGCGAGCCGGTGACGGCAATGGACCCTTCCAGGGCATAGTGCGGGGCGGCGTCCCCCAGCTTGTAGCCGACGGTGGTCAGCAGCCCGTTCTTGGAGTGGACGATCTCCTCGCCGGTGTTGAAGATCAGGAAGCAGCCGGTGCCGTAGGTGTTCTTCGCTTCGCCTGTCTCGAACGCGGCCTGGCCGAACGTGGCTGCCTGCTGGTCACCGAGGATGCCGGCCACCGGCACCTCCCGCAGCAACTGCGAGGTGTGGACGGTGCCGTAGACCTCGGAGGAGGACTTGATCGCCGGCATCATGGAAGCGGGAACACCGAAGATCCCCAGGATCTCCTCGTCCCACTGCAGCGTGTCGAGATCCATGAACAGGGTCCTCGAGGCATTGGTGACGTCCGTGACGTGGACGCCCCCGTCAACACCGCCGGTGAGGTTCCACAGCACCCAGCAGTCGGTGTTGCCAAAGACGAGGTCCCCGGCTTCGGCCTTCTCCCGGGCGCCGTCCACGTTGTCCAGGATCCACTTGATCTTGGTTCCGGAGAAGTATGTGGCCAGGGGAAGCCCGACCTGCTGCTTGAACCGGTCCGCTCCCCCGTCCTTCGCCAGTTCATCCACGATGGGCTGGGTGCGGGTGTCCTGCCACACGATCGCGTTGTAGATCGGTTTGCCGGTGGTCTTGTCCCAGACAACCGCCGTTTCGCGCTGATTGGTGATGCCGACGGCGGCAATGTCGTGCCGCGTCAGGTTTGCCTTGGACAGGGCGGAACCGATGACCTCCCGGGTGTTGTCCCAGATTTCCATGGGATCGTGCTCCACCCAGCCCGCGTGCGGGAAAATCTGCTCGTGTTCCATCTGCCCTGAAGAGACGATGCTGCCGCTGTGGTCAAAGATGATGGCGCGGGTGCTCGTGGTGCCCTGGTCGACGGCGATTACGTATTGGCTCATGATGACGTCCTTGTCGTTGTGCTTGGGAGTGAACGGATGTGGCTATGGATGTGGTTTCGAAAAGGGTGTTGGAACTCAGGTGGCCGCCGTGAAGACGATGGGCAGCAGCCCGACGAGGCCGGCCAGCGCGCCGCCGACGAGCGGGCCGACCACCGGGATCCAGGAGTAGCTCCAGTCACTGGATCCCTTGCCCTTGATGGGCAGGACGGCATGTGCGATGCGTGGTCCGAGGTCACGGGCGGGGTTGATGGCGTAGCCGGTGGGTCCGCCCAGGGAGACACCGATGCCGACGACGAGAAGCGCCACGGCCAGTGGGCCAAGCCCGGACGGCGTTCCGCCGAATGTGAGGATGACAAAGACCAGGACGAAGGTGCCAATGACTTCCGTGATCAGGTTCCAGGGGGTGGAGCGGATGGCTGGCCCGGTGGAGAAGACGCCGAGCTTGTTCGCGGGCTCGGGCTCGGCGTCGAAGTGCTGCTTGTGCGCCAGCCACATGACCACGGCGCCCAGGAACGCACCGGTCATTTCACCACCGAAGTAGGTAAGGGTCGAAGCGAAGTCCACCGGAACACCGGGGGCGTACTCCGCCTTGCCGTTGACCAGCAGGCCCAAGGTCACCGCAGGGTTCAGATGGGCACCCGACCGGGCGGCGACATAGACACCGGCGAAGACGGCGATGCCCCACCCCCAGGTGACCATCAGGAATCCTCCGCTGTTGCCCTTCGTTCCCTTCAGGGCAACGTTGGCCACAACACCGCAACCCAGCAGCGTAAGCATGCCGGTTCCGAAGACTTCGGAAAGAAACACCAATCCAAGAGACATCTTTGACTCCTCTATTTTCTGTTGTCAGTCCTTCGCGGGTGTGAAGGACTGCTTCCCGCTAGGCGACGAGGCTGTGGACCTCGACACCGTGGTATCGCTTCAGCACCTCCTGCGCGTGGTTGATTTCTGCGGCAACTCCTGCGGCATCCCAGCCGAGCGGCCCGGCGAGGGTCTCGGCAACTTCGTTCAGCAGCTCCCCTGTGACCAGGCCGCGGAAGGCGAGCGAGGTGCGCCGGATCAGGACGTCCACGAGGTGGCCGACCTGCTCGTTGGCGGCCATGAACTCGAGCTCCCTGACGCTTAGCTCCCGGGTGGAGCGCAGCAGGCGGTCGGGGCCGGCGTCGAGATGGCTGATGACTTCCTCGGCGCGGGTGCCATACCTGGTGAGGAGGCCCCCGGTCCGGTCGGCGTCCCGGTTTGGGCCCATGTGCGCTTTGATCCATTTCTGGACGCCGGCTTCGCTGTCCGGGAACCCGGAGCCGCCGCCGATAGGGAGGTTCGCCGTCGAAATCTTCCGTTCCGTTCCCAGTTCAGCGAGCACGTCGTTGGCCAGGTGTTCGGCCAGGGCCCGGAAAGTGGTCCATTTGCCGCCCACCAGGCTGAGGACGACGGCGCCGCCCTCGCCGGCGCCCGTTTCCGGAGCGCGGCGTTCGATGCGGTAGTCCCGCGACACGAAACCCGGCTGGGTGGCGTCGTGCCGTGGCAGCGGGCGCACCCCTGAGAATGAATAGACGATCTGGCTGCGCTTTACGGCGATGTCCGGGAAGACGTGACCGATGAGGTCGAAAAAGTATTCAACTTCCTCGTCGGTGCAGACGGCGTCTTCCGACATGTCGGCGTCGACGTCGGTGGTGCCGACGAGGACGCGGTCGCCCATCGGATAGATCAGTACGATCCGGCCGTCGGTGTGTTCGAAGAAGATCTCGCGGCCATCGCAGGCGGCAAGCAGTCCGGGGTGGTCCAGGACGATGTGGGAGCCCTTTGTCCCGCCCATGAAGGAAGTGGGCGTGCCCATTGCCTCGTTGGTGAGGTCAACCCATGCGCCGGTGGTGTTGACGATGACGTCCGCCGTGAAGCCGAACTCGCCGCCGGTGAGTTCATCCCGGAGAACCGCGGTACTGGAACCGTCGGCGTTGGACTTCACAGAGACCAGGGAAAGGTAGTTGCTGGCCCGGGCCGCGGCATTTTGCGTACCGGCCTTCTCACCGTCCTGCAGCACGTCAAGGGTGAGGCGCTCCGGGTTGTGGACGGAGGCATCGAAATACGTGGCCGTGTATTTGACCCCGGGGTGGAGCATGGGGAGCTCGGCCAAAGCCTTCTCGCGGCTGCGGAACTGGTGGCGCGGAACGCTGCCGCCGTCGCGGGAAAAGGAATCGTAAAGGCTAAGCCCCAGCTTGATCAGGAACGCGCCACGCTCCTTCGGCTTGCCCTGCTGTTTGTGGGTCAGGAACCGCAGCGGCGCGGCAAGGACACCGGAGAACGTGCTGAAGATTGGAATCGTGGTCTGCAGCGGCTTCACGTAGTGCGGCGCGATCCGCAGGAGCCTGTTGCGCTCAACCACGGATTCCCGGACCAGCCGGAATTCGCCGTTTTCCAGATAACGGATACCGCCGTGAATCATGTGGGACGAGGCTCCGCTGGCACCCTGGCAGTAGTCCCCGCGCTCCACCAGCGCCACGTCTATGCCCTGCAGGGCGAGGTCCCGGAATGTACCGACGCCGTTGATCCCGCCACCGATGATCAGAACCTTGGCATTGGGCCGCCGGCGCAGCCGGGAGACAGATTCGCGCTCCGGCCCGGGGGCCGCAGCGCTGTTGGTATGGCCGGGTGAGTCCTTGAGTCCCAAATCTGCTCCTTCGGGTTCGGTTGCTAAGAGCTTGTTGCAGGCAGCGCACCGAATGGTGCGGGGCCGTTCACCACTATTCTTTGGATTAATGGAAAATGTCGTCAAGCACTATGCACGAACGTGCAGAACGGAATCAGGCATGCCCCGTCCCAGACATTCCGAAGCGCTGCGCGCCGCCCAGCTCTACTACATGCAGGACCTCACGATGGACGCCATCGCCCGGGAATTGCGGACCTCCCGCTCCACCGTTTCCCGGCTGCTTTCCACTGCCCGGGAGACCGGCCTGGTACAGATCCAAATCCGCAGCCCGCTGGACACCGGGCCGGAGCTCGAGCGGCTAATCCGGGCGCAGTACAGGGTGGACGTGCACGTGGTGCCCGTCCTGGACACCCTCAACGAAGCTGAAACGCTGGACCGCGTGGCCATGCAGGCAGCGCGCACGATCGGGCCCCTCGTGGACTCGAACGCGATCATCGGCGTGGCATGGGGATCAACCCTCAGCGCCGTGAGCCGCCACCTGACGCGCAAGATCACCCATGACAGCGTGGTGGTGCAACTCAACGGGGCGGGCAACATGCAGACAACCGGCATCACTTACGCCAGCGACATTATGCGGCGCTTCGGCAGCGCCTACGGGGCACGGGTTGAACAGTTTCCCGTGCCGGCCTTCTTCGACCATGCGGCCACCAAGACCGCGATGTGGAATGAGCGGAGCGTGCAGCGCATCCTCGACCTGCAGTCCCGCATGGGCATTGCGATCTTCGGCGTGGGATCAGTCGACGCCGACTACCCCAGCCACGTCTACGCCGGCGGCTACCTCGACGAAGAGGACCTGGCCACGCTGGCGAAGTCCGACGTTGTTGGGGACGTCGCCACCGTCTTCTTCCGCAGCGACGGCTCCTCGGACGGCATTACCCTGAACGAACGTTCCACCGGGCCTTCACTGGACCAACTGCGCCAAGTGCGCCGGCGGATCTGCGTTGTGTCCGGCGCGTCCAAGATCAAAGGGCTGCGCGGTGCGCTTGAGGCCGGACTGGCAACCGACCTGATCCTCGACGAAGCCTCAGCCCGGCGGCTGGTCAGCTTTCAGAACGGAACCTGACTGTCCGGTCTGCTGCGGCACCGGGAGTGTCGTTTGCCGCAGGGTCAGATTCAGAAGGCCAAAGCTAGTGGCCGCTGCGGAGCGCTCCAGGTGAGCAAACGAAGAAGAGCGGCTGCTCGACTTGCGCGAACGGGACGACGAGCCACCGGCCGCCGTAGAACTCGACGTACGAGTCCGGGGTGCATCTGGCGAAAGCTTCTTCGCGTGTCATCGTCTTTCCCTTCGCTCCATCGTTCTGGACGGTCCGGGAACATCTTCCTGATCTCCCCGAGTGGTACTCTTAACTATAGACCTTCATGGTTAAGGGTCAATAGACATTCAAGGTTAAATGTCACTTCTCAGGGAGGTTTCCCGTGACTGCTTGGAAAGAGCAACTCGCCTTCGCACCCTTGGAGAACGCGGATCGAGGGGAAGAAGTCGGACGCCGGCTGAGGCATGCCATCGAACTGGGAGTGCTCGAAGACGGCTCCCAGCTGCCCAGCGAAAGCTACCTGGCATCCAGAATGGGCGTATCCACCCTCACGCTGCGCGCAGCGCTGGCCGAACTGCGCGGCCTGGGCTTGGTCGAGACGCGGCGCGGCAAAGGTGGCGGGAGCTTCGTGAAGGCCAACACCGGGGACATCGCCCGGGTGCAGCGCCAGTCCCTTGAGGCATACTCCCTCGAAGACCTGCGTGATTTGAGGGAGTACCGCGCCTTCCTCGCCGGCAGCGCCGCTGCCGCCGCCGCGGCGGCCATCCAATCCCACCGGCTCTCGATGGGACGCCTTGACTACACAGCGACCGAAATCCTCGCTTGCGAACACACGGCGGACGCAATCAGGGCGGACAGCAAGTTTCACATCGAGCTCGCAGCCAGTTCAGGATCGGTCAGACTCACCCGCCAGGAGGTTGCGCTGCAGGCCGAGGTGGGCCCGCTGATCTGGGTGGATCCGTCAGGCCACAGGGACGCCGCTGCGGAAGAACACACCAGGATCGTTGAGGCAATCAGCGCCGGCGACGCCGACAGGGCGCGGGCGCTGGCTGAGGAACACGTACGGCGGGACATGAACCTGGTCATTGACGAGCGGATGGAGCTAGAGGGCACACCCGCCGATTCGCCGCATTATCCGGCCTCCGTCGATGAGGCCGTAGCCGCCATCGAATCGGTTGCTGCCGTGTTCGCCGGAACCGCTGCCGCGTCAATGCGCGAGGTCGAGCAGGCCGTACGCGCCAGCATCGGGTCCGGAGCCAGCAGGGAACGGGCCGATTCGGACATCTACGCCGCGGCGCGAAGGGCAGTGGCCATCGGCGTTCCATTTCTCTACGGCACGGGCTTCGTCGCCGACCAGTCGTACTTCGGTGAGAGCTGGATTTCCTGGTGCTACACGCCAGCGGGACCAGAGTCGCCGCAGCGGCTATACATCGACATGGACCTCTATGACTTCGCCACTGCACCATGGCGGCCGGATGACACTGGCGATGACAGCCCCATCCACACCAGCCATGCGTATGTGGATGCGAGCGGAACGAACGAGAACATCATCACTTTCAGCAAGCGGGTGGTCGTTGCCGGAAGTTATGTTGGGGCATTGGGGGCCGATGTCCGCATCGGCCAGCTCCAAACCGCATTCGAACCCCTGTTGCGGGCATTACCGTCGAACACCTGCATTGTGGACCAGCATGGTGCGGTCATCGCAACCAATACCGGCCGCTACGTCGGCGGGACCATCCCGAAAGCCGACCAAAATGAGCGGCGGGCGCTTCCGGGAGTCCCGTGGTGGCTCTGCATGGGAATCGCCGGTGACCACGAAGACCAGCACGCATAGCCGTTCCGCACCGGATCAGCGGCTGTGGACCCATCCGATGCCACCGCCGAAACGGATGGCGCCGCTGCATGCGGTGCACTGCCACTTGCCCTGGAACCACCTGCGCCCAGTTGCCGTGCGGCAAGGGCTGATTTCCGGGCCGTCGCTGTCGCCGCCCGCCTGCACCATGGCGGCCAGCATGACCCGGACGTCCGTCTCGTAGACGTCCATCGCATGGAAGTCCCGCAGCCCGCAGCCATCCCCATGCAGGCAGGCACCGTCGTGCAGCCAGCGGGCAATTGCAAGCACGGCCTGATCATTGACCCTGACGGTCAGGACCGGGGCGGCGAAGTCTTCGGCGGGACACGTCTGCGGTCTTGGAAGATCAGCAAACGAATCGTCGATGAGGTCATTTATGGTGGCGGTCATTGCGTGCTCCCTGGTGCTGTTGCGGCTGTTGGCTTCCCCCTGCGTCGGCGGCATCCTGTGATGTGCGTCATATTTTCTTGTCCTCCAAAGCTACGTGGTTTTAAACCTCTAGTCCAGCCTTTTTTACGGACTGAATCGGCAGCAAGTGCATATCCCTCGTACCTTCGCCCTTCTAAAACCTTTGCTATAGACCTTTAATCCGCCGCCGGAAGGAACACGGAAGTGTTGCCAGCCCGCCCGAAAAGCCCCCCATGCTGCCCCGCGGTACCGGTACGTGGTCAGTCACACGTCTCGGGGCGGGGAATCGGTAGAGTCATAGGCATGACTACCTCACCCCGGCTCAGCCTGAACAACGGCGTGCTGATCGACCAGTTGGGTTTCGGGCTGTACAAGGTGCCGCCTGCTGAAACGGCCAATCTGGTGGCGACTGCGCTGGAAGCCGGCTACCGCCACTTCGACACGGCCGCCATGTACGGGAACGAATCCGGCGTAGCGCGTGGCCTCGTGGAGGCCTTCGCAATGGAGCCTGTGACGGGCGGCTCGGGGGTGACCGCGCCGAGCGTATCCCGCGAGGATCTGTTCATCACCACCAAGGTCTGGAATGACGACCATGGCTATGACGCAACGCTGCGGGCCTTTGACACGTCCATGATCAACCTCGGGCTGGAATACGTGGACATGTACCTCATCCACTGGCCATGCGCCAGGCGAGGGCTGTTCCAGGAGACCTACCGCGCACTCGAGACCCTGTACCGCGAGGGCAAGGTCCGGGCCATCGGCGTCTCCAACTTCCAGCCGCAGCATCTGGACCGGCTGCTGGAAACCGCCGAGGTGGTTCCCGCCGTCAACCAGGTCGAGCTCCATCCGTGGCTGCAGCAGGCCGAGCTCCGCGAAAAGCACAAGGGCCTGGGCATCCTCACCGAGGCGTGGAGCCCGCTGGGCCGCGGACAGGTGCTGGAGGATCCCGTCATCGGCGCCCTCGCGGCCGAGCACAAGGTGACCCCCGCCCAGATTGTGCTGCGCTGGCAGGTGCAGCTGGGCCACGTGGCCATCCCCAAGGCCAGCTCCGCCGCCCGAATCCGGGAAAACCTTGACGTCTTCGGCTTCGAGCTCTCAGCCCTGGACATGGCGGACATCGCCGCCCTGGAGCGCGGCCACCGCACGGGTTCCCACCCCGACATCGTCAACTAGGACCCGGTCAACAGATGAGAACAGCCGACTCCGTGCCCGCAACCGTGCCGTCCTTTATCAGCGGCGGACTGGCGGTCCGCACCCGCGCGTCCACCGTGCAACTGACGGGCGGCGACGTCGCCTACTGGGTCTACGAACCCGAAAAGACAACGCCGGAAACGCGCACCATCCTGGTCATCCACGGTTTCCGCGGCGACCACCACGGGCTTCTGCGGGTGGCGGACCAGCTGCCGGAAATGCGCCTGGTCATGCCGGACCTTCCCGGTTTCGGCGATTCAGCGGCATTCACCGATGCCAGCCACAGCGTGGAGCGCTACGGCCAGTTCATCAGCGACTTCATGGCGGCCCTCGGGCTCGGACCTGACACAGTGCTGCTGGGGCACTCGTTCGGTTCCATCGTGGCCGCCCACTTTGTCGCCACCCACCCGGAGGCCGTCCGCCCGCTGATCCTGGTCAATCCCATCGCTGCGCCGGCGCTGGAGGGGCCCAAGGGACTTATGACGCGTCTGGCGGTGCTGTACTACCGTCTTTCCGCGCGGCTCCCCCGCGCGCTTGGCCTGGCCCTGCTCCGCAGCCCGCTCATCGTTCGGGTGATGAGCATGGCCATGGCGAAAACCAGGGACAAGGACCTGCTGCGGTTCATCCACGGGCAGCACCATGCCTACTTCAGCGCCTTCGCAAACCGGGAGAGTCTGCTGGAATCCTTCACTGCGTCCGTCAGCAGCCATGTGGCCGAAGTCGCGCCGCGGCTCTCCCTGCCTGTGCTCCTTATCGCCGGCGAAAAAGATGAAATCGCCCTGCTGCGCGACCAGCACCGGCTGGCCGGGCTGCTCCCGGACGCCACGCTGGAAATCATTCCGGGCGTCGGCCACCTGATCCACTACGAAACCCCTGAGCCTGCCGCAGAATTCATCCGCCGCTTCCTGAAGGACCATCCCGCGTGAAAATTGTGATCGACGCCCGCTTTACCCGGACCGACCACCACGACGGGATCAGCCGCTATGGCGCCAGCCTCATCGCCGCCGTCGCCAAGATCGCCGATGTGTCGATGCTCATCAGCGATCCCCGCCAACTGGCCCTGCTTCCCGACGTCCCCCACACCCTGATCAGCAGCCCGCTCTCCCCCGCTGAACTTTTCGTGGCACGGAAAGTCAACCGGCTGAATGCCGACGTCGTCGTCTGCCCCATGCAGACCATGGGCACCTGGGGCCGCAAGTACGGCCTGGTGCTCACCCTGCACGATCTCATCTACTACGAACACCCGGCACCCCCCGGCTTCCTCCCGGCCCCGGTCCGGATCCTGTGGCGCCTGTACCACAAGGCGTACTGGCCGCAGCGGCTGCTGCTGAACCGCGCAGACGTCGTCGCCACCATCAGCAGGACCACCGAAGCACTGATGGCCAAGTACCGCCTGACCAGCCGCCCGGTGCGCATCGTCAGCAACGCGCCGCAGCCGGCCCAGCAGCCCCGCGACCCCGACACCCTGCCGGAGAAGACGCTGCTCTACATGGGTTCGTTCATGCCTTACAAGAACGTCGAAACCATGCTCGCCGGGATGGCGGAACTGCCGGATTACACGCTGCACCTGCTCAGCCGGATCACCCCGCAGCGCCGTGCCGAGCTCGAGGCGCTGATCCCTGCCGGGGCCAGCGTGGTGTTCCATAACGGCGTGACCGACGACGAGTACGCCGAACTGCTCAGGCGTACCACCGCGCTGGTCAGCCTGTCGAAGGCCGAAGGCTATGGCCTCCCGCTGGTGGAGGCCATGGCGCTGGGCACCCCGGTTATTGCCAGCGACACCCCGATCTTCCGTGAGGTGGGCGCAGACGCCGCTAAGTACGTGGACCCGGAATCCCCCGCGGCTTTTGCGGCCGCTGTCCAGGAACTGGGCGACGCGCCGCAGTGGCGGGATGTCTCACGAAACTCGGTGGCCCGCGCCGGGCAGTTCAGCTGGGACGAGTCCGCCCGCCAGCTGGTGGCCGTGGCAGCGGAAGTGCTCGCGCTCCGCAACAAATAGCCTGTCGCCCAGCCTGTTGGAGCAGGCCGGCTCACAGCACGTCGAGGCCGTCCAGCCGAAGCTGTACCGGGTCCTCGGTGCGTTTCGCCGCGGCGGCAGCCTTCGCAGCCCGCAGCACCCTGGTCACTGTGGCGGCCTGCGCATAGGGAATGAACAGCAGCGTCCGGACATCAACGCTTTCCGGGACTGCGGACTGGAGGTGCGCGGTCTGGAGCAGCGGCGCCGGCCCCGCGACGCGGAGCGTTACGCCCTCGGCGGCAAGAAGCGCTGTGGCTGAGGCGGTGAAATGCCCGACGGCGGTGCTGCCGCCAGTGACAGCGGCCACCCTCACCGCCGGCGGCAGCTGCAGCTCGGCGCGCAGCGCCAGTTCCCGCTGCGCATAGCCCGCCGGGTCCCATCGCAGCAATGCACCGACGGCGGCAGTATCGTCGGCGGTGATGACCACGATGCCGCCCTCGGTGGCCGGCCGGACGAGAGCGGCGGCGTTGAACCAGCGCCGCACCGCGTCCTCACCGGCCCGCAGGTTCTCCCGCCGAAGCAGCGAATCGCCGTCGAGCAGCAGCGCCGCCGCGTATCCGCCCGGAGCCACCGGTTCGGCACCGACGGTGGCCACCACCAGCGCGCAGGAATCCGGCACCGTTGCCTTGACGTTCTGGCCCGAGGACGTCACCACGGCCTTGCCCGGAAACGCCCTGCCCAGTTCCTCGGCCGTGCGGAGAACGCCGGCCGCCCCGCGGCGCAGGCGGGTGCCCTGGCAGTGCACGCAGCGCCAGGCGGGCGCCGGCGTCGAACACCAGCGGCACTGCGGGACTGCAGCGCTGCCGGCGATGGCGAGCGGCCCCTGGCAGGACGGGCAGCGCGCCGGTTCCCGGCAGGTTTCGCACGCCAGCGATGGCGCGTACCCCGCGCGGGCCACCTGCACCAGCACGGGGCCGCGTTCGAGTGCGTCCTTGGCTGTGCGCCATGCTGCTCCGGGCAGCCGGGCCAGCCGCGCGAGGGGGTCGCGCTCCTGCTCGAAACTGTCGGCGGTGTTGAGGACCCGGGAAACCGTGCGGCGGAGCACCGTCCGTTCGGCGTCCACGGGCATGGCCCAGCCGGCGTCCACCAGCCGCTGCACTTCCGTGCTGCGGGCATGCCCGGCCAGCAGGCAGGCGGCCCCTTCCTGTTCCGCACGGAGGAGGAGCACTTCCCGGGTGTGGGCGTACGGCGCCCGTTGCTCCACATGGAGGTCGTCGCCGTCGTCCCAGCACACGACGAGCCCGAGGTTATGCACGGGGGCATAGGCGGCCGAGCGGGTGCCCACCGCCACACCCGCGGAGCCCTTGAGTACCCGGAGGTAGTTGCGGTACCTGGGTGTCTGGCCGTCGTCGGCGGTCAGCCGCGCGACGTCTTCCGCGGGCAGGATGTCTTCCAGGGCGGCCTGCACGCGGTCCAGGTCGCGGTAATCGGGAACAACGACGGCGGCGCCCCGTCCGGACTGCCGTACCGCCGCCACCGCCTGCGCAATGACATGCGGCCAGCCGTCCGGGCCAAACCCCTGCATGGCACTAAGGGCTGCCCGGGGCGATCCGCCGGACGTGAGATGGCGGAGGAACGCGGCGCCGTTGCGGTACCTGGTCCAGCTTTCGCCGGAGAAGCTGGAGTCGGCGCCGGCAGGCGAAGGTCCCGCAGACGAAGGCTCCGGAGGCGGTTCGGCGCCGGCAAGCTCCTTCTCCACCTTGACCACCCTGGGCGGAATGGCGACGCGGAGAACGTCACTGACGGTGCCGGAATAGCGTGCCGCCACCCGCCCGGCGAGTTCCTGCAGCGCAGGGGTCAGGACGGCAACCGGCGAGACGACTTTGTGCAGCGGGACGAGGGGCTGCCCGGCGTCGGACTCATCAAGCCGGTCCAGGATGTAGCCGCCGAGTTCCTGGCCGCTGAACTTCACCCGGACGCGCACGCCCGGCTGGGCATCCTCATCCAGTTCGGCAGGCACTCTGTAGTCGAACGGCCGGTCCAGGTGCGGCAGCGGCGACTCGATGAGCACGCGCGCCACCGGCCGGACTGGGGCAAGTGGCGGGCCGCCGGCCGGCTTGGCCGCCGGCGGAAAGCCCTGCAGCAGTGAGAGCTGCAGCGGCTCTGGCCTCCGGTGCGAAGATGGCGTGGGGTGCGACGGCGTGGAATTGAAAGACATGGCGCCCTACCTCCGTCCTGGGTTCCGCATTAGCCAATCACACGGGTCTGACATTCCCGGAGTGCCGGCGGGCGGCGGAGGCGACGGCTCAGGCGTTGAAGTACGCCTTCAGGTCGTCCACGCGGTCCAGCCGCTCCCAGGTGAAGTCCGGATCATCGCGGCCGAAGTGGCCGTGCGCGGCCGTTTTGGCGTAGATGGGTCGCTTCAGGTCCAGGGCGTCGATGATGGCGCGGGGGCGCAGGTCGAAGATCTCGGCAATCGCGGCGCTGATCTTGGCCGGGTCGACGGTCTCGGTCCCGAACGTTTCGACGTAGGTTCCCACGGGGCGGGCCTGGCCGATGGCGTAGGCGATCTGGATCTCGGCGCGCTTGGCGAGTCCCGCAGCCACCACGTTCTTGGCGACCCAGCGCATGGCATATGCGGCGGAGCGGTCCACCTTGGACGGGTCCTTGCCGGAGAAGGCGCCGCCGCCGTGGCGGGCCATGCCGCCGTAGGTGTCCACAATGATCTTGCGGCCGGTGAGGCCGGCGTCGCCCACCGGACCGCCGATGACAAACGCGCCGGCGGGGTTCAGGATGTTGTTGGTGCGCGAGATGTCCAGGTCCGCGAGGGCAAGGACGGGGTCGATGACGTGCGTGGCGAGGTCCGCGCGCAGCTGGTCGAGGCTGAACCCTTCGGCGTGCTGGCTGGAAATGACCACGGTTTCCACGGAAACCGGCCGGTCGCCGTCGTACCCGATGGTGGCCTGGGTCTTGCCGTCGGGGCGGAGGTAGGCCAGTTCACCGTTCTTGCGGACCTCGGTGAGGCGCTCGGAGAGGCGGTGCGCAATCCAGATCGGCGTGGGCATGTAGGACGGGGTCTCATCGCTGGCGTAGCCGAACATCAGGCCCTGGTCGCCTGCGCCCTGCAGGTCGTAGTCGTCCTCCTGCCGGTCTTCGCGGGCTTCCAGGGAATTGAAGACGCCGCCGGCGATGTCGTTGGACTGCTGGCCGATGGAGACGGAAACACCGCAGCGTGCACCGTCGAAGCCGTTGGCGGAGGAGTCATAGCCGATGCCCAGGATGGTCTCGCGCACGATCTGCGGAATCTCGACGTAGGCGTCGGTGGTCACCTCGCCGGCGACGTGGACCAGGCCGGTGGTGGCCATGGTCTCGACGGCGACGCGGGACTCGGGGTCCTTGTCCAGCAGGGCGTCCAGGATCGCATCACTGATCTGGTCACAGATCTTGTCCGGGTGCCCTTCTGTCACCGACTCCGAGGTGAAGAGCCGAAGCGCGGAGGGTGCGGACCCGTGGGATTCTGGAAGATGCAGCGGTAAAGTCACTCAACTACCTTACTGGTTGGCAAACGGCGGCGCGGCAGCGTGTGTCCCCATGCTAAGGAGACGTTGCTTACGCCCGTCAGGTTCGCGGAAAGACCCGGCTCAGTTCGGAACCGATGCGGTCAATGACAATGGCGGCGACGTCCTGCTTGGAACCGGATGCCGACTGGGGCGCGGAACCGGCCCGCGAGAGGATGACCACGGAGTTGTGGTCCTGGCCGAACACCTTGTCGGAGCCCACGTGGTTAACCACCAGCAGGTCACAGCCCTTGCGCCTCAGCTTTGCCTCGGCGTACGAAAGCACGTCACCCTGCTCATCCCCGGTCTCGGCGGCGAAGCCCACCACGAGCTGGCTGCTGCTGCCGGCGTCGCGGACGGCGACGAGCTCGTGCAGGATGTCCGGGTTGCGGACCAGCGTGATGACGGGGTCGGCGGTGTCGTCCCGCTTCTTGATTTTGGTGCCGGACACCTCCGCAGGACGGAAGTCGGCCACCGCGGCAGCCATGACGACGACGTCGGAATCGGCCGCCGCTGCCAGCATGGCTTCCCTGAGCTGCAAGGCCGTCTCGACGGCGACGAGCTCGACGCCGTCGGGGGCAGGAACCTCCATGTGTGCGGCAACGAGCCGGACGGTTGCTCCGGCATCGCGGGCCGCGGCAGCCAGCGCCACGCCCTGCTTCCCGGAGGAGCGGTTGCCCAGGAACCGGACAGGGTCCAGTGGCTCACGGGTGCCGCCGGCGCTGATGGTCACGGTGCGGCCGGCCAGCGGGAATTCCGGCGCGCCGCCGGTTCCCTCAGCCGTTCGGCCTGCGGAGGGGGGCAGCGGGGAATCTTCCTGGAGTCCGTGAACCAGTGCCATGGCAGCTTGGAAAATGGCTTCGGGCTCGGGCAGGCGGCCGGGGCCGGAGTCGCTGCCGGTCAGCCGGCCGCTCGCGGGTTCCAGGACGGTCACGCCCCGGCTGCGGAGTGTCTCGACGTTGTCCTGGGTGGCCGCATGCTGCCACATCTCGGTGTGCATGGCCGGGGCGAACAGGACGGGGCCGCTGGCCATCAGGAGCGTGTTGGTGAGCAGATCGTTGGCCTGGCCGCCGGCGGCGCGGGCAAGGAGGTCGGCCGTGGCGGGGGCCACCACGATCAGGTCTGCCTCGTGGCCCAGCCGGACATGGTTGACCAGTTCGACGTCGTCGAAGACGCTGTTGGTCACCGGGTTGCCGGACAGCGCCTCCCACGTGGCCACGCCGACAAAGCGGGTGGCTGCCTCCGTGGGGATGACGGTGACGTCATGGCCGGCTTCAGTAAAAAGCCGGAGGAGCGATGCCACCTTGTAGGCGGCGATCCCTCCCCCGACTCCGAGGACTATGCGCACGTGAACTCCGTCAGCAGGCAGTCTGTTTACTCTGCGGAGATTACTCTGCAGCTTCGATCGGCGAGGAGACCAGCTTGCCTTCGTTGATCTCGCGCAGGGCGATGGACAGCGACTTTTCGTTCAGCTTGGTGTCGACCAGCGGGCCGACGTACTCAAACAGGCCCTCGTGCAGCTGGGCGTAGTACGCGTTGATCTGACGTGCACGCTTGGCACCGAAGATCACCAGGCCGTACTTGGAATCGGCTGCCTCGAGCAGCGAGTCGATCGGCGGGTTGATGATGCCTTCAAGGTTCGTGGACACGAATTCTCCAAATTTCTAGCGGGCTGATGGCGTCTGCGGCTGGCGCGGGTGCGGGGTCAGCCCCATGAGTGAAACAAGCTCGTCCGCTGCCCGGCGGACGTCGTCATTGATGACGGTGTAGTCGAACTCCGGTTCAGCAGCAAGTTCTACTTTACCGGTTTCCAGCCGGCGCTGCTGTTCCTCGGCCGATTCCGTGCCGCGGCCCACCAGCCGGCGGACCAGTTCTTCCCAGCTGGGCGGTGCCAGGAACACGAACTGGGCATCGGGAAGGGCCTGCTTCACCTGGCGCGCACCCTGCAGGTCAATCTCCAGCAGCACGGAGCGGCCCTCGGCGATGGCCTGGTTGACGGTGCTCTTCAGGGTTCCGTAGGTGTTTTGCCCGTGCACCACGGCCCACTCCAGGAATTCGCCCGCGGCCACAAGGGACTCGAACTCCTCCTTGGACTTGAAGTAGTAGTGCACACCGTCGATCTCGCCCGGCCGCGGCGCCCGGGTGGTGGCCGACACCGACAGCCAGACCTCGGGGTAGTTGTCGCGGATATAGGTGGACACGGTGCCTTTGCCAACAGCCGTAGGACCAGCGAGGATTGTCAGTCCGGGTTTCTTGCTCACGTATTCCTTTGGGCGGTCTACAGATGACTCTGTTCGGATGTAGCTATTTCTCGTTCATAAAATCTACCAGCGCCCGGCGCTGGTGGATGCCCAGCCCCCGGACCCTGCGGGACGCGGCGATCCCCAGGCTGTCCATGATGGCCGCGGCACGGACCTTCCCGATCCCCGGCAGTGCCTCAAGCAGTTCCGAAACGCGCATGCGCGCTATGGCTTCCTCTGTGCCGCCGGAATCCAGGATCTGGGCCACGGTCAGCTCTCCGGATTTAAGCCGCTCCTTGGCCGTGGCCCTGGCAGCCCTTGCCGCCGCGGCCTTCCTGAGTGCGTCGGATCGTTCCTGCGGAGACAAGGGTCGCAAGCTCACGGTTATTTCCCCTGGGGTCAGCCAACGGATCCGCGGCCGGCGGCGTTGGAGCAGCCGCGGATTTGTCCTGAACCTACTCCCTGCCGGCCGGAGAAATCAATGGACTATTCGTCGCGGAGCCCGGCGAGCGTCCGCTCGGCCGCTTCCCTGAGCTCCCGGACGCCGGGACCGGCCTTGAGGATGTCGCGGCTGGAGGTTCCCAGGACCTGGGAGTAGGCGGCGCCGAAGGTCTTCCGCAGGTCTCCCGGAGTGGCCCCCTGCGCACCCAGGCCAGGCGCGAGGATCGGACCTCGGACGGCCCCCAGGTCAAGCTGCAGGTCCGACAGTGCCGTGCCCACGGTGGCTCCCACCACGAGGCCCACCGAGCCCAGGGGCCCGGAGTAGCGTTCGTTCTCCCCCGCGGCGGCCTGGACGATCCGGCGTGCCACTGAATCGCTTCCGCCCACGTGCTGCACGGAGGCGCCCTCCGGGTTGGAGGTCAGCGCCAGGACGAACACGCCACGGCCGTGCTCGGCCGCAAGGTCCAGGGCAGGCCGGAGTGACTCAAAGCCCAGGTAGGGGCTCAGCGTCACCGAATCCGCGGCCAGGGCAGAGCCGTCGCCGAGCCAGGCGTCGGCGTACGCGGCCATGGTGGACCCGATATCACCGCGCTTGGCGTCGGCGATGGTGAGCACGCCCTCGTCCCGGGCAGTGGCGAGGACCTCTTCGAGGACCGCCATGCCGGCAGAGCCGTGCCGTTCGTACAGCGCCACCTGCGGCTTGACCGCGGCAGCGAGCGAAGCCACTGCCTCCAGGGCGGTGAGTGAAAAGCGCCTCAGGCCGGAGGCGTCGTCGTTCAGCCCCCAGCTGCCGAGGAGGGCGGGGTGCGGATCAATCCCGACGCAGAGCGGACCGCGGTCCGCCATGGCCCGGCCCAGCCGGGAGCCAAAGGACTCCCGGCTGGCACCGGCGGCAGTGTTTGCGCCTGCAGGTGCCTCAGGCATTCTGCTCGGCCGGAGTCTGCGCGGCGGCCTTCTGCAGGGCGGCCTCCTGCGATGCGATGAGCGCAGCGGCGTGCTCCTGCAGGCTGGTCACGGACCAGGCGTAGGTGCGCAGCGCCTCGATGGCCTGCACGGCGGCGTTGAACTCGGCCACGGTGGTGATGCAGGGAATGCCGATGGACGTGGCGGCGGCACGGAGTTCGTACCCGTCGCTGCGGGCCTCGCCGCCGGACGGGGTGTTGAACACCATGTCGATTTCGCCGGCGACCACGAGGTCGGCGATGGTGCCTTCACCTTCGGCGCTGCTGCCCTCGGCCACCTTGCGGACCGGAGTGGCCTGAATGCCGTTGCGGCGCAGGACGTCGGCAGTACCACCGGTGGAAACGATCTCGAAGCCGAGGTCGGAGAGGCGCTTGACGCCCATGATCACCGAACGCTTGTCGCGGTTGGCCACGGACACAAAGACCTTGCCCTCGGTGGGCAGTGCATTGTTGGCGCCCGACTGGCTCTTGGCGAAGGCGGTGTCGAAGTGCTTGTCGATGCCCATGACCTCGCCGGTGGAGCGCATTTCCGGCCCGAGCAGCGAGTCGACGACCTTGCCCTCCAGGGTGCGGAACCGGCTGAACGGCAGGACCGCTTCCTTGACGGACACGGGGGCATCCAGCGGCAGCGTGGAGCCGTCGCCGGTTTCCGGCAGCATCTTGTACGCGCTGCGGAGCTGGCCGATGGTCACGCCTGTGCCGATCAGCGCGGCGGCCTTGGCCATCTGCACGCCGGTGGCCTTGGACACGAAGGGCACGGTCCGGGACGCGCGCGGGTTGGCTTCCAGGACGTACAGGACGTCGGAGGCCAGCGCGAACTGGATGTTGATGAGGCCGCGGACGCCCACGCCTTCGGCGATGGCCCGGGTGGCGGTGCGGACGCGTTCGAGTACGTTGCCGCCCAGGGTGATGGGCGGCAGGACGCACGCGGAGTCGCCGGAGTGAACGCCGGCTTCCTCGATGTGCTCCATGATGCCGCCGAGGTACATGTCCGTGCCGTCGAAGAGGGCGTCGACGTCGATCTCCACCGCGTCCTCGAGGAACCGGTCGATCAGCACCGGGTGCTCGGCGGTGATCTCCGTGGCGTTGGCGATGTAGCGGGACAGGTTCGGCTCGTCGTAGACGATCTCCATGCCGCGGCCGCCCAGGACGTAGGACGGGCGGACCAGGACGGGGTAGCCGATCTCGTCGGCGATCTTCTTGGCGTCCTCGAAGGAGACGGCGGTGCCGTTCTTCGGGGAGACCAGGCCGGCTTCGTCCAGCACGCGGGCGAATGCGCCGCGGTGCTCGGCGAGGTCGATCGCCTCGGGCGAGGTGCCCAGGATGGGCACGCCGGCGTCGGCCAGCTGCTGGGCCAGCTTCAGCGGGGTCTGGCCGCCCAGTTGCACGAAGACGCCCATCACGCCGCCGGTGCGTTCCTCGGCCGCGATGACCTCGAGGACGTCCTCCAGGGTCAGCGGTTCGAAGTACAGGCGGGTGGAGATGTCGTAGTCGGTGGAGACGGTTTCCGGGTTGCAGTTGACCATGACGGTCTCGTAGCCGGCCTTGCGCAGCGCCATGGAGGCGTGGACGCAGGAGTAGTCGAACTCGATGCCCTGGCCGATGCGGTTGGGCCCGGAGCCGAGGATGAGGATGGACGGCTTGGAGTGCAGCGCAACCTCATCCTCCTCGTCGTAGGCCGAGTAGTGGTACGGGGTGTAGGCGGCGAACTCCGCGGCGCAGGTGTCCACGGTCTTGTAGACCGGGCGGATGCCCAGCGCCTGGCGGACGCCACGGACGACGGCCTCGGAGTTGTGCGTCAGGGCACCGATCTGCTCGTCGGAGAAGCCGTGGCGCTTGGCGTTGCGGAGCATGTCCTCGGTCAGCGCGCCGGAGCGGCGGATCTCCTGGGAGATCTCGTTGAGCAGCTGAAGCTGGTCCAGGAACCAGGGGTCGATCTTGGTGGCCTCGTAAAGCTCCTCCACACTGGCGCCGCCGAGCAGGGCGCGCTGCACCTGGTGCAGGCGTTCCGTCGTCGGGCGCTTGGCCTTCTCGATGAGCTCCGGCACTTCCCACTCGGGGACGGAGCTGAAGTCCAGCTGCGAGCCCTTCTGCTCGAGGGAGCGCAGGGCCTTCTGCAGGGCCTCGGTGAAGTTGCGGCCCATGGCCATGGCCTCGCCCACCGACTTCATGGTGGTGGTGAGGGTGGGGTCGGCGGCCGGGAACTTCTCGAACGCGAACCGCGGGACCTTGACCACCACGTAGTCGAGCGTCGGCTCGAAGGAGGCGGGGGTCTTCTGCGTGATGTCGTTCGGGATCTCGTCCAGGGTGTAGCCGAGCGAGAGCTTGGTGGCGATCTTGGCGATGGCGAAGCCGGTGGCCTTGGACGCCAGCGCCGAGGAGCGGGACACGCGCGGGTTCATTTCGATGACCACCACACGGCCGGTCTTCGGGTCGATCGCGAACTGGATGTTGCAGCCGCCGGTGTCCACGCCGACCTCACGGATCACGGCGATGGCGACGTCGCGCAGCTTCTGGTATTCGCGGTCGGTGAGGGTCAGCGCCGGTGCCACGGTGATGGAGTCGCCGGTATGCACGCCTACGGGATCGAAGTTCTCGATGGAGCAGACGACAACCACGTTGTCGTTCTTGTCCCGCATCATCTCGAGCTCGTATTCCTTCCAGCCGAGGATGCTCTCTTCGAGCAGCACCTCGCTGGTGGGGCTGTACTGCAGGCCCTGGCCGACGATGCGGCGCAGGTCCTCTTCGTTGTACGCCAGGCCGGAACCGAGGCCGCCCATGGTGAAGGAGGGGCGGACCACCATGGGGTAACCGAGGTCACCGGCAGCCTTCAGGGCCTCGTCCATGGTGTGGATGATGTGGCTGCGGGCGGATTCGGCGCCGCAGCGCTCCACGACGCCCTTGAACTTCTCGCGGTCCTCGCCGAGCTCGATCGCGGCGATGTTCGCACCGATCAGTTCCACGTTGTACTTCTCGAGCACGCCGTTCTTGTCCAGCGCGATGGCGGTGTTCAGGGCCGTCTGGCCGCCCAGGGTGGGCAGCACGGCGTCCGGGCGCTCCTTGGCGATGATCTTCTCCACCACCTCGGGGGTGATGGGCTCGATGTACGTGGCGTCGGCGAACTCCGGGTCGGTCATGATGGTGGCCGGGTTGGAGTTGACGAGGATGACGCGCAGGCCTTCCTCCTTGAGGACGCGAAGCGCCTGGGTGCCGGAGTAGTCGAATTCAGCGGCCTGGCCGATGACGATCGGGCCGGAACCGATGACCAGGACGCTCTTAAGGTCAGTTCTCTTGGGCATTACTTCTTGTCCTCAGTCTTGTTGTCGATCGTGTTCGGCCCGGCCTGATTCTGGGCCTCGGCGGGGTGCTGCGAGTCCACCGGTTCCTTGGACAGGTTGGCGGTGCGGCCGTCACGAGTGCCTTCCATCAGCTCGATAAAGCGGTCGAAGAGGTAGGCGGCGTCGTGCGGGCCGGCGGCGGCTTCCGGATGGTACTGGACGGAGAAGGCCGGGATGTCCAGGCAGGCCAGGCCTTCAACGACCTCGTCGTTCAGGCTGACGTGGCTGACCTCGACCCGTCCGTAACGCTCTTCCGGCGCGCTGGTGGGGCCGTCCAGCGGGGCGTCGACGGCGAAGCCGTGGTTCTGTGAGGTGATCTCCACCTTGCCGGTGCGGCGGTCCATGACGGGCTGGTTGATGCCGCGGTGGCCGTAGCGCAGCTTGTAGGTGCCGAAGCCGAGCGCACGGCCCAGGATCTGGTTGCCGAAGCAGATGCCGAAGTAGGGCAGCTTCTCGTCCAGGACGGTGCGGAGCAGCTTGACCTGGCTGTCGGCGGTGGCGGGGTCGCCGGGGCCGTTGGACATGAAGAAGCCGTCGGGGTTGACGGCCTTGACGTCGTCGATCGTGGCGGTGGCGGGCAGCACGTGCACGCGGACGCCGCGCTCAGCGAAGCGCACCGGCGTCATGGCCTTGATGCCGAGGTCGATTGCGGCGATGCTGAAGCGCGGGTCGCCGTCCCAGCCGTGGTCCTTCGGCTCCACCACGTAGGCTTCGTCGATGCTGACTTCCTCGGCAAGGCGGGCGCCTTCCATCGGCTCGCTGGCGAGCACGGCGTCGATGAGTTCCTTGTCCGAGGCCTTGGCTGCCTCGCCGGAGAAGATGCCGGCGCGCATGGTCTTGTGCTCGCGCAGGTGCCGGGTGATGGCGCGGGTGTCCACACCCTGGATGCCCACGATGCCCTGCTCGACGAGCTCGGAGTCGAGAGACCGCTCAGACCGCCAGTTGGAGGGGCGGCGGGCGGCGTCACGGACAATGTAGCCGGCCACCCAGATACGGCGGGATTCGGCGTCCTCGCTGTTCACACCGGTGTTGCCGATGTGCGGGGCCGTCTGCACCACCAGCTGGCGGGCATAGGACGGGTCGGTAATGGTCTCCTGGTAACCGGTCATGCCGGTGGCGAAGACCGCTTCCCCCAGGGCGGTGCCCTGCGCGCCGTAGCTGCGGCCGCGGAAGATGCGGCCGTCTTCGAGCACCAGGACGGCGGGGGCGGAGGCTGCGGCCTGCGGCGCAGTTCCTGCGTTTACTGTCACTTCGGTTTCCGTCACTTTATTACTTTCCACTATTGGGCACCTGCCTGGGGGCCTGGGGAGATCATTTCCTGAAGTTGTTGGAGGATGGCCGGCTTGTCCGCGGCACGGCGCGTGCGGAAGCCGGTGTCCAGGGCGTGGGTTCCGAGCATCCAGCTGAGGACCAGCAAGCCGTCCTTTTCCACGAATTTGCCGGCCATGCCGCTGTCCTGCCGGACGCCGGCCAGCGAGGCTGCAGGGATGAACAGCGGTCCGGCACCCGCACGGTCCAGGAGCACGCCCTCCGGATGGATCGAGAGTTCCGCGTTGGTGCGGATCCCGAGACCGTGCACAGCGACCCTGTCCAGCCAGTCCCCCGCGGTGGTCGAGGCCACATACTGTCCGTCCGCTGAGAGCAGCGGTTCGCCCAGCCCGACGGGAACCGCCGGCAGCTGTGCGATGTCTGACTGCCGCCGCAGCCGGTTGCGCCAGCCGAGCCAGATCAGGACAAAAACGACGGCGGCGATGGCCAGCATCGCAAGTCCGGGCAGGACTTTTTCCATCAGTTCGCACCCGGGGCGCCGGCGACCGGCGCTTCCGAGGGGTAGCGGTACGGCGTGTTGAGCTTGCCGTCCAGGACCGTGGGGTGGCCCTTGAAGAACGTGGCCATCACCTTGCCCGGGAGCTCCATGCCGCGGAACGGCGAGTTGCGTCCCATGGTTGCCATGGCGGAAGGGTCGACGGTCCAGCGCGCTGCCGGGTCCACGAGGACGATGTTGGCGGGTTCGCCCTTTTCGAGCGGCCGGCCCTGGTCCGGAAGGCGTCCGATGCCGGCGGGCGCGGTGGAGGTGGCGCGGGCGAAGTCGGTCCAAGTCATGAGGCCGGTTTCGATCATGGCGTGCTGGACCACGGAGAGGGCGGTTTCCAGTCCGGTCATGCCCATGGCAGCCTGCGCCCACTCGCATTCCTTGTGCTCGCTCGGGTGCGGAGCGTGGTCGGTGCCGACGACGTCGATGGTCCCGTCGGCGAGGGCGGCGCGCAGGGCCTGGACGTCGTCGTTGGTGCGCAGCGGCGGGTTCACCTTGTAGACGGGGTCGTAGCTGCGGACCAGCTCATCGGTGAGCAGCAGGTGGTGCGGGGTCACCTCGGCGGTGACGTTGATACCGCGGGCCTTGGCCCAGCGGATGATCTCCACCGAGCCTGCGGTGGACACGTGGCAGACGTGGAGCCGGGAACCGACGTGCTGGGCCAGCAGCACGTCACGGGCAATGATGCTTTCCTCGGCCACTGCCGGCCAGCCGGTGAGGCCGAGGACCGCGGAGACTTCGCCCTCGTTCATCTGTGCGCCGGCGGTGAGGCGCGGTTCCTGCGCGTGCTGGGCCACGACGCCGTCGAACGCCTTGACGTATTCAAGGGCGCGTCGCATCAGCACGGGGTCGTGAACGCAGATGCCGTCATCGGAGAACATCCGGACCCGGGCGCGGGAGTCGGCCATCGCGCCGAGCTCGGCGAGCTGCTCGCCCGCGAGCCCCACAGTGACGGCGCCCACGGGACGGACGTCCACCCAGCCGGCGTCACGGCCCAGGCTGTACACCTGCTCCACCACACCGGCGGTGTCCGCCACCGGCATGCTGTTGGCCATGGCGTGCACGGCGGTGAAGCCGCCGAGGGCTGCGGCGCGGGTGCCGGTTTCCACGGTTTCAGCGTCTTCGCGGCCGGGTTCACGGAGGTGCGTGTGTACGTCCACCATCCCTGGCAGCGCGATGAGGCCGTCGGCATCGATCACGGTGGCGCTGTCCGCTATGTCAGCCTGGGACAGGCCGGTCCCGCGGGCGGCGATGACGCCGTCGCGGATGAGCAGGTCCTCTGCGTCGCCGCCCAGGATCGCGGCGCCCCGGATCAGATATGTGGTTTCTTCAGCCATCAGTTGCTCTCCTTCAGGGTGGCGGCTGGTTCACGGGTGTCTCCGGAGAGCAGCAGGTACAGGGCGGCCATGCGGATCGACACGCCGTTCTTCACCTGTGCGAGCACGGTGGAGCGGGGCGAATCGGCGGCGGCCGCGGAAATTTCCAGGCCCCGGTTCATGGGACCGGGGTGCATGATGATGGTGTCCTTCAGGCCCAGACTGTCCAGGGCGCGGAGCCGGTTGTCGTCGAAGCCCCAGCGGCGGGAGTACTCCCGGGTGGAGGGGAAGAAGGAGGCGTTCATCCGCTCGCCCTGGACGCGCAGCATCATGACGGCGTCGACGCCCTTTTCCAGGGTCTCATCCATGTCGTAGCTGATGCTGCAGGGCCAGTGTTCGACGCCGATGGGCAGCAGGGTGGGCGGCGCCACCAGGGTGACGTCGGCGCCGAGCGTGCGCAGGAGCCACACATTGGACCGCGCCACGCGCGAGTGCAGGACGTCGCCGGCGATGGCGACGCGCATGCCGCGCAGGTCCGCCCCCGCCGAGGGCAGGCCGGAGAGTTTGGTCCAGTGCCGGCGCATCGTGAAGGCGTCCAGGAGCGCCTGGGTGGGGTGTTCGTGGGTGCCGTCGCCGGCGTTGATCACCGCGGCGTCGATCCAGTCGGTGGCCGCGAGCCGGTGCGGGGCACCGGAGGCCCAGTGGCGGATCACGACGGCGTCGGCGCCCATGGCCGACAGTGTCTGTGCGGTGTCCTTGAGCGACTCGCCCTTGGAGACTGATGAGCCCTTGGCGGCGAAGTTGATGACGTCGGCAGAGAGCCGCTTGGCTGCGGCCTCGAAGGAAATGCGTGTCCTGGTGGAGTCCTCGAAGAAGAGGTTCACCACGGTCCGTCCGCGGAGGGCGGGAAGTTTCTTGACCTCGCGCTCCCCCACCGTCGACATCTCTTCGGCGGTGTCGAGGATGCGGACGGCGTTGGCCAGGCTGAGGTTTTCGGTGGAAAGGAGGTGTTTCATGCGCCGCCCTCGATGACCACTTCGTTGACCGGCTGGCCGTCGACGGCGTCGGTCTCCTCGAGCCGGACCCGGACCTTTTCGGCGGAGGACGTGGGAAGGTTCTTGCCCACGTGGTCGGCGCGGATGGGGAGTTCGCGGTGGCCGCGGTCAATGAGGACTGCCAGGCGCACAATGCGCGGCCGTCCGAGGTCCACGAGAGCGTCCAGGGCGGCGCGGATGGTGCGGCCGGAGTACAGGACGTCGTCGATCAGCACCACGACCTTGTTGTCGATGCCGGTCAGCGGCAGCTGGGTGCGGTGCGGGGGCCTCGTGGGCTGGTGCGAGAGGTCGTCGCGGAACATGGTGACGTCCAGCTGGCCGACGATGGCGGCAGCGTCCACGGCCGGATCGGCGGCGGCGATTTTCTGGGCGAGCCGGACGGCCAGCGGGTAACCGCGGCGGGGAATGCCCAGCAGCACCAGGTCCTGGGAGCCCTTGTTGGCCTCGAGGATCTCATGGGCGATACGAGTGAGGGCACGGTCAATGTCCGCCTGGTTGAGTACAACCCTGGCCGGTACCGGTGCCTGCGTGACAGGAGTCATCGCTCGTCTCCCCTTTCCCCGCCTCACGGGACGGAATTAAAAAAGGAACATTTGCCCTCCAAAATTACCACACGGGCACCTGCTCCCCGCCCCGGCAGCAGGCGTCGTCCGTCACACCGCAAGGCCGTGTGCTTTGTTGCCACTCCCGCGGCACATAGGCTCGTGTCTATGTCGATGAACCCGCAGCAGAGGCAGTTTCCCGGGCCTGACTTCCCTGGACAGCCCGCGAATCCAAGCTGGATGGGCCACGTCCAGCCGCAGAACTACCGCCCGGCCCCGGGCCACCGCGGCGGCGCTGTCCACCAGGTCATCCCGGAGGCCGCCTCAACGGTCGCCGCCCGCCCCGGGGCAGGCACCCTGGGGCTCGTCGTGACCGGCGGGATCCTTGCCTTCGTCAGCCTGTTCCTCGTGGTGCCGTTCCTCCTGGCCAGCACCGGCGTCACCGGCTTCGTCATCGGCTTTGTCGCGTCCCTGATCCCGCTGGCGGCGGTGCTGTCCGCCGTCGCCATCATTGACCGGTGGGAACCCGAACCCAAGCGCCTGCTGCTGTTTGCCTTCACCTGGGGCGCGGCGGTGTCGATCGCCGTGACACTGCTCATCCAGCCGGTGTTCGCCCTCGCCGCCCCGGATACGAACGAGGCGGCCTTCCGCGACTTCATGACCACGGTGCAGGCCCCCGTGGTGGAGGAGTTCGCAAAGTCATTGGGCCTGCTGCTGCTTCTCCTGTTCGCCCGCCGCAACTTCGACGGCCCGGTTGACGGGGTGGTGTTTGCCTTCACCATCGCCGGCGGCTTCGCGTTCACCGAGAATATCCTCTACTTCGGCCGTGCCATTGCGGAGTCCGGCACCGGCAGCGACCTGGTGCAGATCTTCTTCCTCCGCGGAGTGATGTCGCCGTTTGCGCACGCCATCTTCACCGGCACCACCGGCCTGGTCATGGGCCTCGCCGCGCGCCGGGGGCATTCTGGCGCCGCAGTGTTTGCGTTCTTTGTGGGCCTGGTTCCCGCCATGATCCTGCACAACAGGTGGAACAGCATGGGCCAGGACTTCCTGGCCCAGTACGTGCTGGTGCAGGTCCCCATCTTCGTCCTGGCCGTGGTGTGCATCGTGGTGCTGCGGGTCGCCGAGCGGCGACTGACCCGGCAGCGCCTCCAGGAGTACGCCGCCGCGGGCTGGTTCGCACCCGCCGAGGTGGAACTACTCGCCACGCCGGCCGGCCGGCGCCAGGCAGTGCGCTGGGCAGCGTCCTACAACCGGGGGGAACAGATGAAGGAGTTCGTCAAGGCGGCGACGCGCCTGGCGTTCACCCGGCAGCGGATCCTCAGCGGCAGGGATGTGCCGGCCCACCAGCACGAGGAGGCGCAGCAGCTGCGCCACCTGACGGCACTGCGTGCCGCCGTCCAACAGTAGAGCGCCGTCCAACAACAATAGGCGCCCTCCAGCATGCAGAAAGCCCCTGCCGGCTCACCGGCAGGGGCTTTCTGCGTACGTCAGCTCAGGCGAGCAGGGACGGCTTCAGCTGCTGCAGCCGGCCCAGGAGGCCGTTGATGAACGACGGCGACTCGTCCGTGGAGAGCGTCTTGGCCAGTGCGACGGCTTCGCTGACGGCAACGCCGTCAGGAACGTCGTCGTTGTAGAGCAGCTCCCAGGTGCCGATCCGCAGGATGATGCGGTCCACGGACGGCATCCGCTCAAGGGTCCAGCCCTGTGAGTAGGTCTCGAGGAACTCGTCGATGGTGGACTGCATGGACACCACACCTTCGACGATCTCGAGGGTGTACGGATTGACGATCTGGTCGGTCCTCTCGCGGCGCGCACGCAGCACGTCGAAGGCTGAGACAGAACGCTGCTCGGCTTCGAAGAGGACCTCAAGAGCCCTGTTGCGGGCTTTACCGCGGGCGCTCACTAGTCGTTGACCCGGCCCAGGTAGCTGCCGTCGCGGGTGTCGACCTTGACCTTGGTGTTGTTCTCGACGAACAGCGGCACCTGAATCTCGTAGCCCGTCTCCAGGGTGGCGGGCTTGGTGCCGGCGGAGGAGCGGTCGCCCTGGAGGCCCGGCTCGGTGTAGGTGATTTCGAGGACAACGCTCGCCGGCAGTTCGATGTAGAGGGGCGTGCCCTCGTGCATGGCAATGTTGACCTGCTGGTTTTCCAGCATGAAGTTGGTGGCGTCGCCCACAACCTCGCCGGAGACGTGGACCTGGTCGTAGTCCTGGGTGTCCATGAAGACGAAATCAGCGCCGTCCTGGTACAGGTACTGGTAGTCGCGGCGGTCAACCGTGGCGGTTTCGATCTTCAGGCCGGCGTTGAAGGTCTTGTCGACGACCTTGCCCGAGAGCACGTTGCGGATCTTCGTGCGCACGAAGGCGCCGCCCTTGCCCGGCTTGACGTGCTGGAACTCAAGGACGTTCCAAAGCTGGCCGTCCAGCTTCAGGACGGTTCCATTCTTGATGTCGTTTGTGGTTGCCACTGTTTCCTCTGGTTTCGTCTGACTGGTTCTGGCTGCCAGCTGGTTATGCCATGCCGGCAGACCGAACAGCCCGCCAGCGTGTGTTTATCAAAAATCCAGAAACCATTCTAGCGGACAAAGCCGGGCCCGGTTTTCCTGGGCCCGGCGGCCGCAGGTCAGGAGGCCAGCTCGAACACGTCCCGCGCCCGCGCCAGCGCCACCGTTGAGGAGTAGATGAGGGCTGCATCGGCGGACTGCGCCACCCGCAGGTCCAGCGCCCGGGTGAAGGATTCCACCGCGGCAGCGATGTTCCCTGCCACAAACTGCATCCGGCCGAGGTACTGGTATGCAAGGGCCTCGTTGGCCGTTCCCTGCGCCTCGGTGAGGAGCTGCCGGAAGAGTTCAACGGCGCGGTCGTAGCGGTGGGAGACGCGCAGCACGTCCGCTTCGTAGGCCCGCAGCGTGAACGACTCGGGGTCCTTGTAGCGGGCTTCCGCCACCAGCTCGGCGGCGTCGGAGGCGCGTCCCTCGACGAGCAGCACCAGGACCCGGTCGGCCGGATCAGTGGATGCCTCGAGTGCGGCGGCGCAGGTCTCTTCGTTGACAATTTCGGAAAGCAGGGTGTCCGGGTTGATCCGGATCCCCGGGAACCCGCCGTCGGGCCATTCGATGGTTCCGCTCTGGTCGTCGCGCATCAGGACGCAATCTCCTGGTAGGCGGCAAAGAGCAGGGACGTGTCGGGCACGTCCAGGATTCCCGGCTTGGCGATGCCGTCGAGGACCACGAAGCGCAGGAGGTCGCCGCGGGACTTCTTGTCGCGGCGCATGCCGTCCAGGAGCCCCTGCCAGCGGTCGCGCCGGTACGTGACGGGCAGCCCGAGGGATTCGAGGATGCTGCGGTGCCGGTCGGCATCGGCGTCGCTGAGCCGGCCGACGCTGCGGGAAAGCTCTGCGGCGAACATCATGCCCACCGAGACTGCCGCGCCGTGCCGCCAGGAGTAACGTTCCACGAGTTCAATGGCGTGGCCCAGGGTGTGGCCGTAGTTCAGAATTTCGCGGAGTCCGGATTCCTTGAGGTCCTCCGAGACGACGCGGGCCTTCACGGCGATGGCACGCTCGATGAGCTCGCGCAGGGCGTCCGAGCCCGGATCCGTCACGGCGTCCGGATCCTTCTCCACGAGGTCCAGGATGGCGGGATCGGCGATGAAGCCGCACTTGATGACCTCGGCCATACCGGAGATGGTCTCGTTCCGGGGCAGGGTCTTCAGCGTGTCCAGGTCGGTGAGGACGGCCGCGGGCGGGTGGAAGGAGCCCACGAGGTTCTTGCCTTCGGCCGTGTTGATACCGGTCTTGCCGCCGACGGCCGCGTCCACCATGCCGAGGAGGCTGGTGGGCATGTGGATGACCTTGACGCCGCGCAGCCAGGTGGCGGCCACGAAGCCGGCAAGGTCGGTGACAGCGCCGCCGCCGACAGAGACCACGGCGTCCGAGCGGGTGAAGTCGTTCTGGCCCAGGACCTGCCAGCAGAACGCGGCGACCTGGATGTGCTTGCCTTCTTCGGCGTCCGGGATTTCCGCGGTGACCGCGGTGAAGCCGGCAGCTGCCAGTTCATCCCGGACGGTGTCGCCGGTGAGCCGGAGGGCGCGCGGGTGGATGACCAGGACGCGGCGGACGCGCTCCCCCAGCAGCCCCGGCAAGGTGCCGAGCAAGCCGCGGCCAACTACGACGTCGTAGTTGTCCCCGGCCTGCTGGCCGGTGACCTTGATAACGGTTGATTCGCTCACTTTTCAACTTCCTGTTTCGCGGCAGCGCATTGCTGGGCTGCCGTCGTCGCGGTTTTGTTGATCTCGCGGATGGTGGGCCCGGCGGCGTTGCCGGCGGCGGACTGGCCCCTGCCGGCAAAGTCGCACAACGCGGCTTCAAGCTTCAGGCCCAGCTGCGGCACGGTTCCCTGCCGGACGTCCAGGACGATGTCCGCGAGGCGTTCATAGACGGGCTTCCGGGTGGCGAACAGCGCCTTCCAGCGCTGGATGCCGTCGCCGGCCAGCAGCGGCCGCCCGGAGTTCTTGGCGATCCGGGCGGCGACGGTATCGGCGTCGCACTCCAGGTACACCACGGTGCACCGTTCCAGCAGCTGCTGGGTCCCGGAGTCCAGGACCGAGCCGCCGCCCAGGGAAACCACGGTGGCGGTGCCGGCCGCGGCTTCGATGATGCGGGCAACCGTCCGGGCTTCGATTTCACGGAAGGCACGCTCGCCGCGGTTGGCGAAGATGTCCGCGATGGCACCGTGCCCTTCGACGATGACAGCGTCGGTGTCTACGAACGGGGCATCCAGCTGCTGCGCCAGCTGCTGCCCGATCGCCGATTTGCCGACCGCCATGGGCCCAATGAGCACAATGGGCCGGTCCCCCGCATTGCAGGGTGTATTGCTCCGGGGCACTAGAGTCCGATCGTATCCAGCGACGCCGGAATGTTCTCGAGGTAGCCCCTGATGTTACGGGCTGTCTCGGCCACGGAGTCGCCGCCGAACTTTTCGGTCACGGCCTCGGCCAGGACCAGCGCAACCATCGCCTCGGCCACCACGCCGGCGGCCGGAACCGCACAGACGTCGGAACGCTGGTGGTGTGCCTTGGCCGCTTCTCCGGTGCTGATGTCGATCGTCTTCAGGGCACGCGGGACGGTGGCGATGGGCTTCATGGCGGCCCGGACGCGCAGGACATCGCCGATGCTCATGCCGCCTTCGATGCCGCCGGCCCGGTTGCTGGTGCGGATGATCCGGCCGTCGGCGTCCTTGACGATTTCGTCGTGGGCCGCCGACCCGCGGCGTGCGGCGGTGAGGAAACCATCGCCCACCTCGACGCCCTTGATGGCCTGGATGCCCATGAGGGCAGCCGCCAGGCGGGAATCCAGGCGGCGGTCCCAGTGGACGTAGCTGCCAAGTCCCGGGGGCAGGCCGTAGGCCAGCACCTCCACCACGCCGCCGAGGGTTTCGCCTTCCTTGTGGGCGGCGTCCACCTCAGCCACCATGGCATCGGACGTTTCACGGTCGAAGCAGCGGAGCGGATCGGCGTCTAGTGCTATGACGTTGTCCGGCACGGGCAGCGGCCGGCCCTCGGGCACGGTGACGCTCGCGATGGACACGGTGTGGCTCACGAGCTCAATGCCCAGGTGCTTCAGGAACTGGGCGGCTACCGTGCCCATTGCCACACGGGTAGCGGTTTCGCGGGCGCTGGCGCGTTCCAGCACGGGGCGGGCCTCGTCGAAGCCGTATTTCTGCATGCCGGTGAAGTCGGCGTGTCCCGGGCGGGGCCGGGTCAGCGGGGCGTTGCGGGCCTGTCCCTCGAGTTCCTCGGGGTCCACCGGATCCGCCGACATGATCTGTTCCCACTTGGGCCATTCGGTGTTGCCCACCTGGATGGCGACGGGGCCACCCTGGGTGATGCCGTGGCGGACACCACCGAGGATCGTGACGACGTCCTGCTCAAACTTCATCCGTGCCCCGCGGCCGTAGCCAAGCCGCCGGCGGGCCAGGGCATCGGCGATCTGCCCGCTGGTGAGTTCAACTCCCGCGGGGACGCCTTCGATAATTCCGACCAGTGCCGGGCCATGGGACTCACCGGCGGTCAACCAACGCAACATAAAAACCATCCTGCCATGATTGGCGGTTAGGACACTCGCCGGGGTGCCCCGACTGCGTCGCACATCACATCTATGACTTCGGCACTTGCGGCGTCCGGCAGGCGTGTGAAGTAGCGCACTTGTTCGACTGCCTGGTAGAGCAGCATTTCAAGGCCGGGGACCACCGTTCCGCCGCCGGAGTGCCATGCGGCGGCGATTTTGCTGGGCCAGGGATCGTAAGCAACGTCGAGCAGGACGCCGTCCGTGCGCCGTCCCAGCGCCTCCAGTTCCGCCGCCATCCCGTCTGCCGCCCGCGGCGGCAGCGTGGATATTACGACGCCGGCAGCGGCCATCGCTTCGACCGCACCGTCGAGGGTATGGACGGAGATGTCCATGCCGAGGCCGGCCGCTGCCGCCCTCGCTTCCGCGGCCCGCGCAGTGTTCCGGACATACACGTCCACCGAAACAGCGCCGAGCTCCTGCAGCGCTGCCACAGCCGCGGCCGCCGTTCCGCCGCCGCCGAGGATCACCCCGGAGGGGTTGTCGGCGGCGCCGGCATTGCGGAGCGCGTTGACGATTCCGGTGACGTCGGTGTTATAGCCGATGCGCCGGACCGATTCCCCGTCACCTTCGAAGGCCACGGTATTGATGACGCCCAGGACCCGTCCCACGCCGCGGACCTCGTCCACCTCGGCCACCATGGCCTTCTTCAGCGGCATGGTGACCGACAGCCCGCGCCAGTCCGGCTCAGCCCGGACGGAGTCCATGAATGCCGGCAGCGCTTCTTCCGTCACATCGATGGCGGTATAGCCGATCTCCACACCGAGCCGCGCATAGGCGGCCAGGTGGAGGGCCGGTGACTTCGAATGGCCGATGGGGTGCCCCAGGACCGCTGCCCGCAGGCTCATACGCAACGGCCCGGGTTGGCCTCGCACCAGGTGTTGTACTGCTCGACGAAGACGTTATGTTCGGCCAGCGTCTTGGAGAACTTCGTCTCCTTGGTGTCGAGGTTGATGGTCACCCAGTACAGGTAGTCGTTCTTATTCGGCTTGGCCGCCGCATCGATGGCCGTCTTGCCCGGCGATCCGATGGGCCCGACAGGCAGGCCCTGGATGGCGTAGGTGTTGTACGGGTTGGACTTGTCGGCTTTTTCGGCCTCGTCAATGTGGAAGCTCTTCTTGCCCAGGCCGTAGGTGACGGTGGCGTCCGACTGGATCAGCCCGTTGGTTTCGGTGTTCGTGGGCTTCAGGCGGTTGTAGATGGCGCCTGCCACATCCTTGTACTCGGCCTGGCCGCCTTCTGCCTGCACGATGCTGGCAACGGTCACAACGTCGTACTGCTTGGCGGCATCCGTCACGCCCTGCGCCTTCAGCTCATCCTGCGTGGTCTTCACCAGCTTGGTCAGGATCTCCTTGGCGGTGGAACCGAGCGGGAAGCGGTACTCTCCTGGGGCCAGGAACCCTTCGAGGTTCTTCGCCTTGGACGAGAGCCCGAACTGCTTGGGTGAATCGCTGAGTGCCTTCAGCTGGGCGACGGACAGCCCCGAGCCCTCAGAAATCGCCTGCAGCGATTCATCGATCCGCAGGCCGGCATTCAGCGCGAAGTACATGACCCTCGCCTGCCCCTCGTTGAGAAGCACGGAGACGGCGTCGGAGTTCTTCATTTCCTGCTTGAAGTCATACTCCCCCGGCGACAGCGTGCCGCCGGATGCGGTCAGCGCCGTCATGAACGTATCCGCGTTGGCAACCACCTTCGCCTCTTCCAGCTTGGCTGCAACAGACACCGGACCTTCACCCGGAACAACGGACACCTTGACCTGGCCGGTACCGGGGCCCGGATAGTCGGACGGCTTGTTCTCGCCCAGCAGCGGCTTCAGGAACTGCGCCCCGACGACGGTTGCCGTGACAAAGAGCGCGAGCGTAAGCAACAGCGCCACGAAACGGCGCCGTCGCCGGACCTTCTTGGACGGCCGGTTCACAGTGGCTGTGGTTTCGGCGCCGGCCAGGAGCTGGTGCCCCACTGCCTGGTGCTCATAGGGCGCGTGGTCCTCGTAAGTTTCGTGATCAGCGTCGTAGTGGTGGCTGTCCTCGTAATGGTGGCCGGGCTCAAACTCGGCATGGTGGCCCCGCGCGAATTCGTCGAAGTGCGGCGCATCTTCGGACTGGGCGCCGTGGACCTCAGAAGCGGTATTCCCGGGCACAGTGTCCGCGTGTGCGCCGGCGTCCGCATGGTCGGCGGGATCGTGGATAGTGGGCGGAACCTGGGGGGCATCGGGAACCTCGGCGGCCGGTATGGGTTCGGCAGCCGGAACAGGCCGGGCGTCAGGAACGTGGGCCTCCGGGACAGCGGACGCAGCGGGAACGGCCACCGGAGGGGCCGGGATTGCCGCCGTCCCGGCACTGTCCGCACCGGAGACCGAAGCCGCAGACGCCGACTGCCGTGCGGCGCCCGCTCCGGCGTGCACCTCTTCACCGGACTCGTAGGCCTGCTCGGGCACGGCATCGCCGGATTCGGCGGTGACGGCCTTCTCGCGGGCGCGGATTTCCTTGCGTGTCAGGGGCTGTCTGGCGTCCGCGAAGGGTTCGCCGGAGGAGTCGTCACGATTGACCGGGCTCACTGTAGCTTTCCATCCTCTGAAGATCGTGTTTCCGTTTCCGGGCCAGGCCGTTCAGCAGTATCTGCTGCAGCGTGTCCGGACAGCCCCGCACGGGGAAGCGCGCGCACACGGCTCCCCACATCCGTTCCCCTGGCTTTTTGCATGTCGATGGCGTGCTGCAATATTCCGGCAGCCGCAACCTGATCCACCACTTTACGGTGATTTTTGCTGCTCATGCCAGCTTGGTGAAGGCTGCGGTGGGCCGTGACGGTGCTGAGCCGCTCGTCGATCAGGTGCACCGGGACGTCCAAACCAGTGCGGTCCAGCTCCTCGGCCAGCAGCTGTGCGTACTCGGTGGCCATGCGCGCCGAGGCGTGTTCCTCGCCTTTCATGGTCCTCGGCAGCCCCACGAAAATCTGCACGGCATCCCGGTCTGCCGCAAGGGCGGCGATCACCCGGACATCCGAATTCTTCTTGGGATTGCGGTCGAGCGTTTTCAGCGGTGTGGCAAGGATCTCATCCCGGTCACAGATGGCGACGCCGACGCGGACGGTGCCCACGTCCACCCCCAGTTTGATGCCCCGGGGGTGGACGTGCGGCTCAGCGGAGGAAGTCACGGGCTGCTAGCGCCTCGTGACGGCGTCGACGATGGCAGTCAGAGCGGCGCCGACCTTGGAGGCGTCAGTGCCGCCGCCCTGGGCAACGTCGTCCTTGCCGCCACCGCCGCCGCCGAGGATTCCGGCGGCGAGCCGGACCAGGGCGCCTGCCTTCACGCCGGCTTCACGGGCGGCTTCATTGGTGGCCACCAGGATCACCGGGCGGTCGTTGCTGACGCCGGCCACGGCTACCGTGGAGGCTTCGGAGCCGAGCCGGTTGCGCAGGTCCAGGGCGAGGCCCCGGATGTCGTCGGCACCGCTGACCTGGCCAGCGTCGTGCGCGATCACCCGGACGCCGGCAGCGTCCACGGCCGATCCGGCGAGCTGGGCTGCAGCGGCAGCGAGCTGTTCCTTCCGGAGCCGCTCGAGTTCCTTCTCCGTGGCCTTCAGCTTGGTGAGGGTCGCGGAGATACGGTCCGCCAGCTGGCCCGAGGGCACCTTGAGCATTTCGGTGAGTTCCGTCACCAGAGCGCGCTCGGCGGCCAGGTGGCGGAACGCGTCCATGCCGACGAACGCCTCGACGCGGCGGTTTCCCGACCCGACGGACTGTTCGCCCAGCAGCGAGAGGCTGCCGATCAGGGAGGTGTTGGACACGTGGGTGCCGCCGCAAAGCTCACGGGACCACGCGCCGTCGATCTCCACAACCCGGACTTCGCTGCCGTAGTTCTCACCGAACAGCGCCATGGCGCCCAGGGCCTTGGCCTCGGTGAGGCTCATGACCTTGGTGTCCACGTGGAAGTTGTTCCGGATGGCGAGGTTGGAGACTTCCTCGATCTCGGACTTGGTGGCGGCGCTGAGGCCCTCGCCCCAGGCGAAGTCGAAGCGGAGGTACCCGGCCTTGTTGAACGAGCCGCGCTGGGTGGCCTGCGGGCCGAGGATCTGGTGCAGCGCGGCGTGCACGATGTGCGTTCCCGTGTGCGCCTGCTCGGCTGCGTGGCGCCGCTCCCGGTCCACTGCCGCGCGGACCAGCGCATCGGAGGCGATTTCGCCTTCGCGGACGATCGCCTTGTGCACGCTCAGGCCCTTGAGCGGACGCTGGACGTCCAGAACCTCGACGACGAAGCCGTCGCCGGTGATCAGTCCGGTGTCGGCCGCCTGGCCGCCAGCCTCCGCGTAGAAGGGGGTTTCGGCGAGGACGAGTTCGATTTCGTCACCGGTGGCCGCCTGCGCCACCTTGGCGCCCCCACTGAGGATGCCGCGGACGCGGGATTCGCCTTCGAGGTCGGTGTAGCCGGTGAAGACGGTTTCGCCTTCGGCCAGCAGTTCCTGGAAAGCGGAGAGGTCGGCGTGGCCGCCCTTCTTTCCCTTGGCGTCGGCCTGCGCGCGCTGGCGCTGTTCGAGCATGAGCTTGCGGAACTCGGGCTCGTCCACCTTCAGGCCGGCTTCCTCGGCCATTTCCAGGGTCAGGTCGATCGGGAAGCCGTATGTGTCATGGAGAGTGAACGCATCGGAGCCGGAGAGCGGGCGCCCTGCTGCCTTGGATTCCTTGACGGCGTCCTCGAGCCGGGCAGTGCCGGACGCGATGGTGCGCAGGAACGCCTTTTCTTCGGCGTAGGCGATCCGGCTGATGCGGTCGAAGTCCGTGTCCACCACCGGGTACACGCCCTTCATGGCGTCACGCGAAGCAGGCAGGAGGTCCGGCAGGCAGGCCTGTTCCACGCCGAGGAGGCGCATGGAGCGGACCGCGCGGCGGATGAGGCGGCGCAGCACGTAGCCGCGGCCTTCGTTGGAGGGCGTGACGCCGTCGGCGATGAGCATCAGGGCCGAGCGGATGTGGTCGGCAACGACGCGCATGCGGACGTCGTCGGCGTGGTGCGGGTCGTCGTCGGTTTCGGCGGAGGTATATTCCTTGCCCGAGAGCTTGGATGCCATGTCGATGACCGGGCGGACCTGGTCTGTCTCGTACATGTTCTCGACGTCCTGCAGGATCATGGCCAGACGCTCCATGCCCAGGCCGGTGTCGATGTTCTTCTTGGGCAGCTCGCCCATGATGTCGAACTCGACCTTCGAACGGACGTTGTCGATCTGGTACTGCATGAACACGAGGTTCCAGATCTCGACGTAGCGGTTCTCGTCGGCGATGGGGCCGCCCTCGGCACCGTAGGCGGGGCCGCGGTCGTAGTAGATCTCCGAGCACGGGCCGGCGGGGCCGGGCTGGCCGGTGGACCAGTAGTTGTCCGACTTGCCCATGCGCTGGATGCGCTCAGCGGGCACTCCGGTGTTCTTGAACCAGAGTTCCTCGGCTTCGTCGTCCTCTTCGTAGACGGTCACCCACAGCAGCTCCGGCGGAAGCCCGTACCCGCCGTCGGCAACGCTGGTGGTGAGCAGCTCCCACGCGAACTTGATGGCGTCTTCCTTGAAGTAGTCGCCAAAGGAGAAGTTGCCGCACATCTGGAAGAACGTGCCGTGACGGGCAGTCTTGCCGACTTCCTCGATGTCACCGGTCCGGATGCACTTCTGGACGCTGGTGGCACGGGTGTAGGGCGGTTCCTCGCGTGCGGTCAGGTACGGGATGAACGGAACCATGCCGGCAACCGTGAACAGCAGGGAGGGGTCGCTGGAGACCAGCGATGCGGAGGGAACCGCCGTGTGGCCTTTGCTGACGAAAAAGTCCACCCAGCGCTTTGTGATCTCCTGCGACTTCATGAGCTGATTACTTACCCTTCTTGGTTCACGCATGCTGGCGCGTGACAGTTTGATTCAGAGGCAGCCCCGGTGTTTGGACGGTGCTGCAGGTTTTAATTCTCGCGCGTTTAGCGGCGGACGAGGTCCTGGGATTCAACACCCAGCGCGGTGCGCAGGTCCGTTTCCCGTTCCCGCATGCCGGCGCGGACGGCGTCGGCAAAGTCGTAGACCCCGTCGGCGAGCCGGCCCACGGCCCGGTTCAGGCCTTCGGGGCCGAGAGCTGACTGCGCCTCGGTGACCTTGCGGAAGGCGATGACGCCGATGGCCACGCCGATTCCCATCCAGACAAGTCTTTTCATTTCAGTTCTCCGGGCGGGTTAGCGGCTGCGGCGGCCGGTGGCGGGCTTCTTGCGGGTGGCGAACGCGGAACGGACGCCGTAGCTGAACGCGGCCACCTTGATCAGCGGCGAACCGATGGTGGCGGCCATCAGCGAGGACAGCGCCGAGATGTTGGCCGAGGCATCCGAAACGTTGGAGGCAATGCCGTCCACCTTCTTCAGCTGCTGGTTGGTGGTGGATACCGTAGCGGTGACCTCGTCCATGAGGGGGGTGGCGCCGTCGCTGATCGAGCGGATGGATGTCCGCACCTCGTCGAATACCCGTCCGAGCTTGAGGATGGGGACAGCAAGCAACAGGACCAGGAGCGCAAATACCCCGGCCGCGATCAGGCCGGCAATATCGCCACCAGACATAGACGTTCATCTCCTTGAAACTCCGTGGAACCGTACCGGGCACGCGGCCGCGAAGGTCCGCAGCCGCAAATGCCCCCCAAGTACCTTACATACAAAAGCCCAGTACCCTACATACAAAGAAGCCCGCGGCGCTTGCCACGGGCTTCTTTGTATACGCTGCCGGAATTTAGCGTGCGTAGAATTCGACGACGAGCTGCTCTTCGCAGGTCACGGGGACCTCGGAGCGCTTCGGGCGGCGGACCAGGCGGGCCTGGAGGGCGTCAAGCTTGACGTCCAGGTAAGCCGGAACGGCGGGCAGGACGTCGCGGTGGGCGCCGGCTGCTGCAACCTGGAACGGAGCCATCGTTTCGCTGCGGCTGTGAACGTGGACCAGCTGGCCCTCGCCGACGCGGAAGGACGGGCGGTCAACGCGGATGCCGTCAACCAGGATGTGGCGGTGCACAACCAGCTGGCGGGCCTGTGCGATGGTGCGGGCGAAGCCGGCACGCAGCACGAGGGCGTCGAGGCGCATTTCGAGCAGTTCGATGAGGTTTTCACCGGTCAGGCCCTTGGTGCGGCGTGCTTCTTCGAAGGCACGGGTCATCTGGGCTTCGCGGATGCCGTACTGGGCGCGCAGACGCTGCTTTTCGCGCAGACGCACGGCGTAGTCGGAGTCCTGCTTCTTGCGGGCGCGGCCATGCTCACCGGGGCCGTACGGGCGGCGCTCCATGTACTTGGCGGCCTTGGGGGTCAGAGCGATGCCGAGGGACCGCGAGAGGCGGGCCTGACGGCGAGCACGAGTGTTGTTAGCCACTTGTGTCCTTCCAATATCTGCGGTGTGTCAGTGTTACTGGCCTCCAGAAGGGAGAGCATCGGCCAACCGCTGCCTTTTGCTACTGGGCACAGGGGACAGCACCGTCGAACGGAAATTCGGTGGAGTGTGCGTCCGTGCCTTGCCAGACAAGGATCAAGCTTACCATGCGGGTCACTTGCCCCGGACGATCTTCCGGAGCCGTTCGAGCCGCACGGCAATGTCCCGCTCCGCGCCGTTGGCGGTGGGCTCGTAGTAGTCGCGGCCCACGAGATCGTCCGGCGGGTACTGCTGGGTTGCCACCGAGTGCGGGGCATCGTGGGCGTATTTGTAGCCCACGCCGTGACCAAGCTGCTTGGACCCGGGATAGTGCGAGTCGCGCAGGTGCGTGGGGATGCCGTTGCCCAAACCTGCCCGCACGTCCGCAATGGCCTTGTTGATGCCCATGTAGGCAGCGTTGGACTTCGGCGCCGTGGCCAGGTGGACCACCGCCTCGGCCAGGATGATGCGCCCCTCGGGCATTCCGATCAGCTGCACCGCCTGCGCTGCGGCCACCGCCGTCTGCAGCGCCGTCGGATCCGCCATGCCCACGTCCTCGGCGGCCGAGATCACGATCCGCCGGGCCACGAAGCGCGGGTCCTCCCCCGCTTCGAGCATCCGGGCGAGGTAGTGCAGGGCCGCGTCCACGTCGGAGCCGCGGATGGACTTGATGAACGCGCTGGCCACATCGTAGTGCTGGTCCCCGGCCCGGTCGTAGCGGACGGCTGCCGCGTCCAGCGCGCGTTCGGTGTGCCGCAGTTCAACGGTGACCGGTTCCCCGGTGACCGGCGTCCCCGGCTCGCTTTCGGCGTCAACGGAATTTACGACGACGTCGTCCGCGTCACCGAACGCGACGCCCGCCGCAGCTTCCAGCGCCGTCAGCGCCCGGCGGGCATCGCCGCCGGAAAGCCGGACCAGGTGCTCCAGGGCCTCGTCGCTGAGCCGGACATTGCCGTTCAGCCCGCGCGGGTCCTCGACGGCCCGGACCAGCAGGCCCTCAATGTCGGCGTCGGTGAGCGGCTTCAGCGTGAGCAGCAGGGATCGGGACAGCAGCGGCGACACCACCGAAAACGACGGGTTCTCCGTGGTCGCCGCCACCAGCACCACCCACCGGTTTTCGACGCCGGGCAGCAGCGCGTCCTGCTGTGCCTTGTTGAAGCGGTGGATCTCGTCGAGGAACAGGACGGTGGTGGTCTTGTAGAGGTCGCGGGCGGTCAGGGCGTCGTCCATGACCCGGCGGACATCCTTGACGCCCGCGGTGATGGCGGACAGTTCCACGAACTTGCGGCCGGGACCGCGCGCGATCACGTGCGCCAGCGTGGTTTTCCCTGTGCCCGGAGGGCCCCAGAGAATCAGCGAGCTCGGCCCGGCCGGGCCGGTGGCATCTGCCCCGGCCCCGGCTGCAAGCTGGCGCAGCGGCGACCCCTGGCCCAGCAGATGCTGCTGACCCACCACCTCGTCCAGCGTCCGGGGCCGCATTCGGACCGCCAGCGGACTGCGCGGCTGGGTGGCACGTGACTGACCCGATCTGGGTTGAACAGAACCGGTCGAGCCGGCGGTGCTGACGGCGTCGTCGTTGTCGTCGTCGCCGGCCTGCGCCGCCGAACCAAAGAGATCATCCACATAGATAGGCTACTTCCAGAATCAGCAGGAAAAATCCGGCCATGAAAGCAGGGGATCCGGCAATGGCAGGCAACCGCCCGGAACGGGGACAACCAGCACCGGGGCGCGGCGTGTCCACCAGGACCGCGTTCATCCCCGGTCCGCGGCTGGCCGGCTGGGTGGAACGGTTCGCCGCCAGCCACGGTGACCTGGAGATGGAGGACCACGACGACGGCGTTCGGCTGGCCGCCGCGGACGGTGCCACTGCACTGCTGCAGGCGCCGTGGCCCGACGACGGCCGGCCGGGCCGCGGGTCGGGCCTGGTGGAAAGGCTGGCTTCACTGGCTTCCCAGCCGCGCACTGTGGGCCTGCTCCTGGTCCGCCGGGGAGGCTACGGGGTGGCCGTGGCCAGCGAAGGGAGCATCCTCGCCGCCAAGACCGGTTCCAAGTACGTGCAGTCCCGCTCCGCGGCCGGCGGCCAGTCCCAGCAGCGGTTTGCCCGGCGCCGCGCCAACCAGGCGGACGCGATGGTGGAGGCGGTGGCGGAGCAGGCGAGGCTGGTTTTTGCCGCCCAGACGTTCGAATACATCCTGCCGGGAGGTGACCGTGCTCTGGCGGACGATGTCCTGGCGCTGCCTGCCCTGAAGCCCTGGGCAGGCCTGCCCCGCCTGGCCTACCTCGACGTCCCCGACCCCCGCGCCGCCGTCGTGAAGAAGGCCGCGGCCGGCGCCTGCGCGGTACGGGTGACGGTGACAGACCCGCCGGGGAGGTAGCTGCCGAAACGGGGCAGCGCCGGCTACTCCTCAGGAGCCAGCGTTACCGTGACCCCGTCCAGGTCCCGGCTGAAGCCCACCTGGCACGAGAGCCGCGAGCCGCATTCCCGGTAGCTCTCGGCCTCGACGAGCAGCTCGAGTTCGTCCTCGCTGCGTTCCTCGAGGGTGTCGAAGACCGCCTGCTCGAGGAACACGTGGCAGGTGGCACAGGAGGCCGTGCCGCCGCATGAGGCCACGACGGGCAGGTCGTTGTCCCGGAGCGCCTCCATCATGGTCTGGTCAGGCTCCCATTCAAGGTCATGGGTGGTGCCTTCACGGTCCACGACCGTCAGTTGGTTGCTGCTCGTGTGGGGGTTGCTCATGTCGGTCTCCTCAGCGTTGGGCTGCAGTGAGGGCAGCGGCTGCATGGTCGGGGTTGTTGGAAATAGGGCCGGTGAGGATGGTGTCGGCGAGGGGAATGCCGGGGTCAGCGGCCCGTGCCGGATCGATCCGGGCGCCCTGGGCAATGAGCCGCTTGGCGGACCGGAAGTCGGCAAGGTTGGCAATGGTGTCGACGGCGGCGAGGCGGCCGCCGCGGAGATAGACCACGGAGAATTTGCCGCCGGACGGTACGCCGCGGACGATCACGTGGTCCTCCGGGTGGCGCACTCCGGCGGTCTGCAGCCGGACACCGTGCTGGACGGTCCAGAACCAGGGAACTTCCGGCTCTGCGGCCGCCTGGCCGGTGATGTGCGCGGCCACCCGGTCTGCCTGGGCCAGCGCGTTCTGGATGCACTCCAGCCGCTGGCTCACGCCGTCGATGGGCTGGTGAACCGGGCGACGTCACCGCTGGCGTAGATGGCCGGATCCGACGTCCGGCCGTCGCCGTCCACCAGGATGCCGTCCCTGCAGTCCAGGCGTGCGTCCGCGGCCAGCTCCTGGTTGGGCAGGATGCCGATGCCGGCCAGGACGACGTCTGCCGGAAAGACGGAGCCATCGGCGGTTGTCACGCTATGGGCCGCCTGTCCGCCGCCGGTCGGTTGCCCGCCGTCGATAGACGTGACCGCGGCGCCGAAGACGAACCGCACGCCGTGCCGCTCGTGGAGCTGCTCGAAGTGGCGGGAGACGGGAGCCGCCGTTACCCGGCTCATGACTCTGTCCTGGAATTCGAGCACCGTGACGTCGCAGCCTTTCGCGGCAGAAGCGGCGGCCACTTCCAGCCCGATATACCCCGCGCCGATGATGGCGACGCGGGCTCCCGGGACCAGCAGGCCTTTGAGTTCCAGGGCATCGTCCCGGGTCCGCAGCGATCTGACTCCCGGCAGGCCCGCACCCGGCACCGTGAGGGGCCTCGCCCGTGACCCGGTGGCGATCACCAGCCGGTGGTAGAGCTGCCGCGTGCCGTCGGACAGCAGCACGGTGCGGCGGTTCCTGTCGATGGACTCCGCGGTGACGCCTGCCAGGCGGTCGATGCCCTTGTCCGTATAAAACCGTTCCTTGCGCAGGACGGCTGGCTCATCCACTGCGCCGGCCTTCAGAAGTTCCTTGGAGAGCGGCGGCCGCTCGTAGGGAAGCCCGTTGCCCGCGTCGATCAGCAGAACGCCGCCTTCCCAGCCCCTCGCCCGGAGCCCGGCGGCAACGGCCACGCCGGAGTGCCCCGCACCGACGATGACCACCGGACCGCCATTGCCCGTTGCGGCCGCGCTACTCATTGGACTGTCCTGCCATGGCCTGCACCGCAGTGGTCTGCACTGTCTTGGCGTGCCCTGCGTTCAATTGATGCAGCACCACGTGGAGGTGCTCCGGCCCGGAGTTGGTCAGGTTGTTGCCGCGCACATACTCGATGGGCCGGTCCGGATCCTGGCTGACCGATGCGAGCTTTTCGGCGAGGAGCCTCACCGTCACCAGGACCTCAAGTTTGGCCAGGGGAGCGCCGAGGCAGCTGTGGACCCCGTGCCCGAAGCCCAGGTGCCCGTCCGTGCTGCGGTCGATGTCGAAGCGCTCGCCGTCAGGGTACTTCCTGCTGTCACGGTTCGCTGCGGCGGGCAGCAGGCGGACAATGGCGCCGGCGGGAATCGTCACTCCGGCAACCTCCACCTCCTCCGTGGTGATCCGGCTGGCGCGCTGCACGGTGCCGCGGTAGCGGGCCAGTTCCTCGACGAAGAGGTTTGCGTCGTCCGGATTCCGGCGGATCCGGCCCAGCAGGCCAGGGTGCTCGCTGAAGACGCGGAATGCGTTGGCCAGCAGGATGGTGGTGGTGTCGTGGCCTGCGACGAAAACGAAGGCGCAGAGTTCCTTGGCTTCCTTCTCGCTGAGCAGCCCCTCCTTCCACATCCGGGCAATGTGTCCGCCCACGGAGCCGCTCTCCTCGCGGTACAGCCGCTCCATAGTGCCCTTGAGGTATTCGAAGAACTCGAGGGCGCTCTGCTCGTCGGTCCCGGTGCCCTGCGCATTGCGGGCCAGCCGGCCGAAGTAGCTGAACGTTTCGTCGGACCAGAACTTCATCTTCCCGAAGTCCTCGGCAGGCACATCGAGCAGAGCACTGATGGTGGACATGCTCAGCGGGATAGCGTACTCGTCCACTGCGTCCCCGCCGCCGGCGGCAAGCATCGGCACCAGGTACTTTTCCGCGTTCTCCCGGACCCGGTCCTCGAAGCGGGCAATGGCCTTGGGGGTGAAGGCCTGCGCCACCACCTGGCGGAGGCGGGTGTGGTTGGGGGCGTCGAACAGGGTCAGAAAGGTCAGCGGGACCGGGTCCACAACCTCGGACGAGAAGACTTTCGGTGCGCGCATGGCCCGGCGGACATCGTCGTACCGGGAGATGAACCAGACGTCCGAAACGGGTGACTGGGCGCGGAGCACCGGGGCGTGCTCCCGCATCCACGCATAGTGGCCGTAGGGATCCCCCTGGGTGCCGTCGTCGACCACCTTGAACGGTGCCATACCCTGTGGCCAGTCCAGTTCATGTGAATACGGAGGCAGGGTTTCTGTCAGTGCGGCAGGCATCATCGTCCTTCTTTCCGGTTGGCTTCGGCGTGATCCGGTGTGATCCGCCTCTCACTCCACGGTGCGCCATCCGCCGTTCCGGCACCCACGGGTCTTCCGTTCATCGGTTGCGAAAGTCCGCCCGGCCTACCGGCCAGGCAGCCTGCACCTGGGCGGATTTCAGCGCGCGGGAGATCCCGTGTGCAGCAGTCAGAAGGGCCGGGACGATCAGCGGCACCGCGGCGTCCCGCCTGGGCACGATGGCGTTAAGCGCCGCAGCGACCGTCTTGCCGGGCCCGAAAACGGGCACGGCAATGCCCGCCCATTCGGTGACCCCGATGCCCGGTAGAGCCACGTAGCCGCACTGCCTGATCTCCGCCAGGTGCTTGCGGATAAGCCGGGGATCGGTCAAGGTCTCTGGAGTCACCGCGGCTAAGGGCTGCGAGAGCACCGCGGCCTGGACGGCCGGCGGCGAGAAGGCCAGCAGCACCAGGCCGGACGAAGCTGCGTGGATGGGCATCCGCTGTGCAATGTGAGCCGCGTCCAGGCTGGAATGTGGCGAGGAGAGCCGCTCCACGTACAGCACAGTCCCGTGGTCCAACACGGCCAGGGTCGTGTGCTGGTGGACCGCTGCCTGGACATCCTCCATGAACGGCAGCGCCAGCTCACGAAGGTTCAGGGCGCGCGATCCCCGGGCGGCGAGTTCCCACATCCGCATCCCGGAGCACAGATTACCGTCCGGCAGCCGCTCAACCAGCCCGTGGGCCACGAGTTCGTCCACGAGCCGGTGGGCGGTGGTCAGCGGGAGGCCGGCGCGGCGGGCGAGACCGGAGAGGGGCAGGGACTGCAGGTTCCGATCGAAGGCGCCCATGAGCCGTACGACACGGCTGATTACCGATTCCCCGGATGGTGAGTTGGCCAAGGTTCCTGCTCCCTTCTGCCTCCCGGCCTCTTTCGTGCGGCGGCAGGCGGGTGACTGACAAACGCCCAGTAAATCCGGAAGCGCAGCCGCCCGGGAGCAGGATTACCATTGAGCGGGAATCGACAGGAGGAACCGTGGCCAACTCCGCATCCGGCGAGTCGATCATCGGCCGCTTCGTGAAGATCGTGAGCGCTTTCGACGACCGGCACTCCGCCATGAGCGTCGCAGAACTGGGACGCCGCACCGGCCTGCCGGTGACAACCACTTACCGGCTGGTCAACGACCTGCTCCTCGAGCGGCTGCTGGAGCGCGAGCCCGGCGGCGACATCCACATCGGCACCCGGCTGTGGGAACTGGCTTCCCGCGGTTCCAAGATGCTGGGCCTGCGCGAAGCGGCCCTGCCGTTCATGGAGGACGTCCAGGCAGTGGTGCAGCACTCCACAACCCTGGGGATTCTCGACTCGGACGAGGTCCTGTACATCGAGCGGCTTGGCTCGGACAGGACCATCGTGGACATCACCAAGATCGCCGGGAGGCTGCCGGTCCATGCCACCTCCTCGGGCCTGGTGCTGCTGGCCCACTCCCCCGCTGCCTACCAGGACGCGTTCCTGGCCCGGCCCCTCACCAAGTTCACCGAGACGACGCTGACCGAGCCGGCTGCCCTCAGGCGCCACCTGGCGGAGATCCGCCAGCGCGGATTTGCTGCCATGCCCGGGGTGATCGTGCCGGAGTCCAGCGGCATCGCCGTGCCGGTATTCGGTGCCGACAACACGGTCCGCGCCGCACTCAGTGTCGTGGTGCCGCGCAACGAGGAGAACGCCCCCGCCCGGGTGCCCGTGCTGATGGCAGCGGCCCGCGGAATTTCGAGGGCCCTGGGCTGGCGGGGCGAACTGAAGGGAACTCTCCGCCAGAGTCATTAGCCAAAGGCACTGAAGCCGGTTTTGCCGTTCATCGGTAATCGTGTGGTTCCACTCACAGGCCCCCTGCAACGCTGGCTGGGAAGCAGCGACGAGGCTGCAGGATCACGAGGAGCACCACATGAATCCCACCCAGAACCGCGTGGCCGGCAAAACGGCCATAGTCACCGGAGGCCGCGGCGACCTGGGCAGCGCCACCGCCGCCCTCCTTGCCGAGCACGGCGCGAACGTTGCCAGCCTGGACGTTGGCGGCATCCCTGCCCCCGCTTCCCACAAGAACATCAGCGAGTACGACGTCGATGTCACCAATGAAGACAGCGTCGCCGATGCGGTCCGCAGGGTCCGCGACGAACTGGGCACCCCGGACATCCTGGTCAACGCCGCCGGCATCATCGGCCCGGCAGGAGCGTCCCACACCGCCTCGACTGCGGACTTCGACGCGATTTTCAACGTCAACGTCAAAGGCGTCTGGCTGATGACCAAGCACGTGGTCCCCGGCATGATCGAGAAGAGCGGCGGCAGCATCGTCAACTTCTCCTCCATCCACGGCCTTACCGGCGGCCGGAACGTGCCGCTCTACCATGCCACCAAGGGCGCCGTGCGGCTCCTGAGCAAGTCGGACGCGGCGGCCTACGGAAGCTACGGCATCCGGGTCAATTCCATCCATCCCGGGTCCATGAACACCAGGATGAGCCGCCGTTCCGCCGAGCAGTCGGACATCGGCCCCGAGGCCTACTACCGGCAGCTGGTTGGCTCCAACCCGCTCCCCCGCCAGGGTGAACCGGACGAGATCGCCTACGGCGTGCTCTACCTGGCCTCGGACGAATCACGCTTCACCACCGGCGCCGAGCTGGTCATCGACGGCGGCTACACGGCTGTCTGACGCAGCCCTGGCTCCCATTGCGGCACCGGCCGCAGCACCCTTCATCTTCCTTCTGAGAGGCAACACCCCCATGAAATTCATCAACGGCACCTCCGCTGACAGTTACGACGTCGTTGTCGTCGGTTCCGGCGCGGGGGCACTGACTGCGGCGGCCACCGCCGCCCGGGCCGGCAAGTCCGTCGTCGTGCTTGAAAAAAGTGAACTGCTCGGCGGAACCTCCGCCGTTTCCGGCGGCATGCTCTGGGTGGCAGACAACCACCACGCCCGGAAGGCCGGGATCGCCGATTCCAAGGCCGCAGCCGCCCGGTACGTGCGCGCTGTTGCCCGCGGAAGGGGCCGCGAGGAACTGCTGGACGCGGCGCTGGACTACGGCGACCAGATGCTGCGCTTCGTCGAGGAGGAGTGCGGTGTCCGCTTCATCTTCCTCAACAACTTCCCCGATTACCGGCAGGACCTGCCCGGGGCCGTGACAGGCGGCCGGACCGTGGAGCCCGAGCTGTTCAACAGCACCGCGGCGCTGGGCGAACTCAAGAAGCACGTGCGCAGTGACGGCCGCGCCCCGTTCACCATGCAGGAATACGAGGAGTGGGGCGCCTTCACCAAGTTCCCGTGGGATGAACTTGCCGGCCGTCAGGAAGCCGGCCTGGTAGCCAAGGGCCAGGCCCTCGTCTCCATGCTGCTCGCCAGCCTGGTCCGCGACGGTGCCTCACTTGTCACCGGGGCACGCGGCCACCGCCTGCTGACCGACGGCGGCCGGGTGACCGGCGTCGAACTGGAAAGCGGCGAGGCGTTTCATGCCCGTGACGGCGTGGTGCTCGCGACCGGCGGCTTCGAGTGGGACAAGGCCCTGGCCGGCTCGATGCTCGCATCCCGGCTGTACACAATGTGCTCGACGCCGTCGAACACCGGCGACGGCCTCCGGATGTCACAGCGGATCGGCGGCCAGACCCGCGGCACGCGTGAAGCGTGGTGGGCGCCGATGTCCGTCACCGGCGACACCCGCGACGGCCAACCGGTAGGCACCCTGCTGCGGTTCGAACGGCAAGGCCCGGGGTCCCTCATGGTGAACCGGCATGGCCGCCGCTTCGCCAACGAGTCCCAAAACTACAACGACCTCGCCCGCAGCCTGCAGTCCTGGGACTCCGCCGCCAACCAAACCCTGAACACGCCGGCGCACGTCATCGTGGACCACGGCTACCTGGAGCGTTACGGCATCCTGGCCCACCGTGCCGGCCAGCCGACACCTGACTACCTCATCGAGGCACCCACCCTGGCCGGACTCGCCGCGAAGATCAACGTGCCGGCGGAAAACCTCGAGGCCACCGTGGCCCGCTTCAACGGGTTCGCGGTGCGCGGTGAGGACCCTGACTTCGGCCGCGGCGAAAGCGCCTACGACAAGTACTGGGGCGACGCCGACTGCCCGTGGCCGAACCCCTCGCTGGGGCCGCTCGAGTCCGGGCCCTTCTACGCACTGGAGGTGGTGAATGGGGCCTTCGGCACCAACGGCGGCGTGGCCACCGACGGTTCAGCCCGCGTGCTCGACGTCGACGACCGCCCCATCCCGGGCCTGTTCGCCGCCGGCAACACCACGGAAAACGCCTATGCTGCGGGTTATCCCGGCGCCGGTGCCACCCTCGGCCCGATCATGACCATGGGCTACCTCGCCGGACGCGCCCTGGCCGGCCAGTCCCCGGAGTACGCCACGTCACCGGCGGTCGAGCTTGTGGTGGCAGGTGCCTGAAATGATCCGCCACACCGTGCTCTTCCAGTTCAAACCCGGCTTCCCGCCCGCCGAGCGGCAGGCCTGGATTGACGGCCTCGACAACATGGCCGGAAAAATCCCCGGCATGCTCAGCCTCAGCCACGGTCCGGACGTCCTCAGCACCGAACGCTCCTTCGACTACGCCATCGTGGCCGACTTCGAAAGCGTCGAGGACATCGCCGTGTACAACACGCACCCCCTGCACGAGCCGCTGAAGGCGTACTCGTTCCCCAACAGCCGGCAGATCCTCGCCGTGGACTTCCACGTCCCGGACACGACGCCGGCCCCCTCAGAGACGCCGCTGTCCTAAGGAGATTTCCGTGACCACTTCCCCATCAGAGCAGATTCCGCAGCAGGCTCCGCTCAAGACCCCCCGCAAGGCCGCCCTCGCGTCCTTCCTCGGCAGCACGCTGGAGTACTACGACTTCTTCATCTACGGCACAGCCGCCGCCCTCGTGTTCCCGCACCTGTTCTTCCCGTCCGCGGATCCCGCCATCGGCCTGATCGGCGCCTTCGCCACCTTCGGCGTCGCCTACGTGGCCAGGCCCGTCGGCGGGCTGGTGATGGGCCACTTCGGGGACAAGCTGGGACGCAAGAAGATCCTGCTGCTGACGCTCGGCATCATGGGCGTGGCGTCCCTGGGCATCGGGTTCCTGCCCACGTACGACCAGCTCGGCATCTGGGCACCCATCCTGCTGGTGGCGGGCCGGCTGGCGCAGGGCTTCTCCGCCGGCGCGGAATCGGCCGGCGCTTCCACCCTGACGCTGGAGCACTCACCGGAAGGCAGGCGCGGGTTCTTCACCAGCTTCGTGATGACGGGGTATGCGTCCGGCATGGTGCTGGCCACCCTGGTCTTCATTCCGGTCACGGCCCTGCCGCGGGACGCCATGATGGGCTGGGGGTGGCGCATCCCGTTCTGGCTGTCCGTCGTGGTGCTGGCCATCGCCTACTGGGTGCGCACGCACCTGGATGAAACCCCGGTGTTCGCGGAGGCCCAGGAACGCCGCCAGGTGGCCCGGATGCCTATCAAGGACGTGCTCCGCTTCCAGGCCCCGGATGTGCTGCGGGTGGCCGGAATGTCCATCATGTCCGTGATGCAGACCATCTTCACGGTCTTCGGACTCGCCTACGCCACGGCCGACGCCGGATTTGACCGGGGCGCCATCCTGACGGTCAACGCCCTGGCCATCGGCCTGTCCATGTTCGCCATGCCGCTCGCTGCCAGGCTCTCCGACCGGATCGGAAGGCGTCCCCTCCTGCTGACCGCCGCGCTCGGCTGCTCGGTCACGATCTTCCTGTACTTCCTGGCGCTCTCCTCCGGCCACATCGTGCTGGTGTTCCTTGCGGCGTTCCTGAACATGACGGTGCTGTACTCGGGGTTCAACGGTGTCTGGCCGGCATTCTTTGCCGAGCAGTTCGCCGCCCCCGTCCGGTACTCCGGGATGGCCCTGGGCAACCAGTTCGGTCTGGTGCTCGCAGGCTTTGGCCCGATGATCGCCGGACTGCTGCTGGCCCCCGGGACCTGGGGCTGGGTGCCGGTGGCCGTCTTCGGCACCGTGTGCATGATCATTGCCGCAGGATCCGCGTTCTGGTCCCGCGAGACTGCCGCGACCCCCATCGGGGAACTCGGCGCGCCGTACCTGGAAGGCACGGCACGCCGGCGGCAGGCCGAAGCGCAGCAGGCCGCCCTCCAGCACCGCTGACCCGGCGTCAGCACCCGGTGAGATGCCGCTTCGGCCGCTCCTGCCGGTAGTAGTGGCGGGACACTTCGTGGAATCCTGCCCGGGAGTAGAGCTCCCGGGCAGCGGTGTTCGACGCCATCACCAGCAGCCAGTAGCCGGCCATCCCCCGCGCCGCGCCTTCCCGGAACAGAGCCTCCTGGACCCGCGCGGCATAGCCGCGGCGCCGGGCCTCGGGCCGGGTGGCCATACAGTACAGTCCGCCCCAACTCCCTGCTGTACCGGGAACAAGGGCAAGGCGTCCGACGGCGGCCGGCTGGCCGCCGTCGTCCCTCACCAGGGCGTACAGCGACGGGCAGCCGCTGAGGATGGCGCGGGCGGTCTCCAGCTCCTCGGCGCCGCCGCGGCCGTCCACGGACCACCACAGGTCCAGCCATTCAGCCGATGGTTGCTCCGCGATTTCGAGGCCGGAACCGGCATCAGCTGTAGTGCCACCGCCGGGGACCGTGTCAGCCGCACGAACCATGACCAGCGTCTCGGATTGCCGGGTGAACCCTTCCGCGTCCAGAACGGCGTTCAGGGCGGCGCTGCCGGGTGTGTCGAAGACCTGAAAGATCACGGGCAGGCGGCGGCCGCGGTACCAGCTTCGGGCATCGCGGAGCGCCGCGAGCCGTTCATCCCCCGTCCCCTGGGGCTCCGAGCGGGGCCAGATGGAGTTCGCACGCTGGGTCACGCCCCCGGCCGCGCGGAGAACCCAGCCGCCGGACACCTCCCGGTCCGGTGCGGGCCAGGCTGCATCCATGACGGCTTCCAAATCGGGCAGGACAGCATCCGGCTGGGCGGTGTCCCCCACAGCACTCCTTCGTCAAACGGCAGGAGGCCCCCCGGCATCTGCAGTCCAGATCCGGGGAGCCTCCTGCTCCTGGTTAAGCTTCGCGACCGTCTATGCGGTCAACTCCGGCTCACTTTTCCTCGGGCTTCTTCGCTTCGGGCTTCCTGGCCTCGGGCTTGAAGTCCACGCCGGCCTCCTTGCGCTGCTGCGAGGTGATCGGAGCCGGAGCGTCCGTCAGCGGGTCGTGGCCGCCGCCGGACTTCGGGAAGGCGATGACGTCGCGGATGGAGTCAACGCCGGCCAGCAGCGCAACGACGCGGTCCCAGCCGAAGGCGATGCCGCCGTGCGGCGGGGCACCGTACTTGAACCCCTCCAGCAGGAAGCCGAACTTCGTCTGGGCATCGGCCTTGTCCAGGCCCATGAGCTCGAATACGCGCTCCTGGACGTCACGTTCGTGGATACGAATGGATCCGCCGCCGATCTCGTTGCCGTTGCAGACAATGTCGTAGGCGTAGGAGAGGGCGGATTCCGGGTCCTGGTCAAAGGAGTCCAGGAACTCGGGCTTCGGCGAGGTGAAGGCGTGGTGCACGGCGGTCCACTGGCCGGTACCGACCGCCACGTCGCCGGAGGCCACCGCGGCAGCGGCGGGTTCGAACATGGGGGCGTCAACCACCCAGCAGAAGGCCCAGGCGTTGGGGTCGATCAGGCCGGTGCGGTGCCCGATTTCGACACGGGCAGCACCCAGCAGCGCGCGGGACGGGGTCTTCTCGCCGGCGGCGAAGAAGATGCAGTCGCCGGGCTTGGCACCGACGGCGTCGGCCAGGCCGGCGCGTTCGGTCTCGGTGAGGTTCTTGGCCACCGGGCCGGCGAGCTCGCCGTCCTCCTTGTAGAGGACGTAGGCCAGGCCCTTGGCGCCGCGCTGCTTGGCCCATTCCTGCCAGGCATCGAGGGCGCGGCGGGCCTGTGAGGCACCGCCGGGCATGACGACGGCGCCGACGTAGGGCGCCTTGAAGACACCGAAGTTGGTGTCCTTGAAGAACTCGGTCAGCTCGGTCAGTTCCTGGCCGAACCGCAGGTCCGGCTTGTCCGAGCCGTAGCGGGCCATGGCGTCGGCGTAGGTGATGCGCTGGATCGGCGTCGGAATTTCGACGTCGATCAGGTTCCAGACGGCCTTCACGATGTTTTCACCCAGCCGGATGATGTCATCCTGCTCCACGAAGCTGGCTTCGATGTCGAGCTGCGTGAACTCGGGCTGGCGGTCCGCGCGGAAGTCCTCATCGCGGTAGCAGCGGGCGATCTGGTAGTACTTCTCGAAGCCGCCCACCTGCAGGAGCTGCTTGAACAGCTGCGGCGACTGCGGCAGCGCGTACCAGGAACCAGGCGCCAGACGGGCGGGGACCAGGAAGTCACGGGCGCCTTCCGGCGTCGAACGCGTCAGGGTCGGCGTTTCGATTTCGACGAAGCCCTCTTCGTGGAGCAGCTCGCGCGCCACGCGGTTGGCCTCGGAGCGGAGGCGGATGTTGCGGCTGGGGCCGGGACGGCGCAGGTCCAGGTAGCGGTGCTTGAGCCGGGCTTCCTCGCCGACCTCAACGTGCTCGTCGATCTGGAAGGGCAGCGCGTCGGCGGTGTTGAGGATGACCACCTTGTCCGCCATGACCTCAACGTCGCCCGTGGCCAGGGCAGGGTTCTCGTTGCCTTCCGGGCGCTTGGAGACCGTTCCGGTCACCTGCAGCACATATTCGTTGCGCAGCCCGTGGAAGACCTCTTCCTCACGGACCACCACCTGCGCCACGCCCGAGGCGTCACGCAGATCGACGAATGCGACACCACCGTGATCACGACGGCGGCCGACCCAGCCTGCCAGGGTTACGGTTTGTCCAATGTGCTCGGAACGAAGGGATCCGAGGTCATGTGTGCGCAGCACAGCATTCCTTTCAGAAGGAAGACAGAATGAAGTTCAAATACGATCGTTGCGGAAACGATCCCGTCCGAGTTTACCCGTTTGAAAGGTTCCTGCCCTGCATGACCAAGCACCAGCAGCTGCAACGAAGGCTGGGTGTGGCCGACGCAACAGCCATCGGCCTCGGATCCATGCTCGGCGCCGGCGTTTTTGTCGTCTTCGCCCCCGCCGCCCGGCTGGCCGGAAACCTGCTCCTGGTGGCCATCGCCCTGGCCGGGGCCGTGGCCTACTGCAACGCCGTCGCCTCGGCCCAGCTCGCGGCAAAATATCCGCAAAGCGGCGGCACCTACGTCTATGGCCGGAAGCAACTTGGCGAGTGGCCCGGGTTCCTCGCCGGCTGGGGTTTCGTCACCGGCAAGTCGGCCTCCTGCGCGGCCATGGCCTTCACCTTCGGCCAGTACGTCGCACCGGGGTTCGCCACCCCCGTGGCCATCGCGGCGGTCGCGGCACTGACCGGCGTGAACCTGCTGGGCATCACCCGGACCGCTTTCCTGACGCGCATCCTGCTGGCCGTGGTTCTGGCGACCCTTGCCTTCGTCGCCACGGCGAGCATCCTGGGACCGCACGTGTCCGGCGGCGCTGTGTCAGAGCAGCCGGACAGCGCCTGGGGCATCCTGCCCGCTGCGGGTCTGGTGTTCTTCGCCTTCGCCGGTTACGCACGTATTGCCACGCTCGGCGAGGAGGTCAGGGACCCGGCGCGGGTCATCCCCCGTGCCATCCTGGGCGCCCTGGCCGGCGCCCTGGTGATCTACCTGCTGCTGGGGGCCCTGCTGCTGGCGCATCTTCCCGTGGATGTGCTGGCCTCCTCTGCCGCGCCGCTGCTCGACGCGGTGCAGCAGTCCCGGCTGTCCGCCGGGGCACCGGTGGTCCAGGCCGGCGCCGCCGCCGCTTCGCTCGGCGCACTGCTGGCCCTCATCACCGGCGTGGGGCGCACAGCCATGGCGATGGCCCGGGAACGCGATCTGCCCGGCCCCCTGGCGCGCGTGGGCGGACGCCACACGGTGCCGGTGACCGCCGAACTGTCAGTGGCCGCCGTCGTGGTTCTACTGCTGGTGACCACCGATGTGCTGACAGTGGTCGGCTTTTCCAGCTTCGGCGTCCTGCTGTACTACGCGGTCACCAACGCCGCAGCGTTCACGCTCCAGGACCGGCCCCGGCACGCGCCCAAATGGCTCAACGCCGCCGGGCTGGCCGGGTGCCTGGTTCTGGCCTTCACGTTGCCGCCGGCCTCGGCGCTGGGCATGGCGGCTGTGATGGCCGCCGGGCTGTTGGGACGGGCAGTCGTGCTTCGCGTGCGGAAGCTCAGGAAGCGGGTGCGGCGATGACCTGTACGTGGATGTCCTCGTCAGACGGCGTCCAGGTCGCCGGATCGGCGTCGACCTGCACGCCGGAGCGGATGTCCTTCACCTGGTGCTTGCCGTCCTCGTCCGTGAACCAGACGAAGGGGATGCCGCGCTTGTCCGCGAACTTGATCTGCTTGCCGAACTTCTCCGCCTTGGCGGCCACCTCGGCAGAGATGCCGCGGCTGCGCAGCTCCGTGGCCACGTCCTGGGCTTCTCCCCAGCTTTCGTCCGAGGTAAGCGCCACGAACACCGCCGTAGGCACGGAACGGGAAGCCTTGGCCAGGTCCTGGCTGAGGATGCGCGAGACGAGCCGGGTCACGCCGATGGACAGCCCGACGCCGGGGAACTTCCGGTTGCCCTTGCTGGCGAGGGCGTCGTAGCGGCCGCCGGAGCAGATCGAGCCGAGCTGCTCGTGCCCCACCAGGACGGTTTCGACGACGGTTCCGGTGTAGTAGTCCAGGCCGCGGGCGATGCTGAGGTCGGCAACAACCTTGCCCGGAACCCGCTTTACGGCGGCCTCGATCACCTGCTCGAGTTCGTTCAGGCCCTCCTCCAGGAGGTCGTCGCTCACCCCGAGCGAGCGGACCTGCGCCACGAAGGAGGTGTCCTCGGTCCGGATGCTGGCCAGCTTCAGGGCCGCCTGCGCCTGCTCGTCGGTAGCGCCAAGCTCGGCCTTGAGCAGCTCAGCCACCTTTTCCGGGCCGATCTTTTCCAGCTTGTCGATGCTGCGCAGCACTCCTGCGGTGTCGGTCAGGCCGATGCCGCGGTAGAAGCCCTCGGCCAGCTTCCTGTTGTTGATCCGCAGCCGGAACTCCGGGATGGGGAGGGCGCCCAGCGCCTCGGCGATGACCAGGGCGATCTCGACGTCGTAGCGGAAGGGCAGCTCGCCGTCGCCCACCACGTCGATGTCCGCCTGCGTGAATTCGCGGGCACGGCCCTCCTGCGGGCGCTCCCCGCGCCAGACCTTCTGGATCTGGTAGCGGCGGAACGGGAAGGCCAGGTAGCCGGCGTTTTCCACGACGTAGCGGGCGAAGGGAACGGTCAGGTCAAAGTGCAGGGCAAGGGCGTGGGGATCGTGCTTGCCCTTGGATTCCTCCCCTTCATCGTCCTGCAGCCGGCTCAGGCCGTACACCTCTTTGTCGATCTCGCCCTTCCGCAGAAGCTGTCCCACGGTTTCCACGGCGCGGGTCTCGATCGAGGTGAAGCCGTGCAGCTCGAAGGTGCGGCGCAGCGAGTCCAGGACATGCTGCTCCACCAGCCGCTCCTCGGGAAGCCACTCGGGGAATCCGGACAGGGAGGCGGTGCGTGCCATGGTGGAGTTTCTCCTCAGGTAAACGAAGGCCGGAGCCGCTGCGCTCTGTTCCGCGTCGCCGTTTGACTCACACGGCGGCGGCAGCGGCGGGAGTCCAGCCTCTTCTGCATAAACTTATTGCGGCAGTCAGTTTATGCTTTCGGCGCCTGCATCTCTAATGCGGCGGGCCGGGCTCTGGCGGGCTGCCGCTGTTTCAAATTTGACGCAGCGCAATCTGCTGCCGGGGGTGCCTTCAGGGGCTTGCCCGGCGCGGCAGTCCGATCGATGAGGAGGACCCGTGGCGGCCAGTCCACGCGAAACACGCGAAGCCAAGCGGCGCATCCAGCAGATGGAGGCCAAACGCGAGCTTCGCCGTGACCAGGAGAAGCGCCGCAAGCGGGACAATCTGGCAGCAGGAAGTGCAGGGGCTGCAGCGGTGGTGCTCGCCGTCGTGCTTCAACTGACTGTATTCGCCGGAAACCCGACCGAAGAGGAATTCGCCGCCGCTGAAGCGGGCCTGGCCACGCCGTCCGCCTCCCCTTCCGCGTCGGCGACCCCCTCGGCCACGCAAACCAACGCTGCGAACATCCCCAAGCCGGCGACTGCGGCCGGCAAGACGTTTACCGGCTCACTGACGCTGAACAGGGGCACCGTGGGTGTGCAGCTGGACGGCACCAAGGCGCCGCAGGCGGCCGCCGTGTTCAAGTCCCTCGCCGACCAGGGCTACTACAAGGGCGTCAGCTGCCACCGCCTCACCACTGCCGAGAACTTCGGCGTCCTGCAGTGCGGTTCCAAGACCGGCGACGGCCAGGGCGACCCCAACTACACGTGGGGACCGTTGGAGAACACGCCGGCGGACAACAAGTACCCGGCAGGCACCATTGCCGTGGCCCGCACGGGCAACAACGCCTACGGCAACGGCACGCAGTTCTTCATCGTCTACAAGGACACCGTCATCCCGGCCGACTCCGCCGGCGGCTACACCATCGTGGGCAAGGTGACCTCGGGCCTGGACGTCGTAACGAAGATTGCGGCTGCCGGTCTTAAGACGGTCGAAAGTGGCACAGACGGCGCACCTGCGGAAGCAGTCACGATAGACTCATTTTCTCTGAAGTAGGAAGCCTGCGGCGCCAGCGGCCACGGGCAGCTTATGAACGAGTATTTTCCTCCAAGCGAAAGACTTTTAGCGGTGACAGACAGTCAGAAATCCGACGAAACAGCAGCCGAAGTGACCGAGGTCCAGGCTTCCCCCGAATCTGTGGATCCCGAATCTGTGGATGCAGCACAGTCCGTGGAAGCGGCACAGCCTGCGCAGGCTGCCGAGCCAGCGGACGCGGCACAGCCCGAACAGGCTGTCGAGGCCCAGGCTGGGCAGGAAAAGCCGGCACCCAGCCCCGAGCCGGCTGCCGAGCCGGAGGCTGCGCAGGAAAAGCCAGCACCGTCACCGCGTCCGACGCCGGCACCCCGGCCCGCGCCCACGCCCGCGGCGTTTGCCGCCCGGCCCAAGGCCGGCCCCGCTGCCACCGTGACGCCGGTGCAGGCTCCCCCCGCCACCTCGCTGGCCGAAGCCGCCCGCTGGGGCCGCGTTGAGGGCGACGGGCACGTCTTCCTGACCATCGACGGCGAAGAACACCCTGTCGGGCAGTACCCGGACGTTAGCAACGACGAGGCCCTGGCCTACTTCGCGCGGAAGTACGACGACGTCGTCGCCCAGATTGTGCTGCTGGAACAGCGCGTGGCCTCGAAGGCCCCCACCACTGACATGCAGAAGACCGTGACGCACCTGCGCGAGCAGCTCGCCGAGCGGAACATGGTGGGCGACATCCGTTCCGCCGAGGGCCGGCTGGACACGCTGTCCACGCAGATCACGGAGCTTGAGAAGGCGGAGAAGGCCCAGCATGACGCCGTCCGCGCCGCCGAACTGGCTGCCCGCGAGTCCATCGTGGCCGAGGCCGAGGCGATCTCCGGAACCGATCCGGCCCAGGTTCAGTGGAAGACGTCCAGCGCACGCATGAACGAGCTGTTTGAAAGCTGGAAGGCGGCGCAGAAGAGCGGCGTACGGCTGGGCCGCAGCAACGAGGACGCCCTGTGGAAGCGTTTCCGTGCAGCCCGGACCGTCTTCGACCGGCACCGCCGCGCCTACTTCTCCCAGCTGGACAGCAACAACTCGGCGGCAAAGGCTGCCAAGGAGAAGCTGATCGCCGAGGCTGAGGCACTGTCCACGTCGACGGACTGGGGCTTCGCCGCCGGGGAATACCGCCGGCTGATGGACGAATGGAAGGCATCGCCGCGCGCCAGCCGCAAGGATGACGACGCCCTGTGGGCCCGGTTCCGCGCCGCCCAGGACGTCTTCTTCAGCTCCCGCCAGGCCGCCAACGATGAAATCGACCAGGAGTACGCCGCCAACCTCAAGGTCAAGGAGGCGCTCCTCGAGGAGGCTTCGGGCATACTTCCGGTCAAGGACATCGCCGCCGCCAAGAAGGCCCTGCAGTCCATCCACGACCGCTGGGAAGAGGCAGGCAAGGTTCCGCGCGCGGACATGGGCCGGATTGAGGCCGGGCTGCGCCGCATCGAGGACGCGGTCCGCCAGGCTGAGGACGAGAAGTGGCAGCGCTCCAACCCGGAGACCAAGGCCCGCACCAACAGCGCCCTGAGCCAGCTCGAATCCGCCATCGCCGGGCTGAAGGATGACCTGGCTGAGGCAGAGAAGGCCGGCGACCAGCGCAAGATCAAGGCCGCGAAGGAAGCCCTGGAAGCCCGCCAGGCGTGGCTGGACCAGATCCAGCGTTCGGCGAGCGAGCTCTCCTAAGCAGCACGAGCTCTCCTAAACACCACCAGGAAAGGTCCCGTTCCGGTTATCCACATAGCCGGGGCGGGGCCTTACCCGTTGGTACGTTTCCGGGCAGGATGACGGAATGGCACCGTTCTCCCATCCTCCTTCTTCCCAGGCACCGGTTTCCCGGCCCCCTGTTTCGCCGGCGCCTGTGACTCGGGCACCCGTGCCACAGTCGCGGGGCGATTCCCCGCCCGCGGACTCCCCCGCACAGCTGCTGGAGCTCTATTCGCCGGGGCTGCCGTTCACCTGGCCGGAACTTCAGTCGATGGCGGCCGACGGCGTGCTGACGCAGCTCTACCAGCACGGCTACACCCTTCCCGGGACTGCGGCTTCCCCGCAGCTGCGGGCACGTGCCGCCGCGTACGGGGTGCCTGCACCCGTACGACGGCGGGTGGTGGCGGGCCGGATGACGGCTGCCTGGATTTATGGCTGCGCCCGGGAACCGGACCGGCTGGCCCTGCTGGTGGACGCCAAACGCCGGATCTCCAGCCTTCGCTCCACCCGGGGCTGCACCCTCCACGAGGTCCGGCTCGGCCCGTTCGACGTCGTGAGCCTGGGCGGCCTGATGGTCTCGAGCCCGCTCCGCACGGCGCTGGACATCGCACTGCATGTGGATGCCGAGAGGGCTGTTCCCGCGTTGCGGCTGCTCCTGGCGAAGCCAGAACTCGATGTCAGGCTCCGGCTCCTGGTTCTTGCGGTGGAGGCGATGCCCCGGCTGCCGCACAAGAATGCGGCGCTGGAGAAACTCTCGCAGTTAGCCTCTCCGGCGGTTGCCGGTGGTCCGGTAGACGTCGAACACCCCGTCAATCCTCCGCACGGCACTGAGCACGTGGCTGAGGTACTTGGGGTCCCCCATCTCGAAGGCAAACTTTGAGATCGCCACACGGTCCGTGGACGTGTGGACGCTGGCGGCCAGGATGTTCACGTGGTTGTCGGAGAGCACGCGCGTCACGTCGGAGAGGAGCGACTTCCGGTCCAGCGCCTCCACCTGGATCTCCACGAGGAACACGCTGGACTGCGTGGGCGCCCAGTCGACGTCGACAATCCGGTCCGGCTGGTCCTTCAGCCCGGCAACGTTGGTGCAGTCCGTCCGGTGCACCGACACACCCGACCCGCGCGTCACGAAGCCGAGGATCGGGTCCGGCGGCACGGGGGTGCAGCAGCGGGCCAGCTTCACCCATACGTCGCCCACACCGCGGACCACCACGCCGGAATCGGAGAACCGGGCCTTGCTGACCTGGGTGGGGATGCTGACTTCGGTGAGGTCGTCGTCGGGCGTTTCGTTGCCGCCGAGGCTCTCGACGAGCTTCTCCATGACGGACTGTGCGGAGGTGTGGCCGTCGCCCACGCCGGCATACAGGCCGGCAATGTCCACGTACTTGAAGTCCTCGGCCACGGCGGCCAGTGCATCGTGCGTCATCAGGCGCTGCAGCGGAAGGTTCTGCTTCCGCATGGCGCGGGTCAGCAGCTCCTTGCCGCGGTCGATCGCCTCTTCGCGGCGTTCCTTGCTGAACCACTGCCGGATCTTGTTCCGTGCCCGGGCGCTCTTGACGAAGTGCTGCCAGTCCTGGCTGGGGCCGGCCCCTTCGGCCTTCGAGGTGAAGATCTCCACCCAGTCGCCATGGTTGAGCTCGCTGTTGAGCGGGACGAGCTTGCCGTTGACCCGGGCCCCGATGGTGCGGTGGCCCACCTCGGTGTGCACCGCATAGGCGAAGTCCACCGGCGTCGAGCCGGCGGGCAGCGCCATGACCTCGCCCTTGGGGGTGAAAACGAACACCTCGCGCGCGTTGATCTCAAACCGGAGCGAGTCCAGGAATTCGCCGGGATCGGACGTCTCCTGCTGCCAGTCCACGAGGGAACGGAGCCAGCCCATGTCTCCGTCGCGTGGGCTCCCCGGCCCGGTGGCGGTCCGGTTCGGCTGGTCCTTGTACTTCCAGTGCGCTGCCACACCGTACTCGGCGCGCCGGTGCATCTCGTGCGTCCGGATCTGGATTTCAACCGGCTTGCCGCCGGGGCCGATGACCGTCGTGTGAAGCGACTGGTACATGTTGAACTTTGGCATCGCGATGTAGTCCTTGAACCGGCCCGGCAGCGGGTTCCAGCGCGAATGCAGGGTGCCCAGGGCCGCGTAACAGTCGCGGACCGAGTCCACCAGGACCCGGACGCCCATGAGGTCATTGATGTCGTCGAAGTCTTTGTCCCGGACGATCATCTTTTGGTAAATCGAGTAATAGTGCTTGGGCCGGCCGGTGATCGTGGCCTTGATCCGTGCCGTGCGCAGGTCGTCCGCGATCTGGTTGCGGATCACGCTGAGGCTCTTCTCGCGCTCCGGGGTCCGGTCGCCCACCATCCGCACAATTTCCTCGTACACCTTCGGGTAGAGCGCCGCGAAGGACAGGTCCTCGAGCTCCCACTTGATGGTGTTCATGCCGAGCCGGTGCGCCAGCGGCGCAAAGATTTCCAGCGTTTCCCGGGCTTTGCGGGCGGACGATTCAGCGGAGACGAACCGCCACGTGCGGGCATTGTGCAGCCGGTCGGCGAGTTTGATCATCAGGACGCGGATGTCCTTGGCCATGGCCACAACCATCTTGCGGACGGTCTCGGACTGGGCGGCCTCGCCGAAGCTGACCTTGTCCAGCTTGGTGACGCCGTCAACCAGCATGGCCACCTCGGAACCGAAATCGGCCCGGAGGTCCTCGAGCGTGTAGGGCGTATCCTCGACAGTGTCATGGAGCAGCGCCGCCGCCAGCGTGGTACCACTGAGTCCCAGCTCGGCGAGGATAGTGGCTACGGCGACCGGATGCGTGATGTAAGGGTCACCGCTCTTGCGTTTCTGGCCGCGGTGGCTTTGCTCCGCGACCACGAAGGCCCGCTGGATGAGGTCGAAGTCTTCCTTCGGGTTGTTCGCCCGGACGGTCCGCAGGAGCGGTTCCAGGATGGGCGAGTAGGTCGCGGTGCTCCGGCCCGTCAGCCGTGCAAGGCGGGACCTGGTGCGCTCACGCCGGCCCGGGAACGTGGGCCGGACGCCGGAACTGTCCACGGGCACGCCCGGCCCCGGGCGTCCGCCAGCCACCAGGCCAGTCTGCTGTCCCTGGCCCGGACCGTTGCCTCCGGCCGCCGTTGGCGCCGACGTCGAACGTTCTTCCAATGAAGTACCCCTCACGACCCGTTTAATTATCCCAGTGTATTCCCGCTGCGTACCCGACCGATAACCGCGTCCATCACCTGGAGGTGGCCGAACCCGGGTGGCCCGGCCCGGACAGGCACATTGCGGTTAAAGCAAGACCGGATGCCGTCGCGTGACGGCATCCGGTCCGGGTGCAGGTGCCTAGGCTTTTGCCGGCTCTGCGGCGTCAGCCTTGGCGGCGGCGTCCGTGCGGCGCTGCTTGACGCGCTGGGCCTGCTTGACCAGCGGCGCCTCTCCCTGGCGCAGCCAGGCATACATCGGCGCAGCGATGAAGATCGTCGCCGCGGTGCCGATCAGGATCCCGACGAACAGGGCCAGCGAAAGGTCGCGCAGCGTTCCGGCGCCCAGCAGGCCGGCCCCGATGAACAGGATGGCACCGACCGGAAGGATGGCAACCATCATGGTGTTGATGGACCGGACCAGGGTCTGGTTGACTGCCAGGTTGACTTCCTCGCCGAAGGTGCGGCGCGTGGAGGAGTCGATGTCGGCCGTGTTTTCACGGATCTTGTCGAACACCACCACGGTGTCATACAGCGAATAGCTGAGCACCGTCAGGAAGCCGATGATCGCCGACGGTGTGACCTCGAAATCGCTGAGGGCGTAGACGCCGGCGGTGATGAACATAGTGACAAGCATGCCGATGATGGCCGACAGCGACATCTTCCAGGTCCGGAAGTACAGTGCCATCAGGACCGTCGCAAGTGCCACGAAGACCACGAGGCCTATCAGGGCCTGCTTGGTGACGTCAGCACCCCACGTCGGACCCACGAAGGTTGAGGTGACCTCGTTGTCGGTCACGCCGTAAGCCTTGGTCAGGCCCTCCTTGATCTTGAGGGTCTCGTCGTCGCTGAGCTTGTCCGTCTGGATCCGCATGGTGGTGCCGGCGACGTTGGCGACGCGGGGCACGCTGCCGGGAACGACGTCGTGGACCGCCTTCTCGCCCAAAGCGGCTTCGGTGGTCTTGACGTTGGACACGGTGAACTCGGAGCCGCCGCGGAACTCGATGCCCAGGTTGAACCCGCCCTTGACGGCCGGAATCAGGATGGACAGGGCAACCGCGACGGCGGCCACGAGGAACCAGATTTTCTTGGTTCCGACGAAGTCGTAGGAACGCTTGCCCGTGTAAAGCTCGTTACCGAATTTCGCGAAATTGGACATTACTTGCCCTCCTTGGCCGGGCCCTTGGAGGAACCGGCGAGCTGCTCCTGCTGCTCCGCGCGGCGGCGTTCAGCGATGGTCATCCGGCGCTCAGCCTCAGCAGCGGCGCCGGTGTTCTTGGCGCGCACCACGGACGGCTTGTCCTCGGGGCTGCGGAGCCTGCCGGCGCCGCGGTAGAGCGGCACCGCGCCGAGGCGCTCGGGGTCAAGACCGGAGAACCTGTGCCCCTCGCCGAAGAACCGGGTCCTGGCCAACTGCTGCAGGGTCGGGTGAGTGAACATGAACACGACGATGAGGTCGGCGATGGCGGTGAGGCCGAGCGTGAAGGCAAAGCCACGCACGTTGCCGACGGCCACGAAGTAGAGCACGAGGGCGGCGAGAAGGTTAACCGCCTTGGATGCCAGGACGGTCCGTTTTGCGCGCTTCCAGCCGTTCTCCACCGCGGATACCAGGCCGCGGCCTTCGCGGAGCTCGTCACGGATTCGTTCGAAGTAGACGATGAACGAGTCCGCGGTCTGGCCGATGGCCACGATAATGCCGGCCACACCGGCGAGGGACAGCCGGTAGTTCTCGGTCCAGCCGAGGATGGCAATGGCAAGGTAGGTGAGAGCACCCGCCACCACCAGCGACGCGATGGTGACGAAGCCTAGCGCCCGGTATTGGAACAGGGAGTAGACAACCACGAGCAGCAGGCCGATCATGCCGGCCAGCAGGCCCATCCGGAGCTGCTCACCGCCGAGGGTGGCCGAAATCTGCTGCTCGCTCTGGATGTCGAAGCTGATGGGCAGGGCACCGAACCGCAACTGGTCGGACAGGACCTTGGCTGACTGCTCGGTAAAGCCGCCAGTGATCTGGGGACGGCCGTCGGTGATAACAGCCTGGGTCCGCGGAGCGGAAATCACCTGGTCATCCAGGACGATGGCGAACTGGGACTTGGGGTCGGAACCGCTCTCACCCCCCGCGGCGACGTAGAACTGGTTGAGGCGTTCGGTGACCGTCTTGAACTTGGCCGTGCCCTCGGCGTTGAACTGGATGTTCACAGCCCAGTCGTTGGTGACGGCACCCTGCGCGCCCTGCTGCAGCTGGAAGGTGGAGCCCTGGATGTCCACGCCCTTGACCTCCACCGGGCCAAGGATGTACTTGATCGCGGGTGTCTGGTCAGTGGCAGGCTCGCAGGTGACCAGCGGCTTGGCGGGGTCGGAACGTTCCTGCTTGTCCTGGGCCGGGTTGTCACAGTCAAGGGCTTCGAACTGCTTCTGGACGTCCGCAGTGATCCAGTTCGAATCGCTGGCGTTCGTGGGCTTGGCGGTCGGCTTCGGCAGTTGGGCAGCGGGTGTCCGCTGGTCGGCAGGTACCGGTGCACCTGCGCCCGCGACGAGGACGGGCCGGAAGTTCATGTCCGCGGATGCCTGGATGAGGGCGCGGGTCTCCGAAGACGGAGTTCCCGGCAGGCTCACCACCACGTTGCGGCCGGACTGGGTGCTGATCTCAGCCTCAGCGACACCGGAGCCGTCCACACGCTGGCGGATGATCGCCACCGCCTGGTTGAGCTGCTCCTCGTTGATATCCGAGCCACCCTCAACCTTGGGCGCCAGGATCATCTGCGTGCCGCCCTCCAGGTCCAGGGCAAGCTTCGGGCTCCAGCTGGCCACCCCGGACATTGTGCCGCCCGCAAGGACGGCAGTCATGGCAGCCAGGATTACGCCAAGCCAGACCAGCACCCGAAGGGATGGTTTATTGCGGCCAGTTCGTGCCATTGCCTATCTTTCTATTAATTGCGGAGGGCCGCCGGGGCGAGAATGTCGCATCCGGCGGCTCCGCAGCCGTAGACAGCTGTACTGTGCGGAAGCAGCTGTACAGCGCGGAAGCGGCGGACTAGATGTCCTTCTTGCCCTCGTCGTTGAGGCGCTTGAGGGTTTCATCCGGAGTCTCGGTGGACGTGCCCGTCTTGTGCTCGGTGGGCAGCTTGTCCTCAGGGGCCAGCGAGTCGCCGGCCGTCAGCGCCGACGCGTCGTCGGGAACGGCGTGGGCTTCGGCGGCGGGTTCAACGATCTTGGTCACGGCCTGGCGGTGGACGGTGGCAAGGTGGCCGGGCGACAATTCCAGGACAACCTTGTTCTCCGCCTCATCGATGGACACGATGCGGCCGAACAGTCCGAAGCTGGTCATGACCTCGATGCCGGGAGCGAACTGCGACTGCAGCTGCGCCTGCTGCTGCTGGGTCTTCTTGTTGCGGCGGAACATCATGAAGATGAACACGCCGAGCATGACGAACAGCAGAATGGTCATGATGTCGATGCCGCCGCCGGCCTGCGGCTGGGCCTGGGCCTGGACACTAAATACTGCGAGCAAGTGAGTTCCGTTCTGTACTTACGTAGCTGGTTGACAGCGACGTCCGCTTTGTACCGGGCTGCCCGCCCGGACGCGGGGGAACCGGCCGCGGGCGGCCCGCCGGAGCGGGACACGGAAACAAAGCCCGGACGTGCCGAGCGTCTTTCCAGTCTAGAGGGAAAAGCTGGGAGGGCGCTCCTATTGGTTGCTGGAAACCCATTCAGATGACGATTCCTCATCACCGGGTTCGGCTCCGAAAAGATCCAGGGTTTCCTGCCCGAACACCCCTGCCGGCACTGCCAGTCCAAGGTGGGTCCAGGCCGGGGCCATGGCAATCCGGCCACGCGGCGTCCTGCCCAGCAGCCCTTCCCGGACCAGGTACGGCTCGGCGACCGTCTCCACGGTCTCCGGCTCCTCCCCCACGGCGATGGCCAGGGTGGACAGGCCCACCGGGCCGCCGCCGAACTTGGTGATCAGGGCTTCCAGCACGGAACGGTCCAGCCGGTCCAGCCCCCGCTTGTCCACTTCATACATGTCCAGTGCGGCGGAGGCCGAGCGGGCATCAATCTGTTCGATGCCATGGACCAGGGCCCAGTCCCGGACCCGCCGCAGCAGCCGGTTGGCAATACGGGGGGTTCCGCGGGAGCGGCCGGCGATTTCCGTGAATCCGGCGGAGTTCACCTTCAGGTCGAGGAGGCCGGCAGACCGACGCAGCACGAGCTCAAGCTCCTCCACCGAATAAAACTCCAGGTGGCCGGTAAACCCGAAGCGGTCCCGGAGCGGACCCGGCAGGAGCCCGGCGCGCGTGGTGGCGCCCACCAGCGTGAAGGGCGGCAGCTCCAGCGGAATGGCCGTGGCGCCGGCGCCTTTGCCCACCACGATATCCACACGGAAATCCTCCATGGCCATGTAGAGCATTTCCTCCGCCGGGCGGGACATGCGGTGGATTTCGTCGAGGAACAGGACTTCCCCCTCGGAGAGCGAGGAAAGGATGGCAGCCAGGTCACCGGCGTGCTGGATGGCCGGGCCGCTGCTGATCCGCAGCGGAGCGTTCATCTCCGAGGCGACAATCATGGCGAGGGTGGTCTTGCCCAGTCCCGGAGGGCCGGAAAAGAGCACATGGTCTGCGCTGCGGCCGCGCATCCGGGATGCCTTCAGCACCAGGGAAAGCTGCTTGCGGACCCTGTGCTGGCCGACGAAGTCGTCGAGATTCTTGGGCCGGAGCGCCGCCTCAATGGCCCGCTCCTCCGGCTCTTCTCCCCCGGCGACCAGGGACGGTTCAGCCACGGCTGCCTACCCTGTTGCCCGCCCGGGCGCCGTCCTGGCCGAGCCAGCGCAGTGTGGTGCGCAGGATCTCGGCAACATTGCCTTCGCCTGCGAGCTCGGGGGCGTCCGCCAGGGCCTTGTCGATGCTGCCCGTGGCGTCCTTCTCCGACCAGCCCAGGCTGGTCATGGCAGCAACCACCTGCGGCTTCCAGAGCTCCTCAGCGGAAACCGCCGGCGCTCCGGCCGGAGTTGCCGTGCCGTGCGGAACCAGCTTTCCGGCGAGTTCGAGGACGATGCGGCCGGCCACCTTCGGGCCGATGCCCGGCACCGTGGTGAAAGTTTTGCTGTCGCCGGTGTGCGCCGCCACGCGGATTGCCTCGGGATCGTGCACGGCGAGGACGGCCAGGGCGAGCCGCGGGCCCACACCGCTGACACTGAGCAGAACGTCGAAAACTTCCCGCTCGTCGTCGTTCGCGAAACCGAACAGGGTCAGGGAGTCCTCCCGGACGATCAGGGACGTGAACAGCTTCCCCTCCTCGCCGGTCCGCAGCTTGCTGAGCGTCTGGGGAGTGGCCTGGACGCTCATGCCGGCACCGTTGAGGTCGATAACAGCGGTGGACAGTCCGACGTGCGCCACGGTTCCGCGGAGAAAACTGATCAAGGCCGGGGCTCCTGAAGTTGCGCCGGCAAAAACCGACTATCCGAACATATCTACGAATACCCTAGCAAGGGCCTGCGACATTCAGCGTGCACGGCGCGCCTTGGCCTCCGCCTCGGCCCAGGCGCGCTGCGCGGGCGTCAGCGACTGGTTGCCTGAACCGCGGGTCGCGCCAGCACTGCTGCCCGCTATCGAGGCACCGCTGCCGGCCCGCCAGGCGTGCGTAATGGCAAGGGCCAGGGCATCCGCCGCGTCCGCGGGCCGCGGCGGGGCGTCCAGCCTGAGAATCTTGGTGACGAGCTTGGTGACCGCGTCCTTGTTCGAGGAGCCGCTGCCGGTCACGGCCGCCTTCACCTCCGACGGCGTGTGCAGCGCCACCGGTATGCCGCGCCGGGCAGCGGCGGCGATGACGACGCCGGAGGCCTGCGCCACGCCCATGACCGTGCTGACGTTCATCTGCGAGAACACCCGTTCCACCGCCAGCACGTCCGGCTCATAGCGGTCGAGCCAGTCGTCGACGGCGAGGGCGATCACCAGCAGCCGCTGGTCGAGCGTCTCCTCCGGGGAGGTGCCCACTACGCCGACTGCCACCATTGTGGCTCGGCGGTTCTTTTCGACGTCGACTACGCCGATGCCGCAGCGGGTCAGTCCGGGGTCGATGCCCAGTACGCGCAGCGTCACGTGCAACCGCCCCGGTACGCTACGCGGGAAATCACTCGGCTTCCAGGGCTGCCTGAACTTCGTCGCTGAGGTCAGCGTTGCTGTAGACGTTCTGGACGTCGTCGAGGTCCTCAAGGGCGTCCACGAGCTTCATGAACTTCTTGGCGGCGTCCAGATCCAGCGGCACCTCCATGGAGGGCACGAACTCGGCCTCGTCGGTGTCATATTCGATCTCGGCTTCCTTAAGCGCGTCGCGGACGGCCTGCAGGTCCTTCGGCTCCGAGTGGATCTCGAAGGTGTCCCCGTTGTCCTTGACCTCTTCGGCACCGGCATCCAGCACCGCCATCAGGACGTCGTCCTCGGTGAGGTCGTTCTTGGGCAGCGTCACAACGCCCTTGCGGGTGAACAGGTAGCTGACGGAGCCGGGGTCGGCGATGGTGCCGCCGTTGCGGGAGATGGCCAGCCGGACTTCGGATGCCGCGCGGTTCTTGTTGTCGGTAAGGCACTCGATCAGCAGCGCGGAGCCCTGCGGCCCGCGGCATTCGTACATGATCTCCGTGTAGTCAACGACTTCACCGGTGAGCCCGGCACCGCGCTTGATAGCGCGGTCGATGTTGTCGTTGGGAACAGACGTCTTCTTGGCCTTCGTGACCGCAAGTTCGAGTCCGGGGTTGCCGGAGAGGTCGGGACCGCCCATGCGCGCCGCGACTTCAATGTTCTTGATCAGCTTGGCAAACGACTTTGCACGGCGGGCGTCGATGACGGCTTTCTTGTGCTTGGTCGTTGCCCATTTGGAGTGGCCTGACATGCTTTACGCTTCTCCTCTGATCATGCGGATAAAAAGTTCATGCACGCGCTTCTCGCCCGTCACTTCCGGATGGAAGGAGGTGGCCAGCAGCTGGCCTGAACGCACTGCAACAATTCTAGCCGTCCCCTGCAGGTCGGCCGCGTGGGAGGCGTGCTCCGGGTCGGCGGGTTCCACCTGGGCCAGAACCTCAACGCCGGGTCCCACGCGTTCCACCCAGGGGCCCCGGATGAACACCGCGTGAACCGGCGCCACGCCCTGTTCGGTGGCGCTGAATTCCAGGCCCTTGAAGTCGAGGTCGGTTTCGAAAGACTCGCGCTGCCGGCCGAAGGCGTTGCGGCGCACAGTGATATCCAGGCCGCCGAACGTCTGCTGGGGATTGCCCGCGAGGTCGGCGGCGGGGTCGGCGATGTCGTGCGCCAGCAGGATCATGCCCGCGCAGGAGCCGTACACCGGCAGGCCTTCGGCGATGCGCTGCCGCAGCGGTTCGGCGAGGTCGAAGGCGCGGGCCAGCTTGTCGATGGCCGTTGACTCGCCGCCGGGAATGATGAGCCCGTCGAGTCCGTCGAGCTCCGCGGGGCGGCGGACACCCACCCCGGCGGCGCCGGCGGTCTCCACCGCGCGCAGGTGCTCACGGAAGTCGCCCTGGAGCGCCAGAACACCGATGCGCAGGCCAGCCCCGGGTTTTTCGGGCACGTCGGCCGGGCGCGGAAGGGCGCTGGAAAGGGAATTGGTCATCTAAACAGCATAGTGTCCCGGGCGTGTACCGCCGTCCCCGCCAGCTGCCGCCCGCCGCATTGCATGCCGCTGCTGGGATATATTACAGAGCATGTTTTCCCTCAGCGTTCCGCTCGGCAAGTTCGTCCGCCGGGTTTCCCGGCTCAGGGGCGGAGGCTCTGCATTCCCCGGTTTGGTGGTCGAAAAAATCGATCCCGGCTTCATGCAGCGGACCCTGTCCACCCTTCCCCACGGCGTGGCCGTCGTCAGCGGCACCAACGGCAAGACCACCACCACCAAGATGGTGGTGGAGCTGCTGGAAAGCCAGGGTTTGAAAGTGTTCACGAACCGGACGGGAAGCAACTTCACCCGGGGTGTGGCCGCCGCCCTGCTCGGCGACGTCGACTGGCGGGGACGGCTCGACGCCGATATCGCCGTGCTGGAGCTGGACGAGGCCCACGCCGTGCACTTCGTCAACCGCGTGCCTCCGCGCTACAGCCTCCTGCTGAACGTGCTCCGTGACCAGCTGGACCGCTTCGGGGAAATCGACAAGACCGCCCAGCTCCTCCAGCACATCGCCGCGAAGACGACCGGGACCGTGGTCCTGAACCGTGAGGACCCGCGGGTGGCACGGATCGCCGATACCCTGCACGGCCCCGAGGTCCGCTATTTTGGGCTCGACGATTCCCTGCTGGGCACCTTCCCCAGCGACGACGAGCTGCGCGCCGGGCCGGGCAGCCCGGCACCTGCGGTGCCGGAACGCCCGCAGGGTGACGTCGTCCTCCGCCGCGTGGGCGCCGATGACGCGGATTTTGAGTACGACGGCGTCACTGTCACCACCGGGATGAAGCTCCGCGGCGTCTACAACATCTTCAACGCCGCTGCCGCGCTGGCCCTCGCCCGCAGCATCTGCGGCGGCGGCGCCGCCACGCCGGATCATGAAACCCTGCTGAAGGCCCTGTCCGAGGTGGCACCGGCCTTCGGACGCGGCGAGAGCCTCACCGTGGACGGGCTCCCGCTGGACCTGGTCCTGGTCAAGAACCCGAGCGGCTTCCGGCTGGGCCTGAAGTCGTTCCCCTCCGGCGGCTACGCCACCATGATCGCCATCAACGACAACTACGCCGACGGCCGTGACATGTCCTGGCTGTGGGACGTGGACTTCGACACCCTGCGGGCGGATGGCGTCGACCAGGTCACCGGTTCCCGGGCGTACGACATGGCGCTGCGCCTGCAGTACGACGAAGTGCAGATCGGAGACGTGAACACCGACATCCCGGCCGCGCTGGCCGACTTCATCCGCAAGGGGAAGGGCAAGCCGAAGCGCGTCTTCTGCACCTACACCTCAATGCTCGCCATCCGCCGTGAGCTGTCCAAAATCACCACAGTGGAGGTGGTCTCTTGACCCCCGATTCGGCCGGAACGCACGCGTCCAAGGGCACCATCCGGGTCCTGCAGCTCTATCCGCGTGACATGAACATCTACGGTGACTGGGGCAATGCGCTGGTGCTGCAGCAGCGGCTGAAATGGCACGGATACACGCCGGAACTGCTCGAGTACAACGTGGGCGACGAGTTCCCGGACAACGTGGACATCATCCTTGGCGGCGGCGGCCAGGACAGCGGGCAGCTGGTCATCCAGGACGACCTGCAATCCCGGGCCGGGCTCCTCAAGGGGATGGCCGAGGACGGCACGCCCATGCTCCTCATCTGCGGCCTCTACCAGCTTTTCGGCCGCTTTTTCAAAACCCGCTCAGGCCCGGTCATTCCCGGCATCGGAGTCCTGGACATTGAAACCCACGGCACGGATGAGCGGCTGATCGGCAACGTCAAGGTCACCACCGCAGAGTTCGGGGAGGTGCTGGGCTACGAAAACCACAGCGGCCAGACCACCCTGGGACCCGGCGTCGAACCCCTGGGGACGGTGGCGAAGGGAACGGGCAACAACAGCAGCGACGGCCACGAGGGCGCACGGTACCGCAACATCGTGGCCAGCTACCTGCACGGTTCCCTGCTGCCCAAGAACCCGGCTCTCGCCGACTTTCTGATCCGGACCGCCGTCGAACGCAAGTACGGAACCTTCACTCCCGGCGAACCGGATGACCGCTACGCCGTCCTCGCCCGCGAGCACGCGGCCCGCCGCCCCCGCTAGCAACCAGGCGGCTGGTCAGGGTCCCTGGTATCAAGGGCCTTGGTATCAGGGGCCCTTGCTGTCAGGATCTTTGGTAACCAGCAACTCATGGGCTCCGGCCTGCGCCGCGCCCATGGACTCCACCACCTGCCTGGTCCGCAGCCGCGTTTCGGCGTCAGCCGCGGGAGTGGAGCAGACGCCCTGCGGGGCGTCACTGGCCACGGAGCACCAGCGGTAGGGTGCGCTGACGATAACCGACGGTGCCCAGGCGACGTCGGATGCGGTCCACCTTCCGGCACTGTCCTGGCTGAACTGTGCCCTCAGCAGCAGGCCCTCGTTGTTGACGACGTACGTCGGCGACAGTTCCGTCACCCCGTTGCCCAGCCCGTAGGCAATCCAGGTTCCCTTGTACTTTTCGATCGGGAGCACCGAGTGCGTGTGGTGCCCGTAGATCATGGTGAACTGGCCGCTGTCAGCCAGTGCGTGCGCCACTTCCAGCTGCTGGGCGTTGGGGGCGCTGGCGTACTCATCCCCCGCGTGCATGGCGGCCAGGACGATGTCCGCGCCCTGGCTCCTGGCCTCTTTGGCCTTTGCGACCATGGCCGGCGCGTCGAGCATATCCACCTGCCACGGCTGCTCCGGGACCTGGCCGTTGAGGCCATAGGTGCCGGTGATGACGGCGATCCGGGCGGCTTCCGTCTGCAGAATGAGAATGCCCCGGGACTCAGCCTGCGTCCGGTAGGAACCGGTGTGTTCCAGACCTGCGGCGTCCAGTACATCCAGCGTCCTCGTCAGACCCTCGGTGCCCTGGTCGATGGTGTGGTTGCTGGCCGTGGTGCAGGCCCGGTAGCCGACGGCTTTGGCGGCAGCGGCGATCTGCGGCGGCACGTTGAAGGACGGGTAGGCGGAAAACGGGCCGCCGGGCAGAGCCACGGGCGTTTCCTGGTGGCAGACGGCGACGTCACTCTGTTCGATGTAGCGCCGCTGGCCTTCCAGCAGCGGACCAAAGTCGAGCCCCTTCACTCCGCCGGCCACCGCGTCCTCGTGGGCCTGTTGCCATAACTGGGTGTGGACCAGCATGTCCCCGGTGACCAGGACGGACGTGCACCGGACCGCCTTGCACGCAGGGCCGGAACCCGGAGTCGGGGTGGGTGTCGCACTCGGGGTGGGGGCCGCCGCCTGGGGTGTTGAGGGGGGTGGTGGAGGCGCAGTAGCTTGGTCGGCGACAACGCCGCACGATGCCAGCGCCGCCATCAGCAGCGCGGCCGCGGCCGCCTGGACCGCACGGACACGAACGTTCTTTTTCCCCATGTCCTCAGCGTACGTCCGGGGCACCCCGGCGGCGGGCAACCGGCGCGCAGAAGCCCGGCAAAAATCGTTGTGCACCGCAGGCCTGCATGAAAGGGTTGCTTCATGACCAATCCCCTCCTGTCCCCCAGCACCCTGCCGTTCGGACTGCCGCCGTTTGCCGACATCGACGACGCCCACTACGCCGAGGCGGTTGACGCCGGGCTCGCCGAACACCTGGCGGAAATCCAGGCCATCGTGGACAACCCTGAACCGGCCAGTTTCGACAACACGGCGCTGGCCATGGAACGGTCCGGCCGGTTGCTGGACCGTGCTGCGGCGTCCTTCTTCACGCTGGTCTCGTCCGACGCCTCCGAGGCCATCAGGAAACTGGAGACTGAGCTGTCGCCCCGCTTTGCCGCTCACCAGGATGCGGTGTACCTCAACCGGGCCCTCTACGAGCGGTTCGCCGCCGTGGACACCGCGGGACTGGACGCCGAGCCGGCCAGACTGGTGGAGGAGTACCTCAAGGAGTTCCGCCAGTCCGGCATTCAGCTGGACGACGCCGGACAGGACCGGCTCAGGTCCCTGAACGCCGAGCTGTCCCGGCTGGGCACGGAGTTCGGGCAGCGCGTCAAGGAAGGGATGAAGTCCGCAGCCCTGCTACTGGACAGCGCCGACGAGCTCGCAGGCCTTCCCGACGACGAGATCGCCAGTGCCGCGGAGGCAGCGCGCGTGGCCGGGCACGACGGCAAGTTCCTGCTGACGCTCATCCAGCCAAGCAACCAGCCCGCGCTGGCGGCACTGGACAACCGGGATGTGCGCCGGCGGCTCTTCGAGGCGTCCGTGGCCCGCGGCAGCTCCGGGGGCGATCTCGACGTGCTGGACCTCGTGAAATCCATGGTCAGGCTCCGGGGCGAGAAGGCGGCCCTGCTGGGCTTCGCCAACTACGCGGAACTGGTGGTGGACCGGCAGACTGCCCCGGATTTCGGTGCTGTCCGGTCCATGCTGAACCGGCTGGCGCCGGCCGCCGTCCGGAACGCGGATGCCGAGGCTGCCGCCCTGGCTGAGAGCGCCGGCCACCCGCTGGAGGCCTGGGACTGGGCCTACTACTCGGCCAAGGTGCGGCGGGAACGGTACACCGTGGACGAACAGGCCCTCAGGCCGTACTTCGAGCTGGACCGGGTACTGACAGACGGTGTGTTTTTCGCCGCGACCTCGCTCTTCGGCATCACCTTCCATGAGCGCAAGGACCTCGCCGGCTACCACGCGGACGTCCGGATCTGGGAGGTGCGGGAAGCGGACGGAACAGAGCTGGGGCTGTTCCTGGGCGACTACTACACCCGCGAAACCAAACGGGGAGGCGCGTGGATGAATTCGCTGGTGGACCAGTCCGCGCTGCTTGGCACCAGGCCCGTGGTCATCAACAACCTGAACATCTCGAAGCCGCCCGCCGGTGAACCCACGCTCCTCACGCTCGATGAGGTCCGCACGGCCTTCCACGAGTTCGGCCACGCCCTGCACGGACTGTTCTCCAGCGTCACCTACCCCCGTTTCTCCGGCACGTCTGTGCCGCGGGACTTCGTGGAGTACCCGTCCCAGGTCAATGAAATGTGGATCATGTGGCCGGAGGTACTCGCCAATTACGCCCGCCACCACGCCACCGGGGAGCCGCTGGCCCAGGATGTCGTCGACCGGCTCAACGAGTCCCGCCTGTGGGGCGAAGGGTTTGCCACCACGGAATACCTCGGGGCGGCGCTGCTGGACCTGGCCTGGCATGTCCTGGAAGCCGACGGCGTACCGGAGGATGCCTCCGAGTTCGAGGCCAAGGCTCTGGCTGCGGCAGGGATGGCCCACCCCCTGATTCCCCCGCGGTACCGGACGGGCTACTTCCAGCACATCTTCGCCGGCGACGGCTACGCGGCGGGCTACTACTCCTACATCTGGAGCGAGGTGCTCGACGCCGAGACCGTGGACTGGTTCACGGAGAACGGCGGGCTGACCCGGGCCAACGGCGACCGCTTCCGTGCCGAGCTCCTCTCCCGCGGCAACAGCCGGGACCCGCTCGAGTCGTTCCGCACCCTCCGGGGACGCGACGCCGCCCTGGAGCCCCTCCTCAAGCGCCGCGGCCTCGAGTAGGGCTTAGTCGATTGCTCCGTAGATGCCCTTATGAGCGGCGAAAACGGCAGTTACGGAGCAACCGATGTGAAGTTAAACCACGACGACGGCCGGTCACCCAAAAAGGAGACCGGCCGTCGTCGTCGTTCTGAATAGGAACGCAGAGGATGGCGCCGACCGGCGCCCCCGAAGCGAGTTACCAGCCGCGCTCGGCGAGGCGGTGCGGCTGCGGGATCTCGTCGACGTTGATGCCGACCATGGCCTCGCCCAGGCCGCGGGAGGCCTTGGCGATGACGTCCGGGTCGTCGAAGAAGGTGGTGGCCTTCACGACGGCGGCGGCACGCTGGGCCGGGTTGCCGGACTTGAAGATGCCGGAACCGACGAACACGCCGTCGGCGCCGAGCTGCATCATCATCGCGGCGTCGGCCGGGGTGGCGATGCCGCCGGCGGTGAACAGCACCACGGGGAGCTTGCCGGTGGCGGCAACTTCCTTGACCAGTTCGTACGGGGCCTGCAGTTCCTTGGCCGCGACGTACAGCTCATCCTCGGGAAGGGCAGCGAGCTTCTTGATCTCGGCGCGGATCTGGCGCATGTGCGTGGTGGCGTTGGAGACGTCGCCGGTGCCGGCCTCGCCCTTGGAGCGGATCATGGCCGCGCCCTCGTTGATGCGGCGCAGCGCCTCACCGAGGTTGGTGGCACCGCAGACGAAGGGAACGGTGAAGTTCCACTTGTCGATGTGGTTGGTGTAGTCGGCCGGGGTCAGGACCTCGGACTCGTCGATGTAGTCGACGCCGAGGGACTGCAGGACCTGGGCTTCGACGAAGTGGCCGATCCGGGCCTTGGCCATGACCGGGATGGACACGGCGTCGATGATCTGGTCGATCATGTCCGGATCGGACATGCGGGACACGCCGCCCTGGGCGCGGATGTCGGCCGGGACGCGCTCGAGAGCCATAACGGCAACGGCACCGGCGTCTTCGGCGATGCGGGCCTGCTCGACGTTGACGACGTCCATGATGACGCCGCCCTTGAGCATCTCGGCCATGCCGCGCTTCACACGGCTGCTGCCCGTCACGCTGTTGGCGGACGAGCCGGCTTCGTTGCTTACATCAGGTGTAGACACAAAAACCCCTATGGGTAGCTAGATGACCTTCGCCGGCAGTGCAGGCGGCAAGGACATGCCCTTTTGCACACACCGGAATACCGGATCCATTGACCGGCAGTCCTAATATACTAGTCCTACCGCGGCGGCGCGGCTTAATCAGTTTTGTTCGGAGTCTTCCAGCGACTGGACGCGTACCGCCAGGACACGCTGGATCACCGTAATCAGGCTCGCCGCCGCCAGCAGCACCAGGGTGGCCAGCAGCACGACAGGCGGCAGGCCGATCCCGGTGAGGCCGGTGACCACCAGGACGGAGACCAGCCGTTCGGCACGTTCGGCAATGCCCACGTTCGCCTTGAATCCCAGCGATTCGGCTTTCGCCCGGACGTAGGAGACCACCATGCCCAGGACTAGGCAGACGACGGCGGCAATGGCTATCGCGGTGTCCGCGCCGCCCGTGAAAAACCAGATGGCCACGCCGGCAAAGAGGGCACCGTCCGCCAGCCGGTCCAGTGTGGAGTCCAGGAAGTTGCCCCAGCGCCCGCCGACGTTCTGCATCCGCGCCATGATGCCGTCAAGGACGTCGGAAAAAATGAACGCCGTAATGAAGACGGTTCCCCAGAACAGCTGTCCCAGCGGATAGAAGACCAGGGCACCCACCACCACGCCGGCGGTTCCGACAATGGTGATGGCGTCCGGCGAGACACCCATTTTTAACAGCCAGCGGGCAATCGGGGTAAACAGCGCGGTGAAGAACCCGCGCGCATGCCTATTCAGCATGCGTCTCCCCGGGCCAGGCGTCGGCGACCTGCTGGCGGACTTCATCCAGCGTCTGCGTGATCGCCTTGGTCTGCGCGATGATGGGGAAGAAGTTTCCATCCCCGCCCCAGCGCGGAACGATGTGCTGGTGCAGGTGGCCCGCGATGCCGGCCCCGCCCACGACGCCCTGGTTCATGCCGAGATTGAAGCCGCCGGGATTCGCCACCTTCCGCAGCACCCGCATCGCGGTCTGCGTCAGGTCCGCGAATTCGGCGGTTTCCTCCACCGTCAGGTCCGTGTAGTCGGGGACATGGCGGTACGGGCACACCAGCAGGTGGCCTGGGTTGTACGGGAACAGGTTGAGCACCACGTAGCTCGTGCGGCCGCGGTACACGATGAGCGACTCCTCATCGGTACGCGCGGGCGCGATGCAGAACGGGCAGTCGTCCTGGTTCTTGAACTGGTGCTGCCCGCCCTTGATGTAGGCCATGCGGTGCGGAGTCCACAGCCGCTGGAAGGCATCCGGAACGCCGGCAAGGCCAAAATCGTCCGTCACCTCCGCGTCGCCCGGATAGCCCGACCCTGTGTTCTCCTGCACGTGTGCCCCCTCCGCCGCGGCTAGCTGGTCCGGTTGCGGACGGCGTCCACGATCCGCTGGACGGCCTCGGCCACGGGCACGCCGTTGTCCTGGCTGCCGTCGCGGAAACGGAACGAGACAGCGCCCGCCTCGGCGTCCTCACCGCCGGCGATCAGCACGAACGGGATCTTGTCCTTGCTCGCGGTGCGGATCTTCTTCGGGAAGCGGTCCGAGGAGATGTCCACCTCGGCGCGGATGCCGGCAGCCTTGAGCTTGTCGACGACGTCGAACATGTAATCGTTGAAGGCCTCCGCCACCGGGATGCCCACCACCTGCACGGGGGCAAGCCAGGCCGGGAACGCGCCTGCATAGTGCTCGGTGAGCACACCCATGAACCGTTCCACCGATCCGAACAGGGCCCGGTGGATCATGACGGGACGCTGGCGGGTGCCGTCAGCGGCCTGGAACTCGAGTTCAAAGCGCTCAGGGAGGTTGAAGTCGAGCTGGATCGTGGACATCTGCCAGGTGCGGCCCAGGGCGTCCTTGGCCTGGACGGAGATCTTCGGTCCGTAGAACGCCGCTCCGCCCGGGTCCGGGATCAGTTCCAGCCCGGACGCCTCGGCCACTTCGGCGAGAGTGCGGGTGGCTTCCTCCCAGGTTGCGTCGTCGCCGACGAACTTGTCCTCGTTCTTGGTGGACAGTTCGAGGTAGAAGTCGTCCAGGCCGTAGTCCTTGAGCAGGCCGAGGACGAAGTTCAGCGTGGTGGTGAGCTCGTCCTTCATCTGCTCGCGGGTGCAGTAGATGTGGGCGTCGTCCTGTGTCATGCCACGCACACGGGTCAGGCCGTGGACCACGCCGGATTTCTCGTAGCGGTAGACCGAGCCGAATTCGAACAGCCGCAGCGGCAGTTCGCGGTAGGACCGGCCGCGCGAACGGAAGATGAGGTTGTGCATGGGGCAGTTCATCGGCTTCAGGTAGTAGTCCTGGCCGGGTTTGCGGACCGTGCCGTCCTCGTTGTGCTCCGCGTCGATGTGCATCGCCGGGAACATGCCGTCCCGGTACCAGTCCAGGTGGCCGGATACCTCGTAGAGGTGCCCCTTGGTGATGTGCGGGGTGTAGACGAACTCGTAGCCGGCGTCCACGTGGCGCTGCCGGGAGTAGTCCTCCATGGCCTTGCGGATGATGCCGCCCTTGGGGTGGAAGACCGGCAGCCCGGACCCCAGCTCGTCGGGGAAGGAGAACAGGTCCAGCTCGGCGCCAAGCTTCCGGTGGTCGCGGCGCTCGGCCTCGGCGATGCGTTCCTGGTAGGCCTTCAGGGCGTCCTTGGTGGGCCACGCGGTGCCGTAGATGCGCTGCAGCTGCTGGTTGTTCTGGTTTCCCAGCCAGTACGCGGCCGAGGACCGGGTCAGCGCGAAGGCGTTGGAGATGAGCTTGGTGTTGGGCAGGTGGGGGCCGCGGCAGAGGTCGCACCAGACGCTGTCCCCGCTCTTGCGGTCCACGTTGTCATAGATGGTGATGTCGCCGGCGCCCACCTCGACGTTCACGCCTTCCCCGGCGTCGGCGGCGTCGTTCTTCTTGCCCAGCAGTTCGAGCTTGTAGGGCTCATCCTTCATCGCCTCGCGGGCCTCGTCCTCGGAGACGACGCGGCGGACGAACTTCTGGTTCTGGTTGACGATCTTGAGCATCATCTTTTCCAGCTGGCGCAGGTCTTCGGGGGTGAAGGGCTCGGCGACGTCAAAGTCGAAGTAGAACCCGTCGGTGATGTAGGGACCGATGCCCAGTTTGGCGTCCGGACGCAGCTGCTGCACGGCTTGGGCCATGACGTGGGCGGTGGAGTGGCGCAGGACGTTGAGGCCGTCGGGGGAATCGATGGTGACGCCTTCAACCTCTGCGCCCTCGGGAAGGGGCTGGTCCAGGTCCTTGAGTTCGCCGTCGACCCGGGCCACGACGACATCGCGGCGCTCAAAGAAGAGTTCCGCGCCGGTGGTCCCGGTAGTCACCTTCATTTCTTCGCCATCGACGATGAGGGTGATCTGCTGGGCATCTGACACGGGTGTCTCCTATTCAAAGTTCAGGCTTCGTAGCTTGTGGCGTACGGGGACCACAGCCAGCCTCGTCAATGTTATCTGTTGCTGAAGTGGCGAGCCAAAGCGCCGCGGCGGCGGCGATGAGTGAATAGGAGGCACGGGTCAGCTTCCCAGCCCGGTGATGGCCAGGTTTCTGCTGATGCCGTCCAGCGGTCCCGGCTGCCTGACTTTCTCAGGAACGGCGGTCTGTCCGGCTTCAGGGAACGGCAGGGTGTCCACCTGGCTGAGGTCCCAGGCCATGCTGGCGCTGAGGCTGATGCCGCGCGGGCCGGTCCGCCGGGTGGTGCCCCGGATCAGCAGCAGCCTGGTGCCGAACAGCAGCGGGCCGGCGTGCTCCTGGGCCTCATGGAAGAACACCGAGTCAACGCACCCGGTGCCGTCGTCGATGCTGATGAAGACCACCCTCCTTCCCCCGCGCATGGGCGGGGTCTGGGTGGCGATCCTGACGCCGGCCACCAGGACCTCTGTGCCGTTGCGCAGCCCCAGGAGCTTGTCCGCGGTGGTGACCCCAAGCCGGTCCAGGAGCGGCCGGTGGCTGGACATCAGGTGTTCGCTGACATCAACAGCCATCAGGTCAAGTTCTGCCCGGACATTCTCCACCATGGTGGGCTCCGGCAGCCCTGCCTTGACGTTCCGCAGCTCGACATCGCCGAGGGGCAGCGCGAGCTGCCCGTCAATGACGTCCGCGCCTTTCTTCGATGGCTTGCCCTGCAGGCTTTGCAGGTGGTGGACGAGGTCTGCCCGGTTGGCTGTCCCGCCGGATTCCCGGTGCAGGGAATCGAAGGCGCCCAGCTGGGCGAGCCGTTTGATGCTGGGCTTACTCAGCCTGGAGCGGTCCCGCAGATCAGCCAGGGAATCATAGGGCTGTCCGGCGACGATCCGCTTCAGCTCGGAACCGGAAAGCCCGAAGATGCCGTTGAGGCTCAACCGGATGCCCAGCTTCCCCGTGTCCGGTCCTTCCGCGACACGCTCCACCCGGTATTCCGCACCGCTGCGGTTGATGTCCAGCGGCAGGATGGGGATGCCCATCCGCCGCGCCTCGGCAACAAGAAGACGCTTGGGGTACATCCCGGGATCGTGTTCCCACAGGCCCGCGAGGAAAGCTTCCGGGTGATGGGCCTTCAGCCAGGCCGACTGGTAGGTGGGCACGGCAAAGGCGGCGCCGTGGGCTTTGCAGAACCCGAAGCTCGCGAACGATTTCAGGGTTCCCCAGACCTTGTCCACGACGTCCGGCCGGTACCCCTTGGCCTTGGCCTCGCGGCGGAAAAACTCCTCAACCTGGGCTTCCCCGACCTCATTGCTGAGCGCCCTGCGGAACTCGTCCGCCTTGGCCAGCCCGCAGCCGGTCATCACGTCAAAGGTCCGCAGGATCTGCTCATGGAAGACCGTCACGCCGTGGGTTTCCTGCAGCACCGGTTTCAAGTCAGGGTGCGGGTAGGTCTCCGGCGCGAAACCGTGCCGGTGTTCGAGGAAGGGCCGGACCATGTCCGATTTCATGGGCCCGGGACGGAACAGCGAGATGTCGATGATGAGGTCGTTGAACTCACGCGGCGCCATCTTCCCCACCAGCTCCCGCTGGCCCGGTGATTCGATCTGGAAGCACCCGAGCGTGTGGGTGCTCCTGATCAGCTCATACGTCGGCTCGTCATCCAGGGGCACCGCATTGAGGTCGATGAGGCCGTCCTCCCTGATGTAATCCGGCCCGTTGCCGGCAGGGCCCACCGGATGCGCACCGGCAGCCACCACTTCAGCCTTCGAGGGATGGATGCGGATGATCTCCCGCACGGCAAAGGCCATGGCGCTTTGCATCCGGACCCCCAGGACATCAAGCTTCAGCATGCCCATGGGGTCCATGTCATGTTTGTCGAACTGGCTCATGGGCAGGCCAAGGCCGCTGGGCTGGACGGGGGTCCGGTCCAGCAGGGTGGCATCACCGAGGATCACACCGCAGGGATGCATGGAGATGTGGCGCGGAAGCCGGTCCAGCCGTTCGGTGAGATCCACCAGCAGGTCAAGCTGCTGGTTCTCGGAAAAGTTCCGCTGCTCCACCCTCCCGGCGAATTCTCGGAGTTCAGGTTTCTCCTCCAGCGCTTCCCGGAATTTCCGGGCGGAAAAGCGCCACAGCTGCTTGGCGATCTCCCCGACATCGCCGTCGTCCATGCCCAAGGCCAGGCCGGCGTCCCGCACCGCACCGCGGGCGCGGTACCCGTTCTGCATGCTCATCAGCGTGACGCGCTGGGCGCCGAACCGGTCAAAGATCTTCCGGTAGACGTTGTGCCGTTCCGCGCTTTCGACGTCGATGTCGATGTCCGGCAACGTGGACCGGTCGCCGGAGAGGAACCGTTCGAAGATCAGGTCATGCTGGAGCGGGTTCACCTGGCTGATGTCAATCAGGTAATTGACCAGGCTGGAAGCCCCCGATCCCCGCGCTGCCGCCCTTACTCCCATGTCCAGGATCATGCGGGAAACCTCGGCGACGGTGAGGAAGTAGGAGGCAAAACCGAGCCGGGCAATGATCTTCAGCTCATGCCGGAGCCGGGCGCGCATGTCGGCTTCCGCCTGACCGGAGATGCCGGGGAACCGCCGCGCAATTCCGGCTTCGCAGCGCTGGGTGAGTTCCGCCAGCGGATCCCCCTCAATACCGATGACTGCCGCCTCGGGCACCACCGGCTGCTTCCAGCCCATGTCAGACACGGGATCCATGCGGCACCGGTCCGCGAGCGCCTCAGTCTGCGCAAGCAGAACATGGAGATCCGCGGTTCCGTATCCGGCGGCGTGGATGACTTCCTTGCCCAGCTCCACCATTTGGTCCGGCGATTTCAGCCATCCCTGCCCGTTGGGCTGGAGCAGCGGAGCATCGGAGAGTTCGGGAAGCGACTTGAGCGTGCGGGCAGAATCCAGGACGTCGGCGGTGGCCGCCCCGTCCTCCTCGCAGTAACGGACCGCATTGGTGAGCACGGCCGGTACGCGGTACTCCTGCGCCAGCTTGAGCATGCGGACAGCATGGGCCGTGCTCAACGGCTCACCCGGGGGGCTGAGGTGCGTGACGATCTCAGCGGCGATGCTTCCGGCCGGCATGGCGTCCAGCCAGCTCTTGAAAAGGGTGCGGGGGCGAAGGTAACGGCGCCCGCCCAGCGCGAGGCCGACGTCGGAATCCGGCCCCAGCAGGACGGTGAGCACCGGCTTCAGGGTTTCCGGGTCCAGGACGCGCGAGGCGAGTTCCGCTCTGGTGACGGCAACGGGCACTGTTCCCCCGGCCTTGCCGGATGTGCGGGCATGAGCGTCGGAGATCAGCCGGCAGAGCGCTTTGTATCCCGCACCGTTGTTGTGCCCGTGGGCCAGGACCACAACCCGCCCAGTGACCCGGGCTGCGGTAAACCGGGCTTTGGATGACCGGGCTCCTGATGTCTGCTGGCCGGGCAACCCTGCCTCATGGTCCGCCTCGTCGTCGAACACTGACAGATCGACGCCGACCACCGGGTCAATCCCGGCGGCCATGCACGCCTTGAGGTGCTTGACGGTGCCGTACAGGCCGTCCCTGTCAGTGCAGCCAAGGGCTGTGGCTCCCTGGGCAGCTGCCGCCTGGGCGAGTTCCTCGGGCCAGGAAACACCGTAGTGGGCGCTGAAGGCGGTGGAAACGTGAAGGTGAGTAAAGCTCATGCTGATTTGGGTCGGAGTGCGTCTTTGGGCCGGAGGGCATCGTGGATCCGGAGCAGCCGCCAGCGTCCGCTGCCGGCATGCCGGACCAGGTCGAGGGTCAGGGGTTCCTGTGGTTCTGCTGCCGGGGTTTCCGGCTGGTGGTTTTTGCCGCCGGGCAGAACCTGCACCCGCCAGATCTCATGGTCCACAAGGCCGGGGCCGCTTCCCAGCGGGGCACGGCGTTCTTCTGCCCACCACTGGCGGCGTTCGTACCAGCGCACCGGCTCAGCACAGACCCGGTAATCCCTGCCGCCCCACCGCAGCTCCGCAGGCTCCCCGGTAGGTGCGCAGACGACGTCGACAGACTCGCTGAACATGCCCATGGGTACCTCCGGAAACCAATCTCGCCCTGCAGAAAATACACGGTATTTTTTCACAGATTCGAATATGTATTCGAATGGTTCCAGTCTACGCCGGGCCACGGACAAAACCTAGATGGGTGTGGACGGACGGCGGCTCACAGGGCAGGATGGTCCCATGAGTTCCAATGACGCGCTCCTGAAGCAGGTAAGCATCGCCGCCAAAGAAAGCACATTGGTGGCCAAGTTTGATATCGACGGCAGCATTCCAGCATCGGGAGCCTTTGTTGTGGGGCTCGTGGCTGCCACTCCGGATTATTCGCATCAACGGAGGCTGGGAATCGAGTTCATGAACGGCGAGGCCGTCTCGATCTACTCCTTCAGCCATGACGGCACGGAGGAGAACTTCGATCTGAGCAGCGTCGAGCACTCGGGCAGCACCATCACGGGCAACTTCCCGATGAGCACGGTCCTGGGACTCGAAAAAAGTCACCTCATGTCCGCGTTCAGCGAGGCCGACGGGCGGGAATTCCAGTCCGGCGTTCCTGTCGAGGAGAAGCTCTAGAGGGCCAACGCCTTCGCGTGCGGCACCGGAACCAGCCCGGACCTGCCGCTACCGCGCCCCGGCGTGCCCGTCAGCGGACTGAACCTGCCGGCTGGCAGAAGCAGCAGCTCAGCTGTTGTCGTTGTGGATTTTCATCTCAAGCTCGATGAACTTCGAGATCATGGCCCGGTACGTGGTTTCCACGATGTCCGGGTCGATTTCTTTTTTCTCCGCGGCTGAGCGCACGTGCTCAATAACCCGCTCCACGCGCCCCGGGGCCCGCACTTCGGCGTCGTCACCCTTCAGTGTTCCCGCGATGCGGATCAGGCGCTCACGGCGGGCGATCAGCGTGACGATCTGTTCGTCCACCTCATCCACCGCGACCCGCACGGCGGCGAGCTGTTCCCGGTCAGCCTGGGCGGTTTTCTCGTCTCCGTGATTTGTGGGCATGTTCATGACAGTATCGAACCATGCAGCCCAGAGTCGATTTTATTTCATTGGGAGTGCGCAGCGTGGCCGCCTCCCGGCGCTTCTACGTGGACGGGCTGGGCTGGCCGGTCCACCGCGAGGTCCCCGGCGAGGTGGTGTTCATCCAGGCCAACCACGGCCTGATTCTGTCCCTGTGGGATGCCGGGCAGATGCAGGCCGAGGCCGCCGTCGACGCGCCTGCGGCAGTACCCTGCATTACGCTCAGCCACAACGTCGGCAGCTCCGAGCAGGTGGACCAGGTGATGGCACAGGCAGAGTCTGCCGGCGCCGCCGTGGTGGCACCTCCCAAGACCCAGCCCTGGGGCGGGTACACCGGATACTTCGCTGATCCGGACGGCTTCCGCTGGGAGATCGCGTTCAACCCCACCTGGGCAGTGGACGACGGCGGCCAGGTCACCGTCTGACTGCGGGCAGCCCTAGAAGAGAGCCTCCACGGGTTCAATAAGGTCCGGGGAGTTGTTGCGGACGTTTCCCACCGCTTTGCCCACGGAATCCACCCGCCAGCCGGCGGCAACGTCCTTCACGCCGGACCGGACCAGGTCCACCAGGCCGGCAGCGTCATCAACCTGCGGATCAAGCCACGCAGCCAAGGTGTCCCGGCTCATGGGCAGAGGGACGCGGTCGTGCAGCGCGGTCAGCTCGGCAAACACAGTGCCCTCGGTTCCCGCCGGCGGCGAGTCCGCCGTCATGATGGACATCGAGAGCATCCACTGGCCCGGTTCACCCGGCGGCACGGACGGGTCCTTCCACCACTCATACAGGCCGGCGAATGCCATGGCGGAGTCGTCCCGGGGGTGGACGTAGTACGGCTGCTTGCTGCGCCCCTCGCCCTGCTTCCACTCGTAGTAGCCGTCGGCCGGGACTGCGCAGCGCCTCGACTGCACGGCCTTGCGGAACGCCGGCTTCTCCAGGACGGACTCGCTCCTGGCATTGATCATCTTCGCGCCGATTCCGGGGCTTTTCGCCCAGGACGGCACCAGCCCCCAGCGCGCGACATGCAACTGGCGGACAGTGGCGCCGTCGATGAGCCGTTCCAGCACGATGGGAGCGCCGTCCGTCGGCGCCACGTTCCACGAGGGCGGGATTTCGGTTTCGTTCTCAAGTTCGGCATCGAATTCGGCCAGCAGATCCCCCACTGCCCGGGCCATGACGTAACGTCCACACATGGCACCAGCATGCCATCGCAACAGAGACGGGGGAATACCGGCGCCCGGGTTACGGTTGAGGAGAAGGAAACCGACAGGACCACATCAAAACTGAGGAGAGCCCGTGGACTTTACCCCCGAAGACGGCACCATCACCATGTTCTCGACCACCTGGTGCGGCTACTGCAACCGGCTGAAGAAGCAGCTGGACGCGCAGGGCATCGGCTCCACCGAGATCAACATCGAAGAGGTGGAGGGCACGGCCGAACTCGTGGAGCAGATCAACGGCGGCAACCGCACCGTCCCCACCGTCCTTTTCCCGGACGGCACCGCTGCCACGAACCCGTCCGCAGCCGAGGTCAAGAGCCGGCTCGCCGCGTAGGGCCCGCCCGCAGGCATCAGTAAAGGCACCGGTTTGACCGGTGCCTTTACTGTTTCCATCTGCCGTTGCACACGCCACCGGCGGGTCAGACTTTTTCGCCGATCCGGTCCTGTGTGCGGGTGTGCACTTCCGAACGGCGGGGCTCCTTGCGGCGGGCCAGGAACGCCCACAGCCTGGTGTCGTCCGGATGGGTCCGGGTTTCCGGATGGTCCACCGGCGCCGGCTTCCCCGGCGCGGCTTCCGGCGGCGCCGGCTCACGGTGCGCCTCAGGCTTCCGGGCGGCATCCTGTCGGGTGTCCCAGCCAAAATCCGCCCGCGATGAATAGCACATCACCGACCTCCTTTTCAGCGGCTGTTCCTTAATCGTCCTCTTCTCCGCGTTTGAAAGCGACAGGCCTGGGTACGAAAAATCCGGGGCCGCCCCGCCCCTGGCGACGGCCAGTCCAGCGCGTCACCGGCCGAAGCTCTTCCCGCGTTCCAAAAGGATTGCTGTGAATCCAGTTTCCCCGCAGATCGGCACCGTCTTTGTCCCCGTCAGCGATATAGAGGAAGCCCGCGACTGGTACTGCGGCATATTGGGCGTGCCTGCCGATGACAAGGTCCTGCTGGACCATCTCTACATACTCCCCATGGAGGGGGCGGGTCTCGTCCTGGACAGCGGGATCTACTCCCCCGGCGCCGTCTTCCAGGTTCCCGCGTTCCACTTCAACACCGCCGACATCCATGCCGCCCACGCGTTCATGAAAACCAGGGGCGTGGAGCTCACGGACGTCAAGGATGACCAATGGTTCAACTTCCGGGATCCGGACGGGAATGCCCTGATGATCTGCCAGATTCCCGCGACCACTGAATAGACACTTAAGAACGGATCGGTTTCATCGGACAGACCGCCGGCGGAGGGTGCCACCGCTAGGCGCGAAGGCTGCTGAAGTCCGCGTGCCCCATGGTGGCGTAATCCGCGTAGGTGCGGATCACGGCGTCCTCGACGGCCTGCACGTCGACACCGGGCACCAGGTCATTGACCGCACCGGCGGTTGCCGGATCCCAGTCCAGGCCCAGGGCCGCGTAACTGGCCGTGAGCACCTCGCGGATGGGTGCCGAGTTTTCCACCACGACGACGGAGCTGAACAGCCAGGCGCCGGACACCACACGCTGGGCTGTCCCAACCAGCTTGATCCTGTGGGCGGGGGCAGCCGGCGCGAAGCCGTGCACGCTGTATTCACCCGGGCAGTACTCCCCCGGGATCTCCCCGACGGCGGCATGCACCCCCACGCTTTGCAGGGCCTCCGCCAGCATCTCCCCGAAAAACGCGAAACGGCCCTTGGCGCCGGCGATGGCGTCGCTGTGCGGCTCCACATGGTCGATGATGAGGGTGCCTTCGTGGTAGGCGGCAGCGCGGCCTCCCGCCTTGCGGATCAGCGGCTCGAATCCCAGTTCGCGGCACGCCTGGGCGGCGGCACCGAAGCCGGGCAGGCGGGTGTCGCGCTGGCCGAAGGCGACGGTGGGTGCGGGCCGGTACAGCCGAAGAGTGGGTCCGATGTCCCCCGCCCTGGCCATGCCGAGGAGTTCGATCCCGAAATCAAGGTCCCGGACGGCGCCGAGGGACTGCTCCTGCCGGACGAGGGTCAGAGTCCGTGAATCAGCCCCGGCCTGCTGCATTTTGCTAGCTCCCTTATGGTCGTGTTGCATCGGTGGATTGCTGGCCGGCAGGCCCCATCTAGGGTACGCCGCAGCCTTCTGTTTGATTACATTGCCGGGCCAGTCTGCCGCAGCGTGAGGATCTGTTCCGCCCGGCCGAAGGGGCCGGACAGGTCATGAAGCACCGTCGAGGTGAGCCCGATGCCGTCGGCACCAAAGGAGACGGCATTGTCCAGTCCCAGCCATTCGCCCTGCGGCTGCCGGTACATGTGGATCTGGAGGTCCAGGTTCGGGAAGGCGTAGCTGTCCTTGCCCGGGGGCACCCGCGCGGCAATGCCGTTGGCGGTGTCCACAAGTCCCAGCAGCCGGGCCATGTCCGAGCTGTCGTTTCCGTCCGTCAGCGGATGGTCCGTGCGGAGCCATACCTTCCCGGCACCGGGCCGGTGACCGTCCGCCACCCGCATCTCCAGGGAGCGGATATAGCCTCCCGGCCACACACTCGCACCGTCATAGGGTTTGCAGTCTTCCGGCAAAGGAATGGGCCCGTCCTCGACGGCGGCAACAGCGGACGTATCGCTGGTGATCATCCGCCAGGCAGTCGCCCTGATGGCCACCCGGCCGGCAGCCACCAGTTCGGCCTGCAGCAGCTCGATGGTCCGTCCCGGGCGCAGTGTCGTGGTAACGATTTCAAATTCGCCGCCGGGGATCAGGCCCAGGATTTCGTAGCTGAGCCGGGCCATCCGCATGTCGTCCCGGGGTTCGTGCCGGTCCAGCCGGTCCGCCATGAGCCCGGATGCCGGGGCCATGTGCTGTTCATGCGCGTTCCAGGCCCCCTGGGCGTGGATGGTGGAGCGGAAGCGGCCGCCGCCGAGGTCCTGATAATAGAAGTCGCCGGCAGCCAGTTCCGGGAGTTCAGCAGTCAACGTTGACTCCTTCAAAACGTGATGGGTAATCCCGGATTACCCTATCGCTTCACAGCTTCCTCAAATGCCCGGCTCACGGCCGGCATAAGTGCGGTTCATACAAATGATGCATGACCTCACAGCAGAACTGCCCCTCCGAAGACATTCACCACAGCGAGCGCAGGAAGGCCAGGCCGACGCGCCGCGCCATCCTCGCCGGAGCCCTGGCGCTGACACTGTCCGCGGGCGGGGCCACCGCATGGGCACTGGACAGGTTCGTGGTCCAGCACGTCGAAATCGCCGACGTGTCGGCCTACGAGGCAGCGCAGGGCGTGTCCTCCGGCACCACGGCGGCGGACTCCACGGCCTCCGTCACGGACACCTCCTATGCGGACGACGGAACGAATATCAGGATCTCCACGGTGACCACCGGCAGCGGTGACAGCACCGTCACCTACTACGTTGCCGACGTCGTGCTTGACGACGCGACGACGCTCAAGTCCGCCTTTGCCAACGACAGCTTCGGCGAGAACATCACCCAGACCACCTCGGAAATAGCTGCCGCCCACAACGCCATCTTCGCCCGGCGACTACTACGGGTTCCGGGACACGGGCATCGTCATCCGCAACGGCGTTGTCTACCGGGACGAGGGCGCCCGCCAGGGGCTGGCGTTCTATCGGGACGGAACCGTGAAGGTCTACGACGAAACGTCCGCAACCGCAGAACAGCTGGTCTCCGACGGCGTCTGGAACACCCTCTCTTTCGGGCCGGCAATTGTCCAGGACAGCCGGATCGTGGACGGCATCGAGGACGTCGAGGTGGACACCAACTTCGGCAACCACTCCATCCAGGGCGAGCAGCCGCGGACCGCCGTGGGGCTCATCGGCACCAACCACCTGGTCTTCGTGGTGGTCGACGGCCGCAGCCCGGGATACAGCGCGGGCGTGACGATGAAGGGCTTGGCGCAGATCATGAAGGATCGCGGCGCCCAGACGGCGTACAACCTCGACGGCGGCGGCTCCTCCACCATGTATTTCAACGGCTCCCTGGTCAACAACCCGCTTGGCGCCAACCGCGAGCGCGGCACCTCGGACATCCTCTACATCGGCGAGTGAGGTCCCGCCATGATCATCCTGATCCCCGCCTATGAACCGGACGCCCAGCTCCTTGAAGTGCTCGGCGCGATCCGGGCAGCCGACCCCTCCCTCAGCGTCGTCGTCGTGGATGACGGCAGTGGTCCGGCTTACCGGCAGATTTTCGACGGCGCCCGCCGGGCGGGTGCGCACGTCATCAGCCATCCGGCAAACCAGGGAAAGGGCTCCGCCCTGAAAACGGGCTTCGGCTTCATCCTGGACCGCTTCCCCGGGCGGGACGTGGTGTGCGCCGACAGCGACGGCCAGCACAGCGTCGTGGACATACTCCGTGTGGCGGAGCGCGCCGGCAAGGACCCAGCCTGCATGATGCTCGGAGCGCGCACGTTCGCGGGCGACGTTCCCGCACGCAGCCGCATCGGCAACGCCGCCACCAGGCTGCTGTTCCGGCTGGCCACCGGCGAGCGCATCACCGACACCCAAACGGGGCTGCGCGGCTACCCGGCCGCCATGCTGCCCTGGCTCCTGACCGTGGACGGCGAGCGCTACGAATACGAACTGAACCTTCTGCTCGAGGCCAAGGCTGCCGGATACAGGATCGCCGGCGTGGGCATCGCCACCATCTATCTGGATCGCAACTCCGGATCCCACTTCCGGCCGCTCGCGGACTCGGTGCGGATCTATGCCCCGCTGCTGAAGTTCCTGCTGGCGTCCTTCCCCGGCTTCCTCATCGATACGGCCGCTTTTCTCGCCCTTAGTGCTGCCACCGGCTCTGTGTTGGCAGCCGTCGTCGGAGCACGCTGCCTGAGCGCGACTGCCAACTTCCTGATCAACCGCAGGCTGGTGTTCCAGCACGGCCGCGAGAAGCCGGCAGGAGCCACTGCCGCCCGGTATTGCGCCCTCGCTGTGGCCCTGTTGGCGGCCAATTACGCACTCATTGCAGCGCTCGCAGGGGCGGGCGTCGCGGACCTTCCGGCGAAGCTGCTCACCGAAACCGCGCTGTTGGCCGTGAGCTACGCCGTCCAGCAGCGGTTCCTGTTCGCCGCAGGTCATAAACCAGACCTTGTTCCGGCACAGCCCCCGCACAGTTTGGCCGTGAATCGTAACAGGTAGCCCACTACGAAACCCGGAGAATTCCCATGAACCACCTGATCCTCATCGGCGCAGACGTCATCGCCATCTGCGTCCTCACCTTCGCCCTTTACGTCCGCCGCCACCGGCGCCGGGACCTGGCCGTGTCCTACCTCGGGATGAACATCGGTGTCCTGGCCGTGGCCACAGCGCTCTCCGGCTCTGCCGCCGGCCTGGGACTGGGGCTGGGCCTCTTCGGGGTCCTTTCGATCATCCGGCTCCGTTCCACCGAACTGGCCCAGCACGAGGTGGCCTACTACTTCTCGGCGCTCGCCCTGGGCCTGATCTCGGGCGTCGGCGTCGAACCGGTCTGGCTGCCCCTCTCCCTCATGGGCCTGGTCCTTGGGGTGATGTTCGTGGGCGACCACAAGCGGGTCCTGCCGGCCTACCGGCACCAGACGGTTGTCCTGGACCGCGCCATCTCCCGCGAGGACGAGCTCACCGCCCGGCTGGAGGAACTGCTCGCCGCGAAGGTCCATACGGTCACCGTGCAGGAACTGGACCTGGTGAACGACAAGACCACTGTGGACGTCCGCTACGCCGGCCTCCCCGTCCGAGGGACCCGCCCTGCCGACAGCGGCGCCCAGGACAGCGGCGGCCTGGACAGCGGCACCGGAAATCCTGCAGGGTGGCACGAGGCACTCCCCGCCCCCGCTCCCCAGACTTACGCTCCCCAGGCCTACGCACCGCAGGTTCCCGCCGCCCAGCACGCTCCGGCACCGCAGTCCACTCCAGCCGTGGCAGGTGCAGCATGAACGCAGCACACCTGACCGCCGAAGCCGGAATCATCGATGTATCCGCTCTTCCACCGATCGGCCTCGCGGAGCTGAACGCCGAAGCCGCCCTGCAGACCCGCGTGGACCGGAAGTACGTGGTTCCTGTTGCAACTGCCCGGCAGGTGCTGGCGGACTTCGGTGGGCAGCCCCGCGTCCTGGAAATGGACGGCCTCCGGTCCTTCGCCTACGACTCCGTCTATTTCGATACCCCGGGACTGGACAGCTACCTGCTGGCGGCACGCGGCCGGCGCCGCCGCTACAAGATCCGCACCCGGACCTACACGGACACCGGCACCAGTTTCCTCGAGGTCAAGACCGAGGGGGCGCGGGCGGCCACCGTCAAGGAACGCGTTCCCTACGACATAGCGGACCGGTCCCGGCTCACTACTGAAGGCCTCGAGTACGTCAAGGAAACCCTGGCCACAGCTGTTGGAGATGTTCCGGCCGGCGCCCTCGGTCCTGTTCTGGAAACCCGGTACCGCCGGACCACCCTGTACCTCCCAGCGTCCGGCAGCCGGGCAACGATCGATTCGCACGTCACCTGGCAGGGCAGCGACGGCCAGCCGTGGGTATTGGAGGGCAGCGTGGTTCTCGAGACCAAATCCGGATCGGCAGCCGGACCGCTCGACAGGCACCTGTGGCAGCACGGTGTGCGGCCGTGCAGGATCTCCAAGTTCGCCACCGGGATGGCCGCGCTGCACCCGCACCTGCCCGCCAACCGCTGGAACCGGACGCTCAGGCACAGCCTGCGGCTGGCACCCGTTGCCTGACGTGCCCGTCTGATCCGCCCCTCCCTCTGCCCCCATCGCGGGACCCCGAAAGTCCCCAGTTCTCCAAGTCCCCGTTCTTCAAGTCCCCAGTCCTCCAAAGGAACCACCATGCGCAAATTCAGCAAGACCTTTTCCGTGGCCGCCTTCGCCCTGGCGCTGACCCTCGCCGGCTGCTCGGCGCCGGGCACCACGGCCTCCACCGGAAGTGCCGGCGCGGCATCGAGCACCCAGATGGTGACGGCAGCCTCCATTTCCGAGGACACGCATTACGACGCCGACGACCTCGCCTGGGACGCAGCCACGGAAGTTGCCGTCACGCTCAAGGACGGCGCCACTGCGGCGGCGGACAATGCCGCCGGGGTAAAGGTTGACGGTGAGACCGTCACCATCACGGCGGCCGGAACCTACCGGCTTTCCGGCACCCTCAGCGACGGCAAGGTGGTCATCGCTGCCGGCGAAGAGGACGTGGTCCGGGTGATCCTCGACGGCGTGACCCTCACCAGTTCAACGGGCTCACCCTTCATCGTCCAAAGCGCCAACGAAGCTGTCGTGTTCCTTGAGGAGGGCACCACCAACGCCGTCACCGACGCGGCCACCTATACGGACCAGGGCACTGATTCGCCGAACGCGGCCCTCTACTCGATGGCGGACCTGACGGTGGCCGGGACAGGCTCTCTGGAGGTCAACGGCCAGTACAACGACGGCATCGTGTCCAAGGACGGACTGGTCCTCGCCGCCGGAAACGTCACGGTGAAGGCCACCGACGACGGCATCCGCGGCAAGGACTACGCCGTGCTGCTGGACGGCACCTACCAGGTCACCGCCGGCGGTGACGGCTTCACATCGGACAACGACACTGACGACGGCCGCGGCTGGCTGCTGGTCAACGGCGGCAAACTGGCCGTCAGCGCCGGGGATGACGGCGTCAAGGCGCAGAACCAACTCGTAATCACAAACGGTTCTGTGACGGTGTCGGAATCGTCCGAAGGCCTCGAATCCCAGCACATTGCCATCAGCGGTGGCACGGTGACGGTGACGGCCACGGATGATGGCGTGAACGCCTCCGGCGGGGCAGCAACCGCAACGCAGGGAGGCGCCGGCATGGGCGGCGGGCCCGGCGGCGGGGAAACCGTGGGCGACTACTCCGTGGACGTCTCCGGCGGCTCCCTCACCATCAACTCGGAGGGCGACGGCCTGGACTCCAATGGCAACGCCGCCATTTCGGGCGGCACCGTGGTGGTCAATGGTCCGGAGAGCAACGGCAACGGTGCCCTGGACGTCAACGGCGAGCTGGCAGTCAGCGGGGGAACCGTGGCCGCGGCTGGAAGCGCCGGCATGGCGGTCGCCCCGGGAACGTCCTCCACCCAGTCCGGCGTACAGGTCACTTTCGCCTCCATAGTGCCGGCCGGGAGCACCGTGCAACTGGCCGGCGCCGACGGAAAGCTTGTGGCCACCTTCGTGACCACCAAAGCTACGGGCTCGCTCGTCCTTTCGTCGCCGGGCATCGAAGCGGGCCAGCAGTACACCGTGTACACCGGCGGTACGGCCAAAGTGGAGTCAGGACTGGGCGAAGGCTCCCTCGAGGGTGCCACCGAGCTCGGCACGGTTACCGCCGGAGAGTACACCCAGGGACACGGCCCCGGCGGAAGGTAAACGGACCGAAAAACACAGGCCCCGGGCTGCCAGGAGCACGTACTGGTCCCGGCATACGTCCGGCGCGGCATATTTTTGCCGCGCCGGACGCGCGCTTAACGTGCCGACCTCCATATGATGATCTGGGTAGACTCGGAGACCGGTCCTTCTAGCAGCCCTCGGAAGAGGTGTTCCAAACTGATGCGAGTTATTAGCTACAACCTCCGCAAGCACAAGGCGAGTGGCGAACTGATGAGTCTGGCCCGCAATTTCGGGATAGACGTCCTCTGCCTTCAGGAATGCGACTCATCCGATCTGCCTGAGACGCTCGGCCCGCTCCACCTGGCCGACTACACCAAGGGCAACCGGCTCGGCCTGGCCATCTACTACCGGACAGACCGCTTCACGGCCCTGGATACCCAGACCTTCGCCCTGAAGAAGTCCATGCACGACCGCGTGATGGCGCCGGCACACGAGCGGCTGATCGGCACGCGGATGGTCGACAACGAAACCGACCATGAACTGGTGGTGGGCTCGTTCCATGCCGCCCCGCTCACTGCATCAAACTCGCTGCGGCGCAAGCAGATCCACGCGGCGCATGCCGAGCTCCTGAGCATGGGCACCGGGCTCATGACACTGATGGTGGGCGACTTCAATTACCCGTTCTTCACCAAGAGCCTGCACACGCACATGAAGAACTCCGGCTACGCCCTGTCGCTGAGCAACCGCCGGACATACACCCGCTACAAGGTGTTCAAGGGCCACTTCGACTTTGCGACGTCGTTGGGCCTGGACATTGAAAGCGTGGAAACCCTCCCCCGCGGGAAGTCGGACCACTTGCCCATCCTGGTGACAGCGGAGTACGGCGTGGACCGGGCTCCGATCAAGGGACAGCCCGTTTCCTGAAGCTTGTGTCGTCGGGTTCCGGCCCCGGGGCGGCGTTCTCCCGTACCGCGCTGTCCTGTTCCGTGATCTCCCGCGCTGTGTTCTCCCATACTGGGATGGCATCGATCCGGGCGCCGGGTCCGACGACGACCAGCACCCGCTCACCAGCCACGCCCTCCAGCGCCGCCACGAGGGCCGAAGCGTCCGGCCCGCTTCCGTCGGGCTCTCCGGGTTCCGAAGATGAGCCGGACCGCAGCCAGACCGTTACGTCCGCCCCAGTGGCGTTCCGGATGGCGTCTGCCAGCAAACCCGGATCGGAACCGGTCACCAGAACCACCTGGCCGATGGCGCGCTCCGGAGCGGCGGGGGCCGCCGGCGGTACCCCGCGCTCCCGTCGCCAGACGCTGTAGTGATAGCCGGCCACAAGCGCCGTGGCCGCCAACAGTCCTAGCGGTGCCCGGATCCGTCCTACCAGGTTTCCGGAGCGCGCCGGGTCCAGCAGGTACTCAAAGGCCTGGTAGCCGACAACCAGCAGGGCAATCAGGGCCACGAGGGCGCTGATCCCGAAAACGGCCACCAGGTAGATTCGCCGTGCACCACCGCCGCGGGACGGCGCGCCGGGCGGATCACCGGCGCTCGCCGGACCGCTGCGGCCTGCCGGCTGCCAGGTCCTCCACCACGCAGCCCCGCCCACGGCCAGGGCACCGAGACCGCCCAGCAGCAGTGTGCGCGTTCCGGTTCCTGCGAGCGTTGTTTCGGCAAAGCCGAGGGCTGCGTTGACAACAACTCCCACCCCTGAGGCCGCAGCGGCCAGCGCCACCCCGGATGCCAGCAGCCGCGCCGTCTCCCGCATTTTGTCCGACCGATCGGCTGTCAGCACCGAGTGGTAGCGCCAGATCAGTGATCCGACGGCGGCCGCGGCCAGGCCCGGGCCAAGGGGATCCACCAGCCGGACCGTCTCTTCAGTGCGGTCAAGGACCAGCCGCAGGAGGACGAACACGGCCGTGACGGTGCCGGCTAGTGCCGTGATACAGCCGCCGAGCACACCGAAGACAGCCGCCGCCACGTTGGCCAGCGGTGAGGGAAGGTGCCGGGCGCCGCCGCGGACCCAATGCCACCACCAAACCAGGAATCCACCGCCGGCCCAGATGAGTGACTGCAGTATGGGGATCCACCACGGCTGTCCGACCTCGGGTGCATTCGCCAGCCCCCGCAGGGCCGCGCCGAGAAGGCTGCCCAGCGCGGTCACTGCCCCGCCGGCGCCTATCAGCAAGCCGAACACGGTCCCCGCGAGCGCCGGGACGGTGTCCAGCCGCCGCGGTCCCTTGCCGCGGTGCTGCCACATCCACCTGTGCCACGCCCAGATTGCAGCCCACACCAGTGCGGTGGCGAGGGACGAGCGCCATTCCATGCTTTCAGTCCCCCGGGGCGCGCCGCCCGTACCGGATGGGGCACGAAGCAGCAGTCCCGCCAGCTGGGATGCGGCGCCGAGCAACGCCGTGGCAGCGGCGACCAGCGACACGGTGTAGACGCCGGCGACGTACAGGCCCCAGGCAACCGCGGACCGCTCGGCTTCCGCGCCCTGCCGGCGCCAGACCAGCCACCACAGGACCGCGGCGAGCGTTCCGCCCACCAGACCAAATGCGAGGGACCGGGCGAGGCTGCCGACGTCGTTCCCTGCCACCGGGGTGCCGGAGGCAAAAAGCCGCTCAAGCAGGCCGCCCACGCCGGATGTGCCGATCAGCACGAGGACAAACAGGAGCGAAAACACCACCAGCCGCCGCACGGCCGTCAGGGCGGACGGGGCCGCCCGGGCGTGACCGCTCCGGACCGTGCTCACGGCTTCGCCGCCGGAACGGGGCAAATGGTGAACTGCCAGGGGGCAGTGGCAACGAGCCAGTTGCCATTCACCCGTTCGAGGCCAAACACGGCCTCGGACTCGTATTCCGAATTCCCGAACGGCCCGCTCCCGTCGGACGTGGCCAGGACGACGTGCACCTCCGCTGTGTCGGCACGCTCGACCGTGGAAACCAGCGTGACCCGCATTGCGCCCGCCGGAGGACGTTCCGCCCGTGTGCAGGGTGCGCCCGGCTGACCGGTCCCGAAGCGGCCGTCAGTCGAGTAGCGGCGAGCCGCCGCCTCGTCACCGTCGATGACGGCAGCCGCGTACCGCTGGACCACCCCCGCGGGCGTGCTTTCGGGAAGCGGGTCCGGCTGCCCGCGGAAAAAGACCACAGCGAGCGCCACGGCCACGAGACCGGCGATGATGGCAAGGACTGCCATCAGGGTCCGGTCGGGCCGTGGACGTGTGGTCATCCGGGCAGCTAGGTGGTGTGGTGCTCTACAGTGAAGTCGCCGCCGGGATAGAGGATGGTCTCGTGGCCATCGTCAAAACGGACGTGGTACGGCGGTGTTCCGTTGGGGCCTTTGACCTCCAGAATCTCACCGTGCCGGTCCGAGGACTCCACTGTCCTGCCCCGGATGATGATGCGGTCTCCCTGGGTTGCCTGCATGGCAATCACCTCCCAGCCCTAGAGTACGATGCTCTTCCCTCCGGCGGAACAGGCGCTGGCTGAGGTTCCGTGACGGAGGCCGATTATGCCTTGCCGCCCGTGTGACGGATGCAGTAGGGGGTCCAGGGACGGGCCTCCAGCCGGCCCTCGGCGATCTGTTCGCCGCACACCGTGCATATCCCGTAACTGCCCGCCGCGATCCGCTCAAGCGCTGCATCCACTTCCGCCAGGCCGGACCGGCTTTGGTCCAGGAGTGCCGACGCCTGCGACAGTTCGAAGGCGATCGTTGCACCTTCGGGGTCGTGCTCGTCATCGACGTTGGAGTTCTGCCGGGCGGCGTTGGCCGAGGCAATGTCTGCGCGGAGGGCAGGCAGGAGGGCGACCTTCCTCGCCCGCTCCTGCTCCAGCAGCAGCCGGAACTTCTCAGTGTCGATCATGGCTAGACCTCACCGGCGCCGGAGCCGTTCAGCAGCCTGCCGCGCAGCTCCGGCCAGGAGGCGGCAAAGGAAGGATGCAGGTCAACGCCTGCCACCTCGTCGAGGGGAATCCACCGCAGTTCAATACTCTCGGGGTCGCTGATGGCCGGCTCGAAGGGCTCCAGCACCCGGGCCGCCACAGTGGTGTAGGACCAGTAGCCGACGTCGAACACGGACGTGAAGAGCACCTTGACGTTTTGTTCGGGAACGGCCGCCTCCTCAAGCGCCTCCCGCAGGGCGCCCGTCACGGCGTCCTCGCCCTGGTGCAGTGCGCCGCCGGGGAGTCCCCAGGTTCCGCCGTGATCGCTCCAGGTGGCCCGGTGCTGCAGCAGGACGCCCTTCTGCTCATCATGGACCAGGAGCCCGGCCGATCCGAACCGGCCCCAGAAGCGGCCGCGCTCGCCCTCCACCCACGCGTCGCCCGGGTCACGGGGGCCAAGCGGACGACGGGGCTCACCGGCTGAGGGCGGGACTATTTTCTCCATCGTCCCAGTCTGCCTCATGGGAAGATGCTCGATGAGCCTTCGCCTGGTCCTTGTTGCCGACACCCACGTCCCGAAGCGCGCCCGCGTGCTCCCTGACCAGGTGTGGTCCGCCGTCGACGGCGCCGACGTGGTGTTCCATGCCGGTGACTGGGTCAGCGAGGGGCTGCTCGACGAGTTCGAACAGCGCAGCCGGCACCTGATCGGCGTGTACGGCAACAACGACGGCGATGAACTCCGGAAGCGTCTGCCCGAAACGGCCAGTGTGACGCTCGACGGACTCCGGTTCAGCATGATCCACGAGACCGGACAGGCCAAGGGCCGCGAGCAGCGCTGCGAAGCGCTGTTCCCGGATACCGACGTGCTCGTTTTCGGCCATTCCCACATTCCCTGGGACACAGTGGCGCCCGGCGGAATGCGCCTGCTGAACCCCGGCTCCCCCACCGACCGCCGCCGGCAGCCTGCGTGCACGTACATGACCGCCGCCGTCGTAAGCGGCCGTTTGGAGGACGTCCGGCTGGTGGAGCTGTGAACGGGCTTTCGCAGGCCGGGCCCCCGCGCTCCCGCTAGCCGTTGGCCATGCTCAGGAGAAGTGCCTTGAAGGCCTGGCCCTCGGCGCCGGCGAGCCAGGCCTTTGCGGCGTCGTCGCTGGCGAAGGGTTTCCTGAAGTGGGCTTCTGCCACGAGATCGTCCTCCCCGACGCGGATGGTTCCGTCAAGCGCGGTGGAGTTACCGGCGGCGGGCGCGCCGGCCGTCAGGTGCATGCGGTAGGTCGGCTTGCCGTCCGTCCGGTCCACATAGAAGGAGTAATTGGGGGCGGGAGCAGGCTGCCCGCTAAGACCCGGCACCGGCTCTGACTCGAAGACGGTCCTGCTCACCGGAACGCTGACTGTGTCTTCCGCCTGGCCCAGGTTCACGGTGACGTTATTGGTGCTCTGCGGGTCAGAGAAGGTCGCAGTGCCCGCCCCTGTCGGCATCCCGGCCCCAGTGCGATAGTCGGCATGCCATTCGACCGGGTACTGGACGGAAAGCGGGCGGTCAGGGAACGTGAACGGGATCAGCTGACCGGAGTAGCCGGGAGCGGCATTGCCGGAATCTGTTGGGGCGACGGCGGACGGCGGGGCCTCGCCCCCAGCGCCCGGCGTGGCACCGGACCCGCAGCCAGCCAGCGTAAGGGCGGCGGCCGCCGCGAGGGAAACGATCAGGTGGGGGCGGCGGGCTCGGCGCACAGTGGTGCCTTTCGATCCTGAGGTGGAGAATCTGTGACCCCACTTTGCACCCTGGCAACTATCCCCGGCTAGGGACGGACACGTAAATCCATCGATTTGTTATGTGTGGGCAAAGAGAAAGGGAGTCCTGCCGGTTCGGCGGGACTCCCCTTCGAATCTCCGCTGCAGACGGAGGTTCAGGCGTGGTGATCGTGAGTGGTCAGTCCCTCTTGAAGGCGTCCTTGACCTTTTCACCGGCCTGCTTCAGATCGGCCTTGGACTGGTCAGCTTTACCCTCGGCTTCAAGCCCCGGATCGTCGCTGGCCCTGCCCGCCCCTTCTTTGGCCTTGCCGCCAAGTTTCTCTGCTGCATTGTCGATTTTGTCGTCCAGACCCATGCCACTGTCCTTCCGTCTGCGCAGCCCGCTGGGTGCAGGCCGGCTCGTGCTCCCAGTCTAGAACCGCCGACAATCAGGGTGAAGGGCAACCCCGACTCACGCGCGAGGGCCTTCCAGCAGCCTGTCGGTGGCGGGGTCGGCTTCGCCGTCGAAGTAGTGGTCCAAAACGCGACGGAACACCTGTTCGTCCGGGGCCGCGCGCAGGAACAATGTCATGGACGACTGCAGCTTCCGGGCATCGATGCCGCCGAAAATCTCCGCGGCTCCGCGGTTGCGCACGTTGTCCACTGCGGTGGCGCATTTAATCAGCCGTGGCCCCAGAACGGGATGCTGCAGGTAGGCCCGCGCTTCGTCCAGGGATGCGATGGCGTACCTCCTGGAGGTGGCACTTTGCCCCAGACCGGAAATCTGGGGAAAGACGAACCACATCCAGTGGCTGCGCTTGCTGCCGGCGCGCAGCTCGTCCAAAGCCTGATCGTAGGTTCCGCCCCCATTCTGCGCGGTGACAAACCGTTCCAGATCATGCGGGTCATTCATGGCAGGCCCTAGCTGGAGACGTCCCGCTCGATGTCCTCGGCGAGGTCGTCCACATCTTCAGGGCGCATGCTGATGCCGGCGCCGTCCAGCCGCTCCTCGAGGACGTGGCTCACCTCGTCGTCCACGTGGCCCAGCCGGATCTCGTCGCGCACTTCCTCGGCGATATCGTCGACCGTGTCGGGGCTCTGCACGTCTGCCGGGGATTCCGGCGCAACATCCGCGTGGGGATTCTCAGTGAAGTAGTCGTCGCCAGTTGCTGCTGATTCAGTCATACCCCATGGTGACGGGGCGCTCGCACGCGGTCAACAGGTCCGGCAGCGAAACCAGACGTCCGGGCGTTGCGGACAAGGAGCCGGCGCATTGCGGGACAAGGAGCCCGGGCGTGGATATGTTTCATTCATGCGCTTGTAACGCGGCCCGGCACCGGCCGCCTTCACGGTGCCGTTCCGGACTTTCCCCGCTACTTCAGCCAACCGGGCGCGCCGTCCGCAGAAACCGCCCCCGGCGAACAGGCGCCGTTAACAAATCCGAAACACGGAAGTCATGCGGGCTTTACGTGAACACGATTTTTGAAACTCCTGTGTAACTTGCCACGCCCAGACCCGAAACATACGGCCACCAATATCAATGAGGGGCGTGGCGCCGGCATCAGCGGTCCGCGGAGAGGAAGAGTTCCTGGGAAGGGAAAGCGCGTGGAAATCACTGCGGCCAACGTTTGGATGATGGTCTCGGCGGCAATGGTGCTGCTCATGACCCCGGCACTGGGCCTCTTCTATGGCGGCATGACCCGGGCCAAGGCTTCCCTCAACATGATCATGATGAGCTTCGTGTCCGTGGGTATCGGCGGCGTCGTCTGGGTCCTCTGGGGCTACTCCATGAGCACCGGTGAAGGCGTTCTGGGCCTGTTCGGCAACCCGTTCGCCAACTTCGGCCTGAGCGGACTCACGGGCAGCCCGGACCTGATCAAGGCCGGCTTCGCCGGAACCTTCGCGATCCTGACCGTTGCCCTCATCAGCGGCGCTGTGGCCGACCGCGCCAAATTCACCGCCTGGGTTCTCTTCGTACCGCTCTGGCTCACCGCCGTCTACTGCCCGCTCGCCTTCATGATCTGGGGCGGGGGCCTCATGAGCCAGGGCGGCGCAGTGACCGCGATGTTCGGCCAGGTCATCGACTTCGCCGGGGGCGCCGTCGTCGAAATCAGTTCCGGCATCGCCGCGCTGGTACTCGCCCTCATCGTCGGCAAGCGGCACGGCTTTGGAAAGGACCCGGGGCACCGCCCCCACAACGTCCCGTTCATCATGCTCGGCGCCGCACTCCTCTGGTTCGGCTGGTTCGGCTTCAACGCCGGCGCTGCCACCACCGCCGAGCAGGCCGGACTCATCTGGGTGAACACGCTGGTGACACCCTGCGCGGCCATGCTGAGCTGGCTCCTCACGGAGAAGGTCCGCCACGGCCACCCCACCTCCCTGGGCGCAGCGTCCGGTGCCGTCGCCGGCCTCGTGGCCATCACGCCGTCGTGCGCCAACATCAGCCCAGTGGCCGCCATCGGCCTGGGCCTGGTGTCCGGCGTGGCATCGGCGCTGTTCGTCGAGCTGAAGTTCAAGTACGGCTTCGATGACTCCCTGGACGTCGTCGGCGTGCACCTGGGCTCCGGCCTCGTCGGCACACTCGCCCTCGGTTTCATCGCGCTCCCGGTCAACGGCGAAGGCGGAGGCCTGTTCTACGGCGGCGGTGTCCAGCAGCTCATCGCCCAGACCGTGGCAGTTCTCATCACGCTTGCACTCTCCGGACTGATGACGGCGGTCATCGGTCTCGCGATCCACAAGACCATCGGCTTCCGGGTCAGCCATGAGGCCGAAGTGGCCGGGGTTGACCGGTCCGAGCACGCCGAGAGCGCGTACGAATTCGGCGGCATGGGCCAGAGCCAGTTCCACCCGCTCCGCCAGCACGTCCACGCTGACCCGGCTGTTACGGTTGTCCGCCCGGCAGGCGCCGCGGGCAACCCGGGCGCGGAAGACGCCGTCGGAACCGTCCCGTCAGAGGCGGCGGAAGAGCTGCAGCCGGCGCCGGCTTCCGTCTAGCCGGTTCCCCCGGATCTTAGCGGGGAAAGGAGAGCCGGAGCTCCGGGCGCCGCTCCGCCACAGCCTCCAGCACGGCTGCAATGGCTTCCCGGTCAGGGCTGCTGTCCGGTGTTGACGGCAAGTCCGCCACGGTCCTGGCGCGGCGGACGAAGCCGTCCCAGTCACCGCCACCGGTTCTCAATGCCCGCAGGGGCGCCAGCAGCGCCGCACGGCGCAGCCAGACGTCCGGGTCCCCCGCCCACCGGTCCAGCACGGCGCCGGCACGCATCCACGCCTGGCCGGCAAGCCCGTCCAGCAACGGACCAACGACGTCGACGGCGAGCGGGTCGACTAGCGTCGGCAGGTGCGCCTCCCGCACAAAGCCCTCGATGCGCGTCAGGTCGGAGTTGGTCAGCAGTCCCACCTTGGACTGTAAAAGGACGACGGCGGCCAGGCGCCGCTCGTATACAGGCACCTCCCACAGTTCTGAACTGAGGGCGGTGATTTCGTCGTGGGTCAGTCCGGCATGGCGGCGGAGCGCGTCCCGGACTGTGCCGCGCACGGCGCCGACGGACGCGCCGTAGTACTCCATGCCGGCGCCGAACCGGTGCCGCATCTCCTCGGCCCGGTACCAGGAGGCCTCACGCTGCAACGTGTCATCCACAAAGTCGCTGGCAGCAGTCACCCGCCCATTCTTTCGGTCCGGGCGCCACACAGTCCAACTCCTGCCCTTGGCCATAAACGCCTGCGTGCCGGCAGGCCCAACTAGGTAGCAGATCAGGGTGTTTTCATGGCTGGAAACCCCCTGTGCTGCTGCCCAGTTTTCGTTCCGGGACGGCTCCAAAAAAGTTTTTTAGATCCGTCTCCATCTGGGTCCTAACGGCCCCTTTAATGTCAGTCCCCCACGGCAGACTGTGTGCATGGAAGTTCCCGGGAATTCAGCACTGACAGGAGCAGCGCCGCGCGGCGGCGACCTGCATGCTGCCGCTGTTCCCGAGGGCCTTGTTCCGGACGCAGTCTTTCCGAGTGACCCGGTTGGCGACGGGTGGTTCACTGGCGAGGTTTTCCCCTTTGATGAGTTTGCGGACGGCGGGTTGCTGTATGACGATGACCCCAGGTTCGTGGATGCCGAGGATTTTTTCCCGGAGGACCCTTTCCTCGATACCCTGCTTGATGACGACAATCTCCCGGAGGACCCGTTTCCCGAGGCCCTGTTTTACGACTCCGTGTTCACCGGGACCGCCGCCTCCGGCGCTGCCCGGCCGGGTGCCGGGGAGCGGATAGCGGCGGCCCCTGTCCTTCTAGAGGCCGATCTCACCGCCGACGGTCCCGGGCTGCTCGACCAGAACCGGGCGCTGGAGAAGGTCAAGTGCATGATTGCCGGGCAACAGGCAAGGCTCGCCGTCGAGTTCGAAGCCAGACAGCGGCAGGAACAAACCGAACCAGGAACAGAGAGCAGCCCGGCGATGGCCGAACCCGGGCAGATCGCTCCCGCGCTGGCCAAAAGCAGCACCCCGTCGACCGAGGCGCCGGGCAAGAATCGCCCCAAGGAACACACCCTGGGCGTGGCTGAGCAGATCGCCCTGTCCCGGGGTGAATCCCCGCACCGCGGTGGCCGGCTGCTCGGGATGGCCAAGGCCCTGGTCATCGAAATGCCCCACACCCTCGCGGCCCTGGATACCGGCCAGCTCAATGAAGAGCGCGCGATGTATTTCGTGAAGGAAACAGCCGTACTGACCGTCGAAGACCGGACCGCCGTCGACGAGGAACTCGCCGCCGACACCGGAACCCTTGACGGCGTCGGTACCCGCGGCGTCATCGCCGCCATCAAAGCCGCCGCCACCCGGCGTGACCCGCGCTCGGTCACCCAGCGCGCCAGCCACGCCGCATCCGAGCGGGGCGTGAGCCTGCGCCCCGCCCCCGACTGCATGACCTACCTGACCGCACTGCTGCCCGCCCACCAGGGCGTCGCAGTGTACGCCGCCCTCACCCGGAAAGCCGGTGCCCTGAAAGCCGCCGGGGACCCGCGCTCCCGGAACCAGGCCATGGCCGACACCCTCGTCGAGTGGACCACAGGCACCCCCGGCGGCATTACCGGCGTCGACATCAACCTCGTCATGACCGACCGCACCCTCCTCCAAGGCGACTCCGAACCAGCCCGCCTCACCGGCTACGGCATCGTCCCCGCAGCCTGGGCACGGAAACTCCTCAACCGGGAAGAACGAGAGGACAGCCGCGTTCGACCAGCAAGGGGCGAGGCAAGCGCATCAGACTCACGAGCACGCAAGAAGGGTGCTGTGACCGGCCGCAAGGACGCCGTGCAGGAACTCAAGGTCTGGCTCCGCCGGCTCTACACCGCCCCGGACACCGGCGACCTCGTGGCCATGGACTCGAAACGGCGGCTCTTCCCGCCACCGCTACGCCGCTTCATCCAGGTAAGGGACAACACCTGCCGCACCCCCTACTGCGACGCCCCCATCCGACACCACGACCACATCATCCCCTGGCACAACGACGGCCCAACAAGCCTCGAAAACGGCGCCGGACTCTGCGAAGCCTGCAACCACACCAAAGAACTCCCCGGCTGGAAAGCACAACCCAGACCAGGACCAAGACACACCATCGAAATCACCACCCCAACCGGCCACACCTACCGCTCAACAGCACCACCGCTACCGGGAACCAACCGGCCGGCCGCGGCGTGCCTGTGAGACACTCGGTGTCATGCGTGAATTCGTTGTCCTTGGAACCGCATCGCAGGTCCCGACTCGGACGCGCAACCACAACGGGTACCTGCTCCGGTGGGACGGCGAGGGTCTGCTCTTCGACCCCGGTGAGGGCACCCAGCGGCAGATGATCCATGCAGGTGTTTCGGCCAACCAGATCACCAGGATCTGCCTCACCCATGTTCACGGAGACCACTGTTACGGGCTTTCCGGCGTGCTCTCACGCATGGCCCTGGACGGCGTGAAGCACCCGGTGCACCTGCACTACCCAGCCTCTGGAGAGGACGTTGTCCGTGCACTCGTATCGGTCGCCTCGCCCGGCATCGACCTTCGCCTGCAACCCCACTCGGGGCCCGGAGAAATCGCAACCGGGCTGGAGGTGAAACCACTGCGTCACCGCATCGAAGCCTACGGCTACCGGCTGACCGAGCCGGACAGCCGCACCATGCTGCCTGGGCGGCTGGCGGCGGCGGGTATTTCCGGACCGGACGCCGGGCGGCTGCAGCGCGAGGGAGAGCTCCACGGCGTGCGGCTGGAGGACGTCAGCGTGCCGCGCAAGGGCCAGGGTTTCGCCTTCATCATGGACACCGCCCCGTGTGAGGGCGCCGAGGGGCTCGCCGACGGCGTCGACCTCCTCGTCACCGAATCAACGTTTAGCGACGACGACGTCGCTTTGGCTGCGCAGTATGCGCACCTGACGGCGGGCCAGGCCGGGGATTTGGCCGCCAATGGCGGCGCCGGGAAGCTGGTTCTCACCCACTTCTCCGCACGGTACGGCGACGTGACCATCCTGGCCGAGCAGGCCCGCGCTCGCTCAGGAGGAACCGCCGTCGTGCCCGCCAACGACCTGGACCGGATCAGCCTTCCCAAACGGGAGCGGCCGTCCTCCTGACCGGCGGCAAAACGAAGCCGGCAGAAAAAGTAGAATTAACCAGACATGCAATGTTCCTACTTCGATGCCGCCCGCTGCCTCTCCTGCACCCACATGGGCAAGCCGTACGGCGACCAGCTTGCCGGCAAGCAGCTGCACTGCCAGACGCTGCTCTCCGACCACACCTCCCTGGAGTGGCTGCCGCCTGTCGCGAGCCGCGAGTCCGGCTTCCGCAACAAGGCCAAAATGGTGGTGGGCGGAACGGCCAGGAACCCCACCATCGGGATCCTTGACGCCGAGGGCCGGGGCGTTGACCTTCGCGAGTGCGGCGTCTGCTCGCCAGGACTGCTCGCCTGCTTTCCCGTCCTGGCGGCCTTCATCACCCGCGCCCATCTCACGCCCTATGATGTCCCGCGGCGCAGCGGCGAGCTCAAGCACCTGATCATCACCGAGTCCCCCGACGGCGAGATCATGCTGCGCCTGGTTCTGCGCTCGGAAAAGCTGTTGCCGCGCATCCGGCAGCACCTCCCCGCGCTCCTGGCCGCCCTGCCGCAGGTGAAGGTGGTCTCAGTCAACCTGCATCCGGAACACAAGGCAGTCCTTGAGGGCGACCGCGAGATACTCCTCACCGAGCAGTCCACGCTGCGGATGCGCGTCAATGACCTCGACCTCCACCTTCGGCCGCAGAGCTTCTTCCAGACGAACAGCGACATGGCAGCGGCCCTGTACCGGCAGGGGCGCGAGTGGGTTAACGAACTGGCGCCGGCGTCCGTCTGGGACCTGTACTGCGGCGTGGGCGGCTTCGCCCTGCACTGCGCCGACCCGTCACGTGAGGTCACCGGCATTGAAACCAGCAGTGAAGCCATCGTTTCGGCAAGGCTCAGCAGCGACGAGGCCGGCCTGCAGCGCATGAGCTTCCAGGCCGGAGATGCCACGGCGTTTGCCCTCGCCGCGGAGCAGACGCCCGAGTTGGTGATCGTTAATCCGCCACGGCGGGGCATCGGCAAGGAGCTGTGCGGCTGGCTGGAATCGTCCTCCGTGCAGCATGTGGTCTACTCCAGCTGCAACGCGCAGTCACTGGCCCGGGACCTGGCTGCACTCCCCTCGTTCACGGCGCGGCGGGCGCGGGTCCTGGACATGTTCCCGCAAACCACGCACTACGAAGTGATGGTGCTGCTCGAACGGGCCTGACCGGCCAGCATTTCTTGATCCGAACATCGGCAAAAGTTTCTTCTGTCTTGAGGTCCCCGCGCGAAAGTGTCCGGTAAGCCGCACAACGAGGTCGCGGCCCGACCGATGGGCGAGGCATGCAGGGGACAGCAGCAGGCGGTGCGAAGTGAACAGCACAGAAGACACACCCGTGCTGGACACCGGCCCGCTGCAGGTCCTTGCCACGGAAGTGGGTCCCGCCTTCGCAGAGGCCTTCATGGACGACTACCTGCAGATGCTGCCCGAGCGGGCGTCGAAAATCCTCCGCGCCCTGGCCAGCGGTGACCCGCGGATGGCGGCCGACGCCGTCGTGAGCCTGAGGGCGACCTCCGCCATGGCGGGAGCCCTGCGGCTGGAGCGGTGCTGCAGCGAGCTGGAAGCACGCATCCGAAGGGGCCAGCGGCTGGAACCGGATGCCATCAGGGCGGTGCTGTACGCAAACATCCGCCTGCTGGTTCGTGAAGCCGGCCGCCAGGGGCATCTGCCGCGGCCCAGGCCGAAGGGCCAGGACCCAAATTAAGCAGGCCGGACTAGACAGGGGCCGGACTAGACAGGGGCCGGACTAGAATCGTCGGACAAGATCGCCTGAAGAGCAGCCGCATGGCTGAACCGTTCACAGGAGGATTCACATGAGCCGCACGAGCACCAGCCCAGTCGCCCCGGTGGCCGCCACAGCTGCACAGACCATTTTCCGCGTCGGCCTGGGCAGCGTCCTTTTCGCCCACGTCACCCAGAAGCTTTTCGGCTGGTTCGGCGGCGGCGGGATCGAAGGCACCAGCAAGGGAATGCACGCCATGGGGTTCCGGCCCGCAAAGCCAAGCGCAGTCCTGGCCGGCCTCGGCGAAGCGGGAGCCGGCCTCGCCCTGGCCCTCGGGTTCGGGACTCCGGCGGCCGGTGCGGCGGCCGCCACCACCATGGGCGTTGCGGCCAGCGTGCACGCCCCCAACGGCTTCTTTGCCACGGAAGGCGGCCTTGAATACCCGGCTGTCCTCGGCCTTGCGGCAGCCTCCTTCACGATCGGCGGCCCGGGCAGCTTCTCGCTCGACTCCGTCACGGGCCACGTCCTGGACCGCCCCTGGATGCGGGCCGTTGCCCTGGCTGTCATTCCGACGGCGATCGCCATCCAGGTCTTCCGCCGCCAGCAGGCGCTGGCCGGCGACGCGTCGGGCACGGACGCCGCGAGCGCCGCGGGGACGGACACCGCGGTTTAGCAAAGGCTAGACGTACTTCTTGAACCACGCCAACGTGTCGTTCCAGGCCGCCGTTGCCTGTTGCTCGTTGTAGCGGTCACCTGTGTCGTTGTGGAACGCGTGGTCGACGCCGGGATAGACCTTGAGCTGGTTGCGCACACTGGTGGCCGCGAGGGCATCCCGCAACTGCGGCATGGGACCGGTAATCCGGTCGTCCTGTTCAGCGTAGACGCCGAACACCGCAGGCTTGATAGAGGGCACCTTGTCCAGATCAGGCGCGGGTCCGTAGAAGGCCGAAGTGGCTTTGAGGCCGGTGATCTCCACCGCGGACTGCCAGGTGATGCCGCCGCCGAAGCAGTATCCGGTCATGGCGATCCGGCCCTGCTCCACGAAGTCCTGCTTCTGGAGGTAGTCAAACCCCGCGGCGAAGTCGGAGACGTGCCGCTGGGCGCCGGCCTGCGTCAGGGCGCCAGGAACAGCATCCCGGTCCAGGCTTGCCGTGCCGCCTTCCCTGCTCAGCAGGTCGATCGCCAGGGCGGCATAGCCTTCCTTCGCGAAGCGCCGGGCCACATCCTGTATATGCGGAGTCAGTCCCCGGTTCTCATGGCAGACCAGGACGGCGGGTCCAGGCTTCCCGGACCCGGGCCGGGCGAGGTAAGCGCTGATCTCGGTGCCGCCGGACGGGAACGTCACTGTCGAGGTCGTAATTCCTGCTGCTCCCTCGGGAACGGAAAGCGGGCTCTTTGCCCCCGGAACAGCGCCGCCGGAGGCGGTGCCCGTGGCCGGACCCGACGTCGGGGTGGGGGTTGGCATGGGATCGGTGCTGCGCGGCACTTCCTGCGGCGTGCACCCGACCAGGAGCATTGCGGCGGCCGCAGCTGCCATGCTGCCGGTAATGAAGGCCACCCGGCGGGTGAAGGTGTGCTGGGTCAGGGCCCCGGCCCGGTAATCGTCGAAAAATTCCTCGATCAGGTACTTCTCAAACTTCCCAAGCTGGGTCACTGCGGCCTCCTGGAGTTTTTGCCGCTTATCCTCCTCCGACCGCCAAGGCCAGGCAAGGGCATCGAGGTCTGTCAGGCGTGGACGCCGCCTTTCAGGCCCCTCGCGTATGCGGCCTGCCCCGCGTGCTGGAGGCAGTCGGCAATCGTGCTGACCAGCCGGACACCGAAGGTGACCGGCGGGTCCCAGTGGGTATCGACGACGCGGTCAAGGCCATCATCATCAAGGCTGTTCAGAACTTCCCTGGTCTGCCGGTGGACCGCCTCGTAGTAATCAGCGAGCAGCTCCCGCGGAGCCCGCACGGCGTCGACCTTGTCGGACGAATGGCCGTAGCCGGTGTCCCGTTCCGGAAGCGGCAAACCAAAACGGCCAGCAAAGCCCTGCGCGGTCCAGACCTGCGGCAGCCCGGCCGCCGCAGCGACCTGCGCGTCTTCCACACGGCTGAGGTGCCAGATCAGCCATGCGATGGAATTTCCGTTGCCGGCAGGACGGCGGACCAGGGTGTCGTCATCGATCCCGTCGAGCGTGTCTTCCACGATTTCGCGGATGCGGCCAAAGGCGTCCAGCAGCACTTCATTGGATTTCATCGGGTCCCCTTACATTTGACTGTGGGCGGCGACGGCGGGGTCGGAACCGATGCGGGCACCCGACTCGAGGGCGGTGATCCCGCTAATCTCCTCTGTCGTGAGCACGACGCCGGCGGCCGCCAGGTTGTCCCGCATACGGGCGCTGTTGGCTGACTTTGGAATGACAATGGTGCCGTGCGAGAGGTGCCAGGCCAGCACAACCTGGGCCGGGCTGACGCCGTACTTTTCAGCAGCGGTCGCCACTGGCTCAGCGTTCAGGTCGGCACCCTGGCCGAGGGGGCTGTACGCCTCCACGGCGATGCCCAGGGAGCGGCTCTTCGCCGCCAGTTCGGACTGCTGGAATGTCGGGTGCAGCTCAAACTGGTTGACAGCCGGAACTACGTCCGCCGACTGGAGGAGCGTGTCCAGGTGGTCCGCCAGGAAGTTTGATACGCCGATTGCGCGGATCTCACCGTCGGCGTGCAGGGTCTCCATGGCTTTCCAAGCCTCGGGAAAAAGGTTCCGGGATGGCACCGGCCAGTGGATCAGGTACAGGTCGACGTAGTCCACGCCCAGTTCACGGCAGCTGTTCCGGAAGGCTTCCCGGGCCATGCCCTGCTCGCCGTTCCGCAGCTTGGTGGTGATGAAGATGCCCTCACGGGGGATCCCCGTTGCGGCGATTGCGGCGCCGACGGCGGCCTCGTTGCGGTACGCCGCTGCCGTGTCGATGTGGCGGTAGCCGGCCTCCAGGGCGTCCTCCACAATGCGCTGGGTCTCTTCCGGCGGGACCTGGAAGACTCCGAAGCCAAGTTGGGGGATCTCGACGCCGTTGTTCAGGGTGATGTTCGGGACGGCAGTGTTTGGCGTCATTGGCTTCTTCCGTTGCTGGGGCGGGTCATCCTAAGTATGCCCCGCACAGGGGACGACGGCGGAGCAACGTGAGGGTGGGCGGGCCACCTGGACCATTGGTATGACTCCAAAGAAGACATGCGCCCAACACGGCCAGCGCAATAGTCCAGGTTGTTCTCTGCCGTTTCAGGCCCGCTGCGGACAATTATCCTCGAGATCGTGTCACATCACGACGCCGACCCCGCGCCATACTGGTGTCGGGGCCTTATGGCAGGGCCGATGCAAGGGGGAAGCCATGAGCAGGGAGACAAGCCAGGCCGGGCCGCACTGGCGCCGCGTCATGGCAGCGCTCGCCAACCACGATGCGCGGACGGCCTACGCACAGATTGTGCTGGGTGCCACGCTCCCGGATGCGGGTGCCGGGCAGGCCGGCCGACGGCGGGACCGGGCCATCGCCGTCCTGCTCGAGGCAGGCCTGGTGGAGCGCAAAGCCGGCAACGAACTGAAGGCTTCCGACTCCATCTTCCGGGACCTCCTCACACAGCAGCCCAAGCGCCAGGCCAAAACTGGTGTGGCCCGCTTCATGCGCCTGGGCCGGATCGACAGGTATCCGGCCAACCAGGCGGACCGCCGGGAACTCCTGGCCTGGATTGCCGGCGAATCCTTCCAACCAGGCGAGAAGCTCACCGAGCGGCAGGTCAACGAGCGCCTCCTGAGTTACACGGACGATGTTGTGCTGCTGCGCCGCTACCTGGTTGATTTCGGCGTGCTGGACCGGACGCCGTCGGGATCTTCCTACTCTCTGCCTCAAGAGGGATAGGCGAGATTCCTAACCCAGACCTCGCCGGTCAGACCCCGCCGGTCAGTCGCCGCGCGCCTTCCGGGTGGCGGCGTCGTTGGCTTTCCGCAGCGCCTCGACAAGTTCGTTCTTGTCCATCTTAGAACGGCCCTCGATGTTGAGCTCCTGGGCCCGCTGGTAGAGGTGCTCCTTGGAAGCGTTCGCATCCACGCCTCCGGCGGTCGGCGCCGATGAATCCACACCCTCCTCGGCGCGCTCGTCGGACGGGCCGCGCTTCTCCTTCGGCTCCCAGTGGTCGCCCACCTTTTCGTAGCTGTGCTTAAGGGAGGCGTAGGCTGTCCGGGCAGCACGGCCCTCGTCGTTGTCGTAGGACTCGAGGGCTGAATCGTAGGTCTTCGCGAAAGTGTCCTGGGCTTTCTGCTCGGAACGCTGCAGCGTCGAGGGAAGCTCTTCCTTCCGGGCGTGATCGTTCTTGCCGGTCTTGGGCATGCCACCCACGCTCCTTCATCAACAGACTGGCCCTGCGGATGGAACCAGCTTAGGCATTTGCCTCGCCCATATCGAGGCCTGTCTTCGTTGCCGGGAGCACTGCTGTGGCGGGGTACTGATGTGGTTGAGTTAGCACATGGCCTCACCGATTGAGGAATACGGCTTCATATCCGACCTGCACACCGGCGCGCTGGTTTCGCGCGAGGGCAGTATCGATTGGCTGTGCCTCCCGAGGTTCGACTCCGAGTCGATTTTCGCTGCACTCGTCGGAGACGAAAGCAATGGCCGGTGGCTGCTGGCCCCTTCCCGCAACGTCGGACACAGCTTCGAGCCCGTCGTGGTGCGGCGCAGTTACAGGCCCTCTACGTTCATACTCGAGACTCTTTGGAAAACCGAAGAGGGTGAAGTTCTGGTCACCGAATTCATGCCGGTGGGTGGACACGGCAGTCTGTTGATCCGCAGGGTGCATGGGTTACAGGGTCAGGTTGTGATGCGCCAGGAACTGGAGCTGCGCTTCGGCTACGGAAAGATTCTGCCGTGGGTATGCCGGATTCACGACGACGACGGTGAGGCGCTGCTCGCCGTCGCGGGACCGCAGGCTGTTCTTCTCCGGGCAGCGCACCTCCCCCGCGCGGCCGGCTATTCCCACGTGGGCGAGTTCCCGGTGGCGGCCGGCCAGACTGTTGACCTGCAGTTGCATGCCTTTCCCTCGCACAATGTCCCTCCGCCCGCGATTGACGTAGACCAGGCACTACAGACGACCAGCGCCTACTGGACCAACTGGTCACGTAATTTCATCCCGCAGGGAAGCTACGACCGGGAGGTGGAACGCTCGCTGCTCGTCCTGCGTGCACTGACTCATGCGAGGACCGGCGGCATCGTGGCCGCTCCCACCACCTCCCTGCCGGAAGAATTCGGCGGGGAACGTAACTGGGACTACCGCTATTGCTGGCTCCGGGACGCCGCGCTGACGCTGGAGGCCATGATGACCCACGGGTTCCGGCAAGAGGCGCTCTACTGGCGCAACTGGCTGCTTCGGGCGATTGCCGGAGACCCGCACGATCTGCAAATCATGTATGGAATTGCCGGTGAGCGTGAATTGCCCGAGCGGGTCCTGAACCACTTGGCAGGTTACAGAGGTTCTGCCCCCGTGCGCGTCGGCAACGGCGCGGTCAATCAATACCAGGGGGACGTGGTTGGCGAAGTCATGGTTGCCCTCGCGAAGCTCCGGGACCAGGGCGTGCACGAGGACCACTTCTCCTGGCCGCTCCAGCGGAACATGCTGCTCTACGTCGAGAACAACGCAAGCCGCAAGGATCATGGCATCTGGGAGATGCGGGGTGAGAAACGGGATTTCACTCATTCCCGCGTCATGATGTGGGCTGCTTTGGACCGCGGGGTGCGGGCCGTGGAGCAGCACGGTCTCGACGGTCCGGTGGAGCGGTGGGCGGAGCTGCGGGACCACCTCCGTTCGGAAATCCTGGAGCGGGGTTTCAACAAGGAGATCAACTCCTTCACCCAGACATACGGACGCACCGACGTCGACGCGTCCCTTCTTGTCCTGCCCCAGGTGGGCTTTCTGGCTTACGACGACGACAGGATCCTCGGCACGGTGTCCCGCCTGGAACGCGACCTCCTTGACGGGAACGGCCTGCTTTTGCGGTACCGGACGGAAACCTGCCTGGACGGGCTTGCCCCAGGGGAACACCCCTTTCTTGCCTGCTCCTTCTGGCTCGTGGAGCAGTATTCCCGGACCGGCCGGGTGTCGGAAGCAAAGTCACTCATGGACAAGCTCATCGGCTTAGGCAATGACTTGGGGCTGCTGAGTGAGGAGTACGACGCAATAGAACATCGCATGGCGGGAAATTACCCTCAGGCATTCTCACACCTGGCTCTGATCCGGGCTGCGGACGCCCTTAACGGTGCGGTCCGTCATCTCAAACGCACGATGGCGTAGGCAACCCGCAGCTGCCTTGCCCCGATGCCGCGCCGTGTTCCGCTTCATGCGGGTGGCAGGTCAAATACGGTGCCGAAACCAGCGGCACGCACATCCCGTGCTGCAGCCAGCCTGCCCAGCCGGTGGAGAGCTTCCATGTTCTCCGGGACATCCATGGCACTCAGCGAAGCCACCTCCTCCGTTCCGGCAAGCGTTTCATCCAGGGCGCGGACACTGTCCGGGCGCAGGTCCACGTTGTAGCGCAGGTAACTCATCAAGGGGGCGCCGTTGAGAAGATCGCCTGTCAGTGTCCCAAGTTCCCGGTCGATTACCCTCGCCGTCGGGCTTTCGGACATCCACTGCAGCATTGTTTCCTGCAGCACTGCACAGTCCTGCAGCACCGACTTCAGCGCTCGCAAGGCGTGGCTGGCAGCCAGCTTCGCCCTGCCGACAGCAGGATCAGCCACACCGGTCCCCACCGACACCAGCAGGAGCTTCTCACCCCCGGTCTCCCAGCCCACGCGGTAGCCTCCCAAGGTGGCGTACATCAGTGCCTGCAGTGCAGGGTTGTTGAATGGACTCACTCCCCCGTCAACAAAGCTGCCTGTCACAGGGCTCAGTCCGGGACCGCCGGTGATGGTGATGGATTCCGGTTCGAAGTATGACGGCGCGGCCGTGGAGGCCCGGACAACCTGCCACAGAGGATAGTCTCCGTTGCCCATTCTGCCGCTGGCGCCGGCAACGAAATAGCGGCCCCGCGGATTGTTGCTCAGCGGCCACGGGCTGCCGCTGTCCAGGCGTTTGACGACAACCAGCAGTCCGGTCAGCAATTGCGGACCGCCCAGTGTGGTGTCCACCCCAAAGAGATCCTTCAATTCGGAGACCAGGACCCGCTCGTCGTACCTGGCGCGCAGTAGCTCCTGGCGGAACAGGCTACGTTGAAACACCCGCTGGCCGAGGCTGAAATATCTGTCGCTGACTTCCTGGACACTCCGGCCCTGGGCAAGAGCCGCCGCGATGATGGCACCGGTCGACGTCCCTGCAATCAGGTCAAAGTAGTGGCACAGGCGGAAGCCTTCCCCACAGCCATGGCGCTCGCGCAGCAGTTCCTCGATCCTGCCCAGAATGCCGAGGCTCAAAACTCCGCGAAGTCCCCCGCCGTCAAGTGCAAGGATCCGTTTCGGCCTGCCGTCACTGCGGAAATGATCGTCTCTGGTCAGAATCTGGTACGGCATCTGGATGCCTCTTCTCATGTGGAGCGGCACTAAGGCCATGGTAGTCGCAGAATGCGTGCTGGCACGGATCCGGATCCGGTCCGTCGGCGGGCACCATGGAAGGGCGCGCAGCTCAGGAGAGCGGCCCGTTCACGATCGGCAAGAGGCCCAAGGAGCACACAAAGTGTTGTCCACGCATGAATCGATGAGCACCATCGACCCGGCACATGGCACTGATGCAGAAGACCCTGCCCAAACGCTCGATCAGCACTGGACCCGCATGCAGTTGCAGGCTGCGGCGGAAATGGACAGGAAGGTTCAGCGGCATCCCCAGCACATGCTCGCACGGATGGCCCTGGCCAATCTCGGCAGCACGTCGAGCCTTGAACGCATCCGGACCAGCGTGGCACGGACACTCGGAGGAACCGCGGGTACGCATTACATCGTTGCCGCCCTTCACCTTGCCCACCTGGCACGGACCTTCCCGCAGTCCCTGTCCGCTACGCAGCGGGCCCTCCTCCTGGCCCCGCTGGAGGCAGCGGAAAATGCTCAGGTTCAACTGGTTGTCTGCTGATGCCGCATGCTGACTACTGTGAGCCGCGGCCCTGACCGACCCCGCGCAGATACGTGAGAACGGCCAGCACCCGCCTGTGGTCCTCTGGCTCAGGCCGCAAATCGAGCTTCAGGAAAATACTTCGGATATGCGCCTCGACCGTGCGTTCTCCCAGGAAGAGCGATTTTCCGATGGCCTGGTTGGTTCGCCCTTCGGCCATCAGTTCAAGGACGCTCTTCTCCCGGTCCGTGAGGTCATCGCCTGGGGAGTGGCCTTTGTGCGGGCGGGCGATCAGGCGTGTGACCAGGTCCGGGTCGATCGCTGTGCCGCCGGAAGAGACGCGGTGCAATGCGTCAATGAATTCGTCGACGTCGGATACCCGTTCCTTGAGCAGGTAGCCCAATCCTTTGGCACCGCTCTTTAGGAGGGACATCGCGTTTTCCGTTTCCACGTACTGGGAGAGCAGGAGAACGCCTACGTCCGGGTGTTTGCTCTTTATCGTTTCAGCCGCCTGGATGCCCTCAACGGTGTAACTGGGGGGCATGCGGATGTCCACGACGGCCACATCCGCGCCGTGCTCGTCAATCACTTCCAGTAGCTGCGCCCCGTCAGAAGCCTCACCCACGATCTCCAGGCCCTCCGATTCCAGCAGGGCGGCTAGCCCGCGGCGGAGCAGAGCAGAGTCATCAGCAATGGCAACCCGCAGTGTCATGGCAGGCCGCGTTCCGGGTCTGCGGAGAAGGGTAGGACGGCACGGATCGTCGTCCCCTTGCCTGCGGGACTGTCAATTGCCAGCGTACCGCCGAGTGCCGCGGCGCGGTCCGCTATCCCCAGTAGGCCCCCATCGGGTCCCGGCTGTGCACCACCGATTCCGTTGTCCGTTATCTCCATTCGGATCTCTCCTTCGTTTCCGTCGATGCAGATTCCTACCAAAGAGGCATTGGCGTACTTCGCAGCGTTGGTGGTGGCCTCAGCGCAAATGAAGTAGGCAGCCAACTCCACGTGGGCCGGCAGCCCGTTGCATCCCTTGATGTCCAGCTTTATGGGCAGCGGCGACCGTTCCGCGAGCGCGGTGATGGAGCCGGCCAGCCCCCTCTCCCGTAGCGAAGGCGGATAGACACCCCTTGCGAGTTCGCGGAGTTCCTCAAGTGCGTCCGAAAGATCGGCCTGTGCCTGCTCGACCAGGCTTCGTACCTCCTGCGAGTCCCTGGCCCGCTGGGCACGTGCCAGCTCCATTGACACCGCAACCAGTCGTTGCTGGGCTCCGTCGTGCAGGTCCCGTTCCAGCTGGCGGCGACGGGAGTCTCCGGCGGTAACTATCCGCTCCCTGGAGCGGCGGACCTCAACGAGCTGGTCCCGGAGCTGTTGTTCCATCTGCTGGTTTTCCAGCGCCAGCGAAGTCGCACTGCGGACTGCTGCCAGCAGCTGCGGCTGATCCAGAAGCGCCTCATCGAAGACCAAAGCACCGACTGGTGTTCCGTGGCGTTCCAGAATCATGGAGGCGCGTCCATTTGCGCCATCCGGCAGCGCCTGTGGACTCCCCTTGCTGTCAACAAAAGACGCCTGGCCGGGCAGGCAATAATACAAAGAGAGGGTGGGGTCATGGACTGATCGCCGAAGCGCGCCGATAAGTCTCTCGCTGACGGGGGCTGAGCCCACTTCCACCATGAGGTCACCGAGGGCGCCCCGCGCGAACCGGTAGCGCCACAGCCCAAACAGGACTGCCAGCGGCACCACGGCGGTCGCCGGGTATTGCCAGAGCAATGCTTCCGAGGACAGGGATCCGGACAGTTGGGCCACCGCCAGTGATACCCATATAGTGGCCGCAGTTTTGACGATCACGGCGAGCCACAGGGGCAGGAATGCCGACCGGTAGGCCTTTGTTCCAGCACGCAATCGGCGGATCAGGACCACTACAATCCCGATTCCCACCGAGATCTGGAATGTGCGGACGGCATTTCCGAGGGCCGCCACGAGCGGCGGGCTGTCCCATAGAAGCAGCAGATTGCGGGACGTGGATTCACCTACGGTGGCATGCAGACGTGGGTCCAGGAAGGCCCAGGCTACTACGGGGGCAAGCAGCCAGGAAGCGTAAAAACCGGCCACGGCGGCCTTCTCGATTCGAGTTCTAAGGGCACCCGACGGAAAGCTGAGGGCCAACTGCAACAGGGGCGGCTGATACATCAGCGTCAGAGTCACGCCAAGCGTAAAGGCCACGGGGTCGCTGGAACGGCGGATCCCCGACGCCAGCCAGAGCCAGCCGGCCACCACCAACAGCAGCCCGGGGTTCCGGAACGGCCGGCTCCGCCAGGCCGTCACGCCGGCGAGAACGAATGCCAGGCCGACGAGCAGGAACAACGTCAACTCAAAAACAGTGAACGGAATCCGGTTCGGGTTCTCCCCCCAGCGGAGTACGCCTTGGGCGTTCAAACTCAATGTCCGGGCAGGATCCTGCAGGGCTGTGGGGGACCAATCGATACACACCAGGACCAGGACTACGAAGCCCGCCGTCACCCCGATGACTGCAGTGAGTTGCCGCGGAGTCATTTGTCTCTCCGACGGTTTCCTGGCGCGTCAGGGGGAACTGGAAGGTCGGGGCAGACCTTGATGTAGTCGATGCCCGGAGACACCCAGTCACGCCACTGTCTGTGGCTGATGTTTTGGGAAAGCTTCGTGCACAATGTATCGGACGGGGTGAGGGGCGAGGGCCATAGCCTCACCGTGCTGTCGTCGCCCGCGGTGGCGATCCGCCGCCCGTCAGGGCTGAACGCCACGCTGTACACCGGGCCCTCGTGTCCGCGCATTGGTTTGACGAGGGGTTCGCCGGTCTCGGCGTCCCACAGCCGAACGGTGCCATCATCACCCCCGGTGCTGATTCGGAGTCCGTCGGGGCTGAACGCCACGCTGTCTACCGGCCCCTCGTGTCCGGCAATCGGCTTGACGAGGGTCTCGCCCGTTTCCGAGTCCCACCGCTCCACCTTGCCATCGGTACCGCCGGAGGCGATACGGCTCCCGTCTGGGCTGAACACAACGCTCGTCACCGCATCCTTGTGCCCCGTCAAAGGATCCCCTACCGCGCCGCCTGTTTCTGTGTCCCACCGCCTGACCGTCCCATCGGCGCCGCCGGAGACAATCCTCTGGCCGTCGGGACTGAACGCCACGCTCGTCACGGCATCTTTGTGGCCGGTCATCGGATCGCCCAGGGCCCGGCCCGCTTCTGCGTCCCACCGTCTCACCGAACCGTCTGCACTGCCGGAGACGATCCAGCGGCCGTCGGGACTGAACGCTACGCCCGTCACCGCATCCTTGTGGCCGGTGAGAGGCTTACCGACAGCCCGGCCGGCCGCGGCGTCCCAGCGCTTCAGCGTACTGTCGGCGCCACCGGAGACAATCCTCCGGCCGTCGGGGCTGAACGCCACGCTCGTCACCGCATCCTTGTGGCCGGTGAGAGGCTTACCGACAGCCCGGCCCGTGTCCGGGTTCCATATCCGGAGTGTGCCGTCGTTACCCCCCGAAAGGATCCGGCGGCCATCGGGGCTGAACGCCACACTCCTCACTGCATCCTTGTGTCCAGTCATGGGTTGCCCGACGCCCCGCCCCGGGTCCGGCTCCCACAGCCGCAATGTGGTGTCGTTGCCCCCGGACGCGATCCGGCGCCCATCCGGACTGAAGGCCACACTCGTCACCGCACCACGGTTGTTTCCGACCATCGGTTCGCCAACGGCCCGGCCCGTCTGCGGGTCCCACACCCGGACCGTCCCGTCAGCACCGCCTGAGACAGCTCGGCGCCCGTCGGGACTGAACGCCACACTCGTCACCGTGCCCTTATGCCCCTGCATCGGTTTGCCGGCTGCACGGCCCGTCGTCGAGTCCCATGGCCGCACCATTGCGTCACGGCTTCCGGAGAGTGCCCGGCGGCCGTCGGGGCTGAAGGCGACACTTGTCACGGCTTCCTTGTGTCCGGTTAGCGGCTCGCCGAATGCCCGGACGGTCTTCGCATCCCACAACCTCAAGGTTGCATCGCTACTGCCGGAAAGGATCCGGCGGCCGTCCGGGCTGAACGCCACACTCGTCACCGCATCCTTGTGCCCGGTCAGGGGCTTGCCGAGCGCCCGGCCGGTCTTCACGTCCCACAGCCTCAAGGTGCCGTCGTCGCCACCGGAAACCATGTGGCCGCCGTCGCGGCTAAACGCCACACTCGTCACGGCATCCTTGTGTCCGGTTAGCGGGTCACCGAAAGCGCGGCCGGTCTTCACGTCCCATAACCTCAAGGTGCCGTCGTCACCGCCGGAAACCACGTGCCGGCCGTCGGGGCTGAACGCCACACTCGTCACCGCATCCTTGTGTCCGGCCATGGGCGCGCCCGCAGCCTGGCCAGTCACAACATCCCACAGCCGCACCGTCCCATCTGATCCCCCGGTGAGGATCCTGTTGCCGTCCGGGCTGAACGCCAAACTGCTGATTCTTGTCCGCGTTTCAATGACCTTTTGCAGGTCGCCCTTCATGTTGACGGCGCTCAGCAGTGCGCTTTCGCCTTCTGCGGTCGAGGCAATCGCCTGTGCGGCGAGGATACGCTTAAGACCGTTTACATCGCCGCCATTGCGGGTCCCCTCCAGCATGGCCAGGCCTTCCGTTACAAGACGAAGGGCTGTGGCTTCGCGGTCGCGTGCAATGGCCTCGCGCTCTGCAAAGGAGGCCCAGATGAAGGCAGCTGCGGCAACCATGGTGATGACCACCGCTGACGCCAGGACGATCCTGAGTATGCGGGCCCGTTTACGTATATCCTCTGCGTGCGTCGCGGCCACTTCCTGTTTGTCGCGGGCAGCCTGCAATTCGGCATCCTGCCGCCGCTTCTCAGCTTCAAGCCGTTCCTCTTCCCGGTTTCGCGAGGCGCGGAGGAAACCACTGGCAGTGTCCAGCCGGTCACGGAACCCGGGCTTATCGAACAGTCGCTCGGCACCACTCAGCCTTTCTCCTTCGAAGAGCCATGCCTCGTTGCGGCCGCTGCGTTCCCAGGCAGTTGCTGCGCGTTCCAGGTTGTCGGCCTCCTTAAGATCCTCCTGCTCGGCGGCCAGCCATCCGGTCAGGTCCTGCCATTGGCGCAGCAGGCTCTCCAGAGCTACTTCGACGACGGTCTCCCCGCCCCGCTCATCCCCGACCAGCAGGCGCCGGCTCACCATGGCAGTTATGAGTGGCCGGGCGTCGGCCGGCAGATCGGACAGGCGGGCCATCCGGCGAACCGGCTGGTCGTTGTCCGGGTTGATGGTTGCCAGCCAGGGGATAAACGCCGATTTCAGCCGCTCCAACTGGCCTCGCCGCGTTGCCGGGTCCGGGGAAAGCAAGGTGTCGATTTCGTGCTGCACCACCTCCTGCATTCCACCCATCGCGTGGTATTCCGCCAGACGCAGGTCCCCGTCGCCGCCGTAGTCGCGGTACAGGCGTGCCAGGGTCAGTGAGAGCAGCGGCAAGGTATCCGCACCTTGAACGGAATCCTCCAGCAGCCGATCCACGAGGACGGGCTCGATGTCCAGCGGTCTCCCGGCCCCGGTGGCCCGTGCTGCCGGCCCAAGAATGACCTCCCTGAACCGGGCGACCGGCATCGGTTTGAGCTCGTCGAAGACAACGCTCTTAACTCCCGCCAGCTCAGGTGCGGTCTGTAATGGCTCGTAGAAATCCGAACGGACCGTTGCGGCAACCATTAGTGCCGGCGTGGTCCCATATTCGTGCTCCAGCAAACCGGCCAGCAGTTCAAGGAACCGGGAAGCCTGGGGGCCGGCGTCGGCACTGAAAAGTTCCTCGGCTTGATCCAGCGGCAGGACGAGGGTGGGCGGCGCAGTCCCGGCCGGCACCTCCAGCAGCCGCTCGGCGGCGACTCTCCGGATGTCATCCAGCCATTCCCCGACCTGCAGCGTATCCACTCTGCTGCAGGCATCCTTGATGGCCCCGAGAGTAGGGGTGTCCAGTCCCAGATGCGTGCGCTGGGCGTGGACCGCGCTGGCAAGGCCCCGGTCCCCGGTGAGGGGGCTGCGCTCCGGGCGTACCGTATCCAGCACCAGGAACTGCCGGTCCTCACGCCGCAGCCGCGGCACGAGGCCTGCCCGCAGGAACGACGACTTGCCGGCGCCGGAGGGACCCAGGATCACAAAAAGCGACTCGACGCCGGAGCTGCGCATGGTGCGCAGCGCATCCAGGCCACGGACGATCTGTCCGTCCCGGCCGAAGAATACGGCCGCGTCCGCTTCCTCGAAAGGTTCCCATCCCCGGTAGGGGGACCGGTCAGGATCGTGCGGCGGGGGCCAAACGAAGTGCTCCGCCCCAATCCCTGCACGGCGCAGCCCCTGGTGCAGCCGCCGCAGGCCCTCCGTGAGAAAAACTACAGGATCCACTTCGCCGCGAAGTGGAATTTCGGTGGCGGGTCCGTTGCCGAAGAGGTCGCAACGCTGCCATTCTCCGGTGACGCCTTCCTCAGCCAGAGGCTCAAGCCGGGCGCACAGGATCAGCTTTCCCAAATTCTCCGCGGTCCGGTACTCGGCCATGCACTCGCGGGAGTCCTCCCAGCTGGTGGAGAGCAGGCAGATCACCACCTCGCACCGCTCGTTGGCCCGAAGCAGCGCTTCCTTCCACCGCTCCCCCGGCGCAATGCCCGTCACTGGGTCAAGGTCCAGGAAGATCTCCTCGGCAAGGCCGGGGTCCTGCTCTACCAGCCACTGCTTGAGGGCGACCGCTTGCCCGGTATCCCGGCTGGAATGACTCAGGAAAACACGTGACATGCCGTCTCCTGCCCGCGGAAGCCAATCTCCCAGCCGCACGGAAGTTCGCTGCCCCAGTTCCCCGGCCCTACGCCAGCATCCGTCCCTTCGGTCTGCGTGAATATCACCGATCCGGTGGCTGTTTACAGTCAATATTCCACCCGGGCGTCACCGGCTTCAAGGGTCACGGGGCCTGCATGCAGTGCCTTATCCGTGCACCAAAAATCACGTGCTGGTCGCGGTACGGGATGTGAGGGACACTGATCTCGGCACAGCATTGACCTGCCCCTTGCCTGAAGGGAGGGACCGCTTTGAGTGAGCTCCGCCGCTATAGGCGCAGGCCTGACCATTACGTGGTCGCCGTACCGCTGCGCCTGGACACGGAGGGGTTCACGTACCGCAAGTGGGGCGGCGAACAGACGTGCAAGCCCGGGGACTGGCTGGTGGACGACGACGGCGACATCCACACTGTCGACGCGGAAGTTTTCGCCGCCACCTACAGGCAGGTCCACCGGGGTGCCTACGTGAAAAGCACACCTGTCTGGGCCGAAGTTGCCTCCGAAGCCGGCAGCGTGCCCACCAAGGAAGGCCGCTCCCACTACAGCAGGGGTGACTTTGTGGTGTTCAACAATGAAGACGGCACCGATGGCTATGCCATGACCGCCGAAAGATTCCAGTCCCGCTACGAAGCCGACGAATAGGACGCCAAGACCCCGCCCGCAGAATGCGAACGGGGTCTCGTCACGGCTGATGAACCAGCGACAGTAGAACTAGAAGTCCCAGTCCTCGTCTTCGGTGTTCACGGCCTTGCCGATGACGTAAGACGAACCCGAGCCCGAGAAGAAGTCGTGGTTCTCGTCCGCGTTCGGCGACAGGGCCGAGAGGATGGCCGGGTTCACGTCGGTGACTGAGGCCGGGAACATGGCCTCGTAGCCCAGGTTCATCAGTGCCTTGTTGGCGTTGTAGTGCAGGAACTTCTTGACGTCCTCGGCCAGGCCGACGCCGTCGTAGAGGTCGTGCGTGTACTGGACTTCGTTTTCGTACAGTTCGAAGAGCAGTTCGAAGGTGTAGTCCTTGATCTCCTGCCGGCGCGCCTCGGAAACCGTCTCCAGTCCGCGCTGGAACTTGTAGCCGATGTAGTAGCCGTGCACGGCCTCATCGCGGATGATCAGGCGGATCAGGTCTGCGGTGTTCGTAAGCTTGGCGCGCGAGGACCAGTACATCGGCAGGTAGAAGCCGGAGTAGAACAGGAAGCTCTCGAGTAGCGTGGAGGCCACCTTGCGCTTCAGGGGATCGTCGCCCTGGTAGTAGTCCATGACGATCTGGGCCTTCTTCTGAAGGTATTCGTTCTCGGTGGACCAGCGGAAGGCGTCGTCGATCTCCTTGGTGGAGCACAGGGTGGAGAAGATCGAGGAGTAGCTCTTGGCGTGGACGGCCTCCATGAAGGCGATGTTGGTGTACACGGCCTCTTCATGCGGGGTGAGCGCATCCGGGATCAGGCTGACGGCGCCGACGGTGCCCTGGATGGTGTCCAGCAGGGTCAGGCCGGTGAACACGCGCATGGTCAGCTGCTGCTCGGCCGGGGTGAGCGTGTGCCACGACTGGACGTCGTTGGACAGCGGCACCTTCTCCGGGAGCCAGAAGTTGTTGACGAGGCGGTTCCAGACCTCCACGTCCTTGTCGTCCTGGATGCGGTTCCAGTTGATGGCCTCGACGTGGCTCAGCAGCTTGACCTTTTCGGTCATGTCATCCCCTAAAAAGTTGGGTGGGTTCTTACTTAAAGCGTACGACGGCGGGCGGGCACCCGCCGTCGTACTCTCACGATTTAGTTGAAACTACAACATGCAGCTGACGCAGCCCTCCACCTCAGTCCCTTCCAGCGCGAGCTGGCGGAGGCGGATGTAGTAGAGCGTCTTGATGCCCTTGCGCCAGGCGTAGATCTGGGCCTTGTTGATGTCGCGGGTGGTGGCGGTGTCCTTGAAGAACAGCGTCAGCGACAGGCCCTGGTCCACGTGCTGGGTGGCAGCGGCGTAGGTGTCGATGATCTTCTCGTAGCCGATCTCGTACGCGTCCTGGTAGTAATCCAGGTTGTCGTTCGTCAGGTACGGCGCCGGGTAGTAGACGCGGCCGATCTTGCCTTCCTTGCGGATCTCAATCTTGGCCGCCACCGGGTGGATCGAGGAGGTGGAGTTGTTGATGTAGGAGATCGAGCCCGTCGGCGGCACGGCCTGCAGGTTCTGGTTGTAGATGCCGTGCTCCATGACGGAGGCCTTCAGCTCGCGCCAGTCATCCTGCGTGGGGATGTGGGTGCCGGCGAACAGCTCGCGGACGCGCTCCGTCTCCGGGGCCCACTCCTGCTCCGTGTACTTGTCGAAGAACTCACCGCTGGCATACTTGGACTTCTCGAAGCCGCCGAACGTCTGGCCGGTTTCGATGGCGAGCCGGTTCGAAGCACGCAGGGCGTGGAACAGCACGGTGTAGAAGTAGATGTTGGTGAAGTCCAGGCCCTCTTCGGAGCCGTAGTGGACCCGCTCACGGGCAAGATACCCGTGAAGGTTCATCTGCCCAAGGCCAATGGCGTGCGACTGACCGTTGCCCTCGGCCACGGACGGCACCGAGTTGATGTAGGACATGTCCGATACCGCGCTGAGGGCGCGGATGGCGGTCTCGATCGAGGCACCGAAGTCGGGTGAATCCATGGTCTTGGCGATGTTCATCGAACCGAGGTTGCAGGAGATGTCCTTGCCGACGGTCTGGTACGTGAGGTCCTCGTTGTAGATGGACGGCGTGGAGACCTGCAGGATTTCCGAGCAGAGGTTGCTCATGGTGATCTTGCCGTCGATCGGGTTGGCCCGGTTTACGGTGTCCTCGAACATGATGTACGGGTAGCCGGACTCGAACTGGATCTCCGCGAGGGTCTGGAAGAACTCGCGGGCACTGATCTTGGTCTTCTTGATCCGGGAATCGTCCACCATCTCGTAGTACTTCTCGGTGACCGAGACCTCCGAGAACGGGACCCCGTAGACGCGCTCGACGTCGTACGGCGAGAACAGGTACATGTCCTCGTTCTTCTTGGCCAGCTCGAACGTGATGTCCGGGATCACGACGCCGAGGGAGAGGGTCTTGATGCGGATCTTCTCGTCCGCGTTCTCCCGCTTGGTGTCCAGGAAGCGGTAGATGTCCGGGTGGTGGGCGTGCAGGTACACGGCACCGGCACCCTGGCGGGCGCCGAGCTGGTTGGCGTAGGAGAAGCTGTCTTCGAGGAGCTTCATGACCGGAATGACGCCGGAGGACTGGTTTTCGATCTGCTTGATCGGCGCGCCGTGCTCACGGATGTTGGTCAGCGAAAGGGCAACACCGCCGCCACGCTTGGAGAGCTGCAGCGCGGAGTTGATGCCGCGGGCGATCGACTCCATGTTGTCTTCGATGCGCAGGAGGAAGCAGGAGACGAGCTCGCCGCGCTGGGCCTTGCCGGCGTTAAGGAACGTGGGCGTTGCCGGCTGGAAGCGGCCGTCGATGATCTCGTCCACGAGGCGGGTGGCAAGTTCCTCGTTGCCGCGGCCCAGGTGCAGGGCCACCATGCAGACGCGGTCCTCGTAGCGTTCCAGGAAGCGCTTGCCGTCGAAGGTCTTCAGCGTGTACGAGGTGTAGAACTTGAACGCGCCCAGGAAGGTCTCGAACCGGAACTTCTTCTTGTAGGCGCGGTTGAACAGGTCACGGATGAAGTTCATCGTGTACTGGTCAAGGGTTTCGCGCTCGTAGTACTGGTTCTTCACCAGGTAGTCGAGCTTCTCCTCGAGGTCATGGAAGAAGACCGTGTTGTTGTTCACGTGCTGCAGGAAGTACTGGTGGGCGGCCTCGCGGTCCGCCTCGAACTGGATCTCGCCGTTCGGACCGTACAGGTTCAGCATCGCGTTCAGCTCGTGGTAGCCCAGGCCCTTGTAGGCAGCGGGGAGCACCGGCTTCTCCTGCTTTTCAACAGCCGTGTCCATGGACGCGTCCTTTCCTTCGGGCCTGGTTACTTCTGTGTCTGCGACAGTCGTGTCCAAAACTCTTCCAATCCTTCTTGTACACGGGAAACGTCTTCCGGCGTACCCATGAGTTCGAACCTGTAAAGGTGGGGGACCTTGCACTTGGCGGCAATGATGTCGCCCGCCATGCAGTAGTTGTCCCCGAAATTCGTGTTTCCGGCCCCGATCACGCCTCTGAGCAGGCGGCGGTTATCCGGGTTGTTCAGGAATCTGATGACCTGCTTCGGCACCGAACCCTCGCCGCCTGTCCCGCCGTAGGTGGGAACCACGAGCACGAACGGCTCACAGGCAACGAGGGGTTCATCCTTCGCATGCAGGGGAATCCTGGCGGCGTCCGCACCGAGCTTCTCGATGAAGCGCCTGGTGTTTTCGGAGGCCGAGGAAAAGTAGATGAGGCGGCTCTGGGTCTGGTTCACGGGCGGTGTCTGGTTGACGGGCGTCGTGTTCGCAGCACGGGCTGCGGCCGGCGCATCGGCAAGTGCCGGCGCAGCCATGGGAGTCACCTCACCTAGTTGGGAATTCTTTGCCGGAAATGGCGTGGGCGCAGCCTTAGGCCACAGAAGCGGAGGCGCTCAGCGCCAGCTCCTCGATCTTGTCCGGGCGGAAACCGGACCAGTGGTCCTGGTCCGTGACGACGACGGGCGCCTGCATGTAGCCGAGTGACTTCAGGCGCTCGAGGGCGTCCGCGTCCTGGGAGATGTCCACGCTCTGGTAGGCGATGCCCTTCTTGTCCAGCGCACGGTAGGTAGCGTTGCACTGTACGCAGGCCGGCTTGGTGTAAACCGTAACGGTCATGGTTCCTGTCCCCTTTGTTGAAGTCACTGCTGCACTCTTCTGAGACCTTGCTTGTGTCTCTTGTATTCAAATCTCTGGCATCGTAGCGGTGGACTCTGCCCGGACCTACTGTCCGGTACTGGCTGCGCCGGTCTCCCGCTCAATCTGTATGTCGATACTACATGTAGTGCGCGGCCCCGGATGGGACCCCAAGATGATGTATTACAAGTATGTCATTTAATGCACTTTTAATCCACAGGCAGGGACCCTCAAATTGTCCGGATTTCCGGCATTTTGGCGGACGGAATCCACACCCTGTGGAGTAGTTAGACACATTTAAACGCCAGCGTGTCGTCCCGAAGACGGCGTGTCGCGGCACCCCGGCAAGCCCCGCTTAAGTGGCCGCGCACACAACCCGGCCGCCCTTTTAACCCGCCGCCGGGCCGCCGGAGTAAGGTTGGCTGGTGGTAAACCCCGTGCATTTGAGGACCCTCCTTGAGGTCACGCGGCTGGGATCGTTCGCAGCCGCCGCAGCCCGTCTTGGCTACACCGCCTCGGCCGTGTCCCAGCAGATGTCCGCCCTGGAGCGGGACACGGGCGTCCGCCTGTTCCAGCGCTCGGCCCGGAGCGTGGTCCCCACCGATGCGGCGATGGTGATGGCGCGCCACGCGGCGAAAGTCCTCACCGACATCGAGGCGCTGATGGCAGCCGCATCGAAGACGCAGGACACCACAAGCCAGGAGCTCCGGCTGGGCATTTTCCCCAGCCTGGCAACCTACGTGCTGCCGCGGATTCTGCGGAGTCCCGCTTGGAAGGGCCTCGGAATCGACCTGCGGGTTTCCGTGGCTGAGCCCGCCCAGACCATCCAGGGGCTGCGCACTGGCGGAGACGTGGACGTGGCCCTCGTGTACCAGGTGGGACAGTCCGGGCTGGCCTGGCCGCACACCATCAACCGGCAGTGGATCGGCGACGACAACTTCCGCGTGGTCCTTCCCGCCGGCTGGGGCTTCCGCACCGACGCGAAGGTCGCCGCGGACCACCTTTCGGACATGCCGTGGATCATGCACCACCCCGGCACGAGTGACGCCACCGTCATTGAACGGCTCTTCGCCGGCTGCAATCTCCACCCCCGCGTGGTGGCCCACAGCGACGACTTCCATGCCAGCCTCGAGATGGCAGCCGCCGGGCTGGGCGCAGCCCTGGTGCCGGAGCTGGCGCTGCTCCACCGGCCGGCGGGCGTCGTGGTGCTGGACGTCCCCGAAATCAGGCTGGCCCGCAACGTCTTCGCCCTGCTGATCAACGACAAGAAGACCGCCCGGGTGCAGCTGTTCGTGGACCTGCTGGCCGAAACCCTGGGCGGGCTGGCATCGTCAGTTAAATGACCCCCGATGCTGGAATGCTCTGCTTTTCGGGTCTATGTTGAAGATATGACCACCAAGGTAGCGAGCCAGCACTTCGGAGTAATCGAGCTGAACCACGGCAGGGACCACAACATTGCCGCGGAGCACGAACTCGCCGGCCAACGCCTTGAGCTGGATCTGAACATCAACGCCAACGACCACTTCGATGAAGCGGCAATGCACAAGGTGGACTACCGGCTCCGTTACCTCCCCGAACTCGTGGATGAGGTCAGGGAGATGATTGCCGAGGAGCTCGAGCAGGAGGGCACCAGCCCGCAGGAATACCTCCAATTCCACTGCAACGCCATCAAGGAAGAGCACCTGCAGAAGGTCTTCGGCGTGAAGGACAGGAGCCAGCTCACCAACGCCGTGTTCCTGAAGGCACTGAAACTCGGCCACGTGGGAATCTACCCGGGCCAGCCCGAACGGTACTTCGTCATGGACTTCACCCTGGGCGAGCACTTCACCGATGAGGTCCTGGTCGCTTCCGCAGACGAGGACGGCGTCGTCGACGACGAGATCGTCTGGGAATCCTGAACCCCGCATCGGTTGCTCCGTAAGCGCCCTTTTGAGCGCGCATAAGGGCGTCTACGCAGCAGTCGATGCTTAAACGCCGACGGCGGGCCGTCACCTTTTGGTGACCGCCCGCCGTCGGCGTCTCAAGCTCGATCAGCGGCTACATTCCTATTTTGCGCCTTCGAGCAGTTCCGCGCGGACTGTCTTGGTGGCTGAGACCAGGTTCCGCAGGGACGCTTCGGTCTCGGCGTAGCCGCGGGTCTTCAGTCCGCAGTCAGGGTTGACCCAGAGCTGGCGGGACGGGACGTGCTTCACGGCGGTGCTCAGCAGTTCGGTGACTTCCTGCTCGCCCGGAACCCGCGGGGAGTGGATGTCGTAAACGCCGGGTCCGACGCCGCGGCCGAAGCCGTGGGACTCGAGGTCGTGGACGACCTCCATGCGGGAGCGGGCGGCTTCGATCGATGTCACGTCGGCGTCCAGGCCGTCGATGGCGTCGATGATCACACCGAACTCGGAGTAGCACAGGTGGGTGTGGATCTGCGTGGCGTCAGCGGCACCGGCAGTGGCCAGGCGGAAGGAGTTGACGGACCAGTCGAGGTAAGCGGGCTGGTCGGCCTTGCGCAGCGGGAGCAGTTCACGCAGGGCGGGCTCGTCAACCTGGATGATCTTGATGCCGGCAGCTTCCAGGTCGGCGATCTCGTCGCGCAGCGCCAGGCCCACCTGGTTGGCGGTCTCCCCCAGCGGCTGGTCGTCACGGACGAAGGACCAGGCCAGGATGGTGACCGGACCGGTCAGCATGCCCTTCATCGGCTTGCTGGTCAGCGACTGGGCGTACTTGGCCCACTCCACCGTGATGGGGGCGCTGCGGGTGACGTCGCCCCAGAGGATGGACGGACGGGTGCAGCGGGAGCCGTAGGACTGGACCCAGCCGTGGACCGTGACGTCAAAGCCTTCCAGGTTCTCGGCGAAGTACTGGACCATGTCGTTGCGCTCGGGCTCGCCGTGGACGAGGACGTCGTAGCCGAGGTCTTCCTGCAGCTCCACGACGCGCTTGATCTCGTCCTTCATGAGCTGCCCGTACTGCTCGTCGGTCAGGTCGCCCTTGTTGTTGCGGGCGCGGGCCGAACGGATTTCCGAGGTCTGCGGGAAGGAGCCGATGGTGGTGGTGGGCAGCGGCGGCAGGTTCAGCGCTGCTTCCTGGGCGGCTTCGCGGACCGAGTACTCGGAGCGGTTGAAGTCGGCCGGGGTCAGGGCTTCGGTCCGGGCGCGGACGTCGGCGCGGCGCACGCCCTCGGCTTCGGCGCGGGAAGCGATCACGCGGGTGGCCTCGTCGATGGCCGGCTGGACTGCGGCGGCGTCGGCCAGCAGGCCGGCCAGGGTCACAACCTCAACGGCCTTCTGGTCGGCGAAAGCCAGCCAGCTGCGCAGCTGCTCGGACAGCTGGACCTCTTCCGCGACGTCGTGCGGGACGTGCTGGGTGGAGGTGGAGGTGCTGATGGCCAGCTTGGCCACGCTCTTCCGCAGCTCGGCGATCTTGTTGGCCGAGGCCTGCAGGTCGTTGCGCCAGATGTTGTGGCCGTCAACGACGCCGGCAACGAGGGTCTTGCTGCCCAGAGCGGCAAGTGCTGCGGAGGAAGGAACCTCTCCCTTGAAGACGTCGATGTGCAGGGCGTCGATGTTGGTGGCAGCCAGGGTGCCGAGCTGGCCGTTCAGGGCGCCGTACGGCGTCGAGACGAACAGCTGCGGGCGGCTGGCGGCACCGGCGAGGACCTCGTAGGCACGGGCAACGGCGGCCTGGATCTCCTGCTCAGGGGTGTCCTGGTCCACCACCAGGGCGGGCTCGTCCAACTGGACCCAGCTGGCGCCGGCGGCTGCCAGCTTCCCGAGCAGCGCGGAGTAGACCGGCAGCACGTCCTCGAGGCGGGACAGCGGGCTGAAACCGGCAGGGGCGTCGTCTGAAGCCTTGCTCAGGAGCAGGAACGTGACCGGGCCAACGATGTACGGGCGGGTCTCCACGCCGTTGGCGAGGGCGTATTCGAACTCTTCAACAATGCGGTTGGAGGTCAGCGCAAAGTTGGTCTCCGGGCCGATTTCCGGGACGAGGTAGTGGTAGTTGGTGTCGAACCACTTGGTCATTTCCAGCGGCTGCTGTTCCTTGTTGCCGCGGGCCAGGGTGAAGTAGCCATCGATGTCCAGCTGTCCCTCGGCGTTGAGCAGGTTGCCGAAACGGGCCGGAACGGCCCCGACGTGCGCCGCGGCGTCGAGCACCTGGTCGTAGAAGGAGAAGGTGCCCGGAACCGCAGCGGCTTCGGTGAGGCCGAGGCCCTGCAGGCGCTTGGCGGTGCCCAGCTGGATTTCCTTGGCGGCGGCGTCAAGCGCAGCGGCGTCGATCTTGCCGGCCCAGTATGCTTCGACGGCCTTCTTCAGCTCGCGGCGGCGGCCGATGCGCGGGTAGCCGAGGATGGATGCGGACGGGAACGGCGTGGCGTTATTTTCAGGCATGCGAAATTCCTTAGAAGTCGTTAGAAAAGCTGTAAATGTCTCGGGGAGGAATACGGTCAGCTTGAAAGCTGACGAATGCGGTCAGCTGGCGAGCTGGCGGCGCGCAAGCGTATTGAGGCGGCCCGAGGGGCGTGCCGGCCGGGCAAGCGACAGCTTGTCCAGCACTTCCAGCGCGCTCTGGTGTTCGTTGAACGTGTAGATATGGAGTCCAGGCGCGCCGGCGTCCAGGGCTGCATTGGCCAGGTCTACGGTTGCGTTGACGCCGATGCGCAGCCGTTCGGCGTCGCTATCCGCCGCCGCCATCCGCTCGATGAGCTCCGGTGCGGGTTCGACGCCGGTCAACTCGCCGAGCCGCTTGAGCCTCCGCAGGCTCGTCAGCGGCATGACACCGGGAATGATGGGAATGGTGACACCGGCCCTGCGGGCCCTCGTCACGAGGTCCGCGTACTGCTGCGTATGGAAGAACACCTGGGTGATCGCGAAGTCGGCACCCGAGCGCTGCTTGGCGAGCAGCACCTCGACGTCATGGGCTTCGCTGGGCGATTCCGGGTGCCGCGTGGGGTAGGCAGCCACGCCGACGGCAACCTTGCCGGCGCACAGCAGGGCCGAACGCCGCTGCTCCACCCGGCGGATGAGCTCGATCAGGTCCTGCGCGTACCGCAGCGAACCGTTGACCGGTGCGTCGCTGTCCTTGGGCAGGTCGCCGCGGAGGGCGAGGATGCCGCGGACGCCGGCGTCGAGCAGTTCACCGATGATTTCCGCGAGCTCGGTCGGCGTGTTGCCAACACACGTCAGGTGGGCAAGCGGGCGCAGGGTGGTCTCCAGCACCAAACGGTTGACCAGCTCGACGGCGGTGTCCCGGTTGGATCCGCTGGCACCGTACGTGACCGACACGTAGTCGGGGTCCGTGGCCTCGATTTCCCTGATGGTGGTCCACAGGGTCTCGGCGGCAGCGGGCGAACGGGGCGGAAAGAGCTCATAGGAGAGCGCCACCGGCGCGGTGTCGGAAAGATTTGGATGTGTTTCAATAAGGCTTGGTGGTGACATTTGCGTCCTTGGCTTTGGGCCATTGAAGGCGGCGCTGCCGTGGCGGGAAGCCGGGCAGCATGCGGTCAATGAATTGAGTTTGGGGAACACGGGACGGACTTCGGCAGGGCGCAGCCGCGACTGTTACGCCTGAAAGGAAGTCCACCGTGAGCAAATGTCAGGCCCACATGGGGGCACCCACACCCTCCTTGGCGGCCGGCAGGCGGCACATCCGCAGCGGAGGATCGCTGACACGTTACCTCGGTAACTTGTATAAAACTCTAGAAGCCGGCCGGGGACGGCTTCAAGTTGGCGCCGAATTAAGACGCTGCTTTACGCCCGATGGGATGGCCCGTCCAGAATTATCTTCGTTAAAGGGCTCTTTTGCCTTGACAGACCGTCCAAAGCGCGCCCGCAGACCTCTTTTCAAACCGCAGAAATTAGTCCATTCTTTTGTCACGTCGTAACGGATTCGGCAAGGTCTCAGGTTGAGGAGGCTGGATGCTCCTTCTGGTTCTTCCCCGGTGAATCGTCCCGAGAGAACATAAGCCAGCTATCCCCACGGCGAAAGGCCATCCAGATGTTCCAGCTTTCCAAACCGCAGCGCTCCCTGTCACGCTCCGGCTCCCTGTCACGCACGGGGGCGGGCTCCGCCCTTGTGCTCGTTCTGGCGCTGGCCACCGTTACGTCGTGCGGCGGGCAGCAAAACACCGCCCCGCAGACGTCCGGTTCCGCCGCGCCGACAGCGACGTCGGCCCCGGTGACCGCGCCGGCGTCCGCCCCAAGCGGTTCCGGGACTTCGGGATCGGCCTCTCCGGGCGCCTCCGGCACAGCCCGCGCGGATGAATTTTGCGGTCCGGGATCCGCGATCAACTTCGATTCCTCCCAGTTCCAGGCTTCCCCCAACGTCGACAACAAGTGGTTCCCGCTGAAGCCGGGCATGCAGTACACCACCACCGGCGAGGTCAAGAGTGCAGAAGGAACCACCAAGCGGACGGTGATCCACTCGGTAACCGGGCTGACCAAGGTCATCGACGGCGTGAAGACCCAGGTCCTGTGGGACCGCGACTACGCTGACGGCGAGCTGGTGGAATCCGAACTTGCCTTCTTCGCCCAGACCGAGGGCGGCGACGTCTGGCTGTTCGGCGAATACCCCGAGGAATTTGAAAACGGAAAGTTCATCGGCGCACCCGCAACCTTCATCCACAGCCTGGACAAGGCCCAGGCCGGCATCGCCATGAAGGCCGACCCGCAGACCAACACGCCCAGCTACGTCCAGGCCCACGCACCGGCCGTCGACTTCCTGGACTGCGGCCAGGTCATCCAGCAGAACGAGCATGTTTGCGTTGCCACCGGGTGCTATGACGATGTCCTGGTGATCGACGAACGCAACCCGCTGGAGCCGGCGGGTGGCCACCAGCGGAAGCTCTATTCGGCAGGAACTGGCCTGGTCAAGGTGACAGCGGTAGGCGGCACCGAACAGGAGACGCTGGACCTCGTCAAGATCGAACAGCTCACGGATGCCAAGCTGAAGGAAGTCAACCAGGAGGCGCTGAAGCTGGACAAGCACGCCTACCAGGTCAGCAAGGACGTCTACGGTAAGACGGCCCAGGCTGAGGTGGCCACCGGAACGTCCGGCGGCCAGTAACAGGTTGCGTGGGAGTGCCCCGGGCGGATGCCCCGGGCACTCCCCTTGGCCCAGGATCAGGTCTATTCTGATGCCATGATCCAGCTACCAGCCAGCTACGAGGAATATCTCGTTGGCAAGGACCCGAGCTTCGTTGACATGGTCCGTCCGGTCCTTCTCCAGTCGGCAGCGGACAAGCTGCATGGCGTCCGGGTACTCTTTGTTCCCCGGGGACACCAGGCACACCTGGACGACACGATCCCTTACGGGACGATCGTCGAAGACATCGACTGAGGTTTAGTCTTCCGGGGTTTAACCTTCCAGCAGCAACCGCTGGGCCCGGGGTGCCAGGGTGTGCTCAAGGACCAGGCAGGCAGCGCCCACGGCTCCCACGTCCTCCCCCACGCCGGTGCCAACGACTTCGACGGCGTGGATGTTGCCGGCATCGCTGTTCTGCTGGATCAGGCCCGGGACCTTCTCAAGGTAGCGTGCGGAGAGCAGCGGCCAGAAGGGGCCGCCAAACACCACCCGGTCCACGTCCAGGGTGTTGGCCACCGCCGACGCCGCCCGTGCCACCAGTTCAGCCGATTTGTCGATGATGGCAGCCGCCGCGCTGTTGCCGGCGTCGGCCGCCTCGCACAGCATGGCGAAGCGTTCCTGGATGGCCGGGCCGCTGGTGGCGGTGCCGGGCTCATCCAGGATGCCCGCGGCCTCGGCCTGCGCGACGAGGACCTGGGGAATGCAGGTGGACTTGACGCAGCCGCGCAGCCCGCAGTCGCAGGGTGCTCCGTCCGGGTCAACAATGAGGTGGCCGATCTCGCCGGCATTGCCCGAGGTGCCTCGCACAACCTCGTCATTGAGGACGATGCCGCAGCCGATGCCGGTGCCCATGTACATGAAAACGAAGCTGCCGGCGCCGCTGGCACCGCCTGCCCAGGTTTCGGCGACCGCGGCGCTGGTGACGTCCTTGTCCATCAGTACCGACAGGCCTGTGGCTTCAGCCAGCGCATCCCGGAGCGGCACGTTGTCCCAGCCCTCAAGGAGCGGTGGCTCCACCACCGTTCCGTTGTCGTGGTCGATGGGGCCGGGCGCAGCGATGCCGAGGCCGGCGATCTTGGCCCGGTCTACGCCCGAGGCCTCAACCAGTTTGTCGATTTCCGCGGCGATGGCTTGAATAACCGCCTCGGGGCGGGAGCTGTCCGGCGTTTTCACGCTCGAGTGCTTCACGACGGCGCCCAGCAAGTCCAGCACCACGAAGGTGGCTACCGCGGGGTCCAGGTGCACTCCCACCGCATACATGCCGGCGGGGTTCAGTCGGAGGATGGTCCGGGGCTTGCCGGGCCCGGTGCCCTCTTTGCCGGCCTCAACGATGAGGTTCTGGTCCAGCAGCCGGCGGGAGATGTTGGAAATGGTCTGTGGGGACAGGCCGACTATTTGGGCCAGTTCCACGCGGCTGAGCCCGGTGGCGGTACGGCGGATTGCATCGAGAATGACAGTCAGGTTAAAGTCGCCCATTCTGGGCAGGTTGGTTCCGCGCCTCGGTGAGGGCTGGCGGATCTCGGTCAAGGATTCCCCTAACATTTTGGTGGGCCATTCCCCCAATGTCTGAATCGTACGTTACGCCCCCGATAACGGGTACGCCCCACGCGCAGGGAGGCGCAGACGTGTTGGACGGCGGCCGGCGGCACTCATCCGGCGGCCCGCCGGACGCTGCTGGCCACCGTGAATTTGGGGTTCCGGCCTCTCACCGTGGTGGGGCCAACCAGGCGCTCGAGGGCCGGCAGGTAGCGCAGGTGGCTATTGAATACCGTCCAGAGCTGGCCGCCCGGGGCCAGCACCCGGCCCGCTGCCTCGAACAGCTTCAGTCCGGCGCCGGCGTGGACGCTGGAGCCGAGGTGGAACGGCGGGTTCAGGAGGATCAGGTCCGTACTTCCGGCCGGAAGCGTGCTCATCGCATCATCCTGGACAGCCGTGATGCTGGCCGCCAGGCCGTTTGCCCGGGCAGTTGCCTGTGCCGAGGCCACCGCGGCCGCGGACCGGTCCGTGGCCAGGACCTCGGCTTGGGGATGCCGGCGGGCGTACATGGCTGCCAGGATTCCCGTGCCGCATCCCAGGTCCACGGCCTTGGCGGCGGCCGGCATCTCCGGGAGGAAGGTCAGCAGGAACCGGGTCCCGATGTCCAGCCGCGTGCCGGCAAAAACGGCTCCGTGCGCACAGATATCCAGACCGAGTTCAGCGTTGTGTTCTGTCACGGGGTATGGCGGATTCCCCTCCGGACGCACCGGGCCGGAGGCGATGAGCAGCCGGGACTTTTGCCGGGCCAGCTGCGGCTGGACGGCTTCGAAGTACTTGCCCAGCACGGCATTCATGCCCAGGGACATGTGCTTAATCCTGCCGCCGGCAAGCAAGACGGCACCGGCAGGCGCGTGCCGGGCGACGGCGTCGGAAATCTCCTCGAGTTCGGCGAGCGTCCTGGGCAGCTGCAGCAGCACCAGGTCCGCGCCTGACAGCAGTTCGGCGCCGAGCGGCAGCTGTGCAAAGCCTTCCGTCAGTCCCAGCCCCGCGGCGTTGTTGCGAAGGGCCCGCTCGCCCGTGACCAGGTCCTGGTGCACCCTGACGCGGGCCGGAACCGGACCGGCACCGCCGGCCAGCAGCCCGAGCGTGAGCGCCCCGTAGTTGTCCCCGATGACGGCGACCGTGCTTTGTGGGGTGAGCAGGTCCGCGGCCGCGTCCAGGAGGAGCGAATCGGTGGCGTCCCACGCCTGGAGGTTGGCGGCCTCGACGTCAGGGTGCCTGCGAAGCAGGCCCAGGACCTGCCCAAGACCGTTTTCTGTCACGTGTTGCCGCCGCCTCTTCCTTGCTGGTTGCCCGGGCAGAAATCTGCCTGTGCAAATCTACCGTGGATCAGGCACGGCTGCCGGTGCCGCCAGGAGAGTCAGGATTTCGGTCACCGCAGCCCGGCCGGAGCGGTTTGCCCCAATGGTGGACGACGACGGCCCGTAGCCCACCAGATGCACCCGGGGTTCCGCCGCCACCCGTGTTCCTTCCATCGCAATGCCGCCGCCCGGACCCCGCAGATGCAGCGGCGCGAGGTGCTCCAACTCGGCACGGAATCCGGTGGCCCACAGGATCACATCCGCCGCGAGGAATCCGCCGTCCGCCAGCCGCACACCGCCGGGTTCTATCGAGGTGAACATCGGCCGGCGCTCCAGCACCCCGCGGGCGGCTGCGGCCCGGAGGGCCGGGGTCCAGATGAGCCCGGTGGCGGCGACGACGCTTTGCGGCGGCAGGCCCTGGCGTACCCGTTCCTCCACCAGGGCGACGGCGTCGTGCCCGGCCTGCCGGTCGAACCCCTCCCGCCACTCCGGCTCGCGGCGCGTGAACCAGCTCGTGGAGGTGATCTTCGAGATTTCGTCCAGCAGCCCGACTGCGGAAATCCCGCCGCCCACCACAATGACGTGCAGTCCCCGGAACTCCTCGGCCGACACGTAATCAGCCACGTGCAGCTGACGGCCCGTGAACGTGAACTGGCCCGGATAGATCGGCCAGAACGGCCTCGTCCAGGTTCCGGTGGCGTTGATGACTGCCCGGGCCGTCCAGCCGCCGTCGGACGTGGTGATCTTTAGCCGCCCCGCCGGGTCGGCGTCCTCGCGCTCGACGGCGAGCACCTTCACCGGACGCTCGACGGCCAGCCCGGCCTGCTGCTCGTAGGCGGCGAAGTAGCGGCTCAGGAAAGCGGAACTCGGTTCCGAGGGGTCGACGTCCGGCTGCGGTATTCCGGGAAGGTCGCTGATGCCGTTGACCGTTGCCATGAGCAGGGTCTTCCACCGGTGCCGCCAGGCTCCGCCCGGCCCGTCCTCGGCGTCCAGCACGGCGTAGGTCAGTCCCGGGCCTGCTGCCGCCGCCAGTTCTTCCGCCGGCTGTTCCGCCGCCGGGGCGGGCAGAAAACCGCGCCGGACCAAGTGGAAGGCGGCGGACAGGCCGGCCTGCCCGGCGCCGATGACGACGACGTCGGCGCTGCGCACCGTTCCGCCGCTGAATATCCGCTCCACGTCTTCATCCTAGGCGGCCATCCCGCCCCGCCCGCACGGAACCGGACACAGACAGGGTCCCCCTGGCACCAAAGTGCAGGAGGACCCTTTCCGCTGCTGGTTTGTTTATGTGTCTGCCGCGGCGAACTGCTCAGTCGTCGCTGCCGTGGCCGCCGCTGTCATCGCCGGGCTCAATCTCCGTACGGTCCCCGCCCTTGTCGTCACCGGCCTCAGGCGTTGTCCTCAGCCCGCCGTGGTCATCGCCGGGTTCGGCCACCCGCGGTGCCTGGTCGGAGCGCAGTCCGCCCTTGTCGTCTCCGGGCTCAGGGGTGGTCCGGAGACCGCCTTTGTCGTCACCCGGTTCCACGGTGAGGGAGCCGCTGCCGACGAAGTTCTCGGCAGGCACTGCGACAGATCCGCCGTGGTCGTCGCCCGGTTCTGCACCGGTCCGCAGGCCGCCTTTATCGTCGCCCGGTTCGGCTGGCCTTGACGCTTTCTTGGCCGCTTTCTTGGCCACTGCCGCTTTCTTGTCGTCCGCTTTCGTGTCATCCCGCGTCTTCACGCTGGCTTTTGCGACGGCCTTGGCGGCGGCCTTGGGGGTGCTGACGGCCGGAGCCGGCGATCTGGTGGCGGAGTCGTCCGCTACCAGAACACTCGGGGCGTCATCGCTGGTACCCGCGTCCGGGGTGGTCAGCACCTGGGTGGTGGCGAAGGCGGCACCGCCGGAGAGGAGGATGCCGGTGACGGATAGTGCGAGGGCTGCTCTTGTTTTCATGGCTCCACAGTAGGAATTCGCCGTCGAGGATAGGTGAAGGGGTAATCCAAGACTTGTCCAAGATTGCCCTCACGGCATTTCGACGACTGCACGCACGAAACGGACAGGGCAGGCCGGCTGGCAGCAGGCGGCACGGGAGCAGTGCAGACGGGGAGCAGTTCAGACGCCGGGGATCAGTCGTCGGCGCCGTGGCCGCCGCTGTCATCGCCGGGCTCGGGCGCCTTCCGCAGGCCGCCCTTGTCATCCCCTGGCTCAACAGGGAACACACTGCCCTGGACGGGGGCGGGCTGTACCACCACGGCTCCCCCACCCGTCCCGCCATCCGGGCCGGAGGACGGCGGTGCGGCCGCGGATCCGCCGGCAGTCCCGGGCACAGCGCCGGGGGCGGACTTCGCCGGGTTCGGTTTCGCCGCGTTTGAGGACGCTGCCCCGGATTTCGCGGGGGCCGGCTTCGCGGAGGTGGATTTCGAAGGGGTGGGCGCTTTCTGCGCACCGGCCGCCGTGTCTGTTGCCTGGGCCGTGGCCTTCGGTCCTGCTGGTGCGGCGGGCACCGGCGGCACGGCGCCATTTGGCAGGAGAACGGTGTTGGCATTCCCGGTGCCGGTGGGCGAGACGTTGAGCACCTGGGTGTTGACGGCAAGCGCCGCAGAACCCGCCGCGAGTATCCCGGCAACGGACAGGACCAGGGCCGCTCCCGTTTTCATGGCTCCACTTTAGAGGCAACGCGGGAAAGAAGGGCCCAGCGGACATCCAAGATTTGTCAAAGATTTGGGCGCTGGTGAGCCGCGGCCTTAACGGAAAAGGCCGCCCGATCCTGTTGTTACAGGATCGGACGGCTACTCGGTGGAGCTGAGGGGACTCGAACCCCTGACCCCCTGCATGCCATGCAGGTGCGCTACCAGCTGCGCCACAGCCCCAAGTTGTTTCCTCCGGAATCTTTGTGTTTTCCCGAAGCAACCCGACCAGCGTAGTCCAGATTCCGCCAAGATGCTAATTGAGGAAGTGTGGCTTCGGTCACGCCTGCCTTAGGGCCGATTTGGCAGCCAAAAGCCCCCCAAACAACCCCCTGATGGTTAAGCAAGAAATGATTGTTAAGCAAAAATCCGCCGGAATCTTTCGATTCCGGCGGATCATCCGGTGGAGCTGAGGGGACTCGAACCCCTGACCCCCTGCATGCCATGCAGGTGCGCTACCAGCTGCGCCACAGCCCCGTATTCTTGCTGCTTCAGACGTTTGGCCGAAGCCATGCCATCCGTTCTTCTGTCCGGATCTCTCCGAAGCAACTCAAATATCTTAGAACAGCGTTTCCGAAAATTCCAAATCGGGCATATTCGGCCCGGCGGTTACTCCTGTTCGGCGGCGGCAGCGGCGGTAGCCGAGGCGTCATCCCCTAGTTGCAGGTCCACGACGGGGCAATCCTTCCAGAGGCGCTCCAGGGCATAGAAGACGCGGTCTTCCTCGTGCTGCACATGGATGACGACGTCCGCGTAGTCCAGCAGGACCCACCGGCCAGCCGAACGGCCCTCCCGGCGGACCGGGCGGAGGTCCTGCTTGAGGAGCTCCTCTTCAATGCCGTCGACGATGGCGTTGACTTGCCGTTCGCTGGGCGCTGAGGCAATCAGGAAAACGTCCGCCAATGCCAGGCGTTCGCTGACGTCGAGGGCGACGATGTTTTGGGCGATCTTGTCCGCCGCCGCCCTGGCTGCATGCCGGGCTACGGTGACGGACGATTCGGATGCGGTCACGGGACTCCTTGTGGTGATGAAAGCGTGGGTGGTGATGCTGGCTGTATCAGCCTGAGAGGCCGCTGATGATCATGATGACGCCGGCAACGAGGGCGATGGCGCCCAGCGCGACGACGCCCAACTGGATCATCCGCAACCTGTTGGCGCGGGCGAGTCCGGCGGTGGCAGCGTCCAGGGGCTCCAGCCCGTAGGCAGATTTCGCTGACACCGGAGGCAACCCAGCAACGTCTTCGGTGGATTCGTCGGTCCAGACTACATCCGAACGCACCGGCGGTGCGGCCGCCGAACGGGCCGCCTCCTCCGCGCGGGCTATGACCCGTGAACGGCCGGTGGATGGACCAGCTGAGCGGGCAGTCTTTGCTGACCGGTTGCCCCGTGCCGGGACCCGAGGTCCGGGGTTGGTCACCACGGGAACGTGCGAAGTTGCCGGCCGCTTCATGACAGGACGGTCCACCCCTGGCACGTGTTCGAATTCCAGCGGGGTCACCATGGCGAGGTTGCTGGCGGTGGACGGACCGTTTTGGCCGCCCTGCTGGGGCGTGGTCTTTTCGGCAAGCTTCTGCTTGGCCATGGCCCGCTTGTTGAGCACCGCTGCCCGCTCGGCAAGGGCAATCTGCTGGGCCAGGATTTCCGGATCCACGGCTTCAGGGTCGGTCGCCGTGATGTGTTCCATCTTGGCGATCTGGTTCTTGGCCTGTTCCGCGAGCAGGGCGCGTGCCTCAAGGGCCTGCTCCACCGTCATGCCCTCCGGCAGTCCGTCCCCCGCGGCGGTCGCGGGCCGCGCAGCCGGACCGCTGGAGGGCTGGCCTACCGGCTTGGATCCTGTGGCTGGAGCGGCTTTGCCGCCCGTGCCGGTGGAGGAGTCGGATGCAGCAACGGATGGCTTCCCGGGCGAGGCACCGGCGTCGGCCGGCGGCACCACGGGCATTGCCGACGTAATCGCCTGCTCTTTGAGCTGCATCAGCCGCAGCTGGCGGCGGGTCGGCGGGCCGCCGCCGGAAAGCTGCTCTTCCTTTTCCGCCAGTTCCTTGATGGTCCGCAGGGCAGCCCTGTCCCGGGCACGGATCTGGGACGAGCGTTCACCCGCTGGGCCGGCCGGCGGCGAGTCCACGGGGCCCGGGGCTACCCGGCGCACGCGTCCAGCCGGATCCTCCTGCTTACCGTTGCCGGCGGCACGCGATGGACCGGCCTTTTCCGGAGCGGCGGGAGCCGACGTGCCCGGCCCCGCGGTGCCGGGACGCTTCGGAGCGGGCGGGTTCGAGGCGGGAGCTTTTGAAGCTGGTTGGCTTGAGGCAGGGGCTGTCCCGCCGGGACCCGGAGGGGCGGCGTTCCGGTTCTTGGCCAGGGCTTCATCCCGGGCCTTGCGCAGTTCTCGGCGGCTGCGGATCAGTGGCTGTTCCTGACTCATCTCAAACTCATTCAGTGCTGGCTGGATCGTTTGTCTCGGTAGTTTCGGAGCTGCTGTTCCCGGCAGGTGCTGCATAGAGCCCGTATTTCGCGATGTACTGCACTACTCCGTCCGGCACCAGGTACCAGACAGGGTTGTGCGCAGCCACGCGGGCGCGGCAGTCTGTGGACGAGATTGCCATGGCGGGGACCTCAAGCAGGCTGACGTCCTTCCGGCCCATGCCGTCGAGTTCATGGCCCGGCCGGGTAACTCCCACGAAGTGTGCCAGCGACCACAGCTCGTCGATGTCCTTCCACGACAGAATCTGTGCAAGGGCGTCAGCACCGGTGATGAAGAACAGGTCGGCATCAGGGCGCTGGGTCCGCAGGTCGCGGAGGGTGTCGATGGTGTATGTGGGTCCGGGACGGTCCACATCAACACGGCTGACCGTAAAGCGCGGGTTCGATGCCGTTGCAATCACCGTCATCAAATAACGGTGCTCAGGCTCGCTGACCTTCTTGCTGGACTTTTGCCACGGTTGGCCGGTGGGCACGAAAACGACCTCGTCGAGACCGAACTTGGCGGCCACCTCGCTCGCCGCCACAAGGTGGCCGTGATGGATGGGATCGAACGTCCCGCCCATCACGCCCAGCCGCAGCCGGCGCTGCGTGTCCTTATGGTGCAGTGCGGCGGGAATCTTAGTGGCCCTGGCCGTGGTCGTGCTTGTTCGGGTGCTGGCGGTGCGGGTCTGCGTGCTCATCAACCGCGCTGTGGCGGTTGCCCAGGTTGGTGTAGGAGAGAGTGACGAACATCAGCACCAGGAAGATGGCAAACATCGAGACGCCGAAAACCCACGGCTCAGCCCACAGGGGCGCCTTTTCCTCGTGTTCGGCAACTGACGCGGCAATCTGCTGGAGCAGCATTTTCTCCCCTAGGAATAAAAAGGATGACGACGGCGGAAATTCCCCGCCCGTCCGGACTTCTTTACTATGTTACCGCTATGTCAGGAGCGGACTTGGCCCTCGCCCTGGACAATCCACTTCGTGGTTGTCAGCTCGGTCAGGCCCATCGGGCCGCGGGCGTGAAGCTTCTGCGTGGAGATGCCGACCTCGGCTCCCAGACCCAGCTCGCCGCCGTCGGTAAACCGCGTGGACGCGTTCACGATGACGGCAGCGGAATCGATTTCCGCGATGAAGCGCTCGGCGTTTCGCAGGTCATTGGTCAGGATGGCTTCAGTGTGTCCCGTCGACCAGGTGCGGATGTGCTTCACGGCGTCGTCCAGGCTGTCCACCATGGCAACGGCCAGGTCCATGTCCATGTACTCCGTGGCCCAGTCGTCGTCCGTGGCCGGCAGGGACTCCACCGACGCGGGCAGCGCTGCGCGGACGCGGTCATCGGCGTGCAGCCGGACGCCCGCCTTGCTCAGCGCTGACGCGACTGCGGGCAAAACCGTGGAGCCGGAGTGCACCAGAAGCGTCTCCACCGTGTTGCAGACACTGGGGCGCTGCGTCTTGGCATTGAGCAGGATCTCCACTGCCATGTCTTCGCTGGCGGACTCGTCGATGAAGATGTGCACGTTCCCCTCGCCGGTCTCGATGACCGGCACGGAGGAGTTGTTGACGACGGTCTGGATCAGTTCACGGCCGCCGCGCGGAATCAGCACGTCGACGCGTCCGCGGGCACGCATGAGCACGTTGGCGCCCTCGCGGCCGAACTGGTCCACGGTCTGTACGGCATCCGCAGGCAGGCCTACGGACTCCAGGGCATCGCGCAGCACGCGGATGAGCGCCTCGTTGGTGAAGGCGGCCGCCGAACCGCCGCGCAGGATCACAGCGTTGCCGCTCTTGAGGGCCAGCCCGGCGATGTCCACGGTCACGTTCGGACGCGCCTCGTAGATGGCTGCCACCACGCCCATGGGGACGTTGACCTGGCGCAGGCGCAGGCCGTTGGGCAGGGTCTGGCCGCGCACCACATTGCCCACAGGGTCAGGCAGCCCGGCCAGGTTCTCGAGGGCTGCGGCGAGGGCGGCAATGCGGGTTTCGTTGAGGGTCAGCCGGTCCAGGAGGGCTGTGGACGTGCCGTTGGCACGGCCGGCCTCCACGTCCTTGGCGTTCGCGGCCAGGATCTGCTGCTTGTTCGCGATCAGGGCGCTGCCGATGGCGCGCAGGGCCTTGTCCTTCCAGGCCCGGTTGGCGCGGCCCATGCTGCGGGCGGCCTGGCGGGAGCGGTCGGCGATCGCGTAGACGGCAGACTCGACCTCTGCCGGTGTGGGCTGGCTGTCTGCCGGCAGGGTGGGGACCTTCGTAGCGTCGTTGGAAGTCTCAGCTGCTTGGTTCATCAGTGCCTCAGTCATCATCCAAGTCTAGGCGAGACCGGGGCCTAGACCAGAACCAGGTCATCAACGTGAACAACTTCGCGGTCGAACCCGCGGCCCAGGGCCTCCCCCAGCTCCACGGTGGACCGTCCGAGCATCTGCGGCAGTTCTGCCGCAGAGTAGTTCACCAGTCCGCGGGCGATGACGGTGCCGTCGGGCGAAACCATCTCAACGGCGTCGCCGCTCTCGAAGTTGCCTTCGACGGAGGTGATGCCGGCCGGCAGCAGCGAGGTGTGGTTGTCCCGCACGGCCCGGACAGCACCGGCGTCCAGGAACAGCCGGCCCTGCACGTGCGCCAGGTGCGCCAGCCACATCATCCGGACGGACTTGCGTGCGCCGTTGACGGTGAACCAGGTCCCAACGTCATCGCCGGCCAGCGCCGCAGCGGCGTTCGAGGTGGACGTGACCAGCGCCGGGATGCCCGAATCGGCGGCCATGAGGGCCGCCTCCACCTTGGTCTGCATGCCGCCGGTGCCCACGCCGGCTTTGCCGGTCTTGCCGATGGAGACGCCGTCGAGGTCCTCGGGACCATCCACCTGGGGAATCCGCTTGGCACCCTGGGCGGGCGGGCCGTCATACAGGGAGTCGACGTCGGACAGCAGCACCAGGGCGTCGGCGCGCACGAGGTGCGCCACGAGGGCTGACAGGCGGTCGTTATCACCAAAACGGATCTTGTGCGTGGCGACGGTGTCGTTCTCGTTCACGACGGGTACTACGCCGAGATTCAGCAACCGGTTGAGCGCACGGAAGGCGTTCTGATGGTGGCTGCGGCGCATGAGGTCGTCGGCGGTGAGGAGTACCTGGCTCACGGTGACGCCGTGAGCGGCGAAGGCGTGTGTATAGCGGGCCATCAGCAGGCCCTGCCCCACGCTGGCCGCTGCCTGCTGCGTGGCGAGGTCGCGGGGGCGCTTGGCCAGGCCCAGCGGCGCCAGTCCGGCGGAGATGGCGCCTGAGGAGACAAGGATGATCTCAGTTCCCGCGTTGCACTTGGCGGCCAGCACGTCCGAAAGCTCGGTGAGCGCCTCCTCCGATATTCCGCCCTTGATGCTGGTAAGGGACGACGATCCTACTTTGACCACAATGCGGCGTGCCCTGGCGAGCATGCTGCGGTCGTCGGTCCTGGGTTCCTCGATGACAATTGCGGAAGTATCGGTCACGTGTGCGGGTTCACTCCTCATGTTCGGTGTTCAGCCCGCTCTCCTTGAGGGGCTGGGCAGCCCGGCGCGCGCTGACGGACTCAGTCCAGATGCCGGCTTTGCGTTCGGCTTCCAGCTCGGCGCGTGCCGCCGCCTTCGCCTCGCGCCGTTCGATCTGCTCTTCGCGCTTCTGGCTGCGGGTGGGGCGGTCGCCGATGTCTGCGAACCGGACGTCCGTGCCGCGGGGCGAGGCGAGCAGTTCTGCGCCTGCCATCATGGTGGGCTCCCAGTCGAAGACAACGCCGTCGTCCTCGCCGATCACCACGGTGTCGCCGGGCTTGGCGCCCTGCTTGAACAGCTCGGTTTCCACGCCGAGCTTGGCCAGGCGGTCGGCAAGGTAGCCAATGGCTTCCTCGTTGGTAAAGTCCGTCTGCTTGACCCAGCGAACGGGCTTTTCGCCCAGGACGCGGAACAGCGGCTCCAGGTTTTTCTCCTCGCGGCGGATCCGGAAACCGGTCTCGTTGACGGCGCGTGGCCGCAGTACCGGTGCATGGACCTTCGGCGGAGCGGCTGCCACGTTGTCGCGCGCGGCCTTGACAATCTCCGCCATGGCGAAGCCCAGCTGGCGCAGGCCCTCGTGGCTCGTGGCTGAAACTTCAAACACGCGGTAGCCGCGCGACTCCAGCTCAGGCCGGACGAACTCGGCCATGTCCTTGCCGTCCGGGAGGTCGACCTTGTTAAGGGCCACCAGCCGGGGGCGGTGGTTGAGCGGGACAACTTCGCCGTTCGAGCCGGCGTAGCTCATGTCCACCGCATACTTTTCGAGCTCGGTTTCGATAATTGCGAGGTCGGAGAGCGGATCTCGGTCAGATTCGAGCGTACCGCAGTCCAGGACGTGCACCAAAGCCGCGCACCGCTCGACGTGGCGGAGGAAGTTGTGGCCCAGGCCCTTGCCTTCGCTGGCGCCCTCGATGAGGCCAGGAACGTCGGCGATGGTAAAGCGGACGTCTCCGGCCTGGACCACGCCGAGGTTGGGAATGAGGGTGGTGAAGGGGTAATCGGCGATCTTGGGCCGGGCGGCGGACATGGCCGCGATCAGGCTGGACTTGCCGGCGGAGGGGAACCCCACCAGGGCGATATCGGCGATCGACTTCAGTTCCAGGACGATGTCGCTGGCGTCACCCTCGATGCCGAGCAGTGCAAAGCCGGGCGCCCGCCGCTTCTGGGAAGACAGCGCAGCGTTGCCGAGCCCGCCCTGGCCCCCTGACGCAGCGACGAATTCTGTCCCCTCGCCCACGAGGTCAGCCAGGACCTTGCCGTCCTTGGTCTTGACCACGGTTCCGTCGGGAACAGGCAGCACCAGGGTCTCGCCGTTTTTACCTCCGCGCCAGTCACCCATGCCCGGGCCGCCGTTCGTGGCGTGCCGGTGCGGCGCGTGGTGGTAGTCGAGCAGCGTGGTGGTCTGCGAGTCGACGCGCAGGATGACGTCGCCGCCGTTGCCGCCGTTACCGCCGTCGGGCCCGCCCAGCGGCTTGAACTTCTCACGCTTCACGGAGACACAGCCGTGGCCGCCGGTACCGCCGGATACGTGCAGTACTACCCGGTCTACAAAGCTCGCCACGTGAATCTCCTCTGTTGCTTAAATCCGGCCGTCCTGGACGTCCAAATCGATTGTAATGCGGTTAAAAGAACAGTGGAGCGAGCCATCATGGCCCGCTCCACCGGTTCAGAACTTGGTGTTACTCTGCAGCTGCAGCAGCAACGATGTTGACAACCCGACGGCCGCGGCGCGTGCCGAATTCAACGGCGCCTGCCTGCAGGGCGAACAGGGTGTCGTCGCCGCCACGGCCAACGCCTGCACCGGGGTGGAAGTGGGTGCCGCGCTGGCGGACGATGATCTCGCCAGCGGAAACTACCTGGCCGCCGAAGCGCTTGACGCCGAGGTACTGGGCGTTGGAGTCACGACCGTTGCGAGTGGAGCTCGCGCCTTTTTTGTGTGCCATTTGAAATGCCTGCCTTTAATTCTGGTGAAACTGCTGGGAGCTGTTCAGTAACCGAGGTTAGCTGATGCCGGTGATCTTGACCTTGGTCAGTTCCTGGCGGTGACCCTGGCGCTTCTTGTAACCGGTCTTGTTCTTGAACTTCTGGATGACGATCTTCGGACCGCGGAGGTCCTGGAGGATCTCAGCCGTAACAGTTACCTTGGCCAGGTCAGCAGCTGCGGAGGTGACCTTGTCACCGTCCACCAGGAGCAGTGCGGGCAGCTGGATAGTGCTGCCAGCTCCACCGGCGACGCGGTTCAGGGTAACGAAGTCTCCAACAGAAACCTTCTCTTGGCGGCCGCCTGCGCGGACAATCGCGTACACCACTTGGGAACTCACTTCTCTCGACGTTTATTACTAAATTTGCGTGCGGAACCCGGGTCCGGAAATTGGCCTGGTTCACGCTGTGCCTCAACGCCGTGGATTGCCCGGGGGAACCCGTGAGCTATCCCAGGAACAAGCCCGAATGGGCGTCCCGGGTCATAACCCAAGTGTTGGCGTAAGCACCGAAGATCTAGAATACGCTAATTCCGTCGTCGGCCGCAAATGAGGCTGGCACCGGCGGGTTGTCCGTGATAGGCGCCACAGTGGGCGCTGTTCCGGACATCCGATGCCGTGCGCGACCATCTTACCGGGCGCCGGCACGGCTTCCGTTCAGCTGTGGCGGCTCGGCGCGTCGAAGAATTCCGCCTCGTACCGGCAGGACTGCCGGAAGGCGGTGACCATCGCTTCACGCTCCCCTGCAGAGGCGGCACGGCCGGCGTCGTCGGCTATTTCGATCGCCCGCAGCGTGGCGGCCGCGAAGTCCTCGTCGGCATAGGTCCGCAGCCATTCGGCGTACGGGTGCGCGGCCTCGGCGCCGGCGGCCACGTATTCGGCATGCAGGGTCTCCCCCACTTCCGCATACAGCCAGAAGCAGGGCAGGACCGCGGCCACCAGCACGGCGTAGCTGCCGCCCGCCGAGGCGGCCAGCAGATGATCGACGTAGGCCTTCGTGACGGGGCCAAGCTCCGTCTGCACGGTACGTGTGCTGAGCCAGTTGCGGTGCAGTTCCGATTCAACCTCCAGGCATTGCTGCGAGGACCGTGCCCAGAACAGCTGCTCGGCCTCGGTCGGCGCGAGAGCGCTGGCCCGGGCCAGGACGCGGGAGTAGCCGTTGAGGTAGATGGCGTCCTGGGCGAGGTAGTACGCGAATTCCTTCTCCGGAAGGCTGCCCTCCACAAGCCCGCGGATGAAGCCCAGGCCATAGATGACTTCCAGGTCGGCGAAGGTCTCGGCACGCAGCAGTTCCCCGAACGCCCCCTTTGGTTCGGCCGGACCTGTCGTTCCGGCGTCGGCCATGTGGTGGAAATGGTGGATGGGTCCGTTTCCGGCGCCGACCTCCAGCTGCCCGGACGTGCGGAGCGCGCCGGCCAGCCAGGGCTTGACCTCCCGCAGTGACGCTTCCCAGTTGCCCAGCCGCGCCTGTGCAGTGGCCATGGCCGAGGAGAGGGAGCATCCGGTGCCGTGGCTGTTCCGCGTGGCAATCCGCTCACCGGTAACCTCCACCACCTCCGCGGACAGCAACCCTGCGGTGTTGACGAGGGCGTCCGGACAGGTTGTCCCGTTCAGGTGGCCGCCTTTGACCAGGACCGTGGCACCGGTCTGGTCCGCGAGCCGCCTGCCCTGGTCGAGGGCGGCAGCCCAGTCCGCGGCCTCAGGTTCCCCGAGCAGCATCGCCAGTTCGGGAAGGTTGGGGGTGACCAGGTCCGCGAGGGGCAGCAGCTTCCGGAGGGCAGCCTCCGCGGACTCCCGCAGGAGGCGGTCACCACTGGTGGCTACCATCACCGGGTCAAGGACCACGACGCCGGGCCGCACCTTTTCGAGCCAGCTGCGGACGGCGGCGATCACCTTTTCATCGCCCAGCATGCCGATCTTCACAGCATCCACGTGGATATCGTCACTGACAGCATCCAGCTGTGCTGACAGGAATGATGCAGGCGGAACGTGCACGCCGCTCACGCCGGTGGTGTTTTGCGCGGTGAGGGCGGTTATCGCGGCCATCCCGTAGCCGCCGTGGGCTGCAATGCTTTTCAGGTCGGCCTGAATGCCTGCGCCGCCGGACGGATCCGAGCCGGCGATGGCAAGGACCCGGGGAACTGCACGGGAGGTGGGGGTGGGCGGAGCCACGGTTTCCAGGAGCGGACTAGCGGCGGCCGTTGGTGCAGGCAGGAGCGATGCTGACAGTGTTGATGACAAAGGAGACATCCCTTCGCCGGTGCTAACCGGACAGGTTCAACGGGTTTGGATCTCAGCCGGCCCGTGCGCGGCACCCCGTGTCAGTCCCCCAGCCTAGCGGTTCGTTCCGGATATGGCGCCGAATTTGACGTTTGCGACAGGCCGGCAGCGAAAAGGGTCCGGCCCCGCAAGCGCGGTGCCGGACCCTTCCTCTGGATTCAGAAGTCAGTCATCCCAGACCTTGATCAGCTCAGAGTTCCGAGGCGGGTACCCCAACCCCCAGAATGATCGGTTCGCTGGCTGGCTGCGGAGCCGCCTTGGCCGCGCTGCCGTCACCCGTCTCCGGTGCCTTGGCCTCGTGCGAGTGCCCGGCGGCGGATGCGGGAGCAACCTCGTGGTGCTCCACGGATGTTTCGTTGGCTGCGCCCTGGGGACGGCTGGCGCTGCGGTTGCGTCGCGGACGGCGCCCCCGGGACAGGGCGGTGGAGCTTTCGGCCAGCTGGCCCGCAGCAGGCTGGCTTTCCGACTGCCGGCTTTCCCGCTGCTCGCTTTCCCGCTGGGCCGGCGCCTCTTCCCTGGGCTCCTCCTTCTCGGCGGGCGCAACCGGGCTGCCGAGGTGCGCGAAGGCCTCCTCCAGGCGGTCCAGCGTCAGGGCCGGCGCTTCCTTCGGCGGCTCATCGCTGTGATCGACAAACGGAAGAATCACCTTCTCGCCGCCAAAAGTCAGCACTGCCCCTGGCCGGCCGGAGATGCTCTCCGTTTCAGGAGCGCGGTGCACCACAGGGCTTTCCGGTGCGGCAGCCGCTGGCGCGGCCGGACGCGGTGCTTCCGCTGACGCGGCGGCGGTCTGCGCGGCCTCCTCGTGCAGGTGCGCGGCGTGCGCCGCTGCCGCGATGTTGGCGAGGGCGGCGCGGGTGGCTTCAGCCTTGGCGTGGCGTTCTGCTTCCGAGGGGTCGGGGTGGTGCAGCGCGGCAGGGGCGGCCGGAGCGCCCTCTGGCTGCTGTCCGCCCTTGCCACGGCGGCGCTTCCGCTCCGGACGGGCAGGGGGCTGGACCTCCGCACGGTGGACATGGTGCTCCGCGGCCACGGTGTTGGCGCGGCGGTGCTCCACCGGCTCGTCATGTGTGACCACACCCCGGCCCGCACACACCTCGCACTGCTCGCCGAAGACCTCCAGGAGGCCGGTACCCATGCGCTTGCGAGTCATCTGCACCAGACCCAGCGAGGTGACCTCGGCGACCTGGTGCTTGGTCCGGTCGCGGCCCAGGCACTCCACCAGGCGGCGCAGGACCAGGTCGCGGTTGGACTCCAGCACCATGTCGATGAAGTCGATGACGATGATGCCGCCGATGTCGCGCAGCCGCAGCTGGCGGACCACTTCCTCGGCAGCCTCGAGGTTGTTCTTGGTGACGGTCTCTTCGAGGTTGCCGCCGCTGCCGGTGAACTTGCCGGTGTTAACGTCAACCACAGTCATGGCCTCGGTCCGGTCAATGACCAGGGAGCCGCCGGACGGCAGGAACACCTTGCGGTCCAGGGCCTTGTGGATCTGCTCGTCAATGCGCCAGGCGGAGAAAATGTCCTCGTCCTTGGTCCACTTTTCGAGCCGGCCCACCAGGTCCGGTGCGACGTAGGTGACGTACGCCTCGATGGTGTCCCATGCTTCGTCGCCGGACACGATCAGCTTGGAGAAGTCCTCGTTGAAGACGTCGCGCACAACCTTGATGGTCAGGTCCGGTTCGCCGTAGAGCAGTTCGGGGGCGAGGACCTTGGTGGACTTGGCCTGGCTTTCAATCCCCTCCCACTGGGCACGGAGGCGGTTGATGTCGTGGGTCAGTTCCTCCTCGGAGGCGCCTTCGGCGGCGGTGCGGACAATGACGCCCGCGTCCTCGGGGAGGCGGTCCTTGAGGATGCGCTTGAGCCGGTTGCGTTCGACGTCGGGCAGCTTGCGGGAGATGCCGGTCATGGACCCGCCGGGAACGTATACAAGGTACCGGCCGGGCAGGGAGATCTGGCTGGTCAGCCGCGCGCCCTTGTGGCCCACGGGGTCCTTGGTGACCTGGACCAGGACGGAGTCGCCCGACTTCAGGGCATTTTCGATCCGGCGCTGCTTGCCCTCGAGGGTGGCTGCATCCCAGTTGACCTCACCGGCGTACAGCACGGCGTTGCGCCCGCGTCCGATGTCCACGAAGGCGGCCTCCATGGACGGCAGAACGTTCTGCACCTTGCCCAGGTACACATTGCCGATCAGGGAGTCCTGCTGCGTCTTGGAGACGAAATGCTCGGCCAGGACGCCGTCCTCCAGGACGCCGATCTGGATTCTGTCGTCGCGCTGGCGGACGATCATCTGGCGGTCCACGGATTCCCGGCGGGCCAGGAACTCGGCCTCGGTGATGACCGTGCGGCGGCGTCCGGTATCGCGGGATTCCCGGCGGCGCTGCTTCTTGGCTTCGAGGCGCGTGGATCCCTTGACGCTGGTGACGCGGTTGCTTGCCGGCGCCTCGCTGATGGCCCGGGGGGCGCGGACGCGGGTGACCGTGTTGGGCGGATCGTCTTCTCCCCCGCCGGTCAGTTCCAGATCCTGGTCGCCGCGGCGGCGGCGGCGGCGACGGCGGGACGTCACGCCGTCTTCGGGCTGGGCGCCCTCATCTTCGCCGGCTTCGTCGGAAACTTCTGCTCCCTCGTCGCCGTCGGTGATTTCACGGTCGGACCGGCTGCGGCCGCGGCGGCCGCGGCTGCGCCGCCGGCGCCGGCCACCCTCGTCCTCCAACTCGTCCTCGCCCTCCCCGGCGGCCGCGTCTTCCTTGGCGGCGGGGCGGATGACTGTATTCAGGTCGGGGGCCTGGAAGATGATCGATGTAACGGAGGCGGGCTCCAGGAAAAGCGAAGCCAGAGGCGACTGCGCGGCAGCCTCTTCTTCGGCTTCCTCCTCGGCAGCCGCTTCCTGGACAACACCGGCTTCCTGCGCAGCAGCGGTTTCCTGAACAGCACCGGCTTCCTGCGCAGCAGCGGATTCGGGAGTGGCCGCTGCTGCCGGGGTTTCCGGAACAGCCTGGGTTTCCTCAGCGGCTGCTACGGCAGTGCCCGCAGCGGAGGCTCCGGCGGATTCCGCGGGGCTTTCGGCGGGCTCAGTGGCTTTGGGTTTCGTTGTCCGACGGCGGCGGACGGGCTTGGATTCGGCGGCCAGCTCCTCAGCAGCGGCCTCGTCTGCCGGCCCCGTGACTGCCGGCTCAGTGGCGGCTACCTGCGCGCCGGCAGCCTGTGCGTCAACTTCGGCCCCGGCACCTTCCGCGAACGCGGGCAGCGGTTCCTCGGCAACCTTCTTCCGTGCGCGGCTCCGGCGGACCGGGGCCTTGGCCGGTGCTTCTCCGGCCTCCGCGGCGACTTCGGCTACAGGAGTTTCAGACGCTGCGGTGTCTGGCTGTACGGTCTCAGACGCTGCAGGTACCGGAGCAGCGGTTTCCGACGCCGCGGTCTCGGCGTCCGCTGCTGTGGCCTTGGGTGCAGCCTTGCGTCGGGTCCTGGTGACCTTCTTGGGAGCCTCGGCGGCGGCCTCATCGGCGGCAGCCGGTTCGACATTCTCGGCTATGACCTGGTCATTATCCATATGTGGCAACACTCCTGCCCCTGACATGCCGCCACATTCGGCACCCATTGGGGCACATATTGTCAAAACCCGCAGGCATTGACAGAAGTCAATTGGATACCAGCAGGCTCGCACCGGCAGTGGGGTGCGGCAGGCCTGACAGGCCGGCGGGCTTGTTACTGGAACCCGTTGTTTCTGACAACCACAACCAGGTGCCGTCCAATGGAAGGCGGGAGGCTGGATCTTCTTTTCAAGCCTGCACCGCTGCTCATTGGCGGTCTTGGGAACAAGCCACCGGACTGGAGTTCGAATGTGGTTCGCTCTCCAGCCACGTTTATTCTCTCATATTGCTGTTCAAATACGCTGTAATTGTGTGACGGGGGCGGTCAATGCGCCCGTGAGCACCGGGTACAGACTGCCTCAAGCTGGCGGCGATACAATCTGGGCAGGAGCACCCCCAGACAAAAGGACGCTATCCCATGCCACGCACTTCGCCTTCCACGGGCACGGACTACGAACAGGACCACCTGGACGGTGCCGGGCCGGCCGCTGTTCCGGCCGGCGCCGCAGTGCCGGCCATGACCCGCGACCGCCCGTTCGGCTGGCTGCTGGTCATCACCGGCGTCGTTGGCTGGCTCGCCTCCGGAACACTGGTGCTGGAGAAACTCGAGGTCCTCAAGGATCCCAACCACACCACCGTCTGCGATGTGAACCCCTGGATTTCCTGCGGCCAGGTCATGCAGACGTGGCAAAGTTCGGTGTTCGGCTTCCCCAACATGTTCATCGGCATCGTGGCCTTCGCCATCACGATCACCGCAGGAATGGCTTTGCTGGCGGGCGCGCGGTTCGCCCGCTGGTACTGGATCGGGCTGCAGACCGGCGTCACGCTTGGATTCATCTTTGTGGTCTGGCTGTGGTCCCAGGCGCTGTACGAAATCCGCATCCTGTGTCCGTTCTGCATGATTGTGTGGGCGGCGATGATCCCGCTCTTCGTCTGGGTGACAGTACGCAACGTCGTCCACGGCGTCATCCCCGTCCCGTCAGGCGTTGCCCGGATCGTGGGAGACTCCGGGTGGATCGTCACAGCGCTGCTCTACGTGGCCGTTATCGCGACGATTTTCTTCGCCTTCATCCAGGTCTTCGTCGGCACCTCGGGTTTCTAGGCCAACAAAGAGCGCGAACGTACAGTTGTGGCCCCTGACTCTTCGGAGTCAGGGGCCACAACTGTACGTTCGCGCTTAACCGGGCGGAGAGATTAGGCCTGGAACCAGATCTTGATCTCGCGCTCGGCCGAGTCCACGGAGTCGGAACCGTGGACGAGGTTCTGCTGGACCTTCAGGCCCCAGTCGCGGCCGAAGTCGCCGCGGATGGTGCCGGGGGCCGCCGTCGTGGGGTCGGTGGTGCCGGCCAGCGAGCGGAAGCCCTCGATGACGCGGTGGCCTTCGAAGATCGCCGCGACCACGGGGCCGCTCAGCATGAACTCCACGAGGGGCTCATAGAAGGACTTGCCTACGTGCTCCTCGTAGTGCTGCTCGAGCAGTTCACGGCTGGCGTTGGTCTTCTTGAGTTCAGCCAGGGTGTAGCCCTTGGCTTCGATCCTCTTGAGGATTTCGCCGGTCAGGTTGCGGGTGACGCCGTCCGGCTTGATCAGGACAAGGGTGCGCTCAATGCTCACAGTTGCTCCAATGAGGTTGGTTGCGGGTTTACTGGTAAGTCTACGGGGTCTGGCCAGTGCCTTCAGTGCCAGAGCCTTCGTTACCGGCGCCTTCATTTCCGGCTGACGCCGGGTGCGCGGCCTCCCATTCAGCCTGCTCGTGCTCCCGCTGGGCTGATTCGCGGTCGATCCGAATGCCGGTCCGGATGCCGTACCACCAGGACAGGGCGAAGAGTGCCCCGACCAGGAACATCATGGGCTCCACGAAACCAAGGAGGATGAGCACCAGCTGCAGGATCCAGCCCAGCGCCACGCCCCACGGCTTGGACAGCACGGCACAGGCCAGGATCAGGACAACGCTCAGCCCGATGCCCACGGAGAGGATCAGCGCCGGGGGGATCTCCGCGCGCCGCAGGCCGAACACGGCAAGCGTTGCGAAGAAAACCACGAACGCTTCCAGCAGCAGCACCGTCGAGGCGAACATGACCTTGGTGGAGCGCCGCTTTTTGGGCATGCCCGGGCGCCATTCGCGCTGGGCCTTGGTAAGCCGGGCCATCAGGTGGCCGCCTTGCCAAGCAGGATGCGGGCGTCCGCCACCAGCGTAATGGAACCGGTCACCAGCACGCCGCCGGCGAGGTCGTCGTTGGCTTCGGCGCGCTCCACGGCCCACTCCAGCGCATCGTCCAGCTTCTCGGCGATGTGCACGTTTTCCTCGCCAAAGCCGAGGTCGACGGCGAGCTCCGCCAGTTCCGCTGCCGGCACGGCCCGCGGGGAGTTGGACTGGGTGAAGCAGAATTCCTCCGCGAGGTCCCCCAGCGACTCCTTGAGCTGGCGCAGGATTTCCTCGGCGTCCTTTTCCTTGAGCACGCCCACCACGGTCACCAGTTTGCTGAAGCTGAAGGCCTCCTGGATCGCCTCGGCGGAGGCACGGATGCCGTCCGGGTTGTGCGCGGCGTCCACGATGATCGTCGGTGCCGTCCGCACCACCTCGAGGCGCCCGGGGGACGAGACATTGGCGAAGGCCTCCTGCAGGACCTCCAGGGACAGCTCCTTCTCGCCGCCGCCCAGGAACGCTTCCAGTGCCGCCACGGCCACGGCGGCGTTCTCGGCCTGGTGGGCGCCGTGCAGCGGGACTATGAGGTCCGGGTAGCGGCCGGCGATGCCCTGGACGGTCACCACCTGTCCACCGACGGCGACCTGCCGGGATTCGACGCCGAACTCCACCCCCTCAAAGCGGAACGGGACCTGCACCTCCTTGGCCTTCTCCAGCAGGACCTGGGCGGCGTCCAGCGGCTGGGCCGCGCTGACGAGGAAGCCGCCGGGCTTGATGATGCCGGCTTTCTCGTAGGCGATGTCCTCGGTAGTGTCGCCGAGCAGGTCGGTGTGGTCGAGGGAGATGGGTGTCACCACAGACACCTGGCCGTCGCCCACATTGGTGGCGTCGGTGATGCCGCCGAGCCCCACCTCCATGATCGCCACGTTGACCGGCTGGTCGGCGAACACGGCGAAGGCCAGGATGGTCAGGCACTCGAAGTACGTCAGCCGGGGCTGGCCCTCGGCGGTGAGCTCGTCGTCCACGATCTGCAGATAGGGGCGGATCTCGTCCCAGATGCGCACGAATGTCTCATCGGGCACGGGCGCGCCGTCCAGGCTGATCCGCTCCGTCACCTTGGACAGGTGCGGGCTGGTGTAGCGCCCGGTGCTGAGGCCATGGGCCCGCAGGCCGGCCTCGATCATCCGGGCCGTGGACGTCTTGCCATTGGTGCCGGTGATGTGGATGATCGGGAAGGCCTTGTTCGGCTCCCCCAGCACATCCATGGCGCGGAACAGCGGCGCAAGCCGGGGCTCCATCTTGTTTTCCGGCGCCCGGCCCAGCAGCTCGGCGTAGACGCTCTCCACGGAGAATTCGTCGGTCATGTTTCAGGCCCCCACTTTTTCGACGGTGATGCGCGGTTCCGCGGCGTCGGCGGGCACGGCATCCAGTTCCAGCGTCAGCGTTTCGGTCTTGACCAGCTCGGAGTTGGCCAGCAGGGCGTCGATGACGTTCTGCGCGGCGCTGACTGTGGTCCGGATCCTGTCGCTCACGTTGAGCGCGGCATCCTTGCGTGCCTGCTGGATAGCCCGGACCATGTCCCGGGCCAGGCCTTCGGCCTCGAGTTCCGGGGTCACCTCGGTGTTCAGGACCACGAAGCCGCCGCCCGGAAGCACCGCAACGGAGGCCGAACCGGCGTCGGACTCTGCCACCACCGTCTCCAGCGTGTATTCCTGCGGTTCCAGCTCAAGGCCGCCGGCGGTGACCACACCGGCGTCGGAAACAGACCAGTCACCGGACTTGGAGCCCTTGATGGCCAGCTGCACGTTCTTGCCCAGGCGCGGACCAGCGGCGCGGGCGTTGACCACGAGCTTCTGTTCGATGCCGAATTCCTCCGGGGAGGCGGTTGCGGCGTCCAGCAGGCGGACCGAGCGCAGGTTCAGTTCGTCGGCGACGACGGCGGCAAAGCCTTCCAGCGCATCTGCACCGGGTGCCACGACAGTGAGTTCCTGCAGCGGCAGGCGCACGCGCAGGTTGGCGGCCTTGCGCAGCGAGGAACCGGTGGAGCAGATCTGCTGGACCCGGTCCATGGCCTCCACCAGGGCGGCGTTGGACGGGAACAGCTCCGGGTCCGGCCAGTCGGCCAGGTGCACGGAGCGGCCGCCGGTGAGGCCGCGCCAGATCTCCTCGGACACCAGCGGCAGCAGCGGGGCAGCAACGCGGCACACGGCCTCCAGGGCGGTGTACAGGGCGTCGAAGGCGTCGGCGTTCTCGTCGAAGAAGCGCTGGCGGCTGCGGCGGACGTACCAGTTGGTGAGCATGTCCAGGTAGCTGCGGAGCTCATCGCAGGCGCCGGAGATGTCGTAGGTGTCCAGCTGGGCGGTCATGTTGCGGACGAGGTCGCCGGTGTTGGCCAGCAGGTACTGGTCCAGCGTGTCCGTGTAGCCGTCGTACCGGAGCTTGGCCTCGTAGCCGGAACCGCCGGCAGCGGCGTTCGTGTACAGCGTGAAGAAGCTGTACACGTTCCACAGCGGCAGGATCACCTGGCGGACGCCGTCGCGGATGCCCTGTTCGGTGACCACGAGATTGCCGCCGCGCAGGATCGGGCTGGACATGAGGAACCAGCGCATGGCGTCGGAGCCGTCGCGGTCCAGGACCTCGGAAACGTCCGGGTAGTTCCGCAGGCTCTTGGACATCTTCTGCCCGTCGGAGCCCAGCACGATGCCGTGGCTGATGACGTTCCGGAAGGCCGGGCGGTCGAACAGGGCGGTGGACAGGATGTGCAGCATGTAGAACCAGCCGCGGGTCTGCCCGATGTACTCCACGATGAAGTCGGCCGGGTTGTGGGTGTCGAACCAGGCCTCGTTCTCGAACGGGTAGTGCACCTGGCCGTACGGCATGGAGCCGGAGTCGAACCAGACGTCCAGCACGTCCTCCACGCGGCGCATGACGGACTGGCCTTCTTCGGGCGTGCGGGGGTCGTCCGGGTTGGGCCGGGTCAGCTCGTCGATGAACGGCCGGTGCAGGTCGACCTGGCCGTCCTTGTTCAGCGGCAGCCGGCCGAAGTCGGCCTCGATCTCGGCGAGCGAGCCGTACACGTCGGTGCGCGGGTACTCGGGGTCGCTGGACTGCCACACCGGGATGGGGCTGCCCCAGTAGCGGTTGCGGCTGATGGACCAGTCCCGGGCGTTGGCGAGCCACTTGCCGAACTGGCCGTCCTTGACGTTGCCGGGGATCCAGTTGATTTCCTGGTTCAGCTCGGACATCCGGTCGCGGAACTTGGTGACCTCCACGTACCAGGAGGAGACGGCGCGGTAGATCAGCGGGTTGCGGCAGCGCCAGCAGTGCGGGTAGCTGTGCTCGTAGCTGGCCTGGCGGACCAGGCGGCCCTGGGCACGGAGCACCTGGGTGATGGGTTTGTTGGCCTCGAAGACCTGCAGCCCCACGATGTCGTGCAGGTCGCCGTGGGCGAACAGGTGCAGGAACTTGGCGCCCTCGTCCACGGAGAGGACCACGGGGATGCCGGCTTCCTCACAGACCTTCTGGTCGTCCTCACCGTAGGCCGGGGCCTGGTGGACGATGCCGGTGCCGTCGGTGGTGGTGACGTAGTCCGCCACGAGGAACTGCCAGGCGTTCTGGGTGCCGTACTTTTCGGTGTCGGCGAAGTCGTGCCACAGCGGCTCGTAGGTCAGCCCTTCGAGCTCGGCGCCGGTGTGGGTGGAGGTGACGGCGGCGGCCGCAACAGCCGCGTCGTCATACCCCAGGTCCTTCGCGTAGGTGCCCAGCAGGTCCTCGGCCAGCAGGAAGCTGCCGGAGACGGGCGCCTCCGCCGAGGCGGCCTTGATGCCGTTCGGTCCGGCGGGCAGCACGGCGTAACTGATGGAAGGCCCGACGGCGAGCGCCAGGTTGGTGGGCAACGTCCAGGGCGTGGTGGTCCAGGCGAGCGCCTGGACGCCGGCCAGCTGCCGGGACAGGCCGGACTCCCCCGCCTTGATCGGGAACGTCACCGTGACGGTCTGGTCCTGGCGGTTCTTGTAGACGTCGTCGTCCATGCGCAGCTCATGGTTGGACAGCGGCGTCTCGTCCTTCCAGCAGTACGGCAGCACGCGGTAGCCGTTGTAGGTCAGGCCCTTCTCGTGCAGCTGCTTGAAGGCCCAGAGCACGGACTCCATGTACTCGACGTTGAGCGTCTTGTAGTCGTTGTCGAAGTCCACCCAGCGGGCCTGGCGGGTGACGTAGGCCTGCCATTCGTTGGCGTACTTCATCACCGAGGCGCGGCAGGCGTCGTTGAACTTGTCGATGCCCATGGCCTCGATCTGGGTCTTGTCCGTCATGCCCAGCTGCTTCATGGCTTCCAGCTCGGCGGGCAGGCCGTGGGTGTCCCAGCCGAAGCGGCGCTCGACCCGCTTGCCGCGCTGTGTCTGGTAGCGGCCCACGAGGTCCTTGGCGTAGCCGGTCAGCAGGTGGCCGTAGTGCGGCAGGCCGTTGGCGAAGGGCGGGCCGTCGTAGAAGACGAATTCGTTGCTGCCGGGGGCACCGCCGGGAAGGTCGGTGCTGCGCTGGTCGATGCTTGCCTGGAAAGTGCCGTCCTCGTCCCAGTACTTGAGGATCCGCTCTTCGATCTCCGGAAACTTCACGGAGGCGGAAACTCCTGCGGAGGAGCCCGACGGGGCTGCTGAGGCCTTGGGGTAATACGTCATCTCGACATCCTGGGTTGAGCTGGTGAACAAGTGGATCATTCAGGATGCGAGGACGGCACGTGGCAGTCAGGACGACTGCACCGGCACCGCGGTACCACCTCACTTACCGGCACGGAACCGCACCTTTCCAGGAAAGGGCTGCACCGGCGCCGGCCGCTCATTGCTGCTGTGACGGGCTTACCCGTCCGGTTCTACTTGCCTGGTCCGCGATCGGTGTCCGCACCGCGGGCCGGGTGTTCTTCCGGAAGCTCGCCGGTGATGGCCGGGTCAAAGCTGTTGCGTCCAGTCTAACTGCTGTGGCCGCGGCGGCCATAACCGCGGCACCGTGGGCCTACACTCGATCCATGACTGCTTGGGCGCGGGTTTTGGCGGTGTGCATCCTCCTGCCGGTCGCGGCGCTTTCGGTGTTCCGTGCCGTCCCGGCTGAGTGGCCTACAACGGTGGTGCAGCTGCTGTCCTTCACTCCCTGGCTGGTGATTCCGGCCGCGCTTGCGCTGGCCCTGGCGCTGCCCGGCCGGCGGCCCGTGGTGACGGCGGCTGCCGGCCTGATCCTTGGCGCGCAGCTTTTCTGGCTCTGGGCGCCCGACGCCGGCCGGGCAGACGCCGGACCGCCGGATACCGGACAGGCGGCGGGCACGGTGGGCACCGCGGCCTCCCGTACCGGCACTGCGGCGCAGCTGAGGGTGATGAGCATCAACTCCCTCTTCGGCAGGGCCGATGCTGCGGAAATCGTCAGGCTGGTCCGGGAAAACAGGGTGGGCCTGCTGGCCATCCAGGAGCACACACAGGCACTGGAGGACAGGCTTGCCGCGGAGGGACTGGGGAAGCTCCTGCCCCACAGGATCAGCGATCCGGGGAAGAAGGCCTCGGGCAGCGCAACCTACTCAAAACATCCCCTCGAAGCCATCGGACTGGTTCCCGATACCCCTTTCCGGATGCCGACCTTCCGGCTGACACTCTCCGAAGCGGGTGCCGGCACGACCGTCACTCTCGAGGTCACGAACGTGCATGCGTTCCCACCGGTACATGACCGCGTCGGGCAGTGGCGCAGCGACCTTAAAGCGCTGGGCCGGCTCGCCGCGCGCAACGGGGTGGAGGCCAGGGGCAACCAGCTCCTGCTCGGGGACTTCAACGCCACCTATGACCACTCGGAGTTCCGCCGTCTGCTCGACGGCGGCCCGGGCAGCCGCAAGCTGGTGGATGTCGGCATGGCGTCCGGGACGCGGTTCACGCCCACTTGGCCGATGGACGGCCAGGCGCTGCCCGGCGTCACCATCGACCATCTGGTCACCAGTCCGCACATTCCGGCGTCGGGCTATGCCGTGCACCGCGTCACCGGGACGGACCACGCGGCCGTCCTGGCCACGCTGCACATCCCGGCCGGGGGCTAGCCTGCCGGCGGTTAGCCGGATCAGGCCTGCTTGCGGATCAGCTTGAAGGTCGACGCCTGCGCCACCGGGCGGATCACGATCTGGTCGAGGTTGACGTGGTGCGGGGCGCTCACGGCATAACGCACCACATCGGCCACATCCTCGGCGGTCAGCGGCTTCTCCACGCCCTGGTACACCTTGCTGGCCGCCTGCGCATCACCGAGCCGGTTAAGGGCAAACTCCTCGGTCTGGACCAGGCCGGGCGCGATCTCGATGACCCGGACATTGTGCTCGGCTTCTTCCAGCCGCAGCGCCCCGGTCAGGGCGTGCTGGGCGAACTTGGCGGCGTTGTAGCCGCCCCCGCCCTCGTACGCATCGAGCCCGGCCGTGGAGGTGAGGTTCAGGACGGTGCCTTCGCCGTTCTCGCGCAGCATCGGCAGGAAGGCGCGCGTGACCTTCATGGTGCCCAGGACGTTGACGCGGTACATCCACTCCCAGTCCTCGGTCACGGCCTGGCCCACGCGGTCAGCCCCGCGGGCACCGCCGGCGATGTTGACCAGCGTGTCGATCCCGCCGGCGGACGTCACCTCGGCCAGCAGGCGGGCCACATCGCCGTCCTCGGCGATATCCGCGGCCAGGGCGACGGCGCCCGTCTCGGCCTGCAGCGCATCCAGCCGTTCCTGGCGGCGGGCGACGGCGAAGACGCGCCAACCGTCGGCGCGGAGCGCGCGCACAGTGGCCTCGCCAATGCCGGAACTGGCGCCTGTAACCAGGGCTGCTTTGTTGGTGGACACGTCAGAACTTGCGGAAACGTCAGTCATGGCACCACCCTAACGGGCTGCCAGGAACTCCAGCAGCACCCTGGCGTGGTTCACCTCCGGATCCCGGGCCGCGTACAGCAGCGTCACCTTCCCGTGCTTCGCCGCCAACTCCAGGAGCTGACCGACGGCAGGGTTGCCGGCCAGTTCGTCCTCGTACCGGGCCCGGAAGGCCTCGAACCTCTCCTGCATGTGGGCGAATTCCTGCCGCAGCGGCGGCGAGGGGGCAATGTCCTTCAGCCACAGCTCCAGGCGGGCCCGGTCCTTGCTGACCCCGCGCGGCCAGAGCCTGTCCACCAAAACCCGGCAGCCGTCGTCGTCCGCGGGTTCCTCATAAATGCGTTTGATCGCAAAGGAAGCGTCTGCTTTGGTCATAGGCGGCATGCTACTCCCGGCGGCCGGGCGGGCAGCATGGGCAGGAAACAAATGTCCGGCATGAAACAATTGGGCCATGGCTGAATCAACGCAGGGTACAGACACGCCCGCCACCACCCCCATCAACGTTCCCGACAAGCCGGCCCTGGAAGGTCTGGAGGCTGCCCTTACGCAGCGCTGGCTCGAGGAAGGAACCTACCGGTTCGACCCCAACACCGCCCGGGAGCAGGTCTACTCGATCGACACTCCCCCGCCCACCGCTTCGGGTTCCCTCCACGTGGGCCACATGTTCTCCTTCACGCAGACCGACGTGCAGGCCCGTTACATGCGCATGACCGGCAAGAACGTCTTCTACCCCATGGGCTGGGACGACAACGGCCTCCCCACCGAGCGCCGCGTCCAGAACTACTACGGTGTCCGCTGCGATCCCGCCATCCCGTACAACCCGGATTACCAGCCGCCGGCACAGCCGGCGAAGAACCAGCGGGACTTCGACGTCGTCTCCCGCCAGAACTTCATCGAACTCTGCGAGGAGCTCGCGGTCGAGGACGAAAAGGTCTTCGAGAACCTGTTCCAGACCCTTGGCCTGTCCGTGGACTGGAACCTCACTTACCGCACCATCGATGACACGTCCCGCGCGGTCTCCCAGCGCGCGTTCCTCGCCAACCTGGCTGCCGGTGATGCCTACATGGCCGAGGCCCCCACGCTGTGGGACGTCACGTTCCGCACCGCCGTGGCCCAGGCAGAGCTCGAGGACCGCGAAGTGCCGGGCGCCTACTACCGCTACCCGTTCTTCACGGCCGACGGCGAGAAGATCTTCATCGAGACGACCCGTCCGGAACTGCTGGCGGCCTGCGCCGCGCTGGTGGCAAACCCCGACGACGAACGGTACCAGCCGCTGTTCGGCAAGACTGTGAAGTCCCCCCTCTTCGACGTCGAGCTGGAGGTCAAGGCACACCCGCTGGCCAAGGCCGACAAGGGCTCCGGCATCGCCATGGTCTGCACCTTCGGTGACCTGACCGACGTGACCTGGTGGCGCGAACTGCAGCTCCCGACCCGCGCGATCGTGGGCCGCGACGGCCGCATCCTCGCCGACACCCCGGACTGGATCACCACAGAGGCCGGCCGTGAGGCCTACGCCGCCATCGCCGGCAAGACGGTCTTCTCCGCCAAGGAGGCCGTGGTGGAGCTGCTCACGCAGGCAGACCTGCTCGACGGCGAGCCCAAGAAGATCACCCACCCGGTGAACTTCTTCGAAAAGGGCGACAAGCCCCTCGAGGTGGTCACCTCCCGCCAGTGGTACATCCGCAACGGCGGCCGCGACGAGGACCGCCGCGAACGCCTGATTGGCCGAGGCCACGAGATCGATTTCCACCCGTCCTTCATGCGCTCCCGGTACGAGAACTGGATTGCGGGCCTGAACGGTGACTGGCTGGTTTCCCGCCAGCGGTTCTTCGGAGTCCCGATCCCCGTCTGGTACCCGCTGGACGCCCAGGGCAACCCCGACTACGACTCCCCCATCCTGCCGTCCGACGAGCAGCTGCCCGTTGACCCGGCAGCGGACGCCGCTCCCGGGTACGACGAATCCCAGCGCGAGCAGCCCAACGGCTTCACCGGCGACGCCGACGTGCTGGACACCTGGGCCACGTCATCCCTGACCCCGCAGATCGTGGGCGGCTGGAGCCGGGACGAGGACCTGTTCGGCAAGGTCTTCCCGTTCGACCTGCGTCCCCAGGGCCACGACATCATCCGGACCTGGCTGTTCTCCTCCGTCGTCCGCGCCGACGCCCTGCAGGGCGTCGCGCCGTGGAAGCACGCGGCCATCTCCGGCTGGATCCTGGATCCGGACCGCAAGAAGATGTCCAAGTCCAAGGGCAACGTGGTGGTGCCGACGGATGTCCTGAACGAATACGGCTCCGACGCTGTCCGGTATTGGGCTGCCTCGGCACGCCTAGGCGCGGACACGGCCTACGAGATCGCGCAGATGAAGATCGGCCGGCGCCTGGCCATCAAGCTTCTGAATGCCTCGAAATTCGTCCTGAACCTGGGCGCCACGGAGAACTCGGTGGTCTCCACGGACCTGTCCGTCCTGACGAACCCCCTGGACCGTGCCCTGCTGGCCCAGCTGTCCGACGTCGTGGCCCAGGCCACGAAGGCGTTCGACAACTACGACTACGCCCGTGCACTGCAGATCAGCGAATCGTTCTTCTGGCAGTTCACGGACGATTATGTCGAGCTGATCAAGGACCGCGCCTACGGTGCCGCCGGCGAGACCGAGCAGGCTTCCGTGCTGGCGGCCCTGGCTACAACGCTGGACTCGCTGCTGCGCCTCTTCGCGCCGTTCCTGCCCTTCGCCACCGAAGAGGTGTGGAGCTGGTGGCGCGCCGGTTCCGTGCACCGCGCCGCGTGGCCCGCTCCGCTGGAGATCGCCGACGGCGACACCGCCATGCTGGGCACCGTTGGCCTTGCGCTCAGCGGCATCCGGAAGGCCAAGTCCGAGGCCAAGGTCAAGCAGCGCACCGAGGTGCTGTCGGCAACGATCACGGCCCCGGAGGCGCTTGTGGCGCAGCTCCAGGCAGGACTCGGGGATCTGAAGGCTGCGGCCAACGCGCAGGAGATCTCGCTCAACACGGGCGAGGGCGAGCTCACGGTCAGCGATGTGGAGCTGGCCCCGGCCGAGGAGCCGGCGCAGGCCTGACAGAAAAATAAGCCCGGACCAAGTCCGGGCAGCCCGGATGTTTTTGGGCAAAGGGGAAGCCCCATCAGCGTTTTGCCGTTGGTGGGGCTTCGACTTTTCGGCTGTCTGGTGACATCTTTGACAGTCTGGCAAGATCCTTAGAATTTCAGGTCTTCCTACCTTGTCACTGGTAGCCTGCTTCTAACTTTGCCAAAGGCTGCGTTGGAAGCATGTCACTGAATCTTTGGTTCTTGCGTCCCGCTTCTCTCGAAGTGGGTAAGAACTATCCTCGTCCTCCTGATCCGAATGCGCAAGAGCCCCGGCAGAACTACTCTGGTGTAGTTCTGCCGGGGCTCTAACATGGCCCGACGGCGGGCGCCGGCTCAGTCGAAGGCAGGGCTTTCGGTGCGGCTGCGCTTGATCTCGAAGAAGTGCGGGTAGGCAGCGAGGGTCACCGCTGCGTCCCAGATCTTCCCGGCTTCCTCGCCCCGCGGGATGCGGGTGAGGACGGGTCCGAAGAAGGCGGTGCCGTTGAAGGCGACCACGGGGGTTCCAACATCCTGGCCCACCAGCGAGATTCCCTTTTCGTGGCTGGCGCGCAGCTGCTGGTCGTACTCGTCGGAGTCGGCGACGGCTGCCAGCTCGGCGGGGAGGCCGACCTCGGCCAGTGCCTTGCTGATGACGATCGAGAAGTCCTGCTGGCCGCCGTCGTGGATCTGCGATCCCATGGCGTCATACAGCTGCTTGACCACGTGGTCGCCGTGCTGCTCCTGCGCGGCGATGATGACCCGCACCGGCCCCCACGCCTTGTCCATGGCCTCCCGGTACTTGGGGTCGAGGTCGCGGCCTTCGTTCAGCACGGACAGGCTCATCACGTGCCATTCCGTCTTGATGTCGCGGACCTCTTCCACTTCACCGATCCAGCGGGAGGTGATCCAGGCGAACGGGCAAAGGGGGTCGAACCAGAAGTCGGCCTTGTTGGCGGCGTTCTCAGACACAGCAAATCTCCTCAAGGAAGTCATTGGGGTGTGGCGTGCCGCATGGCAATACCCGGTCGGCACGCTTAAGGGACAGCGACGGGCCGGGTGAATTTATTCCGGCGGGGCGGATGTTTATTTCCGCTACGCGGACTTGTTGCGGCGCTTCGCCACGACGTCGTGCGTGATCATGGTGGGCTGTGCCTTCTTGGCCACCACGTCGGCGGTGATGACCACGCTGGCGATGTCGTCCCTGCTGGGCAGGTCGAACATGACCGGCAGGAGGACTTCCTCCATGATGGCGCGCAGTCCGCGGGCTCCGGTGCCCCGCTCCAGGGCCTGGTCGGCAATCATGTCCAGGGCGGCGTCGTCGAACACCAGCTCCACGCCGTCCAGCTGGAACATCTTCTGGTACTGCTTGACCAGGGCGTTCTTGGGCGTGGACAGGATCTGGATCAGGGCGGGACGGTCAAGGTTGGACACCGTGGTGATGACCGGCAGGCGGCCGATGAACTCCGGAATCAGGCCGAACTTCAGCAGGTCTTCCGGCATCACTTCGCCGTAGGAATCGGTGTTCTTGACCTCGTTCAGCGGTGCGCCGAAACCGATGCCCTTGCGTCCGGACCGGGAGCCGATGATGTCCTCAAGGCCGGCGAACGCGCCGGCAACGATGAAGAGGACGTTGGTGGTGTCGATCTGGATGAATTCCTGGTGCGGGTGCTTGCGGCCGCCCTGCGGGGGAACCGAGGCAACAGTTCCCTCAAGGATCTTCAGCAAGGCCTGCTGCACGCCCTCGCCCGAAACGTCGCGGGTGATCGAGGGGTTCTCGCTCTTGCGCGAGATTTTGTCGATCTCGTCAATGTAGATGATGCCCTGTTCGGCCTTCTTGACGTCGTAGTCGGCGGCCTGGATGAGCTTGAGGAGGATGTTCTCCACGTCTTCGCCCACGTAGCCGGCTTCGGTCAGGGCTGTGGCATCGGCAACGGCAAACGGGACGTTCAGCCGGCGCGCCAGGGTTTGCGCAAGGTAGGTCTTGCCGCAGCCCGTGGGGCCAATCAGGAGAATGTTGGATTTGGCGATTTCCACGTCGTCATGGTGGACGCCGTCGGCGAGCGTGCCGCTCTTGGGTGAGTGGCCGGCCTGGATCCGCTTGTAGTGGTTATAAACCGCGACGGCCAGGGAACGCTTGGCCGGTTCCTGGCCGATGACATATTCCTGCAGGAAGTCAAAGATCTCGCGGGGCTTGGGCAGTTCGAAGCTGCCCAGGTCGGCGACTTCTGCGAGTTCTTCCTCAATGATCTCGTTGCAGAGCTCAATGCACTCGTCGCAGATGTAGACGCCGGGCCCGGCAATGAGCTTGCGCACCTGCTTCTGGCTCTTGCCGCAGAAAGAGCACTTGAGCAGATCCGCGCTCTCGCCAATCCGAGCCATATGTGAACCCCTTAGAATCTTGCCGCAAGGGCAGCTTTGCACCGGTCGCTGACAGTCACCGCCGGAAACCGGCAATGACTACATCCACTCTAGGTCACATTCGGCCCGAGGGGTGGAAACCCGGCGCCGGTGCGGTTCAAAAATCTCAACCGCACCGGCGTCCGTTACTGCTGTTTACCCGGCAGGTACCTGTCGTTACCTGACGAGCGCCTGCGGCTTGATCTTGCGGGAATCGAGGACCTGGTCGATCAGGCCGTAGCTCTGTGCCTCGGCAGCGGTGAGGATCTTGTCCCGCTCGATGTCGTTGTTGACCTGTTCCGGCGTGCGGCCGGAGTGCTTGGCCAGGGTCTCTTCCAGCCAGGTCCGCATGCGCATGACCTCGGCCGCCTGGATCTCGAGGTCGGACGCCTGTCCGCCCTGGCCGCCGGACAGCGCCGGCTGGTGGATCAGGACACGGGCGTTGGGCAGGGCGAGCCGCTTGCCCGGCGTGCCCGCGGCCAGCAGCACGGCGGCGGCACTTGCCGCCTGGCCCAGGCACACGGTCTGGATCTCGGGGCGGATGTACTGCATGGTGTCGTAGATCGCGGTCATGGCGGTGAAGGAGCCGCCTGGCGAGTTGATGTAGATGGTGATGTCGCGGTCCGGGTCCGTGGACTCCAGCACCAGCAGCTGCGCCATGATGTCGTCGGCAGAGGCGTCGTCCACCTGCACCCCGAGGAAGATGATGCGGTCCTCAAAGAGCTTGGTGTAGGGGTCCTGGCGCTTGAAGCCGTAAGGTGTCCGCTCCTCGAACTGCGGCAGCACGTAGCGGCTTGTCGGCAGGTTACCGGCAGACGATCCGAAATTGTAGTTCATGTTCATTGCTCCTGGATTCTGTCGTGATGCCGGTTAGCTCTGGCCGTTGGATGAAGCGTTCTGGGTTCCGCCGCCGCCGGCGACAGATCCTGCGTGCGCGGAGATCTTATCGAAGAAGCCGTATTCCAGCGCTTCGGTGGCGGTGAACCACTTGTCCCGGTCGTTGTCCTTGAGGATGGTTTCCACCGTCTGGCCGGTCTGGTCCGCGGTCAGTTCAGCCATGACCTTCTTCATGTGGAGGATCAGCTCGGCCTGGATCTTGATGTCAGACGCCGTTCCGCCGATGCCGCCTGAGGGCTGGTGCATCAGGATGCGGGCGTTCGGGGTGGCGTACCGCTTGCCCTTGGTGCCGGAGGACAGCAGGAACTGTCCCATGGAGGCCGCCAGGCCGGTGGCGACGGTCACGACATCGTTGGGGATGAACTGCATGGTGTCGTAGATGGCCATGCCGGCCGTCACCGAGCCGCCGGGCGAATTGATGTAGAGGTAGATGTCCTTGTTGGGGTCCTCGGCGGACAGCAACAGCAGCTGCGAGCAGATCGCGTTCGCGTTCTCGTCGCGGACCTCGGAGCCAAGCCAAATGATGCGCTCTTTCAGCAGGCGGTTGTAGATGTAGTTGTCCTGGGCTGCAGGATCGACGGTTGCCATGCGGGGGGCCGCTGCTTGCTGTGACATTTGTACTTACCTCTCGCTGGTGACGGTGACGTTACTGTTCGACATCACTGAACTTCACTACTTGGACACTAACCGCTTTCGGAGTGGAATTGTTCGCCGGAATCGCACTGTTCGCTGACGGCGCACGATTGCCCGCAGCAGCCGCACAATGCCGTTAACGCGCCAGCCCCCGGATCCGAGGACCCGGGGGCTGGCACACTGCTGCACGCGGCTGCTAGAACTTCACAGCTGCTAGAACTTCACAGCCGCGGGATCGTCGTTCGCGACGGTCTCGCCGGCTGCCTCGTCAGCTTCGGTAACTTCTTCGGCGTCGACGGCCGGGGCCTCTTCGCCGGCGGGGCGAACGAAGTCGGTCAGGTCGACCTTGTTGCCCTCGGAGTCGGTGACCTCGGCCTGGCCCAGGACGACGGCCAGCGCCTTGCGGCGGCGGACCTCGGAAACCATCATGGGAACCTGGCCGCTCTGGTCGATGATCTGGGCGAACTGGTTCGGGTCCATGCCGTACTGGCTGGCAGTGGTGACGATGTAGTCGATCAGCTCGTTCTGGCTGACGCCCACTTCTTCCTTCTCGGCGATGGCATCGAGGATGATCTCGTTCTGGAAGGCGCGCTCGGTGTTGGCCTTGACCTCGGCGCGGTGCTCCTCGGTGTCGTGCTCGCCTTCACCGTGGGAGTTTTCGGCTTTGAAGTGCTGCTCAAGCTGCTCTTCGACGACGGATTCCGGAACCGGAACCTCAACCAGCTCAACGAGTTTGTCCAGGACCTTGTCGCGGGCTTCGACGCCCTGCTCCACGACCTTGGAGCTGGCAGCCTGCTTGGCGAGGTCCTCGCGCAGTTCGGCGAGGGTGTCGAACTCGGAGGCCAGCTGGGCGAAGTCGTCGTTCGCCTCGGGCAGCTCGCGCTCCTTGACGGACTTGACAACAACCTTGACCTGCGCGGCTTCGCCGGCGTGGTCGCCGCCCACGAGGGTGGTGTCGAAGATGGCGTCCTCGTCAGCGCTGAGGCCGGTGACAGCCTCGTCCATGCCCTCGAGCATGGTGCCGGCGCCAACCTGGTAGGACAGGCCGGAAGCGGAGTCCACCTCGGCGCCGTCGATGCTGGCCGTGATGTCGATGGTCAGGAAGTCGCCGTCAGCGGCGGGGCGCTCAACGGTCTTCAGCGTGCCGAAGCGGCCACGCAGCTCGTCCAGGGCCTTGTCGACGTCGGCGTCGGAGGACTCGGCGGCGGCAACCTCGACCTTGATGCCGGAGTAGTCGGGCAGTTCGATCTCCGGGCGGACGTCAACCTCGGCCTGGAACTTCAGCTCACCCTCGGTGGCGGAAGGATCCGGAACCTCGGTGATCTCAACCTCGGGGCGGCTCAGGGGACGGATACCGGATTCCTGGACAGCAGCCTGGTACCAGCCGTTGAGGCCCTCATTGATGGCGGTCTCCAAGACGTAGCCGCGGCCGACGCGCTGGTCGATCAGCTTGGCGGGAACCTTGCCCTTACGGAAGCCAGGAACCTGGATCTGCGAAGCAACAGTCTTGTATGCCTCGTCGATGCTGGGCTTCAATTCCTCAAAGGGGACCTCAACATTGAGCTTGACCCGCGTGGGGGTGAGGTTCTCGACAGCGCTCTTCACGGTCTAAGTACTCCTGGTTTTGTTGGATGGGCTCTGCAACGCGTTGTTGTGACCAGGCCTGGGCCCGGGCCGCAGAGTCGGGGTGACAGGATTTGAACCTGCGACTTCCTGCTCCCAAAGCAGGCGCTCTAGCCAAGCTGAGCTACACCCCGTAATGCACAGGACAGTCTACGTTCATACCTGCCGGGTTTGCACATTTGACACTGGGGGCATGAATTAGGTTTAGTTATATCCGGCTTGAACAGCCGCCGAAGAAAAGCCCCAAGGCCAGTGCCGGAACAAGACCAGCGCCGGAACGCTTTCCTCGGGGACGTAGCTTAATGGTAAAGCCTCAGTCTTCCAAACTGATTACGCGGGTTCGATTCCCGTCGTCCCCTCCAGAAACAAAGAGGCCCCTCGATGAGGGGCCTCTTTTGTTATACCCCTCCCATGACACAGCGCCTGTTCAGGACAAACCCCGCCTAGGCGTGTCCCCCGATGTCCACTTGGCCGAGGGTCAGGCGGGCTTCAGCCTGCAAAAACTGTCCGATCCGTTCCGCCTGCTGGGCCAGCTCTCCCAGCTGGGTTGTACCGGCCGGCTGGAACAGCTCGGCGGTGATCTCCAGTTTCCTTCCGGAGCGGCGGTGGTGCCAGAGTCCGCGGACGACGCCGTCGACAAGTATGACGGGATAGTTACCTGCCTGCCCCCGGGAGAGGGCGCGGGTACGTGCCACATCCGGGAACAGAAGTTCCCTGGGCTGGCCGGCCACAACGTAGGAGTCGAAGTAGGGCAGCAGCCTGACTCCCGCTGGTTCAGCAGAGATGGCCCCGGCGTCATCCCGCAGCACCCAGGCGGGCATCCCTTCCACCGCTACTTCCGCAAACTCTCCGCGGTGGTGGTCAAAGAGCCGGGCTGCCCACTCCCCCGGAACCGACAGCCAGCGCGCGAAATGGGCCGGCGTGGCGGGGCCATAGGCCCGCAGGTAGGCCCGGACGAGCCAGCCGAGCGCGGACGCGGCCTCAGCCGGCCGGAACCCGGGAAGCAGCTGCGCCGGGCTGCGGTACGTCGCTGCCCGCCCCCTGCCGGTGCCAAAGCAGAGCGCCCCGCGGAAGCCCGCGGTCCCCATCGCCGCCCGCCATCGTGGCCACATTGTCTGGAAAGCGGGCATCACAGGGTTTGCCGCCCACGCTCCCGTTCTGGCGACGATGGCGTCGTTGAGTTCGTCGACTGTCAGTTCGTCCGCCCGCAGTGCGTCTGCAATGGCGTCCACGATCTGATCCGTCTGGCCGGGTGTCAGGAACTGACCCAACGAGGTGTGGGAAGGAATGGCTCCCAGCGCTCCGGTCCAAAGGGACAGATCGGCAGCGGGCAGCAGATGCACGGTTCCCCGGGGCCCGAAGGTCCTGACCACGGTTCCGTCTTCCCATAGCGCTTTGTGTACGTCGGCCCGGGATATCCCGTCGCCGCGCATCCCCACAGAGAGTTCGGCGGCCGGCATCACCTGGGCGTGCGCGCCGCACATTGCCCGCACGATGTCAGCCGGAGAGTCTGCCGGAGAGGGAGCCGCAAGCCCCTGGCGCTCAAGGCGCCTGGCGCACACCTGCGCCCACGAATACCCGCGCACCGGCCTGTTAGTCATCGCCCGCCCCCGTCGAAGGTCAGCTCACTCCGGCTGCTGGCAGGACGGGCACCAGTACAGCTTGCGGGCCGCGTGTTCGGACAGGGCAACCGCGGTGCCGCAGACCCGGCACGGCTGGCCATGCCGGCGGTAGACAAAGTGCGCCTCCTCCCCCGGCGGAAGCTGGTCGCTTCGGGTCCAGAAGCCGGCGGTGGTGGTGATGATCCGCCCGTCGCGGACGCCGTCGGACATCACCGCGGCCGTGTCGTCCCAGAGGAGGCCGGCGGCGTCCTCAGTGAGCGCGCGGCCGGGAAGCAGGGGGTCGATCCTGCCCCGGAACAGCACCTCGGCCCGGTACACGTTCCCGACGCCGGCAATCACCTTCTGGTCCATCAGCAGCGTGGCCACCGGGGTCCGCTTGGTCAGGATGCGCCGGATGAAGTCGTCCCTGCTGCTGCCGGAGTTGTGGAGCGGATCCGGGCCAAGCCTGTCCAGCACGGCGGCCGCCTCAGCCTCGGTGATGGCCGCGCACGTGGTGGCGCCGCGCAGGTCGGCCCAGCCGTGGGCACTTGCCAGCCTGACCCGCACGGCGCCCACCGGCGCCGGCGGACCCGCATACCCGGCCGGCAGAGGATCGCCGGCGCTGCCGGCCACTTCCCGCTCCCCCACCCTGCGCGGCGCGCCGATGCTGGAGGCGCCGCGGAACTGGCTGTCCCCGCCGAAATCCCAGGCGCCGTAGAGGCCCAGGTGGACGTGCAGCACCAGCCCGTGCTCGAAGTGCAGGAACAGGTGCTTGCCGTGCGCGGACGCGTGCACCATGCTCTTCCCGTCCAGCAGGGCGGCGCCGGCGGCAAAGCGGCCCTGCGGGCTGCTGACGGCCAGCCGCTCGCCGGCGAAGACGTCACCGAACTGGCGGGCAAGCCGGTGGATCGAGTGGCCTTCCGGCACTATTCGACGATCTCGCCGGTGGTTTCGTAAGTGGCGATCTTGCCGATGCGGCGCACGTGCCGCTCATCGTTGCTGAAGGGTTCCTGCAGGAAGGCTTCGATCAGCGCCGTGGCTTCCTCGACGCTGTGCTGGCGCCCCCCGACGGCCACGACGTTGGCATCGTTGTGCTCGCGGGCCAGCGTGGCGGTGGCGTGGTTCCAGGCGAGGGCGGCGCGGACACCCTTGACCTTGTTGGCGGCGATCTGCTCACCGTTGCCGGATCCGCCCAGCACGATACCAAGCGCGTGGACGCCGGCTTCCTGGTCCGCCACCACTGCGAGGGCCGCGTTGATGCAGAACGACGGGTAGTCGTCCAGGGCGTCGTATTCCTTGGGGCCGTGATCGACCACCTCGTAGCCGTTCGCCGTCAGGTGCTTAACCAGGTGGGCGCTCAGCTCCATGCCGGCGTGGTCGGTGGCGATGTGGACCCGCGGAAAGGCAGGGTTTGTTGTCACGGTAGCTTCCGTTCAGTCGTCAGCACCGGGGCGCGGCCGGGCTGGTACAGGTCAAATCAACAGATCCAAGAGTACTCGGTGTGATTCCCGCGGCGGGTTGCGGGCCGCGCAGTTACGCGGCAGTTACGCCTGGGCGTCGCCCTAGGCTGGCGGGCGGGTCTCGGGCGGGCGCCCGTCGCGGCGCGCCCTCGCTGCCACACGGGTCAGGACCTCGGCGAGAAGGGCGGCGGAGTCGGGGTTTTTGCCGCTTACGGCGAGCCGGTGGCCGTCGGTCTTCCGGACGACGACGGCGGGGCCGCTGCTGACCAGGACGGCTGCGGTTCCGTCGTGGTGGCGGTAGCCCCAGCCGCCGTAATCGGCGGCACGGACGTCGGCGGGATCCGCTGCTGAAATGGCGGCGGCGGGGACATCAACCACACGCAGGATGCCGGCGAGGAAAACGCGAAGGCCGCTGCGGTCAGCGGTAACCCGGGCGAAAAGGAACGCGGCACCCACCAGTGCGGCGGCCACCAGCAGGGCCCCCAGCCACGGCACGGCAATGGCGATCAGCGAAGCGGGAAACAGGCTGGCGATGGCGATCATGACGAAGACGGAGCTGCGCGCATGCACCCAGAACCGCACGGAGTCCTTGGCCAGCTCGGGGTCGAGTTCCTGCTCCAGCGCCCGCTGCAGGGCGCGGTCATCCTCCGGTGTCCACTGGTGGTCCGCCTTGAAGACGAATCCGATGATGACACCCAGCGACAGCGCGGCACCGCTGCCCATGGCGAGGACAATCATGTCGACACTGGATTCCCGTGCATCAGCCACCCCGGCCTGGCCCACGAGGGCGGCGGCCAGCACGGTGGTGACAAACAGGCTCACCGTCAACCCTGCACCCATCATGATCCGGCGCATCACTGTTGGCCGCGAAAGCGGCACGGACTGCAGCAGGGCCAGCCAGCCAATGATGACAATCAGGGCCGCCCCGCCGCCCACAAAGGCGGGGAACGGCGCGAAGGCGGTACCGCCGTCGTTGTCCCACATGACCGCGACGGGTTCCGGCAGATCCGGGCGCAACAGCACGGCACTGACGGCGAAGCCCGCGGCGAGCAACACTGGGAAGCCGATCGCGAACCGCAGCGCCTTGGTGTCCACAGCATCGAGGATCTTTCCCATGCCTTAACGCTACCCCTGCGGCTGCCGGCTGAAGAGTGCCGCCAGGGACGTGAGCTGCGCAACTTGCCAAGGCGCGCCGGAATGAAACAATGGCTTCACAGTGATGCAACGCATGCGGGAACACCGTGCGCGCAGCCGGCGGACCGGGCCAGTCCGGCCACCACAACCTCTGGAGGCACCCACCTTGCCAGGCATGAACCTGACCCGCGCCGAAGCACGCGAGCGCGCCGCCCTGATCGCCGTCGACTCCTACGATGTCAGCCTGGACCTGACCAGGGGCGAGACGGTCTTCGGTTCCACCACCACTGTCAGGTTCACGGCGGCGCCGGGATCGTCGTCGTTCATTGACGCCGTGACGGACGCTGTCCACAGCGTGACGCTGAACGGCCGCGTCCTGGACCCCGCCGAGGTGTCGGACGGCATCCGGATCCAGCTGCCGGACCTGGCCGCGGAGAACGAGCTGACCGTGGTGGCGGACGCCCCCTACATGAACACCGGCGAAGGCCTGCACCGCTTCGTGGACCCTGTGGACGGCGAGGTGTACCTGTACACCCAGTTCGAGGTGCCGGATTCGCGCCGCATGTTCGCCGTCTTTGAACAGCCCGACCTCAAGGCCACCTTCCGGTTCCGCGTCACCGCGCCCTCGCACTGGGACGTCGTCTCCAACTCCCCGACGCCGGAGCCCGTGCCGGCTTCCCCGGCGGAAGACGGCGGCGCCCGCTCGGTCTGGGACTTTCCGCCCACCCAGCGCCTGTCCTCGTACGTCACCGCACTGATCGCCGGACCGTACCAGTCGGTGCGCAGCGACGTCACCAGTTCGGATGGCCGCGTCGTGCCGCTGGGCGTCTTCGCCCGCAAATCCCTCATGCAGTACCTGGACGCGGACAACATCTTTGAGCTCACCCGGCAGGGGTTCGAGTTCTTCGAGGCCGAGTTCGGCTGCCCGTACCCGTTTGAGAAGTACGACCAGCTGTTTGTGCCCGAGTTCAACGCCGGCGCCATGGAAAACGCCGGCGCGGTCACCATCCTCGAGGGCTACGTCTTCCGCGGCAAGGTCCCGGAGGCACAGGTGGAGCGCCGTGCCATCACCGTGCTGCACGAACTGGCCCACATGTGGTTCGGGGACCTCGTGACCATGCGCTGGTGGAACGACCTCTGGCTCAACGAGTCCTTCGCTGAATACATGTCGCACCTGGCGGCGGTGGAGAACACGAAGTTCCAGAGCGCCTGGACCACCTTCGCCTCGGTCGAAAAGTCGTGGGCCTACCGGCAGGACCAGCTGCCCACCACCCACCCGATCTTCGCCGAGATCAACGACCTGCATGACGTCGAGGTGAACTTCGACGGCATCACCTATGCCAAGGGCGCCTCCGTGCTGCGGCAGCTGGTGGCCTGGGTGGGGCCGGACAAGTTCATGGCGGGCGTGCGTGAATACTTTGCCAAGCACTCCTGGCGGAACACCGAGCTCGGTGACCTGATGGTTGAACTGGAGAAGGCCAGCGGACGTGACCTGGACCGGTGGGGCCGCCTCTGGCTGGAAACGGCCGGGGTGAACTCGCTCAAGCCGGAGCTGGCCGTGGACGCGGACGGCACCATCTCGTCCTTCGCCATCCTGCAGTCCGCCGCGGCCGCGCAGCCCACCATCCGCCCGCACCGCCTGGCGGTGGGGTTCTACGACCTCACCGCGGAGGGCACGCTTGAGCGCGTGCACCGTGAGGAACTGGACGTCGACGGCGAACGCACCGAGGTGCCGGAACTGGCCGGGCTCCAGCGGCCGGACCTGATCCTGCTCAATGACGACGACCTCGCCTACGCCAAGGTGCGCCTGGATGAGCAGTCACTGGCCACGGCCACCCGGCACCTGAAGGACTTCCGTGAAAGCCTGCCGCGGACTTTGGTGTGGGGCTCGGCCTGGGACGCTGCCAGGGACGGCGAGAGCCCTGCACGCGGCTACGTTGAGCTGATCCTGGCCAACATCGCCTCCGAGTCTGATTCCTCGGTGATCCTGGTGCAGCTGCGGCAGCTGGCCACCACGCTCACGTTCTACGTGGCCGAGGAACACCGTGAAGCCACCACCGTGGCCGCCGTCGACCGCCTCTGGGAACTCGCCTCGGACGTGCCGGGAGGCTCGGACGCCCAGCTGCAGTTCATCAAGTCGTTCGCGCTCCTGGCCCGCAGCGGACAGCAGCTCGACCGGGTCGCCGGCCTGCTGGACGGCTCGGTCGCCCTGGCCGGGCTCGATGTGGACCAGGACCTGCGCTGGGAGCTCGTGGCTTCGCTCGTTGCCGGCGGCAGGCTCGGCCAGGCAGATATCGACGCGGAACTCGAGCGGGACAACACCTCCAGCGGCCAGAACGCCGCCGCCCTGGCGAAGGCTGCCATCCCCACACCGGAGGCCAAGGCTGAGGCCTGGGAGTCGATCGTCGTCAAGGGCGAGCTCTCCAACGCCATCCAGGCTTCCGCCGTCGCCGGCTTCACACGGGTCCTGGACACCGAGCTGCTGGAGCCGTACGCGGAGAAGTACTTCCAGGCCGTGCCCGGCATCGTCACCGAACGGACATTTGCCCTGGCCCAGCAGATCGTCGTCGGGCTGTACCCTGCGCAGCTCACGAGCCAGGCCATCGTGGACCGGACCGACGAGTTCCTGGCGTCGCTGCCGGAGGAGAGTGCAGCGCTGCGCCGGATGATGCTGGAAAACCGCGACGGCGTGGCCCGGGCGCTCCGGGCCCGCGCGGCTGATGTCTAGGCCGGATCCGTGGCGCTCAACGAACACCACTATTCGCTGACAGTCCGCTGGACCGGCAACCTCGGAAGCGGCACGTCGTCCTACCGGGAGTACTCGCGGGACCACGACATCGAGATCCCGGGGCTGCCGGTGCTGCAGGGCTCGGCCGACCCCACGTTCCACGGCGACCGCTCCCGGTACAACCCCGAGCAGCTGCTGCTCACGGCACTGGCGCAGTGCCACATGCTCTCCTTCCTGCACGTCGCGGTGAAGCATGGTGTGGTGGTTCTCTCCTACGAGGACAACGCCACGGGCATGATGCGCCTGAACCGGGACGGCAGCGGCCAGTTCGAAACCGTGACCCTGCGCCCGCAGGTGACGGTTGCGGATCCCGCGCACGTCGCGCTGGCGGAGCAGCTGCACCATGAGGCGCACCAGGTGTGCTTCATTGCCCGCAGCGTAAATTTCCCGGTGCTGCACGTTCCTGTTACCACAGCCGGAAGTCCATAGCCAGCCGCAGACCCCGCTAGGCTTAAAAGCGACCAAAGGGCGGCCGGTCTCCCCGGCAAGGGCGGAGACCGGCCGCCGCCGGACAGCAGCTAGGAGCCTTCCTGCAGATGTACAGCATGTTCACAACGCCCTCGGCCTCACTGGAGCCCACAGGACTTGACCTCGTCGGCGTGGCCATCAGCCTCGGCGCAGGCATTATCCTGTGGCTGATCGCGAGTTTCCTGATCGCCAGGATCACCAAACGCGTGGCGGCCGGCACGTCGCTGTTCAAGAAGCCGCATTTCCGCTGGGTGGCGCCGGCGCTGCGCGCCCTGGACCACGAGCGGCGCGTGCAGCGGGCCCACACGATCGGCTCGCTCCTGAAGAGCGGCATCGGCGTGATCATTGCCGTCATCACCAGCATCTACATCCTGAAAAACCTCGACGTCGATGTGGCGCCGCTGCTGACCAGCGTGGGAATCCTCGGTATCGCCATCGGTTTTGGTGCCCAGCAGCTGATCAGGGACTTCCTGGCCGGCATCTTCATCACCATCGAGGACCAGTACGGCATTGGCGACATCATCGAGACCAGTGAGGTGGTGGGCGTGGTGGAGTCGATCGGACTGCGGATCACGCGAGTGCGCGACGAGAACGGTGCCATCTGGTACCTCCGCAACGGCGAAATCCTCCGTGTGGGCAACCGCTCACAGGGAAACTACGTCCCGCCGGCCGAGCCTGGAGAGTCCGCCGACGAAGCCGAGCACGCACCCCAGCAGAAGGCCGGAGAATAGCCATGACCATGCCATCCCTTCCCACCCCGCCGGAGCGCGGCGCCCGCAAGCCGCTGATGCGCAATGACCCGTTCAGCCAGCCGGGCTACACCGACAACTTCTATGACGCGGTGGGCGGCCACGAGACGTTCGTGAAGCTCATTGATGTCTTTTACGACGGCGTGGCCACGGATCCGCTGCTGCGCCCCATGTATCCGGAGGAGGATTTGGGACCGGCCAAGCGGCGGTTCCTGATGTTCCTCGAGCAGTACTGGGGCGGCCCCACCACCTACGGCGAGGAACGCGGCCACCCCCGGCTGCGGATGCGCCACATGCCGTTCCGGGTGACGCCCGAGGCCAAGGACCGGTGGCTGCACCACATGCGGACAGCTGTCGATTCGCTGGGCCTGCCGCCGCTCTACGAGGGAACGCTGTGGGATTACATGGAGCGGGCTGCCCTCTCCATGGTGAACAGCCCGACAGGCGCCAACTGAAACAGGCGCTGACTAGAGCAGGCCTGCGCCGGTCCGGGCCAGCACGTGCCCGCGGCTGCCGCTGAGCCGGAACCAGCGTCCGGCGCGGTAGAGCTGCTGTTCGCCCTCACCAGGTTCGTTTCCGCCCAGGAAGCCCAGGGCGAGGGCGGCGAACGCCGCTCCTGCCGGCACCCCGTGCCGCCCCTCCAGTTCGCGCCCCCAGACGGCGGCGCGGGCATTGTTCACGATCGCCGCGCCCGGCTTGTCCGGAACGATCCCGGCCACTTCGGCAATGCCTGCTTCGGCGGCCTGACGCAGTTCGGCGTCAGGGACGGAGTCCACCAGTTCCCAGCCGCTGCGCGGCGCGCCCACCCCGGCCCATGATTCGGTGACGGTCGACGGCGGGACCGGCAGTTCGGCGTCGTTCTCCCCTGCCCGGGCCAGCCGGTCAAGGACAGCGGCGAGCGGAACCGTGACGTCGACGGCGGACGGCTCCGCCAGGCCCATGGTCCGCAGGCCGAGGATGGTGGGCGTTGATTCCCCCAGGATCCGGGGCCGGAGGACGCAAACGTAGGCAGCCAGGACCGTTCCGGCCGCCTGCAGGCGGATGGCGCCGTCATCGATGGCTTTGGCGCGCGTGACGAAGGTCCTGAGATCGGCGAGGTCGCGGGGGTCGGCGAAGCTGAAAGACTGGGTAAGGAGATCAGACACGTTAAGAACACTACCGGCTGAGGCCCGGTTGAGCGGTGCCGGGGTGCCGTCTAGAGTCAAACCATGACTGAAGCGGACGCCGGATTGCAGGCCTTGCCCACGAATGACCCCACCACTTCCCTCCTCGACCTGCTGGACCTCGGCGAGCTGGAAGGCGCCCGCACCGACGAGGACATCTTCATGGGCCCGTCGCAGCGCCAGCCGCACCAGCGGGTTTTCGGCGGCCAGGTCCTGGCCCAGTCCCTGATTGCGGGCATGCGCACGGTGGATGAGGAGCGCGCGGTCCATTCCATGCACGGCTACTTCCTCCGGCCCGGCGACGCGAACAAGCCCATTACCTTCGGTGTCCAGCGCCTGCGGGACGGCCGTTCGTTCTCCGCACGGCGCGTGCATGCCTACCAGGACGGCACGCCGATTCTGTCCATGATCGCCTCGTTCCAGGCCGGCGACGACGGCATTGAGCACCAGTCCGAGATGCCTGCCGGCATCCCCGACCCGGAGATGCTGCCCAGCACCGCGGACCTGCTGGGCAAGTTCGACCATCCCGTCGCACGGCACTGGGCGTATGAGCGGCCGTTCGATATCCGCCACGTCGACCCCGCCCTGTACGTGGCGGCCCCGGGGAAGAAGGAAGCGCGCAACGCCGTGTGGATGAAGACCTTCAGCGCCATGCCGGACAACGCCAATACCCACCGCGCCGCCCTGGCCTATGCCAGCGACTACACTCTGCTCGAATCAATCCTCCGCAGGCACGGGCTGAGCTGGATCACGCCGGGCATGAGCGTGGCCAGCCTCGACCACGCCATGTGGTGGCACCGTCCGGTCCGCGTTGACGAGTGGCTCCTGTACGTGCAGGAATCACCCAGCGCCCAGGGAGCACGCGGCCTTGCCACCGGCAAGATCTTCAACCGGGAGGGCCTGCACGTCGCGTCCGTGGCCCAGGAGGGCATGGTCCGGGTCCCGACGGACATCAAAAGCAAGGTAGCGGGCGCCGTGCAGTCCAAGATCCTGCAGCACCAGATGCGCAAGGCCTGAGCTGGCACCAAAAAGGGCCGGACCCGAAAAGGGCCGGGCCCGGGCTGAACAGTTGAACTGTCCAGCCCGGGCCCGGCCCTTTGCATACCTGCGCCTGGTGTGCCGCTGCCTGGTTAGTCGCGCGTCAGGCGGCGGTGCGTCACGCGGTGCGGTTTGGCGGCGTCGGGGCCGAGGCGCTGCACCTTGTTCTCCTCGTAGGATTCGAAGTTGCCTTCAAACCAGTACCACTTCGAGGGGTTTTCCTCGTCACCCTCGTAGGCAAGGATGTGGGTGGCCACGCGGTCCAGGAACCAGCGGTCGTGGGAAACCACGACGGCGCAGCCCGGGAACTCCAGCAGCGCGTTTTCCAGGCTGCTGAGGGTTTCGACGTCGAGGTCGTTGGTCGGTTCGTCGAGCAGCAGCAGGTTGCCGCCCTGCTTGAGGGTCAGCGCCAGGTTGAGGCGGTTGCGCTCACCACCGGAAAGCACGCCGGCCTTCTTCTGCTGGTCCGGTCCCTTGAAGCCGAACGCCGCGACGTAGGCGCGGGACGGCATTTCAACGTTGCCCACCTGGATGTGGTCGAGACCGTCGGACACGACCTCCCAGAGGGTCTTGTTGGGGTCGATGCCCCCGCGGCTCTGGTCCGCGTAGGAGATTTTGACCGAGTCGCCGATCTTCAGCTCGCCGCCGTCGAGGGGCTCGAGGCCCACGATGGTCTTGAACAGCGTGGACTTGCCCACACCGTTGGGACCGATGACGCCGACGATGCCGTTGCGCGGCAGCGAGAAGGACAGGCCGTCGATCAGGGTGCGGTCGTCGAAGCCCTTCTGCAGGTTCTTGGCTTCAAGGACCAGTCCGCCGAGGCGCGGTCCCGGCGGGATCTGGATCTCTTCGAAGTCCAGCTTCCGGGTGCGGTCTGCCTCGGCTGCCATTTCCTCGTAGCGCGCAAGACGTGCCTTGGACTTGGTCTGCCGGCCCTTGGCGTTGGAGCGGACCCACTCGAGTTCCTCGGCGAGCCGCTTGGCCTGCTTGGCGTCCTTCTTGCCCTGGATTTCGAGGCGGGCGCGCTTCTTCTCCAGGTAGGTGGAGTAGTTGCCCTCATAGGGGTACAGGTGGCCGCGGTCGACCTCGGCGATCCATTCCGCGACGTGGTCCAGGAAGTACCGGTCGTGGGTGACGGCGAGGACTGCGCCCTCATACTTGGAGAGGTGCTGTTCCAGCCACAGCACGCTCTCGGCGTCGAGGTGGTTGGTGGGCTCGTCAAGCAGCAGGAGGTCCGGCTTCTGCAGGAGCAGCTTGCAGAGCGCCACGCGGCGGCGCTCACCGCCGGAGAGCAGGGTGACATCCGCGTCGGCCGGCGGGCAGCGGAGGGCGTCCATGGCCTGCTCGAGCTGGGAGTCCAGGTCCCAGGCGTCGGCGGAGTCGATGGCTTCCTGCAGGTGGCCCATCTCCTCGAGGAGTGCGTCGTAGTCCGCGTCCGGGCTGGCCATCTCCTCTGAGATCTGGTTGAAGCGCTGGATCTTGCCGTAGATCTCGCCCACGCCTTCCTGGACGTTGCCCAGGACGGTCTTCTCCTCGTTCAGTGGCGGTTCCTGCAGCAGGATGCCCACGGTGTAGCCAGGGCTCAGCCGGGCCTCACCGTTTGAGGGGGTGTCCAGGCCGGCCATGATTTTCAGGATGGTGGACTTACCGGCACCGTTGGGGCCAACAACACCGATCTTGGCGCCCGGGAAGAAGGACATGCTTACGTCGTCGAGAATAAGTTTTTCGCCAACAGCCTTTCGGGCCTTGGTCATTGTGTAGATAAATTCCGCCATGGTTCCAAATCTAGTGGGTTGGCGGGCATATCTCACATTCGCGTCAGGCCTGACATGAGCCTCACGCCGGCATGCAGGTCAGGCCGGGGCGCCCACGAAGCACTTACCGTTGGACAGGGCCGGCAGCACGGTCACCGTCACCTTCCCTTCCCGGATCTGCCCCACCACGCATTCCTTCCCCTGGACTGCCGCCGCTTCCATGGAATCCACCTCAAGGCCTGTGGGGGTACGTCCCGCCGACACCTCCAGGTTTTTTGCCGGAACACCTGCCGCCGTGAGCGCAGAGGTGATGTCCGCCGTGGCCGGTTTCGCATTGGCTTTGACAACGTTTCCGAGGACCTCCGCCATGGTCCGCTCCAGGGCCGCGGTTGCTGCCTCCGACGCGGAGGCCTTGGGGGCGGACGCGGATGCCGACGATTGTGCCGGGACTGGGGCTGCCTCTCCCCCCGCTGCCTGTCCTTCCGCCTGCGTGGGGGCCGGCTGGCTTACCGCCGCCTGATCCGCGGGTGCCGTGCAGGCGGCGAGCGCCGACAGCAGTACAACCGAGACTGCAAGCCGGCCGGCACCACGGCGAGCGTGTCCCCGGGTATCACTGGCGTTGCTGCGGAGTGCATTGTTCCCCGGAAGTCTCGTCGCTTGAATCACGCAGCCATTCTGCCATGCGGCACCGCCAGGGGGTGCGGTGCCGCACGCCTCCGGCGTTCAGGCAGCAGCTCCGCTAAGTTCGCCCGTGTCGGGATCGAGCTGCAGTTCGTCGCCGTTGTCGTCCAGGAAGATGCCGGCCGCGTCCTCATCCCGCTCCTCTCCCTCCTCGCGGTCATCGTCGGGCCCGTCCCCGCCCACCCCTGAGAAGGGATTTCCGCTATTCGCCGGCCCGAATTCATCGGCGGACTGCGGGTTGGAGTTGCGAAGGTAGTTGGCGGTCCCCCATCGGAGGTCGTGGCCCACGGCGTCTGCGTCGATGTCGGCCTGATGATGGGTGCGGCCGTCTTTCTCCCAGCTGCGCAATTTCAGCTTGCCGACGACGATGACCTTCTGGCCCTTCTTGATGCTGCAGCCCATATTCCCGGCCAGCTGGCGATACCCCTGGACAGTGAACCAACTCATGTTGGATTCCACCCAGGCGCCGGCAGCCTTGTCGAACCGCCGTTCGGGGCAACCGAGCCGGAATGAGGCGGTGGGAACGCCTCCGGGAGTTGTGGAACTCTTGATTTCCGTGGCCACGAAGCCGCGGAGCGTAATGGTGTCAGTCATCTTGCTGTCCTGTCTCGAAGTGTCGTGCCCTAGCAGGCAGTTCAAGCATCAGTCGGCAGCGGGCTGGCAGGGAGTGCCGAAGTTCCGTATGTGGAAAACCGCAGCTGCCGCAAGATACGCCACGGTGAACCACGCCGGCGCCTGACACTGGCAGGATGCAAGTCAATGTAGACTTTTTAGGCGCCAGCAATGTGATGGACAGCCATTGCCCCAGTAGCTCAGGGGATAGAGCAGCGGCCTTCTAATCCGCCGGTCGGGGGTTCGATTCCCTCCTGGGGCGCGTTTGTGATGGAGCAGAAAACACCCCGGTCTTCGGACCGGGGTGTTTTCTTTGGCTGGCGTTCTTTGCACATGGTTCTTGAACCGGCGGCAACTGCCAAGCATGCTTACTATTACCGCCGGATTGTGCCTATGATCGGAATGACGCCGGTGGAATGCAGGGCCGGTGCACCTGACAGCCGAGGAAGGAACACCCGGATGCAGCAAAGCCAGTCGGGCGGACACCCAACCGAGCCGGAGACGCCACGGCCTGCGGGCCCGGCGCCAGATCAGCCCCACACCAGCGCCCCTCATGACCTGACTCAACCGGGCACGCCTTCGGGAACCCCGACGGCCAGCCGCCATCCCGGGACGGCGGCCATCCCGGGGTATGACGGAACTGTGCCACCGCAGCCGGGCATCGCGGAGCCGGAGCGTCGCGTGACGCGCGCCGGGATGATCTGGGCGGCGGTGGCCTCCGCGCTGGTGGTGCTGGTGCTGCTGATCGTCTTCATCCTGCAGAACCAGGAACTCGTCCAGGTGAAATTCTTCGGCCTCGAAGGAGCGGTGTCGCTCGGCGTGTCCCTCTTCATCGCGGCAGTCGGCGGCGGAGTCCTCGTGGCCATGGCCGGCGCAGCCCGGATCATCCAGCTGCGCGCCGCTGCCCACCGGCGCAGGGTGCAGGCCGGCCGGAACCGCTAAGCCGCACACAACGCCGGCCGTCGGGCATTCAGTCCTCCAGGTACTGCTTGAGGTTGCCGAGCACCATGCCCCAGAGTTTTTCCGATTCCGCGGCCTCGTCATCACTTTTGTTGTTGCCTTGGGTGATGCTGACCCGGGTCCCCTCTGCCACCGGCTCCAGCCCGTATTCCACGGTGTGGTAACTGTCCGGCTCATCGGGCAGCCCGGACAGCGGGCTGTAGTGGGTGATGCGCAGGAGTTCATTCGGGCGGGCTTCCAGCACGGTCCCCTTGTCGCGGTAGGACTTGCCGTGCCACTCCCCCTCGAACGTCACCGGTTCACCTTCCCGCCAGGTGGATGTGACATGAGTGCCGAGGAAGTATTCCCTGACGTCGGCGGGATCCGTCAGTGCCGCCCAGACCCGCCCCGGCGGCGCCGCGACGACGACGCTTGCCCGCGCTTCCCTGACCTGCTTGTCCATGGCTTCCCCTCCTGGCGCCACCCTACCCGCGGATGGCCGCGGAGGTAAGGGATGGGTTCAGGCGAACGGCTGGACGAGTGCGGCATAGCGGTCCTTCATCCGGGCCAGGACATCGTGGCCGTCGGCGTCCCAGATCTCCTGGCTGAAGATTTCCACCTCGATGTCGCCGGTGTACCCCGCATCCCGGACCCAGGTGCCGATCGTGGCGAAGTCGATCACGCCGTCGCCCATCATTCCGCGGGAGAGCAGCGCGTCCGCCGCGATGGGAAGGTTGAAATCGCACACCTGGTACGAGGCAATCCGGTTCTCCCGGCCCGCCCTCTCGATTGCGGTTTTCAGCCCAGGGTCCCACCAGACATGGAAAGTGTCGACGGCGACACCCACTGCCCGGGCATCGTACGGAGCCGCCAGGTCGAGGGCCTGCCCCAGGGTGGAGATGAGGGCGCGGTCGGCGGCGTACATCGGGTGCAGTGGCTCCAGCACCAGGCGGACGCCGTGTTCGACGGCGAATGGAACCAGTTCCTCAAGCCGGTCCGCCACGCGCTGGCGGGCGGCCACCACGTCCTTCTCCCCCGGCGCCAGGCCGCCGACCACGAGGAACAGGTCCCGGGTATCGAGCGCAACCGCCTCCAGAACCGCGGCCCTGTTGTCCGCCAGCGCTGCTGCCTGGCCAGCGGCGTCCGGGGCCGTGAGGAACCCGCCGCGGCACAGCGAGGAAACCCGCAGTCCGGCGTCCCTGATCAGCTTCGCAGCCTTGTCCAGCCCGGCGTCGGCCACGATGTCGCGCCAGGGCCCAATCGCGGGGATGCCGGCACGGGCGCAACCGTCGACGGCCTCGGCGAGTGTCCATTTCTTGGCGGTGGCGCTGTTGAGGGAAAGCCGTGCGAAGTCGCTCATACGCCCACCCCGTTGATGCGAAGGAAATCGGACATGCGGAAGGCTGCAAGCGCAGGGTCCTTCAGCAGTCCTGCCGCGTCGGCCAGCTCGAAGGTCTTCGCAAGATGCACGACGGAACGGCCCGAGTGCAGTCCGCCCACCATCTGGAAGCCGGGCTGCCTGCCGTTAAGCCAGGACAGGAAGGCGATCCCGGTCTTGTAGTAGAACGTGGGGGCACTGAAGATGTGCTTGCCCAGTTCCCGGGTGGAGTCCAGGATGGCACGCGCTTTGCCCGCGTCTCCGGCGTCGTAGCTCTGCAGTGCCGCCGACGCCGCCGGATAGATGGCCGCGAAAATGCCCAGCAGGGCATCCGAATGGAAGGTGCCGTCGCCGTCGATCAGTTCCGGGTAGTTGAAATCGTCGCCGGTGTAGAGGCGGACACCCCCGGGTAGCGCAGCCCGCAGCGCGACTTCATGTGAAGCATCCAGGAGGGAGACCTTGACGCCGTCCACCTTGTCCGCGTTGTCGCGGATGAGGGACAGGAACGTTTCGGTGGCCTCGGAGACGTCGTTCGAGCCCCAGTAGCCGGCGAGCGCGGGATCGAACATGGTGCCGAGCCAGTGCAGGATGACCGGCTGCCCGGCTTCCTGCAGCAGCGTGGAGTAGATCCGCAGATAGTCTTCGGGGCCGCTGGCCACCCGGGCCAGCGCCCGGGACGCCATAAGGATCACCTTGGGCCCGGCCTCACTGACGACGGCGGCCTGCTCACGGTAGGCGGCCAGGACGGCCTGCAGTCCGGACTCGCCGGAAGGCAGTGCGGCAAGGTCCAGCTGGTCGGTGCCGGCACCGCAGGACACGAGGTCCCGGACCGTCATGCCCGACGTGGCGGTCCCGCCGGCGTTGGCCACGGCGGCCGCCTCCGCCCCGGTGCGCTTGATCAGCTGCTGGGTGGCATCCCAGTCGAGGCCCATTCCGCGCTGGGCGGTGTCCATCGCATCGGCGACACCCAGCCCGTAGGACCACAGTTCGTGCCGGTAGGCCAGGGTGGCGTCCCAGTCCAGTCGGGCGGGAGCGCCCGGGGTGTTGTCGGCGGTGACCTCGGGGATGACGTGCGCCGCCGCGTACGCCCGGCGGGAAGTCAGCGGTGCCGCCGGCCTGGCCCAGGTGGTGGCGGAGCGGAGCCGGTACTCCCGGGTTCCGCCGTCGGATGTGGGAAGGATCAGGGACGTCATTAGAGCGTGATCTCCGGGATGTCGATGGTGCGGCGTTCGTCGCTGGACTGCAGGCCGAGCTCGGCGAGCTGGACGCCGCGGGCGGCGGAGAGCAGCCCGAAGCGGTGCTCGCGGCCGGCGACGACGTCGCGCAGGAATTCTTCCCACTGCAGCTTGAAGCCGTTGTCCAGCTCTGCGTTGGCCGGGACTTCCTGCCACTGGCTGCGGAAGGATTCGGTGACGGGCAGGTCAGGGTTCCAGACCGGCTTGGGCGTGTGGGCGCGTTGCTGCGCGACGCACTTGTTCAGGCCTGCCACGGCGGATCCGTGCGTGCCGTCCACCTGGAATTCGACCAGCTCGTCGCGGTAGACCCGGACGGCCCAGGAGGAGTTGATCTGGCCGATGACGTCGTCTCCGCCGGGGGTAACGAGCTCGAAGATGCCGTAGGAGGCGTCGTCCGCCGTGGCCGTGTACTCCTTGCCGGACTCGTCCCAGCGGGTGGGGATGTGGGTGGCGGTCTTGGCGTTGACGCTCCTGACCTTGCCGATGATGCCTTCCAGGACATAGTTCCAGTGGCAGAACATGTCCGTGGTCATTCCGCCGCCGTCCTCCTTGCGGTAGTTCCAGGATGGGCGCTGCGCCGCCTGCACGTCGCCTTCGAAGACCCAGTAGCCGAATTCGCCGCGGATGGACAGGATCCGGCCGAAGAACCCCTCATCCACGAGCCGGCGCAGCTTGACCAGGCCGGGGAGGTAGAGCTTGTCGTGCACGACGCCGGCGGTGACCCCGGCTTCCTTGCCGATGCGGGCGAGCTCGATGGCCTCCTCCAGGCTTTCCGCCGTCGGCTTCTCCGTGAAGATGTGCTTGCCGGCGGCCATGGCCTTCTTCAGGGTCGCGGCCCGCAGGCTGGTCATGGAGGCGTCGAAGACGACGTCGACAGTGGGGTCGTTGATGACGCCGTCAAGGTCGGTGGTCCATTCTGAAATCTTGTGCAGCTCGGCCAGCTCGCGGATCTTTGCTTCGTTGCGGCCAACGAGGATCGGTTCGACCTGCACCTTGGTGCCGTCCTCCAGCGTGAACCCGCCGGCGTCGCGGATCGGGAGGATCGAGCGCAGGAGGTGCTGGCGGTAGCCCATCCGGCCGGTGATGCCGTTCATGGCTATACGGATCGTCTTTGTTTCGAAGCCCATGGGTCCTCATTCAGTCGTAGGTGAAAGCTGGTCGGAAAAGCAGATCTGGAAAGCGCATTCCCGCTGCATCCATAGTGCAGAACTTCCATCCATCTGGCAAGCGCTTTCCTTGTCTTTTTGCACCTGCGATAATGTGGGCACCAGCCGAGTTTCCCGCGCCGGCGCCCGTTGAAGAGGAGTTGCGTCTGTGGCTGCAAGCACGCTGACCGAAGTAGCCCGCCTGGCAGGAGTCTCCCCCGCCACCGCCAGCCGGGTCCTGAACGGCTCGGCCAGGACCCCCGGACCGGACATCGCCGAGCGCGTCCGGAAGGCCGCGGACTCCCTCGGCTACATCCCCAATGCCCAGGCTCAGGGCCTCGCGAAGTCGAGCTCCGGGCTCATCGGGCTCATCGTGCACGACATCGCCGACCCCTACTTCTCGGCCATTGCCCGCGGTGTCCAGGCGGCTGCCCGGCACCAGAACAAGATGGTGCTGCTGGCCACGACGGCAGGCAGCCCCGCCGATGAGCGTGCGGCCGTCGCTGCCTTTGCCGCGCGCCGGGCGGACTCGATAGTGATTGCGGGATCGCGTTCTGCGCGGACCACTGACCAGAAGGGCAACGCCGAACTGGCAGCCGAGCTTGACCGCTACTGCCGCAACGGCGGCCGGGTGGGCGTAGTGGGACATGCCGTGGTGGGCGCCGAATCCGACGAGGGCTATCACGTGGTTGAGGTTCCCAATGAGGAGCTCGCCGCAGAACTCGCCCGCGAACTGGCCGCCGTGCATACCGGGGATTTCGTGGTCATCGCCGGACCGAAGGGACTTCTGACCTCCGACGACCGGGTGCGAGGCTTCCAGCGCGGCCTGGCCGATGCCGGGCTGCCCGCGGCAGAGGTCCTCCACACAGGATTCGACCGCGCGGGCGGCTACGAGGCGGGCCTGGAACTCGCTGAACGCATCAGGCCGCACGGCGATAGGGGCGCGGCCGCTCCCGGTTCCGCCGGGCCCAGGCTTTGCATCTTCGCCGTCAACGACGTCATGGCGATCGGGGCCACCGCGGCGCTGCGCTCCGAGGGACTGCGGATCCCCCGCGATGCCGCCATCGCAGGGTTTGACGACATCGAAACCCTGCGTGACTTCCGCCCTGCACTCTCCACCGTCCGGCTGCCCCTCGAGGAGATCGGCAGGCTGGCAGTTCCCGGCGCGGTGTCCGGCCAGGCGGACGCCGTGGCGGTCAGCGGCGAGGTGACGCTGCGCCGCAGCACCGGACACGCAAGCGACGCCGGCTCCTAGTTCCCCGGCAAGATCCGTTCGCGTCGGCAACACCAGCCCCGCAACACCAGTCCGGCAACAAGGGAAGGCGGCCATGACAGACCCTCCACACGGGGCGGCAGAAGGCATCACCGCAGCGCCCGCCGAATGGCCCGCCGTCGAGCAGCTGTTCGGCGTCCGGGGTGAGCCGTCACGCTGCTGGTGCCGGTTCTTTGCCCTGCCGGGCAATGGCTTTCCTGCCACGCCCCCTGCTGACCGCAAGGCACAGCTGAAAGGCAAGTTCGACGGCGGCGGGCCGGCACCGGGGGTCCTGGCTCACCGCGGCGGATCCGCCGTCGGCTGGTGTGCGGTGGAACCGCGGCAGTGCTACCCGCGGATTCTCCGCTCACAGGTATTCAAGGCCGCCGGCCCCGCGGTGGCGGACGACAACGGCGGTGAAAGCGTTTGGTCGGTGAGCTGTTTCGTCGTTGCTCCCGGCCACCGGCGCAGCGGCGTGGCGGCAGCCCTGCTGGCCGCCGCCGTCGACCACGCACGCGCCAACGGCGCCACCGTCGTCGAGGGGTATCCGGTGGACCCGGCGCAACGGCCCAAGGCCGGGCCGGCCGACCTCTACCAGGGCACGCTCGGGCTGTTCCTCGGCGCCGGGTTTGAGGTGGTCAGCGACGCCGTGCCGGGGCGTGCGGTGGTGCGGCTGCGGGTCAGATGACGGGCCGGGTGGTGACGGGCTGGTCCGCCTTGCTGAAAAGCAGCTTGGTGCTGCGGTCCAGGAAGATCAGGTAGAGCGCAAACAGCAGCGCGATAATGGCGGCCGCATTGCGTGCCAGTGCCAGGGCAAGGCCCAGATCGTCGGTCTGCAGGTAGGGGAAGACTTCCAGCTGGTCGGAGATGGCATAGACCATGAAGAAGGAAACGATGAAGTACAGGGCCTTCACCTGCCAGTCGTCACGGATGCCTGTGACGGCGAACAGCGGGATCAGCCACACGACGTACCAGGACTGGATCATGGGGGCCAGCACCACAACCGCCGCGAAGGCGAGGGTCAGGCGGCGCATGAGGCGGTCGTGCCCGCCGCGGAAAATCTGCCAGGCGACGATGCCCACAGCAAGGAGCTTCCCGGCGTCGTAAACCCATTTGGCAAGCCCCCAGCCGTCCAGGCTGAATGCATTGGCGATGGAGGCCACGATCAGGCCAAGCAGCCCCACCGGGGCGTACCAGATCCATACGCTGCCCGGCGCGGAGAGTCCGTTGATCCAGCCGAACCCGAAGCCGTTTACCAGGCTCATTGCGTAGAGCAGGCCAACACTGAGTCCCGCCGTCAGGCCCCAGAACACAAACTTCCTGGGCCAGCTGGCCCCCTTGCCGGCCCAGAGCAAGCCAATGAACGGCAGGAACACCACGGTGATGGGCTTCACCGCGATGGAGGCTGTGACAAGCACAATGCCGAGGATGACCCGCCGTGTGGCGCAGTAGTAGAGGCCGGCGAGGGCGAGCCCGATCATCAGTGAATCATTGTGGACGCTGGCAATGAAGTTGGTGAGGAAGAGCGGATTCGCCGCCGTCAGCCAGAGGGCACGGTGCGGATTGACCCCGTGCAGGTCGGCAAGTTTGGGAACGTAGATGATGCACAGGATCACGCCGGCCAGGGAGGCGAGACGGAACAGCATGATGCTCGCTTCCGGATGCACATTGGTGGACCACACCACGAACTGCTCGATCCAGAGGAACAGCTGCCCGTAGGGAACCGGGGCCTCGGTCCACATCTTGTCGGCGCCGAGCTGGAAGTAGTTGGACAGCGCGGAGATGCCGTTTTCATACGGGTTGAAGCCCTCGACCATCAGCCGGCCCTGGCCTATATAGGCGTACACGTCCCGGCTGAAGAGCGGGACCGTGAACATCATGGGAAGGCCCCACGCCACGACGGCCTGGAGCGTGGCCTTGCGGGCCTCCCGGCCCCAGACGTGGACGTGCTGGCCAAGCCTGAGCCAGGCCCGGACCAGGAGCATGCCGCCGACCGCCAACAGGACGATGGACAGCCCGACGCCGAATGCCTCGGTGCGCATCCAGATGAACAGCGGCATCCGCCGCAACTCCGAGACGGGCGCCAGCCAGCCGACGCCGAGCGAGCCGATGAGGAGGAACATGGAGCCGACGAAGCCGGAGAGGATGGGCGAGCGCGGGTTGTCCACTTCCGGCCGGGCCGGGTCCGTGGAAGTGCCAGTGGCCGTTTCCCCTATCGCAGGCACAGGCGCCGTCATCTCAGGATCGTCCAATCTCTTCTGCGCCTATCTCGTTAGGCATGTCTCTTCCGGGCATGTCTCTTTTGGGGCGTGCTCCCGGCCTGCAACCAATCCAATGCAACCGACCCATGCGCAGCCAGCCCAAGTACAGCCAGCCCATGTGCAGCCGGGCTGGGCGGCCAGCCAAGTGAGGCGTCGCCGGGGTCGCGGCCACGCAATGACCCGTTGCCACGTATCCGAAATATTAGCATCGGAGCGCCTCTCCAAGGCTTGCCCGCGCCTAAACGGTAGGCTGAACGGGTGCCTATTACTAACGAACGCATCGTCTGGATCGACTGCGAAATGACCGGCCTCGACAGCGTCAACGACGCCCTGATCGAGGTCGCTGCCCTGGTGACCGATTCCGAACTCAACATCCTCGGTGACGGGGTGGACGTGGTGATCAAGCCGGACGACGCCGCACTCGCCCAGATGAACGATTTCGTCCGGGACATGCACACCCGGTCCGGCCTCCTGAACGAGCTTCCGGCCGGCAAAACGATGGCCGAAGCAGAGGCCCTGGTGCTGGACTACATCCGCAAGTGGGTTCCCGACCCCCGCAAGGCGCCCCTTGCCGGCAACTCGGTGGGAACGGACCGGGTCTTCCTGGCCAGGGACATGCCCTCGGTGGTGGAGCACCTGCACTACCGGATCATCGATGTCAGCACCATCAAGGAACTCGCCCGTCGCTGGTACGCCCGGGCCTACTTCCAGGCACCGGCGAAGCTCGGCGGCCACCGCGCCCTCGGCGACATCAAGGATTCCATCGACGAGCTCCGGTACTACCGGGAAGCCGTCTTTGTGCCTGCCCCGGGACCGGACAGTGCCACCGCCCAGAAGATCTCCCAGCGGATCGCAGCCTCCCCCTCTGCCGTCGACCATGCAGCCGCGGAGAGCGTTCCGCCGCCCGCGGCACAGCAACCGGGAAAGTAATCTGCGCCACGTTTGAGGGAAATTTTGCCGAAACTGCCAAAAGTGGCAAAAGCAAGCCCCAACAGCAGGTACACTATTTCTCGTTGCCTTTTCGGACGGCCGGGAAAACCGGACAGCCTGCAGGGCACATGGTGGGCGTAGCTCAGTTGGCAGAGCGCCTGGTTGTGGTCCAGGAGGTCGCGGGTTCAACCCCCGTCGCTCACCCGCACCGAGGACGGCAGTTTATTGCCGGCCAGCAACAAAGGCCGTACCGGTTATCCGGTGCGGCCTTTGTTGGTTTTCACCCCTGCCGGCTCCCGCCCGGCAAAGCGCCGAAGGAATCCCCTGACATGACCGTTCTGCCCATCACCATCTGGGGTGAGCCGGTGCTGCACCGCCGGGCCGCCGAAGTGGAGGAGTTCGACGACGCGCTTCGCCAGCTGATTGCCGACATGTTCGAAACCAACGACAAGGCGAACGGCGTGGGGCTGGCCGCACCGCAGATCGGCGTGGGCAAGCGGATCTTCGTGTACAAGTACCAGAACGAGGACGGCGCTCCCCCGGCCGGGGCCGTGGTCAATCCTGTGCTGACTCTCTCCAAGGTGTCCGGGGCGCTGCCGGATCCGGACGATGAAGTGGAGGGCTGCCTCTCCTTCCCCGGCGAGCAGTATCCGCTCAAGCGCGCCGAGTGGGTCCGCGTCCAGGGCTTTGACGGGCACGGAAATCCGGTGGATTTTGAGGCCACCGGCTGGTTCGCCCGCATCATCCAGCACGAGTACGACCACCTGGACGGCAAGCTGTACGTCAACCGCCTCATCGACAGGTACGCCCGCAAGGCGATGAAGCAGGCCAAGAAGAACAGCTGGGGCGTCCCCGGCCTGACCTGGATGCCCGGCGTCGACCCGGACCCCTTCGGCCACTGACCCCGGAGCTTCTACCCCGGCGTCACCGTCTGCTGCTGCGGGCACGACGCCAGAACGCGTGCCATGGCGTCCTTCTCCGGCTGCGTGACCCAGAGGCCGTACGCGGCCTTCACCGAGATCTGCCGCGCCACATAGTGGCACCGCAGCGCCTTGTTCTTCGGCAGCCAGGTGGCGGCATCCGACGCGCTTTTCTCCTGGTTGGCCTCCCCGTCCGCCGCAATGAGGTTGAGGGGGTCGTTGGCCAGGACCTGCCGCTCCAACGGCGTCAGCTGCTGGGCACCTTTTTGCCAGGCGTCGCCCAGTGCGACGACGTGGTCGATCTGCACTTCCTTGCTGGAGTCTGCACCGCGGACGAACCTGACCGTAAGCCCCACATACGGCTCATGCAGGCTGCCGGAAGCAACTTTGCACCTTGATCCCTGGCTGAACCCAACGTCGCGAAGGTCACGGCGCAGGATGTCGTTGCGCGTGTCGCAGCCGTTCCGGTCTGCGTCCTGCCAGGCCTGGCCGAAGGCCGACCGGTCATAGTCGCTGCCGGCTGCCCTGCCCTTCACGTCCAGTTCTTCCAGTGCAGCGGCCGCGCCGCCCCGCGGCACCGGGTATGGCGGCGTCACCGGTTTCATCCAGCCGGCGTCGAACACCGGCACCTCGGCAGGACCGGACACCGCAGGCTCGACGGCGGCAAACTGGCCGGCCGTAAAAAACCACACGCTGCCGGCGATCACCGCAGCGGCGGCCGCGCCGAGCAGCGCCCAGGCCTGCCGGGCGTGGCGGCGGGCACGCCGGTAAGCGGCCCAGCTGACGCTCACGGGCGAATCCCGGGGCACCGGCAGCTTCGGGCAGGTTGTGGATCCACACCCAGGAGCCTAGGCGAAACCACCCGCGGCGGCGCGGGTATCCACAGTGTTGGGGACAGGTGCCCTGTGGAGGACGGGTCGGCCTACTGCTCGCGCATGACCCGGCGAAGATCGGTGTTGGCGAGGTCAAGGAGCCGCTCCAGCTGGGCCACCCTGTCGTTGCCGATTTCCCCGGCCGCATGCGCAGTGCGTGCCTCATCCAGCAGCCTCTGGGCTTCTTTCTGGTTGGCCCTTGCAACGTCGAGGGCGTGTTCCAGGGTCGTCTCGTGCTCAAGTGTGCGGTTGTGTTCCATGACACAAGTTTGTCCCCGATCACCGGCCGATTCCAGCGAATTGCCCGGGAAGTTCCCGGGCATGGGTCAGCCCCGCCGGCACAGCAGTGCGGGCGGGGCTGACGAAGGGTTCCGGTTAGACAGACGCTGCCGAGGCCAGGACCGGGGCAATATCCTTATCGGAGTCCTTGGCAGGGAAGGTCGGCGGGTTGACCCCGGCCATCTCCTCCATGACGCGGACCACCTGGCAGCTGTAGCCGAACTCGTTGTCGTACCAGACGTAGACAACCAGGTTCTTGTCGTTGGAGATGGTGGCGAGGCCATCAACGATGCCGGCGCGGCGGGAGCCGACGAAGTCGGTGGAGACCACTTCGGGGGAGTCGATGTAGTCGATCTGCTTGCGCAGGTCCGAGTGCAGCGACATCTCGCGCAGGTAATCGTTGACCTCGTCCTTGGTGGTGCCCCGTTCCAGGTTCAGGTTCAGGACAGCCAGGGACACGTCCGGGGTGGGGACGCGGATGGAGCTGCCGCTAAGCTTGCCCTGCAGTTCGGGCAGTGCCTTTGCCACGGCCTTGGCGGCGCCGGTCTCGGTGATCACCATGTTCAGGGCGGCGGAGCGTCCGCGGCGGTCGCCCTTGTGGAAGTTGTCGATCAGGTTCTGGTCGTTCGTGAACGAGTGGACCGTCTCGACGTGGCCGTGGATCACGCCGTACTTGTCGTTGAGGGCCTTCAGCACGGGGGTGATGGCGTTGGTGGTGCAGGAGGCTGCCGTCACGATCTTGTCCGACTCGGCGATGTCGCGGTGGTTGATGCCGTGCACGATGTTCTTCAGCTCGCCCTTGCCCGGCGCGGTCAGCAGGACCTTGGCCACGCCCTTGCTCAGCAGGTGCTGGCCAAGGCCTTCGGCGTCGCGCCAGCGGCCGGTGTTGTCCACCACGAGGGCGTCCTTGATGCCGTAGGCGGTGTAATCGATGGTGGCCGGGTTGTCCGAGTAGATGACCTGGATCCGGACGCCGTTGGCCGTGATGGTGTTGGCCTCGGTGTCCACGCGGATGGTTCCTTCGAAGGAACCGTGCACGGAGTCGCGGCGCAGCAGGCTGGCACGCTTGGTGAGGTCGTTGTCGGAGCCGCGCCGGACCACGATGGCGCGCAGGCGCAGGCCGTGGCCGCCGCCGGCCTTTTCGATGAGCAGGCGCGCCAGCAGGCGGCCGATGCGGCCGAAGCCGTAGAGCACGACGTCGGTGCTGGTGCGCTCGTCGGCGCCCCGCTTGCCCACAATCTCAGCCAGTTCGGCGCGGAGGAATTCCTCCAGAGTCAGGTCCCCGCCGTCGGACTTGAACTTCTGGTTCAGTCGGGCGATGTCGATGGCAGCGGCACCCAGGTCCAGCTGTGCCAGCGTGTTCAGCAGCGGCGCCGTCTCCTCCAGCAGCAGCTCGTCCTTGCTCATCCGGCGCGCAAAGCGGTGCGCCTTCAGGATGTTCATGGTGGACTTGTTAATCAGGCTGCGGCCGTGGATGGAGGTAACCACGTTGTTTTCACGGTACAGCCGGCCGATCACCGGGATCATGGCCTCAGCGAGCGCCTCCCGGCTCATCCACGTATCAAGACAAGAATCTGACGTCTGGCTCACAGAACTACCTTCCTTGGTTCAACCGGCTACGTCCTCGTAAACCGGATGGCGGCCACTGGAAGTTATCCAGGGCAAGCTGGCACCGGCAGGGTTTCGGTCTACCCCGGATGCCGTTGGACGTGCAAAGAAAAACCGCCGGCTGCGAACGCAGATCCGGCGGAAGAACTTCTACGTTCACCATCCATTCTAGGGCGGGCCGGGCACCTGAAACGGCCGCGCGCCCGTGAAATCACTCACACAGCATCCGGGCCCGCATGGGATCTGGCGAAGCCGCTTAGGCCGGGTGCCACGATGCCCGCGTCCTCAAGGATCATGTCGACGGCTTTTTCCGCGATCATGATGGTGGGCGCCTGCGTGTTGGCACTGATCAGCCGGGGCATGATCGAGGAATCAACCACCCGCAATCCCTCCAGCCCATGGACCTTCAGGCGCGGGGAGACGACAGAATCGTCGGTGGTGCCCATGGCACAGGTGCCGACCGGGTGGTAAGAGGTCCGTCCGTAGGAGCGCACGAAATTCACGTACTCGTCCCGGGTTGCCACCCGCGAGCCATCGCCGATGCGCTCCGCCTTGATGAACGGAGCAAGTGACGCCTGCCCCATGATCTCCCGGCTCTGCCGTACGCCGGCGATCGTTATCTCGAGATCGTAGTCGTCGGCGAGGTACCTCGGGTCGATAAGCGGTGCCCTTGTGGGGTCAGATGATGCGACGCGGACCGTCCCCCGGCTGCGGGGGCGCAGGAAGTACGAGTTCAGCGTCGCCCCGAACCCGGGCCGGAGGGATGCAATCCCCGGCTCCGACCTCGCCGCAGGCAGGAAGTGGAACTGCAGGTCCGGGGTCTTCTCCTCCGTGTTGGCATAACTGAAGCCCCCGGCCTCGACCAGGTTGGACGCGAACGGTCCGGAGCGGAAGGCCACGTATTCAAGGCCGGCCAGGACGGTTTCCGGGCACACGCGGTTGAACCGGTCCAGGCTGTGGTTCTCGGTGAGTTCATAGATGATGTCCAGGTCAACGTGGTCCTGGAGGTTCTTCCCGACGCCGGGCAGCGCATGGACTGTTTCGATTCCGGCGGCGGCGAGGTCAGCGGGGTCGCCAACGCCTGAAAGCTGAAGTAACTTCGGCGAACCGAAAGCGCCGCTGGAGAGAATCACCTCACGCCGTGCGGTGTAGGTTCGCGCCACTCCGCCCTCGATCGACTGAACGCCGACGGCACGGCCATGCTTGATGATCACCTTTGCGACGGTCGCGTTGACGCGGATAGTGAGGTTGGGCCGGCCGCGCGCAGGTTTCAGATAGGCGACCGCCGCGCTGCACCGGCGCCCGTTCCTGGTAGTCGTCTGGTAGAAGCCGACACCGTGCTGCCGTTCGCCGTTGAAGTCCCGGTTGTAGGGCAGCCCGAACTCCTGGCCTGCCTGCACGAAGGCCGCGGACAGAGTGTGCGGGCGCCCGAGGTCTGAGACGCCGAGGGGTCCATGAGTTCCGTGGAGAGGCCCGGAGAGTCTGGCATTCGATTCCGAGCGGACGAAATACCTAGACACCTCAGCGCCGGACCATCCCTCGCACCCGTAGTCCGCAACCCAGCCGTCGTAGTCCTCGTTCACGCCGCGGGTGAAGACCTGGGAGTTGATGGACCCGCCGCCGCCGAGTCCGCGGCCTTGAGGCAGCGGGATGCTGCGGCCGTTGCTGTACTTTTGTGGAACGGTCCGGTAATCCCACTGATAAGGGCCTCCCTTGAGACGGGGGAAGCCCGCAGGAATATGGATGAACGGGTGGTAGTCGGACCTGCCCGCTTCAAGCAGGAGCACGCGGACCGACGGGTCTTCGGTCAGCCTGCCGGCCAGGACGCTGCCGCCCGTTCCGCCCCCGGCGATCACATAATCGAATGCTGAGTCATCCGGCACGTTGGCTCCTCAACCATCATTCATGCACCGAGGCGTTCACTGAAGTGTCGGGGGTAGCCGATGTGATGTCAAGCACAGATTTGCAGCCGAGGCCGGTTGGAGCTTGGATGGATGGGTTGACCGATACGCCGGGTTCTGTGCTCCCGAGCCGTTGCCAGCGCGGGAGTAGCGGCCATCCATCTACGAGCGCCGTTGCCGACGCCCTCCAGCGGCCTACCCGGGCACTCGGGCGGGCAGCCCTCAAACGTGCCCTGTCTGGCCTTGCTCCGGGTGGGGTTTACCTAGCCTTTCCGGTCACCCGGAAAGCTGGTGGTCTCTTACACCGCCGTTTCACCCTTACCTGTTTCGTGCCGCTTTCAAATCGGCGCGACCCAGGCGGTCTGTTTTCTGTGGCACTGGCCTGCGGGTTACCCCGAGTGGGCGTTACCCACCACCCTGCCCTGTGGAGCCCGGACGTTCCTCGAGCCACTTGCGTGGCGCGCGGCCGCCTGGCCAACCCATCCTGCTGTCCAGTCTACGGGCTTTCCTGCGGTGCCGGACGCACGCCGGTTCCGGGGCTTATGATCGGGAAATGGACACGTCGTCCTCCCCGCGGCCGTCCTTTCCACGGCGCCGCCTGCTGCAGCTGGCAGGGATCTCTGCCGCACTGACCGCGGCCGCCCCGTCGGCCTGCACAACCCCGCCGCCACCGGTTCCGGTCCCCGATGTGCCGGTCCCCGATGTGCCGGTCCCTGATGTGCCGGTCCCTGATGTGCCAGTGCCCGAGGTGACAGGCCCGGCAACGACGGCGGGCATCCCGCCGCCTCCCCCATCTGCCCTGCTGCCGTCCACGATATCGACCCGGACCGGCGCATTTGTGTCCCGCTTCCGTCCATCGGTGAGAACGCATTGGTCGCTGGCCGTGCCGCTTCCGGAGCAGGCCAACCAGTTGCTGCCGGTGGCGGTCTTCCTGCACGGGCTGGGTGGCAGCAGCGAGGTTCTGCTGCGGGACCTCGCCGCAGACGTGGCCCTGCAGCGCCATCTCGACGACGGCGGGATGCCCTTTGGTATTGCCGCCGTAGACGGCGGCGACTCGTGGTGGCACGCCCGCGCCGACGGCAGCGACACTCAGTCGATGCTGGTGCTGGAGTTCCTCCCGTTCCTGGCCGAGCAGGGGTTCGACCTCGGAAGGGTCGCCCTGTTCGGCACGTCAATGGGAGGTTTCGGCGCTCTCCTTCTGGCGTCGCTCGGCAGGGTGACCGGGCTTCGCGCCGTTGCTGCCATGAGCCCGGCTGTCTGGTCCAGCTACGAGGCGGGGATGGAGGGCGCCTTCGACGGCCCCGCCGATTTCGCCGCGAACAACGTTTTTGCGCTGCGGCCGAGGCTTGCGGCCATTCCCAAACGGATCGACTGCGGCAGCGAGGACGATCTGGCCCCGGCAGTGCGCGCATACCGGTCGGGCCTTCCCGGCCGCGTGGAGGGAGGCTTTGGCCCCGGCGGCCACGACGCGTCCTACTGGCGCTCCCTCATGCCTGACGTGCTGGACTTCCTGGGCCGTCATGTGGGGCGCACGCGGGACTGAGCGCGCATGCGCCGGCCGGTAAGATCGTACGGTGCTGATTCTGCTCCCCCCGTCTGAAGGCAAGACCCCTGCAGTCCACGGTGACGCCATGGACTGGACTTCGTTGAGTTTTCCTGTGCTGAACACCTACCGGGCCAAGGTGCTGGACGCGCTGGGGACAGTCAGCGCGCACGAGGACGCCCTCGCGCTCCTGGGCGTCGGAGCCTCGCTGAGGGACGACGTCGAGCGCAATACCCGGCTCCACGCCGAACCGGCGGCCCCCGCGCACCAGGTGTATTCCGGGGTGCTGTACGACGCGCTCGGCTACAAATCGATGACGCCGGCGCAGCGGCGCCGTGCGGATGAGTCGGTGCTGGTCATCTCCGCGCTGTGGGGCGCCATCAGGTTCGCCGACTCCGTGCCCGCCTACCGGCTGTCCATGTCAACGGCACTGCCCGACGTCGGACGCCTTGCCTCATTCTGGAAACCGCAGCTGACCGATGCCCTCGGGAGTGTGGCCGAAGGCCACCTCCTGGTCGACTGCCGCTCCAGCACCTACGCCGCCGCCTGGGCTCCGCCGCCGGCGGGCACCGTGACCGTCAACGTCTTCACGGAGGTAAACGGCGCGCGCAAGGTGGTCAGCCATTTCGCCAAGCACACCCGGGGCGAGCTGGCGCGGCACCTGCTGACGCGGCGCGGCAAGGCCCCGGCCACTCCGGAACAGCTGCGCACGGCTGCAGCCGAAAAGTGGCAGGCCGAGCTGGTCCCGGGCACGGCGCGCAAGGCCCACGCCCTGAACATCATCCTGCCCAACTGACTCGCACTTAATGTCGTTTTGAGGGCTCAGAACGACATCTAATGCCAGTCAGTTGGGTGCGGCGGTCAGACCCACTCGGCGGAGCGCACCAGGATGCAGCCGGAGTCCGGGCAGAACACGATGTCGTCCTCGGCGGCGGCCTTGATCTCGGCCAGGTCGCCCGGGCTCAGCTGCATGCCGGACCCCTCGGAGGTGCCGTGGAAGAGGCGCGCCGCGCCCACTCCGCGGCGGGCCAGCGTCTTCTCGTACACGGCAAGCATTCCGCCGTCAAGGCCCGCCGCGAAGGCCGCGCGCCGGGCGGCCACCTCGTTCTCTTCCGCGGTGACTTCGGCCAGGGCGGCGTCAAGCTCCGCCCGGATCACGCCGAAGGAACCCTGGATGTCGTCCACGATGCTTTGCTGGGCGGCCTGCCGTTCGCGCAGGACATCCAGCCGTTCGAGGACCTCCAGTTCGACGTCCTCCAGGTCCGAACGGCGCTTGTTGAGGGAAGCAATGTCCTTCTGCAGGGCTACGAGGTCCTTGGACAGGCCGGTGCCGCTGTTGAGCCTGGCCTCGTCCTTTTCGATCCGCGTTGCCACCTGCTCCACGTCTGCCTCGGCACGCTTCAGTTCCGCTTCGGCGTCGTGGACGGCGAGCTTCGCGGCGCCCAGTTCCCCGTTGGCAACGTTGAGGGCGGCTTCGAGGTCGGTGATCCGGGGATCGTTTTCAAGGCTGCGGCGGCGGTTGGACAGTGACTTCAACCGGGCGTCGAGGCCCTGGAGCTCGAGCAACTTCAATTGTTCCGCCGGTGCTGCCTTGGCCACGTTTTACCTCCGCTTGATCCCATCCGGCCGCCGGCCGGCACCCCTGTGGGGTTTCCTCGACTCTAGCGCCTAACGGGCTCCCCAGCCTCGCTACGCATCCCCACCGGCTCCCAAACCTCGCTGCGCTCGGTGCGGGCCCCTCGCCGGCGTGGGCCCTGTGATGGACTTCGCACGCCAGGCTTAGCCGGGAGTCAGTATGAAGTCCCACGGGTCGCTGTTGGTGGTGCTGACGCGGATCTCGACGTCGAGGCCCTGGTCCGTGAGCACGTTGCCCAGCGCCTCGGCGGCGGCCGGTAGCCATAGCCATTCGCTCGCGAAGTGCGACACATCGATGAGGTAAGGCCGGCCGTTCACAGCGGCCTCCCTGGCTTCCGAGGCCGGATGGTGGCGCAGGTCCGCGGTGACATACAGGTCCGCGTTGCTTGCCCTCACCTCGTCGAAGAGGGAGTCCCCTGCCCCGCCGCAGACGGCAACCCGCTGCACCAGACCGTCCTTGTCCCCGGATACGCGCACTCCGCCGGCCACGGAGGGGAGGATGCCGAAAACACGGGCGGCGAAATCGCCCAGGGTCATCGACTCGCCGAGGTCCCCGACGCGCCCTATGCCCTCCTCCGGAAGACCGTCGGCTGCCGGGGTCAGCGGCGATACGTTCTGCAGGCCCAGAGCGTCGGCCAGCACATCCGAAACACCGCCCACGGCTGAGTCGCCATTGGTGTGGACGGTCAGCAGCGCCGTGCCGGATTCGATCAGGCGGTGGACGGCCCGGCCTTTGGGCGTGTTGGCGGCAACCGACGTGACACCTTTGAGGAGCAGCGGATGATGGGTGATGAGCAGTTCCGCGCCCCATTCGACGGCCTCGTCGATGACCTCGAGCGTGGGATCGACGGCGAACATGACGCGCGTGACTTCAGCGGAAGGATGGCCGGCCACCAGGCCCACTTCATCCCACGCCTCCGCAAGCGACTCCGGCCAGAGTTCCTCCACGGCCAGCATCAGCTGCCCCAGGGTTGCAGCTGCGGGTGACTCGGCGGCGTCGGGAGCTTCTTCCGGTTCCGCTGCAACGTCGCTGTTCACAGGTTCCATACTCATATTTTTACCCTACAGTCGGCTCTGGCCCCTGACTGGCAGATGACTCTAGGGTGGTCCGCGGGAATCATTGACGCGGGCGAACCATTGAAGAGGACATGAAAACTTTTGTGCTTGGTGGGGGCTGCTTCTGGTGCCTGGACGCCGTCTACCAGAAAACGAAGGGCGTCACGTCGGTGGTTTCGGGATACACCGGCGGCCATGAACGCGACCCCGACTACTACTCGGTCTGCTCCGGCACCACAGGGCATGCCGAGGTGGTGGCCGTGACGTTCGATGAGGAGGTCATCCCGGCCGAGGTCATCCTGGACATGTTCTTCGCCCTGCATGATCCCACTACGCTCAACCGCCAGGGGTACGACGTCGGCACCCAGTACCGCTCGTCCATGTTCTATGAGACCACCGAGGAAAAGATCCTTTTCGAGGAGGCGATTGAGCGGAACCAGGCACTGTGGTCCCGGCCGATTGTGACCGAGGTCAGCCGGCTTCCTGTCTTCTATCCGGCGGAGAACATTCACCAGAACTATTACGCCAAGTTCCCGGAGCAGGGCTATTGCCAGGTCATCATCAACCCGAAGCTGGCCAAGGCGCGGAAATATTACTCTGCATGGCTTAATGCGTAGCAGGGGCGCCGATCCCATAGTTAGGCTGACCAAAGTATTCCCTCCTGAGAGATAGGCGCAAGTACACATGGCACGGATCTACGACGATGTAACACAGCTGGTGGGCGGCACCCCGCTGGTCAAGCTCAACCGCCTGACGGAAGGCCTGGACGCCACCGTTGCGGTCAAGCTTGAGTTCTACAACCCGGCCAACAGCGTCAAGGACCGCATCGGCGTCGCAATCATCGACGCTGCCGAGAAGTCCGGCGCACTGAAGCCCGGCGGAACCATCGTCGAAGGCACCTCCGGCAACACCGGCATCGCCCTGGCCATGGTGGGCGCTGCCCGCGGCTACAAGGTCATCCTGACCATGCCGGAAACCATGTCCACAGAGCGCCGCGTCATGCTCCGCGCCTTCGGTGCCGAGATCGTGCTGACCCCGGGTTCCGAAGGCATGCGCGGCGCCGTGGAAAAGGCCCAGGAAATCGTGGCCAACACCGAGAACTCCATCTGGGCCCAGCAGTTCGCCAACGAAGCCAACCCGGAGATCCACCGCAAGACCACCGCTGAGGAGGTCTGGGCCGACACCGACGGCAAGGTCGACATCTTTGTCTCCGGCATCGGCACCGGCGGCACCATCACCGGCGTCGGACAGGTCCTGAAGGAGCGCAACCCGGACATCCAGATTGTTGCCGTGGAACCCAAGGACTCCCCCATCCTGAACGGCGGCACCCCCGGCCCGCACAAGATCCAGGGCCTCGGGGCCAACTTCATCCCGGAACTCCTGGACACCAACGTCTACGACGAGGTCCTGGACGCCACGCTGGAGGACTCCGTGGCCGTGGCCCGCGAGCTCGGCATTAAGGAAGGGATCCTGGGCGGCATCTCCTCCGGCGCCATCGTCTGGGGCGCCCTCGAGCTGGCCAAGCGCCCGGAGAATGCGGGCAAGCTGATTGTGGCTGTCGTTTGCGACTTCGGTGAGCGTTACATCTCCACCGTGCTCTATGACGACATCCGGGGCTAGGCCTTAGCCAGCCGCTTTCCGTTTCCTGTAGAAAGAACTTTGTGGGTTTCTTCGCAAGACTTAAGGAAGACCTCGACGCCGCCCGGTCACACGACCCGGCGGCTCGAGGTTCTTTTGAGAACTTTTTCGCCTACTCCGGACTGCACGCCATCTGGGCGCACCGGCTGACGCACAAGCTGTGGCAAAACCCGTCCACGCGGTTCCCTGCCCGGCTGATTTCGCAGCTGGCGCGTTTCCTGACCGGCATCGAGATCCATCCCGGCGCCACGATCGGACGCCGCTTTTTCATTGACCACGGCATGGGCGTGGTCATCGGCGAAACGGCCGAGATCGGCGAGGACGTCATGATCTACCACGGCGTCACGCTCGGCGGCCGTTCCCTCGCCAAGGTCAAGCGCCACCCCACCATCGGGGACCGCGTCACGATCGGCGCGGGCGCCAAAATCCTGGGCCCGATCAACATCGGCAACGACAGCGCCGTGGGGGCGAACGCCGTCGTGGTCAAGGACGCACCGGCCGAATCCATCATCACGGGCATCCCGGCAAGCTGGCGGCACCGCGACGCGCAGCGGGAGACCAAGCCCGCCGTTGACCCGGCAGAGTATTACATCGAGTACCGGATCTGACCCCTGCCTGGGGTTTGGACCCCAGGCAGGCGGTGCGCTTCAGCACGGACACACGAACGGCCGGCCTCCCGGAGAAATCCTGGAGGCCGGCCGTTCCTGTGTTATGCCGCGGGTGTGGCTAGTGGGTGTCCACTGCCTCGATCTCGGACTTGTCCTCGCCCCACAGGGTGTGGAACGTACCCTCGGCGTCAACGCGGCCGTAGGTGTGGGCACCGAAGAGGTCGCGCTGGCCCTGGATCAGGGCGGCGGCGACGCGCTTGCGGCGCAGGCCGTCGTAGTAAGCGAGCGACGACGAGAAGACCGGAACCGGAATGCCCAGCTGGACGGCGACGGCCACAACACGGCGCCAGGCCGGCAGGGCGTCGGCGATGGCCTTGGTGAACGCGGGAGCGAACAGCAGGTTGGCCGGCTTTTCGTCGGCAGCGTAGGCCTTGGTGATGTCCTTGAGCAGCTCGGCGCGGATGATGCACCCGGCGCGCCACAGGGAGGCGATCTCGTCCAGCTTGAGGTCCCAGCCGTATTCCTTGGCAGCGGACGTCAGCATGTCCAGGCCCTGCGCGTAGGAGACCAGCTTGGAGGCGTACAGCGCCTGGCGGACATCCTCGACGAAGGTCTCGGGGATCTCCACGGTTGCCTCGTTGCCGGCCAGCAGCTCCTGGCCCAGCTTGCGCTGCTCGGCCTGTGAGGACAGCGCACGGGCAAACACCGATTCGGCGATGCCGGAAACCGGCGAGCCAAGCTCCAGTGCGGAGATGACCGTCCAGCGGCCGGTGCCCTTCTGGCCGGCTGCGTCCACCACGACGTCGACAAACGGCTTGCCGGTCTTGGCGTCCACGTGGCCGAGGACTTCGGCGGAGATTTCGATCAGGAAGGAGGACAGGTCGCCCTTGTTCCATTCAGCAAAGATCTTGGACTGCTCGGCGGGCTCGATGCCGGCACCGGAGCGAAGGAGGTCGAAGGCTTCGCCGATGACCTGCATGTCAGCGTATTCAATGCCGTTGTGGACCATCTTCACAAAGTGGCCGGCACCGTCCGTGCCAACCCAGGCGCAGCAGGGTTCGCCGTCGACCTTGGCGGAGATCTTCTCCAGCAGCGGGCCGAGGGCCTTGTAGGACTCCTTGGAGCCGCCGGGCATGATGGACGGGCCGTTGAGGGCGCCTTCCTCACCGCCGGAAACGCCGACGCCGACGAAGTGCAGGCCCTTGCCGGCCAGCGCGGCTTCGCGGCGGCGGGTGTCCTCGTAGTGCGAGTTGCCGGCGTCGATGATGATGTCGCCCTCTTCCAGCAGCGGAACCAGCTGGTCGACGACGGCGTCAACAGGAGCGCCTGCCTTGACCATGATCAGGACGCGGCGCGGCTTTTCGAGGGAGTTGACCAGTTCCTCGAGGGATTCGGTCCGGACGAAGTCGCCCTCGTGGCCGTGCTTTTCGAGCAGGGCGTCGGTCTTGCCGACCGAGCGGTTGTGCAGGGCAACCGTGAAGCCATTGCGGGCAAGGTTGCGCGCCAGGTTGGCGCCCATCACCGCGAGGCCGGTGACACCGATCTGTGCTGACATCAAAAACTCCAATTCAGTGTTTGCATTGAGCAGGTCGTGAATAAAGCATATATATTCGTGGTCGAAGGCGAAAGGGTGTGACCACTCCTTGGACGCAAACCGCGCCGGAACGAGTCTATGGTGTGCGGCTGTGGCGGGGCCGACAGTCCCCCGGGCGCGGGCAACAAAGCTTCCCGGCGCGATTATGCTTACCACTATGTCAACCAGCCTCCACCACCGTGCCGTCGAGCACCTGGGTACCAGAATCGTCGACGGCAGCCTTCCGCCAGGACATGTGATGCTGGCGGAGCAGCTGGAGGACGAACTGCAGGTATCCCGGTCGGTGATCCGGGAAGCGGTCCGCGTGCTGCAGTCCCTGGGGCTGGTGGAGACCACGAAACGCGTCGGCATCAAGGTCCTGCCGGCGCACCGCTGGAACCCGTTCGATCCGCTGGTGATCCGGTGGCGGCTGGCCGGGGAAGGGCGCGGCGCCCAGCTGCGTTCCCTCGCGGAACTCCGCTCCGCCGTCGAGCCTGTGGCCGCTGAACTGGCGGCGGTGAATGCGCCGCAGGAACTGCGGCAGGAGCTGCTCGACGTTGCCCTAGCGATGCGCGACGCCGGGCAGGCCGGCGACGTGCCCCGCTTCCTTGAGCTGGACATCCAGTTCCACTCGCTGCTGCTCAGCGGCTCGGGCAACGAGATGTTTGCCAACCTTGTGGGCCAGGTGGCCGAGACCCTCACCGGCCGCACTGTGCATGGCCTCATGCCGGACCGCCCCAGGGACCTCACCCTGCAGTGGCACCTGGACGTGGCCAAAGCCATCTTTGACGGCCAGGCACCGGAGGCCCGCGAGGCGTCCAGCCGGATCATGCGCCGCACCATCTCCGAAATGGAGCCGGTGTGGGTGGAGCAGCCGAGGGTATTCGTTCCACTGCAGCGGCGGACGCAGTCCGCTTAGCCCTCTTTGCGGGCGCGGCCGCCGCTGAGCCTGCGCCGTCAGCCTCCGAAGTTGAGGAGGACTTTGCCGGATTGGGCGGAGTTGCGGGCGGTGTCGAAGGCTTGGAGGGCGTCGGTGACGGGGTAGTCGTGGGTGATGACCGGTCCGATGTGCAGGGTGCCGTCGGCGAGGGCGGTGATGACCTGGTCGATTTCGTTGTTGAACCGGAACGAGCCCTTGAGGTCCAGTTCGCGGGTGATGGCCAGGGAGATCAGGACCGGCTGGGGTCCGGTGGGCAGCAGCCCGACCATGACCACGGTCCCGCCCCGGCCCGCGCCCTGGATCGCGGAGGCCAGGCCGTGGTGGTTCCCGGAGGACTCGATCACGACGTCGGCCTGCACTCCGGCGATCTTGTCGTTATCACCGGCGTGCAGGACCTCGTCCGCGCCCACGGCCGTGGCGATCTCCAGCGGCTTTTCGTGCATGTCGACGGCGACGATCCGGGCCGCCCCGGCGCGTTTGAGCACGGCGACGGTCAGCGCCCCGATCGGGCCACTGCCGATCACGAGGGCGGTTTTGCCGGTGACGTCCCGGCCCGGGACACCGCATGCCACGCCACACTGGCCGGTTCGATCAGCGCCGCGGTCCGCAGATCCAGGGTTTCGGGCAGGGCGCGGAGCATCCGCACCGGCAGGTTCACGTACCGGCTGAACGCCCCGTCCGTGTGCGGGAACCGCGCCGCCGAGCCCAGGTACGTGCACCCCGGCGACAGGTTCGGCCGCTCCACCGGGTACTTCACCGTCCCGTCCCCCGGGCCCGGGGTCGCAGGGTGCACCGCCACCGGCGTCCCCGCCGCCGGGCCGGTCCCGTCCGCCGCGGCCCGCACACCCGGCCGCTGATCTCATGCCCCAGGACCAGGGGCGCCTTCAGGATCGATTCCCCGGCCGCGCCGTGCAGCCAGTAATGCAGGTCCGACCCGCAAATCCCCCCGTACAGGACCTCCACCACCGTCTCACCCGGCCCCGGCGCTGTGACCGGGAGGTCATCGATCCGCAGATCCCCTTGCCGTGCGCCACCACCGCCGGACCCGAGGCCGGCAGCGCTTCCACTGCTGCTGCTGTTTCTGCTGTGCTGTGTGTTGTTGTCATCAGACCACCACCGTCATTCCGCCGTCGATAAAGATCGTCTGCCCGTTCACGAAATCAGACCCGGACGAGGCCAGCCACACCGCCGGGCCGGCCAGGTCCTGCACCGTGCCCCACCGCGCAGCCGGAGTCCGGCCCAGAATCCAGGCGTTGAACTGCTCATCGTCCACCAGGTTCTGCGTCATCTCCGTATGGATATACCCCGGCGCGATCGCGTTGATCTGCAGCCCGGAACCGGCCCACTCCGCGGTCATCGCCCGGGTCAGGTTCCGCAGCCCGCCCTTCGCCGCCACATACGGGGCGATCGTGGGCCGGGCCAGGTCCGTCTGCACCGAACAGATATTGATGATCTTCCCGTGCCCCCGGGCCACCATGTGCCGGGCCGCGGCCCGGCCCACCAGGAACGCGCTGGTCAGGTCCGTCGACAGCACCCGCTCCCAGTCCGCCACGTCCAGCTCCAGCATCGGCACCCGGTGCTGGATCCCGGCATTGTTCACCAGGACCTCCAACGGGCCCACGTGCTCCTCGACCCACGCCACCCCCGCCTGGGCTGCGGCGTCGTCCGTGACATCAAACGCCACACTGTGCACCCGCCCCGGCGCATAATCCGCAGCCATCACCGCCTCCGCAGCCTTCAACCGCTCCGGATCCACCCCGTTCAACACCACCGTCGCGCCCGCGTCAGCCAACCCCCGCGCCAGGGCGTTACCAATCCCCCGGCTCGAACCCGTCACCAAAGCAACCCGCCCGGTCAAATCAAAAAGTGAAGTCATGAATCAGTCCCTTCTGTGGCGCGCACTGCGCCCGTCCTGCTGAGGTTGGAAATGGTCTGCCGCACAACGGCGAGGTCCTGGTCGCCAAGGCCCTGCCGTTTTAGTTCGGCATACAGCTCGACGCCGGCCCGGGCCATCGGGACGGCGCTCCCTGCGGCATCTGCCGACTCCACGACGAAGGACAGGTCCTTGTGCATGAACTTGGCCGGGCCCGTGGGGGCGTAGTCCTTCCGGGCAATCCGGGGGCCCACCTGCTCCAGGACCCGGCTTCCTGCCAGGCCACCGGAGAGCACCTCGTAGAGGGCCGCGACATCGACGCCCGAACGCTCGGCGAGCTCGGCAGCTTCGGCGAGCGCCGCCGTCGTCGTTCCCACCACCAGCTGGTTGCAGGCCTTTGCCAGCGATCCGGCGCCGAGCGGGCCCAGGAGCCGCACGGTAGTGCCCATGGCCTCGAAGAACGGCTGCAGCCGGCGGAAGTCGGCCTCATCGTCCGCACCGGCCATGATGGCGAGGGTGCCCTCGATGGCTCCCTTCGTCCCGCCGCTCACCGGGGCGTCCACCACCACGGCGTTGCCCGAACTGGCCTCCTGGACCTTTTGCCCGAAAGCCTTGACCGCAGTGGGGGAAACGCTGCTCATGACCACCACTGCCGTGCCGGCCGCCGGCGGTGCCGCCTGCCAGCTCGCCAGCAACCCGACCGCCGCGTCCTCGATGTAGGCGACGTCAGGCAGCATGAAGGCGATCACCGGCTCGTCCCTGAGCTGCTCCACACCCCCGGCGGCCGACCCGCCGACGCGCCGGAAGTCCTCCAGCGCGCCAGGCGACCGGTTCCACGCCGTAACTGTCCAGCCCTTCTTCGCCAGGTTCGCCGCCATCGGCGCCCCCATCAGCCCCAGGCCCACAAAGCCAGCCCTCTGTATCTCCATGTGCAGCGAACCCTCACTTCGTCGTGGCAACGTCTGGTCTATATCCGAAAATCTGTTCAGTATTCTAGCCCCTATTCAGTATGATGAACATCATGACGACTGAAACCACCGTCGCGATCGCCGTCCCGCTCGAAGCCGAGTTCGTGGAACGCATCCGCGCCGTAGATCCCTCCGTAACCGTTCTCTACGAACCCGACCTGCTGCCGCCAGAGCGGTTCCCCGCAGACCACGCCGGCGACCCGGACTTCAAGCGCACTCCGGAGCAGGAGGACCGCTACTGGGAGATGCTGGGCAAGGCCGACGTGCTGTACGGCTTTCCGAACGAAAGCCCCTCAGGCCTGGCGCGGATCGCGAAGGAAAACCCGCGCCTGCAATGGATCCACGCCATGGCGGCAGGGGCCGGCGGTGCAGTCAAGGCCTCCGGCCTCGATGCCGCGACACTGAACAAGTTCAAGGTGACCACCTCTGCCGGTGTGCACGCCCTGCCCCTCGCGGAGTTTGCGGTGATGGGCATCCTCAACGGGTTCAAGCGCACCGCGGAACTCGCACAGGACCAGGCCGCCAAGGCGTGGCCGGAGCTCCGCACACCCACCAGGCTGGTCAACGGGTCCTCGCTGGTGATCACGGGGCTCGGCGAAATCGGGCTGGAAACTGCCCGCATCGTCCGCGCCCTCGGCATGAGGGTCAGCGGGACCAAACGTACCGTGGAGCCGATCGACGGCATCGAGGAAGTGGCGGACAACAGCGGACTGGCCGGCCTGCTCTCCTCGGCAGACGCCGTCGTGAACACCCTCCCGGGCACCCCCTACACGGAGAAGCTTTTCAACCGCGAGGTCTTCGCCGCGATGAAGCCCGGCACCGTGTTCGTGAATGTGGGCCGCGGAACGGTGGTGGATGAGGACGCACTGCTCGAGGCGCTGGAGAACGGCCAGGTGTCCTACGCCTGCCTGGACGTGTTCGCCGTCGAACCGCTGCCGCAGGACAGCCCCCTCTGGAACCACCCGCGTGTGATGGTGTCGCCGCACACCTCGGCGCTCAGCGCGGCCGAGAACCGCCTGATCGCAGAGCGCTTCTGCAGCAACCTCAGGACGTTCCTCGACGGCGGCGAACTCCCCCACCTCGTGGATACGGTCCACTTCTACTAAACCCTCCAACCAGACCGCCTGCCGCAGGGCTCCTGCGGCGGAAGCACGGAGAGCCGGGCAGCCCCAAGGTTGCCCGGCTCTCCTTTTGCGTCCTCCCCCACGCCTGAGTTGTTGTCCCAGCGCGAACGTACACTTGTGGCCCCAAACCCAAACGCGAACGTACAGCTGTGGCCCCATTCCGCTTGGGAACTGGGGCCACAGCTGTACGTTCGCGCTGCGTGGTTTCCGGCTGTGCGCCGTCCTAGCGGGCGTCCTCGATGGCAACCAGGTCGCGGCCAACGGTTTCCGGCGTGAAGAAGGTGCTCACGAAGGAGATCAGGGCAAGGATCAGGGAGTAGAGCGCCAGGACAAGCCAGGAGTAGCCGGTGGCTGCCAGCAGGGCCGCTCCCACCAGCGGAACCAGGCCGCCGGCCAGTACAGCGGAGAGTTCCCGGGCCATGGCAACACCGGTGAAACGGTACTGGGAACCGAACAGTTCGGGCAGCAGCGGGCACTGCGGACCCAGCATGGACTGCACGCCAAGGGCGATGCCCACCACCATGACCACCCAGACCAGCGTGACGTTGCCCAAAGTCACGAGGTAGAAGGCCGGGAAGGCGATAACGGCCTGGAACAGGGCGCCATAGCGGTAGACCGGGACGCGGCCAAAGCGGTCGGACAAGGCACCGAAGGTGACCACCATGAGGGCGGCAAAAGCCGCGGCGATCAGGAGGCCGACGGGACCGATGAACTTGTCGCCGGGAAAGACGCCTGCCGGGGCTGCAAGGAACGCCACCAGCAGTGCGGAGTAAATGGATGAGTTTCCGTTCTCACCCATCCGCAGGCCGATGCCCACCAGGACGTTCTTCTTGGAATGCTTCCAAAGCTGGCCCACGGGGTTTTTCACGACGTTCTTGTGCTTCTCCAGCTCCTGGAAGACCGGGGTTTCCTTGAGCCGCAGGCGGATGAAGACCGCGATGACGATGAGGACCACGCTGGCCAGGAAAGGCACCCGCCAGAGCCAGCCCTCGAGGACAGCCTTGTCGGCGGTCGCAATAAGGGCGAAGGTGCCGGCACCCAGGAGGGTGCCCAGCTGGATGCCCACGAACGGCAGCGAGGCAAAGAAACCACGACGGCGGCGTGGGGCCACTTCCGAGATCAGCGTGGTAGCGCCGGCCTGCTCCGCGCCGGCTCCAAGTCCCTGGAGGATCCGGAGGACCACCAGGAGTATTGCGCCGACCATGCCCGCCTGTTCAAAGGTCGGCAGCAGGCCGATCGCGAAGCTTGCGGCTCCCATCAGGCCGATGGTCAGGATCAGCACCATTTTCCGGCCGAAGCGGTCTCCGATGTAGCCAAAGACGATGCCGCCGAAGGGGCGGGCAGCGAAGCCTACGCCGTAGGTGGCGAATGATGCGATCAGCGCGCCCTCATCGCCCAGCGGCTTGAAGAACAGCGGCCCGAAGATGAGGGCCGATGCCAGGCCGTAGATGTAAAAGTCGTAGTACTCCAAAGCGGAGCCCACGGAGCTGGCAAGCGTTGCCCTCCGCAGCTGTTCCGGTTCGACGACGGCGCCGTCCGCCTCAGCCAGCGGTGAATCAGTACGAGTTGTCACTAGCACTCCCTCAAAGACACCAGGCCCCCGTTGGCCTGGTGGGTAGTGACAACACTATTGCGTCGATCACTATGTTGAACAGCGTACAACATGATGAACGACTAGCCAATAGGCCGGCATGCGCCTAGCCCATGGGGTTTCCGAGGGACCTCGCCAATTCATTGAGCTCCTTGACCATCTGGGCGCCCTGCTCCTGGGAGTACGTAGCCTTCAGGGCAGTCACGGACAGGCCAAGGCTGGGGCCGTGTGCTCCGTGGGTGGGCACAGTCACGGCCAGGCACACCACGCCTGTGGTGGATTCCTCGTCCTCAAATGCATAGCCCTGCTCGCGGATCTGCTGCAGTTGCGCTTTCAACTCCGCTCCCGTGCGCAGTGACTTGGGAGTCAGCACGGGAAGTTCCGCATCGTCCGCGAACATCGCGTCGATGTCGTGGTCGTGGAGCCTCGCGATCAGGGCCTTGCCCACGGCACACAGGGAGACCGGCATCTTGTCGCCGATGTTGGAGGTCAGGCGGACGGCCGGATGGCCCTCATAACGTGCCAAGTAGATGACGTTGGCGCCGTCCAGCATGGCGATGCGCACCGTCTCGCCGGACAGTGTGGGTGCCTGCTCGCAGAATCGGTAGAACTCCTGCACCTCGTCAAGCCGGCTCAGGTAGGCGGCGCCCAACTCAACGAGCTTGCGTCCCAACGTATACTCGGCGCCCTGCCTGCTGATAAGCCTCGCCTCCTCAAGGGCCAGCAGGAGATTCGAGGTGGAGGATTTGGGGATCCCGAGGTCCCGGGCGAGGTCGCTGAGGGTCAGTCGGCCCGTGGCGGATGCTGCGAGCGACTCCAGCACTGCGGCGGCGCGTGTGACGGCCGGCGCCGGGGACGCGCTGCCCAGCCCGTCGTTGGCTTTGGGGGTGCGGGAATCGGCCATGATTCTCCTTTTCGATACGCGCTCAGACAGCGGGGTCGTCGGGTTGCACCGCGCACGAAACCCGGCGCCGATGCCAAAAGCGTCCAGTCAACTGAACACCTCCCATCATACTGGTTGGTTTGCCGTGGATATAGGCATGCGGACGCCACCGCTGTGCGCTGGAAGGCGGAAACCACCGTGTCGGTGGCCGCAATTTAACGGTTTCCTGTTTCCGAAGGTTCACGGTATATTCAATTTCAAGCCTTCCACCGCGGCATCCCCCAATAGTCGCGGTGGAAGGCTTATCCAATTTTCGGACCTATCCGTTTTTCGTTGTTTCGGTCCTTCAGGCCGCGTCCGCCACGGCGCTGCGCAGCCGCCACCCGCCGCCGAGTCCGTCGCGGATGATCTCCATGGTGGTCAGCGCCGATCCGGCGTTGCGCCCCAGCCGGGCCTGCAACCGCCACACTTCGACGTCAACACGGCTCAGTCCCAGCGGCATGCGGCGCTCCGCTTCCCACCAGCTGACGCGTTCAAACCACCGCAGCGGTTCCGCGCCCACCGTCCACTCCTGGCCGCCCCGGATAACAGCGCCAGGCTGCCCGTCGGCAGCAGTCTTTACAAGTACGTGTTCCATGCCGGCAGGCTACGGGCGGGCTCAGACATTTTCGGAAGGGGCCGGGTTCTCCGGAAAGGGCCAGCCGGGAACAGCCACTGGCCGGAGCATCCGAGGGAAACACAAAACCCCGCCTGACCAGCGCTAAGACCTGGTCAAACGGGGTTTTCAAGGTGGGTCCTACCGGGATCGAACCGATGACATCCACGGTGTAAACGTGGCGCTCTACCAGCTGAGCTAAAGACCCAAAAGACGGCTTTTCGCGCCAAAGCGCTTGAACCAACGAACATAGACTCTACCCGAACAGTGCCCTCAAACGCTAATCGGGCGAGCCCGCGGAAAGCGCCGGCAATTCTTCTGCGAGCCAGGCAAGGGACTCGCTGACACCGGCCTCGAGCTTGATGGTGGCGAGGTCGTCACCGCGCGTCTGCCCACGGTTGATGATCACAACGGGTTTGCCTTGCTTGGCGGCGTGACGGACAAACCGCAGTCCGCTCATCACGCTCAGTGAGGAACCGGCAACAAGCAGGGCCCCAGCGTCATCCACCATTGTGTAGGCGCGCTCAACCCGGTCCTTGGGGACGTTTTCGCCAAAGTACACAAAGTCCGGCTTCAGGACACCGCTGCACGCGGGGCAGCGCGCCACCACGAAGCTCCGGATCAGCCGCAGGTCCTCGACTGTGGCATCCGCGTCAGGCGCCATTTCAACGAGGCCGGAATTCATCGCATCATCAAGAAAGTCCGGATTCAGCTCTTCCAAAACCCTGGCGAGCAGCTGCCGCGAGTACGTTCGCCGGCACTCCAGGCAAATCACCTGGTCGAAGCGTCCGTGCAGGTCCACGACGTTAACACTCCCGGCGTCCTCGTGGAGGCGGTCCACGTTCTGAGTGATCAGTCCGGTCAGGAGACCGCGCTGTTCGAGGACTGCGACGGCGGAATGGCCGGCATTGGGGCTTGCCCGCCTCAGGTGGGACCAGCCGATATGGTTCCGCGCCCAGTAACGCTGCCGGTTGGCCGCGTCAGCGACAAATTCCTGGTAGGTCATCGGTGAGCGAGGGGGCGAATCCGGCCCGCGGTAGTCCGGGATGCCCGAGTCGGTGCTGAGCCCCGCCCCGGTCAGAAGGGCCAGCGGCAGCCCGGCCAGCACGTCGCGGATCCCGGCCAGCACCTCGAGGTCGCCGGCCTCCGACTCGATGGCCGGGACGGGCGGCAGACTGGCGAACCCTGTCAGGCCGATGCCGGTCCGCCGCTTGTCCATGGGCTGGCCCGGACGCCTAGGCCTGGGCCAGTTCCGCCAGGATGCGGCGGTATTCGGCGAGGTCGCGGGCCTGGCCTCGGGGATTCACAACCACGTAACGGACCGTTCCGTGGGCGTCGATGATGAAGGTACCCCGGCGTGCCATACCGGTTTCGGGGTCGAACACGCCGTATTTTTCGGCGACGGCGCCGTGCGGCCAGAAGTCGGCCAACAGGCTGAAGCCGTAGCCTTCCTGCTCGGCGTAAGCCCGGAGTGAAAACTTGCCGTCCACCGAGACCGCAAGCACCTCGGCGTCGGCATGTTCGAAGACGGCGAGGTTGTCCCTGATCTCACACAGTTCGCCGGTGCAGATACCGGAGAAGGCAAACGGGTAGAAAACGACCACCACATTGCGTCCGCGGAAGTCGGCAAGCCGCACGGGCTCGCCGAACTGGTTAACCAGCGTGAAGTCCGGCGCCTGTTCCCCCACCGCGGGCACCCCGGCCAGGTCTGCTGAGGCGACGGCCGCGTGGCCGGTCACTTGTTCTTCCTGGTGACAAGGCGCGTGGCGCTCCAGTCCTTGGAGACACCCGCGGACGTGGTGCAGTGCAGCCCCGCGGTGGGTGCTGCGTCCTGGATATCGGAGGGCGAAACATATCCGGGACGGCCGGACTTGGGCGTGAGGACCCACACCACACCGCCCTCGGTGAGGGTGGTCAGCGAGTCGACCAGCGCGTCCACGAGGTCGCCGTCGCCGTCGCGCCACCAAAAGATCACGGCGTCCACGACGTCGTGATCATCCTCATCCAGCAGCTCTGACCCCGTCAGGTCCTCTATGTCATCACGCAAGTCGAAGTCGACGTCATCGTCGTAACCGAACTCCTGAATCAGATCCCCGTCCTTGAAACCTAATTTTTCCGCCACATTAACCGAAGTGGCGGCGTCGGCCTCGCTCACGTGTTCCTCCTGTGCATAGTGATTTCGATTACTCCAAGCCAACACCCTTTGGGCGTGTGCTTCAAGCTACGTGCGCCGCGGTGCGGCTTATTGTGCGTCACACAACAAGTATGACGGTCAAATAGGGCAGGGGGTTCAAGCGCGGCTACGCATCCGCAGTCTGTCAGAGCTACAGTGACTGTTGACAACTATGCCTAAAGGGGCGACCGCCCCGGACTAATAGGCAGTCATACACACGAGATAGAACCCTGCCCGGCGCACATGACCGGGCTGTTGTAACCGATATGACGCACACGACGCGTTCACGCCGGGCAGCTACCCTGCCGGACCTGACTGCGCCGATGAATGCGCGCAAAGAGAGGTTGGACGTGGCTGCAGGAGAAGATACCTCCCATATCCTCAGCGGGTTGACTAACCAGCTGCCTGATCGTGATCCGGAAGAGACCGCCGAGTGGGTTGAGTCCCTGGATGCGCTGATCAGGGAACAGGGCACGGAGCGTGCCCAATACATCATGCGCAGTCTCCTGCAGCGTGCCGGCGCGCAAAGCGTCGGGGTTCCGATGGTGACCACCACCGATTACGTGAACACGATCCCGGTGGACCAGGAAGCGCAGTTCCCGGGCAACGAGGAGTACGAGCGCCGGTACCGGGCGTACATGCGCTGGAACGCCGCGGTCATGGTGCACCGGGCGCAGCGGCCCGAGATCGGGGTCGGCGGGCACATCTCCACCTACGCGGGAGCTGCGACCCTGTACGAGGTCGGCTTCAACCACTTCTTCCGCGGCAAGGACGCCCCCGGCGGCGGGGACCAGGTCTTCTTCCAGGGCCACGCGTCCCCGGGCATGTACGCCCGGGCGTTCATGGAAGGCCGCCTCTCCGAGGAGGACCTGGACGGGTTCCGGCAGGAAAAGTCCAAGGAAGGCCACGCCCTCTCCTCCTACCCGCACCCGCGGCTGATGCCGAACTTCTGGGAATTCCCGACCGTGTCGATGGGCATCGGCCCGATGAACGCGATCTACCAGGCCCAGAACAACCGCTACCTGCACAACCGGGGCCTGAAAGACACCTCCGACCAGCAGGTCTGGGCGTTCCTGGGCGACGGCGAAATGGACGAGCCCGAATCCCGCGGCCTGCTCCAGCTCGCCGCGAACGAGAACCTGGACAACCTGAACTTCGTGATCAACTGCAACCTCCAGCGCCTGGACGGGCCGGTGCGCGGCAACGGCAAGATCATGCAGGAACTCGAGGCCTTCTTCCGCGGCGCCGGCTGGAACGTGATCAAGGTCGTCTGGGGCCGGGAATGGGATGACCTGCTCACCCGCGACACCGACGGGTCGCTGGTGAAGATCATGAACGAAACCCCCGACGGGGACTACCAGACCTACAAGGCCGAATCCGGCGGGTTCGTCCGCGAACACTTCTTCGGCAAAACCCCGCAGACCAAGGACCTGGTCGCGGACCTCTCCGACGACGAGATCTGGAACCTCAAGCGCGGCGGCCACGACTACCGCAAGGTCTACGCCGCGTACAAGGCAGCCACCGAATTCAAGGGCAAACCCACCGTCATCCTGGCCAAAACGGTCAAGGGCTACGGCCTCGGCCCGCACTTCGAAGGCCGCAACGCCACCCACCAGATGAAAAAACTCACCCTCGACGACCTGAAGAAGTTCCGCGACCACCTGCGGATCCCGGTCTCGGATGAGCAGCTGGAGAAGGACCCGTACCGCCCTCCGTACTACCACCCGGGCACCGACGCGCCGGAAATCAAGTACCTGCTGGAGCGCCGCGCGGCCCTCGGCGGTTCGGTTCCGGAACGCCGCTCGAAGCACTCGGACATCGAGCTGCCCGAGGCGAAGTCCTACGAGGTCGCCAAGCGCGGTTCGGGCAAGCAGCAGGCCGCCACCACCATGGCGTTCGTCCGCCTGCTCAAGGACCTGATGCGGGATAAGAACTTCGGCAAGCACATCGCGCCGATCATCCCGGATGAGGCCCGCACGTTCGGTATGGATGCGTTCTTCCCGACGGCGAAGATCTATAACCCGGGCGGCCAGAACTACCTGTCCGTGGACCGGGACCTGGTCCTGGCCTACAAGGAATCCGCCCAGGGCCAGCTGATCCACCCCGGCATCAACGAAGCCGGCGCCGTGGCAGCCTTCACCGCCGCCGGCACCGCCTACGCCACCCACGGCGTCCCCCTGGTCCCGGTCTACGTGTTCTACTCCATGTTCGGCTTCCAGCGCACCGGCGACGCCTTCTGGGCCGCCGCCGACCAGATGACCCGCGGCTTCATCATCGGCGCCACCGCAGGACGGACCACCCTCACCGGCGAAGGACTCCAGCACGCCGACGGACACCCCCCCCTGCTCGCCTCCACCAACCCCGCCGTGGTCACCTACGACCCCGCCTACGGCTACGAAATGGGCCACATCGTCCGCGACGGCCTGGAACGGATGTACGGGCAGGGCTCCGAAGGAGACAACGGAGACCGTAACCTGATGTACTACCTCACGGTCTACAACGAGCCCATCGTCCAGCCCGCCGAACCGGAGAACCTCGACGTCGAAGGCGTCCTCAAAGGCATCTACAAGCTCGCGGACTCCCCCGCCGAAGGACCCAAGAGCCAGATCCTCGCCTCCGGCGTCTCCGTCCCCTGGGCCCTCGAAGCCCAGCGGATCCTCGCCGAAGACTGGGGCGTCTCCGCCGACGTCTGGTCCGTCACCTCCTGGAACGAACTGCGCCGCGACGGCCTCGCCGCCGAAGAGGAAGCCTTCCTCAACCCCGGCAAGGACACCCGCGAACCCTTCGTCACCCGCCAGCTCGCCGGAGCCCAGGGACCTGTCGTCGCCGTCTCGGACTACATGAAGGCCGTCCCGGACCAGATCCGCCAGTTCATCCCCAACGAGTTCGCCACCCTCGGCGCCGACGGCTTCGGCTTCTCCGACACCCGCGCAGCCGCCCGCCGCTACTTCAAAAACGACACCCACTCCATCGTCGTGAAGACCCTCCAGCTGCTGGCAGCCAAGGGTGAGGTTGACGGGAACGCACCAGCGCAGGCGATCGAGAAGTACCGCCTGCTCAACGTGAACGCCGGCACCACGGGCAACGCCGGAGGCGAGTCCTAGTCCCGCGCACCCTGGCCCCGTAAGCCCGGCCAGGGAACAGTCGACGGCGGTCCCCACCCAACGGTGGGGACCGCCGTCGTCGTTTGGCGTACTTCGGGAAGTGCGCAAGGTGCTGTGATGCAGCACAATCGAAGTTGTAGCCTTCGCACAAAATGGAGCTTGTCCCGCGGGCACCGTATGCTCGGATTATGCCCGAGCCGTCCCCTGCCCCTGCACCGCGCAAATCGCCTTCCCGGACCATGACTCCGGAGAAGACGGAGACCCTGAAAAAGCTCAGGGCAAGCGTCGGTCAGTTGTCCACCACCACCATGCGCCAGCTGGAAAAGTCGCTGCCGTGGTACAGCCGGCTCAGTTCGGACGAGCGTTCGGCGCTGGGCCTTGTGGCGCAGAACGGCATCGCCGCGTTTGTCACCTGGTATGAGCGCCCGAGCTCCCCGTCCTGGATCCTTTCCGATGTTTTCGGCACTGCCCCGACGGAACTGACCCGGTCGATCAGCCTTCAAAAGGCGCTTCAGCTCATCCGGATCGTGGTGGAAGTGGTCGAGGACCAGGTGCCGGTCATCGCTCCGGAAGCGGACCAGCCTTCCCTCCGCGAAGCAGTTCTGCGGTACTCGCGGGAGGTGGCTTTCGCCGCCGCGGACGTGTACGCCCGGGCCGCGGAGTCCCGCGGGTCCTGGGACACACGGCTCGAGGCCCTGATCGTGGACGCCATCCTCCGCGGTGAAAACACCGACGCGCTGCGCTCCCGAATCGCCGCGCTGGGCTGGAAGGCGCAGGAGCGGTTCACCGTCATGGTGGGGAACTCACCGTCGGAACCCAGTGCCAGCTACGTGAGTGAACTGCGGCGCATGGCGGGCCGGTACGCGGAGGATGCCCTCGTGGGCATCCAGGGCGACCGCCTCATCCTGATCCTGGGCGGCGTGCACGACCGGGAAACGGCGTACGTTAAGCTCAGCGAGATGTTCGCGCCCGGTCCGGTGGTCTACGGAGCGGAGGCAAGTTCGCTGCTGGAAGCCAGCGGCTCGGCGCAGTCGGCCTTCGCCGGGCTCACCGCCGCACGGGCCTGGCCCGCCGCTCCCCGCCCTGTGGCAGCAGACGACCTCCTGCCGGAACGGGTCATTTCCGGGGACGATGCTGCCCGGCGGTCACTCGTGAAGAACATTTACCGGCCGCTCCTCGCGGCATCGAACGGGCTGGTGGAAACGCTCGGCACGTACCTGGAGCTGGGCCATTCGCTCGAGGCGACCGCCCGGGAGCTCTTCGTCCATGCCAACACTGTGCGGTACCGGCTCAAGCGCGTCTGCGACGTCACCGGCTGGGATCCGCTGCTCCCCAGGGAGGCTTTTGTGCTCCAGGCGGCCCTCGTAGTGGGGCGGCTGTCCACTCCGCCGAAGCCCGCCGCCGAGCGTGTTGCCGCGCGGAACACGAACTGAACCGTTGTAGACTTCCTACAACCTGACCCTGTGAGCTTGGTGTACGGAAACACCAATGGATCACCCGGTAATTTGGAAAGCTGGATACGTGCTTGCAATCGTCTGCCCTGGACAGGGCTCACAGACCCCCGGTTTCTTGGCCCCGTGGCTGGAACTGCCTTCCGTAGCAGGCCATCTGGCCTCCCTGAGCGAAATTGCAGGCATTGACCTCACTGCGCACGGGACCACCTCCGACGAGGAAACCATCAAGGACACCGCCGTTGCGCAGCCGCTTATTGTTGCGGCCGGGCTGGTGGCGGCCAAGTCGCTGTTCGACGTCGAACTGAACACGCTTCCGGTCATCCTGGCCGGGCACTCCGTGGGCGAGATCACGGCGTCCGCGCTGGCCGGCGTCCTCACGGAAAAAGAAGCCATGACGTTTGTGCGCGAACGCGCCAACAGCATGGCGGCGGCCGCTGCCGTCACCCCCACCGGCATGAGCGCCGTGGTGGGCGGCGACCCCGCCGAGGTCCTGGCCGCCATTGAGGCCGCCGGCGCGACGCCCGCCAACGTCAACGGCGCGGGCCAGACCGTCGCCGCCGGCACGTTCGAGCAGCTCAAGGTCCTGGCTGAGAACCCGCCGGCCAAGGCCCGGGTAATCCCGCTGAAGGTCGCCGGCGCGTTCCACACCTCGCACATGGCCCCCGCGGTGAGCGCCCTCGAGGCGCTCCGCCCCGAACTGCAGCCGCAGGCGCCTGCGGTGCCGCTGCTGTCCAACTTCGACGGCCAGGAGGTCACGGAGGGCAACGCCGCCGTCGCCAGCCTGATCGCCCAGGTGTCACGGCCCGTCCGCTGGGACCTCTGCATGGAGACCCTCGTGAACCGCGGCGTCACCGGCGTGATTGAACTGGCCCCGGCGGGCACCCTCGCCGGCCTGGCCAAGCGTGGCATGCCCGGCGTCAAGACCGTTGCGGTCAAGACCCCGGACGATCTGTCCGCAGCCCTTGCACTCTTTGCAGAACTGGAAGGACAGGCATGAGCACGCCGGTACTGAAGCAGACCGCGGTCAACCAGCACGCCCGGATCCTGGGCATCGGCGCGTACCGCCCCGACGTCCTGGTCACCAACGAGGATGTGTGCCAGTGGATCGACTCCTCCGACGAGTGGATCCGCCAGCGCACCGGCATCGTCACCCGGCACCGTGCCCCCGCCGACGTCAGCGTGATTGACATGGCCGAGGGCGCCGCCCGCGAGGCCATGGAGAAGGCAGGCATCGACGCATCCCAGCTCGGCGCCGTCATCGTCTCCACGGTGACCCACCCGTACGCCACCCCCTCGGCTGCCGCCAGCCTCGCGGACCGCCTGGGCGCCACGCCGGCCCCGGCCTTCGACATCTCCGCTGCCTGCGCAGGCTACTGCTACGGCGTGGCGCAGGGAGACGCGCTGGTCCGGTCCGGAGCCGCCCAGTACGTCCTCGTTGTCGGCGCCGAGAAACTCTCCGACGTCATCGACAACCGCGAACGCACCATCTCGTTCCTGTTGGGCGACGGCGCGGGCGCCGTCGTCATCGGCCCGTCGGACACCCCCGGCATCGCGCCGTCGGTGTGGGGATCGGACGGCAGCAAGTGGGACGCCATCGGCATGACGCGCTCCATGCTGGACGTCCGCGATCTCGGCCTGGCTGCCCGCCGGTCTGACTCCACCGGCGACCTCGCGCTCCTCGAAGAGGCGCAGGAGCTCTACCCGACCCTCCGCCAGGACGGCCAGACCGTGTTCCGCTGGGCGGTGTGGGAGATGGCGAAGGTTGCCCAGCAGGCGCTGGACGCCGCTGGTGTCGAGGCTGAGGACCTGGTGGCCTTCATTCCGCACCAGGCCAACATGCGGATCATCGACGAGATGGTCAAGAAGCTTAAGCTGCCCGAGACCGTCACCGTGGCCCGGGACATCGCCGACGCCGGCAACACCTCCGCGGCCTCGATCCCCCTGGCCACGCACCGCCTGCTGCAGGAAAACCCCGCGCTGAGCGGCGGCTTGGCCCTGCAGATCGGATTCGGCGCCGGACTGGTCTTCGGCGCCCAGGTAGTCGTCCTTCCGTAGCAATTCCGATAACCAAGCCGCAACCGCGGTTTGCCCATTTCCGGCATCCTCTGCCGGCAATAACAAGAAAAGGAGCCATCAATGGCTAGCAACGAAGAGATCCTGGCCGGACTGGCTGAAATCGTCAACGAAGAGACCGGCCTGGCCCCCGAAGCCGTCGAGCTGGACAAGTCCTTCACCGAGGACCTGGACATCGACTCCATCTCCATGATGACCATCGTCGTCAACGCCGAAGAGAAGTTCGGCGTCCGCATCCCCGACGAAGAGGTCAAGAACCTCAAGACCGTCGGCGACGCCGTCGACTTCATCTCCAGCGCCCAGGCGTAAGTAAGACCCCAGCCAGTATTTTGGCTCCAGCCTGCGCAGGGACCAACCTTTGCAGGCTGAACCCGGCTGGCCGGTCCGGACCCGCGTTTTCCGGACCGGCCAGCCGATGCACCACCCTAAATTTTTTGCAGACTTCCTCCGCACGCCACCCACTCCGGCCTCCGGCCAGCAGCACAGGACACGGCAGGCGCACCGACAGAGAGTGATCCCATGACACGCAAAGTAGTCATTACAGGTCTGGGTGCCACCACGCCCATCGGCGGCGATGTACCCACGATGTGGCAGAACGCGCTGAAGGGGGTTTCCGGAGCCCGCACCCTTGAGGACGACTGGGTTTCAAAGTACGAACTGCCGGTCCACTTCGCCGCCCGGTGCTCCACTCCCGCCCTCGACGTCCTGACCCGCGTTGAAGCCAAGCGCATGGACCCGTCAACCCAGTTCGGCGTCATCGCCGCCCGCGAGGCATGGGCCGATGCAGGCATCACCGAAATCGACCACGACCGGCTGGCTGTCGCCTTCGCCACCGGCATCGGCGGCGTGTGGACCCTGCTGGATGCGTGGGACACGCTGAAGGAGAAGGGCCCCCGCCGCGTCCTGCCCATGACGGTCCCGATGCTCATGCCCAACGGCGTGGCCGCAGCTGTCAGCCTGGACCTGGGTGCCCGCGCGGGTGCGCACACCCCCGTGTCGGCCTGCGCGTCCGGCACCGAGGCCATGCACCTCGGACTGGACCTGATCCGCTCCGGCAAGGCCGACGTCGTCATGTGCGGTGGCGCCGAAGCCGCCATCCACCCGATGCCGCTGGCGGCGTTCTCCTCGATGCAGGCCCTCTCCCGCCGCAACGACGATCCCGAGCATGCCTCACGCCCCTACGACCTGGACCGCGACGGCTTCGTCATGGGCGAGGGCGCCGGCGCACTGGTACTGGAAGCCGAGGAGCACGCCATCGCACGCGGCGCCCGGATCTACGGCGAACTGGCCGGCACGTCCGTGACCGCCGACGCGTACCACATCACGGCACCGGACCCCGAAGGCCTGGGCGCCACCCGCGCACTCAAGGCAGCCATGTTCGACGGCCGCATCCAGGCAGAGGACGTGGTCCACGTCAACGCACACGCCACGTCGACGCCCGTGGGTGACAAGCCGGAGTACACGGCGCTGAAGGCTGCCCTCGGCAACCACGTCGACAACGTGGCAGTCTCGGCCACCAAGTCCCAGATGGGCCACCTGCTCGGCGCTTCCGGCGCCGTCGAGGCCGTCCTCACGGTTCTGGCCGTCCACGAGCGCAAGGCTCCTGTCACGATCAACCTCGAGAACCAGGATCCGGAGATCCCGCTCGACGTCGTGACCTCCGCCCGCGATCTGCCCGCAGGCGACATTGTGGCGCTGAGCAACTCGTTCGGCTTCGGCGGCCACAACGCGGTCGTTGCCATCCGCAGCGTGTGATGCGGTTTGACCACTGAAGAAGCCCCCGCCGGTTGGCGGGGGCTTCTTCATTGCTATGGGGAATGCGGCCTCTGTCGCTGGCGGACAGCCCTGCGGGGATCGAACTTGCCCGTCAGCCGACCTGGTGCAGCCAGCGCACCGGCGCGCCTTCAGCGGCATGCCTGAAAGGTTCCAGTTCCTCGTCCCATGCCTCACCGAGGGCAAGCGACAGCTCATGGTAAACGGCGGAGGGATCGCCGGCGCCGGCCTCATAGGCGTAGCGGATCCGGTCCTCGGACACCATGATGTTGCCGTGCACGTCCGTGACGGCATGGAAAATTCCCAGCTCAGGCGTGTGGGACCAGCGTCCGCCGTCCACACCCTGGCTGGGTTCTTCGGTGACCTCGAAGCGCAGGTGCGCCCAGCCCCGGAGGGCAGACGCCAGCTGCGCACCTGTTCCCTGCGCACCGGTCCAGGACAGTTCCGAGCGGAACATGCCGGGCGCGGCGGGCTGAGCGGTCCACTCCAGATCCGTCCGCTTGTCCACGACGGATCCGATGGCCCACTCAACGTGAGGGCACAGTGCGGTAGGGGCTGAGTGAATAAACAGCACACCGCGGGTCATTGCAACAGACATTCCATCCTCCATAGCTGTAGGTACGTCTTCCCCAACGACCTGCATGGACGGGATATTTGCTGCTCCGGGCGCCGCGTGGTGCCGGATGATTCCTGCCAATCTATGAAGTTATCTGCCGGGCTGACAAGGGCGCATGAGACAGTGCTTCAAGCCCAACTTGAAAGTTGCCGAACTTGGATCTTATTGTGCCGTACGCCGTCTAATTACGCCAGTGCAATTCGGCGTGGTGTAGAAGACACGCTGTAGAAGACGCGCCGAAGAAAGGCGCTCAGGCGCGGGGGTGGGCCTGCTGGTAGCTCTTCCGCAGCCGGTCCACAGATACGTGGGTGTAGATCTGGGTGGTGGCCAGGCTGCTGTGGCCGAGGATTTCCTGGACGGCCCGAAGGTCCGCGCCTCCTTCGAGCAGGTGGGTGGCGGCGGTGTGCCGCAGGGCGTGCGGCCCCGTGGCGGCGGTATCCCCAAGCGCCTCGAACAGGTCCTTCACCACGCTGCGGACCTGCCGCTGGTCAACACGGCGGCCGCGCATGCCGAGGAACAGGGCGGGTCCGCTGTCCGGGGCCGCCAGTTTTCCCCGTCCGCGGCGGAGCCAGTCGTCGACGGCGACCGCAGCCGGCAGCCCGTAAGGCACCGTCCGTTCCTTGTTGCCTTTGCCGAGCACCCGCAGGGTCCGGCGGTCCGGGTCGAGGTCGTCGACGTCCAGGCCGGCCAGCTCGCCGACCCGGACGCCGGTGGCGTAAAGCAGCTCAACCATCGCCCGGTTCCGCAATGCCAGGGGATCACCATCCTGGGCTGCCTCGTTGAGGTCGGCCAGCAGCCGGGCGAGCTGTTGCTGCTGCAGCACGCCCGGCAGTGAGCCATCGCGTTTGGGGGCCTGCAGCCGAAGGGCGGGATCGGTTTCAATGAGTTCTTCCCGCAGCGCCCAGGCGGTGAAGGAGCGCGCCGTGGCCGCGCGGCGTGCCAGTGTGGAACGGGACGCGCCGGCCTCGCTCTGGCTGCCCAGCCAGCGCCGCAGCGTTCCGAGTTCGAGATCCGCAGGATCGGTGACCCCTTCACTGGCCGCGTAGCCCAGGAGGCTGGAGACGTCCGCCACGTATGCGCGGACCGTGTGTTCGGACCGCGCCCGTTCGCCCGTCAGGTACCTGCCGAAGCCCGTGACCGCCTGGGCGAGGGCTGCCGGCAATTCCTGTTTCTCCACTCCCCCACTGTCCCAGCATTCGGCGCAGAATCAGGGAACGGCACGCTGCCAGCTCTAGGTCGATTGCTTGGTGCGCTTCCATCCGCCTTTCTCGGAGACGGCCAGTCCAAGCAGCGCCAGCCTGCCGAGACCCGCGCGCACGGATTCAGCACCCAGGCCGGCCACGGTGCAGAGTTTTTCGACCGAACTGGCGGACCGCAGCGGGAGGGCGTCCAGCAGGATCAGGTCCTCGAGCGTCAGGCCATCGTGCTCGGCCGCCTGGCCGCTCCTTTCGTCAGGCAGGGACTGGCCGCTGGGCGAGGCGAGCTCGGCGACTTCCCCGGCGTCCGTGACGCAGACGGCGCCGCCGTCACGCAGGAGCCGGTGGCAGCCTGCGGAGTTGGCGCTGTGCACCGAGCCCGGAACCGCTCCCACAGCGCGGCCCAAAGTTTCCGCGTGATGGGCGGTGTTCAGGGCACCCGACCGCCATCTGGCTTCCACGACGACGGTGACGGATGCAAGAGCGGCGATCAGCCGGTTCCGCTGGAGGAAGCGGTAGCGCGTCGGCGCAGAGCCGGGCGGCACCTCTGCGAGAACGGCACCCTGGTTTGCCACGGCGCGCAGGAGATCCTCGTTGCCCGAGGGGTAGAAGCGGTCCACGCCGCCCGCCATCACGGCGATGGTCGGCATCGCATCCGATCCGCCGGCGAGGGCGGCCCGGTGCGCGTGGGCGTCGATCCCGTAGGCGCCGCCCGACACCACCGTGAATCCCCGCTGCGCCAGCGAGTAGGCAAGATCGCCGGTCACCGACGCACCGTAACTGGTGCTGTCCCGCGAGCCCACCAGGGCGACCGCCTTCGAGGCCGGGGGAAGTTCGAGCTCGACACCCCGCCACCAGAGGCAGATCGGCTGGTGCAGGCCAAGATCGTCAAGCTGCCGTGGCCACAGCCCGTCCGAAGGTATGATCATCCGGCCGCCCAGGCGCTGCATGGTAGCCAGGTCACGCTCAGGAGCGAGGTCGGGAATCCTGGGTGCCCAGCGCCGCAGTGCGGCACCAAGGCCAGCCCACGGGTTCACCGAACTGTGCTCGGCCAGCAGCACCGTAATGTCCTGTTCCAGCCCCGGTCCGTAACCGACCTGGCCGGTGGCTATTCTCAGGGCGTCCTCCGCTCCGGCGACGTGCACCAGGGCCAGGCCCGCGGCGTCCTGCGGCTCCATCAGCCTGGACAGCGCGGCTCGGGCCAGTCTCTCGTTGTGCATGTTGATCCCTTTCACGCCGCTGCCGAGGCGGTCTGGCGGAGGCTCAGGGCCTGTCCGATGTCGTTCCCGTCGGGCTGTTCCCTGCCGCCGAGGTCGGCCAGGGTCCACGCGAGCCGGAGCACGCGGTCATAGCCCCGGGCCGTGAGCACGCCCCGTTCCAGCGCCTGGTCCAGAATCCGGGTGGTGGCCGACGCCAGTCTCAGCTCGCCGCGCAGAATCCGGCCGGGCACCTGGGAATTGGTTTCCAGGCCCAGGGGCTGCAGCCGCTGCAGCTGGCTTTCCCGGGCGGCGTGGACGCGGGCACCGACCGTTGCGCTGTCTTCCGCTCCCCCGGACTGGCCGAAGTCTGTCAGCGACACGCGGTCCACCTGCAGCTGGATGTCCACGCGGTCCAGGAGCGGCCCGGACATCCGCGACATGTAGCGGCGCCGCATGAAGGGGGTGCAGGTGCATTCAATGCCCTTCCCCGCGGCCTTGCCGCAAGGGCAGGGGTTGGCCGCCAGCACAAGCTGGAACCGGGCCGGGTAGGCTGCTGCGCCCGCAGAGCGGTGGATGACCAGCTCGCCGCTTTCAAGGGGCTGCCGGAGCGCGTCCAGGACCCTGCGTTCGTATTCCGGTGCCTCATCGAGGAACAGGATTCCGCGGTGCGCACGTGATGCTGCGCCGGGACGCGGCAGCCCTGACCCGCCGCCGATGATCGCCGCTGCTGTCGCCGTGTGGTGGGGATTTTCGAAGGGCGGCCGCCGGACCAGCTGCACGCCGGATGTCGGGAGCTGGCACAGGGAGTGGATCGCCGTCACCTATGCAGGACCCCGGCGTCGTGTCCGGTGTGCCACTCGGACCCGTCAGGGCCGGGGGTTACACCGCACGCGGGGAGGAGGTGACCGGGTGTGGAGTAGAGGTGGTGGACGGTGCAGGGGGCAGAAGCAGCTGGCATGTCCCCATTATCGGACACTGCGCCGTTTTGTGCCGAGCCGGCAGCGGACCAGGATCAGTCCGTTCCGGACGTTGTCGGAGCCCTTTTATAACTTGGTGCCCAGGGGATCGAAAAACAGGACCAATGGTGATTCCCGGGAGCGAGGCGGCCGGCCGTAGCCGCCATCTTTGTGGGTCGCCTATTCGAATATGTGTTCTAAGGTTGTGTTATGTCCTCCGAAGAGTTCGCCGCTGCACTGCAAGCGCAGTATGCGCGGCGGGCCGGCCCGATCGGGCTGACCGTGGAAGAGCTCGGCTTCGAACACTTCCCGGCCAAGAACGGGTATCCCGGAATCCCCGTCAAGGCATGGATCCGGTTCCCGAACTGCGCAGAACTGGTGGACGGCGAGGTCTTCGCCTGGACAGCGAAAGCGGTCGAAGCGACATGGAAGGACGGGCCGGTGACGTACCGGACCTGGGTGTGGAGTTCGGCGGTTACCCGCCGGGAAGAATTGATGAACAGGAACCTTGGAGAGCGGACCCGTGGCAGCAACAGCATCAAATAGCAAACCTCTGGACACTCCGGTGGAGGTCCGCTTCACCGCGAAGGGGGTTCCCCTGGCCGTCAGGCATGACGGCAGGATCTGGGCTGTGGCCGCGGAACCTGTGCACTGGTTCACCCGCGCCGACTGGTGGAACACCATCAAGCGGGCACCGGTGGGCTGCGGCGACCCGATCAGCGTCGAACACTGGCAGGTCCAGGTCCGGTTGACGTCCACTTCGGCGCTGCGAACCTTCGAGCTGCGCCGCGACCCTTTGTCCGAGCAGTGGCTGCTGGCCGGGATCAGCGACACCGGGACTGCCGCAGCCTGAGCCCGCTCCATCTCGTCGACTCATCCCCAAGTGTGACGATTCGACTCGTATCAGATTCGATTCGATTGATCCTTTGACTCATTAGTTGATAGAGTGCCGATAGGCATTCAAAGCACAGCTATCTGAGGCAGGCAGTCATGGCAGGACAGGTCACCACCGCTGAACGCGGTGTGGCTTCGTCTGCCTATGCCTCCCCGCGCAGGCCAGTGCAGGTCCCGGCGGCAGCTGCAGCCGCGATCGCCGTCCGCCCGATCCCGGTGGAGGCCATCCAGGCCGGAGCCGCCGTGGCGGCCTCGGTGGCCATCCGGCGGGCGGAGGCAGCTGAGGCAGCCAAGCCCGCGCGCTTGGGTCGCCGTCGGGCCGCTTAGTCCCCGAGAGTCAGCTCCAGGACTGGCGTGAGCCCTTGACCCCGTGCTTGTTGCGGCGGTGGCTGGGCAGCCCGGGCAAAGGGAATTCCTCGCCGCACTCAGGACACGGCACTGGCTGCGGGTGCGCGTAGTTCATGTGGTGGCGCAGGTTGTTCCGGTAGCGGAACGTTCGGGGTTCTTCGCACTTGGGGCACTGGTAGCTGCCGTTCGAGGGCATGAGCGAGTACCCGCCCCCCCGGCGCGGCTCCTGGTCGTCCGCTTCGCCGAGATACCAGAAGCCGATCCGGCTCAGGTTCGTGCCCTGGGAGCCGAACATCCCCTTGACCGACCCGCGCTTTCCGTCGTCGGCGTAGACCACGACCTTGCGGAGGAAAGCCCTGATGATGGACTTCTGCTCCGTCTCGGAGAGCTCGAGGAACTCGGCCCCGCTGATGTCGGGGATCGCCCTCGGTCGCCCCTCGGTCTTCTCCGAGATCCGCATCTCGATTTGACCCTTGAGGGCCTCCTCCTCACCGATGCGGTTCAGCAGTGCCGACATCGCGCTGGCCGGCGCGGTGTTGATCTGGGCCCGCAGGATCAGAATGGAGTCCCCCAGGGCATCAGCCTGTTCGTGGAGCTCGGACAGCTCCGAGCTCATGCTCCCGGCCGCGGCCTGGTTCAGCCTCTCGGTCTGCAGCTCCATCACTTCGGGGCTGTCGAGCGATCCTGCGACGACGTCGCGGATGAAGCCCTCCAGTGCTTCCCTGTTGATTGCAGCGCCGGGGCAGTCAGCGCCGCGCATCCGTCCGTTGCACACGTACGTTCCCGACTCACCCATCGACCTGTTGCTGGTCATCTTGGTGCCGCAGCCCGCGCAGTAGACGAGGCCGACCAGGGGAAGGCCTCCGGCGCAGGCCCGGGTCCGCTTGAGTGGCTGGGGCTTCATCAGCAGGCGCAGGGTTTCCCACTCGGCCTCCGTGCAGACCGCCTCATGACTCTTGACCGGACGCCCATCCTTGTCGATGACGATCGTGCGCGTATCGCGGAAGTCCGGACCTGGGCCGACGCTGCGTCCATCGGCCTTGGCCGTGAGGGAGTTGTATCCGGCCAGGAGCGGATGGCGCAGTAGCGAGGCGACGGCGCGGTATTGGAACGGCCGGCCCTCGCGGTTGGTCAGGCCCTGCTGGTTGAGCTCCCGGACGATCTCGGCGACGGAGAGTCCGTCGAGCCGCCAGTCGACGATCCGGCGCACCGTCCGGCTCTCCTTCGGGTGCAGCTTCAGCGTCTTCACGCCGTCGGCATTGCGCTGTTCGGGCAGCACCCAGCCGTAGGGTGGCGGGCCGTTCCACCCACCCTTCTGGCGGATGTTCTCGGCGGTGCGCTTGAGCCGCTTGCTCGTGGTCGCCGCTTCGGTCTCGGCCAGGCCGCCGAGGACGGAGATCAGCAGGATGGTGTCGGGCGACCGTGGGGCGAACACCCGGTCGTGGGTGTAGATCGTCACGTTATGGCGGTTACAGGTGTCGACGATGCGGGCGGTGTCCATCAGCCGCCGCGCCAGCCGGTCGAGGTCCCGGACGTAGAGCACCTTGACGTCACCCTCGGCAAGAACCTTCTCCAGGCGGTCGCGCTCGGGGCGGTTCCGGTCGCGGTACGCGCTTACGACCTCTTCGAAGATGTCATGCTTAGCGACCGTGTGGTGATGTTTGCGGCTCTCCGCCATGATCCACGAGCGCTGGTCGACGAGCGACGCGTTGCCCTCGGCGGGGTCTTTGGATCTGCGGATATAAGCAACGGCTCGCACCCGTCAAGCATACATTTCTAAGGGTGGTGACCCCCTTGGTCTGTGTATCGGTGTGATGATGGCCTCGCGCAAGTGCTGCATTCCGCAAAGCTCGGCTTGGCCGACCACGTGGGTTGGACTCGTCAGCCGGCCAAAATATCGCGAAGCGTAGAGCCTGCGCCTCGGAACATGGAAATATCCTTGTCCCTAACTCTCAGCGAGTTTCATCGTTCCTTTGCAGGTCGGGTACCCGGTGCAGCCGAAGAACCGGCCGTAGCGCCCTTTGCGTTCCCTCATCGTGTGTTTCTTGCATTTCGGGCAGACCACTGGGGTGATATCGTCGCCTGTCGCGGATCGGATCTTGACGACACGATCTCCGACCAACTCGAGGAGGAACGCTGATTCCCTACCGGCGCGCGTGACCAGGAGCGCTGAGCGCTTGGCACGGGTCAGTGCGACGTAGAACAGGCGTCGTTCTTCTGCGTGTGGGTAGGAGTCGGGGGCGGCCATGGCCAGTTGCAGGAGAGCATCATCCTCGACAATGCTGGGGAATCCGTTCCTCTCAAGGCCGAGCACAACGACGTAGTCTGCCTCCTTTCCTTTTGAGGCGTGCACGGTGTTGAACTCGATGGTCAGGTTGGCGTATCTGGCTTCCAGCGCCGAGATGACATCGTCCTTGGACCGGGAGTACCGGCCGAGCAGCAGCACAGTGGCCGGCTCAGTGAGCTCTGAGTCAAGGGTTGTCAGGTGCTGCCGAACGACCGATCCGTAGTGGCTGCGCTCCCGTACACTGACGGCGCACACCGTCTCGTCAGTCTCCGGCGCTGAAGATCGGACGTTCTTGGAGATTTGATTGGGGTTCTTCATCACGAACCCACCGGCGACATCGCACAGGGACTGCGGGGACCGGAAGGTGCGGTCCAGCCAGATGGTGGACGCTGTCCCGAACCAATTATCGAAGCGGGTCATCACACTGAGGTCTGAGCCCGCGAACCTGTTGATGGACTGCCAGTCGTCGCCGACCGCGTACAGGTAGTTTCCAGGAGTCTTCATCAGCGCCCTCACCAGCGCCGCACGGGCAGCGCTGGTGTCCTGCATCTCGTCGACCATGACGAGCCGGTAAGGGCTCATCCACCGGCCGGACTCTACGTGATCGGTGGCGAGATTCAGCATGTCCTCGAAATCGATCTGGCCCGCAGCGCGGAGCTGGCTGTCCCATTCGGCGAGGACGACGCCGTACAGGCGAGTGAAGAGCCTGGCCCGCAAAGTCCGGCCGGCCCGCTCCGCCAGCAGATCAGGGGTGAGGCGGTTGCCCTTCGCGTGTGACATGAAGGACCGCGTCAGCGCCAGCATCGCCTGGTCGCTGATCGGTGGCTCCCCGGCTGCTTCCCGGTAAGGGTCTTCCTTTAGCTGGATTCCGTGCCGGCGCAGCTCCTGCTCGAGGTGCTCGAACCCGGACCCGTCCCGGATGGTCGCCGAAGTTGTCTCGATCAGTCGAGTGCCGTAACGGACGTGAGTGTGACGCCGCCACTGCATACTCTCGGCATACCCGTCAAAGTGGGGCGGCGGGGTGCCGTCGAGACCGAGCGCCCAGTGCTCATGCCACACATCGATGTCCGGGTAGTAGAAGTCAGGCTGGTACTGCCGGTGGTGTGCGTCCGCGACGTCGTACGCGTAGGGACGTTCGTATTGGTAGCGGACACCGTTCAGGAAGAGCCAGTTTGCGATCATCACCTCTTCCTGGCTCTTGACGATCTCCCCTGCGAGAGTACCGAAGCCGCTGGTACCTGTGTTCCTGTCCGACTTCTCAGGATCGGCTTCACCACCGAGATCCGGAAGCTGCCGGCCGAAAACGAGCCGGAAGAGGTCCCAGTCCCGCCGGAAGGCCTGGTCCTGGTCGCGGAGGACATCCACGATCCTCGCGAGCCGCCCGATCCCGTTGTCCGCGGTCAGGTCATCGGGAAGGGACGGCTTGCGGTCAGTGGCCTCGCCGATGATACGCAGCCCGAAGGCATGGAACGTGCTCGACGCCACGCCGGCACCATCATTGCCGAGGCGGGACACGAGACGGTCCGAGAGTTCGCCGGCTGCCTTTTTGTTGAAAGCAAGAGCAAGAATCTCGGTCGGCTCTGCGATGCCGCGCTGGATCGCGTAACCGGCGCGCGCCACCATCGTCGAGGTCTTCCCCGAGCCCGCGGCCGCGATAACGCGGACCCTGTTGTCGAAGCAGACCGTCGCCCTCGTCTGCTCTTCCGTCAACGGCGACTTCTCGACCGTGCGGAAGAAGTCCGCCAACTCATTTTTCTCCCACTCCAGGAATGCTTCATTCCGCTGGACAGTCCACGCAGATAAGTCAGTGGTACGGCAAGCGTCGACCGCTTCACGCTGGTCCTCGCGTTTGTCCTTGGGAAGCCCAGAGAGCCTCGGATCGCTGTCGGCAGCCAACCACGCTGCGACATCTGGACGAGAGCCCTCGAGTGCGGCGATCGTGTCCTGGTCCGCCCACCGGGGTCGGTTCATCACCTCTTGCACCCGGGACCACCACAGGCGCGCCGTCTCGCCCTGCTCCTCAGCCTTTGAGAGCAGGGCGGCGAGATGCCGTCGCTCATCGAGCTCGGAGTGGTACGCCGCGGCGACCTCACGCACTGCGCGACGAGACAGCCCATTGAGCACCGTCTCCGTCCCGTGGACGAGAGTGACGATGAGCTGCCCTGAGCCTGCATCGACTGCGAGTCCGAGGACGTCGATGACATCAGCGTCCACCTCCTGGGGGATTCCGCAGACGCGCAGGCGGCCCTCACGGATCGACAGCACCCATGACCCGGCACCTCTGAACGCGCGTGCCCACCAACCCGGCCTCCACTCCGTCATGCTTCCCCCGACTCACACATGTTCAAAAGGAGACCACTGCCCTCTTTCCACGGTATCAGCGAGGAATTGTGTGTCGTCGAGTGCGTTCCCGGGTTCGTGCTGATCTGCAGCCTACAGGCAACACGACCAAACCGAGCGGGACGGGGGCAATCCTTCGCACCAGGTCTCTTCCCGCCGGGCCCGTCTCCACCAGACATGGTTTCGGCCGCTGTCAAGGCAGGGAGTTTCTCGGCTTAGGGTTGTCGTTGAACCATTGGGGTCAGATCATATGACCATGGGGAGAATCCTGGACGGCGCAGCCGATGATGTCCGACGTCGACTTGAGGCTCTGGGTGTGCCTCCTGCGATTGCTATCGCTATGGGACAGGTAGCCTACTTGCCTCGTAACAGCAGGATCCCCGGTATTCCCCAACCGATAGTTGGAAGAGCAGAAGCGGCCTGGTTGATCAGCAAGTACGAGGAGCAACTCAAGAACGACCAGGATCCCTTCGCCAGGGCAGCTCTCGTCCAGGAGATGTGTGATCGGGTATTCGGCGCGGCCGGCGGCGCTGTATTCGATGCTGGGTATCCGGCAGGAACAGCGGAGCGCGAAGTAAAAGCGATGGCGGAAGGAGCGGACCGCTACTTCGAGACAGTCGACCTGTCCTTCCTCGGGGATCGAGTAATGCTCCCTGCTACCTACGTATCTGGGGAAGGGGCAGAAGAGCGGCGATGGGATGGCTGGATCATTACAAAGGACGGTGTAACCGGATTCTTCGAGGAAAGCGACCTCTTGGCGGATGACCCTGCCGAAGGGAGCCCCATACTTGCTCAGCTTGGAGAACTCAACGCCTGCTCCATATTGATGCCCGCCTCGTCCGCTCCGGCGCTCAGCCATATCGACTATCAAGGGCCTTCGAACAATCTCATTGCCTCGCTCCGGTTCCGTGACGGCAATCGAATGCGCATCGCGGTCTGGCTGGAAGGGCTCCCACCAAACCTCTACGGCGAGGCGATGGAGGGTATATCCGAGCTACTTCGGATTATTGATAAAGCCCTGACTCCCAGCCTGGACAATACGTCAACGGACCACATACCGCTGCGCCCGGAGCCCAAACATATCCAGGATTCAAGGCCTGCCGTCCGAATACCTGACCTTGCGGATGCGCGGTCTCTGCCAGCCTTTGACGCTGCCATGGAAGAGCTGTCGTTTAGGTACTTTGAAAACGGCAACAACCCCCGGATGCTGTGGCCGCTTATGGAGCAGTACCTTCAACCCATGCTCTACCGGTACTCCTTGAGGACCTACATGACCAATGACGAAGTGGATGGTCAATGGCTCATTGAGAAGTACATTTCATACGCGGGACAAAGCCTGTGCTTGCTTCAACACAGTAATCATCACCAGCAGCAGGGTGATCTGGGCGCATCCGAACACGCGGCCCTAAAGGACTTCATCCTCGACTCCACACAGGAGATGTACGGTCTGGTCGTTTGTGCCATTCAGAATGCGGGCAGAGAACGACCGATTTCCTTTGACGGGTCGCCACTGGAGTGGAACCGCGAGCTTCTCGCATACCTAACAGCGAAGCTTAATGAAATTGTGTCGGCCCAGGACCCCAACGATCCGATTCGTTTGGCGCAGCAAATGATGAAAGGCGATGGAGCTCTATAGTCAGCAGACCTTGGCCGGCTACGAACTTGGCGCGGGCGCTGGCCCGCTATGCGACCAGGTTCCTCGTGGCATCGCTGACACTGGCGGGATTCAGGTGATTCCGAGTTTGCCGGATCGCCCGCCCTTGATGCCATGGTCCTTGCCGTAGCGCCACAGGATGGCGTCGATGATGCGCAGTTCGGAAATGGGTGTCTGGACCATAGAAAGCTTGTGAATGCGCCCCAATCGTCCAGCAAGGTCGGGGTCTTCCATGAAGAGGTTGTGCCAATTCAGCCATTGGCCTTCAGAGGTGTCTTTGCCCACGACTGCCCCAATTACTTTGTCCCAGATGGGGATGAGATGCGGTCGCTTCCTCGCCATGATCTTGCTGGCTGTGGTGGCCCCGACATCCCAGCGCGTTTTGGGTGTGCGTCTCAGCTCCTGCCAGAGCAGCCATGAGGGGCTGCCCTCCCCGAGAGTGGCTTCTGCTTCCGCGACCGTGAGGTCGCTCATCTTCACGTCGGTGGGTATATCAGCCAGGAGATCCCGTATATTCGCCGCCAACAGCTTCTCCTGCAGTCCGATGATGGCCTGGGCCGGCACTTTGACGCTGAGCATGGACACGGCGACAGCGTCGCTGTCGGTGATCCTGTCCCTCACCTCCGGGTTGTCGCCGCGGTTCGCCCATTCATCAAAGTAACTGCCGGTACTGAGCAGCCCCGTCTTTGTGGACGGTTCAAGGTAGTAGCGCCGGAGCAGTTCGGCTGCGGCTTCGACGTTCTCTTCTTTCAGGATGGCTGGTAGTTCCATGAATCCCCCTATGGCTTCAATGCGCGGACTATGACCCTGACTGACCCTGCGACGTCGCTGGGTGGTCAGTCTGTATGGCGAACCTCAATCCCGGGGTGGTTCTCCATGACCCAAGCGGCCATCCGACGGTTCCGTGCCGAGATGAACTCCAGCGTGGCCTCCCGGTACGTTACGTACTCGTCTTTTGTGGCCGGCATCCCGGAACGCTTGAAGTTGTCGAAGGGCAGGTAGAACCGAACCTCTTCGTAGTCGGGTGTCACGAGGTCTTGAAAGTGGAAGAACTCCACAAACTCCTTGAACCCGTCGAAGAGCGCAAAGAAGTCCGCGTACGCGTTGATGACATCGGCCAGAGGGCTCTCCGGTTCTCCTGCGTAATGACGCCGGATGCACTCCAGGGTCAGATCCATCCGGTCGGCGATGAGCGACCTGAACCCCCGGGCCTGGTTCATCGTGGGTCGGTCCTTCTTCCTGACGGGCCAGATCATCGCGCTGCCGATGGTGTACGGCGGATTCAGGTAGCGGGACCGCTCGTCCTCGTTCAGCGAGGCGATGGCGTTCGCCAGAGACGCCGTACGTGACCGGGGTGGGCTGTATGAGCTCGTGATGGCGTCACTGCCGTACCAATGCCTCGTCTCGGAGGGGGCAGTGAAGATGAGGTAGCCGTCCCCACGCTTCGGCGGCGCGGTCGGTTCGAAGACGACGCCGGGTCGCAGCTCCTTGGTCCACAGCAGCTCGTGGTCCGCCCGGAGATTCGGACTGCCACTGTCCGGGTCAGTCCCTGGAGGGGTGTCGGTCGTGTAATTGAACGAAGTATCGAAGACGCGCGGCTGTTGCTGCTGCGGGTATTCCGGATCACTCAAGTTTCCCCCAAAGACCAGAGTTATAAGACGCACGAACCGGTGGTTGGGTCCACAAATGTCGCGGCCATCGGCTCTGTCCCAGACTAGGTGTCACTTCCTGATATTGAAACCCCAAGTGGCCGACTGACTCTCGGCAATGCCCATGTTCCCTGGGGTTCTGATTGTGTGCCCATGCAGCCGCTTTTTTATGGAATTCTTCCCGTGTCCTGTACGTTGCAGGATCGGTAATCCCCATCAACAGAGAAGAGATGCACCTCCGTGGCAACCGATTACGATGAACTGCGCACCGACGTCAAGGAATCCCAGGAAAACTCCTTGGAGGCCCTGAAGTCCGCCAAAGCCCCGGATGCGAAATCCGTGGTTCAGGAGCTCGACGAGGCTGACGCCCTGGACGGCCTGACCCCTGGCGGGGAGTTCATTGCCGAAGAGCTGGTCGTCCAGGTCATCCCGCAGGCTGACGATGAGTTCACCTGCTGGTCCTGCTTCCTGGTCCGCCACCGTTCGCAGAAGGCGAGCGAGAACGACGGCCATGCCTACTGCGTCGAGTGTGTTGGCTGAGCGGTTTTGGCCGGCTGTCCCGGAGCATATCTGGGACAGCATCCGCGAAGAATTCACCCTGCCGACAGCGGCAGACCTGGAGACGCATTTCCAATCCCTCGGCGACCCGGAGGCCATGCGCCGGGCAGTTCGGGTATTCATCGGCGAGGGAACCTTCTGCCCGGGCTTCCAGCTCAAAGATGGGCTCTTCCACCAACCTGTGTTGCGTCTCTTTGATCAGGCGATGAGCCTGAAGATTCCCCACAACGTGTTCGCCGCCTGGATGGTCAGCCCACTGCCGGCAGAATCCCGTTCCCGGCCAGTAGACATACTGGGCAGCATGACGCTGCTCCAGAGCTCCTTGGTCGCCTTTGGTGACAGGTACCGGCCGGCCGAAAAGCGTAGCTAAGAGCTTGGCTCTGCCGTATCCCAAGCCAGATAAGTTTGCCGGGACAAGGCTGAGCGCTACGTCCTGAAGATTGGCTCATGTTCAACGTCGTCGTCCCAGAGCGGACTGGAACGTGGGCACCTGACTCAAGCAGGCTTGAATCGCGAGGCTAATGACTCACGCACCGCCGCTACATCAACGTCGCCGGCTGGCTCTTCTACAAGCACTTTGGCCAGCCGTTTCGGCCAGAGTACATGGACGCCATGGGTCGAGAATGCGCCTCCGATCAAGGGCCAGTCGGCTCCAACAAAGCACAGCGCCCCGGTGACCGGAACATCCCCGACGAGGTCTCGCACGACGTCGACCTGTTTGAGCACCCCATCGACCAGTTTCGTGCAATCACGTCGGCCGACGAGGAGCTTCTCGACGCGGGGGCGAAGGATGCCACCCTCGATCTTCAGTTCAGGCCGTCCCTTGTACCGTTTGGCGTCAATGACCCAGATTCGACCGGGAGTGATGGCAATGTGGTCGATGTTGGCCTTCGATCCGGGGATGCGTCGGTCGTGAAGGACGGCCAGGCCATCGGCGGCCAGGGCATCCAGCCGAGCGCCGAGGCGTTCCTCGCCAATCGCGCCTCGATCCCAGGCCTTGGTGCTTTGGCGTTCGTCAGAGACGGCGACTGCGATGCCGCCGAATGGACCCCACTTCCCGCGGAGCTTTTCCTCGTCTTTCGCTTTGCGACGCTCATACTCGCGTCGGGCTGACGACCCGGCTACTCCAGACTCATTGGCTGGCAACGCCTCACAAGCCGGTTCGAGGTCGTGGGACGTGGATTCGGCAGCCTCTGTGGGACACTCCAAGCAGCGGACGGTCTTTGTCTCGCTCTCATAGATCGCTTCCGTCCCGGCCGGAAGAGATGTACCGCACATCCTGCATCCTCCGGAGTACCGGAGCCTCATCTGCCTCATGAGGACGCGGGGTGGATCGCCGAAACGGACAGAGTCTGCAGGTAACTTACGACGGCTATTCCGCGGATACGCTTTGTCATAAGCTTCATCTTCACCCACAGCCAGGAACTGTGTTGGACCTGTCGCGCTTACGGCATGCCAAAGACCGCGCGAACTGCCACGCGACTTTAGTGAAAGTGTTGACCGCCGTGCTCCAGTGAGCTGCAAAAACCACGGGCGACATGCCGCTACGTCGTCGGCTGGCTGTCGGTATCCGGAAATTCACGGAGTGCGCCCGCTACGGCTCTGACCGCCACCGGGTCTTCCGTCCAATGTCGGCCTGTGCGCGTACAAGCGTGAACGTTTCTCACTTTCGAGGCCTTGGCAGCCTCAGCGAGTTCTGCCCACGCCACCCGCAGTTCCTCCTGGAGCTCCGGTGACGTGAACGCGTCCGGGACTGGGGTTGCCGCCCCAAGGGGACTCGTGCGTGCCGCGGTTACGGCTTTTCGCTGAAAAAGATTTCTAAGACCCATTTCCGTGTTCCCCCTTTTTCGCCCTAATCCAGAGTATCAATGCTTTCTCAACGCGTTCGGGACCTCCGCCGGGCAGCCGTCCGCCGATACTGCATTGGAGACATGCTCAATTATGGACATCATCCTGCTTGGAGAAGAAAGGGGCCTGCGGAAAGGCTGCGACACCCATTCGGAAGCCCGCTGAGCCAGCTTCGGCGACGACTACCTATTTCTCCTCGTCGAACCAGCGATATGTCGAAGAGACTTCATCCAGTGTTTTCAGTCGTCGGGTTCGTTCGGCGAGCATCCGTTCTGATGCAATCTGCACGATGTCGATAGGCCAGTTCTCAGGCTCGAAGAGTATTTCTTTTGCAAGCGGGAGGGTCATGCTTGCGAGGATGGCATCACTTGCCCAGCTGCCTGGCGGGAGGGCTTGACGGGCGTGCTTGAACGCAGCCAGTTTCAACTTTCTCTTGGTGTACGCGGCACCAACGGCCTCACGCCCGTCGGTGACTCCTGACCTAAGCAAGTCACCGAGTTTCGTTTCGAGCTCCGGACCCACTCGCTTCTTGGTTGCGTCAGAGCCGACGATTCTCACGAGCCAGAGCGCCCTCCCGGAAAGGTCTATTTGTTTTGTTCGCAGGGCCTCCTGGAGGGCGAGTGGGCGAACCCTGCGGGCTACCGCATCTCTGCGAAGGGTATGTTCCACAATTCTGTAGCGCTTCGGTGCAAGTGTCCCGACCATTTTGTCGATGATGTCCGAGAGCTCAATGAACACCTTGGCATGTGAACGCTCAAAAAGGGCCAAGATTGCAATCATGCGATCGCAAGGTCCTTTACTCGACTCCAAATGAGTCCGCCACCACTCAGAGTTCCCACGGTTTGCACGGTATGCGACTTCTGTTGCGACCGCCTCGGACAGGTCTCTGCTCGTGTTGCGCCCCATGGATTCAATCGCCGCGTTGTCAATGCTCTCCGGGATCGCCGACACGGCACGGCGCAAGACATAGCCGCCGCCCCAGACCTCGGCCAACACAAGAAGCCGCTCTTGCCAGTCGACGGGCGACGATGAATCGAAATTGTCAGGGAATGTCAAAGTAGCTCTCAGAATGCGCGAGCTAAAAGAGTCACTGTTGAGCCGGGCCGCACGCCCTCGAGAAAGCATGTCTTCAGCTTGAGGCGCACGGAGGATAGTCCCAGCTGCCGTAATCTCGGCGCATTCAATCAAGATCGTTAAGTCAGTTTTTCCCAAGTCAGATCTGGTGCTGCCTGCGGCCCCGTCGTTGAGTTCTCTCCTTGCTGCCTCGAGTATCTCCAAATCTCCGCCGTCGTATCGTCCCCGGGCGAGAAGATCTGTGTACCACTCAGAATCCTGGTCGACTTTGCTAATCAGGGAGCGTAGGTGGCTAACCTGCACACCACCAAGAGCGTTGAAGATTCCAAGGATCGACGCTGACCCGAACCAATCCGGGCTCAGGTCAAATTGGCTCCACCACCAGCTCGCAAGGTCATCCTCGGGTATTGCATGGCCCCGCAGGCAACTGGCGATTGCGTCGCGCCGCACACTGGATTCGTTTCCCTCGAGTCGCTCTTTCAAGTGGGCAACAGCTTGGGAACGGCCAGCCCGCTCCCCTAGTCTTAACGGTGCTCCGCCGCCGTCAAACAAACCATCCTCAGCGAGGAGTACCCCCGGGCCATCGAGCACCATGTTCACGGCGTCGCGGATTGTCGAGTCGGTGTGCCCCTCGTAAGTCCGATCATTGAGAATCGTGGCGGCCATTGAACGAATGATGGGCAGCGGCGATACGCGCTTGTCGACGACTCGGAAATTGTCTCGCAGCGCCCGGACTTCCCCGTCTGACAGCATGCCAATGAAGAAGCGGCAGACGTTAGCCCAATAAGGACGCTCCAAGAGCGCGTCTAGCCCGTCATCCCTGGAGTTGCCGTTTCCCTTGGGCGGAAGGTTCTGGAAAATGTACCAGGCGGCAAAGTACTCACGCAGGGACTGGACTTCAAACTCGAAAGCGTCATCCCGCTCGACCAGGCACAGGACTCGGCTTGTGATTGCGGAATATAGCGTCTCCGCAAGCTTCAATTCTTCGTTGCGCCCCGCGAGAAATTCCCGAAGGAGCGTGCGGAGCTGGTCGCGGCCGATCGCTCCCGAGCTCTCTCCTTGCTCCGCCTTCGTCTGGATATACCACGCCAGAAACGCGTGTGTGTTCTCCACAACACGTCTTTGATTACCGAGCAGCGGTTCTTTGTCTTCGGTCTGTTCACGGTCAAGGAACGTCTTCAGATACTCCCTATAGAGCTCTGTTCGCTGTTGCGGTAGGAGCTGTCTCCGGTGAAGCAAATGCAGTAGGATCGCCAGCTGCATCGGATACGAGGCGAGTTCGTTGATGTGAGGCAAGGATTGGTTGTCCATGAAGGCTGCTTGAAGCCTTTCAGATGACTCTTTCGAAAGTTTCGAAACCGCGACCCAGCGTTGAAGGTACTGAAGCCTCAAACCCTGGGTGAGCCGCTGCAAGAGTAGGACGGGAAATGACTTCGTTCCTGTCAGAGGCCGCAACGAGCTCCCTGGTCGTGTTGCTACCAGAATTACCAAGTTGGCGGCGATTGGGCTGAGACGGGCTTGAACTCCCGCGATCTCCTTAGTTACACGCTCTCGTAGTGGCAGGCTAGCCACTTCGTCCAGGCCGTCCAGGGCCAACAGGACCGGCTCCGTAGCCAGCAGCACGGCCAGGTCTCGCGCTTCGAACTTGTTGGCCCCGATGTGACGGCCGATGTCCTCAACGACATACTCCTCCAGGCTCCGCCAACCATCATTCACGCCGTCCCAGTGGCTGTCCCGGGATTTTCGACGTGATCGTTTCCCCTTATTAGGCCTCGACGGATTTGCTTCGGCCCATTGCGCGTATTTTCGTAAGTCCACCCGCACAGGAAAACGCGCCGGTGTGGCTGCTCTAACGAGATCCAGATCTCCGGCCGTATACGCATCTTCGCCGAGCCGGCGTGCACGATGGAACTGGCACACGTATTGGAGGACGGTCGACTTTCCCTGCCCGGGTCCACCGACGAGAACTGCGTTGCCAACCCAGTCGGGATGCAGAAGTGCCTGAGTGGCACCGGCAACCACGAAATCCGAGGGCATTTCGAGTTCCGCAGTGTCCCCGGGGTCTGCATCTGCTATCTGTGCCAGAAATTCGGTGACGGCAGTACCGTCCCGACGGCCCCCAATCGGCACATCAACAAACATGGAATCCACCGAAGGTCCATGAATGTCTACCTGTTGGAATTGGATAATATCTTCTGCGTGATAACGGTCCCCCAAATAGGCCCGAATTGCAGTCTGCAGTTCGCTGTGCCGCTTCTGCTGTCTCTCGTGATCTGACTTGATCTCGAGAAGCCAAGCAACCGTGAACCGAGACCCACCATCCTTATCGATCAGGGTGTGATGGGTCGGGCACAGCAACAGGAGGTTTTCATAACTGTCGACCTCCGCATATTCGGGGTCATACCTTGCGCCCCCAGGACTCTGCGCCCGAATATGCGCCTCCTCGCCGAGGACAGTGCTGCCATTGCCTATCTCCGGTGTTTCGATAAGTTCCTGCAAACATGCAGGGTAGGCGCACTGGTTGTGTGCGCGTGCCCACAGAACCTTGCGATCCCGAATTGCGATCCCCATCCCGCTCCCAAAATCGAAAGATCCTCACGTAGTCTCACAGACGACATCTCGTTCATTCTGCCAGTCGCTAAAGGGCCAAATCGCCACGTCTTGACTAGTCCTTCAACTTAAGCTCGCCAAGGTGGGAAACGAGAGCCAGAACTTATTGCTCGCGACGAAGGACGATCGCCATCCCGTCCACGTTCTCTTCCTGAAAGGTCCTCCATCGTTCAGCAAGTTGCCGATCAACTAGACGGTATCCGGACTCGACCGGATGCTTCACCAGCTCGACCGACTCGTAGGTCAGTCCTTCCGACTCCAGGAACGCCGCGTGCAGCTGACCTCTAGGCGGAGCGAGGTGGACGGCATCAGCCATGGTCTTCTCTGGGATCATCTTTCCAGTGAGAGCGCATTGGACCGGGCCGCCAGCAAAGGCTTTCGTCCGGAACCGTCGGGTAATGTCCAGAGCCTCTTGCGTGAGGGCCTCAGCCACCAATGCTCGCTGCTTCGGCGGCCTCAGGACGTCGGTGTAGCTGAAGCGTACAAGCTCGTCCCGTCCCCGCTGCTTGGCGCGGAAACCCTTCGATGTGTATCCAAGATCCTTGTTCGAGGCGACAACCCACCATTCAATCCCCGCGCCGACTTTTTCTGTTGCCTCGGGGTGCTCTCTGGCCAAGGACGTGAGGAGATCAGCCACGAAAGAATCGGTGACCATCGCACCGACTTCCAGCTCTTCCAGAACTGATCTAAGAAGTTGCTCGACCTCCCCCTTCTTTGCAAAGGAGAATTCGCCGACCACATACTTTGCCATTGCGCCCACTTCTTTCTTCGGATCACTCGCCGCTGCAACCATCATCTCCGACAGGGGGCGTGAGACGTTGCAAGGTGCGAGGCCTTCATTGCCACGTCAGCGGAAACAATGCGTTCGCACGAGCGAAATGCCGGTTTTCACAATGCACATCACTATTTCGGTTAAGGACATACTCCCAGGGGGTCTATGTGAGGGGTATGTTTTTCGCTCATTAACGAGGAGAAAAGATCCCTGCTAAATCAGCACAAACAGCACCCTCCCACTGCGATCACCACATGTTCACTAACTGTCGGGTTCCGACAGCGCACGCCGGCCAAACTCGCCGTCGAGGGTGAAGGAAAGAGGGGGTGATACTTCCACGAAGGTTCCCGGAACTGGAGGCTCGTCCCTGGTTCGCCGCCGCTCGGATTTCGGTGGTGGTCACAGGAAGCTCACGGGCAGAGCGCTCCGATGCCGTTACCCTACGGTTTTCCACATAGGCCAAGACGCTTCTACCGGCAGCCATTCGCCGATGCTGCACTGGAGGCATGCTCAGCTATGAACACATCATCCTGCTCGGAGAGGAACGGGTTCTCGTCATCCAGGGGCACAAGGACTGCCGCTGCTGGAAGGACTCTGGGGCATAAGGAAGTCCAGCTTGGTAGCCGACGCGCCAGGACTGTGCAGAACCACGAGTTGTGGCCGCTGCGCACGATCAGTGGCCTACGAGCTGGCTGCGGACCAGCCGAACCGCATTCACACTGAGGACATGCGTCCGGAGGCGTGTGAATCGGTCTAGGGATGTGCTCGTAAACGAGCGAAAAGCTAGCTTCAGATCCGTGCCAGCACGCCAATCTCGCCCTCGCCACCACATGCTCATGTGTTGGCGATCTCCGGCACTGCCTCCGTGCTGCGGGTCCCCGCTAGCTACGGAATTCTTGTCCAAATGAGTTCGTGCAGGCGTACAGCCAGCACCGGCATGATGTACAGCAACCTGGCAGTTGCACTGGACCAATCAAGGACGGCACGGGGCCGGCCGTTGATCTCATCAGCGGCGAGGCGGACATCAGTCGGTTCTACCGCACTGAGGTCGACACCTTCCTAAAGCATTGGCGGAGCAAGCCGTTGGCGTTCTCGTTCGAAGCCCGCTGCCGCGGGCTGGCGGGATCGCAGAAAGACACCAGCGTTCCTGGCGCTGCAGTCACCTCGGCGTGTTTGGCCATCTCGGACCCCCGGTCCCAGGTCAATGTCCTCCGCAGCATGGCCGGTATGGCCCCTAGATCTTCGATGAGCTGGTCACGCATGACGTCGGACCGGACCCTGACGGCCGTGTGCGCCGCCGGGGCATGCCCGCACTGTCGACTGCCCGCCTGGTGTTCAGCGGACACGTGCCAGGAATGAGACGCTCATGACACCGTATTTCGCGGCCGCGGTGCGGGCTCTGTCGGACAGGAACTCGTACGGGTTCCTCCTTAGTTTTTCCAGGATGAACCCGCTGTCGGTGATCGCCTGCTGATAGGTGTCGGTCTGGGCGGCGCCGCCGATGCAGGCGGCCCACAGGTCGGTGTTGCAGACGATCTGAGGGGTGAGTTGTTTTTCGGTGACGATGTCGGTGATGGCCAGGCGTCCGCCAGGCCGCAGGACGCGTGCCGCTTCGCGGAAGACCGCATTCTTGTCCGGGGAGAGGTTGATGACGCCGTTGGAAATGACGCAGTCGAAGCTTGCGTCTCTGAAGGGGAGTTCCTCGATGTGGCCCTGGGTGAACGTGACCTGGGGAAAGCCCGCCGACATCCGGAGATTTTCGGCCTTCGCGTTCTGTTCCTCGGTCATGTCCAGGCCCACGACCCGGCCGCCGGGCCCAACGGTGAGGGCTGCGACGAAGGCGTCCATCCCGGAGCCGGAGCCCAGGTCCAGGACCTCTTCGCCCTCGGTGAGGTCTGCCAGGTCGAAACTATATCCGACGCCGGCGAAGGACTCGACGGCCCCGGCCGGGACCAGGTCCAGCGGCGCGGCCGGGTAGCCCAGCCCTACGGCGAGGCTGCGGCCCATCGGGAAGTGGTAGTGGCCGGCGGGGTTCTGGGCGACCGCCCGGTAGATCTGCTTGACCTTGGTTTCAAGGTCGACGCGGTCGACGGGTGCTGCCGTGGTTGGGGTGCTCATGTCAGTACCTGCGGTTCAGATGACTTCGAGGGAGGTTTCGACCGGGACCGGGTTGGCCAGGCAGTCACGGACCGGTGAGCTGTCCTGGACGTATTGGCAGAGCGCCTTCAGCTGCTCGACGGTGGCGTTCGGGCTCGACACACGTGCCCGTGCACGGATCGCCGTGAATCCCGGCCGGGGGCCGGCGAGGCCCAGGAATTTGCCGACGTCCAGGTCGCCTTCAACCTGCATCTGCAATGAGGCGATCTCGATGCCCTGGGCGGCCGCATTCGCGACATAGCCCACGGCGTAGCAGAAGCCCAGGGCTTGCAGGAGAAGCTCGACGGCGTTGGGGCCGGCATCGTTTCCCAGGAGCACTGGCGGCTCATCCCCTTCCAGAGTGAATCCCTGGCTCCGGCCGGCGTCGTGAACGCCGGCGTGGGTGAAGCCTTGGATCCGTCCGATGTTGTGTGTGCCGTCGCTCCAGGTGCTGGTGGCACTGAAGGTGAAGCTGCCCTGTGCGGGGTCTGCTTCGATCGCGTGGATTGTCTCCAGCAGACGGCTGACGTCGATGCCGTTGCGGACGGTAGCTGTGGTGGCCATTGCCCTGCGCCTCTTTCCGGTCATGCCCGGAAGGAATCCGGGCTTAATAATCAAGTAAATACTTGAATACTTGAATAGCACACCTGGCGGGTATATGTTGTCAAGTACTTACTTGAACAAACTTGGCAGCGAGGGGAAGCACGTGGGTGACAGGGAAGCCAAGGACGATCTGTTTGACGCACTCGCCTCCGTGGCGAAGGGACTGGGCAGTGGCCGGCGGGCCGAGATTGTGGACGTTCTTGCCCAAGGCGAACGTCCGGTGGACGAGATTGCCCAGGAGATCGGGCAAAGCGTCGCGAACACGTCGCAGCACCTCCAGCACCTGCTACGGTCCGGGCTGGTGCACTCGCGCAGGGATGGCACCCGGATCTACTACCGCCTCAGCGGGCCCGGGGTGGCCCAGCTCTGGACGGCCGTCCGTCTCGTGGCTTCGGATCATGTCGCAAAGCTCAACGAGCTCGCGGCAGCGTACCTCGGAGACCGGTCGGCGCTGAGCACCCTGACCCGGACCGAGCTAAGGGACCGGATGGCCGGCGGGGACATTGTCGTGCTTGACGTCCGACCCGAGCCGGAGTTCCGGTCAGGGCATATCGCCGGCGCGGTCTCGGTCCCGGTGAAGGAGCTGACGGAGCGGCTGCGGGAGCTGCCGGAAGGTCACACCGTCGCCGCCTACTGCCGTGGCCCGTACTGCGTGTTCGCCGACGAGGCCGTCAGGACGTTGCGCCGAAGCGGCATCCCCGCCGTCAGGCTCGAGGACGGGTACCCCGAGTGGGAAGCGGCGGGCCTGCCGGTGGAGACAAATGCCTCAAACGCGCCTGCGGGCACGTCGTGAAGGTCCAGGCCGCGCAGCGGATCCCGCAGCGCCTCGTCCAGTCCTACGCCCTCTCCCCGAAGCGCCGCGACGCGCTCTACCGTCGTACGCTCGTCGTAGTCATCATCTCCCAGATATTCGGGGGCGCCGGCCTCGCGGCCGGTGTCACGGTAGGGGCCCTCCTGGCGCAGCAGATGCTCGGCACCGCAGGGCTGGCCGGCATGCCGGCGGCACTGTTTACCCTCGGCTCCGCCGGTGCAGCATTCCTCGTCGGACGGATTTCCCAGCGCCACGGCCGCCGTGCCGGCTTGACGTCAGGATTCATCGCCGGGGGTATTGGAGCTGGCGGCGTTGTGCTGGCAGCGCTGACAGACAATGTCATCCTGCTCTTCATCGCCCTTCTCGTCTACGGGGCAGGAACGGCAACGAACCTGCAAGCACGTTACGCCGGAACCGACCTCGCCACTCCGCGGAGCCGCGCCACGGCGGTCAGCTTGGCCATGGTTTCCACCACCCTGGGGGCAGTCGCCGGCCCGAACCTGGTCACCCCGATGGGAGCCGTCGCCGCAGCCCTGGGGATTCCGCCCCTGGCCGGACCGTTCCTGCTCGCCGCTGCCGCCTACACGTTCGCGGGTCTGGTGCTGTTTCTCTGGCTTCGCCCCGACCCGTTCCTGCTGGCGTCCGCTCTCAGCGCGCGTGAATCGGCAGACACGACGGCGGTCCATGACGCACCGCCTGCACCAGAACCGCCGCGGCTCAACCGCAGCGTCACCGTCGGTACGACCGTCATGGTCCTCACCCAGATAGCCATGGTTGCCATCATGACCATGACGCCGGTTCACATGCAGGCGCATGGGCGCAGCCTCACCGAAGTCGGTGTGGTGATCGGTATCCATATCGGCTTCATGTACCTGCCCTCGCTGGTCACCGGAGTCCTGGTCGACCGAATCGGCCGGTTCCCCATGGCCATCGCCGCGGGCCTGACGCTGCTCGCGGCCGGGATTGTCGCGGCCACCGCCCCGGCACAGTCCATGATGCAGCTGATGGTTGCCCTCGCACTGCTGGGCCTTGGCTGGAACTTTGGGCTGATCAGCGGCACCGCCCTCATCGTCGACGCGACACCACTCGAAACACGGGCCGCGACGCAAGGCTCCATCGACGTTCTCATCGCCCTGGCCGGCGCGTCCGGCGGTGCCCTGTCCGGCCTTGTCGTCGCCGGCACCAGCTACGCCGTCCTTTCCCTCACGGGAGGAATCCTGTCCCTCCTCCTGATCCCCGTCGTGATCTGGTCGCGACGCACCGCTCACGTCATGGGGTAGACCCATGAACCGGAGCCGCAACCAGGACGGCGCTGCAGTGAGCGGCCGGCGCAGCGGCGCCCCGCGTGAAGGTGTCGTGTTGGGGCTGCGGCAGAACACCGCCCAGTTCATCCTCCTGGTCGCAGTCAACGCCCTTGTCGGCGGGACGCTCGGTCAGGAACGCACGGTCCTGCCGTTGCTCGCGAACCAGGTTTTCCTCCAGGACCTCTACACGAGCGCTCTGACCTACATCCTGGCCTTTGGCCTGGCCAAGGCCGCCACCAACTACTTCGCCGGAACCCTCTCGGACCGCTACGGCCGCAAACCCGTACTGGTCGCGGGCTGGCTCATTGCCCTGCCCGTTCCGGTGATGCTGATCCTCGGCCCGTCCTGGGGATGGATCGTCGCGGCCAACGTCATCCTGGGCATCAGCCAGGGCCTGACCTGGTCCACCACGGTGATCATGAAGATGGACCTCGTCGGCCCCTCACGGCGCGGCCTGGCCATGGGCCTGAACGAGGCCGCCGGCTACCTCGGCGTGGCCGGCACCGCCGTCACCACGGGCTATATCGCCGCCGACTACGGGCTCCGGCCCGGACCGTTCCTGCTCGGCGCTGCTTACATCGCCCTCGGGCTGGGCCTGTCCGTGCTCGCCGTGAAGGAAACCCGCGATTTTGCCAGGCTTGAGTCCGCCGGCCACGCCGCCGCACGGGCAGACGCCCATGCGGAGCTGGGCAACCGGCAGATTTTCACCCTGACCAGCTTCCGGGATAAGTCCCTGTCCTCGGTCAGCCAGGCCGGCATGGTCAACAACCTCAACGACGGCCTGGCCTGGGGCCTGTTTCCCCTTCTCTTCGCCGCCGGCGGCCTGACGATCGGGACGATAGGCATCCTCGCCGCGGTTTACCCGGCCGTGTGGGGCGCCGGGCAACTGGTCACCGGTGCCCTGTCCGACAGATACGGGCGCAAGCCGCTGATCGTCGCCGGCATGCTCATCCAGGCCGCGGCCCTGGGCATGATCGCCGTCGGAACCGGCTTCGGGATCTGGCTCACCGGAGCCATCCTCCTCGGCGCCGGAACAGCCATGGTCTACCCCACCCTGCTTGCCGCCATCGGCGACGTCGCCCACCCTGCATGGCGCGCACGCTCCGTCGGGATCTACCGCCTGTGGCGCGACGGCGGATTCGCCGTCGGCGCCCTGCTCTCCGGAGTCCTCGCTGACGCCTACGGCATCCCCGCCGCCGTCGCCGTCGTCGGAGCCCTCACCGCACTGTCCGGCATCATCGTGGCCCTGAGGATGCGGGGAACCGACCACACCACCATCCGGTAACGGCCTGGCCTGCATCCCGGCGACGCTACGTCAGATACTCTTTTAAGTGCACGATAACGCACTTATGCACTTAAGGAGTCGGGTTGATGCTGTCAGTTCTGCGGAATGTGACCTACAGGCGGCTGTTCGCCGCCCAGATCGTGGCCCTGATTGGGACCGGCCTGCTGACCGTTGCCCTCGGGCTGCTGGCCTACGACCTGGCGGGCCGGAATGCGGGGGCAGTTTTGGGGACCGCGCTGACGATCAAGATGCTGGCCTATGTGGGTCTGGCGCCCGTGATCACTGCCCTGGTGCCACGGCTGCCGAAGAAGCCGGTGCTGATCGGGGCGGACCTGATCCGGGCGGCCATGGCTTTGTGCCTGCCCTTCATCACGGAGTCGTGGCAGATCTACGTCGTGATCTTCCTGCTGCAGTCCGCCTCCGCCACCTTCACCCCCGCATTCCAGTCGCTGATCCCGACGATCCTGAAAGATCAGCGGGACTACACGCACGCACTCTCGCTCTCCCGGCTGGCCTATGACATGGAAGCACTCGTCAGCCCGGCAGCGCGGCGCTGCTGCTGACCGTGCTCAGCTACAACAAGCTGTTCATCGGCACCGTTGCCGGCTTCCTGTTCTCGGCATTCATGGTCGCTGTCACGGTTCTGCCCCGGGTCACTGCGTCGGCCGGACCGCAAACCTCGTTGTGGCACCGGACCACCCTGGGCGCGCGGATTTTCTGGCGGAACCGGCGGCTGCGTTCCCTGCTGGCCCTGAACCTCGTCGTCGCCGCCCCGACGGCCCTGGTGCTGGTCAACACCGTCATTTACGTGCGCGACGTTCTGCACCGCCCCGACGCTGATCTGGCCCTCGCCCTGGCGTGCTTCGGTGTCGGGTCGATGATCGTGGCTTTGTCGGCGCCGCGGGTCCTGGACCGGTTCGGGGACCGTGCCGTGATGCTCACCGGCGCCGCCGTCATCCCGTTGGCTCTTACCGGCGCCACCGCCGTGACATTCCTGGCATCCCCGGAGACCGGATGGTGGCTGCTGCTGGCCCTGTGGGTCCTGCTCGGGGCCGCAAATTCAACCATACTGACCCCGTCGGCCCGGCTCCTGCGCGATGCCTCCGACGAACACACCCGCCCGTACGTTTTCACGGCCCAGTTCTCCCTGTCCCACGCCTGCTACATCCTCACCTACCCCCTCGCGGGCTGGGTCGGCGCGCAGGCCGGACTGGGCTGGGCCGCGCTGGCGCTGGCAATCATTGCGATAATCGGCAGTGCAGGAGCCTTCCTGTCCTGGCCGCGGCAACCGCCCGTGCCGGCCACTGCATCCGCCACCCAGAAGGAACCCGTTGAGCACAGCCGATGAACAGCCATCCCTGATCCATCCGGTCACCCCCGGACCGGAACACCTGGCGGCGGCCAGCGAAACGCTGCGGATGCTCGCCGAACCCACCCGCCTGCACCTGCTCTGGCAGCTCTCGGCGGGCCCGCGGACCGTCACGGAAATGACGGACGCTTCCGGAGCGCCCCGCACCGTGGTCAGCCAGCACCTCGCCAAACTTCGCCTCAGCGGCCTCGTCGACACCCGAAAGAACGGCCGCCACATCGTCTACTCCCTGCGCGACGGACACCTGATCCGGCTCATCACCGAAGCCATCAACCACGCAGACCACATGGTCACCGGAGAAGCCCGCCACCAATGAGCAGCCAGGACGCTGCCATGATGAATCCGTGACCGCACTGAAGGACCGGCTGATGTCCGTTTCGCCGCTGGCGAGATCAACGGCCGGCCCCGTGTTGTTCTTGATGGGTCCAGCGCCGCTGCCGGATTCGAGTTACATCAGCAGGTAAGGAACTGCCTTATTGCAGCCCTCGGCAGGGGCTACTACTATGAGCAGCATCTCGAGGCCATAGGAGGTCATCGCTATGTCAGTCATCGTCTCGGTTAAGATTTTCGGTGACACGAACGTCTTCACCAGATCGCTCGAGGAACGCGCCGACGAGTACCGCGAGATCTCCGGACGCGGCCGGGCGCAGGGCGCCATTCACCATCAGTTCGCCGTCGGGGATGGCTTCATTCTCGTGATCGACGAGTGGGAATCCGCGGCAGCATTCGAAAAGTTCTTCAGCGACCCCGAGCTGAACGCATTCATCGGATCTGTCGGCGGTGATCCCAACGCAGCCCCGGAGATCACCGTCGGGGAATCAATCGACTCTCCCGATAAGTTCTGACCGCGGCGGCGTCGAACAGCTCCAGCACGTTACCGAGATCGGCCGTCCCGGATGGCGGAGTCTTCAACCGTGGGGGCATGAATGAAAGTCCAGGCGCGCAGTCGCGTTGGTGCACGCGATCGGACCGCCCGCCGTGCCTCCCCTGGTTGTGCCTCGGTTCTTCCCTGTAGTCCTTGGCCGCCGGATACGGCTCCACGGCAGTAACCGGATCACCTGCCGCGTCGCCCCGCGGGGTCTGGCTTTCAGGGCCCGTCGCAGATCCCCCGGCGACGTTGCCGGCATTTCCCCGCTTCACCATAATGACCACACTCCTTCGCTCATGCCCGCATCCTGTCCCGGTGCCATCGGGAACACCCGACCCCGCTGGGCCTCTGGTGCCGGGGCCCTCGGCAAAGGAATCCCTGCACCGTCCCGGTGCGCGGCACTGACCGGCTCTCGGGACAGCACCAGCTACCATGCCGCGGTCACCGGCGACATCGCCTACGGGCTAGACAAGCGCGCGGACGCGCAGGGACTCTCACGGCTCGGTCCGACGAATCTGGGCATGCCCACGGGTTGCTACGGCGCAGGCCGGTAGAAATTCGCGTGTGAATCGCAGTCAGGTCCGCGGTTGGCAGCCGTTCCCCACGGAGTCCGGGCAACGTTGATGCAGGCTACCATTGGGGTCCAGAAAACCATACGGAAGGCTATCGAGTGGGGCGAATCGCGATAGAAGGGGGAAAGGGCTCGGTCGAGCTCCGTGCCGACGGTGTCATCCACTTGATCTGGACGCCCAACGTCACAATTGACGTAGCCGATGCCCGAGCAGCCATGGCGATGGTCAACGAGGTCTGCAACGGCGTGAACCATCCCATGTTGGTCGATATGACCGCCGCTGAGACCGTCAGCCGCGAAGCCCGCGCGGTATGGGCCATCCCGTGCGCGGCATCGCGGATCGCCCTCCTCGGCTCCAGCCCTGTGGATTGAGTCGTGGCTAACTTTTTCCTTGGCATCCACAGGCCGCCATGCCCCACACAGTTCTTCATTTCCAGGAGCGAGGCAATGAGCTGGCTGCTCGGGGACACCGCCCCGTGATCCAAGGGGTACATTCGCAGCTAGGCCGTTCGGCTACCCCACTGGCCCGAGCCCCACAACCGTGCGTACCATCTCAAGTGGGTCACCCAGGGGGCTCAAACATGACACCAGCCGCCAAGCCATCAGTACTTGAAAAGTGCCGAGAAGCGGTCAGAAGAACCTGGGTGAAGACTCTGCTCCTCCCACAAGACCGCTCCGAAAGCGCCCGTGCCGGCACTGCATCCGCCACCCAGAAGGAACCCGTTGAGCGCAGCCGATGCACTGCCAGGACACTGCCAATGATGAATCCGTGACCGCACTCAAGGACCGCCTGATGTCAGTTTCGCCTCTGACGAATCAAAGGCCGGCCCCGTGTCGTCCTTGATTGGTCCAGCGCCACTGCCAGATCCGCGTTACATCATGCGTCAGCAGGTAAGGAAACACTTTTGAGTGTTCCGGGTTAGGAGCCCCGGGGCGAGAACATGATCACGGCGACACCTACCAGGCAGATAACGGACCCAACGATGTCCCAGCGGTCAGGGCGGAACCCGTCGAAGATCATGCCCCACGCCAGGGAACCTGCGACGAAAACACCGCCATAAGCGGCGAGGATCCTGCCGAAGTGCGCGTCCGGCTGCAAGGTGGCCACGAAGCCATAGATCCCCAGCGCGACGACGCCGAGCCCGGCCCACCACCAGGCTTTGTCTTCCCGCACTGCCTGCCAGACCAGCCAGGCGCCCCCGATTTCCGCGACAGCGGCGAGCACGAACAACAGGACGGACTTGGCAATGGGCATGTTTCCTATCCTGTCATTAGGCTGACTGGACGCGGTTTCGGCGCCCAGCGGGTCGAGGGTGGCTCACGATCCCTTCATATGTTGCGTTGGCGGAAGGCTGAGCTGCCTGGCGTGGAAGTCGAAATGCAGGGTCGGGTAGGCATAGACATCGTTCAGGGTCATCAGTGTGGCGAAAAACGGGTCCCATCTGTCCGGAAACGGCATCGAACGGGACAGCGAATGTGCGGTCTCACGTTCCAGCTGCATGGAGAGGGAGGCGATGGTCTTCTCGAGTTTCCGGCCCATCCGACGCCTGTCATAGACCAGCGAGGCGGCGCGTGAGCCCCAATAGTTCACCACGTTAAAGGGGCGCGTTCCCGCGTTCAGAACTGCTGCGAAGGACTTCCCGACGGGCCGCGGGAGCCTGCTGACAGCGCGAACCAGGGGGAGCAGGGCGCGGACGACCATGTAACCGAAGACCATGTGGAAAAGGAGTTCTTCGTTGGTCCACTTCGTGCCGTTGCTCTTGCGGCGGAGATCCTCAGCGGTGGCGACTCCCAGCCACGCGTCCAGTTCCTGCCGTGCCCGGCGATATCCGGAGAGAATCCCATCCTTTGACGCGTCCAAGGCGTTTCCCACCCTCCTCCCGCGGCGCCCGATCATAACAACCGGGCCCGGTTACTTGCCTTCAATGGTGAAAGCATCGGTGAAGCTGTATCCGTTTGCGGAAACGAACCTGACGCTGGAACGATCAGCGGTGGCCATGGCTTCCAGGTACCCCCGGCCGGGTCGCGGTTTCTCCTAAACGGCAGCGTAGTCGGCCGCTTCCGGAGGGCCGTCGCCGATATCGTACATGCCCACCCGCACGCCCCAGTCTCAGCGCTTGTCCTTGGAGAAACCTTGTCGCCGCGCGGGCAACCTGGCCCTACCCGCTCAGGGGCCCTGTGTTCCTGGAGGCCTTCCGCCTTCGGCTCAGGGCGAACAGACCGGCGCCCGCGGCGATGATGGCCGCGGCGATGCCGAGCACTACCGGGGCGTTGCTGTTGTCCGGTCCCGGGACTGGCGGAACGGACTGGCCGGCGGCCGGGTCGGCGGTTGTCGTTGCCGTGGCCACCCCTGCGGGAGTCGACGGTGCCGGGTCGAGAGCCGTTGACGACTTCGCCCGGTCCTGGACGGTGAAGGAGTAGCTGCCTTCGATCGGGTGCCCGTCGGCGGACACCGCACGCCAGAGGACCTTGTACGGGCCGTTGGCGCCCTTGGCCACTGTGGTTGAGAGGGTCGCGTCGGTGATGCTGACCTTGCCGTCAGTGAGCGTGGCGCCGGTGCTGTCGGTGACCTTGATGACACTGAAGTTCAGGCTCGCGGCGTCGGTCGGCGGTTCCGACAGGGTCAGGGTGACCTGCTCCGGGGCGGTGGTGATGGTGCTGTCCTTCGCCGGTGAGGTGGATTGCAGGGCGTCGTGGGCCTGCGCCGGGGCCGCGGCGAGGGCCGGGATCACCGCTGCGGCGGCGAGGAGCAGTGCGAACCGGAGACGGAGGTTATTGGGGACGCTGGGGGCAGGAGTGTGCACGGTGGCTCCGATAGGTGTCGGGGTGGCCGGCTGTCCGGCCAGAGGAGTGGTTGGTCTATTTGGCTGCGTCGTCGAGGAGCTGGCGGAACTGCTCCTCGCTGTTGAGGGTGAGTTTTTCGCCGTTGAGGAAGAACGTGGGGGTTCCGGTGACGCCGAGGGCTTTGCCGTCCGCGATGTCTTTGCGGATCCGGTCCTTGGTCGCCTCGGCCGCGACGGTGGCATCGTACTTGGCCATGTCCAGTCCGAGATCCTGGGCGTAGGTGCGGAACAAGGCGGCCTGGGAGTCCTGCTTTTCACCCCACTGCGGCTGGGAGTCGAACATCTTGGTGTACATCTGCTGGTACTTGCCTTGCTGCGCGGCGGCTTCCACGGCGAGGGCCGCGGTGCCGGAGTTACGGTGGCCGGGGAGGGGGAAGTAGCGGTTGACGAAGGTGATCCGGTCCCCGTATTCCTTCTTCAGCTTCTCCACCAGGGGCACGGCGGCGCGGCAGGATTCGCATTCGAAGTCCAGGAACTCCACGAGCTGGGCCTTCTCGGTGGCCGGGGTGGTGACGCGGTGGCTGTCCTCCCGGACGAGCTGGGCGTCCGCGGCCGGTGCCGCGGCGGTGGGGGCGGGTTTGGCGGCGGTGAGCACGGCGTACCCGATCACCCCGGCGACGACGATGAAAGCGAGCAGGGCCCACAGCACGGTGCGGATTCTCTTGGCGGTGTCTACCGGCTTGGTGGCTGGGAGTTTCGGGGCTGTTGGTGGTGCTGGTGTCATCAGTGGGGCAGGCTTTCCTGGTCGCGGTGGGCGGCGGGTTCGATCTGGAACGTGGAATGCTCGACGCTGACGTCGAAGTGTTCAGCAACGCAACGCTGCAGGTCCGCCAGGATGGTGGCGGAGTGGCCGTCGCGCATGCACTTGTCCTTGACGGTGACGTGGGCGGAGAGGACCGGGGTGCCCGACGCGACGAGGGAGGCGTGCAGGTCGTGGACGTCGATGACGTGCGGCAGGGCCAGGATGTGCTCGCGGACCTTGGCCAGATCCAGGCCGCGGGGCACGTTTTCCATCAGCACGTCGGTGGTGTCCCGCAGGAGTTTCAGGGTGCGGGGAATGATCAGCGCGCCGATCAGCAGGGACACGACGGCGTCAGCCCGCGTCCATCCGGTCAGGGCGATGATGACCGCGGCCGCGATGACCGCCACGGATCCGAGGGCATCGTTGAGGACCTCGAGGAACGCGGCCTTCATGTTGAAGTTGTGATGCCGGCCCGAGGCGAGCACGAGCAGGCCGATGGCGTTGCCCGCCAGGCCGATGATGCCGAACCACAGCATGGTGGATCCTACGACCTCAGGGGGTTCGAAGAGCCGGCGGATGCCTTCGACGATGACGAACCCGCCCACGCCCAGCAGCAGGGCCGCCTGGCCGGCGGCGGCGACGATTTCGGCCCGTTTGTAGCCCCAGGTGCGTTTCAGGGTGGCCGGTTTCAGCGCCAGCGACGCGGCGATCAGCGCGATGAGCAGTCCGGCCGAGTCTGTGAACATGTGCCCGGCGTCTGCCAGCAGCGCCAGGCTGCCGGTGAGCACAGAGCCGATGATTTCGGCAATCATCACCACAAACGTAATGCAGAAGACGATGATCAGCTTGCCGCGGTTGCCGGCCGCGTCGCCGCCGTGGGAGTGGTCATGACCGGCGCCCACCGGTCAGTCCTTCCGGCGGGTGTTCAGCGTCAGGGGCTGCGGTGGAGTCTCGGATTCGCAACCGGCGCAGCACCCCGACCCTTCCGGCGGGGCATCAGGGCCCGAGTCGCGGACTGCAAGGGGAAGGGCCAGCATCGCAGGTACGCCTGCCGCCGCCGTCGAGGGTGCGCAGCAGTCGTCGGCCTCAGTGCCGTGGCCTTGAGCGGCTGCCTTGGGGACGGTGCAGCAGACATCACCGCGCCAGGCGTTGATGCCTTCGCGGACGGCGATCGCCGCGATCACCAGCGCCGCGCCGGCGTCCGCCCACCACCAGCCCAGCGTGCTGTTCAGGACCAGCCCGATCAGCAGCACCGCGGAAAGATAGGTGCACAGCAGTGTCTGTTTGGAGTCCGCCACCGCGGTTTTGGAGCCGAGTTCCCGCCCGGCTCGGCGCTGGGCCCAGGAGAGGACCGGCATGATTGCCAGGCTCAGGGCGGCGATCACGATCCCGGGGGCAGAGTGCTGCGCCTCTCCCCCGCCGGTGAGGGACCTGACCGCGTCGATGGTGACGAACGCGGCGAGGGCGAAAAAGGAGGCCGCGATGATCCGCAGCGTCAGGTGCTCACGCCGTTCCGGGTCCTTGGCGGAAAACTGCCAGGACAAGGCCAGCGCAGAGGCGACCTCGATCACCGAATCCAAGCCGAAGCCTATCAGCGCTGAGGAGTCCGCGACGCCGCCGGCCCAGAGGGCCACCACCGCCTCGACGAGGTTGTAGGTAATGGTCGCCGCCGCGAAAAGCCGGATCCGCAGGCTCAGTACGGCGCGGCGTTCCGGGCTTGGAGCGTGAAGCAGGGCCGTCATGCGAAGCACTCCCCGTCCGGTGCGCAGCAGGACGGGTCCACGGCCAGCACCACGCCGAGCAGGTCATGAATCGCGTGGCCCAGTCGGGCGTCGGCGAGTTCATAACGGGTCCGCCGCCCGTCCGGAACAGCAACGACCAGCCCGCAGCCGCGCAGGCAGGTCAGATGGTTGGACATACTCTGCCGCGACACCCCGATGGAATCAGCCAGATCGGACGGATAGGACGGGGCATCGGCCAGGGCCAGCAGGATCCGGGCCCGGGTCGGGTCCGAAACCGCATACCCGAACCGTGCCAGCACCGGCGCGTGCGTGAGAGTTTCCATAACCCCAAAGTACAGTCCGTGGTGTATTCATGCAATCTTGTACTCTCTTGCGGATGGGATTTGGAGGGCCTGCCGGGCTGGCACTTAGTCAGCCTGAAACAGGGCATGGAAATGCCGCCAGGTCCAGTGGGGTGGGAGGTTTCCCCCCATCGGACCTGGCGGCGCTGCTCCGGCCCGGGGCTTTCGGCGTCCGTTCGGGACCAGTTACCTGAACTGTCGCAGGTTCACCTTAGGAAAAGCCCGGAGGCCGGGCGCCAAGGTCCGGGGGACCCGATACCCTTGGCCGCTTCACTCGTGGGCCTCACCCGGCCTCCACTGGACCAACCGCAGGGAGCGCCGCCGACGCCAGCGCTCAAGGCTGATGCGGTTCGTGCGCCCGCCGCACGCGTCAAGGGAACCAGAGCCGACCAGTGTCCCGGGGAAGCCGCGGAGTCCGCGGTTTCCGACCGGGATCAGGCCGACATCGAGGGATTCCTGGCGCAGGACCTCCGCGGGAAGCATCCAGGTTGAGCTGCAGGTCTGGTGAGATCTCGCGGGCGGGACGCCCTTGGCGAGAATCACTGCGCCGGCGTGGCGCAGCCCGCTCTCCGTCACGCCCTTCACCGGGCCCACATCACGGGTGAGCACGGGCCAGATCCACGCGTGCATGATTCGCAGCACGGCGTGGGACGCGGTGGCATATCTGCGGCCCAGGCGTCGGACCCGTCGTATCCGACGGCCACTTTCGTGCCCACTGCTACCGCACCGTCCTTGAGGCTGAATCTACGAACACCTGAATCGTCCCGGGAAGTGGGCTGGAGTACGGCTAGCTTCCCGCCCAGCGTCGAAGAGTGCTGTTGATCAGCCCGATCAGCACTGCCGTCCACCAGCAGGCCTGGGACACGCTGAGCGCAACCATCAGCCGGAGCCTTAGCTTTCGGGCGACTTCGCTGAAGCGGGTTTGAGGGGGAAGGGCCAACAGCTGCTGCATGGCTGGGGCGATGCTGAGGCCATTGAGCATAAGGACCAGCACGGAGCCGAGCTTAATGGCGGTGACGGGGTTCGTCAGGTCCGGGTCAATGAGGGCTCCAGATGCCAGGAGCAGGGCGAGACCGCCCCAGATCAGCGGTTTCGCCGCAGTCTCGAGTTTGCCTGATTCATGGATCTGCACTTTGCCCAGGAGCCAGAGCAGGCCCAGCCAGTCAACCACAAGGATGGTCCCGAACGAGAGCACCAGGGCCAGGATATGCACAGCCAGACCGATGCGGTGCAGTTCCGGTCCACAGTCAACGTTGTGCCCGACCAGCACGGAGGCGAGCCAGCCTGCGGTGCACAGCACACCGAGCAGGACCAGCCTGGCGTTCTGCCTGCCCTTGGCCGGATCGGCACTGACCAGTGCAGGTTCGATGGCCGGCTCGGGCAGGGTCTTGCTGGTGGTGGGCGTGTCGGCGGTCATGTGCCGGCCTTTCATGGGTATGAATCCCAGGATGCCTGGGAGCAGTGGCTGCTGTCCGGAGGCGTACCTTCCGGCGCGAACCGTGACAGGCGGACCTCCAAGCAGCTTTCCATCAAATAGGGAAGACGACGATGACGATCACCATAGGCCGCTGAGTGCCGCCCGAATCAGAAGAGGATCCGCCTGGTCTGTGGGCGGATCCTCTTCTGTTCGGCGACCGCTCAACAGCGGTCCCAAAACCTATGCCTGGACGAGCAGCCCGGTGCCGAACATGACCGTGAGGCCCAGGAGAATTCCGGTCACGGTCAGCGGTGTGAGGGTCCGGCCGGTGCCGTCCTTGAGCATCGGCAGCAGCTTGATGGCGACTTGGCCCACGGCTCCAGCGCCCAGTCCGAGGAGGAACGCGGCCAATGTGGGTTGGTAGACCGTGGCGCCGATCAGGGATCCGAGCACGGCAGGGGCCCCTGCGATCAGGCCCAATACGGCCAGCCGTCCCAGGCCCGGCCGTTCCTGGGCCAGGGGCGTGACGATGGCGAGGCCTTCGGTGGTGTTGTGAATGGCGAAGCCGACAATCAGCGACGCGCCGAGGGCCAGCGACCCGACGGCGTAGGCCGAGCCGATGGCCAGGCCCTCGCCGAGGTTGTGCAGGCCAATTCCGATGGCGATCAGCAGCGCCAGCCGCCCGGGGGGCAGCGCCGGAGCGCCGGTGCTGGGCCCGTTTCGGTGCCGCCGCATCCAGGCGTCGGTGGCCTCCAGGACCAGGTAGGAGGCGAGGGCTCCGAGGATGACGACGAGCGGGCCGCCGAAGGAGCTGTTGTCCGCGACGAGCTCGAAGGCTTCCAGTGTCGCGTCGAAGGTCAGGAAGGCGAGCAGGCCGATGGTGAGGCCGAGCAGGGCCCGGACCCAGGCGGCCGATGAACGCCGCACGAAGGGCATCCACAGCATGCCCATCGCGACCGGAATAATGCCCACGTAGATCCCGAGCAGGGCCATGAGTCCGAAGAAGGAACTGCTGCGCTCCGGGCTGGGGGCCGCGGCGTCGATGGTGGCATTGATTTTGCCGCCGGCCGAGGTGACCAGGGCAATCTCGTAGGGGTCCCCGTCGACCCAGTGGTAGCTGACGGTGATGGTGCTGGCCTCCATCGGATCGAGCACGTCATCGGTCTGGGTGAAGGCTGCGTAGTAGTCCGAGACGTTGACCTGGGCGATGGTGACCGGGTCAGGTCCCTGGTTGCGGACGGTGAGGACGATCTGGCCCGGGGTCAGCCGGATGTCTTCGACCGCGACGTCTTCCTTGGGCGGGACTCCCTCGCCGAGTTTGGACAGGGCCGGTCCGTTCAGGAGGGAGAACAGGCCTAGGAGGACCGCTATCAGCACCAGGGGCCCGAGACCGAGCAGCCAGCGCGGCTTCGGCGGCCGCGACGCTGCGCCTCCTGCCGGTTCCGTTGTGGTCGTGGTGTCTGTCCTCGTGGTGTCTGTGCGGGTCATGATGGGCTCACTTCGAAGAAGCCCATCCAGCCGAGTTCGGCGAATTCGGTTTTGTGGGCGTGGAACATGTACTTGCCCGGGTACGGGAAGCGCAACTCCAGGATGCCGCGCTGGCCCTGGACCTGGGAGATGGTGTCGGTGTATTCACTCGGGGTCAGCATCGTGCCGGTCGGGTAGTAGTGGAAAAAGTTCCCGTGGATGTGGAACGAGTTGATCGGGTCGTATTCAAGCACGTTGATCAGGTGGATCCGCACCAGTTCGTTCTGCTTGACCTGGACGGGGTAGTCCATGAAGTGGAAGGGCAGGCCGTTGACGGAGTAGAACTCGTTGTCGTCTCCGCCGTCGGTGTTGTAGCCGTTCATCACCATGACCATTTCGTTGTCGGCCTTGGGCCGGCCCTTTTTGGGTTCGATGATGAAGCCGCCGTAGAGGCCCTTGGCGATGTGCGGGGCAAGCGGTGACTGGTGGCAGTGGTACAGGTGCGTACCGAACGGGGTGGCATCAAATTCATACGTGAAGCTCTGCCCGGGGGCGATGGAGCCGGCGCCGATTCCCGGGGTTCCGTCCATGGTGGCCCGGTGGATCCCGTGGAAGTGGATCGTGTGCGGGTGCGCCCCGGCGTTGGTGAAATGGATCCGCAGCGCATCTCCCTCCCGGGCCCAGAGGGTCGGTCCGGGGATCCTGCCGTTGTAGCTCCAGCCCGGGAATATCACGCCGGGGGCGATCTCGAATTCCTTGTCCACCGCGACGATGTCCCACTCCCGCAGGGTCCGTCCGTCTGGCAGTTTGCTGGTCCTGCCGCGGTCGAAGTCGTGCAGGATCGCGGTCGGGTCAATGCCCGCCCGCTCCGGCGGAACAGAGCCACCGGCGAAGCCGGCATGCCCGGCGTGATTGGTCATGTGGCCCGGGTCCGTACCCGCCGTCGGCTCAGGGGTGGTGACAGCAGCGCCCCCGGCAGGGGCCTGCTCTGCAGTGTGTCCCCCATGCCCAGAGTGCGGGCCGGGTTCCTTAGCTCCCATCAGCGTCCATGCCGTGAGGGGCGCGGCGGCGAAGGCAGCGGCGCCGGAGAGCATGCTCCGCCGGCTCGGCACGGGCTTCCCGAGAGTTTTCGGCACGCCGTCCATCTAATCTCCAATGATCAAAAAACCTTTGTTAGGCGAGTCTAACATTGATGTTCTGTTGATAGCATCGGTGTATGACCGTCTCCGAACTGACCACCTCCGCGCAGGACTATCTGAAGATGATCTGGTCGGCGACTGAATGGTCGGAAACTCCGATCACCGTCAGCGCGATGGCTGATCGCTTGGGGGTGAAGCCCTCCACGGTGTCCGATGGAATCAGGCGGCTGTCGAAGCAGGGGCTGGTGACGCATGCCCCGTACGGAAGCATCGAACTCACGGCGGCCGGGCGGGAGCACGCCGTCCAGATGGTGCGTCGGCACCGGCTCCTGGAAACATTCCTCGTTGAGGTCGTCGGTTATGGCTGGGACGAGGTACATGACGAGGCGGAGATTCTCGAGCACGCCGTGTCGGACAGGCTGATCCGGCGCATCGATGAAAAGCTCGGCCACCCCACCAGGGACCCTCATGGGGACCCCATCCCCTCGGCAAACGGACACCCGCACACCCCGCAAGGGTCCCCCCTGACCTCGGTAAGCCCGGATCGGACAGTCACCATCACCCGCATTTCCGACGCCGATCCGGAGATGCTGCGCTATTTCACCGAACTCGGCCTGGCACCGGACACCCGCCTCACCGTCGTGGCGCACCGCCCGTATGCCGATGTCACCACGATCCGGCTCTCGGACCGCGACGTGGATTTGGGCCCGTCAGCCGCAGAAGCCATCTGGGTCATCGCCAGTTAGCGGCCGCCCCTGTTGTCTCATGTCAATAGGTCCGGTAGTCGCACCGTCCCGTGGGAAGCGGCTGATAGCCAGATCCAGCACGATGCCGAGACTAACAGCGCAGAGGATCGCGGTAATCGCCGCCAGTAGATGGTTGTCTTTGAACCACTGACCGAAGAACAACCCGATCGCCACGGAATAGCAGGCCCAGAGGCTTCCGGATATGGTCGTGAGCGCGATAAATCGAGGATGGGGAAAATGTGTGGCGCCGGCAGTGAAATTCACTGCAACCCGCCCCACGGGAACGAAGCGGGCCCCGATAATCAATGACGCGGCGCGTCGCCGGAGTCCCCTGCCGGCCGAGCGGAATGCCGCCAACATGTGTGGTGACCGCATCCAGCGAGAGCGGCGCGTTCGCACGTTCCGGCCGAGAAGGTAGGCGATGTTGTCACCGGTAAATGCCCCCACGGCGGCGAGGAGTACAAGCAGCCAGGCATTGGGGACACCGGCGCTGGCGGAAACAGCGGCCAGTCCCACCACCACGGACTCGCTGGGTATCGGAGGAAAGAACCCGTCAATAATGCTGCAGGCGAGCACGAGCAGGAGCACCCAGGGCTGGCCTGCGGCTGCAAGGATGAAGTCGTTGATTGTCTGCATAGTTGTCCTAACGCATGGCCGCCCTGACACTACTCTCTGGTTACCAGGCCTCATTGAATGCGACCCGTGTTCATTCGTGTAATTGGCTATTCATTTGCGGTGGTTCATTTAGGGCCTGCCGGACCATGGAGGCCCGGCAGGCTGTGGTGTGCTGTCCTCGCACCAGTCCTAATCGTCGTCGTCGCAGCAATCGTCGCAGCAATCATCGCCGCGACAGCCGTTGGCGCAGCAGTCGTCGCGGCAGCATGCGGTGTTCATTCAGCTCACCTCCTCTCCTCAGCGGGATACCTGGATCTGGGTCGGTCTCTCCATCAGGGCCTCGGCGAACACCGCTACCTCTTCCCCGACGCGGTGGCTGATCCTGTGTCCAGGTCCCTGGGCGGACTTCCGCGATCAGCCTGATGGCCTGCGCCGCCGGTGCCGGATCTTGCCAGTAAGGGCCTTGAGCAATTCCGGCGGCGCGTGAGGCTTTCCGCCCCGCCCGAGGGTCAGCGCTTCGTCGTCAGGAAGCGTGGACAGCAGGGCCGGCAGTGCGGCGAACTCGCTCACGACTGCCGCACAACTACTGCATTCGATGATGTGTTTCTCGAACTCGCGCCGCTCGCGTGGATCCAGGGATCCCAGCACATAGACGGCGGCCCACTCCCGATAAGCGTCCGTTCCGTCACCTCTCATCACCAGTCCTCCTCACGATGGGGCTCCAGGCCCGTCTGCGAAACCAGGGGCCGATGACCGGCGGCGGCGTTACGGATGCTTCGGCTGTCCGTTCCGGCGGTTCAACTGCCTTGAGGCGCGGCTAGCGCAGGGTTTCGCGCCGTTTGCGGTATTCGTCATCGTCGATTTCGCCGCGTGCGTAGCGCTCATCGAGGATCCTGCGCGCAGAACCGGGCCCCTCGCCGCCGCCCCGGGCGAGGCGGACAATTGCCCAGATGAGCGCGGCGAGTGCCGCGAGGAGCAGCACTGACCAGCCCAGCATCCATGGCCACATCAGCCACATGCCGTCGTTTCCGTAATGTCCCATCACTGGCTTGGTCCTTCCTTTCCGTCGCTGTGGACTTGCGGACGGAGGCCGTGGGCCCCTCCGGCGGTTACTGGACTTTTCCGGGGCCGTCGACGCCGCCGGAACAGGGTGCCCCGGGCTCGGGCGCCGACTTTGCACTGCGGTATTTGGCGATGAAATCTTTGATCCGTGGATCATCCACGCCCGAAGCCTTCAGCTGCACACCCCACGCCGATGCGACGACCGGAGAGGGATCGCCGCTGTAGGGCGAGAGGATCGCGTAGCTGGAAGGGATGTCCTTGCGCAGCACGTCCAGCTGGGCGCCACTGACCGCCGTCGGGTCATAAGTCACCCAGACCGCCCCGTGCTCAAGAGAGTGCACGGCGTTTTCATTGGGCACCGGTTCGCTGTAGACGGCGCAGTTCAGCGGAACCGCCGAGTGGTTCCCGCCCACGGGCGGTGTCTGCGCGTACTTGACCGGGGTGGTGACATGGTTGGAGCTCAGCCCCGAAAAGCTCTGTACTCCGTCGATCGCCGCGGGCGGGCTTTTCGGCAACGTGCTTGTCACCGCGAAAATGACGAGGCCTGCGACCACCGCGATGCCGACGGTCCAGGCTGTGATGATGAGGATGAGCCTGTTGCGCCGGGCCCTGCTGTGCTGGAGTTTGAATCCTGCCAGCTTCCGCTGGATCTCCGCCTCCCGCTGCTGCTTCAGCGTGGGCTTGCCTCCCCTGGCTGGCTGGGATTTTGACTCGACGGAGCGGGCGCCGCCAGCTCCGCCCTGGTTCTTAGATCGGGCCATGGTCTTCGTGTCCTTCGATTGCGCGGCACCGTGCCGTGCCCTGAGGCTCCCCCCAGCGGCAGGCCGGCATCTCTGCATCAAACCTAACTTACTTAGGTGTTTAGGTGCAATGGCGGAGGCAATCTCCTATCCTTGATAGGACAACACCTGGCCGAGGAGGCAGCATGCCAAGATTTGGCGATCTGGAGAGCGCCATCATGGAACAGATCTGGCAGGCGGACCGGCCGCTGCTGGTCCGGGAGGTCCTGGACAGGCTCGACCGCGGGCTGGCCTACAACACCGTGCATACCGTGACGGAGATCCTGCACCGCAAGGGCTGGCTGACCAAGGAACGCGACGGCAGGGCCTACCGCTACGGACCGGCGGCCGGCAGGGACAAATACGTTGCCGGACTCGTCACGGAGGCACTCTCGCTCACCGATGACAGGACCGCAGCCCTGGTCGGATTCGTCGAGGGAATCCGGCCCGAGGAGGCCGACGAGCTGCACCGCCTTCTCAGCGCGGCCAGACAACAGGACCTGAAGGCATGATCGCCGCCCTGCCCCTCCTCGCCTACGCCCTGCTGCTGGGCGCGGTCGGCCCGCGGCTGCTGCAGGCCGCAGCCTGGCCAGACAGGGCGCCCCGGCTGGCCATCGCAGCCTGGCAGGCACTGAGCCTGACCATCCTGGCCTCCGTCGCCCTCGCCGGACTGGCCCTGACCATCCCCACCGTGACCGTCAGCGCTGACTTGGCCGCACTGCTGCGGGCCTGCGTCATGGCCATCCAAGAGCAATATGCCTCACCCGGCGGAGCGGCAGCCGGAGCCACCGGAGCCGTCCTCGCCCTGGCCATTCTCGGCCGAACCCTCTGGTGCATCATCGCAGGGCTTGCGGGCATGGCACGCGAACGCTCCCACCACAGCAGGATCCTCGACATGGTCGGCCATACCGACCATCGCCGAGGCGTGGTCGTGCTCGATTCAGACGAATCAGCCGTCTACTGCCTTCCGGGCCGGCGCCGGCAGACCGTAGTGACCACCGGAGCGCTGAAGGCCTTGGACGACGGACAGCTGGAGGCTGTCCTGGCACACGAACAGGCCCACCTCTCCGAGCGCCATGACCTGATCCTTGGCCTTTCCCGCGCACTGGCATCAGCGTTCCCCACCATTGCCATCTTCCGCGTCGCCGCCGAAGAAACCGCCAGACTGGTCGAACTGCGCGCCGATGACGCGGCAGCCGCCCGGTCAGGCCGGCTCACCGTGGCCGGGGCCCTGCTGGCCGTCGCCTCAGGAAGCATCGGACACCTCTCACCGGCCGTGGCCCTGGGTGCCGGAGGCAGCGGAGCGGCCGCGCGAGTGCGCCGGCTCATCCCACCGCAGAACCCACTGGGCCGGACCCGCACGACCGCCGGCTCTCTGGCCGTCGCGGTCCTCCTCGCCCTCCCCGTGCTGGTACTGGGAAGCCCCGCGGCCGCCGCGGCCGGACACAACCTCTGCCCCGACGCCACCACATCAATCAACGCCTCTGCCTCCTAAACCCACCCTCCTGGCTGAGCCGATGGACACCCGCCCACCATTGTCCTAAACTCCTTAGGAGAATAGTTTGCGGTCCGTTCCGGGTGAAAGGCGGCATGTCCATGGAAGAACTGCTCTTCAGGGGCACGCTGCTCACCGCACGCCTTGGCGGCGTCGTCGCACTGCTCGCCCCGTGCTGTCCGAGCACGGCCTCCCCTTCGCCCCCGGGCTCATCGCCCACGGACAACTTTCCGCCCGAGCCCTCCGCCGCGACTGACACGCCTTTCCCCCACCCCTGACCGCTAAGGACACCTCATGGAACAGTTTCTCCTTTTTCTTCCCGCCCTGGCTTGCCCCATCGTCATGGGCCTGATGATGTGGCTCATGATGCGCGGCCGCGGCTCCAACGAAAAGGCCGCCACCCCGGACCAGGAGCAGGAGCTGGCCAGGCTCCAGGCCCAGATCGAGGCACTCCGCCGCGCACCGGCCGGCTCCGAAGACCGCCAGCGGACGCCGCACGCCGGGGGGAACCCCGCCGCATGAGCACAGCACTGATCGCGCTGGCCGTCACTGCCGCGGCCCTCGCCCTGACCTGGTTCTTCTGCATGCGTCCAATGCGCCGGCAAGCCCACAGCGGCCGCGAAGGATGCTGTGCACCTCCTGTCCAGAGCATCGATGACCAGCTGACGGCAGCGCGGCAGGAACTTGCGCAGCTGCAGGCCGGCGGACCCGGCACCGACGGCGGAGGGCCCTGGGCACCTCCTGCGCAGAGCATCGATGACCAGCTGACGGCAGCGCGGCAGGAACTTGCGCAGCTGCAGGCCGGCGGACCCGGCACCGACGGCGGAGGGCCCTGGGCACCTCCTGCGCAGAGCATCGATGACCAGCTGACGGCAGCGCGGGAGGAACTCGCGCAGCTGCAGGCCGGCCGCCCCGGCAACGGCCTGGACACCATCCCGCCGCACCGGTGAGGCGGAGGAACCTCCGGCGACTGCACGGCCTCCGCGGGGCCGCCGCGCTGCTGGCCGCCACGGCCGGTATGATATTCGCGGGATTGCTGTCGGCTGTTCCTGCTTCCGCGCACGCCAACCTGCTCTTCACCGCACCGGCCGCCGACTCGACCGTCGCCACAGCCCCGGACACCCTCACTCTGCTCTTCGACCAGCCCGTCACGACCGCAGGGACGCCGGTGAGACTCGAAGACCCTCAGGGCGGCGGGACCGTCGGCGCACCACGGCTCACCCACGAGAACCGGGCCCTGGAAGTACCGCTCTCCGACCCCGCACTGCAGGGCATCTACACCGTGCACTGGCAGGTCACCGCCGGTGACGGCGACGTCATGAGCGGCAGCTACCGCTACGCCGTGGGCCCTTCCGTCACAGCACTGGCCGGAGGGCAAACCACCGACACACAGGGATCCTGGCAGACCACGGCCCTCCGGGTGCTGCTGTTCACGGCCCTGGCACTGGCCCTGGGCGAACGTGTCGGCACCGTTCTGCTGGGCCGGCTCCGCACGGGCCACGACGGCCCGCGGCCGATCGCCCTGTGGGCCTGCCTGGCCGGGGTGGCCGCCGCCGGCGGGTTGGCCCTACTGCTCCTGGGCAACGGCTCCATCACGGCTGGCCTGTCCCGCCCCGTCCCGGACGCCCTGACCGGGAGTCGGCCCGGCATCGTGAGCCTCGTCGAGGTTGTCGCATTTGCCCTGGCCGCGGTAGCGGCCGCAGCACGCAGGCGCGGATGGATCTGGTTTCCGCTGACGGCCGCAATCGGCGCCGAAGCCCTGCGTGCCCACCCGCAAATGGCCGACCCCCTCGTGGGCACGCCGCTGACAATTCTCCATCTGGCCGCGGCCACCCTCTGGACCGGCCTGCTCGTCCACATCCTGCGCACCCTCATCCGGTGGCGCCACTTCCGGGACCTCGCCCGGGAAGCCATCGGCGCGTACGCCCGGACCGCCGTCTGGTTGTTCACCGCCGTGATACTCACCGGGCTTGGATCCGCCCTGATTGTCGTTCCACTGGATAGTCTCCTGACAACGGACTACGGGCGGGTCCTGCTGGTCAAAACCGGACTGGTCGCGGCCGCGGCCGGCCTCGCCCTGGCCGCGCGCCGCCTCCTTCGCAGGCATTCCGCCCTGGAGAAGATCAGACGCCCGGCACGCGTCGAAGCCGCCACCCTGTTCGTGGTCCTCATCGTGTCCTCCGTCCTGACTGTTCTGCCGCTGCCCGGTGACAAGAACGCCCCGCTGGCGTTTCCGCCGCCCGCCTCGGGTCCGGTCGTCCCGGCGGCGGCCCTGGCCGGGGAAATAGGAATCAACGCACGCGCCAGCTCCGGCCAGCTCGTCATCCAGCTGCTGGCCCCGGAAATCACCGACCCATCCGGCAAGGAGGCGGCCGCACAGTTCGGCCTCACAGGCTCCCTCGCCGGACCCGGCGGCGACACCACCGACCTGTCATTCCGAAGCTGCGGCGAGGGCTGCTTTTTCAGCCCCGCCACCTGGCACGAGGGCACCAACCGCCTCACCCTCACGCCGACCTCCGGCATCTGGAACGCCAAACCGGCCGCACTCGCGATCAACTGGCCCGCCCTCCCGGCCCAGGACCTGCTGCAAGAGGCCGTGACGGCGATGAAGGCCGCCCCCTCGGTCACCCTGCACGAACTGGTCACCAGCGACACGGCACGCGGCCTGGGAACACCGCGGTCCTTTCAGACCACCGGCAAGGACTTCATCCGGCGCTCCCTGTATGCCAGCGGGCAGGCCGCCACGGCCACCCGACTCCCCGACGACAACGGCAACCGCCGGCTGGTCCTGTCCTACCCGGCCGAGAATGCTGTCCTCGAACTCACCTTGGACAAGGACGGCCGGATCCTGCACGAGACTCAGACCGCACCCCACCACCTTGTCACCCGAACCCTGATCTACCCCGCACCTGCAGGCCCCCATGACTAAGCACCGCTCAGCAGCCGGACCACCACGCACCTGACCACGAACCGGGACGGAGACATGACATGACAGTCGGCGGTCTTTCGCGGATGGCGATCGCCGGGAACGAAGAACGCCGCCCGCTGTCCCCGCCATGTTCTGGCCGAAAAAGCCTCTACTTTGATTGTCCAACTCAATCGTCACATACCCCCATGGGGTACTGGACTTTATACCCCATAGGGGTATAAAGTGCTGTTATACCCAAGGAGGCATCATGAGTGAAACCCTTGACGCCCGTAGCGTTCCCCCTCAGGAGCACGGCTACGCATCGGACAAGGCCGCCTACCTGAGAAGGCTCAAGCGGATCGAGGGACAGGTCCGGGGCATCGCCCGGATGGTGGACGAGGATGCGTACTGCATCGACATCCTGACCCAGGTCGCGGCCATCAACAAGGCACTGCATGCAGTCAGTCTCGGACTGCTCGAAGACCATATCGGCCACTGCGTCGTCAACGCCGCCGCCGAGACCCCCGAGGCCGGAGGGGCGAAAGTCAAGGAAGCAGCAGATGCCATCGGGCGCCTGCTGCGCTAGGACAAGAAGGAGAACCACCATGAGTATCAACACCACCGTAGGAATCTCCGGCATGCACTGCGGCCACTGCGTATCCTCGGTCACCGAAGAGCTCCAGGAGCTTGACGGCGTCCAGGACGTCACCGTCGAACTGAACAAGGACGGCATTTCCGTGGCCACCATCACCTCGGCCTCTAAGCTTGACCCGGAAGAAATCAGCGAAGCCATCGCCGAAGCGGGCTACACAGTCGCCGGCGGAGCCTAAGAGTGGAATCGGCAACACTGTCCAACACGCGCGTCATTGAACTCGATATTCAGGGAATGACCTGCGCCTCCTGCGTCGCGCGCGTTGAACGCAAACTCGGGAAGCTCGATGGCGTCCAGGCAGTCATCAACCTGCCGCTGGAATCCGCCCAAGTCACCGTGCCCGAATCCATCACGGACCAACAGATCCTCGACACTGTCACCGCTACCGGCTATTCAGCCCGGCTGAAGACGGCCCCGACCACCCGCGACCCAGACAACCGGGGTACCGAGCCCGAGGCTGCGGAACTCTCCACGGACGAACCCGCGGCCACTGCGGCACTGCGTCCCCGGCTGCTGCTCGCCGCCGCCCTCACGCTGCCGGTCCTCATTATGTCCATGGTTCCTGCCGCCCGGTTCCCGCACTGGGGCTGGTGGGCCTTGGCCCTCAGCCTGCCCGTGGTCACCTGGGCAGCCTGGCCCTTCCACCGCGCCGCCGCCGTCAACGCCCGCCATCTCGCCTCCACCATGGACACGCTCATCTCCATCGGCGTGGGCGCAGCATTCCTGTTCTCCAGCTGGCAACTGCTGGCAGATCCCGCCCTGACCGAACACCCGGGCATGGACATGAGCGCCCACGCCCTGTACTTCGAAGTCGCCGCCGTGATCACCACGTTCCTGCTGCTGGGCAGGTACCTGGAGGCGAACGCCAAACAGCAGGCCGGCAACGCCCTGAAGGCACTGCTGAATCTGGGAGCCAAGGACGCCACAGTAATCCGCGACGGCGCCGAGGTCCGGATACCGGCGGAACGGCTGCAGCCCGGAGACATCTTCCTCGTTCGCCCGGGAGAAAAGATCGCCACCGACGGCTACGTCGTAGACGGCCAAAGCGCGATCGACACCTCACTGATCACCGGCGAATCGCTTCCCGTGGACGTCGGCGTGCACGACACCGTCATCGGCGCCACGATCAACACGAACGGCCGGCTGCTGGTAAAGGCCACCCGCGTCGGCAGCGAAACCACACTCGCCCAAATGGGCAAGCTGGTCAGCCAGGCACAAAGCGGAAAAGCCCCGATTGCCCGGCTTGCCGACCGGATCAGCGCCGTCTTCGTCCCGGTGGTCCTCGCCCTCGCCGCAGCCACGTTCACCCTCTGGATGCTCTCCAGCGGCGACCTGCAGTCCTCCTTTACCGCCGCAGTCGCGGTCCTGGTCATCGCCTGCCCCTGCGCCCTGGGACTGGCCACCCCAACGGCCCTGCTGGCCGGCACCGGCCGCGGCGCCCAAATGGGGATCCTGATCAAGGGCCCCCAGGTCCTCGAAGACACCCGCACCGTCAACACCATCGTCCTGGACAAAACCGGCACCGTGACCACCGGGAAACTGGACGTAGCAGGAGTCCAAAGCCTCAACGGGACCAGCCGGGAGGAAGTCCTGACCCTGGCCGGCGCCGTCGAGGCGGCCAGTGAGCATCCGATCGCCCAGGCCATCGCCCGCGCAGCCCGACTGAACGGCCCCCTGCTGCCCGTCACCGGTTTCGACAGCGCACCCGGCGGCGGCGTCCGCGGCACGGTTGACGGCCGCCTCGTGGTAGCCGGGCGGGCGGGCTGGCTGCAAGCGAACGGCATCGACCCTGAAGACAGCCACCGCACCGCGCTCCAGGTCCGGGAACAGGACGGGGCGACCGTCATCTGGGTGGGCGTGGACGGCGAAGCGGCGGGAATCATCAGCCTGACCGACACCGTCAAGACCGGTTCCGCGGCCGCCATCAGCCGCCTCAAGACACTGGGGCTGCGCCCGATCCTGCTGACCGGGGACAATGCAGCTGTCGCCGCTGCCGTGGCCGCCGACGTCGGGATCCCGGCCGAAGACGTCATGGCCAGCGTCCTTCCGGAAGGCAAGGTCGAAGCGGTCCGGGCACTGCAGGCCTCGGGAGCGATCGTGGCAATGGCGGGGGACGGCGTCAATGACGCCGCGGCGCTGGCCCAGGCCGACCTGGGTATCGCGATGGGCAGCGGCACCGACGTGGCAATCGCCGCCGCGGACCTCACGGTCATGGGCAACGACCTCGGCCAGGTGGCCCAGGCCATCGAGCTCTCACGCAGGACCTTGGCCACGATCAAGACAAACCTGTTCTGGGCCTTCTTCTACAACGCCATCGGCATCCCGGTCGCCGCCCTAGGGCTGCTGAACCCGATGATCGCCGGCGCCGCCATGGCGGCAAGCTCCGTGCTGGTCGTGAGCAACTCGCTCCGCCTGCGCCGCTTCCCCCGAAAGAACTAGAGGCCAAACCCGGCAATCGCCCACCCCCGTCAACACCTGCACCCGGCCACAAATGTTGCGAGAAGGGCTGGCCGCTCTTGCCATTGATACCCCCTAGGGGTATGTTTGAGGTGTTGTCAGTGAAGTGGTATGTCCCGGCCGGTGCACCTTCCGGCCTTCACAGCCGTTCAACCCCAGCACCCATCGAAACCGTCTTCGAATGAATGGAACTGACATGTGCGGAACAGAATCACGCAAAGAGCTGCCCCTGGATACCTCTGCTTCGGGCTGCAGCTGCCGCTCACCCGCCGCTGCCGACGAATCCCGGTTTGGGACCGGGGACGCCGAATACTCCCTGGAGGGGCTTAATTGCGGACACTGCGTGGAGAGCGTTCAGAAGGCCGTCACGGCACTTGACGGCGTGAGGGCCGCTTCCGTCGCACTGAACCCGGGCGGCCTCTCACGCCTGGTGGTTTCCGGATCCGCCGCCGACGCGGCGGTCCGTGACGCTGTTGTCTCCGCCGGATACAGCCTGGCCACCCGCTAATCCGGTCCCGCCGGCCTGCCGACCCGACGGGTCACGTGGGCCGGCCCGATCCCCGCAAGGAGGAATCATGGAAGACCACACCCGGCACCACCACCAATCCGTGGCAGATGATGCCGCGCACCGCACTCCCCCGGCGCCCGCCGCGTCCATCACCACGGCCCCCGCCCATGACGGGCACGGCCATCATGAAGGACCTGGCCCCGGCCCCGACGATGACCACGTGGTCCACATGCACGGCCAGCATGCCGGGCATAGCACGGCGATGTTCAAGGACCGGTTCTGGTTGACCCTGGTCCTGTCTGTGCCGGTGGTGTACTTCAGCCCGATGTTCGGGCATCTGCTCGGCTACATGCCGCCCGAGTTCCCGGGGTCAGCCTGGATCCCGCCCGTGCTGGGAACGGTGATCTTCTTCTATGGAGGCATGCCGTTCCTGAAGGGCGGCCTGAATGAACTCAAGTCCCGGCAACCGGGGATGATGCTGCTGATCGGCATGGCCATCAGCGTCGCCTTCGTTGCCTCCTGGGTCACCAGCCTGGGCATTGGCGGCTTCGACCTGGACTTCTGGTGGGAGCTGGCCCTGCTGGTGGCCATCATGCTGTTGGGCCACTGGATCGAAATGCGCGCCCTCGGCTCCGCCCAGGGAGCCCTGGACGCCCTCGCGGCCCTGCTGCCGGACGAGGCCGAACGCATCACCGACGCAGGGACCGAAACCGTGAGCATCTCCGAGCTCCGCGCCGGGGACATGGTCCTGGTCCGGTCCGGGGCGCGGATGCCGGCGGACGGCACCGTTATCGGCGGCCAGGCCGATTTCGACGAATCCATGATCACCGGCGAATCCAAGACCGTGCTCCGGTCCGTCGGTGACTCGGTGGTTGCCGGAACGGCCGCCACCGACAACACCGTCAGGGTCCGTGTCAGCGCCGTCGGGGACGATACCGCGCTCGCCGGGATCCAGCGGCTGGTTGCCGAAGCGCAGGCGTCCTCCTCCCGGGCGCAGGCGCTGGCGGACCGGGCCGCGGCCTTCCTGTTCTACTTCGCCACAGCTGCCGGCGTCATCACCTTCATCGCCTGGACGCTGCTGGGCAGCGTCCCCGACGCCGTCACCCGCACCGTCACGGTTTTGGTGATCGCCTGCCCGCACGCCCTGGGCCTGGCCATCCCGCTGGTCATCGCCATCTCTACCGAGCAGGCAGCCCGGGCCGGGGTGCTGATCAAGAACCGGATGGCCCTGGAGCGCATGCGCACCATCGACGTCGTCCTGTTCGACAAAACCGGCACCCTCACCAAAGGCGAACCCGAACTCAAAGACATCGCCACCGCCGACGGCACAAGCAAGGACGAGCTGTTGGCCCTGGCCGCCGCCGTCGAGGCCGACAGCGAACACCCCGTGGCACGCGCCATCGTCAAGGCAGCCCACCAACAGGGCCTGGGCATCCCGCAGGCCACCGGCTTCACCTCCATGACGGGCCGCGGCGTTCGCGCCGCCGTGGACGGACGCACCCTCCAGGTCGGCGGCCCGGCCCTCCTGAAGGAACTCAGAATCACCGAACCCGAAACACTGGCTGCTTCCACCCGGGAGTGGATGGACCGCGGGGCGGCTGTGCTGCACGTCGTGGACGGCAACCGGATCCTCGGTGCGGTCAGCCTGGAAGACGCCGTCCGCGAAGAGTCCCGCCAGGCGGTCGCCGCCCTGCAGCACCGGGGCGTCAAAGTCGCCATGATCACCGGCGACGCACGCCAGGTCGCCGCCGCCGTGGCATCGGAACTGAACATCGACGAGGTCTTCGCCGAGGTCCTTCCCGCGGACAAGGACAAGAAGGTCGCCGAACTGCAGGCCCGCGGACTGAAGGTGGCCATGGTCGGGGACGGCGTCAACGACTCCCCGGCGCTGGCCAGGGCCGAGGTCGGCATCGCGATCGGCGCCGGCACCGACGTCGCCATGGAATCAGCCGGCGTGGTCCTGGCCGGCAACGACCCCCGCGCTGTCCTGTCGATGGTCGACCTGTCCCGCGCCAGCTACCGCAAGATGTGGCAGAACCTGGTCTGGGCCACCGGCTACAACATCATTGCAGTGCCGCTGGCGGCCGGGGTCCTCGCCTTCGCAGGGGTCGTGCTCTCCCCGGCCGCCGGCGCAGTCCTGATGTCCGCCTCCACCATCGTGGTCGCGCTCAACGCCCAGCTGCTGCGACGGGTGAAACTGAACCCCGCCCAGGTTCGTTGACACAAGCGGGCGCTACCGGCCAGGGGGGCACCGTTTCGTCCCGTGGCCGGTAGCCTAGAAGTCACACCAGATCCCGCCCAGAAAGGAGGAACGTCATGACCGCAGCAGTTCACCGCCACGCGGCGGCGTTCCTTCGCCGCACGGGTCTGGTCGCCGCGGTGCTGGCCATCATCGCCGGAATTTTCGGCATGCACGTCCTGACCGGCACCCACGCCATGCACTCCCCGACCTCAGCCACGCCAGCCGCCGACGCGCACACCACGGCAGTATCCCCTGACCATGCCGGACACCCGGCGCAGCCCGGTATGGTCTCCGGCCATGCCTCTGCAGAGCAGGACCTGGCCGGGGTCACCGTTGAGCCGTGTTCAGAGTCCGGCGACTGCACCAGCATGCAGGCCATGACCGTGGCCTGCACCCCCTCGGCGAAAACCGCGTCCATGGCCGCGCCGCCGCCGGGCACCAACGTGCTGGAGATCAGCAACAACGCCGCGGCAGCCGCTGCTGTCACCAGCCAATGGTCCTATCTTCCCGGCAGCCCTTCACCTTGTGAGCTGTCCATCAGCAGGACGTAAAAGAGGCCCCGCGCCGCCACCCTCCCGGCGCCACGCCCCTTTACCCTGACAGGTCCCCCCGCGGGCCGTCAGGTGCATCACTGATGCACGTATCCCTCCGGCGCCCCGGCGCGACAGCTGATCTCTTGAAGGACCTGATCTCATGACTAAGAAGTTTCTGACCCTTTCCGCAACCGCTATCGCCGCGGCCATCGCCCTGGCAGGATGCGCCTCCGGATCCGGCACCGGATCCACCGGCACCTCCACGCCCGGCATGGACCACGGCAGCTCCAGCGCTCCGGCCAGCAGCGCGCCTGGCAGCGCAACGGCGGCCGCCGCCGACCACAACACCGCGGACGTCACGTTCGCGCAGACGATGATCCCGCACCACACCCAGGCCGTGGAAATGAGTGACACGATGCTCAAGAAGAAGGACATCCCGGCACCGGTGACCGCGCTGGCCACCAAGATCAAGGCCGCCCAAGGCCCTGAAATCCAAACGATGACCGGCTGGCTAAAGAGCTGGAATGAACCCATCCAGATGCCCTCCGGCCATAGCATGACTGGCATGATTGGCGATGAAGAGATGAAGAAGCTCGACGCCGCCCTGGGCACCGAAGCGGCACGGCTCTTCCTGAAGCAGATGATCGCCCACCACGAAGGCGCGATCATGATGGCGAAAACCGAGAACACCGCCGGCAAGAACACGGACGCCGTGCAGCTCAGTAAAGACATCGTGAACGCACAGGAATCCGAAATCCAGGAAATGCAAAAGCTGCTGGCCACCCTCTAACCAGCACCTCAGGCGCGGCCCGCCGCCCAGATGCGGCCAGGCCGGTGCCCGGTACCGCAACCCCTTTTTCGTCCCAACACCCGGAGCTTCCATGCCTATCTCATCCAAAACCATGTCCCGGTCCACAGCCGTGATGGCCGGCGCCGCCGCCCTCGTCCTGGCACTGGCCGCCTGCACCCCCTCGACCGGGCCGACAGCCGGCGCATCATCCACCCGGCAGGCCGGCAGCGGACTGCCCAGCACCCACATTCACGGACTGACCGTCAGCGGTGACACCAGCCAGGTCCTGCTGGCCACCCACGACGGGCTGTTCGACGTCACGAAACAGCCCGCCAGCAAAATCGGCGGCACCAACGACCTAATGGGCTTCACCGCCGGTAAAGACGCGGGCGTCTTCTACGCCTCCGGCCACCCCGGCGAAGGCTCGGGCCTTCCCAACCCGCTCGGACTGATCAAATCCGTTGACGGCGGCAAGACCTGGGAACAGCTCTCCCGGCAAGGCGAATCAGACTTCCACGCCCTCACCACCACCAAATCCGGCATCGTCGCGTTCGACGGAACACTGCGCACCAGCCCGGACGGCAAGACCTGGAAGACCATCACCGCCGGCTTCGCCGCCGCCGCCCTCGCCGGACACCCCGGCACCGACACCGTCCTGGCGACCACCCCGGACGGGATCCAGCGCTCCACCAACGGCGGCACGACATGGACGCCCGTCCAATCCGGACCCATCATCCAGTTCGCCACCTTCGCTAATGCGGCGGAAGTGGCAGGGGTTGAGCCCGACGGAACCGTCCACTACTCGGCCGACGCAGGGGCGACCTGGACGAAGAAAGGCCGTATCGACGGCCAGGTCCTGGCCATAGCAGCCGTCAAGGGCGCCGACGGCAACCCGCGGATCTGGGCAGCCACCGCTGACGGGATCGTGGTTTCCACGGACGGTGGAACGACCTTCCGGCCGTCTGACGCTGGCTGAAACATGGAGATCGGAGAATTCTTCGCCTCCACGGTGACCTCGGGCGCGCTGCTCCTCGCCATCCCCCTGGCCATGACCGCCGGTCTGGTGTCCTTCCTCTCCCCCTGCATCCTGCCCCTGGTACCCGGCTATCTCGGGTTCGTTTCCGGCCTGACCGACCCCACCCAGCCCCGGAACCGCAGCCGCGTGCTCGCCGGTGTCGGACTCTTCGTGCTGGGATTCGCTGCCGTGTTCACCCTCTACGGGGCGGCGTTCGGGGCGATCGGCTCCTGGCTGCTGCGCTGGCAGGACACCCTGATGCGCAGCCTCGGCGTCGTGGTAATCCTCATGGGCCTGGCGTTGCTCGGCATGATCCCCTGGTTGCAGCAGACCCGGAAAATCACCCTCGGGCGCCGGACCGGCCTCGCCGGGGCGCCGCTGCTGGGCATCGTTTTCGGCCTCGGCTGGACACCCTGCATGGGCCCGACCCTGAGCGCCGTCCTGTCCCTCAGCGTCACCACCGGCAGCGCCGAACGCGGTGCCCTGCTGGCCTTTGCGTACTGCCTGGGCCTGGGCATCCCCTTCACCCTCGCGGCCCTGGGCCTGGGCTGGGTCGGCTCCGCGCTGGACTTCGTCCGCCGGCACATCCGAACAGTCAATATCGCCGGTGCCTCCATGCTCATCATCCTTGGAGTCCTCATGGTCACCGGCATCTGGGTGCAATGGATCTACCGTCTCCAAAACCTCTCCGGAACCTTCCTCACGCCCATCTGACCTCCTTGGCACACCGACGTCCCGCAGGTCTGCTTCGACCCATGCGTGAATCACCGCCACGGACCGGGTGCGTGCCCATCTCGTCATCCCGAACACTCTCCCAGGAAAGAAAGGACGACCCGCATGAGAAACTCCAAAAAGTCTTCCACCGACCGCCAGGCCATCCTGGCCTCCCTCAAGGCCAGGCAAAAAGCCAAGCAAAGGAAATGGAACGTCCTGGTCTATGGCGGCTTCGGGTTGCTCCTGGCTGCCATCGCAGCCGCCGTGGCCATCAGCGTCACCGGTTCCATCCAGGAAAAGAATGCAGCCGCTGAGGCGGCGAAACGGCCCATCGAGGGAATCCAGACCTACCCAGGCCTGGCCGGCAAGCACGTCCAGGGCCCCGTCAGCTACCCCCATGAGCCCGGGGCAGGCGGCGACCACTCCGCAACCTGGTCGAACTGCGGCGTCTACACCGAACCCATCAGCGAGGAGCGCGCGGTCCATTCCCTGGAGCACGGTGCTGTGTGGCTGACCTACAACTCCAGCCTCACTCCGGCTGGAATCAATGAGCTCACTGCCCTCGCCAAAGATAAGCCCTATGTTCTCCTCAGCCCGGTCAAGGACCAGGCAGCTCCCGTCACCGCCACGGCATGGGGCGCACAGCTGACCCTGCAGAACACCGATGATTCCCGCATCCCGGCCTTCATCAACGCCTATGTCCAGTCGCCGAACGCACCGGAACCCGGTGCTCCGTGCACTGGAGGGGCTGACGGATGATGTGGCACCGGACAGCTCTGAGTCCGGCCGCTCCCGGGACCGGAGGCATGGTGTAGTGACTGCGGGCGGCGATATTTGGCGCACAGATCCCGCCACGTTGCGCGATGTCATCCTGGACCGTGACGCTGTGGAAGCCCGGCTCGGGGACTGTCCAACGCTGGAGCGTGTTTGGATTCTGTCGCTGCTGGACCGGCACGAGGAGGCCCTGGATGAGGGCCACAGGCTGCTGGAGAGCTCCGGGGACCGCTTTAAGCCGCTGCTGGTCCTCGCCCATGCCTATCAACGCCGGTACCGGTGGGCAGACGCCACTCGACTGCAGGAGGAAGCCCTGCGGCTGGCCGCCACGGGCACCAGAGAGGCACTGGTCCGCCACCACATCGCCAGACGCCTTTTCGACGAAGCGCGGTACCGGGACGCTGCCGCCGAGTTCGACTGGGCCAGTGACCTGTACCGGGCTGCGGGGCGGATCCGCCTCGCCGAAGTCTCCCGGCAGGCAGCGCTGCGCAGCCGCGAGGTCTACGAGCATGGGCGCGCCGCATGGCACTGACGGCGAAGATCCGGGGCTGCGCTCACCCAGGAAGTCGTCCATTGCCCGGCAGCCAGGGCAGCCTGGGCAGCCTGGAGAGGAGGATCTGACCATGCGTGACCCGTTCCTGCTCCTGTTCGGCGTAGCCATTGTTGCTGTCGCCATCGCAGCGGGGCTTGCCCTGACCCGAGGCGGGAGCCGGACCGCGGCCGACCGGCCTCGCGCCGGGGCGAACCAGCAGGACCAGGCAACAGCCAGTGGTGTCCGCCATCGCTGGGGGCTTGCAGGCTGCGTGGCCGTGGCCGCGGCCGGTCTTGATGTCGCCGTGGTCTACGGAATCGGCACCTCGCCCTCCGCGGGTTCCGGCATCACCGTGGAGCTCGGCTTTGCCCTAATGGTCCTCGCCGTCGTGTGGTTCATCTTCCGCCAGGAGGTCCTGAGCTACCAGCTTCGGATGGCAGCAGCACTGTACGACGCCCCGGTGCCGGCCGAGCCGGAGCAGGTCCGGGCCGCGGAATCCGTCGGAGCGTTCCTTCGCCTGGTGCTCTTCCTGCCGGGACTCTTCATCGTGCTGGCCAAGTTGATCCTTCGCTAGTACGCCGGTCGCCTGTTGGTGCCGGCGGCAGGGGCTGACGTTGTGAGCGCGGCGGGTCTAGGGTGGGGCGTGACGGCCGGGCTGGCCGGCCGCCCCCAGTGACAGGAGCCGCATAATGACCCACCACATCAGCGCGATGCTTGAATCCCATCCCCGAGGTGCCGGTACGGGCGGGAAGGACACGCTGGCCGCGTGCATCGCCGCCTGCCTTGAATGCGCGCAGGCCTGTACGGCGTGCGCTGACGCCTGCCTTGGCGAAAAGATGGTCGCCGACCTCGCTGCCTGTATCCGCATCGATCTGGACTGCGCCGACATTTGCGCCGCCACCGGCAACATCCTGACCCGCCAAACCGCCACCAATACAGACATTACCCGTGCGGTGCTTGAAGCCTGCCGGGCCGCCTGCGCCGCCTGCGCCGAAGAGTGCGAGCAGCACTCCGGCATGCACGAACACTGCAGGATCTGCGCCGAAGCCTGCCGCCGCTGCGAAGACGCCTGTGCGGCGCTCCTGACTGCAATGGGGTGAGACGACAGGACACAACGGCCGGGCCGCCGCCGGCTCGGCGCTCTACCTGCTCCCTCCTCAGGTCCTGGGATGCTGTGCTCCCGCTGGTGGTTGCAGTCCGCTCATCGTGACTCTAACGAGCCGGTGGGCGGCTTCGCGGGACGTCAGCCCGGCTGCCGCCTCCAACGCGTGCAGGCAGTAACCGGCGAGCTCGTCGGGGGCGACATCGTCACGGAAGACCCCTGCCTCTGCGCCCTCGCGCAGCAGGTCCGTGAGGAATTCGTTGAGGTGCTGCTGGGCGTGGCTCACGTGCTGGCTCTGGTGCAGCCGCGCCGCCTCTGCCCCGCCGTGGCGTGAGCGGGCAATCATGGCGTAGGTCTGCAGCACGGCTTCGAGTTGCCGCTCAGGCTTGTCGGCGCTGTGCCGGACCTGGGCCAGTTGTTCCAAATGGGCCCGGACCTGGCGCTCATGCCAAGCGGACAGAATGGCATCCACATCCGGAAAATACTTGTACAGGGTCGCCCGCCCGATCCCGGCAGACTGGGCGATCTGCGACATCGTCACCGAAGCCAGCCCATGCTCCCCCACCAAAGCAGCTGTGGTGTCCAGGATGGCGGCCCGGACCGCGCTCCGATGGGTCTCGATGGTCTCATTCCAGAGTTTCGGCATTCCTGAATTATACGCTTCGTCGCATCTTGGACACATCGCCGGAGGCGAGACATACTGTCTTATAAGAAGCCGCCGCCACGCAAATGACTGTGCAGGAGAAATGACATGACCAGCGAGCGAAACCGTCCGGACAGCGGCGCCGAACGCGCCAGGGAGACTCTGACCGGCCCGCCCCGCTGGGTCAAGGTCTCCGCGATCGTTGCGGGCATCCTGATCCTTGTCGTCGTTGCCGCCATGCTGCTCACCGGGGGTCAGCACGGCCCCGCCAGACACGGATTCGGCATCGGCGCACGCATCTCACACCCCGCTGCTGCGCAAAGCCAGCCTGACCCGCCCGCGATCCACCGCGACGGCGGCCAGATGTGAGCCTCCGATGATTCTGACATCCGCGACCCGGAAAGTGCTGCTGACCCTGCATGTCATGTCATCAGTGGGCTGGGCCGGAGCGGTTGCAGTCTTCGTCGTCCTCGACATTGCAGTCCTGGCCAGCTCTGACGCCCAGTTGGGACGCGTCCTCTGGTTGGCCCTGCAGGCGGCCGTGTGGTCCCTCCTCGTTCCGCTGGCCTTCGCGTCCCTGCTGACCGGCCTCGTTCTGGCGGTGGGAACCGTCTGGGGACTGTTCCGGCACTACTGGGTGCTCTTCAAGCTCGTCCTCACCCTCATCGCGACGGTTGTGCTGGTGCTGTACGTCCAGACGATCAGCACAGTCGCAGGCATCGCACAAGATCCGGCGATGTCCGGCATGGACTCTCCCTCTGCCCTGCTGCACACCGGCGGGGGCCTAGTGGTGCTGCTTCTGACAACTGTCCTGGCCATCTACAAGCCCCGGGGCATGACCCGGTACGGCCAGCGAAAACGACTGGAGCAGCGCAAGCAGACCGTGTCGTAACAGCCTGCGATTCGGCAGAGCCGATCCTCCCCCGCGGAGGGCCGGTAACCTGCGGCCCTTCGATAATCTGCGATTGACCACCTTGCCTTCCTACGCCCCGCGGGAATCAACAGGTACGGCCGAATGCGCACCAACGACAGCAGCTCCCCTGCCTTCACCGAAACACGAGGCACATTGCCTATGCCGGCTTGCTGGCCCTGACAGTAATGCATGCCTCCGCGACCCCCGCGCTGAAGCCCTTGATGAGGTGAAGTCGCCGAACGACGCGGACCGTTACCTAAATGTGACTTTTCACCGGCATGTGGGGTAGCCTCTATCGGTGCCTTGGTTTAATCGGGGCATTCCCGGGCAGAATGCCGAGCCCTGCCGCTGACCGGGATCCGTTCGCAATTTCCGATGGCGGGGACGGGGGAACCACCTTTTTACCGGCCGTGATCATTCGAGGCCTTGGGGTTAAGTCCAGACGCTCCGTATAACGACGGGGAGATGGACCGGGTGACCTTCCCACCCGAACCCGACAGCTCACCCCGCAGGCATGGGAGAGGCAAAATACCATGTCACGTAAGTCCATTTCGGCGCGCCACCGCGCCACCCCGACGCAGTCCATCGCTTTGCAGGGACTGTCGCATTCCCTGAAGTCCAACGCTGCATCAATTGCCAGGCCCGCCGCTGTCGCGGCCGTAGCATCAGGCCTCGCATTTGGCATCGGCGCCCCGGCACAAGCCGGCACCTACGCACCGGAGGGCTCGGGCAGCACAAGCACTGCATCAACCGCCCAGACCCAGACCGGGCAGGGCCAGGCAGCCGCTGCGTCTGTTGGCGCCACGCACACCGTTGTATCGGGCGATACCCTCGGGGCGATTTCGGCACGCCACGGTGTTGACCTGAACGCAGTCCTGTCAGCGAACGGGCTGTCTATTTCCTCCGTGATCTACCCCGGTGACCAGATTCGGATCCCCGGCGCCGGACAGGCTACCCAAGCGCCCCAGGCACCCCCGGCTGCCCCTCAGGCGACCCCGACGGTGCCCTCAGCACCCAAGCCGGCCGGCATGGGCATCTACACTGCATCCGCATCCATCAAGCCGGCCTCATCGCCCGCACCGGCAGCAGCCGCCTCTACAGCTCCGGCCAGCGGGGTGGGCGCCGCTCTCGTGGCCTCGGCCCGGGCCCAGCTCGGAGCAACCCAGGACTGCACCATCCTTGTGGAGCAAGCCCTGCGGTCCGTCGGCAAGTCGGTGGGCGACCTCGCGCCCCTGCAGTTCCACCAGTACGGGACCCCGGTTTCCACCCCCCAGCCCGGTGACCTGATCATCCGCGCAGGACATGTCGGGATCTACATCGGCGGCGGGCAGGCCATCAGCAGCGGCATGAACGGCGTCAACGAAACTATCGTGCATCCGGCATCCTGGCTCGGAGGATCCACCTTCGTACGGGTAAACGCCTAAGAGCCAAATCGAGATTAAACGGCGGCAGGGGCAACAGCACCTGCCGCCGTCGTGCCCCAAGAGCGGTTTGATCCCTACCGGGTGGTTGACACCTGAGAGACAGTGACCGATTCGCTTGGGCTGACACTTATCTGCCTGCACGTTTTATTGTCTTATTGCCGGAGTCTTAGGACGCCGCCGGCATCAACCCAAATGCCGCCAGACTCGGCAGGGGGGAGGTATCCCCGCCGAACCCAGCGGCTCTGATCGGTCCCGGCTTTCGGCGTCCGCTCAAGACCAGATTGGCTGGCTTCCCTAAGCGACATTCGCGACCCGGCAATGGGTTCCCTAGTCTGGTTCCATGACGGGTCCAAGCAGCGCGCGATGTTCGGCGACGAGTATGCGGAGCAGACGCGTCGATTCCTGCGCCTCGAGTGATCACGGGCATTTCGCCTTCTCCTACGAGCCGGTCAGGGGAAAGGAACCCGAAGTGGTCGATGCAGAGGACATCGTGCCGGCTAGGGGTCCGCACGAAACTGACGTGTGGTTGACCCAATGGCAAGTGGCCGAGGACGGCTTGGACGTCGCACTCGATCAACCCATCGACTGGGCTCGGTGCCGATGAATCAGGACTGGGTGGCGGGCTTGTTCGCGGGCCGTCGAACGGTGCCTTTGCAGCTCGACACCTCCGCCGACGCAGTGCGCAACCTCTCCGACCCTTCGGCTTGGACTCTTCTTTCCGGTCGCGTGGCGCGAATCATCAGATCTCCGTGCGGTACCACCCGTCGGAGGATTCAGCGGAACCTGAAGCGCGGTTGACAGAAGCTGGGGACGCCAAGCAGCACACTGTGATCAGCCTGCAGAAGCCGCGCGCACATCACGGAGAGCTTGTCGGCTGGATAGTCAGAATCCAGGGATAGCGCCCGTACAAGCACTCCCCCACGTCCAGAGATCCGGTGCTTCCTGTGGCCGAAGAGCTGTGATTTCACAAACGGTGAGACTGCGAGATTCTTAATCCCGTTGTCCAAGCACCGTCGCCGACAAATGCGACGGTCTGCCCTGCGTGTCGAGTCGGAGTGCGAGGTCTCCCAACGCGCACTGCCCCCGCGAAAGTTCCCTTAGGTCGCCACATGACGGCCCCTACTCGACGCTTTTGTCACGCTTGTCACATCCTCTTGTCACCGTACATGACATCCTTCCTACGCTAGAGGGGTCAGCGTTCCCGAGCCAAGGAGATTCCGTGCCGCATTCATCTGGTTCCGCCACCGTCCCCAACGACGCCCACAGCCCGCCGGGCCGAAAGCCCCAGAGAATCAAGAAACCAAGTTTCCTCAGCTCCCTCGGCGCGGATCTTCCTGCTTCACTCGTCGTCTTCCTTGTCGCCCTCCCGCTCTCACTGGGCATCGCCGCCGCGTCGGGAGCTCCAGTCATGGCCGGCCTTATCGCGGCAGCCGTCGGAGGCATCGTCGCGGGCAGCTTGGGCGGCTCCGCACTGCAGGTGAGCGGCCCGGCGGCCGGCCTGACCGTCGTCGTTGCCGGTCTGGTGGACGAGTTCGGCTGGCAGGTGACGTGCGCGATCACCGCTGCTGCCGGCGTCATGCAGCTACTTCTGGGGGTCAGCCGCGTAGGGCGGGCCGCGCTGGCAGTGTCGCCGGTGGTGGTCAAGGCCATGCTCGCCGGCATCGGCATCACGATCATCCTTCAGCAGGTGCACGTTCTGCTGGGCGGCAACGCAGCCGGGTCCGCGGTTGAAAATCTCGCTGCCCTTCCAGCGGCCATCACCAACGTGGAGCTGCATTCCGCCCTGCTCGGCCTGGCTGTCGTGGCCTTTCTTCTTGGCTGGAAGTACGTCCCGGGTGCGGTGCGGAAGATTCCGGGCCCGCTTGCTGCCGTCGTCGCGGTCACCGCACTGTCCGTGGCGGTAGCGCCTGGCGTAGAGCGCATCAGCTTCAGCGGTTCCCTGTTCGACGCCCTCGCGCTGCCCAGCCTGCCCGACGGCAACTGGCGCGGTGCTGCAATGGCAGTCATCACGGTCGCGTTGATCGCGAGCATTGAATCGCTGCTGTCCGCTGTGGCCGTGGACAAGATGCACACCGGCCCGCGCACACAGCTCAACCGCGAGCTCGTCGGCCAAGGTGCGGCGAACATGGTCTCCGGCATGCTCGGCGGTCTGCCGGTGACGGGTGTGATCGTCCGCAGCGCCACCAACGTTGAAGCCGGAGCCGCAAGCCGCGCGTCCGCCGTCCTCCACGGCGTCTGGGTCCTGGTGTTCTCCGCCCTGTTCGCCGGCCTCATCCAGCTGATTCCGCTGTCAGTGCTGGCGGGGCTGCTGGTGGTCATCGGCGCAAAGCTCATCAAAGTCGCCGACATCAGGACGAGCTTGCGCACCGGTGACCTCCTCGTCTACATGGTCACCCTGGCCTGCGTCGTGGTCCTTAACCTGCTCGAAGGCGTCATCATTGGCCTCGCGCTCGCTGCCCTGTGCGTTTTGTGGCGCGTGCTCCGGGCACAGATCCACGCACAGGCGCCGTCGGCTGATTCGCTTCCGTGGCGCGTCACCATCGCCGGTTCCTGCAGCTTCTTCGCCCTGCCGCGGCTCAACCGTGTCCTCCATTCCGTGCCCGAAGGCCAGGACGTCGTCGTCGAACTCAACGCCGACTACCTCGATCACGCCTTCCGCGAGGCCCTGCTTGCCTGGCAGACGCAGCACCGGAACACGGGCGGGACCGTGACTCTCGAGGAGCACGGCACCACGGCCTTCCGCGACGCCGCGGACAACACGCCCCAGCGCCAGGACCCCCGCGAATTCCCGCTGCCACCCCGCACATCCTGGCAGCCGTCACCTCTGGACAGCGCCCACCAAGCAGAGGACGACGACGGCGGGCCGCTGCCGCTGCGATCAATCCTCCTGGGCATCGACAAATACCACCGGCGGCACGCCGACAAGGTGCGCCCGCTGGTACAGGATCTCACCGAGGGACAGAATCCGGACACACTGTTCGTCGCCTGCGTCGACTCCCGGGTCAACCCGAACCTTATCACCAGCAGCGGCCCCGGCGACCTGCTGACGCTCCGGAACATCGGCAACGTCGTGTGCAGCGACGGCCACGATGCCTCGATTGATTCGACGCTGTCCTTCGCGGTCAAGGGCCTGTCCGTGGACTCGATCGTGGTCTGCGGCCACTCCAACTGCGGCGCCATGAAGGCCGTGCTGGCTGATTCCCAGGGTGCTTCGAATGCCGCACTGGGAGCGGGCTTCGATGCCTGGTTGGAACACGCCCGGCCGAGCTACCGCGAACTCATGGCCGGTCACCCCGTGGCCGTGGCCGCCGCAGCCGAAGGCTACAGCCACCTCGACCAACTCAGCATGGTCAACGTCGCCGTCCAACTCAAAAAGCTGGAAGAACACCCGGTCACCGGTCCCGCCCTGGCTTCCGGACAGGTACAGGCCACCGGGCTGTTCTACGACATCCGCACGGCCCGCGTTGTCCTGGTGACCCCGGAGGGCATCGAGCAGCTGGACCCGAGCATGGCCGTGCACTAACCGGAGCTCCTCTGCGACCAACTCTGACGCGACCACAGCCCCGACACGCCGCCTGCCCACCGTGTATCGGGGTTAGCGCGCTTTCAACGAAAGTCGTGGGGACAAGCCCAGCCGTATGCTGCCGCTGGATGGTCTGAGGCTACGGGAGGTAGCTGAGGTGCGGATTGCTTAGTGGTGCCACTGCGATGCAGGTCAGCAGCACGGCGGAGAGCCAAAGCATCCAGCTGCGGTCGAACCAGGCACGCCAGGCTGATCTGGATCCTTTGAAGACGAGGACGGGAATGGCGACCAGCTGAGCGAGGGTGATAGCCATTTCGAACTTCCGCCACCCAGGCGTAGGGGGGCAGGACGCCGGCCGCTCTTCGCCATCCCAGGCAATCCCGGGCCAGCCACCGAATTCGGCGATCGGTCGGAGCGTGCCGGTATATGCGCCCCATCCGAGGACCAGGATCATCGCAACCTCTGCCCACGCGAGTACAGTCCTCCTGCCGCTGGCTGGTGCCCACTTGGACAGTCGCACGCTCGTCGCTTCCCCCATGGTCCACTCTAGGTGTGCATTGGGATAGCGCTCCGTTCGAGCGTCCCTTTTGGGGAACCGGGGCACAGTCCACAACCAGCCCATACCCAAACGCACCCCAGCTTGTTATCTGGACCGTCAGGCCCCACCAGGGAACGGCTACTCAGCGTCGGGCTCCCTCTCGTCCATGAGCTCACCGGCGGCGATGCGTTCGGCTGTGCGCCGGTAGGCTTCGCTGACGTAGTCCTCGACGTCCTGGCGCCCGATGCGCCACATGCCTCTCCCGCCGATCTGGATGGCGCGTAGCTCCCCGGTCTTGATGAGTGCCCGGATGAGGCTCGACTTCACGTTGAGCTCTTCGGCTGCCTGCTCGACGGTCAGGAAGCGGCGCGGTGTGGGTTCATCGGACACCGGACCATCCTATGCGTGGCAGACCTGATCCACCTCTGACATTTTCCTGGCCGGGGACGTGTCAGGAGACATCTCCGGGAACGCTACGCCAGCGCCCGTGCAACGTCGTAGCCGGCCGGCTTCGCCAGCTTGTGCCGTGACCGGTCGTAACGCCGTGTGGTCCGCGGATCCGCCTGCCATAGTACGCATTCACACTCAAGTCCGGGATGGGTGGCGAAAGCCCCCTCTGGACAGCCGCTTTGCTTAGGCCTACGTCTCGGTAGGGCTGCGAGACCCACCCCGCAAGTTTGGCCAGATATAGTTTTTGAATAGGGGTGCGTCGAACCTATGCAAGGTCTCCCTCCCTTGCCTAGTTCCTTGTGTCGATGCCCGAGACTCATGTCCATCAGTTTGCTGCCGTCGATCCCCAGCCCGGTCACGGCGGCGAGGCGCTTGTCCAGTCGCATCAGCCCCGAGAAGTGCGTGTACGGCAGCAGGACTGTCTTTTCGCCGGCCAGCCTCGGCAAAGGGCACACGTTGGCCCAGGAAGTCCTCGTTGAAGCCCTTACGATCGGAAAGATGCTCGATGGTCGCAGTCTGTATGAATTCACCACCGCCGCGGGGTTAAGAATGGCCGGAATCCAAAGACTCCGTCTGGGTAGACCGGTAGTGTCCTTAACCCTGTCCTACACAGGGTCGTTGGATGGACGGGTCCAGGGACCGGTGATCGCGAGCGTGAAACCTGGGGACTGAATGTTGGCGAAGAGCCACTTGCCGTCCTTGCTGAAAGCCGGTCCGCAGAACTCAGAGTCGTTGGCTTCGTTGCGGGCCAGCGGGTAAGACCTGCCCTGGCTGGTCACGCCCACCAGATGCGAGACGCCGTCGCCGTCCTCCGCGAGGATCAGGCCGCCCTGGGGTGCCACCGTGATGTTGTCGGGGCCATCAAAGTGGCCGCTTTCCGCATTCGGGTTGGGGTTGACCCCGAAGATGGTCTTGAGGGCGATGCTCTGAGTGGCGGGGTCGTAGAACCAGACCTGCCCGTCGTGGCTATTGGCGCTGCCCTGGATGATGCGGGCGAAGCTGGAGACGAAGTAAGCACCGTCGTCGCCCCACCACTGTCCTTCGAGCTTGCGGGCGCGGGTGATCTCGTGGTTCCTGAACTGCTTCCGCACCGAGATGGTGCGGGCGTCACGGTCCGGAACGTCGATCCATTCAACGTTGTAACGCGTGCCGACTTCGGTGGCTTCGGACAGGTCCCTGATATGCGTGGATCCGAGCGAGCACTTCATGGCGTGCAGCTGCCCCGCGGTGTCGCCGCCAGCGGACACGGCCAGTTCGTGCAGCGCGCCCTTGCCCGGAGTGAAGCCTGAGGGCGGGGTCCAGCGCAGGTACAGGCCGCTGGGGTTGCCGGCGTCCTCAGTGAGGTAGATCTGGGTGGTGGCAGGGTCGATCGCGACGGCTTCGTGGGAGTAGCGGCCGAGGAATTTCAACGGGACCGGGGAACGGTCGATGTTGGCCTCGCGGCTGGCGGGGTCCACCTCAAAAACGTAACCATGGTCCTTGGTGTTGGTCCCGGACCCGGCCCGGTCTTCGGTCTCCTCGCACGTCAGCCACGTGCCCCACGGAGAGACGCCACCGGCGCAGTTGTTGTTGGTGCCGGCCACGGAGGTGTACTGCCGCACGAGGTTGCCCTCTGCATCAACGATCAGAGTGGAGGTGCCGCCCTTGGCCCCGGGATCGTACGTGAGTCCCTCCACCACGGGAACGGGAAAGGGCTCCTCTCCGTTGTTTTCGTGGTTGCAGATCAGCACAGACCCCCCTTTGGGACCGTCAAACACACCGATGCCGTCAGGATCTGATGGGTGGACGCCTTCGGCCGTTGCCGTCTCGCCGGAACGGGCAAGCAGCCTGTAGGAGAAACCTTCCGGCAGCGCGAGGATGCCGTCGGGGTCCGAAACCAGGGTGCCGTAGCCGACCGCATTGCGGGTGGCTGTATTGGACGGACGAACGAACGGGGCGAGGCTGCCGGCGCCCACGAACACGAAGCCCAGGGCGGCGGCACCTACGCCGGCACCCACGAAGAAGTTACGGCGAGACACAGGCATGGCCATGGAGATGCTCCTCAAGAAGGGTCCCTGAAACAGGTCTACTCTGCTCTCGTTCCTTGAACAACCGGTCGTGACGTGACAGCCTTACGGCCCCATGGCCCCATGGCTTCATGGGCGAGGCCCTGGAATGCCGGGTGCTGCCTATAGGGCTGGCAGTGTTGATGCCGGTCGTTCTATCTGGCGCGTGACTCGAACAAACAATGGCCCCTGGAGGGTGCATTTCCCCCGACCGGTCCGCGCTGGATGGAGCGGCCGGCGTTGACCTGTCCCACGTCGGTGGCTTGATTAGAAGCTTGCCCAGCCCCTGCGGTTGTGGCTCATCACAGTATTGCCTCGAAGTGACTCTTCCCAGGTCCAGTGCCGGTCGTGATGCGACCAGTCTTGCCCGTTCGAACGGAAGGACGCCCGCACACACACTTACGCCGTCATCGAGGCCAGTACCAAGCGACAGGTCGCGTGCGAGCAGTTCCCGACCACCTCGGCAGGAATTTCCCGCGCACTTGCCTGGGTAGGCCGACGGACAGACGGCGATATGGCCTGTCTATGGGCCGTTGAGGGTATCGGCTCTTATGGTGCACGTCTGGCCAGGGCAGTAAGCGACGCCGGCTACGACGTGGCCGAAGCTCCACGGATGAACGCCCGAGGGCGCCGGGCGATCGGCAAATCTGACCCGCTGGACGCCGCCGCCATCGGAACCGCTGTCATCGGCTTAGAGGAGTCCCAGCTCCGAGCTCCGCGCCGGGATGAAGGAACTCGTGCCGGACTCAGAATCCTGAGCACACGGGATCAGTTGACCCGGGAACGGACAGTGAATGTCAATGCACTCATCGCCTTACTCCGGGCACATGATCTTGGAATCGACGCTCGTAAACCTCTGGTTCCCGCCCAGATCGCCACGATTACCAGATGGCGGGAACGACAGGAGCAGATCGAACTATCGATCGCGCGCGAGGAAGCAGTTCGGTTGGCGCGCCGCGTTCTTGAAGTGACCACCCAGCTGACTGCGAACCAGAAGCGCATGACAGAGCTGACCCAGCAAAGCCCCGCGGCACCGCTGTTGGAGATGGTGGGCGTCGGGGCTGTCACGGTCGCTACTGTCCTGACAGCTTGGTTGCATCCAGGAAGGGGTTCGCAGCGAAGCTGCCTTCGCCTCACTGGCAGGGGTGAATCCCTTGCCACCCTCAAGCGGTAACACTGTTCGGCACAGGCTCAACCGGGGTGGTGATCGGCGCCTCAACCGAGCCTTGCACACCATCACCATGACCCGGATGACTCATGACCCCGGAACCCGGGACCACGTCGCCAAACGCACCCAAGAAGGCCGTAGCTACCGCGAAATCCGCAGATCCCTCAAGCGCTACATCGCCCGAATCCTCTACCGCCAACTCAACTCCCTTTACGCCACCGCGGGACCGGCCCATCCCACATTGCCGGGACAGACCCCTACCCGGAATAGGAGCGCACGAATGTACGATTGAGCATGCCGGGCTCGGGTTAGTGGCTGTGCGACGTGTGGGTGTCGGGTGCGGGCGCTGCGGGGGCGTCCGTCGGCTTGTCGCTGGTGCGGTCTTCGCTGGTCGGAGCCTCCGCGGGTGCCTGCGACGGTGCCGTCGTGGAGTCGTGGCTGTGGCTCTCGGAGTCGAGGGTGCTTGCGAGGGCGGACATGCCGAACCACGTCAACACGGCGACCAACACGACACCTGCGGCAAACGGGCTGACCAGGTGGCGCAGGCCGCCCTTGGCGTCCTTGGCGATGAACGCGACGTACGACATCAGCAGGCCGATCGGAGTCATCCAGGCGCTGCGCTCGGGGAACTGTTCGAAGTGCTGGATGCCGCCGCCGACCAGGCCGACGCCGAAGGAGAGCAGGAGCGAGAACGCGACGAGCGAGATGGCCCGGCTCAGCCGCGGGCGCTCATCGACGAGCACGAACTCGTTGACGATGGTGCCGAGGAGGAACACGAACGCACCGACGACGCAGATGATCGTGTACAGGCCCGGGTTGACCGGATAGTGCACGACGGCGCCGGCGATAAGGGCCGCGCCAATGAAGTAGAGCATCGCGCCGATGTAGCGCGAGTAGAGCGAGGGAGTCCGTTTCGCGAGCTCTGCCTCATAGGAGGCAACGTCTTCGCGGCTGAGGTCGTTCTGAACGGTCATTTCTGGTGAGTCTTTCGTTTTCGGGCAGCAGGCAGCCGTAGCGCCGATACCGGAGGTTGGTGCGGCGTGGCGCCGCGCGTGCTGCTCAGCAGGGCAGAATTGAGCGTCATATCTCATTTCCTTGGAAGTGGGGCTTGGCCGGACACTCTAAGACCTGCCAGAAGCAGACCAATAATGGGTTTCCCCGTCTCTGCCGGACGAAAAGCGAACGGATCCCGGGCAGCGGCAGAGTTAGGCAATCCGTTCGGGAGTGCCTGCCTCAAGGAGAATCCGGCACAACTTAGACCGTACTTCAGACCAGCAATGTTTGTCACATTCCGGTAACGGCGTGTCCGCCGTGGCACGGGATGCGCGATTGCTCTTTATACCCAGCCGGGGTAAAGGATGCGTTTTCTTGGGTTGTCGTGACATGGAAGTCCGGGCTGGTGTGGCCGGACCCGCTTGCACGGCCATTCACCCCCAGCACACCCTCGATTCTTCCTCAAAAAGACAGAGCCGGGTTTCCCCTTGTTTCTTCCGCTGCCGGGTGCAGCTGCTGCTCAACCGGAGCTTCTTCGGCACCGGCAGTGGCATCCAGTGGCAGCACATTTTGCGCCGCGCTCCTGACTGCGATGGGGTGAGACACCAGGTAAAGACGGCCGGACCGCCGTTGCCGGCTGCCGGCCGGGCGCTACCTGCCAGCTGCTCTCCCCTGCAGTCCCGGATGCGATGTCCCCGCCGGTGGTTGCAATCCGCTGATCGTGACTTTGACCAGCCGCTGGGCGGCTTCGCGGGACGTCAGCACGGCCGCCGCCCCAAGGCGTGCAGACAGTAGCCGGCGAGCTCGTCGGGGGCGACATCGTCGCCGAAAACCCCTTCCTCAGCGCCGTCGCGCAGCAGCTCCGTGAGGAATTCGTTGAGATGCTTCTGGGCCTGGCTCACATGTTGGCTCTGGTGCAGCCGCGCTGCCTCTGCCCCTGCATGGCGTGAGTAGGAAATCATGGCATATGTCTGCAGCACGGCTTCGAGCTGCCGCTCAGGGCTGTCGGCGCTGTGCCGGACCTGGGCCAGTTGTTCCAGGTGGGCCTGGACCTGGCGCTCGTGCCTAGCCGAGAGAATGGCGTCAACATCGGGAAAATAGATACGGACGTAAACGCCGTGAACGACAACAGGAGACCATGCGGCGGCATTAGCCCGCCTCACTTGGTCTACGCAACCATCACAGTTTGTCGGATTCCAACAACTGTCCACATCCTTGGCGGTGAAACGGTCTTCCGGCGGCGACAGCCCCTCTATGCGATGAGGTTCCGGCTCGTCACCGTGCTCATCCTAGGCCAGGCTTCCTGCGGAGGACCAGCCGCTCAGAGGTAACTGCAAATCCGTTCCGGATCGCAGGATTCCGGATCCGCCGACTCGGCGGCTGCATGGTATTGCGCAACGGTGGCCCGAAGGGCTGTGATCTCGGTGATCTGGCGATCCAGGTCCGTCAGTTGCCGTGCCAGCACGTCCCGGACATGGAAGCACGGCGTGGAGCCGGCGTCCCGGATCCTCAGGATGTCCTGGATTTGCGCCAGGGTCAGCCCGGCCACCTGGCTGCGGCGAATGAATTCAAGGCGGCTGACGGTGTCGTGGGCGTAGTCCCGGTAGCCGTTGGCCGCGCGTTCAGCGGGCGGGAGCAGACCACGGCCCTCATAGAACCTGATCGTCTTGGTCGTCAGGCCCGCGGCGGCTGCAGCTTCACCGATGCGCATTGTGAATCCTTCCTTCAGGTCGCTGGAAAGCCCTCCAGTAACCCTCCACTTTTCAGGGAAGGCTTTGGGGGTGCCATGGGCTCTTGACCTTCCAGCTTAGGGGAAGGTGCAGACTGAAACCAACATCCTAACCCTAAGGACGATGCGCCTGCCGGGCGCACTCACTGAAGACTCAATGGAGGATCCATGCCTGATGCAGCAACGGACTTTGATCTGGCCGTTATCGGCTCCGGAGGCGGCGCCTTCGCCGCCGCCATCCGGGCCACCAACCTCGGCAAGCGCGTCCTGATGATCGAACGTTCCACCGTCGGCGGAACCTGCGTGAACACCGGATGCATCCCCTCCAAGGCCCTGCTGGCCGTCGCCGAAGCCCGCCACGTGGCGCTCGAGGCGCACGCCAGATTCCCCGGCATCAGCACCTCGGCCGGGCCCGTGGACATGAGGGAACTCATCAACGGCAAACGGTCCCTGGTCCAGACCATGCGCTCGGACAAATACCTGGACCTGGTCGGGGAGTACGGCTGGGAACTGCGGGAAGGCACCGCCGCGTTCGCCGGCACCCCCGAGGAACCGGTCCTGGAAGTCACTGGCCCCGACGGTGCCCGCAGCGAGGTCCGCGCCGCCCACTACCTCGTCGCCACCGGATCGAGCCCCTGGGCGCCGCCGGTAGAGGGCCTGCAGGACGCGGACTACCTGACCTCCACCACCGCCATGGAACTGGAGGAAGTGCCCGAGTCCCTGCTCGTCTTCGGCGGCGGCTACGTCGCCCTGGAACAGGCACAACTCTTCGCCCGACTCGGATCCAAGGTGACCATGCTGGTCCGTACCCGCCTCGCTTCCGCAGAGGAACCCGAAGCCTCCCGTGCCCTAATGGGAGTCTTCTCCGACGAGGGCATCCGCGTAGTCCGGCGCGCGGCCGTGACCTCCGTCCGCACGGACCCCGGCGCGGAAGAAGTGATCGCCACAGCCACCATCGACGGAGGCCAGGAGGAATTTCGGGCAACGAAACTGCTGGTCGCCACCGGCCGCCGCGCCGTCACCGAGGGCCTGAACCTGGACACTGTCGGGGTCAAAACCGGAGACCGCGGCGAGGTCCTGGTCCAGAACACGCTCGTCAGCTCCAACCCTCGGATCTGGGCCGCTGGAGACGTGACCGGGCACCGCGAATTCGTCTACGTCGCCGCCGCCCATGGATCCATCATGGTGGAAAACGCCTTCAACGACGCCGGGAGCGAAGTGGACTACCGGCACCTGCCGCGTGTCACGTTCACCAGCCCGGCGCTGGCGGCTGTCGGCATGACCGACAAGGAAGCCCTGGACGCCGGTATCCGCTGCGAATGCCGGGTCCTGCCGCTGGAATACGTTCCCCGCGCTCTCGTGGACCGCGACACCCGCGGTTTCATCAAAATAGTCGCCGACCACGCCTCCGGAAAGATCGTGGGAATCACCGCGGTCGGCAAGGAAGCCGGGAACCTGGCCGGGGCCGGCGTCTACATCCTTGAAGCCGGAATGACCGTCGAACAGGTGGCGAACCTCTGGAGCCCCTATCTGACCATGGCCGAAGGCATCAAAATCGCGGCCCAGTCATTCAGCACCGACGTCTCCAAACTTTCCTGCTGTGCCTCCTGACCCCTTCAGCTACCCCACCGCCACTGACACTCAAAGGAACGACAATGACGAACGACGTCAACCAGGTCACCGGGCGCCTCGCCTCATCCGAAACCGGCATGGAACCCTGGCTGTGGCTTCCGCTGCTGAAACTCCTCGCTCAAGGCGAGCCCGTCGACACGGCCACTCTTGCGGCGGCCACAGACCGAACCATCGAGGAAATCCGCACCGCCCTGCATGCCATGGCGGACACCGAATACGACGGCTCAGGCCGGATCGTCGGACAGGGACTCACCCAGCGCCCCACCCAGCACCACTTCGAAGTGGACGGCGAACAGCTCTACACCTGGTGCGCACTGGACACCCTGATCTTCCCCACCCTCCTTGGCGCTCCGGCACAGATCGAATCGACCTACAAATCCACCGGTAATCCCGTTCGGGTGAGTGTCGACAGTTTCGGTGTCACCAGCGTTGAGCCTGCCACCGCCGTGGTCTCACTGGTCAACCCGGAGAACATCGGCTCTGTCCGTTCGTCCTTCTGCAACCAGGTCCACTTCTTCGCCTCACCGGAAGAAGCCATGCCGTGGCTGGAGAAGCACCCCGACGGCACCGTGATCCCCGTCGAGGAGGCCTACCGGCTCGCCTCCGCCATGGCCGAACAGCTGCTCGCCCAGCCCACCGGCAAACCCGCGAACGGCCTGCAAAGCTGCAGCTGCTGAAACGCGGAGGCACGTGAGGGAAGCGGTCAAGAACAATGAAAGCGGACGACAAATACACCTGCTCCTGCTGCGGCCGAACCATGCCCCGCAAAAGACTGCACGCCCTCGGACCCGAACACTCCTACATCTGCCGGCGATGCGGCCTGTGGGTCGCGCTTAGGCTTCAAGGGGATAGGTTCACCTGACGGATCAGCGGCCTGACGAAACGCGGAGGGCGCGCTAATACGCCCCTTAGACAGCGTGGCCAATCGTCTGGCCTTTGATGTTGGTGGTGCACTGTTAGTGCTTCCCGTTCCATTCACGGTGCTCTCCCGAGCAGTAGCCCTGCTGGGCTCTCATCGGGCGGGCTGGGGCGGACCAGCCTGCCCATGGCCCGCGAACACGACCTTCCACACTGGCTCTCCGCCGTCAACCCCCGCTACAAACTTCCTCACCGCAGCAACTCGGCCGGGTTCGGGCAGGCGCTGCTTCCCCGATGAGTGTCGCGCGCATGTTTGACGGCAAGTCGGATACCGCTCGTTTGCTCCGCGCATACATGGTTAAGGACATAGACCCGGCGGGCCCATCAGCAGCAGATGGTGGGCGCCGGCCGCGGCCACCTCAAGGGCACAGCGCGCTTCCGCCTGGCCGGACACGTCACACATGTCCGGGACGGGCGTGTCCACGGACACCGGCTCGGTCCCGCCTGAATCCTCTTCCGGGTCGAAGTCAAGGACAAGGTCCTGCGGGTCAGCCCCGAAATCGAACACCAGCTGCGCCAGGGTCCGGTAGCCCAGGACCCTGGCGCCGGGGACGAGCTCCGCCTCGGCGACATTCGCCTGGGCAACCACAATGTCGTGGAACCCCGCCTGCACCGCGGACATCACGGCCGGAAGGATTCCGCGGACAGGCCTGAGCCGGCCGTCCAGTCCCAGTTCGGCGATGAAGACGGTGCGCCCCGTTGGCCTGATATCCTCCGCTGCCCGCAGCACCGACATCGCGATGGCAAGGTCGAAACCGGAACCGCGCTTGGGAAGCGACGCCGGAATAAGGTTGGCGGTGATCTTCCGCCGGCTCAGCGGAATGCCGGAGTTCTGCGCCGCCGAGCGGATGCGGTCCCTGGCTTCGTTGAGGGAAGCATCGGGGAGGCCGAGAAGCACGAATGCCGGCAGGGTCTGGCCGATGTCGGCCTCGACCTCCACGATGTAACCGTTCAGGCCCACGAGGGCCACCGAATAGGCTCTCCCCAGGGCCATCACAGCACCTCCTTGAGGTGCTCAACGGTTGGTTCGCCAACGCCGTCGTCCAGCACGGCAATAACGTCCACCCGGCGCAGGGGCAGCTGCAGCCCATGGTCCCGGCACCAGGCCGAACCCAGGCGGTGCAGGCGGGCGAGCTTGTCCGGGCCCACCGCTTCGAACGGGTGACCGTAGGCGAGTGAGCGCCGCGTTTTCACCTCTGCAATCACGAGGGCATCGCCGTCCAGGGCGACGATGTCGATTTCGCCGTCGGGGCAGCGCCAGTTGCGCTCCACGATCAGCATTCCCAGTGATTCCAGGTATTCGGCCGCGAGCTCTTCCCCGCGCCGGCCCAGCATGTCCTTGGCTTTCATGTCCACCTCCGCATCCAGCCTGCGGGGGCCGGGTCATGCGGAACAGCCTGCTATTGGGCTATGTGGAAAGGCCGGGAGAATATCGGGGAAAGACCGCGTGTGGAGGAACAGTCGAAGCCAGAAATAGCAGCAACAGCCTCAGTTGCCGAGGTCGACGTCCTTGGGCAGCGCGAGTTCCTCGTTGCGCGGCAGTTCCTCGACGTTGACGTCCTTGAACGTGATGACCCGGACGCTCTTCACGAACCGCGCTGAACGGTAGACATCCCAGACCCAGGCATCCTGGAGCGTGAGGTCGAAATACACCTCACCGTCGGCGCTGCGCGCCTGCAGGTCCACGTGGTTGGCGAGGTAGAAGCGCCGCTCGGTCTCGACCACATAGCTGAACAGACCCACGACGTCGCGGTACTCCCGGTAGAGCTGGAGCTCCATGTCGGTCTCATAGTTCTCAAGGTCTTCGGCACTCATGGTTCCATCTTGCACCATGCGGCGGAAACCCGCGCACCACGCTGCCCGGACAGCAGCTTCGCTACTCGGTCAGCAGGTTCCAGCTCACCCGGTGATAGGGGCTGGGGCCGCGGGTCCGGATGGCCTCCCGGTGGGCGGAGGTGCCGTAGCCCTTGTTGACGTCCCAGCCGAAGTCCGGGAACTCAAGATGCAGCGACTGCATGGTGCGGTCCCGTTGGACCTTGGCAAGGACGCTCGCGGCAGCGACGCTGAGGCACTGCATGTCGGCCTTGACGAGCGTATGGACCGGCGCGTCGCACCCGGGATCCACCACGACCTCATCGAACAGGGAGGGCTGGACGGCGGGTGACAGCCAGTTGTGGCTGCCGTCGAGCAGGACGACGTCAGGGGTGATGCCGGCGCCGAGGATCGCAAACCAGGCCCTGTTCCCGGCGGTCCGGAGGGCGCCCATGATGCCGAGTTCATCGATTTCCCGGGCACTGGCATGTCCGACGGCGGAGGCAACGCTCCAGGCCCGCACCAGGGGATCCAGGCGTTCGCGGTCCGCCGCCTTGAGCAGTTTGCTGTCCCGGACGTCGGCGAGCAGTTCCATGTTCTGCAGGTCCACGACGGCGATTCCCACACTTACCGGCCCGGCAAGGGCGCCGCGGCCTACCTCGTCGACGCCGGCCAGGAACCGCGCACCGCGGGGCAGGAAGCGCTTCTCGTAGTCAAGGGTGGGTGCAACGGACATGGCTAACCTGCCGAGGGGACATTCTTGAAGACGTCCGGGTAGTTGTCGAGGGCGGCCCAGCGGTTCATCGGCCAGGCGATCACTGCTGCCTTGCCCTCGATATCGGCGATGTCCACGAAGCCGCCGTTGCTGTCTGTGTGGGCCCGGGAGTCCGCCGAGTGGTTGCGGTTGTCCCCCATCACCCAGACCTTGCCCTCGGGCACCACGACGTCGAAGGTGCGCACGGCCGGGACTTCGGCCGGGTTGACGTATTTCTCGTCCAGCGCAGCCCCGTTGACGGTGATCTTCCCGCCGTCGTCACAGCAGACGACGCGGTCCCCCGGAAGCCCGATGATCCGTTTCACGAGGTGCTGCTCGGAGTTGTCCGGCAGCAGGCCCACGAAGGTCAGCCCGTCCTCCACGACGCTGAATGGCCCGTCGGCCTTTGGCGGGGTGGGCGGCAGCCAGCCCTTGGTGTCTTTGAAGACCACGACGTCGCCGCGTTCGAGGGCGAAAGGCTCCGGAACCAGGAGGTTCACGAAGATGCGGTCGTTGATGTCCAGGGTGTTCACCATGGACTCGGACGGAATGTAGAAGGCCCGGAAGAGGAAGGTCTTGATGAGGAAGGACAGCACGACGGCGATCACCACCACCGTGGCGATTTCCTTCAGCCACAGCAGGAGGGGGTTGCGGTCCCGGCTCTTTTCCTGCCGGCGGGAGCCGGAACGGGAGGGTGATGCCGCACCGGAGCCGGGCACTGCCGGTTCCGAAACGGGCTCCTGGGCGGCATGCCGTCCCGGCCCCGCAGCACTCTGCCGCGGCTCTGAACTCCCGGGATCGATTTCCGGCATCTACTGTCCGTCCTTTGTTGTTGTTTGAGCCGCCAACGGCGGCCGCGCCACTGACGCAAATCTATCAAGCGGCCAGATGATCTGTACCGGCCTGCCGATTACCCGGTCCACCCGCACCATGCCGCCGCCCGGCGCCCCCAGCAGGCTTCGGGAGTCCGCTGACACCGAGCGGTGGTCACCGAGCAGCCACAGCCGGCCCTCCGGAACGGTCACGTCGAACTTTTGCGTGCTCGCGGCGTCACCCTGATACAGATACGGTTCCACCAGCGGCTGGCCATTGACTGTGAGGCGGTTGCCGGCGTCGCAACAGACCACGCGGTCGCCGGGCAGGCCGATGACCCGCTTTACATATGTAGTATCACTGCCGGTCAGTCCCAGCCAGTGCCCCGCGGCGGCCGCCGCTTCCTGCAGCGGACCCTGCCCGCTGTTCAGCGGGGCGAACGAGCCCCGGCCATCGAACACAACGACGTCGCCGCGGCGGATCGGCTCCGTCTGGAAGGCGGTGCGGGACACCAGGATCCTGTCGCCGGTCCCGAACAGCGGCTCCATGGAAGCGGACGGGATGTAATAGACATCCAGCCAGAGGGAGCGGATCAGCCCGCTGATAAGGACGGCGGCCAGCACTGCCAGCAACGCAAAACGCCAGCCCGGTTTCCCTGGCTGGCGTTTCGTCTGATCCATAGTCCGTATCCTGTGGCGCTGTTGCGGATGGTTCCGGCGCTGGCCGGACACGGGCTGGGGACCCGCCGTGAAAGTCCGGTCGGACTTACTTGGCGGCGCTGAAGTCGCGCTTTTCCTTGATCTTCGCGGCCTTACCGCGCAGTGCACGCATGTAGTAAAGCTTGGCGCGGCGAACGTCACCCTTGGTGACAACCTCGATCTTTTCGATGATCGGGGAGTGCACCGGGAAGGTACGCTCAACACCGACACCGAAGGAAACCTTGCGGACGGTGAAGGTCTCGCGGATGCCGTCACCCTGGCGGCCCAGGACGAAGCCCTGGAACACCTGGACACGGGAGTTCTTGCCTTCGATGATGTTCACGTGAACCTTGAGGGTGTCACCCGCGCGGAACTCGGGAACGTCAGTGCGCAGCGAGGCTGCATCTACGGAATCGAGGATATGCATTGATCCACTCCTGGTGAACGCCACAGGTCATCCACTTTGGGTCACGGCGGCCAAGCCCGAAGAATTCCGGGAATCGCCGCCGAAGTGTTGAAGTCCGGTCCCGCCACCGTTTGGCAGCACCGGGGTGTCTTGCTGTTGGCTACGCTCCCCCTGTGGCAGGCGCGGACCCAGCAGACACAAGGACTAATTTTGCCATATGTGGCACGAATTGGTTAATCCCGGCGCCTCAGGTGACCGTCGACGACGTCGTACCCCAGGTCAGCGAGAGCGGTACGGTCTGCGCGGGGCAGCGACCCGGCGTCGAACGTTTCGAGCAGGTCAGGACGGCGTTCCGCCGTCCTGCGGTACTGCTCGTGCCGCCGCCACTGCGCAATCTTGCCGTGGTTGCCGCTGAGCAGGACGGCCGGAACCTCCCGGTCGCGCCAGACCGACGGCTTGGTGTACACCGGGTACTCCAGCAGGCCGTCCGAGTGCGACTCTTCAACGAGCGATTCGGGGTTCCCCACGACGCCGGGGAGCAGCCTGCCGATGGCTTCCACCATGGCCAGGACGGCCACTTCACCGCCGTTGAGGACATAGTCGCCGAGGCTGACCGGGCGGACGGTGAAGTGTTCCGCCGCCCATTCGATGACGCGCTCGTCAATGCCCTCGTACCGCCCGCAGGCGAACACGAGCTGCTCCTCCTCGGCAAGCTCGTACGCCAGCTCCTGGTTAAAGCGCTCCCCCGCCGGGGAGGGCACGATCAGCACGGGCTTGGCCGCGCCGGCCGGCCGGGCAGCCGCCACTGACTCCAGCGCCTGCGCCCACGGCTCGGCCTTCATCACCATGCCGGCGCCGCCGCCGTAGGGGGTGTCGTCAACGGTGCGGTGGCGGTCGGTGGTGAAGGTGCGCAGATCGTGCACATTCAGGTCCAGCAGCCCGTCCTGGCGGGCCTTTCCGATGAGCGACAGTTCCAGCGGTGCCAGGTACTCGGGAAAGATGCTGACGACGTCGATCCTCATCTACGCTTTGGCCTCCGGCTCGGCGTCGTCCTCGGCGGTGTCCCGGCCCCGGGTCTCCGGGTCCTCCCCGCCTTCCTCGTTGATCTCGAACAGGCCTGCCGGCGGAGTGAGCAGGACATAGCCCTCCTCGATGTTCACTTCCGGGACGATCTGCTCCACGAACGGGATGAGGATTTCCTTGCCGTCGGGGGTTTCCACGACGAGCAGGTCCTGCACCGGCATGGTGTTTAGGGCGGTGACCTTACCCACGGGCTGCGAACCGACGCGGGCCTCAAGGCCGACGAGCTCGTGCTCGTACCAGCCTTCGTCGTCGTCCTCGTCAAGCTCTTCGGTCTCGATGAACAGCTTGGCGCCGCGCAGGGTCTCCGCCCGGTTGCGGTCAGCGACCTCCTGGAAGCCGAGCAGGAGGATGTCCTTGTTCCAGCGGGCACTGCGCACGGTGAGCGGCCCGGCCGAGGCCGGCTCCACCACAAACTCGGTGCCGGGGACGAACCGGTCCTCGGGCGCGTCGGTGAGCACCTGGACGGTCACCTCGCCGCGGATTCCGTGGGGCTTGCCGATACGGGCCACCTGAAGCTGCATGTGTTCCTCTGTTTGATGCATGTCGATGCATGGTTATGACTGTGCGGGCGTGCTGGCCATCGCGGGGCCAGGCCCAAAGCAGTCCGGCCCCTCCACCGTTAGCTGGTGGAGGGGCCGGACATTAGGACAAGCGTTGCAGGCGCGTTACCGGCGGCGGTCGGTGTCGACGACGTCGACCCGCACCTGCTCGCCATCCGCCAGTGCAGCCACGACCGTGCGCAGTGCACGCGCGGTGCGTCCCTGGCGTCCGATTACCCGTCCGAGGTCTTCCTGGTGAACGCGCACCTCGAGGGTATCCCCGCGGCGGTTGTTCTTGGCACTGACCTTGACGTCCTCAGGGGAGTCGACAATGCCGCGGACAAGGTGTTCGAGCGCTTCTGCCAGCAACTTACTCAGCCTCGGTGGTCTCTGCTTCAGCCTCGGCGGGGGCTTCCGATGCCTTGGCCTTCTTGGTGATGGCTTCCGGGATGATCACGGAACCCTTCTCCGGAGCAACGAATGCTTCCTTGTCGGCCTTGGTCTTCAGGGTGCCTTCCTGGCCCGGCAGACCCTTGAACTTCTGCCAGTCACCGGTGATCTTGAGGATCGCAGCAACCTGCTCCGACGGCTGGGCGCCGACGGACAGCCAGTACTGTGCACGTTCGGAGTCGACCTCGATGTACGAGGGCTCCTCGGTGGGGTGGTACTTGCCGATCTCTTCGATGGCACGGCCATCGCGCTTGGTGCGCGAGTCGGCGACAACGATGCGGTAGTACGGTGCGCGCATCTTACCGAAGCGCTTGAGGCGAATCTTTACGGCCACTTTTGTGGTCACTCCTGTTTCTGAAACGGGGTTGAACCCGCGTTCTGCACCCGTGGGGCGGGCCGTACTTGGGGGTTCGAAAAGGACAGGATCCAGACGCGGAGAGAGGGGCCACGCAGATCGAGTACCTGTTCATTGTGCCAGATCGTCCGCGTTATTTCGACTTGACATGCGGACGCCGGTCTCATTGCGCGCTAGGAAGACCAGACGTAGAGGCCGGTCCTGCTGGCTTCATCCACGGTACCGGCCAGCTCCGCCAGCTGCTGAACGTACTTCCGGGCTTCCCCGGCGCCGAACGGCATGTCGTCCTGGGCCGCCCAGCGTTCGGCCACGTCGTCCAGAACGTTGCCCTCACCCTCGGACTCATAGGTGAGGAGCTCGGCCAGCGTCCGGACCATCGCCGCGGGCACGCCGAGCAGGGAGTCGCTGGCCACGTCCACCATGGCGAGCTCGTAGTCGGCGCCGGCGGCGTGCACCGCAGCGCCGGCGAGGTCGCCGAGCTGTTCGATCTCAAAATCACTGATGCCGGTGATTCGGATGCCGTCTCCGGCAGCAGCGCCGCCTTCCAGCGCCTCTGCCCGCTTGAGGGCATCATTGTGGGTGGCGACAAACACTTCGGTGAAGCCCATGAATTCGTCCTCATTCCGTCGGCGGTGCATGCCCGGCAGCTGCCGCGCCGGGCCCTTCGAATGTCAGCCTAACCCAACCGGGTGCACCGGACTCAGCGAACCCTATTTTCGAACAGCGGCGTTCATCGAACGGCGGGGTTTACCAAACGGCGGCGCTTATCGGACAGCGGCCCTTATTTAACAGCGACGCGGAGCCGGTTCCGCCACGGATCCTCGAAGCGGAGCTCGGCGCCCGTGTGGTGCGATTCGACGCCGGCGACCTTGAGGCGGTCGGCAAGGGCGCCGACGTCGTCGCCCGAGGGGACCTCGATGAGGACCTCGCCGAGACCCAGGGTGTCACGGCGCGGCCCGGCGCCGCGGCTGTTCCAGACGTTCATGGCCATGTGGTGGTGGTAGCCGCCAGCCGACACAAAGAGCGCCTGGCCGTGCCAGCCCGCGGTCTTTTCGAATCCGAGGGTGCCGACATAGAAGTCGTGGGCGGACTGCACGTCGCCCACCTGCAGGTGGACGTGCCCCACCTCGGCTCCGGCGGCGCGCTGCCCCGTCACGGATTCCTGCGTGAGGTGATCATGCAGGTACTTCTGCGGCGGCAGTGCCACGTTGTCCATGACAACGTTTTTGCCGTCCCAGGACCAGGCTTCGCGCGGGCGGTCCCAGTAAAGTTCGATCCCGTTGCCTTCCGGATCGGTGAAATAGAACGCCTCACTCACCAGATGGTCGGCACTGCCCACGAAGGACTGCGGCTCGTACTGGGCCGCACTGGCAATGGTGGCGGCAAGGGAGGGCCGGTCCTCGAACAGGAGCGCGGTGTGGAAGAGGCCGGCCTCGCCGCGGCCGGGGATGTTGAGGCCCGGAGCGGGAGCGAGGTGCACCAGCGGCGTCTTCAGCCGGCCGAGGTAGAGGCCGCCGTCCTGCTCGGCAACGACGTCGAGGCCAAGGGCGCGCTGGTAGTAGTCGGTCATGAGCTTCATGTCGCCCACCTTGAGCATGACGGTGCCCATCGCGAGGTCGGCAGGAAGCAAATCCTGGCTGCTGTCTGCTGCTGTCATTGAATACTCCCGAAATGTCCGGACCGCCGGATTTCGGCAGCCTCTACATATCTAAATTACTTGAAGCTTCAATTTATTCCTAGTCCTCTTATTCCTAGTCCTCCCGGGTCCTATCCCGAGTGAACAGTCCTGCCCCGCAGAACCACGTGGCTGAGGTTCCGGATGGTCTCCGGCACGGCACGCGGATCTTCCCGGCAGAGCACAACGTCGGCGCCTGCCCCTTCGGCCACGCCCTCCGCTCCGAGCCAGCGGCGTGCACGCCAGCAGGCGGCGTCCAGAGCCGCTGCTGCCGGGAGCCCGGCGGCGTGGAGTTCAAGGATTTCGTCGGCGATGCGGCCGTGGCGGATCACGCTGCCGGCATCAGTTCCCGCATAAATTTCGACGCCGGCCTCATAGGCTTCCATGATCCGCTCGCGGCGGCGGGCCCAGAGTGAGCGCATGTGCTCGGCATACCGCGGGAACTTTGGCTCGGCCTGGGCTGCGATATCGGGGAAGGTGGCGATGTTGATGAGTGTGGGAACGATCGGCACCTGCTGCTCGGCGAAGCGGGGAATGTGCCTGGGCAGGAGCCCTGTGGCGTGCTCAATGCAGTCGATGCCGGCGTCCAGCATGTCATCCAGGGTGTCCTCGCCGAAGCAGTGGGCCGTGACCCTGGCGCCCTCGTCGTGGGCGGCCCGGACGGCGTCCCGCACGGCAGCGGCAGGGAAGGACGGCGCGAGGTCGCCGGCCGTGCGGTCGATCCAGTCCCCCACCAGCTTGACCCAGCCGTCCCCCTCCCGTGCCTGTTTGCGCACGGCCTCCACGAGGCCTTCGGGTTCAACTTCGACGGCGAAGTTGCGAAGGTAGCGGCGGGACCTGGCAACATGCCGGCCGGCCCGGATGATCCGGGGCGCATCAGGCCGCTGCTGCAGCCAGCGCGTGTCGCTCACGGCGCCGGCGTCGCGCACCAGCAGCGTTCCGGCGTTGCGGTCAGTTATCGCCTGCTCATACGCCACGTCGTCGTCCACGGCACCCGCCGGGCCCAGCCCGATGTGGCAGTGGGCATCAACGAATCCGGGCAGGACCCAGCCATCCAGGACGGTGTCCGCCCGCCGGCCCGGCGGATTGAACGTCAGTTTCCCGTCAACGGCCCAGAGCCCGCGGCGTTCCTCATCCGCCGCAGTGAGCACGGGTCCGCTGAATTCGATGATGTGCGCCATGGTTCCAGCTTAATTGGCCGCCGCACCGGGCCCTTCACAGATGGACAGGGGCAATCGGGGCTGTGGTAGCTTCGTCTAACGACCACACGGGTGCCCTTGCAGGGGCTGAGATCAGGCTGACGCAGCCTGCGACCGTCGAACCTGTCCGGGTAATGCCGGCGAAGGAAGTGAGCAGTAAATTGAGCACCCAGAAATCACAGCTGAGCCCTGCCCAAAATGAATCAGCCCAGAATGACGCAGCCGTCACGCAGTCGCTGAAGTCCCATTCACTGGCTTACCTGGAAGGAGACGGGCTGCGGGTTCCGGTAACGGAAATCGCCCTGGAGCCCTCCCCCAACGGCGAGCAGAACGAGCCGCTGCGCGTTTACCGCACGGCCGGTCCGGGCAGCGACCCGGTGGTGGGCCTCGCCCCGTTCCGTGCGGAATGGATTGCGGCGCGCGAAGACACGGAGACCTATGACGGCCGCGAGCGGAACCTGCTCGACGACGGCAAGTCAGCCGTGCGCCGCGGCGCGGCTTCCGCCGAATGGAAGGGCGCCAGGCCGGTGCCCCGCCGTGCGGCTGAAGGCAGGACCGTGACGCAGATGCACTATGCGCGTCAGGGCACCATCACTCCCGAGATGCGCTTCGTGGCCCTCCGTGAGAACTGCGACGTGGAACTCGTCCGCAGCGAACTCGCCGCCGGACGGGCCATCATCCCCAGCAACATCAACCACCCTGAGTCCGAACCCATGATCATCGGCAAGGCGTTCCTGGTGAAGATCAATGCCAACATCGGCAACTCGGCCGTTACCAGCTCCATCGCGGAAGAGGTGGACAAGCTGCAGTGGGCCACCCAGTGGGGTGCGGACACCGTGATGGACCTGTCCACCGGCGACGACATCCACACCACGCGCGAGTGGATCATCCGCAACTCCCCCGTGCCGATCGGCACGGTGCCGATCTACCAGGCGCTGGAAAAGGTCAACGGCGAGGCGAACGCGCTGACCTGGGAGATCTTCCGTGACACGGTCATCGAACAGTGCGAGCAGGGCGTGGACTACATGACCATCCACGCCGGCGTGCTGCTCCGGTACGTGCCCCTGACAGCGAACCGTGTGACCGGCATCGTCTCCCGCGGCGGTTCCATCATGGCCGGCTGGTGCCTTGCCCACCACCAGGAAAACTTCCTGTACACCCACTTTGACGAGCTCTGCGAGATCTTCGCGAAGTACGACGTCGCCTTCTCACTGGGTGACGGCCTGCGGCCCGGCGCGACGGCGGACGCCAACGACGCCGCGCAGTTCGCCGAACTGGACACCCTGGCTGAGCTGACCCAGCGGGCCTGGGAGTACGACGTGCAGGTCATGGTGGAGGGACCGGGCCACATCCCGTTCCACCTGGTGCGTGAGAATGTGGAGCGCCAGCAGGAGCTCTGTAAGGGGGCGCCCTTCTACACGCTGGGCCCGCTGGTCACCGATGTTGCCCCTGGCTACGACCACATCACCTCGGCCATCGGCGCCACGGAAATCGCCCGCTACGGCACGGCCATGCTGTGCTACGTCACCCCCAAGGAACACCTGGGCCTGCCCAACAAGGATGACGTGAAGACCGGCGTCATCACCTACAAGATCGCCGCCCACGCCGCCGACCTTGCCAAGGGCCACCCCGGCGCGCACGAACGCGACGATGCGCTGTCCAAGGCCCGGTTCGAGTTCCGGTGGCGCGACCAGTTCGCACTGTCGCTGGATCCGGTGACTGCCGAATCCTTCCACGACGAGACGCTGCCCGCGGAACCTGCCAAGACGGCGCACTTCTGTTCGATGTGCGGCCCCAAGTTCTGCTCCATGCGGATCAGCCAGGACATCCGGAATGAGTACGGCTCCGCCGAAGCGCAGGCCGCCCTCGCAGAGATGGCGGAGGGCATGCGCGAGAAGAGCGAGGAGTTCCTCGCCGCCGGCGGGAAGGTGTACCTGCCGGAGCTGCGGCTCCCCGAGTCAACCCGCCAGTAACGGCCTCCCTCACCACGTCCGGCTGGCATTGGGGGCCGGCCGGACGTGGGACGGAACGCTGAACGCGGGACGGGAAACGCTAGGAAGCCTGCGGCTGCTGCTGCCGCCGGCTGACGTCGGCGATGAATGACCTGATGTGGCGGTCACCTTCCGGTGAATCGTGGGGCCGGTGCCCTCCCGCAGCGATGCGGTGCACGGCACCGGTCTCGCGCAGGTAACCCGCGATTTCCTCGTACAACGGCTCCCAGCCGCCGGTGAGGACCAGGGTGGGAACACCCGGCACTATCTGCAGCGGGGCCTGCCACGGCGGCGCCTGCAGCCGCAGCCGCCTGGCAGCGCGTTTGGCCTCAGGGGTGCTGGGCTCCGGCGAATCCGCCGCGAAGGCACGGTGCAAGAACTCACGTTCGTAATCGTCGTCGCCGAGCTGGTGCCGGACCTCGAACAGCGGTTCCATCAGGGCGCGATGGGCGGCAGTAGCCGGCAGTTCAGCGGTGAGCGACAGGCAGGCAGGCTCCACGAGCGTGAGCGAGAAGACCAGGTCGGGGCGTTCGACGGCGGCCATCATCGCGGCGATGGCGCCCTGTGCGTGCGCCACCACGTGGCCCCCGGCGGCTCCCCGGCCGTCGTCGGCCAGGGAACGCAGCACGATGCGGGCGTCCTCGGCGAAGTCGGTCTCCAGCGGTTCCGCTTCGGCGTCAAAACCATGCCGCCGCAGGAACAGGGCGTCGTACTGCAGTGCCATGCCATGCTGGCGCGGCCACGCCGCGGAGCCGAAGTTTCCGGCTCCGTGGACGAACACTACCCGCTGCTTATACATGACCCAACCTTATGGCAGCGGTCCGACATCGGCGCCGGCCGACGTGACCGTGCGCCTTATTTGCCGCCCAGGAACTTGTCGAAGCCCTTGGGGAGGTTCAGCTGGGACGGGTCGAAGTCGCCGGACTGCTGGCCGAACGCAGCTCCGGTAGGCACTGCCTTGGCCCCGGCCGCCCGCCTTGCCTCCGCCTCGCGAAGCTCCTGCGCCGCCTTGGCGGGATTTCCGGAACGGGCCTTCTTCTTGGGGGCGTTCTTGCCGCCCTTGCGGGCACCGCCTGCCCCCATGCCCGGCATACCGGGCATCCCCGGCATCCCGCCGCCCTGGGCCATCTTCTTCATCATCTTCTGCGCCTGGCCGAAGCGCTCCAGCAGCCCGTTGACTTCGGACACGTGCACGCCCGAGCCACGGGCGATGCGGGCCCGGCGGGAACCGTTGATGATCTTCGGAGCCAAACGCTCATGCGGCGTCATCGAGCGGACGATTGCCTCGACCCGGTCAATCTCGCGCTCGTCGAACTGCTCCAGCTGCTGCCTGATGTTCTGGGCACCGGGCATCATCATGAGCATCTTCTTCATGGAGCCCATTTTGCGGATCTGCTGCATCTGGGCGAGGAAGTCGTCCAGGGTGAAGTCTTCCTGGTCGGCGAACTTCTTCGCCATCCGGGCGGCTTCTTCCTTGTCCCAGGACTTTTCCGCCTGCTCAATCAGGGAGAGGACGTCGCCCATGTCCAGGATGCGCGAGGCCATCCGGTCCGGGTGGAACAGTTCAAAGTCGTCCAGGCTTTCACCGGTCGAGGCGAACATCACAGGCTTGCCGGTGACCGACGAAACGGACAGCGCGGCACCGCCGCGGGCATCGCCGTCGAGCTTTGACAGCACGATGCCGGTGAAATTCACGCCTTCATCGAAGGCCATGGCCGTGTTGACGGCGTCCTGGCCGATCATGGCGTCAATCACGAAGAGGACTTCGTTGGGCACGATGGCCCGGCGGATCTGGCGCGCCTGTTCCATCATGTCCGCGTCAACGCCGAGGCGTCCGGCGGTGTCAACAATGACGACGTCGTGCAGCTTCTGGCGTGCTTCCTCGACGCCGGCACGGGCGACGCCGACCGGATCGCCTGCCGGGTGCTCCAGCTCCGAGGTGGCGCCCGGATGCGGTGCAAAGACGGGAACTCCGGCGCGCTGGCCCACGACCTGCAGCTGCGTCACGGCGTTGGGGCGCTGGAGGTCACAGGCGACGAGGATGGGGCTGTGGCCCTGGGCCTTCAGCCACTTGGCGAGCTTTCCGGCCAGGGTGGTCTTGCCGGCACCCTGGAGGCCGGCAAGCATGATGATGGTGGGGCCGGTCTTGGCCATCCGGATGCGGCGGGTCTCGCCGCCGAGGATTTCGACGAGCTCCTCGTTGACGATCTTCACGATCTGCTGGCTGGGGTTCAGTGCCCCGGAAACCTCGGCGCCGAGCGCGCGCTCACGGACCTGCCCGGTGAACTCGCGGACCACGGGCACGGCAACATCCGCATCCAGGAGGGCGCGCCGGATCTCGCGGACCGTGGCGTCGACATCTGCCTCGGTGAGGCGGCCCTTGCCGCGGAGGTTCTTGAAGGTTGCTGTCAACCGGTCAGAGAGTGAATTGAACACGCGCCGTGCACTTCTTTCAGTGGATGTACGGGACTCGACTATCTAGGGTATCAAGTCAGCCTTGCAGGTGGCATGCTGGCAGGGTGACGAGCCAAACGACTGTGAAAACCCTGCTCATCCTTGGTGCCTCCGGCGATCTCACCGGCCGGCTCCTCCTCCCGGGCCTGGCCAGGCTGGTGGCCACAGGACGTGCGCCCGGCCTGAAACTTGTGGGCGCCGGTTCGGATCCGTGGTCCCTGGAACAGTGGCAGGAGCGCGTACACACCGCTTTTGAGGCAGCCTCGGGGACCGCGGGCTCCTCTGGCAGGGACGCATTGGCGGCCATGGAAAAGTCCACGGAATACCGCCAGGCCGACGTCACGGCCGATGGCCCGCTGGCGCAGCTCCTGGCCGAACTCGAGGGGCCGGTCGCGGTCTATTTTGCCCTGCCTCCGCAGGTGAGCCAGAAGGCCTGCGAAATCCTGCGCCCGGAGCAGGTCCCCGCCGGCACACGCCTGGTCATGGAGAAGCCTTTCGGCTCCGGCGAGGAATCGGCCCGTGAACTCAACCGGACACTCCTGACCCTGGTCCCGGAGGACCACATCCACCGGGTGGACCATTTCCTGGGCAAGGCCACGGTGCTGAACATCCTCGGGCTGCGGTTCGCCAACAATTTCCTGGAGCCGGTCTGGAACCGCGGCCACATCGAAAAGGTGGAGATCATCTTCGAGGAGGACCTCGCCCTCGAGGGACGCGCCCGGTACTACGACGGGGCGGGCGCACTGCGGGACATGATCCAAAGCCACCTGCTGCAGATCATGGCGCTGCTGGCCATTGAGCCGCCGGCCACCATCGGCGAGCGCGACCTCCGCGATGCGGTTGCCGCCGTCCTGCGGGCCAGCAGCATCAGGCAGCCCTACACGGAAACCACCCGGCGGGCGCGATACGTGGCGGGAAGCCTCGGCGGCAAGAACGTCCCCGATTATGCCGCGGAGGAGGGCGTGGACCCGGGCAGGAACACCGAAACCCTGGCCGAGGTGCAGGTGAACATCGACAACTGGCGCTGGAACGGCGTGCCGTTCATCCTGCGCTCGGGCAAGGCGCTGGGGGTCAAGCGCAAGGAGGCGGTGGTCACGTTCCGGCCGGTTCCCCACCTGCCCGCCGGCTTCACCGGAAGGGACACCCCCAACACGCTCCGGATCGGCTTCGGCCCGGACACCCTGGAGCTCGGCGTCGACGTCAACGGGCCGGGGGACGTCTTCAGCCTGGACCGGGCCGCCCTCGTGGCCGAGCTCAACGCCTCCGAACTGCTGCCCTACGGCGAAGTGCTGGAAGGCGTCCTGACCGGGGATCCCCTGCTGTCGGTCAGGGGCGACACCGCAGAGGAATGCTGGCGGATCGTCGAGCCGGTGCTGGCGGCATGGGCAGCAGGCAAGGTTCCGCTGGAGGAATACCGGGCGGGCTCGACAGGAACTGCTTAACGCGCGGGGAGGGCCGGTCACCGTTGTAAGGTGACCGGCCCTCCCGCTGTGTTGGGCTGGCGACTACGCTAGATGGCGGCTACGCCGCGTTCACCCGTCCTCACCCGCACTGCTTCGAAGACATCGACCGTCCAGACCTTGCCGTCGCCGGCGCGGCCCGTGTTGGAGCTGGCGATGATGACATCCAGGATGTCGTCAGCCTGTTCGTCCGTGGCCAGCACCTCGACGCGGATCTTGGGCAGCAGGTCCACGTTGTACTCGGCGCCGCGGTAAACCTCGGTGTAGCCGCGCTGCCGGCCGTAGCCGCTGGCCGCGCTGACCGTCAGGCCCTGGACCCCGTAGGCCTCCAGGCCTTCGCGGATCGTTTCGAGCTTCTCCGGACGAACAATTGCTGTGATCAGTTTCATGCCCCCACGCTTTCCTTGCCTGTTACTTCTTCTGCCTTCTTGCCGTCGGCGGGAACCGTGTCCGTGCCGCTGGTCTGACCGCCGGTTGCCGGAACCTTGCCGGTGATCAGCTCATGCAGGGGCTGGAAGCTGCCGCCGTGGCCGCCGACGCCGAATTCGTAGGCGGTCTCTGCGTGCAGGCTGAGGTCCACACCCACCACTTCCTGCTCCTGGCTGACCCGGAAGCCCATGGTCTTGTGGATGGCCAGTGCGATGATCGTGGTCAGGACAGCCGAGTAGGCGATGGCGATGCCGGCTGCTGCCAGCTGAGCCCACATCTGGGCAAGGCCGCCGCCGTAGAAGAGGCCGCCGCCCACGCCGTCGGTCGGAAGGGCGATGAAGCCGAGGGCCACGGTGCCGATGATGCCGGAGACGAGGTGGACGCCGACGACGTCGAGGGAGTCATCGAAGCCCCAGCGGAACTTGAGGCCGACGGCCAGGGCCGAGGCCACACCGGCTACAACGCCGAGTCCAAGGGCGCCGACCGGGCTGACGTTGGCGCAGGCAGGGGTGATGGCAACCAGGCCGGCCACCACGCCGGAGGCCGCACCCAGAGAGGTGGGGTGGCCGTCACGGATGCGCTCGGTGACGAGCCAGCCGAGCATGGCGGCAGCCGGAGCGGCCAGGGTGTTGATCCAGATCAGGCCGCCCTGTTCCGCCGTGGTGGCGGCGCCGCCGTTGAAGCCGAACCAGCCGAACCACAGGATGGCTGCGCCGAGCATGACGAACGGAACGTTGTGCGGGCGGTGGTTCGGGTCCTTGCCGAAGCCCTTGCGGTTGCCGATGATGAGGACGAGGATCAGCGCAGCAACACCTGCGTTGATGTGGACCACGGTGCCGCCGGCGAAGTCAATGGCCGGGCCAAGCGCCTGTCCAACCGCGCCGTCGGGGCCGAACAGTCCGCCTCCCCACACCATGTAGGCGAGCGGGCAGTACACCAGCGTGACCCAGACGGGCACGAAGACGCTCCAGGCGCCGAACTTCGCGCGGTCTGCGATGGCGCCGCTGATGAGGGCAACAGTGATGATGGCGAACGTGGCCGCGTAGCCGACCTTGATCAGTCCGTCAGGGGTGGTGATGCCTTCCAGGCCGAAGGTAGCGAACGGGTTCCCGACAATCTGCAGGAATCCTTCGCCGGAGCTCATCGATGCGCCCCAGAGCACCCACACCACGCCGACCATGCCGATGGAGATGAAACTCATCATCATCATGTTCAGTGCAGCCTTGGCGCGCGTCATGCCGCCGTAGAAAAATGCCAGACCTGGTGTCATGAACAGCACAAGTGCCGCCGCCACCATGAGCCATACGTGACCTGCGGTAAGTTCCATGGTGCACGTCCTCTCTTGATCGAAAATGCTGCGGAGTGATCCGCCTGCCCAACGCCTTTTGCGTCCTGAATCAAGTTTTGCCCCGGTGTGTTTCGCTGGCTGAGGATTTAGATTGCCGGTCTGTTACAACAACCTCCCTGACGTAAATGGTGCATATCCTGCTTGTTACGGTTATGTTTCACCCGCCCCAAACGCCCGTTCCGCCCGCTTTGCAAGGATTCCCCCGCAACATGCCCCCACTCCCCCGTAACGCCGCGGGCAAACTCCGGTTCAGCGCGGTCCGCCGCCCCGGCGGTGCTCCGCTGCCCCGTGACATCAAGGTGATGCTCGTCGCCGCCTTCCTGATAGCGCTGGGCTTCGGCCTGGTGGCTCCCGTGCTGCCGCAGTTCGCCACCACGTTCGACGTCGGCGCCACGGCCGCCGCCGTCATCGTCAGTATCTTTGCGTTCATGCGGCTGCTGTTCGCCCCCGCCGGCGGGTCGCTCATCGGCCGGCTCGGTGAGCGCCCCGTCTACGTTGCGGGCCTGCTCATTGTGGCGGCGTCCACGGCGGCCTGCGCCTTCGCCCAGAACTACTGGCAGCTGCTGGTGTTCCGCGGGCTGGGCGGCGCGGGCTCGGTCATGTTCACCGTGGCATCGATGGCGCTGGTGGTCAGGCTGGCTCCGCCGGAGAGCCGCGGCCGGGTTTCGGGCGCGTACGCCTCCGCGTTCCTGATCGGCAACGTCTGCGGACCGATCGTCGGCGGCCTGCTGGCAGGATTCGGGCTGCGGATCCCGTTCCTGGCCTACGCCGCCGCGCTGGTCCTGGCGGCCCTGGTGGTGCAGACGCAGCTGAGCCATGTTCCCGGCTCTGCGCGCGGAGAGGCAGGCGGGGCGCCGCCCATGAAACTCGGCGAGGCGCTCGGCGACAGCGCCTACCGGGCGGCCATGTTCTCAAGTTTCGCCAACGGCTGGGCCACCTTCGGCGTGCGCATGGCCACGGTGCCGCTGTTCGCCGTCACGGCGCTGGGCTCGGGGCCGGAGGCGGCCGGCTGGGCACTGGCGGTCTTCGCCGCCGGAAACGCGCTCGCCCTCACTGTGTCAGGCCGGCTGGCGGACAGCCTGGGCAGGAAGCCGATGATGGTGGCCGGCCTGGTGGTCACCGGCGCGGCCACCTCAGGAATCGGGCTCACACAGGGGCTGGAGTGGTTCCTGGCGGCGTCGCTGCTGGCCGGAGTCGGCGCGGGCGCGCTCAACCCGGCTCAGCAGGCGGCGGTGGCGGATGTGATCGGCCGCGAGCGCTCGGGCGGACCTGTCCTGGCGGCCTTCCAGATGACGTCGGACATTGGTGCCATCCTCGGGCCGGTGCTCGTCGGACTGCTGGCGGACCGGTTCGGCTACAGCTGGGCCTTCGCAGCGACAGGCGCCGTGCTGCTGGTTGCCGCCCTCGGCTGGCTGGCCGCGCGGGAGACGGTGCAGAAGCCCAGCCCCGCGGCTTAGCAGACAGCCGGCTAGCAGAAGAGGGCGTTCCCAGCCGCGGGAACGCCCTCTTCTGCAATTTAGTTGGGAGCCGCTCAGTTCAGGAGGGCGTCGACGAATCCCTCGGTTTCGAACGGTGCGAGGTCGTCCGCGCCCTCGCCCAGGCCAATGAGCTTCACGGGCACGCCGAGGCTCTTCTGGATCGCGACGACGATGCCGCCCTTGGCGGTGCCGTCCAGCTTGGTCAGCACGATGCCGGTGATGTTGACGACTTCGGCGAAGACCCGCGCCTGGTTGAGCCCGTTCTGGCCGGTGGTGGCGTCCAGCACCAAGAGGACCTCATCCACCTCTGCCAGCTTTTCCACGACGCGCTTGACCTTGCCGAGCTCGTCCATCAGGCCGATCTTGTTCTGCAGGCGGCCGGCGGTGTCAATCATGACGACGTCGACTTCCTGGTCGATGCCTGCCTTGACGGCCTCGTACGCGACGGACGCGGGGTCGGCGCCGGCGATGTCCGACTTCACCGTGGGCACCCCCACGCGCTGTCCCCAGGTGGCCAGCTGCTCGGAAGCGGCGGCACGGAAGGTGTCCGCGGCACCGAGCAGGACGTCCTTGTCCTCCGCGACCAGGACACGGGCCAGCTTGCCCACCGTGGTGGTTTTGCCCACGCCGTTGACACCGACCACCATCATCACGGCAGGCCGGTCCGCGTGCCGGTCAACCCGGAGGCTCCGGTCCATGGACGGGTCCACGATCTTAATGAGCTCTTCCCGGAGCAGCGCCTTGACGTGCTCGGGGTCGCGGGCGCCGAGGACCTTCACACGTTCGCGGAGCGCGTCCACCAGCTGCATGGTCGGCTCGGTGCCAAGGTCCGCCAGGAGCAGGGTTTCCTCCACCTCGTCCCAGACGTTCTCGTCGATCTTGTCGCTGGAGAGCAGCGCCAGCAGGCCCTTGCCGAGGACATTGTTGGACTTGACCAGGCGCTCCCGGAGCCGCGTGAGGCGTCCGGCCACGGGCAGAGGGGTCTCTACCGCGATGGTCTCCAGGCCGGCGGCGTCATCGGGGACCTCGGCCTCGAGTCCTTCAAGGTCGACGGCGTCCGGCGCCTTACGGTCGGCAGGGGCCGCAGGCGCGGCCGGGCGGTCCTCGAGGAGCGTCCCTCCGCCGCCGAGCGGCTGAACGGGGTCGTTGGCGTCCCGGGTGCCGGGATACTGGGTGCCGGATTTCCGGGCTTTCATGAGCACCGGGATCAGCCCGCCAATGACTACCAGGGCAGCAAGAATGGGCAGAAGAATGGGGATAATGTCATTCACACCCCTAGCTTCTCACAAGCCGCGGGGCCTGCTTAGACGTCCGCTCCCAGCCGCTGGCTGATGACGGTGGATACGCCATCACCGCGCATGGTGACGCCGTAGAGCGCGTCGGCCACCTCCATGGTCCGCTTCTGGTGCGTGATCACGATCAGCTGGCTGGATTCCCGGAGCTCTTCAAAGATCGTGATGAGCCGGCCCAGGTTGGTGTCATCAAGGGCAGCTTCCACCTCGTCCATGACGTAAAACGGCGAGGGGCGGGCCTTGAAGATCGCCACGAGCAGGGCCACCGCTGTCAGGGACCGCTCGCCGCCGGACAGCAGGGACAGCCGCTTGATCTTCTTGCCCGCGGGCCGGGCCTCCACCTCGATGCCCGTGGTGAGCATGTCCGTGGGATCGGTCAGGACCAGCCTGCCCTCGCCGCCGGGGAAGAGCCGGCCGAAGACCCGCACAAACTGGGCCGAGGTGTCCGCGAAGGCTTCGGCGAAGACCTTCTGCACGCGGTCATCGACTTCCTTGATGATGTCCAGGAGATCCTTGCGGCTGGCCTTCAGGTCCTCCAGCTGGGTGCTGAGGAACTGGTGGCGCTCCTCCAGGGCTGCGAACTCCTCCAGGGCCAGGGGGTTGACCTTACCCAGCGATGAGAGATCCCGTTCCGCCTTGCGGAGCCGCTTTTCCTGCTCCTCCCGGACGAACGGCACACCCTCCACCACAGGCTGCCCCTCGGCGTCGACCGGCGCCCGCAGTGCCGCCCACTTGTCCGTGGACGCGGCCGCAGGCAGGGGTACCGGCTGGTCCGGCCCGTAATCCGCCACGAGCTGGTCTGCGGTCAGCCCCAGCTCGTCCACCGACTTGGTTTCCAGCGCCTCGATCCGGAGCCGCTGCTGGGCGCGCGCCAGTTCGTCGCGGTGCACCGAGTCGGTGAGTTCCGCCAGTTCGCGGGCCAGGGCATCGTTGGCAGTGCGGATGTCCGCCAGCTCCCGGTCCCGCTGCTCCCGGACCTGCTCGGCAAGGTCCCGCTCGCGGCTGGCCAGCTCCACGGAAACGTCGCTGAACCTGACCAGCTGCTCGGCGGCGGCGGCGACTGCCGCGGCCCGCTTGGCCTGGATTCTCCGTCGGCGGGCCCGTTCGGCTGCCTGTTCCCGGGCACGGCGTTCCGATGCCGCCGCCCGTTCCAGCGAGGCGGCCCGGTTGCGGATGGCGGTCAGTTGCTCCTCGCGGCTGCGCAGGGCGAGCCGCGCCTCCATCTCGGCAGACCGCGCCTGCGCTGCGGCCAGGGCCAGCGCGTCCCGCTGCCCGGAGGAGGGTTCCTCCTCGGCGGGGGCGTCCTGCGCCGCGGCCAGCCGGGCGGTCACCGCCTCCAGCGCCTCCTGCTCGGTGACGATGTTGGCTTCAGCGCGGGCGAGCGAGGCGGCCAGCCGTTCGCTTTCACCGACGGCGCTGCGCAGGACAGAGTTGAGGTGGCCCAGCCGTTCGGCAACCGCGGCCAGCCGCGCATCCGATTCGTGCAGCCGGTCCAGGGCAGCGTCCGCCCGTTCCTGGGCTTCCGCCCGGCGGGCCCCGGCGGCGGCCAGGGCAAAACGGCACTGTTCCAGCGCGGCAGTGACTGCCGCCAGACGGGATGCGGCATCGTCGACGGCGGCCTGCACCTCCAGCAGTGAGGGTGCCTTCGCGGAACCGCCGGTAACGGTCCAGGCAGTGAAAACGTCTCCGGAAACCGTTACCGCCGTGAGGCCGGGATGCTCAGCGACGAGTTCCGCCGCGGCGGCATGGTCCTCGACGACGGCGGTGGCGCCGAGCAGGGTGCGCACGGCTTCCCCTGTGGTTCCGGAAGCCGTAACCAGGTCCGGAGCCGGGCGGGCGCCGGACGGCAAGGCCGCGCGGGCGGCTGAAGTAAGGGCCGCGGCAGGAGGGTCCTTGGCTTCAGCGGTCTCGAGGACGAGCGTGGCCCGGCCGGCGTCGTCATCCCTGAGGAGGCGCACCAGTTCCGCCGCCGTCCCGGCATCCTGCACCACGATGGCGTCCGAAGCGCTGCCCAGGGCAGCGGCAACGGCCGCCTCATAGCCGGGTTCAACAGTCAGGGCCGAAGCGAGCGGGCCAACGGTCCCGGCCACACCGGCACCGAGGACATGCTCGGAGCCGTCTTTGCGGTTGAGACCCAGCTGAAGGGCCTCGTGCCGGGCCTTCAGCGCGTCCCGCTCGCGGACGGCGTCCCGTTCCGTGCTTTTCAGCGCATCGATCTCCGCGAGGATGCCGTCCAGGGCGGCGCTGGCGTCCTCGTATTCGGCGTCGAGGGTTTCCTCGCCGTCCTCGACGCCAGCCACCTGCGACTCCAGCGCGGTGAACTCGGACTGGGCCTTCCGGCGGCGCTCATCGCCGGCGGCGAGGGATTCGCGCAGTCGGCCGACTTCCGCCTGGGCAGATTCCACCTTGGACCGCGCCGCTCCCACCTGACCGGCCAGCCGTGCCAGGCCCTCACGGCGGTCCGCGGCAGCACGCAGGGCGGCGGTAAGCCGCTTCTCCTCGGCCGCGGCGGCATCCTCAGCCGCCGACTTGGCGGCAGTTGCGGCTTCGAGCGCGGCACGGCTCTCGATGATGTCCCGTTCCAGGTCCGCCTGCTCGCCGCGCACGCGCGCGGCCTGCCGTTCCAGCTGTTCCGGGTCCCGGCCGGGTTCGGGCGCAGGATCCGCAGATCCCAGCAGTCGGCAGCGTTCCTGGGCCAGGGATGCGAGGGAACGCAGGCGCTCCCGTCCGGCGGACAGCTGGTACCAGGTATCCCGGGCCGCGTTCAGCGCCGGAGTCGCCTCCGCGGCGAGCTGCTCCAGGGCAGCCTGCCGCCGCCGGCCCTCCTCAAGCTGGGTTTCGACGACGGTGCGCCGCGTCTTGAGCGCCGACTCATCGGCGATGTCCTGGGCCAGTGCGTTCTGGAGCTGGACCAGGTCATCGGCCAGCAGCCGGGCGCGGGCATCGCGTACCTCGAACTGGACGGTCTGCGCGCGCCGTGCCACCTCTGCCTGTTTGCCCAGCGGCGTGAGCTGGCGCCGGATTTCACCGGTCAGGTCGCTGAGCCGCTGAAGGTTCGCCTGCATCGCCTCCAGCTTGCGGACGGTCTTTTCCTTCCGCCGCCGGTGCTTGAGGATGCCGGCGGCTTCCTCGATGAAGCCCCGGCGGTCCTCGGCGGTGGCGTGCAGGACCCGGTCAAGCTGGCCCTGCCCCACGATCACGTGCATTTCGCGGCCGAGTCCGGAGTCGGAGAGGAGTTCCTGGATGTCCAGGAGCCGGCAGGCCGAACCGTTGATGGCGTACTCGGAACCGCCGGTGCGGAACAGTGTCCGCGAGATGGTGACTTCGCTGTACTCGATCGGCAGGGCGCCGTCGGTGTTGTCAATGGTGAGCGAGACGTGCGCGCGGCCCAGCGGCGGGCGCCCGGATGTGCCGGCGAAGATGACGTCCTCCATCTTGCCGCCGCGCAGGGTTTTGGCGCCCTGCTCCCCCATGACCCAGGCGAGGGCATCCACCACGTTGGACTTACCCGAGCCGTTGGGCCCGACGACCGCCGTGACGCCAGGCTCGAAGTCGAACGTCGTGGCCGACGCAAACGACTTGAAGCCCCGGACGGTCAGACTTTTGAGGTGCAAGGTTTTTCAGATCTCCATAGTGGCGGCGGCTGCTGGTCCTCCCCCAAATCTAGCGGCAAGCAGGCCGGGAACCCCGGATTTGCGGCCCTCCGGCCTTCACGGAACGCCGTGGGGGTGGTCACCAGCGGCCGTTGCGCGGCCGCGGCTGGCAGACAGGGCAGGTGTAGGAGGAGCGGTTCATGAACTGTTCGCGCTTCATGATGCTGCGGACCCCCACCGCCGCGCAGCGCCGGCATTCCTCCCCCTCCCTGCCGTAAGCGTTGAGGGACCGTTCAAAATAACCGGACGCGCCGTTGACGTTGACGTACAGCGAATCGAAACTGGTGCCGCCCGCGGCCAGGGCATCGGTCATGACGTCGCGGGCAGCGGCGAGGACGCGCTCTGCCTCACTCCGGCGGAGGGTGTCAGTGGGCCGGGCGTAGTGCAGCTTTGCCCGCCACAGGGCCTCGTCCGCGTAGATGTTGCCGATGCCGGAGACGAGCCCCTGGTCCAGCAGTGCGCGCTTCAGCCCGGTCTTGCGCTTCCGGATGCGGCGGTAGAAGGCGTCGAAGGAAAAGTGCGGGTCCAGGGGGTCGCGTGCGATGTGCGAGGCCTCCTCGGCGATGACCGGCACCGGGTCCTCCGCGCTCCCGCCGGGCCCGCCGTCGTCCGTGGGGACGAGCGTGGTGACGAACAGGCCGCCGAAGATCCGCTGGTCCACAAAGCGCAGCTGCTCCGGCATGCTTTCAACGCGGCTCAGCCGCAGCCGGACCTTCAGGTGCTTCTCGTCCGGGACCGAACTGTCCTGCATCAGGAGCTGCCCGCTCATGCCCAGGTGCGCCATGAGCGCGACCCCGGGGAACCCGGAATCGCTGCCATGTGCATTGAACCGCGTCTCCCCGTCCCCCTGCAGCGGCATCCACAGGAACTTGCCGCGGCGGACGACGTCGAGGACTTTGGCCCCCTCCAGGTTCCCGGCGAAATCCTCGGGCCCCAGGGCATGCCGCCGCACCGACCGCGGGTCCACCACGTCGACGGCGGTGATGGTCCGGCCGCGGACCCAGTTGACCAGGCCGCGGCGGACCACCTCGACTTCGGGAAGTTCAGGCACGGGCGCTTAGCTGCCCGTGGCGGATTCCGAGGGGGCGGAAAGCCTCCGCCAGGCATCCGCGGCAGCTTCCTGCTCGGCTTCCTTCTTGGAGTGGCCGGAGCCCTTTCCGTAGGCAGTTCCGCCGATCTGAAGCTCGGCGACGAACGTGCGTGCGTGGTCCGGACCGGAGCCCTCGACCGCGTAGTAGATGCTGCCCAGCTGCCGGCTGGCCGCCAGCTCCTGGATGCTGGTTTTCCAGTCCGTGCCGGCACCGAGGGCTGCCGCGTCCTTAAGGAGCGGACCGATGAGGCGCATCACCAGCTGGCGGGCGGTCTCGATGTCGTTGGACACGTAGGTGGCACCGATGAGCGCTTCCATGGTGTCAGCCAGAATCGAGGCCTTGTTCTTGCCTTCTGTGAGCTTCTCCCCCTGGCCGAGGTAGATGTAGTCCCCGATGCCCAGGCTGCGGCCGATGCCGGCGAGGGCCCTCGTGCTCACGACAGCTGACCGGCGCTTGGCCAGGTCGCCTTCGGGAAGCGTCGGGTTGTCGCGGTACAGCGCATCGGTGACGGAGAAGCCCAGGATGGAGTCGCCCAGGAACTCAAGGCGCTCGTTGGTGGGTATGCCGCCGTTTTCGTAGGCGTACGACCGGTGTGTCAGAGCAAGACGAAGCGTCCCGGCGTCAATGAAGACACCGAGACGCTTCAGAAGCTCTTCAGTTGAAGACATCCTGATCAGCTTGGGGGCCGATTAGACGTCCGCGACCTTGCGGCCCTTGTACTCAAGGAACAGCGCAGTGCCAGCCGAGTCGGTGACGACCTTTGCCTGGTGCGGCAGGCTGTAGGTGACCTGGCCGTTCTCGACGGTCTTCACCAGGTGGGGCGCGGTTGCCTTCCACTGGGAACGGCGGGCGCGGGTATTCGAGCGAGACATTTTCCGCTTGGGAACAGCCACGGCTAACTCATTTCTCTCTAGAAAAACACTTACAAATCAATTTTGCCGGTCAGGCTTAGCCAGATCAGCCAGGGCAGCCCAGCGAGGATCTACGACCTCGTGGTGGTGCCCCGGATCGTCTTCCAGGCGCGCCCCGCATTCGGAGCACAGACCCTGGCAGTCTTCCCGGCACACCGGCTGGAACGGCAGCGCGGTCACGACTGCGTCCCGCAACACCGGCTCAAGATCGATCAGATCGTGCTCGACTCGACGTTGCTCTTCATCGTCTTCCTCGTCGGAGGGCAGGGCGCCCTCGTAGAAGAAAAGCTCTTGCACATTGACCTCAAGGTCATACGCAAGGGGATCCAGGCATCGGCCGCACTCACCTTTTACTTCGGCGAGGGCGGTTCCTGATACCAGAATTCCTTCGTGTACGGCCTCCAGCCTCAGGTCGAGCTCGATATCCGAGCCTTCCTGAACACCAATGAGCGCCACGCCGAGATCTTCCGGCGCGGGTACATGTTCCGTCAGTGTACGCATGCTCCCCGGGCTGCGCCCGAGGTCCTTGACGTCAAACATCAAGGGCGAACTTGCATCTCGCTTAATGAGAACTCCTGTTGAACATATGACCGACGTACCATCTTAGCCTGAACTCCCTGACGGACTCAAACCGGATGCCACGCCCGGGCACGCGGCCGGCGTGCACCGGAAACGTACCGGACCAGCCTACCCCCTGGAAGGGTGGCCGGCCGAAGGCGCGCCCGCAAGCAGCCGTTTCAGCACAGACCGCGGAACATATTCGGAGACGCTCCCGCCCAGGGAAGCCACTTCCTTGATCAGCGTCGAGGAGAGGTGGACGTAGTGCGCCTCGGCCGGAAGGAACACGGTCTCCACGCCGCTCAGCTGGCGGTTCATGGTGGCCATGGGAAGCTCGTAGTCGAAGTCCGACGACGACCGCAGCCCCTTGACGATGGCAGACACCCCGCGCTGGCGGCAGTACTCCGCCAGCAGGCCCTCTCCGACCGGCTCCACCACGATGCCGCGCAGCGAGGCCAGCGTCTCCCTGGCCATCTCAATCCGTTCCTCCAGCGGAAACCGGTACTTCTTGGCATAGTTGGTGGACACGGCGACGATCACTTCGTCAAACAGGCTCGCGGCTCTGGCAATCACCTCGAGGTGTCCGTTGTGGATGGGATCGAAGGAGCCTGGGCATACGGCGCGTCTCATGCTCCGAACCTACCGTATCCGCAGGCCGGGATACCATGACTGGGGCACCCGCCGCCCACGCGCCCGCGGCAGGAAAGAGTGCCGGACAGACAGGCAGGAAACCAATGACACATTCACTTCCGGCGCCATGGCAGCGTGCGGCCACCGGGGCGAACCTGCTGGGAACGGACGGCGCCCTGGGCGTGACGATCTTCGAGGAGATGACCACGCTGGCCATGCAGACCGGCGCCATCAACCTCGGCCAGGGATTCCCGGATGAGGACGGCCCTGCGGAAATCAAGGCGGCAGCCCAGGCGGCGATCGCCGAGGGCTCCAACCAGTACGCGCCCGGCAAAGGCATCCCCCAGCTCCGGAGGGCCGTGTCCGCACACCAGAGCCGGTTCTACGGGCTGGAACCGGACCCCGACACAGAGATCATCATCACCACCGGCGCCACGGAGGCAATCGCCGCGTCCCTGCTGGCGTTCGTCGGTCCGGGGGATGAGGTTCTGACCTTCGAGCCGTTCTACGACTCCTATGGCGCCATCATCGGGCTGTCCGGTGCCGCGCATGTCACCGCCCCGCTGCTTGCCCCTGATTTCCTTCCCGACACCGCTGCCCTGGAATCGGCGTTCACCCGCCGCACCAAGGTGGTGCTGCTAAACAACCCGCATAACCCGACCGGTGCCGTCTTCCCGCGCGAGGTGCTTCAGCGCGTCGTCGACCTCGCCCGGAAGCATGACGCCATCATCATCACGGACGAGGTGTACGAACACCTCACGTTCGGCGTCCGCCACATTCCGGTGGCCACGCTGCCGGGCGCCGCCGACAGGACGATCACCATCTCCTCGGCAGGCAAGACCTTCTCGTTCACCGGCTGGAAAGTGGGGTGGCTGAGCGGCCCGGAGCACCTGGTGGCGGCCGTGCGGACGGTGAAGCAATTCCTCACCTACAGTTCCGGCACCCCGTTCCAGAGCGCCATCGCCGCCGCGCTGGCCCTGCCCGATGAATTCTACGAGGGCATCTCCGCCACGCTGCGGCAGAAGCGCGACATCCTCAGCGAGGGGCTGCGCGCAGCGGGCCTGAGGGTGTTCACGCCCGACGGCACCTACTTCGTCAACGTGGACACTTCGCCGCTCGGTATCCGCGACTCCGTGGACCTGGCCCGGCGCCTGCCCGGGCTGGTGGGCGTGGCAGCGATTCCGGTGCCGGTGTTCTGCCACCCGGAGGGAGCGGAGCGGACCCGCAGCCTGCTGCGGTTCGCGTTCTGCAAGCGCAATGACATCCTCGAGGAGGCGGCCACGCGGCTGGCCACCCTCCGGGACAGGCTCTGACCGTGGCCGGCGGCACCCGGGCATCGCGTTTCCTGCGTGGCATCGGCCAGCACGCGGTCATAGAACCGGATACGTTTACGGACGGCGGGTTCGTGCTGAGCATTGGCGGGGCCGAGCAGTCCCACGTGGACCTCGCCGACCCCGAGGACATCTTTTATGAGTACCTGCGCCGCATCGGCCACATCGTGGACCTCGCCGCCCCGTGGGGTGAGCCAATTCGCGCGCTGCACCTGGGCGCCGGGGCCCTGACGCTGGCGCGGTACATCCAGGTGACCCGCCCCGGATCCGTGCAGTACGCCGTGGAACTGGAGCGCGAATTGCTGGACTTCGTGCTGGAGCGGCTGCCGCTGCCGGAGGGCACAGACCTCCACACGGTCATCGGTGATGCGCGCGCTGCCCTGGCGGAACTGCCCGCGGAGCTCCGGTTCGACGTCGTTATCCTTGACATCTTCTCCGGACCGGAGGCGCCTGGCCACATCGCCTGCACCGAGTTCTACCAGGAGGCGGCGGCGCTCCTCACCGAACGCGGCGTGCTGATCGTGAATGTCGGCGACGAGCCCGGCCTGACCCTCGTCCGGAGCCAGGTAGCCGCGCTGCGCAGGGCCATGACGGACGTGGCCGCCTGCGCCGAGGCGGGCATGTTCACCGGAAAGTATCCGGGCAACATGATCCTTGCCGGCACCCGGAAGCCATGGCCGCCCGAGTGGACTGCCGCCTTGACGGCCCGTGGGCCCCATCCGGCGAGGGTCCTGGCCGGTGTGGAGCTGGACGGGCTGTCCGGGTAGGAACTAGCCCTCCAGCCGTAAAAATTAGTCCTCCAGCGCGAGGTCCACGTCCTGGCCGCTGGACGGTTCGGCGTACCACAGCCGGGTCTCGCCGTACTTCTTCTCCGCGAAGCGCTCCAGGCCGTCCGGCCACCCGGGTTCGGTGGCGCGTGATGAGCGCTCCACCACCACCACTGCCCCTTCGTTCAGGTGCGCCGCGAGCTTTTCCAGGACCGACGCCAGCGCGGGCTCGCCGAGGGGATATGGCGGGTCCAGGAAGGCGACGTCCCATTTGGTGTCCCCGGCCGTCCGTTCCAGGAAGGACTCGACCTTGGAGCGGTGCACCGTGACGGCTTTGCGGCCCAGGACTCCGTTGATGAGATCGGCGTTGCGCTGGCAAACGGCGCTGGCCTTGGCGTCGAACTCCACGAGGTCGACGGTCTCCGCTCCCCTGCTGGCGCTTTCAACCCCGAGGGCACCGGATCCGGCGTACAGGTCCAGGACGCGGGCGCCGCCGAGCACGTTGAAGGCATCCAGCCGGGAAAACAGGGCCTCCTTGACGCGGTCCGTGGTGGGACGCGTCAGGGAACCCGGGACGTTGGCCAGCGGGGTTCCGCCCGCGGCGCCGGCGACGATCCTGCTCATGGCCGGTCCCCCGCGCTGTCCCCTGCCTGCGGCAGTACGGGTGGCAGGGGGTTCGTGCTAGCCACGTTCAAGGAACGCCTCCTTCTCGGGATTCAGGTACTCGTCAATGGCCTCGGCAAGTGCGGCATGGCCGGCCAGGCCGGGGTCGGCGGCGACGATCTGCTGGGCATCCTGGCGGGCCCGGGCAATGATGTCCTCGTGTTCCAGTACGCGGAGCAGCTTCAGCGTGGACCGGCCGCCGGACTGGGAGGCGCCGAGGATGTCACCCTCGCGGCGCAGTTTGAGGTCCTCCTGCGAAAGCTCGAACCCGTCCGTGGTGGACGCCACCGCATCGAGCCGGCGCCGGCTGGGGTGGCCCGGTTCAAGCGTTGTCACGAGCAGGCACGTCCCCGGCAGGCCGCCCCGGCCCACGCGCCCGCGGAGCTGGTGAAGCTGCGAGATGCCGAAGCGGTCCGCGTCCAGGATGACCATCAGGGTGGCGTTGTGCACGTCCACGCCCACCTCGATCACGGTGGTGGATACCAGCAGCTTGGTCTGGTTGGCGGTGAACGACGCCATGGTCTCGGACTTCAGCACCGGGTCCTGGCGCCCGTGGAGCGGGGCCAGGGGCACTCCGGACAGCGCCGGCTCCTCCTTGAGGTGATCGACGACGGCGGTCACGGACGCCAGTTCGCGTGCGGGACCGTCCCCCTCCAGTTCCCCGGGATCAGGTTCCGCTTCACCGGGAGTGAAGTCGCCGTCGTCGTCCGCCCCAATCTTGGGGCACACGACGTACACCTGGTGGCCGGACTCGATCTCCTCGCGGGAACGGGACCAGATGCGGGCAGCCCAGGCGGGGTTCTCCGCGAGACCCACTACGTGCGTGGTGATCGGTGCCCGGCCGGCCGGCAGTTCGTCAAGCACTGACGTTTCGAGGTCACCGAAAACCGTCATGGCCACGGTCCGCGGAATCGGGGTGGCGGTCATGACCAGCAGGTGCGGCGGCTTGCTGGCCTTGGCCCGCAGGGCATCGCGCTGTTCCACCCCGAAGCGGTGCTGCTCATCCACCACGATGAGGCCCAGATCAAAGAATGTGACGTTGTCGCTCAGCAGCGCGTGCGTGCCGATGACAATCCCGGCCGTCCCGGAGGCGGCGTCGAGCAGCGCCTGCTTGCGGGCGGCCGTCGGCATGGAGCCGGTGAGCAGGCTGACCTGCACCGCGTTGTCACCCAGCCCGCCCAGGAGTCCGTCACGGGCCAGCGGGCCGAGCGTCCGCCGGATGGACTCGAAGTGCTGCGCCGCCAGGACTTCCGTGGGTGCCAGCAGCGCCGCCTGCCCCCCGGCGTCCACAACCTGGAGCATTGCCCGCAGCGCCACAATGGTTTTGCCGGAGCCGACCTCGCCCTGCAGGAGCCGGTTCATGGGCCAGTTCTGCGACAGCTCCTCCGCGAGCGTCTTGCCGACGGCGGACTGGCCGGCGGTCAGGGTGAACGGCAGCTGCCTGTCGAAGGCTGCAAGCAGTCCGTCGGTCACCGGACGCCGGGCGGTGGCCTCCTCGGCCGAAAGCTGGGCGCGCCGGCGGGCGAGGGCGGACTGGAGGACCAGCGCCTCCTGGTAGCGGAACCGGTCCCTGGCCTTGCGCCAGTCCTGCGCGTTTTCGGGGGTGTGGATGAGCCGGTAGGCCTCCGGCACCGGAAGGAATTTTTGGCGGGCTGATATGGCCGCCGGCAGCGGATCCGGCAAGGCGTCCAGGTCCGCGGTTGCCAGCAGGGCCTTCACGACATTGTGGATGGCCCAGCTGGTGATGCCTGCGGTGGCCGGGTAAATCGGGATGGGCATGGCCGCGAGCTTTTCAGGGTCCGTGCCCGCGATATCCGGATCCTTGTCCAGCAGCTGGTAGTTCGGATTGGTCAGCCCCAGTGAACCCTGATAGCGCGTCACCTTCCCGGAGAACATGACACGGCGTCCGGCATGCAGTTCGACCCTGGGGAGACGGGCGTTGAAGAAACTGATCTTCAGCGTGCCCGATCCGGCGTCATCGGTGACGAGGACATCGGTGATGGAGCCCTTGCGTTGCCGCATCTGCCTGGTGCTGTTGGAGACGACGCGGGCGATGAGCGTCACTTCCTCGTCGAACGGAAGCTCACTGATGCGCGTCAGGTCACCGCGGTTAATGTACTTCCGCGGGAAATGGTTGAGCAGGCCGCCCACAGTGGTGATGCCCAGGTGCTTCTCGATCGCGTTCGCGGAGCGTTTGCCGACCCGGCGCTCGAGGCCGAGTTCCATTTCGACGTTCATCTTCCCTCTGCGCCCATTCCCTCTGCGCTCACTTCACCTGACGGATCCCGGGGCAGGGCGAGGTCGCTGACGGACACGTCCGACGGCTCGCCCAGCGACCTGATCATCGCCAGGGCGGGGCCCGATTCGGCAACGTGGACGTGGACCCGCCACCGGTACCGGCCTTCGACGTCCGCGGAAGGACCCACCTGGCTCATGATCACGGAGTCACCAAGCTCATCGAGGCGCTGCCGGAGCATGGCGGCGTCGAGCGGCGAGAGGCTGATGGTGCACATGACCTCCACGCCGTCGTCGTCCGGCATGTCGGTGTGGATGTGGGGGTCCTGCAGGTCGTAGCCGTGCAGGCCGTCCAGCAGTTCGTTGCGGAGCTCCTCGCCAAGCACCACCGAGCGGAGGCAGTCGAGGATCAGCAGCATGCCCACACCGCCGGCGTCCACCACGTGCGCGGCCTGCAGCGCGTCAAGCTGGCCCTCCGTGCGGACCACGGCTTCGAGGGCGGCCGCCACGGCCGCGTCCAGGACAAGGCCCAGCGCATGGTTGCTGTCGTTGCCGTTCTGCCCGGCGTCGACGGCTGCGGCTGCCCGGCCCGCAGCCTCCATGACCGACAGCATGGTGCCGGGAACGGGGTCACTCAGCGCGGACCAGGCCCTTATCTGCGCGCGGTTGAGCGCGGCTGCGAGGAGGGACGATGTGAGCCGGGGATGCCCGGCCAGCGGTTCGGCTGCGGCACAGAGAAACACAGAGAACAGCGTGCCGGAGTTGCCCCTGGCCTGTTCCATGGCGGCCTGGCCTGCGCGCGCCAGGACGGCGCCCACGTCGTTGGGCTGCTGGCCCGCATCTTCCGGAACGGCGTCCTGCAGTGCCCGGGCCGCGGCACGGACCGTGAGGTACAGGTTGGTTCCGGTGTCGCCGTCGGCCACGGGGAAAATGTTGATGGCGTTGAGGCGGTCGCTGTGGTTGCCCAGTGCGGTTTCGGCCTTGCCCAACCACCGCTTCATCGCTTGCGCGTTCGCGGCAACCCTAGTCTGCAAAGTGATCCCATCCCACGGAGTCAGCGGGCCGTCCCGCGATCGTCACGCCCGGCGCCTTGTCTGCGCCGCAGGCCTGTACTGAGCCTATCCCAGTAAACCCGGGCGGCACCTGCATGCCCGCCGGGAATGTGGCCAGGAGTCCGTGGTCCTCCCCGCCCCCCAGCACCCAGGCGCGCGGGTCTGCCCCGAGCAGGGTGGCTGCCGGGCGCAGTGGCTCGGCAAGCGCGGCCAGCTGCCCGGGGTCCAGATCCAGCACGACCCCGCTGGCGGCGGCCATCCTGGTGCCGTCCCGCACCAGGCCGTCCGAAATATCCATCATGGCGGTGGCGCCGGAGAACCGTGCCAGCGGCCCCGCATCCAGGGGCGGCTCCGGCCGGCACTGAAGCTCAAGCATTGACAGCAGCTCCGGTGCCAGCGAGTCCACCTGGTGGCTGGATTCCAGCAGCGCCAGCCCGGCCGCTGCCCAGCCTGCCCGCCCGGCGATAGCCACGGCGTCGCCTTCCTGTGCACCGGACCGCAGAACTGGCTGCCCGCCGCCAAGCGTGCCAAGGACTGCAACGGTGACCGACAGCTCCCGCCCGCGGCCAAGGTCGCCGCCGGCAACGGAGCACGCACCGGCCCCCAGCTTGCTGATGGCTGCCGTGAGGCCGTCCGCCAGATCCTCGACCCATCCCACCGGCGTGTCAGGCGGCATGGTCAGGCTAATCACCATGGACGTTGCCGAGGCACCCATCGCGTTGATGTCGCTGAGGTTCTGCGCTGCGGCCTTCCAGCCGACGTCGTACCCGGTGGTCCGGTAGCCGTTGTTCCACTGAAGCCGGAAATCCTGGTCCTGGACCTGGGTGTCGATGCTGATGACTGTCCTGCCATCCGGAACCGCAACGATGGCGGCATCATCGCCGGGGCCGAGGACCACGGCGGCACTGTGCAGGGCGCTGAGTTCCAGGCGCGGGAAAATCCGGGCCAAAAGCTCCGCTTCGGACAGTTGGGCGACAGTCAATGGTGTTTGGGGCACGCCACTACGCTACCGCCACGGACGGACATTTTTAGCGGCGTCCGCGCTGCCTCAGTCACACGGTGCCCGGAGGGAACTGGGCGGTCAGAGCGGCTCGCTGCCGAGGGATAGGCTTGAAGGATGCATTACCCGCCTGCCCAGAAACCTGCCCAGAAACTTGTCCAGAAACCTGCCCAGAAATCCGTCCGCAGGCTGAGGGTGGCAGCAGCCGCGGCAGTGACTGGCCTGGCGCTGGGCGGCTGTTCACCCGCCGTCGACGTTGCACCGGCAGCCGATGCGGCCAATCCGGCCTGTGCCCCCATGATGGTGGCCCTTCCGGATGCCATCGGCGACGCCCGCCTGCGGAAAACGAACAGCCAGGCCACCGCCGCCTGGGGTGACCCGTCGCTGGTGATCCTGCGGTGCGGGGTAAACGCTCCGGGCCCCACCACAGACCGCTGCGTCAGCGTCAACGATGTCGACTGGGTCATCAAGGAGGGCAACCCCGTGTGGACGCTGACCACCTACGGCCGGGAACCGGCCACGGAAATCCTGATGGATCCCAACAAGATCAGCTCGGCCACCGTCCTTGCTGACCTTTCCGGCGCGGCCACGAAGATCAAGGCCAGCCGAAATTGCGTGGGCCAGGCGGACCTTCAGGACCTCCCCACCAGCAAATAGGCGGTGCGCCTGCCGGGCGGAATTAGCGCAGGCCGGTCCGCCGGTTCAGGGCCAGGTAGATCAGCTCGTCGATCAGCTCCGGATAGGACAGGCCGGTGGCCGCCCACATCTGCGGGTACATGCTCTTCGGGGTGAAGCCGGGCATGGTGTTGATCTCGTTGATGATGAGATCGCCGTCCGGGGTGTAGAAGAAGTCAACCCGGCTCAGGCCCTCCGCACCGACCGCCTCGAACGCCGCCGCGGCAAGCTCGCGGACGCGGGCGATCGCTTCCTCGGGCATGTCCGCGGGGCAGCTCAAGGCAGCAGCGTCATCCACGTACTTCGCCTGGAAGTCGTAGAACTCGTGCTGGTCCCCGGCCACCGAGATCTCGCCGGGCAGGGACGCGCGCGGCGCATCGGAACCGCGGCCCTCGAGCACGGCGCATTCGATTTCGCGGCCCACGATGCCGGCCTCGATCACCAGCTTGGGATCATGCTCGCGGGCCGCCTCAATGGCGGCGTCCAGGCCGTCCAGCGAGTCCACCTTGGAGATGCCCATGGAGGACCCCGCGCGGGCGGGCTTGACGAACACCGGGAAGCCCAGCAGGTCGACCTGCTTGCGGACGGATTCGGGGTCGTTGCGCCACTGCCGGTCGGTCACAGCGACGTAGGGGCCAACCTTCAGGCCGGCCGCCTCGAAGACCACCTTCATGAAGTGCTTGTCCATGCCAACCGCCGATGCCAGCACGCCGGCGCCGACGTAACGGGTGTCTGACAGCTCCAGGAAACCCTGGATGGTGCCGTCCTCGCCGAACGGTCCGTGCAGCAGCGGGAACACGACATCCACGGTGCCAAGTTCCTGCGGAACCTCGTTGGGGGCGGTCACGATCAGCTGGTGCTCTCCCCCGATCTCGGTGAGGGTCACCGTCTGGGCCGACGCCGGAACCTCCGGCAGCGCCGTCGCCGACAGGGACCACTGTGCCGTGTCCCCGGACGCGAGGACCCACTGGCCGGACTTGGCGATGCCGATGGGGACGACGTCGTACTTGGTCCGGTCGATGGCTCCCAGTACACCGGCCGCGGTCACGCAGCTGACGGCGTGCTCGCTGGAACGGCCGCCAAAAAGGACGGCGACGCGCGGCTTGCGCTGAGTCGTCCCCTCCTGGGTTGCGTTGCTGTTCTTGTCCGCTGCGGTCAAGTTTTCTTCCGACACTGTCAGTAATCGCCTTCGGCTTTAAGTTCCCGGGACAGCAGCAGCGGCCCGAGTTGGTCAACGGACAATTTTCCGGCGAGGACCGCTACGACGGCCGCCGTGATGGGCATTTCGACGCCGACCTTGCCGGCAAGTTCGTGGACGGCCGGCCCGGACTTGATGCCTTCGGCCGTCTGGGTCATTTTCTGCGCGACCTCGTCCAGCGTGAGCCCCTGACCCAGCAGGCGGCCCGCGGTGTGGTTCCGGGACAGCGACGAGGAGCACGTGGCCACCAGGTCCCCGAGTCCGGCCAGCCCCGCCATGGTGTGGGCTTTGCCGCCGAGTGCCAGGGCCAGCCGGGACGTTTCGGCCAGCCCGCGCGTGATGACGGAGGCTTTGGTGTTGTCCCCCATCTGCTTTCCCTCGCAGATGCCCACAGCCAGCGCGATGACGTTCTTGACGATGCCGCCGATCTCAACGCCGACGATGTCGGAGGTGGTGTAGGGGCGGAAGTAGGGGGCGGTGCAGCTTCTGGCGATCCAGCCGGCGACGGCGGCATCGGGGCAGGCAACGACCGACGCCGTGGGCTCCTCGCGGGCGATCTCCATGGCCAGGTTGGGCCCCGACACGACCGCGATGCGTTCGGCGGGGATGTCCAGCTCCTCGGCGATGACCTCGCTCATCCGTGCATCGGAACCCAGCTCGAGGCCCTTCATCAGGGACACCACGAGGGCGTCGGGCCCGATCAGGGGCTTCCACTTGCGCAGCTGGAGGCGCAGCGACTGCGCGGGAACGGCAAGGACCACCAGGTCAGCTCCGGACAGCACTTCGGCCACGTCCGTGGCGGCGGTGATGCTCGGCGGAAGGTCGATGTCGGCCAGGTACTGGGGATTGCGGTGGTTGCCGTTGATCTCGGCAACAACTTCCGGACGGCGTCCCCAGACCCGGATGCTGCGGTCCACCCCGGAGGCGGTGGCGGCGTCGGCGAGGATTTTCGCGAACGTGGTGCCCCACGAACCGGCGCCCAGCACCGCCACGGACACGGCGGAGCCGGGCCGGGCAGAGACAGGTGTCATTTTTTGCCCCGCTCAACGTCGCGGCCGTGCTTCGTCTGGTTGTGGGCGCTCGGGTCCCAGCGCCGGGCGGGGGGCTGCTCGCCGCGGAGTTCGGCCAGGAGTCCGGTCACGGCATCCATAATGACGTCCGTGGCTTCCGCCAGGGTGGCCTTGTCCCGGGGCTGGCCCATGAACCGCGAGAGGTCAACGGGGTCGCCGATCCGGATCCTGGACGTCTTGCGCGGGAAGAGGTGGAAGCGCTTGGCGTAGCGGGGAAAGAGCTCGTGCGCTCCCCAGTGCGCCATGGGCACCACCGGGATGCCGGTCTCGAGGGCCAGCCGGGCGGCCCCGGTGTGGCCCTTCATCGGCCACAGGTCGGGGTCACGGGTCAGCGTTCCCTCGGGGTAGATAATGATCGCCCCGCCCTCTGCCACGACCTCCTGGGCGAGCTGCAGCGAGCGGTTAGCACCCGCCGTCGAGCGTTCCACCGGGATCTGCTTGGTGGCGTGCAGCACGGCGCCCACAACGGGAACCTTGAAAAGGCCCGACTTCGCCAGGAAGTGCGGGGCCCGCTTCTGGCTGTACAGCATGTGCCCGATGACGAGGGGGTCGATCTCGGTGCAGTGGTTGGGTACGGCGATGAAGCCCCCGGCGGGAAGCTTGTCCGTGCCCTCCCATTTTTTGCTCATGATCAGGTTCAGGACCGGCCGGACGATGCTGGCGATCACCATGAACGTTATGTGGCTCCTGGCCGATTCCTTCACCGGGCCCCCGCTACTTCGCCGACGAGATGTCGAAGTCGGCGCCGAGCGCGGCCAGCTTTTCAGTGAACCGCTCGTAGCCGCGGTTGATGATGTCAATGCCCGTTACCCGGGAGGTGCCCGTGGCGGCCAGCGCGGCGATCAGGTGGCTGAAGCCGCCGCGCAGGTCCGGCACGTCAATGTCGGTTCCCTTGAGCTGGGTCGGACCCGAGATGACCGCGGAGTGCAGGAAGTTCCGCTGCCCGAAGCGGCACGGCACGCTGCCCAGGCATTCCCGGTGCACCTGGATGCTGGCACCCATGCGGATGAGGGCGTCGGTGAAGCCGAAGCGGTTCTCGTACACGGTCTCGTGCACGATGGACACGCCTTCAGCCTGGGTCAGGGCCACGACGAGCGGCTGCTGCCAGTCGGTCATGAATCCCGGGTGGACGTCCGTTTCCAGGACCAGGGGGCTGAGCTTGCCGCCGCGGTGGTAGAACCGGATGCCGTCCTCGGCGATATCCATGCCGCCGCCCACCTTGCGGAAGGTGTTCAGGAAGGTCATCATGTCCCGCTGGGAGGCGCCTTCAACAAAGATGTCGCCGCGGGTCACCAGGGCCGCGGAGGCCCAGGAGGCCGATTCGTTGCGGTCCGAGAGCGCGCGGTGGTTGTAGCCGCCAAGGTCGCGGACGCCCTCGATGCGGATGGTCCGGTCCGTCTGGACGCTGATGATGGCGCCCATTTTCTGGAGCACGGCGATGAGGTCGATGATCTCGGGCTCGGTGGCGGCACCGGACAGTTCAGTGATGCCTTCGGCGCGCGTTGCGCTCAGAAGAACCTGCTCTGTAGCGCCGACCGACGGGTAGGGCAGGGAGATCTTGGCCCCGTGCAGCCCCTTGGGCGCGGAGATGTGGATGCCACCGGGGCGCTTCTCGACGACGGCGCCGAACTGCCGCAGCACGTCCAGGTGGTAGTCGATGGGCCGGTCGCCGATCTTGCAGCCGCCCAGGTCCGGGATAAAGGCCTCGCCGATGGCATGGATCAGGGGGCCGCACAGCAGGATGGGGATCCGGGAGTCGCCGGCGTGGGCATCGATGGCCGTGCTCGACGCCGTCTTGGCCGCCTTGGGATCCAGGGTGAGATCCCCGGTGACCGGGTCCTTCTCGACGGTCACGCCGTGGAGCTGGAGCAGGCTGGTGACCACCTCAACGTCCTTGATTTCCGGGACGTTCCGCAGCACGGAGGGCTCGTTGCCCAGCAGCGCTGCCACCATGGCCTTGGGTACAAGGTTCTTGGCACCGCGGACGCTGACACGGCCAGTTAGCGGGACGCCTCCGCGGATTGTCAGAACACTACTCATTTACCGGTTTCCTCACGACTACTCGCCCCCAAATCCTTACAAAGGCACCAGCTAAGCATATGAGTTCGCGTTACCGAACCGAAATACTGACGCGGGTGTGTGGGCTTCGGCACGCGAACCGGGGGCAGCGGAAAGGCCCGCTGCGGCTGTGCACGGCGGGCCTTTCGGGAATGCTTCGTTGCCTTGCTAAGACGGCCTTACTTATGCAGTCTTCGCCGGCAGCGTGAGGGGCTTGAAGGACGGCCGCGTCGCTTCGTAGGCCGTGATGTCCTCCTCGTGCTGCAGGGTCAGCCCGATGTCATCGAGGCCCTCGAGCAGGCGCCAGCGCGTGTAGTCGTCGATCTCGAACGGTGCCACAACGTTGCCGCACGTGACGGTCTTGGACACGAGGTCAACGGTCACCTCGGTGCCCGGGGCGTTTTCGAGAGTCTTCCAGATGAGCTCGATGTCATCCTGGGCAAGCTGGGCGGCAAGGAGTCCCTGCTTGCCCGAGTTGCCGCGGAAGATGTCGGCGAACCGGGAGGAGAGCACGGCACGGAAGCCGTAGTCCTTGAGCGCCCAGACGGCGTGCTCGCGGGAGGAGCCCGTGCCGAAATCGGGGCCTGCCACCAGTACGGACCCGGTGTTGAACGGCTCCTGGTTCAGGATGAAGGACGGATCCTTCCGCCAGGCGGAGAAGAGCGCGTCTTCAAAGCCGGTGCGCGTAATGCGCTTGAGGTACACGGCCGGGATGATCTGGTCAGTATCGACGTTGCTCTGGCGCAGCGGGACGCCGATACCGGTGTGGGTGGTGAACTTTTCCATGGCGTCCTCCTAGGCTGCGTCGGTGGTCAGGGCTGCGGCGGATTCCGGTGCCGGATCGAGGTCCGAAGGCGAGCTCAGCGTGCCGCGGACGGCCGTGGCGGCTGCGACTACCGGGGAAACGAGGTGTGTGCGTCCGCCCTTGCCCTGCCGGCCTTCGAAGTTGCGGTTGGAAGTGGAGGCGCACCGCTCCCCCGGCTCCAGCTGGTCCGGGTTCATGCCGAGGCACATGGAGCAGCCGGCGAAGCGCCACTCCGCGCCGAAGTCCTTGAACACACGGTCCAGTCCTTCAGCCTCGGCCTCGAGGCGCACCCTGGCCGAGCCGGGAACCACGAGCATCCGGACCTTCGGGTCCTTCTCGCGGCCGCGGATGATGTCCGCCGCCGCACGCAGGTCCTCGATGCGGGAGTTGGTGCAGGAGCCCAGGAAGACGGTATCCACGCGGATGTCCTTCATGGGCGTTCCGGCTTCCAGTCCCATGTACTGCAGGGCACGCTCAGCGGCGGCCTTGGCGTTCTCGTCGCCGAAGTCCTCCGGGGACGGCACGTTGGCCGAGAGGGAGACGCCCTGGCCCGGGTTGGTGCCCCAGGTGACGAACGGCTCGAGGGTGTTGGCATCCAGGTCAACCTGGGCGTCGAAGACGGCATCTTCGTCGGTGCGCAGCGTGTTCCAGTACTCGACGGCGGCGTCCCAGTCCGCGCCCTCCGGCGCGTGCGGCCGGCCCTTCATGTAGGCGTAGGTAGTCTCGTCCGGAGCCACCATGCCGGCGCGGGCGCCTGCTTCGATGGACATGTTGCAGATGGTCATGCGGGCGTCCATGGACAGCGCGCGGATGGCGGAGCCGCGGTACTCCAGGACGTAGCCCTGGCCGCCGCCGGTGCCAATCTTGGCGATGACAGCGAGGATAATGTCCTTGGCGGTCACGCCGGGGCGCAGGGTGCCCTCGACGTTGATGGCCATGGTCTTGAAGGGCTTGAGGGACAGCGTCTGGGTGGCCATGACGTGCTCCACTTCGGACGTGCCGATGCCCATGGCCAGCGCGCCGAACGCGCCGTGGGTGGAAGTGTGCGAGTCGCCGCAGACCACGGTCATGCCGGGCTGGGTCAGCCCAAGCTGCGGGCCGACGACATGCACGATGCCCTGCTCGGCGTCGCCGAGGGGATGCAGGCGGACGCCAAACTCCTCGCAGTTGTTGCGCAGGGTCTGGATCTGGGTCCGGCTGGTCAGGTCGGCAATCGGCTTGTCGATGTCCAGCGTAGGGGTGTTGTGGTCCTCGGTGGCGATGGTGAGGTCCGGGCGGCGCAGCTTGCGGCCGGCCAGGCGGAGCCCTTCGAACGCCTGCGGGGAAGTCACCTCATGGACGAGGTGCAGGTCGATGTACAGAAGGTCAGGCTGGGCGTTGGCGCCGTCGCCGTCACCTTTGCGCACCACGTGCGCATCCCAGACTTTCTCGGCCAATGTTTTGGCCATGGCCATCTCCCTTCGGTGCTGTTTTGCTCTTAGTTCCACTGAAACAGCAGAGCTGTGTAATAAGCCAGTCAAATGATTTGCATCTCAGATATTGAGACGGCAATATCAATACATGGACAATTCTAGTGGAGTCGGTGTCATTGATAAAGCAGCGCAGGTGCTCGACGCGCTTGAGGCCGGACCCACCACTCTTGCGCAGCTCGTCGCTGCCACAGGACTGGCGCGGCCCACGGTGCACAGGCTGGCACTGGCGCTGGTTCACCACCGCCTGGTGAGCCGTGACATCCAGGGCCGCTTTGTCCTCGGCAGCCGGCTCGTCGAGCTCGCTTCCGCTGCCGGCGAGGACAGGCTGATCGCCTCCGCTGGGCCCGTGCTCATGCAGCTGCGCGACGCCACGGGCGAAAGCGCCCAGATCTTCCGCCGCCAGGGTGACTGGCGGGTCTGCGTCGCCTCCGCCGAACGGCCCATCGGGCTTCGCGACACCATCCCGGTCGGAACACAGCTGTCCATGAAAGCCGGCTCTGCGGCCCAGGTGCTGCTCGCTTGGGAAGACCACGACCGCCTGCTGGAAGGCCTGCAGTCGGCGCGCTTCACGCCCACCGTCCTGGCCGGAGTACGACGGCGGGGCTGGGGCCAGAGCCTCGGCGAACGTGAGCCGGGCGTCGCCTCAGTCTCCGCACCGGTGCGCGGCCCTTCCGGCCGCGTCATTGCCGCCGTTTCCATCTCCGGCCCCATCGAGCGGCTCACCCGCCAGCCCGGACGGCTGCACGCGGAAGTCGTATGCAACGCGGCCCGCGTCCTGACCGAAGCCCTCCGCAAGAATAACGACTGACTCCCCCCTTGATGGACCCGCCGGCGAGCGGATCTAAATACAGCGCCCAACCGGGTGGCAGTTCAGGGCCTTCCCCCCGCCGGAAACGCCTTGATCTGCTACCCGGTTTTTGGTAGCGGGACGCATCCAAAAAAGTTTCTGGATTCTGTTCAGATCTGGTGCCCGATCCGCCTTATTTTGTCGTACCCCCCAGGCAGACTGTGTTCATGGAGGTTCTCGGGAACTCAGCAGCAGCACCGGCCACGCGTGCCGGCGGGCTGCCTGGCGACACCGTTCCCGACGGCTGGTTCTCCGAAGAGGTTTTTCCCTTTGAGGGCTTCGCCGGCGACGAATTTCCCTACGGCGCTGATCCGGACTCCGCGTATCCGGAGGACCCTTTCCCCGGCGGGGAGTATGAGGACGGGGTTTTTCCGGAGGACCCGTTCCCCGAGCTCCTTGATGCCCCGTTCCCCGAGCTCCTTTCCAGGGACCACCTGTTCACGGACGCCCCCACCGCCAGTGGCGCGGCCTCCGGTGCCGACGCCGCTCCTACACCTGGGCTGGGTGTCGACGACCGGGTCGGGACGGTAAAGACGCTGTTGCGGGCCGATCTCAGCACCGATGGTCCCGGGCTGATGGACCAGACCACGGTGCTGGAGAAATTCAAACGCTGGGCCACAGGGCAGCAGGCCCGGCTGGCCGTCGAGTTCGAAGCCAGACAGCGGCAGGAACAGGCCGGACCCGCGACCGTGAACGGTCCGGCGCAGGCCGCTTCCGGGCTGGCCACAAGCAGCACCCTCTCGGCCGAGGACCTGGGCAAGAAGCGGCCCAAGGAACACTCCCTGGGTGTGGCCGAGCAGATCGCGCTGGCCCGGGGTGAGTCCCCGCACCGTGGCGGCCGGCTGCTGGGCATGGCGAAGGCCCTGGTCATTGAGATGCCGCACACCCTCGGTGCATTGGATACCGGCCTGCTGAATGAAGAAAAGGCCATGTATGTCGTGAAGGAAACGGCCGTCCTGACGGTGGAGGACCGGGCCGCGGTCGATGAGGAACTCGCCGCCGATACCGGGACCTTCGACGGGGTGGGGACCCGCGGCGTCATCGCCGCGGTCAAGGCCGCCGCCACCCGGCGTGACCCGCGCTCGGTCACCCAGCGGGCCAGCCACGCCGCGTCCGAGCGGAGCGTGAGTTTGCGCCCGGCCCCGGACTGCATGACGTACCTGACAGCCCTGCTGCCCGCCCACCAAGGCGTGGCCGTGTATGCGGCACTCACCCGGCAGGCCGACGCCCTCCGCTCCGCCGGGGACCCACGCTCCCGGAACCAGGCCATGGCCGACACCCTCGTCGAGTGGACCACCGGCACCCCCGGCGGCATTACCGGCGTCGAGGTCAACCTCGTCATGACCGACCGCACCCTCCTCCAGGGGGACAGCGAACCTGCAAGGCTCACCGGCTACGGCATCGTCCCCGCAGCCTGGGCCCAGGAACTCCTCAACCAGGAACAAGTAGCGCAGCAGCCCCTCCAGCCAAACACTGGCAGCTCAAACGCGTCCGGCTCGAATACAGGCAAGAAGGACGCGGTGATCCGCCGGAACGGCGCCGTGAAAGACCTGAGGATCTGGCTGCGCCGGCTCTACACCGCCCCGGACACCGGCGACCTGGTCGCCATGGACTCGAAACGGCGGCTCTTCCCGCCACCGCTGCGCCGCTTCATCCAGGTCCGCGACGACACCTGCCGCACCCCCTACTGCGACGCACCCATCCGACACCTAGACCACATCGTCCCCTGGCACAACGACGGCCCAACCAGCCTCGCCAACGGCACCGGACTCTGCGAAGCCTGCAACCACACCAAAGAACTCCCCGGCTGGAAAGCCCAACCCAGACCAGGACCAAGACACACCATCGAAATCACCACACCGACCGGCCACACCTACCAATCCACCGCACCCCCGCTACCCGGAACCAGGCTGGCCAGTCTGACCGGAACCAGACGCGTTGGAGCGGGGCTTCGCGAAGCTCACCACATCGAAGACGACGGCCCGGCGCCGTAGCACCCGCCGGCATATTGTCCGAGACCGTAGAGGGAAGCTCGGCCGTGACGCACTATCGCGCAGTAGTGTGGGCGCATGACCAGCTATGCAGTGTTCCTCCGCGGCATCAATGTGGGCGGCATCAACATCAAGATGGCGGACCTTAAGGAGGCCCTCAAGGACGGCCCGTTCAGTGGCGTGAAAACGCTGCTCGCAAGCGGCAATGTTGTGCTGGCCAGCGACCTGGGTCCTGCCACCGTCAAGAAGGAGTTCGAGACAACGCTGCGGGAGGGCTTCGGCTATGACGCCTGGGTGGTGGTGCTGACCTCGGACCGCGTGGCTGAACTCGTGGCCGCGTGCCGCTACCCAGCCGACGACAAAACCACCCACACCTATCTCACCCTTGCCTCGGACCCGGCTGCACTGGACGAGTTGTCCGCGACAGGGCAAGCACTGGACAACGTGGAGCTGGAACGGCTGGGCGCCGAAGCCGTGGCCTGGCTGGCGCCCGCCGGCGGTACCCTTGAGAGCCCTTTCAGCAAACTGACGGCCAAGCCGAAGTACAAGGCTTCCACCACCACCCGAAACCTCCGCACCATGATCAAGGTCCGGGATGCCGCGAGGGCCCTGGAGACAGCAGCCGGCTGACGCGCCGGCAAAGCTAGCCCGCGGCCGTCCGCAGCGCGGCGTTAAACGCTTCCAATCGCCGAACTTCCGCCTCCACGGGTTCCACCACCAGCCGGTCCGCCACGTCTGCCACCGCCGCATTGAGCCGCTTCCTGGCCCTGGCGCCGCGGCGCTTCGCCACCCCGGCAGTAATGAACTTGGCCGTCACGGCGAGCAGGATCCCTAGTGCGGCTCCGCCCGCAACCATCAGGGTGGGCACGGGCCAGCCCTCCACACGCGGCACCTCGGGAACGGGCAGCTGCAGGTAACCGAGGCCCGCAAGCACGCCCAGCCAGCCCAGGCCAGCCACGGCCGCGAGCAGCGCCAGCCATTGGATGATGTTGAAGGCACCCCACCACCAGGACTTCCGCCCCGCTCCAAGATCTGCCCCGGCGATGGCCTGGTCAAGAGCATCCGGCAGCCGGTCCCTCCCCATCCGGGCGGCCGTGCGGATGGAGGCGCGCCAGGGACCGGGTGCACCGTCACTGGCGGCGTCGGCAAAGTTGCGAACGGCAGCGTCGGTCCGCGCGCGTTCCGGAGCGCCCGCGGGCGGCAGGGACGTCCGGTTCACCTCGGCGCTGGCGTCACGGCGCAGGTTGAGCCGGCGCAGCGGATCGGGTCTGAAGCGCACCAGCCAGCGGGTCACCGGCCAGCCTGTGCGCCGGGTCGACTCGATCCGGTACGACGAGGACACGGCATCGGCCACCAGCGGCACGTTGGCCGCCTTGGCCAGCTCATCAGCGAGCCGCGCCGCGGTCCCGCGCTGAACGCCTGCAGCATCCCCGCGGCCGGAGGCTTCCTGCAGCTGGGCCGCAGCCTTGGTCACATCCGCGGACAGCCGAAGGGACAGTGCTTCCCGCTGCGACACCACACGGCGGATGGCAGCCCGGACATTGTCCACTCCCGATCCGGTCAGCGCGGAGGCGGCCAGGACCTGTACCTTGCCCAGCCCGTCGCGGGCGAGGATCCCCTTCAGCGACTCCAGCACGGGCTTGACGTCGGCATCCGGCAGCCTGTCCACCTGGTTGAGCACCACCAGCGTGACGGCACCGTGCGACGCCAGCGGCGCCAGAAATCCGTTGTGGACGGCGGCATCGGCGTACTTTTGCGGATCCAGCACCCAGACCAGGACATCCACCATTCCCACCAGCCGCTGCACGATATCCCGGTTCGCAGTCCGCGTGGAATCAAAGTCGGGCAAGTCCAGCAGAATCAGCCCGGTGTCCTCGTCGGCGAACCCGTCCACGGGGACTGCATGGTGGCGCGCCTTCACGTCCAGCCAGTCAAGCAGCGGCTCGCTGCCGTCGGCACCCCACACACTCGCCAAAGGTTCGGACGTGGTCGGCCGGCGCGCCGCCGCCGTCGCAATTTCAGCGCCGTTTACGGCGTTGAACAGCGTGGACTTTCCGCTTCCGGTCGCTCCAAAGAAGCCCACCACCGTGTGCTCTGCTGAGAGCGCACGCCGTGACCGGGCACGTTCCAGCACCCCGAGAACGTCCTCCAGCGCGGCGTCGGGCAGCACGCCTTCGGCCAGTTCACGCGCCTCGCCCAGCGCTTCGAGGCGGCCCTGCAGCCGTGTCTCTTCCTTCATCCTCCCCCGGCGGTTCACGTGGCGTCCGCCAACCGCGTCAGCGCCCGTGCATGCTCGGCGAGCTCGACGGCGGCCTTCCCGGCGTCCGCGTCCAGCCTCTCCAGGAACCGCTCCTGCTCCGCCGCCAGCAGGTTTCGGCACCTGCTGCTCAGGTCGTCGCGGGCGGTGTGGGCGAGCCGGCGTACGGCGTCCTCGCCGAAGACGGCTTCCAGCAGTTTCTGCCCCACCACCGCGGTGCCCCCGGCGACGCCGATCTCCAGGCCGGTCAGCCCGGCCGTCATGGAAAAAACCACAATCATCAGGGCTGCACCGAGGCCGTTGATGCCAAAGGACAGCCACCGCGCCTGGGTCCGCTTGTCCTGGCCTTCGGTCCTGATCAGTTCCATCAGCCCAGCCTGCCAGTCGCGTATTTCCGCCGCCACGCGGTCCCCAAAGCCGGGACCCGTTCCGGAGAGGTCGTCCGTGCCCAGGAGCTGCCGGCCCGCCGGATCCGAGCGCCAACGCTGGTCTGCGTCCTCCGCTGCCTTGGCAGCCTCATCCAGGATGACCGCCTGGAGGCCTGTTTCAATGGCGGTTTCCACTTTCACTGCCGGCGCAGGCTCGCCGCGGAAGAATGCGCCCAGGCGGTCGCGGAACCGCCCCACGTTCTGCTCCAGGCTGCGGAAGAACTCGCCCGTTCCCACGAAGTCCTGCCAGCGGGCCAGGACCTCGCCACGGAGGAGGGCACCGTCTTTGGTGGCGTCGATGATCCGTGTGCCCGCATCCTGGTAGGCGGCCCGCACGTCATCACCCAGCAGGGTGGCGGCGCGGCCCTGTTCCCCGGCGGCTTCGGCGATGTGCGCCACACGCTGGCCCAGCTCTCGTACAGCACCATGCAGCGTCCGCCTTGCGATGTCGGCGCGGGCCGCCGCATCTTCGGCAAGGCCGCGCAGCCAGGCTTTCAGCGGCTGCACGGTTTCCGCCGGAAGCATGCCGGCGCTGCCGAGCACGACTTCCGGAATGACGAAGAGGCGCGCGGCGCCCAAGCCCTCCCGCGCCAGCATGCTGCGCAGGTCCTCGCGCACTTCCGCTTCAGCGGCCGGCGGCACACGGTCGAGGACCACCGCCACCATGATGTCCCGCGATGCCGCGTTCAGCAGCAGCTTCCATGGGACGGCGTCGGCGTACCGGTTGGCGGTGGTCACGAAGATCCAGAGGTCGGCGGCCGCCAGCAACTGCCCGGCGAGCCTGCGGTTCTCGTCGGAGATGGAGTCGACGTCGGGCGCATCCAGCAGTGCAATGCCTTCGGGCACGGCTGGTTCGCCTACCAGGACCAGCGACGAGACGGGAGCAGAGTCCGACGGCGGCCCGGCCTGCCCGGCCGGCTGGCGGTTTGGGAGGGCCGGGACAGCGGCCGGGACTACGGTTCCGCGGATCCGGCTGAGGCCGGGCAGTACCCGCTGGTCCTCGAACCAGGCGGCTTCCGAGGGATGGTGCAGCAGGATGGGCTGCCGGGTGGTGGGCCGGATGGCCCCGGCACGCGTTACGGGATGGCCCACGAGCGCGTTCACGAGAGTTGATTTGCCGGCGCCCGTTGAACCGCCGACGACGGCCAGCAGCGGGGCGTCCAGGCTGCGGTAGCGGGGCAGGATGTAGTCATCGAGCTGGGCCACGGAGTTCCGGATCTCCAGCCGTGCCTGGTCGGCCGTCGGCAGCGCCAGCGGCAGCGTGACATCTGCCAGGTTGCGGCGGACCTCCTCGAGGAGGCGCACGCCGGCAGGCTGCGTTTCCATGTCCTGGCCGCTGGCTGGCGGGATCCGGTTGGAGGTCACAGCCTCATCATGCCAGTTCAGATGTGTTTTGGGGTTCAGGACCACCGAACAGAGCGGAACCACAGGACAGAGTGGAGCCACCGAACAGAGTGGAGCCACAGTACAGAGCAGAACCACAGAACAGACCATACAAATTCAGGCAACACAAAACCGGCCCCGGGCTGTTGCCCGGAGCCGGTTGCTTGTGACCCCAGCGGGATTCGAACCCGCGTTACCGCCGTGAGAGGGCGGCGTACTAGGCCGCTATACGATGGGGCCGCGTACTTTCCGATCAGCGTTTCCGCTGATCAAGCCAAGTTAGTGTTTCACACATTTGGCTTTGTTCCAAATCGATGATTTTCGATTCGCAACACCTGAAATTCTTCGGAAAATCCGGAGAAATCCAGAGCTGGGATACCAGGACTCGAACCTAGAATGACGGTACCAGAAACCGTAGTGTTGCCAATTACACCATATCCCATTGGCACTTTCGGGCCGGTGGAAAGTCTTTATCTTTCGCTCCGTGCCCCTCAGCACGAGTAATTACTCTACCCGAGACTTTTGCGCCGCACAAATCGGCAGGCCGTTACCTGCGCCACACTTTCTGAACGCCTCAAGCGGGAGCAGGCAACGGACCCAACCGGCTAGCTGGAGCCGGCAGGCAGCGCCAGGAGTTCCAGCAGGGAGGCGACTTCCTGCCCCTGGAAACCAGGGGCCTGTTCCCCGCCGCGGTTCAGCCAGATGCCCGACAGTCCTGCCGCCGTCGAGCCCTCAGCGTCCAGAAGCCGGTTGTCCCCGATATACAGAGTGGTGGCAGGAGTGCTGCCGATCAGCCGGACACCCTCGAGGTAGATGGCCGGGTCCGGCTTGGGAACACCCACCGTGTCCGTGCCCACGAGGAACCGGATCCGTTCCAGTCCGGCACTGTCCAGCTTTGCCCGCTGGTAGTCGTGCACATTGTTGCTCACAGCCCCGTAGGGAATGCCCGCCTGGTCCAGGGCGTCGAGAAGCGGCACGACGTCCTCAAAGGCCCGAACATAGCTGGGCTGCAACCGTGCATAGGTGCTGAGCCAGTTATGCGCTTCCTCCCCCTCGCCCATCTCGACGCCGAAGTGCCCCAGGGCCGCACGGCCCCGGAGCAGCCGCTGCTCATTGAACGTCAACTCGCCGGCAAGGTAGCGGTCGTAGTAGTGGGTCGTCTCGTGCGTGAAGATCCGCCCCACCCGGTCCCACCCGGCCTGGTCGAGGCCGGGCAGGAGGTGTTCGCTGGCGTCCCGCAGCGCCGTGGTCATGGCGTAGGCAAGGTCCACCAGCGTGTCGTCGATGTCGAACAGGACACCGCTGACTGCCCCGAGGCCAGGTGAAAGGACAGCGGTTTCGGCTGCAGGGTGTGACATCAGCCGCGGAAAGCGCGCAGGCGCGCCAGAGACGAGTCCTTGCCCAGGATGACCATGGACTCAAAGAGCGGCGGGGAGATCCGGCGGCCGGAGATCGCAGTGCGCACTGGACCGAACGCAAGCCGCGGCTTGATACCCAAGTCCTCCACCAACGCCTGCTTCAGGGCGGACTGGATGTTCTCTGCGTTCCAGTCGCTGATCGGTTCGAGGGCTGCCAGCGCCGCCTCGAGGACCTCGGTGACGTTCTCCGGCAGGCCCTTGCGGGCGTCAGCGGCGACGTCGATCTGGTCGTCAGACTTGAAGAGGAAAGCCAGCATCTCCGGAGCTTCGCCGAGCAGGGTGATCCGTTCCTGGACGAGCGGTGCGGCTTCGGTCAGGATCTCCTCCTGGCGGTCGGTGAGAATCTCCCCCACCAGGCCCTCGTGGCGGAGGTACGGGACCAGCCTTTCGCGGAAGACCGCGGGGTCCAGCAGCCGGACGTGCGTTCCGTTGATCGCTTCGGCCTTCTTGAGGTCGAAGCGGGCCGGGTTGGCCAGGACGTCGTGGATGTCGAAGTTCTTCACCATCTGGTCCACCGTGAAGATGTCCTCGTCGGCGCTCAGGGACCAGCCCAGCAGAGACAGGTAGTTCAGCAGGCCCTCGGGGATGAAGCCGCGTTCCCGGTGCAGGAACAGGCTCGATTCCGGGTCGCGCTTGGACAGCTTCTTGTTGCCCTGGCCCATGACGTAAGGCAGGTGGCCGAACTCCGGCATGTACTCTGCCACACCCACCGCATACAGCGCCCGGTACAGGGCGATCTGGCGCGGCGTGGAGCTCAGCAGGTCCTCGCCGCGAAGGACGTGGGTGATGCCCATGAGGGCATCGTCCACCGGGTTGACCAGGGTGTACAGCGGTGCGCCGTTAGCCCGCACCACGGCGAAGTCCGGCACAGAGCCGGCCTTGAACGTGATCTCGCCCCGGACCAGGTCGGTGAACGTGATGTCCTCGTCCGGCATCCTCAGCCGCAGTACCGCTTCCCGGCCCTCGGCCTTGAAGGCAGCGACCTGTTCCTCGCTGAGGTCACGGTCAAACCCGTCATAGCCCAGCTTGGGGTCCCGGCCGGCGGCCCGGTGGCGCGCTTCGATCTCGTCAGGGGTCGAGTAGGACTCGTAGATGTGGCCGCCTGCCCTGAGCTTGGCGATGACATCCTGGTACAGCTCGCTCCGCTGCGACTGGCGGTACGGTTCGTGCGGCCCGCCCACCTCGACGCCCTCGTCCCAGTCGATGCCGAGCCACTTCAGGGCGTCCAGCAGCTGGTGGTAGCTTTCCTCGCTGTCGCGCGCCGAGTCGGTGTCCTCGATGCGGAAAATCATCTTGCCGCCTGTGTGGCGGGCATAGGCCCAGTTGAACAGCGCCGTGCGGATCAGCCCGACGTGCGGGGTGCCCGTGGGAGACGGGCAGAAGCGGACGCGAACGGGCGTTTCGGCGGTGACGGCAGGGATGGCAGCAGGAGCGGCGGAGGGGGTAGTCATAGTGATACCAACTTTACCAACCGGCTACCCCTGCGCCGTCCCCGGGTGGGTACGGCTAGCGGCGGACCACGGGGTTCGACAAACGGCCGATGCCCTCGATCTCCACTTCGTACCGGTCGCCGGCCTGGACGAGGCCGACGCCCGCCGGCGTGCCGGTCATGATGACGTCGCCGGGCAGCAGCGTGAACGCGCTGGAGACGATGGAGACCAGTTCGCGGACGCCGCGGATCATCTGGGTGGTGCTGCCGTCCTGGCGAAGTTCACCGTTGAGCCGGCCCTTGATGGACAGGTCCTCCGGATCGAGGTCGGTTTCGATCCATGGTCCCAGGGGCGCGGACGTGTCGAAGCCCTTGGCGCGGGCCCACTGGAGGTCGGTTTTCTGCACGTCGCGGGCGGTGAGGTCGTTGCCGCAGGTGTACCCGAAGATGACGTCGTCCACTCGGTCTTCCGGCACGTCCTTGCAGATGCGGCCGATGACGACGCATAACTCCGCCTCGAAGGAGACCTCCTCGGAGAACTCGGGGAGGACAACAGGATCGTTCGGGCCAACCACGGACGTGTTGGGCTTCAGGAACAGCAGCGGCTGCTGGGGCACCTCATTGCCGAGCTCGTGGGCGTGCTCCACAAAGTTCCGGCCCACGCCGATGACCTTGCTGCGCGGAATAATGGGCGCCAGCAGGCGGACATCCTCCAGCTTGTGCCGCACCGAAGTGCGTTCCACGCCGTTGAAGAACGGGTCGCCGTTGATGACAGTGATTTCCTCACTGCCGGGCTGGCCTTCAACAACGCCGTAAAGGGGATCAGAATCGACTACAAACCGGGCAATACGCATGGCCCCAAGCCTACAGTCTCAGCCTCGCCCACTCAGGAAGCGAAGGTACTGCAGCTGCGCCGCCACGGAATTCTCTGCGGCGCGCCGCACGGAAGGGTCGACGTCGGCGTAGACAACGCTGGTGACCTCGCCCACTCCGGCGTCAGGGCCGAGGCCGGCGAGAGCAGTACGGATCTGCGCCAGCCGGTCCAGCCGATGGTCCCGGTAGGCGCGGACCACTGCGTCGAGGGCGGGCAGGACAGGGCCGTGGGCAGGCAGGACCGTGGCGGGCCCCAGCTGCTCCAGCCGGTCGAGTGAGGCGAGGTAGTCGGCCAGCGTGCCGTCCGGGTGATCCAGGACGGTGGTTCCCCGGCCCAGGATCGTGTCACCGGTCAGCACGGAACCGGCAGGTCCGTCGAGGGGAAGGTGGAAGCAGACGGAGTCCGAGGTGTGCCCGGGTGTGGAAACCACCCGGATCTCGGTTCCGCCGGCGGCGATGGTCTCCCCCGCCTGCAGCGTGCTTCCCCCATGGCAGTGCTCGCGGGCGGCGGCACGGACGGGCGCGCCGGTGATTTCTGCAAGGCGGGCCGAACCGGCGGTGTGGTCCGCGTGCCGGTGCGTGACCAGGATGAGCTCCACCGGCCCGGCTGCCGCGAGCGCCTGGAGATGGGTTTCGTCCAGGGGACCAGGATCAACCATCACCACGGCCCCATGGCCAGGTTCCCCGACGACGTAGGAGTTGGTCCCCTCGAGGCTCATCGGGCCCGAATTGGGCGCGAGGCGGAAGCGGGTCAGCGGGCTGCTGCGGGTAAATGCAGTGGACATGTCCTGATTCACAGGTTTCATTCTGTCATCCGGTACCACCGGATACAGCCGGACAAAATGGCACAAGAACGACGGCGGGCGGCCGGTGGGCTGCCAAAACAGCCCAGCCGGCCACCCGCCGTCGTTCTATAACCGCTCGCTAAAAGCCTCAGGCGAGCCGGGTCAGCCAGCCGTGGGTGTCTGCGACGGTGCCGGTCTGGATGCCGAGGAGCTGCTGGCGGATCGCCATGGTGGTCTCGCCTGCCTTCGCATCCTCCGAACCGATGAATTCAGTGGCGTCCTTGAGGACTCCGATGGGCGTGATGACGGCCGCGGTACCGCAGGCAAACACCTCGGCGATGTCGCCGGAGGCAACGCCGTCGCGCCATTCGTCCAGGGTGATCTTCCGCTCCGTGACCTCACGGCCCATGTCCTTGGCAACCTGGATGATCGAGGAGCGGGTCACACCCTCGAGGATGGTGCCGCTCAGCGCGGGCGTCACCAGCGAGCCGTCCTTGAGGACGAAGAAGACGTTCATTCCGCCCAGTTCCTCAACAGCGTTGTCGTTGAACTGGTCCAGGAACAGCACCTGCTTGCAGCCGTTCGCTTCCGCTTCCTGCTGCGCGATGAGGGAGGCCGCGTAGTTGCCGCCGCACTTGGCGGCACCCGTGCCGCCCCGGCCCGCGCGGGCGTACTCGCGGGAGATCCAGATCGAGATCGGCTTCAGCTCCCCGCCGAAGTAGTTCCCGGCCGGCGAGGCAATGACGCGGAAGGACACCTCACGGGCTGCGCGAACTCCCAGGAACGCCTCCGTGGCGATCATGAACGGGCGCAGGTACAGGGCCTCGCCGTCGCCGGACGGAACCCATTCCTTGTCCGCCGCGACAAGTTCGCGGATGGCTCCCAGGAAGTATTCGGCAGGAATCTCCGGAAGCGCCAGGCGGCGGGCGGACTTGTTCATCCGGGCGGCGTTGGCCTCGGGCCGGAAGCTCCAGATGGAACCGTCAGCGTGGCGGTACGCCTTCAGTCCCTCGAAGATCTCCTGGCCGTAGTGCAGCACCGCTGCGGAGGGATCCAGCATGATGGGCCCGTAGGCCTCGATCCGCGCATCATGCCATCCGCCCTGGCCGCTGGCGTCGACCGTGTAGTCAACAATCGCAGTGTGGTCGGTGAAGTGGTCGCCAAAGCCTGGGTTCGCCAGGATGGCTGCACGCTCTTCAGCAGACTTCGGGGTGGCCGAGAGCTGCTGGGTGAATTCGACGCCATGGGCAGTCTGAGTCATGGTTCCTCCACGGTCGGCTGCCTGGCATCTGAAGGTGGTTCAGCGTCGGACCACGGCAGCGATTGGTAATTCAGGTCAAGCTTACGCCTGCTGGCGGAGGCTAAACGGCCGCCGCAATGGCATCACCAATGGCGCTTGTGCTGCGCACTTCACCGTTGCGGCTTTCGACGTCGGCCACCACCGCGGACTCGATCCGCCGGGCAGCGTCGGAGTAGCCCAGGTGGTCCAGCAGGAGGGCTGCGGACAGGATCGCGGCGGTGGGGTCGGCCTTCTGCTGGCCGGCAATATCCGGTGCGGAGCCGTGGACGGGCTCGAACATGGACGGGGCGGTGCGGTCCATGTTGATGTTGCCCGAGGCTGCCAGGCCGATGCCTCCGGTGACGGCGGCAGCAAGGTCCGTGATGATGTCGCCGAACAGGTTGTCGGTGACAATGACATCAAAGCGGGCCGGATCAGTAACCATGAAGATCGTCGCGGCATCGATGTGCAGGTAGTCGTGGGTGACCTCGGGGAATTCCTTGGCCACAGCCTCGACAGTGCGCTTCCACAGGTGGCCGGCAAACACCAGCACGTTGTGCTTGTGGACCAGGGTCAGCTTCTTGCGCGGGCGCTCGTTGGCCCGGCGGAATGCATCGCGGACAACACGCTCCACGCCGTGGGCGGTGTTAAGGGAAACCTCGGTGGCCACTTCGTGCGGCGTGCCGCCGCGGAGGGTACCGCCGTTGCCCACGTAGGGTCCTTCGGTGCCTTCACGGACGACGATGAAATCGATGTTGCCGGGCTCGGCCAGCGGGCTGCCCACCGTGCCGTAAAGCCGGGACGGACGCAGATTGACGTAGTGGTCCAGGCTGAAGCGCAGCTTGAGAAGCAGCTCGCGTTCAATGAGCCCGGACGGAATGCGGGTATCCCCGGGCGCCGCGCCGATGGCACCGAAAAGGATGGCGTCGCGCGTCTTCAGGTCCTCCAGGACAGCATCCGGAAGGGTCTCGCCGGTCTCGAGCCAGTGCCGGGCACCGAGCTCGTAGTGGGTCTGCTCCAGGGTGACCCCCTCGGCGGCCACGACCTTTTCGAGAACCTTCAGGGCTTCGGCGGTGACCTCCGGGCCAATGCCGTCGCCCGGAATGACAGCAAGATTGATGGTAGATGCGCTCATACTTTCAGCGTAGCCAAACCATCCACATTCTGGTCAAAGCGTCTCATTATTCAGACAACAGGAATGTTGGGCGCTTCATTTGGCCCGCAGCGGTGACGCGACCACCGCCACGTTCTTGCCCCAGAGGTCCTGCGTGTAGCAGCTGATCAGCACGAGGCGGTTCGGAACAACTGACCAAATCGGACTGTCCTTCAAGGTGGACTTCGTATAGGTCGTGACTGAGTCCACTCTGTAGGAAAGTTTGGCTTTGGCGGTTACAACGGTGAATACATCCCCCGGGACTGCCGCTGCGCTGAGGTGGTTAAAGGGGGCGTCCTGGCCCTCCCAGCTGTGCCCGATGACGTAGGTCGTGTTGACGGAGCCGACGCCGGGCTGGCCGTACGGTGTGAGCCAGTAGCCGTCCATGGTCTCCGGGGGCACTATGGACCGGCTGTCCATATCTCCACTGCCGGGTTTCAGCGGGTGCACCACCACATCCATGCCGGCAGCAGGATAAATGATCCGCTGCGGAGGCGCAGCTGTTATGGCCTTTGGAGCCGGTGATGGCTTCGGTGCCGCGGGTTTTGCAGCAACGGCGGATTTTGCGGGAACGGGCGCCTTGGTGGTCCCTGCCGGCGCGCCTGCCTTCGGAATCTCCGTTGGGGCCCCGACAGGTGTGTAGCGGACCACCGGTGCGTCCACGGCGGAAGCGGATGATGGGCTGATACCCCCGGCGCCATAGATGAGCCAGGCGGTCAGGATCCCAAGACAGCAGAACGACAGCACAAGGAGGTCCACATAGCTGAGCAGCAGCCGTCGGCTGCCCCCGCGTTCGGTCTCGCTGCTCCGGCGATGCCTGCCCATGGCCCCTCCTCTGCCGGGAATCGGATAGGAAGGCGCCACGCCCAGCAACGTGGCACCCTCAAACCGCTACCAGTCAGCTGCCAAGGTTCCTGGCCCGGGCACCGCCCCGCGCGAGGATAACGCCGGACAGGCCCGCAAAGAGGGCCGTCAAAGTGGCCAGCCAAGCTGGAATCCCGCTTTCTGTTCCCCCGCCTGCGGCCGTTTGCACGTTATATCCCTCGTTGATCGCCGCCGGAGCTGCAACGGGCGCCGCTGCAACCGGCGCCGCCGCTGCAGGGGCCGCCACGGCTGGCTTTGCAACGGGCTTCACCACTGGTGCTGCGGGTACCACGGCCGCCGGGGGTGCTACCGCCGGAGGAGCGACAGCAGGAGGCTGCTCCTCTGCCGGGGGCTGTTCGGCCGGCGGCTCTTCGGCCGGCGGCTCTTCGGCGGGCGGCTCCTCATTCGGCGGCGTTTCGTTGTCTGGGTAGCATTCCCCCTGATGGCCGACGCCGTTGCCGTTGCCATTTCCGCCGTTCCCGTTGCCGCCGTTCCCGTTGCCGCCGTTCCCGGCGTTACCGTTCCCGTAGCCGCCGTTCCCGTTTCCGTTCCCGTTTCCGTTCCCGTTTCCGCCGTTGCCGCCGTTCCCGTTCTCGGCAGCCCGCTCATTGACATCGATCTCAAAGGCCGGGTTCGATTCAGAGCCCGTGTGGTGGCAGACCGTGACCTGCCCGTTGTCCGGCGTAGCAATAGCCGGAATTGTGGTGCCCACGAGTCCCAGACCCACAAGCCCCACCGCCGCGATAGTTCGTCTCATTTCGTGTACCTCCATACCGCTGGACCAAACTGACGGGATCGTTCGCGGCATTCCGTCTCAACGAACCACTGGCTGAAGACACCAAACGGTGGAAGAGAGAGCGATGAATACTTCCGAAAATGCCGGCAGTCTGCTTGCAATCTCAGGGTAGGGTTCGGTCCTGCGGCAGTCCCGAGTAGTCACTACGCCTTATTCTGAGGCCTTCTACTTGGTGGTATCGGCCCCGTAGCCCGGTTGTACCTAGAACTACTTGGATAGGCGGCGTGGGGATGGCATCAAAAAAATCCCCCGTGCCATGGGTGGAACCATGGCACGGGGGATCAGCCGGCAGCGGCACGCCGCCGGGAAAATCACGGTCAGGCTTCCGCGGGCTCCTCGTACTTCGGGAACACCGGCGCGGGGGCGGGCAGGTCGGTGCCCGCGGTGATCGGCGTCCCAATGGCCGAGAACTCCCGGGCTTCCCCCTCCGGCTGGCCGAGGTACCCAAGAAGGGCGGCAGTGGCCGTGGGCATGACGGGCTGGGCGAGGATCGACACGATGCGGAGCACTTCCAGGGTCACGTACAGCACCGTCTGCATGCGTTCGACGTCGGTCTTCCGCAGCACCCACGGTGCCTGCTCGGCGAAGTACGCGTTGGTGTCGCCCAGCACCGTCCAGATCGCCTCGAGGGCGCGGCTGAACTCCTGCTTTTCGAACGCGGCGCGTGCCTGCTCCAGGAGGGCATTGGCCTGGCCCAGGATAGCTGTGTCAGCGTCGGTAAACGCGCCGGGAACAGGTACGCGGCCTTCGCAGTTCTTGGCCACCATGGACAGTGAGCGCTGCGCCAGGTTTCCGAAGTTGTTCGCCAGGTCGGAGTTCATCCGGCCGACGATCGCTTCATGGTTGTAGCTGCCGTCGGCGCCGAACGGGACCTCGCGCAGGAAGAAGAAGCGGACCTGGTCCAGGCCGTACTGCGCCACGAAGTCTTCCGGGGCAACGACGTTGCCCAGGGACTTGGACATTTTGACCCCGTTGTTGTGCAGGAAGCCGTGGATCATGATGCGCTTGGGCAGTTCGAGCCCGGCGCTCATGAGGAAGGCCGGCCAGTAGATGGCATGGAAGCGCGAGATGTCCTTGCCGATGACGTGGACGTCGGCCGGCCAGTACCTCTTGAACTGCTCCGATTCGACGTCCGGGTAACCCGCGCCCGTGAGGTAGTTGGTCAGTGCGTCGACCCACACATACATGACGTGCTTTTCGTCGCCGGGAACGGGCACGCCCCAGTCGAACGTGGTGCGGCTGATGGAAAGGTCCTCGAGGCCGCGCCGGACAAAGCTGATGACCTCGTTGAACCGGGACTGCGGCGCGCCGAACTCCGGCTGTGCCTCGTACAGGGCCAGCAGCTTGTCCTGGTAGGCGGACAGCCGGAAGAAATAGCTTTCCTCGGCGGTCCAGGTGACCGGGGTGTCGGTCTCCTTGGTATACCGTGCCCCGTCCTCCTTGACCACGGTGTCGTCTTCACCGTAGTAGGCCTCGTCCCGCACGGAGTACCAGCCCTCGTACTTGGACAGGTAGATGTCCCCGTTGGCTTCCATCTTCTTCCAGATGGCCTGGGAGGCGGTGTAGTGGTCAGCGTCCGTGGTGCGGATGAACCGGTCGTAGGTGATGCCGAGGGCGGCGTGGGCGGCCTTGTATATTTCGGCGTTCCGGTCCACCAGTTCCTTGGGCGAGATGCCTTCCTTCTCGGCCGTCTGCGCAATCTTCAGACCGTGTTCGTCGGTGCCGGTCAGGAACTTCACGTCGTAGCCGTCGAGCCGCTTGAACCGGGCCATTGCATCCGTGGCGATGTACTCGTAGGCGTGGCCGATGTGCGGCACGCCGTTCGGGTAGGTGATGGCCGTAGTGATGTAGAAGGGGCTCTTGTCTGAGGAAGTCACGGGCAGAACATTACCTTTAGTGCGGAGGAATGGATCTAGATCAGTTCGGTCAGCGTATCGCTCAGCCGGACCAGTTCGTGGTCATGTGACGCCACGAGGACTGCGATGCCGTCGGACGTGGTGTCCTTCAGGATGCTGATAATGCGGTTGGCGGAGGCCCGGTCCAGGCTCGCCGTCGGCTCATCCACCACCAGGACGCGGGTCCCCAGGATCAGGGCGCGGGCGATGGCGACGCGCTGGCGCTCACCGCCGGAGAGCTGCTCGGGGCGGTGCCGCATGCGGCGTCCCAGGCCCACGAGGTCCAGCAGGTCCTTGGCCATCTCGCGCCGCTGCTCCACCTCGCCGTCCGGAACCGCCGGGAGGAGCACGTTTTCGAGCGCGCTCATGCCGTCAATCAGGGCGCCGCCCTGGTCGACGTAGCCGATCAGGGCCCGGCGGCGGTCGGCGATCTCGTCGTCGGACATGGTTTCGAGGGAATCGCCCTCCCACAGCACCCGGCCCGACGTTGGCAGGGTCAGGCCTGCGCCGACGGTCAGGATACTGGTCTTGCCCGAGCCGCTTCGGCCGGCCACGCAGTGCATCTCCCCCGCGTTGAGGGTCAGGTCAAAACCTTCGACGACGCTGACGGCTTCAGACCCGGTCTTGCCCCCGCCGTAGCGGATGGTGATGTTGCTCAGCTCCAGCGGGGTGGCGTGGTCCGCTTCCTTGACAATGGTGTTGGCCCGCGTCTGGACCGGGGTTTCAGCCTCATTGTTCCCGCGCACGCGGCGAAGGTTCAGGTCGTTACTCATTTGACCACTTTCGTTGCAATCGGAATCCAGCAGAGAACAGCCACGAGCCCGGCCACGGCGGCCCACAACGCGGCGTAGGGGGCAAGAACAAGGCCGATGCCCAGGGCACCGAGAATACCCAGCGGCACGGCGACCGCTCCCACCAGGGCGTTTTCGAAGAAGCGGACCTGGCCCAGCATGTCGGGGTTCCAGCCCATCGCCTGCAGCGTTCCGAGGTACCGCCGCTTGGCCTTCAGCTCAAAGCGCCCGGTCACCAGTGTGAGCAGGAGCCCCACTGCCACGCCGGACAATCCAAGGATGATGCTGGGCAGGGCAACGCTGGCGGCGGCCAGGCCGCTGAGGGCACTGGCGCCAGCGGCGCGCGGAATGTCGATCAGCAGGGCGATCAGCCCGCCGACGGCCGAGGCGAACACGCCGACGGCGACAGCCAGCGAGATGGCGTTGAACCGGTGGGTGCTGAGCTGGCGGTTCGCGAAGGTCAGCGGCGAGTCGACGGCAATGAGCTTTTCGTCGTGCTGCGGCTCCTGGCTGACCACTTCGCGGTGGCGCAGCTGCTGGGCGGCGAAGAAGGCCGCGCCCAGGTAAAGGGCCAGCACGGACGCCGAGACGATGGCGGTGGCGATGTTCCAGCTCAGGAGGCTGAGCACGATGCCGGCCACGGCCAGCAGCCCGGCGCCGACGGCGAACTCCTCCAGTACCCAGGACCGGATGCGGCGCTGGGTCCAGCCCATGGCCCGGAGGGTGCCGGCTTCGCTGCGGCGCAGCCGCACGTAGCTGACGGTCGAGGCACCGGTCAGCAGCGCGGCGCCGCACAGGGTGATGAACAGCAGCGTCAGGTTGGTCGCCGTCAGGGAGCCGGCCACGGCATCGGCCGCGTTCTGCCTGACCCACGACTGCTGGACTGTTCCGAGCGCGGACTCCTTGCCGGCGTCGTCCCTGGAGTAGCCGGGAACGAAGATGTTGGCGTCTTCACGGGCAGAACCGGCCACAACGGTGGCTTCCAGTCCCATGTCCCGGATTTCCGCGGCGAGCTTGTCCACCTCAGGCTGGACCTGCTTCCAGCTGCCGGCGGCGCTGGCACGGACGCGCACAGCGTCGATGACAGAGGCATTCTTCTCGTAGCCGCGGGCAGCAGCAAGGCCGTAGTAGTCCGTGATCGCGCCAGCCGACTGGCTGACGAGCCCGGTGGCGCTCAGGGAAGGCTTGAGCGTGGTGTCGTCAACATCCTTGCCCTGTGCGTCCTTAGTCAGGGTCATGGGCGCGGGGTCGTAACCGCCGAGCGGGAGCCGGTTGACATCGCCGGCCGCAGCCTGGACAGCGGCCGGATCGAAGGTGCCGTAGACCATGGCGAGCGGCGTGGCCAGCTTCTTGCCCGTTTCGAGGTTCTCCCGGTAGGAGCGCTCGTCCACGGGGTTGCGCTGGGTCTGGTCCACGGCTTCCCCGGTGACGCTCTTCTCGGGCAGGCGGTTCACGGTGACCCACTCACCCGGGGTGGCGGTCTTGTCCTCTGCGCCGTTGCCGGCAGTCGATCCGTCCTTGTACTTGGGAGCGGCGGCGAAGTTGGTGCTCCAGGTGGCGGGGCTGTAAAGGCCGCGGCTAAAGGCTGCCGAGTTGCCGAGCAGCTCGGAATAGTCGGTGGACCCGGGCCAGGACAGCGCGAAGGGCGACTTGGAGACGAAGGGCAGGTAGTCCTTGTCCAGGGAGCGCTCTGCCGTGCCGACTTCCTTGACCACGTTTCCGGAGTCGTCGATTTCCTCGATTTTCACCGAGTACTTCAGGTCAACAGAGGTGCCGGAACGGACGATTAGCGGGATGGCCTGGGAGTCCTCGGTGAGCTGGCCGTTGCGCTTGGCCTGCTGGTACTGGGTCATGATGGGGGCCCAGTACTTGAGCTTGACGCCGAGGAAGTCCGGTCCCTCCTCGAGTTCCTTCATGCCAATGCCGGTGGTGAAGAGGCTCTCCAGGTGCTGGCCCACCGCCTCGGCGCTGCGGGCATCGGCCGGCGGCGCCTTTTCCAGCGGGGCCAGGAAGTCACCGGCGCCGCCCAGCAGGGCGCGTTCGGAAACGGGGTCGACGGCGACCACGGATTCCGTGACCTCCGGCGCCATGGGCAGCGCAACGGTGAGGTTGAAGAGGTTGTGCTCGGAGCCTCCGGCCGGCGCCGGGAACTTGATGCCCGTTTCGCCTTCGGGGCCGGCGATCTGGACGCTGTTGCCGCCCTCCACCTGCTGCTCCACGAGCTTGCCCTTGCCGAGCGTGCCCTCGGCGGTGGACTTGAACAGGGTGTGTTCGGAGGAACCGTCGGAGCTCGTGGCGCTGGCCGTCAGGCGGTACTTCTTCGGGGTGTCGCTGAGCACGGACTGGGCTTCCGGCCATTTGCTGGGGTCGGTGCCCCCGGGCTGGCCGGCGGTCGCCGTGCCGACGAGGCCCGCGTTGAAGCCCAGGTAGTCCATGGCCTCCAGTCGGGGGGTCTCGAGGTTCTGCGTCACGCGCGAGACCAGGCTGATGGGGGCAGCAACGGAGGTGCCGGAGAGGGCCCGGATCTTCTGCAGCTGGTCGAAGCTGATGCCGCCCTGGCCCGTGGCAATCTCGGGCTGCATGAGCGTGCCGTCCGAGCCGGCCTTGGCCTGGACCAGGATGTCGTAGAGCCCGCGCGAGTTCTGGTCCACGGTCCGGTTCAGCGCAGCCTGCGACTGGGTCTGGACGAGGACGGAGAGGCACATGGCGAAGATCAGAATGGCAGCGGTCAGCAGCAGCACTTTGCTTCTGATGAACCTCTGGACGGCGTTCATTGGGCTCCCTGAAACCTGGATTGCGTGCGCACGCCACTATGACCGCAGAAAGTGGAGGTGTCCCTTGAGGGCGTGCAAAAAGTATTGGCCGGCCTGCCGGCTGGATCCTTGAATTCGAACCTAGCCATTGTACGCAGACCGGCCAATCATACTTGGCCGGGGTGAACTCCAGGGGACGTGGAGTTTACCCCGCGTTAGGACCCTGGTCCCTGCGGACCAGTTCTTCGGGGACTAGTCCTCGAGGTCCACTTCGCGCACCATCTCGGCACCGATGCCGGCCTTGATGGCGTCCAGCACCTGCTGCGGGACGGAGCTGTCGATGGTGAGCAGCGCCAGGACCTGGCCGCCCTCCGCGTTCCGTGCCACCTGCATGCCGCCGATGTTGATGTTGTTCATGCCCAGGATGTGGCCGATCGTGCCGATGACGCCCGGACGGTCCGCGTAGGAGACCACAACGAGGTGCTCGCTGACTGGAATCTCGACGTCGTAGCCGTTCACGCCGACGAGCTTCTGGACCTGCTTGGGTCCGGTCAGGGTACCGGAAACGGAGATCTGGGCTCCGTCGCTCAGGGCGCCGCGCAGGGTCAGGACGTTGCGGTAGTCCTCGGCTTCAGGGGTGGTGATGAGCCGGACGTTGATGCCGCGCTGCTCAGCGATCACCGGGGCGTTGACGTAGGACACCTGCTCGGTGACGACGTCGGCGAAGATCCCCTTGAGAGCGGCCAGTTCCAGGACCTTGACGTCAAGCGCGGCGATCTCGCCGGCAACCTCGACGTCGATCTGGGTCACGGAGGCGTGGGTCAGCGCCGTGAAGATGCGGCCCAGCTTCTCGATCAGCGGGATGCCCGGGCGGACGTCGGGGGCGATCACGCCGCCGGCGACGTTCACGGCATCCGGAACGAGTTCCCCGGCGAGGGCGAGGCGGACGGACTTCGCGACGGAGACGCCGGCCTTTTCCTGTGCCTCGTCGGTGGACGCACCCAGGTGCGGGGTGACCACGACGTTGTCCAGCTTGAAGAACGGCAAATCGGTGCTGGGCTCCTGGACGAAGACGTCCACGGCGGCGCCGGCAATCTGGCGGTCCTGCAGCGCGGTGTACAGGGCTTCCTCGTCCACGAGGCCGCCGCGGGCAACGTTAACGACGTAAGCCGTGTCCTTCATCTTCCTGAAGGCGTCGGCGCCGAGCATGCCAACCGTCTCCGGCGTCTTGGGCATGTGGATGGTGATGAAGTCAGACTGCGCCAGCAGTTCGTCGAGCGTGACGAGCTTCACGCCGAGCTGCGCGGCGCGGGCGGAGGTGATGTAGGGGTCGTACGCGAGGATCTCGGTGGCGAAGCCCTGCAGGCGGGCGGCGACCAGGGCGCCGATGCGGCCCAGGCCGATAATGCCGATCTTCTTCTCGAACAGTTCGATGCCCGTGTACTTGGAGCGCTTCCATTCGCCGTCCTTCAGGGCGGCGCTGGCCTGCGGGATGTGGCGGGCCAGGCTCAGGATGTGGCCCACAGTCAGTTCCGCGGCGGACACGATGTTCGACGTCGGGGCGTTGACCACCATGACGCCGGCCTGGGTGGCGGCTTTGATGTCCACGTTGTCCAGCCCGACGCCGGCACGGGCGATGACCTTCAGGTTCTTCGCGGCGGCAATGGCCTCGGCGTCCACCTTGGTGGCGGAGCGGACCAGGATGGCGTCAACGTCCCCGATGGCAGAAAGCAGCTGGGAACGATCGGCGCCGTCGGTCTGGCGGATTTCAAAGTCCGGGCCCAGCGCCTCGATGGTGGCGGGCGAAAGTTCTTCGGCAAGCAGTACTACGGGTTTTGACACAGCTGATCCTCTGCGTTGAAGTCCTGGGGGTAAATAAAGTCTAGGCGTACGGAAAGGCCGGGCTCACATTGTTAAGTGTGAACCCGGCCTCACTGTCACGCTGAAAGGGGGCAGCCTTAGCGGGCTGCAGAGCCTTCGACGTAGTCCTGGTCCTGCTGCTGCCAGGAGAACAGGGAGCGCAGTTCGCGGCCAACGCCCTCGATCGGGTGCTGCTCAGCCTTGGCGCGCAGTTCCTTGAACTCGACGGCGCCGTTGTCCTGGTCTTCGATGAAGCGCTTGGCGAAGGCACCGGACTGGACGTCTGCGAGGACGGCCTTCATGTTTTCCTTCACCTCGGGGGTGATGACGCGCGGGCCGGAGACGTAGTCGCCGTACTCGGCGGTGTCGGAGACGCTCCAGCGCTGCTTGGCGATGCCGCCTTCCCACATGAGGTCAACGATGAGCTTGAGCTCGTGCAGCACCTCGAAGTAGGCGATCTGCGGCTGGTAGCCGGCCTCGGTCAGGGTCTCGAAGCCGTACTGGATCAGCTGGGACACGCCGCCGCAGAGGACAGCCTGCTCGCCGAAGAGGTCGGTTTCGGTCTCTTCGGTGAAGGTGGTCTTAATGACACCGGCGCGGGTGCCGCCGATGGCCTTGGCGTAGGACTTGGCCAGTTCCCAGGCGGAACCGGAGGCGTCCTGCTCCACGGCGATGATGTCCGGGATGCCGCGGCCGGCTTCGAATTCGCGGCGGACCGTGTGGCCCGGAGCCTTCGGGGCGACCAGGATGACGTCAACGCCTTCCGGTGCCTCAATGTAGCCGAAGCGGATGTTGAAGCCGTGCGCGAAGGCGAGGGCCTTGCCCGGGGTCAGCTTGTCCTTGATGGAGTCGTTGAAGATCGAGCGCTGGTGCTGGTCCGGTGCCAGGATCATGATGACGTCGGCCCATTCGGCGGCGTCGGCAACGTTCTTGACCTGGAAGCCTGCGTCCTCAGCCTTGGCGGTGGACTTGGAGCCTTCCTGGAGGGCGATAACAACCTCGACGCCGGAGTCGCGCAGGTTCAGTGCGTGGGCGTGGCCCTGGGATCCGTAGCCGACAATGGCAACCTTGCGACCCTGGATGATCGACAGGTCTGCGTCGTCGTCGTAAAACATTTCAGTCACTTGCGTAACTCCTCTTGAGTGGATTTTTTGTAGATGTGTGTCTTTGGTGCTGCGTTTCCGGGCGATGCCCCCGCCTAGGCTGTGCCTTACGCGGAGCGTAGCGCCCGATCACTCATGGAGCGGGATCCCCGTCCAACGGCCAAGGTGCCGGACTGCACAATTTCGCGGATACCGAAGGGCTCCAGCACTGAGAGCAGTGCCGTGAGTTTTTCGGGATGGCCAGTTGCTTCAATGACCAGCGAGTCTGTGGAGACGTCGACCACTGAAGCGCGGAACAGGTCTGCAGCCTGGGTCACCTGCAGACGAGTTGCGGCATCCGCACGTACCTTGACCAGGATGTGGTCGCGCTGTACGGAAGATTCGGAAGTAAGTTCAACAATCTTGATCACGTTGACCAGCTTGTTCAACTGCTTGGTGACCTGTTCGATCAGGTCACCGTCGGCGTCGACGACGACGGTCATCCGGGAGATGCCCGGAACTTCCGTCGGGCCGACGGCCAGGGAATTAATGTTGAAGGCACGGCGGGCGAAAAGGCTGGCCACGCGGGTCAGCACACCGGGCTTGTCTTCGACCAGAACGGACAGTGTGTGGCGGCTCATGATCAGTCCTCCTCTTCCCATTCCGGGGTCATGTTGCGGGCAACCTGGATCTGGTCGTTGCTGACTCCGGCGGGCACCATCGGCCACACCATGGAGTCGGGGCTGACCACGAAGTCGATGACCACGGGGCGGTCATTGATTTCCAGCGCCTTCTGGATTGTTGCGTCGATGTCCTCGTCCCGCTCGCACCGGAAGGACGCGCAGCCGTAGGCCTCGCCGAGCTTGACGAAGTCCGGGATCCGGATGGTCTCGTGGCCGGTGTTCAGGTCCGTGTTGGAGTAGCGGCCCTCGTAGAAGAGGGTCTGCCACTGCCGCACCATGCCCAGCGAGGAGTTGTTGATGACGGCAACCTTGATGGGGATGTTGTTGATGGCACAGGTGGCCAGTTCCTGGTTGGTCATCTGGAAGCAGCCGTCGCCGTCGATGGCCCAGACCACGCGGTCCGGCTCCCCCACCTTGGCACCCATGGCAGCCGGAACGGCGTAGCCCATGGTGCCGGCACCGCCGGAGTTCAGCCAGGCGTGCGGGCGCTCGTACTTGATGAACTGCGCCGCCCACATCTGGTGCTGGCCAACGCCTGCCACGTACACACCCTCCGGCCCGGTCAGGGCGCCGATGCGCTCAATGACGCGCTGCGGGGCGGTCAGGCCGTCCTCGGGTTCGGTCCAGCCCAGCGGGTAGGTTTCCTTCAGGTTGTTCAGGAACGCCCACCAGTTCGTCAGGTCCGGGGTTCCGGAGGCGCCGAACTGGGTCCGGACAGCTTCCGTCAGTTCCGGAATGATCTCCTTCACGGAGCCAACGATGGGAACGTCGGCGGTGCGGTTCTTGGAGATTTCCGCGGGGTCGATGTCGGCGTGGATGACCTTGGCGTTCGGCGCGAAGGTCTTGAGGACGCCGGTGACGCGGTCGTCAAAGCGCGCGCCCAGGGTAATCAGCAGGTCAGCCTGCTGCAGGGCCGTCACGGCCGAGACGGTGCCGTGCATGCCGGGCATGCCCACATGCTGCGGGTGCGAGTCCGGGAAGACACCGCGGGCCATGAGGGTCGTGACCACGGGGGCACCGGTGAGTTCTGCCAGCTCGCGGAGTTCGGCTGAGGCGTGGGCCTTGACCACACCGCCGCCCACGTACAGGACAGGCTTGCTGGCGGCCGAGATCAGCTTGGCCGCCTCGCGGACCTGCTTGTTGTGGCCGCGGACCACGGGCCGGTAGCCCGGCAGGTCGATCTTGGGCGGCCAGGAGAAGGTCATCTGCCCCTGCTGGGCGTCCTTGGCAACGTCAACGAGGACCGGGCCGGGCCGTCCGGTCGAGGCCAGGTGGAAGGCCTCGGCCATGACGTGGGGAATGTCGTTGGCGTCCGTCACCAGGAACGAGTGCTTGGTGATGGGCATGGTGATGCCCACGATGTCGGCTTCCTGAAAGGCGTCGGTGCCGATCACGCCGCTGGAAACCTGGCCGGTAATGGCCACGAGCGGAACGGAGTCCATGTGCGCATCCATGATGGCGGTGACGAGGTTGGTGGCACCCGGGCCCGAGGTGGCGATGCAGACGCCCACCCGGCCGGTGACCATGGCATAGCCTTGCGCGGCGTGGCCGGCTCCCTGTTCGTGACGGACCAGAACGTGGTTCATTTTGGAGGCCATCAAGGGGTCGTAGGTGGGCAGGATCGCGCCACCGGGCAAACCGAAAATGTCGTCGACGCCGAGTTCTTCGAGCGAACGGACAATTGCTTCTGAGCCGGTCATCACCGTCGGGGGTACGACGTTGTTCGGCCCAAGGACAGGAGAGGCGGCTGCAGCAGTGTCGACGCCGGCATCAGCCGGCTTGTCGACGCGTTCCGGAGCCTTGGGGGCTCCAGCGGACTTTGAAGCCATCAGCGAGGGGCTGATGGGCGATCCTTTGCTCATCGAACTCTTCCTTAGTGGATCTTGAATTGGTGTTGTGCTTGGAAAACTGAACGTTCCGTCCCGCCCGGAAAATAAAAAAACCCCTCAGCCTGGCGGCTCTTCGAGGGGTTGCGCGTGACAGTTCGTTACCAGTCGGGCTATGGAGCCACGCGCTTGGTAAGTACGACGACTGCATTTGCAGCGGCGCGGCTGGTAACGAGTGCGATCATGCGTTCAGTTTTCCCTCTAAGTGAGATAGGTGTCAACGAAGGTTAACGCTATCTCACCATATGGACATCATTGTCCATTTTTCGGGAAGCTCCCACCCCAAGCGCGCGGCGCAGACGCCGTGTGTTCAGGGCCCCTTGGAGCATCCCTTATTAAGCCTGGTTACCCAGGCCTAAAAAATCACCCGCAGTAGGCGCCCGTGCTGGCGCTGTGGACCAGCTTGGCGTACTTGGCCAGCACACCCTTGGTGAACTTGGCCGGCAGCGGCGCCCAGCCTTCCTTGCGGGCTTCGAGCTCTGCGTCGTCAACGAGCAGGTCGAAGGTGCGTGCTGCGATGTCCACGCGGATCCGGTCGCCGTCCTTGACGAAGGCGATGGGGCCGCCGTCGACCGCTTCGGGCGCAACGTGACCAATGCACAGGCCGGTGGTTCCGCCGGAGAAGCGGCCATCGGTGAGCAGCAGGACGTCCTTGCCCAGTCCGGCGCCCTTGATGGCACCGGTGATGGCGAGCATCTCGCGCATGCCCGGACCGCCCTTGGGGCCTTCGTAGCGGATCACCACGACGTCACCCTTCTGGATCTCGCCGTTGTCCAGCGCGTCCAGCGCGCCCTGTTCACGCTCGAACACGCGGGCGCTGCCTTCGAAGACGTCGGCGTCGAAGCCGGCGCTCTTCACCACGGCGCCCTCGGGGGCGAGCGAGCCGTGCAGGATGGTGATGCCGCCGGTCTTGTGGATCGGGTTGTCCAGCGCGCGAAGGATCTTGCCGTCGACGTCCGGCGGGTTGATGGCCTCGAGGTTTTCGGCGACCGTTTTGCCCGTGACGGTGAGGCAGTCCCCGTGCAGCAGGCCGGCGTCGAGCAGCGCCTTCATGATCACCGGTACTCCGCCGATCTTGTCGACGTCGGTCATGACGTAGCGGCCGAACGGCTTCAGGTCGCCCAGGTGCGGGATCTTGTCCCCGATGCGGTTGAAGTCGTCCAGGCTCAGTTCGACCTCTGCCTCGCGGGCGATGGCCAGCAGGTGCAGGACAGCGTTGGTGGATCCGCCGAAGGCCATGGTGACGGCGATTGCATTCTCGAAGGCCTTCTTGGTCATGATGTCGCGCGCCGTGATGCCGTTGCGCAGCAGGTTGACCACTGCCTCGCCGGACTTGCGCGCGAATTCATCACGGCGGCGGTCCGCCGAGGGCGGGGCTGCCGACCCGGGCAGGGACATGCCGAGGGCCTCACCGATGCAGGCCATGGTGTTGGCCGTGTACATGCCGCCGCAGGCGCCTTCGCCGGGACAGATCGCCTTTTCGATACGGGTGAGGTCTTCCATGCTCATCTTGCCGGCAGCGCATGCACCGACCGCCTCGAACGCGTCGATGAGGGTGACTTCCTTTTCGGAGCCGTCCTCCAGCTTGACCCAGCCCGGCATGATGGAGCCGGCGTACAGGAAGACGCTGGCAAGGTTCAGGCGCGCAGCTGCCATGAGCATACCCGGAAGGGACTTGTCGCAGCCCGCCAGCAGCACGGAGCCGTCGATGCGCTCTGCCTGCATGACGGTTTCCACGGAGTCGGCGATGACTTCGCGGGAGACCAGGGAGAAGTGCATGCCCTCGTGGCCCATGGAGATGCCGTCGGACACGGAGATGGTGCCGAACTGCATCGGGAACCCGCCGCCGGCGTGGACGCCTTCCTTGGCGCCCTGGGCGAGCCGGTTCAGGGAGAGGTTGCAGGGAGTGATTTCGTTCCAGGAACTCGCGACGCCGATTTGCGGCTTGGCGAAGTCATCGTCCCCCATGCCGACAGCCCGGAACATTCCGCGTGCCGGAGCCGCGTGAATGCCGTCAGTGACAACCCGGCTCCGGGGCTTAATGTCAGGCTTGGTGGCGGTTTCAGTCAGGGCGTCCTCACTCATGGGTCAAAGTCTATGACTCCTCAAGGACCGCCAACGACCGGAAGCGGCCCCTTTTGCCCAATTTCCAGAAAAAACTGGCCCAAATAGTGGACTCACGTCTCATCATATGAGACGTGAGGACCGTCTTCCGTAGCCAAAACCGGCTCTGACAAGCCTAGACAGCCCTATTGACACCGACGTACCGTCAAGCAACGGCAACCTAGCGTGACGGATGAAAGGCTGTGCTATGGAGTGGATTATCTGGGTCATTGTCATCGTTTTGATCATCGCCGTCGTTTGGTGGCTGTTGAACCGGACCTCGCGGGGAACGGCAGCGGACGCGGCACGGAACGAACAGCTGGCCTCCCCGGCGGAAAGCACTTCCGCAGGATCGACCCGGACGGAAGGGGCGCCGTCCGCTGCCGCAGCAGCGGCGGGGCCGCCGTCGGACATCACCCGCACCGTTCCGGAGACCGGCCGTCTTGCCGAACCGGACGCCGGGCCGGCAGCGGCGGAAGCCGCACCGCTGGCCTCCCGCCCCTCCCCCGCACCGGCGCGCCGGGAGCCCGAGGATGTGGAACCGGACATCGAATCCTGGGAAGCCGCCACCGCCCGCCCCTCGGCGCCGTCCGCGGGGCGGGACGTTGATGACTGGGACGACGACGGGGACAAGGCCGAATGGGATGCCCAGTGGTCAGAGGCCGGCAGCTCCAGCCAGACTGGCATCTCCGGCGGGCACGGCGCGCCACGTGCTGCCCAGCCTGCCACGGAACGGCCCGCCCAGCCGGCCGCCCCGACGCACCACGCCGAGTACACCGACCCCCACGCCCCCACCCTGCCGGGCGCCGAATCTGCAGCGGCCGAATCCCTGGATGCTGAGGCCGAAACCCAGCAGCGGATTGAGTCGTCCGCTGCCACCGAGGCAGGTGCCAGCCATGTGGCCCAGCCCCGCCAGGAAGCCCATCCGCGCCACGAACCGCAGCCTCATCATCTGGAACAGGGCTTCGGCTCGGAGCGGGGCTTCGGCGAACAGCCCATCCATCGGGAACAGGTCGCCCCGGTAAGTGCACCAGCCGCCGGGGCTGAGCCCTACGGTGAAGGTTCGGCCGCCCCGGCCGCAGACGGCAGCGCCCCCGAGGGATACACCGTCAAGGGCGACGTCAGTGCCATGACCTATTACGACGAAGACAGCTCCGGCTACGCGGACGCCAAGGCGGAGGTCTGGTTCCTGTCCGTGGCGCATGCCGAGGCAGCGGGATTCCGGGCGCCGCGCCGGACCCGGCGCTAGGGCCATGCGGCGGCAGCCCGCGGACCAAGGACGCGCATGAGACGCAACCATCCGATACAAGCCGCCGCGGCTGCCGTCGCCATGTCCGCCCTAACGATGTCGCTGTCCGCCTGCACCGGGGACGGCGGCGCCCCGGCCCCGGGCAGCACCCCGCCGACAACCGGTGGGGCTACTTCGGCCTCCGCGCCGGCTCCCACCACACAGGGCACTTCTTCCAGCCCGGCAGCCCCCTCTCCGCCGCAGGCACCGGAAGTGCGGGGCAGGATCGAGGGGCTGCAGATTCCCTGGTCGACCGTGTTCCTGCCGGACGGCACGGCCGTCATTTCCGAACGCGATACGGCACTCCTCAAATCCGTCACTGACGGCAGGGTCGGCACCATCGGTGCCGTGCCCGGCGTCGTACCCGGCGGCGAAGGCGGGCTGATGGGCCTGGCGCTGTCGCCTGACTTCGCCTCGGACCGCTATCTCTACGCTTACTTCACCGCGGCCGACGACAACCGGATTGCCCGTATGCGCCTGGAATCCGCGGACGGGAGCCTTCGGCTGGGCGAGCCGGAAGTCATCTTCTCCGGCATGTCCAAGGCCTCCACGCACAACGGAGGCAGGATCCGCTTCGGTCCGGACGGATTCCTCTATGTGGGCACGGGTGACTCGCAGCGCCGCGAACAACCTCAGGACCGGAACGCACTGGGCGGAAAGATCCTGCGGCTCACCAAGGCGGGCGCTCCCGCTCCCGGCAATCCCTTTCCGAACAACCCCGTCTACAGCCTTGGCCACCGCAACGTCCAGGGCTTGGCATGGGACAGCCAGGGCCGGCTCTGGGCCAGCGAGTTCGGCCCGGATGTGAATGACGAACTCAACCTGATCCAGCCGGGCGGCAACTACGGGTGGCCGGAGGTCACGGGGGCGCCCCACCGGGACGGCTTCATCGACGCCGAGACTGTCTGGCCGTCGACAGCGGACTCCTCGCCCAGCGGGCTGGAAATTGTTGGCAACACGGCGTATCTCGGCGCGCTGCGGGGCCAGCGCATCTGGGCCGTACCGCTCGCCGGTGAAAATGCCGGGGATCCTGTGGGCTATTTCACACGGGAGTTTGGGCGGATCAGGAACGTTTCGCTGGCGCCTAACGGTGATTTGTGGGCCCTCAGCAACAACCAAAACCCTGATTTCGCGCTGATTTTGCGGCTCCCGCGGTAGCGCTGGCACGTCCACTCCGCCCCGATTTCACACCGGCCAAAAGTTCGTGTAAAGTTACATGTCGTTGCGGAGGTCAGCGAGGGAATAAAAGCCCGCGGATGAACAAGACAACAAAATGCACCTCTAGCTCAATTGGCAGAGCAATTGACTCTTAATCAATGGGTTCCGGGTTCAAGTCCCGGGGGGTGCACCACCGAAGCCCCGTCTTCAAGGCGAAAGCCTGAAGGCGGGGCTTTGTCGTTCCGGGAAAAGCCATTGCGCCGAATACCGGCGCGCGGGAAACGGGCGTGTGTTGTCGCAACCAAAACTTCGTGTAGAGTTGCATGTCGTTGCGGAGGTCAACGCGGGAACCAAAAGCCCGCAGATGAACCAAACAACAGATGCACCTCTAGCTCAATTGGCAGAGCAATTGACTCTTAATCAATGGGTTCCGGGTTCAAGTCCCGGGGGGTGCACCAGCGAAGCCCCGCCTTCACGCCGACAAGCGTGAAGGCGGGGCTTCCCCTTTCTGTACGGCAGTTCTGTATGGCAGCGCTGTCAGCCCGCCGTCTGGAGCGCGACGCGCACCGGTTCCCCGGACTGCAGCGACGCCTGGGCAGCGTCAGCCACCATCGATGCCGCAACGGCGTCCTCAGGTGTGCACGGGTTCTCCCGCTGCCCCAGCACCAGTTCCACGAAGGCCGCCATCTCGGCACGGTACGCCGTGTGGAACCGCTCGGCGAAAGTCGTGTGCGGCGGCCCGGCCGGGAAAGCTACTCCGGGTTCAGCGGAGGACATCGCCATCTGCTCGTCCATCCCCACCATCACGGACCCGGCGGATCCCTGGAGTTCCAGCCGGACATCGTGGCCAGCCCCGTTGTAGCGGGTGGCCGAGACCGTTCCGACGCTGCCGTCGTCAAACGTCACCACGGCGAGCGCGGTGTCGACGTCCCCGACGGCGCCGATTGCGGGGTCACCGTTGTTTGACCCCTTGGCGAAAACCTCCACGATTTCCCTGCCGGTGAGCCACCGGAGGATATCGAAATCGTGGACGGAGCAGTCACGGAAGAGCCCGCCGGAGGTTGCGAGGAACTCCACCGGCGGCGGTGCCATATCGCACGTGACCGCCCGGATGGTATGGAGCCATCCCAACTCCCCGGCGCCGAAGGCACGCTTGGCCTCGAGGTAGCCGGGATCGAACCGCCGCTGGTGGCCGATCTGCACCGTACCGCCCCCAGCCCGGATGTGGTCGAGCACGGGCAGTGATTCCGGCACGTTCACGGCCACGGGCTTTTCGCAGAACACCGGGATGCCGGCGTCGACGCCCGCACTGATCAAATCCGGATGCGTGGCCGTTCCGGTAGCGATGACCAGGCCATCGACGCCGGATTCAAGCAGTGCCTCAACGGACGGAACGAATCCGGCGCGTATTCCTGCAGCCAGCGACCGGGCGTGCTCTGCGGCGACGTCGGTCAACTTGAGGTGCACCGCGGTGCCTTGCGGGTTCATCAGGTCATTCAGGCCGGTGATGTTCCGGGCGTGCATGGCGCCGATGCGGCCGACTCCCACGAGCCCAAGAGTTACTTCTGTCATGCTCCTCCTTGCCTTCCCTGGTTTCCTTACTCCGGTGCCCGGCCGGATTCCGGAACCCTGCCGGAATCCGGGACCCTGTCGGCTTGCAAGGACTTGCCGGCATCCGGCGTGGTCTCGTGCACGTCGGCGACTTCGGCCTGGACTTCCTTGAGGGCGTCGGTGTGGCCGCCGAGCTGTTCGAGTTCGTGCGCCAGTTCGGCCAGTTCTGCGCCGCCGGCCATCTGCGCGGTGAGCTCCTCGAGCGTGATGTCCTTTTTCTCGTAGTAGCCGATGGATTTGCCGCGCTTGAGGAGCAGGAACCGGTCGCCGACGGGGAAGGCGTGGTGCGGGTTGTGGGTGATGAAGATGACGCCGAGGCCGCGGTCCCTTGCCTGGAGGATGTAACGGAGCACGACGCCGGACTGCTTCACGCCGAGGGCGGCGGTGGGTTCGTCCAGGATCAGGACCTTGGCTCCGAAGTACACGGCACGGGCGATCGCCACGCACTGGCGTTCACCGCCGGAGAGCTGCCCGATAGGCTGTTCGACATCGCGCAGGTCGATGCCCATGTCCGAGAGCTCCTTCTTGGTGATGTCCTTCATCCGCTGGACGTCCAGGCGTTTGAAGGGTCCCCCGCCGGTGGTCAGTTCGGAGCCCAGGAAGAAGTTCCGCCAGATCGGCATGAGCGACACGACGGCCAGGTCCTGGTACACCGCGGCGATGCCGGCGTCCAGGGCCTCCCGCGGTGAATTCAGCTTGCGCTCCTCCCCCATGATCCTGAAGATGCCCTCGTCATGCTGGTGCAGGCCCGCGATGATCTTGATCAGCGTGGACTTCCCGGCACCGTTGTCGCCGAGGACGCAGGTGACGCGGCCGTTGTCCACCGCCATCGTGACGTCGCGCAGCGCGATGATGTTGCCGTAATGCTTGCCGACGTTCTCCAGCGAAAGCAGGTGGACAGGGGTGTGCGTCAGCGGGTCTTTTTCGTCCTTGAGCAGCGTCTGCTGGTCAATCTGGTGTGCGTTCATGGCTCGGCTCCTACTTCAGTTCCGCGCGGCGCTTGACGATGAGGTTGACGATGGTGGCCAGCAGCAGCATCAGGCCCAGGAAGAACTTGAACCAGTCCGGGTTCCACTGCGCGTAGACGATGCCCTTGTTGGCCATGCCGAAGATGAACGCACCGATCGCCCCGCCAACCGCGGAGCCGTACCCGCCGGTGAGCAGGCAGCCGCCGATCACCGCGGCGATGATGTAGAGGAACTCGTTGCCCACGCCTTCGCCGGACTGCACGGCGTCGAACGCGAACAGGTTGTGCATCCCCAAAACCCAGCCGCAGAATCCGACGGCCATGAACAAACCGATCTTGGTCTTCGTTACCGGAACACCCACCGCGCGGGCCGCGTTTGCGTCCCCGCCGGAAGCGAAGATCCAGTTGCCCACGCGGGTACGCAGCAGCACCCAGGACGCCACCGCAACCAGGGCGATCCAGATGAACACGGTGACCTTTACCTCCACCCCGCCCAGCGTGATCGAGGAGGCGAAGATCGCCTGGGCGGAGGAAAACCCGTCCATGTTCGAGATCGACGGCGAGGACACACTGCCGCCGACCAGCCGGGTCAGGCCAAGGTTCAGGCCGGTCAGCATCAGGAACGTTGCCAGGGTCACGATGAAGCTCGGCAGCTTGGTCTTGATGAGGATCCAGCCGTTGATGAAGCCGATGCTGAGCGAGACGACGAGGGCCAGGCCGACGCCGACCCACACGTTCGTGCTGAAGTACCAGCTGAACAGGGACGCCGTCAGCGCCGAACTGATCACCGCAACACCGGTGGAGAGGTCAAACTCGCCGCCGATCATCAGCAGCGACACGCCCACCGCCATGATCCCGATGGTCGAGGACCCGTAGAGCACCGTGGCGAAGGCGTTCGGCTGGGTAAAGGTCGGGGATACGGAAGCGAAAAAAACGAACAAAACGATCGCGCCGACGAGGGCGCCCACCTCGGGACGGCCAAGCAGCTTCTGCAGCGGATTGCGCCTGCCGACGCGTTCGTCGGTCGCCGCCGGTTTGGTAATGGTCTGGGTCATGGTCATTGGAATGCTCCTTGCTGCCCGGTCCGGCGTAACCGCCGGACCGGGCTGGCGGACTCTAGCGGATTCCCTGCTGGGCGAAGGTGAGGGCGTTGGCTGCTCCGGCCTTGTCCACGATGGTGGGCCCGGTCAGGACGGGCTGGCCCCCGCCGAGCTTGAAGCCGCCGCGCTTTGCCTGCCACAGCGCATCCACCGAACCGTAGCCCTGAAGCCAGGGCTGCTGGTCGACGGTGAACTCGACGTCGCCGTCAGCGATCTTCTGGGCGAGTTCGGCGTTCATGTCAAAGGAGGCCACCTTGGCCTTGCTGCCGGCCGTGGTCACCGCCTTAAGGATGGTGAGCGTGTACGGAGCACCCAGTCCGATGATGACATCGGCGTCAGCGGTGGCCTGCAGTTTGGCGGTCACCGTGGACGACACCTGGGTCATGTCCGTGCCCTGCACGTACAGGATTTCGGTTGCCGGAACCTTCGACTTCACACCTCCACAGCGCGCCTCGAGGCCGACGTGTCCCTGCTCCTGGATGACGCAGACCGGGTGCTTGAGTCCGAGGGAGTTGAGCTTGTCGCCCACAGCCTCGCCGGCCAGTTTCTCATTCGACCCGAAGTGCGTGAACGCACCAAGCTGGGCGAACACGGACTCGCCGGCGTTCAGGCTCACCACCGGGATGCCGGCGTCGGTGGCTTTCTTCAGGGCGTCCTTCAAAGCGTCCGGCTTGGCAAGGGTCACTGCGATGCCGTCGACCTTCTGGTCCACGGCCTGCTGGATCAGCTGGGCCTGGCGCCCGCCTTCAGGGTCTGAGGTGTAGAGCAGCTCCACATTGTCCTTGGCTGCAGCTTCCTCGGCGCCCTTGCGGACAATGTCCCAGAAAGTGTCACCGGGTGCAGCATGGGTGATGAGGGCGACCTTGATGCGCGGCGTTGACGCTGCCTGCCCGCCGGCTCCGGCGTTCGCATTTTCCGGGGCCCTGCCGCCGGTGGATGAACAGGCGCTGAGGGCCAGCATCGGCACGACGGCCGTAACGAGCGCCACCCTCCGCCATGAAAATTTCTTCACCGAAAATCTCCTTTGATTCGGGCTCCGGCCATGCCACCGCGCACTGGCCGGAATCTTGATATCTCTGATCATGGTGACTTGGATCACCCTTGTCAATGTTTGTCCTAACATTAGGACGATATTAGTTTGATGATGCCAGCAGTCCGGCCGAAAAGGCGTTCCGGAACGCCGCCAGGGCCTTGTCCCCCGCAGCGGGTCCCGCCCCACCAGAGGCGGCTGCCTCCAGGCCAATAACGCCGGAGTAGCCGGCGTCGGCGATCGCTTTGGCGACAGCCGTGTACTTGATCTCCCCCGTTCCGGGCTCGCACCTGCCCGGGACGTCAGCCACCTGGATCTCCCCGATCCACGGGAGTGCGCCACGGACAAGCTGGATCAGGTTCCCTTCGCCGATCTGGGCGTGGTAGAGGTCCAGCATCATCCTCACGTTAGGGTGGTCGGCCGCGGATACCAGCGCCTGCGTGTCCTTGGCCCGTGCGAGCGGTATGCCCGGATGGTCCAGGACCGTATTGAGGTTCTCAAGGGCAAACACCACACCGTGCCGTTCACCCAGGCTGCCAAGCCGCTGCAGGGTGCGGAGCCCGGTCAGCCACATCTGGCCAGTGGAGCGGTGGAGGGGCCGTACGGCAACCCCGCCGTCGCCAAGTTCGGCCGGATGGATGACCAGGCGCTCGACGCCGAGTTCCAGTGCCGTCGGAATGAGTTTCTCCGCCGATTCAACCACCCGGTCCGCGCTGTCGGGGTCGATAAGGCTGCCGCCGAAATAGCCGCTCATGGAGGAAAACCGGGCACCCGTGGCAGCCAGTGCTGAAACGTCCCGGTTCCGGGTGTCCCAGAGCTCCACCTCGAACCCCTGCTCATGGATCCGCCGCACCCGTTCGACGAGGGGCAGCTCTCCGTAGATCATCTCGGCACACGCCGCCAGCCGGAAGCTCATGCGCCCGGTCCTGCGGGCTGCAGGCCTGCGAGCTGCGGTCCTGTGAACTCCGGTCCTGTGAGCTGCAGTTCAGGCTCTGCAGCCTCCAGGTGCGCCACAGCCGAAACATCCACCGGGAGGCCGGTCTCGTGCGACCGGATCGCCGCCAGCGCCACCGCGAGAGCATTGCGGGCGTCGGTGCCGCCCGGGGCCGGCGCTCCCCCAGCAACACGTCCCGCCCGGCGGGCCGCAGCCAGCTCGACGAAGCGGGCGAGTTCGTCCGTATAAGCGTCGTGGAAGAGGTCGATGTTCAGCCGCACGGTGTCCGACGCAATGCCCGCGGCGGTGTAGCTCACGGCATTTGACGCCTGGGGACCGCCGGCAGTGACCATACCCGCCGATCCGAAAACCTCGCCCCGCACGTCGTAGCCATACAGGGCGTTGAAGTTGGCTTCCGCCACCGCAATGGCCCCGTTGCTGTAGGTCACAGTAACCACGGCCGTATCCAACAGGCCTCCGGCTTTGGCGTCCGGCGCCACCAGGGCATCAGCCACGGCATGCACCTTCAGCGGAACAGCCCCGGGGTTCAGCCAGTTCAGCGTGTCAAAATCGTGGATCAGCGTTTCCAGGAAAATCGTTCCCGGCGCAATTCGCTCCGGGGAGGCGAGCCCGGACGCCGTGCCGGGGTCCCGGGTAAGGGAGCGCAGCAGCTGCGGGGTGCCCACGGCACCGTCGTCGATAAGCTTCCTGGCAGCGGCGAAGTCGGCCGCGAAGCGCCGGTTGAACCCAAACTGGACATGGACCCCCGCGGCATCCGCAGCAGCCAGCGCCTCATCCAGTTCCTCGACAGTGCGGCCGCCCGGCTTTTCGCAGAACACGTCCTTCCCCGCCCGGGCCGCAGCTGCGATCAGGCCGGAATGGAACCTTGCGGGAGACGCCACCAGGACAGCGTCGATGTTGGGGTCGTCAATCACGTCCGCCGGATCGGCGGTGATCCTGGCAACGCCAAGCCTGCCCGCCAGAGCCTCGGCGGCGGCAAATGCCGGATCGGCGACGGCGTCCAGCCGTGCATCAGGAAGGCGGCGCGCCACGGACTCGGCATGGAAGGCGCCGATCCAGCCTGCCCCTATCAGGCCAAGGCGGAGGGGGCGGTTTTCACCGGCCGGCTGCTGGACGTAGGTCATGGTTAAATTCCCTTCTCAGTTCTCTAGATCGTTCTAGTGATCCGATCGTGGCACAGCCTTTGGCATTCTGTCTAGATCGTTCTATAGACTGCTGTCAGGAAGGAGGCACATGACTGAACAGCAACGGCGGCCCACCCTGATGGATGTAGCCGAAGCGGCCGGTGTATCAAGGGCCCTGGTTTCCATCGTGATGCGCGGCGCCCCGGGTGCGGCGGAAGCCACCCGGAAGAAGGTGCTCGACGCCGCGCGCGAGCTCGGCTACCGGCCCGACAGCCGCGCCCGGCTGCTGCGCAGCACCCGCACCAGGCTCCTGGGACTCAGCTTCTCCACGGCCCAGGCTTTCCATACCGAAATCGTGGATGCCGCGTACGCCGAGGCCAGCGCCAAGGGGTACGAACTCGCATTGGGCGGCGTCACCAGCGGCAGGCCCGAAACGCGGACCATCGAGGCCCTGCTGGATCTCGGGTCCGAGGCCCTGATCCTGATTTCGCCCACGCTCAGCAGTGACGAACTGGGGCGGTATGCCGGCCAGGTGCCGGTGGTGAGCCTGCTCCGGAACGACGTCGGCGAACTCACCGACTCGGTGAGCAGCGACGACCGTGAGGGAATCCGGATGGCAGTGGATCACCTGGTTTCCCTGGGGCACCGGAGGATTGTGCATGTCGACGGCGGTTCTGCTGTTTCTGCCGGGCCGCGCCGCGCTGCGTTCCGGGCGGAGATGGAACGCCGCGGCCTTCGGCCCACGATCATTGCCGGCGGCCCGATGGAGGAAGACGGGATGGCGGCCGGAAATTCGTTGCGTGAGGACATGCCAACGGCCGTCATCGCCTTCAATGACAGGGCCGCCCTCGGACTCATCGAAAGCCTCCGGGCACAGGGGCAGCAGGTCCCGGCGGATGTGTCAGTGCTGGGCTATGACGACAGCCAGTTCGCGCGGCTCAGCTATGTGCAGCTGTCCTCGATCAGCCAGGACGCCCCGCTGCTGGCTGCGGCAGCCGTGGACCGGGCCGTGGCGCGGATAGAAGGAGCGCAACCGGCCGGGCACGTTGTGCGGACCCCGCACCTGGTGGCGCGCAGGACCACTGCCGCTGCACCCGCCGGCGGGTAGTGCTCGGGCGGGTGGAGGCGGTGCTAGGACTTGGCGTCGAGCGTCAGTCCGGCGTCGGCGCCGGCAACAATGGCGCTGGTCTCCGGCGAAGCGAAACGTTTGGCCAACTCCCTGACCACGGCCTGAAGCTCCTGGCGGAGCAAATCCGGGTCTATGGACGCCGCGGCGAGAACGGACCGTTCCATGTCGGCTGCAGCCATGACAGCTTCCGTGCCGCGCTCGGTCAGCGATACGACGTGGCTGCGGCGGTCCGACGTGCTGCGCTGCCGCACGATGTGCCCGTGCGCTTCGAGGCGGCTCAGCGTCTTGCCCATGGTTTGGGCCTGCACACGGACGAGTTGCGCAAGCTGCGCCTGCGTCATGGGGCCGCTGTTGTAGAGCACCTCGATGGCGATGACGCCGGCATGGGTCAGCCCAATGGCGCCCAGCTTCTCGTTCCAGGAGTGCTCAACAAGGCGGGCCGCCGTGGACAAGAGGCGCCCCGTGGGCCAGCGATCCATATCAGGCATAGCACCAAGTATAACTAAGCCTGATTAGTACTTGGCACGGACCCCTTACTAAGCTGAAATGTCCTGAACTAAAACAAGGAGTCAATGTTGGCTGAAAAACTTACGCCGGGCGACACCGCCCCCGGATTCACACTGAAGGACGCTACGGGAGCGGACGTCAGCCTCAGCGATTACCGCGGCCGGAACACCATCGTTTATTTCTACCCGGCCGCTGCCACGCCCGGCTGCACCAAGCAGGCCTGCGATTTCCGTGACAGCCTGGCATCGCTTCAGGCTGCCGGCTACGAGGTGCTGGGGATCTCACCCGACCCCGTGGGCAAGCTGGCTAAATTCGCCGACGCCGAAGGCCTCACCTTCCCGCTCCTGTCGGACGAGGACCATGCCGTTGCCGAGGCGTATGCCGCGTGGGGCGAAAAGAAGAACTACGGCCGGACTTACGAGGGCCTCATCCGCTCCACAGTGGTGGTGGACCAGGACGGCAAAGTTGCAGTGGCCCAGTACAACGTCCGGGCCACCGGACATGTCGCCAAGCTGCGGAAGGACCTCAAGCTCGCAGAGGCCGGCTAACCCTGCGCCTGACACCCGGGCGGCACCTGCCGCCAGGACCGCACAGGTGACGGTACAATTGAGGCTGGCATCCGCCGTCGTACGTTTTCCCGCTGCTAACAGCGGGCTGGGTGCACCAGGCGGAGCCGGGCGCGAGTGGTGAAATTGGCAGACACGCAGGATTTAGGTTCCTGTGCCTTCGGGCGTGGGGGTTCAAGTCCCCCCTTGCGCACAATTTATGAAGAAGAAATCCCGGGCTCCGGCCCGGGATTTCTTCATTTAAAAATCTTTTGCGGTTCCACCCATCCATGGCTGCCAGTCCGGCGAATACCCAGTGAGACACCGCCCCACAGCCTGGAACCTCAGGCCGGTGCCCCGCAGTCGGAAAAGATCACCGGAGGACTCCGCACTCCATCCGATCACCATATTCGGCACAACCAAGGAGAATCGAAATGCAGTCAGTCAAGCGCCAAACCTTCACCGTCGCAGGCATTGCAGCCGCAGCACTGCTGGGCCTCACCGCCTGTGGTGGCTCCGCCGGCACGTCCAGCACCTCCTCGGCAGCCGCAGAGCCGTCCGCCTCCACCATGGCTCCGTCCCCGTCCGAGACCTCGTCCGCGGCTATGGATCCGGCGGCCAACCTGGCCGGACCCGGCTGCGCCGACTACGCCAAGCAGGTCCCCAGCGGCAAGGGTTCCGTCGCAGGCATGGCTCTTGACCCCGTGGCCGTGGCAGCCTCGAACAACCCGCTGCTGAAAACACTGACAGCAGCTGTCTCCGGCAAGCTGAACCCGAAAGTCAACCTGGTGGACACGCTGAACGGCAGCGAGTTCACGGTGTTCGCACCGGTTGACGACGCCTTCGCGAAGGTGGACGCAGCCACGATCGAGACGCTCAAGAAGGACGACGCCCTCCTGACCAAGATCCTCACCTACCACGTGGTCCCGGGGCAGGTCACCCCGGACAAGATCGCGGGCACGCACAAGACCGTGCAGGGCGGATCGGTGACCGTGACCGGCACCAAGGATGCCCTCAAGGTGGATGGCGCCAACGTGATCTGCGGCGGCGTACAGACGGCGAACGCCACCGTTTACCTGGTGGACTCGGTGCTGATGCCCAAGTAGCCGCCGGGCCTGGTCCGGGACACGTTCCCGGGCAGAGGCCGCGGTCCGCGCCCCACGGCGCGGACCGCGGCCTTTTCGCTGCCCGGCGTGTCCTGGCTCACGCATAAGCCAGGGGTGGGCGATCCGTCAACTAGACTGGGTGCCGGGCAAGCAGCCGCCCACGCGCACCCCAGCAGTCCAGAGGTGGTAATCGAGTGCCCAGCAGCAGTATCCCGCGCCGTACGGCCCTCAAGACCGGCGCCGTGTTCCTGGGCCTGTCCCTCACCTCCTGCACGAGCGAGGCCGAAGCCCCGCCGCCGTCGGCTGCGCCGAGCACCACAACAGCCGCGGTAGCACCTTCAGAGACCTTCACGTTCGGTACCGCCTCGCAGCCCCTGGGCCTGGACCCCGCGCTGGCCGACGACGTCGAATCGCAGCGCGTCACCCGGCAGATCCTGGAAGGGCTCGTGGGTGTGGATCAGACAACCGGCGAGCCCACGCCACTGCTGGCAACGGCGTGGACGGAATCACCGGACGGGCTGTCGTACACCTTCACTCTTCGCCCGGGCATCAGGTTCCACGACGGTTCCCCGTTCAACGCCGACGCCGTCTGCACCAATTTCGAGCGCTGGTTCAAGTTTTCGGAGGCGCTGCGGAAGCAGGCTCCGGGCACCACCTTCAAGGGGGTCTTCAAGGAACACGCCGACCACGCGGAGCTGTCCGTCTTCAAGTCCTGCACCGCCCTCTCGACGTTGCGGGTGCGGATCAGCCTGACGGAGCGCTTCACCGGTTTCCTGCAGGCCCTGACGCTGCCGGCGTTTGCAATTTCCTCTCCCAAGGCACTCGCCGCCGGAAAGGCCGACCAGCTCAGCCTCCGGCGCGGCAGCCAGGCACTTTCCTCTTACGCCACCCATCCCGTCGGTACCGGCCCCTTCCGTTTCTCCGCGTGGGACAGCGCTGGCGTCACCCTCGTGACCAACAAGGAGTACTGGGGCACCAGGGGGCAGATCGCCACCCTGAAATTTGTCACCTACGACCATCCGCAGACGCGGCTCCAGGCCCTGCTGGACGGCAGGATCGACGGGTATGACGCGGTGACAGTGGGGAACTTCGACCAGCTGGTCAAACGCGGCAAGCAGATCATCCAGCGGGACCCGTTCTCCGTGATGTACCTGGGCATGAACCAGGAAATCCCGGTGCTGAAGGACCTTAAGGTCCGCCAGGCGATCGAACTGGCCATCGACAAGGACACGCTGATCAGACGCTTCTTCATCGACAACACGGCGCAGGCCTCACAGTTCGTTCCGCCCAAGCTCAGCGGGTTCAACAACAACGCCCCTGCACTGGGCCATGATCCCGGCAAGGCGAAGGAACTCCTGGCAGAGGCCGGCTACAAGGGCCAGCCCCTGAAGTTCTACTACCCCATGAACGCCACCCGGCCGTACCTGCCCACGCCGGAAAAGGTCTATGCGGAAATCAGCCGCCAGCTGACCGCCGTCGGCCTGAACATCAAGCCCGTCCCCGTCGACTGGGCGGACGGCTACCTGCAGAAGGTGCAGAATCCCGGCGACCACGCCCTGCATCTGCTCGGCTGGAACGGTTCGTATTCCGACGCGGACAACTTCCTCGCGCCGCTCTTCGCCGAGAAGAACGGCGAGTTCGGCTACCAGGACCCGCAGGTGTTCGCCAAGATCGACCGCGCCCGCGGCCTGCCCAACGGCCAGGAGCGCACGCAGCAGTACCAGACCATCAACGCCCAGATCGCGGAGTCCTTGCCCGCCGTCCCCATCGCGTTCCCGATCTCCGCACTGGCCCTCTCCGACCGGGTCATCAGCTATCCTGCCTCGCCGGTATTAAATGAAGTTTTCACCAAGGTCCAGCTGAGGTCTTGACGTCGGGGACCAATTTCAGTTAGTGGGCGCCGCAGGGATATTCTGTGACAGCCAGAGCCGCCTATCGGAGACTGATTGTGACCTTCATTTCCAAGACCCAACATGCCGACGTCGTTCTTATTGGCGGCGGCATCATGAGCGCCACACTGGGTGCGTTCATCAAGCAGCTCGAACCCAACTGGACCATCTCCCTGTTCGAGCGGCTTGACGAGGCCGGCCTGGAGAGCTCGGGCCCGTGGAACAACGCCGGCACCGGACACGCCGCCCTGTGTGAGCTTAACTACTCCCCCGCAGCCAAAGACGGCTCGGTCAATCCCGCCAAGGCACTGCACATCAACGAGCAGTTCCAGCTCTCCCGCCAGTTCTGGGCCCACCTGGTGGACAACTCCCTGATCGGCTCCCCCAAGGGCTTCATCAACACCGTTCCGCACATGAGTTTCGTCATCGGTGACGACAACTCCAACTTCCTCAAGGCCCGGTACGACGCGCTCAAGCAGCACACCCTGTTCCGGAGCATGGAGTATTCCGAGGACTACGCGCAGATCGCCAAGTGGGCGCCCCTGATCGTCAAGGGACGTGACCGGAAGCAGCGCGTCGCCGCCACCCGCGCAGCCGAAGGCACCGACGTCGACTTCGGTACCCTCACCCGGGAGCTGACCGGCTACCTGGCCAACAACGGCGTCGAAATCAACTACGGCCACGACGTCACCGACGTGCGCAGGGCGTCCGACGGCGGCTGGGACCTTTCGCTCAAGCACCCGGCTTCCGGTGAGCGCGGCAGCATCCGGGCCAAGTTCGTCTTCGTCGGCGCGGGCGGCGGGGCGCTGCACCTGCTGCAGGCTTCGGGTATCCCGGAAAGCAAGGGCTACGGCGGGTTCCCCGTCTCCGGCCAGTTTTTCCGCTGCACTGACGCATCCCTCGCGTCCCAGCACAACGCCAAGGTCTACGGCCAGGCATCCGTCGGCGCGCCGCCCATGTCCGTGCCGCACCTGGACACCCGCTACGTCAACGGCAAGCGGTCCCTCCTGTTCGGCCCCTACGCCGGTTTCTCAACGAACTTCCTGAAGAACGGAAGCTACCTCGACCTCCCGCTGTCCATCCGGCCCAGCAACATCATCCCGATGCTCGCCGTGGCCAAGGACAACATGGACCTGACCGCCTACCTGGTCAAGGAGGTGGCCAAGCGCCACGCTGACAAGGTGGAGGCACTGCGCGAGTACTACCCCGAGGCCAAGGACGGCGACTGGGAACTCATCACCGCCGGCCAGCGCGTGCAGATCATCAAGAAGGATCCGAAGAAGGGCGGTGTCCTGCAGTTCGGCACCGAGGTGATCGCCGCACGCGACGGTTCCATCGGCGCCCTCCTCGGCGCCTCGCCGGGGGCGTCCACGGCCGTGCCCATCATGATCGAACTCCTGCAGAAGTCCTTCCCCAAGAACTTCAAGGGCTGGCAGTCCAAGCTCAAGGAGATGATGCCCGGCTACGGCGTCAAGCTCAACGAGAACCCGGAACTGGCGGCGGAGCTTGAAAAGGCCACGGCCAAGAGCCTCCAACTGGAAGTATCGCCCGCAGTCCAGCGCTAACCCAGGAGATCATGCGATGTTCCGGCTGGCCCAGCTATCCCTCGGGAACCGCGCGCTCATCGCGCTGATCACCATCTTCGCCTCGGTGTTCGGCGTGATCACCATGTCCTCGCTGAAGCAGGAACTCATTCCCTCGATTGAGTTCCCGCGGATCACGGTGATCACGTCGATGCCCGGGGCGTCCCCCGAGGTGGTGGACAAGCAGGTCAGCCGGCCGCTGGAGACGGCACTGAACGGCGTCGAAGGGCTGGAGTCGACGTCGTCCACCTCCCGCAACGGCGTCTCGCAGATCAGCCTCGTATTCACCTATGGCTCCAATCTGGACCGTGCCCGGAACCAGATCGACCGGGCCATTTCCAACGCGAAGCGCACGCTCCCGGACGACGTCCAGCCGCAGGCAATCGCCGGGAGCATCAGCGACTTCCCGATCGTCTTCCTCGCCGTTTCGTCGGACAAGCCGCTAAGTGAGCTGAACACGGACCTTCAGCGCCTGTCGGTGCCGAGGCTGCAAAAGCTCGACGGTGTCCGCGGCGCCGACGTGACGGGCGGCGCCAGCCGGCACATCCTCATCCAGCCGAACACGGCCAGGATGGCCTCCGGGGATGCCAGCATCCAGTCGATCCGGAACGCCCTGACCAACAACGGGGCCCTTGTCCCGGCGGGCACCATCGAGGAGAAAGGCCAAAACCTCTCCCTGCAGATCGGCAGCCCGGTTGACTCCGTGGCCGCGGTAAAGGCCCTCCCGCTCAGCGGTGCCAAGGCCGGCACCACCATCGGTTCTGTGGCCGACGTCAGCATCAAGGATGACGAGCGGACGTCCATCACCCGGACAAACGGCCTCGAAACGCTGGCCATCTCCGTGACCAAGAAGCCCGAAGGCGACACCGTGGCGATCTCGCACGCGGTGAAGAATCTGCTGCCGCAGCTCGAGGCGGAGCTTGGCTCCAACGCCAGGTTCACGCCTGTCTTCGACCAGGCACCCTTTATCGAGAAGTCCATCAAGGACCTGACGACGGAGGGTCTGCTGGGCCTCGGTTTTGCGGTGGCCGTCATCCTCCTCTTCCTCATGTCCGTCCGGTCCACCCTGGTCACGGCCGTCTCCATTCCGCTGTCGCTGCTGATCACTTTCATCGGCCTGTCCGGCACGGGCTATTCGCTGAACATCCTCACGCTCGGGGCGCTGACCATTGCCATCGGGCGGGTGGTGGACGATTCCATCGTGGTGATCGAAAACATCAAGCGGCACCTGAGCTACGGCGAGGCCAAGCTCACCGCGATCCTCACCTCCATCCGCGAGGTGGCCGGTGCCATCACCGCTTCCACGCTGACGACCGTGGCCGTCTTCCTTCCCATCGCCTTCGTCGGCGAGCTCGCGGGCGAACTGTTCCGCCCGTTCGCCCTGACGGTCACCATTGCCCTGCTCTCCTCGCTGCTGGTGTCCCTGACCATCGTCCCCGTGCTCGCCTACTGGTTCCTGAAGAGCCCCGCCAACGGCAGCGCCGATGATGCCCCGCGCTCCGCCCGCGAAGTGCAGGCGCAGGCACACGAAGCCGAACAGCGCAGCCTTCTCCAGCGCGGCTATCTGCCCGTGCTGAACAAAACCCAGAAGCACCCGGTCATCACGCTGATCGCCGCGGTCCTGGTCCTCGGCGGAACCGCGGCAATGACGCCGCTGCTCGCCACCGACCTGCTGGGCCGGTCCGGGGAGAACAGCATGACGGTCAAACAGGAGCTTCCCGCCGGGACGAGCCTGGAAGACACGAGCGCCGCGGCCCGGACGGTCGAGGACGTGCTCATGGGCATCGACGGGATCAAGGACGTCCAGGTGACCTCCGGCAATGCGCAGGCGGGTTTCACCGCGCTGACGTCCTCGGGTGCCTCCAATTCCTCCTTCACCGTTGTCACTGACGAAAAAATGAACCAGGGCAGGCTGCAGGACACTGTCCGCAGCGAACTCGCCGCGGCGGGTGCTGCCGGCAAGATCTCCGTCGGCTCGCAGCAGGGGGGCTTCGGAACGTCCTCCACCGTGGACATCACCCTGAAGGCAGCCACGTCCGAGGACCTGAGGAAGGCCAGCGACGCCATGGTCAAGGCCATGGCCGGAGTACCGGGAAGCAGTGAGGTGACCACCAACCTGGCAGCCAGCCAGCCCGTGGTGCAGGTTCGGGTCGACCGGGCCAAGGCTGTTGCCGCTGGCCTGACGGAAGAGCAGGTGGCCGGCGTCCTGGCGTCCACCATCAGCCCCGTCCCCGCAGGCACCGTCCGCATCGACACGGACGACTTCCCGGTCCAGATCGGGGAGGGCAAACGCTTCACCAGCATCGCCGCCGTCCGCAACATCCCGCTGCCCACCGCCTCCGGGCCGGTCCCGCTCAGCCGGATTGCCGCCGTCGAACAGGTGGACGTCCCCGTCTCGATCACCTCGAGCAACGGCCAGCGGACCGCGCAGGTGTCCGTCACGCCGTCGGGATCCAACCTGGGCGCCGTCAGCGCCGAGGTGCAGCAGCGCCTCAAGGCCGTGGATCTTCCCGCCGGGGTGACGGCGGCGATCGGCGGTGCCACCACCCAGCAGGCGGAATCGTTCCGCCAGCTCGGCCTCGCGCTGCTGGCCGCCATCGCCATCGTCTACGTGATCATGGTGGCGACCTTCAAGTCCCTGGTGCAGCCGCTGATCCTCCTCGTTTCAGTGCCGTTCGCCGCGACCGGAGCGGTGGCCCTGCTGCTGGTCACCCGGGTGCCGCTGGGGCTGCCGTCGCTGATCGGCATGCTGATGCTGGTGGGCATCGTGGTGACCAACGCGATTGTGCTGATCGACCTGGTCAACCAGTACCGGAAGCCAGCCGGCGGCAAGCCCGGCATGAGCGTTGCCGACGCCATCACCCACGGCGCCCGGCAGCGGCTCCGGCCCATCCTGATGACCGCGCTGGCCACGGTCTTCGCGCTCACCCCCATGGCTCTTGGCATGACGGGCGGCGGCGGGTTCATTTCCCAGCCGCTGGCCATCGTGGTGATCGGCGGCCTCGTCTCCTCCACCGCGCTCACGCTGGTCCTGGTTCCCGTGCTGTACCGGCTGGTGGAGGGGCGGAAGGAGAAAAAGGAGCTCCTGCGCCAGCTCAAGGAGCGGCCCGGCTTCTCCCCTGCGGATGACGACGTCGATGCCGAATTTGCCGACTGGACCACCGGCATGGTACCCAAGCTCAGCGGCCGCCGCGCCGCCCCCGGCTCCCCCGACTGATTCCCGTCCGGGCTGGTTCCTCGCCTGCGACTTCTGCTGGTCCCGGAACAGGTCTTGAGGGCTAGAGTGAGCCTCATGAGCGAGCAATTTAGCGTGGAACCCGTGACCGAGCACCAGTTCGTGGTGCGCGCCACCATCGAGGGCGGGGTCGTCGAATCCTGGTTCCGGGCAGACCCCGAGGTCATTGAGGAGCTTGGCCTGGATGATGTCGATGAAGCGGAGATCGTGAAACAGACGGCGGTCTTCCTTGCCCAGCACCAGCCCGTGGAGGATTTTCCGCCGATGCTTGACCTGGTCGATGTCATGGCCAGCTACGACGACTATGCCGACAGGATCCGGGGGCAACTTCGCTCCAGTTAGGCGCGGACGTTTCACGGCTGGCCGGCTCGTCGCGGGGACCGGGAATATCCTGGCGCCGGGGACGTTGAGGTGGGTACATGCAAATGCATGTAAATCGGGTACACTGGTAATGCAGGCCGGGACTACTTCGGCGAACGGAAGGCACATCATGCAGATCGGCGTATTCAGCGTCAGCGACATCACCCAGGACCCCACCACGGGCCGGACCCCCACGGAGCACGAGCGCATCAAGGCATCCGTGGCCATCGCCAAGAAGGTCGAAGAGATCGGCATGGATGTGTACGCCCTCGGCGAGCACCACAACCGGCCGTTCTTCTCCTCTTCCCCCACCACCACCCTCGCGTACATCGCCGCGCAGACCGAGCGCATCACGCTTTCCACGGCCACCACGCTGATCACCACCAACGATCCGGTCAAGATCGCCGAGGACTTCGCCATGCTGCAGCATCTGGCCGACGGCCGCGTTGACCTGGTGCTGGGCCGCGGCAACACCGCTCCGGTCTACCCCTGGTTCGGCAAGAACATCCAGGACGGGATCGAGCTGGCCATCGAGAACTACAGCCTCCTCCGCAAGCTGTGGGATGAGGACACCGTCAACTGGTCCGGAAAGTTCCGCACGCCGCTTCAGAACTTCACCTCCCCCCCCCGCCCGCTCGACGGCGTGGCCCCCTTTGTGTGGCACGGCTCCATCCGTACGCCGCAGATCGCGGAGGTGGCGGCGTACTACGGCGACGGGTTCTTCGCGAACAACATCTTCTGGCCCAAGGAGCACTACCAGCAGCTGATCGGCCTGTACCGCGAGCGCTACGAGCACTACGGCCACGGCAAGGCAGACCAGGCAATCGTGGGGCTCGGCGGGCAGTTCTTCATGCGGAAGAACTCGCAGGACGCTGTCCGGGAGTTCCGGCCGTACTTCGACAACGCCCCCGTCTACGGCCACGGCCCGTCGCTGGAGGACTTCACGTCGCAGACACCGCTCACCGTCGGCAGCCCGCAGGAGGTCATCGAGAAGACCCTCACCTTCCGCGAGTTCTTCGGCGACTACCAGCGCCAGCTGTTCCTGATCGACCACGCAGGCCTGCCGCTGAAGACCGTCCTGGAGCAGCTGGACCTGTTCGGCGAGGAAGTCCTGCCGGTCCTGCGCAAGGAGTACGCCGACCGCACGCCGGCGCACATCCCGGCCCCGCCCACGCACGCCGGACGCGTCGCGGCCCGGATTGCCGCCGAAGGGGCTGCCGGTGAGGACGCTGCCGCCGGAATCGGCCAGGACACCGCTGCCGCCACAGGCTCCCCCACGGAGTCACGGTGACACCGAGGAACACCCCGGCCACGTCCGGGGAGTCGAGGTCCGGGCGCTCGGCGCCCGGGCCGTCGGCGCCCGGGCCGTCGACGTCCGGGAAGTCGACGTCTGCAGTCCGGCTGGCCGCTGAAACCTGGGAGTCGCTGTTCCGGGCGCAGGTGGCCGTGATGCGCCGGCTACAGTCTGGGCCGGCCTTCCGGAACCTGGCAGTTAACGAGTACGACGTGCTGTTCACCCTGTCGCGGTGCCCGTCCGGCTGGCTTCGCCTGAATGAGCTGAACGACAATGTGCTGCTGAGCCAGTCCAGCCTGAGCAGGCTGGTGGACCGGCTGGAGAAGCGCGGCCTGCTGGAGCGCATGCCTGCCCCGGACGACGGCCGGGGCGTGCTGCTGCGGCTGACGGAGGAGGGTGCCGCGCTGCAGAAGGAAATCGGCCGGGAGCATGTGCGGGACATCGCCGAGCTCGTTGGCCCGGCGCTGACGGCGGCGGAGCAGCGGGAACTGCTGCGGCTCACGGAGAAGCTGCGCGCGTCGCTGCCACCCCGTTAGCGGGACGGCAGGAGATGCCCGACGGCGGGACGCCAGTCCCGCCGCAGCTTGCCTTCCGCCCTGCTGCAGTCAGCGGATCACTGCCAGCTTGTCCGGCTCCTCCGCCGGGAGTTCACCGTCCACGGTCGCGGACACCCGGATCTCTTTGAGGGACAGGCTTCCGCCCACGGTGGACAGGAACGCCGTGTCCGAGGAGTCGCGCCCGGCCGTGATGCGCAGCATGGCCTCCCGGGGCGCCAGGCCGGTGGGGTCAATCACGTGCCAGGCCCCGTTGACATGGGCCTCGGCGACGGCATGGAAATCCATCGGGGAAAGCCCCGGCGCGTAGACGGCCGCCAGCCGGGCGGGCACGTTCTTCGCCCGGAGCAGAGAGATCGCCAGGTGCGCGTAGTCCCGGCAGACGCCCCGCCGGTGCAGGAGGGTCTCCACGGCGCCGTCCGTTCCCCGGGAAGAACCGCTGACGTAGCGCAGCTCGCTGAACACCCAGTTGCGCACAGCCTGCAGGAGCTCCCCGCCCTGGAGTCCGCCGAACTCCGCATAGGACGTGGGAAGCAGCCGGTCGGACTCTGCATACCGGCTGGGCCGGACATACCTGATCAGTTCCATCAGTGTGGCCTCGGCGGGTTCCGCCCGGCCGCCGACAGTCGCCGAATAATCCACGGTGACTTCCGTGGGGTCCGCGAACTCCATGTAGTGGAACCTGCCGCCGTGATGGTCCGAAAGCTCAGTGAGCGGAACCTGTTTCCCGTCCGCCGTCACGCTGAGGTCCTCCTCAAAAGACGTGTAGCCGGCGTTCCTCGCCACGGCGATGGCCATGGCCACCTTGGTGTCAGCCACAGTCTTAAATACCAGGCGGGAAGCAACAGTTCGTTCCATGGGTCTCCGGGGTGTGAGGCGTCAGCCGCGGCTGCGGGCTGGGGTGTGCCGGAGGCGCAGCGGGACTAGTTCTTGATCTCCAGAGACATTAGCATCCGCTGGACGTTGGCGAATTCGGCGCCCTCGTTGACGTAGCCGGCGGCCTGGTCAAGGGTGTCGAAGGCTTTGGCGGGGGCCACCTTTTCATCCGGCGCGAACGCCTTCAGCGAGCGCACGTCGCTGAACGAGTAGTTCCCCTTGCCCGCCAGGCCCTGCACCACATTCTGCAGCTGGCAGGCCTTGGAATCGGCGCCGCCCACCATGTTGGTGATGCCGTAGGAGCCGAAGTACCGGTAGCCCTGGATCACCCTGAACACCACATGCGGGTCGATGGTCCCCTCCCCGCCGCTGTGTGGCAGCTCCACCGGGACACTGCTGACCACGACGTATGACTTGCGGGCAGAAGCCGGGCAGCTCGCTGCGGTGCTGCTGGGCAGACCTGTCTGCAGGGTGGCCAGGTACGTGCCTTCTGCGTCCTTGACTTCAATCTTCACGGCACCCGGAAGGGTTCCCTTGTCAGGTTCCACCGACTGGGCGATCCAGTCCTGCGGAAGCTCAAAGCTCACGGTCTTGGCGGGGTCGGTGAAGACCTTCCACGCCGCTGCCGTGGCACCGGCCGAGGCGGAGGCACCGGCGGATGCCGTTGGGGAGGGACCTGCGGAACCCGTGGCCGCACCGCTCGCCGGGCTGGTGCCCGGCTCCGCTGTCCAGGCGGGCGCACCTTTGCCGTCGCTGCTGCAGCCAGCCAGCAGCCCTGCCGTCAACAGCACGACGGCGGCGGTCGCCGTACGTCCAGAGGCCGTGATCCCTGTCATGGCTCCAGCCTAGCTGTATTGAACTGGGAGGCTGGGGACGCCGGGCCTGGCCGCAGGTTGCGGGCCAGCGTTTCGCCCTGTGCTCCGGCCCCCGCCCCAGCCCACGACTGGAATTGGCAATAGGCTGTGATCATGGCCGAACACGAACTGGATGCAGCGGAACAGACCCTGGCGGACATGTCCGCCGTCGACATTGCAGACTGGCGGCTGCGGACGTTTGCCCTCTATGACACGGTGCGCAAGATCGCCGCGGACAGTCCCGCTGAAGCCCACGCCTACTGGCGCCAGGAGCGTGACCGCATGTTCGGCACGCATCCGGCGTCGGCCCTGACCGCCGAGGCCAAGGCGTCCTTCTACGGTCTGAAGACGGCTGACTACGATCCCATCTACCGGTTCTACGTTCCCTTGACCAAGGAGGGCGCCGGACAGGAGATGAACGTCGAAACCGGAACGGACGGGCTGGTGAGGTTTGTCCGGCTGGGTACGTTCGACCTTCCCGAGATGGGGCAGCTGGCCGTGTGGAAGCTGTTGGGCTACGGCGGCGGGATCTTCGTCCCGTTCCGCGACGCCACGGCCGGACAGCCGGGCGGCAGCTACGGCGCCGGCCGCTACCTCCTGGACACCATCAAGGGGGCATTCCATGGCATCCGCGGTTCCGGGTCCGAGGCCCAGTACGTGCTTGACTTCAACTTCGCCTACAACCCCTCGTGCGCCTACAACGAGGCCTGGGCCTGCCCGCTCGCCGGCCCCGCCAACCGGCTTGCCGTGGAGATCCCCGTAGGCGAGCTGTACTGACGTCACGCAGTCCCCGGCTGCTCCACCGGGCACATACGATGGCTGAATGACCCCACCCGTCCCGCGCCGGATCGCCCGCGTCCGCCCCCTCGCCCCTGCACAGTCCCCGCATATTGCACAGTCCCAGCTTCCCGAACAGTTTTTCGTGGCCAACGACGCCAAGGATTTCGGGGGCACCGCGGGACGGACCTGGACCGTGGTGGAGTCGCCGTTCCCTGGCTCACGGGCCAACGCCGCCAGTAACCACCGGCAGGGATGGGAGCCCGGCGCCCAGGTCTCCGAGGACAGCTTCACCTTCCTGGCACCGAGCGTGCCTGCGAATGTCCTGGGCATGGCCCACAACACCGGGCAGGCCGGCCGGGACCTTCCGGCCCAGGCCTTCCACAAGGCGGCCACCAGCGTAATCGGACCCGGCGAGGCGATCGTACTGCCGGCCGGAATCGGCCTGGTGGAGCCGGAAGCGGAACTGGCCGTCGTCGTCGGCCGGACAGCGAAAAACCTGACCCTCGACAACGCCCGGACAGCGGTTCTGGGCTACACCATCGCCAACGACGTCACCGCCCGCAGGCTGCAAAGGACCGATGAGCTCTGGTTGAGCGCCAAGAGCCAGGACACCTTCACGCCGGCGGGGCCCTGGATCGTCACCGGGCTGGACCACGCGGACCTGCCGGTCGGCGTGGTGCACAACGGCACCGAACTGCCGGCGGCAAGCACCGCAGACCTGGGCTGGAAGGTGGACGAGATCCTCGTCTACCTGACGTCGTTCATGACCCTGCACCCCGGCGACCTGGTGCTCACCGGATTCCCGGCGGCCAGCGCCGGCATCCAGCCGGGCGACGCCGTCACGTGCCGGGTGGGCGGAATCGGCGAGCTCTCCAACCCCGTCACAGCCGCTAGCTGACCGGCAGCCTACCCCGGAATCAGGCCCAGGTTCCGGACGCTTCCGACGGCGGCCGTCACCGCCGCCGCGGCAGCCTCCAGGTCCGCCGCGGTCACCGAGGAATCAAAGCTGAAGCGGACGGCCGTCTGTGCCACCTCGGCCCCGATGCCCAGTGCCACCAGCACCGGGGACGGCGCATCCGAGCCCGCCGCGCACGCCGACCCGCTGGAGCAGACCACGCCCTGGCGTTCGAGTTCCAGCAGCACGGACTCCCCGCTGGTGCCCGGGAAGCAGAAGGATGCCACCGAGGGCAGCCGTTCGGTCGGGTGACCGGTCAGCAGTGCTCCGGGGACGCTATGCAGCACCTCTTTGATGAACTGGTCCCTCAAGCCAATGACGCGGCCCGCGAGCGCCGGCTGGTCGGCATGCGCCAGGGTGAGGGCGGTGGCCAGGGCCACGGCGCCCGCAACGTTCTCGGTGCCGGAGCGGCGGCTGCGTTCCTGGCCGCCGCCGTGCAGGAGGGGCTCCATGCGGGTCCGGCCGCGCACGAACAGGACGCCGTTGCCCTTGGGCGCCCCGAGCTTGTGCCCGGAGATGCTCAGCGCATCCACCCCGAGGGCCCTCACATCCAACGGCAGCCAGCCGGCGGCCTGGACGGCGTCGGTGTGGAACGGGATCCCCCGCCCCCTCGCCAGGGCCGCCAGTTCGGCCACCGGCTGGACCGTGCCCACCTCGTTGTTGGCGTACATGATGCTGACCAGCGCGGTTTCATCCCGCAGCACGGCGGCAAGCGCCTCCATTGTGACCCTTCCGTCCCCGTCAACCGGCACCACATCCACGGCGAAACCGTGGAAGCGCTCAAGGTACCGCGCGGACTCCTCCACGGCAGGATGCTCGACGGCGCTGATCGCCACCCGGTTCAGCGCCGGGTCCGCGGCCTGCCGCGCCAGGGCAATCCCCTTGAGGGCGAGGTTGTCCGCCTCCGTCCCTCCGGAGGTGAACGTAATCTCCCCCGGCCGGCAGCCCAGCACCCCGGCCACGGCCTTCCGGGCATCCGCGAGCGCCCGCGCGGCAGAGTCTCCGAGCGAATGGTGGCTTGAGGGGTTGCCGAATTCTCCGGTGAGGTAGGGCCACATGGCCTCCAGCACCTCCCGGCGGACGGGTGTTGTGGCTGCTGCGTCCAGGAAGATCATGGTGTGCTCACCCCACTGTCAGTTCGACGTCCAGGCCGAGGTCCAGTGCCGTGACGCTGTGCGTCAGGGCTCCGACGGAGATGACGTCCACGCCGGCGGCCGCGATATCGGCCACGGTGCGGAGGTTGACGTTGCCGCTGGCTTCCACCACGGCCCGGCCGGCGACCTGCCGGACCCCGGCGCGGAGTTCCTCGATGGTGAAGTTGTCCAGCATGATGGTGTCCACGCCGGCCGCCAGGACGGGTTCGATCTGCTCGGCGCTGTCCACCTCCACCTCGAAGTGTGTGGTGTGCCCCAGCTGCGCCTTCGCGCCGGCGAGGAGCTCGGTCAGCCGTGCGGGGTCTCCCCCGGTCATGACGGCGAGGTGGTTGTCCTTGGCCAGCACGGCGTCGGAAAGGCTGTAGCGGTGGTTGGCGCCGCCGCCGCACCGGACTGCGTACCGTTCCAGGACGCGCAGGCCCGGAGTGGTTTTGCGGGTGTCCGTGATGCGGGCCTTGGTGCCCGCGGCCAAGGCTACGAATTCCGCCGTCTTGGTAGCGATGGCGCTCATCCGCTGAGCCAGGTTCAGGCCGACCCGCTCGGCCAGCAGCACGCTGCGCGCCCGGCCGGTGACCCGTGCCAGCTTCGTTCCGGCAGCGAATGCCTCGCCGTCTGCCACGAGCAGCTCCACCTGCGTGTCCGGGTCAACCATCAGCATCGCGTCGCGGAACACGCTGCCTCCGCTGAAGACTCCCGGGACGCGGGCGTTAAGGACCGCGGTGGCCCGGGCCTCTGCCGGGATCAGCAGCTGCGAGGTGATGTCGCCGCTGGGCGCATCCTCTGCGAAGGCCCGCTCCAGGATCTCGCGGACGGGTGCTGCAGGGAGGGTCAGGCTAGTCATGGACAAGGCTCGCTTTCGGGCTCATTCTGAATGCTTCGTCTAGGGTGTCCGGAACTGCGGGTTCTGCCAGGCTGTCGTCCCGGTAATGCGCGCCGAGCGAGCCGGTTCGCTCCCGCGCCGCGTGGACCAGCAGCTGCGCGGCGAGCAGCAGGTTGGCGTCCTCATGGGCCCGCGGGTCCGCGCTCAGCGGCGCGACTTCCGGGCACACGTCTTCAAACCACCCGGCAAGCGTGGTTCCGGCCTCCCGCAGCAAGTCGCCGCTGCGCAACACCCCGGCCTTGGCAGTCATCAACCGCCGCAGGCTCTCGCGGGAAAACTCCCCGGACGCGGCATCTCCCAATCTCTCCTCGGGGTAGGGCGCAGCGCTTCCGTCGTCCACCGCGAAGTCGCGGGACAGTGCTACGGAAGCGTGCGTCAAAGGGAGGCCGCTCGCGGCCGTGGGCCCACGCGATCCGGGTTCCCTGGCCGAGCTTGCTAGGTTAGGGCGATCGTGGGGACGCGGAGTAGTGCTGTCCTGCGACGGCTCACGCTGTTCGCCAAGGAACGCCTCAACAGCCCGCCGGCCGAAGACGAGTCCTTCAAGCAAGGAGTTGCTGGCGAGCCGGTTGGCGCCCTGGACTCCGGTGCACGCAACCTCGCCGGCGGCATAGAGGCCGGGGACGGTGGTGCGGCCGTGCAGGTCGGTGGAGACGCCGCCCATCCAGTAGTGCGCAGCCGGCGCGACGGGCACCAGCTCCCGGGTCCAGTCGATGCCGGCTTCGCGGGTGCGCTGCGTGAGGGTCGGGAAGCGCTTGGCCAGGAAGCCTGCTCCACGTGCTTCCTCGAGATCCCGGGCGTCGAGGTAGACGTGGCCGTTGGGGTCGCCCAGCGCGGCCAGGTGCAGGGCGATGCTGCGCGAAACCACATCGCGCGGGGCGAGTTCACCGTCCGGGTGGTACCCGTGCAGGAAGCGGCGGCCGTGCGCGTCAACGAGGATGGCACCCTCGCCGCGGACGGCCTCGGAGATCAACAGCGGGTCCAGTCCGTGTTCAGCCCCTGCTCCCCCATCCAGCCTAACCAGGCACGTGGGGTGGAACTGGAAGAACTCGAGGTCCGCGACAGCGGCGCCGGCCCGCCAGGCGAGGGCCAGTCCGTCGGCGGTGGCAACGGACGGGTTCGTGGTCTGCGCGAACAGCTGTCCTGCCCCGCCGGTGGCCAGCAGCACGGCGTCGGCCTGGAGGCTGCCTGCCCTTCCATCCTGCAGGAACTCAACACCGGTGACCCGCCGGCCCTGCTGCAGGAGGGCGGTGACCGTGGCGTGGCCCAGCAGCCGGATCCTGCCTGTGGCCTGCGCGGCGAGCACGGCGCAGATCAGGGCGTTGGCGATCCCGGCGCCGGTGGCGTCGCCGCCGGCGTGCAGGATCCGCGGCGCCGAGTGGGCGGCCTCCAGGCCCAAGGCCGGGTCGCCGTCGTCGTCAAGGTCGAAGCGGACGCCGAAGCGTCCGAGCCCGGCGATGTCCCGGCGCGCCTCGGTGCAGAGAATGCGGACGGCCGCGGGGTTGCAGTGCCCGGCACCGGCCTTCAGCGTGTCGGCGATGTGGGCGGCCACGGTGTCGCCGGGTGACGGCTCATCGAGGACGGCGGAAATGCCGCCCTGCGCGAAGTACGTGTTGCTCTCCGCGGGCGCGCCCTTGGTCAGCAGCACCACGTCGGCGCCGGCCTCCGCCGCGAGCAGGGCGGCGTAGAGGCCGGCGATGCCGCTGCCGACGACGGCGAGCCGCCGGCGGCCGGTCGTTCCGTTATCGCTGGTCATTGCGGGCTCCCTATCAGGGCTTGGCGGCGAGCATGCGCTCAAGTGCCGTCCTGGCATCCTGCTGCACGTCGTCGTCCACGGTGATGCGGTTGACCACGCGGCCGGCGACCAGCTCTTCGAGGACCCAGGCCAGGTAGCCCGGGTGGATCCGATACATGGTGCTGCAGGGGCAGATCACCGGGTCCAGGCAGAAGATGGTGTGCTGCGGGTACTGGGCCGCCAGCCGGTTCACCATGTTGATCTCGGTACCAATCGCGAAGACCGTGGGCTCGGTGGCTGCCGCGATGGCCTTCTGGATGAAGTCCGTGGAGCCGGCGGAGTCGGCTGCGTCCACCACTTCCATGGGGCATTCGGGGTGCACAATCACGTTGACGCCGGGGAAGTCGGCGCGGGCCTTCTCGATCTGGGCAACGCTGAAGCGCTTGTGGACCGAGCAGAATCCGTGCCAGAGGATGACGCGGGCGTCCAGCAGTGCCTGTTCCTCGTTGCCGCCAAGTTCCTTGCGCGGGTTCCACATGGGCATCTGCTCGAGCGGGACACCCAGGGCCTTGGCCGTGTTCCGGCCGAGGTGCTGGTCCGGGAAGAAGAGGACGCGCTGGCCGCGCTGGAAGGCCCACTCCAGGACCGTCTTGGCGTTGGAGGAGGTGCAGACGATGCCGCCGTTCCGGCCGCAGAAGGCTTTCAGCGCCGCCGAGGAGTTCATGTAGGTGACAGGGATGACCGGAACACGGCCTTCGGCGTCGGGCTCGGTGCCGAAGATCTCCTCAAGCTGTTCCCAGCAGTCCTCCACGGAATCGGCGTCGGCCATGTCCGCCATCGAGCATCCGGCGGCGAGGTTGGGCAGGATGACAGCCTGCTCCGGCTTGGAAAGGGTGTCAGCGGTTTCGGCCATGAAGTGCACCCCGCAGAAGACGATCGCCTCGGCGTCGGGCCGGGTCAGGGCGGCATTGGCCAGCTGGAAGGAGTCACCCACAAAGTCGGCGTACTGGACAACCTCGTCGCGCTGGTAGAAGTGGCCCAGGATGACGGCACGGTCGCCCAGTGCCGCCTTGGCAGCCCGGATCCGGGTGTCCAGCTCGGCTTCGCTGGCCAGCTTGTACTCCTCGGGAAGCTGCCCCTGGCGCGGCGTGGAGGCGGGCGCGACGTCGGCGCTGGAAGCCCCGGGACCGTACGCAGGAACACCGGCGAGGGCTTCCGCGAGGTCGTATTCCCAGGGGCCCTGGGCAAGAGCTGAATTGCATGTGCCGCCGGCGCCGGCTGCACTGGCCTTCTCGGCCTGTTCACGTGTGATCAGCTGGATGGCAGTGTTGACGCTGCTCATGGGTTGCTCCTGTTATCTGGGTCGAGGCCGGGGCGGCCGGTAAATCGGTAAAGACGCGGGGGACGGTGCTTGCCGCCCTGGAGGTATTCACCGGTTTCTTCGATTTCCGGCGTCGACTTGATCTGCCGTCGGAAGTTGGCGGGGTCCAGTTGCGTGTCCAGCACGGCTTCATAGACCTCGCGGACCTGGGCGAGGGTGAAGTACTCGCCCAGGAAGTGGTAGGCGATGGAGCCGTAGGCCAGCTTGTTGCGCAGGCGCCAGAGGGCATAGTCCACAATCGCGTTGTGGTCGAAGGCCAGGTTGCCGAGCTTGTCGGCGCGGAACCACCGGACGTTCTCGGATTCGTCCGCCAGGGCAGCTTCCGTGGGCTGGACCAGCGCCCAGTAGACGATTGACACCACCCGCTGGGTGGGTGAGCGGTGCAGACCGCCGAAGGCGTAGAGCTGTTCGAGGTAACTGGGTGCCAGCCCCGTGGTTTCCCGCAGGTTCCGTGAGGCGGCGTCCTGCAGCGACTCGGAGTGCGTCAGCGGGCCGCCGGGCAGGGCCCACAGGCCTTTGAACGGTTCCCGGATGCGGCGGACCAGCGGCAGCCAGAGCGTTGGCCGGCCGGAGGACTCGCTGGGGCGGAGGGCGAAAATCACCGTGGAGATAGCCAGCGACGGCGGCGCGGACTGCCGCTCGGCCACGTTGGCTGAGGTGGTGTACACGGTAATCACCCGCTTCGCTGCGATCGCCGGCACTTCGGCCGGCTCGGAATTAGTTATGGTCAAAATGACCTGAACTGATTCTACGGCGGCTTGCCCGCGATGCAAAATGTTGCGGACTTTGCGGCCGGAAGTTGGGTGTAAATTCGAAAGGTCCCAAAAGGACCATTTCCCCAACCCCAAGAAGGTACGCAGCATGACGATGAAGTCCACAGCAGAGCGACCCGCGGTACAGCTCCGCCACAGCATGAAGCCCCGCCAGCTCACCATGATGGGCCTGGGCAGCGCCATTGGCGCCGGGCTCTTCCTGGGCTCCGGGGCCGGCGTCCAGGCGGCCGGTCCCGCGGTCCTGGTCTCCTATCTGGTGGCCGGCACGCTCATCATCCTGGTCATGTGGGCGCTCGGCGAAATGGCGGCAGCGAACCCCAACAGCGGCGCTTTCTCCGTTTACGCCGAACGCGCCATGGGCAAGACCGCCGGGGCAACGGTGGGCTGGCTCTGGTGGCTGCAGCTGGTGGTGGTCATCGCCGCCGAAGCGCTCGGCGCTGCAGGGCTGCTCTTTTCTGTCTGGCCCGTGATTCCGGTGTGGGCGCTCTCCCTGGTCTTCATGGTGGTGTTCACCGGCATCAACCTGGCCGGGGTGAAGAACTTCGGCGAGTTCGAGTTCTGGTTTGCCATCCTCAAGGTGGCCGCCATTGTCCTGTTCCTCGCCATCGGCGCCGCCCTGCTCCTGGGACTCCTGCCGGACGTGGCATCCCCGGGGCTGGCCAACATCACCGGCGACTTTGCTCCGGCAGGCCTGGGCGGCATCGCCACCGCCCTGTTCGTGGTGATATTCGCCTTCGGCGGCACGGAGATCGTCAGCGTCGCGGCAGCGGAGACCGAAGACCCTGAGCACAGCGTCACCAAAGCGATCCGCACAGTTGTGTGGCGGATCCTCGTCTTCTACATCGGCTCGGTCTTCGTGATCGCGGCCGTCCTTCCGGCCACCTCGGAGGCACTGTCCTCGCCGTTTGCCGGCGTCCTGGACTCCGCCCGCATCCCCGGTGCCGCCACGGCAATTACCCTGGTGGCCGTCGTCGCGCTCCTGTCTGCCCTGAACGCCAACCTGTACGGCGCGTCCCGCATGGTGTTCTCGCTCGCGGAGCGCGGCGAGGCTCCCGGTTTCCTGTCCCGGCTCAGCGGTGCAGGAGTGCCCATGATCGCCGTCGGCGTCTCGGTCGCCTTTGGATTCATCGCCACAGTCCTGGAACTGCTCTTCCCCGAACGCATCCTGCCCGCCCTGTTCCAGCTCGTCGGGTCCACGTGCCTGGTGGTCTGGGGTTCGGCGCTGGTGGCCCAGCTGATCCTGCGCCGGCGCGCCGACCGCGACGGTACTGCCCTGCCGTTGCGGATGAAGGGCTTCCCCGGGCTCACGGTGTTCGGCCTGGTGCTGCTTGGGCTGGTGTTCGCGGTGGGTTTCAGCGCCGAGAGCAGCCGCATCCAGCTGGTCAGCACCCTCCTGCTGATCGCCGGCATCGCCGCCGCCTGCTGGGCAGGGGCCCGGATCGCTGCAAGCCGGCGCGCCCGGCGCCGCTAGCCGTGGATTTGCCCGGTCCGCCGGCAGGTAGAGTGGTGCCCATCCACGGCGGACCGGCAAAGAAGCAGCGCTGGCGAGCCCTGTACTGACAAGGATTGAGACTTGACGAGGACTGAGGCGATGAGCGGCAGACACACCGGCGAACAGCACTCCCACACGGTCGAGGGCACCGACCCGCAGCTATACGTCGAAGTGCACGAACCCCGGAACGACGCCGGGCTCCGCCCCATCCTCCTCATTCACGGCTTCTCCGCGTCGAGCAAGCTGAACTGGGAGGATACGGGCTGGATCCCGGCACTGCTGGAGGCCGGCCGCCGGGTCATCGCCGTCGATCTTCCCGGCCATGGCCGGAGCGGTGCGCCCGAGGACATGGACTCCTACTCGCCCAGCCGGATCCGGGCAGACCTCCTGCAAATCGCGTTCGACGCCGGAGCGCGGCCCCTGCGCGAGGATGACCCCGCCAGCGGGCTGGACGTGATCGGCTATTCCCTCGGTTCCCGGCTCGCCTGGGAGTTCGGCGCCACCCAGCCGGAGCTGGTGCACCGGCTGGTCTTGGGCGGACCGAACATGGCTGACCCGCTGGCGGCCTTCGACCTGATTGCTGCCCAACGCTACCTGGCGGACGGCACGCCCATTGCCGACGCGTCCACGGCCGGGCTCCTCAGCATGGCGCAGGCGCTGCCGACCAACAACATCTTCGCCCTGCTGTCCCTGGTGGAGGCCATCAAGGGAGAGCCGTACGATCCCGCCGAGGCCGTGCCGCACATGCCCGTGCTGCTGGTGGCCGGCGAGAACGATGAGCGCGCCGCGTCCATGCCGCAGCTGGCCGAACTGGCACGGAACGCCGGCTCTTCGGCCGAGCAGCTGGTGCTGCCCGGACGCACGCACACCAATGCCATCACCAGCCGCGCCTTCAAGCAGGCGGCCATCTCGTTCCTCGGCAGTTAGGGAAGCCGCAGGAATATGCCGGCTCCCGCCGGAGCTGACGGGCGTAGGCTGGATCCTGGGGGGAGACACCGGAAGAGGAACCCATGGGCATGGTTTTTGAAGGCCGGGAAGACGCCGGACGGCAGCTGGCGGCCGCCCTGCCGCAATTCCGCGAGCGCCCTGACACGGTGGTGCTGGGCCTGGCCCGGGGCGGCATCCCCGTGGCCGTCGCCGCCGCTGACGTCCTGCACCTGCCGTTCGGCGCCCTGCTGGTCCGCAAGCTGGGCATCCCCGGGCATGATGAGACCGCATACGGCGCGCTGGCCTACTCGGGCGGCAGGATCGTCCGGCTGCTCAACAGGCCTCTCGTCGAGCGGATTCTTGGCGACGGCGTGCGGCAGGAGTGGCTTGACCAGGTGGAGGACCGGGAACGGACCGAACTGATGCGCCGCGCTGACAGCTATCCGGCGGTGCACCCCGATATCCACGGCAAGACGGTCCTGCTCGTGGACGACGGACTGGCGACGGGAGCCACCATGCGGGCAGCGGTCGAGGCTGTCCGGATGGCAGGCGCGGCAACCGTGGTGGCTGCCGCGCCCGTCGGTTCGATCGAGGCGGAGAAGTCATTGTCGCGGGTCTGCACTGTCCTTTGCCTCCACCTGCCGGGAAGATTCCGGGCCGTGGGAGCTTTTTACCGGCACTTTGAGCAGCTGAGCGACGAGGACGCCATTGCCCTGTTGCAGGGCGCCCGCATTTAGTGCCGACTGACCATTTAGTGCCGGCTGACGCCGAGCGGGCGGCCCCGCGTCTCCTTCGCCAGCAGCACACCAACGGCCGAGATGACGCACAGGATCATGATGTAGATGCCGATGGAGCCGGCCCACCCGGTGCTCTGCAGCAGCGACTCGGCGATCGTGGCGGCGAACGCGCCGCCCAAAATGGCGCCGAAGGCGTAGCCGATCGAGATGCCCGAGTACCGGACGTTGGCCGGGAACATCTCCGCGTACATGGCTGACATGGGGCCGTACGACAGGCCGAGGCCCACCGTCAGGACGAACAGGGCAATGCCGTACAGCCAGATGTTTTTCGTGTCGATGAGGGCAAACATCGGAATCATCCAGGCGAAGACGATTGCGTAACCGGTCAGGAAGGTCTTGACCCGGCCGATCCGGTCCGACAGCCAGCCGCCCACGAGGGTGAAGATCAGCCAGCCGAACGAGGCCAGCGTGGTGGCGAGCAGCACCGGCGGGGCCGGCATCTTCAGGATGCGGGTGGCGTAGGAGATGAAGAAGGCGATGAGGAGGTAGCCTGCCGCGTTGTTGGCGATGAAGATCAGGGTGGAGTGCAGCACGGCCTTCTTGTGGTGGCGGATGAGCTCGCCGAGCGGCGCCTTGCTTTCAGCCTTGCGCGCGGCCATTTCCTTGAAGACGGGGCTTTCGCCGACTGCGCGGCGGATGATGTAGCCCACCACGATCAGGATGATGGAGAGCAGGAACGGAACGCGCCAGCCCCACGCGGCGAAGTCTTCCCGCGACATTCCGGAGTTCAGGAAGAACAGCAGCCCGGTGGCCAGGATCATGCCGACGGGAACGCCGATCTGCGGATAGGCACCGAACAGCCCCCTCTTGTGCAGCGGCGCGTGCTCTACAGCCATGAGGGCGGCGCCGCCCCACTCGCCGCCTGCGGAGAAGCCCTGCAGGACACGGAGGAGGATCAGCAGGATTGGAGCCCAGGCGCCGATCTGGGCGTAGGTGGGCAGCATGCCGATGAGCGCAGTTGCGGCACCCATCATGATGAGGGTGAACACGAGCATTGCCTTGCGGCCGAGGCGGTCCCCCAGGTGTCCGGCGATGATGGCGCCGAGCGGCCGGAACAGGAAGCTGATGCCGATCAGGGCGAAGGAGAGGATCTGCGCCAGGCCGGGGTTGGATGCATTCAGCGGGGCCAGGAACAGCGGGGACAGCAGCGTTGCCGTGAGCTGGGCGAAGATGAAGAAGTCGTACCACTCGATGGTGGTGCCCACCAGCGTGCCGGCAAGGACTTTGCGTTCCTCGCGCTTGCTGCTGGGGCCTGCCTCTGAATCTACGGGTGAAGTTGCGGTCATTGAAACTCCGTGGCTGGGGGGCAGTGCTACTGCCGCAGGTGATGAATGGCCGTCCGATTTACTGATCGAACGGTCAGTTAGTGTCAAAGGATACTACGGAAATGTGATGTGGCGCACCCCTCAGTCAGCCCTGTGCAGGAACTCGCGCAGGCGCGCCCTGGCCGGTTCACGGTCATAGGTGTTGACCAGCGCCCCCGCCATCCGGACCGGATCCCCGAAGAAGAAGTATTCATAGAGGGACTGCCGGCCGGAGAAACCGGAGATTGAGGCGTCGAACGCCAGCTTGAACAGCCGGACCCGCTCAGGCCCGGTCAGCGTCTTCCCCTGCAGGTAGAGGTCGATGTCCGCCCGGGCCTCGCCGTTGACGTCCGCTTCACCGGGCAGGGCCATCAGCCCCGACGCCGAGAACTTCCGAATGATCTGCGGGAAACGCTGCGCCACCTTCGGATACCAGTTGCGGGCAGCGTTGAGCGTGGTCCACTTTGGCAGCATCATGCCGGCCTCGTTGGGTGCGGCGTCCGCCTCCGAGGCGCGCACCAGCGCCTTGCCGATTTCGACGTCTATGATCAGTTCGGCGATGTCCTCCTGGATGTGCTGGAACCCGTCGATGCCGATCGAATCGGCGAGTTCGGAGGCCAGGCCAAGGAAGAACTCACTCTTGGCGATGGTCCGGGTGACAACCTGGTGGGTCATGAGGGCACCGGCGCCGGTTTCCGCGTAGAACGAGTTGCACAGCTGCGGGTTGCCGAGCATGAAGATGCGGTCGCCTGGCACGAAGACGTCATCAAAGACGGCCACGGCGTCCATTTCCTCATAGCGGGATGCCAGTGGTTCGTCGTGGACGCTTCCGCCGTTGTACAGGGAGGTGCGGCACAGGTACCGGAGCCCGGGCGCGTCATTGGGAATGGCGAACGCAAAGGAATACGGGGCGTCCTCCGGCGTGCCGCGCAGCACCGTTGAGGGAAAAACCAGCAGCTCATCGGCGATGGGCGCGATCGTGGCGAGCATGCGGGCGCCGCGGACCACAATGCCGCCGTCGCGCTCCTCCACAACGTGCGCCGTGAGCTGGCCGCCCAGCTGCTCTGAACCGGAGACGGACCTGTTCACCTGCGGCGGGATCAGCGTATGGGTTGCCAGCAGGTCGTTTTCACGGGCCCACTCATAGTAGTTGCTGATATTTTCGGCAAACTTGGGATCGGCCTGCGAGAACCACTTCCCGGCCGTGCCAAGGGCAGTGAGCGCGGAGTTCATGTAGTCGCCGGTGCGGCCGAGGAATCCGTTGGTCGCCTCGGCCCACGTGGAGGTCGCCCGGCGCCGGTGCTGCAGGTCCTCGATGATCCGGGGCACCAGGAAGGACGCATTGACAAGGTCCCCCGTGGTCGGCGAGGTGTAGGTCAGCGCGCCCTGGTACCGCTGGTCGTGCTGCATGTCGAACAGCTTCGCGTACTGCCGGGCAACGTTGCGGAAGGCAGGATGTTCGGCGACCTTCCCGCTGACCACCTCACCGTCGATCGCGATGTGCGGGCTCATCGCGTTGAGTTTGTCCAGGTACTGCTGGCCGGTCCTGATGCCCATTGCTGCCTCCAGTCGTCGTCGAACTGTCAATTTGGTGGTGGTGAAGGAATGGCGCCTACAGCAGGTCTTCTATCCCCAGCTGGCTCTCCGGGATGGTAATGAAGGCACTGTTGGCAAACGCGAGCGCATCGCCGCTCCGGTGGTCGAAATCCACCACCTCGCCGAGATAGAGGGTGTGGTCGCCGCCGTCGTACGCCGCCCAGGGCCGGCACTCAAAGTAGGCAAGCACGCCGGCGAGCCGGGGAGCCGCAGCCCCTTCCACCCATCGTGGTTCCGGGCCCGGACGTCCCGCAAAATGCATGGCCAGCTGGCGCTGCTCGGCTCCGAGGATGTTGACGGTGAAGGGCCTGCCGGCCAGCTCGTCGTGGGCTTTGGCGGTGCGGGCGATGCTGGCCAGGACCAGGGGCGGGTCCATGGAGACGGCGGTGAAGGAGTTGACGGTAATCCCGTGGCGCTTGGTGACGCCGTCGAACGTGACAATGGCGACTCCCGTGGCAAACCTGCCCAGGCTGCCCCGGAACCGGTGGGCGCGGGGAACTGAAGTTCTGCCCGGAACGTCGGGGCCAGCTGTTGGATTGGCCATCATCATGAACTGTTCTATAGTTGACTTGTTCGATAGTTGAACAGGCAATTCCTATATGGAACCGTAGCCCAAGGTGACGTGCTGCACAAGCCCTTGTGGCTGGCCGCCCCGCCTACATGCCTAGGATGGACAGCATGACTCCCAACGCCGGTGCCGCAGCGCAGGTTGCGCCCGCCCAGGCTTCCCCCTCCCAGACCCTCTCCCGAGGCATCCGTGCACTGGAAATCCTGGCCGAAGCTGACCGCCCGCTGACCATCGCCGAACTGGCCGAGGCCATGGGTGTGCACCGGTCGGTGGCCTACCGGATCCTGCGGACCCTCGAGGACCATTCCCTGCTGGTCCGCGACGACGCCGGGCGCGTCCAGCCCGGCCCCGGCCTCGCGGTGCTGGCGCGTGGCGTCTCGCGGAACCTCCAGACCGCAGCCCTTCCGGAACTGACCCAGCTGGCCAACAGTCTCAACATGACGGCCTTCGTGGCGGTATGGGACCACCAGGACTGCGTGACGCTCGTGACGGTGGAGCCCCGGCATTCGGCCGCGACGGTGGTGCAGCACCCGGGGTCCCGTCATCCGATCAGTTCCGGCGCGCCCGGCATCGCCATCCAGTCCGCGCTGACGGAGCAGGAGTGGAACCAGCTCGCTCCCGCCGTGCCGTACCGCCCCGAGGCTGCCGAGGCCCGGAAGCGCGGTTATGCCGCGAGCCATGACGAAGTCATCGCCGGGGTTTCCTCACTGGCCGCCCCCGTCCGGGTTCCCGGCGGGCGCCCGGCCGCCGTCGCCGTCGTCTATATCCGGTCAGCGCAGGACCCGGAAGCGGTGGCCGCTGCCCTGACCGCCAGCGCGGCCAGGATCGAAAGTCAGCTCGCCTGAGCCCCGCTGCCTGGAACGGACGACGACGGCGGCCGCCACCCCGAGGGCGAACAGCGCCGCCGCGGCGGCAGCCGTGACCAGGAAGGCGGCGCCGTGGCCGGCGTCCTGGGCCAGCTGGCCTCCGATGGATGAGCCAAGCGCCGTGCCGGCGACGATGCCGCTGGCGAGCGCCGTCATCACCGTCGCTAGCCGGCCCGCCGGTGCCACCATCCCGCCAATTGCAAAGACCGTGACCATGACCGGGCCCACCGGCAGGCCCAGTGCGAGCAGAACCAGCACCATGCCCCAGCCGTCTGTTGGCAGGAACAGCAGCCCCGACAGCGCGGCCATGGCTGCGGCTCCGGCCACCCAGCGGGCAGCCACCGGGAAGCCGGCCGGCCAGTAGGCCACCGAGATGGCGGCCGCGGCCGAGCTGATCCCCATGACCGCGTACAGGAGCCCGGCCGCCTCCGACGTCGCGAATCCGGCGGAAAAGGCGCTCAAAGCTGCCTGCGTCGAACCGAAGAAAGTGCCCATGCAGACCATGGCCAGGACAGGAAGCGCCACCGGGCCCAACCCGGCGAGGCGGCTGCCTGCCCGGGTACTGGGCGCCTTGCCGCGGGTAATGGCCTTTTCCCGGCGCGGGACTGCCGTGTGGGTCGGGTGGACGGCGAAGGCCGGAACGAGCGTGAGCGTCAGCGCTGCGGCCAGGGCCAGCGGGAGCCACGGAGCCACAAGGCTGGCCAGGACGCCCACGAGGGCCGGACCAAGCACGAAGGTCAGTTCGTCGGCCGTGCTCTCATAGGACAAGGCGACGTCGAGGTCAGTGCTGTCCCCTGCGCGCCGGCTGTCAGCCGTAAGCGCCATCCACCGGACGCGGGCCAGCGGGCCGACCTGGGGGGAGCTGACTCCTGCCAGGAACGCGGCCGTGATGACGCCCCAGGCGGCGCCGACCTCGTGCACGCCCGGAATCACATACGCGGTGGCGATGACGGCAAGCACGGCCACGACATTCAGGACAGCGGCGGCCAGCAGCACGGGGCGCTGGCTGAACCGGTCGGCCAACCAGCCGAGGACCGGCGCACCTGCGGCCGAGCCGATACCGACGGCGCCGGCCGCAGCTCCGCCCACGGCATAGGAGCCGGTGACCGAGGTGGCAAGGGTGAGGGTTCCCAGCGTCAGCATCGCGAGGGGCAGGCGCGCGAACAGGCCCAGGGGCAGGAATCCCCTGCCGGCCAGGGCCGGCAGGCGGGCGAAGCGGCCGCCGAATTTTGCGGCCGGCGTGCCGGTTTCAGGTAAGTCCGTGCCGGGAGATTCAGGGCTGGCAGGGACGGTGCCTGCTACGTCGATGCCGCCAGGGTCGGTGCCGACGGTGCCGGCTGGTGGCGTGGAGGGGCCAGGGTTGGCGTGTGATTGGGACGCCGTTGGAGTGTGCATGTATCCGGGCTCGTTCAGTCGTGCGCATCGTCCCTCCTCCCGATGCGCCGAACCCGGTAACAGTCCCATGGTACCGGACCGGTGAAGCCGCCCGGCAGCGGCTTCACCGGTTCAGGCCGTCACCGGTTCAGACCGTCACGAGCGCATCGACAACGTGGACAGTCGAGCCGTTGCGCTGCTTCACCACCTGGAGCTGGCTGCCGATGCGCTGCTTCATCTCCCCCACATGGCTCACGAGGCCCACCACGCGGCCGCCGTCACGGAGGCCCTCCAACGCATCCATGACCTGCTCCAGTGCCTGCTCATCGAGGCTCCCAAAGCCCTCGTCGACGAACAGTGTTTCAATATCGACCCCGCCCGCCTCCTGCTGCACCACGTCCGCAAGGCCGAGGGCGAGCGACAGCGAGGCCATGAAGGATTCCCCGCCGGAGAGTGTCGACGTGTCGCGGCGGCGCCCGGTCCATTCGTCCACGACTTCCAGCCCCAGCCCGGACTTGGCGTTCCGGGCTGCCCTCGCATCCGAGTGCTGGAGTGTGTAGCGGCCGTCACTCATGGCAACCAGCCTTTCCGATGCAGCAATGGCAACCTGCTCCAGCCGCGCGGCCAGGACGTACGCGTTCAGGCTCATGCGGTAACTGTTGTCGCCGGCACCACGGGCCGCTTCGGCCAGGCCCTTCAGCACTTCGGCGCGTTCCCTTGGTTCCCGGCCGGATTCGGCTAGCTCCCCGTACTCGGCGCGCAGGCGCCCGAGCGTCCTGGCGGCCTGCTTGGCCAGGCCCGCCACCAGTGCAACGTCCTTTGCGGCCTGCTCGGCCCGCTCCGCCTCGGCGCGCAGCGCATCCAGGTCCGCCGCGGTGGCCGCAGAGCCGGCTGCCTGCTCCTTGACTGCCAGGACGAGCTCCTCGCTGGCGAACAGTTCCTCGAGCCGCACCTCCTCATCCCGCCCGGCCTGCACGGCCGACTCCAGCCGGGCAGCTTCCGGCGCGGGCAGGAGGGCCTGGCGAGCCTCGGCAGCCGAGGCAAATCCGGCCTCGGGAAGGGCGCGGTCGAGCTCCGTCCGCGCCTCGGCCACGCGGGCCGCTGCCTGCTCCAGCTGTGACTGGGCAGCATCAGCCTGTTCCAGAATGCCAACAACCTGGCCGATGGCTTCGCTGCGGAGAACGAGGCTCGCGTGGCCGGCACGGAGCGCTTCGAGCGACGATTCCAGCGCGGCGGACTGCCCCTCGATTTCGGCCAGGGCGGACTCCGTCTGCGCCAGCTGTGACAACGTATCCACACGCAGGTGCTCCGCGGAGTCGATGCGTTCGGCCAGCTCCTCCTGCCGGCTCCTGCTGGTTGCCAGTTCCGTTACGGCGGCTGCTGCTTCGGCAGCGGCTGCCCGGGCGGCCTTGGCTGCCTCGGCCGCTTCGGCGGGATCGGCGTCGCCGCCCTGTCCGGCGAGAACGGCTACCAGCTGCCTGGCCTCGGAAAGTTCGGCTTGCAGTGCAGACAGTGTCCTCTCGGCTGCCTCGCTGATCTCCTTGGCGCGTTCCTCCCTGTCGGCCAGCCCCAGGACGGAGTCCCCCGCAGGCACCGGCGCCGGATGCTCAGCGCTGCCGCAGACGGGACAGGGCGCGCCGTTTTCCAGGCGGGAAGCCAATTCGGCCGCCGCATTGGACAGCCGTTCCTCGCGGACGTCCAGCCACTGCCGGCGCAGTTCCTGGTGGTGTTCCCTGGCCCTGAGGTGCCGTTCGGTCACGGCAGCACATCCGGCCGCCGCAATGCCGTAGCGTCTGACAACGTCCACCAGCTCATCCGCGGTGGCGGCCTCCTTGGTGCGAAGGACGGATTCCCCTGCCAGCTGTTCCAGCGGCTGCAGGGTGGTACGCAGGGTCTCCATCTCAGTACGGAGGGAAAGCAGCCGGGCGGCATGGTCGTCGCCGGCCCGGGTGAGTTGCTGCCGCTGCTGGATGAGCCCGGCTGCGCGCTGGTGCAGGCCGCCCAGCCGGTCCTCATCGGCAAGGCGCTCCCCAATCACGGCCGCCAGCGAACGCAGGCGCGACAGCTCCGCGGCCACGTCAACGGAAACGTGTTCTGCGACAGCACTGCGCCCTGCGAAGCCGCTTCCTGCAGCAGCGCGTTCTGCGGGGCCGTTTTCCGTCCCCGCCAATTCGACGCTGGACCTGGCTGCCTCCCGCACGCTGGCGGCGGCGAGGTCCGCGGCTTCCTCTGCGCGGGCGAACATCGCCTCGGCGCTGGCTACGGACTTCAGCTGCCCGCCGAGAAGTTCTGCCTTCCGGTGCAGTGCCAGGGCGGCCCCTGCGCTTTCGAGTTCGGGCGCGGCGGCCTCTGCGTCCGCCCTCCGCCTCAGGGCGGCAGCAAGCTTCAGGCGCCTGCCCTCCCTGGCCAGCTCCACTTCGAGCTGGTCCGCGCAGCCGCGCCGCTGCTCCTCGCACGATTCTGCGTCCCGGGCAAGCACCGAGGCACGTTCCTTGGCCGCAGTCTCCAGCCAGGACAGGAGTTCCGGATCGCCAGCAAATTCCGGTGCTGCATCGAAGTCGACTTCGAGAGCAGTGGCCTCCGCCCGGGCCCTCGCCACGAGCAGGCCCAGCCTGTCCTCGAGATCCCCTACTTCCTTGACGGCACCCGTGGCCTGGACCGCCAGCTCCCGCTCCACTGCCTCAAACCGTTCCGTGCCAAAGAGTTTCTGCAGCAGCTCGAGGCGGTCCGAAGCCTTGGACCGGAGGAATGCAGCGAAGTCTCCCTGGGGGAGCATGACCACGCGGGTGAACTGTTCCCGGTCCATGCCGAGGAGCGCGGTGATTTCCGCCCCCGCTTCGTCGTTCCGGCCGGATTTTTCCACCCAGGCACCGGCGACCCGTTCGCGGAGGAGCGTCTTGGCCTGTTGTGTGGTGAACCCGTTCCGTCCGCGGGCGCTCGGCTTGTCCCAGGCCGGTGACCGGGAGACTTCGTACCGCCTTCCCCGGGCGGTGAATTCACAGGTCACGCGCGGTTCTGCAGCCGCGTCCGCATGGTCGCTGCGAAGTCGCTTGCCGTCCTGCCGTGCTCCGGGAACGGACCCGTAGAGCGCATAGCAGATGGCATCCAGCACGCTGGTCTTGCCTGCGCCGGTGGGCCCATTCAGCAGGAACAGCCCGTGGGCGCTCAGCTGGTCGAAATCAATTTCCTCTGTTCCGGCAAACGGCCCGAACGCCGAGATCTCCAGACGGTGGATCCTCACAGTGATGCCTCCTGCAGACGCACATTCTCCAAAGCTTCGGTGAGAGCGGCCCGTTCTGCCGCTTCAGGCTCCCGGCCGCGGACGTGTTCGAGGAATCCGCAGCACACGGCGAGATCGTCCTCGGCCTTGGCCAGCCGGCTGCTGTAGCTCGCCGACGATGCCGCGGTGGCCCCTTCCGGCTCGAAGCCGAGGACAAGCGTGTCCGGGAACCTGGCCCGCAGGCGCTCCATGGCCTGGGCCGGCCGCTGGGCGTCGGTCAGGGTCACCTGGCAGTAGGCGTCCTCGGCCCAGGCATGCTCCGGCGACTCCAGCAGTTCGTCGAGCGTTCCCCGGAGGACGGCAAGCTGCCGGGGTGCGTCCCAGAGGATCTCCTCCACAGCGGTGACACCGGACCCGTCAATGTCCACGAGCCAGCCGCCCTTGAGGTGCTTCGCCTCTGAGAAGGAGTACGCCAGGGGCGATCCCGAATAGCGCACCTCCGGGGAGAGGGACTGCCGGCCGTGCAGATGGCCCAGCGCGGTGTAGCTGAAGCCGTCGAAAAGGTCCAGCGGCACAGCGCCGACGCCTCCAATGCTCAGGTCGCGTTCGCTGTCCGAGCTGATGCCGCCGCTGGCGAAGGTGTGTGCCAGCACCACGGAATGAACGGTCCGGGACGAGCTGCGTGCGGCGACATCGGCCCTGATGCGTTGGGTGGCGGCACGGGTGACCTCGAAGTGGCTGGCGGTGTCCGCGCCAAGCTGCTCGGCAACAAGGCGTGGTTCGAGCCAGGGGATCCCGTAGATCGCCAGCACGGGGCCATCCGAGTCCGCCCCGGCCCCGCCGAGCGGCAGGGTCACGGGGACATCCAGCTCCTGGAGGCGGGTGCGCAGATGGACGCCGCCCTTCTCCAGCAGACGGGACGCGAATCCTAGCCGAATGGCGGAGTCGTGGTTTCCGCTGGTCAGCACCACCTGCGCGCCCGCTCCGGTCAGCCGGACCAGGGCGTCGTCCAGCAGGTTGACGACATCGACGCCGGGCAGCGCGCGGTCGTAGACGTCGCCGGCAATCAGCACGACGTCGACGGACAGTTCACTGACCCGGGCAACCAGCTGGTCGATGAAGGATCGCTGGGCGTCCAGCATGCCGACGCCATGGAAGGACCGGCCCAGGTGCCAGTCGGAAGTGTGCAATAACCGCATATTCATAAGCTAAGCGCGGGCACCGACAATATTGCCGACCCCGCGCTTCGGCGCGTCAGGACTACTGGCTGCGCGGGCCGTCGAAGAAGTCGCGCGCCTCGTCGCGGCCTGCCTCCGGCGCTCCGGCCGGGCGTTCAGCGCTGGCGGTGCGACCATTTGCGGTCTGTGTTTCCGCGGCACCCGGCTCTTCGTCTGAGTCGTCGGAGTCGTCGTCGAACTCATCCTCGGCATCCGGTGCGGCTCCGGCGTGCTCGGTGTCTGCCGCGGCACTCCGGGCGCCGGCGTCAGCGAACCCGCGGAAAACAAGGCTGGCAATACCGGCACCGACGATCGGGGCTACCCAGAACAGCCACAGCTGTTCCAGTGCCCAGCTGCTGCTGAAGAGGGCCGACGCGGTGGCCCGTGCCGGGTTGAAGGGCGCGTTGCCAAGGGCCTGGCCCAGCTGCAGCAGCACCGCAAAGGCCAGCCCGACGGCGAAGGGGGCTGCGGCCGCGTGGATGTTGCGGCGGGCCGTCGTGCCGAGGAACACGGCAACCAGGAGCGCTGCTCCCAGCACTTCGGCGAGGAGGACGCCTGCCATCGACGTCTGGATCACGGAATGCTCACCGAAGCCGGCGGTGACAGTGTCAAACGCCGTCCGGGCGTCGGGAATGTTGGGCACAGTGCGGAGAATCCCGAACAGCGCAAGCGCGCCGGCTGCCGCACCGATCAGCTGCGCGCCGATGTACGCCGCGGCGGCAGCGATGCCGATCCTGCCCACCACGAGGTTGCCCACTGTGATGGCCGGGTTGAAGTGCCCGCCCGAGATGTAAGCGAAGGCCAGCATCGCCGCCGTCACGGCGAGGCCTCCGGCGAGGGCGGCGGGCAGCGGGTTGGACTGCGGAAGGGTAAAGAGCGGCACGCCCAGCCCGGCGACCACCAGGAACAGCGTGCCGAACGCCTCCGCTCCGAGCCGGGACAGAAGCCCGGGCCGGAACCCGTTGTCACCGGCGGATGGCCGGCCGTCGGTCGGTGGGACGGACACAGGGGTGCTCATGGTGAAATCCTTATGTTTTGGTCAGCGGGGAACGTCGCTCGCCTGGGGAGACGGCCCCAGCAGTCTGGCAGCAAAGTCTGGACGGTTCCTGAACCCGAGCTTATCGTCCGGTCTGCGGACCCCCGGCATTCAGAGTTCGAGATCACAGCAGCGTGCAAATCATCGGGACGGGAGAGCTCCGGCGGGCAGGTAAATTTGCCTGCATGAGCATTGCTTCCGGCACCGTTGTGTCCCCCGAGTCCCGCATCCATGGCTGCCTGCTCGGCGGCGCCCTGGGCGACTCGCTCGGCTACGCCGTCGAGTTCGACCCGATAGAGGAGATCCGGCGCCGTTTCGGCGCTGCCGGCCTCCGGGATTTTGCGGCGCTCGACGGCGGGACGCACTTTTCGGACGACACGCAGATGACGCTGTACACGGTGGACGGGATCGTCGAGGCCCTGGAGTGGGCCAATTCGGGTGTAGGTGCGGACGCCAACGCCTGCGTGTGGCTTGCGTACCTGCGCTGGCTAGACACGCAGGGCGTTTCCGTTCCCGAATCCGCACCGCGGCCGCAGCCCCGCTGGATTGACGGCCAGGAGGTGCTGCGGCACCGGCGGGCGCCCGGCAATGCCTGCCTGAGCGGGCTGGCCACCGGCGAAATGGGAACGGCCGCCCGCCCGGTCAACCCCGAGTCGAAGGGCTGCGGAACCGTAATGCGCTCCGCCCCTTTCGGCCTGGTGCCGCATATCCCGGCAGACTCCGTCTACAAGTTGAGCGCCGACGCCGCCTCGCTCACCCACGGGCATCCCTCCGCCCGGCAGAGCGCGGGCGCTTTTAGCCTGCTCATCCATTTCCTGGTGCAGGGCAGCAGCCTGGCCCAGGCAGCGGAGGCTGCACTCGCCCGGGTGCTGGCCGATGACGAAGCGGCGCCCGAACTCCGCGAGCGGCTGGAAGCAGCCATAGGCCTCGCCGGCGAGGCCGCGTCCGGCACAATCCTGAGCCCGGAGGACCTGGTCCGTGAACTGGGTGAAGGGTGGGTCGCAGAGGAGGCCCTCGCCGTCGGACTTTATGCGGTGCTGGCAACGGTCCAGCAGGGAGCCGCGACCGCTCCGGTGGACCATTTCAAGGCCGCCATCGCCCTGGCAATCAACCACAGCGGCGACAGCGATTCCACTGGGTCCATCGCGGGCAACATCCTGGGCGCGTACTACGGCACCGACTGCCTGCCTGCAGACTGGCTGGAGGCGCTGGAGGCCCCCGAAGTCATCCGCGGCATGGCCAGTCAGCTGGTTGCGGTCACATCTGCCTAAGCAGAATGTTGCTGCAGGTCCCCGCAGCCCCTGCCTGCAACGCGAGGACGCGTTTGGGAAAAACCTGCAGGACGTGAGGAAGGGTTTAGGCCCTGCCTACCCGTTCGCCGTCTGCCGTTGGGGTTTCCCGCAACGCTCCATCAGATCCTGCCGGGTTTTTCAGGACGCTCCATCACATCCTGCCGGGTTTCCCGCAAAACCGGCAGGACGTGAGGGAGGGTCGTTCAGCAGGCGGCAGGATCTGCGGCAGCGTTCGCCAGGTGCACCGGTGCCCCGCCCACCATCTGGCCGCCCACCATCTGCAGGAACTCCCCTTCGGAAATCACCTCGATGGCCTGGCCGCGGTCGTGCAGCTCCAGGACGCGTTTGGCCTTGCCGGTGAGCCTGCCGGACCGCAGGTCGCCGGCCACGAAGCCGTCCCCCACCACCAGGACGCTGGTCCGGGCCGTGACCCGGCTCTCCGGACGCGCCCCCAGTTCGGCGGAGCGCGTCTTCGCTTCGGGACGCGGCATCGCGAGCTGGCCGGTGAACACCACGGTCTGTCCGAACAGCGGATTCCCGGGCTCGGCGTCGGGATTCGGCTCGGGGTTGGGCCCTTCCTCGGGCCACCCGCTGCGGAAGGGCCGGGCAACACTGGTGCCGCCCGCGGCGGCGAGCGCCGAGACGGTCGCCTTGGAAAGCTCGCCGGTCGCCGGGTCGAACGCCGGCTGCTGGGGTATGGACAATCCCAGCGAAAGGTAGAGCTCGGCGATGCTGTTGGCCCGGTTACGCCCCGCGATGTCGATGAGGACGCCGGCGCACGCCCGGGCATCCTCGGCCGCATCGTGGTGGTTCACGAGCGGCACGCCCGCCTCCTCGGCGGCAAAGGGCAGGGAATTCGAAACCAGCGAATAGCAGCGCCGGGAGAGCATCACGGTGCACACGTAGTCGTAGGCCGGGCCGGGAAGCCCCGAGACCTCAAGCCCGGAGCGGATCACCCCGAGGTCGAAGGCGGCGTTGTGCGCGGCGAGGATGTCGCCGCCAATGAATGCGCCGATCTCCGGAAACAGCTCCCCGAAGCGCGGCAGGCCGGCCACCTGTTCGGGCCGGATGCCGTGGACGCGGACGTTGTGGTAGTCGAACGTGTCGTGGTTTTCCGGAGGCCGCATGAGCCAGGAGGCCTCCTCGACGATGACGCCGCCACGGACCTTGGTGAGGCCAACGGCACACGGCGAACCGCGGAAGCCGTTGGCGGTCTCGAAGTCGATCGCCGTAAAGTCCAAACCCACGGGGACAACTGTAGCTCGGCAGGGGCGCGGAACCCGTCAAGTACCCTTGAAACGTGAACTTAAATGCATTGAGCGACTTTGCCGTGCCCGCGCTGGGTGGCGCCGGCCCCGTCCAGCCGCATCTGGCATCATTCCTGCCGGACTGGCTCAACCCCCAGGTGTTCCTGGCCGACCCGGCCCTGGCCCCGTGGGTTGTCCTGCTGGTCTGCGGGATCGTCTTCGCGGAAACCGGGCTGCTGATCGGGTTCTTCCTGCCGGGCGATTCCATGCTGTTTACGGCGGGCCTGCTCGTGGCCACGGACACGATCAAATTCAACATCTGGCTCTTCGCGGCACTGATCATCGTGTCCGCCATCATCGGCAACCAGACGGGCTATTTCATCGGTTCGAAGGCCGGCCCCGCCATCTTCAACAAGCCGGATTCCCGGCTGTTCAAGCATGAGAACGTGGACAGCGCGCACAAGTTCTTCGAAAAGCACGGCGGCAAAGCCCTGATCCTTGCACGCTTTGTTCCCATCATCCGGACGTTTGTCCCGGTCATCGTGGGCGTTGCCCAAATGGACAAGCGCAAGTTCTTCCTGTTCAACGTCATCGGCGCTCTTCTGTGGGGCGGCGGCGTGACCCTTCTCGGCTACGTGCTGGGCGACCGGGTGCCGTGGGTGCGGGAGAACCTGGACATCATCTTCATCGTCATTGTCCTGGTCTCGGTGATCCCGGTCGGCGTTGAAGTGGTGCGCGGCATGACCGCCAAGCGCGAAGCCGCAGCATTCGGGACCGATCCGGTGGAGGAGTTCATCGAGGAGCACGAGCCCGAGGCCGAGCGCAAAACAAACCTGGATTGACCGGAGATCCGGCCGGCTTCCACCGGAAACCCGGACAGCAGAAAGGCACCTCAGGAATGAGGTGCCTTTCTGCTGTTTACGGCCATTTCAGCAGCTAGCGCAGGGCCTCGACGATCGAGGGCAGCAGCGCACGGAACGCCAGCCCGCGGTGGCTGATGGCGTTTTTCTCCTCCGGGCTGAGCTCTGCGCAGCTGCGGTCCATGCCCAGCGGCTCCAGAACGGGGTCGTAGCCGAACCCGCCTTCGCCCCGCGGCTCCCGCAGCAGCGTGCCGGCAAGCTGTCCGTACTCCACCACTTCGCGTGCCCCGTCCGCGTTGGCCGACGCCGGCACGGCGAGGGCCGCGGCGCACACGAAGGCGGCGCCGCGGTGGCCGTCCGGCACGTCGGACAGCTGGGCCAGCAGCAGACGCAGGTTGGCGACGTCGTCGCCGTGGCGTCCTGCCCACCGCGCGGAAAAGATCCCCGGCGCGCCGCCGAGGACATCCACGGACAGCCCCGAGTCGTCCGCGATGGCCACCAGACCCGTGGCGTCGGCCACGGCCCGCGCCTTCAGCAGCGAATTTTCGGCGAACGTCACCCCTGTCTCGGCGACATCGGGCGCTCCGACGGCGGCCGCGTCAACCACCTGGGTGTCGACGTCGAGCCCCGGGACCTGCCCGCGCAGCAGCTCACGCAGCTCCCGCAGTTTTCCGGCGTTACGGGTGGCCAGCACCAGCCGGGGCTGGGGCGAAACGCTGTCCGCGCTCACGGGGCTGTTCTCACTCACGGCGCTTCAGCCAGGGTCTCGCGCTGGATGGCAGCCAGCTGTTCTGTTCCCAGCAGTGCCAGGTCCAGCAGCTTGTTGAGTTCCTCCCGGTCGAACGGGGCGCCCTCGGCCGTTCCCTGGACCTCCACGAACTTGCCGGAGCCGGTCACGACGACGTTCATGTCGGTCTCGGCCCGCACGTCCTCGATGTACGGCAGGTCCAGCATCGGAATGCCGTCGATGATCCCCACCGACACGGCGGCGATGGTGTCCACCAGGGGCTGGGCGTTGCGGGCGATCATCTTGTTCTCGCGGGCGAAGCGGATGGCCTCGGCGAGCGCCACGTAGGCGCCGGTGATGGCTGCCGTCCGGGTACCGCCGTCGGCCTGCAGGACATCGCAGTCCAGCACGATGGTGTTCTCCCCCAGGGCCTTGGTGTCGATGATCGACCGCAGCGAACGCCCGATGAGGCGGGAGATCTCGTGGGTGCGGCCGCCGATCTTGCCCTTGACGGACTCGCGGTCGGAGCGGGTGTTCGTGGCCCGCGGGAGCATCGCGTATTCGGCGGTCACCCAGCCACGGCCTTCGCCCTTGAGCCAGCGCGGAACACCTTCGGTGAGGGAAGCGGTGCACAGGACCCGGGTGTTGCCGAACTCGATGAGGGCCGATCCCTCGGCCTGCTTGGACCAACCGCGGGTGATGCTGATTGGCCGGAGCTGGTCCGGGGTGCGGCCGTCGGCACGGATGACGGGGGCAGTGGTTGCTTCGGAAGTCATGCCTTTAGCTTATCGAGGCTACAGGCATGCCGTGTCAGGTCAGCCGGCGCCACGTCGGTCAAGTGCCCAGTCCGGCAGGTGCCCAGTCCGGCAATTGCCAGATCAGACAGCTGCCACATCAGACGTTGTAGTGCACGCCCGCAACGGCCACGGCCACGTCACCGGCGAAGGCGGGACGCGCCTCGGCCATGACCTTGGTCTGCGAGGTCCATACCGGAATATGGGTGAGCAGCAGGCGGCGCGCGCCGGCGGCGGTGGCTGCCTCCCCGGCCCGCTTGCCGGTCAGGTGGACGTCCTTGATGCCGTCGTCGCGGCCTTCCTCGAAGGCGGCTTCGCAGAGGAAGAGGTCGGCGTCCTTGGCCGCCTCCTCCAGCCCGCGGCAGGAATCGGTGTCACCCGAATAGGTGAGCACGCGGGTCGCGGTGCCGCCGGCCGGATCCGGCTCGGTGACCTCCACGCGGAGGGCATAGGCCTCCTCCACCGGGTGGTTCACGGCGAAGGGCGTCACGGTGAAAGGGCCCACCGTGACGGACTGGCGTTCGGTCCAGTTGGTGAAGTCGAACTCCTCGTGCATCCCCGGGTCCAGGTCCAGCCCGTAGGCAGTGGCCATCCTGTCGGCGGTGGCGGCAGGCCCCCAGACGGGGATCCTCCCCCGGTCCCAGCCGCCCGGTTTCCAGCGCACGGCAACGTGCAGCCCGCACAGGTCCATGCAGTGGTCGGGGTGCAGGTGCGTGAGGAAGATCGCGTCGATGTCCTCGAGGTCGGTGTAGCGCTGGATGGCGCCCAGGGCCCCGCTGCCGAGGTCCATGACCACCTTCCACACCCGTTCGCCGTCGTTGGCGGTCAGCAGGTAGCAGGAGGCGGGTGATCCGGGGCCTGGAAACGAGCCAGTGCAGCCGACGATGGTGAGCTTCACAGGAAGGACCCCCCGGAGGCTGCACCGCTGGCAGAGGCCTGGCCGACGAAGTTGGAGATGCGCGGGCGCGCTGCCGCCTCCCGGGCTGCGGCGATCATTTCGGGGGTGATCCGTGCCAGGCTCCCCGTGGGGTACTGTGCCGCGACGTGGTCCACGTGCTTGACGCTGAGCACCTCCGGCCCGAGGAACCTGCGGGCCAGCGCCTCGAACTGGCCCGGATCGCCGGTTGCGATGAAGCTGTGCTCCGGCGCAGCGGCTTCGGTGCGTTCTAGGCCGTTGCTCGCCAGCGCCCGGTAGACGTCCTTGGCTGTTTCCTCGGCGCTGGAGACCAGGGTGACGTCCTCGCCCATGACGTAGGAGATCACACCGGTCAGGAGCGGATAGTGCGTGCAGCCGAGCACCACGGTGTCCACGCCGGCTGCCTTCAGCGGCTCCAGGTACTCACGGGCTACGTCGAGCAGTTCCGGGCCCGTGGTGATGCCGGCCTCCACGTACGGCACGAACGCCGGGCAGGCCACCGAGGTGATCTGCAGGTCGGGTGCGGCGGCGAACGTGTCCTCGTAGGCCCGGGAACCCACGGTGGCCGAGGTGCCGATCACGCCGACGCGGCCGGTGCGGGTGGCCGCAACGGCCCGGCGGACGGCGGGCTGGATCACTTCGATGACGGGGATGCCGTAGCGCGCGGTGTACCGCTCACGGGCGTCACGGAGCACGGCGGCCGACGCCGAGTTGCAGGCGATGGTCAGCAGCTTGACGCCGGAGTCCACAAGTTCGTCCATGACGCCGAGGGCGTTGGCCCGAACCTCCGCGATGGGCAGCGGCCCGTACGGGCCGTGGGCGGTATCGCCCACATAGAGGATGGATTCGTTGGGCAGCTGGTCGATGATTGACCGTGCCACGGTGAGGCCGCCGACCCCGGAGTCGAAGACGCCGATCGGCAGCGATCCCACATTTATGCCGTCGGCCGTTGCGGATTCCGCTGCAGCTCCCGCTGCCGGATCCATGCTCGATGCTGAAGTCATGATTATTTGAGGATAGGTCTTCCCGTGAGGTGCGGCCATCACTTGTGGCGAGCGACTCATGTCGAATTTGTCACACTTGACGCGTCGGAAACCGCTCAGCGCCGGGACCGCGGACCGCGGAAACCGCTCAGGGCCGCGCGTCCAGCGACTGCAGCATTGCCTGCACGAGCGACTCCTGCAGCCAGGTAGTGAAGTTGTAGACCAGGGCAAGGTAGCTTTCCACGTCCTCGGCCTGGGACCAGTCCTGCATCTGGTGGACGTGGTCGGCGTCCGCCTCGTCCCGGATGTCGAGGCGTTCGGCAAGCACCAGCCGAACGTCGTTGAGGGCTGTGGACCAGTGCCGGGCATCAGCGGGAGTCAGGACCAGTTCGTCCTTGTCCAGGCCAAGCGCGGCGGCGCGCAGCGCGCCGATCTTGCTTTCCCGCAGCGAGCGTTCGGTGAGCTGGCGGAACTCAAGCGAGGCGGCGGCGTCGTCCTTCACGGCGTTGGGCAACAGCCGGCGGAGGGCGCGGTCGGCCGGTTCCCGGACCTCCAGGTCCAGCCCGATCATCGCGGCGAGCGGGTCCTCGGAGCCGCGGTCCGCCGGCTCCAGCATGGAGATGACATCGGCGAACAGGCTGCGCAGCAGTTCCCGCTCGGCCGGTTCCAGGAAACCGGAGATGCCCTTGAGTCCGTATTTGAAAGCCTTAGCCACGTTTTCCCTTGCCCTTGCCCGGACCGCCGCTTTTGCCGCCCCCGCTGTCTCCGCCGGTGGCCTTCTCCACGGTGGCCCACAGGCCGAACCCGTGCATCGCGACCGCGTGCTGCTCCACCTGTTCCTTGCTGCCGTGAGCAACGATGGACCGGCCCTTCCTGTGGACCTCGAGCATCAGCTTGTTGGCTTTGGTTTCCGAGTATCCGAAATAACTCTGGAAGACGTAGCTGACATAGCTCATCAGATTGACGGGGTCGTTCCAGATGACAAGGTTCCAAGGGACGTCCGGGGCGGTCAGGGAGTCGGTGGACACCGCCGTACCGGTCTGGATGCTCTCCTGGGTGTCAGGGCCGAGCGCAACGCTTAAGGTCATCTGTCCATTCTAGGGCGACGGCGGGCACACGCCGGCGAGGGGCCCGCGGCGAAGCGAAGCGAGACGTGGGAGCCGGTGGATGGGGCCACGCCGGCGAGGGCCCCGCGGCGAAGCGAAGCGAGACGTGGGAGCCGGTGGATGGGGCCACGCCGGCGAGGGCCCCGCGGCGAAGCGAAGCGAGACGTGGGAGCCGGTGGATGGGGCCACGCCGGCGAGGGGCCCGCGGCGAAGCGAAGCGAGACGTGGGAGCCGGTGGGGACTAGAGTGATTTTGTGAGTACCTCCGCTGGCTGGGAGCAGCCCCGCACGTCCCTGTTCACCGACCATTACGAGCTGACCATGCTGCAAGGGGCCCTCCATTCCGGCGCCGCGCACCGCAAGGCCGTGTTCGAAGCGTTCGCGCGCAGGCTGCCCGACGGGCGCCGCTACGGGATTGTGGGTGGCACGGGCAGGCTGCTGGAAGGCATCATGGCGTTCCGGTTCGGCGCCGAGGAGCTCGAATTCCTGGCGCGCACCGGCGTGGTTAACCAGGAGACCTTGGACTACCTGGCCGACTTCCGGTTCACTGGCGACGTCTGGGGCTACGCCGAGGGCGAGGCGTACTTCCCCAACTCCCCCATCCTGATTGTCGAATCGACGTTCGCCGAGGCGTGCATCCTGGAGACGTACGTCCTGTCCGTCCTCAACCACGACAGCGCCATCGCCTCCGCGGCCTCGCGCATGGTGATGGCCGCCGGCCAGCGGCCCTGCATCGAGATGGGATCCCGCCGCACGCAGGAGGAATCGGCCACGTCCGCCGCCCGGGCCGCCGTCATCGCCGGATTCGACAGCACCTCAAACCTTGAGGCCGGCCTGCGGTACGGCCTCAAAACGGTGGGCACCGCCGCCCACTCCTTCACGCTCCTCCATGACACCGAACGGGACGCCTTTGAGGCGCAGGTCGCCTCCCTGGGGGCCGGCACCTCGCTGCTCGTGGACACGTACGACGTCGAAACGGCCGTCCGTACGGCCGTGGACATCGCCGGGGACAAGTTGGGCGCCGTCCGGCTTGACTCCGGCGACCTCGTGGAACAGGCGCAGTGGGTCCGGCAGCTGCTGGACGACCTCGGCAACCACCACACGCGCATCACGGTGACCTCGGACCTGGACGAATACGCGATCGCCGCACTGCAGTCCGCCCCCGTCGACTCGTACGGTGTGGGCACGTCGCTCGTGACCGGCTCCGGGGCGCCCACGGCCAGCATGGTCTACAAGCTGGTCAGCCGGACCAACGACGCCGGCGAGTTCGTATCGGTGGCCAAGGCCGCCAAGAACAAGACAAGCAAGGGCGGGCGGAAGTACGCCCTGCGCCGGCTCAACGACCACGGGACGGCCACCCAGGAGCTCATCGGCGTGGGACACCGGCCGGCGGACGACGGCAACGACCGCACGCTGCTGCAGCAGTTCATCAAGAACGGCGAGCTCCTGCCCGGCTGGACCGGCCACGAGGGCGTCCTGCGCGCCCGGCAGCGCCATGCTGATTCCATGGCCGAACTGCCGGCCGTAGTTCACCGCCTGCACCGCGGCGAGCCGGCGATCCCGACGATCTATGAGGAAAACTGAAGGAAACAGAGGAGAACTGATGGCACGGGCACTCATCATCGTCGACGTCCAGAACGACTTCTGCGAGGGCGGCGCGCTGCCCGTGGAAGGCGGGGCTGCCGTGGCCGGGGCCATCAGCGAGTACGTCGAGAACCACCACGGCCAGTTCGACCACATCGTGGCCACGCAGGACTGGCACATCGACCCCGGCACCCATTTCTCGGAGGCCCCGGACTTCAAGGACAGCTGGCCGCCGCACTGCGTCGCGGGCACCAAGGGTGCCGAGCTGCACCCGGAGCTCGACACCGAACACATCCAGGCGTACTTCCACAAGGGTCTCTATGCCGCGGCCTACTCCGGCTTCGAGGGCCTGCTGGCACCCGAGGACGCCGTTCCCACCGGGGAGCGCCAGCCGGGTTCCCTGCCGGGTTCGATGTCCGCTGCCGCTGAACCCGGCTACGCCCCCGAAGAAGACGCCATCGGCCTGGACGACTGGCTGCAGAGCCACGATGTGGAGGACATCGTGGTGGTGGGACTGGCCACCGACCACTGCGTCATGGCGACATCACTGGATGCCGTGCAGGCCGGTTACTCCGTCACCGTGATCAAGCGCCTGACGGCGGGCATCGCCGATGACCTCGACGACACCTACGCCGAAATGGAACTGGGCGGCGTCGACCTCGAGTAGTCACGCCGCCCGGGTTATTTCCGTCCGGGCTATTTCCGTCCCGGTTATTTCCGCCCGATGAACCAGTCCTGAAGCTTCTTCAGCCGGGACTGGAGCTGCTCCTCGTTGGCCTGGGCCACCGGAGGCCCGCCGCAGACGGTCCGCAGCTTGGTGTGCACCACGCCGTGCGGGGTGCCCGTTCGTGCCGACCAAGCTGCCACATTCTTGGCCAGCTCGTTGCGCAGGTCCATCAGCAGCCGGTGGTCGGGTACCGCGGCAGCGGGCGCGGCTGCGGGACTCTGCCGTTTCTTCCGGCCCTGCTGCTCGTGCTGGCGCTGGCGCAGCAGCAGGCCCACCTGCTCGGCGTCCAGCAGGCCCGGGATGCCGAGGAAGTCGAGTTCATCCTCGGAGCCGATGTCGCCCCCGGTGCCGAACTCGCCGCCGTCGAACAGCACGCGGTCAAAGGATGCCTGCGAGTCCAGCGCCTCAAACTTGCCCTTGGTCAGGCTGTCCGAAGCCTTTTCCTCGCGGTTGGCCTCGTCCATGAGGGACTCTTCGAGGTCCATCAGGCCGTCCGGGTCGTCATTCTGCGGCCGGTCCAGGGCATGGTCGCGTTCGGCTTCCATACTGTTGGCCAGCGCCATCAGCGGGGGCACGGACGGCAGGAAGACCGAGGCCGTCTCGCCCCGCTTCCGGGAGCGCACAAAGCGCCCTACCGCCTGGGCGAAGAACAGCGGCGTGGAGGTGGACGTGGCGTAGACGCCGACCGAAAGGCGCGGCACGTCCACGCCTTCGGAAACCATGCGCACGGCAACCATCCAGCGCTTGTCGCCTGCGCTGAACTCCTCGATCTTGCTGGAGGCCTTCGCGTCATCGGACAGAATGACCGTGGGCGACTCGCCCGTAATCTTCTTGAGCTGGCCGGCGTACGCCCGGGCATCTTCGTGGTCGGTGGCGATCACCAGGCCACCGGCGTCGGGAACGGAACGCCGGACCTCGCTCAGCCGCTTGTCCGCTCCTGCCAGCACGGCCGGGATCCACTCCCCTGCAGGATTCAGGGCGGTCCGCCATGCCTGCGACGTGATGTCCTTGGTGACAGCGGCCTCACCAAGGGAGGCCGCCATCTCGTCGCCCGCGCTGGTGCGCCACCGCATCTGCCCGGAGTACGCCATGAAGATGACGGGACGCACCACATGGTCACGCAACGCATTGCCGTAGCCGTAGGTGTAGTCCGCCTTGGAGCGGCGGATGCCCTCTCGGTCCTCGATGTACTCCACGAAGGGAATCGGCGAAGTGTCCGAACGGAAGGGCGTGCCGGTGAGGGACAGCCGCCTGACGGCGGGGTCGAAGGCCTCGCGGAGACCGTCGCCCCACGACAGCGCCTCGCCGCCGTGGTGGATTTCGTCAAGAATCACCAGGGTGCGGGCGGCCTCGGTCTTGGCCCGGTGCAGCAGGGGCTTGCTGGCCACCTGCGCATACGTCACGGCCACGCCGATGAACCCGCGGCCGTGCTGGCCGTCCGAATTCTTGAAGTTCGGGTCGATGGCGATGCCAACACGCGCCGCAGCATCGGCCCACTGCCGCTTCAGGTGGTCGGTGGGTGCCACGATGGTCACGCGGTTCACCGTGCCGGCCTCGATAAGCATGGAGGCCACCCTGAGTGCAAAGGTGGTCTTGCCGGCGCCGGGGGTGGCCACGGCCATGAAGTCGCGAGGACCTTTACTGAAGTAAAGGTCCAGGGCTTCCTGCTGCCAGGCACGGAGCTTCGGGGCGGTTCCCCAGGCTGCACGTTCCGGATAAGCCGGGGGCAGGGTGGGTCCGCCGAAGAGTGTCTCCGTCACTACTTGTTGTTGCCTGAGTCTCCGCCGGACCCGTTGCCGCCGTCGTTGCCCGGGCGGAGGCCGTCGTAGACCTCTTTGCACATCGGGCAGATCGGGAACTTCTGCGGATCCCGGCCGGGGGTCCAGACCTTGCCGCACAGCGCGATGACCGGTTCGCCCGTCATGGCGGACTCCATGATCTTTTCCTTGCGCACGTAGTGTGCAAAGCGCTCACGGTCGCCGGGCTCCACTTCCTGGCGCAGTTCCTCGCGCTCAATGGTTGCGGTGGACGATCCGGCGCCGGAAAGCTCACGCATGGGGTCGTTGTCGAGAGGATCCGTCATGCTACTCATGGCATCCATCTTAGCCGTTCCGCACGCGCGCCTGCGGGAGGACCCGGGCGCACGTTCCGGTCACAGCCCCTGCCACGCAGGTTTGTGGTCGTAGGTGTGCCGGTAGTAGTCGGCAAGTTTCAGTGACGATGCCGCGGCCTCATCCACCACGATGGAGGCATGCGGGTGCAGCTGCAGCACCGAGGCAGGACAGATCGCGGCCAGGGGCCCCTCCACCAGGTCATGGACGGCCTGTGCCTTCTGGGCTCCCGTGGCCAGCAGGATGGCGTGCCGGGACTCGAGGATCGTGCCCAGCCCCTGGGTCACCACGTGGTGCGGCACTTCATCGAGACTGCGGAAGAAGCGGGCGTTGTCGCGACGTGTCTGCTCAATAAGCGACTTGATGCGGGTGCGGGAGGCCAGGGACGACCCCGGCTCGTTGAACCCGATATGCCCGTCGGTGCCGAGCCCCAGCAGCTGCAGGTCGATCCCGCCGCGCTCCCTGATCCGGTCCTCGTAGGCACGGCACGCTGCCGGAAGGTCGGCGGCGCCTCCGTCCGGCCCGAAGACGTTGTCCGGGCCGATGTTGACCCGGTTGGCGAACTCGCGGCGGATCACCTCCCGGTAGGACTCGGGATGGCCGGGCGCCAGCCCGACGTACTCATCGAGGGTGAATCCAGAAGCCCGGCTGAAGTCCAGGCCGGCCTGTTCATGGCGCCGGGCGAGTTCGTCATACACCGGCAGCGGCGATGATCCGGTGGCCAGCCCCAGGACTGCGTCGGGTTTGCTGCGCAGCAGGCTTTCCACGGCGTCCGCCACGAGGGAGGCTATCTGCCTCCCGCCCTGAAGAATGACGACCTCCATGGCCAGGCCTTTCTCTCAGCTGTCCTGCTAGTCAACCACGGCTGGCCGCCGCCCGTCAGTGGCATTCTGCGGTTGTGAGCTCACCGGTTGACCGTCACCTGGGCGAGGAGCTCCGGCCCGCGGGCATCGAGCCAGCGCCCGCCCACCACGACGCCCGTGGTGAACAGTGCGGCGCCGAGGACAGGGCCGACCGCAAGGTTGATCCAGCCAAAGAGCGGGTCCCCGGTGAGCAGCTGGGCAAGGACCAGTCCGGCCTCCGGGAGGACCAGCACCAGCAGGACCGCCATCCCGCCAAACTGCACGGCCAGCGTCTGTCCCACGTTGCCAGGGGGCTTCTTGAAGGGGCTGTCGCCGGGAAGCGGCACCGCAATGGTGTAGCGGGCGGACACCACGGATGACAGGCCCAGGCCGGTCAGCAGCACTCCCACGGACATTCCCACGGTGGCCGGCCACCACGTCCAGTCCCCCGTGATGAAGAACGGCACGATGGCGAGGACCAGCACGGCGGGCAGTGCGAAGGCCAGGCAGGCCAGCGCGCGTCCCAGCCGGTCATGGACACCCCGCACGCCGGCAGCCAGGTGCAGGGCAAACGCGGTGTTGTCATAGGACACATCGCCTGAAATGGACCACGCCAGGAGGAACGCCGTGAGCGGCCCGGTGATCATCAGAACGCCATAATCGTTGGTCTGGCTGCCCTGGAAAGCCAGCACAACCGGCAGCAGCGGAATCACCACCAGCGAACCTGAATACCGTGGATCACGGAACCAGTAGGTCAGGGCGCGCGCCGTGACAGCACCGGCCGGCGTCGCAGGCAGCAGGGTGAAAAGACCCAGCCGCCCGCCCTTCCGGCGGCTGCTTCCGCTGTAGGGAGGCGTCACCAGGGCCCGTTCCAGCAGCAGCTTCCAGCACCAGGCCAGCCCGGCCAGGGCGGCTGCGGCAATAAGCAGTTTGAGCCCCGCCGCGCCTGCCTGTCCGGCTCCGAGATCCCCGCCCAGTGACCATGCTGCCCCCAGGGGCGTCCAGGAAATCCTGCCGGCCAGCTCCGAAAGGAAGGCCCCGGAACCCGCCATGCCCTGGAAGACGGCGGCGATGATGGGGCCCAGGAGAACCAGCGGAACCATGAAGGCGATCCCGCTGACGTCCTTGAAGCGCCGTGAGGCCGCCAGGCTCGAGGTGGCGGTGGTGACCACGCGGGCAAACACGACGCAGGTGAGCACGCCCAGGACAGCGCCCACCAAGGCGCCCGCCGCGGGCAGCACGCCCCGGGACCACGTGACGACGGTGGCCAGGGCGACGAGCAGCGTGGCCAGCCCCGGCAGGCCGATGAGGCCGCCGAGTGCGAGTCCCGCCAGAAGCTGCGGCATGGGCACTGCGGACGTGGTGAAGCGGGCAGGGTCCAGGGTCATGTCCACGGCCGAGGCTATGACCGGCACAATCCCCCAGCCGAGCACGGCCGCCGAGCCGCCGAGCACCACCACGGTCTGGGCAAGAACGGGGTCCTCCTGCCGGAGCAGGACCAGCAGCACCACACACATGCCGACGATGAACAGCGCGTAGAGTCCGCCGAACGCCAGGCCAACCAGCTGCCACGGGCTCCGGCGCAGGCCGTTCCGGAGCAGCGTGAGCTTCAGCCTCAGAAGGTGCGCAACCATTCGAGCCCCTCCGTCCGGCTCCTGCCGCCCACCAGCTGCACGAACCGTTCCTCCAGGGTTGCCCCGGCCCGCACCTGCTCAACGGTTCCGGCAGCCAGGATCCGGCCGGCGGCAACCACGGCAACGTGGTCGCACATGCGCTGGACGAGGTCCATCACGTGGCTGGAAACGATCACGGTACCGCCGGTGGCAACGTACCTGTCCAAGATGTCCCTGATGTTGGCGGCTGAGACAGGATCCACCGACTCGAAGGGCTCATCCAGCACGAGCACTTTCGGAGCGTGGATCAGAGCGGAGGCCAGCGCGATCTTCTTTGTCATGCCGGCCGAGTAATCCACCACCAGGGTGCCAGCGTCCTGGCTGAGGTCCAAAGCTGCCAGCAGCTCCCCCACCCGTGAAGCCACCACATCCCTGCTCATGCCCCGGAGCAGTCCGGCGTAGGTGACCAGCTGCTCACCGCTGAGCCGGTCGAAGAGCCGCACCCCGTCGGGCAGGATGCCCATCAGCTTCTTGGCTTCCAGCGGCTGCGCCCAGACGTCCACCCCGTGGACCACCGCCGTTCCGAAGTCCGGGCGGAGAAGGCCCGTGGCCATGGACAGGGTGGTGGTCTTTCCGGCGCCGTTGGGTCCGACGATGCCGAAGAACGATCCGGCGGGGACGTCGAGGTTGATGCCGTCCACAGCGATTTTGCTGCCGAAGCGTTTTGCAAGCCCCCTGATCGAGAGGGCCACTAAGGGAGTGCTCATGCACTCACCCTAGCCGCGGGCCGTCCCCACGGGGATCCTCCGGAAGGAGTAAAACCTCAGAGGGGAAAGAGCACGGCTAAAAAACGCGGCGCGGCACGGCCCGTTCGTACTGCGGCGCCCAGCGCAGGTCGTGGCCGAGCTCAAAGGCTGCCCGGAGCCACCAGTGCGGATCCCGCAGTGCGGCACGGGCTATGAAGACGCCGTCCGCCTGGCCGGTGGCCACCACATGCTCCGCCTGCCCGGGCGACGTCAGCAGCCCGACAGTGCCGGTGGGGACCCCCGTTTCGCGCCGGATCCGGGCCGCGAACTCCGTCTGATACCCCGGCCCCGGCTGGATCCGCTGGTGCGCCACCGCTCCGCCGCTGGACACGTCCACGAGGTCTGCCCCGTGCTCCGCGGCCTGGGCAGCCAGCCGGACCGAATCCTCAATGCCGATCCCGCCTTCGGCCCAGTCGGTGGCGGAGATCCGCAGCAGCAGGGGCATGGAGTCGGGGATGACGTTGCGCACAGCGTCGATGACGGCCAGGGTCAGCCGGTTCCGTCCGTCCGCGCCGCCGCCCCAGGCGTCCGTGCGGTCGTTGATCAGCGGGCTTTGGAACTGGTGTAGGAGGTATCCGTGGGCACCGTGCAGCTCGATGGTGTCGAAGCCGATGTCAACGGCGCGGGCAGCCGCGGCGGCAAAATCGGCAATGACGCGCTGGATGTCATCCCCGGTCATGGCGGCGGGTGACGCATAGCCGTCGAAGGCCTGGGTGCCCGGCCCCACAGTCTCCCACCCGCCGTCGGACGCCGGGACCGATCCGCTCCGCCCGGAGAACGGCCAGTACGTGGACGCTTTGCGTCCGGCATGGGCGAGCTGGGCGCCGATCTTCGTGCCGGCCGTACCGTGGCGGTGCACGAAGCGGACGATCCGCTCCCAGGCCGCCGCCTGCTCATCGTTGTAGAGTCCCGCGTCACGCGGGCTGATGCGCCCCTCGGCGTTGACTGCCGCGGCCTCGGTCAGGATGAGGGCTGCTCCCCCGGCGGCGAACGAACCCAGGTGCATGAGGTGCCAGTCGTTCGGCACACCGGGGGCCCCGTCAGGCTCGCAGCTGTACTGGCACATCGGCGAAACCCAGCCCCGGTGCTGCAGCTCAAGGGACCGCAGCGTCAGGGGCTGGAACAGCGCGGGGACCGCCACTAAAAGAGCACCCGGGCCAGCGCCTGGCGGGCCTTGCCCGCCCGTTCGTCCGTGGTCCCCACAACTTCGAACAGCTCCAGCAGGCGCACCCGGGCGGTCTCGCGTTCGGGTCCGAAGTTCCTGCCGATGAACGCCACGACGCGGTTCAGGGCATCCTCCACGTGGCCGCCTGCGAGATCCAGGTCGGCAACGCCCAGCTGGGCTGTGAGGTTGTCGGGTTCATCAGCGGCAAGCTGGCGCAGGGCCTCGCCCTCGGGACCGGACAGGCTCTGCAGGCGTTCCATCAGTTCCACCTGCGCCAGGCCTGCCTTGGCCTCCGCATCGGCCGGCATCTCGGCGAGCGCCTGCCGGTACGCGGCTGCGGCAGCGGCGTAGTCACCGGCTTCGATGGCGTCGAAGGCCTTCTGGTGCAGGGGCGGCAGAGGTGCAGGGGCAGGTTCCTCGGACGTGCCCGTGCCGCCGCCGACGTTGCCTGTCACTCCGTTCGCGGCCGCAACCGTCAGCAGCTCGTCCAGCAGCGGGCGGATCTGCTGCTCGTCGGCGCCGCCCTGGAAGAGGGGAACCGGCTGGCCCTTGAGCACGGCCACCGCGGTGGGAACGGCCTGCACCTGGAAGGCCTGGGCCAGCTGTGGGAATGCTTCAATGTCCGCAGCAGCGAGAACCAGCCGTCCGCCGTAGCTCTGGATGATCCGCTCCAGGACGTTCAGGAGGCCGCTGGATTCGGGCGAATAGGCGGCCCACAGGGTAAACACCACGGGCACCTGGGCGGACAGCTCCACCAGGCTCTGGAAATTTGCCTCCGTGACGTCCACCCGGAGGGCCGGCCCGCCCTCGGACTGTTGCACCGGCGGGGCACCCGCCGCGGCGGCGTTATTCGGCGCCGGCGGCGCCGGCCGCTGCTTGAGGGAGGAGAGATCGACGGCGCCGCGAAGGTTTAGCTGGCTCGCGGCCGAAGGGACAGGACGGGAAGCTGGCGAACTCATAGCTCCCACTCTAGCCACAAGAGCGGCCGCGGTAGCACCGCGGCCGCTCCAGTGACGGCAGGTTTACGGAAAAGCCGTTGCCTACTTGAAGCTGGCGTCAACCAGACCACGCGTGGCGGCCACGAGCTTCATCGGATCCTTCGAGTCGGCCGGCGGCACGTACACGGCCACGGATTCTGCGAACTTCAGCACCATGCCGGTGGTGGTCTCCTTGCCGCCGGCGAGGACGGCAGCATCGTTGCCGATGGACAGCTTGTCGCCGTCCGCCTTGGGCGTGCCGTCGAAGTTGAAGTTCAGGTGGCCCAGGACCAGGGCCCCGCCGTCCTCGGTCCGGAACACGACAGTGCTCTTCGGGTCAACCTTGTGCGAGAAAGTGAACTTGCCGTCGACGCCGTCCTTCACGATGTCAGCCTGGTAGGACAGCGTGTCGGCGATGTACGGGGAGGACTCCCCTTCCACCAGCTTGCTCTTGAAGGTCGAGCTGGACTTGGTGAGGCGGTCCGCCAGACCGGCGAGCGCTTCCTGTCCGCTGTAGAGAAGGCCGGACTTGTCACCCGCGGCAAGCGACTCGGTGCCGCCGCGGACGATGGCCGGGAAGGTGGTGCCCGGCTGCAGCGGCGACGTGCCCACGAGCTTGTAGTTCTCCCGCGGGGATTCCTGCACGAGCGTGAGCAGCTGCGGCACCACGTTGCCTTCACCCTGCGTGACGGCCAGGACGGAGCGCGGCCATTCGCGCTTGTCTGTGACAACGGTGGTCAGGAGCTTGGTGGACCGCACGGGCATGCGGGCGTCGTACGACGCCACCCGCGACCTGATCTTGTAGTTCTGCGTGCGCACTTCCAGCTCGGTGCCGGCAACGCGGGCGGCAAGCTTCTTGGCATCCTTGGCGGCGTCGCCGGCGTCGGTGGCGCTGGCCACCTGTTCCAGGATGCGGCGGAACTGGGCGTCCAGGACCACCGGAGTGCCGCTGGCCTTGGCAGCGTCCGACGCGCCCGTCGTCGGGGTCGTCGTCGTGGAAGCCGGGGCAGAGGACGTGCTGGCCTGGGCGGCAGCTGCGGTGCCGGCCAGGACGGCGGCGGTGGTGGCCGCAACCACCACGCTGAGCCGCGCCGAGGAGGACCGGTCGCCGGCCTTGGCTGCTGCCTTGGCGCGGGCACGCCGCGCGAACGGGCTGCCCTGGTTGTCGCCGCCGTTGCCGGCGGATCCGTTGCCGGAGGATTCGCCGTCGCGCGGCGCCCCCGCCTTGGGCTTGAGCACCAGCAGTGCACCGCCGGCGAGGATCAGGAGCCCGCCGAGGACCATGAGCGGCACGGCCCACGGGGTGGAGGTGTCATTGGGGAACGTCATGGAAATGGACGACGGCGCGGGCTTCTTTCCGTCCGCGGCGAGCAGCAGGGACCACTCGCCGTCGGCCGGGGCGGACCACGTGTAGTCCAGCTCGCCGCTGGCCTTCTCGGTGCTGACCCAGAGGTCGGAGCCGGCCGGCGACGGCGCGCTGGCTTCGCCGCCGGTGTGCTCTACCTGCAGCGACCTCTTGTCCTCGGACAGCCCGGTAACCGTATTGTGGGCGGTCTTGCCCACCCAGGCGTCAACGTCGTCCGGGCGTCCTGCCGCGAGCAGGAAGCTGCCCTCTCCCTCGACCTTGATGCTGACGGTTCCGCCCTCGAGGGTGCGCAGCTTCTGGTCAATAACGGTCAGGGGCGCGGCTTCACCGGCGGAAGCCGTTGCCGTCACCGTCTCGGCGGGCGCCCAGAAGGTCTTCTGCCCGATGCCGGCCAGCAGTGTCAGGAGGCCGAGCAGCACAAGTGCAACTGCAGTCTTGAAACGCAAAGGAATACCTATCATCAGCGGGGGGTTTGCCTTCAATAGTAACCGTTTTGTTACCAATAGGCCTGATCGGGGGTTTCCGGGGCCGGCTGCCGCTACGGTTAAACCCCGACCGGCCCGCTATTCACAAGGCTGCTGATAGTGTTTGCGATGATCATCACACCGGCGCGCAGCCGCGGCGCCACGGACGGTAAGGGCATCAAAAAGCAGTGACTCACAACACGGATCCGTCCAAGCGCGGCCCCGAAGATCTGCCAGACGCCGACTCCTCCCGGAGCCTGCCCGAGCCCTCTGAAACCGCAGCACAGGACGCTGCCGCGGAGAGCGCGGCAGGACACGGCGGCGCTCCACACCCCTCGGCGCCGCAGAAGCCGGCAAAGACGAAGCGCCGTCCGGCTGCCCTGGGCGCCGTGCTGAGGCGGCTGCGCCAGCCTATCCCGGGTGCCCAGCCCAGGTTGCGGTTCGAGTTTCCGCCGGAACACCCCGAAACCGTCGAGGCAGAGGAAACCGGGGACACCGAGCGTTTTGGCCCGCCCGGGCCCCGCATCTCCACCCAGCACCCGCTGTACCTCGGATTCATGGGCACCGTGGGGGTGGGGCTGGCGCTGCTGGTCTACTGGATCGGATCCCACACCACCCAACTGCTGCTCTGGATCGTCGCTGCACTGTTCATTGCCCTCGGCCTGGACCCGGTGGTGCGCTGGCTGGAGGGCCGGAAGATACCCAGGCCCGCCGGCATCCTGGTGTCCGTATCGGTGCTGATCATCGCGGTTGTCGGCTTCTTTGCCACCCTCATCCCCACGATCGTGGAACAGGTGACCGAGCTGGTGAAGCAGGCCCCCGTGTGGGTGCGGGACTTCATCAACTCGGATTTCTTCCGCACCCTCGACAACCAGTTCGGCGTCCGGGACCGGATCATGGAGGAGCTCGACAAGTTCGTCAAGAACCCTGAGGCCATGAGCGGCATCTTCGGCGGCGTCCTCGGCTTCGGGTCAACGGTGGCCAACGGTCTCTTCGGCGCACTGATCGTGCTGGTGCTCAGCCTGTATTTCCTCGCCGCACTGCCTGCGATGAAGAGATGGGGCTACCGGCTCGCACCGCGGTCCCGCCGGCAGCGCGTCGAGGCGCTCTCCGAGGAGATCACCCGCTCGGTGGGCAACTACGTCATCGGGCAGGCCGTGGTCGCCCTCCTGAATGCCACCTTTGCCTTCATCGTCATGTCCATCATCGGCGTGCCCTTCGCCGTGCTGCTGGCCTTCATCGTGGCGCTGCTGGCCTTCATTCCGCTGGTCGGCGGGCTGATCGCCGGCGTCCTGGTCATCCTGATCACGCTGACGCTGGGCTGGCAGTCCGCCCTGGCCTACGCCATCTGCTACTTCGCCTACCTCCAGTTCGAGGCGTACTTCATCTCGCCGCGCATCATGCAGAAGGCGGTGGCTGTTCCCGGCGCCGTCGCCGTAATCTCGGTGATCGCGGGCGGCAGCCTGCTCGGCGTCCTGGGGGCGCTCATTGCCATCCCGACGGCGGCCGCCATCCTGCTGCTCATCAAGGAGATTTACATCGTCCGGCAGGACAAGCATTAGACACAGTCGGGCATTAGTCCCAGCCAGGCATTAGGCAGGTTCACACCGCCGCGGTGGCCACCGGACCTTCCCATTCCTGCGGCAGGCCCGCGGTGCCGGAGCCGGCGCGCGTGACGTCGTCGACAATCTCGTTCAGCACCCGCGCGGCCTGCTTCTCCCCCACCCACAGGTGCTTGGCGCCGTCGACCCCCACCACCCTGGCCTGGGGCACCAGGCTGAACCGGGATTCCGCAGCGGCGGGCCGCAGGTAGTCGTCGTGCTCGGGCACCAGGACCGTCAGCGGCTTGCCGGACGCAGCCCAGAGCTTGAGGTGCTCGTCGGTGGCGCGGTGCAGCGGCGGGGACAGCAGTACGGCGCCCTCCACCTGTGAGGCCACCGGTTCCACGGCGCCGTACATGAGCGCGAGTTCGGTGCCGAAGGACCAGCCCACGAGCCAGCGGTTGGGCAGCTGCCGCTCGACGGCGAAGCGCACGGCCGCCTCCACGTCGTACCGTTCGCCGATGCCTTCCTCAAACGTTCCGTCGCTGGTTCCGCGCGGCGAGGAGGTGCCCCGGGTGTTGAAGCGCAGCACGGCCACCCCGGCCAGCGCCGGCAGACGGTAGGAGGCCTTGCGGTACACGTGGGAATCCATGAAGCCGCCGTGCGTGGGCAGCGGGTGCAGGGTGATCAGCGTGGCGGTGACCGGACCCGATTCAGGCAGCGCCAGCTCGCCAACCAGCGTGTGGCCGTCCTCGGTGCGGATTTCGATGTTCTCCCGCCGGGCCGGGAGCACCGTTGAGGCACGGATGGCGGTGGATCCTGATGGCTGGCTGAACACGTACGACGCCGGGTCAAAAGTCATGCGCACCAGCTTATCTTCCGGCCGGGTTGCGTCCGGACACCGGCCGCTTGGTTACCGGTACCGGAAGTTCCGGGACGTCCAGCAGTTGGTGTGCCAGTGGCGCCGCTCGGCCAGTCCCGCGGCTGCCCCAAACATATGGTCGTCGGCCCAGACCACCAGATGGGCGATGCCGGGCAGGACAGCGGTGGAGCAGCCCGGGCAGATATACGTCTTCTCGGCGTTGCGGGCCGTCATGGTCCGCACCATCCACTCCCCGTCCGGTGCGCTTTCCCTGCGGGCAATGCCCGCCCGCGCCCGTTCCAGGTCAAGTTCCGGTGCGGGACCTGCGCCGTGCTTCCGGCCGCCCGGGGCACTTCCGGCCGCGCCGCGGCCCGTCTTGGCACGGCGGGGACGGTTGGAGCGGGGCATGCCTCCATTCTGCCCTAGCCGGTACCCCGTGCCGTCCAGCGTGACACTGTGCTACCTGCGGGAGAAGGTATGGTGTAGGGCGTGCGTCTCGTCATAGCCCGTTGCTCCGTTGATTATGTTGGCCGGCTCAAAGCCCATCTCCCCCTCGCCACCCGGCTCCTGCTGGTGAAGGCCGACGGATCGGTGCTGGTGCACTCCGACGGCGGCTCCTACAAGCCCCTGAACTGGATGAGCCCTCCCGCCGTACTCCGCGTCACCTCGCCGGAGGACGCCGAGGTCGAGGTGGGCGTCGTCGAACAGTGGACGGTGCAGTCGGCCAAAACGGACGACAGGCTCATCATCAACATCCACGAACAGCTCCACGACAGCTCCCACGAGCTGGGACAGGACCCCGGCCTGATCAAGGACGGCGTGGAAGCCGATCTGCAGCGGCTCCTCGCCGACCAGATCGAAACCCTCGGGGAAGGGTTCTCGCTGATCCGGCGGGAGTACTTCACGGCCATCGGGCCCGTGGACATCCTTGCCCGGGACGCCGACGGCGCCACGGTCGCCATCGAGCTGAAGCGGCGCGGGGACATCGACGGCGTGGAACAGCTGACACGCTACCTTGAGCTGCTGAACCGGGATCCGCTGCTGGCGCCGGTGCGGGGCATCTTCGCCGCCCAGCAGATCAAGCCGCAGGCCCGTGTGCTCGCCACGGACCGCGGCATCGACTGCGTGACCCTCGATTACGACGCAATGCGCGGCGTTGACGACATTGAATCCCGCCTTTTCTGATCTCTGTTTCTGTCCGCCCGGGCGGCTGGCCAAGCGGTGATCACACGTTTACTCCGGATTTGCCCAAAATTTGCCGGAATTCGCGTTTTGACCGTTGACCAGACCGTTTGCCCGTGAAATTCTTGTATCAGTCTTTGTGTAGGTGTTTTTCATGCTCGCAAGACATGTTGCGAGCGCGAAGCTCCTGCAACGCAATTCCGGTTATCCGGAGTGCAGGCCAGGATTCTTCTCGCGGAGTAACCAAGACCAGTACGAGGTGTGCTGGCCTTAAAAAGTTCCATACTGAGGAGAAATAAATGGCACAGGGAACCGTCAAGTGGTTCAACGCTGAAAAGGGCTTCGGCTTCATCACCCCGGATGACTCCGAGGGCGATGTCTTCGTTCACTACTCCGAGATCCAGACCGGCGGCTTCAAGACCCTCGACGAGAACCAGCGTGTTCAGTTCGAAATCGGCCAGGGCGCCAAGGGCCCGCAGGCTACGGGCGTCACCGTCGTCTAATTTGCCTTAAACGAAATGATCCTCGGCATTCGTGCCGGGGATCATTTTTTGTCACTAATATTTTCAAATGTTGCAACATTTAGGTGAAACACCTCAGCGCCAGGTTCCCACGCCGATTACCGGGCCCGCCTCAAGCCACGATGACAGCCCCGTGTAGGCGTCGAACTTCATCGCCAGGAAGACGTCTTCCCCCTCGTACCGAAGCTCCACGATCACGACGTCGGGCTGCACCTTGACCAGCTCCGCCTCGGTAGGCTGGCGCCGGCCCAGCAGCTCCAGGGAACTCCGTTTGAAACGGTGCCGCGGCCGCACGCTCAGGGACAGGAGCTTGAACCACTCAAGCTCATTGTCCTGATAACGACAAACCCCCATCCGCCAGCTCTTTCCAGCTGTACGAATGGAGGCGTCCACCGTGCCCAGGGCGCGCCGCAGGTTGAAGCGGCGCACCCCAAACAGGCACAGCGTAAAAATCAGCACCGCGAACACGGTTGCTATGGCGATGAACGGAAAAGAAGTAACGTCCATCAGGGTTGTGCTATCGGATCCCCGCAGTGGCCGCGTCACCCATGTGGGCGTTGTCAGCAACGATTACCACCCGGTTGTTGTCGACGGAAAAGAATCCGCCGTCAACATCTACAGCAATGCGGTCGCCGGAGACCGGCTCGATTGCCAGCTGACCCTCGGCCAAAATCGCCAGCACGGGCGAGTGGCCGGGCAGGATTCCGATCTCACCATCGCTGGTGCGGGCCTTGACCATCTTGGCCGCCCCGGACCACACGAAGTGGTCCGCTGCGACAATCTCAACCTCAAGCTCAGCCATATTACTTGGTCTGTTCCTGAATCTTGGCCCACTGGCGCTCGACGTCGTCCAGACCGCCGACGTTGAAGAACGCCTGCTCTGCAACGTGGTCAAGTTCGCCGTCGCAGATGGCCGCGAAGCCTTCCACGGTGTCCTTGATGGAAACGGTGGAGCCCTCAACGCCGGTGAACTGCTTGGCGGTGTAGGTGTTCTGGGAGAGGAACTGCTGGATGCGGCGTGCACGCGACACGACGATCTTGTCCTCTTCAGACAGTTCGTCAACACCGAGGATGGCGATGATGTCCTGGAGTTCCTTGTTCTTCTGCAGGATCTGCTTCACACGGACAGCCGTGTTGTAGTGGTCCTTGCCGATGTACTGCGGGTCCAGGATTCGGGACGTGGACGTCAGCGGGTCCACGGCCGGGTACAGACCACGGGAAGCGATTTCACGGGAAAGTTCCGTGGTCGCATCCAGGTGCGCGAAGGTCGTGGCCGGTGCCGGGTCGGTGTAGTCATCTGCGGGAACGTAGATGGCCTGCATCGAGGTGATTGAGTGGCCCTTGGTGGACGTGATGCGCTCCTGCAGGAGGCCCATCTCGTCGGCAAGGTTCGGCTGGTAACCCACGGCGGAAGGCATACGGCCCAGCAGCGTGGAAACCTCGGAACCTGCCTGCGTGAAACGGAAGATGTTGTCGATGAAGAGCAGCACGTCCTGGTTCTGGACATCGCGGAAGTATTCCGCCATGGTCAGGGCAGACAGGGCCACACGCAGACGCGTTCCCGGCGGCTCGTCCATCTGGCCGAACACAAGCGCGGTGTCCTTCAGAACGCCGGCCTCTTCCATTTCAACCCAGAGGTCGTTGCCTTCACGGGTACGCTCGCCAACACCGGCGAACACGGAGGTACCACCGAAGTTGCGGGCAACACGGGTGATCATTTCCTGGATCAGAACGGTCTTGCCGACGCCGGCGCCGCCGAACAGGCCGATCTTTCCACCCTTGATGTACGGGGTGAGGAGGTCGATGACCTTGATGCCCGTTTCGAGCATTTCGGTGGAACCCTCGAGGGACGCGAAGGACGGAGCCTTGCGGTGGATCGGCCAGTGGTCAGCTGCCTGGATCTCGGACTCTGCAACGTCCAGCGGCTTGCCGAGCACGTTGAAGATGTGGCCCTTGACGCCGTCGCCGACAGGCACGGAGATCGGGGCACCGGTGTCCACCACGGACGTGCCGCGGACCAGGCCGTCGGTTGCCTGCAGGGAGATAGCGCGGACGAGGTTGTCACCCAGGTGCTGGGAGGTCTCGAACGTGATGGTCTTGGTCTCACCGTTGAGAGTGATCTCGGTGGTGAGCGCGTTGTAAATCGAGGGGATTGCGTCAGCCGGGAATTCGACGTCGACAACCGGGCCAATGACACGTGCGATACGGCCGGTGGCACCGGCCGTTGCTGCTACGTGCTCGGTAGCGGTGGCAGTCATCTCTCTCACTTCACTCGTAGATGGCGTGGGGTTAAGTTTATCTGGTGGTGCAGGTCTGGCTGGATCCGAGATCCGGCCGGTTAGGACGCGAGTGCGTCGGCGCCGGCCACGATCTCGGAAAGCTCCTGCGTAATCTCTGCCTGGCGGGCGGTGTTGCGCAGACGCGTGTACTTCTTGATGAGCTCCGTGGCGTTGTCGCCGGCGGATTTCATCGCCCGCTGGCGTGCAGCAAGCTCGGAAGCCGCTGCCTGCAGCATGGCCGCGAAGATGCGGGATTCGATGTAGCGCGGCAGCAGGGCGTTGAGCACCTGTTCCGGCTCCGGTTCGAACTCGTACAGCGGCAGCAGGTCCGTCTCGGAGGCTGCCTGCTCTTCCACAACTTCGAGGGGAAGAAGTCGGATGACGGTCGGCTCCTGGGTCACCATGGACTTGAAGCGGGTGTACACAACGTGGATCTCATCCACGCCGCCCTCTTCGAAATCAGTGGCGAAGTCCTCGAGCAGAGCCGCACCGATTTCCTGCGCCGTGGCGAACTCAGGGGCATCAGTGCTGCCGGTCCAGACACGTCCGTACGGACGGTTCCGGAAATCGAAGTAAGCCTGCGCCTTGCGGCCCACCAGGTACGTCTTGACTTCCTTGCCTTCGGCACGGAGCAGTTCGTTCAGTCCTTCAGCCTGCTTCAGCACGCTGGCGGAGTACGAGCCTGCGAGGCCGCGGTCGGAAGTGATGACCAGAACAGCGGCCCGGCGGATGCTCGCCGGCTCGGTGGTCAGCGGGTGGTCGATTTCGCTCTGGCTTGCGACGGCAGAAACGGCGCGCGTGATCGCGTTCGCGTAAGGCAGTGAAGCTGCTACGCGGGCGCGGGCCTTGCCGATGCGCGAGGTAGCAATCAGTTCCATCGCCTTGAAGATCTTGCGCATCGACGTCGTCGAGCTGATCTTCTGGCGGTAGACCCGAATCTGGGCTCCCATACTTATCCTTTCCTAAGATCCCGATGGCCGGGACTGCCGGAGCCCCGAAGGGTTCCGGCAGTCCCTGCCAGCGAAACTAGCGCTTCTGCCTGACGATTTTTTCCTGGTCGACCTGACCCTCCGAGATAGCTTCATGCTCCTCGTGGCCGGCGCCCACCAGCTTGCTGTCACCCTCGCCGAAGAAGCCCTTCTTGAAGTCCACAATGGCGGTCTTCAGTGCTTCCACGGTGTCGTCGTCCAGGACGTTGGTCTGGGCCAGCGTCGTGAGGATCGAGGACTTGTGCTTGAGGTGCTCCAGGAATTCGGACTCGAAGCGGCTGATGTCCTCAACCGGAACGTCGTCCAGGTAGCCCTGGGTACCGGCCCAGATGGACACAACCTGGTTCTCCACCGGGAACGGCGAGTACTGGCCCTGCTTGAGCAGTTCCATCAGGCGTGCACCGCGGGTCAGCTGCTGGCGGGATGCGGCGTCGAGGTCCGAAGCGAACATCGCGAACGCCTGCATGTCGCGGTACTGGGCCAGGTCCAGCTTCAAGGTACCGGAGACCTTCTTCATGGACTTGACCTGGGCGGCACCACCAACGCGGGACACCGAGACACCAACGTCAACAGCGGGACGCTGGTTGGCGTTGAAGAGGTCCGACTGCAGGAAGATCTGGCCATCGGTAATGGAGATCACGTTGGTCGGGATGTAGGCGGAAACGTCGTTTGCCTTGGTTTCGATGAGCGGCAGACCGGTCATCGAACCTGCGCCGAGGTCGTCGGAGAGCTTGGCGCAACGCTCCAGCAGGCGGGAGTGCAGGTAGAAGACGTCACCCGGGTAGGCTTCGCGTCCCGGCGGGCGGCGGAGCAGCAGCGACACGGCGCGGTAGGCTTCAGCCTGCTTGGACAGGTCATCGAACACGATGAGGACGTGCTTGCCGCCGTACATCCAGTGCTGGCCGATGGCCGAACCGGCGTACGGTGCCAGGTACTTGAAGCCGGCCGGGTCGGAAGCCGGGGAGGCCACGATCGTGGTGTACTCGAGCGCTCCGTTGTCCTCAAGGGTCTGGCGGATTGCTGCAATCGTGGAAGCCTTCTGGCCAATCGCAACGTAAACGCAGCGGACCTGCTTGTTCACGTCACCGGAAGCCCAGTTGTCCTTCTGGTTGATGATGGTGTCGATGGCAATGGCGGACTTGCCGGTCTGACGGTCACCAATGATCAGCTGGCGCTGGCCGCGGCCGATCGGGATCATCGCGTCGATGGCCTTCAGGCCGGTCTGCATCGGCTCATGCACAGACTTGCGCTGGGTAACGCCCGGAGCCTGGAGTTCCAGGGCGCGGGTGGCCTCGGCCTTGATCTCGCCGAGGTCGTCGATCGGCACACCCAGCGGGTCCACCACGCGGCCGAGGAAGGCGTCGCCGACCGGAACGGACAGAACCTGTCCGGTGCGGTGCACTTCCTGGCCCTCTTCGATGCCGTTGAAGTCACCGAGGATGATGACACCGATTTCGCGCACGTCGAGGTTCTGGGCGAGGCCCAGGGTACCGTCTTCAAAGCGAAGCAGCTCGTTCGCCATGACCGAGGGAAGACCCTCAACACGGGCGATGCCGTCGCTTGCGGTGGTCACACGGCCGACCTCTACGCGCTCTGCGTTGCCGGGTTCGTAGGACGCCGCGAATTCGTTCAACGCATTACGGACGTCGTCGGCGTTGATGGTCAATTCGGCCATCTGCAGTCCCTGCTCTCCTGTATTCGTGATCATCGTTGCTCACGATGACCGGGGTTTCTATCAGTTGTGTTGTGCTTGTCCGGCTAGCCGGCCAGCTGGCGCTGGAGCTCATTCAGGCGGGTGATGACCGAAGCGTCAAGCACTTCGTCCCCCACCTGCACCCGGATGCCGCCGATCAGCGTGGGATCAACCTTGAAGTTGACCTTCAGCTCGCGTCCGTAGAGGGAGTTCAGTCCCTGCTGCAGACGGCTTGCCTGCGTCTCCGTCAGGGGACGCGTAACGCTGACCGTCGCAATCCAGCGCTGCTGGCGCTTAGCGGCGAGCTCGGCGAAACGGCTCACGAGCCTGGTTGCCTTGATGCCGCGGGGCTGCGTCACAGCCTGTCCGATGAGGACCTTCGCTTCCTCGCTTGCGGAAGGAACGAGCCTTTCGGCCAGCGCAGTCTTCGCTGCGGCGCTGGCCTGCGGTTCAGACAGGGCACGCTGCACCTCGTGGCTGGCAGCCACGGCCTGGTTGAAGGAGAACAGATCGTTCTCCAGCGCTTCCAGGCCGGTGATTCCGGAGGCAGAAACGGCCGACTTGTTTTCAGCAACGGCGATGACCACCGTTGCGGCAAGCGTCTCGAGTGCATCGCCGATGTCTCGCGCCGATGCCCAGCGTGAGCTGGCCAGACCGGCTGCGATGTCCACGGCCTCAGCGGAAGCTTTTCCGCTGAAGAGCTGCTTGATCAACGCCGACTTTTCCTCACCGCTGCGGGAGGGGTCAGTCAGGGCGCGGCGCAAGCCAGCCGAGCTGTCTACCGCTCCCAGGATCCCGAAAAGTTCCTTTGCCAACTGCAGCGATGCAAACGGAAGCTTTGGCTCCAGCTCGGTCAGCGCCTTGGTCAGCGATTCGCTCGATACACCTGCCATTACTTAGCTACACCTGCGTTCTGGGTCTCCAGATCGGCCAGGAAGCGGTCAACAACACGTGCTGCACGTGCGTCGTCCTCGAGGGTCTCCCCCACGATGCGGCCTGCAAGCGTGGTGGCAAGGGTGCCAACCTCAGAGCGCAGGGACGCGACGGCCGCCTGGCGCTCGGATTCGATCTGCACATGTGCCTGGGCGGTGATCCGCGCAGACTCGGCTGCAGCCTTCTCCTTCAGTTCCGCCAGGATCTGGGCGCCTTCGGCGCGTGCTTCCTCGCGGATGCGGTTGGCTTCCGCACGGGCATCAGTGAGCTGCTGCTTGTACTCTTCGAGTGCAGCAGAAGCTTCGGCCTGGGCCTGCTCGGCCTTGGCGATGCCACCCTCGATGGCCTCGGCGCGCTCTGCGAACGTCTTCTCGAACATCGGGACAACGAACTTGACCACGATGAACAGGAGGACGGCAAAGCCGACGAGAACAACGCCCATTTCCCAGACGTTGGGCACGAGCGGGTTCGCACCTTCGGTGGCGGCTGAGATGATCATAGGATTCATAATTCACCCGTCCTTATCTACTAGGTTCTGGATTCGCTTGGCTCTAGCGGGACTAGAGAACGAAAGCGAAGACCAGACCGAGGATGGCGAGAGCTTCAGTCAGGGCCAGGCCCAGGAACGCGATCGGCTGCAGCACACGCTGAGCTTCCGGCTGACGTGCCACACCGTTGATGTAAGCGGCGAACACGAGACCAACACCGATACCACCGCCGATTGCGGACAGACCGTAACCTACGAGGTTGAGATTGCCTTCCATTTTATTCCTTTCAAGATGCCACCCGTGTGGCAGGTTGTTTGGTTTGCTTCATCCCGTGAGGGAAGTTTGTGGGGCCTTAGTGGCTGTCCGCGTGCAGGGCACCTTCGATGTAGATCGCCGTCAGCAGCGTGAACACGTAAGCCTGCAGGGCCATGATCAGGGCCTCGAGCATGTACATGGCGATTGCGCCGACAAGCACCAGGACCGACGTTCCCTTCAGGAGGACGTTCTCCTGCATGACGAGGAACTCGATGCCGGATCCGGCGAGCATGACGATCAGGTGGCCGGCGAGCATCGTCGCGAAGAGACGGAGGCTGTGGGTGACCGGGCGGACCAGGAAGTTGGAGATGATCTCGATCGGTACAACGATCGGCAGGATGTACCACGGGACACCCGAGGGCACGGTGGCCAGCTTGAAGTACTTCAGGCCGTTCTTCTTAAGGCCGATGCCGATCCAGGTGAAGTAGACGATGCCGGCCAGCACGTAGGCTCCGCCGACGTGCGAGAAGCTCGGAAGCTGCAGGACGGGAATGGCGCCGTAGATGTTGTTCACCAGGATGAAGAAGAACAGGCTGAACAGCAGGGGGACGTACTTGATGAAGTCCTTGCCGCCGATGATGTCCTTGGCGATGCTGTTACGGACGAAGCCGTAAGCGGCCTCACCTGCAAACTGCAGCTTGCCGGGAACGAGCTGCTGCTTCCGCGCAGCGGCAACGAAGAATGTTGCGATAATGACAACGGACAGCACTACCAGCAGCATCTGCTTCGAGAATCCGTCTGCGGCACCCCACGGCAGGATTGCCGGCAGGTGCATTTCTTCAATTCCGGGAGGCGTGAAGCCTCCTGAATTTTGGGCCGGGAGCGCAAGCGCGATCAACGCGTTTCCTCTCTGCAGTGTCCATCGTTGGGCGTTGGTCGGGTTCCGGCGCGCGTCATGCTTGCCCTCCCCCTCGTGAAGTTATTTGGCATTACTGTTCCCGTCCTCGGACGGGCCGCTGGCGGCACTTTTCCCGCCAGCTGAATCTTTCGAACTGGTGAGGCCGTGCATATGGGACAGATAGAACCCTCCCGCTGCTCCAAGAAGAGCACCAGCGAGCACAATCCAGCGGGTTCCCCACAGATAATCCAGTCCCCACCCTATCAAACTCCAGACGATGATTCCGCCAATTATGTAGCTGAAGACGGCGATGCCAGCGTTGTAGCCGCCGTCGGAATTTTCGTTGGATGCAGCGGCAGAAGCCGGTGCCGGATCGGGTGTTTGGGACCCGTTTTTGCCACGGGGATTGCGCTTATTCATCGGTGCTCCCCTTGTCAGGTTCAGGGTCGTTGTAGATCTGCAGCCGGGCCTTGCTAAAGCCATAGATCTCGGCTGCCTGCCAGGTGACTACTGCCACGACGGCGCCAAGCACGAACCAGCGGCCGTGCAGCCAGCCGGGGGCACCGATGGCGAAAAGAACCACGGCGAACCCGATGACCTTGACGAAGTATGTCGCCACGAACAGTCCGATGGCGCCTGAGGGGTTGTTGCGCCCCACAAAGTGTCCGATGAGCAGGCTGATTGCAAAGAACACAACCACCAGCAATCCACCAAGACCGCTGGAGACAGCACCGGTCCAGCCATCCAGCATGGCAGCGACCACGCCGGTGATGACCAGGGCGCTGCCCGCGACTGCGGAACTGAGTCCCAGCAGCCCCAGCCAGAGGGACCGCGTGGGCCCGGAGACGCCAACGGTTCCTTTGCCGGACGCAGGTCCGGGCTCGGCGTTGGAGGTCATGCGAACCCAATCTTCGGGGCAGGGTGGAGTGGTGCAGGAAATGCCTGCACCTGAATTCTACATGAGATAGAAATTTTCCGAAAAGCGGCCCTACTGCGGTGTTGGCCCCACCCCGCTGTTCTCGCCCCGGCGGCTTAGATAAGGCCATGCCGTGACAAGTCCCATGACCAGCGTGGCAGCGATGACCACCGCGAGCACCACCTGCCAGGGGTAGACGGCGAACGCGAGGCCGCCGAAAGAGAGCACAGCCGCCCACAGGTAAAGCAGCATCACCGCGGTGCGGTGGGAGTACCCGATGTCCATCAGCTTGTGGTGCAAGTGCCCGCGGTCCGCTGACCAGGGTGAACGGCCGACGGCGGTGCGGCGCACCACCGCGAGGCAAAGATCCAGCAGCGGCAGGAACAGGACAGCAAACGGCAGCAGGATGGGGACAATCGTGGGGATACCGTTCACCCGGTCATAGAGGCCTGAGGTGATCTGGCCCGTTGAGACCACACCGGCGGACGCCATCAGCAGCCCTATCAGCATGGCGCCGGAATCGCCCATGAAGATCTTTGACGGAAACCAGTTGTGCGGCAGGAAGCCAAGGCAGCTGCCAACGAGGACTGCCGTCAGCAGCGTGGCGAGGTCCGAACGGTCCAGGATGGGCGCGTTCCGGTGGACCCAGTAGGCGGTCAGGAAGAACGCGGAGCCGCCAATAATGGCCACCCCGGCGGCCAGCCCGTCCAGCCCGTCAATGAAGTTGAACGCGTTCATCGTGACCACGATGAGGATGGTGGTGAGGGCGATGTTTACCGGGTCCGAGTCGAAGCGGATCGGCTCCGGAACGAACGGGATAATGGCCATGCGCACGCCCCAGACCGCCACCACGAGCGCGGCCAAAGCCTGCCCGATCAGCTTGATCCACCAGCGGAGGTCCAGAAGGTCGTCCGCCACCCCCACCAGCACGATGACGGCAGCGCCGGCCAGCACGCCCCATGGAGCGCCGTTGTTCCGGAAGATGTCCTTAACGAAGAAGGACTGGCTGGCCACTGCCAGCGCCACCAGGACGCCCGCGAAGATACCCAGCCCGCCGAGCCGCGACACCGGGCTTGAATGCATGTCCCGGCTGCGGATCGGGGCGAACAGCTCAAGCCGGTTGCCGATCAGGCGCGCGCCCCACGTTGCCCCGTAGGAGACGACCGCCGCTGTGAGCATCATGGACAGGTACATGATCATGGCGCGGCCACCAGATTATACGGATACGGATTCGGGGTCAGGCCGGGCGGACCGTGCGGGCTCGATAGGTATGGATCTGAGCAATAAATGAAACTTCTCCGTCGCCATGCGCACAGACAGGCAGTGCATAGTGCCTGACGGGGCTGTATTACAGTGGACTCTAGTCAAGATACTAACGCCAACGGGTACATCGCTTCGCGTCACACGGCCTCATGCCGGCGGGAAACTTGCCGACGGCTGTGCTGAAAGGATCCCCGCAATGCCAGTGTCGGTCGCAGTTGCCGCCGTGACGTTTGACCGCCCCGATGAGCTCGCAGTCCTGCTGAAGGCCATCAATGGCCAGACCGCCCCGGTGTCCACCATCTGCCTCGTTGACAGCGGAACGAAGCCTGCCAGGGACGTGGCGGCACAGCATGCGAACGTGGACTACGTCCGCTCCGAGGCCAACCTTGGCGGCGCCGGAGGCTTCTCCCTCGCGGCCCTGAAGGCCGTCGCCAGCGGCGCGGACTGGGTCTGGATGATGGACGACGACGCCGAGCCGGCGGACGCCGACTGCCTGGCCACGCTGATCCGCGAAGCGGAGGCGCGCGACCTGGAGGCTGTGGTTCCCCTGGTGGTGGCCCCGGGCCACCCCGACCAGCTCTCCTTCTTCTTCCGCCTGGACGGCAAGGTCACCCATGACCGGGCCGCATTGGAGAAGGTCGGCTTCCTGCCCCACGACGGGCACTTCTTCAACGGCGCGCTCATCCGCTCGGACGTCTTCTTCAAGGTGGGCCTGCCGGACATGCGGCTTTTCATCCGCGGCGACGAGGTGGACTTCACCATCCGGCTGCGCAAGGCCGGCATCCGGTTCGGCACTGTCACCACGGCCGCGATCATGCACCCGCACGCGTTTTCGGAAACAAAGCACGTGTTTGGCGCCCGCTGGCACGTTATCGTCCCGGAGAGCGCCTTCAAGCGCTATTACTACTACCGCAACCGCGGGTACCTGATCCGCCGCCACTTCCGGGTCAAGTCCCTGGTGGCAGATGTGGGCGGCTACCTGGGCTACTTCCTCCGCAGGGGCGATCTCCGTGGACTGGCGGACTGGTTCCGGGCCTTCTCCACAGGGCTCCGGGGCAAGGGGTTTGCACCGCTGAAGGACCAGAACTTTTAATCCGGGGCGGGGTGCCCCGCCGGGGCTGCCCCGTCAGTCCTGTCTCCTTAGGCTTGCCCGCGCAGCCAGCGCCGCACCAGGAGAGCCAGCAGGACCCACGGCTCGCCGAACACGCGGTATGCCACGCGGCGCGGATGCAGCAGCAGCCGCCAGGCCCACTCCAGCCCCAGCCGGCCCAGCCAGCGGGGCGCCAGCTTCTGGATCCCGGCGATCTGTTCAATCGCTCCCCCGACCGCGCAGTAGATTGCGGGCGGCAGCGCCGGCAGGCGGCGCCACAGCACCTCTTCCTGCAGCGGCATGCCGAGGCCGATCAGCACCAGCTGCGGCTGGAGTTCCGCAAGCCACGCGGCAGCCTTCTCTTCCAGCTCCGGGTTCCAGTCCTCCCCCGGCATTCCGGAGACCGTGGCACCCGGGACGATGGCCCGCAGCTTCGCGACGGCCTTGGCGTTCGCGGCCGCCCCGGCGCCGATGACGGCGATGCGGTGGAGGCCGTCCAGCCGGCCCAGGGCAGGAATCCAGTCTGTCGAACCGAGCCGGTAGTCCATGACGGGCGTTGTCTTCGAGCCTGGAGTCCCGGAGCCTGGCTTTTCATTGCCACCCTTTTGCCGGCCCCTCCCCCATAGCCACAGGACAGGTGCGCCGTCCAGAAGGACAACGTCGCTGTTCTCGTAGAACTTCCGGAACTGCGGCTCGGAGTGGAACAGCGTCACGCTGTGGAGATTGTGTCCGACGACGGTCCTGGTGGCGCCGTCAGCCAGGTATCCGTTGAGGACTGCGGTCAGTCCTTCGACGTCCAGGGGCGTGGCATCCACGCCGAGGACCGGTATGGGTTGCCTCTGCAGCGTCATTCGGCGCTTGCGGGCTTTTCGCCGGCGTCGGCCTGCACAGCTTCTGGTACGGCCTGAGTCTCGATTACCGTCACGTCGGGCTCGTCGGCTGCATTGCCGTTGATATCGAGAATTCCGGGAACCACCTCGCGCAGCCGTTCCAGGCTGATGGCCCCCTCCCGGACCACGCGCAGCGGCAGGGATGTGGCATCCACGATGGTGGACGGCGTGGCGTCCGTTCCCTCGACCGGGCGGAAGCCGGCCTCAAGGTACACCTCGACAGACTCCGCGAGCTGGGTACGTGCTTCAAAGGCTGTCTGTGCCGGTGCCTGGCCCGTCCGGTTCGCCGAGGATACGGCGAGGGGGCCGGTGACGGTCAGCAGGTCGATGGCCACCTCATCGTCCGGAATGCGAAGGGCAACGGTGCCCTTGGTTTCGCCCAGGTCCCAGTCGAGCGACGGCTGGGCATGGAAGATCAGGGTCAGTCCGCCGGGCCAAAAAGCCTCGGCCAACTGGCGGGCATCCGGGTACACGTCGGTGGCCAGCCCGTCGAGCGCATTCAGCCGCGGAATCAGGACCGGTGGCGGCATGTTCCGGCCGCGGCCCTTGGAAACCAGCAGCATGGTGACCGCCTGCGGGGAAAAGGCGTCGGCCGCAATTCCGTAGACGGTGTCCGTGGGAAGGACAACGCATTTCTTCTCGAGGATCGCCCGCCGTGCGTGCGCGATACCGGCGGTCCGCTCGTCGTCGGCCGTGCAGTTGTACGTAGTGGTCACTGCCTCATTCTTTCATTACTCCGCGGGCGGAAAAGCAAGGACGGCGCTGGTGGCACGTTCCTTGCCATTCAGGTCAAAGTGCGTGGTGACGTCGGTCCACAGCCCGGTCCGGTTCAGCATCGTCGATATCCAGCCAGCCTGGACCTCGGCGTGTTCCATCACGAAGTAGCCGCCGGGAACCAGGAGGCGGGCCGCCGAGGCGGCCGCCGCCGTCGGCAGTTCCATACCGTCCGCTCCCCCGCCGTAAAGCGCTTCCGGCGGGTCATGGAGCGCCACCTCCGGTTCGTTGGGGATCGCTTCGGCGGGAATGTACGGCGGGTTGGAAACCACGACGTCGAACGTTCCGTTGAGTTCCGGCAGGGCGTTTCGCAGGTCCCCCAGCAGCAGGGTGACCCCGAGCGGGCGGAGGTTCTTCGCCGCCCAGGCGTGCGCGAATTCGCTGAACTCCACCGCGAAGACCTCGGCCTCGGGCACCTCGTGCGCGATTGAACCGGCAATCGCACCGGAGCCGGTTCCCAGGTCCACCACCTTCGGGCGGACCACACCGGCACGTTCCAGTGCCCGCAGCCGGTCGATGACCAGCTGCACCACAGCTTCCGTCTCCGGGCGGGGAATGAAGACGCCGGGACCCACCGCGAGCTGAAGGTAGCGGAAGTGGGCGACGCCGGTGATGTGCTGGAGCGGAACGCGCGTGGCCCGCTCGGCAACGAGTTCGGCGTAGCCGGCCGGGGCGGGAGCATCGCCGAGCAACATGGCCCGCAGCCGGCCCAACCCAACCCCCAGCAGGTGGTCCGCCAGGAGTTCGGCATCCACCCGGGGGCTGGGGACACCGGCCTCGGTAAGGCGTTCCGTTGCCTCACGGACCGCGGCAGCCAGGGACTGCGCAGGCTGGCTGTGCTCAGCCGGCTCCGGAGTGTGCTCCGACGTCATGTATCCGGGGGCTCCTAGTCGCCGATGGCGTCCAGCCGCGCCTGCTCGTCCATCTCGATGGCGGACTGGATGACCGGTTCGAGGTCGCCGTTCATGACCTGGTCAAGGTTGTAAGCCTTGTAGCCGGTGCGGTGGTCGGCGATCCGGTTCTCCGGGTAGTTGTACGTGCGGATGCGCTCGGACCGGTCCATGGTGCGGATCTGGGACTTCCGCTGCTCGGAGTTGGCGGCGTCGATCTGCTCCTGCTGGTGGGCCAGGATACGGGCGCGGAGGACGCGCATGCCTGCTTCACGGTTCTGCAGCTGGGACTTCTCGTTCTGCATGGCCACGACGATTCCGGTGGGGAGGTGCGTGATGCGGACCGCGGAGTCGGTGGTGTTGACGGACTGGCCGCCAGGCCCCGAGGAACGGTACACGTCAATCTTGAGGTCGTTCTGGTTGATTTCGAGCTCTTCGGGCTCATCCACCTCGGGCAGGACCAGGACGCCGGCGGCCGACGTGTGGATGCGGCCCTGCGATTCAGTCACGGGCACACGCTGGACACGGTGCACACCGCCCTCGAACTTGAGCCGTGCGTAAACGCCTTCGGCCGGATCATTGGAGCTGCCCTTGACGGCCACCTGGACGTCCTTGAAGCCGCCGAGGTCGGACTCGGTGGCCGAGATGATCTCGGTCTTCCAGCCCCGGGACTCCGCGTAGCGGGTGTACATACGCAGCAGGTCGCCGGCGAACAGGGCAGCCTCGTCGCCGCCTTCGCCGCCCTTGACCTCGAGGATCACGTTGCGTGCATCGTCCGGGTCCCGCGGAATCAGCAGCCGCCGCAGCCGCGCCGCAGCCGTCTCCAGGGCTTCCTCCAGTTCAGGCACCTCGGCAGCAAACTCAGGGTCCTCGGCAGCCATCTCCTTGGCAGCCGCAAGGTCATCCCGGAGACCTTCCCACTTGTGGTAGGCCTCCACAATGCCATTCAGCTGTGCAGACCGCCGCCCCAGCTTCCGGGCGAGCTTCTGGTCAGCATAAACAGCCGGATCCCCCAACTGCGCCTGGATGGAATCATGCTCATCCAACAGGCCCTGTACGGACTCAAACATTTTCAAAACCTCTTTCGACTTGTAACCAAGTCTAGTGATGGACCGCGGGTGGCGAGTTAACGACGAAGCCGCACGGATTTTTTCCGCCCCGGGAGTGGCATCGGGCCTGCCGGAGCTGGGAGGCTCGCGATCGAAGATCGCAAGCCTCCCAGCGTAGGGGCGGGGGCGGAAAAATCCGTGCGGCGCCAGCGCGCGGAACCGCCAGAAACCAGCGGTTACGCGACGCTACTTGTCGTTATCCGACTTCGCACCAAGCGTCGTCTTCTGAACCTGCATGAGGAACTCGACGTTGCTCTGGGTTTCGCGGATCTTGTTGGTCAGGAGTTCCAGGCTCTGCTGGGTCTCAAGGCCGGAGAGTACGCGGCGCAGCTTCCACATGATCTTGACCTCTTCGGCCGAGAGCAGGTTCTCTTCGCGGCGCGTGCCGGAGGCGTTGACGTCCACGGCGGGGAAGATGCGCTTGTCTGCCAGCTGGCGGGACAGGCGGAGCTCCATGTTGCCGGTGCCCTTGAACTCTTCGAAAATGACCTCGTCCATCTTGGATCCGGTTTCCACGAGGGCCGTTGCCAGGATGGTCAGCGAGCCGCCGTTTTCGATGTTGCGGGCAGCGCCGAAGAACCGCTTGGGCGGGTACAGCGCTGCGGAGTCCACACCACCGGACAGGATGCGGCCGGAGGCCGGTGCTGCCAGGTTGTAGGCGCGGCCCAGGCGGGTCATGGAGTCCAGGAGCACCACGACGTCCATGCCCATCTCCACGAGGCGCTTGGCGCGTTCGATGGAGAGTTCGGCCACGGTGGTGTGGTCGTCGGCGGGACGGTCGAAGGTGGAGGCAATGACCTCGCCCTTGACGGTGCGCTGCATGTCCGTGACTTCTTCGGGGCGTTCGTCAACCAGCACCATCATGAGGTGGACCTCAGGGTTGTTGGTGGTGATCGCGTTGGCGATGGACTGCAGGATGAGCGTCTTGCCGGCCTTGGGCGGGGAGACGATCAGGCCACGCTGGCCCTTGCCGATCGGGGCCACGAGGTCGATGACGCGGGGGCCGATCTTCTTGGGGTCGGTCTCGAGGCGCAGGCGCTCGGACGGGTACAGCGGGACCAGCTTGGCGAACTCCACGCGGTCCTTGAGGTCCTCGGCGGTCTTGCCGTTCACCGAGGTGACGCGGACCAGTGCGTTGAACTTCTGGCGGGCGGACTGCTGGCCGCGGTCCTCGCCGTCGCGCGGCGCACGGATGGCGCCAACCACGGCGTCGCCCTTGCGCAGGTTGTACTTCTTGACCTGGGCCAGGGAGACATAGACGTCGTTCGGGCCCGGGAGGTAGCCGGACGTACGGATGAACGCGTAGTTCTCGAGGACGTCCAGGATGCCGGCCACCGGCAGCAGGACGTCGTCGTCGGTGATTTCAACGTCGTCGACGTCGGGACCCTGGCTGCGTCCGCGGCGGCGGTCGTTGCGGTCGCGGAACCGGTCGTTGCGGCCGCCGTCGCGGCTGTCGGACCGTTCGTTGCGGTCGTTCCGGTCACGGCGGTTGCGCCGGTTGCGGCGGCTGCCGCCGTCTTCGTCGCCCTCGCGGCTATCGTCACGGCGGTTGTCGCGTCCGCCTGCCTCGCCGGCGTCACGGCCTCCGCGGCCGCGGGTCTCCCGGCGTTCGCGCTGGCCGGCTTCACCTTCCGGGGCCTGCTCGCGGGCCTCGGCACCGCGGGCTTCGCCGCCACGGGCCTCAACACCACGGGCTTCGGGAGCAGCTTCGGCAGGAGCGGCCGGTGCCTCGGCGGGCGCAGCTGCGGCGGCTTCGCCGCGGCGGCGGTTGCGGGTCCGGGGCTGGCGGCGTTCTGCACCTTCTGCCTCGGCGGCGACGGCGCCTTCAGCGGCCGGGGCGGCAACGGGTGCCTCGGCAGCAGCCGGTGCTTCAGCGGGCCGTGCTTCGGCGGCCGGAGCAGCTGCCGGTGCCTCAGCAGCAGCCTGTGCTGCGGCTTCCGCAGCGGGTGTGGCGACGATGCCGTCGCTCACTGCCCGGCGGCTGCGGCCACGGCCACGCGCACGGGTTTCCTGGGCCGGCGCCTCGGCTGCCGCAGCGGCTTCCGGAGCCACAGCTGCTGCAGCGGCTTCCGGGGCCGGAGCTGCCGGAGCGGCTTCAGCACCCTTGGCTGCGGCCCGCGCCGGTGCCTTGGTGGCGGGGGCGGACGTACCTGCACGGTGCGCGGAAATGGCCGCCACCAGGTCGCCCTTGCGCATGCGGGATCCGCCGGAGATGCCAAGCTGGCTGGCGAGGGCCTGCAACTGGGCGAGCTTGAGGCCGGCAAGGCCGCTGCTCTTGGCGGGTGCTTCCGTCAACGATCCGGAAGCAGAAGATGGAGTGTCCACAGCTGGTGACAGCTCAGTGGTTTCGGTCACGAAGGATCCTTCCCCCTCGACGGCGTCCAGACTGTGAGCTGGACGCGATGATTGGATCTGGGCTGCAGTTCAGATCTGCAGCCGGGATGTCGGCCTTGCCGGTTGGAGTTCGGCCAGCAGGGCCGGATACTGATCACCTTCAATCGCCCCGCATAGCTGGCGGGACGGCGGACTGGCGGTTCAGGGAACACAAACACTCTGTAGGTTCCTGGCCAGGCCAAGCAGGTGGCGCCGAAGGAAGTCGCGCAATAAGAGATCGAAGCAGCAGCAGCAGATCGAAGCAGATTCTGACCCGATGACCGATAAAGGCCATCCTGGGGGTCGTTGACTGCACGGTCTCTTGGCTGCAGGGCCCTCTCGACTGCAGAATCGCCGTCTGGCTGCATCAATGTAAATGCGGTATTCACTAAATGCGGTAGAGACTGCGGAGACTGCATGCGGTGTTACCGCCGGTGCACTCCCACTTTAGCACCTTCAACGTCCACTGCCAGCTTCATCACACGCCAGTTGATATCCGGCGTATTTGCCTCGGAGAACGCGGCAATGAATTCCAGGACTGTGGCGGCTTCCGCCTCGCCATTTGCCACGACCATGACCGTGGGTCCTGCACCGGAGACAACGGCGGCGTGGCCGGCTCCGCGCAGGGCCTTGATGAGGCTGGCGCTGGGCCGCATGGCCTCGGCACGGTAGCTCTGGTGCAGGAAGTCCTCGGTCCCGGCGAGCAGGAATTCAGGCTTCTGGGTGAGGGCATGGATCAGCAGCGCCGCGCGGCCGGAGTTCATCGCCGCGGCGTGATGGCCAATGGACGCAGGCAGCAGGGCGCGGGCGGCCTCGGTGGAGAGTTCGTAGTCCGGAACAGCCACGACCGGGATAACGGCAGCGTCGACAGTGGCGCACGTGGTGCTGTACTGGTCACTGTCCTGCCACGACAGCGCCAGTCCGCCGTAGATCGCCGGAGCGACGTTGTCCGGGTGGCCTTCCATCTCGCTGGTCAGCTGCAGGATCCAGTTCCTGTCCTGCTGCTCCCCCGCCGGCAGAAGGGCGTTGGCTGCCGTCACGGCTGCCACCACGGCGGATGCCGACGAACCCAGGCCACGGCCGTGCGGAACGACGTTTTCTGCCGTGATCTTCAGGCCGGTGTGCCGGTAACCCAGCCGCGCGAAGGCGGCGTTCATCGCCCGGACCACCAGGTGGCTGGCGTCGCGCGGAAGGGAATCGGCCCCCTCACCGCTGAGTTCGAAGATCAGCTCACCGCTGTCCAGGCTTTCCACGGTGAGGGTGTCGTGCAGCGTGAGGGCCAGTCCAAGGCTGTCGTAGCCGGGACCGAGGTTGGCGCTGGTGGCCGGAACGCGGACCGTCACCTGCTGCCCGGCCTGGATGGCGGGCAGCTGGGCGGTCTGCGGCAGCATGGTTTCCACGGTTATTAGTCTTCCAGTCCCAGTTCTGCAGCAACGGTCACGACGTCGTTCGGCACCTTGACGGGCTGCACATCGCTGCCGTCCTCGCTGCGGAGGGCCCACTGCGGGTCCTTGAGGCCGTGGCCGGTGACGGTGATGGCGATGGTCTTGCCGGCGGGCACCTCGCCTGCGGCGTGCTTCTTGAGCAGGCCTGCGACGCCGGCGGCAGAGCCGGGCTCCACGAAGACGCCCTCGCGGGAGGACAGCCAGCGGTGTGCGGCGAGGATCTCCTCGTCAGTGACGGAATCGATGAACCCGCCGGATTCGTCACGGGCGGCGATGGCACCGTCCCAGGAGGCCGGGTTGCCGATCCGGATGGCGGTGGCGATGGTGTCCGGTTCCGTGATCGGGTGGCCGGCGACGAACGGCGCGGCGCCGGCGGCCTGGAAGCCCCACATGGCAGGTGTCTTGGTGGAGACGGGAGCCAGCGTGCCGGCGGTTTCGGACTCGAAGGGGGCAGCGTACTCCTTGTACCCCTTCCAGTAGGCCGTGATGTTTCCGGCGTTGCCGACAGGAAGCACGTGGATGTCCGGGGCATCGCCCAGGGCGTCGACGATCTCGAAGGCGCCGGTCTTCTGGCCCTGGATGCGGGCAGGGTTCACGGAGTTCACGAGGAAGACCGGGTAGGACTCGCCCAGCTTGCGGGCGATGTCCAGGCAGTTGTCGAAGTTGCCGTCGACCTGCAGGAGCGTGGCACCGTGGGCAATGGCCTGGCTCAGCTTGCCCATGGAGATCTTGCCTTCGGGCACCAGCACGGCACAGGTCAGCCCCGCGGCGGTTGCGTATGCCGCAGCCGAGGCGGACGTGTTTCCGGTGGAGGCGCACACCACGGCCTTGGCACCGGCCTCCACAGCCGCCGTCATGGCCATGGTCATGCCGCGGTCCTTGAAGGAGCCGGTGGGGTTCATGCCCTCGACCTTGAGGTAGACCTCCGAGCCCGTCAGCTCCGAGAGCTTTTGGGCGTAGACCAGGGGCGTGCCGCCCTCGCCGAGGGTGATGACCCGGGTTGCCTCGGTTACGGGCAAACGGTCAGCGTATTCGCGGATGACACCGCGCCATTGGTGAGCCACTTAAGCTCCTTCTACCCGCAGTACGGATGTAACTGAATTGATCACGTCCAGGCCCTTCACGGCCTCGACGGTTGCTGCCAGTGCAGCCTCGCTTGCGCGGTGCGTAACGATCCGCAGCTCGGCCGATTCCACGTTGGAGTCGGCATCGCGGTGGATGGTCTGGCGCATGAGTTCGATCGAGACGCCGTGCTCGGCGAACAGCTGGGCGATCTTCGCCAGCACGCCGGGCTGGTCGGCAACGTCCAGGCCGATGTAATAGCTGGTGGTCGCGGCATCGATGGGCAGCGCCGGAACGTGGCCGGTGGTGGACTCGATGCGTCCCGGTCCGCCCAGGACAATGCGGCGGGCCGCGGACACGAGGTCACCCAGCACGGCAGACGCCGTCGGGGTTCCCCCGGCGCCCTGGCCGTAGAACATCAGCTCGCCGGCGTTCTCGGCCTCGACGAAGACGGCGTTGAATGCACCGCGGACGGCTGCGAGCGGGTGTTCGCGCGGAAGCAGCGTGGGATGGACACGCACGGAGACGCCCTCGTTGCCCCCTGTTTCCGTGCCGGTGGCGGCGAGCTTTTCCGCGATGGCCAGCAGCTTGATGACGAAGCCGGCGTCCTTCGCGGCGGCGATGTCGGCGGCGCTGACGCGGGTGATGCCCTCGCAGTAGACGTTCTCCAGGTCGAAGCGGGTGTGGAAGGACAGGGACGCCAGGATGGCGGCCTTGGCGGCGGCGTCGTGGCCCTCGACGTCGGCCGTCGGATCAGCTTCGGCGTAACCGAGCCGCTGTGCCTCGGCGAGTGCGTCGGCGAATTGCGCGCCGGTGGAGTCCATCTGGTCCAGGATGAAGTTGGTGGTGCCGTTGACGATGCCCAGCACGCGGGTGATGCGGTCACCGGACAGGCTGTCGCGGATGGGCCGCAGGATGGGGATGGCCCCTGCCACGGCGGCTTCGTAGGACAGCTCGACGCCGGCCTTGTCCGCCTCTTCGTAGAGTGCCGGGCCGTCGGCTGCCAGCAGGGCCTTGTTGCCGGTGACGACGCTGGCGCCGTTCTGGATGGCGGACAGGATCAGCGAGCGGGCAGGCTCGATGCCGCCCATCAGCTCGATCACGAGGTCGGCGTCCTTGACCAGGGTTTCACCGTCGGTGGTGAACAGGTCGCGAGGGAGATCGACCTCGCGTTCCGCGTCGAGGTTCCGCACGGCGATGCCGGCCAGTTCCAGGCGGGCGCCGGTGCGCGGCGCCAGGGTACCGGCGTCGTCAATCAGAATCCGCGCCACCTGAGCCCCGACGTTGCCACAGCCCAGCAGGGCCACTTTCAGGGTTCGCAATTCGGTCATTCAGGCTCCCATGTCGCGGTTCAGCAGATCTTCTTCGGTTTCCCCGCGGACAATCAGCCGGGGAGATCCGTCGCGCACAGCGACAACGCCCGGCCGGGCCAGATAGTTGTAGTTGCTTGACAGGGCCCAGCAGTAGGCGCCGGTCCCCGGTACAGCGAGCAGATCACCGGCTGCCACGTCCTCGGGCAGATATACATCTCTAACAACTATGTCTCCGCTCTCGCAATGTTTGCCCACTACGCGGGACAGCTGCGGGGCCGCCGCGGAGGTCCGCGAGGCGAGAATGGCCGAATAATCCGCGTCGTACAGCACCGGACGGGCGTTGTCGCTCATGCCGCCGTCCACTGAAACATAGCGGCGCGGGTGCGTAACGTTTTCAGCCGTATTTTCACCAGTTCCGCCGTCGCCGGCGGCCGGGGCATCAACGCGGACGGTTTTCAGCGTGCCCACCTCGTACAGCGTGAAGGTGCTGCTGCCGACGATCGCACGCCCGGGCTCGATGGAAATCCGGGGTGCGGTGATCCCCAGTTCGGCGCACTTGGAACGGACGACGGCGGCCATCGCCTGCGCGATGTCGGCTGCCGGGCGGGGCGTGTCCACCGGGGTGTAGGCGATGCCGTACCCGCCGCCGAGGTCGAGCTCGGGCAGGGTGATGGAGTACTTCGCCTGCATTGCGGCCAGGAACGTCAGCAGCTTCTGCGCGGCGAGGGCAAAGCCGTCCGGCTCGAAGATCTGCGAGCCGATGTGGCAGTGCAGGCCCAGCAGTTCCACGCTGTCATACGACGTTGCCGCGGCGACGGCTTCTTCTGCGGCCGACAGGCCTGCCTCGTCGGTGGAATCCCCGGCCATGGAGAGGCCGAACTTCTGGTCCTCGTGGGCGGTGGCGATGAACTCGTGGGTGTGGGCGTGCACGCCGGGCGTCAGCCGCAGCATGACCTTGGCTTTGGCGCCGTGGCCGGAGGCGATTTTGGCCACACGCTCCAGCTCGTCCAGGCTGTCCACCACGATGCGGCCGAGGTCCATGTCCAGCGCCCGGCTGATCTCGGCGTCGGACTTGTTGTTGCCGTGCAGCGAAAGGCTGGCACCGTCGATGCCGGCGCGGGCCGCCACCGCGAGCTCGCCGCCGGAACAGGTGTCCAGCCGCAACCCTTCTTCGGCCACCCACGTCGCGACTGCGGTGCAGAGGAAGGACTTGCCCGCGTAGTAGACGTCCACTCCCCCGCAGATGTCGGCGAAAGCCTCATCGAAGGCATCCTTGAAGGCGCGGGCACGGGCGCGGAAGTCCGATTCGCTCATGACGAACAGGGGCGTTCCGAACTGCTCCTTGAGGCTGCTGACCGGGATGCCGTCAATGGCAAGTTCGCCGCCCGCGTTCCGTTCCACCCCGCCGGCCCACACCGGAGTATGGAGGGCGTTGAGGTCGGCGGGGACGGCGAGCCACTCCGGAGCCAGCGGCGAGGCGGTGTTGGTGCTTTCCAACCTGATCACATCCGTTCCGGCGCCGAGACGCCCAGCAGTTCGAGCCCGTTGGCGAGCACCTGGCTGGTGGCGTCGTTGAGCCAGAGCCTGGTGCGGTTGGTATCGGTAACCGACTCGTCGCCCATGGGCGCGATCCGGCAGGCGTCGTACCAGCGGTGGTACGCACCGGCGATGAGCTCAAGGTGGCGCGCCACCCGGTGCGGCTCGCGGAGTTCGGCAGCCTTGGCCACCACCGAGGGGTAGCTGCCGAGGTAGGAGAGCAGTTCGTTTTCCGTAGCGTGGTCCAGCAGGGAGGCATCGAAAGCGCTCCGGTCCACACCGGCAGCCACGGCGTTGCGGGCGGCTCCGCGGGAGCGTGCGTGGGCGTACTGCACGTAGAATACGGGGTTCTCGTTGGAGTGCTTCTTGAGCAACTCGGGGTCCAGGGTGAGCGGCGAATCAGCCGGGAAGCGTGCCAGCGAGTAGCGCACCGCGTCCGTGCCCAGCCACGAGATCAGGTCCTTGAGCTCGATGATGTTGCCCGCCCGCTTGGAGAGCTTGGCGCCGTTGACGGAGACCAGCTGGCCGATCAGGACCTCGATGTTGACCTCGGGGTCGTCCCCGGCCGCGGCCGCGATGGCCTTGAGCCGGTTGATGTAGCCGTGGTGGTCGGCTCCCAGGAGGTAGATCTTTTCGGTGTAGCCGCGGTCCTTCTTGGAGAGGTAGTAGGCGGCGTCGGCGGCGAAGTACGTCGGCTCGCCGTTCGCGCGGATCATGACGCGGTCCTTGTCGTCACCGAAGTCGGTGGTGCGGAGCCAGACGGCACCGCCGTCGTCGAACACGTGGCCCTGCTCGCGAAGGCGGGCAACGGCACTTTCGATCGCACCGGCGTCGTGCAGTTCCTGCTCGGAGAAGAACACGTCGAAGGAGACGCCGAAGTCCGCCAGGGTGTCCTTGATGTCCTTGAGCTGCGCCTCGTAGGCAGCGGCCCGGATCACGGGCAGTGCTGCGGCATCGGTCAGTTCGCGGATGTCCGGGTGCCGGGTCAGGACCTCGTGGCCGAGGTCGCGGATGTATTCGCCCGGGTAGCCGCCCTCAGGCACGTCTCGGCCGTGCAGGCGGGCCAGCACCGAGTTGGCGAACACGTTCATCTGGGAGCCGGCGTCGTTGATGTAGTACTCGGCGGTGACGTCGGCACCCGAGGCGCGCAGCACCCTGGCTATCGAGTCGCCCAGGGCCGCCCAGCGGGTGTGGCCGATGTGCAGCGGGCCGGTGGGGTTGGCGGACACAAACTCCATGTTCACCGTGTGGCCGGCGAGCGCGCTGTTGGTGCCGTACTCCTTGCCGGCCTCGACGATGGCCTTGGCAAGCGCACCGGCTGCGGCAGCGTCAACGGTGATGTTAAGGAAGCCTGGACCGGCGATTTCCACGCCGTCGACGCCGTTGATGTCCTTGAGCCGCGAGCTGAGCAGCGTGGCGAATTCGCGCGGGTTGGTGCCGGCCTTCTTGGCCAGCTGCAGGGCGATGTTGGTCGCCCAGTCGCCGTGCTCCCGGTTCTTCGGTCGCTCCACCAGGACGGAGTCCGGTATTGCCGCCTCGTCAAGGGCAATGTCACCGGCGGCAACGGCGTCTTTCAGGCAGGCGGATATTGCGAGGGAGAGTTCTTCGGGAGTCACACTCCTAGCCTACCGGGGAGCCCGTCATGGCGCGGAATCCGGCAGGGGGACCCGGGCCCCCTCAGCGTCACAGCAAACAGAGGGGGAATTCACAGGAAAGGCACTTAGCCTTTACTCAGCTCTTCAAATGTTGAAATATCAACCCTGTCCCTGTCAGTGCCAGCACCACGAAAAGAGACCACAGTGAAGCCTTCAATCCGCAAGACCGTATTCGCCGGCATGGCAGGTCTGTCACTCGCAGGAACGGTGGCCGGCTGCGCGCCGTCCGCCCAGCAGCCCGCCGCACAGGAAGCACCGCAGGAAACGCAGTCCTCGTCGGCACCGTCATCCGCAACCGGGTCCGGTTCCGCCGCGGAATACAAGGACGGGACCTACAGCGCAGACGGCAACTACACGTCCCCCAACGGCACGGAGACAGTAGGCGTTCAGCTGACGCTGGCAAATGGCACGGTGTCCGGGGTGGAGATCACCCAGCACCCGTCCAATCCCAACACCCGTAAGTTCCAGGGCCAGTTCGCCGGTGGTATCGCCGACCAGGTGGTGGGCAAGAGCCTGGATGAGATCAAGGTCTCCAAGGTGGCAGGTTCCTCCCTGACCAGCGGCGGCTTCAACCAGGCTGTCGAAGCGATCAAGACGCAGGCACTCTAGCGGCCCGCCGGATCCCTGCACGACGACGCCGAGCCAAAAGGAGGGCGCATGCCGCACCCGGGCTGGCAGAACTTCGGGTTTGACGGAATCGGAACCCGGTGGGAAATTTCCACGCCCGCCCCTGTGGCCCCCGCGCTGCGTGCCGGGCTGTTGGCCGAAGTGGAGCGCTACGACTCCACGTGGTCCAGGTTCCGGGCGGACTCGCTGGTCACCCGGGTGTCGGTGGCCCCCGGGCAGTACGGGTTGCCGGCCGAGGCCTCCGGACTCGCTGCCCTTTACCGTCAGCTCTATTCGCTCAGCGGCGGCGCCATGACTCCACTCATCGGCAAAAGCCTTGAGCAGCTGGGCTACGATCCGCAGTACTCTCTCCGGCCGCACGGAGCGGCCATCGCGCCGCCGGCGTGGGACGACGTTTTGGAATGGCACGGCACGTCACTGACCACCACGGCTCCGGTGGTGCTGGACATCGGAGCGGCCGGCAAAGGCCAGCTCGTGGACCTCCTCGCCGGGCAACTGAGGAGCCACGGGGTTCCGGACTTCTTCATTGATGCCAGCGGGGACCTGCTGAACGGCGGCCGGCAGCCGGTGCAGGTGGCCCTGGAGCATCCGTATGACGCCACCAAGGCGATAGGAACAGTTCCGCTGGGATCGGGCGCGCTCTGCGCCTCGGCATCGAACCGGCGGGCCTGGGGAGACGGGCTCCACCACGTCCTGGACGGCACCACCGGGGCGCCGGTCAGGACTGTCGTGGCCACGTGGGCGCTGGCGGACAGCGCCATGGAGGCGGACGCCCTCGCCACCGCCCTGTTCCTGGTTCCGGCCGCGGACCTGGAACAGCACTTCCGCTTTTCCTGGCTCAAGGTATTTTCCAACGGCAGCGCGGAGTATTCCGCGGCATTCGAAGGAGCGCTGTTCACATGAGTTCCACCACCTCCCGGCAGCAGACCGCCCCCGGCACCGCCCTGGACGCCTACCTTGGCCGTTTCACGATGTACCGGCTGGTGCTGCTGGTGCTTGCAGTGCTGGCCGTCTACAGCCTCGTCCTCGACGCCCTCGGCTGGCTGACGTTCGGCATTCCCAACATGCTGGCCCACCTGGCCCTTTGCCTGGGGCTGACGTACGTTTCCAACCGCGCCCTGGCAGCGCTGTTCCGCGTCCGGCCGCACAGCGAATCCTCGCTGATTACGGGCCTCCTGCTCTACTTCCTCTTCTGGCCCACCCAGCTCGGCCCTGCATTTGCGCCGATGGATCTGGGCGGGGTTGCCCTGGCCTGTGTCCTGGCGTCAGCTTCCAAGTACGCCCTGGCCTGGCGCGGGCGCCATGTGTTCAACCCTGCTGCTGCCGGGGCATTCATCACCGGGCTCACGGGCCTCAACATCGCCACATGGTGGGCCGGCACACCGGCCATGCTGTGGCTACTGGTTCCGGGCGTCTTGCTGGTGCTGTACCGGACCCGGAAAATGCTCATGGCCGCTGTGTTCGTCCTGGTGGCCATCGCCGTCGTGGCCGCGGTGCAGGTGCCTTCCGGCGTCGGCCCCGGAAGTGCCGTCTGGCAAACCCTGGCACAGGGTCCCGTGCTGTTTTTTGCCGGCTTCATGCTCACCGAGCCGCTCACCCTGCCGCCCCGGCGCTGGCAGCAGCTGGCGATGGCCGCCGTCGTGGCGGTCCTGCTGGCGACGCCCTTCAACCTGGGCATTATGGCTAACTCCCCCGAGCTGGCTTTGCTGGTTGGCAACCTGCTCGCATTCCTGGTGGGCCAGCGTGGAAGCGTCCGGCTGCTTTTCAGCCACTCCCGCCCGCTCACGCCGAGCACCACAGAATTCGTCTTCCGCCCCCACCGGCCGCTCCGCCACGAACCCGGACAGTACCTGGAGCTGGATCTTCCACATGCCAAGCCGGACGGACGCGGCCGGCGCCGCGTCTTCAGCCTGACCAGCTCCCCGGAGGCATCCCACGTGAAGATCGGCGTCGGCACAGCACACCCGGTTTCGGCTGCCAAGCGCAGGCTTCTTGCACTCAAGCCCGGCGACGAACTCACCGCCACCACCGTCGCCGGAGACTTCGTGCTGCCAAAGGGACCGGACCCGCTCCTGTTCATTGCCGCAGGCATCGGCGTGACGCCATATGTGGCCCACCTTTCCCACGGTGTGGCCCGCGAGCGCGATACGGTTCTTCTGTACCTCGCCCGGAACACCTCGGAGCTCGCCTACACGGCGGAACTGGAGGATTCGGGCGCCCGCGTCGTTGCCCGGCTCGCTGACGGTTCGGTTCCGCCGGACTTTATCGAGGACGCCGGGGCCGTGCTTGCCCCGGGGGCACGGCTGGACGGCCACGCGCTGAAACGGCTGGTACCGGACATCGGCCAGCGGAGGGTGTTTATCTCGGGTTCACCCGCCAGCGTCGGCTCGCTGCGGCGCGCCGCTCGGCATGCCGGCGCCCGCCGTATCCACGTGGATTCCTTCGCGGGATACTAGATAGGAGATCCCGTTTTCCTTTCCGGGCCACCTTCCTGCTAAGCTCTAGGACGTCCGGCCGGGAACGGCAGGATCCCTGAATGCCCTCGTAGCTCAGGGGATAGAGCGTCTGCCTCCGGAGCAGAAGGCCGTAGGTTCGAATCCTACCGAGGGCACAGAAGAAACCCCCGCCGCTGACTGAAAGCGGCGGGGGTTTCGTGCATGCCCAGTGCGCCTGACGAAGAATGTCAGACGCCGTCCATAGGGTGAGTCGCATGATCTGTTCAATTGTTCCGCCGTACATCCTCCGCCGCCTGGCCACCCAGGGGTCCCCCCGGTACTCGGCTGTTGCCCGGGCGGCCAAGGAGGCCCTGCACCACGTTGGCGCCGTGCACGCGGCCCGCACGGCGGCGCCGTCGGCTCCGGCCAGCTTCAGACAACTGCAGCCCGCCCCGGTTAACAGGTCGATCTTTGACGCGATGTACGGTGAGTCGCTGCCCGGGCAGGTTGTCAGGAAGGAAGGCGACCTGGCCACCGGTGATCCCGCGGTCGATGAGGCCTATGACGGCATGGGCCACACGCACGGCCTCTACGCCGACGCGTTCGGGCGCAACTCCGTCGACGGGCAGGGAATGCCACTGAAGGCCACCGTCCACTTCGGCCGGATGTATGACAACGCCTTCTGGGACGGCCAGCAGATGGTGTTTGGCGACGGCGACGGCGAGGTCTTCCAGCGGTTCACCCGCTCGCTCAGCGTTATCGGCCATGAACTGGCCCATGGTGTGACGCAGTTTTCTGCCGGGCTCGCCTACCGCAACCAGGCCGGGGCCATCAACGAGTCCGTCTCCGACGTCTTCGGCGCGCTCGTGGAGCAGTATTCCCGGAAGCAGACCGCCGCCGAGGCCTCCTGGCTGATTGGCGAGGGCCTGTTCACACCGCAGGTCCAGGGGTCCGCCCTGCGTTCGATGAAGGCACCGGGAACCGCGTACGACGACGACATCCTGGGCAAGGACCCGCAGCCGGACTCCATGGACTCCTATGTCCGCACGCGGGCGGACAACGGCGGGGTCCACATCAACTCCGGCATTCCGAACCGGGCGTTCTGCCTCGTCGCCCAGACCTTGGGCGGGAATGCCTGGGAAGCTCCGGGGCAGATCTGGTACGAGACCCTGACCGGCGGCTTGCTCAGCCCCAACAGCACCTTCACTGCGTTCGCCAAAGCCACCGCGGCAACGGCGAGGGAACTGTTCGGCGAGGAGTCCACAGAGCATGACGCCGTGCGCGGGGCGTGGGAGACTGTGAAGGTAAAGCTCTAACCGACGCCGGGACTGTGACCTTCCGTTTCCCGGCAGCTGCGGAAAACCGGGAACCTCGCCATGAAAATCACAGTCGAGCGCAGCGGCGGGATAGCCGCACTCACCCGCGTGTGGACGGTGCAAGCCGTCACGTCGAGCGACAAGAGCCGGTGGCAACCCATCGTCGAAGCCTGCCCCTGGGACGCCGTCGCCGACCCCCGGCAGGCGGCGGACGGGCAGCCGGACCGCTTCACATACTCCATCCGGGCAGGCCAGCACCGTGCCACGCTGCCCGAGACGGCAGTCACCGGCCCGTGGCGGGTCCTCGTGGAGTCGACACGGGCCGCCGCCGAAGAATCCCGGCAGTCCTAGCCTGCCGGGCCTGCCCTTAGCCGGCCGGGGCCATCTGGCCGCGGAAGGCCCTGCGGTAGGACTGCGGACTCGTGTCCAGCACCTTGGCGAAGTGGTGCCGGAGCAGCACCGGGTGGCCGAACCCCGACTGGCGCGCCACCTCGTCGATGTTCAGCTCCGTGGACTCCAGCAGCTCCTGGGCACGGAGGACCCGCTGGGAATTGAGCCACGCAGCCGGGGTGGCGCCCGTCTCCGCGCGGAAGCGGCGGGCAAAAGTGCGCGGCGACATGTGCACGCGGGCGGCCAGCTCATGGACGGGATGTTCCTCGTCCAGGTTCTCCACCATCCAGCGAAGGAGTTCCTCCATCGGCTGGGAGCCGCATTCGGGCATGGGCCGGTCGATGAACTGGGCCTGGCCACCGTCGCGGTGCGGCGGGACCACCATGTCCCTGGCGATGGCGGCCGCCACGGCAGCCCCGAATTCGATCCGCACCAGATGCAGGCACGCGTCAATGCCGGCGGCCGTTCCGGCGCTGGAGATGATCCGCCCGTCCTGGACGTAGAGGACGTTCTCGTCGACCAGGACGTTGGGATACTGGGCCGCCAGTTCCTCCGAGTAGTGCCAGTGCGTGGTGCAGCGGCGTCCGTCCAGAAGCCCAGCCCGCGCCAGCGCAAAGGCACCGGAGCAGATGGACATCACCCAGGCGCCGCGGCTGTGCGCGGCCCGGAGGGCATCGAGGACCGCTTCCGGAACGTCTTCATCCCGGCCGTAGGGCGCCATGATCACCAGGTCCGCGTCGGCGGCAGCTTCGAGCCCGAGGCCCACGTTCATGGTCAGGCCGGTCTTCAGCGGAACTTCGCCGGGCACCGGCGTGCACACGCGGAAGTCGAACTGCGGCACGCCCGTCCCCCGGTCCGAACGGTCGATGCCAAACACCTCAAAAGCGGTACCGAACTCAAAGATCGAGAAATTGGGAACCACGATGACTGCCACTGACTTGAGCATGTTTCCAGTATGGCAGAAATTTGTACTTTTTAGGCATTTCTGCCACTTCTTTCCCCTGTTCCACGGGAGAACCATGGAGGCATGGAAATCTTCGGAATCGCCCTTCTTGTCCTGGTCCTCGTTGCCGCTGCAGCCACGGTCGGCGCCATTCTTCGGGATGGCCGCGGGCACACCCCTCCCGAGTATTCGGTCCGGGACTGGTCCGCACTCGACCTGCCCAGCAGCAACTACACCATGCGTATCTTCTAGCAGCGCTAACCAAGCACCCAACCCAAGGACCCGGCGCACGCCGGGTCCTTTTACGCGGCAGTAGACTTGGAGGAGCCATGACTTTTCACATCTCCTACCCCGCCGAGCTGCCGGTTTCCGAGCGCCGCGAGGACCTGATGGCCGCGATCGCCGCCAACCAGGTGACGATCATCGCCGGTGAGACCGGCTCCGGAAAGACCACCCAGATTCCCAAGATGTGCCTCGAGCTGGGCCTGGGCGAGAACGGCCTGATCGGCCACACCCAGCCGCGCCGGCTCGCGGCGCGGACGGTGGCCGAACGCATAGCCTCCGAACTCGGCGTCGATATCGGGCAGGAAGTGGGCTTCCAGGTCCGCTTCACCGGCGAGGTGAGCAAGTCCACCAAGGTCAAGCTGATGACCGACGGCATCCTTCTGGCCGAGATCCAGCGCGACAAGCTGCTCCGCAAATACAACGCGATCATCATCGATGAGGCCCACGAACGCAGCCTGAACATCGACTTCATCCTCGGCTACCTCAAACGGATCCTGCCGCAGCGGCCGGACCTGAAGGTCATCATCACCTCCGCCACGATTGATCCGGAGCGCTTCGCCCGGCACTTCGGCTCGGACGAGGAACCGGCACCCATCGTTGAGGTGTCCGGACGCACCTTCCCGGTGGAGATCCGCTACCGGCCGCTCTCCCAGCCTGCCGGCGGCCCGTCCGGCGATGACGAGGACAACTCCTCCGACGATGAACTCGAGGAAGACCGCGACCCGCTGGACGCCGTCTGCGACGCCGTCGACGAGCTTGCCGTCGAAGCGCCTGGCGACATCCTCATCTTCTTCTCCGGCGAGCGTGAGATCCGGGATGCCGCGGACGCCCTGCAGGCCAGGATCCAGTCCAACCGGCGGCTCGCCGGCACCGAGGTCCTCCCCCTGTTCGCGCGCCTGAGCCTGCAGGAGCAGCACCGGGTGTTCAACCCGGGCGGCAAGCGGCGGATCGTGCTGGCCACCAACGTGGCCGAAACCTCGCTGACCGTGCCGGGCATCAAGTACGTGATCGACACCGGCACTGCCCGCATCTCGCGCTACTCGCACCGCACCAAAGTGCAGCGGCTGCCCATCGAACGGGTGTCCCAGGCGTCGGCAAACCAGCGTTCCGGACGCTGCGGCCGCGTCTCGGACGGCATCGCCATCCGGCTGTACTCCGAGGAGGACTTCGAGTCCCGGCCGCTCTACACCGATCCGGAAATCCTGCGCACCAACCTGGCGGCCGTCATCCTGCAGATGACTGCCATGGGCGTGGCACGGGGACCGAAGGACATCGAAAAGTTCCCCTTCGTGGAGCCCCCGGACTCGCGGGCCATTAACGACGGCGTGACCCTCCTTCGTGAGCTTGGCGCCTTGAGCGCGCCGCAGGCAGGCGGCGGTGTTCCGCAGGCAGGAAGTAGCGCACCGCAGACTGCCGGCACCGCGGGAAAGCGCAACGGCCGCAACGGCGGCAGCGGACTGACCGCCGTCGGACAGAAACTTGCCCAGCTGCCGGTTGACCCGCGGCTCGGCCGCATGATCGTGGAAGCGGGCAAGCGCGGCTGCGTCCGCGAAGTCATGGTCCTGGCGGCGGCCCTCACCATCCAGGACCCCCGGGAACGCCCGACGGACAAGCAGCAGCTGGCTGCCGAAAAGCACGCGCGCTTCCGTGACGAGAACTCCGATTTCACCGGCTACCTGAACCTCTGGAACTACATCCACGAGAAGCAGCAGGAGCTGTCCTCCACCCAGTTCCGCCGCCTGTGCCGGAACGAATTCATCAACTACCTCCGCGTCCGTGAGTGGCAGGACCTGTTCACCCAGCTCCGGCAGCTGGCCCGGCCCCTGGGCATCAGTCTGGACAACAAGCGGGAAGCAGACCCGGTGGGCAACCACGAGGGCATCCACATCAGCCTCCTTTCCGGGCTGCTGAGCCACATCGGCATCCTCGACGAGCGCAAGCGGGAATACGCCGGCGCCCGTGGCAGCCGCTTCGCCATCTTCCCCGGCTCGGCGCTGTTCAAGAAGTCGCCCACCTTTGTCATGGCCGCCGAGCTCGTGGAAACCAGCCGGCTGTGGGCGCGGGTCGCCTCCAAGTTCGAGCCGGCATGGGCCGAACAGGTGGCTCCGCACCTGATCAAGCACAGCTACAGCGAACCCCACTGGTCCACCAAGATGGGCGCCGTGATGGCCTACGAAAAGGTCACCCTCTACGGTGTGCCCATCATTGCCCAGCGCCGCGTCAATTACGGCAAGGTCGATCCCGTCCTGGCCCGCGAACTGTTCATCCGGCATGCGCTGGTCCAGGGCGAATGGAAGACGCACCACAAGTTCTTCCACCGCAACCGGGCCCTGCTGCAGGAAGTCGAAGAGCTCGAGGCGCGGATGCGCCGCCGGGACCTGCTGGTGGACGACGAGACGCTCTTCGAGTTCTACGACGCCCGGGTAGGCAAGGACGTCGTCTCGGAACGGCACTTCGACAAATGGTGGAAGGACGCCCGGCAGCAGGAGCCCGCACTCCTGGACTTCGATGAGGCGCTGCTGCTGAGCGAGGACGCCGAGGCGCTCGATGAGTCCGCCTACCCGAAGACGTGGCTGCACAAGGGCTTCGAACTGCCCCTGAGCTACGAATTCCATCCCGTAGCGCCCGGCTCGACACCCAATCCGTCGGACGGCGTCACGGCCGAAGTGCCGGTCCTCTTCCTGAACCAGCTCGACGACGCACCCTTCCGCTGGTTGATCCCCGGCCAGCGGGTGGAGCTCGTCACCGCGCTGATCAAGTCACTGCCAAAGCAGGTCCGCAAAAGCTTCGTTCCGGCCCCCGACGTCGCCCGCCAGGCGGTGGCAGCCCTGGAATCCGGTTTCGACCCCGCCGAGGACGAGTTGGAAAGCTCACTGGAGCTTGTCCTGCGCCGCCTGAAGGGCCAGATTATCCCTCCCGGTTCCTGGAACTGGGACGCGGTCCCGCCGCACCTTCGGGTGAGCTTCAAGGTGGTGGACAGCCGGGGCAAGGTGCTGGACGAGGGCAAGGACCTGGAAGCGCTGCAGGAGCGGCTGGCACCGGCCACGCGCCGGGCCATCGCGGAATCGCTGGGTGCCACCCCCGCCACTGCCGGTTCAGGCTCCCCCAACTCGCGGACGCCGAAGAAGACCCGGCAACAGGCGGCCGCCCCCACATCCAGCCCGCAGGCGCACGCCGGATTCAAGGAACAGTCCGGCCTGACCCAGTGGCAGTTCGGCACCCTCCAGCGCGAAGTCAGCGTTACCGTCAAGGGCCACACCGTCACGGGATTTCCCGCCCTGGTGGACGAGGGGAAGTCCGTGGGCCTGCGCGTCTTCCAGACGGCTTCCGAGCAGCTCGAGGCCATGCGGGGCGGCGTCATCCGGCTCCTCGCTCTGCGGGTACCGGCGCCGGACCGCTATGTGCTGGAGCACCTGAACAACACGGAGAAGCTGACGTTCAGCCAGAACCCGCACGGTTCCGTTTCGGCCCTGATCGCCGACTGCGTCCTCGCAGCGGTGGACAAGCTCACGCCCGCAGAACTTCCCTGGGACCAGGCAGCGTTCGACGCTCTGTATGAGCACGTGCGGGCGGAGCTGATCGACACCGTCTTCAGCGTCACTGCCGTGGTGGAGCGCATCCTTGCCAGCACCAGGCGGATCGAGAAGCAGCTCAAGGGCACCACCAGCCTGGCTCTCATCAGCGCGCTCAACGACATCCGCAGCCAGCTTGAGCAGCTCGTGTTCCCCGGCTTTGTGGCCAAGACCGGCTATGCGCAGCTGAGCCAGCTTCCGCGCTACCTCGCCGCCATCGAAAAGCGCCTGGAGAAGCTGCCCGGGAACGTACAGCGCGATGCGCTCAACATGGCCGCCGTCCAGCAGCTGGAGGACGACTACGACGACGCCGTGTCGGCGCTGCTGCCCGGCCGCCGCGCCGGGGCGGAGCTGACGCAGGTCCGGTGGATGATCGAGGAGCTAAGGGTGAGCCTGTTCGCCGTCGAGCTCGGCACAGCCTATTCCGTGTCCGAGAAGCGGATCCGGACGGCACTGAACAAGGTGATGGCGGCATAAGCCGCTTTAAAGCCCGACGGCGGCCGCCTCCTCCCGGAAGCAGCCGCCGTCGTATGCCCCCTTGCACCGGGCATTTGGGTATGGCTTAGCGGGCGCCAGCGCCTACAGCCTCTGCCGGTTCAGGCGAGAGCAGCATGGTCCTCGTGTCGAGGCGTTCGTTGCTGTCCTGCCCTTCAACCAGCTTTGCGGCCTCATCGTGGCTGGATACCACCGGGACGGAACCGAGCAGCGGCCGAGCGGCAGATTCGCGCATCTTCACGAGTGCCACCAACGCGACGGCGGAGAAAAACATGACGTAGAAGGCCGGCGCATAGGTGTTGCCTGTGACCTGGACGAGGATCTGGCTGACAAGCGGCGTGGTGCCGCCAAAGATTGAGATGGACAGATTGTGGGTGACCCCTACGCATCCATAGCGCGAGGCCGTGGGGAACAGTTCGGACATCACGGCACCCGTCAGCGACAGGAAAAAAGCGCTGGGCACCATTACCAGGAAGAATGCGAGATACAGCGACCAGAGAGTCCCGACATGCATCAGCGCGAATGCCGGCACCAGCAGGACAAGGTTTCCAATCGTCGCCATGGCGTAGATGGGGCGCCGGCCGATGCGGTCGGACCAGCGTGCCACGACCGGAATCAGGAGAGCCTGCAGGACCAGCACAACAACCGCAGCCACGGCGGTGTGCACAGCATTCGAACCGATCTGGGTTTCCAGGAAGGTGGGCATGTAGCTCGTGAGCATGTAGCCCGCGGTTCCATCGGCGGCGACGATAGCGCAACCGATGAGGATCTGGGGCCAGTAGTGCTTCATGATGTTCGGCAGGTTGTGCCGGACGAAAATGGGGTCGACGTCCTCGGTGGCCGTCCTTACATGCGCGACCTCGAAGCTGGGTGACTCCGGGATACGCCGCCGGAGGGAAATGGCCAGGATGCCCAGGGGCAGGGCAATCAGGAAAGGAATGCGCCAGCCGCCGTCGAGCATTGCCGACTCGCCCCACAGTGAGGTTGTGACCATGGTGGTTACCGCCACAACGCTGGCCCCGGCAGCGAAGCCGAGCATGGACCCGGAATTCAGCAGCGAGGTCATGAAGCCGCGGTTACGGTCCGGCGAGAATTCCGCGATGTATGTCGCGGCGCCGGAATACTCGCCGCCGGTGGAGAATCCCTGCAGCATCTTCAACAGGTAGAGGGGAATGATGACCCAAAGGCCGACCTGCCCGGCGGTGGGCAGCAGGCCGATGATGGTGGTTGCCGCGGCCATGATGGCCATCGTGAAGAAGAGCACCCTGCGGCGGCCGATCCTGTCCCCCAGCGGGCCGAGGATCATGCCACCCAGGGGGCGCACCACGAAGGAGACGGCGAAGCCCAGCAGCGTAACCAGCAGACCCATCCGCGAGTCCATGCCCTCGGTGAACACAGACGTCATGGTGACAGCGAGGTAACCGTAGATGCCGATGTCGTACCACTCGATGAAGTTGCCGACGCCGGCACCGATCTGGGCCTTGCGGAGCTCACGCTTGTCAACGACGATGCAGTCGTCCGTCCGCAGCCGGCGGGTGGTCGTTTTCAGCGCCGACTCTTGTGTTCTGGACTGATCGAACATCCTTGTCCTTCTTTTCCTAGAGATGAGAAGCGCAGTTCATGGTCGCGTAGGACGGGGTATTTGCGCTGCCTCGTTGGGGATCGTCGGTTCAACGGGACTGAAGCTCTCCGGCGAGGTCACCGCCCAGATGTCCGGCGCCAACGCCGGCTCAGTCCGTTCATTGTACGAACGTTGCGTTCAAAACTATGGCATGGACCACACGGGTGTCAAGAGCCGGCGGCCTCAGTTGGTCCTTGGAACCGCATCGGCTGGCCCCGGCCCGTACCTCCAACTGGGTGGCAGTTCAGGGCGTTCCCAAGGCTGGAAACCCCCTATGCTGCTACCCGGTTTTCGTTCCTGCGTGGACTCAGAAAATATTTCAGGATTTACCCGGATCCGGTGCCCGATCGGGCCTTATTGTCAGTACCCCTTGGCGCACTGTGTTCATGGAGGTCATTGGGAGCTCAGCACCGGCGCCGGACTGCTGTGACCTGCACGCTGCAGCAGTTCCCGAGGGCTGGATGATTGAGACTTATCCCTTCGATGGGTTTGCGGGCAGCGGGTTCGTCGACGCCGCTAGCGCCGGCGGCGCGGCCTCCGATGCTACTGCGTCGCGGCTGAGCCTGGACGACCGGGTCGAGGCGGTTAGGGCGCTGTTGCCGGCCGATCTCACCGCTGACGGTCCCGGGCTGATGGACCAGAACCGGGCGCTGGAGAAGGTCAAGTGCATGATTGCCGGGCAGCAGGCCCGGCTTGCCGTGGAGTTCGAAGCCAGACAGCGGCAGGAACAAACCGAACCAGGAACGGAGAGCAGCCCGGGGATGGCCGATCCCGGGCAGACTGCTCCCGCGCTGGCCAAAAGCAGCTCACTGCCGGCTGAGGACCTGGGCAGGAAACGCCCCAAAGACCACAACTTGGGCGTGGCTGAGCAGATTGCCCTTGCCCGGGGTGAATCCCCGCACCGGGGCGGCCGGCTGCTAGGGATGGCCAAAGCCCTCGTCATCGAAATGCCGCACACCCTCGCGGCCCTGGATACCGGCCAGCTCAATGAAGAGCACGCGATGTACTTCGTGAAGGAAACAGCTGTCCTGACCGTCGAAGACCGGGCCGCGGTGGATGAGGAACTCGCCGCCGATACCGGGACCTTTGACGGGGTCGGAACCCGCGGCGTCGTCGCCGCCGTCAAGGCCGCCGCGATCCGAAGGGATCCGCGCTCGGTCACGCAGCGGGCCAGCCATGCCGCGTCCGAACGGTCCGTGAGCCTGCGCCCGGCCCCGGACTGCATGACCTACCTGACAGCCCTGCTGCCCGCCCACCAAGGCGTCGCCGTCTACAAGGCACTCACCCTGCAGGCGGATGCCCTCCGTTCCGCCGGGGACCCGCGATCCAAGAACCAGGCCATGGCAGACACCCTCGTTGAATGGATTACCGGAACGCCCGGCGGCATCACCGGGATAGACGTCAACCTCGTCATGACCGACCGCACCCTCCTCCAGGGCGACAGCGAACCCGCCCGGCTCACCGGCTACGGCATCGTCCCCGCAGCCTGGGCCCGGGAACTCCTCAACCAAGAAGAAGCACAGGAAACTGAACAATGGGAAGGTGCCAAGAAAAACGCGGTGAAAGACCTGAAGATCTGGCTGCGCCGGCTCTACACCGCCCCGGACACCGGCGACCTGGTCGCCATGGACTCGAAACGGCGGCTCTTCCCGCCACCGCTGCGCCGCTTCATCCAGGTAAGGGACGACACCTGCCGCACCCCCTACTGCGACGCACCCATCCGACACCTAGACCACATCGTCCCGTGGCATAACGACGGCCCAACCAGCCTCGAAAACGGCGCCGGACTCTGCGAAGCCTGCAACCACACCAAAGAACTCCCCGGCTGGAAAGCCCAACCCCGCCCTGGCCCGCGGCACACCCTGGAAATCACCACCCCAAGCGGCCACACCTACCACTCCACCGCACCCCCACTGCCAGGAACCAGACTGGCCAGATCCACAACGTCCGGAACTGGGGTGGGTGAAACCGGACCGCCGGGCGGGACTTAGGCCTCGGGCACGAACTCCCCGTAGCCGGCGTCGCGCAGGCCCGCCCGCAGCTTTTCCGCGTTGGCGTCCAGCCGGGCCGGATCAGGGTTGTGCTCAGCGGTGGCGAAGTTGAATTCCGACATGCTGTTGGAAGGCCACACGTGAACATGCATGTGGTTGATCTCGTAACCGGCAACGATCAGTCCTGCCCGGGCCGCCCCGAAGGTGTCCACCTGCACCGCGCCGATCCGCCGGGCCACTTCCATGACCTTGGCCAGGGTTTCCGGTGAGGCGTCAGTCCAGCGGTCCACTTCCTCGGTCGGGACCACCAGCGTGTGGCCGTCTGCCAGCGGACCCATGGTGAGGAACGCGGAGACGTCCGGCTCACGCCAGACAAACCGGCCGGGAATCTCCCCGTTGAGAATCTTGGTGAACAGCGTGCTCATGCGTCAGCCCTTTCCGACGGTTCCTGCAGGGTGGATGTATCCAGGACAAAACGGTACTTCACATCGCCTGCAACCATCCGGTCATAGGCGTCGTTAAGTTGCTCGGCACCCACCAGTTCGATATCGGAGACAACCCCGTGCTCGGCGCAAAAGTCGAGCATCTCCTGCGTTTCGGCGATACCCCCGATCAGGGAACCCGCGTACGAGATCCGCCTTCTGATCAGTGCCCCAGGGTTAACGGGCGGCATGGATTCCGAGGGCAGGCCCAGCTGGAACAGGGCGCCGTCCCGGCGCAGGGTGCGGAAAAGCGGGTTGAGGTCGTGCGGGGCGGCAACGGTGTCGATGATGACGTCGATGCTCCGGTTTTCAGCGGCCATCGCCTCCTCGTCGCGGGACAGCACAACTGCGTCAGCACCCAGTTCCAGCGCCGCGGACACTTTGGCTTCGGACGTAGTAAAGACCTTGACTTCGGCTCCCATTGCTTTGGCCAGTTTGACGGCCATGTGCCCCAGGCCGCCCAGGCCAACGACGCCGACCACGTGGCCTTCCCGGACACCGAAGTGCCGCAGCGGCGAGAACGTGGTGATGCCGGCACAGAGCAACGGGGCAGCCGCCGCAGGGTCCAGGCCCTCCGGCACCCGCAGGACATACCGGCGGTCCACCACCACTGACGAGGCGTAGCCGCCCTGCGTGACAGCGTCCCCGTTCCTGGCATCCCTGGTGCCGTACGTCCCGGTCAGGCCGCGTTCGCAGTACTGCTCCAGCCCTTCACGGCAGCTCCCGCATTCCCGGCAGGAGTCCACCATGCAGCCCACGCCCACACGGTCTCCCGGCTGGAAGTCCACCACATCAGAACCAACGCGGCTGACCCGTCCCACGATCTCGTGGCCCGGTACGAGCGGGTAGTTCTGGGAGCCCCACTCCCCCCGGGTGGCGTGGACGTCGGAGTGGCAGAGCCCGCAGAACTCGATCGCAATTTCGACGTCGTCGGCTTTGGGCGCCCGCCGGGCAAGGGTCAGCGCTACCAGACCGCTCGTGGCAGAGGATGCCCCGCGGGCCGCGGCAAGGCGTCCTTCGAGGGGCCCGACGGCGGCCTCCTCCACCGGGATTCGCAGGTTCAGCGGCGGGGGCACAGGGCGTCCAGGAGTCATATGGCGACGCTACCGCGGCTCCCGGATGAGTTCCAATCGCAAGTGCACTTCGTTATTCCCCGGGACGGTCGCCCGTGGCCACGGGGCGGGAGGCGTCATTGGACCATTCGGAGAAGGACCCGGGGAACAGCGTGGCGGCAAACCCTGCGATTTCCAGGGCCGCGATCTCATGGGAGGCCGTCACGCCGCTGCCGCAGTAGACGGCAGTCGGCGTTGCTGTATCGACCCCAAGGGCGCCAAAGCGCTTCCGCAGCTCCTCCGCCGGCAGGAAGCGGCCGTCGTCGTCGAGATTCGCGGTGGTGGGGGCGCTGACGGCGCCGGGAATGTGGCCGGCCCTCGGATCCACCGGTTCCACGTCCCCGCGGTAGCGTTCTGCGGCACGTGCATCCAGCAGCACTCCTCCGGCAGCCCAGCTGGCGGCACCGTCCGCGTCGGTCACCGGCATGCCGCCGTCTGTAAGTGTCACGTTGCCTGCCTCGGGCTCCACGGCCCCTCCCTCCACGGGCAGCCCTGCCGCACGCCAGGCGGCCAGGCCGCCGTCGAGCAGGTGAACGGTGCGGACGCCAGCGTTCCGCAACATCCACCACACGCGTGCAGCGGACGTGCTGCCCGCATCGTCGTACGCAACCACGGTGTCGCCGTCGCTAATGCCCCAGGACCGGGCCGCTTCCTGGAAGCGGGCCCTCGAAGGCAGCGGGTGGCGCCCGCGGCCGGGGTCCGCCGGGTCCGCCAATTCGCTGGGAAGGTCCACGTACGCAGCACCAGGGATGTGTTCCTCGAGGTACCGTGAACGGCCGTCCGGATCCCCGAGCTTCCAGCGGACGTCGAGCACCACGGTGCGCTGGCCGGAGGCCATCCTGGCATTCAGCCCGGCCGCGTCAATGAGGATGTTCATCTGTCTCCTTGAATTCGTCTGAAGGGTTTGCGCGGGCCGCTCGGGGGCGCAACAGCACTAACTCTAGCTGCGGGTGCCCGCGCCGGTAGGCTGATGCGGTGAGCAGGCGATTCAGTGACCGGGCATGGGCGGATGAGGCAGTCCGCAAGATCAACGCTGAAAACAACCGTTCGGCGGACACCCACCTGTACTCGGTGCCGCTGCCGGAACACTGGGGCGTCCAGCTCTACCTCAAGGACGAATCCACGCACCGCTCCGGAAGCCTGAAACACCGGCTGGCCCGTTCCCTGTTCCTGTTCGGGCTGGTGAACGGGTGGATCCGCGAGGGGACCACGATTGTGGAGGCATCCAGCGGCAGCACCGCGGTTTCCGAGGCGTACTTCGCCCAGCTCCTCGGCCTGCCTTTTATCGCCGTGATGACCCGCACCACCAGCCCCGAGAAGATCGCCCTGATCGAACAGTTCGGCGGTGCCTGTCTCCTGGTGGACCATGCTTCAGAGGTGTACGCCGCAGCCGCCGAGGTCGCCGCCACAAGCGGCGGCCACTACATGGACCAGTTCACCTACGCCGAGCGCGCTACCGACTGGCGGGGCAACAACAACATTGCCGAGTCCATCTTTGAACAGCTGGCGCTGGAGGATCATCCGGTCCCCCGCTGGATTGTGGTGGGCGCGGGCACAGGCGGAACCAGCGCCACGATCGGCCGTTACCTCCGCTACCACCGCCATCACACATCCCTGGCGGTGGTCGATCCGGAAAACTCCGCGTTCTACCCCGGCTGGCGGAGCGGCGCCGCGGACTTCAGCACCGGCCAGCCCTCCCGGATCGAGGGCATCGGCCGGCCACGCATGGAACCGAGCTTTGTGCCCTCGGTCATCGACCACATGATCCAGGTTCCCGACGCTGCGTCCGTCGCAGCCATGCGGCACCTGCGTTCGCTGGCGGGCCTGCACGCCGGGCCTTCCACGGGCACCAACCTCTGGGGTGCCTGGCAGCTCGTGGCCCAGATGATCGCCGACGGCGAGCGGGGAAGCGTCGTGTCCCTGATGTGCGACGGCGGCGACCGGTACGCGGGCAGCTACTACAGCCCTGCGTGGCTGGCATCCCAGGGACTGGATCCGCAGCCACATGAAGCCACGCTGAAGGCGTTCTTCGAGACGGGAATCTGGCAGCCCTAGAGGTCCACCGACTCCCTGCTGGAGAGGTGGGTGTACTCGGTTCCGTACTTCGCCCCGATCCGCTTGACATGGCCTTCCACGAGTCCCAGGCCGGTCTCGTTCAGGAGCCCGTCGTGGATGGGGAAAGCCCGTCCGGCGCGGACGCCGATGACGAAGTCCACGACTTCGCTGACCTTGTTCCACGGGGCATGGATCGGGACCAGGAGCGTACGCACGCTAACGCCGTCCGGGATGATGAATGAGTCACCCGGGTGGTACACGTCCCCGTCCACGAGGTACCCGATGTTGGCGACCACCGGAATCTGGGGATGGATCAGGGCGTGCTGGCCGCCGAAGCTGCGGATCGCAAACCCGGCCGTGTCGAAGGCCGTTCCCGGTTCCACGGCATGCACCCGATCCGCTGCCTCCGGCGCCTCCTTGCGCACGTTCTGCGCCACACCTGCCGGAGCAAAAAGCTCCAGCCCTCCGTTGTCCTTGAGGGCAGCCGCGACGGCGGGAACGTCGATATGGTCGGGATGTTCGTGCGTGATGAGGACGGCATGTGCGCCGTCCAGCGCTTCGGCGGTTTCGGAGAAGGTTCCCGGATCAAGGACCAGGACCTGGCCATCCTTTTCGAGCCGGACGCAGGCGTGCGTGAATTTAGTCAGCTTCATGTGGCCAGCCTAGGGACGGGCCCGGGCAGTGTCCACGCACCTCCGGCTGGTAACGTTAAAGCTTGCCATTACCCGAAAGAAAAGCGAGTTCCATCCATGCCACAACGCGCCAGCGCTGACGGCAGGCCACAGGCACCTTCGACGCCCGCCGGCGGGAAAGAGCAGCGCGTCACCAAGCAGCGGATCGCTGTCAGCGCCGCCTTGGACGAGCTCAATGACTTCGTGAGCACCCAGGAGCTGTACCGGATACTCCAGAACAAAGGTGTATCCGTTTCCCTGGCCACCGCCTACCGGATCCTGCAGTCGCTGGCCGACGAGGACCTCGTGGACGTGCTGCGCAATGGCGACGGCGAGGCGGTCTACCGCCGCTGCGCCGTGACGGTGCATCACCACCACCTGCTGTGCCGCAACTGCGGCAAGGCGGTTGAGGTGGAGGCCCCCGCCGTCGAGACCTGGGCCGCGCGGACGGCCCAGGAGCATGGCTACACGGAAGTGGCCCACACGGTGGAGATCTACGGCCTGTGCCCCGACTGCTCGGCGCGCAAGGCCGCCGCGCAATAGTCAAGCACAGCGCAGTAATCAGACGCCGGGCAGTAGACCCCCCAACCGGATTATGCGGTCCGCATCACCCGGCCGTTAAGGCCGCGCTTGGCGCGGACGCTGCCGATGACCCGGCAGGCCACGTAGATCAGGAATGACAGCGTGGTGACGTAAGGGCTGATGGGGATGCGCCCGCCGAGGGCCAGCAGTATGCCGCCCACCGTCGCCGAAACGGCGAACACCACGCTGAGCAGAACCACGAGGCGCGGCGAGGATGTCACCCGCAGGGCCGCTGCCGCGGGCGTGATCAGCAGGGCAAGAACCAGCAGCGCGCCCACGATCTGGATGGACAGCGCCACGCTGACGCCCAGAAGCACCATGAAAACCAGGGCCAGTGAACGCACGGGAACGCCGCGGGCCTCGGCCAGTTCGGGATCGACACTGGCGAAGCTCAGCGGGCGCCAGATGAAGCACAGCGCCACCATCACTGCCACCGCGGTCCCCGCCAGGACCTGAAGCTGGACGGTATCCACGGACACAATCTGCCCGGTGAGCAGGCCGAACTTATTGGCCGCCCTGCCTTCATAGAGCGAGAGGAAAAGAATCCCGAGCCCCAGGCCAAAGGGCATGATCACGCCGATGATGGAGTTCTTGTCGCGGGCCCGGACACCCATCAGCCCGAGCAGGAGCGCAGCTGCCACCGATCCGACCAGGGAACCGAACACCACATCGGTGCCGATGAGAAGCGCAAAGGCGGCGCCGGCGAACGAGAGCTCGGAAATTCCGTGGACAGCAAACGCCAGGTCGCGCTTCATCACGAAGGTCCCTACGAGGCCGCCGAGGAGTCCAAGCACGGCACCGGCCCACAGCGAGTTCTGCACCAGCACGAGCAGTTCCCCGTAGTTATCGAAGTTGAACACCGTTTGCAGGAATGATTCCAGATCCATCAGGAGCCCTTCCCGGAAGCGGCGTGCGCGTCGTCATGATGGTGCGTGGTGGCGTCGGGCAGACCGACGACGACGATCCTGCCGTTGGCATGGATCACTTCCACGTTGCTGTCATAAAGATCGGACAGGACTTCGGTGGTCATGACCTCGTGCGGCGTTCCCACGCTGAACCGGCCGCCGGCCAGGTACAGGATCCGGTCCACGTAGTCGATGATCGGATTGATCTCGTGGGTTACGAACACCACGGCGCTTTTCCGGTCATGGCACTGTTTGTTGATGAGCGCGCTCACAGCCTGCTGGTGGTGCAGGTCCAGCGACAGGAGCGGCTCGTCGCACAGCAGCACCCTGGGGTCGGTGGCGAGTGCCTGGGCAACGCGGAGGCGCTGCTGCTCTCCGCCGGACAGCTGTCCGACAGGCACCTTGGCGTAGTCGCTTGCCCCGACAAGCTCCAGCAGTTCGTCAATCCTGCGGTTTGCCTTGGCGGTGCCGAGCCGGATTCCCCAGCGGTGCCCGTCGACGCCCAGGCCCACCAGGTCGCGGGCGCGCATCGGGGTGTCGGGCGGGAAGGGCTTTTGCTGCGGGATGTAGCCGATCATCCGGCTTCCGCGCTCCACGGGGTGGCCGCCGAGGCTTGCGTGGCCGGAGTGAAGCTCCTGCAGTCCCAGCAGGACCTTGAGGAAGCTGGTCTTGCCGCTGCCGTTAGGACCCAGCACCGCGAAAAACTCGCCCGGATTGATGTCCAGGTTCAGGTCCTCCCAGAGCGCGCGCCGGCCGAACTTCAGCGACGCTTGCTTCAGGCTGACGACTGGGTTCAACGCTGGCTCTTCAGTGCGTTGCTGATGTTGTCCACGTTGTCCGCCATCCACTGCAGGTAGGTCTTGCCGTCCGGAAGCGTCTCGGTGGAGTTCACCACGGGGGTCCCGGCGGCGGTGGCTGCTTTTTTCACGGCCTGCGTCTGCGGACCTTCCGTCTGTTCGTTGTAGGCGAGGAAACTGGTGCTCTTTGCGGCGGCCGCCGCGGTGGCCGCCTTCAGGACCGCGGGCGATACGTCGGCACCTTCTTCGACGGCGGCGGTGTACTCGGCGGGCGTGCGGTTCTCCAGCCCGGCCGCTTCCAGCAGGTAGAGCGGGACCGGTTCCGTGATGGCAACGCCGGCACCGCCGTGCGAGGTCTTCATTGCCGAAATCTTACTCTCAAGCTCCGCAAGACCGGACTTGAACTCAGCGGCGTTGGCGGTGAACTGGGCGGCCGAAGCGGAGTCGAGCGCACCGAGACGGGCGGCAACGGCATCGGCAAGGTGCGCCATGGCATCAAAGCTGTACCAGACGTGTTCGTTGAACTCGCCGTGGTCATGGGCATGTTCATCGGTAGCGTGGGCAGAGGAGGTGCCTGCCTTCTCCGGGGCCAGTCCTGAAACCTCCACTGCACTGACGATGTTTTCGTGCGGCACCTTGCCGTCGTCCGCGAGAGTGTGGATGAAGTCGTCGTAGCCGCCGCCGTTTTCCACCACCAGCTTGGCCTTGGACACTGTCAGACGGTCCTGGGCGTTGGCTTCGTAGGAGTGCGGGTCCTGGCTCGGGCGGGAGATGATGGCCGAGACGTTGACCTTGTCCCCGCCGACTGCCTCAACAATTTCCCCGTAGACGTTGGTGGACGTGACGACGGCGATGCGGCCGTTGTCCCCTGCGGCTCCGGTCTCGGCCGCCGGCGCACCGCAGCCGGTGAGGAGCAGGCCGAATCCGGCCACTGCGGCGGTCAGGACAGTACGGGCGTAGCTGGGCACGGAAATACCTCGGTTCTGAACGGGATGAGTTGCGGGGAGGAGGCAACCTCCCTTCGAGTGTATCGCTAAATAGGAATCATTCCTATTTAGCGGGTGCGGCGGCGGGTTGGCCCGGCACCTGCCCGGCTATTCGCCGTCGGGCGCGCCGAGCCTCCGGATGCCCTTTGCCTGGGTGGCGTCCCTGATCTCGCCCACGAGCTGCTCAATCACATCCTCCAGGAACAGCACGCCTTCGGTTTGCCCGTCCGGGCCGATGACGCGTGCCAGGTGCGAGCCGGAACGCTGCATCACGGACATGGCCTTTTCAATCTCGTCGTCCCGCGAGAGGTTGGCCAGGGAACGGATGCGGCTCTCCGCGATGGGCTGCTCATAACCTGATTCCGGAATGGCGAGCACGTCCTTGATGTGGAGGTAGCCGGAGAGCAGGCCGTCGTCGTCCACCATCGGGAACCGGGAAAAGCCTGTGCGGCTGACCGCCTTCTCAAATTCCAGGGGCGACGCCGACGACTTCAGCATCACCAGCCGTTCCAGCGGAACCATGACGTTGCCGGCGGTGTACTCCGAAAATTCCAAGGCACCTGTGATGAGTCCCGCATCATCGTCCACCAGGCCATGCCGGGTGGACTCCTGCACGATGGACTGCACCTCTTCCAGCGTGAAGGTGGAACTGACCTCATCCTTGGGCTCGATACGCATCAGCTTCAGGATGTGGTTCGCAGACCAGTTCAGCGCAGTGATGACCGGGTTCACGATCCGTGAAATGAACATCAGCGGCGGAGCCAGGAGCAGCGCTGCCTTGTCCGCAACGGACACCGAGATGTTCTTGGGCACCATCTCACCGAACGTGACGTGCAGGAACGTCACCAGCATCAGTGCCACCGCGAACGCCGAGACATCGGCAACTTCCTCCGGCATCCCCAGCCCGGCCAGGGGCGCAGCCAGCAGGTGGTGGATCGCCGGCTCCGCCACCAGCAGGATCAGGAGCGAGCACACCGTGATGCCCAGCTGGGCGCAGGCCAGCATCAGCGAAACGTTCTCCATGGCCCGAAGCGTTGTTTGCGCCCGGACGACACCCTCGTCCGCCAGGGGCTCAATCTGGCTCCGGCGCGCGGACATGACGGCAAACTCCGCCGCCACGAAGAAGGCGTTGCCCAGGAGCAGCAGCACCAGCCAGATAAGCCCTGCCCAGTCGCTCATGGCCGGCCGCCGTTCCCAGACTTGCCGTTGCTGGTCTTGCCGTTCCCGGTCTTGTGGTTCCCGGTCTTGCCGTTACCCGGTTTACCGTTCTTGGCGGTGCCGTTACCGGGGCTGTCCCGGGGTTCCCGGTGGGGCCGGAAGCAGATCCGGTCGATGCGGCGGCCATCCATCCGGGTGACGCTAAGGGTTCCGCCGCCAGCCTCCACCGTGTCCCCAACCACGGGTATCCGTCCAAGCTCGCTCATGACATACCCGCCCACTGTTTCGTAGGCCGACTCGTCCGGGACGGTGAGGCCGGGGATCTGTTCCGAGAGCTCGTCCGGCCGCATCAGCCCGGGAAAGTACCAGTCGCCCGAAGCGCTTTGCAGCAGCCCGGGCCGGACCTTGTCGTGTTCATCGGACACTTCTCCCACGATCTCCTCGACCAGGTCCTCCAGCGTGGCGATCCCGGCAGTTCCGCCGTACTCATCCAGCACCACGGCCAGCTGCAGGTTTCCCTCCCGCAGTTCGGCAAGCAGGGCGTCGAGGTGGATGGTTTCGGGCACCCGGAGGACGTCGGTCATGATGGCTCCGGCCTCGAGTTTCCGCCTGCGGTCGGAAGGAACCGCGATGGCCTTCTTGACGTGCACCAGCCCGCGGATGTCGTCCGCTGACTCACCCAGGACGGGGAAGCGCGAATAGCCGCTGCGGCGGGCCGCGTCTATGATCTCCGAAACGGGCTGGTCGGCGTCGATGGTTTCGAGCCGGATGCGCGGGGTCATGACGTCGGCTGCGGTACGGCCGGAGAAGTTCAGCGTGCGGGCGATGAAGTTCGCTGTTCCCGGATCGATCGTGCCCATGGCGGCGGACCTGCGTACCAGGGAGGCAAGCTCCGCCGGCGTGCGGGCGCCGGATATCTCCTCCTTGGCCTCCAGCCCGAAGATGTTCAGGACCTTGTTCGAGAAACCGTTCAGAACCACGATGGCAGGCTTGAAAATGGCGGTGAAGAGCAGCTGGGGCGGTGCCAGCGTGCGGCCGATGCGGAACGCGAGGGCAATGGCCATATTTTTGGGAACGAGCTCGCCCAGCAGCATCGACAGTCCCGTCGCGATCACCATCGCCACCACCAGGGAGACGGAACCGGCCACCGGTTCCGGGATTCCGACGGCGGCAAGCGGCACCTCGAGCAGCGCCCCGACGGACGGCTCCATGACATAGCCGGTCAGGAGCGTTGTCATGGTGATGCCGAGCTGGCAACTGGACAGCTGCGTGGACAGGGATTTCAGGCATTTCAGCAGCGGCACTGCCGCTGCATCGCCGTCGTCAACGGCGCGCTGCACTGTTGGCTGGTCCAGCGCAATAAGGGAAAATTCGACGGCGACAAAGAAGCCGGTTCCGAGGATGAGCAGCAGGCCGGCGGCAACAAGGAGCCACTCCATCATGGGTGGTAGCCCCCAGGCCGGCACCTGGATTTACCGTCCATGGCACCTATATTTACTGTCCATAAGGATTGCAGTCTACAGGAGCGGCGCCCGCCACAGAGGGACCAAAAACGGTTCATCCGGCCCTGCCGGAAGCGGTGTCTGCCCATGGCGGGAAGGGCCCTGTTTCCGGCTCGTTTGGAGGGCCATTTCGCCACAATTCGGGTGGTACATGATTTGGGTCACCCTTATTGGCAGTTAAGCCGGAACGGTCACTAGACTGGCAAAGGTCTGGGTTCATAGGACGCAGAAACTGGTTCGATAGTAGTGCCGTGGCACCTTCGGCGACCAGAGGGAAATCAAACTCATGGAAGAGGCGTATTTCAAGTGCCAGAGCAGCCTAGCCACCGTCTGCCAGAGGAATTTGGTGGGAACGAGTGGCTCGTTGACGAACTGTACGAGCGTTACCAACAGGACAAGAATACGGTCGATGCCAAGTGGTGGCCCCTGTTCGAATCATTCGACAGCGGCAACGGTCCATCTTCCAACGGCGCTCCGGCCGTGACGGCACCGGAGGCCAATCCGGCTACCCGCGAACTGCCCGTCGTCACTCCCCCGGTGCCCGCGCAGGCACCGGCATCGGCTACCCCCGCGGCCCAGGCGCCTGCGGCAACTCCGGCACCGGCGCCGGCAGCAGCCCCCGCCCAGCCCGCACCCGCCAAGAAGGCTCCGGCAACGGTGGCCCGCGACGGCGCGAAGAAGACTGAGGCGGGCACCGGCGCCCAGCCGATCCCGGCCCAGCTGCCGAAGAACGTCAAGGCCCCCACCGCCCCCGAGGAAGACGTCGTGTCCGTCCTCCGCGGACCGGCCAAGGCCATCGCGTCCAACATGGTCACGAGCCTTGAGGTCCCCACCGCTACCAGTGTCCGGGCGGTTCCGGCCAAGCTCCTGATCGACAACCGGGTTGTCATCAACTCCAACCTCGCCCGCGCCCGCGGCGGCAAGGTCTCCTTCACCCACCTCATCGGCTACGCCGTAGTCCGGGCACTGTCCCAGTTCCCGTCCATGAACGTCTACTACGACGAGGTCGACGGCAAGCCTGTGGCGGTGCAGCCGGCCCACGTGAACTTCGGCATCGCCATCGACATGCCCAAGCCCGACGGCACCCGCCTTCTGATGGTTCCCAACATCAAGAAGGCCGAAACCATGAACTTCGCCGAGTTCTGGCACACCTACGAAGACCTCATCAAGCGCGCCCGCAACGGCAAGCTGACGGCTGACGACCACGCCGGCACCACCGTGTCGCTGACCAACCCCGGCGGCATCGGCACCGTGCACTCCGTGCCCCGCCTCTCCAAGGGCCAGGCCGCCATCATCGGCGTCGGTGCCCTCGACTACCCGGCCGAGTGGCAGGGCGCGAGCGAGAAGATCATCGCCCAGAACGCCATCAGCAAAATCCTCACCCTGACCTCCACCTATGACCACCGCGTCATCCAGGGTGCAGGCAGCGGCGAATTCCTCAAGCTCGTCCACTCGCTGCTCCTGGGCGCGCAGAACTTCTACGACGAGATCTTCGAAGCCCTGCGCATCCCGTACGAGCCCGTGCGCTGGAGCCCGGACCTGCAGGTGGACCCGTCCGACCAGATCAACAAGGTCGCCCGGATCCAGCAGCTGATCCACTCCTACCGCGTCCGCGGCCACCTCATGGCGGATACCGATCCCCTCGAGTACGTCCAGCGCAAGCACCCCGACCTCGACGTCCTCACCTACGGCCTGACCCTGTGGGACCTCGACCGCGAGTGGCCCACGGGCGGCTTCGGCGGCAAGCCGATGCTCAAGTTCCGCGACATCCTGGGCGTGCTCCGTGACGCCTACTGCCGCACCACCGGCATCGAGTACATGCACATCCAGGAGCCGGCCGAACGCAAGTGGTTCCAGGACCAGCTGGAGCACCCGTACTCCAAGCCGAGCCGTGACGAGCAGCTGCGCATCGTCTCCAAGCTGAACGCCGCGGAGGCCTTCGAGACCTTCCTGCAGACCAAGTTCGTGGGCCAGAAGCGGTTCTCGCTTGAGGGCGGCGAATCCCTGATTCCGCTGCTGGATGCGATCATCTCCGATGCCGCCGACGACGGACTGGACGAGGTTGCCATCGGCATGGCCCACCGCGGCCGCCTGAACGTGCTGACCAACATCGCCGGCAAGACTTACGCCCAGGTGTTCCGCGAGTTCGAAGGCACCCAGGACCCCCGCTCCGTGCAGGGCTCCGGTGACGTCAAGTACCACCTCGGCACCGAAGGCACCTTCACGTCGGACAACGGCAAGGAGACCAAGGTCTACCTGGCCGCCAACCCGTCCCACCTCGAGGCCGTGGACCCCGTCCTGGAGGGCATCGTCCGCGCCAAGCAGGACCGGCTGGACCAGGGATCGTCCTTCCCCGTGCTGCCCATCATGGTGCACGGCGACGCAGCCTTCGCCGGCCAGGGTGTTGTGGCGGAAACGCTCAACCTGTCCCAGCTGCGCGGCTACCGCACCGGCGGAACCATCCACATTGTGGTCAACAACCAGGTCGGCTTCACCACCGCGCCCTCCTCGTCGCGTTCGTCCACGTACTCCACGGACGTCGCCAAGATGATCCAGGCTCCCGTGTTCCATGTGAACGGCGACGACCCCGAGGCAGTTGTCCGCATCGGCCAGCTCGCCTACGAGTTCCGCCAGCGGTTCCACAAGGACGTGGTCATCGACATGGTCTGCTACCGCCGCCGCGGCCACAACGAGGGCGACGACCCCTCGATGACGCAGCCGCTGATGTACAACCTGATCGAGGCCAAGCGCTCCGTCCGCAAGCTCTACACGGAATCGCTGATCGGCCGCGGTGACATCACCGAGGAAGAAGCCGAGCAGCTGCTCCGCGACTACCAGGAACGCCTCGAGCGCGTGTTCGCCGAGACCCACGCTGCCCAGACCTCGCCGATTCCGATCATCACTGCCGACTCGGCAGCGGTCTCGGACATCGAGCGTCCGCAGGCGCAGCAGTCGGACATGGGCACGAACGCTCCGGCGTCGACGGCGATCTCGGCCGACACCCTGGCCCGCATCGGCAAGGCGCACGTGGAGATCCCCGAGGGCTTCACTGTCCACGCCAAGCTCAAGCAGCTGCTGGAGAAGCGTGAACAGATGTCCCGTGAAGGCGGCATCGACTGGGGCTTCGGCGAAATCGCTGCCTTCGGCTCCCTGATCATGGAAGGCGTCCCGGTTCGCCTTGCCGGCCAGGACTCGCGCCGCGGCACCTTCGTGCAGCGCCACGCCGTGTTCCACGACCGCGCCAACGGCAACGAATGGCTGCCGCTGGGCAACCTCTCGGACAACCAGGCCAAGCTCTGGATCTACGACTCCCTGCTGTCCGAGTACGCGGCGATGGGCTTCGAGTACGGCTACTCCGTCGAGCGCCCGGATGCCCTGGTCCTGTGGGAGGCGCAGTTCGGTGACTTCGTCAACGGCGCGCAGACCATCATCGATGAGTTCATCTCCTCCGCCGAGCAGAAGTGGGGCCAGCGCTCGTCGCTCGTGCTCATGCTGCCGCACGGCTATGAGGGACAGGGCCCGGACCACTCCTCGGCCCGCATCGAACGCTTCCTGCAGCTGTGTGCCGAGGAAAACATCATCGTCGCCAACCCGACGACGGCCGCCTCGCACTTCCACCTGCTGCGCCGCCAGGCCTACAGCCGGCCGCGCAAGCCGCTGATCATCTTCACGCCCAAGCAGCTGCTGCGCCTCAAGGCCGCTGCCTCGTCCGTGGAGGACTTCACCACCGGCGGTTTCCGCCCGGTGATCGGCGAGCACGAGCTGCTGAGGGCGGAAGACGTCGAGCGCGTGCTGCTGGTCTCCGGCCGCCTGTACTACGATCTGCTGTCCACGCGGCAGAAGACGGGCGACAAGTCGACGGCGATCATCCGCGTCGAGCAGCTGTACCCGCTGCCGCAGGCGGAGATCGAAGCCGAACTCGCCAAGTACCCGAACGCGGAAGTTGTGTGGGCGCAGGACGAGCCCGCCAACCAGGGTCCGTGGCCCTTCATGGGCCTGCACCTGCCGACCGCCCTGGACCGGAAGGTGCGCCTGGTCTCACGCCCGGCCTCAGCTTCCACCGCGGCCGGCTCCATGAAGCGCCATGCTGTGGAGCAGGACGCGCTCCTGAAGCAGGCTTTCGCCCGCAAGTAGCAGATCAGCTGCCCGGCCGGACGGTGACATACCGTTCCAGCCGGGCAGTTCTGTTTAATCGGCGTGAGTTAATAGACCTTTAGCGTTGGCACGTAAACGGTCCGTGTCCGGGACACGCCCTCCCAACAAGTGAAGAGGTAGTAGTGGAAGACAGGAAGCTGCGGATCGCGGCTGTTGGAGATGAACTGCTCGCCGGGCTCGGTGATCCCCGGGCGCTGGGGTGGCTGGGCCGGGTGCTCGCCCGCACTCCGCAGGACGGCATGACGGTGGAGAGCTTTTCCCTTCCGTGCCCTCAGGAAGGCACCGAGGGCCTGTCCGCCCGCTGGCTCGAGGAGGCCGGCCGCAGGTTCAGCGATCTCCACGAGAACCGCCTGGTCATCGGACTCTCCGGCCGGGACATTGAGTTCGGGCTGTCCACGGCCCGAAGCCGGCTCAATCTCGCCAACATCCTGGATTCGGCCACGCAGAAGCGGCTGGAAGTCTTCGTCGTGGGACCGCCGCCAACACTCGATCCCGCGCAGAACCGACGCCTCGGCGAGCTGAACACTGCCTTTGCCGACGTCACCACCCGGCGCAAGCACCTCTACGTGGACACCTTTTCGCCGCTGCTGAACCATGAGCAGTGGCGCCAGGACCTTGCGGCTAACGGAGGGTCCCCCGGACAGGCGGGCTACGGGCTGATGGCGTGGCTGGTACTGCACCGGGGCTGGTTCCAGTGGCTGGGGATGGAAACCCCTGAATAGGGAAGTCGCGGACTAGGGAAGTCGCGATATATCTTGATATTCCTGCACGGGAGGACTATCGTGACTCGCACAGTCACGATATATCGCAAGTGGAGGAACCGTGGAAGAGAACTCCTGGACCGTCACCGGCCCGCAGACCATTGATGTCGACGGCGTCGCGCACCTTAAGCTGGGCATCGTCCGGGGCAGGTTTGACGTCGTCACGCACGACGAGGCTGCCGTCCGGGTCGAGGTGTCGGAGGTGCACGGAGACCCCCTGGCTGTCTCCGTGGCCGGCGGGCGCCTCGAAATCCGCCACCAGCTCCACGGCCCGCACGGCTGGTTCAAGAACCTGATGGAGTCGGTCAACAACAGCAGCAACAACGCCGCGGTCATCAGCATCGCGGTCCCTGCCGGCGTGGAGGTCGAGGCCGGCACGGTCAGCGGTGACGGACTGGTTTCCGGCGTCCACGGCCGGACCCGGCTGAGCACCGTGACCGGATCCCTCCTGGCGGACGGGACTTCCGGCGACCTGCACGTGAATACCGTCAGCGGCGAGGTGATCGCCCGCAACCACAACGGCGTCCTCACGGCCAAGAGCGTCTCCGGCGAGGTCACGGCCTCCGGCCGGTTCAGCAACATCCGGGCCAACACCGTCAGCGGCGATATGAGCTTCGACCTGCACGGCTTCACCCACGACTTCGGCGCGAACTCGGTGTCCGGGGACCTGACGGTCCGCGTCCCGCACGACGTTGGCGTGGACATCGTGGCCCAGTCGGCCAGCGGACCGGTGGTTATCGACGACCGGAAGTACGGCCATCCCGGCGGCAAGGTGCAGACCATCTCCGGCCCGGACGCCAAACTCATGCTGGTCCGCACCAACTCGGTCTCCGGGAAGACGTCTATCTTCCACGGCCAGGCACCTGCCACCACGGAACCGGCGCTCTGATGCCCCCCGTCTTTGCCCATGGCGCGCTCCGGCTGTATCTGCTGGCGCTCCTCGAATCGGGTCCCAAGCATGGATATGAACTCATCAAGGCCCTGAGCGACCGGTTCGGCGGCACCTACTCCCCCAGTGCAGGCACCATCTATCCGCGCCTGGGCAAGCTGGAGGAGGAAGGCCTGGTGGCCACGGAAGCCCAGGGGCGCCGCACCAACTACCGGATCACCGCTGCGGGGCTGGCTGAACTGAACAGCCGGCGCGGGGAGCTGGAGACGGTGGAGAACGACATCGCGGCCTCCGTCCGCCGGCTCGCCGATGACCTCCGCGCCGACATCCGCAGCAACATGCGGGGGCTGCGCGCGGACCTGGCGGCCACGGCGGAAGCGGCCCGCACCGCCGCCAGGGCGGCCAGCGCTACCGGGTCGGCAAACGCAGCCAGGCCGGCCGGCGGGGCCGGCGGGGGCCGGTACACCGCTGAGGGCCAGGGCATGCTGAAGGAAGCGGAGATGCTGCTGCAGTCGTTCCGTGACGACATGCGCGCCGAGCTGCGCCTGCAGACCAGCGCCAGGCCCATGACGCCGGTGGCCCTCGAGACGGTGCGGACCGTCCTGGACCAGGCCCGGGTTGCGATCCGGAACTCCCTGTAGTCGCTCCACAATGCCGCCGGTTCGCGGCCTGTCCGCCGATATGGGAGACTGGAGGGCAACTCTTTTGGGTAACGAGATTAAGGAGGCCAGCTATGAGCAAGCGTGCACGTAAGCGTCGTGACCGTAAGCGTGGCGGCGCGAACCACGGGAAGCGCCCCAACACCTAAGCCACGGCTTGAACCGAAGCTTAAACGCGATGCCCCCGCTACCGGCAAGGTAGCGGGGGCATCGTGTTTAACTCAGTGGCCCTGTCAGGCGTCCACCGGACGGATCGTGTGGATCCGCTGCAGGATGGCGTTCTTGAGGTTTTCCGGAGCAGCCTCGGTACAGGAGCGCTTCACCACTTTCCGGATGACGCACTCCAGATCGTACTGCTCCGTGCATTCGGGGCACTCGTCCAGGTGCTGCTTGATCTCCGCAAGGTCGCTGCGGGTCAAGGCCCCGTCCAGATACTCGTAGATGCGCTGCATCCTGGTGTCGTCGCAATCACCCAATCCCTGGCAGTCGCTCATTTCCCGTTCTCCTGTTTGTTGCCCTCCGCTGCCGCCGTGGTGTCCGCAGCAGCCTTGAATCCCCGCTCGGCGGCGTAATCCGCCAGCATGTCCCGCAGCATCTTTCGGCCCCGGTGCAGCCGGGACATCACAGTGCCGATGGGGGTGTTCATGATGTCCGATATTTCCTTGTACGCGAAGCCCTCGACGTCGGCGAAGTACACGGCCAGCCGGAACTCCTCGGGGATGGCCTGCAGTGCCCGCTTGACGTCCGAATCCGGCAGGTGGTCCAGCGCCTCGGCCTCGGCCGAGCGCAGGCCGCTGGAGGTGTGGGATTCGGCGCGGGCGAGCTGCCAGTCCTCGATGGTGTCCGAATTCGACTGCAGGGGTTCCCGCTGCCGCTTCCGGTACAGGTTGATGTAGGTGTTCGTCAGGATCCGGTACAGCCAGGCCTTCAGGTTGGTCCCCGGCTTGTACTGATGGAACGCCGAGAACGCCTTGGTATACGCCTCCTGGACGAGGTCCTCGGCATCTGCGGGGTTCCGCGCCATGCGCATGGCCGCCGAATACAGCTGGTCCACGTACTGCATGGCGTCGCGCTCAAACCGCGCCCGGCGCGCTTCAGTGCTCTCCGAACCGACGTCGATATCCTCTGCCGCTTCAGCAGCGGGCGACGTGCCATTCAACGGGATGCCGCTGGCGGCGTCCTCCTGTGCGGCCTGCAGGGCCGGGTCCACGGTGCTCATTGCATTCAAGTCTACTTTGATCGGCGCCGGGCGCCCCTGGCGGCGTGCCGTGCCATAGCGTGCCGCGCCAAAGTCCGGGCCAATGACGCCGCCCGGACCGGGGAAGGCACCTCCTGCGTCCAGCGCGCCAGCTTCGGACACCACGAACGGCCGCATTCTGGCGGGACTTCGCACCCCCACAGCTTCCTTCACCAAAGTCAATGCTCCATCTCCACTCCGCCTGCTAAGACCCGTCGAAAAGACCCGCGTTCGTGCAGCGGTCCGTGCTCCTGCCATCCCCCAGCCGCCGCTGAACACCGGGAACGGCAACAGGACACCGCCTGCATATCGTTTCCGGCCAAAGAGCACAACGACGCGCGGTGGGCAAATATTCCGCAAAAGTGCAAGACTAGAACCGACTCCGCCGCGGCCACCGCGGCTCGGCCATCCAGGAGGAAATTCATGTCCTTTGTCCGCTTTTTTGCCCGGCCGATGCTGGCCTCAAGTTTCATCCTCGCCGGCACGGACAAGCTCAGGAATGCGGACGACACCGCGCAGCAACTGTCGCCCCTCCTGCGCCGTGCCGCTGAAGCCCTGCCGTTCCAGACTGACGAGAGGGTCCTTGCCCGGATCATCGGCGGCACGCAGGTGGGCGCCGGCGTCCTCTTCGCCCTCGGCAAGTCGGCACGGCTGGCAGCCTCGGTACTGGCCGTCATCTCGGCACTGAACGCCTTCGTTGAATGGCGCAGCGCCGACATCAGCAGCAAGGAAGGCCGCGAAGCGCGCCGGAACCAGCTGCTCAAGAACATCACCCTCACCGGCGGCGTGATGCTGGCCTCGGTGGACACAGCGGGCAAGCCCAGCCTGGCCTGGCGTGCAGAGCACCTCGCCGCCGACGCCCGGAAGGCAGCGACCCACCTCGCCGCCGACGCCCGCAAGACCACCGGCAAGAAACTGCACAGCGCGGACAAGGCTGTCCGCCGGGCCGACAAGGCAGTCCGCAGGGCCGTCGACCAAGCGGTAGGGGCATAAGCAGGAATGGCAGCATCACCCATGGGCGCGTCCGCTGAACACTCCGGCGCTGCTCCGCACTGGCCCGCGCCATTTGCGGAACAGCCGGTTGACGCAACAGTCCGCGTACCGGGCTCCAAGTCGTTGACCAACAGGTATCTGGTGCTTGCCGCGCTGGCCGACGGGCCGTCCCGGCTCCGGGCACCGCTGCACTCCCGGGACTCTGCGCTCATGATCGCCGCCCTGCGCCAGCTTGGCGCCGACATCCGGGAAGTCCCGGGCGACGGCGCCTTTGGCCCGGACCTCGAGGTGACGCCAATTCCGGCCAACGCCGGCGGCGCGGACGTCGCCATCGACTGCGGCCTGGCCGGGACAGTCATGCGGTTCGTACCGCCTCTGGCGGCACTGCGCTCTGGCGCCACCCTTTTCGACGGCGATCCCCACGCCCGGGAACGGCCGATGGGCACCATCATAGACGCGCTGTCAGCGCTCGGAGTAGCCGTAACGGGCGACGACGGCGGCACGCCCGCCTCGCTGCCTTTCCGTGTCGAGGGCTCCGGCCAGGTCCGCGGCGGGCACCTCGTCATCGACGCCAGTGCGTCCTCGCAGTTCGTCTCCGCCCTGCTGCTGGTCGGTGCACGGTTCGCCGACGGCCTGCACCTTGAACATTCAGGCAGCACGGTCCCGAGTTTGGACCATATCAACATGACCATCGCCGTGCTGCGCGGCGCGGGCGTGGCGGTGGATGACTCCACGCCCAACCACTGGGTTGTCAGCCCCGGCCCGATCCGCGCGTTCGACCAGCGCATCGAGCAGGACTTGTCCAACGCCGGCCCGTTCCTGGCCGCCGCGCTGGCCACCGGCGGTACTGTCCGGATTCCGGACTGGCCCGAGCACACCACGCAGGTCGGCGACATGTGGCGCAGCATCCTGACCGATATGGGGGCCACGGTCACCCTGGCCGACGGTACCCTGACGGTGACCGGCGGCAGCGAGATCAAGGGTGCGGACTTCGCCGAAACCAGCGAACTGGCGCCCACAGTCGCCGCGCTCTGCGCCCTGGCATCCGGCCCGTCACGGCTGAGCGGCATCGCCCACCTTCGCGGACATGAAACGGACAGGCTCGCCGCGCTCGTCACCGAGATCAACCGGCTCGGCGGCGATGCAGAGGAAACCGCCGACGGACTCATCATCCGGCCTGCGGAACTGCATGCCGGCGTCGTCCACAGCTATGCGGACCACCGGATGGCCACCGCCGGAGCCATCCTCGGGCTGGCGGTCAGGGGCGTGGAGGTGGAGGACATTGCCACGACGTCCAAGACCATGCCCGATTTCCCCAAGCTGTGGGCGGACATGCTCGGCCAGCGGGGCAGCGGTGTGACCAACAGTGCTGTTACCAATACCGCGGGGACCACCGGTGGCACGCAGCACTGATTCCTGGGACGAATCCGACGTCCGGATCCGGCCGAACAAAAAGGGTTCCCGGCCCCGGACGAAGGACCGCCCAAGCCATGAGGATGCCGTCACCGGCCGGATCATCACCGTGGACCGGGGCCGCTACACCGCCGTCGTCGGCGAGGACTCGGGACACGAGCGGACGGTCATTGCTGCCCGCGCCCGGGAGCTGCGCCGCTCCCCCGTGGTGGCCGGAGACTTCGTCTCCCTCGTGGGCGACGTGTCCGGCGCGCCGGACACCCTGGCCCGGCTGGTGAAAATCCAGGACCGCAAGACACTGCTGCGCCGCAGCGCCGACGACACCGATCCCGTGGAACGCGCCGTCGTTGCCAACGCCGACCAGCTGGTGGTGGTTGTGGCCGCCGCCAACCCGGAACCCCGCACCGGCTTCATCGACCGGGCGCTGGTGGCAGCCTACGACGCCGGGATCGAGCCGCTGCTGCTCGTCACCAAAGCGGACGTCAAGGATCCGACCGAGCTGCTGAGCAACTACCGGCACCTCGACTTTCCGGTGATCATCAGCCGCACTGCCGATGCCGACGCGTCCGGCATCGACGCCCGGTCCGACGACGGCCTCTCCGCCCGGCTCGACGTTGCCGCCGTGTCCGATCTCCGCGCCCATCTGGACGGCAAGGTGACGGTGATGCTGGGCCATTCCGGCGTCGGAAAATCCACCATGGTCAACGCGCTGACGGGCGCCGAACGGGCCACCGGCGGCGTGAACGCGGTGACGGGCCGCGGACGGCACACGTCGTCGTCGGCCCTTGCCCTCAAGCTCGCCGACGCCCCGGCGGGCAGCTGGATCATCGACACGCCGGGCATCCGCTCCTTCGGACTGGCGCACGTCGATCCGGACCGAATCCTGCATTCCTTCCCCGACCTTGAGCCCGGCACGGAGGCCTGCGAACGCGGGTGCAAACACGACGCCACCGCCGTTAACTGCGGCGTGGACGCGTGGGTGGAAGCCGGCCACGCCGGCCCCTCGGGAGCAGCACGGCTGGCGTCCCTGCGCCGCCTGCTGGGCACCGACCCGCGCGCTGAGGCCCAGGAAACCAAGGAACTCGGCAGCGTCGGCTAGCGGCCCCGGCGCTGTCCGGCCGCTACCTCCCCGCCGCGCCGGGCCTTTGAGGGTAGTTTGGAACCATGACCCAACCCGCTTCAACGTACAACGATGACCTGCGTCTTGCCCATGTGCTGGCCGATTCCGTGGACGACCAGACCATGAGCCGGTTCAAGGCATTGGACCTTCAGATCGAGACGAAGCCAGATCTGACGCCGGTCACCGATGCGGACAAGGCCGCCGAGGAGTCAATCCGCGGCCAACTGTCACGCTCCCGTCCCCGTGACGCCGTCCTCGGTGAGGAGTTCGGAAGTTCCGGCCACGGTTCCCGCCGCTGGATCATCGACCCCATCGACGGCACCAAGAACTTTGTCCGCGGGGTGCCGGTCTGGGCCACGCTGATTGCCCTCGTCGACGAGGGAGAACCTGTGGTGGGCGTTGTCAGCGCCCCGGCGCTCGGCAAGCGCTGGTGGGCGGCCAAAGGCGCCGGCGCCTACTCGGGCCGATCCCTCGCGGCCGCCACCCGGCTCAAGGTGTCCAACGTGTCCAGCCTGTCCGACGCCTCGCTTTCCTACTCCAGCCTCGGCGGCTGGAAAGACCGCGGCAACCTTGAAGAGTTCCTCCAGCTGACCGAGGATGTGTGGCGCACCCGCGCCTTCGGCGACTTCTGGTCCTACTGCATGGTGGCCGAAGGGGCCGTGGACATCGCCTGCGAACCGGAACTGAACCTGTACGACATGGCGGCGCTGGTGCCGATCGTGACGGAGGCCGGCGGCCGTTTCACCTCCCTCGAGGGCACGGACGGCCCGTTCGGCGGCAACGCCCTGGCGACCAACTCGATCCTGCACTCGGAAGTCCTGAAGCGGCTGAACCCGCAGCTGGACGACCTGCTCTAGGTTTCTCCGGCCACCGCCCTGGCGCTGAACATTACGACGGCGGCCGCCCGCTTTTGGGGGCGGCCGCCGTCGTTTCTTCGGCAGAAGGCCCGATATCCGGTTCGCGTAATAATCCGCTTAACATTCCAACCGGCTTTTTCATCGGCTCTGCCGATGTCCTAATCTCGTAACAGGTCACGAGTGCCAGCGCTAAACCCCGGTTAGCTGGCCGGCAACCCTCCATTCGCGGTGGGGTGCCCCGGGTGACGACCAGGCCGATCCGGAACGGACCCGGCAAGCGCGGATCCCCGTCACACGGGGTCCTTATCCCAGTGAGGTCCCATGACGACTGCCATCATTGCTTCCACCCCCGACGCCCTCGCGCTGGACGGCCGGTTCGCCGCCGCCCGCCGCCCCCTGGCCGCCGTCACCGGCGCCGAGATCCAGGCCCCGCTGATCCAGGGCGGCCACGTCCGCTACGCAAACCTCGACTATGGCGCCTCCGCCCCTGCGCTGTCGGTCGTCTCCGCGTACCTCAACGAGATCCTGCCGTTCTACGCGAGCGTGCACCGCGGCGCCGGCTACGCCTCGCAGATCAGCACCTCCGTGTACGAGAACTCGCGGAACATCGTGCGCGAGTTTGTGGGGGGCCGCGCCGATGACGCTGTCATCTTCACCCGGAACACCACCGACTCCCTCAACCTGCTGGCCGGCTGCCTGCCCGTGGAGGACCACCACCACACGGGCGAGGTGCTGTACCTGGACATCGAGCACCACGCCAACCTGCTGCCGTGGCAGGGCGTGCCGCACCGCAGCGTGGTGGCCTCCGAAACGCTTGAAGCCACCATCGCCAGCCTGCGTGCCGAACTGGAGCACGGCGACATCAGCCTCCTCGCCGTGACCGGCGCCTCCAACGTCACGGGCGAAATCCTCCCGATCCGCCGCCTCGCCGCGCTGGCCCATGAATACGGCGCCCGCATCGTGGTGGACGCAGCCCAGCTCGCGCCGCACCGCCGCGTCAACATCGCCGCGGACGACGTCGACTACCTCGCTTTCTCGGGCCACAAGCTCTACGCCCCCTTCGGGGCCGGCGTCCTCATCGGCCGTCCCGACTGGCTCGACGCCGGCACCCCCCACCTCGCCGGCGGCGGCGCCGTGAGCGAGGCCCGGCTCGACGGCGTCAGCTGGGCCACCGGCCCCGCCCGCCACGAGGGCGGCTCACCAAACGTCCTCGGCGCTGCCACCCTGGCCCGGGCAACCCAGGTCATCGCCGCCCTTGATCCGCAGGAATGGCACGCCCATGAAGCCGGCATCCGGTCCTTCCTGGTCGAGGGACTGCGCCAGATCGACGGCGTCACCGTCCACCAGATTTTCGCGGACAGCGACCCGGACGACGCCATCGGCGTGGTGAACTTCTCGGTAGAGGGTTACGACGCCGGCCTGGTCGCCGCCTACCTGTCGGCCGAACACGGCGTGGGCCTGCGCGACGGACGCTTCTGCGCCCACCCGCTGCTGAAGCGCCTCGGCCTGCCGTCCGGGTCCCTGCGCGCCAGCTTCGGCGTGGGTTCACGGCTCGAGGACGCACAGCGGCTGCTCGCCGGCATCGAGGAGCTCCGCCGCTCGGGCCTCGGCTGGGACTACGTGGTGGACGCCGGGCGCTGGGTTCCGGCGAACGACACCCGCACCTACCCCGAGTGGGCACCCAACACGCCCGGCACCGCCGGCGCCGCACCGTGTGTCCAGGACTGATCGGCACCCAGGACTAACCCGCACCCAGGACTAAGCACCTCCCGCTCCCCGTACGGTAAATTCGAAAGGTAATTTTCGACGTCGGTATAAGGAGACTGTGCGTGGCACGGGGCGGTCCCAAACTTCATCACGGCCGGCGGCAGGAGCTTGGACAGAGCTTCCAGGACGGCGGCGAGCACTACCACCGCGTCCGTCCGGGCTACCCGGAGGACTCCGCCGACTGGCTTATTCCGGCCGGGGCCCGTAGCGCCGCTGACCTCGGCGCAGGCACGGGCAAATTCACCGCGCTGCTGGTGGACCGCGGGCTCGAGGTCAGCGCCGTGGACCCTTCCCGGGACATGCTGGAGCAGCTGGGCCGTGACTGCCCCGCGGTCCATGCCGTGGTGGGGACCGCTGAGGAAACCGGGCTGCCCTCGGCGGCGTTCGACGTCGTCAGCGTTGCCCAGGCATGGCACTGGTGCGATCCGCTGCGGGCCAGCACGGAGATTTCCCGCATCCTCAGGCCCCACGGAGTAGTGGGCCTGATCTGGAACCAGCTGGACACGTCAGTCCCCTGGGTGCACCGGCTGTCGCGCATCATGCACGCCGGGGACGTCCACAAACCGGACTTCAGGCCCAGGATCGGCCCGGAATTCACCTCCCTGGAAAGCCACCTGACCAGGTGGGAGGATCCCGTCACCCCGGACGACATCCTCGAACTGGCCAAGTCCCGCAGCTACTACCTCGCGGCCAACGACGCCACCCGCGCGAAGGTGACCGGAAACCTGACCTGGTACCTGCACGAGCACCTCGGCCATGCCGACGGCGAGCTGCTGCAGCTCCCCTACCTCACCCAGATCTGGCGGGCGGTCAGGGCGGAACGCCGTGGTGGCAGCAGGTAGGCTTGAAGCTGTGAAGACCAGTACGCCCTCCTCCTCGATCGAGGACTACGTTAAGGTCATCTATTCCTTCACGGAATGGCAGGACAAGCCCATCACCTCCACCCAGCTTGCACAGCGCCTCGGTGTGGCCAACTCCTCGGTCTCCGAGATGGTGCGCAAGCTCAAGGACCAGGGCATGGTCCTCCACAAGCCCTACAGTGCCATCACGCTCACACCCCAGGGTGTCCGGCTGGCCCTCTCCATGGTCCGCCGGCACCGGCTGATTGAGACATACCTGGTCAAGGACCTCGGCTACAGCTGGGATGAAGTCCATGACGAGGCTGAGCAGCTGGAGCATGCGGTCTCGGACACGTTCATTGAGCGGCTGGCCGCCCGGCTCGGCAATCCGTCCAGGGACCCGCACGGCGACCCCATCCCCTCGGCTGACGGAACTGTCAGGATGCCCTCCGCCCACCGGATGATCGAGCTCGATGACGGCCACACCGGCAGGATCACCCGGATCAGTGACGAGAACCCGGATCTGCTGCGCTACCTCGCCGCGGAACAGATCAGCCTCGACGCCGACGTCGAAGTGCGGGGCCGCAGGCCCTTTGGCGGCGCGCTCGTCGTGCGAATCGGGTCCCCCGGAACCAGCCGGGACGTTGACCTCGCCGACGAAGTGGCCTCCGCGCTCTGGATCCACAGCGACTCCGCACACCCCGGCTGCCGCATGGCCGGCCTGTAAGCTCAGGTGCGGGTTCCCCTGGCAGGCCGTACCGGCACCGCCGCCGCGACCGGCTCCGGTTATGGCTGGCGGGTGTGGACAGCCGTGGCCGCCGGCGGCCTGCTTGGCACGGAATTCCGGTACGCGCTGGGACTGCTGTTCCCCGACCGTCCGGGAGACCTGCCCTGGGCCACACTGGGCATCAATATCCTCGGCAGCTTCGTGCTGGCGGCCCTCACCACGATCTGGATCGCGCGTCCCCGCACCGCGTTCTGGCTCCGCGCCGCCGTCGGGCCCGGTGTGCTCGGCTCTTTCACCACCTTCTCCGCAGTCGTCTTTTCCGCGGACCAGCTGACCCGCGCCGGCTTGCCCGGCCTGGGGTTGCTCTACCTGGGGCTGTCCGTGCTGCTGGGGCTGGCGGCGGCGGCCGCCGGCTGGCGGACCGGCAAGGCAATCGGTGCTGCCCGTGAGGCTAATCCGTGACGGCGCTCCTCGTGGGTCTTTTCGGCATCGCCGGGGCCCTGCTCAGGTTTGCCGTGGACGGCTGGCTGGCCGGCTACCCCTCGCCGCGGCGGCACTGGCCCTGGGCCACCCTGCTGGTGAACGTGGCCGGCTCGTTTGTGATCGGGCTGTCCATGGGGCTTACCGCGTCGTTCGGCCCCGAATGGCGTTCCGCCCTTGCCACCGGGTTCGCCGGCGGGTTGACCACCTTCAGTTCCTGGACCACGGCAACAGTCCGGCTGGCCAGTGAGCGGCGCTACCTTGCCGCCGTCGTTAATGTCCTGGCCAACCTGCTGCTGGGCCTGGCTGCGGCGTGGGCGGGAATCGCGATCAGCGGCGGCTAGCCGGCGCGGGGTTGCGGATTCCGACGGCGGAGCAGGCCGCCCCCAGCAAGAGCAGCGCGGCGGTGGCCAGCAGCGCGCGGTGCAGGCCCGGCGTCGTCAGCTCCGGGCCGACGATGAAGCCCGCAAATGCGATACACACCAGGCCCGCGATCCTCGAGACCGCGTTGTTCACGGCCGAGCCCACGCCGGCCTGCTTTTCCGGCACGGAGCCCAGGATGGCAGCCGTCAATGGTGCCACCGTCATGGAAAGGCCGAGGCCGAAGACCAGCTGCCCGGGCAGGATCTGGGTCCAGTAGTTCAGGGAGCCGCCAACGGACAGTGTCAGCAGGAACCCGGCGGCGCACAGCACGGGCCCGGCCGTCATGAACCAGCGCGGCCCGTACTTGCCGGCGAGTTTTCCAAAGAACGAGGCCAGCAGCATCAGGATCAGCGTGGAGGGCAGCAGCGCCAGTCCGGCGGTGGTCGCTTTCATGCCGCCCACCTGCTGAATATAGATGCCCAGCGCGAAGAACCCGAGGGAAAAGCCGCCGTAAATCGCGGCGGTGGCGACGTTGCCCCAGCCGAAGTTCCGGACCGTGAACATGCCAAGTGGCAGCAGCGGGGCGGCCGTGCGGGCTTCATGGATGAGGAAAAACACAGTGGCCAGGAGCCCGGCGGCCAGCGGCAGCCAGACCTGCGGACTGCCCCAGCCGGCAGTGCCCTGCTCGATCAGTGCGTAGACCGGCCCGCCAAGCGCGATGACGGCCAGCAACGCGCCGGCAATGTCGATGCTGCCAGCGGCAGCGGGAACGGTGTCGGTCTTCCGTAGCCTTGCCAGCACGGGCCAGATGGCAGCCGCAGGCAGGACGTTGACGAAGAAAATGACCCGCCACGACAGCACGTCCACGGACAAGCCGCCGATCAACGGGGCCACGATGGCGGCGGCGCTTGTCCACGCCGACCATTTGCCGATGGCCGCCCCCTGGGCGCCGCTGTCAAAGTGGCTGACGATCAGCGCCAGCGAACTGGGAACGAGGAGTGCTCCCGCGACGCCCTGCAGTCCCCGGCTGACCACCAGCACTTCCCCGGACCACGCTGCCCCGCAAAGGAGCGAGGTGAGGGCAAAACCGCCCAGCCCCCACTGCAGCACACGCACCCGCCCAAAGTGATCGGACAGCGAGCCGGCCGCCAGAATGAGCGCACCGAGTGTCAGGAGGTAGGCGTCCACCACCCACTGCTGGATGCGGAGGCCGCCGCCGAGTTCCCGGCCGATGGCGGGCAGCGCCAGGCTGACAACGAAGCTGTCGAGGATCGCCATGAAGGACGCCACGATCGCGACGGCCAGGACCTGCCGCTGGAGGCGGGTCGGGGCAACCGTCTGGCTGGTGTCGCTCATGACTTACCGTATCGTGGACTGGATGATCAGCAGACGTGATGCGGCAATTGCCCTGGATGTACCACTGGAAATGGCCCAGCGCCACGGCATTCCAAAACACCTGACCGAAGCCGAGCTGGGTGAACTGCTGGACAATCCCCCTGCCTGGCTCCTCCAGTCCCGCGCCAACCGGACGGGAAAGAGGCCGGTGTGGGTGCATCTCACCTGCGCGGTCTGCGGGTACACCGAGGCGGCCAGGCCCAAGAAGTGGTGGCCGGAGTTCACGTACGTCGTGTGTGCCCATCACCGCCCCTCCGAAGTCCCTCCGCCGGCGCCCGGTTCCGTCCGGAGCGAGTTCGACGGCGTGGGCACCAGGTTTGTGGGAATCGCCGACGTCGTGGGGTGAAAGTTTTTGCCGGTTCACTGTCAGGTCAGGCAGTTACATTTGGGCTGCAACAGGCGTAATTTACGTAGGGAGGGGCACCCTCCTGCCCCTCGGACGAGGGAGCACGCCATGCCGGACAAGACGCCGCACCAGCAACAGCAGAAAAAAGCGGGCAAGACCATTAAGCAGAAACGCGCGGACAAAAAGGCCAAGCACCCGATTGAGGGACCTGCAGACCCTGTCGCACATCTGAAGAAACGCTGATTGCCGGACAAGTCGAATACAGTCGGAGCGGGGCGGATACACCGTCCCGCTCCGGCTGTTTCCCCGCTCCCATATTTAAGGCCGCGGACTATCCCCAGTCCGCCATCTCGCCGGGTACTGCCGAGATGGCTGTCACGTGTCCGTCGCGCAGGACGGCTATGTCCATCGGCACGCCGATGGCCTCGGCGAAGAGTAGCTTCTGCAGGCTCTCGGCGTTGCTGACTGCACGGGAACCAACGCGCAACAGAACATCACCGGGACGGAGACCTGCCTGTTCAGCGGGGGAACCGGCCAGCACCTCAACCACGCGCAGCCCCTCCCGCTGGCCAGTGCGGACCACTTCGCTCGTACCCAGGCGGATCGGTGTGCTCACCACGCCGAGGTAGGCGCGCCGGACTCTTCCGTCCGACAGGAGCGCTGAGATGATCCGGCGCGAGGTGCTGTTGATCGGCACGGCCAGCCCCAGCCCGGCACCGGCCACCGCAGTGTTGATTCCCACGATCCGGCTTCGGGCGTCGGCGAGTGCACCGCCGGAACTGCCGGCATTCAAGGCGGCATCGGTCTGGATAACATCCTCGATGACGCGGCGGTTGCGGCCTGCCCAGACGGGAATTGCCCTTCCGAGTCCGCTCACCACACCTGCCGTCACCGAGCCCGACAACCCCAGCGGATTGCCGACGGCAATGACGAGTTGCCCCACCTGTAGTGACTCGGCGTCGCCGAACTCGGCAGGAGCCACATGCGGGGCACGGCCACGGAGCACAGCAAGATCAGACAACGGATCCGCGCCCACCACCTCCAGGTCCGTACCGGAGCCGTCGGCGAAGACCGCGCGGCCTTTCTGGGTTCCGGCCACCACGTGGGCGTTGGTCAGCAGGTAGCCATCCTCAGTGAACAGGACCGCAGACCCGGCGCCGACCCGGAAACGGCCGTTGCGCCGGTTTCCCGTCATCTCGATGGCAGCCACGTGGGGCGTGACGGTCCTGGCCACCCTGATGACCGTCTCCGAGTAAGAGTCGAGGGCCGCGCCGTCGTCGACGGGTCCCGGTTCGTTAGCAGCCGCCGTGGGCATCGCTTGCCTCCCTACCGCAGGAATCGCACGATTCGTGATACCTGTCACAACCGCGCGGTTGAGGCAGGTAGTCCCGCGTTGGCTACGCCGTGGGTGAACGGCAGCGGCCAGTACTTTCCCAGGCAACAAAGCGGGGTTCTTGGCCAACAGGCAAAAAGAAAGCCCCGGAAGCTCATGAACTGCTCCCCGGAAGTTGGACTGAGAAATTCAGTTCCGACTTCAGGGGAGCAGTTTTATGCATGCACGTAGTTCGTTATCCGAGGCTCAGCGCGAGGCCGCGGTAGCGTGGTTTGAGAAAGGCCTTGCAGATACGGCGACAGCCACCTTGCTGGGCGTGTCGCGCTGGCCGGTCAAGCTTCTGTATCGGCGGTGTGTAAGCGGCAACTTTAAACTGACCGGAGACGGCAAATTTGATTGACCGTTCGCGGCAGTGGTTTTGACCAGTGGCGGCAAGCATTTTTGGACAGTAGCGGGCCACCCGTGGGTGGCTGGGCGTGCTGGGATTCCTCTTGTCCATCCCTCGTGTCGTTACGGGGAGAGCCCCTTCCTTCCGCGGTGAAATGGCGATGCCAATCGTGTATTTCACCCGTTGCGGGAAGGAGGGGGCTCGTTGTGAAGTCTCCAGGAGAGTTCATGGAAATATTAGCTGCTTACGATCTGACCCGGTCATACCGGGATGCCGCGAAAATCTGCGGCGTCTCACACAACACGGTGCGCTCTTACGTGAAAGCCCGTCAGGAAGGCGCGCAGGCGCCGGTGGCCCGGCAACGCGGCCGGATGACCGACCCGTTCCTGCCTCAGATGATCTCTTGGGTTGAGCAGTCCCGCGGAAAGATCCGCGGGGATGTCGTGCATGAGAAGCTCCGGGCTTTGGGGTTCACCGGGTGTGAGCGGACGACCAGGACCACTCTTGCTGAGTTGAAGGCGAAATACCGGGCCCGGAGCGTGCGGGTGCACCGGCCGTGGACGCCGGAGCCGGGTCTCTGGCTCGAGTATGACTACGGCGACGGGCCCGTCGTTGGTGGTGTGAAGACGGTTTTGTTCGTGGCCTGGCTGGCCTTCTCACGGTTCCGGGTCGTGATCGCGTTGCGGGATAAGACCATGCCGAGTGTGTTCGCCGCCCTCGACCGGACCTTCCGCCTGATCGGCGGGGTTCCGACCTACATTTTGACCGATAACGAGAAGACCGTCACGGTCGAGCACGTCGCCGGGATCCCTGTCCGCAACCACCAGATCGTGGCGTTCACCAGGCATTACTCGACGTCGTTGCAGACCTGCCTGCCGGCAGACCCTGCCTCCAAGGGCGGGGTGGAGAATGCGGTCAAGATCGCCAAGGCCGATCTCGTCCCCAAAGACACCAACCTGCTGCCCGAATACCGGTCGTTCGGCGAGCTGGAGGCTGCATGTGAGGCATTCATGGAGGAGGTGAACTCGCGGGTGCACCGGGCCACGTTGGAGATCCCGAAGGACATGCTGCAGGTGATCGAAGGCCCCAGGTTGCATCCGGTCCCGGCGACCCCGGTGACCGCGAGTTTCGGCCAGACCCGTCAGGTTCCGCCGAACACGCCCATGATCACCTTCGCCCAGTCCCGGTATTCGGTCCCGCACACCCTGATGGGGCAGATGGTGTGGGTGCGCGGCACCGACACCGAAGTGATCATCGTCCACGTAGATGCGACCGGACCGGTCGAGGTCGCACGCCACAAGCTCACCCGTCCCGGAACCCCCGCGATTATCGACGACCACTTCCCGCCCGCCCCCGCCGGCGCCCTGGAGCGGGTGATCCGCCCGACGAACACTGCCGAGGAAGAATTCCTGGCCCTCGGCGCCGGCGCCGCGCTTTGGCTCAAGGAAGCCGCCGCCGCCGGAACCCAGAAGATCAGGCACAAAATGGAACGCGCCGTCACCCTGGCCAAGGTCCTCGGCGCCGACGAGGTCGACAAAGGCCTCGGCGCGGCAGCAGTGCATCAGCGCTTCACCCACGAGGACCTGCTCTCCATCGTCAACACCGGCAGCGCGGCAGGCCACACAACCAGCACCACCCACACCGTCACAGACCAGGACCGGTGGTTGAGCCAGGGCACCAGCGCATGGGCCAGCTTCGGCACCACACCCATCGCCGCCACCAGTGACGAAGACCTTGAAGGAGCCATCGATGAGCACTAACACCATGACCCCGCCCCTGGCCGACACGTCCGTAGAGAACGTGATCGCGCTGATGCGCACCACCCGGATGCCGCACGCCCGCGCTGTCGTCGCCGACGTCCTGGCCACCGCGAAAGCCCAACGCTGGGACCCCACCGAAGTCGTGCGCGTCCTGCTCGAAGCCGAAGCCACCGGCCGGAACGCCTCGATGCTCGCCACCCGCCGCAAACGCGCCGGCTTCCCCACCGGGAAGACCTTCGACGTCTGGGACGAAGCCCTCTCCACCCTCCCGCCGGCAACAACATCGTTTCTGCGGACCCTGGAATGGGTCCGGCGGCGTGAAAACCTGATTGCCTGCGGGCCCTCCGGCACCGGCAAGACCCTGCTCCTGGAAGCGCTCGGCCAGCAAGCCATCGACCAAGGCATGTCCGTGTCCTGGCTCAGCATGGAAGACCTCGGCGCCCTTGTCCGCCGGCACCGCATCGATGACAGCGTCAACAAAGCCATCACCCGGGCCACCAACGTCGACCTGATCTGCATTGACGACATAGGCCTCTTGCCGGTTTCTGCCGACGCCGCCGAGGGCTTCTACCGCGTCGTCGAGGCCTCCTACGAGAAACGCTCCCTGGCGATCAGCTCGAACATCCACCCCTCCGGATTCGACGAGCTCATGCCCAAAACCATCGCCACCGCAACCGTGGACCGGCTCATGCACCACGCCCACCTCTGCCAAACCAGCGGCGAGTCCGTCCGGCTCATGCAAGCCCAAAACGGGAAAGGAACCCGCCCCATGAACTAACCCAAAACCGGTCAGGCGCCCCCACCAACCCGGCACGCCCGGGGCACCTGACGCTGTCCAAAAATACTTGCCGCCACCGGTCAATCACCTGCCGCCAACGGGCAAACCAACATGCCGCCACCGGTCATTTCTAGGCTGCCGTTGACAGCGGTGGAGGATCCATGGTCAAGGAGCGCTGGTGGCTAAACCGAAACAGTCGTATTCGTTCGACTTCAAGCTCGCGCTGGTGGAACGGTTCCTCGCGGGTGAGACTGCCCCGGATCTGGCAGCCGAGGCTGGATTGTCTTCGCCGGGATTGGTGAAGACGTGGGCTCGTGCCTATCGTCGCGAAGGCGTGGATGCCTTGCGCCCCAAGCCCAAAGGCCGACCCCGGAAGCCCGACGCCCCACCGCCGGCGGAGACGTCCGAATTGGAGCGGTTGCGGCGGGAGAACGAGCGGTTGCGGGCGGAAGTGGCCTACCTGGGAAAATTGCGGGCCTTGAGGGCTCAAAAACAACGGTGACGGTTCAGGCTCTCATCGCCCTCAAGGCGGACTTCTCTCTTCCGGTTCTGCTGCAGGTCTCAGGTCTTGCCCGATCCACGTTCTTCTATCACCAGGCCCGGCTCCTGGCCCCTGACCCGCAAGAGGAACCCAAGTCCTCCATCATGGACATCTTCAAGAAGAACCATGGCCGTTACGGGCACCGCCGCGTGCAGAGGGAACTGCTCAACCAAGGCTGGACGGTCGCGAAGAAAACGGTGCTGAAGATAATGCGCGCACTCGGGCTTGTCTGCAAGGTCCGGCAGCGGAAGCGCCACAACTCCTACCAAGGCGAACAGGGCACTGCCGCGCCGAACCTGCTGAACCGGGAGTTCGACGCCACTGCCCCGAACCAGAAGTGGGTCACTGATGTGACAGAGTTCAGCGTCGGAGACCGCAAGCTCTACCTCTCGCCGGTCATGGACCTCTTTGACCGGCAGATCATCTCGTACTCCATCGGCCTGTCGCCAAACCTGGAGCCCACCAACAGTTCACTGCGTAATGCACTGACAACGCTCGACAGCGGGCAGAAACCGCTCGTACATTCAGACCAGGGATTCCAGTACCGGCACACCTCGTGGCGGACGCTCCTGGAGGGCGCCGGCGCCGTCCAATCAATGTCCCGCAAAGGCAACTGCTACGACAACGCCGTGATCGAGAACTTCTTTGGACACCTCAAGGAAGAGCTCTTCCACCACGTCCGGTTCCTCAACACCGATGCACTGGCTACGGCACTGCACGAATACATCCGCTGGTACAACACCGAGAGAATCTCCACAAAGCTAAAGGGCCTGAGCCCGGTGCAATACCGTGCTCAGGCCCTTGTGGCCTAGGCTCTAACTAAACCGTCCAACTTCTGGGGACCAGTTCATCAGGGCTTCCGGGGCTCACTTTGGTGGAGATGGGGGTGTGTGATCTCAGGACATAGGCGACACATGTCTCGGGACATGCACGACAGCTGATACGCGACACATGTCCTCGGAGATCGGCGACGGTCTTTGGCGTGTCCCGGGACATCGGCGACACCCCGGCCGTCGACGATGGGCCATGTCGAAGAACAAGGTCATCGTCCTGGCCGTACTTGAGGGCGGAATGTCCAAATCAGAGGCTGCCCGACGCTATGGCGTCGGCCGCCAATGGGTCCACGAACTCCTTGCCAGGTACGCGGCCGAGGGCGACGCGGGCCTGGCGCCCCGTTCCCGCAGACCCCGCACCAACCCACAGGCCACGGACCCGGACGTACGCGCCCGCATCCTCGCGCTGCGCGCCGAGCTGACCAAAAAAGGGCTCGACGCCGGCGCCGAGACCATCGCCGCGCACCTCGAACGCGAAGGCCGAACCCCGCCGGCCAGATCTACGATCCACCGCATCCTGCGCGCCGCAGGCACCGTGGCCCCGGAACCGCGCAAGCGGCCCCGTTCCTCACTGCGCCGCTTCACCGCCGCCCAACCCAATGAGATGTGGCAATCCGACTTCACCTACTGGACCCTGGCCGACCGCACCGAGGTGGAGATCCTGGACTTCATCGACGACCACTCCCGCTACCTGCTCCACCTCACCGCCCACCCCAAAGTCACCGGAACCGTCGTAACCGATGCCTTCCTGGACACCGCACAAGAGCACGGCCTGCCCGCCTCCACGCTCACCGACAACGGCCTGGTCTACACCACCCGCCTCGCCGGCGGGCGCGGCGGACGCAACGCCTTCGAAACCCTCATCGCGTCCCTGGGCATCACGCAGAAGAACGGCCGCCCCAGTCACCCCCAGACCCAGGGCAAGATCGAACGTTTCCACCAGACCCTCAAAAAATGGCTCAAAAACCAGCCCGAGGCCCACACCATCGCCGACCTGAACGAGCTCCTGGCCAAGTTCCGCCACGTCTACAACCACGAACGGCCACACCGGGCCCTCAAACGCCGCACACCTTCCGGGGCCTACGCAGCGACCCCCAAGGCTGCACCGGCCATCGCCGCCCAAGGGGAACACTGGCGGATCCGCACCGACCGCGTCGATGCCGACGGAAAGGTCACCCTCCGCCACGCCGGACGCCTCCGGCACCTCGGCATCGGCCGCGCCCACAAGCACAAACGCATCATCCTGCTCGTCAGAGACACCGACGCCACCGCCGTCGAACACGGCACCGGCGAAATCCTCGCCGAGTTCACCATCAACCCCGCCCGCGGCTACCAGCCGAAAAAACAAAACACCCCCGGTCCGAAGACCGGGGGTGTCGTCGATGTCTCGGGACATCTGTAGTCAATGTCCCGAGACATCACACAGGTGGAGATGGGGGGAATTGAACCCCCGTCCGATGTCGTGTTGTCAGGGCTTCTCCGGGCGCAGTTTGCGTCGGATTTTCTCGGCCCCAGCCGTCCTGCAAACAGGCGGCTGATCCGGGCCCAGTCATCTAAAAGTCCCGCTTACTCCGATGACGGGAGCAAACAGCAGTGGCTATCTAAATGACGCCAGGAACCGGGGCGATAGCAACCCCGGGCTGACGGACTGAACTACTGCTTAGGCAGCGAGTTCGAAGTCAGTGCGCTTAGATTCGGCACTTATTGGTTTGCAGAAAGCGTTTACGAGATAATTCTGCATCCTCGGCCCGCTTCACCTGTCGCGACTAACATCGTCGAAACCGATCATCCCCGTATTTTGTTACCAAACCGGCTGGAAGGTCAGCACCCGCCTGCCGGACTATCCATTGTAACGCATACCTGCCGCGAATAATTCCTACCGGCGGTTGCGTTCCCGCATGGCCCGCAGGGCCTCGCGCTTGTCCTGCTGCTCGCGGAGCGTCTGGCGCTTGTCGTAGTCCTTCTTACCGCGGGCGATTCCGATTTCCACCTTGGCGCGGCCGTCCAGGAAGTACAGCTGCAGCGGAACAATAGTGAAGCCCGATTCACGGATCTTATGCGAGATCTTGGTGAGTTCCTCGCGGTGCAGCAGGAGTTTCCGCCGCCGCCGAGCCGCATGGTTGGTCCAGCTGCCCTGGTTATATTCAGGGATGTGGATGCCTTCCATCCAGAGCTCGTCGTTGTAGAACATGCAGAACCCGTCCACCATGGATGCGTGACCTTCGCGAAGGGACTTCACCTCTGTCCCCATCAGTGCGATCCCGGCCTCGTAGGTATCCAGGACATGATAGTCGTGCCGGGCCTTCCGGTTGGTGGCCACGACTTTACGGCCACTTTCTTTGGGCACGGTTCAACTCCTCGGTTCTCGGTACTTGCTGCTCCGGCGGCGCAGGAACACAGTCTTACTATTCTACGGCAGGTGCACCGGCTGCTCCCTGGTCAGAGCAGGCGCATCGGGTCAACGGCCTCGCCGTTCAGCCATGTCTCAAAGTGCGAGTGGCAGCCCGTGGAATTGCCGGTGGTGCCCGAGTAGGCGATGAGCTGGCCCTGGCTGACCTGCTGTCCCGATGAGACCACCACGCTGGTGTTGTGGTAGTAGATCGTCGTCAGCGAGTTGCCCTGGACCACGCCGTGCGAGATCTTGACGTTGTTTCCGCCGCCGTCATCCGCCCAGCCGGCGGAGAAGACGGTGCCGGCTGCGGCCGCATAAACCGGAGTGCCGCAGGCGGCACCGAAGTCGATGCCGGTGTGCATGTATCCGCCGGCGCCGTAGAAGTCGATGGTGCCGGGCGGCGTCGCACGCCACCCAAAACCGGAGGTGATGGGCACACCGCCGGAGAACGGGTTGCGGAGGCCAAAGGCCGACGGCGGACCTGCCACGGGCGGCACGTAAGGCTTGGGCTGCTCGCCCTTGGCCTTCGCCGCTGCGGCGGCGGCAGCGGCGATCCGCCGCTGCTCGGCGAGCCACGCCTCGCGCAGCCTGCGGTCACGCTCTTTGATCTCGGCGGCGACGGCGTCCTGGCGCGCCTTGACGCCGGCCAGCTTCTTCTGGATTCCGGGCTTGGCGGCCTCAAGTTCCTTGTTCAGGCGCGCGGTGTCGGCGATGAGCTTATCCACCTTGGCCTTCTTGGCGGCGGCTTCGTCACGGGCAGCCTTCTCCTTGGCAAGCGCCGCGTCGGCCTTGGCCTTGAGATCCTTGATCTCGGCTTCCACCGCCTGCAGGCGGGCCTGCGAGTTCACGTTGGTGGCGTTCTGCTGCGTGAGCTTGTCCATCGCGGAGTTCTGGCTGCGCAGCGCCTGGTCGGCCAGGTCCATCGTTTCAGTGAGGCTGCCGGTGTTGTTGGAACCGAAGAACAGCGTGAGGTCGGAGGGCACACCGCCCGACTTGTAAGCCTGCGTCGCGATCTGGCCGATCAGCTTCTTGGTGCTGGCAATCTTCTGCTTGTCCGCATCGAGCTGCTGCGTGATTTTGGCTTTGTTCTGCTGTGCGAGGTCCACCCTGGCAGCGAGGGCCTCCACTTCCTTGACCGCACTGGCCACCCGGCCCTGGGCCTCGAGGAGCGCCTGCTGGGCAGCCGGAAGCTGTCCGCGGTAGATCACGAGGTCGGCGGCAGCCTTGGAAATTTTGGCGTCGACGAACTCGAGTGACTGCTGGACCCGGGCGGCTTCTTCCTTCAGTGCGGCCTGCTGGTCTTCAAGCTCGTCCGCGAAGGCGGCGGGAGCCGACGCGCCGAGGCTTGCGGCCAGCATCAGTGCCACGGCGGCGCTGAGGATCCTGCGCTGGCGCCTGGGCCCGCCGGAACTGGTCATGGGCATTCCTTCAATGAGCATGGCCTACACCCTCAAGTATCGGCGGAGCGTGAGCAGAGATGAAGTACCCGCCAGAACCACGCCCAGCCCAACGAGGGCCGGGACAAGGAGCAGGGTCTGGGCCGGGGAGATGAACGCTGTGTCCGGATACTGTTTGGACAGGTACTCACCCAGGAAGAAGTGGGCCACCGCCCACAATGTTCCGGATGCGAGGGCGGCGCCGATGACAGCGGCGATCACGCCCTCGAGGATGAAGGGCAGTTGGATGACCATCTTTGAGGCGCCGACGAGCCGCATGATGCCCGTCTCCCGCCGCCGGCTGAATGCCGAGAGCCGGATCGTGGTGGCGATGAGGAGGATCGCACAGACCGTCATCACCCCGGCGATGATGACTGCCACGAGGGAGGCCGCGTTCATCACGGAGAAGAGCCGCTCCAGGACCTGCCGCTGGTCGATGACGGTTTCCACGCCCGGCTGGGAGGAGAAGGTCTCGCTGATGATCTGGTACTTCTCCGGGTCCTTCATGTTGATCCGGAACGAGGCGGGAAGCTGGTCCGGCGTGACCGAATCGACGATGGGAGAGTTGGAGAACTGCTCCTTGAAATGCTTGTAGGCGTCGTCCTTCGACTCGAACTGGAAGTCATTGATGTACTGGGCCACCGCGGGCGACGCCAGCAGGGTCCGGAGGTTGTCCTGCTGTTCGGCCGTCACGGGTCCCGAGGCGCAGCCGGCGGCCGTCGACCCCTCACCGCAAAGGAAGATGGCCACCTGGACCTTGTCGTACCAGTAGCCCTTCATCTGGTTGATCTGAAGCTGGAGCATCCCGGCCGCGCCCACAAAGGTCAGGGACACGAAGGTCACCAGGATGACGGAGACGACCATCGACAGGTTGCGCCGCAGGCCGCCGCCGATCTCGCCGAGGATGAACTGGAGCCTCACAGCCGGCCCTCCCCTGCCTGGCCGCGGGCAGCCCCGGCGTCGTCGCGGCCGCTGGCGTCCTTGAGCCTTCGGGACTGGCCGACGACCGGCATCATCGACGTGTAAAGGGCCCGCGCTTCGTCGCGGATGACTTTGCCGTTCTTGAGCTCCACGACCCGCTTGCGCATCTCATTGACGATGTCGTCGTCGTGCGTGGCCATGACCACGGTGGTGCCGTTCTGGTTGATCTTGTCCAGGACCCCCATGATGCCCATGGATGTGGTGGGGTCGAGGTTACCGGTGGGCTCGTCGGCCAGCAGGATGCCGGGGCGGTTGACCACGGCGCGGGCAATGGCCACGCGCTGCTGCTCACCGCCGGAGAGCTCGTGGGGCATGCGCTTCTCTTTGCCCTCCAGGCCCACGGTCTTGAGCACCTCGGGAACGGTGTCGCGGATGACGCTGCGGCTCTTGCCGATCACCTGCATGGCAAAGGCGACGTTGGCGAAGACGTTTTTCTGCGGCAGCAGGCGAAAGTCCTGGAACACCACGCCTATTCCACGGCGCAGGCGGGGCACCCGCCAGCTGGAGATGTTGGCCACGTTCTGGCCGGCGACGTAGACGGTGCCGGACGTCGCGCGGTCTTCCTTGAGGACCAGGCGCAGGAATGTGGACTTGCCGGATCCCGACGCGCCTACGAGGAAGGCGAATTCACCACGGTCGATCTCAAGGCTGACAGCATCCAGGGCGGGCCTGGCCTTCTGGTCGTAGACCTTGGTGACATTTTCGAAACGGATCATGACCCTAAAACCCTGCAGGACGCGGCTTTATGGGCATGGTCTGCAACCGGTGCGGGGGCTGTCGCTAGGGGGAAGTATGGCTCCGGCCTCTTGACTATACGCACGGGCTGCCATGCGCAGGCGGGAGTCGAAGGGGCGTGTCGCGGGATTGGTGGTTCCGTTTCCCCGCGGGTGCCTACCGTTCCGCGTTGCGGTTGTCGGTGCGCCAGCGGATCCCGGCTTCGATGAAGTCGTCGATGGCGCCGTCGAACACGGCGGAGGTGTTGCCCACCTCGTGTTCCGTACGGAGGTCCTTGACCATCTGGTACGGGTTGAGGACGTAGGAGCGCATCTGGTCGCCCCAGGACGCCTTGACGTCGCCGGCCAGAGCCTTCTTTTCCGCGTCCTCCTGCTCCTTTTTCAGCAGCAGAAGCCTCGACTGGAGCACCCTCATCGCGGCGGCGCGGTTCTGCAGCTGCGACTTTTCATTCTGCATGGACACTACCGTGCCCGTGGGGATGTGGGTCAGGCGGACGGCGGAGTCAGTGGTGTTGACCGACTGGCCGCCGGGGCCCGACGAACGGAAGACGTCGACACGGATTTCGTTGTCCGGGATGTCGATGGAGTCCGTCTGCTCAATGAGGGGAATGACTTCGACGGCGGCGAAAGACGTCTGCCGGCGGCCCTGGTTGTCGAAGGGGCTGATCCTGACCAGCCGGTGTGTTCCCGCCTCGACGCTCAGGGTGCCGAAAGCGTAAGGGGCATTGACCTCGAAGGTGGCGGACTTCAGGCCCGCCTCTTCCGCGTAGGAGGTGTCCATGACGGTGGTGGGGTAGCCGTGGCGCTCCGCCCACCGCAGGTACATGCGCAACAGCATTTCAGCGAAGTCCGCGGCATCGACGCCGCCGGCGCCGGAGCGGATGGTCACCACCGCCTCACGCTCGTCATACTCGCCGGACAGCAGGGTGACGACCTCAAGGTCTTTCAGGGATTTGCGGATGGCCTCAAGCTCCGTCTCGGCCTCCCCCATGGAGTCGGCGTCGTCCTCGTCCTGGCCGAGCTCCACCAGCACCTCGAGGTCGTCAATCCGGGACGCCAGAGTGTTCAGCCGCTCCAGCTCGGACTGGCGGTGCGAAAGCCTGGACGTGATGACCTGGGCGGCTGCGGGGTCGTCCCAGAGGTCCGGCTCGCCGGCCCGCTCGCTCAGTTCTGCGATCTCTTCCTTGAGCGCCTCGACATCGGTGACCTTTTCGATGGAGGTATAGGTGCCGCGCAGCGCGCGGATTTCTGCAGCAAAATCAATTTGAGCCATGGTTGTTTAAGCGTACGCTATCCGCCCTCACCGGCTGTGCCGGCCGCCAGTGCGGCCGCCGCTGCGGGGTTAGCGGGTCAGCCGCGAGCGTGCGGTGGACGAGGCCGTAATGGGTATGCCGTCCGGTACGAGGAAGTTGACCACCGGTGGATGCACGGTGGCGCTGAGAACCACGACGGCGGTGGAGCCGTCGGGCGTCCCCGTTCCGGCCGCGACGGCCAGCCCGTCGACGCGGCCGAAGGCACCGTTGCGGCTGAGGTAGTCCGCGGCGACGTTCCGGACTCTCTGGCCGTTCAGCAGGGCCGACGGGGTCCCGCCGGCCGTTTCGACCTGCCCCAGAGTATAGGAGTCGGCAGCGGCCACCGAGGCGCCGTCCGCGAGCGAGAGAAGCTTCTTGTGCTCGATGTAGAGGCTGGAAGCGGCCATGACCACGGTGCTGACCAGCAGGGCCAGCATGACGAAGCCGATGATGAGGACCGTCATTTGCCCGTCCTCATCGCTGCTCGTTTTCGGTGATGCCGTTGGTGCGCCGCCCGGCGCAGGACGCGTCAACGGAACCTGCCCACGACCTGGGTGGCTGAAGCGCTCAGCTCGCCGGCGTTGAGCCGAAGTGCTTCCCCAAAGGGCACGAAGGGCAGCGGTACGGTCAGCCCTACGGTGACGGTGACCGTGGAGCCTGCCGCGCTGCAGTCGCCGCCGGAGTCACAGTGAACCTCAATGCGGGCGTTTCCGGCGGGATGGCCGTAATCGGCAAGGGCCACCATGGCGGCCTGCTCTGCTGCCGCCCGGCCCTGCGACGCATCCGGCTGGGCCACGAAGACTTTGGCCGCCTGGTCCGCTGCGCCCACCACGGCAAACGAGCCGCCCTGAACCTGGCCAACGGTGATGATGAAGTAGACCACTGGAACCATGAGGAGCAGTCCCAGGAAAGTGAATTCCACGACAGCGCTCCCCCGCTCGCCGCCGTCGCCTAACGCATCCCGGAACCTGCCCGCGACGCTGCCGGTGAGGCGGCTCGTGAGGCGGCGCCCTCTGTCAGCCGGTGATCGCGGCATGGCCCGAAACCTCCAGACCTTCGCGCAGACCGATCAGACCGATGACCGGCAGCGGAGCCCTGACGGTCACCTCCAGCGTCCGCAGCCCCTGGAAGACGACCTCACGGGTTTGGATGTCGCGGGCAAAATCCGGATTGAGTGCCGTTGCGATGAGTTCACCCGTGCGGCGCCTGGCGTCGTCCGCGCTACGGTCAGCCAGGGTCCCGTACCGCGCGCCGGACGCCGCCGCATCGATGAGTGTGTTCCGCACGTGCAGGACGAGCGCGAGCTGAATGATGGAAACAAAAAACATGGTCAGCAGGGCGCCGACGAGCACAAAGTCAACCACTGCGGCACCCCGCTCGCTTCCGGGGTTGTCGGCGCCGGTCACGTTGCGGACTACTTTCCGACCGTGTCCATTGCCTGATTGAACATGGCTTCCAGGGCAGGACCCGCCAGGGCCAGCAACGCGGCAACAAGCACCGCCGACATCAGAGTGATCATGACCCAGCCAAGGATATTTAGGTACCTTTGTTCTATGACCACCGCAGCGATATACGCCAGACTCAGCCAAGACAAGCGCCAAGGGACTTCCGAAGAGGGAGCTAGCGTCAAGTCACAGATAGACGCGTGCAAGCGCTTCATCAAGGCTCAGGGCTGGACTCTGGGAGAGACGTACGCGGATAACTCCATCAGCGCAACCTCAGGTGCCGAGCGTCCTGAGTTCGAACGGATGCTGAGGGAAGCCCCGTCAATCGTTGTGGCCTTTAAACAGGACCGCCTTAGCCGGAGCCTGATGGACACCCTACGTATTAAGGGAGCTGGCATCACCGGCCACATGTGCGACGGTGGACGGCTGGACTTCTCTTCCGCCGACTCGGAAATGCTGACGGTTATCCGGACTGCTGTGGACAGCGCGGAAGGCCGGAAGAAGGCAGAGCGTCAGAAGCTCGCTACCCTCCGTGACGCCAAGGCCGGTAAGTACCGTGGAAGCATCCGCCCCTTCGGTCAGGAGCGCTCCGGCGAATGGGTACCGGCTGAAGCTGAAGCTGTCAGGACCGCCGCCAAGCTCATTGCCGAGGGACGCCAGACGTTCTTTAGGACGGCGGAACTCTGGAACGCCGCTGGACTCCTGACACCGGCAACGGGCAAGCAGGGTGGTAAGCAGTGGACTTCCGGAACGGTTCGGAACTACTTCACGCGGCCTAGGCTTATTGGGAAGCAGGAGTATGAGGGAACGCTGTATGAGCTGAAGGACTGGAAGCCCCTGCTGGATGAAACCACCTTTGAGCAAATCCAGACCCTTATTAACGGCAAGCGCACCGGTCAGCGTGGAGTGTCTACCAGCCGGTCAGACACGAAGCTTCTAACCGGTATCGTCCGGTGCGTTGAATGTGGACGCGGTATGAACTCCGGTCAGCGCGGCGCTGCTGGAAGCACACGCCTATATAAGTGCCCTACGGTCAAGCATCAGTCAGTGGTGGCAGAGCCGCTGGAAGACGCTGTGAGCCTTCACGCGCTGGAACTCCTGAACCAGCATGAGGACAGTAAGGAACAGGCTGAGGAAACGTCCAAGGCGTTGGCGGCTTTGATGTCCGAAAAGCGCGTAGCTGTATCGGCACATGATGAGTGGATGGAGGACGCCGCTGTTGCCGGGCTGAAGCCCTCCGTCCTTGGCGCACGGCAGAAGGCTCACGATAAGCGCATGGCTGAGATGGATGACGAAATCCTGAGGCTCAACAAGGACATGAAGGTTTCCATCTTCCAGCTCTCGGAAGAGCCTATTGACCTGAAGAACATGAATACCCGGTACCTTCACGGCTGGCGCTCCGTCTCTATGGAACAGCGCCGCGACCTCCTGACCACCGTCTTCGACTCGATCACGGTGGAACGGGCAGGACAGGGCAAGCGGTTCAGCCCTAGTCGGGTCCACTACACCTACACCGAGCTTGGAACGAAGCTGGCTGACCGTTGGGCCGCTGACATGGAGGCCTATTTCAGCGCGTAAGCTCTATGGGCCGGATGTTTCCGCACCGGTAAAGCCCCGTCAGCCTAGCGCTGGCGGGGTTTTCTTTTGTTACGAAGTGTTACGACTGACTCTTGCTGATTTGCTCTGATTTGGATATCATGCCGCGCTCTGATAGAATCGGGTCCTTCAAGCTCCCCCGAATCCCCCGGATTTGGCGGAGCTTCCGTGCTTAAAGGGCAACTATCTAAGTCTAAAGAAGTTTCCGCACGGGTCTTGACAGGGAGTCAAAACACCAGTACACTACGCAACCCCCATTTTTGACGTGGTATACTGGTAGCACAAAGCAAGCAATAAAGCAACCACCTAACGAAGGAAATTTTTATGCCACGAAGCCCTCGAACCCCCCGCGACTACTCCCGAGCAATCTACGGACTTCACGGACCTGATGGAGTGGTGCGCTACATCGGCCAATGCAGGTACGTTCCCGAGAGACTTGCCCTACACAAGTACCGATGCAGGCAGGGCACTCATGACCACCTACCCGTCTATGAATGGATGAGGGAGATTGGGCCGGAGAACGTCAAGGCAATCGCCCTAGAGAAGCTGGACACGGATGACGCGGCCTATGCCGACCAGCGCGAAGACCACTACCGAAAGCAGCACACATCCGCACAGCCGAAGGTGCCGCTTCTGACTCGCAAGGGACAACAGCCCAAGGGCAGGCTCTCCCACCGCTACGGAATGACCCTCACGGCGGAGCAAAAGGCGGCAATGAGTGCAGGCAGGGCAGCAGCCCGAGCAGCACGCACCGAACAGGAAACCGAAGCCCTTACAGAGCGCCGCAGACAGAGCGCTAAAGAACACTGGAAGCAACTTCCCGATGCAGTCAAGAAGGCTCAGAAGGAAAGAGCCTCACAAGGGCAGAAATTGTGGTTTGCCACAGCCCCCAAGGAAGAAGTTCACCGCCGCCAAAGCAAAGGACCACACGTCCGCTACCACGCTAACGGCGGGAAGTTTAATCCGGAGTGCTACTGGTGCCAGCAATCAGAAATCGAACTAGAGAAAGTAAGCGCATGATCAGTCTTGAAGAATCACTTAGAAGGGTCCGTGACCTTGAAGCCCGCTACGCAAAGAAGATGGCGGCTCAAGTAGCCGCCGATAACAGGTTTACACGAATGCGGGAGGAAGAGCCTGAAACGGTGACCCCGCTTTGGGATCTTGTGGAGAAATAGAAATGCCCCGCAAACCAAAACGACAGGCGCGGGGCACTTCATGCAAAACAATAAGAGCAAAGACCTAACAACCACGATAAGCCTCAACAGAGGAAGGAGGAAAGGAATGACATAAAAACCTCAATCTCTATACCTAAGTTTACCATAAATGGACAAGGTGTAGTTGAAGGCCTCAGGCCAAGGACAAAGACAAAATGACAGAAAGGTCCATATGGACAACACATCTAAACTGAATTGGAAATATACGAATGGAAACAACAACCGCACCTAACGCCGTCCAGATCCCGGCACGATTCGATGAGACGGCACCGCGTGCCAACCCTTGGGAAAAGACTCCCGAACAGCTCACCGCAGAGAACTACGAACTAAAGACCCTCGTCCGTGAGGCAGGCCTCATGACAAAGGACGAGCTGGAAGCTAAAGCCGCTTACATGGCGCGTGACCTTGAAGACAAGGCAACCAAAATCTTCAACAAGCGCATTGAAGCCTCCGAGAAATTCCAGTCTTGGGAACTCGTTGAAGTTGAGCTAGCCAACAAGCGTGCACGTGAGGAAGCAAACCGCCGCTACAAGGTGGAGAACTCCGACGCTGACCTCTCCCTCTTCGATAGCTGCATGGACCTTCACACAGCGCTGACCATGCCCGAAGAGCCGATGGAATGGCGCGTGAAGCACCTCCTGATGGTTGGGCACATCACCACCGTCACAGCTCCCGCAAAGGCCGGTAAGACCGTCCTACAGGTCAACCGCGTCAAGTCCTACGTAGACGGCACTCCCCTATTCGGACGCTTCCCGGTAAAGCCTGTAGAAGGCAACGTAGCCGTCTGGAACTATGAGCTGATGCCGAACCAGATGCACGACTGGTTCCGCCGTGCACAGATCGTCAACCGCCACAAAATCTTCGTGATGAACATGCGCGGTGCAGGCCTCTTCATTCAGAACGAAGTGGTCCTAGAACGCGCTATCAAGTGGCTCCGAGACAACAAGATCGAAATCCTTGAGATTGATCCGCTACAGGCCGCATTCCTAGGCTCCGTGAACTCCGATGAGGACGCAGCGGACTACATCACAGCCCTTCAGAGGCTTCAGAAGGAATCCGGCGTCAAGGACATCATCCTGACAACGCACATGGGGCACGCTGGCAAGTCCAACGCAGAGTTTGAACGCTCCATCGGTTCGGCACGCTGGGAAGGCTTTCCGGACAATATGTGGATCTACAAACGTGAAGGCGATACCGCTTACCTCCGCATTGACAAGGGACGTATGGACCCCGTTCCGGAATTCGCTCTGACACGTGATCCGGCAACGAACATGCTGACTCACATGGGAGACAACTCCGGTCAGGAAGCATCCAAGGCAAATGATCTCTTCCGCGAGGTTATCCGCACATTGGCTGACGGCATCCAGAAGCTCAAGACAAAGGATGTTGTTGAGAAGATCGCTGGCTCAGCCACGAAGAAGAAGCAGGAAGTCCGCTCCATCCTCGAAGAGCTATCCGAATGGGGATTGCTGACCGAGGAAAACGTCAAGCAGGAATCCGGACAGAAGGCCGCAATGGTCCAGATGAATTCCTCAGGATGTGGACTCTTCCGAGCAATGATCGACAACAAGCGTCAGGTCTTCCGTCCTCTGGCCGTCTGGTCTGACGGAGATCCCGAACCACAATCCCCCCTCAAGGTCATCGTCCTCCAAGGGGTATAGGGGGATAAAGGGGGATAAAAGGGGGATATTTACTCCCCTCAAAGCAAGGGGGATAGGGGGATAAGCACGTATAGAAGATACGTGCACCTACCCCCCTTGAAGCCCCGGCTATGGAGCTTGACCAAAAAACAGCCCTATCCCCCTTGCAAGCAACAAACACTTACTTACGAAAGAAGCATCATGAAAGAAAACTACTGGAACGGCGAAGGCATGTACTGCTTTACCCGTAGCGGACAGGAACTCCCCACAGTCCTAGTGCCAGCGGACTACAAGGCCACTCTGGAACGCCTTGCGGAGAAGGACGCAGAACGCAGGCAGCAGCGCGCCAAAGGACCGAACTATACAGCGGAAGATATCGATGCCCGTTGCACGGAAGCAGAGGAACGCAATGCTTGAAATTCTACTAACCATCCTAGCCGTAGTGCTGGTGAAGGATCACGTTGACCGTCTGAAGAAGATGAGGGAAGAAGTCAGGAACTACGGAAAGAAGAAGGCATGAGCAACCGAACCGGAATTCTGAAGACTCAGCTTGCCAGCGCGGAACAGAGCGCAAACACCACAGAGAGAATCGTCCTGCATGAACTCAAGGTTCTTGCCACGCTGAAGACCGAGGAACAGGTTGCGATTCAAGAGGCCTCAATTCTCAGGAAGCTTCACAGGCTGGATGAACGTCAGGACGAGATTGACAGGATCGTCCGAGAGTTGAAGGAACTCGGTGAATATCAATACGCCGACTACTCGGAAGCCAAGTACATCTATAAAAGGCCGAAAGTTCAGAAGCCCAAAGCGGAACCGAAGAAGCCACGTAAGCCGCGCAAGGTCTACCCGATCAACTCCCCCACACCGGCGAAGCTGAAAGAGCGTCAGGCTCAGGCAGCAGCCGAGAAGAAAGCAGCACGTGAGGCCGAGCGCCAAACCAAAGCCGCTCAGAGGGCACAGGAAGCCGCTGAGAGGAAGGCGCAACGTGAGGCTGAGCGAGAAGCAGCAAGGCTGGAAAAGGCGCTGAGAAGGGCTGAGGAAGCCGCGATAAGGAAGGCCTCACCAAGGCCGCGAGTGGTGACGGAACTACCTTCGACAGCCAAAGCCCTCAACGATGCAAAGCACCGCGCTTATGACAATCAGAAACGTCTTGATAATCTCGACGCCACTATCGATAAGAGGCGAATTGATCTTGAGAGAAGGCTTGAAGAACGTAAGGCCTACCTAGCAAAGGTTGCCGACATCCCACAATCTGGACAAGGGGCACAGAAAAGGCACACGGCACGCACACTATTGCAGAATGTAGAGAATCAACTGGCGGAACTAGATGAGTATAAGGCGCAAAAGCAGAGGCGTATAACCGAGCTTATCGCAAGAGCTAATAACGATGTGATCCGCCTTGAGAAGGAATTGCAAATGCTATAATTGATAAAGGGCTAAGCCCCCGGAAATGGGGGTGATCCCTTGATTCCGATATCATTCACAGGCCTCCCGGCTTGGTACGTAATTCCGGTACTGCTTTGCTTCGTATTGATAGCGCTGATCTACCGGAATGAGGAATGACCACCTTACGGTCTGACGGCGGGGAAAGACCCGCAGCACAAAAGGTGCACACCGGAGCTGGACCGGATAAGTAGAACCCAGCAAAGACACAGTGACGCTGACCCGTAAGGGAGATACCACTGTGTCCGAAAACAAATGGGCTGGCCGTAAGGTCACCACTGCTAGAGCTAAGCTCACCCACCTACTCCCCTCCCCTTGCTACCGATGTGGCCGCACCATCACCGGAGATCCACAGATAGACGGAGACACATGGGATGTGGACCACGCAACTTCACGCGTTGAAGGTGGAGGCCATGACCTTCAGAACCTAGCGATTAGCCATAGCCTCTGCAACCGCAGGCACGGCGGCAAGCTTGGCAATCAGCGCAAGGCCAAGGCCAAAACAATTCGCATGATTGAATCCGAGCGCACCGTGAAGTTCTGGTCAGTCGCGGATCTGAAATCACTGATCCGAGTTTTCCAGCGAAGGCACGATAACCCTGCCGCCCGGCCGCTATCTTTTCTCTCACCGAAGGTCGCAGCGTGAGCGCCGCCGCGCTTAGAGGCGCTGAAATGCTTGGCTGGAAGCTCCACCCTCACCAGCTCGCACTAGCGAACCAGCTCGACAACCGCATTGAGACGAACGCTATTTGCTGGCCGCGTAGGGCTGGAAAGTCAACAATCCTTTGGGCGTACATCGTCGGCTTCGCTGACCTGAACGAAGACGCTGAAATCCTTGTAACAGCTCAGTCCGGAATGAAGAGCCGTGACCGCTACATGTCCGCTGCTCGTTTGCTGGACCGACACTGCCCGGAGGACGCCGGAGGACCGAGGATTCTTCGCGGAGCTTCAGACCTTTCGATGCACTTCCCTAACGGCTCCCGCATTCACTCCATCTCCCCTGACCCTGACAACTTCCGAGGCGACAGCGCCAGCATCATTCTCATTGACGAGATGCAGGCTCTTGACCCTGAGAGGACAGAGGACATCCGTCAGGGTGCCGCTCCCCTGTTCGACACGGTAGAAGACGGAATGTTCCTGCTAGCGGGTACTCCGGGCAGACAGAGGGCGGGCTGGTACTGGAACGCTCTTGAGGCAGGCCGTCAGGGAATGGCCGGACACTTCACTTCCGAATACGCAGCTCCGGAGCATGCAGACATTGAAGACGAAGCTATCTGGCTTGCCACTCATCCCGGTATCGGAACGCTGACGACGCTTGAGAAAATGCGCGCACGCCGAGCTGGTCTGACGACGCCGCAATGGAGCATGGAGTATATGGGCCAATGGCCCCCGGATCTGGTCACAAGAGCCCTTCCGGAAACGCTCTGGAAGGCCACTGCAAGCGCCCCTGAGGCTCCCCCGGAGAGTGATTGGGTACTCGGTTTCGACTGTGCAATCGACGGCTCTACAGCGTCTCTGACGGCTTCGTGGATTGATGCTGACGGTAAGGCAAGAATGCAGACAATGGACCACCGAGCCGGAACGAATTGGGTGGCCGGAGAGCTGGCAAAGGCGCTGAAGGAATACCCGAGGCTTGATATCGCGTATGACCCAATCGGCTTCAATGTTCAGGTTGCACAGGCTCTAGGCCGCATTCCCCGTACCAATACAAACCGTCTCCGTGCGCTGACGCTAAAGGAAGTCGGAGCCGGTGCCGCATTCATCTCACAATCACTCGCTGACGGAACACTGAAGCACTCCACATCGGCCTCTCTGGATACCGCAGCCGAGCACGTGTGTTGGAGATGGAGCGGTGAAACCCGTCTTTTTGGACGCAAAACAAGTACGGCTGATATCTCCGCACTTTGCGCTGGATCTGCCGCCCTCTTTATTGCTGCCGGAAAGCGCGAAAAACAGCCATACAAACGCCGTGAAGCAGTGCTTCTATAGCGAATCCATTCACCTAATGCCATTTCAGAAATGATATAATTAGATAAGTCAAGGCCGGCGACGGGTAGTTTTCCAAGTTCTCCCCCTCGCTGGTCTTGATCTAAATGACATTTCCGCAATGACATCCCCGGACGGTGGGAGCGGTAATCGTTCCCACCGTCCAACCAAACGACGCACAAGACAAAGACAACAGCAGTATCCGTTTGCCTTTTTCTTTGGAGTTAGTTTGGGAATTTTTAGCAAGAAGTCAGGTCTTCTCGACTTCGCTACTCAGAGCGCCTATTCGACTGAGCCGCTTGCTCAGTCCATCTGGTCACCCTCCACTCTTCAGAGCGTCCTCTTCCCAAACGCAGGCGGCAACACCACGCTTCCGGCCACTGTCGATGAAGCCATGGCTATCCCTGCCGTGTCTGCCGCTATCGGAATCTACAGCGGTATCACCAGCCGCTTCCCTCTAAGTGCCACAGAAGGCGCTGACTGGCTATCCAACACTCAGCCCGGAGCCGTCACACCACAGCTCCGCATTGCCGCAACAGTCCAAGACCTGATCTTTTTCAACGCTGCCGTTTGGTTTGTCTCCCGCGATTCTGAGGGCAACGTTGCCGATGCAATCCGAGTTCACCCGAACCGCTGGAGCATCGACGCAGAAGGTTCCGTACTCATCGACGGCAAGCCTTTCGATCAGAAAAACCTCATCTACATTGCCGGTCTAAAGCCTCAGGGCTTCCTTGCCGCTGGCCGCTACACAATCCGCCATGCTGCCGCCCTAGAGCAGACCATCCTTAACCGCTCGCTCACGCCTTCCCCGATCACGGTCATCAAGGAATTGCATCCGAACGAAGCCACCGACGAAGAGGTCACCAAAGCCCAAGAGGACTTCGCCAATTCCCGTCGTAACCCTAATGGCGGCGTCGTCATCGTTCCCTATGGCCTTGAAGTTGCGCCCTATGGCGGCGCTGACGAGAACAATCAGCTTCTTATTTCAGCCCGAATGGCTTGCAGGACTGACCTAGCAAACCACCTGAACATTTCTTCAGCAATGGTGGACGGCCTTACCGGCAATTCTGACCAATATACCAACGCCCTGCAATCAAAGTCGGAATTGCTTGAACTCAGTTTGAAGCTTTTCACTCAACCAATTGCTGACCGTCTTTCACAGGACGACGTAACCCCTCCCGGCGTAAAGGTGAATTTCGACTATTCCGAATACGAAGTGGTCACCGATGCAAAGGGAAATCTAGGCACTTCCACTGAAGGAAATATCGATGAGTAACACTATTCACGCTTACGGAGAGCTGCTAACAGCATCCGAAAATGACCGAATTCTCAGCTACAAACTACTGACTTTCAACGAATCAGGCCGCACAAACAAGGGAACGCTCACCGTTGCCAAGGATGTTCTCAAGGTTCCTGCTGATATTTCGCACCTTGTAGTCAACACAGAACACAAGGCAGACGCTCCTATCGGACGCTTCGTGACCCTTGAGCAGCGTGAGGACGCTCTTTACGCCACGGTCACTGTCTCCGATTTCGAGCGCGGCAACGAGGCCCTTCAGGCCGCACGCGCCGGAGAGCTGACAGGTATCTCCGTAGAGGTACGCAATCCCCTCATCCGCAACGGAAAGCTTCTGGACGGCGAACTTACCGGAGCTGCCCTCTGCAAGACTCCGGCTTTCCCTTCCTCGATGCTCATGGCCGCTGACGCCGGAGACATCGAAGCCAAGCTTGCCGCCCTACAGGACGCGCTCACCGCTCTTACTGAGTCGCTTGCTCCGGAATCCGAACCGGAAGCCGAAGCCGCAGACACAGAAGAACCCCAGTCCGAAGACACGGAGGCAGAACCCTTTGTGCCGGAGGACGAACGCAACAAACCCCTAAACGCCTCAGCCGGGGCAACCCAAATGAAAGAGGACGATATGTCTGAAACACCCGCTGCCCCGGCAGCTACCCTATTCGCTGCAAACGCCAGCACCGCTCCACAGGCATCCGCGCTTGAAGAGTTCTCCAACATGCTTGCCGAAGGTGCATCTCTCGGTGCCAGCGGCGCTCTTCACGCTGCCCTGACCGATATCACCAAGGCAAACAGCTACGACAAGACCGCTGTTCCTGCCTATGTTGGAGAGCTGTACCAGACCGGACGCAACTACACCCCGAAGTTCTCCGTCCTTCTCGGACAGAAGCCACTGACCGCAACCAAGATCAAGGGCTGGAAGTTCGATGTCCTGCCTAAGGTTGCCTACGATTACGCCGGATTCCCTGCTGAAATCGGCACCAACGCTCCGACCGTTGTTGAGGTTGAGACAACCGCTGCTCAGCTCGCCGGTGGTCACGCTATCGACCGTCTCACCCTGACCCTCAACGATGGTGGCTACGTCGCTGGCTACCTCCGCGAATGCGCTGACGACTTTGACCGCAAGCTTGACACTCTCGCACTGGACAAGATCAATTCCACCGCTGTAGCCGTTACCGGCGTTGGCGGTTCTGCCTACCACAAGCTTCTGAAGGGCGCTCAGCTCATTGCAGAAACCGGCACTCCACAGTGGGCAATCGTCGGCTCTGACCTCTGGATCGAAATTCTCGAAACAGTAGACGCCAACAAGCTTGCCCTGCTCTCCACATCCATCGGTCTTACTGAGGGTGCACTTGCAGGCTTCAAGCTCATCCCTGCTCCGCTCTCCCGCACAGACCTGAACGGCAAGGTAATCGTCGGTTCCTCCAAGGCGCTTGAGATGTACACCCTTCCCGGTGGTCCTGTCCGCGTCAACGCTGAAGACGTTTCCCGCAACGGTCAGCTAAACGGCGTTTGGGGCGCTTACGCATTCCTCGAACACGACAAGCGCGAGCTGGTCAAGGTTTCCTAATCAACTCTCACTAAAGAAAGGAGGGCGCTATGTGGAACATGGTGAAATCCCAAGCATTGGAGCTTTGGCCCGATGCAGAGCACATTGACGATGCTACCTATTTCGACATTATGGAAGCCGCCAATGCCCTGTGTGTTGCATATGCGCCCTCCCTTCCCGAGGGTGCCGAAATCCCTAAGGCATGGTATCTGGCCGAAATCCTCATGGCACGTGACCTTTGGTCAAAGATGTCAGGTGGGAATAACGAACAGATTGGTCCTGACGGCTACGCCATTCGACCTGCAAACCTTGAATGGCAGGCACGAAACCTGCTCAGGCCGAAGACTTCCCCACTGAAGAGGCTCCGCTAATGGCCGCATCTATTAGGGAACAAATCGCAGATCAGATCAAGGCTGATAATCCGAACTTCATGGTCAAGGCATTTCCCGCAGACTCCCCGGACAACTTGGGCAGGGATAAGGCTCAGGTATCCGTCTACAGAGAAACCTTGACCGCCAACGGAACCATGATGGAACACAAACTAGCCATTGAAATCATCACCGGTTATCGAGAGTCAAAGGAGGCTTCAGACCATCTAGAGGGAACTCTTGATTTGGTTCTAACTTCCATTGAACGCATTCCGGGAATCCTCTGGACTAGCGCAGACTACGTGATCTTTGACGAAAGGTTTCAGGGATACAAAGTCACCGTCACCGCAACCTCACCAAACGTTTACAAAAATATTGTTCGCACTGAACAGGAAGGAGTCACACCGTGACTTCAACACCGCTATTTCTAAAGGCCGCGAGTATCAAGATTGGCACCGTGGAATTTGGAGAACTCATTTCCAACGTCGTCCTAACCCCTACTACCCCAACTCTTGAATTCAAGGGAGTTTCCGGAAAGACCTTCCAGTCAACCGGCTCCGAGAGCTGGACCCTTCAGTTCGACTACGCGCAGGACTGGACCAACGCCGATTCCCTCGCTCTGAAGCTCTTCAACGATGCCGGTGATACCGAGTCCATCGTTATTGCTCCATACGGCGGAACTACCGGACCGAAGTTCACCGTCAACGCAACGCTTCTGGCCGGTGCCTTCGGTGGAGCTGTTGACGCTGCCGCTACATCCTCTGTGACACTCCCCGTCACCGGACGCCCGGTCTTCGCACCAGCGGTCTAAGAGCATGATTACCGCCAATGGGAGTGAACTACGTGCCGCTAAGCAGCGCTTCCGCAGCCTTCCAAGGGATCTCCAAAACGATCTGAGGAAGTACCAGCGTTCGGAGTCCACTCCCATTTGGCGAGAATCCATGCAGGCCAAGGCTGGAGCTACAAAGTTTTCGGAGCGCACGTTCCGAACCGGTAACCGCGTCAAGGCCGGAGCAGTCATCACGCTTGTAGCCGGTGGCTCCAACCGCAGGATGTCAGGCGGCGCAACAGCCGCACAGCTCATCCGAGCCGCTGAATTCGGCTCCAACCGTAGGGACTCCTACACGAGATACAACCGTGTCTCCCCCAAGGGGACACGCCACACCGTAACCCGCCGCACGTCGCGCCAGCTCCCGACGTTCCGCAGCAAGGGCTATGCCGTTTATCCGGCGTCGAAGCTGGCGATTAAACGCATTGCAAGTCTGCAAGTCCAGACAGTCACGAGACGCCTTCACGAGGCGATAGAGGGGTAATCCATGGCCGGAAACCGACCAATTGAAATCGTTGTTGACGCGAAAGTTGACGGCGTTCTCAAGGGTGCCCAAAACATGGCTGAGTCCATGGAGGACGTTGAGAAGTCCATAGACAACGTGGAGGACACGGCCAAGGACACCGGCAAAAGTCTAGAGCGCTCTCTGGACGACGCCGGAGACTCTGCCGGTGACGCCGGTAAGAAGATCGACCGTGATCTGACCGAAGCCCTCAAGAACGTTGAGGATCAGTCCAAGACTTCAGGGAAGGCAATCGGTAACAACGTCAAGGACGGCACAGACAGGGCCAAGGCTGGCTTCGATGAGCTGAAGGACGAAGCGAACTCCACAGCCAAGGAATCAGCCGCCAGCTTTGACGGCTCCGCTGAATCCATCGCTGACTCCTTCCAAGAAATCGCTGCTAACGCCTTTGCCGGTCTGGGTCCGGCTGCTGGTGCTGCCGGTCTGGCCGCTGCTGTTGGTATCGGTATCGCTATCTCCAAAATGCAGGAGTTGGCTGAAACCAACAACGAAGCCAAAGAGAAGATGGCTGATCTTGCGCGAGAGATTTACGAAACAGGCGGCGTCATGGACGAAGCCGCACTTGCCGACAAGATCAATGACATTGCCTTTGCCCTTGCCAGCGAAGACAACCCTTGGACGCCTTGGGCCAACGAAGCCAAGACCGGAATCGGCATGGTCAAGGAAGCTCTTGAAGGCGTTGAAGGCGTTTCTGCCAAGGACGTTTTCAAGGGTCTAGCCGGTGACCTTGAATCCGGTCAGCGTGCTTTCGATGACCTGACCGAATCCATTGAGAGAGACCGTGACGCGCTCAAGGACCACCAGTCCATGACCGTTGACGGAGCTGTCATCTATGACGAAGAAGGCGAACAGCTCAGGAAGTCCATCGAACGTCGTGAAGAGCTTCGAAAGAAGATCGAAGAAGAGTCTGGCGCTCACAAGGACGCTACCGGCGAAGTCCAGTATTACAAGGACGCAATGGGCGAATCCGCCGATGCTGTCCAGAAGCGCAAGGACAAAGAGGACGAACTTCTCAAGATCCAGCAGGACAGAATCGCAGCGGAAGAGAAGCTAGCCGGTGTTAACCGTGACGTACTCGAAAACGAGATCGAGTACAACCAGAAAATTGCCGAAACCGCCAAAGGCATTGCAGAGCGCGGCAAGGCTACCGACACCCTGACCGCAGCCGGACAGGCAAACAACCTTGCCCTTATCGATCTGACTGAAACCGGAGCTGACTACCTTCAGAGCCTCTACGATCAGGGCGCAAGCACCAAGACGCTTGCTACCGAAGTGGCAACCCTCCGTCAGAACTTCATCGATCAGGCCATAGCTGCCGGATACAGCAAGGATGAGGCAATCAAGCTTGCCGAGTCCTACGGTCTGGTCCCGCCCGAGGTCAAGACGAAGATCAAGGCTGAAGGCGGCGAAGAGGCTAAGAAGACCGTTGAGGACGCAGCTCAGGACAAGGACGCCAAGGTCAAGGTGACCGCTGAAGGCGTTCCTGAAACTCAAGGCAGCGTGGATAGCGTCACCGGCAAAGATGTCGGCGTCAACGTCTCCGACAACGGCACCGTGGGAGCCGTACAGGGCCGCGTGAACGCCATTGAAGGCCGCGACAACGTGTTTGTGGACGTGGACGACAACTACACCGTCAAGGCCGTTCAGGACCGCATCAACGCCATTCGTGGACGTGACGAAGTGAAGGTGGACGTAGACGACGTTTACACCGTCCGCGAAGTCCAGAAGCGCATTGACGGCATTCACGGCAAGGACGTGGACATCAACGTCAACCTCTCCAATCTCGGAGCCGTTCAGGAATCGCTGAGACAGCTCACACTCCCCCGCACCGCCTACGTCGATATTGTTCAACGCCCCGGAAAAGAAGTTCCCTAATGACCATTCTCAGACTCAACCCTGACGTAGCCACTACCTCAATCCTGCTGGAAGTCCTTTTGACTGCCTCCGTCACCCGCATTACGCGCACGGATGTAAACGGGACTCAGGACGTACGCATGACGCCCTACCAGCTCCCTTCCCCTGCCACCGGCAAGCTCATCGTCTCCGACTACGAAGCCGCCAACGGCGAAAACACGTACACCCTGTACACCGATTCCGGAACCGTCACCGGAACGGCCACGCTGACGCTTGACTCTCCATGGCTGCTGATTCCGCGCATGCCGAACTTCTCTGCCAAGGTCCAACAGATCACGGACTACTCATCCAGCCGCAAGAGCCTGTCAGTAGCCAACGAAGTCATCGGCAGGCCGGACCCTGTACTTGCTCTGGGACCAATGGGAACCCGTCAGGGACAGCTTGAGATTTGGATGCCGGACTACCAGTCAGCAGCGGCGCTTGAGGATGTCTTCAACCGTCAGGAAATCGCCATGCTGAAGCAGCCGGTTCCCAAGATGGACATGTTTTTCATCCCGGAGCAGACCGACATTGCCCCCTACACGCCGGAGGGCAAGGAAACACAGTTCCGATTCATCGTGAACTTCCGTGAGACGAAGCGCCCCACCGGCTCCCTACGCGGCGCTATCGGCTGGACGCTGGAAGAGCTTGCTTACTCGTTCCCCACGCTCAATGACGTAGCCATGGCCTACAGCTCGCTAGACAACTTGCTACTTCAAAGGGAGGGCTAAATGGTTGCTCTTAGAGACGTTCAGCCCTTTTCCGGTGACACCGTAGCCAAAGTCTCAGAGTCGGTCAGGCACTACTACACAGCCACAGCTCATCCGCTGGACGCGGAGCCGATCACCCTTGACGTACTGGACATCCAAATCAGGTTTGCCGAAAACCGTGCCCCGCACATTGAGGCTTACCTGACGTGCACCATTCCGGAGCTGCAAGCCGATATTGACGCCCTCGACGCCCGAATGGGAACCCGCGTGGAGATCGAGCTTGGGTACGATCTCGACTCCTTCAAGCGAGAGTCACACATCGTTGCTGACCTCATGATTTCGTCTTGCGAACTGGACTACTCCCGAGACGGTAAGTCCATGAGGATCACTGCCTACTCGGATGAGCTACGAGTCCAGTCTGAACCCCTTATCGGAGACGAAGTTTTCGATAAATCCGGTCTGGAAAACTTCGTGACATCCGTCTTGGGATCCAACGTCAACACCGTTGATCAGGTAGTTGATTCCCGCGTGCCGGAGCCGTATGGAGCCTCTGAGCTGTCCACCCTTGAAGTTCCGGAATTCGGAGACAACAAGTGGGACTTCATTGACGAAGCACAGCAGCGCACCGGCACATGGATCTATTGCGCCAACGGACGTGACTGGATCATCCAGCCCCGTCCTGAAGTTGCCACGACGCCGCACCACACGCTGACCACCGGTCCTGAGGGGACAGTAATCAGCGCACGAGTAAGCACTGACCGTGAACGCTTCTACAACGTCGTCATGCTCAAGTACACCTATACGCCTACCAAGGCAGCTCCAAACGCCCCGGCAGGCCTTCCCAAGACTGTTCTAGGTTCAGCCTTCATCTCCTACGGACCCTTCGACGTGACGAAAGTCGGCATGAAGGTCTACCAAGAGAAGTTTGAGATGAAGGTCACAACCGCGCAGGCCAAGGCCGCAGCGAGAGCCAAGCTGGCACGCCTTCTCAGTAAGGGCCACACCTACGACGTCACAGCCCTTGCCCTGTACTCCGTGCGCCCCGGACAAACCGTCAAAGTGAAGCTCTTTGGCACCGATCAGAACCTCCTAGTTCAGGCCGTCACCTTCACTCCCGGAACAGGCCTCATGGATCTCGTACTCCGCAAACCAGAACGAAACGAAATCGTCTAATCAGAAAGGGCAGCCATGCCAACAACAACTAATTGGGACATCTCCTACCCGCTAGGAACCGAAGCCGCAGCCATTCACGACATCGTGCAGGAAACCGCTGAAAGCGTGGAGCTTGCCCTGAATGAAATCACCGCCAAGATTGACTGGACTCCGCTGACACTGATCAACGGCTACAGCGCCTACACCGGCAGTGGCGGTTACTACAACGGACTCCGCGCATCCAAGAACGGCAACACCATCCGCGTCAACGGCATCGTCAAGAACCCGACCACCGGTGACCCGAAGACCACCATTGCCGTCCTGCCGGTTGCTCTCCGTCCCATGTTCAGCGTGTACCAGCCTGTCACCACCGGCAACGCGGCTGGCTCCATCGTCATCGGCAACGTAGCTATCGGCTCCAACGGAAACATCACCTACCAGAACGGCGCTACAGACCCTACGTTCGTGGCCTTCAACTTCACGATTGCCATCAACTAAGCACGGCGGAGAAATCCGAAGTTACAAAATTGTTATGCCGATTTCCAGCGCTAACACACTCTGTCAAGACCTATAATTCTCCCTTGCAAATTCTGGGGGTCTCCGCCGCGACACTTCCGCAGGATTACGCGGTTTTGCCGGTTGCCGAGCTAGCAACCGTAACTGAGGTACCTAAATATCTTTGGTCAACCGGGCACGTCCCCGCGCTCAGGATGATCCACGTGCGCCGTAATCCTCCGGGGTCGCGGGACCGCTTCCAAGGAGTGGCGGATCAGCGCAACCACTGAGGCGAGAAGTGCAAGTCCGTGCCGGGCCATGAATGTCATGTGCTTCCCTCTTCTGCGAGTCGTTTCTTGTTAGGAGCGGTTGTTGGGCATGGTTTGTTGGGCATCGCCACCGCCGGCCGTTGCCGGAACAATGGCGTCAAAAATTCAGGCTGAGGGCCGCTATTCCGGGGAACACGGCGAACACCACTGTCAGGGGCAGCACGCCAAAGACAAGCGGCACCATCATCGCGACTTCCTTCTTGCCGGCAGACTCCATCAGCTCGCGCTTCGCGGTATCCCGGACGTCCTGGGCCTGGGCCCGCAGCACCTCGGCCAGTGGGGTTCCGCGCTCCACCGCCACGATGATGCCGTCGACAAAGCGGATAAGCGGCCCGAGATCAGTACGCGCGGAAAACTCCTGAAGCGCCTCCACCAGCGGCTTTCCTGCCCGGGTTTCGCTCAGGACCCTGCCGAACTCTTCGGAGAGCTCACCCCGGGCTGTCCGGCACACACGGTCGAGTGCGCCGGTGGCGCTTTCCCCCGCCCCGACCGCGAGCGCAATCATTTCCGCCAGGCTCGGGAACTCGGCCAGCATCCGCTCTTCCCGCCGCCTGATCTGCACCCCCAGCCAGTAATCACGGAAGAGGAATCCGCCAACTCCACAGCCGACTGAGACTGCCACGGCCAGGACGGGACTGAATCTCCCGGCCAATGCTGCCAGGACGATCACGCCGACAGCGGCAATGAACGCGCACAGTGCCCAGAAGAGCTGCTGGGCACGGAAGTCCAGCGGCGACTTGTCGATACGGGCCTGGGCGAGCCTTCGGCCGAGGGCTGCGGATCCGAGGTTGAGCCGGGCCAGTTTGGCAGTGGCTTCCCGGATCAGCGGACGGAGTATGCGTTCGAGGGGACCAAACGGAGTGATGACCCGCTCCTCCGCCCGCAGAAGCCTCGATTCGAGGTTTTGGGACCGGAGCTGTGGTTCGATGCGTTCGACGAAACTGACAGAACGCATGAACGGGAGTCTGACCAGGAGGAGCCACAGTCCGCCGCCCAGGAGTACACCGCAGACGATCGCGGCCGCTGGCACCGTGCTCATCGCAAGACCCTCTCTTCCTCAGGCAGGGCTCCGATCTTCAGCATGACCGAATAGCACACCAGCGAAATCACCAGTCCTCCCAACAGCACGGCTGCCCCTATCGGCGTGTTGTAGGCAGCCACGGCCTCCGGACGGCTGACCAGCAGCAGCATGACGAACCACGGGGCCGCAACAGCGAGCCGGGCTGCGTTCACCGTCCATGACTGCCGCGCCTCAAGCTCGCTTCGGGTACGCGCATTTTCCCGCAGGAACTCAGCGAGGGTCCCAAGCAGTTTGCCGAGATCGGAGCCGCCCACTTCCCTGGTCAGCCTGAGCGCCTCGATGATGCGGTCCGCGACAGGGTCCGCCAGCCGTTCCTTGAGTCTGTTCAGGGATGCATCGAACTGGCCGCCCGAGCGGTAATCCGAACCGAAGTCGCGAAACACGTGCCGGAGCTCCTCGGGTCCCTTGTCGCCCAGCTGTATGAGTGCTTCCGGCAGGGACAGCCCGGCCCGGATGGCCGATCTCAGGTGGTCAACGACGTCGGGCCATACCCGCCGCAGGATGGCGCTGCGCCGCTTGGCCCGCCATTTCACCACCGCTACCGGAAGCCAGCCGCCGAACAGGCCAAAGCAAACGGAAATGGGCCAGGACCGGCTCACTGCAAAGAACGCCAGCGTGGCAAAAGCACCAAGACCCAGACACGTCCCGATGAGACCCGCACCCGTGACCTTTTCAATGCCCGCGGACAGCAGCAGATCATGGAGGCGGCTGGTCCGCGGTCCTCGTTTGGGGCGGGCGGGCTGGTCCCAGGCCGACCACCAGATGAGGAACAGTCCGGCACCCGTCAGAACCCCCAGCAGCGCAGCCATCAGCGCGGATCCAGTAGAGCCGCGACCTCATATCCTGCCCGGGCGAATTTATGCTCCGCCGGCATGGTGTTGGCCGTCGGCTCCAGCAGGCCGTCGACCGTCGAAAAGATCATGGAGGACTCGATGATTCCGTTCTCGACCCGCCTGCCCAGGGAGAGGATTTCGGTCACCTGCCTGCGCCCGTTGGCAAGCCGGGTGCAGTGAACAACCAGATCGATGCAGGAGGCCACGGTGGGGACCACGAACGCGCTGGAAATGTTGTCCCCGGCGAGCAAGGGCAGCGTGCACAATTTGGTCACGGCGTCGTGTGCCGAATTTGCGTGGACGGTGCACATCCCCGGCAAGCCGCTGTTAAGGGCAATCAGCATGTCGAGACTCTCTGCTTCCCGGACCTCCCCCACCACCAGGCGGTCGGGCCGCATCCTGAGTGCTTCCTTGACCAGCCTGCGGAGCGGAATCTCCCCTTCACCTTCCAAGTTGGGTTGCCGGCATTGCAGCCCGACGACGTCCCGCAGCGGAAACTGCAGTTCGAAAATCTCCTCAACAGTGATGACGCGCTCCCGGCTGCCGATGCTGGCCGCGAGGCAGTTCAGCAATGTGGTCTTGCCTGCCTGCGTCGCCCCCGAAACCAGGATGTTGAGTCCACTCGCGACGGCGGCGCCCAGGAAACGCGCGGCATGCGGGGTCAGGGTGCCCAGCTCCACGAGATGATCCAGCCGGCTCGCCTTCACAACGAACTTGCGGATGTTGACCGCCCAATAGCGCCGCGTAACGTCAGGAATGACAACGTGCAGGCGGGACCCGTCCGGCAGCGCGGCGTCCACGAACGGAGATGAGATGTCCAGGCGCCGGCCGGAGCTCTTCAGCATGCGTTCGACCAGGTCCCGGACCTGCTGGTCCGTAAGGCTCAGTGAGGTGAGTTCGGATTCGCCATTCCGTGCAACGTAAATTTCCGTGGGTGCATTGATCCAGATCTCCTCGATCCCCGGATCATCCAGCAATGGCTGGATGGGGCCGAATCCGGCCACGGCATCAAAGACAAACCTGCGTGCTGACTCCAGCGGTCCAAGGGGCGGAAGCGGACCCATAAGGGCGCGCTCGTCATAGTCCGTCACCGCCGCTTCAACGAGCCGCCTGACCTCGGCAGTCTGGTGCAACGGATCGAGACCCCGCCGACGAATCAGCTCCCGGACTTCATCCTCGACAATGCGTACTGCATCCATGAATTCCCCCGAACGACTGCCGGCCCCAGCGGAGGCAGTACATCTGGCTTAAAGCTAAATGATTGCTTCGGGCGAATACAGAGAAAAGGCGCAATTGTGGATAACTCTTTGATCGGCGATAAAATTGCTCGTTGTGCCTGCTATGCGAACTCTCGCGACGCCCACGAATCACCCGGCAGCGGTCCGTGAGACCCCATCGACAAGCCAGTTCCAGCCAGAGATCCAAGGTCTTCGGGCCGTGGCCGTCCTCCTGGTGGTGCTCTACCACCTTTGGCCCGTCCGCCTCACAGGAGGCTACGTCGGTGTTGACGTCTTCTTCGTCATCTCAGGCTTCCTCATTACTTCCCACATGTACCGCGAAGTGCAGACTCCGACCCGGGTCTGGGAATTTGCCGCCGGCGGCCTCGCCGCCCTTATTTTCAACGGACGGCAATACTCCGGGCCCTTGGCGACGGCTCTCGCCTGGGCCGGAATGGCCCTGATTGGATATGCTGCCGTCACCTTTGACAGCGCCACTCCCTTCCCTGGGTGGTGGGCCATGCTTCCGGTGCTGGGCACGGCTCTAGTAGTCACTTGCGCGGGAAATACCGGCCGGACGGCACCTCGCTGGTGGCTCTCCCGCCGCCCCGCAATCTTCCTGGGCGATGTGTCCTACGGCGTGTATCTATGGCACTGGCCCCTTATAGTCGTCCTTCCGTTCATCCTTGACCATGACATGGGAACCCTGGAGAAACTTCTTGTACTGACGGCTTCCACGTTCCTTGCATGGATCACCAAGTTGACTGTGGAGGATCCGCTGCGGCGCGGCCGGCTACTGAAAAAATGCCTCCGCGCATATCTGTTCGCAGCCGCAGGCATGGCGCTGACAGTAGCGATCTGTTTCGGTGTCACTTCCGCTGCATATTCGGAGTCCAGCCCGAACCGCTCTGCAGAGCTTGGAGCCTGCTACGGTCCCGGCGCACTGGAACCGGCCAACGGATGTGGCCCGGTAGTCGGGACGGAAGCGCCCAGTCCTGCGCCTGCCATAGTGACCAAACAGAACACGCAGCCTCTGCACCCCGGATGTCAGGCCAAAGCCGCGGGCACCGACGTCGTAAGCTGCGACCTGGGCGTCGATGCGTCACAGGCGAGCGAAACCGTCGCTGTTGTCGGCGACTCACATGCCACTGCGTGGTTCCCGACCCTGGAGGCGCTGGCGAAAGACCGCGGCTGGCGGATCAAGACCTATACGAAGAGTTCCTGCCCGGTTACGGCAGCCGTCCGCATTCTGGCCTCGGAAAAGACTGATTCAAACCAGCGGGACTGCCTGACGTGGGGCCAGAGGGTGGCCCGGGAACTGGCGGTGGACAAGAACGTGGGCATCATCTTCACGGCATCCTATTCGACTGCCTTTTCGTTCGAGTCCCCGGGCAACAAGCCGTTCAAGGATCCCGCCACTGACGGCTTCGCCGAGGTGTGGCGCAAGTGGCTCACAGCCGGAAAACAGGTCGTGGTGTTCGATGACGTTCCTCGGACAACCGGCGAAGATGTTCCCACCTGTCTGGCACGCCAGCATGATGCTCTTGCGTGTGCGGTTCCGGTGAGCAAGGCAATCCCCCCGAACACCGCCATCACGAATGCGGCGAAGGCGATGTCCGCGGAAGGCCTGACCCGGATCAGCCTGCACAACCAGTTCTGCGACGACAGGCTCTGCTACCCCGCCGTTGGGTCCGTCATCGTGTATCGGGACTTTTCCCACATCAGCGCTGAGTATGCCCGCGCCCTGGCGCCCTACATCGCCACACAACTTCCGTAGGCAGGACTAGGGGGATAGCGGCGCGGGCTGCAGTGACCGCGGCTTGCCGGCTTTAGGAGTGCCCAACATCAAGGGCGACAGGGGCGTCCGGTAAACGAGCACGGCGACCAGCCACGGGATGACAAGTGATCCCGCAAACACGATCCAGGTGTCCGCATCCAACTGCGTCAGAACTGCCAGGAGAAGTGCATGCGTAAAAACAACCAGCAGACCACACTTGGCCAGCATCGACACCCCGGCAGCAAACCGCGGCCCGGCCAGCGGAACAAGAGTCTCCGCAACGAGCACCATTCCTGCGCAAATAGCCACACCGACAACGACAGTGACTACGGGCACTCCGAGCTTTGCGCTCTTGAGGTCAAGGTATGACGACCACCCTGCCATGATCGCGGCAGCAGATCCCAGGAGCAGAAGAGTACCGGTAATCAATGGCCGCTCTACCCGGCTCCTTAGCCTCTTGAATGCACGTCCAGCCAGCACGAAAACAAGGCAAGTGCATCCCACACCCGCAGCCAGCGGAATCCGGGCGACCAGGGCGCTGTCGGCGTAGGTCACGGCAAGAGCAGCGAGAGCCGCCGCCCATTGAAGCACGCGCGGGAACCGCTGCATGGCGCGAAGAAGCACTACCGTCACAAAAAGTGCCGTGACGAACCAGAACGCAGCAAACGGGCCGGTAAGCCGTGATCCACCCTGCAGGAGTCTGCTAAACGTCGAAGGCCCAATCACGTCCAACTGCGCTATCCACCACGCGCCCACAACCACCAGCCAAAACAAGTAAGGGACCAGCAGTGATTTTGTGCGATTAGTGATCTCCGATTTCAGGGTCCTGTTCGCTGACCAGAAGTAGCCCGACAGAAAGAAGAACAACGGCACGTGCCATGTGTACAGCATTTCCCGGGTCAAGGGACCGGCCCAGGCAGCCACATGCCCGGCAACAACGGCCACAATCCCCAGGACCCGAAGAAAATCCACGGCCCCGGACCGGCCGGGACTGGCCGGCTTGCTCTGGCCGGACTCCCCTACCGGATAGGGTCTGTCAGCGCGGCCTGGTTCAGAGACATAACTTTGAATGGGCTCCATAAATCTACGTCGTGCCTGACGCAGCGGCCGGTTCTGTTGCTTCCGTCCCTGCGTAGCCGTAAGGGTTTGCACTCTGCCAGCGCCAGTGGTCAGCACACATTTGCGCCAGGTCACGGTGCGCGGACCATCCAAGGTCCGCCAGGGCTGCCGAGGGGTCGGCGTAGCTCACGGCGGCGTCACCCGGCCGGCGTGGTGCAAACTCATAGGGAACCGGGTGCCCTGCGGCTGCACCGAAGGCGTCAATGACCTCCAGGACGGACGAACCGCGGCCGGTTCCAAGGTTCCACCGGAACGAACCGGTCTTGGTCTGCAGGTAGTTCAGGGCTGCCAGGTGGCCGGCCGCCAGGTCCATGACGTGGATGTAGTCACGGACCCCTGTACCGTCCGGCGTAGGGTAGTCGTTACCGAACACCATGACCTTCTCCCGCCGCCCCACTGCAACCTGGGCGACGAAAGGCAGCAGGTTGTTGGGGATACCGCGGGGGTCTTCGCCGATACGCCCTGATTCGTGTGCACCAACGGGATTGAAGTAGCGCAGCAGCGCGATGCTCCACCGCGGGTCGGCCTCGCTCAGGTCGGACAGGATGTCCTCGATTTGCTCTTTCGTCCGGCCGTAGGGATTGGTCGCATCCAGCGGGGACTTCTCAATGAGGGGAACGTGCTCGGAAGCGCCATATACCGTGGCCGAGGAACTAAAGACCAGCCGCCGGATGCCGGCCTTCTCCATGCTCTCGAGGAGGTTGAGCGTGCCCACTACGTTGTTCCTGTAGTACCAGAGCGGTTTCGCCACGGACTCACCGACGGCTTTCAGGCCCGCGAAGTGGATGACGGCGCCGAAGCCACCTTCCGCGAAGACCTCGTCGACAGCCTCGGCGTCGAGCAGGTCGGCCTCGCGGAACTCCACCTTCTTGCCGGCGAGTTCTTCAACACGGCGGACTGCCTCGATGTTCGAGTTCATGAGGTTGTCCAGCACGACGACGTCATGTCCGTCCTCGAGCAGGCAGAGAGCCGTGTGTGATCCGATGTAGCCGGCGCCGCCGGTAACCAAAACCTTCATGGCCCTCATTTTATGCGGGGTCCCGGCACCGCCGAAAAACCGGGGCTCGTGTTCCCGTCTCCGCTTGACAGAAGCCCGGGCACCCCAGGGCCTATAGCAGGAATCACAGGCGCAACATTAGTAACATCAGCACCTTCAGTGTTAGGATAGCCGCCTACATCGCCGCCGGCGTGATGGGACTCAAGACGGCGAAGACGTCAGCCACGAGCCGGCTCTCTGCCCGGAATTTGAAGGCTACGGAGTATTAGATGCAGCGTTCCCCCAACAACAGGATCTCCGCAGCGCTCACGGCAAACGTGAGGCGGCTTGGACTCGTGGGCGGCACAGCGCTGCTGTCCACGATGCTCTGCCTGGGTGGCGGACTCCCCGCTCAAGCAGTGTCGCCTTCCCCGACGGACCCAGCTTCTCCGGAAGTCTCTTCGCTGCCTTCGGAGACAGCCCCACCGGCAGCAGAGCCCACGCCGGCCCAGATCGACATGACCGCGCTCCGCGCCGAAATCGGCAAGGACGGCGCCTACCTCGGCCAGGGCGTCAAGCGCCGGGCCGCTACGTTCGCAAAGCAGTCCACGGCGTCGTCCCTTAACGCGATCTCCACCGAAGCGGCCAACACATGGATGGCACCCGGCGTGCAGGGCCTGGACGTCAGCAGCCACCAGACAAGTGTCAACTGGGCCGCGCAGTACAGCATGGGGGCACGGTTTGCCTACGTGAAAGCCACCGAGGGAACCACGTACAAAAACCCGTACTTCGGAAGCCAGTACGGCGGGGCGCTCGCCTCCGGCATGATTCGCGGGGCATATCACTTCGCCCTGCCCGGTGTCTCAACCGCCGCAGCCCAGGCCGATTACTTCGTCAACAACGGCGGCGGCTGGAGCGGTGACGGGAAAACCATGCCCCCGCTGCTGGATATTGAGTACAACCCTTACTCTTCCCTGGGCAACACTTGCTACAACCTAAGCCAGGCGGCGATGGTCAACTGGATCGCGGCTTTCTCCAACAGGGTGCTCGCCCGGACCGGACGCCTGCCCATGATCTACACCACCACCGACTGGTGGACCCAGTGCACCGGCAATTCGGGCGCCTTCAGCCGCCAGCCGCTGCATCTGGCGTCCTATTCGCGCTACGTGGGCTCCATGCCCAACGGATGGGGAACATACAGCGTCTGGCAGTACAGTGCCACCGGGCCGTTCGCCGGCGATTCCAATGCCTGGAACGGAGACCTCGCCAGCCTCCGGAAGTTCGCCTCCACGGCGGACGGCGCCGTGCCCACCCCCTCGATCACGTCACTGGGCGACGTGGTGGCAGCCGACTCCTCCGGTGTCCTCTGGGATTATCCGGCGACTGGCAACGGGACATTCCGCACCCGGAAGCAGATCGGCGTCGGCTGGAGCGGGCTGCGGTCCATCAACGCCATTGACTGGAACGCCGACGGCGTCTTAGACCTGATTGCCCAGTGGAAGACCGGGCGGGTCAACATCTACTTGGGGATCGCGGCCGGAGGTTTTGCCACCGGCCCTGTCCTCGCGGCGTCGGGCTGGGGCAACTACCAGCTGACGGTCGGATATTGGTTCAACAGCAGCTACTACCCGCAAATCATCAGCCGTGATGACTCAGGCGTGCTGCGCCTTTGGCAGAATAACTCTGGCGCCGGTGTCAGCGGAGGAACAACGATCGGTCAGGGCTGGGGCGGCCTTAACCTCACCATGATCGATTTCGACGGCGACGGCAACCAGGACGTCCTGGCGCAAAGGCCTGGCGGCGAAATGTTGCTGTACCGGACAAGCGGCAGCGGAGCCTTTATCGCCGAAGCCCGCAGGACCATCGGCAGCGGCTGGCACAACATGACGAGCGTAACCGTCACCACGAACTTCAAGGGGGCCGGCACGAACGGCCTCATGGCCCGCAATGCCGACGGTCAGCTCTACTATTATCCGGTGCCCGGCAATTCCGCATGGGGTCCCGTCAGTGCCATTGGCGCGGGTTGGAACAACTACCTCATCGCTGGCGGCGAAACGATCAACGTCGGCACGGCTCCCCCTGCTCCGACGCCGGTGACCCCCTCGATCTCCTCGGCCTCCGACGTCGTGACCGTTGATCCTTCGGGTAACGTCTACCGGCGAAGCTCAGGTACAGGCACCCTGGGGAGCGCCACGAAGATTGGCACCGGCTTCACCGGGCTCGCGTCCATCCACGTGACTGACTGGAACGCCGATGGCATCCAGGACCTGGCCACGCTGAGCACTACAGGCGTACTCGGAATCCAAACGGGACTGCCGGCCGGAGGCTTTGCCGCCCGCACCGTACTGGCCTCCGGCCTGACCGGAGCCGACGTCACCTTCGGTACCTGGATCAAGGCCTCCAAATATCCCGGCGTTGTAGTACGGCGGGCAGACGGCTCGGTCCGGTTCCATGCGAACCCCTCCGGAGGGGCGCTCGCCCCCGCGACCAGCGTCGCCTCCGGATTCGCGCGCACGGATATCTCCATGGCGGACGCCGACGGCGACGGGAACCAGGATCTCGTGGCGGTCGACTATCTCGGCCGGATGACACTGTACCGCTCCGGCGGAACAGGGACACTGGTTTCCGAAGCCCGCAAGCTTCTCGCCAGCGGATGGAACACCAGGGACAGCATCAGCCCGATCAGGGGCTTCGCGGCCGCGGGCTCGCACGGCCTGCTCGCCCGCGACCGCGCCGGCCAGTTGAGCTACTACCCGCTGACAGCCGGCGCCCTGGGTGCGCCCTCGGCGCTGTCCTCCGGCTGGACCGGGCACCTCATCGGGGGAAGCGGGCTCCTGGTGCCCGGACACGCAATCGCCAGCACTGCAGACATCCTGACCGCCGACACGGCCGGGGGGCTCTGGAACCGGCCTGCAGGGAATTCCTCCGTCAGCAGCCCCTACCAGATCGGGACCGGATGGTCCGGAATGAAGTCCCTGAACGTTGTGGACTGGAACAGTGACGGCGTTGCCGACGTCCTCGCACAGAGGTCCAACGGCACATTGTCCCTGTACCCGGGATCGGCGTCCGGTGGGTTTTCGACGCCGTTCACCGTTGCATCATCAGGCTTCGCGCAGACCACCCTGGTCACCGGCAAATGGGTCTCCGGTTCCCGTTTTCCGGGCCTGCTGGGTTACGGCGCCGACGGGGCCCTCTACTACTGGGGGAACGCGACCGGACGGACCGTCAGCGGCCCGGTCCGCCTCGGATCCGGCTGGTCGGGCCTGAAACTCGCCATGATCGACTTCGATTCCGACGGCAAGCAGGACCTGTTGGCCGTCAACACCGCCGGTGCCATGCGGCTCTACCGCTCCACCGGCGCGATCGGGTTCATCTCGGAAGCGAGGAGAACCGTCGGCAGCGGCTGGCAGTCATTCCGCCAGTTCTCCGCCAACAAGGGCTTTGCCGGAACGACCAGCAAGGGCGTGATGGCAGTGCAGACGGACGGACAGATGCGCTACTACCCGGTGGTGGCCGGCAGCCGGTGGGGCACGTCCTTCATGGCCGGGTCCGTGGGCTCGGCCACCACAGTGTCGTCGACCTCCGGCGGTAGCTAAGGCCTGACGGCATGAAGAAGGCGGTTCCCTGTGGTTTTAGGGAACCGCCTTCTTCATGTGCAGTTTTGTTGGTGCCGGGGTCAGTGTCCGGCCATGACGCCGCGGTAAATGCCCGCCAGCTTCTCCACTGCCGCGTCCGGGCCGTGGTACTTCTCAACCCACGCCCGGGCATTGGCCTGCGCCGAGACCGCCAACGGATCCTCCAAAGCGTGAAGAGCCTGGGCCGCCAAACCCTCAGGCCCATCACCCTCAAGCACAGGCGCGTCCACGTAATAACCCTCACCAAGATTCATCAGCACCGGAACACCCATCGACAGGGCCTGCAGCTCACTCATCGCCAGGATCCCGGCCGACTGCCCCACCACACAGTGGGCCCCGGACATCCACCGCAGGTACTCCGCCTTCGGCATCTTCGGAACAAGCCTCACGCCCAGCGCCCGCGCCTCCTCCGCCATGTTCCCCCAGTCAAGACCTTCAAGGACAACACGCCCCTGGGTCACATCCCGGATGGCCGCCGCGACCGCGAGCTGCTCAGCACCGCCTTTGGAATCCTCCCAGCGCGAGGCAAAAACCACCCGCGGCGGACCGGCCGGAGTCCAGGCCGGCAACTCAGCAAAGTCCACCGGATTCGGCAGATACACCGCATCAGACCGGACAGGCTCAGCATGCTGCCGCAAATCCGGAGTCGAGTACACGACCGCAGCCGCATGATCCGCCCCCCACTGGACGTTCGGGCGCCCTTTGGGTGTGTGGTATGTGGTGCGGATGTCCGTGCCGTGCCAGTGCATAACGAAGGGGATGACCGGCCTGCTGTTGGCGACCCCGCCACGGGTGCCGAAATGGACGTGCATCAGGTCAGCGCGAAGTGCTTCGACCGTCCGGCGTATCCGCCAGGACAGGTTGGTGTACCTGGACTGGAAAGCCCCGGAGGGAACTGTACCGCCCAGGCCGGGGGCAAGTGCGGGACGATGCCGCCAGCTATAGCCTTCCCGCCTGCCATGAGAGACAAGCGTCTTGCCCACGTCCGCGCAATCAAAGAAATGGACAACGGACGGTTCGTGCCTAGTTTTTCCCACGACAGCAACCCTAGCATCGCGGTCTTCCACGAATCCGGGCGCCATGAGGGGCCAGAGGGCCGGTACCTGGCGCAAGCGGATATCCTGCCGCATAGCATTCTCCAGTAACCTGATCCATGTATGAAAAATCTAATCTCGGTTTTGCGGCCCCTGCTATCGACCCTGCCAGCCGGGAGCAGGCGGTTCCTGCTGAGCTATGGCATCGCCAGCGCCTGCCTGGCTCTGTTGGACATGCTGGCACTGGGAATGATCGCGCTGCTGCTGCCGTCCCTTGTCTCCAATAGGCCGGTCACGCTTCCGGTATTCGGGGACGTCTCGGACTACGTACTGCCAATCCTTGGCGGGGTCTGCACGCTCATCGTCCTGAAAGGGGCGCTGGCCGTCCTTCTCCTGAGGGTGGCGACGCGGCGCTTCGCCCAGCACGAAGTCGCGATCGGCGACCGACTGTTCGCCTCGTACCTCGCTTCGCCTTGGGAAAACCGGCTGAAGAAGAATTCCAGCGAGCTTATCCGAATGGTCGACGTCGGAGTTGGCATCACGGTTTCCGGTGTCCTGATCCCGGCGATGACACTCTTCGGTGAATTTGGCACGCTGATTGCTGTCATCGTCGTGCTTTTCGTCGCAGAGCCGCTCATCGCCGTCGTCACCCTTGCCTACCTGGGCATTATCGCCTTCCTCCTGGCCCGCGTAATCTCTCCCAGATCCGTCGCTGCGGGCAGGGAGAACCGCCATTGGTCCGGACGCACCGTCGTGATGCTCACCGAGGCGATGAACGCCCTCAAGGAACTGACCCTTGCCGGCAGGGCCGGTGACGTTCAGGAAGGGGTCCACGACACGAGGACGCGCAGTTCGGCCGCCCGCGCCCAATCGATATTCCTGGCGCAGGTCCCCCGCTACGTTCTTGAGACCGCCTTGATTGTCGGCTTTGCCCTCGTGGGCGGAGTCGGCCTCGCCACTGGCGGACCGGCAGGGGCTGTCAGTGCCATAGGCCTTTTTGCCGTCGCCGGCTTTCGGCTCGTGCCGTCATTGACCAGGCTCCAGGCCGTCCAGTCACAGGCAAACTCCAGCGCCTCCTTTGCCCACCAGGTCATGCGCGACATCACCAGCGGCGAGGAGCTCCTCGCAACCAAGGCTGCCGAGCGGCCGCAGCGCGAACTTGGCACCGGCAAGACTGACATTGTCCTGCACGACGTCTCCTTCAGCTACCCGAACGCTGACCGCCCTGCCCTCGACAGGGTGAATATGACCATCCCGGCTGGCTCCCACGTTGCACTCGTAGGTTCCTCCGGCGCCGGAAAATCCACTCTCGTGGATATTCTCCTCGGGCTGCTGGAACCCAGCAGCGGGTACATTGAAGTGGCCGGCGAGAATATGGATTTCGTGCTTGACGACTGGCGGAAGCGGATTGGCTACGTTCCGCAGGAAGTCTCACTGTTCGATGCGACAGTAGGCCAAAACGTGGCCCTCACATGGAACCCGGACAAGGTGGAGCATGAGAAGGTCGAAGCCGCGTTACGGCGGGCCCAACTGCTTGACACCATCCAGGGCCGCGAGGGCGGGATTGACGCAATGGTCGCCGAACGCGGCCTGGCCCTTTCAGGCGGTCAGCGCCAGCGTTTGGGGATTGCCCGGGCGCTCTACAACGAACCCAACGTGCTGGTCATGGATGAAGCAACCAGCGCCCTTGACACCAGCACCGAGGCAGCGGTCACCAAAGCTATTCACGAACTGCACGGAGAGGTGACAGTCATCACCGTCGCACACCGCCTGGCAACCATCCGGGACGCCGATATCGTTTTCTTCATGCGTGACGGCCGCGTCGTTGCCCAGGGTTCCTTTGATGAGGTTGTGGACACGGTCCCGGACTTCGCCGCGCAGGCGGCCCTGGCCGGCCTCAGCTAACGCCGGCGGCAGCTAAAGCCTGACGGCACGAAGAAGGCGGTTCCCCTCAGCTTGAGGGGAACCGCCTTCTTCGTGTTCGGTGTAGCGCTGGAGTCAGCGTCCGGCCATGACGCCGCGGTATATGCCCGCCAGCTTCTCAACTGCCGCGTCCGGGCCGTGATACTTCTCAACCCATGCCCGGGCATTGGCCTGCGCCGAGACCGCCAAAGGGTCCTCCAAGGCGCGAAGAGCCTGAGCCGCCAAACCCTCAGGCCCGTCACCATCCAGCACGGGCGCATCCACGTAATAACCCTCGCCCAGGTTCATCACCACAGGAACCCCCATCGACAGGGCCTGCAGCTCACTCATCGCCAAGATCCCGGCCGACTGCCCCACCACGCAATGCGCACCGGACATCCACCGCAGGTACTCCGCCTTCGGCATCTTGGGAACGAGCCTCACACCAAGAGCCCGCGCCTCCTCCGCCATATTTCCCCAGTCCAGACCCTCAAGGACCACACGCCCCTGGGTCACATCCCGGATGGCCGCCGCGACCTTAAGCTGTTCAGCACCACCCTTCGAATCCTCCCACCGCGAAGCAAAAACCACCCGCGGCGGACCCGCCGGAGTCCACTCCGGCAACTCAGCCCAGTCAACCGGATTCGGCAAATACACGGCATCAGACCGGACAGGCTCAGCATGCTTCCGCAAATCCGGAGTCGAGTACACAACCGCAGCCGCATGATCCGCCCCCCACTGGATTTTCGGGCGCTGGCGGGGGTCGTTATAGAACTCCCGGATATCCGTGCCGTGGAAATGGACTATATACGGCCGCTGCGGCCACCGGGTGGCGATGTCGACGCGGGTGCCAAAGTGAATGTGCAGGAAATCGGCAGGCAGCGTCAGGGACCAGCGCCGGGCAGTCCATCCGGCTACTCCACCTAACCTCTTGAGCCGGCCGCGAAGTTCCTTCCCGTCCTGGGACGTGTCCCGGGCCGGCAAGTAGCTCCATGGCCGGCCCTGGGCACGAGCCGTCCGCACCAAGGTGGCGCCGACGTCGGCACAGTCAAAAATGTGCACCACCCGAGGATCAGCGTCTTTTCTCGTCATGCTTTGAACCTAGCAGACTGCTTAGCGACAGAAGGCGGCGGAAATGGGGCGCGCGCACGGGACGGTAGAGTTGTACCGTCAGAAAAACCGAAAGGAAACCGTTGACTGCACCGAAGCGCCCACATCTGCTGTACGTTGCTTGGGGTTTTCCTCCCTCGCGGGGCGCTGGCGTGTACCGTGCGCTCGCCACCGCCAACGCCTTTGTTGATGCTGGGTGGAAGGTTACCGTCCTCACGGCAACGAGGGAGGTCTTCGAGTTCCAAACGGGTACCGATATTGAGCTCGAACGGAAGGTTGATCCGCGCCTTCGCATCGTCCGTGCGCCGTTCAGTTGGATCCGCGGTGAGCCGGACCTCGCAAAATGGTCCCGGGCGAGGATAGCGTCAAACCTTCTCTGGTCCTTCATGCGGGCGAAGTCCGACCGGATGGCGTTCCCGGAGCCTGTCTACGGCGGTTGGAAGAAGGCTCTCCTCGACGAAACAGACCGCATCCACCAGGATGACCCGGTCGACCTCGTCATCGGTACGGCCAACCCGAATGTTGACTTTATGCCGGGTTGGCACCTGTACAAAAAAGCGGGCATCCCGTATGTCATGGACTATCGCGACACGTGGCACCTGAATGTCTACACGGACACGTTCGTGGGTTCCCGGTTGAGCCGCTCCGCCAGGCTTGAGGAAAAGCTCCTCCGCTCCGCCGCGGAAGTCTGGTTCGTTAACGCACCCATCCGCGACTGGCACGCCAAGACCTACCCCGCCGGGTCCAGCCGTTTCCAAGTGGTTGCGAATGCCTTCGATCCGGATTTTGCACAGGCCTTCGCGGGGATGTCCAAGCCGGAGCGGTCTGCTACCGAAGGACTGGTGTTCGGCTACCTCGGCACCATCTATGGGCCCATGCCCCTGCGGGAGTCCTTGGAGGGTTGGCGGATCGCCCGTAGCCGGTCTGAACTTCTCCGGAACTCCAGGTTCGAGATTCACGGCCGCCTGGGACACTATTCCGAACCCGATCCCGCCATCCTGGCACTGTTGAAGGAGTACGCCGGCGACGGCGTCACCTATGAAGGCCCCGTCAGCAAGACGGCCGTTGCCGACAAGTACAAGGGCTTTGACGCCCTGATGCTCATCCTCGGCAAGAGCAAGTATGTGACCAGCGGCAAAGTTTTTGAATACGCGGCAAGCGGGCTTCCCATCGCTTCCCTGCACCATCCTGAGACGGCCTCCACGTCCATCCTCTCCGGTCATCAGGACTGGTTCCCCGTTCCTGATCTTTTGCCAGAGAGCATCGCCGAAACAATCCTGAAGACGGCACAACGCGCGGCCGTCATGACTTCCGGGGACTATGCGAGAAACCAGGCCTGGGCAGACCACCTGTCCCGGGACAAACAGCTGCAGCCCCGGATCGGGCACCTGACCGAACTCGTAGCGGAGGCCAACAATGGATAAGCCCCTCAACGTCGTTGTTCTGGTGGGTTCGACGTCGGTTCCTGAACAAGTGTTCCGTTCCGCCTTTGGTGACGTTCCTCCCGCCAATGTATTCAGCCGGGTTTCGGGACGCGCAGTCACCGTGTCCCTGGTCGCGCAGCTTCCAGCCGCCCCGGAACTTGAACTGGCGTCCTCGCACGTACTCGCGCCGCGCCGGACGCCCCTGCTCGACCGGCTTCTGGCAAAGTTGCCGGTGGCAAGGCTCGAAGGTTCATTGCGGACATCGCCGCTGGGCCGTCTGCTGCTTTCGCTGGGCCCCACCGACCCGTCCAAGGTTTACTGGCGGGCTGTTCGCGCCGACCCCCAGGCGATGGCCATGCTGTCCTCCGCGGACGTTCTGCTGGCTGCTGATCTTCCGGCGGTACGGACAGCCTGGCATTTCCTCCATTCAGGAAGAGTTCCGTCTGCCTATTTTGGACTCCAAGCCGCGGAGAAGGTATTTGCTGCAAGGTTTAAGGTCGCTGCCCCGGCGGAGTAAGACATACTGTCACCGCCCCACGGCAATGTCGGTCGGCGGGAAACCCAGATTAGGTCACTGATGAAGATCGCACTCACTAAGAGCTCCCTGCTCATTCCCCCTACCTACTTCGCTGTCGCCCACGCGTTGAAAATGAGCGGAGAAATGGAGTTCCGCTTCTTCACAATGGCTGCAGAGACAGCCGGCATTCCCGCCGATCTTCCCATCGTGGACTTTGCGCCGCAAAGACATTTGCCCTTCAAAGCCCGGGAGAAGTATCTTCCCGTCGTCATGCCCAAGATGGCCAGGGCCATCGCCAACTACGGTCCGGACGTGATCCATCAGCACTTTGCCACCTGGTCCTGGCCGGCAGTAAAAGCTTCCCGCCGCGCGGGTACTCCCCTGCTCACCACCGTGCACGGTGCGGACGTCGTCGCCGCGGGCAGACAGCCAACCTCCATGATGGCGCGTTGGCACCAATACAACCTTCGTCAGTCGATGGAGCAAAGCACCCGCATATTGGCCGTAAGCAGGTACTTGGCCGGCCTTGCTGTTCAGAACGGTTTCCCCGCAGAAAAGATCGACGTCCACTACCAGGGCGTCGATACCGATGTTTTCGTGCCGGGGCAACGGAACACTGAAAACCCGGCACCTGTTGCCTTGTTTATTGGCGCCCTCAACCAGCAAAAGGGCATCGCCCACCTGATAACGGCTTCCAACGAACTCATCGGCACTGTTCCCCACCGGCTCGTGGTCGCGGGTCGGGGTCCACTGGAGGAGGAAGTCGCAGCCGCGGCTAAGCAGAACGCCCATATAACATTTTTGGGGCAACTTGACCGTCCCGGCGTGCTTCAGCAGCTTCAGCAGGCAGATGTGCTGGTTGCGCCCAGCAGGCTCCACAATGGCGCACGCGAGGCGGCCGGACTCATACTTCTCGAGGCACAGGCCTGCGGGACCCCGGTGATCGCCTACAACAGCGGCGGCATTTCAGAGATGGCGGGCCCCGGTTCCGGTTATCTCGTTCCGGAAGACGATATCCGATCGCTGCGCAGAAGAATGGAAGACATCTTCCGCATGGACCGGCCGTCCATGGAGCAGCTGCGCACGGCTGCCCGCACTTTCGCCGTCACGGAGCGCAGCCTCCAAAAGAGCTGTGAGGAACTCTCCCGGCATTACCACCAGCTGGCTGCCACCAACGGCAGCTAGCTGTACGGTCCCGGGCGTAAGGGATGTTACAGGTTAGCCCTGCGGCCCGTAGTCACAGTTCCTCAGGCGTGGCGGGGTTCCGACGTTGACCTTGGCGTTTCTCCATGGACCGCCGGCGGGGTCTGCCGCGTCTGCTCCCCCGATGCTTCAGCGGCGGCCTGGGCGTACTCCCACGGGCGCTCGGCCTCATCCAGGGCGATCCTGCGGGACAGCTTGGTCAATGTGGTCTCGGTCTGCCGGAAGCGCTGGTGCGTCGTAGACATGTACACGAGGAAAGAGACAATGAACGCGTACAGCATGAGGTCAACGCCGCGGCCGACACCGACCAGGCGCGCCAGTTGGCTAAGAAGCGTCGGAAAGAAAATCGACATGACGGCGGAGATGGCGAACAGCATCACCATAATTCGCCGTACGGCCATGTGCTTCGCGTTTGATCCCCCGCGGACCAGAACCAGGGAGAAGATGACAACGACAATGACCAGAACTATTTGAACGATGATGATCATGAGGACTACCTAAACAGCAGGTCCGCCAGAATGTTGACGGAATTGAGAAGTGACTGACCCTTCGATTTCGAATACTCGGTGTAAATAATCTCCACCGGGTGCTCAGTCCATCTGGGCTTCATGGCCGCAAGGATTTGAATCAGTTCGGAAGCGTGGGCCATTCTGTTCTGCGTCAGGTGGATGTTGGACACAACCTGCCGGTTGAAGGCCCGGAGTCCGTTGTGCGCGTCCGTCAGTGGCATGCCCGTGCTCCACCGCGACTGAACCGCAGCGGTGCGCAGCACCATTCTTTTCATCGGCCCGATGCGCGTGCGGGAATCCAGGAAACGGGATCCCAGGACGACGTCCGCCTCTCCGGCGCGGATCCTTGCCACCATGGCGGCAGCGTCCGTCACCCGGTGCTGCCCATCGGCGTCGAACGTCACTACGCAGGACATTTCAGGGTCCTGAAGCGCATACTCGAATCCCGTTTGCAGGGCAGCGCCCTGTCCGAGATTTACCGGGTGCTGGACGACGACGGCGCCGGCTGAGCGTGCAACTGAGGCCGAGGCATCGGTGCTTCCGTCATCGACGCAAACGACATGCGGAAACTCCGGCAGAAGGTCTTTGATGACGGAGCCGATGACAGGGGCCTCATTGAACAGAGGGATGACAATCCAGGTACGACTCACTACGCAAGTATCGCATAACAGGCATACAGGATTCGAAGCAGAGCCTCTGCCGGAGAGGGCCGGGAGCGCCGCCGGCGTCGGGTCACGCCGGCGTCTGCCCGTAGAATCGAACAATGCGTCCTAAGATTCTCTGCATCTCGTTCTCCGATATCAAGGCCGACGCACGCGTGCTCCGGCAGCTTGACGTCCTGGCCGAGTATGGCGACGTGACGACCCTCGGTTACGGGGAGAAACCCGATGCAGCAGCCGAACATCTCCGGCTGGACGCCGCGCTCCCCTCGCTTCCGCAGACGGTGGCCGGGGTCGCTCTTCTGGCAGTCCGGTTCTACAAACGCCTTGAGCTCGCGGCGCCCGCCGTCCGGGCGGCCGCCGATCTTGCCGCCGGCCGCACCTTCGATCTTGTGGTTGCGAACGAGGCCAGGGCGCTTCCGCTGGCACATCATCTGGCGGCAGGAGCACCCGTCTGGGGGGACATGCACGAATGGGCTCCGGAGGAACGGGTCCACGTCCTGTCCTGGCGGCTACTGATTAAGCCCTTTATGACCTATGTCTGCGCGAAGTACCTGCCACGGACCCAGGCAGTGACAGTAGTCAACGATTCCATCGCCCACCTGTATGCACAGGAATTCGGGTGCGATACCGCTACCGTCCGTAACTCCCGGGCGTTCGAGGACCTGCATCCGAGCCCCCTGTCCGAGGAAACGATCCGGCTTGTTCACAGCGGTGCTGCCGTACCTGGCAGGAACCTGGAAGGCATGATCCATGCGGTCAACATGCTGGGCCCCGGGTACAGCCTTGACTTCTATCTTGTTCCTGCCAGGGACGGAGGGAAGTACCTGCGCTTCCTGGAATCCCTCGCCTCGGGCCCCAACAAGGTGACGTTCCACCCTCCTGTCAGCCCTGCGGACCTGCCTCGCGTACTGAACGCCTACGACGTCGGAATCTTCAGCCTTCCGCCACAGACCCGGAACCATGCGCTGATGCTGCCCAACAAGTTCTTCGACTTTGTCCAGGCCCGCCTGGCCATCGTCTTTAGCCCTTCACCTGAAACTTCCCGGCTCATTGAGCGCTTCGACCTCGGCGCCGTGACCGAAGACTTCTCACCGGAATCACTCGCCGAAGCCCTTCGACGGCTGGACAGGCCGCAGATCGCCGCGAGCAAGGCCAACGCCCACGGTGCGGCCATGGAACTGAGCTCGAAAGTCGACGAAGACACGGAGCGGGAGATTCTTCGCCGGCTGCTCCCGCAGAACTGATCTTCCACCGCCCCGATTCCCGACCCCTCCAGATGGAACGGTAAAGTCCTCTTCATGCGTATTCTCAGCGTGGTTGGTGCACGCCCCCAGTTCGTGAAGCTTGCTCCCATTGCGTCGGCCATGAAGGGCCGCGCAGACCACCTCATCGCTCACACCGGCCAGCACTATGACGAGCTCATGAGCGACGTCTTCTTCCGCGACCTCGGCATCCCCGCACCGGACTTCAACCTTGGCGTCGGCTCAGGCAAGCACGGCGCCCAGACGGGCGCGATGCTGCACGGCCTGGAAAACGTGATGGAAGAGGCGGCGCCCGACTGCGTCCTCGTCTACGGGGACACCAACTCCACCTTGGCCGCTGCCATCGCCGCCATCAAGATGCACATCCCCGTGGCCCACCTCGAGGCCGGACTGCGCTCGTTCAACCGCCGGATGCCTGAAGAGCACAACCGCGTCCTGACCGACCACAGCGCAGACCTCCTGCTCGCACCGACCGAGGTGGCCGTCAAGCACCTCGCCACCGAAGGCCTCGCCGAGCGGACGGTCCTGGTGGGGGACGTCATGACCGACGTCCTCTTTAAGGTCCGCGACATGCTCGAGGGCGGCGGGCAGCCGCTGCCCGTCGACGCCACTCCGGGCGCATACTACGTCTGCACCATCCACCGGCCGGACAATACCGACTCCCCCGAACGCCTGGCCGCCATCATCGGGTCCCTGGCCAGCCTCGAGCAGCCGGTCTTCCTGCTGGCCCACCCCCGGCTCGTCAGCCTCGCGGCCAAGCACGGCATTGAGCTCGAGCAGGGAGCGGTGCGGGTTGCGTCCCCGCTGGCTTATCCGCAGCTGGTCCACGCTGTCCGCAACAGTGCCGGCGTCATCACGGACTCCGGCGGACTGCAGAAGGAAGCCTTCCTGCTCCGCACCCCCTGCACCACCATCCGGCCCGAAACGGAATGGGTCGAGACCGTTGAGCTCGGTTGGAACGTGCTGGTGAGCAGGGATCTCAGTGTCCTGGCCGACACCGTGCGCAGACCGGCGCCGGCCCCGACAGATGCCACACCCTACGGCGACGGCCATGCCGCCGAACGCACCGTGGCAGCGCTGATTCAGGCATTCGGAGGCTGACGCCACTGCCCGTTTCAGTCGATATTTGGCGGTACGGTAAAAGCCCCGGTCCTGCCACCGCCAGGTGGAAGGACCGGGGCTTTTTGCCGCCGCCTGCATTTATCCGCAGGCTGTCACCTTGTAGAGTTTGGCTTCGCCCTCAGAGTCCACCAACTGCAGGCTCCGTGACTTCTCAAGGTCCTGGAGGCCCGGATACATCCGGCTGGACGGGTGGTTCAGCAGATACTGTTCGCCGAAGTCCAGGGCGTAGGTGACCTGCAGCTTCCGTACTGCGGCACACACCTTGGGGTCAGAGGCGGCGTTGGCCAGGTCCTGGGCGATAATCCGAAGGTCATCGTTCATGCGCTGGGTCTGGTGGTATTCAAGGACCTTGCGGTCGGCGAAGGCATAGGCCAAGGATCCGCCGTTCCACGGGTTCACCGCGATCACAGCATCCTCGGGCACCTCGGCGGGAAGGCGGTCAAGCAGCCTGTATTCGTCCGACGACAGGATCGATTCCTTGGTATCGCGCTGATAAAAGATTTTGTTATCCACGATGTAGTCCCGGACCGTGCCAGTCTGCGTCAGCACAAGAAGGAGCGCGCACACAACAACTCCTCCGGCAAGGTCCGGCAACCGAATACCGCGAACATCCATGAACGCTGCGCGCCGGGCGGGAAACAGGGATTGCAGCCTGCCACCCTGCCGGGAGATCATACTGCGGACGGCTTCAACTACGGCAGTGACACCGAGAGCAGCCAGGACGACGGCGAAGATCGGCAGATAGGCTGCAAGCCGGTTAACGTCCTGGTACCAGGTTCCAGTGAAGAAGTCCCGGGCCCACCCGGCCTCGTAACCTGCATCCACGACGTATAGATATCCGGCCACCACGTAGCAGGCGAGCAGCCACCACAGCGTCCGCCGCCTCACAATAGTGGCAATGCCGATCAGGGCGAGGATGGAGGTGAGGATGGCGACGTCGGTCCCCGCGGGGGCGTTGCTGACGACTTCGCCGATGGCGCCCGGCACAGTTTGGTGCGGTTTCCAGCCGCCGTAAAAACCTGGGCGGACCAGCTTCCAGATGACGGCTGCGGCCGCGGCCGCCAGCACTGTAGCAGCAACCGGGAGGATGTACTTGCCCAGAGGTGCACGGGCGCGGATCAGTCCCCTGACGTGCACCGCCAGCTTCCACAGCAGCATCGGGGCGCTGAAGGCCAGGAGCGCGTTCACGGAACTCATATGGGACAAGGCAAGGCCCGGTAACCCAACCAACAAGGCCAGCCAGGAGCGCAGACGCGGCTCATCCGTGTCCGGGGCGATCCTGCAGACCAGGATGACCGTGGCGAGTGCCGCAGGCAGAACACTGGCTGAGAGAAGGTTCGGGAACAACGGTCCCCAAACCATGAGGAGATAAGGAAAAGCGACGAAGCCCCCGGAGAGCACCGCGGCAGCGGCCAGTGCCATCAGCCGGGGCCCCAGGATGACGCGCGTGAGGAAAACAACGGAGAGTGGCCAGATGACCGCCCCTGCGACAAGGTTCACCACATTGACCGAAACCGCTATTTCTGTCCCGGTAACCTGCGTGACCATGGCACATAGGGAGTGCCACACGGCTGGATAGATCGTGGCCCTTCCGCTGCCGTTGCCGCCCATCCGGCCCAGGTCCAGGGACGAGGCATTTTCGGTATCAAGGACGTAGCGGACAGCGTTCAAATGGAAGACGTTGTCGTACCGCTGGGAGATATTGTCCGGGGCTCCCACGAGCTGCGTGATGCGGCGTCCGACCATCAGTGCAGTTACGGCAATGGCGGCCGCGACGCCCGCGACCAGGGGCCATTTTTCCGGCGCGGCAGCGTCCAGCGCCGCCCGCCGGCCCACGAGGAACCAGGCACCCGCAGTGGCCAGGACAGTGATGGCCAGTACCACGGCCGGACTCCAGGGGACGCCCAGCCAGGCAGCAATAACGGCCCCTACCCCGGCCAGGGTCAGAGAGAACAGCGGGGCCAGTCCGAAAAGGCTCAGTCTCCGGATCCCGAGGCCCCACGCCAGCGCGGCACCCGGAAGGAGCACGATTGCCAACGCAACAAACACAGCTGGCAAGGTCTCGAGCCAGGACACATTTCCTCCAATTTGAATTTACGAGTGTTGCCGCGGCCGCTTGGCAGGCGGCCGTCCGGCGCGCCCCAGCCGTTGACAGATCCGGGATTAACCGTGGTGGTGCGGGGGCGGCAGGAGCCTAATTGCCGCGGAGGCGGCCAATCACGTCGGCCACGGGGCCATCCATGATGACCCGCCCGTGTTCCAGGAGCACCCCACGCTCGCAGACATGCGCAACAAGGTCGAGGTCATGGCTGACCACCACCAGCGTCTTGCCTGCCGCCGCGAGTTCCTTGATCTTGGCGAGGCACTTCTTTTGGAACGGTTCGTCGCCCACGGCCAGGATTTCGTCGACCAGGAAGACATCGGGATCCGTGTGGACTGCCACCGAGAACGCCAGCCTGAGATACATGCCCGAGGAGTAGAACTTGACCTCGGTGTCGATGAACTCCCCGATCTCGGCAAACTCGACGATGGAGTCGAACTTTTCCTTGATCTGGGCCTCTGTCATCCCAAGGATCGCTCCGTTGAGGAACACATTGTCACGCCCTGAGAGATCCGGGTGGAAACCGGCACCGACCTCGATCAGGCCAGCCACCCGCCCGCCGGTGCGGACCGTGCCCGAATCGGGAAGCATGACCCCGGAGATGTGCTTGAGCAGCGTGGACTTTCCGGAACCGTTAAGCCCCAGCAGGGCCACTGTCTCGCCGTGTTCGACGTCGATGGACAGGTCGCGGAGGGCATGGAACTTCTTGGACAAATCACCTTTGCGGCCCCGCAGGAGCCACACCAGTGCTTCCTTAAGCGACCGGGTGTGCCTGAGCACGAACTGCTTGTTGATATTGCGGATTTCGATTGCAGTAGTCAAGGCTTACAGCTCCTGTGCGAAGCGGCCCTCGAGCCGCCGGAAAGTCCACTGGCCGAGGAGGAGGATGGCAAGCGAGACCAGAATCCCCACCGGCACCCACACGGTGAGCAGGTTCGGCGGACTTCCTTCCGCCCCGGCCGTGGTTGGGAGCCAGAAGGCATGGTGGAAACACTCGACTGCGATCGTGATCGGGTTGAGCTGGTACACCGTGAACCAGGTTTCGCCGGCCTTATCCAGCACCATTCGCCAGGAATACAGCACGGGTGCCACCCAGGTGGCGATCAGCAGAATCAGGTCAACCAGGTTCTCTGAATCCCGGAAGTAGACGTTGACGGACCCGAAGAACAGGCCGAGCCCGGTGGCCAGCAGCGCGATCATGACAAAACCGGCGACGGCGGTCACCAGCTCCATCAGGCCGGGGCGCCAGCCGCTGAACAGGCAGGCCACCACCAGGACAAACAGCTGCGGAAAGAAGTGCACCGCGGAGACCCACACCGAGGAGACCGGAAACAGTTCCCTCGGCAGGTAGATCTTGTTGATCAGCCCGCTGTTGTTGACGATCGACCGCGTGGCCGTGCTCAGAGACTCCGTAAAGAAGTTCACCAGAATAATCCCGGAAAACAGGTAGACCGCGTAGTTGGGCAACCCGCCCCGGTTCGTCGGGCTCTGCTCCAGGCCCAGGAAAACCCCGAGGGCAATGTAAAAAGCAACGAACTGGACCCCGGGCTTGACGTAGGTCCACAGCAGTCCGAGGATCGAGCCCCGGTACCTGATCCTGAGCTCCTTGCGGACAAGCAGCTTCAGGAGGAACCGGGAACGGAACACATCTACGAGCCCGTTCCCGGTTCCCGGAGCCACCAAAGCCCGGCCGGAGTCCTGGTGTGTTGGCAAAGTGCGTCCGTTTGTCACTGACCAGGCTTCTGCTGTTCAGCGCCGGAGCCGGAGTTGGCAGCAAAGGTCTTGCGCCAGGCATCCGGGGACGTGAAGTTCGGCAGATCCTTCTTGTAGGCCGCCGAGAGCTCATCCCAGCGGGCCAGCACACGTGTGTGCAGGGCGAGGCTGCGCAGCAGCTCCTTGCGGAACCGGACGTTGTCCCGGCGGTACCACGAGGCCCCCGTGCCGTCGGACGCCGACACCAGCGCTGAATCCAGGTGCGAAAGACGCCACCAGCGGGCATCCGCCGCGGGCACCACTGCCTCAGGGTGCTCGGTTGCAGCCGGGTCCACCGGACGGAGCTGGCGGATCGCCCCGGACAGTGCGCCGGTTACGGTCTGCGCAAAGTTCTTGGGGCGCGTCGGAACCATGCCGAACTTGGGCAGGTGCAGCCGCTTGACGGCGGGGAACTCGGTGATGTCCTTGCTGACCTGGGCATCCGGGAACTCCGCGCGGACCTTGCGGATTTCCGGGAGTTTACCGCCGATGGTGCGGTGCAGATGCGACGGGCCAGCGAGAAGGTCCTGGAGGGCACGGTTCCTCAGCTCCACTGCCGAGTACTGCAGCGAAAGGAGGTGCCTGACGTCCTGCAGGAAGCTCTCGATGGGCAGCCGTCCGCCCTTTTCGTACTGCGAGTACAGCAGCGCCGCCACCCAGCGGTTCCGCTGGTGGAAGTAAGCCTGCCAGTCAATGGTGTCGTCTTTCTCGGTCCAGGGCATGTGCCACACCGCCGCACCGGGCAGGCTCACCGTGGTGTAGCCGTTCGCCTTGGCTCGGATGCCGTATTCGACGTCGTCCCACTTGATGAAGACGGGCAGGGCCAGCCCGATTTCCCGGATGATCGACGTCGGGATCAGGCACATCCACCAGCCGTTGTAATCGACGTCGATCCGGCGGTGCATCCACGGGGTGGTGCGCAGGTTGCTGGCGGCAAAGTCGTGGGCGCTCTGCCCCTCGCCCATCGGCTGGTACTGGAACCGGTACTCGTTGATTCCCTCGCCGAAGTTGTGGATCACGGAGCGTTCAAAGAGGTTGAACATGTGTCCGCCCACGATCGTGGCGCTGCGGGTGAAATCGGCGAAGTTGACGGCCCGGAGGACGCCTTCGGTCTCCACGACAACGTCGTCGTCGAGGAGCATGACGTACTTGCTCTCGCCGCCCTCGACAGCCTCGTGCATGCCCCGGGCAAAGCCGCCGGAGCCGCCGAGGTTGCCCTGCTCAACGAGCTTGAACTTGTCGCCGAGCACGGCGGCGGCTTCTTCGAAGCCCTGCTCGTCGCGGACCTTCTGGTTGCCCTGGTCCGTGACGATGAGCCGGTCCATGACCGCGAGCAACTCCTCGGACTCGGCAAAGGTCCGCAGGTGCTTGACGCAGTAGTCCGGCCGGTTGAACGTGGTGACCGCGATGGACAGCGATCCCGGGCTGAAGCCTTCCGGCTGCGGAACCGACCACTCCGCCTGCTTCAGGGTGACATCCTCCCCGTGGGCGACGAGGTCGAACCAGTACCAGCCGCCGTCGGCGAACGTGGTCAGGGTCAGGTCGCAGGTGGCCGTGGTGCCGCCCGTGACGTGCAGGCTTTGCACGCGGTTTGAGCTGCCGCGGGGGCTGGACTTGTAGACGATGACGGTAGCCTCGGCGTCCACCTCAACGCTCAGGCGGACCTGCTGGACTTCCGTGTGGGCGCGCCAGTAGCTGGCGGGGAAGGCATTGAAATAGGTTCCGAAGGAAACGCGCCGGTGAGCCGGCAGCGACAGCTGGCGCCGGCCGAGGATGAAGTCCGAGCGCATCTCGCTGCGCAGCACCGCCTGCTGCGCAGCGGCAGGACCGCGCTTGCCTCCCGAATCCTGCGATTCCACCACGCGGCGCGCAGCGTCGAAGTCGACGTACAGCGGGAGGGTGTCGGTGTCGCCGTCGACCGGGAAGACAACCCGGTGGACTGTCTTCCACACTGTCTCGTCGCTGCCGGGTTCGGTTCCCTGCCGGAACTCCGTCGCTACGCTCATGCGTCTACTCCTCCGCTTTCCAGCTTCGCGCCGCCGCTGAAGTGCGGCTTGATCTTGTTGTCGAACATGCTCAGGGCCGAGCCGATGGCCATGTGCATGTCGAGGTATTTGTAGGTTCCCAGCCGTCCGCCGAAAAGCACCGAGTCCTCGCCGCGGGCCAGGTCGCGGTAGGCCAGGAGCTTCTCGCGGTCCACCGCCGTGTTCACCGGGTAGTAGGGCTCGTCGCCCTTCTCGGCGAAGCGGGAGAACTCCCGCATGATGACCGTGGCGTCCTTGGTGTAGTCGCGCTCGGGGTGGAAGTGGCGGAACTCGTGGATCCGGGTGAACGGGACGTCCTCGTCCGGGTAGTTCATCACCGAGCAGCCCTGGAAGTCCTCGATCGGGAGCACTTCTTCCTCAAGGTCAATGGTGCGCCAGGACAGGTCGCCTTCGGCGTAGTCGAAGTAGCGGTCCACGGGGCCGGTGTAGACCACCGGCACCTGGCCGCGCACGGCCGACCGGCCGTATTCGCCGCCGTCAAAGAAGTCCGTGTTGAGGTGGACCTCGATGTTCGGGTGGTCGGCCATCCGCTCGATCCACGCCGTGTAGCCGTCAACCGGCAGTCCCTCATACGTGTCGTTGAAGTAGCGGTTGTCGTAGTTGTAGCGGACGGGAAGCCGGGAAATGATTTCGGCGGGCAGGTCCTTGGGGTCCGTCTGCCACTGCTTGCCCGTGTAGTACTTGATGAACGCCTCGTACAGGGGGCGGCCGATCAGCTGGATCCCCTTGTCGTTGAGGTTCTGCGGATCGGTGCCAGCGAGTTCGCCGGCCTGCTCCTGGATGAGGGCACGTGCCTCGCCGGGGCCCATGGAGGACCGGAAGAACTGGTTGATGGTGCCCAGGTTGATGGGCATGGAGTACACCTCGCCCTTGTGGCTGGTGTAGACCTTGTGCTGGTAGTTGGTGAACGCCGTGAAGCGGTTCACGTACTCCCAGACGCGCTCATTGGAGGTGTGGAAGAGGTGGGCGCCATACCGGTGGACCTCGATGCCGGTCTTGGCCTCATTTTCGCTGTACGCGTTGCCTCCGATGTGGTGGCGGCGGTCCAGGACGGCAACTTTCAGCCCCAGTTCCGTGGCGGCGCGTTCCGCGATTGTCAGGCCAAAAAAACCCGAACCGACTACGACGAGATCAGCGTTCACAACTCTCCTGTGTGTTTTGGTGGCAGGGTTCAGCAGCCCTATCTGCCGGGTCTAGACTACCCGAAGTTAAAATGCGTCCCGTATTCGGGGGCGGCCCTGCAGGGCCGTCCCGGTGGTTCAAACTAGCCCTTGGACGTTACGGTGGACAGCACTTCAGCGGCGGCATGCTGCCCTGACGTTGCCAGCGAGGCATTCTGCTGCACCCAGCCGGCCCTGGCATCCCGGCCGTCCGCGTTGCCGCCGGACTTTTCAGCAGCCGCAACACGGCACATGGCGGCGGCGACGCTGTCCACGTCGTAGCTGGCCGCTTCACCGAGTCCGTTGGCGGACACGAGCGCCGCGCCCTCCCCGGTTCCGGCGAAGACCACGGGCGTCCCGCAGCCGGCGGCGGCGTAGATCTTGGTGGGCTTGGCAAAGTCGTAACCCTGGCCCGGCTTGATGCTTACCAGGGCTGCGGCTGCGCCCCGGATCCAGCGGGCCGCGTCAGCGGGCGGGATGACCCCGCCGAACGTCACACGGCCGGGCGCTGTTTCCCCGGCCAACTCCCTGAGGTGGGGTTCGTCGGCACCCTGCCCGAAGAACCGGATGCTGGCGCCGGGGTATTCGGCGAGCACCGCAGGCAGGGCACGGATGAAGATGTCGGCGCCCTGCCACTCGGACATGGTTCCGGTGTACACAAAGTACGGTCCGTCGGACCCGGCGCTCTCCCCCTCGGGGCCGAACACCGAGGTGTCGATGCCGTTGCCGACGACGGTCACGCGGTTCTGCGGAACGCCGAACTGCTCGACTTTCTGTGCCACGGCGTCCGAGATGGCGATGACCTTGGCAGCCCTGCGCAGCGCAAACCCCTCGGCGGCGCGCATCACACGGATGACGACGGCGGGCACGTCCGTGGCGGACAGGGCTTCAGTCCAGATGTCCGCCGCATAGTAGACAAACGGCCTGCGCCGCAGCGCCGACGTCAGCGCCACCACTACCCCGGTGGTGGGCGGTGGCTCGGACACCACCACGTCGGCGCGCGAAAACAGCAGCCGGAAGAAGGCGGGCAAGTCAAAGCTCATGTACTGCACGTAGCCGCGCACATTGCCTCCGGCGTCGCGGAGCACTGGCCACCGGGAGACCTTGTACCGGGGCTTGAACGCCGGTGATCCCTTGGGCGGCCTGGTGGTCACCACGCGAACGTCCGCGCCGCCGGCCACCAGTCCGTCTACAAGAGCTTTCAGCCGGAACGAGGCCGCACCCACTTCGGGTGTGAACAGCCGTGTTGCCACGGTGGCCCTGACAGGTCTGTTGTCACTCACGAAGCGGCAATCTTCACGATCTGCCGGTTGGTGGCGGATTCCAGCACGGCTTCGGCCACGCGGAGCGTGTCCAAGCCTTCCCGCATGGTGACGATGTCGTTGCGCAGTCCGAGGACGGCGTCGCGGAAGGCTTCGTGCTCGGTCCGCAGCGGTTCCGGCTTGGCGATGGCGAGCCGGGTGACGTTGCCTTCGGAAACGCCCCGGAAAGCGGCCATGGATTCCCATTCGGTGGCGACCGTGCCGTTCTCGAAGAACGTCAGGTCCGCGGTGATGGTGTCGGCGACGAAGGCACCCTTTTCACCGGTGACGATGGTGAGGCGTTCCTTCATCGGGGAGAGCCAGTTGACCAGGTGGTTGGTGATCACGCCGTTGCCGAGCTGCCCTGTCGCGGCGACCATGTCCTCGTGCGGGCGGCCGCTGCGGGTGGTGGTGCGGGCGAAGATCGACTCGAAGCGGCTCTGTGCCAGCCACGCGGTCAGGTCGATGTCGTGGGTGCCGAGGTCCTTGACCACGCCGACGTCGGCGATCCGGGCCGGGAAGGGGCCCTGGCGGCGGGTGGCGATCTGGTAAACGTCACCGAGTTCACCGGCTTCGATCCGCTTGCGCAGTGACTGCAGCGCCGGGTTGAACCGTTCGATGTGTCCGACGGCGCCGACGAGGCCCTTCGCGTCGAAGGCGTCAACGAGCCGCTGACCGGCCTCCGCGCTGGAAGCTATGGGCTTTTCCACGAGGGTATGGACCCCGGCGTCGGCCAGGGCCAGGCCGACTTCCTCATGCAGGCCGGTGGGCACGGCCACCACAGCCATGTCAATACCGGCGGCGATGAGTTCCTCGACCGAAGACAGGACACCGAGCTGGCCGGCGACGCCGTGCGGGTCGCCGAAGGAGTCGGCGACGGCGACCAGGTCGACGCCGTCGAGCTCCCGCACCACGCGCGCGTGGTGGCGGCCCATCATGCCCAGGCCAATGAGGCCGACGCGCAGGTTAGCCATCACGCACCTGCCCGGACGAGCTTGTTGACCGCGGTGACGATGCGGTCCAGGTCGTTCTGGCTCAGCGACGGGTGCACCGGCAGGGACAGGACTTCCCTCGCCGCGGTTTCCGTGTTGGGCAGGTCTTCGGTGCGGTTGAACGAGGGCAGGCGGTGGTTCGGAACCGGGTAGTACACACCCGTGCCGATGTTGAATTCCTCGCGCAGGGCCTTGGCCAGTCCGTCCCGGTCCTCCGGCACACGAATCGTGTACTGGTGGTACACGTGCGAGGCGCCCTCGGCGACCTTCGGCGTGCCGACGCCCTGGAGGTTGGCGGTGAGGAACGCCGCGTTCTGCTGCCGCTGTTCGGTCCAGCCAAGGACCTTCTTCAGCTGGACCCGGCCGATGGAGGCGTGCAGGTCTGTCATCCGGGCGTTGAAGCCCACCAGCTCGTTCTCGTACTGCTTTTCCATGCCCTGGTTCCGCAGCAGGCGCAGGTTCCGCTCCACGGTGCTGTCGGGGGTGGAGACCATGCCGCCCTCGCCGGAGGTCATGTTCTTCGTCGGGTAGAGGCTGAACATCGCGAACTTGCCGAACGTTCCCACCTTCTGACCGTTGAAGCTGGCGCCATGGGCCTGGGCTGCGTCCTCGTACAGGTCGATCCCGCGTTCGGCAGCGAGCTTCCCGAGGCCCTCGACGTTGAACGGGTGCCCGTACAGGTGGACGGGCATGATGCCCTTGGTCTTCTCCGTGATCAGCGAGGCGACGTGGTCCACGTCCAGGGTGTAGTGGTCCAGTTCGATGTCGGCAAACACCGGGGTGGCCCCGGCCAGCGCCACCGAGTTGCCGGTCGCGGCAAAGGTGAACGAGGGAACGATGACTTCATCGCCTGCGCCGACGCCGGCGGCCAGGAGGCCCAGGTGCAGGCCCGAGGTGCCGGAGTTGACGGCCACGGAGGAGCGGCCGTCGAGGAGAACCTCGGAGAATTCCTTCTCGAATTCGGCGACCTGCTGGCCCTGGGCCAGCATTCCGGTGGCCAGAACGGCGTCGACGGCGGCCCGCTCGTCGTCGCCGATGATCGGCTTCGCCGCGGGGATAAAGTCGTAGCTCATGCGTTCTCCTCAGACTCTTTCAGGGAATTTCCGTCTTCAATGTATTTGGCGCCGGTGGCGGGGCAAACCCAGAAGTCCCCCTCCTGGCGCAGCGGCTCACCGGCTTTGCCCACCCAGCCAAGGCGCCGGGCGGGAACGCCGGCCATCAGGGCGAAGGCAGGCACATCCTTCGTGACGACGGCGCCGGCGGCCACGGTGGCCCAGCGCCCCACGGTCAGCGGGGCAACACACACGGCGCGGGCACCGATCGAGGCGCCGTCCTCGATGGTCACGCCCACCGGCGTCCAGTCGTGGGCGCTCTTGAGCGAGCCGTCGGGGCTGACCGACCGCGGGTAGGTGTCGTTGGTCAGGACCACGGCCGGACCGATGAAGACGCCCTTGCCGAGCTTGGCCGGTTCGTATACCAGGGCGTAGTTCTGGATCTTCGTGTTCTCACCGATCTGCACTCCGGTGCCGACGTACGCGCCGCGGCCCACGATGCAGTTCGCGCCGAGGTTCGCCTGTTCTCGCACCTGGGCCAGGTGCCAGATCTTCGTTCCCTCGCCGAGGATTGCCTGGTCCGAAACGTCGGCGCTCGGAGCAATGGTCGTCGTCATACTGTGATTCCTCTCGAAAAGTGCCGCTGCGGACCGGCCGCAGCGGCCAAGGCGGCCGCGAAGCGCTCTTTAGGCCTTGCCGATAACGCGGTAAACGACGCCGTCCCACCGGTCAGCGGAGCTCACCCGGCGGCCGTCAATGAAGGCCTTGATGCCGGGCAGGTCAGCCGGGGCCAGCGTGCGGTACTCGGCGTGGTCTGCCTGGACGATGGCCGCGTCAACGGGCTCGCCCACGTGGTACGCGGTGAAGCCGAGCTTTTCCAGTTCAGAATCGGTGTAGAGCGGGTCGTGCACCGTCACCACGGCGCCGCGCTTCTCGAGGCTGGAAACGGCGTCGAACACGCCGGAGAAGGCGGTTTCCTTCACGCCGCCGCGGTAGGCGGCACCGAGCACCACCACACGGGCATCGGTGAGATCGCCGTAGGCACCCTCGAGGAGGCCCACGGTGTAATCCGGCATGTCGGCGTTGGCCGCGCGGGCGGCCCGGACCACTGTGGCCTCGGGGTCGTTCCAGAGGTACAGGCGCGGGTAGACCGGGATGCAGTGACCGCCGACGGCGATGCCCGGCTGGTGGATGTGGCTGTACGGCTGCGAGTTGGAAGCCTCGATGACCTGGTAGATGTCGATGCCCGCGGTCCCCGCGAATCGGGCGAACTGGTTGGCCAGGCCGATGTTCACGTCGCGGTAAGTGGTCTCGGCCAGCTTGGCCAGCTCGGACGCTTCCGCGGATCCCAGGTCCCAGACCCCGTTCGGCCGGCGAAGGTCAGCACGCTCGTCGAAGTCCAGCACCGACTCGTAGAACTCAACGGCCTTGGCCGCGCCCGCCTCGGACAGGCCGCCCACCAGCTTGGGGTACTTGCGCAGATCCTCGAACACGCGTCCGGTCAGCACGCGTTCCGGCGAGAAGACGAGGTGGAAGTCCTTACCCTCAACCAGCCCGGAGCCCGCCTCGAGGGCCGGCTTCCAGCGGGTCCGCGTGGTGCCCACAGGCAGGGTTGTTTCATAGGACACCAGGGTGCCCGGCGTCAGGTGCTTGGCCAGTTCGGCCGTTGCGCCGTCCATCCAGCCGAAGTCAGGCTTGGCATCCGCGTCCACGAACAAAGGGACCACCAGCACCACGGCGTCCGCGCCCGGAACAGCATCGGCGTACTCGGTGGTGGCACGAAGCCTGCCCGCGGGAACCAGCTCGGAAAGCTTCTCCTGCAGGTGGGCTTCACCCGGAAACGGCTCGGTCCCCGCGTTGATCAGCTCCACTACCTGCTGGTTGACGTCGACGCCGACGACGTCATGGCCTTTGGAAGCAAACTGGACAGCCAGCGGCAGCCCGATTTTTCCCAACGCAATTACAGCAATCTTCACGAGTCAGAAGCCTTTTCTCTCAGGACTGGCAGGCGGCAGCCACGCTGCCACACCCGGTTTTGCTTAACACTATCCGCTGACCGGACCTTACGCCGATTCCGCGGCCGGGTGCGGCGTAGCAGGATTCCGCGGTGCGGGGAAGCGGCCGGGTTTTCCACATGGACCAACTCACGGCCTCACTTCGGGCCGCGCCGACACTAGCGTGGTGCCCAGGTTTTCCCGAAGAACGGAGATCGCCGGTGCTGCTGCAATGCACTCTGGTCCGCGCCCCTGGAGCTGCTTCCAGCCGCCCCGGTTCCCCAACCATGCCAGTAGAGCTGACGGTGACGGCCCCGGAGAGGTGCCCCGGGACAGTATTGGAGGCAGAGCTCACGCGCACATTCCGGACTGGCGCGCTGACAGTAGCCGGCCTGCCGCTCCGGGAGCTGACTGCCGGCCACGCGCCCCTGGTCAACGGGGCTGTCCTCGTGGACGGCCCTGCCTCCTGTCCGGTGTCCGGCCCGGGCACTGCCGGAGAACTTGCCGCCGTCCTCCTCACGGTGGACAGCGGCCCTGCTGCAGGCTCCGTGCTTCCGCTCCGGCGGGGAACCTACCGCATCGGCCGTACCGGCACTGAGCTGACGATCCCGGACGCCGACCTGTCCCGCGAGCACGCCAAAATTGAGGTTTCGGACACAGCCCTGACCCTGGTGGACCTTGGCAGCGTCAACGGCACGGAGGTTGACGGCAAACGGGTGTCAAAAACAGCCATCGCAATCGGTTCCCGCATCCGCTGCGGCAATTCCTCCATGTCGGTCGTTTTGGCTGGGCCGCCGGCGGCACAGCAGGATGCCCTTGGATTTGCCGGGAGCACCGTGGCGGAGCCTATTGCCGTGCCCGGTCCGGCCGCACCGGCGGGCCGGTCGGTGCTGGTTCTCGGGGCCGTTCTCCCGGTGATCATCGGTGTGGGCCTGGCCCTGATGACGGGGACATGGATGTTTCTGGCCTTCACGCTGGTGTCGGCAGTAACCCTGCTCGTCCCACTGGTCTCAGGCGCCCGGCAGCGCCGTGAACTCACGTCGGCAGTCGCGGCGGCAGCCGCGCAGGATCGGGAACGACGACGACGGTCCGCACCGTCAGCTGCTGTCCTCGCCGTGGGCGCCGCGGTTGCCGTGAGGAGCCCTGCCGGCGGCGGCCCGCACCCCGCCCGGGAGGTTCCACTGTCCAGGGAAGTGCCCAATCCTGCACCCTCTGTCTGGCTCCGGCTTGGCCTGGCCGATCAGCTGGCCAATATCCGGCTGGAGCCGGAGCGGCCGGGCTTCAAACCCCCGGGGCTCGGCGCGGTGCCGCTGCTCCTTGACCCCGGCCCGGCGGTCGTGTCCGTCCGGGGGCCGGAAGCGGAGGTTCATGGCCTGGTCCGCTACTTCCTCATGCAGCTCACCGGTTATCCGCTGGCCAGGGGTACCCGGATCGCGATTCACGGACCGGTTTCCGTCCTGCCGCTGGCTGCCCGGTTCCTTCCCGGCGTGTCACTCCATACAAGGGCTCCTGACACCATGGCGGCCCTGACGGACGCGTCCGGCAGGAAGGGCACGGCACGCATACTGCTGCTGTTCGGCAGTGCGGAAGCCGGCACCGCGGAGGCAGGCGTTATCGCAACCGCGCGGGGGCTGGGCTGGCGGGTGCTACATCTCTCTGGGCCCGGACAGCAGCCGTCGGAGACCGACGTTGAACTCGGCGAGCGCGGAGCGGTGCTTCGCATGCGGGACTCGTGTCAGCGCTTTATCGCAGACTTGGTGCCGGCCGGTGTTTTCGACCGCTACTGCCGGACCCATGGGCCGTCCCTCCCTGACGTTCCGGCCGACGGTCATGCCGTGCCTGCACGCTGCGGGCTGGACGTTCTCCTTGACGTGTCAGCCGCTGCGACGGCGAAGCGCTGGGCGGCGGGCAGGCTGGCGCCAGGACTCACCATTCCCCTGGGCCGCACCGCCCGGGGTGTGCGCGTCCTCGACCTTGAGGCCGACGGCCCGCACGTCCTCGTTGCCGGCACCACGGGTTCCGGGAAATCGGAGCTGCTTCGCACCATGACCGCCGGGCTCGCACTGTGCTATCCGCCGGACCGCGTCAATGTCCTCTTCTTCGACTTCAAAGGCGGGTCCGGGCTCAGTCCGTTGACTGGTATCCCGCACTGCGTTGGCATGCTGACGGACCTTGCCAGCAGCGAGCTGGAGCGTACGGTGGTGTCCCTGCGGGCAGAAGTCCGCAGGCGAGAACAAGTTCTCGCAGCCGCCGGAGCCCCGGATCTGGCCGCCTATCGCCTGGCACCGGCTGGCGGGCCGCCCCTCCCCCAGCTGATCCTCATCATTGACGAGTTCCGGGTGCTGGTCGAGGACGCTCCGCAGACCCTCACCGAATTGATGAGGATTGCGGCCATCGGCCGGTCCCTGGGTATCCACCTGATCATGGCGACCCAGCGCCCACAGGGGGCTCTCACCTCGGACATCCGCGCGAACGTCACAACCAGCATCGCCCTGCGTGTGCAGTCCGCGCACGAGTCGGCCGATGTCATCGGCACCGAAGCGGCCTCGGCAATACCCGTTAACCGGCCCGGCCGGGCCTACCTGGCGAGGGGAACCGAACCTGCGGAGGAGTTCCAGTCGGCGTCACTTGCCGCGGTTAACGGGGACTCCTCGCCTTGCCTCAGCGTGCTGGAGACCACCGAGGCGCTTGCCATGCTGCCTTTCGTCGACGGAAGCAGTCCTGCGCCGGCGACCCCGTCCGACACTGCCAGGCCTGTCGTGGAGCTGGCTGCTGCGCTGTGGGCCGGGATGGGCGGTTGCGCGGTGCGCCGTCCGGTGGCTCCACCCTTGCCAGACGAGTTGGTGGAAGCCGCTGACGTGGCAACACTCACCGCGCAAGGCCCGGGCCCTGAAAGTCCTGTCCCTGGCGGTCCCCTCCCTGACTGTCCCCTCCCTGCAGGCACCGTGTCCGTCGACGCAGTGCCGCGGATGACCGGTGACTGGGTTGTCGGGCTCGGTTTGCTGGACCTGCCCGACGAACAGCGGCTCGCCGATCTCAGCTGGCGGCCCGGAACTGATGGGCATCTGGCCCTGATCGGCGCGGGATCCGGCGATGCTGCCTGCACCTTGTCAACGGCAGTCCAACAGCTCTTGACCCATCCCACCGAATGCCACCTCTATGTCCTCGATGCGGACGGGTCCCTGGCGGGCCTGGCCGGCGCACACCGCACCGGATCCTTTGTAAACCTCCGCGACCTCCGCCGCGGCGTGCGCCTGCTGGAGCGCCTGGCCACCGCAATGTCCGAGCGGCTCAGCCGGCCTACGGAAGCTCCTGGTCCGGCGCTGGTGCTGGCCGTTTCCGGCTGGGGCTCGTGGCTGTCGGCCCTCCGCTCAGGTCCTCTGAACCGCGCCGAAGACCATCTCCAGGACATTGTCAGGGATGGCCGCCCTGCCGGAATCACCGTCGTGATCTCCGGCGACCGCGAACTCGTAACGTCGCGGTTCTTTCCGGCCATCCCCAACCGCGTCTACTGCCCGCGGGGCGCCAGCGCCGAGAGCAGGCTGGCGTGGCCCAAAATGCCAGACCTTCCGCCGGTTCCGGGGCGCGCCGTCGCATCCGGCGCCCTGTGCGCCGGGCGCCAGGCCGTCTGCCAGCTTTTCGTCCCGGGAAGCGGACGCGTCGGGCACGGAGGAGGCACGGCCGCCGGCGGTGCGGCGCAGAGGCCGGTGCAGGTCAGGCCCTTCCGCGTGGATCCCCTTCCGGTGCGGCTCTCAGTGGCGGACGTACTGTCCCGGATGCCTGGAGCCGGGCAGGCTTCAGCCGTTCCCGCCTCAGACGGCCCCGATAATGACGCCCGCCGCCTCAATTCCTCAAATTCGGATGCCCCTGCACCCGGGGCTGTTCCCGCAACGGCTCCCGTTTGCACAGCCTCACCGCGCCTGGTGGTCGGCGTGGGCGGGGACGAACCCGCACCGGCCGCCGTGTGCCTGCCGAGAGGGTCAGTCCTTGCCGTGCTGGGCAGTGCAGGTTCTGGCAAGTCCTCATTCCTTGCCTCCCTGCCGGCGCTCAATCCGTCGGTGACCGCGTGGCTGCAGGCCGGCCAGGAAACCGGAACGGACGGCTTCTGGACTGAGGTCCACCAAGATGCCGTGGAAGGCCGCCTGCCCCGGGACGCGATACTCCTCGTCGATGACGCCGACCTGCTGCCTGCCGCCGCCCACCAGCATCTCGCGGACCTGAACAGCCGCGGTTGGGCAATAGTTTTTTCCGCTGCTTTCAGCCAGTCGCTGATGCAGCGCGTCCCGCTGGCGCTCGCGGCCCGCAGTGGCGGCAAGGGCGTCCTCATCGCACCCCGCAGTCCCCTGGATGGCGACATCTTCGGGCTGCGGATTGAGCCGGATTCCCATCCCCCGCCGGGACGCGCCCTGCTCGTGGCGGACGGTACGGCACTGCCAGTCCAGCTGGCCCTGGCCGAAGATGGAGCCAAAATGCCGAGCAGGCGGCCGGACGAGGGCACTGCAGGGTGAGACAACCGGGCCAGGGGGCTGGGCGCCAGCCGCGTCAGGGCGCCAACTGCGTCATAGTGCTGGTGGTGCAGAAGCTGCGCGGGAGGCGAAGCTAATCACACGCTTGTCGAACAGCAGGATGATAGCCGTGGCGGCCGGGATCAGCATCGCGGCACCGGCCACGGGAAACCCGCCGGTGAGGGTCGGGAACCCGATCGTCAGCACGAACAGCTGCGCCACGAGTGCCCCGGCGCGCGGCCAGCGGAAACCCCGGAACAGGAACACCGCAACGGCGTACAGCCAGGCCGCAAATGCCAGGAGCAGGCCGAGTGTGAAGACAGCACCCCAAAACGACATGACGGGCGCGCCAGTCACGAGCTGGAAACCGTACCAGGCCGCCGCCCCCAGCAAGGCGGTCGCCTCAGCTGCCACAATCGCGGAGATCACGGCGATCGCGCGGGGACGGCCCGGGTTTGAGGGCTCCGCGCTGGCCGGGGCCGCCTCCTCCGGGATGCCGTTGTTGTCCCCGTCGTGGGAGAACGGGCCGGACGGGTCTTTTGGGGCTCTTGACACACTGGCACACTACCCGAGATAGTCGACACGCGGCGGGACAGCCCGTGGATGTGATGCATCGCTCACGTTTCTGGCGGATTTCGTAGTCCACTACCCCTTGTTTACACAGCGTTAACATGAAACGCTTGATCCAGATGACCAAGGGGGCCCTGCAGGGCCCCTTTCCTATGTAAGCCCTAGTGAATTTTTTCACAAAGGCTATTGACTTCCCAGGAATGGAGTGACTGATCAGCATGGATTGGCGTAATCGCGCGGCCTGCCTCGACAAAGACCCGGAGCTGTTTTTCCCCGTCGGCAACACGGGCCCGGCCCTGCTGCAGATCGAAGAAGCGAAGAGCGTCTGCCGCCGTTGTCCGGTAGTTGACACCTGCCTTCAGTGGGCGCTGGAGTCCGGACAGGATGCCGGCGTGTGGGGCGGCATGAGCGAGGACGAGCGCCGTGCGCTTAAGCGCCGTGCAGCCCGGGCACGCCGCGCTTCCTGACGCGTTACTGCAGCAAACAGCTGCCACAGGAATTAAAAGCGACGGCCGCGGACCATTGGTCCGCGGCCGTCGCTTTTTCATGTCAGCGGTTAGCCAGGCTCAGGACAATCTGCACCGCGGTTCCGCCGCCCTCACGGGGCTGCCACTGGATGGTGCCGCCGAGTTCGCTCGTGACCAGCGTCCGGACAATCTGAAGCCCGAGGCCCTCCACATGCGGCGTGTCCGGCAGTCCAACGCCGTCGTCCGCCACGGTGACAGTGAGCAGTTCCTCGTCGTCCTCGTTCGCCGAGCGGTCGGCGAGCAGCCACACCGTGCCGGTACGTCCCTCCAGTCCGTGTTCGACGGCGTTGGTGACGAGTTCGTTGATCACCAGCGCCAGCGGCGTTGCGAAGTCGCTGGGGAGCTCACCGAACAGGCCCGACCGCTGCGTCCGGACCTGCTGGGACGGCGACGCCACTTCTGCGGACAGGCGGAACTGGCGTCCGATGAGTTCATCGAAATCAACGCTTTGAGTCAGCCCCTGCGATAGCGTCTCATGCACGAGGGCAATCGTTGCCACGCGCCGCATGGCCTGTTCGAGGCCCTGCTTTGCTTCGTCGCTGACCATCCGGCGGGACTGCATGCGCAGCAGCGCCGCAACCGTCTGCAGATTGTTCTTGACCCGGTGGTGGATTTCACGGATCGTGGCGTCCTTCGTGACCAGTTCCATCTCCCGGCGCCGCAGCTCGGATACGTCGCGGCATAGGACCAAGGCCCCGAACCGCTGCTGCTCGTCTCTGAGCGGAATCGCGCGCAGCGACAGGCTCACGCCGCGGGATTCGATCTCACTGCGCCACGGCATCCGCCCGGTTACAACGAGCGGCAGCGTCTCGTCCACCATGCGGCGGTCCTTCAGCAGGCCCGCCGTGACCTCTGCCAGTGAGCGGCCCTCCAGGGATTCGCCATCACCGAGGCGTCTGAAAGCCGAGACGCCGTTCGGGCTGGCGTACTGCACGATGCCCTCGGCGTCGAGCCGGATCAGGCCGTCGCCTACGCGCGGAGCGCCGCGGCGGGAACCGGTCGGCGAGGCGAAGTCCGGCCAGAGGCCCAGTGTGCCCATGCGCAGCAGGTCATAGGCACACTGGCGGTAGGTCAGCTCCAGCCTGGAGGGCATCCGCGAACTGGACAGGTCCATGTGCGAGGTGACCACCGCCAGCGTCCGGCCGTTCCTGACCATCGGCACTGCTTCAACCCGCAGGGCCATGTCGCTGCTCCAGTTCGTCTCACTGGAACGCTCAATGGTGCGGCTCTCCCACGCCTTGTCCACCAGCGGCTGCAGGTCCGACCGGATGCCCTCCCCGACGAAGTCGGCGTGGAACACCGTATGTGTCGTGGAGGGCCGGACGTGCGCCAGGGCGACGTAGCCATGCTCGGGATGGGGAAACCACAGGGCAAGGTCGGCAAACGCGAGATCGGCCACCATCTGCCAGTCGCCCACCAGGAGGTGCAGCCACTCAGCATCCCCCGGCCCGAAATCAGCGTGCTCCCTGATGGGGTCCGTAAAGATTGCCACTGCACCTCCAGTTTTTCGACGGCGGGACTTTGTCCTAGCGTCGGACGATTGACCTCAAGAGCCTCAATGCTACCGAGAGCGAGGCCATGTCGTCCGCTTCGAGGGCGTTGACCTCATCGAACATGCTCTTCGCGCGGCCCAAATGCTCCGCGTTCAGCTGCTCCCAGTCCCTCAGCCTATCCTCGGCGGACAAGCCTTCACCGGTCGAGTCCAGGACCGCCGTCGTCATGTCCGAGACGGTCGAGTAAAGGTCATCACGCAGCGCGGCACGGGCCAGGGCCTGCCAGCGGTCCTGCCGCGGCAGGGAACTGATCCGTTCCAGGAGCGAGTCCACGTGGAACCGGTTGAACACCGTGTAGTAAACGTGGGCGATGTCCTCCACGGGTTCCTTGCGGCTGTGCGCGATTTTCGCGATGTCCAGCAGCACGAAGCTCTCGAACAGTTCGGCCCAGCGGTGGCCCAGGTCCTCCGGCAGGCCCCACGACCGTGCCTTCTCAAGCCAGGAGGCAACGCGCGCACGGTCGTCACCGCGCAGGTAGTCAAGCAGCCGGGCCCGCATGGGTTCCATCGGGGACTTGAACTCGCCGACGATATCGGCGATGGGCCGTGACGCACTTCCCTGGGCAAGAACCCACCGCACCGCACGGTCCAGGAGGCGGCGGATATCGAGGTGGACGGTGCTCCAGTGCTCGGTGGGGAACGACGCAGGCAGCTCGTTGAGCTCGGACACCATGATGTCCAGTTCATAGATTTCCCGCAGCGCAACGAATGCCTTGGCCACAGCCACTTCGCTCGCAGAGGTCTCCTCCATGGTCCGGAAGGCAAAGGTGATGCCGCCCAGGTTGATCATGTCGTTCGCCACGACCGTTGCGATGATTTCCCGGCGCAGCGGATGGGTGTCCAGTTCGGCGTCGAATTTCTCCCGGAGCTGGACCGGGAAGTACTGCCGGAGCGTTTCGCGGAACCAGGGGTCGTCGGCCAGGTCGCTGTCGCGCAGGGCCGTCGCCAGCTCGATCTTGGCGTAGGCGGCCAGCACGGACAGTTCTGGTGACGTGAGGCCCTGGCCCTGTTCCAGCCGCTCGCGAAGGACGGCCGTGGAGGGCAGCGCCTCCAGATCCCGGTTCAGGTCCGCCTTCTTCTCCAGCCAGTCCATCAGGCGTTCGTAGCTCGGGCTCCATTCCGCGACCTTCTGGCGGTCATTCAGGAGCAGGATGTTCTGGTCAACGTTGTCTTCCAGGACCAGCCGCCCCACCTCGTCGGTCATGGAGGCAAGGAAGTCCGAACGCTCGCCGGCGTCGAGCTTGCCCGCCGCCACCATCCGGTCTACGAAGATCTTGATGTTGACCTCGTGGTCGGAGCAATCGACGCCGGCCGAGTTGTCGATGGCGTCCGTGTTCAGGATGACGCCCTGCAGCGCCGCTTCGATGCGTCCGCGCTGGGTCATCCCGAGGTTTCCGCCCTCGCCCACAACCTTGACACGAAGGTCACGGCCATCCACGCGAATGGCGTCGTTGGACTTGTCACCGACCATGGCGTGCGTCTCGGTACTGGCCTTCACGTACGTGCCGATGCCGCCGTTGTACAGCAGGTCCGCGGGGGCGAGCAGGATGGCCCGCAGGAGTTCGGGCGGGCTGAGCTGGGTTGTGTCCTCGGGCAGGCCCAGCGCGGAGCGTACCTGCGGCGAGACCGGGATGGATTTCGCCTGCCTCGGGTAGACCCCGCCACCTTCGCTGATCAGGCTCTTGTCGTAGTCGTCCCACGACGACCGCGGCAGTCCGAAGAGCCGCTGCCGCTCCGTGAAGGAGGTTGCCTCGTCCGGGTTCGGGTCGAGGAAAATGTGCCGGTGGTCAAACGCCGCAAGCAGCCTGATGTGCTTGGACAGGAGCATGCCGTTGCCGAAGACGTCCCCGGACATGTCACCGACGCCGACTACGGTGAAGGGCTCGGACTGGGTGTCCAGGTCCAGCTCGCTGAAGTGCCTCTTGACGGATTCCCAGGCACCGCGGGCGGTGATGCCCATGGCCTTGTGGTCATAGCCCACCGAACCGCCGGAAGCGAAGGCGTCCCCCAGCCAGAATCCGTAATCCGCGGCAAGTCCGTTCGCAATGTCAGAGAAGGTTGCTGTGCCCTTGTCCGCTGCGACCACCAGGTAGGAGTCGTCGCCGTCGTGGCGCACAACGTCCGACGGCGGGACAAGCCGTTCGCCGTCTGCTCCCGTCACGAGGTTGTCCGTGACGTCCAGCAGACCGCGGATGAAGGTCTTGTAGCTTTCGACACCCTCCGCCATCCAGGCCGATCTGTCTTTTGCAGGGTCCGGCAGCCGCTTGGCGAAGAACCCGCCCTTGGCGCCCGTTGGAACGATCACGGCGTTCTTGACCGTCTGTGCCTTGACCAGGCCCAGGATTTCCGTGCGGAAGTCTTCGCGCCGGTCCGACCAGCGGAGGCCGCCGCGGGCCACCTTGCCGAAGCGCAGGTGAACACCCTCCACCCGGGGCGAGTAAACCCAGATTTCGAACATGGGCCGCGGGAAAGGCAGCCCTTCGATGGCTGACGGGTTGAGCTTGAAGCTCAGGTGCGGCTTGTCCTGGTAGAAGTTGGTGCGCAGCGTCGATTCGATCAGGTTCGTGAACGTCCGCACCACGCGGTCTGCGTCCAGGGTGGCGACGTTTTCGATCGACGCGGCCAGCCGGGTGCGGACCGCTGCCTGCTTGTTCGCCCGCTCGGCCTCGGGCACGCTGGGGTCGAAGCGTGCCTCGAACAGCTCAACGAGCCCGAGCGTGACCTCAGGGTTGGCCAGCAGTGTGTCGGCCATGAACTCAAACGAGTTGGTGTTTCCCATTTGCCGCATGTACTTCGCGTAGGCCCGCAGCACGATGACCTGCCGCCAAGTCATGCCCTCGCGGAGCACCAGCCGGTCAAAGCTGTCGGATTCGACGGCACCGGAAACGGCCGCGCCGAAGGAATCCGCCAGCAGCCGGCCCGTGGACACCGGGTCCACCCCGGCCGGGTATTTCAGCCCGAGGTCGTAGAGGAAGAAATCCCGGCGGTCCGCGGTCTCGATCTCGAACGGCCGCTCGTCCAGCACCTCCAGCCCCAGGTTGTGGAAGTAGGGAAGGATCTGGCTCAGGCTCTTGGGCTCCAGCATGTACAGCTTGACTCGGGCATCCTCTTCGAGGGTGGCGCCGGCGCCTTCGGGAAGGTACACGTGGACGCCCGGCCGCTCCTGCCGTGCACCAAGCATGCGCTCGGCTTCGGCCCCGTACTGTTCGAACCGTGCGATGTCCTCGAGGGCATCTTCGATTTCATAGTCGACGCGGTAGCTGGCCGGGAAGGCCTCGGCCCAGATGGCCGCCAGTTCATTCGCACCGTCGTCGGCGCTTCGCTCGCGCAGTACCTCGGCGATTCCTTCACTCCAGGACCGGGCAGCCCGGACAAGCCGCTTTTCCAGCGCGTCCGTGTTGACGTGGCTGACGTCCTGGCCCTTGGGCAGGCGGATCCGGAAGAACAGGCGGGCGAGGGCTGATTCCGTCATCCTCGCCTCATAGTCAATGGACTCGGCATGGAACGTCTCGCGGAGTTCCTGCTCTATCCTCAGCCGGACGTTGGTGGTGTACCGGTCACGCGGGAGGTAGACGACGGCGGACATGAACCGTCCGTAGATGTCCGGCCGGAGGAAGAGCCGGGTGCGGCGCCGTTCCTGCAGCCTTTGGATTCCTGTTGCCGTCGCGGCGAGATCGGGAATCTCGATCTGGAAGAGCTCGTCGCGGGGGTACGTTTCCAGGATGCCCAGCAGGTCCTTGCCGGAATGTGAGTCCGGCGGGAAACCGGCGCCGCGCAGCACGGCCTCGACCTTTTCCCGGACAATCGGGATATTCCGCACGGAGTCCGTGTAGGCGCTGGTGGCGAACAGTCCGATGAACCGCTGTTCGCCGTTGACGTTGCCCGCGGCGTCGAAGCTTTTGACCCCGATGTAGTCCAGGTAGGCGGGACGGTGCACGGTTGAGCGCGAATTGGCCTTGGTGATGACCAGGGCACGCTTTTCACGGGCCTTGCGCCTGCCCGCGTCGGTGAGGTGCTGCACCTGGCGGGTGTCGTGGTGGGCCCGCAGCAGGCCCAGCCCGCTGTCCTCGCGCAGCTCCAGGACATCCTCGCCTTCTTCATTGACCAGGTCGTATTCCCGGTAGCCGAGGAAGGTGAAATTGCCGTCGTCGAGCCAGCGAAGCAAATCCTGCGCCTGGCGCAGCTCGGCGATCTGCGCCGGATGCGCCACCTTGTCCAGGTCCTGCGCGATCTGCAGTGCCTTGTTGCGCATCTTCGGCCAGTCCTCGACCGCGGCACGGACGTCCCCGAGGACGCGTTCCAGCCCCTCCTGGAGCTTGTCCGCAGCCTCGTCGCTGGCCCGGCCGATCTCCACCGCAATCCAGGACTCCATGTGGGAGGCGTTGTCGCCCTGGGCAATCAACTGGGAAAGGACAGGCAGCGCTGCGGTGTCGCCGCTGGAGATGCCGAAGCCGGAAGGGACCCTGTCCACTTTGACCAGTTCGTTGGTTTCGCGGTTGCGGGCGACCACGAACATGGGGTGCAGCACGAGGTGGATGGCCGAATTCTGCCGGACCAGCTCAGCGTTGACGGAGTCCACCAGGAATGGCATGTCGTCGGTGACGATGTATACGACGCTGCGGTCGGCCTCGGGAACGATGGATATGTTGGCCGTTCCCGGCTTGCGTTCAAAACCGACTGCACGGTGGGTTTCAGCCCGGGCCGTCAGCAGCTCGTGCGGGTAAGCCCGCGCGTCCTCCTCCGCCAGATGCTCGTAGTAGTCCGCAAAAAAGCCTTCCTCAGCTTCGATTGAACGGGACTGATCCTCCACGCTGGACCCAGACGACATCGACACACGCCTCCATCACACAGTTTGCGGCTGCTTCCTTGCAGCCCTCACCGTGAGCCTAGCCCGTCCGTCTGCGCCTTGCTGTGGATGCGAATACAGAGGATCTCCGCTTTTGCTGGGCAGATGCACAAACCAATTCGGCGATAGCCGAGCGAAGCCGTGATTCCGGAGCGGTTTCAAGCAGCAGCGACCCCGCCAGCAGGGCCGCGTCCGTCGTGTCCGGCTCCCACGGCAGGAACGCCTTAATGCCTGCCGTCGGGGCGAACCGCTCCCATGCCTCGCGAAGCTGGCGTTCCGGGGACCGGCCGACGGCCGAGGCCCGAACCTTGTTGAGCACCACGTCGGGGCTAATTCCCGGTACCGAACCTTCGAGCTCCGCCAGCGCCCTGATAAGGCGGGGGACGCCGACCGGATCCGCGGAGCCAACCGCAATCACGGTGTCGGCCATTTCAAGGCTCCTCAACGTCGCCCCGTTACGCCGCGGCGCCATGGTGTCGAAGCTGAGCTCTTCGTCAGCTTCAAGGCAGAAACCGGCGTCCACCACGATGACGTCGGCGACTTCCCGTGCCCGGTCCAAAACGAGCGCCAGCGCAGCGGCACGAAGCTCGGTCCAGCGGTCGGCCCGTGTGATCCCGGTCAGAACCCGGAAAGTACCGGCCGTGGCTGCAACCGGGACGGCAACGCGCAGCAGCGCTTCCCGGTTCAGGAGCCCCTGGTCGGCCAGCCGGCACGCCTGCGCCAGCCCTGCCGCTTCGTCGAGGAGCCCGAGGACCCCGGCGACGCTGGCCCCATAGCTGTCGGCATCGACCAGCAGGACGGATTTGCCCGTGGCAGCCAGCTCGCCTGCAATGTTGACCGCGACAAGAGTCCTGCCGGGCGCGCCGGCCGGCCCCCAGACCGCCAGGACCTTCCCCGTTCCGGCGGGCGGCGGGTCTGTTTCAGCATCGACAGGCTCCGGATGCAGTGCCGCGGCGGAATCCGCAAAACCCGTACTGCAAACGGGTGCGGCACCGGGACCCGGTCCCGCCCGGCCTATGCCTGCATGCCTGCTGACGGCCTCGGCAATGCTTTCAGCAAGGTCTGTGGATTCAACGGTCGACGGCGCTGCCGTGACTCCGATACCGCGAAGCCGCAAGCGCTCCTCGGGGCTGTCCGTGAGCGCAATGATGACTACTCCCACGGCGCCGAGCCTGTCCACCAGCGAGGCAGTCAGGTCCTGGCTCCCCGCAGCCACAATGGCCGCCCGGGCCAGCCCGCTTTGGCAGGCAGCCAGCAGCTCCGCGAGCTCCCCACAGCGCCGGACGACCGTGACGGGACCATGAAGCCGCTCCAGTCCACCGACCAGGTCTTCCTGCGACTCCCCGACGGTGACAACGGGGATGCTCACTTGGCCGTCCCGCCCGGATTCCACACCACGGATATTTTGGCCTCGTTTGCCTGTGCACCGAGGAGCGAGGCCGTCTGCCCGTCCCCCACGAGGACCATCAGGACCGTGGATTTCGAGGCACCCAGCGCAGTGGATCCCTGCGAAACCTCGGCGATTTCCGCACCTGGGAGCAGCAGCTTCGGTTCAGCAAAACCGTTCCGGGCGTCTGGCAGGGAGACCCAGACGTCCACCCTGGTGCCCGCCACTGCCTGCTCAGGCAACGCTTCCTGGACAGTGATGGCCACCGGCTTTCGGTCCAAGGCATCAACACTGCCGAGGCTTTCCCGGGGAACCAGCTGGTCCTTGGCGATCCGCTGGACGGCCACTTGGCCGTCTGGAAGGCCTGACTCCGCGGTGACGTAGTGCGCTTCGACGTCGCCGAGTCGCACCTTGACCCGGCTGACATTTTCAGGCGTCAGTTTCTGGCCCACGGCAATTGCCTCACGGGCGGCAAATACTTCTGTGGTCCGGTCCGCGCTGCCGACGAGTGCAACAACTCCGGCGACGGAGGCCAGGACAAGGAGCACACCCACCAGCAGCCTCGGATCCTTCCAGGAAGGTTTCTTCAGCCTGGCCCCGCTCGCCGCCGTGCCTGCACTCATGCGTACCGCTCCCCCTTGACGCCTGGGCGCCTGGATCGCGCCGGTCATGATCATTGTTACGGCCTGCCTTCCCGTTCGGAAGGGTGTTGCAGCAAACAACATCAAACTGTGGATAACGGCATCATTTGGACCAACGGTGGCACAATAGGACTATGCCCCGATTCCTCACGCTTGCAGATGTAGCCGAGCAGCTTCAGATCAATGCGCCGGCGGCGTACGCCCTCGTCCGCAGCGGCGAACTGAAAGCCATTCAGGTGGGTGGCCGCGGGCAGTGGCGGGTCGAGGAAAAGATGCTTGAGCAGTACATCGAAGAACGCTATGCCGAGGCAAGCCGCATGATCCAAGAGTCCAAGTCGAAGTCCCTCTGAACTCAGAACTCCCCGCCGCGCCTTGAGCGAAGCGCATCCAGCGCCTGGAACGGAACTGTAGCCACGTCGGCCACCCGGCCCGCCCTGCGCGCTTCCCCGGGCAATGTCAGGGCGAGGTCGAAAAAGTCCCGCCCCACCCTGTCAATCACACCTTGAAGCTGCGCGTCCCGCGGCTGTCCCGCCAGCAGGACGGTCAGTTCAGCCCGGTCCCGTGCCAGTCCGCGCAGCGCGCTCGCGAGGCCCAGCTTACGTCGCACAGCCGAAGCCTCCGCGACCGCAAACCGCCCGAGGCCGCTGTAGTGGCTTACGGCCGCATATGGGATCAGCACCTGGTGCAGCGGTTCGTCAAGGACCAGGCTTTCCGCACCCGCATGAGTAAGCGTGCCGGCAAAGACCTGCCCTGAACCCAAATGGACGCCAACGTGGGAGCCAAGTGATCCACGCAGCCTGTCCTCGAGCGCGATGGCAGCCGTCTCTGCCCGGTAGCGCTCGGCAATCTCGGACTCCAAATCCAGAATTCCTGCTTCGGCCAGCTGCAGCTCAAGGTCCTGGAAAAGTGCGTTCCATCGCATGGCGCCAGCGTAGGCGTGCCGGTCGAGAGGGTCAATTCATCCACAAACTTCCCTGGGTCCATAGACAAAACCGACAGAACTGACGCAAACTTACTCCACACGGTCCACATCACATCAAAGTGAATCAAACTGCATCAAACAGGATCATCTCGGGGGAAGTCATGACGGAAGCAATACAGCGCCCGGTGAGGGCAGAGGCCGCCCTGGCGGCTGTCATCCTGGGGCTGGGAATCTTTCTTGCTTTCAGCGGGAGCTCGATGATCGGCCATTGGCAGCGGTCCGCTGCCCGGGGCCAGTCCCTGTTGTTCGACGACCTGCTTGGTCTGCTGGCCCTCGCCGCCGGGCTGGCCGTGACCACCTGGTGGCTCCTGTCCCTCGCAACCGCCTTTGCATCAGCGCTCCTGGAACGCGCCGGGCATCACGCTGCTGCCCGCGCCACTGGACGCCTCAGCCCCGTGTTTATGCGGAGGCTGGCCATAGCTGCCGTGGGTGTCCAGCTCCTCGGCGCACCGCTTGCCCATGCGGATGCCTTGCCTGCCGCGGGCCATTCCTCGGGCAAGGGATCCTCCCTGTCCGCTGCTTGGATGCCCCTGACTGAGCGGCTGCCGCTCCTGCCCGAGAGCCATTCCGCAGACGCCGGCACCGCGGAAAGCCCTGTCGCTGGCGGCAGCGGACTCCAGCCCCAGTGGAAGCCGCGCGTCCCGGCGGTGGAGCCGGGCCCCGTCGCCTCCTTGCCGGCCAGGGCAGACGCCGGGCCGGCAGATGCCCGCCGTGAGGTTGCGGTCAGGGCCGGCGAATCGCTGTGGACTCTCGCCGCCCGCGAGCTGGGGCCCGGGGCAACCGATGTGGAAATCGCTGCCCGCTGGCCGCTCTGGTACCAGGCGAACCGGGATGTCATCGGGGCCGACCCCAACGTCCTCCTTCCGGGCCAGCTCCTCAGCCCGCCGCCACCCCCTTAATCTGCGCCGCCTACCTCCACGCCGCTTTCTTTCCGCGTTGCTTTCTTTCCGCGCTGTTTTGCTTCCGCGCGGCTTTGTTTCCGCGCTGCTTTCTTTCCGCGCTGCTGACTCTGCGGCCGCACCCGTGTGCGGCCTGCCCAAGCCCGCCCAACCAAAAGGACCGATCATGACTGCAGTAACTCCGATACGGCGTGCAGGAAGCGCCGTTCTTGAACCCGTCCCGGCCGCGTCGGCCCGAAAGGCAGCGGCTCCCGCCCGCGTCCCCGCCCCCGGCGACGAGGTCCGCGAAATATGCGCCATCACCAGGGCCACTGTTCAGGCCGCCATTGAGGTCCTGGCGGGAACGCGGCCGATCCACCAACTGGCACGGCGGCTGGACCAGCGCTGCCTCACCGTGCTGCAGCACCGGGCGGCCCTGACCCGGAGGGTGGCTGCCCGGGCGCCCCGGAAGATGGGGCTGCTCCACCGCAACGCATCGGTACGTTCCGTCCACGCCTGCGTGGTGACGCCGGACGTTTACGAGGCCAGCGCCGTGGTGGCTGATGAACTGCGGGTCCGGGCGGTCGCCGTCCGGCTGGAACGCAGCAAGAACGTCTGGCGCGTCACCGCCCTGGAGATTGGCTGACAGCGGAACGGGAAGGGACCGGAGCATGAGCTCCGGTCCCTTCCGTCATGTCCGCTGGCTAGCGCTTTTTCTTCTTCCCGTCGCGCCGGTCCTGGGCAGCGGCCTTGGCCGGGTTGCCCGAGCGGCCGGCAGCCCGGCCCTCGATCCGGGTCTCCGCTCCGCCGTCCTCCCGGGGCGCGGTGTACTGGAGCTGCGCGGGCTTTTCCGGAGCCTCGAGACCTGCCGCGCGGATTTGCGGCTCGTGGTGCTCGGTGTGCCCGCCGGCCGCATCCGCAACCACGACGTCCTCGGCCGGAGTGACTTCCACTTCGAGGTTGAAGAGGAAACCAACGCTCTCTTCCCGGATGGCTTCCATCATGGACTGGAACATCGTGAAACCTTCACGCTGGTATTCCACCAGCGGATCACGCTGGGCCATGGCGCGCAGGCCGATGCCTTCCTTCAGGTAGTCCATCTCGTACAGGTGTTCCTGCCACTTGCGCCCGATGACGGAGAGGACCACCCGGCGCTCCAGTTCGCGCATGCTTTCGGAGCCGATGGCTTCCTCGCGTGCCTGATACACCAGCTTGGCATCAGACATGATTTCTTCCTTCAGGAACTCCACGGTGATGCGCGACTTGCCGCCCGCCTCGTCGATGACGTCGTGCGGTGTGACAGTGACGGGGTAGAGCGTCTTCAGGTTGGTCCAGAGCTGGTCGAAGTCCCAGTCGTCACCGTTGCCCTCGGCCGTTGCTTCATCGATCAGTGCGTTGATGGTGTCTTCCAGGAAGAACTGCACCTTTTCGTGGAGGTCGTCGCCCTCCAGAATCCGGCGCCGGTCGCCGTAAATGGCTTCGCGCTGGCGGTTGAGGACGTCGTCGTATTTCAGGACGTTCTTGCGCTGTTCGGCGTTCCGGCCTTCGACCTGCCCCTGGGCCGAGGCGATGGCGCGGGAGACCAGCTTGGACTCCAGCGCCACGTCGTCGGGCACGGAGCTGTTCATCAGCCGCTCCGCTGCACCCGAGTTGAACAGGCGCATCAGGTCATCGGTCAGCGACAGGTAGAAGCGGGACTCGCCGGGGTCGCCCTGGCGTCCGGAACGGCCGCGCAGCTGGTTGTCGATGCGGCGGGATTCGTGGCGCTCAGTTCCCAGCACATACAGGCCACCCAGGCCCAGTACTTCCTCGTGTTCGTCCTTGACGGCCTTTTGCGAAGCTTCCAGGGCGCCGGGCCAGGCGGCCTCGTACTCGTCCGAGTTTTCCTCCGGGTCCAGCCCCCGCTGCGCGAGTTCGGCGATGGCAGTGAACTCGGCGTTGCCGCCCAGCATGATGTCGGTGCCGCGGCCGGCCATGTTGGTGGCAACGGTTACCGCGCCCTTGCGGCCTGCCTGCGCCACGATGGCGGCCTCACGGGCGTGGTTCTTTGCGTTGAGGACCTCGTGCCGGATGCCCTCCTTTGCCAGCAGGCGCGAGAGGTATTCGCTCTTTTCCACGCTGGTGGTGCCCACCAGGACCGGCTGGCCCTTCGCATGGCGTTCGGCGATGTCGCGGACCACGGCCTCGAATTTCACGATCTCGTTCTTGTAAACGAGGTCGGACTGGTCAATCCGCTGCATGTCGCGGTTGGTGGGGATGGCCACCACGCCGAGCTTGTACGTGCTCATGAATTCGGCGGCTTCAGTCTCGGCCGTGCCGGTCATGCCGGAGAGCTTGTCGTACATGCGGAAGTAGTTCTGCAGCGTCACCGTGGCGAGGGTCTGGTTCTCGGCCTTGATCTCGACGCCCTCTTTGGCTTCGATCGCCTGGTGCATGCCTTCGTTGTAGCGCCGGCCGGCGAGGATACGGCCGGTGTGCTCGTCGACGATGAGGACTTCGCCGTCGAGGATGACGTAGTCCTTGTCCCGCTTGAACAGCTCCTTGGCCTTGATGGCGTTGTTCAGGAAACCGATCAGCGGCGTGTTGGCGGATTCGTAGAGGTTCTGGATGCCGAGATAGTCCTCAACCTTTTCGATGCCGCTTTCCAGGACGCCGACAGTGCGCTTCTTCTCGTCGACTTCGTAGTCCTTCTCCGGCTGCAGGCGCAGGACCACCTTGGCGAACTCGCTGTACCAGCGGTTGGTGTCGCCCTGGGCGGGGCCGGAAATGATCAGCGGCGTACGGGCCTCGTCGATGAGGATGGAGTCGACTTCATCGACGATCGCAAAGTGGTGGCCGCGCTGCACGAGTTCAGACTTGTCCCAGGCCATGTTGTCGCGCAGGTAGTCGAAGCCGAATTCGTTGTTGGTGCCGTAGGTGATGTCGGCGCTGTACTGCTCGCGGCGGACGGCGGGGTCCTGGTTGGCGAGGATGCAGCCGCTGGTGAGTCCCAGGAAGCGGTAGACGCGGCCCATAAGCTCAGACTGGTATTCGGCCAGGTAGTCGTTCACGGTGACAACGTGCACGCCATTGCCGGTAAGGGCGTTGAGGTAGGCCGGAGCAGTGGCCACCAGCGTCTTGCCTTCACCGGTCTTCATTTCTGCGATGTTGCCCAGGTGCAGGGCAGCGCCACCCATGAGCTGGACATCGAAGTGCCGCATGCCGAGCGTGCGGGAGGACGCCTCACGCACAGCGGCGAAGGCCTCCGGCAGGAGGTCATCAAGCTTTTCGCCATCCTGGTGGCGCGCCCGGAGCCGGTCTGTTTCTTCACGCAGTTCCGCATCCGTGAAAGTTTGGAACGAGTCTTCAAGGGCGTTAATGGAGTCAGCATAGTTCCGCAGTTGCCTCAGAAGCTTCTTGTCACCTGTGCGGAGAATTTTTTCGATTAGTGATGCCACGTGAAGTTGCTCCCAGTCTCATGCTGCCGAATTCTGGCGTGATTTAGTCTACGGGAGAGACGCACGGCACGTGGCCCTGTTCCCTCACAGCGGATAGCCGTTCATAGCCGCGGCGACGGCGGGAGCAAGGTCCCCCACCGGCGCGACGGCTACGCCATCCAGTCCCAGCCAGCCGGCCATCAATTGCAGTTCGGCGGCAAGTTCGACGGCTGTGTCCGCCGGTGCGTCCGGCTCACCGAAGCACGCCTTGGCCAGCAGCGTGCCCGCCGCCCGGTCTGCCTTAAGGTCCACCCTGGCGACAATGCGGTCGCGGAGCAGGAACGGAAGCACGTAATAGCCAAAGCGGCGTTTGGCCTCAGGGGTGTAGATCTCGATCCGGTAATGGAAGCCGAAGAGCTCTTCGAGCCTGCGCCGTTCAAACACCAGCGAATCGAACGGGCTGAGCAGTGCGCGGCCAACTGCCTGGCGTGGAAGCCGGGCGTCGGCGTGCCGGTACACCGCCCGGTCCCAGCCGGCCACCGTCACCGGCTCCAGGCGGCCGGCATCCACAAGGCGCTGAACGGAGGCCGTTGCTGCCTTGAGCGGGGTTCTGAAGTAATCCGCGAAACAGCGCGCACTGCCAATGCCGTGGGCCTGCGCGGCCGCATCGATGAGCCGGTCCATGGCGGCCGAAGGGTCCGGTACCGCCTCAAGATCATGGCCAGGCAAAACCTGCCGGGTCAGGGCGTACTGCCGCTCGAACTGGTCAGTCCTTGACGCCGACGACACAATCCCCTCTTCGAACAGGTGCTCCAGAACGCGCTTGACGGCGTTCCAGTTCCAGCCCCAGTTGACGTGCTTGCGGTCCTCAACGTGCCCCAGCCTGGCCGTGAGCTGGGCAGCCGTCATGGGTTTTCCGTCGGCGAGCGCCTCGAGGATCCGCCCGGTCACGCCGGAGCGGAGTGCCGGGTCCATCCCCGCTGCTCCCACCCATTTGCGGTTCTGCCACACCACCAGGTCCAGGAAATGTTCCGGGCGGACGTAGCTGGCTTCGTGGGCCCAGTACTCCACCATGCGCCGTGGGTGCTTGCCTGCCATTTTCTGGAGGATGGAGCGGTCGTAGTTGCCGAGCCGGGAAAAGAAGGGCAGGAAGTGGCTCCGGGCCAGAACGTTGACCGAGTCGATCTGTACGAGGTGAATCCGGGCAAAGGTCCGGCCCACCGCCCGTGACGTCACGGGGCCGGCGGGCCGTCCTTTGTCCAGTCCTTGGGCTGCCAGTGCAATCCGCCGTGCCTGCGGGAGGCTCAGCGATGCACCCATGTCAGCCCTTTCGTTGCCTGGGCTCCATCCTATGCAGTTGCGGCCGCATCGTCCGAGCGGTACGCGATGATTTTCTCCTCATGCGTGTTCTCGCCGGGTTCGCAGTAGTGGTCCAGGGTGATGACCCCGTATGTCCAGCCGCGGCGGCGGTACACAACCGATGGCGCGTTCGTGGCCTTGTCCACGAAAAGGTAAAAATCGTGACCGATAAGTTCCATGTTGTCCACGGCGTCGTCAAGGGTGAGCGAGGTGGCCGGGAATATTTTGCGCCGGATCAGTACCGGCGAGTCACCGGCAGGGATGTCGTTGTCGACGTCGTACGGCGACTTTTCAGCCGGTTCCGGAGCGGCCTGGGCATTATTGCTCGCTTCCATGTAGATCGGCTGGTTGGAGCTCGCGGGCTCCAGCGTTGCAGTTGCCTCGCGTACGGCCTTGGGCGTATGCCGCCCGTGGTGGACTTTCTTGCGGTCCTTGGCCCTGCGCAGCCGCTCAAGCAGCTTGTTGTAGGCGAGGTCGAACGCGGCGAACTTATCTGCGGCGCTTGCTTCGGCACGGATCACGGGGCCGCGGCCCAGGACTGTCACTTCTACCGTGAGCTGGTCACCGGTCTGCCGCGCATTTGTTTCCTTGGAAACCTTCGCGTCGACCCGCTGGACCTTGTCCCCAAGCGATTCGATCTTCGAGATCTTCTCGCCGGCGTATTCGCGGAAGCGGTCCGAGACCGTCAGATTTCGTCCGCTGATCATGAACTCCATGGTGCCCTCCAAATGACTTCGGTGACACGACGGCGGCACTTCCGGGGGACGATCTGATTGACAGTCGAGCCCCTTTCCGAGCCGCTATCGAAAGGTACAACTGATCTTGGTACCCATATCCGACGTTAGTTCATAGCAACCAGTTATTCATCCTTTCGCAGTTTATTTTTTTCTATGTCTCAGCTAGCCCCCAGCCGGTCCCCAGACTGCCGCGACTGCGCCGGAACGGCCGCGGCGTCCGGCGGGCGCGTAGCGGCCAGGACCACGGCGCCGCGCACTATTCCGCCGGCCTCGTGGATGGCCCGGGCAGCTTCCGCCAGCGTGGCGCCGGTAGTCAGGACGTCATCGACGATGATGCACTGCCTCCCCCGCAGGGCACGTCCGCGGGCACCCCGGGCGCTGCGCATGGAGCCGCGGACCCGTCGGGACCTGTCTCCCCTGCCAAGCCCTTTCTGCCCTCCCAGCGAGTTTCCTGTCCTGGGGTTCCTGACTTTGCACAGCGCGTCCAGGTAATCCGGATGCCGGCTGCTGACGCTCCAGGGGGCGCCGGCCAACAGCAGATGGACCGGGCTGAATCCGCGTTTCCGGTACGCGCCCGCGCTGGTAGGGACCGGAACGAGGACCATCCGGTCCGTTCCCGAATAGGCTGCCGCGAGCGCGCCGGCGAGTATCTTCGACAGCACGCTCCGCAGCTGTCCCTGCCCGTGGCGCTTGAAGGCCAGGATCGACTGGGAGAGTTCCTCGCGGTAGATGCCGGCAGCCACCACAGGAAGGATGACGGATCCGTCGGTGTCCATGAGCGCGGGTGAACCGGTCTCCGCCCGGAAGGGATGGCGGGTGAGCATCCGGAGCCTGCGCTCGCAGCCGGGACAGAGCGCCAGGTCCTCCTTGCCGCAGCAGACGCATTCCACGGGCAGCACCAGGGCGACGACTTCCGCCGCGGCCCCCGCGAGCAGATCCCAAACCCGCAGGAACCGCTGCCGGTGCTCGCCGCGGTGGCGGGCGGGCCAAAGCGGCTCGGCCACGAGATCGGGATCCGCCAAAGTCCCCTGCCCGCCAGTCCTCTGCCCGCCAGTCCCCTGCCTACCAGTCCTCTGCCCGCGGCCCGATCTATGGCTCCCCACGGGTCAAGGTTCCGGTACAGGCACGGTCCTGCAAAAGGGCCGGCGGCCGCCATGTGGAAAACGCCGGCACACGAAGGCCGGGGAAAGTCAGCCCGGGAAGGACGGGTCCGTCGGCCCCCTCAGCTGCGCCGACCACCCGTTGCCGAGCCGCTGGAAGATGCCGTCCCTGGACTGCGCATAGATCTCCTCGGGGCCGTTGCCTGCGCTGAGCGCAACCAGCCCCGGCCAGGGGGCGAGCTTCTGCGGCTGGGGGGAGGCGAGGGAGAGAAGCTCCGGGGTCACGTTGGACGTCGCGGCGCCCTTCATCACCACAACGGTGGTGTCGTTGACCCAGACGCCCTGGTCCGGGTTCCCGCTGGACGGCAGGGTGATGGGCGCGGTCAGTTCCTTCGGCGTTCCGTCAGCGCCGCGGATGATCCCCGTTACCTGCACCCGTGTCTCGCCGTTCTGCTCGGAGATGACCAGAGCCCGAACACCCTCACGGGACACCCGGAAGTCCTTGACGTTGCGGCCCGCCAGCCAGGAGGGGGTCAGGGTGACAGCCGGCACGGGTGCGCCCTGCGCCACGCCGGTGGGACGGAAGGCCTTGATTTCCGTGACGCCCTGCGCGCCCGGACCGGCAGTCCACAGCCAGTCGTGCAGGCTGAACGACGGGTGCGTCAACGTGCTGCGCGTAACCAGGGCGCGCGCAGGCTGGCCGGGCACCATCGAATAGAGCGTGTTGCGGCTGCCGTTCAGGAACGCCACCGTCTGCGAGACGGGCGATTCGGCAGGTGACCGCGGTTTCAGCGCCGCCACCGGCTGCATGTCGGGCAACGGTGACACCCTGTTGTTCTCGTACCGCACCAGTTCACCGTTGCTGATGGCGATCTGGCGTGCAGGGGCGCTTTTGTTCTGGACCGGCGGAAGGACCGAACCGTTGTCCTCCACGCGTACGAGGTCCTGGTTCGCCCGGAGCTCCACGTTGATGACGTCCGGCTGGCTCCGGAATGTGAGGGCCAGCTGCGTCTGCATCCGGAGCCTGTCCTCGGTGGAGGCTTCGGTCAGCTCCTTGGCCGACAGGTCCACCTGGGCAGCGCCGGAAACTACCGGCACCGACTCCCTGGCCAGTTTCATTCCGGACGGGAAGGCGCTGACGACGGCGCCCTTAAGGTACGGGGCAGGCCCGGCGAGCAGGGCGCTGGTCATGGCCTTCACCGTTTTCTTCTTGATGAACCACCGTACGTCGGGCACTGCATACGTGAAGCTGGGGTCATAGAAGTAGATGGGATAGGCGCCGTAGATGACCTTGAAGGTCTCTTCGGGAATGGCGGTGCCGTCAGGGATCTTGGAGATGCGCCATTCGCCGTCAACCTGCACGAGGGTAACGGGGATGTTCTCCTTGGTGCCTACCGGCATCTGGGTCGCGACGCCGTCGGAATCCACTGAGTAGGCGACGTCCAGTTCATAGTTGTAGACACCCTCGACGCCGGTCTTCACCACGCGCTCCGAGCGGAACACGAGCGTCCGCTGGTCCGGCTTCCAGGCGACGGAGGAAGCCTGGGTCAGGTACTGGCGGGCAACGGCGTAGTCGTCCTCATACCCGCTGCCTGCCAGGTAGAAGTCCTCAATGACGGCTTCCGGGCTGGACCCGCTGCGCGGGGCGACGGGAAAGAAAACGGGCGCATTGGGGTTTCCGGCGCTTTCGTCCGTGCTCTTTCCAACCGGCCCGGAGCGCGGGATCTGGGCGCAGGATGCCAGGAACAGCAGAATGACAGCCAGCAGCCCCGCGGCGAGACCGCGGGCTGCCGGGGGCACCCGGCTCACGAGCGCTCCCCTGTTCGCGCCGGCTCCGGTTTGCCCGGCCCGGCGCCGGCAGCACGCTCGGCTTCCTTGCCGACTGAAGGGCTGCCCGGCACAGGGCTTGCCGGTTCAGGGCTTGCCGGTTCAGGGACCGCCGGCACAGCGGTGGCGCCCGGCCCGAGGACGAGGACGCTGTGGTCGCCGGGGGCACCCAGCCCCACGTCCGTCGGCTCAAGGGGCAGCGGTGACTTGGTGATGGTGCCGCCCTGTTTGAGCGGAAGCGTAAGCCGGAAGTTGGAGCCGACCCCGGTGTTTCCCCAGGCCTGCAGCCAGCCGTTGTGCAGCTTGGTGTCTTCGGTCGCAATGGACAGGCCCAGCCCGCTGCCGCCGGTGGTACGTGCCCGGGCAGGATCGGCGCGCCAGAAGCGGTCGAAGACCCGCGCCGCTTCGGCGGGGCTCATGCCGATTCCGTGGTCCCTGACCGTGACGGCGACGGCGTCGGCATTGGAGGCGACGGAGATATTGACGGGCCGGCCTTCGCCGTGTTCGAGGGCGTTCAGGATCAGGTTCCGCAGGATCCGGTCGATGCGCCGCGAGTCCATTTCCACCACGACGCTGCCTTCCGGCGGCGCATTCAGCACCATCTTCGAGCCGTATTCTTCGGCGACCGGGGCCGCGCCTTCCATCACGTGCGAGATGAGCTGGACGATGTCGGTCGCCTCGGCGTCGAGCATGGCAACGCCGGCGTCGAACCTGGAGATCTCCAGCAGGTCCGCCAGCAGTGACTGGAACCTCTCCACCTGGTTGTAGAGCAGTTCGGCCGACCTCTTGTTGATGGGGTCAAAGTCGTCACGGGCGTCGTATAGCACCTCGGCGGCCATCCGGACGGTGGTAAGCGGGGTGCGGAGCTCATGGGAAACATCCGAGACGAACCGCTGCTGCATCTGCGACAGCGTGGCCAGCTGCGTAATCTGCTCCTGCAGGCTGGCGGCCATGTGGTTGAACGACGCCCCGAGGCGGGCCACCTCGTCCTCCCCCTTGACCACCATGCGTTCCTGCAGCTGGCCTGCCGCCAGCTTCTCCGACACCACCGCGGCATGGCTGACAGGACTCACCACGTTGCGCGTGACGTACCAGGCGATCGCCCCGATCATGAGGATCAGCGCGGCGCCGCCGGCCCAGAGCACATTCTGGATTTCATTAAGGGTCTGCTGTGCCGTATTGAGGTCGTAGATCAGGTAGAGCTCGTAGACCGTGCCGTTAAAGGTCACCTTGTTGCCCACGGCGATCCCCGGCCGGTCTTCGGTCCCCACGGGGAATTCCGTGGACGCCCAGAACTGTTCCTTGCCGGAATCCTGGACTGCCTTGCGGAGGTCCGGCGGGATGACGCTGATGGTCAGCTGGTCGGAGGCCCGCGATTCCACCCACCGGTTGCGGGGCTTGGTCTGCTCCGGCATCGCCTCAAACACGTAGCGGCGCTGGATCACGGAGCCCCTGCCTTCCACCGCATTGAGGGTGTCGTAGACGAGGGTGATCACGCTGGACTGGTCGGTGACCTGGGCGCCGTCGAACGTGTCCTGCACCTGCTTGACGTTGTAGCGGGTCTCGGACTCAGCCTGCGTCAGCCGCTCCTGGAACAGGTTGTTGGCGATCTGGTTGGACAGGTAGGCGCCCACGATCGCGAATGAACTAATGGACAGCAGCAGGGTGGTCAGGACTGTGCGGAACTGCAGTGACCGCCGCCATCGGCGCTGGAGGGAATGCAGCAGGTAGCGGATGCCGGGGAAGATGCGGTCGACGCCGGTGCGCACCAGCCGGCCGACCCGCAGCACGACGATCAGTGCCCGGCGCCGCCAGATCCGGGCCTGCGACGGCAGCCTCGCGAGCCCGGCGCCGAAGGCGTCGGTGTGCTCCGGGCCTGGGCGGTGACCGGGTTTGCGCGAACCGTCCCGGGCATGCTCCGCCGCGGGAGCGGCTGCGCGGGATTCGGCGCCGGATCCCGCGGGAGTCTCAGGGGGATTCTGGCCCTGGGGTTCAGGATCCTGCTTTGTAGCCGACACCACGAACCGTCAATACAACTTCCGGGGCTTCCGGATCACGTTCAATCTTGGACCGCAGTCGCTGGACATGGACATTGACCAGCCGGGTGTCAGCCGCGTGGCGGTAACCCCACACCTGCTCCAGGAGCAGTTCGCGGGTGAAAACCTGCCAGGGCTTGCGCGCCAGGGCAACCAGGAGATCGAACTCCAGGGGGGTGAGCGAAATGCGCTCGTCGCCGCGGCTCACCAGGTGGCCGGCGACGTCGATGGTCACGTCCGCGATGCGCAGCGTCTCGGGCGCCTTCTGGTCGCCGGGGCGCAGGCGCGCGCGCACACGGGCAACGAGCTCGGCCGGCTTGAAGGGCTTGGGCACATAGTCATCGGCACCTGATTCCAGTCCCCTGACCACATCGGAGGTGTCCGATTTGGCCGTCAGCATGACGATCGGAACATCCGACTCCGAACGGATCTGCCGGCACACCTCGATGCCGTCCGTTCCCGGCAGCATCAGGTCGAGGAGCACGAGATCCGGCTTTGACGACCGAAAGACGTCCAGAGCCTGTCCACCGTCCGCGCAAAAGACGGGCTCGAACCCGTCATTGCGCAGGACGATGCCGATCATCTCTGCGAGCGCCTCGTCATCATCAACCACCAGAATGCGTGCCTTCATAGTTATATATTCCCTTATTGATGTTGCTTTGTCTTATTGATGGAGTTTTCGGCGGGGCGTGTGCCGGACCGGCGGGAACGGCAACCGGCGGCTTCTCCAGCCCGGCCAGACCCGAAAGCTAGGATGCCCGACGGCGGAACTATAGTCTGGAGGTGCCCGGCCGTTGGCGGGTGCGCACCTTGGGGAGGAACAGGTTGTCAGAGCAGGATCCGCAGCACCCGCCGTCCGGAAACCGGCCGCCCGAACAGCCTGCCGGCCAGCCGCACCCGCCGTGGGCGCCGCCGCACCAGCAGCCGCAGCAGCCCTGGGGCATATCCCCGCAATGGGGCAGCCCGCAGCCTGGCCCCTACCAGCCTGGACCGTACCAGCCTGGCCCCTACCAGCCTGGACCGTACCAGCCCGGCGCCCACCAGCCCTACGGTCCTCCGCAGCAGTGGAGCAGCGGACCCAATATCGCAGGTCCGAATCCCGCAGCCCCCTATCCCGCCTACATGGCCCCGCCGAAGCCCGGAGTGGTGCCGCTGCGGCCGCTGATGTTCGGCGAGATCATGGACGGCGCGTTCCAGACCGTCCGCCGGAATCCCAAGGCGATGCTCGGAGCAGGCCTCCTGGCACAGGCACTGGGCGCTGTGATTGCCAGCGTCCTCCCGCTTGTGGCCCCGGCCTCCGATGCGTCGGCGGAGGCCTGGGTGGGGAACCTCGGCCCCTCCGAAATGACCTCCATCTTCGGGGCCCTGGTGGGCGGCTTCCTGGTTGTGGGCGTGGTGTCCCTGTTCATCGCCCTGGTGATGCAGGGGGCCATGGTGGTGCCTGTGGCCAGGTCCATCCTCAACAGGCGCACCGGGTTCCGGCAGATGTGGCTGCTGGCACGCGGACGCGCCTGGGCCCTGGTCCGGCTGGCCGGGCTGGGTGTGGCAGCCGTGCTGCTTGGCATTGCCCTCATTGTCCTGGCCACCGTGGGGCTGGCCAATTCCATGGGGACGGGATCGCTGGTGATTGTGCTGCCGCTGTTCCTGGCCTTTGTTGCCGCCTTGATCTGGGTTTCGGTGAAGCTGACGGTTGCGCCGGCCGCGATCGTCGTCGAGGACGTCGGGGCGCTGGATGGCATCCGGCGTTCCTGGGCCGTTACGCGCGGCAACTGGTGGCGCGTCCTCGGCATCGTCCTCGCGGTGTCGCTTCTCATAGGCATCATTAGCCAGATCGTCCTCATCCCCGTCACCCTGCTCGCGGCGCTGCTCACCGCAGTCGCCAGCCCCCAGGACCTGGCGAGCCAGTCAACAGCCCTGCAGGTGGTGGGTGTTGTTGTCATGGCGGTGGTCTCCGCCGCCGTTGGCGCGGTGGCGTTCGCCTTCCAGACGTCGGTCATGGCATTGCTTTATATGGATTTGCGGATGCGCAACGAGGGACTGGACATCGCGCTCCTCCGGCTGCTGGAATCCGGAAACGACGACGGCGGGATCCCCGGCCGGGGCGTGCCGGTCTACGGCCCTGGCCGCTACAGCGCCGGCCCGCCCACGATGCCGGGATGAGCGCCGTCGGCTTCCTGCCGGCCCTGCAGCATGCCGCCGTGCTGCTGCAAAGCCCGTTGGAACCGCCGGTGCAGCCTGACCGGGAAGAAGCGCGCCGCTGGGCGGCGGAGGAACTCTCCAAACGCGAGTACCGGGAAGCGGCGCCCGGGTGGCTGGAAACGCTCTGGCGGCAGTTCCTGGACTGGCTGCAGTCCGTGACCGACGGCCAGCCCCTCGCCGGCGGACCTCCGGTGGCGCCCCTCATCGGCCTGGGCATCGCCCTCCTCGTGGCCGTGGCCATCATCCTTGCCCGGCCGCGGCTGAACGCCCGCCGCCGCGCATCGAAGGAGATCTTCGACGCCGAAGCAGCCACCACGGCAGCGGACTACCGGGCGCGCGCAAGTGCCGCCGCCGCGCGCGGCGACTGGGCGGCCGCCGTCGTCGAACAGTTCCGCGCAGTGGTAAGTTCCGCCGAGGACCGGGCGGTCCTGGACCCCCAGCCCGGCCGGACGGCCGACGAGGCCGCCGGCCAACTCACGCGGGCGTTCCCGGCAGCCGGCGACAAACTGGACGCTGCGGCCCGCACGTTCGATGCCGTCCGCTACGGCCACGGGAGCGCGCAGGCATCCGACCATGCCGCGATGGTTGAGCTGGACTCGACCCTGGAACGGCTCACGCCGTCTTATGCAGAAGCTGCGCCTCGCGGACTGGCGGTGCCCAGATGACACACGTCTTTGTGGCGGCCCGGCGCAGGAAAACCGGCTGGGTCCGCAGGCACCGGGCGGGAATCCTCTTCGGCGTCGCCATGGCCGCTGCCCTTGCGGTGGTCCTCATCCTGCAGTCCACGCAGCGGTCCGACAGCCAGGAGCTGTCCATCCGCAACCCCGGCCCGTCGGGCGCCAGGGCGGCGGCCCAGATCCTTTCCGTACGGGGCGTCAGTGTTAACCAGACGGAGTCGTTCCAGGAAACCTTGGCCGCGGCGCGGGAGGCCAGCCGCAATGGGTCCGGCTCAACGGTCCTGGTCTATGACGAACGGGGGTTCCTTCCCCCCGAAAAGCTCCCCGCGCTTCTTGCCGGGACGGACCGGCTGGTGGTGGTTTCGCCGCGCCTGGCCACATTGACCGGCCTGGGCGGCACCATCCGCCAGGCCGGGGTGGTCCCCGGCTCGGAGCAGACCCTGCAGCCCGGATGCGCCGTCACCGACGCCGAGGCCGCCGGTGACATCAGCGCGGACGGGGGCTTCCTCTACACCGGCGGCACTGTGTGCTACGGTTCCGGCGCCACAGGACGGGGCCTGTACGCCTCGGCAGAGAAAGGAAAACTCGTCGTGCTCGGCAGCACAGCGGTGCTCAGTAACCAGTTCCTGGCCGACCACGGCAACGCCGCCCTCACGCTGCGGACCCTGGGCAGTCAGGACCACCTCATCTGGTACCTGCCGGGTCCTGGGGACCTCGGCGCCAGCCCCGCACCGAAGACCCTCGCCGAGCTTGCACCGGCATGGTCGGCGTTCGTGGCCCCGTGGCTCCTTGTGGTGGCGCTGTTCGCCGTGCTGTGGCGCGGACGCCGCCTCGGCCCGCTGGTCTTCGAACCCCTGCCGGTGGTGGTGAAGTCCGCCGAAACCGCAGAGGGCAGGGCACGGCTGTACCACGAGGCCCACGACGTTGCCCGGGCAGCAGACACGCTGCGGGCCGGCACCGTCGTCCGGCTTGCCGCCGACCTCCGGGTGGGGGCCGGGGCCGACACCGTGGACGTGGCGGCCGCGGCCGCCCGGCACCTGGACAGCACCCTCCCGGACATGCTCCGGATCCTGCAACACCGTCCCGGAACAGAGTCCGAGCTTGTCCGCTGGGCCCAGGACCTTGTCCGACTAGAGAAAGAGGTACAGGCCAGATGAGCCAGCAGCCAAACGGCCAGCAGCAGGGCACCTACGGCGAGGCGCCGGTGGGCACCATGGCCGCCCCGCGCAGCGCAGGCCATTCCCCGGACCCCGTCCGGCAGGCACTGCTTGACGTCCGGCATGAGGTGGCGAAGGCAGTTGTGGGCCAGGATTCCACCGTCACCGGCATGCTGATCGCGCTGCTGTCGCGCGGACACGTGCTGCTCGAAGGCGTGCCCGGCGTGGCCAAGACCCTTCTGGTCCGTGCCCTGTCCGCGGCCCTGAGCCTGGACACCAAGCGCGTCCAGTTCACCCCGGACCTGATGCCCGGCGACGTCACGGGGTCCCTCGTCTACGATGCCGCCAATTCCGAATTCAGCTTCCGTGAAGGCCCTGTCTTCACCAACATCCTCCTGGCTGACGAAATCAACAGGACGCCGCCCAAGACCCAGGCCTCGCTGCTGGAAGCCATGGAGGAACGCCAGGTCTCCGTGGACGGGGTATCGCGCCGGCTGCCGGCGCCTTTCATCGTGGCGGCCACGCAGAACCCCATCGAGTACGAGGGCACCTACCCGCTGCCCGAGGCCCAACTGGACCGTTTCCTCCTCAAACTGACCATGCCCCTTCCTGACCGTGCCGCAGAAATCGAGGTGGTCCGCAGGCACGCTGCCGGCTTCGATCCCCGCGACCTCGCCGGGGCCGGCGTCCGCCCGGTGGCGGGCGCCGACGAACTGGAGCGGGCGCGGCAGGCCGTGGCCGCCGTCGACGTGGCGCCCGAGGTGCAGGGCTACATCGTGGACCTGGTCCGGGCCACGCGTGCAGCCCCGTCCTTCCAGCTTGGCGTCTCGCCGCGTGGCGCCACCGCGCTGCTGAACACCTCCCGGGCCTGGGCATGGCTGTCCGGCCGGAGCTTTGTCACCCCGGATGACGTCAAGGCACTGGCCCAGCCGTGCCTGCGGCACCGCGTGGCGCTCCGTCCGGAAGCCCTGATGGACGGTGTCCAGGTGGACGACGTGCTGGGCAGCATCCTCGCCTCCGTGCCGGTCCCCCGCTGATCCCGTGGCCATTTCCGGGCGTTTGGTTCTCCTCGCGGCAGCGGGGCTGGTTCCTGTGCTCCTCTTTCCCGGCTGGTTGACCGTGCTTGGCGTGCTCCTGGTCCTGGGCGCGCTGGCCGTGCTGGACGTGCTGCTGGCTGCGGCACTGCAGCAGGTTTCCGTGGACAGGTCGGCGCCGGCCAACGTCACGCTCGGGGGCGTTGCGGACGCCGTGCTGACGGTTCGCAACAGCGGCCCGCGCCGGCTCCGTGCTGTGGTGCGTGATGCGTGGCAGCCCTCCGCCGGGGCGGAAAACCCGGTGCAGGAGGCAGAGGTTCCGGCGGGTGAAAGACGCCGCCTGAATGTCAGGCTCAGGCCGGTCCGGCGGGGTGACCTCAGTGCGCCCCACATCACCGTCCGCTCCTTTGGCCCGCTCCGGCTGGCCGCCCGGCAGAAAACGGTCCACGCCGCCGGATCACTGCGGGTGATGCCGCCTTTCAACTCCCGGCGGCACCTGCCGTCAAAACTGCGCCGGCTGCGGGAGCTCGACGGCAAGGCCGCGGTGCAGATCCGCGGCGCCGGAACCGAGTTCGATTCGCTGCGCGATTATGTCCGGGGCGATGACGTGCGCTCCATCGACTGGCGCGCAACGGCGAGACGGTCCGCCGTCGTGGTGCGCACCTGGCGTCCGGAACGGGACCGGCGGGTGGTGATCATGCTGGACACCTCGCGCACCGCCGCCGCGCGCGTGAACGACGAACCCCGGCTGGACACCGGCATCGAGGCCGCACTGCTGCTGGGTGTCCTCGCCGAGCGCGGCGGTGACCGCGTGGACTTCTTCGCGTTCGACCGGAGGATGCGCGCCCGAGCGGGCACCACGGCGGGCGGCAACCTGCTGGGACAGCTTGTTCAGGCCGCGGCGCCCCTGCAGGCAGAACTCATCGAGCTGGACTGGGCACAGGTGCCCGCGCAGGTCCGTGCGGTGTCGGCGCACCGCTCGCTGGTGGTCCTGCTGACCTCGCTGGACAGCGGCGCACCCGAGGAAGGGCTCATTCCGATGGCGGCGCGCCTGGCCCAGCAGCACGTGGTGGTGGTGGCGTCGGTCCGCGACCCCCTCCTTGGGGAGATGCTCCAGGACAGGACGACGGCGGCCAAGGTGTTCCGTGCGGCAGCCGCGGAGCGCGCCCTGCTCGAGCGGGAGGCCGTGACCGCCCAGCTGCGCCAGTTCGGCGTCGAGGTGGTTGACGCGGAACCGCACCAGCTGCCCCCGGCGTTGGCCGATGCCTATATACGGCTGAAGGCGGCGGGACGGCTGTGATGGATACCCCTATCTACCGGCAGGCCCTTGGCGCTGACTTCCGCCGGCTGCAGCCCGAACTGCAGGAGTACTTTTCGCTGGCCCCGGGGTCCGGCAGCTTTGGCGTCGGCGAAGGCGTTTTCGAGGTGGTGGGCTGCCGGCAGCGGTGGCTGCGGCCCGTACTTCGGCTGACCGCCGGAGAGCAGGCCTTCTTTCCGGAATACGGCGAGAGCGTGCCGTTCCGGATCGAAAACCACGCACACCTCGATCCCTTCGGCCGTTCCAGTCTGACCGCCCGGCGGGAGATTTTCTTCCCCGCCAGGACCAGGATCTTCCAGGACACCACGAGTGTTGAAGCCGGTGGCGCCGGCGGCCGCTCACGCCTTGTGGACTACGTGGGCCGGTACCGCCGGCTGGTCACCGACCTGAACCTTGGCGTGACCGCTGAGGGCCGGCTGCGCGGGGTCTCAGAAGTCTCGCGGCTGTTCCTGGGCCCGCTCCGGCTGCCGCTGCCGGCGGCCCTGGACGCCAAGGCCTATGCGGAGCAGTGGTGGGACCCGGCCGCGGGGGAAGCAGGAGGGCACAGGATCCAGGTGAAGGTGATCCAGCCGCAGCTCGGCCTTGTCCTGGTCTATGCGGGCCACTTCGACTACCGGCTGGAACCCTATCCACCGGGTACTTCCTCTGCGGGGTTCCTTCCGGCGTACGCCAGGCCGGACCGCTGGGAGCGGCGAAGCTGAGTGAACCGGGCTAGCCCAGCGCCAGCTGGTTGAGGCCGTCGGCAACCTGGGTGAGGCGGGTCAGGACCTCCGTCGCGGCGGCCGGCGACTGCCTTTCCAGGCCGCCCGACGGCGTGACCCGCACCGTGCCGAGCGCCGCCAGGGGCAGTCCCAGCTGCTGCCACGGACGCCGGACAGCCTCAACAACTTCGGACGCCTTCGGCACGCCCGGCCCGTCGGACTGCAGCGCCCCTGCCCACAGCCGCTTGCCGGCTTCGACCGCCCCCGCGAGCTGCTCCCACTGCCGGGTAGTCAGGGCCCGCAGCGGAACGGCGATGGCATCCGCACCGGCAGTGATAATTCTTTCGAACGGCGCCTCGATTTCCGGCACCGCCACGGCCACCTCCGCCGCGCCTGCCTCCCGGAGGGCCCCGATCACCACGCGCCAGAGCTCCGTCACCTCCTGTCCCGGGACGGAGCGCAGCGTCCGGTAGCCGCTGGAGGTGGGAATGGTGCCGGCGAGCACCGGGGCTATGTCCGGTTCGTCGAGCTGCACCACGAGCCTGGCCCCGGGAACGGCGGCGGACACCTTGGCCAGGTGTGCACCGACGCCCGCGGCGAGGGAGGCGGCGATGTCGCGGCGGGCGCCGTAGTCGATCAGCGCGCGCTCGCCGTTGTGCAGATGCAGTCCGGCGGCCAGGCTCAGGGGGCCGCGCAGCTGGATCTTCAGTTCGTCAGCGGTAGTGTCCTCTTCGCCGGCGATGTCGGCCAGGACGTTGATGTCGGTGGACAGGGCTGACCTGGCCCGCACCAGGTCCCGCCCGGGCCGGTCAACGATCCGCCAGCCGTGCGGCTGGACATCCACTGCCAGGTCCACCAGGAGCGATGCGGTGCGGCCAATGGCGTCAGCGCCGACGCCGCGATCGGGCAGTTCGGCCAAAAAAGGCAGGTGCGGGCTGCCGAGCTCGCCCCGGATGATGCGGGTGGCTTCCACCGGGTCCTGGCCCGGCCACGGTCCCAGTGCGGTGGCAGTTACCTGGGCGGGCCGCTGGAGGTCTGCGTCCGGCACGGCTTAGGCGGTAAGGGGTGCGGACGGGCTGGCCGTTCCGCCGGTGGCGTTGTGGTCCTCGGCGATCGCCTCGTGGTGGCGGATCACCTCGCCGATGATGAAGTTCAGGAACTTCTCCGCGAACGCGGGGTCCAGCTGGGCATCCTCGGCGAGCCGGCGCAGGCGTGCAATCTGCGCCGTTTCGCGACCGGGGTCCCCCGCCGGAAGACGGTGGGCAGCCTTGAGGAAGCCCACCTTCTGGGTCGCCTTGAACCGCTCGGCCAGGAGGTAGACCAGGGTCGCATCGATGTTGTCGATGCTCGACCGGATTGACAGCAGTTCCGCCATCACCGCAGGATCCACATGCCCGGCCAACGAGCTGGCGGCAGGGTCGTAGGAGTCGGTGTCAGGCAGATCATGGTTTAGCTCGGTCATGCTTCCAGTCTATGGGCACCGCCGGAGTCTCTGCCCGTGTTAAGGATGCGGGCAGAGAATGGAAGTGATCGCAGATACCGATGAGGGAGGATGCACGTGAAGATCGCAGTTCTTGGTACCGGCGTGGTGGGCAGGACCCTGGCGGGGAAACTCGTGGAGTCCGGGCACGACGTCGTTATGGGGTCGCGGAGCGCCACCAACGAGGCGGCCGTGGGCTGGGCAGCGGGAGCAGGGCCGCGGGCCAGGGCCGGGACCTTCTTCGATGCCGCCGCGGAGGGCGAGGTGGTCATCAACGCAACTCCCGGCACTGTTTCGCTGGAGGTGCTGGCTGCTGCCAGCACGAAAAACCTCGCCGGCAAGGTGCTGATCGATGTGGCCAACCCGCTGGACCATACCGCCGGCTTCCCGCCGTCGCTCGCCATCTCGAACACCGACAGCCTCGCCGAGACCATCCAGCGGGCATTTCCCACCGCCCGGGTGGTGAAGGCCCTGAACACCATGCGCGCCGATGTCATGGTGGCACCGGACCGGTTAGCGGGCGGGGACCACGACGTGTTCATCGCCGGGGACGACGCCGAAGCAAAGGACGTGGTGGCCGGCCTCCTGCGTGAATTCGGCTGGCGGCCCGAACACATCCGGGATCTGGGCGGGCTCGACGCGGCGCGCGGGATGGAGATGTGGCTGCCGCTGTGGCTGCGGATTTTCCTGCAGCAGGGTGACCGCCTGTTCAACATTAAGGTTGTCTCCGGCTAGGACTGCGGACAGACAGTCGTCCCCGCCCTCAGGGAGGACGGGGACGCAAGTGCTAGATGCCCAGCAGGGCGCGGTGGTCCGCCCGGCGCCTGGCCTGTTCGGCAGGATCCGGCACAGGCAGCGAGGCGATCAGGCGCTTCGTGTAGTCGTGCTGCGGAGCACCCATGACCTGATGGCCGATCCCCTGCTCAACGAGCCGGCCCTTGTACAGCACGCCCACCCAGTGCGACAGCATGTCCACCACCGCAAGGTCGTGGCTGATGAAGAGCGCCGCAAAACCGAACTCCTGCTGGATTTCCCGGAAGAGCTCCAGGACCTTCGCCTGCACCGAAACATCCAGCGCCGACGTCGGCTCATCGGCGATGAGCAGCTTCGGGTTCAGGATCAGTGCGCGTGCCAGGGACGCCCGCTGGCGCTGCCCGCCGCTGAGCTCATGCGGAAAGCGGTCAGCGTACGACGCCGGCAACTGGACTGATTCCAGCAGCTCACCAACGCGCTTGCGCGCCTGGGCCGGTGAAGGGTTGGTGTGGATGACCAGCGGCTCGGCGATGCACTCACCGATGGTCAGCTGCGGGTTGAAGGACGCCGCCGGGTCCTGGAAGACGAACCCGATCTCCTTCCGGAGCGGCTTGAAACTCCGCTCCCTGAAGTTCAGCATCTCGTAGCCCAGCACGTTCAGGCTTCCGCCGGTGGTCCGGTTCAGGCCGGCGATGGCCCGGCCGATGGTCGTCTTCCCCGAGCCCGATTCACCGACGAGTCCGAACACCTCGCCCTCGGACACCGTGAAGCTGACGCCGTCCACTGCCTTGAAGGCGGGGCTGCCCAGCCTGCCGGGATATTCGATGGTGAGGCCCTTCGCCTGCACCAGCACCCTGCCGTCCTGGTGCGCCCGCTCGGTCATCCCTTCCGACGCCGAATGCCGGCCAAGGTGCGGCACGGCGGCCAGCAGCTTCCGGGTGTAGTCCTGCCGCGGCTCGGCGAAGAGGGACTGCGCCGCGGCCTCCTCGACGACGTCGCCCTGGTACATCACCACGACGCGGTCGGCGAGGTCTGCCACCACACCCATGTTGTGCGTGATCAGCACAATGGACGTCCCGTATTTGTCCCTCAGGTCCCGCAGGAGCTCCAGGATCTCCGCCTGCACGGTGACGTCCAGGGCGGTGGTGGGTTCGTCCGCCACGATCAGCCCGGGGTTCAGGGCGAGTGCGGCGGCGATGACCACGCGCTGCTTCTGGCCCCCGGAGAACTGATGGGGGTAGTAGTTGACCCGGGTTTCGGGGTCCGGGATGCCTACCTTGCGCAGGGCTTCGATGGCCCGGGCTTTGGCCTCCTTCGCGGTGACCCGCTTGCCGCCGCCCCGGCCCGCGTGGGCGAGGATCCCTTCGGCGATCTGCCAGCCGACGGTGAACACGGGATTCAGTGCCGTGGACGGCTCCTGGAAGACCATGGCCACGTCCCGTCCCCGGATCTGGCGGAGCCTGCCCGGGGTGACGCTGATGACGTTGCTGCCGTTGATTACCACCGCGCCGGAGCTGATGGCGGTTTCCGGCAGCAGTCCCAGGATGGTCTTGGCAGTCACCGTCTTGCCGGAGCCGGACTCGCCAACGATGGCGAGCACCTCCCCGGCCTTGACCTCAAGGCTCACATCCTTGACGGCGTGGACGTCCCCGGCATCAGTGGCGAACGTGACCTTGAGATGGTCGATGTCCAGCACCGGTCCGGTGCCGGCGGCGTGCCGGTCGGAAACGGATCCGATGTTGATGGTCATGAGCTTTTCCCATCTGCTGAAATGGCTGCCGCGGCCACCGCGGTTGAGGCCGGTCCGCCCCTCTTGCCGGCACGCTTCCGGCCGCGGAGGCGCGGGTCATTGAGGTCGTTGATGCTTTCCCCCACCAGCGTGAGGCCGAGGACTGTCCAGACGATGGCGAGGCCCGGGAACACGCCGGTCCACCAGATGCCTGACGTGGTGTCCGCCAGCGCCTTGTTGAGGTCGAAGCCCCATTCGGCGGCGGACGAGGGCTCGATGCCGAATCCCAGGAAGCCCAGGCCCGCGAGGGTGAGGATTGCCTCGGACGCGTTCAGGGTGAAGATCAGGGGCAGGGTGCGGGTGGCGTTCCGGTAGATGTGCCTGCCCATGATGCGGATGCTGGAGGCACCCACCACCTTCGCCGATTCGACGAAGGGTTCCGCTTTCAGCCTGATGGTCTCGGCCCTGATGACCCTGAAGTACTGCGGAATGAACACCACGGTGATGGAGATCGCCGCGGCAAGCACGCCGCCAAAAAGGCTGGACTCGCCGCCGCTGATCACGATGGCCATGACGATGGCCACCAGCAGTGACGGGAAGGCGTAAACGGCGTCAGCAACCACAACGAGCACGCGGTCGAGCCAGCCGCCGAGGTACCCGCTCACCAGGCCGAGGATGACGCCGGCGAAGATGGACAGCACCACGGCCACCAGGATCACGAGGATGGCGGTCTGGGAGCCCCAGATGACCCGGGACAGGACATCGTAGCCGCCCACCGTGGTGCCCAGCAGGTGCTTTCCGCCGGGCGGCTGCTGGGTGGGGAAGCTGCCGTCGGCGTCGGAAAGCTGCGCGTATCCGTAGGGGGCAAGGAGCGGCGCGAAAATGGCGGTCAGGAGGAAGGTGCCGGTCAGGACGAGGCCCACGACGAGCATGCCCCGCTGGAGTCCGACGCTCTTATTGAAGTGGGAGATCACGGGCAGCCGCTTGAACAGCGGGGCCCTGCGGTCCACGGTGGCTTCCACCGGAGTTGCAGTGCTCATGTCAGTACCTCACGCGGGGATCGATCAGCGCGGCCACGATGTCCACGATGAAGTTGGTGACGGCGACAATCACGGCCAGGAGCACCACGATGCCCTGGACCGCCACAAAGTCACGGGCCGTCAGGTAGCTGGCCAGCTGGAAGCCCAGCCCTTTCCACTCGAAGGTGGTCTCGGTGAGCACGGCGCCGCCGAGCAGCACGGCGATCTGCAGGCCCATGACGGTGATGATGGGGATCAGGGCCGGCTTGTAGGCGTGTTTGGTGACCAGCCGGAATTCACTGACACCCCGCGAGCGCCCCGCCTCGATGTAGTCGCGGCCCAGGGTGCCGATGACGTTGGTGCGCACGAGCCGGAGGAAGATGCCGGCGGTCAGCAGCCCCAGGGCGACGGCGGGCAGGACGGCATGGGCCATCACGTCGCCGAAGGCGGCCATGTTGCCGCTTCTGAGCGCGTCGAGCCAATAGATTCCGGTAGGCGCCTGGAGTCCTGTGAGGGCCAGTTCGGTGGAGGTTTTGGCCCTGCCGGCGACGGGGAGCCAGCCAAGCCAGACGGAGAAAGTCAGCTTCAGCAGGAGCCCGGCAAAGAATACGGGGGTGGCGTAGCAGAGGATGGCGAAGACGCGGAGCACGGCGTCGGGGAGGTGGTCACGCCGGTGCGCGGCGATCATCCCGAACGGAATGCCCACCAGCAGCGCGACGATCAGCGCGTTGATGGTCAGTTCCAGCGTTGCTGAGCCGTAAGTCACCAGCATCTCGGTGACTTTGCGGTTGTCGGACAGCGTGGTTCCGAAATTGCCGGTGACCAGCTGGCCCAGATATTCGAAGTACTGCACGGGAAGCGGACGGTCATAGCCGGCCGCATGGATCCGTTCCTGCAGCTGGTCCGGGGGCAGCCGGCCGCCCAGCGCGGCCGTGATGGGATCGCCGGTGATCCTCATGAGGAAGAACACCATGGTCACCAGGATGAAGATCGTCGGAAAGATCAGGAGGAACCTGATCAGGAGGTATTGGCCCAGTCCCCCGCCGGACTTCTTTTTCTTGGTCGGCAAGAGGCCGTCGGCGTCGCTTGGCGGCGCCTCGATGAGAGTTGTCATTGCTGCCTGATTCTGTGTTTCCGGATCCCGCGGGGACCTGGAATCGGCTGTTCACTGGCCAGCAGGAAGGCGGGACGCCGGGAAGGCGTCCCGCCTCCGTGGCTGGTCAGGACCGGATGGGGTGGAGCCTACTTCGAGATCACTCCGAGGCGGGTCTTGAACGAAGCGTCGAGGGTCTGCTCCACGCCCTTTACCTCTGCCCCGGCAACCATGAGCTGCGCGCCCTGCAGCAGCGGCAGGGTGGAGAGGTCCTTGGCGACCGCGGTCTGGGCCTCACCCAGCAGCTTCTCGCGTTCTGCCTTGTCCACCGTGGTGAGCTGCTTGTTCACCAGCTCTGTGACGGCGGGGTTCTCGTAGTGGTTCTTCAGGAAGTTGCCGGGGATGAAGAACGGCGTGAGATAGTTGTCGGCGTCGGAGTAGTCCGGGAACCAGCCGAGCTGGTAGACCGGGTAGGCATCGGCCGTCCGGGCCTTCGAGTAGGTCACCCATTCGGTGGACTGGAGGTCCACCTTGAACAGGCCCGACTTCTCCAGCTGTTCCTTGACCATGGCGTACTCGTCACCCGAGGACTTGCCGTAGTGGTCGGGGTTGTACTGCAGCTTGATGTTGACGGTGCCGGTGACGCCGGCGTCGGCCAAAGCCTTCTTTGCCTTGTCCAGGCTGGGCTTGCCGTTGCCGTCGCCGTACATCTCCTTGAGCGGCTGGATGGCGCCGTTGAAGCCGTCCGGAACCACGGAGTAAGCGGGCAGGTAGGTGCCCTTGTAGACCTGGTTGGCGATCGCCTCACGGTCCACGATGTTTGCGATGGCCTGGCGGACGGCGAGCGCCTTCTTGGCATCGGCGTCGGCGGTCTTGGCTCCGAACGGCATGGTGTCGAAGTTGAAGACGATGTAACGGAGTTCGCCGCCGGGACCCTTGTGCACCTTGACCTTCGAGTCCTTTTCCAGGTCGGCTGCGTCCGTGGCCGTCAGGCTACGGCCGGCGACGTCGATGTTGCCCTGCTGGACGTCCAGCTTCAGGTTGTTGGAGTCTGCGTAGTACTTGATGTTGGCGCCGTCGTTGGCCGGCTTGCCCAGGAGCCCCTGGTAATCCGGGTTGGCCTTGAGGCTGACGAGCTCATTCTTCTTGTAGCTCTCAATTGTGTACGGACCGGCGAACGGCTTGCCCTTGACGATCTCGTCGTCGCTCAGCACCTTGTCCGCCGGGAAGACCTCTTCGTCGACAACCGGCCCGGAGTTGGCGGCCAGAACGCCGGGGAAGACCTGGTCATTGCCGGCCTTGAGGGTGAAGACCACGGTTGAGTCATCCCTGGCCTCCACGGACTTCAGGTTCGACAGCAGGGCGGCCGGACCGTTGGGATCGGCGATCTTGACCACACGGTCGATCGAGAACTTGACGTCGGAGGAGGTCAGCGCGTGGCCGTTGGCGAACTTGAGTCCCGGCTTGAGCTTCACTGTGTACTCAGTGGGGCTGGTAAAGGACGCGGACTCCGCAATGTCCGGAACAGCATCGGCGCTGCCGGGCTTGGAGTTCAGAAGGAACGGATAGACCTGGTTCATCACCATGAATGAGCCGGCGTCGTAGGAACCGGCGGGGTCCAGGGTGACAACCTTGTCCGTGGTCCCGTAGGTGATGGTGCCTCCGCCGGCGTCCCCGGTGGAAGTACCGCCTCCGGACGGACCGGTGCAGGCTGTGAGTGCGAAAGCGGAAACGCCTGCCAGCGCGATAGCGCTCCGCAAGGCCCTCTTATTCTGTGCCATCTATGAACTTTCTGTTCGGTGAGTACGCGCGGGGTGCCCGATCTGACTCGTGTGCGGGCAGCCCGCTGATGCCTCTGATTCAACCAGAAGGTTGCCCAGTGAAACATTGCATCGTGTGAGTTGAGACACAAAATTTATCAGAAGGGCTTGCGCACTGCTGACCGAACGGTCGGAAACCTCGAAAAAGGCAAGAAAAACGGCCGGCGGAACAAGTCCGCCGGCCGTCTCACCCCTCCGAGAACCGGAGTCGAATCAAAGTTCCGCCCGCTGCAGGGACCGCGCAGCATCGATGGTCGCCTGCCCAAGGACCCTGCTTCCCTGGTAGAGCACCACGGTCTGTCCGGGTGCGACGCCGCGCAGCGGATCCTTCAAAGTCACCACGAGGCTGTCCCGCTCGATCCCGGCGTCATCAGCAACCCGTTCGATGCGGGCAGTGGCGGGCACGGGGTCGCCGTGCGCGCGGACCTGCGCGTGGCAGTCAAAGTCGGCACCGGAGCCCACCTCGTCAATGGGCAGGCCGGCCCAGGAAACCTTGATGCCGCGGATTTCATCGATGGCCAGCAGGGCTTCGGGCCCCACCACCACCTTGTTTTCCTTCGGCCGGATCTCCAGCACGAACCGCGGCTTGCCGTCCGCTGCCGGCCGGCCGAGCTTCAGTCCGCGCCGCTGGCCGACGGTGAATGCGTTGGCTCCGCCGTGTTCGCCTACCTTGGTGCCGGTCTCATCCACGATGTCGCCTGTGGCCATGTCGATCTTTTCCGCCAGCCAGCCGGCGGTGTCGCCGTCGGGGATGAAGCAGATGTCGTGGCTGTCCGGCTTGTTGGCCACGGACAGCCCGCGCCGTTCGGCTTCCGCGCGTACCTCGGCCTTGGACGGGGTGTCCGCGAGCGGGAACATGGAATGCTTCAGCTGTTCATGGGTGAGCACGCCCAGGACGTAGCTCTGGTCCTTGGCCCAGTCGGCGGCGCGGTGCAGTTCGCGGTTTCCGTCCGCGTCCTCGATGACCTTGGCGTAGTGGCCGGTGCATACGGCATCGAAACCGAGGGCGATGGCCTTTTCGAGGAGCGCCGCAAACTTGATTCGCTCGTTGCAGCGCATGCAGGGGTTGGGGGTGCGGCCTGCAGCGTACTCGTCGATGAAGTCCTGGACCACGTCCTCCTTGAACCGCTCGGAGAAGTCCCACACGTAGTAGGGAATCCCCAGGACGTCGCAGGCCCGCCAGGCATCGCGCGAATCTTCGATGGTGCAGCAGCCCCTGCTGCCGGTGCGCAGGGTGCCGGGCATCCTGGACAGCGCAAGGTGAACGCCGACGACGTCGTGCCCCGCCTCGACGGCGCGGGCGGCTGCAACGGCGGAGTCAACCCCGCCGCTCATGGCTGCTAGAACTCGCATTATGGCTTTCTGTTGACAAGGGTTGCCGAACTATTCTACTGCCCGCCCGAATCACGGCCTAAATTCCCTTGACGGCTCCTGCCCGCGCTTCTAACGTCAAGAGTACCGTTTTTAGAAATGCGGGCCGCAGGCCTGCCGGGCGAATCGAGTAACGCCATGACCCCTGAAAACATCCTCATTGCCGGTGCCGGGCTGGCCGGCGCGACGGCGGCCCGCACCCTTCGCGCCGAAGGGTACGCCGGGAGCATCACCATCGCTGGAAGAGAGCCGCACCCTCCCTATCTCCGGCCGCCACTGTCCAAGGAATACCTGCTCGGCAAAGCCGGCGAGGACGCCGTGGAGGTGGCGCCTGAGGCCTGGTATGCGGAGAACAACGTCACCCTCCGGCTCAGCACCCCCGTGGCGTCGATTGATCCGGCAGCCCACACTGTCCGCTTCGCTGACGGCACGGTCCAGGACTACGGGGCGCTGCTGCTGGCACCGGGGGCAACGCCCCGGACGCTTCCCATCGACGGGATGGGGCTGGACGGCGTCACCAGTTTCCGCACCCTTGATGACAGCCGCCGGCTGCGGCAGCAGCTGGCTTCCGGTGGCCGGCAGGTTGTACTCATCGGCTCCGGCTGGATCGGCATGGAGCTGGCCGCGGCGGCAAGCACCTACGGCAACCAGGTCACACTGCTCGGGCTTGAGGACATTCCGCTCGCTGCGGCCATCGGCCCGGAGCTTGGCAGTTTCTTCCGCACACTGCACGAGGACAACGGGGTCCGGTTCCGGCTTCCCGCCGCCGCCAAGGAGATCACCGGGGAAAACGGGAAGGTGACGGGTGTGGTGACCGACGCCGGCGAGCACCTTCCGGCGGATATTGTGGTCATCGCCGTGGGAGTGGTTCCGGAAACGGCGCTTGCCACCGCGGCCGGCCTGGAGGTCCGCAACGGTATCCTCACGGACGCCTCGCTGCGCACCAGCGCCCCGGATATTTTCGCCGCCGGCGACGCCGCCAATGCCCTGCATCCGTTCACGGGCGAGCACCACCGGAGCGAGCACTGGCACAATGCACTCAACGGCGGCAAGGTTGCGGCCAAGGCGATGCTCGGCCACGATGCCGCCCTGGACATGGTTCCCTACTTTTATACGGACCAGTTCGACGTCAGCATGGAGTACTCGGGCTTCCCCTCCCTGGCGGCAAAGGCGGTTCCGGTCGTCCGCGGCTCGCTGGAGGGCAAGGAGTTCGTGGCTTTCTGGCAGCAGGCCGGGCGGGTGGTGGCCGGCATGAGCGTGAACTGGCCGCGGGCCGTCAAGCCAAGTGCCCAGAAGACCATCAAGGCGCTCATTTCCACCCGGAGGGAGGTGCCTGCCGAGAAGCTCGCTGACGGGACCGTGCCCCTCGACAAGCTGGTGGCGGAGGCCAGCTGATACTGCAGGCCAACTGATGCCGGAGGTCAGCTAATGCCAGACCCCTGGCGGGCAACCGTGGCGGCCGTCTGGATGGAGGATTCGTGCCCGGCCATCCCCGCTTGCCGCGCCCGGGCATAAGCGCCGGGCAAGGCCGCGAGGAGTGCGTCCACGTCCGCCTCCGTCGACGGGTGTCCCAGGGTAAAGCGCTGCGCACCACGGGCCGTCTCCTCGTCCAGGCCCATGGCAAGGAGGACGTGCGACGGGCGGGGAACGCCTGCCGTGCAGGCCGAGCCGGTTGACGACTCGACGCCCGCGAGGTCGAGGAGGAAAAGCAGGGAGTCGCCCTCGCACCCGGGGAACGTGAAGTGGGCGTTGCCGGGCAACCGCCCCTCCCCTTCCGGCCCGCGCAGCACCGCCGCCGGAACTGCGTTCCGGACCCCCGCGATGAGCCGGTCGCGCAGCGCTGAAATCCGCCCAGCCTCGCTCGCAAGGTTCCTGGCGGCGGATTCAGCTGCGGCAGCGAAGGCCGCTATGGATGCCGTGTCGAGCGTCCCCGAACGGACGTCACGTTCCTGGCCGCCGCCATGCTGCACCGGCGTGAGCTTTACCGACCGCCCCAGAATGAGTGCGCCAACGCCGACAGGCCCTCCGATCTTGTGGCCCGAGATGGACATGGCATCCAGCCCGGAGGCCCGGAAATCCACGGCGACGGAGCCAAACGCCTGCACCGCGTCGGAATGCACCGGCACGCCGGCGGCGTGCGCTAGCTCCACAATCCGGTGGACGGGCTGGATGCTCCCCACCTCGTTGTTGGCCCACATGACCGTCACGAGGGCAATGGACTCGGGATCGCGAGCCAGTTCCGCCTGCAGTGCGCCGAGATCCAGCACGCCGTCATGATCGACCGGCAGCCAAGAAACTTCCGCCCCCTCGTGGCGTTCCAGCCACTCCACCGTGTCCAGCACCGCGTGGTGCTCGACGGCGGAGCACAGGATCCGCCGCCGGCGCGGGTCTTCCGCCTGCCGGGACCAGTACATGCCCTTGACGGCCAGATTGTCCGCTTCAGTGCCGCCCGAAGTGAAGATGACCTCCGAGGGATGGGCGCCCGCTGCGGCGGCAAGGGTTTCCCGTGCATCCTCCACGGAGCGCCTCGCCCGGCGTCCGGCACCGTGAAGGGACGAGGGGTTTCCGGTCCGGGACAGCTCGCGTGTCAGTGCAGCCAGGGCTTCCGCGGCGATGGGCGTGGTGGCGGCATGGTCCAGGTAAACAGGCACGCTTAAATTCTAGGCCCCCATTAAATTGCAGACGCCGCTCGATTCCGGAGGCCGCCGGACTTCCGGAACCGTCAGGGCCTGATCCTGGCGCAGCAGCGCCCGGCCGTCCGGTCCCCCTCCACTTTCCCCTCCGGCACCCCACAGGCAGCGGCGGCACCGCTGAGAAATGCCCCGTTCATGGCACAGACCACCTCCCTGTGGCCGTCAGCCAGCCGGCGGAAGGGACAGTTCATGAGGATGATTCCGCCCTCCCCGTCCCGCTCCGGCATGTACCCGACCCCGGCGAGCACCTCGGCCAGGGATGCGCCGTCACTGCCCAGTGCGCGGCCCCGTGAGTATGACGCTTCGGCCAGCGCCTTGCCGACCCCTCCCCCGCCGGTCATGGAGGTTTGAATCGCCGTGGCCATCAACTCCCCGGCCAGATCGTAGCTGCGGTCCGGAACCGACGCACCCACTTCCTCCAGCGCCGGCCGGTACAGCTTCGCCGGCCGGCCCGACCCCGGGCCGGCCTTTCCGCCGAGCTTGCGGAACTCGACGGCGAGCAACCCGTCCCGGACAAGCCTGTCCAAGTGAAAGGACGCCGTGGACCGGGGCATGTTCAGCGCAGCCGCCGCATCATCCCGACCCACCGCTGACGACTGCCCGGCGACGTACTCAAAAAGGCGGCGCCTTCCGGCGTCCCCCAGCGACGCCAGCGCGGCCAGGCGGCCGGTCCAGGAAAGAGCGGTCCCTGGTTCGCGGTCTTCAGCTATGCGGGTCATAAATCCAGCGTAACTCTAAAATCAAGATCCGTTGCTAAAGAAGGATGGGCAGTTCTAAAATCAAGGTATCCACTTTTAGAAGGAGGCGGTCATGAAGGCCACAACAATGAAGGAGTCCGCAAACGCCCAGGCGCTCGCCTCGGATCCGGCGCGGCAGGCGTTCCTGCTCCTGCGCACCGTATTCACCGTGGCGCCCGTCCTGTTCGGCCTGGACAAGTTCACCAATCTGCTGACGGACTGGACCGGCTATCTCGCACCGATGGTTCCGGACACATTGCACCTGCCGGCCCAGACAGTGATGTATGCCGTCGGCGTCGTGGAAATAGTCGCCGGAATCCTGGTAGCCCTGCGGCCGCGGATCGGTTCGCTCGTGGTGGCTGCCTGGCTTTTGGGGATCATCGTGAACCTGATCATCCTCGGCGCCTTCTACGACGTCGCCCTGCGTGACTTTGGACTGTTCGTGGGTGCGCTGGCGCTCAACCGGCTGGCGGCCTCGGCCGCGGCCCATCAGCCGGGTGGAACCACCGTGAGCCACTGAGCGATGTCTGCCCTGGCGGCGGCGAGCGCCGCCGCCGTCGGGCAGGACACGGAAACGTAGACGGACGAGCCGGCCTTGCCGAATACCCGGGCCATCGCTGCGGTGGCCCGGCCGGCTTTTTGGCCGGCAGGCTTGGCAACCCGTTCCAGCGCCAGCACCTCAACCGCCGGCCCTGGTTTGCCCCGCTCACCGCCCCAGCGCAGTGACGCCGGCTTCAGGTAGGCGGGAAGGATCGTGGGGTCGAGGTAGGCAAACAGCCCGGCCGTCGATTCCCTGTCATCGGCCGCCACGAGGGGCCATTGGTTCTGGCGCACCTCGGCCGAAACCTGGCAGCCGTCGGATTTCTGGTAGCGGCTGGTGCCACCGGCCCCACTGACCACCTGTTTCCAGTGCGGCGCTTCGGCCAGGTCCTCCGACAGCCCGACCGGCACACCATCTGCCAGGGTGGGCCCTGCCGAAAACGGCATGTCGCGGGCGGCCACCGCATCGGCGTCGTGGCCGGGGGTAATGGTGGGCGTGGCTGGCCCGCTGCTGACGGGCGGGTTGCTGGGGACGGCCGGATCCGGGACACCGACGCTGCAGCCGCCGAGAAGCGCCGCGGCTGTAACGGCTGCCGCCACCGCGAATGTACGGCGGGCACCACCGCGGTCTGTCCGGACTCCCATTCCGGAAAGTCTAGCCGTCCTGCGTTTGCCGCGCCGGGAACCGGCAACCCTGCTGCAGTCGTTGTTCCAGAAGACCGCCAAGACCGGCTTATATGCTTGGCACACCGGGCCGCGCAGGCAGGCCGGCAACAACGACCTAAGGACCGTGCTTGACCAAGGGCAGCAGTTCCCACTACGAAGTGCTCCGCGTGGCGGTGACCGCAACGGAGAGGGAGATCAAGGTGGCCTACCGCAAGGCTGCCCGTGCTTCGCATCCCGACCATGGAGGCGACGCCGCCATGTTCCGCCAGGTGACCCTTGCGTATGAGACGCTCATCGATCCCCAGCGGCGGGCCGCCTATGACCGCTCCTATGCGGCCGGTCCGCGCCGGAGCCGGCAGGACAACGGTGAAGCGCACTTCGACGCTCCGGCTGCCGGAAGCCACGCCTCCGCGACGATCCACAAGCCGGGCACGCCCCGCAACACGGCCGGCGACGCGCCTGTGTACGTGCCGCCCTTCGATACGCCCGGCGCTGTTCCGCTCGTCCCGCTGGAGCTGGCGAGCCAGCAGGTGCACGGCATGCCCAGGAAGCGGGGCATCTTCGGGGCTGAAGCCCGGATCCAGCGGGAGCTGCGCACGGTCCAGCTGATCAGCAGGCAGGTCCTTCCCGCGATTCCGGCGGCGCGCCTGATCAACGGGCTGCAGTCCCCGGCGGACAACAGCCACATTGACCACGCGCTGCTCTCGGGCTATCGCCTTGCGCTCGTCGGCTCGATGCTGCTGCCCAGGGGGGCCTACGCCTGGGACGGAAAGACGCTGAACCACGGCGGCCGGTCGATCGCCCCGCCGCAGCTGGCCCAGGTTGTCAGGCGGATGCAGGACATATTTCCCGAACTCAACGTGACGGGGTGGACCGTGATCCACAGCCCCGACGGCAACCTCCACGAACCCGTCATCGACCGCCACCGCCGCTCCCGCGGCGGCTCCGACATCGTCCAGGTGGTCAATGCCGCCGGCCTGGCCCGCGGGCTTAAGGATTTCCTCTCCTCCGGCCCCGCGCCGAACACCGTCAATGTTCCGGTGCTCGCACGGCTGCTGCGCGGCATGCACTGAGGTACCGTCCGAAGGCATGCCCAGCGCCTGCGCGGATGGCACCGGCAACGCCAACGCTAGGATGGAAGCGTGTTCCGCATCCTCTTCCACACGCCTGAAATTCCCGGAAATACGGGCAACGCCATCCGCCTCGCCGCCATCACCGGCGCCGAACTCCACCTCGTAGAGCCTTTGGGCTTCGACTTCTCAGATGCGAAGCTCCGCCGCGCCGGCCTGGACTACCACGACCTGGCAGTGGTCACTGTCCATCCCAATATCGAGGCCGCCTGGCAGGCCCTGCAGCCGGAGCGCGTCTTCGCCTTCACCTCCGACGGCGAAGTTTCCTACACGGACATTGCCTACCGGCCGGGTGATGTCCTCATGTTCGGCCCCGAATCCGTGGGCCTGCCGGACCACCTGAAGCGCGATCCCCACGTCACGTCGCGGGTCCGGCTGCCCATGCTGCCGTCGCTCCGGTCACTGAACCTGGCAAATGCGGCATCCATCGCGGTCTACGAGGCGTGGCGGCAGCAGGGATTCACCGGCGCACAGCTCTGAGTGCAGCACATCCGCACGGCCACCCATCCACGGGGTGCACGGCACCGAATCCCTTCTGAGCACGTCGGGGGAACGTGCACTTCCATAGGGTGTAAGGAGCGGCAGGTGACAACACTAAGGCCGGGCAACACCGCGTTCCATTTTACCCGGCACGATGCCGCCGTGGCAGGGCACGGAGTGCCGCGCCCGCCAGCAGGCAACCTATGCTTGAGAGTGATGGAAACTCCCAACGCGCCAAACTATGACGCCGCAGCGCCGCCTGGCACCGCCGTCGACCTTAACCAGCAGCTGGCACGGCTGCTGCAGCGGACCGCCCAAGGGGATCAGGCGTCCTTCGCCGAGTTCTACCGGCTCACGTCGCGGCGGGTTTTCGGCATGGCGCGCCGGGTGCTGATCGATCCGGAGCTCAGCGAGGACACCACCCAGGAGGTCTTCCTGCAGGTCTGGCAAAATGCCGCCAGCTTCGACCCGGCAAGCGGAAGTCCCCTGGCCTGGCTCATGACCATCTCGCACCGGAGGGCCGTGGACAAGGTCCGCTCATCCCAGTCCGCGAGTGAGCGCGAAGCCCGGTACGGCGCCAACAGCCAGGACATCGACCATGACTCGGTGTCGGATGAGGTGGACACCCGGCTTGAGGCCGAAGCGGTGGTGCGGTGCCTGGAGACGCTGACCGAGACCCAGCAGGAATCCGTGCGGCTTGCTTACTACGGCGGTCTCACCTACCGCGAAGTCGCAGAAAAGCTGAACGCTGCCATTCCGACCATAAAGTCCCGCATCCGCGACGGACTGATCCGACTCAAGACCTGCCTGGGGGTGAGCTGACAATGACCGATTCAAATGATTCGCGCGGGCGCCAGCTGCCCCGGGCATTTGCCGCCGACATTCCCACCGACCTCGCGGCGGGACGGGCCGTCGAGCTCGCCGAGATATACGCCCTGGACGCCATCAGCGACGCGGAGCGGGAAGCCATCGACGCCTACCTCAGCGACGCTCCGGAAGCGGAGCGAGCGTCCTTCAACGAACGCGTGCGCCAGGCCCGGGAGACGCTGGCGATGTCCTTCACGGCCGAGGAGGAGCCGCCCGCGGACCTGTTCGACCGGATTGTCTCGCAGCTTCCGGCACCGGCGGCGGTGCCGGCCGCCGCAGACGGTCTGGCGGAAGCGCCGGCGCCTGCCGCTGATGAACTGTCGGCTGCGCGCCAGCGGCGTGAAGCCCGACGGCGGACGGGCGGGCTCCGTAACTGGCTCATCGGCGTGGCGGCTGCTGCCGTGATCGCCCTGGGCGGCGTGGGGATCGGCGCCTACGTGGCCAACCAGAACGATCCCTTCCGGCAGGTCATCGAGGCGCAGGACGCGCGGCAGGCCACCGTGAACGTCATCGGCGGAGGCACCGCGACGGTTTCGATCTCGCCCTCCCATGATGCCCTGGTGGTGCGCATGAAGGATGTGCCGCCCCCGCCTGCGGGCAAGGTGTACCAGATGTGGCTGATTCCCAAGGACGGCTCCGCGCCGGTCTCCGAAGGCCTGATGGACGCGGATGCGCTCTCGAAGCCTGCCCTGGTCAAGGGCATCGGCTCCGCAGCGTCGCTCGGCATCACGGTAGAACCCGTGGGCGGATCAGCTACCCCGACCCTGCCCACAGTGGCCGCCGCCCCTCTCACCACCTGACACTGGCCCTGCCTGGCGGGTCACCTGCCTGGCTGGCGCCCTGCCTTGCTTGACCTTGACGCTGCGTCAACTTCTACGCTGGAGGCATGAAGCAGGAAGAACGCCGGAGCTGGTCCATCGCGGAACTGGCGAAGCTGAGCCGGGTCTCGTCCAGGACCCTCCGGCATTACCACCAAGTGGGGTTGCTGCCGCCTGCCTATACCGGGCAGAACGGCTACCGCTACTACACGCAGCCCGAACTGCTGCGCCTGCAGCGGATCCTGCTTCTCCGCGAACTTGGCCTGGGGCTGGAAACCATTGGCCAGGTTCTGGACGGCCAGGCCGACCAGGTGGATGCGCTGAGCGTACACCGCAAGTGGCTGCTGGCCGAGCGCGACCGCCTGGACCGGATGGCCAGGACCGTCGGGGCAACCATTTCGGCACTGCAGCAAGGAGACACCATGTCAGGCGAGGACATCTTTAGGGATTTTGATGCCAACCCCTACGAGGAGGAGGCACGCCAGCGGTGGGGCGACCGCGCGGTTGAAGACAGCAAGGCACGGCACGCCGCGCTGAGCGCTGACGACAAGCAGGCGTTCATGGCGGAGGCCGCGTCGGTCAACGAGGAGCTGGCCCGCTGCCTGGACGCCGGCCTGCCGGCGGACGACGCCCGGGTGCAGGCCGCCGTCGAGCGCCACTACCGGTGGGTCTGCGTCAGCTGGACGCCGGATGCGGACAGCTACGTCGGCCTGGGCCGGATGTACGTCGAGGATCCGCGGTTCACCGCCTTCTACGACAACAGCCGCGCAGGTCTCGCGTCCTACCTGCTGGAAGGAATCAAGGTCTACGCGGCTGCCCGGCTCAGTTCTGCCGCAGGCTAGGACAACAGGCTAGAAGCCGGCGATGGTCCCCGGGCCGTTGACCATGACCACGTGGAACGCCTCGGCGCTCCGTCCCGCGGGCAGGCCGGCACGTTCGGCATACTCCCGCATGCCGCGGCGTACCCTGGCCTCCATGGCCTCGGTATCCGGGTGCTGGCTGACGTGGACGTGGATCGCCTCTAGCTTGCTCTCCACGTGCTCCGTGACATCCACATAGTGGTTCTCGCGTTCCTCCGGCCCGGCAAAGAACCACAGCCACGGAACCTTGTAGGCCTCGAGGCCGGCCTCGGCGAGGTCGGGATAGGCGAAGGGGTTTTCCACGGCCGGGTAGATGGCGCGGGTCACGGCCTCCCCCACCGCCAGGTGGTCCGGATGGCTCTTCTGGATGCGCTTCCAGTTGCGTTCCGGATGCATGGAAAGCACGACGTCGGGACGGACTTCCCGGATCAGCTTCACCACCCCGCGCATCACCTCATGGTTCGGTTCAAGGTACCCATCCCGCTGGTGCAGGTAGTGGATGTCCTTGACCCCGACGAGGGCCGCGGCGCGTTCCTGCTCTGCGGCCCGGAGCGCGATGATCTCGGCGCGCTGGGCAGGGTCGAAGCCGCCGGCGTCGCCGTCAGTCATGATGCAGTAGCTGACCTCGACGCCGGCCTTCGTCCACGCGGCGATGGTGCCGGCGGCGCCGAAATCGATGTCGTCGGGGTGGGCTGAGAAACAGAGCACCCGCTCAATCCGGTGCTGTTCCGGATTGAACGGGCTCTGCGCTGGTGCAGCGTTTGCGGTCAAGGATTCAGCCCTTGCGCTTCTTGATCTCTTCAGTTGCCTGCGGGAGCACCTGGAAGAGGTCGCCGACGATGCCGAAGTCCGCAATTTCGAACACGGGCGATTCCGCGTCCTTGTTCACGGCGACGATCACCTTGGCGGTCTGCATGCCCGCCTTCTGCTGGATGGCGCCGGAAATGCCGGCGGAAATGTACAGCTGCGGGGAGACGGTCTTGCCGGTCTGGCCGACCTGTGCGTCGTGGCTGATCCAGCCGGCGTCCGTTGCCGCGCGGGAGGCACCGACAGCCGCGCCCAGTGCGTCCGCCAGTTCCTCCACGGGGCCGAAGTCGCCGTCGAGGCCGCGTCCGCCGGCCACCACGATGCGGGCATCGGTGAGGTCCGGGCGGCCGCTGGCGACCTTCTGTTCGCGGGAGGTGATGCGTGCTGCGGCGGCGGTTGCGTCGGCAGGAGCGTCCACGGTCACGGTTTCGGGCAGCCCGGGAGCCGTGGCGGGCTCCGGGTCCACGGTGTTGGCCTTCACGGACAGCACGGTGACGGGGGTGGTGGCCTTCGCCGTCGTGGTGTACGAACCGGCCAGCACCGACTTGTGGGCGGTGCCGTCGGCGTCGACGGCGACGACGTCGGTGATGACGCCGGCGCTCAGCCGGATGCCGAGCCGCGCTGCGATTTCCTTGCCCTCGGGTGAGTTCTCGAGCAGGACGGTGGTGGCGCCGGACTTGTCCGCCACGGCAGTCAGGAAGGCGGCCTTCGGGGCGACGAGGTACTCGTCGAGGTCCGTCGCGGACGGGCGGAAGACGGTTGCTGCACCGTAGGCGCCCAGGGTGCCGGCGACGTCATCGGACAGTTCGCCGTTGACGGCTACGGCAGTTTCGCCGAGGGAGCGCGCGATGGTCAGCAGTTCCAGGCTGCTCTTCTTGAGAGCCTGCCCGGGGTTGTCAATGAATACCAGTACGTTTGCCATGTTGTGGAGTCCTCTTAGAGCAGCTTCTGGGCGGCCAGGAAGTCAACCAGCTTGATGCCGGCGTCGCCTTCGTCCGTGATGATGGTGCCGGCAGTGCGCGGCGGGCGTTCCTCGGCCGCCGTCACGCGGGTCCAGGAGCCGGCGTGGCCCACCTGGGAGGAATCCACTCCGATGTCGGCCAGGGAAAGGGTGGTGATGCTCTTGCGCTTGGCCGCGATGATGCCCTTGAAGTTGGGGTAGCGCGGTTCGTTGATCTGGTCCGTCACGGAGACCACGGCCGGCAGGGGCGCCTCGACCGTCTCCGAGTGGGTGTCCGCATCACGGCGTGCGGTGACACGTCCGCCGTCGACCTCCAGGGATGAAGCGAAGGTGACCTGCGGCAGTCCCAGGCGCTCGGCGAGCTGTGCGGGCACCAGGGAGGTCTCGCCGTCGGTGGAAGCCATGCCGGTCAGCACCAGGTCCACGGGGGTGTCCGCGCCGAGGTGGCGGACAGCGGCCGCGAGCGCCAGGGAGGTGGCGGCTGCATCGGAGCCGGCGAGTGCGGCGTCGGTGAGGTGCACGCCTTCAGTGGCGCCAATCTGCAGGGACTTCTTGATGGCGTTGACGGCACCGGCCGGTCCCATGCTCAAAGCGATTACCTTGTTGCCGGCCTTGGCGCCGCCGCGGGCTTCGGCGAGCTGCAGCGCGGCCTCCAGAGCGTACTCATCCAGTTCAGACAGGATGCTCTCGTCGCGGTCCGTGGTGTGGCCCTCGCCGCTGAGGTGCCGGTCGAACTGGGCGTCCGGCACATGCTTGACCAGGACGACGATCTTCAATGTCTCTTCCACTGTATTTACAGCAGCCTTCCGTGCTTGTGGATAGCCAGCCGGGTGGGGTCATGGCCGTGGAACGCCCGGGATACGGGTAGCTCCTAGCTAACCATATTGGGTCTGTCATATGACGTCCCGTTAACGCCTGTGTCAAAGGAAGGGACAACGACGGCGGGCCGCCCCTGAAACTCAGGGAATGCGGCCCGCCGTGCTGCAGCGCGTGCGCTATTGTCTCTGTCTACTGTTCTGCGGCGGCACCCAGCGTCACGTCCAGCTGCTGCTCGCGGCCGTTGCGCAGAACCGTGATCTTCACCGAAGCGCCGGATGGCTGTTCACGGACGGCCGCGGTCAGCTGGTTGGGGTCACTGATAGCCCGGTCGTTGAAACGGGTCACCACATCGCCCACTTTGATCCCGGCCTTGGCTGCCGCCGAGCCCTGCTCCACCGAGGCCACGTCGGCTCCGGTCGAGAAGCCGGACGATGATGCTGATTTCTCCTGCACGCTCACGCCAAGCTGGCCGTGCGTGGCCTTGCCGTTGTCGATGATTTCGTTGGCCACGCGCTTGGCATGGTTGATCGGGATGCTGAAACCGACGCCGATGTTGCCTGTTCCGCCGGCTGCTGAGCTGCCGCCCGCGGAGGCGATTGCCACGTTGACGCCGATCACTTCGCCCTTGTTGTTCACCAGGGCGCCGCCGGAGTTGCCTGGGTTGATGGCAGCGTCCGTCTGGATGACGTTGATGGAAATCGAGCCCTTGTTCGCCGAGCTCTGGCCCTGCCCCTGGCCGGGAGGAGCGAACTCGAAGCCCTGGTCGCCGCCCTGGGAGTTATCGGCGCCGCCCTTGGGCGCAGCCGAGGACGCCACGCTGATGGTCCTGTTCAGGGTGGAGACAATGCCGTCCGTCACGGTGCCGGTGAGTCCGAGCGGTGAACCGATGGCCACAGCCGTGTCCCCGACGTTCAGCTTGCTGGAGTCACCAAGGGTTGCCGGCGTGAGGCCGTCGGGCTTGTCCACCTTGATGACGGCAAGGTCCGAAAGCGGGTCGGTGCCCACGATCTTGGCGCTGAGCACGCGGCCGTCGTTCGTGCGGATTTCGATCTCCGCATTGGCGGCGGTGCCGTCCAGCGTGACCACGTGGGTGTTGGTGAGGATATGGCCCTGGTCGTCGATGATGATGCCGGAGCCTGTGCCGCCCTCGCCGCTGCTGGTGGCTTTGATGGTGACGACGCTCGGCGACGCCTTGACAGCGGCCGCCGTGATGGCGTTGACGGAGTCTTGGTTGTTGACGATGACCGTGCCGGGCTGGCTGCCGGAGCTGACGACGGGCGCTGTGCCGCCGCCGTCGAAAAGGTTACCGGCGCCGACGGTCGCGACTCCGCCGCCCACGAGGCCGGCGGCCAGGATGCTGGCCACCAGGGTGCCGACGCCGAACGTCGCCTTGCGCTTGGGCTGGCTGCGGTTGTCCTGGAAGGCGGAATGACTGCTGTGCTGGGAGTACGGGTTGTGCTGGGGACCTGTCGGCTGCCCGGCCGCTCCCGACTGCTGGCCGAAGAAGGGAGCGTGCTGCGGATACTCGGGATGCGGGCCGCCGGAACGTTGCTGCTGCTCCGTGTTGTGCGGCTGCTGCTCGGTGTTGTGCGTAAGCCGCTCCAGCGGCGTCGTTGGGTTGCTGCCCGAGTCAATGCGCATCGTGGGGTTCTCGGAACCGCCGGCGGTGCGGTAATCGGCGTCCTGCGGCGAAGCCTCGTGGGCAGCAGGCTGGACACCCTCGCCGGGCCCAGGCCGAGGGGTCGGATCTACAGGGCGCCCTGAAGGATCCCGGTTCTCAGGTGCTGCGCCCGGTACTGGGTGCTCAGTCATTGGACTTCCTTTCATCCGCGTCTGTATTAACTATGGACGATCGGACTGAAACTAATTCGGACGTTTGCTGGGAGGTTCCTGAACGCCCTCCGTGATGACGCTATTGCCAGTCTTCAGGCCCGCCACCAGAGTCTTCAGCGCTTTTCGCTGGTGGCATATTCCCCGCCGTGGACGGTCCCTCTGGTGCACCATAGAATCAAGAAGGATTGCCACAGCGACCTGCGGCTTTACACCCGGCGTGGGGGCGCTGCTGCATTCTGTGACGGCTGTTCGTCCCGAACCAGCCGCGGCGTGCTGAAGGGTTGCCATGCGGTCAATGTTGAAACGTGTTCTCGCCGTGATCGGCCTGACAGGGATGCTGGCGGTTCCGGCCACAGCAGCCTGGGCTGAAGATCCGGTCACGCTCGATCCGGTTACGAAGATTGTGGACAAGTCCGGCGTACTCGGCGGCCGGAAGGCCGACGTAGAAGAGGCCATCAAGAAGCTCGGGACCGACCACGCCATGACCCTGCACGTGGTCTACGTGAAGAAGTTTGAGAATCCCGCTGACCGTGTGGCCTGGGCGGCTGATGTCGCCGACAAGGCAAACCTCGGCGCGAATGCAATGCTGCTGACGGTTGCCACCGATGCCCGGCAGTACCAGCTGAGCAAGCCTAGGGGCAGCAAGATCACCGACGCCCAGCGCGACACAATCGTCAAGAGCGCCGTCGACCCGCAACTCCGTGCCGGTGACTACGCGCAGGCTGCCATCGACACAGCCGCCGCGGTGGGCGACGCCGCGGGTGGCGGCAGCGGCAACGTTCCGTCGGGTGCCGGCGCGGGCACGGCCGTCCTCGTAGGCGCCGGTGTGGTGGCCGCCGGCGGCGCGGGCACGTACCTTTACCTGCGCAACCGGCGCAAGAAAGCCGCTCAAGCCTCCGGGGCAGGCCATGGACCGCAGGGGGCCGAACTTGATCCCCTGGCCGGCATGAGCATCGAGGACCTCCGCAGGAAGAGCGGTTCCCTGCTGATTGAGGCAGACGACGCGATCAAGTCGAGCGAGCAGGAACTTGGCTTCGCCGAGGCGCAGTACGGGGAAGCGGCCGTGGGCAACTTCACCAGGGCGCTCGAGGAGGCGAAGGCGCACATGTCCGAGTCGTTCAAGCTGCAGCAGCAGCTGGACGACCACATCCCCGACACCGAAGAACAGCAGCGCAGCTGGCTCGGCGAAATCATCCGGAGGTCGGAAGCCGCGCTCGCATCACTGCAGGAGCAGAAGGCGGACTTCGACTCGCTGCGCGAACTCGAGAAAAACGCGCCGCAGGCCCTCGCGGCGGTGGACACCGGCGCCGCGGCGGCCGACGCCAAGATCGCCCAGGCGGACCACACCCTGGCTGAACTGCGCGGCAAGTATGCCGATACTGCCCTGACGCAGATCTCGGACAACATCACCCAGGCCAAGGAGCGGCTGGCCTTCGTGCAGAATGCCAGTGCCACGGCGCGCGAAAAGCTCGCTGCCGGAGAAGGCAGCCTTGCCGCTGTCGCCGTCCGCGCGTCGGAGGAGAGCCTGCACCAGACGAATGTGCTGCTGGACGCAATCTCCAAGGTCGCCGGAAACCTCGACGCGGCCCGGCAGGGACTGGAGTCCGCTGTTGTGGACACCTCCCAGGATCTTGCCCAGGCGCGGGCCATGATCCAGTCCGGCGCCCACCCGGAGCTCGAGGGACCAGTGGCCGGCGTTGAAGCAGCTCTCGCCCGCGTGAAGGGCGAAATCCAGAGCGGCAAGATTGACCCCATCGCCACCTTGGAGCGGGTCGAATCGGCGCACCGTGCCCTTGACCAGGCGCTGGGCGGGATCCGAAACCAGCAGGAGCAGGCACGCAGGGCGCAGGCGTCGCTGCAGCAGACCATCATGTCTGCCCAGGCGCAGATCAGCGCCACGTCGGATTACATCACCGCCCGGCGCGGCGGCGTGGGCACCGAGGCCCGGACGCGGCTCGCCGAGGCACAGCGCAACCTCGATTACGCCCTCTCCATCTCCCGGAACGATCCCGTGACCGCGCTGACGTATGCCCAGCAGGCCCATGCGCTGGCGGCCCAGGCGGCCCAGGTGGCCCAGTCCGACGTGGACAGCTTCGGTTACGCGAACCAGGGGTACGGCCAGGGTTACGGCCGCGGCGGCATGTTCGGCGGCGGAGGCGGCGGCCTGGGCGGGGCCATCCTCGGCGGCATCCTCATCAACTCCATCCTCAACGGCGGCAGCGGCGTCGGCTGGGGCGGCGGACACAGCGACGGCGGTGGCTGGGGCGGTGACTCCGGCGGCTTCGGCGGCGACTCCGGCGGCGGGGACTGGGGAGGCGACTTCGGCGGCGGAGGCGACTTCTAGCCCGGAAAGACTAGGCGCCGGCCCGTAAAGCGGGGACGGCGGGTAGAAGCGGTACATCAAGTGTTCACTGGAATCAGTGGCATATACGGAGCAGGACGAAAGGTAACACCATGGTTAAGCAGTCCATTTTCGGCCGCATGGCGCAGCTGGCGAAGGCAAACATCAACGCCTTGCTGGACCAGGCCGAAGATCCGCAGAAGATGCTGGACCAGATGGTCCGGGACTACACCAACAACATTGCCGAAGCCGAATCCGCGGTGGCCCAGACCATCGGTAACCTGCGCATGCTCCAGGACGACTACAACGAGGACATCAAGAACGCGCAGGACTGGGGGAACAAGGCCCTCGCAGCGTCCCGCAAAGCCGATGAGTTCCGCAGTGCCGGCAACGCTGCCGACGCCCAGAAGTTCGACAACCTGGCCAAGGTGGCACTGCAGCGCCAGATTTCCTCGGAAAACGAAGCCCGCGCCGCCGAACCCAACATCGCTTCCCAGACCGAGGTGGTGGACCGCCTCAAGACCGGCCTGGACCAGATGAAGAACAAGCTGAACCAGCTGACCAGCAAGCGGAACGAACTGGTGGCCCGCTCCAAGACCGCAGCCGCGCAGTCCCAGGTCCACGACGCTCTGCGCAGCATCGACATCCTGGATCCCACCAGCGAGGTGGGCCGCTTCGAAGAGAAGATCCGGCGCGAAGAGGCCAAGGTCCGCGGCCAGCAGGAGCTCGCCGCTTCGAGCCTCGACGCCCAGTTCAACCAGCTGGAGGACCTCGGCGAGCAGACCGAGATCGAGGCCCGGCTTGCGGCACTCAAGTCAGGCAACGCCAAGCCCGCCATCGGGGCAGGCGGCACCGCGGGGTCCGCATCCTCAACCACCGTAGACGAGGCGGACTTCGACAAGCTGTAGGCACGCACCTAACCTGAGGCGCCTTTAGCGCCACCGGCAGAGGCCGGGACCCGCGCGGGTCCCGGCCTCCGCCGTCTCCGGCATGTGCCTCCTGCCGGACGTGTAGCGTGAAACCATGGCCTCCACCATTGTCTGGCTCCGGGACGACCTGCGCCTCGACGACAACCCCGCCCTCGCCGCCGCGGCCGCCCTCCCGGACCCGCTGACGGTGGTCTACATCCTCGACGAGGTCTCCCCCGGCATCCGCCCTCTGGGTGCCGCAGCCAAGTGGTGGCTCCACCACTCGCTGTCCGCCCTCGCCGCCAGCCTCGAGGCGCACGGGTCACGCCTGCTGCTGCTCCGAGGCGCCGCCGCTGCCGTCATCAACGGCCTCGTCGCGGAGACCGGCGCCACGAGAGTGTTCTGGAACCGGCGCTATGGCCAGCCGGAGCGAAGCATCGACGCCGGCATCAAGGAATGGGCTGCCGGGCAGGGCATCGAGGCCGCGAGCTTCCAGGCAAACCTGCTCTTCGAGCCGTGGACGGTGCGCACGGGCTCGGGCGGACCGTACAAGGTGTTCACGCCGTTCTGGCGCTCCTGCCAGGCTGGAACCGAACCGCGGCTTCCGGCCGGGCCGCCGCGCCACCTGCCCCAGCGCGCAGCCGGCCCCTCCGGCCGCCCGCTGGCCGGCGACCACCTGGACGACTGGGGGCTCCTCCCCCGGCACCCGGACTGGAGCGGCGGCCTTGCCGCCACCTGGACTCCGGGCGAGGACGGCGCCCATGAACGGCTGGAAGAATTCCTGGACGGGCCCGTGGAAGATTACGCCAAGGGCCGGGACCTGCCGGGAGTGGAAGGCACCAGCCGCCTCTCCCCGCACCTCCGCTTCGGCGAGATCAGTCCCTTCCGGGTCTGGCATTCCCTCCGGGAGCGCTTCCCGCGGCACGCACCGGCCGACGTCGGGATCTTCCGGAGCGAGCTGGGCTGGCGCGAATTCTGCTGGCACCTGCTGTACGAAAACCCGGACCTGGCCACGCAAAACTACCGCCGGGAGTTCGACCACTTTGCCTGGCAAACGCCGTCGGACGCTGAACTGGAAGCCTGGCAGCAGGGTCGCACCGGCTATCCCCTGGTGGACGCAGGCATGCGGCAGCTATGGCAGACCGGCTGGATGCACAACAGGGTCCGCATGGCAGCGGCCTCGTTCCTGGTCAAGAACATGCTGGCGGACTGGCGGGTGGGCGAGGCCTGGTTCTGGGACACCCTCGTTGACGCGGACGCGGCGAACAACCCCGCCAACTGGCAGTGGGTGGCGGGCTCTGGCGCGGACGCGTCGCCGTACTTCCGCATTTTCAACCCGGTGACGCAAAGCAAGAAGTTCGACGCCGAAGGCAGTTACCTTCGCGGATACCTGCCGGAACTGGCGGACCTGGACGACCGGAGCGTGCACGAGCCGTGGAAGAACCCGGCGGCAGCTCCCGGCTACCCCGAGCCCCTGGTGGGCCTGCAGGAGTCCCGGGAACGGGCGCTGGAGACCTACCAGCGGCTCAAGGACGGCTGAGTGGCAACCTGGCCTAGGCCCCCGCGGGCTAGCGGCTGGTGACCTTGCCCATGAGGGACGCGATGGGGCGCAGGAACAGCGGCCGGGCCAGGAACCATGCTGCGACCATGACAGCCACTGACGCCAGGAAGAACCAGAACCCGACCCAGCTGACGTCGTCGCGCACGCCGTACATGTGGTTGAGATTGCGGAGCGCCCCCGTGGCCAGGACCAGGAAGACGTGCACCACGATGAAGGCAACGAAGTAGATCATTACCGGGAAGTGCACGGCGCGGGCGGCCTCGATCGGGAAGGCCTTGTTCAGCCCGGCGGCCTTCTTGGGCCACGCGGCGGACATGCGCAGGCCCGTGATGAAGGCCAGCGGAGCCGCGATGAACACCGTGACGAAATAGGTCAGCAACTGCAGGGCGTTGTAGTTGACCCAGCCGTTCTCGGTGGGCCAGGTCAGCGAGGCGTACTGCAGGCTGGCAGACACCGCGTTCGGGAAAACATCCCAGGACGTGGGGATGATCCGCATCCATTGGCCGGTGGCGAAGAGCAGGATCACAAACACGAGCCCGTTCAGGATCCACAGCGCATCCAGGGTCAGGTGGAACCAGAGTTCCAGGCTGATCTCGGTGGGCGCCGTCCGGGTCTTGATGAGCCCCTTGTTGTTGCGGGTCCAGTAGCCGGCGGGACGGGTGGTGGTGCGGACCTGCCAGCCCGTACGGATGATGAGCAGCAGGAAGAACGCGTTCAGGAAATGCTGCCAGGCAAGCCACGCGGGGAAACCGACGGGGGCGCCCGCCGGAAGCTCGGAATGCCCCGGGTAGTCCGCAATGAAATCGCGGACGGCGGGCAGGCCGGTGATCCACTTTGCGAGGAGCACCACCAGCACCAGGGCCACGAGCGCCGCAGGCACTGCCCAGTACAGCCTGGCGCGCTTGCCCCTGGCAGTGCCGGACTTGTTCTTCGTTGTGGACATCGAGCTACACATTCCTCTCGAGAATGACTGACCAGTGTGGGCGCCCTGCGCCGGCCAGGAATTCCGGGCCCTGCGAATAGAGAATACTAGGAACCCCGAGCACATGAACAAATGCTCCGGTAATGCAGAAAGCCCCGACCACACTGTGATCAGGGCTTTCCCTTCTGGTTGCGGGGACAGGATTTGAACCTGTGACCTCTGGGTTATGAGCCCAGCGAGCTACCGAACTGCTCCACCCCGCGTCGCTCGGTTAACATTACCCTACTTTCCCGGCAGCTTTGACCACCGGGGTCCTCCGGGCCCGTGCACTGCCCCACGCAGCAAAGCCTCCCGGGCTGGCCCCCAAAAAACCGGCACGAAAGAATCCGGAACAGCAAAAAAACCCGGACCACCAAACGGTGATCCGGGTTTTTCCTCAGTTGCGGGGACAGGATTTGAACCTGTGACCTCTGGGTTATGAGCCCAGCGAGCTACCGAACTGCTCCACCCCGCGTCGCAAGAACTACTCTACCGGCCGGTGAACAGGAGGCCAAATCCAAACGACGTGATCTGCGTCTCGGCCCCCCGGACGTGTTGCCCGCATGCGAAAGGCCGGCCCTCCCCGTCGCGGGAGGGCCGGCCTTTCACTGCGCCAGCAAGGATCAGTTGCTGGGCGTGTCAGCTGCTGGATGTGTCAGCTGCTGGGCGTGGGCGTCGGTGTTGCTGACGGCGACGTCTGGCTGCTGGCCGTTCCGGTGCCGGCAATCCTTGCCTCTGCATCGAGCGCCTTCTTCAGCGCGTCCGACAGTTTCTTCTGCTGGTCGCCGTACGCAGCGAAGTCACCCTTCGCCAGAGCCTCCTGGCCGGCCTTGATTGCGGCGTTGGCTTCGTCCAGGGCTGCCTTCAGCGCTGCCCGGGCATCGGCCGTGCCGGTTGGCGGCGGCGTGGTCCCGCTGCCGCCCGGAGGCGCCGGCGTCTTGCCATTGGACGCGTCCCCCGCCTGAGCGCCAGACCGGCCGCCGAACAGCTGGTTGAGGGCCTCATCAAGAGTGGGCGCGAAGCCGATCTTGTCACCGAACGCCACGAGCACCCGCTGCAGCGTCGGGTAGGACGTCTCGCCCGTGGACCGGAGGTACACCGGCTGGATGTAGAGCATGCCGCGGCCGGCGGGAAGCGTCAGCAGGTTGCCGTTGAGCACATCCGAGGCACCCTGGCGCAGCAGGTTCAGGGCCTGGGAGACCGTGGGATCCGAGTTGAACTTGTTCTGCGCCTGGCCGGGGCCGGGCACCTGGGATTCCGGCGGGACCTGCAGGAGCCGCAGCTGTCCGTAGCTCTCCGCCTTCACGCCCTTCTTGGAACCCGCGTCGGAATCGGCGGCGAGGAATCCGTAGAGGACGTTCCGGGCATTGCCGTCCACGACCTGCGGAATGTAGGACGACGTCAGCTGGAACGCGGGAGCCTTCTGGTCGGGCATCTGCAGAGACATGTAGAACGGCGGCTGCTTGACCTCCTGCGAAACGGTGGGATCGTTCGGAACGCTCCACGCGTCGTCGTTCTTGTAGAAGCTCACGGGGTCCGTCACGTGGTAGCGGCCCAGGAGCTCACGCTGCACCTTGAACAGGTCCTCTGGGTAGCGGACGTGGCTCATGACCGCGGCGGACATCTCGGAGTAGGGCTTCAGTGAGGTCGGGAAGACCTTCTGCCAGGCCTTCAGCAGCGGATCCTGGTCGTCCCAGGCGTACAGCGTGACCGAGCCGTCGTAGGCATCAACGGTGGCTTTGACCGAGTTGCGGATGTAGTTCACGGAGCTGTTGGGCAGTGCCACGTTGCGTCCGGCGGTGGTCTGCGAGTCCGTGGTGGCCTCGGAGAGCTGCTCCTGCTGCGAGTACGGGTAGTACTGGCTGGTGGTGTAGCCGTCCACGATCCACTTGACCCGGCCGTCAACAACGGCCGGGTAGGCGTTGCCGTCGACCGTCAGGTAAGGGGCCACCTTCTGGACGCGTTCCCGCGGGTTGCGTTCGTACAGGATCTGGGAGGCCTCGTTCACACCGTCGGACAGCAGCAGGTCCGAGGACTGGAACTTGATCGAGTAGAGGACCTTGTTGAAGAAGCTGCCAACGTTCGGGCCGCCGTTGCCGGTGAACGTGTACTGCGTTTCACCGCCGCCTTCCGACGCCGGGCGGTCCTGTTCACGGTGCGGCGCACCTTCCGGGGCGCCCACAATCGAGTACTCCGGGGAATCCTCGCCGAAGTAGATCCGGGGTTCGTAGGTCTCGTCGTTGCCGAGGACGCCGGTGGTGGGGATGCCCGACTGGAGGAATTCCGGCTTTCCGTCGGCCGTGAACTTGTTGCCCTTCGCGGCCACAACACCGTAGCCGTGTGTGTAGACAATGTGGCGGTTCAGCCAGGACTGCTGGTCAGCGCTGAGGCCGTCCGGGTTCAGCTCCCGCACCGCGATGACGGTGTCCTGCACCTTGCCGTCCACCATGTACCGGTCAACGTTGAGGGCCTTGGGGAACTGGTAGTAGGGGCGGAACTGCTCCAGCTGGGAGAAGGCGTCCGAGATCAGGTTCGGATCCAGGAGGCGGATGTTGGCAGTGGTCTGCGCGTCCGGGGCCAGGGCGCCGGCGGTCGTGGTGGTGGTGGCGTTATACCGCTCCACCTTGACCTGGTCCAGGCCGTAGGCTGCGCGGGTCATGCCGATGTTGCGCTCGATGTACTTCCGCTCCAGGGTCTGCTCCGACGGACGGACCTGGAACTGCTGGATGACCCACGGGTAGACGCCGCCGGCCAGAATGGAGGTAATGACCAGCATCGCGGTGCCGATGACCGGAAGCCGCCACTTGCCGATGACGGCCGCGACGATGAAAAGGATGGCGACGAGGGCCGCCGCCACAGCCAGGATCGCCTTCGTGGGAATGACGGCGTTGACGTCGGTGTACAGCGCGCCGGCCCAGCGGCCCCCGCTGTTCTGCAGCGCGGAGTAGCGGTCCAGCCAGAAGTTGATGCCCAGCAGGATCAGGAACGAGGCGCCGGTGACGGCGAGGTGGATCTGTGCGGCGCGGCTGGTGAAGATGCCCCGTTCCATGATCCTGATGCTGCCGTAGAGGTAGTGCGTGAGGATGCCCGCGATGCCGGCCACGATTGCCACGCTGATCAGGAAACCGGTGACAAAGCCGAGGAACGGCAGCGTCATGAGGTAGAAGCCGATGTCGAGTCCGAACTCGGGATCGTTCTGGCCGAAGGACTCCTGGTTGAAGAACAGCATCACCTTCTGCCACTGGCTGGAGGCGGCGCTGCCTGCGAAGAGTCCGAACAGCACGGGCAGCCCGATCATGACTACCCGCCGCACCGGTTCCAGCTGAGCCTGGTAGCGGTTGAGGTTATCCCGGATTTCCGAGTCCGGCGCGTAGACCGGCCGGGCGCGGTAGGCGATGCGGATCGCATAGAACACGGCCGCGAACATGATGAGAAAGCCGGCGGCAAAGATGCCGATCCGTGCCAGGTTCTCGGTCAGGAACACCTCGAAGTAACCAAGCTGCTGGTACCACAGGACGTCCGTCCACACGTTGGCGAAGAAGATGAACCCGACAACAACCAGGGCAACGACAATGAGCGTGGGCGTCAAAGCACCGCGCCTTGTCTGGAGTTTTCCGGGCGGGGTGGGGCTGGCAGGACGGGACAAACTCGTACCTCATAGCTTTGGTCAGTTGCTGGTATTTAAATTTTAAGTTTTCAGTGGAGGGCAGGCATAGCGCCGGCACCGGCTGTCAATTAGTGCCACGAGCAGACCGGAGCCTTAGTTCCTGCATTTAGTCTAGTTGTTGGTGCACGCCGGAAGTCCCGACGTGTCGCCGCCCTTGGCGGCCAGTTCCACGGCGGACTTCGCCTCGTCCAGGTTCTCCACTTTCACCACCTGCAGTCCGTCCGGGATGTGGCCCACCACCTCGGCACAGTTGGCAGCCGGGGCCAGGAACATCGTGGCGCCCTCGGCCCGGGCACCGTGCATCTTCACCGCGATGCCGCCAATCGGGCCCACCACGCCGTCCGGGCTGATGGTCCCGGTTCCGGCGATGTGTTTTCCGCCAGTGAGGTCGCCGGGGGTCAGGGTGTCCATGATCCCCAGCGCAAACATCATTCCGGCGCTCGGGCCGCCCACCTTGTCCAGGGAAATCTTCGTCTCGAACGGGAACGTGAAGCGGTACTGCAGCAGGACGCCCAGGATGTACCGTCCGGACGGGTTCTTGGCCGGCGTCACCGTTTCGGTCACCGGCTTGCCGTCACGGCTTACGACGACGACGGCGGGCTTGCCCTTTCCGGCGGCCAGTTCGTCCTGGATCACCTGCAGTGACGTGACGGGTTTGGCGTTGATCGAGGTGAAGACGTCACCTTTCTGCAGCTTCCCCTGCGCGGCCGAGCCCTCGGACAGGTCCGCCACTTCGAGTTTTTGCCCGAAGGGAATCTCGAGCCCCTTCAGGGCCGCCGCCACGGCGTTTTCCTGCGACGTGGCCATGGCCACGGCACTCTCCTGCTGCGACTCCTCCCTGGTCACGCCGGTCGGGAAGATCAGCTCCTCCGGGTAGACCGCCTTCGACCCGTCAAGCCACGCCGAGAACGCCTCAAAGACACTGACGGGACCGTTGGGGCCGCCGTCGACATACACCGTGGTGAGATCCAGGTTCCCCTTGGCCGGGAATGTCTCGCGGCCGGAAATGCTGATGACGGGCTTCGAGTTTTCCGTGCCCAGCGTGTTGAACGTGGGGCCGGGCGATTCCACCACGTAGGGGACGGGCAGGACAGCGGCCGTCACGCCCAGCCCGAGCGCGAGGAGCCCGGACAGCGTCATGGCGGAAATGCGCGGATCCCGGCCCCGGGCACGCCGGGACCTGCGGGCCTCTCCGGTTCCATCGGGATTCCCGCCGCCGGCGGCCGCCGGGGATTCCTCTGCGGGCTGGCCGCCCTTGGTAATCGTCACTGAAGGACCTCTCCGCACCGCGTCGTTCAGCGCTGCACCGCGGCCGCAGCCCCGGCGGATAGCCGGGCGCAGCCTTCATTCGTTCCGACTTCCAACACTACGCGTCCCGGCCTGCCGTTAGCTCTTTGCCTACAGCGAAAGTGCCTGCTTTCGGCAGACAGCCCCTTCCGCACGGGGTAGCGTGAAGTTGATTAATAGTCACACCGACGATCGGCGGGATCATGACCTCCAATCCACTCAATCCGTCCAACGGCGACGAAAATCCGAAGGATCCGCTGGCGGAGATGCTGCAAAACCTCATGGGCGGCAAGGGCCTGGGCGACATCGACCCCGCAGAACTGGCCAAGGCCGCCGGGCTCCCGAACGATCCCAACCTGCTCGCCCAGATGTTCTCCCAGGTCCAGGCCATGATGAGCGCGCCCTCCGAGGGCCCCGTCAACTGGAAGCTCGCCCATGACAACGCCCGCCGCGTCGCCGCCGGCAGCGCCGACCCCTCGGTCACGTCCGCGCAGTCACGCGAAGTGGACGAAGCCCTGCGGCTTGCCGAACTGTGGCTTGACCAGGTCACGGACCTGCCGGCCACCGGACTCATTGGCAAGGCCTGGTCCCGGGCCGAATGGGTGGAGGAGACCCTCGGCACCTGGAAGCGGCTGACGGAACCGGTGGCCAACAGTGTGGCCAATGCCCTGTCCACCGCCATGACGGAACAGATGCCGGAGGAGATGAAGTCCATGATGGGCGGTGCCTCGTCCATGCTGCAGAACGTGGGCGGCGCCATCTTCGGCATGCAGCTGGGCCAGGCCATCGGCGCACTCTCCACCGATGTGGTCAGCTCCACGGACATCGGTGTTCCGCTGGCCGATCTGGAGATGGCGCTTCTTCCCAGCAATGTGGCGAAGTTCGGTGAGGGGCTCAGCCTGCCCGAAAACGACATCCGGCTCTTCCTCGCAGTCCGCGAGGCCGCGCATGCCCGCCTGTTCGTCCAGGTGCCGTGGCTGCGCGGGCACCTGCTGGGTGCCATTGAGGCCTATGCCCGGGGCATCCACATTGACACGTCGCGGATTGAGGAACTGGCCCGCGACCTTGACCCCAGCAATCCGGAGGGAATCCAGGAGGCCCTGCAGCAGGGTGTCTTCATGCCGCAGCGCACGCCTGAACAGGACCTCGCCCTGCAGAAGCTGGAAACCGCGCTGGCCCTCGTCGAGGGCTGGGTGGACGAGCTCACCGCTGCCGCAACGGAGAAGGTCCTCCCTTCCGCCGCCGCGCTCCGCGAAACCGTCCGCCGCCGCCGGGCCACCGGCGGTCCTGCGGAACACGCGTTCGCTTCCCTGGTCGGGCTGGAGCTGCGCCCCCGCCGCCTCCGTGAAGCCGCCACGCTGTGGGCATCGCTCAAGGCAGAACGCGGCATCGACGGCAGGGACGCCATCTGGAAGCATCCGGACCTGCTTCCCACCGCCGAGGATCTTGACGATCCCAAGGGGTTCAGCGAACGCCGCAAGCTGGCCGAGGCCAGTGACAGCGAAGTGGACGACGCCCTCCAGAAGCTGCTGAACGGCGGCTTCGACATCCCGGCCGACAGCGGCGCAGAGGGCGAGGGCGACGGCGGAAAGACCGACAGCGACGACGCTAGGAACGACGGTAACGAGGGCGGGGCTCCGAAGAACTAACCATATGATCCGTGGTTGAGCTTGGGCCCACGACCGCAGGGTTCCCTGGCCGAGCTTGCGAGGTTAGGGCGCGGTTGGGGATTAGAGGCCGACGTCGAAAGGCAACTGCCCGGCGTCGGCCTCTTCTGTTTCAGTCGGCGTCTTCTGATTCACCCGCTTCGCCGGCCGTCATGCCGCGCGAGGTGGCAAACGAGACGCCCTCCAGGAAAGCCTTGGCACGTTCCGTTTCGGGGTATGCCTCCAGCAGTTTCCAGAACGCCGCGTTGTGCCCGGCCACCAGCAGGTGCGCCAGTTCATGCAGCAGCACATAGTCGATAACCCACTGCGGCATGGGGCGGAGTTTGTCGGAAAGCCGAATGGAGCCGTCGGCGGGGGTGGCCGAACCCCAGCGGGAGTTCTGGTTGCTGACCCACCGGACCGACGTAGGGGCAGACCTGCCGCCAAGGTACCTGGCCGAGAGCTGTGCGGCGTGCGTGGCCAGCGCCGCGTCCGAGGCAGGCCGGCGCCCCGCACCGCTGGACCGCTTCTCCCCCTGGGTCCGGAGCTTCTCCAGCATCCGGTGAACCCAGTCCGCCTCCTGGGCCCGGGTGAAGTGCGCGGGGATGGCGACGACGGCGGTTCCGTTCTCCCAGAAGGCAGCGACTGTACGGCGGCGGCGGGCCGAGCGCCGGACCTCGACGGGAGCCCCGTCACGCGTGGTCAAGGGCGTGCTGGTCTCTTGTTTTCCGGGCATTAGACAGCGCTACTTTCCGTCAGCACCGCGAGGACTGCTTCGCCGTACCGCTCCAGTTTGGACGGGCCGACGCCGGCGAGCCGGGCAAGTTCCTCAAGGGAGGACGGCCGCGCTTCGGCGATGGCGGTGAGGGTTGCGTCGGTGAAAACCACGAAGGCCGGGACGTCGGCGGACTGCGCGACCTCCTTGCGCCATTCACGGAGGGCGTTGAACGTCTGCTCTTCGTAGCTTGGCGGACACTGGCTGCAGCGGCCCACCTTCCGCTCGGCGCCGCTGGCCAGCATGCTGCCGCAGACCCGGCACGAAGCGGGGGCGGCCGCCTTGCGGCGCGGCGTGGCTCCCCTCCCCCGGGCGGCTGAACTGGCCACCGAGTCCGGGCGCAGACCGTCGAGAAACCGGGACGGCTTCCGGTTGGCACGCCCACCGGGAGTCCTTGCCGTGGACCATGACAGGGACAGGTGCTCACGGGCGCGCGTGATGCCCACATAGAGCAGCCGCCGTTCCTCGTCAACGGCGGCAGGAGTGTCTGCGAAGGAGATGGGCATGAGCCCTTCGCTGAGCCCCACGAGGAATACAGCGTCCCACTCGAGGCCTTTCGCCGCGTGCAGGGACGCCAGCGTCACCCCCTGGACGGTCGGTGCGTGCTGGGCCACAGAGCGCTCCTGGAGCTCGTTGACGAAGTCCGCGAGGCCGAACTGCGGCCCGCGGTTCTGCGCGAGTTCGTCCGCCAGAGCCACCAGCGCGGCCAGGGATTCCCAGCGCTCCCGCAGGGCACCGCCGCTGTGCGGCGCGGCGTCCGTATAACCCAGTGATGCAACGATGTCGCGCACCAGCTGGCCCAGCGGCTGGGGTTCGGACTCGGATACGGCGCGGGTGGCAGCACGGAGCTGGAGGATTGCGTCGCGGACCTCCTTGCGCGCGAAGAACCGCTCACCGCCGCGGAGCTGGTAGCCGATGCCGGCCGATGCAAGAGCCTGCTCATAGGCCTCGGACTGGCCGTTGGTACGGAACAGGACGGCGATTTCGCTGGCCGGAACGCCGTCGTCGAGAAGGGTGCGGATCTTGCCGGCCACCGTGGCAGCCTCGGCTTCGTCGTCCGTGCATTCTGTGAACTGCGGGTGCGGGCCCGGGTTCCGCTGGGCCACGAGCTGCAGCGGCGCGGCCCAGGCAGCATCGGCCGCAGGTCCGCCGCTCCGCCGCGAGGCCAGCAGGTCGTTGGCCAGCTTGACCACCTGGGGAGTGGATCGGTAGTCCCGGACCAGCTTGACCACGTTCGCGTCCGGGTACTGGGCCTTGAATCCGAGGAGGTGCTTCGGGGAGGCTCCCGTGAACGAGTAGATGGTCTGGCTGGCGTCACCCACCACGCACAGCTCGTTGCGGCCGCCAAGCCAGAGCTCCAGAAGGCGCTGCTGCAGCGGGGAAACGTCCTGGTATTCGTCCACCACGAAGTGCCGGTACTGTTCCCGGACCGTTGCTGCCACCTTCGGATCCTCCTGCAGAATGCCGACGGTGATCAGGAGGACGTCCTCGAAGTCGATGACGTTGCGGTCGGTCTTGACGTCCTCGTAGGCCTGGAAGACCCGGGCGACGGCCGTGAGGTCGAAGCCTCCCGGGGCGCCCCTGTCCTGGGCGTTCTCGAGGTAGTTGGCCGGCGTGAGCATGGACACCTTGGCCCACTCGATTTCGGACGCCAGGTCCCTGATGGAGGCACGGTCGGTGCTCAGCCGAAGCCGGCGTGCGGCCTCGGCGATCATCTGCGCCTTGTGGTCCAGCAGGTTGGGCAGGGCCCCGCCCACCGCCTGCGGCCAGAAAAACTGCAGCTGCCGCAGCGCGGCCGCGTGGAAGGTCCTGGCCTGGACATTCCCGGCTCCGAGATCGCGGAGCCGGCTGCGCATTTCCGCTGCGGCGCGCGCCGTGAACGTGACTGCCAGCAGCCGCTGCGGGCTGTAAACACCCGAGTGCACGCCGTAGGCGATCCTGTGGGTGATGGCACGCGTCTTGCCGGTCCCGGCTCCGGCGAGCACGCAGAGCGGGCCGGTCAGGGTGGTGGCCACTTCCCGCTGCTCCGCGTCGAGGCCGCCAAGGATCCGGTCCTCGAGGGAGGAATTGCCATCAGGAATTTCTGTCGTCACTTCTTGCTGCTTGCTGTGCGTGGGTGGATGGGCCGCTCGGCCGTGGAGGCGTCGACGGCAGGTATGTGGCCGGCCTGCGTGCCGGCTAGTCGTCGGCCGGACGGTCCTGGATCACGCCGCCGTACCAGTGTTCGATTAGGGACCGTGCGATGGAGAGCCGGGTGGAGATGACAATCTCGCCGCTGAGCACGGCTTCCTGGAGTTCCTCCCGGCTGAACCAGCGCGCCCTGGTGACCTCGACGCCGTCGGGCTTTGCCTCTGTGTCCTCGGTGACGGCGGTAAAGCCGAGCATGAGGGATGCCGGGAACGGCCACGACTGGGAGCCGAGGTACTGGCAGGCCTTGACCCGGACACCCACTTCCTCGTGGATCTCCCGGACCACGGCCTGTTCGAGCGACTCTCCGGGCTCGACGAATCCGGCCAGGGTGGAGTAGTTCTTGGCATCCAGCGGACCGCCGCCGCCGAGCAGGATGCGGCCGTCCGGGCCAACCACCGTGACAATGATGGCCGGGTCCGTGCGCGGGTAATGTTCGGAATTGTCAGCCGGACACCGCCGGACCCATCCGCCGGCCTCCACGTTGGTGACGGTGCCGCACCGGGGACAGTGGGTGTGGGTGGCGTGCCAGTTGGCAATGGCACTGGCTTCAACGAACAGCGCCGTGTGCGTCGGATCCAGCTGCGCGGCGACGTCCCGGAAGCCTTCCCAGGTGGCCCGGGCAGGCAGGCCGGCCGGCCCTGGCTCCACCGGCTCCGGCAGGATGAAGAGCAGGAGCCTGGTCCCGACGGGAAGATCGTCGGAGCCGAGTGCCGTGCCGAGATAGATGATGTGTGCCGGCGCGGAAGCCAGACCCTCAAGCCGCTCCAGCAACGGGGTGGCCTCTGCCAGGACCAAGGCGTCCCCGTCCACCAGCGCATGCCGGCCGGACAGGATCATCGCCTTGGCGGTTCCGGCGGCCAGGAACTCCTGTACCAGGCCCGGCCGCATCCGCTCGACAGACTCCCTGTTGACCATGGCGGGCCGGACCGGGAGCACGGTGTCGAACAGGTGGTTGGCGGGCAGTTCTCCTGCCCGCACGCGATTTTCCGGGATCGTGCCCGCCGTTTGACCAGCCGGCGCAGCGGCCTCCGCATGACTCATGTATCCACCGTACTGATTCGCACTGACAATTTACATTTCGGCAGGGTCGCCGGCAGGCCCGGAGAGGGCGGCGCCTCCGGCTTCCCGGCGCCCATATTTGGTCGGATCTGGAGACTCGCCGCGACACATCGTTGTCTTGGACGCCGCTCAATCTACCGTGGAACCGTGAGAAGAGAACCAATCGAACTGGCAGCTGTGGCCACCGCGGCAGTCCCCGGACTGAGCCCGACCGCTGTGAGCTCTGCCCCGGATGACCCGGCTGACTTTGATTCGGCTCTCCTCCTCGATGCCGAAGGAAAGCGCTGGCGCGTCCGCTCACCCCGGCACGCCGAAGCCAGCACCAGGCTGGAGACTGAGTTCCTGGTCCTGCGGGCCTTCGCACCGGCCATCCGGGCCGAACTGCCGTTTCTCATGCCGACTGTGGCCGGCACCGTCCGGCAGCAGAACCTGACCACCTTCGTGTATTCCCACCTGCATGGCGCCACGCGCACAGTGGAAGAGCTGACAGCCGGCCCGCAGGAATTGGCGAAGGAGATCGGCACGGCCCTGGCGGCCATCCACGACCTGCCCCGCACGCTGGTGAGCAACGCCGACCTGCCCACCTACACGCCCAACGAGTTCCGCCAGCGCAGGCTCAACGAACTCGACATGGCCGCCACCACAGGCAAGATTCCGGCCCTCCTGCTTCGCCGGTGGGAGCACGCCATGGAAGACGTCTCGCTGTGGCGCTTCAACCCCTGCGTGGTGCACGGTGACCTGCACGAGGACAACCTGCTGGTCGAGGATGACCGCGTCACGGCCGTCACCGGCTGGACCGACCTGCGCATTGGCGACCCCGCCGACGACCTCGCCTGGCTCGTGGCATCCAATGAGCACGAATTCGTCGACGCCGTGGTGAAGCACTACACCGCAAAACGCCGGGACGCCCCCGACACCCACCTGCTGCGGCGCGCCGCGCTCTCGGCCGAATTCGCCCTGGCGCAGTACCTCGTTAAGGGCATCGCGGCAGCCGACGCGGAGATGATCGCCGAGGCGGAAGGGATGCTCTCCACACTGGCGGCCGATATCGCCGAGTACGGCGGACAGCCCATCAGCGTCGAGCCGCTGCCACCCGCCAAGCCCGAATCCCCGCCAACCAGCCATGCACCGGCAGCACCCGGCCTTGTGGATGCCCCGGCAGCCACCGATATCTCCGAGGCCATGCCCGCCGTCCACGTCACACCCATCCCCGTTGAAGCGGCGCCGCTCCCGGTGGAGATCACGCCCATCCCCGCTGACGAAACCGGAGCCGGAGAGGACACGGACAAGCCGGCAGACCGGCCGGTACGCCCCGGCACTCCTCCTGAAGCCGCGGAGGCCGGGACATCAGGCGAAGCTGAGGCCGCCCGGGCGGAGGCCCCCCGCACGGAGGAAGACGCACAGGGGTCGAAGCCGTCAGGCGCGGACACGTCCACAGTTGCCCTCACCGTGGTCGACGCCAAGACGCCCTGACGGGCGGGCTTGCTGGCGCTCACTAGCCAGGCCGTTTTCTAACCCGCCAGGGCGGCGGCCACGATTCCTTCGAGTTCCGCTGCTGAGGCAAGGTCGTGGGGGCGCACCACATGGTTGTCCGCCACATAGAAGAATGCTGCCCGCACCTCTTCCAGCGGCACGCCCTTGAGCCGTGCCCAGGCCAGCCGGTAGACAGCCAGCTGCACACCCTTGGTCTTCAGCTGTGCGGCGGACGGCCGGCGGCCGGTCTTCCAGTCCACCAGATCCCAGCCGCCGTCGGCGTCCCGGAACACGGCGTCGATGCGGCCGCGGACCACGACGTCGCCGATCCGGGTCTCCACGGGGACTTCCACGAACGCCGGCGAGCGGTGCGCCCACCGGGAGTCCTTGAAGGTAGCCACCATGTCGTCGAGGCCGTAGGCCTCGTCAATGTGGTTGTCAGAGCCCGGCGCTTCACCGAAATCCAGCATTCCTGCCGTTCCGAAGTATTCCTCCACCCAGGCATGGAAGGCCGTGCCTTTGCGGGCGGACATGCCAGGTTCGCGCGGGACCGGCCGCCTGAGCCGCTGGACCACAGCCTCGGCGTCCTCCCCCAGGTCCACCAGGGTGGACGCCGAGATGTGCCCTGGCAGGTGCACGTCGCGGCTCCGGGCGCGCCTGGCACGGCGTTCCAGCAGGAGGTCAGCCTCGCGTCCCCAGCCTGCCGCCAGGGGACGGAGACCCTGCCCCTCCGGAAGCCCCGGCGCACCGGCCTCAACAGCGGCGATCTCGGCAAGCAGCCGGTCTGCGGCGCGGTCCATGGCCGCCCGCCGGCCCGGCACCAGCCGGAGCCGGTTCCCGCTGCGGGGATCCACAGGACCTTCCAGCGGGTCATACGGCCAGGCGGCCACCTCCAGCTCCCGGGTCAGGGGGCTTTCCGTGGGCAGGGATTCCTCGTCCACAGAGGCGGGGTGGATTTCCGCAGTATCCGCTTCCGCCAGTGGCGCCAGCTCGGCAAGGAACGGCGACATCTCCGCCATCGCGCCGCGCCCGCCGACCCAGGCCCCGCTGGAGACCCAGAGCACGTGCTTGGCGCGGGTGTAGGCAACGTAGGCCAGCCTGCGCTCCTCCGCCTCTCCATGGGCCTGCACGTCTCCCTTGAACACCTTCTCGGCGTCCAGCCACCCCTTCTGGTCCGGCTGGTCGAGGTCCCACTGCGGAAGATCGGCACGGTCACCCCGCAGCGGCCAGGGCAGGGCCGCGGAACCGCTGCTCCATCTCGAGTCGCGGCTGCTGGGGAACGCGCCCGAGTTGAGGCCGGGAACGAATACGACGTCCCATTCCAGCCCCTTGGAGGCATGCACCGTCAGCAGCTGCACTGCCTCGTGGTTGACGTCCGCGGGCGGAACGTCCAGGCCGCCCTCTTCCGATGCCGCAGCTTCCAGCCATGACAGGAAGGCCAGGACGTCCACCCGGTGGGATGTCTGCAGGAACCCTGCTGCCGCGTCCTGAAAGGCATCCAGGTTCCGCCGCGCCTGGTGGATGCTGTAACCGGGCCTCGCGGCAACCTCGATGTCCAGCAGCATGGCCCGTTCCACCTCGCCCAGCAGGGTGGTCAGGTCCTCCCCCATCAGCGCCCGAAGCTGCCGCAGCTCTGTGCCGAGGCGCTGCAGCCGTTCCCGGGCAGGCGGCGTCAGGCTGCGGCCGTGCGCGGACGTCCAGCCCTCGTTGGGCAGCCAGTCCAGGGCTTCGACGAGGCTGGCGGCGTCGGTGATGTCGCCCTCGATGACGACGTCGTCGGCTTCCAGATCCCTTTCGTCCCCGCCTGACGGGCCGTTGCCGCCGGCTCCGCGGCCGTCGTCGACCAAGCCGCGCCGCCGGGCCAGAAACGCGGACCAGTCCCGGAACGCCATGAGGTCGGCGGGGCCGATCCGCCAGCGGGCACCGGCCAGCAGCCGCATCAGTGAATCCGACCGGCCGGGGTCGGCCAGGACCCGGAGCGTCGAAACCAGGTCCACGATTTCGGGAGTGTCCAGCAGCCCGCCGAGGCCAACAATTTCGTACGGGATGCCGGTGGCCTCAAACTCCTTGCGGAGGCATTCCATCTGCGCGCGCCTGCGGCACAGGACTGCCATGGCCGGCTGGACGCCCGGCGCCGAGGAGGATCCGTCGAAGTCCGTGGCCCGGAACTTCAGGAGATCCTTGGCGATGGCCGCTGCTTCATCCTCATCCGTGGCGAAACGCCCGATCAGCACCCGCCCCTGGACTGCCGCCGGGCTGGGCCGCAGCGCCGGGACCTCCACCGCCGCGGCGGAGGTCCGCTGCCCCGCCGGCCCGGCCTGCGCGGCGGCCGCACTGAGCGGGGCGGAGATGAGGTTGGCCGCGGCGAGGATGTTGCGGCCGTTCCGCCAGGCGGTGGTCAGGTAGGAAACGGGAGCGGGACGCCGGGACACCGTTCCTGACTGGCCATCCCCGACGCTGACGGGAAACTCGTTGACAAAGTGGAACAGCTGGCCGGCGGATGCCCCGCGGAAGCCGTAGATGGACTGGTTCGGATCGCCGACGGCCGTGACGGCGTGGCCGTCCCCGAAGAGCCGGGAGAACAGCACCAGCTGGGCGTGCGAGGTGTCCTGGAACTCGTCCAGCAGCACCACCTTGTAGCGCTGGCGCTCCATCTGGGCGGCCAGGGGCACCTCCCGGGCGACGCGTGCCGCGAGCGCCACGAGGTCGCCGAAGTCCAGCGCGCCGCGGGCCCGTTTGGCTTCCGCGTACCGCCCCACGAGCTCTGCCACACTGGCCCTCGTCCGGAGCACCGCTCCCAGCTCGCCCGCGGCCTGGGTCGGGTTCTTCTTGGCCCCGGCCACATACGGCAGGGCCTCGAACTCGGCGAGCCGCTGCATCAGCCAGCTTTGGACACCGTCCGGATCCTGGAGGTGCTCCGCGCACTCCCCCGCCAGCTGGATGACGGCCTTGACGAGGGTGGACTTGGCCACCCGGAAATGGGAGTACTCGCCGTCGAAGGCCTCAACAACCTCGCTGGCCAGCTGCCAGGCCTGGGCGCCGCCCAGCAGCACGACGTCCCTCTCGATTCCGAGCCGCAGGCCGTAGTCGGAGACGATGCCGCTGGCAAACGAGTGGTAGGTGGAGACCTTGGGCTCCAGGGCGTCGGCGCTGAGCAGGCCCCCTGGCACGGCGTCACCGGCGTTGCCGCCGTTGCCGGTGGCCGACCGCTGCAGCGCGCCGAGCTTGGCGCGGATGCGGCTGGCCAGTTCGCCGGCGGCCTTTCTCGTGAAGGTGACACCGAGGACTTCCTCCGGCTTGACCCAGCCGTTGGCGACCAGCCAGACGACACGGTCGGCCATGGTGGCGGTCTTGCCCGAACCGGCGCCGGCAATGACCAGCCGGGGCGCAAGGGGCGAGGAAATGATGGCCGATTGTTCCGCCGTCGGCAGGTTTTTCTCACCCAGCAACACGGACAATTCCTCGGGGCTGAATCGGGGCTCGGGCAGCTCCGCCGTCCGGCTCATTCGGTAACCTGCTTTCCCCGCGCACACAGCGGACATACCTCCGGAAGCCGGCAACCGGAGCCGCCGAAACCGGCCTTGGCGGGATCGTGCCGTGCCTCGAACTCGTGGCCGGACATCACCGCGGCTGCGTCATTGACCATCTCCATCGCCCAGTTGTCCCCCGGATCGAGCGGATCCTGGTGCTGGATGCCCGGGCTCTTGGTGGTGGTGCCCAGCTGGGCAAGCACGGCACCGCCGGGCTGGGCACCAGTGGTCTGGGCACCTGTGGTCTGGGCACCGGCGTCGGAAACCGCGGAAGCGCCAAAGCCGCCGGCCAGAACGGCCGCCTGGTAGGCGCCCAGCTGCGGGTGCCTGCCCAGCTCTGCCTTGCCCGGCTGCCGCTTGCCCGTCTTGAGGTCAACGATCACCAGGCGCCCCTCGGCGTCGATCTCCAGCCGGTCCACCTGTCCCCGCAGCACGGCTGACCGGGACCCCTCATCGTTGGGAACGTCCGTCCGGGGGACGGCGACCGGTTCCGGCAGGATCACCTCGAAGTCCTGCTCGACCCCCGCAAGGCGCCGGCCCTCACTGCGCATGACGAGGATGTACTGTGCCAGTTTCCGGACCATGGCTTCCGCCCTGCGGAAGTCCAGCTTCCCTTCCCAGTTGTCCTTCATTCCCAGGGCGGGCCACCGCTTGACCAGCTCGGCGAGGTATTCCGTTCCGCTGGCGTCGGGGAGGTCCTGGGCGATGGCATGCACCAGGGTGCCGAGGCTGCGGGCGAAGTCCGTCGCGGCCTCCCCGCCGGCGGCCTGGATGAACCAGTCCAGCGGCGATTTCTGCACTGACTCCACCTTGGACGGCGAAACATAGACGGTGCTGCCGGGCGGCACGACGCGGTCCACGGATGTCAGCGGGGCAAGCCCCCACCAGGTGTCGGGATGGGCTCCGGGAACGGCAGGCTCCGCGGTGGCGAGGCGGGCCAGGACGCGCACCGCCTCATCCGCCTCAGCGGCGAATCTGCCGTCCAGCTGGGCGTACTGGCGGAGTTCGGCCACCAGCGCACGCAGTGTCAGGGGCCGTTCCACCGGGGTGTAGCCCCGCCCGTCCTGGTCAGGCAGCAGCGGCGCCACGTAGTCCAGGAAGGAGGAAGGCTGTTCGTCCTCCGACGACACGGCGGTGCACAGCAGCACGTCTTTTGCCCGGGACACCGCCGTGGAAAAGCTGCGGAGTTCGTCGTAGCGGATCTCCCGCAGCCGGCTCAGCGGGCCCAGCTGGAGCGCGTACTCCACACCGTGTTCGACGGCGTCCGCGAACAGTGTGCTGCCGAGCAGTTCGCCGCGGAGGCGCGTATTGGGCCAGACGCCTTCCTGCAGGCCGGCAACGATAACGAAGGGCCATTCCCGGCCGGCGGCGCTGGCGGGCGTCATGAGCTCCACGGCGTCGTCAACCTGGGCACGCGCCGCCAGGGTGTCCATGGGCAGCTCCTGGTTGAGCAGGTACTCCAGGAACTGTTCCGGCCCGGATCCGGGCATCTGGTCCACGTAGCGTTCGGCGGTGTGGAACAGCGCCATCATGGCGTCAAGGTCCCGGTCGGCCCGGGACCCGACGAGTCCGCCAGCCAGTGCCGCGGCGGTCCAGGCTCCCGCGAGTCCGGTGGAGTGCCAGAGGGCCCACAGCACTGTCTCCGCATTGGCGCCGGGTTCGGCAACGGCCTTCCGGCCGGCCTGGATCATCCGCGCCACCCTGCGCGCCGACCTGCCTTCGATGCCCAGGGAGCCGAGGGCGCCGGGCTCAAGGAGCGCCTCCACGAGCAGCGAATCGCTGGAGCGGCCGCCGCCGCCCAGCAGCTCCTCCCGCCGGAGCGACTGGCGGAGCCGGCGAAGCTCGAGGGATGTGGCCCCGCCGATCCTGGAGGTCAGGAGCGAGACGGCGGATTCCGGTGTGAGGACCGCCGGGTCCAATGCCACTGCGTAGGCATCGAGCAACGGACGGACGGCCACCTCGTCCCGCACAGCGGACTCGGCCACGGGAATCCGTACGGGAATTCCCTGGCCGGAGAGGTAGCGCTGCAGCTGGCTCAGCTGGCCGCCGTTGCGGACGATGACGGCGATGTCCTCGAGCGGGCGCCCGTCCCTGAGGTGCGCCTCGAGGATTCTTTGGGCGACGTACCGCAGCTCGTGCACCGGTGAAGGAAGGAGGTGCGCTTCCACGGTGCCGCCTGCGCCGCCGGCAGTTTCATCAGGGCCGGCGGCAGTTGCATCAGGGCCGGCGCCAACCGGGTCCAGGCGCCGGGCGAGCTGGCCGCCGGCCCGGAGTGAAATCCGGTCCGCGACCCCCAGCCAGGCCTGGGCCACCGCCGGCTGATGGCGGTGGGCATGGACCAGCGGCTTCTCAATGACAGTCCGCTCCCCGCCGCCCAGAAGCCCGGGCAGCTCGGACACGAGATCCGGCCGCGCACCACGGAACCCCTGCACCACGGTGTCCGGGGCGGACGTAACATAGACGTCCTTGCCGGCGGCCACATCGGCCAGGAGTTCGAAGACGGCCGGATTGGCCTCCTGGATATCGTCCACAAGAATCAGCTGGAGCCGGTCGCGTTCGGCCGCCAGGAAGTCCGGAAAGTCCTGAAAGAGCTGGCGGGCCGCAGTGATGATGCCCGCGGGGTCGAAAGCCTCCGGCATGCGCAGGTCGAGGACATCCCGGTACTCGGCGTACAGTGCCGCAGCGGCAATCCAGTCCGGCCGCCCGCAGGCCCGGCCCAGGCTGGCGAGGTCATCGGCGGTGCGGCCTGCCTCTGTAATCCGGTCGAACAGCTGGCGGACCTCGTGCCGGAACCCGCGCGTGGGCAGGGCTGCCGTGAGGTCGTCGGGCCAGGGCAGACCGAGGCCCGGCATGGCGTGCCCGTCCAGCAACTCCTTGATGATGAGGTCTTGCTCGGGACCGGACAGCAGCCGCGGGGCCTTGGACAGCGGAAGGAGCCCTTCGGCTTTGGCACGGCGGATGAGGTCAAAGGCATATGCCGCCCACGTGCGGGCCGGCGTAGTGCTCAGGCTCCGGTTCAGCCTGGCGGTGAACCGGTCACGGAGGGTATCGGCAGCGAGCCGTCCGGGAGCGAGAATGAGGATCCGTTCCGGGTCCACCCCGTCCGCCTCAACCCGGCGGATTGCCGCTTCGATGAGCACGGTGGACTTTCCGGTGCCGGGCGCGCCCGGGACCAGTACGGGCCCGGCACCGCGGGGCACTTCGACGGCGGCCAGCTGGTCCGGGGTGAGGGCCGGGACGCGGGAGTGCACCTGGCGAGGAGGCAGCAACCGCAGGCCGGCGGCAGGGAACGGTGCGGCGGACAGGGAGTCCGCGTGGTCCTGTTCAGCGGCCTGGCCGAATATTGTCTGAGCGGCGGTCTGATCGAGTGTTGCGGTCACACGGACATTCCATCATCGGGGACTGACAATTTTCGCAGCGACGCTTCCAGCCGCTCAGCAATCCTGTCCAGGGCGTCGAAATCTGCGTCGGACGGCTCCCACCGGGCAGCGGCCAGGTCCACCCGCCACCGTCCCTCGCCCGTCCTGGCGTACTCGCGATGGTCCCCGCGCAGGGGCATGCCTTCCCGCAGGTAGTAGTTGAGGGCCTCGGACTCATGGCCGTCCGGCGCCAGTCCGCTGGCCCGCAGCACCCGCCACCACGGAACGCTGCTGCCGTAATGGCTCAGGACGGACCCCACCTGCCGCGGCCCTCCCGAGCCAAGAAGTTCAGCGACGTCCCCGTATGCCAGCACCGAACCGGCCGGGATGAGGCCAACTACCGCCAACACCGCCTCCACGTACTCCTCCCGCATGTCCCCAGACTATCGGCCGGCACGCATCATCAGCCGCCGGCAGGGGCTTCATGTGCCTCTTCCCACAGCGGACCGGACACGCGGGCGGCAAGCAGCGTGACTGTCAGTGGCTCCGGGTAATTTTGAGCCATGAGCACTTGGAACACTCTCCCCCGGGCCGCGTTCGATCTCGAAACCACGGGGCGCAATTCCCGTGCCGCCCGGATCGTGACGGCTTCCGTCACGGTGGTGGACAGTTCCGGAAACGTGGTGCGGGAGCATGAGTGGCTGGCAGACCCCGGGGTTGAGATCCCGGCGGAGGCCAGCGACGTCCACGGGATCACCACCGAACACGCCCGCACCCACGGCAGGCCGGCTGCCGATGTCACCAGGGAAGTCGCTGCCGTGCTCCAGGGGCTGTTCGACGACGACGTGCCCGTAATCGCGTTCAACGCCAGTTACGACTTCACCGTCCTGGCCGCCGAATCCGCCCGCTACGGCGTGCCGCAGCTGAGCCGATTCCCCGTGCTGGACCCCTACATCATGAACAAGCAGGTGGACCGGTACCGCAAGGGAAAAAGGACGCTGACCGCGCTGTGCGAGGAGTACGGCGTGGAGCTTGAAAACGCGCACACATCCGCCGCGGACGCCCTGGCCACCCTGCGCATGCTCGACGCCATGGCCGGGAAATTCCCCAAGCTGAACATGCCCGCCACCCAACTGCACCAGCTGCAGGTGGACTGGGCTGTCAGCCAGGCCGCCGACTTCCAGCAGTACCTCCGCAAGACCAAGCCCGCCGCCGTCATTGAGGGCGACTGGCCGGTCCTGCCGCCGGAGGATGCCAGCCGCGGCGGCTTCTAGGGCCAGGCCCGCCAGAGCGGGGAGACACTGCTGGGGCAAAACGGAAGGCGCTGGGACGAAGATCACAACCTCCGGCCAAAGCCCCGCGGGCACCCCGCCGCCCCCGCGATTCAGAAAGCCCCCCGGCTGCCGCCAATCACGCAGGCGCGCACCGCCGCCAGCAGTCAAAAAGGCGACGCTTCCCCTAAATAACCGAATGATCTTCGGAAGTGGCTGGCGTTTCCCTGCGCTGACATAATTTAGTGCAGTGCCGCGCTTGTGCTATGCCCTGCCCAAGTCCTACCTCCTGAGGATAAATGATCACAGTCACCGACCTGCGCAAGGTCTACCGTCAGGGGAAAAAGGAAGTGGTGGCCCTTGACGGGGTTTCCCTTTCTGTCCCCAAAGGCTCCATCCACGGCATCATCGGCCACTCCGGAGCGGGCAAGTCCACCCTGGTACGCTGCCTGACACTCCTGGACCGCCCGACGTCGGGGTCGGTCAACATCGACGGTACCGAACTAAGCTCTGTCCGTGACTCTGAAATCCGCGCCGCCCGCCGCCGTATCGGCATGGTCTTCCAGCACGCGAACCTCATGGATTCGCGCACGGCTGCCGGAAATGTGGCCCATCCCCTGGAACTGGTGAAGGCGCCGAAGGACAAGACCCGCGCAAAAGTCGCCGAACTGCTCAAGCTCGTGGGCCTCGAGGGCTTCGAGAACGCGTACCCCTCCCAGCTTTCCGGCGGACAGCGCCAGCGTGTTGGCATCGCCCGCGCCCTGGCCTCGGATCCGGACGTCCTGCTCTGCGACGAGCCCACGTCCGCACTGGACCCGGCCACCACCGATGAAATTCTCGACCTGATCCAGGACCTGACCCGCCGCCTGCAGCTCACGGTGCTCATCATCACCCATGAAATGCACGTGGTGAAGCGCGTCTGCGGGTCCGTGTCCCTGCTGTCCAAGGGCCGGGTGATCGAGTCCGGCGCCCTCGCCGAAGTCGCCTCGGACCTCGACAGCAAGCTGGCGCGCGCACTTCTGCCGCTGCCGGCAGCAGAGCCGATCAAGGGTGCGCTCCAGGCCGGACCTGTCCTGGAAATCCTCTTCTCCGGCGAAGGCGCCAAGGAACCCGTGCTCACGGGTGTGGCACGCCATTTTGACATTGACCTGAACGTTCTGGCCGGCAGCGTCGAAACCCTCGGCGGCCAGCAGTTCGGCCACCTGCGGGTCCAGCTGGCCAATAACGCCGACTACGACGCCGTCCTGCGCTACCTCCGCGACCGCGGCATCAGCGCGAAACTGGCGGGGCCCGCCGCCGATGACGCGGAACTGGCCGAATTCGCCCCGGCGGACACCGGTTTCGCCGCCGAGACGGGAGACGTCAAGTGAACGAGATCTTCAGCAATCCTGTCCTGGCCAAGGCACTGCCGGAAGCCATCGTCGAGACCCTCCAGATGGTGGGAATCTCGGCCTTCTTCACCGTGCTGGTCGGACTGCCGCTGGGCGTCTTCCTGCACGTCACCGCTCCCGGCGGGCTGCGGCCCATGCCCGTGCTCAACCGGATCGTCAGCGACATCGTCGTTAACATCACCCGCTCCATCCCCTTCGCGATCCTGATGGTGGCCCTGATCCCGCTCGCCCGGCTTCTCGTCGGGACCAGCCTCGGCCCCGTGGCTGCCTCCGTTTCACTCTCCATCGGAACCATCCCGTTCTTCGCCCGCCTGGTGGAGGCCTGCCTCCGCGACGTCCACCACGGCAAGATCGATGCTGCGCAGGTGATGGGCTCCACCCGGATGCAGGTCATCAGCAAGGTGATGCTGCCCGAGTCCCTGCCCGCCCTCGTTGCCGCGGCGACCACCACGGTTGTCACCCTGGTGGGGTACAGCGCCATGGCCGGCCTCGTCGGCGGCGGCGGACTCGGAAAACTCGCCTACAACTATGGCTTCCAGCGCTTCGACGTCACGGTCATGATCGTTACCATCGTGCTGATTATTGTGCTCGTCCAGCTCATCCAGCTCACGGGTGAATGGATCTCCCGGAGCCTGGACCACCGCTAAAAATCTTCACCGCAGCGGGTAGCCGCTCACTGCACCTGATTAGGATCTCCCCGGCGCCGCCGTCGGGATCCAGGCTATTTCGAAAGGAACGCATCCCATGCGTAAATCACTCACCCTCCTCGCCACCGGCATCGCCGCGGCCCTGGCGCTCACCGGGTGCGGCGGTTCCACCGCGCCCAGCGCCGAATCCACCCAGGCCCTTGACCCGGCCAAGCCCGTCACCATCACCGTCGGTGCCAGCCCCGTCCCGCAGGCGAAGATCCTTGAATTCCTCAACCAGGACCTCGCCCCGAAGGCAGGCCTCAAGCTGGACATCAAGGAAATTGAGGACTACCAGACGCCGAACACCGCTCTGAGCGACGGCTCGCTGGACGCCAACTACTACCAGCACCTGCCGTGGTTCGAGGACCAGGTCAAGACCAAGGGCTACAAGTTCGGCCACGGCGAAGGCGTCCACATTGAGCCGTACGCCGCCTTCTCCGAGAAGGTCAAGGACATCAGCGAGATCAAGGACGGCGCCAAGATCGCCATCACCAACGATCCCTCCAACCAGGTCCGGGCGCTGCGGGTGCTGGAAAAGGCCGGCCTCGTCAAGGACATCAAGGATGACTCCTCCGTCATCGGCCTGACCGATGCCCAGAACCCGAAGAAGCTGCAGTTCTCCGAGAACCAGCCTGAACTGCTGATCAACGACCTCAAGGATCCCTCCGTGGACCTGGCCCTGATCAACGGCAACTTCATCCTCAAGGCCGGGCTCAGCACCACGGATGCGCTGGCCGTGGAGTCCACCGAGAACAACCCCTACGCCAACTTCCTGGCCTGGCGCGAGGAGTCCAAGGACGACCCGCGCATCAAGAAGCTGGACGAACTCCTGCACTCCCCCGAGGTCAAGGCCTTCATCCAGAAGGAATGGCCCAACGGTGACGTGACCGTAGCCTTCTAGGCAGGCTTTCCGGCAAGCCGGAACAGAACAAAAAACTCTGGCACCCGCCGCGGCGGGTGCCAGAGTTTTTTTATGCCCGACGGCGTATCAGGCCTTTGCGGCGGCGGCCGCCTCCGCTGCGGCGGGCAGTGCCTCGAAGATCCGGTTCATGGCGGCGTCGTCGTGCGCCGCGGACAGGAACCAGGCCTCAAAGACGGACGGCGGCAGGTAGACGCCCGAATCCAGCATCGAGTGGAAGAAGGGCGCGTAGCGGAACGCCTCCTGCTTCAGCGCGTCGCTGTAGTTGTGGACCCCGTGCTCGGACGTGCCGAAGGCCACCGAGAAGAGGTTCCCGGCCCGCTGGATGGAGTGGTCCACGCCGGCCGCGTCGAGGGCGGCGGACAGGGCGCCGGACAGTTCCAGCGACCGGGCGTCCACGAACGAGTACACGTCCCGGGTGGCGTGGGTCAGGGTGGCCACGCCGGCCGCCATGGCCACCGGATTGCCGGACAGCGTGCCTGCCTGGTAGACGGGACCGAGCGGCGCAAGGTAGTCCATGACATCGGCACGGCCGCCGAGGGCCGCCGTCGGCATGCCTCCGCCGATGACCTTGCCGAAGGTCAGCAGGTCGGGGGTCCACTTCTCCGTGGCGTCGGCGGCGCCGCCGGTAAGTCCCCAGTACCCCGAGTAGCCGGTGCGGAAGCCGGTCAGGACCTCGTCGACGATCAGCAGGGCCCCGTGGGCGGCGGTGATCCGTGACAGGCCGGCGTTGAAGCCCTCACCGGGGGTGACCACGCCCATGTTGGCGGGCGCAGCCTCGGTGATGACGGCGGCGATGTTCGGCCCGTGCTCGGCGAAGGCGGCCTCGACGGCGCCGAGGTCGTTGTACGGCAGCACCAGGGTCTCGGCGGCGGTGGCAGCCGTGACGCCCGCGGAACCGGGCAGCGCCAGGGTGGCCACGCCGGAGCCTGCGGAAGCGAGCAGCCCGTCGAGGTGGCCGTGGTAGCAGCCGGCGAACTTGATGACCAGGTTGCGGCCGGTGAAGCCCCTGGCCAGCCTGATCGCCGTCATGGTGGCTTCGGTGCCGGTGGAGACCATGCGCAGCCGTTCGACGGCGGGAACGCGTTCCTTGACGATCGCCGCAAGGTTGGCCTCATCGGGGGTCGAGGCGCCGAAGGAGAGCCCGCGGTCGACGGCGGCGTGCACGGCGTCGAGGACCGCCGGGTGGGCGTGCCCCAGCAGGGCCGGGCCCCAGGAGCAGACCAGGTCCACGTAGTCGTTGCCGTCGGCATCCGTCAGGTAGGGGCCCTTGGCCGCCACCATGAAGCGGGGCGTGCCGCCGACGGAACCGAAGGCGCGGACAGGCGAGTTGACGCCGCCGGGCATCAGCTGGCGGGCGCGGTCGAAAAGTTCCTCGTTGCGAGGGGTACTGGAAGTCATGGTTCCCATTCTTTCAGTCTGCGGGAGTGTCACCGGACAGGAGTTCGGCCACCCGCGGTGCCACCACGGTGCCGAAGAGTTCGATGCAGCGCATCATGGATTCGTGCGGCAGCGTGCCGTTGCCGTACTTGAGGTCGAAGCGGTCGACGCCGAGGTTCCGTTTGAGCAGTGCGATCTTCCGCGCCACCGTTTCCGGGGAGCCGACGTACAGAGCGCCCTCGGGGCCGCACATCGCATCAAATTCGCGCCGGTTTCCCGGGCCCCAGCCGCGCTCGGCGCCGATCCTGTTCCGTTGCGCAAGCCAGTGCGGAAACAGCTCCTCGCGGGCCGCCTCATCGGTTTCGGCGATGTGCCCGGGCGAGTGGGTGGCGATCTGCTGCATGGGCTGGCCGTACTTGTCCATCGCCTCGCGGTACAGGTCCACCAGCGGGGCGAAGGCGCGGGGCTGGCCGCCGATGATGGCAAAGATGATCGGGTAGCCGTACTGCGCGCACCGCAGCACGGACTCCGGGGTGCCGCCCACGCCGATCCAGGCCGGCAGCAGGTGGTGCTCCAGCGGCGGGTAGACGCTCAGGCCGGTCAGGGCCGGACGGGTGCGGCCTTCCCAGTGGACCGGCTTCTGCGCCCGCACCCTGTCGAAGAGCTCGAGCTTCTCCTCGAACAGCACCTCGTAGTCCGCCAGGTCCAGGCCGAAAAGCGGAAAGGACTCGATGAACGAGCCGCGGCCCAGCATGACCTCGGCGCGGCCGCCGGACAGGGCGTCCACCGTGGAGAAGCGCTGGAAGACACGGATGGGGTCGTCGGAGCTCAGGACGGTGACGGCCGAACCGAGCCGGATGTTGCTGGTCCGGGCCGCTGCGGCCGCCAGGAACACCTCGGGGGCTGACACCGCGAAGTCGCGGCGGTGGTGTTCCCCCACGCCGAAGGCGTGGAGTCCGACGGCGTCAGCGAGTACCGCCTGATCCAGCAGTTCCCGCAGCACCCGGGCGTGCGGCTTCGGCTCGCCGGCGCCGTCCACGCCGACGTCGCCGAACGTGTTCAGTCCCAGCAGGATCTGCCCGGGTCCTACCGGCTGGATGGGTCCTACGGGTTGGCTGGGATCTGTGGCTGGCTCCGGCATCAGGATTCCCTGAGCCAGCCGGCGATTTCACTGGCCCAGTACGTGAGGACCATATCGGCCCCGGCCCGCCGGATGCCCAGGACGGATTCAGTGATGGCGGCGCGGCGGTCAATCCAGCCATTGGCGGCCGCGGCCTCGATCATGGCGTACTCGCCGGAGATCTGGTACGCGGCGACCGGCACCGGGCTGAGGTCTGCGACGTCGGCCAGGATGTCGAGGTAACTCATCGCAGGTTTAACCATCACCATGTCTGCGCCCTCGGCAAGGTCCAGTTCCACCTCCTGGATGGCCTCCCGCCGGTTGGCGGCGTCCATCTGGTAGGTCCTGCGGTCGCCCTTCAGCTGCGAATCCACTGCTTCCCGGAATGGGCCGTAGAAGGCCGACGCATACTTCGCGGCGTAGGCCAGCACGGCGGTATTCACGTGCCCGGCCCGCTCGAGGGCCTCGCGGATCACGCCGATCTGGCCGTCCATCATGCCCGAAGGACCCAGCACGTGGGCGCCGGCGTCGGCCTGGGCCACGGCCATCCTGGCGTAGATTTTCAGCGTGGCGTCGTTGTCCACGTAGCCGTCGCTGTCTAGGACGCCGCAGTGCCCGTGGTCGGTGAATTCATCCAGGCACACGTCGCTCATCACCACGAGGCTGTCCCCCACCTCGGCCCGGACGTCCCGGATGGCCTTGTTGAGCACGCCGTCCGGGTCGAGCGACGCCGTTCCCTCTGCGTCCCGGGTCTCGGGAATGCCAAACAGCATGATGCCGCCGACGCCCAGTTCCACGGCCTCAGCCGCCGCCCGCTTGAGGGTGTCCGTGGTGTGCTGCACGACGCCGGGCATGGAGGCGATCGGGTTGGGCTCGGACAGGCCCTCGCGAATGAACGCGGGAAGGATCAGGTCTGCCGGGGCAAGCCGGTGTTCGGCCGTGAGCCTGCGCATGGCCGGGGTGGTGCGGAGCCGCCGGGGGCGGTGGTGCGGAAAGCTCATGTCCTGTCCTTCACTGTTTTGCCTGCTGTTGGTGACTGCTGTTGCTGACTGCTGATGATGGTGGCCGGTGCTTATGGGGCGTCAACTGCTTAAGGAGCCAATGGCCCGGACGACGGCGGCGACGAGCCCTTCGGGAGTGGCCTCCCGTGCCGTGGCGGTCACGGGGAGCCCATGGGTTTCCGCCTCTGCGGCGGTGGCGGGGCCGATGGCCACGAGGCGGCAGGAGCCGAGCGGCGCCAGTGCCGCGGCGATCCGCCGCACGGCGCTTGGTGAGGCGGCGACGACGGCGGCCAGGACGCCGTCGTCGACCTCGGCTTTTGCTTCGGCGGGCGTCAGCAGCGGCAGTGCCGCGGCGGTGCCCCCGTCTCCGGCCCCGCCGGGGATTTTTGCGCCAAGGTGCCGCCCGGGCTCCGCCGGGAAGTCCACCGTGGCATAGGCAACCACTGTGTGCACCCGGGCACCCTTCGCCTCCAGTCCCCGGGCCAGGGCCGGGGCCGCGATATCGGCCTGCGGCAACAGCACGGCGGCGGAACCGCCGGGCCATCCGTCCACGATCCCCGCGGCCGAGTGTTCACGCTGCGGCTCGAAGTGCACGGCAATCCCCGCGGCCTCGAGCGCCTTCCGGCTGGCCGGCCCCACCGCCGCAACGCGGGTTCCGGCCGGAAGCCAGTTCCGCAGTTCCACGCCGTGCTCTGCCGCCTGCTCCTGCAGGGCGAGGACGGTGGTGGCGCTGCTGACCACGAGCCACTCGAAGCGGCCCGCGCCCAGCGCCTCAAACGCGTCGCCAAATGCGTCCTGGTCCGGGGCGCGTTCCGCGGCCGTGAGCGGCAGCAGCAGGGGAACGGCGCCGGCCAGCCGCAGCGCCTCCGCGAGGGGTCCGGAGCGCTCGGGGCTTCGCGTCACCAGGACGCGGCACCCTTCCAGCGGGCGCCCGCCCGCCGGGTTCTTCCCGCTCGTCGTTCGCATACGGTGGCCGGCTGCGGTCAGGAAGCCGTCAGGTCCGCGATGTCCGCAGCTCCGGCTGCCAGCAGGACCTCGGCCAGTTCGATGCCCAGCAACGTGGCGCCGACTTCGGTGAGTCCGTCGGTGGCCCGCTTGTCCCGCACCGAGGCGGTGCCGTCCACGGCGCAGACCACGGCTTCCAGGTGGAGCATGCTGCCCTTGCGGTACGCGTAGGCGCCCACGGGGGCGGCGCAGCCTGCCTCAAGCCGGGCGAGCAGTGCCCGCTCGGCTGTGACCGCAAGCCTGGTGTCGGCGTCGTCAAGGGCGGCCAGCGCCTGGGCGAGCACGCCCTGGGATCCGTCGAGGGACCCGGCCCGGCGCGGCGCCTCGGCGGTGCGGCATTCGATGGCCAGCGATCCCTGTCCGGCGGCCGGGAGCATGATGTCCGTCTCCAGGTATTCGGTGACGGTGTCCAGGCGGCCGATCCGCTCCAGCCCTGCGGCGGCGAGGATGACGGCGTCCAGGTCGCACGACTTCCCGTCAACCACTGCCTCGGTGGCGTTGCCCGGCAGCCCGGGCACCCGGCCCAGCCGGGTGTCCACGTTGCCGCGGATGTCCACGATGTCCAGGTCGGGGCGGACAGCTCGCAGCTGCGCCGCCCGGCGCGGAGAGCCGGTGCCGACGCGGGCGCCCTTGGGCAGGTCTGCCAGCTTGAGTCCGTCGCGTGCGCAGAGGACGTCGCGGACGTCAACCCGCGGCGGGGTCGCGGCCAGCGTCAGGCCCGGGGCGGAGCCGGTGGGCAGGTCCTTCAGGGAGTGGACGGCCACGTCGCACTCGTTCCTCAGCAGCGCGTCACGCAGCGCGGCCACGAAAACGCCGGTGCCGCCCATCTGGGACAGCGAGCCGGTGAGGACGTCGCCGTCGGTCCTGACATGGACGAGCTCGACGTCGAAGCCCCCGACGGCGGCCAGCCGGTCGGCCGTCTGCTGGGTCTGGGTCAGGGCGAGCTTGCTTGCCCGGGTGCCGATCCGTACTGTCACTTCGCGTCCTGCCCGGCCGGGTAGGGGTCGTGCCCCTGGCCGACGGTGGTGTCGGCGCCGGCGATGGTGGGCTTTTCGCCGCGGAAGTTTTCGCAGCAGCCGGGACGGCAAACGTCGTACCAGGGGCCGAGGCCGGTAACGGCCTGGCGGTCGGCGACGTTGTTGGCCACCGTGCGTTCGCAGATCAGTTCCACGAGCCCCTCCACAAAGCGGCGGTGCGTTCCCGGCGTGGGCACGCGGGTGGCGGCGATGCCCAGATCCTTGCAGGTCTGCAGCGCTTCGGTGTCGAGGTCCCAGACGACCTCCATGTGGTCGCTGACGAAGCCCAGCGGCACGATGACAATGCCCGCCACGCCCTGCTTGGCGAGGTCCTCGATGGCGTCGTTGATGTCCGGCTCAAGCCACGGGATGTGCGGAGCGCCCGAGCGCGACTGGTACACGAGGGACCAGGGGGCGGACAGGCCGGAATCGGCTTCCACCCGGCGGATGATTTCCGCTCCGTTGGCGAGGTGCTGGGCCACGTAGGCGGAATCCTCGGCGAACTCACGGGGCTCGTCCCCGGACCGGCCGGCGGCCACGGCATCCCGGGTGGGGATGGAGTGGGTGGCGAAGAGAACGTGGATGGGCGCGTCGGGCTTGCCGGCGGCGGCCAGCTGCGCGCGCACCTCGGCGACTCCCCCGGCGGTGCCCTCAATGAAGGGTTCCACGAAGCCGGGGTGGTCGAAGTACTGGCGGACCTTGTCCACTTCCAGCCTGCCGTCGAGCCCGGTTTCGGTCAGGGCCATGCCGATGTCCTCGCGGTACTGGCGGCAGCTGGAGTAGCAGGAGTACGCACTGGTGGTGAGCATGAGCAGGCGGCGGTGGCCGGCGTCGTACGCGTCCTGGAGGGTCTGCGGGATGTAGGGGTCCCAGTTCCGGTTGCCCCACAGCACGGGCAGCTCGATGCCCCGCGCCGCAAGCTCGGCTTCGAGGGCCGCCTTCAGTTCCCGGTTCTGCTGGTTGATCGGGCTGATGCCGCCGTTGGCGCGGTAGTGGTGGGACACCTCTTCGAGACGCTCGTCGGGGATCCCCCGGCCGCGGGTGACGTTGCGCAGGAACGGGATCACGTCGTCCTGGCCCTCGGGGCCGCCGAAGGACGCGAGGAGGATGCCGTCGTATTCCTTGGGAGCCATCCTGCCTGCCTCGGTGACAGGATTCACGGCGGCTTCCTGGGGATCGAGCGGGCTCATGCCAGGACCTCGGCGATCTCGCCGGACGAGATCCTGCGGCCGGTGTAGAACGGGATCTCTTCGCGGACGTGGTTGCGCGCTTCGGTGGCACGCAGGTGGCGCATCAGGTCCACGAGGTCAACGAGCTCGGGCGCCTCCAGGCCGAGGATCCATTCCCAGTCGCCGAGGGCGAACGAGGAGACGGTGTTGGAAATGACCTGCGGGAAGTCGCGGCCCAGCAGGCCGTGGTCGCGCAGCATCTTGCCGCGCTCGTCCTCCGGCAGCAGGTACCACTCGTAGGAGCGGACGAACGGGTAGACGCACAGCCATTGAGCCGGTTCCACGCCGCGGGAGAACGCCGGGGTGTGGTTCTTGGCGAACTCGGCCTCACGGTGCACGCCCATGGCGGACCAGACAAGCTCCGTTCCGGCGAACAGCTTGCTGCGGCGGATGTCACGGATGGCCTGCTGCAGCGCCTCGGGCCTGGGGCCGTGGAGCCAGACCATAACGTCGGCGTCGGCGCGCATGGCGGAAACGTCGTAGCTTCCGCGGTGGACTACCCCTGCCTCGGCCAGGCGCGCCACCAGGGCGTCGAAATCCTCTGCGGCATCGGCGCTGCGGAGGACCTCGGCGGAGCGCTTGAACACGGTCCAGAGGGTGAAGAACTGCTCGGCTGATTCTTCGGTTTTGGTGACAGATTCGGCAGGAGTGTGGCTCATGGTTACTATCCTGCCCCTTCCATGCGGCCTAAGTCGAAAAACTCAACTTCTACATTGCGTAGAAGTGGCTAAGTTCACAGCGACCGGCGGATCCGGACGGCGGCCACTCCGGCCGCTCCGGCGAGGGCCAGCAGCCCGGCCCCCCACCACACCTGCGGAGCAATGGTCCCGTTTTGTGACACGCCCAGGACCGCGCTTTCGGCCGGTCCCTGCATATACGGCGAGCTGATCGTGGCCATGTTGTTGGGGCCGGCGAGCTGCGCCGAGCCCCAGACTCCGGCCGAGCGTCCCCTGAGGCCTGCGCCGCCGGACAGGCCCATGATCGCCTTGAACGGGTTGGCCTCGGCAGCGGCGGTTTCGGTGGTCGCCGCGGAGTCACCCGTGGCTGGCGCCGGGGCTCCGGCAGTTCCGGATCCTGAAGCTCCCGGCGCTCCGGCCGGAGCCTGGCGTGCCGGGGAGCCACCGGTTTCCGCCGGCGATCCCGACCAGCTGCCCGACGGCCCGGTCCAGCTGCCCGGCTCCGACGGCGTTCCCGACGGCGACGACGTTGAGGTGCCCGATGAGGACGGCGTCCCGGAGGTCTGTGTTTCGGCAGGCGCAGGGGCTTCAGGAGAGCCTGACGGCCTCGACGGCCGGGAAGGCGCTACCGCCTCCGGAGAAGTGGGCTCTGACGAGGGCGCCGGCTCGGTATCACCGGGATCGGACGGCGCCGGAGCCGGCTCCGTGGGCGTTGCCGAGGCCGTGATCGACGGGTCCGGCGTCGGGCTGGCCGTGAGCGTTACGGAGGGAACCGGCGAGGGAACCAGCGGCGCCAGCGACGGCGGCAGCGATTCGGACGGCGAAGGCCCGTCCGTGGGAGAGGGCTCGGAAGGCTGGGCTGATCCGCCGTCCGACGTACCTGCGTCCGACGTACTTGCATCCGATGTGCCGCCGTTCGACGCGTCTTCGTCCGACTTAACGCCGTCGCGGTTCGACTTGCCCTCGCCCTTGCCGTGGTTCGACAGTGCGGCATTCGACAGTGCGGCCGCGGCCCAGGCTTCGAGGCCAGCGGCGTCGACGGTGGCCTCCAGAGCCGTTCCGTCAGCTGTGCCGGACTGCTCCGAATCCCCCAGCAGGCCGGACGCAGGCACCTCGGCCGCGGCAGCGGTGGATGCAGGAACACCTGCGGACAAGACCAGTACCGCTCCGAACGCAGCTGCTGCTGTGCCGCGCCGAAGCCCCCCATGGAAACCAGTCAGCGAACGAAAACCATCGGACTTCTGATTGACCATAGTCATCGACCCTAAACACAATTTCGCGCCAGGGAAAACTTGCGGGCGGCCCCTGCGGGCAGGTATCGCGGGCGCCAGGGAAGCTGCCTCCAGGGACGCTCCGGGCTGCCCCGGAGGCCTTCGCTTCAGCCCCGGAGACCCTCGCTTCAGCCCCGCGTCAGGAAGCCGGCGAGCTGCTTCTTGGTGTCGGCCACTACGGCCGCCAACCCGTTGCCGGCCAGCCAGCCGCCGACCATCAGCAGTCCGTCAATACCCGCGCAGACCTGCCGCACCTCGGCGACCCGCTGGCGGTGCCCCACAGCCGCAAAGGGCAGTGCCCCGGCCCAGCTGACGACGTCCCAGTCCACCAGGGCCTCCCGTGTGACGGGCACCGTCAGCAGCGCTGACGCATCCTGCAAAGCCATGTCAAGCAGTTCCTCGTCCCTTGCCGGCTCCGGTCCCGTCCCGGTGTCCACGGACTCAGCCGGCGCACCCTCGCTGCGTCCGTAGGACAGGCGCAGCACGTGCCGTCCGCGTCCGGCCGCTTCCGCTACCCAGTCCCACTTGCCGGTGGCGTGGGTGAGGGCCTTCGCCCTGATGCCTTCCGTTTGCGGCGCCACCAGAATTCCGGTGCCACGCGGACGCCTGTCGAGCGCGGGGAGATCAACAACGAGTGTCACGAGCTTGACCAGAGGTCCCGGTCCGGGCTGATGGGCGGCCAGGGCCGGGACCGCTGCACCGAGGAGCTGTATTGCCGACGGCCCGTCCAGGGCGACCACCAATACATCGCCCGTATAGCTGCCCTCCCCCGCCGTTACCTTCCAGCCGTCCGGGGTCCGCGCAACTGCCGTTGCTGCCGTCCCGGGCAGCAGCTGCACGCCGCGCGCCCGGAGGTCGGCCACCAGCTCCGTGACGAGGGTGTGCATGCCGCCCTTCAGCCCGGCGACGGCGGAGCCCGCCTTGGCGGGCTTGCCGGACGTTGCCGCGGGTTGCGTTGGGGAACCCTGTGCCGGGCCGTCCGGCGTTCCTGTTCCCTTGCGCTGGGCGGCGACGGCCGCTGCCAGCGAGCCGTGCCGGGTGATCCCGGCCCGGAGGCCCGGGGCCACCATGTCGACGTCGAGCAGCCCGGGGTCGGCGGAATGCACGCCGCCCACCACCGGCTCGACGAGCCGCTCGAGGACGCGGCGGCCCATCCGTGCCCGCACCAGCGCCGAGACGCTGGAAACTTCGCCCCCGGTTCCCACGGAGGCGGGCAGCAGTTTGTCCAGCGAGGCACGCAGGGAGCCGCCCAGGCCCAGGGAGCGGCGGACTTCCGGGTCCCAGGGATTGGCCGGGATGCCCAGCACACCGGTCTTGGGAAGTTCCCGGGCTCCGCCAGGCAGCTGCACCCAGGCGCCGCCAGGGCGCGGGGCAACGATGTGGCCGCCCAGTCCCAGTTCAGCGGCCAGGTCGGCCACGGCGGTGGAGCGGGTGGCAAACGACTCGGCCCCGCTGTCCAGGGTCAGCCCGGCCACATCGTGCCGGCCTACGCAGCCTCCCCACGCATCGGCGGCTTCCAGCACTGTGGTGCTGAGGCCGGCGCGGGCGAGTTCCCGGGCGGCCAGGAGCCCGGAGATGCCGCCGCCGACCACCAGTGCCGTACGTCCGGCCAGCGAGGGACTGCCTGCAGCCACTGCCCTTACTCCGGGGAGATGGAGTGGATGAGTTCGACGACGCGCGTCAGGACATCCGGGTCCGTCTCCGGCGGTACGCCGTGGCCAAGGTTCAGGACGTGGCCGGGGGCCGCCGCACCGGATGCGATGACTTCGCGGACGTGCGCCTCAAGGACCTCCCACGGGGCGGACAGCAGGGCAGGATCGATATTGCCCTGCAGCGGGACGGTGCCGCCCAGCCTGCGGTTGGCCTCCTCCAGCGGCAGCCGGTAGTCCACACCCACCACGTCAACACCGACGTCACGCATGGCCACCAGAAGCTCCGAGGTTCCGGTGCCGAAATGGACCAGCGGCGCGCCCAGGTCACGGACGTGGTCCAGGGCGCGGGACGAGGCCGCGGCGACGAAGCGGCTGTAGTCGGCCAGGCCCAGGGAACCGGCCCAGGAGTCAAACAGCTGGCCTGCGGAGGCGCCGGCCTCCAGCTGGGCGCGCAGGAACAGGCCGGAGGCGTCCGCGGCCCAGTTGGCCAGCGCCGTCCACGTCTCGGGGTCGGCGTGCATCATGGTGCGGGGACCAAGGTGGTCGCGGGAGGGACGGCCCTCCACCATGTAGGCCGCCAGCGTGAAGGGCGCGCCGGCAAAACCGATCAGGGGGGTCTTGCCGAGCTGCTCCACGGTGAGCCGGACGGCTTCCCGGATGGGTTCCAGCGACTCCTCGGTCAGGCGGGGCAGGGCCGCCACATCGGCGGCGGTCCGCACGGGCTTGTCCAGGACCGGCCCCACGCCCGGGACGATGTCAACGCCGACGCCGGCCAGCTTGAGCGGAATGACGATGTCGGAGAAGAAGATGCCGGCGTCCACGTCGTGGCGGCGCACCGGCTGCAGGGTGATTTCGGAGGCAAGCTCGGGCCGCAGGCAGGAGTCCAGCATGGCGACGCCTTCGCGGACCTTCAGGTACTCCGGCAGGGAACGGCCCGCCTGGCGCATGAACCACACCGGGCGGCGGCTCGGCTTGCCGCCGCGGTAAGCCGTAATCAGCGGAGAGTCTGCAGTGCGTCCGTCGCGAAGCGGATGGCCTGCGTCGAGTCCGGTACCGGCGGGGGTTACAGCGCTAGAAGTCATGCCTTTGATTGTGCCCAAAATAGTCCCCAAAAGATAACGACAGCTTGTCGCCCGGCAGCAGCATCCTCCGGTGCGTGTCAGGAATCACAGGGATGGAAAGCTCCTATCCGTTTGAAGGGTTGTTCTACGCCTTTGCGAAAAAGCTATGATGGTCCTGCTGTGGTTCTTTTCTCATTGGTGGCTACACACGCCGACATCGACCTCGAAACCGTTGCTCAGCTGAGCAACGGTTCTTCTGGCATTGCCACGTCCGCCCTCGCCGGTTCCCCGGCGGTCAAGGGCGCGGTGGTCCTTGCCACCTGCAACCGCTACGAAATCTACGGCGAGGCACCGCACGCCGACGACGTAGAGGCCGCACGCGCCGCCCTGGTGGGCCAGATCAGCGAAACCAGCGGACTCAGCGAGCAGCTCGTGTCCCGGTCATTCAGCACTCACACCGGGCCCGAGGTCACCCAGCACTTGTTTGCCGTGAGCTCCGGGCTCGACTCCGCGGTGGTCGGCGAACGCGAGATCGCCGGGCAGGTGCGCCGGGCCCTGATCACCGCCCAGCACGAGGGCACGGCCAGCGCCGGGCTGGTCCGGCTCTTCCAGGCCGCCTCCAAGACCGCCAAGGACGTCGGCGCGCAGACCGCCCTCGGCTCCCGCGGCCTGTCCATCGTCTCCGTGGCACTCGACCTCGCCACCGACCTTTCGGAAGAGCCCGACTGGTCGAAGAAGAAGGTCGTGGTGTTCGGTACCGGCGCCTACGCCGGGGCCACCATGGCGCTGCTGCGCGAACGCGGCTGCCGCGATATCTCGGTGTTCTCATCATCGGGCCGCGCCGCCACCTTCGTGGCAACCAGGGGCGGAACCGCCCTCGACGGCGACACCCTGCACGCTGCTGTCGCCGCCGCCGACGTCATGATCGGCTGCAGCGGCTCGGACACCCGGGTGGAAGCTGCCGAGCTCGCCCAGGTCCGTGCCGGATCCACCCAGCCGCTGATCGCCATCGACCTGGCGCTCACCCACGATTTCGATCCCGCCGTCGGAGAGCTCGACGGCGTGGAGCTGCTCACGCTGGAGTCTGTACGGCTCGCTGCACCCCAGGAGCAGGCGGAGTCGCTCGCCCAGGCCAGCAGCATTGTTTCCGGCGCCGCCCAGGCGTTTGAACAGGAGCGCGAGGCACGGTCCGTGGACTCGGCAATTGTGGCCCTCCGCCGCCACACCATGAGCGTGCTCGACGCGGAGATGGAAAAGGTGCGCGCCCGGCACGGGTGCACCGCCGCGGCCGAGGAGGTGGAGTTCGCATTGCGCCGGATGGTCAAGCAGCTGCTCCATGTCCCCACCGTCCGGGCCCGCGAACTCGCGTCCAACGGCCAGCAGGACGACTACGTCGCAGCCCTGGAAACCCTGTACGGCATCACGGTGGAGCAGCCCGCAGCGGCGGCCAAGGCCGAGTGCCCCGTTGACCACACTGCGCTCGGCGTCGGAACGTCAGCCGCTGCGCAGGACGGCGAACGCCGCAATTCTGCCTAGCCGGCGTCTTTTCCGAACACACCGTATGTTCTGACAAACAGGACCCCACAAGCTTTCCATAGGCTGCCCGGGGAGCATGGATGTTGCCCGTGAAAACCATATTGGGGAGCAGCCATGAATTTTCCGTCACCGGCCCCTGCCGTCCCGCCCCTGAGCCGCCGGCAATTCGGACTGATCGTGGGAGGCGGAGCGCTCCTGCTGGTGGGCGGCGGAACCTACGGCGTGGTCTCCCGCAGCCGGCCGGGCAGCGGAAAGGGCCTAGACACACCCTTCGGAACCCTCTCACTGGTCGACGCCGGCCGCCTCGCCAGGCTCGATGCCCAGGGCCTGCCTGCCGCCACGCCGCTCGCCGCGGCAATCTCGCAGGTCACCGACGGTGCCCGCCGGGCCGCCGCCGCGGGCCAGCCCGGAATCCAGCGCATCTCCAGCCGCCAGGGCACCGGAGGGGACGGCCACCACGGTGCTCCCCTCCTGGACTCCGGCTGGCCCCAACCGGGAAACTTCACCTGGGGCGACGTCGTCGTGCTGGAAGTGGCGATCACGAATGTCCGCCCCGAGCCGGTCCTGTTCAGCCCCGGACAGCTGCGCCTCAAGCTGCTGCCCTCCGGCATCACCGTGGCCCCGCAGGACGCCGACCGGGGCCCGGGAACGATTGCCGCCGGCGCCACAGAGCAGGTCTGGATCAGCTACCTGGCCCCGCACGATTCGCTGGCCATGGAAGTGGAGTACACGGGGCTGGACGACGAGGCCCGGAGCCTTGCCCTGCCGCTGTTGACGCTCGCGAGGATGTCGTCATAGTCCGCGGGCAGCCCCGCGGCTGCTCAGTAGACGGGCTTCTGGGGCTCCACGTCCCGCACCCAGGCGAGGATGCCGCCGTCGAGATGGCTGACGCGCTGGTAGCCGGCCTTCCGGGCGGCGGCCAGCACGGCGGCCGAGCGTGTCCCGGCCTTGCAGTGGAACACGATGTCCTTGTCCTGCGGCAGCTCGCCCCACGCCTCGCCGGAGAGGATGCGCCCCTGCGGGATCAGCACCGAACCGTCAATCCGCACAATGTCGTACTCCCCCGCCTCGCGCACGTCCACGAGGTCGAAGTCCTTCAGTCCGGCCTGCCGCGAGGCCAGCATCGTAGCCAGCTGGGTCGCCGTCACGGTGTGTTCGGTGTCGGTGGTTTCCGCCGGCGCGATGCCGCAGAACGCCTCGTAGTCGGTCAGCTCGGTGATCCGGGGGGCGTTGGGGTCCTTGGCCACCCTGATCTCGCGCCAGCTGCCGCCCAGGGCGTCGTACAGCGCCACCCGGCCCAGCAGGGAACGCCCGACGCCGGTAATCAGCTTGACGGCCTCGGTCACCATGAGCGATCCGACCGCCGCGCACAGCATCCCGAAGACGCCGCCCTCGCCGCACGAGGGCACTTCACCGGCCGGCGGCGCTTCCGGATAGAGGTCCCGGTACGTGGGCCCGTGCTGCTCCCAGAAGACGCTGACCTGCCCGTCGAAGCGGAAGATCGATCCCCACACGTAGGGCTTGCCGAGGATGGCGGCGGCGTCGTTCACGAGGTAGCGCGTGGCGAAGTTGTCCGCCCCGTCCAGGATGAGGTCGTAGCCGGCGAAAAGCTCCAGCGCGTTGGAAGCATCGAGCCTGGTGTTGTGCAGGCGGACGTCCACCAGCGGGTTCAGTTCCGCGATGGCGTCCCGGGCGGACTCGATCTTGGGCCGACCGACGTCCCGCGTGCCGTGGATGATCTGCCGCTGCAGGTTGCTCAGGTCCACGGAGTCGTCATCGATAATCCCGATGGTTCCCACACCGGCGGCGGCAAGGTAGAGCAGCGCCGGCGAGCCCAGGCCGCCCGCCCCGATGACCAGTACGCGCGCGTTCTTCAGCCGTCTTTGGCCGACAGCGCCGATTTCGGGAATGATGAGGTGCCGGGAATACCGCTCCACCTCTTCGGTGGAAAGCGCAGGCCCGGGATCAACGAGGGGACCCGGGAGCGTGCGGACTGTATTTGCGGTGGACGGAGAAGCCATACTTCAATGTATGCCTGAAGATACCGCGCGGTCATATTACCCCCGGGTAAAGTGAAGTTAACTGCAAAGGAAAGAAGGCCAACAGTGGTTCATCATGCACCGGTTGATCGAACTCAGGCCGCGCAATCCAATGCCGGCCAGGCCCGCCCCGCCGGCCAGCGTTCCGCCAGGCTGCCGCGCGATGAACGCCGGGCCCAGCTGCTGGCCGCCGCCCAGGAGGTTTTCGTCGCCAATGGCTACCACGGTGCCGCGATGGACGAGATCGCGGAGACGGCCCACGTCAGCAAGCCTGTGCTCTACCAGCACTTTCCGTCGAAGCGGGAGCTTTACCTTGCCCTGCTGGACAGCCACCTCGAGGCGCTGACCGCGCTGATGCTTGGGGCCATGAACTCCACCACGGACAACAAGGAGCGCGTGAAGGCCGTCATGCGCGCCTACTTCAGCTTCATAGACAGCGACGACCAGGCCCACCGGCTGGTGTTCGAATCCGACCTCATCAACGACGCCGACGTCAGCTCGCGCCTGGAGACCTTCAACAAGACGTTTGCCGAGGCCATTGCCCGGGTCATCGCCGAGGACACCAAGCTGCCGCTGCTGGAGGCCCAGTTGCTGGGACGCGGCCTTGCGGGCATGGCCCAGGTCAGCGCCCGCTACTGGCTCGAAACCGACGGGAACCTGGACATCGATGTGGCCAGCGACCTGATTTACCGTTTAGCTTGGCGCGGAATCTCTCGCTTCCCCAAAGAGACCTAGACTACAACTGAAACTACTTTTGAAATTTCAACCTTGACTGGCTGGGAGGCCCCGCTGTGGAAGTAAAGATCGGCATTCAGAACGTCGGCCGTGAAATTGTGCTGGAATCGGCTCAGGATGCTGACGCTGTGGCCAAAGTCGTGGCCGAAGCCATTGCCAAGGGCAGCGAGCTCCGCCTGAACGACGAGAAGGGCCGCCAGATCATCGTCCCGGCCAATGTCCTCGGCTACGTCGAAATCGGCGCAGAGGAAGTCCGCCGGGTCGGTTTCGGCGCCCTGTAGGCCCCGCTGTGCTGTCCCTCGCGATCGTGGTCCTGGTGACTGCCGCAGCCGGCTTCATCGTCTGGGCCAACGACAGGCGCCACACCAAGTACGGCATCCTCCTGCCGGCGGGTACGGCCGTGGCGGTGGGCATGCTCGCCTGGATCATCTGCATCTGGGCGGGCCTGGGCTACCAGCCCGGGCTGACGTGGATGCCGTGGGTGGTTCCCATGGTGGCCGGGGCCGCCGCCGCCCTGGCAGTGGCAGCCTTTCTCGGCCGTGAGCGCGCCAAGCAGGATACCCGGCGGCTGACGGCAGCGCTGAAAATCTAGCCGCCGCTTTCAGATCCGGCAGGCTCTGCCTCACCCAGGTCCAGCCCCTGTCCTTCCTCGGTGCACAGGCAAAGCCGGTTCCCCTGGGCATCAGTGACCACCACCCAACCGGGTGCGTGGTCACTGTTCATTAAGGCCCCGGTTGCTGCCGTCTTCTCCAGGACGGGTGCCGACTCCGCCTTCGAGCGGTGGACATCCAGGTGCAGGCGGTTGTCGTTGGGGGTCCGGGTCTCCTGGAACCACACGCCGGGGCCGCGGCCGTACGGGTCCACCAGGTCCCCGAAGCGTCCCTTCCGGTAACCGAGCGCGACGCGCCAGACCTCGGAGATCTCCGCCGCGTCAGCCGTGTCGATGCCGATGTCCACCGACCGGTACAGGCCCGGCTGGGCCTCAGCGCCCGCCGCCGCCGCGGCAGCGCTGACCGAGGCGGCAGCTCCGGTATCCCGCGGGGTTACTTCGCCCCCGGCGTCGTGGGAGCTGAACCGGATGAACACGCGGTTGTAGCGCCAGTCCAGGTCCGGATGGTGGTCCATATCCTCCGCCACACGCCCGACGGCGGAGATCAGCTCAAGCGCGGCGGCCGACGTCGGTGTTTTATAGACGGTGACCAGGCCGCCCAGCCGGTAACGCCAGTCCGGCAGGCCGGCGAGCGCTTCGTCGATCTGGGGTCGGGTGAGGATGTCGTCCCTGGCGGCCACGGCTGGCTCCTTGGAAGTGCCTGTTGAGCCTGCCGCGCGTCCGCCGGGAAAGAGTGGCGGGGCTTAGAGGAACTCCGCCCGGCCCTCCATGGCCGACGACGCCAGGGCATGCTCACGGCGCGGGATCCGCCCGCCCGCACGCGCCAGCCTACCGGCGATGACGGCGTGTTTGAAGGCCTCGGCCATCACCGCGGGGTTCTGTGCACGGGTGACGGCGGTGGCCAGCAGGACGGCGTCGCAGCCGAGTTCCATCGCCAGTGCCGCGTCCGAGGCCGTGCCGATCCCTGCGTCCAGGACCACGGGAACGGATGCCCGGGACACGATCAGCTCGATGTTGTGCGGGTTGAGGATGCCCAGGCCGGTACCGATCGGGGCTCCCAGCGGCATGACCGCCGAGGCTCCCAGGTTTTCGAGCCGGAGCGCCAGGACGGGGTCGTCGTTGGTGTAGGCGAAGACCTTGAAGCCGCGGTTGACCAGCTGCTCGGTGGCCTCCACGAGCTCCACGGCGTCCGGCAGCAGCGTGTGCTCGTCCGCGATGACCTCGAGCTTGACCCAGTCGGTCTCCAGCGCTTCGCGTGCCAGCTCGGCCGTCATGACGGCGTCGCGGGCCGTGAAGCAGCCGGCCGTGTTGGGGAGGACGCGGATGTTGTGGTCCACCAGCAGCTGGAAGAGCGAGCCGGTCTCGGCCGGCGAATACCGCCGCATCGCAACCGTGGTCAGCTGGGTGCCGGAGGCCACCAGCGCCGTGCCCAGACCGTCCAGGCTCGGAGCGCCGCCGGTGCCCATGATGAGCCTGGAGGTCAGCTCCACCCCGTCAAAGACCAGGCTGTCTGCTGCTGTTTCAGTCAATGTTTCTGCCATCGTGCTCATCCTCCTTGGACTGCCGTGACGAGTTCGATCTCGTCGCCCTCGGCGAGGGCGGTGCTGTGCCACTGGCTGCGCGGCACCACGGCCGAGTTGCGGGCCACCGCAACGCCCAGCCGCTGCCCGTCGGCGGCCTGCCCGCTGGCGGACAGGCGGCGACCTGTGACCTGGCTGACGAGTGTGGTGACCGAGGCGCCCTCGCCTACTTCCTGTTCAATACCGTTCAAAGTGATGTTCATGCTGATTCCTTATTCGGGTCAAATGTGACGTGCGTCATGCGGGAGTGCCGCAATGGGTGAAAGCTCCCAGCGGGGCAGCAACTCCCAGCGGATCGGGGAGCCCGGGGGAAAACCGGGCCGGCCGGAACGCGGCCCAGCGCCGATCGGTAATGCCGTCCATGAGCTGGCGGCAGATCGCCGCGGCGGCCGGGGTCAGCAGGACCCCGTGGCGGAAGAAGCCGGTGGCAATGATGAGGCCCGCCACGTCCGTACCGGCATCCCGCCCGCCTGCGGGGCCGCATGCCGGTACGCGGCCCAGCAGGGGTGCGTTGTCAGGTGTGCCGGGCCGTGCCCGGGCGGTGGCCTCGAGCAGCTCCAGCTCGGCGACGGCGGGAAGCAGGGCCTGCGCGTCACGCAGCAGCTGGTAGACGCCGCCGGCGCTGGTGCCCGGCACGCCGTCCTCGCGCTGGGTGGCGCCGATCACCACCGTGCCGTCCTGGCGGGGCACTATGTACACCGGAACGCCCCGCACCATGCCCCGGACGGTTGCGGTGAGCAGGGGCTGCAGGTGTGCGGGGACCCGAAGCCTGAGGATGTCTCCGTGGACGGGCCGCAGCGGCAGATGGAGGCCTTCCGGCAGGTTCTGCAGCTGTGCCGCGGCCAGGCCGTTGGCCACCACCGTCTCGGCCGCCCTGACGGAGCCGCCGCCCGCCAGCCGGACGCCGCAGACGCGTCCGCCGTCCCAGAGCAGGCCAGTGGCCTGCTCTGGGACGGTGGACCCCTGTGCTGCCGCGTTCCCCTGGCCCGCAGTCCTCTGGCCTTGGCTGGCCAGCTCTGCGGCCAGGGCCCTGACCAGCTTGCGCGGGTCCACCTGGTGGTCTGCCGGGATATCAAGGGCGCAGGAAATTCCGGGGCTGAGCAGCGGCTCGCGGGAACGCGCCTCGCGGATAGTCAGCGGTTCCACTTCCAGGCCGTGGGCCCGCTGCACGTCCCGCAGGTCCATCAGCGCGCGCCGGTCGGCGGGATCGGCACCCAGCGCAAGGGTAGGCGTCGTGAGATAACCGGCGTCCTCCCCGGTGGTGAGGGTGGCGGCAAACTCCGGCCACCTGGCCGAGGACTCCAGCATCAGCTCCAGGAGCCCTTCCTCCTGGTAATGCAGTTCGCTGACCGGGGCGAGCATGCCGGCCGCCGCCCAGCTGGCGCCACTGCCGGGGGCTTCATCGATGAGCACCACCGACCGGCCGGAACGCCGCGCCTCCCAGGCGATGCCGTGGCCCACCACGCCCCCGCCAATGACGGCCACGTCTGCCTCGAGACGCGTCGCGGCACAATCCTTACCGCTGGTTTCGGGATTCATGTTTTCCTTCCCTACGCCGGTACTAACCGGATCAGGTCAAGCGGTCGGCTCTGACGCCCTCTCAGCCCTGCGCCTTTTATGACATCGGCAACGGGCTCCCGCGGTACCTGCCCAGTTTAGAGGAACTAAGGTGGTTGCCATGACCGAGCACTCTGCCCACACCGCCGCCCGCCTCTACCTCTGCACCGATGCCCGCAAGGACCGCGGGGACTTTGCGGACTTCGTGGACGCGGCGTTTGCCGGCGGCGTTGACATCATCCAGCTGCGGGACAAGAGCATTGAGGCGGCCGAGGAGCTCGAGCTGCTGGAAATCGTCCACGCCGCCGCCCGCCGGCACGGCCGGCTCTGGGCCGTGAACGACCGCGCCGACGTCGCATCCATCGCCGGCGCCCCGGTGTTCCACATCGGCCAGAAGGACCTGCCGCTGCGCGCTGCCCGGAAGCTGCTGCACGATGCAACCGTGATCGGGCTCTCCACCCACAGCACGGAGCAGGTGGATGCCGCCATCGTCGCCGCCCACGGACGCGGCGGCCTGGACTATTTCTGCGTGGGCCCGCTCTGGGCCACCCCCACCAAACCCGGGCGCGCCGCCGTCGGACTCGATCTGGTGAGCTATGCGGCGAAGGCTGTCCGCACCGTGAACGAGGAAATCGTGGGGGGACTGCTGCTGCCCTGGTTCGCGATCGGCGGGATCGACCGCACGAACGTGGAGCAGGTCCTGGCGGCCGGAGCCAGCAGGATTGTCGTCGTCCGTGCCATCACCGAGGCGCCGGATCCGGCGGCCGCAGCGGCGGAACTGCTCGACGCCCTCGAAGCGACGTCCCCCGCAGCCGTCATCTAGCGGCAACCCGGCAAGCTACCCGCTCAGGCCCAGCTGGACCATCCGGCGGGAATGGTTTTCCGCGACTTCGGCCGTGATGCCCCGCACCTGTTCGCGGGCGCTGGCGTCCGTGGCGCCGGGTTCCGCCTCGACGAACAGTTCGCTGAGGAAGGCGTGCTCGTGGCCCACACGCTGGGCCTGGGTGATGGCTTCGCCCAGCAGGCGGCGGCCCCACAGCGCCAGTCTGGATGCCAGCCGGGGATCATCGGCCAGGGCTCCCCTGAGCCGCTCCCGGAGCACCGCCGTGGCCTCCTCGGACGACTGGATCTGCTGGATCACCTCACGGGTTCCGGCGTCCACAAACCGCGCCACGGCCTGGTAGAAATCGGCGGAAACGGTGTCCACCACATACGCCTTCATCAGGGACTCGTACCAGTCCGCCGGGCGGGTCCGTTCGTGGAAGTGGTCCACGGCGGACTGGAACGGCAGCATCGCATGTTCGACGTCGACGCCCATCTCCGCCAGCTTGGCGCTCACCAGTTCGTAATGCTGGAATTCAATGACGGCGATCCGGCCGAGCACGGCCCTGTCGTGGAGCGTGGGCGAGTAACGGGCGTCGGAGGACAGCCGTTCAAACGCGGACAGTTCGCCGTACGCCATCACACCGAACAGGTCTGCGACGAAGCGGTCGTAGCGAGCGGTGCCAGCCGAGGATGTGCCCATAATCCAAGACTAACGGCGCAATTCGGGCTAACCTGATTTTCGTGTCACATCATCGGCTGTCGCCCAGCGTCCACGAGCAGACCAACGCGCTCGCCGATGCCCTGAGCGCGCTGCGGACGGAACTCGAGCTCCCGGGCGAATTCCCCGAGGACGTGCTCAAGGAGGCCGAAGCCGCCGTCGCCGACCGCGAATTCCCGGCCCTGGACCTGACCGGCGTGGAGTTCCTGACCATCGACCCGCCGTCGTCCACCGACCTTGACCAGGCGCTCTTCATCGAACGGCTAGGTGACGGCTACCGGATCCTTTACGCTATCGCCGACGTTCCGTCCTTCGTGCAGCCCGGCGGCGCGCTCGACGCCGAGACCCGGCGCCGCGGGCAGACGTTCTATGCGCCGGACGGCCGGATCCCGCTGCATCCGGAGGTCATCAGCGAGAACGCGGGCAGCCTGTTGGCCGGGCAGCTGTGCTCCGCCTTCGTCTGGGAGTTCGAGCTCGACGCCGCCGCTGAGGTGCTGTCCGTGCTGGTGCGCCGGGCTGCCGTGCGGAGCCGGGCCAAACTCAATTACAGGGCAGTCCAGGCGGAACTGGACGCCGGGACAGCTTCGCCCATGCTGCAGCTTCTGCGCGAGGTGGGACGCAAGCGTGTGGACCTGGAGCGGGCCCGCGGCGGCGCCAGCCTGAACATGCCCGAACAGGAGATCGTCCAGCTTAGTGACGGCGGCTACCAGATCGTGGCGGTGCCGCAGCTCCCGGTGGAGGACTGGAACGCCCAGATTTCGCTCATGACCGGAATGGCCGCAGCCTCCCTGATGCTTGAGGGAAAAGTGGGGATCCTGCGCACCATGCCTGCCCCGGACGAACGCTCACTCAGCCACTTCAAACGCCAGACAGCCGCGCTGGGCAAACCGTGGGACGGGCAGGAAAGCTACGGCGAATACCTGCGCACCCTCGACCCCACCGACCACCGGCAACTGGCCATCCTCCATTCGGCCGGCATGCTCTTCCGCGGGGCCGCGTACACGCATTTCGACGGAACCGTCCCGGAGGACGCCGTCCAGTCAGCCATCGGCACGGCGTACGCCCACACCACGGCCCCGCTGCGCCGCCTCGTGGACCGGTTTGTGCTGGTCATCTGCGAGGCACTGAGCAACAACCGCCCCGTGCCTGCCTGGGCCCGCGAGGCGCTGCCCTCACTGCCCGAGATCATGGCGTACTCGGACCAGCTGGCGGGGCGGATGGAACGCCTTGCCCTGGACACCGTGGAAGCCGCGCTGCTGATCAACCACATCGGGCAGGAGTTCGACGCGGTGGTGATCTCCGGATCGAAGCCGGCCAAAAACGGCAACGGCAACGGCGCAGGGAACAGCAACGGGGCCGGCAACGGGAACGGGAACGGTGCCAACGGCAAGGGGGCCAACGGGTCCGGCCCCTCCGGGGTGGTCCAGATCGCGGAACCGGCGGTGACGGCCAGGTGTGAAGGGGAAATGGAGCCCGGCACCAGGGTCCGCGTCCGGCTCATCTCCTCCGACATCGCAACACGGGAGGTCCGCCTCGAGCTCGTCGGCTGATGCGCCCCGGACGGCAGTTCCCGCGGCCGCAACGTGCGCCTGCGGCGGCCTGAGTCAGGGAAACCACGGATTTGCCAGTAGACTGGGTGGGTAGTAATGGATGCCCGGTCGTTGATTTCCTTGATTTGAATTCAACAAGCCCGCCCCTACGCGATCTTGAGTCACACCCGCCGGTCCCCAGTGCCGGCAATTAGATAGCCCGCGATCGGCTTCCACTGGAATTGCTTGCGCGCCTGAGCGTGCTCCGGAACGGCCCCGTGCCCGCCCCGTTGAGCAGGCGGCGCCAATGCCTAAATGAATAAGGAAACTCCCCTGTGAGTGAATTGCATACCCACCAGCTGCTCTCCGATGACACCGGCACCGAGACCATCGAGCCGGAAGAGACCATCATCTCGGACGAGAAGCCGCACGAGATAGCCGAAAAGACGTTTGCCGACTTCGATGTCCGTCCCGACATCGTCGAGTCCCTGGCGGACGCCGGCATCACGCACCCCTTCCCGATCCAGGCCATGACGCTGCCGGTGGCCCTGACCGGCCACGACATCATCGGCCAGGCCAAGACCGGCACCGGCAAGACGCTCGGCTTCGGTATCCCCGTCCTGCAGCGCGTGCTGGGCCGGGACGACGCCGGCTTCGACAAGCTCCCCTCCCCCGGCGCTCCGCAGGCCATGGTGATCGTTCCCACCCGCGAACTTGCCGTCCAGGTGGCCAATGACCTGCAGACCGCCTCCCGCAAGCGCAACGTGCGGATCGCCACGATCTACGGCGGCCGCGCCTACGAACCGCAGATCGAGGCCCTGCAGAAGGGCGTGGAAGTGGTCGTCGGCACCCCGGGCCGCCTCATCGACCTCTTCAAGCAGCGCCACCTGGTGCTGAAGAACGTCAAGATCGTGGTCCTGGACGAGGCCGACGAGATGCTCGACCTCGGCTTCCTGCCCGACGTCGAAACCCTCATCGCCGGCACCCCCGCGGTCCGCCAGACCCTGCTGTTCTCCGCCACCATGCCCGGCCCCGTCATTGCGATGGCACGCCGCTACATGACGCAGCCCACGCACATCCGCGCCGCCGACCCCAACGATGAGGGGCTCACCAAGCGCGATATCCGCCAGCTGATCTACCGCGCCCACAGCCTGGACAAGACCGAGGTGGTCTCCCGGATCCTGCAGGCCCGCGAGCGGGGCCGCACCATCATCTTCACCAAGACCAAGCGGACTGCCGCGAAGGTGGCCGAGGAACTGGTGGACCGCGGTTTTGCCGCCGCCGCCATCCACGGCGACCTCGGACAGGGCGCCCGCGAGCAGGCCCTGCGGGCGTTCCGCAACAACAAGGTGGACGTCCTGGTGGCCACCGACGTTGCCGCCCGCGGCATCGACGTCGACGACGTCACCCACGTCATCAACTACCAGTGCGTTGAAGACGAGAAGATCTACCTGCACCGGGTGGGCCGCACCGGCCGCGCCGGCAACAAAGGCACGGCCGTGACGTTCGTAGACTGGGACGACATGCCGCGCTGGGGGCTGGTGAACAAGGCGCTGGGGCTGAACGTCCCCGAGCCCGTCGAGACCTACTCGTCCTCGCCGCACCTGTACACCGACCTGGACATTCCGGAGGGCACCAAGGGCCGGCTGCCGCGCAGCAAGCGCACCCTCGCCGGCGTCGACGCCGAGGTCCTGGAGGACCTGGGCGAGACGGGCAAGAAGAACAGCCGCTCCCGCAAGCGCGACTCCGGCCGCTCCGGGGGCAGGGACGGCAGCCGCCGCGGCGGCGAGTCCGCCAACCGCTCGGGCGAGCGCCGCCGTCGTTCATCAGACACCCGCGCTTCAGACACCGGTGCAGAAGCTGCAACCGGTTCCGCCGCCACGGCAACCGCTGAAGGCGAGCAGCCGGCACGCGCGCGCCGCACCCGCACCCGCACGCGCCGCCGCAACGGCGAAGTGGTCTCCGGCGGGGAATCCGCAGCCACCGGCCAGCAGCCCGGCACCGAGGCCCCATAGCCTCAATGACTGAAACTGTCTGGGCGCCGGACGGCAGCAACCTGGTGGTGCACGCGGATAACGCGGACTTCCTCCCCACGCTGCCGGACGGCGCCTTCACACTGATCTACGTGGATCCGCCCTTCAACACGGGACGGGCCCAGCAGCGCCAGGAAACCAAGATGGTGCTCAACGCCGACGGCGACGGCGACCGGGTGGGCTTCAAGGGCCGCTCGTACGACACCATCAAGGGCGCCCTGCACCGCTACGACGACGCGTTCAGCGACTACTGGTCGTTCCTCGAGCCGCGCCTGGTGGAGGCCTGGCGGCTCCTGGCCGACGACGGCACCCTGTACCTGCACCTTGACTACCGCGAGGTGCACTACGCCAAGGTCATGCTGGACGCCATCTTTGGCCGGGCCTGCTTCCTCAACGAGATCATCTGGGCCTACGACTACGGTGCGCGCGCCAAAAACCGCTGGCCCACCAAGCACGACAACATCCTCGTCTACGTCAAAAATCCGGCGAAGTACCATTTCAACAGCGCCGAGGTGGATCGGGAACCTTACATGGCCCCGGGGCTCGTGACTCCGGCCAAGCGGGAGCTGGGCAAGCTGCCCACGGACGTCTGGTGGCACACGATTGTCTCCCCCACGGGCAAGGAAAAAACGGGCTACCCCACACAGAAGCCCGAGGGCTTGGTGCGCCGCGTCGTGGCAGCGTCCAGCCGCCCGGGCGACTGGTGCCTGGATTTCTTCGCCGGTTCCGGCACGCTCGGCGCCGTCGCGGCCAAGATGGGGCGCAGGTTCGTCTGCGTGGACCAGAATCAGCCAGCCATAGACGTCATGGCCAAGCGGCTCGGGGCGCATGCCGAGATCGCGTCCTACCCGCCCAACTAGCTCGCAGTAGTTGTCGTTTTGAGGGCCCAAAACGACTACTACTGCCAGTCAGTTGGGCCAGCGCACCGTTGGGTCAGCGCTCTTGGATCAGCGGACGACGTCGGTGCCCGTCCCCAGCTCCTCGATCCGTTCGAACACGTCCGGCGCAGTCAGGTTCTCGCCGAGGCGGTTCGGCTTGCCCAGCCCGTGGTAGTCCGAGGACCCCGTCACCAGGAGCCCGTGCCGGGCAGCCAGCTTCCGGAGGAATTCCCGGCCCTCCGCGGGGTTGTCCCGGTGGTTCACCTCCAGGCCGGACAGGCCGGCGTCGATCATGTCGTGGTACGTGCTTTCGCCCACGACGCGCCCGCGCGCGGACGCCACCGGGTGCGCAAAAACGGGAACCCCGCCCGCGGCGCGCACCAGTTCGACGGCGAGGGCCGGCTCGGGCGCGTAGTGCTGCACGAAGTAGCGCGAGTGCGAGGTAAGGATCGAGGTGAAGGCCTCGGACCGGTCCGCCACCACTCCGGCCGCCACCAGGGCATCGGCGATGTGCGGCCGGCCCAGCGTGGCACCCGGCGCCACATGATGGATGACGTCGTCCCAGCTCAGGGGGTAGTCCTCGGCCAGCAAAGTGACCATGCGTTCGGCGCGGGTGAGGCGGGCGTCCCGGGCCTTCGTGATTTCTTCGAGCAGGCCGGGGTGCGTGGGGTCGTGCAGGTAGCTCAGGAGGTGGACGCTGATCCCCTGGTCCGTGCGGCACGAAATCTCCATGCCGGGCACCAGGGCCACGCCGTTGTCGACCGCAGCCCGCGACGCTTCCGCCCAGCCGTCCGTGGAGTCATGGTCGGTCAGCGCGATAACGTTCAGCCCTGCCGCCGCCGCGGCAGCCATGACCTCGGCCGGTGTCTCCGTGCCGTCGGAAACATTCGAGTGGGCGTGCAGATCAATCCTCACCTGCCCAGCCTAGTAGATGGCGCGCGCAGACGGGTGAGACTATGGGACCGTGAACGATGCAGATAACACCCACAACGGTGAAACCACAGCTTCCCAGCCCCTGGAAGAGCGCGTTAACAACCGCTCCCAGCGGCCCACTTCCGCGGCCTTCAAGGCCTTCATGGCCAGCAACTGGGCGCCCGCCCCGCAGGAGACCCCTCAGCGGGACGCCGTCGCCAGCCACGCCGCGAGGAGGCGGCGGGCCATTTCCGACCAGTTCAAGGGCGAACGCCTGGTGCTTCCGGCCGGGCCCCTGAAGGTCCGGTCCAACGACTGCGATTACCGCTTCCGGCCGCACTCCGGATTCGCGCACCTCACCGGCCTCGGGCTGGACCATGAGCCCGACGCCGTGCTCATCTTCGAACCTGTCGGAGAAGGAAAGGGCGACGACGGCGGCAGCCACCGCGCCACGCTCTACTTCCGGCCGCTGGCCGGCCGGGATACGGAACAGTTCTACGCCGACGCGCGGTCGGGTGAATTCTGGATCGGCCCGCGGCCCACACTGGCGGAGTTTGAGGCCCGGCTCGGCATCCCCACCGCCCACATCGACGAACTTGAAGTGGCCGTCACCAAGAACGTCGGCGCCCCCGAAATCGGCGGCATCTCCATCCGGCTGGTGCGCAAGGTGGACGAAAACATCGACGCGCTCGTGGATACCGCCCGTTACAACACAGCCAAGGACCCCGACAACCTGGACCTTGGTGTTCTGGACGCCCTCGATGAGAAGCTGTCCGAAGCGCTCTCCGAACTGCGCCTGACCAAGGACGAGTGGGAAATCGAACAGATGCAGACCGCGGTGGCCGCCACCGTGGAGGGCTTCACCGAAGTGGTCAAGGCCCTGCCCCGCGCCCTGACGCATGCCCGCGGCGAGCGCGTGGTGGAAGGCGCCTTCTTTGCCCGTGCCCGGGAGGCAGGCAATGAACTGGGCTACGACACCATTGCCGCCTCCGGAAACAACGCCACGGTGCTGCACTGGACCCGCAACACCGGCAAGGTCAACGCCGGGGAACTCATCCTGCTGGACGCCGGCGTTGAGGCCGATTCGCTCTACACCGCGGACATCACGCGCACGCTCCCGGCCACGGGCAAGTTCTCGGACATCCAGCGCAAGATTTACGAGGCCGTCCTGGACGCCGCCGACGCCGGCTTCGCGGCCGCCCAGATCGGCGTGAAGTTCCGCGACGTCCACACCGCCGCAACCACTGTCCTCGCGGAACGGCTGGCTGAATGGGGCCTGCTCCCGGTCTCCGTCGAGGAGGCCCTCAGTGAAGACGGGCAGCAGCACCGGCGCTGGATGCCGCACGGCACCAGCCACCACCTCGGCCTCGACGTCCACGACTGCGCCCAGGCCAAGCGGGAACTCTACCTGGACGGCGTGCTGCGGGAGGGGATGGTCTTCACCATCGAGCCCGGCCTGTACTTCAAGCAGGAAGACCTGGCCATTCCCGAGGAGTACCGCGGCATCGGCGTGCGCATCGAGGACGACATCCTGATGACCGCCGGGGGCCCGGTGAACCTCAGCGCGGCGCTCCCCCGAACGGCAGACGACGTCGAGGCCTGGATGGCGGGCATCTACCAGGAGATCGACGCCAAGGCATAGGGGTTCATGCACAAAGGGAAGGCCACCGGATGATCCGGTGGCCTTCCCTTTGCACTGGCTCTTGTTTTGTGCTGGCCCTTGTTGCTGTCCGGGGCTACTGCTGCTGGCCGTCCCGGCCCTGCTCGGGCTGGTTCGGGTCCACCCGCACGCCGTACTGCGGCCGGCCGTCCGGCAGGTCCGGGTAACGGATGGACGACGCCGGGCGCTGGCCCGTTGCCGGCGTGGGCTCTGCGGCCTGGTCGTGCTGGTGGGCGCCGTCCTGCTGGCCGGCACCGTACTGCTCGTTGGCGCCGTACGGCTGCTGTGCGCCATATTGCTGGCCCTGCTGGCCTGCACCGTATTGCTGGTTTGGGCCGTATTGCTGGTTAGGGTCCTGAGGCTGCCCTGCACCATGCTGCTGGCCTGTGCCGTATTGCTGACCAGTGCCGTATTGCTGGTTTGGGCCGTATTGCTGGTTAGCGTCCTGGCCGCGCTGGCCGTAGGGGTCGTTCCAGCTGGCCGGCCGCTGGGGTGCCTGCCCGTGGGAGGCGCCCGGAGGCGGGCCCTGGTGCCGGCCATGCTGCTGGTACGGCTGGTTCTGGTAGTCGTGTTGGGTATAGGGCGCCGTGTGCGCACCCGCAGAGGCGTCCGAGGGCGTCATGGGGAGCTGCTGCAGCAGCCGGCGCGCCTCATGGGCCGCCTCGAAGGCCACGATGACGTCGTAGTTGGTGGCAACCACCTGGCTGGTGGAGGTGAAGTCGCGCTTGCCGCGCTGCATGGCGTAGGTGACGATCCCGAACAGCATGAAGAACGCCGCGCCCATCAGGACTGAGCTGATGATGGAAAACGTTCCGCCGGCGGGCGTGAAGAAGGACAGCATGACGCCGACGAACAGGCCGAACCACATGCCGCTCAGGGCACCGGAGAGTGCCACCCGGGGGTAGCTGAGCCGGCCCGTCACCCGTTCCACCATCTTCAGGTCGTTCCCGACGATGGACACCATGTGCACGGGGAACTGCTGGTCGGCGAGGTAGTCCACGGCCTTTTGGGCGTCCAGGTAGGAGTTATATGAGCCGACGGTATCCCCGGTGGGGACAGTCTTCGATTCATCCGACCCGTTGGGCGCAGCCTTCGGAGCACCAAAAATGTTTGCCATACCCCCATTCTTGCCCATAAGGATGGGTGAACGCTGAAAATTCAGCTAAAAGAGAGCAGACTCGGTAGCCTGTAGAGGTGAGCACGAATCCTACCCGCGTCTTTGTTGCGCGCCTCCTGGGACTGGACGTCTTCGACCCTTTGGGCGACCGTCTGGGGCGGCTGCGCGACGTCGTGGTGCTCTCCCGCGGAACCCGGGGCGCCCCGCACGTGGTGGGCATCGTCGTCGAAGTCCCCGGCAAAAAGCGCGTCTTCGTTCCCATGACCCGCATTACCTCCATCGACCAGACGCAGGTGATCTGCACCGGCCTGGTCAACCTCCGCCGCTTTGAGCAGCGCGGCGCCGAGACCCTGGTGGTGGCGGAAATGTTCGACCGCCGGGTCACCCTCACCGATGGCAGCGGCGACGCCACTATCGAGGACATCGCCATGGACCAGCACCGTTCGGGCGACTGGTTCGTGAGCAAGCTGTTCGTCCGGCGCGGGCATTCCCTGGCTCCCCTGAGCAGGCTGCGCCGCAACGAGACCATGATCATCGACTGGGCCGACGCGCACCAGGGCGCCAAAACCGAGCCCCAGGCCGCCACGCAGTTCGTGGCCAACCACGAGGACCTCAAGCCCGCGGACTTCGCCGAAGCGCTGCAGGAAATGAGCGACAAGCGGCGCTTCGAGGTGGCCAGCGAACTCCAGGACGAGCGGCTCGCCGACGTCCTCCAGGAACTGCCCGAGGACGACCAGGTGGAAATCCTCTCCGCCCTCGACGTCCAGCGCGCCGCCGACGTCCTCGAGGAGATGGACCCTGACGATGCCGCCGACCTCCTCGGCGAGCTCCCGTCCGCACAGGCCGAGGAACTCCTTCAGCTGATGGAGCCCGAGGGTGCCGAGGACGTCCGGCGCCTCCTCGAGTACGACGAGGACACCGCCGGCGGCCTCATGACCCCCGTGCCGGTCATCCTGCCGCCCGAGGCCACGGTGGCCGAGGCCCTCGCCCACGTCCGGCGCGAGGAACTCTCCCCCGCACTCGCTTCCTCCATCTTCATCGCCCGTCCGCCGCTGGAGACCCCCACCGGCCGGTTCCTCGGCGTGGTCCATATCCAGCAGCTGCTGCGCTTCCCGCCGTTCGAGTCTCTCGGCAACCTCGTGGACAAGAACCTCGAGCCGCTCTCGGACCTGGCGCACATCAGCGAAGTGGCCCGCACGCTCGCCACGTACAACCTGAACTCGCTGCCCGTGGTCAACCAGGCCGGCCGGCTGGTGGGCGCAGTGACAGTGGACGACGTCCTGGACCATCTGCTGCCCGATGACTGGCGGGCGAATGACGGCGAGGCTCCGGTCAGGAAGCTTGGTGGCCGCATTGGCTGAAAACACGTCAAAGGGAGCCCGCCAGGGCGGCAAGCAGGGTACGCAGGGCAGCCTGGACACGCCGCTGAGCGGCCGCCAGCGCATCCTGCCGAAGCTCTCGCCCAACCCTGATGCGTTCGGCCATGCCACCGAGGGCTTCGCCCGCTTCATGGGCACGCCGCAGTTCCTGCTTTACATGACCGTGTTTTGTGCGTTCTGGCTGGCCTGGAACACATTCGCGCCCAGGGATTGGCAGTTCGACAAGGTCGAACTCGGATTTACGCTCCTGACACTCATGCTGTCCCTGCAGGCCTCCTATGCCGCACCGCTGCTGCTGCTCGCACAAAACCGCCAGGACGACCGCGACCGCGTGTCGCTCCAGCAGGACAGGCAGCGGGCCGAGCGCAACCTGTCGGACACCGAGTACCTCACGAGGGAACTGGCCGCGCTGCGGATCGCGCTGCGTGAAGTGGCCACCCGCGACTACGTCCGGGCGGAACTGCGGAGCCTGCTCGAAGACCTGCTGGAAGCCCAGGAGGAGCTCCGCTCCCACGAACCGTCCGGGCCCGGAAGCCATGAATCGCCGCGCGAACTGGTCCGGGAAAAGCTGAAGGAGAAGCGGGAGAGGCAGCGCAATCCCCGCACCCAGCAAATCCCCAAGGTCAAGTCTGAAAATATGCGGCAGGGCCGGCCAGCCCACCGACCCACCCCTCCCGAAAGCTGAGCATTACGGCATGAGCACCACCCTCGTTCAGGCAGTCAACGCTGCCCTGGCAACCGTCATCGACCCGGAACTCCGCCGCCCCATCACGGAACTGGGCATGGTTGATTCCGTGGAGATCTCCGACGACGGGACCGTCCGGCTGGCGGTGCTGCTCACCATTGCCGGCTGCCCGCTGCGCGACACCATCACCAAGGACTCCGAGGCGGCGCTCCTGGACGTTCCCGGCGTCACCGGCGTGGAGGTTGACCTGAAGGTCATGACACAGGCGCAGCGCGACGCACTGAAGGAGCAGCTGCGCGGCCCCGGCGGCCAGCGCGGAATCCCGTTCAACCAGGCAGGGTCCCTCACCAAGGTCTTTGCCGTGGCCAGCGGCAAGGGCGGAGTGGGCAAGTCCTCCGTGACCGTCAACCTCGCCTGCTCACTCGCGGCACAGGGGCTGCGCGTGGGCATCGTGGACGCGGATGTGTACGGCTTCTCGGTGCCGGCCCTGATGGGGATCAGCCAGGCCCCCACCCGAGTTGACGACATGATCCTCCCGCCGGTGGCCTACGGCGTGAAAGTCATTTCCATCGGCATGTTCGTCACCGGCAACCAGCCTGTGGCCTGGCGCGGGCCCATGCTGCACCGGGCCCTCGAGCAGTTCCTCACCGACGTCTACTTCGGCGACCTCGACGCACTCTTCCTGGATCTTCCGCCGGGCACCGGGGACATCGCCATCTCGGTGGCGCCGCTGCTGCCCAAGGCCGAGATCCTGGTGGTCACCACGCCGCAGGCCGCCGCAGCCGACGTCGCGGAGCGTGCCGGTGCCATCGCCACCCAGACCGGGCAGACAGTGGCAGGAGTCATCGAGAACATGTCCTTCCTGGAAATGCCCGATGGCGGGCGGATGGACCTGTTCGGCACCGGCGGCGGAGAGGTGCTCGCCGAGAGGCTGAGCGCGTCGACCGGGACCGATGTGCCGCTGCTGGGCCAGATCCCGCTGGACATTCTCCTGCGCGAGGGCGGCGATTCCGGCAAGCCCATCGTGCTGGGCGGCCCGGACACGCCGGCCGCAGCGGCGCTGTCCGGCATCGCGGAGAAACTCGCGGCCCGGCCGCGCGGCCTGGCCGGGATGAAGCTGGACGTCCAGCCCCGCTGATGGAGCCGGGGGCGGGGCCCACGACCGCCGGGTTCCCTGGCCGGGGCCCACGCCGGCGAGGGGCCCGGCCTGAGCTTGCGAAGGCGGGGAGCCGGTGGGGACTTGCGAAGGCGGGGAGCGGGTGGCTGGGCCCACGACCGCCGGGTTCCCTGGCCGGGGCCCACGCCGGCGAGGGGCCCGGCCTGAGCTTGCGAAGGCGGGGAGCCGGTGGGGACTTGCGAGGTTAGGGGGCGGTTGGGGACTACGTGGCCTCGGAATCGAAGGGGGCCGCTTCGCCGTAGGGCAGCTGCTCGATGATGCGCTCCGGCCGCGCCTCGGAGTGGGTGGCGGCGGCCGACGCGGCTGCGGCTACCGCCGCCGGGCCGCCGGCACTGACCGGCTTGGCGTCGTCCTCGAGGAGTGCTTCCTTGATGATGCGCCGCGGGTCGTACTGCCGGGGGTCATACTTCTTCCAGTCGACTTCATCGATGTCGATGCCGACTTCTTCCTTGATCTGTTCCCGGGCGCCGGAGGCCATCCGCCGCACTTCACGGACCAGGTTTGCCAGTTTCTGGGTGTATTCGGGCAGCCTCTGGGGGCCGATCACCAGGATGCCGATGAGCAGCAGAAGAAGAAACTCCGGGCCGTTGATTCCAAACACTTTAGGAAGATTACCCTCTCCGGGGAGGCAGTGACGATTTCGACCCCGAGCGCGCCTGGCGGGGGCATCCTGCAGCGACGGGGAAGCGTCTCAAAGCCCCAACTGGCGGGCCATCTTGCGCAGGCCGCGCTCGACCCGTTCGACGGCAGTTTCCGGCACCGGCCCCTCGGTGGCCGCCGCGCCGCCGGCCGCGTCCGCCCCGGCGGCGAGGCCAGGTCCGGCCATGTTTCCGGGCCCGGCGAGCATCGCCACGGCGTCGTCAGCCGCGGCGGCAGGCAGGTCCGACACATAGGTGAACGTGCTTCCCGATGTCTGGTAAATCGCGCTCCACGGCGACCCTGCCTTGACCCAGACCCGGCCGTCCGCCGCCCCGGGCATGTCCACGGGAACGTAACCGTCGATTCCCGCCGGATGGCCGGTCAGCGGGTTGACTGGCCAGGGATCCGCCAGGGATCCCTGGTGCTGTTCCAGAATCCGTGCTGTGTGCTGCCCATCGGTGAGGCGCAGTTCAACCGTGGGCTGGCCCGCCAGGACTGTTGTGCTGGCGGACACAAGACGGAAGCCCATCGCGCGCAGTTCGGGGCAGGTCCAGCCGGAGGAGCGCAGCGCGGCGAGGCGGCTGTCCGTTCCCGGCGAGTGCCCGGACTGGCCGTAGAGCGAGGCCGCGCCCGCGGCATACTGCCTCGGTTCACCAGCGGCGGCGTAAGCTCCGGCGGCGACCGCCCCGGCTGCCACCACGGCCACCCCGCCGGCCAGCCCGGCCAGCCTCATCCGGCTGGGCCGGGTAACGGGGGCAGGCGCCATGGCCAACTGCTGGGTGCGGAGCAGCAGCCTGGCTGTCAGTTCCTCACTGGCCGCCGGTACCTCGGCCGTACGGAGCCGCTCAATGTACTGGCGCTGCCGGTGCAGGGCGCTGGCGCATTCGGCACACGCGCGGATATGGTCCGTTGTCTGCGGGTGCCGCGCGCCGCCAAGCGTCGGCAACCCTGTCTTCTTCCTCAGCCCCTCCAGCAAGCGATGTAGCTGACGCATGTCGCCGATCAGAGAATGCCGGCGATGCGGGGCATCTTCAGCCGCGGCTTGCGCGCCTGCTGCGGGCGCGGATCCCGGTGGGCAAGCTTTTCGCGCAGCATGGTCCGGCCGCGGTGGATGCGTGACCGCACCGTGCCCAGCTTCACACCGAGGGCCTCGGCGACTTCGTCGTACGACAGTCCCTCAAGGTCGCACAGGACGACGGCGGCACGGAAGTCCGGCGGGAGTTCCTCGAGGGCGGCCTGGACGTCCAGGTCAAGGTTATTGAGTTCAAAGCTTTGCTCGGGACCGGGTTCCCGGCCGGGCAGCCGTGACTCGGCGTCCTCGGCCAGCGCGTCAAAGCGGATCCGGCTCTTGCGGCGGGCCTGGTCCAGGAAGAGGTTGGTGGTGATGCGGTGCAGCCAGCCGTCCAGGGTTCCCGGCTTGAAGTTCTCCAGGGAACGGAAGACACGGACGAACACCTCCTGGGTGAGGTCCTCGGCGTCGTACTTGTTGCCGGTAAGCCGGTAGGCGAGCCGATACACCTTGGCGGAGTGGTTGGTGACCACTTCTTCCCATGTGGGCACGGCCCATTCGGCGGCTGGCTCTTCAGTTGCAGGGACAGGTGCCGCAACGGATGCTGACATCGTCCACTCCCCTCGTGGATGTAATAACGCCTGACGTGCTTTACATCATTGGTTCGGCGCCGATCACCACTTGGATGAGCGGATTATTATCATGTCAAAGTTGGCTGGGAATTTCCTGACTGCGGAGCCCCTCTTTGCTAAAAGCGCAACTCCGGACCGGGAATTCCTGCCTCTTTTGGAGGAATTCACCTCCCCCTCAGCCCGGCGGCGGGACAGTATTCGCCATCACAGGCGCCCTTACTGTCACTTGCCGCTTGGGCGCCGTCCAACCAAGTACGCTGTAAGAACATGCCCCCTGCCGCCCAGAAAGCGAAACCCATGAGCGCCGACAAGTCCACGAGCTGGTCCTATGCAGAAGATCTGCCTGCCGAGGATGAGGTCTTGCTGCGCGCCCGGGAGCGTTCGTTCGAACTTGGCGTCACACCCATCGGCCGCGGCGTTGGCGCCGTGCTGACTGTCCTGGCGGCGGCTTCCAAGGCGCAGACCGCCGTCGAGATTGGCACCGGTGCCGGCGTCTCGGGCGTCTGCCTGCTCCGCGGTCTCGGCCCGCAGGCCGTGCTCACCACCATCGACGTGGACGTCGAGCACCTGAAGGCCGCGCGGGAGGCGTTCCAGGAAGCAGGCAGCCCGGCGAACCGCACCCGCACCATCTCCGGCCGCGCCGGCGATGTCCTGCCGAGGCTCACCGACGCCGCGTATGACCTCGTTTTCATCGACGGGGACAAGCCCAACTTTCCCCGCTACGTCGAGCAGGCCATACGCCTGCTCAAGACCGGTGGCCTGCTGATCGTCAATGACGCCCTGGACAAGGACCGGGTGTCCAACCCTGCGGCCCGTGACGCCACCACCGTTGTGCTGCGCCAGGTGGGCAAGGCCGTGCGCGACGACGACCGGCTGGCTTCCGCGATGCTCCCCACCGGTGACGGGCTGCTGGTAGCCGTCAAGAAATAGGCCGGTCGGACAGGACTGTCCAAACGGCCAAAAAGGGCCAGGAAAAAGGCAGGGCCCGCAGCCTTCCGGCTGCGGGCCCTGCCTCAATTCTTATTCGGTGACGCCGACGAGGCATTCCTTCAGGTTGGCCGCCTCTGCGGCATTAAGTTCAACCACGAGCCGGCCGCCGCCTTCGAGCGGCACACGCATGATCAGGCTGCGGCCCTCCTTGGTTACTTCCATAGGGCCGTCGCCGGTGCGTGGTTTCATAGCCGCCATGAGGAAAATCCCCTCCAGTAGTCCCAGGACCGAGCAGCCCGGCCGGGCTGAGTCCGCGTGGTCAAAACAAAGCCGCTCTGGCGGTCCTTTCGGCAGCCGCCATGGCTGAACAATCCGAATGCTATTTGTCCTTGCTTAGTACCTATTATCCTGTAATTACCCGTCTGTAGCTAATCGATGGACAATTCGTCCGCGGCCGGATTCCTGCGCCCTTCTGCGGTCTGAGCTGGGGAAACCCCGGACGCGTCACGGCGGATAGTCGCCTCCGCCAGGCAGTTGCGCCCACGCCCACAGCCAGACGATCCACACGATCTGCAGCAGGATGAACATCGTGATGACGGCCCCCCGGTAGGCGCGCGACCGGGAAACGAGCGCGGCGGCCAGGGCAAGCGGAAACAGCGGCAGCAGCATGCGGAAGGTGCTGGTCTGCGGGTGCAGGAACATCACGAGGTATCCCATGTAGCACACGCACCACAGCCGGAGTTCCGGCCCCAGCCGGCGCACCGGCGGGGACGCCATGAAGAGTCCGAACACCGCCACGAAGACGAACGGCGCCACGAGTCCCAGCACGGGCCCGAACAGTTGGATGCCGGTGTCGAACCAGGGCTTGAACGGCACGAGGTCGTGCCCGCGCCATACGGTTTCGGTCTTGGTGTAGGCAGCGATGTCCCCGGTGGTCGCCCAGGCGATGGCAGGCCAGGCGAGGGCCCCTGCGCAGCTGACGGCAGTGAGCACTGCGAGGGACCACAGATCATTCCTGCTGTGGACCCGGCGCCGTGTGCCGGGCCGTCCGCTGGTTCCAAAATCCCTGTTTCGCGCCTCGAGCCACGCTTCCCACGCCCGGTACAGGAACAGGATCCCGACGGCCGCCGCAAACGGCACGCCGGTGGGCCGGGAGAGGCACATGGCCAGAACCACCGGAATGGCCCAGAGGTAGTGCCGCCGGATTACCAGCAGCAGCGCAGTGGCCAGCAGCAGGAGGTTCAGGGATTCCGCGTAGGGAACCTGCAGCACCGGCGAAACGGGGAACGTGGAGAAGAACGCGGTGCCCCACAGGGCCGGCCAGTGGGCCGCCTTGGTGCGGAACAGCCGATAGACCACCAGCGAGGCCGCCAGCCCGGCGAACATGGCGATCAGGATGAGCGCGGCGGCGGGGCTCATGCCCGTGGCAGCAGACAGCATCCGCCCCAGCATCGGAAACAGCGGATAGAAGGCCCAGGTGTTCTCCTGGACGTTCCCGGCCGCATCCACCGGCAGTTCCGACGGGTACCCGCCGGTCATGACGGACTCGTACCACCGCGCGTCCCAGATGTTGATGAAGTTCCAGTAGTCGGGCTTGGCCGGGAACCAGGGGTTCAATCCCTGGTGCAGTGCCGCCGACATGAAGATGCAGGCGCTGACCAGCCGGGCGGCCACGTAGACCGCCGCCACCTGCGCCCACCACGGCCAACGGACCAGACGGCCGCCGATCCGTTCCGCGGCGCCGCGGAACACCGCATCCAGGCGCGTCCCGGAATTCGACGGCGGGGGTTCGGCTGTTGCAGGCGGCACCGGGCCCGGAGACGGCATGGGCGAACTCACGCCCGTTCCTCGGCGGCCGGCTGTCCAGTTGCTCGCTGATCAGTGGCCAACTGTTCCATTGCCGGCTGTTCGGTGGCCGGCAACTGTCCGGCATAGGCGAGCAGTTGCCCCCGGAGACGTTCAATTTCGGCGTTCTTGGCGGCCAGCTGGTCGCGCAGGTCGTCCAGCACCTGGTCCACCTGGTCCATCCGATAACCCCGGAGCCCCAGCGCAAACCGGACATGGTCGACGTCGGCCGGCGTGGCGTCGTCGGGAAGCAGCACCGGCGGCAGGGATGCCACGGGCTCATCGAACCCGTCTTTGAACCCGTCCCCCGCGAGGGGCACACGGGCGCGTTTCCTCCGCAATATGCCCGCCCCGATGTCAGTCCCGATGAGGGCGGTGGCGCCAATCAGGACGATGGCGAGGAAAACGAGGAAGAAACTCACATCACCCATCGTGCCAGACGCAGCCCCGCCCGCCCCTGCGGCCCGCGCATCTGCCGGCCGGAGCCGCTACTCGGGGCGCTGGTCGCCGTTCGTGGAGGGCGCCCGAACATGGCCGTGGAGGACCAGATTCACGGCTTCCTCCGGGCTGTCCACCACCTGGATAAGGTCCAGGTCCTTTTCCGAGACCATGCCCTCCGCCACCAGCGTGCCCTTGATCCAATCGATCATCGGTCCCCAGAACTGCGCCCCCAGCAGGACGATCGGGAACGAGGTCACCTTCTGCGTCTGGACGAGGACCATGGCTTCAAAGAGCTCATCCAGAGTGCCGAGGCCGCCGGGAAGAACGATGAAGCCCTGGGCGTACTTCACGAACATGGTCTTCCGGGCGAAGAAGTAGCGGAAGTTGATGCCGAGGTCCACCCACTGGTTCAGGCCCTGCTCGAACGGCAGTTCGATGCCGAGGCCCACAGATACTCCGTTGCCCTCCACGGCTCCCCTGTTGGCCGCTTCCATCGAGCCAGGCCCGCCGCCGGTGATGACGGCCACGCCGGCTTCAGCCAGTTTGCGTCCCACCTCGACGCCCATGTCGTAGAACGCGCTGCCGGGCTTGGTGCGCGCGGAGCCGAACACGCTGACCGCCTGGCCCAGGTCGGAAAGCGCACCAAAGCCTTCCACGAACTCGCTCTGGATCCGCATGACCCGCCACGGGTCGGTGTGGATGAAGTGGCCGGGTCCCTTGGTGTCGAGCAGCCGCTGATCCGACATCTCCACGGCCGCCTGCTTGCGGCGCAGTTCTAGGGGCCCTTTCCGGCGGGGCTGTACTGATTTTGACGGATCTGCGTTGATGCTCATCCCCCAAGGCTAACCTGCTGACCTGCAGGTATCTCTTGAATTACGATCAGCGGAAGTTGGGGTGATTCCGGTCATAACCGGACAATGTTCGCTAGATTCATTCCTATGACTACTCAACTGCCCGGCGACGCACTCGTCTCCCTGAATGCCGTCAACAAGCATTACGGTCAGCTGCACGTTCTGAAGGACATCAATCTCCAGGTCCGCAAGGGCGAGGTGGTTGTGGTCATTGGCCCGTCAGGTTCGGGAAAATCCACGCTATGCCGTGCCATCAACCGGCTTGAGACCATCGACGACGGCGACATCGCCATCGACGGCAAGCGCCTGCCCGAGGAGGGCAAGGAGCTTGCCCGGCTCCGCGCCGACGTCGGCATGGTGTTCCAGTCCTTCAACCTGTTCGCGCACAAGACCATCCTGGAAAACGTGACCCTGGGCCCCATCAAGGTCAAGGGCATGTCCAAGGCCGAAGCGGACAAGGAGGCCATGGCCCTGCTGGAGCGCGTGGGCGTGGGCCACCAGGCACCCAAGCTGCCGGCGCAGCTCTCCGGCGGCCAGCAGCAGCGCGTGGCCATCGCCCGCGCCCTCGCCATGAAGCCCAAAGTCATGCTGTTCGACGAGCCCACCTCGGCGCTCGACCCGGAAATGATCAACGAGGTCCTGGACGTCATGATCCAGCTGGCCAAGGAGGGCATGACCATGATCGTGGTGACCCACGAGATGGGCTTCGCCCGCAAGGCCGCCGACCGCGTGGTGTTCATGGCCGACGGACAGATCGTGGAGGACGCCACTCCCGAGGAGTTCTTCACGAACCCCCAGAGCAGCCGCGCCAAGGACTTCCTGTCCAAGCTGCTCACGCACTGACAACCAATTCCGCAGTCCCCAGCTTCAAGACCACCCGATTTTGCACCCAGGCCGTCATCGGCGGCCGCCCAATGAAAGGAATGTCATGAAGGCATTTTTGACCCGAAGGAAATCCCTTCTGGCAGCAGCATCCGCGGCCATCGCTCTCACACTGAGCGCTTGCGGCGGCGGCGGCACCGGGACCGGCTCCAACCCCTCGCCGGTCGAGAAGCCCAGCTTCGCTGCAGGAACCACCATGGAAAAGCTCGCGTCCGCGGGCAAGATCACCATTGGTACCAAGTTCGACCAGCCCCTGTTCGGCCAGAAGGGCCTGGACGGCAAGCCGGTCGGTTTCGACGTCGAAATCGGCAAGCTGCTCGCCGCCAAGCTGGGCATCCCGGCGGACAAGATCGAATGGGTCGAAACCGTCTCGGCCAACCGTGAGCAGTTCATCAAGCAGGGCAAGGTGGACATGATCGTGGCCACCTACACCATCAACGACAAGCGCAAGACCGAAGTTGACTTCGCCGGCCCGTACTACGAAGCCGGCCAGGCCCTCATGGTGAACAAGGACAACACTTCGATCACCAAGCCCGAAGATGTCAAGGGCAAGAACGTCTGCTCCGTGACGGGCTCCACCCCTGCCTCCACCATCGTGGAGAAGTACGGCGCGGTCCTGGTTCCGGCCGCCACCTACTCGGGCTGCCTCGAACCGCTGCGCAACAAGCAGGTGGAAGCTGTGACCACCGACAACGTCATCCTGGCAGGCTTCGTGAACAAGGAGCCCGACGCGTTCAAGCTGGCATCTGACGAGACCTTCACCAAGGAGCCTTACGGCATCGGCCTTAAGAAGGGCGACACCGAGTTCCGCACCTGGATCAATGACCAGCTGGAAAGCTTCTCCAAGGACGGCTCCTACAAGAAGGCCTGGGAGGACACGGCAGGCGCGGTCATCAAGACGGCTCCGGAACTTCCGGCCATCGACCGCTACTAGGACGATCGTGGCGGTTACCGGCGGCTGTGCTTCCATGGCCTGCCGGTAACCGCCGCTTCCGTTTTCCGCACATTCCCCTGAACGCAGCTAAAGGATCCTATGGACGTCATTATTGAAAGCCTCCCGCAATATTGGGACGGTTTTCTCAGAACCCTGTTCCTGGCCGCCGTTTCCGGCATCATCGCGCTGATTGCCGGCACCTTGCTGGCTGCCGCCCGGGTATCCCCCGTGGCTGCCCTCCGCGGCTTCAGCATGTTCTACGTTGAGGTGGTGCGCAACACCCCGCTCACCATCGCCTTCTTCTTCGCGGCAGTGGTCCTCCCCCGGCTCGGCGTGACCTTCCAGCAGTTCGAGGTCGCCGCCATCATCGCCCTGAGCGCCTACACGGCCGCGTTCATCGCCGAGGCCGTGCGTTCGGGCGTCAACAGCGTTCCCGTGGGCCAGGCCGAGGCTGCCCGCAGCATCGGCATGAAGTTCGGCCAGGTCCTGTCGCTGATCATCCTGCCGCAGGCGCTCCGCACCGTGATTCCGCCGATGATCAACATCCTCATCGCGCTCGTCAAGAACTCCTCCGTGGCCGGTGCCTTCTATGTGCTGGAGCTGTTCGGCTACGGCAAGCAGCTCGCCAATGACCATGGCGACGCCGTCATGTGGGTCCTCGCGGGCGTTGCCTTCTTCTATCTCCTGATCACCGTGCCGCTGGGCTACCTCGCCCACCAGGTCGAACGAAAGGTGGCGATCGCCCGATGAGTTCGGTTCTCTACGACGTCCCCGGTCCCAAGGCCCGCCGCATCTCACTGATCGGGTCCGTGATCGGCGTCGTGCTGATCGCCGCCCTGCTGGCCTGGGCCATCATGACCCTCGCCCAGCAGGGGATCTTCCAGGCGCAGCGCTGGGCGATCTTCAGCCAGGCGGATGTCTGGACGCTGATCTTCAACGGCATCGGTGCGACGCTGAGCGCGGCGGCCATCGCAGCGGTCATCGCTTTTCCCCTGGGACTCCTGCTGTGCCTGATGCGCATTTCCGACGTCGCCTGGATCCGGGTCCCCACCAGGATCGTGCTGGAATTCCTGCGCGGCATGCCCGTGGTCCTGATGATGCTGTTCGTGCTGCTGGTCTTCGCCACCAGTTCGTTCATCGCCGTAGTGGCCGGCCTGGTCCTTTACAACGCCGCGATCTTCGCCGAGATCATCCGCGCAGGTATCCAGTCCCTCCCCCGGGGCCAGCGCGAAGCGGGTTTGGCGATCGGCCTGACGAGCTTCCAGTCCCGGCTGACCATCGAACTGCCACAGGCCATCCGCCGCATGCTGCCGTCCCTCGTGGCGCAGCTGGTGGTCCTGCTGAAGGACACGTCGCTGGGCTACATCGTCGCTTACGCCGAACTGCTGCGCGCAGTGCAGGTGATGGCGGACTTCCTGGGCCCGCAGTTCCTGTTCCCGGTGTTCTTCGTGGCCGCGGCCATCTACATCGCCATCAACCTTGCAGTGTCCCGGCTGGCCATCTGGATCGAGCGGCACGGGTCCAAGAAGGCCGCAGGCGGAGTGGCGAAGGCCCCCACCGCCGGCGTTTCCACCGTCGTGAAATAAAACCGGTGAAGTAAGGCAGGCATTCACAACGAAGGGTCCGCAGCCATCCGGCTGCGGACCCTCCGTGCTTAACGCCTGTTTGGACAGCCGGCTCTCAGGACAGCCATGTCTGCAGGGCGCGGAGGCAGGTGCGGATGGCTTCGGCCTCCACGTGCTCGTTGTCCTTGTGCGCCAGGAGCGCATCCCCGGGCCCGAAGTTCACGGCGGGGATGCCCAGTTCGCTGAAGCGCGCGACGTCGGTCCAGCCGTATTTGGGTTTCGGCTCACCGCCCACGGCGGCCACGAAGGACGCGGCGGCAGGGTGGTTCAGCCCCGGCCGCGCGCCGGCGGCGCTGTCCGTACGGACCACGTTGAACCCGTCCAGCAGCGTCCGCACGTGCTCCTCGGCCTGGTCCGGGGTCTTGTCCGGGGCGAAGCGGTAGTTGATCTCCACGGTGCAGCGGTCCGGGATGACGTTGCCCGCGGTGCCCCCGTTGATCTTCACCGCGTTCAGGCTTTCGCGGTAGTCCAGGCCATCCACAGTCACGGTCTGCGGGCTGTAGGCCGCGAGCCGTTCCAGGATGGGCGCGGCGGCATGGATGGCGTTGCGGCCCATCCAGGCCCGGGCGGAGTGTGCGGCTTCGCCGGAAGTGGTGGCGTGGAAGCGCATGGTGCCGTTGCAGCCGCCCTCCACGGTGCCGTCGGTCGGCTCGAGGAGGATGGCGAAATCACCGCCGAGGAGCGCGCCGTGGTTCCGGACCAGCCGGCCCAGCCCGCTCTTGACGGCCTCCACCTCCTCATGGTCGTAGAACACAAAGGTGACGTCCTTGCTCGGTTCCGCGCCGCCGTCGAACATTGAGGCTGCCAGTGCAAGCTGGACCGCCACACCGCCCTTCATGTCCGTGGCGCCGCGGCCGTACAGGACGCCGTCGCCGGGAACCCCGGACGGCCAGCTGGACGGCACCGTTCCGAGCGACCCCTCGGTGATGGGCAGGGGCACGGTGTCCAGGTGGCCTGCCAGAATGACCCGCTCGCTCCGGCCAAGGTTGGTCCGGGCGATGATCGAGTCGCCGTCGCGGACCAGGTGGAGGCCGGGCAGTTGGCGGAGCGCCTCCTCGACGGCGTCCGCAAGCTGGCGCTCGTTGCCGGAGACACTGTTGATGTCGATGAGCGCTGAGGTCAGCAGTGCCACGTCCTGGCGCAGGTCAAGGGTTACGGGGGCTGTTTCGGCAATCACCATCCCACTGTATCCCGCGCCCGCCGGTCCCCACCGGGCACCAACCCGGCGGCCCGCCCGGCGCCCGCCCGGCGCCTGCCCGGCGCCCGGCAGGCCGACAAATGCGGTTCAGAGAGGTGAATACCGGTTTCGGTGCGTCCACGTCGTCTCGATAGACTTGGCGCATGACTGAAACCGCTTCTTCCGCCGTGCCCGCTGCCCAGACACTGTCCGACGAATCCCGTTCGGCTTATGGCTTCGGCGTAGCCACCATCGCCACGCGGAACGGCGAAGCCACTGTACTGGACGCATGGTTCCCCGCCCCCGCCCTGGGTGTGGCCGCCGAAAGCCTCCGCGCCGTGGAAAACGCCGATGAAACCCTGACGGACATCGCGGCTGCCGGCACCGACGCCGACCGCGGCACCGAACAGAAGGTGGTGTTTGTCCAGATCAACCTGGACGAGGCCCCGGCCGACACCGCCGACGCCTACCTGCGCCTGCACCTGCTCTCGCACCGCCTGGTCCAGCCCAACAGCATCAACCTGGACGGCATCTTCGCCAAGCTCCCGAACGTCGTCTGGACCAACTTCGGCCCCTGCGCCGTGGACGGGTTCGAGCTGACCCGCGCCAAGCTGCGCAAGCGCGGCGCTGTCACCGTCTACGGCGTGGACAAGTTCCCCCGCATGGTGGACTACGTCGTTCCCGCCGGCGTGCGCATCGCCGACGCCGACCGGGTGCGCCTGGGCGCCCACCTCGCCGCAGGCACCACCGTCATGCATGAAGGCTTCGTGAACTTCAACGCCGGCACCCTGGGCACCTCCATGGTTGAGGGCCGCATTTCCGCCGGCGTGGTGGCCGGCGACGGCACCGACGTCGGCGGCGGCGCCTCGATCATGGGCACGCTCTCCGGCGGAGGCAAGGAAAAGGTGTCCCTGGGCCAGCGGGTCCTGCTGGGCGCCAACTCCGGCGTCGGCATCAGCATCGGGGACGACTCCGTGGTGGAGGCCGGGCTGTACGTCACGGCAGGCACCCGCGTGCGCATTGCCGGCCCCAAGGACGCCGACGGCGAGGACACCAGCAAGATCGTCAAGGCCGTGGAGCTGTCCGGCGTCCCGAACCTGCTCTTCCGCCGCAACTCCACCACCGGTGAGGTCGAAGCCCTGCCCCGCAAGGGCCAGACCGTGGAGCTGAACGACGCCCTGCACGCCAACTGACCGCACGCGAACCCACCGGACGAACCGACCGGACATAGCCGGCACGCCCCTGCACGGGCGTGCCGGCAGATTGCTGGAGTAACCACGTGACACGCAGACGCAGGCTGCGCCGGGCTGTGATCATCGGCCTCTTCCTCGTCCTGGTCGGCGGCGGCATCTATACCGCAGCCACCTTGGTGCAGCGCTCCGAGAAGCTGATCACCGAGGAATGCACTGCCGCCGTGGGCACGCAGCGGTCCCAGCTCGCCACCGACCAGGCAGCGAACGCCGCGCTGATCACCGCTGTCTCAGTGCGCCGCGGGCTTCCTCCGCGCGCAGCGAGCATAGCCCTGGCCACCGCGATGCAGGAATCCAAGCTCCGGAACATTAGCCACGGAGACCTTGCAGGCCCGGATTCCAGAGGGCTCTTCCAGCAGCGGCCGTCGCAGGGCTGGGGCACCCAGGAACAGGTCATGGACCCCGTCTACGCCGCAAACGCCTTCTACGACGCCCTCGTGAAGGTGCCCGGCTATGCCACCCTTGAAATCACCGATGCCGCACAGCGGGTCCAGCGCTCCGCCTACCCCACCGCATACGCCGAGCACGAAAGCATGGGACGCGCTTTTGCCTCGGCGCTGACGGGTGAGACGCCCGCAGCCCTGAACTGCACCCTCCGGTCTCCCGAAGCCGCCGGTGACCCCGCCGTCCTGCTCAGCGAACTGGGAGCCGCCTACGGCAACATCCCCGCGGCGGCTACCGGCCAGACCGTGAAGGTCGAGGTCGCCGACAGCTATGCCTGGTCCGTGGCCCACTGGGCAGTGGCCAACGCCAAGGAGCTTTCGGTGGAACGGGTGGACGTGGGCAACAAGCGGTGGGACAGGAAAGCCCGCGACGGGTGGCAGGATGCTCCCGACGCCGGCGGCGGGGTGGCCATCACGCTGGCCGCCGCAGGGTCCTGAACCAGCCTGCCCCTGAACCAGCCAGAGCCTGAACCACCCGGGTCCTGAACAGCTAGACGAGCATCTCCACAACCGGCTGCACGTAGCTGCGGAACACCTCAGGCTGCGACAGCAGTTCGCGGCTCATGATGATCTTGTCCGGTTCCAGGTACCATGCCCGCTGCTCGTCCAGCGGCAGCTCGATGATGGATAGCGCAAAGTCCCGGGAATCCCGGCCCACCTCCAGGAGCCTGTCCTCCACGATGTCCTCGAGCAGATGTGCTGAGCCTGCGGCCACCCGCTCGGCCTCCAGCTCGGCGTACTCCGCGCGCCGTTCCCGGGCCCACGTGAGGGCTGCGCCGAAGTGGGCCTGCAGGACCTTGCGCAGCGCCGGGGAGTTGCCGAAGGCCCGGAAGCCTGGCGGTGACAGTTCGGGGGACATCTGCGGATGGGCCTTCAGGAGCTGCTCCCACCAGGCTTCCCACTCGGTTTTCAGGGCGCTTTTGCCGCCGACGTCGGCCGTGAGGTGGGCGTGGTCCACGTGGCGGACCTTCGGTGCGGCATGCGACAGCGCCGGGAAACCCGCGCCGTCGAGCCCGGCAACGTCACGTATGTAGAGGGCAATGAGCATGGGCCCTGACGTGTCCATTGTGATGTCCCAGCCTGGACCGCCCGTGTGCTGCATGCGCATGCCTCCTTGCATCTTGATGCCCGCCCAGTCTTTGCCGGCAACCCCGTCTCCGGCTCCCAGTCTATTCCCCCGGACCGGAGACGTTAATGGCTGGCGCCGACCCTCCTGCGGAGTCCGTCAATATGGGTTTCGAGCACGTCCCGGCACATTTCCGGGGACATCCAGCCCGGCTGGAGCAGGGCGTGCATGGCCAGCCCGTCCAGGGTGGCCAGCAGGTGTTCGGCCGCCGTCACCAGCTGCGGCCCGGCACCGCCTCCAGAGGCGGCCTCCTCGCCCAGAAGCCGGGTGATCACTTGGCCGACGACGGCGGCCACCGCGCGGTGGCTCCTATCCGCCTCGGCAGCCAGGAAGGGCCGGATCCGCGCAGCGTTCCGGAAGGCCAGCCAGGCGCACGCGTCCAGGGCACGGTCCTCGTCCAGGGGCAGGAATTCGCCCAGCAGTGTTAATACCGCCCGGCCCTGGTCCGCTTCAGCGGCTGCCACCAGCCCGGTGAGCGCGGCGTTGAGACGCGCCAGGATCCGGTCCGATACGGCGGCGAAGGCGAAGGCCAGCAGGTCATCACTGCTGTCGAAGTAGTGCCGGACCGATCCCACGGCGAGGCCTGCCTCGTCTGCCACCTCGCGCAGGGAGGCCCGTTCCAGGCCGTCCGTGGCAATGATTGTGCACACGGCGGCAACGATCTCCTGCCGCCGCTGCGCGGCGTCCACGATTTTCGGCACCCTTGTTTCTAGCACGGCTGTGCGGTGAGAAGGCGGCGGCGCTCCGGAGGGAGCAAGTGCTTTAAAAGACGACGGCGGCCGCCCACCGGAAAGGTGGACGACCGCCGTCGTCTGGAAACTGCTAGCGGGCGGGGTACTGCCGCTCGGGCTCTCCTGTGTAGAGCTGCCGCGGACGGCCGATCTTGGTGTTGGGATCGTTGATCATTTCGCGCCACTGGGCAATCCAGCCGGGAAGCCGGCCGATGGCGAACAGCACGGTGAACATCTTCTCGGGGAAGCCCATGGCCTTGTAGATCAGGCCGGTGTAGAAGTCCACGTTCGGGTACAGCTTGCGCTGGATGAAGTAGTCGTCGCCGAGGGCCTTCTCCTCGAGGCGCATGGCGATGTCCAGAAGCTCGTCGTGGCCGCCGAGCTTGCTGAGGACCTCGTGGGCGGTTGCCTTGATGATCTTGGCCCGGGGGTCGTAGTTCTTGTACACCCGGTGGCCGAAGCCCATGAGGCGGACGCCGTCTTCCTTGTTCTTGACCTTCTCCATGTAGTCCTCGGGCTTGACGCCGTCGGCCTGGATCTGGCGGAGCATCTTCAGGACGGCCTCGTTGGCGCCGCCGTGGGCCGGGCCGAACAGGGCGTTGATGCCGGCGGACACGGACGCGAAGAGGTTGGCGTTGGAGGAGCCCACCAGGCGCACCGTGGAGGTGGAGCAGTTCTGCTCGTGGTCCGCGTGCAGGATGAGGAGCAGGTCCAGGGCCTTGACCACAACCGGGTCCAGCTCGTACTGCTCGGCCGGCAGGCCGAAGCTCAGGCGCAGGAAGTTCTCCACGAGGTTCATGGAGTTGTCCGGGTACAGCATCGGCTGCCCGATCGACTTCTTGTGCGCGTAGGCCGCAATGACCGGCAGCTTCGCCATCAGGCGGATGGTGGAAACCTCCACCTGCTCGTCGTTGAACGGGTCCAGCGAGTCCTGGTAGAAGGTGGACAGCGCGGACACGGCCGAGGACAGCACGGGCATCGGGTGCGCGTCGCGGGGGAAGCCGCCGAAGAAGCCCTTGAGCTCCTCGTGCAGCAGCGTGTGGCGGCGGATCTTCTGGTCGAATTCGTCCAGTTCCGTCGGGGTCGGGAGGTTGCCGTAGATCAGCAGGTACGAAACCTCCAGGAAGCTGGAGTGCTGGGCAAGCTGCTCGATCGGGTAACCGCGGTACCGCAGGATGCCTGCGTCGCCGTCGATGTAGGTGATGGCCGACGTCGTGGCGGCCGTGTTCATGAAGCCGGGGTCGAAGGCAACGGCGCCGGTCTGCTTCAGTAGCTTGGAAACGTCGTAGCCTTCGTTTCCCTCAACAACTTTGATGCGCGGGAGTTCGAGTTCGCCGCCTGCGTGGCGCAAGATCGCACTGGTGGTCTCAGTTGCGCTGGTGGTCTCAGTCATGGAGTCCCCTTCATGAGGCCTCTTGGCCTCTCTAGAAAGCTTGATCCAACATCAGGTGAGCCGCGCGGCTATCCCGCACGGCGGGACGTCCAACGGCCGTGCTGCCTTCTTGTAGAAAGCCACCATTGATAGTCAGTTAAAAACTACCGCCACTTGCGGGCTGCCACTAATCCGGGAGTGCCGGATTGTCCCTTAAACGGGCCCGTTGTGGCGCGAGTCACACCATTGTTACGGCGTCCGGAGCCGCAAAAGTCGGCGGCCTGGCGGGCCGGCGCGCCACGGAACCGCCGGAACCGTGGGGCAAGGTGCTAGGCCAGGCGGGCCACCGCGGCGTCGATCCGTTCGTCGGCGCCGGTGAGGGCCACACGCACGTAGCCGTGCCCGGCGTCGCCGTAGAACACGCCCGGGCCCACCACGATCCCGCGCTCCGCGAGGCGTGCCACCGTATCCCACGTGGCTTCGCCCGCCGTGCACCACAGGTACAGGCCGGCGGCGGACTCGTGCAGCGTCAGGCCGAAGGCCTCGAGTGCGGGCAGGAGCCGCTCCCGGCGCCCGCGGTACAGGTCCTTCTGCGCCAGGACGTGTGCGTCGTCGCCCAGGGCCACGCGCATTGCTTCCTGCACCGGGTACGGCACGATCATGCCGGCGTGCTTGCGGCTGTTGACGAGGTTGGCCATGAGGGCGGCATCACCGGCAACAAAAGCGGCCCGGTAACCGGCCAGATTGGACTGCTTGCTCAGCGAGTACACGGCAAGGAGCCCGTCGTGGGACGGGCCGGCCACGCGAGGATCGAGGATGCTGGGAACAGCCTGCCCTCCGCGCTGCAGGTCCCACTCCCCCCAGCCCAGCTCGGCATAGCATTCGTCGGAGGCCACCACCGCACCGATTTCACGGGCCTGGTCCACGATCTTCTTCAGTGACGCGGCGTCCCGGACGCTGCCGGTGGGGTTGCCCGGGGAGTTGACCCAGACCAAACGGACCCGAGCCCGGGTGGCTGCGTCCAGCTCGTCCAGGTCGTCGGCTGCCACTGCCGTGGCACCGGCGAATGTGGCCCCGATGTCGTAGGTCGGGTAGGCCACCGTGGGCCGCACAACGACGTCGCCAGGCTTGAGGCCGAGCAGGAACGGCAGCCACGCCACGAGTTCCTTGGAACCCACGGTCGGCATGACGGCGCGGGGGTCGAGCCCTTCCACGCCGCGGCGGCGCGCGAACCATGCGGCGATGGCCTCACGGAGCGCCGGCGTGCCGTGGACGGTGGGGTAGCCCGGCGCGTCCGCGGCTGCCTTCAGGGCGTCCTGGATGACCGGCGGGGTGGGGTCCACGGGCGTGCCGATGGACAGGTTGACCGCGCCGCCGGGGTGCTCAGCCGCTTTGGCGAGGTACGGCGCCATCGCTTCCCACGGATAGTCGGGCAGGCTCAGGCCGAAACTGCGCACAGCTGTAGTCACGAAAGGTCCGCCTCAGTGGTCCTGGTTCTGCGGCGGGAGCGCTGCAATCATCGGGTGGTCCTTGCCGGTGTTGCCCACCTTGGCGGCTCCGCCCGGGGAGCCGAGGTCGTCAAAGAACTCGACGTTTGCCTTGTAGTAGTCGGCCCATTCCTCGGGGGTGTCGTCCTCGTAGTAGATGGCTTCCACCGGGCAGACGGGCTCGCAGGCACCGCAGTCGACGCACTCATCGGGATGGATATAGAGGGAGCGTTCGCCTTCGTAGATGCAATCGACCGGGCACTCCTCAATGCATGCCTTGTCCTTAACATCCACACACGGCTGCGCGATTACGTACGTCACGTCCCTTGCCTCTCCACGTTGATTCCCGGCGACTGGCCGGTGCTGCATCCGGCCTGCATGCCGGGCTGTCCTTATCAGAGCCTATTATCTCCCACACCTGTACCGCCAACGAAGCGGCGCGTCATACTCCGGGCAGGTCATACGATGGACCGGTGAGTCCCACAACACCAACGCCCCGGGAGTTCCTGGCCACCGCCCCTGCCGGAACGCGCGTTGTGGTGCGCTACAGGATCGACGGCGGCTTTACGGATGCGCTGGGAGACCTCCTTGCGTGCGGCGAAACTGAATGCACCGTGCGGACCCGGAGGTCCGACGTCGGCATTCCCCTTGATCTGGTGGTGGCCGCCAAGCAGGTGCCCCCGGCACCTCCGCGGCGGGGTGCACGGCGGACGCCGCCGGGAACCGGCTGACAGCAGCCGCGCCTATCCCCTGCCGCCGGCCGCGCCTTCTTCCGGCGCCTCGTCCTCCAGCAGTTCGTCCTCCCGCACCTCATCCGGAAGCACTTCGTCCGGAAGGGTGCGCATCGTGCGCAGGGGCGAGAACAGGACCGGCGCGGTGGCGAGCAGGCTGCCCGCCGCTCCGATCATCATGGTGGGCACCAGGCCAAGGTGCCCGCCCAGGTAGCCTGAAGCCAAGGCAGCAAGCGGCATCACGCCCCACACCGCAAACCGGATGGACGCGTTCATGCGGCCCAGCAGCCGTGGCGGGCAGACCCGCTGGCGCATGGTGAGCTGCAGGACGTTGTAAACCAGGACGCTGAAGCCGAACCCGAGTTCGGAGACCAACAGCAGCACCAGTGAGGCGGCGGGCTTAGAAACCATCCCTGCGAGCGGTATCAGCAGCAGAAAGACCGAGCTGACCACGGCACAGACAGGGATCGCCGTGCCCTCGCCGATCCGGGCGGCGACGCGTGGTGCCATGACGGCGCCCAGCAGCCCACCGACGGCGCCCACAGTCATGATCAGCCCCATGCCCTGGGGCCCCAGCCCGAGGTTTCGCAGCACCAGCACCGGCATCAGCGTATAAATCAGCATGCCGGAAAAGTTCATCCCGCCGGTGCAGGCCGCGATGCGGCTGATGAGCGGGTGACGGACAACAAAGGAGAGCCCCTCCCGGATTTCGACCGGAAGGGGGCGCCGCGCGGCCGCCGGCACCCGCACCTCCCAGTCGCGGGTGCGGGCCAGGAAGACTGCGGAGAGCAGGTAACCTGCGGCTTCCCCCACGAACAGCACGGGAGCCGACACGACCGCGAGCAGCCCGCCACCGGCAGCGGGTCCGCCGATGCGCGCTATCTGGGCCGTCGCCTCAAGCTTTGAGTTGGCCTCCCGCACATGCGGGGACGGCACCAGGACCGGAACGTAGCTCTGGTAGGCGACGTCGAAGAACACCGTGGCCGTCCCCACGATCGCCGCCACGGCATACAGGTGCCAGATTTCCAGGCTGCCGCTCCACCACAGGAGAGGCACCACGGCCATCGCGGCCATCCGCAGCAGGTCCGCGGTGATCATGGTCCTGCGTTTCAGCCAGCGGTCCACCCAGGCCCCGGCCGGCAGCCCGACAGCCAGGAACGCGGCCAGACCTGCGGCGTTCAGCATGCCCACCTCGAATTCGGAGGCGTGGAGCAGGGTGACGGCCAGGACGGGGAACGCCAGCTGTCCCAGCTGCGCACCGAACTGGCCCAGAGCCTGTCCGGCCCAGAAAGTGGTGAAGTTGCGGTCCCGCCACAGCGATGTTTTTGCGGGATCCGCCGCTGTCGGTTCGGCAGTCACGGCTTCAGTCTTGACGGGCGATTGACATATGTCAATCAGTTATTGCTCGTTACACTTGCGTCTATGGAACTCCCGCAGGACAGCGGCGATGCAGACCTCGTGGCCAAGGGCCGCGCCCTGAGCTCGCCGCTGCGGCTGAGGATCCTCCGGCTATGCCTGCACCAGTCACGGACCAACAAGGAGATCGCCGAACTGCTCGGGCTGAATCCCGCGTCCAGCCTGCATCACGTCCGGACTCTGGTGCGCACCGGGTTCCTGCTGCCGGAGGAGCGGCGGAAGGGCCGGCGCGGAGCCACGGAAGTGCCCTACATCGCCAGCCGCAAGTCCTGGAGCACCCCTATGGACAATGTGGCGCCCGTGCTCATCGAGACATTCCTCCAGGAGACCCGGGACCTGCCGCCCGAAGACATCGAGGTGTGGCGGCTCGGGGTCAAGTTCAACGCCGCCCGGCGGGAGGAAATGCTGGGCAAGCTGCGCGCCGTCGTCGAGGAATACACGGCTCTTCCCGCGGACGACGACGGCGAGGCAACCTCGCTGATGATTGCCCACCACCGGGACCCGACGGCGGATTAGCGGCGGCACCGCTGCCGCTGGGAGCGCTCCCGCTGGCAGCGCTGCCGGCTAGCGGCGGTACCGCCGGCACCACACCAGCATCACGACCGTCACGGCCACAATCCCGTACACCCAGATCATCCCGGCCAGGTGCCCCGCGATCAGCCGCTTGCCGGGCTCCATCCCGGACCACCAGCCGGCCAGGACGTAACAGCCGGCGCCGCACACCGCCGTCGGAATCAGCGTCCGGAACGCCGCCCCGAGGAACAACTGGAGTGACGCCAGGAGCAGCAGCGCCGCCACGGCGCCCAGCGGCAGGGCAGCGCCGGTGGCCGGAAGCTCCTGGCGGTGCAGCGCGGTTCCGGCGAGGGCAGCAAAAAGAGCTGCCGGCAGGGCGGCGGCCAGGCCGCCTGCCCTGCCGGCAGCTCCTCTGTTCATGGTTCCGGGTCCCTGCAGGAGGGAACCGTTACGCCTTCGCGCGGGCGCGGTTGGCCTTGGCCCGCTCGTTCGAGTCCAGGATCACCTTGCGGATGCGGATGTCGTCCGGCGTGACCTCGACGCACTCGTCCTCGCGGGCGAATTCGAGGGACTCCTCGAGGGTCAGTTCCCGCGGCGGGGTCAGGTTCTCGAAGCTGTCGGAGGAAGCTGCACGCATGTTGGTGAGCTTCTTTTCCTTGGTGATGTTCACGTCCATGTCGTCGGCGCGGGAGTTCTCGCCCACGATCATGCCTTCGTAAACCTCTGAGGTCGGCTTGACGAAGAAGGAGCCGCGTTCCTGCAGGTTGATCATGGCGAACGGGGTCACCACGCCGGCGCGGTCGGCCACCATGGAACCGTTGGTGCGGTATTCGATCGGGCCTGCCCAGGGCTCGTAGCCCTCGGAGATCGAAGCCGCGATGCCGGCGCCGCGGGTGTCCGTCAGGAACTTGGTGCGGAAGCCGATCAGGCCGCGGGCGGGAACAATGAATTCCATCCGGACCCAGCCCGTGCCGTGGTTGGCCATGTTGGTCATGCGGCCCTTGCGGGCGGCCATCAGCTGGGTGACGGCGCCGAGGTATTCTTCGGGCACGTCGATGGTCATGTGCTCCATCGGCTCGTGCACCTTGCCGTCGATGGTCTTGGTGACAACCTGCGGCTTGCCCACGGTGAGTTCGAAGCCTTCACGGCGCATCTGCTCCACGAGGATGGCCAGCGCGAGCTCGCCACGGCCCTGGACTTCCCAGGCATCCGGACGCTCGGTGGGCAGCACCTTGATGGAGACGTTACCGATCAGTTCCTTGTCCAGGCGGTCCTTCACCTGGCGGGCAGTCACCTTGGCACCCTTGACCTTGCCGGCGAGCGGCGAGGTGTTGATACCGATGGTCATGGAGATTGCGGGATCATCCACGGTGATGAGCGGCAGCGGCTGCGGGTTTTCGACGTCGGTCAGGGTCTCACCGATGGTGATGTCCTCGATGCCGGCGACGGCGACGATCTCGCCGGGGCCGGCGGACTCGGCGGGAACGCGCTCAAGGGCCTTGGTGGCCAGGAGCTCGGTGATCTTCACCGTCTTCAGCTCGCCGTTCTGGCGGGCCCAGGCCACCTGCTGGCCCTTGCGCAGGGTGCCGTTGTAGACGCGCAGCAGGGCGAGACGGCCAAGGAACGGCGAGGCGTCCAGGTTGGTCACATGGGCCTGCAGCACGCCCTCGGGGTTGTAGGTCGGGGCGGGGATGTGCTCGATGATGGTCTTGAACAGCGGCTCAAGGTCCTCGTTCTCCGGGGCGGCGCCGTCGGCCGGCTGCTCCAGGGATGCACGGCCAACCTTGGCGGCGGCGTACACGACCGGAACGTTGAGGATTTCGTCCAGGTCGAGGTCCGGCACCTCGTCCGCGAGGTCCGATGCCAGGCCGAGCAGGAGGTCCATCGACTCGTGGACAACCTCTTCGATGCGGGCGTCAGGGCGGTCCGTCTTGTTCACCAGCAGGACGACCGGCAGGTGCGCGGCCAGGGCCTTGCGCAGAACGAAGCGGGTCTGCGGCAGCGGGCCCTCGGAGGCGTCCACGAGCAGGACGACGCCGTCCACCATGGACAGGCCGCGCTCCACCTCGCCGCCGAAGTCGGCGTGGCCGGGGGTGTCGATGACGTTGATGGTGATGGTCTCACCGTTGGAGGAGGGGCCGTTGTACGCAACGGTGGTGTTCTTCGCCAGGATGGTGATGCCCTTTTCGCGCTCCAGGTCACCGGAGTCCATGACGCGGTCCTCGACCTCTCCGTGCGAGGCGAAGGAGTTGGTCTGCTTGAGCATGGCATCCACAAGGGTGGTCTTGCCGTGGTCAACGTGGGCCACAATCGCGACGTTGCGCAGGTCACTGCGGGATGCAATGTTTGCGGCAGTTTGGGTGGTGGTTTCAGACATGCGTGATGGCTCGATTCAGTGGTGAAGTCAGCTGTTGTATCGCGCCATTTCCTACCGGAACGCACGACGGATCAGACCCTTAACACAGGGCACCTACTGCCAGTCTAAACGCTGTGCCATTTATTGGCCTAAATCATGGACCCTCCCCCGCCTGCGGACCCGTTACCAAATCGTGAATCCCACAGCCGGCCCCGTGAGCAAAATCACTGGATTTTCCGTAACTGATCCACCACTATTGCTAGACCACTTACGAACAGGCCAGGAGTCCACGGATGTTTCAAGCCTCGACGCGGGCCCTCCTGATTGGTCCGGTCATTGCCGCCAGCGTATTTTTGGCGGGCTGCGGCGCAGCACAGGAACCGGCGTCCGGCGCCGGAACGGCAGCCCCGGCGGCTGCGGGTGCCGCCGCGCCGGTGGCCGCCCCGGGTGAAGCCGTTGCTGCCGGCTCCGCCGTCGTGAGCGACCTGGGGGCCGCCGTCGACCCCGCCACCCTTCCTGCCGGTGCCCTCTACCGCAACCCGGTTAACGGGCGGGACGAGGTGATCGTGGGCAACATCGCCACCACCGCGCTGCTGATCGGCGATTCGCAGTCCGAACCGCAGGGCAGCTGGCCGCGCCGGGCCCTGGCCGGGCTGGGCTATGAAGTGTTCTTCTGCGGCAAGGGCGGCACCGGCTTCGTCGCCTCCAACGGCAGTACCGGAAACTACGTGGATGCCCTGCAGCGCGGCCACTGGCATCTCCCCTACGGCTTCCCGCCGCTGGTGCTTATCGAGGGCGGCGGCAACGACGCCAAGCAGGGCGCCAGCGACGAACAGATCTCAGCCAACGCTGACCGGCTCATTACGACCATCAAGCAGCGGTACCCCGGCGCGAAGCTGGCAATGGTGGGAACGCTGGGCAAGGGCGCGGAGCACGGCGGCGTCCGGCGCGCCGAGGTGGACGCCCTGCTGGGCACCGTCGCCGCGGACCACGGGATTCCCTTCGTCAGCGTCGGCGACTGGCTCAGCCGGTACGGGCTGGAGGCGCAGCTCAAGGACAGCGTCCACATGAACAACGACGGCCACCGCGCCCTGGGGGTGCTGTTGGGTGACAGGCTCGCGAAGCTGGGGCTGGCCCTGTCCTAGGTGTCTGGCCCTGTCCTCGGTGTACTGCCCAGGCCTGCCAGGTGTACTTACCAGACGCAAAGCGAGCCGGCGCCGCCTCTTGGCGGCACCGGCTCGCTTGCTGTTGCCTTACAACCGGCTACTCCGTTCCGGTGGCCAGTAGCTGGGCGCGGAGTTCGCGGCGTTCGCGCTGCTTTTCCGGGTCCGGCAGCGGCACGGCCGCGAGCAGCCGCTGCGTATAGGCCTCCTGCGGGTTGCGCAGGATCTGGTCGCGGGAGCCCTGCTCCACGATTCGGCCGCGCTGCATGACGCAGATCCGGTCCGCCAGCACGTCCACCACAGCGAGGTCGTGGGTAACGAAGAGGCAGGCAAAACCCAGCTCGCGCTGGAGGTTTTGGAACAGCTCCAGGACCTTGGCCTGAACCGACACGTCCAGCGCGGATGTGGGCTCGTCCGCCACCATCAGCTTCGGCTTCAGCGACAGTGCGCGGGCAATGCCGACGCGCTGCTTCTGCCCGCCGGACAGTTCATGCGGATACCTGTTCCGGTAGTTGCGGGGCAGTTCCACCTGGTCCAGCAGGGCCTCGATGCGCTTCTGCAGGTCGGCGCCCTTGGCCACGCCGGCCAGGTACATCGGCTCGCCGATGCTTTCGCCGATGGGCAGGCGCGGGTTCAGGGATGAAGACGGGTCCTGGAACACCATGCCGATGTGCCGCCGCACGTGGTGCAGCTGCTTGCCGTTCTTCTTCGCGGCCGAGATGTCCTGCCCCACCACGCGCATCGTTCCGGCCGCGACCGGCAGCAGTCCGACGGCGGCACGCCCGATGGTCGTCTTGCCCGAACCCGACTCCCCCACCAGGCCCACCACCTGTCCGGGATGGATGGTCAGGTTGGCACCCTCCACGGCGCGGAAGGCCGGCACGCGCCCCTGTTTCGGGTACTCGATGGCGACGTCGGTCAGCTCCAGGACCGGTTCGCCCACGGGTCCCCTGGATTCGGCGGCCGCCAGGGCAGCCGCGTTCTCCCGCTCGCGGCGGACCAGTTCCTCGTGGTCCACCGACTCGAGCTCGGCGTGCGTGGCCGCTGCCAGCGCTGCCGTCACATCGACGTCGGGCTCGGCCTCGGTTCCGCCCTGTCCGAGGTGCGGCACGGCGGCGAGCAGCGCCTGCGTGTACGGATGCTGCGGGTTGTGGAAGATCTGTTCGGCGGTGCCCGTCTCCACGATCAGGCCCTTGCGCATGACGGCGATCCGGTCGGCCAGGTCAGCCACGACGCCCATGTCATGGGTGATCAGGACGATGGCGCTGTCCAGCTTGTTGCGCAGGTTCCTCATCAGGTCCAGGATTTCCGCTTGCACCGTCACGTCCAGGGCCGTCGTGGGCTCGTCGGCGATCAGCAGTCTGGGATCACAGGACAGGGACTGGGCGATCATGGCACGCTGCCGCTGGCCGCCGGAGAGCTGGTGCGGGTAGGACTTGAACGCCTTCTCCGGATCCGGCAGCTCCACGAGCTCCAGCATCCGCAGCGCGCGCTCCTTGGCCTGCTCCGGCGAGACCTCGTTGTGGAGCCGCACCGTCTCCACGATCTGGGCGCCCACAGTGTAGACCGGGTTGAGCGCGGTCATGGGCTCCTGGAAGATGACGGCCACGTCCTTGCCGCGGACGCTGCGGATGTTGGCCGCGTCCGCGCCCAGCAGCTCCTTGCCGGAGAGCCTGACGCTCCCGGACACCCTGCTGTTGCTGGGCAGCAGGCCCAGCAGTGCCATGGAACTGGCGCTCTTGCCGGAACCGGATTCGCCGACGATGGCCAGGACTTCACCGGCCCGCACCTCATAGTTAAGCCCGACGGCGGCCGGCACCCACTTTTTCTCCACGCCGAAGTCGACGCTGAGGTCGCGCACCTCGAGGACGACGGCGCCCTTCCCGGCGGCCTTCCGCTGTCCGCCCCCGGGTTCGATGGGATCGCGCTCCAGCGGGTCCGACGCCGGGCGGTCAGGGCTGATGTAGTCAGTCATGCTGGGGTTGTCCTTCCACCCGTGCCAGCGGAGCAGCTGAGATTAGTGCTGCGGCCGGGAATACTGAATTATTGGGGGCATGAGCACTGTGCCGCACGCCGGAAACGCCGTAATCTTCAAGGCGCGCACCAACAAATGGTTTGCCGGATTTTCCTGGTTCGTGGCAGCCGCCGGGCTGGCCGGCCTGATGGTTGCGGGCGGGCCCGGTGCCCTGTCCGGTGTTTGGCCGCTGCTTCTCATCGCCTATCTGGGCTGGCTGCTCTTCTGGCGCCCCGCGGTGGTCGTCCACGATGCGGGCGTCACCATCGAGAACCCGTTCCGCGCCATCACGGTACCGTGGCCCGCGCTGGTGCAGGTGGATACCCGCTACGCGCTGACCCTCATCACGCCCGGCCGAAGCTATGGCGCGTGGGCTGCTCCCGCGCCCGGCATCTGGGGCGGCCGCAACGCCCGTCCGGAGGATCTCCGCGGACTGCCGGGCAGCACGTACGGTCCGGGGAACTCCGTGCGGCCCGGCGACCTGAAGACCACTGACTCCGGCCAGGCCGCGCAGCTGGTGCGTGCCCGCTGGGAGCAGCTGGTCGAGGCCGGGCTTGTCGATGCCGGAGCTGCGGAGACCACCCCGGTCACCGTGAAATTCCGCTGGCTGGAGGCAGCAGCTGCGCTGCTGCTTCTCGGGCTGAGTTACTGGAGCATGGCCGTCCTGTAGGAGCCCGGTGCGCTGCACCGGACCGTGGCTTCGCGGCAGCATGTCAGGCTCCCCTGTCCCCGCCGGCGGCCCGGCGGTCCTCAGCCGTGGTGTCCAGGGCCGCCACCGGCGTCGCTTCCGGGACGGCTGCAGCGGAGTCCTTGGCCTTCTTGGCGTTGAATTTCTTCTGCCGCGGATCGAAGGCGTCCCGCAGGCCGTCACCGATGAAGTTGATGCTGAGGCAGATGAGGACGATGAACAGGCCCGGGAACCAGAACAGCCAGGGGCGGGTGGCGAAGGCTTCCTGGTTCTGGGAGATGAGCAGGCCGAGTGAGGTGTCCGGGGACTTGACGCCGACGCCCAGGTAGCTCAGGGCCGTTTCGGTCAGGATCGCCGCCGACATCGTCAGCGTGACATTGACAATCAGCACGCCCACCGCGTTAGGCAGGATGTGCTTGAAAATGATCCGTGCGTTGCTCGCCCCGGAAATGCGTGCCGCGTCCACGAATTCGCGTTCCCGGAGGGTCAGGAACTCGCCGCGCATCAGCCTCGCCAGGCCCACCCAGCTGATCAGTCCCAGGAAGATGCCGAGGGCGAGGACTCCGTTGCTGCTGGCGAAGGCTGCGAACCAGCTTCCTTCGTCTCGCCGGCCGGCCAGCTGGGCCATGACGGCGGCGAGGAGCAGGGCCGGGACAATAATGATGACGTCGGTGAGCCGCATCAGGACCGCTTCCATCCAGCCCCGGAAGTAGCCGGACAGTGCCCCGACCACCACGCCGATCAGGCCTGCGATCAGTCCGATGACCACCATGATGGTGATGGACTGCTGGGCGCCGCGCATGGTCATGGCGAACAGGTCGCGTCCGATCCGGTCCTGGCCGAAGGGGTGCTCACCCCAGGCCAGTGGCCAGAGCGACGCGGTGGGGGCTCCGTTGTTGGCCAGCGGCGAGACGGCTTCGTGGGTGTACTTCCACCACCCCGGGATTCCGGCGTAGCCCACGGAAGTGAAGGCCATGACGAAGATGATGGCGAAGACGACCAGGCCGACGATGGCGCCGGAATGGCCAAGGAAGCGCTTGCGGACAATCTGGCCCTGGCTCATTCCCCGCGCTTCGGTGACAGGCTCGACTCCGGCGGCTTCCTGCCGCAGGCCGGCCTGCTCTGCCATGATTTCATCCTGCTGGCTGGGCTGGCTCATGCTTTCACCCTTACTCGTGGATCCAGTGCGGAGTAGGCGAGGTCCGCGATGAGGTTGAACGCCATGGCCGTGATGGCAACACAGATGAACACGCCCATGACGGGGTTCGGGTCAACGTGCTGGATGCCGTCGAGGAACAGGAACCCCATGCCCCGGACGGAAAACACCGTCTCGGTGATGACGGCGCCGCCGATCAGGCCGCCGATGTCGAACGCCACGATTGTGGCCACCGGAATCAGGGCGTTCCGGAACGCGTGGCGCATGACGACGGTCCGCTCGGAAAGCCCCTTGGCCCGCGCCGTGCGGATGTAGTCCATGTTCATGATCTCCAGCATGGAGGCACGGGTGAACCGCGTGTAGCCCGCCAGGGAGATGAGGATGAGGGCAGTGGTGGGGAGGATGAGGTGGGTAAAGGAATCGATGCCGAGGATCCAGAAATCGCCTTCGATGTTCGGGGTGCCGGCGCCGATGGTGGCAATGGGCCGTCCGCGGACCCTGCTGTTGTTGAAGTACGCGGGCCATGCCTGCATGAAACGGTCGAGCAGGATGAGGAAGCCCACGAGGAATGACGTGATGGCGGCCGCGCGCATGGACTGGCCGCGGTCGTAGCCGCCCATGAAGTAGCCGATGGCCATGCCTGCCAGAACCGCCGCGATGCCCAGCAGGACGATCATCAGGAACGTGGCCTGGTTCAGCAGCGGCTGGATGACAAAGTAGAGAACCACCCCGGCGCCCACGGCAATGAGGGCGGACTGCAGGGCTTTGCGGTTCCGCAGGCCTGCGGTCAGCAGGGTGACAGCGAAGGCTATGCCCACCCCGGCGATGGCGATGACCACGGGTCCCAGGCCCGGCGTCTTGAACCACTGGGTCACCGAGAAGTAGATGAGAACGGCAGCGACGACGGCGAACACGACGCCGCCGGTCAGCGCCCGGCGCCGCGCATCGCCGCCGGCCACGACCACGGCCACAGCGCCGAGGACGGCACCGGTGCCGAGGGAGACGGGCAGGGGGATCTCCGGGTTTCGGAGGAAGTTGTTGAAGCCGATGGCGCCGAATTCCTTAAGCAGGACGGCGACCCAGAAGATCGGGAGGGAAAAGAAGAGGAAGGCCATGAAGGTCACGCCGTAATCCAGCGTGCTGTACTGGCGCAGGGCAGTGATGATGCCCAGCGTGATGCCCACGAGGATGGCCAGGATCGTGGCCCCGGTGACCAGTGTCAGTGTCTGGATGAGAGCATGGCCCAGGGCGTCCGTGATGGGCTGCCCGGCGATGTTCTTGCCCAGATCGCAGGAGCCGGCGAAGGGCACGAGGCACTGGGCCGCCCCGCCGAGCCACTTGAAGTAGCGCACTGGCGCGGGTGTGTCGAGGTCCAGCAGCGCGGACCTCGAGTCCATGAGCTGCTGCTTGTTGGGTGCGCTGCTGGCGCGGAACTCTGCAAGCGGATCGCCCGATGCTGCGGTCAGCAGATACACCAGGAACGAAGCGCCCAAAAGGATGAGTGCGGCGGTGACTAGCCGCCGGACTATGTAGGTCACCATTGTGATAGAACCTCAGGATTCGGGCCCAGGGATTGCCCGGGCCGGTCGCAGGGTTGGCCGTGCCGACTGTTTGTGCTGCCAACACAGGCACTGCCGGGAAATGGCGCTGCAAGGCGCCGGGACCGTGGTGCATGGTCCCGGCGCCTCAACTAGCTTGTGCTGCTTCGTAGCGCGGGCTTACTTTTCGGCCCACTCCCAGAAGTTCCACCACACGCCCGTCTGGTTCGGCATGAACTTCACGCCCGTGATGCGGTCGCTGTAGGCGTCAACACCGACGGACTGGAACAGCGGGAGTCCGTAGGCGGAATCCCAGATCTTCTTGTCGATCTGCTTGGTCAGCTCATCCTGCTTGCTGCGGTCCGTGGTCACAATCAGTTCGTCCATCAGCTTGTCGGCTTCAGGGTCGCTGAACTTGTTGAAGTTGGAGCCGTTGCCGGTGCGGAAGATCTGCGGCACGCCGGAGACGCCGACACCGGGGTTGATCCAGCCGAAGATCGTGGCGTCGTAGCCGCCCTTGCCGAGGGCCTTGCCCCAGTCAGAGGCGCCCAGTCCGCCGTCGACAATCTTGAAGCCGGCCTTGGTTGCCGACTCGCGGATCAGCGAGAACGCGTCCACGCGGTTGGGGTTGTCCTTGTTGTACATGATGCGGACCTCGGGGGTGGCACCGTTCAGGAGCTTCTTGGCAGCGTCAACATCGGCGTCCTGGTACTTCGAGGAGCCGTTCTCCTGCACGGACGTCTCGTAGGCCGGCTGCGCGGGAACGAACAGCTGCGAGTCCAGGGGCTTCGCCTCGGGGTCGAGCTTCTTGATGATCTTGTCCACGATGTCCTTGCGCGGAACCGTCAGCATGAATGCCTCGCGGACACTCTTTTCGGCGAAGGGGCCCGAGTAGTTCAGGTCGATGTGGTCGTAGGAGAGCTGGTTGCCCTGCTCCACCGTGACGCCCTGGCTCTCGAGTGCCTTGAGCTGTTCGAGGGTGTCCGCCGAAGCCTGCGGGGCGATGATGTCGGCCTCGCCGTTCTTCAGCGCCTGGACCTGGGCCGGGGAAGAACCGATGTAGCGGACGGTGATCTCATCCAGCTTGGGCTCGGGCCCCCAGTTGTAGTCCTTGTTGCGGACCATGGTCAGGGACTGGTCCTGGTTGATGCTCTGGACAACGAACGGGCCGTTGGAGAGGAACAGGCTCGGGTCGCTCGGCAGGGTCTTGGAGTCAAAGCCCGTGTTCCACATGTCGGACATGGCCTTGAGCTTGGCATCGGCGGCCTTGGGCGCCTTCGCGTCGCCGCGCGGCATGGCCTTAAGGTGGTCGATGAAAGCCTGGGTATCGGCCAGGCCGGCCTTCTTGGCCAGGACGTGCGCCGGGATGTCAATGCCGGGTCCGCCAAGTGCGATCTCCCAGTCCGCGAACGGCTTGGAGTACTTGATGGTCATGGAGCGGTTGTCGTCACCGATTTCGGGGAAATCGGTGAGCGCCAGGCCGGTGGGGTCACCGGCGTAGGAGAAGTAGGACGTTCCCGCCTTGCCCTCGGCATCGGCATCGTTGTAGTACCCGGAGAACGCTGCCCACTGCAGGAGCAGGTCCGCGGCGGTGACGGGAGTGCCGTCAGACCATTTAACGCCTTCGTTGATGGTGTATTTGACGGTCAGCGGATCGTCGGACGTCTTTTCCATCTTGCCGAACTTGTCGTTGTGCACGATGTTCAGCTGGTTGTCGATGTAGTAGAACCCGGAGTGTGTGGCGTAGCTGACCTTCGAGTTGATGTCAGTGTTGCCGTCGGCCGTGTTGGGGTTGAACGTGTTGAACGCGTTGACCTCAACTACAGTGGCTGTTCCCCCCTGCTTGCCGGCCGCATTGCTCGACGGGGTTGTCCCGCCATTCGTGCTCGCGCAGGCGCTGAGCGCCAGTGCAGCCGCGGCTGCAACGCCTACTGCTTTGGAAATACGACTGAATCGCATTCCGCCTCCTATGTTTCTTTGAGTGTGGAAAAGACCTTCGCTGTGGGCGCCGGCCAGACACGCTACATCCCCCCAGTGAGATGTGGCGAGTCTCACATGACAAGTAGCCTAGACCCGAACGCAGCGCACGCGGTCCGAAAGTTGTCCCTCAGTAAAGGTTGTTATCGAGATGCAACCAAGCTGTTGCCGTGCGAAAAGTCCGCACCGTTTTTCCTTGACGCCATGTTGCCCGGAGGGTAGAAGCATCAATCGCAGAAAAAGCCCCCAGCCAAAGGATCTGGGCTTTTTGCCGTTAATACTCAATCACTGAGTAGGTCAGGCTGCGCGCGCGTCCGCCCGGCCCCGCGTCCAGTTTTCAGGCGACGGTGCGACGGGCCGCGTCCAGCCGCCGGGTCCACCCGCGGCTGTCGAGGTACTCCAGTAACGGGATCGCGACCCGCCGGGTGGTACCCAGCGCTTTCCTTGCCTCACTCGTGGTGAACGGCTGTGGCAGGGCTGCGAGCTCGCGCATGGCCAGGGCAGGTGCCCGTGGCAGCAGGACCACGCCCTCGCCGAGCCTCAGCAGGCGGCCGCTGCGCTCAGCTGCCGCCAGTTCGCGGGCGCCCAGGCCGAGGGCATTCAGCTCGTGGGCTTCGGGGGCCGCGAACGGCGCAATCTTCAGCCGGTTTTCCAGTGCAGCGATTCCGGCCTCGGCGGCGCCAAGGCCCGGGCGCTGCCCCGGGAGCATGATGAAGCCCGCCCGTTGCTCGAGTCCCGCTTCCCGGACCACCGCTTCCAGCAGCACGCCGCCGGCCGGTCCGATCAGGTCCCGGGCAGCCCCGCTGGAAAGCCCTGCCGCCAATGGGTCCTGCTCGCCCAGTTGCTCGACGGCGCTGCGCAGCCGCCGCCGCCACGCGTCGAGGACCGGTTCGTGCACCCACCAGTCGCCGAAGGCCTTTACTCCGTCCGGTACCCGGGCCAGACCGGAAACACCCATGCGGCGCAGTTGTTCGACCCGGACCGCGCCCCGGCGGGCGACTTCCGTCAGCGCGTCCCCGCCCGGCGACATGGCGGCGAGGACACCAGCCCGCCGGCTGCTGTCGCCGCGGCGCTTGAGCGCGGGCGGTTCGACGTCGAGAATTTGCGCTCCGGCCAGGACCGACCTGCTTCCGGTGGCCCGCAGCACCAGACGGTCGCCCAGTTCGAGGGGAAGCCGGCGGTCGAGGGTCAGGCGGGCGTGGTCCGCCTCGAACGGGCGCATCCTGGCCGGCACGGCAGCGGTGCCGATGTGGACGAGCAGTTGTCCTGGTGCGTCTGTAAAAGGGGCACCCGTGGTGCGCCGGACGTCAATGGCATCCACCACGGTCCAGCTGTCCCCGGTGAGGAGCACGTCACCGCGATGGATGGTATCAGCGGACAGCCCGGAGCGCAGGTTCACGGCGACACGGCTGCTGGGACCGATGGAGTCAGCGGCCTGGTTGCGGCTGTGCAGCGCGCGCACCGATACCGGCCGGGCGGCGTCATGGCCGAGAAGCAGCAAACGGTCGCCCTGGGCGAGCGTGCCGGCCGTCAGGGTTCCCGTTACGACCGTTCCGGCGCCACCGATGGTGAACGACCGGTCGATCCATAACCGGATGCGGGCGTCCGGCTCGGGTTCGGGCAGGGACATGAGCATGTCATCCAGTGCGCTGCGCAGTTCGCCAAGGCCGGTCCCCTGGACCGCGGACACGGTGACGGCGGGCGCATCGCGCAGCCCGGTGCCCGCGAGCTCCGCCCGCACCCGCGCGAGTACCTCGTCCACGCCGCCCGGTGCACGGTCGCTGCGGGTCAGCACCACGATCCCGTGGCTGATCCCCAACGCCGCGATGGCATCGCGGTGGTCGCTGGACTGGGCCTGCCAGCCTTCATCAGCAGCGACGACGAAACACACGGCAGGCGCCGGCCCCAGCCCGGCCAGCATGTTGCCGAGGAACCGTTCATGCCCTGGGACGTCTACAAAGGCCACATCCTTGCCCGAGGCCAGCCTGGTCCATGCGAACCCCAGGTCGATCGTCAGTCCGCGGCGGCGCTCCTCCGCCCACCGGTCAGGCTCCATCCCTGTCAGCGCGCGCACCAGGGTGCTCTTGCCGTGATCGACGTGCCCGGCGGTGGCCACCACGAACATCCTTAGTTACCTTCGGTTCCGAGCGGTTCGGCGGCATGCGCCAGAGCATGCGCCAGAGCTGACTTCACAGCGCCGGCCAGCCGTTCGTCGTCGTCCTCCGGGATGCAGCGCAGATCCACCAGGCAGGCGCCGCTGTGGACCCGGGGCAGCACCGCGGGAGTGCCCGTACGCAGCCACCGGGCCATGTTCTCCGGGAGCCGGACGGCCCAGCCGGGCAAGGGCACGCCCGGCGCTCCCCCGCCGCCGACCCTGCCGTCGTGCTCGATGACGGCGCCGCCCACAGCCTCCGCGAGCGCCTCCGTGCGCTCGCGGAGGCGCACCGGATCTGCGTGGAGGGCGGCAGTCACCGGCGGCGCCTCTCCGGAGAGGGTCGCTTCCAGCGCGGCCAGCGCCAGTTTGTCGGCCCGCAGGGCCCGGGCCAGTGGATGGCGCGCCAGCCTGGCAATGACTTCGGCGCGGCCCAGCAGAAGCCCCGCCTGCGGGCCGCCCAGGAGTTTGTCACCGCTGGCGATAACGACGTCGGCACCGGATGCCAGCGCACTGGCGATGTCGGGCTCCTCAGGCAGCACGGGATCCGGGGCGAGCAGGCCGCTGCCGAGATCCACCACCAAAGGGACCTGGTGTTCATCGGCCAAAGACCGGAGTTCGCTGACTCCAACGCCGGAGGTGAAGCCGCTGATCCGGAAATTGCTCGGATGAACCTTGAGCAGGCAGCCGGTCCGCTCTCCAATGGCGGACTCGTAATCGCGCAGGTGCGTGCGGTTGGTGGCGCCCACTTCCCGCAGGCGGGCACCGGTGGATTCGATCAGTTCGGGAAGCCTGAAGCCCGCGCCGATTTCGATGAGCTCCCCGCGGCTGATGATCACCTCTCCGGTGCCGGCCAGGACGGTGGTGGCCAGCAGCAGGGCGGCCGCCCCGTTGTTCACGGCCAGCGCATCCTCCGCAGCGGGACAGGCGCGCAGCAGTGCCTCACGCGCGCCGGTCCCGCGTTTGGAGCGAGTCCCGGACGGCAAGTCCATTTCGACGTCGACATAACCTGCCGCCGCGAGCAGAGCGGCCCGGGCGGACCCCGACAGCGGCGCGCGCCCCAGGTTCGTGTGAACGATGATGCCGGTGGCGTTGAGCACCGGCCGCAGGGAGGTGGCCTGGCGGGACGATACTGCGGCCAGGACCTCCGCTTCGACCTCCTCGGGCGCAAGCCCGCCGGAGCGCGCCAGGTCTTGAATCTCCTGGACGATGGAGCGGATCACATCATCCCCAAGGCGTCCCCGGGCACATTGAAGCTCCGGGTGCGCGAGCAGCCGGTCGGTGCGCGGAATAAATCTGCGCGGGTCGACTTTGCCCACGGTCCTCCTTTGGATCGCCTTCAGCTGCGGCAGTTGGCGGAGGCGGACGGGAATCGAACCCGCCAGACCGAGCTACTCGGTCTCACCGGTTTTGAAGACCGGGGAGCCCACCAGGACCCAGACGCCTCCAAAAAGGATGCTAACACCGGCCTGGCTCTCCCAGCGTCGTCGTAGCCTCCCCGCTCGCAACCTCCCCCGCACGCTTCGCGCACGGGAATCCCTGGCCGCTCTCTTGGCTCGCTTCGCTTCGCAGTGGGGCCCTCGGCTCCTAGCGTCGTCGTCGCCTCCCCGCTCGCAACCTCCCCCGCACGCTTCGCGCACGGGGACCCCTGGCCGCTCTCTTGGCTCGCTTCGCTTCGCAGCGGGGCCCTCGGCTCCTAGACTGGGGGCCATGGACGGGATCATGGCCCTAGATCAGGAACAGTCCGGAGCGGTCCGGCTCACCGGCTATGCGCATGGCGGAGGGTGTGCCTGCAAGATTCCCCCCGGGGAACTCGAGGATGTGGTCCGTGGCCTGGCCGGCCAGACCCACCCGGACGTTCTGGTGGGGCTCGACGGCGGCGATGATGCCTCCGCTGTACTGGTTAGTGAGGACCTCGCGGTGCTCTCGACGGCGGATTTCTTCACGCCAGTGGTCGATGACGCCTACGACTGGGGCCGGATCGCGGCAGCGAACGCTCTCTCCGACATCTATGCCATGGGCGGGCGCCCGGTCAGCGCCATCAATCTCGTCGGCTGGCCGCGGGGAGTGCTGCCGATGGAGCTGCTGGCCGAGGTTCTGCGCGGCGGGCTGGCAGTTGCCGCCGAAGCTGGCTGCCCGGTGACGGGAGGACACTCAGTTGATGACCCGGAGCCCAAATACGGAATGGCGGTGACCGGCATCGCGGACCCCGGCAAGCTGCTTCGCAACGATGCCGCCCGGCCCGGGCTGCCGCTCACACTGACCAAACCGATCGGCCTGGGTTTCCTGAATAACCGGCATAAGCAAACCGGCGAGGTATTCGACGAGGCCGTCGCGACGATGGTGCAACTGAACCGGGAGGCCGCCGGGGCAGCGGTGCAGCGCGGCCTCCGGGCCGCGACGGATGTCACCGGTTTTGGCCTGCTGGGCCATCTCTACAAGATGTGCCGGGCCTCCGGCGTGGGCGCGGTCATCGACCAAAGCGCGGTGCCGCTGGTCTCCGGTGCCCGGGAAGCGCTGCGGGACGGCTTCGTCTCGGGCGGGACGCGGCGCAACCTGGACTGGGTCCGTCCCCATCTCCGGCCGGGGCCCGGAGTCTCCGAGGAGAACCTGCTGGCGCTCGCCGACGCCCAGACCTCCGGCGGCTTGCTCGTAGTGGGCGAACTCCCCGGGCACCCCGTCGTGGGCTACACGACGGAGGGCCCGGGAATCGAGGTGCGCTAGCGGCTCACTCTGCGGTCGTGATCGAATCGTGCACCACGCCTGCCCGCCGGCGGGCAGCGAGCCGGTTCTTCTGCGGTTCGACGGTGTAGCGGGGGTTCTCCGTGGAGCGGATACCGGCACGCAATATCCCGAACCGGGTCAGGGCCGAAGCGCCGAGCAGCGCCACCCCCGACACTGCCGCGGTGAGCCTGTGCCTGCCGCCGAGGAGAGCACCGACGCCGCCGGCCACCGCCAGCCCCTCACTCCAGGCCAGCATCCGCCCCGGTCCGCCCAGGTGCAGGGGCTCCGCCGCGACCGGGTCCATGTTCTTCTCCATGACCCGGGTGGCGATCAAATCGCCGGCGACGCCGAGCACCGCCAGTGCCCGGGCCGGCCCGGCCTCTTTCACCGGGGTAGTGATCATGGCCAGGCCCGCCGCAGCGAGGCTTGCAGAACTGACGAAGACGAACGGCAAATCCTCCCGGGCGGCGTTCCAGGTGGGGTTCGCGGTATCCGACAGCAGGACGGCGGTGTAGACGGACAGCGGGGCCGCGAACACTGCGGCTTCCACCCCCGCCGGACCCTCAAGCCCCCGCAGCAGCCGGCGCAGCGGCCCGAGCGGCAGCCGCGAGCCGGTCATCCGGTCGATCTCGGAAACGGCTGACACTCCGACACCGGCGCTGAACGCCGTCAGAACCCACGAGCCCAGGCTCATCGGCGATGTGAGCTTGATCGTGCGGAGCATGTTGAGGAACCGCTCGGGGCGGCCCAGGTCCTCCACGAGCGCCACGGCGCCCAGCCCGACGGCGGCGAGCGCGGCCAGCCGGCTGTTGCGGCACAGCACCTGGTTGCCTGTCACCTGCCCGCCGACGCCCAGCAGAGCCGAGCCGCCGGCCACTCCCCCCAGGAAGAGATACACGGCTATCGGGTCTCCCCACGGCGGCGGCTTGACGATCGGCCGGCCGTAATAGGAAGTGAACTCCGCCTCGGGGACCATCGGCTCTTCGCCGCGGCCGCCGCCTGTCCCGGCGCGGCGGCGCTTGCCATGGCCTTTGCGCCCGCGCGGCGGTTCTGGCGGGCGGTACTCGTCGAAGTCGGAGACCGTCAAGCGCGGCCTCCCACCAGGAAAGCCGCGGTGGCGGCGGCCAGCATACCGGCGGCGGCAATGCCCGCCCGCTTGAACATGCGCGGCAGGTCCGCCGTGGGCACTCGGGGGTCCGGCGGCAGTCCGTACACCTCGGGTTCGTCCAGCAGCAGGAAGACGGACCCGGTGCCGCCGACGCCGTCGGAATCATTGGCTCCGTAGAGCCGCGCCTCCGTCAGCCCCTGCGCATGCAGTTCGGCCACCCGTTCCTTCGCGGTGGCCACCATGGTCTCGCGCTCGCCGTACTTGATCGACGTGGTGGGGCAGGTCTGGGCGCATGCGGGGGTCTGGCCGTCAACAATCCGGTCGTAGCACAGCGTGCACTTCTGGGCGACGCCGACGTTGCGTGTCGGGGCCTGTTCCCCGGGAGTGAAGTCGCGCTCGGTCTTCGTCCCTACCGTGCCGTTACGGCGCCGCTCGATCACTCCGAACGGGCACCCTGCCACGCAGGTTCCGCAGCCGTTGCACACATCGTCCTGGACGACGACGGTTCCGTGCTCGGTGCGGAACAGGGCACCAGTGGGACAGACGTCGAGGCACCCGGCGTTGGTGCAGTGCTTGCACACATCGGAGGACATCAGCCACCTGAAGTCGGGGGTGTCCGGGGGCGTGGTGTCCGCTCCGGCCAGAGCCGACGCCTTATGTTGCCCAGGTGGGCCGAAGCCGGGCATGCCAAGACTGACAAGGGCCCGGCCGGATTCGCGGGCCCGGCCGATCTGCTCCCGGTCTTGCTCGATGAACGCGACGTGCCGCCATGTGTCCGCTCCGAGCGACCCGGTGTTGTCGTAGGAAGACTCAAGCAGCTCGTACTCCGAGTCGGAGGGGTTGCGGTTCCATTCCTTGCAGGCCACCTCGCAGGCCTTGCACCCGATGCAGATTGAGGTGTCGGTGAAGAAGCCCTTCCGGGGATGCCCGGTGTGCCTGACGTGATCCGGAGATTCGGTCAGCTGGTTCATTCAGTTCTCCTCCTTCGTCCCGTGGCCCGTTGCCCGGCCGGGACCGGTAACTTTCTGGTTCCCGGTTTCCGGCGTCACCCCTGCACGGGTCTGGTATTCAGCGATCAGCGAGAGGAGCGCGGCGCCGCGCGGCCGCCGCCCCGGGACGATGTCGCAGGACCCGGCCTTGGATTCCTGGATCTGCACGTTCGGATCGAGGGTCACGCCGAGCAGGTCATTGGCGGCGTCGCCGGAAACCACGGCGTCCTGCCCGACGCCCCAGTGGTAGGGCAATCCGATCTGGTGGAAAGTCCGCCCGCTCACAATCAGGGGTTTCACACGGTCTGTCACCAGCACCCTGGCCTCGATCGCCGAACGGGGCGAGATGATGGTGGCCCACCCGTAGGGCTCCAATCCCCGTTCGGCCGCCAGCGCCGGGGACACTTCGCAGAACATCTCCGGTTGGAGCTCGGCGAGGTAAGGCAGCCATCGACTCATACCGCCGGCGGTGTGATGCTCGGTCAGGCGGTACGTGGTGAAGACGTACGGGTAGACCTCGGACCCGCGCTCGCCTGCACTGGGTGCGCTGAGGTTGTCCGCGCGCGGGAACGTCAGCCGGGCGGGGTTCTGCTGCTGCCGGTACAGCGGGTTGGCGATTGGGGACTCCTGGGGCTCGTAGTGCGTCGGCAGGGGCCCGTCCACCATGCCCTTCGGGGCAAACAGCCATGCCTTGCCGTCCGATTGCATGATGAACGCATCGTCGCCGGCGAGCGCCTCGGCACCTCCGGCGTCGACATCCGGACGGGACCCGGGTGCGCGCTCCACGGGGAAGTCCGGCACGTCCTCTCCGGTCCACCGGTTCTGCTCCGGGTCCCACCAGATGTACTTCTTACGTTCGCTCCACGGTTTGCCGTCGGGGTCCGCGGATGCACGGTTGTAGAGAATCCTCCGGTTCGCGGGCCACACCCAGCCCCATTCGGGGGCCACCTGGCCCTGCTCCTGCGCCGGTTTCCGGTCGGCGGCATGGTTGATGCCGTCCGCGTAGACCCCGGTGTAGATCCAGCAACCGCCCGACGTCGAGCCGTCGGCGCGCATCTCCGTGTAGGAGGAGAGAGGCTTCCCGGCCTGCGGCCCGGTCAGGTGCATGCCGTTGATTTCCGCGAGCACCGCCTCGCCGTCGGGCTCGCCATGTTCATCGACGGGATAGTCCCACGTCAGGTCCAGCAGGGGCCGGTCCCGCTCATCGGTCGAGTCCGCCAGCTTCGCGCGGATGCGCTTGCCCAGTTCATAGAAGAACTCGAGTTCGCTCTGGCAGTCGCCCGGCGGCTGGACAGCCTGATGGCGCCACTGGAGCATCCGCTGCGTCTGGGTGAAGGAACCGGATTTCTCCACGTGGGTGGCTGCCGGCATGAAGAAGACCTCGGTGGCTATGTCCTCGGTCTTGAGTTCGCCCGAGGCGATCTCCGGACCGTCCTTCCACCACGTAGCTGATTCGATCAGGCTCAGGTCCCGCACGACCAGCCATTTCAAGTGGGACATGCCCAGCCGCTGCATGCGGCCGTGGGCCGACCCGACGGCTGGGTTCTGGCCGAAGAGGAAGTAGCCCTCGACGTCGCCGTCGAGCATGCTCATGACCGTCTCATACGTGCCATGTCCTCCGGTGATCCTGGGCAGATACTGGTAGCCCCATTCCGACTCCTCATTGGCTGCGTCGCCCCACCATGCCTTGAGCAGGCTGATGGTGTAGGTGTCGGCGGCGGCCCAGTATCCCTTCTGGCTCGGCGAGGAAATGCCCTCCAGGTATTGCTCCAGCGTCTCCATCGCGGCCTTGGGCATCGGGAGGTAACCCGGCAGCAGGTTGAACAGGGTCGGGATGTCGGTGGACCCCTGGATGCTGGCATGGCCGCGCAACGCCATCACGCCCCCGCCGGGCCGTCCCACGTTGCCGAGCAGCAATTGCAGGATCGCCGCGGTCCGGATGAACTGGGCGCCCAGCGTGTGCTGCGTCCACCCGACGGCGTACGCGAAGCAGGTGGTCCGGTCCCTTCCGGAGTTCTCCGTGATGGCCCGGGCGAGGTAGTCGAAATCCTCGGGGGAAATGCCGCAGGCCTCACGGACCATCTCAGGGGTGTAGCGCGCATAGTGCCGCTTGAGGATCTGGAACACGCTCCGCGGGTGCTCCAGCGTGTAGTCATGTTCGAACCTGGGGTTTTCCAGCGTCGGGCCGCCACTGCCGTATTGGTGGCCGGCTGCCCGGGCCGAGGTATCCGCGCCGTGTTCGTGCCCGCCGCCTGATTCCGCCCCCTCCTTGCGCTCATAGGCCCAGGAAGAGAGGTCGTACTGCCCGGTTTCGGGGTCGAATCCCGAGAACAGTCCGTCCAGGTCCTCAGTGTCTCGGAAGTCTTCACCCACCAACGTTGCCGCGTTGGTGTAGGCGAGCACATACTCCTTGAACCACAGCTCGTTGCTGATCACGTAGTTGATCAGGGCGCCAAGCAGCACGACGTCCGAACCGGCGCGGATGGGCACATGTTTGTCGGCCACGGCACTGGTGCGCGTGAACCGCGGGTCCACATGGATAACCTTTGCGCCCCGGGCTTTGGCCTCCGTCACCCACTGGTAGCCGACGGGGTGGCATTCGGCCATGTTCGAGCCCTGAATGACGATGCAGTCGGCGTTGGCCATGTCTTGGAGCGATTGTGTGGCGCCGCCCCGCCCAAATGAAGTTCCCAAACTGGGAACCGTGGCGGAGTGTCAAATGCGGGCCTGATTCTCCAGCTGGATGGCTCCGGCGGCAGTGAAGAGCTTCTTGATCAGGTAGTTCTCTTCATTGTCCAGAGTTGCCCCGCCGAGGCCTGCAATGCCCATGGTGCGGCGCAGTGGCCGCCCTTGGTCATCGTTCTGCTGCCACTTGTTCCGGCGTGCCTCGAGGAATCTGTCGGCAACCATTTCGATGGCGGTTTCCAGGTCCAGCTGCTGCCAGTCCTTGGCGTGGGGTGCCCGGTAGAGCACCTTTGTCTGCCTGCCTGGGGCGTTGACCAGCTGCTCGCTGGCCGAGCCTTTGGGGCAGAGCCTCCCCCGGGAAATCGGTGAATCCGGATCGCCTTCGATCTGGACGACTTTCTCGTCCTTGACGAAGACACGCTGGCCGCATCCGACGGCGCAGTAGGGGCAGACGCTCTGGACCACCCGGTCCGCGGTCGAAGTCCGCGGCGTAATCCCGCGGGTCTTGGGCGACGTCACGGCTTCACCGCGGCCGAGTGGATCCCCGGACGCGAATTGCCGTACCACCGGCCACCCCAAGAAGCTGAACCGCGACATGGGCCCACCTTAGCCCATCCCCCTTCCCCGGCAATAGGGGCGGGCCGCGACTGGTACGGCTCCGCTGGAGCACCGGATGCCGCCGGGGGCCAATGCCGGGTCCGAGTCAGATGCCGAAGCGAACCCTCGCCATGGCCCCGCAAGGCAAATCACGTCTCCCCGCGTCCAACCCCACTGTCGTTGACTTGCGCAGGCCCGAAGTGCGGCTCGCCGACTCCACGGTATCGATCTCGTCAAAGCCCGGCGAAGCTCGATGCCTCACGACCGTGACGCGGAAGTTTCAGGATTGCGCGGCGAGCCTCGCTGTCAGTGGTCATGCGCGACAAGTGTGAGCATCTGCTCAACCAACCGACGGGCGGCGGCCGCCGTACTGCCATCCTCTAGCCACATGGACAGCGCGACCCGTACTAAATCGTCCGGAGTGGAAGAAACGAGGACTTCGCTCATAACTTCAAACACCCGCTGATGCGGCACGAACCGGGCAGCATCAATCGCGATATGAAGATCAGGAGTCGTCGCGCCGAGTCCAGCAGCCGCGTCATGATCACGACAACGAAGGACTTCCAGCAGGAGCAATTCAGGTGCCATCACCCCAGGGAGGAAGAGAAGCTTTTCGTCGGCATAACGATCGCGCTGATCTCCGTCCAGCACTCCGACCGTCCGGAGCTGCCGAGATCGGCCGGCAATGTTCACCCCCCGCACGACTTCGTCTTTGCCGCCGCTGTCGATTACATCCACTTGTGCTGCTCGGTCCGGCGCGTAGCAACCAAGAAAGAAATGAACGATCTTGCGAGCCATGTCATCTTCAACGAACACGAGCAGAGAAAGTGGTGCGCGAGCCCGTCCAAGAGTCCGCAGCAGCGCTTCCGTATGTGCTACCTCTGATATCACGGCGCCGCTAGCGGTGCCTGACACCTGCCGAACGACCTCCGCGGGTAGACGGCGGATCATCACTTCCGAATGCGTCGCGAGAATGACCTGACACCCCGTCTCGAGAGCTAGGCGCGCGATCTCGTCGACGAACCCGCGGTGGCCCGGCTGCGCGAGAAATGTCTCCGGCTCATCTATCAGGACGACCTCGTTTTCGTCCGCCGATCGCAGATGCCATATAACGTAATGGACCCAGAACTCCGACGCGCTCATTGTCCAAACTTCCGTTTCGTGCGAACTGCGCATAACACGGAAGTAAGGAAAATATTGATCATTCTCTTCGAAGTGACCATACGCCACCGACTCGTACGTGTGGCCGGTAATCGCCTGCAGTGCGTCGACTTGCGATCGCTTAAGGTCTGCAACTTCGAGCGGCTCACTCGGACGGGTGGGCATCCAGTTCTGGGAGAAATAGGAAAGGTCACTAAGAGCCGTAAACGGCGTAAGCCGCGTTGCAACCAAAGGCTGCAACGACGCGTCGTAGTCACGACGATGTCTCCAGTGGATCGGTCGAGAAAAGTTAACGAGGTCGGCCGGGCTTCCCGTCCTAAGCGCCAGCGCATAGTCACCGCTGAATTCCGCCTCATGGCCCGTTGTCTCAATGGGTAGATTGGTTTTTGTTTGCCACCCGGGTAAACCCTCAGCAACCGCTGACAGGAGGTAACTCTTCCCCGCGCCGTGGACTCCCGTGAGCGCAGTCAGCCTCCCAAACTTGACTGAACCTTGCGCCAGCACGGGCGACGAGGCGACATCCAGTCGCTCGACAACGCCTCGTTCGACACCGATGCGTTCCCAGACCCGTGCGCGGGAGTCGATGGACGGCATTGTTTGATCCTCTCTCAGTGTCTCGCCCACCGAAGCTCGTCAGAAAAGCGGCTCTGGGGAGATCTCACTGCAATCCGCTCGGCATCGCCGCCTACATAGGTCAACCTGCGCGCACGTACCCCTAGCTCGCCATCAAGCTCCGCGGAGTGACCAGCACGAGGAAGGCCAGAGCTAGGCCCTCCCACGAGCCAATCTCCGGCAAGTTCGGTTTCCGGAGCCCCACGTCCGCTGGCCTGCGGAGACGCTCCGATTCACGGGATTGCATCGGAACTCGGTCAGACGTTGAAGCGGAACTCCACCACGTCGCCGTCGGCCATGACGTATTCCTTGCCTTCGATGCGGACCTTGCCGCGGGACTTTGCTTCTGCCATGGAACCGGCGTCGATGAGGTCCTCGAAGGAGACAATCTCCGCCTTGATGAAGCCACGCTGGAAGTCCGAGTGGATCACGCCGGCTGCCTGCGGGGCGGTGTCACCCTGGCGGATGGTCCACGCACGGGCTTCCTTGGGTCCGGCCGTGAGGTAGGTCTGCAGGCCCAGCGTGTGGAATCCGACGCGGGCCAGCTGGTCCAGTCCGGATTCGTCCTGCCCGTTCATCTCGAGCATTTCACGCGCCTCAGCCTCGTCCAGCTCGACGAGGTCGGCCTCGAGCTTCGCGTCAAGGAAGATGCAGTCGGCGGGTGCAACCATGGCACGCAGCTCGGCCTGCTTCTCCTCGCTGCCGAGGATGCCTTCGTCCGCGTTGAAGACGTAGATGAAGGGCTTGGCCGTCAGAAGGCTGAGCTCTTTGAGGTGCTCCATCTCCAGCTTGTCGCTCTCGATGGAGGAGTAGATGGTGTCGCCACGCTCCAGCACCACCTGTGCGGCCTTGATGGCAGCGAGCTCGGCGGCCTCCCGTTTCTTGATCTTGACCTCTTTTTCGATCCGGGGAATGGCCTTCTCGATGGTCTGCAGATCGGCGAGGATCAGCTCGGTATGAATGGTTTCCATATCCGAGCGGGGGTCGACCTTGCCGTCGACGTGGATGACGTCCGGGTCATCGAAGACGCGCACCACCTCGGCGATGGCTTCCGCTTCACGGATGTTGGCGAGGAACTGGTTCCCCAGGCCCTCCCCTTCGGAGGCGCCCTTGACGATGCCGGCGATGTCGACGAAGGAGACTGCCGCGGGCAGTACGCGCTGCGAGCCGAAGATCCCGGCCAGCTGCTGCAGCCTGGGGTCGGGCAGGTTCACGACGCCGACATTGGGTTCGATGGTTGCGAACGGATAGTTCGCGGCCAGGACCTGGTTGCGGGTCAGTGCGTTGAAAAGTGTTGATTTGCCGACATTGGGCAGTCCGACGATGCCAATAGTAAGAGCCACGGACATTTATTCTACCTGTTCGGCCCCCACACCCCGTGCCGCCCTCCCCCGCCGGCAGCCTGCGTCCGCGTCGCTTGCCCTGCCCCGCTTCCCCGGCCTCGCTTCCCCTGCCTCGCGGCGGGTGTTGCCCTTCCAATAAATGTCACAGCCCCGTGCCACAGTGAAGGCATGGAACCTTTTGCAGTAATTCTGGCCTTGTTGATGCTGTTGCTGGGCGCCGTGTCCGGCGCGGGCGCGGTGTATGTGGTGTTGCGCCGCCGCAGCAGCGCCCTGGAAGCGGATTTCGACGGCGTTTCGGCGCGGCTTTCGGAAATGAGCGCCCAGTTTGCTGCCGCGGATGCCGAGCGGAAGCTGCTGTCCGCCCAGAACCGGGACCTGGGCATGTCACGTGAGCAGGACGCCAGCGTCCTCCGGGCCCTGGCCCCGGTGGCCGAAAAGCTGACTGCGGTGCAGCAGCAGGTATCCCTTTTGGAACGGGACCGGCTTGAACAGTATGGCCAGCTGGCGCAGCAGCTGCAGGAAGCCCGCCTCACCGACGAGCAGCTGATGCGGTCCACCCATGCCCTTGAGTCCGCGCTCAGGTCAAACAGCGCGCGCGGCCAGTGGGGTGAGGTGCAGCTGCGGCGGGTCGTGGAGGCGGCCGGCATGATGCGGCACGTGGACTTCCACGAGCAGCAGCACGGCACTTCAGGGGCCGAGGCCACGGTCCGCCCGGACCTTGTGGTCCAGCTGCCGGGCGACAAGCAGCTCGTGGTCGACGCCAAGGTACCGCTGTCCGCCTACCTCGAGGCGCAGGAGCTGGGACAGTCAGCCCATGACAAGCCCGGGCTCAGCCAGACTGCGCGGCAGAACCTCCTGGCGGCACACGCCAAAGCACTGAAGACCCACGTGGACGCCCTCAGCACCAAGAAGTACTGGGACATCTCCGGGAACTCGCCGGAACTGGTGATCTGTTTTGTCCCCGCCGAGTCCATCCTCGCCGCCGCGCTGTCCGCCGACCCGGCCCTCCTGGACCACGCACTCTCCAGGAACGTGGTGCTGGCCTCCCCCGGCACGCTGCTCGCGGTGCTCAAGTCCGTGGCGTTTACGTGGCGCCAGGACGTCCTCACGGACAGCGCCCGGGAGCTCTTCGAACTTGCCCGGCAGCTGTACGAGCGGATGGGCACCCTCGGAGACAACATCGGCAAGCTGGGATCCTCGCTGAAAACCTCGGTGGACCGCTACAACGCGATGGTCGGCACGCTGGAGGCGCGGGTGCTTCCCACGGCCCGGAAACTCAATGCCTTGGACACCAGCGGCCTGGCCACCCCACCGGCTGTGCAGGTCACACCGCGTTCACTCGCCGCCCCGGAACTGCAGGGACCGGAATCCCTGGGCGCTGAACTCCGGGGCAACGAACTGCAGGGCGCTGAATCCCGGGCCGCTGAACTGCGGGCAGCCGGAGATGAGGAAGAACACGCCGCTTAGGGGGATCCGCCGGGCGGACGCCTGCTCGCGGTCGTCCTAGCGCGAGCGGCGTCCGCCGAGGGCGCGGGAGACGTCCCCCGCTTCCTTGAGCGTCGCGCGGAGTTCCTTGGGCAGGGAGAAGAGCAGGTCTTCCTCGGCAGTCACAATCTCTTCGACGGCGTCGTAGCCGTAATCGGCCAGGAGGCGGAGCACATCCTTGACCAGGACCTCCGGAACAGAGGCACCGGACGTTACGCCCACCGTGGCAACACCCTCGAACCAGGACTCGTCCACCTCGTTGGCAAAGTCCACACGGTATGACGCCTTGGCGCCGTATTCGAGCGCCACTTCCACCAGGCGGACGGAGTTGGAGGAGTTTGCCGAACCGACCACGATCACCAGATCGGCCTGCGGTGCGATCTTCTTGATGGCCACCTGGCGGTTGGTCGTGGCATAACAGATGTCGTCGCTGGGCGGGTCCTGGAGCGTGGGGAACCGCTCCTTGAGCAGCCGGACGGTTTCCATGGTCTCGTCCACGCTGAGCGTGGTCTGGGAAAGCCAGATGACCTTTTCCGGATCCCGAACCGTCACCTTGTCCACCTCGTGGGGACCATTGATGATCTGGATGTGGTCGGGAGCCTCGCCGGACGTTCCTTCCACCTCTTCGTGGCCGTCGTGGCCGATCAGGAGGATGTCGAAGTCATCCTTGGCGAAGCGGACGGCCTCCTTGTGCACCTTGGTCACGAGGGGGCAGGTCGCATCGATCGTGCGCAGCCCGCGGTCCTCCGCCGACTGGACCACAGCCGGGGACACGCCGTGGGCGGAAAAGATGACCAGGGCACCTTCGGGCACTTCATCCGTCTCGTCCACGAAGATGGCCCCCTGCTCCTCCAGGGAGCTGACGACGTGCACGTTGTGGACAATCTGCTTCCGGACATATACGGGCGGCCCGTAGTGCTGCAGGGCCTTTTCGACGGCGATGACCGCGCGGTCCACGCCCGCACAGTATCCGCGCGGGGCTGCCAGCAAGACCTTCTTCGGGCCGGGGACCGGTGCCGCCGCGAGCACTTCCTCCGGCGAACGCCGCCGGCGCGGGACGGTTGGCATCGAAAGGGAAACGGCTGAGGAAGTCATTGCTCCATGCTACCGGCTGGGCGGCAGGACCCCGGGCTGGCCCTCTGTCTGCCCGCAGTTTACCGCCTGCGGGCCGGACCTCCGACCACCCTGATCAGCACGCCTGCCGCCACCAGGACGCCACCCGCGATCGCCGTCGCCAGCGTCCAGGACGCAAACCCGGCAGCCGAAGCAGCGACGAACTCCCGCTTAAAGAGGTCTGCCATTTCGTTGCCGCTGGCCGTGGCGATGACAAGGTCGGCGGCCCAGCGGGATACCAGCGCCCACAAGCCGGCAACCACCAGTGCACCCACCCCTATGCCGGCCAGGACCTTCCACCGCCGCCGGGCTGCCACGAGGGCCAAAAGGAAGGCCACTCCGGCGCCGACGGCCAGGCTGTATCCGAGCGGCGAGTAGGCGGTGACCTGTTCAACCAGTTGGCGCTGGTTCGCCTGGCCGATGTTCACCAGAGTCTGGCCCGGAGCCTCCAGCGGAACACCCACCTGGCGGGAAACCTGCTTGGCTGCGAGCGCGACAAGTGGTGCGACGTCCAGGGTCAGCGACGTACTGGAATCCGCTTCGGGCGGAAGCGACGCCGGATCGGTGAAGTTCAGGCGGTGGCTCTTCCGCAGCGTTTCTTCCCAGGCGGCCGGGTACTCGGGCAGTCCTGTCAGTGAGGTCGCCGCCGATTCCAGCACCGGCCGGACCAGTCCGGCCACCTGCGGAGGGACGGTCCCGCCGGCATCAATGCTGTTGACGGCGGCCGTCGCCAGGCGCTTCTGGAAGTCCGGGTCCTTCCCCAGCGGTGCCGCCAGGGCAACGAAGCCATTCTCCTGCACAATGTTGCGGTCCACCCAGATGGCCGGCACGGCGGCGGCGGAAAGGAGGAGGCCAAGGATGACGGCCAAGGCCGCAAGAAATGAACGCAAGGGCTTCCTAGCTGGTCGGGTTTCTCGGCTGGTCGGGTGCCTGGCTGGTCGGCAGGACACTGCCATCCTAGGCGCGCCCCGGTGCTATCAAAAATGTGTGGCGATCAATAATGTCGGCGATGTGAATTGCCGGGATACCAACCACGCTGCCGCTGCCAACAATGTCAGCGGCCGGTGGTACAGCTATGGATAGAGTTGATTAACCCACCGCCCGCTATCTACCCCGCAGTATCTGTCCCACAGCACGTATCCCACCGCGCACCATCCACAGGCAAAGGACCGCGACCATGCACCTGGCATCTGCCGCCACCGGGGCTGCACATGGCTGAAAACGCCACCGTCCCTGTACCCGGCACCGCTCCTGCGCCCCGGGCCAGCACAGTGCCGGCCACCGCCGCCGACACAAGCCCGGACAACCCGTGGCCGCTGCAGTTGCTCTCCCAGAAGCTCAAGACCCACATCGAGCGTGCGCCGGCAGCCTGGGTTGAAGGGCAGGTCATTGAACTGAACCGGCGCGGAGGCAGCGCGTTCCTCACGCTCCGGGACGTGGACGCCGAGATCTCACTGCCGGCGTCGATCTGGTCAAAGCTGCTCGACCGGCAGGAGACGCCGCTTGAGCGCGGGAGCCGCGTGGTGGCACTGCTCAAGGCCGAGTTTTGGCTCAAGACCGGGCGCCTGAACATGTCCGTGAAGGACATCCGCCCTGTGGGGCTCGGCGATCTCCTCGCCCGGATAGAGCGGCTGCGCCATGCCCTGGCCGCGGAAGGACTGTTTGCCGAGTCGCGGAAAAAGCGCCTGCCGCTCCTCCCCCACCGGATCGGGCTCATCACGGGCCGCGATTCCGACGCCAAGAAGGACGTGCTGCGCAACGCGGCCCTGCGCTGGCCGGCAGTTGAGTTCGAGATCCGCGAAGTCGCGGTGCAGGGCAACACCGCCGTATCGCAAATGGTCAAGGCATTGCGAGAACTTGATGCCCGTCCCGAGGTCGACGTGATCGTGATCGCCCGCGGCGGCGGCGCGCTCGAGGACCTGTTGCCTTTCAGCAGTGAGGAACTCATCCGCGCCGTGGCTGCCGCGGTGACTCCTGTGGTCAGCGCGATCGGACACGAGGCGGACCGGCCCATCCTGGACGACGTCGCCGACCTCCGGGCCTCTACGCCCACGGACGCTGCCAAAAGGATCGTGCCGGAAGTCTCGGAAGAACTTGCCCGGGTGCGGCAGGCCGAAGCCCAGCTCCGCCGCTCCGTCACGCTGTTGGTGGCCCGTGAAACGGACCGCCTGGCGGCGATCCGGTCCCGTCCGGTCCTCGCGGCTCCGGAGAGCATGATCACGGCGCGCGCGGAAGACGTGGAACGGCTGGCCCGGCGCTCCACCGCGGCCATCGGTGCTGCGTTGACCAGGGCTTCCGACCAGTTGGTCCACCTCCAGGCGCAGGTCCGGGCATTGTCACCGCAACAAACCCTCGACCGCGGTTATGCCGTCGTACAGCTGCCCGGGTCCGCCGGGGCAGTCGTCCGCCAGCCGTCCCAGGCCCCGGCGGGCACCGCGCTCTCCGTGCGGGTGGCCGGCGGGCGGTTTGGCGCGGAATCCACCGGGACGCCGTAATAAGCGCCTGCAGTACGCCGGCACCAATTTGACCCCTTTACGAACATGACAGGCCAGGAAGAATGACAGACGCGAACAGCACAGATCACCCGGACAGCGCACCCCAGCCCGGCCCCGCACTCCCTCCGGACATCGATGCCCTCAGCTACGAGGAAGCACGGGAACAGCTGGTGGCCGTGGTCTCCAAGCTGGAGGCCGGCGGGACCAGCCTCGAGGACTCCCTGGCCTTGTGGGAGCGGGGCGAGGCTTTGGCGCGGCGCTGCGAGGAATGGCTGGAAGGCGCCAGGAAGCGGCTTGCGGCAGCCCGCAAAGACGGCTGAGCGCCAGGCGAACTTAGCCGGGGACTAAGCCCGGCTCGACCGTTCGACCTCAGGACGGCCGGCTCAGGGCCGCCCGGTCTCAGGACCGCTCGACGAGGCGGCGCTCGGCTTCCACATCGAACTCGGCCTTGGGCCATTCCAGTTCAAGCTCACCGAGACCCTCCAGCAGCAGCTGCTGCACGGCGATGCGGGCATACCATTTCTTGCTGGCGGGCACGACGTACCAGGGCGCGTGGTCGGTGTTGGTTTCGTCGAATACCGCCTGGTACGCCTCCATGTAGTCGTCCCAGAAAGCCCGCTGCTTCAGGTCCCCGGTGTTGTACTTCCAGTGCTTCGCGGGATTGTCCAGCCGGGCCAGCAGCCGTTCCTTCTGCTCCTCGTTGCTGATGTGCAGCATCACCTTAATGATCTTCGTGCCCACGGCAGCCTGCCTGGCCTCAAACTCGTTGATCGACCGGTAGCGGCGCTCCAGTTCCTTCGGGTCTGCCCAGCGGTGAACCCTGTGGATCAGGACATCCTCGTAGTGGGACCGGTCAAAGACCCCCAGCATGCCGGCGGCCGGGACTTCCTTTTCGATGCGCCACAGAAAGTCGTAGGCCTTTTCTTCAGGCGTGGGGGCCTTGAAGGACTTGAACTGCACGCCCTGCGGGTCCATCGCACCCAGGACGTGCTTCACGATTCCGCCTTTGCCGGCCGTGTCCATTCCCTGCAGGATCAGCAGGACACGCTTGGTGCCGCCGAACTTGGACTCGGCAAACAGCTTCTCCTGAAGATCCGCGAGTTTGTCATCGAGCTCCTCAAGGAGCGTTTCGCCGTCGGCCTTGTTTCCGGGGTAACCGGGAGTGGCATTCGGGTCCACATCCGCCAGCTTGAATCCCTTGCCGACTTTCAGGGATTCGGAGGGGAACTTCGTGAATTCCGCAACGCTGGCCATGGGGACCTCTTTCCACTGTTGTCTGTGGGTAAAGGCTAATTCCCCTGATACCTGCTGAGGAAGTCTCCCATCCGGCCAATTGCTTCCTCGATGTCCTTGACGTTCGGCAGGGTGACCATCCGGAAGTGGTCTGGCCGTACCCAGTTGAACGCACGGCCGTGGGAAACGAGGATCTTCTGTTCCTTGAGCAGGTCCAGCACGAACTTTTCGTCGTCCCGGATGCTGTAGACCTCAGGGTCCAGCTTGGGAAACAGGTAAAGGGCTCCCCGCGCCTGCTGGGTGCTGACGCCGGGGATGGCGTTGAGCATGTCGTACGCCTTGTTCCGCTGCTCCAGCAGGCGCCCGCCGGGCAGGATGAGGTCGTTGATGCTTTGGTATCCGCCCAGGGCAGTCTGGATGGCGTGCTGGGCCGGGACGTTGGCGCAGAGCCGCATGTTGGCCAGCAGGTTGATGCCTTCAAGGTAGTCCGCGGCTTCCTTCTTGGGCCCGGAGATGGCCATCCACCCCGCCCGGTAACCGCAGACGCGGTAGGCCTTGGACAGCCCGCTGAAGGTCAGGCACAGCACGTCGTCGCCGGTGAGCCCCGCCAGGTTCACATGAACGGCGTCGTCATAAAGAATCTTCTCGTAGATCTCGTCGGCGAAGATCACCAGGCCGTGCTTTTCCGCCAGGGCCACGATCTTCCGCAGTGTGTCCTCGGGGTACACGGCGCCGGTGGGGTTGTTCGGGTTGATGACCACGATCCCCTTGGTGCGGGGCGTGATCTTGGCTTCGAGGTCTTCCAGGTCAGGCTGCCAGCCGGACTCTTCGTCGCAGAGGTAGTGGGTGGGACGGCCGCCGGCCAGCGCCACCGACGCGGTCCACAGCGGATAGTCCGGGGTGGGGATCAGGATCTCGTCGCCCTCTTCGAGCAGGGCCATCAGCGACATGGTGATGAGCTCGCTGACGCCGTTGCCCAGGTAGATGTCGTCCACGTGGATGCTCTGGATGCCGCGGGTCTGGTAGTACTGCGAGACGGCGGTGCGGGCCGAGAAGATGCCGCGGGAATCGCTGTAGCCCTGGGCGTTGGGCAGGTGGCGGATCATGTCCACCAGGATCGCGTCCGGCGCTTCAAAACCGAAGGGTGCGGGGTTGCCGATGTTCAGTTTGAGGATCCGGTGGCCCTCTGCCTCCATCTGCTGGGCGGCCTGAAGAATCGGTCCACGGATGTCGTACAGGACATTATGAAGCTTGGTGGACTGCTTGAATTCTGCCATCCATCAAATATGCCACAAGCGGGATGTACTTCGGGGAGACGTGCCTCACACGCGGTTGACGATTGCGGTCGCCCACCTCCAAGTAGCTCGCAGTTGTTGCCGTTTTGGGGGTTCAAAACGGCAACAACTGCGAGTGAGTTGGATCCGCCCGGGGCTACTTGACGATGCCCTTGTCCTTCAGCCACGCCGTGGCCGCGTCCTTGGCGTTCTGCTTCTGGCTTCCGCTGACCGCACGGTTGAGGTTGATCAGGTCCTCCGTGGTGAGGGTCCTGGACACGTTGTTGAGCGCTTCCTTGGCCTTGTCGGTCACCTTGGCGTCGTTGTAGAGCGGCAGGACCTGCTGGGCCTTGAAGTTGTTCTTCGGGTCCTCCAGCACCACGAGGTCGTTGTCCGCGATGGACGGCGTGGTGGTGTAGATGTCGGCCACCTGGACCTCGTCGCTCAGGAGCGCCTGCAGGGTCAGGTTGCCGCCGCCGTCGCTGAAGGGTTTCAGCCCCTTGAGTTCGCAGCCGTAGTTCTTCTTGAGCCCCGGGAACCCGTAGGGACGGGTTTCAAAGGTGGCCGGTGCCCCCAAGGTCAGGTCCTTGCAGACCTTGGCAAGGTCCTCGATGGACTTGAGTTGGTGCTTTTCGGCGGTGGCCTTGGTGACCACCATGGCGTCCTTGTTCTCCGCTTTGGACGGCTCCAGCACGGCGAGTCCCTGCGGCAGCTTGCCCGGAAGCGCCTTGTAGATGTCTTCCGGCGTGACCTCGGCAGCCTCCGCATCCACGTGCGAGAGAAGGTTGCCGGAATAGTCCGGAACCACGTCCACCGATCCGTCCTGCACGGCCTTGAAGTAGATTTCACGGGAGCCGATGTTTGGCTTGGTGGTGGCAGTGACGCCGGCCGCGTTCAGGGCGCCGGCGTAGATCTCGGCGATAATCTGGCTTTCCGGGAAGTCGGCAGAGCCGACGATCAGGGAACCGCCCGCTGCCGCGGTTCCCGCGCTGGTGGTCGGACCCGACAGGGGGTCCCCGCCCCCGCCACACGCGGAAAGCGCCAGGGCGACGCCGACACCGGCGGCGAGGCCGCCCAGGCCACGGCGGGTAAGAGTCGTGCGGACGGGATACTTCATGCGGTGCCTCCTTGAACAGCGGCCGCCGCGGGCGCGGCAGCCGAGAGATCGGTGGCGGCCTTGCGGCCACCTTTGGAACGTGTGGAAAGTCCGGGTGAAACGACCAGCCGCTGCACGGCCGCCAGGACAAGGTCGACGACGATCGCCAGCGCCGCGATAAGCAGCGAACCCGCCAGCATCCGGGGGAAATCCTGGAGCACCAGCCCGTCGAACAGGTAGCGTCCCAGGCCGCCCAGGGGAAGGTAGGCCACCACCGACACGGTGGCGATCACCTGCAGCACCGCGGTGCGCACGCCGCCGAACATCACCAGCAGCCCGTTCGGCACTTCCACGCCGAACAGGACCTGCAGCTCTTTCATGCCCATGGCGCGGGCGGCGTCCACCACGTTGCGGTCCACGCTCGAAATGCCGGCGTACGTGCCGGCCAGCAGCGGCGGCACGGTCAGGATGACCAGCGCCCACACCGGCGGCATCAGGCCGCTTCCGGCGATCAGGGCGAACAGCACCAGCAGTCCGAGGGTGGGCAGTGCGCGAAGCGCGCCGGCTACGGCCACCGCCACCACGCGCCCCCTGCCCGTATGCCCGATGTAGAGGCCCACGGGGACCGCAATGGCGGCGGCGATGATCAGGACCAGTCCGCTGTACTGCAGGTGTTCGAGCAGCCGGGCGAGAATCCCGCCAGGTCCGGACCAGTGAGCGGGATCGGCGAGCCACGCGAAGGTTTGGGTGAAGAGGTTCATGAGCCGGCCCCCGCGTGCACTTTGGCATCGGCAATGAATTCGGCCCCGGTCTTGGCGTTGGCGTCGGTCCGCACGGCCCCGGCCCGGGTCCACGGCGTGAGGACCCGTTCCAGGACCACGAGCAGCGCGTCCATCACCAGGGCCAGCAGCAGGATGGCGACAATCCCCACCACCACTTCGGTGACGAAGTTCCGCTGCAGCCCGTCCGTGAACAGCATTCCCAGGTTTCCGACACCCAGCAGGGCGGCGACACTCACGAGTGAAATGTTGCTCACCGACACCACGCGCAGGCCGGCGAACATCACGGGCAGGGACAGGGGCAGGTCGATCTGCAGGAACCGCGCGGCCGGTTTGTATCCCATGGCGACGGCTGCCTGCCGGAGGTCATCGTCCACGGAGTCGAAGGCATCCATGGCCGCCCGCACGAGCAGTGCCACTGCGTAGATGGTCAGCGCGACAATGACGTTCAGCGGGTCCAGGATCCGGGTTCCCAGCAGCGGCGGCAGGATGATGAACAGCGCCAGCGAGGGGATGGTGTAGAGCAGGGAACTCACCGTGGTCACGAAATGCCGGAGTGCGCTGTGCCGCCGCGACAACTGGGCCAGCGGAACGGAGATCAGCAGGCCCAGGACCATCGGGACCAGGGCCAGGACCAGGTGCTGGCCGGCCCGTTCGAAGACCATGGAGCTGTTGGCCAGGAACCATTCCATCAGAATGCGCCCTGCCGCGTCCGGCGCGCGGACTCGATGACGGAGAGTACCTCCGCCCCCCTGACGACGCCGGCAACCTTGCCGTCGCCGTCGACCGCTACCCCGAGCCCCGAGGGCGAGGACAGTGCTGCGTCCAAGGCGCGCCGGAGGGTGTCGCCCGGCCGGAACAGGGAGCCGCCGGGCACGAGCTGGGCGTCCGGGCCGGGGCCTTCCCAGCCCAGCGGGCGCCGGTCGTCGTCCACCACGAGGCGCCAGCCGTCCGCACTGGGACTGGCCTCCCCGCCGAGGGTGACGGTTTCCACGGGATGGACCGCCACGCCGTCGGCCGTGGTGAAGGCGAGGTGCCGGAACCCGCGGTCCCGGCCCACGAAGGAAGCCACAAAGTCGTTGGCCGGCGCCCGGAGGATCTCCTCCGGCGTGGTGTACTGCGCCAGTTTGCCGCCGACAGCGAAGACCGCCACCTTGTCCCCCAGCACTGTGGCCTCGTCGATGTCGTGGGTGACAAAGACGATGGTTTTGGCGAGGTCGCGCTGCAGGCGCAGGAGTTCCTGCTGCAGTTCGTCGCGGACCACGGGATCCACGGCGCTGAAGGGCTCGTCCATCAGCAGGACCGGCGGATCGGCTGCGAGCGCCCGGGCCACGCCGACGCGCTGCTGCTGGCCGCCCGAGAGCTGTGACGGGTAGCGCTTGCCCAGCGACGGAGCCAGCCCCACGACGTCGAGCAGTTCTTCCGCGCGCCTGCGGGCATCAGCCTTCGAAACGCCGTTCAGCCGGGGCACGGTGGCGATGTTGTCCACCACGGACCGGTGCGGCATCAGGCCGGACGACTGCATGACGTAACCCATGGAGCGCCTGAGCTCGGCTGCCGGTACCGACGTGACATCACGTCCGCCCACGGTGATGGTCCCGGAGGTGGGCTCCACCATCCGGTTGATCATGCGCAGGGAAGTCGTCTTGCCGCAGCCTGATGGTCCGACGAACACCGTGATGGAGCCGCGGTCAATGGTCATGCTCAGCTGGTCCACCGCCGGTTGGCCACTCTGGTACTGCTTGGTGACGCTCTGGAACTCAATCATGGCTTCGGCCATACCCGGCTTACCTAACTGTTGGCGGCAACATCGGACGGTAAAGCGAATTGATCATATGCACGCTGTTTTTTGGCTGTAAAGCACGTCTTGACACAGCGTAACCAGTGCCTGCAGCAAACGTCCGCAGGCGCACGCACCGTAATCATTCGGAGACAAACGCCTTCGGCATGGAGGAGTTTTAGACGTCCGGCTCAGGAATGCCGGTAGCGTTCGGCTGCCCGCTGGCTCCGTCCGGCCACCACCACCTTCTGGTGCCATTCCCGCTGGTATGCCCGGCGTGCGGCCGCGTCGTGGCGCCGCTCCAGGGCGGCGAGCTCGCGCTGCAGCTTGAGGTAGCTGGCCCAGCGCCTTTCCTCCAGGGAGCCGTCGTCGAGCGCCGCACGGACCGCGCACCCGGGTTCCCTGTCGTGGGCGCAGTCGGAGAAGCGGCACTGTTCGAAGAGCATCTGCAGGTCCCCGAACATCTCCTCCATCCCGTCCTCGGCGTCGAACAGCCCGAACCCGCGGACGCCCGGAGTGTCCATCAGTACGGCACCATTGGGCAGCGGCACCAGTTCCCGCGAAGTGGTGGTGTGCCGCCCCCTGCCGTCGGCGGCCCGCACGTCGCCTGTCGGCTGGACGTGGTGCCCCACGAGTGCATTGATGAGGGTGGACTTCCCGGCGCCGGAGGGACCGAGCAGGGCCAGCGTCCACCCCGGCTGCACCCGGGAGAGCAGTTCGTCGATGCCGTCCCCCTGCTCGGCCGAGGTGGTCACCACGTCCACACCCGCTGCCTGCAGGATGACCTTCCCGACGACGTCATCGGCGATGTCCGCCAGGTCCGCCTTCGTGATGATCACCAGCGGCGTGGCACCGGAATCCCAGACGGCCACGAGCGTCCGTTCCAGCCTGTTGTGGCTTAGCGGGCGGTCCACGGGAACAACCACACCCACCATGTCGATGTTGGCCGCGAGGACCTGCGCCTCGGTGGACGGGTCGAAGGCACGCTTGCGGCTCAGTTCGGACGTGCGCGGAAGCACCCCGACGACGGCCGGTTCCGCCGCGCGGTTGCGGCCGAGCCAGACCCAGTCGCCGGTGGCAGGCACCGTACCGGCCGGGTACGGCAGGTGCACCAGTCCGTCGGCGGTGGCCGCGACAATCCGGTTGCGGTCCACCCGGACGACGCGGGCGGCAGCCTCGCCGCCGTCGGCCGGATGGGCAGCGAAGTGCCGGGCCGCAGCCTCCGTGAAACCGTATGGGACGGGGCCGGGCATTGGGTCAGGTTGTGTTGAAGGGTTTTGGTTTTGAAGCTGGCTGGCACAAGGGCCGGAAGAATTTTTCACTGTAAACCTCGGGTTGGCCCCGAAGCGCCGGCCGGCAACAGCTTTTGCGCTTTGTGCTGGCTAGGAGGCGGGCGCGGGGGCAGGAGTAATGAAGGTGATTTCGACAGGGCGCGGAGCGCACACGAATTCTGCAGTCATCAGGTCCACCTCCCCCGCACGAAGTTCATGCCAGACTGGCCGCCGCCGGACAGAATGCCCGCGGACTCCCCCAGAATAGCCATGCCGGCGCCCGCTGGCTAGGGCGCCGTGGCAATTGAGTCCGGAAATTCAGTCCAGCTTCCCGTTGACCGGCCGTTCGCGGAAAAGCCGCAGCGCGGCGTCGACCAGGGACACCCTGTTGAGCGAGTCAACGTCGTTCAGCGGTATCCACGCGGCATGAGTGGTGGAACCGTTTAATTCATGGGTGAGCTCGCCACCGGTCACCCTCGCCTCGTACACCAGGCGGAGCGCCTGGAAGTCGCGGTCCGCGCCGGCCAGCCGCGAACCCGCCGGCCAGTGCCCGACGTCGATACCCAGCATCGCGCCGATCTCGGCGTGGTAGCCGGTCTCCTCGAAGACCTCACGGATGCAGCCGTCCACGGGATGTTCGGCCAGGTCGAGACCGCCGCCGGGCAGCGTCCAGCCTTCCTTGCCGTCCTGCTTCCAATAGGCCAGGAGGATGGCGCCGTCGTGGATGATCACCGCGTAGGCTGCGGGCCGGGTGTCGAAGAGAACGGTCATGGCTCCAGCGTAGCCCGGCCCTATCCGTGGCGGCTGAGGTTCGTGGGGCGGCAGAATCCCCGTCGCCCCGCCCGGTGTGAAGCTCAGGCCACGGACCCGGTCCTATGCCTGCTCGCGGACCAGCTGCGGGACACCGAAAACCGGGTCCTTCTCAAGAATCCGCACATCGCTAACTCCTGCAGCGGCCAGGTGCTTCCGGAACGACTCCTGGAGCCGGGCAACGTTCATGCCCAGGCCGCTGCCCAGAATGACCGGGCCGTCCAGCCCCAGCTGCCGGAGAACCTGGGCGGCCATGTCCGCCAGGGCCTTGCCCGCCTGGTCGATCAGCTCGCGGCTGACCCTGTGGCCGGCGTCGGCGGCCTCCACCACCAGCCGGGCCTGCTGCGCCCAGAAGCGGCGCCCGGTATCCGGGGAGTGGAACATCGCGATCAGCTTGTTGGGGTCATCGGTGTGGCAGGAGTCCAGCAGCGCCCGGGTCAGCTCGTCCGGCTCCTGTCCCTGGTTCATGCGCCGCAGGCTGTGCCGCACTGCCTCCCGGCCCAGCCAGTAGCCGCTGCCTTCGTCGCCTAGAAGGTAGCCCCAGCCGCCGGCCCGCGCCTCGCCGCCCCGGCCGTTCGTGCCCCAGGCCGCCGAACCGGTGCCCGCGATGACGGCGACGCCGGTGCTGGCGCCGCCGGCAGCGAGCAGGAGCCGGGAGTCGTGAACCACGGTGATCCTGGCGCCGGGGACGTGCGGCTCGATGAGGGCCGCCAGGGCGGCAGCGTCTGCCTCCGTGTCGATCCCGCCGGAGCCGGCGTAGACCTGCGACACCGGTCCCTGTCCAATCCTGGCGAATAGCTCAGCCAGATGCGCGGCGGCTTCCTCACGGCTGACGTTCTGGACGTTGGCGCTTCCCACGCTCTCGTCAGCCACCGGCTCCCCGCGTTCGAAGCGGACGCCCCGCGTCTTGGTGCCGCCGATGTCGAGGCCGATGACGGCGTCGGCGGGGCCGCCGGCGGCGGCCGGACCGGAACCGGACGGGGCAGCAGAGGGCGCGGCCGGGGTGGACGCGTCGGCATTGGACGCGGCAGGGGCCGCACCGGATAGGTTGTCAGAGTTAGTCACCAGAACAGATTACTGATTAGCCCCAAGGAGCCTGCCATGCCCCTCGCCGATATTGATACCCGCATCATTGCAGCACCCATGGCGGGCGGGACGTCGACGCCGGGCTTCGTCACGGCCGTCCACCGCGCCGGAGGACTGGGCTTTCTCGCAGCCGGCTACAGGAGCGCGGACGCGGTGAGTGCTGAGATCCGCTCCTGCCGCGACGCCGGCAGCCGGTTCGGCGTCAACGTCTTTGTGCCCGACCCCGCGCAGCTGAACCCGTCCCCCGACGCCGTGGCCAGGCTGGAGAAGTACCGGAGCAGCCTCGGCCAGGACGCGGCCCGCTACGACGTGACGGTGCCGCCGCTGGTGCTCGACGACGACGATGCCTGGCAGGCGAAGATCGACCTCCTGCTGCAGGATCCCGTTGAACTGGTCAGCTTCGCGTTCGGCCTGCCCGATTCCCCTGTTGTCCAGGCACTCCGGAAGGCCGGGGCAACCGTCCTGGCCACGGTCACCAGCCGCGCCGAGGCCGAGCTGGCAGCCGAGCGCGGGGTCGACGGCCTCGTCGTCCAGCACAGCAGTGCCGGCGCCCACTCGGGTGCCTTCCTGCCCGCCGCGAAACAGGGCGGCATGCCGGCGTCGACTGCCGACCTGATCCGGAAGGTAAGGGCCGCCGTCGACCTGCCGCTAATCGCGGCAGGCGCCGTCTCCGATGCCGCCACCGTCAGGGCGGTCATCGATGCCGGTGCGGTTGCCGCCCAGGTGGGAACGGCGCTGCTGCGGACTGACGAAAGCGGCGCCCGGCAACTGCATAAGGACGCCCTGGGCGATGAGCGCTTCACGGACACCGTGCCCACCCGGGCCTTCACCGGCCGCTACGCGCGGGCCCTCGTCAATGACTTCGTCAGCGACCACGGGGACGCGCCGGAGGGCTACCCCGCCATCCACCATCTGACCGCCCCTATTCGCGCGGCCGCAGCTGCCGCCGGAGACCGGGAGCGGCTCAACCTCTGGGCAGGCAAGGGCTGGCGCTCATCCCGGACAGGCCCGGTGGCTACCGCGATTGGCGCGCTCCTGGATTAGCACAGCCGGAGCTGCCCAATTGACGTCAAACTGAGATCAACTATCCCAAAAACCTTGGTCCGAATTCAGTACGCTCACGGTACAGACGCATTTATGCGCCAATCACAGGGGGATAAAGAAAAATGTGTTCCAACCGCTTCCGACCATTTGCTGCCGCCGTGGCCGGCCTTGCCATCAGCCTTTCCTTCTCGGCCTGCGGAATCCAGCCCTCGGCAAACACTGAAAGCCCGTCTCCCAGCGCAGCTTCCAGTCCGGCGTCGGAACCGGCGTTCTCAGCCACGGCCCCTCCCCCGTCCGCTACGGCTACTCCTGCTGCCGAAACGCCGGCGTCCCCAGTCAAGAGTGACCCGGCCACGCCTTCTGCCGTGCCGCCGGTATCCGCTGTTCCACCGGAGCCCACGCAGGCCCCGCTGGAGTCCTTCACCTTCCCCGACGGGCACATCTCCTTTTCCTACCCGGCCGGCTGGTCCGTCAGAACCCAGCGGGGGCCGGGCAGCGACGGGCCCCCGTGGCAGCCCCTGGAGGCGATCGTCTCCGACGCCACCGGCGACGACCTGGCCAGCATTTCAAGCGGTGCCAACGGAATCGGCTGCACAGCGGGCCCCGTGACACGCACGGTCCTTGACCGGGCGCCCGTCCCCGGACTGCGCGAAACCGACGGCACCACGCCGCAGTTCGGGTTCGACGTGGAAAGCACCGGTGGAACGGACTACTACAGCATGGAAGTCAGCAATCCCCGGTTCCTGCAGGAGGGTGAGGGCGTCGCATCGGGCTGTTCGTTGCTGATTATGGGAAACGGCGGGGCGCAGACCCGGACCATCTTCGGCGAACCGGCATTCCCGAACCGGGCGGCAGCCAAGGCCTGGATGGGAACGGAACAGTATTCCCAACTGAAGGCACTGATGTTGAGCCTGACCTACTCTTAGGCTCAACCTGTTAGCTGCCGGCGCGGGCCCGGACCAGTCCCGCCAGCAGCCCCGGCCCTTCCTGCACGACCAGTTCCCGGAAGAGGCGCACGGCGTCCGGTTCGCTGTCCCTTGCGCTGCGGCGCTCCCGCCAGGCCACGCCGATCTCGCGGTACGCCAGATCCGATTCCAGCGCGACTTCGACCCAGCCCAGGTCGCCGGTGTCTGCCGTGACGTCCCGGCCCGGGCTGCTCCCGGTCTCCGGCGGGAGAATGCTGACGCCCAGACCGGCGGAAACCAGGCCGCGGGCGGTGTGTGAGTCCTGGCTTTCGAAGGCTATTCGCGGCCGAAAACCAGCCTCGCGGAACAGCGCATCCGTCAGCGAGCGCAGCCCGTAGCCGGAGCCGAGCGCAACGAACGGGTCTCTCCGGATGTCGGCCACAGCCACCGACTCCCGGTCCGCCAGCGGGTGCCGGTGGTGCACCACCAGCCGGAGCGGTTCCCGGTACAGTGCGGCGGAGCCGATGGTCCTGCTGGCGGATGCCACAGGTGCCGTCAGGGCGAGATCGGCTACACCGGAGGAGAGCTCCGCCAGGCAGCTGTCGCGGGAGCCTTGGCTGAGCTCGAACTGCGTCTGCGGATAGCGGCTCCGGAATGCGCTGATGAGCAGCGGCAGCGTCGCCTCGCCAAAGGTGTGCTGAAAGGTGACGGCGATCCGCCCGCGCACCACCTCGGACTCGTGCCGGACAAGGTCGAGGCCGGCCCGGAACTCGGTGAGCGCGGACTCCACATAGGGGAGCAGCGTCGTGGCAGCAGGAGTGAGCCGGACTCCCCTGCCGTCCCGGACCAGCAGATCGGTCCCCACCACGGCGCTGGCCCGTGCCAGCGCGCGGCTGACCGTCGACTGCGGAACCCCCAGCAGCTCGGCAGTTTCGGTGATGTGCTGTGTCCGCCCCAGCTCGGCCAGCAGCGGCAGGATGGGCAACAGCTGGATCAGCTGCCGGTGCTCGATGTCCATGGTTTTCCTCCGTCAATCAATCCGTTTGAGCATGAATATCTGGAGAATCATGCATTGGATACTAAGTCAGCATAGATCTACGCTGAAGGCATGCCAACGCCCCAGCAGCACGTCCGCGGACGCCAACCGAACCAATCCGGGTCGCCCGCTGGAACGGGCACCGGTGTTGAAACCGGCGCCGGTGCCGGGTGGAACGGGCACCCGAAGGGTTCACAGGCCTACGGCAGGATCTTGGCCGGCCTGGCGTTCGCCGGCGTGGCCACCTTCGCGCAGCTCTACTCCACGCAGGCTGTGCTTCCGGTCATGGCCGCCGAGCTTCAGGTGACTGCTGCGGAGGCCGCGCTGACCATCTCGCTGGCCACCGTTGGCCTCGCCGTCACCGTCATCCCCTGGTCCTTTCTGGCAGACCGGATCGGCAGGGTGAAGGCCATGACCTGGGGAATCTGCCTGGCCACGGCGCTGGGGCTGCTGGTGCCCCTGGCCACATCCTTCCCCGTCCTGCTGGGCCTCCGGATGCTGGAGGGCATGGCCCTGGGCGGAATCCCTGCCATCGCCATCGCCTACCTCAACGAGGAGATCGACAGGGCGCACGCCGCCGTGGCCGCCGGCAGCTACGTCGCCGGCACCACGCTGGGCGGGCTGGCCGGCAGGCTAGTCGCCGGACCGGCTGGCGAGTTGTGGGGATGGCGCGCCGCGGCACTGTCCGTCTCCGTCCTCGCCACCGTGGCGGCCGTGCTGTTTCTGGTCCTCATCCCGAAGGCCCGCGGCTTCAGTCCGTCCCGCGGCCTTGGCTTCCGCGGCGCGGCCAGGACCCTCTCCGGCCACCTGGCGAACCCGAGGCTGCTGGCACTCTACGTGCAGGCCTTCCTGCTGATGGGTGGCTTTGTGGCCGTCTACAACTACCTGGGGTTCCGGCTCTCCGGCGAACCGTTCAGCCTGCCAGCCACTCTCATCAGCCTCATCTTCCTGGCGTACCTGTCGGGCACCGTGACGTCACGCTGGGCGGGAGCCCTGACGCAGCGCTTCGGCCGGCGCACCGTGCTGCTGGCGGGCATCGCCGTGATGGCGGCAGGCCTGGCCCTCACCCTCACCCAGATACTGGTGCTGATACTTGCCGGCCTCATCATCTTCACCGGTGGCTTCTTCGCGGCCCACAGCATCGGCGCTGGCTGGACCGGCGCCATCGCCCAATCAGGCCGGGCGCAGGCGGCATCGCTGTACAACCTGGCGTACTACCTGGGTTCCAGCATTCTGGGCTGGGCGGGAGGACTGCTGTTCCAGTCCCTGGGCTGGCCGGCGCTGGCGGCCGCCGTCATCATCCTGGGATGTACGACGGCGGTGATCACCGCCGTCGTACATCCCTCCGCCGCGCACCCGCGGCGGCAACGACAGCATGAACAGGCAGGCCTGCAGCTTCCCTGAATTATTCACCGCCGGACCGGTCGGAAATCCGGCACATGTTCGGAGCTGCCCCCGGCTGTGAACGTCTTGGCAACTTTTCGCACAGCTAAGATGAACGGAGGACACTTCAGGAGGATCCGTGAGCAGCAACGCGAAGAACATTCGCCCCGCGGCAGGCCACGAGCCGCTCGACGCCATCGACGAGCGGCTGCTGGCCGCCCTCGTGGACGATGCCCGGATCTCCAACAAGCAGCTGGCCGAACTGGTGGGCATCGCCCCCTCCACCGCCCTCATGCGCACCCGCGCCCTCTCGGACCGGGGCATAATCCAGGGGTTTGAGGCGAAACTGAGCCTTTCCGCGATTGGCAGGTCGGTGCAGGCCCTCATCGCCGTCCGGCTCCGGGCCCACGACCGGGAGCAGATCGACCGCTTCACGTCCCGGGTTCCCAAGCTGCCCGCCGTGCTGTCAACCTTCCACACGTCGGGCTCGGTGGACTATCTGCTGCACATCGCTGTGGCCACCACCGAGGACCTTCGGGACTGGGTCCTGGACAACCTTGCCACCGATCCCGTGGTGGGCCACACCGAAACGACCCTCGTGTTCGAACACATGCCCGGCAACCACGGGCCACTCCCCGACCAGGACTGACCGGCCGCCTAGTTACGGGGAAGCAGCAGGCCGGAGTGGGCTGCACCGAGGACGTCGCCGCGGAGAAGGTTCAGTTCATCCCGGCGCCGCGCAGCATCGCGCCACTGCCGGACAGTTTCCTCCGGAAGCGTCCGGCGCCGCTCCGCCCATTCCACCAGGCCGGCGCCGACGTGGACGGCCACGGCTTCCAGCAGGGACGCACGGCGGTAGCCGGGGACGGACTGGTTGACCGATAGAGCGCTCATGGCTCTTTCCTCTCGGAACTCGTTGATTCGTGATTCTTTGACTGTTGTGCGCTGATGGATTCCGCCTGGGCGGTGTTCCCGGTCTTGCGCCGGCCGCCGGTGCCTGCTGACGCGGGGACGCCAAGGATGGGGAAGGCGTTGAAGTGTACCTGTACCGGCCGGGCGCCCTCCTGCTCGCCCGCACCCCGGATGTCCTCCAGCAGCCGGTAGGAGTAAGCCTCCATTGCCCGCGTGTAAGCGCCCAACTGCTCCGCGCTCATCCGCACATTGGCGGTGCTCACTGTGGCGGCTTCCAGCCACTCGCGGTCCAGGGTGTCCGCCCCGTGCGCCATGAAATCGGCAAGTACGGCCTGCCGGCGGTGCTCGAATTCGCGGTTGACCAGCCGGGCAGCTTCCTGGGTGGCGGGGGAACTGGCAAGTTCAGGCGAGGACACCTCGATGGCGCCGCGTGGCCGCTCCCACCACCGCTCCCGAGCGGTGCCTTTGCCCTCGACTTCCCGGACGAAGTCATGCTTGGCCAGCTGCCGCAGGTGGTAGCTTGTGGAGCCGCTGGACTCGCCCAGCAGCTCCCCCAGGCTGCATGCCGTCTGGGCGCCATAGCGGGACAGCATTTCCAGGATCTGGACGCGCAGCGGGTGCGCCAGGGCCTTCAGTGAGGCGGGGTCCATTTTGCGAACGGGAAACGGCAGTTCCTGTCCGTCAGGGGCTTGGGTGCTCGGCTTGGTGGCCATATCGCAAGGCTACGCTTGCAAAGGTTTCTTTGCAATGGTTATTTTGCAATCAGTTCTTTGCAAGGGATTCTTTGCAAGCAGTCCTTTGCAACCGGTATTTGCACCTGCGCTGTTACCGGCGCAAGCTGTGGCGGCAGGTGATCACAGCCAGCAACCCGGCCGCAGCGGCACAGGCGGTCACAAATCCGGCAACGGCCGCGTCGAGCCCGTAGGCCGCCGTCGCCAGGCCAAGGCCGATTACCGGGACCGCGCTTCCCAGATAGGTGATCACGTACACCGTGCTGATGATCTGGGCATGGCGGGCTGCCTCAACTTTGCCCGCGACATCGTTGAAGACAGTCCGGAAGGCGACGCCCTGGCCGGCGCCTGCGGCCAGGCTGGCCGCAGCAAGCAGCCAGGGGTTCCCGGTAGCGGCTGCGACAGCGATGAGCGCGACCGCGCCGCCCAGCACGGCCAACCCGGCCGGCAGGGCGAACCTGCTCCGGACCGCGACCAGCTGGCTCAAGGCGGATGCGCCCAGGGTGAGCCCCGCGAGGAGCCCGATCAGAGGCCGTGAGTCGGTGTCGAGGATTTTTGCGAAGTAAGCCGGGGCGAGGGACAGGCAAAAGCCGAAAACGGCAAAGCTGAGGAAACCGACGGCGGCCGCCAGCCAGAAGGCCCCGCGGGCCTCCCTGGACACCGTGGGCCTGCGGGGCGCCAGTGCCTTCATCGGGCGGGGTCCGTCCGCGGGTTTGATGGCGGGGCGGGCGCGCAGCAGGTAGAGCGGGACCAGCAGGGCGGCCAGGACGAGGGAGTGAATGAGGTATGGCGTCGTGGTGGAACCGGGCAGGAGCGAAAGGATCCCGCCGATCGCGGGGCCCGCCGCCACTCCCCCGGCCGAGGCCAGCAGGGTGAAGCGGGATGCCCATTCCGGGCGTTCCGGCAGCAGCTCGCGCAGCGCGGCTGAGCTGGCGCCCGTGGCGAGGGCGACGGCAACGCCTTGCAGCGCCCGGCCGCCGCACAGCCCGGCCAGGCTGCCCGCGTCCGCAAAGACCAAACCCCCCGCAAGCCCCGTCAGCACGGCGAGGAGGAGGGCGGCGCGGCGGCCGATGTGGTCGGACCAGTGCCCGGCGAGCATGAGTGTGGCCACGAGCGCCAGGACGTAGGCGGCGAATGCCACGGTAATGCCCAGCGAACCGATGCCCAGCCGCACCTGCAGCAGCGGATACAGCGGGGTCGCCAGGTTCGCGCCCACCAGGAGCGTGAAAATGACGACGCCGGCCATGGCCAGCCGTGAGGTGGTGGACGCATCCCAGCCCCAGCGGGTGGCCGTAGCCGGACGCATTCGTAGTTCGCTAAAGACGGTCATGCCCGTACCCTGCCTGCGTGTCCCGGGAACCGGCCCCTTGTGAGGGCTGCTCCCGGGAAGTGAACCTTGGTACCTAAAGAATGCGGCAGGAGTGCCTGCACGGGCGTCATTCTGTGTGAAAATTGAGCAAAACCATCAATCTCTAGCCGGATTCATGAACCGGAGTGACGATTTGAACACATTGGACCCCACGGATCTGAAGATCCTGCTCGAACTGATCCGCGACCCCCGTGTGCAGATTGGCGAACTCAGCGAGAAGCTCGGTATCGCGCGGAACACGGCCCAGTCACGGGTGCGTCGAATGCTGCGTTCGGGCATCCTGCACGACGGCGGCCGTGAGATCGACCTTGAGGCGGTGGGGTACGACGTCGTCGCCTTCGTGACCATTGAAGTGACCCACCGGGAGCTCGACGGCGTGATCGCCGCTTTGCGGCTGATCCCCCAGGTCCTCGAGGTGCACGAGATCTCCGGCAGGGGCGACGTCTGGTGCCGGGTGGTGGCGACGGACACGCACAATCTCCAAGGCGCGCTGCGTTCGATCCTGCGGATCAAAGGCGTCATCCGGACCGAGACCGTGCTGGCCCTCCACACGCACATCCCCTACCGGACCGAGCCGCTGATCAGCCGCCTCGTTCAGTCAAACACTGTCCAGTCGTCAGCTGCTCAGCCGTCAACCTCTCAGGCAACCCGCCGGCCGGAATAGGATTCGAGGATGGATTGGCTCTCTTACGTCTTTCAGATCAACTGGCTTGCGGTGTTCCTCGCCTTTGCCGCGAGCATGGCCATCGGTTTCGTCTGGTACCTGCCCGGCGTGCTCGGCCGGCGCTGGATGGAAGCCGTGGGCAAGACTGAAGAGGACCTCAGGAGCTCTGAGGGCGGCGCCGGCATCTGGCTTCCCATGATGGCGGCCGCGGCCCTGACGGCCATCCTCCTGGCAGTGCTGATCAGCAAGCTCGGGCTCGGCGATGCGCTGGCCGGCGGATGGTTTGCTTTTGTCCTGGCACTGGTGTTCCGGGTAGGGGGCCATGTCATCCATAACGGCTTCGCCGGGCGTCCTGCCGCAGTGACGCTCATCGATTCCGGCCATGATGTCCTGGCGGTGACGGCCGCCGGGGCCATTATCGGCGCCATGTCCTGACTCAACAGACGGAAAGACCTGCAGACTGTGACCATCATCGATAACGCCGTCTACGTCGACGGGATCCGCACGGCGGAGCCCGAAAACCTGGAACAGACGTTTGAAACGCTCGAGAGCCATGGCGGCATGGCCTGGATCGGCCTGTACCGCCCCTCAAAAGCGGAGATGGACGCCGTCGCCGAAGAGTTTGGCCTGCACGAACTGGCCGTCGAAGACGCTGTATCGGCCCACCAGCGGCCCAAGCTGGAGCGCTACGGAGGCAACCTTTTCACCGTTCTCCGGCCCGCCCGGTACCGCGATGACACCGAAACCGTGGAATTCGGGGAGCTCCATGTTTTCATTGGCAAGAACTTCGTGGTGACTGTGCGGCACGCGGAGATGTCCGGCGTCGGGCAGGTACGGCGCCGGCTGGAGTCCCGGCCGGATCTCCTCCGCCACGGCCCGCCGGCGGTGCTGTACGGGCTGCTGGACCAGGTGGTGGACGACTACGCGCCGGTGGTCGCCGGGCTGGAAAATGACATCGACGAAATCGAGGACCAGCTGTTCTCCGGCGATTCGGCGGTATCCCGCCGCATCTATGAACTTGCCCGTGAAGTCATCCAGTTCCAGCGGGCCATCCATCCGTTGCCGGGCATGATGCAGCAGCTGAACGAGGGATTTGATGACTTCGCCGCCGACGCCGAATTGCAGCACAATCTCCGCGACGTGGAGGACCACGTGGAGAGGGCAATTTCACGGGCCGACTCCTTCCGGGACCTCCTGCAGAATGCACTGACGCTGGACGGCACACTCACGGCCAACCGGCAGAACGAGGCCAGCGCCCAGCAGAACGAGCAAGTGAAGAAGATTTCCTCCTGGGCGGCCATCTTCTTCGCCCCGTCCTTTGTCGCCGGCGTGTACGGCATGAACTTTGACCATATGCCGGAGCTGCACTGGGCCTACGGCTATCCCATGTCGATACTCCTGATGGCCGCCACTGCTGCCCTCATGTATCTCATCTTCAAGCGGAAGGGCTGGCTCTAGTGGCCGGTTTTCACCAGGGCCTTGTCCTCATCCCCGGTACCGAAAGGCAGCTGGGCGCCTGCGGGCTGTTCAGGCCCTCCCCGTCCCAACGGGATGTCCTGGCCCTGCACTCCGGCCCGTTGGCAGCCATGGGCACCGACCCGGACATGCTGTGGGCCGGCTTTGCCGAGCTATGCGGCCCAACCCGCTCGACGGCGGACTATCTGCTGCTCGCGGACAGGTTCCCCGCCTGGGTAGTGGACGGCATCCCTTCACCGTCTGCAGCGTCCGCCGCCAAAGCGGCTGACTGGCAACGCTTCCTGGACCTGCTGGACGTCCTCCGCGAACGGGACATCACCCCGTTCCTCATCGTGACGGGGCCCCCCGGCAGCCATGCGGGAGAGACGCGGGACGGCGTTCCTGAAGAACTGGCTGCCGTCCTGCCGCTCATCGGAGAGCGGCTCTCCATGCTCCGCCGGATCGAATCGGACGAACAGTTGGCGGATGAGCAGTCCGCAGGCTGCTAGCAATAGCCGTAACCCGGCCGTCCTTACCCGTTTGCGTCTGCTTACAATCAATTGACATCAACTACTGAGGGAAACATGAAGAAACTCACCACCGCCCTGCTCGCCGCCGGCTTCGTCCTCTCCGCTTCCGCCTGCGCTTCGCCGCAGCTCACCACAGAGCAGACCTGCGACCGGATCAGGACCGTTGTCTCGAACCCGGCGAACTCCGTGGGCAAGACCGGCATGACCCGCCTGGCCAACCAGATCCGTCCCATCGAGGCAGTGTCCTCGGACGATCTCCGGCCGGCGCTGCAGGCCATCCTGGAATACACGGACGAATCCGCCAAGGAAACCCCGGACGAGGCGAAGCTCACCGACCTCAAGGCCGGCTACGAGCAGGCGGGCAGCACCTACAGCAGGTTCTGCGGCGGCCAGTAGCCCGCATCTTTCCCAACGTTCGGCGGCCACGGGCAGGACAACCTTCCTGCCGGTGGCCGCCTTTCGCGTCCCTGGAACAGGACCGCCTGATCCAAGCTTGGGGAAACCTTGGAACTGCTGCCTCCAATCCCTCAGGCGGGGGTAAAAACCGAACGCTGACTCTCAGGTAGCTCCGGCGTTTTCCAATGTGCCGGCCCCAGACTGTTCCTGTCCCTGAAGCAGAAGGTAGCCGCGAACCATCGCTTCAGAATGCCGGGCCCGGAACGCATTCCCCCCATGTACACCGGGCCCGGCGGACAATCACTTCAGCTTTACAGGGGCATGGACGAGCCGCCGAAAAGCTAACCAACTCTTGATCCGAACTTGCGAAGACGGTGTCGGGTTCTTGAGCTGTGTCCCCGACCATCTTCGTTAGGAATTACAAAACGGCGTGGACAACTGGATGAGGTGGCTGCATGGCGGAGGACCCGGACACGGGCCAGGACCTTCCGGTACTGGACGACGGTGCGCTGCAGGACCTCAAGGATGAAGCCGGAGAGGCTGTCGCGCTGCAGTTCATGGAGGAGTATCTCGTGATGCTTCCCGTGCGGGCGGCCAAGATTTTCAAGGGTCTCATCCGCGGCGATATCGAGACCACACTGGAAGCGATCATCAGCCTGAAGGTCAGCTCCGGGATGGCCGGGGCGCGGCGGCTTGAGTTCTACTGCGGGAGCCTCGAGAGCGCGCTGAAGCACGGCCACACACCGGACATGGCGGCGGTGAAGGCGGTGCTGTTCGCCAACATCCGGCTGGTTGTCCGTGAAGCATCCCGGCGCGGCCACCTGCCGCCGAAGTCCCACGGTCCTTCCGGCTCATGAGCTGCCGAGTTTCACCGAGTACGGGAAGTAGTCCCGGGTCATGTGGATGCGGGGATCTGGGTGCTCCAGGAACCATTCGTAGGCGTGGTCATCGCCCGCTTCCCACCAGGGCTTCGGAAGGCCTCTGAGCTTCCGCGCTTTCCTCCCCCGCCACTCCTCGCTGATATTGAAGAGCCCCTGCATGACGGCAAAGCCGAACAGTGCGGCGAAGAACAGGAAGACCAGTGCCATAGCCGGAAAGGGACTGAACAGGACCCATACTCCACAAACCAGCCCGATCAGTGACGCTGCAGCAGCCAGGACAGTGGTGAAGATGCTGAAGTAGAAGGAGCGGATCAGGTTGTAATCCCCGCCGCCGGAGCTGGCCCCGATTCCCCATTCTTCCTTCGTGTACGCATAGATGGTTTTACCCGCCATGGAGTACCCGTAGTAGTAGCGGCGGTTCAGCACCCGCTGCAGGTGCTCGTCGTACTTCTTCTCCCCCATGGCGTCTACCCTATAGGCCATCACGCCACGGCGAGCTTCCCTGTCAGCCGGCTAGGAGGCTGATCCGGGGTCCCGGTTCTTGGGGCTATGACCGGCTGCTGCAGCACGGACGTCACCTTCTGCGTGCCCGCCCTTCTTCTTGCCGAACGGCAGCACTTTCAGCAGCGGGCCAACAACGGCCATGACGACAAGGCCCCAAGCAAGGCCGATGACGGCAGAGCACAAGGTGTTGACGAGCCAGGCAAGGAAACCGCCCACCACGGCGAGCTCGGCGAAAGGATGTTCGAGGGCGTGGACTATGTCATACGGTCCGTGCCAGCCGAGGTCGTAGGCTCCCTGCAGCATGATGTGGCCGCCGACCCAAAGCATGGCGATTGTGCCGACGAAGGTGATCGCGGCCAGTACCGAGGGCATTCCCTTGACGAGCATCTCACCGATGCGCCGGGAGCTCGCGGATTGCTTGGCAGCGAGGTGCATGCCGACGTCGTCCATCTTGACGATCAGCGCGACGGCGCCGTAGACGGCGACCGTGATGACGAAGGCCACGAGGACCAGGATGAGCGCCCGGGCCCACAACGATTCGGCGGCGACCTCGTTCATCGAGATGACCATGATCTCGCAGGACAGGATGAAGTCGGTGGTGATGGCGCCCTTGATGACCCTGGACTCCGCCTCCGGCCCCCTCTCCACCGCCGGCTCATCCTCGTCCGCGGCATGGTGGCCACGGAGCTTGTGCCAGACCTTCTCGGCCCCCTCATAGCAGAGGTACGTGCCGCCCAACATGAGGATGAACGGAATGGCCCAGGGGATGAAGGCGCTCACGGCCAGCAGAGCCGGCAGGATGATCAGCAGCTTGTTCCGGAGCGAGCCCCAGAAGATGCGCTTGATCATCGGCAGCTCACGGGACGGGTCAGCCCCGGAGACGTACTGCGGGGTGACTGCGGCGTCGTCGATCACCACGCCGGCGGCCTTTGCACTAGCCTTCGCGGCGCCGGCCGCGACGTCGTCCACCGAGGCAGCCGCAATGCGGGCCAGGGCTGCGACGTCGTCGAGCAGGGCGACGAGACCGCCGCTCACAGGTCGCTCCCGCGCTGCACGAGCTCGGGCTGCTGGGCATGGAGGCCTCGGTTGAGGGGCGTGATTGGCATGCTCCGATTATAAGGTTACGAACAGTCCGTCTGCTGAGGGGGGCGTGTCTCAGATGAAGCACCCACGTCCACTCCTTCTGTTGTCCTGGGTGCCTAGACGGGCCGCAGGTCGCGGATGTTGTCCCGCAGATAGGTCGCCACCCACTCCTGAAGCTGAGTGGCGCTCCAGGTCGGTGTGACGACAAGGAGGATCTCGCGGTCTTCGCGGATCACCCTGGTGATGCCGTCTTCCTGTTTGAGGGCTTTGAGCATGCTGCCCACCACCCGGTTGTGCTCGAAGACGATGTCCTCGCGCAACGCCACCTCAAGCTCACGGCCGCGGAGTGCGTCATCGCCCAGGTCTTCGACCTCCACGAGCGGCTCGTCCTCGGCCATCTCCTCATCATCCGGCTGGTCGCCGCGGTTCAGCTGCTCGATGAGACCGCGTGCGTACACGGCCATGGCGTCATCCGGGGACTCACGGAAGCCGGTGAGGTTGCCGTGGGCGCGCGCCCTCGGCAAATCGGGGAGGAAGTGGTGGTCCTCCCCCGTGCCGCTGACCAGGACAGGGTGCTTGTTGAGGTGGTATCGCTTGATGCGGTGGTGCGCGATCTCCCACCGCGCCCCTGGTGCGCGCTGCTGCACGACGTCGCCCAGGTAGGACACCAGTCCGTCCAGCAGGAACAGCGACTCCAGTGAGAGTTTCCCTACCGTCTCACCGCCGTACCGTGCCCACGAGGGCCACTGCTCCCGCGGCACACTGGTGGTGTCTGTGGCGGCGGGATCGTCTGCGCGCGTGAGGTGGGCCAGGATCCACCGCCAGAGGGGAACCAGGCTCTCGACGGAGCCATCAAGGAGGGCGTCCGGGTCCTGCCCGTCAGCCGCCAGGGATCCCCGCAGCCGCTCCAGCGCCGGCACGCGCTCCTCCAAATACTCATGGAATGCGGCCTCGGACTGCTTCTTGGTCATATTGATGTAGTTCAAGTAGTCAGCCATCAAATGGCTCCATCAGTCCCCCAGCCGCGGTTTTGTCTTCTCCTATCCAAACATGCGCAGACTTTGCCGATTGGCCGCCACAGCCGTCCAACACGGCACCGGCGAAATCCTCACAGAGTTCACCTTCATCCCCGCGCGCGGCTACCAGCCGAAAAAACAAAGCACCCCCGGTCCGAAGACCGGTGGTGTCACGTTTGTGGAGTTAAGGGGATTTGAACCCCTGACCTCTTCGATGCGAACGAAGCGCTCTACCAACTGAGCTATAACCCCGTGGCGCCGTTTCCCGAAGGAACTCCAGCGCCGGTTTCCCTAGGCTACAAATTTTCTTGCCGGTTTGCCAACCACGCCTCAAATGTCGTGTCTCCGTAACGTTGCCCGGGCGCCAGGTTTTTTCCTTCACGCAGAAACCTGCCCGTGGAGCCAGGCAGCGGCAGGTTTGTCACCAGGCCCCTGCCGCCGGTTATCCGCTTCCAGGTGCTTGCCAGGGATCCCATGTCCAGCACTTCCGGCCCGCCGATTGTCTGCGAGGCGTGCGCATCGCCGGACGGCGGTTGCAGTGCGGCTTCCAGAAGCGCCGACGCCACATCGGCAGGGGCGATGGTCTGGAACCGGGCACCCTTGATCACCGGCACCAGGCCAACGCGGGAACCCGCGGCGAAAATGCCTGCCAGCAGGCTGTGGAACTGCGTGGTTCGCACCGTCCGGGTTTCGAGCGGCGATCTTGCGTACACGCGCTCCTTGTCCGCTTTGGACCGGTAATACGCGAGAGTGCTCTGGTCACAGTTGGCGATGGAGAGCTGTACCGCCCGGGCCACGCCGGCGGCCGCGGCTTCGCCCAGTAGCGCCGCCCCGCCAGCCGCATAGTTCCTGAGCGCCTTGCCGGTCCGCGCTTCAAGGCAATCGATCACGACGTCGGCACCCGCCAGCGCCTCTGCCACCCCTTCACCGGTGGTGACGTCCGCGCGAAAGTAAGCGGCGCCGTCGTAGTAGCCCCGGGCTCCCGGAAGCGGCGGGTTCCGGCTCAGCACGGCGACGGCGTGTCCCCGGTCCAGTGCCTGGCGCACCACTGCCCGGCCGGCCTGGCCGGTGCCGCCGGCAATGCAGACGCGGACCATTACCGTGGCGCCCCACACGGTACCGGGCGCTGGCTACGCGCGGCGGCGCTGCAGGACGTCATCGAGGTTGCTCAGCGCGCTTTGGGCTTTGGTCAGCGGTTTGGCGGGCGCGGCATTCGGCGATGCCACGGGAGCTGCAGCAGCCGGCCCCTGCTTGAGCGAAGGCTTGCCCACGGACTTCGGAGCCTCGGGCAGCGCCAGCGGCTCGGGAGCCGGACGCTCCGCCTTGGCCGCTTCAACGTACGTCGGTTTGGGAATCTCCACTGGCTCCCAGCTGGACTCAGATGGGGCCTCGGGGCCCTGCACCGGGGCTGCGGCGCTTTCGTCGCCCGCGGCAATCGCCACCGCGAGTGCAGCCTCGCGGAGTTCGGCTGCGGTCAGGGGCTTCGGCTTCGGCTTCGGCGCTTCCGCCTCGGCATCGAAAAGCGCACTTTCCCGGGGCTTCACGGGTTCCGGAGCGGGCGCTGCCTCCTCGCGGCGCTCGGCGGCAGGCTCCCGGCTGGCAGGAGAAGCCATCGCGGCCTTAAACGCGGCGCTGACTTTCCTGCGGCGGTCGCGAATCGCGAGACGCCGCAAAACCACGACGGCGGCAACGCCAGTCAGGAACGCCACGGCAGGAACCCAAGGGTTGCCGAGCCCGAAGAGCCGCAGGACTCCGGCCACAACCGCCGTGAGGAACGACAGCAGCCCGACGAACGCGATGGCCGTCCGCCCGTAACGGATCCGAAAGGCACCGGTCCCTTTCGCGGCTGGCCTGCTGCCGGACGGAGCCGGGGTGGGGCCCGTTGCTGGTTCGCTGCTCTTCCTGGTGTCCATGCGTTTCTCCTGCTGGGCGGCCATATATACAACCGTCCCGGCTTGCGGGTTTGCAGTTTCGGCGTCGACGCCCTCCAGCGTCAGGTCACCGGCAACCTGGAACTGGTGCCGGCCGTTGCGGAGCACGTAGGGGGCAACCCAAACGATCCAGAGCGCGACAGCAGCCACAAGGATGACTGAGCTGCTAAGGGGGAAGTCCACACACAAAACCGTATGAGGAATGTTGGGGCTGGTGTGGCATTCATCTCGGTGTGTCGCGACCGAGGTTCAAATCAGTGGAATTATGTGGACAACCCCGCCCTGACCAGCGGCTCTGTCATTCGGCGCTCAGGCAGGCCTGACCCGCAGCCAGCGGCTGAGGAGGCCTTCGGGAATCTCCTCTGACGTCAGTGCGAAGGAGCGGTGGTCCGCCCATTCGCCATTGATGTGCAGGAAGCGCGGACGGTAGCCCTCGTCCCTGAATCCGAGCTTTTCCACGACGCGAAGACTCGGACCGTTTTCGGGACGGATGTTGATTTCCATCCTGTGCAGGCCAAGGGTCCGGAAGCAGTGGTCGGTTGCCATCGCCACCGCGGTGGGGGCAATCCCGTGGCCGGCCCGGGCCTGGTCGACCCAGTAGCCGAGAGTCGCCATCATCGCGGATCCCCACACTATGGAGGAGACGGTGAGCTGCCCCACAATGACCGGGTCACGGTATCCGGGTGTCCACTCCGCGATCACGAAGGGCAGCGCCGTGGCCTGGGCCGCCTGCGTGTTCAGGGACTTGACCATCTGCCGGTAATCGGGCAGCGCCCCGCCCGGGATGGGGTTGGATGCTTCCCAGGGCGCCAGCCAGTCGCTGTTGCGCGAACGGACCTCAGTCCATTCCTTCCGGTCGCGGTACCTGATGGGGCGCAGGACGATGTCCCCGCATTCCAAAGTGACCGGCCAGATGTGGCTGACCCTCATGAGGGCTTACTCGGACAAACGGGCGGCGACTCGCGGAAGCCAGTCACGCAGACCTGGTCCGAGGTCGTCGCTGTCGATGGCGAGCTCCACGCAGGCCTTGAGGTAGCTGAGCTTGTCCCCCGTGTCGTAGCGGCGCCCGCGGAAGACCACGCCGTATACGCCGCCGCCTTCACCGTCCCTGCTGGCGAGCTCCTGCAGCGCGTCCGTCAGCTGGATCTCGCCGCCGCGGCCCGGTTCGGTCTTCTCCAGGACATCGAAAACGTCGGGGTGGAGCACGTAGCGGCCAATGACCGCCAGGTTCGAGGGCGCCTCGTCGACGTCCGGCTTCTCCACCAGCTTGTTGATCTGGACAAAGCCCTCGCCGTCAATTTCAGAGATGTCCGCGCAGCCATAGGCGCTGATCTGGGACGGCTCCACCTCGATGAGGGCCACCACGGAACCGCCGGTCTTGGCCTGCACTTCGATCATGGTGCTGAGGAGTTCGTCGCGGGCGTCGATGAGGTCGTCGCCGAGGAGAACGGCGAACGGCTCGTAGCCGACGTGCTGGCGTGCACGCAGCACCGCGTGGCCAAGGCCCTTGGGATCACCCTGGCGGACATAGTGGATGTCGCCGAGGTTGCTCGCGGCCTGGATCGATTCCAGCTTGGCGGTGTCGCCCTTGGCCTCCAGCGTCGCTTCCAGGGCCGGGACGCGGTCGAAGTGGTCCTCAAGCGCGCGCTTGTTGCGTCCCGTAATCATCAGGACGTCGCTCAGGCCGACTTTGACGGCTTCTTCAACGACGTACTGGATGGCCGGCTTGTCAACCACCGGCAGCATCTCCTTGGGCATGGCCTTGGTGGCCGGCAGGAACCTGGTGCCGAGTCCCGCTGCGGGGATCACGGCCTTGCGGACTGAACAATTGGTGGAAGTCACTGGTCTAATCTATCCGAGGGAACATTCATACGGTAAATGCTTCCGGCAGGAGCACGGCCGCCTGCCCCGCGACAAAGGGAGACATCATGCCCACAGGCACCACCCAGTCGAAGGACGGGATCCGTTCGCGCCACCGGCAGATCCGGGCCACGCTGACAGCAACGGACCTCGCAAACGCCGGCGATGGCATCGCCTCCCACGGCCTGCCTTGGGCCGAGGCCGTCGCTGCGGGCAAGCCGGCCACGTTCACCGCCTACCTCGGCGTCGACTTCGAACCGCCGACCCTCCCCCTGCTGCACGCGCTGCATGAGGCTGGCCACAGCATCCTGCTCCCGGTGTGCGAGCCGGACCGGGAGCTCAGCTGGGTCTTCTGGACTCCGGACAGCGAGTTCATCCGCAGCAAGTATGCGCCCATCCAGGAACCGGCCGGCGAGCGCCACGGCCTGGACACTGTACGGACTGCTGCCGGGATGTTCATGCCGGCGACGGCAGTGGACCGCAGCGGCAACAGGATCGGCCAGGGCGGCGGCTACTACGACAAGTTTCTGGCTGCGGCCAACGCCGGCGGCCTGCACCTGCCCAAGGCCGCCATCATCTACGACTCCGAACTCCTGCCCGCGCAGACCATCCCTGCTGAGGACTTCGACCGTCCCGTCGAGGCAGTGCTCATGCCCTCCGGGCTGGTAGCCTTCGCGTGACCTCGCCTGGGCGGGGTGCTAGAATTGGCACTCAGGCCCTGCGACTGCTAATGGAGACATTTCCGCCGAGGTGATCCGACAAGGAGAATCCGGGAAGTGACGCCAGGCAGCACGGGACCTGTCGTTTGTCCAAGAGGAGGATCTACAGTGCCCACGTATGCCTATGCCTGCAAGGATTGCAGCCATGCCTTCGACATCGTGCAGTCTTTCACCGACAGCACTCTGACGTCCTGCCCCGAATGCCAGGGCACGCTCCGCAAGAAGTTCAACAGCGTGGGCGTGGTCTTCAAGGGCTCCGGCTTCTACCGGACTGATTCGCGCGATTCCAAGGGAAGCACCGTCTCGGCCTCCCCCGCTGCATCAGCGCCGGCCCCCGCAGCTGCGCCTGCTGCCTCATCCGCTGCCCCGGCAGCAGCAGCCGCAAGCTAGGCAGGTTCGTGCGGCGCCTGCCGCCTTCGAACTGCAGCCGCCCTAAACTTCAGGAGTCCGGCCGGGTAGACCCGGCCGGACTCCTTGTTTTTCCACGGACGGCTTTTCCACATACGGCTGTCCAGACCTGCCGCGGCCCAGCGGATGACCAGTAGCGTGGCGGCATGCCAGCTACCGGAATTTTCCCCGCAAGGGCAACCCGTCCGGCCGTTCGCCGAGGGCGCCGCAACCCCTTGCCCGGCCCGGCGGTCCGCCACCGCCCGCGCGGACAGCGGTTTGCAGGATGGCTGAACCGTAACCGGCGCCTTGCTGTGGCGCTCCTCCTGTGCGCAGCGGCGGGGATCGCCGTTCACCAACTGACGCCCGCCCCTGCCCTGACCGTAAGCGTCCTGGCCGCTGCCCGTGATCTTCCGGCCGGCGCGAACCTGAGCGGCAGTGACCTCAAACCCGTGAGCGTGCCGCCAGCCCTGGTGCCGGACGGGACCTTCGCCGACCACTCCGGAGTGAGCGGCAAGCAGCTGGCCGCGCCGCTTCGCAAGGGCCAGCTCCTGACCGATGCGCAGCTGGTGGGGCCGGGTTTGCTGACCGGCGCGCCGCCCGGATCTGCCGCCGTTCCGCTGCGAATGGCGGATCCCTCCTCCATCCAGCTGGTTTCCCCGGGCCAGCTCGTGAACGTGGTCCTGACCAGCGGCAACGGCTACGAGCAGGCATCAGCCTCAAAGGTGCTCGCCCGGTCGGTGCCCGTCCTGTGGACCTCCGGCCAGGAAAGCCAGGGCAGCCAGTGGCTTGCTGCCGGCGATTCTGACGGGCTGCTGGTTGTGGCTGCCACACCGGACCAGGCCGGCGCCCTGGCGGGTGCGTCAACCCAGGGGAAGCTGTTTTTCGTGCTCGTCGGGTCCAATGCACGCTGACCCGGCTCCACGCCCTCGTCGTCAGCCCCAGTGCGCCGATCGACCCCGGCGTTCCAATCAACCCCAGTGCGGGGGTTTCTGCTCCTTCAGCCACGCGTCGTGGTCGTTGTCGGATTCAGAGTCGCCCCAGGTACGCGCATCATCCTCGGCCGCTTTCTTCGGAACCACCCCGTCGCCCTGCTGGTGCTTCAGGGGTTTCACCGGCCTTACCCTGGCAGGCTTCTCGTCTGGGCTGTTTTCCTCCGGGCTTTTCTCCTCCCGGGCGGCAGGCTTCTCCCCTGTGGGCGGAGCAGGCACGTCGTTCGGATTCACCGCATCGTCGGATGTCATCGCAGGTCCTCTTTCCGCTCGCCGACCTGCTGGACCTTGGCGGCAGTCTTATTCTCGGCATCGTCTTTGCCGGCAGCCTCATTCTGGGCACCGTCCATGTCGGCCGAGCCGGTGCCGGCATCTTGCCGGTCAGCTGCCGCATGCTCTGCTGAAGCAGCGTCAGCCGCGCCATCATTGGCGTGGTGTGCATCGGCGCTGTGGACGTCACCCGCCGCACGATCAGCGGCGATCCCGTCCGCCTCCTCCACAAACCGGTCGTCCTGGCCGATGCCGTACCGGTCTTCCTGTCCAGGTTGAGGTTCGGGTTCGGGCTCGAAGTCGTCAACGGCAAGGGTGCTGACGTCGTCATCCAGGAAAAAGCCCGGCGTCCCGAAGGAACGCAGCGGAGGGGCGGGCTTCTCCAGTCCGAGGTACCCGCCGATCCTGTCAGCGCAGGCCGAGGGATCGGTAAAGACCTCGATGGTCCACAGCGGCATGTACCGCCAGCCGAGCCGCTCCAGCAGCTGGGGGCGCAGCCGGCTCCGTTCCCGGACGGTCATCTGCCGGTACTGCTCGGTGCCGTCGGATTCGATGGCCACCGGGCGCGGGATGTCGGCGTCGTCCTGACCCATGGTGCTCAGCGGGTCGGCGGCGGCCACCACATCGATGGCGCCGTCGTACTGGTGCCAGACGCGGGCACCGCGGGCGCGGAGCCGGTCACCGAGATCGGCAACCAGCGGATCTGCCCCCAGTGCCTGTTCACTGGCCGCTGCCCTGGACGCGGGGGTTCCCAGGTTGGTGTTGCCGGCAATCTCCCGGTCCAGAAGTTCGTAGAGGTCGACGGCGCCATGGGCCAGCCGGGTCCGGTCCAGGTCCTCCGGCTTGAAGCAGGTCAGGACGTGCAGCGACTGCCGCGCCCTGGTCATGGCCAGGGCAAACTTGGCCCGGCCGCCCTCGGCGGACAGCGGACCGAAGCTGTGCAGGGCCCGGCCGTGCGGCGTCCGCCCGTAGCCCGGCGAGAAGATCACGCGGTCGCGGACCAGCCCCTGGGCGCGTTCCAGGTCAACAACCCTGAAGGATTCCTCTCCTGCCGTGAAGAATCCGGAGAGCGAGGGATGGTTTGGCAGCTGCAGCCGGATGGACTCGCCGATGCGTGCCGCGTGCCGGAGGCTGGCGGTCACCACCGCCAGCGAGGTCCGGGGCCGGAGCCGCGCGTGTTCGAACACGAGGTCAACCACGCGGTTCACCTCGGCCACCACCGATTCGACGCCCTCATGGTCTGCGCTGGGCAGGCCGGTGCCGTCGGGCAGGTACTCCACCGTCAGTGCACGGTCCAGCCCCGTGGCCGACTGGCCCTCGGGCAGCCGGCGGAGGCCGCCGTCGTAAAAGTTCTTGCTCAGCTGCAGCACCAGGTCCTCGTCCACCGCACGGTAGACCGAGCGCAGCGGCGCCGTCGGCAGCACCGCCGAAAGTGCGGTAAAGGCGCTTTCGACGCTCTGGTGCGACTGCTCACCGGCCGCGAGCCGCTCGACGGCCACCGTGAAGGTGCGGGGACTGGCGATCTTGTCGTCACCGAAGGCGATCACCTGCCGGGCACGGGCGACGGCGGGGAGCACGGCCTGCAGCGACGTCGCCTCGGCGTCGAGGATCACCACGGCGTCGAACTTCTGCTCGGCGGGGAGGAGCCCGGTCATGAGGTAGGGGCTGACCGACCAGACAGGCACCAGCATGGGAACCAGCGCGGGGGCCTGCGCCGTCAGCGCGGCCAGCGTGACCCGTCCATCCTTGAGCAGGCTTCGGAGCAGGTCCGCCTGGCGGGAATGCTCCTCGATGCCTGCGCGCCAGCGCTCGGCCAGCTTCCACCGCATCCGGCCTGCGCCGCTGGCGATGTGGGCGTTGTCCGCGAGACGGTATTCGGCCTCAAGCTGGCGCAGCGCGTCGCCGTCGGACATCGCCAGATAGTCGTCCCCGCTGATCATCGCCTCTAGCGCCGACTGCCACCAGGCCAGGTCCAGTTCCGCGGCGACGGACTTGGCCCCGACCTCGCGTTCCGCGAGGTCTGCCAGCAGTTCCCCCAGCCCATGCTCGCGCATGTTCTCGATGAGCAGGGTGCGTTCGGGCAGGGTCTGCAGCGTCTGGGTGTCCGCGACCAGCAGTTCCAGGCGCTCCATAAGCTCCGGGTACGGAATGGTCTCGAGCGAACCGCCCGCCGCCGTATGCCGCAGCGCCTCGCCCAGCATCTTCATCTCGCGGGTAAGACCCCGGTGCATGATGCTGATTTCGGCGAGGCCTGACGGCACGGCCGGGTGCCGCTGCGTGGTGGCGTACCCGGCCCACTGGGCACGCTGTTCCTGCACCAGCACCAGCGAGCTGTGAAGGTCAGAAATGTGCACCCCCGGGCGGACATACTCCTTGGCCACGCGGCGCAGGCGGGAGCGCTGCATGGAGGCCATGTCGATGCCGCGTTCCCGGCGCCAGGAGGACGACGCCGTCGCGGAAATCAGGTCAGTCACGGGCCGGTCAAAAATGTCCGGCGTGAACTTGTCCAGGCTTTCGCGGACAGCAACCAGGAGCTTGAGCTGGGAGCCCCATTCGGCGAAGGTGGCACCCAGGCGGATTTCGGCGTGGCTGGCCACGTCCTTCATCCGTTCCTGCAGCAGCGGCAGCTTCTTCGCCACCGAACGCGCCAGCTCCTGGGCTTCCTCGGTTTCCTTGCGAGTCACCAGACGTGCACCGTGCCAGGGGCTGGTGGTCGATGCCCTGCTGAACGCCCCCAGTTCGGCCGCCCGCTTCAGCCGGCCCGCCAGCTCCTCGCGGTCCCGGATGTTGTCCAGGACGCTGCGCTTCAGGCGGACGGTGGTGGCGGGTGCGGGCTGGATGGAGGTCAGCTCAGCGAGCGACTGCATGGCCTGGTACGGCGAGCAGCCCCACCGCTGCCGCACGTTGTGCAGCGAGGCCACATGGTCCAGAAGGGCGTGGCGGTGCTCGGTGAGGGTCTTGTGCAGGCTGCCGAGCTGCGGCTCCTGGGCCTTCTCGTTGCGCACGATGGCGCGCACCAGCTGGCCCTTGAGCTGCTGCGGCGTTGCGTTTCCGGTCAGCTGGAAAAGGATGGACTCCAGGCCCAGGTTTTCGAGGCGCCCGGCCACTTCGTTCAGGCTGGCACGCCGGTCCCCCACCACCAGGACGGTCTTGCCTTCATCCACCAGCGCACCAATCGTGTTGATGGCAGTCTGCGTCTGGCCGGTGCCCGGCGGGCTGCTCACCACCAGCGAGTCCCCCGCACGGACCGCGTCGATCACGTACTGCTGGTCGGCGTCGGCATCGAGGAGGAGCAGCTCCTCCCCCGGGTCCCGCTCGTCCACGCTGGGAAAGCGCCCCGGCTGGAGCTCCGGCACGTCGATGACTTCGCCGGACGCGGCCTTGGCCAGAGATGACACCAGCGCGTTCTGCCCGTTGATCCAGGGATCGTCGAGGTTCCCGGAAAGGTCCGCGAAGGTCGAGACGAGCAGGTTGTGCTCCACGTCGGCGCCGTGGATCGGCTTGACCAGGGTGCTGATCCGGTCCAGCACGGGAAGGGGGTCGAACCGCGCGGTGCTGTATGCCATCCGGGTTACGGCGTTGACGTCGAACACGATCCCGTGGATGGTCTTCAGGTGACGGATCAGGGCCGGATTGATGTGCGCCTGCTCCGTGAGCTGCAGTTCGTAGTCGTCTTCCCCGGGGCGGATGGTGAGCGACATGGCGGTCAGCATCACCGGTGCCGAGACGCGCTGCGGCTTGCCGCCGACGGCGGAGGTCCACACCACGGTGCCCGCGGAGAAGTACCCGGCCTCGATGCCACGGTCATTGGCCAGTTCGAAGATCTTGGAGCGCAGGTTCCGGCAAGCGCGCGCCGCCACTACGTACTGCTGCTGGTCACGGATCAGCGTCGAGAGCCGGGTGCGGCGCCCTGCCATGAGCTGCGCCAGGCCGGAAGGATGCGCATGTGTAAGGTCGATGGAACCCTCGGGCGTCTTGGTGAAGCGCAGCATGGTGTCTGCCCCGGTAACGGGCTTGAGCCCGGACAGCCACTTCCGGAGCTCCTCCGAACCCTCGGAGTCGAGCTGACCTACTGACACTACTGCCTTCTTTTCTGCGCTTGCACGTGACGCCTTGGACCATACGGGCATAGCTTCGAGCGTAGCCGGAAACCCGCCGCGGTTGAGAGACCGCAACACTGGGCGGCCCAAGTTGCGGCCCATTTCGCACATGCGGCCGCCGGGAATGCACCGCCGCCGGGATGCAAAATGGCCGGCCTCCCTGCGGAGGCCGGCCATTTTTACAACGCTATTCCCACTCGATGGTTCCCGGCGGCTTGCTGGTGACGTCGAGCACCACGCGGTTGACGCCGTCGACCTCGTTGGTGATCCGGTTGGAGATCCGGGCCAGCAGGTCGTAGGGAAGCCGTGACCAGTCTGCGGTCATGGCGTCCTCGGAGGAGACGGGGCGCAGCACGATCGGGTGGCCGTAGGTGCGGCCATCGCCCTGGACGCCGACGCTGCGGACGTCCGCGAGAAGCACCACCGGCATCTGCCAGACGTCGTTGTCGAGTCCGGCGGCGGTCAGCTCGGCACGGGCGATCGCGTCGGCCTTGCGGAGCAGGTCCAGGCGCTCCTTGGTGACTTCGCCGACGATCCGGATTCCCAGGCCGGGGCCAGGGAACGGCTGGCGGCCGACGATTTCCTGGGGCAGGCCGAGCTTGGCGCCCACGGCGCGCACCTCGTCCTTGAACAGGGCACGAAGCGGCTCGACGAGCTCGAACTGCAGGTCCTCAGGCAGCCCGCCCACATTGTGGTGGCTCTTGATGTTTGCTGCACCCTCGCCGCCGCCGGATTCGACGACGTCCGGGTACAGGGTGCCCTGCACGAGGAACTTGATCTTTTCGCCGTGCGCTGCGGCGTCGGCGATGATGGCGCGCTCGGCCTCTTCGAAGGCGCGGATGAATTCGCGGCCGATGATCTTGCGCTTGGTCTCGGGATCACTGACGCCTGCCAGCGCGGACTGGAACCGCTCCTGCTCGTTGGCCACGTAGAGGTTCACGCCGGTGGCGGCAACGAAGTCGCGCTCCACCTGCTCGGCCTCGCCTTCGCGCAGCAGCCCGTGGTCGACGAAGACACAGGTCAGCTGGTCGCCCACGGCGCGCTGGACAAGGGCGGCGGCAACGGCCGAATCCACGCCGCCGGAGAGGCCGCAGATGACCCGGGCATCGCCGACCTGCTGGCGGATGCGCTCCACCTGCTCCTCGAGGATGTCACCCGTGGTCCAGTTCTGTTCCAGCTTGGCGCCCTTGAACAGGAAGTTCTCCAGCACCTGCTGGCCGTAGGCCGAGTGCTTCACCTCGGGGTGCCACTGCACGCCGTACAGGCACTTCTCCTCGTTGGCGAAGGCGGCCACCTCGGCACCTGCCGTGGTGGCCAGCACCTCGAAGCCCTCGGGTGCCGCGTGGACGGAGTCGCCGTGGCTCATCCAGGTGTTCTGGTGCTGCGGCATTCCCTCCAGGATGGAACGGTCGTCACCGAGAATGGTGGTCTGGGTGGAGCCGTACTCCCGCAGGCCGGTCTTGTCTACCTTGCCGCCGAGGGCGTTCGCCATGGCCTGGAAGCCGTAGCAGATACCGAAGACCGGGACACCGGCCTCGAAAAGGTCGGCGCCGACGCTCGGAGCACCGTCGGCGTAAACGCTGGCGGGGCCGCCGGAGAGGATGATGGCGGCAGGGTTCTTGGCCAGGAGCTGCTCAGTGCTGTAGGTATGCGGAACCACTTCCGAATACACATTCGCTTCCCGGACGCGGCGGGCAATTAGCTGCGCGTACTGGGCACCGTAGTCAACTACCAGCACCGGCTTCTGGGAAGTTTGGGATGCAGTGGGAGTAGTCACCGTACTAGCCTACTTGGCGCGCTTGCCCCCACGCACCTTGAGCGGGCCCGCTGTGACGCACGGAACGCCGATCAGTAGCGGCTGGCAGCCTGCGGGTTGGCGGCGAGTTCGGCCTCCACCTCGGCATGGAACTTCTTCTCCACGATGAAGGACAGGAACGGGATGACGCCGCCGAGTGCCAGCAGGATCATCTTGAGGAACGGCCAGCGCATGAGCGTCCAAAGGCGGAAGTTGGACATCAGGTACACGACGTACATCCAGCCGTGGACGATCAGCACGGTGACGGACACGTTGAACCCGCCGAGGACGCCCTTCGGTTCGGCCTGGGCGAAGCCGAAGCCGAACGGCTGGCCGGTCAGGGCGTCCGTTCCGCCCGCGAAGAGGTACTGGCCGAAGCCGTAGCGGGCAACGAGCTCCGCACACAGCAGCAGCAGCATGGCACCGGTGAGGTAGGCCATGACCTTGTAGAACTTCAGGGCGGAGCGGATCTGCGCCTCCGTGCCGCCGAAGCGTCGCTTCTTCGCCGCCCCGGCGGGGTTCGAGGGCTGGATGGCCGGCTTGGGTTCGATCATGGCTGTACCTTTTGTTGGATCTCGTGGGGTTGGGTGTGCTCTGGTCCGTCGTAATCCTCGGCGTCCTCGAGGCTTCTGCGGTGGTCGTCCTTGACCAGCCGCCACCAGATGAACAGGGCGAAGCCGGCGAACACGATCCACTCCACGGAGTAGAACAGGTTCAGCCAGTTGACCTTCTCGGCCGGGGGCTGGGCGGGAATATTGAGCGGCTCCAGGCCGCTGCCGGCGGCAGCACCGACGTCGTCCGTTCCTGCTTTTTCCGCCGTGGCGGAAACGAAGGCGGGGTAGCTGCTGACGTTCCAAGCGTTGATGAGTTCGGCGACGGAGACGGCGGTCGCCTGGCCGGGTTCGGGGGCGGTGTTGGGCACCGGCGCCTCGGACGGCAGCAGCCGTCCGGTCAGCTGGATGGTGCCCGACGGCGGGGCGGCGGCCTTCGCCGGTTCAGCGATCCAGCCGCGGGCCACCGGGATGTAGGTTTTCGGTGAGGCTGCCACGCCCTTGAGCACGGGGGCATCCGCCACCGCGAAGGCGGTGACCACCCAGTATCCGGTCTTGCCGTCCTTGAGGCGGCCGGGCACGAGGACCTGCTTCGCGGCATCGTAGCTGCCGGATGCGGACACCATCTGGTCGGCCACGGAAGCCCGGAAGAAGTCACCGGGCTGCAGCGTTTCGGTCAGCGGTTTGACCTGTTCCGTGGCGGGGTTGACCGGCACCTCGGGCTGCGTGGAACGGCCGAACTGCCACTGGCTCAGGAGCACAAAGATACCCGAAACGGCGATCGCAAAGACCAGGCCTGCGATCCACCGGGGCTGGAGGGCTGTTTTCCACACCCCTTAACGTTACTTCGTCCTCCTGTAGAACAACGAACCGCGGGTAGCGCGAACGTACACTTGTGGCCCCTCGCAGAGGGGCCACAAGTGTCCGCTAGCGCTGTGCAGGGCGCCCAAGAGCGGGGCAGCCGGGTTCAACGATCAGTGGTCGAAGAAGACCAGGCTGGAGTTGATGAGCTCGGCGATAACCTCGGCGTCGTAGGCCCGGCGCAGCGATTCCCGGAACGATTCCTTGGACAGGGACCGCGCCAGGGTGGCCAGCACCTCAAGGTGGTCGGAGAAGGAACTCGCCGGCGTGGCGATGAGCAGGACCACCGTGGCCGGACCGTCAGCGGCGCCAAAGTCCAGGGCCTTGCCGTACTTGGTGATCCCGACGGCGATCGAGGTCTCGGAGACGAACTCACTGCGGGCGTGCGGCAGGCCCACTCCCCCGGGCAGGCCGGTGGCCAGCTGGTGCTCCCGGGCGTTGACGTGCCCCAGGAAACCCTCGAGGTCTGAGACGCGGCCGGCGTCGAACAGCTTGCGGGCCAGCTGGCTGGCCGCGTCCACCTTGTCCTCGGCGTCCATTTCGAGGATCACCAGGTCAGGTGTGGTGAGTTCCGCGTCGTAACGGTCCAGTGGTTCCGCCAAGTGGTGTCCCTTCAGTGGGGCCGGGCCTGTCCGGCGGCGGGTTGCGGTCTCAACGCAGCGGGACGATATCCTCCGCGCCCAGCCGGGCAGCGTCCGCCGACTCGTCATCGGGCTGCTGCTGGCTCAGCCGTTCGGCTTCCACCCGCGCCAGGTAATGCTTGATTTCGCTTTCCCGCTGCGCATCGCTCCAGCCAAGAATTTCTCCCATAAGCTTAGCGACTACCGGCACGGCAGACACACCGCGGTCCCAGGCCTCGATGGAGATCCGGGTCCGCCGGGTCAGGACGTCGTGCACGTGCCGGGCGCCCTCATGGGTCGCCGCGTAGACCGCCTCGGCCTGCAGGTAGTCGTCGGCCCCGGGCAGCGGTTCGGCCAGTTCGGGCCGTTCCTGGATGAGCGCCAGCACCTCTGACGCCATGGAGCCGTAACGGTTCAGCAGGTGCTCCACCCGTGCCACGTGCACACCGAATTCCTCGGCTGTCCGGTTGCGGCGGTTCCAGGCGGCCCGGAAACCGCTGGCTCCCAGCAGCGGGATCGTCTCGGTGCAGCTCTGCGGCACGCGCTCGTCCATGCTGCGGGCCGCCTCGTCCACCGCGTCCTTGGCCATGACGCGGTAGGTGGTCCATTTGCCGCCGGCCACCACCACCAGGCCGGGCACGGGATGGGCAACGACATGCTCGCGGGAGAGCTTGGCGGTGGAGTCGCTTTCCCCGGCCAGCAGCGGCCGCAGGCCGGCATAGACGCCCTCCACGTCTTCCCGCGTGAGGGGGCGTTTCAGGACCGTGTTGACGTGCTCCAGCAGGTAATCGATGTCCTTACTGGAAGCCGCGGGGTGGGCCTTGTCCAGATGCCAGTCGGTATCCGTCGTGCCGATGATCCAGTGCCGCCCCCACGGGATGACGAACAGCACGGACTTCTCGGTCCGCAGGATCAGGCCCACAGTCGACTGGAAGCGGTCCCGCGGCACCACCAGGTGGATACCCTTGGACGCGCGCACCTTCAGCTGGCCGCGCTCGGTGACCATGGCCTGCGTTTCGTCGGTCCAGACGCCGGTGGCGTTGATGACCTGCTTCGCCCGGATGTTGAAGCTGGAACCGTCCTCGCGGTTGACCACCTTGGCGCCCACCACACGCTCCCCTTCGCGGAGGAAGTCGACGACGGCGGTCTGGTTGACTGCGTGGGCACCGTAGTAGGCGGCCGTCCGCACCAGGTTGGCTACGTACTTGGCGTCGTCCACTTGGCCGTCGTAGTAGCGGATCGAGCCGACGAAGGCATCGTCCTTCAGGCTTGGGGCGGCGCGCAGGGTGCCGCGCCGCGACAGGTGCTTGTGGAACGGCACGCCGCGCTTGTGCCCGCCGGAGATGGACATGGCGTCGTACAGCGCGATGCCGGCGCCGATATAGGGGCGCTCGACGAAGTGCTTGGTGAGCGGGTACAGGAACGGCACCGGCCGGGCCAGGTGCGGCGCCAGCTCAGAAAGCAGCAGCCCCCGTTCCTGCAGCGCCTCCTTCACGAGTGCGAAGTCGAGCATTTCCAGGTAACGGAGGCCGCCGTGGATGAGTTTGGAGGACCGCGACGACGTCCCCGCGGCCCAGTCGCTGGCTTCCACGATGCCCACGTTCAGGCCGCGGGTCACAGCGTCGAGGGCGACCCCGGTGCCGACGATGCCGCCGCCGACGATGAGGATGTCCAGTTCCTTACCCGGCTCCGCGGATGCCTTCAGCGCAGCCAGCGCGGCTTCCCGCGCCTCGGGCCCCAGGGCGCCCCTGGCAGCCGCCGGACGTTCACCGAAACCGTTCATGACAGGCCTCCATCCTCATCGAACGTTGTAGTTCACCAGAGTACTTCGAACGTCTGCCGATGGGCAGGGCGCGGACTGTGTTGCCGGGGGCCGCGGATCAGTTTCCGCCGTATGGGGAAACCACGACGTCGACCCGCTGGAACTCCTTGAGGTCCGAGTAGCCGGTGGTGGCCATGGAGCGGCGGAGCGCGCCGATCAGGTTGGAGGTCCCGTTGGTGTGGTGGCCCGGGCCGAAGAGCACCTCTTCCAGCGGTCCGACAGTTCCGATGTTGACCCTATCGCCGCGGGGCAGTTCCAGGTGGTGTGCCTCCTGGCCCCAGTGCCAGCCCTTTCCGGGGGCTTCCTCCGCCCGGGCGAGGGCAGTGCCGAGCATGACGGCGTCGGCCCCCATGGCGATGGCCTTGACGATGTCGCCCGAGGAGCCCATGCCGCCGTCGGCGATCACGTGAACGTAGCGTCCGCCGGACTCGTCCATGTAGTCGCGGCGGGCGGCGGCGACATCGGAGATGGCCGAGGCCATGGGCGAGTGGATGCCCAGGGCGCGGCGCGTGGTGGTGGTGGCTCCGCCGCCGAAGCCGACGAGGACGCCGGCCGCGCCGGTGCGCATGAGGTGCAGGGCGGGGGTGTAGCCGGCGGCGCCGCCCACGATGACGGGGACGTCGAGTTCGTAGATGAACTGCTTGAGGTTCAGCGGTTCATGGTCCTTGGAGACGTGCTCGGCGGAAACCGTGGTTCCGCGGATCACAAAGATGTCGACGCCGGCGGCCACCACAGTCTTGTAGTGCTCCTGGGTGCGCTGCGGGGTGAGGGCTCCGGCCACGGTGATGCCTGCCGCGCGGATTTCGGCCAGCCGCGAGGTGATCAGTTCGGGCTGGATCGGTGCCTGGTAGAGCTGCTGCATCCGGCGTGTGACGGCCGGGCTGTTGGTTTCATCAGCGAGCGCGCCGATCTCGTCCAGGACCGGCTGCGGGTCCTCATAGCGGGTCCAGAGGCCTTCGAGGTCCAGGACACCCAGGCCGCCGAGCTTGCCGAGCGCGATCGCGGTCGCCGGGGACATGGCGGAGTCCATCGGTGCGGCGATGACGGGCATGTCGAACTTGTAGGCATCGATCTGCCACGAGACGGAGACGTCCTTGGGGTCACGGGTGCGACGGTTGGGGACGATCGCAATGTCATCCAGGGAGTAGGCACGACGCCCACGCTTGCCACGGCCAATCTCAATCTCGTAAGTCACTGCTCTAGGTTATCCCAGCTAGAGTGGCTGGATGGGCAGCCGGTGGGTCTTCGACGGCCACATTGCGGGCATCGGAACCGGTACCGGCCTGCGCGCGGTGACGGGGCTCTGGCAGGAGTCGCCCTTCGGTCCGTTTGCAGACGTCATGGTCCAGCTGCCGTCGGGGCGGCGGCTGCTGCTGGCACCGAGGGAGGACGTGGCTGAGTTCATTGCCGCCACCTACCGCTTCGAGGAGGTTCGCGTCGTGGACGTCGCTGCCGTCCTGGCCGGGCAGGCGTTGACCGTCGACGCCGGGCCTTTGGTGATTCGGGCGGGCATCGGCGGCAGGGCCCTCCTTGGTGCACTGCTGCGCACTGTTCCCCGCCCGCTTGCCGTTCACACCCGCTGGCTCTCCGCAGTCAGCCCGCTCGTGGCTGCGGCCAGCACCGGAACCCGGACCTTCGGCACGGCGGGCAACGGCAGGCTGGAGTATTACGGTGTGAGCGACCTGCACAACATCAGCTCCGCCGTCGTCAGATGGGAAGGCAAGGACGCCGGACCCCTGTCCCCCATCAGCCCTCCTGTGACGTTCGGCTCCAGCAGCGTTCCGCCACGGCCGAGCCTCGCCCGGGTCCGGACCACCGTGGTGGAAAGCCCTGCGGCCGGGGACAACTCCCCATCGAAGCCTGCCCGATGATGCGATAGTTTTGTGCACTGTCCTGCCCGCCGCCGGCGGCAAGCAACAATCTATTGGGGGAATCAATGGCGTCTGGCATCTACGGTGCTGACATCGAGCAGCTTCGCGCCCTGTCCAAATCGATGGGCCAGTCCAGGCAGCGTCTTCAGAACGTGGAGTCCGCCGTGAATTCCCTTGTGCAGTCAGCCGCGTGGAAGGGCGCCGACGGGGACAAATTCCGGAATGCCTGGACCTCGTCCCTGCGTCCGATGCTGAGCAAGGCGACGGAGTCCTTGGAGCATCAATCCAAGTCGCTGCTGACGCAAGCGGCAGAACAGGAAAAGGCAAGCAGTGACGGCGGCGTGAATACGTCCTCCACGACGGGAATATCAGTCCAGGCGTCCACGCGCAAAAGCAGGAATTGGGGCGACGCATTTACCGATCCGAACTATGAACATGCGCCCTCAGGAGTGGAATGGCTGCTGGAAAAGTTCGGAGCCGAGGACGGAAATGCCGCTTCCGACATCGCCAGTGCGATTCAGTTCGTGGCGGACAAGTTCAGCTGGACCACTGACCTTGGCCAAATCGAAAAGGGAGTCAGCAAGTTTTTTGACTTCATGAGGCCCGTCGGCAAAGTGCTGGGCGTGCTGGGTACCGCTGTGGGTGCCCTGGATATACTCTCCGGAGTCGAGGGCAAGGACCCGTTCAGAATAGCCGACGGCTTCATTGGCGCCGGCCTCTCCGTAGCGGCCATTGCGGCCACTGGAACCATCTTCGGAGCACCGGCCGGCATAGTGCTGGGCGGAGTCGCGCTCGGCTGGGGACTGCTGGGCATGATGTCCGGCGACGTTCCGGTCACCAAAAGAATCTGGGACTTCGGCGCAGGGGTGGTTGGCGGCGTCAGGACTATGGCGGGCGCCGCCAAGGATGCGGTGGGATGGGTGGGCGGTAAGCTCGGATTCGGCTAGGGACCAACCTGCACACCCGGAACCCCGAATCCCGAATCCCGAATCCCGAATCCCGAATGACACTAGGAAATGATGATCGACTCCGCCACGCCTGCAGCGGCATACCGAATGACCAGTCACGAGATCCTGGCGCTGCTCGCTTTCGATCCAGGCGCCGGAACCGCCCTGACGCGCCGAGTGCTTGGCCTCGCCGAACTCGCAGACGATCACGACTTGGTGCGGGCAGGCATCGGCACTCTGAACATCCGGGACACGGCGGAAGTTAAAGGTGAAGAAGTGGCCCTTCTGGCCGAGGCGAAAATTCTCGCCCGCATCTTTGCAACGTCTTCCGAGTGGTTTGATGTCACCCGGATCGGGTCAGCCACCGTGTCTCCCAGCTACTTGGTGGATTCCCCGGCTGGCCGCGTTGCCATCTTCCTCCGGCCACTGAGCGAATATTTCTGTCTTCCGCTTCGGGATGATGTTGACCTTTTGGATATCGTGCAGATGACAGTGGATGAGGCAGCAGGGGTTCTGAGCGAGGAGGGCGGAGGCATGATCAGCTCGCGTCGGTACAGCGTCAACGCAGTCACTCCCACGATTGCCAATATAAAGGTGCTTGAGGCTGGCTCTCTGCAACTTGCGTCTGCCCCGTTGGACGAAAATGGGCAACTTCGTGTCCGCGACCTGCAAGACGGGGAGCAGCCCGGCCTGACGGTCCGCCGGCTGTTTGCTGCGGCGTCATGAAGGACTTGGCTACGCCCAGTACTGCTGACTCGAGACCGTATGCATTGGGATATGCGCATCGCCGCGCCCGTGTTTTCTGGTTCTGGTGGATGGGTATGGTCTTTGCCCTTCCAGGTGTTGCGCAGGCGGCCGCTTTGGCAGCCACAGGACAGAATCCGGAGAACGGCCTCGTGCTCACGGGCTTGGGGCTGGGGATATCCGGGGTTGGCTGGTTAATTGCCATCGGTCCACGGTTTACACGCACGTCACCGCGGCCGGCCGGTGACGTCGCCCGCGCCGAACAGTATGTCCGCATTGTTCCGGGTGTCGCCATAGCCTCGGTGCTCGCCATGTTTGTGATCGTAACGGCATTGATGTTCGCTACACCGCGAGGAACATCCCCGGAGGTACTGCCCATCCTGGCGTTCCTTGCTTCATTTCCGCTTCCCGTTGCGGCAGGAATGCTCTATTCAAGGCATTTGCACCGCGACCGCGACCGCCTGTACGCAGCTTGGCTTGGCCGCCATTAGCTAGGAACGCTGATCCCTCGGGACAAGCGTGGTGACGTCAGATCCCGCCGGCTTCCTCGACGCTGAGCTGGGACTCGAACATCCGGAAGTAGCGGCCGCGCAGGGCCACCAGTTCCCGGTGCGTGCCCTGTTCCACGATCCGGCCCTCCTCCAGCATGTACACGATGTCCGCCTTTTCGATCGTGGCAAGCCGGTGGCTGATGGCGATGATGGTGCTGCTCCGCTCGGCGAACAGCCGGGTGAAGATCCGGTGCTCGGCCAGCGCGTCGATGGCCGAGGTGGGCTCGTCCATGACCATGAAGGAAGCGTTGCGGTAGAAGTTCCGGGCCATGGCGAGCCGCTGCCACTGCCCGCCGCTGAGTCCGCTCCCCTTGCGGCCCCGAGGATCCTCCATCCAGTTGCTGACGTGGTTGTCCAGGCCGTTGGGCAGTTTGTTGATGAAGTCCAGGGCCTCAGCATCGGCAGCGGCGTTCCGGATCCGTCCGTCGTCGCGCGGCGAATCGACATCGCCGAAGAGTATGTTTTCGGCTGCTGTCGCGAACTCGTACTTAAGGAACTCCTGGCTCAGGACCGCCAGGTGGCGGTGCCAGGAGGTGACGTCGACGGCGGCGAGGTCGACGCCGTCGAGCATCACCTGGCCGGAATCCGGCCGGTAGAGTCCGGCCAGGATGCGGATCAGGGTGGACTTGCCGGCGCCATTTTCCCCCACGATGGCGATATGCTGGCCGGCGTGGATGGTCATGGAGATGCCCTTGATGACCTCGAGATCGCTGCCCGTGTACGTGAAGCGGATATCTCTTAGCTCAACGGTCTTTGGCGCCTCCAGCAGCGGCGGTGCGTGGCTCGAATGGACAGGCAGCGCCATGAACAGCTCGTAGTCCTTGAGGTTGGCCAGGTCCTCGTCGATGGAGCTGAGCGAGGACACCAGGCCGTTCGCCGTGGACAGCGCTCTGCTGACGATCTGCTGGACGTAGAGGAACTGCCCCACCGGCTGGGCGCGGGCGATGATCTGGCCGACCACCCAGATGAGCGAGACCACCTCCGCGGCGTACTGCACGGCGTCGGCGGCGAGCTGCTTGGGGATGTACCGCTTCTGGAAATCCAGCCTGCGCTTCTCGTCGGCGTCCCGGAGCCGGGAGCGGAAGTCCATGAGGTACCGGACGATCCCGTACAGGCGCATCTCGGCGATGTGCTGCGGGCGGAGCAGGTTGGTCTCGATCATCCGCCGCTGCCGCCGTGAATCCACCTGGGTGTTCCAGTGTGCAATCTGCTCACGGGACAGCTTGAACTGCAGGTAGACGCTGGGGACGATCGCGACCAGCACGATCACGGCAATCCACCAGCTCACCAGCAGCAGCGCGCCGACGGCCAGGACCACCGACACCAACTGCGTGAAGATGGCCGCGATCCGGTCCAGGACCCTGGCGTAGGAGTCGGAGAACCGTTTGGCGCGGTCGTAGAGGTCTACGGTTTCCTTGTCGTCATACCGCCAGAAATCCAGCGCAAGGAACCGCTCATACATCAGGTCGCCCACGATGGCCCCCACCCGGAAGCTCATGACCTGCTGGATGTAGCGGTCCACGCTGCTGAACGCGCCCCAGAACAGGCCCAGCGCAGCGGTGATGATGACGTACACGACGGCCTGCTGCCCGGCGCCGGCGTCCCCGTTGTAGGCGGCCGCCAGCGCAGTGGTGGTCAGGCCGGCAAAGTACGTGGTGACCAGCGGCAGCACCGCGGAGATCAGTGATCCGGCCACCTTCATGAGCACGGCACCCGGCGACGCGCGGAAACTGACGCGCAGCACCTGTGCCACGGCACGGGCATAAGGCTTCAGTGCCAGCCGCCGCTGGGGTTCCCTTTTAGGGTTCAGTTCGGCGGGGTGGCGTGGTTGGGACATGGCTCCAGCCTAGCCCCGCGGGAAACGCAGAGAGGGCTCGCCGGGACGTCGGCAAGCCCTCTCACCGGCCAGTGGCTAGCGGGAACCGTAGTTCGGCGCCTCGACCGTCATCTGGATGTCGTGCGGGTGCGACTCCTTCAGCCCGGCCGGGGTGATCCGGACGAACTTGCCGCGCGCCTTCAGATCAGCAATGGTCGGAGCGCCGGTGTAGAACATCGTCTGGCGGAGCCCGCCCACCAGTTGGTACGCCACCGAGGCCAGCGGGCCGCGGTACGCCACGCGGCCTTCGATGCCCTCGGGGATGAGCTTGTCATCGCCGGAGACGTCGGCCTGGAAGTAGCGGTCCTTGGAGTAGGACGTGTTCTTGCCGCGGGACTGCATGGCGCCGAGGGAGCCCATGCCGCGGTAGCTCTTGAACTGCTTGCCGTTCACGAAGATGAGCTCGCCCGGGGATTCGTCACAGCCGGCCAGCAGGGAACCGAGCATCACGGTGTCGGCGCCGGCAACCAGCGCCTTGCCGATGTCGCCGGAGTACTGCAGGCCGCCGTCGGCGATCAGCGGAACTCCTGCCGGAATGGCGGCCTTGGCCGATTCGTAGATGGCGGTGATCTGCGGAACGCCCACACCGGCCACCACGCGGGTGGTGCAGATGGAGCCCGGACCCACGCCCACCTTGATGCCGTCGGCGCCGGCGTCGATCAGGGCCTGGGCACCTTCGCGGGTGGCAGCCTGGCCGCCGATGATGTCCACGTGCGCCGCCACCGGATCGGACTTGAGGCGGCGGATCATGTCCAGCACGCCCTGTGAGTGGCCGTTGGCGGTGTCAACGAAGAGGGCGTCGACGCCGGCGTCGATCAGTTTCATGGCGCGTTCCCAGCCGTCACCGAAGAAGCCGATGGCGGCACCGACGCGGAGCCGGCCCTCATCGTCCTTGGTGGCCAGCGGGTACTGCTCAGCCTTGGTGAAGTCCTTGGTGGTGATGAGGCCCTTCAGGCGGCCCTGTTCGTCCACAAGCGGGAGCTTCTCGATCTTGTTGGTGGCCAGCTTGTGCGAGGCTTCCTCGCGGCTGATGCCCACATGGCCGGTGACGAGCGGCATCTTGGTCATGACGTCGCTGACCAGCCGGATCGGGTAGTCGGATTCCGGCACGAAGCGCGTATCGCGGTTGGTGACGATGCCGAGGAGCCGGTTGCCGTCGTCGACCACGGGCAGGCCGGAGACGCGGTAACGGGCGCACAGCTCGTCGAGTTCCTGCAGCGTGGCCTCGGGGCCGATGGTGAGCGGGTTGGTGATCATGCCCGACTCGCTGCGCTTGACGCGGTCCACCTGGTCGGCCTGGTCGTCGATCGCGAGGTTGCGGTGGACGACGCCGAGGCCGCCCTGGCGTGCCATGGCGATGGCCATGCGGGATTCGGTGACGGTGTCCATGGCCGCGGACAGCAGCGGCGTCTGGACGGTGATGCGCTTGGAGATCCGGGACGACGTGTCGGCCTCGGAGGGGATCACGTCGGTATGGCCGGGAAGCAGCAGGACGTCGTCGTACGTCAGGCCGATGAAGCCGAAGGGGTCGTGCTCGGGCTGGGTCATGAGTGCGCCTCTTACCTTGGTTTACAGGTTCACGGGTAGGGGTTGCAGCCGATGACCAGCCCGTCATTACGGGACTGGCCTGTGCAGGGTTGGCCCTGTGCTGGTTAAAGCGGGGCCAGGAGGTGGTTCTGGAGGAATTGAATTAATACTAGAACCTTGGCGGCGATCCCCATATTCCATCCCGGCTTTGTGAGCAAGGGCACCCCCAACCGCTGGGCGCAGGCCCGCCAAACGCTCCCTACTTCCACCCCGTGGCAGCCAGCAGCCGCTTCTCGAACATCGGAATCATCGACTGGACGTAGGTCTTGGTGAGGTGGTTGTCGTCCTTGTAGACGTAGACGTTGCCCACCACGGCCGGGCAGATGCCGCCGGCGCAGATGAAGTCGCTCATGTCCATCAGGTAGAGTCCCTTCACCTTGCCCCGGTACGCGTCCAGCGGCGACTTCGCGGCAAGCGATTCGCCCAGCGGCGGGTTGCACTCCGGCGCGTCGGTGCCGTACTTCTGGACGCACTCGGGCATGTTGATGGTAAACCGGGGGTTGTCCCGGACGCCCACCACGTCGATCCCGGCGTCGGTGAACGGTTTGATGCCTTCCAGGTAGGCGGGAACCTCGGTTTCAAACGGGGCTTCCTTGTGCGTGAGGGATGCCACGGTGAACACCGCATCCGGCTTGTGCTCCATCACGTACGCGGCGCTGGCCTTGTTGAAGGCGTTGCAATCTGCGTCGCGCTCCGGCGATTCGGCACCGAACCGGCAGTTGCCCTTCAGGAGGGTGACGACCTCCCAGCCGTGGTCCCTGGCGATCGGCCCGAGCGCGGCCATGTACTGCTGGGCGTGGGAATCGCCGAGCACCACGACCCGCTTGGTGACCTTGGCCGGTTTGCTGTTCTGGAGGCAGCCGTTGAGCAGCGGGTCGCTGGGGACGTTGTCGCCGGTGCACAGCCCGTCGATGTCCGCCCACTCGTTCTTCATGGCGGCCGGGGCGGGAATGACGGTGGCCTCCGGCGTCGGCTTGCCGGCGTTCTCAGGTGCCAGCGCGGCGGCACCGGGGGTCAGTTCGCGCGGCTGCGCCGCCGCTGCCGCCTCGTCGGCAGTCAGTTTGGTCTGCCACAGCGCCACCGGCCCTGCCAGCAGGGCACCGCAGGCAACAATGACGACGGCGGTGCGCCAGGCGCGCAACTGCGGCCAGTGCCATTCGCGCAGGGGCTTTTCGACGAACCGGGTGGTGAGCACGGCCAGCACCACGGAGCAGGCCACGATGACCAGGCCCTGGAACAGGTTGGGCGCCGAGATGCCGCTGCCGGCCAGCGCCAGCACCAGGACCGGCCAGTGCCAGAGGTACAGGGCGTAGGAGTTGTCACCCAGGGCCACCAGCGGCTTCGAGGAGAGGATCCGGTCCACGCCGAACCGGCTGCCGCTTTGGCCGGCAACGATGATGGCAGCCGCGGCCAGCGTGGGCCACAGCGCGACGAAGCCCGGGAACGACCGGTCCACGGTGAGCAGCAGGCCGCAGGAAATCATGGCGGCGAGCCCGGCCCAGCCCAGCACCACACGCAGCACCTTGCCCGGCTTCACGTACGGCAGCACCAGGGCCAGCAGTGATCCCAGTGCGAATTCCCACAGCCGGGTCCGGGTGTCGAAGTAGGCGTAGGCCTGGTTGGTGGCCGTCTGGTCGATCGAGAACACCAGCGACGCGATGAAGATGCCGCCGAAGGCAACCATCAGGACAGTCCGGTAGCTGACGGCACGGCGGCGCTGCACGAGACGCCACACCAGGGCGGAGCCGGCGAAGACGAGGGGCCAGAGGATGAAGACCTGACCTTGGATGGACAGTGACCAGAAGTGCTGGAGCGGGCTGGCGCCGGAGTGGTCCTGCGCGTAGTAGTCCACGGCCGTGTTGGCCAGCAGCCAGTTTTGGCCGTAGAGCAGGGATGCCCAGGCCTCGTTGAGAACGTCCGGCCAGCGGCTCTGCGGCAAGACCAGCCAGGTGCCGGCCAGCACGCCCAGGATCACGACGACGGCGGCCGGGATCAGCCGCTTGAAGAGGTGCAGCCAGTGGTTCACGAGGCGCAGTGGCGTGCCCTTCTCCACCTTGCGGACGAAGGACAGGGTCAGCAGGAACGCCGAGATCAGCAGGAAGATGTCCACGCCGCCGGAAACCCGGCCAAGCCACACGTGGTAGGTGACCACCATGAGCACCGCCAGGGCACGCAGGCCCTGCACCTCGGGCCGGTAGCCCGGCTTTGCCTTCAGCCGGGCAGCGCGCGGCTCATGGTTTTCTTTTCCTGCCGGCTCCTCGCGCGGCATGCTTTTCAGCGGGTCCGTCGTTCTCGCTTCTGGCACAGATAACCCCTCAAACGGCAGCACAAAGTACCCATGTTACCGATTCGTGATATTCGAGACGAATCAAACGCGCCTGGTGTGATTGGCGTCTCAGCCTGGCCGGGTCCGGCTTTTTAGGCGTTGTAGAGTCGGCCTCACAGGAGTTTCGGCGTGACGATGGGAGTGTCCGGTGATCGTGCAGATGCGGATTTGCGTCCCGGCAGAACTGACGGGCCTCGTAGCCGAACAGTGCGAACAGCAGCCCGGCACCGCGGAGGTGGCGGTGCATGCGGGGGCCTCGGTCCATCCCAGGGGAGACGTCGTGGTGGCGTACATCGCACGGGAATCGGTGGAGGAACTGCTGGAAAAGCTCCATGTCCTGAAGATCGAAAGTCTCGGGTCCATTGCCGTGTCCGCCCCGGAGTTCGTCCTCTCAGACCGGGCTGACAGGGCCGAGGAGACCGCCCCGGGGGAAGGTGCCGACACGGTCATCTGGGAGGAGGTATCGCGGCAGACCGGCGAGGAGTCGCGGCTCAGCTGGACCTTCCTGGCGTTCCTCGTGCTGGCCACCCTGCTGGCCGCCATCGGCATCGTTACCGATTCGACCATCGCCATCGTCGGCGCCATGGCCGTGGGGCCCGAGTTCGGGCCGCTTGCTGCCCTGGCTGTCGCCGTGGTGCGCGGCAACTGGAGGCTCGGCGGGCGCGCGTCGCTGGCCCTCGGCCTGGGCTTCCCGACGGCGATGCTCACCACCGCGCTGATCACCTGGCTTGCACTGCCCGCCAACCTGTTCCCCCGGGACGTGCTGGACCGCGCCTCCGCTGCGGAGTTCATCTACCACCCCGGACCGTTTTCCCTGGTCGTGGCCGTCCTCGCCGGCGGCGCCGGGATGCTGTCGGTCATCAGCGGGCGCTCGGCCGCCCTGATCGGGGTCTTTATTTCGGTGACCACCGTCCCCGCGGCCGGTTTCGTCGCCGTGGCACTGGTCCTGGGCGAATTCAACAAGGCGGCCGGTTCTGCCCTGCAGCTGCTCGTGAACCTCGGCGGCATCGTGGCAGCCGCCGTCGCGGTCCTGTACTTCCACCGGCTGGTCACCAGGCGGCTTTCCGACGGCGCGGCGCTACGGCTTCGGCGGCAGGCCCTCCGCGCCCGGCGCTAGGATCAGCGCGCTGCGCTGGACGCGCTGCGATAAACCGGGCTAACGGGCTCAGGCAATCAGGTCCCTGCAACACCAAGGGACCCGGCCCAGCGTCAGCTGGACCGGGCCCCCTTTCGGAAACCGCGGGTGCGGGCAGCAGCCTAGTGGCTGTGGCCTGCGTGCTCGTCTTCCTCGGCCGGCTTGTCGGCCACAAGGGTCTCGGTGGTGGGCACCAGCGCAGCGATGGAGGCTGCGTTGCGCAGGGCTGCGCGGGTGACCTTGACGGGGTCGATGACGCCCGCTGCGATCAGGTCCTCGTACTCACCGGACTTGGCGTTGAAGCCGTGGTTGTTGTCCTGCTCGGCAACCCGTGCGGTCACAACGTAGCCGTCGTGGCCGGCGTTCTGGGCGATCCAGCGCAGCGGCTGGACCAGCGCACGGCGGACGATGCCGACGGCGGCAGCCGCGTCACCTTCGAGCGCCGTGACGGCCGGGTCCTCGTCGAGTGCCTTCAGCGCGTGGATCAGGGCGGAACCGCCACCGGCCACGATGCCTTCTTCAAGGGCGGCGCGGGTAGAGGACACTGCATCTTCGATGCGGTGCTTCTTTTCCTTCAGCTCAACCTCGGTGGCTGCGCCGACCTTGATCACGCCGATGCCGCCGGCCAGCTTGGCCAGGCGTTCCTGCAGCTTTTCCCGGTCCCAGTCGGAATCGGTGCGGGCCAGCTCGGCGCGCAGCTGCGCAACGCGTGCGGACACGTCTTCAGCCGAACCTGCGCCGTCAACAATCGTGGTGTTGTCCTTCGTCACCGTGATGCGGCGGGCGGTACCCAGCACCTCGAGGCCAACGGTGTCCAGGCTCAGGCCGAGTTCCGGGGAGACAACCTGCGCACCGGTGAGGGTGGCGATGTCCTGCAGCATGGCCTTGCGGCGGTCGCCGAAGCCCGGGGCCTTGACCGCCACGACGTTCAGGGTGCCGCGGATGCGGTTGACGATCAGCGTGGACAGGGCCTCGCCGTCGACGTCCTCGGCAATGATGAACAGGGGCTTGGACGCCTGCAGGGCCTTTTCCAGCAGCGGCAGGAATTCCTGCAGCGAGGAGATCTTGCCCTGGTTGATCAGGATAAGGGCGTCCTCGAGGACGGCTTCCTGGCGGTCCGCGTCGGTGATGAAGTACGGGGACAGGTAGCCCTTGTCGAACTGCATGCCTTCGGTGAGGGCCAGCTCGGTCTGCGTGGTGGAGGATTCCTCGATGGTGATCACACCATCCTTGCCAACCTTGCCGAATGCCTCGGCGAGCAGCTCGCCAACCTCTTCGCTCTGGGCGGAGATGGCGGCAACGTTGGCCACCTGCGTGCCTTCGACGGGACGGGCGTTCTCCAGCAGGCGCGCAGCGATGGCCTCCACGGAGACCTCGATGCCGCGCTTGATCTGGCCCGGAGCGGCGCCGGCGGCTACGTTGCGCAGGCCTTCCTTGACCAGTGCCTGGGCGAGCACGGTGGCGGTGGTGGTGCCGTCACCGGCGACGTCGTTCGTCTTGGTGGCGACTTCCTTGGCCAGCTGGGCGCCAAGGTTCTCGTACGGGTCGTCCAGCTCGACTTCCCGGGCGATGGTCACGCCGTCGTTGGTGATGGTGGGGGCGCCCCACTTCTTGTCCAGCACGACGTTGCGGCCGCGGGGACCAAGCGTCACCTTAACCGTGTTGGCGAGCTTGTCGATGCCGGCTTCAAGCGACCGGCGGGCAGCGTCGTTAAACGCAAGCTGCTTTGCCATGGTTTGTCCTTTCAAGACAGAACCCCGTGCAGCCGCCCGGTCAGAAAAAATCAGACGCGGGCAGCGGCACGGGGACCCAAAGAGTTACTTAACGACGATCGCCAGAACGTCGCGGGCGGAGAGCACGAGGTACTCGGTGCCGCCGGTCTTGACTTCGGTTCCGCCGTACTTGGAGTAGATGACGACGTCGCCAACGGCTACGTCCACCGGCACGCGGTTGCCGTCTTCGAAGCGGCCGGGGCCCACTGCTACAACTTCGCCTTCCTGCGGCTTCTCCTGTGCGGAGTCCGGGATAACCAGGCCGGAAGCGGTGGTCTGCTCGGCTTCGAGCGGGCGGACAACAATGCGATCCTCAAGAGGCTTAATAGAGACCGACACTCGGACCTCTCCTTTTCGTCAAAATTCATGGACAGTAAAAACTGTTGCGCCGTGGCGGCAGACCGTCGTCGCGGTGCCGGCAGCAGCCAGGCTGGCAGCTCTTCGTGTATTAGCACCCGCCTAGGGAGAGTGCTAATGATGACTCTATGTAAGGGGTTAGCACTCGGTCAAGGCGAGTGCCAGAAATTCACCTGACGTAACCCACGCTGCCCCGGCCCGTAACCGTTCCGGCTGCGGAAGTCAGCGGCCGGCGAGGTCGTCGAACCCCAGGTCCTCGCCGCCGTCGGCGTCTCCTGTCTTCCGCTGCTCGCGGACCAGGACGGCGGCGGACGCCGCGGCGGTCAGGACCGACACAATCAGCACCACGATGCCGCCTATACGCGCGCCCAGATACAGATCGCGGATCTGCCGGGCTTCCTCGGTGGCGTCGCTGATGTCCTTGCCGCCCACTGAATAGACGGTGGCGTTGAAGGAGTCCAGCAGGAAAATGATCACCAGCAGGACAAGGCAGACGACGGCGACCACAGCGCCGGCGATCAGCGCCGGGCGCGCATACCGGACCAGGCGGCCATGCTGCTCCGGCACCGGATCAGGGTTGTTGCTTTCGGGCTGACCTGAACCGGACTGACCTGGGGCGGGCGTTTCGCTGGATTCCATTCAGACCACCCTATCGGGAACAGCCGGGGCGGCCGCTCCACTAGGCTTGATCCCATGTCTGAAGCACCGCAGGACCAGATCGCCCCGCTCCTCACAGAAGAAGGATGGGAGCTGCTGGCCTCGCTCGGGCCCTACCGGGAAGACGATTCCTTCACCCTCACAGCAAACCTCCGCAAGGCCGGCCACTCCCCCGAACTCGTGTCCGCCGTCCTGACCCAGTCACGGCTCCGGACCAAGGCCGAGGCCAAGTTCGGCGAATTCGCCCGGCAGATGCTCTTCACCCAGGCCGGCCTGGAGCAGGCCACCCGGCTCAACGTCGCGGCCCGGCATGCGCAGCGCTTTGCCCAGGCCGGCGTCCGGCACGTCGCCGACCTCGGCTGCGGCCTCGGCTCCGATGCCATGGCCCTGGCGTCGCTGGACATCGCCGTGACCGCCGTGGAGGTCGACGAGACCACCGCCGCCTGCGCCACCATCAACCTGATCCCCTTTCCGCACGCCAGGGTGGTCCATTCGGACGCGACGTCGGTGGAGCTGGAGGACGGGGCCGGCGTCTGGCTGGACCCGGCCCGCCGCACCACCACCACGTCCGGCACCAAGCGGATCTGGGATCCCGAGGCCTTCTCTCCGCCGCTGTCCTTCGTGGAGTCGCTCGCCGCTGCAGGGCGCGCCGTCGGCGTCAAGATGGGCCCCGGCATGCCACATGAATCGGTGCCTGCCGGCTGCGAGGCGCAGTGGGTCTCCGTGGGCGGGGACGTCACGGAAGTCACGCTGTGGTTCAACGCCGTGGCCCGTCCCGGCGTCCGCCGCGCCGCCCTGGTCATCGGGCCGGACGGCGCCGCGGAAATGACCAGCGGCGAGGGGTTCGGCGCCGGACCCGTAGCCCCCGTCGGCCCGGTGGAGGGCTACCTGTACGAGCCGGACGGCGCGGTCATCCGGGCCGGTCTCGTGGCCGACCTCGCCCTGGAACTGGGCGGGCATCTCGTGGACGAACACATTGCCTACATCTGCGGCCCGGAGCTGGTGGACACGCCGTTCGCGCGGGCTTACCGGGTCCTGGAGGTCATGCCGTTCAACGTCAAGGCCCTCAAGGGCTGGGTCCGGGACAACGGCGTCGGCGTGCTGGACATCAAGAAGCGCGGCACCTCCGTCACCCCGGAGGAGCTGCGCAAGCAGCTGCTGCCGGCGGGCAAGGGCGCCGGCAAAGGCGGTAAAGCCGAAGGCAAAACCGCCAAGAAGACAGCCACCCTGGTCCTCACCCGGATCGGGGAGGAAAGAGTGGCTGTCTCCGTGGAGCCCGTGTAAGTACGGGGACCACTACCTCCTGCGCCTGCTAACTACTGCGCGCGCACGAACGCCTCGGCGTCCCGGACCTGCTGCTCCGTGGGCCGGATGCCCGTGTACAGCACAAACTGCTCCAGCGCCTGGATGGTGGCCACCTCCGCACCGGTGATGACCTGCTTTCCGGCCGCCCGCCCCGCCTTGATGAGGGGCGTTTCCGGGGGCAGCGCCACGACGTCGAAGACAACCTTGGCGGCCTCGATGGTTTCGGCGGGAAAGGACAGCGCGTCCGCTTCGGGTCCCCCGGCCATTCCCACGGGCGTGACGTTGATGATCATGTCCGCCGTCGCCTCCGCGCCGGTGCCGAGTTCGGCGCGCCAGGCGAAGCCGTAGAGATCGGCGAGCGCCCGGCCGGCGGCTTCGTTGCGGGCGATGATGGTGACGTCCTTGAAGCCCGCGTCACGCAGCGCCGCGGCCGTGGCCTTGGCCATGCCGCCGGCGCCTTTGAGCAGCACCGACGACCCGACGGGCACGGCGTTGCTCTGCAGCAGCTGCTCGATCGCCGTGTAGTCGGTGTTGTAGGCGGTCAGCCGCCCGCCATCGTTGACGATGGTGTTGACGGAATCGATCGCCTTCGCGGACGGGTCCATGGCATCCACCAGGGCGATGACGTCCTCCTTGTAGGGCATGGAGACGGCGCAGCCCCGGATCCCCAGGCCGCGGACGCCCGCGATCGCCTGGGCCAGGTCAGTGGGCGCGAAGGCCTTGTAGATCCAGTTCAGGCCCAGCTGGTCGTACAGGTGGTTGTGGAAGCGGGTCCCGTTGTTGCTCGGCCGGGCCGAGAGGGAGATGCACAGGGTCATGTCTTTGTTCAGAATCGGCACCCCTCCATTAAAGCCCGTGCATTAAACGGCGGGCACGCCCGTGTTACCTGCAACCGGCGCCATTACCTGCAGCCGGTGCCCGCCCGGTAGGATCCGACGGCGGCCGGCAGCTTTCCAGGGGCGCCGGCCTTGCCCGCCAGGACGGCCAGCAGTGCTTTGTACGCCCCCGGCGAGCGGCCGAAGAGTGCGATCTTGGTGGGCGCAGCGGACTGCGCCAGCGGCCACGGCGCGTCCAGGGCCACCGCGAGGTCGCTTTTCACCGGCCCGCCCCCGTACCCGATCAGCGTGACCAGCGGCCCCCTCCCCAGCGCGATTCCCGCGTCCTTCGCCGCCGCGGCGAAGCGGGCCCGGTCCACTGGCGTGCCGCCTGCCACCCGGACGCTGCCGGACACGGACGCGCCCTTGCACCGGCCTGCCACCACCGTGATGGCCCGGGCCGAAATCTTCGCGGACAGGGCTTCGCCGCTCCCCGGGGCTGCCGGGGGCCTGGGCTTCGCTGTCCGTCCGCGCCAGACCATCATGGTGACCACCCGGCGGGCGGCCTCCTCGAGGCGCTGCAGCGGGAGCTTTCCCCCGGCGACGGCCCGGACGACGGCGGCATGTGCGGCGGCCGCGTCCGCCGGCATCAGCAGCAGGTCCGCCCCCGCCGCCAGCGCGGCAGGGGCTGCGGACCCGTGCGGATACCGGCCGGTTACCGCGCCCATGTTCAGCCCGTCCGTGACAGCAACGCCTTTGAAGCCCAGCCCGCGAAGTGCCGAGTACGTCGCCTTCGACAGGGATGCGGGCACTCCCGGCTCCAGCGCCCGGACGGCGATGTGCCCGGTCATGATCATGGGAGCCCCTGCCTTGACCGCGGACTGGAACGGCTTCCAGTCCCGCGCCTTCAGCTCCGGGAGGGTGGCGTTCTGGACCGGGAGGGCCTTATGGGAATCGGTGGTCACCGAGCCGTGCCCCGGAAAGTGCTTGACGGCGGGCAGCACGCCGCCGGCCAGCATGCCCTTGGTGAAGCCGGCACTCAGCGATGCCGCGGCGCGGGGGTCGGCGGACATGGACCGCGCTCCGATGGTGGGATCGGCGGGGCCGATCGTGATGTCGGCGGTTGGCGCGAAGTCCACGGTGAAACCCAACGGCGCCAGTTCCGCCGCCAGCCCGGTGCCGGCCTCAGCGGCCAGGGGCACGCTGCCCGCCGCGCCGTAGCTCATGGGAGCGGGCCAGCGCGTGAGCGGAGCGCCGATGCGGCTCACCGCTCCGCCTTCCTGGTCGACGCCGATGAGGCCGGGCCAGGTGCGGCCGCCGGCGCGGGCCGCCTTGTCCAGCCGGCCCGTCACGCCGGCCAGTGCCCGGACGTCCACCAGGCCGGTGGCGGTTCCTGGTACGTTGTCGGCCATGATCATGGAGCCGGCCAGGTGGAGGCGTTCCACCTGGGCGGCCTGGGCCTCGTGGTCCAGGCCGGTGTAGAAGGGGAGGATCACCTGCCCGGCCTTCTGTTCCAGGGTCATTTTTGCCACTGCCGCTGCGGCGGCATCGGCGTCCCGCTGCTGCGGGCCCCAGCCCAAAGCCGCAGTTTCCCTGGGTGCAGGCGCAGCCGTCGGTGGGGCCGGGCTGCGCGTGCCTGTCTCCGGTGGGGCTGTCTGGGGCGCCCTGGGTGAGCCGGAAGCGGAAGCCGCGGGCGCCGTCGTCGTGCTTTGTTCCGGCTGGGGTGCCGGCGGCGCCGTGCAGGAGGCGACGGCGAACAGCGCCGCGAGCGCTGACGCAGTCCGGACGCCTGCAACGCCGGGAAGTTTTCTGGGGGTTTGGGGGCGGCCGGTTTTGTGAACACTCTCACTCGCCCTGTGTAGCCAAGCCATCACTCCGATGCTACCCCTGCACTAGACTTGAGTGACCGTTCCCCTGCCAGCTGTTCGCCAGGAACGGACGGCGGACCATCGGCAATTGCCACCAAAACAGTGAGGGACACATGAAGATTGATTTCGCTTCATCCAGGCAATCAACTCTTGGTGTGGAATGGGAACTCGCGCTGGTGGATGCGCAGACCGGCGAACTTTCGTCCGTGGCCAACGAGGTCCTGCGCGGGGTCGCAGCACGGCATCCCGAACTGAACGAGGATGACGAGCACCCCCACATCAAGCAGGAGCTGCTCCTGAACACCGTGGAGCTCGTGACCGGCATCTGCGAGACCGCTGCGGAGGCGAAGGAAGACCTCGCCCGCTCCCTGGCCGCCCTCCGTGAAGTCACGGACCCCATGGGCGTGGAAGTGTTCTGCGCCGGGAGCCATCCGTTCAGCCCGCCGCAGCTGCAGCCGGTCACGGACAAGGAGCGCTACGCCAAGCTGATCGACCGCACGCAGTGGTGGGGCCGCCAGATGGTGATCTACGGGGTGCATGTCCACGTTGGCCTGGACCGGCGCAGCAAGGTCCTCCCTGTGCTGGACGGCCTGGTCAATTACTTCCCTCATTTCCAGGCCCTCTCCGCGTCAAGCCCGTTCTGGGGCGGCGAAGACACCGGCTACGCATCGCAGCGGGCGCTCATGTTCCAGCAGCTGCCCACGGCGGGACTGCCCTTCCAGTTCCCCAGCTGGGAAGAATACGAGTCCTACGTCCAGGACATGTTCACCACCGGCGTGATCGACACCATCTCCGAGATCCGCTGGGACATCCGCCCCGTGCCCGCCCTGGGCACCATCGAGATGCGCATCTGCGACGGCCTGGCCACGCTCGAGGAAGTAGGCGCCGTCGCAGCCCTCACCCAGTGCCTGGTGCATGAGTTCTCCGGCATCCTCGACGCCGGCGGCAGCATTCCCACCATGCCGCCGTGGCACGTCCAGGAGAACAAGTGGCGGGCTGCCCGCTACGGCATGGATGCGATCATCATCCTCGACGCCGAGGGCAACGAGCAGCTCGTCACCGACCACCTGCTGGAGACGCTGAACCGTCTCGAGCCGATCGCCGCCAAACTGCGCTGCTCGGATGAGCTGGCCGACGTCGAAAAGATCATCAGCCGCGGCGCCGGATACCAGCGCCAGCGGCGCGTGGCCGCCGAAAGCGGCGGCAACCTCCAGGCCGTGGTCCTCGACCTCGTCAAGCAGATGCGGAACGGCCCGACGGCGTAAGGGCCCGCCTCCGCGGATGAGGGGCGCCGCCTGGTCTTAAGCGCTCGCGCCGGCGCGGGCTGTGTTCGTGGCTGGCGCTGACACCGTGGTCACGGGCATCGACGAGTCCGGCGCGAAGCCGATGCCGCTGGGGTCGATACCCGCCATGACCAGCTGGGCGCCGAGCGCTGCCACCATGGCGCCGTTGTCCGTGCACAGGTCCAGCGGCGGGACGTGCAGCGTGATGCCGGCGGCCGAGCAGCGCTGTTCGGTCAGCTGCCGCAGCCTCGAATTGGCGGCCACTCCCCCGCCCAGCAGCAGCTCGGTGATGCCACGCTCGCGGCAGGCCAGGACGGCCTTCGAGGTGATGACATCCACCACGGCTTCCTGGAACGCGGCAGCGATGTCCGCCACCGGCACGGGTTCGCCGGCGGCTTCGAACTGCTCCACGCACCGCGCCACCGCGGTCTTCAGGCCGCTGAAGGACCAGTCGTACCGGTGCCGGCCCGGTTCCTCGGCGGTGCCCATGTACTTGGGCTGCGTCAGTCCCCGCGGGAACCGGATGGCTTTGGCGTTTCCTTTCCGCGCCAGCCGGTCGATGGCGGGGCCACCGGGATAGCCCAGGCCCAGGATCCGGGCCACCTTGTCGTAGGCCTCGCCGGCGGCGTCATCGATAGTTGAACCGAGCAGTTCGACGTCGTCCGTGATGCTGCGGATGCGCAGGATCTCGGTGTGGCCGCCGGAAACCAGCAGGGCGCCCAGGTTTTCAGGCAGGACCGGGTTTGCCGGGTTCCTGCCCGCGTTTGCCGTCCTGTTGCCCGGGTTCAGCAGGCCGACCCCCACGTGGGCCACCAGGTGGTTGATGGCATACAGCGGCTTGCCCGTGGCAACGGCGAGCGCCTTCGCTGCGCACACGCCGACCATCAGCGCGCCGGCCAGTCCCGGACCGGACGTCACCGCGATGGCGTCGATCTCGTCCAGCGTCACGTCCGCCTCGGCCAGCGCTGCCTGGAGTGCAGGAACGAACGCATCCAGGTGGGCACGGGAGGCGATCTCCGGAATCACGCCGCCGAACCGTACATGCTCCTCCATGGACGAGGACACCGTGTTGGTCAGCAGGTCGGTGCCGCGCACGATGCCGACGCCTGTTTCGTCGCACGAGGACTCGATGCCGAGTACCAGCGGCTGTGAGCGGTTCATTTCTGGTCTGCCTCCGTCGGAGCGGTTGCGCCGGCGCTGCCGGCTTCGTCAGTCTGCACGGGCTGGGGATCGTGCAGGGTGTCCTGGTGCACTATTTCCTCTTGCACAATTTCATGGTGCAGCGTGAGCACGTCCTCCAGCTGCAGCCGCATGATCAGGGCATCGACGCCGTCGCGGTAGTACCGCTTCCGCACGTGGATCTGCTCAAAGCCGAAGCGGACGTACAGCTGCTGGGCGCGCGGGTTGTCCGCGCGGACCTCGAGCAGGATGTCCGCTGCGCCGCGGCGGCGCCCCTCGGCGATCAGGTCGGTGAGGAGCGCTGTGCCGATGCCCCTGCCCTCATATTCGGGCACGACGGCGATGGTCTGGACGTCCGCTATCGGCTCGACGCACATGAGTCCCGCGTAGCCGACGATGCCGTCCGGCCCCTCGGCCACGAGGTACCTGCGGGTCTCCGGCTGCACCAGTTCATCCCAGAACATCTGCAGCGGCCACGCGTCCACCGGGAACAGCCGGACCTCCAGCTCGTGGACGGCGGGGATGTCGCCGGGAAGCATGTCCCTGACGGTCACGCCTGAGTCCAGCTGGCGCGGCAGGACGGGAGCGTTGCCGGGTGTGGGGTCGCCCGGCGTCGGGTCGCCGGGTGTCGGACTTCCGGATGAATCAGGCAGCAGGTTCACAGGGCACGCTTCCGGGGGCCGGGGACCTGGGCGTCGGACTCACGGAGGTACAGCGGCGTGGAGTCCAGGAGCTGCTCCCCCGCCGCGAGCCGCGCCAGCGCGAACTGTCCCAGGTACAGGGCGTCAGGCTGTTCGGTGCTGAAGTCCGGATCCGCCCGGACATCCCCAGGGTAGAGGCCCGCGCCTGCGCCGTAGGCCGGCAGGCCGGGAAGGTCCGCGGCAAAACCAACGTGCGGCCCGTCCGTGAGCGTTGGCAGCTGGCCCGCGGCCAGGGTGTAGCGCGCCCAGTAGACCTCTTTGCGCCGGGCGTCGGTGGCCACGAGGAACTCGGCCGGCGCGTCGGTGGACTCCGCAACTTCCAGGGCGACGGCGTCGAGGCTCATCATGCCGTGCAGCGGGGCGTTCCAGACAAACGCGAGGGTACGCGACGTCGCGATGCCGGACCGGAGGCCGGTGAAGGGGCCCGGCCCCACGCCCACGACGATCGCGTCGATGTCGGCCCCGGTCACTCCGGCGTCCGCCAGCAGCCGCTCGATTCCGGGCGCGAGGACCTCGGCGTGGCTTCTGGTGTCTTCGGTGGAGAAGCTGCCCACCACGCCTTCCAGCGCATCATCGGACACCAGCGCGGCGCTGGCCACGGCGGACGTGTCAATAGCGAGAATGAGCATCAGGAGATTCCTTCCGCCGCCAGAACCGGCTGTTCGGCCCAGCGCGGCCCAAAGCCGCGGATGATGATGGTGCGGGCCTCGTCGTCGTCCTCCGACTCGAAGTCCAGGGCGCCGTTCCCGGTCTGGTGGGCAGGGGCGGCGCCGCCCAGCTGGCGGTGCAGTTCCACCTCGAGCCGGCTCTCCGTCAGGTGCTCCACGCGGTCACGGCCCCACTCCACCACGGTCACGGCCGAGTCAAGCGTGTTCTCCAGGTCGATGTCATCAATTTCCGCTGCAGATCCAAGACGGTAGGCGTCCACGTGCACCAGGTCCGGCCCGCCCGGCCGTGGCCCCTCGGGAAGGTTCGGGTGGATGCGCACCAGCACGAAGGTCGGGGAAATGATGCCCTCGCGGACGCCCAGGCCCTCACCGAGGCCCTGAGTGAAGGTCGTCTTGCCGGCGCCCAGTTCGCCGGTAAGCACCAGCAGGTCCCCCGCCCGGAGCACCCCAGCCAGAGCCGCGCCGAGCGCATGGGTCTGGTCCGCCGTCGTAACCGTCAGGGTCTGGACCCACAGCGGAGCGCCGCCGCTCTCCTTACCGCCGGTTTCCGGAACACCGCCGGTTTCCGGAACACTCATGGCGCCGGCGCTTCGGTTGCGGCCGCTCCGCTGTCCCGCGCTTCGCTCACGGGCGATTCGTTGATGAAGGTGCGGGGAACGCGGGGGCTGATGCGGGTGACGATCTCGTAGTTGTTGGTGCCGGCCGCGCGGGCCCAGTCATCGGCCGTCGGGCCGCCGTCGGAGCCGTCGCCGAACAGGACTGCCTCGGCGCCGAGGACGGTGTGGCCGCCCCGGGTCACGTCCAGCGGGCCCAGGTCGATCACCATCTGGTCCATGGCGATCCGTCCCACCACGGGGTAGGTGACGCCCTCCACGCGGACAGGGCCTCCGGTGGCGACGCGGGGCACGCCGTCGGCATAGCCAAGCGGGATGAGCCCCAGCGTGCTCTCGCCGGAGGTGTGGTAGTTGAAGCCATAGGAGACGCCCTGGCCGGAGTGCACGTCCTTGCAGTGGGAAACGACGGTGCGCAGGGTCATGGCGGGCCGAAGACCCAGTTCCGCGGACGTCTGCCCCTCGAACGGCGAGAGTCCGTAGATCCCCAGCCCCACGCGGACCAGGTCAAAGTGTGTGTCCGGCCGGGACAGCGTGGCCGGGGTGTTGGCCAGGTGGCGCACTTCGGGGTCCACGCCGGCGTCCTCGGCGATAGCCAGCACCTCACGGAACGCGGCGAGCTGGTCGTCGGTTTCGGGGCGCTCGGGCTCATCGGCGACGGCGAGATGGGAGAAGATCCCCACCACGCGCAGCAGCCCCTGGTCCTGGTATTCCACCGCTTCGCCCACCAGCCGGTCCCATACCTCCACCGTGGCGCCGTTGCGGCCGAGTCCCGTGTCCACCTTGAGGTGGACGCGTGCCGGGCGTTCCTGCTCCCGGGCAGCGGCCACAATCCGGTCCAGCTCCCAGCCGGAGCAGCCGATATCAATCCCTGCGGCCACCGCCGCGCCGAAGTTGCTTTCGGGGGTGTGCAGCCAGGCGAGCAGGGGCGCTTCGATGCCCGCCGCGCGCAGTGCCAGCGCCTCGGAGATGTGGGCGACACCCAGCCAGCTGGCGCCGGCCTCAAGGGCAGCGCGGGCCACCGGCACGGCACCGTGCCCGTACGCGTCGGCCTTGACCACCGCCATCACCTTGGCCGGCTCCGCGGCTGCGGCGAGCCGCCGGACATTGTGCCGGATGGCCTCAAGGTCTATCACGGCGGAGCGTTCATGGGCCGGCCGGGCGGAACCGTCGAACGTGCCGCGCGGGCCCGTTACTGCCGGGCGGTCTCCTGTTGCTGCTGGATAAATCACTCTACTGATTCTAGTGCTGGCGCTTCGGGCCGAATAATTGCCCGGAAAACAGCCTGCCGGTCGTGTGGACGGCCGTCTCCTCAGGCGTCCGAGAGGTGCGCGATGGTGGCGGACGCGCGGCGCTGGGCCTCCTGCGGAACGTCCCGGACAATGTCGGCGAGGAAGGAGTAGCGGCGCAGCCATTGGCTGCCGCGGCGCTCCGGCCGGGCGTTGGCGCGCTTCCACCAGTCGGCAATATCTCCCCAGCCCGGCGCCGCGAGGGAGCCGCCCACCTCCTGGACGGCCAGCGCGGCACAGAGGTTGGCGAACCGCAACCGGTCGCCGAGGCGCCATCCCGCCAGGCTGCCGACGATGAATGCAGCGCCGAAGCAGTCCCCGGCACCGGTCGGATCGAAGGCGGCCACCGGCAGCGAGGGCACCCATTCCTCCTCGCCGGTTTCGGAGTCGACGGCCACCGCTCCCTGCGCCCCCAGCGTCACCACCGCCACCGGCACCCGGTCCGCGAGGGCATAGAGCGCCGCCCAGGGATCGTTTTTGCCGGTGAAGGCCATGGCCTCGCGCTGGTTGGGCATGAAGGCGTGGAAGTACTGCAGGTTCTCAAGCCGCGCGTTGGCCCACTCGCCGGTGGGGTCCCAGCCGACGTCGCCGAACAGCTTCACTCCCGCCTTGTGCGCCGCGAGCGCCCACGGCTCCAGTTCATGACCCAAATCCGCCACGGCCGCCAGGGCGCGGGGCGGATCCCCGATCAGCTCGGAAGCAGTAACCGGCGCCGGGTGCCCGTGCGTGACCATGGACCGGTCGTGGTCCACGCTGAGCGACACTGTCACCGGCGAGTGCCAGCCCGGGACCCGGCGGGACAGGGACAGGTCCACGTGCTCCTGCCCGGCCAGGATCTTCCAGTTGTAGTCCCCGTAGCCGTCATCGCCGAAGGCCGCCGCCAGCCCGGTGCGCAGGCCCAGTCGGGCCGCGGCTATCGCCTGGTTCGCGACGCCGCCGGGGCAGCTGCCCATCCCTTCGCTCCAGATCTCGGTTCCGGGTTCGGGCGCGTGCGGCAGTCCGGTGAAGATGATGTCCTGAAAGACGGTCCCGGCCAGCAGCACATCGAACTCCCCGGCCGCTTGGGTTCGGACGGCCGCGAGGGGATCGAAACGGCGTGCGGGATTCGCCTCCATGCTCGGCACATTACGCCACGGACCTTGGCGTTGAAACCCCGCGACGTGGGGGTCTGGCGGCGCCGGACCGCTTTGCGCACGGCAGTTCCGGCCCCGTTGCCGGCTGCGGCGCATAGACTCCTGCCATGCGGCTCATGATCGCCGGCGGCGGCGGATTCCGGGTTCCCCTCGTTTATCGTGCCCTGAGTTCCGGGCCCTATTCCGGCCTGGTCAGTGAGGTGGTGCTGTACGACGTCGACGGCGGCCGCCTGGCCGCCATCGAGGCCGTCCTGAGGTCCATGTCCTCGGAGGCGGGCGGTGCGCGGAACGGAAGTCCCGCCGTCGGACCTTACCCCAAGCGTCCGCCCGCCGTGACGTCCACGACGTCCCTCCCCCGCGCCCTGAGCGGGACGGACATCGTGTTCGCCGCCATCCGCCCGGGCGGAACTGCCGGCCGGGTCGCCGACGAACGGGTGGCCCGGGACCTCGGGCTGCTGGGCCAGGAGACCACCGGCGCCGGCGGCATCTCCTACGCCCTGCGGTCCATCCCGGCCATGCTGGAGCTGGCCGCCGCCATGCGGACGCACTGCCCCGACGCCTGGCTGGTCAATTTCACGAATCCCGCCGGAATGGTCACCGAGGCGCTGGTTCCGGTGCTGGGCCGGAAAGTGATCGGCATCTGCGATTCCGCGAGCGCCCTCGTGCACCGCGCCGCCCGGGCGGCCGGGGTGCCGCTGCCGCCGGGAAGGCTCGACGGCGTGGGCTACTTTGGGCTGAACCACCTCGGTTGGCTGTACCGGCTCGAGAGCGGCGGCCGTGATGCCCTTCCCGGCCTGCTGGCGGATCCGGATGCCCTTGCCGGCTTCGAGGAGGGCAGGCTGTTTCCGCAGCCGTTCCTGCGCGATCTGGGGCTGCTGCCGAATGAGTACCTGTTCTACTACTACGAGGCGGCTCGCGCGGCGGCGGGGATGCGGGCCATGGCCCTGACCCGCGGCGAATCGATCCACGGCCAGCAGGCGGAGCTGTATCCGCGGCTGGCAGCGGCCGGGGACGAAGCATACGGCCTGTGGGAGGCGGCGCGACTCTCGCGCGAGGAAGGGTATCTGGCCGAAGCCAGGTCCCGCGGCGAGGCGCGGCACCCCGAGGATCTTGCCGGCGGCGGCTATGAGCAGGTGGCGCTGGCGGTGATGCGGGCGGTGGCCGGCGCCGCTGGCGACGCTCGCACAGGGGATGCCGGCGCTGGCGATGCTGGCGCCGGCACCCAGCTGATCCTCAACACCCCAAACTTCACCCGACAGTCTTCGACCGGCCCGGGTGGCACCCGGGCCGCGATCCCCGGGTTGCCGGCGGACGCCGTCGTCGAAGTCCCCTGCACCGTCACGCCGGAGGGGGCAGTGCCAGTGCCGCAGGACCGGCCCGATGCACCGCAACTGGACCTTTTGCGGCAGGTCAAGAATGTGGAACTGCTAACCGTTCGTGCGGCAACCACTGGTGACCGCAGTGCGGCACTGGAAGCCTTCGCCGGGCACCCCCTGGTGGGCTCCGCGAAGCTGGCTGAGGCGCTGCTTGCTGGCTACGAAAGCGCGTTTCCGGGGCTGGCCGCACTGTGGCGCCGGTGAGGCGGGTGGCCGGGGCGAGCTGCTATTTAACCTGTGCGTGCTACATCCGCCATCCTCCTGCCGCGGAGGGCACCGGGTTTTTACGCAAGCCCGCATGCGAGCAGCGGCCGCCCGGCCGCCGTCGCACCGGCGCTTCAGGAGTAGTGTTTTATTCGATGCAGTCCCAGCAGCACGGAGAGGAGGGAGGGCCATGTCTGTGATCAAGCGAGTGGCTTTCCTGTCCCTGCATACCTCCCCCATGGAGCAGCCCGGTTCCGGGGACGCCGGCGGCATGAACGTCTACATCCGCGGCCTCGCCTCCGCCCTGGCCGAAACCGGCGTCGAAGTGGAAATCTTCACCCGCTCCACCTCCGCCGGCCAGCCCGCCGTCGAACACCCGGACCCCGGCGTCTGCGTCCACAACGTTCTGGCCGGCCCGCCCCGCAAACTCCCCAAAGAGGAACTGCCGGAACTGCTGCACAGCATGGTGGCCGAGATCGAACGCATCCGCGCCCAGCAGCCTCACGGCCGCTATGACCTCATCCACTCCCACTACTGGGTCTCCGGCGTCGCCGGCCTCGAACTCTCCGGCCTCTGGAACGTTCCGCTCGTGCACACCATGCACACCATGGCCAAGGTGAAAAACCTCCTCCTGCACTCCGGCGAGCAGCCCGAGCCCCGGCGCCGCGAGGACGGCGAACACCGCATCGTCGACGGCGCCACCCGCCTCATCGCCAACACCACCGCAGAAGCCGCCGAGCTGGTCTCCCACTATGGCGCCGATTTCGACCACATCGACGTCGCACCCCCCGGCGTCGACCTCGCTGTCTTCACCCCGGCGTTCCGCGCCGCCTCCCGTGCCGCCCACAGCATCAGCCCTGACACCTTCCATATTCTCTTCGCCGGCCGGATCCAGCGGCTCAAAGGCCCGCAGATCCTGCTCAAGGCCGCCGCCCTGCTCCGCGGGCGCCGTCCGGACATCAACCTGAAACTGACCATCCTCGGTGCCCTCAGCGGCGCCAAGGACTTCAACCTGACGTCGCTTGTCAGCGCGGCCGGAATGGACGACGTCGTGACGCACCACCCGCCCGTCAGCGCACCTGAACTGGCTGGCTGGTTCCGCTCGGCCGACGTCGTTGCCATGCCCTCCTTCAGCGAATCCTTCGGTCTGGTGGCCCTCGAAGCCCAGGCCTGCGGCACGCCCGTGATCGCCACCCGCGTCGGCGGCCTCACCCGCGCCGTCAGCCACGGCCGCACCGGCCTGCTCGTCAACGGACACCACGCCTCCGACTGGGCCGACGCCCTCGAAGCCCTCCACGACGACCCCGCCACCCGGCACAACATGGGCACCGCCGCCGCCATCCACGCCGCCAACTCCGGCTGGCAACGCACCGCCGCCATCACCCTCGACAGTTACCACGCCGCCATCGACGAACACGCCTCCAGCCACCCCATGGCCGCCGTCTACGGTTCACGGCTCACCGGCTGAGGCCAAACTGAAAGGACAACGATGTCTGACAGCACTCCCCCGAGCGGTACCGTCACTTCCCTGAGCGACCTGGAGATTGCCCGCCGGGCAGTGCTGCAGCCCATCGAGGACATCGCCGCGGCCGCAGGCATCGATCCCGATGCCGTGGAGCACTACGGCCGGTACAAGGCCAAGATCGACCCCGCCAAACTGACCGCCCCGGCGCCCGCCGGGAAGGTGGTCCTGGTGTCGGCGATGTCGCCCACGCCGGCCGGGGAAGGAAAATCGACCACCACTGTGGGGCTGGCGGACTCCCTCGCCCGGGCGGGCCACAAGGTCATGGTCGCGCTGCGGGAGCCCTCGCTCGGCCCCATCCTCGGCATGAAGGGCGGGGCCACGGGCGGCGGGCTGTCCCAGGTGCTGCCCATGGACGAGATCAACCTGCATTTCACCGGCGACTTCCACGCCATAACCTCGGCTAACAATGCCCTTATGGCCCTCGTGGACAACCACATCTACCAGGGCAACCAACTGAACATCGACCCGCGCCGGATGACGTTCAAGCGGGTCCTGGACATGAACGACCGTTCGCTTCGAGAAATAGTCATCGGACTGGGCGGGGCCACCCAGGGGGTCCCGCGCCAGGACGGCTTCGACATCACCGTCGCCTCCGAAATCATGGCCGTGTTCTGCCTTGCCACCGACGTGGCGGACCTGCGGGACCGGCTGGGCCGGATCACTTTCGGCTACACCTATGACCGGACGCCGGTTACCGTGGCGGACCTGGGCGTGCAGGGCGCGCTGACGCTGCTGCTCAAGGACGCGATCAAGCCCAACCTGGTCCAGACCATCGCCGGCACCCCGGCACTGGTCCACGGCGGCCCGTTCGCGAACATCGCCCACGGCTGCAACTCGCTGATCGCCACGCAGACCGCCCGCCGTCTGGCCGACATCGTGGTTACGGAGGCTGGGTTCGGCGCGGACCTGGGCGCGGAAAAGTTCATGAACATCAAGGCGCGCATCGCGGATGTGGCACCTGCCGCCGTCGTGGTGGTGGCCACCGTGCGCGCGCTCAAGATGCAGGGCGGGGTGGCCAAGGACCGGCTCAGCGAGCCGAACGTCGAGGCGCTGGCGGCGGGGGTGGTTAACCTGCGCCGGCATGTGCGGAACGTGGAGCGGTTCGGGGTGACGCCGGTGGTGGCGATCAACAGGTTCCCGTCCGACACCCCGGAGGAGCTCGACTGGCTGCTCGGCTGGTGCGCCGGCGAGGGCATCCAGGCGGCCGTGGCCGACATCTGGGGACGGGGCGGTGGCGGCGACGGCGGCGATGAGCTGGCTGCCAAGGTCGCCGCTGCCGTGAACGGGCCGTCAGCGTTCCGGCATCTCTATCCGCTGGACATGCCTGTGGAGGACAAGATCCGAACCATCGTTCAGGAGATCTACGGTGCCGACGGCGTGGACTTCTCCGTGCCTGCCCTTCGCCGGCTGGCGGAGATCGAGAAGAACGGCTGGTCCGGGCTGCCTGTCTGCATGGCGAAAACCCAGTACTCGTTCACGGACGACGCCTCGAAGCTGGGCGCCCCCAAGGGCTTCACCATCCACGTCCGCGACCTCATCCCGAAGACAGGCGCCGGCTTCATCGTGGCCCTGACCGGGGCAGTGATGACCATGCCCGGCCTGCCCGCAGTTCCGGCGGCAATGCGGATGAACGTGGACGACGCCGGCAACCCCGTCGGCCTCTTCTAGCCCCTCCCTCACTCCCTGCCGCCTTCCACCCAACCCTCTCTCACTCCCTGCCGCCTTCCACCCACCCCTCTCTCACTCCCTGCCGCCCCCACCCAACCCTCTCTCACTCCCTGCCGCCTTCCACCCAACCCTCTCTCCCTCCCTGCCGCTTTCCACCCAACCCTCTCTCACTCCCCGCCGCCTTCCACCCAACCCTCTCTCACTCCCTGCCCCCCCCCACCCAACCCTCTCTCACTCCCTGCCGCCTTCCACCCAACCCTCTCTCACTCCCTGCCGCCTGTGGATAACTTCTGCAGGCCCACCTCAAGTTGGGTCACAATGCCTGCATGGAAATGCGCGACAGCTTACCGTCACGTTTGGCATCAGCTCCGTTCACCTTCGACTTGGCTCGAGCCGAAGGCATTCCCCCGTCGAGACTGCGGCGTCGCGACGTGGTCCACGTGGGGCGTGGACTCTACCGCCCGTGGGACTGGGACTTTGACCTTGAGGCTGCGGCGCGGGCGCTGTCTGAGGTTTCGCCCGGCGCCTGGATCTCACATGTCACGGCGGCCCGGCTCCGCTGCCAGCTGCTCCCGCCGTGGCTGGCGGACTCTACTGAACTGCATTTGAGCAAGCCGAAACGCCTGCCCCCGGCGCGTCGCACGGGAGTGCTCGGCCACACCGTACTGGCCGAAGAAGACGAGATTGAAACGGTCGATGGTATCCGGCTCAGTACCCGCTCCCGAACGTGGCTGGATCTGGCACGACGGCTGCCGCTGAAAGACCTGGTGTGCATGGGCGATCAGATAATCCGCATTCCTCGGCTGGAGTTTGAGGGCCGGACAGAGCCCTTCGATACGTTGCACGGATTGCGTTCCCTGGTTCTGCGGCACCCCAATCTGCAGGGCGTTGTCCGTGCCCGAGAAGCCTTGGACCTGATGCGGGTGGGTGCAGATTCGGCGCCGGAAACCATGCTGCGCTTAGCGATGGTGGACGCTGGCCTTCCTGAGCCTGATCTTCAGCTCACGCTGAGAAGCGGCGACCCGTCGTCGCCGTCGGCCGATCTTGGATACCGTGCCCGCCGGCTTGCCATCCAGTACGACGGCGACCATCACCTCGACGAGGCTCAGATCTTTAGTGATAAACGGCGAGATAAAGCGTTCGAAGCAGCGGGATGGATTGTCCTGACTGTAAAAAAGGATGACCTTGCCGATGGTTTTGAAGGGGCGGTTACCCGCATCAAGCGGGCACGGCGAATGGCGCAGCTGGATCATCCTCACGCTGCGGGCTTTGCCGATGGGTGAGGGAGCGTCGCCGTCGAAGCCGCAGAAAGTGATAGCGGGTGGCACGAATGCCTGCAGCAAATGATAGAGCGTCCCCTCAGGGCGTACTGCTTCGGTTTGCTACCCGTCCACTTAGGGACCAGTCTTAGGAGCGCGGTCGGCGCCTCTTGCGGCAAGGGCCACTGTTTGTCCCGTCGGCTGCGATCCACTCCCCTCACGGCCTCCGCGGCGCAGCGAAAGGAAGACGACGGCGGTGCTGAGCGCCACCAGCGCGGTCACATACAGGGCTGTCGGAAGATCCTCGGCCAAGAGTCGCGGAATCGCGCGGCCCGGGGCCGAGACAGCGAAGCCGAACGCCACGACGATGCCGATGTAGCTGCCGATCATGTTTCCCCGGTGCGCCGGGATGTTCCGGCGCACCGCGCTGACGAGCCCGAGCGTCACAGTCACGATCGTGAACGCGGAGAGTCCGTGAAGCCAGCTGAAATGCCCGTCACGGACGATCCAGAAGCTGCTGAAGCAGACGTAGTACATCGCCGCGACCCACAGGTGCCCCATCGTGCGGTGGACGCGGTCGCGGCGCCGCCGAAGGATCTGCACAGGGCCGATGGCGAGGACAAAAAGGGCGCCGATCACGTGGCTGGCCAGCAGTACATTCCAAGGCTCCATACCCCTAGGATAGAAGCACTATCCAGTGCTGTAAATCAAGATAGCCAGCGGCGCAGCAACTATCCAATGAGTCGATTGCCGCCGGGGAACGGAGCGGACATGCAGCTGAAGGAGCTCAGCGAGCGGACAGGGGTTTCCCCTGCCAGCATCAAGTTCTACCTCCGGGAAGGGCTGCTGCCCGCCGGCCGTGCAGTCCACGCCACCCGGGCCGAGTATTCGGAACAGCACGTGAGCCGGCTGGAACTGATTCAGGCGCTGCGGAACGTGGTAGGGCTGCCCATCGCCAAGATCAGTTCCCTGGTCAGAATGGCCGACGACGGCGAACCCCGCCTTGAGGTCTTGGCCGCGGTGCAACGTACGGTGCTGGGCCTCGATGAGGTGAGCACAGAGCACGGTGACGTGCGGACGCCGGCGGGTGACGCCGTCGTACGTTTCCGGAACTGGCCGGACGTGCCGAGCGACGCCAGGAATGCCCTCAATGCCCAGCTGGTCCTCATGGAAGACCTCGGCGTACCCGTCACGGCTGAGTTGCTCGACGCCTACAGCGAGGCGGTGGACGCCATTGCCGCCGTGAACATTTCGGCCACGACCGAGCCGGAGGACGTAAACCAGCTGATCATGACGGCGGCCGTCGGCATGCACCTGCACGGCCAGCTGGTCCTGAAGCTGCTGGCACTCGCGCATGCCAGCCACGCGATCCGGCGCTACGAAAACGAGGCTTAACGCGCGATGCTCCCCCCCCCGGAGGTGAGAGAGCATCGTGTCAAAACCTGCAGGGAGTAATAGGGCGTCGGCCCGAAACCTGCAGGAAGTGATAGAGCGTCGGGTGGGGGTTTAGCGGTCGAGGTCGCCGCGGATGAAGGCCTCGACCTTTTCGCGGGCGAGGTCGTCGTTGAACTGCTCCGGCGGGGACTTCATGAAGTAGCTCGACGCCGAGACCAGCGGACCGCCGATGCCCCGGTCCAGGCCGATCTTCGCCGCACGGATCGCATCAATGATCACACCGGCCGAGTTCGGCGAGTCCCACACCTCCAGCTTGTACTCCAAAGACACCGGCGCGTCACCGAAGTTCCGGCCCTCCAGGCGCACAAACGCCCACTTCCGGTCATCAAGCCACTGCACATAATCGGACGGACCGATGTGCACATCCTTGGCCGACAGCTCGGCCTCGACGTTCGAGGTCACGGCCTGGGTCTTGGAAATCTTCTTTGACTCCAGCCGGTCACGCTCCAGCATGTTCTTGAAGTCCATGTTCCCGCCCACGTTCAGCTGGTACGTCCGGTCCAGCGTCACACCCCGGTCCTCGAACAGCTTCGCCATGACGCGGTGCGTGATGGTGGCACCGATCTGGCTCTTGATGTCATCGCCCACGATCGGGACACCGGCTGCGGTGAACTTGTCAGCCCACTCTTTGGTGCCGGCGATGAACACCGGCAAAGCGTTCACGAACGCCACCCCGGCATCGATCGCGCACTGCGCGTAGAACTCCGCAGCCTCCTGCGACCCCACCGGCAGGTAGCACACCATGACATCCACCTGCGCGTCCTTGAGCGCCTGGACCACGTCAACAGGCTCCTCGGTGGACTGCTCAATCGTCTCCAGGTAGTACCGGCCCAACCCGTCCAGGGTGTGGCCGCGCTGCACCGTCACACCGGTCGGCGGGACCTCGGCCAGCTTGATCGTGTTGTTCTCACTGGCCAGGATCGCATCCGCCAGATCATGGCCGACCTTCTTGCCGTCCACATCAAACGCGGCCACGAACTGCACATCACGGACGTGGTACCTGCCGAACTCCACATGCATCAGACCCGGAATCGTGGCCCGCGGGTCAGCATCCCGGTAGTAATGGACACCCTGAACCAGCGAAGCGGCACAGTTACCCACACCGACAATAGCTACACGAATCGGATTCGAAGACACGGAACTCCTTTGAGAACAAACTTCATGTGCCCTGCGCGTCAATACCCTGTTGTACGACGGCGGCTGACGGGCACCGCGCCACGCGGCGCGTTTATCAGTCTAACCAAACACGGCCGGGGCCGGCTTTGTTCCCGCCGTCCCCGGCCGCTTGATTACGCGCTTCTTTTTGGACGTCCCGTTCAGACCCGCTGTGCCCAGAGGTTGATGTCGGATTCGACGGCGAACTCGTCGATCGCGGTCAGCTCCCCGGCGCTGAATTCCAGATTGTCGACGGCGGCCAGGCTGTCCTCGAGCTGCCTGACGCTGGATGCACCGATGAGCGCCGAGGTCACCGGGGAGCCCTTGGGCTGGTCGCGGAGGATCCAGGCGATGGCCATCTGCGCGAGCGACTGTCCGCGGCCGGCGGCGATGGCGTTCAGCCCGCGGACCCTGTCCAGCTTGTCCTCCGTGAGGGCCGATTCGGAAAGGAACCGTGCCTTGGCCGCGCGGGAGTCGGCGGGCACGCCGTTGAGGTATCGGTCGGTCAGCATGCCCTGGGCCAGCGGTGAGAACGCGATGCAGCCGGCGCCCACCTGGTCCAGCGCCTCGTAGAGGTTCGGCGAGCCGTCCTCGGTCCAGCGGTTCAGCATTGAGTAGCTGGGCTGGTGGATGAGCAGCGGCGTGCCCAGTTCCTTCAGGATGCGGGCGGCCTCGAGCGTCTGCTCCGGGGTGTAGGAGGAGATGCCCGCGTACAGGGCCTTGCCTGAGCGGACCGCGTAGTCCAGCGCGCCCATGGTCTCCTCCAGGGGCGTCTCCGGGTCCGGGCGGTGGCTGTAGAAGATGTCCACGTAGTCCAGGCCCATCCGCTGCAGCGACTGGTCCAGGCTGGAGATCAGGTACTTCCGGGAGCCCCACTCGCCGTACGGACCGGGCCACATGTGGTAGCCCGCCTTGGTGGAGATCACCAGCTCGTCGCGGTAGGGCCTGAAGTCGTCCTGCAGGTGGCGGCCGAAGTTGGTTTCCGCGGATCCGTCCGGCGGCCCGTAGTTGTTGGCGAGGTCGAAGTGCGTGACGCCGAGGTCGAAGGCGCGGCGCAGGATGGCGCGCTGTTCGTCGAAACGCTTGTCGTCCCCGAAGTTGTGCCACAGGCCCAGCGAGATGGCCGGCAGTTTCAGCCCGCTGCGTCCGACGCGGCGGTAGGGCATGGTGCTGTAGCGGGTGTCCGAGGCCACATAAGTCATGCGCTCCATCCTGCCAGCCGCGTCCGGGCAGCGGGGAAGGCGTCCACCATCCGGTCACCGGAGGTGGACGCCTTCCCCAAGACGGCGGTGGACGCCTGCCATGCGGCTAGAGCCGGGGTTCAGTCACTCACGACGGCGGCGCTCAGCGGCCCGAGCTCCGCACGTTCACCTTCCAGCCGGGCGGCGTCGTCGGTGGCCAGCAGCAGGGCCCTGCCCGCCCCGTCCAGGCTCACCGGCTGCTCGGAGAAGTTGAGCAGCACCTGCACGCTGCCGCGCCGGAACCGCAGCCAGCGGGCGTCCTCGTCGAACTCCACCTGGGTGTCCTCGAAGCCCAGCTTGGTGAGGTCCGGCGTCGAGCGGCGCAGCGCGGTGAGGGAACGGTACAGTTCCAGCAGCCGTGCGTGGTCGCCTTCGGCGGCTTCCGCCCAGTCCAGCTTGGAGCGGCGGAACGTCTCCGGATCCTGCGGATCGGGCACGACGGCGGGATCCCACCCCATGCGCTCGAACTCCCTGATCCGGCCTTCCGCGGTGGCCTTGCCGAGCTCCGGTTCGGGGTGGGAGGTGAAGAACTGCCACGGCGTGCTGGCACCGTATTCCTCCCCCATGAACAGCATCGGGGTGAAGGGCCCCGTCAGCGTCAGCACAGCGGCCAGCGCGAGGCTCCCGTACGGCAGGCTCTGGGAGAGCCTGTCCCCGGTGGCGCGGTTGCCGATCTGGTCGTGGTTCTGCGAGCAGACCACCAGGGCGGCCGGGTGGACGGCGCTGAAATTGATCGGCCTGCCATGGTGCCGGCCGCGGAAACTGGAGTAGCTGCCGTCGTGGAAGAAACCGTCCCGAAGCACCTTGGCCAGGGCCGCGAGCGAGTCGAAGTCGCTGTAGTAGCCCGTGGTTTCGCCGGTGACGTTAACGTGGACGGCGTGGTGGAAGTCGTCGCTCCACTGCCCTTCCAGCCCGTACCCGTTGACGTCCCGCGGATACAGCAGCCGCGGGTTGTTGAGGTCCGACTCGGCAATGAGCGTCAGCGGCCGCCCCACCTCAGCGGAAATCTGGTCCGCCAGCGCCCCGAAGTCCTCCAGGATATGGACGGCGCGTTCGTCCTTGAGGGCATGGACAGCGTCCAAACGCAGGCCGTCCACCCTGTAGTCGCGCAGCCACATGGCCAGGTTGTCCAGGATGTACCGGCGCACATGATCGGACCCGTCTCCGTCCAGGTTCACGGAGTCGCCCCACGTGTTGCCCTCGCCGTGCTTGAGGTAGGGCCCGAACCGCGGCAGGTAGTTCCCGCTGGGTCCGAGGTGGTTGTAGACCACGTCCTGGATCACGCCGAGGCCTGCGGAGTGGGCCGCGTCCACGAACCGCTGGTACGCCTCCGGTCCGCCGTAGGCCTCGTGGACGGCGAACCACTGCACGCCGTCGTAGCCCCAGTTGTGCGTGCCGTTGAACGCGTTCACCGGCAGCAGTTCGATGAAGTCCACGCCCAGGCCGGCCAGGTAGTCCAGCTTGCCGGCGGCGGCATCCAGCGTCCCTTCGGGCGTGAACGTGCCGAGGTGCAGCTCGTAGATGACCGCCCCCTGCAGTTCCCTGCCCTGCCAGCCGTCCTCCTGCCACTGGTGCGCGCCGGGGTCGAACGTGCGGGACAGCGCGTGCACGCCCTCCGGCTGGCGCCGGGTCCGCGGATCCGGCAGCGGCGTTTCGTCGCCGTCCAGAAGGTACCCGTAGTCCGCCTCGCCGCTTGCCGGCGCCTCGGGAGCCGTCCACCAGCCCTCGTGCTCCGGCCCGGTGCCCGACCTGCGCTGCATGGCATAGCGCTCCCCGCCGGCCAGCAGCGTCACGGACTTGGCCTCGGGCGCCCAGACGTCAAAGCGCTCAGGTCCCTGCACGGGCTTTGCTGCTTCACGCGGATAGGTTGCCTGGCCTGTGCTCGTCATGACTCTCCTCCAGTCTGCGCTACCAGCAGCGCCACGGGGTAGGTCCGGAAGATGTCAGCGATCTCCACGGTCCCCGGTCCGTAGCCGGTACCGGTCAGTTCGTCCTTCATGGCGGTCTTAAGTTCGACGGCGGTGTCCCGCCACCCGCCCGACCGTTCCAGTCCGTAGGGCAGCCGGGTGACCAGGGTGAGTGCTCCGCCCCGGTCGAACCCGAGCAGGTGCCCGGCGGCAGGGCCGCTGGCCCGGACCGGGCTGTAGCCGGTGAATAGTTCCGGCCGGTCGCGGCGCAGCCGCAGGGCCCGCGAGGTCACCAGCAGCTTGGCGGCCTGATCCGTGAACGACGCCGGCAGCTCGCCCGCGTCCAGCTGCTCCAGGGCGGCGCGGCGGTCGTCAAAGCTGAATGGGCGCCGGTTGTCCGGATCCGTCAGCGACCGGTCCCAGAACTCCGTGCCCTGGTACACGTCCGGAACTCCGGGCATGGTCAGTTGCACGAGCTTTGCCGCCAGCGAGTTCGAGGCACCATGCGGTTCCAGGAGCTCCACGAGGGCCTCCACCTCGGCCTGCACCGCAGGGTTGTCGAACACAGCGTCGACGGCGGCGGTCAGCTTCTCCTCAAACGCGGGATCCGGATCGGTCCAGCTGGTCGAGTTTGCGGCTTCGCGCGCGGCCTTCATCGCGTAGTACTGGAGGCGTTCCCGGCTGGCGGGCCAGGCGCCGGCGACGGCCTGCCAGAGCAGTGCCGACAACGGGCCGTCAGGCAGCGGGGCCAGTTCCCGCAGCCGGCCCAGCGCCTTTTCCCATTCGCCGGCAACCTCGGAGATGACCGAGATCCGCGCCCGGGTGTCCTCGCTGCGCTTGGTGTCGTGCGTGCTGAGCGTCGTCATGGACAACGGCAGCTCGGCCTGCCGGCGTACCATCCGGGCATGGAACTCATCGGGCTCCACGGAGAACTCGGTGGGATCGGCGCCCACTTCCGTGAGCGTCCCAAGACGGTTGAAGCGGAAGAACGCGGTGTCCTCCACGCCCTTGGCCATGACCATTCCCGAGGTCTGCTGGAAACGCCGGGCCAGCTCCAGTTCGGTGTCCAGCAGCAGCGGCTGCAGCACCTGGATGGTCTGGTCGAGTTCCGGCCGCCTGCGGGCCGCAAGCTCGCAGGCTTCCTTCAGCACCTCGGCACCCTCCGGCAGGTAGGTCCGGTAGACCGGGAAGGCGGCGATGATCTCGGCGATCGCGTCTGCCGCGGCATCGGCGGACAGCCCCGCGTCGCCCGGAACCAGCCGGGTCAGCCGCAGGATTTCCGAGTGGAGGATACCGTCGGTGATCCGGCGCTTGGTTCCGCGGATCATGTCCTCATAGTCGGCGGGCTCACCGCCGCGCAGCGACGCGTCCAGCCGGTCCAGCGGCTCCTGGCCACGAGGATCGACGAGGACGCGGTCGACGTCGGCGAGGGCGTCGTAGCCGGTGGTGCCTTCGCATTCGAAGCTGGCCGGCAGCTGTTCCCCCGGCTCGAGGATCTTTTCGATCAGCAGGTAGGCGCCGCCGGTGGCCCCGCGCAGCCGCTTCAGGTAACCCTCGGGGTCGGCCAGGCCGTCCGGGTGGTCGATCCGAAGGCCGTCCGCGAGCCCCTCGCGGAACCAGCGCACAACCTCCTGATGCGCCTCGTCGAAAACGGCGGGCAGCTCCACACGGACGCCGGCGAGAGTGTTGACCGCAAAGAAGCGCCGGTAGTTCAGCTCGTTGTCCGCGCGCCGCCAGCCCATGAGTTCATAGTGCTGCCGGGCGTGGACGTCCCGCGGTGCGTCGCCTTCGGTGTAGGTGCCGTCAGCGAGGGGGAAGCGGTGGTCGTAGTACCGCAGCTCCCCATCCTTGATTTCGAGCTTGTCCAGGTCATCGTCGCTCCCCAGAACCGGAAGCCTGATGCGTCCCCCGCCAAGGTCCCACTCGACGTCGAACGCTTCAGCGTAGCGGGACTGGCGCCCCTCCTTGAGCAGCGACCACCACCAGGGGTTTTGCACCGGAGTGGCGACGCCGACGTGGTTGGGCACGATGTCGATCAGGACGCCCATGCCGGCAGCGCGGGCTGCCTTGGAGAGTGCAGCCAGCCCCTCCGGACCGCCGCGCTCGGGGTCGATGGCGGAGGGGTCGGTGACGTCGTAGCCGTGGTCGGATCCCTGCTCGGCGGTCAGGATCGGTGAAAGGTAAACCCAGTCGACGCCGAGCGACCGCAGGTACGGCACGGTTTCGGCCGCGTCGAACAGCGTGAAGCCCTTCCTGATCTGCAGCCGGTAAGTGGAGACCGGGGTTTTCATGCGCCCTCCCCTGCAGGCTTGCCCGCCTTGGGGTTGCCGGTCCGTTTACCCGCGGGCTTGGCGGCGGGCTTTTCCGCCGGCTCGGCCGCGTGCGCCGGCGCGGCAGCAGAATTACCGGCTGGCCGCTCCTCGGCTGCCTTTCCAAGCTGAGGATCCGGCTTCTTCGTCTTGGCCGGTTCAGGGACGGCGGGGGCCGTGAGCGCCGCGGTCTCGGCGGTGGCGGTCTGCGTCAGTGCGGCCAGCGAAGCAGCCACGGAATGGTCGGGCTCCTCCTCGGGGGCGCTGTGTGCACGGAGCACCACCAGGGACTTGGCCGCAACGGACAGCATGCTGCCCGCGTTCACCGGCTCGGAGTCTGCCCCTTCGCCAGCGGTGTCGATGATGATGTCCCAGGCCGGGGCGTATTCGTCCGGCGGCAGCGTGAACTCGACGTCGCCGTCGTGCGCGTTGAAGTACAGCACGAAGTTCACGTCCGTGATGCGCCGCCCGCGGTCGTCGTGGCCCTGGATGCCGTCGCCGTTGAGGAACATGCCCACGGATCGGCCGAAGCCGCTGTCCCAGTCCTCCGGCTGCATGAGGTTGCCGTCGGGGTCGAGCCATACGATGTCCGGCAGCCGCTCGCCCTCACCGCGCCGGACCGGCCGGCCGTCGAAGAAGCGGCTGCGCCGGAAGGTGGGGTGCTTGGCGCGCAGCGAATTGACGGCCGCGGTGAATTCGATGAGGGGCTGGTCCACGCTGTCCCAGTTCATCCAGGTCAGCTCCGAGTCCTGGCAGTACCCGTTGTTGTTGCCCAGCTGCGTTCGGCCCATCTCATCGCCGTGCGCGATCATCGGCACGCCCTGCGAGAGCAGCATGGTGGCGATGAAGTTGCGCTGCTGCCGTGCACGGAGTGCCAGGACCTTGGGGTCATCCGTGGGACCCTCCACACCGCAGTTCCATGAGCGGTTGTGGGATTCGCCGTCCTTGTTCTCCTCGCCGTTGGCATCGTTGTGCTTCTCGTTGTAGGAGACCAGGTCCCGCAGGGTGAAGCCGTCGTGCGCGGTGACGAAGTTGATGGATGCCACGGGGCGGCGGCCGGAGTGCTCGTACAGGTCTGCGGAGCCGGTGATCCGCGAGGCGAACTCGCCGAGCGTGGCCGGTTCGCCGCGCCAGAAGTCGCGCACGGTGTCGCGGTACTTGCCGTTCCATTCCGTCCACTGCGGCGGGAAGTTGCCCACCTGGTAACCACCGGGGCCGACGTCCCACGGCTCGGCGATGAGCTTGACCTGGGAGACCACCGGGTCCTGCTGGATGAGTTCGAAGAAGGTGGAGAGCCGGTCGACGTCGTAAAACTCGCGGGCCAAAGCGGCGGCGAGGTCGAAGCGGAACCCGTCCACGTGCATCTCGGTGACCCAGTAGCGCAGCGAGTCCATCAGCAGCTGCAGGGAATGCGGCTGGCGGACGTTCAGTGTGTTGCCCGTGCCGGTGTAGTCCATGTAGTACTGCTTGTCGTCCTCGACCAGGCGGTAGTACGCCTCGTTGTCGATGCCCTTGAAGCTCAGCGTGGGGCCTAGGTGGTTGCCTTCGGCGGTGTGGTTGTAGACGACGTCGAGGATGACCTCAATGCCGGCGCGGTGCAGTGAGCGGACCATCGCCTTGAAGTCCTGGACCTGCTGGCCTGCGTCGCCGGTGGAGCTGTAGGTGTTCTGCGGCGCGAAGAAGCCGATGGTGTTGTAGCCCCAGTAGTTGCTCAGACCCTTCTCCTGCAGCGTGCCGTCGTTGACGAACTGGTGCACTGGCATCAGCTCGATCGCGGTGACGCCCAGCTTCTGCAGGTGCGAGATGACTGCGGGGTGCGCTACGCCGGCGTAGGTGCCGCGCTGCTCCTCGGGGATTTCCGGGTGCAGCTCGGTGAGCCCCTTGACGTGCGCTTCGTAGATAACCGACTTGTGGTACGGAATGCGCAGGTTCTGGTCGTTGTCCCAGTCGAAGAACGGGTTGATCACCACGCCCATCATCATGTGCGGCGCAGAATCGGCGTCATTCCGGGATGAGGGGTCGCCCATGTTGTAAGAGAACAGCGCCGGGTCCCAGTCGATCTGGCCGGCGACGGCCTTGGCGTAGGGGTCCAGCAGCAGCTTGTTCGGGTTGAAGCGCTGGCCGTTGGCGGGGTTGTACGGCCCATGGACGCGGTAACCGTACTTTTGCCCGGGCTGCACCTGCGGCAGGTAGCAGTGCCACACGTAGCCGTCCACTTCCCGGAGCGTCACCCGGGATTCGGTGCCGTCCTCGTCGAAGAGGCAGAGTTCCACCTTTTCTGCGTGCTCGCTGAACAATGCGAAGTTGGTTCCCGTGCCGTCAAACGTGGCTCCCAGCGGGTAAGCCGATCCGGGCCAGATTTCCATTCGTGCTCCTATACATCGTCCAACACTGCGTCCGGCAGGTCTTCACGCACCACCTGCACGGAACTTGGTCTTACCGTAGCGGCTGGGTATGACTATTACACGGCCCTTCCGCTAATTACTAAGCGTGCTGACTTTACCCCATATTTCGGGTAGGGCGTCGGACATGCGGCCCGCCGTCAAGGGTCCGCCGGCCGCAGCGGCCGCTCCGGCCATCCCGTGCAGGCTGGCCCCCATGGCGGCAATGGCCGCCCAGCGCTCATCCGGATCGATGGCCAACGCACGGAAGCGTCCGACGTCGGACCCCACCTGGGCGAGCAGCGCACCGATGATTCCAGCCAGCACATCACCGCTGCCGGCGGTGGCCATCCAGGGCGTGCCCTCCGCCTGGCTGTAGAAGTCCTGGTAGGGAGATGCCACCAGCGTGGTGGCCCCTTTCAGCAGCACCGTGGCCTCGGTCAGCCCGGCGGCGCGGCGCACGGCGGCGAGGGTGGCGGCCTCGACGGCTTTGCGGTCCATGTCGGCGCCGAGGCGCTGCAGCAGGGTGGCCAGCTCCCCGGCGTGCGGCGTCAGCACCACCTGCGGGGCCAGCACGTCCGGCAACACGGGCAGGGCGCCTGCGTCGGCCACGGTGGGCAGGCCGGAGTCGACGGCGTCGCGGACGCGCTGCATCTCCTCCTCGTCCGAACCGTCCATCCCCGAACCGACGAGCCAGGCCTGGACATGCGTTTCGGCCACGGTGCCGGTGCTGCAGACCACCTCGGGGCAGCTCTGGCGGATGAGGTCCGCCACCTCGGGCGGCCCGACGTAGCGGACCATGCCCACGCCGGCGGAGAGTGCCCCGCGGCAGGCGAGCACGGCGGCGCCCGGATAGGCCGGGGACCCGGCCACCACTCCGAGGACGCCCCGCGAATACTTGTGGGCGCGGCGCGTGGGCCGCGGGAGCAGGGTTGCGAGGTCGGCGGCTTCGACACGCCGCAATGCGGGCCAGGGCAGCGAGTCTTCGATGCCGATCGGAACCACCACCACCCGGCCGGCGAAATCCGCTCCAGGGTCCGCCAGCAGGCCGGCCTTGGCCCCGCCGAACGTGACGGTGATGTCCGCCGGCAACACGGGTCCTGCGGCCTCGCCGGTGTCCGCGTCCACGCCGCTGGGCACGTCGCACGCCACCACGATGCCCCGGGGACCAGTAACAGGCAGCATCCCGGCCAGCCGTGACACGAGTTCCGCTGACGCTTCCCGGAGTCCGCCCCGGGCGCCGGTTCCCAGAAAAGCATCAATTACGACGTCGGCCCTGCCGGCCAGCGCTGCCAGTTCACCGGCGTTCGCGTCGGTCAGCGTCAGGACCCGGCCGCCGGCGCGCCGGAAGGCGGCCAGGCCGTCCGGGTGGGCAGCCGCGGAGGCGAGGACCGCCGTCGTCCGCATACCCCGCCCGGCAAGGTGGGCGGCGGCGAAAAGGCCGTCGCCGCCGTTGTTCCCCTTGCCGGCCAGGACCACCACGCTGGAGCCGTAAAGGCGGCGCCCGCGGCTACGGAGCTCCGCGATGGCGGCGCCGGCCATGCCACGGGCTGCCCGCTGCATGAGAACAGCGCCCATACCTGAATCCAGCAGGGGCTTTTCAGCCTCCCTGATCTGGGTTCCGGTATAGGCGCTGATCATGTGGTCAGTCCGTCCGGGTCAGCCCTCGGCCAGCACCGTGGCCGTGGCAATGCCGCCATCGTGGCTCATGGACAGGTGCCACCGTTTGACGCCCTTGGATTCGGCCACGGCGAGCACCGTCCCCTTGACCTGGATGGTGGGACCGTTCTGGTCCAGTCCGATCCAGCAGTCCTGCCAGTTCATGCCGGCCGGCGCGCCCAGGACCTTGGCCACGGCCTCCTTGGCGGCAAACCTCGCCGCCAGGGAGCGGGTGTTCAGTTCCCGTTCGGCCGGCACAAACAGCCGGTCGCGCAGCCCGGGGGTGCGCTCCAGCTGCCGTCCGAAGCGCTCGATGTCCACTACGTCTACGCCGATCCCAACAATCATGGGCTTACTCTACTGTGACGCTCTTGGCCAGGTTGCGCGGCTGGTCCACGTCGTAGCCCTTGCCGGCGGCAAGTTCACAGGCGAAGATCTGCAGCGGCACGGTGGTCAGCAGCGGCATCAGCAGGGTCGGGGTTTCCGGGACGTAGAAGACGTGCTCGGCGTAGTCACGGACCGCGTCATCGCCTTCCTCGGCGATCACCAGGGTACGGGCACCGCGGGCCCGGATCTCCTGGATGTTGGACACCACCTTCGAGTGCAGCGAATCCCGGCCGCGCGGGGACGGGACCACCACGAACACCGGCTGGCCCTCCTCGATCAACGCGATCGGGCCGTGCTTGAGCTCACCGGCGGCGAAACCCTCGGCGTGGATGTACGCGATTTCCTTCAGCTTCAGCGCACCCTCCAACGCCACCGGGTAGCCCACGTGCCGGCCCAGGAACAGCACGGACTTCTCGTCCTTCATGCTCCGCGCCAGCCCCCGCAGGTCCTCGGCCGAGTCCAGGATCTTCTGGATCTTCGCCGGGATCTTGCCCAGGTCAGCCAGCACATCCTTGATCTGCCCGGAGAAGATGTTCCCGCGCAGCTGCGCCAGGTACAGCCCCAGCAGGTACGCCGCGGTGATCTGCGCCAGGAACGCCTTCGTGGACGCCACCGCGATCTCCGGACCGGCGTGCGTGTACAGCACCGCGTCGGATTCGCGTGGAATGGTCGAACCGTTGGTGTTGCAGATCGACACCGTCTTCGCGCCCTGCTCGCGGGCGTACCGGACCGCCATCAGCGTGTCCATGGTCTCGCCGGACTGGCTGATGGACACCACCAGGGTGTTCTCATCCACGATCGGGTCCCGGTACCGGAACTCGTGCGCGAGCTCCACCTCGGTGGGGATCCGGCACCAGTTCTCGATCGCGTACTTCGCCACCAGGCCCGCATACGCGGCCGTGCCGCAGGCCAGCACGATGATCTTGTCGACCTTCTTCAACAGCTGCGGGTCAATGCGCAGCTCATCCAGGGTCAGCTTCCCGTTCGCGTCCGACCGGCCCAAAAGGGTCTGCGCCACCGCGTCGGGCTGGTCATGGATTTCCTTCTCCATGAACGACGCGAAGCCGCCCTTCTCCGCGGAGGCCGGGTCCCAGTCCACGTGGTATTCCTTGCCCTCGGCCGGGGCGCCGTAAAAGTCGGTGATCTCCACCGTGTCGGCGGTGATCGTCACGATCTGGTCCTGGCCCAGCTCCACCGCACGGCGGGTGTAGTCAATGAACCCGGACACGTCCGAACCCAGGAAGTTCTCACCCTCGCCCAGGCCCACCACCAGCGGCGAGTTCCGGCGCGCGGCCACCACCACGTCGGGCTGGTCGGCGTGCACGGCCAGGAGCGTGAAAGCACCCTCCAGCCGCTGGCACGCCAGCTCCATCGCCCGGGTCAGGCCGCCGTCAGTAACGTCGCCGCCCAGCTTGTTCCGGAAAATATCACCCAGCAGCGCCGCGGCCACCTCGGTGTCCGTCTCCGACGCGAAGACCACACCCTTGGCCAGCAGCTCCTGCTTCAGCTCAGCAAAGTTTTCAATAATGCCGTTATGGATCACCGCAAGCTTCCCCCCATCAGACAGATGCGGGTGCGCGTTCTGATCCGTCGGACCACCATGCGTGGCCCAGCGCGTGTGCCCGATACCGGTCAAAGATTCCGGCAGCGGCCGCTCCTCCAGCTCGGCCAGCAGGTTGCTCAGCTTCCCGGACTTCTTCCGCGAGGAAATCTCCCCGTCAGCCACCACTGCAACACCGGCCGAGTCGTAACCCCGGTACTCCAGACGGCGCAGGCCCTCAAGAACAACATCCAACGCACCATGCCCGGCATCAGCCCGGCCCGACGTACGGCCAACATAACCCACGATTCCACACATGGGTATAAGCCTATCGGTCTTTGCGGAGAACCGACGTCGGATGACCTCCTCCGGCGGCCGTCAGCCTGCCCGGCGGCCCGTCAGCCTGTCCGGCGCCTGCGGGCGCCAAGGAAGATGAGCAGCATGCCCAGGCCGGCGAGGCCGGCTGCTGCCAGCACCATCAGGAGGTCGCGGTCCGCGTCACCGACCGCATCGGCGAGGTAGCCGGCCAGCGGGATGGCGTAGAGCGGCTTTCCCATGACTTGGCGGGCATGGACGGGTTGTGCGTCGTTGACGGCGGCGTTGTCCGCCTTGGTGACCAGGGTCCGTTCACCGTTCTGCTGGGCACCAAAGCCCACGATCCGGCGGGTCAGAACCTCGGGGCTGTCCAGGGTGGGCCGGTAGGTGACGACGTCGCCGTACTTCAGCTGACTCAGGGGTGTGGGTTTCACCACCAGGAAGGTGCCTGCAGGATATGCCGGGGCCATCGAATCCGTGTGCACCGTGTAGGTCCGGGATCCGGTGGCCTGGGGAATGGCAACCAGGACGGCCGCGGCAAAGGCAAGGACCAGGAGCACTAGGAAGTTGGTCCAGCGCCCGGCCGCAGCGAAGCGCTTGCGGCGGCGTATTTTGGTAATCCGGGTGGCTGCTCCCCCGCCGCGCCTGCCGCCAAAGTCGCGGCCCGTCCGCTGCGGCAGCTCCGGTATAACTGCCTTCCCCATGTTCAGACCCTTCGTATTTCTGAGGCGGTTCTCCCCTATTTCCTGCACTGTCGCGTGGCAGGCTCAGGAACCGGTCATGGGCAGGGTCAAGATTCACTCAAGAACGGCCGCATTTCGCTCTTGGCGCAGGTCGGGGCAGAATCTCTAGGGTGACTTTGCAACGCAACGAAGCGAACGGAGAGGGTGTTTCCCCGTTCGTGGAGCTGGACCGGCAGACCTGGTCCCGGCTTTCGGCCCAGATGGAGCAGCCCCTTAATGAAGAGGACGTGCTGCGCCTTCGCGGCCTCGGCGACCCCCTGGACATCAGCGAGGTGCGGGACGTCTACCTCCCCCTCTCCCGGCTCTTGCACCTGTACGTGGAGGCTGCCGGCCAGCTGCATGCGGCCACCACCACCTTCCTTGGCGAGCAGACCCAGCGCACGCCCTTCGTGATCGGCGTCGCCGGTTCCGTGGCCGTGGGCAAGTCCACCATCGCCCGTGTTCTGCGCGAGATGCTGCGCCGCTGGCCGGGCACGCCGAACGTTGAGCTCATCACCACCGACGGCTTCCTGTATCCCCTGGCCGAACTCAAGCGCCGGCAGCTGCTCGACCGGAAGGGCTTTCCGGAGTCCTACGACCGCCGTGCGCTGCTGCGCTTCGTGAGCGAGATCAAGGGCGGCGCCGAGGAGGTGCGGGCGCCCTGGTACTCGCACGTCACCTATGACATCGTCCCGGGCAAGGAAGTGGTGGTCCGGCGGCCCGACGTCCTGATTGTCGAGGGCCTGAATGTGCTCGCCCCGGCGCGGCCGCGGCACGACGGCCGCCAAGGCCTGGCGCTCAGCGACTTCTTCGACTTTTCCATCTATGTGGATGCCAAAACGTCCTACATCGAGGAATGGTACGTGGACCGGTTCCGCAAGCTCCGTTCCACCGCCTTCGCGCAGCCGGAGTCGTACTTCCACCGCTATGCCACGCTGTCCGATGAAGAGGCCGAAGCGACCGCCCGCGACATCTGGAAGCGCATCAACGAACCGAACCTGGAAGAGAACGTGCTGCCCACCCGGGGGCGGGCGCAGCTGGTGCTCACCAAGGAAGCGGACCATTCCGTCCGCAGGATGCTGCTGCGGAAGGTCTAGCGCACGTGTGCTACGACTGCTCTTCCGCTGCTTCCGTAAACGCCCGGTCGGGCGGCCGCCCCAGCCGGCGCGCAGTGGCGCAGCTGCTGCTGACGGGAGCCGGCCTGTCTGCCCTTGCCGCCTGCACCCCCGGCCCTGCCCCCGAAGCCCCGGGTTCCGCGGCATCGGGTTCCACGGCCATGGGCACGGCCTCACCTGCTGCTTCCGGCACGGCCACCACGGTTCCGACCGGTACCACGCCGTCCGCCGGGGGCCCGGCCCCGGCCTCCGCTACTGCTTCCGCCGCCTCGCCACCCAGCACGTCGGCGAAGCCGCCATCCGCCACAGTGCCTGCGCCGTCCACGACGGCGGCGGCAGCACCGCCGTCGGCCGCCTCACGCCTGCCCAAGCAGCACTCACTGACCGCGCCCACCAGTCCCTGGGTGATCGTCAACAAGCACCGCCCGCTCAAGCCGGCCAACTACGACCCGGCCGATTTGGTCCGGCCGCGTGTGGCCCTCGCCGTCGCCGGCGAGGCGGCGCAGTTGAACAGCACGACGGCGGCTGCCGCGGAAAGGATGTTCGCCGCAGCAGCGGCGGACGGCGTGACCATGACGCTGGCGAGCGGCTACCGCTCCTACGCGACGCAGACCGCCACCTACAACGGCTACGTGAGCTCGCAGGGCCGGGCGGCAGCAGATACCGCCTCGGCGCGCCCTGGCCACTCGGAACACCAGACGGGCTGGGCGTTCGACATCGGTGACGGCGGCGGAGCGTGCAGCTTCCAGCCATGCTTCGCCGAGCAGCCGGCCGCCGTCTGGGCCAAGGCCAACGCGCACCGCTTCGGCTTCGTGGTGCGGTATCCGTGGATGCAGCACACCATCACCGGGAACTTCTATGAACCGTGGCACCTGCGGTATGTCGGCGTCGAAGCGGCGACGGATATGCGGAAGCGCGGCATCGCCACCCTTGAGCAGTACTTCGGCCTGGAGGCGGCCCCCGCCTACCGCTGAGGCTGTCCCCTAAACCCTGGCCCGTAAACCCGGTGCGGTAGTTTGGTTGGCATGCTTAGTGGATTCAAGAAGTTCATTCTCAAGGGAAACGTCATCGACCTGGCCGTGGCAGTGGTGATCGGTTCGGCGTTCAGCGCCGTGGTGGATGCCCTGGTCAAGAGCGTCCTGATGCCGCTGATCTCGTGGCTCGTGGGAGAGCCCAACTTTGACGATTTCCTGGCGTTCGGTGACGTGCGCTTCGGCGTGCTGCTCACCGCGGTGGTCAACTTCCTGCTGGTGGCCTCAGCGCTGTACTTCGTCATTGTGGCCCCGATGAACAAGCTGATCGAGCACCGCAACCGGAAGCTGGGCATCGGGCAGGACGCCAAGCAGGAAGCAGCCGAGGATCCGCAGATTGCCCTGCTCAAGGAGATTCGCGACGCCCTGCAGGCACAGAACCAGAACCAGGCGGCCAAGTAGCGGCGGCTATTTCGTCACAAGCCAGCAGCCCGCCTCCTGACTTTTCAGGAGGCGGGCTGCTCTTTGCTCTTAGGGTGCTTTAGCCGACGGGCTCCAGCGCCAGCTGGGTCTTCACAACCTGGGCGAGGCGTTCCGCGATGACCTGGGCGGTCTGCTGGTCGCCCGCCTCCACCATGACGCGAACAACCGGCTCGGTGCCGGACGGGCGCAGGAGCACGCGGCCGGTGTCACCCAGCTCGGCCTCGGCGGCCTTCACGGCTGCGGCCAGGGTCTCGTCTCCGCCCACCCGGCTGCGGTCCACGTCCTTCACGTTGATGAGGACCTGGGGCAGCTTGGTCATGATGGTGGCGAGGTCCTTGAGTGGGCGGCCGGTCAGGGCCACCTGCGCCGCGAGCTGCAGGCCGGTCAGGACGCCGTCGCCTGTGGTGGCGTAGTCGGCGAGGATCACGTGGCCGGACTGTTCGCCGCCGAGGTTGTAGCCGCCGTCGCGCATTTCCTCCAGCACGTACCGGTCCCCCACGCCCGTTTCTCGGATGGCGATGCCGGCGTCGCGGAGGGCGATCTTGAGGCCGAGGTTGCTCATGACGGTGGCCACCAGGACGTCGTCCTTGAGCTTGCCGGCATTCTTCAACGCCACGGCGAGGATGGCCATGATCTGGTCGCCGTCCACCTCGTTGCCTTCATGGTCCACGGCCAGGCAGCGGTCGGCGTCGCCGTCGTGGGCAATGCCGAGGTCGGCGCCGTGCTCCACCACGGCCGCCTTGAGCAGGCCGAGGTGCGTGGAGCCCACGCCGTCGTTGATGTTCAGGCCGTCCGGTTCGGCGCCAATGACCACCACGTCAGCGCCGGCGTCCTTGAAGACCTGCGGTGAGCAGCCGCTGGCGGCACCGTGCGCGCAGTCGAGGACCACCTTGAGGCCGTTGAGGTTGTGCGGGAGGGTGCCCAGGAGGTGGACGATGTATCGGTCCTCGGCGTCGGAGAAGCGCTGGATGCGGCCAACCTCGCCGCCCACGGGGCGGACGGGCTCCTTGCCCATCTGGGCCTCGATGGCGTCCTCCACCTCGTCGGGGAGCTTCTGCCCGCCGCGGGCGAAGAACTTGATCCCGTTGTCGGGAGCCGGGTTATGCGAGGCGGAGATCATGACGCCGAAGTCGGCGTCCAGGTCTGCCACGAGGTAGGCGGCTGCGGGGGTGGGCAGGACACCGGCGTCGTAGACGTCGATGCCGGAGCTGGAGAGCCCGGCTTCCACAGCTGCCGCGATGAATTCGCCGCTGGCGCGGGGATCCCTCGCCACCACGGCACGCGGCCGTGCACCTTCGCTGGTGCGTTCATGGCCAAGCACGACGGCGGCGGCCTGGGCCAGCTGCAATGCGAGCTCGGCAGTCAACAGGCCGTTCGCCAGGCCCCGGACACCGTCTGTTCCAAATAATGTAGACATCGGGTCCAAGTTTAGACGATTCAGGTGCCCGCACCTGCCCAAAACGGCGGGTGCGGGGTGCGTTGCGGACGTTTCCCCTGCTCACCGGCGCCACCTGTGCAGTAACCGGGGGTTAACGGCAGAAGCCCGCCCCGCCAGTGGCGGAACGGGCTTCTGTGCGAGGCGGGAACGCCTCGGTAAGCGGGATTAGCGCTTGTGGAGCCGAGCGCTAAAAAGCGCCGAGGGCCCCAGGATGAGGTCGCGCCAGCGGCCCCATCCTGGGAAGGCGCCTTTTTAGCGCTTGGAGTACTGCTGAGCCTTGCGGGCCTTCTTGAGACCGGCCTTCTTACGCTCGATGACGCGGGCGTCACGGGTGAGGTAGCCGGCCTTCTTCAGGGTGGCGCGGTTGTTCTCGACGTCGATCTCGTTCAGCGAACGGGCGATGCCGAGGCGCAGTGCACCGGCCTGGCCGGAGGGGCCACCGCCGTGGATGCGGGCGATGACGTCGTAGGCGCCTTCCAGATCCAGGATCTTGAAGGGCTCGTTGACGTCCTGCTGGTGCAGCTTGTTCGGGAAGTAGTTCGACAGCTCGCGGCCGTTGATGGTCCACTTGCCGGAGCCCGGCACAACGCGAACGCGTGCAACGGCTTCCTTGCGGCGGCCAACAGCTGCACCGGCAACCGTCAGGGCCGGGCGCTCCTTCTTCGGAGCGGCTTCAGCAGCGCTGCTCTCGGAAGTGTAGCTGGTCAGGTTTTCCTCAGCCTCAACGGCTTCGGTGGTCAGTTCATCGTTCTGAGCCACGGTTCTCCTCGTAAATAAAAGTGTTGGTGGCCAGGACTACTGGGCGACCTGGTTGATTTCGAAAGTCTTGGGCTGCTGGGCTGCGTGGGGGTGCTCGGCGCCACGGTAGACCTTCAGCTTGCTCAGCTGCTGGGCAGCCAGGGAGTTCTTCGGGAGCATGCCCTTGATGGCCTTCTCAACGGCGCGGACCGGGTTGGTTTCCAGCAGTTCCGCGTAGTTGACGGAGGTCAGGCCGCCCGGGAAGCCGGAGTGGCGGTAAGCGCGCTTCTGCTCCAGCTTGGCGCCGGTGAGGGCAACCTTTTCAGCGTTGATGATGATGACGAAGTCGCCCATGTCCATGTGGGGAGCAAAGGTCGGCTTGTGCTTTCCGCGCAGCAGTGTTGCGGTCTGGCTGGCAAGACGACCCAGGACAACGTCGGTGGCGTCAATGACGTGCCACTGGCGGTTAATATCGCCGGGCTTCGGGGTGTACGTACGCACGGTGTTTGCCTCGTTCTTGTTCTGGCGTTCTGGGTTTAGGCGTCACGCGGGGTGCGCCTACTATCTATGCGCGACCGGAACAGAGGTGAGGGCTCTATGGACCAGTTATCCCCAAGTCCCGAAAATGCCCGTCGGGTAGCGACCCTGCAACTGGATCCCCAAGCGGGCACGCATCATCGAGAAAGGACACGCACAACGACTACCAAGAATAGCGTCAACCGGACGCCAGGGTCAAAATGGGGTATCCGGTGGCGGGGGTCGTGGAGTCCTGCGCCAGCGCCGGGCCCGTCAACCCAGGAGTCCATGTGTCTGCAGCAGGTATGGCCGCGCTTTTTGCCTTTGCCATGGGACTCCTTGGCATTCTACTGAGCCCGCTTGCTGAACTCCTCATCGCCCGAACCCTCCCCCGCCTCGGCGGACTGCCCGGCGTGCGGACAAGAATTACGACGGCGGTGCTCACCGGAGCGCTCTGCGCCGCCCTTGCGCTGAGGTTTGGGATGGATTGGTCCCTGCCGGCCTTTCTACTGCTGGCGGTCGTCGGCGTGCAGCTGGCCCGCATTGACCTGGCCCACCATCTGCTGCCGAATCCACTTGTCCTCACACTGCTGGTGGCCGGCCTGGCACTCCTCCTACTGGGCAGCTTCGCCGCAGCAGACTGGGCGGAGCTGCTTCGTGCGGCGGCCGGCGCGGCCATCCTGTTCGTTGTTTTCCTGATTTTGGCCCTAATTTCGCCGAGCGGTATCGGCATGGGCGACGTGAAGCTGGCTGCCCCTGTGGGCCTGTACTTGGGCTACTTGGGCTGGGGCCACCTGTTCTACGGCGGAGCGCTCGGCTTTGTGCTCGGCGGTATTTTATCCGTCGTTTTGATTAGGCTAAAGCGCGCCAATTTGAGCTCAGAAATCGCCTTTGGCCCCTCGATGTTGGCCGCCACCCTAGGTGCGGTTCTTTTGGCCGCCTAAACGTCAACCTGCGTTGGTTAAACGTTAGATTCCCTAGGATTTTCTTGCTGATTCCTTGAGTATCCAAGTAGTCCCCGTGCTTGGGATTTCCTTAACCTGAGTACTTGCTTGGGGGGAATACTTGTTTTTTTGGGTGGAAAGTCGGGTAGAACTACGCATTGTTCCCGGCTGGCTTTCAGGTGGATTCTTGATCTATCGAAGCACCGGCCCTTCGCGGATATGGGGGGAGCCGGAATTCGGTGAATTTATTCCATCGAATTAAAGGAAATTACAATGAACACTTTCATGGTCTCCGTGCTTGCCTTTGTCGCCGGCGTAAAGGATCGTCTCTCTTCCGAAAAGGGCGCAACCGCAGTTGAATACGGACTGCTCGTTGCCCTGATCGCAGCTGTCATCATCGGCGTTGTGGTCGTCTTGGGCGGTCAGATCGACACGGCGTTCCAGACGGTCTCCGACGAGCTTGCCGGCGCCGTAGTCGAAGAGGCACCGTAGCCATTCACTTCTGGATCCAGGGCGGTGCCTGCCGGCAGCGGACTTCTTCCGCTCCACCAGCAGGCACCGCGCCTGGATCTTTTCTCTTCTCCAGGTCTCGTCACTCTCAAGGCCTCCACGTTTCTCAAGGTCCATTTGTTTCTCTTAGGGGGATCTCGTGGCTAGAACTCACTTTCATCGATTGAACACACTCATGGTTACACCAGCAGGTGGCCGTAGCTTTCCTGAATCCGAGACCGGAGGAACAGCTGTTGAGTACAGTCTGCTGGTTGCATTCATTGCCACGGTCATTATTTCCGCCGTCCAAGTACTTGGAGACCAGCTGATCCTTGGTTTTCAAGCCGTGATTGACCTTCTCTAATGGGCACCAAACTTCGGGCCGCACGCCGGCCTAGGAAGCCCAGGGAAAAGGGCGCTGTCGCTGTCGAATTTGCAATCATCCTGCCCGTATTTCTCGTACTCGTTTTCGGAATCATGGAATTTGGGCGTGCATTCAACATTCAGGTCTCACTTTCAGAGGCCGCGCGGGAATCGGCTCGATACGTTGCCGTCCACTGCACCGAGGCTGGCTACGACGAAGCCGACGCACTGGCCGCCGCCGTGTCGGCGGCACCGTCAGTGCCTCTCAGCGACGCCGACGTGGACATCCAGTATTCCGGCGACGGCACATGCGCCGCGGGGAACAACGCCGAAGTCACTGTTACATACACCGCCTCATATCTCACAGGGCTTCCTGGGTTCATTCCAGGTATGCCGTCTGATCTTGAAATCGAAAGTAAGGGGGTCATGCGATGTGGCGGCTAGCGCGCGATGATCCGGAACGTGGCGCCATTGCACCAATGACAGCGCTGCTCATGGTTGGCGTCCTCGGTATGGCAGCGTTCGCCGTGGATGTGGCAACCATGTACTCGGAGCACGCCCAGCTCCAGAATGGTGCGGACGCGTCGGCATTGGCCATTGCACAGTCCTGTGCAGCCGAGACGCCTGGTCCCGAGTGTTCCGATCCAGAGGCGGCCGCCGGCATTATGGGCAACGGCAATGCCTTGGACGGCCACAGCAACGCTCTCACGGCTACAGTGAGCGGCGGCATAGTGGACGTCACCACGCAGTCTCAGGATCCGGAGGGAAACAACCGCTTTTCCCTGGTGTTTGCCCGAGTGCTGGGAATTGACACCTCTGACATCCGCGCGAGCGCCAGAGCCCAGTTCGGGGCCTATAGCGCAGCCGACGGCGTTCCGTTGACGTTCTCGAAATGCGAGGCCGATCCGACCTTCTTTAAGGGGCTGCAGTTCTTTCCCACTCACGGATCAACACTCTCTGACGATCCTGCCTACGCATGCGAGCATTCATCAGCATCCGGACATGAACTCGCTGGCGGCTTCGGTTGGATAAAGGATGCCGACGGCGGCTGCAAGGTACACATCGATGTCACCAATCCATGGGTCGAGGCGAGAACTGGAAACAGCTTTGAATCTGACTGCGACGAAACGGTGGCCGATTGGAAAGTGAGCCTGGAGGCCGGCAAGACGGTCGAGGTCCTCATTCCTATTTTTGACACGGCATGTCCCGAAAAGACCGAGGGCGGCGAAAAGGGCAAAGGCGGCGGAAAAGGCACGGCCGGCGGCGGAGAAACAGAGGGGCCCTGCGCAGATTCTCCGTTCGGCAAGGCATTCAGGATTGAGGCCTTCGCTCAGATTTCCATCCAAGGATGGCATCTAAATGGCGGCGGAACCTCGTACCTTACGCCGGACGCCCAAGAGCTGAAGGAGAGCCTCGACTTGAAGAACAGTGACGAAGGACTCTACGGAACCTTCGTCAAGAAAGTAACCCTTGCTGAAGCCGCCACTCTAGGTGGGCCAGCAACGTACGGCGCTACGGGCGTCCAACTTATCAACTAGCCGAACGACCACAACTAACCAATTCTCTATCTAAGGGGAAAGAAGTGAAAACTCGCCTACTGGGAGGCATCGTAGCACTGGTACTCGCCGTCGTCGGCAGCCTCCTGCTCGTCTCATATGTTCAAGGCGCGGAGGCCAGGGCCCAAAAGGACCTGGCACCCGTCGAAGTTCTCGTAGTAAAGAACCAGGTCCCGGAGGGGGCAAAACTAGACCAGATTAAGACCGCCACGCAATTGAAGACTCTGCCGGCGACTTCAGTCCCCAACGGGGCCCTAAAAAGCCTCGACGGGCTGGACAGCAAGGTCACCTCCGTGGCCCTTATGCCCGGTGAAGTCTTGCTCGGCAACCGTCTTGTTGACCCGGATAGCCTGGCTGCCCCGGGATCGGTGCCTGTTCCTGAGGGAATGCAGGAAGTTTCTGTACAACTGGACGCACAGCGGGTTGTCGGCGGACGCCTTGCGGCCGGCGATACGGTCGGCGTGGTCATCATGGCTGAATCCGGCGCGGATTCTGACCCCACCGCCAGGCAGGTATTCCATAAGGTCCTGGTGACTAGCGTGCAGCGGGCACCGGCCAAGGCCAGCTCCACTACACAAGACCCTGCTGCTCAGGCCAACACTCAGTTGCCCAACGGAGCGTTTATCGTTACCTTCGCCCGCAGCGATCTGGACGCGGCAAAAATAGTCTTCGCGGCTAAGTACGGCGATCTGTGGCTGACCAAGGAGCCTGCCACGGCAAAAGTAAGTGCACCGGTCGACATCAAGAAAGCGGAGCTGTTCCGATGAGCCGCTTCGTGGCCATCACCCCGGACGCGGACTTCGAGCATAGGGTCCGCCAGGCGACAGTTGGCATGCATGGCGGAATGCAGTCAATCCAGGCCGACTACCTTCCGTCCAGCCCCGACGACATCCTCAGGACGCTCACAGGCGAGCTCGTTGAGGTACTGCTCCTCGGTCCGGGACTCAACGTGGAAGCAGCCATCGAAATGGCGAGTCTCTTCGATCTTCAGTATCCGGAAGTCAGCGTAGTGCTGGTCACCAATGGGAGCGGAGACGTGGCTCTTCCCGCCATGCGGGCCGGCATCAGGGACCTGCTTTCGCCCGAGGCCGACGTGGACACGATCCGGATTCTGCTGGAGCGGGCCAGCCTCGCAGCAGCAAGCCGTCGCAGAGGGCTTGGCGCCTCCGTTGAGGGTAAGGCGCACAACGGCAGAATCATCGCCGTCATGTCTCCGAAGGGTGGAGTGGGAAAAACAACCGTTTCGACCAACATCGCTGTTGGACTCGGCAAGTTCGCGACGATGGGCGTGGTGATTGTCGATTTGGATCTACAGTTCGGCGACGTCGCTTCGGGACTCATGCTTGAACCAGAAAAGACTATCGCCGACGCGGTTACGGGGGCAGCAGCCCAAGACAGCATGGTGCTGAAATCCTATCTGACCGTGCACCCGGCAGGTATCTACGCACTGTGCGCTCCCCACAATCCCGCTCAAATTGAACACATCTCCGGTGACCAAGTGGGGCGCCTTCTTGATCAGCTGGCTAACGAATTTGAGTTCGTTGTGGTTGATACCGCTCCAGGCCTCGGAGAGCATGTCCTGGCGACACTCGACCGTGCCACCGATGCTGTCTGGGTCTGCGGAATGGACATCCCAAGCATTCGCGGTCTCAGGACGGGTTTGGGAATCCTGAATGAAGTTGGGCTGGTGCCGAGTACCCGCCACGTCGTACTCAACTTCGCAGACAGGAAGAGCGGCCTTTCGTTAGACGACGTTGAGGCAACCATCGGCTGTCCGGTCGACGTTACCTTGCCTCGGTCCAGAACCCTGCCATTCTCCACGAACAAGGGCGTTCCGCTCCTGCAGGAAGGTGCGAGGGAACCCGCCGCGAAAGGCCTCCGATCGTTGGTTGAACGCTTCCAACCGGGTTGGGATGACCGCCCGCACAAGAAACTTCACAGAAGGGCGGTAGTGTCATGAATCTGTCAAAGCGGCTGGGGGCCGTCTCCGGGACGGAACCCGTGATGCCACTTCGGAGTGTCCCTGACGAAGGACCTTGGGCGAGCGCCGCCAGCCCCTCTCCGAACGCAATGGTCGCGGACATGCCCACACATTTCGGTGATGCCAGCCACGCCATGACCGGTGTCAAGGACCGGGCGAGCATAGCCCTTTACGAACGCATGGGATCAAGAATCACAGAATCCAGCATGGACGAACTCGAACTCCACCAATATGTGAAGGACGAGCTCCGCACCATCATCGAGGAGGACGAAATCCCCCTGTCGGCCGGCGAGCGAACGCGTTTGGTCCAGGAAATCATCGACGACGTGATCGGGCTCGGACCGCTTCAGCGATTCCTGGACGATCCGAGCATCACTGAAGTCATGGTCAATGGCCCCGACAAGATCTACGTCGAGCGCGAAGGCAAGTTGTCCCCCACCACTGTCCGGTTCACCTCCGAGGAGCACTTGCGGCGAATCATTGAGCGCATTGTCTCCAAGGTTGGGCGCAGGATCGATGAGTCGTCCCCATTGGTTGACGCCCGTTTGGCCGATGGATCCCGCGTCAATGCGATCATCCCGCCGCTCGCGGTCGGCGGTTCGTCGTTGACGATCCGGAAATTCGGGCACACGCCACTGACGATCCAGAATTTGATTTCCCTGGGCACAATGTCCCCGGAAATGGCCGAACTTCTCCACGCCTGCGTTCGCGCACGGCTAAACATCATCGTTTCGGGTGGTACCGGTACTGGAAAGACAACACTGCTAAATGTCTTGAGCTCGTTCATTCCGTCCGATGAGCGAATCATCACGGTTGAAGACGCTGTCGAGCTTCAGCTGCAACAGGACCACGTTGTTCGGCTCGAAAGTCGGCCCCGGAACATCGAAGGTAAGGGCGAGATCTCCATCCGCGATCTCGTACGAAACTCCCTGCGCATGCGCCCCGACCGGATCGTGGTCGGTGAAGTGCGTGGTGGCGAATGCCTGGACATGCTCCAAGCCATGAACACCGGGCACGACGGATCCATTTCGACCGTCCACTCCAACAGCCCGCGGGACGCCATATCCCGCTTGGAGACGCTGGTCCTTATGGCTGGCATGGATCTTCCCCTACGGGCCATTAGGGAGCAGGTTTGTTCTGCAGTTAATCTCATCGTCCAAATCTCGAGGCTGCGGGACGGCACCCGGCGCATCACGCATGTCACCGAGGTCCAAGGTATGGAAGGCGACGTTGTTACGCTCCAGGACGCATTCGTTTTTGACTACAGTGCCGGCGTGGACGCCAACGGCCGTTTCCTGGGCAGGCCCGTGCCAACCGGGGTGCGGCCCCGCTTTGTGGATCGTTTCGCCGAGCTTGGCATACCAATCTCGCCTGCGGTCTTCGGTTCGAGTTTCGGAGGAGGCGGTTACCGATGATCTCTTCGGGACCGCTGTTCCTGGCCCTAGGACTGGGGCTATGTTTTATCGCCATCGGCATTGCCGTGGTGGTCTTGCCCGCGGGTCGTCGTACAGGCATTGCTTTATCACGCAGGCGGCCCGGCGCCGTCGATGAACCCAGCGTTCTCTCCAAGGTCGCGAATACTGCTTCGGGAATGATGGATCGGGCAGTTGGGGACAAGGCGAACTTCGGAAAGCGGGACGCCTTGGAGCAAGCCGGAATCAAAATGCGGCGAGCGGACTTCAATTTGCTCGTTCTCTGTGTCTCGGTGGCAGCCGGGCTCGTCGGTTTCGTTCTGGGCGGGATCTTGATAGGAATCCTAGCGCTTGCTACGGGGCCTTTCGGATTCATGATCGCCGTCAAGATACTAACGGCCCGTCGTCGAACGAATTTTGACCAGCAATTGGGGGACACCCTACAGATGCTCTCTGGAGGCTTGCGAGCAGGCCACAGTTTGCTCCGTTCTATCGACGCTGTAGCGACAGAAGCCGAGTCGCCAACTTCCGAAGAATTTGCCCGCATCGTCGCCGAGAATCGATTGGGTCGCGATCTGAAGGAATCCCTCGTCGATGCATCCCGTCGGCTGAAATGCGAAGACTTCGAGTGGACGTCTCAGGCCATCGAAATTCATCGCGAAGTCGGTGGCGATCTAGCCGAGGTCCTGGACCACGTCGCCGAGACAATCAGGGAACGGGCGCAGATCAAGGGCCAGGTTCGGGCGCTCAGCGCGGAAGGCAGATTGTCTGCGTACATCCTGATCGGGCTTCCGGTCGGCATGTTCGTCTTTCTCCAAATAGCCAGTCCCGGCTACATCGGAGTTCTTTTTACCAATATCCTCGGTTGGGCAATGGCCATCGGCGGCATCATGTCACTTGCACTCGGCGCTTTCTGGCTCAGCCGCGTCATCAAGATCAAATTCTAGGGGGATGCTATGTCTGTAATCGCGTGGCTCAGCGTGGCTATGGTTGTTGTTCCCATAGCGGGCTTGGCTTGGTCACTCATTTCGGTTGACCGTGCCGGTCTCGCCGCTGTTCGGTTGAATATTCGCAGGAGCAAGGGCGTCCAGAATAATCGCGCAGCTGAGTCCCAGCCAGCACGGTTTGTCGAAATCGGCGAAAGACTGGCCCCTAAGGGCTACATATCGTGGCTCGACAAGCTGCTCGCTCGTGCTGGACGTCCTTCCGGCATGCCGCTTGCCCGGCTGCTTGTTATTAAGCCCGCCTTAGCTCTCGTGGCCGCACTCTTCGGCCTGATGTTCTTCCTGGGCTCGCCGTCCCTCGGGACCTTCCTGTTGTCTCTGTTTGTGACGGCCCTGCTCTACATGGTCCCGGACATCCTCGTCCATGGTCGAGGAGCGAAACGGCAATCGACGATAGCCCTTGAACTCCCGAATATGCTGGACCAATGTCTCATTTCGGTTGAGGCTGGGCTCGGTTTTGAGGCGGCCATGGCAAGGATCGGCAAGAACGGCAAAGGTCCGCTGGCAGAGGAAATCGTCCGGACTCTTCAGGATATGCAGGCTGGCCGTAGCCGCAAGGAATCGTACATCGCCATGTCACAACGCGTGGAGGTACCCGACCTCCGCAGTTTCGTCCGGGCCATCGTCCAGGCCGATACGTATGGCATTGCGATCGCGTCTGTACTCCGCGTCCAGGCCAAGCAGATGCGGGTCAAGCGACGCCAGCGGGCAGAGGAGAAGGCCATGAAACTTCCGGTGAAAGTACTCTTTCCTCTGCTCTTCTGTATTCTGCCGGCTCTGTTCACGGTGATAATCGGTCCCGCGGCCATCAATGTCATGAATAACTTCATGGGTACATTGTGACGGGGTAGTTTCCCTAGAGCGAAGCAATCCCGGCGTCAGCCGGCGCACAAAAGACCGGACCCCCTCGGATCCCAGTACCGAGGGGGTCCTTTGCTGTCCTCCTCGCGTGCGGAACGCTTCAAGCTTCAAGGTTTGCACAGGGCAAGCGCAGGAAATGCGCAGGACGGTCAGGGTTGGCTCAGGATGTGGCAAGGAACGGACTTTCGGCGAAATTCCGTTGCTAACTTTTTTACAGAGCTGGTGATGGACCAGCTTTCCAACACTCGCTCAGGAGTAAAAAATGCGTTCTTTCCTCAACAAGTTTGCTATTCGCATCCGCCGTGACGAGACCGGCGCCACCGCGGTTGAATACGGCATCATGGTCGCCCTGATCGCCGTCGTCATCATTGTTGCCGTAACGCTGCTCGGCGGCGGCATGAAAGATACTTTCACCCAGACCCAGTGCTCCGTCACTGGGGGCACCTACGCTGCTGGCGCCAAGGCAGGCGATGGCACCTGCACTCCTAAGCCTGCTCCTGCAGCTCCTGCAGCTGGCTAGTTCAGGGCATGCGAGCCGTGAGCAGGGCGACGCGAACAGCCGCCCTGCTCACGCTTGTTAGTTCATGCATTTCAAGGATTCGAGGAATGAACTAATGGCACAAGTATCAGAGCGCGGGGCTGTGGCAGTAGAGTTCGCCATACTGGCGCCCGTTCTGATTATGATTCTGCTTGGCATCATGGAATTTGGGCGCGCTTACAACGTGCAAACCACTTTGACCAATTCGGCCCGCGAGAGCGTCCGAGCGATGGCGATTAACAACAGCCAAGCCAGCGCCAAGACGGCCGCCAAGAATGCCGCAGCTCAACTGAGCCCCGCCTTAGCCGACAGCAACATTTCTTTCAGCGCTGCCAACTGCACGGTCGGATCTCAAGTGACGGTTACCATCAGCTACAACCTCAGCACTATGACGGGCATCGCCGGCCCATTTGCTATGACGGGGAGAGGAACCATGCTGTGCGGCGGCTAGCTTCTGGCAACGACGGGGAACGCGGCGGAATCGCCGTCGTCGTTGCCATCCTGATGGTAGTGCTGCTGGGTTTTGCAGCTCTAGCCATCGATGTGGCAGGACTCTATTCCGAGCGAGCTCAGCTGCAGAATGGCTCCGACGCCGCCGCGCTCATGATGGCGCAGAAATGCGCCAAGAATGAATCAGACACCAACTGCTCGGCTACTTCTCCTCTGGCCGCAGACCTGGCCAACAAGAACGCCGTCGATAATCTCAGCAACATAAAGTCGGTCGCGCTCGACAAGGTCAACCGCACTGTCACGGTGGCTGCCGGGGCTAAAGAAATTGGCGGGGCTCCCAATTCAGTCTCGCTCTTCTTTGCGAATGTACTGGGTATCCCCAGCGCCGAGGTGAATGCCAACTCCAGTGTCAGGTGGGGCAGCCCGGTTGAGGGCATAACCCCTTTCCCTTTGGCTTTTTCGGTCTGCCAAGTCTCAGGCATGGTGGACGGCGCCACGCAGTTGTTGCAGAACCACACGTCCAATAAAAACACCGATTGCAATCTTGGCCCTGCCGGAAAGACTGTCCCTGGTGGCTTTGCCTGGATTGTCCAAAGCACCGGACAGTGCGGTGGCTTGGTTAATCTAGCTATCAACCAGAGTGGCAGCGACACCGGCAATGATGGTCCCTCGAATTGCGACGGGATCCTGAACAAGTGGGCCACAGACCTGAGCGCCGGCAAACCCGTCACCGTGCTGCTGCCCGTTTATGAGGACGTCAGCGGAACAGGTTCCGGCGCCTCCTACGATCTGCTGGCATTCGCCTCCTTCAGTGTTGAGGGCTGGGCTTTCAGCGGCGCGGACAAGCTCCCCTTGGTATACAACAACGCGTCAAATGCTGACAAGAACCTGCAATGTAAGGGTGATTGCAGGGGAATTATCGGGAAATTCGTTAAATACGTTTCCCTGGCCGACGGCTACAAGCTGGGACCCGTCAGCCCATATGGTGCCACGGTCGTGGAACTTACCAGCTAAACCATGCAATTAAGCGACTCTAAGATCGTCAGGAGCAGTTCGTGAAGTCTCGGTTGTTGGCCGGCGCGGCAGCAGTAGTTCTCGCCCTCGTGGGAGCCATGCTCGTCATCAATTATGCCCAGGGCGCAGACCAGCGAGCCGTCAAGAACCTTGAGCCCGTGGAAGTCCTCGTGGTGAAGACGGCTATCCCGGCGGGAACGCCTGTGGAATCCATGGCCGCTTCCCTCGTCACCGAGCAGCTGCCTGCATCTGCTGTTCCCGAATCCTCGCTCAATTCACTGGATTCCTCCAAGGGCAAGGTTGCCGCCGTAGACCTGGTACCCGGCGAGCAGCTGGTCTCCGAACGTCTCGTTGCACCCGAAAATGTAAAGGCCGCAGGCTCAGTACAGATCCCGGCGGGCCTCCAGGAAGTATCCTTCCAGCTCGAGCCGGATCGTGTCGTTGGTGGACGGCTGGCTCCTGGTGACCATGTGGGCGTCTTCGTCAGCCTCGACAAGGGCGGCGTGGAAGGCAAGAGTGATGCAGAAGCCACCAAGTTGACGGTGCGCAAAGCCCTCGTCACTGCTGTCCAGCGCGCACCCCAGCCTGCTGCCACCGCTCAGCCGGCACCCACTGCGAGCGCGGACCCCAATGCTGCCGATCCCCAGGACACCACGCTTCCTACGGGCTCCCTCATGCTCACCGTCGCCGTCAATGATGTTGATGCGGCCAAAATCGTCTTCGCTGCCGAGTACGCCAAGATGTGGCTCAGCAAGGAGCCGACCAATGCCAAGGACAGCGGCCCCCGGATCATTCAGCGGAGTGAGGTCTACAAGTGAGCCGCTTCGTCCTGATCACTCCGAACGCGGACTTCGACGGCCGCTTGCGCCAGGCCGTGGCCGGCGGGCTGCAGGGCGGTGTGCAGACCTTCTTCACGAACATCCTGCCAGCAGGCCCCTACGACCTGTTCGCCCAGTTGAACCAGGAACAGCCCGAGGTCCTCATCCTCGGCCCCGATCTGCCCATCGACGAGGCGCTCCGCCTGGCCACAGTGCTGGACGTTCAGGTGCCGGACCTCATGGTGCTCCTGGTCAACGAACCAGACCCCACCCTGATCCTGCAGGCCATGCGGGCCGGGGTCCGGGACGTCCTCAGCCCCTCTGCGGATCCCGCCCAGCTGCGGGTGCTGCTGGAACGCGCATGTCAGTCCTTCGCCAACCGGCACCGGGTGGACCAGCAAGGTCCGGCGGAGAACCAGAAGGGCGCCGTCATCGGCGTCTTCTCGCCCAAGGGCGGCGTCGGCAAGACGACCATTGCCACCAACCTCGCCGTCGGGCTAGGGAAGCTGGCCCCCATGAGTGTGGTCTTGGTGGACCTGGACCTGCAGTTTGGCGACGTGGCCTCCGGCCTTTACCTGAATCCGGCGCACACCGTCACTGACGCAGTCTCCCCCGCCGCGGCCCAGGACACCCTGGTACTCAAGGCCTTTCTGACCGTCCACCCTGCCAGCATCTATGCACTTTGTGCGCCGCTGAACCCTGTCGAGGCCGACTACATCACCCCGGAACAGGTCACCCGCCTCCTCGAACAGTTGGCCGAAGAGTTTCAGTACGTCGTGGTGGACACCGCCCCGGGCCTGCCCGAAATCGGTCTTGCGGCAATGGAAGCCTGCACAGACGCAGTATGGGTCAGCGCGATGGATATCCCCAGCGTTCGTGGCCTCCGTTCAGGCATGGACATTCTGCGTCAGCTGGAAATCCTCCCGGAAGGCCGGCACGTAGTCCTGAACATGGCCGATTCCAAATGTGGTCTCTCAGTGCAGGACATCGAATCTACGATTGGAGCCCCCGTGGACGTCAGCGTCCCCCGTTCACGCGCCGTGGCACTGTCGACCAACCGTGGCGTGCCCGTCCTGCTGGATTCCAAGAAGGATCCCGCCGCCAAAGGTTTGAGCCAGCTGGTAGACCGGCTGGGTCCGGCCTCCGGCGCCAAGGAGCAGCGGAGCGCTCACCGTCGGGTGGTGGTCTAGATGAAGCTCTCTGAGCGCATCCAGGCTGCGCAACTGAAATCCGAAGTTCCGGGTGCCCCGATGCATCTTCCGCCGCTACCGACGCGTTCTCCCGCCCAGGTTGCTTCCGAGCCAGCCCTTATGCGCGCCGTCCCCGCCCCGGTCCAGTCAGCAGCTGCGCCGTCGGTAGCCAGTGGCTCACGGGCAATCTCAGGTGTGGCTGCGTACCAGACGCGTGCAGCACGGCGTGCCGCCGAAGCGGCAGCCGCCCAGGCAGCGGCTCAGGCACAGCCGGCACCCGCTACGGTGACGGCACCGGTCCGAGACGCTGGGACGGAGCATGCTCTGTCCACGCCTACGGCTCTACTGCCTCCAGCAACGGGCCGCCGCCAGACGGTGCAGGCAGCACCGGTGCAGCCGACCAGCGCAGGACAGGCGGAGCCCTTCAAAGCGAAGACCCAGCAGCCGGTTGACGTTTTTGCTGCCCTCAAGCAGCGTGCCGCCACGGCACTCTTCGAGCGGATGGGTGCGCGGTTCAATGACTCGACGCTCACCGAACAGGAACTCCGCCGGACCGCGCGTGACGAACTCATCCGCATCATCGATGCCGAACAAGTGCCGCTTACTCCGGATGAGCGGACGCGCCTGGTGGCAGACGTGGCGGACGATGTGCTCGGCTACGGTCCGCTCCAGCGGCTCCTCGACGATCCGGCCGTCACCGAAATCATGGTGAACCGGATGGACCAGATCTACGTGGAGCGCAAGGGCAACCTCACGCTGACGGATTCGCGGTTCAGCTCGGAGGAGCACCTGAGGAAGGTTATCGAGCGCATCGTGTCCAAGGTGGGCCGCCGCATTGACGAATCATCCCCGCTGGTCGATGCCCGGTTGGAGGACGGCTCACGTGTCAACGCAGTCATCCCTCCCCTCGCCGTCGGCGGTTCCTCGCTGACCATCCGTAAGTTCAGCAAGGTGCCGCTCACGGTCCAGAACCTGATCGACTTCGGCACGCTCACCCCGGAAATGGCCGAGCTGCTCAACGCCTGCGTCAAGGCGAAGCTCAACATCATCGTGTCCGGCGGCACGGGCACCGGTAAGACGACTCTACTCAACGTCCTGTCGTCCTTCCTGCCGGCCAACGAGCGCATCGTGACCATCGAGGACGCCGTGGAACTCCAGATCCAGCAGGAACATGTTGTCCGGCTGGAAAGCCGACCCCCAAACACGGAAGGAAAAGGCGAGGTGACCATCCGCGAACTGCTCCGGAACTCACTGCGTATGCGCCCGGACCGGATTGTGGTGGGTGAAGTCCGTGGCGGGGAATCCCTGGACATGCTGCAGGCCATGAACACCGGCCACGACGGTTCGCTGTCCACCGTGCACTCCAACTCCCCCCGCGATGCCATTGCCCGCCTGGAGACTCTGGTCCTCATGGCGGGAATGGACCTGCCGCTGCGCGCAATCCGCGAGCAAATCGCTTCCGCGGTGAACCTCATTGTCCAGATCTCACGTCTCCGCGACGGCTCCCGGCGCATTACCCATGTCACTGAGGTGCAGGGCATGGAGGGCGATATCGTCACGCTCCAGGATGCCTTCGTCTTCGACTACTCGGCCGGCGTTGACCAGAGCGGCAAGTTCCTTGGCAAGCCTGTCCCGACCGGCATTCGACCGCGCTTTATCGACCGCTTTGAAGACCTCGGCATTCACGTCTCGGCTGGCGTCTTCGGAGCAGCTCCAGCTTCACCGGAAAGGTACTGACTCTGATGCTCGTGACATTTGGAGTCATCCTTGTGGTTGCTTCTGTGCTGCTGGGCGGCGTGGCGGTGCTCATTCCGCGCACTCCCACAGTGCCGCTTGACCGGCGTCGTCCTTTCCGTACGGAAGCGGACTCTCAGCTCACCCGGTTCGCCGGCAGTGCTGTCCAGTCCATCGACCGCGTCCTCTCCAAGAGGAACGTCCGCTACTTCAACCGTGAAAGCCTGGAGAACGCCGGCCTCCGGCTCAGCCAGGCTGAGTTCATCCTGCTGGTCATGCTGGGCGCCTTCGTCGGCGCCCTGATCGGGCTCGTCGTCGCCGGACCGCTGCTGGCCATTCTGCTGGTCATCGCCGCACCCTTCGTCGGCCACCTCGTGCTGGGCTTTCTCGCCGGCAAGCGGCGGACAAAGTTCGATGAGCAGCTCGGCGACACCCTGCAGCTGCTGTCCGGGAGCCTCCGGGCAGGCCACAGTATCCTGCGGGCAATCGACGCCGCCGCCACCGAGTCTCAGGCTCCGACGTCGGAAGAAATGCGCCGCATCGTCTCCGAAACCAGCCTGGGACGCGACCTGCTCGTGTCCCTCAACGACACTGCCGACCGCATGAAGAATGAGGACTTCGTCTGGATTTCCCAGGCCATCCAGATCAACCGTGAAGTGGGCGGAAACCTTGCCGAGGTACTCGACCAGGTGAACGAGACCATCCGCGAACGCAGCGAGATCAAGGGCCACATCAAGTCGCTGGCCGCTGAGGGCAAGTTCTCCGCGTACATCCTCATGGCTCTCCCCATCGGCATCGTGGTCATGCTCTCGCTGGTCAACCCGGGGTACATGAACAAGATGTTCAGCAACCCGCTCGGCTGGATCATGATCGTGGCATCCGTCATCCTCATGACCATTGGCGGTCTGTGGATGCGCAAAATCATCGATCTGAAATTCTGAGGCCACTGTGGATCCCCTGATTTTCTTAGCGCTGCTTCTTATCTGCCTCCCCCTCGCGTACCTGGCATGGTCCTTCCTATCCGTTGACCGGAAGGCGCTGGCCCACACGCGGGACATCCTGACCCGCGGCCTGCACCGCGCCGAGGTGGAGAAAAAGCCGAACAGCGGCCTCATCGAAAAGATCGGCTACCGCCTCACACCGGCCGGCTACGTGCACAAGCTCGACAGGCTGTTGGCCCTGGCGGGCCGCCCGACGTCGATGCCGCTTGGGCGCCTGCTCGCAACCAAGCCGGCACTGGGTTTGGTCGGCGGCCTCCTGGGGCTGTACATCAGTTCCATTGGAACGACGCCGATCATGAAGCTCGTGGGCATCTTCGTCCTGTTCCTGGGCTACTTCATTCCGGACCTGATGCTCTATAGCAAGGGCCAGGAACGGCAAAAGGCCATGCAGCTGGAACTCGCCAACACCCTCGACCAGATGCTGATTTCCGTCGAGGCAGGCCTCGGTTTCGAAGGAGCCATGGCCCGCGCCGGCGAGAACGGCAAAGGTCCGCTGGCCGAGGAACTCGTCCGGACCCTGCAGGACATGCAGGTGGGCCGGAGCCGCCGTGAGTCCTATGTCGCCCTGGCCGAGCGCACCAATATCCCCGAACTGCGCAGCTTCGTCCAGGCCGTGGTGCAGGCGGACACCTACGGCATCGCCATCAGCCGGGTGCTCCGCGTCCAGGCCAAGGTCATGCGCGTCAAGCGCCGCCAACGCGCCGAGGAGAAGGCCATGAAGCTGCCGGTGATGATCCTGTTCCCGCTGCTGTTCTTCATCTTCCCGGTCCTCTTCATTGCCATCCTGGGCCCGGCCGTAATCAACACCATCGAGACCTTTGCGAACCAGTAAACTGCGGGCTTCCGCGGGATTTACCCCAACACAAGGTACCCGCAGGGTTTCCACAGGATCCAAGCTCAATCAGGGTTTTCCCAACCTGAGAAAGTAGCCTTAAGTCATGTCCCTCCCAGGTTCCGAAGCAGCCGACAGCAGCGCCAACGGCGTCTGTTCACCGGCGTCCGCGGGGCCAGGTGGCATGCATCACAACGAATCGGAGAGTGCCACCTTGCCCGTACTGGATCTTGACGTCCTTCGCGAGCTCGAAGAAGACATGGGCAGCACCGGCATAGCGCACAACTTCGCCAGGGACTACATCAAAATTTGGAACAAGCGCCGGACCTACCTTGAAGCGTCGATCGCAGATGACGACGCCGACGCCGCCATGGACGCCGTGCTCAGCCTGAAGAACTCCGCCCTGATGGTGGGAGCCTCACGGCTGGCGCAGCTGGCGGTGAACCTGGAACGCCTCGTCAAGAACGGCGACCTGTCCGCTGTACGCCGGCTGCTGCCATTCGTGGCGTTGACCGGCGAACAAACCGTCTGCGGCCTGAAGCAGGGCTACCTGCCGCCGGAGGCCTGAAGCCTGTAGCGGCACGCCCGGAGGCCTAAGCCTCCGCCCCATACCCTACTCCGCCCGCTTCGGTGCCAGCCGGTAGCCGACGCCGCGCACCGTGACCAGCCAGCGGGGATCCTGCGGGTCCTCGCGAAGCTTGCGGCGCAGGTTTCCGATGTGGACTTCCACGGCCCGCTCGTCCGCTTCACTGATGTAGGTGTCCTCGCGGTAGTACTCGCCCCGCACCACACGAACCAGGTCGGCCCGCGTCCGGACGGCGCCCGTTCCCCTCAGCAGCTCGTGCAGCAGGTCGAATTCGCTCCGGGTCAGCCCGAGCGGCGTGCCGCGCAGTGCCACGGTCCGGGTTTCCGTATCCAGCGCCAGCCCGTTGTGCTGCAGCACCGTGCTTCTGCGGGCACCGCCCGGCCCTGAAGAACCGCCGGCCGCCGGCTCCGCCGCAGGCGCAGTCGTCTCACCGGCACCACTCGAAGCCACCCGGGGCCGGCGCAGCATGGCCGAGATGCGGGCACGCAGTTCACGCGGCCGGAAGGGCTTGACGATATAGTCGTCGGCGCCGCCCTGAAGCGCCGTAATCGTGTCCAGCTCGTCATTCCGGCCGGTGAGCATCACGACGTAGGCGTCGCTGAACTGCCGGATGCGGCGAAGGACCTCAAAACCGTCAATGTCCGGAAGACCGACGTCGAGCGTTATTACGTTTGCCTGGCGCTGCCTTGCGACGTCGACCCCGTCACGGCCGGTGCCGGCCGAGTGCACTTCAAAACCTGCCTGCTGCAAAACCGCGTCGAGGAGATTCCGGACATCAACGTCGTCCTCGATAACCCCGGCGCCACCAAGATCACCCACCACTACCTCATATCCAGGTAAAACCACCGCACAGCCCAGCGCAATGCGGTAAGCGTTACCAGATTACCTACGCTACAACGTAGAAGCCCCCAAAGAGCGAAAATTGCCCATATCTTTTAGTCGCACACCGGTGAGTGGTGCCGTCCCCTCCAAATACCGAAGAATAGCTGTGCATAATGGGCTTCATGTGTTCGTTTAACCACGAGTGGTCCTGGAATTCTGAAGTGCAGCCGGGTACCGGGCGCGGCCGCGTTGGGTGAGCAGGTGCTGGTCCGCGACACGGACCAATTCTTCCGCCGCCTAAAGCCCCGGGTCCAGGTGGCGCTCTGCCAGCTCCCAGTAACGGTTATTCTCGCCGCGCTGGCAATCGCCGCCCCCGCAGTGTGGCCCACCCTGATCCAGAGCAGCGTGTTTATCGCCGCCATCGTCATGATGGTTGCCACGTTTCTCGGCTGCTTTCTGGTTCCCTGGGAACGGCTGCCGCCCAACGCCTACCTGGTTATTCCAATACTCGATCTCGTGATCATCGGGCTCGCCCGCAACGGCGCCGTTCCAGCCGTGGCCGGACTCGGAGTTCTGGCGATATTTCCGGTGATCTGGCTTTCCAGCTCCGACACCTTCCCGCGAACCACCATATTCCTGAGCTTTTTCGGCCCGCTCCTCATCGGCATTCCCACTCTTCTGCAAAAGTTTCCCAACATTTCACCTTCGGACATTGCCACGGCAATTCTGCTGCCGCTAATGATGGTGGCCGTCTCGGTGGCCATCAGATTTGCCAGCGCGAATGTGCGGTTGCAGCGCCAAAGACTGGAGCAGAAGGACGCCGAGCTCCGCGAACTGCTCGGGGAAAGCAGGAACCGCGAACGGCTGCTCAAGACCATTCTGGACACCACCGACGTCGGCATAGTGGCGGTGGATGCCGACGGACAGAAGGTGCTGGTTAACGACCAGCAGAAAGCCTTCAGGCAGGCAGCAGCCCCTCCGGGCGTGGAGCAGCCAAGGGAAGCCGAGCAGCTCATGTTCGGCCAGGACCGTGTGACCCCGCTCCCCCTGGACAAGCGCCCCATCCGCCGCGCCATTGCCGGCGAGACTTTCGCGGACTATCTGGTGTGGCTGGGCGAGGGTGCTTCGCAGCGGGCCGTCGCCACTGCTGCACGGATCATCAAGAACGACGACGGCGGGTTCAGCGGGGCGGTCATCGTCTTCAGTGATGTCACTGGGTTGGTGGAGGCGCTCTCCGCCAAGGAGGAGCTGATCTCCAACGTTTCCCACGAATTCCGCAGCCCGCTGATGTCATTGGTGGGCAACGTGGACCTGGTGCTGGACGAAGCGGAGGCCCTGTCCCCCGAATCCGTACACCGCCTGGAAGTTGTGCAGCGTAATGCCGAACGGCTGCTTTCCCTGGTCTCCGAGCTTCTGGTGTCGGCGTCCGCAGTCCTGGCCGTGCATCCCCGCCGGACGGACCTCGCCGGCCTGATCGAAAACAGCATCGGCTCCGTCCAGGCCCAGGCCGACGCCAGCAACGTCTCCCTTGCCACGGACGTCCCAGCTCCCCTGTGGGCTCACGCCGATCCCCTCCGCATCAGCCAGGCCCTGGACAACCTGGTCTCCAATGCCATCAAATACTCTCCCGACGGCGGCAAGGTCACCGTGAGTGCCCGGCGCCGTGACTCGTGGGTGCAGCTGAAGGTCCAGGACACGGGCATGGGGATCAGCGAGGAGGAAACGTCGCGCATCTTCACCCGGTTCTTCCGCAGCCAGGCGGCGCGCCAGGCTGCTATTCCCGGGGTCGGGCTCGGTTTGTCCATCACCAAGACCATCGTGGAGCGGCACGGCGGCGACATTTCCTGCGACAGCAAACCCGGCGTAGGCACCACCTTCACCCTCACGCTGCCGGCCGAAGGGTCAGCGGAGTCCTGACGCGGTAAACGTCGGTTGAGGGGTTTTCCACGCCTCGGTTTTCCACAACTGGGTTTTCCACAACCGGGTTTTCCACATAGGCTCGGGACCCCGTCGTTTTCGTTGTAGGCCAGTGGCATGCTCTCCTCATGGACAACAGTGCGGCTGCTGCGGAGGCGTTGGAGGCTCTTGGGGCCTCTGCTTTGGCGCTGGCTGCTGAGCTCCGCAGGACCGCTGACCCGGCCTTGGCGGGTACGGATCCGTTGCAGGATCACGCGGATCCGCTGCAGGTGCGGTCGGATGTGTTCCTGGCTGGTCTGACGGAGGCGGCCGGGATGGAAGCCCGGCTTGCGGCCGTGAAGGTGCACCTCGGGACCGGGTTCGCTGCCGCGGAGGCGGCGATGGCGGCGCCGGATGAGCGCCTGTCCGCCAGCGCGGCCCGGGAGATGTCGGTGACCGCGTCGGTGGCGTGTGCCCTGACGGTGAGCGAAGGGGCTGCGGCGCGCTTTTTGGCCGAGTCCGCGAGGCTAAGCAGGGATCTGCCGTTGACGCTGGCTGCGATGGGGGCAGGAACGTTTTCCTGGCAGCACGGGCGCATCATGTGCGACGAAACCGACGGGCTGTCACCGGAAGCGGCCGCAGCGTTTGAGGCCCACTTCCTGGACCCGGGCGCTCCCAACGCGGCGCGGGGCTGTCCGGCCGGGGAACTGGCACCGGCGAGGTTCCGGGCCAAGGCACGGTATTGGCGGGAACGGCACCATCAGGACAGCATCGAAAAACGGCACTCCAGGAACGTGAAGGACCGGCGGCTGGAGTACTCCCCGGACCGGGACGGCATGGCGTGGATCTCGGCGTTCCTGCCCGCGGACCAGGCCGCCGGGATCTGGAACCGCACCACCGCCATCGCACGCGGTCTTCAAGGGCTCCACGAAACCCGCACCCTCACCCAGCTCCGGGCCGACGTCTTTTCCACCTCGCTGCTCCGTCCGGCCCCGGGGATTACCGGTGGGGCAGCTGGTTCCGGGCAAGGAAGCTCCTTCCCCGGAGGTTCCTTCCCGGCCGGCGAGATGACGGCCGGTGACGGGCCGTCCCCGCAGGCGCAGGTCCTGGTCATGGTTCCGGTGTTCTCGCTCCTGGGACACACCGAGGAACCGGCCACACTCGACGGGTACGGGCCGATCCCGGCCTCCATGGCCCGCCGGCTCGTCGCCAACGGCGCAACATCCTTCTTCCGGGTCCTCACCGACCCCCGCGACGGGGCGCCACTGGAGATCGGCCGCACCAGCTACCGGCTCACCAAACCCATGCGCCAATGGATACGCCTCAGGGACGCCAAATGCACCTTCCCGGGCTGCAACAACCACTCCCTCGACAACGACGCCGACCACATCCTCGCCTGGGCCGACGGCGGCGGCACCGGCGTCACCAACCTCGGCCAACCCTGCCCCAAACACCACCGCCTCAAACACGCCACCGCGTGGAGACCGGTCGGCGCCACCCGGGAGAGCCCGCCCGGCTGGATCTCCCCATCCGGACGTCACTACCCGGCCGAACACCAGGACTGGGAACCACCCACCTGGCCGGACAACTTTGTGCCAGACAACTTTGCGCCGGACAACTTTCAGCCGGGCTGGTCCGACGCGCCACCCAGCCAAGACGGCCCGGAACTGCCACCAGGTCCCGCCTTGTCCGAGCCGGAACCGCCCGACTGGTTCGGCGCGCCACCTGGCCACGACTTGCCCAAACCGCCCGAGTGGCTAGAGTCCCCGGACTCGTTCGACGCCCCGCCAGGCCAAGCCGGGCCAGAGCCGCCCGAGTGGTCAGAATCACCGGACTCGCTCGACCTGCCACTCGGCCACGACTTGCCAGAGTCGCTGCTATGTTCCGAAGGTCCGGAATGGTTCGACGCACCGCTCCGCCAGCCGGAGCCGCCCGACTCGCTCGGCCCTCCACATACGCCAGACGATCTCGATAGCCTGAACGGGCTCAAGGGCCACTCGGACCAGGTCGGCAGCCAGGGCCTCGACCCGTCCAAAGCGCCCAACGACATTAGCGCCGTCGAGCGCACGGTGATTCTCGACGAACTGCTGGCTCCCGATGACTTGGAACCACCCATGCCGGCGGGTCCATGGCCTCTTAGGTCACGATCCGCTGCAGCGTAGAACGGAGATAAGGGACAATCCGCCCTAGTCCAGCGGCAGGGTCACGGTGACGGATGTTCCCGCCGGGGACGACTCCATTGCCAGCTGACCGTCCGCGGAAGTTACAGCCAGGCGCATGAGCCGCAGCCCCATACCCGAATGCCTGCCGTGGGTTGCGGCCTCGACATCGAAGCCGGCCCCGTCGTCGGTCACGCGGAGCTGGATAGCGTGGTTGTCACCTGAGCGGCAGACGCACCAAAGCCGAACGGTCACGGTAGACGCCTCGGCGTACTTATGGATGTTGCTGAGGAGCTCCTGCGCCGCCCGGTAGAGCAGCGTGGCAGACTTCCTGTCCACTTCCATGCCGTGATGGGGCGCCTCGAGGTGCACGGTGATCCCGCGTTCGCGCAGCGGGATGGCCAAACGGTCAATCGCCCCCGCGACGCCAAGCGCATAGAAATCAACCGGATGCGTATCGGTCAGAACGCCACGGACTGCAACGACGTCGTCGCTCGTAAGTGATTTCATGCATTAAAGGTGCGCCCGCTGCCTTGTTATTTTCTTGTAACCTCCCCGGCGTGTCCCCCGTTTGCAGGGACGCGCCGCCAGCCCCTACGCCAAGGTGTACCCTGCGCCGCGGACCGTCTTTAGCCAGCGGGGGCGACGGGCGTCGTCGCCGAGCTTGCGGCGGAGGTTACCAATGTGCGTTTCGACGATTCGGCCGGGGTCCCGCGTCCCGCCACCGGGGCTGTCCGGGCTGCCGGCTTCCCGCTTCACGAGGCCTAGAAGCCCGGCGAGTTCCGCCTTGGTGACTATGCCACTGCCGCGCTGCAGCAGGATGTACAGAAGGTCGAACTCGGTGCGGGTCAGCTGCAGGGCACGGCCGCCGAGGGTTGCGGCGCGCGCTGCACAGTCGATCGCCAGCCCCTTGTGCTCATAGGCTTTCGCCACTGACGGGTCCTGGGCCACTGGAAGGCCGGCCAGTACGCTCGACGAAGGGACCGGCTGTGGGCGCGGCCCCAACCTTGGACTCGGCCGGGGCTCTGTCCGCACCGGCTGGGCCCGGGGCACCGGCCGTGAAGCCCGGAGCCGTGGGGAAACCAGGGGCGGTTCCCGCGGCGTCACGATGGGAGGAACCGTCAGCTCCCGGGGCCGGCGAAGCATTCCGTCAACGCGGACGCGGAGTTCCCGGGGCCGGATGGGCTTGACCATGTAATCGTCAGCCCCGGCGTCGAAGGCCCGGAGCGTCGTCCCAAGGTCGTTCCGCGCTGTGACCACCAGGATGTAGGTGTGGCTGAATTCCCGGATGCGCCGCAGCACCTCGTAGCCGCCCATGCCGGGAAGCACCAGGTCCAGCGTGACAGTGTCAGGCTGCTTTGCGCGCACCAAAGCAATCCCGGCGTCACCGGTGGCAGCGCAATGCACCTCGAAACCGGCTTCCCCGAGCGTGGCCTCCAGCAGCGAGCGGACTTCCGCATCCCGCTCGATGACCACAACAACGCGACGATCATTCATCCCTTACCCCCTGTAAGGACCGCATGACTTAAGACTGCGTCCCAGCCTACTAGCCGGATACGCGTAAACGAGGGACCACCCTCACGTCCTGCAACACAAGGTCGCGGACCGGGCGTTACTCTCGCAGCGCCCGCGTGAGTTCTGCCCTGGCCAGCAGTTCGCCGTCGGACGGATATGCCACTTCCTCCAGGACCAGCGGGTGGGGCGCGGCCAGGACGGACCGGGCGTCGCGCTTCCTCGCCAGCAGCCGCTCGTGCAGCCACTCCGGACGCTCCTGCCCCTCCCCCACGTACAGGGCCGACCCCACCAGCGCCCGCACCATGTTGTGGCAGAAGGCATCGGCCTGGACGGTGGCAACGATGACGCCGTCCTGACCGCGGGAAAACTCGAAACGCTGCAGTTCACGGACGGTGGTGGAGCCCTCCCGCGGTTTGCAGAAAGACAGGAAGTTGTGCAGGCCCAGCAGCTGCGCGGAACCCTCGTTCAGCAGGTCCACGTCCAGCGGATCCTTGTGCCACAGAGTGTCGTAGCGGCTGAGCGGATCCCACTTCTCCAGACCATCAGCGATGCGGTAGCTGTAGCGGCGCCACAGGGCTGAGAAGCGCGCATCGAAACCCTCGGGCGCAACAGCCGCGTGGTGCACCACGATCGCGCCGGTCTGGTCCCCCAGCCCCCGGCTAAGCGTACCCCGCAGGCGGCGCAGAAGGGCGACGGCGGGATCAATTGCCGCACCCCGGCTCAGTCCCAGCCACTCGGCTTCCGTGAGGTCGAGGTGTACCACCTGGCCGCGGGCGTGCACGCCGGCGTCGGTGCGCCCGGCCACCGTGACACGTACCGGACGGCGGAGCAGCAGCTCCAGCGCCTCCTCCAGAACTCCCTGAACGGTCGGCAAACCGGGCTGCACTGCCCACCCGCTGAACGGGCCGCCGTCGTACGCGAGATCCAGCCGGATACGCAAAAACCCGCCGCCCCCCAATACGGGGGCAGCGGGTTTTTGGTGGGTCATAGACTCAAGTCTATGCGAAGGATTTAGCGAATTACTTCGCGTCCTTGGCCTCGTCGGCAGGAGCCTCTTCAGCAGCAGCTTCCTCGGCCGGAGCCTCTTCAGCCGGAGCTTCCTCAGCGGCAGGAGCCTCTTCGGTTGCAGCTTCGGTCTCAGCAGCTTCGGTCTCGGTGACCTCTGCCTCGGGAGCTTCCTCAGCAGCCGGAGCAGCAGCAGCGGCGGCCTGGGTGGCCTCGGCTACAACAGCCTGCTTGGCGGAAACGGGCTCCAGAACCAGCTCGATGACAGCCATGGGAGCGTTGTCGCCCTTACGGTTGCCGATCTTGGTGATGCGGGTGTAGCCGCCGTTGCGGTTCTCCACAGCCTGGGCGATGTCGGTGAACAGCTCGTGGACGACGCCCTTGTTGCTGATCAGGCCGAGAACGCGGCGGCGGGAAGCGAGGTCGCCACGCTTGGCGAAGGTGACCAGGCGCTCTGCGTACGGCTTCAGGCGCTTGGCCTTGGTGACCGTGGTGGTGATCCGCTTGTGCTCGAACAGTGCGGAAGCCAGGTTCGCGAGCATCAGGCGCTCGTGAGCCGGGCCGCCTCCGAGGCGCGGACCCTTAGTGGGGGTAGGCATAATTGTTTCTCCTCATATGGAAGCCGGGAGGCTGCGCACAACGCGGTGCGGGCCAGCCCCTCGGCCAAGATCTGCTTGTTAGAGCTCGTCGTCGCTGAACGCGGCGTCGTCCTCTTCGATGGCTGCGGCGCGGGCAGCGAGGTCGAAACCGGGAGGGGAGTCCTTCAGGGACAGGCCCAGTTCAACCAGCTTTGCCTTGACCTCATCGATGGACTTCGCACCGAAGTTGCGGATGTCCATCAGGTCAGCCTCGGAGCGGGCAACGAGTTCACCCACGGTGTGGATGCCCTCACGCTTGAGGCAGTTGTAGGAACGGACGGTGAGGTCCAGATCCTCGATCGGCAGAGCCATGTCTGCTGCCAGGGCAGCATCCGTCGGCGACGGGCCGATTTCGATACCCTCAGCTGCGGTGTTCAGCTCGCGGGCCAGACCGAACAGTTCCACCAGGGTGGTGCCAGCGGAAGCAACGGCATCGCGCGGGGCGATGGCCTGCTTGGTCTCGACGTCGACAATCAGCTTGTCGAAGTCGGTGCGCTGCTCAACACGGGTGGCTTCCACGCGGAAAGTAACCTTCAGCACCGGCGAGTAGATGGAGTCGACCGGAATACGGCCGATCTCTGCGTCGCCGGACTTGTTCTGAGCTGCCGAAACGTAGCCGCGGCCGCGCTCGATGGTCAGTTCGAGTTCGAACTTGCCCTTCGAGTTCAGCGTGGCAATGTGCAGATCCGGGTTGTGGAACTCGACGCCGGCCGGCGGAGCGATGTCCGCGGCGGTGACGACTCCGGGGCCCTGCTTGCGCAGGTAAGCAACAACCGGCTCGTCGTGCTCGGAGGACACGGACAGGTTCTTGATGTTGAGGATGATCTCGGTGACATCTTCCTTGACACCCGGAACCGTCGTGAACTCGTGCAGCACGCCATCGATCCGGATGCTGGTTACAGCGGCACCGGGGATGGAGGAGAGCAGGGTACGGCGGAGGGAGTTTCCGAGGGTGTATCCGAAGCCCGGCTCCAGCGGTTCAATGATGAAACGGGAGCGGTTTTCGGAGACGACCTCTTCGGAGAGGGTGGGGCGCTGTGCAATGAGCACTTAGGTTTCCTTTCGGCGAGCATCCGCTATATGACGCAACACAGGTGGTGGAAAATCGGTCTGAGGACTTAACGCGCTGGGCTTGCCCGGACCCGAAACGGGTCCGGGCAAGCTCCAAGCTGCGAAAAGTACTTAGACGCGGCGGCGCTTCGGCGGACGGCAGCCGTTGTGGGCGGCGGGGGTGACGTCCTGGATGGAGCCAACCTCGAGGCCGGCAGCCTGCAGCGAACGGATCGCGGTTTCGCGTCCGGAACCCGGTCCCTTGACGAACACGTCAACCTTCTTCAGGCCGTGCTCCTGTGCACGCTTGGCGGCAGCTTCGGCAGCCATCTGCGCAGCGAACGGGGTGGACTTACGGGAGCCCTTGAATCCAACCTCACCGGCGGAAGCCCAGGAGATCACAGCACCGGTCGGGTCCGTGATGGACACGATGGTGTTGTTGAACGTGCTCTTGATGTGCGCCTGGCCAAGCGCGATATTCTTCTTGTCCTTCTTACGCGGCTTGCGAACCGCGCCACGAGTCTTCGGGGGCATTTCTTCTCCTACAGAAAGTTATTTGGGGGAAGGCCTTGCTGATCCCACATTTGCCAAGAGGCAAATGTGTTTAGCGGGCCTTCTTCTTGCCGGCGACGGTGCGCTTCGGGCCCTTGCGGGTACGAGCGTTGGTCTTCGTACGCTGACCGCGTACGGGCAGGCCCTTGCGGTGACGCAGGCCTTCGTAGCTGCCGATCTCAACCTTGCGGCGGATGTCTGCTGCCACTTCGCGGCGAAGGTCACCCTCAACCTTGTAGTTGCCTTCAATGTAGTCACGCAGCTCGACCAGCTGCGCGTCCGTCAGGTCCTTGACCCGAACGTCAGCGCTGATGCCGGTGGCAGCCAGGGTTTCGTGTGCACGGGTCTTGCCCACGCCGTAGATGTAAGTAAGCGCAATTTCCAGCCGCTTTTCGCGGGGAATGTCTACGCCAGCGAGACGAGCCATAGTGGCGGTACTCCTTGATAAACCGGAGGTCGTAGGCAGTACACCCGCACTTTCAGTGCGGCCCCAGCCTCCGACCGGGGGTTAGCTGTCCAGGCCCATACGTCCCAGTTCAGCTTGTGCTGCCTTTATTTACTTGCGTGGGTTAGCAACCCAGGGGTTCCCGAAAGGGAATTAGCCCTGGCGCTGCTTGTGGCGCGGGTTCTCGCAGATCACCATGACCCGGCCGTTACGGCGGATCACTTTGCACTTTTCGCAGATCTGCTTGACGCTCGGCTTGACCTTCATGGCGTTCCTTTGCGTGATAGCAGTTGGTCCGATGAACCGGCCTCAGGCTGCTGCCCTGGCCGTCCAACGTTTACTTGTAGCGGTAGACGATACGACCACGTGTCAGGTCGTAAGGGCTCAGCTCCACCACTACGCGGTCCTCAGGGAGAATCCTGATGTAGTGCTGGCGCATCTTTCCAGAGATGTGTGCCAGGACGACGTGCTTGTTGGTGAGCTCAACACGAAACATCGCGTTGGGCAGCGCCTCAGTCACTACGCCCTCGATCTCAATGACCCCGTCCTTCTTGGCCATATCCTCCGCTAACTGTTGTTTGCCGCAGACCTCCGGCAGGCGCCGGACATTACTGCGGACGTTTTTGATTTGATTGACCGTCGCCCTCCGGCCCGCAATTGGGCGTGGCAGGGCAGACAACCAACATGCAACTCTACGGCATTCAGCCCGGAAAGTTAAATCCAGCCATGTTAGCGCACATTGCCCGGGTATGCACCAAATTCGCCCGCAGGAGTCGTCACCGGCTGCGCGCTGCTGACCCCGTCCAGGATGGCCAAACGTACGACGTCGGCTGCCGCACTCTGCAGGGTAATGAGACTTATCTGCCGGGCGGCTTCCGTACTCCTGTCCAGCTCCCGGGCTCCGGTAGCGAGGCAGAACACCGTGTCCCCGTCGGCCAGGGTGTGGCTCGGATTCAGCGCCCGGGCCAGGCCGGCATGCGCAGCCGAGGCGGTGCGCTTGCCCTCGGCCGCATCCAGCACCGCGTCCGTGGCGACGACCACCAGGGTTGTGTTGAAGGTCGGGGCGGATAGATCCCGCTGATTGAACGCGGCGAAATCTCCGGTCTGGGTTTCAGCAGGCCCAACCAGCGGCAGGCCCACGGCGTTCACTACAGCCAGCGCCCCGACCACCACCCCGTTCTCCAGGGTGACGGATGCTGTCCCGACTCCCCCTTTATACTTCCCGCGTCCCATGACCGCTCCGGTGCCGGCCCCCACGCTGCCGCATTCGACCTCGTGCCCCTCCGCCTGTGAGCCGGCCACTGCGGCTGCCGCGTAACCCATCTCCGCGTCCGGGCGGGCGTTGAAGTCGCCGCCGCGGCCGAGGTCGAAGATGGCGGCGGCGGGAACGATGGGCACCACCCCGCCAGTGACGGCGAAGCCCCGGCCCTGCTCCTCGCACCAGCGCTGGGCGCCGTGCGCGGTCACCAGCCCGTAGGCGCTGCCACCGGTAAGGACCACGGCGTCCACCGTGGACACCAGCGTCGTGGGGTCGAGCGCGTCGGTCTCATGGGTGCCGGGCCCTCCCCCGCGCACGTCCACCGAACCCACTGTCCCCGCAGGGGGCAGGACCACGGTCACGCCGCTCAGCCACCCGCCGTCGGACTTCTGCTGGTGTCCCACCCGGATCCCGGGCACGTCGGTGATCTTGCCCTGCGCCCGGCTCTCCTCAGTCGCTTCCATGGCCCCATTCTGCCCCGGTACCCCAACATTGGGATGCAGAAAGTTCTCCGTGACGCGCAAAATCCCTGGCGACACGGGAATTCCGGTGTCGCCAGGGATTCAGCGCGTCGCAGCGTTAGATGAGCGTCGTCAGTTGGGGATCGGGACCGGCACCACGCCGAGGGGCGCGAGCTTCTCGGCGCCACCGTCAGGCGCCGAGAGGACCCAGATGCCCTTCTCGTGCACGGCCACAGAGTGCTCCCACTGGCATGAGCGCTTGCCGTCGGTGGTGACCACTGTCCAGTCGTCCTCCAGAACCGCCGTCTCGATGCCGCCCCGCACCAGCATCGGCTCGATCGCCAGGCACAGGCCAGGCCGGATCTTCGGGCCGCGGTGGCTGGTGCGGTAGTTCAGCACGTCGGGGGCCATGTGCATCTCCGAGCCGATGCCGTGGCCGACGTAGTCTTCGAGGATGCCGAGGGGCTTGCCCGGCACCGAGGAGACATAGTCGTCAATGGCCGCGCCGATGTCGCCAACGAACTTGCCGTTGGCCAGGCCGGCGATGCCGTGCCACATGGCGGCCTCGGTGACGTCGGAGAGACGCTGGTCCTCCGGGTCCGGTGTTCCCACGATGACGGTCCGGGCGGAGTCGGAGTGCCAGCCGTTGACGATCGCGCCGCCGTCGATGGAGATGATGTCCCCGTCCTGCAGGACCTTCTCGCCCGGGATGCCGTGCACCACTTCCTCGTTGACGGACGTGCAGATGCTGGCGGGGAACCCATGGTAGCCCAGGAAGTTGGACTTGGCGCCCGCTTCCAGCAGCACCGCCGCGAAGACCTCGTCGAGCTGCCGGGTCGTGACGCCCGGGGCTGCTGCGGCCACGGCGGCGTCGAGCGCGCGGCTCAGGACGAGCCCGGCCTCATGCATGGTGCGCATCTGGGCGTTGGTCTTGTATTCAATCCGTGGCTGGCCGAATGCCATCAGCGGTGCTTCCTCTCAATGGGCCCCTGCCCGGCAAGCTGCCGGGCTGGGACCAAAAACTGCGGGGCTAAAAGCCGGAGGCCCCTCCCCAATGGTCCGGGAGGAGCCTCGCAGCGTTGGAACTGATATCAGGCGGCCTGAGCTTCCTTGATGGCCTGCATCACGCGGTCGGTGACCTCGTCGATCTGGCCGATGCCGTCCACCTGGGTCAGGATGCCGCGTTCGGCATACTTGGCCACAACAGCCTCGGTCTGCTCGTGGTAGAGGTCCAGGCGGTGGCGGATGACGGCTTCATTGTCGTCACTGCGGCCGGTTTCCTTTGCGCGGCCCAGCAGGCGGTGCACGAGTTCCTCGTCATCGGCGGTGAGCTGCAGGACGACGTCCAGCTTCTGGTCGCCGTTGGCCAGGATCTGGTCCAGGTAGTCAACCTGGGCAGTGGTGCGCGGGTAGCCGTCCAGGAGGAAGCCGTCTTCGACGTCGGCCTCGCTGAGGCGGTCGCGCACCATCTTGTTGGTCACGCTGTCCGGAACGAAATCCCCGTTGTCCATGTACTTCTTGGCCTCGACGCCGAGCGGCGTCTCGCCCTTGACGTTGGCGCGGAAGATGTCGCCGGTGGAGATCGCAACAACGCCGAGGCGTTCAGAGATGCGTTCCGCCTGCGTGCCCTTGCCCGAACCCGGTGGTCCGATAATCAACATTCTGGTCATCGCAATAGCCCTTCGTAGTGACGCTGCTGTAGCTGCGCGTCAATTTGCTTGACGGTTTCCAGGCCAACGCCCACCATGATCAGGATCGAGGTGCCACCGAACGGGAAGTTCTGGTTTGCGTTGATCAGCACGAGCGCCACCAGCGGGATCAGTGCCACGAAGCCAAGGTAGATGGCGCCGGGCAGCGTGATGCGCGACAGGACGTACTGCAGGTAATCCGCGGTCGGCTTGCCGGCACGGATACCCGGAATGAAGCCGCCGTATTTCTTCATGTTGTCGCTGACCTCTTCAGGGTTGAAGGTGATCGCGACGTAGAAGTAGGTAAAGAACACAATCATGGCGAAGTACAGCGCCATGTAGATGGGGTGGTCCCCGCGGGTCAGGTTGTTGTTGATCCACTCAACCCACGGCTGGATCGTCTCCCCCGCCTTCGGCTGGTTGAACTGCGAGATCAGCGCCGGCAGGTAGAGCATCGAGGAGGCAAAGATGACGGGAATGACGCCGGCCATGTTCACCTTGATGGGGATGTACGTGCTGGTGCCGCCCACGGTGCGGCGTCCGATCATCCGCTTGGCGTACTGCACTGGGATGCGGCGCTGGGACTGCTCCACGAAGACCACCAGGGCAACGGTGAGCAGGCCGATGGCCAGCACGATGAAGAACGTGCCCGGACCCTGTGCGGACCAGATGGCGCCCAGCGAGGTGGGGAAGCCGGCAGCGATGGCCGTGAAGATCAGCAGCGACATGCCGTTGCCGACGCCCTTCTCAGTCACGAGCTCACCCATCCACATGATGAGGCCGGTGCCGGCAGTCAGCGTGATGATGATGAGGATCGTGGTGATGACACTCTGGTCCGGGATGATCGGCAGGTTGCAGCCGGGCAACAGCTGGCCGGAGCGCGCCAGCGACACCAGCGTCGTGGCGTTCAGCAGGCCAAGGGCGATGGTCAGATACCGCGTGTACTGCGTGAGCTTGGACTGCCCGGAGGCGCCCTCTTCATAGAGCTGCTGGAAACGCGGGATGACCACACGCAGCAGCTGCACAATGATGCTCGCCGTGATGTACGGCATGATTCCCAGGGCGAAGATGGAGACCTGCAGCAACGCACCGCCGCTGAAAAGATTGACGAGCTGGTAGATCCCGCCCTGGGTCTGCCCGGTCGACAAGCATTGCTGGACATTCTGGTAGTTCACACCAGGCGAGGGGATGAAAGCTCCCAAGCGGAAGATTGTGATGATTCCCAGCGTGAACAACAACTTGCGTCGCAGATCAGGCGTTCGAAACGCCCGGCCGAATGCGCTTAGCAAGCGTCCTCCTCAGTAGTTAATGAGTCTCGTGATGCAGGTCTATAAACCCAACAACCGAGTCTAACCGGTGTTTGCGGCATGCGAACAATCCGGACGACCCAATGGGTATGGAAAAACTCCCGGCACAGGGGCCTGGGCCCCCGTGCCGGGAGTTTGCGCAGCAGGCTATTGCCCACCGGCTCCGGGAGTAAATCCCCTAGAGCGCGGTGGTGCTGCCGCCGGCTGCAGCGATCTTCTCAGAAGCGCTGGCTGAGAAGGCGTGGGCGGTGACGTCAACCTTGACGGTGATGTCGCCGGTGCCAAGCACCTTCACGGGCTGGTTCTTGCGAACAGCACCCTTTGCAACCAGGTCCTCCACGGTGACGGTGCCACCTTCCGGGAACAGCTCGTTGAGCTTCTCCAGGTTCACAACCTGGAACTCAACCCGGAACGGGTTCTTGAAGCCGCGCAGCTTCGGCAGGCGCATGTGCAGCGGCAGCTGGCCGCCGGCAAAGCCAGCCTTCACCTGGTAGCGGGCCTTCGTACCCTTGGTACCGCGACCGGCGGTCTTACCCTTGGAAGCCTCACCACGACCAACACGGGTCTTGGCGGTCTTGGCACCGGGGGCGGGACGCAGGTGGTGAACCTTCAGAGCGCTCTGCTTCTCAGCAGCGGTCTCGGCGGTGTTCTTCTCTGCCATTACTTCGCCTCCTCAACATTCACGAGGTGCGGAACCGTGTTGAGCATTCCAACGGTCACGGCGTCGGCGGTGCGGACAACGGTGTGTCCGATCCGCTTCAGGCCGAGGGACCGCAGGGTGTCGCGCTGGTTCTGCTTGGCGCCAATGACGCCCTTGATCTGGGTGATCTCCAACTTGGCGTCGGAGGGAGTCAGGTTCTTCGCCATGACTTAGACACCTGCCTTCTGGTTCATCAGCGAACGCACCAGGGCGGCCGGAGCAACCTCGTCCAGCGGCAGGTTGCGGCGTGCTGCCACAGATGCCGGCTCTTCGAGACGCTTCAGTGCATCAACGGTCGCGTGAACGATGTTGATGGCGTTGGAGGAACCGAGCGACTTGGAGAGGATGTCGTGGATGCCCACGCACTCCAGTACTGCACGGACCGGACCACCGGCGATAACACCGGTACCGGCGGAAGCCGGACGCAGCATTACGACACCAGCGGCCGCTTCACCCTGAACGCGGTGCGGGATGGTGTTGCCAACGCGGGGAACGCGGAAGAAGGACTTCTTGGCCTCTTCAACGCCCTTGGCGATAGCAGCGGGAACTTCCTTGGCCTTGCCGTAGCCGACGCCGACCAGACCGTTACCGTCACCAACGACGACGAGTGCGGTGAAGCTGAAGCGACGACCACCCTTGACGACCTTGGAAACGCGGTTGATGGTAACAACGCGCTCTACGAACTGGTTCTTCTCGGCTTCACGTCCGCCGTCGCGGCCGCCACGGCCACCGCGGTCGCCGCGGCCCTGGCCACGGTCGCCACGCTCGCCGCGACGGGCGCCACCACGGCGGTCCTCGGTGGCGGGGGCAGTGGTCTCAGCAGCTGCGGCTTCGGTCGCCTTCTCTTCTGCAGACACAGTGTCCTTTTCCTTGTTTGCTTCGGTCACAGTGACAGCCCACCTTCGCGTGCACCGTCAGCGACGGCGGCGATCCGGCCGTGGTACTTGTTACCACCACGGTCGAAGACAACAGCCTCGACGCCGGCAGCCTTGGCACGCTCGGCAACGAGCTCGCCAACGCGCTTGGCCTTGGCGGTCTTGTCACCATCGAATGCACGAAGGTCAGCTTCCAGAGTGGACGCGCTTGCTACGGTCTGGCCAATGGTGTCGTCGACAACCTGGACAAATACGTGGCGTGCGGAACGGTTGACGACCAGGCGAGGACGTACAGCCGTACCGGAGATGCGCTTGCGGATACGAAGCTGGCGGCGGCTGCGGGAAGCAGACTTGCTCTTGTTCGTACGCTTCTTGTTAATGGCGATGGCCATGGTTACTTACCAGCCTTTCCGACCTTGCGGCGGATGACTTCGCCGGCGTAGCGGATGCCCTTGCCCTTGTACGGGTCAGGCTTGCGCAGCTTGCGAATGTTGGCAGCAACCTCGCCGACCTGCTGCTTGTTGATGCCTGAGACAGAGAGCTTGGTCGGTCCCTCTACTGCAAAGGTGATGCCGGCCGGAGCCGAGACGTTGACCGGGTGACTGAAGCCGAGAGCGAACTCAAGGTCAGAACCCTTGGCCTGAACGCGGTAACCGGTACCAACGATTTCAAGCTTCTTCTCGTAGCCTGCGGTGACGCCCTGGATCATGTTGGCGATCAGGGTGCGGGTCAGGCCGTGGAGCGAACGGGAGGCGCGCTCGTCGTTCGGGCGGGTAACGGTCAGGGTGTTGTCTTCCAGGGCAACCTCGATCGGGCTGGCCACAGTGTGGCTCAGTTCGCCCTTGGAACCCTTGACGCTGACGACAGAGCCGTCAACCTTGACCTCAACGCCGGCAGGAACGGTGATGGGGAGACGTCCAATACGTGACATTATTCTCTTCCTTTCCCGTTACCAGACGTATGCGAGGACTTCGCCGCCCACGCCCTTCTTGCCGGCCTGCTTGTCAGTCAGGAGGCCGGAAGAGGTGGACAGGATTGCGATACCCAGGCCACCCAGCACGTGAGGCAGGTTGGTGGACTTCGCGTAAACGCGGAGACCCGGCTTGGAGATGCGGCGGACGCCAGCGATGGAACGCTCGCGGTTCGGACCGAACTTGAGCTCGAGGGTCAGCTTCTTGCCGACTTCAGCGTCCTCTTCCTTCCAGCCGGCGATGAAACCTTCGGCCTTGAGGATGTCAGCAACGCGAGCCTTGAGCTTGCTGTAAGGCATAGACACGGAGTCGTGGTATGCCGAGTTTGCGTTACGCAGGCGCGTAAGCATATCTGCGACAGGATCTGTCATAGTCATTTGGGCTCTTGCCCTTCCTCGTAACGGTTTCCGCCGTTCTGTCCCCGGAGGATCAGAGCGGCCGGACCTTTTACGTAGTTAATTAAGCTTCGGTCTTGAACGGGAAACCCAGCGCCTTGAGCAGCGCGCGGCCTTCGTCGTCGGTCTTGGCGGTGGTCACAACCGTGATGTCCATACCGCGGACGCGGTCGATCTTGTCCTGGTCGATTTCGTGGAACATAACCTGTTCGGTCAGACCGAAGGTGTAGTTGCCGTTGCCATCGAACTGCTTGCCGCTGAGGCCGCGGAAGTCGCGGATACGGGGCAGGGCCAGGGTGACCAGGCGGTCCACGAATTCCCACATGCGGTCGCCACGGAGGGTAGCGTGCGCACCGATGGGCATGCCTTCGCGCAGCTTGAACTGGGCGATCGACTTGCGGGCCTTGGTGACCTGCGGCTTCTGGCCGGTGATCTGGGTGAGGTCGCGGACAGCGCCGTCGATCAGCTTGGAGTCCTTGGCGGCATCTCCAACACCCATGTTCACAACAACCTTGACCAGACGGGGAACCTGGTTCACGTTCTCGTACTTGAATTCCTCAAGAAGCGCGCTCTTGATGGAATCGGCGTACTTGGTCTTCAGACGAGGAACGATCTTCGTTGCCGGAGTCTCGAGAGTCTCAGTCATTAGATGTCCTTCCCGGAGCTCTTGGCCACGCGGATGCGGACGGTCTTCTTAACGCCGTCCTTCTCTACGGTGTCGAGGCGGAAACCAACGCGGGTCGGCTTCTTGGTGGACGGGTCAACCAGAGCCACGTTGGAAACGTGGATCGGAGCCTCGACGACCTCGATACCGCCGGTCTTGGTGCCGCGCTGCGACTGACCGACCTTGGTGTGCTTGGTAACGCGGTTGATACCCTCAACCAGCACGCGGTTGGTGTCCGGGAACACGCGCAGGACCTTGCCCTGCTTGCCACGGTCGCCGCCGCGCTCAGCCTTGGCGCCAGTGATGACCTGAACCAGGTCACCCTTCTTGATCTTAGCCATGGACTAGAGCACCTCCGGAGCCAGAGAAACGATCTTCATGAACTTCTTGTCACGGAGTTCACGACCAACCGGTCCGAAGATACGGGTGCCGCGGGGGTCACCGTCGTTCTTCAAGATGACGGCTGCGTTCTCGTCAAACTTGATGTAGGAACCATCCGCACGGCGGCGTTCCTTCTTGGTACGGACGATGACAGCCTTGACGACGTCGCCCTTCTTTACGTTGCCGCCCGGGATTGCATCCTTGACGGTGGCGACGATGACGTCGCCGATGCCTGCGTAGCGACGGCCGGATCCACCGAGAACGCGAATGGTAAGGATTTCCTTAGCACCCGTGTTGTCGGCGACCTTCAGTCGCGACTCCTGCTGAATCACTATTTACTCCTTGCGTCGCGCCGGTTCTCAGACCGAAAATTTTGCTACGGAATGAGCCTTGCGGAACGGTTGATCGGGGTGTCTCTGGACCTGACTGGATTTTGCCAGACCAGGCCTAAACGCCCGTGCCACAAACAGTTGCTTCCCAAGCCCGTGAAGGCGCAAGGGGGCACTATGCCGTGGCACGATTGTTTACGAGGTTTGCTGTCGGCACACAAGAGGCGCCATACAAACTCAAAATCTTAGCACAGTTTGGGCGCAGCTCCATATCACCAGTCAGGGCTCCCCCGCAACGTACGACGGCGACATGTGCTGCCGGCGTTCGTCCCGCCGTCGGCCTCTTCCGCCGCTTAGGCCGCTCCCCCGCTTAAAGGGGGAAACCCCCGTTCCCAAGGGGAACGGGGGTTTCCGTGCAGCCAGGGCCGCAGGTATTACTTGGCCTTTTCGAGGATTTCCACGAGCCGCCAGTTCTTGGTGGCGGACAGCGGCCGGGTCTCGGCGATGACAACCAGGTCGCCGATGCCGGCGGTGTTCTGCTCGTCGTGTGCCTTGACCTTGGAGGTGCGGCGGATGACCTTGCCGTACAGGGCGTGCTTCACGCGGTCTTCAACCTGAACAACGATGGTCTTGTCCATCTTGTCAGAGACCACGTAGCCGCGACGCGTCTTACGGTAACCGCGCTGCTCAGCCGTAGCTGCCGTAGCAGTTTCCGTCACGTTCTCGTCCTTTTCACTCACTTGGCGTCCTCCTCGGTCTCAGCCTCGGCAGGCTTTTCAGCCTTCTTCGCTGCAGACTTCTTGGACTTCTTTTCTTCCTTGGCTTCCACAACCGGTGCGGCAACCTCGGCACGAATGCCCAGCTCGCGCTCACGGAGAACGGTGTAGATGCGTGCGATGTCCTTCTTTACCGCGCGCAGGCGACCGTGGTTCTCCAGCTGTCCGGTGGCGGACTGGAAACGCAGGTTGAACAGCTCTTCCTTGGACTTGCGGAGTTCTTCAACGAGACGCTCGCTGTCGAAACCGTCCAGCTGTGCGGGTGCGAGATCCTTCGACCCTACTGCCATTTCTATTCACCACCTTCGCGACGCACAATGCGTGCCTTCAACGGCAGCTTGTGGATTGCCAGGCGCAGGGCCTCGCGAGCTACCTCTTCATTGACACCGGAGAGTTCGAAGAGAACCCGGCCCGGCTTGACGTTGGCGACCCACCATTCCGGCGAACCCTTACCGGAACCCATGCGGGTTTCGGCAGGCTTCTTGGTCAGCGGACGGTCCGGGTAGATGTTGATCCAGACCTTACCGCCACGCTTGATGTGGCGGGTCATCGCGATACGGGCAGATTCGATCTGGCGGTTCGTGACGTATGCCGGGCTCAGGGCCTGGATACCGAACTCGCCGAACGAAACCTTGGTGCCGCCCGTGGCAGCGCCGGAACGACCCGGGTGGTGCTGCTTACGGTGCTTGACTCGACGTGGGATAAGCATTTAAGCCTGTCCTCCTTCTGCTGCCTGTGCCGGAGCGGCTTCAGCTGCAGGAGCTTCGGCTGCCGGACGTTCGGTGCGACGGCGGCGGTCACCACGGTCAGCGCCACCCGGGCGGCCCGGACGGTCGCCGGAGCGGCCGCGGGACGGGGCAGCAGCTGCCTGCTGAGCCAGTTCCTTGGAGGTGACGTCGCCCTTGTAGATCCAGACCTTCACACCGATGCGGCCGAAGGTGGTCTTGGCTTCGTAGAAGCCGTAGTCGATGTTCGCGCGGAGGGTGTGCAGGGGCACACGGCCTTCGCGGTAGAACTCGGAGCGGGACATTTCAGCGCCACCGAGGCGGCCGGAGCAAGCGATACGGATACCCTTGGCACCGGCACGCTGTGCGGACTGCATGGCCTTCTTCATTGCGCGGCGGAAGGCCACGCGGGAGGTCAGCTGCTCGGCAACACCCTGGGCAACAAGCTGGGCTTCCATCTCGGGGTTCTTGACCTCGAGGATGTTCAGCTGGACCTGCTTGCCGGTGAGCTTTTCGAGCTCGCCGCGGATGCGGTCGGCCTCGGCGCCGCGGCGGCCGATGACGATGCCCGGACGTGCCGTGTGGATGTCCACGCGGACGCGGTCGCGAGTGCGCTCGATCTCGACCTTGGCGATGCCGGCGCGCTCCATGCCCGTGGACATGAGCTGGCGGATGCGGATGTCTTCGCGAACGAAGTCCTTGTACCGCTGGCCGGACTTGGTGCTGTCAGCGAACCAGTGCGATACGTGATCGGTGGTGACGCCGAGTCGGAACCCGTGCGGGTTTACTTTCTGTCCCACTTAGCGAGCCTCCTCTTTCTCCGGGGTAGCGACTACCACGGTGATGTGGCTGGTGCGCTTCTTGATCTGAAATGCACGACCCTGGGCACGCGGCTGGAACCGCTTCATGGTCGGGCCTTCATCAACAAACGCTTCGCTGATGATGAGGTCACCTTCGTCAAACGCCACGCCGTCGCGGTCCGCGAGGACCCGGGCGTTGGAGATTGCCGACTGAACTACCTTGAATACCGGCTCCGAAGCTGCCTGCGGGGCAAACTTCAGAATTGCCAGAGCCTCGTTCGCTTGCTTTCCACGAACAAGGTTGACGACGCGCCGGGCCTTCATAGGCGTTACGCGGATGTGGCGCGCAATTGCCTTGGCTTCCATTGCTTTCCTTCTCTCGTCTTTGACGTAAGTGCAGGCGCCTTAGCGGCGCTTGCCCTTACGGTCGTCCTTGACATGGCCGCGGAATGTCCGCGTGGGAGCGAATTCGCCGAGCTTGTGCCCGACCATCGACTCGGTGACAAACACCGGGATGTGCTTGCGTCCGTCGTGCACGGCGATCGTGTGCCCGAGCATGTCGGGGATGATCATCGAGCGGCGGGACCAGGTCTTGATGACGTTCTTGGTGCCCTTTTCGTTTTCCCTTGCGACCTTCACAAAGAGGTGCTGGTCAACGAAAGGACCTTTTTTCAGGCTGCGTGGCATGTGTCCAGGCTCCTATCGCTTGTTCTTGCCAGTACGACGGCGACGAACAATAAGCTTGTCGCTCTCTTTGTTGGGGCGGCGGGTGCGGCCTTCAGGCTTACCGTTCGGGTTGACCGGGTGGCGACCACCGGAGGTCTTACCTTCACCACCACCGTGCGGGTGGTCAACCGGGTTCATGGCAACACCACGGACGGTCGGGCGAACGCCCTTCCACCGCATACGGCCAGCCTTACCCCAGTTGATGTTCGACTGCTCGGCGTTGCCGACCTCGCCGATCGTGGCGCGGCAGCGCACGTCAACGTTGCGGATTTCGCCGGAGGGCAGACGCAGCTGGGCGAAACGGCCTTCCTTGGCGACGAGCTGAACAGAAGCACCGGCGGAGCGGGCCATCTTGGCACCGCCGCCCGGGCGCAGCTCAACCGCGTGGATAACGGTACCCACGGGGATGTTGCGCAGGGGCAGGTTGTTGCCAGGCTTGATGTCAGCATTGGCGCCGGCTTCCACGAAGTCGCCCTGGTTGAGCTTGTTCGGGGCGATGATGTAGCGCTTGGTGCCATCAACGTAGTGCAGGAGGGCGATGCGAGCCGTGCGGTTCGGATCGTACTCGATTTCGGCAACGCGGGCGTTGACGCCGTCCTTGTCGTGGCGACGGAAGTCGATCAGACGGTACTGGCGCTTGTGTCCGCCACCCTTGTGACGGGTGGTGATCTTACCGGTGTTGTTACGGCCGCCCTTCTTGGGCAGCGGACGTACCAACGACTTTTCCGGCGTCGACCGCGTGATTTCGGTGAAGTCAGCTACGCTCGAGCCACGACGGCCCGGCGTAGTCGGCTTGTACTTACGGATTCCCATAATTTATTTCCTCGTTAAAGTGGTCTCCGCTACGCGAGCGGACCGCCGAAGATGTCGATAGTGCCTTCTTTGAGGGTCACAATGGCACGCTTGGTGTTCTTGCGGGTTCCCCATCCGAATTTGGTGCGCTTGCGCTTACCGGCACGGTTGATGGTGTTAATCGATTCGACCTTGACGGAGAAGATCTTCTCCACGGCCAGCTTGATCTCGGTCTTGTTCGACCGGGGGTCCACCAGGAAGGTGTACTTGCCCTCGTCGATCAGGCCGTAGCTCTTTTCCGAAACGACGGGTGCAAGCACGACGTCGCGCGGGTCCTTGATGGTGGCTGCGCTCACTTGGCATCCTCCTGGTTCTTTGCAGCCTTGTCAGCAACGAATGCTTCGTAGGCAGCCTGAGTGAAGACTACGTCGTCGGAAACGAGGACGTCGTAGGTGTTCAGCTGGTCCACGTACAGGACGTGAACTTCGGCGAGGTTGCGCACGGACAGTGCAGCAACGTCGTTGGCGCGCTCGATGACGACCAGCAGGTTCTTGCGCTCGGAAACTCCGCGCAGGGTTGCCAGTGCTGCCTTGGAGGACGGCTTGTCGCCGGCAACCAGTTCAGACACAACGTGGACGCGGCCGTTGCGGGCGCGGTCAGAGAGAGCGCCGCGCAGTGCAGCAGCAATCATCTTCTTGGGGGTCCGCGGGGCGTAGTCACGCGGGGTGGGACCGTGGACGATGCCACCGCCGGTCATGTGCGGAGCGCGGATCGAACCCTGACGGGCGCGGCCGGTGCCCTTCTGCTTGAACGGCTTGCGGCCTGCACCGGAAACCTCGGCGCGGGTCTTGGTCTTGTGGGTACCCTGGCGAGCAGCAGCGAGCTGGGCAACGACGACCTGGTGCAGCAGCGGCACGTTGGTCTGAACGTCGAAGATCTCTGCAGGCAGGTCAACCTTGACAGTGTTAGCCATTGAACTAGGCTCCCTTCACGGCGGTGCGTACGAAGACGACCTGGCCGCGGGCACCGGGAACGGCGCCCTTGATCAGGAGCAGCGACTTCTCGACGTCAACCGCGTGAACAGTGAGGTTCAGCGTGGTGTGACGAACGGCGCCCATGCGGCCGGCCATTCTCATGCCCTTGAAGACGCGGCTCGGGGTGGATGCGCCACCGATTGAACCGGGCTTACGGTGGTTCTTGTGGGCACCGTGGGAGGCGCCAACACCGGAGAAGCCGTGACGCTTCATAACACCGGCGAAGCCCTTACCCTTGGTGGTGCCGATGACGTCGATCTTCTGGCCGGCTTCGAAGAGCTCAACGGAGAGCTCCTGGCCCAGCTCGTAAGAGTCAGCATCTGCAGTGCGCAGTTCGACGACGTGGCGGCGAGGCGTGACGCCTGCCTTCTCAAAGTGACCAGCCAGCGGCTTGGTGACCTTGCGGGGATCGATCTGGCCGTAGCCGATCTGAACGGCGACGTAGCCATCAGTCTCTGCGTTGCGCAGCTGGGTGATGACGTTGGAGTCAGCCTGGACAACAGTGACGGGGATGAGCTTGTTGTTCTCGTCCCAGACCTGGGTCATGCCGAGCTTCGTGCCCAGCAGGCCCTTTACGTTACGGGTTGCGGTCATAGTCTCTCAGCACCTCCCTACAGCTTGATTTCGATGTTCACGTCGGCCGGCAGGTCGAGCCGCATGAGCGAGTCAACAGCCTTGGGCGTGGGGTCGATGATGTCGATCAGACGCTTGTGCGTGCGCATTTCGAAGTGCTCGCGGCTGTCCTTGTACTTGTGCGGAGAGCGGATAACGCAGTACACGTTCTTCTCCGTCGGCAGCGGCACCGGGCCGACTACCGTTGCGCCTGCGCGCGTGACCGTCTCAACGATCTTCCGTGCTGAAACGTCAATGACCTCGTGGTCGTATGACTTCAGCCGGATGCGGATTTTTTGTCCCGCCATGTCGCCTGACTCTCTTTCAGTAAGTGCTGCTCTGTTTACTTGCGTGTTGTATGGCTGCCGAAGCATTTGAGGTCGTAACCACCACCCGCCGCACAAGCTGAATCCGGATGAATCCGGGTTCCTCAACCTGCCGGCGCACCCGACCCCCGCGGTCGGGCGTGTCGCGCTGTGCAAAACGCACGAGCCCGCAGTTCCTTAGGGGGATTGGGTTATGTTTGGGCTTCAGCCTGGACCCTGGCACCCGGCATTATCCGGATCGGGACGCGAAGAAGCGCTTGAACAACTCATCTAGTATGCCGGAAATTGTCCGAGGATGCGAATCGGCCCTAAAGGCGCTTCTGCCGGCCCCCTGCAGTCATTGCCCAGGTCATTGCCCAGGGTCATTGCCTAGGATCATTGCCGCCCGCCTTCTCCGGTTGGATGATGGGTGGATGGCCGTGCAGAGTGCCGACGCCGGCGATCAAGCAGTCAACGCGGACGCAGTGCAGAACCTTGCCGGGCGCCTGCGCCCGGGTTTTACCCTGGGCGTCGCTGCCGCCGCCTTCCAGATCGAGGGCGCCCTCGCGGCGGACGGCCGCGGGCCCTCGGGGTGGGATGCCTTTGCGGCGAAGCCGGGCAGCATCCTGCACGGGCATTCCCCGGCGGTGGCCTGCGACCACTATAACCGGGTGCCGGAGGACGTTGCCCTCATGCGCGAACTCGGCATCGACTCATACCGGTTCTCCATCGCGTGGCCCCGCATCCAGCCCGAGGGCCGTGGCCTGGCCAACCCGCGGGGCCTGGACTTTTACGACCGGCTGGTGGACCTGCTGCTGGCGGCCGGCATCTCCCCCATGGCCACGCTGTACCACTGGGACACTCCCCTGCCCCTGGAACACAGCGGCGGCTGGATGAACCGGGCCACGGCGGAGCGCTTCGCGGAGTACGCTGCGGCCGCTGCCCAGCGGCTCGGTGATCGGGTGGCCCAGTGGGGCACGCTCAACGAGCCCGTCTCCGTCACGCTTAACGGCTACGCGCTCGGGGTCCATGCCCCCGGCCGCGACCTGCTGTTCAATGCGCTGCCGTCAGTTCACCATCAGCTCCTCGGCCACGGGCTCGCGGTCCAGGCCCTCCGGGCAGCGGGCGTGGCCGGGTCCATCGGCGTCACCAACCTGCACTCCCCCGTCCGCCCTGCCACCAGGCGGCTGGCGGACAGGCTGCTGGCCAAGGTCTTCGACCTTGTCCTGAACCGCGTCTATGCGGATCCCATCCTCCTGGGACGCTATCCCGCTCCGCCGCTTGCCGCCCGCCCCTGGTTCAGGTTCTTGTCCAGGGCGTCCGACGACGACCTCCGCCTGATCAGCCAGCCGATCGACTTCTACGGGGTGAACTACTACTACCCTGTCCGGGTGGCTGCCGGGCAGGGCCCGCCGGACACCCCGGCCGGCAACGCCCAGGCTATGGCACGGGTGCCGTTCCATCTGGCGGGCTTCCCGGAATATTCCACCACCGGCTTCGGATGGCCGGTGGCACCGGACCACCTGGGCATCCTGCTCCGGGAGCTCAAAGACCGGTACGGGCCGGCCCTGCCGCCGGTGTACATCACCGAGAGCGGCGCGAGCTTTCCTGAACCGGAACACGTGACCGGCCCCATCACCGACTCGAGACGGATCGATTACCTGGCGGACCATCTGGACCAGGCGGTCAATTCGACGGCGCCGGGCGGCATCGCGCACGACGTGGAACTGCTCGGCTACTTCGTCTGGACGTTCATGGACAACTTCGAATGGGCCGCCGGGTATTCACAGCGCTTCGGCCTGGTGCATGTTGACTTCGAGACCCTCAAGCGCACGCCCAAGAAGTCCTTCTACTGGCTGCAGGCGCTCAGCCGGGCACGGACCCGCGCGGTCTGAAAGCGGGCTGCGCAGGACGGCCGGCCGCCGGGACAGCGGACGCCTGCTACTGGTTCTTGTTGGCCCGGTTGATGCGCTTGGCGCGTTCAATCTCGTGGCGGAAGTTCTTCTTCACCCAGAAAACGCCCACCACTACGGCGACAACCACCAGCAGGAAAATAAGCCAACCCATGATGCTCCCTCTTTGCCACGAATCTGTCGCGAGCAATAACCCTATCAGTGACGGTCCGCAGTCCACAGCCTGAAGCCGCAGAGACAAAAACAGCCCCGCTGCCAGTAGCAGCGGGGCTGTTTTCGAAGATCAGGCTGTTAGGCCTGCAATCAGCAAGAGTTACTTGATGATCTTGGTGACACGTCCCGAACCAACGGTGCGGCCGCCTTCACGGATAGCGAAGCCGAGGCCCTCTTCCATAGCGATCGGCTGGATGAGCGCAACGGTCATCTCAGTGTTGTCGCCGGGCATAACCATTTCCGTGCCTTCCGGCAGGGTGATAACGCCGGTCACGTCCGTGGTACGGAAGTAGAACTGCGGGCGGTAGTTCGAGTAGAACGGGTTGTGACGTCCGCCTTCGTCCTTGGAGAGGATGTAGACGTTGGCCTCGAAGTCGGTGTGCGGGGTGATGGAACCCGGCTTGACGACAACCTGGCCACGCTCGACGTCGTCGCGCTTCAGACCGCGGAGCAGCAGGCCACAGTTCTCGCCGGCCCATGCTTCGTCGAGCTGCTTGTGGAACATCTCGATACCGGTAACGGTGGTCTTCTGGACCGGGCGGATACCGACGATCTCGACCTCGGAGTTGATGGCGAGGGTACCGCGCTCGGCGCGGCCCGTCACAACGGTGCCACGACCGGTGATGGTGAAGACGTCTTCGATCGGCATCAGGAACGGCTTGTCGCGGTCACGAACCGGGTCCGGAACGGACTCGTCGACAGCAGCCATCAGGTCCTCAACGGACTTGACCCACTCCGGGTCGCCTTCCAGGGCCTTGAGGCCGGAAACGCGGATAACCGGGGCGTCGTCGCCGTCGAAGCCCTGCGAGCTCAGGAGCTCACGAACTTCCATTTCGACGAGGTCGAGGAGTTCCTCGTCCTCAACCATGTCTGCCTTGTTCAGCGCGACCAGCAGGTAGGGAACACCAACCTGGCGGGCGAGCAGAACGTGCTCGCGGGTCTGAGCCATCGGGCCGTCAGTAGCGGCAACCACGAGGATTGCGCCGTCCATCTGGGCAGCACCGGTGATCATGTTCTTGATGTAGTCAGCGTGACCCGGAGCGTCTACGTGTGCGTAGTGGCGCTTCTCGGTCTGGTACTCAACGTGGGAGATGTTGATGGTAATGCCGCGCTGACGCTCTTCCGGAGCAGAGTCGATCGACGCGAAGTCACGCTTCTCGTTGAGAGTCGGGTACTTGTCGTACAGCACCTTGGAAATGGCGGCCGTCAACGTCGTCTTACCGTGGTCAACGTGACCGATGGTACCGATGTTAACGTGCGGCTTAGTCCGCTCGAACTTTGCCTTTGCCACAGGTTCCTCCTAGAACGTTTTTCAAATGGCTTACCTTCGACCGCGCTTATCGCGGCAGAAACTCCAGTAAGTCTATCTGGGGGCTTTGGATTGATGAAATTGCAGATTCAGGAACTAATACTAGTGCCTAGACCCTGTTCGTGCTGATGGCCGGAACCCGGCGGGAACCAAGGGCTCCGGCCATCCGCACTAGGTGTGTTCCGCAGGGGAAACGCACCCGGTTTTCGCAGCTTGTCGCGTGGACAGTCCTGGGGACTACTCGCCGCGGGACTTCTGGATGATCTCGTCGGCAACTGCCTTCGGGACCTCGGCGTAGCTGTTGAACGTCATGGAGTAAACAGCGCGGCCCTGGGTCTTCGAGCGCAGGTCACCGATGTAGCCGAACATGCCGGACAGCGGAACGTGCGCGCGGACAACCTTGACACCTGCTGCGTCTTCCATGGACTGCATCTGGCCACGGCGGGAGTTGAGGTCACCGATAACGTCACCCATGTATTCCTCAGGGGTGCGGACCTCGACATCCATCAGCGGTTCGAGCAGAACAGGGTTCGCCTTGCGTGCGGCTTCCTTGAAAGCCATACGGCCGGCGATCTTGAACGCCATTTCCGAGGAGTCAACATCGTGGTACGCGCCGTCAACCAGCGTGGCCTTGATGCCGACAACCGGGTAACCGGCCAGGACGCCGTCGTTCAGCGCATCCTGGATACCGGCGTCAACCGACGGGATGTACTCGCGCGGAACACGGCCACCGGTGACCTTGTTCTCGAACTCGTACAGCTCGCCTTCCGCGGTGTCCAGCGGTTCGATGGCGATCTGGACCTTTGCGAACTGGCCAGAACCACCGGTCTGCTTCTTGTGCGTGTAGTCGTGGCGCTCCACGGCACGCTTGATGGTCTCGCGGTAGGCAACCTGCGGCTTGCCGACGTTGGCCTCGACCTTGAATTCGCGGCGCATGCGGTCCACCAGGATGTCCAGGTGGAGCTCGCCCATGCCGGCGATGATGGTCTGGCCGGTGTCTTCGTTGAGGGAGACCTGGAAGGTCGGGTCCTCAGCGGAGAGCTTCTGGATGGCCGTGGAGAGCTTCTCCTGGTCACCCTTGGTGTTCGGCTCGATGGCAACAGAGATCACGGGCTCCGGGAAGCTCATGGACTCGAGCACGATCTGGTTGCTGGAGTCACACAGGGTGTCGCCAGTGGTGGTGTCCTTCAGACCGATGGCTGCGTAGATGTGGCCAGCAGTGGCTGCCTCGACGGGCATTTCCTTGTTGGCGTGCATCTGGAACAGCTTGCCGATGCGCTCCTTCTTGCCCTTGGTGGAGTTGACCACCTGGGCGCCGGACTCCACGTGACCGGAGTACACGCGGATGAAGGTGAGCTGGCCAAAGAACGGGTGGGCCGCAATCTTGAACGCGAGAGCGGAGAAGGGCTCTTCGGCGGACGGCTTGCGGGTCAGTTCCTTCTCTTCGTTCTTCGGGTCGTGACCGATCATCGGAGGAACGTCGAGCGGGTTCGGCAGGTAGTCGACGACGGCGTCAAGCATCGGCTGGACACCGCGGTTCTTGAAGGCGGAGCCACAGAAGACCGGGTACAGCTCGGAGTTGATGGTCATCTTGCGGATGCCGGCCTTGAGCTCATCGATGCTGAGCTCTTCGCCTTCGAGGTACTTCTCCATGAGTTCCTCGGAGGACTCAGCAACGGTCTCCACGAGGGAGGCGCGGTATTCCTCGGCCTTGGCCTGCAGGTCTGCCGGGATCTCCTGGATCTCGTACTTGGCACCCATGGTCACGTCACCCTTGGCATCGCCGGGCCACACCAGAGCGCGCATGTAGAGCAGGTCCACGACGCCGATGAAGTCGTTCTCGGCACCGATCGGCAGCTGCATGACCAGCGGCTTGGCACCCAGGCGGCTGATGATGGTGTCCACGGTGAAGTAGAAGTCAGCGCCGAGCTTGTCCATCTTGTTGACGAAGCAGATACGCGGAACGTTGTACTTGTCAGCCTGGCGCCAAACGGTCTCAGACTGCGGCTCAACGCCTTCCTTGCCATCGAAGACGGCAACTGCACCGTCGAGGACGCGCAGGGAGCGCTCAACCTCAACCGTGAAGTCCACGTGGCCGGGGGTGTCGATGATGTTGATCTGGTTGTTTTCCCAGAAGCAGGTCACGGCGGCAGACGTGATGGTGATGCCGCGTTCCTTTTCCTGTTCCATCCAGTCAGTGGTCGAAGCGCCGTCGTGCGTTTCGCCAATCTTGTGGTTCACACCTGTGTAGAACAGAATGCGCTCGGTGGTGGTGGTCTTGCCGGCATCAATGTGGGCCATGATGCCGATGTTGCGGACCTTACTAAGGTCTGTAAGCACGTCCTGTGCCACGGTGTCTCCCTTTCGGATGGACTACGCGTTCGCCGCCGGCTCGGTTGAGCCGGCGGCGTACGGGAAGTTTTACCAGCGGTAGTGGGCGAAGGCCTTGTTGGACTCGGCCATCTTGTGGGTGTCTTCGCGACGCTTCACAGCGGCACCGAGACCGTTCGAGGCATCCAGGATTTCGTTCTGGAGGCGCTCGGTCATCGTCTTTTCACGGCGGGCCTTGGAGTAGCCGACCAGCCAACGCAGGGCGAGGGCGGTGGAGCGGCCCGGCTTGACCTCAACCGGAACCTGGTAGGTGGCGCCACCGACACGGCGGGAGCGGACCTCGAGGGACGGCTTGACGTTGTCCATGGCCTTCTTGAGGGCTGCAACGGGGTCGCCGCCGGACTTGGCGCGTGCACCTTCGAGGGCACCGTAGACGATGCGCTCAGCGGTGGACTTCTTGCCGTCAACCAGCACCTTGTTGATCAGCTGGGTGACCAGCGGGGAGCCGTAGACGGGATCTGATACGAGCGGCCGCTTGGGGGCCGGACCCTTGCGAGGCATATTACTTCTTCTCCATCTTTGCGCCGTAGCGGCTACGAGCCTGCTTACGGTTCTTGACACCCTGGGTATCGAGGGCACCGCGGACGATCTTGTAGCGAACGCCGGGGAGGTCCTTCACACGACCACCACGGACGAGCACAATGGAGTGCTCCTGGAGGTTGTGGCCAACACCGGGGATGTAGGCGGTAACTTCGATGCCACCGTTGAGGCGCACACGTGCGACCTTACGCAGAGCCGAGTTCGGCTTCTTCGGGGTGGTGGTGTAAACGCGGGTGCAGACACCGCGGCGCATCGGGCTGCCCTTAAGCGCGGGAGCCTTGGTCTTTGAGACCTTCGGCGTGCGGCCCTTGCGGACCAGCTGGTTAATCGTAGGCACTTTCGTGTTCTCCGTTTTATCCGGAGCGGCCTCTGACAGCCGCTCTCCTGTTTCTTTGCCCCGCCGCCCGAGCTTTGAAGAAGTCTCCAGAGCAGCTGAGGCGAAGCCTTAATGTCGGATCACATCCGAAGGACGCTGTGGCTCGCGGCCGCAACTGTCCCTAGGCATGCGAAAATGTGGCATACGTTGCACAAGAACCCTGCAAACCGGAAACGTCGCTCTCGGTCCAGCCTTTCAGCTCGGTCCGGGCGCACTCATCCACTGCCACAATAACAATTGGTCTCAAGTCTAGCATGAACGGCCCTGAGGCCTTAATCGGCGGGCATTCCTGCTGTTAAACGCGGATGGTCCCCCACCTTGCGGTGCGGGACCATCCCTGTGATCAGGCTTTACCGGAAGTCGTTGCCCAGGTCGTAGTCATCCAGCGGGATGGCGTGGAACTCAGGAGCTCCGTCGCCGCCCAGCGTGTCGTAGGAGAAGTCGCTGAACGCGCTCGGGCCGGTGAACAGGTTGGCCTTTGCTTCTTCAGTCGGCTCCACCGTGATCTCGGTGTAGCGCGGGAGGCCCGTGCCGGCCGGGATCAGCTTACCGATGATGACGTTCTCCTTGAGGCCGAGCAGCGGGTCGCTCTTGCCTTCCATGGCCGCCTGCGTGAGGACGCGGGTGGTCTCCTGGAAGGAAGCTGCGGACAGCCAGGACTCGGTGGCCAGCGACGCCTTGGTGATACCCATGAGCTCGGGACGTCCGGAAGCCGGAGTCTTGCCCTCGGATACAACACGGCGGTTGGCGTCCTCGAACCGGGCGCGCTCTGCCAGCTCACCGGGGAGCAGGTCGGAGTCGCCGGATTCGATGACCGTGACGCGGCGCAGCATCTGGCGGACGATGACTTCCACGTGCTTGTCGTGGATGCCAATGCCCTGGCTGCGGTACACGCCCTGCACTTCGTCCACGAGGAACTTCTGTGCGGCACGCGGACCCATGATGCGCAGGACCTGCTTCGGGTCGACCGGACCGTTGATGAGCTTCTGGCCCACCGACACGTGCTGGCCGTCCTCGATCAGCAGACGCGACCGGCGCAGGACCGGGTAGGCGATCTCTTCGGAACCGTCGTCCGGAGTGATCACCAGGCGCATCTGGCGCTCGGATTCCTCGATGGTGACGCGGCCGGCTGCTTCCGCAATCGGCGCCACACCCTTCGGGGTACGGGCTTCGAAGAGCTCCTGGATACGGGGCAGACCCTGGGTGATGTCGTCGCCACCGCTGGCGGAAACAGCACCACCGGTGTGGAACGTACGCATGGTCAGCTGGGTACCGGGTTCACCGATGGACTGTGCGGCGATGATGCCCACAGCTTCACCGATGTCCACGGTCTTGCCGGTGGCCAGCGAACGGCCGTAGCACAGGGCACAGGTTCCGACGCTGGACTCACAGGTGAGCACGGAGCGGACCTTGACCTCGGTGATGCCGGCTGCGAACAGCTCAGCGATCACAACGTCACCGCAGTCGGTGCCGGCCGGAGCCAGGACGTTGCCCTTGGCGTCGACGACGTCCACGGCCAGCGTGCGGGCGTAGGCGCTGTTCTCGACGTTCTCGTCCAGGGTCAGCTCACCGTTGGCGTCAGCCACGGCGATCGGCGTGACGAGGCCGCGCTCGGTGCCGCAGTCCTCTTCACGGACGATGACGTCCTGCGAAACGTCCACCAGACGACGGGTCAGGTAACCCGAGTTGGCGGTACGCAGAGCGGTGTCGGCAAGACCCTTACGTGCACCGTGCGTTGCGATGAAGTATTCCAGCACCGACAGGCCCTCACGGTAGGAGGACTTGATCGGACGCGGGATGATTTCACCCTTCGGGTTGGCCACCAGGCCACGGATACCCGCGATCTGGCGGACCTGCATCCAGTTACCACGTGCACCGGAGGACACCATGCGGTTGATGGTGTTCATCGGGGACAGGCTGTCGCGCATGACCTGGGCGATCTCGTTGGTCGCCGTGTTCCAGATCTCGATCAGTTCCTGGCGCCGCTCGTCGTCGTCGATCAGGCCCTTGTCGTACTGGCCCTGGATCTTGGCGGCGCGCTCCTCGTAACCGGCAAGGATGGCCGGCTTGGCGTCCGGAACCTCGATGTCGGAGATGGCGACGGTGACGCCCGAGCGGGTGGCCCAGTAGAAGCCGGCGTCCTTCAGGTTGTCCAGCGTTGCGGCCGTGACAACCTTCGGGTAGCGCTCCGCGAGGTCGTTGACGATGCGGGACAGCTCGCCCTTGTCGGCAACAGCCTCAACCCACGGGTAGTCCTCGGGCAGGGTCTCGTTGAAGAGGACCTGGCCCAGGGAGGTGTCCACCAGTGCGGGCTGACCCGGCTCCCAGCCTTCCGGAGCTTCCCAGCCGGCGTAAGGAACGAAGCCCTCAAGACGGATCTTGACCTGGGAGTTCAGGTGCAGCTCGTGTGCGTCGAAGGCCATGATGGCCTCGGACACGGAGCCGAAGACCCGGCCTTCACCGGCTGAACCCACACGCTTGGTGGTCAGGTGGTAGAGGCCGATGATCATATCCTGCGAAGGCAGGGTCACCGGGCGGCCGTCGGACGGCTTCAGGATGTTGTTGGAGGACAGCATCAGGATGCGTGCCTCAGCCTGGGCTTCGGGGCTCAGCGGCAGGTGCACTGCCATCTGGTCGCCGTCGAAGTCAGCGTTGAACGCGCCACAAACCAGCGGGTGAAGCTGGATGGCCTTGCCTTCAACAAGCTGCGGCTCGAATGCCTGGATACCGAGGCGGTGCAGGGTAGGTGCACGGTTGAGCAGCACCGGGTGTTCGGTGATGATCTCTTCCAGCACGTCCCAGACCTGCGGACGGTAACGCTCGACCATGCGCTTGGCCGACTTGATGTTCTGGGCGTGGTTGAGGTCAACCAGGCGCTTCATCACGAATGGCTTGAAGAGCTCCAGTGCCATCTGCTTGGGCAGGCCGCACTGGTGCAGCTTCAGCTGCGGGCCGACGACGATGACCGAACGGCCGGAGTAGTCGACGCGCTTGCCGAGCAGGTTCTGGCGGAAACGGCCCTGCTTGCCCTTGAGCATGTCGCTCAGGGACTTCAGCGGACGGTTGCCCGGTCCGGTGACCGGACGGCCGCGGCGGCCGTTGTCGAAGAGGCTGTCAACGGCTTCCTGAAGCATGCGCTTCTCGTTGTTGACGATGATCTCCGGAGCACCCAGGTCAAGCAGTCGCTTGAGTCGGTTGTTGCGGTTGATCACGCGGCGGTAGAGGTCGTTGAGGTCGGAGGTCGCGAAGCGGCCACCGTCCAGCTGGACCATCGGGCGCAGTTCCGGCGGGATCACCGGGACGGCGTCCAGCACCATGCCGAGCGGGCTGTTGTTGGTGGTCAGGAATGCGTTGACCACCTTCAGGCGCTTCAGGGCGCGGGTCTTGCGCTGGCCCTTGCCGTTGGCGATGACGTCGCGCAGGTTGTCGGACTCGGCCTGCATGTCGAAGTTCTCAAGGCGCTTCTTGATGGCCTCGGCACCCATGGAGCCTTCGAAATACATGCCGTAGCGGTCGCGCAGTTCGCGGTACAGGCCTTCGTCACCTTCGAGGTCGGCGACCTTGAGGTTCTTGAAGCGGTCCCAGACCTGCTCGAGGCGCTCGATTTCGGCGTCGGCGCGCTTGCGGACGTTCGCCATCTGGCGGTCAGCGGAGTCGCGTGCCTTCTTCTTGTCGGCAGCCTTGGCACCCTCACCCTCGAGACGGGCAAGCTCGTTCTCGAGGTCGCGGGCGATCGCGGCGATGTCGGAGTCGCGGTTGTCGATCAGCTGCTTCTTCTCGACGTCGTGCTCAACCTGCAGGTTGGGCAGTTCCGCGTGGCGGTTCTCTTCGTCAACGCTGGTGATCATGTAGGCAGCGAAGTAGATGACCTTTTCGAGGTCCTTCGGAGCCAGGTCAAGGAGGTAGCCCAGGCGGGACGGAACACCCTTGAAGTACCAGATGTGGGTTACGGGAGCAGCCAGTTCAATGTGGCCCATGCGCTCACGGCGCACCTTGGCGCGGGTGACCTCGACGCCACACCGCTCACAGATGATGCCCTTGAAGCGCACGCGCTTGTACTTGCCGCAGTAGCATTCCCAGTCACGGGACGGGCCGAAGATCTTCTCGCAGAAGAGGCCGTCCTTCTCGGGCTTGAGCGTGCGGTAGTTGATGGTTTCCGGCTTCTTAACCTCGCCGTACGACCAGCCGCGGATGTCTTCCGCGGTGGCGAGGCCGATCTGCATGAGGCCGAAGGAGGATTCGCTGGACATATGGTCCCTGTTCTCTCTTGTTCTCTAAATTCTGAAGTCTTGGTTGCGGTGAGGAGGTGAGGCCCAGGGAAAGGACAAGTGCGGCGGGGCCGCGTCCTTTCCCTGGTCGTAATCCTTAGACCTCTTCTACGGAGCTGGGCTCTGCACGAGACAGATCGATGCCCAGTTCTTCCGCAGCCGTGAAGACTGCGTCATCAGAGTCACGCATTTCAATCGTGGTTCCGTCGGTGGAAAGAACTTCCACGTTCAGGCACAGCGACTGCATTTCCTTGATCAACACCTTGAAGGATTCGGGAACACCCGGCTCGGGGATGTTCTCGCCCTTGACGATCGCCTCGTAGACCTTCACGCGGCCGTGGATGTCATCGGACTTGATCGTGAGCAGTTCCTGGAGCGTGTAGGCGGCGCCGTAGGCTTCGAGCGCCCACACTTCCATTTCACCGAAGCGCTGGCCACCGAACTGTGCCTTACCACCCAGCGGCTGCTGCGTGATCATGGAGTACGGGCCGGTGGAGCGGGCGTGGATCTTGTCGTCCACCAGGTGGTGGAGCTTCAGGATGTACATGTAGCCGACCGAGATCGGATCCGGGAACGGCTCGCCGGAGCGGCCGTCAAACAGGCGCGTCTTGCCCGAGGAGTCGATCAGGCGGTCACCGTCGCGGGTCACGTTGGTGGAGTCGAGCAGGCCCGTGATTTCCTCTTCGCGGGCGCCGTCGAAGACCGGCGTTGCAACAGTGGTCTGGCCACTCTCGCGCGGCAGGTTCGGCAGCTGCTTGGCCCACTCCGGCTCGCCTTCGATCTTCCAGCCCGTCTTGGCAACCCAGCCGAGGTGCGTTTCCAGCACCTGGCCGACGTTCATACGGCCCGGAACACCCAGCGGGTTCAGGACGATGTCAACGGGGGTACCGTCGGCAAGGAAGGGCATGTCCTCGACCGGGAGGATCTTGGAGATAACACCCTTGTTGCCGTGGCGGCCTGCGAGCTTGTCGCCGTCGGTGATCTTGCGCTTGGCAGCCACGTAGACGCGGACCAGCTGGTTGACGCCCGGGGGCAGTTCGTCGTCGTTGTCGCGGTCGAAGACGCGCACGCCGATGACGGTGCCGGACTCGCCGTGCGGAACCTTCAGGGAGGTGTCACGCACTTCGCGGGACTTCTCACCGAAGATGGCGCGGAGCAGGCGCTCTTCCGGGGTCAGTTCGGTTTCACCCTTCGGGGTGACCTTTCCGACCAGGATGTCGCCGGCTTCAACCTCGGCACCGATGTGGATGATGCCGCGCTCGTCCAGGCCGGCCAGGACTTCCTCGGACACGTTCGGGATGTCACGGGTGATTTCCTCGGCACCAAGCTTGGTGTCGCGGGCATCGATCTCGTGCTCCTCGATGTGGATGGAGGAAAGGACGTCCTCTGCCACGATGCGCTGGGACAGGATGATGGCATCCTCGAAGTTGTGGCCTTCCCATGACATGAATGCCACGAGCAGGTTCTTACCGAGGGCGAGCTCGCCCTGGTCCGTTGCCGGGCCGTCGGCGATGATGCCGCCAACTTCCAGGCGCTGGCCTTCGTTCACCAGAACGCGGTGGTTGTAGCAGTTGCCCTGGTTGGAGCGGGCGAACTTGTTGATGCGGTAGTTGGTTTCCGTGCCGTCGTCGTTGAGCATGACAACGAGTTCAGCGGAGACCTCGGTGACCACACCGGGCTTCTTCGCGATGACAACGTCACCGGCGTCGACGGCGGCAGCACGCTCCATGCCGGTACCCACGAACGGGGCCTCGGAACGGACCAGCGGCACAGCCTGGCGCTGCATGTTGGCACCCATGAGTGCGCGGTTGGCGTCGTCGTGCTCGAGGAACGGGATCAGGGCGGTAGCCACGGACACCATCTGGCGCGGGGAAACATCCATGAACTGGACGTCCTCGGCGGGAACGAGCACGGGCTCGCCTCCACCACCGCGGGCACGGACCAGGACGGTCTCTTCAGCGAAGCGCTTGTTCTCGTCGAGCGGGGCGTTGGCCTGTGCGATCAGGACCTCTGCCTCGTCGTCGGCCGTCAGGTACTGGACGTCGTCGGAAACGACGCCGTCCTTGACCAGGCGGTAGGGCGTCTCGATGAAACCGAACGGGTTGATGCGGCCGTAGGACGCCAGCGAACCGATCAGACCAATGTTCGGGCCTTCAGGGGTTTCGATGGGACACATACGTCCGTAGTGCGACGGGTGGACGTCTCGGACTTCCATGCCGGCACGGTCACGGGACAGACCGCCGGGGCCCAGCGCGGACAGGCGGCGCTTGTGGGTCAGGCCCGAGAGCGGGTTGTTCTGGTCCATGAACTGGGACAGCTGGGACGTTCCGAAGAACTCCTTGATGGCTGCCACCACGGGGCGGATGTTGATCAGGGTCTGCGGCGTGATGGCCTCGACGTCCTGGGTGGTCATGCGTTCGCGGACGACGCGCTCCATGCGGGACAGGCCGGTGCGGACCTGGTTCTCGATGAGCTCGCCGACGGCGCGGATGCGGCGGTTGCCGAAGTGGTCGATGTCGTCGATTTCGACGCGCAGCTCGTGGTCTTCGCCGTCGCGCTTGCCCATGATGGTCTTCTCGCCGGCGTGCAGCGCGACGAGGAACTTGATCATGGCGACGATGTCTTCAACGTGCAGGACCGAGGCTTCCTTGTCACCAAGGGAGCGGTCGATGCCAAGCTTGCGGTTGATCTTGTAGCGGCCAACCTTGGCCAGATCGTAGCGCTTGGAGTTGAAGTACAGGTTGTCCAGCAGGGACTGGGCAGCCTCGACTGTGGGCGGCTCGCCCGGACGCAGCTTGCGGTAGATGTCCAGCAGCGCGTCTTCGCGGGTTTCGGTGGCGTCCTTCTCCAGCGTTGCACGCATGGAGTCGTACTGGCCGAACTCCTCGAGGATCTGGCCTTCGGTCCAGCCGAGGGCCTTCAGCAGCACCGTGACCGACTGCTTGCGCTTCCGGTCCAGGCGCACGCCGACCTGGTCGCGCTTGTCGATCTCGAGCTCGAACCAGGCGCCACGGGACGGAATGATCTTTGCGGTAAAGATGTCCTTGTCGCTGGTCTTGTCGGCGGCACGCTCAAAGTAGGCGCCCGGGGAACGGACCAGCTGGGAAACGACGACACGCTCGGTGCCGTTGACGACGAAGGTGCCCTTCTCGGTCATCAGCGGGAAGTCACCCATGAACACGGTCTGCTGCTTGATTTCGCCCGTGTTGTTGTTCATGAATTCGGCCTTGACGTACAGCGGTGCCGAGTACGTAGCGTCCCGGTCCTTGCATTCAGCCATGGTGTACTTCGGATCAGCGAACTCCGGATCGGAGAAGCTCAGGGACATGGTGCCCTGGAAGTCCTCAATCGGGGAGATCTCTTCGAAGATGTCGGAAAGACCGGAGGTGGTGGCGACGCTCAGGTCGCCTTCTTCGACGGCCTTCGCAACGCGGGCCTGCCAACGTTCATTTCCGACCAGCCAGTCGAAGCTGTCCGTCTGCAGGGCAAGCAGATTCGGAACGTCAAGAGGTTCGTGAATCTTTGCGAATGAGAGCCGGCGAGTCGCACCGTCGGTGCTTTCGGCATTGATAGCGGTAGCGTTGTTTTCATTAGAGGTGCTCGAGGCGACCAAGAGGGATCCTTCCACAGACCTTCAGGCGTTTTCAGATCTCCCCCGCTTTTCACCCTGCGAAGTGACTCCGCAGTGCTACCATCCGGTTCCGCTATATGACCCGGAACCTGGTTCCGCCCATGCTGGTGACGTTGTTCACGGCACATTGATGGAACGGCTAACAGGCTAAGCCCACCGCTATATGAAGGCTGAAGGTAAACAGGGAAGACGCAAATATCTACGATACGGCAAAACCATACGCGTGTCTACCCCACTTACCAGCAGAATGCAAGCACCGTTGCTGCGGGCACCTATCCGGAATGCCTTCCGCCTTCCCAGCGTTGAATGGATAGGTGACCGGGCTCACGATACCCTTAGGCCAACCATTGACCAAAGATCGGAAGAAACAACCATGAGCAATTCCGCTGACGATGTTGTCATCCTGTCCGGTGCGCGCACCCCGCAGGGCCGGCTGAACGGGCAGCTGGCGAGCTTCACCGCCGTCGAACTCGGAACGCACGCCATCAAGGCGGCAATTGCGGCGAGCGGACTGGAAGCCGATCAGGTGGATGCCGTCATCATGGGCCAGGTCCTGCAGGCCGGGGCCGGCCAGAACCCCGCCCGCCAGAGCTCCATCGGCGCGGGCATCGGCTGGAACGTCCCCACGGTGACCATCAACAAGGTCTGCCTTTCCGGGCTGACCGCCGTGATCGACGCCGCGAGACTGATCCGCGCCGGCGACGCCACCGTCGTCGTCGCCGGTGGCCAGGAATCGATGACGCGCGCACCCCACGTCCTCCCCGGCTCCCGCCAGGGCTGGAACTACGGCACCGTCCAGGCGCTGGACGTGGCGGCACACGACGGCCTCACCGACGCCTTCGACGGCCACTCGATGGGACTTTCCACGGAGTCCAAGAACCTCACGCTGGGGATCGACCGGACCGCCCAGGACAACGTGGCCGCCCAATCGCACCAGCGCGCCGCCATCGCCTCGAAGAACGGCGTCTTCGACGACGAGATCTCCCCAATCAGCGTCAAGCAGCGCAAGGGTGACCCGCTGGTCGTCTCCACCGACGAGGGCGTCCGGCCGGACGCTACCGTAGAGTCCCTGGCCGGCCTGCGGGCCGCCTTCGTCACCGACGGCACCATCACGGCCGGCAATTCCTCTCCCCTGTCCGACGGCGCCTCCGCCCTGGTGCTGACCTCCCGCAAGTTCGCGGAGGAGAACGGTCTGGAGTACTTGGCCGTTGTGGGCAAGCCGGGGCAGGTGGCCGGGCCGGACAACTCCCTCCACTCGCAGCCCTCCAATGCCATCCGGAACGCGCTTGACCGGGCCGGCTGGAGCACCGCGGACCTGGACTTCATCGAGATCAACGAGGCCTTCGGTTCGGTGGCCGTGCAGTCCCTGAAGGACCTCGACTATCCGCTGGAGCAGACCAACATCCACGGCGGCGCCATCGCCCTCGGCCACCCGATCGGCGCCTCTGGTGCCCGGCTGGCGCTCCATGCCGCTCATGAGCTGAAGCGGCGCGGCCAGGGCAAGGCGGCAGTCTCACTGTGCGGAGGCGGCGGCCAGGGCGAGGCCCTCCTGCTGTTCCGCGACTGATGAACCCGGCGACTAAATGAGCCCGGTGACTAAATGAGCCCCGTTCCGGCGTCGGGCAATACCGGGACGGGCAGCAATACCGGGACGGGCAGCAATACCGGGACGGGCAGCAATACCGGGACGGGCGGCGGCGGCACCGGCAGGGAGCGCTTCCTTGCCGACGCCGCCGCGCGTGGCCTGGACGTCCAGCTCGTGGAGCGGCTGGCCGCCCACAGCCTCGAGGAGGCGGCCGCGATCCTCGGCATCAGCCCGGCGGACATCGTGAAGTCGCTCGTGGTGAAGCACAAGGACGGCAGCTTCCTGTTCGCCCTCATCCCCGGCGACCGCCAGATCTCCTGGCCCAAGCTGCGCAGCCTGGTGGGCGTCAACAAGCTGTCGCTCCCGGCCGCGGATGTGGCCCTGGAAGCCACCGGGTATGAGCGCGGGACCATCACGCCGCTCGGCAGCACCACGGCGTGGCCCGTCTATGCCGACCGCACCATCGCCGGCAAGCGCATCTCCATGGGCGCGGGCCAGCACGGCTACAGCGCCTTCGTGGACGCCGACGCCCTGGTCTCGGCCCTCGGCGCGGTACTCGCGGACATCAGCGAACCCAACTGACTCGCAGTTGTTGTCGTTTTGACGCCCCATAACGACAACAACTGCGAGCTAGTTGGGTTGAGCGTACGCAGGGAGGGTTAAACGCAGGAATCCCCGCCCACCGGAGTGGACGGGGATTCCTGGACAAGCAGTGTTACTTGAGGGTAACGGTGGCGCCAGCTTCTTCGAGCTGAGCCTTTGCCTTCTCGGCGGCTTCCTTGTTGGCGCCTTCGAGAACAGCCTTGGGAGCGCTGTCAACCAGGTCCTTGGCTTCCTTGAGGCCGAGGGAGGTGATGGCGCGAACTTCCTTGATCACTGCGATCTTCTTGTCGCCAGCAGATTCGAGGATGACGTCGAAGTCGGTCTTCTCTTCAGCTTCTTCTGCAGCGCCACCGGCAGCGGGGCCAGCAACAGCAACAGCAGCAGCGGTAACTTCGAAGGTCTCTTCGAAGAGCTTGACGAACTCGGAGAGCTCGATGATGGTCAGTTCCTTGAAAGCTTCAATGAGCTCTTCGTTGGTGAGCTTCGCCATGGTTGGCGTCCTTCCTATAAAGGTGGCCGGGGGCTGAATGCCGTCCGTTCCACCGGAGTCATATTGGGAGAGAGTTAGTTCTCTTCGGCAGCGGCTTCGGCCGGAGCCTCTGCTGCTTCTGCGGCGGGAGCTTCTTCAGCGGCGGGAGCTGCGGCTTCAGCCGGAGCACCGTTCTCTTCTTCAAGCTTGAGGCGCAGTGCGTCGATGATGCGTGCAGCAGCGGCGGCAGGGGCCTTGAGGACGCCTGCAACCTTGGCGAGCTGCAGCTCGCGGGACTCGAGTGCTGCCAGGGCAGCAACTTCGCTGGCGTTCAGTGCCTTGCCCTCGAAGTAACCGGTCTTGATGACCAGCTGCTTGTTGGCCTTGGCAAAATCCGTCAGGCTCTTGGCAGCTGCAACTGCGTCACCCTTGATGAACGCGATTGCAGTGGGGCCGGCGAGCTGGCCGTCGAATGCTTCGACACCAGCTTCCTTGGCTGCAATTGCGGTCAGGGTGTTCTTGACGACCGCGAACTTGGTGTCCTGGCCGAGAGAAACACGCAGCTGCTTGAGCTGTGCAACGGTGAGCCCACGGTATTCGGTCAGGACAGCGGCGTTCGATTCCTTGAAATCGTTAGTGATCTCAGCTACTGCTGAAACCTTGGTAGGCGTTGCCATAACCCTCCTTCCGGGGATAGTGCCGGTATTCCGGGTCCCCGCTCAGGTGAGCTAAAACTAAAAACGCCCCGCGCAGATGCACGGGGCTTGGCTCAACGCAGTCCAGGACAGCGGAGCTTTGCTTCGTTCACCTGCGCCGGCCGCCCTATGTTCAGGGTCCTTCGTCCGGAAACCCACTGGCTCTTCCGCACACAACTGCAGAGTTGAGCTGAGCTCGAAAGAGTGGGAATCCAACAACCGACGGTCTTTGGTAGTTCAAGCTTACGGGAGGGCTATGCGGATGACCAAATCGGCCAGCCGGGCCGGGTGCACCAAGCGCGCCGGTACACTCAGCTCCTGCTGGGTCCCAGGTCCGGCAGTTCCTTCTGCCAGATCCCGGTGACTCCCGCCGTCGTGAAGCCCAGCTGGCGGTTGACCGTGAGCAGATACCGGTTTTCCGGTGCGTTCCAGGTGTAGATCACCCGCGCAGCGGGGAACTGCTCGGTGAGGCGCTCCATGTTGGCCACCTTGATCAGCAGGCCGAGCTTGTTGCCGCGGTGGGCCTGCAGCACCACGGTGTCGTCCTGGAAGACGACGTCCTGCCGCTGCGCCAGGACGCTGATGGTGGTTAGCCCCACCAGCGTTCCGGAAGCGATGTGTTCGACGGCGGTCACCACCGTCCGCCGCCCCTGCGAGATGGTGACTTCCTCGGCCTCCCGCAGGATCCGGGCGTCGAAGATCATGTCACCGTCCCCCGCCGGCCCGGCGTCGCCGCCTGCCTGGTTTTCGAGGGCTGCCACAGATTCCAGCCAGCGTTCCGGGCAACGGTCGGTCCAGTGGTGCAGGCGGTACCGGCCGTTGTTGGCCTCCTGCGCCTCAGCCTCGAGTTCGGCCACGAGCTTGGTGTCCAGCGGCAGCGCGCATGAGCTGAACTGTTCGATGTGCTGGAGCGTGTAGCCGGTGCGCTGGGCGAAGTCCACCTCACGGCTGCCCAGCGGCACGTAGCCCTGGCCCGATCCGGGCACCAGCTGCTCGGGGGCGAATTCGTGCAGGGAGGCGCCGGGGTGGTTGGTGTCAACCAGGATCATGGTGCGCCCCTCCTCCCGGGCGAAGTGTTCGGCTGCCTCCAGCAGCTGCCGGCCGACGCCCTGGCGCTGGTATTCAGGGAGGATGTCCAGGGTGAATTCGGCGAGGTCGAGGTTGTCGGCCAGGGGAAGTGCGATGTCCACGGCGCCGACAATCTCGCCGTCGACCTTGGCCACGAGGATGACCTGGCGTTCGTACGGGTCGTCCAGTTCGAGCAGCTTCTCCAGCGGCGTGTAGGCGAGGTCGTCACTGCCCCAGGTGTCCATCCGGACCTTGCGCCCGACTTCCACCGCGGCGAGGAAGTCCGCCGCATCGGGAGAGTCCACGGACTCCGGAATCAGCAGCCGCTCGATCCGCACGTTTATTGCCATATCCCCAGCCGTTTCCGCCGCTTGCCATGAAGGCCTCCGGCTTGAATCCACGCGGTGTATCCGCCGCCAGCATATGCCGGTTAACGCCGGCGCTGCCACTCACCGTCGTAGCCTGCCGGACGGAATCCCAGGGCCAGGTTGATGGCGAGCATGTGGTCGTTCTCGGCGGCGTTGAATGTCAGGACGCGCTCCACCTCGGGATGGTCCTCCTGCAGGCGCCGGAGGTTGCGCACCTTGACCAGCATGCCCAGCCGGTGACCGCGGTGCGCCTGGGCCACCAGCGTGTCATCCTGCTCGGCCAGCCACGGTTTTTCGCCCGTGTGCTGCAGCACGGAGTAGGCCGCCAGCTCGCCGCTCGCCCTGTCCCGGGCCACGGCCACCAGCGACTCCAGGCCCGTCCGCTTCCACTCGTCCTCGACGTGCCGGACCCGCTTGGCGTCCCACACCTCGGCGTCGTAGTGCAGCGCGCCGGCCGGGGTGTCCGTGCTCATTTTGGACATGAGCACTGCCATCTGCTCCACGTACTCATCGGGACAACGGTCTGTCCAGCCGAGGATCTCGTACTGATCCCCGGCGATGCCGGTTGCCTCCCGTTCCAGGGCGTCCAGGACACCGTCCGACGGCGGCATGTCCAGTGCGCTGAAACGCGTCACCTGCTCGAGGGTGTAGCCGGCCGCCACGGCGAACCGGACTCCGCGGGCCGCGGCCGGGACCCCGCCCGTGCCCGTTCCGGGCTTCAGAATCCCGGGACCGTTTGGGTCAAAGCCCGGGGCGTGTTCCGTAAAGGACTGCAGGGTGCTGCGCCCGTCCTCGGCCGCCAGCGCCTCAACATGCCGCAGGAGGGCCTGTCCGATGCCGCGGCCGCAGAACTCCTGGAGCACGTCCACGCGAAGGAACGCGTCCTGCAGGTTTTCCTGCTGCGGAAACCTGATCCAAGACCTTGCCACCATGCGGCCGTCAAGCCGCACAAAGAAGAGCCGGAGTTTCCCGTACTCGTCGTCGCGCCACCCTTCCAGCCGGGCTTTGCGGGGAGTCGCCCGGTCCAGGTTGCCCCAAAGCTCCAGCGCCAGGGCATCACTGAGATCGCTGAACTCGAGGAAGTCTGCGGCCTCGGCAGCGTCGAGCGACGCAGGCAGGAAGAGCGGCTCGATCCGGTAGGAAGGCGTCGTCACCGCATCAGCCTAGCCGCCGCGGCCCCTCCCTTCCAGAGCCGCCTCCAGCACCCCCAACACAGCGGACTGGCCCGCCCACCCGAGTCCCGCCGTCGTACTTCACAGCTTCCGGAAGGAACGCCGCGAACGCAAAGGACCGCCCGGCAGATGCCGGACGGTCCTTCGGTGCTGGCCGGAGATCCGGCCGTGAGCTCGGTGAGACTTACGCCTCGGTCAGAACCCGGGTGACGTTGGGGTCAACGGAGATGCCGGGACCGAACGTGGTGGCAACCGTTGCCTTCTGGATGTAGCGGCCCTTGGAAGCGGACGGCTTCAGGCGGAGCACCTCTTCGAGAGCGGCGGCGTAGTTCTCGGCCAGCTTTACGGCGTCGAAGGAAACCTTGCCGATGATGAAGTGCAGGTTGGAGTGCTTGTCGACACGGAAGTCGATCTTGCCGCCCTTGATGTCGTTGACAGCCTTGGTGACATCGGGGGTGACGGTGCCGGTCTTCGGGTTCGGCATCAGGTTACGGGGACCCAGGACCTTACCGAGGCGGCCAACCTTGCCCATGAGGTCAGGGGTGGCAACGGCTGCGTCGAAGTCGGTCCAGCCGCCGGCGATCTTTTCGATCAGGTCATCGGAACCAACGAAGTCGGCGCCGGCAGCGATTGCTGCTTCGGCCTTCTCACCCGTCGCGAATACGAGGACGCGGGCGGTCTTACCGGTGCCGTGGGGCAGGTTGACGGTGCCGCGGACCATCTGGTCGGCCTTGCGGGGGTCAACACCCAGGCGGAAGGCGACCTCAACGGTGGCGTCGAACTTGGACGGGTTGGTGTCCTTGGCGAGCGTCACTGCCTCGAACGGAGCGTAGAGCTTCTCCGTCTCGATCTTGGCTGCGGCTGCCTCGTATGCTTTGCTGCGCTTTGCCATGCTGCTTATTTCTCCTTGTGCAGTTGTGGTCTGCGGACCGCGCTGGGCCCTGCCACATCCGCGAGTCCGGCTGTTGTATCTTTTCGGACTTGCGGCATTTTCAATGTTTCAGTGGTGCCGGTTTCCCGGCGGTGCTGCCCGGCGTCGTACCCGGTTGCCCGGGAATGCCGCCGCATCAGCGGGGAATTAACCCTCGACGGTGATGCCCATGGAGCGGGCGGTGCCGGCGATGATCTTCGCTGCGCCTTCGAGGCTGGTGGCGTTGAGGTCTTCCATCTTGGTGGAGGCGATCTCGTTGACCTGGGCCTGGGTCAGCTTGGCAACCTTGACGGTGTGCGGGGTGGACGAACCCTTGGCAACGCCTGCAGCCTTCTTGATGAGCTCTGCAGCCGGCGGGGTCTTGGTGATGAACGTGAACGAACGGTCTTCGTAGACGGTGATCTCAACAGGAATAACGTTGCCGCGCTGGGCTTCCGTCGCAGCGTTGTACGCCTTGCAGAATTCCATGATGTTGACGCCGTGCTGGCCAAGCGCAGGACCGATCGGCGGGGCCGGGTTAGCGGCACCTGCCTGGATCTGCAGCTTGATGAGGCCGGTGACCTTCTTCTTGGGAGCCAATGTAGGGTCCTTCTCTCAAATGCGTCCTGGGACACAGGAGCGTGCCTCAGGTGGTTGACCGCCATGGCGAGGCGGTCGGCCGTTCCGGGACAGCTAAAGCGGGCCGTTCCGGAACGAAATCTATGGTGATCAGCTAGATCTTGGTGACCTGGTTGAAGGCCAGCGTGACCGGGGTCTCGCGCTCGAAGATGGACACCAGCACCACGAGGGTCTGGGAGTCCACCTTGATCTCGGAGATCGTGGCGGGAAGGGTCTCGAACGGGCCTTCCTTGACGATGACCGACTCGCCGACCTCGAAGTCGACGTTTACCGGGGCGGAAGGCTGCTTGGCCGGCTTGCCCTTCTCCGCCTGCTCCTCCTGGAAGACCGGGGCGAGCATGGAGAAGACCTCGTCGAGGCGCAGCGGCACGGGGTTGTGGGCGTTGCCCACGAAGCCGGTGACGCCCGGGGTGTGGCGGACGGCGCCCCAGGAGGCGTCGGTCAGATCCATGCGGACCAGGACGTAGCCGGGAATGCGGACGCGGTTGATGACCTTGCGCTGGGCGTTCTTGATCTCAACGACTTCTTCCATGGGCACCTGGATCTCGAAGATGTAGTCTTCCATGTCCAGGGTCTGGATGCGGGTCTCAAGGTTGGCCTTGACGCGGTTTTCGTAGCCTGCGTAGGAGTGGATGACGTACCAGTCACCCTCCTGGCGGCGCAGCTTCGCCTTGAACTCTTCGGCGGGGTCGGTGGCCTTGGCGGCCGCAGCGGCCAGGACGTCGGTTCCTTCGGCGCCTTCCCCGGCGTCCTCTCCGGTCACGTCGTCGGCGTCTTCGGTCTCGGCGTCGTCAGCGTCGGCCTCGTAATCGGCGTCGCCTTCGGAATCGGGCGCAGCAGACTCAACCTCGGAGCCCTCGGCGGACTCAGCCGCGGGGTTCTGGGTTTCATCCAGCTCAGTCTCAGTTACCTCGAGCTCCTGCTCAGACACTTGGTCTCCTGCTTCCTCATTGCTAAATTGCCTAGTTAAATGGCTCAATTCCGCACACCCCGCAACTCCTTTCCCGTTTCCGGTTGGGAGTCCACGCAGTCTGCGGACTGATCGCCTTTAGCGGTCCGTGGCGCCTGTACCGCCGAAGATCCAGCTCACCGCGCTGCCGAACGCCAGGTCCAGCAGAGTGACGATCACCATCATGATGACTACGAATACGAGCACCACGAGCGTGTAGTTGATCAGTTCCTTGCGGGTCGGGGCGACGACCTTCTTCAGTTCGCCAATGACCTGGCGGATGAAGAGGGCGATACGAGCGAAGAAGCCGGCCTTGGCGGCCTTCTTGGCAGGGCGGCCCTTGGAGCTGCTTGCAGCTGTTTCGGTCACCTGTTCCTCACTCATCCTCGCAAGTCGGATTACCCGGCTCTGAACTGAACCTTTTTGTTGCTGCGCTTGCCCCGGCTTTTCGCCGGAACAGCCTGCGCAGGGCAGACAGGACTCGAACCTGCAACCTGCGGTTTTGGAGACCGCTGCGCTACCAATTGCGCCACTACCCTATGGATCGAAAACCGATGCAGGCCGCACTTCCCCAAGGCCATCTGGGGCGCACGTCATCATCCGTGTTTTCAACACCGGAGAACCAGTCTACGCAACAACTGCGCTTACGTCGAACCGGCCTCACTTCGGACCGTTTTCAGCTTCCGGAGGCGCGCTGCACCGCAGTCACAAATCCGTGTTCCACCTCGAACGATCCGGTGAACAGCATAGAGTAGATTCCGTCGAATTCCACCATTCAGCTCTCCAGCTGCAAGCGAAGAACGGACCTGCCATGTCTGCCGCCCGCGTTTCCCAACGCATTTCCGCCATTGCCGAATCCGCCACCCTGGCCGTTGATGCCAAGGCCAAGGCGCTGAAGGCGGCCGGCCGGCCGGTGATTGGGTTCGGCGCTGGCGAGCCCGACTTCCCCACTCCGGACTACATCGTCCAGGCCGCCATCGACGCCGCCAGCCAGCCGAAGTACCACCGCTACTCCCCCGCGGGCGGCCTCCCCGAGCTGAAGAAGGCCATCGCCGAGAAGACCTTCCGGGATTCCGGCTACAAGGCCGACCCCTCCCAGGTGCTGGTCACCAACGGCGGCAAGCAGGCCGTCTACAACACGTTCGCCACCCTGGTGGATCCGGGCGACGAAGTGATTGTTCCGACGCCGTTCTGGACCACCTACCCCGAGGCCATCCGCCTCGCCGGCGGCGTTCCGGTGGAGGTCTTCGCCGGGCCGGAGCAGGACTACCTGGTGACCGTGGAGCAGCTCGAGGCGGCCGTCACGGACCGCACGAAGATCCTGCTGTTCGTCTCGCCGTCGAACCCCACCGGCTCCGTCTACTCCCCCGAGCAGGTTGCTGAAATCGGCAAGTGGGCCGCGGCCAAGGGCCTGTGGGTGGTCACCGACGAGATCTACGAGCACCTGACGTACGACGGCGTTCCGTTCACCTCCATCGCCACCGCCGCCCCCGAACTGGGCGACAAGGTTGTGATCCTCAACGGTGTGGCCAAGACCTATGCGATGACCGGCTGGCGCGTGGGCTGGATGATCGGCCCCGCCGACGTCATCAAGGCGGCCACCAACCTGCAGTCGCACGCCACCTCCAACGTCTCCAACATCCCGCAGATCGCCGCCCTGGCCGCTGTCTCCGGTCCGCTCACCGCGGTGGACGAGATGAAGGTCGCGTTTGACCGCCGCCGGAAGGCCATCGTGGACGGGCTCAACGCGATCGAGGGCGTTGAATGCCCGACGCCGAAGGGCGCCTTTTACGTGTACGCCGACGTCCGCGGGCTGCTGGGTAAGGAATTCCCGACGGCGAACGGTCCGGTCCGGCCCGAAACTTCCGCCGCGCTGGCCGCACTGATCCTGGACGAGGTGGAGGTCGCCGTCGTTCCCGGCGAAGCCTTTGGCCCGTCCGGCTACCTGCGCCTCTCCTACGCCCTGGGCGATGAGGACCTCGCCACCGGCGTCGGCCGCCTGCAGGACTTCCTCGGCAAGGCCCAGTAACCCGGCACGCTCTCTCATTTCCTGCACGGCAACCCCGAACGCTCTCTCACCCGGTGAGAGAGCGTTCGGGGTTAAGCGGCAGGAAGTGAGAGAGCGTCTGGGCCGGCGCTAGAGGAGGCGGCGTTCGGCGGCCCACTTGGTCAGTTCATGGCGGCTGGAGAGCTGCAGCTTCCGGAGCACCGCCGAAACGTGGGTTTCCACGGTCTTGATCGAGATGAAGAGTTCCTTGGCCACCTCCTTGTAGCTGTAACCGCGGGCGATCAGCCGCATCACCTCGAGTTCGCGGGCTGAGAGCTTGTCCAGTTCGTCGTCGGCAATGTCGGCCGGGGCCGTGCCGAAGGCGTCCAGGACAAAGCCGGCCAGGCGCGGCGAGAACACGGCGTCTCCGCCGGCAACCCGGAACACGGCGTCCGTGATTTCCGCCCCGGAGATGGTCTTGGTGACGTAGCCGCGGGCACCGGCCCGGATCACGGCCACGACGTCTTCGGCGGCATCGGACACGCTCAGGGCGAGGAACCGGGTAGTTCCGAGGAGCGCCGCCGATCCGGCGATGACTTCCCGCCCTCCCCCGCCGCGTCCGCCGGGCAGGTGCACGTCCAGCAGTACGACGTCGGGCCGTGCGGCAGCGATGACGTCGATGGCCTGTTCCACGGTGCCGGCCTCCCCGACCACCACCACGCTCGGGTCCAGGTCGGCTTTGAGGCCGGAGCGGAAGATTGCGTGGTCATCAACGATCACGACCCGTACGGTTCTTCCCGCCGCGGCCGCCCCTGCTGGTGTGCTCATGACTTCCCTTCCCCGTTCTCCCCGGCCTCCGCAGGCAGCCTGAGCCGCACCTCAGTGCCGTCCGGTCCGCTGTTGATATCGGCGTTTCCGCCGTGCCGTTTCATCCGGCCGATGATCGATTCCCGAACACCCAGCCTGTCGTGCGGGACGTTGTGCAGCTCGAAGCCCGGGCCCCGGTCCTTGACGAAGACTTCCGCGCCGCCGTCGGACACCTCCAGGTAGACGGAGACCGGACCGCCGCCATGGCGGGCAGCGTTCAGCATGGCCTCGCGGCTGGCCTGGACCAGCGCCTCGTGGCGTTCGGTCATCCCCGCGTCCCCCACGGTCACGACGTCGACGGCGTGCCCGAGGCCGTCCTCGACCTCCGCCGCGGCGGCCTTGATCCGATCCGAGAGCTGGCCTGCGTCGGCGGCGGGGTCCTTGAAGAGCCAGCCCCGCAGTTCGCGCTCCTGGGCCCGGGCCAGGCGGACGACGTCGTGCTCGTTTCCTGCCCGGCGCTGGATCAGGGCAAGCGTCTGGAGCACGGAGTCGTGCAGGTGGGCGGCGATCTCGGCGCGCTCGGTCTCCCGCACCCGGCCGGCCCGCTCGGCCTCCAGGTCACGCCAGAACTTCAGCCCCCAGGGCAGCAGCACCAGCGCCACTCCGCCCAGTACCGCTACGGAGGCGAGCAGCGCGAGCCAGGTCTGCTCCCATGAGCCCGACCCGGACACCATGACCAGTACCCCGGCCACCACGAGTGCGAGGCCAGCAGCGAGGCGCGCCCAGCCGCCAGCCTGATCCGCCTTCGTTTTGTCGACGAGCCCGGCGCGGCGGGTTTCATCCAGTTGCATCCAGGCAATTGCCGCGCCGCCGAGTATTGCCGCCGCCGGGATCAGCGTGCCCAGGGGCACCTCCACGCCCAGCAGCCTGGCGATCAGGATCGCGGCGACGAGCAGGAGCCCGGCGCCCAGCAGGATCTCCTTACCGTAGCGCATGCTCCGGACCCGGAACCATGTGCCGGGCCCGGCCACAGCGGCAGGTTCCGGAGGCTGGGAGGCGGTGCCGGCGTCGTACTCCCCCGCCGACGGGGAGCCTGATCCCAACGGCGAGCCTGACGCGGGCGAGGAAGGGACGGCGGGGGCCTGCTGGATGCCCGCCGGCGGCAGGCTCACGGCCGGAGCAATGGGCGACGCCGGGCGGCGGGCATTGCGCTTGGCGTTCTCATCCGCGGTGGGAACCATGATCCACAGCCACGCGTAGAACGCGAGCCCGGCACCGCCCGCAAAGGCGGCCACCACCATGCCGATCCGGACCATGCGCACCGGCCAGCCCAGGTGCACCGCCAGGCCGGAGCAGACACCGGCGATCACCCGGTCGCTGCTGCGGACCAGAGGAGGGCGGACAGGGGCTGTGGTCATGCATCAATCCAAACACGTTTCAGGGTTCCCGAGGCCCGATCTGAGGGTGAACCCGGGGCGAGTCAGGGACGGCTCAGGGTGTTCCCCAATAGAGGCTGACCAGCTCAAACGGCAGTATCGAAGTATGAACTCGCAGAACCCCAACCCCAGTGAAGGCCACCCGGCCACCCCGTCCGGGGGCAACGCCGGCCAGGAACCGGAGCACGCACCCCAAAACTCCGGGGAACCGGAGAACGCCACAGCCGCGGAAAACCCCACACCACGGGAAAACCCGACGGAACCGCTGTTCCCGCCGCCATCGGGAAGCCACGCCGGGCCGGCTTACGGCGCATCCGCGTACGCTGCTTCCGGCGGCGGCGGGACCGCCGAGCCACTGAACTTCTTCGACTGGATCCGCAGTCACGGCGTCCACCGGGGCCGCGACCGCTGGATCGGGGGCGTCTCAAGCGGCATCGCCGAACGGATGGGGATCGATCCGCTGATCGTGCGCGGCATCTTCATCGTGCTGACGCTGTTCGCAGGCATCGGGATCCTCCTGTACGGCCTCGGCTGGGCCCTGCTGCCTGAGCCCGACGGCCGGATCCACACCCAGGAGGCTGGCGCCGGCCGCTGGAGCACCGGCATGACGGGGGCGCTCATCACCACGATCATCGGCCTCACCGGCATGGGCGGCGGCTTCTGGGGATGGGGCCACGACAGCTTCGGCTTCTTCTGGGCGCTGTTCTGGATCGGCGGGGTGATCTACCTGATCTACTACCTGACCCAGCGCAGCAAGAACCGCGCCGGTACACCGATAGACAGCGCCCGTGGGTCCTACGGCTACGCAACCCCCGGCAGCCCGTCAGCTGCTGCAGCCGAATCCTCACCGTTCCCGGCGTCCTCCTTCGCTGCCGCCAGCCCTGCCCCAACCCAGCCCTACACGGTGCCTCCGACGCCGGACGCCATCCCGTCATACGGCGCCAATGAACCATACGGCCCGGCCTCCCCTTCGGGCTCCCACGGTGGCCTGCCGCCGTGGCGGCCTGCACCCGTCCCGGCCCCTGTTCCGGCATCCAAGCCGAAGCCGGCCGGCCCGGGCGCGCCGGCCGTAGCCATCACCGCCGGACTGGCGCTGCTGGCCGGCGGGGCACTGAAGGCGCTCGACGCCGGCAACCTGATTGAGCTGGGCAGCTCGGCGAACGCTGTGGTCTGGGCAGCCGGTGCGGCGGTCCTGGGACTCGGCATCCTGCTGGCCGGCCTGCGCGGCAGGACCTCCGGCATCCTCGGATTCTTCGCCGTGGTGGCGCTCATCGTCGGAGGCGTCTTCAGCGCGGTGCCCAACGGCGACCGGTTCCGCTTCCAGAACGCAGACTGGAATCCCGTCACCATCGAACAGGCCCGTGAGGGCTTTCAGATCACCGGAGGCCGGGGAACTGTCGACCTGTCCGGCCTGGACCTGAACCCGCCCCTGGGCACCGACGTCGTAATTCCCCTCGACGCCACCGCGAGCAACCTGACGGTTGTCATCCCGCGCACTGTGCCGGTGGATGTCCGGGCCGACATGACCCTGGGCAACCTGAATGAGGGCACGGGCAGCCGCGGCGGCATCACCTCCCGGCAGAGCAGCTACAACTCGGACAAGCCAGGCGCGCGGCTGATCCTGCAGATCGACGGCACCGTGAGCAACGTCACCATCCAGGAAGGAAACTGACATGAACAGTTTTGATCCGGCTCCGGAACGAAACCCTGCACCCAAACCCTCCATCGGAGACAGGGACGAACCTGCTGAAGCACCGGCCCGGGTAGGCACCATCGTCTGGGGCCTCGTCGTCCTCGCCCTGGCCGTCCTGATCGTCATCTCCCAGCTGGGCATCGTGGTCCTGAACGGGACGTATGTGCTGATCGGCCTGATGATCGGAGCCGGAGCCGCACTGGTGATCGGCGGCCTGCTCTCAGCACGGAAACGTGACAACGGCGCAACAAACGGGAAGTCTTGAACCATGGAAAAGTTCTTCAGCATTGTCAGGGGCCTTGGCCTGAAGCGCGGACCGCAGCGCTGGCTCGGCGGCGTGTGCGGCGGAATCGCCCAGAAGCTGAACGTGGACGTGGCATTCGTCCGGATCGGCTTCCTCGTCTTGTGCCTGCTGCCCGGCCCGGCCGTTGTGTTCTACCTGGCGGCGTGGCTGATCCTGCCGGACCAGAACAACTCGATCCCGCTTGAGTCCTTCCTCGGAAAGCGCGGCATCGGCCAGTAGCAGCCACCGTCGGCGGGCACCCGCCGTCGGCCCTTCAGAGAATGCCCCCGTTCCCTCCGGAACGGGGGCATTCCGTTGTCCCGGCCGCTGCCGGATCCCGGCGTCCGGGCTCCCCTGCGGTGTAACTGTTTGTGTCCTACCGCACACTCACCAGTAGAATCTCTAATTGAGCTCAGCGTGGCGCTCTGCCCGTAAACCCTTCGAAACCAGGATTTGAGCCAAGAAAATGAAAATTGGAATCCTCACCAGCGGCGGCGACTGCCCCGGACTGAACGCCGTTATCCGCGGCGCCGTCCTCAAAGGCATTGCCATCCACGGCCACGAATTCGTGGGGTTCCTCGACGGTTGGCGCGGAGTGGTTGAGGGTGACATCATCCCCATTCCGCGTACGCTTGTCCGCGGTATTGCCAAGCAGGGCGGCACCATCCTGGGCACCTCGCGCACCAACCCGTTCGAGAACGGAGGCGGACCGGACGTCATCAAGGCACACATGGACCGCCTGGGGATCGACGCCATCATCGCCATCGGCGGCGAAGGAACCCTCGCCGCGGCGAAGCGCCTCACCGACGCCGGCCTGAAGATCGTCGGCGTCCCGAAGACCGTGGACAACGACCTCGACGCCACCGACTACACCTTCGGCTTCGACACCGCCGTCCAGATCGCCACCGAGGCAATCGACCGGCTGCGGACCACCGGCGAATCCCACCACCGCTGCATGATCGCCGAGGTCATGGGCCGGCACGTCGGCTGGATCGCCCTGCATGCCGGCATGGCCGCAGGCGCCCACGCCATCCTCATCCCGGAGCAGAAAGTCAGCATCGAACAGATCACCAAATGGGTCACCGAGGCCCATGACCGTGGCCGTGCGCCGCTGGTCGTGGTGGCCGAAGGTTTCGTCCCGGAACACATGGAGTCACCGCACTCCGAGCGCGGCCTGGACACCTTCGGCCGGCCCCGCCTGGGCGGCATCGCCGACCAGCTGGCCCCGGAGATCGAAGCCCGCACGGGCATCGAAACCCGCGCCACCATCCTGGGCCACATCCAGCGCGGCGGCGTCCCGTCCGCATTCGACCGCGTCCTGGCCACCCGCCTCGGCATGGCGGCCATCGACTCCGTCACCGACGGCCGCTGGGGCACCATGGTGTCGCTGAACGGCACGGACATCGACCATGTGGGCTTCGATGCCGCCCTGGGCAAGCTCAAGACGGTTCCGCAGCACCGCTACGACGAAGCCGCCGTCCTCTTCGGCTGAGCCCTGCCCACACCTTCTCATAGCGCGAACGTACACTTGTGGCCCCATTTCCGTGGCGAATTGGGGCCACAACTGTACGTTCGCGCCGGGACCGTGTGGAGTGGGGCCCGTCGGTGGCGGGGATCGGTAGGCTGGGAGCATGAGTCTTGACCCCGGATCCGCCGCCATCATCCAGCTTGCCTGGGCGCGCCGCCTGGGGCTCGACGACGGTGCTTTCGCCCGCGCGCTGGAAACCGGGGAGCGGATCACCAGGGTTGACGACGCCGCGCACTCGGTGGAGTTCGTCCGTCTGTTCGGCAGCTCGGCCCTGGTGGGTCCCGAGTGGGCGGTGGACGCCGCTGCCGGCATTTCCGATGAGGAGATGGCCCAGCACGTCACCCTGCTGACCATCACCCGCCGCCACGGCGGCCATGGCCAGGGGTCGGCCGCGCTCTTCTTCGCGGACGACCTGCCGCTGCTGCAGCCGGCGGAGGAGCTGACGGTGTCGCACGGCAACCCGGAGGCTATCGAACTCGAGGGACTGTGCCCGCCCGATGACGTGAACGAGGTGGGCCTGTCCGACCTCGAGAACCGCTACACCATCATTCACGACGACGAGGGGCAGCGGGTGCCGGTGGCCTGCGGCGCCTACTCCGAATGGGAAGGGATCCTCGCCCACATGGGGGTTCTCGTCGCGCCGGAGTGGCGGCGCCGCGGACTGGGATCGCTGGCCGCCTCGGTGGCTGCCCACGAGGCACTGGCCTCGGGGCTGACGCTGCAGTGGCGCACCGACGTCAGCAACAAGGGCTCACTGGCCACGGCCCGCAGCCTGGGCTTTTCCACCGGGGGCATCCAGACCAGCGTGCTGCTCGGCTAGGCGCCGGACAGCGCAGCCGTCCAGCGTCAGCGCGCTGCCGTCTCCGCGTCCTGGCCGGATGCCGGCTGCTGCCCGCCCCATCCCTGCACCGGCTTGTGCCCGGCGAAGAACAGGGCCACCGCGGCGCCGAGCACAATAACAGCTGCAGGCAGCATGATCGACTGTCCCATCGCCGTCGAGAAGCCGTCATGGAGGGCCGGGGGCAACTGGCCGCCGAAGCCACTTGCTTCACCGGCGACCCCGGGCGTCCCGGTGGCCGCCGGAAGCTCCGCAGCGAGCCGGGCCTGCATAACGACGGCGATGGCGGCACTGCCGAGGACGGCGCCGATCTGCCGCGTCGTGTTGTAGACGCCCGCGCCGGCCCCCGCCTGCCGCATCGGCAGGTTGCGGGTGGCGGTGGAGCTCAGGGGTGCCCAGATGCCGGCGTTTGCGAAGCCGAGCAATGCGCTTGGCAGCAGGAAAAGCCACACGGGGGTGTCCGGATGCATGAGCGCGGAATTCCAGAACAGCGCCAGGGCCATCAGCAGCAGGCCAGCGGACGTGATGTATCTGGGGTTCGCCCGGTCGATGATCCTGCCCACCAGGGGCGCCAAAGCACCGGAGATCAGCGCCGTCGGCGCCATCAACAGGGCGGATTGCGTGGGGGTCATGTCCCGCACGATCTGGTAGTAGAAAATGAGCGGAAGCACGAAGGCGGTGACGGTGAATCCGACAGTGGTGATGCCAATGTTCGCCAGCGAGAAGTTGCGGTCCCTGAAGAGGGCCAGCGGCAGGAGCGGTTCGCCCTTGTTGGCCGCCTGCCAGCCAACAAAGAGCGCCAGCACCACGATGCCGCTGATGATCAGCCCCCACACGGTGACCGGCCCGGTGATGGTGCCCCAGTCGTACGTCTCGCCCTCCTGGATGCCGAACACCAGCAGGAAAAGCCCGACGGCGCTGAGCACCACCCCGGGAATGTCGAACCTGTGCGGGTGGGTGGCCAGGGACGGAACGAAGCGCCAGGCCAGGATGAAGCCCACGATCCCGACGGGCACGTTGATGAAGAAAATCCATTCCCAGCCCAGGCCGTCCACGAGGACGCCGCCCAGGATGGGTCCCACAAGCGTGGCCACGCCGGCGGTGGCGCCCCAGAGGCCCATGGCGGCGCCCCGCCCGTCCGGCGGGAAGATCCTGGTGATCACGGCCATGGTCTGCGGCGCCATCAGGGCTGCCCCGAGGCCCTGCAGGACGCGGGCGGCGATGAGCATTCCAACCGTGCCGGACAGCCCGCAGCCCAAGGAAGCCAGGGTGAAGACCACAAGGCCGGACAGGTACAGCCGCTTCGGGCCGAACCTGTCGCCCAGCCTGCCGGTGATCAGCAGCGGCACCGCATAGGCGAGCAGATAGGCGCTGGTGACCCAGATGACGGCATTAATGTCCGTATCCAGCCCCTCCATGATCCGCGGGTTGGCCACCGAGACGATCGTGGTGTCGATCAGGATCATGAAGAACCCGATGACGAGGGACCAGAGGGCAGGCCAGGGCCTGCTGACCTTCTCCAAAGACCTAGCCCAGCAATTCCAGGATGTCGTCGCGGGCGAACATCCGGGCGGCATCACGTGCTGAGGGCGAGCCGGCGTCGGGATCTGCACCCGCGTCCACCAGTGCCCGGACAACATCCGGGTAGCCCTTGAACACCGCGCCGGCCAGCGGGGTCTGTCCCCGGTCATTGGCGGCGTTGGCGTCACCGCCGTGGTGCAGGATGAGCTGCACGGTTTCAGCGTGGCCGTGGTAGGCAGCGAGCATGACCAGCGAGTCGCCGGCGTAGTTGGTCAGCGTTGCGGGGGCGCCTGCGTTGAGGTAGCTGCGCAGCAACTCGGTCTCGCCGTTGCGGGCGGCGTCGAGGAGGGTGCGCGCCAGCTCGAGGGTCTCCTCGTCCGGCTGCTGCGACACAGGCTGTGAAGCGGGCTGCTCGGAAGCGCCGGTTCCGGCCGCGGTGGAATCTGTCATCTGTGGGTCCCCCTCAGGAATCCTGTCTGCCTTCCGACGACCTGTCCGGCGTCGGGCGCCACGATTACTTCCTGCGCGGCTGTGTACGGCTCGTCACCGTCCATAACCGTCAGTATTTCATCCGGCGCGACCGAACGCTTGATGACAGCCAGCGCGATCGGACCCATCTCGTAGTGCTGCGCCACCGAGGTCACCGTGCCCACCTTGCGCTCCCCCACCCGGACTTCACTGCCGGGGGCTGGCATGGTGTGCTGCGAACCGTCGAGCTGCAGGAACACGAGCCGCCGCGGCGGGTGGCCAAGGTTGTGGACACGGGCGATTGTCTCCTGGCCCTTGTAGCACCCCTTGGCCAAGTGCACTGCGGTCCGGAGCAGGTCCAGCTCGTGCGGAATGGTTTTGTCGTCCGTTTCAGCGCCAAGCCGCGGGCGCCAGGCGGCCACACGCAGCGCTTCGGCGGAGAGGACTCCGGCGAGCTTCCGGTCCCCCACCGTCTGCTCAAGCTCCGCCGCCGGTACCAGGTACTCGAACCACGGCCGCTCCGCGCCCGGGTGCGTGTCCTCCGGAACCACCGCATAGGAGTAGCCGCCGGCGCCGACATGCGGCCAGGGGTCCTGCCAGACCAGCAGGCCGGACCACTCCGGCACAGCCTTGGTGGACCCCACCACTGCCCAGTCCGCCGATACGTCCGCGACCTCTACGCGGAGCATGAACTTCATCTTGGTCAGCCACTCGGCCAGGGGGCCCGCCTCGGCGGCCTCAACAATCAGCCAGGTAGTCCCGCCGTCGTCCACTACACGCGCATCAAACTCGATGCGGCCCTGCACGCTCAGGAGCAGCAGCTCGCTGGACTCCCCGGGCTGGAGGTTGGTGACCTGCTGCGAGGACAGCGTGTTAAGCCAGCTCAGGCGGTCCGGACCGGTGACTGTCACCACGCCGCGGTGGGAAAGATCGACGACGGCGGTTCCGGCAGCCAGGGCGCGCTGCTCCCGCAGCGGCTCGCCATAGTGGGATGCGACGCCGGCGTCGGCGCCGCCCGCTTCAACGGCGCCAGGGCGCGACAACAGAGGGCTCTTGGTAGTCATATGAAGGGGAACGTCCTTGGCTGGGAGGGTATTCCGGCCACCTAGCGGTATTCCGGGTTTTCGAAACCAAACTTGGTTCCGGCCTTCCATTCTTCCGGAAGGTTGCCGTAGGCGGGAATTCCGCCGGCGTCCTTGAGGGTCCGGGCCAGGTGCAGGAGGTTCCACGTCATGAAGGTGGTGTTCCGGTTCGTAAAGTCGCTCTCCGGACCGCCCGAGCCCTCGTCCAGGTAGCTGGGTCCGGGCCCGACGGGGCCGATCCAGCCGGCGTCGGCCTGCGGCGGAATGGTGAACCCGATGTGCTGCAGGCTGTAGAGCACGTTCATGGAGCAGTGCTTGATGCCGTCCTCGTTGCCGGTGATCAGGCAGCCGCCCACCTTGGGGTAAAAAGCCCACTGGCCCTTGCCGTTGAGCTGGCCCGAATGGGCGTAAAGCCGCTCGATGAGCTTCTTGGTCTGCGAGGAGTTGTCCCCGAGCCAGATGGGGCCGGCCACCACCACGATGTCGGCCTCCTGGACGGCAGGGTAAAGCTCGGGCCATTCATCGGTGGCCCAGCCGTGCTCGCGCATGTCCGGGTACACGCCGCTGGCAATGTCGTGGTCGACGGTCCGGATGACCCGCGTGGCCACGCCCTGCTTCTCCATGATCAGCCGGCTTACCCTGATCAGGCCCTCGGTGTTGCTCTTCTCCGGCGAAGGCTTGAGCGTGCCGTTGAAGTACACGGCTTTGAGGTCGCTGTAGTCAGCCGGGGGCTGGGATTCATCCATCGGACGCTCCATCGGGTTGCTGCGGACTCAGGCGGGGAGACCTGAGGCCAACGTAGCCGAAGGGAGCTCCAACGAACAGGGCCGCAGAATAGAGTTTCCGAACAGCGGGGTGCGGAACTGCGGGCAGGCCGCGGTCAGGAGACCTTTTGGAGGAACGCCGAGGCGTGGGCTTCGAGGCCGTTGCCCGGCTCGGCGGCCGTGCCGGCTGCCGGCGGCCTGCCGGTGGCAACGTCCCACCGCCAGAGCAGGTTGCCCTCGACCAGCCCGAAGATCCGGGTGGCCGCACTGTATTCCTTGGAGTGGCTGCCACGCATCACCATGTCGGTGCTGAGCTGGATCTGCGGGCCCTTGATCTGCCCGTAGTAGAGCTCCGAGATGCCGCCGGGATGGCTGATCGACACGGAGATGTCGAAGCCGCCGTCCTTGTTGCGGAGCGCCTCGACCTCGTCGGCGCTTTTCAACACAGGCACGATATCCCCGGGCACCAGGCCGGGGCCGCTGTCGGCCTCCAGCTGCTTGCGCTCGAGGGCCCAAAATCCGGTCTCCACAGTGAGTGGCCGGAGCTTGGTACCGTCCTCGTCGGTCAGCCAGCTCTCCGCACGGTACTGCAGGTACGGCAGACCGTTATGGGTGAAGGAGACATGCTGCAGGAAGTGCTCTGAACCTTCGTCACCGGCCCCGAGCCGGCCGCGGCCCTCCCACTCGCCAATGAGCCAGGAGAGGGGAACCAGTTCGGGGGTCAGGTCTGTAGGAATTTCAATAGGCACAGCCGCTACCTCTCGAAACCGCTAAGCAGGGGTCTACTTCTGTCCCTTGAACAGCCGGTAGACAACGAAACCGGCGAACCAGGCCATGGACAGGCTGGCGATGCCGAGCAGAACAAGGAAGAAGATTTCAAATGCAATTACGGACATGGTGCCATCCTAACCCGTCAGGAGATGAGTAGTTTGTCTATGAAGTAGGCCAACGAACCGACCGCTGCGACCGGCGCCAGGCCTATGCCAAGAGCGGCGGGAAAATTCAATGGAGCGCCCCGGAGCGTCACCAGCCGGCGGAAGCTGACCAGGACCGCCCCCACCACCACACCGAATATGGCGGCGGGCAAAACGGCGATGTCGGAGAAAACCAGGCCGGCGAGCGGCCCGGCCAGCCCGGCGAGGGTGATGCCGAGGGGCGCAATAATCCGGTCGGGCCAGCGGATGAGGCCGGCGAGCAGCGGCACGGCGGCGCTGATGCCTGCCACCAGCACCATCTCCTTGACACCGTTGAACCTGGCCCCGGCGATCCACCCCGAGCCCAGGCAGGACAGGAGGACGCCCACACAGCAGCCGAGCGTGGATTCCAGCCGTTGCGCCTGGCCGGTCCCGCGGACCACCTGGACGAGGAACACGGCGGTGACGCCCATGGCGATGAAGCCGGGCGTCCAGTTGAGGTATCCGGGAGCGGCGGTGAAGGTGGCGGCAACGGCAGAACCGGCCCCTGTCAGTCCGATTACCGCGGCGAGGGTTTTCTTGGCCGGAATTCCCAGATAGTGGGGCCAGCCGATGCCGATGCCCAGGGCAAAAAGCACGGCCACCGCAAGGAGGACATCCGGAGTCCGGAAGACGCTGGCCACCAGCGTCGCAAGGCCCGCCAGGCCAACGACTCCAATGCTCCACGACTGGAGCGTCCGGCCCGCAACCGCAGGAGCGCCCACCCCGGGGCCAGGCCTTGGGGTACTCATCTCGGACTCTGCACTCAAATCGCTGCGACCTCATCCTGGCTGTGCCGTTGACGGGCAGGGCTCGGCCCCCTGACGGTTTCAATCCTGCCCTATGTGACTGCCATATGTCGTAAACAAGGCACGCGGGTGCGGCCAGCCGCTGTCAGTCCGGAGGCCGTTGGGTATACTCAAACATCAGCTCAGTCGCCCGACGATGCGCAGACAGCCCCTTGGAGGAATAATGTCGCACATCCTGTTACTGACCAACAGCACCGGATCATCGGTGGACATCCTGCCTGCCCTGGAGCTCCTGAACCACCGGGTGCACATCCTCCCGGCAGAGCCCACCGCGCTGCTCGAAACAGACCCGTGCGACATCGTCCTCCTGGACGCACGCAAGGACCTCGTGGGCGCCCGCTCCCTCACCCAGCTCCTGAAGGCCACCGGCCTCAGCGCCCCACTGGTGCTGATCCTCACCGAAGGCGGCATGGCGGCGGTTTCCTCCGCCTGGTCCGTCGATGACATCGTGCTCGACTCGGCCGGCCCCGCCGAAGTTGAGGCACGCATCCGGCTCTCCGTGGCGCGAGCTGTACCCGAGCAGGAGGAGGCCCCCTCCGAAATCCGGGCGGCCGGCGTCATTATTGACGAGGCAAGCTACACAGCACGCGTCAACGGCGCGGCGCTGAACCTGACCTTCAAGGAATTCGAACTCCTGAAGTACCTGGCACAGCACCCCGGCCGGGTCTTCACCCGGCAGCAGCTTCTGACCGAGGTCTGGGGCTACGACTACTATGGCGGCACCCGGACCGTGGACGTTCACGTCCGGCGGCTTCGCGCCAAGCTGGGCGCCGACCACGAGAACCTCATCAGCACGGTGCGCAACGTGGGCTACCGGCTCACGCTCATGCGCCAGCAGGAGGACGAACTCACCGAGGCGTAAGCCTCCCGGCAGAACCGGCCGTAGCTACAAAACCAGCCATAAAGTACAGAATGGCCCGGCTCATCAGAGCCGGGCCATTCTGTATTCATAACTACAAGTGGAGGACATACGGGTCGAACGTATCGAGGCCACCCCACTGGTGGATCCCCCTCGCAACCGCCATGAATGCCGGCTGAGGTAACGACTATACGGGCCGCCACGGCGTGTTCCAAATCGGGTGTGCCCGGCAGCCTCCGTATAGCCTTACACCATGAGTCCTGCGCACCCGGAGAAATGGCCTGTCCTTGTCGTCAAGGGCGGAGTGGATGAAGACCTGCTGCGGGATATCCGCACTCTGCTGTCCGCCGCCGAGGAATCGGACGGCAATCCTCCCGTCTCGGAACAGACCCTTGTCACCATGCGCGCCGCGGACACGGGCCCGCACACGTTGCTGACCCTGGCCCTTTACGCGCCCGACGAGCAGTCCGACCCCGCCACGGCGCAAGATCTGGCCGGGTTCGCAGTGGTCGTCGAGGAACCGGACGGGACGGGCGTGGTGGAAATCGCCGTGCACCCCAGCTACCGGAACCAGGGAGTGGCGGACAGGCTGGTGGGCACGCTGCAGTCCTCCCGCGGCTTGGCCGGGCTCAAGGCGTGGTCGCACGGCAACCATGAAGCCGCCGCGGACCTCGCAGCCCGGTACGGCTTCGGCCCGGTTCGGGAGCTGTGGAAGATGCGGCTCACCACCGCCGCCGCTGACCTGCCCGACGTCGGTCTTCCGGAGGGGGTCTCGATCCGCGCCTTCGTGCCGGGCAAGGATGAAGACGCCTGGCTCGCAGCGAACCGCGAGGCTTTCGCGCACCACCCGGAGCAGGGCTCCCTGACCAGGGCTGACCTGCAGGCCCGGATGGATGAACCCTGGTTCGACCCCGCCGGATTCCTGCTGGCCGAGGACCGCGACGGGCGCCTGCTTGGCTACCACTGGACCAAGGTGCATCCGCAGCACGGGAGCCACCCTGCCATCGGCGAGGTGTACGTCGTGGGTGTCACGCCCGCCGCCCAGGGCATGGGCCTGGGCAAGGCGCTGACCGTGGCCGGCATCCGTCACCTCCAGCAGCAGGGGCTGCACGCCGTGATGCTGTACACGGACGCCGACAACACTCCGGCCGTCTCGCTGTACCGGCGGCTGGGCTTCACGCGCTGGGATATGGACGTCATGTACGGGCCGCTGGAGGGACGCTGATCACCGCCTCCGGCACGGGTGCCGGAGGCGTTGAAATCTTCGGGTCCCGGACCGGTGAATGCTTGTAAGGTTGAAAATAAACCCGCCAGTACCCAAGGAGAGCGCATGCAACCGGAATCCGCCGGAACAGCCACCACCGAAATCAAGGCGGCCCCCGTGCGCGCCCGGTTCGGCTCCTCCGAAGTGCCGGCGTCCCGCGCAACGCAGGACCGGATCGACATCCCCGAATTCGCGGCCATCCTGGAACCCGAGGGGGAGATCAGCCCGGACCGGTTCCTGGACCGCGAGCTGAGCTGGCTCGCGTTCAACGCCCGGGTCCTCGAACTTGCCGAAGACCCCGACCTGTACCTGCTGGAACGCGTCAACTTCCTCTCGATCTTCGCCTCCAACCTCGACGAATTCTTCATGGTCCGCGTGGCCGGCCTGAAGCGCCGCATCGCCACGGGTCTCGCAGTCCCCTCCCCCGCCGGACTGAGCCCCGTCCAGGTCCTGGAGCAGATCGGCGAGGCAGCCCACCGCCTGCAGCAGCGCCACGCCCAGGTCTACGCGGACCAGATCCAGCCTGCGCTCGCCTATGAGCACATCCACCTCATGCACTGGGACGAGCTCGACGACGAGGCCAAGCACCGGCTCAGCGCCATGTTCGCGGAGAAGGTTTTCCCCATCCTCACCCCGCTCGCCGTGGACCCCGCCCACCCGTTCCCGTACATCTCGGGCCTTTCGCTGAACCTGGCTGTGGTGGTCCGGAACCCGGTCAGCGACAAGGAGCTCTTTGCCCGCGTCAAGGTGCCGGACCAGCTGCCCCGCCTGATTTCCATCGACGGCCCCAGGGCGGGCTCGGTGCCCGGCCGCGTGGCGCGGTTTATCGCCCTCGAGGAAGTCATCGCCGTCCACCTGGACCAGCTCTTCCCCGGCATGGAGGTCCTGGAACACCACACGTTCCGTGTGACCCGCAACGAGGACGTGGAGGTGGAAGAGGACGACGCCGAAAACCTCCTGCAGGCGCTCGAGAAGGAACTGCTGCGCCGCCGGTTCGGCCCGCCCGTCCGGCTGGAGGTCACCAACGACATCAACCCGAACATCCGTGCGCTGCTGATCCGCGAGCTCGGCGTGGAAGAGTCGGAGGTCTACTCTGTTCCGGCGCCGCTGGACCTGCGCGGTTTGTCCGTGATCGGCAACATCGACCGCGCGGACCTGCACTACCCCAAGCATGTGCCCCACACCTCGCGGTACCTGAACGAGTCCGAGACGTCCAAGGCCGCGAACGTCTTCGCCGCGATGCGCCGCCGGGACATCCTGCTGCACCACCCCTACGATTCGTTCTCCACCTCCGTCCAGGCGTTCCTGGAACAGGCGGCGGCGGACCCCAAGGTGCAGGCCATCAAGCAGACCCTGTACCGGACCTCGGGCGACTCCCCCATCGTCGACGCCCTCATCGACGCCGCCGAGGCAGGCAAGCAGGTTCTGGCCCTCGTGGAGATCAAGGCCCGCTTCGACGAGCAGGCCAACATCTCCTGGGCCCGCAAGCTGGAGCAGGCAGGCGTCCACGTGGTCTACGGCATCGTGGGCCTGAAGACCCACTGCAAGCTCTCCCTCGTGGTCCGCCAGGAGGTGGACGGGCTGCGCCGCTACTGCCACATCGGTACGGGCAACTACCACCCGCGGACCGCCCGCTACTACGAGGACCTCGGGCTCCTGACCGCGAACAACCAGGTGGGAGAGGACCTGTCCAAGCTGTTCAACCAGCTGTCCGGGTACGCCCCCAAGTCAACCTTCAAGCGGCTCCTGGTGGCACCCCGGTCCGTGCGCTCCGGCCTGATCGAAAGGATCGAGGGCGAAATCCGTAACGCGCGCGCAGGCATTCCCGCCCGTGTGCAGATCAAGGTTAATTCCATGGTGGATGAGGCCATCATCGATTCCCTGTACCGCGCTTCGCAGGCGGGCGTAAAGGTCGACGTCATTGTCCGCGGCATCTGCTCGCTGCGCCCCGGCATCCCCGGGCTGAGCGAGAACATCACAGTCCGTTCCGTCCTCGGCCGCTTCCTCGAGCACTCGCGGGTTTTCGCCTTCGGCAACGGCGGCGACCCCGTCGTCTACATCGGTTCGGCCGACATGATGCACCGCAACCTGGACCGCCGGGTGGAAGCCCTCGTGCAGCTGTCCGGCGACGAAAACACCGCCTACGTCCTGGACCTGATGCGCCGCTATATTGACCCCGATACGTCCAGTTGGCATCTGGACAGCGACGGCGAGTGGACCCGGCACCACATCGGCGACGACGGCAGCAAGCTTGACGATGTCCAGTCCTGGCTCCTGGCATCACGCTCCCGGCAGCGCGCCGTCGCCCGGCGGTAGGAACCCGGCCTTTGAAGAGCAGCGACTCACCCATAGCGGACCAGACCGACCATCCGGGCGAGCCGGTCGCCGTCACGGCGGCCGGCGCCCTGCCTTGGCGCGTTAAGAAGGACCAGCTGGAGGTCCTTCTGATCCACCGCCCGCGCTACGACGACTGGTCATGGCCAAAAGGCAAGCTTGACCCCGGAGAGACGGTGCCGGAGTGCGCCGTCCGTGAGGTGGAGGAGGAGATCGGCCTCGTGGCTCCGCTGGGCATCCCGCTCCCGCCCATCCACTACCACGTCACCGCTGGACTGAAGGTTGTGCATTACTGGGCTGTTGAGGTCACGGGCAATTCCCTGCGCCCGGACGGCAAGGAAGTGGACAGTGTCATGTGGTGCACACCGGAACGTGCCGCCTCGCTGCTGTCCAACCCCACGGACCGTGTGCCGCTGGAGTACCTCGCGGCGGCGCACGCCCGGAAGGAACTGCAGACCTGGCCGCTCGTGATCGTGCGCCATGCCAAGGCCAAGCCGCGCTCCTCCTGGACCAAGGCCGAAGGCGAGAGGCCCCTGGCTGCTACCGGGGTCCGCCAGGCACAGGCTGTGCACAGGCTGCTGAAGGCCTGGAAGCCGCTGCGCGTGGTTACCAGCCCCTGGCTGCGCTGTGTGGCCACCATCGCCCCCTACGCCAAGTCCTCTGACGCCAAAGTGAAATTGGTGGATGCGCTGACGGAGCACCGGCATGCCCGCAACCCCAAGAAGGCGGCGGCCGCCGTCGATGCCTTGTTCGACAAGCAGCGCGCGGTAGTGCTGTGCACCCACCGGCCAACCCTACCCACCGTGCTCGGCCGGCTTGCCGGCTACATGACCCCGCGGCTCAAGGGGCTGCTGCCGGTGGCTGACCCGTACCTGGCCCCGGGCGAAATGATCGTCTGCCACGTGGCGCACGGCAGCAAGAGCCGGATCGTGTCCGTGGAGCAGTTCAAACCTTTTGACGACTGAGGATTCGGGGGTCCCGGGGCGACACTCGCACTTCGAATAGACTGGACGGGTGAGCATCCCAACGCCCTATGAAGACCTTCTGCGCGACGTCATGGCCCACGGCACGCACAAATCGGACCGCACCGGCACCGGAACCAGCAGTGTTTTCGGCCGCCAAATCCGCTTTGATCTGGGCGAGAGCTTCCCGCTGATCACCACCAAGCGGGTGCACTTCAAGTCCGTTGCCGTCGAGCTGCTCTGGTTCCTCCGCGGCGACTCCAACGTGAAGTGGATGCAGGACCAGGGCGTGACCATCTGGAACGAATGGGCCGACGCCGAGGGTGAACTCGGTCCGGTCTACGGCGTCCAGTGGCGGAGCTGGCCCACCCCGGACGGCGGCCACATTGACCAGATCGCCGAGCTTGTGGAGAGCCTGAAGAAAAACCCGGATTCACGGCGGCACATCGTCTCGGCCTGGAACGTCAGTGAGCTCAAGGACATGGCACTGCCGCCCTGCCACGCGTTCTTCCAGTTCTACGTCGCGGACGGCAAGCTCTCCTGCCAGCTGTACCAGCGCTCCGCTGACATGTTCCTGGGCGTGCCCTTCAACATCGCTTCCTACGCGCTGCTGACGTGCATGCTGGCGCAGCAGACCGGCCTCGAACCCGGCGAATTCATCTGGACCGGCGGCGACGTGCACATCTACGACAACCACATGGACCAGGTTCTGAAGCAGCTGGAACGGGAACCGTACGAGTACCCGCAGCTGAAGATCACGCGCAAGCCGGAATCGATCTTCGACTACACCCTGGACGACTTCGAAGTGGTGGGCTACCGGCACCACCCCACGATCAAGGCACCGATCGCCGTATGAGCACGGAGGGCATTATGGACGGGCAGGCTTTCAGCGAGGACATCGCCGCGAACGTGACGGGGATCGGGCTGGTCTGGGCCCAGACCACCTCGGGCGTGATCGGCAAGGACGGCGACATGCCCTGGAACCTGCCGGAGGACATGAAGCACTTCACCAGGGTCACCACCGGCCATCCCGTCATCATGGGGCGCAAGACCTGGCTATCGTTCCCCGAGAAGTACCGGCCGCTGCCCAACCGGACCAACATCGTCATTACCCGGCAGGAAAACTGGGGCAGCACGCCCGAGGCGGAGGGCGCCGTCGTCGTCAAATCCCTGGACGATGCTCTGCTGGAATCCCAGTTCGCCCCCGGCTTTGAGTCTGTCTGGATCGTGGGAGGCGGGGAAATTTTCAAGGAGGCCGCGGACCTGGCCAACGTCGCCGTCGTCACCACCATCGACATGGACGCCGACGGCGACACATACGCCCCGGAGCTCGGCGACGGTTGGGTGGCGGGGACTTCCGTGCCCGCCCAAGGCTGGCTGACGGCAGCCAACGGCACGCGCTACCGGTTCGCCACGTGGAACCGCTCGGAAGGTTAGAAGATGTTGCGTAAACCTGAAACCCTCTTTGTGCTCGGCTACATGCTGCTGCCGCTGCTTGCACTGCTGTCTGCCATTGTGGGCCTGACCATGATCCTGGGCGGCAACAAGATTCCCGGCATTATCGTGCTGGTGGTGGTGACGCAGGTGTTCGCTTTCGGTGCCTTCTTTGCCCTCCGCGCCCGCAAGAATGCGCTGCTGGAGGAGCCCGACGGCCAGTAGCGGCTCTGATGGGTAGTGGTGCCCATCGCGGCGGCCCTGGGCCCCGACTAGAGTGATGGCCGGACTTAGCAGCAACCGTCTCCATGTGGGGCGGCCAGGATTTGGGGGATGATGCCGCAGTGACAGGTAATCTGTGGGGCGCCGACGTCGCGCAGCTTCGCACACTCGCGCAGCAGTTCGGAAAGGTCTCCGACAACCTTCTCAGCACGTCGGCACAGCTGACCAACCAGATCAACAACAACCCGTCCTGGAAGGGCAACGACGCCGCGCAGTTCCGTTCGGACTGGAACGGCAGCCACCGGGCAATCCTCCAGCAGACAGCCCGTGCGCTCAAGGACGAATCCCGCAAGCTGCTGGACAACGCCAATGAACAGGAGAAGGCCAGCGACGCGGCGCCGGGCTCCGGTGGCGGTCCCGTCAGCCTCGGAGAACCCGGCACTTCGCTGCCCGGAGTGCTTGGCGGTGTGCTGCTCGGCGGAATTGGCGCGCTCCGGGCGGGCCTGACCCTGCAAAAGTTCATCAAGGCCCCCCTCACCCTGGCCAAGCACCTCGGGCAGTACGGCTGGGTGCTTAAGAACCAGCGGGCCGATTTCATCAAGTCGTTTTTGCAGGGAAGCCACCGCGTTGGCGGACCCGGGTTTGCTGCACACCGGCTGCTCGGGAACCCTGCCCTGGACGACCTGCTGAAGGGGTCCGCCGCGGCCAACCGCGGGCTCGGGCTGATCGACAAGGCTTCCGACATTGCGTCCCTGAAGAACCTGAACCAGCACATCGGCGTGCTGTCCAGGTTCGGCCCCGTCCTGGAGGAGAAGCCCTGGCTTGGCGCCGGGACCAAGCTTGAGTGGCTGGGCAAGTCAGGCCTTGCCCGCGGCCTTGGCTGGGCCGGCGTGGGCTTCAGCGCCTACGACTCCGTCAAAAGCTTTGCCGACGGCGACATCAAGGGCGGTCTGGCAGGCGTCGGCAAGACGGCCCTCGGCGTGGGCTGTTTCCTGCCGCCGCCGGCCGGGACTGTGTGCCAGGTCGCCAGCGTCGGCATAGCTGTGTACGAGAACTGGGACACCATCAGCAGCGTCGGGAAGAACATCGGTGAAGGCGTCGTCAACGCCGTAAAGGACCCAGGCAAGTTCGTCAGTGATACGAAGGATACGCTGGTTGACGCCGGCAAGTCCGTAGGCAAGTTCTTTGGATTCGGCGATTAGGAGACCCTCATGACTGTTCAGGACCCAACCCAGCAGGAGCCCCGTCTCGGCGTCGATGTCATCGGCTTCGGCGTGGGCGAGTTCGCCTACCTGCTCAACGTTTTCGAGGGCCCGGCCCGGGACCGTTCAGTCAGCGTCTTCCGTGCCGAGGAGATGATCGACGACGTCACCCTGTCCACAGCCGGCGCATCGTCACTGCTGGCACGGGACCTGGCCGCTGTTGACGACGACGGCGACCTGGGAGTGAAGGGCGTGGCGGCTGCCGTCGCCACTGCCTTGGGCAAGGCAACGCGGTGGACTGAGATCTCGCTCCTGACCGGCGAAGCCATGGACAACGTTGCGCTGCTGGAAGCGCCCGGGGTCTCCCTGATGCTGCAGCCACGGTTGCTGGGCACGTGGTTCGCCTTCGCCCAGGACCCATCCATCTCGTCGGCGCAAGCGACCCTGCGGCTGGTGCGGCAGCATGTCGAGCAGAACCAGGGCGGCTCGGCGTACCTCGTCTTCAAGACCCTGGCTTCGGAGCAGCACCTGCTGATCCGGCGTGAGGGGTCCTCCTGGACCACCGGCGTTCCGGATTTCGACAAGGACGCGGTGGCAGAATCCGCCGGACTGGACGACGCCGGACTGCTGGCCGCGATTGAGGATGCCCGTGGCGAGGCGTAGTCGGGACGTTCCGCAGGACCCGGCCTACATACCGGCTGGCCCTGCTGACGGACGGCTGATCCACCGGCGGGCAGAGAACGGCGAAATTGTGGGCTACACGCCTGCCGAATATGGCGTGCGCAAAGACGGCCGCCGCAGCCTGGTCAAGCCCGTCAACAGCTCGGGCGGGCTGCTCTTTCTCGCCATCCTCCTCACCGCCTGCCTCGGAGGCCTTGTTTATGGCGTGGTGCAGGCGGCGCTCACCGACCAGTGGCACATTCTCGGCGAAGTGTGGTGGGTTTTCCCGGCCTGCCTCTTTCCTTTCCTGGCCGCTTGGGCGAGCTATCTCAAGGAACGCAAGGCGGAGAAACTGCGCAAAGCCCGCAATCTCCCGCGGCCGGTCGACTAAGATCCTTGGCTGCGCTGCCTCCGCGGCAGTGACGTAACCGACTGCAGCCCACCAAATCCAAAGATAAACTGGCTAGATGACTACAGCAGCTACCCCCTCCGTCGGCCTGGTCGGATGGCGCGGCATGGTCGGCTCCGTCCTGATGCAGCGCATGCAGGAAGAGGGCGACTTCGCCAACATCAACCCGGTCTTTTTCTCCACCTCCAATGCGGGAGGTGCCGCTCCCTCCTTCGCTGACGGGGCCGGCAAGCTTGAGGACGCGTTCGACGTCGAGACATTGGCTAAGCTGCCGATTATTGTCACCGCCCAGGGCGGCGACTACACCAAGCAGGTCCATGGCGAGCTGCGCAGCCGGGGCTGGGACGGCCTCTGGATCGACGCCGCTTCCACCCTCCGCATGAACGATGACTCCATCATCGTCCTGGATCCGATCAACCGCGACGTCATTGACAAGGGCATCGCCAACGGCGTCAAGGACTTCATCGGCGGCAACTGCACCGTCTCCTGCATGCTCATGGGTCTCGGCGGCCTCTTCAAGAACGGCCTCGTCGAGTGGGGCACGTCCATGACCTACCAGGCTGCCTCCGGCGGCGGCGCCCGGCACATGCGCGAGCTGCTCAGCCAGTTCGGTACCCTCAACGCCGAGGTCAGCACGGAACTGAACGACCCGGCGTCGGCCATTCTGGACATCGACCGCAAGGTGCTGGCCCACCAGCGCACCGATGTCGACGCCACCCAGTTCGGCGTGCCGCTGGCCGGCTCCCTCATCCCCTGGATCGACGCCGACCTCGGCAACGGCCAGTCCAAGGAAGAGTGGAAGGCCGGCGTGGAGACCAACAAGATCCTGGGCACCTCGGATGAGAACCACGTGATCATGGATGGCCTGTGCGTGCGGATTGGCGCCATGCGCTCCCACTCGCAGGCGCTGACCCTGAAGCTGCGCGAGGACCTCTCCGTCGCCGAGATCGAGAAGCTGCTCGACGAGGACAACGAATGGGCCAAGGTGGTGCCCAACACCAAGGAAGCTTCGATGGCCGATCTGACTCCCGTCGCAGCGTCGGGCACCCTGACCATTCCGGTGGGACGCATCCGCAAGCTTGAAATGGGTCCGCAGTACATCAGCGCCTTCACCGTCGGCGACCAGCTCCTGTGGGGCGCCGCCGAGCCGCTGCGCCGCATGCTCAACATCGCCACCGGCACGCTGTAACCAGCAGCCTTTCCCTAACCGGCCCTGCCCCGCACAGCAGGCCCGCCCTCTGTTTCAAGGGCAGGCCGCTCATGCGGAGCGGGGCCGGTTTTGTGTCTGCGCCCTGGTGCGAGCAACCCTTCCTCACCTCCCGGCGGGTCAGGGCCAACCCTTCCGCAAAAGGTTGCTTCTGGTGTTCCACCCATGGCCGCAGGAATGAGGAAGGGTCGCAGGAAAGGCGACCAAACCTGAGGAAGCGTCGGGATGGCCGTGCAGGGGTCAGGACGCGAGGAAGCCCTCGTACCGCTCCACTGCGCGGCGGAAGCCTGCCAGCGCCGTCGGGGTGAAGGGCTTAGTGGGGTCGAACGGAACGGGCACGACGGCGGTTGCCCGCCCACTCCCCTGCCTCGCCCAGGTGCCGATCACCTCGCCGCCGGCCACGATGGCTTTCTTGAACACCCCGTTGCCGCCCGGGACGATCTTTTGCGCGTGCTCGGGCGGCAGCACGATGCTGCGGTCCGTGTAGCCGAGGACGAACTCGTCGAACCCCGGCAGCGCAAGAAGCGTGCGCTGCCCCGGCACGCCCGCGTCCAGCAAGGAGGCGGTCTCGGGTGACATCCAGTACTGGGTTCCCTCATGCTCCAGTTCCATCAGCCCGCCACTGACCGCAGGCAGGGCCCGCCGCACCTCGGTCAGCGGAATGCTGGACCACCAGGCGAAGTCGCGCAGGGTGGCGGGTCCGTGGCGGCGCAGGTACCTCAGGAGCAGCTCGGCGATGCCCTCTTCCCGGCCGAGGTAACGGGAGGACGTGATCCAGTGGTCAAACCCAACGAACTTTTGCTGATTGCCGTCCAGCGGACCGGGCACCAGTACGGCGTTCTGGCACAGCATCCACAGCAGGTGGACCCCGCGCTGAGCCTTGGTGGCCTGCCCGGCCGCCTCGAAGGCCCTAAACAGCTCCTCGCGGCTGGCGGCCCGGCCACCGTCCACCAGGCCAAGCGCTGCCTCCCGGCACACCTCCACGTCGCGGCCGATGATTTCCAGTTGCCGGTGCCGGCCGGCCGTGCTCTGCACCATCCGGGCAGTGGTGATGTTCAGGATCCAGCGGAGGTCCTCGGGAGCCAGTAAGTGCAGTGTGCCCCGCATCGGCCACGACCGGATGACGGACCCGTCATCCAGGGCCCGGCGGACGTCGCTGAGGCCCGCACCGGGAACGCGGACACCTACAGCCCACAGCGCCGACTGAAGGTCCTGGGCCTGCATCGCGGTCATCGCACGGACGGCCTCCGGCAGGCCGTCGAACCCGGATCCCAGCAGCCCCTGCGACGCCAGCCTCAGCCGGCCCATCACCTTGGTTGAAACCCGGGTCTTCACCGCCGCCATGTGCCCATCCTAGGGCGCCCGGCAGCAGGGCAGAACCGGAAAAACAGCAGTACTAGAGCGTGAGTCCGATCAGCAGCGGTTCGGGGTGCAGCTCAATCCCGAAACGCCCGACGACGCCGGCACGCACCTCGCGCGCGATCGCCACCATATCGGCCGCACGGGCAGAGCCGCGGTTGGTGATGGCCAGCGTGTGCTTCGTGGACAGCGACGCCCGGCCGCCGGAGACACTCCCGTCCTCCAGCCCGAAGCCCTTGCCGAAGCCGGCGTGGTCAATCAGCCAGGCCGCGGACAGTTTGACCTGGCCGTCGGAGCCGCCCGGGTACCTGGGCGCGGATTCCGGAAGACCCGCCGCCACTTCCTCAGCGACGATCGGATTCGTGAAGAACGAGCCCGTGGAGTAGGTGTCGCGGTCGGCGGGGTCCAGCACCATTCCCTTGGACGCGCGCAGCCGCAGGACCTCCCTGCGCACGTCGTTCGAGTAGGCGCGCTGCCCCTGCTCCACACCGAGGACCCGCGCCAGCTCGGCGTACCGAATGGGTGCGCTCATGCGGCCCAACGGCAGCTGGAATTCGACCGTCAGCACCACGTAGCGCGGTGAGCCGTTGACGGTGGTCTGCTTGAGGATCGAATCCCGGTACCCGAACTTCAGCTCGGAGTTCGTGAAGGTCCTCACGGCGCTGCGCTCCCGGTCCCACGTGCGGACCGCGGCGATGGTCTGCGAGACGTCCGAGCCGTAGGCGCCGACGTTCTGCACGGGGGTGGCTCCGGTGGCACCGGGGATCCCGGACAGGGCCTCGATGCCGGACCAGGCGTGGAGCACGGCGTGTTCCACCAGCGCGTCCCAGTTGTGCCCGGCCTGGACCAATACGGATACGCCCCCGCAGGAGTCCTCGGCGTTGACGGTGAACCCCTCCGAGGCGATCTTCAGGACGGTTCCGGGGAACCCGTCGTCGGAAATCAGGAGGTTGGAGCCCCCGCCGATGATCAGCAGCTGCTCCCCGGCCGCGTCCGCGGCGCGCACCGCCTCGATGATCTCGGCCTCGGTGCGGGCCTCGACGTAGTTGGCGGCGGGACCGCCGACGGCGGCGGTGGTCAGCTCGGAAAGCATTGGAGGGGTCACCCATCCACCCTAGCGAAAGTAAGCAACTCTCCCTAAGTCGGGGTCACGCCAGCCGGACGAGGGCCTGGGCCTTCATGAGGACCTTCTGGCCGTCGAACACGACGGAGAGGTCCACGCGCGCGGTCCGCGATTCGGCATCCAGCGCTCCGACAGCTCCGCTGACGTCGATGACGGCGCCGGCGGCGCCGGTTCCCGTGGTGTCCGTGACCAGCACCGGCTTGGTGAAGCGGGTCTGGTAGTCGACGACGGCGGCCGGGTCACCGGCCCAGTCGCTGACCAGCTGCACGGCGGCCCCCATGGTGAACATGCCGTGGGCGATGACGCCGGGCAGCTCGACGCCCGTGGCGAAGGCCTCGTTCCAGTGAATGGGGTTGAAGTCGCCCGAGGCGCCTGCGTACTTGACCAGGTCCTGCCGGGTCACCTCGATGCTGCGGCTGCCGATCTCCTGGCCGACACTGAGTTCTTCGAATGTGGGGCTCATGGCTACTGTCCCTCTCCGCGGACCAGGATGGATGACTTGGTGGTGGAAACCGGCTCGCGCCCGTCCCCGTCCGTCAGGGCGAAAATCTCGCTGCGCGTGGTGATCATCGCGCCGCCGCCCATGGCGCGGACGCCGTCAACGTGCAGTTCGGCCACGAGCCGGTCCCCCGCAAAGATGGGGCGGTGGTGGGTGAAGCGCTGGTCGGCGTGGACGACGCGGGAGAAGTCGATGCCGGCCTCCGGATCCTCGATCAGCTGGGCGTCGGCGCGCTGGGCGATGATGATCGCAAACGTGGGCGGTGCCACCAGGTCGGGATGGCCCAGGCCCTGTGCGGCGTCAACATCGAAGTGGGCGGGGTGGGTGGCCTTGACGGCGCGGGCGAACTCGCGGATTTTCTCGCGGCCGACGTCGTACACCTCTGCGGCAGGGTAGCTGCGCCCCTGCAGGTCCGGATTGATAGTCATGGGTTCAAGCCTATCGGGGCCGGCGTAGGGGCCGGATTCGTGTCGTTATTTCCGGATGTTCTTCCGGACACTTTGACCGCGGACCACCAGACCGACGATGTGCAGCACCAGCCCCAGTCCGATGACGGGCAACGCGGCGGTCATGAGGCCCGGGTTGCCGGTGGCGTTACCCGCCACCGTGAGGATGAGCCCGACGGCGATGAGACCCATCGCGGTGAAGACCAGGATTTTGTAGGACGTGGGTGCGGTGACCCAGAATTCGTGCAGCACCGGTCCAGTTTACCCAGTCGCGACTGCACGCCCCGGAAATGAACCCTCAGAAAAGGGCTTCCTGGACCGCCGGCACCTCCGAGCTGTACTCCCCCGGTTCCACCAGCCGTCCCTTGAGCAGCCCGAGGTTCACCACGAAGTCCAGCCCGGTCCCGTCCAGGCCGGCCAGCCCGTAGCTGCCGCAGAGGGCCGCGAGGGTAAAGCCGTGGCTGCCGCCGTCCATTCCGTGCGGGTATGCGTGCCGGGCAGCGGCCGTGCATAGCGGCGCGGCCTGCGCCGGGCGGATCCACTGCTCATCCACAGGGGCGAAACCTCCGACGGCGGTGCTGGCCAGCAGGGTGCGGACGTCTTCCGCCCGGCGGCGGTTCAGGAGGTTAAGCTCGACGCCGGGACGCGGGTCCGTCAGGGCTGCGGCCTTGGCCGCGCCGCGCACCTGCTGGGAAAGCCCCAGTCCGCTCGTGGCCAGGTCCTCGAGGATGCGGACGACCCGTCCGTCCTCCGCCAGGGCCACGTAACGGGCAACGACGGCACCCTGCTCCGCCAGCCGGTTCCATTTGCGCGGCTGGGAAGCTGTGCCGATTTTGCTGGCACCGTTGGCGAACGTGGCCACATAGAGCCAGTGCGGCTGCATCAGGTAGTCCCGCAGGCCGGCCGGGACCCGTCCGCCGCGGTGGAAGTCGTGGATCAGCCGGGTATCGTCTGCCAGCCGGCAGGTGCCGCACTGGCTGCCGTGGACCGCGGGGCCACTGTCCGGGCAGGAAACGTGCCGGCGCTCGGCCGCGGAGAAAACCCTGGTGTGGCCCAGGCAGTGCTTGACCCGGTCCGTCACCCGGAACCCGAGGCGGGTGCCGGCGTCGAGCGCCGTCTCACTGAACGCCCCGGAAAGGTGCTGGAGGCGCAAAACCGGCCGGCCGCCGTCGGACGTTGTGGATATGGCCGGTGGCCCATCCCAAAAGACCCCGTGCACCAGATAGCGGGTATCGGTCACGGGGTCTCCTGGTAGTGCTGCTGCCGGTTACGGCGCGGGGTTCACGCCAAACGCCACCGCGAGCTTCATGATCTTCTCTGCGCGGCCGAGACGGGGCAGGTCGGAGCCGTCGCGGATGACGCGGCCGTTGGCCTCGAAGTCGGACATGAAGTCGGTGGCCCAGGCAACATCCGACGGCGTGGGGCTGATGACCTCGTTGATGACGCTGGTCTGGTCGATGGCCAGGCAGAGCTTGCCGGTCATGCCCATCATCACGGTGACGCCGGTCTGCTCGCGCAGGATGGGGTGGTTGGTGCCGACGGTGGGTCCATCGATGGGGCCCGGCAGGTTGCCGACGCGGCTGGCGACGACGAGCTTGGCGCGCGGGTAGGCCATGGCCTCCTGCGTGTTGGCCATGCCGGTGTCGCGGCGGAAGTCGCCCGAGCCGAAGGCCAGGCGGAAGGCGCCCTGGGCCTTGGCGATGTTGTTGGCCTCTTCGATGCCGAGCGCGGATTCGACCAGCGGGATGACCGGGGTCTTGCCGTCCATGCGGTGGAAGGACTCGGTCACCTGGTCGGCCGACTCGGTCTTGGCCAGCATGACGCCGAGCAGGCCGGGTGTGCCGCGCAGGCCGGCGAGGTCCTCGGCCCAGAACTTGCTGGTGGCGTCGTTGATCCGGACCCAGGCCTGGCCGCCCCCGGACAGCCAGTTCACGACGTTCTCGCGGGCGACGTCCTTCTGCGAGGGGTCCACGGCGTCTTCGATGTCCAGGATGATCGAGTCCGCGCGGGACACGGCGGACTGATCGAAAAGCTCGGTTTTCATTGCGTTGACGAGCAGCCACGACCGGGCGATCTCGGCGGGGATGTTGCGTTCTTGCCGGGTGATCTCGGCGGTGGAAGTAGACGTCATGGATCTACCGTATCGGGCGCGCGCCCGTATGCGCGACGCAGACCGGTTCCGCCAGGCGACCAATACGAACAAAAAGCGGAAGTCTAGCGCCTCGCGGACGGATCCGCGCTGCCATCCGTCATGGGGTTTCACCGGCCTCAACGGGGCGCCTCATGACGCGCTGTTGCACCGTATTTCCGCGGATTTCCAACGGTTTCCCGGCGTGACCCGGTCACTTTTCTGCGCCGTCCGGGTGCGCTTACATCGATCCATCGGCCATTGCAGCGGCCGGCAAGAACCTGGCTCACCAGCCAAATCGATCCCTGTAAGGAACCCCAATGAAACGACACCTGACCATCCTGAGTGCTGCGGCCGCCGTCGTCATCGCCCTGACGGTGTCCGGCTGCGGCGGGAGCGCCGCCGGCGATGAGGCAGGCGCCGCCGGGGCTTCCGGCGCCAACGAAGTCAAGGAGCTCCGCTACCAGGGCTGGGCCAACAGCGTCACCCTTCCCGAGCTGGCCCAGGACCTCGGTTACCTGGGCGACGTCAAGCTGAACTGGGTGGGCAACACCATCAGCGGACCGCAGGACATCCAGTCGGCCGCGACCGGCCAGACGGACTTCGGGGGCGCGTTCGCCGGCGCCGTGGTGAAGCTCAAGGAGGCCGGCGCCCCGGTGAAGGCCGTCATCAACTACTACGGCGAGGACAGCAAGACCTTCAACGGCTTCTACGTAAAGGAAGGCAGCCCGATCAAGACCGCCCGGGACTTCATCGGCAAGAAGATCGCCGTGAACACCCTTGGCGCGCATTCAGAGGCCGTCATCAACACCTACCTCCGCAAGAACGGCCTGAGCTCCGAGGAGATCAAGCAGGTCCAGCTCGTGGTGGTACCGCCGAACGACACGGAGGAGGCCATCCGCCGCGGCCAGGTGGACGCGGGCTCCCTGGGCGGCATCCTGCAGGACAAGGCCGTCGCCAACGGCGGGCTGCGCTCCATCTTCAGCGACTACGAGCTGCTGGGCACCTTTGCCGGCGGGCCCTACGTCTTCCGCGAAGACTTCCTGGCCAAGAACCCCAACACGGTCCGGACCTTCACCACCGGCGTGGCTAAAGCCATCGAGTGGGAGCGGTCCACGCCCCGCAAGGAGGTCATCGCCCGGCTCACCAAGATCCTCAACGAGCGCGGCCGCAACGAGAACCCTGCCGCCCTGCAGTACTGGAAGAGCGTCGGCGTCCCAGCCAAGGGCGAGATCAAGGACGAGGACTTCACCCGCTGGGAGGAGTACCTGAAGTCCGCCGGCATCATCAGGTCCGACCTGGACGCCAAGAGCCTGTACACCAACGAGTTCAACGGACTCTTGACCGATACCAAGTAAACCAAGTGACCGCCCGATCCAAAGTAACTACAGCACGAAGTGAGGAAAGAACGATGACTGCCATTACCGGAACAAAGCTCGAATTCTCCAAGCTGGGCTCCCGCATCGGCGCCGAGATCCGAGGCCTGGACCTCAGCGGAGACCTGTCTGCGGAGACCGTGGCACAGATCCGTGCGGCCCTCAACGAGCACAAGGCCCTCGTGTTCCGTGAAGCCAACATCCTCTCGGACGAGGCCCAGGTGAAGTTCGCCAGCCACTTCGGCCCGCTCACCAAGGCCCACCCCACCGTGGCGTCCGTTGAGGGTGAGGAGAACGTCCTGCCGGTGGACAGCGAGAACGGGTCCGCCAACAACTGGCACACCGATGTCACGTTCGTGGTCAACCCGCCGCAGGCATCCACCCTGCGCAGCATCGACCTGCCGGCCTACGGCGGCGAGACCCTGATCGCCTCCTCCGCCGGCGCCTACCAGGACCTGCCGGACGAGCTCCGCAACTTCGCCGACACCCTGTGGGCTATCCACACCAACGACTACGACTACTCCGTGCCCAAGAACCTGGAGCACGCCAACGCCGAGGAGCGCCGCAAGGAGTTCACGCGGCTCAAGTTTGAGACCGCCCACCCCGTGGTGCGCGTCCACCCGCTGACCGGCGAGCGCGGACTGTTCATTGGGGGCTTCGCGCAGCGCCTGCGGATTGTGGGCCTGTCCAACACCGAATCCAAGGACATCCTCCGGCTGCTCCAGGCCTACGTCACCCGGCCGGAAAACGTGCTCCGCGTGAACTGGGAGCCCAACCAGCTGGTGCTGTTCGACAACCGGATCACGCAGCACTACGCGCCGGACAACTACGACGGCCAGCCCCGCAAGCTCAACCGCGTCACCATCGCCGGGGACATTCCGGTGGGCGTGGACGGCAAGCAGAGCCAGGCCCTGACGGGCGATGCCTCCACGTATTCGGAGATCGCCCCGCTGTAGGGTTGTTCTGCCCAAACTGGGTCGCAGTTGTTGTCGTTTTGAACGTTCATAACGACAACAACTGCGACCCAGTTGGGTTTAAGGGATGTTGCTCCCCCGGGCCGTGGTCCAGAGCCGGTACCACTCCTCGCGTGTCATGGTCTGCGCCACGCGGGAGGCGCCGGCGCAGGCCCGGATCCGGTCCGGGTTGGCCGTGCCGATCACCGGCGCGATGCCTGCGGGATGCTTCATCAGCCATCCCAGCAGCACGGCCTCACGGGTGGTTTCCCGCTCCCGCGCCATGTCGGAGAGCAGCTGCGCCGTGGCCGACTCCGCAAGCGTGGGCCGCTCGGGCGGGTTGCCGGTGTAGTGGCCGCGGGCCAGGGCGCCATAGGCCTGCAGCGTGATCCCCTGCCGGGCACAGTATTCCAGGGTGCCGTGTGGAAAGCTGTAGTCCGCGGCGCCCGGGTGGTTGACCAGCACGGTGCTCTCCAGCCAGTCCCGCTTGAGCAGGCTCAGTTCGAGCTGGTTGGCCACCACCGGTGTTTCCAGGCTGTCCTGCAGGAACTCGATCTGCGCCGCGGACATGTTGGACACGCCGAGCGCGCGCACCTTGCCCTCCGCCATCAGCTTCCCGACGGCGGCGGCCACCTCCGCGGGGTCCATGAGGGGATCCGGGCGGTGGAGCAGGAGGATGTCCACGTAGTCGGTGCGGAGCCGTTCAAGGCTGCCGTTCACGCGCTCGATGATGGCGTCCGCACTCAGGTCGTAGTGGGTTTCCAGCCCCCGCTCGTTCAGCCGGATCCCGCATTTGGTCTGCAGCTGGATGCGCTCACGCAGCCCGCTGGTGCCGGCCAGCACCTCGCCGAACACGGCCTCGGCCTTTCCGTTCCGGTAGATGTCGGCGTGGTCGAACAGGGTGACGCCGATGTCCAGCGCGGCTTCCACGGCCGCTGCTGCATTCTCGACGTCGGTGATCTCGTGCGGTTCAGGGGACCAGTCCCCGCCCAGGCCCATGCAGCCGTAGAGAAGCCGGCCGTTCGCGACGGCAGTTTGTTCAGTCATGGCATCACTCTTTCACTTGTTGCCGGCTGCGCCCAGAGGGCATCCCGGAGACCGTCCCCGGCCGGGTGGTTAAACGGAACGCTGGCGGGCCCCGGTCACGAGTTCCGGGAGCCCGCCAGCGGCGTGTTAGTCAGCCGGCCGTCAGCGCAGCCAGGCCGTGGTGTTGGCCGCCAGCTTGCCGCCCTCCAGCGGTCCGCTGCTCACCAGCACGGTGCCTGCGGGCAGGTCGACGGCGGTGTCCCCGAAGTTGGTGACGGACTCCCAGCCGCCGGGGCGGCTGAAGTGCAGGACGTCCGGGTTTCCGGCGTCGATCCATTCCAGCTCCTCGGCCGCCTGCAGCTCGCGGCGGAGCTTCAGGGCGGTGCGGTAAAGCTCAAGCGTGGAGCCCTGGGTGCCGTCCTGCGCCTCGACGGCATAGCCGCTGAACCAGTCCGGCTGCGGCAGGTGCGCTCCGCCGTCGCCGAAGCCGAAGGACGTGCCCTCGACGGACCACGGCAGCGGCACGCGGCAGCCGTCGCGGCCCACTTCCACTCCCCTGTTGCGGAAGAACGACGGGTCCTGTCGCTCGGATTCCGGGATGTCCGCCACTTCCTGCAGGCCCAGTTCCTCGCCCTGGTACAGGTACGCGGAACCGGGAAGTGCGAACATGAGGAGGCTGGCGGCGCGGGCACGGCGCTGGCCGAGTTCGACGTCGAGTTCTTCCCTGGGACCACCGGCCAGCAGCCATGCCTTGCCGTCCTGGCCCTTGGCGTGCTTGCCCTTGGAGCCCTTGGGCAGGCCGTAGCGGGTGGCGTGCCGGACGACGTCGTGGTTGGAGAACACCCAGGTGGAGGACGCCCCGGTGGCGGCCGCCTCGGCCAGGTTGCGGGTGATGATCTCGTGGAACTCCTCGGCGTCGAAGTCCGCCTGCAGGAGGTCGAAGTTGAACGCCTGGCCCAGGCCCTCGGGGCTGGCGTAGCGGGCGCGGCGGGTGGCGTGCACCCAGGCCTCGGCGACGGCGGTGCGCGGCGGGTTGTACTCGTTGAACACTTCGCGCCACTCGGCGTAGACCTCATGCACCTCGTCGCGGTCCCAGAAGGGGTGCGACCCGTCGGCGAAACCGTCCGTGCCGGTGTTGGCGGCGCTCAGCTCCAGCTTGGAGAGCAGCGGCTCGGTGAGGTCCTTGGTGAGCGCGTGCGCCACGTCAACGCGGAAGCCGTCCACGCCGCGGTCGGACCAGAAGCGCAGGGTCTTGAGGAAGTCGTCGCGGATTTCCCGGTTGGCCCAGTTCAGGTCCGGCTGCTCCTTCGCGAAGATGTGCATGTACCACTGGCCGGGGGTGCCGTCCGGTTCGGTGATGCGCTCCCATGCGGAACCGCCGAAGACGGAGTCCCAGTCCGACGGCGGGAACTCCCCGTTGGGGCCCTTGCCGTCCCGGAAAATGTAGCGGTCCCGGGCCGGGGAGCCCTTCGGGGACGCGAGGGCTTCCTTGAACCATTCGTGCCGGTCCGAGGAGTGGTTCGGGACGATGTCCGCGATCAGCTTGATACCGGCGGCGTGCAGGGCGGCGGCCATCTCGTCGAAGTCCTCAAGGGTGCCGAGCTTCGGGTCCACGTTGCGGTAGTCGTCCACGTCGTAGCCGCCGTCGGCGAGCGCCGAAGGGTAGAAGGGGCTGAGCCAGACGGCGTCGATTCCGAGCTCCTTCAGGTACGGGACCTTGGCCGTGATGCCCTTGATGTCGCCCAGGCCGTCACCGTTGGAGTCGGAGAAGCTGCGGGGGTAGATCTGGTAGACGGACGCCTGGCGCCACCAGTTCGGATCGGCCAAACGGTCGGAATCAGACAGGGTTGCCAGCGTGGCGGTGGTGGACAAGGGATGATCCTTTTCTTGTGGTTGGGGTTGTTGCTGGACTGGTTTTGATGGGTCTACTTGACGGCCCCGCGCATTACTCCGGACAGTACCCAGCGCTGGGCCAGGATGTAAACCACCAGGGTGGGTGCCATGGCCATCAGGTAGGACGCGAATGCGAGGCTGTAGTTGGTGTTGAACTCCCCCTGGAAGAGCATCTGCACCACGGGGAGGGTCTGCAGGGACGGGTCGGCGATCATCATCTGCGGCAGCAGGAAGTCGTTCCAGGAGCCGAGGAAGGCGAAGATGCCCACGGTGGCGTTCATGGGTGCCAGCAGCGGGAAGATGATCTTGCGGAACACCTGCCAGGTGGTGGCGCCGTCGAGCCGGGCTGATTCCTCGAGCTCCACCGGGATGGAGCGGACGAAGGCGATATACAGCAGGGTGTTGAAGGAGATGCCGCCCAGCACGTGCAGGAACACCACGCCGCCGGGGTTGTCCAGGCCGAGCAGTGCCGTCTGCTTGATCAGGGGCAGGATGATCACCGGGAACGGGATGAACATGGCCGAGAGCAGGTACACGAAGGAGCCGCGGAAGAATTTCCGGTTCCAGTTCCTGGCGATGGCGTAGGCCACGAGCGAGCTGCAGGCCAGCGACCCGAGGACGCTCAGCACGGTGACGAACGCCGTCGACATGAATGCCCGCGGGAAGTTCGTGGCCTCGTAGGCGGCGCCGAAGTTTTCCCAGTTCATGGGGCTGGGCCATGCCAGGCCGGTGCCTCCGATCTGGTCCGGGGACTTCAGTGCCATGGCCACGGTGAAGTAGAGCGGGAGCAGCACGGTCAGGGAGGCTACGAGCATGAGCGCGGTGAGCCACCAGTTGACCTTGTAGCCCTCGCGGCCGGAACGGCCCTTCCGGCGGAGCGGGCTGGCTGAACGGCCTGGATTGCCTGTGCGGCCGGCGATTTTTGAACTGCCGGCGTCGTTTGAACTGCCTGGGCGGCGGGCGGTCAGTGGAGAAGCTGTCATTAGAGTGAAACCCCCCGGCGCTGGATGAGGCGCAGCTGGATGACGGAGATCAGCAGGGTGATCAGGAAGTAGATGACCGCGTTGGCCATCTGGTAGGAGTAGTCCCCGCCGGTGAAGCCGGAGAAGATGCGCATGGCCACGGACTGGGTGGCCATGCCGGGTCCGCCGCCGGTGAGGCCCACGATAATTTCGTAGGTGCCCAGGAATCCCTTGAAGCCAAGGATCACGTTGATGACCAGGTATCCGAGGATGAGCGGCAGCGTCAGGCTCACGAACTGCCGGAAGCTGCCGGCGCCGTCGAGATCTGCGGCTTCGTAGACCTCGGACGGGACGCTCTGCAGCCCGGCCAGGTAGATGATGGTGGCGCCGGGAGCCGCCTGCCAGACCGTGACCAGCACAATGGCCAGCCAGGCGAGGTTCTCGTTGGCCAGGATGCTGGTGGCCAGCGGTGTCACGCCGAAGCGGTCCGCCAGCACGGGCAGGGTGTTGGAGAACAGGTAGTTGAACACGAAGGACACCACCAGCGCCGAGAGCACCATGGGGATGAAGAAGACGGTGCGGATGCCGGTGCGCCACTTGATTTTGGCGTTCAGGCCCAGGGCGATCGCGAGGGCCACGATGTTGACCACCACGGTGGTGGTCAGGGCGAAGACGAACGTGAAGATGTAGGACTGCAGGATGGCCGGGTCACGGAAGATATTGACGTAGTTGGACAGTCCGATGAACTTCCAGTCACCGTAGCCGGCGTAGTTCGTGAGGCTGAAGAACACGCCCACGAGGGCCGGCAGGGTGATGAAGAAGGCGAACAGTGCCAGGACCGGCACCACCATCCAGTAGTAGGCGGGGTCGATGCGGCCCTTGGCGCGGGCGGCCGGGGATTTCGAGGCTCTTGGGCCTGCGGCCGCGGCGGCGGATGGGGCTGTCTGCGGCAGCTCTGAGGTTGTAGTCATTGGGGGCTCCTGGATTCGGGCGGGTCAGACCGCGGTGCGCTCGGCGACGCGGCGCCATTCGTCGTCGAGGGCGGAAAGGAACTGTTTGCCGTTCTTGCCGTACACAAAGGACTGGACGTAGTTGTACAGCGGTACCGACGGCGGGAAGTAGGTGGTTGCCCCCTGGTAGTACCGTCCCTCCCGTACAGAGGCGGCGAGGCCGGTGATCTGGGGGTTGTCGACGGCGGGTGCCCCCTTGAGCGGCGAGAACGCCGCGTTCTTCCCGTTGTAGGCGTTCACGACCGAGGGGTCCAGCAGGTAGCTGACGAACCGGCGCGCGGCGGCCATGTTCGGGGTGTTGCGGGTGATGGAGAGGGCCATGTCCACATTGACCCGGGCCTTGGTGTCCGCGGGGTTGTTGGTGACCGGCAGCGGGAAGCTGCCGAGCCGGACGTTCTTGTTCGCGGCCACGAGCTGGGACAGCGCCCAGGGGCCCTGCAGGTACATGGCCGCCTCGCCCTTGGCGAACGCCGCATTGCCGTCCGCGTAGTTCTTGCTCGTGGCGCCCTTCTGCGAGAAGGCGGCCAGCTCAAGCATCTTGGGAAGGGCCGGGCCGAAGTTGCTGGTGAACGATTCCTTGGCGTCTGCGCGGATGTCGGCGCCCTTGGCGGTGAGCCTGGCGAAGAAGTCCGCGATGTCCAGGGAGCCGCCGGCGACGTAGTCGAACATGCCCTGGCCGAGGGTCCAGTTGTCCTTGAAGGTGCCGTAAATGGGCGTGATGCCGGCAGCCCTGAACTTTCCACAGGCCGCGACGAACTCGTCCCACGTGGCGGGAACCTGGACGCCGTGGGCCTCGAAAATATCGCGGTTGTAGATGACCCCGGCGGCGGCCAGGGAGAACGGCAAGGCGCTGGTTTCGTGCCCGTTGTACTGTCCCCATGAGCTGACCAGATCCTGGATCTTGGGGTCGATCGTGGCTGCCGCCGGCAGGTCGGAGAGGTCGGCAAAGACGCCCTTGCGGACGAAGTCGGCGGTGGCCTGGGCGAAGCCGCGGGTCACGACGTCGGGCGGGTCGTTGCGGACCAGGCCGGGAACGAAGTTGCCCTCATTGAAGTCCTGGATGACGCGGATGTCCGGGTTGAGCGCCTCGAAGTCCTTGATCACCTGGTTGAAGTAGGCCACCACCTCGGGCTTGTTCTGCATGAAGCGCAGGGTGGTGACGCCGTTCTGGCTGGATGCAGCGGGAACAGAACCGCAGCCGGCCAGAGGCAGGACGGCCGCTGCGCCGGCAAGACCCGCGGCCTTAAACAGCGCGCGGCGGGTGAGCGGAGTTTCGCGGCCGGCGCGGGAACGGGGTGGAATCCGGTTCACAGCGCTGGAGCCAGGGCGGAAAGCAGGCGGGTGGCTGGCCGTTGAGAGGCACGGCGACGGCAGTACAAGGGGCTGTTCACAGTTGCTCCTTTGCAAAAGGCTGAGGAAAAAGCTGGAAGGAAGATCCCGTGGCCGGCGGCCGTCCGGCCCACGGGGAGAATTTATATGGAATCTAAATTTAGTTCCTCAAGTATTATGTGGGGCAGAGCACAAGGAGGTCAACACCATGTCCGAGATGACGGCGGCAACGCCCCAGCTGCTGCGCCGAGTGAGTGCCGGAGCGGTCCTGGATTTCATGCGCGCTTCGGGCGCGGTGACGGTTACCGACGTCATCCAGGCCACGGGACTGACCCGGGCCACGGCGATCTCCGTGTGCGAGGACCTCATGCAGCGCGGGTGGATCACCGAACTGGAAAACCAGCGCGCCTTTGGCGGCTACCAGAAGGGACGTCCGGCCCGCCGCTTCGAACTCAATGAGCGGGCAGGCTACGTCCTGGGCATGGACGTCGGTTTCTCCAAGGCGACCGTGGTGGTGTCGGACCTTCGCGGCAAGGCGCTTGGCCGGGCCAGCCAGCCCTTTGAGATTGAGGACATCTCCCCCGCGGAACGCGTGGCGGTCATTGACAAGGCCGCCCTGATGGCGCTGGACAGCGTGGGAGCCTCCACCGACTCGGTGCTGGCCGTGTGCGCCGGCATCGCCGCACCGGTGGACCGGAAGGGCAACGTGCTGGCATCACAGCACTTCTGGGGGCTGTTCGACGTCGGCCTCAGGTCCGCGCTGGACGACCTGCACGGATGGACCGTGCTGCTGGAGAACGACGCCAACCTCGCCGCACTTGGGGACCGGTGGCGGGGCGCGGGCGCGGGTGTGGACGACGTCGTCGTCATCCTGGCGAGCGAGCGCTTCGGTTCCGGCGTCATCGAAGGCGGCCGCCTGCTGCACGGCAGTGGCGGCGGCGCGGGGGAACTTGCGTACCTGGACCTGCTGGAAGGCGTCGGCGACACCTACGGCATCGCGACCCTGGCGCGAATCTGGGCCGCGGAGGTGCTGGAAGGCCCCGCCAAGACGTCCCTCCGTGCACATGCGGCCACGGGGGCGGAGGCGGAGCACGTCTTTGCCGCGGCCGCGGCCGGCGACGCCGAGGCGCTGAAGATCCTGGACCGGCTGGCGGACAGGATGGCCCGGGTCATCGGTTCGGTGGCCACCATGGTCAACCCCGAACTCGTGGTGATCGGCGGTGCCGTCGCCAACTCCGCGGGAGTCCTGCTCGTGCCCATTGCCGCCCGGCTGCCGGAGTTCACAGCCACCCCGCCGCGCGTGGCGGTCTCGCCGCTGGGCGACTCAATCGTGACCGTGGGCGCAGTCCGCCGGGCCCTGGACTACGTGGAGAAGAACTCCCTCGACCTGGAGCTCAACGTCCCGGCGTAACTGTCCACGAACTGCGCGAACGTACACTTGTGGCCCCAAAAACACCCTGATTTAGGGCCACAAGTGTACGTTCGCGCTTGGCTCGGCCGGCGCTTACTGCAGGGCTTCGAGCGCGGCTGCAACGGGCTGGGCGCCGTCGCGGAACTCGATGGTCCGGCCGGCGGTCCCAGGCCAGTCCAGCACTGCCGCAGCCACGATCGCCACGTTGGCTCGGGACGTGTGGGTGCCGGCGCTGGTGTCGGCAGGGTTGACGTCGATGAGCCCGTTTCCCGGCCCCTCGGTTAGCGACCCCGGCCCCAGGATGGTCCAGGCGAGCCCCGTGCCACGGAGGTACTCGTCAGCGGCGGCCTTGGCCTCGGCATAGGGCCGGAAGCTGTGCCCCTCGGGAATCCCGTGGTCCGGCCCGGCGCCGAAGTAGGACACCATCACATACCGCCCGACGCCGGCCTCCACGGCAGCGTCCATGGAACGGATGGCGGCATCCCGGTCCACCGCGTACGTGCGGGCCGGGTTCCCTCCCCCGGCACCGGCTGACCAGACCACGGCGTCGTGGTTCCGGAGCGCGGCGGCGATGTCCGCCGTCGTCGACTTTTCAACGTCCAGGACCGACGGCGATGCGCCGGTGGCGGCGACGTCCTCCGCGTGGTCAGGGTTGCGGATGAAGGACGTGACGCTGTGGCCCTGTTCCGTCAGGAGGGCGGACAGTTGCAGGGCCACCTTGCCGTGGCCGCCGATGATTGCGATGCGGGTCATGTCCCCATTGTGTCCCAGGCGGGTTCTCCGGTCCGGTTCAACCCGCCCAGGATCAACCCGCCCAGGATCAACCCGCCCGGTTGGCGTAGCGGAGGAAGACCGTGCCGTTGCTGAAGCGCCGTTCCTCCAGCAGCTCGAGCCCCAGGCGGATGTCGGCCGGGAGGAAGCGCTTGCCGCCGCCCACGGCCACGGGTGTGACGAACATCTGGAACTCGTCCACCAGACCGGCACGGATGGCTTCCGCGGCAATCTCGGGGCCGCCGATTGCCAGGTCCCGGCCAGCCTGCTCCTTGAGCCTAGCGACGGCGTCAGCGCTGAACTCCCGCTCGATCCGTGTCCGGGCAGTGGACACGTCCTGCAATGTCCGGGAGTAGACCACCTTGTCCGCCGCCTGCCACTGCTCCGCAAAGTCCCGGATGTACGCCGGCACCTCGCCGAAGGACTCCGGGTGCTCCCAGACCGCCAGCACCTCGTACATCCGGCGTCCGAACAGATAGGTTCCGACCGTTCGCTGCAGCCCGTTGATGAAGGAATGCACCTCGGCGTCCGGCTCGGCCCAGTCGAAGTTGCCCTCCCGGTCCGCCATGTACCCGTCAACAGAGATGAGGCCCGAATAGATCAGTCTGGCCATGCCGGCTCCAGTTCTCCGCCTGTGGTGTGCAGTTCGACCCTAGGTTCCCGCCGCGCGGACCGCAACGGTTCCGGGTCATTCCCAGCGTTCGCACAGGATTGGATCAAGACCTGATCAAGGATCCGGTTCTCCCCTGTTTCGGCTGCCATGCTGGTTGACGCATCAAGCAATCCGTACTGTTCAGGAATCATCATTGGGGGAATCATGCCGCTAGGCACGTTCAATCACGCACGCCCTTCTCGGGCCGCCAACCCGCTCAAACAGGCCCGACGACGGGTGGTTGCCATCACTGCGTCCGTCACGTCCGGCCCTTGGTTCAGGTCGCTGTCCACTGCCGCCGTGACCGCCGGCCTCCTGCTCACCGGGCTAGCCGTCCCCGCGGAGGCTGCCTCGTACTATTCCGCGCCGCTGCGCACCGCCGCCCGTGCCCTCACGGTGAGCGCGGAGAACAACGCCGGCTATGACCGCACGCGCTATTTCGGCAGCTGGCTGGACACCAACCGTGACTGCCAGAACACCCGGGCGGAGGTCCTGCTCCAGGAGGCAAAGGCAGCAGCGACGTACACCACCTCGCGGCGCTGCACCGTGCGCACATCCCGCTGGATCACCCGGTGGGACAACCGCACGCACTATCTGGCGTCGGCCGTGGAGATCGACCACACCGTTCCCGTCCACGAGGCATGGGGATCCGGCGCCCGTTACTGGTCGCAGGCGCGCCGGGTGGCGTTCTACAACGACCTCGGCGACACCCGCTCCCTCAACGCGCAGACGGCGTCGCTGAACTCAGCCAAGCAGGCCAAGGGGCCGGAGGCGTGGATGCCGCCGGCGAACAGGTGCGAGTACATCGGCAACTGGATCGCGGTGAAGATCCGCTGGGGCCTGCGGGTGGACAGCGCCGAGAAGGCAGCCCTGATCCGCTACGCCGACTCCTGCGCGAACGTGCGCATCAGCGTCACCAGGGTCTAGGCCTGCGCGGGCCTGGGTCTGAGCCAGCACGCAGCTGGGGCGCTTTGGTGCGGGACTCGCCGGCCGCCGTCGTTATGACGACGACGGCGGGCCCAAAGTGCCCCACGACGGCTTGGGGGTCCCGGGCCCACAAACAAAAGCAGGCCAGGGGCGGAACGCCTCTGACCTGCAGTTTCTGTAGCGGTGGGGAGGCTCGATCTCCCGACCTCACGATTATGAGTCGTGCGCTCTAACCAACTGAGCTACACCGCCACGAATGAGAAAAACCTGTGTCAAGCCGGTCAAGACCGCCTTGACACAGGCCCTCATTCCGAGCCCCCCACCGGAATCGATCCGGTGACCTCGTTCTTACCAAGAACGCGCTCTACCACTGAGCTAGGGGGGCAACGAGTAAATACTCTACCGGAAGATCTGGCACTCAACAAATCGACGGCGGAACGGGGTCCTTTGGGCGGAAAAAGCCTGGAAATCCGGGCCAAAAGCGGCCTGCAAGGCGGCCCGGGGCGGCTTTCGAAGGGACCTTTGGGCATGGATGTGACGAAGGATACACAGCCGCGCGGGAGGGCAGGCTTGGCGCAAGGGACAGCAGCCTTAAATAGAAACAGGCCGGCTGTTCAGCCGGCCTGTTTCTATTTGGATGCGAAAGTCACCGCAACGTCATTCATCGGGATGAGTGGTTACCACTTGCCCTTGCGGTTGAAGTCGCGGTGGCCGCCCTCGCTGCCGTGGCGCGGCTTGCGTGCGCCGTCACCGTGGCCGCCGTAGCGGGAGTCGCTGGACTGGCCCCGGTCGCCCCCGAAGCCGCGCTCGGAACGTTCGCTGTACGCACGGCCGCCACGGTCAGCCGAGGAACGCTCGCCGTCGTTCTTGCGGAACTCCTTCTTGAAGCCGCCGCCGCCCTTGAAGTTGCCGCCACGGCCGCCCTGGTAGCCACCACGGTCGCCACGGTCACCCGAGGGACGACGTCCGGAATCCAGCTCAAGGTGGATCAGCTCGCCGCCGATCCGCGTGCGGGACAGGGCGCGCAGCTGCTCCTGGCTCAGGTCAGCAGGCAGCTCCACCAGCGAGTGGTCCGAGCGGATGTCAATCCCGCCGATCTGGGACGAGGAGATGCCACCCTCGTTGGCGATGGCGCCCACGATGGAACCGGGCATGACACGCTGGCGGCGTCCTACGGCGATCCGGTAGGTGGCGTTTCCCTCGGTCAGCTGGCGGGTCGGGCCTCGGGAACCGAAGCCGTCCTTTGACCGTTCGCGCTTCTGGTACTCGGGAGCTGCCGGCAGTTCCTTGACCAGGAGCGGCTGGCCGCCCTGCGCCATGACCGCCAGTGCCGCGGCGATTTCTGCCGCCGGCACCTTGTGCTCTTCCTCGTAGGAGGCGATGAGATCGCGGAACATTGAAACGTCCTCGGACTCCAGGGTCTCGGTGATACGCTCGGCGAACTTGCCCAGGCGCAGCGAGTTTACGGTCTCAGCGGTGGGCAGGTGCATCTGCTCCACCGTCTGGCGGGTTGCCTTCTCGATGGCGCGCAGCAGGTACTTCTCCCGCGGTGTCATGAACAGGATGGCATCGCCGGCGCGGCCTGCCCGGCCGGTGCGGCCAATCCGGTGCACGTAGGACTCGGTGTCGTGGGGGATGTCGTAGTTGACCACGTGGCTGATGCGCTCGACGTCGAGGCCGCGGGCGGCGACGTCGGTGGCCACCAGGATGTCGATCCGGCCTTCCTTCAGCGCGTCAACCGTGCGTTCACGCTGCTGCTGCGGGATGTCGCCGTTGATGGCGGCAGCCTGGAAACCGCGCGACTTCAGCTTGTCGGCGAGGTCCTCGGTGGCCATCTTGGTGCGCACGAAGGCGATGACGCCGTCGAACTCTTCAACCTCGAGGATGCGGGTCATGGCATCGAGCTTGTGCGGGCCCATGACCTGCAGGTAGCGCTGGCGGATGTTGGTGCCCGTGGACGTCTTGGACTTCACCGAGATTTCGGCGGGGTCGTTGAGGTACTGCTTGGACATCCGGCGGATCTGGCTCGGCATGGTGGCCGAGAACAGCGCCACCTGGCGGTCCTCCGGCGTCTGTTGGAAGATCTGCTCAACGTCCTCGGCGAAGCCCATGCGCAGCATTTCGTCGGCCTCGTCCAGGACCAGGTACTGCAGCTCGGAGAGGTCGAGCGAGCCCTTGGCGATGTGATCGATGACGCGGCCCGGGGTGCCGACAACAACCTGGGCGCCGCGGCGCAGGCCCGCCAGCTGGGGGCCGTAGGCGGAGCCGCCGTAGACGGGCAGCACCGTGAAGTCGTCGATGTGCTTGGCGTAGGAGGTGAACGCCTCGGCAACCTGGAGCGCCAGCTCGCGGGTCGGGGCGAGGACCAGGGCCTGCGTCTTGCGGGACGGGCCGTTCAGGTCGTGGAGTTCGGCCAGCTTGGACAGTGCCGGTACTGCGAATGCTGCAGTCTTACCGGTACCGGTCTGGGCCAGGCCAACAACGTCGCGGCCTTCCAGCAGCAGCGGAATCGTGGCTGCCTGGATGGGAGAGGGCTTTTCGTAGCCGACGTCCTGGAGGGCGGCGAGGACCCGGCCGTCGAGGCCAAGGTCGGCGAAGCGGACGCCTTCTTCTTCCGCCTCAGCGGGGGCCTGGGCGGCAGCCGCGGTTTCGGGAGCTTCGGTTACTTCCGCGGCTTCGGTAGTGGCGTCGTCGTGATTTTCGGGCATAGGAAACTTTCCTCATCCATAGGGGGCCAGGCGGCACAACCCGGAATGAGCGGAGCCGCAGTACATGTGCCGTGGGCGCCGGGCATCCATTGACCGGCCGGTCACGTCGAAGTCCGGCGCTTTCGCAATCCCATGGCAGGACTTCGCACTGCATCTCTTGGCTGCTATCCCAGCAGTCTGTACAGCGTTTTCTTCAGCCGGCTCTCCCTATGAAACTGCCCGCGTCACATTTGCGGGCCCCAACACTTGCCAGTCCTGCCTCAAAAATTGGGCAGGAATAAGGGATTTCCGGAGTGGGGGATGCTTCAAGTGTAGGGCATGGCGCCGCATGCGGACGAACCGGGGGTCCGGCAGGGGCGGTGAGCTTGGGCACACACGGCATTTCTGCACCGGTTTCCACCTCTGCCGGATCCTTCGGCCGGTTCCCGCGGCCGCACCGATTCAGGGGCACGTCGGGTGGGGGCTGCCGAAAGCGGTGCAGCAATGCGGCAGGACGGCGGGACTAGCGGCCCACCCGGCGGAGCATCTTCTCGAAGCGGTCGTGGTATTCGGGCTGCAGGCGGATTTCGCCGTCGGCCTCGGCGTCCCGCAGGGCCTCGATGGCATCCATGTCGGGCTCGCTGAACCACTGGCCAATGGTCACGCCGTGCTTCGGCACGAACAGGCGGTGGATGTGGTCCCCGGCCTGCACCGAACCGGTCTTGATGACGCGCAGATAGGTGCCCACCCGGCCGGCCTCCGTGAAGCGCTTGACCCACTGGGTCTCGTCCATGCGCCGCTGGAAGGTGGCGCACGGAACACGCGGCGAGGTGACCTCGACTTCAACGTCCAGCCCGATCCGCCAGCGTTCACCGATGACGGCACCGGTGGTTTCGATCCCTGCCACCCGGAGATTCTCGCCGAAGATCCCCGGCGGCAGCTCGCGCTCCAGCTCTCCGACCCAGTAGTCGGCGTCGGCCTGGGAGTAGGCGTACAGGGCCTGGTCCACTCCCCCGTGGTGGATGCGGCTGGCCTGGACGTCACCGTGCAACCCGAGCTTGTGCACCTTCACCGGCCCGTCCACGGGGCGCTTGTCGATGGCGGTAACGCCCACGCTTCCTTCATCCGGCAGGAGCTGGTGGACCCGGCAAACGGCAAGAACAGTGGCGGTATGCATGCGACAAGTCTAGGTTCTCGGCCTGACCAGCGGGTTTGCCGGTTTCAGGTGACCGCTGCAGGAGGACGCTTATTCACCGCAGGACCCTCCAGCCACTAGGCTGGCTGGAGTATTTCCGGCTGGATGGCCAGCCGGTCCGGCCGGCCGCAGCAACGCGTTCCGGCCGCCACCAGCACCGTTAAACAGCAACGCCAAACAGCATGGAGCAGCAAGGGGAACCATGGACCCGGAAAAGGACCCGAGCAAGGACGCTGACGGGGGCCGAAACGACGGCAGCTCCGGCCCGGACAACCCGTCCGGCGGGGACAACCCGTGGGGCGGGCCTGCCAAGCCGCCGCCATGGCAGGTGCCCAAGCCTGAGCTCCGCCCCGAACTGCTGACCCCCGGCATGCCGGGACAGCAAGGACCGGGACAGCCAGCCGGGGGCAACCAGGGCCCAGAACAGCAGAACCGGCCCGGTTTACCCCAGCCCGGCCCCGTCTTCGATCCCTTCGCCCGTGACCGCGAGCGCGAGGCGGCAGCCAGGAAGAAGCGGTCGCAGCGCCGCACGGTGGTGGTGGGCCTCGGCGTCACGGCGCTCCTGGCCGGCACCATCACGGCCATCGTGGCAAGCAATGAGCAGGATCCCGACTACGCCCAGGTCTGCTTCAACGAGGAAACCGGCGAGCGCGTCGAGGACACGCAGTGCAACAGCTCGGCCGGGCGCGGCGGCGCCCTCTACGCCTGGTACTTCTACGCCCGGGGTGCCAGCGTTCCGGGCATCGGCCAGAACCGGACCGCCTACCCGAACTTCACCCGGACGGTGCCGCAGGGCGCCAAGACGTCCACGGGCTACAGCACCAAGGGCGGCACTGTCAGCAGGGGCGGCTTCGGCAGCAGCTCCAAGGGCGGAAGCACGGGAGGCTAGGCGTGAAGCGGCTACTCTCGGAACCCAGGCCGGACTGGAAGCAGAAAATTGAGGAACAGGGCCTGGTGTTCTCCACCACCACGCTGCCCGGCGGCAAGACCATTGAGTACTGGAACGAGGCCGCCTACTACGAATTCACCATGGACGAGGTGGAAGCGCTGGAGGTCACGGCCGAGGACATGCACAGGATGTGCATCGAGGCCGCCAAGTTCCTGGCCACCGGCGCCATGGGCCCCATCGGCATCGGACCGCAGGCGCTCGAACTCGCTGCCGAGTCGCTGCAGGCCGGGGACATGGATATCTACGGCCGCTTCGACTTCATCTATGACGGCCAGGGCGGCGCCGCCAAGATGCTCGAGTACAACGCGGACACGCCCACAGGCCTCATCGAGGCGGCCGTGGCCCAGTGGTTCTGGCTGCAGGACGTCTTCCCGGAGAAGGACCAGTGGAACGGGATCCACGAGGCACTGATCCGGCAGTGGAAGAAGCTGCAGTACCGCACCGGGATGAGCACCCTGCACGTGGCCCACTCCGAGGCGGAGGAATCGGGCGAGGACTGGATGACGGCGGCCTACATGCGGGACGTCGCCGGCCAGGCGGGGTGGACCACCATCGGCATCAACATGTCCGACATCGGCTGGGACCCGAACCTGAACCGCTTCGTGGACCTGGACAACTTCATGATCAGCACCATCTTCAAGCTCTATCCGTGGGAGCTGATGATGAAGGAGCCGTTCGGCCACCGCCTGCTGCAGCGGGCGCACAATCCCCGCTGGGTGGAGCCGGCGTGGAAGATGCTGCTGTCCAACAAGGCGCTCCTGGCGGCACTGTGGCACCTCTACCCCGACCATCCGAACCTGCTGCCCGCCTACCTCGGCGATCCGGGTCCGCTGCGGGAGTGGGTGGCCAAGCCGCTCCACGGCCGGGAGGGCGACAACATCCGGATCCACGCAGAGGGCATCCGCCTGGAGAAGCCCGGCGGTTACGGCCGCGAGGGCTGGTGCTACCAGCAGTACCACTCCCTCCCCGACTTCGACGGCAACCACCCGGTGCTGGGTCTGTGGGTGGTGGACGGCGAGTCGGTGGGCTGCGGCATCCGCGAGTCCGACGGTCCGGTCACCGACTATTTCTGCCGCTTCGTCCCGAACACCATTGACGCGCCGGCGCCCCTGAGTGTCCAGGCGGCCCAGGCCACCGCAAACAAGGCAGGTATTGCGCTATGAAAACAGGAACCAAATGAGAACCAGAACGACGACGGCGGCCGGCGGCGCCGGGGGCCAGCAGGGCGGTGCCGTTCCCGGCAAGGGTCTGAGGGCCGGGATCCTGGACCTTGGCGACTCCGTGATGCTGGGCCTGGCCTCCACCGCCCCGGTGTACTCGCTGGCCGCGACGCTGGGACTGATCGTGGCCGTCAACGGGAACTACACCCCGCTGATCCTGGTCCTGGGCTTCATTCCCGTCCTGTTCATCGCCTACGCCTTCCGGGAGCTCAACAGCGCCATGCCGGACTGCGGCACCACCTTCATCTGGGCCCGCCGCTCTTTCGGCCCCTGGGCCGGATGGCTGGGCGGCTGGGGGGTGGCCCTGGCCGGCGTCGTGGTTCTGGCCAACCTGGCGCAGGTGGCGGGCCAGTACCTCTGGCTCCTCATCGGCGACGGGTCTCTGGCGGGGAACAAGGCCGTGGTGACGGCCACCGGCGTCGTATTCATCGCCTTCATGACCCTCGTGAACTACCGCGGGATCCGGCTGGGTGAGCACGTCCAGCGGACCCTGACCTACATCCAGTACATCTCGCTGGGCATCTTCGCCGTGGCGATCATCGTCCGGATCGCCGGCCTGACCGGAGAGGCTCCGGCCGGCCAGACGTTCGACGTCGAGTGGTTCAACCCGGCCGGGGCGTTCGCCGATCCCGGCGCGGTGGTCCACGGCATCCTGCTGGCCCTGTTCATCTATTGGGGCTGGGACACCTGCCTGGCGGTGAACGAGGAAACCGAAAACCCGGCCACCACCCCGGGCCGCGGGGCGGTCATCTCGGCGTTCGTGCTGGTGGCCATCTATGTCTCGGTGGCGCTGCTGGTGATGATGTACGCCTCGGTGGGAACAGAGGGAATCGGACTGGCCAACGCCGAGAACCAGGACGACGTGTTCCTGGCGATGAAGGACGTGGTGCTGGGTCCGTGGGGCTGGCTGATTGTGGTGGCGGTGCTGGCCTCGGTGCTGTCCTCCACCCAGACCACCATCCTGCCCACCGCCCGCGGCACCCTGTCCATGGGTGTGCACGGAGCCCTGCCGCCAAAGTTCGGCGAGGTCCACGAGCGCAATCAGACCCCCGGCTTCTCCACGCAGGTAATGGGCGCCGCCGCGGTCGTGTACTACGTGGCCATGAGCTTCCTCAGCGAGAACCTGCTCTCCGATTCCATCAGCTCCATCAGCCTGTTCATCGCGTTCTACTATGCCCTCACCGGCTTCGCCTGCGCCTGGTATTTCCGGGACACCCTGCGGACGTCCGGCCGCAACCTGTGGTTCCGGGGCATCCTCCCCCTGCTGGGGGCGCTGCTGCTGACCGCGGCGTTCTTCGTCTCGGCGGCGCAGATGTGGGATCCGGCATATGGGGACACGGAGATCTTCGGCGTCGGCGGGGCCTTTGTCAGCGGCGTGGTGCTGCTGGCCCTCGGCGTGGTGCTCGCCGCGGTCTGCCGGTTCCTGCCGTCGACCCGCGGGTACTTCCTGGGCGGGAGGCAGGTTCCGGCGGGTCGGTAGGCCCGGCATCTGACCCAGGACGGCATCCCGGGCCACGTAGGATGCTGGCATGAGCAACGACGCCCTTGATGCAGCGGAAGCCTCGGCCGAGTACGGCCTCCCGGACCCCTCGGATGTCCTGGCCCTCGATTCCCTGCTGACCCCCGATGAGCTGGCCCTCCGGCAGCGGATCCGCGACTTCACCGACCAGCAGATCCGTCCCGACATCGCCGACTGGTACGAGCAGGGCGTCTTCCCGATGCACCTGCCCGCGCAGCTCGGCGAGCTGGGCGTCCTGGGCATGCACCTGGAGGGCTACGGCTGCCCCGGCCGGTCCGCCGTCGAGTACGGCCTGGCCGCCATGGAGCTCGAGGCCGGCGATTCCGGAATCCGCACGTTCGTCTCGGTCCAGGGTTCCCTGGCCATGACCGCCATCCACAAATGGGGCTCGGAGGACCAGAAACAGGAGTGGCTCCCCCGGATGGCCGCGGGCGAGGTGATCGGCTGCTTTGCGCTGACGGAGCCGACGGCGGGGTCGGACCCGTCGTCGATGGCCACCGTCGCGCGGCAGGACGGAACCGGCGAGGATGCCGGCTGGGTCCTGGATGGCGCCAAGCGCTGGATCGGGCTCGCGTCGGTTGCCGATGTTCTGGTGGTCTGGGCAAGGACCGACGACGGCGTCCGCGGCTTCCTCGTGCCCGCCGGCACGGCGGGCGTTACCGCCGCTCCGATCGGGCGCAAGCTGTCCATGCGCGCGTCCATCCAGTGCGATGTGACGTTCGACGGCGTGCGGCTGGGTCCGGAGGCACTGCTGCCGGGCGCGCTGGGGTTGGGCGGTCCGTTCAGCTGCCTCAACGAGGCACGGTACGGCATCGCCTGGGGGGCCATGGGCGCGGCCCGCGACTCCTATGAGGCGGCGCTGCGGTATTCGCTGGACCGCCAGCAGTTCGGCAAGCCGCTGGCCGGCCACCAGCTGACGCAGGAGAAGCTCGTGAACATGCTGCTCGAGGTGCAGAAAGGCACCATGCTCGCCCTGCACCTGGGCCGGCTCAAGGACTCCGGCCACCTCCGGCCCGAACAGATTTCGCTGGCCAAGCTGAACAACGTCCGCGAGGCCATCAAGGTGGCGCGGGAAGCACGGACCATCCTAGGCGGCAACGGCATCACGCTGGATTATCCGCCCCTGCGGCACGCCGCCAACCTCGAGTCGGTGCGCACCTACGAAGGGACGGACGAGGTGCACACGCTGATCCTCGGCCAGCACATCACGGGGCTCCCGGCGTTCCGCTGATCCCGAACGGCTTTAGCCCTCGCCGTGGCCGCACGGCCGGGAGCATACTGGGCACATGGCTGACGCTGACGATTTCCTCGCCTTGGGAGGGACCGGGGAACATCGGGTGGACAGTAGTCCTGCTGCATGGTTCCTCAGCGGCGATGAGCGGGAGAATGCAGCCACCGACGTACACGCGGGCGGCTCCGGATCGCTGTCCTGGTCGGAGGGCAACCTCGTGCGGCCACTGATTGACGGGGCAACCTACTTCGCCCGGCTGCATGAGGAGCTGTCGGCCCTGAAGCCGGGAGACCGTGTGTGGTTCACCGACTGGCGCGGCGATTCCGACGAGCGGCTGACCGCTGACGGAGCGGCTATTGGCGAGTTGCTGGCGCGGCTGGCCAAAGCGGGCGTGGAAGTGCGCGGCCTGATCTGGCGATCCCACGGCGAGCGCGTGAAGGCCCCGATGAGTTGGCGGTCCAACGAGCTCCTCAGCCGCCGGATCAACGACGCCGGCGGGGAGGTGCTGCTGGATCAGCGTGTGCGACTCTTCGGCTGCCATCACCAGAAACTGGTGGTCATCCGCCGGCGCGACGACCCCGCGCTGGACGTCGCGTTCGTGGGCGGGATTGACCGGGACGATGCCGAACACCGGGGCGACCCGCAGGCGTTGACCATGGATTCCCGGTACGGGAAACAGCCACCGTGGCATGACGCCGCACTCGAACTGCATGGCCCGGTAGTGGCCGATGTGCTGGAACTGTTCGCCGAACGGTGGAATGACCCCCATCCCCTGGACCGTCGCACGCCTTACCGGATGCTGCTGCAACGCCTGGCCGACATGCCCCGGCACCCCGAACCGCTGCCAGAGACTGCGCCGCCGCCACCACCTGCGGGACCCCACGCCGTGCAGCTGCTGCGCACCTACGGCATGAAGCATCCGCCGTTCCCGTTCGCACCCAGTGGTGAGCGGAGCGTTGCCCGGGCCTACACGAAAGCCTTCGCCCAGGCCCGCTCACTGATCTACATCGAGGACCAGTACCTCTGGTCCGAAGAGGTCGCAGCCGGAATCGCAGCGGCGCTTGAACATAACCACGGGCTGAACGTGATCGCCGTCGTTCCCCGCTACCCGGACTCCGACGGCATTCTCGGAGGGCCCCCCAAGCGGCTCGGGCAGATGCGTGCCATCAACAGGATGCGCCAGGCTGCACCCGACAGAGTTGGAGTGTTTGACCTGGAAAACACGGCCGGAACTCCGATCTATGTCCATGCCAAGATCTGCATCATCGACGACGTGTGGTTGACCTGCGGATCGGACAACTTCAACCGCCGGTCCTGGACCACCGACAGCGAACTCACCTGCGCCGTGATCGACACCAGCGCCACCCGCAGGGAACCGGCCGGCGCGGAGACGGACACCGGGACCTCCCGCCCGCTGCCCTACGGGCTGCGGCTCCAGCTCTGGGCCGAACACCTCGGCCTGGACGAGAATGACCCTCAGCTCCAGGACCCGGCGGCTGGGCTCAAACTCTGGAACGCCGCCGCCGATGCTCTGGACCAGTGGCACAGGGGCGGCCGCCGCTCGCCGCGCCCCAAGGGACATGTGCGCCACCACACCACAGAACCCGTGCGGCCTATTCACCGTCTCTGGGCGGAGGCTGCCAACCGCCTCGTGGTAGACCCGGACGGCCGCCCCCGCCGGATGCACGGCACCCCGTTCTAGGAGACTGCTGAACTAATTGCTTTTGAAGGGCTGGTCCGGGGCGTTCATGTGTTCCGGGCCAGCCCTTTGTCACTTGTCTGGGTTTTCGGGACTGGGTCGTTTTAGGTGGTTTCGGGCTTTGGCGCCTGTTGATCGGGTGGGTGGGTTGTCTGCGGCCCGGCGTGAGAGGCCTGCTTCTGGCTTCTGGCTTCTGGCTTCGGGTTTCAGGCGATGGCCCAGGATCCCTGTTCGCTGGTGAGCCCGAGCTTCAGGAGGCGTTTGAGGTTCACTGCGGCGATGCGCAATTGCCACCAGGCTTGGTTCTTCGTGGTTCCGCGGTAGCGCAGGCGCCGGTTGTCTTTCACGAGCCACGCGATGGAGCGTTCGACCATGGGCCGGTGACGCGTGTAGTCGGCCTGGAAGCTGTTTTCTTGAGCTGCGGTGCGGTGCTCGCGCATCAGGGCGTGCTCGGGATGCAGCTCAATTTTCCGGCCCCGGGCTGCGGTCGTGCAGCGGGACTTCAGCGGGCAACCGGTGCAGCCTGCGCCGAACGTGACATATCCCTTAGCGGTGATCGCGCGCACCAGCCCGTTAGGGCAAGTCAGCGTTCCGGCCTGATGGTCGTAGGTAAAGTCATCAATCGTGAATCCGCCCTCGATCGCCCGGGCCAGGGGCTTGGGCTTGATCAAGGCGGTATGCCCGGCCGCGGCCAGGGTCCTGAGCAGTTCTCCGGTTCCATAGGCCGAGTCCGCCAGCACCTGCACGCCGGTGGTGATCGTCTGGTCCAGCTCCAAAAGCATGGCCCCGGCTTCGGCATCGGTGGCACCCTCGCCCGCGGCCTTGGTGAGCGCCGCGGCGGTCACCAGTCCGGTGTCCGGTTCGATCACGATGTGGGCCTTGTAGCCATCCCGGCGGTCTTCCCGGGTCTTATGCGCATGCCGGGTGTCCGGGTCCACGGTGGAGATCATCCGGTCCGGGGCGACTTTCCGGGCGATCCTCCACCGCCCGTCCGTCCCGTCCGAATCCTCGGCTGGCTCCACGTCCTGCCCGGCGACAAGGGCCAACAGCGCGTACGCATCAGCGGCCCTGCCATCCAGGGTCTCGGGATCGACCGCCGCAAGCAGGGCCATGGCGTCGGTGACCAGAGCCGAGATCAGCCCGTCCTTTGCGTCCCGGTCATCCCACGCGATGTCAGGCTTGCCGGTGCGGGTGTAGTCATACCCGGTGGCCTGGGTGGTGATCAGATCCTGCCCGCCGGGGACGTCACGGCCAAAACGGCGTATGCCCGCGATCAGCTGCGTGATGGTGTCCTGCCTGGCGACCGCGTCGTCCAGGACCGTGGAGTCCACCGCCCGCCGGCGCTTCCCCTTCAGCACCCCGGTCTCGGCGACGACTTCGGCGATGGCCTCCATGATCCGGTGCGGGTTCTTCGAGGCGGCCAAGCGCCTGCGCCAGTACGTCAGCGTGCTCGGGTGAAACGCCGTATCAGTGAGCCCGTACCCGCATGCGGCTTTCCACCGCAGATCATAAGTCAAAGCCTCGGCGGTTTCCCGGTCAGATAAACCCAGCAATGCCTGCAGCACCAGCACCGAACCGATCACCGGGGCCGGAACCGATGGCCTGCCCCGGTGCGACGGGAACAGGTCCTCCATCATTGAATCCGGGAACAGCCGCCCCCGATCCGCGGCCAGAAAAGCGAAAACGCTGCCCGGGGCCAACAACTCCCCGGCCAGCGCCTCCACATCCAAATACCCACGCTGCGCGTCTTCGCGTCCCTGCATAAGCCCAGTCTTAACCACCCAGCTCACGAGTCCAGCCGACGCGCCCCACTACCGCCGATTAGTTCAGCAGTCTCCTAGGCAAGCAGGCTGCCGCTGTCCCCGGCCCTCGCGGGGCCGGGCAGCCGGGAGCATACTGGGCACATGTCTGACTCGGATGATTTTCTGGTTTGGGTGGGGTCGGCGCTGTACGAAGCGGAACTGGCCATCCACAACGGCGACGCCGGGCCGCGGCGGGCGATCTGGTCCCGCAACGAACCCGTGAGCGTCCTGGGCGCATGGCGCAACGCCTTCGGGCAGCAGGAACTGGATGAGCTGTTCGCAGGCCTTGCGAAGCAGTTCTCCAATTGCACCTCGTACCGCTTCGAACTGCTCGCATACGACGTCGTGGGAGACATGGCCTACACAGCCGGACTGGAACACACTTCGGCCTCCGTGGACGGCCAGCCGCGCAGCTATGTCCTGCGGGCCACGCAGGTGTACCGGCGCGAGGACGGCGAATGGAGGGTCGTCCACCGGCATGGCGACACGGTGAGCCCGTAGGCTCGTCGGCAGCTCGCCCACTGCTCACGGCATGTCTATCTGTAAGTACCCAGTTCGAGGTCCCAATGGAGGCATCAAGATGACAGCCGAACGCACTGTTCTGGTTACCGGAGGCGCCCGCGGAATCGGCAGGGCAGTTGCCGAACGGTTAGCGGAAAGCGGCTGGAAGGTGGTTGCCACCTATAACACCGGCCTCGATCAAGCAAGGGAGCTGGCGCGAACGCACGGCGTGGAGATACGTCAGGTGGATCTGGCAGACAGAGCCGAATCACTGGACTTCGCCCGCCGGATCAGTGAGGAATTTTCCTTCGGCGGACTTGTCAACAATGCCGGGATCCTCGAAAAGGAGCCTCTCGGGGAAATGACTCTCGATGCCTGGGACAGGACCTTTGAAGTCAATGTCACGGCACCGCTCATCCTCGCCCAAACAATCGGCCCTCACATGTCCCGTGGCGCGAGCATTGTAAACATTGCCAGCATTGATGCCTACATCGGATCCTTCCGAAGCTTCGCCTACTCGGCCAGCAAAGCGGCTCTGGTTTCAGTCACTCGTAGCCTCGCAAACGTCCTTGGCCCCCGGGGCGTCCGGGTGAACGCTGTGAGTCCAGGCTGGGTGGACTCCGGCATTCTGACTGAATCCTATGAAGCAGCAAGCCTGACACCATTGGGTCGCAATGGAAGTCCCCTCGACATTGCCCGGACGGTCGCTTTCCTCCTGAGCGACGACGCATCGTTCATCACAGGAACATCAATCGTCGCTGACGGCGGGTACACCGGCGTTGACTACTTCATGCACAAGGAGAATGAATCCCTTCACTAAACCCAATGACCTTCCGGCTTCTCGCTTCACCCTCCCGATACCTGCCGTTATCTGCCGTGCCATCCGGGATGCCTACGTTTGAACGCACCCGCAACCGGGCATCCCATCACGCACCTGGAGAAAACATGAAGACGAAGCGCGCCCTGGCCATTGCCGCAGTGGCAGCCGCCGCCCTGACAGCCGGAACCTCGGCTGTGGCCACCAACGGGCAGACCCCGCAGGGCCTCACGGCGGAGGCCGAGGCTTTCATCAAGGTGGACCGCAACACGCAGTGGAAGGAGGTCCAAAACCTCAAGCTGGACTTCCCGACCTTCCACCCGCAGGGCATGTCGCTCGTCGGCGACAAGATCTTCCTCAGCAGCGTCGAGATCCTCGAACCGACCGTGCGCTACCCCTCCCCCGTCGACGGTTACGACCGCACAACCGGCAAGGGCCGCGGCCACGTCTTCGTCATCGACCGGCAGGGCAAGCTCCTGAAGGACATCGTTCTGGGCGAAGGCACCATCTACCATCCGGGCGGCACGGACTTCGACGGCGACAGGGTCTGGGTCCCCGTGGCCGAGTACCGGCCCAACAGCAGCTCCATCGTCTACACCATCGACCCAGACACCTATGAGGTCATAGAGCAGTTCCGCCAGGCGGACCACATCGGCGGTGTCGTCGCAGACCGCAAGACCAACCGGATCAGCGGCGTGAGCTGGGGTTCCCGCAAGCTGTTCACCTGGAACAGCCAGGGCCGGCTGCTGGGGACACAGGGCAACCCCAGCCACTTCATTGACTACCAGGACTGCGAGTACGCCGGTGCCGGGCACCAGCTCTGCTCGGGCGTGACCGGCCTCAAAACCGCCGACGGGAAACCTTTCGAACTCGGCGGCCTCGCCCTGACCGACCTGTCGGACGGCACTATCACCCACGGGGTCCCCTTCCAGAAGTTCTCCACCGCCGGCCACTCGATAACCCGCAACCCGGTCGCCCTGGAATCCGACGGAGAGGTATTGCGTCTGTTCGCCGCCCCCGACGACGGCAAAGAGGCCGCCGGCACCGAGCTCTTCATCTTCGAAGCCCGCCCCTGAGGCGTTAAGCCGAGAACCCGCCGTCGGCCTTAATGAGCTGCCCGGACACCCAGCGGCCTGCCGGGGACAGCAGGAAAGCCACGGTTCCCGCGACGTCGGCGGGCGTGCCGAGCCGGCCGCCGGGCTGCCGCCGGGCGAGCCCTTCGCGGAGTTCATCATCCATCCAGCCGGTGTCCACGGGTCCGGGATTCAGCACATTGGCGCTGATCCCCAGCGGCCCCAGTTCACGCGCCGCGGCGATCACGATCCTGTCCAGCGCCCCTTTCGACGCCCCGTACGGGAGGTTGAACGCTGTGTGGTCGCTGGTCAGCGCGACGATCGCGCCGCCGTCGTCCACTGCCTGCTGCGCGAAGGCGCGGACAAGCTGCCAGCTGGCCCGGGTGTTCACGGCGAAGTGCCGCTCGAAGCTTTCCAGCGTGGTGTCCAGGATGCCCGAGTCGACGGATTCGGCGTGGCTGAGCACCATCCCGTGCAAGGTTCCTGCCTGAGCTGCAGCTTCGGCCATGAGCCGGTCCACGGCGCCCGGGTCCTGAAAGTCGGCGGGCAGGGCCAGCACCCTGGAGCCTGCGGCCTGCAGTTCAGGGGTGAGCCGCCCGACGTCGTCCGGCTGAATTCCCCAGGGCATGCGGGCGTCGTAGTCCTGCCAGTAGGTCAGCACCAGGTCCCAGCCGTCGGCGGCCAGCTGCCGGGCGATCCCCGCGCCAATCCCCGCGAGCCGTCCCACCCCGGTCACGAGTGCCGTTTTGGCCGTGGCATTGCCGTCGGTCTGTCCCATGTCGCGTCCCCCAGTGGTCGTGCGGCAGTTTTGCGCCTGCAGGAGCCTCCCCCGGGGCGCCCGCCCAGTTTACAGAAGCGGCTAGTCTACTGAAGCGGCAGCCACCGCGGCGGGCTGCGGCCGTCCGCCGTCCTTGCGGATGGTGGCACTGATCACCGCGGCGATGGTGCACATGGCGGCGGCCCCCAGCCAGGCGTACGTGTAGTGGCCGGTGGCGTCCCGGATGGCCCCGGCTGCGAGGGCGGCCGCGGCGGCACCCAACTGGTGCGCCGCAAACACCCAGCCGAACACCACGCTGCCGTCGGCGCCGAACACCTGGCGGCAGATCGCGGCGGTGGGCGGTACCGTGGCCACCCAGTCGAGGCCGTAAATCACCACGAACACGATCATGCTCGGCTGGACCGAGGAGCCCAGCAGCAGCGGGAGCACCAGGAGCCCAATCCCGCGGAACTGGTAGTACACGGCCAGCAGGATCCTCGGATTGAACCGGTCGGTCAGCCAGCCGGAGGCGATGGTGCCCAGGATGTCGAAGATCCCGACGACGGCGAGCAGGCCGGCCGCTGTTGTCTCCGGCATGCCGTGGTCATGGGCGGAGGGGATGAAGTGGGTGCCGATCAGCCCGTTCGTCGTGGCGCCGCAGATGGCGAATCCGGCAGCGAGCGCCCAGAACGTGCGGTTCCGGCTGGCGCTCCGCAGCACCAGCAGTGCCCGGACGGCAGCGTTGCGGCGGGGTTCGGCGGGCGTTCCTGCTCCCACGGCGGGCGCATTTTCTGCAGGGGCAGCGGACGGTTCCTCCGCACCGTAAGGCAACACCCCGGCGTCGGACGGTGAGTTTTTCAGGAACTTCAGCACCAGCGGAACCACTGCCAGGGCACCGGCGGCGATGAGCAACGAGGCCTGGCGCCAGCCCGGGTCCTGGGCGAGCACTGCGATGAACGGCAGGAAGACCAGCTGTCCGGCGGCGCTGCCGGCGGTGAGGATGCCGATCACCAGTCCCCGGCTCCTGGTGAACCAGGTGTTGGCGATGGTCGCCGCGAACACCAGTGCCATGGAACCGGTGCCGAGCCCGATCAGCAGGCCCCAGGTGAGGAGGATCTGCCAGGACTGGTTGACCAGCACGGTCAGGGCACTCCCGGCGCCGATCAGCGCGAGGGCGACGGCGGTGACGGCCCGGATGCCGAACCGTTCCATGAGGGCGGCGGCGAAGGGGGCCGTAAGCCCGAAGAGCACCAGGTTGATGCTCACCGCGGCCGACAGCACCGTGGTGGACCAGCCGAACTCCTGCTGCAGCGGCACCATGAGCACACCGGGCGCGGCACGGAATCCGGCTGCCCCGACCAGCGCCAGGAACGCGACGGCCGCAACGGTCCATGCCGGGTGCAGCCGGCGCCGCTTCTTAGGCTTGTCCTCTGGAGTTTTTGTCCAGATATCATCCTCTAAAGACCCTTCAGGCCGCGATATCTGTACAAAAACTCGGGGCTCTTCGGAGGTGCTCATGCGCCCGTTCCTCTTTCTCCGCCGCCATGAACGCGGTTGGCTGCTGTCTCGGTGTGCTTGTGGGCCGTCGCCAGCGGGATCGGCTCATCGCTGCGGGTCAGGCTGTGCCAGCTGGTGTTCTCCACGGTGAGCCGTTCTCCGCACTCCGTGCAGGTGTCCGCGGACGAAGTGCGCTGCCCGCAGGCTGCGTGGACGATGTACACATGTGCCTGCTCCGACGGCGCCTGCAGGTGCTTTTCGGACCAGAGCACGACGGCGTTCAGCACCGGCAGCGCATCTTCGCCCTTGGCGGTGAGGACGTATTCGTGCCGGGTGCGGCCGCCGTCGTCATAGGGCTGCCTGGACAGCAGCCCCGCTTCGACGAGGGCGGACAGGCGCCGGGTGAGGACCGAGTCAGCCACCTGGAGGCGGGTTTTCATCGCGTCGAAGCGGCCGTTGCCGAAGAAGACCTCACGGAGGACCAGCATTCCCCAGGGGTCGCCGAAAATGTCCAGGCCACGGGCCATGCTGCAGTTGCGCTGGGACCAGTCGGAGCGGAGAGGCATGCTCCGACCGTAGCTGACTTTCTTGAAGAAAGCTAGCTCCGCGAACGGATCCCGGTTCTCGAGGGCCGGTAGGCGGTGGCCCAGTAGGCAAGGAGCGCCACGCCGCACGCCACGCCCAGGCTGGAGGCCACCAGCGGCCACTGCGTCTGCGGGTTCACGCCCCACACCTCCGCCCCGGCCGCCACCGCGAGGTCCTTGGGGGCGAGGTAGAAGGCCACGGCCGACGCCGCCACCACCACCCAGCCGGCCAGCCGCATGCGGCCGGTCCGGGAAGGGACCCGGTGCATGGCGAAGGCCATCGACGGCAGGGCCACCGCGATCCACACCCAGTGATGGGACCAGGACACCGGACTGACCAGGAGCATGAGCACCGCGGTCGCCGACACTGCCACGAAGTTCTCCTCCACCGCCACCGCCCACCTGATGACCAGAGCAGTGAGACCGGCGAGGGCCAGTGCGAGCACCAGCCAGAGCAGGCTGGTGGACCCCGAATCCGGCAGTCCGAGGTGGAGCAGCAGCCCCTTCAGCGACAGGTTGTCCACGTACCCCGGATCGCCGATGCGCCCGGTGTTGGGCAGGATTGTGGCCCAGAACATGGCTGAAGCATGGGGCAGCGCCGCCCAGGCCACGGCGATGGAGCCGAGGAAGCCGGCCGCCATCCAGCCCAGCGCCTTGAAATCACGGCGGACCAGGAAGTACAGGCCGAACGCGAGCGGGGTCAGCTTGATGCCGGCGGCGACGCCGATCAGCAGGCCGGCAGGCCAGCGGATCTCACCCGCGCGGGATTTTCCGTGCAGCGCGAAGTCGGCCAGGATCAGGCCCATCAGGATGATGTTGATCTGCCCGAACACGAAGGTGTCCCGCCACGGGCCCAGCAGCACGATCGCACCCGTCCCGGCCAGGGCCACGGTCCGGAACCGCCAGTCGGCAAACGCGTCGCGCCAGCGGGTCATCCCGAAGTAGTGCCGGGCAAGCCATGCCGACACCACCGCCGCGCCGCCCAGCGCGGCCCAGATGAAGAGCTGCCCGCTCTGGCCGAGCGTCATGGTGGCCAGGCCGGCGAACAGCAGCGCAGCGAACGGCGGATACGTGAACGGCAGGCCGTCCCGGGGTGCATACAGCTCGTTAATGCCGGTCTCGCCGGTCTGCAGCACCTTGGTGCCGCCGTAATAGTAGACCTCGAAGTCGTTCATGTCCGGCGGGTACTGCGCGTACAGCACCTTCAGGGCAACGACGGCGGCAACCGCACCGGCCGCCGTCGCCAACCATCCAAGGGCACGCCGTGCCCTCGCCCGGCTGCCGGTCCCCGGCCCTGCACCGGGGACTTCCTGCGTCTGCGGAGAGGCCGTCACTGGATGTGCGTGAAGGCTTGCTCGAGATCGGCGATGAGGTCCTCGACGTCCTCGATGCCGCAGGAGAGCCGGATCAGGTTAACGGGTACAGCCAGTTCGGTGCCCTTGACCGAGGCGTGGGTCATCTCGGAGGGGTAGTTCATGAGCGACTCGATGCCGCCCAGCGATTCAGCGAGGGTAAAGACCGACGTCGATTCGGCCACCTTGCGCGCAGCGGCCTCGCCGCCCTTGAACTGGACCGAGACCATGCCCCCGAACTTCCGCATCTGCTTTTTGGCCAGCTCATGGCCGGGGTGCGAGGGCAGGCCTGGATACAGGACCGCTTCGACCTCCGGCCGTTCCAGCAGCCATTCCGCCACGGCCTGGCCGTTGTCGCTGTGCCGGTCCATGCGGACGCCCAGCGTCTTCAGTCCGCGAGTGGTGAGGAAGGCGTCCATCGGGCCCGAGACGGCGCCCACGGCGAACTGCACGAAGCCGATCTTCTCAGCCAGGCCGGCGTCCTTGACCACGACCGCACCGCCCACCACATCGGAGTGGCCGCCGATGTACTTGGTGGTGGAATGGACCACGACGTCGGCACCCAGGTCAAGCGGGGTCTGCAGGTAGGGCGACGCGAAGGTGTTGTCGACGATCAGGAGGGCCCCGGCGTCGTGCGCCACCTTGGCGAGCGCCTCGATGTCGGTGATCTTCATCAGCGGATTGGACGGCGTTTCCACCCAGACGAAGCGGGTCTTGTTGGCGGCGACGGCCGCCTCGACGGCCGCGAGGTCGGCCATGTCCACGGGGGTATTGCCGATCCCCCACTCGCCCAGCACGCGGCTGATCAGCCGGTAGGTGCCGCCGTAGGCATCGTTGCCGAGCACGATGTGGTCGCCGGGACGCATCAGCGCGCGGATCAGCGAGTCCTCGGCCGCGAGCCCGGAGCTGAAGGAGAAGGCGTGCGTGCCGCCCTCAAGCGCGGCAAGCTGTTCCTGCAGTGAGTCGCGGGTGGGGTTGCCGCCGCGGCCGTATTCGTAACCGTCCCGCAGCCCGCCGATGCCGTCCTGGGCATACGTCGAGCTGAAGTGCAGGGGCGGAACGACGGCGCCGGTGCGCGGCTCGAAGGCCTGGCCGGCGTGCACGGCGCGGGTGTTGAATCCTTGGTTCTCTTCAGGCATGGGGGCTCCTTGATCAGTTGCTGAGGTAGGGATCAGTTGCTGAGGTAGGCGAGGAGGTCGTGGCGGGTCAGGATGCCGATGGGCGCGCCCACGAATGTCACCATTACGGTGTCGACGTCGGAGAGCAGTTGGCGGGCGGCGGAGATGGTTTCGAGCGAGCCGATCACGGGCAACCGCTCCCCCATGTGCTCGGCGATCTTGTCCGTCAGCTTGGCCTCGCCGCGGAACAGCTTGGCGGTCAGGGACCGTTCATCCACGGCGCCGAGCACCTCGCCCATCACCACGGGCGGCTCCGCCGACAGGACGGGGATGTGGCTGACGCCGAACTCGTTCATGATGTTGATGACGTCACGGACGGTTTCGTTCGGGTGGATGTGCACCAGATCCGGCAGTTCGCCCGTCTTGGACTTGAGGACCTCGCCCACGGAGGCCTCCTCGCCGCCCGAGAGGAAGCCGTAGGAGCGCATCCACTGGTCGTTGAAGATCTTGGCGAGGTAACCGCGGCCGGAGTCGGGCAGGATCACCACCACCACTGCGTCCTCGGGGAGGTCCCTGGCGGTGCGCAGCGCGGCCACCACGGCCATGCCGGAGGAGCCGCCCACCAGCAGGCCCTCCTCGCGGGCAAGCCGCCGCGTCATGGCGAAGGAGTCGGCGTCGCTGACGGCGAGGACCTGGTCCGGGACCGACTTGTCGTAGTTGCCCGGCCACATGTCCTCGCCGACGCCCTCGACGAAGTACGGGCGCCCCGTCCCGCCGGAGTAGACCGAACCTTCAGGGTCGGCGCCGATGATCTTGACCCGGCCGCCCTCGGACTCCGGACGGTCCGCCGAGACTTCCTTGAGGTACCGGCCGGTGCCGGTGATGGTGCCGCCGGTGCCGGCGCCGATGACGCAGTGCGTCACCTTGCCGTCGGTGTCGCGCCAGATCTCGGGGCCGGTGGTCTCGTAGTGGCTCAGCGGCGCGGCGGGGTTGGAGAACTGGTCCGGCTTGTAGGCGCCGGGAATCTCGGTGACCAGGCGGTCGGAAACGCCGTAGTAGCTTTGGGGGCTGTCAGGTTCGACGGCGGTGGGCGTCACCACCACTTCGGCACCGTAGGCCTCCAGGACTGCTCGTTTGTCCTCGCCCACCTTGTCCGGGACCACGAAGATGCACTTGTAGCCTTTTTGCTGCGCCACCAGGGCCAGTCCCACGCCGGTGTTCCCCGAGGTGGGTTCGATGATGGTGCCGCCCGGCTTGAGCTTGCCGTCGCGTTCGGCTTCCTCAACCATCTTCGCCGCGATGCGGTCCTTGATGGATCCGCCGGGGTTCACGTATTCCAGCTTCACGAGGACGGTGGCCTTGACGCCCTCCGTGACGTGGTTCAGCTTGATGAGCGGGGTGTTGCCGATGAGGTCCAGGACCGACTGGGCGTACTTCATGGGTACCAACTTACCGTCTTGGGCCGCGGCACCCGCGCGGCCACGGCCCACGTTGGCCGCTTGCCTCAGCCGGCGGCGCCGCCTGCATCTGCCGGCAGGTTCTCCCAGAGCCCCAGGATGTTCCCCTCAGTGTCCTTGAAGTAGGCGTAGTGGCCCATGCCCGGGATGGTCTCCTTGGGCTTCACCACCGAACCGCCCAGCTGCTCAACCGTGCGCAGCGTCGCATCGATGTCCTCCACGTCCACGGTGATGACAGGCGTGGTCAGCTCCCCCTCCCTGGCCATCATGCCGCCGTTGATGGCGCCCGGCTCCGTAGGCCGGCCGTTTTCGTCCATCGGGGTGGTGATCACCACGTTGTAATCCATTTCCGGCATGGGGTCGATCCGCCAGCCGAGCGCCTGGTTGTAGAAGTTTCTTGCGCGGTCCTGGTCGTCCGCGGGGATTTCGAAATGCACCACTCCACCCATTGCGATCACCTACAGCTCGAAGGAAGGGACGCGGCCCACCCGCGCCACACTGGGGATTGTAGTCCGGGCACCATCCCCGGTTAAGGGCCTGGTGGAAACCCTCCCGGCGGGACGGGCGGCAGCTTTGTCAGTCCGGCGTGGGACGATGAATGCATGACCATTGCTGACGCCCCCGCCCGGCTTGCCGCCGCGGCGGACGCGTCCCTGAGGTGGCATCCGGGCGGCCCGTATGACCTGCGCCGCACCCTCGGAATCCTGATGCGCGGCAACGGTGACCCCTCCTTCTCCTCGCGGCCGGACGGGCTGTGGATGGCGTTTACGACGCCGGATGGCCCGGTGACACTGCGCCTCACCGTGGCAGATGACCGGGCCGGATCTCCGACTGACCGGGCCGGATCTGCGCCGGACGGCGGCCCCTGCATCGATGCCCAGGCCTGGGGTCCAGGTTCCGGTGCTGCCCTCGCAGCTCTTCCCCGGCTGCTCGGTGCCGGCGACGACTGGTCCGCATTCGACGAGCCTTCCTTCGCCGCCACGCTCCCCCGCATGGTCCGCGAAGCCCGACGCCGGAACCCGGAAGTCCGGCTGCCGTCCACCGGGCGGATGGTTGATTCCCTTGTACCCACCATTTTGGAGCAGAAGGTCACCGTCATCGAGGCGCGGCGGGGTTTCCGCTACCTGATGTACCGGCACGGAACGCCCGCCCCCGGCGCCGGTACCGTCGCACCTCCCGGGCTGCTGGTCCGGCCCACCGCGGAGGGCTGGCTCCGCGTCCCGTCCTGGGAATGGCACCGGGCGGGTGTCGGCCCGCAGCGGTCGGCGACCGTCATGCGCGCCCTGCGTTCCGCCGTCGCACTTGAACGCCTGGCTGCCCTGCCGGCGGCCGAGGCAGCCGCCAAGATGCAGACCATCCCGGGGATCGGGGTGTGGACGGCCGCGGAGGTGGTGCAGCGGACGCACGGCTGCCCGGACTCCATCGCCGTGGGCGACTACCACCTGGCCGCCTATGTGGGCGCGGCGCTGACCGGACGGCGCACCGACGACGCCGGGATGTTGGCGCTGCTGGAGCCGTGGGCAGGGCACCGGCAGCGGGTGGTCCGGATGCTTGGCCTGAGCGGCTTCCGGAAACCCACCTTCGGCCCGCGAATGACCATCCAGGACCACCGCGCCCACTGATCTGGCGCGAACGTACAGTTGGGGCCCCAGGGAAGCGCTTTCCAAGGGCCACAACTGTACGCTCGCGCTCAGAGACCCAGGCGGGCGACGGCTTCCTCGCGCATCTCCACCTTGCGGATCTTGCCGGACACCGTCATGGGGAAGCTGTCCCGCACCTCGACGTAGCGGGGCACCTTGAAGTGCGCCAGCTTTCCGCGGCAGAACTCCGCCACCGCCGCGGCGTCCAGCGGCGCGGCCCCGGGCTTGAGGATGACGCAGGCCATGAGTTCCTCGCCGTACTTGGCGTCCGGGACTCCGATCACCTGCACGTCCTGGACGGACGGGTGCGTGTAGAGGAACTCCTCGATCTCGCGCGGGTAGATGTTCTCGCCGCCGCGGATCACCATGTCCTTCATCCGGCCCTCGATCACCACGTACCCGTCGTCGTCCATCCGCGCCAGGTCCCCGGTGTGCATCCAGCCGTCCGCATCGATGGCCTCGGCTGTTTTCTCGGGCTGGTTCCAGTACCCCTGCATCACGGCGTAGCCGCGGGTACACAGTTCACCGATCTCGCCCCGCTCCACGACCTCCCCGGCCAGATCCACGATCTTGCTTTCCAGCCGCGGCATGGTGCGTCCTACGGTTTCCGTCCGCTGCTGCAGGGTGTCGCCGGCGCGGGTCATGGTGGACACCGGCGACGTCTCCGTCATGCCGTAACAGATGGCCACGTCCTTCATGTTCATCTCGGAAATCACCCGGTTCATCACCTCGATGGGGCACGGCGAGCCGGCCATCACCCCGGTGCGGAGCGTGGAGAGGTCGTACGAGGCGAAGTCGGGCAGCGCGAGCTCGGCGATGAACATGGTGGGAACCCCGTACAGCGACGTTCCGCCGAAATCCTGCACGGCCTCCAGCGCGGCGGCCGGCGTGAAGCCCCGTCCCGGAATGATCGTCGCGGCGCCGTGGCTCAGTGCGTTCAGGTTCCCGATCACCATTCCGAAGCAGTGGTAGAAAGGCACCGGAATCACCACCCGGTCGTGCTCGGTGTACCCCAGCAGCTCGCCGATGGCGTACCCGTTATTGAGGATGTTGTGGTGCGTCAGCGTGGCGCCCTTGGGGAAGCCTGTGGTTCCGGAGGTGTACTGCAGGTTGACGGGATCGTGCGGACCGAGGCCGGCCATGCGGGCCAGCAGGACAGAATGCCCGACGGCGTCAGCCCGCTTCAGCAGCTCAGCGTAGGTGAGCTCCTGCTCACTTAGGGGGACGCCGGCGTCGAGCCCCTCCAATCCGAAATCCGGCAGGAACACGAGCTCGCGGAGGTCGGGGCATTCGGCGAGCGCCTGGCGGGCCATGCCCACGTAGTCGCTGTTCCGGTCCGAGGGTGCCGTGACCAGCATCCGCATGCCGTTTTGTTTCACCACGAACTCCAGCTCGTGGCTGCGGTACGAAGGGTTCACGTTCACCAGGACCGCCCCGATCTTCGCGGTGGCGTACTGCAGGATGGTCCATTCCGCGCAGTTCGGGCTCCAGATGCCGATCCGCTCACCCTTCGCGACGCCCAAGGCGAGGAGCCCGCGGGACAGCCGGTCGACGTCGTCGTTCAGTTTGGTGTAGCTCCAGCGGCGGGCATCCGCGCCCGGCACGGGGGCGGCTTCGATCAGCGCGTCATGCAGCGGGAACTGCGCCACCACGCGCTCAAAGTTCTGGCCGATGGTTTCCTCGAGCAGGGGGACGTCTGCGTCCCCGGCGGTGTAAGCGCGCATGGTGGCACGCTATCAACTGGGCGGATGCCAGAGAAGCAGTACGGGGCCGCTTGACGTAACCGGTCAGGGCGCACTGCCGCGGGCCGGTATTGTGAAATCCATGAGTGCACCCATCGACCTGCAGGCCACGTTCATCCCCAACGACGGCGAATTCTTCCGTGTGAAGCTCGCCCTGGAAATCGCCATCGACGAGGTAGTCAACGAGCCCGGCTGCATCCGGTACGAGCTCACCGAGGCGACGGAGGAGAAGCTGGTCCTGACTGAGCGCTGGGAGTCGGAAGAGGCCCTCGACGCGCACTCCAAGGGCATCGCCCTGCAGGACCTGAACGAATCCCTCAGCGCGCTGCTGGCCGAACCGGTCAAGGTGGAACGCCTCTAGTTTTTCGGCAACGAACAACGCGGGGTCATTCTCTGCCAGAGAATGACCCCGCGTTTTCTGGTTAAGAGAGAGCGCTTAGAAGTCCGGGATCTGCGAGCCGTCCTGCGGTCCGGCGTTCTTGGCTGGGGCGTTGCCGGCCGCTGCGGCAGCCTCGGCCTGGGAGCGGGCCACGTGCGCGTGGACTTCCTCCATGTCGAGGGCCTTGACGGCGTCGATGACCTGCTCTAGCTGCGCGGCGGGCAGCGCGCCGGGCTGCGAGAACACCAGCACCTTCTCGCGGAATGCCATCAGCGTGGGGATCGAGGAGATGCCTGCCTCCGCTGCGAGCTGCTGCTCGGCTTCGGTGTCCACTTTCGCGAAGACGACGTCCGGGTGCTTCTCGGACGCCGCGGAGAACGTGGGAGCGAACTGGCGGCAGGGGCCGCACCATTCAGCCCAGAAGTCCACCAGGACAATGTCATTGCCCTCGATGGTCGATGCGAACTGTTCACCTGTGATGTCAACGGTAGCCATGGTTCAACCGTACGCGAGCCGTGTCCGGAAGTCCCGCGGCCCGGAGTCTTGTTCGCTCCCCGCGTCACCGGGAATATTCCATGCCGGCCGAAGTACACCCGTTGCCCGGGGCGTCAGGGCCCGTCCGGCATCCGGAAAATCTGCGGCTTCTGCGGAAAACAAGTGCCTGCTCCCGGAAAAACGAGTATTTCCTACTCGTGCACCGCCCGCCCGGTGCTTCCTACACTCGAATCAGGCTGGGGCCGGCACGTTAGCGAGCGTGCACCACTTCTGAATAGCGGTCATGCGCCCCCATATGCCGTGCTTCCGCCCCCGTGGGCCCGAGCGACTCCTGTGTCTGCGCGTCACCGTCCGCCGCGCACCCGGACATCCGCCTGCGCATCACGCAAAGGTCCGCCATGAACCAACAGGAGACGCCAGATCCCCCCGATACCTCTGGCCACAACAGCTTCGCCGAACCCGCCTTAGGGCGGCATGGACCGCTGGCCGGAAGGCCGGCCGCCCGGCTGCTGGTCATTTCCGCCGCGGTATCCGCCGCCCTGTTGGCGGCCTCCGCGGGCGTCAGTGCCCTGGTAGCGTCCGACGGCGGGAACCCGGCCGCCGCCGTCGGCCAGCTTGTCGCCGTCGAACAGACAGCACCCTCGGCCCCCTCCGCAGCAGCGGCGCCGGCGGCCAATGCACCGGCGAAGGCCCTGGCAGCACCCGCGACCGCGGCGCCTGCAGCGAAGGCACCCGTGAAGACCGGGCCCAAGACGGCAGCGAAGGCAGCCGCCAAAGCACCAACCGCCGCCAAGGTGCCGGCGAAAACGGCAATCGTCCGCAAAGCTGCGCCGGCCCCTGCGCCGAAGCCGACAACATACCGGGTGGTTGCCGGCGACACGGTCAGTTCGATTGCAGCACGCTTCAACGTCAGCACCGCGGGGATGCTCGCAGCCAACGGCCTTGGACCCAGCTCCGTCATCTTTCCCGGCCAGACGCTCAAGCTGACCGGACCCGCGGTGTCGGCGCCCGCACCGGCTCCCGCGCTTGTTCCTGCTCCTGCACCCGCGCCAGCGCCCGCACCTGCGCCGGCTCCTGCTCCAGCCCCGGCCGTACGGACCATCTACGTGGCCGGCGCCGGCGGCCAGGCGATGGTGGACGCCTGCATCGGGCCCATCCATTTCACGCCCACCGACGGGTACTCGCTCTTCATCACGGAGCACGATTTCTGCGGCGGCTGGGCGCGCTTCTCCGGAATCGGTGTCGGTGAGCGTGTGGACATTCCGGGCTACGGCTCCTACCTGGTATCGGCCCGCGGCCAGGTGCCGAACCCCGGGACCACCAATCATGTCGCTGCAGTGTTCGGCGGCTTCCCCCGGGCGGTCCTGCAGACCTGCATCCCCGGCACCACCCAGATGCTCGTCATAGCGCTGAACTGACCGGATTCCGCGACGGGTTCGGGACCGGCCGGGACACCAGGAATTCCCGGCCGGGAACGGGCGCGGCTGCTCCGGCCCCGCCCGTAAGATCATGCCCATGACTCAGCAACGCTACCGGGACCTTGCCGAATGGCCGCTAATGGGGACGGCCATCGTGTTCCTGGCGGCGTACGCGTGGCAGGTGATCGGCAGGATGGAAGGCCGCGGAGCCGAGTGGCTCGAGGCCACCATGTGGACCACGTGGGGCATTTTCGTGCTGGACTATGCGGCCAACCTGTGGCTGGCAGAAGACCGCTGGCGCTGGTTTGTCCGGAACCTGCACGAACTGCTGATCGTCGCCCTGCCGTTCTTCCGCCCCCTGCGGCTGCTCCGCCTGGTGACCCTGCTGTCGGTGCTCCACCGGACCGTGGGTGAAACGCTGCGCGGCAGGGTGGTGACCTACGTGGCCGCCTCCGCAGCCCTGCTGGTGTTCGTCGGCGCCCTGGCCGTTCTCGACGTCGAGCAGTCCGCTCCGGATGCCAAGATCCTCACGTTCGGCGACGCCGTGTGGTGGGCCGTGGCCACCATCACCACGGTGGGCTACGGCGATATGTACCCGGTGACTGGGCTCGGCCGCCTCGTGGCGGCGGCGCTGATGATGAGCGGCATTGCGGTTCTGGGCGTGGTGACGGCCGCCATTGCCTCGTGGCTGGTGCGCCGGGTCGAAGAAACAACGGTGGCAGCGGCCGAGTCGGCCGAGGAGCCGGTACTGACGGAGGTGGGCGAACTGGCAGCCGAGGTCGCCGCCCTTAGACGCGAGATCGCCGAGCTGCGGCGCGATCCTGCTCCCTAGGTCTGCGGAACCCAAGAAAGCAGGACCGGCAAGCAAAAGGCCTCCGGAACCAGTAGGTTCCGGAGGCCTTTCACAATGTGGCAGATGAGGGATTCGAACCCCCGTAGGCGTTGCCAGCTGATTTACAGTCAGCCCCCTTTGGCCGCTCGGGTAATCTGCCGAACTTCAAAAGAAGATCACCCCGGTTTTGTTTCCATCCCCGCGGGCAAGACAACCTTACAGAACTTCTGCCCAAGAATCGAATCGAGCGCCGCCGAGCCCGAAACGCCCGCGAAATCAGGCTTCGCCGAGGATCCGGCCGGCGAGCTTGGCCTGGAACCGCAGCGCCTGCTCCTCGGTGATCTGGTTGAGCTGCACGGCCCGCTGGAGATCCGCCTGCACTCCCTCCAGCCGGGTCGAGGCGTCGGCTACGGGGCTAAGGATGATGGATGCGGCCACGGCAGCGGCCGCCACGGAAGAGGCGGCCGTGGCGATGGTCCCGGCGGCTGCCGCGGTGGACTTGGTGACGTAGCGGACGGCCTTGTGGGTCATTGCTTTCCTTCCGAGCGGCTTCCAACTGCTACAACTCTGGGCGCCGAAGCTTCGTTCCCGCCCTGACTTGGCTATGAGTGAACTGTGAATGCCGCCCACCTTCACTTCCCCGCCATCCGTACTACGCTGGAATCCAGATATCCCTACCCTGCCCGGAGCGTCACCGCCCGGGCGACGCACGCACCAGCAAAGGAGAGTCATGGCAGGCGAGTCCACATTCGACGTCGTAAGCAAGGTAGACAAGCAGGAGGTGGCCAACGCGCTGAACCAGGCGCAAAAGGAACTCGCCCAGCGCTACGACTTCAAGGGCGTGGGTGCCGAGGTCGACTTCAGCGGCGAGAAGATCCTGATGAAGGCGAACTCCGAGGAGCGCGTCCTGGCAGTGCTGGACGTGCTGCAGTCCAAGCTGATCCGCCGCGGCATCTCCCTCAAGTCCCTGGACACCGGCGAACCGTACGCGTCCGGCAAGGAATTCCGGCTGGAGGCCTCCATCAAGGAAGGCATCGCGCAGGACCTCGCCAAGAAGATCAACAAGCTCATCCGCGACGAGGGACCGAAGTCCGTCAAGTCGCAGATCCAGGGCGATGAGCTCCGCGTCTCGTCCAAGTCCCGCGACGACCTCCAGGCCACCATGGCCCTGCTGAAGGACTTCGACGAGGCCGACCTCCAGTTCGTGAACTTCCGCAGCTAGCGGAACGGGTCTGGCGACGCGCCACCGGTCTGGCGACGCGCGAATGGGCCGGCGACACTGGAATTCAGGTGTCGCCGGCCCATTTGCGCGTCATAGGCAATTTTCCGCGTCTCGGAGAAAGGACAGGACATGAACTTCGCGGTCACCCCTGAACCGTGGGACGCCGAGGACGGCGCCGCGCTCCGCAGCATGCAGCGCGCCGAACTCGATGCCCGTTACGGCAGCGACGACCACGAGCCCGGATCAGCGCCGAGCGCCGAGGACATCACCGTGTTCCTGGTGGCCCGGAACCGCGAGGGAACAGCAATCGCGTGCGGCGCCCTGCGCCAGCTGGACTCCCGGTCCGCGGAAATCAAGCGGATGTTCGTGCTGCCGGAGCACCGCGGAAGCGGCGCGGCCACGGCCGTCCTGCGAAGCCTGGAGGCCGAGGCCACCCGCCTGGGCCTGGCAGAGCTCAAACTGGAAACCGGCACAGCCCAGCCGGACGCCATCCGTTTTTACGAGCGTGAGGGCTACCGGCCCATCGACAATTTCGGGCCTTACGCCGGCGAGCCGCTGTCCGTCTGCTACGCCCGGTCTCTCTGACACGGCCCGCCTTACCAGGCGACGCGCAAATTCCCACCCGCTGCAGGTATTCCGGCCGCGCCAGGGATTGTGCGCGTCGCAGAAAATTGTGCATGTCGCAGGGTGCGGCGGGTGCCACAGAGCGGAAAGTACGACGGCGGCCCTTACCTGAGCGGCCGGCCCGCCATTCGCTCCAGGCGGCTGATGCGGTCCTGCATCGGCGGGTGCGTCGCGAAGAGCTTGCTGAGCCCGCCGCCCCGGAACGGGTTGGCGATCATCAGGTGCGAGGCGTTGACCAGCCGCTGGTCCTGCGGAAGCGGCGCAGCCTGGACGCCCTGGTGGATCTTGTGCAGGGCGGAGGCGAGGGCCAGTGGATCGCCGGTTAGCTGCGAACCGTCCTCGTCGGCGTCGTACTCCCGCGTGCGGGAGATGGCCACTTGGATCAGTGATGCTGCCAGCGGTGCCAGCAGCGCCATGGCGATGAGCGCCAGCGGATTCGAATTCCGCCGGTCCCCGCCGCCAAAGAACAGCAGCATCTGCCCCACCGACGTGATGACTCCCGCCACCGCAGCGGCCACGGACGAGGTCAGGATGTCGCGGTTGTAGACGTGCATGAGCTCATGGCCGAGGACGCCCCGCAGTTCCCGCGGGGTGAGGAGCTGCAGGATCCCTTCCGTGCAGCAGACGGCCGCGTTTTGCGGGTTCCGCCCCGTGGCGAAGGCGTTGGGCGCCATGGTGGGCGAGACATAGATCCGCGGCATGGGCTGGTTGGCGCGGGCAGAGAGCTCCCTGACCATCTGGTACAGCTGCGGCGCCTGCGCTTCGGAGACGGGATAAGCCTGCATGGACCGGAGTGCGATCTTGTCACTGTTCCAGTAACCGTAGGCCGTGGTCCCCACGCCGATCAGTGCCATGATCAGGATCGGGGTGGAGCTGCGGGTGTTGGCGGCAATGAGCGCTCCCAGGCCCAGCAGGATCGCCCAAAGCACGCCGAACAGCGCCGCCGTTTTCAGTCCGTTGTGGTGATTGTGCACTCTTGCCTCCCGCAGCTCAGAAGACGGACCGGCACCTCCCTACGGAACCGGATTCCGCGCGTCGTACTTCATGAAGCCGGACTGCCACCGCGCCACTGTCCAGGCCACGACGATGCACAGGACGCCGCCGAGCAGCAGGACCCAGCCCTCACTCAGAATTTTAGTGCCGCCACCGGCCAGCATGTCGCCAAGCCGGGGGCCTCCGGCAACCACCACAATGAAGACGCCCTGCAGGCGGCCGCGCAGGTGGTCGGGGGTCGCGGCCTGCAGGATGGTGGTGCGGAAGACGGCGCTGATCGAGTCGGAGATTCCCGCCAGGGCGCAGCAGAGGGCCGCCGGAATCAGCCACAGGGTCACTCCTTCGGACCCGGACCGCCCGGCCAGCACCACTACCAGGCCTAACCCGGCGATGGACGCACCCCAGCCCATGACGGACCACACCACTGCGCTTCCCTGCCGCCGGATCGCGCCGAGCGGCCCGGAAAAGAGGCCGGCGAGGAAGGCGCCCACCGCCACGGAGGCCAGCAGAATACCCACCGTTGTTTCCCCGCCGCCGATCATGAGGGCTCCGACGGCGGGCAGCAGCGCCCGCGGCTGGGCCAGGATCATCGCAATCAGGTCAAGGATGAACGTCATCCGCAGGTTGGGCCGCGTGCCCAGGAACCGGAAACCCTCGACGACGGACCGCAGTCCGGCACGCCCCGCCTCCTCCGCCGGCGGCATGGGAGGAAGCTTCAGCAGCGCCCAAAAGGCAAAGACGAAACTGACGGCGTCCAGTGTGTACGTCCAGCCGAAGCCGACACTGGCCACCAGGACGCCGGCCAGCAGCGGCCCCGCCGTCATGGACAGGCCGAACGTCACCATGTTCAGTGCGTTGGCGGCCGGCAGGAGCTCTTTGCGCAGCAGCGCGGGAATGATGGCGCTGCGCGCCGGCTGGTTGATCGCCTGCGCCCCGCTCTGCACGGCCACCAGCCCGTACAGCAGCCACACACTGCCCACCTCCAGCCAGGCCTGGAGGGCGAGTCCGCCGGTGGTCAGCCACAGCACCCCGGACGACAGCAGCGCCACCGTGCGGCGGTCGTGGGAGTCGGCGATGGAGCCGCCGAGCAGACCGCCGAACACCAGCGGAACCAGGGCAAAGATGCTGAGCAGGCCGACGTACAGGCTGTCCTGGGTGAGCCGGTACACCTCGAGGCCCACAGCCACAAGGGTGAGCTGGCTGCCGATGTTGGAGACCGCCGAGCCAATCCACAGCCGGCGGAAATCAGGGCTTTCGCGCAGCGGAGTGATGTCAGCCAGAAGTTTTCCCACCCGGCAACTTTAGCCTCAGGAGGAACTTAGCCTCACCTTATTGTGATCTAGTCAAAATAAGTGCTTCAATGGAGTCATGACCGATCACCCGGAAAGCCACGAAGCATGGGCCGCGGCCCTGCGCGCCCACGGCCGACGGGTGACCAAGCAGCGGCTGGCAGTGCTGGCCGCCGTCGAACACCACCCGCACTCCCCGGCGGAAAACATCCTGGCGGCTGCCCGCGAGGAACTGCCGGAACTGACGGCGCAGTCCGTGTACGTGGTGCTGGGTGATTTGACGGACCTGCAAATGCTGCGCCGTTTTGAGCCTCCGCATTCGCCGGCACTGTATGAGACGCGGGTGGGCGACAACCACCATCACGCGATCTGCATCAGCTGCGGCCGGGTGGAGGACGTCGACTGTGCCGTCGGCCATGCCCCGTGCCTGACACCGCACTGGAACGAGGATTCCCAGCCCATGACCATCCAGATCGCGGATGTCATGTACCAGGGGATCTGCGGAGAGTGCCAGCGGGCCCAAAAGCTTCCTGCAAACGTAAATGGCAAGTAATCAAGTAATTAGGAGAAAGATGACTTTGAACATCTCTGCGCCTGTTGTGTCGACCACGCAGTCGGGTGCGCCTGTCAGTTCGGATTCGCATTCGAAGTCTGTCGGTGCTGACGGCGCGATCATCCTCACGGACCACTACCTGGTGGAAAAGCTCGCGCAGTTCAACCGTGAGCGGGTCCCGGAGCGTGTGGTGCACGCCAAGGGCGGCGGCGCGTTCGGCACGTTCAGGACCACCGAGGACATCTCGAAGTACACCAAGGCCGCGTTCCTGCAGCCCGGTGTCGAGACCGAGATGCTGATCCGTTTCTCCTCCGTCGCGGGCGAGAACGGCTCCCCGGACACCTGGCGGGACCCGCGCGGTTTCGCGGTGAAGTTCTACACCACTGAGGGCAACTACGACCTCGTGGGCAACAACACCCCGGTGTTCTTCATCCGCGACGGGATCAAGTTCCCGGACTTCATCCACTCCCAGAAGCGCCTGCCCGGCACGCACCTGCGCGACGCGGACATGCAGTGGGACTTCTGGACCCTGTCCCCCGAATCCGCCCACCAGGTCACCTGGCTGATGGGTGACCGCGGCCTGCCCGCGTCCTGGCGCGAAATGCAGGGCTACGGCTCGCACACCTACCAGTGGATCAACGCCGAAGGCGACGGTTCTGGGTCAAGTACCACTTCCACTCCAACCAGGGCGTGAAGAACATCACCGGCGAAAGCCGAGGCCTGGCCGGCTCGGACGCGGACTTCTACATCCGCGACCTGCACGAAAACATCGAAGCCGGGAACCTCCCTCCTGGGACCTGCACGTGCAGGTCATGCCCTACGAGGACGCCAAGACCTACCGGTTCAACCCGTTCGACCTGACCAAGGTCTGGCCGCACGCGGACTACCCGCTGATCAAGGTCGGCACCATGGAACTGAACCGGAACCCGGAAACTACTTCGCGCAGATCGAACAGGCCACCTTCGCCCCGTCGAACTTCGTGCCCGGCATCGCCGCGTCCCCGGACAAGATGCTCCAGGCCCGGATCTTCTCCTACGCCGACGCCCACCGCTACCGGGTGGGCACCAACCACGCCCAGATCCCGGTGAACCAGCCCAAGAGCCCGGTCAACAACTACAGCCAGGACGGCGCCGGACGCTACCTGTTCAACGCCCCCACCGTGCCGGTCTACGCCCCGAACACCTCGGCGGCCCGGCCGCCGTGGAACCGCAGTCCCCGGCCGGCGGCTGGGAAAACGACGGCGAACTCACCCACGCCGCGCACTCCCTGCACGCCCAGGACAGCGACTTCGGCCAGGCCGGCACCCTCTACCGCGAGGTCTACAACGACGCCGAAAAGGCCCGCTTCCTGGACACCATCACCGGCGCCGTGGGCGGCGTGAAGAGCCCCGGCATCAAGGAACGCGCCATCCAGTACTGGACAAACGTCGACGCCGAACTCGGCGCCAAACTCCGCGCCAACCTCGGCCAAGCACCCCTCTCCGACGCCGAAGCCGCCAACAAAATCGGCTAACAGCACCGGAAAAAACACCACGGAACCCCGCCACGGCACAGTGACCCGCTCACCACCGCGGCGGGGTTCCCTGCGTTAACAGGATCGGCTTCCGAGGCGCGCTCCGCGCCGGCGGGAAGATATAGTCAACAGCATGCAGTCGGGTCCTCTTTATCTGATCGGCCCTTCGGGCAACCCCAATTTCGGCGACGAGTTCATCGCCGCGGCATGGCTGAAGCATCTTGCCGAGGTGCGGCCCGACGCCGATGTCTGGCTGGACTGCCCCCAGCCTGGCCTGGCGCAGGTCCTCTTCGATGGGCTGCATCCGCGCCTGCGCGTCACCAACACACTGTGGCGGCTGGTGCACGAGACTGCTGAAATGCCGCTGGACGAAGCGGCGGAGGTCATCAGGGCCCGGGTCACTCGCCTCGGCTCCCCCTCCTACGATCTGGGCCTCCTCAAGCTGCGCGAAGCACAATCCCTGCACCTCATCGGGGGCGGCTTCATCAATGAGAACTGGTCCCACCACGCCGGACTGGTAGTTGCCATGCGTGCCGTCCACGCCATCACGGGCGCCCGGCTGATTGCCACCGGCCAGGGACTCATGCCCGAACTCACCTCGGCGCCTGCCGAGATGCCCCTGTTCCAGGACTTCGCGCACGCAGCAGCCCGCGACGAAGCCGGCGCCCGCGCCTACGGCATCAGCCAGGAACTGGACGATGCCTTCCTCGGCCTCACCGCCGAACTGGCCCGCTCGACGGCCGAACCCGGCCTCTACGTCTGCATCCAGAGCGACACCGCCGACCCCGAGCGGTTCGGGACCGCGGTGGAGCTGGCGAGGACCGCCGTCGAAAAGGCCGCTAGCGAGGGAACGAACGCCTATTACGTTGAAGCCATCCCGGGCGCCGACCGCGTTGCCTACGAACAGCTGGCGGACCTGATCCCGGAAGAACGGTTCCTGCCGTTCCTGCATATCTGGGCCCACGGCCTCCCCCTCTCCGGGGACCAGACCTGGGTGACCAGCCGGTTCCATTTCCACCTGCTGGCCGCGTCGGCGGGGGCACGGGGCATGGCAGTCGGCATGAAGAAGGGGTACTACGACGTCAAGCACGAGTCGCTGACCGCCCTCGGCAGTGGCTGGTCGCTGGCGCTTGACGGCGACGCTCCCGGAATCCCTGAAAACCGCGGTTCGCTGCGCGATGAACTCCCGGCGCTGGTGGCCCGAAAGCGCGCCGAGGCTGACAAGATCTATCCGCCGCTGCCGGACCAGCCGACAGCCACAGCGCCCCTGACCGCGGGTTCGCTGACTGCCGGTGCCGCGAAGCTCTTCAACAAGGCACTCGCCGCGCCGCGGAGGAACAAGGTCCGGCCGGGAGCTCTCTGAATCGACCATGCTTGATTGGCTTTTCGGGCTGGCCCCGTCGGTCCCGACTGTTGTATTCCTTGTCGCGGCTTTCTTCCTCCCGGGACTCCTGGTTCTTCTGCCGCTGAGGCCCGGGTGGCCGGCGGCCATAGCGCTCAGTCCCGCCGTCACGCTGCTGATGCTGCTGGCCGGCAGCTTCGCGGCGGCCGCCGTCGGTCTCCCGTGGAATGCAGCAACTGCCGCCCTCACAGCCCTTCCCCTGGTCCTCACAACCTGGTTCGCCGGAAGGCGGTTCGCCTTCGGACAGCCCCTGACGCCCGCCGGCATCGGCCTGCCGACCTGGCTTGCCGCAGGGGCAGGCACCGCCATCGGTTCGGCTGCTACCTGTCTCGCCCTGCTCCGTGGCATCGGCGACCCCGCCGCCGCCTCCCAGGGCTGGGATCCGATCTTCCACCTGAACGCATTGCGGTGGATCCAGGAATCCGGGCAGGCTACCCCGTGGAGCATCGCCCCGATATTCGGCGCCGGACGTGCCACCTATTACCCTGCGGGCTGGCACAGCGCCGTTGCCCTCGTCCCGGGCAGCATCCCGGAGGCGGCCAACCTGTCCTCGATCGTGATCGGGGGCCTGATCTGGCCGGCCGGCCTGGCCTTCCTGGCCACGGCCGTGCTGCCGCGGCACCCTGCGGCCTGGGCACTGACGCCGCTGGTCGGTGCCTCCTTCATCAGCTTCCCCTTCTCCCAACTGCTCCGCAGCGGCCAGTGGCCCAACGGCCTCGCCACCGCTCTGGTGCCCGCCACACTGGCCCTGGCCGTGCTGCTGCTCCGGCGTCTGACCTCCGCCGGGGCGGCCTCCGGGACCTCCGCTGGGACGGCCCCCGGGCGGGCTGAACCGGCCGCGGGTACAGCGGTCCCTGCGCCGGCCCGCGGGCGAATCCTGCTGGCCGTCACCCTCGTTGCCCTGCTCGGCGGCTGCGTCGCGGCCCATCCCAGCTCCCTGTTTGCCATTGCCGTGGCCGTCCTGCCCTTTGTGGCTGCCCGCTTCCTGCCGCTGCTGGTGCGCGGGGCGCGGCGCCGCCCCCTCCCTACCCTTGCGGCAGCCCTGGGCACGGCGCTCCTTGCGGCAACGGCGTGGTCGGTGCTGGCCAACTCGCGCGTGCTGGCAGGTGTCATGGCCTACCGCCGGGCTGTGCGGGCAGAGGTCCCGGATTCCCTGTACCTTGCCTTCTTCGACCTGCCGCGGTTCCCGGCACTCTCCCCGCCGGCGCCGGACGACTTCAACATCGCGGTGGGGCTACTGGTGATTCTTGGCGCGGTTGTGGCCATTTTTGTCCGGGAGGCAAGGCCGCTGGCCGTCACCTGGCTCGCCTTCGTTGGACTTTATGTGCTTGCTGCGGGTCCCGAAAACGGGCTTCGATGGCTGACCGGGTTCTGGTACAAGGACACGCAGCGTATCGCCCCCTTTATCGCCATGACGGGCAGCCTGCTGGCCGCGCTGGCCCTTGCTGTGGTGACGGGTGCCGTAGTCAGGGCGCTGGTTCGTCTCCTGTCCGCACGGTCGCCTGAGCCCCGCATCGCCGGACGGTGGCCCGTTCCTGCCATCCTCTTCACGGCTGCCGCTGCCGCGGTCACCGGTGCGCTTTATGTGGGTTCCGGAAGCTACCGGTCGGTGGAACGTGTGGCGGTTGCCGCCCAGAACTACACTGTCTCCGACAAGCCGGGGAACGGCGTGCTCTCCAGGGGAGAACAAGCCTTCATTGAGCGGGCCGGCGAGATGCTGCCGGCTGATGCCGTGGTGATCGGGGACCCGTTCAACGGCGAGACCTACTTCTATGCGCTGACCGGCCGGCACGTCGTCTACACGCAACTGGGTTCGCCGACAGCCGGCAGCCCCGCCAAGGAGCTGCTCCGCACCGGCTTCAACCGGCTGGCGACTGACCCGGCCATCTGTGAAGCGGTGCGCGAGGTCGGCGCCACCCACTTCTACGAGGATGCCCCCGGCGCGTCGCACGGAAGTGTCAGCCTGAAGCGCTGGCCTGGTTTTTACAACGTGCCAGCCGGGCAGGGCTTTGAAAAAGTGGCTTCCGCGGAGGGCCGCACTCTTTACAGGATTACGGCCTGCCGCTGACTGCTTCTCCCGCAGGGGCGGACGTCCCTCCCGGGCCCCTGTTATCCATGCAGGCCCCTGTTATCCACATTTCGCGGTTATCCACATATGCGGTGCCATCCACATGGGCGGCGCGGCCGTGGCCGGGGCCGCCGGGAATCCCTAGGCTTCAATCATGAGCACATTCGAGGGCATCCCGGCCGCGGCAACCAAGTTCTACGCCGAGCTGGAGGAGAACAACAACCGCGACTGGTGGCATGCCCATGCCGCGGTGTACCAGGATTCCGTCAAGGCTCCGCTCCAGGCGCTTCTGGCGGACCTTGAGCCGCGCTTTGGGCCAGGGAAGATCTTCCGGCCGAACCGTGACGTCCGCTTCTCCCCGGACAAGTCACCGTATAAGACCGCCCAGGGCGCGTTCGCCTCATATCAGGAGGGCGTGGGCTACTACCTGCAGATCAGTGCCGACGGCCTGCTGGTTGGCGGCGGCTACCACTCGCATTCACCCGCGCAGCTGGTCCGCTACCGGAGTTCCGTGGACGCGGGGAGCACCGGCGAACAGCTGCAGCACATCGTGGACGCGATCGCAGCCGCGGGATTCGCCATCGAAGGCGAGAAACTGAAAACCGTGCCCCGGGGCTTTCCGAAGGACCATCCCCGCGCCGAGCTGCTGACTCACAAGTCGCTCTCCGCCGGTGTTACCCTAGGCGAGCCCGAATGGCTCGCCTCCCCGGACGCGGAACGCGAGATTGCCGCCCGCTGGGAACAGCTCCGCCCGCTGGTGGACTGGGTGGGACGGCACGCCGCCCCCTGAAGGTTGCGTCAGGGGGCGGCGGTTTTGCATCAGGGGCTGCCGTCCGGCCAAACCAGGGGGGCAGGTCCCGGGTGCCGGCTAGACCTTGGTCAGCTCGTCGTCGTCCCGGTCGTCGAGATCGGCTGAACGGCCGTCCACGGCGGCTTTGGCATCGGCGAACTTCTCGTTGAGGCGGGAGTGCCGCTGCCCGTAGGCGAAGTAGATGGCAACGCCGAGCACCAGCCAAATGCCGAAGAAGATCCAGGTCTCCACGGCAAGGTTGGTCATCAGGTACAGGCACAGCACCGCGGACACGATGGGAAGCACCTTGCCGAACGGGACCCGGAAGGCAGGCTTCAGGTCAGGGCGCTTCTTGCGCAGCACGAGGATGCCCAGGCTGACCATCACGAACGCGGACAGCGTTCCGATGTTGATCATTTCCTCGAGCAGGTCCACGTTGGTGAGTCCGGCGACCAGGGCGACGGCGGCGCCGCAGATGATCTGCAGGCGGACGGGCGTGGAGCGCTTCTCACTGGTCCTGGAGAGGGAGCGCGGCAGCAGGCCGTCGCGGCTCATGGCCAGCACAACCCGTGCCAGGCCCATCAGCAGCACCATGATCACCGTCGTCAGGCCCACGAGGGAGCCGAAGGCGATCACCTTCGCGGCGTCGGTGTTGCCGACGGCTTCGAAGGCGGTGGTGAGGGTGGGGCTCTCCGCCTCGGCCAGCTGCGTATAGGAGACCATGCCGGTCAGGGCGAGCGAGACCAGGATGTACAGCAGGGTCACCAGGGCCAGGCCGCCGAAGATGCCGCGGGGCAGGGTCTTCTGCGGGTTCTTCACCTCTTCTGCGGAGGTGGCCACGACGTCGAAACCGATGAAGGCAAAGAACACCAGCGCGGCGCCGGCGAAGATGCCGAGGGTGCCGTACTGTGCGGGGGCGGCACCGGTGAGGAAGCCGAAGAACGACTGCTTCATGACGTCGGCGGCGCCGGCGTTGGCCGTCGGTTCAGAGGCCGGGACGAAGGGGGTGTAGTTGGAGAACTTCACGTAGGTGAAGCCCACCACAATCACGAAGAGCACCACGCCGATTTTGATCAGCGTGAAGATGTTGCCCACACGAGCGGACAGCTTGGTGCCAAGCACCAGCAGCACGGTGAAGACGGCAACGATGAGGAACGCGCCCCAGTACAGGTCAACGTCGCCAAGCGAGACGGCCGGGGGCATGTCCACTCCCATCAGGGAGAAGACCTTGCTGAGGTAAATGCCCCAGTACTTGGCGATCACCGCGGCCGCGGTGAAGAGCTCCAGGATGAGGTTCCAGCCGATGATCCAGGCCAGGACCTCGCCCATGGTGGCGTACGTGAAAACGTAGGCGGAGCCGGCAACAGGGATGGCGGTGGCGAATTCGGCGTAGCACATGATCGCCAGGGCGCAGGTGATGGCGGCGACCAGGAAGGAGATGGTGACGGCGGGGCCAGCGAAGTTCGCGGCGGCCTTGGCGCCCACGGAGAAGATGCCGGCGCCGACGGCAACGGCGACGCCCATGATCATGAGGTCCCAGGTGCTGAGGGAGCGCTTCAGTTTGCGTCCGGGCTCATCGGCGTCGGCTATTGACTGCTCGATGGATTTGGTCCGGAAAAGGTTCATTGGAAGTCCACGATCCTGATAGGGGATGGAAACAGACCTATCAAGTGTAGTGTCCATCCAGTGGACGGCCACAATTGTCCCGAATAATGAGACGGCACGCAGGCAAAAACCACGCCCGGCCCTCCTCCGCGCTGCGGCTGCGCGGTGTGGTGGAGGGCCGGGCGTGGGGCCTAAAGTTGCATCAGCCGGAAGGCTTCAGCGGTGGGGGGCAGCCGCCCCGGGTTCCGATGGGGACCCGGAGACGGCCGCCTCCGAACTGGGCTAGCTAATAACCCTCATGACGTTCCATCCGGTACCGACGCGGATGCGGGTCCCGAAGAGACCGTTGCCGGTGCCGGGGTAGGTCCACAGGACTCCACTGGAGTCCCTGGCCACCAGGTCCGGCTTCCCGTCACCGGTCAGGTCACCGGCTGCGGAGATCGCCGACATCGCATTCCATCCGGTACCGACGCGGATGCGGGTCCCGAAGAGCCCGTTGCCGGTGCCCGGGTAGGTCCACAGGACCCCGCGGGAGTCCCTGGCCACCAGGTCAGGCTTCCCGTCACCGGTCAGGTCACCGGCTGCGGAGATCGCCGACATCGCATTCCATCCGGTACCGACGCGGACGCGGGTCCCGAAGAGACCGTTGCCGGTGCCGGGGTAGGTCCACAGGACCCCACTGGAATCCCTGGCTACCAGGTCAGCCTTCCCGTCACCGGTCAGGTCACCGGCTGCGGAGATCACCGACATCGCATTCCATCCGGTACCGACGCGGATGCGGGTCCCGAAGAGCCCGTTGCCGGTGCCCGGGTAGGTCCACAGGACCCCACTCGATTCCCTGGCTACCAGGTCAGGCTTCCCGTCACCGGTCAGGTCACCGGCTGCGGAGATCACTGACATCGCGTTCCATCCGGAACCGACGCGGATACGGGTCCCGAAGAGCCCGTTGCCGGTGCCCGGGTAGGTCCACAGGACCCCACTGGAATCCCTGGCCACCAGGTCAGCCCTGGTGTCACCGGTGAAGTCGCGAAGGGCGCTGGCAACCACCGGGGCGGCCTCCGCCGCAACGGGCTCCGAAGTCATCGTTACCGACTCGTACCCGTCCTTGGACCCGGTGACCCTGACAGTTACCGGCTGACCCACATCCGCGGCCCTGACCGTGTAAGTGGACTCGGTGGCGCCGACTACAGCGACCCCGTTGCTGAACCATTGGAAGGACAGTGCCACCGGCGCCGGTCCCCAGACTCCTGTTGCCGCCGTCAGGGTGCTGCCGACTGTGGCGGTTCCCGTAATGGACGGGACTGCCGTGACCAGCACCGGCGCCACCGGGGTGACGGTGTTGGTAACCATAACCGTGCTTTCACCGTGCACGTTCGTGGCGCGGACCTCGAACTTGACGGCTACGCCATTCGTCAGTCCGTCGACCACCATGCTGGTGTCGCCACCGGGCGCCGTCCGGGTCTCACCGATCTGTGCGCCGGAGGCCGCGTCAAGAACGCGGATGGAGAACTGGTCAGTGATGCCGCCGGTTTCGGCTGCGGTGAAGTTCACCGTGGCCTGGCCGTTCCCTGCCTGCGCGGTCACGCCGGTGGGTGCGCTTGGAGGTACGGAGTCGGCAAAGACCAGGGTCTCGATGTTCCGGAGCGTGTCGACTCCGTCGGTGCCTCCGCCGTTGTGGCTCACAGTGGTTACTCCGTCGGTTTCAGTGACGGTGTAGTTCGCCTCGATGTCGGAGAATACGGCCTTATCCGTGCCGCCGCTGGTGGAGAGGATCTCCCTCACGGCCACGATGTTGCCCGGGTCGATCTTGCCGGCGAAGACGTCCGCCTGCAGGGTCGCTCCGGTCAGGCCGCCCGTCGCATTCCTCAGGTACTGCGCGGTCATGCTGGTGGCGCTGCCGATCTCGGTGTTGGGATCAGCGGCATTGGTGCGCACGCTGAGCCGGACGTTGAGGTAGCGGTCGCCGTCGATGATGTCATTGCCGCCGCGTCCCTCGATGATGTCGCTGCCGCCACCGCCGAGGAGGATGTTGCCATCGCCCCAGGCCATCGCGTTCGCGGAGCTGTCCAGGAGCGGGCAGTCCTTCGATGCCGAAGCGGCAATTACGTCGGCGATGGGTGTGGTCCGTGCGGCGTCCGGGATCAGTTCGTTGAGGCCGGAGATGCGGTTGACGCCGTGCACATCCAGGACGTTGCAGCCGATGAAGCCGCCGCCGCCCCGTTCGCTCGGGATGATGTCGTCGCCGCGGAGCTTGTCATCAAAGGGGCCGCCCGAGAGGGCTTCCACTTCGTTGTACCTGTCGCGGACCCCCACCTGAAGGATATCGAGAGGCAGGATGGGCAGGTCCAGGTCGGCGTCCTGCGGCTGCGGATCGTGCAGGCCGATCTCCCAGTCGTAGCCCGAGGCACCGGCAATTTTCTCAATTCCCGGACCGGCGAGGCCGACGTCGTCGCCACCTTCCATGTCGTAATCGTCGTCGCCGCCCTGACCGAAGAGGATGTCGTGGCCCGGCCTCTGCGAATCATCGAGGAAGAAGAGGTTGCTGGAGTCACCCATCAGGAGGTCGGGCTCGTCGCCACCCTCCATCCAGTCGTCCCCACCGTCTCCGAAGACAGCATCCTCACCCTGGCCGGCGATGGCGAAGTCATTGCCCTCACCGGAGAAGGTTTCGTTAATGTTGGCTCCGCCGTTCGTGAAGTCGCTGCCGTCACCGCCCATGATGATGTCCAGGCCGGGGCCGGCGTCGATCGCATCGTTGCCTGGGCCACCCTTGTGCACGTCATCGCCGGCGATATCGGTGATGATGTCGTTGCCTTCGCCGCCCAGCGCGACGTCGGCACCATCACCGCCTTCGATCACGTCGTTGCCTAGGCCGCCCCAGAAGGTGTCGTTGTCGTTGCCGCCGTAGGCGCGGTCAACGTTGGCGGTCCCGTTGAAGACGCTCTGGCCGTTGATGCCGGACGGGTCCACAGTGTTGGTCATCCGGTACTTGATGGTGCCGTCCGACATGCGGATCAGGACCTTGGATTCGTCGCAGTCGGAGGCCGGGTCGTTCGCGACCGTGTTGCCGAAGCTCGTAAAGCCCTCAGTGGTACCTGCGAGGTTCTTCAGCTCGAACTTGCAGTCAGCGGTGGCGAATGCATCCGCCTTGAGCGCCTGGGCGTTGGTGTTGCGCATCATCAGCTCGGCGAAGGAGTTGCCCTCCAGCTGTGCCCGCAGGTTCATGCCGGGGGTGCGTGCCAGATAGTAGAAGCGGTCGCCGTTCTGGAGCTCCGTCAGCTGCTGTTCAAAGACGAAGTTGAAGGTGCTGCCGAGCAGGCCGCCGAACATGTTGGTGCGTTCGGCGAGGCCGCCCACCCACAGTTCGACGTTGTCGAGCCCGGTCTTCGACGCACCGTTCTCGTTTGCCCATCCGTCACTGCTGTTCATGAACGCTGCAGCGTCTGTAGGAGGGACGTCCCCCGCCACGGTGTTGGGGTTGACGATGGCGCGGGCGGCGTCACGGCGCGACTTCAGTGAAGCCGGCTTGTCGTCCCCGTTGCCCAGCACCTTGTCAGGTCCTGCATCAGTGAGGATCGTCGGGTGCTTGCCGTAGGCAGCCACGAAGTTGATGAGCGACTCGGGGTGCTTGAGGTTCTCGCCGAAGTCGATCCAGTTCGTGTAGGGCTTGAGCTGGCCGTCGTTGGTTTTGGCGTGCAGCTCCTTGCGGAAATTGTTGAGTGTCGGAACGCCCTCGGACCTGGCCCTCGTCATGTTGATGGTGGCGAGATCCAGCGGAAGTCCCAGCAGGTTGTTCCGCAGCGTGTCGGTGACGAACTCGTCCAGTTCGTTGCCCTCCTGGTCGGACATGCCCATCACGATGCTGCCTGCCGCCTCTTCCGATGTCAGCTGCCCGGCGTCGCCGCCGTCGGTATACGCCGGCGGGTTGAGGAAGCCTTCAAGCAGGGAGATGTCATTCTCCGAGCCGGCGATGTCGTCGGAAGTGCCGTACACGGCGTCCGGGCCCGGCTTGTACTCATTCCGCCGGGAGATCGTCTCGGTGAGCATGGAGTGGCCAAACCGGTACACGGCGTGGGCGAATTCAGCCTTGATCGCCGGGTTAATATCCGTCTGCGTGAAGGCAAACGGCTGGAACGGGTTGATCAGCGGCTGGATCTTGCGGGCAAACTCCTCGAAGACCAGGTGCTGGTACTCCATCTCGGTGACGAAGCGGGCTGCCTGGAAGAGGCGTTCGCCATAGTCGAACGTTGCGTCATTGACGTCTTCGAACTGGGCCTTGAGATCTGCGTTCTCCGTCTTGGCCAGGGTGGCTTTGATGTCGTCAACGAGCCGGTCGTGTTCCGAGTGGAACACCTGGTGGATGGCGGTCAGGCCAATGTTCTCATTGACGCGGCCGTCGCCGGCGATGAAGTGCGCATCGAGCATCTCATCGTCGTAGGTTCCCCGTGGCTGGCTTGCGAAATCGGCCGATGCCGTAGTGTCCGTGTCCTTGATCGGTGCCACGGCGGGGGTGCCGGGGTTGTGGTCCGTGTCCTTGGGCGACGGGTCGGCGTTGTGCGCAATGTCCGTGAGGAACGGGGTGTTGAAGTACAGCGCATCGGCGGGAACCAGGGTTCCTTTGTTCTCGTTGTCGGCCGGGTTGGCCTCGACCTCGCCGCTGGCCGTCACGAACACGGGAAGGCCGCGCGCCGGTCCCGGAATGAAATTGCCGTACAGGTCGGACTTGATCATTGGGACGTTCAGAACGTCCTTGTCCAGCAGCTGGATGCCCAGCAGCTCCTGCGCCTGTTTCTTGGTGGTGGCCCAGGTGGCCATGCCGCCTGCGGTCGGGCCGGCAGGCCCGCCGAGCAGCTTTCCGGTGGAGAGGGGACGGCCGGTCGCGGTGTCCGCGACGTACTCGCGCAGGAAGACCTGGTGCGAGGGGTGGGAGGTGTAGGTCTGGCTCTGGTCCACCCACGGGGAGTCAGTGTTCAGCGCGTCCTGCACGTCGTCGGCGCTTTCGTCCACGTCAGTCGTCTTAGGATCGTCACCCAGGATGCCGTCCTCGCCCGGCTGGTTCAGCCCACGGGTAAGGGCCATGAACCGCAGGTGCACGGGCAGGTCGTCGCCCTCCACGACGTCACGCGTTGCGGGGTCATCGACACCCTCAACCGTCGCCGTCGCCGGATCATCGTCAAACTTGTGGTTGGGACCGGCAATCAGCGGATCGTCAGCCTTGAGCGGAACGTAGACGCTGCCTCCGCCCTTCACCGTCTGGTCGATGCCGTGGTCAAAGAACTGGCCAAAAAGCGTAAACAGCGAGTTGTACGGCGGGGAAAGCCCGACGTCGGTGGTGATGTTCGGGATGAAGAGGGTGCTGTGGGAGGGCACGCAACCTGCAGGCACGGCGGCAACCGCAGGCTCGGCGAGGGGATCCGGATCGGTCGTGCAGGGAACAACGCCCTCGTTGCCCTGGCTGCGCACCGGGTTTCCGGCCGCGGACACGGCCGCCGGGTTCGTCGAGGTCTGATCCACGATCAGGTTGCTGATGACGCGCGGCTGCGAGTCGAATACGTCGCCCTTCTTCTGGGTGTAGCTTGACGGGGCCGGCGGCCCGAACATCGAGTTCTCCGCGTCTTTGAACGATGCAGCTCCCAGCCGTGGGAACACCTGATCCGCGGCACCGTAGTTGTCCTGTCCGGGCTCGAGGTGGTTGCAGCTGCCGTCCACAGTGCGCAGCCCGAAGGACAGCATCGGGCTGGCGAGCTGATTGGGTCCTGTACCCAAAAGGGCGCCGCAGGGGCCGGTTTCCGACGTGGTGTTGGCAACGTGTGCCTCAGCGATCTTAATCTGCTTCAGGATGAAGGACAGGTCTGAAGGTGTGACGTTGAATCCTGCCCCGACAGGTGCCTGAACGGCGTTCGCCGCGACCACGGGCAGCCCCATCGCTGCCGGCATGGCGAGCGTGGTAGCCGCCGCAATCAGCCGGAAGGAAACCGGCCGCTCACGTCGCTTGCTGCGGCGTTCCCGCCGATTCAAGGGTGGATCCGTGGGGGCTGCGGATCTGTCGCGATCCGCGCCCCCGTCTGACTTCCAGGCTAAGAGTTTCATGGCACACCTGCCGCTAGGAGGGTTTTGACCGTGCCATCGTCCGTAACCATGCCCGTGAAAACCTTGTGGAAGCGGCCGGACCGGAGTTCTTTTACGCAGTTGAGCCACCCCAAATTGGGGGTTCCCAATCACGTTTTTAACGCTCAATGTCCGGGCGGGGCCACTTGTTTGTGGCCCCGCCCGGACATTGTGAAGCTGGGAACTGGCCGGATTACACCGGCCAGTCCATGAGCGTGGAACGGATCAGGAAGCGTTTGCCTTCTGGCGCCTCAACGGAAAACCCGCTGCCCCGGCCGTCCACCACATCCACCGTAAGGTGGGTGTGGCTCCAGTAGCTGAACTGCTCCCGGGACATCCAGAACTCCAGCGGCTGGCCGCCGTCGGAAGCGGAACCGGACCCTCCGCCGTCGGCAGCAAGGCGGGAGCCGCCATCGGAAGCGGAACCGGACCCTCCGCCGTCGGCAACGGACAGATCAAACCGCCCCAGCAGCACATCCGAGTCACCGGTGAGGAAGTCCCCGGCCGGGTAGCACATGGGCGCGGAGCCGTCGCAGCAGCCGCCGGACTGGTGGAACATGAGCGGCCCGTGCCGCGCCCAGAGCTTCCGCAGCAGCGACACCGCCTCGGGGGTGAGCGCAACCCGGGAAAACTCCTCCCCGGGCACCGTCACCGCGGCGTCCAGCCTGGTGCCCATCAGAACGTCAGCACCACGCGGCCGTCGATCTTCGCGTGCTTCATCTCGTCGAAGACGGCGTTGACCTCGGAGAGTTCCCGTGTGGACACCGTGGGGTGGATCTTGCCCTGCGCGTAGAAGTCCAGCGCTTCCTCCAGGTCCTGCCGGGTGCCCACGATGGAGCCGCGGACGGTCAGGCCCTTGAGCACGATCTCGAAGATCGGTGCCGGGAAGTCGCCCGGCGGCAGGCCGTTGAACACGATGGTGCCGCCGCGGCGGGCCATGCCGATGGCCTGGCCGAAGGCCGAGGGGTGCACCGCCGTGACCAGGACTCCGCTGCAGCCTCCGGTTTCCCGCTGGATGACCTCCGCCGGGTCCTCGTGGAGAGCGTTGACGGTGAGCTCTGCGCCGTGCTTCCTGGCGAGGGCGAGTTTGTCGTCCGCGATGTCGACGGCGGCAACGCGCAGGCCCATGGCGACGGCGTACTGGACGGCGATGTGCCCCAGTCCGCCGATGCCGGAGATGGTGACCCACTCCCCCGGCCTGGCCTCGGTCATTTTCAGCCCCTTGTAGACGGTGACACCGGCACAGAGCACCGGGGCAACCTCCACCGGGTCCGAGCCCGCCGGAATCCGGGCCGCAAAGCGGCTGTCCACCAGCATGTACTCGCCGAAGGAGCCGTCCACGCTGTAGCCGGCGTTCTTCTGGGACTCGCACAGCGTTTCCCAGCCTGTGCGGCAGTACTGGCAGTCGCCGCAGGCAGACCACAGCCAGGCGTTGCCCACCAGATCCCCGACAGCGAGGTCGGTCACCCCCTCGCCGAGGGCCACCACCTCGCCCACGCCTTCGTGCCCGGGCACGAACGGAGGCGACGGTTTGACCGGCCAGTCCCCTTCGGCGGCGTGGAGGTCGGTGTGGCAGACACCGCTGGTGATGAGTTTGACCAGTGCCTGGCCGCGGCCGGGCGCGGGGACAGGTATGTCCTGGATCTGGAGGTCCTTGGCAAATTCGGATACTACGGCTGCTTGCATTGTCGTCGTCATTGGCGAAATCCTTGCGTCGTTGAATCGGTTGTTTGGGTGGAGCGGGGCGCGAGGGCCCCGTCGTGGCGACGGAGTCGAGACGACGGGAGCGCCCTTTAGAAGAAGCCCAGCTTGTTTTCGCTGTAGCTGACCAGCAGGTTCTTGGTCTGCTGGTAGTGGTCCAGCATCATGGCGTGGTTTTCACGCCCGATGCCGGAGGACTTGTAGCCGCCGAACGCGGCGCCGGCCGGGTAGGCGTGGTAGTTGTTGACCCAGACGCGGCCGGCCTGGATCTCGCGGCCTGCCCGGTATGCGACGTTGCCGTTGCGGGACCAGACGCCGGCGCCGAGGCCGTAGAGGGTGTCGTTGGCGATGCCCATGGCGTCGTTGTAGTCGCTGAAGCGGGTCACGGACACGACGGGGCCGAAGATCTCCTCCTGGAAGATGCGCATCCGGTTGTGGCCTTCGAAGATCGTGGGCTGGACGTAGTAGCCGCCGGCCAGGTCCCCGGACAGTTCAGCGCGGGCGCCGCCGGTGAGTGCCTTGGCGCCTTCCTGCTTTCCGATGTCGATGTAGGAGAGGATCTTCTCCAGCTGGTCGTTGGAGGCCTGGGCTCCGATCTGGGTTTCGGTGTCCAGCGGGTTGCCCTGGATGATCTTCTGGGTCCGGGCCAGGGCGTCGGCCATGAAGGAGTCGTAGATGCCTTCCTGGACCAGGGCCCGGGACGGGCAGGTGCAGACTTCGCCCTGGTTGAAGGCGAAGAGAGTGAAACCTTCAAGCGCCTTGTCGTAGAACGCGTCACTGGAATCGGCGACATCGTTGAAGAAGATGTTCGGGCTCTTGCCGCCGAGTTCCAGCGTCACGGGGATGAGGTTGTTGGAGGCGTACTGGCTGATCAGCCGGCCGGTGGTGGTCTCGCCGGTGAAGGCGATCTTGCGGATCCGCGGGCTGGAGGCCAGCGGCTTGCCGGCCTCGACGCCGAAGCCGTTGACCACGTTCACCACGCCTGCCGGCAGCAGGTCGCTGATGAGTTCGATCAGGACCAGGATCGACGTCGGCGTCTGTTCGGCGGGCTTGAGGACGACGGCGTTGCCCGCCGCGAGCGCGGGCGCCAGCTTCCAGACGGCCATCAGGATGGGGAAGTTCCAGGGGATGATCTGGCCGACGACGCCGAGCGGCTCGTGGAAGTGGTAGGCGGTGGTGTCGTCGTCGAGCTGCGACAGCCGGCCTTCCTGGGCCCGGACGGCGGAGGCGAAGTAGCGGAAGTGGTCCGCGGCCAGCGGGATGTCCGCATTGAGGGTTTCGCGGACCGGCTTGCCGTTGTCCCAGGTCTCCGCGACGGCGAGCAGTTCGACGTTGGCCTCCATGCGGTCCGCGATCCTGTTCAGGATCGCGGCGCGTTCGGCCACCGACGTCTTGCCCCACGAGGGAGCCACCTTGTGCGCGGCGTCCAGGGCGAGTTCGATGTCCTCGGCGGTGCCGCGGGCCACCTCGCAGAAGGGCTTGCCGGTGACCGGCGTGATGTTCTCGAAGTACTGGCCCTTCACGGGTGCAACCCACTCGCCGCCGATCCAGTTCTCGTAGCGGTCCTTGAACGTGACCTTCGAACCTTCGGTGCCGGGCTGTGCGTAAACGGTCATTGCTAGCTCCTTTGCTGTGCAACACGGAGGCGATATCTCGTGGTGATCGCCGATGCACTGAGCCTAGGGGCGGGCAGGTTGCAGCCAGGTTGCAACGATGTCAGTCAAAGGGCAGGTGGGCCCACGCCTGCCGGGTCCCCCGGCCGGGCCCAGCGCCGATGTTAAGCGCCCAGTTCGGCTTCCAGCCGCTCGAGATCGGCGACGACGGCGGCCCGCTTGGGCGAGCGCGGCGGCAGCAGCTTCAGCGCGGCACGGCGGACGCCGGCGTCGTCCGCCGCCTCCGGCAGCTCGGCGTACTTGAGCAGCGACTCCGCGCTGCCGTCCGTCAGAACGGCCTCACGCAGCAGCGCGGACACGCGGTTCCGCAGCTCGACGACGCCGGGCGCCTCCGAGCGGGGCAGGACGGCGCCACGGTAGATGTCGAGGGCGATCCGGTGTGCACCGCGCTGCAGGCAGGTGAGCACCTGGCTGCTGTCCGGCAGCAGGTCCATGGACAGCCGGTACGGCCGCGACTCTGGCACCGCGGCGGGGTCCAGCTGCTGCAGGACCTTCCGGAGGCGCACCATCTCGGCGCGCAGTGTGATGGTGGAGCCGTCCCCCGGATAGAGGAGGACGCACAGCTCCTCGGCGCTGAGCCCGTCGGGGTGCGTGCTCAGCAGGGCCAGGATCTCGCTGTGCCTGGCGGAGAGCACCACGCTGCGGCCCCCGATGCTGAGCAGCGCCTGGTCACGGCCCAGCAGCTGCAGGCTGTTGCGGTAGAGACTGCCTTCCCGGGCGGAACCACCGGCCGCGCCCGAACCCGGGTGCCGCCGTCGTGCTTTGGCACGGTCCTGTTCAGCGGCGAGCTGCAGGCGTTCGACGCGCAACTGGGCCTGGGCTGCCGCGACGGTGGCCTCCACGAGGGAGAGCGTGTGCGGCGCGACGGCCGCCTCCGTGCCTGTAATGTCCACGACGCCCAGCAGCGCGCCGGAGTCCGGGTCCTGGAACGGAACCGCCGTGCAGCTCCACGGATGGACCGACCGTTTGTAGTGCTCGGCGCCGGAAATCTGGATGCCGCGGCCCAGCGCGAGCGCCGTCCCCGGGGCGCTGGTGCCCACGGTCGCCTCCGACCAGTCGGCGCCGGGAACGAACATCATGCCCTCGGCCCGGCTGCGCGCGCCGGTGTCGCCTTCCACCCAGAGCAGCCTGCCCACCTCGTCGCCCACGGCCACCAGCAGGCCGCTGTCGTGGCTGGGCCGGATGAGGAGCTTCTGGATCACGGGCATGATGGCGGCCAGGGGGTGCTGGCGCCGGTATTCCTCCAGCTCGTCCGCGGCGATGGCCAGCGGGGCCTCGGGGAGGTCAGGGTTGGCCCGCAGCTTGGCGGACCGCTGCCAGGATTCGCGGATCAGGCGGCGCAAGCCGGGGATCTCTTCCGCGTCCGGGAAGGCTTCTGTGTGCACATGGCTGTCCAGGAGTTCGTGGCCGGCCAGGGCGCGGCGCTGCAGCAGCACCGAAGCCTCGGTTCCGGGTGCCGCCGGCTGGATCAGGTTCTTCATCGAACTCCCACTCGCCCAAACGCTTGCCCGCGACATTCTAGTCCAAGGCGTCACGCGAATGGAGAGTCAGGCGCGGGAGATCTGGATCATCTCCTCGCGCGGCACCACCTTGATGCGTTCGCGCACCACGCCATCCGAAGCTGCGGTTTCCGACCAGGATGCGCCCAAGGCTTCCTCGTGGGCGTTCAGCTTGTTCCAGCCTTCCCACGTGGTGTATTCGATGCCGCGTTCCTCGAGGAGGTCGATGATCGCCTGCGGGTCCGGGTTCTGCGCCGGCGGCAGGGTGAGCCGGTCCTCCAGGAGGAAGCCGATGGTTTCCAGGGCGTCGCCCTTCGTGTGCCCGATCAGGCCGACCGGACCGCGCTTGATCCAGCCCGTGGTGTAGATGCCGGGGACGGGGTTCCCGTCGGCGTCGAGGACGCGGCCGCCCTCGTTGGGGATGACGCCGCGCTTGGCATCGTATTCCAGCTCGTCCAGGGCAGAGCCGTGATAGCCAATGGCGCGGTAGACGGCCTGCACCGGGTAGTCGATGAACTCCCCCGTGCCCTTGACGTTCCCGGTGCCGTCAAGCTGCATGCGCTCGAACTTGATGCCGGCAACCTTGCCGGACCCGCCGTCGTCGTATATCTCGACCGGGCTGTGCAGGAAGTGCAGGTGCAGCCGGCGGGAGGACGGCTGCTCAGACTCGGCGTGCTCCTCGACGAGCCAGTTGGTCATGGTGTTCACCATGGTTTTGGTCTGGTTGTTGCTCCGGATCGCGTCGTCGGAGGCCTCGTCGAATTCGAAGTCCTCCGGGTAGAGCACGATGTCGACGTCGCGGGCGTGGCTGAGCTCGCGCAGCTCCAGCGGCGTGAACTTCACCTGGGCGGGACCGCGGCGTCCGAAGACGTGGACGTCGGTGACCGGCGAGTTCTTCAGGCCCTGGTACACGTTGTCCGGGATCTCGGTGACGAGAAGCTCGTCGGCATGCTTCACCAGCATCCGCGCCACGTCCAGGGCCACGTTGCCGTTGCCGATCACCGCGATCTCCTTGGCATCCAGCGGCCACTCGCGGGAAACGTCCGGGTGCCCGTCGTACCAGGACACGAAGTCCGCCGCGCCGAAGGAGCCCTCAAGGTCGATGCCGGGGATGTCCAGGCTTGCGTCCTTGATGGCACCGGTGGAGAAGATGACGGCGTCGTAGAAGGCGCGGAAGTCGTGCAGCGTGAGGTCCCGGCCGTACGTGACATTGCCCAGGAACCTGATGTCCCCGCGGTCCAGGACCTTGTGCAGGGCGTTGACGATGCCCTTGATGCGCGGGTGGTCGGGCGCCACACCGTAGCGGATCAGGCCGTAGGGTGCCGGGTAGGCCTCGAAGAGGTCAATGCTGACCTCGAAGTCGCCGTCCTTGACCTCGTTGGACTTGGTCAGGATGTCCGCGGCGTAGACGCCTGCAGGTCCTGCGCCGACGATCGCGACGCGGAGCGGGCGCTTGGCCGTGGATTCAGCTGTGTTGGACACCGTAAGCCCTTCCGGAACGGGAGACCGCGCCCCACCGGCGCGCAGTTTTCAATTCTAATTGTCCGCCCGGCCGGGTGCCCCACCCGTGACGGCGCACGGCGGGCCGTGACGGCACGCGGCGGGTACCGCATCCTTACGACGGCGGGACCGGCTCCCCCAGCGCCGGCACCGGTTGCGCCAGCGGCGCCGGCGCAGCCCGAGGCAGCACGGCGCTCCCGGCTGCGCAGGCGCAGCCGGCACGGCGCTCAGCCGCTTTTGCGCAGGGCCACCACGTTGCCCTCGCGGTACAGCAGCGCGCGCAGTTCCGATTCCGCAGAATCCAGCCGCTTGGGATCGATGGTCTCCCCGGCCGCGAAGTGGTCCAGCAGCCGGGGGTCCACGTAGCTCTTGCGGGCGATCGACGGCGTGTTCCCCAGCACAGCTGCCGCCTCCATCATGGCCACGCTGATGGCCCGCTTCCGCTTCACCTCGGTTTTCTGCGGCCCACTGCGGGCCAGGCTGACGGCGGCCGCTGCGGTGCCCCGCAGGGTCCGGAAGTCCTTCGCCGTGAAGTCGTCGCCCGTGCGTTCCTTCACGTAGGAGTTGATGTCGGCGCTGGTCACAGGGTGCCAGGCGCGGCCGTCCTTATAGGCCAGCAACCGGGCATTGGGCCCGCGCCGCTTGAGGGCCTGCGCCAGCGGTGCGAGGTCCGGGTCCACAATCTGGGACTCCCAGGTTTTGCCGCTTTTTGCCGGGAAGCTCAGGTACAGGGAACCCTTGCGGACGCGGACGTGGGCGCACAGCAGGGTGGCCAGCCCATGGCTGCCGTTTTCGTTCGTGTACCGTTCCGACCCCACCCGCAGGGAGCCGCTGTCCAGCATCCTAAACGCCGCGGCCAAAACGCGCTGGCGGGTGACGCCGTCGGACCTGAGGTCCATGGTGGCCAGCCGCCGGGCGGTGGGCAGCGACTCGGCGAGCTGGAGGGCGCGGTCAAATTTCAGGCGGTCTTTCCGTTCGCGCCATTCCGGATGGTAGATGTACTGCCGGCGGCCCACGGCATCCAGCCCCGTGGCCTGGATGTGCCCGTTCTCGAAGGGCGCTATCCACACGTCTGTCCACGCCGGCGGAATGCCGATGCTTTCCAGCCTGTCCCGGACCGGTCCGGGCGGCAGCGTGGAGCCGTCCAGGTCCCGGTAACTGACCCCCGTGCCGGCCCGGACCCGCCGGTATCCGCGGCCCGAAGCGTTGCTGTGGCGGAGCCTCATGGGACCTCCCGCCCGCGCTGAACCGTACTCATAATGGCAAGCCTACTGACTAATTTGCTTTTGCAGGCACCCCGCGGTCGATAGCAGGCGGAATACTGCTCCTGAGGGTGGTGTTATGGGTCTTGTGCCTAACCCCGACGGATCCGTCTCCTCTCCTGTTTCAACCGCCCGAACACCCGGCGCCGCGCCCTCCGGGATAAGCCGCCCCGGCCAGCCCGGAACGGCCGGTTCGTCCGGCGCACCCGGTTCGTCCGGGACACCCGATTCCCCGGGCGCACCGAAGGCGGTGGACAAGGAGACGACGGCGGGAATCCTGTTCGGCATTGGGGCGTACGGGCTGTGGGGGCTGCTCCCGCTGTACTTCTTCGTCCTGCAGCCGGCAGGTGCCGTGGAGATCGTGGCCAACCGGGTGGTGTGGTCCCTGATCTTCTGCGCCCTCCTGATCACGGTGACCCGGGCATGGCGCGTATTGGGCGCCGCCCTGCGGAACCGTTCCGTGCTCGGGACCCTGGCGCTCGCCGCCGGCCTCATCGCGGTGAACTGGCTGACGTACACCTACGGCGTCACCACGGGACAGGCGGTGGAGGCCTCACTGGGCTACTTCATCAACCCCCTGGTCTCCGTCCTCCTGGGCGTGTTCGTGCTCAAGGAGACGCTGAGGCCGCTGCAGTGGGCCGCCGTCGGAATCGGTTTCATTGCCGTGGGGGTGCTGACCGTGTCCTACGGCAAGCTGCCCTGGATCGCCCTGACCCTGGCCGTCAGCTTCGGCCTGTACGGCTTCGTGAAAAAGCGGGTGGGGCCGCGTGCCGATGCCATCACGAGCCTCACCGTGGAGTCGATCGTCCTCACTCCCCTGGCAGTTGCCACGATGATTTTCCTCGCGGCAAGCGGCACTGCGACGCTGACCACCCACGGGCCTGTGCATTTCTGGCTGCTTCTGGCATCCGGCGTCATCACGGCGGTGCCGCTGGTGTTCTTCGGCGCCTCTGCCCGCCGGCTGCCGATGACCACCATCGGACTGCTGCAGTACTTCGCACCGGTGCTGCAGTTCATCGTGGCCCTGGTGGTGTTTGGCGAGGCCATGACGCTGGAGCGCTGGATCGGCTTCGGCGTGGTGTGGCTGGCCCTGCTGGTGCTCACCGTCGACATGCTGGCCGCCACGCGGAAGAGCGCGGCAGCCAAGCGGCTCGCCCGCCGGGAAGCGCGAGCGGACACTTAAGCCCCTTCAGGAAGCGCGAACGTACAGTTGTGGCCCCAATTCTCCGCGAATTTGGGGCCACAACTGTACGTTCGCGCTCAAGCCTGGAGAGGCTCAGGGGGCGGAGTCGGCGCGGTCGTAGTCGCGCGGCACAACCACCATGGGAACCGGCAGCGCCCGCAGCACCTTGTTGGCCGTGCTGCCCAGGAACATCCGGTTCTTCTCGGCCAGACGCGAGGAGCCCACGATGAGGATCTCCCCGTCGTCCCATTCAAGCCCGTCGATGGCTTCCTCGATGGTGCGGCCGTGGGCCACAGCCACGCCGACCTCATGCCCGGCCGGCACCTTCCCCGACGCTGCGGTCAGCACGGTGTTCGCGTGGATGTGCGCGGCGTTGATGGCCTCACCGGCGTCACCGGCGGCGTCGAGTACCACCAGCGACACCAGCCGCAGCGGCACGCCCCGCCTCTTTGCTGCCCTGATGGCGGTTTCGATGGCAGCCTCGGCACCGGCCCTCTGCCCGACCGCCAGGGTGAGGCGGGTAACGGGTGCCGTCCGCTGGTAGCCGCGCGGCGCGAGGGCCACCGGAACCGGCGCCGCGTGGAGGAGCGCATTGGCGACGCTGCCCACCGTGTACCGCTTGAACAGCCCCTCGCTGGCGGCGCCCACAGCAATAAGCCCGGCGTCGTACTCGACCGCCGCCTCGATGAGCCCTGCCGCAAAGGAATCGGCCTCGCGCACATGGAATTTCGCCGGCAGGCCCTCCGGAACCAGGGCCAGGCCCGCCCGTTCGGCCGTCAGCACCTCCTGCTCCGCGGCGCTGACCCGGCTGCCCTCCGGGTTGAGGGCAACATACGGCGCGCCCGGCTTCACCACGTAGACCAGGTCCAGTTCGGCGCCCTGGGCCAGGGCCAGCGACGTGGCCAGCGCGACGGCGTCCGCGCCCCGTTCGGTGGGTGTGTAGCCGACAACGTATCGCATGCGAAACCCCTCTTTGGGTATAGCAGCCCGGCGCCCGGATCCCGGCGGCGCCCCGGCCTGCGGCGGAAAGTGCAGTGGTGAGGATGACTCTACCGCGGTCGACGGCGGGAACAATGACGGCGGGCCGGGCACCTTTTGGTACCCGACCCGCCGTCGTCAATCCCGTGCGTTCAGCGCGAACGTACAGTTGTGGCCCTGGTTTTGCACCCGATTGGGGCCACAAGTGTACGTTCGCGCCTGGTAAGCGCTGGAGCTATGCGTTGGCCTTGATGGCCGCGGCGAGCACCTGCAGGCCGTCCAGCAGCAGCTCGTCGCTGATCACCAGCGGCGGCAGCAGGCGGATGACGTTGCCGTAGGTTCCGCAGGTCAGGATGATGACGCCTTCCTTGAGGCATGCAGCGGCAACGGCCTTGGTCAGCTCCGGGTTCGGTTCCTTCGAACCGGCCTGGACCAGCTCGATGGCGAGCATGGCGCCGCGGCCGCGGATGTCACCAATGACAGAAACTTCACCGGCGAGCTCGCGCAGCTTGCCGAAGGAGAGCTCCTCGATGTGCTTGGCGCGGGCGTTGAGGTCGTACTCCTGCATGGAACCGATGGAGGCCAATGCCGCGGCGCATGCCACCGGGTTGCCGCCGTACGTGCCGCCGAGGCCGCCCGGGTGGACGGCGTCGAGCAGGTCGGCACGGCCGGTGATCGCGGACAGCGGCATGCCGCCGGCGATGCCCTTGGCCATGGTGATGATGTCCGGCACGATGCCTTCGTGGTCCACGGCGAACCATTCGCCGGTGCGGCAGAAGCCGGACTGGACCTCGTCGGCGATGAACACGATGCCCTTTTCCTTGGCCCACGCGGACAGCGCCGGCAGGAAGCCCTCGGCCGGGACGATGAAGCCGCCCTCACCCTGGATCGGCTCGATGATGATGGCAGCCACCTGGTCGCCGCCGATCTGTTTCTCGATGGCGGTGATGGCACGCTTGGCGGCCTCGGCACCGGTGATGTCCGGGTTTTCCTCGCGGAAGGGGTAGCTCATCGGCATGCGGTAGACCTCGGGCGCGAACGGGCCGAAGTTGGTCTTGTACGGCATGGCCTTCGCGGTCAGCGCCATGGTCAGGTTGGTGCGGCCGTGGTAGGCGTGGTCGAAGGCGACGACGGCGTCCCGGCCGGTGGCGAGGCGGGCCACCTTGATGGCATTTTCCACGGCTTCGGCGCCGGAGTTGAAGAGGACGGTGCGCTTCTCGTGGGTACCGGGGGTGAGCCTGTTCAGCTGCTCGGCGACGGCGACGTAGCCCTCGTAGGGGGTGACCATGAAGCAGGTGTGGGTGAAGTGCTCCACGGCCTCCTTCACGGCACCGACGACGGCGGGGTCGGACGCGCCCACGCTGGTCACCGCGATGCCCGAGCCGAGGTCGATGAAGGAGTTGCCGTCGACATCGTGGATGATGCCGCCGTCGGCGTCTGCGACGTAGACCGGAACGCTGGAGGCGACGCCGGCGGCGACCACTGCCTTGCGGCGTTCGGTCAGGGCGACGGACTTGGGGCCCGGGAAGTCGGCCTGGACGCGGCGCTTCTGCTCGAGGCGGTAGGTGATTTCGTTGGCAGTGGTGGTCATGGGGTTTCTTTCTTTACTGAATGGGGCGCCGGTGGCTGGGCCCACGCCGGCAGGGTTCCCTGGCCGAGCGGAGCGAGGTCAGGGTGCCGGTGGCTGGGCCCACGCCGGCAGGGTTCCCTGGCCGAGCGGAGCGAGGTCAGGGTGCCGGTGGGGATGGTCAGGCATCGAGTGCGGACATCACGTGCTTGATGCGCGTGTAGTCCTCGACGCCGTACATGGACAGGTCCTTGCCGTAGCCGGACTGCTTGAAGCCGCCGTGGGGCATTTCGGCGGTGAGGAGGATGTGCGTGTTGATCCAGACCGCGCCGAAGTCCAGATCGCGGCTGAGGCGCATGGCTGTGCCGTGGTCGCTGGTCCAGACGCTGGACGCCAGGGCGTAGTCGACGTCGTTGGCCAGGTCCACGGCCTCCTGCTCGGTGCTGAACTTCTGCACCGTGATCACCGGACCGAAGGTTTCCTTCTGCACGATGTCGTCGGTCTGCTTGGCGCCGGTGATGATGGTGGGCTCGAAGAAGTACCCCTTCTCCCCTGCGCGGTGGCCGCCCGTTTCGATCCGGCAGTGCGCCGGCAGGGAGTCGACAACGGCGCTGACAGCCTTGAAGTGATTGGCGTTGTTCAGCGGGCCGAAGTAGTTGTCCTCGTCGTTCTGCGAACCGGTGTGCAGGGTCCTGGTGTGTTCCACCATGGCTGCCACGAGGTCGTCATGCACCGAGTCCTCGGCCAGGACACGGGTGATGGCCGTGCAGTCCTGGCCGGCGTTGAAGAAGGCGAACTCGGCGATGGCCGCGGCGCTCTTCTTGATGTCGGCATCCTTGAAGACAATGGCCGGGGCCTTGCCGCCCAGTTCCAGGTGCGCCCGCTTGAGGCCCTTCGCGGCGCCCGAGGCGACGGCGATGCCGGCGCGGACGGACCCGGTGATGGACACGAGGCCCGGGACTTTGTGCTCCACCATCAGCGCACCGGTTTCGCCGGTGCCCAGGATGACGTTCAGGACGCCGGCCGGCAGGATGTCCGCGGCCAGGCGCGCCAGGACCAGGGTGGATTCCGGTGTGGTGTCGGACGGCTTCAGGACCACGGTGTTGCCGGCGGCGAGCGCGGGGCCGATCTTCCAGATGGCCATCAGGAACGGGTAGTTCCACGGCGCCACCTGCGCCACGACGCCGATCGGCTCGCGGCGGACGAAGGACGTGTGGCCCTCGAAGTACTCGCCGGCGGACTTGCCTTCGAGGATGCGGGCGGCCCCGGCGAAGAAGCGCAGCTGGTCGGCACCGGCGGCGACTTCCTCTGACGCGATCAGGGAACGGACCTGTCCGGTGTTGCGGTGCTGGGCATCGACGAGTTCGTCGCTGTTGGCCTCGATGGCGTCGGCGAGCTTGAGCAGCATGAGCTGCCGCTGCCCGGGGGTCACGTGCTTCCAGGACTTGAAGGCGTCCTTGGCGGCGGTCATGGCGGCGTCGACGTCGGCCTGCACGGATACCGGGGACTTGGCCACGACGTCGCCGGTCACGGGGTTCACGATGTCGATCAGGGCCGTGCCCGCAGGCGTGACGAACTCTCCGTTGATGAAGTTCTGCAAGGTTTGAACCACGGTGTACAACCTCTTTCGTCCTGGATGGTGTGATGCGGCTGACTCGAGCCTATTCCAGCCCAACACCCCGGGGAATAGCCACCTGCACACCCTTGAACGTCTGCTTTAGTGCGATCGGCTAGCCTCCGGCTACCCTTGATCCATGGCAATTTCCCTCGCGGCGCTGCTGGCCGTGCAGTCTCTGGGACTCAAGAAATCCAGCCTCGCGGAGACCACCTCGCACCAGGACATCCGCTGGGTTGCGGTGACCGAACTGGAGGACCCGCAGCGCTTCCTCAACGGCGGCGAACTGGTGCTGACCACCGGGCTGCGCATGAAGAGTGCGCCCGAACAGCGCCGCTTTGTCCGCCAGGTCCAACGCGCCGGCGCCGTGGGGATCGGCTTCGGCGTGGGCCTCTCGCATGACGCCGTCCCGCCGGCATTGATCGCCGAGGCGAACCGCTGGGGACTGCCCGTGGTCGAAGTGCCCTACGGCACGCCGTTCATCGCCATCAGCAAGCTCGTGGCAGATGCCCAGTCCGCAGACCACTACTCGAAGCTGGAGCGGCTGATTGCCGGGCACCAGATCCTGGCCCGCGCGCTGCTTACCGGCGGTGGCCTCGCCGAGCTCCTCCGCCACCTGGGCGGCATGCTTCGCACCGATATCGCCCTCACCCAGTTCACCGCGCAGCTGTACAACAGCAGCAATGAGCCGCCGTCCGCTGATTCCTGGACCACCTACCCGATCCCCACCGGCCGCCGCGATGCCTGCACGCTGTGGGTGAAGCAGCCGTTCGAGGACTCCGGCATCATCGGCTACGCGCAGAACCTCATCAGCGTGGAGCTCAACAACATGGTCAAGCAGCGCCAGGCGGAGCGGGCGCTCTCCGGCCAGGTGCTTGAGGACGTCATCCACGGGACCCTGGACCCCAGCGAGGCCCACCGCCGCCTTGCCGGGACGGGCATCAACAGCACCCGCAAGAACGTGGTGATCCTGGCCGGATCCGAGGCGCACCACAAGCAGCTGGTCAGCTCCTCGCTGCCGCAGGCGCTTGAGAACGCGGTGAGTGCCGTCGTCGGAAAGGACCTGGTGACCGTGGTGGCCGACGACGGACGCGGCGCCACGGTGCTGGCCAAGAGCCTCAGCGACCACCTCGCCGAGGCCGGCATCCACGCGACCATCGGCATCGGGGGTGCCTACACCAAGCCGAACGGCCTGCGCTGGAGCTACTTCGAGGCACGCGATGCGGCCAGCCATGGGCTGCCGGTGAACGAGCCGGAGCGGCTCAGCCTGACGTCCCTGCTCCTGGCCAGCGAGGACGTGCCGCTGGCGGACATGGCCAATGAATCGCTGGACCCGCTGCGCAGCTTCGATGCCGCCCACGGCGCCGAGCTGATGGCCACTCTGGAGAGCTACCTGAACAACAACGGCTCCGTTGCCGCCGTCGCCGAAGCCCTCACCCTACACAGGAACACGGTCCGCTACCGGCTGGCGCAGATCACCGAACTCACCGGGTACGATCCCTCGGTCACCGCGGACCGCGTGCAGCTGTGGCTGGCCCTGGCCGTCGCCCGGCTCGGCGCACGTCACGCCGGCTGAGGCCGCGCGCTGAGTCCTCCGTGCGCTGAGGCCGCGCGCAACGGTTACAGGCGTCCGCGGGCGAAGCCGTCCAGCCGGAGTGCGAGTTCAACCGGATTGCTCAGGGCAACCAGGTGTCCGCCCGGCATTTCGTCTATCGTCAGGCCAAGCCGGACCTGGGCTACGCGCCGTTGAAAGTCCACCGGGAAAAAGCGGTCATCGCGGCCGATGAGGACCTTAGTGGGCACGTCCGGCCAGCGGCCGATCTCGCAGGGCTGGCCGAAGGGGGTGTCAGATGGAGCGCGCTGCTCGCTGGCGCCCGCGGCGGCTACTTCCGGGGGAACGTCGTGCAGGAAGTGCACCTGCTCATCGAATTCGCCAGTGCGTCCGTTGAGCCGGTCGTTGAGCTCCCGTGCCTCGGGCTGGCCGGTGGCCTCCCACCACTGGCCCGGCGTCTCACCCGGTAGCGGGATCATCGGGTTGAGCAGGACGATAAGCTCCACCGGCACCCGTCCCGCGACGACCGGCACCGTAAACGCGCCCAGGGATTGGCCCACGAGGATCACGTCGCGGTGGGCACCGATAGCCGCTACGACGGCATCGGCGTAGTCCGGCAGTCCCAGCCGAGGGTCGTCCTCGCGGATATCGACCGGAAGGGCCTGGTGTCCCAACCGCTCCAGTTCCGGAACCAGCCGGTGCCAGTACCAGCCGGCTCCCCCGGCGCCCGGGACAAGAACGAAAGTGCTCACGCGTCCTCCATGCCTGGTGCCGCTGCGTCCGGCCGGACCGCGGCGCCTACTCAAACCGCACGACGTCCCAGTCGAGGATGCGCGGCTCTGCGAGCCCTTCGGTGGCGAAGGGGTCACCGGCGATGAAGCGTTCGGCCTCCTCGCGGGACGTGAAGATCCCCATGGACGCGCCGGCCGGATCCGGAGTTTGGAACGGACCTAGTGCAACAAGCCCGCCGCCGGCGGCGCGGAACTCCTCGTAGTAGGCCTTGTGGCGGGGGAACGTTTCCAGCACGCGGGAGCGGTCAACGCCCTCACGAAGGCTGTAGATCACGACGGATTCCATGGACGCGATCCTACCGGCCGCTCCCGGCGTCGCGGGAGGGATTTGATGGGGTCAGGATTCCACCATCACCGTCCCCGCGGCTCCGTCTACAGTGACGGTGTCCCCGGTACTGATCCGCAGGGTTGCGTCGGGAACACCGACGACGGCGGGAATCCCGTATTCGCGGGCCACTACGGCACCGTGGGAGATAGGTCCGCCCATTTCCATGACCAGCGCTCCAGCGGTCATGAACAGCGGCGTCCATCCCGGGTCCGTGGACGGCGCCACGAGGATTTCACCCGGCTCCAGGTGCGCGCCGGCCGGGTCCAGGATGACTCTGGCTTTGCCTGTCACGGTACCGGCCGAGGCCGGTGCCCCGGCCAGGGCTCCCGTCTGACCCGAAGACGGCGCCCGTGCCTGCCCGGCCATGGCCGCCTCGACGTCGGTACCGTCGGAAAGCAGCAGGCGGGGAATGTGCCGGCGCCGCATCTCGCGTTGGTAGTTCCGGCGACGCTCTTCGACGAGGCCGTGCAGGTCGCCGCCACGGAGGCCGGCGCGCGCTTCGGCGAGGTCCAGGAAGAAGACGTCGTCCGGCACCGGGATACGGCCCGCGGCTGCGAGGTCCTCGCCCACCTTTTGGAGCTGGTGGCGGAGGACGGCGAAGGCCATGATCAGGCGGAACTTGGGGTGCTCGCGCATTCCGGCGGTTTCTCGTGCACGCCGCAGGCTGTGGGCAACGGCTCTGCCGAAAACCCTGCCCCTGGCGCGGGCAGCGCGTGCAGCCAGTTCGGCGGCCTTGGCTTCGGCCTTTTCCGCAGCCCGCCGGAAGACCCGGTCCGGGGCGAGGTCCGGGTCCGCGAGCTTCAGGTAATTGGCCAGGACGTTGATGATGTGGGCGGGATCCTCGCCCCAGCGGGGAACGCCGAGGTCAATTTCGGCCACCGAACGGTGCCCGTACTTGTCGAGGAAGCCACGCAGTGCGCCCTGGCAGATGGCCGGCAGCGTCCCGTCGAAGTAGCGGCCCGCGAGCACCTGCGGGGCCTCCCCAGTCAGTGCGCGCACGGACTCCGGGTCCGCCCGGACAGCGGTGGTTACACGCCAGAGCTCCAGGTCCATTTCCGTGGTCACGTTGTGCGGCAGGCCGCGCAGCACGGCCTGCAGGTCGCCGGCCTGGGCAAGCCTGCCCAGCAGCAGCCGGGCCAGGCCCAGCCAGATGTACCCGGCGGCGGCCGGCGGCAGTATCCGCATCACGCCGGGGACGATGTCTTTGGTGAGGCCCCGTTCCACGAAGTCCAGCCGCATGGTGCTGGAGGCCGGCTCCGGCAGGACCAGCGTCTGGTCCATGTCACGGTCCGATGCCCGGACCCGCTCCAGCGCGGCACCGGGGTTGGCCATCGCGCGCAGGATCTGACCGATCAGGCCCAGGCGGTGCGGGGCCCGGAATTCCGCTTTCAGCGACGTCAGGTTGGACGCCCTGCTGACGGCGAAGCGGGGGTCTGCGGCCAGGTAGGCCAGCACGTCAACGGATCTGGCATCGGCTACTTTCATGGCTCTCAGCAGGCCGCGCCTTCCGCCCTTGCTGCGCAGCAGGGGGGTGACATCAACGTACATGCGCATCCCGATCTGGGCGGACCGGTAGGGGGACGTTCCCCTGCCTGCTGACCGGCTGCTGTCGCTCATCAGGCTGAAGGATGCCAGCCCCATCGGTGTCAGCGGCCGGGTCAGCCCCTGCAGCAGGCTCGCGCACAGGTAAGCCCGGACCCCGCCGTCATCGTTGGAAAGCTCCGGGAGGGGAAACAGCGTCGTGATCGGACGGGACTGCACCACCCGGATCCCGCCGTCCGGCGCGATCGCCCACTCCAGGTCCTGGGGCTGGCCGTACAGCTCCTCGGCCCAGGTTCCCAGCCTGGCCAGCGCGCGCACCTGCCCGTCCGTCAGACACGCCTGCCGCCCACCGTCGTACGGCTGCGACAGATCCCGCCGGGGCACCAGCCGCGTCCCGCCGCCCGGGGCGGGCCGGCTTTCGACGAGTCTGTCGCCCAGGCTCCGCCGGAGGATCCGCCCGGTGGCGGTGTCGACCGTGAACTGATCCGGGTTCACGGCCCCGCTGACCAGCGCTTCACCGAGTCCGGGCGCTGCGTCGATCACCGTTTCCTTGCGCCGGCCGGTCAGCGGGTTGGCCGTGAAGAGCACGCCGGCGACGTCGGCATCCACCATTTCCTGAACGACGACGGCGATGCCCACCTCGCGCTGATCCATCCCGTGATCGGCGCGGTAGGCCACCGCCCGGTCCGTCCACAGGGAGGCCCAGCAGCGGCGGACCGCATCCAGCAGGGCATCCGGCCCGACGACGTTGAGGCAGGTGTCCAGCTGGCCGGCGAAACTGGCTTCCGCGAGATCCTCGGCGGTGGCGGAGGACCGCACGGCCACCGGGGTGTCCTCGCCCAGACCGGAGTAGGCGGCACGGATGGCTTCGGTGGTGTCCTCGGGTATGGGCGCCGAGGCCAGCCTGCTGCGTGCCAGCTCCGCCGGCCCGGACGGATCTACCCCCGCCGCGTCCGCCACCTGCCGGTACACCCCGGTGGTGACGCAAAACCCCTGCGGGACCGGCAAGCCGGCGGCCAGGAGCACGCCGAGGTTGGCAGCCTTGCCACCCACTTCAGGCAGCATGGCGGTATGCACGTGGGCCAGGCTGATCACAGGGCCCACCGGCCTGGCTTCATGCCGGTCCGCGTGCTTTTCCACCGGCTGTTCCCCTATGCAAGCCCGCGCCGGATCAGCTTCCGCGACTTACGGTGCGCCTTGCGGTACTTGGCTTCGGCTTTGGCCGCGCTCTTCTCCTCCCGCTTCAGCAGCGAACCGTAGGCCGCGGCCACAGGTTCCGGCAGGTCGGGGCCGCCGGCGAGCTTTCCCAGGAAGATCCGCGCCACCACGCCGTCGTGGTGGTCGCCAAGGATCTTCTGCTGTTTGTGCGCCGCCTTGGCCAGCCTGGCGGCGCGCCGGCCAAAGACCGGGTCCATCGTCTCGGCCGCATGCCGCAGCCGCTTGGCATCCTTCCGCACCTGATGCAGGGCGGTTTCGTGCGCCGTGGCGTCCCTGTGCCCGATGTCCGGCCTTTCACCGGGGCCGTTCTTGACCCGCAGGGCCGATTTATGGGCGCGGCGCAGCCGCTTGGCCGACTTGCCCACCAGCTTCCGGGCGGCCTTGCGCGCGGGCGCCGCCGACGGCCGGACAGGCGGATGGTCGCGGAAATCCTCGAGGTCGTCGAGGAGGCGGAAGTAGCGGTCGGTCAGCAGCACCTCCAGCGTCCTGCGGTAGCCCGCGTCCAGCCTGGTCCCCAGTTCGCGCTCGATCCGCTGTTTCACCTCGTCGGCCCCCTCCCCCGGCGGAAGTTTGCCGAGGCTGGTCCGCAGCCGGTCCTGCATGACTTCGGCGTCGCGGGGCGTACCGAGGATCCGGCCCAGCCACTTGAGCTCGTCGCGGAGCCTGCCCACCGCACCCCCGCCATAGAGCTTCCGGTAGACCCCGAGGGCCGACCGCATGCGGCGAGCGGCCGACCGCATCGCATGGACCGCATCCGGCTCCTCCAGCCGGACCCGGGCGTCGTTCGCCAGCATTTCGTCGATCTGCCCGTCCAGGTATTCGCTGACGACGGCGGACGCGGGCCTCTTCTTGTCCGGTTTTCCGCCGCCGGGCTGCTTTGCTCCGGCGTCCGCCGCACGGGTTTCCGGCAGGCTTTCACCGAGCGCACGGCGCAGCTTTGACTCATGTGCTGACGGCCGCGCACCGGCCGCGGCCAAGACCTCGGCAGCGGCTGTGAACAGCTCCGGCTTGCCGTGAACCAGCTCGAGTTCCCATTCGCGCCACTGCAGCTTCTGGTCTGCCTGCTGCTGGCCCGCCCGCCGGAGAAGCTCGGCCTCCACGGTGTCGTCCAAAAGGTCGGCAAGGTGCACGCCGTCGTCCCCGTACAGCGCATGCGTGATGCGCCGCGTGTTCAGCCGTGCCACGGGCACGGGGTCCGATCCGCGGAGGTAGGCGTGCAGGTGGGCCAGCAGTTTGGCGGGAACGACGTCGGCCTGGCCCAGGGGGGCGTGGATCTCCTGGCGGGGACCGGGCCCTTCAGCCGTTGCGGGTCCCGGCGGCAGCTTCACGTGCCAGCCGGCGTCGGTCCCGCCGGCGCGGCGCCGCAGGGTGATGCGGCGGGCCGCGAGAACCTGGTCCTCCGTGTCGAAGTAGACAGCTTCAAGCTGGGCTTCGCGCGGCTCGCCTGCCCGGCCCACGCCTGGAATGGCGGCAAGGTCCGGCACCGTCGTGCCGGCGTCGACGTCGTACTTCTTCTCGGTTTCCAGGCCTTCGGCTGTCATGGTGGGCGGCGTCCTTTCCCCTTGCCGGGTTGCTGCGCGCGATGCTCCTGCTGGGCCGAGTCTATGCCCCGGCCGAATCGGGCCACGAGAGTTTCCCCACAAAGTTCTAGACATCAAACGTCTTACGTCTAACGTTAAGGGATGGCGACCACCTCTTCAGCACCCCCGGCCCTGGCAACCCCTTCGGCAAAGCCCCGGACCGCCGTCGTCGCGGGCGTCATTGCCCTGGTGCTCATCGGACTGAACCTGCGGGCCGGGATCACGGGCGCTTCCGCCCTGCTGCACGACCTGCAGCAGGTCCTGGGCTACGGGCCGCTGGTCGCCTCACTCATCCCCTCGATTCCCACGCTGTGCTTCGCCGTGGCCGGGGCCGCGACGTCGTGGCTGACCGGGAAGGTCGGCGTCGAAAAGGCCATCCTGCTCGCCCTTGCCATGCTGGCAGGCGGGCTCCTGGTCCGGGGCATTCCCACCACCGGCATGCTGGTGGCCGGTACGGTGATTGGGATGTCCGGACTGGCTGTTTGCAACGTGTCCATGCCGTCCTTCATCCGGGAGCATTTCGCCGCCCGCACTTCGCTCATGACCGCCGTCTACACGGTGACCATGACCAGCGGCGCCACCGTCATGGCCGTGGTGGTGGTTCCCCTGTCGCAACTGCTCGGGTCGCCGTCGGCCGGGCTGGGCGCCATCGGGATCCTCGCCCTCTCCGCCTTTCTGGGCTTCCTGCCCGTGACGCTGCACGCCCACCGCAACACTGTCCGGAAATCCGCCGGGCACGTTTCCCCGTGGCCGCTGCTGCGCACCAAGACCGGCCTGCTGCTTACCGCCATTTTCACGCTGCAGGCGTTGCTGGCTTATGCCTTGCTCAGCTGGTTCCCCTACATGCTCACCACCATGGGCCTCAGCGCGGCGGACAGCGCCCTCATGTTCGGCGTCATGCAGCTGGTCTCGGTTCCGGCCGGCATGCTGCTGATCGCCATCGGTTCCCGGCCCCGGAGGCTGCGTCCCGCCGTCTACCTGGCCACCCTCACCATGACGGCCGGCATTGCCGCGCTCCTGTTCCTTCCCGTCTCGCTGGCCGTCATCCCGGCGGTGCTGCTCGGCTTCGGCCTGGGCATCTTCCCCCTGGTCATGGTGATCATCAGCCGCAGTGGCCGGAACACCGCCGAGACAACGGCACTTTCCACGCTGGCGCAGTCCACCGGCTACCTCCTGGCCACCGTCGGCCCGTTCGGCATGGGCCTGCTGCACAGCGCCACGGGCAGCTGGATGCTGCCGCTGGCACTGCTCCTGGTCGTCGCCGTGGTGCAGATCGTGGTGGCACACCTGCTGAGCAGCGGCCGCACTGCCGGAGTGAGCGCCTCCGGACCCCGGGGTGCATCCGCGGGTGCATCCGCCGGCGCAGCCTCCCGTGGGGCCGCCGGGGCGAACGCCGGCGGAATGAAAGAATAGGACACCATGACCCTGAGCACGTCGCACCGCCCGCCGCTGGCGGACGAAGTCACTGCCAAGCTCCGCGAAATGATCCAGACGGGCGAATGGCCGCTGCAGCAGCGCATCCCGTCCGAAACGGAGCTCATGTCCGGACTCGGTGTGTCCCGCGGGACGCTCCGTGAAGCCGTCAAGGCCCTGGCCCACAGCGGCATGCTCGAGGTCCGCCGCGGAGACGGAACCTATGTCCGCGCCACCAGTGAAATCTCAGGGGCCGCCCGCCGGCTCTACCAGGAACACACCAATGAACACGTCCTCGAGGTCCGCGTGGGGCTGGACACCCAGGCCGCGCGCCTCGCCGCCCGGAATGCAACACCCGACGACATCGCCGCCATGCGCGCGCTGCTCGCAGAGCGTGATAAGGCCTGGCACGCCGAGGATTACGCGGGCTGGGCGCGCGCCGACTGGGGCTTCCACGAGCGGCTGGCACAGGCCTCCGGCAATCCCCTGCTGCACGAGCTGTACGTCAGCTTTGGCGACGTCTTCCACGCCGACCTGCTGAAGCAGCACCTGCGCCCGGGCTTCAACGGCCTGCCGGACGCGGGCCACGGGGAACTAGTGGACGCCATCGAAGCGCATGACGGCAACGCGGCCGTGGCCAGCGTGCACCGGAACCTTAACTCCTGCTCGGAGTGGCTGCAGGAGTAACAGGCTTTCTCCACAACAGGGAACATCAGTAGGCTTATCAATTAAGCCAGTCGTCTGATTGACCTGATGAGTAGGAGTTCCGATGGCCCGAACAGCCCGACCGTCCGAGCAGGATCGGCCCCAAGAGGTCATGCCCGGTCCTCTCACGCCCAGCACGGCGCCGCCGAAGAAAGAGCATAAACCGCCCCGGGAGCTGTGGTCCGACGGCCTCGGGAGGGTGGGGATCCGGTGCGCCCAGGTGCTCCTGATACTCGCCGTCGCCGCCGTGTCCGTGTACGGCCTCCTGCAGGTCCGGCTGCTGGTCATTCCGGTGCTGATCGCGCTGATCCTGGCCGCCGCAATCGGCCCGTTCGTCAATCTGCTGCGGCGCCGGGGAATGCGGGGCGGGGCCGCCACGGCCGTGGCATTCGTGGCCCTGCTGATCCTGCTGGCCGGCATCGGCACCGTGATCTACTTCTCCGTCCGCAGCCAGTGGACCGAGCTGGTCCAGCAGGCCTCCAACGGGCTCGACCAACTTGAGGACTTCCTCCTCTCGGGCCCCCTCGCCCTGGAGCGCGAGCAGCTGGACCAGGCCCGGGAAGGCGCCGTCCAGTTCGCCACCAGCAGCCAGGTCCGCTCCGGTGCCATCACCGGCCTGTCCATGGTCACGGAGTTCCTGGCCGGCGCGACCCTCATGGTGGTGATCCTGTTCTTCTTCCTCAAGGACGGCGCGAAGATCTGGAACTTCCTGCTGCGGCCGTTCTCCGGCGAACGGGAAGCCCGGCTGCGGCGCGTTGGCAAGCGGACGCTCGAGGTCCTGGGCGGCTACGTCCGCGGCACGGCCATCGTGGCACTGGTGGATACCGTGGCCATCGGCGCCGCGCTGCTGATCCTGCAGGTGCCGCTGGCCGTTCCGCTGGCCATCATCGTGTTCATCGGCGCCTTCGTTCCCCTTGTCGGGGCAACGGTGGCCGGGATCCTCGCCGCGCTGGTGGCTCTTGTCGCCAACGGGCCGGTGGTGGCTCTGATCGTGGTGGCGGTGGTCATTGCGGTGAACCAGCTCGAAGGTGACCTGCTGCAGCCGATCGTCATGGGCAAGTCACTGCAGCTCCACGCCCTCGTCATCCTCATGGCCCTGACGGCCGGGACCATCCTGGCGGGGATCATCGGAGCCGTCCTGTCCGTGCCGCTGGCCGCCGTGGCATGGGCGATCATCCAGGTGTGGACCGCCGAGGACCCCCACCTCCAGGACATGAACCCCGACCTGCCGCCGGCAGACACCCAGCCGACGTAGCCACACCTGAGTCACCCAGCAGACGGAGGGTGATACGCGCACGACGGCGGCCGGGCACCCAAGTGCCCGGCCGCCGTCGTGCGTTTATCCCCTAAGCGAAATGCCTCAACGCAGACCCTTGAACACATTCTTGGGCCGCTGCATCTCGCCGTGCTTGGCGCCGAGGACGATGACAGAGGCCGCGAAGGCCGGAATGGCCCACTGCAGCGCCTTCAGCTGCTTCTGCGCCGACTGCAGCTTGGCCGACGCGCCGGCACGGGGCTCGGTGGCGCCTTCGGCACCCTCGTCGGCCAGCTTGTCCACCTTCTTCCCCAGCATCCCTGCGTACAGGGTGACCGCAGCTCCCGCCACCGTGACGGCCGTCTTGAGCACGGTGTCCCGGGCGACGCCCTCCTGGCTTGCGATCCTGTCCTTGTTTTCCAGCGCAATGAACAGGTCCGCCAGCAGATGGGTTCCGAAGGCAGCCGCCTGGACGGGAGCCCATCTCATCCAGCCCCGGCTCGAGAGACGCGTGCGCTCGGCCGGGTCCTTCGCCTCCGCGGCGGCCCCATTGAGGCCGACCGCACCCATCAGGGAGCCGCCAAACCAGGCCGCTGCCGTGAGGTCGTGTACTGACCGCGCAAAAAGATTTCCAGCCATGATGTCCTTCCTAATCACGAGAGATTCAATCCGGAGCAGTGGCTTCCGCGGACCCCGTATCCGGGTGCCCGCCAGCCCTACCAAAGACGTGGTCCCCACATGGTAAGCACACTTACTAACGTTACGGTAGCCCGTAATATCAACGGTTCTGTGCGTAAAATCAACGCCATGGGATCAACAGGAACACTCTTCGGCTGGGCATTCGGCGACTCCGAACGCGAGGACGACCAGGCGTACGTGGACGGGCTGAAGCGTGAGGCCCTGGCAAACGCCACGCAGACCGCCCAGAGCAAGGGCTTCGGCGTCGAGCCCGGTTCGGAGGCGTTCACCGTGCTCAGCGCGGGCGACGCCCTCGTGGACATCGAAACGGCACCGGACGACCTCGTGGTGCGCTGCACGGTAAGGCTCGTGGGCGAGGGCTCGGAGCGGATGCATGCGGAAGGGCCGATGAACGGCTAAGACGGCATAAGGGCCCGGGACCGGGCGCTGCGTAAACGGTTAAGCGGAGGGCATGACAGACAGGGACTCGACGATCAGCGAGGCGGCCGACGCCGCGGAGGCTGCATCGAACACCAAGGCGCTCGACGTCGTCGCGCGCTCCGGTTTCGCTGTCATGGCCCTGCTGCACATCATTGTCGGCGCCATCGCGATTGCCCTGGCCTTCGGTCATCCCGGGGAGGCCGACCCCACCGGCGCCATCGAACAGCTGGCCGCCAACCCCTGGGGGCCGGCACTCATGTGGGCATGCATGGTGGGATGCGCCGGGCTTTCCCTCTGGCAGCTGAGCGAGGCCACTCTCCGGGCCCGCCACCTGCCCCGCAAGGAACGGATCGGGAAGCTGATTTCGTCCGGCTTCCTCGCGATCGCGTACGGCAGCGTCGGGCTGAGTTTCGCCGGCTTTGCAGTGGGGCTTCGCGGTGATTCCGGCGAGTCCACGCGGGACGTGAGCGCAGCCCTGCTCAGCAATCCGTTCGGCGGAGTGATCCTCAGTGCACTGGGCCTGACAGTGATCGGTGTGGGCATCTACTTCGTGGTGAAGGGCGTCCGGCGCCGGTTCAAGGAGGAGCTCCACTTTGACGGCAGCCGCCGGGGCAAACTCATCGACTCCCTTGGTGTAACCGGACACGTGGCCAAAGGCATCGCGTTGTTCCTCACCGGGCTCCTTTTCGCCATCGCGGCCGCCAAGCGCAGCCCCGAGGAATCCACCGGCCTCGACGGCAGCCTGAAGGCGCTGCGCGACCACGAATACGGCCCCTACCTGCTGTTCGCGATCGGGGCCGGCTTTATTTGCTACGGAATTTTCGCCCTGGTCCGGTCAAAGTTCGGCAGGATGTAGCTACGGGAAAGCTCTGGCTTTGGGAGGACGACGCATGAGTAGACGGTTCAGCGGTGACCCGGGCGGCGCGCCCAACCGCACATCCAACCGGGCGGCAGACCTCGCCGGCCGCGGCCTTGCCGCCGTTTTCCGGAGCCTCAAAGCAGTGCGCCCCGGACGGCCGATCCATCCGCGGGGCATCAGCCTGGTTGGGGAGCTGACGCTCACCGGCGCCGCGGGCCGCGCTGCCGCGGGGCTCCCGGCAGCCAGCGGGATCTCATGGCTCGACGACGCCGCAACGTACCGGGTGCGCGGACGGTTCTCTCGCTCTGTAGGCCTTCCGGAATCGCTGCCGGACATTCTGGGCCTGGCGCTGCGGACTTCGGGTGCTTCCGGTACTTCCGGCGCTTCCGGCGCCGGTGACCTTGATGCCTTTGGCGACAGTGCCGACGTCGGCGACGTCCTGTTCGCCTCGACCGGCTGGGGTGTGCCGGCCCGGTTCATGCTGGTGCCCAAGCTGGATGTCGGCACCGCCAGGTTCACCACGCTGATGCCGTACCGGGGGGCCAAGGGCCCCGTCCTTCTGGGGCTGCGCACGCTGTCCCTGCCCCCGCGCGCGACCGGGAGGGCAGACACCGGCGGTAACTTCAGGGAATCGCTGGCCACCGGAGACTGGACCCTGGCGCTGTCATACGCCACGCCGGCAGGCCGGTGGGTGCAGGCCGGCGTACTGCACCTGAGGGCCGCTGTTCCTGAAAGCGCAGCCGCGGCCTCCGGCGGCACGGCCAGGGCGGACACGCCCATCCGCTTCGATCCACTGAAGCACCCCCTGCCCGGGGCGGGAACGTATGCCTGGACGCGCCGGCTCCGGGAGCGCTCCTACCGTGCCGCCCGGCGCCCCGCTGCCCGCATGGTTGGTGCACCGGAACCCGCCGGCTCCACAGACCTGAACTCCGCCGTCCGGCGTCGGGGTTCGGCCGACGAAAGGAACAGCATGTCAACCGTCACGCAGGTCTTCAATTCACCGGCATCGGCAGTCTGGCGGGTGATAGCGGACGGCTGGCTCTATTCGGGCTGGGTGGTCGGTGCCTCACGTATCCGCGACGTGGATGCGCACTGGCCGCAGGTCGATACCCGGCTCCACCACTCGGTGGGTGCCTGGCCGCTGCTCATCGACGATTCAACGAAGGTGACGGCAGTGGAACCTGAGCGGCGGCTGGAGCTGATCGCGCGGGGCTGGCCCCTCGGGGAGGCCAAGGTGGTCATCACCTTAGAAGACCTCGGCGAGCAGTGCCGGGTGACCATGGCCGAGGACGCGGTCCGCGGCCCCGGCTTGGCTGTTCCCAAGGCACTGCGGGATCCGCTCATCACGGTGCGCAACAAGGAAACCCTGCAGCGCCTGGAGCTCATGGCCGCCGGCGGCGCGGGGACTTAAGGCAATGTGGGCCCGCATCCAAGGATGCGGGCCCACATTCGTGGTAGTTAGGTGCTAGACGCTGGCGGCGATTCCGTCGCGGGAGATGGCGACCATGTCCTCGCGCGGCACCACCTTGATGCGCTCACGCACAACCTCAACCCCATGCGAGCCGCCGGCAGCGGTGGCCTCGGCGCCGAGGGCAAGTTCGTGGGCGTCCAGTGCCAGCCAGCCTTCCCAGGTGGTGTATTCCACGCCGCGGCTTTCGAGCAGTTCGACGACGGCGTCAGCAGCAGGTGCCTCGGCAACCGGCAGGTTCTCGCGGTCTTCCAGCAGGAACGTCACGGTCTCGAGGGCGTCACCCTTGGTGTGGCCGATGAGGCCGACCGGGCCGCGCTTGATCCAGCCGGTGGCGTAGACGCCGGGGACGTGCTCGCCGGAGGCGTCCAGGACGCGGCCGCCGGCGTTGGGAATGACGCCCTTCTTGTGGTCGAACTCGATTTCCGGCAGGGCGGAACCGAAGTAGCCGATGGCGCGGTAGACGGCCTGGACCGGGTAGTCAACGTACTCGCCGGTGCCGCGGGCGTTGCCCGTGCCGTCCAGCTCGGTGCGTTCAAACTTCATGCCGCTGACGCGCCCGGGGTTCTCGGCGTCGTCGTAAATCTCCACCGGGCTGTGCAGGAAGTGCAGGTGCAGGCGGCGGGAAGCCTTGAGCTCGGAGACGTCCTCGGGCTGCTCGGCGATCCAGTTGGTGAGCGTTCCAACCATGGTCTTGGTCTGGTTGTTGGTCTGGATCTGGCGGTCGGATTCCTCGTCGAACTCGAAGTCCTCCGGGTACAGGATGATGTCCACGTCCTTGGAGTGGGACAGTTCGCGCAGCTCCAGCGGGGTGAACTTGACCTGGGCGGGGCCGCGGCGGCCGAAGACGTGGACGTCGGTGACGGGCGATGCCTTCAGGCCGGCGTAGACGTTGTCCGGGATCTCGGAGACCAGCAGGTCGTCGGCGTGCTTGGAGAGGACGCGGGCCACGTCGAGGGCCACGTTGCCGTTGCCGATCACGGCGATTTCCTTGGCATCCAGCGGCCATTCGCGGGAAACGTCCGGGTGCCCGTCGTACCAGGACACGAAGTCGGCGCCGCCGAAGGAGCCCTCGAGTTCGATGCCCGGGATGTTCAGGTCGGCGTCCTTGATGGCGCCGGTGGCGAAGATGACGGCGTCGTAGTGTGCGCGCAGGTCCTCGATGGAGAGGTCTGTGCCGTAGTCCACGTTGCCAAAGAAGCGGATATCGCCGCGGTCCAGGACCTTGTGCAGGGCGTTGACGATGCCCTTGATGCGCGGGTGGTCCGGGGCCACACCGTAGCGGATCAGTCCGTAGGGCGCCGGGTAGCGGTCAAAGAGGTCGATGCTCACGGTCAGCTCGCCGCTCTTGACGGCCTCGCTCTTGGTGAGGATGTCCGCTGCGTAGACGCCGGCCGGGCCGGAGCCGATGACGGCCACGCGCAACGGGCGGGCGGCGGTTCCTACGGTGGTGCTGGTTGACACGGCTGTGTTCCTTTTCTTCTGCATCGGTTGCTCCGTAGACGCCCTTTTGAACCTTCATAAGGGCAGTTATGGAGCAATCGATGGGTTTCAGGGGGTGAGAACGCGGGTGGTGCTTGTGCGGGGCTTGTTGGGGCTGGTGGTGCTGTAGTCAGCGGTTTTGAAGTGCGACGGCGCGAAAGGGCTGACGCGGACAACGTCACCGATGACGATCACTGCAGGATTGGCGACGCCGGCGGCCTCGGCCTGGTCGGCAATGGTGCCGAGGGTGCCGATCGTGACGCGCTGGTCCGGCAGGTAGCCGTTCTCCACGATACCAACTGGCGTGTCAGCGGGCAGACCGGCTTTGCCGAGGGCGGACGCGGACTCGCGCAGCTGGCCGACGCCCATGAGCAGGACAATCGTGTGATCGGGACGGGCCGGCACCTCGGACAGTTCCTCGTGGCCGGTGACCACGCTGAAGCCCTTGGCCAGGCCGCGGTGCGTGACCGGGATGCCGGCGGCGGCGGGGACGGAGATCGCCGACGTCACGCCGGAAACAACTTCAACCTCGACGCCGTGCTGGCGGCAGAATTCCGCTTCCTCGCCGCCGCGGCCGAGGACGTAGGGGTCGCCGCCCTTGAGCCGGACAACTCGGTGGCCCTGCAGCGCCTCTTCGACGAGGATCCGGTTGATCTCCGCCTGCGGGACGGGGTGGTGGCCGGGGGTCTTGCCGACCTCGATGACGCGAACGTCAGGGGCAAGCTCATTGAGCAGTTCCCGCGGGCCGAGGCGGTCGGCAACCACGACGTCGGCCTGGCCGAGCAGCCGGCGGCCGCGGACGGTGATGAGGCCGGTATCGCCGGGGCCGCCGCCCACGAGGGCAACTGATCCGCGGTGGGCACGGCGGCGGCGGAGCGGCAGGTCGCCGGATTCCAGGGCGGTGGCGACGGCGTCGCGCAGGGCCATCGCACGGCGCGGGTCTCCCCCGGCGTTGACGGCGATCTTGACGTCGTCCACTTCAGCGACGGCCGGCGTCCAGGCGGCGGACGACTCGTGGTCGGAAGCATTGACGCACCAGACGCGCTGCGCTTCGGCGTCGGCGGCTACACGGGTGTCGACGGCGGGATCGCCGGTGGCGGTCTGGACGAACCAGACGCCGTCGACATCCTCCGAGCGGTAGGTGCGGGGCTCCCAGGTGAGCAGGCCGGCGTCGGCAAGTTCGCGGAGCGGGGCGGTGGCCTCGGGGGCGACCACGGTGACGCGGGCACCGGCGTCGAGCAGGCCCTTCGCGCGGCGCGCAGCAACGCGTCCGCCGCCCACCACCAGCACGGGGCGGCCGAGGAGGCGCAGCGCCGTGGGGTAAATGTCCTGAATTGCCATGAATCAACGGTAGGGCCGTGTTACGGACCCGGCCAACGGCGCGGAAACACCAGTTCACGCAAGGTAACGCTGCGTCACATTGGGATGAATTGTTGGCGTCCAGGGGGCCCAAAGCTAAGTGCCCCAGCTTCGCCCGGCAGCCGGGCAGCAAAAAGCCCGACGGCGGGATTCGCCGTCGGGCTTTCGGGTTCAGTGCGGAGGGTCAGCGTGTGCTGCCTGCCAGGAGGCCGCGGCGCTGGAGAAGGCGCTTCTCGATCGGGGCGAACACCAGCAGCTCGATGAGGATGCCCACGGCCAGGATCAGGAGGATCGCGGACATCACGATGGTCATGTCGGCGAGGTCGCGGCCCTGGTTCAGCATGGAGCCGAGGCCGAAGCCGATGGTGCCGCCCACCGCGATGATTTCCGCGGCCATGAGCGAACGCCAGGAGAACGCCCAGCCCTGCTTGAGGCCGCTGAGGTACCCGGGCAGCGCCGCGGGCAGGATGATCTGCACGGCCATCTGCAGCCGTGAAGCGCCGAGGACGGTGCCCACGCTGCGGTACTGCGGCGGGATCTGGTCCACGCCGGAGATCAGGCCGTTAATGATGGAAGGGATCGCGCCCATGAACACCACGAAGTACACCGTGGCGTCGGTGAGGCCGAACCAGATGATGGCCGCGGGGACCCAGGCGACCGAGGGCAGGACCTGCAGCCCCGAAATCAGCGGGCCGAACGCCCTGCGCAGCGGCGCCACCTGGGCCAGGAGCAGACCGATCGGCGTGGCGATCGCGACGCTGATCAGGAATCCCAGGAGCCCCCGCTGCAGCGAGGTCCAGACAGCTTCCTGCAGTGACCCCTCAGCCCACAGCGTGCCGAACTGCTCAAGCACATCCATGGGGCCGGGCACCTGGTCGCGGCGCTTGAGGCCAAGCGACACATAGAACTGCCAGATGATGATGAGGACCACGACGGCGGCAACCGGCAGCAGGATCCGGCTCCAGTCCACGCGTGCCTTCCGGACGGCATCGGACTGCAGGGAATCAAGCCCGGACTCCAGCTCACGCAGGTCGGCCGAGCCCGTGGACGACCGGGTCAGCGCAGCATGCACCTTTTCACCCGTAGACGAGGACGCAGCGCCGGATGCCTCGACAGGCTCGGCCACCGGTGTCTCGACGGGTTCAGCCACGGGAGATGAGTTACTTGGCATGGCGGCGGATCTCCTCTCGCAGCCGGGCGGTGATAACCCCGGTCAGCTGTCCGGCAAGACCGGCGTCGGTACGGTGTTCTTCGGTGACTTCCCATTCCTGCACCACGCGGCCGGGCCGGGAGGACAGCAGCAGGACGCGCTGGCCGAGCCGGACCGCCTCGCGGACGTTGTGGGTCACAAAGACGATGGTGCGTCCGGTTTCCTTCCAGATGCGCTCAAGTTCGTCGTGCAGCAGGTCGCGGGTGATGGCGTCGAGGGCGGCGAACGGCTCATCCATGAGGAGCAGCTGGCGGTCCTGCGCGAGCGAGCGGGCCAGGGCCACACGCTGGCGCATGCCGCCGGACAGCTCGTGCGGGCGGCGGTCCGCCGCCTCGCCCAGGTGGACCAGGTCCAGCAGTTCGGCGGCCTTCACCCGCCGCTCGGCCTTGCCCACGCCGCGCAGCTTCAGCGCCAGCTCGACGTTCTCGCGCGCAGTGAGCCACGGGAACAGTGCCGAGTCCTGGAACATGAAGGCGGCGCCGTCGCTGGGCACCTCAAGGGCGCCCGACGTCGGGAGCTCCAGTCCCGCCATGATGTTCAGCAGGGTGGACTTGCCACAGCCGGACGCACCGAGGAGGGCAACGAACTCGCCCTTGCCGATGGTGGCGTTGACGTCGTCCAGCACCGGGGCGCCTTCGCCGAAGCGCTTGCCCAGGTTCTCCAGTACGACTGGCATGGTCCCGTCCTTTGTTCGTGTGCGTTACGTGCGGCGGTTGCAGTGCGGCCGGGCTAGTCCCGGCCCAGCCCTGCTGCCGAGCTTTTTTCCGTGGACGCTGCGTTCAGCGCCCGGAGGTCGAAGAGGCCGTTGAGGTCGGCCTGCTTGGTGGTGCCGGCATCGACGCCGTCCTGCAGCAGCTTCTGGTACGTTCCGGCCAGCGGGTCCACCGTGAACACGATGTTCTTCAGCGAGCGGTCGATGACGTTCTGCGCCAGTGCCTTGCCGGCATCCTGTTTGAGGGCGGCATTGATGACGGCGGCCTTCTCTGCGGAGGGGGTGTCGTTGAGCCACTTCACCGCGTCCACATGGCCCTTGAGGAGGGCCTCCACAGTCTGCGGGTGTTCGGCGGCGAACTTCCTGTTCACGATCAGGATCGTGGTGGGGAACTCACCCGGCTTGCCCGTCAGCGACCCGTCCCACAGGTCCTTCTCGTCCACCAGGACCTTCGCCCCGGCCTGCAGCACCAGGCGGGAGGCCCAAGGCTCGGGCAGCCACGCGCCGTCGAGCTTGCCGTCCTGGAACAGCTTCAGGGTCTGCGCGTTTTCGGTGGGGTTGATCGCAACGTCCCCGCCGCCGTCGGGAGTGGTTTCATAGCCCTGCTCGCCCAGCCAGGCGCGCAGCGCCACGTCCTGGGTGCCGCCCAGCTGCGGGGAAGCCAGGGTCTTGCCTTTCAAGTCAGCCGCGCTCTTGATCTCCGGCTTAACCACCAGCTGCGCACCGCCTGACGCTGCGCCGGCGATGATGCTGACGGATTCACCCTTGCTCTTGACGAAGGAGTTGATGGCCGGGTTCGGGCCAATGTAGGTGGCGTCAATCGCACCGGCGTTCAGCGCCTCGATCGCGGCCGGGCCGGCGTTGAACACCTGCGTGCTCAGCCTGGTCTCGCCCAGGCTCTTCGCAATGAGACCCTGTTTGACGCCGACCAGCGCCGGGGCGTGCGTGATGTTACCGAAGTAGCCCAGCTTCAGCTCGTCCGCCGGGGCGGCCGCGGCGTTGGGGGCGGCCAGGGCGTTGGAATCCCGGGCCACAGCTGACGCAACAACGGCTCCCACGCTGATCAGCAGGACGAGGCCGACGGCCAGCGCGACTTCCAGGGCACGGCGGCGCTTGGGCGTCTGGCTTTCGCCGGCCACAATGCGGGTCATGCCCGGCCTGGGAGTACTCATGGATTCACCATAGGGACTCGCCTAAACGGGGTTCAATGAAGCGGAAACCCGGGGTCACGCAGGTTCATGCAACGTCACATTCGGCCACAAAAAACAGCGTGCTGGTGCCCCCACTACGTTTCGCGGGCTAATCCCCCTTGACATTGACGAGCTGACGCAACCGGTGCCGCACCTTCACCAGGTCTGCGGCGTCGTGCATCACCTGGTCTATGGGCTTGTAGGCTGCCGGGATCTCGTCGATGAACGCTTCCGTGGCCCGGAACTCGATGCCGTGCATGGCTTCCTTCAGCTGGGCCAGCGAGAAGGCCTTGCGTGCGGCGTTGCGCGAATACTCCCGGCCGGCACCGTGCGGCGAGGAGTTCAGGGAGGCGGTGTTGCCAAGCCCTTCCACCACATAGGACGCCGTCCCCATGGACCCCGGAATCAGGCCGGGATCACCCGCTTCCGCCTTGATGGCGCCCTTGCGCGACACCCAGACCGATTTTCCGTAATGCGTTTCCTGCTGGGTGAAGTTGTGGTGGCAGTTGATCCGCTCCGTCTCCTTGACCGTTCCGCCGACCCAGTCACTGAACTGGCGGATGACGCGGTCCATCATCTCCTCGCGGTTCAGGAGGGCGAAGTGCTGGGCCCACCGGAGCTCCTTGATGTAACGCGTGAACTCCGGCGTGCCCTCCTCCAGGTAGGCGAGGTCCGGGTCTTCCAGCGTGATCCGTTTGTCGCGGGCCACGCCCTGCGCCACCCGGATGTGGTGCTGGGCGATCTTGTTGCCGACGCCTCTGGAGCCGGAATGCAGGAACAGCCAGACGGCGTCGGTCTCGTCCTTGCAGACCTCGATGAAGTGGTTTCCGGAGCCAAGCGAGCCAAGCTGCAGCTCCCACTTCGCCACGTACTGCGCAGGGTTGAAGCCGGCCTTTTCGGCGCGCCGGTGCAGTTCGGCGATGCGTGGCTCCGCAGTGGCCGTCACCTTCCGGTTGTTGTGGCCGGCGGACAGCGGGATGGCGCGCTCGATCCCCTCACGCAGCGGCTTCCGGTCCCGCGGGAGGTCCTTGAGGGTGTACTGGGTCCGCACCGCGATCATGCCGCACCCGATGTCCACCCCGACGGCGGCCGGAATGATCGCGCCCAGCGTCGGGATGACGGATCCCACCGTTGCGCCCTTGCCCAGATGTGCATCCGGCATCAGCGCCAGATGGGGGTAGATGAAGGGCAGGCGGGACGTGGTCAGGGCCTGCTCGCGGGTTTTGTCGTCCAGGATTGACGCCCAGTTGATGAGCCGGCCGGTGATGGTTTCCATGCTGCGCCTCCTACTGGATCAGCGGGGACTAACGTAGGTTCAAGGCTAAACCCCGGGCCTCGCACAAGGACCAGTCCCCACGAAGGAGATGCAAGCATGGTGAACGTCGAAACCGAGATCCTCATCCGGCGGCCGCGGGAAGAGGTGGCGGAGTACGCCGCGAACCCCGACAACGCCCCGGAATGGTACGACAACATCCACTCTGCCCAGCGCCTGTCGGCCGGACCGATCGACGTCGGATCCAAGGTGGCCTTCACCGCCAAGTTCATGGGCCGGGACCTGAACTACACCTACGAATTCGTCGAGTACGTCCCGGGCGAGAAGCTCGTGATGCGCACCGCCCAGGGGCCCTTTCCGATGCAGACAACCTACACCTGGGCGGAAATCAGCGGTGGAACCCGGATGACGCTGGGCAACAGCGGCCAGCCGTCCGGGTTCTCGAAGCTCGCAGGTTTGCTTATGCCGCCGATGATCCGCAGGGCGACCCGCAAGGACCTGCAAAAGCTCAAGTCGATCCTGGAAGGCGACGCGGCGCTTTAACCGCAGCCCTTTAACCGCCGAACCCGCCGGAATGCAGCGAGGCCGCCGTACGGATACGGCGGCCTCGTGGCATTCCGGCGGGTTCGCGGAATCAGATGCTGTAGCGCTCGTCCTCGTGGTCGCCCGGGTGGTCCTTGACCAGGCCGGCGGCGAGGGTGTTGCCGTCGATCGGGTCGATCACCAGGAACGCGCCCGTGCGCCGGTGGTGCAGGTAGTTCTCGAGCGGCAGCGGGGCGGCGAGCCGGAGCTGCGCGTGCCCGATGTCGTTGAGCTCCAGGCTGGAGGCACCCTCGAGGTTGAACGTGGCCAGGTCCAGCTTGCCGCTGACGCTGCGGACCAGGGCCTGAACGGTGCGGGTGCCGTGCTTGACCAGGACCTTGGCGCCCTCGCGGAGCGGCTTCGGGGACAGCCAGCACAGCTGTGCGTACAGGTCGGCCGAGGATTCGCGGACGGTGCCGGCGGCGGCGATGGTGTCACCGCGGGCGACGTCGAACTCGTCGGCCAGACGGATCGCCACGGACTGCGGAGCCGAGGCTTCCTCCAGCGAGGCACCGGCGAAGTCGATGCCCGTGACCGTGGTGGTGCGCGGGTCCTGGCCGGGGGTCAGCACGCTGACCTGGTCCCCCACCTTCACGGAGCCCTCGGTGATCTGACCGGCGTAGGCGCGGTAGTCGCGGTACGCCTCGACGTCGAGCCCGGCGGCAACGGCGTCCGGCGCCAGCGCACCCTGCGGCCGGATGACCAGCTGCACGGGGAAGCGGAAGCTCTCCAGGTGGCTTTCCAGCTCGTCGGCGGCGGGCAGCGTCTCAAGCACCTCGAGCAGCGCCGGCCCGGCGTACCAGGGGGTGCGCTCCGAGCGCTCCACCACGTTGTCGCCGTCGAGCGCGGAAACCGGAACCACCAGCAGGTCGGAAATGCCATCGGAGCCGAGGCCCAGCTCGCGGCCCACCTGCTGCACGTCGGCCTCGATCTCGCGGAAGACGGACTCGCTGAAGTCCACGAGGTCGATCTTGTTCACGGCAACGATCACGTGGGCCACGCGCAGCAGCTGCAGCACGGAGAGGTGCCGGCGGGTCTGCTCCAGGACACCCTTGCGGGCGTCAATGAGTACGACGACGGCATCCGCGGTAGACGCGCCGGTCACCGTGTTCTTGGTGTACTGCACGTGCCCGGGGCAGTCCGCGAGGATGAAGCTGCGGCGGTCCGTGGCGAAGTAGCGGTAAGCCACGTCGATGGTGATGCCCTGCTCGCGCTCGGCACGCAGGCCGTCGGTCAGCAGTGCCAGGTCGATGCCGCCCTTGTCGCCGCCGAAGCCGCGGTCCGAGGAGGTGCGGGCAACGGCCTCGAGCTGGTCGGCGAGGATGGCCTTGGAGTCGTGCAGGAGGCGGCCCACCAGAGTGGACTTCCCGTCGTCGACCGATCCGGCGGTGGCAAAGCGGAACAGCGAAGCGGAAGCGAGCGGAGCCTCGTCCAGGAGCGCCGCGGCGCGGGCGGTGTCAATGTCGGTAGTCATTAGAAGTAGCCGTCCTTCTTGCGGTCTTCCATGGCGGCCTCGGAGATGCGGTCATCCGCACGGGTGGCGCCACGTTCAGTGATGGTGGAGGCGGCAACTTCGATCACGACGTCGCGCACGGTGGCGGCAGCCGACTCAACGGCGCCGGTGCAGGACATGTCACCGACGGTCCGGTAGCGGACGGTCTTGGTGACGACTTCCTCATGCGGCAGCGGCTGGGAAACCTCGCCCACCGCACGCCACATGCCGTCGCGGGCGAAAACCTCGCGGTCGTGGGCGTAGTACAGACCCGGAAGTTCGATGCTTTCGCGCTCGATGTAGCGCCACACATCCAGCTCGGTCCAGTTGCTGATGGGGAACGCGCGCACGTGCTGGCCCACGGTGTGGCGGCCGTTGTACAGGTTCCACAGTTCGGGGCGCTGGTTGCGCGGGTCCCACTGGCCGAACTCGTCGCGCAGGCTCAGGATGCGCTCCTTGGCGCGGGCCTTGTCCTCGTCCCGGCGGCCGCCGCCGAAGACGGCGTCGAACTTGTTGGACTGGATGGCGTCCAGCAGCGGGACGGTCTGCAGCGGGTTGCGGGTGCCGTCGGCACGCTCCGCCAGCTCGCCGCGGTCGATGAACTCCTGGACGGAGCCGACGACGAGCTTCAGTCCCAGCCGCTCCACCGTCCGGTCGCGGAAGTCGATGACCTCGGGGAAGTTGTGGCCGGTGTCCACGTGCAGCACGGGGAAGGGCACCTTGCCGGGCCAGAACGCCTTGGTGGCCAGGTGCAGCATGACCACAGAGTCCTTGCCGCCGGAGAACAGCAGCGCCGGCTTCTCGAACTCGGCGACAACCTCGCGGATGATATGGATCGCTTCGGATTCGAGGGTGTCCAGGCTGGAGAGGCGCGTGGATTCAGCGGCGTCGGTCACCAGGGTGGACTCCTCAGTCAGGAAAGTGCTCATACGTGTAGTCCGCATTCTGTCTTGTTGGTTCCTGCCCAGCGGCCGGCGCGGGGGTCCTCGCCGGGAGCCACCTTGCGGGTGCAGGGCTGGCAACCGATGGACGGGTAGCCCTGGGACAGGAGCGGGTTGACGGGCAGGAGGTTGTCGTCGGAGTACTGGACCAGCTGGTCAAACGTCCACGCGGCCATCGGGTTGACCTTGACCAGACCGTTCTTTTCGTCCCAGGACACCAGCGGGGTGTTGGTGCGCGTGGGGGCCTCGTCGCGGCGGACGCCGGTGAACCAGAGTTCGTACCCGGCCAGGGTGCGCTGCAGCGGGGCCACCTTGCGGAGGGCGCAGCACTGGGCGGCGTCGCGGGCGAAGAGGTCCTTGCCCAGCAGGCGGTCCTGCTGCTCCACGGTGTTCTCGGGAAGCACGTCCACCACGTTGACGCGGAGGTTCGCGGCCACCTCGTCGCGCGTGGCGTACGTCTCCGGGAAGTGGTAGCCGGTCTCCAGGAACAGGACGTCGACGCCGGGAAGCTGGTCCGCGACCAGCGCCGGCAGGACGGCGTCGGCCATGGAGCAGGCAACGGCGACGGCGGGCATGTCGAAGTTGCGCTCGACCCAGGCGATGACGTCGCGGGCCGGGGCGTCCCAGCCGAGCTCGGCAGCACCGGCCTCGGCGAGGGCCTTCAGCTCCTCATTGGAGCGCTTGACCTGGACGTTCGTCACTGCAGTGCCTCCTCGTCTGCTGCGTGCGCCCACTCGGCGAAGGTCTGGCCTTCGGCGCGGTCGGCGACGAACCGGCGGACAACACGTTCGACGTAGTCGGGCAGGTCGGCGACGTAGACCTTCAGGCCGCGGACTGTGCGTCCCAGGCCGGCCTCGTCACGTTCGGTGGAAGCCAGCCCGCCGCCCAGGTGGACCTGGAAACCGGGGCTGGGGTCGCCGTCGGGCGTGGGAAGCATCATGCCCTTGAGCCCGATGTCCGCGGTCTGGATGCGGGCGCAGGAGTTGGGGCAGCCGTTGATGTGCAAGGACAGTGCCTGCGGGAGCTGGCCGCTGTCCGCCAGGTCAGCGAGGCGGCGCTCCAGCTCGGCAACGGCAGTGGCCGCGGTGACCTTGGTCTCCACGATGGCCAGCTTGCAGTACTCGATGCCGGTGCAGGCGATGGTGCCGCGGCGGAACACGGACGGGCGGGCGGACAGGCCCAGGGCGTCCAGCCCGGCCACGAGCGGTTCCACCTCGTCCTTGGGGACGTCCAGCACCACGAGCTTCTGGTGCGGGGTGGTGCGCAGGCGGCGGGAACCGCTGGCCTCGATGGTGTCCGCGAGCTTCACCAGCTGCGAGCCGGACAGGCGGCCGGCAATGGGGGTGGCGCCGATGAAGAACTTGCCGTCCTTCTGCTCGTGCACGCCCACGTGGTCGCCCGGCGTGGACGGCTTGGGTGCGGCGGGGCCGTCGGCCAGCTTGTAGCCGAGGTATTCGTCCTCGAGGATCTGGCGGAACTTCTCCGGTCCCCAGTCGGCCAGCAGGAACTTCAGGCGGGCCTTGGTGCGCATGCGGCGGTAACCGTAGTCGCGGAAGATGCTGGTGACACCCAGCCACACATCCGCGGCCTGCTCGGGCGTGACGAAGGCGCCAAGGCGCTTGCCCAGCATCGGGTTGGTGGAGAGGGCACCGCCTACCCACAGGTCGTAGCCCACGCCGAGTTCGGGGTGGCGGACGCCGACCAGGGCGCAGTCGTTGATCTCGTGCACCACGTCCTGGCTGGGGTGGCCGGTGATGGCGGTCTTGTACTTGCGCGGCAGGTTGGACAGCAGCGGGTTGCCGATGAACCGCTCCCCCAGCTCTGCGATGAGCGGGGTGGGGTCGATGATCTCGTCCTTGGCGATGCCTGCCACGGGCGAACCGAGGATGACACGCGGAACGTCGCCGCATGCCTCGGTGGTGGACAGGCCGTTGCTCTCCAGGCGGCGCCAGATCTCGGGGATGTCCTCCACGCGGATCCAGTGCAGCTGGATGTTCTGGCGGTCGGTCAGGTCGGCCGAGTCCCGGGCGAAGTCCACGGAGATCTGGCCGATGACGCGCAGCTGCTCGGTGGTCAGCGCACCGCCGTCGATCCGGACGCGGAGCATGAAGTACTTGTCTTCGAGCTCGTGCGGCTCAAGCGTTGCGGTCTTGCCGCCGTCGATCCCCTGCTTGCGCTGGGTGTACAGGCCCCACCAGCGGAAGCGGCCGTGCAGGTCCTGGCCGGGGATGGCGTCGAAGCCTTCCTTGGCGTAGATGGACTCGATACGCTCGCGGACGTTGAGGCCGTCGTCTTCCTGCTTCCAGGTTTCGTTGGCGTTAAGCGGGGTGGGTCCGTCCACCTTCCACTGGCCGTGAGGCTTGGCGGCGGGGCGGGAGGCACGGGCGGGGCGCGCGGGCTTGTCCGTGGACGCTCCGGCTAGAGCTGTATCAGTCATGCATCGACTGTAGAGCCGCGCCGAAACACGTCACAAAGGCCCGGAAATGCTAAGTCACCTAAAGAAACATTTCGTCATGACTCGCCGGGAGGCCTTGAACGGCGGGGCCTGGCTGTGCTTCGGGCGGCGTCCGTTTCAGGGCCGCTCTAAGAGGTGACGGCGTAGGCCGCCAGGGCGGCGTCGTACCGCTCCAGCGCGATCTCGGCGAGCACCGGCGAAGGCAGCAGCGGCTCGGTCACCAGGTCCGCCCCGGCCTTGGCGAGCTGGTCGTGGAAGAAGCCCGGCGCCAGGAGGTACGAGGCAATCACCACGCGGCCGCCAACGCTCACGCCCCCTGCCGACTCCCCTGCCCCGGCGCCGCCCGCGGCCTCCTCGCGGAGCATGGCCACGGCTTCGGGGACGGACGGCTTGGCCGAGGCACCGTACGCCGGGACGATCCGGTTGGAGCGCAGCGCCTGCAGCTGTCCGGCCAGCTCCTCGACGCTGAGCGCTGCGTTCGGATTGGACGAGCCAGCGGCGGCGAGCACGATCGCGTCATTGTCCGTAACCCCGGCCTCCCGCAGCCGCTGGTCCAGCAGGGCGGCGAGGCGCGGGTCCGGCCCCAGCGGCGCCGCGGCCACCGTGCCCGGCCGGCTCTTCACGGCCTTGGCGATGTCCACCTTCACGTGGTAGCCCACGCTGAGCAGCAGAGGAACGACGACGGCGGAGGCGCCGGCGGCGCCCTGCCCACCGGCGGTTTGGGGTGCTGCGGCCTGGAGTGCAGCACCAGAGGTGGCGGCAGCACCGCCGTCGGACGCTGCCGTGTCCGCAGGAAGCCCGGCGACAGTATCCGCGGGAAGCCCGGCGACCACGTCCACCAGATCGGGCTGCTGGACGTCCACGTACGCCTCCCGGACGTCGAGCCCCGGGCGCAGCGCGGCAATGGCGTCGCGGAGCGCGTTGACCTCGGCAGCTCCCTGCGCGTTGGAGGTCCCATGGGCACAGGCGATCATGATCGGGCTATTCATAGGGGCTAGCGTAACGTTGGAGCTGCACTGTCCGCCCCCTGAAGTTTGCCGGGACGCTCCATGACATTCTCTTTTGACATCGCCCTGGCATGGCTGGACCTGGCGGGCATCTTCTTTTTCGCGGTGTCCGGATCGCTGCTCGCTGCGCGGAAGCAATTCGACCTCCTCGGATCCCTGCTGCTCGCCTCCCTGGTCTCGCTGGGCGGCGGTGTGATCCGCGACATCATCCTCAGCGCCGGCCCGCCCGCGGTGTTCAGCAACCCGGCGTATCTGGTGCCGCCGCTGCTGGCCACCGGGCTGGTCTACTTCCTGTTCTCCAGCGTGCAGCGCTACACCTCGCTCCTCACGCTGTTCGACGCCGCCGGGCTGGCCCTGTTCTGCATCACCGGGACACTGAAGGCGCTGTCATTTGGAATGAACCCCATCTCCGCGGTACTGCTCGGGGTAACGACGGCGGTGGGCGGCGGCCTGCTGCGGGACATTACAGCCAACGAGGTGCCCCGGCTCTTCGATGCCCGGGACCTCTACGCACTGCCGGCCTTCCTGGGTGCCGCCCTCACTGCGATCTTGTGGGAGCTGGACGCGTTCAATCCGATCACGGCATGCGTTGTGGCGGCCTTGGCCTTCACTTTCCGGGTGGTGGCGTGGCGCCTTTCCTGGCGCATTCCGCTGGCGGTCCGCGGGTGGTACCGGCTGGGCCTGGAACCCGGAAATTCACGGCCCCGGGATTAGCTAGGATAAATGCCATGACTGACATGTTCCTCGAGAAGTTCCGCGCGCTGGTCCCGAAGTATCTCGAAGACGAATGGCAGGAAGAGGACGGGCTGACCGCCGACGAACTGGACGCGGAGCTCGCCGACCACCAATTCACCATCCCCCTGGTGCTGCGCGAGTTCTACCTCGCGATCGGCGGCTGTGAGGACCTCATGGAGGCCTACCACTACTTCTGGGATCCCGAGGAACTCGAAGTGGATGACGAAGGCTTCCTCATGTTCCTCGAGGACGAGGAAGAGAACTTCACCTGGGGCTTCCGCGTGGGCGACCTCAGCATCCCGGACCCCATTGTGTACCGCCGGAACAACGTCCGCGGGCAGTGGAAGAGCGAGGAAGGCACGTTCTCGGAGTTCGTCTTCGACATGTTCGACTGGGCCTTCAACGACGAGGACTAGGTTTTTCGGTTTCTTCCTCCGTCCCGACCCTGTTTGACCTCCTGGCGGCCGTGACACGCCGCAAACGTCCGCGTATTTCGGCCCTGCGCCCGGCAAAGAGGGTCACGACGGCGGAGTCCTGCCCTACCAGTGGTTGGGCGCGAACCTGCCCGTTGCCCACAGGTGCAGCAAGGCGCGGATCTCCTCCACCATCGCCTTTGGCTGGTGGACCACGTCGTCATAGAAATAGTGCAAAGTCAGGTGGCCACCGAGCATGCCCGCTTTGTTTCTTCTGTGATCCTTCTTGATCTGCTTGGGTTCGAAGTGGCTCGATCCATCCAGCTCGACCGCAAGGCATTCCTCCACGAGGCAGTCCACCTCCCCCACGCCCGGGAGGTCCACGTGCATTCTCACCTTGAGGCCCGCACGAACGAAATGGGTATGCGCCAGCACCTCCAGGAGGGAATCTGCCCGGGGAATCAGGAGGTCCAGCACCGCGCGGGCACGGCCGTTCCTGTTCCCGATGAGTTTCTTCCTCAGGAAACTGACCGAGATCTGTCCTGCGCCGGTGGCGGACTGCACCATGACCAGGGCTTCGAGCTCCGGCAGGCATCTCAGCGCGTGCAGGAGTACGTCCGCCAACGCAGCCACGGGGTACGCCAACGTGGCTTCGTGAACGCACGCCCCGTGGTCAATCACTCCCCGCTTCGGCACACCGTTACCGCAGCTTAGGTGCAGGGCCTGGGGCGGATGAAGGACCCACAGACCATAGAAGCGTGCGGCCGAGACGCACGTCAGCTGCCCGTTGGCCCTGAACGCGGCAAGAAGGTCGCGGTCCGCCTTAAACACTGCGTACACACCCCGCTGCGGACGGTACAGGCGGCCGGCAGCCACCGAAGCATCCAGCTGGATCCGCTGGAAACCCGCCCGCAGGATGTCGCTTCTCCTGGCCACACCGCCGCGGCGGGCAAGGAAGAGTTCAAGGTCCATGACTTAAAGGTGGCCGAGTACCGGAGCCGCGGGCAGCCCTGGGCTTCGCCATGTGGACAATTATTGGCCGGGCCGCCGTCCCGACCCGTTTTGAGGCGTGAAACCTGCCAAAAGCCCCATATTGCGGCGCGTCTTCCACCCTCCTGAGCCAAAGAAGGTCACGACGGCGGGCACCGGGTTACAAAAGCGTGTGACACCCCGATTAACAAAGGACTTTGCAGATATGACAAACCTGTCATAGAGTGTTTTTGGGTCCACTGAATGCCTCCGGTGGATTTGATGCGAACGGAGAGACGGCCCCGGTTCCGCGCAGCGTATGACTCGTGACGCTGCGCAGAACCGGGGCCGTTCCGCATCTGCAGGCCCGGCTTCTGCAGACCGGGTTAAACAAGGAAGGCCCGGCACCTTGGGGGCGGGCCTTCCTTGGCGGGTCTGAAGCCGCAATACGCTAGCTGGCGCGGTCCACCACGGCGCGCGCGAAGCTGGACAGCGAGGCCTTCACAACGCCCTCCGGAAGCGGGGCCAGTGCGGCGATGGCGTCATCCGCCCAGGCGCGGGCCACCACCCAGGACTCCGCCGTGACCGGGTGCTCACGCAGCCCTGCGACGGCTTCGGCGAGGGCCTCGTCCGAGGAGAGGTCGCCGTCGATCAGCTTGAGAAGTTCGACGGCGGACTGGTCGCCGCCCGCTGCGGCGTTGCGGAGCAGCAGCACGGGCAGGGTGGGAACGCCTTCGCGCAGGTCCGTGCCCGGGGACTTGCCGGACTTGACCTTGACGCCCGTCACGTCAATGACGTCGTCCGCGAGCTGGAAGGCCACGCCCACCTTCTCGCCGTACTCCACCAGAACCTGCTCGTAAGCCTCGTCGGCGCCGGAGAAGATGGCGCCGAACTGCCCGGAGGCCGCCACGAGGGAGCCGGTCTTGTCCGCGATCACGGAGAGGTAGTGCTTCACCGGGTCCTCGTCCGGGCGGGGCCCGACGGTTTCGTGCAGCTGGCCCAGGCACAGCCGCTCGAAGGTCCTGGCCTGGATGCCGAGCGCGCGCGAGCCCAGCTCGGACACCAGGATGGAGGCGCGGGCGAAGATGAGGTCACCGGTGAGGACAGCCACGGAGTTGCCCCAGACCTCGTGGGCCGTGGGGGCGCCGCGGCGGAAGGGCGCGGAGTCCATGACGTCGTCGTGGTACAGGGTGGCAAGGTGCGTCAGTTCAACCACGACGGCGGCCTGCACCACCGCGGGCAGGGAGGCGTCGCCCAGGTGGGCACAGAGGAGGGTCAGCAGGGGGCGGATGCGCTTGCCGCCGGCTTCCACGAGGTGACGCGACGTTGCGTCAGCCAGGGGGTCGGAGTTGGCGATTGCTTCGCGGAGCTTCTTCTCCACCCGGGCAAGGTTGGTGGTGATGGCAGGACCCAGGTCGGGGTCTTCCGCGATGGCCGCAAAGCCTGCCGGCAGCTGCAGCCCGGTGGCGATGGCGGTGGTGTTGAGGCTGGGTTCGGAGTCCGGCAGGCCGTGCCCGGCGTGCGTCCAGCTGTGGTTCGCGGAGTTGGTCACGGGTTAACCCTAACTTTTTGTTGCGGAAACCGCTGATTTGGGGCCGGCGGGGGCAAGGGCAGAGGTGTTGGACGTGGCGGGAACCAGCAGTTCGAGCACGCGGATCACGCGGTCCTCGAAGCCCTTGGCCGACGGGTCGGTCAGGTTGGCCAGCAGGCGGACCACGAAGCGCATGAGCACGGGGATGGGCATCCCGGTCCGCAGCGCGAGCTTCATGACGGCAGGCTTGCCGATCAGCGTTGCGAAGGCTCGGCCCAGCGTGAAGTGGGATCCCCACTGTTCACGCACATAGTCCTCGTACCCCGCGAGGCGGGTATCGGCGTCGGACGCGTTCCAGCCACCGGAAGCGACCCGCCCAGCTGCATCAATGATGAACTCGGCCGCGAAGCGGGCGGACTCCATGGCGTAGGAGATGCCCTCGCCGTTGAACGGGGACACCATGCCGCCGGCGTCGCCAAGGAGCAGCAGGCCAGGCGAGTAGTGCGGTGTGCGGTTGAAGCCCATGGGGAGGGCGGCGCCGCGGATCTCCCCCACCTGGTTTTCGGGCGTGAAGCCCCACTCGGAAGGCATGCCGGCGGTCCACTCGCGGAGCACCTGCTTGTAGTCCAGCTTGCCGAACTCCTTGGAGGAGTTGAGGATGCCCAGGCCCACGTTGGAGGTGCCGTCGCCGACGCCGAACACCCAGCCGTACCCGGGCAGGAGCTTGCCGTCGCGGCCTGGAAGTTCCAGCCAGCCTTCCATCCAGTCGTCGTCGTGCCGCGGACTCTGGAAATAGGTGCGCACCGCAACGCCCAGCGGCCGGTCGTCGCGCTTCTGGATGCCGAGCGAGACGGCAGTGCGCGTGGAGTTGCCGTCAGCGGCAAGCACGACGTCGGCACTGAAGTCGAGCGTCTCCCCCGTCTTCCGTCCGGACTCGTCAAGGACCGCAGCGCGCACCCCGGTCACGCGGCCGTCACCGTTGCGCAGCGCCTCGGTGACGCTGTGGCGTTCCAGTACGGTGGCGCCGGCGGCCTGGGCGTGGCGGGCCAGTTCCTCGTCGAAGCCGAGCCGGGTGCGGATCAGGCCGTACTGCGGGAAGTCGGAGACCTCGGGCCACGGCAGTTCCAGGGTGCGGCCGCCGGCCAGCAGGCGCAGCCCCTTGTTCCGGCGCCAGCCGTCCTGCTCAGGGTGCGGCAGGCCGAGCTTCTGGATTTCACGGACAGCCCGTGGGGTAAGACCGTCGCCGCACACTTTTTCGCGCGGGAAGCTGGTCTTTTCCAGAACCGTGACGTCGATGCCGGCTTTGGCAAGGTAATACGCGGCGGTGGACCCGGCGGGACCCGCGCCAACAATCAGTACTTTCACAGCGTCAGCGCGCGGTCCGCGGAAGGTTGCGGCGCAGCTTGGCCACCGGACCGGTGTGGGCGGCGATGGCTTCCGCCGAGCCGTTGCCGCTGACCGGCTTGTTGGCCCGGTGTACGGCCACGATCCCGCCGCTCAGGTTGCGGTAGGTGACGTCCTGCCAGCCGGATTCCTGCAGCCAGGCGGCGAGGTGGTCCTGGTCCGGCCAGGCGCGGATCGATTCCGCCAGGTACACGTAGGCGTCCGGGTTGGACGAGACCTTGGTGGCAATGGCCGGCAGGGCGCGCATGAGGTACTCGGTATACATGGTGCGCCACAGCGGAACGACGGGCTGGGAGAACTCGGCGATGACCAGCTTGCCGCCCGGCTTGGTGACCCGGAGCATCTCGGCCAGGGCCTTCTTGGGCTCGTTGACATTGCGCAGGCCGAAGGAGATGGTGCTGGCGTCGAAGGTGTTGTCGGCGAAGGGCAGGTTGGTGGCGTCCCCGGCGATGAAGTCGATGTCGGGGCGGCGGCGCTTGCCCACCTTGAGCATGCCGAGGGAGAAATCGCAGGCCACCACATTTATGCCGGCATCGGCATACGGCTCGCTGGAGGTTCCCGTTCCGGCGGCCAGGTCCAGCACCCGCTGGCCGGCCCGGACATCCATGGCTTCGACCACGACCTTGCGCCACCGGCGCGTCTGCCCCATCGAGAGGACATCGTTGACGACGTCGTATTTGGGTGCGACGTCGTCAAACATCGTGGCTACTTCGTCCGGACGCTTATCCAAGGATGCTCGGTTCACCATGTCATTGTCTCAAAAGATCAGCAGGCTCCGTGCCACGGGCGCGGCCGGGCGTGGTGCTGCGCTCTGGTACCCAAGTACCTTCAAGTACCGACAGAGTAGTGTTGACCCATCATGACCAGCACCCTCCGCACCCTGACAGTCCCTTTGGATGGAGATTCGGCTCCCGAGGGACTGCCGCCGTATCTGGTCCGCGATGACGTTCTGTGCTGGACCCGCCGCGAGGCCGGCCTGGTGGGCTTCGGCGAAGTGGCGCGCTTCACTGCCACGGGCCCTGAGCGGTTCCTGGAGGCGGACATCTGGTGGCGCCACCTGGTCATCGAGGCAGACATCACGGACCATGTGGAGTGCCCCGGCACCGGCCCGGTGGCGTTCGGATCCTTCGCTTTTTCCAAGGCTTCCGACCACGAGTCCCGCCTGATTGTGCCGGAGATCGTGGTGGGCGTCCGGGACGGCCGCGCCTGGCTCACCCAGATAACGGCCGACGACGGCGAACTCACCGAAGAGGGCGCCCTCGCCGCCCTGAAGGGGTGGCTGGAGTCGGACCCGCCGCCCGCCGTCGTTCATTCCGACCCCCCGGCCCTGCAGGATCCCGCAACGCTGACGACCGGGTCCCTCAGCGAAGAGGACTGGATGGCCGCCGTCACCGCCGGCGTCGCCGAGATCCGTACGGGGAAACTCGAGAAGCTCGTCCTGGCGCGGGACATCGTGGCCACCGTTCCCCACGGCGTCCATGCCGCCGAGGTGCTGCGGCAGCTGGCCAGCCGGTACCGGGAATGCTGGACCTACGGAGTGGACGGCCTGGTGGGGGCGACTCCGGAGATGCTCATCCAGGTGGAGGGACGAACCGCCCAGGCCAGGGTGCTCGCCGGGACGCTGGACCGCCGCGATGCCGTGGGCGAGGCCGGGCTGCCGCTCGATTACGCCGAGCGGGTCCTGGCGGGGTCGGAGAAGCAGCGGCACGAGCACGCGATTGCCATCCAGTCGCTGACCACCCAGCTCGCACCCTTCTCCGAGGCCATGAACGCGCACGACGAGCCGTTCATCCTGGAGCTGCCGAACGTGTGGCACCTCGCCTCCGACGTCAAGGCCGAGCTCACCGAGGTGGAAGGCCACGTCCCCACGTGCCTGGCCCTGATCAACGCCCTTCATCCCACCGCCGCCGTCTGCGGCACCCCCACGCAGGTGGCGGGGGCACTGATCCGGAAACTCGAACACCTGGACCGGGGACCATACGCGGGCCCGGTGGGCTGGCTGGATGCCGCGGGCAACGGCGAGTGGGGCATCGCGCTCCGCGGAGCCGTCATCGAATCCCCCACTACCGTGCGGTTATATGCCGGCTGCGGAATCGTGGAGGGCTCGCAGCCCGAGGCGGAACTGGCGGAGACGTGGGCGAAGTTCCGGCCGATGCTGGAGTCGCTGGGGATCAGCAACTGAGAGTGGCCCGCCTCTGACGACTGATCCGGTCATCCGGCTGGAAGCGTCCGGGATTTCGGACATCCCCCCGATTAAAACCCTTGAAAAGTGCTGTGGTTTAGTTATCAAATAGTGAAACTTAGTTTTCTGTGACGTACATCTCCTCAACGGCGATACACTATGAACCGATTTAGTTCCGCATACCCCTGCAACAAAAGGTAAAGAAATGCAGCTCAAGTCCCTTGCCACGGCCAAATTCAGCGCCAAGGCAGCCGCAATCCTCGCCGTCGGGGCCCTCACCCTCACCGCCTGCGGCGGCGGCAGCTCCACTCCCGCTGCCACCACCACCAGCGGCGTCCAGCTCATCAACGCCGGAAAGCTCACCATCTGCTCCGACGTCCCCTACGAGCCCTTCGAATTCCAGAAGGACGGCAAGATCGTCGGCTTCGACATGGACATCGCAGCCGAACTGGCCAAGGACATGAACGCGGAAGTCAACGTGGTGGACAGCTCCTTCGAGGCCATCGAGACCGGCACCGCGCTGACGGGGTGCGACGTCTCCATCTCGTCCGTCTCCATCACGGACACCCGCAAGGCCGTTATGGACTTCTCCGACCCGTACCTGAACGACGACCTGACGCTGGTCGCCTCCGATGCCTCCGGCATCACCAACCTCGACAGCGCCAAGGGCAAGAAGGTGGGCGTCCAGCAGGCCACCACGGGTGCCAAGTACGCCAAGGACAAGGGCCTCGACGCGCAGCAGTTCGAGGACACCGGCCTCCTGGTCCAGGCGCTCAAGGCCGGCACCATCGACGCCGCCCTGGGCAACCAGTCGGTCCTCGGCTACGCCATCAAGGATGACGCCAAGTACAAGCGCGTCGAGAACTACGCCACCGGTGAGAAGCTCGGCATCGCCGTCAAGAAGGGCAACACCGCCATGCTTGAACAGGTCAACAAGACGCTCAAGCGCCTCACCGACGACGGAAGCCTCAAGAAGTTCGAGACCAACTGGTTCGGCGAAGCCGCCAAGTAACCGGCGCGCCTGACGCCTACGCATCAGGGGCCCCGTCCGGGATCTGTTCACAGTCCGTACGGGGCCTCACCTGCGCAAAATGAATGTGAGACAACGATGGCAATGACCGCAATGACCGCACGACAGCGGGCCAGGGTGAGCCTGTACGTTCAGGCATCAATCTTTGTCGTGGCTGTGGCCGCGCTGATCCTGGCCACCGACTGGAAGACCATCGCTAACAGCGTATTCAACTTCGGCAAGCTCGCGCCGATCTTCCCGGATATCTTCGTCGTTGGCCTGACGAACACCCTGCTCTACACGGCCCTCGGCTTCATCCTCGGCCTCTCCGGCGGCTTGCTGCTGGCCCTGATGAAGCTCTCCAGCTTTCCCTTGTACCGGTGGATTGCCACCGGCTACATCGAGTTCTTCCGAGGTATCCCGGCGCTGCTGGTGTTCATCGCCTTTGGCTACGGCGTTCCGCTCGCCTTCGGTGTCCAGTGGAATGTCACCGTCATCGCGATGGTTTCCCTCGGCATGGTGGCTGCGGCCTACATCGCGGAAACGCTCCGTGCCGGCCTGCAGGCTGTTCCCAAGGGCCAGATGGAAGCCGCACGTTCCTTGGGCATGCCGCAGTGGCGGGCGATGGTCACCATCGTCATCCCGCAGGCCTTTAAGATCGTGCTGCCGCCGCTTACCAACGAGATCATCCTCCTGACCAAAGACTCCTCGTTGATCTACGTGCTTGGCCTGACGGCGTCCCAATATGACCTCACCAAGTTCGGCCGCGACGGCATCTCAAGCCTGGGCGCGGGCCTCACCCCGCTCCTGGTGGCCGGTGCTTTCTACCTGGTGATCACCATCCCGCTGAGCCTCCTGGCCCGGAAGTTCGAAAGCCGCTCCGCGCGGACCAAGCGATAGGCAGAGAAGTCAATGAACGACGTCGTAATTCACTCCCCCGGTAACAAGGGTGCCGTCCATGCCGCCGGCGTGGCCATCAAGGACCTGCGAAAGTCGTACGGCTCCAACGAGGTCCTCAAGGGCATCAGCCTGGACGTCGCACCGGGCGAAGTGGTATGCCTCATTGGCCCCTCCGGTTCGGGTAAGTCCACCCTGCTGCGGTGCGTTAACCTGCTCGAGCAGCCCAACCAGGGCAGCATCCACGTGGGCGGCTTCGACGCGACCGACCCGGATGTGGACATCGACCGGATGCGCCGCAAGGTGGGCATGGTGTTCCAGCAGTTCAACCTGTTCCCGCACCTGAGCGCGCTGCGGAACTGCACAATTGCGCAGACCAAGGTGCTCAAGCGTTCGCAGGCGGAAGCCGACAGCATCGCCCGCGCCAACCTTGAGCGTGTGGGGCTGGGGCACCTTGCCGACCGGTTCCCGGACCAGCTCTCCGGCGGCCAGCAGCAGCGTGTGGCGATCGCCCGCGCGCTGAGCATGGACCCCGAACTGATGCTCTTCGACGAGCCCACGTCGGCGCTCGACCCTGAAACGGTCGGTGACGTCCTCTCGGTCATGCGGAACCTGGCCAAGGAAGGCATGACCATGCTGGTGGTCACGCACGAGATGGGCTTCGCCCGCGAGGTCGCCGACCGCGTGGTGTTCATGGACGGCGGCGTGGTGGTCGAGGAGGGCGCGGCCGAGCAGGTCATCGGCTCCCCCACCCAGGGCCGCACCAAGGAGTTCCTCCGCCGCGTGCTGGACCCCACCCACATCGAGATCGCCGAGTAGGCCCGCGGGACGCACGACGCGCATTCCGTCCCCCGATGCGCAAATGCCCTGGCGCTGCTGGAATTCCAGTAGCGCCAGGGCATTTCTGCATCGCGGGGGAATTTACGCGTCGCCGGAGGCCTCGGCATCACTGTGCGGACCGAGCACGACGCCGGGGCACTCCTGCCGCTGCCAGCTTCCGTTCCAGCCGTCCCGGCGTCATGAGGTCGGCCCACACCCAACGGACCACGGTGCAGCCGGTAGCCCGGATCCGGTCCTCCCTGCATTTCTCGTCCACCACCACCTGAGACGGAGTCCGTCCCTTCAGGTATTCCGGCTTCATGTACTTTTCCACGCCGTCGAACTCTCCGGCGATACGGGCGCCGTCCCAGTAATAATCCGAGTAGCCAACCAAACCTGCCCCGACCCGGATCTCGTGCTGCAGATCAGGTGCCTCGAAGCCTGCCACATGCATGAGTGCCCGGCTGTAGGACTCGCCCGGTGAGGCGGACCGCGCATTTGCGAACTCGACGGCCAGGGTGATCCGCCGCACTGCTGCGGTGGTGTAGTTTCCCTCGATTTCGGCGAGGAGCTGTTCCTTCGACAGTGCCGGCAGCTTCCTGGCCCTGTCGGGTTTGAGCACGTGGTCCAGGGGAACGATGGCTTCTGCGAAAGATGTGAATGCAGCGAGGTCCAGGACAGTACGCACGCGGCCGGTCACCAAAAGGTCGTCGTTACGGAACACTTTCACGCCGGCCGGATCCGCGTAGTGCCGTCGGACGCCAGCCCGGGACCTGCCGCCGCCGTTCTGAAACGTCAGCGCATGCACCGGATGTTGATGGCCGACAGTCGGAACGCCCCAAACACTGGCCGCCGAATGCCAGGTGAACACCGTCGGCGAAGTAAAGGTTTCGGCCGCTGCTTGCACCTTCAGCCGGTACTGGTCCCATGGCTGGAGGGAGCCCCAGGTTTCCCCGTCCACATAGACTCCCTGCCGCAGCCGGACGAGCGCACCGGAACTACACCGGCGGGCAAGCATATTCGGCGTCAATCCCTGCTGTATGTACTCGCGAGCGAGGATAAGTCTTGGTAGCTCTGCCATGGCTCGCAGTCTCGCAGGACAGGGTGCCGGTCCGACAGAAGTGCGTGCCGCCATGTGGATATCCCGGCGTTGACCACCGACAGCCAGAGGACACGGAAGTTACCCTGCGACGCGCAGACTACTCGGCGCGCACGGAATTTGCGCCGCGGCAGGTAATTGGCGCGTCGCCGGACAGGCAGCGCGTCGCCGGGCAGGCAAGGCGTCGCCGCACAGGCACCGTGTCGCTCTGGCCTAGCCAGCGAGCACGCCTGCCACTGCCGAGCCCACCGCCGCCTTGATTCTGCCGTGCAGGGCGCGGAGTTCGTGCCGGTCGGTGCGCACTTCAATAATCGTGCGTCCGGCGAACGGCGCGGCAAGCGCCTCGGCGAGTCCCGCCGTCGTGCTTACAGAGCAGTGCCCGACGCCGTACGCTGCGGCGAGTGCCGCAATGTCCACTGACTGCGGGGTACCAAAGAGGCGTTCGACGGCGTCCCCATAGCCGCCTGCCTCGGCGACGGCGCCGTGTTCGAGGAGGCTGAAGATCGCACCGCCGGCGTCGTTGAGCACGACGATGCGCAGCTGCGGCTGTTCCTCGCCCGCGCCGAGGAAGAGCCCGCCGGCGTCGTGCAGGAAGGTGACGTCGCCGAGCAGCAGGGTGGTTTCCTGGTGGCCGCCGAGTGCGATGCCGGTGGCGGTGGAGATGGTGCCGTCGATGCCGGCGAGGCCGCGGCTGGCGAAGACCGTGGCGGACGGTTCGGGTGCGGGCTGCCCGGCGAGGTCGACGTCCCGGATGCCGTTGGACGATCCCAGGACCAGCTGTCCGCGGCTGTGCTGCCACACGAGGGCGCCGACGGACGGACCCGTTGCTGACTCTTCGGTGGCAAGTATGCCGTCGACGGCATGCTGGGCCGCGGCGCCGGCCAGCAGCCATGCATCCAGCCACAAGGATGACCCCCGCCCGGCGAATTCGGCGAGCTCATCCAGGCTGGCGATGGGCGCTTCCCGGCGGCGCCCCGGCTCGTACCAGGCCACCGGCACCGGCTCGTACAGCGCTGCCGGGATGTCCGTCCTGGCAAGCAGCGCCGACACCGGCCGGGAAAGCGTAGGCCGGCCGAACACCACGGCACGCTCGATCGGCAGGGCGGAGTCCGGACCGAAGTGCTCCAGGAGCAGCCGGTACGGGCCCACAGCGTTGGGGCCGAAGCGGGAGTTGGATGATGGCTCGGCCAGCAGCGGCAGTCCGTGGGCGCGGGCGAACGCCTCGGCGACCGGACCGGCGTCGTGCCCGGCGAGGACAACAGTGCGCCGTTCGGGAAGGTGAGCCGGGGCGGGATCGAGGGTCATGGTGAGCGGGTCAGTGCCGATCCGGAACGTCCCGTGGCCGCGCTGTTCGGGCAGCCGCTCCCCCGATTCGGGAACCAGGGGGTCGCGGAAGGCGAGGTTCAGCTGAACGGGTCCCGGCGGGGTGTCCTCGAAGGCACCGGTGGCAGCGGCCAGCGCCGTTTCCACCGCCCGCTGCGGGCTCGTCCCGGCGGGAATGTCGACGGCGAACCGGACGTGCTCACCGAAGAGGTCCAGCTGGATGGTGGTCTGGTTCGCGCCTGTTCCACGCAGTTCTTCCGGCCGGTCAGCTGACAGCACCACCAGCGGGACGGCGGCGTGGTTGGCCTCCATCACCGCCGGCAGGAGATTCCCGACGGCGGTCCCCGACGTCGTGAGCACAGCTACCGGTGCGCCCGTGGCCAGGGACAGTCCGAGCGCGGTGAACCCGGCCGAACGCTCGTCGATCCGAACCAGCAGTTCGACTTTCCCCGCCGCCGATGCCTCCGCCAGCGCGTAGGCCATGGGGGCGGACCGCGAACCGGGAGCGACAACGACGTACCGGACTCCGCCGTCGAGCAGCGCCGCGACGGCGATCCGTGCGGAAGCGACCGACGTTAGCGCGGGATCGTCACCGGCGTCGGCGTCGCTCGGCGAGTCAGAAGGGGTGCCGCCCGGCACGTCGGCAGGTTCCATGCGCGCGTCGGAAGTGGGGGCGGAAGGTCCGTCGGAGATGGATGCGGAAGGTGCGTCGGAAGTGGAGGCTGAAGGCTCGTCGGGCTCGGAAGTCACCGAACCAGTCTGCCACCAACCAACCCTCTCTCACCTCCCGCCGCCCAACCCCAAACGCTCTCTCACCTCCCGCCGCCCAACCCCAAACCCTCTCTCACCTCCCGCCGCTTAATCGGCAACGCTCTCTCACTTTCCCAAGGGAAAGTGAGAGAGCGTTGACCGGGAACCGGCAGGAGCTGATGGCGCGTCGGGAGAATCCCTGCAGGATCTGATGGCGCGTCGGGAAAAACCCTAGGCGTCGGTGCGGAACACCTGGATTACGGACGGGCGGGGAGCCCGGGCCTGGCCAGAACGGGCAGTTGCTCCGGCGGCAACGTAGTCCGGGAAGTAGGAGTTCGGGGCTTCGAATGTGCCCTCCTCCCCCGGGTGCTGCACCGAGACGAACACGGTGCGCTCGTCGTCGTGGATGATAGGGCCGCAGGTTTCGGCATCGCGGGGCACGGCGAGGAACTGCCCCACCCGGCCGCGCTCGGCCCCCTCCAGGGTGACCTTGAACAGGCCGTCCGCCTTTCCGATGCCGGACGGTGCGCCGTCGGTGGAGATCCAGAGGTTGCCCACGGAATCGAAGGCCAGGTTGTCCGGGCAGGAGATCGGCGAGACCTTGTCGGCCGGGAAACCGGAGAAGTACGTGACGTCACCGGAAGAGGGATCGCCGCAGACCATCAGCAGGTTCCACGTGAACTTGGTGGACGTCTGGTCCCCGGTTTCCGTGATTTCCACGATGTGGCCGTCACGGTTGGCATTGCGGGGGTTGACCTCGGTGGCGCCCTCCTTGCCGATCTTGCCGCGGTCCGAGTTGTTGGTGCATGCCACGTAGACCTTGCCGGTGTGCAGGCTGGGTTCCACATCCTCGCAGCGGTCCATCTTGGTGGGGCCCACCTTGTCGGCGGCGATGCGGGTGTACACGAGCACTTCCTCGACGGACATGCCATCCACCTTGGACTTGCCGCCGACCACCAGGGGCAGCCATTCACCGGTGCCGTCGAAGGAACCGTCGGAGGGGACCTTGCCGGTGCCGTCGATTTCGGCAGCCGGGGAGTCGCCGTTGAACTTGGCAACGTAGAGGTCGCCCTCGGAGAGGAGCGTCATGTTGTGCTTGCGGTCGCCCTCGCGGTACTTGGCCTTCGAGACAAACTTGTACAGGTAGTCGAAGCGCTCGTCGTCGCCGGAGTAGGCCACCACGTGACCGGACCCGGCCACGATGACGTTGGCGCCTTCGTGCTTGAAGCGGCCCAGGGAAGAGTGCTTCTTGGGCGTGGAGGTGGGGTCGAACGGGTCAACCTCCACGATCCAGCCGAAGCGGTTGGCCTCATTTTCGTGGCCGGGGTTGTTGGTGTTGAAGCGCGGATCGTCCAGCTCCCACTGGCGGGCCGTGGGCTTGTTGGTGAGGCCGTAGCGCTTGTCGTAGGCGGACGTGCCGGGGGCAACGAAGTAGCCGTTGAAGTTCTCCTCGCCGGAGAGGATGGTGCCCCACGGGGTGGTGCCGCCGGCGCAGTTGCCCAGCGTGCCGTTGATCCAGCGGCCCTCTGGGTCGCCAACGGTCTTGACCAGCGCGGAGCCCGCAGCGGGCCCGGTGAGCTCGTAGCGCGTGCTGTTCAGGTACCGCCGGTTCAGGGGTGCACCCTGCACGTAGCTCCACGGCTTGTTCTTGTTCTTGCGCTCCAGCTCCACAACGGAGAGGCCATGAGCGGCCTGGCTGACGTCGCGCACCTCGCCGGCCGGCTTGGACGGGGGGAACATGATGGCGTCGTTCGTGTACTCATGGTTCGCGAACAGCACCGCGCGACGGCCCTTGCTACCGGGGATTTCGAGGATGTCCGTGTAGTCATTGTTGTAGCCGAACTGGCGCTCCTGGGCGGAAGCGGTCTGCTTGTTCAGGTCGAAGGCGGGGGCACCCTTGAAGATCGGGTCGCCCCAGCGGATGACCGGCTGCCAGGTAAAGCCGGCGGGCACCGTCACGGCGTCGACGTCGGCAGCAATGGAAGGGATGGCAGTGAACTGCAGCTTGGACGCACCCAGGCCAAAGCCGTTCTTCGCAGCAGCCGACAGTCCCGTTCCGCCGTCGGCGACGGCCTTCTCGCTGCCGCTTACGGCACCGCCAAGCACGACGGCGAGGGCACCGGCGGCGCCAAAGCCCAGGGCGGCGCGGCGGGACAGCGTGGTGGAGGCAATGTCGCGGAAGTAGCTGTTCGAGCTCGTGTTGCAGACGTCGCCCGCGCAGGCGTTGTCGCACTTGAGCGCGCAGGTGATCGGGCTGCGCTTGCCTTTGGTGTGGCCGAGCATGGGCAGCAGAGCGAACTTGCGTCCGGAGATTTCAGACATTGGAGAGAGACCTTCCAAGGGTTTAGATGCGGCACCGCCACCCTTCCAGTGAAAGCCAACCGGAAGTCGACACTCGGATGAAGATCTGGTGAACTCGGCTTCCCCAGGTGAGCAAGGGTCCGTCGCAACCCGACAGGGAGTGAGGGAGCGTCGGCCGCAACCCGACAGGAAGTGGGAGAGCGTCGTGGGAAAACCCGCAGGAAGTGAGAGAGGATCGGCGGGGAGGTTCGGGTTAGGCCGGGGCGGGCAGCAGGGCGTAGGCGCGGCGGAGGCGGGCGAGCCACCATTCCCGGCGCTCAGCCGGGGCGGCGTACTCCTCAAGCAGCCCCTCGTCGGCGACAACATCGCGCAAGGCGATGGCGCCGTCGTCGGCCACCAAAGGCTCGGCGACGACGTCCGCCGCCAGCAGCGAGACTGTTCCCAGCCCGCACGCGTACGGGAGTTCAGGCAGCGCGGCCGCGAGCGCCAGCCCAGCCCGGATCCCGACGGAAGTATCGAGAGCGGAACTCACGACGGCGGGCATCCCCGCCTGCGCCACCAGCTCCAGCGCGCGCCGGACTCCCCCGAGCGGGGCAACCTTCACGACGAGCAGATCGGCAGCGCCGGCCCGGGCCACCTTGAGAGGATCCTCTTCCTTGCGCACGCTTTCGTCCGCGGCAATCAGGACGGGCACCCCGGCAGCGCGGAGCCGCCGGCGCACCTCGGCCAGGCCGTCGATCTCCGCCACCGGCTGCTCGGCGTACTCCAGGCCGGCGTCGGCGAGCCGGGTGAGCGCCGCCACCGCCGCCGGAATGTCCCAACCGCCGTTGGCGTCCACCCGGATTGCGGCCTCCGGAAGCGCAGCGCGGACAGCGGCCACCCGTGAGGTGTCGTCGTCGAGCGTCTGGCCCCGCTCGGCCACTTTGACCTTGACGGCGTCCACACGGCCGAACCGGGCCAGTATGTCCGGCACCCGTTCTGCCGCGACGGCGGGCACGGTGGCGTTGACGGGGATGCTGGTCCGCACGGACTCCGGGAAACCGTGCCACCCAGCCTCGATGGCCGACGCCAGCCAGCGGGAGGCCTCGGCGTCGCCGTACTCGGGAAAGGCACCAAATTCGCCCCACCCCACCGGGCCGTGAAGGAGCAGCGTTTCCCGCTCCAGGATCCCGCGGAACTTGACGCGCATGGGGAGTGTCACGACGCGGGCGCTGGAGAGCAGTTCCTCAAGGGACGGGTGCTGGAGGGGCATGGCTTCACTGTACCGGCGCGGAACTGCAAGAGGGTTTGGGGAAAAGCGGCAGAAACTGCAAGAGGGTTTGGGGAAAAGCGGCAGAAACTGCGAGAGGGTTTGGGACGGAACTGCGCCGGCCCCTACTTCATTGGAGGGACCGGCGGTCTGTGGGTGCAGTGCGCGCCGGGAGCTACGCCGTGGGCACCGGCTCCGACTCGTGGCCGAAGGAGGCCGGAACGTCGGTGCCCCCGCCCCCGAAGCGCGCGATCACCGTGGTTCCCCGGCCGGGCGCGGACATGACCTGGAGCGTTCCGCCGGCCTCACCGATGGTGTCCTTCATGATGCGCAGGCCGAAATGTCCTTCCGGCGATCCCTCGCTCTGGTCGAAGCCGCAGCCGTCGTCCTGAATGCGGATCTCCGAGCGGCCGCCGTCCTGGTGGAGGTGGAGTTCTGCCTTGGACGCCCGGGAATGCTTTGCGGTGTTGGCCAGGGCTTCACGCGCCACCCGGTAGAAGAGCGCCGCGCGGTCCCGGTCCAGCTCGCACTTCTCCGGCAGGTCGAGTTCCAGGCTGATCCCGCGTTCCTCAAGCGGATCACCAAGCCGTGCCAGCGCCCCGGAAAGGCCAAGGCGGTTCAGGTCCGGCGGATACAGCTCGCTGGTCATGGCCCGCAGGCTGCGGACATTGTCCTGCAGGATCCGCCGTGCGTCGGAAAACAGCGCCCGCTGGCCCACCGGGCTGTGCAGTTCCTCGGACTCCATCACATAGGACAGGCCCGAGAGTTCCTGGATCACCTCGTCGTGCAGGTCCCGGGCGATGCGCTGCCGCTCAAGCTCGGAGGCTTCGATGGCCCGGCGGAGCAGGCGGCTCCGGCCAGCTTCATAGGCCTGGATCCTGCGTGCCAGCTGGACTGCCGGGAACAGCTGCGCCAGCTGCAGGACGGCGAGCGACAGGAGGAACGGCGGAGCCATGCCGAACAGAACGGCGGCCTGCTCCTGGCGGACCCCGTCGTCGTCGTAATAGCTCTCAAAGACCAGTTTCTGCCCGTCCGGGGATGTGACGGGCACGTAGACCTCCACGAGCTCGCCGTTTTCGACGCCGGGTGTGTTGACCTCGTCCTTCTGCATCTCCAGGTTGGCCGGCACGTCCCCGCCGGCCAGGACGTCCTGCGCCTCGTGCGGCAGGCCGAAGGTCTGGCCGACGAGCTTGGGGTCGTCCGCGTAGACGATCCGCCCGTCCTTGTCCCAAAGCCTGATCTCGAACACCGAGGACGACTCGACCCAGGGGCGGAGGCGCTCCTCGAGCCGTTCAGTCCCCGTGGGCTGGCCGGACAGGACTTCCTCATCCAGGAGCGGCCCCACCACGTTGTTGGCCAGGTGGTGGGTGGCGTCCTTGGAGTTCTGCAGTGCGTGGCGTTCAGCCTCGGACCAGATCCAGAAGGCCACCGGGGTGGTGACCACCACCAGGGCAACCAGCCCCATGAGCAGGAACCGCCGGACTGCCTTGAAAACCTCGGAATTGTGGTAGGCCGGCGATTCGAACGGGCGGAAAAGGGCAGGTTTACCGAGCGATGGCCTAGCCATTTGTCGGCTGCTCGAGCATGCCGCGCCGTGACGCTTCCATGACCGATTCGAGCTGCGAGTGCGTACCCAGCTTGGCGAAGATCGCCTTCACGTAACCGCGGCAGGTGTTGAGGGAGATGTCCAGCTTGCTGGCCACTTCCTTCGACCCGTGGCCACCGGCCATCAGCCGCAGCACATCCAGTTCCCGGGGGGTCAGGACGGGTCCGCCCGGCTCCACTTCGCGGGCCGCGGGGGCCGGAGCGGGAGTTGCCATGCCCAGCTGGGCCACCAGCGAGGGGTGGACCACCATGTTGCCGGCCCGTGCGTAGCGGAGGGTATCCAGCAGCGTGGACAGCGATCCGCCCTTCGGCAGGAAGGCGCAGATGCCCATGGAGGCGGCGGTCCGCAGAGCTTCCGGCGTCGGGTCGCCGGTGAGCATGACGATCCGGGTGTTCGGCGCGTCAGTCAGGATGCGGGCAGCGGCGGTGAGGCCGTCGCCGTCGGGCAGGTGGAAGTCCATGATCACGACGTCGGGCTTGAGGGCAATGCTCTGCTCCACGCCGCTCTTGGCGGTGGTGGCCGAAGCGACGCTCCGCAGGTCCGGCTCGCGGTCGAGTGCGGCCGTGAGCAGTTCGGTGAACGTGCTGTGGTCGTCGATGGTCAGGATGCTGATTTCCCGGGTGTTCTGGGAAGTTGCCTGGAGCGGAGCATCCGCATCTGAGAGATCCATGTCGTCCTCGCTGGCGGCCGTTGCCTGCAGCAGCCGGGCGTGTGCTTCCCGCAGCGGACGTCCGGGGAGGCAGCCGATCTCCTGGTCCATGACCCGGCGGCAGCGCCCGTAGGCCCGCAGTGCTTCCATGTACTGCCCGGATTCCTCGAGGCCCAGGACCAGGGCGGTCCAGGCGCGCTCATTGATGGGATCGTCCACCAGCAGTTCGCTGGCAAGGGCCACCGCGCGTTCCGGATGTCCGACGGCGACGGCGGCTTCCGCTGCCCGTGCCTTGATGCTGGCGACGCGTGCGGAGTGGAGAGCACGTTCCTCTTCAGCCCAGCCGGCCAGCAGCTCATCACCGAGCAGCGGCACCGAGGCGATGTCGAGGGCCTTCTCGAGCAGCCGGAAGGATTCCTCGGGAGAGGCATGCCCGGCCTGCTTGAGGAGGTCATCAAAGCGGTCCAGGTCCAGATCAACCATGCTGCGGTCGATCATGTAACCGCCGGTGACCGTGCGGAGAGCGCCGCCCTTGCCGCTTCCCGGCTGAAGGTGCCGGCGCAGGACGCTGACGTAGCTCTCGAGCGTGGACAGGGCCTCAGCCGGCGGCTGGCCGTTCCACAGCACGTCGATCAGGTGGTTCTTGGAGACCGGGGTCCCCAGCTTGAGCAACAGGATTTCAAGGACCTGGCGCGGCTTGGGACCGCCCAGCTCGTGGGATCCGATCACGACTCCGCCGCGGCGGACCCGGAGCGGACCCAGGATGTTGATGGACAACTTCGTCGTTGTGCCACCAGCATCTTCCAGTGAGTTTGGAAGGTACTCGTCGTCATTGACTCTCCGGGCCCAACGAGTATCTTCTGCAACGGTCTGAACCATTTTTCTGCACCTACTATCCCCATGAACTGCATTCCCCATGAATGGCTTGGATTCATACTTGTCACTCAGGCAAGTAGGGGCACGAGTAGCGAGTACTCGAATTTCGGGGCAGGTACTACTTGGTTGCTTTTGCATAGACCGGGCACCACGCGGTTGGGGTGGCCCGCGGCTCCCCTCGAACCGGCGCGAACAACGGCGGTGGGGTCCAACAGCACCAAGTTTTTCCCAAGAACCCGGGGCTACAGTCGTATTACTGCAGTTAGAGCGGTACTACTGCGATCCTCGTCCCCGGAGGACCGCCGAGCCAGCATGAAATGGGTGATCCAATGACGCGTCCTATGGCCGGGCCGGGTACAACCAAGTACTCCGAGTACTCGGCGATGTGCGTCTTTGCTGGCCGCCCCGGATTTCAAAAAATTTCTGCCGGGCTGGCCCTGGCGTGTGTTGTGTTACGCGCGTCACATACCAGAAGAGGCCGGGTAGACCCATGAATACGGCCGGCGCACTGCGCACGGAAATCCATTCCGTCCGCTTCCGGCTGCTGGCCACGCTGCTCGTCTTCATGGCCGTAGGCCTCTTTGTGGCCGGCGCCGCCACCCATGCCGCCCAGCTGAAGAGCCTCAACGACCGGGTGAACTCTGAACTGCTGCTGCCCCGGGACAACCTGGACGTGCTGGCACGGCTGGGCTCGCCGAACAACTTTGGCGCGGGCTACTCCTCCCTGCACGAGCTCTTTGCGACCTACCTGCGCAATGGGGCTCCGGGCGGTTACGAGTCCGTGATGACCATCATCCGCGGCGGCATCGTCATCCTTCCCAAAGCCAAACAGCCCACCAACCTCAACACCGAGGCCGTCACCGACCATGTCTGGGACTGGAGCGTCCCGGGCGAGACCGTGATGCGGGACATTGAACTGGACGGCCGGCAGGTCCGGCTGGCCATTACTGCAGTGTCCCTGGCCGGCGGCCGCCAGGACCAGGGCCTGCTGATTGCCTCGAGCGAGATTGGCGCCCAGCGCTCCGAGGTTTTCGCCTCGATGTGGACGTTTGCCCTGGCCTCCATGGGGACGCTCGCGCTGACCGGTCTGGTCGGTTACCTGGTCACCGGCCGTTTGATGCGTCCCGTCCGGCGGCTCCGCGAAGCCACTGAGGCCACGACTTATGAGGACCTGACCAAACGGGTTGAGGTGCCCGACAGCACTGATGACGTAGCCCAGCTCGCCATGAACTTCAACCGCATGCTCGAGCGGCTTGAGTCCGGCTTCGACAACCAGAGCCGTTTCGTCCACGATGCCAGCCATGAGTTGCGTACTCCCATGACGATCATCCGCGGCTACCTGGAACTGCTCCGCGCAGGGGATCCCGACGACGTCGACCAGACCCGCATGCTGCTCCTGGACGAGCTGGACCGGATGCAGGTACTCGTGGATGACCTCCTGATCCTTGCCCGCAGCGGCCGGCCGGACTTCGTGACGCCTGACTGGGTGGAGGCGGACGACCTTCTGGAGGACGTCCTGAACCGGGTCCGCGTCCTCGGCGAGCGCCAGTGGCACCTGGACGCCAGGCCCGGGGGCCTGATCCGCGCCGATCGCCGCAGGCTTACCCAGGCACTGGAGCAGCTCGCCGCCAACGCCGTCAAGCACACGTCCGAGTCGGACCGCATTTCCGTTGGCGGGGCGTGGATGGAGGACGACGGCGGCGCCTCCCAGGGCGGTCGGGCGGTAGTTGTGCGGGAGCTGGGAAACCCGGTATCCAGGGTGCTGGAGATCTGGGTGTCGGATACCGGCACCGGGATCCCCGCCGGCGACCATGAGCGCATCTTCGAACGCTTTGGCAAGGGCAGCAACGCGGAGACCTCGGAGGGCTCCGGACTGGGGCTGTCGATCGTGAAGGCCATCGCCGAGGCGCATGGCGGCACGGTGCTGCTGGAATCGGAGGTGGGCAAGGGCAGCCGCTTCGTGCTCCGGATCCCGGCCGGGGGACGGCAGGCGGACAGCGAGGCGGATGATTCAGCCGCGGCAGACAGCGCCGGCCGGAGCGGCAGCAGTGCTGACCTCCGTGCCGCTAGGGGCCACGCCGCCAAGGGACCGCGGCATAAGGGAGCGGGCACGGGAGGCGGCAAACCAAAGCCGGCGGGACCGGCGTCGGGCATTGAACTGGCCACCCGGGCGGGAGGTACCTCTTGACCCGGATCCTGATCGCCGACGACGAGCCCCGCATTGCGGCTTTCCTCACCAAAGGCCTTACGGCGGCCGGCTATACCACCACCCAGGTCTCGGACGGGGTGAAGGCACTGGACTACGCCACATCCGGGGAGTTCGACCTCCTCATCCTGGACATCGGCATGCCGAGGATGGACGGCCTCACCGTGCTCAAGAACCTCCGCGACATGCGCTCCACGATTCCGGTGATCATCCTCACGGCAGCGGACAGCCTCGAAAGCACGGTGGCAGCGCTCGAGGGCGGCGCGGACGACTACATGACCAAGCCGTTCCGGTTCGAGGAACTCCTCTCCCGCATCAAGCTGCGGCTCCGGGGCGCGCAGGCGGTGGCTTCCGCCCCGACGCTCGTCTGCGGCGACCTGTCGCTCGACGTCAACCTGCGCACCGCCGAGATCGGCGGCCATGTGATCGACCTGTCCGCGCGGGAATTCGTCATGGCCCGGACGTTCATGGAGAACGCCGGCAAGGTGCTCAGCCGCGAGCAGCTCCTGAGCAGGGTGTGGGGCTACCACTTCGAAGGCTCCTCCAATGTGGTGGACGTGTACGTCAGGTACCTGCGGCACAAGCTCGGCCAGGAGCGCATCCAGACGGTCCGCGGCGTGGGTTACCGCCTCGTGTGTTTGCCCGGCCCCTCCACGACGGCCCCGGATGATCCATCCGGCACCGCGGATGTTGCCGAGGACCATTCAATATAGGTCCGCCGGCTCATAGGCTCACTGGCTGCAACCAGCCCGACGGTGCATGAGAAGACTCTCATCCACGTCTCATCCGTGCCTCACCTTCACCCTCCAAAGTTGAAGCACGAAGGAGGTGTGGCAGGCCGATGAAGAGGTGGTTGTTGCTGAGCGTTCCGCTGGTGGGACTCGCCAGCATCACCGTCTGGGCGCAGGCCGTCATCGGGGCTCCGACAGATCAGGAAGCCGGCGTAATTGTTCGTGAACCGGACCCCCGCGATCCGGTCTTCAACATCGAGGGCTTCACTGAGGACCCGCGACTGTCGAGGCTTACCGATCCCACGGCGACGCCCAGGACCACATCACCGGCGCGGAAATGGGCGCCGCTGGACCCTGCCACCTCCTCGCCCCGCTCCACCAAGCCAACCGACCCGGCGGAGACCGGGTTGGCTCCCGACGACCCGGATGCTGACGTGGATTCCAGCGAGGTCACCGGCGTCGAGCTTGTGGAACCGGGCCAGGTCACTTCGCCGGCAGTGGAACCCACTGACGATTCAACGTCCTCGGGCCCAACGTCCCCGGACCGGCTCGACGGCACCAGCGGCCCCTCCGGCACCAGCGGCAGGAGTGGCAGCAGCAATGAATAAACGCACGCGGCGGCAACCCGAAGAAGCAGTTTCCCACCGCAATAAGGAGTCAGTGATGCACACCGAATTCCGCGATCTGTACGAGCCCATTCCGCCGGACCGGTGGGGCTCCACGGTCGACTCACCCTACGGCCAGCCGACCACCGTGATGGTGGACGACTCGGAGCTGCATCAACAGGTCCTGGACATCATCCACAACGTGCTCTCCACCGCCGATCCGCGCTCCGAGGTGCGGCGCCGGCTCCTGCGCCACTTGGCGGAGAACCCCGGGCATCCCGAACAGGCGCTGCTGGACCACCTGCGCGACAGGAACCGGCGCGGCGGGCGTCCCCCGCGCGGCGAGCGGGCTGCAGCAGCCGAACCGCACGCCTAACGGACGAACACATGAGAGACAAATACGGCAGCTCCGGCTGCCCCACAGACCGGGTACCCGCCGCGGCACGGGTACCCGATGCATGTCCGGCCAGGCTGGGTGGCCCAAGCAGCCGGCCCGGTGCGGTTTACAAAAGAGGCAGGAGCCTCAGAGCAGCACCACAAATCCCCCGATGAAGCTCAGGACGCCTACGCCGGTGAGGATCCAGCCGAGGATCAGAATGAGGTTGTCGTGCTTGGGCGGCTTCAGGCCCCACCGTGAAGGGTGGCAGAGGTCGTAATGGAGCTCCACCTGGGTTCCGGCCACTAGCCCCCGTGCCACGTCGGAATCGACGAGGGTCTGGCGCGGCACGTTTTCCTGGTCGGTCCAGCGGAAACCGGTAAAGCCGCCGGCGGTGTAAACCTCACCCGTGGTCTTGGTCCAGGCGCAGCGGCGCCGTTCGATAATCAGCCCCCACACGAGCAACGGCACGCCGGGGAGGAAGCCCACCCACGTCATTAGTTCCAGGATGGGGCCAAGTGCATCCACGAGACCGCCCATGCACCAACTTTAGCCTCCGGCCGGCCCTGTTCTTAGCCACCGCTGTTCATAGCAGCGGCGGGGTCGTTAGCGCCGGCGGGTCGTCAGCTCCCGGTTTCCTCGGGGTGCTCCCGGGCGCGCTCCGCTTCAGGAGTTTCGCCCTGCTGCGGGATGAAATCCGGGTCCAGCTTGGTGCTCAGGTCGGTTTCTTCGCGAGCGGGCTCATCGCGGTCGGCGCGGGGCTTGTCTGGGTTTTCGCTCATGGCCCCAACGTAATCGTGCGGCACAGCCGTGTCGAGGGGCCCGCCGTCGAGTGTGCGAGAGTGTCGAGAGCCGCGCCGCCTTGACGAGGGTGCCCGGAAACGGGCGGCACCCACCCGCCGGTCAGGCGCCTCCCAGCAAACTGTGACACGCTTGTAACGATGACTTTCCAGCTCAGGGACCCCCGCCGTAAGAAGCAAGGCCGCCAGCAGCAGGGCCGTCAGAAGCCGGGCCGCCAGCCGTCAGCCGGCCGGATGCGCCTCGCAGCGGGCACCGGCTTCCTGTTTGCTGTGGCCACCTTGGCCTGCGCCACGGGCCTCGCGGCCACCTACTACTACTTCGTCCGCACCACGACGGGCCAGTTCATCGACGAGTCGGCCCTCGTTGAGGCGGTGGAAATCCACGGGCCGGCGGGCAAGGTGACCACCCGCTTCCTGGATTGGCTGCCCACCATCTCCCTGGTGATGGCCGCCGTCGTCGTCCTTCTGGTGACGGTGATCCACCGCCGCTGGCGGGACGCGGGGATAGCGGTCACGGCGTGCATCGCGGCGAACATCGCCACGCAGGTGCTCAAGGCCCTGCTGCCGGTGCGGCCGGACCGCGGCGTGGAGACCCTGGAGCTGAATTCGCTGCCGTCCGGACACACCACCCTGGCGGCGTCCGCGGCGGCGGCCGTGTTCCTGATGGCGTCCCCGCGGTGGCGCCCGCTGGCTGGCTTTGTGGGCGGCACGTTCGCCATCGCCTCGGGCATGTCCACACTCGTGAACCAGTGGCACCGGCCGGCGGATGTGGTGGCGGCGTTCCTCGTGGTGGGCTGCTTCACGATTCCCGCGGGCTGGCTGATCCTCCGCAACGACGGCCGTGAGTGGAACGTCTGGGACGGCTTCGACGGCCACTGGGGATCGGCGCGGCTGTGGATCGGGCTGCCCGCGGTGCTCGGGCTGGCTTCGGCTGCGGTGTCCGTGTATTCGCTGGTCATGATCGCCCCGGGCATCGGCCAGGAAGCCAGCACCACCAACTACTTCTGGGCGGGCATCTCGCTGATCGTGATCGCAGGGTACCTGGCTACCGTGGCCACGACGTCCCTGTTCGCGTATGCCGTCCGACGGCGGGACTGACGGAAGGCGCCACCCTCCCCTCCCTGCGTTACCACCCAACTGACTCGCATTTGTTGTCGTTTTCAGGCGTCAAAACGACAACTACTGCCAGTCAGTTGGGTCCCGCGGTTGCGCCGGCGACCTTTACAAGCCCAGCCGTGAAGCCCACAATAAGTCGCACCACAGCCTCCACTGCCACAGCCTCACTGGGCCAGCCTCCACTGACCCGGCAGTGTGCTGCAACTGAGCCTGCGAAAGCAGAGGTGCGCGGACATGAACGACCAGGACGGGGCGGACAAAGCCCTGAAGGAAAAACACCGGGCGATGTGGGCGCAGGGTGACTATCCTGCCCTCGCCAGCGAGCTCATCGCGGATCTGGGCGCCATCCTGGTGGAGGCCTGCAACATTAAGCCGCGCCAGCGCGTCCTGGACGTGGGCGCAGGTGCCGGCAACGCGGCCGTCCCCGCGGCCATGATGGGTGCCCGGGTTGTCGCCAGCGATCTCACCCCGGAGATGTTCGACGCCGGCCGGCGGCAGGCTGCCGACCGCGGCGTTGAGCTCGAATGGGTGGAGGCCGACGTCGAGAACCTCCCCTTCGCGGACGGCGAGTTCGACGTCGTCATGTCCTGCCTCGGCGCCATGTTCGCCCCGCACCACCAGGCGAGCGCCGACGAAATGGTGCGCGTCTGCAGGCCGGGCGGAACCGTGGGGCTGCTGCACTGGACACCGGAGGGTTTCATCGGGCAGATGTTCGCCACCATGAAGCCCTTCGCTCCGCCGCCACCGCCCGGCGCGCAGCCCGCACCGCTGTGGGGCAGCGAAGACCATGTCCGCAAGCTGTTCGGCGACCGCCTGGACGACATCCGGGCGCAGAAGCGGACCGTGGCCATCACGAGTTTCCGCCACCCTGAAGACTTCGTGCGCTATTTCAAGTCGCACTACGGCCCCACCATCTCCCTGTACAAGTCGCTGTCCGGTGACGACGAGAAGGCCAAGGCCCTGGACGAGGCCCTCACGGAGCTCGCCGGCACGTACATCGAAGCCCACGGTGATACGCCGGCGCAGATGGAGTGGGAGTACCTGCTGCTCACGGCGAAGACCAATGCCAAGCCCCAGGAAACCGGGCTGTGACGGACTCCCCCGCCGCCGCCGGCTCACCCGCATCGCGCCGCGCCCTTGAGGTGGCCGGCATTCCCTCGTTCCGGAGGATCTCGGAACACCTGAACCATTCCACCTACGCCCGCCGCAAGCATCTGCCCGGCGTCTGCGACTTCACCTTGGGCAACCCGCACCAGATGCCGCAGGACGCCTACGTTGATGCCCTCCGGGACGCGCTCCACCCGCACAATGACCAGTGGTTCGCGTACAAGACCAACGAGGTGGACGCCCGGGAGGCGGCGGCAGATTCCCTGAGCCGGTTATTGAAGGTCCCGTTCGAAGCCGAGGACCTGTACCTTACCACCGGAGGCTTCACCGCCATCGCCCTGGCACTGAAATCAGTCACCGATCCGGGCGACGAGGTCATCTACAGCCTGCCGCCCTGGTTCCTCTACGAGCCGCTCGCCGTCGAGGCAGGACTGGTCCCGGTCAAGGTCAGCATCGACCTCGAAACCTTCGACCTCGATCTGGCCGCCATCGAAGCGGCCATCACGCAGCGGACCCGCGTGGTCATCATCAATTCGCCAAACAACCCGACCGGAAGGATCTACCCGCCCGAGCTCCTCCGCCAGCTGGCCGCGCTCCTCGACGACGCGTCGGAGCGGATAGGCCGGCGGATCTACCTGGTGTCCGATGAGCCGTACAACAGGATCGTCTTCGACGGCGCCCGCTTCCACAGCCCGGCGGAGTTCTATCCCTACACGTTGCTGGCCTACTCCTACGGTAAGACGCACCTGTCGCCGGGCGAGCGGATCGGGTACCTGGCACTGCCGCCGAGCATGCCGGACCGCAAGGAGCTCGGCACCGCCATCGAGGCGATGCAGTTGGCCATGGGCTGGATCTACCCCAACGCGGTGCTGCAGTATGCGCTCCCGCGGCTGGAGACGTTCACTATCGACGTCGGCCAGCTGCAACAAAAGCGGGACCGCATGGTCCAGGAGCTGGGCGGCATGGGATACCGGCTCCGGCCCGCCGAAGGCACCTTTTACCTGTTCGTCCATTCCCCCATCCAGGACGACGAGGCCTTCACCGAGGCCCTCAGCCAGGAGGACGTCTTTGTGCTCCCGGGCGTCCTGTTCGAAACACCGGGGTTCTTCCGGATATCCCTCACGGCCAGCGAGGACATGGTGGAACGGAGCCTGCCCCACTTCCGGGCGGCCATCGAACGTGCGGGACAGGACCGGCCCGAGGACGCCGAGATCAAGCTGCCGACCGGGCTGATCCCCATCGTTCCCGCCAGCCCGAGGAAGCTGCCCTGACCGTTCCTTCCACCTATTGAAGGCCTGGTGATCAGTCGGGTGCTCCAAGGGCCTGGGGGTTGCCGGCCCGGCATGTCAGGGGGGTGCGATGCCGGGCCGGCGAACTGGCTGAACCGCCACTCGCGGCTGTGGCGGCGGACCAGATAGAAAGATCGTGCCAACCGTTCCTCGGAAAATCCCGTTAGACCTTGGAGAACCCGGACCCCCAGCTTCCGGTTTCCATCCCGGAGCCGCGCACTGCCGCCACACCCGGCAGCGGGGGGATCCGCAGTCCAAGGTTCACCGGCAATCCACCATGGCGCCGACGAACAATACCGTCAGACGGCACATCCTCCTGCCAACGGGGATTGCCGGCAACGCCGCCGGTCTCAGCGCAGCCGGAAGGGCCCGCGGGGCGGCGAAGGTGGAAGGTAAATAAAATGAGCCCGGACCCGTATTCACCAGGCGGCAGCCACTGGCAGCCACCCACGCCGGAGCGGTGGCCCGCCAGCCATCCGGCCGGCCGATCCGCTGCACTCCCCGCCGCCCCCGCTGCCGGGCACACCCCACAGCGCGGACCCCAACACGCGCCACAGGGCGGAATACTGCACCGCCAACTGATGCGGCTCATCGGTGAAATCCTCGGCGACGACGACCTGAATCCCGAGATCCGGCTGTCGCTGCTCAGGCACATCTCCGAACATCCCGGCCACCCGGAACAGGCGATGCTGGCGCATTTGCATGAGATCCAGGACGGCACGTGACTGCCGCCCCGGCCCGGGCCCTGCACCCGATCATTTCCGACACCCCCTGGAGTGCACCATGAAAACCCGAGCAGCCCTCTCGCTGGCCGTGGCAGGCGTCTTCGTGACCGGTTCCGCTGCCCTCGCCGTCAACACGCAGGTGCTGAACACCACGCCGGCAGGCACCGGCAACGCAAACAGCATTCTCCTGCCGGACAGCTCGGGCAGGACCCCGACCCCGGCCGTCGCCGCCAGCGCTAAGGCGACGCCGGATGCGGCGTCCGCCGGCGGCGGCACGGCTCCCGCCACGAGGAAGACGGCTGTGCCGCCGGAAACCTGGGACCGCAATGACGACGATAACGGCGGCCGGCAAAAGGCACCGTTGCCCGTGCCCGGTGACGGTAAAGGCGGCACTGTTGGGGAAAAGAACGACGCCGGTCCCGCCGGCTCCCAGCCGACCGGCACCACCGGTTCCCGGCCCGCCGCCGGTGGTGCCGCCGTCGTTGTCCAGCCGGAGGACGACAAAGGTGGCCTGCGCACGGTCCCGGAACCGGGCGATGACAAGGGCGGACAGCGCAAGGCAGCTGAACCGGACGACGACAGCGGCGGCCACGGTTCCGACGACTGAAACGAAAATTACCTCGGAGCATAAACGCTCTGCGGCAGCGCCCTCTGCAGTTGTCTGCGGCCCTAATCGCATTGTGCGCATTACCTGAACGTAGGGTTAAATTTCCAGCCGACGCGCCGAAGAGTGAGAAATTTTCTTTGCTTAATTCGGAAATCAACCTGTATCGTATTCATTTAGGTAGACCGAAACTCGCCTGCGCCGCAGCGCGTCTGACACTCCCGGCACCCTTAAATCCCCAAATCGAGCCCAGCAATTCCCTGCTGTCCGGAACGTCCCGGCCAGCCCGCTCCCGGCACCATTCTCAGGGGAGCACAACAGTGATGAAAGGCCGGCATTTATGATCGCCGACACCCGCACCACCTTGACCCGCCCTGAAACCTCAACCGCAACCACCCCCGTGCCCCAGCCTGGCTCCAAGCGCCCTTCCGGCCCATTCCGGCGCAGGCGGGACAACCGCATCCGTACCTTCACCCTCAAGCAGACCATCCGGCTGTTCCTGCTCGGCATTCTCTGCACCGCCGGCTGGGTTGCCTCCCTGCTGGTGGGGCACTTCGTGGACTGCGGCCCGGAGCTGCACCGTATCGGGCTCGCCGTCCACATTCTCGCCCTGGTGCTGTCCTTCGGCACCATCCTCGTTGTCGACTGGCTCGGCCTGCTGTGGCTCATGGGCAAGGTGCAAATGCACGAATCGCCCAAGCTCGAGGCTGCAGCCAAGCCGCTGATCTGGGGCGGGCTGGCACTGCTGCTGGTCTCCGGAGCCCTCATCAAGCCCGACCTCACCAACCCGGTGACCGTCATCAAGCTCGTCTGCGTGCTTGTCCTGATGCTGAACGGGCTGAGCATCGCCCCGGCCATGCACAGGATGTTCGCTCTCCCGCCGGAAACACGCTTCACTGAACTGGCGCGCCGGCTGCGAAACCGGCTGCTGATCGCGCTCAGCATCTCACAGGCGTGCTGGTGGACGGCCGTGCTGATCGGCCTCGTCAACAGCACCCTCCGCCGCTGGTACGGCTACTGACAGGACGCTCGCCCTTGCCCAACTGACTCGCAGTTGTTGTCGTTTTCAGCCCTCAAAACGACAACAACTGCGAGTCAGTTGGGCCGGGCCCGCGCCTCGGGAGCTGTAGCCTCGGGAGCTGCGGCCGCCGAACCTTGGGTGGTGCCGCGGTGCAGTCCCTGCAGCAGCCGCGGCAGCGTGAGCGCGGCCAGCACCGCGAGCCCGATCATCGGCAGCCAGGGTGTACCCGGCCACCAGTGGTGACGCCCGGTCAGATCCAGCAGCCACCCCAGCACCGCATTTCCCGCCAGCACGGCCACGCCGCCGCACGTTGCGGACAGTCCGTAGTAGGCGCCACGGCCCGACGCCGGCCCCTTTGCCGGGATGAACCGCGGGATCAGCGACAGGATGGTGGGCGTGAGGAGCATGTGGCCCAGGATCAGCGCGCCGACGATGCCCGCCATCAGTGCCACGGAAACGACCGGGGAGGAAACGCCCGGCGCAGAACCGGAAGCTTCCGCCGGGACGGATCCGGCATCCACGGACGTCACGGCGGCCGCCGCCAGGGCAGCCCCCACGAGCAGGAAGCCGGCCGACATGGTCCGTCCCGGCCCCAGCCGCTGGCCGGCCGCGGCCACCGGCAGCTGCAGGAGCAACGTCAGCACGGAGGCGAGCAGGAAGAGCATTGCCAGCCACGAGGCGTCCAGGCCCCGCCGCTCCAGCTCAAGCGGGAACGCGAAATACATCTGGTTGTAGGCCACCATGTTGGTGCTGGCCAGGAGGCAGAACGCCACGAAGCGCCGGTTCTTCAGGCATCCGAGCGCGCCGTTGGAATGGGCCGGTGCGGCTTCCTGTTTCCCTGCACCCGATGTCTTCGGCGCTCCCGCCGAAACAGCCCCCGGAGCCACGGGGAGCCGGAACCACAGCAGCACGGTCACGGCAACGAAGACTACGATTCCCGCCGCCAGCGCCGCGTCAAAGCCCCATCCGAGCAGGGCAGCCCCCAGCAGCGGGCCGGCAAGGGCGCCCATCTCCCCCGTGATCGCCAGCCAGACGAACACCGAGCGCCGGCCCTTGCCCGGACCCCGTTCGTCGGTGTGTTCAGCACGGTCGGCATGGGACAACCGGGACTCCAGCGCCGGAGAGAACAGCGCACCTCCCGCACCTGTCAGCACGGCGCCGAGGAGGAACAGCGTGAAATCCGAAGCTGCCGCCAGGGTAGCGTACCCGGCGATGCGGACCAGGCAGCCGGTCAGGATCGCCCGCCGGGCACCCCACCGGTCGGCCAGCAGGCCGCCGAACAGGAACATGCCCTGCTGGCTGAACGTGCGGGCACCCAGGACAAGTCCGACGGCGGCGGCGTCCAGCCCGAAATCCCCGCCCATGGCGCCGGCCAGGAAGGGAATGACCGCGTAGAAGCCCACGTTGAACACCAGTTGGGTGCCAAGCAGGATGCGTGTTTCGGGCAGGTACGGCATGGGTCAGGTGGATCCTTATTCGTCCGGAGTGCCGATGAGTTCCAGGGTGCGGACGGGCACATCCGCCGCACCGGTGACGGGGGCGCGCAAGGCAATGACCGCCGCCCGGTGAACGCAGGCCGCCAGGTCGCCGCAGGCCACCGGAGCCGTGCAGGCCGCCGGCTGGACGAGGGCGGCAGCCACCAGCTCCTTGCTGTGTGCGTGCTGGGGGCTGGCGAAGAAGTCGGCGGTGGGCGCCAGTTCCACCAGGGCTCCCCGGTACAGCACGGCCACCCGGTGGCTCATGTACCGGATGACATTCATGTCGTGGGAGATCATGATCAGCGACAGCCGGCGCTCCCGGTGCAGGCGCAGCAGCAGGTCGAGGACCTTGCGCTGCGTCACGGCGTCCAGCGCCGACGTCGCCTCGTCGCAGATAAGCACGTCCGGGTCCAGCAGCAGCGCGCGGGCGATGGTGAGCCGTTGCAGCTGCCCTCCCGAACACTGGCTCGGGTACCGCTCCAGCAGTCCGGGTTCCAGCTCCACGTCCTGGACGGCCTGGTGGATGAGCTCCCGGCGCCCGTCCGGGTTGAGGGTCCGCTGCCGCAGCAGCGGGGCCTCCAGGCTGGCGAACAGTTTCATCCGCGGATCGAAGGCGTCGTGCGGTTCCTGGAAGACGAGCTGCACCTGGGTGCGGCGGGCGCCGGACCCGGCACCACCGCCGTCGTGCTTTCCGTACCCCGAGGGCAGCGTCCGGCTAATGGTGCCGCGGTCCGGGGCCTCGACCTCCACCAGGAGTCGGGCCAGGGTGCTCTTCCCGGAGCCCGACTGGCCCAGGACGCCGAGGATCTCGCCTTCCCGGAGGCCAAGGGAGACGTCCGCCAGGGCGGGCCGGGCGCCGCGCCCGTCGCCGCCGAACCGCTTGGTGACGCTGTCCAGCGCCAGGACGTCGCGGGCAGGTGCGGCACCACGAGCCTCCCCGGCCGCCTCAATGCGGCGGCGGGTAAGGGCGCACGCTTCGAGCAGCTCCCGGGCGCACGCGGTCCGGGGCGCGCCGAGGACGGTCCGGGCCGGGCCCTCTTCCTGGACCCGGCCGGCGTCCATCACCACCACCCGGTCAGCGAACGCGGACACGGTGGCAAGGTCGTGGGTGATGTAGAGAACCCCGAGCCCGTGCCGGCGCCGCTGGGTGTCGATCAGTTCCAGGATCTGCCGCTCCAGCACCTTGTCCAGCGCGGATGTCGGCTCGTCGGCGAGCAGCAGCTCCGGCTGCCCGGCCATCGCCACAGCCAGCATGGCCCGCTGCGCCATGCCGCCCGAGAGCTGGTGCGGGTACGACCTGGCAACGCGTGCCGGATCGTCGAATCCGACGCCGCCGAGCAGTTCCAGGGCCTGCGCCCTGGCTTGGCGTCCGCGCAGCTGGCGGTGCAGCTTCAGCGGTTCGGCCAGGTGGCTGCCAATGGTCATGCGCGGGTTGAACATCCGTTTGGGCTGCTGGTACAGCATCCCAATCCGGCCGCCGCGCAGCCGGTTGAGCTCGCTGCCGCTCACCCCGAGCAGGTCAGTCCCGCCCAGGCTGACGGCCCCGGACTCCACGTGGATCTGCGGCGGCAGCAGTCCCAGGACGGACAGCGCGGTCATGGTCTTGCCGCTTCCGGAAGCCCCCACCAGGGCAACAAACTCGCCGGGTGCCACGGAGAGGCCGACGCCGGAAAGCACCGGCCGTGCCGACGGCGCCGAGGGCGTCCGGACACTGAGGTGCAGGTCCTCGATGAGCAGGCCGTCAGGCATGGGTGACCTCCGGTGCGGGGGCGGACGCGAGCAGCAGCCGGCTGCTGGACATGCGTGCCAGGTGCTGGCCGATGAGCGTGACGCACAGCGCGACGGCGAAGATCACCAGGCCGGGCGCCAGGATGGTCATCGGTGACCTCACGGCGTACGGCTGGGCCGCGGCGAGCATGGAGCCCCAGTCCGACTGCGGAGGCTGCACCCCCAGGCCCAAGTAGGACAAGGCGCCGACGCTGATCAGGAACTGGCCGAACCGGAGCGTGGCCTGGCCCATGAGCGGACCGGCGAGGTGCGGCAGGATGTGGCGCCGCACCGTGAACCAGGGCGTGCAGCCCAGCACGCGGGCCGCCTCGATGAAGCCGCGGGCGGAGACGTCGTATGCCAGCGCCCGGGCGAGCCGTGCGAAGGGCGTCCAGCCGGTCACCGTCAGGGCCAGCAGCAGCGAGGGGTAGCCTGCGCCGAGCGCGGCGACCAGGAACAGCGCCACCACCATCTCCGGCATGGCCAGCAGGATGTCGTTGGTGCGGGTGAAGAACTCATCCAGCCAGCCCCGCCGCCGGGCGCTGAGCACGCCGATGGCCGTGCCGATGACGGCGGTGAGCACGGTGGCGAGGGCGGCGATGGTCAGCGAGAACCGTCCGCCGTCGAGGAGCCGGCTGAGGGTGTCGCGGCCCAGGTGGTCGGTGCCCAGCCAGTGGGTTCCGCTGGGGGCGGCCAGCCTGGAGGCAAGGTCCTGCCCGGCGGGCGGATAGGGTGCGATCCAGTCGGCCAGGGCCACGGACAGCACGACGACGGCCAGGATGATGACGGCGATCCGGATATGCAGGGGAAGGTTACGCATGCCGCATCCTGACCTGGGGGTTGAGGAGGCCGTGGACCAGGTCCGCGGCCGTGGTGAGCAGGACGGCCAGTCCGACGACCACCACCACGCCTCCCTGGGCGAGCGGAATGTCGTTGTTCAGGACGCCGTCGAACAGGAGCCGTCCCATCCCGGGGATGGCGAAAATAACCTCGATAATGACCGAGCCGCCCAGCAGGCCGGCGAACCACACGGCGGCCAGGGTGGTGAGCGGCAGCAGCCCGTTCGGGATCACGTGCTTCCGGAGGGTCTGCACGTGGCTGAGGCCCCTCCCCCGCGCGGCGGTAACGTGGTCCGCGCCCAGGGCGTCGAGCATGCCGTCGCGGACGGCGGTGATGAAATGGCTCGCCGGACGCAAGGCGAGGACCGCCACGGGTAGAACTGCCGACGTCGGGCCTTCCCAACCGGCGGAAGGAAGCACGGACAGCTTCAGCGCGAAGACCAGCACCAGCATCGGCGCGAGCCAGTACTCTGGCATCGCGATGAACGCCTGGGAAACCGCGGTGATGGCCTTGTCCGCTGCGCGCCCCTCGTTCAGGGCGGCGGTGACGCCGAGGACGGCAGCAATAAGGGCGGCCGCGGCCAGTGCCATGACCACCAGGCTGAGCGTGACCCACAGCGCGGGCAGCACCTGCTCCGCAACGGGTGTCCGGCTGGTGTAGGACAGGCCCATGTCGCCGCTGAGGAACCGGCCCAGCCAGCGCAGGTACTGCGTCCACAGCGGATCCTGCAGTCCCAGCTGGAGAGCTACCGACTCGACGGCGGAGTCATCGATGGCGTCGCCGGCCACCCGGGAACGGATGATCTTCCGCACCGGGTCGCCCGGGGTGACGTACGGGATGAGGAACACCACGAAAGACGCCAGAAGAACGGCGGCCACCAGGGCCGCCGCTCTTCTGGCGAGGAACAGCATCATGCCGGACCCTGTTCTCGGGGTCCGTGGTACGGGAACGTCACGGTCAGGGCTTGGCCGACTCGGCCCGGAGCACGTACCTGGCCAGCGGGTCCTGGACGTGGCCCTGCAGGTCGGTGCGAACGGCGTCGATGGCCTGTTCATTGACGAGCCACACGTTCACGGCCTGGTCCTGGAGGATCTGCCCGGCCTCGGCGTACAGCCGGTAACGCTCCTGGCTGTCGGCGGTTGTGGCGGCCTGCGTGATCTTCTTGTCGTACTCGGCATTGCAGAAGTGGCTGAGGTTGTAGGTGCCGTCGCAGGTGTAGTCCGCGGTGAGGAAGCCGATGGGATCGGCGATGTCGATCAGGCGGTTGCGCTGGCTCAGCACCATGTCGTAATTGCCGGACAGCAGGTCCGGTTCCACCGCGGCGTACTCCTTGGTGGTGATCTTCACCGGAACGCCCACGGCCTTCAGGTTCTCCTGGATGACCGTGGCCACGTCAGCGAACTCGGCGCGCTCCACGATGGCGACAATCTCCAGCGGCCGGCCGGCAGTGTAGCCGGCGGAGGCGAGCAGCTTCTTGGCGGCCTCCACGTCCTGCTTCGGCGCCCCGGCATCCTTGATGGCCCACGGCTCCGAAGGGGCGAAAGGACCGGTGGCCGGGATGGCCGCACCCTCGTAGACGCTGGCCGCGAGGGCGTCCAGGTCCAGTGCCGACCGGACCGCCTTGCGGAAGTCAACGTCGTCGAACGGGGCCCGTCCGTTGTTCATGTACAGCGTCGCGGTCCGCGGCGAATCCGCCTTGAGCAGCTTCACGTTGGAATCCGACTCCAGCGCAGCCAGGCCCGACACCGGGATGGACAGGGACACGTCCGCTTCGCCGGTCTGCACCTGTGCGGTGCGGGTGGCGCCGTCGGCGATGAATCGGATCTCGGCGCCGGCAAGCTGCACGTCCCCGCCCCAGTAGTCCTCGTTGCGGTCCAGGGTCAAGGACTGCTTCGGCTTCTCTGACACGGGCTTGAACGGGCCGGTGCAGTGGCCGAACGGATCCACGTTCGCACCCTTGAAGGCGGCCGGCGACAGGACGCCGGTGTTGACGCTCGCCAGCCGGTAGGGAACCAGCGGGCTCTCGGTGGGCGCGGTCACGCGGACGGTGTTCTCGTCGATGGCCTTGACGGCCTTGACCACCTTGGGGCTGAACGCGCGGGCCGGGACATCGGCGTCGAGCACGTTCTGCAGGGAGGTCACCACGGCCTTGGCGTCGAGTGCGGCGCCGTCCTGGAACTTGACGCCTTCGCGGAGGGTGAAGTCCCACTCGAGGTCGGAGACCTGCTTCCACTCGGTGGCGAGCGAAGGCACGATCTTGCCCTGCGTCTCGTCGTAGCGCGTCAGGGTTTCGAGGCAGCCGGACAGGGAGAGGATGTAGGCGGCGTCGCTCTCCAGCGCCCAGTCCGCCACGGGGGCACGGAAGTTGTCCACGACGATCCGCTGGTTCGGATCGGCCGCCTGGCCGGTTTTACTGGCTTCGCCGCTGAAGCCACAAGCAGACAGGGAAAGAAGCGCCGCGAGCCCCAAGGACACGGACAGCGGGAAGGAAGAGCGCAACGGGTACCACCTAGATTGATTTGCCTGCGCAGCGCGGCAGGCGCAAGAGCGGACGGCCGAAAGGGCCACGCTGAGTTTAGGCTAACCTAACTCCCGCTCCCAAAACCGCCCCCTCGGCCGTCGTAATATATCAGCGCTCTTGGCCCAACTGACTCGCAGTTGTTGTCGCTTTGAGGGCTGGAAACGACAACAACTGCGAGTCAGTTGGGTGTGCGGGGCGGGCGCCAGTTGGGTGTGCGGGGAGGGCGCCAGTTGGGTGCGGCGGGCGTCAGTAGTTGCGCCGGTGCCTGAGTCTGGGAAGTACGACGGCGAACACACCTGCCGCTGCGAACCCCAGTACTCCTGTGGCCGTCACCCCGGCGCCGAGGGAGGCCGCAGCCGTCACCACGGAGAGGAGGACAGGGTCCGCCGGTGGAGCCGGCGTCGGCCATGAAGCGCCAGAGGCCCAGAAACTGCCCGCGGCCGCGGCTGGGCGAGAAGTCCGCGCCGAGGGTCATCACCAGGCCGGAGCTGATTCCGTTGCCGAAGCCGATCAGCAGGGCCGCCAGCAGCAGGCCGGTGAACCCGGCCGTGAGTGGGATCAGCACGAGCGCCAAGCCCATGATCAGCGTGGACGGGATGGCCACCCACTGCCGGCCGCGCCGGTCCATCACCTTGCCCGCCGGGTAGAAGACCAGCATGTCGATCGCCCCGGAAAGTCCGTACACCAATGAAGCGTGCGTGGGGTCCAGGCCCAGGTGGTCGGCCCAGCGGGATCACCACCTGGCGGGAGGCGCGCAGGGCACTGAGCAGCAGGATGCCCACGCCGGCAGTCAGGAAGACGCCGGCATGCGAGACGGCCACGCCGCGCAGGGTAGGCTCCGGACCGGCCTGCGTGGAGGGGCCGTCCACCGCCACGAGGTCGCGGACGTTCACGGCCAGCAGCGCGGCGGCGGCCATGCCGGCCACGCCCACCCAGTACGCGCCGCTGATGCCAACCAGGGCCATGGCCGCGGCGCCGATGAACGGGCCGATGAACGTGCCGATCCGACTCACGCCGCCCAGCGTGGACAGGGCACGGGCACGGAATTCCACCGGCACGGCTTCGGTGAGGTACTTCTGCCGCGCCAGGCTGAAGACCGCGGCGGACATCCCGACGACGGCCATCGCCACCGCGAGCAGCCAGAGTCCGTTGCCAATCACCAAGGACAGTCCGGCCGCCAGCAGGGCCAGGGCACCGGCGGCGGCCGCGCCCACGATGGACCAGCGTTCACCGAACTTCAGGGTGATCATGGACGCCGGCAGGTTGAAAAACCACGAGCCCAGCCCCATCAGGGTGACGATCAGGGCGGCCACGGCAACGGACGCGCCCAGTTCGCGGGCGGACAGCGCCACCACCGGCAGGATCGCGCCCTGGCCCACGCTGAACAGGAGGGCGGGGCCGAAGGCCGGAACAGCGATGCCGCGGAGGCTGAAGGGCGGCGGGCTGTCTGGCGGCGGAGTCATCCCCTTCATCCTAGGTGCGGGCGCGGCGCGCGCAGCTGTGACGCGGGCTCCGGGAATCTCGAAACACAAACAATTTGATAAACATCGCCTCCTGCTGCCCAACGGGCCTTGGCCAAATTAATAAGTGTGCTTAGCCTTGTAAGTCAGGGCGAGGCGCGCGGACCCCATTGGACATCGACTATGGTTCGGAATAACTGAACAGCCGCAGGAGTGATCATGGAAGTCTGGCCGGGCAGCGCTTATCCACTGGGTGCGACCTTTGACGGGATGGGGACAAACTTCGCGCTCTTCAGCGAGGCGGCCACCGCCGTCGAGCTGTGTTTGATAGCCGGGAACAGCACCGAAACGCGCGTGGAACTCCTCGAGGCGGACGGGTATGTGTGGCACTGCTACCTGCCCCAGATCCAGCCAGGGCAGAAGTACGGCTACCGCGTCCACGGGCCCTACGATCCCGCCCGGGGCCAGCGCTGCAACCCCAACAAGCTCCTTCTGGACCCGTACGCCAAGGCCGTCGCCGGGCAGGTGCACTGGCACCAGGCGATGTTCTCCTACAACTTCGGCGACCCCTCGTCCCGCAACAACCAGGACTCCGCCCCGCACACCATGCTCGGCGTGGTGATCAACCCGTTCTTCGACTGGGCAGGTGACCGGCCGCCCAAGATTCCCTACCACCGCTCCGTCATTTACGAGGCGCACGTCAAGGGGCTCACCGAGCTGCACCCCGAGGTGCCCAAAGAGCAGCGCGGCACCTTTGCCGGCGTTGCGCATCCTGCCGTCATTGCGCACCTGCAGCGGCTGGGGGTCACGGCGATCGAACTGATGCCGGTGCACCAGTTCGTCAACGACGGGACCCTGCAGGAGAAGGGGCTGAGCAACTACTGGGGCTACAACACCATCGGGTTTTTCGCGCCGCAGAACACGTACAGCTCGATCGGCCAGATGGGCCAGCAGGTGCAGGACTTCAAGGCGATGGTCCGCACCCTGCACCGCGCGGGGATCGAGGTGATTCTCGACGTCGTCTACAACCACACGGCGGAAGGGAACCATCTGGGGCCCACCATGAGCTTCAGGGGCATCGACAACGCCGCGTACTACCGCCTACTGGAGGACGACAAACAGTACTACGTGGACTACACCGGCACCGGCAACACCCTGAACGTGCGGCACCCGCACTCCCTGCAGCTGCTCATGGATTCGCTCCGGTACTGGGTCACCGAGATGCATGTGGACGGGTTCCGCTTCGACCTCGCCGCTGCTTTGGCCCGGGAGTTTTACGACGTCGACCGGCTGTCCACGTTCTTTGAACTGGTGCAGCAGGACCCGATCGTGTCGCAGGTGAAACTGATCGCAGAGCCGTGGGACGTCGGGCCCGGCGGGTACCAGGTGGGCAACTTCCCGCCGCAGTGGACGGAATGGAACGGCAAGTACCGGGACACCGTTCGCGACTTCTGGCGCGGCGAGCCTGCCACGCTCGGCGAGTTCGCGTCGCGGCTGACCGGTTCCGCGGACCTGTACGAGCGGTCGGGGCGCCGTCCCGTCGCCTCCATCAACTTCGTCACGGCGCACGACGGCTTCACGCTGCGCGACCTGGTTTCGTACAACGAGAAGCACAACGAGGCCAACGGCGAAGGCAACCGCGACGGCGAATCGCACAACCGCTCGTGGAACTGCGGCGTGGAGGGCGCGACGTTGGATCCGAAGATCCTGGCGCTCCGGGCACGGCAGCAGCGGAACTTCATCGCCACCATGCTGCTCTCGCAGGGCGTGCCGATGATCACGCACGGCGACGAACTGGGCCGCACGCAGCACGGCAACAACAATGTCTACTGCCAGGATTCGAAGCTCAGCTGGATCAACTGGGACACCCTGGACATGCCGCTCATGGACTTCACGGCCGCGGTGAACCGGCTGCGCGCCCAGCACCCCACGTTCCGGCGCAGCACCTTCTTCGACGGCAGGCCGGTGCGCCGCGGCAAGGGCGAGAAGCTGCCGGATATCGTCTGGCTCAACGAAGCGGGCATCGAAATGCTGCCCGAGGACTGGGGCCGCGGCTTCGGCCGGACCATCGGCGTGTTCCTCAACGGCGACGGCATCCAGGGCCGCGACGACCGCGGCCGCCGCATCACGGACGTGAACTTCCTGCTGTATTTCAACGCGCACGACGACGACATCAAGTTCACGCTCCCGGCCGGCGAGTTCGCCGAGGCCTGGGACATGGTGGTCAACACCGCCGGAACAGGAGTGGACCGCGGACCCATCGACGCCGGCTCGGTGCTGAAGGTGGCCGCGAAATCCATGGCCGTCCTGCGCGCCCGCGACCTGACCCAGCCAGAGCCCAACCTGTCCGTGGCCCACGACCTGCAGGCCGCTTGGTTGGAGTAGCCCTCTGTCCGGCCTGAACCAACGCTCCCTCACCTCCTGCCGCCTCCCCCCAAACCCTTCGTGACGTTTGCCACAACGGGCATCGATAGGTATTTTTAGCTCCACAGCGATCTTTCGGGCGGCGTTCAGGGTAAACCTGAGGTCTCGCCGTCTTACTCCGGAGATCAGCAGTACGAGCGTCCCTGCCTGGTCCACCCGGAAATGTTTCGGAGCAAACCGCCAAGAGCCGCTCTACCGCGCGCTGAAACCGCCGGGGACGGCCCCGGCGGCCGCTTCGTGTTTGAGGGGACACAAACTATGACCGCTGTATCCAAATGGGTCGCCGCTGGCTCGTCAGCAGCTGTTTTCGCCGGCGGGCTCTTCATCGGGGCTCCGACAGCCATCGCAGCGCCCGGTGACGCCGCCTGCCAGCAGGCTTCCGTCCAGTTCGAGGCCGCGCTCGCAGCCGCCGGAATCACCGAGGAAAGCATTGCTCGCCTCGACGCCCTCGCGGAGGTCGCTGCCTCCGCCGAGGCGGCATACGTGGCGGCGCAGCAGGCTATCGAGGACGGGCCCGGCGCTGCTCTGACGGCCGCCGAGGCCCAGCTCGCCGCGGACGAGGCCGCCAAGGACGCCGCCGAAGATGCGCTCGTAGAGGCCCAGACGTCCGGCGATCCAGAAGCCATCGCAGCGGCGCAGGCTGCCTACGACGCAGCAGATGATGCACGCGGCGAATCCCGGGACGCTTTGGAGCTCCGCCAGGCGGAGTATGACGCCGCCTGGACTTCGCAGGAGTTCCTTGACGTCAAGGACGCCTTCGACACCGCCGTCGCCGCCTTCGAACAGGAACTCGCCGCCGTCTCGCTGGACGAAGGCTCCGCAGCCAGCCTTGCGGGGCTCTTTGAAGCGTTCCTCGCAGCATGCAATCCGGACTCTGTCGGAGTGGACCCGGTTGTTACGCCGCCCGTGACGGTGCCGGACACCACGACGCCGGGAGGCACGACGCCGGCAGTCGCCAACCCTGTCACCGCCGCTCCCACAGGGGTCGGCACCACCCCCGGAGCAGGGGTCGGCACCGCCACGGTGGCGACCAACAAGGGCCTGAATGTGCAGACCGCGGCCGAGACTGAGCCAGGCGGCCACCCCGGCTTGGCGCTGCTCGCCGCCCTGCTCGCGGCCGGCATCTCCGTGCCTGCCGCCATCGCCCTGCGGATGCGCCGCCTGGAACGCGGCCGCAACTAGGCACCAGCACTAAGGCATCAGTTGTTGGAGTCGCAAACCACGGCCAGCCGGCGCCGGCCCAGCCGGCGCTGGCTTGCCGTGCCTGCCGTAGCCACGGCGGGTCTGGCAGCGGCTCTCTTCCTGGCGCCGTCGAACGCTGTCCCCCCAAACGACGGCGGCAGCACCGCCGTCGTGCCCTCAGCCACCGCCTCGGCGGTGGCAACCCAGAGCACCGGCGCGGTCCGCAAACCTGCGCGTCCGGCAGCCGTAGCTGCGCCCACCGCGGTGGCGATCATGGCGGCAGGGCTGGACGTCCGGGTTCTGCCGCTGACTCCCAGCGCGGAAGAGATGTCGTCCGGGTCGCTCGTTCCCCCGCTCACGGTTGACGCATACTGGCTGACCAATTACGGCATGCCCGGAGCCGGCTCGACGAACACGACGTACATCGTGGGTCACAGCTGGGACGGCCGGGATGCGCCCTTCAACCGGCTCAGCGACGAGTCGCTCGCGGGCAAGGAAGTCACCGTGACGACGGCAAAGGGGACGCTGACGTACACCATCGACTCCGTCACGACGCACGACAAGAACACGCTTAAGGACAGCGATATCTGGAACGTCGTGCCCAACCGGCTGGTCCTGATCAGCTGCTACACCGAGGACCCCTGGGGCAAGAACGTGGTGGTCACGGCCTCCCCGGCACGCTCATCCTGACTGGACCCTTCCTCACCCTCGCCGCCTTCTTCCGGACCCTCCCCACCTTTCGAAGGAAGCAGGCTACTCCCCGCGCCCGCTCAGAAATGTATCCAGCGCGGGAAGGTCGTCAGTGTTGATGTGGTCGATGCCGGCATCGAGCAGCTCGGCCCACAGTGCGTCGCGGGCCGGCCCTGCCTGGTCCGGCGTCGCCCAGAACCGCACCCGGTACCCCTTGGCGTGGGCCGTTTCCACGTAAGCGCGCAGCTTGGCCCGCTCAGCCTCAGGCATCGGCCCGACACCCTGCCACGTGAACAGCTTGGTCCAGTTGTCGCTGACCAGCGGCATCAGCGCGGTAGGTTTCCCCGAAGCCAGATCAGCCGACCGGCCGTCGTAGAAACCGAACCTCTTGTCCGCAGCCTGCATCGTGGCGAGCGGCCGGTTGCCGCTGATGACGGCGGTCACCGGGCCGGCCGACACCTTGCCGTTGGCATAACGCGTCATGAGCTCCGGGTGCTCGGCGAGTTCCTTCTCGATGGCCGCATAGGTCGTTTCGCCGTCGCTCTTGATGTCGATAAGCAACTGCAGGCTGCCGTCCCAGCCCGGGTAGACGCTGTGGCCCTGCTGCCGCACGAGCTGGTCCAGCGGGTCCAGATAGAGGCTTTCGAGGGTGACGCCGGCGCGAGCATCCTCGAGGTCGTGAGCCGCGCGCAGCTCGCCCTCCACCAGCCAGACGTCCGCTTCCGCGCTGGTGAAACCGTGTTCCAGCGCATCCAGCAGCGGGCGGTCGTGTTCGTAGTCGTTGTGCGCATGCGCTGCGGGATGCGGCTCCCCCAGTGTGACGGCGGCATCCGGCGCCGCGGCGGACGGGGTGGCGATTCCGGCGAGCGCCGTGAGGGCGACGAGGGCAGTGACGGTGCTTTTGAGCAGCACAGGGTTCTCCTTCAGTGCGGTTGGGATGCACCCGCGCTTCCCGGTTGGGAATGTCCGACGGCGTGCCCCACCACCCTGCCCGCCGGCAACTAACGCTTGCCCACCAGCTGCTGACGCTCCGGTGAACAGGACATGTCTTGAGCCGCCACCCCAACGCTCCCTCAGATCCTGTCGCCTAATCCCCAACGCGTCCTCAGATCCCGTCGCCAATTTCCCAACGCTCTGTCAGATCCTGTCGCCTCATTCCAAACGCTCTCTCACCCGCGTTTTGGAGGTGAGAGAGCGTCCAGTAAAACCCGACGAAAAGTGAGAGAGCGTTTCCGCCCTGAATATCGGCAGGCCCGATCAGCGGGAGGACTCGGGCAACGGCAACGCGTAGCCGGGCTAGCCGACGTGGATGCCCGGGCGCCGGGCGGGGTCGGGCTCGTTTTCGCGGATGATCTCCCGGACCACGGGGGCGGTGTCGCCGCGGCCCAGGAGCAGGTAGCGCATCAGGTGGGCCAGCGGGTTGCCCTCGGCCCACTCGAAGTACGCGTGCGGGCGGACTCCCGTGGCATCGTGCAGTGCCAGCAGGATCGCGGCGATGGCGTTGGGCGCGGCCGGGCTGTTCGCGCGGAGGACCCGGTGCCCGGCCACCTCGACGCCACGCACGGTAAGCACATCGCTGAAGCCCGACGGGTCCGTGATGTCGATCTCCAGGAACATCACGTCAGCCGTGCCGGGGACGGGGTTGTTTTCCCGTTGCGCGGCCTCCTTCTGCGCGTACTCCTTCGCGTCCCTGGCCTGCGGGCGGTTGGCGATGATGTTGATGCGCCCGTCGTAGTCAATCGTGTCCGTGATGAAGCGACGCGCGGTCTCATCGAACTCGATCCGGTCCACCCGCAGCTCAGTGGTGCGCGAGACCCGGGACACCAGCGACACCACCACGATGCCCAGGATGAAGAATCCGGAGATCGCCAGGCCGTCGGGTTTCTCGATCACGTTCTCCATCAGCGCGTAGAGCATCACGAGCGTCAGGACGGTGAACCCGACGGCGGCCCTGCGCTTCTTCTGGCGGGCGGCGGAAATGCTCACAGCCACCGCGCCGGAGACCATCATGGCCAGGATCCCGGTTGCGTACGCGCCGGCCTGGGCGTTGACGTCCGCGTTGAAGCCGATGGTGATGAGGATGCTGATGGCCGTGTACACCAGGACCACGGGGCGCACGGCCCGGGACCAGTCGGGGGCCATGCCGTAGGAGGGCAGGTACCGGGGCACGATATTGATGAGCCCGGCCATTGCGGACGCGCCGGCGAACCACAGGATCAGGATGCTGCTGATGTCGTACACGGACCCGAAGCCGTTGCCGAGCCGTTCATGTGCCAGGTATGCGAGCGCACGGCCGTTCGCTTCACCGCCCTCCTGGAACGCCTCGGCCGGGATCAGCACGGTGGTGACGAAGCTGCTGCCGACCAGGTAGACGCTCATGACCACGGCCGCCGCCGTCAGGAGCTTGCGCGTGTTGCGGATCCGGTTGCGGAGCGTCTCCTCCGGCGTGGAGCCGGACGCGGCCACCAGGGGCATCATGCTCACGCCGGTTTCGAAGCCGGAAAGGCCCAGCACCAGCAGCGGGAACGCGAGGATGGCAGGCCCGGCAATGTTGCCCAAGCCGCCGCCAAATGAACCGAGTGCAGCGATCCAGGCAGCCACGGCACCCGGCTGAGTGACGGCGTCGTAAATTCCGGTGCCGATGATGACGGCGTTCAGCAGCAGAAAGACGCCCACCAGCGGAATGGCGACGGCCACGGCCTCGGAGAAGCCCAGCAGGAACACCCCGCCCAGGATCAGCAGCATCACCACGGTAATGGGGACGGCCTGGCCTTCCAGTAACGGCGGCAGGTACGGGTTCTCCAGCAGGTGCACGGTGGCGTCGGCCGCGGAGAGGGTGATGGTGATGATCCACGACGTCGCCACGAACCCGAGCAGCACCAGCACAAACACCTTGCCGCGCCAGAACGGCAGCAGGTTCTCGAGCATGGCCACGGAGCCCTGCCCGTGCGGGCTCTCATGCGCCACGCGGCGGTACATCGGCAGCATGCCCAGCAGGGTCAGGGCCACGATCAGCAGCGTGGCCAGCGGCGACAGCGCACCGGCGGCGAGCGCGGCGATGCCGGGCAGATAGGACAGCGTGGAGAAGTAGTCCACGCCGGTCAGGCACATGACCTTCCACCAGCTCTGCTGGTGCCCGGTGCCTTCCGCCGATTCCGGCCCCACCGGCTGGTGCACCTTGTGCTCCAGCAGCCACCGCGTAAACGCGCCGCCGGGGCCGCTTTCCCGCTCGGGGTTGGGCACGCTGGCCGGAACGGAATATTGGGCTGGTGCGGTCATGAAATGTCTTTCTGGATTTCGGGGATCGGGCGCCGGCACGTGAGGAAGGATCGGGCACCAGGCGGCGAAAGGTGAGGAAGGGTCGGGGAACAGGGGGCGAAAGGTGAGGAAGGGTCGGGGACCCGCCGTCGGACCACGGGAGGGCGTCCGACGGCGGGGGCTACTTGGTTGCTCTGATGAGCCGGTAGATCATGTAGCCGGTTGCGCCGATCCCGAGGATCAGCCACAGCAGCGGGGCGTTTTGGGTCAGCATGGCGGGACACGGCCTTGCGTGCTTGAGGTGGCCACGGGGTCCTTCGATTCACATGGGCAGTTTGCTGATGACCACGGGAGCGTAGCACCGGCCGGAATCCGAAAATTGCGAAAACCGGGGATCTTAACGCTTTCTTAACGCCTCGTCCTTCACACCGGGCCGCAGGGAATTTCGCGGTGGTAGCGTGACGCCTATGCGCGACATTCCTGCCCAGAAGGCCCGGCCTACCGGCACGGTCTTCCCGCGCATCCTCAACGTCTTTGCACCCCAGCATCCGGCGCAGGTGATCGTGCTCGGCTTCGCCGCCGCCGTCGCCGTCGGAACGGGCTTGCTCATGCTGCCCATCGCGCGGAACGGGCCGGAGGGTGCGCCCTTCCTCGACGCCCTGTTCACCTCCACATCCTCGGTGTGCGTCACGGGACTGGTCACGGTCGACACCCCGGTGTACTGGAGCGGCTTCGGCAAGGTGGTGATCATGGCCCTGATCCAGATCGGCGGGTTCGGGGTCATGTCCTTCGGCACGCTGCTCGGTGTGCTCCTGGCCCGCCGGCTGGGCCTGCGGTCACGGCTCTCAACGGCCGCGGAGATCAAGAGCACGGGTTTCGGCGACGTGCGCCGCGTCCTGCTCGGCGTGCTGACCATCAGCCTCACCGTGGAGATTGTGCTGGCGGGGATCCTGGCCGCCAGGCTCGTCGCGGGGTACGGCTACGAGCCCGGGCGGGCGCTGTGGCACGGCGTCTTCCATTCCGTGTCCTCGTTCAACAACGCCGGGTTCGCGCTGCACACGGACAACCTCATCGGTTTCGCCGGCGATCCCTGGATCTGCCTGCCCATCGCGGCCGCGGTGATCATCGGCGGCCTGGGCTTTCCGGTGCTGTTCGAGCTGCGGCGGCAGTACCAGCGGCCCATCCACTGGAGCATGAACACCAAGCTGGTCCTGGTGGGCACCGCCGTCCTTCTCACCGCCGGCACCGTCTTCCTTACCGCCGTCGAATGGTCCAACCCCGCCACGCTCGGCGCACTCAAGCCCGGCGAGCGAATTCTGGCCGGCTTCTTCCAGTCCGTCATCACGCGCACGGCCGGGTTCAACAGCATCGACATCGGGCAGATGCACGAGGTGTCCTGGCTGGGCATGGACATCCTGATGTTCATCGGCGGCGGCCCCGCCGGCACTGCAGGCGGCCTGAAAATCACCACCTTCGGCGTGCTGTTCTTCATCCTGCTGACCGAACTGCAGGGCGGCACCGCGGTGAACATTTTCGGCAAGCGCCTCTCCCGTGCCGTGCACCGGCAGGCCATCACCGTGGTGCTGCTCGCGATCGCGCTGGTGGTCGGCTCCACGATGTTCCTCATGCTCATCACCGATTTCGGGCAGCAGCGGATCCTGTTCGAGGTCATCTCCGCGTTCGCCACCGTGGGGCTGTCCACCGGCATCACCGCCTCCATGCCGCCGGCCGGCCAGGTGGTGCTGATCCTGCTGATGTTCGTCGGCCGCCTCGGCCCGGTGACGCTCGGCGCCGCACTGGCCCTGCGCGAACGCCCGCTTCTCTACGAATACCCGAAGGAAAGGCCCCTCATTGGCTAAGAACCTCTTTTCCCGTTCACCCGAAGCCGCGGGTCAGGCGGACACGGTGGTGGTCATCGGACTGGGCCGTTTCGGCGGCGCCCTGGCGCTGGAGCTCGAGGCGCAGGGCACCGAGGTGCTCGGCATCGACGCCAACGAGGACACCGTCCAGTCCTACAACGGCCGCCTCACCCACGTGGTCCGCGCCGATTCCACCAAGGAGGAGGTGCTGCGCCAGCTCTCCGTCCACGAGTTCGACCGCGCCGTGGTGGGCATCGGCACGGACATCGAGGCAAGCATCCTGACGACGTCGCGCCTGCTCACCTTCAAGAAGCCGCAGATCTGGGCCAAGGCCATCAGCGAGCCGCACGCCGAGATCCTCAACCAGCTCGGCGTGGACCACGTGATCCGCCCCGAGCACGACATGGGCAAACGCGTGGCCCACCTGGTCCGCGGCTCGCTGCTGGACTACGTCGAGTTCGAGGACGACTTCGTCATGATCCGCACCAGCCCGCCCGCCGAGGCCTGCGACCGGCCGCTCGGCGTCCTGGGCCTGCGCGACAAGTACGGCATCACCATCGTGGCGGTCAAGCGCCCCGGCGGGATCTGGGGCCACACCACGGCGCAGACCGTCCTGTACGAGGAGGACCAGATCATTGTGCAGGGCAGCAAGACGCAGGCGGAGCGCTTCAGCAACATGCAGTGACCGTGTCCCGGCCTTTTAGCGGGTGGCCGGCGCCTCGATAAACACCAACTGGGCCAGGCTGGTGGCCGGCTTCCTGCGCCGCCGGGCAGGCTTGCCGACGGCGTAAGCCGGGTTCCCGGCGTCGGACTTCAGTTTCCCTGCACCTGTGGAACGCGCCCCCGTGGAATGCCCGACGGCGCCTGCCGCTTTCGCGGCCGGCACCCGCCGCACGCTGAGCTGCTCAAGGTCCAGCAGCCGCCGCGCGCCGGTCCGGGCGTCGATGATCCAGAAGAGGTCGATGTCCCGGAAGGTGCTGCTCACAGTCCCGCTGTGCGCCAGCCGTCCGCGGTGCCACGCCTCCACCACGTCCCCTACCGCCAGCTCGGCGCTGGACCGCACTTCAAGGCCCATGTCTTCGTTCACGTCCGATCCCCCTCCATTGGAATGTTGATGGCACCAGCCTGCCCCACGATGTTTTCTAAAACGTTTCGGGTTGGGTCCTGCCATGTGTCTGCGCTGTTACCGGTTGCGCCCGTGAGCGCACTTCGGGACGCGATCCGGGAAATACGGAAAAGGGGCACCAGGAATCGGGCAGAATGGGAACCGAAATACGTCATAAACGCCCGGCCGTGTGATCCGCGTCATATCATTACCGGAAGTGGATTCCACTGTTGTGCCAACGTCGTCGCCAGGAGAAAGGACAGCCCGTGAAGCCGCATGCTTCGTTCCGCCTGTTCCGCTCCGGGCTGATCGGATCCATCATCCTGGGCTTGGCCGCCGGAGGGCACCTGGCCGGCGGAGGCCAACTGCCCACGCCCGCAATCCTCGCGGCCTTGTGCGCCGTGACCATGGTTCCGGTCGCGGCCCTGACACGCTTCAAGCTGTCGCTGCCGGTTCTGACCGGGCTGATAGGCGGCGGACAGGTCTGGCTTCACTGGGCGTTTGACGCCATGTCCGCAGGAGCTCCTCCAGCCGCTTCCCCGGCGCTGCTCTCCGAACACGCCGGACACGCCTCGGCCGCGCTGAATCCCGAAGCGCTGATGCTGGCCGCCCCGGCCCACGGGTCTGTGCCCGACGGGCCCATGTTCGCCGCCCACGCCGTCGCCACCCTGGTCACGGCGTTGCTCCTCGCCCGCGGCGAGCGGGCCCTCGGTGCACTGGCCGACTGGCTGGGCCCGCTGTTTTGGAACCCCGAGCCGGCCGTCATCGTTCCGGTCCGCGTTCCGCGCCCGCATTTCGCGGCCGTGCTGCTTCCGCCCCGGCACCATTCGGTACGCCTGCCGTCCCGCCGCGGCCCGCCGCTGCCCGCAGCCGCCGCCTAGAGACAGTTCCTTTCACCTTTCACGCAAGGGCCCTTTCACCAGGGCACCTTTTGCACAGGCCCCTTTTCACGCAGGGCAGGAACTTCCGACGGCGGTTCTTCCGCTTCCCGGACAGGCCCACCGGCCTGCCATTCCTGACCCCTCATACCTGTGAAATTGAACCTGTGAAAGGCGCACCTGCCATGAATACCTCGCTTCGCCGTACCCTCAAGACCGCCGCTGCCGCCACGCTGACGGCCGGATTCCTGGCCGCCGGCGCGGCCGCCGCCTCCGCCCACGTCACTGTCGACCCCTCCGCCACCGCTGAGGGCGGTTTCACCAAGCTGACGTTCAGCGTTCCCAACGAGTCCGAGACCGCCAAGACCAACCGCCTCGAAGTGAAACTGCCCACCGACACCCCGCTGACGTCGGTTTCGGTCAAGCCCATGGACGGCTGGAAGGCCAAGATCATTACCGGCACCCTGCCCAAACCGGTCGAGGTGAACGGGGCCACCGTGACCAAGGCACCCACCAGCGTGGTCTGGACTGCCGACGCTGCGCACCAGATCGGGCAGAACGAGTTCCAGACCTTCACCCTGTCGGTCGGCCGCCTCCCCGCTGCCGGGACCACGGTGACCCTGCCGGCGGCCCAGGGCTACACGGACGGGACCACCGTTAACTGGGCCGATGCGGCTGCCGACCACGGCCACGCGTCGGCAACGTCCTCCGCGGGCGCCTCGGAAACGCCTGCCGCAGAGGCGAAGGAGTCCCGCCCGGCACCGACGTTCGTCACCACGGCAGCTGAAGACGACGGCCACGGAGCTGCCGCCCCCACCGCCACGCAGGCTTCCGCAGTGGCGCCGGCGTCGTCGGATTCCTCCTCCGGCGGCGACACCGCAGGATGGATCGGACTCGCCGCCGGACTCATCGGCCTCGCAGCCGGCGTGACGGCGCTGGCACGCACACGCGCCAGCCGCGGCAACAGCTAGCAGCGACGCGGCGCCTGGGCTGGCAACCGGCCCGGGCGCCGCGTACTTCTTTTACGCACTGAGCCCCTCACCCGGCTGACCGGGCGGGAGGTTCCTGTGCGCTACCCACAAACGCTTCGCGCTGCCCAAATGCGCTGTGCCCAATTCCGGGCTGCCCGCCTTCGGGGCCCCACGCCGTCGATATGCACAGCCGGTTCCGTGCGCCGTGCTGCCCTCAACCCGGCCGTTTAAGCCGGTCCCTTAGTGGTCCCCACGCGCACGTCCGCAGCGCCACCAGTCCTCGAAAGACAAGACCATGACCCTATTAGCCAACCCCCAAAAGTCCAGGCAACCATCACCGCCGGAGGCTGCCCCCGCCGGCAACGGACCGGACGGCCGCGGATGGTTCCGCGCCTTCCTGCTCCGGCTGCACTTCTACGCTGGCATTCTCGCCGGTCCCTTCCTTTTCGTCGCCGCGGTCAGCGGCGGCCTCTACGCCATCACCCCGGCACTGGAACAGGCCGTCCACGCCAAGGAGCTGCGCGTTCCGGCGGTCGCCCACCCTCTGCCGCTCTCCGCACAGGTGAAGACGGCGATGGATTCCGCCGGCGGCGCTACGCCCATTGCCGTCCGCCCGGCGCCCGGCTCCGAGGACACCACCCGCGTGCTCTTCGCCGACCCTACGCTGGGTGAATCCGAATACAGGACCGTCTTTGTGCATCCCGGCACGGGCGAAATCCGCGGAGACCTCACCACCTATGGCAGCAGCGGGTCGCTCCCCACGCGCACCTGGATCTCCAACCTCCACCGCTCCCTGAACCTCGGTGAGCCCGGCCGGATCTACAGTGAACTGGCTGCGTCCTGGCTCTGGGTTGTCGCGCTCGGCGGGCTGGGTCTGTGGATCGGCAGGATCCGCCGACGCCGAATATCGTCTCCGAAGGCCCGCCCCGCTTCCGGCCGGGCGAGGATGGTGTGGCTCCACGGCACCACGGGCACCGTCCTGCTCGCCGCCTTCCTGTTCCTGTCCGCCTCCGGCCTCACCTGGTCCGCCAGCGCGGGCGAGAACATCACCAAGGTCCGCACCAGCCTCGGCTGGCTCACCCCCACTGTCTCCACGTCACTGAATGGGGAGGCGTCCGCACCGGCCGGTGACCACGCCGGGCACGGTTCAGGGTCGGCACCGACCGGCGCGGCAGCGGACCCGGCAACCTACGACACCGTCGAGCGGATCGCCCGGGCGGACATCATCACGGCCCCCATGGTGGACATCAAGCCGCCCGCAAAGGCCGGCACGGCCTGGACCGTGACCGAGGCAGGCCGGGAATGGCCGGCCACCGCCAGCGCAGTTGCCATCGACCCGGATTCCGAGAAGGTCACCAGCCGCGCCGACTTCAAGGATTTCGGACTGGCGGCGAAGCTGACCCGCTGGGCCATCGCGGCGCACATGGGCCTGCTCTTCGGCCTGCCCAACCAGCTCGTCCTGCTCGCCGTGGCCGCAGGACTGGCCGCCATGGTGGTGTGGGGCTACGTGATGTGGTGGAAGCGCCGCCCCACCCGCGGCAGCGCCTGGGCCGTGGGCCGGCCGGCGCCGCGGGGAGCCTTCGTCCGCGGACACTGGGCAGGCGTCCTGGCCGCGATCACGGCGATGGTCCTCGTGGGCATGTTCCTGCCGCTCCTTGGCTGGAGCCTCCTCGCCTTCCTCCTCCTGGACGCGGTGATAGGTGAAGCCAGGCGCCGTCGTCGTTATTCTCCGGAACCAAAAGCGGACGTGGCCGAAGCTCACAAGTAAGCGCCCACCCTGTAATGCCGCGGACCGGAAGGAGAGCATGGCTGCCCGGGCCCGCCGTCGATAGACTGAAAGTGGCCGCCGCGGCATCAGGCCGCCCCGGCCTTCCCGAACAGGAGGTCACGATGGGTTTGGGTGACAAGATCCACAACGCCGCCGAAAAACTCCACGGCAGAAGCAAGGAAGCAGCCGGCCGCGCGACCGGAGATGAGCGGCTCCGGTCCGAAGGCAGGGCCCGCCACATCAGGGCCGACCTCAAGCAGGCCGGCGAAAAGATCAAGGACGCCTTCAGGAGGCACTAAGGTCCAGCTTTAGAGCTCGGGGCCCTGTCCGGTAAGAGCGGACAGGGCCCCGCCGCGTGTTCTGCCCTCAGCGCGCCAGACGAGGGCAGGCGTAAAGAAAACGTTAAAATTTCTGCGCCGCGGGTGGAAACTCTTTTGTGGCGAAGACCGGGACAGTACCTTTGAATTCATGCCGTCCTGCGATGGCCCCCAACACCGCAGGGCGGCTTTTTCATTGCCCTCAGGCCGCGGTCCGTGCTTAACGCCGCCCTTGCCGAGCCTCCGTCGTTGGCGGATTACCAAAAATGGCCGCTCGCTCTCCACCAATTACCAAAAGTGGCCGCCCAAAATGCTTCCAGGCGGCCCTTTCCGGCAATGCGGCCCTTTCCGGCAATGCGGCGCGGGGCCAGGCAGCACCGCGCGCGGGCCAAGCATCCGCGCCCGGCACCAGGGAACCACCAAGCGCGAACGGACACTTGTGGCCCTCGTGTGAAGGGCCACAAGTGTCCGTTCGCGCTCAGCTTCGCCCCGAGCCCTGCCGGGCTACCCCAGCGCGGGTACCTGCACCTGCCCCGGCTTGAAGCGGGCTCCGAAACCGGGAGCAACAGGCACCTCGATCCGGGCGTGGGTGTGGACGTCGGCAACAGTCGCCGCAGTATGCTCCGCGATCTGCTCCAGCGTCGTCACCCACATGCCGTCCATGCCCTTGACCCGCTCGATGAGCTGCTCCAGGGCCACTGCCTTGGAGGGCCGGCCCGAGATGAACGGGTGGTTGGTGAGCACGAAGCAGCTTCCCTGCGCATGGTGTGCCTGCGCCTCGAGTGTCCACATCTCCAGCACCTTGGCCGGGCTTTCGATCACGCCGCTGCCGGTGACTCCCGGGTAGAAGGCGTACTGCTCCCAGTCGTCGAGCGTCCAGTCCACGGGGATCTCCACGATGTCGCGGGTATCCCCGGAGGAAGGATCCTGCGAGACCGACATCCGGTACGGCGCGTCGCCGTCGAGCAGGCTGGAATCGTAGAGGAAACCGCGGTCTGCGAGGAGCGCCGGCGAGTGCCAGTTCAGTTCCCACCACGGCGCCCGGTACCCCACCGGCCGGATCCCGGCGACCTTCTCCAGCGCCTCGAGCCCGCGGTCAATATAGGAGGCCTCCGTCACGGCGTCGATCCCCTGCATCGGCTCGTGCAGGTAGCCGTGGTGCGCAACCTCGTGGCCGCCGTCGACGATCTGCCGCACGACGTCCGGGTAGCTTTCCGCGGTGAACCCGGGGATGAAGAACGTCCCACGGACCTCCTGCCGCGCCAGGATCTGCAGCAGCCGCGGCACCGCAACCCTGGGCCCGTACGACTGGTGGCTCATCAGCGACATCCGCCGGGTGCTGGCGGGGTCGTGCGCGATGACGCAGGATTCGGCATCGACATCGAAGGTGAAGGATGCGGCGGCGGTGTAGCTGGCGGGCCAGGTGATGGGGTGCTGGGAATCCGGGAAGGCGCTGGGGCTCATGCCGTGGGTTCCTTTCGTAGTAAGGGAGTGGTTAGAGGTCGACGGCGGGAACGGGCTGGGGTGCCTGCCCGGCGGCAGGTGCGCTGACAGCAACGGCTGCAGTGCCGCCGTCGGGCGTCACCGTCACGTACTGCCGGTGCAGACGGGGGCCAAGCACCGCATACACCCCGGCGCTGGTGAGTCCGCCGGCCAGCCAGGAGAGGTCCCAGCCGCCCAGGGCAACCGCGATGGGCCCCTGCATCACCGGGACCAGCCCGTACATGAACAGCCAGGTGGCGAAGATCCCGGCGAGCAGCGAGGTCACGCCGGCCCAGTTGACCACGGGCAGGCGGCGGGTGCCGACGCCGTCGAACAGCCGTTCCACGTTGCCGGGCCAGCGCCGCTCCAGCCAGAAGAAGTGCACCAGCATCACGCCGCCCCAGGCTGCCACCCACGCCACCAGGCCGATGAGCCAGGCGTCCAGCACGGCGGCGAAGTCCTCCTGGAAGATGAAGTAGATGACGGCGATGAGTGAGAAAACGCCGACGAACAGGTTGAGTTTCCGGCGGCTGATGGTGATGTCGAGCGCCTGCGTGGCCACCGAGAACGTGTAGATGTTGAGGATGTTGGTGGCGATGGGGCCGTGGAGCACCATCAGGAGCACGGGCAGCGCCAGGGCACCGAAGTTCTGGACGATGAGCTTGCCGGGATCGATTTCGCCGCTGTTGGTGGCGAGGCTTGCGCCGAGGACACCCAGCCAGACCACCGGGATGAACTGGCCCAGGACGGAGGCGAGGTAGACCTTTTTCTTGGGGACGGTGGTGCTGACGAAGCGGGAGTAGTCGGCGGCGTAGGTGAACCAGGTGATGCCCCAGCCGATGCCGATGGCGGTCATCACGGCGCTCATGGCGGCGATCCGTTCGGAGCCTTCGAGGATGTTGCCCGCGGGGCCGGCGTAGGTCCAGTCGATCTTGAGGCCGAACCAGGCGACGGCGGACATGACCACCAGGATGATGATGGTGGGCGGCACGGTCCATTTTTCGAAGGCGGCGATCGCCTTGTAGCCGAACCATGCGATGGCAACCTGGGCGGCCATGATGAACGTGGCCACGCCGATCTTCCAGGCGTAGTTGTGGGCCTGTGGGTCCACCCAGCCGAGGGTGCCGAAGAGCGCCATGACCAGGTCGAGGATGATCCAGGTGTTGACGGCGCACCAGCCCACCACCAGCAGGGCCTGGATGGCGGCCGGAAGGTAGTTGCCGCGGCGGCCGAAGGCGGCGCGGGCCAGGACCATGCCGGTGGCCCCGGTCTTTTGGCCCAGCAGGACGAAGCAGCCAAAGAGCAGCATGCCGATCAGGTTGCCCAGGACCAGAACGGTGACGGTGTCGGCAAAGCCAAGGCCGAGGTTGATGCCCAGGGCGCCGAGGACCCAGTTGATCGGGGCGAGGTTTGCGCCGGCCCAGATCCAGAACTGGCCGGACACCTTGCGGGTGCGCGCGGTTTCCGGAATGGGCTGGAGCCAGGCTTCGAAGTCCTCGGCCTGCTCCGTTGCGGGCCCGGACTGCGGTGTTGAGGAATTGTGCATCGGAAAAGCCTCCGTGTGAGGAAGAAGAGCCTCCGTGAAGAAGGGATGAATTAAGCGTATGTGGGCTCCATCACAGCAACAAGGTACGATCTGTCTAGCAGAATCCTCTTGCCTATGACGGAGTGTAAGGTCAGTGTTCCTCGAAGACGTTTTGAAGCACCGCAGCGTCCAGGCGGCCGATCCGCTCCTCCGCGCGGCGGGCTCTGCCGTGGCCGGGCGGCAGGTGCGGTGGGTGCACTCCAGCGAGGTCCTGGATATCGCTCCCTTGCTGCGCGGCGGTGAGCTTCTCCTCAGCGGCGGGCAGGCCCTGGCCACCGCTTCGGACCAGCGGCGCGTGGACTACGTGCGCGAGCTGGCCGGGCGCGGCGTGGCGGCTGTTGCGATCGAGACGGGGCCGGTGCTGCCTGACATCCCGGAGTTGATGCTGGTGGCGGCCGAGTCCAACGGCCTGCCGCTGTTCGAGCTCCGCAAAGTGGCACCCTTCGTGGGCATCATGCAGGAGATCAACTCGATCCTGGTGGGCCAGTCCGTGGAGCTGCTGCAGCGCGGGGATGAGATCAGCCACGCCATGGCCGCCGAACTCGCCCACGGCGGCGGGCTGGACGAGGTGCTCGCCGTGCTCGCCGGGCAGACCGGAACCGGGGTGCGCCTGGTGTCGCCGGCGGGAGTGACGCTGGGCAGCGCCGGTGTTGGTTCCTCCGGCAGCGGCGGCGCTGGCGGCGGGGGCGGCGGCGGCGCTGGCGGCAGTGGCGGCGCTTCCGACGGCGGAAATTCCGACGGCGGTCTTGGCACCGAAGGTTTGGCGGGAGTTAGCCCCGGGGCAGTGAGTACGACGGCGGTCGACGTTCCGGTCCGTGGTGTGCTGGCTGCCCGCCTCGAACTTGAGCTGACTGAGGGCGTCGACCCGGCGTTCGTCCGGGTGGCGGGCGAACGGTCCGTCGACATCCTCGGCCTGGCGCTGTTGCAGCGGATGCCGCCGGGCCTGAAGGAACTGGCGGGCGCTGAGCTGATGCGAGCCGTCCATTCCGGGGCCCAGCCGTGGCGGCTCGAGCAGCTGGGGGCGGCGGCGGGGTTCGCCGTCGACGGTCCGGTGGCCGCCGTCATGATCCGTTCCGCCGCCTCGGGCCGGCTGCGTCCCGCGCTGGACGCAGTCCTTGCGGGGGCGGTTCCGCATGCCGCGAGCTATGCCGACAAGCTGGAGCTCATCGCGTTGGCCGGCCTCCCGCGCGAGGGAACACGGTCCGCACGGGCATCGCTGCTCGAGGCGCTGGGGTCCCTCGAGGTCCCGGAAGGTTCCGCGGTCGCCATCGGACCTCTGGGGCAGGGCATCGGCGAGGCGGCGTGGTCGATGGCGGAAGCGCGGCGGACGCTGGATCTGGCGCCGCGGGCCGGCCGCTCCCGGCATGTCCTGGATGCGGAGGCATTTGGTGTCGAGCGCCTGGCAGCCGAGAGCCTCGACGCCGCTGCCCGCCGCGATTACGTCCGCCGAACGCTCGGCCCGGTCCTCGAGCACGACGAGCAGCGGAACTCGCAGTTGCTGCACACCCTGACCGTATGGCTGGACTCCGGCTGCAACACGGCCCAGGCTGCCCGCGAGCTGCACCTGGAACGGCAGTCGATGTACCACCGGCTGCAGCGCATCTTCGACCTCTGCGGCGGCGACCCCCGCGGAACCGGCCGCCTCGCGAGCCTGCACCTGGCCACCCGCCTGGCCCGACTCCCCTAGCCCTACATACGACCCTCTCTCACTTCCTGCCGCCTTTCCCCCGACCCTCTATCACCTCCCGCCGCCTTTCCCCCGACCCTCTATCACCTCCTGCCGCTTTCCCCCGACCCTCTATCACCTCCTGCCGCCTTTTCCCCAACGCTCCATCACCTCCCGCCGCCTTTTCCCCAACGCTCCATCACCTCCCGCCGCCAGGCGGACCCTTCCTCACATCCCGCCGCTTGGGACCGAACGCTTCCGCACTACCGGACTGGATATGCTCGACCCATGCTGCCCGAACGCTACCTGGCCGAACTCACGCACTGCCTCGGATCACTCGAAGAGCTTGCCCGCCAGTCGGAGGGCACACTGGCCCGCTCCGTTCCGGCCTGTCCGGGTTGGACGCTCGATGAGCTTTTTGGGCATGTCGGCTCCATCGAACGATGGGCTGCCGCCGTGGTCCGCACCGGCAAGCATGTTGAGGCACCGGCCCCGCCCACAGCAGGAGCGGCGAGCTGGTTCCTCGAAGGAGCGCCTGATTTCCTTGCCACGATGACCTCGCTGGACCCGACGGCCCCGTGTTGGAACTTCGGACCTCCCCCGCGCACTGCGGGTTTTTGGCTTCGCCGGCAGGCGCACGAGCACGCCATCCACCTTCTCGACGCCCACCAGGCGTCAGGGCAACGGGAACCGGAGTTCCCAGAGGACTTCCTGCTGGACGGCATCGACGAGGCCCTAACAATGGTCGCCCCGCGGCAGATCCGGCTACAGCGGATGCCGGACCCCGGAAAGGCCGTGACCTTCCGCATCCCCCACGGCACGGCCTGGACCGTCGGATCCGGGGACGTCAAAGCGGAGGTCAGCGCAACCCCACGGGACATGTACTTCGGCCTTTGGGGCCGCTCCAACCTGTCGAACACCGCCGCGATCGACGGCGACACTGAGCTCGCCTTGCGCGTCATCCGTGGTCCGCTTACGCCATAGACAGAACGACGGCGGGATCTGAGGAAGCGTTTAGCTGGAGGCAGCGGGACGTGAGGACGCGTCGGGGGAATCCGGCAGGGAGTGATAGAGCGTCCGAGGGAAAACGGCAGGGAGTGATAGAGCGTCCGAGGGAAAGTGGCAGGAAGTGATGGAGCGTCGGAAGGGCCCGGCTGCTCAGCGCAGCCAGGCCCTCCGTATTGAACTGTTAGTTACGTATTGAACTGTGAGTTACGCGCGGTGGTTGGCGTCGGACTTCTCGTGGCTGCCGTGGACCGCGTGGTGGTGGCCGGGGTGGTGCTCCTCGTACTCGATCTCCAGCTCGTCGGCCGAGGTGAGTCCGTTGGGCAGGTCCACGGTGTGGCGCGGGCCGGTGTAGGTGTGCCTGACCCGGAGCTGCCAGGCCAGCCACAGCACCAGCAGGGTTCCGCCGACCACCAGCGGTGTGTAGTTGAAGTACTTCCACTCGAAGTCGGGGTTCCACGGAGCTCCGAGCGGGGAGGTCGGCAGGAGGGCGATCACCGTGGTCAGTGCGATCTCCACGACGGCGATGGTGCCCAGCCACTTGTAGTTCCGGCCCAGGTGCCAGGAGCCGCGCTCGAAGGCGGAGCCCTTGCGGAGGCGCTGGTAGATCGGGATAGCGAAGGCCAAGTACAGGCCGACGACGCCGATGGAGACTACCGCGTTGAAGGCCACCGGCACGGGGGCGCCGTTGATATCCACCTCCACGAGGGCGGGCAGGGCCAGGAGGATCGCCAGGCCGGCAACCAGGGCTACACTGTACAGCGGAACACCGCTCTTGTTGAGGCGGGGCCAGATGCGGGCGCCGGGCACCGCGCCGTCCCGGCTGAAGGCGAACAGCATGCGGGTGGTGGAGGTCATGCAGGCCATGGCGCAGAAGCACTGGCCCACGGTGGAGATCACCAGCACGGTGCTGACCCACGGGCCGCTCAGTGCCTGGTTGAGCACGGTGACCACGCTGCCGCCGCTTGCGGTGACGGCGTCGGCGTCCTGCACGGCGAAGAGGATGCCCAGCAGCAGGATCCAGCCGCCGATTGCCGAGTAGAGGATGGCCTGCCAGATGCCGTTGGCGGCGGAGTTGGAGGCGCCCTTGGTTTCCTCGGACATGTGGCAGGAGGCGTCGTAGCCGGTGACGGTGAACTGCGGCAGGATCACGGCGAGCGGGAGCACAAGGAAGATGAATCCCATGCCGGTAGTGGCACCGTCGAACCATCCGGTGTTGTTGATCCGCTGGCTGAACACGTCGGCCATGCTGGCGTGGCGTTCCGGCACGAAGATGATGATGGCGATGATTGCCGCGGTGCCGATGACGTGCCACCACACGGAGATGTTGTTGAAGATGGCCAGCAGGTGGCTGGAGAAGATCGAGAGGATCGTGACCACCACCAGCACGGCGATGAAGATCAGGAACACCCGGGACAGTGAGTACCCTTCGGCCCAGGCCGAGCTGAACGACGAAAGGGTCACGTCGATGAAGGTGGCGCAGCCATAGGACACGGCGGCGACGATGGCCAGCAGGCCCAGGAAGTCCAGCCAGCCGGTGAAGTAGCTGGAGCGCAGGCTGCCAAGCTTGGCCGCCCAGTAGTACATGCCGCCGGAGGTGGGCATCGCGGAGACAAGTTCGCCCATGCACAGGCCCACCACGAGGATGAGGGCACAGACGATGGGCCAGCCCCAGCTGATGGCCGCCGGGCCGCCGTTGTTCCATCCGATGAAGAAGCTGATGAACGGGCCGCTGAGGATCGAGATGACAGAGAAGGAGATGGCGAAGTTGGAAAAGCCGGACCACGAACGCTTCAGTTCGGGCTTGTAGCCGAGGTTGGCGAGGAGTTCGTCGTCGGACCGTTGTGGTTTGGTGACAGACATGGCAATAAGTCCTTGGGTCTTGAGCCGATGGTTGGGACGGGAGGGCCGGCGTCTACATTGACGTCAGGCCGCCGTCGATGGGCAGGAGCTGCCCGGTGATGTACCGGGCCCAGTCCGACGCGAGGAACACCACCGAGGGGGCGATATCCTCCGGTGTACCCTGGCGTCCCAGAGGTACCTGCGTTCCGACGAGCTGATCGAGTTCTTCCGTGTCCAGGTGGCCGAGCACGGGGTCATTGAAGCCTGTTTCGATCCATCCGGGGCACACGCCGTTGACGCGGATTCCGTCCTTGGCGTACTCAACGGCGAGCTGCCGGGTGAGGTTCACCAGCGCGCCCTTGGACGTGTTGTAGGCAACGAGGTCCGGCTCCCCGATCAGGCCGGAAACGGACGCCGTGATGATGATCGCGCCCGACTTCTGCTTGATCATCTGCGGAAGCACCGCCCGCACCGTGAGGAATGTGCCGCGCACGTTGACCTGGAAGGTCTTGTCCCACTCGTCGAGGGTCTGGGTCAGGGCGGTTCCCGCCATGAGCACGCCCGCGTTGGCGTGGACAACGTCCAGCCGGCCGTGGGTCCGGACAATGTCATCGACGACGGCGGCCATCGCCTTTTCGTCGGTCACGTCAGCAACTGCCGCCACACCTTTGTGGCCCGCGTCTTTGATCAGCTGCTCGGTTTCGGCGGCGCGCGCAAAGTCCATGTCCGAGGCCACCACCAAGGCGCCGGCCTCCGCCAGCGCCAGGGCGCTGGCGCGGCCGATGCCGTGGCCGGCTCCGGTCACCAGGGCAACCTGGCCGGTCAGGGTCAGAGCATTCATCTTGTTCCTCCGTGGGAGTTTTGCGTGGGGTGTGATGGGCCGGCGTGATGCGTGTCACGAGCCGGGATTTCCTCTACTGTAATGGAGGTCACATGGGCTGAGCAATAGATTTTAGTTTTAAATGTTTTTTTGCTTCAGTTGCTTGCAACCGTGGACTGCAGAGCTTAAAAGATATATTCCTAAAGTATTGCTTATATGTCGGAAGCTGTGATCTACTTCATACATCGCAAGCGAGGTGCGACTGGAGCCGTGGCCCAAGGGTGCCGCTGCTGCAGGGCACGGCATCGCAACGGAACGACCTCCGGGACAAGGAAGTCCCGCTATCCAAAGGAACCAAAGGATGAGCTTCAGTTTTGGCACAAAAGCTTCCCCGATCGCGCTTTCTGGCGAGGTCGTGGTCTCCGGGCTTGGCAAGAGTTACGGCGCAGCCCGTGTGCTGTCGGATGTGGATCTGGCGATGAACGAGGGCGAGGTGGTCTCGATCATCGGCCCGTCCGGGGCGGGCAAGAGCACGTTCCTGCGGTGCCTGAATTACCTGGAAACACCGACCGAGGGCACGATCGAAATCGGCGGTGCCCGGGTTGTGGCCGGCGGGAAGCTGCCGGACAAGGCCAGCCTGGACCACCTCCGCCGCGTCACCGGCATGGTCTTCCAAAGCTTCAACCTGTTCCCGCACCTGACCGTGATGGAGAACATCACCCTGCCCCAGCGCAAGGTCCTCGGGGCCAGCAAGGAACAGGCCGAAGAGACCGCGAACCGGCTACTCAAGCATGTCGGCCTGCCGGACAAGGCCAAGGCCTACCCGGCCCGCCTCTCCGGCGGGCAGCAGCAGCGCATCGCCATCGCCCGCGCCCTGGCACTCTCACCAAAGGTCATGCTCTTCGACGAACCCACCTCGGCCCTGGACCCGGAAATCGGCCTGGAAGTCCTCGCCGTCATGCGCGACCTCGCCGACGAGGGCATGACCATGCTCGTCGTCACCCACGAAATGCACTTCGCCCGGGACGTCTCGGACCGGATCATGGTCATGGGCAACGGCGGCGTCCTGGAGATCGGCCCGAGCGAACAGGTCATGTCGGACCCGCAGAACGAACGCACCCGGCAGTTCCTCAAAGCCGTTCTGGACCGGTGAGCCCGGTCATGATTGCAGAACTGCTGCCAGCGATCGCCCGCGGCGTCGGACTCACCCTCTACGTCACCGGCGCCTCGCTCCTGATCGGCGGGCTCATCGGCCTGGTCCTGGTCGGCGCCGCCCGCTCCCCCATCGCCATCATCCGCGCGGCCGCGACCCTCTACATCAACATCGTGCGGGTCATCCCGCCGATCACCTGGCTGTTCCTGATCTACTTCGGCCTGCCCCAGTACTCCCTGCGGCTGAGCACGATCCAGGCTGCGATCATCGGGTTCTCCATCATCGCCTCCGCGTTCATGGCCGAAATCTACCGCTCCGGGCTGCTGTCCATCCCCGACGGCCAGCGCGAGGCCGCCCACGCCCTCGGACTGTCCACCGTCACCACCGTGGGGCACATCATCACCCCGCAGGCGTTCCGCGTAGCGCTGCCCGCGATCGCCACCTACGGCATCGGACTCCTGAAAGACTCCGCCCTGGCCTCCACCATCGGCGTCCGGGAAATCACCTACTACGCCCAGCAGGCCGCCAAACAAACCCACGAAGGCCTCCTCTCCTTCGTCGTCGCCGGGGTCCTCTACATCGTCATCAGCCTCGTCGTCGCCCTCATCTCACGCCGGGTCGACCTCACCCTGCGCCGAAAGATCGGAGTCGCGTGATGGAACTCCTCACCCAATGGCTTTCCTGGCTGCCCAACCTCACCCCCGGACTCCTGGTCAGCCTCCAGCTCACCGGGCTCTCGCTGCTCTTCGGCTTCCCCCTCGGCCTGCTCTTCGCCGTCATGGCCGCCTCCAAACTCGCGCCCCTGCAATGGATCTCATTCCTGTTCGTCGAGATCGGCCGCGGACTGCCCGCCCTGGTCCTGCTCTACCTGCTCTACTTCAGCCTCCCCGACGCCGGCATCACCCTGACCTCCCTCACCACCGCGATCATCGCGCTGACCTGGAACACCGGCGCCTACGCCTCCGAATACTTCCGCGCCGGAATAGCCTCCGTACCCCTGGGCCAGAAAGAAGCAGCCCTCACCTCCGGGCTGCGCGGCTGGACCGGGTTCCGGCTCATCATCCTGCCCCAGGCACTAAGGATCTCCACCCCGCCCCTGGCCGGACTCGCCGTCCTCGTCTTCCAAGGCAGCGCCCTCGCCTTCGTGATCGCCGTGCCCGAACTGATGTCCAAAGCCTTCGAAATCGGATCCATCACCTTCGAATACCTCAGCGTCTACACCCTCACCGCAGTGATCTACGGATCCCTCACCCTCGTCTTCCTCGGCCTCATCCGGGTGCTGGAACAACGCCTCGGACGCCACCTGCAACGCAACTAAGCCTCCGCTCCACTTATCCCGGGCAAACCGCCCACACCACACAACAAAGGAAAACCATGTCACGGAATCCCCGTACCCTTGTGCGCGCACTTTCAGCCGGCAGCGCCGCCGGCCTGCTCGCGATCTCCCTCAGCGCCTGCGGCGGCAGCGAAACCAGCAGCGTCGCCTCCGACTGCAAACCGGCACACAGTGACCTCAAAACCATTACCGACGGCGAGCTCACCGTCGCCAGCTACGACTACGCACCCGCCACGATCCTGGAAGGTGAAAATGTCACCGGCATGGAGGGCGACCTGATCAACGAGATCGCCAAGCTCGAATGCCTCAAAGTCACGGTGAGCACTTCAGGCGGTGCCGGAGCGGTGATCCCGTCAGTGCAGTCAAAGCGCGTTGATATCGGCTCGGGAAACTGGCTGCGCACCAAGGAACGGACCAAGATCGTCTACATGAGCACACCGCTGTGGAACGATCCGCAGGGGATCGTTTCGACGAAGGGCCTCACCAGCGATGATCTCGAGGGCCACGTGGTCGGTTCGGTCGCCGGCAACCTCTGGAACGACAGCATGCAGAAGTGGCTCGGAGACAAGTTCAAGATCTACCAGGACGACGAATCCATCTACGCCGATCTCAAGGCCGGACGCATCGACGCGCTCGTGGCATCCTCCGCATCCGCAAACTACCGGCTCAAAGACGCCCCCATCGAGGGCGCCAAGGTGGTCGACGTTAAGCCGAACCCGAAGGTCCCACAGTTCGCCGCTGTCGGCCAGGTCATGTTGCCGTCCAGCCTCGACAACGAGGCCCTGGGCAAGGCGCTGGACGAGGACATCAAGACACTCCGCGACAACGGAACCATCAAGAAGCTCCTCGAGAAGTACGGAGTGGACGCCTCCGTCGGCGAGCCCGGCGCACCCACCGAACTCTAACGGGAGTTCTCCCTCTATAGGCGGCGCCGGATGTCCTGTCCGGCGCCGCCCTGATGACGTTTTATAGGCGCCGAAGTTGCGCCCATTTTTTCGGGTTTCAAAGCAAGCAAAGGAGCATGCACATGAGCGGAACCGTAGTTGTAGGAGTCGATGGCAGCGCCACGGCCAGAAAGGCAGCGGAGGCTGCAAGAGACCTCGCCACAGCACTTGGCGCGACCCTTCATGTGGTGTCGGCCTTTGACAGCGACCGCTCGGACGTCTTCGGCACGGGCAGCAGCAAATGGCTCGTCTCGGACGCCGACAAGGCCGAACACGTCGCCAGATCCGTGGCTGACACCCTCGGCGGGGACATCAAGATCACCTACGCTGCCGCCTCCGGCCGGCCGGCCGATGCCCTGATCAGGGAAGCACTGAGCAAAGAGGCCCGCCTCATCGTGGTGGGCAACCGCCGGATGCGGGGCATTGGACGCGTCCTGGGCAGCGTGGCTAACAGCGTGGCTCACAGCGCGACCTGCGACGTCTACATTGCCAACACTTACGACGACTGATTTTTCACGAGGAGCCCAGATTGCATGACGTAGTAATTGTTGGTGGCGGTGCCGCGGGACTTGGCACCGCGTACTACCTGCGGGACTCGGGGCTGGACGTCCTCATCCTGGAGTCCGGCCATGACATCGGCGGCCGGTCACACACGGTGCAGCTCGCCGGAACGTCGGCCAATTCCGGCGCGATGTTCGTTTACAAGGGAACGAAGTCGGAGGAGCTCGTGAATGAGCTGGGGATCAGGACTGTTCCTTTCCTCCCGGAAACGTACGGCATCCACGTCAACGGCAAAACCGTGGTGGCGGCGGCCAACGAGGATGTTGTGGCCGGCCTCAACCTCACGGACTCTGAGAAAACCGAGCTGATCAAGTTCATTGATACGTCCCTCACGGAGTACCGGGACTACGTCAATGACAGGACCACAGCCGGCGAACTCAACAAACTTTCCGGCGAGACGGTGGCCGACCGGATCGGCGACCTCCAGCCGGCTGTCCGGGACATTATTGCCACCGCAATCCGTGGCGGCGCCGTCGGCGATCCGGCCAATCTTTCAGCCAAGTACGCGCTGCGCTATTTTGCCAGCTACCTGGCGCGGGAGAAGGACAACCGCCTGTTCGCGCTGGAGGGGATGCAGGCCATCCCGCGGGCCATTCTGCAGCGCCTGCCTGGGGGCACGGTCCGCTACAACACGCAGGTAACGGACGTGACCCTGCTCGAAGAGGAGGGCGTCTACCAGGTTTCAGTGACGGACGACGGCGGCCACCACACGCTCACTGCCAAACATGTGGTCCTGGCCGTTCCCGCCCCCGTGGTTCCCGGCGTCGTCAAGGACCTGCCCGAGTGGAAGACGACGGCGCTCAACCGCGTGGCCAGCCCCGGCAGCACTACGCTGAACATTGTTGCAGACATTGAAGGGCTCCCGGAGTTCAAGGACTGGGCCTTCATCGTGACCGTCGGGATGCCCTTCGACGCCATCATCAACCCTGTCCCCGGCGGCACAGAAGAGACCTTGAAGGCAAACATCCTCCAGTTGACCTGCTACGGAAATTCCTCGGGCTACCTTCCGGGATTTGCCGACGACGAGGAACGGCTCGCGCAGTGGATGGAGGACGTGTACACGGTGGCACCCCAGCTCCGCGGGCGGGTCCTCGGCGTGCACGCCCAGACCTGGCAGCACTGCTTTGCCCTGCTCAGCCCGGAGCGGGCAGCAGCCCTGCCTGAGCTTCAGCGTTCCATCGGGTCGCTGCACTTTGCCGGCGACTACACGTCAGAGACCGCCGGCACCCACGGGGCCTACACCGAGGCAGAACGCGTTGCCTCGCTGATCCGGGCATCCCTGAAGCCCGCGAGTTAGGCACGACGGCGGCATGGGCCTCGTCTGGGTCCATGCCGCCTTACCCCCAACGCCCCGTCACATCCTGCCGCCCCCACCCCAACGCCCCGTCACATCCTGCCGCCCCTACCCCGACCCTCCATCAGATCCTGCCGCCCCCACCCCGGACGCCCCATCAGATCCTGCCGCTTCTACCCCGACGCCCCATCAGATCCTGCCGCCCCCACCCCGACGCTCCATCAGATCCTGCCGCTTCTACCCCGACGCTCCATCAGATCCTGCCGCTTCTTCCCAATCCCTCGCGCACTTTGCAAGGGCAGCGGACACCAGCCCCCGGGCAAAGGCACGGTCAGGTCCGGAGCGTTTTAAGTGCGGCGGACCAGGAGATGAGCTGATCCAGCAGAGGTTTCAACGCCTCTTCAGCGTCATCGCTCGGCGTGAAGACGGTGTAATTCTCGAATTCTGTTGCGAAAGGCAGCGCCACCTGCGCTCGGACGCCGGCCATTTGCAGTTCAGCCGTGATCAATCGGAGGTTCTCAACAGCCCGCACTCCCCCGGCGCTTCCATAGCTGACAAACCCCGCGGCCTTGTTGTTCCACTCCGCGTAAACGTAGTCCAGCGCATTCTTCAGCGCCCCCGGGACTGAATGGTTGTATTCGGCCGTCACGAAGACAAATCCGTCGAAGCGCGCAATGGCCTCGGCCCAGACCTTCGTATGCTCGTGCGAGTACTGACCCATCGACGGCGGCATGGGCTCGTCCAGCAACGGAAGGTTGTAGTCCGCCAGGTCGAGCAGCTCGAAGTCCGCGCCGCCCCTGGCAACTGCGCGGGAAAGCACCCACTCTGCAACCTGCCGGCTGCGGCGCTGCGGACGCGTACTGCCAACGACGACCGCAATCTTCATCATGATTCACCCTCCGCTCATCGAGGCTGTCCCTCAGTACAACGCAGTCGACGAGCCCGTTAGTCCGGTCGCCAGCCAACGCCTCCTCATATCCTGTCGCCTTTCCCTCGACCCTTCCTCAGATCCCGCCGCCGTTTCTCAATCGCCTCCCCAGCCCGGTGCGGCCAGATGAGGAAGGGTCCGGAACAAGGCAACGAAAGGTGAGGAACGGTCCAGGAAAAGGCGACGAAAAGTGAGGGAGCGTTTTGTCTTGGCCCATCCCCATGCATCACCGAGAGCAACATTGTTGCAACTCTGGCAACCCAGCAAGTTTCCCTCGCGGCGCACCGCGCCCGCCCCAAGCCGACCTTCTTCCCCGAAGTAACCAGAAAATACCCATTGACGGGTGAGCGCCGTCACGTCTAGTCTGGTGCAACAGCGTTGCAGTGAAAGCAACCCGAGATTTCATTGGTGGACACATGAAACCCCCGACATCCCAATTTTCCGAAGCGGCCGGAGCAGCAGCGCAGCTGAGCGGCCAGGCCGGCCCCGTCAACGAAAAAGCACCCCACACCGGCGACGACGTCAGCAAGGACACCCGACGCCGGGTGGTCACCGCGAGCTTCATCGGCAACTTCGTCGAATGGTTCGACTACGCCGTCTACGGCTACCTGGCCGGCGTCATCTCCACGGTCTTCTTCCCGGAGGCAGACCGGCAGACGGCGCTCCTGGCGACCTTCGGCGTCTTCGCCATATCGTTCTTCGTCCGTCCGCTGGGCGGCTTCTTCTGGGGCCACATCGGCGACCGGCTCGGCCGGCGGAAAGCACTGTCGCTTTCCATCGTCATCATGTCCGTGGCCACGTTCTGCATTGCCCTGATCCCGGGCTACGGGACCATCGGCATCCTGGCGCCGGTCCTGCTCCTGCTGGTCCGCGTGGTCCAGGGATTCTCCGCCTCGGGCGAGTACGCCGGCGCCTCCGCCTTCCTGGTGGAGTACGCACCGGCGGGAAGGCGCGGACTCTATGCCGCCGTCGTACCCGCCAGCACGGCCGCAGGCCTGCTCCTCGGCTCCCTCCTGGCCGCCCTGCTGACCACAACACTCAGCGAAGCCCAGCTGCACGAATGGGGATGGCGGCTGCCGTTCCTGCTGGCTGCACCCATGGGCCTGATCGGCCGCTACATCCGCACCAAGCTCGAGGACACCCCCGCGTTCCGTGCCCTCGCCGATGACAAGGAAGGAACAAAGGCACCCGCCAGGGACATGTTCCGGAACAACTGGAGGCAGCTCATCATTGCCACCGGCGCGGTGCTCCTGAACGCCGTCGGCTTCTACGTCATCCTCAGCTACATGCCCACCTACCTCAGCGAGGAACTGGGGTTCGGTGCGGGTGAGTCGTTCCTGGCCACCACCATTGCGCTGGCGAGCTACATCGGCTTCATCTTCCTGACGGGCATGGCCTCGGACCGGTTCGGCCGCAAGACCATGCTGCTCACCGCGTCCGTGCTGTTCATGCTGGTGACGGTGCCGGCGTTCATGCTCCTGGACACCGGCAACTTCCTGGTGATCGTGCTGGTCCAGATCCTCCTGGGCGGCATGCTCACCCTCAACGACGGCACGCTGCCCAGCTTCCTGGCCGAACTCTTCCCCACGAAGATCCGGTACAGCGGCTTCGCCGTCAGCTTCAACGTCTCCAACGCCCTGTTCGGCGGCACCGCCCCGTTCATGGCCACCCTCCTCATCGGCCTCACGCACAACAAGCTGGCCCCCGGCTGGTACCTCGTGGCCGCCTCACTGGTTTCCCTCATCGCAGTCCTGTTCGCCGCGGAAACTTCCAAGAAGCCCCTGCAGCAGCACTGACATCACCACCCCAAGAAAAGAAAAGGAAAGAGCAGCATGACCACCACCGAGAACGAAGCCGTAAACGACGTCGCCAAGCTCGAGCGCCTGAAGGTCCTCAACAACGGCGAGAAAGTGGCCCTGACCTTCTCCGACGCCGAGTTCGAGCGCCGTCTCGCCGGCCTCCGCCGGATCATGGCCGAGAAGGACCTGGACGCCGTCGTCCTGACCAGCTACCACTCGATCAAGTACTACTCCGACTTCCTGTTCACCTACTTCGGCCGCTCGTACGCCATGGTGGTCACCAAGGAGGACACGGTCACCGTCACCGCAAATATCGACGCCGGCATGCCCTGGCGCCGCAGCTACGGCGAGAACCTGGTGTACACGGACTGGCGCCGGGACAACTTCATCCACGCGATCCAGGAGGTGCTGCGCACCCGCGGCATCAACGTCCGCCGGCTCGGCGTCGAGGACGACTCCCTGCCGCTGGACAACCGCAACAAGATCCAGGCCGCGTTCGAGTCCGCCACCCTGGTGGACGTGGCGCAGGCGGCGATGCGCCAGCGCATGATCAAGTCCGGCGAGGAAATCGAGGTCATCAAGCACGGCGCCCGGATCGGCGACCTGGGCGGCGAGGCGATCCGCAACGCCATCAAGGCCGGCATCACGGAATACGAGGTGGCCCTGATCGGCACCGAGGCCATGGTGCACGAGATCGCCCGCACCTTCCCCAACTCCGAGATCCGCGACACCTGGGTCTGGTTCCAGTCCGGCATCAACACCGACGGCGCGCACAACTGGGCCACCACCCGGAAGATCCAGGAGCACGACATCCTGAGCCTGAACTGCTTCCCCATGACCTCCGGCTACTACACGGCCCTGGAGCGGACGCTGTTCTTCGGCGAACCGGATGCCCGCTCGCTCGAACTGTGGAACATCAACGTCGAGGTGCACCGGCGCGGCCTGGAACTCATCAAGCCCGGCGCGGTCTGCAAGGACATCGCCGCCGAGCTCAACGAGATCTACATTTCGCACGGTCTGCTCGCCAACCGCACCTTCGGCTACGGCCACTCCTTCGGCGTCCTCAGCCACTACTACGGCCGCGAGGCCGGACTCGAACTGCGCGAGGACATCGAGACCGTCCTCGAGCCGGGCATGGTGGTCTCCATGGAGCCGATGATCACCGTCCTGGACGGCCAGCCCGGAGCCGGCGGCTACCGCGAGCACGACATCCTGGTGGTGGGCGAGGACGGCGCGGAGAACATCACCAAGTTCCCGTTCGGCCCCGAGCACAACATCATCAGCGCCTAAATCCGGCCAACCAGCAACAGGGCATGCCCTCCCCCGCCCGCCGAGAACGCAAGGCTGCAATTTAGCAGCGTTGGGTTAAGTACGACGGCGGATGGCGGGGAGGGCGTGCCCGTCACCTTCTGTGCAAAGAAATATAGTGAACACTATGACTCCCCCGGTTTCCCCAGAGGCAGGCAACGGCGACGCCCGCGGCGCCTCGGTGATCGTCAACGCCATCGCCGTGCTGCGCAGCTTCACCGCCGACGAGCCCATGCTGGGCGTCACCGAAATCGCCAGCCGCGTGGGCCTGCACAAGAGCACCGTGTCCCGGATCCTGGCCACATTCGAGCAGGAGCACCTGGTGGAACGGGACCCGGACACCCGCCGCTTCCGCCTGGGGCTTGGCCTGATCGCGGTGGCCGGACCGCTGCTCGCAGAACTCGAGGAACGGCGCGTGGCGTACCCGGTGCTGCGGGAACTGACTGAACGCACCGGCGAAACCAGCGCGCTCATGGTGTGGAACGGCAGCGAGTCCATGTGCGTGGAGCAGATCGCCAGCCGCCAGCAGGTCAAGCACACCACCCCGCTCGGCGCCCGGTACAGCGACGCACTCAGCGCCTCGGTCCAGATCTTCCTCGCCGCAGAACAGCCCGAGCGGGTGGGCGCCCTGCTCCGCAGCGGCACCATCACCCTCCCCGGCCTCGATGACCACTCCGTCGGGGCGTACCTGCAGCGGCTGGAGGAAGTCGGCGAGCGCGGCTGGGCCATCAACTACGGCGAGACGTCCATCGAGGAAGTGGGCATCGCCGCCCCCGTGTACGACCACCGCGGAAACATCGTGGCCGCCGTCCTGATCCCCGCCCCCAAGTTCCGGGTCTCCCCCGACACCCTGCAAAGCCTCGGCGAAGCCTGCGCCAGCGCGGCCCGGGAGGTCACGCAGCGCCTGGGCGGTGCGGCCCCCAGGGAGCGCCGCAGCGCATAGGCCCGCCTGCACGCCGCGGCGCATAACTTCGCCAGCGCGCCGCGATGTAACGCATCAGACCTTGGGCATTTCCGCCCCCGCCGCGGTCGGGGATATCGCAGGGACGGTGTCGGAGTCCCGGGACGCCAGGGGTCGGGCGGCGCGGGTCCCCGTCCCGGCACCGGCGAGGCTGACGGCAAGTACAGACGCCAGCGCCAGTGCCGACGCCGGCCCCAGCACGGCCCACGGTGCCCGCTCAACATAATTAATGCCCTCGGCCAGGACGAGGCCCCACTCCGGTGAAGGCTGCTGCGGGCCCAGGCCCAGGAACCCGAGCGCGGCGAGGGCCAAAGCAATGCCGGGCAGCCGCAGCATGGCATGCCGGGCCAGCGGCCGGATCACTGCCGGCAGGATGTAGCGGACCATGATGCGTCCGCGTCCCACCCCGAGGACTGGCAGGATCTGCACATAGGGTTGCGCGCGGGCTTCCTGGGCCAGCGCTGCCGTGTGGGCTGCCAGCGGCGCCCAGCTCACGGCGGCAACGGCCAGCGCGGCGCCCATCGGGGAAGGTCCGGTGACCGCGGCGACCACCAGGCCTGCCAGGATGGGCGGCGCCGCGTTGGTGACCTCCACCGGCCCTGCCGCCGCCAGCGGGAAAAGGCCAACGGCTATCCCCACCACCAGGCAGACCAGCACCACCAGCAGCGCAGTCCCCAGCGTGGCGACGGCGCCGTGCCCCACCCGGGCCAGCAGGTCCCGGCCGCTGGCGTCGGCCCCGAAAGGCAGCGACCACGCGGGTGGCGCCAGCCTGGGATGGGCAGAGGTGTACGGATCCCGCAGCAGTCCTGCCGCTACAACCAGCAGCAGGGCGGCGGCTGCCCCAGCCGGCACCGCCAACGCCCTCCGGTTCCGACGCCGGGAAGGCACCGGCAGGGGAAGCGTGCCGAAGCGGACCGCAGGGCCGAGCAAAAGGTAACGCACCGCCGTCGTCAATGTTCCGACGGCGAGCGCCAGGCCCATCAGCGCGAGCATGCCGGCCTGCAGGGCGGGAATGTCCTGGGCGCTGGCGGCGCCCAGGAGGGCGCGGCCCAGGCCGGGGATGGCATAGACCTTTTCAACTGCCACGGCGCCGCCGGTCAGCCCGATCAGGACCAGCCCCACCTGCGGCAGCACCGCCGGCAGTGCGCGCCGCAGGACCGCGGCCACCAGCCGGGCAGGGTGCGCGCCGGCCATCTGCCAAGTGGCAACCCAGCTTTCGCCGAAGGCGGCGCGGAGTGCGTCGGAGAGCAGCAGACCCATCAGGCCGCCGGCCGGGATGCCCAGCGAGAGGGCCGGCAGCACGGCGTGCTCCGGCCCGGTCCAGCCGAAGGGCGGGAACCAGTTCAGCCAGATGCTGCCCGCCACCAGCAGCATGGCGGCCAGCAGGAACTCGGGCAGCGCAGTCAGCGCGGCAGAGACCGCACCGGAGGAAGGCCTGCGCCGCTCCCGGACACCGTCCGCCAGTGCCGGGATGCAGGTCATCAAAGCAATCAGCACGGCCACGGCGACGGCGAACCCCATCAGCGTGACCGAAACGCCCAGGGCGGCGGCAATGCCCGGCCCCACGGGAGTGTTGCTGATCCAGGAGGTGCCGAGGTCTCCGCTGAAGACCCCCGGATCCAGGCCAGCAGGAGTGTTCCGGGGCCCTCTTCGAGGCCGAGTTCCGCGCGGACGGCAGCCAGCGCCTCGGGCGTCGGCTCCCGGTCCGAGTACCGGGCTCGGAGAATGGTGTACTCCGCCCCGCGGCCGGAAAGCCACGGCAGCAAGCCCACCAGCGCAGCCAGCGCCAGCAGGGCGATGACCCGCGACGCGGTGATTTTCAGGAAGGCCCCGGCAGGCATCAGCCGGAGATCCCCGTGCTGCTGGTGATCAGGGCGCGTTCACGCGGATCCCGCTCCACCCCGCGTACCCGGGCGGATTCCCCCTGGATGACGCGTTCGTGCAGCAGGGGGATGGCGGCATCGCGGGCCAGGATGAGGCTCTCCGCGGCGGCGATGGCGGCGCGGCGTTCCGGCCCGGCGGGAATGGCGGCGGCCTTGGCGAGGGCGCGGTCCACGCCGGCGTCGCAGAACTGGGAGATGTTGAAGGAGCCGGCGCAGGAGAAATCGCTGTAGAGGTAGGCCACAGGGTCGCCCGAATCCAGCACCGTGGCCCGGGACAGGATGAAGGCGTCGAAGGCGCCGGCCAGGGCGTCCGCCTCGATGTGCTGGTACTCGCGGACATCCTGCTCCACGGCGAACCCGGCGGCCTCCAGCTGCTGTTCCAGCTGCACGGCAACTTCGGGCAGCTCCGCCCGGTCCGTGAAGGTCCCCAGCCGGATGGGTGTTCCCTTGACGGCTTTGGCCGCAACCCGCTTGGCTAGGGCGGCGGCGTAGCTGCTGCTGCCGCGTTCGTCCGCCGCCCACGGGAGGGCAGGGCCCAGCAGACCGGAAGCCTTGTCCGCCCGGCCTTCATAGACCCGGTCAACGATGGTTCCGGCGTCGATCGCCTCGCGGGCGGCCGCACGGACGGCGGGATCGGCGAAGGGCCCGGAGGAGGTGTTGAGGTACAGGGTGTTGGTGCGGGGCATGGGCACCTCGTGCACCAGGGCGGGGTCAACCTGGGCCACCTGGCCCACCGGAATGGCTTCGACGATGTCCGCGCCGCCGGTCCGCAGGGCGGCTGCACGCGCGGTGCCGTCCGGAACGAACTGCACGTCGACGCCGGCAGCCCCGGCAGGCTCTCCCCAGTAGCCGTCGAAGCGGTCCAGCCGGGCCGAGGACGTACCGTTCACGGACACCAGGCGGTAGGGGCCGGTACCGGCGTTGACGGGATCAACCACGCCGCCTTCCTTGTAGGCCGCCGCGGACAGCACCGCCAACTGGGGGCTGGAGAGCCTTTGGGGCAGCAGCGGGTCCGGCGTCGCCGTTTTAATAAGGACGGCGGTCCCTTCAGCCTGTGCCTTCAGCTCCACGCCGTCCAGAATCCTGGGCTTTGGGCTGGCCTGCGCAGCGGCGGTGATGGAGGCTGCCGCCTCGGCGGAGGTCAGGGCAGTGCCGTCGTGGAATTTGACGCCCTGCCGCATGGAGAATTTCCACGACGTGGAGTCCAGTTGCTGCCACTCCGTGGCCAGTGCCGGCCGGGCCTCCCCCAGGTCATCCAGCACCACCAGCGTCTCGGCGGTCTTCCAGCGGGATAGCTTGAACGCGTCGTCGCTCAGCGGTGACAGACCGGACCGCGGCGGCAGGAGCATGGCAAGCCGGACCCGTCCGGAGTCATTACCCGTTCCTGCCGACTTCTCGTTGCCGGCGGGAAAGCACCCGGCCAGACCCGCTGCCAGCAGCACAGAAAATAGTGCGGTTACCCCTGTTTTTAGTCGCGGTTTAGCCACGGTAGTACCTGTTCCTTCTGTTCATCATGAAAGTGGCCCCCGCCCTGGGAGCCGGAGCTATGCGTAAGTGCGCAGCAGGTCCGGCGATGCCTCGAGAAGGGCCGCCGTGGCCTCATTCCGGGGATCCTTAAGAACCTGGTGTGTGGGACCGTGCTCCACGATCCGGCCGTCGTCGAGGACAGCAGTGGTGCCGCACATCCTGGCTGCAGTGGCAAGGTCGTGGGTGACCAGGAGCAGTCCCAGGCCGTCGTGCCGGACCAGGCTGTCGAGCAGGGCCAGGACGGTGTCCCGCAGTGGCAGGTCAAGTCCACTCACGGGCTCGTCGGCCAGCAGGTAGGAAGGTGAGGCAACCAGTGCGCGGGCCACGGCGACCCTCTGGTTCTGGCCCCCGGAAAGCTCGCCCGGGCGGCGGTCCAGCAGCGCTGCAGCCACCTCCACACGCTCCAGTGCCTGGGCCACCAGCATCCGGTGGTTTCCCTCGACCCGCAGTTGCCGGAGCGGCTCAGTGAGCAGCTGGGCCACGGTCATACGCGGATCCAGGCTGCCGGCAGGGTTTTGCGGAACGTACTGCACGGACCGCCGGTACCAGCGGAGGGCCCTGGCGGAGCCCGGCTGAACGGGACGGGGACCGAGGGACACCGTGCCGCTGGAGGGCTTGGTCAGCGCCAGCATGATGCGCACCAGCGTGGACTTGCCGGACCCGGAACGTCCCACCAGGGCTGTGCTGCTCCCCGGGGAGAGCCGGAGGGTTATGTCCTGAAGCGCGTGCCCGGGAGATTTTCGCAGAAAGCCCCGCGGCGGGTAGGCGAACGAGAGGCTGTCCGCCGTGAGGTCGCCGGGCGTGGGAGGGCAGGTTGGGGGGCGGCCGGTTGAGCCGCCGGCATTCGTTCCTCCGGTGCGGGTGGTGACGCGGAGGGCGTCGCTCACGCTGCTGCCCGTTGTGCTGCTGCCAGTCACGCTGCCGCCAGTCACGCTGCCGCCGCCAGCGGCAGTGAAGCCCGCCTTCCGGCCTCGACCAAGCGCCGGGCATACGGGTGCTGCGGGTTGTCCAGCAGCTCGCGCATCGGAACGTCCTCGACGATCCTGCCTGCCGACATCACCAGCGCCCTGGTGCACAGGGACGCCGCCACCGGCAGATCGTGCGTGATGAAGACAAGGCTGCGGCCCTCAGTCGCCAAGGTGCGGAGGGTGGCAAGAACTTTGCGCTGGGTGACCGCATCCAGCGCGGTGGTCGGCTCATCGGCCACCAGCACGTTGCTGCCGCAGGCAAGGGCAAGCGCGATGCACACCCGCTGAAGCTGCCCGCCGGACAGTTCCCCCGTGTATCGCGGCAGGATCCGGTCGGTTCCATCCATCCCAGCACGTACCAGCAGCCGTCCGGCCTCCGCCTGTGCTTCCCGCCGGCTAAGGCCGAACCTGCGCAACGGCATGGCCACCTGCTTGCCCACCGGAACCAGCGGGTTGAGTGCACTGGCCGGATCCTGCCTGATCAGTGCAGCACTACCGGCACCGGGCCGGGTGCCGGCCGTCGTGGAAAAGGCTACGTCACCGCTCGCGGTGATTCCTTCCGGCACAGTGCCAGTCAGGGCTGAGGCTGTCAGGGACTTCCCGGAACCGGATGCACCAAGCAGTGCCACTCGCTCCCCTGTACCAACGGTGAACGTCAGCGGCTGCACCAACTCCCGGGCACCGAGGGAAAGCGCGAGGTTCCTTACCGACAGGGCGGGAGTTGGCATCGTGGGGTCATTTCTAGGAAGGCTTACGGGACCGCCTCATGCTATCAATAATCATTCGCATTAATGAATCCGAGCCTATATCTGGTCCTGCACGGCACCTTATGAGGCAGCAGGAAATTATGAGGCAGCGGGAAACCTGAACTGTGAGGCCCTGGCAAGCCAGACGGCGATGAGCCCCTCCCAGGGACTCATCGCCGTCGCTTGCCTTTTATGCGCGGATCTCTCCGCGCGGTCTATTTTGTTGTGGCTACTTGGTGGCCTCCGCGGGGGCTGCAGCGGCGGCGGCAGGTTCGGTTGCCGGGGCCGGTGCCGGTTCCTGGATTTCTTGCGGAGCCGGTGCAGGCGCAGGCGCCGGAGCAGGCGCGGGAGCGGGAACCGGGTCGACAACGGGAGCCGGAGCAGGAGCAGGGGCCGGCGCGGGAACCGGAGCCGGTGCGGGAACCGGATCCACAATCGGAGCAGGTGCCGGGGCCGGAGCTGGCGCCGGAGCGGGAGCCGGAACCGGATCCACAACCGGAGCGGGGGCCGGAGCAGGTGCGGGAGCTGGCGCAGGTGCCGGTGCCGGTGCTGGAGCCGGATCGACAACCGGGGCCGGGGCGACCACCGGCGCCGGGGCCGGGGCGACAACCGGCGCCGGTGCTGGAGCCGGCTCGACAACCGGGGCCGGGGCCGGGGCGACAACAGGTGCAGGAGCCGGAGCCGGTTTCGTCGGCTTGGGCGCAGTGACCGTCGGAGCCGGAGCCGGCTTGGTCACCTTCGGCGCGCCCTTCGGAGCGGGAGCCGGCTTTGCAGGTTTGGGCGCGGCAACCTTCGGGGCGGGAACCGGCTTTGCAGGCTTGGGCGCGGCAACCTTCGCGGCAGGCAGCGGGGTCAGCCAATCTGAAGGCGTGGCTGCGGAAACGGACGCGGCGGGCTGCCAATAGATCGCCGCGGCAACAGCGCTGGCCGCCGTTTCATGCCCTTCGTCCGACGCATTGTTGTGAGCACTCACGCCGACCGGAATAGCCCAGCTCGGCGTCCCCGAAGCGGTGCCGTTGCGGTAGTCGGTCATCTTCACACCGGGAACCGGCCCGGCGGAACGGTGGCGCAGCAGGGTCCAGTTGTCGGGGTCCGCGTGTTTGCCGTTAAGAATGGTTTCGAAGTGGAGGTGGCATCCGGTTGATGCGCCGGTGGTCCCGACCTTGGCGATGAGTTGCCCCACCTGGACGGTCTGGCCCTTCTTCACACCGATGCCTTCGAGGTGGTTGTAGGTGGTGATCAGGCCGTTGCCGTGGTCGATTTCCACACGGTTGCCGCCGCCCCACGGATGCCATCCCACTGTCCGTACCACGCCGGCATCGGCTGCATAGACGTTGGTGCCGCAGGCTGCAGCAAAATCCTGGCCCCAGTGGAACTCACCCGCCGAGCCGGTGATGGGACTTGTCCTGAGGCCAAAGTGCGAGGTGGGGACCAGGACGGCCAACGGCGCCATCAGGGTTCCGGCCGCCGGGCGCCGCACCTTGGTGGAGAGCACGTCGAGTTGCTGGTTCACCGACTGTGCCACGGTGAAGACGGGAGTCTGGCTGTAGGACAGGAACGCGTTCCCGGAGGCCGTGACGGAGCTTGCGCCCGAAATGGAGGGGCCCGAAACGGAGCCGGAGGCAACGGCGCCGGATCCGAGTGCCCCGTTGACGGAGACGGCGGCAGCCACCTCCGCGGGCAGTTGCCCGGACGAAAGAACGGGGCCAGTGCCCGGGAATCCAACGGCGTAGACCGCCAGGAACGCTGTGCCCGCGCCGACCCGGACGGCACGGCTCAGGACGCCACGGCTCAGGACGGCAGGACGCGGGTCCTGCGGGATGCGCCGGTCGACGGCTGGCGTGGTCCGGTCAGCGGCAGGTTCTAGATGCTTTGCCAATTGGTTCTCCCCAGTGAAGGCCACCCGATGCTGTCGGAATGGTGGTGGATGGCGGCTGCTCGTTCCATGGGAGCACGCCGCGCAGGCCGGCGAAACAGATATCGCCGCCTATGTGGATAAGCTCGGAAAATCTTGACCGATCCCGTAGGTGAATTGCGTAAATCATCGCAGGAAGTTGAGCTTCCCGATGTGCCGGTCGCACGTTAGGGCCCCGGCATGAAGTCCCGGCTAGGACCCCGGCCCCGCCCCGAACCCCGCAACCCCGTCCCCAAAGAAATAACCCGTAGTCGCCGGCACCCCCCGGGAGTATCCTGTACTGCGCCCGGCCCGTGACGCCCGGCCAGCCCCGTTCACAGAAGAGCACAACGTGGCGCCCCCTCCCGGCAACGAAAAGCAATAGAGAACCAGCACAGGCAAGTGTCAATGAAGACCGCTTAGGAGGGCACCATGACTTCATCGAACACCGCCCCCATCCCCCAGCCGCCGGCAAAACCGCTGGTCGGCAACCTGCCGGACATCGACTCCAGCAAGGGCATCCTTGGCCTGGTCGAAGTGGCGGAACAGTACGGGCCCATCGTCCGCATCCAGGTTTTCAACCGGAGCATGATCGCAGTCTCGTCCCAGGAGCTCGTCAACGAAATCTGCGACGAAACCCGCTTCGGCAAGGTGCTCGGCATCTCCCTGCGCCAGGTGCGGGATTTCATCGGGGACGGCCTGTTCACCGCCGAGACCGAGGAACCCAACTGGCAAAAGGCGCACCGGATCCTGATGCCCGCCTTCGGCCCGAAGGCGCTGACGCAGATGTTCGCCGGCATGGACGACATCCTCGAGCAGCTGCTGCTCAAGTGGGAGCGGCTGGGCCCGACGGCGAGGATCGACTTCTCGGACAACGCCACCCGGCTGACCCTGGACACCATTGCCCTGTGCTCGTTCAGCTACCGGTTCAACAGCCTCTACCGCGACGAGATGCACCCCTTCATCGGGGCCATGGTTCGTGCCCTGAGTGAGTCCCGGGACAGGTCCACCCGGCTGCCCGTGCAGAACAAGCTCATGATCCGCAAGCGGCACCAGCTGGAGGAGGACAACGCGCTGATGCTCGAGGTGGCCGAGCATCTCATCGGCGATCGGCGCCGCAACCCCAGCCCGGAAGGCAGCGAGGACATCCTGGACACCATGCTCAACGCGGCGGACCCGGTGACCGGCGAGCGCCTGCCGGAGAGCAACGTCCGCAACCAGATGGTCACTTTCCTGGTGGCCGGGCACGAGACCACCAGCGGCCTGCTCAGCTTCACGATGTACGAGCTGCTGCGGCATCCGGAGGTCATGCGGAAGGCCCAGGCCCTCGTTGACGAGGTGCTGGGCACGGAAGCCGCCCGGTTCGAGCACCTGCCCCGGCTGGGGTACCTGGACCAGATCCTCAAGGAGTCGCTCCGGCTGTGGCCCACGGCCCCGGCGTTCAACGTGGCGGCCTACGAGGACACGGTCATCGGCGGCAAGTACGAGGTGGCGAAGGGCCAGCCCCTCATGGTCCTGATCCCGAAGCTGCACCGGGACAAGGCGGCCTGGGGCGAGGACGCCGAACTCTTCAACCCGGACCGCTTCTCCCCCGAGCGCGTCGAGTCCATCCCGCCCAACGCGTGGAAGCCGTTCGGCAACGGGCAGCGCTCGTGCATCGGCCGCGGGTTTGCCCTGCAGGAGGCCATGCTCTTCCTGGCCAAGGCCCTGCAGCGCTTCGACATCACGGCCGCGGACCCGAACTATGAGCTGAACATCAAGCACACCCTGACCATGAAGCCCGAAGGGCTTTACGTACATGTCCGACGGCGGGACGTCCGGATTGACGCAGCGGCAAGTGCCGCCGTCGGGCAGGCAGACAGAGGGCAGGCGGACACAGCGCCGGGAGCAAGGGAACAGGAAGCGCCGAAGGCCGCCGCCAACGGCGTCCCGGTGCGGGTGCTGTACGGGTCGAACGCGGGCACGTCCCGTGACTTTGCGCAGCGGATAGCGAACGACGCCGGGAGGCGGGGCTACAGCCCCACCATCGCACCGCTGGACGAGGCGGCCGGCGGGCTGCCCACGGTGGGGCTGGTCGCCGTCGTCGCTTCCTCCTACGAGGGGATGCCGCCGGACAACGCCAAGCGCTTCATGACCTGGACTGAAAGCCTGCCGCCGGGCAGCCTCGCCGGGGTGCGGTACACGGTGTTCGGCAACGGCAACCGGGACTGGGCGCGGACGTACCAGGAGGTGCCCAAGGCCATCGACGCGCGGCTCGAGGCGGCCGGCGCCGAGCGGGTCTACGAACGCGGCGAGGCCAACGCCCGGGGCGATTTCTTCGGCGACTTCGAGGAGTGGTACGCCGGGTTCTGGCCTGCGGTGGACGGCGCCCTCGGGCAGAAGACCACCGCACCCGCCGGCGAACCGCAGCTGGAGGTTCAGTTCGTGGGCAACGTCCGGGACGCGCTGCTGCGGCAGGGTGATCTGGCGCTGGGCACCGTCGTCGTCAACCGGGAGCTGGTGGACCTGACCAAGCCCGACGCCCGGTCCAAGCGGCACGTGGAGATCGCGCTGCCGGAGGGCATGGGCTACCGGGCAGGCGACTACCTGGCCGTGCTGCCGCTGAACCCTGCGGACCTGGTGCAGCGGGCCCTCACCCGCCTCAACCTGGACTACGACTCCCACGTGGTGCTGTCCATGGAGCACGGGGACACGTTCCTGCCCACCGGCACGCCCGTGGCCGTGGGCGAGCTGCTCAGCAGCTATGTGGAACTCGCGGTGCCGGCCACCCGGCCGCAGCTGGAACAGCTGGCCGAGGTGGCAACGGACATGGAGGAGCGCATGAAGCTCAATGCACTGGCGCAGGACCGGCAGCGGCATGCGGCCGAGATCGTGGACAAGAGGGTTTCGCTGCTGGATTTGCTGGAGATGCACCCGTCGTGCCAGCTGCCGCTCACGACGTTCCTGCAGCTGCTCACGCAGCTGACCCCGCGGCGGTACTCGATCTCGTCGTCCCCGCTCTGGAGCCCTGACCACGCGACCCTGACGTTCGCCGTCGTGCAGGCCCCGGCGTGGTCCGGGCGCGGCACCTTCGAGGGGGCGGCGTCCACGTACCTGGCCCAGGCGCGGCCGGGATCGCGGGTGGCGGTGACGGTGCGGCCGTCGAACGCGGCCTTCCATCCGCCGGAGTCCCTGGCGATGCCGGTCATCATGGTGTGCGCCGGGACCGGGCTGGCGCCGTTCCGCGGGTTCGTGCAGGACCGGGCGCTGCGGGCGCAGGCGGAGGACATCAGGCCGGCGAAGTCCCTGCTGTTCTTCGGGTGCCGGGCGCCGGACACGGATTTCCTCTACCGGGCCGAGCTCGAGTCCTGGGCGGAGCAGGCCAACCTGGACCTGCGGCCGGTGTTCTCCAAGGCGCCGTCCGACGGGCAGAAGTATGTGCAGCACCGGCTCTGGGCGGACCGGGCGGACGTGAAGGAACTGGTGCGGCAGGGTGCCACGGTGTACGTCTGCGGCGACGGGAAGAACATGGCGCCGGAGGTCCGCGACACCTGCGAGCGCATCTACCAGGAGGCCACGGGCGCTTCGGAAGCGGACGCCGATGCCTGGATGGACGAGGTGGAGCGCACGCACGGCAGGTACGTGGCGGACATCTTCACGTAGGTTCCCGGCAGGACACCGGGAGGCGGATGTACAGTTGTGCTGGCAGGCAGATCGCGCACCATCGACCACCAAGAAAATCCGAGGTACGAGTGTGAACGAGTACGAGGCTTCACTGATCATCGCGGCCGGTGCGGAGCTGCTGAAGGTAGCCTCGGCAGATCCCCGCTCGGAGGAAGGCTATGAAGCCGTCAAGGCCAACATCTCGGAGGCCTTGGAGCGCATAGCGGAAGCGCTCACCAACTTTGAGGCCGGTTCGGGAACACGCAACCGTTCCACCGGCTGGGCCCAGGATCTTCACCGGGTCGCGGACGACATAGTTCAAAGGCAGTAGGGTCGCTGCAGCGGATCAGTGGCCGTCGATGCCGGCTGGGTTGAACGCCCATTCCCTCCGGGAGAGCCCTGCCGAGTCACGGGAGGGCTGTTTCTCCGACACGGCCGTGCTGGAGTCCGCTGGGAAATCCGAACGTGGCGGGGACGGGATCCGAGCCTCCGCAGCGCGGGTCCCCGGCGGGTTCTTCCGTGAAGCCTGTGGGATCGGGGATGTTTGTGGAGCAGACGCCGGTTTCGGGGAGTTCGAGTTCGACGGCGTCCGCGGCTGCAGTGTCCCCGGCCAGGGCGGCGGCGATGGAGCGCACCTGTTCATAACCGGTGGCCATGAGGAAGGTGGGCGCCCGGCCATAGGATTTCATGCCGGCAAGGTAGAAGTCTTTCTCCGGCTGGGCCAGGATCCTCGCACCGTGCGCCGGGACGGTGCCGCAGCTGTGGAAGTCCGGGTCGATCAGCGGTCCCAGCTCCTTGGGCGCATCGACGGCGGGGTCCAGGTCCAGCCGCAGCTCGGAGAGGATGGTCAGGTCGGGCCGGAACCCGGTGGCGGCGATGATCCGCTCAGCCTCGACGCTGCGGCCATCGACGGCGTGGACGGTCACCACACCGCTGCTGGCGGATTCGAGGCGGCTGGTCTGGAAGCTGGTCAGGAGCCGTACTGCTCCGGTTTCGACGGCGGTGCGGAGCCGGGCGCCGAGCTGCCCGCGGGCGGGCAGCTGGTCGGCGTCACCGCCGCCGTAGGCACGCGCCGGCGTTACGGCGCGAATGGCCCAAAGAACCTCGGTTCCGGGATGAGTGCGAGCCAGGCGGGCCAGGTCAAGGACCATGTTCGCGGCCGAATGCCCGGATCCGATGACCAGGGTGCGGCGGCCGGCGAAGCCGTCCTTGGTGACGTCGGGCAGGGGTCCGGTGACCAAGCCGGCGGTCCGGGCTTCGGCCTCCCCCGGGGCGGGCAGCCCGGAGGTACCGAGGGGCGCCGGGGTGGCCCAGGTTCCGGAGGCGTCGATGACGGCCTGGGCCAGAACTTCAGTGACGTCGCCGTTGCTGTGCTGTATCCGGAGGAGGAACGGAGTCTCGTCGCGGCCCAGGCTGCGGCCCTTGTCCATGCCATGCCGGGTGACGGCAACAACCCGGACCCCGGTGCGGATCCGGTCTTTGAGTTCGGGTGTGGCGGCCAGGGGTTCGAGGTAGTCCGCGGCGATCTGCGATCCGTAGGGCAGCGCGGTGGGCCGGGGTGCCTGCCAGCCGACGCGTTCCAGGAGACGGACGGCGGCGGCGTCGAGGTTGTACTGCCAAGTGGAGAACAGCCGGACGTGGCCCCATTCGCGCAGGGCGGCACCGACCGCTTGGCCGGCTTCGAGGACCAGCGGTTCCAGCCCGCGCTCGAGCAGGTGCGCGGCCGCTGCCAGGCCAACAGGTCCGGCACCGATCACGGCGACGGGCAGGGAATTCAGTGCAGTCATGCTGTCCACTTTCGTGTAGGAGTGAGTTCGGCGGCTGGGAGCCCAACTAACTCGCAGTTGTAGTCGTTTTGAGGGCCCAAAACGACTACAACTGCGAGTTAGTTGGGCAGGAAAGCGGGAGGGCAGTCAGCAGCAGCCCTGTCCGTCGTCACAGCAGTCGTCGTCGCAGCAGCCGGTGTTCATGTGTGTCACCCCCTCCCCTGGCGGGTTGGTTTATGCGGTGGCCGGGGTCAGGGAGGCGATCAGGGCCTCGACCCGGGTTTTGATCTCGTCGCGGATGGGCCGGACGGACTCGACGCCCTTGCCGGCCGGGTCTTCCAGGACCCAGTCCTCATAGCGCTTGCCCGGGAAATAGGGGCACTCATCGCCGCAGCCCATGGTGATCACGACGTCGGAGTCCTGCACCGCCTCGGTGGTGAGGACCTTGGGGATCTCGGCGGACATGTCGATGCCCACCTCGGCCATGGCCTGCACCGCGGCCGGGTTCACCTTCTCGGCGGGCTGGGACCCGGCGGAGCGGACCTCGATCGCGCCCCGGGACAGCGTGGTGAGGAACGCCGCGGCCATCTGGGAGCGGCCGGCGTTGTGGACGCAGACGAACAGGACGGAGGGCTTCTGGCTCATGAGAGCACCTTTCGGTCGGCCTCGACGGCGGAGGTTGCGAGAGTCGGGTAAAGGAAACGGACCAGGACATAGCCGGCGGCGCCACCGAGCAGTTGGGCCAGGATGAATGCCGGTACCGACGACGGCGCGATGCCGGTAAAGCTGTCAGTGACAGTTCTGGCTAGGGTCACCGCGGGATTGGCGAAGCTGGTGGAGCTGGTGAACCAGTACGCCGCGGCGATGTAGCCGCCGACGGCGAACGCCACCCGGTCCGCCCGGCCGGACCGGACGGCGCCGAAGACGACCAGCAGCAGCCCTACTGTGGCGATGACCTCGCCCAGCCACAGCCCCGCGCCGGTGCGTTCCTGCGTGGAGACGGTGACCGCGTCCAGGCCGAACATCAGGTTCGCGGCGATGGTGCCGGCCAGACCGCCGGCGAACTGGGCGCCGACCAGTCCCGCTGCCGTCCTGGTGTCGAGCATGCCCAGGGCCCGCTCAACCAGCGTCACCACCGGGTTGAAGGAGGCCGAGACCGGCTGCAGGGCGACAATCAGCGCCACCAGGGCGGCGCCCGTGGCGAGGCTATTCTGCAAAAGCTGCAGCCCGACGTCGTCCGGGGACAGCCGCGTGGCCATCACACCGGACCCGACGACGGCCATCACCAGAAAGGCGGTGCCGATGACCTCGGCCGCGGCCCGGCGGGCGAGGATGCTCATTTGGCCTGTCCCCCAATCAGAGCCGCGAGGCTCTGCAGCGCCTCGGTCCGGGCACGGTAGTAGACCCAGACTCCGCGCTTCTCACGGTCCAGCAAACCCACCTCGTGCAGGAGCTTCAGGTGGTGGCTGATGGTCGGCTGCGAGAGCTCGAAGGCGTCGTTCAGGTCGCAGACGCACGCCTCGCCGCCCTCGTGCGAGGCGACCAGGGACATCAGCCGCAGCCGGACCGGATCGGCCAGCGCCTTCAGCAGCGGGGCGATCTGCGCCGCCTCGTTCTCGGACAAAGGCTCCCGCGCCAGGGGCGAGCAGCAGGCGACCGTCTGGACCGGGGTCAGCTCCAAAGACATAGACACATATAAATATTTACACTCGTCTATGTTTGATGCAAGACCGTTACCGTGCCAACCTCTCGCCAGCGCACTGTCCCGCGAGTAGCTTTATGCCATGACTAGGGACTTTGACCTGGAGTCGGAAGAATCGCAGGAGATAGCTGACGATCCACGCCGGATCGGATACTGGTTCTTCAGGGCGCTGCACGACAGGGCAAGGAACCTGGACGACCTGCACCTGATCGTCACCCCGGAGTCGCGGCCCCTGTGGGGATCCTTCGAAATCGCCGCCGCCCTGCTGGACTCCATCGAAGACCCCGGCATGCTGCAGGAAGCTGTCTACGCCCACGGCGACCTGGACGTCTGTTATATGCGCGTCATCCGCGAAGCCCAGGCACATATGGCCCTGACACCTCCCGCAGCACTGGACGACCCGCTGCTGATCACGCTCGTGTGGCGTCCGGACCACGGCCGCTGGATGGTGCACGGATTCGGTGACATGGTGCACCCGGACAGAGTGCCCCGCGGGTCTTAGCCCTCCCCCGGATCGCCGCCCGCCGCCGGATCGCCGCCCGTCCCCGTTCCATCGGCAGCAGCATCGCCGGCAGGGCCGTCGTCGACCCACTCGAGCAGGTCGCCCGCCTGGCAGTTCAGGACCCGGCACATCGCATCCAGCGTGCTGAATCGGACCGCCTTGGCCCGGCCGTTCTTCAGCACCGCCACGTTGGCGGGGGTGATCCCCACCCGCTCGGCAAACTCCCCCACGCTCATCTTGCGTTTGGCGAGTTCGACGTCGATGCGCACCACGATTGCCATCAGATCACCCCTTCCATGTCGGCCTGCAGTGACGTCGCCTGCCGCAGCAGATCGCGCAGCACCACGATCAGCAGAACCAGCACCGCACCAATCAGCGTGATGCCGATCAGCACCGCAGGCAGTCCGGGGTCGCGCAGTTCGGGGGTGAAGTAGATGTACGAGATGAGGGATCCTGCCATGACCGCCAGCAGCAGCCACGCCGAGACGAACGCCCACATGATCACGTCCACCCACCGCAGCGAGGCCGGGGTGAAGATCCGGCCGCGCTGGACCAGGGTCAGCAGCCGCCAGATGCACACGATCACAACCTGCAGGCACACGGCTTCCAGCTCGAAAAACAGGAGCATGGGCCAGCGCCACGGATCCATCCGCGGCCCCTCCTCGCGGGTGAAGAGAAACTCGCCGGGGAACGACATCACCTGGGCCACCAGCAGCCCGAGGAACACCATCACCAGCAGGACCCGAAGCGGGAGGACCAATCGACTTACAATAGACATGGCTCAATAATCTGGAGTTATCTATCGAAAGTCAATACGCTGTTTAAGACGTTCCTGGAATGGGGGTTTCACCGTGTTCGACGTGATCATCAGCGGCGGCGGGCCAACGGGGATGATGCTGGCCAGCGAACTCCGCCTGCATGGCGTGGACGTGCTCGTGCTGGAGAAGGACGCGGAGCCGGGCAGCGCGGTCCGCTCGCTCGGCCTGCACCCGCGCAGCATCGAGATCATGGACCAGCGCGGGCTGCTGGACCGGTTCCTCGCAAACGGGCAGAAATATCCCGGCGTCGGCCGCTTCGCCGGCATCGACAAGCCCCTGCCGGAGAACCTGGACACCGCCCACGCCTACATCCTGGGCATCCCGCAACCCGTCACGGACCGGCTGTTGGCCGAGCGTGCCGCCGAGCTCGGCGCGGAGATCCGCCGCGGCTGCGAGGTCACCGGGCTCGAGCAGGATAACGACGGCGTCAGCATCGTGATCGCCGACGGCACCCGGGTGCGCTCCCGCTGGCTGGTCGGCGCCGACGGCGGGCGGAGCCTCGTGCGCAGGGCGCTCGGCATCGCTTTTCACGGCGACCCCGCCACGACGGAGTGGATCCACAGCGAGCTGGAGGTGACAGCACCGCCCGACGAGCTGGCCGCCGTCGTCGAGGAGGTCCGCAAGACGCACCGCGGGTTCGGCGTCGGCCCGGCCGGGAACGGGCTGTTCCGTGCGGTGGTGCCGGCGGCCACCGTCGCCGAGGACCGCACGGTCCCGCCCACACTGGAGGAGCTCAAGACGCAGCTGCGGGCCTATGCCGGGACCGATTTCGGCATCCATTCGCCGCGCTGGCTGTCCCGCTTCACCGACGCCACCCGGCTGGCCGAGCAGTACCGCGCCGGCAGGGTTTTCCTCGCCGGCGACGCGGCGCACGTCCACCCGCCGCTGGGAGGGCAGGGCCTGAACCTCGGCATCCAGGACTCGTTCAACCTTGGCTGGAAGCTCGCCGCCGAAGTCAACGGCTGGGCGCCGCCGGGGCTCCTGGACACCTACCACGCCGAACGCCACCCCGTCGCCCAAGACGTCCTGACCATCACCCGCGCCCAGAGTGAACTCATCTCCCCCGAACCCGGCCCGCAGGCCGTGCGCCGCCTGCTGGCCGAGCTGATGGACTTCGAGCCCGTCAGCCGGTTCCTGGCGGAGAGGATCAGCTCCACCGGGATCCGCTACAACTTCGGCGAAGGCCCCGGGCTGCTCGGCCGGCGGCTGCGCGACATTCCGCTGTCAGATGGCCGCCTCTACGAGTTCATGCGCGACGGCCGCGGGCTCCTGCTGGACCGGACCGGCAGACTCTCCGTTGCGGGGTGGGCGGACCGGGTCGACCACGTTGCGGACGCCGGCGCGGACCTGGAGGCGCCCGCCGTCCTGCTCCGGCCGGACGGGCACGTCGCCTGGATCGGTAAGGACCAGGATGACCTGCTCCGCCACCTGCCGGCCTGGTTCGGGGCAGCCTCCCACAGCGGATGACAGGCCTCTTGACGGCCGCCGCGTAGCTCAACGGATCGCTCGACGTCCGCGTCGCCGGCACATTCCCCCTGGCGGAGGTCCGGCGCGCCCACGAGCTGCTGCAGTCGCGGGCGGCCAACGGCAAGCTCCTGCTCACCCCGTAAGGAGTACCGGGGTCAGTCGTCTTTAAACTGGGACGCTCCTGACGGGACACTCTCCCACAGATCAGGATCGTCCAGGTTCTGCGGTGTTGCAGCCGGGCGTGTGTGAGTTGGAGGAGGCAGGGCAACATTGGAGCCGCCCCGCCTCCCACGCGTTGGCCTTGTCCTGCGCCCGACTTTCGGGCTGCTGTTGCGAAGGCATGCAGGATCAGGGCTCACGCATGCCGGAACGGGTTCCGGCAGTCAATAAAACGGTTCCCCCGGATTATGGCCGTTTCTGCCGCCCGGAGGGGTCAGCGCTACCGCTGGGACCGGTGGTCTGCCAGCGGATGTTGCAGGGCCGTCTCTCGGAGCAGTTGCAAGCGCAGGGTACGCGCCGTTTCCATGTGCTGGCGGGCAATTTTTCCGGCCGCATCGCTGTCTTGCTGTTCGATGGCATGAATTAGTGCCTCGTGCTCATCCAAAGATTCGGCCCAGCGGTTTCCTGTGGAGAGCGTGGACCGGGGCGCGTGGATCAGGTGCGTTGACAGCCGGTCCAGAAGGTCCCTGAGGACCGCGTTGTGAGCGCAGTTCCACATGGCCGCATGGAACTCGAGGTTTGTTGTGATTCTGGTGTGGTCGTCCGGGTCCTGAAGTTGCCTATCGCGCTGCAGCAGGGCCTCGAGCCGCATGAGGTCCGGGAACTGACGGGCTTTGGCTGCTTGCCGCGCGGCTTCTTCCTCGAGGAGGATGCGCATGTCATAGATCTGAATGACCTGCTGCGGGTCTACCTGTGGAACCTGCAGACCCCTAGCTACCCGCTCAAGGAGACGCTCGTGCTGGAGTCGCGACAGCGCCTCCCGTACGGGTGTACGGGAGACGCCGAAGCGTTCAGCTAGTGACGTTTCCCGGATGGCGGTTCCGGGTTGATGGACTCCGGCCAGGATTTCGCCGCGCAGTGTCAGGAAGATGGTTTCGCCATCCACGCGTGGGGCTGATGCTGTATCCGTCACTTGACTGGTCCTTGGAAAATGGGGCTGAACAGTGCTCACGTGCCGCTGCGGCGGCGTGTTCGAAGCAACTTTACGCCAGAGTTCCCGCCCGTCGCCCGAAGACGCATCCGGCAGCAAGCCCGCTACCACCTGGGTAGTTGGTGCTGAACAGGCCGCCCAGCATTTCGCCGGCTACGAAAAGGCCCTCGATGTGTTTGCCGTCAGCGCCGAGGACTCGTCCGTGGGTGTCGGCCTTGATGCCGCCGAACGTAAAGGTGATGCCACAGGTGACGCCGTAGGCGTAGAAGGGCCCGGTTTCGATGGGGGCGGCCCAGTTACTCTTGACCGGCTCCGTTGCCGCGGCGCGCCCGTCTTTGACATTGGGGTCAAAGGTGACGTTGCGGTCGATGGAGTTGTTGAAGTCACTCACGGTCTTTGACAGTTTCTCAGGGTCGATGCCGATCTTGGTTGCCAGTTCTTCGAGAGTGTCGGCAACTTCCACGGATATGCCTGGCATGTCGTATTCTTCGGTGCGGAGCATCGGCCGGAGGGTTGCGTCAAAAATCTGGTACGCCACTGACCCGGGCTGCTTCAGAATTTCCTTGCCGTACTTGGCGTAGGTGTAGTTCCGGAAGTCTGCTCCCTCGTCCAGGAAACGCCTGCCCTCGGCGTTCACGATGATGCCCAGGGGGTAGCTCTGACGGGTCAGCCTGTTGGTAAGCTCCCGGTTGCTCTCGTTCGTGGGGGTGAAGGCGTCCCACTGCACGCTGTGACACGTTCTCCAGTCGCCGCCCTTGGTGGCGCCGACTTCCAGCGCCGCAGCGATCATGTCGCCGGTGTTGTACGGAGTGCCCCTGACCTTGGCGTTTTCCCACCCTTCCCCCAAGTGCTCCCGTCGCCACTCGGGGTCTGACTCGAAGCCGCCGGCCGTGAGAATAACCGACTCTGCGCTCAGGCGCACCTCCCCGTCAGCTGTTTCGACCGCGACGCCGGTGACGCGGCCGTTCTCCAGCACGAGGCTTTTCGCGGCATGGCCGTAGCGCACCTCGATGCCCAGCTCGGCCGCCACCCGGGTGTGGTCAGCGATTAGTCCTTCGCCTCCGCCGACGTTGCCCACGTGAAGGCCGCCCCAGAACAGGAAGGAGCCGTCCGTGCGTTCATAGGCCTGGCGTTCATACATCAGGCGGTACTTCAGGCCCAGACTGTTGAGCCAGCGCAGCGTCGGCTGGGATTCCTCAACCAGCACCTTCGTCAGGTCCGGGTCATTGCGGCCTTCCGTGACCTTCGCAAGGTCAGCGGCGTATTCATCGGCCGAGTACGGCGGTACTTCCGTGCGGTCATGCCGCTCGTCCGGTTCCACCCAGTCCAGCAGATCAGCGAGGCCGCTGTGGGCGATGCGTGTGGCGCCGGCGGTGTAAAAGCTGTTCCCGCCCCCCATGTCCTCGCTGCCCTTTTCGAGCAGAATGACCTTCCGCCCCCGCACTGCCGCCGCGTGCGCTGCGGTGAATCCGGCGTTTCCGCCGCCCACCACAATCACGTCAGCGCTGGCTAAGCTCTCGGTCCTGGCTTCGTTACCAATAGACATCCATAGGTCCTTTCAGTGGGTCGGTGAATCCAACTGTATACAACGGTATGCAAAGGTGCAATAGAGGTTTCTACTAGGGAGAAGTTGCCAGTGATAGCCATCACAGGTATAACTGTACTTCATTGTGTACAAAGGTATGCTGATGAATACTTGCGATCCCTGCACGGCTTTGCCCGGGGACGAGTCTTCGGCACAGTACTTTTCGCACCGCCCAACAACGTCGTTACGGAACGAGAACTATGAAAATCCCCCTACGCAGTGCAATGTTCGGCCTGGTCGTTGCTGTCGTGGCCGTGCTCGCGTTCATCAATGCCGGCACGGCCGGCGGAACGAGCACGGCGCGGAATAAACTCACCCTGATCGCACCCGCAGCACCCGGTGGCGGCTGGGACGGGTTTGCCCGTGAAGGACAGCAGGCGCTCAAGAGCGGCGGCGTTGTCAATAACCCACAGGTGGTCAACGTTCCCGGGGCAGGTGGAACGATCGGCTTGAGCCAGTTCGTGCAGACTCCAGGGCGTGAAGACGCCCTCCTGGTCACCGGGGGCGTGATGGTGGGGGCCATCGAACTCGGCGACAATCCCGAATCAATGGCCGACGCTGTCCCCATTGCCCGGATGGCCGATGACTACGCGGCTCTGGTGGTTCCCGCCGACTCCAAGTTCCAGACACTTGATGACTTCCTTGAGGCGTGGAAAAAAGACCCGGGAGGAACCTCAATTGGCGGCGGCTCCCTGGGCTCGATCGACCATCTGCTCAGCGCCATGGTCGCCAAAACCGTCGGCATCGACCCCAAGGACGTGAACTACATCGCCTACTCCGGAGGCGGCGAAGCACTCACTTCCCTGCTGTCCCACACCACCGCCGCCGGCATGTCCGGCTACAACGAGGTCCGGGACCAGATCGAGGCCGGCACCCTGCGTGCCCTGGCCATCTCCTCAGAGGAGCGACTGGAAGGCGTGGACGTTCCCACCTTCAAGGAACAGGGTGTCGACGCTGCCATGTCCAACTGGCGGGGATTCGTCGCCGCACCCGGAACCACGGACGAAGCGAAGGCGGAATTCATCAGGATCGTCACCGAGATGCGCAGCACCGGGCACTGGCAGGAAGCCCTGAAGCGCAACAGCTGGACCGACACATTCTCAACCGGTGACGAATTCCAGCAGTTCATCAGCAACGAAGTTGCAACGGCCCAAGAAATCGTAAAGGACCTCGGCCTATGAGCATCACCCAGCACCAAACCGAAGCAGGATCCGGCATGAAGCCAGTGGGCAAAGCAAAGGCCCGCTTCGGGACAGGCCGCAGCGAGTTCGTCGTTGTAGCCGTCCTCTACGCAGTGGCCATCTTCCTCACCGTCGGCACCGCGACAATGAACGTGCAGGGCAAATCCGCCCCGGGGCCACAGTTCTTCCCCATCCTGGTTTGCATCGTGCTGTACCTGGCGGCCACGCTGCTGGCCATCCAAATCCTCCGCAAGCCGAACGTCCCGGACAACACCGTCCACCCCGGGCACGGCCAGTTCTCGGCCGACATGCTGCACGATCTCGGCCACCTGGGGAAGGAAGAGGACGCGGCCTACGACGCCGCACCATCCCAGACTCCCGGCAAGACCTGGAAGACCTATTCCGATTGGCGCACCATCGGGCTGCTGGTTGGCGGCGTCATGGCCTTTGTCCTGCTGCTGGAAGCACTCGGCTGGATCCTCAGCGCGGCAGCGCTGTTCTGGCTTGTCGCCTACGCCCTCGGCAGCCGCCGCCCGATCTTCGACATCGGGGTGGGCCTGCTCTTCTCCTCAATCATTCAACTGGCCTTCGGGGCTGCTCTGGGCCTCAGTCTGCCCCCTGGCTTCGTAGGAGGAATTTTCTAATGGAACAACTTGAACTCCTCATGGGCGGCTTCGCCAACGCCCTGACTCCCCTCAACCTTCTCTGGGTGCTGATCGGCGCGCTCCTGGGTACAGCAGTGGGCGTCGTCCCCGGACTGGGCTCGGCAATGGCAGTGGCGCTGCTCCTGCCCGTGACGTTTTCACTCGAGCCCACAGCGGCCTTCATCATGTTCGCCGGCATCTACTTCGGCGGACTCTTCGGGGACTCCACCTCCGGGATCCTGCTCAATACCCCCGGCCACTCCTCCGCCATTGCCTCCACGTTTGAGGGACACCGTATGGCTAAAAGCGGCCAGGCCGCCAAAGCCCTGGCTACCTGCGCGATCGGCGCGTTCATCGGCGGGCTGATCGCCACCACCCTCGTAGTCTTCTTCGCGCCAACCCTGGTCAAGATGGCCACCGTCTTCGGCCCGGCCGAGTACTTCGCCCTGGCAGTATTCGCCTTCCTGGCCATCTCGGCCGTCGTTTCAGAATCCGTGATCCGCGGCATCGCAGCCCTCGGCATCGGACTCGCCCTTGCCCTTGTCGGTATCGACGGCCCCAGCGGAACCGCCCGGTTCACCCTCGGCATGCCCCAACTCTTCGACGGAATCTCCGTCATCGTCATCACCGTAGGGCTGCTGGCCCTCGGGGAGGTCTTCCACATCGCTTCCCGCATCCACCGCGACCCCGCAGCCACCCGCATCCACACCAAAGGCCGCGCCCGATTGGGCCTGGCCGACTTCAGGACGGCCCTGCCCGCATGGCTGCGCGGCACCGCCTTCGGTGTTCCGTTTGGGCTGATCCCCGCCGGTGGCGCGGAAGTCCCCACCTTCCTCGCCTACGGCACCGAAAAACAGCTCGCCAAACGCAGGAACGATCCGGAGTTCGGAACCAGCGGCTCCATCCGCGGCCTCGCCGCACCCGAAGCAGCCGCCAACGCCACCGCCGGCACCGCGATGGGGGCACTGCTAGCACTGGGACTGCCGGTATCGGCCACGGCCGCCATCATGCTTGCGGCGTTCCAGCAATACGGAATGCAGCCAGGGCCGCTGCTCTTCGAACGAAGCGGTGACCTGGTCTGGGCCCTGCTGGCCTCGCTGTTCGTCGGCCTTGTAATCCTCGTGATGATCAACATCCCGTTCGCCTCCGTCTGGGCGAAGCTGTTGAGCATCCCCAAGCACTACCTGTACGCCGGCATCACCGTCTTCTCCATGCTCGGCGTCTACGCAGTAAGCTCGGCAATCCTAGACCTGTGGCTGCTCATCGCCATCGGCCTCATTGGATTCCTCATGCGCCGTTACAACATCCCGCTCGCACCGGTGCTGATTGCAGTGATCCTCGGTCCCATGGCTGAAACCGAACTCCGCCGCGCTCTGGCAGTTTCGGAAGGAGATCTTGGCATTCTGGTAAACAGCCCCATCACCGTGACCCTCTACCTGGTCCTGGCCGCCGCTCTCGCCCTCAGCGCCGTCCAGCACCTCCGCCACCGGGCCAGCAGCAAGGCCTGATAACCCAGCAACCGAACCGGGGCCCCTGCGCTTCCATAGCCTTTCACAGGAATGGAAGCACAGGGGCCCCATCTGTGCCGGAAATACCCCACGCGGAGCTAGGCAGTCAGCAACACTTACTTCTCGATCTGCTGCTGCACGCCCTTGCTCTCGATTTCGATCTTGCGTGGCTTGGCCTTCTCCGTGACCGGGATCCGCAGCGTCAGCACGCCCATGTCGTAGTTTGCCTTGATGTTGTCCGTATCGAGGGTTTCACCAAGGATCACCTGGCGGCTGAAGACGCCCCGCGGACGCTCGCCCACCACCAGCTCAACGTTCGGCTGGGTCGGGTCGCGGCGCTCGGCGTGGACGGTCAGGACATTCTTCTCCACGTTCAGATCCACCGTGTCCGGCGAGACGCCGGGCAGGTCAAAGGCGACCACAAACTCCCCGTCCTCCTGCCATGCATCCATCGGCATGGCGGCCGGACGCGCCGCTGTTCCAAAGACCTGCTGCGTCAGGCGGTCCAGTTCACGGAACGGGTCCGTGCGCATCAACATCATTCCCACTCCTTCAGCTTGTAGTTTTTACCGGTGATCCGCCTCCCGAATATCTATAGTGGCGGATACAGATTTTTTATAACACGGTCCACAAGCAGGCGCAAGGGGTTAAAGGGAGGGCTTGATGAGCACCTTAAGGCTGCGGCGCTCGTCCATGTCCCTGTATCCCTGGGCGACGCCGTCCATGCCGGTGCTGGCATCAAAGACCTTGCCCGGTTCGATGGCGCCGCTGAGGATGTCCGGCATGAGCTCGTCGATGTAGGCCCGGACCGGGGCGGGACCGCCGGTGAGGGTGATGTTGCCGCCGAACAGGCTGTCGAAGCCGACCGGCGCCTCGTTGTACTGCGGCACTCCCACCCGGCTGATGACGCCGCCGGGACGGATGATGCCCACGGCCTGGTCGTAGGCCGGTGTGTGGCCCACGGCTTCGAGGACCACGTGGGAGCCGTGGCCGCCGGTGAGCTCGCGGACCTGGGCGATGCCTTCCTCGCCGCGGGCGGACACGACGTCCGTGGCGCCGAACTCGAGGCCAAGGTCGGTCCGGGACTTGTGCCTGCCCATGAGGATGATCTGTTCGGCGCCGAGCCGCTTTGCTGACATGACGGCCAGCAGGCCCACGGCTCCGTCGCCGATCACGGTGACGGAGGTGCGTTCGTTGACGCCGCCCTTGAGCGCGGCGTGGTAGCCGGTGCCGAATACGTCGGCGAGGGTCAGCAGCGACGGGATCAGCGCCGAGTCGGCGGCAACGGGCAGTTTCACCAGGGTGCCGTCGGCCAGCGGGACGCGGACGGCCTCGGCCTGGCCGCCTTCGTCGGGGATGCCGTCCCAGAAGTTCGCCTCGTGGTGGGAGCAGGACGTCTGCAGGTTTTCGCGGCAGAACTCACAGGTGTTGTCGGAAATCGCGAACGGGGAAACCACCAGGTCGCCCTTCTTCAGGGTGGTCACCGCCGAGCCGATGTCCTCGACGACGCCGATGAACTCGTGCCCCATCCGGGCCGGACCGTTCCCGGCGGACATGGAGTGGTACGGGTGCAGGTCGCTGCCGCAGATGCAGGACGCCGTGACGCGCACCAGCGCGTCTGTGGGGTGCTTGATGACTGAGTCCGGGACGTTCTCAACGCGGACGTCGCCGGGGCCGTACATGAGGGTTGCGCGCATCGCTTTTTCCTTCGTTATGGTTCTGATTGTCTGTTGGATTACGACGGCGGGACGCGGCACGGGTGCCGCCCGCCGGCTTAGGGGATGGCTGGGTCTACTGCGCCGCCGTCGAACTTCACGCCAGCCAGCCGGCGGCCAGCGACGGCCAGGGCAATGGCGGGGACCAGGGTCAGCGCCACGATGACGTTTCCCACGAGGGCGGGTCCTGCGGTGCCCAAGGGCGAGGCCAGGGCGGCGCCGGCGACGGCGGTCCCCAAGGCGGTTCCGGCGTTGAACGCCGAGACGCTGAGGGCGGAGCCCAGGGTTGCCGCCGGCCCGGCGAAGCGGACGGCGAGGTGGATCAGCACGGTGTTGGCGCTGAGTCCGAACAGGCCCAGCAGGACCACCAGTGCGCTGGTCAGCCACGGCGAGCCGGAGAGCAGGCTGATTCCGAGCAGCAGGACCGTGGTCACGGCGGGCGTGATGATGGTGATCGGGCCCGGGTGGGCGTCGCCGAAGCGTCCGGCGAGGAGGGTTCCGATGACGGAGCCGACGCCGAACCCGGTGAGCACCAGCGGGACGTGGGAGACGGCCACGCCCGCCTGGTCGGTGAGGATGGTGGCGATGAAGGAGTACGCGGCGAGCACGCCCCCGCACGTGGTGGCGCAGGCAGCCAGGGCCAGCCACAACCGGCCCGAGCGCAGCCCGGCCAGTTCAGTGCGGACCGACGGCGCCTGCTGCACGGGAGCGTCCTGCGGGACGAGGCGCGCCACCAGGACGGCGGCCATGGCGGCGGCGGCCGCGAGCGTCCAGAATGTCCCCCGCCAGCCGATGAGCTGCGCAATGAACGCCCCCAGGGGAACACCGAGGACCGTGGCCAGCGCGCCGCCGGCACCCACCACCCCCACTGCCCGCGCGCCGGAGGAGGGTCCGGCGGCACGGGTGGCCACCACCGCGGACACCGCCCAGAACGCTCCGGTGGCCAGTGCGCTGACGAACCGTGCCGCCATCAGCACTGCGAACTCCGTGCCAAGCGCCACCACCACATGCCCCAGGACGAACACGATGAGGGCGAGGACCAGGGTCAGCTGCTTGGACAGCCGGAGTGTCAGCATCGCCATCAGCGGAGCACCCACCACCATGCCGACCGCGAAGACCGTGATCAGGGACCCGGCCTGGGCGACGCCCACGCCGAGGTCGCCTGCGATCTGCGGCAGGATGGCGGCCACCACGAACTCGCTCGTGAGCATCAGGAACGTCCCCAGCGCCAGCACGTAGACCGCCAGCGGCAGCCCGCGCCGGCCCTGGCCGGCACCGCCGGCAGTGGCCTGACCGGCGGTAACGCCGTCCTCGAGATTGGCCGTTGGCCCACCCATGTGAAAGCTCCTCGTTGCAGTGGAAAATATCTTCGTTATCCATTCCACCGGCTGATCAACGGGTGTAGAAGGCTGTGTTTATCGGGGGTACAAACTCAACCCCCTCACCGGAACGGACGGGCGTTATCGTGACTTTATGGACAACCTGCCTGACAACCGCGCCGACATCCGGGACTTCCTGGCCAGCCGCCGGGCCAAACTCCGGCCGGAAGAGGTGGGACTGCCCTCCGGAAGCCGGCGCCGGGTCCCCGGGCTGCGCCGCGAGGAAGTCGCGGTGCTCGCCGGTGTGAGCACCGAGTGGTACACGCGGCTGGAGAAAGGCAACATCAGCGGCGTGTCCGAGGATGTCCTCCATGCAGTCGCCCGGGCGCTGAACCTCGACGACGAAGAACGCGCCTACCTTTTCGAGCTCGCCCGGGCGGCAAGGCCTGCCAACCGTGTTCCGGTTCGCCGCAAGGAGGCCGACGTGGCGGCACCGGTGCGCTGGCTGCTTGATTCCATGACCATGTCCGCAGGGTTCATCCGCAACGGCCGGCTGGACGTCGTGGCCGCCAATCCGCTGGGCCGGGCCCTGCATGCCCCCATGTTCGCAAGCCCCACCACCGCCGCCCATGGACGTGCCAACTTCGCACGCTTCCACTTCCTGGATCCTGCCGCGCGTGACTTCTTCGTCGACTGGGATGCGGGAGCGGCTGCCACGGCCGCCCTCCTCCGCACGGAAGCCGGACGGGAACCCAACGACAAGGCCCTCCGCGAGCTGATCGGAGAACTCTCCACGGTCAGCCCGGAGTTCCGCACGCTATGGGGCTCACACAACATCCGCTTCCGCCACGACGGCATCAAGCGGCTCCAGCACCCCGTCGTCGGATACCTCGAACTGACCTACCAGTCCCTGGCCCTGCCCACCCTTCCCCGGGCGGTGCACGAGCTCAGCGTCTACACAGCTGAGCCGGGAACCAAGCATGAAGAGCAGCTCAAGCTCCTGACCAGCTGGGCAGCCACCACTCCGGCTGAAGCAAAGTGAAGGTGGCGGGTCAGCTGCTCGCGCCGGAGGCGATGACGCCGACGCCAAGGCCGGCGATGATGCCGCTGCTGACGCGCTCGACGCCGGTGCTCACCTTAGGGCGGCGCAGCAGCGCCATCGCCTTGTAGGCGATGAGCGCGACGACGGCCAGGTAGGCGAACGCGATGACCGCCTCCACCACGCCCAGGATCATCGCGGCCGCCATGGTGTTACCGCCCTCGGGGATGAACTGCGGAACAACGGCCAGGAAGAAGAGGCCAACCTTGGGGTTGAGCAGCGTGGACAGCGCGCCGGCGCCGAGGCCGGCGAGGTTGCTGTAGCGGACGTCGCCTGCTTCCGCGCCGCCCTGCAGGCCTTCCTTTGCGGCCTTCCGCGTCTTCAGGAAGCCGGAAATGCCGAGGTACAGCAGGTAGAGCCCGCCCGCGATCTTGAGCCAGCGGAACACCTCCGCTGACTGTTCCAGGATCGCCGCCAGCCCGACGCCGACGAGCGCCGCCCATGCGATGGCGGCAACCGCCGAGCCCGCCGCAGCCGCAATCCCTGCGCTGGGCCGCTTCAGCGCGATGCGCAGCACCAGGAAGGTGTCCGGTCCGGGCGTCAGGGACAGAATGAGGCACAGTCCGGCGAAGGCCGCGAGCGAAGCGAGGGTCATGCTGAGGATTATCCCTGAAGGTCGCCTGTTCCCCCAAAGGCATCGGGCCGAGCAAGGCGCCGGGGGCCGCTCCCCCATGATGCGGCCCCCACCGATGCAGGTAGTCGGCCCAACTACTTGGCCGGACAGGACCAAAAACTTGAGTACCCGCCACGGTTGCCCGGCTCCTTGCCCCGCGACTAAGTTGCCGTGTACTGGTCGTCGAGAACTGGCCACTGTCGCCGAACAGCTCTATCAGGTTGAACCACCGGTTCAATGACATTGGAGCGCGGAAAATGAAGCAACTCATCAGATTTGGTGTGGTTGGGGGTACCTCGGCGTCCCTGATTTGGGCGCTGGCGGTGGGTGCTGTCCCGGCCCAGGCGGCGACGTGCGTGCCAGAAACCCCTGCCCCGGCCAGCAGTTATCCGGGAACAACGGTGATGGCCAACAATTTCGAGTCCGGCACCCTGAACGGGTTCTCGTCCACCACCGGAGGCACCGGCACCACGGAGGTCTCCTCGGACCAGTTCCACTCAGGGACCTGCTCCGCCCACGTGCACGCCACGGCCGACCTCGGCTCGGTCGCGAACCTGTCCACGCCCCTGCCGGCGGGTACGGCCACGGCTTATGCCGACGGCTGGTTCAACATCACCCAGGCCGGGGTGGTGGGCAACAATGTCCCGTATCTCCGGTTTTTCTCCGGTAGCATCCGGGTCGCCGACATCTACCGGTTCAACGACAACGGACAGCTCTGGCTCCGCGTCACCGCCCCTGACGGGGCCTCCGTTTTTACCCGGCTGACCACCACAAGCATCACGCTCAACGCGTGGCACCACGTGGCCATGCGGACCACCGCCAACGGGGCCGCATCCACCGTGGAGGTCTGGTTTGACGGCGCCCAGGTGTACTCCAGCAACCAGGTAGTCAGCGCTGCCACCACCCTGGACAGGGTCCAGCTCGGCGCCGAACACAACCGCCAGATGGGCGACACCTACGTAGACGACCTCGTCATCAAGGCCTCCCCGCGGGCCGCCGCCACTCCGTCCATCCGCAGTGCCGCGGACGTCCTTGCGGTGGGTTCTGACGGCACGCTGTGGAACTACCCGGCCACCGGCCAGGGTTCGCTCGGGGCCCGGCAGAAGATCGGCGCCGGCTGGGCCGGGCTGGCCAAAGGGTTCATAACGGACTGGAACAGTGACGGCACGCACGATGTCATCGCCCAGTGGAAGGACGGCCGGCTCAGCTTCTACGCCGGAAGACCCGAAGGCGGATTCGTCGCGGCCCGGGCCATCGGCACCGGCTGGGGCGGCTACCACATCACCGTGGGCGACTGGCGCACTGCCGACCAGTTCCCGGGAATCCTGGCGTACGACGCCTCCGGGACCCTCTGGTACTACGGCAACAGCGCCGGAGCATCGCTGTCACCGCGTATCAAGACCGGATCCGGCTGGGGCGGCCTCTACCTCACCATGACCGATTTCGACCAGGACGGGGCGCAGGACCTGCTGGCCAAGCGCAGCGACGGCAGCCTCATTCTGTACCGCTCAACCGGCACCGGCGGCTTCGTCTCAGGAGCAAGGCCCACGGTGGGCACCGGCTGGAACAGCATCAGCAGCATCACGGCCGTGGAGGGATTCACCACGGGAAGCTCAGGGCTCATCACCCAGCTCACCGACGGCCGCCTCGCCCATTACCCCTTCAGCAGGGGCACCTGGGGCGCGCGGACCATCATCGGCACCGGCTGGAGCACCTTCAACGTCCTGCGATAGAACCGGCAAGGGCCTCAACTGTACGTTCGCGCTATGGCGAACGTACAGTTGGGGCCCGACGGCGGCTCACTGGCTGCCGCGAAAGCGTCTAGGACGCCGCGTCCAGGGTGATGTCCGCAGACTGCTCCTGGCCGTTCCGCTGGAAGGTGACCGTCACGGTGGACCCGGCGGCCTGCTCACGGGCGGCAGCCGTCAGCTCTGAGGCGTCGGTGACGGTCCGGCCGGCCAGGCCGGTGACCACGTCGCCCGCCTCCAGCCCGGCCTTGTCCGCCGCTGACCCGGAGGTCACCGAGGCCACCTCCGCGCCGGCGGTGAAGTCCGACGACGGCCCGGACGTTTTGTCCTGAACGGACAGTCCCAGCTGGCCATGGGAGGCGGAACCCGTGGCGATGATCTCCCCGGCCACCCGCTTCGCCTGGTTGATCGGGATGGAAAACCCGACGCCGATGTTGCCGCTCTGCGTGGACGAGGACGTAGATGCGGCGGATGCGATGGCCACGTTGACGCCGATGATCTCACCCTGCGCGTTGACCAGGGCGCCGCCCGAGTTTCCGGGGTTGATGGCCGCGTCCGTCTGGATGACGTTGATGCTGACGGAATCCTGGGCCGAGGCCGAAAGGCCCTGCTGGGATCCGAACGGGTACGGCGAAGACCCGCCCTGGGAGGATCCGCCGCCGGAGGACCCGTCGCCGGAGGTGGCAGAGGACTCCGTCTCGATGGTGCGGTTCACCGCGGAGACGATGCCGTCCGTGACGGTGCCGCTCAGCCCCAGCGGCGCGCCGATGGCAATGGCGGTGTCGCCGACGTTGACGGCGCCGGAGTCGCCGAGCGTTGCCGGGGTCAGCCCGTTGGCGTCGATCTTGATGACGGCCAGGTCGGAGAGCGGGTCGGTGCCCACGATGGTCGCCTTATAAACCTGCCCATCGTTGAGGCGGACCTCGACGGCGGCATCCGCGGCTGCCCCGTCCAGGGTCACCACATGGGTGTTGGTGAGGATGTGGCCTTCGGTGTCCAGGATGATACCCGAGCCGGTGCCTCCGGAGCTGCCGGAGGTGGCGCTGATGGTCACCACGCTGGGCGAGGCCTTCTGCGCGGCGGCCGTGACCACGTTGACGCTCTCGGTGTTGTTGACGATCACCGGGCTGATCGCGGCCTGGGCGGTGGCGGTTGTCTGTGCCGGGGCGTCGGGCCACAGGGCCGCAACACCGGTGGCCGCTCCCCCGCCCAGCAGTCCGGCAGCCACGAGGCAGGTAACGAAGACGCCCGGACCTACCCGCTTTTTGTCCCGCGGCCGCGCCGTTTCTTGCAGGACAGTGGCATGAGGGACAGGGGTGTGGCCGGTCTCCGTGTACATGGGTGGCTCCTCAGGGGTAACGCTCCGTCGGTTACCGGAGCTTTCCCCCTCATCCTGTCCAGCCGGGCTTTGGCCGTTCTGTCCCGGTGCTGTGCGGAGCCTGTGAAGGCAGCGGACCGCCTAATGACGCTGCCATGTCTCACGAGATGTACACACCCTTCTGGGACGAGTTGCGGCCGTTCGACAGCTCCTGGAGCGCGGAACTGATCGTCTGGGTGGACACGTCGCGTATCTTCGCGGTGAACCGTTCGGACATGCCGGGGACCTCCACGGTGACGTTGATGACAGGGCGCAGTGCCGTACCGGCCGTACCGGCAGAGCCGGCGTAGCCGTTGGAGGTGGCCGGGGCATGCGCCATGCCGGACGGGACCGTGCCGGAGTTCAGGGCCTCCATCAGCGGCAGGCCGTAGTGGTTCACGGCGGCGGCCTTCATGACGAACTCACCGTTCGACAGGGCGGCGAAGATCGAGTCGGAGGTGCCGGTGCCCGGGCCGAAGACCGGACCGTTGAACCCGCCGCCGTCGAAGTGGCGCACGGCACCGCCGGTCCAGAACCCGGTGCGCGCACCGGAGCGGCCAGCGGCGGCACCGGTGGAGTTGTGTACCGACTCGGACCGTTCGACCCGGATGAACGTCGTCTCGTGGTGGTTCACGTAGGTGTTCACCGTCTTGCCGTCCACGGCGTTCATGGCACCGAGAGTCTGTTCGGCCATGCGCTTGGCGTAGTCGCTCATCCACGACTTGATATCCACGCCGCGCGGGATGCCGAGGATATCGCGGGCAAGGTTGTCGGCGGCGGTGCCGGTGATGCCGAACTGGCCGGCCGCGGTCTTCGTCTTGTTGAACGTGTCGACCAGGTTGGCCTGGAGCTGGCCCTGGCTGTAGACGTTCCGCCCGTAGGCGTCAGTCTGCTTGGCCATGTTCTCGGTGACACTCATGCCGGAACGGGCGACGGCGTCGAGCATCGCCTGGTTGTATAGCCGTGGATCACACAATTGGCCTGTCGCTTCGGGTCAATGTAACGTTTGTGTCACCGGTTGGCACACACGCCCGACAGAACAGTCAGGGTCCCCGTTCGTGTGGTAAGTCCCCAGGGGGCAGCGGCCTTTGCTTTGCCTCAGACCGCGCCCAACTTTCGGGCAGGACTCGTTTCCCGGCGGCCTGCCCGTTTCGCACCCCCGAAGAGGATTTTGTTCTCATGCGCAGGAAATGTCTGCTGTCCGTTGCCATGCTCTCGGTTCTGCTTGCCACCTCGGCATGTGAGGCAGGTACCGCCGACCCGGCGTCATACCCCCAGCCTGCAGGCTCCACGGCCGCCGGCACCGGCGGCAGCAGCTACAGCACCGGGGCGGGCTCCACCGAGGGGCCGGAAATCGGGGTTTCCCAGTGGAATGCTGCCGAGGCCGTAAAGAGCGCCGAGGCGAAGGCGGCTGAAGACGCCCAGGCTGACGCCAAGGCAGCGGCCGTTGAGGCTGCGGCAGCCAAAGCGGCTGCGGCTGCCAAAGCGGCAACCGCGGCCAAGGCAGCAGCAGCCGGGAAGGCCGAAGCGGCCAGGGAGGCCGCCGAAGCGGCCCAAGCTAAGAAGGCAGCCAAAGCCGCCGAAGCCAAGAAGGCCGCCGCTGCCAAAAAAGCCGCGGAAGCTAAGAAGGCAGCCGAGGATGCCGCGGCCAAGAAGGGTGCGGCCCCGGTTCCAACCAAGACACCACCGGCTGTCGACCCCGGCTTCAGGCAGGTGGATCCCGTGCCTACAGATCCCCCGACGGCTGGTGTCGAGTGCGGTCACGCCGAACATCACGGAAACCACTCCTGCCACGGAGATCATGAGGCAGGTCGTGGCGACGGCGGGTCGGACGAAGCGCGGAACCGCGGCGGGAGCCCCGATCCGGACGGTACGAATGGCTGAGCCGCGCGTGTAGCCGGCGGCCACTCGCGTCCCCTTGCCAGCTATTGGAGCAGCTGTGAGGTGTCAGCAGACACTGCTCTCGACTGCGGGGATCATAAAATCGCCAGCAGGTACAACCCCGCGCAGATCACTGTCACTACGGCAAAAACAGCCACGATCCCAACGAAACCCCACTTTGTGCTCATGATTTCTCCCAATCCCAGGCGGGCACATATGCCCTAGTTACTTCCATTTGCACTTTGATACTCAAAAATGTGAATTCCATGGGAAACAGCCCTGCGTTCACCCCTATTCGCTCCGAAGGGCCCGGACGGAGAACAAACGACCAGGTTATCCAAGCGCGACGAAGGCGCAGGGGTGCGCGATTACAGCGCTCGGATGGATTTCCCATGGCCAACGGCCTAATCCGGCGTCAGCCCACCAGAGCTCTTCGCCGGCGCTTTCCAGGCGCGTCAAATAGACTGGAAAGCGACTATCCGAGCGTCATAAGTTCGGATTTTTCATTCTTTTGCTTTGATTGTGACTGCGCTTCAGCGCGCAGGTAGACGTGTAAGGACAGGAAAAGGGTGCAGATCCCGTACTTCTCTTATCCGCACCGAGGCTCCCCCAGCTGGCCTTGCCGCTACTTCGCCCCTGTGACTAGAGGACTTGAGATTTACCTACCCTAGGTGAAGTGCAACTAGCTCGCACCCCCATTAAGTACTCGTTTTTCGGCCTCACCTATTACTTGGTTGCGCGCATACGCACTGACCAGCCGGTATGGCGACATTCACCGGCAACTGGCCGCACATTTAAGCCACGTCACCTATCCATAAGAAGGTGACCGAATGCATGGAGTCGCAATCTGAACGGACTTCAGCGTTTGGACTCCGCGTCCTCGGCGATTTCCGCCTCGGTTGCCGCCCTGACGGAGGCAGCAAGCGTCGTATCGTTGCGCGAGAGGGCGTAGTGCACCACGGCCGCAAGGGCAGCTCCGATGAACCATGAGAAGGCCGAGAGGGCGCCAAAGACGGGGACGAGCGCAATGACCACTGCGGGCACGGCGGAGACGATGAATGAAATGTCGGCCTTGCGGTTCCAGCCGCCCGTATAGGTGTAGTAGCCCTGCTCAATGAAGAGGTCCGGCACCAGCACGTGCTGTTTGCGGAGCACGTAGTAGTCCACCATGATGATTCCGAACAGCGGGCCGAGCAGCGCACCCAGGCCGCCAAGGAACAGGTTGATCACCACAGGGCTGTTGAAGAGGTTCCAGGGCGTAATCAGGAGGGCGATCGTCGCGGCGATCAGGCCGCCCCGCTTGAAGTCGATCTTGGATGGCCAGACGTTCGCCAGGTCGTAGGCCGGTGAGACGAAGTTTGCCACGACGTTGATTCCCAGCGTCGCAACAGCGAAGGTCACGGCGCCGAGCAGCAGGGCCCAGATGCTGCCGATCCGCCCGACGATTTCCACTGGGTCGTAGATGTACTCCCCGTAGAGCTGGAAGGTTCCGGCCGTGACCACCACGGAGACCACGGAGAAGGCGATGAAGTTCACGGGCAGCCCCCACAGGTTCGCCGTGCGGACCGCCTTGCGGGTCGGGGCGAAGCGGGAGAAGTCGCAGAAGTTCAGCATCAGGGTGGAGAAGTAGGTCACGGTCAGCGCGACGGCGGCAAAGAAGGCGTGCGTGGTGCCCCATTGTGCAGTTCCACCCGGCAGGTCCAGGGACAGGTTCCAGCCCGCATTGACCAGAATGTAGATGACCAGGAGGCCCATCACCGCCCACACGGCCGGGCCGGCCCAGTCCTGGAATCTCCGGATCGTCTCCATGCCGTTCCGAAGCAGCAGCAGCTGCAGCGACCACATCAGCAGGAACGCGAGCCAGCCGAGGGTGGATTCACCCAGGAAGTTGTTCCGGGTCAGCCCCTCGAGCTCGGGCCAGATCTTCAGCGCGATGATGATGACCGCCCGGGAGGCGAGCCAGGTCTGGATGCCGTACCAGGCGATGGCGACGAGGGCACGGAGGAGGGCCGGGAGGTTGGCTCCGAACGTTCCGAACGAGATCCGGGCGAGCACCGGGTAGGGGACGCCGGTCTTCTGGCCTGCGTAGCCGGAGAAATTCATCAGGAAGAAAACGAGGATGATTCCCACAACGAGTGCCAGGAAAACCTGCCAGGCCCCGAGACCCAACGCGAAGAGGCCGGCCGCGAAGGTGTAGCCGCCCAGCGAGTGGATGTCGGACATCCACATCGCAAACAGCGAATAGAAACCCCATGTGCGGTGTTCGGCCGGCGCGAGGTCTTCGTTGTACAGGCGCGTACTGGCACCCGGGGGAATTGTGTGAGCCATGGAATCCTCACTTCCCTAATTCCGCATTCTGAAATTAATACTCTGAATGCATTACAGAAGGGCATCTGCCAGTGCTAATATACTCCCTTTTCACTTTTTTGCGGATCGGCGGGCACACGCGGCAAGTGCGCGAGGGCCACAAGTGTACGTTCGCGCTTGGTGGGGGTTTTAGTCCCAGTTGGTGCCGGCTTGCGTGGCAGCGGAGAAGCCGCCCAGGCCGTTGCCGCGGTAGAGCCACAGCGTGCCGTTGATGTCCACGGACAGGATGTCCGTCCGGGCGTCGCCGCTGTAGTCGCCGCGGCCAGTGATGGTGGTCATGGAGTTCCAGCCGGATCCCAGCCGGACGCTGCTGCCGAAGCCGCCGCGGCCGTTGCCGGAGTAGCGAAACAGGACGCCGTCGGCGTTGCGTGCCAGGAGGTCGGCCTTGCGGTCCCCGGTCAGGTCGCCGGGGCCCACGATGGCGGTCATCGCGTTCCAGCCCGAGCCCACCTTGCTCCGGGTCAGCCAGCCGCCCCGCCCGTTGCCGGGGTAGAGCCAGAGGACGCCGGTGCTGTCGCGGGCCAGCACGTCGGCCTTGCCGTCGCCGTTGAGGTCGCCCGCGCCCACGATGGCGGTGAACCCGTTCCAGCCGGAGCCCACCTGCTTGCGGGCCAGCCAGCCGCCTGTGCCGTTGCCCGGGTACAGCCACATCGCGCCCGAGGCGTCGCGGGCCAGAACGTCCGCGCGCCGGTCGCCGTTGAAGTCACCTGGGGCCACGAGGGACGTCAAACCGTTCCAGCCGGAGCCCACCTGCTTCCGGGCCAGCCAGCCGCCGGCACCGTTGCCCGGGTAGAGCCACAGGAAGCCGGAGTTTTCGCGGGCCAGGATGTCGGCCTTGCCGTCACCGGTGAAGTCCCCTGCGGCGAGGACCGCGGTCATGTGCAGCACGGCGGTGGCGGCGTCCAGCCGGCCGGTGCCGCAGCCCTGCGGGCAGTCGTCGGGCATGGGCCGTGCGGTGCGCTTAAGGCGGGCTTCGACGGCGGCGGGGGTCGCCGTCGGGCCCATCTGGGCCATCAGCAGCGCGGCCGCGCCGGAGACGTGCGGTGCCGCGGCGGAGGTGCCTTCGGCGAAGAAGTAGGCTTCCCGCCCGGCGGTCTGGTCGCCGTCGTTCAGGGTGGAGAGGATGCCGTTGGGGACGCCGCTGTCCGGGTCGATGACGCTGGTGGGCCTCATGTCGCCGCCGGGGGCGGTGATGTCGACGGCGGATCCGAAGTTGGAGTAGGGCGCCAGGGCGCCGGTGCGGCCGCTGGCTGCGACGGCGATGACGTTGTCGCAGTTAGCCGGGCTGGAGGTGGAGGCGTCCGCCATCTCGTTGCCGGCGGCCGCAACCACCACCGAGCCCCGGGCGGTGGCGGCGTCGATGGCGTCCTGGAAGGTTCGCGGGCAGGCGGGGTTTTCGGGGTCTGTGCTGCCGCCGAGGCTGAGGTTGATCACGCGGGCCGGGTTGGGGTTGGCCGGCACACCGTCCACCGCGCCGCCGGAAGCCCAGATGATGGCGTCGGCGATGTCGGAAAGCTGTCCGCCGCAGGGGCCCAGTACGCGGACCGGCAGGATCTTGGCCATGGGCGCGATGCCAGCGACGCCTTCCGCGTTGTTGGCGACGGCGGCGATGATGCCGGCAACATGGGTGCCGTGCCAGGAGGATGCCATTTCGAACGAACCACTGCTGCACTGGCCTGCGGTGGACCAGTCGCCCTCGTCCGTGGCGTCGGGGTCCCGGCCGTCGCCGTCACGGGCGTCGCTGTCATCGGCGATCATGTCGTAGCCGGGGAGCATGTTGGCGTTCAGGTCAACGTGATCAGTCTTGCCGGTGTCGATGACGGCCACCACCTGCCCGGCGCCCTGGGTGACGTCCCAGGCGCGGGTGGCCTTGATGCCGCCGGTTTCCGCGGACAGGTTCCACTGCCAGGGGAAGAACGTGTCGTTCGGGTCCGCGGCTTTGGCCTGCAGCTTCACGTCCGGTTCGGCGTAGGCGACGGCGGGATCGGCGCGGAGGGAGGCGAGCAGCTTGTCGGCGTCGTCCTGGCCAAGTTCCTTGCTGGTGCGCACCACGCGCGCGCCGTTGACGGTGGCCCGCAGGTCCTTGGCGGTGGCATCGAGCTTGGCGGCCGCGCGCGTGACCGACTGGGCGCGCAGGGCAGAGCTGGACCGGCCCGTGCTCTTGAACTTCACGATGAACTGGTCCGTGGGCGCGGTGGAGACAGACGGCCGGCGAGGGATGGACGGCAGGTGGGGATCGCCGTCGGCCGCTGACGCGGGAGGCACAACGAGGGCCGATGCCACCAGGCCGGCGATGCCGGCGGACATGATGGCAGCAGAGAAGCGTGTTCGGCGCGTAAGTGACATCGAGACCATCCTGTACGGCGCCCCAGCCGCTGGTGCCGAGGCGCAGTTATGAGTCGCGGCCCCCGCCGCGTTCAGGATCGAGTTTAGCGGCAGTGCCCTCGGGGACGGCATAACGGGTCCGGTCTTCCCGAAATAGTTACGCAGGTGCGACCCGGCCACCCGGTTTTCACCGGGGCCGGAAGTTTCTGCACCGTAGCGCCGCGACCGGCAGGGCCCGCTCGATGGAGTACGTCGTGAGGTCGCTGCGGTAACGGCTCTGTGTGATGAGGTAACAGCTAATGGCAAAGACCCCGCCCACCGCGAAGCTTCTGAGTCCCAAGCCGCCAAAAGCGGCGTCCGCTCCGAACCCGGCGATAGGGAAGGCATGGGACACGATCACAAGCACGGCCAGCAGAAGCCGGATGAGGTTGAGCGCGTTGTCCCGGCCCAGACGGTTACGAATAACGTTTGCATGCGCGCCCAATGGCTTCATCCCCCAGAAGTAGTTGCCCTGATTCTGCTGGATCCGGGAAACGCATCCGTCCCCATAACCAGTCGGGCGGAACCTATTCGTGGATCAGGTAAGTACCCGGCCGCCGGCAATGAAAGGGGCGATGCCTTCGGGCCTCCAACGCATCATCGTTTTGATATTCCGGCGGTAGTTCGCTGTTTCCTTGACGGCATCACGCCACGCGTTTACGGCGGCTATTACGTCGGCGCAAAAGGTTGGAAGGTCGAGGATCAGTACGGATTCGTCACCGTGCCTCACGAGTCCGTTGTGGATCTGGAGGTTGGATTCAGGGCCGATAAAGATGATTCGACTGTACTTCACCGTCGACGATGTGCCTTGATGAAGAAGGCTGCAGCGCATCTTGTACATCTCACCGGGATCAAGCCGAGGGTATTTTTCTGCCAGATGGGCGCGGACCCAGTTCTTGTATTTCGAGCCCGTGGTCTGGCCGTTCTCGGACTGCATGGCGGCGCAGATGTCCGGGAGGGCCAACGTGCCGGCTAGAGCGAGGACCCAGCGGCCATGCTGCACCGCGAACTTGATGTCGTCAATGAAACCATCCATAAGTCTCCCCATCTTAGGGGCAGATAGATCCGGCGATGTTCCCGTGCCGGTCTTACTTGTCCGCCAATGTGTATAGACGGTCTGCTTGCTCTAACACCCCAGCAGGCCCTTCTCGGGCTGGGCGTATCGGCCCCGGGCCGCCGAGGGAGCGCCAGTTCCTGAGCCGGGCCTCAACGGGGCGCTCAAAGAACGTGTACAGGGCGCCGGCGAGCGGGATGGAGATGGCAATTCCTACGAGGGCGAACAAGGCCCGCTCGGTAAGGGTCTCCGGCCCCAGTTCCAGGGCACCCCGCAGCACGAGCTCGTGGACCAGGTACAGGGCGAAAGACCATTCGCCCAGTTTCACCATAGCGGGGGCGCTGGCGAAGGTGGGGCCGCTGCCGGTGCGGTCTCGTTCCGCATAAGCGGCGATCAGGAGGGCGAAGCCGGGAATGCAGAGCGCGCCTGAGAGCGGACCTGCTGTATGCCAGAGCGCGATGCCGTCAACCACCTCGAGCAGGAGGAACGAGCCGATGGCCGCAGCCGCGCCGGCGCGCAGGCCAAAGCGGGGCCTCCAGCCTTTCCGCATGGCGACGGCGAGACAGACGCCCACGGTGAACTCCGCGATCCGGAACGCCGGGAACGTGTAGAACAGAGCACCCCAGTCGAAGCCGGGGGCAACGGCGAGCAGGACGAATATGAGGGAGGCAGCGGCAGCGAAGACCGCGGCGCCGATCCGGAGGAGCTGCCCCGGTTCGAGACGTGAGAGCCGTACTGCCAGGAATGGGAACACCGCATAGAAGAAGGCCTCGCAGGAGAGCGACCAGGACACCCCGTTGTAGGCGTAGACCCAGTGCTGCTCGCCGAGCCAGGCCTGCACCAGCAGCAGCGAGGCAATGAGCTTGGGCAGGGACTGGTCACCTTGGGCGGCGAAGGCAAGGACGACGGCGGCTGCCGCCGTGAGCGCGTGCAGAGGCCAGATTCGTGCGACGCGCCGCCAATAGAACTGGCGCTTGGAGGTGCTTGGCTTCATGGACCAGGCCAGCACGAAGCCGGATAGCAGGAAAAAGAACGTCACGCCCGTCTGCCCCATGGACACCAGCGGGTACATCTCCGGCACCACCGTCACTGCCGCGTGGTACAGGACCACGAGCATGGCGGCGATGAACCGCAGTCCTGTCAGTGTGTCCAGCCTGGCGCGTGAAATTGCTCTTTTCTCCCTCAGTGAGACAGCGGTGAACGCTCCAGTCTACCCACGAAAAAGAGGATTATCACAAAATGGTAACGGCTTGCGCCTAAAGCTTTCGACCACCGTTGACAGAGATCATCGAGGACCTCGAAGGTTTACAGTTGCCGAGGCAGTCGCGCTTTGCGGAGTTCGTCGGCGCCTGGGAGCAGCGCTACCTGGCAATTATCTGCACGGGCTCGTGCTATGAGGGCCTTCCCATGTTGGACAGTTTGCACTGTGGATCCAGGACGCGTTTTTCCTGAATACAGGGACTGCATCTTCGCAAGGCTCTCCGCTAACTGAGTATGTCCTTGATGCACGCGGGTACTGGCTGCGGATAAATTACGTATCCTCCACGGTGGCCCGGCCAAATCTCAAGGACGTACCTTCGAGCCATGGGAAGTGAAATTGGCAAGACGGCTCGTCCAGCACTCCGACGCGAGAGCGGAGTTAGGCGCCGCGGGCTCCTCAGAATAGGAACCCTTATGGCGGCAATTACTGGAGCTTCCGCGGTGTCAGATATCGGAGCATCCTGTGCGCTGGCAGCCCCAAATGGTACAACGCCATCGGCAGCATACATTCCCCTAGCGGAAAAGGGCGCCGCGTCGGGCGTAGCAGTCTTAGATCTTAATGCGAAGGTCCCGCTTTCGCAGCTTCCTGACTTTTCCGCCACTTTCGCGATGGTATCAAGCGTGCCGAAGCGGCTGGGAAATGGCACCACGGACGCCACGTCGGGCGTTCAGGCGGTCATTGATTCTGCGGCGTCATTCGGTGCCCAGGTCTACTTTCCGGATGGCGTCTACAAGGTGACCTCACCATTGGAGAACTTCCATAACGTCCACCTCTCCAAAGGGGCCATTATCACGGCCGGGGCCCCTGGAATGGCCGCCGTGGTGCGGACCCAGCTGAGCAAGCGTTATGACAACGGGGCCATCGTCGGCGGCGGCACGATTGATGCGAACACCAACGCGGCCATCGGCATACACGTCCGGAACTTCCTGTACTTCAAGCTGAACAACCTCACCGTTCACGGCGGTAACGCTGCCGGCATTAAACTCGGAGACAGCAGAGCAATCGGCCGAGCCGCCGAAGCGATCCTCTCGAACATCCGCATCATCAACAACGGCAGTGTCATCACCGGTTCACGGGGTATCCTCTCGGAAAATTCCGGGGACCACTCGTTCGCGCAGGTTCTCGTCATGAACTACGAGTATGGAGTGACCCTGCCTGTCGGCAACAACGCCATGCTGGAGGACGTGCACGTCTGGGCCGAGCCATCAAAGGGCGCCACGAAAATTGGCTTCGAAGACTTCTCCAACAGCAGCCATTACTCCAAGTGTCACGCGGACGCCCCGATTGAGTACGGCTTCCGACTCTACGGCTACCAAACCACCTTGGTCCAGTGCGGCACTTACCTGAATCCTAACGTTCCGCAGGTCGTGGACAATACTGTTGTCGGCGTTAAGTTCGAAGCGGCTTACCCGATTGGCACACTCGTGGGGCATTACTTCTTTGGCGGGTCTGGAGCCAAGAGGCTCAAATCCGACATCGAAGCGGCTGATGGCAACTATGGTCTGATTCAGCATTTTGGCTGCTCCAGCCACAACGTCGTAACTCTTCGGTCACTCTACAACCGCAGCATCGGCATGACCGTGCGCGACCGTGTGCTCTCCACTGAGGGCTTCGAGGCAGACTCACCTACCCCATTGGGCAATTTGGGCCTGTCCATCAAGACAAACACCCTTGACCGTTGGAAGATCGTTTCTGACGGAGGTGCAGAGACTGGCTCCAACACCGGTACCGGTCTGGCAATCCGACGCTATGACGACAACGGAGCACTACTCTCCGAGCCGATCTTTATCAGCCGCTCGTCGGGGACCATCGTGCTCAAGAACACGATGTCACTATCCGACGGCGTGAACCTCGTGACAGGCTCCACTACCGGCACACAGTTCAGCACAAGCCCCGCACAGAAAATCGGGTTCTATGGGCTAGCGCCTGTCGCTCAACAGGCCGTGGCTGGCCCACGTGGATCGGCAGCAGCTCAGGCATCCCTAACGGCAAAGCTGGCCAACCTGGGGCTGGTCACTGACACCACGGTGTCGCCTATATCCACAAAGACAACAAGTCAGACCATCACCGCTGCCGATAGATACGTCATCTCCGATGGTGGCACGCTCATTCAAACGTTGCCCGACCCTACGTTGGCATCAGTCGGTTACCCAGTAACTATCAAGAATGTGAACGTATCCAGCTGTACCGTACGGTCCTTGGGCGGCGGCCTAATTGATGGTGCGGCCTCCAAGACGCTACCTCAATGGGCAACGGTGACCTTTATCACAGACGGCACACAGTGGCTCACCGTCTGACGGTCAAGTATGTTCGGTTTTGCTCGTCGTCCTCCCTCACCTCTAGCAGCAAGATCCAGCTAGTGTGATACGACATCAGCTGAAGTAGGCCCTGGCAGTCTTATCGGTACCCGTCCACGATCGCAGCAGCTATCTCCTTGTAAGCCCGTCGGGTCTCCGGCCTCAGGTGATCGAGGGTCACCAGATCACCGTCAGCCACTCCCCGGTCGTGCGGAACGGCGATTAGCTGACGGCACAGTCCTGCCAGATGCTCCTCGATCGCGTCCTTGTCCACACGGTTGGACACCTCGTCCTTGTCCGTTATCACCACAATCGCATTGCGGGCCAAGTCCTCATAGCCATGACTAGCCAGCCACTGGAGAGTGCTGCGGGCGCGCTTGGCGCCGCTGACCGCATAACCGGCCGCGATGATTAGATTGTCAGCGGACTGCAGGATCCCCTTCATCGCGTTATGCGTTACTCCGGTGCCACAGTCCGTCAACGCCACCGAATAGTAGCTGGAGATGAGCCGGCGGATCCGGAGATATTCTTCGGCGGTAAGCGAGTCCGACACCTCGGGGTCCTGTTCGCCGGCGATGAGATGCAGCCGGCCCGCGTGGTGCATGTACCGGGACAGCTCGGTCAGTGAATCGACCGACTCGATGTTTCGAAGCAGGTCCGTGATGGTCCGCGGGGTGGTCTTCTGGTAAATACCCTCGCCCAGCGCCCGCTCGACCAAGTCTCCGGAGTCCGGATTGGCATCGATCGCGCAGGGCGGGTCGCCACGGAACTCGGCGAGGGTGAGGCCGACACCCACGGTGGTGGAGGTTTTGCCGATGCCGCCCTTCAGGCTGAGCACGGCGGTGTTGAAGCTGCCTTGCAGTTGGCGCGAGATCCGGCGGGCCAACTCGTCTTCCTCCCGCTCCTGAGCGCTGAGACCCAAATTCCAGGCGCCGCCAGTCGCCCGGTACAAAAATCCCCTAAGGCCCTTCTTGGGGCGGGGCTTCTGCTCCCGGACAAACGACGCCGGAAGCGCCGTAGCATCTGCTCCCCGCACGTCAGATTCGGACAGGCTTTCCGGCTCCTCGACCGGCGGTGCTGCAGCCGGCCGGCGGGTCGGCGCCGGCGGGTTTACAGGCGCCGGGGAGGTGTCGGAGAGTGCATCGGCCGCGGCTGCCGCTTCTGCCCATGAGGAGCTGCGGATGGGGGGCGTCGGGGCGGTGGGCTCGGGTGTCACGGCGGGGATAGTTCCTGTCCAAGCGTCGGTGCCGTCGGCGCTGCGGCGGCGGTAGCGGCGGCGGAGCTCAGGCTGCTCCCCCTCGGTGGCGGCGTCGGCTAATCGGTTATCCGCTGGTTCAGGCATGTAAGGTCCCCCGGACCCACAGCGGCGTCCCGCTGTGATCGTCAATCGGTCTGATTCAAAAAGACATTCTAGGTGCTGGCGGAGCTTGTATTAGTCAGCAGCCTTGCTAACAGCTCCTACCAGCCGCCCAGAAAGGACGTTGGCCAAGCAGAGCGAACCGATTCAGCCGTGGATCAGGGCAGCGGCGACTACGGGCACAGTGAGCACCAGGAGAATGCCTAAGGCCACGTAGCTCCACCATTTGGGCCGGCTGCGGTGCGGATTGATGTCGATGTACGGCACGCCTACTTCACCGCCCCTGGGACTACCGCGCACACTGAAGAGGTGGGTGGGGTCGTAACATCAACGGCGCGGCGCTTAAGGCGCAGCATCCAGTACAGCCCGGCGAACGGAAGGAGCAGGCTCCCAAGAAGGCTGGTTAGCGCAAGGACAAAGTCGGTGAAAGCCACGGTTGAGACCTCCGGATGCGGCAGCACTTTTGACGTCTCCAAAGCAGCATTGCTCAGACACGACGAAGTGGCTGGAAGTGGAATCCCCCAAAATCGGGATTATTGGCCAGCCTACTTAGCATTTTAGGGCGCTGTCCAATCGGACACGCCCGGTAACTAATGCAGTCAAAACATTCAATTGTCATTCGCCACGCCCGCTGTTAACGCTTCACGGCCAGCACCACCACCACTGCTGTCACTAGGGCCAATGCGACTAGCCCCACGTACGATAAGATGCGGAGATATCGGCCGCGCTTTTCGCGCCGGCTCACGCGCCCGTAGCGGGCTCCCCCATAAGTACTCACCCGAGCGATGCTAGGCACACATTCTCAAGGAAAGCTCAGGCGTTCCTCAAGAATTGCTCAAGATGCCAATTTCCATTGCACGGAGGGCTCACTAAGGGTCCTCAGCGGGTCTGTAGGTTGCTGCTCCTCCGCCGGAGTCGGCCATGCCGTGCATGGGTCTCAGGAAGCGGGGGCAGTGGATCAACAGGGAGGCCAGCCACGACCGTCCTCGTAGCTTCCGATAAGCGGGGCATATCATGTTGGTCCAGCCAGGACCGCCCAGGGAATGGGTCATCGGCGACGATGTGCCGCTCGATGAAGTGTCGGATGACTAGGCGGATTCCGGTCTTCATACTCTAAACCTAGGGACCTTGGCCCCACGCCCCCAGCGTAGTCACTACCTGTCTTTCCGAACGCCGGCTACCCGTGCCGACATGACTACTCGCTTCAGTGCTGCGGGCGGGTCTCCTGCAGCCGCTTGATAAACCAGCGCGACTGCTCCGGCCCGTACGGCAGCACAGGGATTGCTTTGGTGGCATCAGCAGGCATATCGCGGATGGACTGCCGCGCCTGCCGTACGGCGGTCGTCATGGTGTCGGCCATGGTCTTGACGAACCGGTCGCTGCACGGCTCGCCATGGCCTGGCACCAGGAACTCATAGCGGTGGCGGAGCGCAGAGAGGTGCCGCAGGGCATCCGCCCACTCCTCCGGATAGGAGTCTTCAAAGGAGGGATGCGCGCCCTGTTCAACAAGGTCGCCTGCGAACAGGGTGGTGGTGGTGCCCACCAGAAGGTCACCGTCCGTATGCCCGCGGCCCAGATAGAACAGGGTGACGGTCTGCCCGCCAAGGTCCACAAGCACCGGTTGGTCGCGGACGATGGCGTTGGGAACCACCAACTCCACGTTCTCGCCGTCGCCAGCGGCCATTTCCGGTTCGTATTCAGTGACCTCGCTACGCTGGACATCGCCGTTTTCGCCGATCTCCTCGGCGCAGTTCTCATGTGCCCAGAACTCGTCCACGCCGGCTTCGGCAAAAACGGCGTTACCAAAAAAATGGTCGTAGTGGGCGTGCGTGTTCACGACAACCAGCGGCAGCGGGGTCTTCTCCCGGACGGCGTCCAGGATTTCTTTCCCCTGACGCGGCCCACACCCGGTGTCGATCACCATCGCCCGTTCCGCCCCCACAATCAGACCGGTATTAAGCTTGCATCCTTCGGTTATTAGGACGTAGTTGTCCGCACCGACGTCGAGCCATCGTGACATTTCTTCTCCGTACTTTCCGGGAGCGTTACCGTTGGTCTGGCCTCGATTCTACTCATCGAACTGGGGGTTATCAGGAACAATGGTCGCTCCTACAGTCGGAGGAAGTGGGCCTGGGGGATTTTTGCGTGAGTGAAATCCGCATCTGGGCATGGTCTGCTCATGGGCTGAGTAACACAGACACTTCTGCTACGAGTGCGATGCAATCACCAACCACGTGATGTCGTACCGCCGTGACGGAAGCAGCCGGGCAGGCGTCGTCAAATGCTCGATGCATTCGGACGTAGCCGTCTAGATCCCCCTCAAAGGTCAGCGAGCGCAGTACCTGGGTTTTCGATAGCGTCGGCGACATAACGCAGGAAGCCGGCAGCCGTCCCGCCATCGCACACTCGGTGGTCGAATGTGAGGGTCAGTTCGGTGACCTTGCGAACGGCGAGTTCATCGTTGACCGCCCACGGCTTGTCGATGATCCGGCCAACGCCCAGAATTGCGACTTCCGGGTAATTGATGATCGCCGCTGAACCGTCCACTCCAAAGACGCCGTAGTTGTTTAGTGTAAAGGTTCCGCTGCCCAGCTCAGCAGGAGTCGCCTTCCCATCTCGTGCGACGGCGGTCAGTCGCTTGATCTCGACGTCCAGTTCACGGGCCGTCAGCTTATCCGCGTTGCGGATGGACGGAACTACCAGACCGCGCTCGGTCTGTGCAGCAAATCCGAGGTTGACCCCGGCGAAGGACAGGATCTCCTGGGACTCGCCACCGGATGTATCCTCAGTGCTTGCGAAGCGCGTGTTCAGCTCCGGGTACTTCTTCAGCCCTGCCGTGACGAAGCGGGCGATGAAGGCAAGAAGTCCTGGCGTTTTGTGCGGGTCAGTTTTCTTGAGTCCCGCCCGAAGTTCAACCAGGGCGGTGGCATCGACGTCCACCCAGACTGTGGCTTCCGGAATTTCGGTGCGGCTGCGGGTCATGTTGGCGGCCACGGCCTTGCGGACTCCTCGCACCGGTGTACGGGTCGTGATTCCGAGGCCGGTTCTTGAGTCGGTGGCGTGGTTGCTGGTTTCGAGCCGTGCGGTTTCGAGGGCCTGGGTTTCGGCAGGCTCAACCAGCCGGGTATGACCAGGTACAGCATCCGGCTGGGCAATTGCGGCTTCCACGTCCCGGCGCATGATGAGGCCGCTCTCCCCCGAACCGTGGACGTGCCCAAGGTCCACGCCGTGTTCCTTGGCCATCCGTCGGACGAGTGGTGAGATCACGGCGCCGAGCTTGCCGGGGACGCGGGTCCGCAGGAGCAGCGCGTCATCAGCGGGGGTGGTGAGCTTGGTTTCGGTGTCATCCTTAGTTGCCGGTGTTTGGGTATCGACCGGCTCGACCAGCGAAGTGGACCGCCGGGCGCGGCTTCTGCGGACGGTTGCAGTGCCGCCAGGTGTTCCGTAGCCGATGAGAACGTTGCCGGAGCCTGCTCGTTCTTCCGTGCGGTAGGTTTCGGCGGCTGTGGTTTCATCGGTGTCGCCAGCCTTGGTTTCGACAGGTTTAACCGGCGGGGATTTGGGCTCGACAGGTTCCGTGGTTTCGACCGACGGTGCCACCGAGATCAAGGGCTTGCCGACGTCCAGGGTCTGGCCCGGCTCGCCGTGCAACTCGGCCACGGTGCCGGCGTACGGGGACGGAACCTCTACTACCGACTTGGCGGTTTCCACTTCGGCGATGGGCTGGTCCACGCGGATCTCGTCGCCGACGGCCACGAGCCAGTTCAGAAGTTCGGCTTCAGTCAGCCCTTCGCCGAGGTCGGGCAGGAGGAACACTTTGGTTTCGGTCATCTGATCAGTCTTCCCACTGGAGGTCGTCAACGGCGTCGAGGATGCGGTCCACGCCGGGCAGGTAGTAGTGCTCGAGTTTCGGTGCGGGGTACGGTACGTCGAAGCCGGTGACGCGACGGATCGGGGCCGCCAGGTAGTGGAAGCACCGTTCCTGGACCCTGGCCACGATCTCCGAGGATACGGAAGCGAACCCATGGGCCTCCGCAATGACGACCGCACGGCCCGTCTTCCGGACGCTGGCCGCGACGGTCTCGTCGTCGAACGGCACGATGGTGCGGATATCGATGACCTCGAGCGAGCGCCCCTCCTCCGCCGCTGCGGCAGCTGCCGCCAGCGCCGTCGGAACGGACGGGCCGTAAGCAATGAGTGTTGCGTCGGTGCCGGAACGGGCCACAGCGGCGCGGCCCTCGGTGGCCCGGCCGCCGTCGTTCTTCCCTTCATACTCCTCACGGAGCAGCTCCAGGTCCACCAGGTCCTTGGACCAGTAGAGCTTCTTGGGTTCCATGAACATGATTGGATCGTCCGAATCGATCGCTTCCCGCAGCATGCGGTAGGCATCCGCGACAGTGGCCGGCGTGTATACCTTTAGACCGGCCGTGTGGGCGTAGTAGGACTCGGAGGAGTCGCAGTGGTGCTCCACTCCCCCGATCCCGCCGGCGTAGGGAACCCGGATAACCATGGGCAGCCTGACGCGGCCCCTGGTCCGGTTGTGCATCTTGGCCACGTGGCTGACGATCTGCTCGAAAGCCGGGTAGGCAAAGGCATCGAACTGCATCTCGACGACGGGGCGCATGCCGTTGATCGCCATCCCCACCGCCATGCCGACGATGCCGGACTCAGCCAGAGGAGTATCGAAGCAGCGCTGCTCGCCGAAGGTGGCCATGAGGCCGTCCGTGATGCGGAAGACGCCACCGAGTTTGCCGACGTCCTCGCCGAAGACCAGGACTGATTCGTCGGCACCCATGGCGTGCGCCATGGCGGTGTTCAGCGCCTTGGCCATGGTGACCGGCTGCGGCCCGGCGGCTGCGGCGCTGGCCGCGGCCGAGGCGGCCGCGCGGGCGGTGGCGGCGCTGACGTTGCCGTTCGCCTCTGAGGACGTGGTGATTGTCGGGCTCATTTGGTGGCCTCCGTTGCGGCTGCGGCGCTGGCGGCGTCGCGGGCGAGCTCGTCGGCGACGAGGGCAGACTGTTCCTTGAGCTGTGGCGTCTGGTTGGCGAAGACGTACTTGAACAGGTCCTGGGGATCGACGGGTATGTCTTCACCGAGGCCGGTGCGGAGCTGCGCGGCAACCGCTTCCGCCTTCTCTGTGATTCGGGCCTCTCCGCCGTCGTCCAGCAGTCCTCTGTCCGTGAGGTACTTCCTCATCCGGGTGAGCGGGTCCCTGGCAACCCACTGGGCCACCTCGCTGTCCTGGCGGTAGCGGGTGGCGTCGTCCGCGTTGGTGTGGGCCTGCATGCGGTAGGTGTGGGCTTCGACGAGAAGCGGGCCCGACCCTTCACGGGCGAGCTTGACCGCACGGTCCAGGACGGCGAGGAGGGCGACGACGTCGTTGCCGTCCACGCGTTCACCGGCCATGCCGTAGCCCACGGCCTTGTGGGCGAGCGACGGCGCGACGGACTGGTGGGCCAGGGGCACGGAGATGGCGTACTGGTTGTTCTGCACGAAGAAGATGACCGGCAGGTGGAAGACGGCGGCGAAGTTCAGGGCTTCGTGGAAGTCGCCCTCGCTGGTGGCACCGTCACCGCACATCGCCAGGACCACTGTGTTCTCGCCGCGCAGCTTGGCCGCGTGTGCGACGCCGACGGCGTGGAGCAGCTGCGTGGTGAGCGGTGTGCACTGGATCCCCACTTTGTGTTTGAGGGAGTCATAGCCCCCGTGCCAGTCGCCGCGGAAAATGGTCATGGCTTCGATTGGATCGACACCGCGGGCCATGACGGCGACGGCGTCCCGGTAGGTTGGGAAGATCCAGTCACCTTCAGCGAGACAAAGTGACGCGGCCACCTGGCAGGCTTCCTGGCCGTGGCTGGAGGGATAGACAGCCATGCGACCCTGCCGGACCAGTGCGGAGTTCTGGTCATTGACCCGCCGGCCGACAACGAGCTGTTCGTAGGCGGCAAGGAGTTCGTCGTCGCCGGGCAGCGGATACTCATGGCCGGGCTCGGTGCCCTGCTCTGAATGGTGCTTCAGGTTGCCGTCCTGGTCGACCATCTGGATCTGATGGCGTGCGGGCAGCATGTAGTCCTCGGCGGTGATGCCGAATTTGCGTACGGCTTCGGCGGCAGCGCCGGGCAGGTACGTGTCCTCGGCCTGCTCCGGGGCAGGCTCGCCCTGCCCTGCCTTGCCGGGCGCAGTGTGGTCTGCGGAGATCGTCATTGGTCCGTCCTTCTGTAGCCACTATTCACTCTCAGTATGGTCCCGGACGATGTTTCGTATCCAGTGCCAGCGCGAATCGTGGAGAAGTACGCGAAACTCCCCTATTCTGAAAGACAAATTGCAAATGTGAGCTGTGTAACGAACGGGAGTTGTAGACAAAATGGCCGAGCCGGACGAGGAACAGGCAGCGGTGCCGCTCGACGACGTGGACCGCAACATCATCGCCGAGCTGACGCGGGACGGCCGGATGTCCGTCACCCAGGTGGCCGAGAACGTGCATATCTCCCGGGCCCACGCGTACACACGGATAGCCCGACTGACGAGCCAGGGTGTGCTGACAAAGTTCACGGCAGTTGTTGATCCCATTAAGGCGGGACTGAAGTCCTCCGCCTACGTGACACTTAAGGTGCAGCAGCACTCATGGCGGGAGTTGCGGGAACAGTTACGGACAATCCCCGAGGTGCACCACATTGCCCTGGTGGGCGGGGAATTCGACGTGATCCTGCTGGTGCGGGCCGTGGACAACGTGCATCTAAGGCGAGTGATCTTCGATCAGCTGCAGTCGATGCCCGGCGTGTTGGATACACAGACGTTTTTGGTGTTTGAGGATGTCGATACGCGATAAAGGGCGTAGCAAATGCTTCAACATCCGCCTTTCACACTCAACGGGAGCCCGGCATTTCCGCCAGTGATTGCATGCAAACCAGTGTGGACTCCACCACAGACACCTTAGTGTCCAGACCCAAATTTTTCAGGCAAACGTTAACACAAGTCCTGCTCCATTAGGTGATGGCACGTACGATGGGGGAATGCTGAAGGATCCGTCTCGACCTGTCGTGATTATCGCGATGAACGCTTTTCGCCCCGGCGGCTCACAGACCTACGCCTTTGCTCTAGCTCGCATGCTAGATAACCATGGAATCGAGCCTGTCTTGGTGGCCAAGCCCGGCCCGTGGTACAAGGAAGCAAAGCTGTCCGCTCGGAGCATCCGAGTAATGTGGCGAGAGGGCACGGCCACAGGGGGCCGAAATTGGGTCAAGAAAATCGTGCTACGTGCGCTCGAAGCTGCGAGCGCACGGCGTCTCGCAACGGTTGCGAATAAGGCGTCCCTCATAGTTACTTCCCAGCCGGGGCCGACAGCGTTCTTTGCGGAGCACAGCGACCGCCAATGGCCAGCCGTGAAAAGGATGGCTCTTGTCCATGGCACTACGCAAGTCGAGTGGCCCTTTCGCGACCATACGTCAACCATGAGCCGACTCGCAGGACTCCTTGCCGCGACATCCGAGACTTCCAAGTTTCTTAAGATCCAATCACCCAATACGCCGGTGGAAGAAATCGGCAACATATTTCGCGCCGAAATGTATTGGGGCGACGCCTTGGGACAAGTTATCGAAGGCTATGATCCTAATGGACCTGTCATATTCCTTGGAACACTGACGCCCAACAAGACCGCTCCCCTTTCCGCGTTATTCGTGGCTGTGGCCGACCTGGGATTAGAGCTTATTGTTGTGGGAGGCGGTCCACAAGAGAGCGAATTACGTCAGTCTGTTCAAGAGCAGGGCTTCCAGACGAATATTACGTTTGTTGGCGCCGTTACCGATCCACGCCCGTGGATTACCCGAGCCAGCGTTGTTGTGACAGCTGGACGAGGGGCCATTGAATGCATGGCAGCAGGCAGGCCTACTATTGTTGCAACAAGCGAGGGCACTCACGGCCTTGCTACGCTTTCGAACCTTGACGAGTTGCAGAGTTACAACTTTACCGGAAGAACGCCATCCAGTACTCAACCAACCCCTGGAAAGCTGACACAAGCCGTGACAGAGGCGCGTCGACTGGACCCACACGAACGCTGCGAGATCGCAGAAGCAATGCACGAAGTGGGCACTATCGCCCCTATAGTGAATGCCGTCCATGACCGTAGTTAGGCGCTATTCGACATACTTTTGGACATTTGGAAGTCGCGTTGGCGTCATAGGACTGACGGCAATTTTTGGTATTTTGTCTGCTCGCCTTCTTGGGCCGACAGACAAAGGCATATATACGGTAGCCACCTTGATACCGGCTATCATCAGCACTATTGCGATGTTAGCCGGCCCGCAAGTAGTCGTCATGGATGTGAGCAAGAACGGTGCGGTCGGACCCCGAATTCATAAACTTCTTCGCTGGTCATTAATGACGGCAAGCATCGGTGCATCCATTTGCTTTCTAGTCCAGCTAGCGTCGACTTCAGGGGAGCTTTCCCCTATCAACCTATTGGCCGGCATAGCATCTTTCATCGGACCTGCCCTTATCATTCCAGAGTTTTTTGCGGCGCTTCTGCAGGCTCGTAGGGCGTTTAGGGCGCTAGCACTTTTCCGCATCTTTCAGATCTTTCTGCCTGGGTTTCTTATGATCGTCGGCCTTACCTTCTTTCAGTTAGGCGGCGCGTTACTTGGGTATGTTACCGGAACAACAATAGTCGCAGCATACACTTGCGCTCTATGGGCCAAGTCGTCAAAGATTAGGAAGTCAGCCTTGGGGGGCAGGGACGCGGTACCTTGGAATTTCGTCTTGACGACGAACATTACGCTTATTGTATTGTTCATGTCCTATCGCCTCGATGTCATTATCCTGAATGCCATTAGCACCTCTAAGGAGGTCGGATTATATTCAGCGGCAGTAGCCCTCGCTGAGCTCGTTCTCGTGGCGTCCATGACAGCGGCTGTTGTGAGGGCCCCCGCCTACGCGGTTGACCACTCTCGTTCTATCGGAACAGACACATGGATAGTGCTGGGTCTGTCTGCGTTGGCATCCGTGACCATAGCTGCCATCAGCCCAACCTTAGTGCCACTTCTCTTTGGAACGGATTATAAGGAATCCGTATTTGCAGTGTGGGGCCTGCTGCCGGGCATCTGCGTTCTTTCCGTCTATAGGTACATTTCAAATGCAGAGATCATTCGCGGGCACAAGTTCGGAGTCCTGTATTCGTGCCTGATTGCAATTGGCGTCGATATAGCTGTGTTAATCTTCATCGGTGCCGACATGGGTGCGTTAGGGGCTTCGCTCGCAGCATCGTTGGGCTACGCCAGTGGCCTCGTATATCTGCTGGGACACCGCAGTATCCGTGCTCGTGCGAGCACGCCGCGTTCGGCACGCAAGGGAAAGTTGCTAATGTCAAGGGACTAATCCCCCATTGGCCGCTCGATCAGTTCGATCCTCGGTCAAAGCACTCATCGACCCGGCGAGTTATAACGGTGGTTGTCTGCTGACTATTGTATGAGAATGACTCTCGCAATGCTTTCCGAGCTGACCACCGCCGCCGTCGGCGGTCCCGCCGCCAACTACGTCGAGGCCCGCACCGAGGCCGAGATCATCGAGGCGGTGCGCGCCGCCGATGCGGCAGGTGAGCAGCTGCTGATCATCGGCGGGGGCTCCAACCTCCTGATTTCCGACGACGGGTTCCCCGGAACCGTCCTGAAGATCGCCTCGGAGGGGTTCACCGTCAACGCCGAGGACTCCTGCGGGGGCGTATCCGTGGTGGTCCAGGCCGGGCACAACTGGGACGCACTGGTGGAACACGCCGTGCTCACGCCTGGTCCGGCATCGAGGCCCTGTCCGGGATCCCCGGTGCCACCGGAGCCACCCCCGTGCAGAACGTGGGCGCCTACGGCTCGGACGTCTCGCAGACCATCGCCGCGGTCCGCACCTGGGACCGGGAGCGCAACGCCGTGCAGACCTTCACAAACTCCGAGCTGAAGTTCGGGTACCGGGATTCGGTCCTCAAGCCGACCACCGTGAACGGCTCACCGCGCTACGTGGTGCTGACGGTCGAATTCCAGCTGCCGTTGGGCCGCATGAGCGCACCCATTCGGTACGCCGAGCTGGCGCGGGTCCTCGGTGTGGAGCAGGGCCAGCGTGCCTACTCGAACGACGTACGCCGGGAGGTCCTGCGGCTGCGGGCGTCCAAGGGCATGGTGCTGGACCCTGCCGACCGCGACACCTACTCCACGGGCTCGTTCTTCACCAACCCGATCGTCCCCGAGGAAGTGGCGGCGGGCCTTCCGGAATCCGCGCCCCGGTACCCGGGCGGCTCCGACGGCCAGGTCAAGCTGTCCGCGGCCTGGCTGATTGACCACGCCGGCTTCGGCAAGGGCTTCGGGCTGGAGGACGGGAGCGTCACCGGCGGCCGGGCGTCGCTGTCCACGAAGCACACCCTGGCCATCACCAACCGCGGCTCTGCCCGTGCGGCCGATATGGTGGCGATCGCGCGCGAGGTGCGTGCCGGCGTCGTCACGCGTTTTGGCATTGAACTGCACCCCGAACCGCTCCTGATCGGCCTAAAACTTAATTAATTAAGATCCGCAGCCGCGACTTACGTGGGCGTGTGATCTCAGGAGGTAGGCGACACCGGTCCCGGGATATCGGCGCCACCCGTGCCATCGACGCTGGGCCATGTCGAAGAACAAGGTCATCGTCCTCGCCTTACTTGAGGGCGGAATGTCCAAATCACAGGCTGACGCTACGGCGTGGGCTGGCAATGGGTCCATGAACTCCTGGCTAGGTACGCGGCTGAGGGCGACGCGGGGCCTCGAGCCCCAGTCCCGCAAACCCCGCACCAACCTTCAGGATACGGACCCGGACGGGCGGGCGCGGATCCCTGCCCTACGCACCGAGCGACCCAAAAAGGGCTCCACACCGGCGCCGACACCATCGTCGTCGGGCTATTCACCGGCCTGGCTTAGCTCGTCTAGGGTGTCAGCACGATTTGGGCCAAAAGCAGCGTTAACCTCTGCCAGAGCTAAGCTCCTTCAGAACTATCATCAGACCTCTGCCGTACCGCCCCATCAGTCGTCTGGGGCTCTGAGCCAGCCGCCAAATCCATTCCCCCCCAAAGGCTTGTACCACTCGCGGCGCACGGCGTTCCTTCCCCGTCAGGAAGCCAAACCATCCTCCACACGTAATAACAACGCAGGATGGTAGTTCCCCGAGGTACCGTTCGCACCACTCCATTTCACGAGGGGCGCCCATTCCGACGAATAGGACATCGGGTCGGATAGCTCGAATTTTTGCAAGGACATCACTGTAGTCATCTTGAAAGCCACTTTCGGCATATACTGCCCGGCCAAGTCCCCGGTCTTCTAACGCTTGTCCAGCGGCTGCGGCCAGACCTTCGGGGCCTCCGAGGAGCGCGATGCGGGGGAGATCGCCCTCAGCCGCCCATCGCTCTAAGATGGCAGGTGCAATGTCAGTGGTCGCGGAACGCCCCAAACGCCCCCCTCGCACTCGACCGAGCAGCACAGGCCCAACGCCATCGGCATAAATGAGTGAGGCACCCGACATTATTTCACGGAACTGATTGTTGGCATCGAGTGAAACCAATCCGCCGACGTGCAGTGCGTATGCTAAAAGCGGCTGCTTGGGATTTCGCCGACTTGCAAGCCAATCTATTATTTCCTCTTGAGAGGCATCCGCCACGGCTAGCCCCGATATACCCACTGTTTTCCCATGCCAGCGCATACTTGCTGCCCTCATTGCCCGCATCATTCTCCCTCCTGGAACCTGGAAATATTGTCAGCCCGCGTGCTCAAGCGAGCTCCGGAACGAATCTCAAGTCATCTATTTAGGTCGGCATAGCTAACGGCCCCTGCTGGGAAATCTGGTCGCCGACCGGCTTCTACTATTCATCGCCTCGTCATAAAGGGTTTCGGCTGCCACGTCTTGCCCTGGGCTGGCCGGTTCTGATTCAACCTTTGCCGCCGAACGACCATCCCTCTTAGCGCGGCGACGCCCCGCCCATCCCGACTCTGTCGGCGAAACGCTAGTCTGCATGGCCTCATCCGTCCGTGCTGCATATGCCGGGTAGCTGTACCCGTAAGAATCTGGACCTTTCACAGGGAGACGGTTCAGGACAACTCCAAGCAAGTTCGCATCGACCATACTCAGCGACTGCAGTGAACGTTGGACACTCGCCTGCGTCGTGTTCTTGCTGTCCACAACCAAAATCACCCCGCCGACGCTCTGAGACAGGACGGTGGCATCTGTAACCGGCAGCAGAGGCGGGGAATCAATAATCACGACGTCGAAGGTAGCTTCGAGTCTTTTTATCACCTGCACCATAGCTTCCGAACCCAAGAGCTCGCTTGGATTGGGAGGAATCCGACCGGACGAAACAACATAAAGGTTGTCGTCACCCCACGGCTGCAAAACATCATTGAGTTCAGCTGTTCCGATAAGAACCGTAGTCAACCCTACGTTGCGTTCTAGGCCTAAGTACTCTGACACCATTGGGCGCCGCAAATCGGCGTCGACGAGGACGACAGATTGACCCGCTTGTGAAAGAGCAATGGCCAAGTTGGTGGCAGTTGTGGTCTTACCTTCACCTGGAAGCGATGAAGTGACAAGAACTGCCGCCGACTTCTGGCCCACGGTCGCGAACTGGAGATTGGTCCGCAACTGTCTGAATGACTCCGCGCGTGGGCTCTGACCAGCGATTTGCGTGATCAGCGGCCTGCCTTTCGCCTCCGACTCAAAGGAGATACCACCGAGAATGGGCGAGTCAGTAATGGCTCGCAGATCGGACTCTCCTCCAATCCTGTTGTCCAGGCGATGCCGAAGAACTGCCGCGCCAAGTCCAACAACTAGGCCTCCCATTAGTCCTAGGCTCAGGCTCAGCTTCGTGTTCGGACTTATCGCGGTAGTTGGGGCCACGGCTGGTGTTACTACTGAGAGCTTGACCGGAGATTCGGACGTCTTGTCGGAACGTTCGAGTGAATCCACCACCTTGATGAGACTCGTTCCCGTGGCCTGAGCTATCGCAGCGGCCTGCACCGGAGAAGAATCCTCGACGGCGATGGTGATGAGAACAGTGTTGAGATCGGAGGTTGCTTTCACCCGTTCGGCAAGCTGCAGCGGCGACTCCGACAATCCAAGGCTGTCGATGACCGGTTGCAATACAGCGGGCGTAGCGACCGTCTTTACATACGACTGAACTCGAGCTTGGCTAAAGGTGTTACCTTGTTGTAGCTCCTGAACAGATCCTGAGTTTTGTATGGCTACAAAAAGCTGCGTCTCAGATTCGTAAGTTGGCTTCACCAGCAGAGCCGAGGCTCCCCCTCCGAGCAATCCCAGAAGGGCGAGGCACGTAATTAACAGCCAACTTCGGCGCATGAGCGCAAGATAGTCCTTCGGTTCCAACAGCAGAGCCTCTCCCCTAGTGCACGACGGCTGCTGCACGCGACAGCCCGCACCAGTTTACGCGTTGCTGAACGCATCTGTTTCCAGCCCAGCTGTGGCCACCGACCTTTTCCTCGACAGTCCGCTTATGCGCTCACCCATCATTTCAGGCAGGAATCTTGCACTTTGAGATTAATGAAGCCGCTGATCGGCTCAAGGAATCCGGCTTTAGCGTGGTAGTACTGGAGGCATGAACTCGCAAGCAACTGCAGATTTCGGTGCACTCGTGCGACACGCACGCTTCGAAAAGGGATGGTCGCAAGAACAGCTTGCTGCTGAAATAGGCACCACTAGCGTCACAATACAAAACATAGAAGAAAGCAGCATCCCACCCAGCCCAAAGGTGTTGCAGCGTATGGAAACTATTTTCGGCCGCAGCTTTGTCTCGCTTGAACGAGGCGCCAAGCCGAAGCTCACTCACCTGCGCGTTCTCGGTGGACGCCCGCTCTCCGGAGCCGTAGATGTGAATTCCAGCAAAAACGCAAGTGTAGCCCTGTTGTGCGCTAGCCTACTCAACAGAGGCACCACGACTCTCCGAAAAATTGCTCGCATCGAAGAAGTCAACAGGATCGTTGAGCTTCTTACTAGCATCGGGGTGAAATGCCGATGGCTAAATTCCAATGACCTGCAGATCCGCCGCCCAGCGGTGCTGGATCTGGCGTCGATGGACACCGAAGCGGCGCGTAGAACGCGTAGCGTGATCATGCTGCTCGGACCGCTCCTGGACGAAAGTACATCCTACCGCTTGCCCTATGCCGGGGGTTGTGACCTCGGCACTCGGACCGTAGAACCGCACATGCAGGCCCTTAAAGAATTCGGCCTGCGGGTCGAAGCCCATGCCGGATCGTACCTAGTAGAGGGGCCAGAGCCCGATCTCCTAGATAGGAGCTTCGTGCTTACAGAACGTGGCGACACCGTTACCGAAAACGCAATAATGGCGGCCGCGCAACGTGAGGGCACCACGACGATCAGAAATGCCAGTTCTAACTATATGGTGCAAGATCTCTGCTTTTATTTGCAGACACTTAACATTGATGTAACTGGCATAGGCAGCACCACTTTGACAATCCGCGGTCGTTCGCGTATCGACGTCGATGTAGAGTACTGGCCGTCCGAAGACCCCATCGAGGCCATGAGTCTCCTCACGGCCGGCATAGTCACAAATTCCGAGGTGACAATTCGGCGCGTTCCCATCGAGTTCATGGAGATCGAGCTCAGCACACTTGAACATATGGGCTTTAAATACGATAAATCCAATGAATACACGGCTAAAAACGGGCGAACACGGCTCGTTGACATCACCACCCTGCCGTCGAGGCTGCGAGCGGCGGCCGACAAGATTCATCCCATGCCGTTTCCAGGACTCAACATCGACAACCTTCCCTTCTTTGCCGTCATTGCCGCCTGCGCTGAAGGAGCGACCTTGATTCACGACTGGGTCTATGAAAATCGTGCTATTTATCTAACCGAGTTAAATAGGCTAGGAGCGGGAGTTCGCCTCTTAGATCCTCACAGGATCGACGTGACAGGCCCGACAAAATGGCGGTCAGCGGAAATTGGTTGTCCACCGGCTCTGCGCCCGGCGGCGTGCCTCCTATTGGCCATGCTGGCAGCCAAGGGCACTTCTGAGCTGAGGAATATTTATGTTATTGAACGAGGCTATGAAGACCTTGCAGAGCGGCTTAACACTATTGGTGCAGCCATTGAGTACTTCCAAGATTAGGAATCAGAAATCACCCCAACCGGCCGCGCATGCAGCATTTTCTTGCCAGTTGCTGCGGCATGTGGGATAGGTCGGGCCATAGTAGACTAGGGCCGGCGTCTGGCTCTCCGGGCCTGCCCACGGACCAGCGTGCCGTTGCTCGCAGATAACCGTTACTCGTGAAAAGAGCCGAAGTTGCCGGGTAGGCCGAGACAGGGCATCAATAGCCCCATACGCAGAATTCTGCCAGCTGGGGGTATGCAGAGACTGGCAAGCTCCGTTGCCTTGGCAGCCTCGGCGTTCGTGGCGGGCGGGGTGACCGGTTTGGGGCTGCCCACGGCCATCGCAATATTCGGTGGCATCGGCTTTATCTCTCTGCTGGTGAGAAAGCCTATTTTCGGCGCCAGCTCAGTTATCTTGGTGACCCTGTGCATCGGCGCGTTCGATCCCCCACGAATAGGCGGCGTAACCGTAGTAAACATTTGTTTAGCGTTGTGTCTTGCCACGCTACTTGTTCAGGACAGCGTGGGTCGTCTAGACAGGAAGATCATTCGTTGGCCCGTGTGGTCACTGATGTTTGGCGTTGTCATTCTGATAAGTCCAACTGACGTATCAGAGCTATCGGGACTTTCAACTCCTCTACTTACCGCCGCCGTGGCCTACTTGCTATTGAAAAAAGGACCATCCTCGGTGCTTTGGGTGCTTGGACTCGCAGGCCTCTTTCATGCAGGCATAGGATTTTACGAAAGCCTAACGCACACGTCCATAATCTACACGGGGTGGAAGGATCAAACGGCCGCTGACGTCGGAGGAATCCGGCGAGCAGCGTCTACAATCGGCGACCCTAACTATCTGGGCGTCACGCTACTCTGTGCGGTTCCTGGTGTTGCTTTCGTGACACGCAACTGGACCCGGTTTTCAAAGACGGCAATGTGGACCGTTTATGGCCTCTCATTTGTACTCACTTTTTCTCGTGGTGCTTTTTTAGGAGCCGTGTTGGCGGCTTGTTTCTTTGCATCTCGGAAATACTCGCATTTGTTGCGCCCATCGCGCCTGGCGGCTATTGGACTAGGTGCCCTATCAATTGCCTTACTATTGGCTTATTCCCCTGTTGGCCAGCCCTTGATCGAGAGGTTCTCCGGGGTCGACGCTAGCACACGGTCTAGGTCAATTCTGCAGGCAGCCGCATTTGAGATTTTAAAAGAAAATTGGTTAAGCGGCCTAGGCATCGGAAATCTTCAAACACATCTTGCGCCATTGGCGCACGCGCTCGTACCGCTAAATGCGTTCGGCGTCAGCGCATTTCTACCGCAAACCGACCCCCTAAACACGTACTTATTGGTGGGTGCAGAGGGCGGCATCGTGGGGCTCGGACTGGTCATCGCCATAATCCTGGCGGGTATTGCCCGAACAATGCGTACCGCTCTAGGCGTAGCTTCAACTCTTGTCGGAATATCGGCAACTGCAGCCACGCTCGACCTTATCCAAGCGCCGGTGATGTGGTGCTTCATAGTTCTTGCCCTTCACATCCATCAATCGCCTAAGGAATCCGCAGCAGCCTGTCCGCCACGCTCGGACGACACTTTCCACGGCCCCGCACTCAGCCCTTCAAGGCAATCAAGTTGACTTGAAGTCCCGCCCAAGCCTGTACGCTGCGACCAGGCATCCGCATCCGCTCCTGAATGACGTCACATTCACGCCCGCCGAGGCAGTTGCGGGGGCACCTCCCGGGAATTTCACCGCTGGTTCTTGGGTACGTTACGGGTCTGCCGGGTTAGCCTTCGCTCCATCCTCTTTTCGTCGGATATCATTCACGAGGTGCGATCTCCTCCGCCCACCACCGCGTCGACTCCTCCAGCGAGGAATTACAGATTTGGGGAATTAGTAATGTTGAAGAGTGGGATCTCCGTCAGCATCGTCACCTACAACACCTGGGAGAGAACGGCCACATGCATTAACTCGATTCTCAATGCACGTAGCGAACTTCCGATCGAAATTTTGGTTCATGATAACGGGGCCGAGAGGACAGAGCAGGTTGAGTGGCCCAGTTTCGTTGATGTACATGAGAGTGCAAGCAACCTAGGTTTCGGCGCCGGACATAATTCAAACCTGCGGCGCGCCAAGTATGACACTTTCCTCGTAATGAACCCAGACGTTGCTATCGATGCTGGAACGCTTCATGCTCTGTGGTCGGCTCTACGTGAAGATGACACTGTGGCCGTTGCTCCCAGATTGGTTTACCCCGATGGCTCAGAGCAGCTGTCAGTTCGCCGTTTGCCTTCGGTCTGGACAGAGCTGGCCCGGATTATAGGTGCCGATAGACAACCCAACACAATGTGGTCCACCCTTGTTCGATTGCCTGCGGGCGCCGTTGTTTTAGACGTTGAACAGCCCGCTGCCGCTGTTCTTGCCGTACGAACAGACGTCATGCGCCGCATTGGAGGCTTCGATACATCTTTCCCCATGTACTTCGAGGACGTAGATCTATGCGCCAGGCTGGGAAGCACGGGGCGCATTGTCCTCCTGGCAGATCACCGCGCAGTCCACGACGGTGAGGGTACAGCCAAGCATTACCGGAAGGCCACCACTTTTTGGATTGAAAATAGCCGGCGGCGTTATCACCGAAAGTTTGCTTCGGGGCCCAGTCGTCCTGTCATCCTTAGCGCAATCTGGGTGAGCGCACTGACTCACTTTGCTGCTCTGACGGCAAAGGCACTGCTTCGTACGGGAGACGAACGTCGCATACTCTTTGCGAAGGCACAGGGCTATGGATTCGCCCTGATTGCCACGTTTGCTGGCACGGATGATCATTGGAGAAAAAAATTTCTAAAGAGATAAAACGGGCACACGTCCTCACCACGTACCCCAAGACGGATGCTAGTCGTCGTCTGCGAATAGAACCTTTGGTGGCTGAATTGCGCCTCCGTGGCATTGATGTTCAGGTCCACGAGCTATTTTCTGACAAAGCGTTTACTCAGAAGAATGAGCGGGGCGCGGCTCGAATTTATGCGGCCGCAGTTCTCCTGCTTCGGATCGTCTCACGAATTTTCTTTTTATTCAGACGCTGCGACATCCTTGTCGTCCACAGAGAGGCGTTCCCTTTCTTCACCCCTCTCATGGAGAGATTGGCTGCAAAGCGGTCGCAAGTGACGATCCTCGATATTGACGACGCAATACATGCTGCTCCGACCCATATTCGTGATTGGCGACGCTTATTACGACAGCCGGTTAGAGCCCTCGAGTTCGCGTCAATATTTGATCTCATCCTTTGTGGAAATGAGTCACTTGTAGAGACATATGGAAGCGGAAAAGCAACTGCCGTTTACCAGCCGACGTGTCCTCCTTCGAGCACATTCGAGATAGAACATCAGCCCGGGGCGCCCATAACGCTCCTATGGACCGGAAGCCAAAGTACTCTGGGCAGCCTGCAAACGGTACTGACGGAAGTACTTGAAGTTTGCGACGAAGAACAAATCTTCCTAGACGTATTGGGCGGTACGAACATTGAAGATCTACCGGCACATCCGCGCTTGCGTGCCCGCAGATGGTCAAATCAAACCGAGGCGGAGCTACTTCGATCAGCAAGTATTGGGCTCATGCCGCTGCCAGATACCGAATGGGAACGTGGAAAGTCCGGGTACAAGGCTATCCTTTACTTGTGCGCGGGAATGAAAGCTGTAGTTTCGCCAGTGGGCATAAATTCACAATTAGCTGATGATTATGAATCGATTTCAGCGTGCGATGCAGAGCGCTGGAGTCACGAAATTCGACGCGCAGTCCGGAGCGTCCGCGAAAATGGTCTTAGTAGTGGTTCGCAGCATGAGGCTAGGGCTCATTTTGACACGGATGTGAATGCGAAAAGTGCCGTTGATCTAATATTGGAAATTGGGCGCCACGAGAAGCGTGAAATTAGTTCTTCGTCGATTCAGTGATTTTGACGAACGGGTTTGCAGACTCTTCGCTTACTAGTATGTGGAAGAAAACGGTATGCCGGCTGAAATGACTAGTGCCGAGTCTCAATGCATTGCGTGTCTTTTAATTTTGTAGAATAATGCGGGGAAAATTTTGGGGAATGGCTTCGATTGGCGACTTCGAGCGTCGCGAACGCTTCGGATTGTAGATGGCTTCGTCATTGTCTGGGCTATGTACGGCGCTTACGTAATTCGTTTCGGTGTGGAGCCAGGGCTTGTAGTCTCCGGTCAGGAGGCGCATTACGCCTGGCTATCAGGCGCCTTATCACTTATCTGGTGGTCAATGCTCGGCGCCTGGCACAGCAGGCAGAGCCACGTACTGGGTGCGGGAGCGGAGGAATACAAGCGCGTCGCTGCAGCCTCTTTGTGGCTTTTCGGCTTGCTCGCCATCGTCTCGTATGTCTTGCGGATAGACACGGCACGAGGCTACGTGGGCATTGCGTTGCCCTGCGGACTAGCTGGCTTGCTTGCAGCACGCTGGCTAGTACGACAGCACCTTAATGTCGACAGACAGAAAGGCGCCAGCATGTCCAAGCTTATGCTGATAGGTGGACGCAGCGCTGTGGAACATCTGACCTCAACTTTATCTAGAGCTCGACATGCCGGCTATCTTCCCGTTGCCGCATATCTTCCGGGGCATGCCGACTCCCAACATTCAAGCTCCGAAGCGGGTCTCCCTATCCTTGGGTACGAATCGACAACAAAAGCCATTCTGGAGGCCATCGAGGTCTGTGGAGCGGATGCAGTGGCCGTCTCTGCGGGCGTGCAGCTTCATCCGCAGACCCTGCGGCACCTGGGCTGGGAATTGGCATCACGCAATATAGGTCTAATAATGGCACCGGCACTCACAGATATTGCAGGTCCTCGCATTCACACTCAGCAAGTGGCGGGCCTTCCGCTGATTCACGTGACGACGCCGTCGCTAGAAGGCGGCCAGCGGGTGGCTAAGCGGCTGTTCGACGTATTGATCTCAGGCCTTCTGATTATCCTTTTGCTTCCAATTATGGGGCTGATTGCCGTCATGATTAGAGTCGGCGGATCCGGTCCTATTTTGTTTAGACAAGAACGTGTCGGGATTGGTGGAGAGCATTTCTCTATGCTTAAGTTCCGCTCGATGGTGGTGAACGCGGAAGATCGTTTAGCCGAGTTAGCTGCCCAAAATGAAGGGAGCGGGCTCTTATTCAAGATGAAGGACGATCCGCGCGTTACTCCTCTCGGACGGGTCCTACGTAAATTCAGTCTGGACGAGTTGCCTCAGCTATTCAATGTGGTGGCAGGAACAATGAGCCTAGTTGGACCGCGGCCGCCTCTCCCGCGCGAGGTTGAAGCCTACGAAAACGATGTCCGGCGACGACTACTTGTCAAACCCGGACTCACGGGACTGTGGCAGGTAAGCGGTCGGTCAAACCTGTCATGGCAGGACTCTGTGCGACTTGACTTGTACTACGTCGAGAATTGGTCGCTCGCTGGCGACATCATCATCATGTTGAAGACGTTCCGTGCTGTATTTAAAAGCACGGGCGCCTACTGAATCCGAACTCACTAAACGCGCATCACAAAACTGGAAGGCCTCCGCCCGTAATGGACCCCGACATTCTTGGACAGCAGAAGCCCCTAACCTCGTCGACGCCTTCCCGTCCAATAAAAAAACGTCGAAGGTACCAAATTATCGGGTTTGCGGTTGGAGCCGTTGCACTTCTTATCGGTGCAGGAATCTGGCTCGGCATCAAGGCCGTTACCATTAGGGGCGAGCTAAGTGCGGCCCAAGGACTCGTTCCCCAACTCCAAGACAACATACTTGCCAATGACACCGCCGCCGCTTCCGCTACGCTGGCAGAGCTGAAAAAGCATACTTCGGAGGCGAGACAAATCGCATCAGATCCGCTTTGGGCAATGTCTCAGACGGTACCTTGGCTGGGACCGAACATCCAGGCGGTCAGTGCAGTCGCCCTTTCCGCCGACGAGATCGCGAACCTTGGCGCCGGACCACTGGTCAGCGCTTTTCAATCGCTCGACTGGGACAGGCTCGCGCCAAATAGTAAGGGCGTGGATCTGCAGCCCTTAACAGCTGCGCAGCCCAAAATATCGGCGGCGGCCCGTGCTATACGGCTTTCATCCGGACGTCTGAATAACTTGGACACCGAATCCATGCTGCCAGAAGTTTCGGTGCCCTTGATCAAAGCACGAGAACAGCTCAATTCTTTGCGCATCGGTATAGACGCGGCCGCGGATGCCATCTCAATCGCACCGAGCATGATGGGCCATACAAAAGCGCGAAATTACCTGCTGCTGATTCAAAACAATGCCGAGATACGCTCCACTGGAGGCATTCCAGGAGCATTAGCGGTTTTGCGGTTCGATAAGGGCAAGCTAACCTTAGGCGACCAAATGAGCGCTACGGAACTTGGTGTGATGTCGCCCACCATCCCGGTTGAGTTCGAGCAGGCAACGATCTACTCGAACCGCGTTGGCAAATTTATGCAGGATGTCAACCTAACGCCCGACTTTCCGACGTCGGCTAGTACGGCAGTTGCGATGTGGGAGCAAAAGACAGGCAAGAGGATGGATGGAGTCATTTCTATCGATCCGGTTGCCCTGAGTTATTTGTTGCAGGGGACCGGAGCAGTCGTCCTCGATGCACAGCTTCAACAACTCGCTACGAATAGTGCGCTGCCGAGCCAGCTTACGAGCGGGAACGTGGTCAAGACCCTATTGTCGGATGTTTACGCAAAGATACCCCAACCTGCTTTTCAGGACCTCTACTTCGCAGGCGTAGCCAAGAAGATTTTTAATGCTCTATCTGCGGATGCCAATGATAGCCAGAGGCTTTTGAAAGGAATCTCCAAGGGTGCGGGAGAAGGCCGGATCTTATTATGGTCCGCTGACCCTGATGAGCAAACCGTGATAAGCAGGTACAGGGTGAGTGGTTCAATTTCGGGTCCAAGCATATCGCCCTCTCAATTCAGCGTTTACTTCAACGATGGAACCGGAGCGAAAATGGATTACCACGTCAAAAGGACCGTGCAGCTCATCGAGGAATGCCGCGCCAATGGTTATTCACAAGTTAGAGTTCGCGTGACAAATACAAACACTGCCCCTAGGAATGCAGGGAACTCCCTCCCTGCGTACGTTACCGGCGCCGGCGCTTTTGGAGTTCCGGCCGGTAGTGTCCAAACAAATATCGTGGCTTACGGGCCTGTTCAGTCGAACGTAGAAGAAGCCTTCGTTGCTGGTCAGAAATCCAACTTTTCTTCTCAGCGGCACGCTGGACGTCCGGTAGGAACTGTCACGGTCCGGCTTGCTCCTGGCCAGAGTCAAACGGTGGATTTCACATTCGGAAGGATAGTGCAGCACGCGGATCCCGAGATAGTGGTGACTCCGATGGTGCAGTCGCTGAAGGACGTCGTCCTAGAAACAAAATCGGCGACATGCGGCCCTCCTGCGGAAACCACCGATTAACAGTATGTAAAGTGTCTGGATTCACTTTGGAGCCAGCCCTCAGAGGTGTTAGTCTCTCTGTGGGTAAAACCACGAGATTCGCCCCACGGTCACATGGGGATGGGGAATCTCCACGTCGAATGTGACATCCGTGTGTTAAAAGGTCTCAGGGGGGACACAAATGAAGAAGTCTATTGCTGCGCTCGCGCTAGCAGGAACCATCGCATTGACCGGCGTCGCGCCGGCCATGGCCGCCAACTACCCGGCAACGCCAGCCAACGCAGCAGTCTCTGACGGCGTTGTTGGACCCGGCGAAGCCTTCACCTTCTCCGCCAGGGGCTTCCGTGCCGGCGAACCGCTGATCATCCGCGTGACGCCTGGCGCTGCTCCGGCCGCCACCGGTGCCAGCATTGCAGGAGGCGGCGCAAGCCGTGCAGTTCCCAGCAAAATCGGCATTTTCACTGCCGCACAGGAATTCAATGCAACGGCTGACGCTGCCGGCGCAGTCGCCCTGCCGCTGACCATTAGCGAACCGGGCGTTTACACCGTCACGGCAACCGGCGTTGAATCGGGCGTCACGAGCACTCCGGTCACCGTCACCGTTGCAGGCACGGCAACCGGCGTCGGCACGGGCACTGACACGGGCACAGGCCTTTCCAACACGGGTGATAACGGCGTCGGTCTTGCCAACACAGGTGCTGACTCGAGCTTGGTTCTCTGGTCGCTGGTCGGTGGCGGTGCACTCGCCGCGGGCGCCGCTTCAGTGATCGTCGTTCGCCGCCGCGCTAACGCTGAGGCTTCTGCCTAAACAGCAGATTTCCACGCTTCAAAGTAAGGGACCCGTTCCGGATCATCGGAACGGGTCCTTTCTTGTCGCCACCAGTAGGCTGCAACGCAAGAAGCCCCGACAGACGGTCGGGGCTTCCCTTGCTAGGCTGTAGGTCAGCCTTCTTACCCGTTGAAGTTCTTCATCCAGGCTTTCAGGTCCTCGCCGAACTCCGGACGCTCAGAAGCCAGCGTGATAACAGCCTTCAGGTAGCTCAGTTTGTCACCCGTGTCGTAGCGGCGGCCGCGGAAGACGACACCATAGACACCGGCTCCTTCCCCCTCCGCTGCAGCAAGGGTCTGCAGGGCGTCTGTCAGCTGGATCTCACCGCCGCGGCCCGGCTCGGTCTTCTCAAGAACGTCAAACACCGCTGGGTGAAGCACGTACCTTCCAATGACAGCCAGGTTGGACGGCGCCTCATCCACGGAAGGCTTTTCCACCAGACTGTTGACACGGACGTAACCCTCGCCGTCGACTGCCGAGATGTCGGCACAGCCGTAGGCACTGATCTGGGACGGCTCCACTTCAATCAGCGCAATAACGGAACCACCTGTCTCGGCTTGGACCTCGATCATGGTCGTCAGCAGCTCGTCCCGCTCATCGATGAGATCATCCCCCAGCAGCACGGCGAAGGGCTCGTCACCGACGTGCTGGCGGCCACACAGGACCGCGTGTCCCAAGCCCTTCGGTTCGCCCTGCCGCACGTAGTGTATTGGCCCCAGACCGGAGGCATGCTGAACTGCCTCGAGACGCGCCTGGTCGCCCTTTAGTTCCAGCGTCCGCTCCAAAGCGGGAGCCCGGTCGAAGTGATCCTCCAGTGCCCGCTTATTTCGGCCGGTGATCATGAGCACGTCGTCCAGGCCAGCACTGATGGCCTCCTCAACGACGTACTGTATGGCCGGCGCATCCACGACCGGCAGCATCTCCTTCGGCATCGCCTTGGTGGCAGGCAGGAAACGCGTGCCCAAGCCGGCGGCCGGAATAACTGCTTTGCGTACTGATTTCCCCACTGTCATGATCGAACCTTACAAATTGACTTGCGGAAAAAGAAATTTGAGGATCCAGATTTCGGCATAGGCAGTAGTTCCCCGTAGCGTTTTCCGTATGGGGAAATGGAACCGAACCGACGTCGTGGGATCTGCCCGCGCCCTGCTGGCCCTGTACCTGGCGGCCCTTGCGTTCGTGGCGTTCTGGCCGACCCCGGTTGACCGTCCTGTAGCTGGGCGGCTTCAGGCGGCGCTGTTTGTTCTTCATCACTCAGGAGTTCCCGAACTGATCAACTACAACTTCGTGGAATTTGCGTCCAACATTCTGATGTTCACGCCGATTGGCATGCTGGCTGCCTTGGCTTTCCCGGCGTTTCACCGTGGACGGATCGTATTGAGCGCCTTTCTGGCGTCCTGCTGCATGGAACTGGGGCAAAAGCTCTTTCTACACGATCGGGTTCCGAGCGCAATGGACATCGTGGCGAATACGGCCGGGGCGATGCTGGGGATCTGGGTGCTGGGACTCATTGAGGATTGGGGGCGGGACGGCGGATTCGACAGGGTCCGGCAGCGGTAGGTTTCAACAAGCTCAACCAGCGGTCGTCCCATCACCCCTTGAACTGCGGCTCCCGCTTTTCCTGGAACGCCTTGAAGCCTTCCGCGTAGTCCTCCATCTTGCAGAGGCGTGCCTGCTCGGAGTTCTCTTCCTTCATCGACGTCCACAGGCCCAGGCGCTGGTCCCGGATGTGCGCCACCAGCTCCTTGCTGGCCTTGAACGCACCCGTCGCGCCGGTGGCCACGCGGGCCACGATGGCGCGGGTTGAATCGAGCAGCTCATCCGCAGGCAACGCCCGGCTGAACATCCCCTGCGCCACAGCCTCAGCACCGGAGATCAGCTCGGCCGTGTAGATCAGGTCCAGCGTCCGGTGCATGCCCAGCCGCTCGGTGAAGTACCAGTGCCCGCCCGAGTCCAGCGTGGCCCCGAGCTTGGCGAAGGGCGAGCCGAACTTCGCGTTCTCCGCCACGTACACCACGTCGGTGGCCAGCAGCAGCCCGAGCCCCACGCCCAGGCAGGCACCCTGCGCGGCCGCAAACGTGGGCGCAGGGAACGCGCTCATCTTCTCCAGCAACGGCTGCACCAGCCCACCCAGGTACGCCTCGGCGTCGTCACTTTCCGGCGTGACGCCGGAGATGTCCCGGCCCGCGCAGAAGGCGCGCCCCTCTCCCCTGAGCAGCAGTGCCCGCACCTCACCGCGGGAGGCGGCGGCAGCGGCGTCGTCGTACGCCTGGGACAGCTCCGCGAGCGCCTGCTCGTCCAGCGAGTTCAGCTTCTGCGGGGCATTGAGGACCACATCGGCGACGCCGCCGGCGATGGAGAGGGAAATCATGGGTGCTCCTAGCGTTGAGACCAAATATTCAGAAGGGGCTAAACGTCGAAGTCGACCGTGACTTCCTTGCTGGTGGGGTGGGACTGGCAGGTCAGGACGTAGCCCTTGTCCAGCTCATCCTGCTCCAGCGCGTAGTTTTCGTCCATGGTCACCGAACCCGTGACCACCTTGGCGCGGCAGGTGCCGCACACTCCCCCGGCGCACGCGAACGGCACGTCCGGGCGGACCCGCAGCGCGGCATTGAGGATGGACTCGCGGGCGTGGGTGGGGCTGGCGACGTCGCCCTGCAGGCCGTCCAGCTTGAACGTGATCTTGTAGGTCTCCTGGGACTCGTCCTCGATGACGGGACGCCCGGCGTTGCCCTCGGGCCGGTCCGGCTTGCCGGAGGTGAACAGCTCGAACCGGACGTGCTCGGGCTTCACGCCGCGCTCGGCCAGGGTGTCCCGGCACAGCTGCACCAGCTCGAACGGCCCGCACAGGAACCACTCGTCCACGTCGTCCGCGTGGATGGCGGTGCCCAGCAGCTTCTGCAGCTTCTCGGCGTCGATCCGGCCGCTGAGCAGCGGCGCGATCCGCTGCTCCCGGGACAGCACATGGTGCAGCGCCAGCCGCTGCGGGTACTTGTCCTTCAGGTCCGCCAACTCCTCCAGGAACATCACGTCCATGGCGGCCTTGTTGGCGTAGATCAGGTCGAACCGGGTGTCCGGGTTGGCGGCCAGCAGCGTCCGCGCGATCGCGATCACCGGGGTGATGCCGCTGCCCGCGGCGATCGCCACGAAATTCCCCGGCTCCCCCGGCAGCTCCTCGGGATGGTTCATGGAGTTCATGACATTCTGCTCCACGGTGTTGCCGTCCCGGCCGTGCTTGGAGACGAACGCGCCCATGGGGCTCATCACGTCCAGGGTGTCCCCCGCCTTCAGCCCGGCGTTGGCCCACGTGGAGAACAGCCCGCCCAGGTCCTTCTTGATGGCCACCCGGATCTCGCTGCTGCCGTCCGCGAAGCTGCGCGGCTCGGCACAGATGGAGTAGCTGCGGCGGATCTCCTTCGGCTCGCCGGTCTCGTCCGGGAGCGTGGTGCGCAGGGCCACGTACTGGCCCGGCAGGTAGTCGAACTGCCCGGCCAGCTCGGCCGGCACCGTGAAGGTCACCTCGATGGCGTCCTCCGTCAGGCGGCGCACCTCCGCGACGGTCAGGGAATGGAAGGTCGGACGACGGCGGCCGGCGGCCTCTGCCGATTCGGCTGCGGTCTGGCGGACAACGGGCATGGGCTTTTTCCTTACAGGACTTTGAAGTAGTCGAACGGTTCCCTGCAGTCCTGGCACACGTAGAGCGCCTTGCAGGAGGTGGAACCGAAGCGGGTGAGTTCCTTGGTGTTCAGCGACGAGCACTGCGGGCACTTCACGGCCAGGCTCAAGCGGACCGGTCCGTTGTGGCCGAGGGTTGCTTTGCCGGTGGGCGGTGCGATGCCGTACTCCTTCAGCTTGGCCTTGCCGGACTCGGTCATCCAGTCCGTGGTCCACGCCGGGCTCAGCACCAGCTCCACGTGCACGCTGGGATAGCCCTCCTTGCGAAAGGCAGCCTTCAGGTCGTCCCGGATGGCGTCCATCGCCGGGCAGCCGGAATATGTGGGCGTGATGGTGACCTGGACAGCGGGCACCGGCCCGCCGTCGGCTGTGTTCTGTTCCTGCGTCACCTGCACATTCCGAAGGATGCCGAGGTCCTCGATGGTGAGCACCGGGATCTCCGGATCGCAGACGGTGGCGGCGATGTCCCACGCCTTCTGCCGGGCGGTTTCCCCGGTCCTGGTCTGGAAGTCCGAGATGTCCATGGCAGTCACCAGCTTGCTCCGGGATGCTCGCGGGCCAGCACCTGCATCTCGGCGAGGATGTAGCCCAGGTGTTCGGAGTGCCTGCCCTGGCGGCCGCCGCCCGGCGCTGCCGGGACGTCCGGCACCTCCAGCCCGGCCTCCGCGAGGACCGCGCCGGTGAGGCGGTCAAAGTCCGCCTTCAGGCTGGAAGGCTCGACGGCGGCACCGGACTCTGCGAGCCTGTGCGTCAGCTCATCGTCCACGAAGAGCTCGCCGACGTAGGGCCAGATGAGCTTCAGGCCGTGGATCATCCTTGTTCTGGATTCTTCCGTTCCGCCGGCGAGGCGGAGGACCCACTGGGTGCTGTGGTCGCGGTGGTAGTCCACTTCCTTCACGGCCTTGGCGGCGATGGCGGCCAGTGTTGCGTCCGTGGATTCGGTGAGCCGGCGGTAGAGCTCGAACTGGTAGTAGCTCACCACGAACTGCCGGGCGATGGTGACGGCGAAGTCCCCGTTGGGCTGCTCGAACAGGTGCGCGGAGCGGAACTCGTGCTCGCGGCGGAAGTAGGCGAGGTCATCCTCGGATTTTTCCCAGGCTCCCCCGGCGTAGCTGAGGAAGCTCCGGGCGTGGCCCAGCTGGTCCAGGGCGATGTTGCCCAGGGCCACGTCCTCCTCCAGCTCGGGGGCGCGGGAGATCCAGTGGCCCAGGCGCTGGGCCAGGACCAGGGCGTCGTCGCCCAGGCGCAGCGCGTACTCGGCCACGTCCTCGGTGGGCCGGGCCAGGCCCGTGCGGACCTCGAGCGCGATGTCCTCGGGGCGGAGCGCGTTGCCCGGGGTGATGCGGGTGGCGCTGGCGCTTCCGTCGCCGCTGGCGCCTGCCCCGGCGACGCCGACGGAGATGTCGCCGTGGCCTTCTGTGTGCGTTGTCTCGGGGGTGGTCACAGGTGCTTCACGCCTTCGCTCTTGGTGTAGTACGTGGCATGCCGGTAGTCCTTGCCCTGGGGCGACTCGAAGAACGCGCCCTTGGCGTCCGGGTCGCTGCTGGCGATGGCGTCGGCCGGGACCACCCAGATGGACACGCCCTCGTTGCGGCGGGTGTAGAGGTCGCGGGCATTGCGCAGGGCCATGGCGGCATCCGGCGCGTGCAGGCTGCCGGCGTGCACGTGGGACAGCCCGCGGCTGGACCGCACGAAGACCTCCCAGAGCGGCCAGGCGCTGCGGTGCAGCGGGGCCTCGACAGGCTCTACCGCCGGGCTTGCGGACTTCTCGGGCTCAGGCACCGGGGCCACGGGGCTGTTCTCAGTCACCGGTTTTTCGCCAGGGAATTCCGGGTTGCCATGGGGGCTCATGCTGCGTATTCCTTCGTCGTCTTTGACTGTTTTGCTGCGTAGGCGGCCGCTGCCTCGCGGACCCAGGCGCCGTCGTCGTGCGCCTGCCGGCGGCGCTCAAGCCGCTGCGAATTGCAGGGGCCGCGGCCGGCCAAAACTTCCTTGAATTCATTCCAGTCCAGCGGGCCGTGTTCCCACTTTTTGGTGTCCTCGTTGTAGCGGACCTGGTCATCCGGGAGGGTGAGGCCCAGCACCTTGACCTGCTCCACCATCATGCCCACGAACCGCGAGCGCAGCTCGTCGTTGCTGAAGCGCTTGATGTTCCAGGCCATGGACTGCTTGGAGTTGGGGGAATCGTCGTCCGGCGGGCCGAACATCATCAGGGCCGGGGCGTACCAGCGGTTCACCGCGTCCTGCGCCATCTGCTTCTGCGCGGGCGTTCCGTTCGAGAGCTCCAGCAGGATCTCGAAGCCCTGGCGCTGGTGGAAGGACTCTTCCTTGCAGATGCGCACCATGGCCCGGCCGTAGGGACCGTACGAGGCGCGGCACAGCGGCACCTGGTTGCAGATGGCGGCGCCGTCCACCAGCCAGCCGATGGCTCCCATGTCCGCCCAGGTGAGCGCCGGGTAGTTGAAGATCGAGGAGTAGCGGGCCTTGCCGGCGATGAGGTCGTCCATCATCTGGTCCCGCGACTGGCCGAGGGTTTCTGCGGCCGAGTAGAGGTAGAGCCCGTGGCCGGCCTCGTCCTGGACCTTGGCCATGAGGATCGCCTTGCGCTTCAGGCTGGGAGCGCGGGTGATCCAGTTGGCCTCCGGCTGCATGCCGATGATCTCCGAGTGCGCGTGCTGCGAGATCTGGCGCAGGAGCGTCTTGCGGTAGGCGGCGGGCATCCAGTCGCGCGGCTCGATCCGGGAATCCTCGGAGATCACGCGGTCAAAGTACGCCTGGCCCTCGGCCTCCAGCTGGTCCTGTGCCCTGCCAGCGCCTTCTGTGTTTTGCGCCGCCGCACCGGGGGCTGCCGGCTGGCCAGGCACTGACTGCAGGTTCTGCGCTGCCATGGTTGCTCCTATGCATTCACGTCCGTACGGAACCTCTGTCCGCACCGGAAAGATTATTTACCGACCGTTCGTTCAGGATATGCGGAAGAAAAGTGCAGCGTCAAGCAAGTGACACAGAAAAACGCCGCTGACTCCGTGCGAAGTCAGCGGCGCTTTCGGAACATCATGTGGGCGGAATTACTGCCGCAGATACTCACTCAGGGCATCACGGGAATCCCGGGGGGAGAATCCTGCAGCGTGGATCTTCGCCAGGTCCAGAGCGCTATTAAGCGGCCTTGGAGCAGCAGCCTTGCCTTCGAAGTACTGCGCGGTGCTGACCCCAGTCACATCGTTCCTGGACGAGCCAGCCAGTTCGAAGACGTCGGAGGCGATGTCCGCCCACGACTGCGGGTCGCCGTTGTTGCTGAGGTTGTAGGTGCCATGTGCGGCGCCGCTCTCGAGCAAGTGCCTGATGCCGGCTGCGATATCCTGCGTGAAGGAAAGCCGCCCCACCTGGTCGTTGACCACTGACGGCTTGATCCCCCGTTCAGCTAGTGACGCCATGGTGCGCACGAAGTTGTTTCCTTCACCGATGACCCAACTGGTCCGCACGACGTAGTGCTTGGGCACGACACTGACGATGGCGTCGCCTGCGGCCTTCGTCTGGCCATATACACCGAGCGGCGAGAAGGGCTCGCTTTCGTCGTGAATGCCACGGTCACCGTCGAATACGTAGTCTGACGATACGTGGACCAGCGTCAGGTCGTATTCGACTGCGATGCGGGCGAGGCGGGCAACGGCATTGACGTTGATCTCCCAAGCTACGGCACGCCCTTCTTGGGTTTCAGCCGCGTCGACCGCTGTATAGGCGGCCGCGTTGATGATCGTCGAATAGTTCTTCCAGTTCCGGCTGCTATATGCGTCCACGCTAGCCAGGTCGAACTCCGCCCGGTTCGCGAACTCGACGGAGTCATCGCCGTCAAAGGTGGCCCGCAAGGCCTTGCCGAGCTGCCCGTCGGCACCCAGCACCAGCGTTTTCTTCGGCGCCATCGGGAGGACATCTGCTAGCCGGGGGTGGGCCTTGTCCTTTTCTGACAGTTCTGCCTGCTCCAAGGGAATCGGCCATTGAATGTCGGCGCTCTCATCGGCGAGATTCAGGAAGGTGTACTGGCCCTGGGCATCTGCGGACCAGTGGTCGTTAACCAGGTATGTGTAGGCCGTGTTGTCCTCGAGTGTCTGGAATGCGTTGCCAACACCTCTGGGAATGAAGATGGCCTGGCTGGCATCTAGTTCAGCGGTGAAAACGGCTCCAAAGGAGGGCCCTTCGCGCAGGTCAACCCAGGCGCCGAAAATCCTGCCCGTGGCCACCGAGATGAACTTGTCCCATGGCTCCGCGTGAATGCCGCGGGTGGTGCCGGCCTTCTCATTGAAAGAGATGTTGTTCTGGACAGGCTGGAAATCTGGCAATCCCAACGCGATCATCTTCTCGCGCTGCCAGTTCTCCTTGAACCAGCCGCGGTTATCACCGTGGACGGGAAGGTCATACAGAACCACGCCCGGGATTGGCGTTTCCTGGGCAAGAAGCGGCTTCGAAAACTCGATAGTCATGGCGCTACTGGCCCTGTTCCTTGTACTTCGCCTCTGTGGCAGCCTTCTGGGGCCGCCACCAGTCCTCGTTGTCCCGGTACCAGGCAATCGTATCCTCAATGCCGGTATCAAAATCAGAGAACTCTGGCTGCCAGCCCAGCTCCGTACGGAGCTTCGAGGAATCGATGGCGTACCGCAGGTCATGACCGGCGCGATCCACTACGTGGTCATAAGCGTCGGGCGCCTCGCCCATGTGCTTCAGGATCAGCTCGACGACGTCCTTATTGTTCTTCTCGCCGTCCGCACCGATCAGGTACGTTTCGCCGATGCGGCCTTTGGCGATAATGGCCAGCACTGCCGACGAATGGTCGTTGGCGTGGATCCAGTCGCGCACATTCTCGCCCTTGCCATAGAGCTTCGGCCGAATGCCGTCGATAACGTTAGTGATCTGGCGCGGGATGAACTTCTCGACGTGCTGGTACGGGCCGTAGTTGTTCGAGCAGTTACTGATGGTTGCTTGAAGTCCAAAGGAGCGGACCCATGCCCGGACCAGCAGGTCGGAGCCAGCCTTCGTAGAGGAATAGGGGCTGGACGGGTTGTACGGGGTGCTCTCCGTGAAGCGCTCCGGATCATCCAGTTCCAAGTCGCCGTACACCTCGTCAGTGGAGATGTGGTGGAAGCGCTTGTTGTGCTTCCGGGCGGCCTCGATCAGCGTGTATGTGCCGATGATGTTTGTGTCGAGGAACGGCCTCGGGTCATGCAGGGAATTGTCATTGTGTGACTCGGCGGCGTAATGAACCACAACGTCACAATCGGCAACCAGGCCGTCTACGAGCGCCGTGTCGGCGATATCCCCAACAACAAGCTGAAAGCGATCCTCCGGCAACCCCGCAAGCGAGGCACGGTTTCCCGCGTAAGTCAGCTTGTCGAGGACGGTAACGGCGTTATCGGTGTGATTAAGGACATAGTGCACAAAATTGGAGCCGATGAAACCGGCGCCACCGGTCACGAGGAATTTCTGCATGCTGCCCATATTTCCATAACGCCACCGATTTGTTTGAACCCGCAATAACGTCGAAACTAGATTCCATGCGCGGGATTATCCTCGCCGGGGGGACCGGTTCAAGACTTCATCCGATTACTTTGGGCATCAGCAAGCAGCTGGTTCCCGTGTACGACAAGCCGATGATCTATTATCCGTTGTCAACGCTGATGCTCGCCGGCATCCGCGACATCCTGATCATCACGACTCCGCATGACGCTCACCAGTTCCAGCGTCTGCTGGGCGACGGCAGCCAGTTCGGCATCAACATCACTTACACCCAGCAGCCCTCTCCCGACGGGCTGGCCCAGGCCTTTGTTCTTGGTGCAGAGCACATCGGCGACGGACCGGTGGCTCTTGTCCTCGGCGACAACATCTTTTACGGCCCCGGCATGGGCACCCAGCTCCGCAGATTCGCTGACATCGATGGCGGCGCCGTGTTCGGGTACCGCGTTGCAGACCCGACCGCCTACGGCGTCGTCGAGTTCGACGTCACAGGCAAAGCCATTTCCCTCGAGGAAAAGCCGGCGAAGCCGAAAAGCCATTACGCCGTGCCCGGGCTCTACTTTTACGACAACGACGTCGTCGAAATTGCCCGCAATCTGAAGCCCTCGCCTCGTGGCGAACTGGAAATCACGGACGTGAACCGCGAATACCTGGAGCGGGGCAAGCTCCAGGTGGAGATCCTCCCGCGCGGCACCGCCTGGCTCGATACCGGCACGTTCGATTCCCTCAACGAGGCGTCAGAGTTTGTCCGCACGGTCCAAAAGCGTCAGGGCCTCTCCATTGGCTGCCCCGAAGAGATCGCCTGGCGGCTCGGCTTCCTCAGCGATGACGAGCTGCGTGAACGCGCCGAACCCCTCGGCAAGAGCGGCTACGGCCGCTACCTGCTGGACCTGCTCGCCGAGGACGCCGCGGAAAACCCCGAGCGGCTGGCTCTTTCCCTCCTGTAACCCCGCACTACCCGACTGGGCACCCAAGCGGTGACCGACCGGGAGGGGGCGTGCGCCCGAATCGTCCACGGCAGCCTGCCCCTGGCGCGGGACAGGGCGTGTGGCAGGCAGGTGATCGCCGTCGTCGTTCATCTTTCCGGACCTAAGCGGATATGGCCGGCGGGTAAAATATCACCGACGCCGGTCTCGTTTGGGGGAATTCTCTTGTCCATCACTGATGCCCGCGTGCCCGCAGGCCGGGCCGCTCAACGCAAAGCGAATTCTGCGGCGGTGGGGACGGACCATCCCGGCTCATCAAAGCGCTACGACATCCAGGGCCTTCGCGCACTGGCGGTTCTCCTGGTTATTGCGGATCACCTGCTGGCCTTGCCAACCGGTGGCTTCATCGGCGTGGACGTCTTCTTCGTGATCTCCGGTTTCGTGATCACTGCCAGCCTGCTCCGGGAGCATGACAGGAACGGCAGGATCTCCTTCGCGGACTTCTACCGGCGCCGGGCGCGGCGCATCCTGCCGCTGGCATCGCTGGTCATCGTCCTGTCCCTGGCCGGGTCATGGGCCGTGTTCTCCACGGCGCGCTTCGCGGGCATTGCCCAGGACGGCCTGTGGGCGTTCCTGTCTGCGGCCAACTGGCGTATGGCCATCACCGGCACTGACTACATGCAGGCCGGAGGGGCGGTGTCCCCGCTGCAGCACTTCTGGTCGCTGGCCGTCGAGGAACAGTTCTACGTCGTTTGGCCATGGCTGGTCGCGCTCATGCTCGGGTGGGGAGCTTACAGGCTGGGCCGTTCGTCCTCCTTGTCCCGGCGTCCACTGGGCCTGGCTTTGCTTGCCGTGGTGGGAGCATCCTTTGCCTTCGCCATGTGGGAAAGCTCCGCCGCACCCACTGTCGCCTACTTCTCCACGTTTTCCCGTGCCTGGGAGCTCGGCTGCGGCGGCCTGCTGGCCGTCCTCGCGCCGGTTCTGCTGCGCATCCCGGACCATATCAGGCCCGCCTTGGCCTACCTCGGCCTCGCAGGAATCGTCGTCGGCGCCTTCACCCTGACTCCGGAAGTGACCTTCCCGGGTCCATGGGCAGCGGTGCCGGTTCTTGCAACCATGGCGGTCATCGCCGCCGGGACCGGAGGGGAGCAACGGCTGCTGGCTCCCCTGACCAACCGCGTCTCCCGCTACCTGGGTGACATTTCATACTCCCTGTACCTGTGGCACTTGCCCGTCATCATCCTTCTTGGAGCACTTCGGCCAGCGACCGCCTTCGTGGACTACGCCGTCGCATTGGCCCTCACCCTGGCGCTCTCGGCATGGTCCTACCGCTTCGTTGAAGAGCCGGTCAGGCACTCGCAATGGCTCGAACCGAAGGCAGTTAAGGCGGCCGGGGCGGTGCATGGGGCCTCCGCGCCGCACGGGGTCGCGGCGCCGCACCGAGCCACGAGCCGGCGCGGGGCCGGGGCGCCGCACCGAGCCACGAGCCGGCGCGGGGCCGGGGCGCCGCACAGGGCCTCGCCCCGGCTGGCCTTTGGAGCGCTCGCTACTCTTGCCCTGGTTGCCGCCGTCGTCGCCAGCGTCACCCTGGTGAAGGCCGCCCCGGCGACCCAAACGGCTGTTGCGCCTCCACCCGTGTCACCGGGCGCCTCCTCCTCTGCTGCAAACACCCCCGCAGGAAAGCTGAGCCAGGAACTCACTCTTGCTCTCTCGGCGGCCCAGTGGCCGGAGCTGACGCCGGCCATCGACACCCTCGGCAACGAGGCGAAAGCGCCCGAATGGGTCGAGGACGGATGCCTGGCCGACGAGCGAGGTGCCCTGGAGGACCCGGCAGAAAATGCAGCCCGCTGCATCTACGGCGACGAGGCGGCCACGAAGACGGCAGTCGTTCTCGGCGACTCAGTGGGCATCAGCTGGGTTCCGGGCATACGTGCCGCACTTGAGCCGCGGGGCTACAAGATCCATGTGTTCACCATGCAGCAGTGCCCGGCGGCGGGGGTTGACGTGATCAAGTCTGCCAAATCGGCACACCCCAAGTGCGCCCCATTCCGGACGTGGGCCCTTCAGCAGATAGCCGCCATGAAGCCTGACATGGTGATCGCTGCCAGTTCAGCGGGAACGCTGGCACGCCTTTCCAGCGGGGCAACGGGCGGTGCAGCGGCCGACGAGTGGACCGAGGCGTCCAAAAAGCTCTACACAGAACTCTCCGCCTCGGCCAAACAGGTTTTCGTGCTTGACCCGCCTCCCCGCGGGCAGAAGTTCGCTGACTGCGCCACGAAGATCAGCACGCCTGCGGACTGTGCGTCAAAGGTGCAGCAACTCTCGCTGGACATGACGGCCGCCGGGCGGGCGGCCCTTGACCCGGCCGGGCAGCCGAACGTTCACTTCGTGGAGACCGTCGGATGGTTCTGCGTGGCCGGGCACTGCCCCGCTTTCGCCGGAACGTCACCCATGCATGCCGACGGGGCGCACCTCACGGCAGCGTATTCACGGTCACTTGAACCCGTACTGGCCGAAGCTCTCGCCGTCGGGTAATGGCGGTCCGAATGGCGTGCAAAGGCAGAACACATCCTGCCTGAGAGCTGCGCTTCACTCGACGCCTGCCAGTGGCCGGGTCTATCTTTGACCAACACGCCGGTCTTGGACGCTGCCGGGACCCTGCGGCGGCCGGCGGCCGGAGGCAGTCATGCGCAGAGCAGTCCGACTACTGGTACTCCCCTTCATCTTTGCCTTCTCCGTCATGACAGCTGGTATGGCCTCAGCGTCGCCCCAACGGCCGGACAGCATTGCCGCACTGGGTGATTCCATGACCCGGGCGACTGACGCCTGCTGCTGGTACGGAGACCACCCCGCCAACTCGTGGTCCACAGGCTCTGCGGGCTGGGACGGCGTGTCCAGCCACTATGAGAGGATCCGAGGCGGCATCAACCCCAGAGTGGTCGCCTACAACGATTCCAGAGCCGGCGCGAAAGCCGTCGACCTGAAGGGCCAGGCCACCTTGGCGGTGAGCCAGAAGGCCGAGTACGTGACCGTTCTGATGGGCGCTAACGACGTCTGCACTTCCTCCCCGGCGACGATGACGTCGGAGACGGATTTCCGGGCGCAGATCCGGGCGGGGCTGCAAACCCTGGCTACGGGCCTTCCGAGGTCCCGGATCTTCGTCAGCAGCATCCCGAACATCTACCAGCTCTGGGGCCTCCTGCACACCAACTCCACAGCACAGTTCGTCTGGCCCGTGGCGGACATCTGCCAGTCCATGCTCTCCACCGGCAACAGCGAGCAGACCCGGCTGGACGTTCAGGCCCATGAGATAAAGCTGAACGCCATCCTGGAGCAGGAGTGCGCCAGCGTCGCCAACTGCCGTTTCGACAACCACGCGGTCTACAACTACAAGTTCACCGCGGGCGACGTGAGCTCCCTGGACTACTTCCACCCCAGCCTCCGCGGTCAGGCCAACCTCGCCCGGGTCACCTGGTCGAGCTCCTGGTGGGGATAGCATCGGAGGGCAGGGCCTAACCGGGACCGGCTCCCCCGCCGTCCCGACCCTTTACCGGTTTCCGTGGATCTGCCTGAGGATGGACTCGTCCTTGATCTTATGGTCGTCCATCAGCATGAAGGCCTTGGACAGGATGGTCGCCAGCCGTCCGGCTTTCTCCTCGAAGGGCAGGAAGATGCGGTCGGCCCGTGCGCCCGGCGCCTTCACGATGCACAGGTAGGAGTCGTCCGGTTCCATCAGGATGTTCCCCGATCCGAGGTGGATCTTGTACGAGCGGTGGGTGCCGCGGACGATGAGGTGGCGCTCGGTCAACTGGCAGCGGTCGGCGAGGACGGTGCGGGGAAGCAGCCCGCCCAGATATTCGTGCCGGGTGCGGGCGGATTCCGACAGTTCCGCCGTGTGTGAGGTGCCCCAGTAGTCCCTCACATGGCCGTTCGGGTGGTCCACCCAGTCCGGGTCCGGGCCGATGGCAGCCACCGCGGTAAACAGGTCAACGTCGCGCATCGCTTCGCTGAACACAGCGCGCGGCACGTCGGCCAGGGCTATGTTGTCCCAGGTGTCGGCGGCAACGCGGCGCTCGAACCACACCCTGTTGGTGGAGCACAGGGAGGCAAGGCCCTCCTCGGGTTCCACGAGTTCGATGCTGAATCCTGCCCTCAGCCGCTCATCGGGGAACTCAAGATACAGCTTCGTGTCCTGTCCACCGTCCCACGCTCCGAGCTGCGCACCATGCCAGCCGCGCTCCTTCGCAAGTGCGTGCACCTGCGGATTGGCCAGGATATGGGCGGCGAAGCGGTTGGAGTACTGTCCGGTCTCCCGCTCCGCGGGCGTCAGGAGATACAGTTCCCGGTAGACCTGCCGGAACGGCTGCCTGAGCCGGTGTTCCACCAGGTGCGAACGCCAGGAGCGCACCTCCCCGGCAGTCCGTTCCCACGGTTTCCAAAGCACGACGACGGCGTCCCCGGCTATTCCGCGGGTGTCGCCTTCCGCTCCCACCAGTTCCCAGACCGTGGACGCCTGTGCCCGCCGCGGATACCCGGAGAACCCGCCCTCCTCCGTGATGATGGTCCAAAGCAGGCCCTGTGCCACGGCGCCGACTACGGGGTGCTCCAGGTAGCGCGCCCGGAAATCAGCGCCGGTCCACTGCCGGTCGGAGGCCATGAGCCGTTCAATTCTGCGGCCTTGGATGGCGAGGGCCTTCTTTGCCTCGCTCACTGCCCGTTTCACTGCGGCCAGCTCCGGCGTGTTCCTGAGCGCAGCCGGCACCGGTTCGGATTCGCCTTCGTCCGTGAGCCACGTCAGTGCCACCGTGGGCGCACCGGCTTCCAGCGTCAGGGCGATCCTTGCCGTGTGCGCGCCGGCTGGAAGGGTCTTGGCGCCCTCCCGGTCCAGTCCGAGATCGGGAACGGCCGTTTCCAGCAGCTCGGAGGGCGAGACGCCGCGTTCAGCGGAGAGCTGGTCGATGACTTTGACGAGGCGCTTGTGCAGGTTCCTGTTCTTGACCACGTCCCGGATCCGGGTCAGAGCACCCACTACGTCCGTGGTTGCCGCTTCAAAGTTTCCGGCGATTTCCAGCAGCGCTTCGATGGCGGCGTTCGCCGCCGTGGAGGACCTGGATTCCCCGTTCCGGCCGTTATGCCCGGCGCCAAGGTAGGCCGCCGCGTCACCGATCAGGCTGATGTGGGCAGGGGCACCGGGCTGGAGGGCCAGGAGCCAAACAGAGCCACGCATGATTGCCCCGGTATACGGGCTCAGAGATGAGATCTTTCCCCGGTCCGCCGTGGGTGTCCGTTCTGCGGCCAGCCCCAGCAGGGCCTGGGCGACCTGCAGCGTCTCTGGCTCCTCAGCAATACGTGCGTGCGCTGCGCGCTTCCATTTCGCTGTGGGCTTCGGCCCGGTCAGCTCGCTCATGAAGAGAAACAGGCGGGCGCACCGATACTCAGGCATGATCGGCCGGACGGCCTCGCGCACCTGGGGGCCGACGTCGTCCCCGCCGCTCACATACTGCAACGGAATACGGCCATCTTTCCTGCCGTCGTCGAGCAGCAGTTCACTGAATGCCCGAACATCCCGGTAATCGATCAGCCCGCACTTCAATTCCTTGAGCAGCATTCCCTGCATACGCCGGGTCGCGCGCGGGATTGTCCGGCGCTCAGCGGGTTCGAGAGAGCTGATTGGCTGGTGGAATGCCCGGCGCCAGGAGGGATAGATGTACCGAGAGTAGGGCGCCTTGGAGAGCATCCAGTTGAGCTCCTCAGCGCTCCAATCCAACGGGGCAAGAGACGCGAAAACGTAAAGCGCAAGTTCGACCGGCTTTGGCATATGCGCCAGACCAGCCGGGAGACCGAAGGGTTCGTAGTATCTTTCCGCGATCCCGTAGCTGTGCTCGTCCACGTGACTGAACGTCTGCGCGAATGCGCCCTTTAGCCCGGACGGATCGAGCTGGTCCAGGTAACGGGCGAACCGCTCGCGATACTCGTCCTGATCCGGCCCGCCGGGGGTCCAACCCGAGTGCGGAGTCTCCAGGAATCCCAGCAGCTGACCGCGTTGCTCCTCGGCAGGCACGCGTAGGCTTGCGGGCATGACGGTGTGCTCCCATGCCTCGGCCACGCCGCTCATCCTCCCACCAGCGGCACGAGCCTGATGAAGGTGGCTTCGGTGGCCTTCAGGACGTCGATCTCGTCCGAGAGGTTGCACACTTGCTGGCTATCCACCATCACGAAGAATGCGTTCCGTTCAAAGCCCCGGACCGCAGTGTCAGCCTGCTGCTCCCAGTCCACGCGCTTTCGGTTGGATTCCGGACGCCCCGGGCTGTTGAGCTCACGCTCAGCGGCGGAAGGTTCGACGAGACCGGTGAATCTTGCTGTGCTGTGCGCGTTATGGCGTGCCACTTCTTCACGCACGCGCCAGCGGATCAGCTCTTCGACGGTGATGACGTCCGGCAGCCCGGACAGTTCAGGCTGTTCCGACGCCCCAGCGCCGGGCAGTGTTTCATCACAAATGCGCAATGTAGCCATACAGGTCCTCCCCCATGACCGTCCAGGCTGCTCAAGACCGGGAACGGCTCGGCCCTCGGATAGGGCACAGACCGCATCGTATAGGGCTTGCCGGACCGGCCAAAACCAGGCCCCGAATTCACGATGGGTGGGCGTTTTATTCAAGGCATATACCGGTTCGGCTGCAAAGCGTTTCGAACGCACAGAAACACTTTTTACATTTGATTGAAAAAGGGTAGCCTCCGTGGAAACACGTCCAGTGTTTCTAACAATAAATTGGGGAAGGCCCAGCAGCCACGTGAAAAAAACCGTTCGTACCAGAGCAGGGCTGGGAGCCCTCCTCGCCGCCCTGTGCGGCTCAATCCTGACACCCCCTGCCCATGCAGTGGATGCCTCCTGGAATTTCTCCATAGACTCAACATCCAGCGTGGCTGCCTATGATCCCGGCGGTAATCTCTGGTCCTTTTCGTCTATGACCCCAGGAGTGACACCGGAGCGCCGGGTCATCGGGCAGGGGCTACCGCTCCCGAAAGCTTTCTTCGTAACCAACTGGAACGCTGACACGAACGGTGTTCCGGACCTGATCGTCCAGGACCAGGCGGGCATCGAGGATGGCGTCCTGACCTATCGCGAGGGGCTCACCACCGGCGGATTCACGGACCACCGCATCGGCAACGGCTGGCTGAACCATGACATCACGGTGGGCAAATGGAAGAAGACGGACAAGTACCCGTCCATCATCGCCAGGAACAACATCACCGGTGACCTGTTCCATTACGCCAACCCGTCCGGCAAGAACCTGTCAGCACCGGTAAAGATCGGCACCGGCTGGAAAGGACTGTCCTTCAACCTGCTCGACTGGGACAAGGACGGCAACACCGACGTCATCGCCAAAAACTCATCCGGCCAACTCAAGCTGTTCCGCACCAACGGCGCCGGCTCCTTCATCTCCGAGAACCGCGCAACCATCGGCAGCGGATGGAACACCCTGGACTCCATCCACGCCGTCGAAGGGCTGCACGGCAGCGGCACAGTCGGACTGAGGGCACGGGACTGGGCAGGCGTCCTTCACTACTACCCGGCAAACAAGAGCACCTGGGGGCCCCGGGAGACATACACCGGCGGATGGAATCCCCACATCATCGCAGGCACCCAGATAACGGACACGTCGCGCACCCACTGGGACTACTCCATTAGCTCAACATCCAGTGTGGCTGCCTATGACCCCGAAGGCGGTCTCTGGTCCTATGCCTGGATGACCCCGGGCGTGACACCGGAAGCCCGCGCTATTGGGCCTGCAGGAGCTCCAATCCCCAAGGCTTTCTTCGTCACCAACTGGAATGCTGACACTAACGGTGTTCCGGACATGATCGTCCAGGACCAGGCGGGCACCTTGGGCGGGGACGGCATCCTCACATATCGCGAGGGCCTCACCACCGGAGAATTCACGGACCACCGCATCGGCAACGGCTGGCTGAACTATGACATCACGGTGGGCAAATGGAAGAAGACGGACAAGTACCCGTCCATCATCGCCAGGAACAACATCACCGGTGATCTTTTCCACTACGCCAACGCGTCCGGCAAGGGACTGTCAGCACCGGTAAAGATCGGCACCGGCTGGAAAGGACTCTCCTTCAACCTGCTCGACTGGGACAAGGACGGCAACACCGACGTCATTGCCAAGAACTCATCCGGCCAACTGAAGCTGTTCCGCACCAACGGCGCCGGCTCGTTCATCTCCGAGAACCGCACGATCATCGGCAGCGGATGGAACACCATGGACTCCATCCACGCCGTCTCCGGGCTGCACGGCAGCGGCACCGTCGGCCTAAGGGCCCGCGACTCGGCCGGCGTTCTCCACTACTACCCGGCAAACAAGAGCGCCTGGGGGCCCCGGGAGACATACACCGGCGGGTGGAGTAACCACATCATCGCCGGGAACTGACACCTCTACCCGGTCAGCACGATTACAGGTGATCATCTCTTCTGCTGGATCGGTGGCCGGAGCAGAGTCTGCTCCGGCCACCGGCTTTGGCCCCCCTAAATCTGGGGCTGGCTCACGAACGCCCAACCTTTTTGCAAGTTGTTCCGTCGAACATGTTCCGAGGGGGGTACGCAAGTTGCCAGAACCCGCAGCAGCAGGCGCTTCGATTTCTCATATTCAGCGCGAGGTTTGTTCGGACGGCATAGGCAAACAACTCCAATAAGAGTGGTGAGGCTAGTGAGCATCCCAACCGCGGCCGACGTTCAACTCCGGAAAGCAACGCTGCCCGGCCATACATTAGTCCGCTTGCGCGGGCAAGGTGGAGGTCGCAGGGCTTCCTGGCCTGGACTACGGCGCGGACGCTCCCGCTCGGCTGGCCTTACTTTGCGCGGGCCGTGGAATCTGCGGCTCCCCACACTGCTGACGGCGTTGCTGCTTGCGTTGGCTGGTCTGGTGGTGCCGGCGTCGGCTGCCCCGGGTGATGTCGGGGTAGAGGGTCCGTCGCATACCGGGACGGGGACCCCGACGGGTACAAAGCGGGCGACGAGCGCCTTGTGGTTCAACGACGGGTCCTGGTGGGGGAACCTGTGGGACACTGCCAGCTCGGATTTTCATATCTTCCGGTTCAACGCCGCGACCAGTTCGTGGGTGGATACGGGTGTGGCGACAGACACTCGGGCGAACACCCATCATGACGTTTTGTGGGACGGGACGACGTTGTACGTGGCGAGCTACCGGTTCGTCAACGACGGCCTGCCCGCGGAGCCGAATTTCCCGACGACGATGCGGCGTTACAGCTACAACCCGACCCAGAAGACCTACTCGTTGCTGGGCTCTTCAAACATCAACAACCACCGCGTCGAAACCCTGACGATCGACAAGGACTCGACCGGCCGGCTCTGGGCGACGTGGCAGCAGGGCAACCGGATCTATTTGAACGTCACCGGCACCGACGGCGCGACCTGGGGGACGCCATTCCCGCACCCTGCATCGTTAAGCAACGTGTCGGTGGACGACACCTCCGCAGTGATCGCGTTCGGCCCCGGCAAGATGGGCGTGATGTGGAGCCGCCAGGTCGGGGATGCCAGCGACGGCATGTACTGGAGCTCCCACGTGGATGGAGCATCGAACACCTCCTGGACTGCGCCGGCCGCGGCGGTGACGGGGGCTCGCAGCGGTGATGACCATATGAACCTGAAGTGGCTGGACTCCTCGGGTGGGCGGGTGTTCGCCGCCATCAAGACGTCGTTCACGTCCGCATCCCAGCCGCTGATCCAGCTGCTGGCACTGAATACTGCGACATCCTCGTGGTCGGCGCACACGATCGCTAACGTGTCGGAGTGCCCCAACCGGGTGATCGTCCTGATTGACGAGAGCACGCAAAGGCTGCGGACCTTCGCTACCTACCCGAAACCGTCCGGCACGACGAACGCCGGCGTCTGCACCAGCTCGGGAGGCGCGATCTACGAAAAGTCCACGCCCCTGGACAACATCAGCTTCACCACCACGAAGACGGACCGCATCGTGGATGCCGACCAGTACGTCCACAACGTGACCTCGACCAAGCAGAACCTCAACAGCACCGCACGGGGCACCGCCAACAGCGGCCTCCTGGTACTCGCCGACGTGAACGCCACCAGCCGGTACTGGCACTACTACGACCCCACCGGCGGCGCCGGCGGCGGCGGCACGGCGGATACGACGGCGCCGACGGTGACGGCCACGTCGCCGGCCGCCGGTGCGACCGGTGTGGCGGCGACGGCGAATGTGACGGGAACGTTCTCCGAAGCGATGAACTCCACGACGCTCACCTCGGACACGTTCACGCTGAAGACAGGGACGACGACGGTGCCGGCCAATGTGACCTACAACAGCGCGGACAGGGTCGCGACTCTCAACCCCGACGCCGATCTGGCTGCCGATACGACCTACACGGCCACGATCAAGGGCGGCGCTAGCGGGGTAAAGGACGCCGCCGGCAACGCCCTGGCCGCGGACAGGACCTGGACATTCACCACCGCTGCTGCCGCCGGCGGAGGCACGTCCGAAACCGTGACGCTCAGCGCCACCGCGGACAGCTACGTGTCCAGCGGGGCAACAGGGACGAACTTCGGTACAAGCACCACACTGGGTGTCGACGGCAGCCCGGTGGAAGCCAGCTACTTCAAGTTCGACCTCTCGGCCTACGCGGGCAGGACCCTGGAGAACGCGACACTGCAGCTGCGCAGCGCCGGGAGCGGATCCACGGGTACCCAGAATGTGAAGGTGGTGGCCAGTGACACCTGGACGGAGACCGCGATCACCTATGCCAACCGTCCGGCGATGGGCACCAGCATCGGCAGGCTCGGCCCGACAACCACCAACACCAACTACAGCGTTCCCCTGACCCTCAGCGGCCTGACCGGTGAACTCGGCCAGCAGCTCTCCCTCGGTATGGATTCCACCAGTGGCGACGGCCTGGACCTCAACTCCAAGGAAGCCGGCACCACAGCCGCCCCCAAGCTTGTGCTCACACTCAGCGGCGCCGGTGGCGTCGGCGGAGGCGGCGATGCTGGTGATACCACGGCTCCTACCGTGACAGCCACGTCGCCGGCTGCCGGTGCAACCGGCGTCGCGGTGGCGGTGAATGCGACCGGGTCCTTCTCGGAACCGATGGACGCCGCAACGCTCACCTCGGACACGTTCACACTGAGGACGGGAACGACGACGGTGCCGGCCGCTGTGACCTACAACAGCGCGGACAGGGTCGCGACGCTGAACCCCGACGCCGACCTGACCGCCGGTACGACCTACACGGCCACGATCAAGAGCGGTACCGCGGGAGTGAAGGACGCTGCCGGCAACGCGCTGGCCACGGACAGGACCTGGCAGTTCACCACGGCCGCAGCCGCGGGCGGCGGCACCGCCGAGACCGTGACGCTCACGGCCACCGCTGACAGCTATGTCTCCAGCGGGGCAACAGGGACGAACTTCGGTACAAGCACCACACTGGGTGTCGACGGCAGCCCGGTGGAAGCCAGCTACTTCAAGTTCGACCTCTCGGCCTACGCGGGCAGGACCCTGGAGAACGCGACACTGCAGCTGCGCAGCGCCGGGAGCGGATCCACGGGTACCCAGAATGTGAAGGTGGTGGCCAGTGACACCTGGACGGAGACCGCGATCACCTATGCCAACCGTCCGGCGATGGGCACCAGCATCGGCAGGCTCGGCCCGACAACCACCAACACCAACTACACCGTCCCGCTGACCGTCAGCGGCCTGACCGGTGAGCTCGGCCAGCAGCTCTCCCTTGGTCTGGACGCCACCAGTGGCGACGGCCTGGACCTCAACTCCAAGGAAGCCGGCAGCACAGCCGCCCCCAAGCTCGTCCTCACCCTTAGCGGTGCCGGCACCACCAGTGACACGGGCGGTGGTGATACGACAGCGCCGACGGTAACGGCCACGTCGCCGGCTGCCGAGACGACCGGCGTCGCCATGACGGCGAATGTGACCGGAACGTTCTCCGAGGCGATGGACACGGCCACGCTCACCTCGGACACGTTCGCGCTGAGGACGGGAACGACGACGGTGCCGGCCGAAGTGACGTATAACAGCACGGACAGGGTCGCGACGCTGAACCCCGACGCCGACCTGACCGCCGGTACGACCTACACGGCCACGATCAAGAGCGGTACCGCGGGAGTGAAGGACGCTGCCGGCAACGCGCTGGCCACGGACAGGACCTGGCAGTTCACCACGGCCGCAGCCGCGGGCGGCGGCACCGCCGAGACCGTGACGCTCACGGCCACCGCTGACAGCTATGTCTCCAGCGGGGCAACGGGGACGAACAACGGCACGAGTACCTTGCTGGGCGTGGACAATAGCCCGGTGGAGGTCACGTACCTGAAGTTCGACCTGTCCGCGTACGCGGGCAGGACACTGGAAAGCGCCACACTGCAACTGCGCAGCGCCGGAAGCGGATCCACAGGCACCCAGAACGTCAAACTCGTCACCACCGACACCTGGACCGAAACCGGAATCACCTACACCAACCGCCCAGCCCTCGGCACCAGCATCGGCAGACTCGGCCCGACAACTACCAACACCAACTACAACATTCCGCTCACCATCGCCGGCCTGACCGGTGAACTCGGCCAACAGCTCTCCCTTGGTCTGGACGCCAACAGCAGCGACGGCCTGGACCTCAACTCCAAAGAATCCAGCACCACAGCCGCACCCAAACTCGTCCTCACCCTGCGATAGGTCAAGCAGGAAGAGGACAAAGCTGGCCGGGACTTCATCCAGGAGGATGAAGTCCCGGCCAGCGTCGCGTCGCCATCAGGCGGTCAGCAGCTTACGGACGGATCCCCTCGACTTTGCGCCACTATACCCCCAGGGGGTATAGTGGGAGCGTTGTCAGTGACATGGTATGTCCCGGCCAGGTGTGCTGCACCCCGCCCTCACAGCCGTCAACCCCAGCACCCATTGATCCTTCGTCAAGGAATGGAAGCTGACATGCTTGATATTGAAAACCGTGCCCAATTGCCCCTCACCTCTGCAGGTGCGGGATGTGGCTGCTGCTCATCCGAATCCTCATCCGCACCCGTCACGTCCGGCGCTGTGGAGTTCACTGTTGAGGGCCTGACCTGCGGGCATTGTGTCCAGCGAGTTGAGAAGGCCGTCGCGGCAATCGAAGGCGTGGAAGCGGCTACTGTCGAACTCGTACCCGGGGGCCGTTCACGACTGATTATCGGCGGTCGAGCCACCCGAGCCGCTGTCCGTGGGGCCGTAACCTCCGCCGGTTACACCCTCAGCAACGACTAAGCCCCGTACTTCACGCTTCTTCTGCAGTCACCGCCCGGAATCGGCGGCTCCTCTAAAGAGAGGAACCGAAGAAGCGCACGACGGCGGACGGCGCCCTTTTACAGGTGAGTGACCACCAGACAGCGGGCAGCACGTCAGCCCGGCACAGCCGCCCGGTCCTAGGCCTGCTCATAGCCGCCGGAATGCTGGCCGCCGCCACGTTGCCCTCCAAAGTAACGGCGAACGCGGACGGCAAGTCCGCTGCCGCGGAGGTAGACCAGACGAGCCACTAGCCGCAGGGACAAAACACCGGCGTGCACGCCCATAAATGAGGGCGGCCACGCCGGTGCCGCCGGTCGATGGTCAGGAGAGTAGTAGCTCCCGGGTTTCGCCGAAGGGTACGTTCTCGCTCAGCTCGAGGGTGTACCTGCCAGGTTCATGGCGTGTGACGAGGATGCCCGCGTGCCGTTGGGGCTCCTGGCGAAGCAGGGCCTCCGCGTTATCGAGTAGTTCGTTAAGCCGACTCGAATTATTCACAAGGACTTCCAAATGCGCGGTGGACTGACTAGGCATGATGAACAGGTTCCTTCCTAGGGGGCAGAGTGCGACAAGGGGGCAGAGTGCGACAAGGGGGCAGAGTGCGACAAGGCGGCAGAGGGGGCGCACCTGTTGAAGTGCGCCCCCTCTGTTGCAGGGGTCCGGCAGACAGGGCCGGGCCGTTCCTCCTGGATGCCGGTCAGGTCACCGCACGTGTTCGGTCTGATGGGTTGTGCTGGCGGCCCTGTCGAGTGTGACGAGGGATTCCCGGCGGGTTTCCGGCGCCCAGAGCCAGCAGACGAGCCCGCCGATGAGCAGCACCGCTACGCAGGAGAAGAGCGCCACGTTGATGCCGAGTCCTGCGAGAACCAGGGGCAGCAGGAACGTGCTGGCGGCGGAGCCTATGCGGCTGCCGGCGGTGACGATGCCCAGGCCGGATGCGCGGATCTCGGTGGGGAAGAGCTCGGGCGGGTAGATGAACTCGAGGTTCGCTGCAGCGGCGAGGACGAGTGCGAAGGCCGCGAACAGGATCACTGCCAGCAGGGTGCTGGACGGGGACAGGATGACGAGAGCCGCCAAGAGGGCAGCCCCGATGAAGAAGCTCCCGATCAGGAACAGCCGGCGTGAAAGGCGGTCGACGATGATCATGCCGACGATGGCGCCGGTGAGCAGGAAGATGTTGTAGGTGGCACCGGCGGCGAGGCTGTTGGTGACCCCGAGGGCTGCCATGATCTGCGGCGCGAAGGTGCCAAGTGCGAAGTAGGGGATGACCTGGCAGACGTAGAAGACCACCCCGACGATCGTGCGGCGACGGTACGCGCGGTTGAAGAGCTCCCCGTACCGGGACTGCTTCCTGGCCGCGGCTGCCGGAACGGCGGGCATTTCCACGTTGGGGCCCGCGACGCGGGCAACGATCGCGGCTGCCTCTTTTGTCTTGCCTTTGAGCAGCAGCCAGAGCGGGGACTCGGGGATGCCGACCCGGAAGGCGAAGACGATGAGTTCGGGGATCGCGCTGGCGATCAGCATGAAGCGCCACGGCTCATCTCCCACACCGGAGAGGAGGAACCCGACCAGGTAGGCGAAGACGTAACCGGCGGCCCACGCGACGGCGAGCATGCTGAGGAGCTTGCCGCGGAAGTGGCGCGGTGCGTGTTCGGTGACCAAAGTTTTGCTGACGACGTAGTCCGCGCCCAGTACCAGTCCGATGACGAGCCGGATGGCGAGGAGTTGCCAGGCTTCCTGGATGAAGAACTGCGAGACTGACAGGCACGCAATCAGGAGCATGTCGAAGCGGAAGATGGGGCTGCGTCCGATCCGGTCCGCGATGGGCCCGGTGATGACGGCTCCGAGGAAGAGACCGGAAAGGGTGGCTGCACCCAGGAGTCCTGTCAGGAGCGGAGTGAGCTGCAGATCCTGCTTGGCGGAGGCGAGCACGATGCCGATGATGCCCAGGACGAAGCCGTCGCTGAACTGGCCGCCGGAGCCTGCAATGGCAACACGGGCGTGGAAGCGGTTGAGGGGGATGTCCTCGTACTTGGTTGATGCAGTTGCAGTGCTCATCGGGTTGCCTCCGTTCCGGCAGAGCGGGCCTTCTTGACTTCCTGGGTAGTGGCGTCGTAGCCGTGTTCGGCGGCCATCACGACCCACCTGTCAAACCCTGCGTTGATGTTTTCGTGGAGCCGGCGGCCGTCCCAGGTCAGGTCCTTGATGCATTTGCGGGCGAAAGTGGTCGCGCTAGCGGTGAGGTCTTCGAAGATGTTCAGGATGGAGTCGACGATGACTGGTTCCATGATGTTCAGCTCAAGTTCGCCGGCGGCGACAGCGCACTCGACGGTGTGGGCAGCCCCGCGGATACGGTAGCTGAGCTGCATGACGAATTCCGGAATGACCGGGTTGATCTTGCCGGGCATGATCGATGAGCCTGCCTGGACTGCCGGGAGGGTGACTTCGCTGATTCCTCCACCGGGACCGGAGGAAAGGAACCGCAAGTCTGCAGCGATTTTTGCCATCGTGATCGCCGCGCGGGCACCTGCGGAGGCGATCGCCGCGTACGGGTCGAGATGCGCGAGGGCGTCCACCAAATCCTCTGATCCCGTGAGCTGCCGCCCCGTGGCGTTGCTCAGGTCCTGCAGGCAGAGCTCGCGGTAGCCCTCGGGTGCGCCGATGCCGGTTCCCAGGACCGTGGCCCCGATCGGAATCGAATCCAGCTCGGCTGTTGCGGTCCGGAGCCCCTCCGCAACCCGGCGGATAGCCGTGGCATGGGACCGGTGTGTCTGTCCCACCGAAAGGACGACCGCATCCTGAAGGCACGTCCGGCCGAGACGCTGGGTCGTGTCGTACTCTGTAGCCTTGTCATCAAAGGCCTGGGCAAGAGCGGTGAGAGCTTCCAGCGGCTTTTCCGAGAGTTCCCGGATGGTCAACGCCATGGCTGTGGGGTAGGTGTCGTTGGTCGACTGGGAGGCATTGACGTGATCGTTGGCATGGACAGGCTCACCGGCGATCTGTGTGGCCCGGGCAGCGATGACTTCATTGAAGTTCATGTTCGTCGTGGTGCCACCTCCGCCGAGTACGAGGGCAGTGGGGAACTGGGATGAGTGCTCGCCCGAGATAATCTCACCACACGCAGTTTCAATTGCTTCCGCCACGTGCTGTGCAAGGACGCCGAGCTTGGCGTTGGACCGCGCAGCTGAGGCTTTCACCAATGCATAGTTCCGGACAAAGGCCGGCACATCGGCAACCGTGCGGCCGGAAGTGCCGAAATTGTCCACGGCGAGTTGGGACTGCTTGCCGTACAGGACTTGGCCGTTGGACGTCTGTGTCTGAAGGACCGTCATTTTCTAAACCTTTCGAGTGATGCGAACCACAATGCATCGAAGGTACGGCCGCGGAAACCGGTTCCGGTAAGGGTGTTGCTGTGAAGGCAACTTAACTTCGCATTTCCGCTAGCTCAAGCCATGATTTAGTTGTTGACCAGTTGCTGCAGCAACAACAGTGTGAGGAGTGTGGGGATGGGCGATACCGCAGCGGAACGGGTAGCCGCGCTGCTTCTGGCATTCGAAAACCCGGGACAGGCAGGAGGGGAACACTCAGTCAGCGAACTTGCCAGGGCAGTGGGCAGAGAGCGCAGCCAGGTTTCACGAATGCTGAAGGCGCTCTCACGAAGCGGCCTTGTCGAACAGGACCCGGACCGGCGCACCTATCGATTGGGATGGAACTTCCGAATCTTGTCCACCGGTGCAGGCAACTATCCGCTCGTGCAGGCCGCCAGACCCGCGCTGCAGGCCCTAGTGGCCAAGACCGGGGAAGTGGCCCTTTTGTCCGTTCAGGAAGGCAACCGGTCACTCACGGTGCTGCGTGAAGAATCGCAGCAATCCCTCCAGGCCGGCGGCTGGGTCGGAAGACGCTCCCCCATGCACTGCACCGCGTCGGGTAGGGCACTGATGTTCGACTTCGACGACGAACACATCGAAACGCTCACGTCTGACGACATGGAAATTCCTACGTCGGCCCCCGGTGCGCCGAAGAACGTGGCTGCGCTCCTGCAGAGGGTCCACCTCGAGCGAACCAGGGGCTACTCCATCGCGTCCGAAGAGGTTGAGATCGGGCTCACCTCCATTGGAACACCGGTTCGTGATCGCATGGGCCACATAGCGGGCGTGCTGAATGTCTCAGCACCCACATCCCGGATCATCAACCGAACGGATTCAATCGGACAACTGCTCATGACGGCATCGAAGGCAATTACCCAGAACCTCGGATCACGCAGAATCTAAGCTTCTCTGTACACCAACCCCTGCTGGCTCCGGGCGGCGGACAACTTGGATTCCAACTGTCCCGCGAAGGGGTTGTGTGCGTACCAGAAGTGGGGTGTGCTCCGCTTAGCGCGCTGCGGCGAGGCGGCCGTTCAGATGTTCTTCCTTCGCATTGCGTGCCACCCGGTCAGGTGAGATGAATGCCCGGGCGATCTGCTCCGCCTGGGTCAGTCCCGCGTCGCGGTTGGGTGCGTTGTGGTTGCCTTCGACGTCGTAGATCAGATGGCTTTCCACGTCGGTGATCCCGCAGTAGGCGAAGGTGCCCACATCGAGTTGGGTCCGCATGGCGTCGCTGTAGCCGTATTTGTCATAGGCGCGCTTGGTCGAGCCAGCGATACCGATCAGGGTGGTCGGGACACCTGGCAGCATGGAGGCGGCAATGTCCTCGGTCCCGCGGTCTTCGACACCTGCGCCGAACTGGTAGGCCCAGCCGCCGGTGAAGACCCGTTCGATCCAGCCCTTCATCATCGCCGGCATGCCCCACCAATAGACCGGATAGACGAAGGCGAGCCGGTCGGCTGCTTCCACGCGGCGGTGCATATCAGCGATGCCCTCGGGGATGGGTCCGCCCCAGAAGTGGGCATGGTCATCCCGTGTGAAGCGGGGATCAAAGTCCTCGGCATGCAGGTCCAGCGTGTCGATGGTATGTCCGGCTTCCTTGAAGGGGCGGTGGAAGGCCTCCAGGACAGCCGACGGGTAGGTTCCGGCGACGGGGTGTGAAAACACGGTAAGCAGGTGCATCTAAGTTCCATTCAAGTAGGTTGCTGCATGCCCATGAGGGCGGAATCATAGGATGGCCGGCGCGCGGCGGCTTCGAAGTTACCGGGCGCGTTCCATCAGGGTTTTGGCTGCTGCCCGTCCCGCACTGACGGCCTCTTCGCCCAGATATGAGGCGGCAGTGACAGCGCCTTCGAAGAGAACCAGGACCTGCCCGACAAGCGTGGGGTCCTGCCTGGATATTTCTGCACGCACTAGCCGGTCGATGAGTTCGCGCAGTTTCCGGCGGTACGAGGAAATAACGTCGGCCACTTCCGGCACGGTGGCCGCCCCCTCGCCCTGGGCCCGGAAAAAGAGACACCCCCTGGCCCCCTCAAGCTGGATCCAGCGATCCAGATCCTCGAACAACCCATCCACGGTGGTGGCGCTGATGCTGTTGAAAAATTTCTCGCTGCGGGACTCCAGGACGGCCGCGATCAGCGCATTCTTATTCCCCACATACTTGTACAGCGTCCGGGTGGAAACCTCGGCGGCCTGCGTCAACGCGTCCATCCCTGTCGCCGTGAACCCGTGACGGTCGAAGGCATGCTCCGACGCAGCAATGATTTCTTCCCTCAAGTTCCGCATACGAGCACTCTACAACGAACGTTTTACCAGATACAACGACCGTTATACACGGCCGTAATAATGCTTCCGCCTGAGCAGTGCTGCCTCCGGCACGCCGCAGGTCAAGCGTTCCCGAGAATTTCCAGATGCAGGACCGGAGGAGGCGGGAATAGGCACTGCTACACTCTGCTCATGATCGGGCTTCCCTTTGCGGGAGACGGACTGGTGCACGCTGCCTTGTTAGGGCTGGGGATCCTCGCAGCTCTGCTGTTCTACGCCTATGAAAAGCGCCGGCGCGGCCTGTCGGACCCCCGGTTGTGGCCCATTGCAGGTTTCGCGATCGCCTTCGGGGCCATCGGTTCACGGATCCTCACATGGGATGTTTCCCGGCAGGTCTCCCTGGCGGACTGGTGGGGCAACGGCGACCGCAGCATCCTCGCGGGGCTTGTGGGCGCATGGTTAGGCGTCCATCTGGGTAAACGACTGACGGGTTACCGCGAATCCACCGGTGATCTGCTTGCACCGGCGGTCGCCTTGGCGCTGGTCATGGGTCGGGTGGGCTGTCTCCTCACGGAATTGCCCGGCACCCCGACCGGGGGCGCATGGGGGATATCGCTCACGCCCGGCCAGGCTGCGATGTTGGGTGGAGTTCCAGAGACAGGGCTCCACCCTTCCTTTGCCTATGAAATCGTCTTCCACGTGGCTGCATTCGCGCTCATGTGGCGTTATCGGGACCGCCTGCCCCGTCCTGGCGACCTCTTCATCTGCTACGTGACTTCCTACGCATTGTTCCGGTTCGGCGTCGAATTTGTCCGCGGCAATGAAGTGCTGTGGCTGGGGATGAGCCGTCCCCAATGGTTCCTTTTGATGATTCTCCCCCTGCTGTTCTGGCGGATGCTGCGGGTATTCGGGGGACCACTCCGCCCGAAGGTGGAAGGAAGAGCGGCATGAGCGATGACAACCCCGAAGAACCCAGGAGCCCACTGCCACCGCCCCGAAAAGAGGAGCCGCCCTCTGAACCAAGGCGCGGCTCCATGCTGCTCGGAATTCTGCTGGGAGCTGTTGCCCTTTATGCCCTCTTCTTCGGGACAACAGCGGGTATCGCTCCGGATGAAGGGTACAAGACCTTCCTCGCCGGGCCTGCAGTCTTCATCCCCATCGGCGTGTATCTCGCCATAGCCGGTGTTCTGGCAGTCCGGCCACGCACATCCCGATTGGGTGCGGGGCTGTTGATCGGTCTGGGGATCTTCACCCTGCTCGGCGGCGGGATCTGCGTCATGGCCCTCTCCCAGATGAGAGGCCAGATATGAACACGTCACCGTTCTCTTCCCGGCAGACGCTGCCCGGCCCCGGCCAGCCGCTGCGCGGAGACCGCATCCACCGGTACGTCACAGCCTTCTGTCCCTACTGCCACGAGGCAAATCCCCCGCTCGCGCAGGTGCGGCGCCTCTCCGGCGTACTGCTGGTCCGCGATGACCGGGTCTGGCTCGAACGCGGCTGTCCGGACCACGGGCTCGTCCGGACGCTTTACGACGAGTCACCGGAAATCCTGCGCTACCTGGAGAAGTGGCAGGCCCCCACCAAGCAGCACATCCCGGACCAGGCCGGCAATTACCGCCAAATACCGGAAGCCTACGCCTACGGGCTGCCCGCGATGCAGACGCAGCACACGTGCCTCCTGCTGCAGGACGTCATCGAGCACTGCAACCTCCGCTGCCCCACCTGCTTCACCGCCTCCGGTCCCCAGCTGCAGGGAGTCGCGCCGCTCAGCGAGATCCTGGCGAATATCGACGCCAGGCTTGCCCGCGAAAACGGGCGGCTGGACGTGCTGATGCTCTCCGGCGGCGAGCCGACGCTCTATCCGCAGCTGGCCGAACTGCTGGATGAACTCGTCACCCGGCCGATCGTCCGGATCATGGTGAACAGCAACGGCATGCTCATAGCCACCGACGACGAACTCCTCGCCCTGCTGGCCAGGCACCGGGACCGCGTGGAGGTGTACCTCCAATACGACGGCCCGTCCAAAGAAGCATCCATCCACCACCGGGGCGGAGACCTTACCCGTTTCAAGGACATGGCCATCGCCCGCCTGTCCGAGGCGGGCGTTTTCACCACCCTGACCATGACAGCGGCACTCGGCGTCAACGACGGTGAGGTGGGCGCCGTCGTCATGAGGGCATTGGAAACCCCGTTCGTGGGTGGGGTTGCGCTGCAGCCGGTGTTCGAGTCAGGGAGGGGCCACGGCATTGATCCCACCGACAGGCTCACCCACACAGGCGTGCTGGAACGGCTCGCGGAGCAAACCGGAGGGGTGGTCTCATGGCACGACCTGACAGCACTCCCCTGCTCCCATCCGCATTGCGCGTCCGTGGGCTACATGCTGAAGGACGACGCCGGGGTCTGGCGTTCGCTGACTGCCCTCATCGGGCACGACCAGTTGCTCGCCTGGCTGGAACTAAATCCCGACAGCATCGCCAACCGCATTGCCGACAGCGCGATCCCGCTCGAGCTGCGCACCCTCATGAAGTCCTCCCTGCTGGACCTGCTCAGCGAGCAGGCCTCGCTGTCCCACCCGCGGACAATGGACCTTTGGAAGAACATCTGCACCCAGTGCGACCTCGGCATCGGCACGCTCACCACACTGGCTGCCGGCAAGCTGCCGGGGCAGCAGCAGCGGCTGCGCAGGCTCCTCGGCGAACGGATCACCCGCATCATGGTCAAGCCCTTCATGGACATGTCCACGATGATCGAGGAACGGCTCACCCAATGTTGCGTCCACGTAGGCACAAAGAGCGACGCCGGCGATCACCAGTGCGCTCCCTTCTGTGCCGTCCAGGCATGGCCGGCCCTGGCCAGGCAACGAATGAGCACAGCCACAGGCCGGGAGCTTCTCCCGGTCCGCCAGGTCTGAGTCAGCGGCAGGTAGGAACGATGGATTCTGCTTCTGATGCCCGGCGCGTTGCCGCCGGGCCATTGCCCTCGCAGCTGGTGCGCGCCAAACGCCCAGGCCGGCATGGACATAAGCCTGACCCTGAAACGGATCCGCAGTCCCCGCCGCCCTTTGATCCACTGCGCCTGTGCATCTTCGCTACCGTTGCCCTGCTCGGCTGGGCAGCGGGTCCGGTGGCAGTGGCAGTGTTCGCGGCCGTCGGCTTCGCGGGCTATTGGAAAGCTCGACGGCGGGGCCTGACGAAGTCGAAGTGCTTCCTCCGCGATACCAGGCTGGTCCTGGCCTATCTGGGCGTCCTTTTAGCGGCTGGGTTGTGGGGGATGTATGCGCTGGCAGCTCACCTGCTCGGCTTTTAGCGCGCACAGCGGTGGCCCCGCCCATTAGAGGCCAATTCTGAGGACATGACTGGTTCGGGCAACGGCATCCCGCCGGGGTTGTCCCGCCGGTTCAGCTGGCATTTCACTCGTTGCGACGTCTCGTTTCCCAAGGGTTATGCGACTTTTGTGCCATGAGGGGCCACTGCTATGTGGCCCCTCATGTTGCTTGCGGTGAAGCATCCAGAACCCTCAGGGTTTGTAAATGGCTACGACAGTTGGTTGATGTCCACTTGCTCAGCTCGGGCCGGCTGAGCCGCGCCTGTCCGTTCGTTAGCGGACTCCTGCTCGGGTGAACGGATTGCCTGCCAGAGGCCGACACCGGCGGTAATTGTCGCCGCGGCGACTGCGGCAACCAGCCAAGCCTTCCGGGCTGGTTTGACAGGTGGGACGGCCCGAGCCGGGATGGCCGCTTCGGGGATGAGCCGCGTTATCCTCTCATGAACCCGCGGCGTTGCAGCTTCCACTCCCCCGGCGAGCTCGTCGGCCAGCGTGCGCAGGCTCGCCTGCAAGCGGGGAGACGCGGCTTCCAATCCGCTGTCTATGCCGGTCAGCATGCGTCGCAACGCCGCTTCGATGCCGGGCGTCGCCCATTCCCTGCCCTTCGCAAGGCGCAGAACGAGAGCATCTTGGAGCTGCCGGGCCTGGGCTGCACGGCTCGTTTCTACCTCAGTACGCAAGAGAACCTCCTGGTTGGATCAGTGAAGCATTGACTGGATTCGTAGCCGCGGGACGCCCCGTCAGAGGCCCCGAGCTGCTTCTGATCTACATAGCCACACACCGCACAGATTAGCAAGCATACTTATGATCGGTGGTGTTTCCCGCGCTCATCAGAATCGAAGATGGCGATCATGATCCGCCGTCGCTGCGCACAATGGCCCCGCACCCAGAATCAGCGCCGGCGTGGCCGCGAAAAACGAACCCGTGTCCTGTCGGCTGAAGGGAAATACCCGGAGGGGCGCGTCCACGAAGAATTGCGGAGCGTTTACCGCCCGCAGGATCGCGTTCCAGGCAAACCTCCTGCCGCCTAAACTACTGCCATGCCTACACGTGTTCACGAGTTTGTCTGGCCCGATCGCGTCGTCATCGGCACCGTCGGCGTTCCGGGCGCGCGCACGTTCTATCTGCAGGTACGCGCAGGGACGGAAATTGTTTCTATCGCTCTGGAGAAGCAGCAATCCGCTCTGCTCGCCGAGAAAATTGACGAGATTCTCGATCAGCTCATCACCGTCGAAGGCAACCGCTTCAGTGTTCCAACCGGGACTCCCATCGAATTGGTCGACAATGATCCGCTGGAGGCCGTTGAGGAGCAGTTTCGAACCGGCGCAATGAGCCTAGGGTGGGATCCGACGACGGCGCATGTGGTCATAGAGGCTTACCCCATCACCGATGTCGACGCTGGTGACAACGGCGAATCCCTTGATCAGGACGGCAATGACGTACCCGAAATGCTGTTGGTGCGGATGCCGGTAGGCGCCGCCCGCGCCTTCGCCAAGCGCACACGTGAGGTAGTAGGCGCCGGACGTCCCATATGCCCGCTCTGTGGTAACCCTATGGACGTCGGCGGACATATCTGCACTCCTCCCGAGGTCTGATGCCGACGCCGTAATTGCGTTGGTGTGTGTAGCGGTGATTGGCCCGATAGAGCGACCCACCTAGATTTTGGCTGGATTGCCCATCGGCGGCGAACTCCGCATTGTCGGTTGCAGTTCTTTGCTGAGTTCTGCAGACAGGCGGTCTCTGGCGGGGTGGCTGCAGCCCGCTATCGGCGCAGATCCTTGGCCGACATCGGTCACGGGCACGGCGCTTGAACGGTTCAACCGTGATGCCTCGCCAATGAGAAGTGCCGTCCCGGTGACGGCTGTCATAGCGTAGGCGGGCCGGTTTTGTCCTGGGCTTGCTGATTCTCGGGTCCGAGGGGTGCCCAAGAGCACCCCGAGCCCGTGCACTCGCCAGCAACTAGCCCCGAACCGGCTGTCGCCCAGCTCCGTCGTCGGTTCCGCGCGCAGCCGGGGCAGTCAGGCGTCCGAGCCTGGGGTGAAGTAGTTGTGGGCGTCGTAATAGGTGATCTTCGGCGCCTCCGGGACTCCGACCTCCTTCGTGTAGGGGCCAATCTGGTCCCTGGCGAACGCGTCGTACTGTTCCCGGGTCTTCCAGAGATCCGTGACGAGTAATCCGTTATCCGTTTCCGTCACCCAGTGGGACAGCGCCCCCTCCGGGCCGGGCCCGCCGCGGGTGAGGCCCATCTTTTCGATGACCTGGTCGTACTGCGCAAGCGTGGCGCCAGTGAATTCCATAATGACAGCCACAGCCATGGCCCTCTCCTTACAATTGGCCGCCGTCCAGTGACGGCGGCAAATGAGCTGATACGGCATGGTTTACGCCGGTCGAAAATGGCCGTCAATAACGAAAAACAAAGGGACATTGGCCAGCCCTTCCGGTTGGCCCAGGCATGTCACACAGCGGGACGTGCTGCGGCGCTGAATCGATTATTTGGGGACCCGGCAGAAGACCCAGCTCCGCCCACGCGGGCAATGGCGGCCCTAGCCACCGACCTGGCGGACGTGCAGCAAGGGTACCGCCCTCAGGGGTGGCCCGCCTTCCGCCTGGAAGACGTCGGAGCTATGAGTCGAGGATCCCAAGGAACGCCATGGTCCTTCCAAGGACAAGATCAGAAACTTGTTCCAGGGGTGGCGGCGGTCCACATGGCCCATTCAGGGTCCTGGCTCCTCAACCAGTCCGCCGCTCGCCCCGCCATAAGGGGGTTCGACAGTGGCAAAAGCCCACAGGCAAGAGCTAACTCTTGATTGGAAGCTGTGCCGACAGTCGCAGCTTCTTGCGTTTCTCCGGATGATCGGCCGTAATGAGATACGACCCGTTACCCCATCGGCCGGCCCCGGGAAGCTCGATTCCTTCGCCCGTATCGCCTTGATTCACGTCAACGTTGGAGCTCTGCCCTGTGGCCGGCAGCGTAGTCTGCAGCCCTCCAGGGATTCAGAAAATGACCTCCTCGTTTCGGCCTCTCCCGCCGTCGTCTTTGAGCTCGCTGGCGGCAATGCGCTCCGCGATCCGCCGGTACGGCATGACCGGCCACAAAATCCCGTCGAGCAAAATTGGTAAGTATGCTTGCTTTCTTTCCCGGCCTGTGGCTAGTGTTGGTGGCTCGGAGCGAAAACTCCGGCAGGGCGATCCCCTCATCTCCTGTGACATCGGAGGCGCAGCGCGCCGTTCCGGTGTACGTAGAACGTCTGCACAAGAAGCTGGACCAAGGACCAAAGGAGCAACCATGATCACCAACGAACATATCGACCGACTGCTCGCCGGCCACGGCAACGTCGTGGGCACCGACGGGGACAAGATCGGCGGCGTGGGCCAGGTCTACGCTGACGACAACGGCGGCCAGCCCACCTGGGTCACGGTCAAGACCGGCCTGTTCGGCACCCGCGAATCCTTCGTTCCGCTCGAGGGAGCACGGGTGGACGGCGATGACATCGTGGTCCCCTACACCAAGGACCAGGTCAAGGACGCCCCGGGCGTGGACCCGGACGGACACCTGGATCCGGCCGAGGAAGACAGGCTCTACCAGCACTACAGCCTCAACGGCGGCGGCCAGCGCACCTACACGGACACCACCACCGGCCGGGACGACAGGGACACCACCATCGCCGGCGGCTACAGGGACACCACGGACACGAGCGCGGACCGGGAATACGATGCGCGCGGAACGGTAGGCCACGACACCTCCGGACCCACGACCGATGACGCGATGACCCGCTCCGAGGAGCGCCTGAACGTCGGCACCGAACGGCAGGCAACCGGCCGGGCCCGGCTGCGCAAGTACGTCACCACCGAGAACGTCACCAAGACAGTCCCGGTCCAGCGCGAAGAGGTCAGGGTGGAGCGTGAGCCGATCACGGACGCCAACCGCGACGCCGCCCTCCGCGGACCGGACATCAGCGAGGAAGAACACGAAGTCATCCTCCACGAGGAACGTCCCGTCGTTGATAAGGAAACCGTTCCAGTCGAGCGGGTCCGCCTGGACAAGGACACCGTCACCGAGCAGGAAACCGTCACCGAAGAGGTCCGCAAGGAACGCATCGACACCGACGAGTTGGACGAGACCCGGCGCTAGCAACTCTGGCGTCACAGGAAGGGCCGCGGCTGCAGCCGTGGCCCTTTCCTTGTGCCATCAACTCCCGCTCGTGGCCTAGGATAGATAACTAGACAATCAAGATTTACGTCTATCGAAGGATCGGGAAGATGCAGGGGCCCAAAACCAACGGCTACTGGTATGAACAGGACACGGAGCACCAGGCAGGGGCAGTAGGGGTACTTAACGCCCTGCGGGACTACCGCGCGTCCGAGGCCGCCATGCGGCGGCGCACCCGCACTTCGATGGGCATGGGCGAAACCGACCTCCTGGCCTTGCGATACCTCCTCCAGGCGGAGGCTGCGGGCAAGACCGTGGGGCCGAAGGAACTCGGCGCCCGCCTGGGCGTCACGTCAGCTTCCACCACCACCCTCGTGGACCGACTGGTCAAGAGCGGCCATGTGCGCCGCGAACCCCACCCCACCGACCGCCGGGCGCTGATCCTCAGGCCCACCCAGGGGTCCGACGACGAAGTCCGGCACACCCTCGGGCTGATGCATCGGCGCATGATGGAGGTGGCGTCATCCCTGTCGGCGGACGAGGCGGGCATCGTCGTCGACTTCCTCCACCGCATGCGCGACGCCGTGGATGCCATCGACGCCTGATCCAAAGGAAAGAGTGGACTTCCAGTTCCGATGCGTTATATAACTAGTTAACCAAGATACATTTATTTCTAACTAGATGCATTGGGGCAACGATGACCGAAGTACTGGAACCCACCAGCGTCAAGTCGAAGGACTTCGCGCCGGGTATGGTGTTCGAAGAATTCCCGGCCGGGTTCGCCGTCGAACTCCCCGAGACGCCGGTACACTGCGGAACCGGCATGACCCTGGCCTCGGGCCCGATCCTTCCGCGGCTCCCCTGGGCCGTGGAAGAGCCCGCGAATGCCGAGTGGGTTTGCGCCTGCGGCTTCCGGATGGCCGCGGCCACTACCGAGGAAACGGATCCCCTAAACGCTGTCCGCCTGATGTCCGCCCGGCTGGAATCACTGCGGTGGGAGCTTGACCATGCGCAGGAGATACTGGCGGACGCAGTACGCAAAGCCATCCGGTGCGGAGCAGGGCCGGCCTCCCTCCGGGATGCAGCCAACATGGACGATGCCGAACTCGAAAGTCTGCTCCGGCAGGGCTCCTAGTGCCACCCAGCAGCGAACAAAAACGCTGTTGCCGGGCGCAGGCCGCCACTTTAAACTCGGGACATCACAAAAGGTTCCCGAATGATTTCTCCGGGACGGCGCCGGTGTTCCATCTCTGAGAAACCACCCCGGGTGACCATCGGAACGCGGTGAGTCCGGCCGCGTTCGCACAATATTGACCAAGGGCTGCACCCTTTGACCCGGAAGCACCACCGATGGCTACAGTTCATCAAAAAAGCCCCGAACGTGAAATCGAACAGACGCTGCACGAGTTACGCCGCCGGCTGTCGGGAGAGCTGATCGAGCCACAGGATCCGCTCTACGACGAAGCCCGGGCGGTATGGAACGGCATGGTGAATGTCCGTCCCCTCGCCGTCGCCCGCGCGGGCGCTGTCTCAGATATAGACGTGGCGCTCCACGCCGCACAGCGCAGCGGACTTCCGCTGGCTGTCCGCGGCGGCGGGCACAACATCGCCGGGCACGGCACTGTTGAGGGCGGCCTCGTCCTGGATCTGGGACAGCTACGGAATGTGAAGGTCGACGCCCGCAAGGGGCTCGTCACGGTGCAGCCCGGCGCGACGCTGGCAGATGTGGACCGGGCGACGGCGGCCCACGGCATGGCTGTTCCCCTCGGGGTGATCAGCGGAACGGGAGTGGCCGGCCTCACCCTGGGCGGCGGCGTCGGCTGGCTGACGCGCACCTACGGGCTAAGCCTGGACAGCCTGGACGCTGCGGACGTCGTAACTGTCGACGGAGAGCATCTGCAGGCCAGCAGACGGGACAATACCGACCTGTTTTGGGGACTGCGCGGCGGCGGCGGGAACTTCGGCGTGGTCTCCTCCTTCACGTTCCGCGCCCACCCGCTGCCGGCAACACCGCTGTGCGGAAACCTCTTCTACCGGCCACCGCATTGGCGGAACGCCCTCGTGGCGTTCGCAGCCTGGACCCGTAATCTGCCTGAGCAGATGAACCCGATCATCTCCTTCCTGGTTCTGCCGCCGGAGTTCGGGATGGGCGACGAGCCGTGGATGCTGATTGGATTCGCCTGGGCGTCCGGGGACCACCAGACCGGCCTGGGCCTCGTTGAACAGCTAAGGGTCCAGGCTCCGCCCGACGAACACGAAATAGGTACTACGTCGTGGCTGGACTGGCAAAGCGCCATGGACACCGTGTTCCCCAAGGGCGCACGGGGCTACTGGAAGAATGTTTCGTTCTCCCGCCTGGACGAGGAGGTGGTGAGCGCGCTGCTCAGCTTCGCCTCCGAAGTGACCTGGCAAGGGACCGGGATCGACATCCACCACTTGGAAGGCGCCTTCGGACGGGTACCGGAGGAAGCCACGGCGTTCCCGAACCGGTCCGCGCGCTTCTGGCTCAACGTTTACGGGTTCTGGAAAGACGCCTCCGAGGACGCCCGGCTCACTGCCTTCGCCCGCAAGGCATACGCCGTGATGCAGCCGTTCTCGGAGCACGGCGAATACGTCAACTTCCTGGGTGCCGAACTCGGGCAGCAGGATATTGAGGCGGCGCGCCGGTCCTACGGGCAGGACAAGTACCGGCGTCTCGTGGCCGTCAAAAACCGCTATGACCCGCAGAACGTGTTCCGCTACAACCACAACATCCTGCCCACCGGTGGCTGATCCGCTGATCCGCTGATCCCCAACCTTTGCCGGGAACGGGCAGGATCCCGGGTCGCGGAATGGGCGGCGCAGCAGCGCTAACGCTGGCACACGGCTTGACATGCTGTGGCCGTTGCGGATGAACTGGGTTCGCCGCGCGATGAAGCAGCCCGTTGGCGGAATCACTTTTCCCTGCCGTGGCATCCGCGCCAGGGCCGATTTGGCGGGCAGCAATTATCAAGAACACAATCGAAGACACGGTGCAGCTCAAGGCCGTGCGCGCCGGCGACGTGGTGACGGTCGGGGGCGTCCCCCTGCGCGTCAAGGCCGCCCAGCGGGACGACGCCGGCCTGGTGACCCTCAAACTCGAGAACGAACCGGCGCGCCCCATGACCATGGTGGGCGTACCGGACATGCGCGTCGTCCGCGCGACGGCGTCTTAACACGTGGTGATGGGGAGGACAGATTGGTCCTCCCGCAACCCGGCTCCGGACAGTACCCTGAGTGAGTGCTAATTTTCGAGGCCACGGAGTTAGTGGCGGCCAGCCCTGCATCCCTCCTGGGTGTGTTGACCGATGCGAGCAACCTTGAGGTGTGGGATTCCGGGATGGTGCACCGCGACGGCGACGTCCGGGACGGCTCGCACGTCACCGTCAGCAGCAGCGACGGCCAGCACCACTGCACCTTTACGGTCCAACTGGCAGCCGAAAGCGCGATGACCTGGTCCCACTCCCTCGGCTTCTTCCGTGCCACACGCACCTGGACCCTGACACCGGCCGACGGCGGCACCCTCCTGCTCGTCACCGATCAGTTCCGCGGCCCCCTGTCCGGGCAGCTCCGGCAACGGGTGCCCCTCGCCGGTTCTTCCGCGGACCTGGAACGTTACCTCCAGGCTGTGAAAGCCAGGGCCGAACTCCTCCAGCGGACCCCGGAGACCCGGTGAACGCTGCCCTGCTGCTTCGTCCAAGTACCACCCATGAAAGGAACACCATGTCTGTTGTGAAGATCAACGCCATCCACGTGCCCGAAGGCAAGGGCGCCGAGCTTGAGCAGCGCTTCGCCGCCCGGGCACACGCCGTCGACGGCCAGCCCGGATTCGAAGGCTTCCAGCTGCTCCGCCCGGTCAAGGGCGACGACCGCTACTTTGTGGTCACCACCTGGTCCACGGAAGAGGACTTCCAGAACTGGCGGACCGGCCAGGCTGGCGAGGTCCACGGCGGCGGCGACCGCTCCCCCGTGGCGACCGGCGCCGACCTCCTCGAATTCGAAGTCGTCGAACTCTGACTCCGGGGTCCACACGTATGGCGGCCGTTCCCGAAGCAGGGAGCGGCCGCCAGCTGTTTTCTGGGAAACGCCGCGCGACTGGGCTGACGCTGGCGGGCTAACGCTGGTTCCCGGCCTGCTCTGGTGGGTGCCCTGCCGCGTGCCTTCCATGCGCGCTGCGCGCTTCCGGTGCTGCATGACCGGCCCAGGTGGCCCATTCCTTCACGTTGATGGTGGGCCTTCCCAGCAAGTGGCCTTGCCCGGCGGCCACTGCCAGCCGGGTCAGGACGGCAAGCTCGGCGGGGGTTTCGATTCCCACTGCAGCCAGGGCCGCTCCTGTCCGGCGTCCGAATTCGACGAGGTCGGCCACCAGGTACTGACTGCTTGGGTCGGCGTCGATACCTGCGACCAGGCCGCGGCCGATTTTGATGACGTCGGGCCGAAGGGAACGGATGTGGCGCATTGAGGCAGCGTTCGTGCCGGCCTCATCCACCGCCAGCCCCATGCCGGATCTGCGCAGCGGCGTCAGAACGTCCAGCAGCGGGTCCAATTCGCCGGGCTGCAGCGGTTCGGTGAGTTCCAGCATGATCCGGGACAGTTCCAGAGGCGCGTGTTCCAGGAGTCCCGGCAACCGCGGATCCAGGCATACGGCCGGGGAGAGGTTCAGGGCCACAATGAGGTGGTGCGGCAGATCCTGCGCAGCGGCCACCGCCGTCTGCAGCGCTGAGAACTCCAAGTCCGCGCCCAGCCCGGCGGCGGCGGCATTCCTGAACCAGGAACCTGCACTCTGGCTGTCCTGCTCCCACACAAACCGCGTCAGGGCTTCTGCGCCGATGACACCGCCGCGGCCGAGGTCGTGGATGGGCTGGAAGGCCGTGACGAGCATGCCAGCGTGCAGAACCGCCTCGATGGCCGCGTGTCCGTTACCTTCGGCTTCGTTGTGCACGCCGGCGGGATCCGCAGGCTGTTTGCCGGCGGTGGGCCGCTTGCTGGCCTGCCGCGCCAGCGAGCGGGTGAAGACCAGGTGCTCGTGGAGTGCTGCCTCCGGGTTTCCGGGATGCGCTGCCACATGCTCCCGCAGCCGGTCCCGGGCTTCGGCGCCGTCAGGATCCGTGCCCGCCAGGACGGCGTCGATGATTTCGTAAGCCTGCTCCCGCATCAGCGGAACCTCTGAACCAGGCCGGTTGTCGCCTGGCCAACTGTCATCGGCGGGAAACGGGAAATCAACCAATGGCACTCCTCTGGGTTCCGGCCTGCCGGCCGAGGGCTGGGGTTCCCGGAGGCGGGTCATCTTCCCCCGTTGTGCCCCTGCAGGCATCATAAGGGCACGTCAACTGCCTTTACATATCTGTGAAAAGAATTTCGTGAAAGCGTAAAGAACAGTGCCAGCGCCCTAACCTGTTGCTGCCGGTGTCGTTAGCCAATGAGCTGCCGCCAGAACTCGTCCACGCGTGCATTCCAGACCTCCGGGATCTCCTGAAAGGGCTGGTGGGATTCCTCCGGCATCACCTCGAATTGCGCGCCCGGTATGCGGCGGGCAACGGCCTCACCCAGTTCCGGCCGGCTCATCGGGTCCACTCCGCCGGCGAGGACCAAGGTGGGCGCTTTGATCTGCCCCAACCGGCTTGCCGTCTCGTGGACCACGAACGCGTCCAGGAACTTCAGGAAGTCCCCGGTGGACTGCTGGTACGGGAATGCGAGCGCGTCATCGATGATTTGGCTGACCATTCCGCTGTTGTGAGCCCGGGGCGTATAGACCAGCAGGAAGAAGAACTCCAGGAAGGCGCGTTCGTCCGGTGCCAGCGTGGCCTGCCAGCGGATGGACCGGCAGAGCGTCTTCATGTACTCATCCATTGCGGGCCAGGTGCTCTGCAGCACCAGGCTTCGTACCAGCTCTGGATGCCGCAGTGTTAACTCCTGGGCGATGATGCTGCCGCCAGAGAACCCTGCCACATGCGCCGGAGAGACGCTGAGGCCCCGCAGCACTGCGGCCGCATCGTCCGCCATCGCCGCAACTGTGGGCTGCCCCTCCGGCATGGAAGTGCGCCCCGCACCCCGGTTATCAAACGCTGTCATCCGGTACCGGTTGGCCAGCCCGTCCAGCTGGAACTGCCAGGACTCAACAGTGTCCCCCAGCCCGCCGATCAGCAGCACATCCGGCCCCTCGCCGACCTGTTCCGTCCAGATGTCCAGGTCCCCGGCCTGTACATACCGCCCCATTACGGCACTCCTATCCCCTTCGGCCGCCGGCTGAACGGCATTCGTAATCTACTCTCCCCTGCGTGGGCCGCCTAGCCCGAAAACAGCACTGGCTAGACTGTGACCGTGCCGTCCACCCAGCCTTCGCCATCCGGTCCCGATCCGCGCAGGAGCCGGTTCGCCGAAAAGCTCCTGCCCGGTGGCACTGAGCCGGACCCGCGGTTCACCCTGGCCAACGAGCGCACGTTCCTGGCGTGGATCCGCACCTCGCTGGCACTCCTCGCCGGCGGCATTGCGGTGGAGGCCTTCACCACCGATATCTTCCCGGAGCCCGTCCGCCGCGGACTGGCCGTCCTGCTCCTTCTGCTGGGCATGCTGCTCAGCGCCGGCTCCGCCATTCGCTGGCTGCGGGTGGAGGCCAGCCTCCGCTCGAAGCGTCCCCTGCCGCTGCCCCTGATCGGCCCGCTGCTCGCCGCCGGCTGCGCCGTCGCAGCAGGCGTGGTGATCGCCGTCGTCGTTCTTGCCTGACCCATGCCCGAAAACCCGGCCACCGCTCCCCTGCCTGACGACGGTCCCCTCCATGGTGACCCGGGGCTCCAGCCCGAGCGCACCGCGCTCGCCTGGGGCCGGACGGTCCTGACGCTGATTGCCGCGAGTGCCATCTGCCTGCGGTGGATTCCGGAGCAGGGGCCGTTCGTGCTGGCCATGTTCGGCCTTACCGTCGCAGCGGGCACCGCCATTTATCTCACGCAGCGGCGGCGCTACCGGCGGAGCGCCGAGGGGATCAGGGAGGGGCGGCTGGCGCCAGGCATCGCTGCCATCCTGTGGACCGCCGGAGCGTGCTTTGCACTGGGAGCGATCGGGGTGTGGCTGGTGCTGTCCTAGGCTGTTTGGCTGACCGGACCGGGATTTCTGCACGCCCAATCACCGGGTGACCGTCTTCTCTTTGGTGATGACCGAGCCTATGGTCGCGAAGTACGACGGGATATCCGGCGCAACCACCTTTTGAGCCCCGAGGGTTACGGTGCCTTTAACAGCGACCGGCCGGCTCTTTGTACCTCTCGACGAGACAAAGCGGATGCCCTCTGACATGGATTTGGATTTTGCGGAAGTCGCGGTGGCCGGAGCGGTAGCCCGGAAGGACACGTTGACCGTCATCGGCAGAACTGCCGGGTTGTCGGAGTCGGCAAAGTCCGTGAATTCCATCGACATCTTTAGATGCCCCCTGGCCAGGGCGTCCCGGACACGCAGATCCAGGGCCTCCGCCTCCGCGAAACCATTAATTAGTGTTGTGAAAGTGCAGATATCAGTCTGCGTGACAGACACAACGCCCAGCTTCTCGGACGCCGCCGATCCGCGGACCGTGAAGACGCTGCCGAACATGCTGACCCTCGTCTGGATGCAGCCGTCCGTGCGGTCGAATTCCGCGGTCAGCCCCTCCCCTTTCGTGACGGTTTTCGTGGTGACCGGCCGCTCCGACGCGGTGCTTGGCGCAGCGGTGGCGAGCTGGACGCAGAGGGTTCCGGCCAGCGCCAGAACTCCGAGTGCTGTCTTCTTCATGGCACCTCTCCTGTCGTAGGGCCGCGACTTCACAAGCTCACAGGAGCGTACGCGCGCAAGGTTGGGAAAACAGTGGAACGTTGCCGTGGTGGCGCTCCGGCGCAGTACGGGCTGTTCTACACTCGAAGCCAGATGTACCGGGTGGACCCCAGTCGCCCGGAGTAAAATACTCCGCACCCTACGACGGGAGGCACGCCCCATGCGTCGCAACCGTGTTGTCATCGCTGTAGTCGCCGCTGTCCTCCTGGGCGCAGCCGGTCTCTGGGCCCTTTTCCTCGCGTTCGGCGGCGGGAATGGCACCGTTGCGCCGGAACCGACGACGACCCTCGCCACGCCACCGGCTCCCACCCAGACCGCCGTCCACGAGGGTGACGTGAGGATCGCTGCTGTCGGCGACATGAACGGCCCAAGGACGACCGATCCGGACAGCCCCTCCGGACGGAACGGTGCGGCCATCACCAAACTGGTGGAGAACAACGAGATTGACGCGTTCATGGGGCTCGGCGACTTCCAGTACGACACCGCGTACTGCAAGGACTATGTGGACTACTGGACGCCGCTTTGGGGTGGAACGAAACCCAAGTTGTACTGGGTGTCCGCACCCAACCATGACTGGGAACCCGGGCGGAACGAAGACCTCGATAACTTCATGAACGGCCAGTGCCCGGGCAACGCGGACAAGGCCGCCATCAACAAGGAGCGCGGGTTCATCAGGAACGGGAAACCGTACTCGAAGGACTTCGGGAACTGGCACTTCGCCTTCCTGTCGTCCGCGCACTGGCGGTACAACCAGGGAGAGGCCCGGGCGTTGACGAAGTGGCTGGATGACGACCTCGCCGCGGCGAAGGCGGCGGGTAAGCACCTGGCGGTCGTGTACCACGAGCCCTACTTCACGTCGAACACGAAGTCACATGAACGGGCCGCCGAGCACAAACCATGGATTGACGTGATGTGGAAGCACCGGGTGCGGCTCACCCTGTCCGGCTCACAGCACAATTACGAACGCTCATGCCCGGTGAACAACGAGGACAAGTGCGTCGAGGACGGCATGACGGCGTTCCAGGTTTCCACGGGAGGCATCGGTCTCCGGCCATTCACCAGCGATCCGCCGTACATCGAGAAGCGGTTCAGCGACACTCACGGCTTCCTCCGGATGACGCTCCGGCCCGACGGGTCCTTCGACTGGAGGTTCGTTCCGACGTCGGGCTCGCAAACGGACGAAGGTTCGCGTTCCGCTCCCTAGCAAGGCCCTACTTGGCGACGGTCCGCAAAACCTGCCGGGCCACCAACCGGTCGATTCCTGGCACGCGGGTCGCCCGGATGACCGCCCGCCGGACGAAGCGCTGGGTGCGGTTGGCGGGGAGGAATGTTGAGGCAGCCCGCCTCCCGGACGCCTGCGCTGTGGCGACCACCGGCCGCCAGCGCTGCTCGAACGCTTCGAGCGCCGGTGCGATGCCCTGCGGGGAGTCCACCGGGCCGAGGACTTGGCCAAGGAGCGTGGCCCCGGCAACCGCAAGTGATCCGCCCTGGCCGGCAAGGAGGGAAACCGCGCCGCAGGCATCGCCCACCAGCACCGCCTGCCCCTTATGCCAGGAAGGCATGACGATCTGGGCGACGACGTCGTCGTACGGATGCTCCGGACAGAGCTCCAGAAGCCTGTCCATGTGGGTTCCCAGATCGCTGAATTCGCGGCTGAGCCGTTCCTGGGTTGTCCGTATTCCGGCGTCCGGCAAAGGCCCGTCCCGGTAGACGAGGAATGCTGCCACCTCGTCGGCCCGGAGCCCGTAGATCCCGGCCGTCCGGCCGATGCTGTCGGTCAGCACGAACCGGTTCCGAAAGCGCTCATTGAGGCCGGCATCGGTGACCACGAACGCGGCGGCGCGCATGCCCAAGGGACGCAGGTAGGCACTTTCCGGGCCGAACACGCCGGCGCGGACCTCGGAGTGGATGCCGTCGGCCCCGATGAGGACGTCTCCGTCCAGCACGGTGTTCTCTGGGCCGCTGACCCACACATGCCCGCCGTCGTCATTGGTCCACGTGCGGGAAACGCGTGTGCCGTAGCGGACCCGGACGCGGCCCGGCGGGACGTCGTCGAGTGCGGCCAACGCGGCATGTTCCATGTCGGGGCGCATGAGCGTGAGGACCTTTCCGCCGGCAAGGCGGGAAAACTTCGCATAGTCCAGGCGTGCAGTGGGATGCCCGTCCACGTCCGCGTACTCGGCCGCCTCCACGCGGTACGCGGCCGCCGCCAGCCGCGGGTAGAGCCCAATCGCCTCTGCCGCCTCCACTCCGGGGCCAAAGAAATCCATCATGTAACCGTCCGGACGGGGTCCGTCCGACTTTTCCAGGACCACGACATCCCAGCCCGCAAGGCCCAATTGCCGGGCCACGACGAGCCCGGCGATGCCCGCCCCGACCACGATGGCCTTCATGGCCGGCCGCTACGCCCGGGGATGTCCACTGGACTCGCGGGGAATGAGGGTGGGCATGGACCTGCTCACCCGCGGCTCCTTGTCCGGATCGATGATGAGATCGATGGCGGTCCTGGCGATCTGGGCCAGCGGAACCCGGACCGAGGTCAGCGGGGTAGGAAGCCGGGACGCCAGGGGGATGTCGTTGTATCCGACCAGCGACAGGTCCCCTCCGATGCTCAGCCGGTAGCGGTGGGCAGCGGCCATGATGCCCATGGCGATGTTGTCGTTCGCGGCGAAAATCGCAGTGGGGCGTTCCGCGGCGTCTCCGCTCAGCAGCGACTCTCCGGCGGAGAAGCCGTTTTCGATGCCGTAGCCGGCGGCGAGGCTCCACTTTTCCGGCAGTTCAATGCCGGCTTCCTGCATGGCCCTCCGGGCGCCCGCCAAACGTGCATTCGCTGTGGACGTGAAAGACGGCCCCGTGACGACGGCGATGTCCCGGTGCCCGAGATCAATCAGGTGCCGCACGGCCAGGTAACCGCCGGTATCGTCGTCTCCCAGTGCGGACGGACTGACCCCGTCTGTGCGAAGCACTAGTACGTGGGCCACCCGGCGCTGGCGCAGGAGGCGGGGCAGCTCGTCATCCAGACGGGCGGTGGCCAGGATCAGACCGTCCACATTGCGGTCCAGCAGGGTTTCGGCGGCGCGCCGCTCGTCGTCCGGCTCGTCTCCGCTGGTGGCGACCATGGCAAAGTAGCCGCGGTCCGCGGCGGCGCGTTCCAGCTCTTCGAACATCAGGGCCATCACCGTGTCGCTCAGGCGCGGCACCAGGACGCCCAAGGTGCGTGTCTCGCCCCGGCGCAGGCTCGAGGCAAACGAGTTGCGGCGGTAGCCCAGTTCCTCCGCGACCTTGCGGACGTGCGCGGCGGCCGCGGACCTGGAAGCTGTGCCGCGTTCGTCGAGTGCGCGGCTGGCGGTGGAGATGCTCACTCCACTGGCCGCGGCAACGTCCTTAAGGGTGACGTTCGCGGCTGCGCCTGCGGGTTCCATAGCGATGCTCCTCTGCAGGGATTGTCCTGAAAGACACTCTATTTCCTCCCGGATGAAAACGTTCTCTTGACAGTGACCTGGACCACGTTGCAAACTTGAAAACGTTCCCGCAAACGTTTTCACAAACAGCGGGACTGCCGACCATCGAAGAAGACAAGAAGGTAGAAGAAATGACACTCGATCTCCGCGGCCTCAGCCCCGCTCCCGTCACCCCGTTCACCGAAGATGGCGCTGTCGACTTCGCTGCGATCCAGCGTCTGGGTTCGTGGCTCGGATCGATTGAGGGCGTGAAGAGCCTCGTCGTTCTGGGGCACGCCGGCGAAGGCACGTTCCTTACCGAAGAGGAGCAGCTGGACGTTATCCGCGCGTTCGTGGCGTCCACCGACGGCCGTGTACCGGTCGTGGCGGGCATCACGAAGGAGGGCAACAAGACCGCGGCCCTCGAGGCCAAGAAGGCCGTTGAGGCCGGCGCGTCAGCTGGTCTTGTCTACCCCTCGCACGGGTGGCTGCGCTTCGGCTACCAGAAGGGTGCCCCACAGTCGCGCTACCAGGAGATCTACGAAGAGTCCGGCCTGCCGCTGATCCTCTTCCAGTACCCCGACAACACCAAGGCCACCTACGACCTCGACACTCAGCTGGAGATCGCCGGCCAGGAGGGCGTCTTTGCCACGAAGAACGGTGTCCGGAACATGCGCCGGTGGTACACCGAGATCCCCGCGCTGCGCGCCGCGTACCCCGAGCTGCAGATACTGTCCTGCCATGACGAGTACCTGCTGCCGACCATGTTCGATGTCGACGGTCTGCTCGTCGGCTACGGCAACATCGCCCCCGAACTGCTCGTCGAACTGATCGAAGCCGGCAAAGCGCAGGACTACAAGCGTGCCCACGCAATTCATCAGCGGCTGCTGCCGGTGACCCAGAACGTTTACCACCGCGGGTCCCACATGGAGGGCACCGTCGCCTTGAAGTGGGGCCTCGTGAACCGCGGCATTCTGGACCACGCCACAGTGCGCACTCCGCTCCTGCCCCTGCCCGCGGGCGCCAACACCGAAATCGCGGAAGCCTTCGCCGCCGCAAACATCGGCAAGGTCTCCGCCACCGCTGCCGTCTGATCCCCGGCCCCACAGGGGCAACCAAGGATCCATACGGGTGGCGGGCACTGCCCGCCACCCGTAGCCAAAACTCTTTACACTCCACCCCGGTCAACGACGACCCCCAGCACCGTTGCTGTATAAGGAGGACTCGCCGATGCGCGAGCAGAATAAGACCATCACCCGCACAGGTCACAGGGAAGAACAGATGGCAACCCAGCAAGGAAACCAGCCCGCCGCCACCACACCAAAGCGCCGCACCTTCCTGGGCTACTTGGCCCTGATGGGCCCCGCCTTCGTCGTCGGCGCCTGGCAGTTCGGCCCCGGCAACCTCACCACCGCGGTGCAGGCCGGCAGCCGCTTCGACTACACCCTGGTCTGGGTCATCGCCGTCTCCACCATCCTGATGATCTTCTTCACCGACATGAGCGTCCGGCTCGGCATCGCCACACCGTCCTCCCTGATCACATCCATCAAGGAACACCTGGGCAGGCCGGTGGGCGTCCTGGCCGGGGTTGGCGTCTTTGGCATCACCCTGATGTTCTCCGTCGGCAACGCGGCCGGCTCGGGCCTGGGCCTGTCCCTGGTTTTCGGCGGATCACCTGTCCTCTGGACCGTAGCCTGCACAGCCGCCGTCGCCTTCGTCCTCGCGTTCCGGAACGTCTACGGCATCATCGAAAAAGCGCTCCTGGCCATCGTCGCACTCATGGCCGTCGCGTTCATCGCCAGCGCCGTCGTCGCCCAGCCGGACTGGTACCGTGCGCTTGAAGGAGCGGTTCCAACCCTGCCTGCCGGCAGCGAAATCCTCATCGTCGCCCTGGTGGGAACCAACTTCTCCATCAACGCCGCCTTCTACACCTCCTACGGCATCAAGGAGAACAAGCGCACCCGCGCCGACTACCGGGACATCACGCTCGTCGACACAATCCCGGGGATTGTCGCTCCCGGCATCATGACCGCCCTCGTGATCCTCGTTGCCGCCGCAGTCCTCGGCAAAACAGGTGGGGACGCCGCGTCCATCGGAGCCCTGGCTTCGGTCTTCGAACCCCTTGCCGGTCCCGTCGGGTCCATGCTCTTCGCCCTGGGCCTCTCCGGCGCGGCATTCTCCTCGATGATCGCCAATGCCACGGCGGGCGGCACCATGTTCTCCGACGCCATGGGCCGGGGTGCGAATGCAGGGTCGCCCGCTGCCCGCATCGTCACCGGCGTCATCCTTGCATTCGGGCTCGTCGTCACCCTCACGTTCCAGACGTCACCGGTCGGCCTGATCGTCATCGCGCAATCGCTGACCGTTCTCATCGCCCCGCTGCTCGGCGCCCTGCTGTTCATCATGAGCAACAAGGCAGCCGTCATGGGCGAACTCCGCAACAGCTGGTGGCAGAACCTGTTCGGAATCATTGGCATGGTGGCCATCGTGGCCTCATCCATCCGGCTCATCACCACCCTCATCGGATAGCTTCCGATCAGCTGCGAGTCGGCACTGCTCTTCAGCCGAGGCCTGCCGATTTACCAATAGGGGCCGCTTGGCTTCACCGAATTACCCAAAAGGGCCGCCTAGCTCGCTTGCTGGGCGGCCTTTTTTGGCGAAAGCGCGAGCGCCGGCCGGAAAGCGGACCGGAACCGCCGGGTGGTGAGCCTGTCGAAGCCTCGTGGCTGGTCGTTGCGAGTCGGCACTGCTCTTCAGACGAAGCCTGCCGATTTACCAATAAGGGCCGCTTGGCTTCACCGATTACCCAAAAGGGCCGCCTGACTTGCTTGCTGGGCGGCCTTTTGTGGCGAAAGGACGAGCGCCAGCCTGGCGGGGCTGATTTCGGCAAGCTCAACCACCAGACGGCACCTCAATCACCGAGATTTCAGGACCGCGTCGCGTGGCCGAGGATATGCGCCACGGGAGGGGTCAGGGCCTGGACGGAGAAGCCGAACCGCTGGTTGTCCTGGATGGTGAATCCGGCCTCAATGATGGAGCCGAGGGTGTCCCGGTTAAGGTGGCATCCTCCGGCAATGCGCCGCCATGCCGGGGTGAGAAGGTCTTCCACGGCGGCCAGGACGGGGCGCTCGGAGCGGACATGCTCGTAGTAGGCAAGGGTCCCGCCCGGGCGCAGGACGCGCCGGATCTCCGCGAGGGCGGCAGCCTGGTCAGCGACGCTGCACAGCACAAGGCTGGCGACGACGGCATCCGCGCTGCCGTCGTCGGCCGGGATACGCTCGGCCGCGGCAGGCAACACCGTCACCGGCACGGCGGCCGTGGCGGCGCGGTCCAGGGCGAGACTTCTGAGGTAATCGTCGGGCTCGAGGGCCAGGACGCGGGTGACTGCCGACGGGTAGAGCGCAAAGGCCGATCCGTCACCGGCGCCGACCTCAATGACCGTCCCGTGCAGGCCGGCCAGCACGCGGCGGCGGTTTTCCGTGGCGCCGCGGCGGTTCATCTGCCCGACCGCGCGCGCGTACGCGCGGGCGAAGCGCGGGTGCTGGAGCCGCTTCAGCGCATCGCTGCCGTTCCCTGGACCGTCCATGCCGTTCACTCCTTCCGCAGCATCGCTTCCATCTCGTCGATCAGCCCGTCCACTCCCGGTGAAGCCTTGATGGCAGCCCCGATCCGCTGGCTCCCGGCCCGGTACCGGCCGTCACCCAGGATCTTCCGCACGGCTTCGCGGATCGCCTCCGGCTTGGGCCGTCCCGTTTTGAGGTTAAGTCCGACGCCGGCCCAGGCCACCCGGGCAGCCCCCTCCGGTTTGTCCTCGGTGTCCCCGGCGACCACGATGGGCACGCCGTTTTCCATGGCGTAGTGGAGGCCGCCGTAGCCGCCGTTCGTGACGTAAACGGCGACCTTCGGCATGAGCTCCGCGTCCGGCAGGAACTCCGCGGCGCAGGCATTGGCCGGAAGCGGCGGAAGCGCTGACAGCGGACGGCGTCCGGTGCTGACCACGACGGTGACGTCCTCCCCCGCAAGGCCCTCCAGTGCAGGGCCCACCAGGGCGGTGAAGTCCTCGTTGGAGACGGTCCCCTGCGTCACGTAGACCACCGGGCGGGAGCCGTCCAGTTCACCCCACCAGTCCGGCTTCGGGGTCACCGATGCCGAGGCGGCATGCCGGGCCATGGGTCCGAAGAAGCGGAGGGTGTCCGGGGCATCCGAGCGCGGGTACTCAAACTCCTCCACGGTGAACTGGGCATAGAGGTCGGCGTTGCGTGCCCAGTCGAGGAAGAAGTCGCCGTTCAGGCCCACCCCGCCCAGCTCGCGCATCCGCCGGTCCACCTGCCGCTGCGTGTCCTTGAGCGCGACGTTGGCCACGAGCCAGTTCAGCGTCCTGTTCCGCAGGCGGGAAACTGGCCCGGTTCCGGGCGGCAGCCCGAGTCCGAAGGGTGCGCAGTCCGGGCTGGACAGGGTCAGGGGGAGGATGCCGCAGGCGATGACCGGAGGTCGGCTGTCCCGGGGCTGACGGGTGAGGATGGAGGCCGCCATGAAGCTGATCTCCGCGAGGACGGCGTCCGTGTGCTCGGCGGCAATGGCGGCGGTGAGCGGCACGTACTGGCCCTCGGCCGGGTCGATGATGAGCATCTTCACGCCGTCGCGGATCGCCTGCAGCCCGGTCGCATTGCTGTTTTGCGGCTGCCCGTCCGCGCCCGGCCCCAGAGCCAGGAACTCGGCGCCGCTGGCCTTGACCGCGTCCTCGTATTTGGGGCCGGTCAGGAACCTCACCTTGTGTCCGCGGTCCATCAGCTGCCGGGCCACTCCGAGCATGGGCGATACGTGGCCGTCGTGCGGCCCGCTGCAAACGATGACTGAAGCCATGGGTGGAGCTTAGGGCCTGCAACCCTTCAGGAACAGAGGTGGGACTCCTGCGCCCTGCGGCGCAAGATGCGGCCAGCGCTCCCGCAGCTATGATCGCCTCCAGCCCGACGCTCCCTCAGCTTTAGCCGCCTCCAGCCCGACGCTCCCTCACGTGCAGCTGCGAGCATTTGGTCGCGGGCGATAGGAAGTGAGGAAGCGTTGGCGTGCAGGCGACAGGAGGTGAGGAAGCACCTAGGACCCTTGACGGATATACCCCCAGGGGGTATCTTGATCGTGTTGTCAGTGAAGTGGTATGTCCAGGGGATTACCTCCCCGTCACAGCCGTTCAACCCCAGCGCAACCATCCGTCACAGTGGAATGGAGCTGACAAATCATGAAAGACCACACCGCGCACGTCGCACCGCACGAGGCAACAGCCGAACACGCGGAGCACAGCGCAACCGCCGCCCCGACACCTGCCCAGGCCGCCGGCGTCGGACACGGTTCACACACGGAACAGGGTCCGCGTACGGGACACAACGCCCACGACGACGACCACGTGGTCCACACCCACGGCCAGCACGCCGGACACAGCACGGCGATGTTCAAGAACAGGTTCTGGCTGACCCTGGCACTGTCCGTTCCCGTGGTCTATTTCAGCCCGATGTTCGCCCACCTGCTGGGCTACATGCCGCCCGAGTTCCCCGGATCCGCCTGGATCCCGCCGGTCCTGGGCACCGTCATCTACCTCTACGGCGGCCAGCCCTTCCTCCGGGGCGGCGTGCATGAGCTGAAGGCCCGCCGCCCGGGCATGATGCTGCTGATCGGCATGGCCATCAGCGTCGCGTTCGTTGCCTCATGGGTGACCAGCCTGGGCATCGGCGGCTTCGATCTCGACTTCTGGTGGGAGCTCGCCCTGCTGGTGGCCATCATGCTCCTGGGCCACTGGATCGAGATGCGCGCCCTCGGATCAGCACAGGGAGCGCTTGACGCCCTGGCCGCGCTGCTGCCGGACGAGGCCGAGCGCATTACCGACGCCGGCACCGAAACCGTCAGCGTCTCCGAACTCCGGGCCGGGGACCTGGTGCTGGTCCGCTCCGGGGCGCGGATGCCCGCCGACGGCACGGTGACCGAGGGGCGCGCCGAGTTCGACGAGTCGATGATCACCGGCGAATCCAAGACGGTGCCCCGCTCCCCCGGGGATACCGTCGTTGCCGGCACGGTTGCCACCGACAACTCGGTCCGGGTACGCATCACCGCCGTCGGGGACGATACCGCCCTGGCCGGCATCCAGCGCCTCGTGGCCGAGGCCCAGGCTTCATCGTCCCGGGCCCAGGCCCTCGCGGACCGGGCTGCTGCCTTCCTCTTCTACTTCGCCGCCGGCGCCGGCGTCATCAGCTTCATCGTCTGGACCCTGCTGGGCAGCGTTCCTGAGGCCGTCACCCGCACTGTCACCGTCCTGGTCATCGCCTGCCCGCACGCCCTGGGCCTGGCCATCCCGCTGGTCATCGCCATCTCCACCGAGCAGGCCGCCCGTGCCGGCGTGCTGATCAAGAACCGTATGGCGCTGGAGCGGATGCGGACCGTCGACGTCGTTCTCTTCGACAAGACCGGCACGCTCACCAAGGGCGAGCCGGAAGTCCGGGATGTTGCAGCGGCCGACGGCGTGGGCCGGGTTGAGCTGCTGGCGCTGGCTGCCGCTGTGGAAGCGGACAGCGAACATCCTGTGGCGCGCGCGATCGTGCGGGCGGCCCGGGACCAGGGCCTTTCCGTTCCTTCCGCCACGGGATTCAGTTCGATGACGGGCCGGGGCGTGAGTGCCCAAGTGGACGGCCGGAGGGTGCAGGTGGGCGGCCCTTCCCTGCTGCGGGAACTCGCGGTCACCGAACCCGCGGAGCTCGCGGCAACCACCGGAGCCTGGATGGACCGCGGCGCGGCCGTGCTGCACGTCCTGGCCGACGGACAGGTGCTGGGCGCCGTCAGCCTCGAAGACGCCGTCCGTACTGAATCGCGGCAGGCCGTCGCGGCCCTGCAGGACCGGGGCATCAAGGTGGCCATGATCACCGGCGACGCCCGGCAGGTGGCCCAGGCCGTGGCGGGCGAGCTGAACATCGACGAGGTCTTCGCCGAGGTCCTGCCCGCGGACAAGGACAAGAAGGTCACTGAACTGCAGAACCGCGGCCTGAAGGTGGCGATGGTCGGTGACGGCGTCAACGACTCACCCGCCCTGGCCCGGGCTGAAGTGGGCATCGCGATCGGTGCCGGGACCGACGTCGCCATGGAATCCGCTGGCGTGGTGCTGGCCGGCAACGACCCCCGGGCCGTGCTGTCCATGGTGGACCTGTCCCGCGCAAGCTACCGGAAGATGTGGCAGAACCTGGTCTGGGCGACGGGCTACAACGTCATCTCTGTCCCTTTGGCGGCGGGCGTGCTCGCCTTCGCCGGCATCATGCTCTCCCCCGCGGCCGGTGCCGTGCTCATGTCGGTGTCCACCATCGTCGTCGCACTTAACGCCCAGCTGCTGCGCCGGGTGAAACTGAACCCGGCCCAGGTTCGTTGACCCCTGGGATTAAACGTCAGCTACCCGGCGGCCTTCGCCGGGTAGCCTTAAGGGACATACCTGCTACCGGACTTTTCCGGCACGGAAGGAGGAACCGTCGTGACTGCAGCCCGCAGCCTCGCCTCAGTGTTCCTGCACCGTGCCGGGATGTTCTCCCTGGTGTTAGCCCTGATCGCCGGCATTTTCGGCATGCACGTGATGACTGGCCACCACAGCATGCACTCGGTGAGTGCGGTGACGGGCACCGAATCCTTGGGGCAGTCCGGCCACCTGCACCACGCGCATGCGGCAGGCGAAGCCGCCGCTGTCACCGCAGGTGCTGCTGACGCGGGTCAAGAAATTCCCGCTGCCGCCGGATGCCCGGACGGGGACTGCAGCGGTGCACAGGCGATGACCGTCTCCTGCATCCCGGCGGGCAAGACAGGCTCATTGGCCGCGCCGCTGCCTGGAACGGCCGTGTTTGCCGCAGCGCTTGTCCGGGCCGGCCCAGTCGGACAGGTGAGCGCACGCAGCGCCCATAAGCCGGCCACGCCCACGCCTTGCGACCTGTCCATCAGCCGGACGTAAAACAGGACCCGCCGGGAAGCATCCCGGCGCAAGCACCACAAGCGCGGCACGTGCCGCGCCTTCACGCGCTGACTGAAGCGCGCCAACCCCTCTCCGGCGCCCGGCGCCGATAGAACGCTTGAAGGACCTGATCTAAATGAACAAGAAATTTCTGACCCTTTCCACGGCAGCCTTCGCGGCGGCGATCGCCCTGGCCGGCTGCGGCGGCGGATCCGGCAGCGGCACCGCCACCACCGGTACGGACACCTCCACGCCGGCCACCACATCCGCAACTGCGCCGACTGGCGCTGCAACCGTCGCCGCGGAACACAACGCGGCGGACACGATGTTCGCGCAGATGATGATCCCCCACCACGCCCAGGCCGTGAAGATGAGCGACATGATGCTCGCTAAGAAGGATATTCCGGCGAACGTCACGGCCCTGGCGGAGAAGATCAAGGCCGCGCAGGCCCCGGAGATTGAAATGATGACCGGCTGGCTCAAGAGCTGGAACGAACCCACTGCAGCGCCCGGCGGACACGGCATGTCCACCCACGGCTCGGGCTCGTCCACTCACGGCTCTGGCTCGGGCTCGGGCATGGGCTCCGGCATGGGGTCCGGGATGATGAGCGACGACGACATGAAGAAACTCGACGCCGCACAGGGCACGGAAGCCGCGAAGCTGTTCCTGACCCAGATGACCGTCCACCACCAGGGCGCCATCATGATGGCCAAGACCGAGGAAAGCACCGGACAGAACCCCGACGCCGTTGCCCTGGCGAAGGCCATCATCACCGCCCAGGAGAAGGAAATCCAGGAGATGAAGGACCTGCTGGCCACTCTCTGACCGGCCTTCGGGCGGGCCGGATGCCGGCTCACCATACCTCGCCCCTGCCGGCACCGGCGGTCAAGTGCCGCCGGTGCCGGGTCCGTCCACATCACTTTTTGGAGCATCACCTTGCCTTTTCCCCCCACCGACCGGGCCCGTCGGGTGCCCGCCCTGGCCGCCGTCGTCCTCTTCACGCTTTCGGTTTCGGCCTGTGCCGCCCCGGAGCCGGCCGCCACAAGTCCGGCGGGTGCCGCCACGCACAGCCAGGGCCCGGCCCTCCCCAGCGCGCACATCCACGGCCTGGCCGTTGACCCGGATACCGGACAGGTGCTCCTGGCCACCCACGACGGCCTGTTCGACGCCACGAAGCGGCCCGCCGCCAAAATCGGCGGGACCAACGACCTCATGGGTTTCACTCCCGGGAAAGAGCAGGGCGTGTTCTACGCTTCCGGCCATCCCGGCGAGGGTTCCAGCCTGCCCAATCCGCTGGGACTCATCCGGTCACGGGACGGCGGGAAAACGTGGGAGCTGCTCTCCCGCCAGGGAGAGTCCGACTTCCATGCCCTCACCAGCACCAAATCCGGGATCGTCGCCTATGACGGCACCCTGCGTGTCAGCCCGGACGGCAAGGCATGGACGAGCGTGAAGGCGGCGTTCGCTCCCGCAGTCCTGGCAGGGCATCCGGACAGTGACACCGTCCTCGCCACCACCGGCGACGGCCTTCAGCGTTCAATCGACGGCGGCGCCACATGGACGCTGAACAGCGCCGCACCGGTGATCCAGTTTGCCGGGTTCGCGAGCCCCGGCGAGGCCGCCGGCGTAGAACCGGACGGCACCGTCCACGTCTCGGCCGACGGCGGAGCCACCTGGACCAGGACAGGCCGCGTTGACGGCGGGGTCCAGGCCATGTCCGTCGTGAAGGGCCAGAAGTGGAAGCCCTGGATCTGGGCCGCCACGGACAGCGGCATCGTTGTTTCCACGGACGGTGGGGCCACGTTCCGGCCCGCGGACGCGGACTGACGCCGCGCCTGAGCCTTCCGTTCCAACCGAAGATCCCGCCCAACCGAGGAAGGGCAGACAGCAGGAACCTGGCGGGTCTATGGTGGCGTCATCAATGGCAGGCACGGCCACCACCGACAGGAGCAGATCATGACGCACCACATCACCGCGATGCTCAATGCCCACCCCGGAGGCACCGGTTCGGAGGACAAGGAGAAGCTAGCAGCGTGCATTGCCGCCTGCTTCCAGTGCGCCCAGGCCTGTACCGCCTGCGCCGATTCCTGCCTGGCCGAGGAAACGGTGGCTGACCTGACCCGGTGCATCCGCACCGACCTGGACTGCGCCGGCATCTGCGCCGCGACCGGTGCCATAGTCACCCGTCAGACCGGCGACAGCTCCGCGATCGTCCGGTCCATGCTCGAGGCCTGCCGTACCGCCTGCGCCGTTTGCGCTGCCGAATGCGAAAAGCACGCACACATGCACGAACACTGCAGGATCTGCGCCGAAGCCAGCCGGCGCTGTGAAGACGCCTGCACCGCGCTACTGGAGTCACTCAGCTAGGCGTCCTACTTGAGGACCCGCCTCAGTCCTCGAAGTGGGCCGCCGCCACCGGTGCGCCGGAAACCCCCGCGACAATCTCCTCGGCGAGGGCATGCAGCTTCTGGTTCCGTGTGCTGGAGCCGCGCCGCAGGATCTCAAAGGCCTGGTCGTGGGAGCAGCGGTTCTGGGCCATGATGATGCCGCAGGCCAGGTCGATCGCGGTCCGGCTTTCCATGGCTGCCCTGAGGTTTTCGGCGAGCTGGTCGGCGGCGGCGATCCGCAGCGCCAGATGCAGTGCCTGCCCGGCCACGACGGCGAAGACCTCGGCGTCGGCAATGGCGTCCTCCGTGAACAGGCCGCTGGCCGGGGCGAAAAAGTTCAGGACCGCGGACGCGTCCGGCCCCAGTGTGAGCGGGATGCCCAGAACGCTCCGGCACCCGGCCGCCTCGAGGCTCTCGCGGTACTGCGGCCAGCGCGGATCGGTGGCGACATCAGCGACGAGCACCGGGGCACCCGTCCGAAGCGCGTCCTCGCAGGGTCCCTGGCCCAGGTGCTGTTCGATCTCGTCCAGCATGACTGCCTCATTACTGCTGCCCGCAATCGACGCCCTGCGCTTGCGCCGGTTCAGCGTCACGGCGCATTCAATCCGGTGGCCTGTGGAACGCGTCATCATGGCGGCAGCGAAACCAGTCATCCCGTCGAGGAAGCCCCTGATGTCCGCGGTATTGGTGATCAGGGCATGCAGCTGCTCGAAATCGTCCGACTGATCGGCAGTACTCATGACCTCCAAGTTAGGAGCAGCGGGACACTCGGACAAGACCGTCCTTCAGCCCATTATCTGTGCCAAAACTTCAGGCGCATCGGCGGGCGCGGACAACAACGTCGTGCAGATTCACCTCGCGCCCGCCGTTGCCCAGGGTCCTGTTCACCTCGTCGGCGGTGACCACGTCCCAGACGGCGGGGTCGAGTCGGGCCGTGATGGCTGCGGCGGTGGCGGTCGCCTTGGCCGGGGGATGGTCCTGGTGGCCGCGTTCGTCGTCATGGCTGTGCCCGTGGCCCTGATCTTGCCACTGGTCGCGGTGGCCGACGATGAGCAGAGTGCCGCCGGGCGCGACCCACGAGGCGATGCGGTCGTAGAAGTCGAGCTGGGGCATCGTGGGGTGGGCATAGTGCGTGGTCACGAGGTCGAAGGTGCGGCCCGGATCCCAGGTCTCCAGGTCGGCTTCGGTCCACTGCACGCGTCCGCTGACCTCCGGACTTTCCGTGGCGGACGCATGGGCGCTGGCCCGGTTCAGGGCTGCGGCAGAGATGTCCGCCGCGGTCACCTGCCAGCCCCGGGACGCCAGCCAGACTGCCTCGGCGCCGGTGCCGCATCCGGCATCGAGCGCGGAGCCTGCGGCGAGCCCACCGACCTCACGGAGCAGATGGGGGTTCACCGCGTTCCGGGCCTCGAAGCCTGGACCCTCCTGCCAGTGCTGCTCCCAGTAGTCCTTGTCGAACGAGTGCGTAGGCGTGTGGTCATGGTCGGGTGCCGGGGAACCAACCTTGGTGACGTGCCCTGCGACGGCCCGGTCGGCGTCGTCCGTGACCATAAGGGCATTGATGTGCTGGGCAGCCCGGGCACCGGCCGCAGCGGCGGCGCCCACCTGGGCGCTCAGGTCGGAGGAGTTGCCGGCCGCCCAGACACCCGGCACCGAGGTGGCGCCGAACTCGTCGGTCTCGATGAACGCGCCGGCCGGGTGCACGGTGGCCTGGATCCCGATGCCGGCGAACAGTTCGGAGCGCGCCACCATCCGCGGCCCCACTACGACCACCTCGACGTCGACAACTGTCCCGTCAGCCAGGAGAACGCCCGTGATCTGGTCGTCGTTAACCTCGACGGCGGCGACGCGGCCGGTGATGACCGCGATTCCCAGGGCGTCGAACCTGGCCCGATCACCGGCGTCGAGCCCGTGGTCCTGGGCAAAGAAGGTGACCTGGTCACTGAGCTGCCGGAACATGAGTGCCTGGTGGACCGACATGGGCCCGGACGCGATCACGCCGATCCGGCGGTCCCGGACCTCCCAGCCATGGCAGTACGGGCAGTGCAGGACGTCCCGGCCCCACCGCTCGCGCACCCCGGGGATGTCCGGCAGCTCGTCGACCAGGCCAGTGGCGATCAGCAGCCGGTGCCCCTGGAGCACGTCGCCGCTGCGCAGAGTCACCGTGAACCCGTGCGGTGCGTGCGAAACGTCGGTGACCTCCCCGTCCACGATCCCGGCGCCGTAGCAGCGGGCCTCCTCCCGGCCGCGGGACAGCAGCTCGAGCGGGCTCATCCCGTCACGGCCCAGCAGTCCGTGGACACCGTCGGCGGGGGCGTTGCGCGGCGACCCCGCGTCCACCACCACCACGCTCCGCCGCGACCGGGCGAGCATCATGGCCACACTCAGCCCCGCCGCACCGCCGCCCACGACTATCACGTCCTGCATCTCTTTGACTTGGCTGTTCATCAGTCCTCCACGTTGTCCGCTCCTGCGTCTTATTGACAATGATTCCCAGGAAGGGCGAAGATCGGCAAAGATATTTGCCAAACGGAAAAGAACACCTGATGGACGACTCCATCGACCGGACGCTCGATGCCCTCGGCCCGCGCCTGAAGCGCCTGCGCCAGCGCCGCGACCTTTCGCTCACCGACCTTGCCAGCGAGACGGGGATTTCGGTCAGCACCCTGTCCAGGCTCGAGTCCGGGCTGCGGCGGCCGACCCTGGAACAGTTGCTCCCCCTGGCGCGCGCCCACGGCCTGACCATCGACGAGCTTGTGGACGCTCCGCCCACCGGGAACCCGCGGATCAACCTGCGCCCCATCCCGTCCGGCGACGGCTCGGTGATTCTCCCCCTGACCCGCCGCCCCGGTGGCATCCAGGCCTACAAAATCGTCAAGCCCGCCGGCGACGACAACGCTGAACCCGAGCTTCGGACGCACGAGGGGTATGACTGGGTGTACGTCCTCAACGGAACGCTCCGGCTGGTCCTCGCCGAGCACGACCTGCTGCTCAAGGCGGGCGAAGCCGCGGAATTCGACACACGGACCCCGCACTGGTTCGGTGCCACCAGCGACGGCCCGGTGGAGTTCCTCAGCCTGTTCGGCCGGCAGGGCGAGCGGGCCCACCTCCGGGCCGCCCCGCGCGACCCGAAGGCGAGTGCCGCTGACGACTGACTGGAAACCTCTGTGGTGCTTGGAGTTTTTGTCCAGCTGTCACGACTTCGGGGGCGTTTATCCCCCATTATCTGAACAAAAACTCCTAAACGTTGGGCGGCGTACGACGACGGCCGGCCACCCTGGGGGAAGGTGACCGGCCGCCGTCGTCCGCTTCCGGCCGCCCTGTACGGCGCCCGGAAGGTGCCAGGTAAAGCTAGGACAGGCCCGTCTGGGTGACCTGGTTCAGGTTGAAGCCGACGCTGCCGAAGTTGTAGGACTTGCCGACGTCGGAGCGGCCCGTGGTGGAGGACAGGAACTCGAACGTGATGGTGGCGGTGACCGTCGCGGAGGTCTTCAGCGGGTTACTCACGGGAGTGCTGCCGATGGTCAGGGCAGGGGCGGTGACAACAACATTCGCGGGAGTGAAGCCGTTCTCCGCGCCGGTGCCGGCGGCGGTGATGGTGGCTGCCATCTTGTCACCGGTCAGGGTGACGGTCAGGTTCTGGGTGTAGGTGAGCTTGTCGCCGGGGACAACCTTGTAGGTGTTGATGTTGATCGTGTTGTTGGCCCGGTCCTTCCAGACGCCGGCGGCTGCGGCGACGTTCAGGTCACCGGCGACGATGGTGCCCGGGGCGCCGGTATCGGAGGCGTTCCAGGAGGCCAGGGTTCCGCCGCCGCCCAGCAGAAGCGCCGCACCAACGGTAATGGCGGCGGTTCCCTTGATCAGTGCGCTGTTCTTCATGATGAGACCCTTCAAATCTTGTGAGCAGATGTTCTGGGAAGAACATTGCAGGGGCAAACTCAGGTATCTATGCCGCAAAAGGTCAAGAATCAGTCAAGAAAAACAGCCTGCTGATGAGTGGTATCTTGAGTCACCGCCCCGTTCGGGTGGTGACTCCAATTTGGCACCTGCCGCGTGCACCGATGCGCGCTGCGGACACCCGTGCAACAGGAAGCTGGGGCTTGTATGCGCTTTTTGAAGAATCTTCGCGTGCCGAAGAAACTGCGCTGTTTGAAGAAACTGCGCGCCGGAAGCGGTGCGCTGGCCGTTGCCGCAATGCTGGCCGTGACAACAGCGGGTCCGGCCGGTGCGGTCACCGGTGACTACGTCAAGGACAACGAGCATCCGTTCGTTGGCCTCATTGTGTTCTACGGCCCCGGCGGCGGGTTCCACCACCGGTGCTCAGGCTCCCTGCTCACGCCCACGGTGCTCCTCACAGCCGGGCACTGCACCGCCGGTGCGTCCTCGGCCCGGGTGTACTTCCAGCAGGATGCCGGCGTGGACTGGAGCCCGGAAACCGGGACTGATCCGGACACCGGCTATCCGGGCAGCTGCGCGGAGGGAACGCTGGGAACCCAGTGCGCCACCTCCTCGGAAATGTACAACTACGGCTACACCAGCATGGCCGCGGTCCCCGAAACCAAGGACGCCGGCCTGGTGATCCTGGACCAGCCGATCGTGCTCGACGAGTACGCCCGGCTCGCCGCACCGGGGACCCTGGACGCGCTGGCCACCAAGCGCGGGCAGCAGGACACAACCTTCACTTCCAGCGGCTACGGCATTTCCGCGGCCGGTCCGGGCGGCGAGACCTCCTTCCGGGAACGGCTCATGGCGCAGTCCCGGCTGACCAACCTGACCAGTGCCAGCACCGACGGCTACAACATCCAGACCAACGGCAACGGCAACGGCCTCGGCGGCACCTGCACCGCTGACTCCGGCGGCCCGCTGTTCTACGGCACCGCCGAGTCCAACACCATCACCGGCATCACGTCGTTCACCCACAACCGGTACTGCAACGGAACGAACTTCTCCTACCGCACGGACCGGCAGGACGTGATCGACTGGATCGCGGCCACCACCGGAAGCGAGTTCGCCCAGATCGCCTTCGCCCCCGCCGCCGGCTGACCCTTCCCGGGCAGAACCGCGCGGACCCGCCCCGTTCAGGGGACAAACTTCACCACCCGCCGTCGGACGCGTTCGACGGCGGGTGCCCGCCCGCCGTCGACCGTTCACCTTTACAGCAGCGCCCGGCTTCCGGCCCTTACGCCAGGAACTCCGAGGCCACCTTTGCCGCCACGGTGCGCACCGCATAAACCGGCGCAAAGACCGGGCGCTTCGGCAGCAGGGGCGCAGGCGCCGGGTGCTCGACGCCCGGGAGGGCGAGGCGCTGCAGGGCAATCCGCTGCCATGCCCACGGCAGGAAGTAGTTCCGTGCCCACGCCAGATCCCCCGCCCGGGCGTCGCGCCAGTTGCTGTTGGGCAGGGCCTTCGGCACCAGCGGCTGCAGCGAGTGCTGCACCTGGAGGGTGTCCAGCACCTGCATGGCGATGGTGTGGTGGCCCAGCGGCGAGAAGTGCAGCCGGTCCGGGTCCCACATCCGCGGATCCCTGAGTTGCCGCAGGGTCCAGAGGTCCACCAGCAGGCAGTCGTGCGCGGCGGCCACGATCCGGATGTTCTCGTTGAAGATTGCCACCCTGGAACGGCTCCGTCCCAGGAACGGCGTGTGCCGCCAGTCCGGGCCGGCGAACAGCATGATCGTGGCGCCGGTTGCACTGAGCCGTTCCACGCCGGCCTCGAGTTTGGCGGCCAGCTTGTCCGGATCGGTCCGGTGGAACACCATGTCGTTCCCGCCGGCCGACAGCGTGATCAGGTCCGGCTTCAGCTCCAGCGCTGGCTCCGTCTGCTGATCAAGAATCTGTCCCAGAAGCAGGCCGCGAATGGCCAGGTTGGCGTAGGCAAAGTCTTTCCGCTCTGCGCTGAGCTCCTCTGCCACGCGGTCCGCCCAGCCCCGGAGCCCTCCGGCGCAGCGTTCCTCGGGGTCGCCGACACCCTCGGTAAACGAATCTCCCATTGCCACATAGCGGCTCCAAGGGTGTGAAGCCGTTGCGTCCGCAGCGGAGTTTCGGGGTCCAAAGTGGCCGATGTTTTTCATCGCCTCGTCCTCTCCCTTGCGCCCCGGCGCTGTACGCCTGCGGCGTTATCCAAGGAACGTTCGAAGCCTCCGCGAAATTCCTCAAAAGTGCCTCGACTTGTGAATTTTTTCCCGGCCCGCCCCCGGCGCGAACGTACAGTTGTGGCCCCGTTTCCGTGCGGAAATGGGGCCACAAGTGTCCGTTCGCGCTCCCTGGGCTCTCAGTAGAAGGAGATGAGCTCCACAAGTTCGCCGACGCGGTCCTCCGGGTAGTTCCGGGCGATGTCCGCCTGGGTGAGGATGCCGATCAGGTCGTGGCCGTCGATAACCGGCAGCCGGCGGACCTGGTGTTCTTCCATGGTCCTGATCGCTTCCTCGATGGAATCGTCGGCACCGATGGTCACCGGCTTGCCTTGGCCGAAATCGCCGGCCTTGGCCGTGCGGGGGTCGCCGCCTTCCGCGAAGCACTTGATGACGATGTCGCGGTCGGTGAGCATGCCTTTCAGCTTGTTGTCCTCCCCGCAGATTGGCAGGGCACCTACGTCCAGTTCCTTCATCTTCCGCGCGGCTGCTTCCAGCGTTTCGTTTGCACCGATGCATTCAACGCCGCCGGTCATGATTTCGCGTGCTGTGGTCATGGCGCTCTCTCCTCATTGAGTGGATAGGCTCTTGGGCCGCGCCGGTGGTGCCGGTGCCTTCGATTGCGCACCAGACGCATCAACGGTCACGCGTTAACGCTAAGTATGCTGACCGTTGCTGTCCAGACGTGAAAGGTTGGCGGGCTCCCGGGCTGTCCATTGACGGTTCCGTTCCCGTGCCTGACACTAAGGCGATGAACGGCACTGATGAAGAGAAACAGTCGACCATCAACCAGGTCGTTGAACGGCTGGCCGGGCGCTTCCCGGATGCCGACCGTGGACGTATCGCGGGGATAGTGTCCGAAGAGTATGACGCCCTTGACTCCGGCCGGATCAGAGCGTTCATCCCCACCCTGGTGGAAAAGGGCGCGAAGGCCCGGCTCCGCAACGAATTGGCACCCGAGGTCACCTGACATTTACGCGCCGGCCCCCGGTTCTCACGCGGTGGCCCCTTAAGGCCGTTCCACTGCCGCGCCCCAAAGGTTTTCCCAAGGTTGTCCGGCAAGAATTTTTCTTGCCGGACACTCGTATGCCGCGCGAAACCCGGCATGGCACCGGGAACGGCGGGCCCTCCCCGGACCCGGTGCCTTCACTACCGCAGCGCGATGCCCGTGTGGCTCTCCAACGCCCCGAGCAGTTGCGCCTGGAACGCTGCGTCTTTTACGGCGGGATGGGGCTCCCGGCGCTGGTGATGGAACCAATATCCTCCGGACCCGTGGTCCCCACCCGAGCGCGTGGCGAGCCACACCTGCGTGACATGCCCCAGCTCCAGGTCATCAGGTGCGGCAGGTCCGCCCATGCGGGTGGGCACCCAGCCCGGATCCACTGCATTGACTTCAGTTTCCGGCCAGCGGTCGGCCAACGCCGCTGCAAGCGCCGTGACATACAGCTTGCTGTCGGAGTAGGCCGCAGGCCTCGTCGCAGCATTCGTCCAGTCGATTCCGCGGAGGTCCGGCGTGCCGTACCGGTGCATGCCGCTGCTGATGTAGATGAGGCGGCGCGGCCGGGACATGAGCGCAGTCAGGACGTACGGCGCCACAGTGTTCACCGTAAAGATCTCGTGGCCGCTGTACACGCCCGCGTTATGGATGACGGCATCGAACGGGCCGTATCTGGCGGCCTGTTCTGCCACCTGCACCGTCTCATTGGGGTCGGCCAGATTCCCGACGACGGTCCCCGCGGCCTGCTCCCGCACCTCGCCGGCGTCCGCGAGCCGGGACTCATTCCTGGCATGCAGCACCACGTCATGGCCCTGCCGAATCAGTGCCGAGGCGGCGTTCAGCCCGAGCCCGCCGGCAGAACCGGTGATGAAAATTCTCGCCAATCTGTGCTCCGTTCCGCGCTTGCCGCGTATCAGACTGCCTGATCAACAGTAAAGCCGGCATCCCTCGTTTGGGTGGTATTGGCAGGGACTCCCTCGGCTGTTAAGAGAGGCCCTACGGTGAAGATGTGAACGGGTCCCGGCCATGAGCCGGCCGGAAATTCCCGCGGCAGGGCGGGAAGAGATTCGGGGGTCCTGTAGTTACCCCTTACGGCAGGGCCTGCCTCTCGCCACCGCGAGTGGGTGAAGTTTTCACCTGCGGCCCGTTCCACCCGCACCGATACACAGGAGAACCATGCCTACCGTCAACGCTTACGCCGCGCCGTCCGCTACCGAGGATCTCATCCCCACCACCATTGAACGCCGCGACGTCGGCCCGCGCGACGTCCTCATCGAAATCAAGTACGCCGGCATCTGCCACTCCGACATCCACACCGTCCGCGGCGACTGGGGCCCGCAGCAGTACCCGCTTGCCCCCGGCCACGAGATCGCCGGCATCGTCACCGAGGTGGGTTCCGAGGTGACCCGCCACAAGGTCGGCGACCGGGTCGGCGTCGGCTGCATGGTCAACTCCTGCAAGGAGTGCGCCAACTGCCTGGCCGGCGAGGAGCAGTACTGCCTCAAGGGCAACGTCGGCACCTACGGCGCCGTTGACCGCGACGGCACCATCACGCAGGGCGGCTACTCCACGCACGTGGTGGTGGTCGAGGACTTCGTCGTCACCATCCCGGACGGCATCGAACTCGACGTCGCCGCTCCCCTGCTATGCGCGGGCATCACCACGTACTCCCCGCTGCGCCACTGGGGCGCCGGCCCGGGCAAGAAGGTCGCCGTCGTCGGCCTCGGCGGACTCGGCCACATGGCCGTCAAGCTCGCCCACGCCATGGGCGCCGAGGTGACCGTGCTGTCCCAGTCGCTCAAGAAGCAGGAGGACGGCCTCCGCCTCGGCGCGGACCACTACTACGCCACCAGCGACCCCGGCACGTTCGAAGCCCTCGCCGGCAGCTTCGACCTGATCATCAACACGGTCAGCGCCTCGATCGACATCAGCTCCTACCTGCAGCTGCTGTCCCTCGACGGCACGCTGGTCAACGTCGGCGCCCCCGCCGAGCCGCTCCCGGTCAACGCGTTCGCACTCATCGGCGGACGCCGCGCCTTCGCCGGTTCCATGATCGGCGGCATCCGCGAAACCCAGGAGATGCTCAACTTCTGCGCCGAGCACGGCCTCGGCGCAGAGATCGAGGTCATCCCGGCGGACAAGATCAATGAAGCCTACGAACGCGTCCTCGCCTCGGACGTGCGCTACCGCTTCGTGATCGACACCGCCACGCTCTAAGGCAATAAGCGCCCGACGGCGGGCCGGTCACCTAAGGGGGCCGGCCCGCCGTCGTACGGAAATTGCCTTTATCAGCAGCCGGATCCGCAGGGCCTGGGGGGAATGCTGACGGATCCGGCCGCACTGTCCCGGCACGGGATAGACGCGATCCCGCCGGGGCTTTCCCATACTGGCGGAACGGACTTGGAGAAAACCGGATCCCAACGCCGCACGCGCCCCAGACCACCCGTTTTGGGGGTATACAAGCGCTCACTCCCACTTTTCTTACGGCTGGCGGAGGACGATAATTAAATCGACCACCGGGGCTGGGCCGGCGGCGGTGTCGCCTGTCTGAGACCAGGGCGACCCCCCCAGCCGCCGCCGTCCCTTAAATTCCCAACTGACTCGCAGTTGTTGCCGTTTTCAGCCTTCAAAACGACAACTACTGCGAGTCAGTTGGGTTAATTCGGGAAGCTCAGGCGTGCGTGGGCTCCTCGACCAGCGCTGTGGCGATGCTGTCGGCGTCCTCCAACGCGGCGAGGTAGCGTTCCGCGTCCAGGGCGGCGGCGCAGCCGGTGCCGGCGGCGGTGATTGCCTGGCGGTAGCGGTGGTCCACGGCGTCGCCGCACGCGAACACGCCGCTCAGGTTGGTGCACGTGGTGGGCGACTCCACCTTGATGTAGCCCTCGGCATCGAGCTCCACCTGGCCCGCCACCAGCTCTGTCCGGGGCACATGCCCGATCGCCACGAACAGCCCCGTCGCGGGCTGCTGCCGGGTTTCGCCCGTCCGGGTGTCGGTCAGGGTGACGCCGCTGACCTTGCCGTTGCCGTGGATCGCCGTGACGGCCGAATTCCACGCGAACGTGATCTTCGGATTGTCCTTGGCCCGCTGCGCCATGATCCGCGAGGCGCGCAGCTCGCCCTTGCGGACGACGACGGTCACGGACTTTCCGAAGCGGGTCAGGAAGGTGGCCTCCTCCATCGCGGAATCGCCGCCGCCCACCACGATGATGTCGTGGTCGCGGAAGAAGAACCCGTCGCAGGTGGCGCACCACGAGACCCCGTGGCCGCTGAACTGCTTCTCCTCGGCCAGCCCCAATTCCTTGTACGCCGAACCGGTGGCCAGAATGACGGCGGGCGCCTCGTACATCTCGCCGCCCCCGGTGACCACACGCTTGAGGTGGCCTTTGAGCTGAACGGAAGTGGCGTCGTCGAACACCACCTGCGCGCCGAACTTCTCCGCCTGCTGCTGCAGGCCGTCCATCAGCTCCGGCCCCTGGACGCCCTCCGGGAAACCGGGGAAGTTCTCCACCTCGGTGGTGGTCATCAGCGCGCCGCCGGCCGTGACCGCACCGGCCAGGACCAGCGGCCTGAGGCCAGCCCGGGCGGCATAGATCGCGGCCGTGTAGCCGGCGGGCCCGGAGCCGATGATGATCAGCTGCTCGGCGCTGACCTTCGCTCTACTGGCGTCCCCTGCGGCGGCATCCTCGGGCTTGGCGGTCTTGGTCACGGCTGGCTCCTTCTCTTCGGACTCATTCAGGCAAACTGCTACTGGGCATCGGCGTGGCGGCCGGGCAGCAGCTCGGTGACCAGCGCCTCCACGCGGGTCCGGATCTCGTCGCGGATGGGGCGGACGGATTCAATGCCCTTACCTGCGGGGTCTGCGAGCTCCCAGTCCTCGTAGCGCTTGCCGGGGAACACCGGACACTCGTCGCCGCAGCCCATGGTGATCACGACGTCGGCCTCCTTGAGGGCTCCAGTGGTGAGGACCTTCGGCACCTCCGCGGAAATATCGACGCCGACCTCGGCCATGGCATCGACGGCCGACGGGTTCACCTCGAACGCGGGCTCCGAGCCGGCAGAACGCACCTCAATTGCCCCGCGGGACAAGCTGGTGAGGAAACCGGCGGCCATCTGCGACCGGCCGGCATTGTGCACGCAGACGAACAGGACTGTGGGCTTCTTCGCTGGATCCTCGGTCATGGCTGTCTCCTGAAGTTGGTGCGTACTCAAGTGCAACAAGAGCGGCCAGTTCAATCAAGAGCCCGAGGGGAAAGGGCGCATGGGAATGCAGTGAATTTTGTGGGACGATGCGGCATGAACAGCGGTGCGGGTGGCCATGTGGTTCTGCTCGGAGACTCAATCTTTGACAACAAGGCGTACGTCGACGGCGGCCCCGACGTCGTTGAGCAGCTGCGCGGTGAACTCCCGTCCGGCTGGAAGGCAACGCTGCTGGCCCTTGACGGGGACGTGATCGCCGGAGTCCACCGGCAGCTGCTCGCCCTTCCCGACGACGCCACCCACCTGGTGGTCAGCGCCGGCGGCAACGATGCGCTCGGCTTCGCCCACCTGCTCGAAGCGCCCGCACGCTCGGTGGCCGAGGCCCTGGAGCTGTTCGCCGATGCTCAGGAGCGGTTCGGCGCCGACTACGAACTGATGGCAGGCGCGCTTGCGGCATCCGGCCTGCCGGGAACGGTGTGCACCATCTATGACACGCCCTCCGCCGGCCCCCTTTACCGGCTGATCAGGACCGCCCTCACGGTGTTCAATGACCGCGTGACCAGGGCGGCGTTTACCCGGGGCCTCAGCCTGATCGACCTCCGGATCATCTGCACCCACGACGGCGACTACGCCAACCCGATTGAACCCTCCGTGCAGGGCGGGGCCAAGATTGCCAAGGCGATCGGCGCGCTGCTGGACCCGAACCGCCGGGCGCCGCGGTCAACGGTCATCGGCGGCTGACACCCCCAGCAGATTCACCGGGGCGGGGCTGTGGAGCCGCGGACCACCAGCCGGGGCGTGACGCACCTGTCCGCAATGGGGGCGCCGGGATTGCTCAGCCGCTCCAGCGCGACGCCGCCGGCAATTTTTCCCAGCTCCACCGCGTGCATGTCCACGGACGTCAGGTCGATCCCGTGCAGCCGGGCAGTCCGCGAATCGTCGTAGCCCACGAGCGAGAGGTCGCCGGGAACCGTCAGCCCCATCCCGTACGCAGCTTCGCGGACACCCAGGGCGAACTGGTCGTTGTGGGTAAAGACGGCCGTCGGGCGGCCGGGTCCGCCAAGCAGCTCCGCCGCCGCACGTTCCCCGGCCTCCTGGGTGAAATCGCCAGCCACGACGGTCCGCGGGCTCAGGCCGGCGTCCCGCATCACTTGCTCGTAGGTCTCCTGGCGGACGGTGTGGCCGTCAAAGGGCGGTCCGGCCAGATGGGCAATCCGCGTATGCCCGAGGCCCAGCAGGTGCTCGACGGCGGCCCGCGCCCCTGCGCGGTCGTCGGGGTACACGCTGTCCACCCCCTCCACCCGGCGGGTGACACTGACCACCGGAACCGTCTGCGCCAGTTCCCGTACCCTTTCGTCAGTCTCGAGCAGCGTCGCCGCGATGATGATCCCCACCCGCGCCTCGATCAGCGAGTCGACCGCGCCCTGGTCCTCGCCGCCGATCGAGCGGGCGACACTCAAGATGAGCCGGTTGCGCGCCTGCGGCAACGCCAGCCGCACACCGTTGAGGACGTCCGAGAAGACCTCGTTCCGCAGGTCCAGGAGATAAAGTCCGACGGCGGTCCGGGACTTGCTTGCCAGGGCGGCGGCTGCCGCGTTGTGCCGGTATCCCAGACGTTTCGCGGCATCGAAAATGGCCTGTTTCGTCTCGTCGCTGACCCCCGCGGCGCCGCGGAAGGCGAAGGACACGAGGGTGCGGGAGACGCCGACTTCGCGCGCAACATCAGCCTGGGTGGCCGGACGGTGCTGCCGCTCAAGAGTCATACCGTCATCCTCCCACGGCGGGAAACACCGGAAATTAAAATCATTTGTAAGTTTGACCTTACATTTAAGCCTTTCGCGCGTTAGTCTGGTCTGTGACGACGGGCACACGACCCGCAAAACTGAGACAAGGAAGTCCTGATGTCTGCAACCCAAGCCCAGCGCGACGGCGCATCCAGTCCCTCACTTCCCCCGCTGACCAACGGCCCGCACCGCAAGCGCCTCGGCATGGTCGCCACGATCGCAACCTTCGGCGGCCTGCTGTTCGGCTACGACACCGGAGTCATTAACGGCGCGCTCCGGCCCATGACGGCCGATCTTGGCCTGACCCCCATCACCGAGGGCATCGTCACCAGCTCCCTGCTGTTCGGCGCCGCCGCGGGCGCGGTGGGCGGCGGCCGGCTCTCCGACACCTGGGGCCGCCGGAAAACCATCATCCTGCTGGCTGTCCTGTTCCTCGTCGGAGCCCTCGCCTGCGTCTTCGCGCCCAACTTCGAAGTGATGGTCATCGGCCGCGTCATCCTCGGCCTCGCCGTGGGCGGCGCCTCCTCCGTGGTCCCCGTGTACCTCGCCGAACTGGCCCCTTACGAAATCCGCGGCTCGCTGGCCGGCCGCAACGAACTGATGATCGTCATCGGCCAGCTCGCGGCATTTGTCATCAACGCCATCATCGGCAACGTCTGGGGCGAGTTCGGCGGCGTCTGGCGCATCATGCTAGCCGTGGCCGCGGTACCGGCGGTCGCCCTGTTCGTCGGCATGCTCCGGATGCCCGAATCCCCGCGCTGGCTGATCTCCCGGGGCCGCAACCAGGACGCACTGGCCGTACTGAAGACCATCCGCTCAGCCGACCGCGCCGAGGCGGAAATGGCCGACGTCAAGCACCTCGCTGACGAGGAAAAGGAAATGAACCTCTCCGGCTGGGGCGCGCTGAAGAACAAGTGGATCCTGCGCATCCTGCTCGTCGGCATCGGCCTGGGCGTGGCGCAGCAGCTGACCGGCATCAACTCGATCATGTACTACGGCCAGTCGGTGCTGGTTGAGGCCGGCTTCGACTCCGGTGCCGCCCTCATTGCCAATATCGCCCCGGGCGTCATCGCCGTCGTCGGCGGTGTCATCGCCCTAAGCATGATGCAGCGGGTCAACCGCCGCACCACCCTGCTCGTCGGCTTCACGCTGACCACCATCTGCCACTTCCTCATCGGCATCGCCTCCATCGCGCTGCCCGTCGGCAATTCAGCGCGGCCTTTCGTGATCCTCTTCCTGGTGGTGGCCTTCGTCGGCTCCATGCAGACCTTCCTGAACATCGCCGTCTGGGTGATGCTCTCGGAGATCTTCCCGCTGCACATCCGCGGCTTCGCGATCGGCGTCTCCATCTTCTGCCTCTGGATCGCCAACGCCTTCCTGGGCCTGTTCTTCCCGTCCCTGGTGGCGGCGGTCGGCATCACCGGAACGTTCTTCATGTTCGGTGTGGTGGGCATCCTGGCCCTCATCTTCATCTACACCCAGGTGCCGGAAACCCGCGGCCGGACGCTCGAAGCCCTCGAGGAGGACGTCACCACCGGCGCCATCTACCTGGTGCACAAGACCCCTGCGCCCGCGGCGCACTAGCCACTGTCGCACCAGCCCCCTGTTGCCCGCCCCGTGTTGCCCCGCCCCGTCCGCCGGATTCACCCGAAGCCGGCGGACGGGGCTTCGGCGTTCCCAATGACTTAGCCGGCCGGCTGGAAGAGTTCGACGACGTTGCCGGCCGGATCCTCCAGCAGGATCTGCTGGCCGCCCGGCCCCTTGACGATGTCGTTCCGGAACGGCACTCCCGCGGCGCGCAGCCTGTCCACCTCGGCGGCGATGTCAGTCACGATGAGATGGATGCGGTTCCATCCGCCCGGTGCCGGGACCGCGCCGTCGGGCATTGGCCTGCCCGCCGAACTGGTGGGCCCGCTCAACAAGAGCCGCAACTGCCCGCGCGCGACGTCGGCAAAGGCCGGTGCGGCGTTCATTCTTACGGTGAAGCCGAGGTGCTTCGTGTAGAAGCCGACGGCGGCATCGACGTCGTCCACCATGTACCGGACACTGACCAGGTCTTTGACGTTTGCCAGATCCTCGGGGTTGCTGGACATTTCCCTTTCTCCTTAAGTTGGGAGTCGCCTCTATACGGAAGCCTCATCAGATGGAAACCCCGTCGGGTGAAAGCCCGGATCAGACGTGCTGGTCCACGATGACGGGGTTGCCGTCGGGGTCCACAAGGATGAAGCTGGCAGGCCCCGTACCGTCCCCGGTTTCAGCGATGAAGGGAACACCCAGTTCCTTCAGCTGGCGCTGGAGATCGCGCACATCGGTGAACGACTCCAGCTGCTGCGCGTCCTGGTTCCATCCGGGGTTGAAGGTCAGGGAGTTCTTCTCAAACATTCCCTGGAAGAGCCCGATCACCGTCTGCCCGTTCCGGAGGATCAGCCAGTGCTGGTCGGCGTCGCCCCCGGATTTGGTGAATCCCAGCTTCTCGTAAAACGCCGCCGATGCCGCGATGTCCTTGACTGCCAGGCTGAGTGAGAAAGCGCCGAGTTGCATGAGCTGCTCCAGTCTCCGGAACGTTCCGGGCCACGTACTTTTTCCGATGGTACTCGCGGCACGGCCGAAGGGCTGGGTGTGGGCGGCACAACACTTGTCCGACACAACACTTGTTCAACACCAAAGTTGCTAAAACGCGTCCGTGTGGTCGAGTTCCGGCAGGACAACCAGGGGGTCTCCGGCAAAGTGCAGCCTGCGGGAAGACTGCCCGTCAATCCAGGTGAAAACAACGGAGCCGCCAAACGGCACGCTGCCGGCGGCGCCGGAGCGGACAGGGCTGCCCGGGTTCCGGGTCTCCATCTCCGGCCCCGGGGCCAGTGTCCCCCACGCTGCCGGCAGGTCGGCGTCGTGATCGTTGCCAGTGTTCGCATCCATCCATCTATGGAACCAGCTGCAGGTGAACAGGCTGTGAACGTGGCCCGGGCAACACGCCGCCTCAGTTCACACCCTGCGGACCCCCCGTTCCCCCGTGGGGCCCAAGGAACCCCAAAGTTCTTCCAAGGATGAACGCCGATACTTTATCCAGGGCCGGCGGCGGTGGCCCTTGGTCCACCCTCCGGGACCTGGCTGCCTAACCCAGTCCGCCGCCGGCCCCAAACGATGCTGCTCCCCCGGCTGCCAGCCGCGTATGCTGTACAAGCGAGCTACTGGCGGGTAAATTCAATACAGGCCTCTGCGATCTTCCTGCAGCGACCCCTTCAGGTGTTGTGCACCGCCCGGAGGTAACGCCGCTGTAGCCTCACGGTGGCCATTCCGCACCCCAGAGGAAAGAGCCTGCCATGGCCACCTCGCATTTCCAGCAGTTCCTTCACGACGCCACCTCCCCCGCTCACGAAACTGACAGCCCGCTGGGGCCGGACTGCCTTTACGGGCTGTATACGAGCTGGTGCCTGCTCCAGGGGCTGACGCCCAAAACCGACTCGTCCTTCCGGGCCGGCATGCGCCGCTGCCGCATCAACCTCCGCGGCACCAAGCGGCGGATGAAAGGGCGCGCCGCGGCCGACTACATTCTTGCCAGCCATCCTTACGCCGGCTGACCATGTCGCTCAGTTCCCCCGACTTCCGTTCCGACGGCGCCGGCGAAGCACGGGTCCGGCCCGTGATGTGCAGCCGCTGCGGCACCGATTACCACCTCACCGTCAGATCGGTGACGGACATCCGGGACTGTCCGCCCGACGTCGTCATGGTTGCCTACACCTGCAGCCGCTGCCGGCTCTTCAGTGAACATCCTGCCCAGGTCGCCGACCTGTCCGCGGTTTTGGGGCGCCGGAAACAATCAGGGGACGTCCTGATCTTCGGCGGGCATTACATGCACTGCGGACAACCGATGGCCAAGGCAGGATCGGAGCTCCGCCGGCTGTCCGCACCGCTGTCCACGGAAGGCGCAGCGGAGGACAATCTTGATGTTTACCTGGCCACCCGTGTCCTCAGATGCGTGTGCGGCTTCCAGATGGAACTGCCCGAATGACGGGAATCGTACATTTGAAGTACAAACTTACGCCCGGGTAACTTTGTGCGGGGCCCCATCCTATTCCCCCATGCGGATGGTCGTCCCCGGGAAGCCCCGCACCGCCTTCACAATGGTGCGGGGCTTTTTCGCGCCCCGGCCCCTCCCGTCTTGAGGTTCCCGCCTTACACTGGGCACACCTACTACAGGCCGGGGGGCACGTTGGGTACACGGGGGCTTTGCCTGGTCATCGAGGATGACCAGGACATTCAAGATCTGGTCACTCTGATCCTGGCGCGGATCGGATTTGACGTTCACGCGGTGGGCAACGGCGCTGACGGGGTGGCCGCTGCGTGGGAACACCATCCCGTCCTGGTGACGCTGGACCTGAACCTGCCGGACATGGACGGACTGGCGGTGGCGCAGCACATCCGCGCCCGCTCCGAGGCACCGATGCTGTTCATCACGGCCCGGGCGGAGCTCGACGACGAATGGGCCGGCATGGCGTCGGGAGCCGCCGCCTACCTGATCAAGCCTTTCCGCCCGCGGCAGCTCACAGAGGCGGTCAACGAGCTGTGCCCCGTCGGTCCGCTGACGGCCCACGGCCTCGAACCACGGGCCTGACGGCGCACCGCAGCACGGGGTTCCGGCAACAGCGCCAGCCAGCCGGCCGGCGTCGTTCCTTTCTGTTTCCGCGCCCTGTATGCGCAGGCGGGACATCGGCTCCATAATGTCCCCATAAAACTTCGGGGACACTCGCGCCGGTGAGCTGGCAGGGCGCCGCAGGGTCCCAGGCGGCCGCCCCGGCTGTCGGCGAAACGGGCGGCCACGCGGCCCGGGCAAGGACGGCCAGTCCGCTCCCGGAGCCGACCCGTTCCCGGAACTGACCGGGGACCAACGCCATCAACTCAACGAGGAGTGAACTGTCATGCTCAAAGACACACCAGTCGCAGCTGTCCTTCCGGCGAAGGACATTGCCAGGGCGAAGGAGTTTTACCGGGACAAGCTGGGACTGGAACCCCTGGCACCCGGGGACGACGACGTGATGTACCAGTGCGGCAACGGAACCAGGTTCCTGCTGTACCGAACAGACAACGCGGGCACTGCGAAGAACACCCAGATGGGGTGGGTCACGGACAACGTCGAGCGTGACGTGCAGGAACTGCGGAGCCGCGGCGTCGTCTTCGAGGACTACGATCTCCCCGGCTTGAAGACCGAGAACGGCATCGCCAGCTCGGATGCCGGCAAGGCGGCTTGGTTCCTGGACAGCGAAGGCAACATTCTGAGCCTCTTCGAAATGCCGTAGTTCCGGCAGCTCCGTGTTCGCGCAGTTTGGTGCGGCGCCATGCCGGGGGCGGAACCGGAAAGGAGTCGGAACCACGCTGTTCCGGCCCCTTTCCGCCTATTTCGCGGCCCCCGGGCAGTGAAAGGTCTCACCTGCCCCGCGACGCTTGATCCCTCTGCCCCGCCGGAGCAGAGGGCCCCCAAAGAAGAGGATTGAAAAAACCATAAATTCATCAATTCCTCAATTACGAGTCTCGCCGAGGGCCGCCTTTGCCGTCAATAGCCCAAACCCTTAGTGCCCAAATCGAGACCTGTCGGACATGCGCCCGGGTGGGGCCTCCAAGCCGGTTTGGACAGGCTCAACTTCGGGTGTCGGCAGGCTCAACTTCGGGCTACGACAGGCTCAGCGGGCGCCGGAGTCCGCAACCGCCTCGCCGGACACCTCGGCCAGCGTGAGGCTGCGCTCCCGCGCCTCAGTCAGGAATCCGGCCAGGACCTGCTCGGTGGTGCGGCCGGTTCTTGCACTGACGGTCCGGACAGCGTCAGTTACCAGCGCGCGCCTTCCCAGCGATTCCTCCAGTACAGCCGCGGACTGGTCGGTCAGGACGGCCGCCTCCAAGCCACCCGACACTGCCTGCGACTCTCTGATGCGGGCCAGGCCGCCCGCGTCCGCGGCGGCCCGGGCGCGCAGCACGGACTCGGCAACAAGCAGCAGATCCGCGATCTCGGGAACGGACAGCCAGTATTGCAGGCGCCCGCCTGTCCGGCGTCCACTCACAAGGTGCTGGGCACGCAACTGAGCGAGATGACCGGCAAGATGCGATGGCTTCAGTCCTGTGGCTGAACACAATTCCGCCACGCTGGCAGGGCCGGACGCGAGCACCGCAAGCACATGGACCCTGGCAGGGTGCGCCAGCGCCTTGAACAGTTCCGCGTCACCAGCCGCGACCCGTTCCCCGAGTCCTGCACGTTCCGTCACAGCTGCCCCAATCTGACAGAAACACACATGTTCTTTACCGATTATCTCCCCACAAAACCCTCGCCAGCGCAATGGAATTGGCATTTCCACTGCGGCATTACCACGCTGAATTCGTTGTCATGCAAGGGCCAATACCCCTCCCGGCGGACGCACTGCGCTGAAATAATTGCCTTAATCGTTTTCAACATACGGCAGTCTGCCACCCGGGACGGCGCGGCACCCTGCTGGCCCAGGAAAGGAACGAACACCCATGCCTGTCTCACCAGCCACTCCTGGAAGGACCGGAACCCGCCCCCGCAGCCGGCCGGGCCCCTGCGGGCCAGCCCGCCACATGTTGGCCAGGTCCTGATGCAAGCCAACCTGCCCCTCGCCGATGAACTGGCAGCTCTCACCGCCAGGATCGCCGACCTCCTGCTGACCCACGAAACTGTCGACGAAGCCATTTCGGCGCTGGCCCAGGCCCTGAAAGAGGCCATCCCGGGAACGTTGGGGGCGGGAGTCAGCCTGATGGATACACGAGGCCGGCGCACCAGCACGGCCTCAACCGACCCCGACATCCTGCAGGCAGACCAGCTCCAGTACGACCTCCGGCAGGGGCCATGCCTGACCGCCTGGGCCCAGCAGACAACCGTGACCGTGGAGGACACCCGGACCGACCACCGGTGGCCCGCTTGGAGCCGCGCCATCGCCAGCCTGCCTGTGCGCTCGGTGATCAGCACTCCGCTATCCACTCCGGACGGCGCCATCGGTGCGCTGAAGGTCTACTCGTCCGTTCCGAACGGCTTCGATTCCAAGGCCGTCCGCCTGCTTGAACTGCTGGCCCGCCCTGCTGCCCTCATGCTTGCCAATACCCAGGCCCGCGACACGGCACAGCACCTCAGTGACGGGCTCATCGGCGCCCTCGGCGCCCGCGATGCCATCGGCACAGCCAGCGGAATCGTCATGGAACGGCTCCATGTCAGCCGCGGCCAGGCACTCGCCACGCTCATCAGTGCCTCCAGACGCCGGAACGAACCGCTACACCAGCTCGCCGAGGACATTATCGGCGGCGGCGACGTGTAACCGACCGTCATAAAACACACGGCGCTTGCATGCGCATGAGGGGGCTGCCGCCGTCGTCAGTAACCTCACTTCCGGGGCCAGGGGCGGGTGAGGCGGCAGCTGGCTACAGCATTTTCCGGCTCTGCGCAATTTTGGCGCGCGCGCCAGTTCCAAGGAAAATAGCGAGACAGCACACAATGCACGTCCCGCTTACTTCAGGAGAACCATGACTAACAACATTGCCCCGGGTGCCGGGTTGAACGCCGCCCCGACCGCAGGCGTGGTCGCTCTGGACGACCTGGATCTCACGCCCGCGGGACTGGCCGACGCACCGGCGAGCGAACTGGAGACGGACACCCTGGTGCACCCCGGCGTCAGCTAGGTTGCTCCACCTGGCCAGGCGCCAGGCGGCTCAGGTACCGCAGAAGGTCCGGTAGGGACCAAAGCTTTCCGGCGCGCCCTCCGCATAGCGTTCGACGCCGGGACGCTCGTTATAGGGATCCGTCACCGCTTCGAGCAGCCGCTGGAGCGGCCCAAGGTCACCTTCGGTCGCAGAGCCGAGTGCTTCCTCAACGAGGTGGTTGCGGGGAACATAGGCAGGGTTGATCCGGTCCATGGCGTCCGCATCCGGGTTGAGTGCCCGCCAGCGTTCTGCCCAGGCATCGAATGCCTCTAGCTCTAAGAACATGCTCCGTGCGGGCCCGACCTTGCCGCGGGCCGCGCTTCCAAGCTGCCGGAAGAACGACGTGTAGTCGACCCGCCCCTCCCGCAGAAGCCCGAGCAGTTCGTCAGTCAGAGGCGAAGCATCGTCATCGGCCACAGTGTCCAACCCGAGCTTCGCCTTCATGCCCGCGAACCAGGCGGCACTGTACTGCTGGCGGAATGCCCCCAGCGACTCCTGGGCGCGCTCGACGGCGCGCTCCTCGTCGTCGTCGAACAGCGGCAGCATCGCCTCCGCCAGGCGCGCAAGGTTCCACTCTGCGATGAGGGGCTGGTTCGCATAGGCGTAACGGCCGGTCTCGTCGATGGAGCTGTAGACGGTGGCGGGGTCGAAGGCGTCCATGAAGGCGCAGGGGCCGTAGTCGATGGTCTCGCCCGAGACGGCCATGTTGTCCGTGTTCATCACGCCGTGGATGAAGCCCACCAGCATCCACTGGGCCACCAGCGAAGCCTGGGCCCCGATCACCGCATCGAACAGTGCCAGATATGGGTTGCCCGCCTCCGCGGCGTCCGGATAGTGGCGGGCAATCGCGTGGTCGGCAAGGCGGCGGAGGAGAGCGCCGTCACCGGTCGCCCGGGCGTACTGGAAACTTCCCACCCGCAGATGGCTGCCCGCGATGCGCGTCAGGACCGCTCCCGGCAGCACGGTTTCCCGCTGGACAGGACGGTCAGTGGCCACGACGGCGAGCGACCGGGTCGTGGGAATGCCCAGCGCGTGCATCGCTTCGCTGACGATGTATTCGCGCAGCATCGGCCCGACGACGGCCAAGCCGTCGCCACCCCGGGCGAACGGTGTGCGGCCGGAACCCTTCAGGTGGATGTCACGGAGGCGGCCGTCGACGCCGGCAATCTCACCGAGCAGGAGCGCACGGCCATCACCCAGCCTCGGCGCAAACCAGCCAAACTGGTGGCCGGAGTATGCCTGCGCAACGGGAGTGGCGCCGTCGGGCACTGCATTGCCGATCAGCAGCGGAAGCCCTTCGGGGCTGCTGAGGAAAGCCGGATCAAAACCCAGTTCCGCGGCCAGCGGCTCATTCAGGACCAGCAGCCGGGGGCTGGGGACCTCCTCGGCCTTCCAGGGAATGCCCATTTCGGCAAGCTCAGTGGCGAAGCGGCTTTCAAAGGTAACGGTTGATGCGGCTGAAGCGCTCATCTTTCAAGCATACGTTCGCTGCCCGCCCCAACGCCCCAACGCCCCATCAGATCCTGCCGCCTTTCCCCCAACGCCCCATCAGATCCTGCCGCCTTTTCGCCAACGCTCCATCACATCCCGTCGCCTCCTGGCTGGCCAACGCTCCATCACATCCCGTCGCCGCCTGGCCAACGCTTCCATACCTAGTGCAGGCACGAAGTGCACGCACTAGGTATGGAAGCGGGAGCGACGGTAACCGTCAGAGGCGACGGGTGCGTGTCCCGCGACGACGGCGGCCTACCATCGACTCCGCGACACCAATGAGGGCAACGGCCGCAACAACAGCAACGATGAAGCCGAGGACATTCAACTCAAAGATGTCGCCAGTACCGAGCAAGCTGGCCACAACTCCACCGATAACGGACCCCGCCAGCCCCAAGAGCAGCGTGGCGACGATCCCGAGATTCTGCCTTCCCGGTTTGATGAGGCGGGCAAGGGCCCCGATAACGAGACCGGCGACGATAAATCCAATCATGATCCATAGCCTTCCTACTTGCACATGACAAGTTCTGAGATGGTGTAGGAAGTCTACTTACTATTAGATCGTAATCATGCTTACTATTGCTGCGTGCTGGTTCATCAGCAGCAGCTAACCCTCAAAGGAAAGAGAGCAATGATGACCGAGAACCCATTCGGCACCGACGTGGAGAACACGGGCCCGGGCACGACCGGTTCGGGCACCACGGGCTACGGCACAACTGGAACGGGCACCACCGGCTACAACGCCACGGGCGCGGGCAGTGCCGGCTACGGCACAAGCGGCTCCGCCACGGCCTACCAGGACGATGCTTCCAAGAAGGATGTGGCCAAGGACGAGGCCGCCCACGTGGCGGGCCACGCTGCCGGGGCAGCCCAGAACGTGGCCGAGACGGCCAAGTCCGAGGCGAAGAACGTCGCCTACGAGGCCAAGAACAGCGCCCGGGACCTGCTGCACCAGGCAAAGTCTGACTTGACCAGCCAGGCCGGCACCCAGCAGACGAAGGCCGCCGAAGGCATCCGCAGCATCTCCTCGCAGCTGCGCACCATGGCCGAGGCACCGGACCAGCAGGGCGTGGCCTCGGACCTGATCCGGCAGGCCGCCGACCGCTCCGAATCCGTCGCGTCCTGGCTGGACAACCGGGACCCGGGCTCGCTCCTGGATGAGGTCAAGTCCTTCGCCCGCCAGCGCCCCGGCACCTTCCTGCTCCTCGCGGCAGGCGCTGGCCTACTCGCCGGACGCCTGGGCCGCAGCCTGCAGGCCGGCGCCCCCGAAACCGGCACCGGAGTTGCTTACACCGGGACCGTCCCGCGGTACCCCGTCCAGCCGCCCGTCACGGAAAGCAGCCTGACTTCACCGGCCGCTCCCCTGTATGACGCACCGCAGGCAACCCCGACGAGCTACGCGGAGACGGTGTATGGCGAGCCCGCACGCCCCGGATTTGACGCTCCGGGTTCAGCCGGCGTTCCGCTGCGCGATCCCGAGGACCCGTACACCGAGGGTGGAGGTCGTCCCCTGTGAGCAGCCAGATACCCGATACACCGCCAACGGCCGCGCACGCGAAGGCCGACACCACGTCCCTGGGCGACCTCCTCGGTGAGGTCACCCGGGACCTGTCCACCCTGATCCGGCAGGAAATCGAACTCGCCAAAGCCGAACTCAAACAGTCCGGCACCCGCGCCGGCAAGGGCGGCGGCATGCTCGCCGGCGCCGGCGTCGCCGGGCACTTCGTGCTCCTGTTCCTCTCCATCGCCCTCTGGTACGCCCTCGGCGAGCTAATGGGACTGGGCTGGTCCGCCGTCGTCGTCGCCGTGATCTGGGGCATCATCGCCGCGATCCTGGCCTCCGTCGGACGCAAGGAACTCAAAGCCATCAAGGGCATGCCCCAGACCGTCGAAACCGCCAAGGAAATCCCGCCCACCCTCAAACCGAACGGAGACCACCGATGAGTGAGAACCCGGACGCCATCCGCGCCGACATCGAAGCCACCCGCGCCCGCCTCGGCACCAACGTGGACGCGGTCGCCGACAAGGTCACCCCCTCCAACATCGTCCACCGCCAACCAGCAAGGTCCGCGACGCCGTCTTCGGAGTAAAGGAGAAAGTCATGGGCACCGCAGAACACGCCACCCACAGCGCCTCCGGCAGCATCCACTCCGCCGCCCACACCACCGGCGGCGGAGTCCACCAGGCCACCGACGCCGCAGGCAACGCCCTCCACGGCGCCGGCGAAGCGATCGCCGACGCACCCCGCCAGGTCGCCGCGAAAACCCAGGGCAACCCCCTGGCCGCCGGGCTCATCGCCTTCGGCGCCGGACTGCTCGTCTCCTCCCTGATCCCGCCCAGCGAGAAGGAACGCGAAGCCGCCGACAAGCTCAAGACCGCGGCCGAACCGGTCACCACCCAACTGACCGAAACCGCCAAGGACATGGCCCAGGGCTGGAAGGAACCCGCCCAGGAAGCCGTCGAAAACGTCAAGGCCACCGCCACCGACGCCGCCCAGCACGTCAAGGAAGAAGGCCAAACCGCCGCCTCCGACGTCAAAGCAACCGCCACCGACGCCAAAGACCACGTCAAAAACACGTAGTCGACATGAGCCGGACTGATTCAGCAGGGCTCTGTCCCAGCACTGAATCCGCCCTGCTGCATGTCCCCTGGAACGCTGCATCCGCAACCTCGTGGATGCAGCGTTCCAGTCGTCTTCAGGCGTTCTTAAATCCAGTCCGCGTACAGCCACCGCCCAAGAACCGATCGGAACCAAACGATGACCACCCAACTGACTCGCAGTAGATGCCGTTTTGGGCCCTCAAAACGGCATCTACAGCCAGTCAGTTGGGCCGCGCCGGCGCCGGGTCCGGGCGTCGCGTATCCCGCGCAGAATATTGGGAGTAGGCTCGAAAGCAGAGGTGAAGCGCGGAGCTCCTGCGGTGGTGTTCGCCTTGTTTGTTACGCGTTGGCCGTGGATCCAACCAGTCCGCGATCGTTTCCGGAGCTTGGATCCGGCCCAAAGAATGGATTGTGGGATCCTCCTCCCAGTGGATCGAGGCATGCGATGGCCGCTGAGCCTGGCCAGGCAGCCTCGTCTGCCCAAAATCCGCCGCCGTCGCTGGAACAGCTGCAGGATCTGCTGCTGGAGAGCCCGGGCTTTGACGAATTCCTCCTTGAACTCAGCGTCTTTTCGGCGGCGAAACTCGCTGCGCCCGAGCCCATGCTGTGCGCGATTTCCGTGGAACGTGACGGGCGGCCGGTTACCGTGGCCAGCAGCAGCGAGGCAGCCAAGAGGATGGATGAAAAGCAGTACGGGTTCGACGACGGCCCTTGCCTGACAGCCCTGAGGGAAAACCGGAGGGTGCTGGTCGAGGACCTCGAGGAGTCTGAACGGTGGCGCCGCTACGCCGGGGCGGTGGGGCACGGGGCTGCATCCGTTCTAGCTGTTCCCATCGATGCCGGACCGGACGCCTCAGCAGCCCTGAACTGCTATGCCATGAGCACCGACCTGTTTGACGAGGCCGCCATCGCCTCGGTCGAGTCCTACGCCCATTCGCTGTCGCGCATACTGCGCCTCGCCCTGCGCGTCCACCGGGTGGCACTACACCCCGAACGGCTGCACGGAGCCCTGCAGTCCCGGGCCGTCGTCGATGCCGCCCTCAGCCTGGTCATGGCCCAAACGCGCAGCAGCCGTGACGAAGCAGCCGGAATCCTCCACGACATGGCGCTGTCCAGCAAACAGCAGTTGAAGCGGATAGCAGCGGACATCCTGAACGGCGCAAAGCTTCCGGAGCGGGCAGGACACGGTGATGAAACGCATGGATAAGCCCTCCGGAAGTAGCCGCAGGACCCCTGACTATGATGGGAAGCACCTGCCGGACGCACCTCGCAGAGGGGCGTTTCCCATCCTGATGACATGTGAGGCCACCCCGTGACGCGGAACCAACCCATGGCAGGTGAACTGTCCGAGATCTTCGCACGCGTGGCCGGACTCCTGCTGACGGAAACAGTGGTCGACCATGCCGTGGAAAGCCTGGCACAGGTAGCGCACGAAAGTGTAGCCGGCAGTGTCGGCGCAGGCGGCACCTTGATCGATGCCCAAGGCAGGCCAACCAGTACGGCGTCGACAAACGCCCTGGTGGAAGAGATGGACCGCCTGCAGTACGACCTCGGGGAGGGTCCCTGCCTGTCCGCCTGGGCCGGTGCGCGACCCTCCGCGTTGACGATCTTCGCGAGGAACGGCGCTGGCCGGAGTGGAGCGCTGCCAGTGCTCCGCTGGGCCTGCTGTCCTGCCTCAGCGTCCCGCTGTGGGTGCCGGACGCCACCGGCGCGAGCGGGCAGGAGCCCATTGGAGCGCTGAAGGTCTACGCAGACCGGCCGCATGCCTTTGATCAGCACAGCGAGCAGATCCTGTCCCTCCTGGCCGGTCCTGCAGCACTCTTCCTGTCCAACCTGCAGGCCCGGGATCGCGCCTCGGCGCTCAGCGCTGCCCTGAAAGATGCCCTGCACAGCAGGAGCGTCATCGACATGGCCAAGGGTGTGCTCATGGAGCGGCTGCAGGTGGGCGAACGGGACGCCCTGCAGGTCATGATCAAGCGCTCGCGCACGGAGGAAGCGTTACTCAGCGCCGTGGCGTTGGGGATCCTCGAACCGACCATGGACCTCGCCGCCGGTCGCCATGAATCTTGACCCGGACGGCGAGGAGCAGCGGGAACGGACTGCCAAGGCATTCCGTTCGACGGACCTTGAGGTCGACGAGCTCTGGATGCACTACTTCAGCATCGGCGGCGACGCCGGAGCGATGGAGATTGAGGCCTACCTCCACGGCTCCTACATGCTGCGCCCCATCCAGCGGGACCTTCTCGACCACGCCATCTACGAACTGGGCAATTCTTTCGACAACTGACCCGTTCAGCGACGACTAACCCGTTCAGCGCGGTTGCTGGGATGGGTTCGTGGGGACTCCGTGAGGGGGCGGATTCACCGGTGGTCCCGACGTTGCTGGGGTCACCTTCGATCCGCCGTCTGCACCGCTAACTTCCGGGGTGGGGGGAGCCGAACTTCCGCTGGGCTCGGCGCCTCCCTTGAGCGCCTCCAACCGGTGCTCCAATATCTGGACGACCGGAAGCCTGTTGCCATGGGCACGTTCGTACTCCAGCAACTGGCCCACGCCGCCTTCGTCCAAGGCTGAGATCCGGGAGGGCAAGGTTCCGCTGGGAATGTGGTCATAATCGGCCAAGGGCAGTTCATCGTGTCCAGGAACATCGTTCATGAAAGAAACCTCCTAAAACAACAGCCTGCACCGGCCGGTGGGGACGGCAGGCAATGGATGCGTCCTGCCAAACTAGCAGTGATCGGCCTGCTGCATAAGGCGCCGGTTACGTCCTGTTCAGCCGGTTGGGGAACTTGACGGCCCACCCGGCACGGACTAAACAATAAGTAACCTTAGTAATCGCTATCGTCCAGCACGAGGAGGAATTGCCATGAGTGAAAAGCCAGGTAACCAGACGCCGGACACTCCCAATGTCAGCGAGACCGAACTCCGGGAAATGAAGGCGGATGAGCTGCGTGAGGAGGCCCGCGGCGAGAACATCAGCGGAGCCTCGAACATGCGCAAGGAGGAGTTGGTGAAAGAGGTCGCCAACGCCCGTTCCCAGGGCGGGGGCAGTGACTCCCGGGATGGGGAAAACAACGACGGCGGTGCTGACGCTGACGATCTGGGCGCCGGGCCGGAAGGCGGCAAGATCCGCCACGGCGACGCCTCATCCAGCTCGCTGAAATATTCACAGGAGGTCACCTCCACCGAGGACGAACCGGAACGCGAAGGCCGCAGCCTGGCCACGACCCACCATGAGGTCATCAGGCAGTGGGCAGAGGAACGCGGCGGATCCCCGGCCACCGTTGAAGGCACCGAGCACGGCGACCACCTGGGCGTGCTGCGCATTGATTTCGGCGGCGACGACAGCAAGCTGCGCCGCGTCAGCTGGGAAGAATGGTTCAAGACGTTTGACGACCGCCGTCTCAATTTCATCTACCAGGAACAGCGCACCGACGGAACACAGTCCAACTTCTTCCGGCTGGAAAATCCGGAACGTGAAGACGCGTAGGGGCGCCGGAGGCCTCCTGCCAGGGCTCATCGCCCTGGCAGCGCTCTCCGGCTGCGCCCCCGAAGGAACGGCCGCCACCGGCGCGGCCGAAGCATTTCACCGTGCCCTGGCCGGTTCCGACATGGCCGCCGCCTGCTCGCTGCTGCAGCCCCACACCCGGGAGGAGACGGCCCGCTCCAGCGACTCCGGAACCTGCGAGGACCAACTGGAGAAGGAGAAGGCGAAGCTCACGGACCCCGGAAACGTGCTCCGCACCGAGCAGTACGGCCAGGACGCCTTTGTTCAATTCGAAAACGACGCCGTCTTCCTCGCCGTCTCCGAGGGAGGCTGGAAGGTCACCGCCGCCGGCTGCAAGCCCAACGGCGAAGAGGCGCCCTACGCCTGTGAAGTGGGAGGCAGGTGAGATGCGCTGGAGCTTCACCCTGTACCTGGTCCTGATCCTCGGCGGCCTGGCGTACATGGCCGCTGTCGGCCTGATGCACGGATAGGCGGACTTTGAAAAAAGCATTGAGAAACAACGGCCTCAGCCTGTTCTTCGGCCTGATCTTCCTCCTCGCCCTCCTCGGCCAGGCCCTCACCGGCCATGCCCTGTACAACGAGGAACAGCTCAGCTCCGGGCTGGAGGAAATCAGCCTCGCGCAGTACCTGGTGTCGTCCAACTTTGCCGTGGACGTCTCGGAAAACTGGCAGTCCGAGTACCTGCAGTTCCTGCTGTACATCTTTGCCACCATCTGGCTGGTCCAGAAGGGCTCCCCGGAATCCAAGGAGCTGAACGAGCCCGGCACCGAGTCGGACAAGGAACAGCTCGTGGGCGAGTTCAGCAACGCCAAATCGCCGAAGTGGGCCCGCGTCTCCGGCTGGCGGCGTACCCTCTACTCCAACTCGCTGGGGCTGACGATGGGGCTGATCTTTGTCCTGTCCTGGCTGGTGCAGTCCATTTCCGGCAACAGCAACTACAACCAGGAGCAGATCCAAAACTTCGAGCAGCCCGTCGGCTGGACGGAATACATCGCCTCGCCGGAGTTCTGGAACCGCACGCTGCAGAACTGGCAGTCCGAGTTCCTGGCCGTCGGATCCATGGTTGTGCTGTCCATCTACCTCCGCCAGCGCGGCTCACCCGAGTCCAAGCCCGTGGGCTCGGCGCACGACGACACCGGCACAACCGGCTGATGCCGGCTCAGAGGCCGTCGACGGCCCAGCCTTCCTGGTAGTCCGGATGGTCCTTGTACACAGCGGCGAGGGCCATCAGGACGTATTCACTGGTGGCGCCGATGGCGGTGGGAACGTCGGTGACCAGCGGGACATTGCCCAAGATCTTCCGTTTCGCCGCGCATTCCGACAGCACACGGCCGGGATTGAACCACCCGACGACGGGTCCCGCCGTTCCTTCCGTCTCCAGTCCCTGCCGGGCATCCGCCTCGTCCTCCGCGATCCGCGCTTCCAGAAAATCGATCAGGTCGGCCATATGAAGTCCCTCGCATTCAATTTGGGTAGGTGGATAGAGTCCATCGTCCGGACCCTCAGTCGCGTCGGTATGGCGTCAGGCTTCCTCCTTCGGACGGTGCCGCCGCTGCGGGGCGAGCGGAACAACAACCACCGGCCGGGTCTGCCGGTGCGTGAGGTGGACGGCCACGGAACCGAGCAGCAGCTGCTCCAGCCGGGCGCCCACCCTTCCTTCGCGCGTCCCCACCACGATCACCGATGCGTCGGCCGAATCGGCCAGCCGGGCAAGCGCCCGCGCAGGTTCCCCGACAAGGGTCAGGAGCGACCAGCGGATCCCGGCCTTGCCGAGGACACCCTGCAGGTGCTCCCTGAGACGGGCGCTGGTCTGCTCGGCGTCGTCAACGGTTCCCGCGCCCGCCGACTGCAGAAGGTCCTGGTCGTCCCGCTCATTGCTGAGGTAGGACGTGATGTCCACATAGGCGCAGATGAGCTTGACGTTCAGGGAGTAAGCCAGCCGGGCGGCATTCTGCACGACGGCGGGCGGCTGCCCGGGCACAACGCCCGCCACCACCGGGCCGGCGATGCGCTGGGGGACGAATTCGCCCTCGCCGCTGGGAAGCCCGGCCTTCTTCGCTGGCTCGTTCATGAGTGCTGCCATTCCACGCTGTCCTTACGGCAGATCGGGGTGACTCTCATTGTCAGCCTACTAGGGCCCATTGGCACCGGCGGGCAACCTGACGGAGGATGGGCGCATGGCGGAACGCGGAGGTAGCAGGCAGCATGCCGTCGCCGGCTGGTTCTTCGGCTCGGTCAGTGTTGTCCTGGGCCTGATCATCCACGCCGGGACCGGGCATCCGGTGCCCGCGGTGCCGCTCGTCGTCGCCACAGCCGCACTGCTGGGCCTGGCCGGTGCAGTCGTGGCCCGCATCGGTGTTCCGAACTGGGCCCTGCTGGTGCTGGCGGGTATGGGACAGCAGACCGTCCACTGGGCTTTTGCGTTTTTCGCCAATCCGCTCGCCACCACCCTGGGCGGCGGCCATGGACATGCGTCCGCCGCGCAGTTCACCGGCCCCCGCCTGCTGCTGGAAGGCGTCCCGTCCCAGCCGCTGCATGTGCTGCTCCACGTGCACATTGCCGCGGCCCTGCTGACGTTTGTTTTGGTTCAGCGGCTGACAACACGGGCCACGAAGCCGTCCGGCCCGGGTGCCGCAGCGTACCCGGGATAATGCAGCCCGCATGTTAAGTTGAATCGGTGGGGCAGACCTGCCCTACACGCCAGTCTGGGAGAGCCAATACGTGGAACCGCATTCGCCAGTCCGAATCCTGACCGTCTGCACGGGCAACATCTGCCGTTCCCCGGTAGCCGAACGCCTCCTCCAGGCGGGTCTGGACCAGGTGCTTCCCGGCGGCTTTGAGGTTCGCAGCGCGGGAACCCGTGCCCTGGTGGGCGATCCCGTCCAGCCGCTCTCCGCGGACATCATCCACACCTTTGGCGGGACAGCGGAGGACTTCGCGGCGCGCCAGCTGACGGGCAAGATCCTCCGGAACGTGGACCTGGTCCTCACCATGACCTCCGGCCACCGGGGTGAGGTGCTCCAGCTCGATGCCTCGCTGCTGAAGCGCACCTTCACCATCCGCGAGTTCGCCAGGATGCTCGATGTCCTGGAGGAGCGCGAAGGCCAGGCACCTCCGGCGGCGGGCCTCAACGGTGGGCGGCTCGCGGCCAACACGAAGCTCTGGCGCAAGCTCCCCGCCCAGGCGGCATCGGTCCGGCATCTCGCACTGGCCCCCGACGCCGCGGACAACGACGTCGTCGACCCCTACCGCCGCAGCGCCGACTACTACCGGCAGATGGAAGACGAGCTGGCCCCGGCGATCATCTCCATCCTGCGTTTCGCCCGGCTCAACGCGCCCACTTAAGGCGGCCGGCCGCCGTCGTTCTCACGGACGGCTTTTGGTGATACCTTCCGATCATGAAATCCCGGAACAGTCCGGGAGCCGGGGCCAACGGCGACCCCGCTCCGGGTGCCGACGGCGGCACCAAACCCAAACGGCCCATACGCAACGTTGTGCTGGCAGCGGTGCTCGGGATTGCCCTCGTGGCGGGCGCCTTCCTGGTCAGCCTGGCCCAGGTCTGGAACAACCAGACCGCCAAGACAGAGATCAGCGCGGCCCCCGAAAGCCCCACGCAGACAGCAACCGCCAAGCCCTCCCCCACCAAGAAGCCTGCGCCCAAACCGCTGAAACCGCCGGCGCCGGCCAAGCTGCCCATGAACATCCTGCTGATCGGCAGCGACCACCGCAGGGGTGATCCCGCCTTGCCCAGCGGCCTGCCAAACCAGCGCGCTGATGTCCTCATGCTGGTGCATCTGTCCGGCGACGGAAAACAGGCCTACGGGATCTCGCTCATGCGCGACCTCTGGGTCTCAATCCCCGGCTACGGCGAAGCCAAGATCAACGCATCGCTCGAGCAGGGCGGAATCCCGCTGGCCGTGAGGACCGTGGAATCCCTGTTCGGGCAGAAGATCCACCACGCCGTCATGATGGACTTCGAAGGCTTCAGGGGCATCACCGAGGCGCTCGGCGGCGTGGACGTCAACAATCCGCAGGCCTTCACCTCAACGCACGACACGCGCCAGCATTTCCCGGCCGGCGTGAACCGGCTCAAGGGCCAGCGCGCGCTCGAGTTCGTCCGCGAACGCTACGCGTTTACCGACGGCGACTACCGCCGGGTCGCGAACCAGCAGCTGTTCCTGCGCTCCACCCTGGCCAAACTGCTTTCCGCCCGGACCCTGGCCAACCCGGTGACGCTGTATAAGCTGGTCAACACAGCGTCGAAGTACATCACGGTGGACAAGGGACTGAACGCGGCGGGGCTGGCCAGCCTCGCGTACAGCCTGCGGAACGTCAGGATGCAGGACGCGGTGTTTTTCACGCTTCCGACGGCGGGCACCGGGTTCAGCACGGACGGCCAGTCGATCGTGCTGCAGGACCCCTCCGCTGTGGCCGCAGTGGGGGCGGCGCTCGGGAGGGACCGGCTGGGGCAATACGCCGCGACGCTGGGGAAGTGACGCTCTTGGAGCGCCGATCGTTAGGGGTAGCCAGTGAATAAGCTGATCTGGGTCATCGCAATTGTTGCGGTGCTGTTTTTCATCGTGGGCGCCGCCGTGGAGGCCGTGTCCTTCCTGCTGTGGCTGGCGCCTGTCCTCCTGCTGGCAGCCCTGCTGGTGTTCTTCGTCAACCGCTCGGGCGGCAAACGCATCCCCTAAACGCGTCCTCACCTCCTGCCGCCTTTTCCAGACGCGTCCTCACCGGTGATAGGGCGTTTCCCGTTTGGCAGCAGGATGTGAGGGAGCGTTTGGCTCGAGGCGACTAAATCTGAGGACGCGTCTGGAGTTCCGGACGAGGTTCCGGGCGGGTGATTACTCTGCTGACATTCCGGGTAAGGCACTAGTAACGTGAAAATTCGCAGGCCTAGCCGGAACGGGAGTGCAATCGTGGGACAGAACGGAACCTCCGCTGACGGAACGCACAAGGATGCCCCGGTGCCCGCTGCCTGGACAGCCGGCGCCGTGGAGCTCATCCTGATCCGGCACGGCGAGAGCCAGGGCAACGTGGCCGCCACCGACGCCACTGTTTCCGGCGCGGAGGTGATCGCCGTCCCGGCCCGTGATGCCGACGTCGAGCTTTCCTCCACGGGACGGGAGCAGGTAACTGCCCTGGGCCGCGCCCTGGCGGCGGTCCCCGAGGACCGGCGGCCCGACGTCGTCATCTCCTCCCCCTACATGCGCGCCTACCAGACGGCCGAGATCGCTGTGGAGACGGCGGGCTGGCCCGTCCCCGTCCGCTCGGACGAGCGCCTCCGCGACCGTGAGCTGGGCATTCTGGACATGCTCACGGCCTTTGGCGTGGAAACCCGGCTCCCCGAGGAGGCAGAACGACGGCGGTGGCTCGGCAAGTTCTATTACCGGCCGCCGGGCGGGGAATCCTGGGCGGACGTGGCGCTGCGGCTCCGCTCTGTGATCGGCGAACTGAACGCGCTCGGCAGCGGCCACCGGGTCATGCTGGTGTGCCATGACGCCGTGGTCATGCTGTTCCGGTACATCCTGGAGGGCATGTCTGAACGGGAGCTCCTGGACGTGGCCGCCAGCAACCCGGTCCTGAACGCATCGCTGACCCGCTATGTCCGGCCGGAGGGCGTGGGCCCATGGACGCTGGAAAGCTTCAACGTGGCCCACCACCTCATAGAGCAGGGCGTTGAAGTAACCGAACACGCGGGAGATGCCAATGTCCACCCGCGCTGAGGCCTCCAACGCTGCCCCCAATGCTTCCACCGACAATGCCGGCACCCTGATCACTCCGACGCTCCTGCGAAGCTGGCCGCTGCCCTCGGCCGGCGAGGACAAGTACTCCCGCGGCGCGGTGCTGGTGGTCGGCGGCGGCCGCCGCACCCCGGGCGCCACATTGCTCGCCGGCACGGCCGCCCTTCGGGCCGGGGCTGGGCGGGTGACCTTGGCAGTCGCCGAATCGGTGGCGGTCCAGCTGGCCGTGACGCTGCCCGAGGCGGGGGTGATCGGACTGCCCGAAGCTCCGGGCGGCTCGGTGGGTGACGCCGGACTCGAGGACCTGGTCGGGGATTATGATTCTGCGGATGCGGTGCTGATTGGCCCGGGGCTGGATGACATCGGCCAGACCGAGGCGCTGCTGCGGGGACTGCTCCGGCATGACTCGTCCCGGGATTCCGGTGATGCGCCGGCCCTGGTGCTCGATGCCTATGCCCTGGGTGCGCTCCCCCGGCTGGTTGACGAACTCGGTCCCTGGGCTGGCCGGCTGATCCTCACGCCCAACCCCACCGAAGCGGGAGTCCTGCTTGGCCGGGATACGGAAGATCTGGCGGCGGACGTCGTCGAAATCGCCCGGAAGTACGGGGCAGTGGTGAGCTGCCAGGGCGTGATTGCCGGGCCTCCCGGCGCCGGCAATCCGGACGGCGGAAACCCCGACGGCGGCTCTCCGGACAGTGAATCCCCCGCCACCGGGGGCCATTGGGAGATCACCACCGGCTACGGCGGGCTGGGAACCTCGGGCAGCGGCGACATCCTGGCGGGCGCCATCGCAGGGCTCCGGGCCCGGGGAACCAGCGACGCGCAGGCTGCGTGCTGGGGGACGCATCTTCATGCAGTGGCAGGCGACAGACTGGCCAGCCGGGTGGGCAGCCTCGGCTATCTGGCGAGGGAACTAGCCGACGAACTGCCGCGGCTCATGATGGAGCTGGCCACGTAGGCAGGAGGTGCCGCCAGCGGATCACTTCATCGACTTCAGCATGGACCGGAGCGATGCGGCAGCCTTGGTGGCTGCGGCCTGCGGCTCGGCGCGGCCAGCTGCGACGTCGCCGACGGCCCTGGCTATGGGCAGTTCAGTCATCGCAGCTCCGGCAAGCTCCCCGTGGCCCTCGACGATCCCCCAGCGCTCCAGGTCGTTGGCGCCCTGCAGCAGGGTGGAGAGAACGTCCCTGGCATAAACGCTGCCGAGCCGTTCGGTCCGGCCGGCCGCAACCTGCGTGGACATCCAGGCCTCGGCGTATTCGGCCGGGTTTGCAGTGCTGCCCGAGCGCACAGGAATGCGCTCCTCCGGTGCAATGGCGAGCCAGTCAGCATAGCCGCCGGTCAGGAAGTACTCCACGAAGCGGCGGGCAGGTTCGGCGTCCGAATCAGCCGTGACAGTCCACGAGACCACTTCACCGAAGTGCGCCGGCCGTTCCCCGTCCGGGCCCTGGAGACCGGCCACCACTCCGGTATTCCGTGCCAGGAACAGCGGGTCCTTGATGCATTCCGCGCAGCCGGGCCGGGCATCGGTCCGGGTACCGGCCAGCTCATCCAGCATGTTCGTGGGCCAGATCGCCATGGCTGCCTTGCCGGCGAAATAGGCGGACCGCACGGAGTCAATGTCCTGTATGCCGGGCACGGAATAGTTCTTGAGCAGGTCACGGTAGAAGCGCAGGGCCGCAACGCACTGGGGGCTGTCGAAGCTGATGCCTCCCTTGGCGTCCACCATCTCGCAGCCGTTACCCTGCGCAACGTGCTCAAACGACTGCTGCGTGAACGCCTGGCCTGTCTTGTTGGCCGCAACTATTCCGGCGAGCGCCGGGGAATCCAGCGTCCTGGCCGCAGCTACAAGGTCCGCGTATGTCCGGGGCGCCTTCAGCCCGGCCTTCGCGAAGAGATCCTTGCGGTAATAGACCAACTGGTGCCAGGCGGAGCCCGGAACGGCCAACTGCTGGCCGTTGTGGCGGGTCAGTTCAAGCGCCCGGGCGGCCCACGTCTGTTCCCCGAGGCTCTGTACGATGGCCGCGTTGGCCGCGGAGTTGATGTGGCCGGAGGCCGCCATGGTCCGGACCTGCCCCAGCGACAGGGAAGCCATCACGTCGGGAAGGTCTCCGGAGGCGGCTGAAGACGCCATGACCTGGTTGAAGCGGTGCGACGGAACGCCCACGAGGTCGGCTTTCACCCCGGTGGCGGCGGTGAAATCCTCGATGACGGCGCGGAGCTTGGCCATCCGGTCCGGAAGCGTCTCGGTAGTCCAGACGGTGATGTTGTGGTGGTCGATATCCGGGGCAGGCCCGGGCGGCTGGCCGTTGCCGGGCGTACAGGACACGAGAAAGGCCGCCGCCAAGGAGACTACCGCTAGAACAGCCGCCCTGACTTGGCCTCTGGTCCTATTCACTTGGCACTCCTGCCATACGTGTCCGCAGTACGGAGGCACGCGGGGCGTCAACCCCGTACAACTAGGAGACCTGTGTGATAAGCGTAGCCAATAGGTTCCCGGCTGTCAGCCGGGCCTGCCTGACCCGGAAAATGAATGCCCACATGAAGGGACGGCCTCCGCTCGTTGAGCCGGAGGCCGTCCGCGAGAGGATCCGGACGCTGCTGCCGTGCGCTGTCTGGCGCGGTGGCGTGCTCCCGGGCTAACCGCCCCTCTGGCAGCCAAATTGAAGCCCCGGGTCCTCCCGTTCACTGCCGGCCGCGTGGGCTGGCTGTAGATGTTTTATAGCACCGGCTCCACCCCGCCACAAGGGGTCCCGGCTGCGGGTATTTTCCTTCCGGATCCGGCGCCGTCGGGACGGGAAAACGGGAGCTGACGACGGCGGACGGCCGGCTGTTCCTGCGGCTCCCCGCCGGCTTGGGGTGCTATTGCTAGGCCCGTCTGGCCGGGAGTATTTTAAGCGTGGGATTGAGCTCAAGCAGCAGGGCGCCGATGCCCCCTAACCAGGAGCGCGTCAATGACGACCATCTCCAACGCCCACCTGCCCGGCGAAGCGCAGCGTCCCTCCGGCGACCCCCTGTGGTGTTCGCAGTGCCAGACGGATGAACATCTGATCGTCGAATCGATCGAGGCCCTTCATCCCCCTCAGGACGGCGTCGTCGACGTTTCCTACACCTGCGTGGAATGCGACCACTTCTACGCCCACGCCGCCGGTGTCCATGACGTGGCGGGTGTGCTGAACCGCCACGGCCAGGTGATGGGGGTGCTGCAGTTCGGCGGCGAGTACTTCCACTGCGGTACCCCGATGGCTTCGCTCAGTTCGGGGACCAGCAGCATCTACGGTTCGGAGCTCGGCCACTACCCGACCATCCACGACGTCCACTTGCCCACCCGGCTGCTGCGTTGCGGCTGCGGATTCCAAATGGAAGTGCCCGACTGAACAAGAGCCCCGCACAAGGGCTCGACAGAAAACCCCGGAATGAGGAGAACGGCAATGTCCATCCTGGCTCGCGACATCATGACCGGCGGGGCCGAGTGCATCGGCGTCAACGAAACCCTGGAGCAGGCTGCCAGGAAGATGAAGGACCTCGACGTCGGTTCGCTGCCGATCTGCGGGGAGGACAACCGGCTCAAGGGGATGCTCACAGACCGGGACATTGTGGTCCGCTGCCTGGCCGAGGGCGGCGACCCCAAGAGCACCACGGCGGGCGATCTCGCTGCCGGTAAACCCGTGACGATTGGCGCCGACGACACGATTGAAGAAGCTATCCGAACCATGCAGCAGCACCAGGTGCGCAGGCTGCCGGTGATTGACGGCCACGACCTGGTCGGGATGCTCAGCCAGGCCGACATTGCCAGGAACTACCCGGAAGACCGGGTGGGCGAACTCGTGGAGTTCATCTCCTACTGAGCGTCCTCAGGCCGGGCGTCCCTTAACCGGGCCCCCTTAATCGGGCGCCCGGTGCCGCAGGTCCGGCATCGGCCGAATCCGGATCGGCTGCCTCGGTCGGCGAGAACTGCGCGTCCGGATACACCTGCTCGGGACGGTCGCCGTAATAGCGGGCCAGCCAGCGGCAGAGGCCGTCCAGGCCGGGCAACAGCACACGTTCAGTGACGTTGGCCTGGTCCAGGTGGTTCCGGATGGCCCACTTCAGCTCCGCCGGAAACACCACCTTGCGGTAGAGCTCGGGGTGCCCTGCCAGCCAGTCTGCCAGCGACGCCTCCGGATCAGTCATGATCGAGAAGACGGCCGACTGGTTGACGATCCGGTCATCCAACGACGGCGGTTCGAAGAACAGCGGGACGCCGGCGCCGTCGTCGGACCTGTATTCATCAAAAGCTTCCAGCGACCCGGCGGCAGCAGTGAGGATTTCGGTGGTGAACAGGCCGTGGCCCAGCGGCTCCACGTGGGTCCGCAGGCCCGGCGGCAGGAGCTCGTGCGCCGCCACGTAATCGACGCACCAGATCACGCCGGGACGGCCGTAGCCCCGCGGATTCGAGGTGGCGAAGTGCAGGGCGACGTACGGGGAAAACGTCCAGTCGAGCAGGCGAGTTGGCAGTCCGTGGTGCTGCGCAACGCTCAGCCAGTTCCACAGCGAATCCCCGGGGGTGGCATCCCGGTGGGCGTACTTCTTGAAGTTGCGCAGCAGATGCTGCTCCAGGCCGCCGGCGGCTTCGGCCTGCAGCCTGGCCAGTCCGGTCTCCAGCGGATACTCGTCCGAGGACAGGCCGCGGTACGCGATGTTGATGCGGTACTTCGCCTCTGACGGCTGCCACTGGTCCTGCGTCAGGGCAAAGATCAGCTGCTGAAGATCTTCAACGTGGACTTCCTGTCCGTTTCCCACGAGACCGCCTTTTGGACTGGAGCCGCATAAATTACCAAGGGAACTTATCTTTAGATACTAATCATGCTTACTATATTCATGCCAGCACCGGACAACCGCAGGAGAATTTATGCGCAGGCTGTTTGCTACTCTCGCCGCCCTAGTTGCCATCGCCGGCGCCGCGCTTTCGCTCGCTGCACCGTCCCATGCGGGACCTTCCGCCGCGGCTGCAACGGGGGGCCACACTGTGACGGTTCACCCTGTGACCGCGCACTCTGTCCCCGTGCAAGCGGGGACGTCCGATGCGGCCGGAACGCCGGCGCCCACCGGTACGTCGTCGCCGTCCGCAACCCCGTCCGAGCCTCCCGCCAATCCAGGCACGGGAGAACCGGCCGAATCGGAAGCCAACCGCCTCAACTGGGCCCCGTATGTCATCGGGGCGGTATTGATCATCACCGCTCTCATCATCTTTGTTTGGCGACGCCGCCGCGGAAACAAAACCATGGTTTAGGCGCCACCGAAAGCGGGCTTCCTAAAGGCACCATTCACTATCCGTTCCACCCAATTCCATTTGAAGGAGTAGTCGCCATGACCACCATGGGCAGCGCGGCCGGTGCAAGGTCCCGGCTGCAAAGGGCCGCCCAGACCGTAGGGGCAGTCTTCCTGCTCGTCGGCATCCTCGGGTTCATTCCCGGCATCACCACGAACTACGCGGCTCTGGGAATGGCCGGGCCCGCGTCCGACGCCCTGCTGCTGGGCGTCTTCCAGGTGTCCATCCTGCACAACATCGTCCACCTGCTCTTTGGCGTGGCCGGACTTCTTATGGCACGGACGCCGGGGCAAGCACGGAGCTACCTGCTGTACGGCGGGATCATCTACCTGGTCCTGTGGCTGTATGGCCTGCTGATCGGGCACGAGACCGCTGCAAACTTTGTTCCGGTCAACATGGCCGACAACTGGCTGCATTTGCTGCTGGGTGTCGGGATGGTCGGCCTGGCCCTGATGCTGTCCCGTGACACCCGGAGGGTCCCCGGTCCCGCCACAGGCCATTAACCGGTAAACCTTTTGCGGGGGTGCCGCAGGCGCTATCCTGATGCCGTCGGTTCTGTGAACCGCTCACGGTCCTGCCGGCACCCTCGCACCAAACGGGGCGTTGAAGCGCGATGCCGGGGAGTGGCAGACGATGACCGCATATCAGCAACCAGTAAGCATCACCACTGAGGCTCCCAGGGTTGTGCCCCGCCGAAAAGGCAACATGGTGGTCAGGTGGGTCACCACAACCGACCACAAGACCATCGGGTATCTGTACCTGATTACCTCCTTCGTGTTCTTCTGCCTCGGCGGCGTGATGGCCCTGCTCATCCGCGCCGAACTCTTCGAGCCAGGCATGCAGGTCCTGGTGACAAAAGAGCAGTACAACCAGATGTTCACCATGCACGGCACGGTCATGCTGCTGATGTTCGCCACCCCCCTGTTCGCCGGGTTCACCAATGTGATCATGCCGCTGCAGATCGGCGCCCCGGACGTGGCGTTCCCCCGGCTGAACGCGCTGGCCTACTGGTTCTTCCTGTTCGGCTCAACCATCGCCGTATCCGGCTTCATCACGCCGCAGGGGTCCGCAGCCTTCGGCTGGACGGTCTATGCGCCGCTCAACAACACCACCTTCACACCGGGAATTGGCGGCGACCTGTGGGTCTTTGGCCTGGCGCTATCCGGCTTCGGCACCATCCTCGGCGCCGTCAACTTCATCACCACCATCATCTGCATGCGCGCCCCCGGCATGACCATGTGGCGCATGCCGATCTTCACATGGAACACCCTGATCACCTCGGTGCTGGTGCTGATGGCGTTCCCGCCGCTGGCGGCCGCGCTCTTCGCCGTCGGAGCGGACCGCCGCTTCGGCGCCCACATTTACGACCCCGAAAACGGCGGGGCCCTGCTGTTCCAACACCTGTTCTGGTTCTTCGGCCACCCCGAGGTGTACATCATCGCGCTGCCGTTCTTCGGCATCGTTTCCGAGATCTTCCCGGTCTTCAGCCGCAAGCCGATCTTCGGCTACAAGGGCCTGGTCTACGCCACCATTGCCATCGCTGCCCTGTCGGCCACAGTCTGGGCGCACCACATGTACGTCACCGGTTCCGTGCTGCTGCCGTTCTTCGCACTCATGACCATGTTCATCGCCGTCCCCACCGGGGTGAAATTCTTCAACTGGATCGGCACCATGTGGGGCGGCTCGCTGACGTTCGAGACCCCGATGCTGTGGAGCATCGGCTTCCTCATCACGTTCCTCTTCGGCGGCCTGACGGGCATCATCCTGGCCTCCCCGCCGCTGGACTTCCACGTCTCCGACTCCTACTTCGTGGTGGCCCACTTCCACTACGTGGTGTTCGGCACCGTGGTGTTCGCGATGTTCGCAGGCTTCTACTTCTGGTGGCCGAAGTGGACGGGCAAGATGCTCAACGAGCGCCTCGGCAAGATCCACTTCTGGATGCTGCTCGTGGGCTTCCACGGCACCTTCCTGATCCAGCACTGGCTCGGCGTTGAAGGCATGCCCCGCCGCTACGCGGACTACATGCCGCAGGACAACTTCACGGCCATGAACCAGTTCTCCACCTTTGGCTCCTTCCTCCTGGGCGCCTCGCTGATTCCGTTCTTCTGGAACGTGTTCATCACGGCCCGCAGCAAGGAGAAGGTGGAGGTGGACGATCCCTGGGGCTTCGGCGCCTCGCTGGAATGGGCCACGTCCTGCCCGCCGCCGCGGCACAATTTCACGTCCCTGCCGCGCATCCGCTCCGAGCGTCCGTCCCTGGACCTGCACCATCCAGAACTGCGCGTCCGCGAACACGACGCCGTGCACAGCACTGCTGCCGACGTTCTGGGTGCGGCGGACATTGGCGAGCGCGACGTGCGCAGCCCGAGCCCGGACGAGTAGCGCCAGCCGGCCGGCTTCCACACGCACTGAGGCCCCGGACTCCAAAGGGAGTCCGGGGCCTCAGTGCGTGTTCACTTCAGATAAATATGCAAACCCCTAGGCAGCCGCTGCCACCGGGAAGCGGCGCGCTCCGGCGCCCGTGCCCGCGTGGGCCGGAGCCAGGACGCGGACGTTGCATTCGGACTGCTGCGGATCAATGGAACGCGGCAGGTGGTGCGTTTTGGAGCATTCCTGCAGCTGCTCGAGTGCGACGGGCTCCACGCGGGCGTGGCTGACATCGACGACGAGCTGCAGGCCCTGGCGAAGGTGGTTGGCGCGCTTCATAACGACGTAAAGAGCTTGGATGCTTTGGGCGGTTACGTGACCCTGGGCGGCGACCTGAGCCTCGCCGCAGTCAAGATCCACGCGGACCAGTACCTTGAGCTTCTGGTTCAAAACTTCTCCCCTCATGCGCGGCCGCGACGCTGCGACCGGGTATAACCCTAGCGTGCATGTGACTCAGGTAACAGGAAAATTCCAAATGTTTCAGAAATGGGACTTTCAGGACTTATCGGCCGGGCCGGGGACGCGCGCCTGGTCCGCAGACACTGGGGACGGTCCGCGGACATGCGAATGGCCCGGGGACGCGTGGATTCAGCGTCCCCGGGCCATTTTGGTCTCCTTCGACCGTTCGACGGCGGCGCAGAGTCCGGGGGCCGCCCGCTCCGGTGGGGCCGGCTAACTCCTGGTCGGGTCTGGCCGCAGCGGCTCGGGACCGGGGTCGGGCACCGGCAGCGGGCCCGGCGGTTCGGGCGTGGGAATGGGGTTCGGCGGTGCGGGGCGGGACGGGTCCGGCCGCATGGGATCGGGACCGGGCTCCGGCGGGAACGGCTCTGGCTCGTGGACTGGCGGGATGGTCATGCTTCCCCCTCGAAGGCTCTTGTGGGTTCCTTATTGCTGACGCGAGTTCAGCATACGCCCGGCGCCGGAACGGGGACAGGGGCCGGGAAGGGCGTCCGCGACGCGTAAGAAAGCCGCCCTCTCCCCCCGGCAGCGGACTCCCCCGGTAGCGAACGGCGGCCCAAATGTCAGGGCGGCTCTATATATTGAGGGAATGACCCACACTTCCCTGCAGCAACCCGCAAGTTCCCCCGCCGCTGCCACGCCCGGGCCTCCCGTCGCCAAGCGGGTGCCCACCCAGCGCACGCACCACGGGGACATCTTCGTGGACCAGTACGAATGGCTGCGGGACAAGGAGTCCGAGGAGGTCGTGGCACACCTGAAGGCAGAAAACGCCTACCAGGAAGCCCTCACAGCCCACCAGGAACCGCTGCGCGAGGCCATCTTCCAGGAGATCAAGGGCCGGACCAAAGAGACAGACCTGTCCGTTCCCAACCGCAAGGACGGCTGGTGGTACTTCAGCCGCTCCGTCGAAGGGAAGGAATACGGCATCCAGTGCCGGGTCCGCGCCCAAAACACGGGCAACCCGGTGGCGGACTGGACCCCGCCGGCGGTGGAGGCCGGCGTCGAAATCCCCGGCGAGGAGGTCCTGCTGGACGGCAATGTCGAGGCTGAAGGCAAGCCGTTCTTCTCCGTGGGCGGCACGGCCGTCACCATCGACGGAAACCTTTACGCGTACGCGGTGGACAACGCGGGCGACGAGCGGTTCACGCTGCGGATCAAGGACCTGCGGACCGGCGAACTGCTGCCGGATGTCATCGAGAACGTCTTCTACGGGGTGTCCTTCTCCCCGGACGGCACCCGCATTTTCTACACGGTGGTGGATGACTCCTGGCGGCCGTACCAGGTGAAGTCCCACGTCCTGGGCACTCCCGTCACCGACGATGAGGTGGTTTACCAGGAGGACGACGCCGCCATGTGGCTGGGCTTTGAGCTCTCCGCAGACCGCCGTTACCTCGTGCTGGGCATCGGCTGCTCTGAGTACAGCGAGACGCGCCTGATGCGCTTTGACGATCCCGCCGGCGGCCTCTCCACGGTGATTTCCCGCAATGAGCGCGTGCTCTACGAGGCCGAACCGTTCCTGCTCGAGGGCCCCGACGGCCAGAAGACCGAACGCATCCTCCTCACCCACAACCGCAATGCCGTGAACTCGATGGTTTCGCTGGTGGACCCGGCCGAACTGTCCAAGCCACTGTCCGAGCAGCAGTGGACCACCGTCGTCGAACATTCCGACGACGTCCGGGTCAACGGGGCGGGGGTCACCGCCACCCACCTCGTGGTCTCGATCCGGAAGGACACCATTGAGCGGGTCCAGGTGATGGGGCTGTCCGGGCTGGGAACCGCTTCGCAGCAGGCTCCGGTGGAACCGGCGTTTGACGAGGAGCTGTACACCGCAGGGGTTGGCGGTTCCGACTATGAGGCGCCCGTGATCCGGCTCGGCTACACCTCTTACTTCACGCCCTCGCGCGTGTACGACTTCGTCCTGCCCACCCCGGAGCAGCCCGCCGGGGAACTGCTTCTCCGCAAGGAAAGCCCGGTGCTGGGCGGCTACGATTCCGCGGACTATGTGGCCACCCGGGAATGGGCAGTGGCCAGCGACGGCACCCGTATCCCGCTGTCGGTACTGCGGCACAAGTCCGTCAACCAGGACTCGACGGCGGCAGGCCTGGTCTACGGCTACGGCTCCTATGAGCTGAGCATGGACCCGGGCTTCGGCATCGCACGGCTTTCCCTGCTGGACCGCGGAATCGTGTTCGTCATTGCCCACATCCGAGGCGGCGGCGAGCTCGGCCGGCATTGGTACGAGGACGGCAAAAAGCTCAGCAAGAAAAACACGTTCACGGACTTCATAGCCGCCACCGATTGGCTGGCGCAGTCCGGCTGGGTTGCGCCGGACCGGATTGCCGCGCTGGGCGGTTCCGCCGGCGGCCTGCTCATGGGCGCCGTGGCCAACCTCGCCCCGGAGAAATACGCCGCGGTCGTGGCGCAGGTTCCGTTCGTGGATCCCCTCACGAGCATCCTGGATCCGGAGCTGCCGCTGTCGGCCCTCGAATGGGAGGAATGGGGCAATCCCATTACCGATCCCGAGGTGTACCGGTACATGAAGTCCTACACACCCTACGAGAACGTCCGCGAGGTCGCTTACCCGAAGATCGCTGCGGTCACGTCCTTCAACGACACCCGGGTGCTCTACGTCGAGCCGGCCAAGTGGGTGCAGGAACTGCGCAACAAAACCACGGGCAGCGAACCCATCCTCATGAAAATCGAGATGGACGGCGGCCACGGTGGGGCTTCCGGCCGCTACGTGCAGTGGCGGGAGCGCGCTTGGGACTACGGTTTCATCGCCGATTCGCTGGGTGCCACGGAACTGCTGCCCGGCGCCGGGCTCAAGTAGGCCATCGACTGCTCCGTAAAGGCCCTTTTTAACGCTCAGAAGGGCCGTTACGGAGCATTCGACGGGGTTTCGCACCGATTTGCCAAATTCGGCCACCTGCCCGCCCGGGTCAGCGGCCTTTTTTGGTAATGCGCCGGAACGAACAGGCAACGGCGACAACGGCAGGACAGTACCGGTGCCAGGCGCCGGGCTCAAATAAACCATCGATTGCTCCGTAGGTGACCTTTTGACGCCTAATAAGGGCACCTACGGAGCAATCGATTGGGACTTGGGAAAGAACGACGGCGGCTCTCTCCCGTAACGCTTCGGGCTGAGGACTGGACTGTGCTCCGGGCAACATATATTTGAATGATGCTCCCGGCGCTCAAGAAATACCTGCTGCTCCCGAAACTGGTGAAGCTGTCCTCCAACGCGCCGAAGGACCCGCGCGTAGCCTGGGACCAGTACTGGGGCAACGTCAGGGCGACCGGGGCCGGCGGCGACGTGCTCTGGGATTCCGGCAGCGACCACGAGCTGCAGGCATATCTGGAGCACCTGACGCGGCAGCTGGACCCCAGCCTTCCGCTCGTCGACGTCGGATGCGGCAGCGGCGTCTACACCCGCGCTCTTGCCCCCTACTTTCCGCATGTCCTGGGGGTGGACGTGTCAGCAAACGCCGTTGCCCGCGCAGCCGCGGAATCAGACGGAACGGAGCGGGTCACCTACATCGCGGCCGACATGACAGCACCCGCTGGCGTCCGCGCCGTGACCGATGCCCTGGCTGGGGCCGGGTTCCCCGGCGAAGCCAACATCTTCATCCGGGGCGTCCTGCACGTACTCAAGAGGCCGGCGCAGGCGGCCCTCGCCGCGCAGCTGCATACGCTCGTGGGCAGGCGGGGCCGTGTGTTCCTGGCCGAGACCGACTTCCGCGGGAACCCGGTCCAGTACGTCAGCCACCTCGGAGCCACCCTGCAGTCCATCCCCGGGCCTTTGGAGAGGGCCATCCGCGCGCTACCGATTCCCGGGCGTTTCGGAGCCGAGCAGCGCAGGCGGGCGTTTCCCGAGGCCAGCTGGGATGTGGTGGAAGACGGGGCGGTGACCCTTGAGACCCGGCCCCTCACATCCGCCAACCACCCGGAACAGATCCCGGGCTACTTCGCCGTGCTCCAGGCCCGCTGAAAGGGAAAGGCCCGCTGAACCGAGCGGCCCCGGGACCGAAGATGGCCGGGAACTACCGGGCCTTCAGCCAGGAGAGTGCCTCGGTCCGGTCCGTGAAGAACCTCGTGGGGCACGGGAGCTTGTTGAGGCCGAGAAAGAAGTTTGCAAGCACCCGGTCCACCGGCGATGAACCCAGCAGCGCAATCCTCGAAGCCTGGCAAGGACGGCCAAAAACAGCACGGGCTCCGCGGCTCACATCAGCAGTGGTGGCCATGTCCACGATCATGGGGTGCCGGCTGTCGCCGGAGAGCACGTTCACCTGCTCCATGGCAGCCTCGGCGTCCGCCTCGGTAATGCTGGCGTCCCTCGCCCACGTCAGCCGCAGCACGCCTTCGGCATCCAATTCCAAGTCGAACAGCGTGTTGCGTCCGGTGCTGTTGGAATTCAATTCAAACCTCCGCAGTGGGCTAGCGTGGACAAGTATCACGGTACATCCCTCCGGGACGCGACCCCCGCCTGCCTACTGATAATGTGAGTCCAAAATCACGGTAGCCTCAACAGGCACTCGCAACACAGGGGGCACATGGTCCAGGCACCGGCGGAGTATCCCTCCGCACCTCGCGCGGCGGTGGTCGCGCTCACCGATGCCGCACGCCTGGACGCCGTGGCGTCTGTCCTGGAAGACGCCGGCTTCACCGTCCGCAAGGCGCCCGACGCCGGCTCCCTCGCCGGGGAGCTGGAAGGTGGGCAGGCCGCCGTCGTCCTTCTTGATGCGGCCCTCACGGACGGGTACCGGTGGGAAGGCACCCCGGTGCTGCTCCTCGTGGACCTGGCCGGCGACTTCGACCTTGCCCGCCTTGAGCTGTGGGGTATCGCCGACTACATCTCCCGCGACGCTCCGGCCCGGGAACTCACCCGCCGGGTAGAAACCCTCATTGGCCGGGCCCGGGAACGGCGTCGCATCCGGGCGGAAGCCGAGTTCCTGCGCGAGAGCCTCCGTAACGTCTCCGCCGCCATCCGCGGCACCAACAGCCCCCAGCAGATGGCCAGCCACCTGGTGCGCGGCTTTGGCGAATCCCTTGGCGTGGACCACGTCTGGTTCACCACGTTCCAGGATTCCCGTGTGCCGCGGATCAGCGCTCAATGGTCGCTGCCCGGCCACGCCAAACTGCCGGACACGCTCGGCACCCTTGAGGACGCGGCCCGGGAACAGACCACCTCGCTGTGGTCGGCCGCCGAAGCCCTGGCGGTTCCGGACCACCACACCGTTCCTGACTACCCGACGGTGCCGGACCACCAGACGGTGCCGGAGCACCAGTCTGACCAGTCGGCCGCCCTGGCCGAGGGACTGCTGAAATGGTCCGGCCTGGGCTCCGTCCGCGCCTCGGTCGCCCTGCCCGTGGGTGAAGGCGAGTCCGCGCTGGGAATCATCTGGATTGCACAGCTGGACAAGGCACGCGACTGGACCAGGGCCGAAATCGCCCTCATCCAGCATGTGGCCGGCAATCTCGCCCATAGCCTCATCCAGGGCCACCTGATCAGCGCGCAGCTCCAGGTGCTGCAGCAGCTTCGCGAGCTGGACAAGGCCAAGACAGACTTCCTGGCCACGGTAAACCACGAACTCCGCACGCCCCTGACCTCCATCACCGCCTACCTGGACATGATCCGTGACGGCGCAGGAGGCCCCGTTCCCCACGGCATCGAATCCATGATGGAAGTCATCTCCAGGAACTCGGACCGCCTCCGGAGGATGATCGAGGACATGCTCACGGTCTCCCAGCAGGACACCTCCGGCAACCTGAACCTGAAGCAGGTGGAGCTCGGCCAGGTCCTGCGGATCGTGGTGGCCGCGCTGCGCCCGCTGGCGGATTCCCGGAACGTGGCCATCACCGGCGCCGATTCGCACGAGGACGTGAAGGTCCTGGCGGACGAAGCCCAGCTGGAGCAGGTATTCACCAACATCGTGGCCAACGCCATCAAGTTCACCCCGAACGGCGGCCGGATCAGCATCAGCTTCATGACCGCCACGTCCCAGGCCGGCAGCCCCTGCTCCGTCGTCAAGGTCACGGACACCGGCGTCGGAATTCCGGAGCAGGAAATCGCGCAGGTGTTCACCCGTTTCTACCGGGCGTCCAACGCTTCCTCCGCGGCCATTCCGGGCAGCGGGCTCGGCCTGGCGATCGCCCACGATATCGTCCGGCGCCATGGCGGTTCACTGGACCTGTCCTCCGCGCTGGGCCAGGGAACCACCGTTGCGGTGCAGCTCCCCTTGGACGGTCCCCCAGCGGATGAAACGGACGACGACGAGGCCGGCGGCGACGACGCGGCCATCTCACCACAAACGGACTGATCCCAAGCGAAAACCGCCCCGGACCTGCGGCCCGGGGCGGTTTTCGTAATTCTGGCTGCCTACTGCCGCCTTAGCTGGGCCACCAGCCGACGGAGGCGTAGTTGGTTTCAGCCTTCGAGGAAGAAGAGGTGGTATCGCCCTTCGGTGCAGCGTTTGCAGGAGCAGCGAAACCTGCCACTGCAAGGATGCCGGTCATAACGAGTGTTGCGGCAAGTTTCTTCATCCGCTGTCCCTTTCATTGTTTATGGCTGTGAAGCGAATCGCGTATTACGGGCGACAGTATACGGTCATCGGATCAAGGTTTAATCAAGTCATTTCCTGTCAATTCCACAGGATTGGCCTTGTTTTTCCGCCACTGTCTTGCCTTGGCCGTAATACAGGGAGTTAGCCCCCGGGCCGCACCGTCCACGGGGCGGATTATGGATAATGGGGGCATGCCCATGCAGCGTGACTTGTCCCCCTTCGTGATTGCAGAGTTGGCCGCGCGCGAAAGCTGGAAGCGCCGGGACTACGCCGCGGGATATATGGAAGCCGGTCACGCCGCCGAATTGGCCCGGGAGGCAGGCGACGAGCTGCGCTGGTGGAAGATGGTCCTGCTACAGGCCGAATGCCTGCGCGACCGGGGCGCCATGCAGGAGTGCCAGCAGCTGGCCGCCGGACTTTCAGCCCATCCCGTTGCGCATTCCGCTCCCGACCTGGGCGCCCGGGCCGCCATTCTGCTCGCGCATTCGCTGCAGGGCCTCGGCCGGCTCCCCGAAGCGGTGAATGCCGCTTCCACCGCCACCCGGCTCGTGGCCGGCGACTTTGAGAACGTCTATCTTCACATCCAGGCCCAGCAGGCCCTGATCGCCGCCCTGGCCGAAAGCGGCCGGCACGAAGATGCCTGGCAGGAGTGCCTGGACCTGGAGTCGCTGCTCACCGACCACGTGGACGAGGACACAGCCGGCAAGGCCTACTGGGTGATCGGCAACGTCGCGTTCCTCAGCAACCGGGTCAATGAAGGTGGGCACTACCACGACCTCGCCGCGGGCAAACTCTCGCCCTCGCAGGACGTCGACCTGTGGGCCCGCTTCAACCGCGGATCCGCGGAAATGCGCCTCCAGGCCAAGCTGTCTGACGCCGCAACGCTGCGCTGCATCGAACGTGCCGAACTCGCCACCGAGGTGGTGGGCGGCAGCGAACGGGACATCCTGGAGATGTCCCTGGTCCGTGCGCACTGGTACTACCTCACCGGGGACATGGAGTCGGCAATCAGCCTCCTGACCCCGCTCCGCACCAAGTTCCCCATCCTCGCCACCCAGACGGCGGCGGAGGGCACCTTCATCCTGGGCAAGGCCCTAATGGCGCAGGGACACGAGACGGAATCCCTGCAGATGCTTGACGAGGCCGTTACGCTGTTCGATACAGCTGCTGCACCGGAGCGTAGCGCCACCGTCCGTGGTTTTATCGCCTCCAAGGAGCGATCGGACCGGCGCCAACAGCAATTTCTCCAGGGGGGGTAAATGCCAGAAGCGACAGTGTTTCCCGGTGCGGCACCGCTGCAGCCGGAGTCCCCGGCGAGCCCGGCTCCCGCGCCCGTCGTCGCCTTCACCGTGCTGCCCGACCTCGCCGTCAAGGCGGTCCTGCCCCGCGGCGCGGACCTGGACGAGAACGCGGCCGGCCAACTGTACCGCCGCCTTGGCGAGCTGGCCGGGGACCGGAGGGTCGCCGTCGTTCTTGAACTGACCGGTGTGCAGTCTGTGACCCGTGCGGCGCGGGCCGCCTATGCGGCGATCCCCTCGGTGTCCGCCTGGGCGATCCTGGGCGAATCCCCGGTGGACAGGCTGCTGGGGCACTTTCTGCTGGGCGGCGAATTCAGCTCGGTGCCGGCCCGGTACTTCACCGACGAAAACGATGCCCTCGACTGGTTGAGCCACCTTGACGATGTTCTCTAACGACGATCCCCGGCTCGGGAAGCTGCTGGACGGCATCGTCCGCCTGGCGGCCGGGGAACTCCATTCGCGCATTGAAATTTCCGAGGCCCGGGACGAACTGGACGCGGTGATCATGGGCGTCAACCTGCTCGCCGAGGACCTGCAAATCATCTACCAGGAGCTCGAGGAACGCGTGGAAACACGCACGCGGATGCTCAATGCGGCGCACAAAGAGCTGCAGCAGATGGCGCTCACCGATTCCCTGACGGGACTCTACAACCGCTCGGCGCTGGTCAGCGCCGTCAACTCGGCGCAGGCGGAAGCGGCCGACGGCGGGCTGCCGCCGGCGCTGCTGCTGCTGGATCTGGACGCCTTCAAGAGCATCAACGATTCCTACGGCCACTCGATGGGCGACCAGGTGCTGGCCGCGGTGGGTGCCCGGATCCGTTCGTGCGTGCGCGACGAAGACATGGTGGCCCGGCTGGGCGGCGACGAGTTCGCCGTCCTGCTGCCTGCCACCACGCCGGCCAGGGCGGCCGCCGTCGCAAACCGGATCCTGGACTCCCTCAACGGGACGCTGGAGGTGGACGGCAAGACCATCCGCTGCGGAGCGAGCCTGGGCCTGCGGATTGCCGATCCCGGCGAAACCTCCGAGGAACTGCTCATGGAGGCGGACATCGCGATGTACGCCTCCAAGGCCGACGCCCGCAACAAGCTGCGGGTGTTCGAGCCCGCCATGCTCCATGCCCGGCAGCTCCGCAACCAGCTGGTCGGGGAACTGCGCGAGGCCATCGCCACATCGCAGCTGGTGCTGTACTACCAGCCGGTGATCGAGCTTGCCTCGGGAAAGATCGAGGGCGTGGAGGCCCTGGTCCGCTGGAAACACCCCACGCGCGGCCTGATCATGCCGGACGAATTCATCCCCATCGCCGAGGAAACGGGACTCATTTCGGAGCTCGGCAACTGGGTGCTGAGGAACTCCGTGGAGCAGCTGCGGCGCTGGCGGAATTCCCCGGAGACCGGCCGCCACAACTTCGACATGCGCATCAACGTCTCGGCGGCGGACCTGCAGCGGCTCGAGTTCGTCGAGGACGTCCGGGACGCGCTCACCGCCGCGGACCTCGAGCCCGGGCTGCTGGTCCTCGAGCTGACGGAGAGCGACATCATCAAGGGCAACGAGCTCGACAGGTATACGCTCGCCAGCCTGCGCAAGCTCGGCGTGGGCCTGGAAATCGACGACTTCGGCACCGGGTATTCCTCGATCAGCTACCTGCGGCGGCTGCCCGTGGACCGCGTCAAGGTGGACCGGACACTGCTCACGGCGCTCGGCAGCGACCCCGCGCAGCCTGTACTGATCGCGGCCATCCTCCAGCTCATCCGGGCCTGCGGGCTCGAGGCCGTGTGGGAGGGCGTGGAAAACGCGGAGCAGGCCGAGCACCTGCGGAACACCGGCTGCATCAGCGGGCAGGGCTACTACTTCAGCCGTCCCCTCCCCGCGGCCGAATTCACCGAACGCCTCGCGTCGCAGGACGCCTGGCCCGGCTAATTCCCATCCGTTGCTCCGTAGATGCCGTTTTGCGGGCTCATAAGGGCATCTACGGAGCACTCGACGGGATTAACCCCCGACGACGGCGGCTGTTGCCTCGGCGATGGCGCGCTCCTCGTCCGTGGGCACCACCAGCACGGGAATGGCGGAGGCCTCGGTGGAAATCACGCGGGGTTCCTTGGACCGCTGGCTGTTCAGGCCGGCGTCGAGCTCGATGCCCAGCGCCCCCAGCCTCTCCCCCACCAGGGAACGGAACTGGTGCGAGTTCTCGCCGATCCCGGCCGTGAACACCAGTGCCCGGGCCCCGCCGACCGCCACGTGGTAGCCGCCGATGTACTTGGCCAGCCGGTAGGACGTGACCGCCAAGGCCATAGCGGCACGGGAATCGCCGGACTCGGCCGCCTCCACCACCGAGCGCATGTCGTTGTTGCCGGCGAGCGCCTTCAGCCCGGACTCGCGGTTGAGCATCGAGTCGACGTCCTCCGCGTTCCAGCCGGTGCGGGCCAGGAACACGAGGATGGACGGGTCCAGGTCGCCGGAGCGGGTGCCCATGACCAGGCCCTCCAGCGGCGTGAAGCCCATCGACGTGTCAACGGATTTGCCGCCGCGGATCGCCGTGACGGAGGCGCCGTTGCCGAGGTGGGCGATCACGCCGTCGAACTCCTCCACCGGGATGTCCAGCAGCGCGGAAGCACGGTTGGTGACGTATTCGTGCGAGGTCCCGTGGAAGCCGTACCGGCGGATCCCGTGGTTGGTGTAGAGGTCGTCGGGAACGGCATAGCGCCAGGCGTGCTCGGGCAGGCTGCGGTGGAAGGCGGTGTCGAAGACGGCCACCTGGGGCATGTCCGGCCACTTCCTGGTGATCGCGCGGATGCCCAGCACGTTGGCGGGATTGTGCAGCGGCGCGAGCGGATTGAGCCGCTCGATGGCACGGGTGATCTCGTTGTCGATCAGCACGGGCTCGCCGAAGCGCTCGCCGCCGTGCACCACCCGGTGTCCCACAGCGTCCAGCTCCCGGTCCCCCAGCACGTCGTGGATGGCCGCGTCCACCTGTTCGAGGGCTTCGGCGTGGTCCGCCGGCCCCACCACCTCGCCGTCGCCCTGGCCGCCGTTGGACACGCCGATCCGCTCGATCAGCCCTTCGGTCAGGACGCTGCCCTCGGCAACATCGCGCACCTGGTACTTGAGCGAGGACGAGCCGGAGTTGATGACGAGCACGAGCATGGGGCCTCCTAAGCCTTGGCTGCTGAAACGGCGGACGGTTCCGAAGTGGACGGTTCTGCGGCAGAGAGGTCCGTGGCGGACGCTTCCGGCGCGCCGCCGGCCGGGCTCTGCGCCTGGATGGCGGTGATGGCCACCGTGTTCACGATGTCCTCCACGGTGCAGCCGCGGGAGAGGTCGTTGACGGGCTTGCGCAGCCCCTGCAGGACGGGCCCGACGGCGACCGCTCCGGAGCTCTGCTGCACCGCCTTATACGTGTTGTTGCCGGTGTTCAGGTCCGGGAAGATGAACACCGTCGCCTGCCCCGCGACGGACGAGCCGGGCATCTTGGACTCTGCGATGGAGGCATCCACGGCGGCGTCGTACTGGATGGGGCCTTCGACGGCGAGGTCCGGGCGCCGCTCCCTGACCAGGTCGGTGGCCTGCCGGACTTCCTCCACCGCCTCGCCGGAGCCGGAACCGCCGGTGGAGTAGGACAGCATGGCAACCCGGGGCTCCACCCCGAACTGGCCGGCGGTCTCCGCCGAGGCCAGGGCGATGTCCGCGAGCTGCTCCACGTTGGGATCAGGGTTCACGGCACAGTCGCCGTACACGAGCACACGGTCCGGCATGAGCATGAGGAACACCGAGGAAACGATCTTCACGCCGTCCCGGGTCTTCACGAATTCCAAGGCCGGGCGGATCGTGTGGGCCGTGGTGTGCGCGGCGCCGGAGACCATGCCGTCCACCACGCCCAGCTGGACCATCATGGTGCCGAAGTAGCTTTCGTCCTGCATGACCTCCAGCGCCCGGGCCAGGTCCACGCCCTTGTGCGCCCGCAGCTCCGCGTACCTGGCGGCAAAGTCCTGGCGCAGCTCAGAGGTTGCGGGGTCCACGATGTTGATGCCGGCGAGGTCGATGCCCCGGCTCGCGGCGAGCTCCCTGACGTCCGCCTCGCGGCCCAGCAGGGTCAGATCGCAGACGTCGCGGCGGTGCAGGATTTCGGCGGCCTTCAGGATCCGGATGTCCTTGCCCTCCGGCAGCACGATGTGGCGGCGCTGCGAGCGGGCGCGTTCGATGAGGTCGTGCAGGAAGCGCAGCGGCGTCATCCGTTCGGCGCGGGGCAGGTGCAGGCGCTCGAGCATCTCGGCCTCGTCCACCTGCCGTGACCACAGGCCCAGCGCGGATGCCACCTTGCGCCGGTGGCCGCTCCAGATCTCGCTGCGCACCTCCGAGACGCGCCGGGCGGTGGTGTAGGTGTCATCCTCCGTGGCGAATACCGGGAACGGGGCGGAGGCCAGGAGCGGGTAGATGTTGGCGTCCGGGGCCAGGCCGCCGGTGAGGATCAGCCCGGACGGAACCGGGAACTCGGGTGAGAACGACGACGCCAGGCAGGCCACCATCACGTCTGCCCGGTCGCCCGGCACGATCACCAGCGCACCGTCGTCGAGCACGTTCAGGAAGTTGCCCACATTCATGGCGGCGACCTTGACGTCCCGGACGTCCCGTTCCATGTCCGCGCGGCCGGCGATCTGCCGCAGCGCCAGGGCCGCGCCCACCTCGCCGGTGGTAGGGCGGGCGATCTCCTCCAGCTCCGGGAAGACGTAAACGGGCCGGCCGGACGCGCCGGGCTTCACGGCGGCGACGATCGCGTCAACGTCCTCCGGGTCGGCCCGATTCACCATCATGGCCAGCAGCGAGCACTTCTCGGCGGCCAGTTCCTTGCGTGCAACGTCGACGGCGGCGGCTGCCTCCGCCACGCTGCGGCCCTTGGCGCCCACCACCGCCACGACGGGCGCGGCCAGGTTGTTCGCCAGGCGGGCGTTGAGGTCGAATTCGACGGCGGCGTCATGGCCGGTGAGGTCCGTTCCCTCCACGATGATCACGTCGCAGTGCCGGCCCATCTCAGCGAAGATCTCGACGCAGCGGGAATCGATGTCCTCGCGCCTGCCCTCGGCGAGCAGGCCGCGGACCTCGGTGAAGGTCAGCCCGCCGCGGCAGCGCCGGTCGTCCAGGTCGAAGCGGGACTTCATCAGTGCCACCATCGGATCCGCGCCGGCGTCGTCTCCGTGGACCACGGGTTTGAAGAAACCAATCCGGTCCGCGTGCCGGTGCAGCGTGTCCGCCAAACCCAGCGCTATGAGCGACTTCCCCGATCCCGGAGTGGTCGCACTGACATATATCCCTTTGGCCATGATCTGTCCTCTGGTTGGAAGCTCCTGCGTGGAACGTACTGCATTGGACGTACCGGTGTACTGAATGGGTGTACTGACTGGGCTGGCCGGAGCCCGCCCTCCCCCATACTTTCACTTGTTGCCGCGCTTCCGGGAGCACACAATGGTGTTGATCGCCACGTCGGCGCATTTTCGCCGTCCCGGACCGGAGTGGGCCAGCACCCCGGGACCGTCCATCCACAGCAGTGTCCTGACCTGCAACCTCCTGAACGATGGTGGTACCGATGAACCACGCTGGCCGCGCCTCCGCTCCGTCCGCCGCTTCCCTCCGCCGGCACATCGCTGCCCACCCTGTTACGGCATTTTTGGTCATTGCCATCGCGCTGAGCTGGGTGGCCCTCGTACTTTCGATCGCTCTCCTTGGCAACGCGCTCCCCGGCATCCTCGCCGAACTGCTCATCCTGCTGGGAACGGCCGTCCTGGTGACTGCGGCAGCCGAAGGCAAGCCCGGCGTCCGGGCCCTGTTCCGGCAAACGGTGCGCTGGCGTGTCGGAGCCGGCTGGTACGTGGCGGCGGTCCTGGCCCTGCCCGTGCTGACCGTTCTCATCGCATCCGCCACCGGCACCGCCCGCCAGCCGACGGGCGAGTGGGCATCCGTGGCCGGGGCGTACATGCTCAACACAGTGGTGATCGGCGCCCTGCTGGGGAACATCTGGGAGGAACTGGCCTGGACGGGCGTGGTCCAGCGCCGGCTGATGGAACGCCACGGAATGGCGGGCGGCAGCCTGCTCACCGCCATCCCCTTCGCGCTCATCCACCTCCCGCTGGCCTTTGCGGACAAGGGCTTCACCGGCACACCGTGGCCCGACGTGGCCCTGGCCTGGGGCGTGCTCCTGGTCTTCGCCCCGCTCTTCCGGCTCCTGGTGGGCATCGCCTACCTCGGCACGGGGCAGAGTGTGCTGATCGTGGCCCTGCTCCACGCCTCCTTTAATGCCTCGGAGCAGTCAAAACTTCCAGTGTTCGACGGCGCATGGCAGCAGATTGCCGCGGCCACCCTTTTGCTGGTGGTCCTTGTGCTGCTGCGGAAATTCCGCGCCCTGCCAGCGGGGACGGGCCATGGCGCAGCCGTCGCCAGCTGAGCAGCCCATGCGGCCCGGGACCAAAGTATCCGGCGGCGCCAAAGCGTGGCCGGCCCGCCACCGGCTGGCGCTGTTCTTCGCCCTGGCCTTCGCCATTTCCTGGCTGGCATGGCCGCTGACCCTCCTCAACCCGAACAGCTCGCCGCTGATACCGTTCGGGCCCGCCCTGGCCGCCATCATCACCGCCGCCCTGACCGGCGGCAAGGCCGAGCTGATGCGGCTGCTGGGCAAACTGGCGCGGTGGCGCGTGGCCGGCCGCTGGTACGTTTTCGCCGTGGGGCTGCCGTGCCTGCTGGTGACGGTGGCCACCGCGCTCACGGTCTCAGGTGGCGCGCCCGCCCCCGAGCTCGGCCCCAACCCGGGCTGGTTCATGCTGCTCGGCACGTTCGCGTTCACGCTGGTCATCGTGGGCATCTTCGAGGAGCTGGGCTGGCGTGGCTATGCCCTGCCCCTCCTGCAGCGGAACCGGCCGGCCCTCTCTGCTGCGCTGCTCCTCGGGCTGGCGTGGGGTGCCTGGCACCTGCCGGAGCTGATCTCGGATCCCACCGGGCAACGGCCGCCGCTGCCGTTCCTGCTGATGGTCCTGGCACAGTCCGTCCTGCTGGCCTGGCTCTACAACAGCAGCGGCAGCGTTCCCGTCTGCATGGTCTTCCACGCCGCCTTCAACACAGCCGGCGCCCTGGTGTTTCCTTCCCTGCTGGGGCCGGACTACCTCACGCTCTGGTGGACCGTGGCACTCCTGCATGTGCTGGCGGCGCTGGTGGTCATCGCCGTTGCCGGCCCCCTTCGGCTGGCCCGGACCCTTGACACAGACCCCTCCCATGGGATTACCTAATGAACATTCGGTAAATAAAGCTGGAGGCAACGACGCATGGCTGAAACGGCAATCCCTGGTGTGGCGCACCCCATCCTCGAAAACGACTACGCCTCGGAATGGATGGGCATCGAAGTCCTCGCCCTCAGCGACGGCCACGCAACCGTCCGGATGACCCTCCGGCAGGAAATGCTCAACGGCTTCGGCATGGCCCACGGCGGAATGATCTTCGCCTTCGCCGACACCGCCTTCGCCCTCGCCTGCAACCCCGCCTCGCCCGCCGACCCTGACAGCATCACCGTTGCTGCCGGCGTCGACATCAACTTCCTTAAGCCGGCCTACCAGGGCCAGGTGATCACCGCCGTCGCCGACCGCCGCTCCAGCGCCGGGCGCAGCGGCCTGTACGACATCCAGATCTTCGCTGCCGACCCCGGGACCGAGCCCGGTTCGGGCAAGCCCGGCGAACTCATTGCCGAGTTCCGCGGACGCAGCCGCACCATCCCCAAGAAGTAGGAAGCACACCATGACCCTCCACGCCCCCGAACCCACTGTCACCGCGCCCGCCGACGCCGTCCTCGACCCCGAGGAGACCATCTCCCGGGACGAGCTGGAGGCGCTCCAGCTCAGCCGCCTCCAGCACACGGTCGCCTACGCCTACGACCGGGTGCCGCTGTACAAGCGCAAGTTCGACGACGCCGGCATCCACCCCTCGGACCTGCGCGAACTGGCCGACCTCGGCAACTTCCCCTTCACCACCAAGGAGGACCTGCGCCAGGAGTACCCGTTTGGCATGTTCGCGGTGCCGCAGAGCGAAGTGGCGCGCGTGCACGCAAGCTCCGGCACCACGGGCCGGCCCACCGTCGTCGGCTACACCAAGCAGGACCTGGCTGACTGGGCAAAACTGGTGGCCCGCTGCCTCCGCGCCTCGGGCGTCCGCCCCGGAATGAAGGTGCACAACGCCTACGGCTACGGCCTTTTCACCGGCGGGCTGGGTGCCCATGCCGGGGCCGAGGCCCTGGGCTGCACCGTCATCCCGATGTCCGGCGGCCAGACCGAGCGCCAGATCCAGCTGATCCAGGACTTCGAGCCGGACGTCATCCTGGCCACGCCCACCTACCTGCTCACCATCGCCGATGCCATGGCGCACATGGGAATCGACCCCGCATCCACCTCGCTGAAGTACGCGGTGCTCGGCGCCGAGCCGTGGACGCAGGAGATGCGCCACGAGCTTGAGGTCACCATGAACATCAAGGCCTGCGACATCTACGGGCTCTCCGAAGTCATGGGCCCGGGCGTCGCCGGCGAATGCGTGGAGACCCAGGACGGCAGCCACATCTGGGAGGACCACTTCCGCCCGGAAATCATCGACCCTTTCAACCCCGCACCCGGCAAGGAAAACGTGCTGGGCGACGGCGAGCACGGCGAGCTCGTGTTTACCTCGCTCACCAAGGAAGCCCTGCCGATCATCCGCTACCGCACCAAGGACCTTACCCGGCTGCTCCCCGGCACCGCCCGCCCCGCGCACCGCCGGATGGGGCGCATCACCGGCCGCAGCGACGACATGATCATCCTCCGCGGCGTGAACCTCTTCCCGTCCCAGATCGAGGAAATCGCGCTGCGCATCCCCGAGCTCAGCCCGCACTTCCAACTCGAGCTCACCCGGCCCGAGGGCCAGCGCATGGACCAGCTGACGGTGAAGATCGAGCGGCGTGACAATGTCACCTCCGAGCAGAGCACGACGGCGGCCCACACCCTCCGCGAGCAGATCAAGATCCACGTGGGTTCTTCGTGCACCGTGAACGTGATGGAGCCCGGATCACTCGAGCGCTCCAACGGCAAGCTGCGCCGCATCTACGACCTGCGCCCGAAGGGGTAGTCCTCCGGGCAGGTCATTGGGCGACTCCCGCTGATGGTTTAGCCGCTGGTCACGGCGTGATTGACCAGCCGAACATCATGGCGTGGTCCTCGTGGGCAAGGTTGTGGCAGTGCGCCACGTACGGGCCCACGAAGTCCCGGAAGCCGCGGTAGATGATCACCGACTCGCCGGGGTCGAGCGCCGCCACGTCCTCCCTCGACGCGTCGTCCGGATGCCCCGGATCACCGCCACGCGTCACGTCCTTGCCATTGCGCATGACCGTGCGGTGCTCCTCCATGTGCAGGTGGAACGGATGGACCCAGCCGCCACCGCCGTTGCGGACCTCCCACAGGTTGAAACTGCCCTTCCGCTGCTGGGCCAGGGGCGCGCGCCCTGCGGGATTCTTCAGGCTCGCGGCCACCGCCGCGGGGTCGAAAGGCTTGCCGTTGATGAGCCATTCGGTTTCCCCGCCCAGGCTGCCGCGCTTCACCTCGAAGATCATGCGGTTGCTCAGCAGGGTCTGCCAGTTGCTCGGCAGCGGCGGCAGCGGCCGGAGCGCCGCGGGCATCCGGCTGTCGTCCGGGGCGGTGTCCCCGATGACGAACTTGAGCACCGGCACCTTGTACTTCGGGTCCGGGGAGAAGCGGGACGAGTTTTCCCACATCCTGCCGTCGGGCATGTTCATGATGTTGGTGAGGTAAATGACGTCGCCCTTGGTGGTGGGCGTGCCGTCCTGGTACCGGGTGAAATCGATGATGACTTCGCGGCGTTTCGAGGGCCAGAGCTCGAACGAATCCCGCTTGACCGGAAGCGGCAGCAGCCCGCCGTCGGACGCGATCTGGGTGAACTGCATGCACTGCTGGCCGTCCGGGATGCGGTACTGGCCCTGGAGTTCGTCATCCACGTAGCCGAGCGATGCCGAGGACTTCGGGCCGAGCGTTGAGCTCATCAGCTTGAACTCGTAAATCCTTGCGACGGAGGCGTCCAGGAACCGGAAGCGGTATTTGCGCCGCTTCACCTCCAGCACGGGGTACGCGGTGCCGTTGACGGCGAAGATGTCGCCCACGAAGCCGTGGTTGGGGAAGTGCTTGTAGAACGTCTTCCCCCACCACTCCGGGTGCTCGGCCGGATTCCTGGCCGCAGGAAACTCCCCCTGCACGTCGTGGATGTCCTTGTGGATGGTGGCGCCGTCATCGAGGCGGATGTCGGAGAACGCCAGCGGGATGTCGTACTTGACGTCGAACGAGCCGTCCGGGTTATTGGTGCGGACGCCGGGCAGCCGCAGGCCCTGGCGCTCGTCGCCCATGTCCATGCCGTTCTTCGGGTCATAGATCGGATAAAGGCCCACCATGCCCTTGTAGACGTTGGAGCCGGTGTGGTCCATCGTGTGGTCGTGAAACCAGAAGAAGCTTTGCTTCTCCCGGTCGTCACTGCCGGCGGGCCAGTTCAGGTACAGGTTGTCCACGAACATCTTCGGCAGGAAGCCCCGGCGCTTCGGCCCGGCCACCATGGAGTAGTGCGGGTTGCCGTCGCTTTCCGGTGCGGTGTGTCCGTTATGCAGGTGGGTCAGGAAGGACCAGTCCGGCGAGCCAAAGTCCTGGCGGTCCAGATTCAGCGGGTTCTCGTCCAGGTGGTTTTCGAAGCGGACCAGGACCGGCTTGCCGTATTCGGCGTTGATCATCGGACCGGGGAAGACCCCGTTGAACCCGTAGATCGTGCTGGGTGGGAGATACCGCTTGGTGCCGGCGGGATACTTCTTGCGGTTCGAATCGAAGGATTCCGTGGGCTCGCCGTCGTCGTCAATGGGCAGCACCTGGGACGTCGTGAATGCGTGCGTCCGGACCATGAGGTTGATCTTGTAGACAATCGGGTCCGGATATCCGATCCGGCTTGGCCAGAGCTGGTGCTGCTCGTTGCGCAGCGAGTTTTGCTGTCCCGGTCCGGGGCCCGGCGGGTTGCTCCACGTCTCCACCACTGATTTCGGCACCGGGGCCAGGGCCCTGGGGATAGGCAGCGGGTCCCTGAAAGGCGAGAGGATCAGCGGGCTCGTAGGATACTTTTCGATGTAGAACAGGGTGTCACTCAGCGCCGTGGACGCGGCGGCGAATGCGCCGTCGGCCGAGAGCAGTCCCCGCTGGGCCAGCAGCGGCGATGCCCAGGTCTGGGCGGCCATGAATGCCGCTCCGGCACCTCCGGCCGCGCCCAAACGCAGCAGTGTGCGGCGGGCGAGGCCGCCGGTGTTTGAAGATTCCTCTGACATGGTCCGCGCCTCCTGGCATTGGGGGCGCAAGCCAACTCAATCGCCCCGTGAACACGTAAGTGGTTCCGAGACCGATTCCAGACCGGGGACCTCCTTGTCCCGCAGTGTCAGCTCTTTCCGCGAATACTCCCCGGCGATTAATGTGGGGTTCCCACCTTGGAAAAAGGCTGGCGGCGGATGGCCCGGACCCTCCGATTTGGGGTCTGGCAAGACCGCGTGCTCGGATTACCGAACGTTCATGAGAAAATAGCGGGTATGCCCAGCACAGCAGCCAGTACAGCAGCCCCCACAAAGCGCGGCCGTCCCGGATACGACCAGCAATCCGTTCTGCTGATCGCCGTCGATGTCTTCAACCGCCACGGCTACGATGCCACCTCGATGGGCATCCTCGCCGAAAACCTGGGCATCTCGAAGTCTGCCATCTACCACCATGTGCCATCGAAAGGCGACCTGCTGAAGCTGGCCCTGGACCATGCGCTTGGCGGTCTCGAGGCGATTCTGGACCAGCCGGGGGCCACCTCGGGGGCGGCCGATGCGCGGCTGGAGTTCGTGCTGCGGCAGACCATCGCCGTGCTGGTGGAACGGCTGCCGTTCGTCACCCTGCTGCTGCGGCTGCGCGGCAACACGGATATTGAGCGCAACGCCATGGAACGCCGCCGCGCCTTCGACCACAAGGTGGCCGAGCTCATCTCCGCTGCCCGCGACGAGGGATCCCTGCGCCAGGACATCGACCCGCGCACCGTCACCCGCCTCCTGTTCGGCACCATCAACTCGATCGTCGAATGGTACAAGCCCGGGGGCTCCCTCTCGCCGGAACAGCTGGCCGACGACGTCATCAGCATGGCGTTCGAGGGCCTGCACGCCAAGCCCTGACGGTACCGGTAAATAGGCGTTGACGAAGGGCCGGCGCGGTGCCCACGCTGAATGCATGGCCACGAAACTGTCGGAACTTCTGCTCGGCGCATTTTCCGAGCTCCGGTACCAGCCCACGTCCAAAAGGGTCCGTGCGGGCATCGACGGAAGCCCCGTCGTCGACACCGAAGAGGCGCTCCTGGTGTGGGAGCCGAAGCGCGTCACCCCGGTGTATGCCGTCCCCGAGAAGGACATGCTGGCCCGGCTCGAGCCTCCCTCCGCGGAGGGCGAGGGCGTTGACGAGTACCCGGTCCGCCTGATGGCCGACACACCCCCGGCACTGGATCCGCGGACGGGGTTCAGGCGGCACACGGCGGCGGGCGAGGAGCTCGACGTCGTGGCCTCCGGGTTCCCCGTTCCCCGGGCAGCCTTCCGGCTCTCGGATCCGGACCTCGAAGGGTACGTCGTGCTGGACTTCGGCGCGTTCCACTGGCTTGAGGACCACGAGGAAATCATCGGGCACCCACGTGACCCGTTCCACCGCGTCGATGTGCGCGCCACGCTGCGGCACATCGAAGTGAAGCTCGACGGCGTGGTGCTGGCTGGCACTGTTGGCGCCCAGCTGCTGTACGAGACTCTGCTGCCTGTGCGTTACTACATCCCGCCTGAGGACGTGCGGATGGAGCTGCTCGAGGCAAGCCCGCACCGGACCATCTGCCCCTACAAGGGCGAGGCCAGGTACTGGAGCTATCCGGAGTCACCCCGGGGCCGCAACATCGCCTGGGCCTACGATTCCCGGTTCATCGACGCACGGCAGATCCACGGGCTGGTCTGTTTCTTCAACGAGCGGGCCGACGTGTACGTGGACGGCGGGCCGCAGGGCCACCCGCTCACCCCCTGGTCCTAAATCCTCCCTCACCTTTCGCCGCCTCCCCTGGAACCCTTCCTCACCTTTCGCCGCCCAAAACCAAACCCTCCCTCAGCTAGGTGAGGGAGGGTTTGGGAACCTGCAACGGTGCAATGGATCAGAGCTGATATTCAGCCTGCGTTCCGAGGCTTTCGTGCACGCACAGTATGTTGTTTTCGGTGTCCATGAACCAGGCGCACTTCTCGGCGTCGGTCGTACAGATGTGGTGGTCGGTCTTCAGGTCGGGCAGGTCATAGTCCTGGAACCGAACGCCCTTGGACTCCATGTCCTGGACGGTCCGTTCAATGTCCGTGACCTCAAAACTCAACGTGGTGTGCTCAGAGTGCTTTCCATCTTTCACAGGCATCAGCTGCAGCATCGGGCCGTCAGCATTGCCGAATAAATCGCTTCCATCCTCCGCCTTGCCACGGTGTGGGAGGCCCAACGTTTCCGCGTAGAATCCGCGGGCGCGGTCCGGATCATCGACAGGCAGGATGGTTGTGGCTGTTCTTAGTGCTAGGTTCATTTCGCCACCTCCTACGGGGGTCATTTTACGCCCGGGAATCCCGGAAAGATCGGGGAATTTTCCACGCGACGCAGCACCATTGAGGAGGCGTTCCAGGAAACCCGACAGGATGTGAGGACGCGTCCGGTGGGGGTTACTTCTCCACGAGGGTGAGGACGTCGTAGGTGGCCACGATGTCGTCGTTCTGGTTGGTCAGGACGGCGTCCCAGGCCACCTCGCCGTACTCGTCGGTCTCGCGCGGGGTGATCTTCTTGGCGGTCAGCGTCACCCGGATGGAGTCCCCCGCAGCCACGGGCGTGATGAAGCGCAGGTTCTCCAGTCCGTAGTTGGCCAGGACCGGGCCCGGTGCAGGTTCCACGAACAGCCCGGCGGCCCAGCTGAGCAGCAGGTACCCGTGCGCCACGATGCCCGGGAAGAACGGGTTTGCCTCTGCGGCCTCCTGGTTGGTGTGGGCGTAGAAGGTGTCACCGGTCGAGTTGGCGAACGCGGAAATGTCCTCCAGCGCGACCTGGCGCAGGTCGGAGCGGACGGCGTCGCCGATGTGCAAAGTGTCGAGGGACTTCCGGAACGGGTGTGTGCCCTCCGTTTCCAGAGTGAAGTTGCGGTCGGCTCCGGTGTGCCAGATTCCCGTCACGGCGGTGAGCATGTTGGGCGAGCCCTGGATGGCGGTCCGCTGCATGTGGTGCATCACCGAGCGGATACCGCCCAGTTCCTCGCCGCCGCCGGCACGTCCCGGCCCGCCGTGGACCAGGTGCGGGACCGGGGAGCCATGGCCGGTGGAGGTGCGCGCGTCCTCGCGGTTCAGCATGAGCACGCGGCCGTGGTGGGCGGCGATTCCGGTGACCAGTTCCCGGGCAACGGACGCATCGTTGGTGCAGACCGAGGCGACCAGCGAGCCGCCGCCCCGGGCGGCGAGGCGGACGGCGTCGGGAATGTCCTTGTACCCGATCACGGAAGACACGGGGCCAAAGGCCTCCAGCGAGTGGACGGGCTCGGCCTCCGCGTCGGACCAGCTGAGCACCACGGGAGACATGAACGCGCCGCCTTCGATGACGCCGGTGGCCCCGTCCGCGCTGGTGACCGACGGCGAATCGAGCGTCCCGTACGCCAGCTCACCGCCGGCGTCGAGCATGGACTGCACGGCGGCCCGGACATCGGCGAGCTGCTCGAGCGAGGCGAGTGCGCCCATGGTGACGCCCTCGGCCCGGGGGTCGCCGAGCACCACCCGCTGCTCCACCCGGGCGCCGATCGCGGACACGACGGCGGGCACCATGTCCTGGGGGACGATGGCGCGGCGGATCGCGGTGCACTTCTGCCCGGCCTTGACCGTCATCTCGGTGACCACGGACTTGATGAAGGCATCGAACTCCGGTGTGCCTTCAACGGCGTCCGGGCCCAGGATGGCGGCATTCAGCGAGTCGGTCTCCGACGTGAAACGCACGCCGCCAAGCACCACGTTCGGGTGCGACTTCAGGGACTGTGCCGTGGACGCCGAGCCCGTGAAAGCTACGAGGTCGCGGTAGTCCAGCACATCCAGCAGCCCGCGCGCCGAGCCGGAAATCAGTTGCAGCGACCCCTTGGGCAGGATGTTGGATTCGATGATGGCCTTCACCACGGCCGCCGCGACGTAGCCCGTGGGGGTGGCGGGCTTGACGATGGTGGGCACGCCGGCGATGAAGGCCGGGGCCAGCTTCTCCAGCATTCCCCAGACCGGGAAGTTGAAGGCGTTGATCTGCACGGCGACGCCGGGAATGCGGGTGTAGATGTGCTCGCCGGCAAACGAGCCGTCCTTGGACAGCACCTCCATGGGACCGTCCACCACCACCTGCGCGTTGGGCAGCTCGCGCCGGCCCTTCGAGCCGAACGTGAACAGCACGCCGATGCCGCCGTCGATGTCGATCATCGAGTCGATCTTGGTGGCGCCGGTCTGGGCGGAGAATGCGTAGAAATGCTCGCGGCGCGCGTTCAGGTACTGCGCCAGCTCCTTGAGCTTGAGGGCGCGCTGGTGGAAGGTCAGCGCGCCAAGTTCCGTTTGGCCCGTGGTGCGTCCGTAATCGACGACGGCGGCCAGGTCCAGCCCGTCGGTGCTCACCTTGGCCAGGATTTCCCCCGTGCTGGCGTCCCGGACGGCCACAGCGGAAGCCGCAGAGCCGGCGTCGGGGGTCCACCAGGAGTCCTGCACGAAACTGGGGACGGTCTCCACGGTGTCCAGGGTGGCTTCGGGGGCGGCGGCGGTGGTGGTCATCGTTGACGGGTCCTTCCAACGGGGGACAAATCTGATCGGGCCAGAACATTACTGACCGTCCGTTCGGTAATATGTCTACAGTACATGAATGTGCCCCGCTGCACACTAGGGGCGACTGATAACCGCTTTGGGCGCCAAAGCGGCCCAACATCACCGAGGAGAGCACGTGACGCAGGAAGCCCGCGACACCGAACTGGCTGCAGAAGCACCTGGGGGGCCCACACCCGGGGAGCTGTGGAAGATCACCCTAGGCGAGCTCGACGAGAAGATGGGCGTCAAAATCGTGGAGGAGTCCGTCGATCGTGTCGTGGCGACCATGCCGGTGGAGGGGAACCGGCAGTCGTTCGGCCTCCTGCACGGCGGCGCCTCGCTGGCCGTGGGCGAAGCCGTGGGATCGTGGGCGGCAGTGATTCACGCCAGCACGCTTGGCAAGACCGCCGTCGGGGTGGATGTCTCGGCCACGCACCACCGGTCCGCCCGCGCCGGCCTCATCACCATCACCGCCACCCCCATCCACCTTGGCGGCACCCTCACCACCCACGAGGTGCTGATCACCAACGAGGCGGGCCAGCGGCTGTGCAGTATGCGGATCACCAACCTGCTGCTTGCCCCAAGGACCTGAAGCCACCCGACGGGTTGCCCCGGCTAGGCTGATCTGGTGACCGAGCCTGGCAGCCTGACACCCACCCTGATCGCGGTGGGCCTCCTGATGGCACTGACGGCGGCCGTCCTCGGCGCTTACCGGGTTCCGCATGCCTTCTCACCGGCTCTCGCCATCCTCCGCGGCGCGGCTCAGCTTGCCGCCGTGAGCCTGGTCCTCGGGGCCGTGATCGCCAGCGCCGAGTGGGTGGCCGTGGCGCTGGGCGTCATGTTCACCGTGGCCGCTGTGACCGCCGCACGCCGCCTCGGCTGGTCCTGGCGCCACTTCGCCGTAGTGGCCGGTTCGATGGCCGCCGGAGTCCTCGCGTCGCTGGTCATCGTGTTCGGCACCGGCGCCATCGAGTTCACATCCCGGTTTGTGCTGGCGATCGGCGGAATAGTGGTGGGGAACTCCATGGCGATTGCGGCGCTCGCCGGCCGCAGGTTCAACGAGGCCGTCATCGACCGCTGGGACCAGGTGGAGGGCTGGCTCGCCCTGGGCGCCACGGCCCGGCAGGCGACCCATGAGATGGCGCGCAGCGCCGTGTACTCCGCGCTGATTCCCACCGTGGACCAGACCAAAACGACCGGGCTGGTCACCCTGCCCGGGGCCTTTGTCGGGGCGATCTTCGGCGGGCTGTCGCCGCTGGAGGCAGGCCGGTTCCAGATCGTGGTTCTCGCCGCGATCATGGCCGCCGGGGCCGTCACCGCCATCCTGCTGATCAGCCTGCTGGCCCCGGTCCGTGTCCGGCCCGCTCCGCTCGCATAGGCGGCCGCACACCCGTCCCGCGCGCCGTTGACATTGCCCGGGGCGGCTTTATACGCTGACCGCTCCGGGCCACAGGCAGCGGCACTGCTGGGCCGGGCATTATCCGCTTCCCGGCAGGTGCAATCATGAGCAGACGTTCCGCACGGGTTGGCGCCGCGCTGGCGGCTGTCCTTCTGATGTTCCTGCTGGTGCGCTGCACCGGGCAGGCGAACCCCTCGGCGGACAGCACCCACTACTACGTGAGCGCGCTGGGAAGCGACAACAACGTCGGAACGTCCCCCGCTTCACCCTGGCAGTCCTTGCGAAAAATCAATGAGACGGGTTTCAGGCCCGGCGACTCCATCAGTTTCCGCAAGGGGGACGAGTGGGTCGGCACCGTCACCCTGAACGAAAGCGGCACATCGGCGTCGGCCATCAAACTGGACAGCTACGGCAACGGGAGCCTGCCAACGGTAACCACGCGGGAAGGCGAAAACTGCTTCGAGCTGAACGGCAACTACATCGAGGTGGACGGGCTGCGGGCCACCGACTGCGGGTACGCGGGATTCAACGTCAACGGCGACCACGTCGTGATCAGGAATTCCGAGGCCTCGGACAACACCGCCGGCATCAAGGTGAGCATGGGCTCAAACTTCGGAAAGTACTTCAACAACGTCCTGACGGACAACAACATCATGAACGTCAATACCCGCGGAAGGCAGTGCGGCACTGCAAAGGCAGCCAAATGCAGCGACGATTCCGGTGCCTTCGGCATCCTGATCAACGGCAACGACAACGAGTTCTCCGGCAACACCGTCACCGGTTCCACAGCCTTCTCCCACGACTTCAGCCGTGACGGCAGCGCCTTCGAAATCTATGACGGCAACCGCAACATCGTCCACAACAACAAGGCCATCGACAACAACGTTTTTTCCGAGGTCGGACGCTCCGACGGTACCGCCGACGGCAATGTGTTCCGCTACAACCTCGTCCGCTCCTCGTGCGGGTCGGACTGCAGGGAAGCCGCTGGCCTGATCATTCGTGGCCCGAACACCAAATACGGCCCCACGAACAGCACCACCTTCGAATTCAACACGGTGTGGCTGAACGGCAAACATTCCCGCGGCGTGGTCTGCCACGCTTCCTGTCCGTCCTCAACGGTCATCCGGGCCAACATCCTCGTTGCCGTGCGCGACGCCCTCTGGCTGGACGGATCCGGCTGGAGGGAGCAGTCCAACGTCGTCAACGGCCCCAGCAACGTTCCGCTGGACAGCACCTCGACGACGGCTCCCGCAAAATTCGTCCACGCCCCCAAGGACCTCCACCTCGCCGGCGGCAGCCCGGCGATAGACCGGGCGGGCAGCAGCCCGTCCGAGACGGACCTGGACCAGGTGGCCGTTCCGCAGGGCGGTCAATGCTCAGGATCCGGAAAGGCCGACGCCGGCGCCTACGAATACCGGCCGCCTAACTGTTAGCGCGGGGCAGGTGCGTCGACGCCGGCACTTCCGCCAGGTTCTTCCGCGCGCTGCGCCGCCGGAAGATAATCAGGTATCCGCTCTGCACACCAATGGAGGTGGTGGATGTGTCTGTTTACACGTTGGGTATCTGGCTCGTGAAGCCGGGCCGCGAGGACGACTTCGTGAAGGCCTGGAAGGACATCGCCGACCGCACCCACAGGGAGTACCCCGGCGGGCACGGCCTGCTGATGCGTGACCGCGACGTCCCCAACCGCTTCATCAGTACCGGTCCGTGGGCCTCAGTGGAGCAGGTGGAACAGTGGCGGTCATCGGCGACCTACACGGAGGGCATCGCGTCCATGCGGGACCTGATTGAGCACTTCGAACCGCACACCCTGGACGAAGCCGCCGTCATCGGCTGAGGCTGCGGCTTAGCGCCTCCTGCGGCGCCGCACCAGGGCCAGCATCACGCCACCGAGCAGCAGAGCCACACCTGCCCCGGTGGCTGCGAGTGTCAGGCCTGAGGCACCCGTGTCGGCCAGCGCCATCGGGGACGCATCACCGCCCAGGCCGGCCGGTGGGACGTACCCGGCAGCAGGATGCACGGCCACCACCGTCGGCTGGGGCGCGGGCGCCAGCACCGCGGGCTCGCCGCCCTTCGCCGCTGCCCGCGGGGACGCAGGCGGAGAAGCAACCGGCGAGCCGCCGGCTCCAGGTGTGCCGGAACCGCCCTCAACCGGGGGTTCAGGTGCTGCGGGCTTCGGTGCGGTACTGAAGGTGCTCAGCTCGGAGCGGCTGAAGCCGTTCACCGCCTGCGCGGTGAAGCCGTCGGCGGTGACGGGCGCACTGAAGGCCCAGTTGCCCTGGGCATCCACGTCCACGTCGAACGGTTCGCTGCCCGGAAACGCGATCCGGACCCGCGTTCCCGCCGGAACGTCGGTGGCCGGGGCCGAGGCCAGCCGCCCGGCGACCCGCTGCCCGGCGGCGATGGGCCCAGCCGGCAGGGTGCCGGCCAGGACAGGCTTGTTCAGGAACAGCCTCAGCTGCACGCCCGGGAGGACGGACATGGAATGCTGGAGCGTGGCCGCGACGGCGAAATTCTCGACGGAGTCGGCGGAGTTCCCCGCCGAATGTGTGCCCACGGCGTAGTTCCCGCTGATCCACGGCCCGCCGGAATCACCGCCGCTGGACTCCACCGATGTGGAGAGGAATCCGCTGAAGGAGCGCAGATCGGCGGGGTCCCCCGAGCCGCCGCCGACGACGTAGATCCCCACCTCGTCCACAGTGCCGCACGACCATCCCGCGGTCCGTCCGGAACGGCACACGGCCTGCCCCACGAACGGCGACGCCATGCCCACGATCTTCACGGAGCCGGTGCCGAGCCTGGTGGGGTCCGCCCACGTGGCGGTGGCGGGTAGCGGCTCGAGGTCCGCGCGGATGGATTCGATGACCGCGATGTCATTCCCCGGCGTGCCGGGATTCTCCGGATCCGCGACCCACGAATTCCCGGGACCGCCGAACTGGCTGAAGCCGAACGTCCCAAGCTTCCCGGTGACCGCGTTGTCCGCCAGGAATCCGCCTGCGGGATCCCCGGCCGGCAGCGTCACCTCGGCGAGCCGCGCGGCGCCGTCGTCGGCACAGTGGCCGGCTGTGAGGACCAGGGGCTCGCCGACGGGGCTGAACGCGCTGAAGCCGGCGGAACAGACCACCCCGCCGTCGATCCGGTACCCCTGCCCGCCGAAGAAGTCCTCTTCCGGCGCCAGCGGTTCGCCGCTCTCCAGAACCACGTTGGCATACTGCCCCACGAATTCCGACGGCGACAGCCGCCCGCCGCCCGCCTGCTCCACCAATGCCGGGCCAGCCGACGCCAGGGCACGGCTTTCTGCGGGGCCGGCACCGTCCGCTTCGCTGCTTTCCGATTCAGTACTGTCCACTTCGGTGCTGTTCGGTCCGGTGCTGCCCGGTCCGGCTGCCGGCTGCGGCTCAGCCTGGGGCTCGTTGATCCCGCCCGTACGGATGATGAACCTGCCGTCCGCCTCGGCCACGGCCTGGAGTCCCGTAGGTCCCACCTCGCGGAGGTACGCCTGGTAGAGCTGTTCGACGCTCACGGCACGACGGTCCTCGGGCGCGTCCGGGGTGGCGGCCGGCTTGGTGGGGGCAGCGCCCGGTTCCGAAGCAGCAGGTTCCGCAGCCGCACGTTTCCCCTGCTCCCCCGCGGCGTAGAATTCCTCGAGCGTCATGCCCAGGTCACGCTGCACGGCTTCAGCAAGGCCCTCCCCCGATACCCCGCCCGCCGGGGAAACAGGAGAAGCCGGGGACGGCACCGCCGGCGAGGACTGTGCGCCGCCGGCCGCCGCCGCCGTCGTACTTTCCAGGGCGGCAGAAGCCGGTGCCGCGGCGAGCGTGCTGCCCAGCGCCACGGCGGCCGTGAGGGCGAGCGCGCGCCGGAGCGCGGTGCCGGAAACGGGTGAAGTCACAGGGCTACCCTAGCGCCGAGGGCTGCGAGCACTGCATCCAGCTCGGGCCCGGTGACACCGTGCCGCAGCAGGAACTCCCGGGTCCTCAGCCGGCGCACAAAGTCCAGAACCGTAGCGCCGCGGGTTTCCAGGAGCGGGGCGAGGGTTTCCTCGTCCAGGTAGCGTTCGTGCGGATGCGGCGGCCACAGGGTCCGGTGGCGCTCGTTGATGCTGCGCATGGCGGCCTGGTAGCTGGCCACGATCTCGGAATCACTTGCGCCTGCAAGGTCCTGCAGCATGGCGGCGATCATGCCGCTGCGGTCCCTGCCGGCTGAACAGTGGATCACCACGCCCCCTGACGCAGCAGCCACGGCTTTGAACACGGCGGCGAGCCGGTCCGGGAAGAGGCGTGCGTTGGCTGCGTAGTGCGCCGGATCGTTCAGGTAGGGGTCGCACAGTGCCTTGAACTCAGGGTTTTCCGGGTCCTCGGTGGGGGCAAGCACCAGGTCGAACGCGGCGAGCGCCTCGCCCACTTCCGGGTCACTGGGCCGGCGGAGCCGTTCGCCGGGGTTCCGGAGGTCGATGATGGTGCGGATCCCGTCCCGGTAGGCTTCTTGCCAGCCCGCCGCCGTGACCCATTCCCGCCGCCCCATCCGGTAGACGGAGCCGGCCACAAGCCAGGCGTTCACCGCCCCGTCCCAGCCGATCTGTCCCCTCGCGTTCACGGAGCCAGCTAACCACACCTTCCCCGGTGGCCGCACGGGTTCCGGGGCAGGCGTTGACGGCGGGCGTACCCTTGGGACATGGCGCCGCTCCCGGGCCTGCTCATGGATGGGGATTCTGATGACAGTTGGACAGCCTTTACGACGACGGATCACCCGCCTTTCCGGCGTCCTCGCGGCCTTGGTTTTGGCTGGCCTGACCCCCGCCCCGGCATCCGCAGACAGGTTCGATTCCTACGTGGCACTCGGAGATTCTTTTGCCGCAGGCCAGGGCGCCGGTCCGTATCTGGATGCCTGCTTCAGGAGCACCCTCGGCTATCCGGCGGTGCTGGACGCAGCCCCCAAGATCGGTTTGACCGGAAACGCGGCCTGCAGCGGTGCCACCACCGGCAGTGTGCGGGACAGCCAGATCCCCGTGCTCAGCAAAAAAGTGGACCTGGTGACCGTGACCGCGGGCGGAAATGACCTGGACTCCATTGGCGCGCTGGCGATCTGTGCGGTGGACCCCGGCCAGGCGTGCACGGATGCACTGGCCCAGCGGGCGGCTGTCCTGCAGACTGCCCTGGCCAGCCCTGGGACAAGCCCCTTCTTCCAGGATCTGCTGGGAATGCTGAACGACATCAAGGCCACAGCACCGCGAGCCGACATCTACGTCGCCGGGTACCCGCTGCTGTTCGAGCCCGGCGCCGGCCCGGCCGCTGATCCTATAAACGGGCTGACGCAGCAGCTGAATGCCGTCATTGCTGCAGCAGCGCGCGAGGCGGACGGCGGGCGCGCGAAGGTTCACTTCGTGGACGTGTCGCAGGCGTTCGCCGGCCACGGCATCGGTTCCGCACAGCCGTGGATTGTGGGCCCGCCGACGCTCTGTGAGGCCTCCGCAACGTGCGGGACGTCGGTGGCGGACATCTTCCACCCCACGGCCGACGGCTACACCAGAGGCTACGCCGCGTCGATCACGGCAGCTCTCGGTTAGTTGCCCCGGGGTGGCTAGGCTGGTGTCATGATCACAGTCTCTGGCACTGTTGGTTCCTCCCTGCCGGCGCGGACTGCGTTCGCCTACCTGTCCGCCTTCGAACACACGAGTGAGTGGGACCCGGGCACGCCGGTGATGGACAAGTTGACCGAGGGACCCGTCGCCGTCGGCCACCGCTACCATGCGGAGGCGGTGTTCCGCGGCAAACGCCAGCCCATCGAGTACGAGGTCGTCGAACTGTTCGATAACCACATCAAGCTCCGGGGCGAACACCAGAAGCTCGTGGCTTTTGACTCGATCGATGTCCGCTCGCTCAGCTCCGGTTCCGAGGTCGTGTACAACGCGCAGTTCAGGATCAACTGGCCTTACAAGCTGCTGCAGCCGTTCCTCACGCCGCAGTTCATGAAGCTCCGCAACCCGGCCCTGAACGGGCTCCGGCAGAAACTCGAATCGCTGTAGCCGTCCGCAAGCCAGTACAGGAGGACTCCGTGACCAGCCAAAATCCCGATCCCCTCGAGGACCACATCACCGGGCTGGAACCCGGCGGCGGAGTGCCGCCCGGGGAAACACCTCCGGCTGAAGGCTCCACCGGCGGACCGCAGGGGCACGACGAGGGAGGACCGCCGCGCGGAACCCAGGTGGCGGTCCTGGTGGCACTCGGCATCCTGGTGCTGTTTTGCCTGCTGTTCTTCGTCGGCTACATCGTCGGCCTGCTGTAGGCGGCGGCCGGTCTCCGTGCGTTCGCACGGGCTTTCGGGCTTCGTCCCGGTTCCTGGGCGTCAGTCCGTCCAGTCGAAGAACCCCTTGCCGGTCTTCCGGCCCAGTTCGCCCCGGGCCACCTTGTCCCGCAGGATCTGGGGCGGCGCGAAGCGCTCCCCCAGTGCCGAGTGCAGGTACTCGGCGATGCCCAGTCGGACGTCCAGGCCCACGATGTCGGTGGTCTTCAGCGGCCCGGTGGGGTGCTTGTAGCCGAGCACCATGGCGGCGTCGATGTCCTCCGCGGAGGCCACGCCCTCCTCCACCATGCGCATCGCCTCCAGTGCGATTGCCACGCCCAGCCGCGAGGACGCGAACCCCGGGGCATCATTTACGACGACGGCGGTCTTGCCGAGCGCTTCCGTCCAGCCTTTCGCCTGGGCCGCCAGCTCCGGTGACGTCTCCCTGGCCACCACCACCTCGATCAGGGTGGAGGCGGGCACGGGGTTGAAGAAATGCAGCCCCACGAAATTGGCCGGCCGCTGCAGCTGTGCGGCGAGGTCAGTAACCGAGAGCGACGACGTGTTGGAAGCCAGGAAGGCATGTGCTGACAGCTGTTCCTCCACGGCTTTCAGGGCACTGACCTTCAGCTCGAAATCCTCCGGAACCGCTTCCACCACCAGGCCGCAGCCGCCGAAGGCGGAGTAGTCGGTGGACGTGCGGAAGCGGGCGAGAACCTCCTCCGGGGTCCCGTCCAGGACGCCGCGGGCAGCGGACTTGGCCACGGCATCGGTGACCCGCGTGCGGGCGCCGGCGGCAGCGTCGTCGTCGCGCTCCACCACCACCACGGTGGCGCCTTTGATGAGGAAGGCGTGGGCTATCCCGGCGCCCATGCGGCCGCCGCCGAGGACGCCGACGTGCTGGGGAATGGCGGTCATGACTTGGTCCCGTCTGTGGTGCTGTTCTGTGCGTCAGTATTCTTCTTGTCGGTGCTCTTCCTGTCAGTGTTCTTCCTGTCTGTGCTTTTCCTGATCAGGAAGTTCTGCATCCGGTCGAACTTGGCCTGTGACTCGAACAGGATGCCCTGCGCCAGCTGGTCAATTATCGGGTGCGCCTCGGCCGGGGCGTGGAACACGGACTTGGTGATCCGGACGGCCAGGGGGTCCTGCCGGGCAATCCTGTCGGCCAGCCGGTGGGCGGCGTCCATAAGCTCGGCAGGCTCATGAAGTTCGGTGACCAGGTTGACGGCGAGGGCCTCCTCGGCCTTGAGGACCCGGCCTGCCAGCAGGATTTCCTTGGCCACCGGCTCACCCACGAGTTCCTTCAGCCGCCAGCTGGCGCCGGCGGCGGCAAGAATGCCGAGGCCGGTTTCCGGGTTGCCGATCCGCACCGCAGGAGTGCCGATCCGGAAGTCGGCGGCGTATGCCAGTTCGGCGCCGCCGCCCAGGCAGTAGCCGTCCAGCGCGGCGATCACCGGCATGGGCAGCCTGGCAATCCGGACGAAGATGGTGGAGTTGATGCCCTGCAGCGCGTCGTCGCGGCGCCGCTCCCGCAGCTGGGCGATGTCCGCGCCTGAGGCAAAAACGCCTTCCGTGCCCGCGATGATGAGGACTTTGGGGTCCTTTTCCAGCGCGGCGCACACGGCATGGAGCTCATCCACCATCTGCTGGTCGATGGCGTTGCGGACGTCCGGGCGGTTGAGGAGCACCACCACGCGGTCCTCACGTTCTTCGACAAGGAGGGTGCTGAACTCGAGGGTGCTCAAGTGTCCGTTCGCGCTGGCCTGACCGTTCGCGCTGGCCTGACCGTTCGCGCTGGCCTGGCCCGGCACTACACTCGCTCCAGCAGCATGGCCGTGCCCTGGCCCACGCCGATGCACATGGTGGCGAGCCCGATCCGTGCGTCTTCCCGCTCCATCCGGCCCAGCAGGGTGATGGCGATCCGGGAGCCGCTGGAACCCAGCGGGTGCCCCAGAGCGATCGCGCCGCCGTCGTTGTTCACGATCTCCGGATCCAGCCCAAGGCGACGCACGGTGGCAAGGGACTGGGTGGCAAAAGCCTCATTAAGTTCGACGGCGCCAAGGTCACCGACGCTGAGCCCGCTCCGCTTGAGCACCTTCTGGGTTGCCGGGACCGGGCCGATGCCCATGATTTCCGGCTCGCAGCCGGCGGACGCGCCGTCGATGATGCGGGCGCGGGGCGTGAGGCCCAGCCGCTCGACCGCTGATTCGGACGCCACGATGATGGCGGAGGCGCCGTCGTTGAGGGAGGAGGAGTTGCCGGCGGTGACCACCGAGCCGCCGGGGACGACGGGGCGGAGGCCCGCCAGGACGTCCATGGAGGTGCCCGCGCGCGGGCCCTCATCCGTGTCGACGACCGTCTCGGCCTTGCGGGTCTTGACTGTCACGGGGACGACCTCGTCCTTGAAGCGGCCCGCCGCAATGGCTGCGAGCGCCCGTTCGTGGGAGCGGACGGCGAAGGCATCGGCGTCCTCGCGGGAGATGTTGTCCACGCGGCCCACCTCCTCGGCGGTTTCGGGCATGGAGTACGTCATCTTGCCGTCGCGGGAGAGCTCGCCCTTCTTGAACAGGGGGTTCACGAAGCGCCAGCCGATGGAGGTGTCGAAGATGTCCCCGGGCTTTGCGAAGGCCGCCTGCGGCTTCTCCTGGACCCAGGGCGCGCGGCTCATGGACTCCACGCCGCCGGCCACCACGATGTCCGCGGCCCCGGCCTTGATCATCTGGCTGGCCATGATGATGGCGCTCAGGCCCGAGGAGCAGAGCCGGTTCACGGTGATGCCCGGGATGTGCAGTGGAAGGCCGGCGAGGATGGTGGCCATGCGGGCCACGTTGCGGTTCTCCTCGCCGGCGCCGTTGGCGTTGCCGAGGATGACCTCATCGATCGCGTCCGGATCCACGCCCGCCCTGGCCACGGCCTCCCGGACCACCAGCGCGGCCAGGTCATCGGGCCGGACCGCCGAGAGCGCTCCGCCGTATCGTCCTACCGGGGTGCGGGCACCGCCGACCAGAAAAGCCTCGACCATGAGAACATCCTTTTCGCAGAAGCTGGGCCGGAAGCGAATAAATTACCGACCGTTCGTTCTATAAAGATTACACGGTGCGGGCAGCCGGTCAACGGGAGCGGAGTTTTTGTCCACTTGTCGCGGGTTATTGGGCCTTGAAGTCATGACAAGTGGACAAAAACTCCTCAGCCCGGGCGTCAGTCCTCGTAGCCGCAGATCGCGGCGACCTTGTCCGCCGAGGGGCTGCTGTCGTCGAAGGTGTAGCCCACCCATTCCCTGGCGAGCCGGCGTGCCAGCTCGAGGCCGATTACGCGCTGGCCCATGCACAGGACCTGGGCGTTGTTGCTGAGCACCGCGCGCTCCACGGAGAAGGAGTCGTGGGCGGTCACGGCCCGGACCCCTTTGACCTTGTTGGCGGCAATCGCCACGCCCAGGCCCGTGCCGCAGACCAGGAGCGCCCGGTCCGCGGCGCCGCTGGCCACCATGCGTGCGGCCTCAACCGCCACGTGCGGATAGGCGGTGTGGCCGTCCGGGCCCACGCCGACATCGACGACGTCCGCCACCAGGCCGTGTGCGGCCAGATCGTTTTTCAGTGCTTCCTTGTATTCGAAGCCGGCGTCATCGCAGCCGACGACTATTCGGAGTTTTTCTGCCATTTGGGTGGGCCTTTCGGGGGTTGGTCAGGGTGGTTGGTCAGGTTGGTCAGGATGGTCAGGAGGCGGGTATCCCGCTGCGCAGACCGGCCAGGTCCCGGACGAGCAGCGCGAACGAGGTGGCGCCCGCATCGGGGGTGCCAACGGATTTTTCTGCCAGCGGGCGGGCACGGCCCAGCTTGGGCCGCAGGGCCGCCGTCGCCTCCGCCTGTTCTGTGGCTACTTCGGCCGCGGCCCGCCAGGCGGCAGCGAAGGAGCTGCCCCGGCCGACGCCGTCGGCGAGCTCGCCGACGAATGGCAGGAGAGCGTCCACGAGGGTCTTGTCCCCCACAGCGGCACGGCCCAGGTCCAGGATCGCGCCGGAAAAGGCCTGGACGGCAGCCACGAAGTCGCCGTCCGTGTAGTCCGCCTTCCCGTCGGTGAGGGACTGGCCCGCCGCTTCGAGGGCGGCTCCCCACAGCACTCCGGAGGTGCCTCCGGCATGCTCCGCCCAGCCCTGGCCGGCCGACTGCAGCAGATAAGCCGCGCCAGCCCCGCCATCGTACGCCGTGCGGGCAGCCGCAAGAGCGGCGTCAATGCCCTTGACCATGCCGCGGCCATGGTCCCCGTCACCGGCCACAGCATCGATCTCGCCCAGGCGCGCTTCATTCGCATGCAGGCATGCGGCCATGCTTTCGAGGGCATTGAGGGCGGTTCCGGCAAGAACGACGGCGGCCGGGCTCGCTTCCGGGATGGCCCGGGTCTCCCGGACCCCGCCGCCTGTGTCCTGCACGTAGCCGGCTGCAGCCGCGACCGGAGCCCGCTGCTTCCGGAAGGCCGGGGTGTACGCGTCGGCTGTCCAGAACGTCTCGAGCTCGTCATGCAGCCACATCAGCGTCAGCGACACCCCTCCCATGTCCAGGCTGGTGACGAGTTCACCGACTTCGGCGTCCACCACGTCCAGTCCCGCCTCACGCAGCAGCCGGGCCACCGTGCCCCAGAGGAGGAAAAGCTCTTCGTACTTGGTGGTGCCGAGCCCGTTCAGGATGGGTGCCACGCGCCTGCCGGCGCCCTGCGGCGCGGCCTCGAGCAGTGACGTGACCATCAGCTGCGCCAGTTCGGCGGCCGGGGGCATGGCCTGGTCCCGGATGCCCGGTTCCCCGTGAATGCCCAGGCCAAGGCCCAGCTGCCCCTCCGGGACCGTGAACAGCGGCCGCCCGGCCCCCGGCATGGTGCAGCCGGAGAAGGCGACGCCGATGGTCCGGGTGGCAGCGTTGGCGGCACGCCCGGCCCGCTCAACGCCGTCGATGTCCAGCCCGGCCGCCGCTGCGGCGCCGAGCACCTTGAAGACGGAGAAGTCCCCCGCAATGCCCCGGCGCTTGTCCTCCTCGGCTGCGGAGGCGACGTCGTCCGTGACCACCACGATCCGGGTATCGATGCCCTCCTTGCGCAGGCGCTCCGCGGCGATGCCGAAGTTCATGTTGTCCCCGGCGTAGTTGCCGAAGGTCAGGACCACTCCCCGCCCCTGGTGGGCGGCCTTCGCGACCGAGTACACCTGCGCTGCCGACGGCGAGGTAAACACGTTTCCCACGACGGCACCGGTGGCGAATCCGCTGCCCACCAGGCCGGCAAAGGCGGGATAGTGCCCCGAGCCTCCGCCGACGACGACGGCCACCTGCGGTTCGCCGGTGCGCAGCGCCACGGCCCCGCCGGGGACGCCGCGGAGGCGGTCCGCATAGAGGTCAAGGAAGCCGGCGAACTGGTCTTCGGCGAATTCGGCGGGATCGTTGAAAATCCTGGTCATGGGGCTTGCTCCAAAATCTTGATGTCAGGGGTCTTAGTGGTGGCGCGTGCCGGCGCTGTCCTCCGGCACTTTGAGGAAGGTGGTGAGGGCAAAGGCGACGCCGTACAGTGCCACAAACGCCCAGACCACGCCGGCGTTTCCACCCCAGGGGAGGACGGCCGCAACGACCGCTGCGCCGAGGAACGCCGCCCCGCCTGCTGCCGTGGTGTACATCGCCATGGCGGCGCCCTTGCGGTCCGGAGTCAGCGCAGGCATGATCGCGCCCATCGGCACGAAGCCCGCCAGCAGGATTCCAAAGACGACGCCGGCCAGGACGGACAGCCAGTAGCCCCAATCGGAGCCGGGGGCCACCAGGTGCGGCACGTACCACCAGGCGAGCAGGCCCGCTGCCGAGCCGACAACGCCGAACCAGCGGACCGTGCGCTGCCATCCCCACCTGTCGCCGATGGCCCCGAAGACGGCGTTGAAGGAAATGTTGGATGCGTACACGATGACCGTCATCATCAGCCACTGCGTCTGGGACCAGCCAAGTTCACCGCTGATCACGCCGGGCAGGATCACGAACATGCCGTACTGGGGTGCGGTGTTGATGAGCCGGACGATGAAGCCGGTGAGGATCCGCGGTTCCCGCGCCAGGAGGCGGATGCCGCCGGTGAGGACTTCCGCCGTCGACTCGCCCTGGGGGGCGAGCCGCCTGCTGCCGCGCTCCTCCCGGACGCCCAGCCGGGCGATGAGGAAACCGGCCGTAACCAGGCCGATCGAGGCGGCCATGGTCAGCGACTCGCCGGTGTGGCCGCCGCCAAACAGCGGGATGAAGGTCAGCGCAAACAGGGAGCCGAACGTCGGCAGGCCGCCGGTGAACATGACGTAGAACCAGCCCACGGCCGTTCCGTTGCTCTTCCGCGGCGCCACGGTGTTGATCCAGACCAGGAACGCAAAGGCGAACAGCGGATAGCCCAGGCCGCGAAGGAAGTAGCTGGCCATGATGCCGGGAGTAAACCCTGCATTCAGGCTGACCAGGAACAGGATCTCGAACGTGACCCAAGCGGCGAAGCCGAGGGTCATCACGCGGCGCGGTCCCACAAGGTCCGAAAGGGCGCCGGAAAGGTACGAGGCGACCGTCACCGCGACGCCGTACATGGTGATGATGGTGGGGACCAGCATGGCCTGGTTACCGAGGGCCGCGGCCATGTGCGGGGCGATGAAGTTCGACTCGACGCCGTTGCCGGTCATGAAGACCAGGACGCCGAGGAAGCCCCAGCGCAGGGAATGCGGAATGCCGATTCGATCGAGCAGCCGTTCCCGCGAGGGGGCAACGGGCGTTGCAATTGTGGTCATTGGGAAAACGCCTTTGTTTTTGGGGGGATGGGTTCTTCAGGGCCGGCGGGACGCAGGGTCCCGCCGGCCGCTGGGGCGCGGTGTCTGGCGTGCGGCGCTACGCGCGGTGTCTGGCGTGCGGCGCTACGCGCGGTGGCTAGCGTGCGGCGCCGGGAAGGATCGAGACCTTGACGGAAGCGCCGGCGGTGTCGCCCACCAGGTCCAGGGCGTCCTGGAACCTGTCCAGGGGGAACTGGTTGGTGCAGATCTCGTCCATCGGCAGGATGCCTGATTCGATCATTTTGATGGCGGCGGGCCAGCAGTGGGGGCCCAGGTGCGCGCCGCGGACGTCGAGTTCCTTGTCGTCGCTGATGATGGACCAGTCCACGGAAACATCCGAACCGAAGACGGAGTATTCGACGTAGGTGCCAAGCTTTCGCAGCAGGTTTAGCCCCTGGCCCACGGCCGAGGGATGCCCCGTGCCTTCAATGTAGACGTCGGCGCCGTAGCCGTCCGTCATGTCCTTGACCGCCTGCACAGCGTCCTCGCGCCCGACGTTGATGACGACGTCGGCACCGCACTTGCGCGCAAGGGCCAGTTTGTCGTCGGACATGTCCAGGGCGACAACCTTCAGCGGGCTCTTGGCCTTGGCGCCGGCGATCATGCCGAGCCCGATCGGACCGCAGCCGGCGATCACCACGACGTCATTGAACTGGATGTTGGCCCGCTCCACGGCATGCAGGGAGCAGGACAGCGGTTCGGCAAAGGCTGCATGCTGGGGTGCCAGCTCCTTGGAGACCTTGTGCGCCCGGGCGTTGATCGGGACCACCAGGTACTCGGCCATAGCTCCGTTGTAGTTGCGGAAGCCGAACATGTCGTGCGGGCCGCACATCCAGTACTGTCCGCGCTGGCAGTACCGGCATTCCTCGCAGGGCACGATCTGCTCGCAGGCAACGCGGTCGCCAAGTTCCAGGCCATGGTGGGCCAGGGCAGCCGCCCCGCCGCGCACGATGGTGCCGACGAACTCGTGGCCGGGCGTGACCTCCTTCTGGGCCCAGGCGGGCCGGTTCTCGTCGCCCCAGAACTTTGCGGCCCCGTGGTAGCACTTGAGGTCGCTGGCACAGACACCAACGGCCTCGACTTTCATGAGCAACTCGTCCTCGCCGGGAACCGGGGTTGCCACCTCTTCAAGTGTGTAGTTTTCCGGCCCATGGCAGATGACTGCCTGCATGACGGCCGGCACAGCGGTATCCGTTGCTGCCTGTTCTTCGTACGTGGTTGTCATGGTTCCCTCCTTGGAACGTGTGACCTGGGTCAATGAATCCAGTGTGGGATCCTGCTGAACAAATGTCAAGAACAAAATTTCTGAGGCGATAATGGTGAGAAATTTTGTTCAGGGGTCCGCTAGAATGTAGGCATCTGACACGCGATGAGGGGACGGATCCATGCGGGACGCCAACGACGGTCCGGCCGGCACCGGGAGCAAATTTCCGCTGGAGCTGCTGTATCAGGCTGCGAGGATGTACTACCTGGACGATGCCAACCAGGTAAAGATCTCCCAGGCGCTGGACGTGTCCCGGCCGACCGTCAGCCGCCTGCTGGCGGAGGCCCGGCGGATCGGCCTGGTCAAAATCGAGGTGGTGAATCCGTCCCGGCACGCCTCCGACTCCCTGGGCAGTGAGCTTTCCGAAGCCCTGTCGCTTCAGAAGGTTTACCTGGCCGACGGCGACCAGTCACACCGGCTCCGGGTCGGGCTGCTCCCCCAGGTATCCGAGGCCATAACGGAGATGGCCCTGGCCCCCGGCGACGTTCTGCTGGCTTCTTCGGGCAGGACCGTATATGAACTCAGCCAGGCCGTGCTGCCAAAGCTTCCCGGCGTGCTGGTTGCCCCCAGCGTGGGGGGCCAGACCGAGCCGGAGCCCTGGTACCAGACCAATGAAATTGCCCGCGCCATGGCAGAACATGCCGGCGCACATCCCGCGTTCCTCTGGACCCAGGCGCTCCCCTCCCCCGAGATGCATCAGTTCCTGCAGCGGGATCCGGACTTCCTCAGGATCCAGCGGCTGTGGGAGTCGGCCAAGGGCGCGCTCCTGGGCGTTGGCGCTCCGCCCACCACCCGGAGCTCCATTTCACGCTTCATTCCCAAGGACGACGATTCCTTGGCCCGCGCCGTGGGCGACATCTGCCTGAACTTCTTCGACGTCCGAGGAGAACGTGTGGAGTTTCCCGGCAGCGACCGCGTGGTGGCCACACCGCCGGAGATTCTGCACGCGATCCCGCACACGGTCGGTGTTGCCGTCGGAACCGAGAAGGCCAGCAGTATAGTTGGCGGGGCCAGGGGAGGCTACTTCCGGAAGCTGGTCACCGACGCGGTTACCGCCCGGGCAGTCCTGGACTATCTGGCGGCCTAGCCTGAACCTGCCGTCCGCTCCTGCAGCCGGGCCAGCGCATGCATGTGCTCTCTGTTGCTCGGATACAGGCCGCAGTAGGTTCCGTACATCTCCTCGTAGACACCCGACGCTTCCGGCCTTGGCTCCACATGCCCTGACACCTGCATCCAGTCCGTATCCGGAGCGACGGCTCCGGTTCCCACAGCAGCCAGCAGGGCGTCCCCGTAGCTGGCCCCAATGGTCACCCGGGGAACAACCTGCACCCTGCCGATGACGTCACTGGCGATCTGGGACCAGAGCCGCGCCTGGAGCCCGCCGCCCACGGCCAGCAGCCGGGACACCGGCTCCCCCGCTTCCTCCACCAGGTCCAGCGTCTGCCGCAGGCCGAGGCAGACGCCCTCAAGCGCCGCCCGGAGGAGGTGGCCGCGTCCGTGCCTCAGTGTCAGGCCCATGATCATTCCCCGGGCGTCGGGGTCGAGGATAGGGGTCCGTTCGCCGGCAAAATAGGGAAGCACCAGCAGGCCTTCGGCGCCGGCGGGCACGCGGGCGGCTTCCTCCAGGAGGTCGGCCATCGGCGCCCCGCCGGTGATCTGCTGCAGCCAGGTCAGGAGGCTTCCCGAGGTGGCCATGCCGCCGGACAGCGTCATCGAACGTGGCTCGACGCCGGGAACAGGCCACAGCCTCGGGTGGCTCCTGAACGTTTTGAGCCGCTGCACAAAAAACATGGTGGAGCCGTACATCAGCATGGTGTCCCCCGCCTGCCGGACCCCCACGCTGTGCGCCTCCACCCAGGCATCCACCGTTCCCGCGCAGACGGGCGTCCCTGCGGGAATGCCGGTCAGCGCCGCGGCTTCGGGAGTGACCTGGCCGGCTATGTCAGCCGGCCACAGCAGCCGGGGCAGCGGCAGATGGCCGGCCACGGCGGCAGCCCGGTCCCCGATCCACTCCAGTCGGTGGATGTCGTACAGCGGATCGCACTGGCCGGCCGTCGGGTGGTCCATCACATATTCGCCGGTGAGCCGCTGCACCAGGAATGAACTGCAGGAGTACCAGTACCGTGCGGCAGCAAAAGTCCCGGGTTCGTTATTGGCGATCCAGCGCAGCTTTGGCCCTACCGATTGCGACGACAGCGCCTTTCCGCCGTCAGCCTCGATCCGCCCTACGCCGAATTCGTCGTTGAGCTCGTCAATTTCCCTGCCGGCCCTGGTGTCCACACCGTAGAGGATGGCCGGCCGCAGGGGCACATGGTTGGCGTCCGTGACGACGAGGCACGGTCCCATGCCACTGACCGCCACTCCGGCAACGCGGCGCGGGTCCTGCCTGGCGAACAGTTCCCCGCAGAGCTGCCGGACTTCTGCCCACCATGTGTTCTCCGCATCGAATTCCACCCAACCCGGCCGCGGCAGCGAGGGAGCGTGGTGCACGGTGGCGGAGTCGAGGATCCTGCCGTCGGACGTGGCCAGCACGGCCTTGCTGCTGCCGGTACCAATGTCGAGTCCTAGGAACAACCGCCGACCACCTCCCTTGTGGGGCCCGTTGCGGGGCACTGCGGCCATCGTATCCCGCGGCGGCACCGCTGATTTTGTGGAAACTGCCGCCTCATGCGACTACCATGCCCAAATGCGCCGCAAGCAGCGGTGCCAGGAGCCCCAGCTGGTACTCATCAATCACGACGCCGGCCAGGCTGTCCAGCCCGCTGATGCTCCGGAAGTCGGTGCCGCGGAGGTCGAAGTCCTTCAGCCTGGCCCCGGCGAGCTCCAGGGTGCCGATGGTGCAGTTTTTCAGCGCAATCCGGGCCGCGGTGGCGGAGCCGAGGTCCAGTTCGCTGATGATGCAGTCGCTGATCTGCACGTCCGCGAGCCCCGAGCCCCGCAGGTTCAGGTAATCCAGCTTGCCGCCGTCAATCCGCACCGACTGCCAGCCGCTCTCATAAAGCTCCGCCGATCCCCATCTGGGGTTGCTGAAGATGACGTCGTGCATGGTGGAGCGGGCGGCATTGAAGACAGGGGCGTAGGCCTCCCCGATGACACAGTCCCGGAAGGTGGCGCCCCGGAGCTGGGCCTCATTGAAGGAGACCCCGGCAAATTCACATTCTGCGAAGGTGATGCCGCTGAGCTCCAGCCCGTCCGCGGCAGCGCGGCTGTACCGCATCCCGTCATACCGTTCGGCCCGCCGGAAGTCCGGCGCACCCTCATCCCGGAGGCCCTCAAGCCGGACCGGCGTCAGCCTCGGTGCCATGACCTTCAACGCCGCACCTTGGCGCGGCCTGCCCAGGGACCTTCCCGCCACTACGGCTGCTCCGCCTTCGCCGCGATCTCGGCGAGGTCCCTTGCCAGGGCCTTGCGCGTCAGGTTCATGCCCATTCGCCCGAAGACAGCAAGCATGAGCCTGCTGACTATCGTGGGCCGGAGGACCTCCGCGCCGAAGGTCAGTCCCAGGTCAGTCCCGCCGTCCCGTTCTTCCAGCGTGAACCGGGTGGTGTAGTCCGCTCCGCCCTGCAGCGCCTTCACCGTTGTGCTGCGCGGCGGATCCGCCTGGGACACCCACATTTCCACGGTCTCACGCCGGCCCATCATGGAGCGCGTCTCCTTCCAGCGGGTGCCTTCGCCGTACGGCCCCTCGCTGACCATCTGGATGGACTCCACCCCGGACAGCGTGGCGGCGGACCCTGGAATATCCGAGATCACCGCCCAGACTTTCTCCGGGCTGGCGTTCACGTGCTGACTCAGGCTGATGCTGCGATTCATGCCTTTGAGCCTAGCCGCGGGCACCGACAATCGGGCGCGAAAACCCTCCCGCGCGGCGCCGCCCCGCAAAGCCTCCGCAGAGAAACCGGAAACGACTTGAAATAGTAAGCATGCTTCGTGTTAGGCTGAAATGGCTTTGTCAGATCAACCGGCAACGGAAGGTGGTGCCCCTCATGGGTATCGGAGACAAGATCCAGAATGCTGCAGAGGACTTCGGCGGTAAGGCCAAGGAAGCAGCAGGCAACGCGACGGACAATGACCGCCTGAGGGCAGAGGGCCAGAAGGACCAGGTGGTAGCCGACGCCAAGAAGGTCGGCGAGGACGTTAAGGACGACTTTAAGCGGGATTAATACACCCACCATCAAACGGCGACGCCGGACTCCCTTGGGGGGAGCCCGGCGTCGCCGTTTCTGCAGGGCCAATGATGGCGGCGGGCCGCCTTTCGCAAAAGGTGACCCGCCGCCGTCGTGATCAAAGCAGGAAAACTAGCTGAAGAGTTCGCTCTTCGGCTGGTTGTTCTTGACCTTCTGCCAGCCCAGCCACAGCACCAGGGCGAAGAACGGGATGCTGGCGAGGGTCCAAAGACCCAGCAGGAAGACGTCACCCGTGGCCTTGTCCGTCATGGTGTCGAAGCCGATCAGGACGGTGATGGCCAGCAGCGCCACGAGTCCAGCCCAGCTGGTCCACGGCGAACCCGGCATCGGCAGGCTGGAGACATTGCCCCTCTTCTTGCGCAGCGCGATCTGGCTGGCGAAGATCGAACCCCAGGTGAAGATCACGCCGATCGAGGCGGTGTTCAGGGCGAGGTCGAACGCGTACGAACCGCCCAGCCAGATGTTCAGCAGGATGCCCACGAGGTACACGACGGCGATGGCCAGGATGGCCGCATACGGCACGTGGCGGCGGGACATCTTGGTCAGCCACTGCGGGGCGTGGCCGTTGTTGGCCATGGTGCGGAAGATCCGGCCGATCGAGTACAGGCCGGAGTTGCAGGAGGACAGCGCGGCGGTGATGACGATCATGTTCATGACGTCGCCCATCCACGGCAGGCCCATCTGGCCGAAGACGGTGACGAACGGCGAGGTGCCCGCCTTGTACTGGTCCGAGGGCAGCAGCATGGCCAGCAGGGTCACGGAGCCGACGTAGAACACCACGATGCGGACCACGACGGCGCGGATCGCCTTGGGCACTTCGCGTTCAGGATTTTCCATCTCGCCGGCGGTGATGCCCACGAGTTCGATGGCGTTGTAGGCGAAGATGACGGCGTTGAGCACCAGGATCATCACCAGGGCGCCCTTGGGGAACATGCCGCCGTCGCCGGCGAAGAGGTTGACGGGCGACGCGTGGCCGTCACCGACCTTGGCGTTGGTGATCACCATGAAGGAGCCCACGGCCAGGAAGATCACGATGGCGCCCACCTTGAGGCAGGACGCCCAGAACTCGAATTCACCGAACGCCTTGACGCTGAGCAGGTTCACGGCCACCAGCAGCACCAGCGCTGCGATGGCGGACAGTTCCACGGGGACGTTGGGGAAGAAGAACTGGAAGTACAGGCCGATCGCGATCAGTTCCGCGATGCCGGTCATGGCCCAGTTGATGAAGTACATCCAGCCCGACAGGTAGGCGCCCTTCCTGCCGAACATCTCGCCGGCGTAGCTCACGAAGGAGCCGGAGGTCTGGCGGTACATGATGAGCTCGCCGAGGGCCCGCATCAGCAGGTAGGCGATGACGCCGGCGATGGCGTAGGAGAAGATCAGGGCGGGGCCGGTGGAGGCCAGCCGGCCGCCGGCTCCCATGAAGAGGCCGACGCCGATGGCGCCGCCCATCGCGATCATGGTGACGTGGCGCCGGCTCAGGGTCTTCTTGTAGCCCTCGGCGCTGAGGGTCGAGTCGACGGCGGCGGATGGAGCCGTCGGGCTCATAAGTTCTGTGGGGGTACTTTGAGGCACAACTGTTCCTTGTAGGTCGGGGGTTGCCTTGGGTAGGGCACTGCCGGTTTCGGAACCTGGAGTTTTTGTACAGATAATTCGGCTTTCAGCCCCTCTTGAGGACGGCATCTGTAGAAGAACTCATGAAGCATCGAAGGTTCGCACGGCCCATCTATCGTACAAGACTTCCAGACAGCTCCGTGACGGGGGCAACATTCCGCGTGCTCCTGCCGGTTTTTGGCATGTCCGTCACAGGCCGGCCGCGCCCGCCTCCGCAACAGAAAAACGCATGGAGAAAAAGCTCCCTCTGGGGCCCGCATTGCCGCTACTCTGAGCACCATGACCGGGGATCCGTTCCCGGCCATGGCTTCCGCACCGTCTCATGCGGGCGCCGGCACTCGCGCCATTTTCAGGGGGGACTATGAGAAAGAGAGCATTACGGCTGCCGGCTGCCCTGCTGCTGGCAGCCTCGGGGTGTTCCGGCGGGGGCACAGCCCCCGCCGGAACCAGCTCCAGCGCTTCACCACCAACCGGTACGACGGCGGTGACCGAGCCGCCGTCGGAATCCTCACCACCCACTACGGCCCCTTCCCTGCCCACCGACGTTTCCACGTCACTGAACGCGATCGATGCACTGCAGGATCACACCTGCGCGGCCGGTCCGGACGGGCAATGGACGTTCAAGGGGACACTGGTCAACTCCTCGGACAAAGCCAAGACGTACACCGTGGCCATTGCCGTCACGGTGGGCGCGGCTGTCCAGGGCCACGCCCTGATCACGGAAACCGTGCAGGCAGGGAAATCGGCTGAGGTTTCTGCGGAGAACTTCGCCAAGACCACGGGCCAGACCGGCACGTGTGAACCGGTTGTGTCGGTGGAGGATGCTTCGTGAAAAAACCAATACTTGCCGCTGCCCTGCTCCTGGGCCTGGCGGCCGGACCGTTCGTGTCCACTCCTGCGCTCGCCGTTGGTTCCACGTCCGCCATGCCGGCCGCGCAGACGACAGAGGTGCAGGCAACAGAGGTGCAGGCAACAGAGGTGACCGGCCCGGCGACGGACGGGGCCTCGCCCGCCCCAACCGACACCGCGGGAACCATCCCGGAGGCACCGCTGCCTTCCGAGCCGGTCTCGCCGTCGCCCTCGGACACGACGTCAGCAACCTCGCCACCGGAAACCACACCGTCTGACACCACGTCCCCGGCAGTTACCCCGCCGCCGTCAACCCCTTCGCCTTCTACCCCGCCGCCCGCCACTGCTCCGCCGGCAGCGCCAAAACCAATCGCAGTACCCGGCCCGATCGGTGCGAAGTGGCAGGCCATGAAGGGAGCGGCGGGGGTTCTGGGTGCGCCCCGTACGAGCCAGTTCTGCGGTGGCGGCCTCTGCCACCAAATTTTCAGGGGCGGAAACATTTACTGGACGGCAAAAACCGGCGCCCATCCGGTCCTGCGCAACTCCGGCCACACCGGGCCCGCCTGGTACGCGGGCGGAACCCTCCCCACCTTCGGATACCCCACCACCGACGAGGTGGCGGCACCGGGCGGAACCATCCAGCGGTTTGCCACCGGACGGATCCTGGCATGGATCCCGAAGGGCGTGTACCAGGTCCGTGGCACAGGCGGCGTGGGCCGTTACTGGATTGCCCTCGGCGCTGAGAAGGGCCTGGGCCTGCCGATCAACAGGGAATTCTGCGGGCTGAAGGGCGGCGGGTGCGCCCAGGCTTTCGCGAAGGGCAACATTTACTGGTCGCCGGCCACCGGCGCCCGGATCGTGACAGGCCTCATCAATCAACGGTGGCGCGCAGAGGCCGGCCACAACGGCGCTCTGGGCTACCCGGTCGCCAACCAGGTCTGCGGCCAGCCGGCCGGCGGCTGCCTCCAGCGGTTCCAGGGCGGAACGATCTACTGGTCCCCTGCCACCGGAGCCTGGGCTTCACGCGGCGTCATCGGCACCAAGTACGCCAGCATGGGTGCCAGCCGGAGCTCGCTCGGCTACCCCACCGCGAGGCTCCGCTGCGCTGGGTCGCAGTGCGTGCAGTCCTTCCAGCGGGGCTACATCGGCTGGACCAGCACAACCGGTGTCCGGGTCTACGCCATGACGGAATGCTCCAAACTCAACAACGGGCGGAGCAAATACCCGACGCACGGCGCCAACCGCGTGCTGCTGACCTTCACGCAAGGGTACGGGCAGTCCCGGGCGACGAACATCTACTGCGTCCGCATGGCCGGGCTGTACGTTGCCGACTGGAAGACCGACGGCTATGTGGGAGCCTCCGGCTTCAAGCCGCCGGGAGTCCCCTCCGGTCCTACGCGCTATCTGTACTCCCCCACCGGCTCATTCTCCGTGACGGAGGCCTTCGGCCTGGGCAACCCCGGAACGAAGCTCCCGTACCGCACGCTGAACCCCCGGTCCCGCTGGGGCGGAAATCCGTGGACCGCGACGTACAACAAGTACTTCGAGTCCTCATCGTGGGTGGGCTGGGACGAGAACATGTGGTACTTCGCCACCCGGGCCACGCACGACTACCGCCAGGGCGTGGTGATCAACTACAACCGCCCCAACATCGTGCAGGATGCCGGCTTCGCCATCTTCCTGCACATGAACAAGGTCCCGACGGCGGGCTGCATCTCGCTCGACGACTGGGCAGTGGTGGACTACATGAGGAAGGCGACCCCCGGTGACCGGATCATCATGGGAACCTACAGCGCATTGTTCCGGTAGTTCCAAACTCCTTTATTCCCCCTGCGGCATATTCCGCTGACAAGGAAAACCCAGGCCCGGCAACACGCCGGGCCTGGGTTTTTTCTCAGGCCGGGAGCGCAACCTTCTCCAGCTCCCCGTCAGCCATCGTGTACCTGAGCCACGTGCCCGGCGTACCTCCGCCGGCCCGGCCGCGGGCGCGGTCGGCACAGCCGTCGAACCATTCCCCCAGCGCCCGGTCATGGCTGACCATCACCACCGTTCCGCAGAAGTCCGCGAGCGCCGACTCCAGTTCCTCCACCAGCGCCGGGGCCAGGTGGTTGGTGGGCTCGTCCAGGAGCATGACCTCGTTGTGGCCCAGCAGCAGCCGCGCGAGTGCCAGCCTGCGCTGCTGGCCTGCGGACAGCGCGCCCACCGGCACGTGGAACTCGCTGGTCCGGAAGAGGCCCAGGCGCAGCAGCGCCTCCGCGTGGTCGTCGATGTTTCCGCCCAGCCCGGCGGCAAAGGCCGGCAGCAGCCGCAGGGACGGATACTCGGGCAGCTCCAGTTCCTGCTGCAGGTAACCGATCCGGCCGTGGCGCAGCACCTGGCCAGCGTCCGGCTCGAGGGTGCCGGCCAGGACGGAGAGCAGCGTGGACTTCCCGGCACCGTTGGGCCCCGTGATGAGGATCTTCTGCCCGCGGTCCACCCGGAACTCCGGGATATCCAGGCGGCCAGGCACGCGTGCATTGCGGGCATGCAGGACCCGGCCCGCCGCTTCCGGGGCTCCGTCCGAACCGGCGGCGCCCGTGCCGGAAGCGGCAGCGGAACCGTCCGGCCCGCCGTCGAGCGCGCCGTTCAGCCCACCGTTCAGCCCGGCGTCGAGCTTCAGGCGTTCCGGCGGGCGCTCGACGGGGTTGTCCTCCAAGCGGCGCAGCCGCTCCTGTGCATTGCGGATCTTGCTGGCGGCGGCCCGCTCCCAGGTTCCCGTCTTGAAGTCGAAGCCGGCCTTGTCGTTGTCCCGGCGGCGGGCATAGCCCATCCGTCCGGCCACGGTATCCGCCTGCCGGCGTTCGGCGTCCATGGCGTCGAGCCAGCCGTGGTACTGCTGCACCCACCGCTGGCGTTCGGCCCGCTTCTCCTTCAGGTAGCCGTCGTAGCCGTTGCCGTAACGGTTCACGGTCCGGCGCTCGGCGTCCACCTCGATCACGGCGGTGGCCACCTTCCGCAGCAGCACGCGGTCGTGCGAAACCACCACCACGGCGCCCCGGTGCGCAGCGAGGCGTCCCTCCAGCCAAGCTGTGCCGCTGGCGTCGAGGTGGTTCGTGGGCTCGTCCAGGAGCAGGATGTCCGCGGGATCAGCCAGCAGGCATGCCAGCGCCACGCGCTCCTGCTCCCCGCCGGACAGCGAACCGAGCGTCCTGCTGCGCTCCACGCCGCCCAGGCCCAACCGGTCCAGCGCCGCCTCCACCCGGGCTTCCGCGGCGTAGCCTTCCCGCAACTGGTACTGGGTCTGCAGGTTCCCGTAAGCCTCGAGCTCTGCGGGGCCGGCCGATGCCAGGCCGACCTCCAGGCGTTCCAGCTCGGCTTCCATCCCGCGCAGCGCGCGGAGCGCGTCATCTATCGCGTCCGCCACGGTCAGCCGGGCAGGAAGCCCTGAGGTCTGCGCCAAGTAACCGACCCGGCCCTGCCGCTGGACCCTGCCTGCAGCAGGCGCCTCGATGCCCGCGAGGATCCGCAGCAGGGTGGATTTGCCGGCGCCGTTCTCGCCCACGACGGCGGCGTGTTCCCCCGCGGCGATCACCAGTTCGACGCCGCTGAAGAGCTCGCGGTCCCCGTAGCTGTGGGAGACGCCGGACAGGCGCAGCTGTTCGGTGCGGAAATTGTGTTCAGCCATAAGAAGTCCTCGCAGTCCAAAGGGCAGCCCCGGAGCTCGAGCTCGACGGGCCTGATCGGGCCATTGCGGTGTGCAGGCCGGCGGCTGCCGGCGCCACGGTCTAGGACTTCATGGGTCAAGCCTGCCCGGCGGGGGCTGCGCGGTCAAGGCGCGCACCGCCGTCGGGCCCACTACGCTGGGAGCGCGAACGTACACTTGCGGCCCTAAATGAGCGCTCACTCGGGGCCACAACTGTCCGTTCGCGCACTCCCCAAGGCGCGGACCGGCGTCGGGCTCCCCCTGCGGCTAAACGGCCAGGGCCGCCTTCCGGCGCCGGGCCTTGGCCAGCCGGGTGCCGATCAGCCCCTGCCGGGGACTGAACAGATAAACGACGGCGAACACGGCTCCCTGGGTGAGCACCACCATGGCGCCGGACGCGGTGTCCAGGTAGTAGCTGAAATAAATCCCGGCGATGGAGCATGCCGCGGAGATCGCTGGCGCGATCACCAGCATGCGGGAGAAGCGGTCCGTGAGCAGGTACGCGGTGGAACCCGGGATGATGAGCATGGCCACCACGAGCACCACGCCCACTGTCTGCAGCGCCACCACCGAGGTCAGCGCCAGCAGCCCCAGCAGCAATGCCCCCAGCCGGCGCGGCGAGAGGCCGATGGCGTGGGCGTGTGTGGGGTCGAAGGCGTAGAGCGTGAGGTCCCGGCGCTTCAGGATGAGGATGGCGAACGCCACCACGCCCAGCACGAGCACCTGGATGAGGTCGGGCATGCTGACGCCCAGCAGGTTGCCGAAGATGATGTGGTTGAGGTCTGTCTGGCTCGGCGTCACCGAGATCAGCACCAGGCCGAGGGCGAAAAGGGACGTGAACACGATGCCTATCGCAGCGTCCTCCTTCACCCGGCTGGTGTTGCGGACCACCCCGATGAGCGTCACGGCCACCAGCGCGAACACCAGCGCCCCGAGCGCAAACGGCGCCCCCACGATGTACGCCAGCACGACGCCGGGCAGGACCGCGTGGGAGACCGCATCACCCATGAGGGACCAGCCGATGAGGACCAGCCAGCAGCTCAGGACCGCGCAGACCACTGCGGCGAGCGCAGTGGTGAGGATGGCCCGCACCATGAAGTCGTAGCCGAGGGGCTCCAGCAGGAGAGTGATCGGATCCATGATTCAGCTCCCTGCCCCGTGCCGGCCGTGCTCCCCGTCCCGGTTCAGGACATCCAGCCCGAACGCCATGGCCAGGTTCTCCGGCTGCAGCACCACCTCCGGCGCCCCGTGCATGAGCACTTTGCGCATGAGCAGCACGGCTTCATCGCACAGCTGCGGCAGCGCATGGAGGTCATGCGTGGAAATGAGGATCGTGCAGCGGTCCGTCGCGAGCTCGCGGAGCAGCCGGGTGATGGTCGCCTCCGAGCGCTTGTCAACGCCGGCAAACGGCTCGTCGAGCAGCATGATGGTGGCACCCTGCGCTATGCCCCGTGCCACGAAGGCGCGTTTCTTCTGGCCGCCGGACAGCTGGCCGATCTGCCGGCTGGCGAAATCGGCAAGTTCCACGCGGTCCAGGGCCTCATCCACGGCAGCACGGTCTGCCTTGGACGGCCGCCGGGTGAAGCCCTGGTGGCCGTAGCGCCCCATCATCACCAGGTCGCGGACGGACAGCGGAAACTGCCAGTCCACGTCCTCGCTCTGCGGGACGTATCCGATGCCGCCTACCTTCCGCGCTTTGGCCGGCGGCGCCCCGTTGATCAGGACGCGGCCGGCGTCGGGCCTGATCATGCCCATGATGGTCTTGAACAGCGTGGACTTGCCCGAACCGTTCATCCCGACCAGCCCGCAGATCCGCGCCGGCTCAAGGACCAGCGAGGCGGCATCCAGGGCAAGGACCTCGCCATAGTGCACGGTGACGTTCTCGACCTGGATTGCCGGTTGCGGCTGTGCCTGCGCGGCTTCTGCGGCGCGGTGGACGGTGAAGGCGCTCATGATGCACCTGCGAGGGCAGTGGTAATCACTTGGGAGTCATGCCGGATCAGGTCCAGGTACGTGGGCACCGGCCCGTCCGCTTCGGAGAGGGAGTCCACGTACAGCACGCCGCCGAACTTTGCGCCTGTGGCTTCCACCACCTGCCGCATCGGGGCGTCAGAGACCGTCGACTCGCAGAAGACGGCTGGCACCTTGTTGGCGCGGACGTACGCGATCGCCTCGGTGATCTGCTGGGGCGTGGCCTGCTGCTCGGCGTTGACGGCCCAGATGTACACCTCGTCGAGGCCGGCGTCGCGGGTCAGGTAGGAGAAGGCGCCTTCGCAGGTCACCAGGGCACGCTGATTCTTGGGCAGGGCGGCGAGCTTGGCTTTCATCTCGTCCTGCACGGCTTGGAGCTTCGCCTTGTAGGCCTTGCCGTTGGCCTCGAAAACTTCGGCATTCGCGGGATCCAGCTTGGAAAAGGCCTTCACCATGTTGTCTACGTAGATCTGGACGTTGACCGGCGACATCCATGCATGCGGGTTCGGCTTGCCCTGGTACGAGTCCTCGCGGATGGACAACACGTCCACGCCCCCGCTCACCACGGCGTGCGGCACATCCAGGCCCTCGACGAACTGACCGAACCAGGCCTCCAGGTTGAGCCCGTTATCCAGGATCAGGTCCGCCTGTGAAGCCTTCCGGATGTCCCCGGGGGTGGGTTCGTAGCCGTGGATCTCGGCGCCGGCCTTGGTGATGGATTCCACCTGCAGCTTGTCACCGGCCACGTTCCTGGCCACGTCCGCCAGCACCGTGAACGTCGTCAGCACCACGGGCCGGCCGTCGCCGCCCGTGGCGTTTCCGCCGCACGCTGTCAGGGCCAGGCAAAGAAGCACCACTGAGGCTGCTCCCCGGCTGCGGGTGGGCACAAGGGCAAGAGTTCGGCGGACTACTTTGGCGCACCGAAACCAAAAGTTAGGCATACCGAATATTTTATCGGCGCCGTTCCAGCCCTGCAATGTGATGCGTCACACCGGGGCCGCAAATGTCCGTTCGTGCGAGGCCACAACTGTCCGTTCGTGCAGGGCCACAAGTGTCCGTTCGCGCAGGTGCTGGCGCACTAGGCTGGAAGCATGGTGAACACCAGACGGATGCTTCCTGCTCCGCGGCCGGATCTGTATCGGTTTTCGCCGCTGGACCTCACCGCCGTCGGGCTTTATGTGGCCGTCGCCGCCTTCTTCGCGCTGGCCGGCGAACTCCTGCTGCCGCTGCTCCGGGAGCTGGCTCCGACGCCGGCCGTCGCCTCCTACGGCGTGAACCTCCTGTTCTACGGCTGCGTCGGCGCCCTGGCGCTGCTCGCCGCGCGCGGGGTGGTGTCCCGGGACCTCAAGGTGCTGGCCACCCGCCCCTGGTTCACGCTCGCGATGGTGCCGCTGGCCGTCGTCGTGATGATGGTTGTCACCGCCTTCCTGGTGGCCGTGGGCGCGACCGCCGAGACCTCCGCCAACCAGGCCGGGCTGCAGGCGCTCATGCGGCAGGTGCCGGCCTGGCTGATGGTGCCGCTGATCGTCCTCGTCGGGCCGTTCGTCGAGGAATATGTGTTCCGGCATCTGCTGATCGGAAAGCTGAGCAGGCGCGTCAACATCTGGATCTGCTGCACCCTGTCCGTGGTCCTCTTCGCCGCCCTGCACATCGTGGGCCAGGAGGCGCTCACCCTTGCCGCCCTCATGCCGTACCTGGCCATGGGCGGAACGCTGGTGTTTGTCTACGTCTGGACGGGGCGCAACCTGATGTTCGCCTACTTCGTGCACGCGGCCAAGAACCTGCTGGCCGCGATCTTCCTGTACACCATCCCGCCGGAACTCCTGGACCAGCTGCAGCGGGTCCAGGGTTAGCAAGGGCGCGCCGTACACGTGACGGATGCGTCCGGACCCCTTTCCGTAGGCGGCGCCGCCATCATAGCTTGGTGCCATGGGACTCAACATTCAGATCGCCATCGACTGCAAGAACCCGCACGACCTCGCCGACTGGTGGGCCGAGACGCTGGACTGGTCCGTGGAGCCGCAGGACGAGGGCTTCATCCGGTCCATGATCAGCCAGGGCTTCGCCACGGAAGACCAGACCATGACCCACAACGGCAAGCTCGTCTGGCGGGACGGCGCGGCGATCCGGCCCACCGAGGAACTCGAGTCGAAAGCACCGGAACGGCGCCTCCTGTTCCAGACCGTGCCGGAGCAGAAGACCATCAAGAACCGGGTGCACTGGGACGTGCGCCTCGACGGCCGGGACAAGGACGAGGTCCGCGCCGAACTCGAGGCCCGCGGCGCCACCTTCCTCTGGACCGCCAGCCAGGGACCGCACGAATGGCACACCATGGCCGACCCCGAGGGCAACGAGTTCTGCATCAGCTGAGCCGATTACTAGACTTGGACGGTGAGCAACGAATTCCCCGCCAAGGTATCCGACGTCTTTGACCCGTCCCGCTGGCGCACCGTGTCCGGCTTCGACGACTTCCAGGACCTGACCTACCACCGGCAGGTGGAGCGGTCCGGGGACGGCACCGTCACGCGGGACCTGCCCACCGTCCGCATCGCGTTCAACCGTCCGGAGGTCCGCAACGCCTTCCGCCCGGGAACGGTGGACGAGCTGTACCGGGCCATGGACCACGCGCGGATGACGCCGGATGTGGCCACCGTGCTGCTCACCGGCAACGGTCCCTCACCCAAGGATGGAGGGCATTCGTTCTGCTCGGGCGGGGACCAGCGGATCCGGGGACGCGATGGTTACAGGTATGCCGACGGCGAGACGCAGGAAACCATCGACCCTGCCCGCGCCGGCCGGCTCCACATCCTGGAGGTCCAGCGGCTCATGCGGACCATGCCCAAGGTGGTCATCGCCGTCGTTAATGGCTGGGCAGCGGGCGGCGGGCATTCCCTGCACGTGGTCTCGGACCTGACCATCGCCTCGCGCCAGTTCGGCAAGTTCAAGCAGACGGACGCCACCGTGGGAAGTTTCGACGCCGGCTACGGCTCGGCACTCCTGGCCCGGCAGATCGGCCAGAAGGCAGCGCGGGAAATCTTCTTCCTCGCGCGTGAATATTCCGCCGAGGACATGGTTCGGATGGGCGCCGTGAACGAGGCAGTGGACCACGAGCGCCTCGAGGAGGTGGCCCTGGAGTATGCGGCGGACATCGCCCGGCAGTCCCCGCAGGCCATCCGGATGCTCAAGTTTGCCTTCAACCTCGCCGACGACGGCCTCGCAGGCCAGCAGGTGTTCGCCGGCGAAGCCACCCGCCTGGCCTACATGACGGACGAGGCCGTGGAGGGCAAGGAGGCGTTCCTGCAGAAGCGCGACCCCGACTGGTCCAAGTTCCCGTACTACTTCTAAGCCCGCACTCGTCGGAAGGCACCCCATGCCCGCGCACCCCATGCCCACACAACACAGGCGCCCGCAGTGAATATCGAGCCGGCCCTCAAGGCGCTGGCGGCCGCGCTCCACGGTGAGGGTCCCGCCGTCGAACTCTCCGCCGGCCCGGACGGCGAGCCGGTGGTGACGCCGGTGGAGACACCCGGGTTCGAGGACGCCGTCGCTGTGGTCCGCACGTCCGGGTCCACCGGGACGCCCAAGGCGACGGTCCTGACGGTGGACGCGCTGGCGGCGTCGTCGATGGCCACCGCCTTCGCGCTCAAAGGCGAGGGGCAGTGGCTCCTGGCCCTGCCGCTGCAGTACGTGGCCGGCGTGCAGGTGCTGGTCCGGTCGCTGTTCGCAGGCACCCGGCCCTGGGCGATGGACCTGTCCGAAGGCTTTACCGCGAACGCCTTCACCGCGGCGGCATTGGAGCTGACCGACAACATCCGTTTCACCTCGCTGGTGCCCACGCAGCTGCAGCGCCTGCTCGCGGACCCGTCGGCGGACACGCTCGCCGTGTTGCGCCGCTTCAACGGCATCCTGCTCGGCGGCGCGCCGGCCTCTGCCGAGCTCCTCGAGTCCGCCCGGGACGCAGGCCTCCGCGTGGTCACCACCTACGGCGCGGCCGAAACCTGCGGCGGCTGCGTGTACGACGGCTATCCGCTCGAGGGCGTGGCCCTGCGGCTCGCCGAGGACGGCCGGATCCACCTCGGCGGAGCCACCCTCGCAGCGGGCTACCTGGACGCGCCGTCGCTGACGGCCGAGGCTTTCGTCGAAGAGGACGGCAACCGCTGGTACCGGACCAACGACCTTGGTGCACTGGACGCCGACGGCCGGCTTACCGTGCTGGGCCGCGCCGACGACGTCATCATCACCGGCGGCGTCAAGGTTTCCGCCGCGCACGTGCAGGCTGAGCTGGAAAAGTCCGACGGCGTCACGGCGGCGTTCGTCGCCGGCGTCACGTCCGCGAAATGGGGCCAGGCCGTAGCGGCTTATGTTGCAGTCGCCCCCGTTTCCGGCGACGGGAGCTCTGCTCCCGCTGCCGGACGGGACGGGGCGGCCTGGGCCGAGGAATGGCACCGGACACTGGGGCTGCTGGGTCCGAAGACCGTCCTTCCGGCCAGTGAGCTGATCATGCTGCCGAACGGCAAACCGGACAGGCTGGCCATGATTGAACGGCTCAACGCGCTCCATCAGGGAAAATAGAGTAGTTCTGCCGCGCCGCTGCGGCTTCGCGTGCCCTGCGCATGCCCATGCTTTCCGAACGTACCACCGACCCAACACGAGGTATTACCGTGGCCACAGCCGCACAATGGATCCAAGGCGCCCGGCTCCGCACCCTGCCGGCCGCGATCGCCCCTGTCCTGATCGGCTCGGCAGCGGCCTATGAGATGGGTTCCTTCCTCCTGCTCAATGCTGTCCTGGCTGCCCTCGTGGCGCTGCTGCTGCAGGTCGGCGTCAACTACGCCAACGACTACTCGGACGGGATCCGCGGAACGGACGAGAACCGCGTGGGCCCGCTGCGGCTGGTCGGTTCCGGTGCTGCCCGGCCTGAACACGTGAAGTATGCCGCGTTCGGCGCCTTCGGCCTGGCGATGCTGGTGGGCCTGGTACTGGTCATCATCACCCAGACGTGGTGGCTCCTGCTGGTGGGCGTGGGCTGCGTGATGGCGGCGTGGGGCTACACGGGAGGCAAGAACCCGTACGGCTACATGGGCCTTGGCGACGTCTTCGTGTTCGTGTTCTTCGGGCTCGTGGCCACCCTTGGCACCACCTACACGCAGGCGGGGCAGATCGGGCTGCCCGCGGTGATCGGCGCGATCGGCACGGGCCTCATCGCCTGCGCCCTGCTGATGGCCAACAATGTGCGGGACATCCCGTCGGACATCCAGGCCGGGAAGAAGACCCTGGCGGTGCGGCTGGGTGACAAGCATGCCCGCGAAAGCTACGTGCTGATGCTTGCCGTGGCCATTCTGCTCGTGGTGATCCTGGCGCCGACGCGGCCGTGGATGCTGATCGTGCTGCTGCTGATCCCGGCCTGCCTGATGCCGGCCTGGCTGATGATCAACGGACGGAAGCGCAAGAGCCTGATTCCCGTCCTGAAGCAGACAGGACTCATCAACCTCGGCTACGCCGTGCTGTTCTCGCTGGGACTCGTGCTGAGCAGCGGACTGTAAGCCCGGGCGCCTTCAGGTCCGGGCATCTTCAGGGCCCGGCCCCTTCAGTGCTCCCGGACCCTTCAGTGCTGGGGAACGGCAGGCCCGGGCACCTCAGGGCTAGGCGTCCGCAGGTGCAGGCCCTTTCCAGTGCTAGGCGTCCTCGCCGCGCGGTTCGCGCTTCTTGACTTCGTTGCGGATGGTGACGTCCGGGTGGGTGTCCACGAGGTGGTCCTCGGCCTGGGCATCGTCGATCTCCCCGGCAGTGCGGATGGGCTTGGCGCGGCCGGAGAAGCGGGCGTGCAGTGACGCCGTCGCGGCATCGCGCTGCTTCTGGAAGAAAAGGTAGCTGATGGCAAAGGAAATCAGCCCCGCGCAGACGACGGCCAGGAACCACCCCAACTGCAGGAAAACGAACAGCACGAACAGGGGCAGGAAGATCGCGAGCCGGATCAGGGAGTATTTCAGAAAAGCCACTATCCAAGTTTAGCCGTCCTGCCAGACCGTAGCCTGCGTCATCTGCGGCCCCGGTCCGGCGTTTTGCTGGCGCATGACTGTGGGCATACTGTAGTCTCCGCCGGGGCATACGGCGGCTAGACTGATTGCATGCCTCGTGTTGTCCTCGCAGTCGTCATTCTCGCCATCTACGTCTACGGACTGGTGGACGTTATCCGAACCGACAAGCATCTGACCCGCGGGTTTTCCAAAACAACCTGGATCATCATGGTTGCCCTTCTGCCACTCATCGGCGCAGCGCTGTGGTTCCTGATCGGCCGCCCCCGTGCATCGGCCACGGCCCGGCCGGTTTACCCGCAGCATCCCACCGCCCCCGACGACGACCCCGACTTCCTGCGCAACCTCGAACAGCGCCGTCGCGAGGCGGAGCGGCTCCGCAAGCTGCGGAACGATGCTACCGGAAAGAACCAGGCCGACGCCGGGCCGCACCGCACGGGCGCCACGGGATCTGCCCCAGGCACTGGCGCCGGCACCACGAGCAGCGGCAATTCAGGTACGGGCAACCCGCCCGCAGGCGAGCCCGGTCCGCGCAAGCCGGGCGCGGCGGGCGAGGCCAACGCCGAAGGCAACCCCGAGGCGAAGTAGACCCGCTCTTTCGCCAAAAAAGGCCGCCCAGCAGCTAGCTGAGCGGCCCTTTTTGGTAAATCGATGCCGTCGCCCATCTCTCCTGCCCGGCGGCGCCTCGATTACCAAAAACGGCCGCTCCCCAGAGTCGAATTGCCCAAAACGGCCGCTTCAGGGCTTCGGCAGGCGGCCTTTTGTGGCAATACCGCGAAGCATGGTGCTGGCCCGCTGGGGAGCGTGGCCACGGCGACTATCCCTCCACACCGGCCCAAAATTGTGGATAACGGCCTAAAGCCCCGCCCGGGCAGCAGAATGCTTCTATGCCGCGTCCACGCCCTCTGCCGCCCGCACTGCAGGCGCAGCCGTTCACCATCCGCCAGGCCTCAGCTGCGGGCCTGACTCGCAGACGCACACGCGCCCTCGACTTGGCCAGTCCCTGCCATGGGGTGCGCACGTCTGCGGCGGTGGAGATCACCCTCCTTGTCCGGGCGCGGGGGCTTGTACTCGCAACCGGAGCGGTCATAAGCCATCTCTCCGCCGCTGCACTCTGGGGTTTCCCTCTTCCGCTGTGTTTTGAGGATCACGCAGTAATCCATTTGACTAGCCGGGACGGCGCCAGGGCCGTGCGAAGGAAGAACGTCTGCGGCCACCAACTTCCGCTGCCCGAAGAGGACATCTTCGTCGGCCGTTACGTGGCCTGCACGTCACCGCTTCGGACGTGGTTCGACCTTGCGGGCCTTCTGTCACTGAAGGACCTGGTGATTGCCGGTGACTTCCTTCTGCGCCGCAGGGATCCGCTTTCAACGCCAGGGGCAATGGACGCTTTCCTCGCCGAGAAGCAGGGCAGGGCCGGGTACCCCAAGGCAATGAAGCCCAGGGCTCTCATCCGCGCAAACACCGATTCTCCAAAAGAGACTGAGCTGAGGCTCCTACTGACGGCAGCCGGACTCCCCGAGCCATGCATCAACGTACCTATGTTCGATGAGACCGGCGGCTGGGTGCAGGACCCCGACATGTCCTACGAGGAGTTCAAGGTTGCCCTCCAGTACGACGGCGGCCACCACGCAACCCCGGCCCAGCGGAGGAGCGACATCTACCGGGACGAAAAAGCCCGGAGCCTCGGCTGGCTCGTCCTGGTTCTGACGCAGTTGGATCTCGATCCCATCGTGCCGGGCGAGGAACCCACCGCCATCACCAAGGTCCGAGCAGCACTGACAAAGCGCGGCTGGAAACCATCACGCTAGTCTTCGACGTTTCGCCCCTCCCCGCAGGTACCCGCCCGGCTCTGCCCCGCGAAGCCTGCCGGCCTTTCCCGCGGTCTCACCCTTTAGCCAAAAAGGGCCGCCCAGCAAGCAAGCCAAACGGCCCTTATATGTAAATCAACGTACCCATGCGGCCCATTTAGGTAAATCGAAGAGTGCATGCGGCCCTTATTGGTAAATCGGCAGACTTCGGCTGATCAGCAGGGCGACCCGCAGCCCACCCGCCACGCGAAGCCCTCGCCCGTCCCGCGGCTTCGCCGTTTCGCCAAAAAGGGCCGCCCAGCAAGCATGCCAGGTGGCCCTTTTGGGTAAATCGAGGAGCCCATGCGGCCCTTTTCGGTAAATCGGCGCAGGCGCCAGGCGCGAAGGGACCCCTACAGCCCCGAGTACGAGTGCAGGCCGTTGAAGAACTGGTTCACGATGGTGAAGTTGAAGATTACGCACAGGTAGCCCACGATCGACAGCCAGGCCGCGCGGGTCCCCGTCCAGCCGCGGGTGGCCCGGGCATGCAGGTAACCGGCATAGACCACCCAGATCACGAACGTCCACACTTCCTTGGTGTCCCAGCCCCAGAAGCGACCCCAGGCCTTCTCGGCCCAAATCGCACCGAACATGAGGGTGAAGGTCCAGCCGATGAAGGCGATTGCGTTGATGCGGTAGGACAGGTTCTCCAGGCTCAGCGCAGACGGCACCAGGCGCATGAACCCCAGCTTGTCGGCGCCCCCGGCCGCGATGGTCTTCTGCCGGTGAGACTGGACCAGCTGCAGCGCGGACATGGCAAACGTCAGCGTGAACAGTGCCGAGGACAGCACAGCGATGGAGACGTGGATGATCAGCCAGTAGCTCTGCAGCGCGGGTACCAGGTGGCCGACGGGCGTCCAGTACGCCACGGACGCGGCCACCAGCATGATGATCACCAGGCTCACCACGAACGTGCCGAGGAAGCGCAGGTCGCGGCGGACCAGCACCACGAGGAACACGGCCACAGCCACGAACGCGCCGGTGGTCAGGAACTCGTACATGTTGCCCCACGGCACGCGGCCGGCGCCCACTGCACGGGTCAGCACGGCGGCGGCGTGGATGGCTGCGCCCAGGACGGTCAGTGCCACGCCCACACGGGCCGCGGCACGGCGCTCCGCCGCGTACCGCATGCTGTCGTCGGCGGTCTGGCCGGCATGTACGGCGCCCGAGGAGTACGACGACGGCCGCTCGGCACGGTCTGCCGGTCCGGCCAGGCGGTCCCCGCCACCGCTCTCTGCCCGCGACGCGGCTGCAGCCGTGCCCGCCGCCACCGGAACCTTGGCGGACGTATCAGTCGCTCCGGCGGCTGCGGCCTTGAGGTCAACCGCCTTGAGGGCCTTGCTGCTCCTGGCCAGGTCCCACGCGAACGCGATGAAGGCGACGGTGTAGGTGCCGGCAGCAAGCAGCATGAAGAGCTCGCTGTACTGGCCCATGGTCTCGTTGATGGGAAGCATTACTGGTCCTTCTTCGGCTCAGGCGAGCCAGCTGGTGAGGAGTTGGAAGGTGCTGTTTCGGGGGTGTCGTCGGACAGGTTCCACCTGCGCGACAGCAGGCCGCGCAGCGCTGCCGCCTCGCCGGCCAGCCGGTGGTCCTCGCCGCGCGCCAGGAGGCCGTATTCCACCATGGTCCGGCCGTCCTCGTGGGTGCCGGTGCGGACCCAGACCCGGCGGCGGTTCACGTAAAGCGAGACGATGAGCCCGGCCACCGCCAGCAGCGCGAAGATCAGCGCCGAGAGCTGGCCGGGGTTGTGGTGGATGTCCACGCCCACATACTTCTTCACGCCGTCGAACGTGATGGAACCCTTGCCCTCGGGCAGCGTGTAGGTGTTGCCCGGCGCCAGCGTGATGCCACCGGCTTCGAGGTTGCGGCTGTTGAGTTCCTTGAGGTCCTTGACGTCGAGCTCAAAGACGTTCTGCGGGGCACCCTTGTTCAGGCCCAGGTCGCCGTAGTACGAGTTCAGGCTCAGCTGCGGGTTGATGAGCTCCGGGTCGCCACTGAAGGAGATGCCTTCCTCCGTCACGAACGCCGTGGGCAGGAAGAACCCGGCGAAGCCCAGCTGGTCAGGCTTGGCGTCGGGCACCTTGATCACCACGGAGGAGTAGTAGTTGTCGCCCTGCAGCTTGGCCACCACAGGCCCCTGCATGGCGATGTTGCCGTTGCCGTCCCGGACCGTGACCACGGGGGCGTAGCCGTTGCCCGTGAGGTAGATGCTGGTGCCGCCAAGGGTCACGGGGTCGTTGACCTTGAGCACTTCCTTCTTGGCCGGGGCCCCGGGGTTTTCCCTGGTGGTGACGTCAGCCGTGAAGTCGATGGGCTGGCCGAACTTGCCCTGGGATTCACGGTCGAACGTGGCCTGGAACTTGTCCAGCTGGATCGAGTAGGGCTGGAGCTGGCTGCTCTGGAAGTTGGTGCCGGGATTGAACTGGTCGTAGCCCACCAGGGTGTTCACGAACGTGTCGCCCTCCACCAGGATCCGCTGGCCGCTGTACCCGAACAGGCCGCCGATGGCCACGGATACCAGCACGCCGATCAGCGAGGTGTGGAAGACAAGGTTTCCCACTTCCTTCAGGAAGCCGCGCTCGGCCCCCAAAGACGGCCGCGCGCCGTCGTCGTGCCTTACCTCAACGCGGTAGCCGCGCTTCTTCAGCAGCGCCGCCGCGTCCTCAATGGCGTCCGACGCCGGGATGCCGGCGTCCGCCGGCACCACCAGGGTGCCGTACTCGGGCAGCCGGGACAGGCGCTTCGGGGTCCGCGGGGGCTGGGACCGCATGGCCTTGTAGTGGGCGATGGCCCGGGGCACCACGCAACCGATGAGCGAGATGAACAGGAGGATGTAGATGGCCGAGAACCAGGCCGAGGAGTAGACGTCGTACAGCTGCAGCGAGTCCAGCAGCTTGCCGTAGTCGGGGTGGTCCTTGATGTACTGCGTGACCACTGAAGGGTTGGCCGGCCGCTGTGGGAACAGCGATCCCGGCACCGCGGCCACCGCCAGCAGCAGCAGGAGGAACAGCGCGGTGCGCATGCTGGTCAGCTGCGTCCAGGCCCAGCGGAGCATGCCCAGGAAGCCCAGGGACGGGAGGGCTGCCCCCGCCTTGGCAGCCTTCAGGGTGTCTTTGGGCGCGGATTTCTGCTCAGCGCCGTCTTGGCCGGGCTGGCTGGACCCGGGCTGCGGGACGTCCCCGGCCGCGGATTTCTCGGTTGACTTCACACGCTCGCTCATCAGATCGGCAACTTCACGTCGGTTTGGAACCAGTACTGCAACTCGGTGACCCAGGCTCCCCACAGGCCCGTGGCCATCAGGATGCCCAGGGCAATCAGGACTCCGCCGCCGGTGCGCTGGATGGCCAGCCGGTGCTTGCGGAAGAACGACATCACGCCGGCACCGCGGCGCACTGCAAGGGCAATCAGCAGAAACGGGATGCCCAGCCCAAGGCTATAGACGAAGGCCAGGAACGCGCCCTTCGCGGCGGACGAGCCCCCGGACAGGCTCAGGAGCTGGACGGCGGAATAGGTGGGGCCGATGCAGGGCGCCCAGCCGAGACCGAACGTGATTCCCAGCAGCGGCGCACCCCAGAGGCCGGCCGGCGGTTTGGCGTGGATCTTGGCGTCGCGCTGGAACCAGGAGAATCCGCCCATGAACACCACGCCCATCAGGATCACCAGGACGCCCAGGACCTGCGTGATCCAGGCGTTCTGCCCGCCGGAGATCAGGGACCCCAGCTGTCCGAAAGCGCCGCCAAGGAGCACGAAGATCACCGAGAAGCCGAGCACGAACAGTCCGATGCCTGCCAGCATGCGGCCGCGCTTCTGCTTCTGCAGGTCCACGCCCGTGAGTCCCGTGACGTAGCCCAGGTATCCGGGCACCAGCGGAAGTACGCACGGCGAAAGGAAGGACACGAGTCCGGCCAGCAGCGCCACCGGGATGGCGAGAAGCAGCGAACCGTTCAGGATGGCTTCGGCGAAGGGGCTGTTCATGGGAGGGTTACTCTGCCACGGCGGTCTGGATGAGGGCTTTGAGCGTGCCCTTCTCGATCTCCCCCAGAACGCGCGACGCCACCCGGCCCTGCTTGTCCACCACGAGCGTGGTGGGGACGGCGCCCGGGGGCACCAGGCCGGACACGGCCAGCAGTACGCTGCCGTCCTTGTCGTCGAAGCTCGGGTAGGTGAGGCCGAAGGTCTTGTCGAAGGCGTCGGCCGTGGCCTTCTCATCGCGCAGGTTCACGCCGAAGAACTGCACGCCCTTGCTCTTGAACTCCTGGTGCAGCGCCTCCAGGGACGGCGCCTCCACGCGGCAGGGCGCGCAGGCGGCGAACCAGAAGTTCAGCACAGTGACCTTGCCCTGGAAGTCCTTGGGGGTCACGGTGGTGCCGTCAAACAGGGTGCCCTGGATCTGGATGCCGGACTTGCGCTCCGCTGCGGCGAACTCGGTCACCGAGCCGTCGCCGGCCACGTAGTTCTTGTTGTCCCCGGCCTTGGCCTGCTTCGCCAGGGCGTCCTCCTGGGCGCAGGCGGACAGGCCCAGGGTGATCGCCGTGAGGGCCAGGCCGCCGGCGGCGAGGACGCTGCGGCGGGAACTATTGGGTGTTTCAGTCATAACTTAGGCTCCGGGGGTGCTCGAGGCACCGGGAAGAAGGGCGGCGGCGGGCTCGCTGTACTCCACGCGGAGCAGGGCGCCGTCGTCGCCGAAAACCAGGGAGGTGAGGGAGGTCAGGGTGCATTCGCGCTTCCGCGGGTCGTGCCACAGGGGCTTGCCCTCGGCGCTGAGCCGGGTGGCCCAGATGGGAAGCTGGTGGCAGACCAGGATGGCCTCGGCGCCGTCGCCGCCGAGTTCGATGGCCTTGGCCCGGGCTTCCTGGACGGCCTCGGTCACGCGGGCTGCCTGCCGTTTGTAGGGCTCGCCCCAGGAGGGGCGGAAGGGGTTGATCAGGTGTGGCCAGTGCTTCGGCTTGCGCAGCTCGGCCTTGGTGACCTTCAGCCCTTCGAAGTGGTTTTCGGCCTCGATGATGCGGTTGTCGGTGTGGATGTCCAGCCCCAGCGCCTCCGACGTGGGCTGGGCAGTTTCCTGCGCGCGCGTGAGCGGGGACGCCACCAGGTACACGATGTTGGCGCCCTGGGATACGCGTTCGCGGAAGTGCTCGGCGAGCGTCTGCGCCATCTGCCGGCCAAGTTCGGAGAGGTGGAATTCAGGCAGCCTGCCGTACAGGACGCCGTCGGGGTTATGAACCTCGCCGTGGCGGAGCAAATGGACAGTGGCTTGGGGCATGTCTACCAGTTTCTCAAAGGGCAGGGGCAATGGCGAAATCTTCTACACCGAGTAGAACTCAGAAATTTTTCAAAAAGTTCCCCGCCGGTGGAATAAAAGATGCAAATGCATGTTTATACTGGATGCAGCAGTTAGTTGAGGCTTCAACAAAAGCTTCAATGATCACCAGTACGACCACTGATACTAAGGAGAACCACCATGGCACTTTCCACCGAGCTCACCCGCGGCACCTGGACCCTCGACAACTCCCACAGCGAGATCGCCTTCACTGTTCGCCACGCCGGCATCAGCAAGGTCCGCGGCCAGTTCAAGGACGCCACCGCCACCCTGGACCTCGCCGACGACGTGACCGCCAGCAAGGTCGAGGCCACCATTCAGACCGCCAGCTTCGACTCCGGTGACGCCAACCGCGACGGCCACGTCCGCGGCGAAGACTTCTTCGACGTCGAAAAGTTCCCCGAGATCAACTTCGTCTCCAGCGGCCTCGTTGCCAACGGAGACAGCTACGAACTCAAGGGCGACCTGACCATCAAGGGTGTCACCCGCCCCGTCTCCCTCGAGACCGAATTCAACGGCGTCGCAGTTGACCCCTTCGGCAACACCCGCGCCGGCGTTTCCGCCGAAACCACGATCAGCCGCAAGGACTTCGGCCTGACGTGGAACGCCGTGCTGGAAGCCGGCGGCGTCCTGGTCAGCGACAAGGTTGCCATCAACCTCGAACTGGCCTTCATCGCACCGGCAGCCTAGGTTCCAGCGCCTAGCCACAGTTACTGGCCCGAAACGCCCCGCCCGCGGATCTCCGCAGGCGGGGCGTTCGGCGTTCCGGAGGTTTTCGAGTCGGCTGTCCCTGGCCCGACAGCTCCCCGGCCGGGCAGCGTTTCCGCAGGTTGGCACGGCTTTAATACCTCTCCGGAATGATCCACCGCACACCCGCTGAGGGGTACGGTGGGAAGTGAACCAGGCTGGGGAGGGCAGGTGTCTGAACCGGTAGCCGATTCAGTCGTCACTATGCAAAGGACCGCTCATGAGCAATCCTCCAGTCCCGCACTCCAATGACCCCGGCTCCAACGAGCCGGACAACGGTTCCCAGGCAGCCAACGGGCAGCCCCGCTACGGCCAGGACGCGCCCCAGTACGGGCAGAACACTCCCCAGTATGGCCAGAACCAGAACCCGCCCCAGTACGGGCAGGGCGCTCCCCAGTACGGCCAGGGCGAGCAGGGCGCTCCCCAGTATGGGCAGGGCGAGCAGAACCCGCCCCAGTACGGTCAGACGGGGCAGAACCCGCCCCAGTACGGCCAGACCGGGCAGAACCCGCCCCAGTACGGGCAGTCCCCCTATGGCCAGAACCCGCCCCAGTACGGGCAGTCGCAGTACGGCCAGAACCCCCCGCAGTACGGCCAATCACCGTACGGCCAGAGCCCCTATGGCCAGTCCCCCTACGGGCAGTATCCCTCGGAGCAGGCCCAGGCGACCACGGGCGACGGCGTTCCGAAGCTCGTCAACTATTCCTTCTGGATGATCATCGCAGCGGGCGTCCTGTCGGTCCTGTCCGCCCTGCTCACGATTCCTGCCCTGGACGACCCGGCCATGCGGCGCACGTTCGAGGACCAGCTGCGCACCAGCGGTCAGGAGATTGCCTTCGAGGACATCAAGGGCTTCATTGTCGGATCCCTGGTGGTCTTTGCCCTGATCGGAGCGGGCCTCTATGCGCTGGTTGCCTTCAACATCCGGAAGGGCAAGAACTGGGCACGCATCCTGGGCACCGTCTTTGCGGCGCTGTCCGTTTTCAGCCTCTTCCCAGCGGGCCTGAACACCCTCGTGGGCCTGCTCGGCATCGCGGCGATCGTGATGCTGTACCTGCCGGGAGCGGCTCCGTACTTCCAGAAGCGGCAGCCGTTCGCCAACCCGTATTCGCAGCCCGGCCCGTACGGCCGCTAAAAGCGAAAACCGAGGCGCAGACAAGGCACCGCGGAGCAAAGCAACAGTCCTGAAACCGCCAGCGGGCGCGGATTCCTGGATAGCCGGAGTTACTCCGGCTGGCCGGGGGTCTGCGCCCGTTGTGCGTGGTAGGCCAGGATCTGCAGCTCGGTGGCCATGTCCACCTTCCGCAACGTCACGCCGTCGGGCACCTGGAGCATCACGGGCGCAAAGCTGAGGATGCTGCGCACGCCTGCGTTCACCACCCTGTCGCACACGCTTTGGGCGACGGCGGCCGGCAGCGCCAGCACCACCATGTTGGTGCCGGTCCGCGCCAGGACGGTCTCGAGGTCCGCGACGTCGCTGACCCGCAGCCAGCCCACCTCGTTGCCCACCACCATCTGGTCGGCGTCGAAGATGGCAACCACATCAAAGCCCCTGGATTCGAAGCCGCCGTAGCGTGCCAGCGCCTTGCCCAGGTTACCGGCACCGACGATCGCGACCTTCCAGTCATGGGTCAGGCCCAGCGCGGCGGCAATGTGGCGGCTGAGGTACTGCACCTCATAGCCCACGCCGCGGGTGCCGTAGGAGCCCACATGGGACAGATCCTTGCGGAGGGTCGAGGAGCTGACGCCGGAAAGTTCAGCCAGTGACTCGGAGGAAACCCGCTCGGTGCCTTCGGCCAGCAGGGAGTTCAGCGCGCGCAGGTAGATCGTCAGCCGGGCCACGGCCGCCGGCGGAATCTGCTTTCCGGCAGCCCCCGTGGGCCCGGGCACAGCCTGGGGAGGTGAATCGAGCGAAGTCACTATCTGCTCCGTTGCGTCGCGTTGTGAGTCCACTCTAGATCCCCATCAGTTATGTCAACAAAGCCAATGCCACTGTTCGAAATGGGCTAATCCCCCGCCATGGCACGGCGCAGCACACGCTCCAGGCGTGCCTCGTCGATCTTCCAGAAGTCACGCTGGATGCCGTCCACCAGCACCACCGGGATCTCCTCGGCGTAGCGGTCGCGCAGCTCATCGTCGGCGTCCAGCTGCCGTTCCGACCACGAAAGTCCCAGCCCGGCAGTCACCCTTCCGACGGCGTCGCGCGCCGCGGCGCACAGGTGGCAGTCAGCTTTGGTGAGGAGAACGACGTCGGGGTTTGCCATGCTTCAACCGTAGCGCCGTTGACGGCGGGGAGCGACGCGGCGGCCGTCGGATGTGGCGTACTGCATTGACTAGACTCAGTGGCATGCCCGAGGAGAAGTACGTCGCTGTGGCCCACCGTCCGGTTGCGAAGCAGCAACACGGCGAGGCTGCCTTCTTCGACGTCGACAACACACTCATGCGGGGCGCAAGCCTGTTCCACGTGGCAAGGAAAATGCACCAGCGCGGGGCCTTCACCATTCCGCAGGCGGCGGGCATGGCATGGCAGCAGCTCAAGTTCATCCTCCGCGGCGAGAACCTCAATGACGTCCACGCGGTGCGGGATTCGGCGCTGCGGCTCGCCGCCGGCATCACGGAGGAGGACATCAAGGCCCTCGGCGAAGAAGTGTACGACGAGATGATCGCCTCCCGGATCTGGCCAGGAGCCAAGGCCCTGGCCGAGCAGCACCTGCGTGTGGGCCGGAAGGTCTGGCTGGTCACCGCCACCCCCATCGAGGTGGCCACGGTGATTTCCACCAGGCTGGGGCTGACTGGCGCCCTCGGGACTGTGGGCGAAACCAAGGACGGCTTCTACACGGGCCGGCTCGTCGGGGACATCCTGCACGGCGCCGCCAAGGCCGTGGCGGTCCAGGGCATCGCGGACGCGCATGGGCTGGACCTGAAACGCTGCTGGGCGTACAGCGACTCCTACAACGACATCCCGCTGCTGACGATGGTGGGCCACCCGGTGGCGATCAACCCCGACAGCCGGCTGCGCAAGCACGCACGCGAACACAACTGGCCGGTCTACGATTTTCGCTCCGGTCGCCGCGCCGCCACCCTGGGCCTGAAGGCAGCCACGGCAGGCGGAGCGGTCTACGGCCTCTGGCGCGGCTACACGAGATTCCGCGGTCCCCGGGCCTGACGCTGCCCTTCCCTTCCGACGCGGTTTTTCCCCTGCGACGCGCGAAGGTCCCCTCGATACCGGAATTTGCGTAGCGCCCGGCATTTGGCGCGTCGCAGGGCGGATTGGGTGTCGGAAGACGCAAAAATGCCCGCACCCCCGGAAGGGAACGGGCATTGAAGCGTAGAGCGGACTCTACTTCTTGTTGCGGCGCTGGTGGCGGGTCTTACGAAGCAACTTGCGGTGCTTCTTCTTGGCCATACGCTTGCGACGCTTCTTAATAACTGAACCCACGAAAGTTCCTTACAAACTAGATGCAGTACCTGTCTGATGGAGAAGGTCCGTGGACTGAGCAACAGACTGAACAACTGACAGATTCTTACAATGACGTAAAACGTTCCTTAACAGGGTACCGCCTATCCGGAGCACCCCCTGACCAGCACTGCTCCCGTGGCGTGCAGCGGCCCCCAAGGCGGCTGCAGCAACCACAGGATCGGTGCGGTCAGTCGGGTCCGGTCAGGCGGTGCCCGTGTGACCGTCCACGACAGCACCCTTGAGGTACTGTTCGACGGCGGTCTCCGGGACGCGGTAGGAGCGGCCGAACCTAACGGCGGGCATCTCCCCCGAATGGACAAGGCGGTACACGGTCATTTTGGAGACACGCATTACCTCAGCCACCTCGGCCACGGTCAAGAACTTGGCGTTCGAGAAGTTCGACTCTGCGGACATTACCCATATTCCTTTGCTCTCAGCAACGACGCCGGTCTATCTGCGGTGTGCGCCGATGCTGAGCCATCGAACAACCGTGTTCTAGTTACTCTAGATGCTCACGTGGCCATTGTGAAAGCCCGCCGCTTCCGCGATGACGCGGCCAGCTGTTCGAGGACGGACGCCGTCACATCCCACTCCATGCAGGCGTCCGTGACGCTCTGGCCGTAGACCAGCTGCGAGTGGCCGGCGGCGTGTTCGGCCACGTCCAGGTTCTGCGCGCCGCCCACCAGGAAGCTCTCCAGCATGACGCCGGCGATCGCCCCGGCGGCGGTTCCGCCGTCTTCGAGCTGGGCGCCGATCTCGAGCGCCACCTCGGCCTGGCGGTGGTGGCTCTTGCCGCTGTTGGCGTGGCTGGCGTCCACGATCAGCCGCGGGTTGAGGTTCTTGGCCGCGAGCTTGGCGGAGGCCGCTTCGACGTCGGCCGAGGAGTAGTTGGGGCCCTTCCGCCCGCCGCGCAGGATCACGTGGGTGTCGGGGTTGCCGGCGGTGGACACCAGCGCGGCCCGGCCGTCGCCGTCGATCCCGAGGAAGGCCTGGGCGGACGCGGCTGCGCTGCAGGCGTCGACTGCCACCTGCAGGTCGCCGTCGGTCCCGTTCTTGAAGCCGATGGGCATGGACAGGCCGGAGGCGAGCTGGCGGTGGATCTGGCTTTCCGTGGTCCGCGCGCCGATGGCGCCCCAGGAGATGAGGTCGGCCATGTACTGCGGGCTGATGGGCTCGAGGAACTCGGTGGCGGTGGGCAGCCCCAGGGCGGTGACCTGCTGCAGGAAGCTGCGGGCGGCGCGCAGGCCGCCGGCGATGTCGTGGCTGCCGTCCAGGTGCGGATCGTTGATGAGGCCCTTCCACCCCACGGTGGTCCGCGGCTTTTCGAAGTACGCGCGCAGGACGATGAGCAGGTCTTCCTTGTGCTTCTCGGCCTGGCTCACCAGCCGGCGGGCGTATTCCAGGCCCGCCTTGGGGTCGTGGATGGAGCACGGGCCAACAATCACCAGCAGACGGTCGTCCACGCCGTCCATGATGGCGCGGACTTCGTCGCGGCCGCGTTCGACGACGTCGGCCGCCTTGGCGTCCAGCGCCAGTTCTGCAATCATCTCCTGCGGAGTGGGCAAGGCGGTGATTTCACTGACCCTGAGGTTGGACGTGGACTGGCGTTTCGACGTCGGCTGCTGGGTTTCGGTGGCTGTTGCGCTCATGTGGGGGTCCTGTTCCGGGTGGGAGCGGGCCCCTGGTCAGAACCCGCCGCAGATATGGCGAAGGGCAGAGAATGATCTCTGCCCTGTTGGCTCTGAAGGAAAAGTTGGATGCGTGTCAGTTAGACGCGGGCCCCTCCAGAGCCAACGAAAAATACGCATACCAACGGTTAGTCATAGCCACACCATAGCCGCGGGTTTGCCGGCACCGCAAATCGGTTACGCACGGCGGGACGAGCGCGAACGGACAGTTGTGGCCCCAAGGAAGCGCTTTCCAAGGGCCCCAAGTGTACGTTCGCGCTCGGCCAGGTGGTGGGTCCGCCTCAGCCCAGCAGCTTGCGGAGGTACTGCAACTGCCGGATCCAGTGGTGCTCCTGGCCGCCCTCGTGGTTGTTGAAGCGGTACACCTCGATGTCCTTCGCGCCTGCGGCCGGGCCGGCGTCCGCCCCGTAGGCGTTGTAGCTGGCAAAGACTGTCGACGGCGGGCAGACGTCATCCATCTGCGCCACAGAGAACAGCGCGGGGACCGCCGCGGACCTGCCCAGGTTGACGCCGTCGAAGTAGTTCAGCACGGCCAGCATGGGTTCATATTTCCCGCGGTGCCGCCCGAGGAATTCCGCGATCTCGGGGTACGGTCCGCGCGGCGCGATATCGATGGCGCGCGGAAAATCCTGGAGGAACGGGACGTCGGGCAGGGCGGCGATGACGCCGTCGAGCCTACCGGCCGCGAGCCCGGCGACGGCGACGGCCATGCCGCCGCCCTGGCTGATGCCCGCCACCACCACCCGGGCGGCGTCCACGTCCGGATGCGACTGCGCCGCCTCGACGGCGCGGAACGCGTCCATGTACACGCGGCGGTAGTAGTAATCCTCGCGGCTGGCCACGCCACGCGTCATGAGGCCCGCATACGCCACCTCCCCGGCCGACGGGTGCGGGTCCGCGGTGTCGCCGACCGCCCCGCGGTAACCCTGGCCCCGGGTGTCCATGATGAAGTGCGCGTAGCCTGCCTGCGCCCACCTCGTGTCCTGGTTGGCCAGCCCGCGGCCGCCCGAATAGCCGGCATACTGCACGACGGCGGGCAGCTCGGTCCCGGCTTCCCGGGTCACCGGCAGGTGCAGCCACCCTTTCACCGGGGCGCCGCCGAAGCCGGCGAAGGTGACGTCGAAGGTATCCACGACGGTCAGGTAGTTCTCGACCGGCTCGAAAACAGCGTCCAGCGGAAAGGCCCGTGTTTCGTCGACCGTGCGGTCCCAAAAAGCCTCAAAATCAGGCGGCACTGCCACTGCGGACGTGTACCGGCGGAGCTCCTCGAGGGGCAGATCGAACAGCGGCATGGGTTTTCCGTTCTTCCTGGGACTGGCTTCCTGCGTGCGTCCTATCAGACCAGCGCCGCCTCGAACCTGTCGAGCCTGTGTGACGCCCGGACCACCTCCCGGAGCGCATCGAGTCCGCCGGCGAGCGCGCCTGCTGCGCGGGCCTGGACGAGGACGTTGCCGAGGGCCGTGGCTTCGACCGGGCCGGCGATGACAGGTTTTCCGGTGGCCTGGGCGGTGAGCCGGCACAGCAACTTGTTTTGTGAGCCGCCGCCAACGATGTGCACCACGTCCACGGGCTGGCCGGCGAGGCGTTCGGCGTCGGCGATGGTGCGCGCGTAGCCCGCCGCGAGGCTGTCCAGGATGCAACGCACGATCGCGGCCGGTTCACCGGGAAGGACGGCACCGGTGGCGCGGACAGCGGCGCGGATCCGGTCCGGCATGTTGTCCGGGGCGATGAAGGCGGGGTCATCGGGGTTGATCCGGGGTCCGCCGGGCGGCAGCGCCGCGGCGGCGTCGAGCAGGTCCCCAATTTCTGGCCTGTAGCCGTCTGCGGCCCAGGCGCGCTGGCATTCACTGAGCAGCCAGAGTCCCCCGACGTTGCGCAGGTACCTGACCGTGCCGTCGACGCCGCGTTCGTTGGTGAAGTTGGCCGCCCGGCTGGCTTCGGTGAGCACCGGCTGCTGCAGTTCGAGCCCCACGAGGGACCAGGTGCCGGAGGAGATGTAGGCAAAGTTTTCCTGCTCCGCGGGAACGGCCGCGACGGCGGAGGCTGTGTCGTGCGAGCCGACGGCCACCACCTCCGTTGCCGAGGGCAGTCCGGTCCGTTCGGCGATGCCGGGCAGCAGGGCGCCCAGGGTTTCGCCGGGCCGGATCAGCGGCGGAAAGAGGTCCTCCGGGAAGCCGAGTGCCGTGAAGAATCCGTTGGCCCACCGTCCGGTGGGGGCATCGAGCAGGCCGGTGGTGGAGGCGTTGGTGGCCTCGGTCCGCCGGACACCCGTGAGCAGGTACCCGATCAGGTCCGGGATCAGCAGGGCCTGCAGCCCGTCCAGGTCCGGTTCTGTGGCGAGCTGGTAGAGGGTGTTGAACTGCAGGAACTGCAGGCCGGTGGCGGCGTAGAGCCGGGCCGGGTCCAGTTTTTCGTGGACCCGGGCGACGGCGGCACGGCTGCGTTCGTCCCGGTAGCTGTAGGGCTGGGCGGTGATTTCGCCGGCTTTGTTGACCAGGCCGTAGTCCACCGCCCAGGTGTCGATGCCGATGCTGGTGACCGTTTGCCCGTGGCCGGCCGCCGTCTTGGCGGCGGCAGCGAGGCCGGTGAGCACCTCGGTGAAGAGCGCGTCAAAATCCCAGCGGAGGCCGCCTTCGGACTGCACTACACCGTTGGGGAACCGGTGGACGGTTTCCATCTCCGCCGTGCCGGCGCTGATCCGTCCGAGGATGACCCGGCCCGAGGAGGCGCCAATATCGACGGCGGCGAACACACCGCCGGCGAACAGGCCGCCGTCGACATCGGTCAGATGTGCGGTGCTCACCGGAGGAATGCTGCCGCGACGCCGGCGTCCACGGGGATGTGCAGACCGGTGGTGTGGGAGAGTTCGTTGCTGGTGAGCACGGCCGCGGCGTTGGCGACGTGCTCGGGCAGGACCTCGCGCTTGAGCAGGGTGCGCTGGGCGTAGTACTCACCCAACTTCTCCTCCTCCACGCCGTAGACGGCGGCGCGCTTGGCGCCCCAGCCGCCGGCGAAGATCCCGGAGCCGCGGACCACGCCGTCGGGGTTGATGCCGTTGACGCGGATGCCGTACTCCCCCAGTTCCGCGGCGAGCAGGCGGACCTGGTGGGCCTGGTCGGCCTTGGTGGCGGAGTAGGCGATGTTGTTCGGGCCGGCGAACACGGAGTTCTTGGAGGAGATGTAGACGATGTCCCCGCCCAGGCCTTGGCCGATCATGACCTTGGCGGCGGCCTTGGCCACCAGGAAGGAGCCCTTGGCCATCACGTTGTGCTGCAGGTCCCAGTCCTTCTCGGTGGTTTCCAGCAGCGGCTTGGAGATGGACAGGCCGGCGTTGTTCACGATCAGGTCGAGGCCGCCGAAGGCCAGCACGGCTTCGTCGATGGCTGCGGCGACCTGGGCTTCGTCGGTGACGTCGGCCTGGACGCCGACGGCGACATCCGGGCCGCCGAGTCCTTCGGCGACCTTCTGTGCGTTTTCGAGGTTCAGGTCGGCGATGACCACGCAGGCACCGTCGGTGGCGAGGCGGGTGGCGATGGCCTTGCCGATGCCCGACGCCGCACCGGTCACCAGGGCGATGCGGGTGGCGTGGGATTTGGGCTTGGGCATCCGGGCGAGCTTGGCTTCCTCCAGGGCCCAGTATTCGATGCGGAACTTCTCGGCCTCCTCGATCGGGGCGTAGGAGGAGATCGCCTCGGCGCCGCGCATCACGTTGATCGCGTTCAGGTAGAACTCCCCTGCCACGCGGGCGGTCTGCTTGTCCTTGCCGTAGGAGAACATGCCCACGCCCGGGACCAGTACGATCGCCGGGTCCGCGCCGCGAAGGGCCGGGCTGTCCTGGTCCGCGTGGCGGTCGTAGTAGGCCTGGTAGTCCTTCCGGTATTCGGCGTGCAGTTCCTTCAGCCGGTTTACGGAGTCCTCGATGGAGGCGTCCGCGGGCAGGTCCAGGATGAGCGGCTTGACCTTGGTGCGCAGGAAATGGTCCGGGCACGAGGTGCCCAGCGCGCCCAGGCGCGGGTGCTCGGCGGACTCGAGGAACTCCAGCACCCCGGGGTGGTCACTGAAGTGGCCCACCTGCGGCCGGTCCGCGGAAGCCAGGCCGCGGATCACCGGGGCCAGCGCGGCGGCCTTCACCCGCCGTTCCGCCTCCGGGAGTGCAGCGTAACCGGGCAGCTTGGCGCCGAAGGGTTCGGCCTTGCCGTTCTCCGCGATGTACTTTTCGGCCTGTTCGATCATCCAGAGCGAGTTGGCTTCGGCTTCCTCGGACGTGGCGCCCCAGGCGGTGATGCCGTGCCCGCCCAGGATGGTGCCGATCGCCTGCGGGTTCGCGTCCTTGATCGCGGCAATGTCCAGGCCCAGCTGGAACCCGGGCCGGCGCCACGGCACCCAGACCACCTTGTCGCCGAAAATCTTGGCGGTCAGCGCCTCACCGTCCGCGGCGGTCGCGATCGCGATCCCGGAGTCCGGGTGCAGGTGATCCACGTGTGCGGCATCCACCAGCCCGTGCATGGCCGTGTCGATCGACGGCGCGGCGCCGCCCTTGCCGTGCAGGCAGTAATCAAACGCCGCCACCATCTCGTCCTCACGCTCAACGCCGGGGTAAACGTTCTTCAGCGCCTGCAGCCGGTCCAGCCGCAGCACCGCAAGGTTCTCGGCCTTCAGCGTGCCCAGGTCCCCACCGGAGCCCTTCACCCACAGCAGCTCGACGTCCTCGCCCGTGACGGGGTCCTTCTCGAAACCCTTGGCGGACGTGTTGCCGCCGGCGAAGTTCGTGTTCCGCTTGTCCGCGCCCAATCGGTTGGAACGGGTAATCAGGTCTTCAACAGTCTTGTTCGTCATGGCTTTTATGCGCCCCATCCGGCTTGCTGGCCGCCCACGCGGTCCTCGTTGATCTTCTTCTGGTAGCCGCTGGCCTTGTAGGCAGCGATCGGGTCGGCGGGCAGGCCGCGGGATTCACGCCACTCGGCCAGGACCGGCCGGACGTCGGTGTAGAACGCGTCGTTGAACACCGCATTCGCGGCCAGCACATCCCCGGCACGCTGCGCCTCGGCCAACGCGGCCGTATCCACCAGCAGGGCCCGGGCCGTCATCTCCTGCACATTCAGGACCGAGCGGATCTGGCCCGGGATCTTCTCCTCCAGGTTGTGGCACTGGTCCAGCATCAGCGCGACACCGGAGTCCCTGCCAAAGCCGCCGCCGCGGATCACCTCATGCATGATGCGGAACAGCTGGAACGGATCCGCGGCGCCCACGATCAGGTCGTCGTCGGCGTAGAAGCGGGAGTTGAAGTCGAACGAGCCCAGCTTGCCCAGGCGCAGCAGCTGCATCACGATGAACTCGATGTTCGTGCCCGGGGCGTGGTGGCCGGTGTCCAGGCAGACGAACGCCTTCTCCCCCAGGGCCAGGGTCTGGGCATACGAGGTGCCCCAGTCCGGGACATCCGTGTGGTAGAAAGCCGGCTCGAAGAACTTGTACTCCAGCACCAGCCGCTGGTCCTCGCCGAGGCGGGCGTAGATCTCCCGCAGGGACTCGGCCAACCGGTCCTGCCGGCCCCGCATATCATCCTGGCCCGGGTAGTTCGTGCCGTCCGCGAGCCAGATCTTCAGGTCCCGGGACCCGGTGGCGTGCATGATGTCGATGCACTCGAAGTGGTGGTCGATCGCCCGGCGGCGCACGGCCTCATCCGAGGACGTCAGCGAGCCGAACCTGTACTCGTCATCCTGGAACGTGTTCGAGTTGATTGTGCCCAGCCCCACCCCCAAACCGGCCGCGTACTCCTTCAGGGCGGCGTAGTCGTCCACCTTGTCCCACGGGATGTGCAGCGCCACGGTGGGCGCCAAACCCGTCAGCTCATGGACTTTCGCCGCGTCCGCCAGCTTCTCCTGCACTATGCGGGGGGTACCGGGAGTGCCGAACACCTTGAACCTGGTGCCCGAGTTGCCATAAGCCCACGAAGGGACCTCGATCGCCAGCTCCGAAAGCCGGCCCAGAGCCGATGCTGTGTTGTTCATGATGATTCTTTCGTCAGGTTGGGAAGTGTCTGGTCAGGTTGGGAAGTGTCTGCTTGTGTGGCAGTGCGTGGGCAGTGTCTGTTTTGGAAGTTTCACTGTCCGGCGGCAGCGGCATCCGAGGTGGCGCCGCCGGCCGCTGCCAGCTGCTGGTCGAGGTTGAACACCTCGTCGAGCACCCGGAAGCCTTGGTCGGGCGGAACGTCGCTGTTCCGGAAGAGTGTGGCCATTTCGGCCTGCCAGCGGGCGTTGACGTCCGTGAGTGCCATCCGGGCACGCACCGCGTCAAAGTCGTCGCATTCGAGGTAGCCGACCAGCAGTCCGTCGCCGTCGAGGAACAGCGAGTAGTTGTTCCAGCCCGCGCCCTTGAGTGCGGCGAGCATCTCCGGCCAGACGGCCGCGTGCCGCCGGCGGTACTCCGCCAGCAGCTCCGGCTGGACGGAGGATCGGAAGCAAACCCTCATGTGGCACTCCTGTGGACGTCTCGATGGTGGGGAAGCAGCCAGAACAGAATTCATTCAGGTCGCTGAGGTCTTGAATCGTTTCATTGACACGATTCAAAGTACGCTGGAGGAAAGAAGGGTGTCAAGCGTTTTCACCTGGATGGGCAATCGGTCTTCGGAGGAACAGCAGAATGTCGCGGGCAGCCAGCATCAAGGACGTCGCCAACCACGCACAGGTTGCGGTGGGCACGGTCTCCAACGTCCTCAACAATCCCGACCGCGTGTCCGCGCGCACCAGGGACAGGGTTCTGAAGGCCATCGATGAACTGGGGTTCGTCCGCAACGACGCCGCCCGCCAGCTGCGCGCCGGACACAGCCGCACCATCGGCGTCGTGGTCCTGGACGTCGGCAACCCTTTCTTCACCTCAGTGGTCCGCGCCGCCGAGGATGCGGCGGCAGTAAACGGCAGCGCCGTGCTGCTGGGTGACAGCGGCCATGATGCGAAACGGGAATCGCACTACATCGACCTCTTCCAGGAGCAGCGGGTCCAGGGTCTTCTCATCTCACCGGTGGGGGACGTCGCAGACCGGCTGGACGCCCTGCGCCAGCGCGGTGTCCCCACCGTCCTGGTGGACCGGCTGGCCGACGAGGACCGGTTCAGTTCCGTCTCGGTGGATGACGACGCCGGCGGGTACCTTGCCGCCCGGCACCTCCTTGAGCTGGGGCGCCGGAATCTGGCCTTCGTGGGCGGGCCGCTGTCCATCCGCCAGGTGGCCGACCGCCTCGCAGGGGCCCGCCGGGCTGTGGCCGAAGTGGACGGGGCAACCCTGGAGGTGCTCGACTCCGACGGCCAGTCCGTGCTCGCCGGACGCGGCGTGGGCAACAATCTCGTGGAGCGGGGCACCGGGAAACTGCCGGACGGGATCTTCTGCGCCAACGACCTGCTGGCGCTCGGGGTGATGCAGTCGCTGACCATGATGAACGGCGTGCGCATCCCTGAGGACGTGGCCCTGATTGGCTACGACGACATCGACTTCGCGGTGTCCGCGGTGGTACCGCTCTCGTCCGTCCGCCAGCCCACGGACAATATCGGCAGAACCGCCATTGAACTCCTGATGGAGGAACTGGACGGCCAGCATCCGCGGCACCGCGCCGTCGTTTTCACGCCAGAGCTGGTAGTCCGGCAGAGCACTGCCGGCGCTCCAGCCCGCTGACCCGCACGGGGCGATGCGAGTGGCGGGCACCGGCCCCGGACGAAACCGGGCACGGAAACCGGACGCGCTCACCCCGGCGGGCGGGAACGACCTTTTGAAACGTTACATAAATTGGTCGTGGCGAGTACACTTACACAAAAAACCTCGGAAAGCGCTTGCCTAACCTCCGGCAAGGCACGCTCCCCCGGTGTGGAAAGACGATGGCGTCGCACAGCAGGGCAGCGCCGGACAGGAGCACGATGGAGATGCCTCCCACCACGGACGCTGCAAACCCAGGCGCGCAGGATGAGCACGCCGCGTCACGCGGGCGCACCAGTCCGGCACGGGTGGCCCTGGTCGGCGTCCACGGCTTCGGGGCCATCCATCTGAAGAACCTGGAACGGCTGCGGCAGGCCGGCACGGTGGAACTGGTGGCCGTGGCGGACCCCAATCCCCCGTCCCCGGGTGCGCTGCCGGCCACCACCGCGGTCCACCCCGACCTGCAGTCCCTCCTTGCGGGCAACCACAGGCCCGATGTTGTCATTGTGGCCACGCCCATCCAGACCCACGCGCCCCTCGCCCTCGCTGCCCTGGCATCCGGCGCCGACCTCTACCTGGAGAAACCGCCGGTGGCCTCGCTGGCCGACTTCCGGCAGCTGCAGGAGGCCGCCGGGGCATCCGGGCGGAGCGTGCAGGTCGGTTTCCAAAGCCTGGGGTCGCAGGCACTGCCCGCCATCGAAAAGCTCCTCACAGACGGCACCATCGGCACCCTGGAGGGAATCGGCGCAACCGGTCGCTGGGTGCGGGACCGCGCGTACTACAGGCGCTCGCGCTGGGCCGGCAAGCGCAGCCTCGACGGAATTGATGTGGTGGACGGCGTGGCCACCAATCCCCTGGCGCATGCCATTGCCACCGCCCTGCGAATCGCAGGCGCCCGGACGGTGGAGGACGTGGCCTCCGTGCAGACGGACCTCTACCGGGCGAACGACATCGAATCCGATGACACGTCGGTCATCCGGATCCGCACCGCCGCCGGGCTGCCGATCACCTGCGCCCTGACGCTGTGCGCCTCGGAATCGGTGGAGCCATACATCACACTGCAGGGCTCAGAGGGAACGGCTGTTTTCCATTACACCGAGGACCGGCTGCAGATCAGCAACGCCGCCGGAGAGCAGACGATGGAGTTCGGCCGAGACGACCTGACCGAAAACCTGCTGGAGCACCTGGCCGGAGGCACGGAACTCACCAGCGCCCTCAACGACTCCGGTGCGTTCATGCTGGTTCTCGAAGCCGTCCGCACGGCAGAGCCGCCGGCGCCAATCGGCCCCACCCACGTGCTCTGGGAGGGCGAGGGAGACGCCGCCCGTGCGGTTATTCCCGGCATTGAGGACGCCCTGGAACGGGCCATCCGGGCCCACGCCACCTTCAGTGAGCTGGGCCTGCCGTGGGCGCGCCCCGCCGATCCGCCCGGGACCGGAGTCCTGTTCGACGCCGGCGGCAGGACCCTCGCCGTCCAGCGCACCGGGGCAGGCCTCAATGCGGGGCTGTCCCCGCGCCCCTACCTGCACCCCGTCACCACCCTCGGCGGAACCGTGGTGACGGACCATCTGCCCGCGGACCACCCCTGGCACTTGGGCGCGGGGTTCGCGCTCCAGGACGTCAACGGCACCAACTTCTGGGGCGGAAAGACCTACCTGCGCGACGCCGGAGCGTACGTGTCCCGGCAGGACCACGGCAGGATCGAGCTGCTGCCCGCCAACGCCGGGGGTGCGCTGCCGGGCGAACCCGCCATATGGCAGCTCCGCTGGCTCAGCGCTGAAGGCCAGCCGCTGCTGACAGAACAGCGGATCCTCGGCCGCGAGATCCTGGACGAGCGCGCATGGCGCCTGGACCTGCGCAGTGAACTGACCGCCGTCGTCGATGTTTCACTGGGCAGTCCCGGCTCCAATGGTGCCGCGGGCAGCGGCTACGGCGGCTTCTTCTGGCGCCTCCCGGCCTGCAGCGGCGCCCGCGTTTTCACGTCCGACGCCGAAGGGGAACCGGCCGTCCACGGTTCCGTTGCGCCGTGGCTGGCATGGACGGCCTCCTTCGGCGAGGTTCCCGGCATCCGCTCCGGGCAGGGCGCGACGCTGGTGTTCGGTGCGCCCGCCGAGTCGGACGACCCGTGGTTTGTCCGCTCCTCCGGGTATCCGGGGGTCGGGTCTGCCCTGGCCTGGGACAGGCCGGTGACGCTGGCCGCCGGCGAATCGCTCCGGCGGAGCCTCAGGGTCTGGGTGTGCGACGGCGAACTGTCACCGGCCGCCGTCGAATCCCTGGTGGTGTCCGGGCGTCACGAACTAGGCTGACCACGTCCCGAGGACTGATCACGTCCCGAGTAAGGAGCGGCATGCCCGAGCACCAAGCCTCTTCCCGCGCTCCCGGATGGAACAGCGCTCCCCGATGGAACAGTGGCCCCGGCCTGGCATTCGGCGGTGACTACAACCCCGAGCAGTGGCCGGCTGACGTGCGGCGGGAGGACATCGGCCTCATGAAGGAGGCCGGCGTAACCCTCCTCAGCGTGGCCATCTTTTCCTGGGCGCTCCTGGAGCCCCGCGAAGGGGAGTACGACTTCGGCTGGCTGGACGAGGTGCTGGACAGCCTGGACGGCGCCGGCATCAAGGTTGCCCTCGCCACGGCGACGGCCGCTCCCCCGGCCTGGCTGGTCCGGAGGCATCCGGGGGTCCTGCCGGTAACCGCCGAGGGCACCGTCCTGGAACGTGGCTCCCGGCGGCACTACTCGCCGTCGTCCGCTGCTTACCGCCGGTACGCCACTGGCATCACCCGGAAGCTGGCCGAACGGTACAAGGACCATCCGGCCCTGGCGCTGTGGCACGTGGACAACGAGCTGGGCTGCCACGTGTCAGAGTTTTACGGCGACGAGGACGCAGCGGCGTTCCGGCGCTGGCTGGAGCAGCGCTATGGCAGCGTCGAGGCGCTGAACGAGGCCTGGGGCACGGCTTTCTGGTCCCAGCACTATGCGTCATTCCAGGAGATCATTCCGCCCCGGGCCGCCCCCGCCATCCTCAACCCGACGCAGCGGCTGGACTTCCAGCGGTTCAGCTCCTGGGCGCTGCTGGACTACTACCGCTGCCTGCTGGCCGTGATCCGGGAAGTGACCCCGGACATTCCGGCCACCACCAACCTCATGGTGTCCAGCGCCACCAAGTCCATGGACTACTTCCACTGGGCCGGGGCCCTGGACGTGGTGGCCAACGACCATTACCTGGTGGCCGCGGACCGGGAACGGGAAATCGAACTGGCGTTCAGCGCGGACCTCACCCGCGGTATTGCGGGCAACAGGCCATGGATCCTGATGGAGCATTCGACGTCGGCCGTGAACTGGCAGCCGCGCAACCAGCCAAAGATGCCCGGCGAGATGCTCCGCAATTCGCTGGCGCACGTGGCCCGCGGCGCCGACGCCGTCATGTTCTTCCAGTGGCGGCAGAGCGTTGCCGGCGCCGAGAAATTCCACTCGGCCATGGTGCCGCACGGCGGCCGGGACACGCGGGTGTGGCGGGAAGTGGTGGCCCTGGGTGAAGCCCTTGGCAAACTCGGGGCGGTCAAGGGCTCCACCGTGGAATCCCGGGTGGCCATTGTCTTCGACTACGAGGCGTGGTGGGCGAGCGAACTGGACTCGCACCCAAGCATGGATGTGAAGTACCTCGACCTGATCCGCGAATTCCACCGTTCGCTGTTCCTGCGCGGCGTCGGCGTGGACTTCGTGCATCCCGCCGCGGACCTCACCGGCTACGACCTGGTCCTGGTCTGCACGCTCTACTGCGTCACCGACGCCGCCGCGGCCAACATCGTCGGCGCCGCCGAAGCCGGTGCCACGGTGCTGGTCAGCTACTTCAGCGGCATCGTCGACGAACGCGACCACGTCCGGCTGGGCGGCTACCCGGGCGCCTTCCGCGAACTGCTGGGAATCCGGACGGAGGAGTTCCACCCGCTGCTCGAGGATTACCAGGTTGCCCTGAGCGACGGCACCACGGGCCGGGTCTGGAGCGAGCACGTGCATGCCGAGGGCGCGGAAACCCTGGCCACCTTCACCGGCTACCCGCTCGCCGGCGTGCCGGCACTCACCAGAAGGGCCACCGGCAGCGGCGCGGCCTGGTATCTGGCAACCCTCCCCGACCGGGACGGCATCGAAAACCTCCTGGACAAGCTCCTGGCCGAAGCGGGAGTGGCAGCCGTCGCGGAGGCCGCTGCCGGCGTCGAGCTCACCAGGCGGGTCACCGCCGACGGGCGCCGCTTCCTCTTCGCCATCAACCACGGCCGGGCGGATGCGGCAGTGAAGGCCGACGGCGAAGAGCTGTTGGGCGGCGGACGTTTCGCCGGCTTCGTGCCCGGCGGAGGGGCGGCGGTGATCGCCGAGGACTGAAGGTGCCGCGGTCCTCCAGAAAAACCCCGGGCAGTCTCCGTACGGAGACTGCCCGGGTTTCTTTGGATGGAGCTAGCTGCTGATGGCGGACTTCATCTCATCCACCGCTTTCTTGCCGGCTTCATCTGCCGAGAGCCTGTTGAACAGCACCTCCGAGGTGTAACGCTTGATGATTTCCTGGATGGCACCTGCGCCCTTCGGCGGCGGGGCGGGAGCCTCGCCCAGTTCATTCTTGATTTGGTCAATGAACTTCACAACCTTGACGTCCGCAGGGGTCAGCTTGGCGGAGATCGCCTTGCGCACATCGGTGTTCGGGTAGACACCGCGGTCGGCCAGGAGTGCTTGGCCGGCCTTGGCGTCGTTCGCCAGGAAGTTGATGAACTTGGCGACCTCCTCCGGGTGTTTGGTTCTGGAGGATGCCGACCAGAACTGCGAGGCCTTGTACCAGAGCTGGGCGTCGGCTGCCGAGCCGGTCTTTGTGGGGAACCTCAGGATCTTCAGTTCGGAGCCTGCGGCCTTTTCCAGGGCGGGAAGCTGGTTGGACCACCAGAAGGCGAGTCCATTCTTACCCGTTGCGAGACCGCTCTGGTCCAGAGGCGCTGCTTCAGCTTCAACAACCTCCGACGCCGAGGGAACTGCCTTGCCTTCGCTCATTTGTTTGAGGAACGCCCACCAAGCGGCAACATCCGCCGGCTCGAAGCCGAGCTTGCCATCTTCGGTGTAGAGGGACTTTCCGTTCTGCCGCAGCCATACTCCGAGGGATGCCTCATCAGTCCCGTAGGCGGCGGCTCCGTAAGTGCCCTTCGGGGATTTCGCCGTCACTTCGGCCGAGATCCGTTCGAAGTCCGCCCAGGTCCAGGTCGCGTCGTCGGGCAATGCCACGCCTGCAGCCTTGAACACCGCCGGGTTCGCAAGTATGGTGGCCGCATTAATGCCGGCCGGGATACCTGTCAGACCGTCGGCGCTCTGGCCCGCCTTAAGAGTGGCCTCGTCGAGCTTCGACGTGTCGATGTCGTACTTCGAGAGGTCAAGCAGCGCTCCGCGGCTGGAGTACTCGGTGATGTACTTCTCGTCCATCTGGATGATGTCGGGAGCGTCATTGGCAGCCACCTGCGTGGCCAGCTTGTCCCAGTAGCCGCTCCAGTCGCCGTACTCCGGCTTGATCTTGATGTTCGGGTTTTCGGCTTCAAAGGCCTTGATGGCTTCCTGGGTCACCTGCGCCCTCTTGTCACTGCCCCACCAGGAGAAGCGGAGCTCAACCTTTCCATCGGCGCTCTGGGCGGCAGATCCACCGCCGCATGCGCTGAGTGCAAGGACGACGGCGGCTGCGGCAGCAACAGCTCCCCCCTTACGCAGCCTTCGCGGGGTCTTGGATGCCTTGGGCCGTCCGGGCTCGGCCTCAGGGGCAGGCCTGGTGGAGAACAGTTGCACAGTTCACTCCGATCTTCTTTGATCTTGAAGGATGAGGAAAACGCTTTCCAACTAATAATATAAGTAGCTATCTTGTCTTACAAGTACTGCGGGTGGTTGGTCCGTTGTTACCGGAATCCAGGCGCGTCGTTAGTTCGCACCTACTTGATGCCGGTCGTCGCGATTCCCTTGATGAGGAATCTCTGTCCAAAGAGGAAAACCAGGAACACGGGCAGAAGGGAAACGATGGACATGGCGAACAGTGAGCCCCAGCTGGTGGCGGACTGCGAATCCACGAACGCCCGCAGCGCCACGGGAACCGTGAACATGTCGGGGTCCGTCAGGTAGATGAGGGCCCCAAAGAAGTCGTTCCAGGTCCAGATGAAGGTAAAGATGGTGGTGGTGGCCAACGCGGGAACCATCAGCGGCAGAATCACGCGCAGGAAGATCCGCGGATGGCCGGCGCCGTCGATCCTTGCAGCCTCGTCCAGTTCCTTTGGAATGCCGCGGATGAACTGGACCATGAGGAACACGAAGAACGCGTCCGTTGCCAGGAGTTTCGGTACGATGAGCGGCCAGAAGGTGTTCACCCAGCCGATCTGCGAGAACAGGATGTACTGCGGGACAATCACCACGTGGAACGGCAGCATGATCGTGAGCAGCATGATGCCGAAGAAGATCTTCTGCCCTGTGAACTGGAGCCTCGCGAATGCGTAAGCGGCCATGGAGCAGGAGATCAGGTTGCCCAGGATGGATCCGAGCACAACCACCGCGGAATTGATCATGTAGTGGCCGAACGGGTGGGTCAGCGCCGACCAACCGTCGGTGTAATTGCCCATTTCGAGGCTGTTGAGCCACAGGCTGGGCTCGCGGAAGATGAGCTCATTGGAACGCAGCGAGGAAACAACCATCCACAGCAGCGGGTAGATCATGACTCCGCCGGTGACGATCAGGATCGCGTGCTTGATCAGGGCTTTGGACCGCGCCTGGCGGCTAAAGGCCAGGGTGCCGGGCGATTCACGGCTTTTGCGTGGCCGTCGGGGGTTCGTTGGCTTGCCGGCCGGAGCTTTCTTGCTCGGGGCGGGCAGCGTCTCCAGCTTAGTCGTCATAGAAAACCCAATACTTTGCAGCGATGAAGTTGATGGCGGTGAAGGCGCCGATGATGACCAGCAGGAACCAGGCCATGGCGGAGGCGTATCCCATATCGAACTGGCCGAAGCCTTTTTGGTAGAGGTAGAGCGTGAAGAACATGGTCGAATCCGAAGGGCCGCCGTTGCCGCCGGAGACGATGAACGCCTGGGTGAACGACTGGAATGATCCGATGATCTGCAGCACAAGGTTGAAGAAGATGATGGGGCTCAGGAGCGGAAGCGTAATGCGCCAGAACCGCTGGAGCTTGGTGGCCCCGTCCACTTCCGCGGCTTCGTAGTACATGTTGGGTATCTGGCGCAGGCCGGCCAGGAAGATGATCATCGGAGCACCGAAGGTCCAGACGTGGAGCAGGATGATCGACCCCAGCGCCGTGCTCGGGTCCGAAATCCATCCCGGCCCCTCGATGCCGGCAAGGGCAAGTACTTGGTTCACCAGACCCGTGGTGCCGAAGATCTGCTTCCACAGGATTGCGATTGCCACGGAGCCGCCCAGTAGCGATGGTAAATAGAAGATCGAACGGTAGAACGGCAGTCCGCGCAGGCCCTTGTCGAGCACCAGCGCGATCAGCAGGGCAACCGCCAGCTGCAGCGGAACGCCGACGAGCACGTACGTAAACGTCACGCCGAGCGAATTGTGCAGCCTCGCATCGGTGAACATCCGCTGAAAGTTCTCCAGACCTACCCACTCCGGGGCCTGAATCAGGTTGTAGTCGGTGAAAGAGAGATACAGCGACATAAGCATGGGACCGACCGTGATGGCCACCAGTCCCACCAGCCAGGGCAGCAGGAAGATATAGGCGGCCTTGTTGTCGCGGCCGTTTGCCTTCTTTTCTTCGGCAGTCTTCGGCCCCTTTCGGCGTGAGAGGGACGTGAGTTCGGTGATGGCACTCACGGGGCACACCTCGCTCGCTGCGGCTTGGGTATGTTTTGAGCGGCCATGCGGTCTCCTTTGGTCATCGTGGCCATTCCCGCGGGGGCGGTCCGTCCCGGGAAGTCCCAGGGCCGCTCTTTGCCGCGGTTTTAAGCTTCGGTCAAGTGGAGGACTTTGTGCCCTTCGTCACTTTTGCGGAGCGGTCGGTACAACGGTAAACGCTTTCCAAGATGATGTACAGATTATTTCGGAACTTTTGGAAAACGCTTTCCCCTGCTGGGCGAATGGAGCAGGTCCCGCACCAAAATGATCGCAAGCCAGCCCGCAAACACGAGCCAGAAAACGTTTTCTCGGATACGATGCTAGTGCTTCCGTTTCCTCCCTGTCCAGCAGTTACATACCGGCAAGGATCAACCGCATGTCACAATCTTCCGCTTACGCTCCCTCCCCTACTGATGTACGCCCAAGGCCACAGAACCCAGTGCCCCGGATCGCCCTCGTCGGCGTGCACGGTTTCGGCGCCCGGCACCTGGCCAACCTGGCTCGGCTGCAGGCCGCCGGAATGCTCGACTTCGTGGCTGTAGCGGACCCCCGCCCTCCCGGTAAGGGAGTCCTGAAGGAATCCGTGGCCGTCTTCGAGACTCTCGATCACCTCCTTCGGGCCGGAACCGCCCCGGATGTGGTCATCCTGGCTACCCCCATCCAAACGCATGTTCCCCTCGCCGTGGCTGCCATATCTGCAGGCGCGGACGTGTACGTTGAGAAGCCTCCGGCGGCGTCCCTGCAGCAGTTCCGGGAACTGCTGCAGGCCGCCGAGTCAGCAGGGCGCCTCGTCCAGGTTGGCTTCCAAAGCCTGGGATCTGATGCGCTGCCCGCCATCCGGGGGCTCATCGCGAACGGCGAAATCGGTGACGTGCTGGGACTCGGCGCCAAGGGAACCTGGCTCAGGACGCGGGGCTACTTCAAGCGCTCACGGTGGGCCGGCAAGCGGGCAATCAATGGAACCGATGTTGTTGACGGCGTCGCCACCAACGCGCTGGCACACGCCGTGGTGACGGGCCTCAGCGTCGCCGCTGCCCGAACCCTTGATGATGTGGCCGGCGTGGACACCGATCTCTACCGTGCCCACCCAACTGAAAGCGACGACACGTCAGTAGTCAGGGTGCGCACTTCCGCGGGACAGGTTCTCACGTGCGCGCTGACCCTTTGCGCTGCCCGGCAGACACGTCCATCCGTAACTGTCTTCGGCACGGCAGGCAAGGCAGAGCTCTTCTACACCGAGGATGAACTGGTGGTGCGCACTGCCCACGGCGAGCGCCGGGAAGTATTCGCCCGCGTGGACCTGCTGGAGAATCTGCTGGAAGTGCGCGCCTCGGGCGGAGAGCTGCTCAGCCCGCTGTCCGGCTCGGGAGCCTTTATGGCTGTGCTCGAAGCAATCCGCACGGCACCCTCACCCCGGCAGATCGACAACAAGTACATCACGTGGGAAGGCAGCGGTGATGATGCCCATGCGGTCGTGGAGGGAATCGCTGAACTGACAAACCGGGCCCTCCTCGCCCAGGCAACGTTCTCCGAACTCGGCGCACCATGGGCCAAACTGCTGGAGACGGCAGCCACTTGCAACGTCGGTGGACGCGAAGTAGCAAGCCATCAGGACGGCAGCCACATCCGCCCCAGCTCATCCCCGCGGCCTTACCTGCATCCTGTCCGGACTCTTGCCGGCACCGTGGTGACCGACCACCAGCCCACCGATCATGTATGGCATCTTGGCGCCGGCGTGGCAATCCAGGACGTTGCCGGCGTGAACTTCTGGGGCGGTCGGACTTATACGCGCGAGGCCGGCGGGTACGTGTGGCGTGACGACCACGGCCGCATCGAAATAACGGATACAACCGAGTCCCCCGGGGCCCTGGTTCAGTCACTGCGCTGGTTCGGACCCGACGGTACGCCGCTGCTGACCGAACAGCGGCGCTGGCGGTATGACGCCGTCGGCCCGTCCGTGTGGCGGCTGCGCCTCGACTCTGAACTTGCACCCGCAGGACCGGAGCCCGTGCCGCTTGGCAGCCCGGGCTCCAACGGCCGGGAAAACGGCGGCTATGGTGGCTTCTTCTGGCGCCTGCCGCCTGTTACCGGCGCGCGCATTTGGACGGCTGCGGCCGCAGGCGAGGAGGCCGTGCACGGAAGCGTGGCGCCGTGGCTGGCATGCAGCGGCGTGTTCGGGCCAGCCGGAATGTCCGAAACAGAAGGGGCAGCCACCCTCGTGTTCCTCGCCGCTCCGCAGGCACCGGATCCATGGTTCGTGCGGCTGGCCGGCTACCCGGGCGTCGGGCTGTCGCTCGCCTGGGACAGGCCTGTCCTCGCAAGCCGGGACAAACCGGTCCGGCGCACCGTCACGGTCCTGATCGCCGACGGCATCCTGAGCACCACAGACGTCTCACGGCTCACTGACTCTTTGGGGGAAACCGCATGAACGTTCCTGCAACCGCCCTGAATGAAACCGCCCTGTCTGGAACCGCGCCGGCCAGAGCTATCCTGCCCGCGGCACCGTCAGCCCCCGCGGATATCAGCCTGCCCGGAAACCCGGACGACCGGGCCGCCAAACGGCAACGCGTCCTGGACATACTGGACGCCAAGGGCAACGATTCCGTGCTCCTGACCAGCCACACCGCCCTTACCTGGTACCTCGACGGCAGCCGCGTGCACATCAGCCTGGCCGGAGACCCGATAGCCGCCCTTCTCGTGGACCGCACCGGCGACCACCTCATCACCTTTAGCAACGAGGCGGAACGCCTCGCCGCCGAAGAGCTGCCGCCCGGCGTCGGACTTCACATGGTTCCGTGGCACGGACAGTTGGCCCACGCTGCCGGTGCACTGGCCGGAGCCGGCGTACCGCTGGCGGAGAAGTCCGTGGCAGCTGAGCTGCGGGCGGCGCGGCAGTCCATGCTGCCCGGTGAGAGTGCGCGGTATGCGCGGCTGTGCGCCGATGCCGCCGGCGCCATGACCGAGGTCCTGTCCGGGGCAACGCCGGACACCACGGAGTTCGAGATCGCTTCCGCCCTGGCGGCCCGGATCGTCGCGGCCGGTGCCGAGCCGCTGGTCCTGCTGTGCAGCGGCAGTTCACGCAGCGCGTTCCGGCACCCGCTCGCCAAGCATGCGCCCCTGGGGCGGCGGGCGATGGCCGTGGTCTGCGCCCGGCGGCACGGCCTGGTGGCAAACCTGACCAGGTGGGTGCGGTTCGACGCCGGCACTCCGGACGAGCGGGACGCCGAGGCCCGCATCGCGGCAGTTGAAGCGGATGTTTTCGCGGCCACGGTCCCGGGCGCCCGGCTCAGCGGCATCTTCGCCGAGATCCAGGCAGCCTACACCCGGCACGGCTTCGGGGCCGACCAGTGGACGCGGCACCACCAGGGCGGGCCGGCCGGGTACGCGGGACGTGATCCCCGTGCCACTCCCGCAACCGACGACGCCGTGGTGCCCAACCAGACCTTCACCTGGAATCCTTCCGGCCCTGGCGTCAAGATCGAGGACACGGTCCAGCTGACCCTGGCTGGCAAAAACGTGCTGACACTGGATCCGCGGTGGCCGTCGGCGGACGTCAACGGACTCCCCCGGCCGCTGACGCTGCAGCTGTAGCCGTAAACAGCAGAAGAGGGCGTTCCCGGATCCGGGAACGCCCTCTTCTTGTTAGGTGGATGGAGAGTTACGAGAGCCGGAACGCAGGGTCCGCCGGCAGGTCGAAGGCGCGGTCCCGCGGTTCGGGTGCGAGTCCGGCGGTGAAGCTGAACCCAAGGCCCGGCCGGTCCTCGCTATAGAGGCGGCTGTCGCGGATCCGGACCGGTGACGGGTCGGCCAGGATGCCCAGCTGTTCGAAGGACGCGTCCTCCACGTCCTCCACGCTGACGGCCTCGGCGAGGGTCAGGGCCAGCTGGCCGGACAGCTCCGGCAGCAGGTGCGGCGCCACCCGGGTGCTGTTGGCGCCGGCCAGCTCGACGATGCGCCGGAACGGCGTAATGCCGCCCACGCGGACGACGTTGGGCTGGATGATGTCCACCGCTTCGGCCTCGATGAAGTCGCGGAAACGGTAGATGGTGTGGACGTTCTCACCCAGGGCGATGGGCACCGGCGACTGCTTCCGCAGGCGGCGGTAGGCCGAAAGGTCGTCGGCGCGCAGCGGTTCCTCCAGCCAGTCCAGGCCGAACTGGCCCAGCACGTCCAGGGCGCGGAGGGCAGCGGGCAGGTCCCAGCGCTGGTTCGCGTCGATCATCAGCCGGCGATCGGGACCGAGCACTGACCGGACCGCCGCCACCCGTTCGGCGTCCTCGGCGAGGTCCGGCTTGCCCACCTTGATCTTTACGGCCTGGTGGCCGGCCGCCACCCATCGTTCGGTCTGCGCCACGAGTTCGTCCAGGGTGTAGTGCAGGTTCACGCCGGAGCCGTAGACCTCCACTGATTCGTGCCGCTGGCCCAGCAGCCCGGCCACTGACGACCCCGCGTTGCGGGCCGCCAGGTCCCATAGGGCGAGGTCGACGCCGGCCATCGCGATGGTGGTCAGCCCGCCCCCGCCTGCCTCATGCAGGCGCTTCCAGAGCTGGTCCCAGACCACTTCCGGCTTCGCGTCCAGACCGGTGATGAACGAGGCGATGTCGTGGTCAAGGAGGGCCTTGACCGCCTGCGGCCCGATGGTGGGGGTCCAGGAAAAACCGTGCCCCGCGCCGCCGTCATCGGTAAAAAGGCTGGTGGCAATGATGTGGTTCTCGGGCGCCTCCGCTCCCCAGCTGCGCCGCAGCGGCACCGTGATCAGGCGCGTGTGCAGCCCCGTGATCCTGACCGGCATCAGCGGCCGGCCAGTTCGTGGCCCTTGGCCAGGATCGCCTTGAGCTCCACGAGCTGCTCTTCGGTGGGGTCCACCAGCGGGGGCCGCACCGGCCCGACCGCCAGGCCGTTGAGCCGCAGCCCGGCCTTGATAAGGGAGACACCGAAGCCCGGCGTCTGGTCCCGCAGGCGGACCAGGGGCGCATAGAAGCCGTCGAGCAGGGCCTGCCGGCGGTCCTCGTCGCCGCTGGCGTAGGCGTCGTAGTAGGCCATGGCGATTTCCGGTGCCATGGCGAAGGCGGCCGAGGAGTACAGCGGGATGCCGAGTCCGCGGTAGGCGCCCTGGGTCAGTTCGGCGGTCAAGAGCCCGTTGAAGAGCAGGAAGTCCTCGCGTCCTCTGGCTTTGACGGCGGAGACGATCTCCTGGGCCAATCCGACGTCGCCGATGCCGTCCTTGAAGCCGATCACCTTGGGGTTGCCGGCGAGCCGGGCGATGGCCTTGGCCGTGAATTTGGCCGTGCCGCGGTGGTACACGATCACCGGAAGGCTGCTCGCCCCGGCCACCGCCTCGATGTAGGCCACCACTCCGTCGGTGGGTCCGGTGACCAGGTACGGCGGCAGGACCAGCAGGGCGTCGGCACCCGCCTCCTCGGCCGCACGGGCCGCGGCAAGGGCATGGCCCAAGGGTCCCCCGGCGCCGGCGATGACCGGCACCTGCCCGTTGACGGTTTCGACGGCGGTGGCCACCACGGTGCGCACCTCGTCGATGCTCAGGGCATGGAACTCACCGGTTCCGCACGCCGGGAACACTCCTCCCGGACGGTGCTCCAGGCGCGAGGCGATGTGCTGCCTCAGGACTTCTACGTCCACTGCGCCGTCCGCGCCGAAAGGGGTGACGGGAAAGAAGAGTACGCCGTCGAGTTTCATTTGGTCTCCTGTGGTGTGGGTGATCCTGTGCTGGCTGATGCTGCGGCCGCGCCGACCAAGGTTTCCTCTTCACTGATTTCACCGGCAACGCCCAGCTCGCTGCGCCACGTGCGTTTCGGTTCCCAGCCGAGCAGCCGCCTGGCTTTGGCGATGGAAAAGGCGGGGCTGGTGCCCGTAAGTCCGGCGGCAAGCTCGGCGCTGCCCGTCAAGAACCGGGGCAGCAGCGTGGCCAGCGGTTCGGTGGCCAGCGCGTCGGCCGCGCCCACGAAGAACGTCTCGCCGTTGGGGATGGTGTCCATGTTCCGCAGGAGCACGTCCAGGAAGTCGGCCACGTCACGGGCGTCCACGTAGTTGAAGAGGGCCGGTGCGGACAGCGCCGGGTCGGCGAGCCTTTCGCGGACCGTGTGCCCCTGCTGCGTGGGGGCACCGTCCCATTCTTCCGGCGAGATGACGTAGCACGGCCGGAAGGCAGCGTAGCGGATCCGGCTGCCTTGGGCGGCGGCGAACATCTGCACCGTCTGCTCGGCGATCAGCTTGGACAAGGCGTAGGCGTTCCAGGGCCGGGGCGTCGTGTCCTCGTCCACCGGAAAGGACTCCGGCAACCAGCCGGCCGGGGAGCCGTAGCCCAGCACAGTGGGGCTGCTGGCCGTGACAATCTTGCCGATCCCGAGTTCTGTGGCCGCGCTGACCACCGTGAACGCGAGACGGGTGTTCGTGCTGAGGATGACCTCCTCGGGTGCACTGAAAGGCACGGCAATAGCAGCGAGGTGGACGACGGCGTCGGGCGCTGTGCGTTCCAGGAGGCGGAACGCCTCACCGGGGGCCAGCAGGTCCGCGGTTTCCTGTTCGACGCCTGCCGGGAACGTGCCGGCCGGAACGGCGTCCCGGTCCGCCGAGATGACGTTGTGGCCCGCCCCGGCAAGGCCGGCGACCACGCTGCGGCCCAGGCGTCCGGCGCCGCCGGTGACAAGGATTCTGCTCATGGGTGTTCTTTTCCTGCTCTGCTCAGGCCCGGCCGCGGCGCAGTTCCACGCCCAGGCCAAGCTCGCTGATGCGGACGGGGAGTTCGGTTTCCAGCGACGCGTTGCCCGCGATGCCGACGGCCACGGAGCGCACCCCGTCCAGGTAGCCGGAGGGCCGCCCCAGCGGGTCCTCGCCGGGGCCGTTGAACAGGTCGGAGAGCAGGAGGTTGTCGCCGCCGCCGTGGCCTCCTTCGCCGTTGACGATGGGCACCTCATATGCGGGCTCCCAGTGGCGCTGGACCACGAGGCGCTCACCGTTCCGGCGTACGGCGTCGTCTTCCTCGACGGGAGTGGCGGAGGGGTCCACCACCGTTTTCTTGTCGGTGCTGTGGACGACGGCGGCACGTTCCACCACCTCCAGCTCGGCCCTTCCTTCGGTTCCGTTGACGGCAACCCGGTAGCCCTCCCAGGGGCTGTGGGCGTTCAGGGAGTAGCTGAGCGTGGCCCCGCCGTCGTAGTCCACGGTGAGGGCCAGGTTGTCCTCGATGGTGATGCCGTCAGTGAAGACGTCCTGGTCCCGGCGGTAGCCGTCAAACTTCTCGTTGTCGTAGTACAGCCCGCGCAGCCGCTCGTCCTCGCGGAGGTCCAGGGCGAACGGGTCCCGGGTTTCCAGGGTGCTGCCTTCTGTGGTGCCGCGATCGGGCCTGGCTCCAAGGCCGCGCTCCGCCGCGTTTTTGGCGCCGTAGAACCGCAGGCCGCCCGAAGCATAGACCCGTTCGGGTACATCATCGATCCACCAGTTCACCAGGTCGAAGTGGTGCGATGCCTTGTGGATGAGCAGCCCGCCGGAGTTTTGCTTGTCGCGGTGCCAGCGGCGGAAGTAGTCGGCGCCGTGGACCGTGTCCAGGACCCAGCTGAAGTCGATGGAGGTGACCTTGCCGATTACGCCGTCCTGGATCACCTGCTTCAGCGCGCTGTTCCGGGGCGAGTAGCGGTAGTTAAAGGTAACCACCACGTTCCGGCCGGTGGCCGCCACCGCCGAGGTGATCCGGCGGCAACCCTCGGCGTCGATGGTCAGGGGCTTTTCCACCACGACGTCGGCCCCCGCCTCGAGTGCCTCGACGATGTAGTACGCGTGGGTGTAGTCGGGCGTGGTGACGATGACACGGTCGATGGCGTTGGCCCTGATGTATTCGGTCAGGCTGCCGGGCTCGAACGAGTCCGCCGGTCCCTCCGCGCCCAGTTCCTGCATAAGCCGCTGGTAGTACTCCACACGGCCGGGATTCGCATCCGAGAGGGCCACCAGTTCGGCCACATCCGCGTGCTGGCCAAGGATTGCGCGGATGTACATTTCCGAGCGGCCCCCGGTGCCGATCAGCGCGATGCGCGACCGCTTCGTTGCTGCGGCAGTCCCCGGTTGATGCGGGCGGGCGGTGTCGACGTTGACCATGGGTGGGCCCCTTTCCAAAGGCGGTAGGCGGGCCGCTTGACGCCCTGCCCACATGAAGGAAGAATCCTGAGAAAGCGTTTTCTCGAAACGTTATAAGCTTTGTATCAAGACAGCGGCGAGCACGTCAACCGTCTTTTAGAAGCCGCACGGGCCGCGACTCAGGCCGTTGCCATCTCAGTGGCGCCGGGCCGCGGCACAGGACAGAGGGAAGGAAGTTATGGCCAGGAGAACGGGCACCCGGCGCATCGGCATTGCGGACGTTGCCAGTAAGGCCGGCGTCTCGCATGCCACCGTTTCCCGCGTCATGAACGGCAATTTCACGGTGGACCCCGCCATCGCCCAGCGCGTGCGGGACGCCGCGGCGGAACTGAACTACCAGCCAAACCCGGTGGGCCGCAGCCTCGCCCTGGGCAAGACCGACACCATCGGCATCGTGGTGCCCGATCTCGCCAACCCCACGTTCCAGGCCATCCTCCGGGGGGTGAGCATGGCCGCAGCCCAAGACGGCTACCGGGTGCTGATCGCCGACTCCTCGGAAGTCTCCAGCGAGGAGGCCATTCTGGCCGGAGAGGCGCGGCGGCGCTGCGACGGCCTGGTGCTGTGCGCGCCGCGCATGGGTGACGCCGAACTCGAGGAGCTGGCGCCCTCACTGCACCCCATGGTCCTGATCAACCGCAGCACCAGGGAAACCCGAGTGCCAAGCCTTGAGGTGGATTACAGCCAGGGCGTCCAGGAACTCGCGGAACATCTTGTGGGCTTGGGGCATACCAGCGTCGCGTTCCTGGCCGGTCCCGCCCGAAGCGCCTCCAACCGGGCCCGCATGGCCGGACTGGACAAGTTCCGGGCAGCGAATCCGGGCGTCGAACTCCTGATGCTTGAGGGCGGGTCCAGCTTCGAAACCGGACATGAAGCGGTGGACGCGGTGCTGGCCAGCGGGGCCACGGGCGTCCTGGCCTTCAACGACCTCGTGGCCATGGGACTGCTCAGCGGACTGCACGAGCGCGGCGTCCGCGTCCCCGAGGACATCTCGGTCACCGGATTCGATGACATCCCCTTCGCCCGGTACACCACCCCGCCGCTCACCACCGCCGCGGTACCCATCACGGAGCTCGGCGAACGGGCCTGGCACCGGCTGCTGGCGCTCATCCGCAACGCCGAAGCCCCGGACGAGGAGAGCACCTTCCAGCCGCGGCTCGAGATCCGCGGGAGCTCCGGCCCGGCCGCAACATAGCCCGCTCCTATGGAGTTTTTGTACGGACAATGGCCGCTGAATGTCCCTCAAATCGTGACAGGTGGACAAAGCTCCACGCACGATGCGAACCTAGGACGGCGTGCGACCCTAGGGGCCGCCGTCCTTATCGCCGGGCCGGCGCCAGCAGCACGTCAACGAGCTCCGCCAGGCCGCCGGCCATGTCCACCTTCTTGTCGTACAGCCACTGCAGCTGCAGGCCGTCGAACGCGGCGATGACCAGCCGCGCGAGCGACTCTGCCCCGGCGTCGGCCCGGACCTCCCCCGCGTCCTGGCGGCGGCGGATATCGAGCGCCAGCTCCTCCACCAGCCGTGCGTACCTGTCCTGGAAGTATCCGTGGGACGCGTGGTCCGGGTCATTGGCCGTGGCCGACGCCACGGCGTAGAGCGTGGTCAGGCCCGGCTCGTTCGTGTTCCGCTCCGCCACAGAGGCCAATGCTGCCAGCCCGGACTCATCCAGGCTGCCGGCCTCCCGGCTGCGGCGGTCGCGCTCGGCAAGTACCGCCGTCAGGAGCTCCTGCTTGCCGCTGAAATAGTGGAAGAGCGTGGCCTCTTTGACGCCCACGAGCTCGGCCACGCGCTTCAGGGCCGTCCGCTCAAAGCCTTCGGTGGCAAAGACATCCGTGGCGGTCTGGATGATCTGCTCGCGGCGTTCGGCACCTTTGGCGTACTGCCCGCGGGGCTTTGACGGCGACATTCCGCCAGTTTATTTCAACGTCCTGCTCCACCGGAGGCAGGGATGTCTGCAAAAACACAGTCCCGCTACGGGTGCGCGTGCCCCGCGTCCTTCCCCTCGAGCCCGGCTTCTTTGTAGTACCCCCTGATGTGGGCGGCAACAAGCTCGGCTGCCCGGCCGCCGTCGTCCTTCCGGATGGCGGCCAGAATCTCCCGGTGCTCTGTCCGGAGACGCGAGGCGGTGTTGTCCCAGTCCGGCAGGTTGGCGGTCAGCTGCCCGGCGTAGCCCTGGATGGCCTCGCGCAAAGACCCCATCATGGCGCTGACGACGGCGTTGCCGGCGGCATCCGCCAGGGCCAGATGGAAGCGGACGTCGAGGGCCAGGAAGTCGTCGATGCCGTGGTCCCCGTCCATGTCGTCGAGCAGTGCCCCGGCGAGGTCAAGTTCGGCGGCGTCCGGCCTGGCCCGGCCAGCCGCCCAGGACTCGAGCAACACGCGGGTTTCCACCACGTCCTCCACCGGCAGGTGCTGCGTGGCCACGTGCAGCCGCAGTGCGGAGCCGAGTGCCGCCGTCGGGTCCGAGATCACCACGGTCCCCGCCTCGGGGCCGGAACCCACCCCCGCCCGGACCACACCCATGGCCTCAAGGACGCGGATGGCCTCACGGACGGAGGTGCGGGAGACGCCGAGCTGCTCGGCCAGTGTCCGCTCGGCCGGAAGGCGTCCGCCGACGGCGAGCCGGCCGCCGAAGAGCTGGTCCTCGATCCACCGCAGGACAAGTTGGTGCGTGCGCATGGTCCCCATGGTACTTGATGTGGTTGGACCACATCCTTTAGAGTGTGGTTAGACCACACCGGGGAGGCTCTGGCTGTTCAGCACCTCCCGGCATGCCCACGGAGGAAAGCTATGACCCACACCATCCAGCCGAGCAACCCCGAGACCACCCCCGCCCCGGACGCAACGGACATCCCGGCCACCCGGCCCGGCACCGGCGCTGCGGGCGTCCCCGTCCCGGTCGCCGCGGGGACCGCCGCCGTTCCGGCCGCTCTGAAGCGCCGCATCCCGAAGTACTCGGACCTGGCCCCGCTGATGCAGTTCAAGAAGCCCCAGTTCAGCAAGGAAGCCCGGCTCAAGCGCGCCAGCACGGTATGGGAACTGCGCGACATCGCCAAGCGCCGCACCCCGCAGGCCCCCTTCGACTACACGGACGGCGCGGCGGAGGGCGAGATCACCCTGCGGCGGGCCCGCGAGGCGTTCCTGGACATCGAGTTCCGCCCGGGCATCCTGCGGAATGTGTCCAGCATCGACCTGAGCACCGACATTCTGGGCAAGCCTTCCCGGCTTCCCGTGGGCATCGCCCCCACCGGCTTCACCAGGATGATGCAGTCCGAAGGCGAATACGCCGGCTCCCAGGCCGCCGAGGCCGCGGGCATCCCCTACACGCTTTCCACGATGGGCACGGCGTCGATCGAGGACGTGGCCGCCGCGGCACCCAACGGCCGGAACTGGTTCCAGCTGTACCTGTGGACGGACCGGGACCGCTCCCTCGAACTGATCGAGCGCGCGGCCAGGGCCGGCAACGACACCCTGATGGTCACCGTTGACACGGCCGTGGCGGGGGCGCGGCTGCGTGACGTCCGCAACGGCATGACCATTCCGCCGGCGCTGACGCTGAAGACCGTGCTCGACGCCTCCTACCGCCCTGCCTGGTGGTTCAACTTCCTCACCCACGAGCCGCTCACCTTCGCCTCGCTCTCCCGGTACACGGGCACGGTGGCGGAGCTCATCAACTCCATGTTCGATCCCACCCTCACGTTCGAGGACCTGGACTGGCTGCGCGAGACCTGGAAGGGCAAGCTCGTGGTCAAGGGAATCCAGACCGTGGAGGACGCCCGCAAGGTGGTGGATCACGGCGCCGACGGCATCGTCCTGTCCAACCACGGCGGCCGCCAGCTCGACCGTGCCCCCATCCCCTTCCACCTGCTTCCCGAGGTGTCGAAGGCACTCAAGGCGGACAACAGCAATGCCGCGGTCATGCTGGACACGGGCATCATGAGCGGCGCGGACATCATCGCCGCGCTGGCCCTCGGCGCAGATTTCACGCTCATCGGCCGCGCCTACCTGTACGGGCTCATGGCGGGCGGCCGGGCCGGGGTTGACCGCGTGCTGCAGATCCTCGAGAAGGACATGGCCCGCACAATGGCCCTCCTCGGCGTCAGCAGCATCTCCGAGCTGACCCCGGACCACGTGCGGATCCTCGGCAAGTAACCTGGGGCTACCCAACTGGCTCGCAGTTGTTGTCGTTCTGGGGCGTCAAAACGACAACAAATGCGAGCCAGTTGGGAGAGGTTTACTTTTTGCGGCCGAACTTGGGCAGGTTGGCCAGCAGGTCGGCGGCCTTCGTCGCGGCGCGGCCTACGGTGCGGCCGATCTGCTGCGGGACGGTGTCGTCCTGGCCGGCGCTTCCGGCCACCTGTCCGCCGGGAACCACGACGGCGGGACTCAGCTGTCCGCTCGACGGTCGCCCGGGCGCGTGGGTTGCGGCCTCCGGCGTGCCGCCAGCGGGTGCCGCGACGGCAGCAGCGAACGCGTCCGGGACCTCGGCGGCCGGGCCGGCAACGCCGGCCGAGGCCGCGGCGGCTGCGGCGGCGGGGCTTCCGGCGCCCGCCGCAGTCCGGGCGGTGCCGGTCTGGGTTTCGTCGGCACGCTGTGCTGCGGCCTGCTGTGTTGCGGCTTCCGGTGACGCTGCGGCGGAAGCCGCGCGTCCGACGTCGAACGTCTCAAGCCAGCTGGCGACCCCCTCAAGCGGCTTGGTGTTGATCGCGTAGTAGCGCTTCTGGCCCTGGGCGCGCATGCTGACGAGGTCTGCTTCCCGCAGGACCTTGAGGTGTTTGGAGATGGTGGGCTGGCTCGCCGCGAGCTCCTCGACCAGCTCCCCCACAGCTTTGTCCCCCGCCTGGAGGGACACGAGAATGTCCCGCCGCGTTGCCTCAGCAATGACGGCAAATACGTCGTCTGTCACCATGAGACCCACCCTAGCGACATATACGCCTAATGGCATCTACTATTTCGCGGGCGTCAGCTCCCGTGAAGAACTAGTCGAACCAGGGGTCGAGCCCGTGGAGCGGGAAGACTTCCTTGCGGGTGGCCATCACGGTGCGGTCGACGTCGTCGTTGGGGTCGAAGCCCACCTCCCACGAGCGCCACCAGACATCGGCGTCATCGCCCATGCTCTCGGGGGTGTCCACGCCGTAGCGCTCCTGCACATAGGTCCGCCACGCCCCGGGCACGGGGGTCCGCAGCGGCACCGGGCGGTTCGCGGCGATGCCGATCAGGTGGCTCCAGGTCCGTGGCACCACGCCGGTGATGTGGTATCCGCCGCCGCCGGTGGCGATCCAGCGGTTTTCGCAGTACCGCGCGGCGAGATTTGCGACGGCGGTGGCGGCCTCGCGCTGTCCGTCCACGCTTACGCTGAGATGGGTCAGCGGATCGAGCCGGTGGGAGTCGCAGCCGTGCTGGCTGACGATGACGTCGGGCCCGAAGGCGCCCACGAGCTGCGGGACCACGGCGTGGAAGGCCCGCAGCCAGCCGGCGTCGCCCGTTCCCGCCGGCAGTGCCACGTTCACGGCACTCCCCAGGGCTTCGGGACCGCCGATCTCGTTGGCGAAGCCGGTCCCGGGGAAAAGGGTCATGCCGGTCTCGTGGAGGGAGATGGTGAGGACGCGGGGATCGTCCCAGAAGATGCTTTGCGTCCCGTCCCCGTGGTGCGCGTCGACGTCGATATATGCCACGCGCTGCACGCCGCCGTCGAGCAGTTTCCGCACCGCCAGGGCGGCGTCGTTGTAGACGCAAAAGCCGCTGGCGCGCTCCCGGGAGGCGTGGTGCAACCCGCCGCCGAAGTTCACAGCCCGCACGGCCGAGCCGTCCAGGATCGTACTCGCGGCGAGGAGCGAGCCGCCGGCCAGCCGGGCCGCGGCCTCGTGCATGCCGGCAAAGGCGGGATCGTCCTCGGTGCCGAGCCCGTAGGACTCGTCCGCGGCGGCAGGGTTGTCGCTGGCCCGGCGGACGGCAGCCACGAAGTCGGCGCTGTGGACGGTGGTGAGCTCGCCGTCGCCGGCCACGTCCGGGGCCGACAGTGTGACGTGGTCAAGGTCCAGCAGGCCCAGGCTCCGGGCCAGCCGGGCGGTCAGGTCCAGGCGCTCGGGCGCCATCGGGTGGCCGGGGCCGAAGTTGTACGCCGTCATGGCGGCGTCCCACACCACCGTCGTTGGCAGTGCGGGGAGGCTGAGTCCGGACTGGAATGTCATCACTCACAGGCTACCCGAGCCAGGTTCGCTCCCGACCCGGCCATTGGCCCGGGGTTTAGTGGTTTACTACTTGAGGAAGCAGAGAGTCAACCTAGGAACAGCCGCACATGACCCAAAGCCAGTCGAGGTCCAAAAGCCCGGCCAACTGGCACCCCGGAGCGCCGGAGCGCGAGGGCCTTTGGATATTCACGGGCATCCGTGACTTCATCGACGACATCGCCAACACGTCGCCGGCCCGCCTTGCCCTGAGCGCGTTCGTGGTGGTCATCCTCCTCTTCACCGGCCTCCTGTCGCTGCCCGCGTCCTCGGCAACCGGCGACTTCACCCCGATCCACCAGGCCCTCTTCACCGCCGTCTCGGCTGTCTGCGTCACGGGCCTGACCGTGGTGTCCACCGCCGTGCACTGGTCCTTCTTCGGGCAGCTCATCATTCTGATCGGCATCTTCGTCGGCGGCCTCGGCACGCTGACCCTGGCTTCGCTGCTGGCCCTGATGGTGAGCAAGAAGCTTGGTGTCCGCGGCAAGCTCATCGCCCAGGAGGCCATGAACGCCGGCCGCCTTGGCGAGGTGGGTACGCTGCTGCGGATCGTCATCACCACCTCGGTGGTCATCGAGGCCGCCCTCGCGATCGCCCTGATCCCGCGCTTCATGGTCCTCGGCGAGCCGTTCTGGCAGTCCGTCTGGCACGGTGTCTTCTACGCCATCTCGTCCTTCAACAACGCCGGCTTCACCCCGCACTCGGACGGCATCGTCCCCTACGAAACAGACCTCTGGATCCTCATCCCCCTCATGCTGGGCGTGTTCCTGGGCAGCCTGGGCTTCCCCGTGGTCATGGTCCTGCAGCAGAACGGGCTGAACTGGCACAAGTGGAACCTGCACACGAAGCTCACCATCCAGGTCTCGTTTATCCTGCTCGCTGCCGGCACGGTGCTGTGGGCCCTCATGGAGTGGGACAACGCCCGCACCATCGGCGGCATGAGCCTGGGCGACAAGATCACGCACTCCCTTTTCGCCTCCGTAATGACCCGCTCCGGCGGCTTCAACCTGGTGGACCAGAACCAGATGGAATCCACCACCATGCTGCTGACGGACGCCCTCATGTTCGCCGGCGGCGGCTCGGCTTCAACGGCCGGCGGCATCAAGGTGACCACCATCGCCGTCATGTTCCTGGCCATCATCGCCGAGGCCCGCGGCGACGCGGACGTCAAGGTCTATGGCCGCACCATCCCCGAGGGGACCATGCGCGTGGCGATCTCGGTGATCGTGGCAGGTGCCACGCTGGTTTCCGCGTCCGCGTTCCTGCTTCTGCAGATCAGCGGGGCGTCGCTGGACCGGGTGCTGTTCGAAACCATCTCGGCGTTTGCCACTGTCGGCCTGAGCACCAACCTCAGCGCCGAGCTGCCGCCGTCGGGCGTGTATGTCCTGTCCGCCCTGATGTTCGCCGGCCGCGTCGGCACCGTCACCCTCGCCGCTGCCCTGGCACTGCGCCAGCGCAGCCAGCTGTACCACTACCCGGAAGAGAGGCCCATCATTGGCTAATTCCTCAGGTGCCCCCGCCCGCCCCGCCCACAACGCACCGGTACTGGTGATCGGGCTGGGCCGCTTCGGCTCCTCCACGGCCGAGCAGCTGGTGAAGCAGGGACGCGAGGTGCTGGCCATCGAGCGCGACAGGTCCCTCGTCCAGAAGTGGGCCCCCCTCCTGACCCACGTGGTGGAGGCGGACGCCACCAACATCGACGCGCTGCGCCAGCTGGGTGCGCAGGAGTTCAGTTCTGCCGTCGTCGGCGTCGGCACGTCCATTGAGTCCTCGGTGCTCATCACCGTGAACCTGGTGGACCTCGGCATCGAGCACCTGTGGGTCAAGGCCATCACGCCGTCGCACGGCAAAATCCTCACCCGCATCGGCGCCAACCACGTCATCTACCCCGAGGCCGACGCCGGCGTCCGCGCCGCGCACCTGGTCTCCGGGCGCATGCTGGACTTCATCGAGTTCGACGACGACTTCGCGATCGTCAAGATGTATCCCCCGCGTGAAACAGTAGGTTTCACGCTGGACGAGTCCAAGGTGCGGTCCAAGTACGGCGTGACCATCGTGGGCGTGAAGTCCCCGGGTGAAGACTTCACCTACGCTCGGCCCGAGACCAAGGTGTCCGCCCGCGACATGCTGATCGTCTCCGGCCACGTGGACCTGCTGGAACGGTTCGCCGCGCGGCCGTAGGGGGCCCACGCCCGCAGGGTTCCCTGACCGAGCCTGCGGGGCTGGGAGCAGTGCGGACTTGCGAGGTTAGGGTGCGGGTGGGGACTAGCCGAGCTGCTTGGTGATCTCGGCCGCGCGGTCAGCCGCGGCGCGGGCGCCTGCGGCGATGATGGCCGGCATGCCGCGGTCATCGAAGGTTGCGATGGCCCGTTCGGTGGTGCCGTTGGGGCTGGTCACGGCTTTGCGCAGGGCGCTGGGTTCGGCGCCGGGTTCGGCCAGCATGAGGCCGGCCCCCGCCACGGTTTCGCGTGCCAGCAAGAGCGCCAGCTCCTGGTCAAGGCCGAGTTCGACGCCGGCGGCGGCCATGGCCTCGGCCAGGTAGAACGCGTAGGCCGGACCGGAACCGCTGATGGCGCTGAGGGCGTCCACCTGCTCCTCCGGGATTTCGACGACGGTCCCCACGGCGCCGAGGATGTCTTTCGCCCGCTGGAGCTGCTCGGGCGTGCAGTTGGTGCCGGGAGACACCGAGACCACGCCGCGGCCCAGCTTCGCCGGGGTGTTGGGCATCGTCCGGATCACCGGCTGACCAGCGGGCAGCGCGGCTTCGAGCTGGGCGATGGAGACGGCGGCAGCAACGCTAATGACGATCGCATCGGGGGAAAGGGAGTCACTGATTTCCCGGGCGAGCTCGGCGATACCCACGGGCTTCACGCCGAGAATGACAATGCCTGCAGCCTTCGCGGCCTGCTTGTTGTTGTCAGGTTCTTCGCTGCCGGCGATGGCCGTGATGCCGGCGTGCCGTTCCGCCAGCTCCGCTGCACGTTCCGCGCGGCGGACGGTGGCCACGATCTCCATGGGATCCATGCCCCCCTCCAGCAGGCCGCCCAAAATGGCCTCGTTCATTGATCCACAGCCAAGGAATGCGATTCGGTTGCTCATTGGTCCATCATTGCAGTTCAGCGCTGCCGATGCAGACGGCGTCCAGTCACCGGAGCCCGCCCATTCACAGGAAGCTCACATGTTTGTCGGAGCATTCACACACCTTGGGCCCCTAACTTAGGTAGTACCTCATTGAGGGTGCGAGTGATGAAGCAAGCATGGGGATGCTTGTCAGGCACCGGCGGTTCTGCAGTGGTTTTGCCCATTTTTCTGCAGCAGGCCGTCGGTGTCTTTGCTTTAGGGACCCTCCGCCGGGCCGGGTGCCTCACATGGACTGGCTCCCAGCGGGCATTCAGGCAGCTCCCCAGGAACACCCATGTTGCGTCGCTAGAGTCGTAAACGCCTCACAGGTGCGAGTGATGGAACCGGTCCTTCGGGGCCGGCGCGGCGCCGGTCGGTTGCAGAAGCGTTCCCCCCAGCTTCTTCTGCGTAACCGGCCGGCGCTCACTCGTTAAGGCGCCCCCGGCTACGTGTTAAGACGCCGGTGAATCCTAAAGCGCAGGCAGAGCGGAGGCCTGCTGGATGCCCACGTGCGGGGCGGGTTCCAGCGGACCGTCGAACACCAGTTGGTCGAGGCGCCGGAGGATGAGGCCCTCGCGCAGGGCCCATGGGCAGATCTTGATTTTCTTGTACTCAAAAAGCTCCAGTGCCGCCTCGGCCACCAGCGCACCGGCAAGGAGCTGGTTGGCGCGGGCCTCGGAGACGCCCGGCAGGTGGAGCCGGTCCTCGGACTTCATGGCGGAAATCCGCTGCGCCCAAATGCCCAGGTCTGTGCGGTTCAGGTCGCGTTTCACGTAGGGACCAGCAGCGCTGGGGGCTGCCCCGGCGATCCGCGCCAGGGAACGAAAGGTCTTGGAGGTGCCGGCCACGACGTTCGCCCTGCCCACCTCGTTGAAGCTGCGGACCACCGGCTTGAGGGTCGCCCGGATGTAGCGGCGCAGTTCCTTGACGCTCTTCGCCGACGGCGGGTCCTCATGCAGCCAGTCCCGGGTCAGCCGGCTCGCGCCGAGGGGCACGGACGTGGCCAGTTCCGGCAGCTCGTCCTGCCCGAGCGCCATTTCAAACGAACCGCCGCCGATGTCGAAGTTCAGGACGGTGCCGGCGGCCCAGCCATACCAGCGTCGGACGGCGAAGAAGGTCATGGACGCTTCCTCGCTGCCCGTGAGCTCCTGCAGCGTCACCGTGGTTTCGTGCTTGACCCGGGCCAGGACCGCGGGCCCGTTGGTGGCCTCGCGGATGGCCGACGTACAGAATGCCAGCAGGTCTTCGGCCTTGTGGCGGGCCGCGAACTCCCAGGCCTCCAGCACGAACTCCGTGAGCTCGTGCTGGCCGGCGTCCGTGATGTTGCCGTCCGCATCGAGGTACTGCACCAGCGACAGGGGCCGCTTGTGCGAGGCGAAGGGCACAGGCCGTGCGCCGGGGTGGGCGTCCACCAGCAGGAGGTGGACAGTGTTGGAACCGATGTCGAGGACGCCTAGCCGCATCCTGCCATTATTCCTCCCGCCGGCACAGCGGACGCAACCCGACGCCTACATTGCGCACATCCACATTGCGCCCATCGGCTTGCTGTCCGCGCTGCCCCGCACCCTTGCTGTCCGCCGGGATTGCGGAGAGCCGGCCGGAGTTACTCGCCTTCCAGCCCTGCGGGGTTCGGGTCCACCTCGTCGGCGCGCTTGAAGTCGCGCTTGATGTTGGCGATGCCTTCGGGATTGATCTCGAAACCATAGGCCGCGCCGGGGTTGATCACCATGCCCAACTCATCGCCGATGTTGGCGATGATCGCCGCGCCCTGTGTGCCGAGCACGTTGGGAGCGGCCTCGAGATACTGGGCGTCCACCCGGCTGGGGTGCGAGAACACGGCCAGGACCGGCTGGCCGTCCGCGTTGCCCAGCACGAGCGGCTCCACCTGGGAGTCCTCGCCCTCGAGCGTGTCGGAGCTGATGATGTAGACCTCGTTGTTGAGGAACGACAGGATGACGTCCACCGGGTCGGCGTCCGGATGGCCGCCCCGGGCCAGCTTCTCCTCGAGGTCGTTCAGCGGCGTGGTGTCTGCGGGTTCCGGCTGTTCAGTCATGTATCTACTCGACCACGATGCCCGGCGCGAAGCAATTCGTCCCCAGCCCCTACTTCTTCGCGGCAGCCTTCTTGGCCGGGGCCTTGCGCGTGGTGGTGCGCTTGACCGGGCCCTTGGCCCGCTTTTCGGCCAGAAGTTCGACGGCGCGTTCCCGGGTCAGTTCCTCCAGTGACGTGCTGCGGGGCACCGTGATGTTGGTGATGCCGTCGGTGATGTACGGACCGAAGCGGCCCTCCTTCACCACGATGTTCTTCTCCGACACCGGGTCCGGACCGAATTCGGCCAGCGGCGGCACGGCCGCGCGGGCACCGCGCTGCTTGGGCTGGGAGTAGATCTCCAATGCCTGTTCCAGCGTGATGGTGAAGATTTCCTCTTCCGAGCCGATGGACCGCGAGTCCGTGCCCTTCTTCAGGTACGGCCCGAAACGGCCGTTCTGCACCGTGATCGGGTTGCCCTCGGCGTCCTCACCGAGCACGCGCGGAAGGCTCATCAGCTGCAGCGCCTCGTCCAGGGTCACAGATTCCACGGTCATGGATTTGAACAGCGAACCGGTGCGCGGCTTGGCCTTGACGGGCTTCTTCGGCGGCTTGGGCTTGCCGTTCTTGTAGTACTCCACGGGCAGGCTGGCCAGCTGCTCCTCGGTCATCTCGGGGATGATCTCGGTGACATAGGCGCCGTACCGGCCGTTCTTGGCTACAACCGTGTGCCCGGTGTGCGGGTCAGCGCCCAGGACCCGTTCCTCGGGAGCCGCGGTTTCCATGAGCTCCACGGCCTTCTCGGCCGTCAGCTCGTCCGGGGCAAGATCGTCCGGGACGTTGGCGCGGGCGGACTCCACCACTTCACCCGTCTTGGGGTCCACCGTGGGCAGCGAGCTCTCCAGGTACGGCCCGAACTTGCCGACCCGCAGCGTGATGCCGTCGGCGATGGGCACGGAGTTGATCTCCCGGGCGTCGATCTCACCCAGGTTGTTCACGATGCTCAGCAGGCCGGGATCGGTGTCCTCGCCGTAGTAGAAGTGCTTGAGCCAGGCGGCACCCACGGCCTGGCCGTTGGCGATCTTGTCCAGGTCGCCTTCCATGTCGGCAGTGAACTCGTAATCCACATAATCCGTGAAGTGCTGTTCGAGGAGCCGCACCACGGAGAAGGCGATCCAGCTCGGCACCAGGGCAGAGCCCTGCTTCCGCACGTAGCCGCGGTCCTGGATAGTGGAGATCGTGGAGGCGTAGGTCGACGGGCGTCCGATGCCCTTCTTCTCCAGCTCGGCCGTCAGGGAAGCTTCAGTGTAGCGCGGCGGCGGCGAGGTCTCATGCCCGACGGCGATGATGTCGGAGGCGGACAGCCCGTCGCCCTTCGCGACGTTCGGCAGCCGGCGGCCCTCGTCGGAATCGTCGTCGCCGCGGCTTTCGTCCTTGCCTTCCTCGTAGGCGGCCAGGAAGCCGGGGAACGTGATGACCGTGCCGGAGGCGGAGAATTCGGCGTCGCGGCCGTCGGTGGCCAGAGCGCCCAGCCGGATGGTGGCCGTGGAGCCCTTGGCGTCGGCCATCTGCGAGGCGACGGTGCGCTTCCAGATCAGTTCGTACAGCCGGAACTCGTCGCCGCTGAGTTGCTGGGCAACCTGGGCCGGGGTGCGGAAGGAGTCACCGGCGGGACGGATGGCCTCGTGGGCCTCCTGGGCGTTGGCGGCCTTGCTGGTGTAGACACGCGGCGACTGCGGCACGTATTCGGGGCCGTAGAGCTCGGAAGCCTGGCGGCGGGCGGCCGTGACGGCCTCGTCGCTCAGCGCCGAGGAGTCCGTACGCATATAGGTGATGTAGCCGTTCTCGTACAGCCGCTGGGCGATCTGCATGGTGCTCTTGGACGAGAACCGCAGCTTGCGGCCGGCCTCCTGCTGCAGCGTGGAGGTGGTGAACGGCGCCGCCGGGCGGCGCGTGTACGGCTTGGTGTCCACCGAGCGGACGCGGAAATCGGCGTCCTGCAGGGCGGCTGCCAGGGAGGTGGCGAGTTCCTCGTTCAGGTGCGCCACATTGCGCGAGGTGAGTTCGCCGTCGTCGTTAAAATCCCGGCCGGTGGCGACCTTGGCGCCGTCAACGGCGGCGAGCTTCGCCTTGAAGGAGCCGGCGTCCGCCCCGAACTGCCCGGTGAGGTCCCAGTAGGACGCGGCCTTGAACGCCATGCGCTCCCGTTCGCGGTCCACCACCATGCGGGTGACAACGGACTGCACGCGGCCGGCGGACAGTCCGCGCGCCACTTTGCGCCACAGCACCGGGGAGATCTCGTAGCCGTAAAGGCGGTCCAGGATGCGGCGGGTTTCCTGGGCGTCCACCAGGGCGGCATCGACGTCGCGCAGGTTGTCCATGGCCCGGTGGATGGCTTCCTTGGTGATTTCGCCGAAGGTCATCCGGTACACGGGGACCTTGGGCTTCAGGACCTCCAGGAGGTGCCACGCGATGGCTTCGCCCTCGCGGTCCCCATCGGTTGCGAGATAGAGCGCGTCGGCGTCTTTGAGCTGGGCCTTGAGCTCGGCCACCTTTTTCTTCTTGTCCGGGGAGACGACGTAGTAGGGCTTGAAGTCGTTTTCGACGTCGACGGCGAACTTGCCCAGGGAGGTCTTCTTCAGGTCCGCGGGGAGCTCGGACGGCTGCGGCAGGTCGCGGATGTGACCGATGGAGGCCTCAACGATGAAGCCCTCGCCCAGGTACTTGGCGATGGTCTTGCTCTTGGCCGGAGACTCCACAATCACGAGTTTCTTGCCGGTTTTGGCCTTGCTTGGCACAGTGCTCCTACAGAAAAAGATTGCTCGGGCAGATCAGCCCATATTGGCCTAGTTCACCATATTTTGCAGAATTCTGCGCTGTCATGTGGAAAACGGTGGCCCCCGTCACGGCTCCGGCAGTGTGCGGTCATCGGGAATCATGGACCACATGGTGGCAATCCGCTCGGCACCCGGCGGAATGCTGGTGGGATCCTCCAGTTCATAGCCCCGGAGCAGCTCAAAGACCCTTTCCGTCAGCTCGCCGCGCTGTTCTGCCGTGAGGTAAAGGAGGTTGCTGGCGAGCAGCACAGCCGGCGGCGCCTCCTCCGCCCCGCCGCGCTGGCGATGTTCGTCCCGGGCGCGGGCGTAGGCGCTGGCCCGGCGCCGGAACGCATCAAGTTCGATGTCGATCACGGCAAAGTCCGGGCCGGCCACAGCGCCACCCGAGTTGATCGCAAAGTCCGTGCCCGCCGCTTTCCACCGGCGTTCACGGGCATCGTCCGACGCCTCGGCCGGGATGACGATGCCCCACTTCTGCAGCGCGCGGAGGTGGTAGCTCATGGCACTGGGAGTGAGCCCGGTCTGCTGCGCGAGTTCGGTTGCTGTCCGGCTGGACTGTGTGGAGTACAGCTCGGAGATGACCTCCAGCCGGGCGGCATGGGCCAGCGCGCGGATCGCTTTGGGATCGGTGATTTCCACCTTCTTTTCCTGCCGGTTCCTGCGCCGCGGCGCACCCGCAGGTTCGGGTCCCGCCGCAGCCGCGGATTCCGGTTCCGGCGCAGCCGCTTCAACCGCGGCCGCAGGGGTTTGCGGCGGCTCCGGCGACGGCCTGTCAGTCCTCATTTCTTCAGTCTACGCAGGCGGCCAGGGCTCTGAAAGAAGTGCTTGATATCCGCCCGCCACAGCCGTCCGGTTTGCCCCGGAATTAGTAAGCATGCTTTGCTTACTTCCGTAAGCAGACCTCCCGCAAGCAGTTTCGCGGCGGGGCGGCCACCGATGGCAGCCCCGTGAAAAGCCCAAAGGAAGACCATGATTACCCTCGACGAAGACATATTGACGCCGGCATCCCAGCCCGCCGGCCACTTGGCGGACGCCAGCCTGGAAACGGGCGCAGCCTCCCGCAACTCGCTGCTGGCCGGCACCGGCGCCCCGCGGCACTGCCGGCGGCCCATGAAGCGGCTGGATCAGGAATTCTCCCTGGAAATGGCCATCAGGGTGGATGGCCAGCGCCTGATCCGCTCGATGAAGGCCGTGGGCGCAGCCGACGCCGTGACCTACCGCTGCATGTGCGGCTTCACCATCGACGTGCCCGCTCCCGGAATGCAGCGCGCCCACATTAACTGACTCCTTAACTGACACCGTCAAGCGCGAACGGACAGTTGTGGCCCCAGATCCGCAGGGATTTGGGGCCACAACTGTCCGTTCGCGCTTCGGTTCGCGCTTTGCGTTCGCGCTTTGCGTTTGCGGACGGGTCAGGCCGGGTCTGCGGGCAGCAGGAATCCGTCGCGGACCAGGTTGGACACCTCGGCGAGCAGCCCGCGCCGGAAGGCGTCGCCGTCGAACTCCTCCGTCCCGCCCAGCAGCGCCTCAAGGGCGCCGATGATCTGCCCGGCGGTCAGCTCGCCGTCGCATGCAGAGACAAAACCGGCCAGTTCGGTGCTCAGCAGGTTGGTGCGGCGCAGCCCGGCGCCCTGGCGGAGCAGGATCACACCGGGATGCTCTGCGCCGGGGCGCTGGTGCCGCTCCTCGGTGACGTCCTCGGCCACCAGCAGGTGGGCGGCGGAAACATCGTGCTCGGCCAGCCAGTCGGCCCGTTCCACCGCTGCACCCAGATGCGGGCCGACAGGCTGTTCAATGGGGTAGGTGATCTCCTCGAACCGGCGGATACGCGGTTCAGCGGCCGGCCGGCGCAGGAACACCATGCCGAAGCCGATCCCTTCGACATTCCGCGACGCAAAATCCGCCAGGTAGGCGCCATAGGCATCCTGGTAGTGCCGGCGGTCGCGGGTTTCGGAGGAATCCTGCAGCCAGGTCTCCGCGTACTGCTCCGGCCCCACCTGTTCGCGCTGGATGAACCACGCGTCGGTGTCCGGGCCGGCCCAGCTCTGCGGCCGTTCATCCCAGGCCGAGCCCTCCCGGATCTCCCAGTTGCCCAGAAGCTGGGCTGTTCCGCCCGGGGCGAGCACATCGGGCAGCGAGCGGATGAGCGACGCGACGATGTCGTCCCCCGGCAGTCCGCCGTCACGGTAGGTGAACTGGTCAGCCGCGGCCTCGCCGGCGGTGCGCGGGGTGATGACGAACGGCGGATTGGACACCACGAGGTCGAACGCCTCGCCGGCAACAGGCTCCAGGAGCGATCCCAGCCGCAGGCTCACGCGCTCTGCCGGCCGCGCAGGATCAATGGCCAGCGCGTCGGCGTTGAGCAGGAGGTTGAAGCGGGTGAACGCGAGGGCGCGCGCCGAGACGTCCGTGGCCGTGACGTGGCCGGCATGCTGCAGAAGGTGGAAGGTCTGGATGCCGCAGCCGGTGCCCAGGTCCAGCGCCCTGCCGGCAGGCCGCCGGATCGTGGACTGGACGAGGGTGGTGGACGCCTGCCCGATTCCCAGCACGTGGTCGTACCGGAGTACCCCGGGCCGCTGGTGTGCGGCGAGGTCGCTGGCCACCCAGATCTCGACACCGCCGTCGCCGGAGTCCCAGCCGTAGGGCCGCAGGTCCGCTTCGGCGGTCACCTGGGTCCCCGTTATTTTTGCCAGCCCAAGTGCCGCCAGGCCGGCTGCACGGGTCCGCGGCAGCGCGGCGTCGAGCACTTCGGCTTCCTGCGGAACGGCCAACAGCCAGAAACGCACGACGGCGGCCAGGGCCGCGGTGCGCGGCTCACTGGCGGCTGCCTCTTCAGTCACGATCAGTGCGGGGATGAGCTGGTCCCGGTCCAGGGCAGCGTTGGCCGACTCCCCCAGCAGTTCCGCGACTCCTTCCAGGGTGTAGCCCACCTCGCGGAGGTCCGCGGCCAGCGCCTGCAGGAGGTCGGGATGGTCGCTGCGCGGTGCGTCGGGAGTGTTGCCGGTGGTGAAGTGCGTTGGTTCAGTCACCGGGCAAGTCTATTTCCCGGCCGCGCCAGTGCCGGTCCCCCGGCGGTTGCCGTGCCCGCGCCCTATGGCAACCCCGCCGCGGGTGGCGCCTCAGTATTGTCCTCGCCGGAAGTTACAGTTGGGCCATGTTCGGAACCCAGGCAGTGGCGGCCGCTTCGGATTGGCTGCCCTACGCGGCGGCATTCGCCCCGCTGCTGGCCGCCGTCATCGCCGGCTGGATCGCCTGGCGCACGCTCGCGCAGCGGCGGCAGGCGGACCGGCGGGACCAGTGGTGGAAGCGGACGCAGTGGGCCATCGACCTTGCCATGGAGCGCGACTTCAGCAGGGCGATCGTGGGGCTGGTTGCGCTGAAGCATCTGGCCGCCAGCGATCTGTGCACCGACGAGGACTACGAGCTGCTGGACAAGATCGGCGGCGCCAAAATCGATGCCCTGACCCTGTCCGAGGAAAGCGCCAGGCGCGCGGTCCCGGAACCGCAACATCCGGACCGTGAAGCCGCCGGGCAGGCAGCCCCGCAGACGGCGGCGCCGCCGGGCGCCGCGGCACGGGCCGCCGGCTTTCCCGTCACCCTGGAGTCACGGGGCGAGCGTGTGGTGGCGGCTTCCGCAGGCATGGCCAAGGTGCTGGCCGAGGCAGACAGACTTGTCTCTTTTGTCGTCTCGCAGCGGGGCAGGCAGGGCCGGAGGGAAAGCGGCACCGTCCCGAACGGGTAAGTTTGAGGTCATGGCTGAACGTTGTCCCCTGGTTTCCCGTGCCCTGATTTCCCGCACCCTGGGCACGGCGGCAGCCGCCGCCATAATGCTGGCAGCCACTGCCTGCTCCCCCATGGTTTCAATCGAAAATGCCGATGTTCCACAGTGGCGGGCAACTGCGCTGCCTTCCGACAGCCAGGCCGTGCTGCAGGATTCCGGCAAGATCCTCAACCGGAACAGGATCGTCCAGTCAGCGGCCAGCGTTCCGGCTGGAGACTACACACTGACCATCACGTGCGACGGCGGGGGCAAGGCGTTCTTCGCGGTGACGCTCGCCGGCGAGGAACTGACGGAGGCCGGAGCCGCCTGCAACGGCAGCCGCGAAACCGCGAAGATCGCTGTACCGAAGGCCGGGCGGATGGAGATCAGCGCCTCCAGCGTGGACGCGCCGCTCCTGTACGCCTACCACCTGGTTCCCGCGCGCTAAACCGGCCGAATTGCCATCTGTACCGTCGCCCCCTGCGGGCTTAAAGTCGGGGTATGCCCACGGTGCGGATGGCCTCCGCGCATCGTTTTTCCGGGCGGGCGCAACGCACGCTTTCGCTGCGGGCGCCGGCAGCCGCCGTCGTGCTCTTCTCCGTGCTGGCTGCCCCCGCCCTGGGCGGCTGTGAGTACAGCTATGACGACGGCCGCGGCGAGCTTCCAGCCGCGGCGCCTGTGGTAACGGATCCCGTGGTGCCCCGTGATCCGCTGGAGAACATGCCGGTATCCGGCCCGGAGCTCACCGCATGGGCGAAGGAAGTACTGCCCGACGCCGAGGGGCAGGTTTTCCACACCAGCTACGGCAGCGTTTCCAGGGGCCGGAGCAAGACCGAATCCACCAAGCAGCTGCCGGCCGGCACATACTCTCTCACCCTCGCCTGCCGCAGCGGGCGGCGGGTGGCGTTCACCATTCGCGATTCCGACTTCGCCCTGGTGGATCTGAGCCTGCGTTGCGGCACGTCCCGAGTCAATGTGGTGCACCTGTCGGAGGACTCCGTGCTACGGGTAACGGTCGAGGCGCGGAGGGACGCCAATTTCGCCTACCGGATCAGCCGGATATGACGCACGTTGCTACCCCGGGCGAGCCGTTCCGGTGCTTGGGCAACGGCCCTTAGGCGGCGCAGCCGTCCGGGCAACGGAGAGTCTCGGGGGCGGCCGCGCAGCCGGCGCAGTACAGGGTGAGCGTGCGGCAGCTGGGGTTCGAGCAGTTCTCGAACTTGCTCGTGGGTGCCTGGCACCGGACGCATTCGCCGACGGTTTTGGCGTCCTCGCTGAATTCGAGGTGCATGCGCTTGTCGAAGACGTACAGGGACCCTTCCCAGAGCCCTTGGTCCTTGAACTTTTCCCCGTAGCGGACGATGCCGCCGTCCAGCTGGTACACCTCTTTGAAGCCACGGTTCACCATGAGGCTGGACAGCACCTCGCAGCGGATGCCGCCAGTGCAGTAGGTGACCACCGGCTGGTCCTTGAGGTGGTCATATTTGCCGGAGTCGAGTTCCGTGATGAAGTCGTGCGTGGTGGCCACGTCCGGGACCACCGCGTCCTTGAACTTGCCGATCTGGGCCTCGAACGCGTTGCGGCCGTCAAAGAAGACGACGTCCTGGCCGCTGGCCTTTTTGGCGTCGACGAGTTCGTGGAGTTCCTCGGGCAACAGATGCGTCCCGCCGCCCACGACGCCGTTCTCATCCACCTTCAGCTCGCCGGGAGCGCCGAACGAAACAATCTCATCGCGGACCTTGACGCTCAGTCGGGGGAAGTCCTCTGCCCCGCCGTCGGACCACTTAACGTCGATGCCGCGGAAGCCTTTGTATTCGCGGGTTGTTTTCACGTACTGCTTGACGGCCCCGATCTCCCCGCCGACGGTGGCGTTGATGCCGTCCTTGGAGATCAGGATGCGCCCGGTCAGGCCGAGCTTTTCGCAGAGGGCGCGCTGCCAGAGCCGGACAGCGTCCGGGTCTGCGATGGGAGTAAAGCCGTAAAAGAGCACGATTCGGTTCAAAGCCACGTATTTAAGGGTACTTGCTGGCCGCTGGGGCAGGATTCGGGCCGTGGAAGAGCTCCCTATCACAATTGCATAAGCAAGCGCCAAAGCCCTGTTGCTTATGACAGCGCTGGAATACCCTCGTCACATGACGCCAGAAGCCATGGTTGGAGACATCACTCATCTGCTTGAAGTCTGGGTAGCCGGTTGGGCTGGTTGCCGGGGCTATGAAACGCGAACCGAGGGACGGTTCCCCGCCGCCCTGCGTGCTGACACAACCGGGGACTGGGAATACTTCGCATCCGATCCGACAGATGCCGAGTTCGCGGACCTGGCGGCCAAGACGGCCGAGGCCCCCAAACGGATCCTGACCATCCTGACCAATGACGTGGCCCGGTACAAGCTCTTGGCCGAGCAACACAACCTCAACACCACGTCAGCCTCCCAGGCCATGATGGTCGTGGACATGGAAACCCAGGACGCGGAAGACCCGTGGCTCTCCGACGACGAACTGTCCCTGAAGACGTGGGAGTCCGACGGTGTCCACTTCGCCGAAGTACGCTCGGGCGAGACGCTGGCAGTGAGCGGCCGCGTGACCGTCATTAATGGCACTGCGGTGTTCGACAAGATCGTGACCGAACCCGCCTTCCAGCGCCGGGGCCTGGGGAGCTTCATCATGAAGGCGCTGGCGGCGCAGGCGTTTTCCCACGATGTGGAAGACGGCCTCCTGCTGGCCTCCCTGGACGGACAGAAGCTGTATTCACATCTCGGCTGGTCCTCGGTGTGCCATGTGCTGATGCTCTCCGCCTCCGATGAGGGCGCGGACCTCTCCGTGGTCTGACCCTTTCAGTGCCGGGCGATTTTTGTCCGGATGAAAGAATATTGGGGTGAACCCCCATGACTCGCTGATTCCGTTGCTGGGCCGTGGCCCGGACCCGGAGCAGCTCCGGCATGTGCGGACCATCCCGGCGCGCAACGCCGTGCACGAACAGTGGCCGGCCTGGGCCCACCCGGACCTGGTCGCCGCCTACGGCAAGCTCGGCATCCACCAGCCCTACCGGCACCAGATCCGGGCAGCTGACATCGCCCACGGCGGCGGGCACGTGGTGATCGCCACCGGCACGGCGTCGGGGAAGTCCCTGGCCTACCAGCTGCCGGCGCTGGATGCGATTCACCGTTCGGAGCTACGCGTCCTGTCCGAGCCCGGAAAAATCCACGACGACGGCGCGGTGACACTGTATCTGTCCCCCACCAAGGCCTTGGCGGCGGACCAGCTCTCGGCGATCCGCTCCCTGAACCTGCCGACCGTCCGCGCGGAAACCTACGACGGCGATACCGACCAGGCGTCCCGCCGCTGGATCCGCGACCACGCAAACTTCATTCTGGCCAACCCTGACATGCTGCACTTCGGCATCCTGCCGAACCATGCCTGGTGGGCCGGGTTCTTCCGGCGCCTGCGCTACGTGATCGTGGACGAGGCGCACAGCTACCGTGGCGTCTTCGGCTCCCATGTGGCCAACCTGATGCGCCGGCTGCGGCGCATCTGTGCCTACTATGCGGCCGATGGCAGCTCCGCCGGGCCAGTATTTATCGCGGCGTCCGCCACTGCTTCCGAGCCCGAGAAGTCCTTTGGCCGGCTGATTGGCGCACCGGTCCGGGGAGTCTCGGAAGATTCCTCCCCGCACGGGTCCACGACGGTGGCGTTCTGGGAACCTGCGCTCACCGAGGTACGCGGCGAAAACGGAGCCAAGGAACGCAGGACCGCGGTGGCCGAGACTGCCGACCTTCTCGCGAACCTTGTCTCCTCACGGATCCGGACCATCGCGTTCATCAAATCCAGGCGCGGCGCAGAAACCATCTCCTCCATCACGAAGCGACTCCTGGACGAAGTCGACCCCAGCCTGCCGCAGCGCGTGGCGGCCTACCGCTCCGGCTACCTCCCGGAGGAACGCCGTGCCCTGGAAAGAGCGCTGCGGACCGGAGAGCTCCTCGGCATTTCCAGTACTTCAGCGCTCGAACTGGGCATCGACGTCTCGGGGCTGGACGCGGTGCTGGTGGCGGGCTGGCCCGGCACCAGGGCGTCCCTCTTCCAGCAGATCGGCCGCGCGGGCCGCGCCGGACAGGATGCCATTGCCGCCTTCGTGGCCAGCGACGATCCCTTGGACACTTACCTGGTCAACCATCCTGAAGCCATCTTCGACGTGTCGGTCGAGGCGACGGTGTTTGACCCGTCGAATCCCTATGTCCTGGGCCCGCACCTCTGTGCCGCGGCCGCTGAACTCCCGCTGGGCGTGGCGGAGCTGCCGCTGTTCGGTACCACTGCGGAGAAACTCCTCGGCCAGCTGGTGGCCCAGGGCTACCTGCGGCGGCGCCCTGCCGGCTGGTTCTGGACCCATCCCCAGAGCGCGGCGGCCATGGTGAATCTCCGCGCCGACGGTGGCGGACCGGTGAGCATCGTGGACGCCGACACCGGTTCCCTGCTGGGGACGATGGATTCGCCGCAGACCCACTACCAGGCCCACACCGGAGCCGTGTACGTCCATCAGGGTGACAGCTACGTGGTGGAGGACCTGAATGAGGATGACCACTGCGTGGTGGTGCGCCGGGCCAACCCCGACTACTACACGACGGCGCGGGATATCACGCAGATCGAGGTCCTCGAGACCCAGCGGACGGCGCAGTGGGGAGACGTTGCCGTGCACTTCGGCGACGTCAAGGTCACAACGCAAGTGATCTCCTTTCAGCGGAAGGCCCTGATTTCCAATGAAGTCCTGGGCGAGGAACCCCTGGACCTCGGAGCCAGGGACCTGTTTACGAAGGCGGTGTGGTTTGAGGTGGAGAACCGGTCGCTCACAGGTGCAGGACTTATCGAAGCGCAGTTCCCCGGCGCCCTCCACGCTGCCGAGCACGCGGCCATCGGCCTGCTCCCGCTCGTGGCCTCAAGCGACCGCTGGGACATCGGCGGGGTTTCGACCGCGCTCCATGCCGATACCGGTGTGCCGACGATTTTCGTGTACGACGGGCACGCCGGCGGTGCCGGATTTGCCGAACGCGGCTTCGAAAAAGCCAAGGCATGGCTCACGGCCACGAGGGACGCGATCGAAGCCTGTGAGTGCGAATCAGGTTGCCCCTCCTGCGTCCAGTCGCCGAAGTGCGGCAACAAGAACAACCCTCTGGACAAGGATGCCGCCGTCACGCTGATCGATGTCCTGCTGAAGGATGCCCGGGACTCGGCCGCGCCGGAGGATTCCAGGGCTGGTGCGCCGGCGCGGAACGCGGTCTAGATGAGGAACACGCTCCGGGTGAGGAACGCGGTCCAGACACGAATGCGTCTGCGCCGATGCGGGGAGCCAGACTGGAAGAGGCCCGCACACTCCAGCGCTGTGGCTGCCTGGGCACGGTGCCTTATCTGCCCACGAAATCTGCCCCGCGAAACTTAGGGCGGCGGTCCGGCCCGTGCCCGGCCTGTCGCGACCCCCAGGAGGGGCCCCGCGGCCAGTTCCGTGCTGACCTCGACGGACTGGTCCCCTCCCTCGGTGCAGCTGACGAGAGTCGCTTTGTGGCGGGCCGCGACCCCGGCAGCCACGAAGCAGGGCTCCCCCGCCGACACACCGCGCAAAGCGTCAGCTGCGGCCAACGCAGCAAGGTCGGCCGCAGCGGCGGCCTTGGACGCCGCTGCCGACGCCTGCGCCAGCAGGAGAAGCAAGGCCATGACCATGACAACCACCATGCCCAGGCCGACAGCCAGCACAGTGCCCGATCCACGTTCGGATTCAGCATCGGACACGGGACTCCTGTGCTGGCCGAGGGGCTGTTTCCGGAACCGCCTCATAAGAACTGCCCGTCAGTACTGCCACGCCCCGCCGGTACCGCCTGCGCCGGTTGCGCCGCGTCCGGAGACGGCGCAGATGCCGCCGTTTCGCTGCGTGCCTCGGCCCTGGCGGTCAGCGTCCACGGCACCATGCGCCCCACCGGCCCCGCAACCCGGTCCGACACCGTGACGCTCATCCATTCGCCGCCGGAAGCCACTGCCGACGAGGCCGACGGGCCAGCCAGCTTGCGGACGATCCCGTCGACGGCGGCAGGGTCTTCACCCCTGGCGAGTGCCCTGGCGCCGGCCCGGGCCGCGTCCTCAAGCCGCAGCTGGGTGATTCCCGCCGCAGACCCCGCCAGCAGCATTGCCAGAAGCAGCAGGACCGCCGGAAGAGTGACCGCAAATTCCGCGGTCACGGCGCCGCGGCTGTCCGCGTGGTTACCCTCGGCGCCGCGGGCCTTCCCCTGCCCGCGGCTGCCGGCGTCTTCTCCGGAACGGCTCCTGTGCTGCCGGCAGGACTTAAGCCCGGCCGCCGTCAGGGTCTGCGGAACGGGTTTCACGGCAGGGCCAGCGCCGTACGGATCAGGGTGAGCAGGAATCCGCGGACTTCGTCGCTTCGCAGGATAAACACCAGGAGCCCCGCGAAGCCCACCGCCGCCAGCGTGGCGATGGCATATTCGGCGGTCGCCATGCCGGCTTCCGAACCCATGAGACGCCTGCGCGGCCGTGGTTTCACCCGCGGCGCCATGCTGGCACCCGGGTAGATCTCCAGCACGTCGGCTTCTTCCGAATCCTGACGAAGGGGCCGGGCGGCTTCACCCGGGGTGTGGTGGTTGAGGGACATGGAATTTCCTTTCTGGAGTTCCGGCGAACTGCCGGTGCATTCGACTCTCCCGCCCGCTGTCCGGACCGGTAAGGCATGAACTTCCCTAAGTGGAAAAGCAGCCAGGGCGGCCGCCTGTGGAGGGAAAGTGCCCTGCAGCAGCCGCGACAGCATCGCAAGCGGTAGGCCCCCCGCGCCGTGAGAAATGTGGAAGCGGCAACGTACGGCGGGGCGCCACGGAAGCAATGCGCCAGCTACGCCTGCAACGTGGCGCAGGAGTTTGTGGCCGAGGAGAAAGAGTTCAGTCTCCCGTACCAAAACGGGTTGCGAGGCCGGGGAAGTCAGCCGCCCGAAGGAACAAGTGCAAGCAGCACCGGAACGACTCCCAGGCAGATGAAGGCGGGCAGTGAACAGAGTCCCAGCGGAACAACCAGCTTGACCCCGAGGGAAGCCGCACGCTTCTCCGCGGCCCGGAAGCGTTCCCGCCTCATTCTGGCGGCCTGGGCATAAAGGATGGATGACGATGGCGCACCCGTCAGCGCGGCGAAGCCCAGGGCGTCCCGCAGGGCCAGTATCTCCGGCGAGCGCACGTCTGAACTCCGCCAGGCCGTCTCCCAGTCGGCACCAATGGCCATGGCTCCCACGACAGGACGCAGGGCACGGCCGTACTCGGGTGAGGCTGCAGCGGCCACCAGTTCCAAAGCACGACCGATACCCGCACCGGCATGGAGCATGGCGGCAATCAGCTCCAGCATCATTGCGGTGTCGCGCAACCCCGGTATGTGTTCCGCCCGGCTCTGCGAGCCGTGTTCCCCGTCGGCATTACCGTCGCCCGTAACGAGGCCGTTCCGGCGGAGGACCCTTGATCTTCCGTGAGCAGTTCCGCCAAAGGCGAGACATGCGGCGGCCGCCAGCCCCAGGAAGACGAAGGCAGCAGCCAGAACCGGCTCACTCATGGAGCTGCTCCTGCGAACGAGGGCAGCCCGGGAAGCAGGGGCAGCCAGGTAGGCAGGGGCAGCCGGGCCGGCGGGTCCTCATGGCGCAGCCGCTCCGGCCGCTGCACGCACGAGCCTTGCGGACCAGATGCGGCCGGCAACGGTCAATCCGATGCCTGCGACCAGCGCAGCCACCCCGAACGGTGTGCCCAGCAACATCGCCAGCGGGTCCACGCCGAGGCAGACCCCCAGCCCCAGTCCGAGCAGGGGGAGCCACGTCAGCAGCGCGACCGTCGCCTTCGGTCCGGCGAGCGCCGTCTGCCGGGCTGCCTCGGCGTCGTCTTCAACCTCCAGCTGCGCGGCAAAGCGGGTGAGAACGTCCGCCAGCGGACAGCCGCTGGCGGACGCTATCTCGAAACAGGCCGCCAGCTCACCCCAGATCCGCGGCTCACGGCCTCCCGCTCCGTGACGTGAGGCCGAACTTGCCGACCGTATCGCCTCGGCTACCGGCGCTCCCCGCAGGGCCGCTCCCCGGGCAGCCGACAAAACAGCCGCCGATCCGGGGCTGAGCCGCGGCCGGCGTCCGCCGTCCCCTGCAGGCCCCTGCTCCACGTACAGCTGCCACAGTTCGTCCCACAGACGTGACGGGGACCGGCCGCCCTTCAGCAGGGCAGCCAGCTGCTGAACCATAACTGTCAGGGACACGAAAGACTCTTGGCGTCGGCCCCTGCCGAGGCCATGCCCGCCCCGGACCTGCGTGGCCGAGCGGCCGCCTCGGCCCGCCCGGGCGCCAGATGTAGCGCCGAAGGCACTCCGCGCCCGCTGCCGTAGCCCGTGCGCCGGGTCCAGGACCAGCCACGCGGCGAGCGCCAGTGCACCAATCAAGGCCGCGGTCATGCCGCTGCCCTGCGGGCCCCGAGGTTTTCAGTGCCGCCATCGGGCACAGCGTCAGGGACAACGGCAAGACCCGGATCGAGGGCAAGCCGCCGGGAAAGGAGCTCCCAGGACGGCCCCGGAACAGGCGTCCCCGCTGACATGTCCAAAGCCAGGGCGACATCGAGGCCACCGGACCGCTCGGTCAGGACGCCTATGCTCGCGACATAGCGTCCCTGCCTCGACCGGGCCACGTGCACCACCACGTCAAGGGCGCTGGCCACCTGCAGGCGGACCGCATCCTGGCCGAGCCCGGCCAGCGCCCCCAGAGCAGTGAGGCGGGCCGGGACCGCGCCAGCCGTGTTCGCGTGGATGGTGCCGCCGCCTCCGGTGTGGCCGGTGTTCATGGCTGTCAGGAGTTCGCGCACCTCGGATCCCCGGCACTCCCCCACAATCAGCCGGTCCGGGCGCATCCTCAAGGCCTGGCGAACGAGTTCACCGAGGTCCACGGCGCCGCCTCCCTCAAGGTTGCCGTGCCGCGACTCCAGTGAGACCACGTGCGGGTGCACCGGGTTCAGCTCCGAGGCGTCCTCGATCAGAACCAGCCGCTCCCCGGGGTGGCAGAGCCCCAGCAGAGTGGACAGGAGGGTCGTTTTTCCCGAGCCAGTGGCTCCGCTGACCAGGAAACTCAGCCGCTGCTCGACCATGCGCTCGAGTACACATTGAACCAATGGCCCAAACATGCCCCCGTCCCGGAGCTCGTCCATGGTGAAGACCTGTTCCCGCCGGATCCTGATGCTGAGGAGCGTGCCCGCCGCCGAGATGGGCGGCAGGACGGCATGGACCCGGTAGCCGCCCTCCAGCCGCACGTCCACGCACGGCGATCCGTCGTCCAGCCGCCTGCCGCCCGATGCCACCAGCCGGGCGGCAAGGGCCCTGAGCTGGGTCTCCCCTGCGAAGGACACCGATGTCCTTTCGATGCCGCGTCCCCTGTCCAGCCAGACGGAGTCCGGGGCGTTAACGAAGATGTCCGTAACCGATGGATCCCGGACAAGGTGCTGCAGGGGCCCGAGGCCGTTGAGCTCAGCGCTGATCCGTTCTGCGGCGGCGAGGGAACCGGCCGTGCCCAGCAGCTTTCCGGTGGCCTGCACCGCCGCCGCCACCCGCGACGGGGTCACTGGCCCGGCTTCTGCCATGACCGACTCCCGGACAGTCTCCAGAAGCCCCGCGTCCAGGACCCTGGCCCCACGCCGCCGCCCCGCAGTCTCTGCGAGCGCCGCGCGGGATGCGGGTGCACCAGGCATTCCGGATGGGGCACGGACACCGGCAGCGGCACCGGCCCCGGGCGCTCCGAGATGGGCACTCACCGGAGGTCACCGGCCTGTGGGTCACCGGCGAGGAGGCCCAGCACCGAGGATGCGAAGCGCCGAACGGTCTTCCGCTTGCCCTGATCGAGCAGGCGGCCCAGCTCGGTGGCAGAGGCCGTGCCCCGCACCTCGGGCATCACGCCGTGCAGGGGGAGCCCCACGGATTCGGCGACCAGCGCGGCGTCCAGCGCCACCCCGGCCTTGCCCCGGATGACGAGGGCCGATTCGACCGGAGGAAGTTCCTGCAGCAGCCGCGCGGCGGCAACCGCAGCCTTTAGTTGGGCGGGGACGACAACCAGGAGGCGGTCGCAGTCCCAGGCGAACGTGCGCAGCGGCTCGGCGCTGCGGCCGATGTCGACAATGACCACCTCGTAGCCCCGCCGTGCGGCGTCGAGGACGCCGCCCACGGTGACCGGGTCCACGGGGGCCGGCCGTTCCCGGGTTCCGGGCCAGGAAAGGAACGAAAACCCGCCGGCGACGGGAAGGGCGTCCGCGAGCTGCTGCGGGTCAATGCTGCCGCTGGCATCGGCCAGATCCGGCCAGCGGAGACCTGGGGATTCCTCCGCCGCCAGGGCCAGTTCGAGGCCGCCGCCCCAGGGATCGGCGTCCACCAGCAGAACGCGGACACCCAGTTCAGCCGCCGCCTGCGCGAGCCATGCCGCCGCGGTGGTGGCGCCCGCCCCTCCGCAGCCTCCGGTGACTCCGAGCACCAGTCCTCCGGCCTCCGGCGAACGGGACCTGCTGAGGTACTCCGCCAGCCAGGCTGCGGCGTCGGGAAGAACGGCGACGCGTTGTGCCCCCAAGGCAGCGCCGAGATGCCAGAGTGTGTCCCCTTCCCCGCTCAGGCCGACGAGAACGGCGGGGGCACGGCGCCGGGGCGGAAGTTCACGGACATCGCTGCCCACCAGGACGTCGGCGGCGGAATCCCAGAATGGCGCGGCTTCCGCCACATCGTCCACCACCCGGAGGCGTCCGCCGGCCGCCGCGACAATCCGTTCCACTTCGCCGCGCAGGAATTCAAAGCCCGTGACGAGCAGGATGTCGCCGCCGTCAGCCGGGAGCCAGGTTCCGGGCTCATAAGCAGGTACCCGCCCTGGCGGAGCCGTCAGTGCAGTATCAGGCGCGGCAGCATCCACCAGCGCGCTGTCCGGTTCTGATGGGAGTCGCCGGTTCCGGGCGTGTTGCCTGCTCATGCAGCAACTGTGCCCAAAAGACGGGGCCGCCGTCAGGGACGGATGAGTGTATGTGGAAAACGGGCACCCAGCTGCCATAGGGAAAAGCCCGGCCAGCCGTGGAGGACAAGAGGCCGGGCGCAGCGAGCAGCGGCAAGCAGGGCAGAATTGGATACATGTATCTGCTGCTCGCCGCCCACCCTGACGGCGCAGCCATACAGGAAGTCACGGCAGCGGGTCTCCCCTCCCCCGCCAATCCGAAGCCACGGATCGTCAGCCTGCCCCGCGCCGGAGCGGAAGCCGCACCCGGCAGCGGAACCGGGCTGGCCGCCGTCGTCCGCGAACTCGAAAAGCGGCGCCCGCGCTGGATCTGGCACCGCACCCAGGACTGGTACCCGTCCCTGCTGGCAGCGGGCGTGGACGTGGAGCGCTGCTACGACCTCTCCCTGTGCGGCGCCATCCTGGCGCATTCCGAGTTCACGGCCCACACCCCGTACGCGAAAAACGCCGAGAAGCTCACACAGGACGACGAGCTGCAGCCGCCGCGGCTGCTTCAGCCACCCCCTCCGCCGGCCGACCAGGGCGCGCTCTTCGAGGACCCGGGCACGGCCGCCGAACCGCGGCAGACCCTGGCCGGGCTGCGCGCCGAATATGCCGCCCAGCAGGAGGCCCTGGCCGCCGCCGGCGGAACAACAACCGGAGCCACCGGAACAGCAACCGGAGCAGCTGACGGCCACCGCAGGCAGCGGCTCCAGCTCCTCCTCGCCGCCGAATCCGCCAGCGCCCTGGTGGCGGCCGAGATGCAGCACGCCGGGGTGCCTTGGCGCGAGGAGCTGCACGAGCAAATCCTCGCCGAGCACCTGGGGCCGCGGCCGCCGCTCGGCCACCGGCCCGCCAAACTTGAGGCCCTGAACACCGAGCTCAGGGCCCTGCTGAACGCGCCCGCGCTGAACCCCGACTCCCCGCAGGAGCTGATGCGCGCCCTGCACCGCAATGGCATCGAGGTGAAGTCGACGCGGCAATGGGAGCTGAAGGGGTCCAGCCATCCGGCCATCGCGCCCCTGCTGGCGTACAAGAAACTGTCGCGGCTGCACACTGCCAACGGCTGGGTATGGCTGGATGCGTGGGTGCGGAACGGGCGGTTCCGGCCCGAATACGTGGTGGGCGGAGTGGTGTCGGGCCGCTGGGCATCACGCGGCGGCGGGGCGTTGCAGATCCCCCGCCAGGTCCGCGGCGCGGTGCACGCAGACCCCGGACACAAGCTCATCGTGGCGGACGCGTCGCAACTGGAACCCCGGGTTCTCGCTGCCCTCGCGCAGGACTCCAGCATGGCAGAGGCCGCCCGGGACCAGGATCTCTATGCCGGGATCGCCGCCAGGGGATTCGGCGGTGACCGGAGCAAGGCAAAAATGGCCCTGCTCGGAGCCATGTACGGCGCCACCTCCGGCGAGGCAGGCCGCCTGATGCCGCAGCTCGCCCGGATCTACCCGCGGGCGGTGGGCTTCGTCGAGCGCGCAGCCCGCGAGGGCGAAGCCGGCGGCACGGTCACCTCCCGTCTGGGGCGCAGCAGTCCGCCGCCGTCGGAACGGTGGTTCCGCAGCCAGCGGTCCACGTCGGCGGAGGAGCAGCGCCGGGCGGATGCCATCGCCCGTTCCCGCGGACGTTTCACCCGCAACTTCGTGGTCCAGGGCTCAGCGGCAGACTGGGCCGCCTGCTGGCTCGCTGAACTGCGACGGCGGCTGCGCACCATGCGTGCCAATGGTTCGGCGGCCGGGGAACTCGTGTTTTTCCTGCACGACGAGGTAATGGTCCACGCCCCGGATTCCGCCGTGGACGCCTGCATCCGCGCCATCGAGGAGGCCGCCAATGCTGCCAAGGAGCTGCTCTTCGGGCCCATTCCGGTCGAGTTCCCGGTGGGCGTCGCCGTCGTCGACTCCTACGACAACGCAAAATAGAAGCCGCCCCTGACCGTTAACTCGGCCACCGCCCATACCGAAACGGGGCACTTTGGCATCCAACACGCGGCCCGTCGTCGTCATTACGACGGCGGCACCCCCAAAGTGCCCCACGACGGTTCCGCGGAGGCCGGAGCGGGACAGTAACCCCTGCCGACAGGAAACAAAAGTCACATCCGTCACTTCCGGCATCCGCGGTTGTAAAGAGTAACTTACCGGCGGGTAGTTCGCTTCGTGTGGCGTGGACCACTAAGGTCGATGGTGGCCGGGCAGTGGCAACGAGTTGGCCCGGCACATGCGACGAAGCATCAGCAGGGGGTTTCCACGCCAATGGCGGGCAAATTTGAAGTTCACCAGGACAGCGATCAGTCTTACAAATTCCGGCTCATGGATGGGGCCGGGAACATCGTGGCAGAGTCACCGCGGTTCAAGAGCGTTTCGGGAGTAGTGGCGGGCATCAACGCACTGCGCGAAAACGCGGCCACAGGCCTGGTGGTGGATCTGCGGAAATCGCAGCACTGACGCCACGTCGGCTGCGCCGGGAAGAAGCAGCCTAGAGGTCCAGCGGATGGAGCCTGGTCCGGTCCCATGGCACGGCCCAGGCCAGCTGGTCGAACAGTTCGTTCAGGATCATGCCCGTAAAGCCCCAGACCACCAGGCTGTTCACGGTGAACGCCGGGCTCTGGAACGTCTGGTTCATGCGGGTCACGGCCGCCATGGTGCGGTTCTCGGGGTCCAGCAGGTCACGGACCGGTACCCGGAAAACCTGGGCCGACTCGCCGTAGTCCACCACCCGGACCGGCGACGGCGCAGCCCACCAGGCCAGGACCGGGGTCACCAGGAAGTTTCCGCGCGGCAGGGCCAGCTCCGGCAGGGCACCCAGCACTTCGACGCCGGCAGGGTCCAGCCCAGTCTCCTCCTCCGCTTCCCGCAGCGCGGCCTCCACGGGGGTCTCCCCCGCGTCGATGCCGCCGCCGGGAAAGGCCACCTGGCCGGGATGGTCATCGAGGGTGTGGGCGCGTTCCAGGAGCAGGACGTCCAGGTCGGCAGCTGCCAGCGGTTTGCCGGAGGCCGCAGGCACATCGTCCAGGGCTCCGAAGAGGATCAGGACCGCGGCCTTTCGGGCAACGGACTCGTCGACGGTCAGCTTGCGCCAGTACGGGTTGCGCGCTGGCCCGGTTCCTGCCCGGATGGACTCGACCAGGTCCACCAGGTCCTGGCGCGCTGTCACGGCGTCCTCCGTTGCGATTCCATCCGGATCTCGGCGGCGCGGTGCGTCTCGGCCATCAGCTTCGCCAGGAGCTCCTCGTTGCCGGGCGCGAGTTCGTATTTCAGCAGCTTCGCCGCCTTGGCGGGATTCGTCTCGCCTGAGCCGAAGCTGGGGCACCAGTTGGCCACCGCGCACGCCCCGCAGGCGGGCTTGCGGGAGTGACAGACCCGGCGGCCGTGAAACACCACGCGGTGGGACAACATGGTCCAGTCCTTGGGCTCGAACAGCTCCGCCACGTCGGACTCGATCCGGACCGGATCGTCGGACTCGGTCCAGCCGAAGCGCCGCGCCAGGCGCCCGAAGTGGGTATCCACCGTGATGCCGGGGACGCCAAACGCATTGCCCAGCACCACATTCGCGGTTTTCCGCCCGACGCCGGGAAGCGTCACCAGGTCTTCCAGCCGGCCGGGCACCACACCGTCGAACTCGTCCACCACCCGGTTCGCCAGCGCGAGGAGGTTCTTGGACTTGGCCCGGAAAAACCCCGTCGGCTTGATGATGGCTTCAAGCTCCGCGGTGTCCGCTTCCGCCATGGCGCGGGCGTCCGGGTAGCGGGAGAAGAGCAGCGGCGTGATCAGGTTGACCGTCACGTCCGTGGTCTGCGCGGAGAGCACCGTGGCCACGAGGAGCTCGAAGGGGTTCCGGAAGTCCAGCTCGGCGTGGGCGTACGGGTACTGCTCGGCGAGTGCCCGGTTGATGCGGCGGGCGCGGCGCTTCAGGGCGAGAGGCGACTCACCGGAGCGGGCCGGCTTGCTTGCCGCCGGCCCGCTTCCGGCGGCCACGGCAGCTTCCGGTACGGCAGCTTCCGGAACCTCCGCGGAAGCCTCAACGGAGACTTCCGCGGGGGCGGGGACCACGGCGCCGCCCGGCGTGCCGCGCCGGCGCGAAGCGGAATCGGCCACGGCGGCCGCTAGCCGCGCTCGATGTTGCTGAGGTCGCGCAGGACGCCCACCCGGCCGTCCGTGTGCTGGACCAGGAACTCGTCCCCGCGGTCCTCGAGGGCCAGGACCCAGCCGCCGGGTTCGATGCCGAACAGCGGCGCGCCCGTGCGCTCGTCCACTGCGGTGCGGTGCTGGGCGACGGCGAACCAGAAGGCCTCGTGGACCTGCTCCTGCTCGGACTCCTCAGGCCGACTCGAGGGGTCCACAGTGGCGCCGATCGGTTCCTGCGACCGCTGCTGCTCCTGCAGGTCCACCCGCGGGTGGACGGCGGTGGCAGGCGTGGCAGAGGCCACCCGTGCCGCCTCTGCCTCCCGCGCAGCTGTATCGGCCCGCGCAGCTTTGTCACCCTGGCCGGCGGCGCCGGCCGCTTCCGGTGCCGGGGCTGCGGCTGTTTCAGGTGCAGCTTGTGCCGCCGGAGCTTCCGCACCGGCTGCCGGTGCGCCGGTTGCCGGGGAGACGGGGGCTCGGTTCGGCTGGGTCTGCTCGGCCGCTGTGGCCGGCTGCGCCGCGGCGTCCCGGGTCTGGGCGGAGGGTACGACGGCGGCCGGTCCGGTTTCGGGGGATGCTGCGGCGCTGCTGGCCGCATTGGCTGCGGGCCACACGCCGGTCCCCGGTGCGGCACCTGCCGCGCCGGGAATGTCAGCTGTGGCACCGGGGATTACGGCACCGGCGGTGCCGGCCTGGGCCGTACCCTGTCCCGGCTGGCTGACCGCCGTCGCACCGTGGGAAACATGGCCGTGGGAAACATGCCCGGAGGTAGCCGGACCAGAGGAAACAGGACCAGGGGAGGCGGCGCCGCGGGCTTCAGGACCTGCCGGAACCGCGCCGGCGGCAGCACCGCCAGGCTTGACGGCGGCCGGCTTCGCCTCTTTGGGCGCCTTGGGCTTGCGCACCGGAACGGCCGAGTCGCGGGCCATGATGTGGGCCGGCACCTCGGCGCGGTCCAGGAAGTCCCCGGCGAAGAACGGGATGTAGCGGGCCAGCACCGTGGCGGCCAGCAGCACGAGGGAACCGATCAGCGCCACGAGAAGGCTCGGGGTGTAGGCGCCGGCGACGGACAGGAAGAAGAAGCCGACCGCGAAGGATGCCACCACGGAACCGAACTGGTCCACAGACAGGGAGCCGATGCGGACCTTCGTCTCGGGGGCGAGCCTGCGGGCCACAAACAATGCGGCAACAATGAGCGGCAGCACCACGCCGAGCCCCAGGAAGAACAGACTTCCCAGATTCCACAGGTTGTAGCGCACAGCGAACATCGGAATCAGTGATGCGACAAAGAGAACCAGCGTGGCCCCGAAGACGGTCAGGTCGCGGACGGTAAAGGGTCCGGCTACCGCCTCATTCCGCACACCCTGCTGCTTCATGAAGTTCGGCGCAGCATTGTGCGCTTGGGCCGGGCCCGGCTGGCCTTGGCTTTGCTGATTCATTCTGTTCTCCTTAGCGTGGCGGCGCCCGGACTGGCGTCCGTTGCGTGATTCCGCCCTACGGCCGGAGCCTGACCACAAGCGGTCTGGCTGCCCCCGGCCACTGTCACGAGTCCATCTCAGCCTAGTCAAGTGGAGGGTGCTTCACTAGCTGACTGGCCGCGGCGCGGCGTGCTCACAGAAGCCGCACAGCTGCGCCAAAGGACCATTCACCGCTAAATGGACACCGCTCACGGCTCCCGGTGTGACGCGGCCCACGCGCCGATGCCGGAAGCGCTAGTCTGGTTTCGGAACAGCTCTTTGCGGTTTTCCGGAACGGGCCGGTGCCCTCCGTCGTGCGGCCAACACCGTGCGGCCGGGCAAAGGCCGGGACCGGTGGACCGCGCAGCAAAGATCGATGAATGATGAGGTTCACCATGTCCCAGGACACCCCCGGCTCGACGGCCACCGCTGCCACCCCCAGCCAGCAGGGCGATGCTCTTGAAAACCTGCTGCATGAGAACCGCAAGTTTGCCCCGTCCGAGGAATTCGCCGCCAACGCCGTGGTGGGCGCGGAGGTCTACGAGGAGGCGGCGGCTGACCGGCCGGCGTTCTGGGCAAAGCAGGCCCGTGAGCTGCTGACCTGGAGCAAGGACTTCGATGAGGCGCTGGACTGGTCCAACCCGCCGTTCGCGAAGTGGTTCGTGGGCGGGGAGGTCAACGCGGCCTACAACGCCCTGGACCGGCACGTGGAGAACGGCCTCGGCGACCGGGTTGCCATCCACTTCGAGGGCGAGCCGGGCGATTCCCGCTCCTACACCTACGCGGAACTGACCGAGGAAGTGAAGAAGGCCGCCAACGCCTTCGAATCCCTCGGCGTGTCCAAGGGCGACCGGGTGGCCGTCTACCTGCCGATGATTCCCGAGGCCGTCGTCACGCTGCTGGCCTGTGCCCGGATCGGTGCGGTGCACTCGGTGGTGTTCGGCGGCTTCTCGGCCGACGCGCTGCGGTCCCGGATCGAGGACGCCGAGGCCAAGCTCGTGGTCACCGCGGACGGCACCTACCGGCGCGGCAAGCCCAGCGCCCTGAAGCCCGCCGTCGACGCCGCCCTCGCACTCGAAGGGAACGGCGCCGGCCACACGGTCCAGAACGTCGTGGTGGTCAAGCGGAACGGCCAGGACGTGGACTGGCACGAGGGCCGGGACCACTGGTGGGCGGACACGGTCGGGACAGCCTCAGCCGAGCACACCGCCGTCGGGCATGATTCCGAACACCCGCTGTTCATCCTCTACACCTCCGGCACGACCGGAAAGCCCAAGGGCATCCTGCACACCACCGGCGGCTTCCTCACCCAGACCGCCTACACCCACAAGGCCGTCTTCGACCTGCACCCCGAGACGGACGTGTACTGGTGCACGGCCGACGTCGGATGGGTCACCGGGCACTCGTACGTCGCCTACGCGCCGCTCATCAACGGCGCCACCCAGGTCATGTACGAAGGCACCCCGGATTCCCCGCATCAGGGCCGCTGGTGGGAGATCGTGGAGAAGTACAAGGTCTCCATCCTCTACACCGCCCCCACCGCGATCCGCACGTTCATGAAGTGGGGCCGGGACATCCCGGACAAGTACGACCTCTCCTCCATCCGGGTCCTCGGCTCCGTGGGCGAACCCATCAACCCCGAGGCCTGGATGTGGTACCGGGACGTCATCGGCGGCAACAAAGCCCCGATCGTGGACACCTGGTGGCAGACCGAAACCGGCGCGCAGATGATCGCCCCGCTGCCCGGCGTCACGGAAACGAAGCCCGGCTCCGCGCAGGTGCCGCTGCCCGGCATCGCCGTGGACGTCGTGGACGAAATGGGCGAATCGGTCCCGGACGGCCACGGCGGCTTCCTGGTGATCCGTGAGCCCTGGCCTGCCATGCTCCGCGGTATCTGGGGCGACCCCGACCGGTTCAAGGACACCTACTGGTCCCGGTTCGAGACCATGTACTTCGCAGGGGACGGGGCTAAGAAGGACGAGGACGGCGACATCTGGCTCCTGGGCCGCGTGGACGACGTCATGAACGTCTCCGGGCACCGGCTCTCCACCACCGAAATCGAGTCCGCCCTGGTCAGCCACCCGGCGGTGGCGGAGGCCGCCGTCGTGGGCGCCAGCGACGAAACCACCGGCCAGGCCGTCGTCGCGTTCGTCATCCTCCGCGGCGACGCCGTGGACTCCGGCGACGAGATCGTCCAGGACCTGCGCAACCACGTCGGCAAGGAAATCGGCCCGATCGCCAAGCCCAAGACCATCCTCGTAGTGCCCGAGCTGCCCAAGACCCGCTCCGGCAAGATCATGCGCCGGCTCCTCAAGGACGTCGCCGAAGGCCGCGACGTCGGAGACGCCACCACCCTCGCCGACAACAGCGTCATGCAGCAGATCGCCGCATCGCTGAAGAAGTAGACAAGCGAAAGCAGGGCCCGTCCGGACCACCGGGCGGGCCCTTTTCCTGTTCCCTGTGACGAAGTTACAGTCAGTTCTGGGCGATGATGGGCAGTAACACTCCTGCCCTGACCTGCCGAGTGAAAGGATCCCGATGCTTCCCGCGGCCCGCCACCAATCGATCGTGGACGCCGTCCGGCGCGACCGGGTGGTCCGCGTGTCGGACCTCGCCCAGCAGCTGGGCGTGTCCCTGATGACCGTGCGCCGCGACATCGAGATGCTGGAGGAAAGCGGCCAGGTTGAGCGGATCCATGGCGGAGCCAAGCTGCCCGGGGATGCCAGCACGCACGAGCCCGGGTTCGAACTGAAGTCCACGCAGCTGACTGCACAGAAGCGCGCCATTGCCGTGGAGGCCGCCGCCCTGGTCCACGAGGGCATGGCGGTGGGCCTGAGCGCCGGCACCACCACCTGGGCGCTCGCCAAGGAACTTGCCGGCGGCCCCCGGATCACAGCAGTGACCAACTCAGTGAAAATCGCCGACCTCTTCCACCATGCGTCCGTCTCGGGCTCCGGACGGCACGCCTCAACGGTGATCCTCATCGGCGGCGAGCGCACGCCGTCGGACGCCCTGGTGGGACCCATCGCGACGGCGGCGCTGCGCCAGCTGAACCTGGACCTGCTGTTCCTCGGTGTGCACGGCATGGACGCCGCGGCCGGCTACACCACACCGAACCTCCTGGAGGCCGAAACCAACCGCGCCTTCATCACAGCCTCCCGAAAGGTGGTGGTCCTGGCGGACCACACCAAATGGGGCACCCAGGGAATCAGCACCATCGCCAAACTCGAGGAAGCCGACGAGGTGATCTGCGATTCCGGCTTGTCCCCCGACGCCCAGCGGATCCTCCGGGACCGGGTGGGCAGGCTGCGGCTCGTCTAGGGGCTGTCTAGGGGCAGCCGCAGGACTGCCTGACCAGGAGCTTCGTCGGGAAGACGCGGTGCTGTGCCGGCTCGCCGCGGTCCGCTCCGACCAGCGCCCGCACGGCAGCTTCGGCCATGTCGCGCACGGGCTGCTCCACCGTGGTCAGCGTCGGCCAGGAGTATTCCGCGTCCTCGGACCCGTCGAACGAGACCAGTGCGATGTCCCCCGGCACGGACAGGCCGGCCTCGTGGAGCGCGCGGAGGATGCCGATGGCCTGCATGTCCGAGCTGGCGAAGATGGCGGTGGGCCGGTGCCCGGAGGCCAGCAGCCGCTGCCCGGCGGCGTAACCGCCCACCCGGGTGAAGGCACTGCGGGCGATGGGGCCTTCGGGCAGCCCGGCATCCCTCAGCGCCTGCACCCAGCCCTCTTCGCGGGCGTCCGCCTCGTTGCCCGTGGTGGTGCCCATGGCCAGCCCGATGTTGGTGTGGCCGTGCCCGATCAGATGCTCGACGGCGGTGCGTGCACCTTTGGCCAGGTCCACGCCCACCGTGGTGACGCCCACCGAACTGCCGCTGTGGCTCAGCAGCACGGACGGGATCTCGGCGCTCTCCAGATCCGCCAGGTCCGGCTCGAACAGCACGCTGGCCAGCACCACGCCGTCCACCTGCCGGGCCGCCAGGTTCCGGATGTTCCGGCGCTCCTTGGCCAGGTTCCCGTCCGAGTTCGTCAGCACCAGGGCGTAGCCGAGTGCCCCCGCCGCGTCCTCCACGGCGTGGGCCAGCATGGAGAAGAACGGGTTGCTGTTGTCCGGAATGACCAGGCCGATCGTCTCGCTGGAGCCCAGCTTCAGGGCCCGGGCAGCGGCGTTGGGGCGGTAGCCCAGCTGCCGGATCGCTTCCTGGACCTTCGCTTCGGTGGCAGGCGCCACCTTCTTCGGCCCGCCGTTAACCACGTAGCTGACGACGGCGGTGCTCACCCCGGCGTACCGGGCAACATCCTTGCGGGTCACCTGGGTACGCGGGGTGGGCACTGCCGGAATGGTCATGGTGTCCATGCTAGCCACAGCCGGCATCAGAGCGTGGCCGGGGCATCACCGAAGTCACGGATGGGGAGGCGTTCGCCGTTGCGCCGGGCAGATTCGTGCGCCACGATGCCGGGCAGGGTGAAGCGCGCGGCCGTCCAGGCGTTGACGGGCGGCAGGGACCCGGTGTTCACGGCCCTGACGAAGTCGTCCACGAGGAAGTGGTGGCTGCCCTCATGGCCGTTGGGCGCGCCGCGGAACTCCTCCGGCAGCCTGTCGCTGTCGTGCACGGGAGCAAGCCCGGAGACGAAGGCATCCCGAAGCTCAGGCGCCACGTTGGCGAGCGAGGGGTCGTCCAGGGCCATGCTGGGCCGGGACTCCACCTGCTCGGAGATGTCATGGACGTTGGCCTTGTCCTGCCAGACCGTCACCTTGGCCAGCTGCTCGAAGCTGGCCTCGGTGCCGAAAAAGCGGAACCGTGATTCCCGGATGTGCGAGGGGTAGCCCACCCGGCGCATCTCGTTGGTCCGCATGGCTCCGCCGTCTTTCAGTTCAAAAAGCGCCGTGGCGTTGGAGAAGTCGTTCCCGAACATGCTGATGTCCTTGTCGAACACGCCGTCCTGGCGGTCGTCCTTCACGCCGACGCAGCTGACGCTGACGGCGTGCGCCGGCAGTGCGCCGAGGACCCCTCCGATGGCGTGGGTCGGGTACAGCATTGGAGGGTAGCTGGCCGTCTCCTTCCAGCGTTCGCCGCCGCTGTACTGGTAGGCGTCGTAGAAGCCCAGGTCCATGTCGTGCACGTAGTCGCCCTCGGAGTAGAAAACCCGCCCGAACTTGCCGGCCGCGTGCTGCTGGCGCGCATAGACCGTGGCCGGGTTGTAGTAGCTGGTTTCGCCCATCATGTAGACCTTGCGGGTCTCCCGGACGGCGTCGATGATCTTGGCGATCTCATCCTCGGTGACAGCCATGGGCACCGCCGAGTAGACATGCTTTCCGGCGCGGAGCGCCCGCTCCACCAGCGGCCCGTGAGTCCACCGCTGCGTGAAGATGGCGACGGCGTCGACGTCGGACGCCAGCAGCTCGTCGAAGGTGCCAAGGGAGCCGGCCAGCCCGTAACGTTCGATGGCCTCGGCGGCGCGTTCCGGCCGCTCGTCCACCACGAAGACGTCGCTGACTCCGGGATGCAGGTGAAAGAGATGGGCGAACTGGGCACCGAACTGCCCGACCCCGACTACTCCGATTGAAAACGCCATTGTTCCTGCCTTCCAAGGTTTGGGCAGCGCCGCGTTTACGGCCCGCGCATATGCTGCGCCACAGTCTTGCACCCAAGTCTACTCGAGTCAACGCCCGCAACGTTGCAGAACTTCGGCGCAGTAACGGCAACAAAATTTTTCTTGCGCCCCCTCATCTACTCGTGTAGATTCGTTGGCGATTGTTAGTTCCATCACACACCCAGGAAGGGTCGATGATGACCACCCTTACCAAGAACCCAGCAGCCAGGAGTGATCAGCGGCCGGCGTGGTCCGGCAGCAAACGCCGAGGCGGCCTCCGGCGGTACGGCGACCTCAAGATCGCCCTCTTCTTCATCGCCCCGGCAATGATCGGTTTCATCCTGTTCTACGTAGTGCCCACCATCCGGGGGATCTACCTGAGCTTCACGGAGTACAACATCCTTGGCGACCCGGAGTGGGTGGGCCTGGACAACTACGCGGCGATTGCCAAGGACCCGCTGTTTTGGAATTCCCTGGGCGTCACAGGCCAGTACGTCCTCATGAACATCGCACTCCAGACGGCGCTGGCGCTGGTCCTGGCGCTCCTGATGGACAGGGTGGCAAAGTCCACCCTGGTCCGGGGTGCGCTACTCCTGCCCTACCTGATGTCGAACGTCATCGCAGCACTGCTGTGGTTTTGGATGCTGGACTACCAGATCGGCATCGTGAACCAGTTCATCGAATGGGCAGGCCTCCCCCGCGTCGCATTCTTCGGCAGCGAGGAGTGGGCCATTCCCACCCAGGCCCTGATCAACACGTGGCGCCACATGGGCTACACCGCACTGCTGATCTTCGCCGGCCTCCAGGCCATCCCGCAGCACCTCTACGAAGTGGCCAAACTGGACGGCGCGTCACCGTTCCAGACCTTCCGCAAGATCACCCTGCCGCTGCTTCGCCCGGTCCTGGTCCTGGTCCTGGTGGTCACCGTGATCGGTTCCTTCCAGGTCTTCGACACCGTGGCAGTAACCACGCAGGGCGGACCGGTCAACGCCACCCGCGTCATCCAGTACTACATCTACCAGCGCGCCTTCACCGAGTCGGACTTCGGCTACGGATCCGCCATCGCCGTCATCCTCTTCCTCATCCTCGCCCTCGTTGCCTTCATCCAGATGAAGTTCCTCCGGGGCAACGAGTCGGACCTGGACTAAGGAGTCCCGCATGACCACCACCAGCCGTGCACCGCAGCAGGCCACCGCACCGCGCCGCGCAACCACCCGCCGTCGTACCTTTAACGCCCGCCGTGCGGGCGCCTGGGCCCTGCTGGCCCTCGCCATCGCCGTCTCGGTGCTCCCGTTCCTCTGGGTGTTCCGGACCGCACTGTCCACCAACGGGGCGCTGGCCACCCAATCGGCCAGCCTGCTCCCTGCAGACTTCACAGTTGGCGCCTTCATGCGCGTCTTCGGGCTGCAAAGCCCGGCCGACGCCGTCGCGGAGGGCGGCTCCGGTGCCGCCATCGACTTCTGGCTGTACCTGCGCAACTCGGTCGTCTTTTCCTCCATCACCACCGCCGGGGCCGTGTTCTTCAGCGCGATGGCTGCCTACGCCTTCGCCCGGCTCCGCTGGAAGGGCCGGAACGCAGTGTTCAGCCTTTTCCTGGGCACCATGCTGGTCCCGCCGATCTTCACGGCCCTGCCCAACTTCCTCCTGATCAAAAACCTGGACCTGCTCAACACGATGCTCGGGATGGTCCTCCCCTATGTCTTCATGACGCCGTTCGCAATCTTCTTCCTCCGGCAGTTCTTCCTTAACATGTCCCGCGAAGTTGAGGAGGCAGCCATGCTCGACGGCGCCAAGCACCTGCGCATCTTCTTCCAGATCGTTCTCCCCAACGCCGCTGCACCCATCGCCACCCTTGCGCTGCTGACCTTCATCGGCCAGTGGAACGAATATTTCTGGCCCCTGCTGGTCGGATCCCAGGACGACGTACGCGTCCTTCAGGTGGGACTCGGCGTCTTCAAGTCGCAGTCCCCGCAGGGCGCACCGGACTGGTCCGGCCTCATGGCCGCCACCCTGGTCTCGGCGCTGCCTGTCCTGGTCCTCTTCGCCGCCTTCGGCAAGAAGATCGTCAACTCCATCGGATTCTCCGGAATCAAATAAACACCCCCCTGCTCCTCCTCCACCCCACCCGAACGGAAAGAACATGATGAAGAAATCCCTCGGCACCGTCGCCGTCGCCGCCGCCATGGCGCTCTCCCTCTCCGCCTGCGGCGGTTCAGGATCCTCCGCAGAATCGGCCAAGGGCGAGATCAGCTACTGGCTCTGGGACGCCAACCAGCTGCCCGCCTACCAGCAGTGCGCCGACGACTTCACCAAGGCCAACCCCGACATCAAGGTCAAGATCACCCAGCGCGGCTGGGACGACTACTGGAGCACGCTCACCAACGGGTTTGTCGGCGGCACGGCCCCCGACGTCTTTACCAACCATCTCGGACGCTACGGCGAACTCGCCGAGAACAAGCAGCTGCTGCCCATCGACGACGCCGTCAAGAAGGACAACGTGGACCTGACAGCCTACAACGAGGGCCTCGCGGACCTCTGGGTTGGCCAGGACGGCAAGCGCTACGGCCTGCCGAAGGACTGGGACACCATCGGGCTCTTCTACAACAAGGCCATGCTCGCCAAGGCCGGCATCTCCGAGGACGAGATGAAGAACCTGACTTGGAACCCGCAGGACGGCGGAACGTACGAGAAGGTCATCGCCCGCCTGACCGTCGATAAGAACGGCAAGCGCGGCGATGAAGCCGGCTTCGACAAGAACAACGTGGCCGTCTACGGCCTAGGACTCAACGGCGGCGGCGACTCCTCCGGCCAAACCGAGTGGAGCTACCTGACCAACACCACCGGCTGGTCCCACACGGACAAGAACCCGTGGGGGACGCACTACAACTACGACGACCCCAAGTTCCAGTCCTCCATCGACTGGTTCGCCGGACTGGTCAAGAAGGGGTACATGCCCAAGCTTGAGTCCACCATCGGCGCGGCCATGGCCGACACGTTCGCTGCCGGCAAGTCGGCCATCAATGCCCACGGTTCGTGGATGATCGGCCAGTACACCGGCTACAAGGGCATCGAGGTGGGCATCGCCCCCACTCCGGCGGGCCCGGAGGGCAAGCGTGCGTCGATGTTCAACGGCCTGGCCGACTCGGTCTGGGCCGGAACCAAGAAGAAGGACGCAGCCATCAAGTGGGTGGAGTACCTTGCCTCCGCACCGTGCCAGGACGTCGTTGCGTCCAAGGCTGTCGTCTTCCCCGCCCTTAAGGCATCGTCAGACAAGGCCTCTGCAGCGTTCAAGGCCAAGGGCGTCGACGTCACGGCCTTCACCGACCAGGTAAAGAACAAGACCACCTTCCTGTACCCCATCACTGACAACACCGCCAAGGTCAAGGGCATCATGGAGCCTGCCATGGACGCCGTGGTCTCCGGCAAGCAGCCGGCCAGTTCCCTGACCGACGCCAACAGCCAGGTCAACGCCCTCTTCAAGTAGGGATTCAACCGGGCATAAATAAAGGCCCGGCGAATCCAGCCAGCACCACCGGCGGGGCCGGGACCGCGGATGCCGCGGCCGGCCCCGCACCACCTTCTAGCTACCTGCTAAACCACGAAAGAGACTTACGTATGGATCCCCTGCACCTCCGTTCCGCCGGCACCAGCCTGGTGATCAGCTTCGACAGCGGGGAGGCCGAGGTGATCCACTGGGGCGCCGACCTTGGCAGCGAACTCCCTGACCTGTCCATCCTCACGCCGGCGATCACCAACTCCGCCATCGACGTCACCGTCCCGGTGGGACTGCTCCCCCAGGCGTCCTCCAGCTGGCGCGGCCGGCCGGCGCTGCGCGGCCACAGGATTGCCGACGGCGCCTCCGGGCTCGATTTTTCTGTCCGGCTGCGCGCGGTCCACGCCGAACTGGCCGGCAGCTGTGCCGCCGTCGTCCAGCAGGACGCCGACGCCGGCATCACTGTCCAGTCCTCCCTTACCCTGCACGACGGCGGCCTGCTGGAGCTGCAGCACACCGTCACCAACACCGGAACGTCGCCGTTCCAGCTGGACGAACTGGCCACGGTTCTCCCGGTGGCTCCGGACGCCGTCGAACTTCTCGACCTGACCGGCCGCTGGTGCCGGGAACGGCACCCGCAGCGCCGCCCCATCCAGCAGGGCACCTGGGTGCGTTCCGGCCGGCACGGGCGGACCGGGCACGACTCCTCGCTGCTGTTCGCGGCCGGCACGGCCGGCTTCGGCAACCGCCATGGCCAGGTCTGGGCCACCCACTTGGCCTGGAGCGGCAATCACGAACAGTTCGCGGACACCATCGGCGACGGCCGCACCATGATTGGCGGCTCCGAACTGCTGGGCCCGGCCGAGGTCATCCTCGAACCGGGCGCCGGCTACACCACACCCAAGCTCTTCGCCGCCTACTCGGGCCGCGGCCTGGACGGCATCAGCGAGGCGTTCTACAGCTGGTTCCGTTCCCGCCCGCACCACGTGCTTCCGGCTGCGGGCGGCGGCAAGCCCACCGGTAAGCCCCGCCCGGTGGTGCTGAACACGTGGGAGGCTGTCTACTTCGACCACAACCTGGACACCCTGATCGAACTCGCGGACTCGGCCGCCGACCTCGGCGTGGAGCGCTTCGTCCTGGACGACGGCTGGTTCCGCGGCCGCCGCGACGACACCGCGGGCCTCGGCGACTGGTTCGTGGACGAGACGCTCTGGCCGGACGGGCTGACGCCGCTCATCGACGCCGTCACCTCCCGGGGCATGGAGTTCGGTCTGTGGGTGGAGCCCGAGATGATCAACCTCAACTCGGACGTGGCGCGGGCGCACCCGGACTGGATCGTGGGACCGGCGGCCGTATCCCACAAGGACGGTGGGCGCCTGCCCCTGGCATGGCGGAACCAGCACATCATCGACCTGGTGAACCCGGAGGCGTGGCAGTACATCTTTGACCGGATCGATGCCCTGCTGCGCGAGAACAACATCAGCTACCTGAAGTGGGACCAGAACCGCGACCTCACCGAGCACGGGCACGCCGGACGCTCGTCCGTCCACGCCCAGACCCTCGCCGCCTACCGCCTGTTCGACGAGCTGCGGAAGGCCCATCCCGGCGTCGAGATTGAAAGCTGTTCCTCCGGCGGGGCCCGCGTGGATCTGGGCATTCTGGAGCGCACCGACCGGATCTGGGCTTCGGACTGCAACGACGCCCTGGAACGGCAGACCATCCAGCGCTGGACCGGCGTCGTGGTTCCGCCCGAACTCGTCGGCGGCCACGTCGGCCCCACCACCTCCCACACCACCGCCCGTACGCACGACCTGTCCTTCCGGGCCATCACCGCGCTGTTCGGCCACTTCGGGATGGAGTGGGACGTCCGGGAGGTGCAGGGCGCCGAGCGCGAGGAGTTGAAGCGGTTCATCGCCCTCTACAAGGAACACCGTGGGCTCATCCACAGCGGCCGGGTGGTCCGTGCCGACGTCCCCGACGATTCGCTCATGCTGCACGGTGTGGTGGCCAGCTCAGCTCAGCTTGCTCGTGCTGCTGCGGGCACGACCGCGGCCCTGTTCGCCCTGGTCAGCACGCGCACCTCGTTCGCGGAGCAGCCGGGCCGGGTTGCGCTGCCCGGACTGGACGGGGCACGCCGCTACCGGGTGGAAGCCATCTTCCCCGTCGCCGGGGACGCCGACTACGGCCACACCTTCACCCAGATCCAGCCGCCGGCCTGGCTGGGCTCCGGCGCCGAAGCCAGCGGCCGCTTCCTGTCCGAGGTCGGGCTGCCGATGCCCAACCTGAACCCGGAGCACGGCCTGGTCCTGCAGGTCACGGCGCTCTAACCCGATCAGTGAAGCCTGCCCCGGTGTCCCCGCCAGTCCCCTGCGTCCCCGCCCCGGACTGGCGGGGGCGCCGGGCAGGCTCCATTTCAGACGAACGGAACACCTATGAAGATTCTGGTCACTGGCGGCACCGGGTACATCGGTTCCCACACCGTCCTCTCCCTGCAGGAAGCCGGCCATGACGTGGTGGTCATCGATAACCTCGCCAACTCCAGCAGCGAATCGCTGCGGCGGGTCGCCGGGCTCACAGGCAAGCAGGCTGCATTCCACCACACGGACCTCCTGGACGAGCCGGCCGTCGACGCCGTCTTCGGACAGCACGACATTGACGCCGTCATTCACTTCGCGGGGCTCAAGGCCGTGGGCGAATCGGTCCACGAACCGGTGAAGTACTACTACAACAACCTCGTGGGCACCCTGAACCTGATCCGCGCAATGGACCGTCACGGCGTCCGCTCGATCGTCTTCAGCTCCTCGGCCACGGTCTACGGCGCGCACAACGCCGTTCCGTACGTGGAGAAGATGGAAATTGGCGCCACCAACCCCTACGGGCGCACGAAGGAACAGATCGAGGACATCCTCTCCGACCTTGGCGCCGCGGACAGCCGCTGGAACATCGCCCTCCTGCGCTACTTCAACCCGGTGGGCGCCCACCCCTCGGGGCGGATCGGCGAAGACCCGCAGGGCATCCCCAACAACCTCGTGCCCTTCATCGCGCAGGTGGCCGTAGGCCGCCGTGAAAAGCTCATGGTGTTCGGCGGCGACTACGACACGCCCGACGGAACGTGCCTGCGCGACTACATCCACGTCGTCGACCTCGCCGAAGGCCACGTGGCAGCCCTGAATCACATTGCGGGAAAGGCCGGCGTGTACCGCTGGAATCTCGGTTCGGGCACCGGGTCCTCGGTGCTGGAAGTCCTGCGCTCCTTTGAAAAAGCAGTGGGCACCTCCATCCCGTACGAGATCACGGGCCGGCGGCCGGGAGATTTGCCCGCTTTCTGGGCGGACGCCACCTCCGCCATGGCCGACCTCTCCTGGTCCACCACCAGGTCGCTGGACCAGATGTGCGAGGACCACTGGCGCTGGCAGAAGAACAACCCCAATGGCTACGCCGGCTCAGACGGGCGCTAGTTGGCTGCCCAGCGTGAGCGGTTGCACGGCACGGCAACCGGACGCGATAGATTGGCAGTCATGACTGAAGCCCCCTCCGCCACCGAAGCCGGCCGCGGCACCATCCTCGTCCTGAACGGCCCCAACCTGAACCTCCTCGGCACCCGCGAACCGGAGAAGTACGGCACGGCCACCCTGGCCGACGTCGAACAGCTCGCCAAGGACGCCGCCGCCGCCCACGGCCTGGACGTCGAGTGCTTCCAGTCCAACCATGAAGGCGCGCTGGTGGACGCCATCCACGCCGCCCGCGGCAAGGCCATCGGCATTGTGCTGAACGCCGGGGCCTACACCCACACCTCGGTTGCCATCCGGGACGCCATCTCCGCGGTCCAGGTTCCCGCGGTGGAAGTCCACATCACCAACGTGCACGCCCGCGAGCCATTCCGCCACCACTCCTACCTCTCGGACATCAGCAAGGCCGTGATCGCCGGCGCCGGGATTATGGGTTACCGGTTCGCCGTGGAGTACCTCGCCGACCTGAACGCCGGCAAGGCCTGACCATGCCGGCGGCGGGGTCAGGCACCGGCACCGCGGAGTGGTACCGGCACTTCGGCACCGTTGATGCCCCCGGTTCCTCACCCTGCTACGCCGACTGGTCCGTGCACATCGCCGGCGATCCCGAGCTTATCGCCCGGATCGACGAATGGCCGTACAACAAGCGGCAGCCCCTGCTGATGCTCGCCGCGGCCCGCTTCCTCGGCGCCGGAATGTCCCCGTACGCAGAGTTCCGGAAGTTCCTGGACGAGCATTGGGACGAGGTCTCGCGCATCGTCCTGTCCCGCGCAACCCAGACCAACGAGGTGGGCCGCTGCGCCACCCTGCTTCCCTCGCTTGCGGCGATCGCCGCCACCGAGGGCCGGCCGCTCGCCCTGATCGAGGTGGGCGCCTCCGCGGGGCTCGCCCTGTTCCCGGACCGCTACAGCTATGAGTTCGACGACGGCGGAACGGTTACGCGGGTGGGTCCCCATGCATCCGGCGAACGCCCGGAGCCTCCTGTCCTGCGCTGCAGGACATCCGGCCCCGTTCCCCTGCCGGACAGCCTTCCGGAGGTGGTGTGGCGGGCCGGGATTGACCTGAACCCCCTTGACGTGCGGAATCCCGACGACGTCGCCTGGCTTGAGGCGCTGATCTGGCCGGAGCAGGAGTTCCGCCGCGAGCGGCTGCGGCGGGCCATTGCCGTCGCCCGGGAGGATCCCCCTTTGCTGGTGGCCGGCGATCTGAACGCGCAGCTGCCGTCGCTGGCCGCCCAGGCACCCGCCGATGCCGCACTGGTGGTCTTGCACAGCGCCGTCATGGGTTACCTCAACGCTGACGGGCGCGCGCAGTTCCGGGCCACCATGCAGGGCCTGGCGCGTGACCGTGGCTGCCACTGGCTGTCCAACGAGGGCGAGACGGTGATCTTCCAGGAGGACGGCTCCTCCGTGGTCCCGGAGATGGACGCCGGCCGGCTCCGCGGGAACTTCCTGCTGCAGCATGACGGCCGGCCGGTCGCCATCACGGGCCCGCACGGCCAGCGCCTGGACTGGCTCTAGCCGGATCCGTGCTGGCGGATGGCCCTACTGCTGGATGCACTGTCCCGGCGATACCGGGCTGGAGAGGCTCGGTGCCTCTGCTGCCACCGGCCGGAGGTCGATCATCGGAATCGCGAAGCCCAAGGCAGCGTTGGATGTAGCCTTCGCGAAGATCACTCCCGCCACCTCCCCGTTGGTGGTGAGCAGCGGCCCGCCCGAGTTGCCCGGCTGGACGTCGCCTGCGAGCTTGTACACCTCGTCCGGAGCCGGGTTGTTGCCATAGATGTCCGGCACCAGCACCGTGGAGATGCCCTGCACTGTGGCCGGCTTGGACTGGTAGGGGCCGCCGTGCGGGTAGCCGGCGACCGCGGCGGCGGTTCCCGCGGGCAGGTCGGAACTGAGCGGCAGCGCCGCGGTGGGCAGTCCGTCCACGGCCAGGACTGCGAGGTCGCGCTTGCTGTCGAAGTACACAACCCTGCCGGGCATGGCGCCGCCCCCGGGGACCTCCACCACGGGCTGCGACACGCCTGCCACGACGTGCGCGTTGGTCACCACGCGTCCGGGCGAGACCACAAAGCCTGTTCCGGTCTGGTTCTGCCCGCACTGGAACGCGGTTCCGGCGATCTTCAGGACCGAACCGGCTGCCCTGTTCAGTGCCGGGGTGTCCGTGTTGGCGTTTGGAACGGGGACCTGCTGGTCCTGCCCGATGCCCTCGATGAGCGTCGGGATCCCGTTGCCGATCACCGCCGAGCGAAGCTGGGCCATGGCGGACTTGACCGGGTTGGGCGTCATTCCGTCTATGAAACGGATCACTTTGGATTCGGCCAGCTGCTGCGAAACGAAGGGCACACCGAGTGCACTGATGCTGAAGGCCAGCATGGACATGACCAGCGCGGACACTATGAGGTTCACTGCCCCGCCGATGAGCCGGTCCACCGCCCGGAGCGGTCTCATCCGGACGGCGCTGCGGATGCTGCGCCCGACCATCGTGCCCAATGCGTTGCCGAGGACCACCAGAAGGACGGCCGTGCCGATAATGGCGGTCAGGCGCCACCCGCTGTCCTCCACGAAGTCGCTGACCAGCGGAACGGAGAGAAAGGCGGCCACGGCACCGGCCGCAAAACCGGCAAGGCCGCCGACGGTCACCAGGAAGCCGTTGCGCAGGCCGTAAATGAGATAGGACAAAAGCGTGAGAATCAACGCAAGGTCCAGAACGGTCAGGCCAAACACCGGGTCTCCTCAAAAGCAGCTGAGTCCCGATTCTACTGGCGAAGTCTGACAATTTGCCGTGGATGCCCGGCGCCGGCGCTGGTCTCGCGGCGACTTTTAGGGCGTTTCAGCTGCCAAGTACGTCACAGACCGTTGAAAATTCTGAAACAATGGCACAAGCGCCCTAGACGACACTTTTACTCAGGAGAATTCATGGACATCGAGGTACTGCGCCGCGCACCCCTTTTCGCCACTCTGGACGACGACGCGTTCCGCCTGCTGACGGACGAACTGACCGAGGTCGACCTGTCCCGCGGCGCGTCCGTCTTCCGTGAGGGCGACCAGGGTGACCAGCTGTACTTCATCGTCTCCGGCAAGGTAAAGCTCGGCCGCACCTCCCCCGACGGCCGCGAGTCCCTGCTGGCCATCCTCGGCCCGGGTGAACTCTTCGGCGAGATGGCCCTGTTCGACCCGAGCCCGCGGACCGCCACGGCCACCGCCGTCTCCGAGACCCGCCTCGCCGGCCTCAAGAACGAGAGCCTGAACTCCCTGCTCCGGACCCGCCCCGAGGTCTCGGCCCAGCTGCTGCAGGCCCTGGCCCGCCGCCTCCGCCGCACCAACGACTCCCTCTCCGACCTCGTCTTCTCCGACGTGCCGGGCCGCGTCGCCAAGGCCCTCCTGGACCTCGCCGACCGGTTCGGCCGTCCCGCCACCGACGGTGTCCTGGTGGCACACGAGCTCACCCAGGAAGAGCTGGCCCAACTGGTTGGCGCCTCCCGCGAGACCGTCAACAAGGCACTGGCCGAGTTCGTCCAGCGCGGCTGGCTCCGCCTCGAGGCCCGCGCCGTCGTCATCCTGGACATGCAGCGCCTCCGCCAGCGCTCCCGCTAGTTCACAACAGCAAAAGGCCGCCCGTTCATCTCGGGCGGCCTTTCGCTTTTAACCCACGTGATTGCTACCGACAGCTCACCATCGGCGTTTCGTCACCACCGGCGGAGGTGACCAAAGCAGACGGAAGAGGCTTAGCGTTCCCGCTGGGGCTCTCCTGCTACCGTCTTGGCCGCCTCGACTTCGAGCATGAGCGTGCCGTTTTCGTCGACGAGGCGGGGCTGATAGACGTGCGGGGTGCGCTTGTAGCTGAGGTAGGCGATGCAGCCGTTGGCTTTCGCCATCTTCTCCAGCATGATCTCGGAGCCAGGGACCATGAGCTGGCCGAGGGTGAGGCCCACGGTGTTCTCCTGGCCCACCTCGTCGCCCAGGGCCGTGGAGTCGCGTTCGGCAACAACCTTGGTGGCCGACACCCAGCGCCCCCAGACTCCCTTGCTCTCCAGCAGGGATGGCTGCTGGTTCATGGGGACGGTGGCGGCGAAATAGCGGGTGTTGAAGCGCCGGTGCGCAAAGTCAGGGCTGAGCCAGTTCACGAGCGGCTTGAGCAGGTCGGTGCGGATGGACAGGCCGCGGATGGACAGGATCTCGTTGAACGACTTTTCCTGCACGGCCACGGCTTCCCGCGCCTTCATCCATTCGGGCGTGGACGTCGCCTCCACGGTGGAGGACAGGTCCGGGCCCGCCAGTAGCACACCGGTTTCCTCAAACAGTTCGCGGACCGCGCCAACCACATGGCGGCGGGCCAGTCCGACGTCGTCCGTTCCCATCTGCTCGGCCCAGTGCTGGGGCGAGGGCCCCAGCCAGCCGATGGGGTCGTCGTCGGAGGCGTCCAGCGATCCGCCCGGAAAGGCAACGACGCCGAGCGGTGATTCTCCGGGACGGTAACCGAGCCAGGTTTCCAGGCCGGCGGGTGAGTCCCGGAGAAGCACCACTGATGAAGCCAGGCGGGGGGCTCGCGGAGTCCGTTCGCCGTGTTCGAGCCAGCTGCGTGCCGCCCCCTCAAGATCGGGAGGAAGAACAAACACCCGGCGTGCTAGGTGAGGCAAAGGAACCGACTGCTCCCTAGCTGAATTCGGCGATCAGTTCGACTTCCACGGGAGAGTCGAGCGGCAGGACAGAAACGCCGACGGCGGAACGGGCGTGCTGCCCAGCGTCACCAAAGACCCGGCCCAGGAGCTCGGACGCACCGTTGATGACGCCGGGCTGTCCGGTGAAGGAAGGATCGGAGGAGACGAAGCCCACAACCTTGACAATGCGGGTGATGCGGTCGAGGTCGCCGATGACACTCTTTACCGCTGCCAGGGCGTTCACCGCGCAGACGGCGGCGTAGGCCTTCGCGTCTTCCGGCGACACAGTCGGCTCGTCCGAGGTGCCCTCGGAGCCGGCGGCCACCTTGCCCGTAGCTTCGAGTTTGCCGTTAATAAACGGCAGCTGTCCGGAGGTGTAAACGTGGTTGCCGGAGACGACGGCCGGCACGTACGCGGCGACGGGCGCGGCAACTTCCGGGAGGGTCAGACCCAGCTCAGCGAGACGCTGCTCGACGGCGGACGAAGGCGCCGTTGCAGTGCTGGAAGCGGTTTCCTGCGGGGTGGTCATGCTACTGCTTCTCCCTCTTAAGGTAGGCGACAAGGCCGTTGCCGTCGGGTCCGGGGACTACCTGGACAAGCTCCCAGCCGTCGTCTCCCCACTGGTCAAGAATCTGCTTCGTGGCGTGGATGATGAGCGGAATCGTGGCGTACTCCCATTTGGTCATGAAATAAAGCCTAATCGTTGCCGGTAAACTGGAGAACATGGCGACTCGTAAGAACCCCATATTCGACACGGCCACCACCCTCGGTAAAATTTTCGGATTCCTTGGCGTGAGCGCTATTTGTGGCGTCCTCGTGGCCGGCCTGCTGGTTCCGGCAGCCGCCGTCTCGGGCAGCACGGCCAGTGGCTCGATCGAATTCTTTGACACCCTGCCGGCAGAGCTCCAGGTGGACCCGCCCAGCCAGTCCACCAAGGTCCTGGCCGCCGACGGGAGCGTGATCGCCAACCTGTACGCGGAAAACCGCACCCGGGTCGAGCTGGACCAGATCTCCCCGTACATGAAGGACGCGGTGATCGCCATTGAGGACAGCCGGTTCTACGAACATGGCGGCGTGGACACCACCGGCATCCTCCGAGCCCTCGTCAGCACGGCGCGCGGCAACAAGCAGGGTGCCTCCACCATCACGCAGCAGTACGTCAACAACGTCCTGAACGCCAACCTTGAGGCTGAGGGCAACGCCGACGAGATCAAGCTCAACGGCGTGAACAAGGGCGTCGGCGACAAGCTCCGCGAGATGAAGCTCGCAATCGCCCTGGAAAAGAAGTTCAGCAAGGAACAGATCCTTGAGGGCTACCTGAACATCGTCTTCTTCAACCGTGACGCATACGGTATTGAGGCCGCCTCCAAGTTCTTCTTCAGCACCACCGCCAAGGACCTCACCCTCCCCCAGGCTGCGCTGCTCGCCGGCCTGGTGAACAGCCCCTCGGCCTTCGACCCCATCACCAATCCGGACAGCGCCAAGAAGCGCCGGGACCTGGTGCTGAGCGCCATGCTCACCCACGGCAAGATCACCAAGGCCCAGTACACCGCCGCCGTCGCCACTCCGGTCACGCCGAAGGTGACCCCGGCACGGCAGGGCTGCGCCTACTCGCCCACCGCCCCGTACTTCTGCGACTACGTCCTTCACCTGCTGCTCAACAACCCGGCCTATGGTGCGGATGCCACCGAGCGTGAGAAGAAGGTGTTCCGCGGCGGCCTGACCATCAAGACCACCCTGGACCCGAAGGCGCAGAAGGTTGCCCAGGACCAGGTGAACGCGGCCGCCGGTGCGAACCCGGACAAGTGGGGCGCTGCCCTGGTATCGGTTGAACCGGGCACGGGCAAGATCACCAACATGGCCCAGAACACCGCGTGGTTTGCGGGCAAGGGCAAGTTCGAGTCCCAGATCAACTTCAACGTGGACCAGTACGACGACCAGGGCAACGACCTGAACGGCCTCGGCGGCGCACAGCCTGGCTCCACGATGAAGCCGTTCACGTTTGCCGAGTGGCTGAATGAAGGCAAGTCGATGAACACCATCGTCAACGCCGCCCAGCGCCGCTACCCGCAGAACTTCCCGTGGCAGAACACCTGCCCCACCCCCACGGTGGGCTGGTATGACAGCACGAACGGCACTGATGACCTCCAGAACGCCGAAGAAGGCTACTACCGGAACATGAGCGTGCTGGACGGCCTGAAGAACTCCATCAACACGGCAACGTTCGCCTCGGCGGCACAGGTTGACCTGTGCGGAATCCAGAAGATCGTGGACGCCGTCGGACTGCACGGCGGCCTGCCGGCCCGTGACAAGGACACCAACGCGGTGGTCGACGCGAACCCGAGCATCACCATGACCACCCTCGGCAACCTGCTGGGCTCCACGCAGACGGCGCCGCTGACGATGGCCACGGCCTTTGCCACGTTCGCCAACGACGGCAAGTACTGCGCCCCGATCGCCATCACGTCCGTGACCGACCACACCGGGGCCCAGCTCCCCGCGCAGGCCCCCGCCTGCCGGGACGCCCTCAAGCCCGAGGTGGCGCGCGGCGTGAACTACGCCCTCCAGCAGGTCCTCAACGAAGGCTCCGGCTCCCTGATCGAGCCGCGGATCTCCACCCGGACCAACTTCCCGATCGCGGCCAAGACCGGTACCTCCAACAACAACGGCTCCACCTGGGTTGTCGGCCACACCATGGGCCTCGCGACGGCCGCCTGGTTCGGCGACGCACTAGGCGCCCAGGACCGGGCCGGCCAGAACGTGACGGTCAACGGCAAGTTCTACACGGGCATCGACGGCTACATGATCGCCGGGCCCATGTTCTCCCGGTTCATGGCGGACATCGCTCCCGGCTACGGCACCGAACCTTTCCCGGAACCGCCGTCGAACCTGCTTTACGGCACGCCGCAGTTCCAGCCCACGGTCCCGAACAACCCCTCCCAGGGCGGCAACACGGGAGGTAACACCGGCGGCAGCACAGGTGGAAGCACCGGCGACACCGGCAATAACGGAAACGGAAACGGAAACGGAAACGGTAACAGGGGGAACGACTGACCGTGGCTGACCTTTCACAGCTGGCAAGCCGCGTCCGCAGCATCGGGCGCGGCTTTGCCGTCACCGCAGGCGCCGGGACCGCGGCCGCCGTCGCCGCCACGGCCTACGGGCTGTGGGAAAAGAACCAGTTCGTCCTCCGCGAGGAGACCCTCCCGATCCTCCCCGCCGGCAGGGCACCGTTCCGCATCCTGCACCTGAGCGACATCCACTTTGTCCCCGGCCAGAAGGCCAAAGCCGCGTGGCTGCAGTCACTCGCGGCACTCAGGCCGGACCTGGTGGTGAACACGGGTGACAACCTCAGCCATCCCAAGGCCGTGGACCCGCTGATCAACGCGCTGGCGCCGCTCATGGAATTCCCGGGCGTGTTTGTTCCGGGCTCCAATGACTACTACGCCCCGAAATTGAAGAACCCCGCCCGCTATCTGCTGGGCCCCTCCAAGGCGGCGCCGGACCGGGAGGAACTTGACTGGCCCCGGCTCCGGGCCGGCTTCGGCATGGGCGGCTGGGTCGACCTGACCAACCGGCACCAGTCACTCGTTCTGCAGGGTATGCGGTTCGACTTCTCCGGGGTAGACGATCCGCACCTCAACCGCGAACGGTACGCCGGCTGGCCGCGCGGCACCCGCGGCCAGAATGCCAAGGACCATCTCCGCGTCGCCGTCATCCACGCCCCCTACCAGCGCGTCCTGGACCACTTCACCGAGGACGGCGCGGACCTGCTCCTGGCCGGCCACACGCACGGCGGCCAGCTGTGCATCCCAGGGTACGGTGCCGTCGTGGCCAACTGCGACATCCCCACGTGGCGGGCCAAAGGGCTCCATGACTGGAGCAGCAACGGACGTACGACGCCGGTCAACGTCTCGGGCGGGATCGGCACGTCCCGCTTTGCGCCCGTCCGTATCGCCTGCAAGCCTGAGGCCGTCCTGCTGACACTCACGCCGCGCGCCTGACTCCGGGATCGCCCGCCGGCTTCCGGAAACTGCTTGTCCTCGGCTGACCAGCCGTCTGTGAAGGCCGCCGCCCATGGCATAGGGTAGTTGCTACGGGAAACTACATCACTGTTAACCGAAACAGCTGAGTTCAAGAAGCGGGCATGGCCAAGCAGAGTTCATTTTTTCGATCCGTCAGCCGTCTCTATCCGCATGTGAAGCCGGTCCTGCCGCGGCTGTTGATGGGCCTGCTGTCCGCGCTCCTGGCCAGCGTGGTTGCCCTGGCCATTCCGCAGGTGCTGCGCGTGCTCATCAACGACTCCCTCCGTCCCGGGGCCACAATGCAGGCGGTCTGGGGCTCGGCCGGCCTCATTCTTGCCCTGGGTGTCGCCGAAGCCGTGCTGGTTGCCCTGCGCCGCACCTTCGTGATCAACCCGGCCACCACCGTGGAGACACGGATGAGGGTCTCGCTCTACGGCCACCTGCAGGACCTGCCCGTCTCGTTCCATGACCGCTGGGGCTCGGGCCAACTCCTCTCCCGCGCCATGACGGACCTCAACTTCATCCGGCGCTGGATGGCTTTCGGGGCCATCATGCTGGTGGTGACCACCCTGACCGTGGTGATCGGCGTCGTCGTCATGTTCACCATGAGCTGGCAGCTGGCCCTGATCTTCCTGGCCGCCGCCGGACCCGTGATGGTCTACGGCTTCCGCTTCCGGAGGCGCTTCAGCAAGGTCACCCGGCGGAGCCAGGACCAGGCCGGCGACCTCGCCACCACCGTTGAGGAGTCCGTCCACGGCATCCGCGTCCTGAAGGCCTTTGGCCGCAGCCGCGAAGCACTGGAAACCTTCAACGGCCAGGCCGAGGAACTGCGGCAGACGGAGATCGCCAAGGCCAGGCACCAGGCCGTCTTCAGCATGGTGGTGACGCTCCTGCCCGAACTGGCCCTGGGCGCAGGCCTGGTGACAGGCATTCTGCTCGCCGCCGGCGGCGAGCTCAGCATCGGCTCCCTCGTGGCGTTCTTCGCCACCGCCGCGGTCATCGCCGCGCCCGTGGAGTTTTCTGGCATGCTGCTCGCGATGGCCTTGACAGCCAAGACTGCACTGGACCGGCACTTCGAGGTCATGGACTCGCAAAACACCATCACCAGCGCGGCCGAACCGCGCCGCCCGTCCGAAATCACAGGGGCGCTGACTTTCAGGAACGTGACGTTCGCCTTCGACGACGCCCCGGACAAGCCGGTCCTGAAAGACGTCCGGCTGGACATCCGTCCCGGCGAGACCATGGCGCTGGTGGGCATCACCGGCAGCGGCAAGAGTGCCCTGCTGCAGCTCGTGCCCCGGCTCTACGACGTCACGGCAGGTTCCATCACGCTCGACGGCGTGGACCTCCGGGAATTCAGTGTGGAGGAGCTCCGCACCGCCGTGGCTGTGGCCTTCGAGGACACCACGCTGTTCTCCAGCTCGGTCCGCGACAACGTGCTGCTCGGGGTCCAGGACCCTGACGCGGACACCCGGGAGAAAATCCTGGCGGAGGCCCTGGACACCGCCCAGGCGCACTTCGCGTATTCGCTGCCCGAAGGGCTGGACACCCTCATCGGCGAGGAGGGCCTAAGCTTGTCCGGCGGCCAGCGCCAGCGCCTCGCCCTGGCCCGGGCCATCGCCGCCCGCCCCTCCGTACTGGTCCTCGACGATCCGCTGTCCGCCCTGGACGTGAACACCGAGGAGCTCGTGGAAAACCGCCTGCGGGAAGTGCTGTCCGGCACCACCACCCTCATCGTCGCCCACCGGCCCTCCACCGTGGCGCTGGCGGACCGGGTGGCCCTGTTGGAGGACGGTCGCATCGCCGCCGTCGGAACCCACACCGAACTGCTGGCCGGAAACAGCCATTACCGTTACGTGATCGCGAGCCTGGAAACGGAGCCCCGCGACCTGGACTCCGAACTGTCGGCCATCGACGACGCAGAGGAGGTCACCCGATGAGCGCCACAGCCTTTGGAACTGCCAACGAGGACAACGCCCACCTGAGCAAGAGCGACAGCAAGGCAGTACGACGGCGGTCGCTCGCCCTGCTGGGGTCGCTGATCCGTCCCGTCCGGCTGCGGTTCTGGCTCACCATCGCCACGGTGGTCCTGTCCCAGGCGGCCCGGGTGGCCGGCCCGGCGCTGATCGCCTTCGGCATCGACCACGCGCTGCCTGCTTTACGTGCGGGCAACAGTCTTCCGCTGGTGCTGACCGGCGCCGCCTACCTCGCCACAGCGTTGGCGGCCGCCGGGCTGACGGCCCTGTACGTGACCGCCACGGCGAACCTCAGCCAGGCCATGCTGCTTGACCTGCGGCTGCGCGTGTTCCGCCACACCCAGCGGCTCAGCCTCGAATTCCACGAAAAGTACACCTCGGGCAGGATCATCGCCCGGCAGACCTCGGACCTCGAAGCGCTGCGCGAGCTCCTGGATTCAGGAGTCACCTCCCTCGCCTCCGGTGCGCTGTTCATGGTGCTCACCGCCGTCACCGTCTTCGCCCTCGACTGGCGCAGTGGGCTGGTGGTGCTGGCCGCAGCCCTGCCCATGTTCCTCCTGGCCCGCTGGTACCAGAAACACTCGCAGATCGCGTTCCGCCAGTCCCGGGTGGTCTCGGCCCGGCTCATCGTCCATTTCATTGAGACCATGACCGGCATCCGCGCGGTCAAGGCGTTCCGCAAGGAGCGCGAGAACGCCGCCCGCTACGGCGAACTGGCCGAGGACTACCGGCAGGCGACCGTGCGCTCCATCAACCTGAACGGCATCTTCCAGCCCGGCCTGGTGCTGATCGGCAACGCCTGTGTCGCCGTCGTCCTGCTGTTCGGCGGCTTCCGGGTGCTGACCGGCGACCTGGCCGTGGGTGTGCTGCTGGCCCTGATGCTTTCCACGAAGCGCTTCTTCCAGCCCGTGGACCAGATGGCCATGTTCTACAACTCCTTCCAGAGCGCGCAGGCCGCGCTGGAGAAGGTCTCGGGCCTGCTCGAGGAGGTGCCCACGGTGCGTCCGCCGCGGAACGCGGTGGAACTGCACGATGCCCGCGGCGCCGTCGAGTTCCGGGACGTCGAGTTCCGGTACGGCAACGGGCCGCTCATCATTCCCGCGCTGAACCTCACTATCCCGGCGGGCCAGACCGTGGCGCTGGTGGGCCAGACCGGGGCCGGCAAGTCCACGCTGGCCAAGCTGATTGCCCGTTTCTATGACGTGTCCGCCGGTTCGGTGATGCTCGACGGCGTGGACGTCCGGCAGCTGGCCACCGCGGACCTGCGCCGGAACATCGTGATGGTCACCCAGGAGGCCTTCCTGTTCAGCGGATCGGTAGCGGACAACATCGCCCTCGGCCGGCCGGATGCCCCGCGCGAGGAGATCGAAGCCGCCGCGAAGGCCGTGGGCGCGCATGAGTTCATTCTGGAACTGCCCGATGGGTACGACACCGACGTCAACAAACGCGGCGGCCGCGTCTCGGCGGGCCAGCGCCAGCTGATCAGCTTCGCGCGGGCGTTCCTGGCCCGGCCGGCGGTCCTGATCCTGGACGAGGCCACGTCCTCGCTGGACATCCCCTCGGAACGCCTTGTGGAGAACGGACTCGCCGGGCTGCTGCGCGGCATGGACGGCGCCGGCCCAGCCGGGGAGGGGACTGGAGCCGTCGCGACGGCAGCCGGCCGGGCCACCGGCGATGGAAACGCCCGCACCGCGCTGATCATCGCACACCGGCTCTCCACCGTGGAGACGGCAGACAGGGTGCTCGTGGTCCACGACGGACGGGTGGTGGAGGACGGAACACCGGAGGAACTGATCGGCGGCAACGGCCGCTTCGCCCGGCTGCACAGCGCCTGGAAGGACTCGCTGGTCTGAGCCGGTAACCCCGCCCGGGCCTCGATTTCACATGTTGGCCAGGTATCGGATATCCTTGTTCAGTTGCTTTCGCAGCAACGGATCGGGATGTAGCGCAGCTTGGTAGCGCGCTTCGTTCGGGACGAAGAGGTCGCAGGTTCAAATCCTGTCATCCCGACCACAAAGAAAGAGGGTCTCCCGTTGGGAGGCCCTCTTTCTGTTTGTCAGCTTAGTTTCCGCCAGGGTTCTGGTGCTGGATGTTTTGCGTCGCCTGCCCGTCGCCCAGCAGTGGCATCCTTGGGCGGCGTGATCCGTCGTCCGGCAGGTAGTCTCCGCGGCTGGCGTAGCTTTGAACCTGATTCAGGTATTGGTGGCGCAAGCGCAGGCCGACGGCGAAAAGGACCAACGACTCCAGCAGCGCCGCGATGCCGATCATCCCCCAGACGAACGTCCCGGCGTCGGCCGTTCCCTGGAATACTTCAACGACGGCGGCACCCGCTGCCGCCGCCACGATCAGCGACGTGCCGGCGATGGTCCAAAGGAAAAAAGCCCGCTGCTGTCCGTCGGTCGCTCTCCGCGTCATGGTCCCCACTCCTTATTTACGGATGCTGGTTATGGGTGCTGCTTTGGGACAGAAAAACGGCTCCGGAACACGATGTGCATGTTCGGAGCCGTTTTCCTCATGGAAGCTGTTTACATGGGATCGGGCCAGTTGCCAATATCGGTCTTGTTCACGTCCTCGACGTGCATCGGATCCGGCCAGTTGCCAATGGCAACCCAGGTGCCCGCGTTATCCGCGATCGAGCGAGCAGACAGAGCGGCGGGAGCCGCAGCAGAAAATGCAAGGGCCCCCGCCAAAACGGCAGCGGCTGCTATCTTCTTCAACATGTGAGAGTTCCTCAATACGAGTCGGATTCCTTACCCAGTCAGCACAATCCTTGTTGACATACATTGTAAAATGTTTTCCACAGAGGGTGTCAAGCATTCTGTACAAAGGCTGTCCGGAATAGGAGGGAGCCCCAGTGGGTAATGGATTCGGGGAGAAGCTTCGCGCCGAGCGGCTGGAGCGCGGACTGACCCAGGCCGAACTGGGCAAAGATCTGTACTCCCCCAGCTACATTTCCTTGCTGGAAACCGGCCGGCGGGAACCCACAGCCGACGTCATCGAAGAGCTCGCCCGCAGGCTGGAGCTCGCGCCCAAGGCGCTCGAGGCGTGGAGCCAGCCCATCTCGGTCAGCGACGCCGAATACGTGCTGGCAGGACTCTACGCCCGGCAGGCATGGGACCTGCGCGACTACTCCCTGGCGGCCGAGCACGCGGCCAACGCTGCCCGGATTGCCCTCGAGGGCAAGAACACCAGCGCCTGGTGGAACATGACCTACATGCAGGCCGAGTGCCTCATGAAGCAGGGCCAGCTCAAGGAATGCCAGAAGATCATGGAGCACCTGTCCGAGCATCCCATGGCCACCGAATCGGCCGGTCTCGGTGTCCGTGCACGCCAGATGCTCGCCGCGCTGTGCCACGCACAGGGCCAGCTCGGCATCGCCGTCGAACACGCCGAGAAGGCGGTGGAGCTGTGCGCGCAGCTGCCCAAGGGATCAACACTGATTATCGGTGCGCTCCGCGCGCTGATCGGGGCGCTGGCTGACGGCGGCAGGCTGGACGAGGCGTGGAAGTACTGCCAGGACATGAACGAGCAGATGGATGAGCATTCGATGTCCCAGCTCGCCGGCGAAGTGGCGTGGGTGATCGGGAACGTCGCGTTCATGCGGCACGACTACCCGGAGGGCATCAAGCACCACGAGCGGGCAGCAAAGCTGCTCTCCCCCGCCAACGACATCGAGCTCTGGGCGCGCTTCAACAAGGCATCCGCCGCGGTCCGTCTCTCGTCCGGAATCGTCGAACCGGAGACCCTGTCGGCCATTGAGCGCGCCGAACTCGCGCTGTCCATCGTGGGCGGGAACAAGGCGGACCAGCTGGAGGTCGCGTTCATCCGCGCCCGGTGGCTCTACCTCACCGGCGATATCGTGGCCGCTGTCCAGAAGCTGCGTGACATCCACGCCGAACGCGCCGGCCTGGGCAAGCACACGGCCGGCGAGGTCTCGCTGCTGCTCGGCAAATCGCTCAAGGCTGCGGGCGAACTTGATGAGGCGTTGGTTTATCTGGAGGAGGCACAGAAGGCGTTCAGTGCCGCCGGCGCCCAGGACCGGGTCCAGCAGGCCCTCGATGCCGTGCTGGAGATCCGGCTCGCCCAGCGCCGGGCCGCCGCGGCGGAGGCGAGCTAGGGCAGAACCCAAAGCAAGCAGCAGAACCCAAAGCAAGCAGCAGAACCCAAAGCAAAGGGCGCCCTCCGAAGAGGGCGCCCTTTGCTGCAGTTTGCTCCGGAACCTAGCTGAAGGTGCGGCCGGTCAGCTTCTCGTAGGCCTCGACGTAGCGGGCCCGCGTGCGGTCCACGATGTCAGCGGGCAGGGCCGGCGGAGGAGTATCGGACGCCTTGTCCCAGCCGGATTCGGCGGAGGTGAGCCAGTCCCGGACAAACTGCTTGTCGAAGGAGGGCTGCGCCTTGCCGGGCTCGTACGTGGCGGCGTCCCAGAACCGGGACGAGTCCGGCGTGAGGACCTCGTCGCCGAGGGTGATGGCGCCGTTCACCACGTCGTAGCCGAACTCCACCTTGGTATCGGCCAGGATGATGCCGCGTTCGCGGGCGATCTCCTCGGCCTTGGTGTAGATCCGCAGGGTCAGTTCGCTCAGGCGCGCGGCGATGTCGTCGCCCACGATGGACACGACGGCGTCGTAGGTGATGTTTTCGTCGTGCTCGCCCACCTCGGCCTTGGCCGACGGGGTGAAGATGGCGTGCTCCAGGCGGGAGCCGTCCACCAGTCCTTCCGGCAGCGGGATCTCGCAGACGGTGCCGGACTGCCGGTACTCCACAAGCCCGGAACCGGTGAGGTAGCCGCGGGCGATGCATTCCACCGGGAACATTTCCAGCTTCTTGCAGATCATGGCACGGCCCTCGACTGCGGCGGGGACGCCGTCCTCCACGGTTGATGCCAGGACGTGGTGTTCGACGCCCAGCTGCTCGAACCACCAGAGGCTCAACTGGGTGAGGATCCGTCCCTTGTCCGGGATCTCGCTGCTGAGCACGTGGTCATAGGCGCTGATGCGGTCGCTGGCCACCACCAGCACGCATTCCTGTCCGAACTGCTCATTGATGGATTCGGTGGCGGGGACGTACAGGTCCCGGACCTTGCCCGAGTAAACGTGCTTCCAGCCGGGCAGCTCGGCGTGGGCCGTGTCCAGGCCGCGGGTTCTTTTCTGCTCAGCCACTGTCACGCCTTCCCTTCTGCAGCGGGGCCGGCCTGGGCAGCGGGGGCTGCAACGGCGGACGACACCTTGATCTCGCCGCGCGCGGCCTTGCCTGCTATGTCCGTGCGGAACTGGGCGCCCTCAAGCTGAACCAGCTCCACGCCGTCGTACGCCCGTTCCCGGGCCTCCACGAGGTCGGATCCCAGCGCCACCACGGCCAGCACGCGGCCGCCGGCGGAGACCACCTTGCCCTGATCGTCGAGCTTGGTTCCGGCGTGGATCACGTGGACGCCTTCCAGCTCATCCACCTTCTTGAGCCCGCGGATGCGGTCACCGGTGCGCGGGGTGTCCGGGTAGTTTTCGGAGGCAACGACGACGGCGACCGCCGTGTCCTTGGACCAGCGCAGCTCTTCCGCCTGGTCCAGTTCGCCCTTGGCAGCTGACAGGAGCAGGGAACCGAGGGGCGTCTTGAGCCGGGCGAGGACGGCCTGCGTTTCGGGGTCGCCGAAGCGGACGTTGAATTCGATGACGCGGGTGCCGCGCCTGGTCAGCGCCAGGCCGACGAACAGCACGCCCACGAACGGGGTACCGCGGCGGGCCATCTCGTCCACGGTGGGCTGGGCGATGCGGTCGATGACCTCCTGGACGAGGCCTTCGGGGGCCCAGTCAAGCGGGGTGTACGCGCCCATGCCGCCGGTGTTGGGGCCTTCGTCGTTGTCGTAGATGCGCTTGAAGTCCTGGGCCGGGGACAGGGCCACCGTGTTGCGGCCGTCGCACAGGACGAACACGGAGACCTCGGGGCCGTCCAGGAACTCCTCGATGACCACGGTGCCGCCGGCGTCGAAGCAGCTCTGGGCGTGGGCCAGGGCGTCGTCCCGGTTGTCGGTGACCACCACGCCCTTGCCGGCAGCCAGGCCGTCGTCCTTGACGACGTAGGGTGCACCGAAGGTGTCCAGTGCCGCGGCTGCTTCTTCAGCGTTGGCGGCCACCAGTGCCATGGCGGTGGGTACGCCGGCTTCGGCCATCACCTGCTTCGCGAAAGCCTTGGAGGCCTCGAGCTGGGCGGCCGCCTTGCTGGGGCCGAACACCGGAATGCCGGCTTCGCGCACGGCGTCGGAAACGCCGGCGGCGAGGGGAGCCTCGGGACCAACGACCACCAGGTCAACGTCGAGCCGGGTGGCGAGCGCCGCCACCGCGTCCGGATCGTTCCCGTTGATGGCGTGCGTAGGGACGAGCTTGCTGATGCCGGCGTTGCCTGGAGCCGCGTGGACTTCGGACACGTTGGGGTCGGCAAGGAGGGAGCGGACAATGGCGTGTTCGCGGCCACCGGGGCCAATGACGAGTACCTTCACAGTCTCCAAGGGTACTTTGTGCACCGTGCTGGCTCCTAAGCTGTGACCGGCTCCCAGTTGTGGCCGGGGCTCCGGTTGCGGTCCGCTCGTTGCGGCCGGCTCTCCGTTGGGATCGGGACAATCCGGGCGGCCCGCCGCTACGAACCAATGTCATGCAGAAGCTCATGAGGTGGTTCAGGGGACCGGCCGCATTGGCGGCCCTCGCCGGGGTGGCCGCCGCCGCCGTCGTTCTTTCCGTTGCGGAACTGGCGGGGGCGTTCTTTACGGCCCGCGCCACTCCCCTGGTTGCCCTGGGCTCGACGTTCATTGACTTCACGCCGCCGTGGCTGAAGGACTTCGCGATTGCGACGTTCGGAACCAACGACAAGGCCGCGCTCTTCGCCGGGATGGGCGTGACGGTTTTCGTACTGGCGTGCGTCTTGGGCGTGATGGCGTACCGGAGATGGGCGCTGGGTGCTGCCGGCGTGCTGTTCATGGGCGCGGTGATCGTGGCCAGCGTGGTGACCCGCGCCGGCGTCAGGCCGTTGGACGCCGTGCCCTCACTGGCGGGAACCGCGGCGGGGCTGGTGGTGCTGCGGCTGCTGGTGTCGCGGCTGTGGCGCCGGCAGGTTTTTCCGGATGCGCCGGCCGACGTCGCGGCCAAGGAGCCGGAACGCCCGGCCACCTCCCGGCGCGCGTTCTTCGCGGCCACCGGCCTGACTGCGGCTGCGGCGGCCATCGCCGCCACCGGGGGCCGCCTGCTCAGCGCCGCGCGCAGCAACGTGGCGCAGGCACGGGAGTCACTCCGGCTGCCGGCGCCCGCCCGGCCCGCAGCGGCGGTGCCCGGCGGGGTGCAGTCGGCCACCGCCGGCGTGACGCCGTGGCTGACCCCGGCCAGGGACTTCTACCGGATCGACACGGCCCTCAGCGTTCCGGAAATCAGGGCGGAGGAGTGGGAGCTGCGCGTCCACGGGCTCGTGGAGGAGGAGGTCCGGCTCACGTTCCAGGACCTGCTCGGCGCCGATCTGATCGAGTCCCACGTGACCCTCACCTGCGTTTCCAACCCGGTGGGCGGCAACCTCGCCGGCAATGCCCGGTGGCTCGGGCTCCCGGTCCGCGAGGTGCTCAAGCGGGCCAGGCCCACCGCCGGCGCGGACATGGTGCTCTCCACCTCCGTCGACGGGTTCAGCGCCTCCACGCCGCTGGAGGTCCTGCAGGATGACCGCGACGCCATGCTCGCCATCGGCATGAACGGCGAGCCGCTGCCGCTGGAGCACGGCTACCCGGTGCGCATGGTGGTACCGGGACTGTACGGCTTCGTCTCCGCCACCAAATGGGTGGTGGAACTGGAGGTGACCCGCTTCGCCGACAGCAAGGCCTACTGGACGGAGCGCGGCTGGTCCGAGCGCGGCCCCATCAAGACGATGGCCCGGATCGAGGTACCCAAGTCCTTCGCCACGGTGCCGGCAGGGAGGGTGGCCATCGGCGGTACCGCCTGGGCCCAGAGGCGGGGCATCACCAGGGTGGAAGTGCAGGTCGACGGCGGGAACTGGGCCGAGGCGGCGCTGTCGGACGAGGCTTCCGTGGACACGTGGCGGCAGTGGTCCTACCTGTGGGACGCCAAGCCGGGCCAACACTACATCAGGGCGCGCGCCACGGACGGGACAGGCGAGGTGCAGACCGAGAAGCGCGCCGACCCCGTACCGGACGGCGCCTCCGGCTGGCAGTCGGTCATGGTCACGGTTGAGTAGTTCGTTCAGCACCCCTTTAACCTGCCAAAAGCCCCGGACGGCTCCCGGGGAATGCCCGCGCCGCACCATAGACTGGCCCCATGGCCCTAAATTCGCACGCCACGTTCACTGTGGATTCCGCCGTCGAACTCGCCGTGGTTGAACGGAGCGGATTCGTGGAGTCCCGCCACATCGGGGCGGCCGTGGTCCTCGCCGCGGACGGCCACGTGGTCACCCAGCTGGGCGACATCACCACGCCCATCCTGGCCCGGTCCACGCTCAAGCCCCTGCAGGCGCTGGCGGCGATGCAGGCCGGTGTTCCGTTGCGCGGCGCCCAGGTGGCCGTCGCCTGCGCCAGCCACACGGGGTCGCTCGACCACATGGACGTCGTCGAGGGGATGCTCAAGGCCGCCGGAGTCAAGGAGGACCAGCTGCAGTGCCCCGCGGCGTGGCCGCAGGACGAGACGGCCCGTAACTGGCTGACCCGGTCCGAGCGGGGCAAGTCCCGGCTGGCGTTCAATTGCTCGGGGAAGCATGCGGCGTTCCTGTGGGCCTGCACCGAAAACGGCTGGGACACGCACAGCTACCTGGAACCCAACCATCCGCTGCAGCAGCGGATCCGCACGGTGATCGAAGAGTATTCGGGCGAGCGGATCGCGCACCTGGGCATCGACGGCTGCGGCGCTCCGGTGGCCGCCATTTCGCTGACCGGGCTGGCGCGTGCCTACTCCCTCCTCGCCAAGGCCCCGTCCGACAAGACCTCCAACGCCCGCGCTGCGACCATCGCGACCTCGATGCTGGACTACCCGTGGGCCGTCCAGGGCAGGGGCGAGGCCAACACGATCGTGATGGAGGAGCTTGACGTCATCGCCAAGATCGGCGCCGAGGGCATCCTGGTCATGGCCACCCCGCAGGGCGTGTCCGTGGCCCTGAAGATGCTTGACGGCAATCTGCGGGCCACCTCGCTCGTCGGCCTGACCCTGCTTGCGGCCTGCGGAGCGGTCGACATTCCCGGCGTCTCCAGCGTGCTCGAAAAGGTGGTGGAGCCGGTCCTGGGCGGCGGCCGCCCCGTGGGCAAGATCCGCCTGGGCCACGCCGTCTCGGCACTGCTGGACTAGCAAATTTAGCTTTTCAAGGAGGTTCCGGTGGCTATTGCGCGCCGCAGAATTGACCCGGCGGACGGCCAGGCGGCCCTGAACGAGTGGGCGGCAGGCGCCGTCCCGCCGTCGGACGCTGCCCTTGCCGCACCGTCCGCTGCGTCCGGGCCGGCGGCCCCACCCGCGGTTCCCCGCTCGGTGATTGCGACGGCGGTCCGGTACTCGCTCGAGGAGGTCACCGCCCGGGCGCCCGGGAATTCGGTGGAGGTGCGGGTGCCGCCGTTCGGCGTCACCCAGTGCGTGGAGGGCCCGCGCCACACACGCGGCACTCCCCCGAATGTCATCGAGTGCGACGCCGCCACCTGGCTTGCGATGGTGACCGGCCGGCTGAGCTGGGCGGATGCCGTGGGCGCCGGCCGCGTGGCGGCCTCGGGCCTGCGCGCGGACCTGTCGGCGCTGCTCCCCCTCTAGCAGCAGGGATCCCGCCCACGAATAAAAACCAGGATCCCGCCCGGGACTGATGCTGCCAGCCCGGACGGGATCCTGTGTTCATTTCTCCTGAGTTTTTGTACAGATACCGCGACTTCAGAGGCGCTCAGCGGCCATTATCTGTACGAAAACTCCTGATGTTACTCGTGGTTGATGGCTGCCGACGGCCTGCTCATCTCGAACTCCGGCATCTCGCCGGGGGTCGGGCCGCCACGGAACTTGGGCGAGGCCTGGCCGCCTTTGCTGATCCGCTCCAGCTCCTGGTCCTGGAAGTCCTCCTCGACACCGAGCATGACGGCGGAGTCGTGGTTGGTGATCTCGCCGCGGAAGGCACGGGCCATAACGCTGCGGTCGAACTGGCCCTCCCATTTGGAGACCACGAACGTAGCCACACAGTTACCCAGCAGGTTGACCACCACTCGCATCGAGTCCATGAGCCGGTCGGCGCCGAGCAGCAGGGCCACTCCCGCCACCGGGAAGATTCCGAGCGCGGCTGCAGTGGCAGAAAGCGCCAGGAAGGAGGAGCCTGGAACACCGGCCATGCCCTTCGAGGTCAGCAGTAGGACACCGAGGGCTGCAAGCTGCTGGCCGAGGTCCAGGTTGTGGCCGAAAGCCTGGGCGAGGAACAGGAGGGAGATGGACAGATAAATCGCTGCCCCGTCCAGGTTGAACGAGTAGCCCGTGGGCACCACCAAGCCGGTGGTGGCGCGGGAGCATCCGGCGTTCGTCAGCTTGGTCATGATGCGCGGCATCACGGCTTCCGTGGAGGCGGTGCCGAGCGCCAGCAAAAATTCCTCGCGGGTGTACTTGAGGAACTGCCACAGCGGAACCCGGGCGAATCCCCAGGCCACGAGGAACAGGAGCCCGATGAACACAACCGCGGCACCGTAGCAGGCGGCAATCAGCTTGGCGTAGGTACCGAGTGTGTCCAGACCATACTGGCCGATGATGAAGGCCATCGCACCGAATGCACCGATCGGGGCAACCTTCATGATCCAGGACATGATCTTGAAAACGAGTTCCAGGACCGTCTCCATGAGGCTGATGACCGGCTGGCACCGCTCACGGCCGATGACGACGATCGCGGCGCCGAAGAACACGGAGAAAAAGAGGACCTGCAACAGGCTGTTGTTGGCGAAGGCACCGATGACGCTCGTGGGGATAACGTCCAGGATGAATGCCGCCGCGTCCTTCGGTGCGGCATGGCCGGTCTTGGCGTCCAGCGCCTCCTGGGACAGGGTGCTCGGATCGATGTTCAGGCCCGCTCCGGGCTGAACGATGTTGCCGACGACCAGACCGAAGACCAAGGCGAAAAGCGTGGCCACAGTGAAGTAGACGAGAGCCTTGACTCCTACCCTTCCGACCGCCTTGACGTCGCCAACGGCCGAAATTCCCGTGACGATCACGAGGAAGATCAGCGGCGCGATGATCATCTTGATGAGCTGGATGAAGCCGTCACCAAGCGGCCTCAGTTGAGCGCCCAGGTTCGGCCAGAAATGTCCTATGAGAACACCTGCCACGACGGCGATCAGAATTTGGAAGAAGAGCGACCTGTGCAGGCCTTTCTTCTTCGACGGCGCCGAACTCGCCTTCAGCGCCGAGGAATCTGGGATCTTCATTGATCTGTACCTATCAATTGGGAACGCCCCGGATCGGGGTCTGTTCCCAACGTAACCCCGGTCACAATATTCCGCAAGAGGAAATTAGCTTTTCACGATACGGAAGTGTGAGGGTTGGTCACATTTGAGTTTTTGTACGGTTATTGGGACTTCAGGGGCCTCCAGCGGCCAATATCTGTACAAAAACTCCTACAGCTGCCAGCCCTGTTTCCGCAGCGCTTGCCGCACCCTCGAGACCACCCAGTCGGGGCCGCGGTTCATGTCGACGCTGTTGATTTTTACCTGCCGCCAGCCCGCGTCGGTCACGCGCTGGTCCCGGTAGGCATCCAGTGCCTGCTGTTCGGGCGTCAGGTGATGGACGCCGTCGTACTCGAGACACGTCCGGTACCGGGGGCAGCCCAAGTCCGTCCAGACCGGCCTGTTCAGGACGTCATCCACACGGCAGTTCGGTGTGAACGCCGGAAGACCGGCGTCGTCCAGCAGCAGGCGGAGCTTGCTTTCGGGCGGAGAGTCGACGCCGACGCGCAGCAGGTCAAGCGCAAGCCGCGCCTTCCGCACGCCATGGATGCCATTGGCCCTGTCCACAAACGCGCGCAGTTCGGCGAGCGGCACCATGGCAATCCTCGGCAAACCGAAGAGTCTCGCATGCTCACTGACGATCGCATCGCCGGCCACCACAAGATCGTCGAGGGGCAGGACGGAACCGAGGTCCACCCAGGTCCGGGCGACCGAAGTCAGCCGGAGTCCGTCAATCTCAACAAGATCACCATCGCGGATCTTGAGCCGGTGCCCGGCGATCCCACGCCGCCGCGGGAGCGGCCCACCGCTGTCCCGGGAAAGGTGCAGGAACCGCCCCGGCTCCCGGAAATGGGGCCCGCTCTTCTTGCCCCACGGCACCGGTTCGACGACGGCGGTCACCGGCCCGCCGTCGTCGGGCCGGAACTCCGCCCACGGTGGCAACGGAACGCCGTGCACTTCCGCAGCCGTAAGCAGCGCAGCGAAGCTGTCCGAATCGAGTGCAGTGTGCGACCGGACAAGCGCCGGCAGGTCCGGGCTGCAGGACTTGGGTACACGGATGCCCCGGCTGGGACGGTGCATGTCTCGGGCGAAGAGCCTGCCGGCGGGGATATCAGCGGCGGCCGCTTCGGTGACGGCGAACGGCCGGCCACTGATGTCCTCTGGGAGCGGTGACAATCTGGTCATGTTCCATTGAGGCACCCCGAGGAGGCCTGCGGGACGTTATCCACAGGCTGACCTTCCCGAAGGGAAGTTTTTGTACAGATATTCGCCGCTGAGGGGCCCTTAAGTTGCGATATCTGGACAAAAACTAGGAAGGAAGGAAGGGCAGGTGAGGTCAGCCGCGGCCGACGAAGGGCATTCCGGCGGCTGTGATGACCACCGAGCCCACGCTGGCCGACGGCGGCATCCCCGCCATCATCAGCACCGCCCGGGCCGCGTCCTCCACCGGGAACATCGGCTCCACCTTGCGGCTGCCGTCGGCCTGGAGCGCGCCGGAGCCAACGCCGATGGTGTCCATGATTTCCGTGGCGGTGTTGCCGATGTCGATCTGCCCGCAGGTGATGCCAAACTCGCGGCCGTCCAGCTCGATGCTCTTGGTCAGGCCGGTCATGGCGTGCTTGGTGACGGCGTAGGCAACGGTCCGCGGCCGGGGTGAGTGCGCGGAGATGGACCCGTTGTTGATGATCCGGCCGCCCTGCGGCGACTGCGCCTTCATCGCCCGGACAGCGGCCCCGGCGCACAGCACCGAACCGGTCAGGTTCACGGCCACGGTGGCTTCCCAGTCGGCAAGGCTGATCTCGTCCACCGATGCCGCCGGGCCAAAGACGCCGGCGTTGTTGAACAGGACGTCCACCCGGCCCCAGCGCCGGAGGACTGCAGCGAAAAGGCGCTCGACGTCGTCGGGCACTGTGACGTCGCACGGCACCGCCAGCGCCTCCGGGTGCCCGTCCGCCGTCTCCACCAGCTGCGGCTCGCGCCGGCCCGCCAGGGCCACCCGGTAACCGTCCGCCAGCATTTGCCGGGCAACCGCGCGCCCGATGCCGGAACCGGCGCCGGTGACGACGGCGACCCGCGCCGGAGTGGATGGAACGGTCATGCTGCTACTCCTGTGCTGTTGAAACCTGCGGCTGCTGCCGGAACTTAGGCTGCTGCCGGAACCCTACGCGGTGGCTGTGACGCTGTTTGCCGCCAGCGGCCAGCCTATGACGGTCTTGGGCCGCGGGGCGGCGTACGTCCGCACCTTGGACGTGGAAAGCTGCATCCGGACCAGGGACTCGGCGATGGTGACGGCAGCCGCGACGCCGTCCACCACGGGCACTCCGGCGCGCTGCCGGATCTGTTCATCCAGTCCGGCCATGCCGCCGCAGCCCAGGACGATCACCTCGGCCTTGTCCTCCCGGACGGCCAGCAGGGCCTGGCTGATGATCGCCTCGACTGCCCGCTCCGGCTCCTCCTCCAGCTCCAGCACGGCCATGCCACTGGCCCGCACGGAAGCACAGCGGGCGTCGAGCCCTGCCAGCTTGAGCCGGTCCTCGATCAGCGGCACGGCACGGTCCAGGGTGGTGACCACTGAATATTTGTGCCCCAGGAACATGGCCGTGCTGGCCGCCGCCTCGGTGATGTCGACGACGGGCACGTCCAGCAGCTCCTGCAGCCCCTCCCGGCCGTGCTCGCCGTAGCCTGCCTGGATGACGGCGTCGAACGGTTCGGGGTAGTTGACCACCCGGTCCATCACGGCGATCGCGGCCAGGTAGCTCTCAAAGTTGCCTTCGCAGGAGTCGGCGCCGAAGCGGGGCGTGATCCCGACGATCTCGGTTCCGGGCGCCGCGATGCTGCGGGCCTGGGCGGCGATGGAGTCGGTCATGGACTGGGTGGTGTTGACGTTCGCGACGAGTATGCGCATTTGGGTGTCCTCCTCGAAGGGGATTGCCCAACTGACTCGCAGTTGTTGCCGTTCTGGGCGTTCAAAACGACAACTAGTGCGAGTCAGTTGGGGTGGGGTGGGAGTTAGTGGGTGCTGGCGACGGCGATGGCCTCGCCGTCGACGTCCTGGAACCGCTGCTTGCGGTCGGCAATCACGTAGTAGCTCAGTGCTCCGACGCCGGCACCGAAGAACCAGGCGAACGGCGCCGCGGGCTCAAAGGCGGGGACGAACGCGACGAGGATGGCCAGGACAGACGCCGGCACCAGTGCGATGATGGCCCGCGGGTTGACACCCTTCTTGTAGAAGTAGGCTCCGTCCGCGTTTTCGGTGTAGAGCTCGGGGACGTTGACCTTTCCGCGGCGGAGCAGCCAGTAGTCGGCCATGACGACGCCGAACAGCGGGCCGAGCAGGGCGCCGAGGCCGCCCAGGAAGTACACGATCACCAGCGGGTTGTTGTACAGGTTCCACGGCAGGATGACCAGGCCGATGGTGCCGCTCACCCAGGCCGCGCTGCGGAAGTTGAGCCGCTTGGGGAAAAGGTTGGTGAGGGCATAGACCGGGGCGACGAAGTTGGCCATGAGGTTCACTGCGATCGTGAGGATGAGGATCGCGAGGCAGGCCAGGACCAGGAACAGCGTGTTGGGGATGCCTTCGACAATGTCCGACGGCGTTTCGATGACGGTGCCGTTGATCTTGTACTGCCCGCCGGCCAGAATCACCACAATGGCGCCGAAGAGGAGCATGTTGATGGGGATGCCCCAGAAGTTGCCGCGGACGATCGACTTCTTGGACACGGCGGAGCGGGTGAAGTCGCAGAAGTTCAGGACGAACGTTCCGTAGATGGCCACCCAGAGGGCGCCGCCGGCGAAGATGGTCCGCCACATGTCACCGCCCTCAAGCCCGCGGATGCCGGTCCACTGGATGCTGCCGCGTGCCTCGATGAAGACCCAGATCGCCAGCAGAACCATGGTCAGCAGGATGATGGGCCCGGCGAATGCCTCGTACTTGCGGATCATCTCCATGCCGAAGCTGACGATCACCAGCTGCACGATCCACAGCACCACGAAGGAGATCCAGCCGAGTGTGGACAGACCGAGGATGGAGTTGGTGTCGAGTTCGCGGAGGGAGGGAACCATGGCCACCAGCATGACCCGGAGCACCACCGAGGCCAGGAACGTCTGTATGCCGAACCAGGCCACCGCCACCGCACCGCGGATAAGGCTTGCAAACTGGGCGCCGCGGATGCCGAAGCTGATGCGGCTCATGACGGGAAACGGAACGCCTGTTTTCTGCCCCATGAAGCCGGAGAAGTTGAGCAGGATGAACAGCAGGACGGCGCCGATGGCCAGGGCGGTCAGGATTTGCCAGCCTCCCAGGCCCAGGGAAAAGAGCCCGACGGCGAACGCGTAGTTCCCGAGGCTGTGCACATCGTTCGCCCACAGGGTGAAGATGCTGTAGCCCGTCCAGCGGCGCCCTTGCCGCTTGGTCGGTGCGAGGTCGGCGTTGTAGAGGGTAGGGCTGATGTCGCGGCCGGTGGCTGTGCTGGCTGCATGGCAGAGGGCGTCGGTGGCCTCGGCCTGGTGAACGTGCTGGCCCGACGGCGCTGTCGGGGCGGGAGCCGGTTCGACGCTGACTGGGGGAGTCGTTTGCATCTGGTTCTCCAGTTTCTTTGTTATTCGCGGTGGTGAGCCTGCGGCGGTGCTGTTATTCCACATCGCGAAATAAACTTGTTGAATGGTGAAATAAGGGTATGACCTGCATCACCCTCGGGTCAAGATGCCCCAGCCCTGGGCCCGCAGTCACAATCCGCGGGAGTGATCGTGCCCGGGCTGATTTCGGAGATCCCTTCCGGTCACGTTTGACCGTGATCCGACCTGCCGGATAATCTCGAATGGCAAGAATGTTTTCTCACAATACGAAAACATAAGCCCAACATTCAAAGATGAAACGAGGCTGCCGTGGCTGCAGGAGAAGATACCTCCCATATCCTCAGCGGGTTGACTAACCAGCTGCCTGATCGTGATCCGGAAGAGACCGCCGAGTGGGTTGAGTCCCTGGATGCGCTGATCAGGGAACAGGGCACGGAGCGTGCCCAATACATCATGCGCAGTCTCCTGCAGCGTGCCGGCGCGCAAAGCGTCGGGGTTCCGATGGTGACCACCACCGATTACGTGAACACGATCCCGGTGGACCAGGAAGCGCAGTTCCCGGGCAACGAGGAGTACGAGCGCCGGTACCGGGCGTACATGCGCTGGAACGCCGCGGTCATGGTGCACCGGGCGCAGCGGCCCGAGATCGGGGTCGGCGGGCACATCTCCACCTACGCGGGAGCCGCGACCCTGTACGAGGTCGGCTTCAACCACTTCTTCCGCGGCAAGGACGCCCCCGGCGGCGGGGACCAGGTCTTCTTCCAGGGCCACGCGTCCCCGGGCATGTACGCCCGGGCGTTCATGGAAGGCCGCCTCTCCGAGGAGGACCTGGACGGGTTCCGGCAGGAAAAGTCCAAGGAAGGCCACGCCCTCTCCTCCTACCCGCACCCGCGGCTGATGCCGAACTTCTGGGAATTCCCGACCGTGTCGATGGGCATCGGCCCGATGAACGCGATCTACCAGGCCCAGAACAACCGCTACCTGCACAACCGGGGCCTGAAAGACACCTCCGACCAGCAGGTCTGGGCGTTCCTGGGCGACGGCGAAATGGACGAGCCCGAATCCCGCGGCCTGCTCCAGCTCGCCGCGAACGAGAACCTGGACAACCTGAACTTCGTGATCAACTGCAACCTCCAGCGCCTGGACGGGCCGGTGCGCGGCAACGGCAAGATCATGCAGGAACTCGAGGCCTTCTTCCGCGGCGCCGGCTGGAACGTGATCAAGGTCGTCTGGGGCCGGGAATGGGATGACCTGCTCACCCGCGACACCGACGGGTCGCTGGTGAAGATCATGAACGAAACCCCCGACGGGGACTACCAGACCTACAAGGCCGAATCCGGCGGGTTCGTCCGCGAACACTTCTTCGGCAAAACCCCGCAGACCAAGGACCTGGTCGCGGACCTGACCGACGACGAGATCTGGAACCTCAAGCGCGGCGGCCACGACTACCGCAAGGTCTACGCCGCGTACAAGGCAGCCACCGAATTCAAGGGCAAACCCACCGTCATCCTGGCCAAAACGGTCAAGGGCTACGGCCTCGGCCCGCACTTCGAAGGCCGCAACGCCACCCACCAGATGAAAAAACTCACCCTCGACGACCTGAAAGAATTCAGGGATTACCTCCGGATTCCGATTACCGACGCCCAGCTCGAAGAGGATCCTTACCGTCCCCCGTACTACCACCCTGGCGCGGACGCCCCCGAGATTGCCTATCTCCTGGAGCGGCGGAAGGCTTTGGGCGGCTCCGTCCCCGAGCGCCGTCCCGGACCCGGGGCCGTGGAGCAGCCGGACCCGAAAACGTTCGACGTCGCCAAGCGCGGTTCGGGCAAGCAGCAGGCCGCCACCACCATGGCGTTCGTCCGCCTGCTCAAGGACCTGCTCCGCGACAAGAAGTTCGGGCACCGGATTGTCCCCATCGTGCCCGACGAATCGCGGACCTTCGGCATGGACGCCTTCTTCCCCACGGCGAAGATCTATAACCCGGGCGGCCAAAACTACCTGTCCGTGGACCGGGACCTGGTCCTGGCCTACAAGGAATCCGCCCAGGGCCAGCTGATCCACCCCGGCATCAACGAAGCCGGCGCCGTGGCAGCCTTCACCGCCGCCGGCACCGCCTACGCCACCCACGGCGTCCCCCTGGTCCCGGTCTACGTGTTCTACTCCATGTTCGGCTTCCAGCGCACCGGCGACGCCTTCTGGGCCGCCGCCGACCAGATGACCCGCGGCTTCATCATCGGCGCCACCGCAGGACGGACCACCCTCACCGGCGAAGGACTCCAGCACGCCGACGGACACTCCCCCCTGCTCGCCTCCACCAACCCCGCCGTGGTCACCTACGACCCCGCCTACGGCTACGAAATGGGCCACATCGTCCGCGACGGCCTGGAACGGATGTACGGGCAGGGCTCCGAAGGAGACAACGGAGACCGTAACCTGATGTACTACCTCACGGTCTACAACGAGCCCATCGTCCAGCCCGCCGAACCGGAGAACCTCGACGTCGAAGGCGTCCTCAAGGCATCTACAAGCTCGCGGACTCCCCCGCCGAAGGACCCAAGAGCCAGATCCTCGCCTCCGGCGTCTCCGTCCCCTGGGCCCTCGAAGCCCAGCGGATCCTCGCCGAAGACTGGGGCGTCTCCGCCGACGTCTGGTCCGTCACCTCCTGGAACGAACTGCGCCGCGACGGCCTCGCCGCCGAAGAGGAAGCCTTCCTCAACCCCGGCAAGGACACCCGCGACCCCTTCGTCACCCGCCAGCTCGCCGGAGCCCAGGGACCCGTCGTCGCCGTCTCCGACTACATGAAGGCCGTCCCGGACCAGATCCGGCAGTTCATCCCGAACGAATTCGCCACCCTCGGCGCCGACGGCTTCGGCTTCTCCGACACCCGCGCCGCCGCCCGCCGCTACTTCAAAAACGACACCCACTCCATCGTCGTCAAAACCCTCCAGCTGCTCGCGGCGAGGGGTGAGGTTCAGGAGGGGGCGCCGTCGTACGCCATGGACCGCTACAAGCTCCTGGACGTCACCGCGGGAACAACCGGAGGCGCCGGCGGCGACGCCTGACCTCCCGTGCGCTGAACCGACAGCACAAAAAAACGACGGCGGCCCGCACCGGATGGTGGGGGCCGCCGTCGGGCGTTGTTTTGAGTTACGGCAGGGACGCGCGCCGGTCAACGATGAAGCCGGTGGCTGCGCTCTCCCGGACCGCCGTGATCCCTGCTGTGACTGCCTTGATGTTGGAAAAGCTGGGCGAAACTGCAACTACGGTTCCGTCGTCGGCTGTCAGCCTGAACCGGTACTGTCCTGCGCCTGCTGTCTCGATTACGAACTTGCCTGCCATATACGCTCCTTCCGCCCGCTGCACCCTTGCAGCCGGCATTATGGCCCCCAATTGCCAACACGACATATCCGACGTTAGCCGTCATTCACTGGCCAAGCCACCCCTACTACCGGGTAGCATTTCGCCGCGCCGAAATCGGAACCCGGCGGGATGCCCCATCAGGGCATGGCCTAGGGTGATCCCATGACAGCCTCTACCCCGCCCCGCACCACCGGCATCCTGCTGGCGGCAGGCGCCGGCACCCGGCTGGGCCGGGGGCCCAAGGCACTGCTCCCGTTCCGCGGCCGCACCCTCGTGGAGGTCCTGGCGGACGTGCTGCTCGACGGCGGCTGCCGCGAAGTTGTGGTGGTGCTCGGCGCGGGCGCCGGGGACGTCCGTGCCCGGACCGACCTGGCCCGTCACGTTGTGGTGGAGAACCCGGCGTGGGCCGGCGGAATGGGCAGCTCGTTCCGGCTGGGACTGGAGACCGCACGCCCGGAAGACCACGTGCTGGTGGCGCTCGTGGACCAGCCGGGGCTGACCGCGGAAACTGTCGCCCGGCTGCTGCGGGTGCACCGGCCGGGCCGGGTCACGGCGGCAGCTTACCGGGATTCGTCCGGGAAACTCCGGCGCGGCCACCCGCTGCTGCTCGATGCAACGGTGCGGGCGGAGGCTGCGGCGTCGGCGGGTGGCGACGCTGGGGCCCGGCATTTCCTGCAGGCCCACCCTGGGCTGGTCGACCTGGTGGACTGCACCCTGCCGCCTGGTTCAGGGCAGTCCGGCGGCGAAGACCTCGACACCCCGGATCAGCTGCACCTGCTCGGTTGACCCTGTTACATCCCCGCTGCGAGAAGGTCCTGCAGCCCCTGCTTGAAGCGGGCCCTCCCGCCATGGGCCGGATGCCTGATTTTCGGCACGTCCAGGCCGCTGCGGCGGAGGCTGCTGTGCGCGACATTTCCCACGGCCACCACGGTCTCGATGGAAAAGATCCCGGCCAGGGCCTGCCAGAAGGGGGTGCCCAGCGCGGCGTCCGCAGGTGTGGGAGTGCGGTTGGACAGCGGCTTTCCCGGCACATGCGTGTGCCAGGGGCAGGCACTCCACAGCAAGGGGAGGAAGTCGAGCTCGGCCAGGACCTCCCACATCACGGTGGCCGTTGGCTCCGCAGCCACTCCGGCGGCCTCCGGCGGAAGCACATACCGGTGACCGGCACCGACGAGCCCGAAGTGGTTGGCCGGTCCCTGGAACATGGTGCGGTTGGTAAAGGGGACACCGGTGATCCGCATGCCTCGGAAGCCCGGCGCCTCCCCCACCAGCAGCACCCTCGGCGCCCGCTCCAGCATGTCCCCGAGGTAGGCCGCGAGGTTGTGCCGGCGCAGGGCGTTGGCGGGAACCGAGTGGTCGAAGAAGTTGTTGCGCGCCGGAGTGGTTTCCACGGCGGCGAGCCGGGAAATGAACTCCTCGACGGAAGCCATCACCAGCGGGGGTGGACTGCCTCGCGGAAGTAGTGGTCGTAGATCCAGCGCACGCCCTCGTCGAATTCCGGGCTCAGCACAGTTGCTGCCGCGGCGGCGTTGGCCCTGGCCTGCTCCACGGAACGTGCACCCGGAATGACCGACGTGACGCCGGCCTGGGCCGCCACCCATGCGATGGCCGCCTGCGCGGTTCCGGTTCCTTCCGGCACCAGCTGCTCAAACTCGGCCACCGCTTTGAGCCCCAGCTCGAAGTCAACGCCGGAGAAGGTTTCGCCGACGTCGAAGGCGTCACCGGCGCGGTTGTAGTTGCGGTGGTCGTCCGCGGCGAAGACTGTCTCCTTCGTGTACTTCCCGGACAGCAGGCCGGAGGCGAGCGGAACCCGGGCGATGATGCCCACGCCGGCGGACTTCGCAGCGGGGAGCACTTCCTCCAGCGGCTTGAGCCGGAAAGCGTTCAGGATGATCTGCACCGAGGCGGTGCCACTGTGGAGCAGTGCTTCGAGGGCTTCGTCGGTCCGTTCCACGCTGACGCCGTAGTTTTGGATGGCACCCTCCGCCACCAGGGTGTCCAGGGCGTCGTACACCTCGTTGCGGCTGTACACGGCGGTGGGCGGGCAGTGCAGCTGGACCAGGTCCAGCGATTCGGCCCGCAGGTTGCGGCGGGACCGGTCCACCCACTCGCGGAAGTTGGCCAGGTTGTAGTTTTCGGGCTGCTGCTCGAGCCGGCGGCCCATCTTCGTGGCCACCGTGATGCCCGTGCCCGGATTGTCGGCGAGGAATGCTCCGATGGCCTGCTCGCTGCGCCCGTCCCCGTAGACGTCCGCGGTGTCAAAGAAGGTCACGCCGGCCTCCGCGGAGGCGGCGAGGATAGCCTGTGCCTGGGCCGGGTCAACGTTGCCCCAGTCCGCGCCGAGCTGCCAGGTTCCCAGTCCAACGACTGAAACGTTCCGTCCGGTCTTGCCTAAGATGCGCTGTTCCATCCCCCGACTATATGTTGCGAAGCCCACGCCGGGTCACTTCGCGCCCTCCGGCGGGGGTTATTGGGCGCAAAGTGACTCCGCGTTGCCCCTACCTGCGGGAACACCGCCTGTAGGAACACCGCCTGCGGGAACGCTGGCGCCAGGAACACTGCCAGCCGGAACGCTGGCAGCAGGAACCAGTCCCGCCTCCTTCAGTCCGAGGTAGATCTTGTCCCGGGCGATCGGCAGCTCGGCGAACCGCACACCGGTGGCATTCCGGATGGCGTTGGCCAGCGCGGGTGCCACGGGATTGAAGGGGCTTTCGCTCATGGACTTGGCACCGAGCGGCCCCATTGCATCATTGGTGTCCGCGAAGTACACCTCGCTGCGCGGCACGTCGGCGAAGGACGGGATGTGGTACTGCCGGAGGATGTCCGTGGTGACCCGGCCGGCGTCGTCCACCCGGACCTCCTCGTAAAGGGCGGCACCCAGGGCCTGGGCGATCCCGCCCTCGATCTGGCCACGGCACTGCCGCGGATTCACCACCACGCCGGCGTCGGCCGCCTGCACGCTCTGCAGGATCCGCAGCTCACCGGTCCCGGTATTAACCGCCACCCGGAAGCCGTGGACGTTGAAGGCCACCGAACGTGGCGTGCCGCCCCAGCGCCCCTCGGCTTCGAGTTCGACGCCGGCCTGCCGGGCGGCGTCGAACAGTTCAGTGAGCGGGACGCGGGTTCCCTCGCAGACGACGGCGTCGCCGTCGAGCACGCAGCCGGACGACTGGATCTGCCGGACGCCGGCGGCAAAAGCGCGGATCCGTACGGCCAGCTCCTCGGCGGCGGCGAGCGTCGCCTTGCCGGCCACCACGGTGCCGGCCGAGCCGAACGCACCGGTGTCGTGCTCGATCAGGTCCGTGTCGGACTGCCGGACCGCAACCCGCGCGGCCACCGTGGACAGCGCGGTCGCCGCCAGCTGGGCGTGGACCGTGGTGGTGCCGTTGCCGAATTCGGCGGTTCCGACGTCGGCGGCGTACGTTCCGTCGGCCAGGAGCCGGAGCTTGGCGTGGGCGAAGTGGCCCCGCGGCGGCACGGTGTCGATCATGGACAGTGCCGTGCCCTCCCCCGTGACCCAGTCCGGGCCGAGGTCATCGAGTCCGGCGGCCCGGTAGCGTTCGCGGCCGCGTTCCAGCGCGTCCTGCACCAGGCGCGTGCACTGGTCCAGCCCGTAGCTGCCGTAGTGGACGTCCTCCTCCGGCTCCGAATGCGTGGAGAGCATGTCGTCACCCTCGCGGACCATGTTGCGGCGGCGGAACTCCAGCGGGTCCATGCCGATGCCCGCCGCCAGTTCGTCGATCCCCGATTCGATGGCGAAGATCATCTGGCTGAGCCCGTACCCGCGGAACGCGCCGGACGGCACGGTGTTGGTGTAGACGGCGAGCGCGTCCACCTTCTTGTTGTCGCACTTGTAGACGGCCAGGGATTCGCCGCAGCCGTGGAACATGACGCCCGGGGCGTGGTTCCCGTACGCCCCGGTGTTTGTCAGGACATCCAGATGCAGGGCCGTGAGCCTGCCGTCCTTGCTGGCGCCGGCCTTAAGCTTGATGGTGAACGGGTGCCGGGTGGTGCTGGCGGTGAACTGCTCCGTGCGGGTGAACTCGAGCTGCACCGGGCGGCGCAGCTTCAGGGCGGCGAGCGCCGCGATGTCCTCGGTCAGCACCTCCTGCTTTCCGCCGAACCCGCCGCCCACCCGGCCTGCCACCACGTGGACCTGGTCCTCCGGCAGCCCGAACACCCGGCAAAGCGTGCGGCGCACCAGGAACGGCACCTGGCTGGAGGTGCGCACCTGCAGGCGGCCGTCGTCATCCACTGAAGCAATGGCGGCGTGGGTTTCCAGCGCGACGTGCTGGACGCGCTGGGTCCGGTACGTCTGCTCGTGGATGAAGTCGGCGGCCGCGAAACCGTCGCTGACACTGCCGAGTTCGGAGTGCAGCTCGGCAACGATGTTCCGTTCCGGCTGGGCGATCCGTGCCTCACCGGCGTCCTTGTCCCCGTGCAGGGCGGGGGCGCCGGGCAGGATCGCGTCCTGCGGGGTGAACACCGCGGGCAGTTCCTCGTACTCGACACGGACCGCACGGACGCCGGCTTCCGCGGCAGCCACCGATTCGGCGACGACGGCGGCCACCCGCTGGCCCCGGAACCTCACCACGGTGTCCAGCACCCGCGTGTCGTCGGGGTCGTCAGTATAGAGCTCGTGCTGGGCGCTGGAAAACAGCTGCCCGGGTGCGTCCTCCGCGGTGAGCACTGCCACCACACCCGGCACCTGCATGGCCGCCGCCGTGTCGATGGACAGCACCCGGGCGTGGGCATGCGGGGAGCGCACAAGCTTGAGGTGCAGCAGGCCAGGCAGCGCCTCGGCCGGGACGTCCAGCGTGTAGCGGGCCTGCCCCGTGACCACGGCGCGGCTGGCCGGGGCAGGGACGTCGTCACCCAGCCGGCCGGGCTCCGGCGCGGGCTGCCCCTCGCCGGCGATTCCCGAGCCCGGTCCTTCCGGGGCGGGGTGGCCTTCGTGGCCGCAGACGGCATCCGCGATGGCCCGGTACCCGGTGCAGCGGCACAGGTTTCCCTTCATGTTGCGCGGCAGGTTGTCCTTCTGGGCGTCGTCGAACGTGGCCGCGGTCATCACCATACCCGCCGTGCAGAACCCGCACTGGAAGCCCTGGCGGTCCAGGAACTGCTGCTGCACGGGGTGCAGCTCGGCCCCCTCACTGGTGGCCGCGAGGCCTTCGATCGTGGTGACGGCATGGCCTTCCGCGCGCACGGCCGGGTAGATGCAGCTGTGCACCGGAGTGCCGTCAACGTGTACAGTGCAGGCACCGCAGTCGCCGCCGTCGCAGCCTTTCTTGACGCCGAAGTTGCCCTGCTCCCGAAGGAACGTGCGCAGGCACTGGCCGGGCCGCGGCTGCGCCTGCACCGGCGCACCGTTGATTTCCATGGCCATGCTCAGGCCCCTCTCTTGGTCTGCTGTGTAGTTTGCGGCGGCCAGAAGTCGCCGGAGACTGTCACCGGCGCTCCGGCGGGCAAGGCGAGTTCGGCCACGATTTCCCCGGCCAGGCGGTGGGTCATGTCCCGGCGCCAGGCGGGCAGCCCGTGGATGTCGTCGTGGTACAGGCCCTCCGGAATGGCGGACCCGAGTCCGCCGGCCAGCTCCTGCGCCCCGGGCAACTCTTCGAACCGGAGCTGCACGGGCCGCTTGGTGGCGGCGGTGACGGTAAGCGTAAAGCGGCCGCCGCCGTCGAGCCTTCCGATCAGCAGCACCCCCGACCTGCCGAGGTTGCTCAGCGAGAGCCGGCGGAACGCCACCCGGGAGGACAGGGCCGACGCCGGGAGGCTGATGCTGCGGAGCAGCTCGCCGGGTGCCAGGGCATTTTGCCCGTCCCCCGTGATGAAATCGGCCACCGGCAGCTCCCGCCGGGAGCCGCCCGGGCCGAGGAGCGTGGCCGTGCCGTCCAGTCCCGCGCACAGCGAGATCATCGGACCGGCAGGCAGGGACGTGCACAGGTTGCCGCCCACGGTGGACATGTTCCAGACCTTGAAGGACGCCACGAAGGAGTCGCAGCAGGGCCGGACCAGGTCCAGGCCGGGCCAGCTTTGATGAGCGGGCCAGCCGGCTGCCCCGGCGTCTTCGGCGGCCAGCCGTTCCGGGAGCGCGTACAGTTCGGCTACGGTGCAGGTGGCGGCGAGCTCAATGCCGTCTTCCGTGACGGTGACGGGCTGCCAGCCTGCCGAGCCGAGGTCCAGCAGGCGCCGCAGCGGTTCGGGGCCGAAGGCGGTGCTGCCGTAGGAAAAGAGGACGGTGCCGCCCGCCAGCCAGGCGTCGCCGTCGCGCCAGTCGGCGGGGTCGGTGGTGCGGACCACCGCCTCGATGGTGTTCATGTCCATGCGATCTCCTGGGATGCCTGTTCTTTAGTGAATGCCGGGGCTGGGCCGGCTGCCGGCGCGCCGGGTTCCGGGTACGGTCCAGGCGCCGGTGCGCCGCCGTTCCCGGCGGGAAGCGAATGGATGGGCCCGGTGCCGTCCCGCAACGGAGTGCAGGCGACGGAGCCGGTGCGGGCCGCGATCAGCTCGGCGGTGATGGAGACGGCCACTTCCGCCGGTGTGACCGCGCCAAGGTCCAGGCCGATGGGTGAATGCAGCCGTGCCAGCAGCTCCGGGGCAACGCCCGCCTCGAGCAGCCCGTCGATGCGCTGCCGGTGGCTGCGGCGGGAGCCCAGGGCGCCAACGAAGGCAACATCCAGCCCCAGGGCTTCCTGCAGCAGCGGAATGTCGAACTTCGGGTCGTGGGTCAGCACGCAGATGACCGTGCGGGAATCGATCCGCCCGGCGGCTGCTTCCGCGGCGAGGTACCGGTGCGGCCAGTCCCTGGCCACCTCGTCCGCGGCGGCGAAGCGCTCCTGTGCCGCGAAGGCCGGCCGGGCGTCGCACAGTGTGACGCGGTAGCCGAGCAGCTTCGCGGCCGGCACCAGCGCCGCGCCGAAGTCGTTGGCGCCGAACACCAGCAGCCGGGCCTGCGGCAGCCGGCTTTCCACCAGCAGGGTCACGGGCTCCGGCGAGGTAACCCCGGCACAGCCCTGCGGCGGCGCCAGCCGGACCAGCCCCGTCCTGCCGCCGCGCAGCAGCGGTTCGAGCTGGGCCGCCGCCGCCAGCAGCGCTTCCCGCCTGGCCCCAGCGTCCAGGCCCGGAGCGTCGAGCCCCAGCAGCGCAGCGAGCTCGGCGGATTTGGCCACCCGGTAGCTTCCCGGGTCGGGAATCACGACGGCGGAAGGGGACTGTGCGCCCGCATCCGCGCCTTTTCCGGCAGCCCCCAATGCGCTGTCGGACAATGTTGTGCCGGAGAGCGTCCCGCCGGCATCCGCCCCGTCCCCCGGGGCGTCGATGCGCCGGATCAGGGCCAGCGGCCGCTCGGGATCACTGGCGGCCATCGTCCGGAGCGCCCCAAGGCCGGCGGCACTGCCATCCAGGGGCTGGATGTGGACTTCCAGCTCACCGCCGCAGGTGAGACCGACGGCGAACGCGTCCTCGGGACTGTACCCGAACGCCTCAAGGCGGCTGCCGCCGTCGGCCATCACCTCCAGTGCGGAGGCAACCACGGCCCCCTCCACGCAGCCGCCGGAGAGGCTGCCCAGGATCTCGCCCGATTCGGACACCAGCATGGAGGTCCCGGGCGGGCGCGGCACCGAGCCGCTGGCGGTGATGATGGTGGCAACGGCACACCGTTCACCGGAGGCGGCCGGGCGCCAGCCGGCCAGGGAAGGCATCAGATCCAGCATGGCAGCACTCCCTCTTCCCGTGTGGTGCCCATATTCTCGTTCCTATCCTTGGTAGTGGAAAGCATTTGGCGAGGTTTCGGCGCCAGTCGGGCCCGGCGACGCGCAAACGGTCCGGCGAGGCGGGAATTCCCGTGTCCGCCGGCCGTTTGCGCGTCGCGGAGCATTTTCCGCGTCGTGCCGCATTTTCCTGGCCGGGTCCTTAGGCCCCGAGCAGCGCCCCGACCGGTCCCCGTGCGAAGTAGATTACGAAGCCCACGGTCACCACCCACATCAGCGGGTGGATCTTCTTCGCCTTGCCGGAGGCCGCGCCGATCACCGCCCAGGTCACGAAGCCCACGCCGATCCCGTTGGCGATCGAGTAGCTCAGCGGCATGGTGACGATGGTCAGGAAGGCCGGCAGGGCCACCGCGAACTTGGTGAACTTGATTTCGCGGATCTGGGCCATCATCATGGCGCCCACCACCACCAGGGCGGCGGCGGCCACCTCGAGCGGCACCACGCTGGTGAGCGGGGTGAGGAACATCGAGCCCAGGAACAGCGCGCCGGTGACTACCGAGGCGAGCCCGGTCCGGGCGCCCTCGCCGATCCCGGCAGCGGAGTCGATATACACGGTGTTGGAGGAACCCGACGTTGCGCCGCCGGCCACCGCACCGACGCCTTCAACAATGAAGGCGGACTTGAGCCGGGGGAAGGTTCCGTCCTTGTGCGCCACCCCTGCGCTCTTCGCGAGCCCGGTCATGGTGCCCATGGCATCGAAGAAGTTGGTGAACACAAGCGTGAACACCAGCATCGTGGCGGCGAGACCGCCGATCCGTCCGAAGGCTCCGAACAGGTCGAACTGCCCCACCAGGCTGAGGTCCGGCGCGGAGACCAGGTGGCCCGACAGCACCGGCGTGTTCAGGTGCCAGCCGCCGGGGTTGGTGTCGCTGGCGGGGCCGATGTGCAGCACGGCCTCCACGACCGCGGCGAGCACCGTGGTGGCGACGATGCCGATGAGCAGGCCGCCCTGCACCTTCCGTGCCACGAGGATGCCCATGGTCAGCAGGCCGACGATGAAGACGATGGTGGGCACCGAGGTGATGGACCCGTTGTCGCCGAGCTGGACGGGCGGTCCGCCGGCGGTGGCCTTGACAAAGCCCGAATCCACGAAGCCGATGAAGGCGATGAACAGGCCGATGCCCACCGTGATGGCAGCCTTCAGCTCCTTGGGCACGGCCCGGAAGATCGCTGTCCGCGCGCCGGTGACACCGAACAGGACAATGAGGATGCCGTTGATGACCACCAGGCCCATGGCCTCCGCCCAGGTGACCTCCTGGATCACCGCCACGGCGAGGAAGGAGTTGATGCCCAGTCCGGCTGCCAGGCCGAACGGCAGGTTCGCGATCAGTCCGAACGCGATGGTCATGACGCCGGCTGTCAGCCCGGTGACCGCGCCCACCTGCGCCGCCGACAGCCAGCCGCCCGCGACGTCCGTCGGAGCGTTGTCCGCGCTGAACCCGCCGAGGATCAGTGGATTGAGGATCACGATGTAGGCCATCGTGAAGAAGGTGACCAGTCCGCCGCGCACCTCGCGGGCCACGGTGGAACCCCGCCGCGTGATGTGGAAGAAGCGGTCCAGGAACGAGTTCGACGCCGGGGGTTTGGGGCTGGTGCCCCGCTGCGCCTTGCCGGTTGACTGGTGCATTTCAAGTGCCGCTGTCTGCCCTGCACCCTCGAGCGCAGCCTGCTTTTCAGCGGAATTGTCCAGGATTGTCATGTCAGCCACCGGGCCCTAGTAGTCAATCCTGGATTCGAGCGTGTTCCAGGTGTTGAACGGTTCCAGGATCGCCGGGGCGTCCGGGTGACCCAACTCAAGCTTAGAGACCGGCATCAGGCTGTTCCGGTCCTTGTTGTCGAAGTACTCGTAGAAGACGGCGTCATCAAAGCCCACGGAGGCGGCATCGTGCCGGTCGGCGGCGAAGACGACGCGGTCTATGCGTGCCCAGAGCGCGGAGGCGAGGCACATGGGGCATGGCTCGCAGCTGCTGTAGAGGGTGGCCCCGCGGAGATCGAACGTGCCAAGCCCGCTGCACGCGCGGCGGATTGCCGTGACCTCGGCGTGGGCGGTGGGATCGTTGTCGGCCGTGACCCGGTTGACGCCGTCGAACGTCTGACCGTCGGCGGTGACGATCACGGCGCCAAACGGGCCTCCGCTGTTCAGGACGTTGGCGGTGGCCAATTGGATGGCCCTGGCCAGGAATGCCTCGGCCGTGACGGTGGTACTCATGATGCGACTCCCTTTGCTGTGGAAGCCGGTACCCCGCGGACGGAACGGAAAGGACCAGATGCGACGGTTACCAGGCTTCAGCATGTGCTTTTGAAGGTTAAGTTGCGCCTGGTAGATAGCTTCCCGGAGCCCGGGTGCCCGCCTTTGGCAACATCGAGATTAGCACCGGATTGTGGCCCGCGCCATAGTTTTCTGGAAACTTAATTTCGCAATGTGAAATGCGTGTCACCGACTGCTCACACCCCGCGGTCACAATCCGCCGCCATTGACCGCCCGCCCTGGCCAGCCCTACGCTGGTGCCGACCTGCCGCCCGCGTGTCACGTTACAGGGGCAGCACGTCCCCTGGATCAGCAGACAGGACCACTGAGCTGGAAAGTATCAGCACGCTCAGACAAGGACCTTCATGACCCAGCCGATTAACGCTTCAGCACCTGCCCCTTCAGCAAAACTCCCGGCCGACGCTTCCCGGCTCTGGATCCGGAACCCGCTCGCAGCCTTCACCGCCAACAGCCTCGACGCCTCGGGCGGCCTTGTGGTGAGCGGCGGCAGAATCGTGGAGGTGCTTGGCGCCGGCCAGACGCCCTCCGCACCGTGCCACCGGACCTTCGAGGCCGGCAACCACGTCCTCTTGCCCGGCCTGATCAACACGCACCACCACTTCTACCAGACACTCACCCGCGCCTGGGGGCCCGTGGCCAACGCTCCCCTGTTCCCCTGGCTGCAGAACCTCTACCCGGTCTGGGCCAGGCTCACCCCGCAGGATCTTGAACTCGCCGCCACGGTGGCCCTCGCCGAACTGCTGCTCTCCGGCTGCACCACCGCCGCCGACCACCACTACCTCTTCCCGGGCGGGATGGAGGACGCGGTCGACGTCGAGGTCGGCGCCGTCCGGCGCCTGGGCATGCGGGCCACGCTGACCCGGGGATCCATGACTCTGGGAGAGAACGACGGCGGCCTGCCGCCGCAGTCGACGGTGCAGGCGCCGGAGGTGGTGCTGGCGGACAGCGAACGGCTGATCCGCGAGTACCACGAGCGCGGCGACGGGGCCGTGATCCAGATTGCGCTGGCGCCCTGCTCGCCGTTTTCCGTCACCAAGGAGATCATGGCCGAGAGCGCCGCGCTGGCGGAGCGGCACGACGTCCGGCTGCACACCCACCTCGCCGAAACCCTGGATGAGGAGCAGTTCTGCCTCGAGACGTTCGGTCTGCGCACCGTGGACTACCTGGACAGCGTCGGCTGGCTGACGGAGCGGACATGGCTGGGCCACGGCATCCATTTCAGCGACGCTGAAATTGCCCGGCTGGGGGCGGCGGGAACCGCCGTCGCCCACTGCCCGACGTCGAACATGCGCCTCGCGTCCGGCACGGCCCGGGTGCTCGAACTGGAGGAAGCGGGAGTGCCCGTGGGGCTGGGAGTGGACGGATCGGCGTCGAACGATGCGTCCAACATGATTCTCGAGGCGCGGCAGGCACTGTACCTGCAACGGCTGCGCTACGGGGCCCAGGTTCCGGTGGAGCGGGCGCTCGGCTGGGCAACGCGCGGATCGGCGGCGGCGCTTGGGCGTCCGGACCTCGGCCAACTGGCACCCGGCATGCAGGCGGACCTCGCCCTGTTCCGGCTGGATGACCTGCGGTTCTCCGGCAGTCACGACCCTCTTGCCGCCCTGCTGCTGTGCGCCGCCGACCGCGCCGACCGGGTGATGGTGGGCGGCGAGTGGCGGGTTATGGACGGACAGATTCCGGGGCTGGACGTGGCAGGGCTGATCGCGGACCATTCGGCGGCTGCGCGCCGGCTGGTCAACGGCTGACGCCGAGCCGTTCCGGTGTGGTTGGCCAACTGCTAGCGTGGCGGCATGACTCCGTCGAAGACACCGGCCGAGATCCTGGACATTGCCGGCCACGAGGTCCGCATCTCGAGTCCGGACAAGGTGGTGTTCCCGGAGCCCGGACTGACGAAGCTCGACTTGGTGCGCTACTACCTGGCCGTCGCCGATGGCGCCCTCCGCGGGGCAGGCGGCCGGCCGATGGTGCTCAAGCGCTTCCCGAAGGGCATCGACGCGGAGCCGTTCTTCCAGAAGCGCGTGCCCGAAAACCACCCCGAGTTCATCGACACGACGACGCTGCGCTATGCGTCGGGGACATCCGCGGAGGAAGCCGTGATCAGGGATGCTGCGGGCCTGGCGTGGGTGGTGAACCTGGGCTGCCTCGACCTCAACCCGCATCCGGTGCGCGCCGAGGACCTCGACCATCCGGACGAACTGCGCGTGGACCTGGATCCGATGCCGGGGGTCGACTGGTCGCAGATCGTCGACGTCGCCTATGTCGCGCGGGAGGTGCTCGACGACGTGGGTCTCGTCGGGTGGCCGAAGACGAGCGGATCGCGGGGACTCCACATCCTGGTCCGCATCGCGCCGCGGTGGTCGTACCGGGACGTGCGGCTCGCGGCGGAGACCCTTGCCCGGGAAGTCGAAAACCGCGCTCCCGGCCTTGCCACCGCACGCTGGTGGAAGGAGGAGCGCGGCGAGAGCGTATTCGTGGACTTCAACCAGAACGCGAAGGACCGCACGGTGGCCTCGGCCTACTCGGTGCGGCCGCTGCCCGATGCCCGGGTCTCGACGCCGCTCACATGGGATGAGGTCCGTTCTGCCCGGCCGGAGCAGTTTACGGTCTCCACCGTGCCGGCACGCTTCGCGGACGTGGGTGACCCGCATGAGGGAATTGACGATGCCGCCGGCACCCTCGACGGGCTGCTCGCGCTGGCCGCCGAGCTTGGGCCCGCCGAGAAGGCCCCGCGCGGGGTCAACGGTTCCGGCCGCCGGCAGTCGGTGATGCCGCTTATCGAGGTGGCCCGCACCAGGACCAAGCCCGAGGCGCTTGCCGCGCTGGAGGAGTGGAAGTCCCGGCATGCCGGCGTGGTGCCGGCGCTCTCTCCGGCCGACGTGCTGGTCGACGGTATGCGCGGGTCAAGCTCGCTCTGGTACCGGGTACGGGTGAATCTGCAGCATGTCCCTGAAGCTGAGCGCCCGTTGCAGGAAGAGCTGATCGCCGACTACGACCCGTGGGCAGGCAAGGAATGGCCCGGGCGCCCGGCGTCCTGAGGCCGGGGCACTGACGCGCAGACCGCCCGGGGACACAAATAAATCGTGGCGACACGGAAATGGCCTGGCGACGCGGAAATGGCCCGGCGACACCTGAATTCGGGTGTCGCCGGACCATATGCGCGTCCTGCAGTACTTACAGTTCGCCGTCGCGGGTTACGGGCGCCGGCCAAAGACCGGGAGCGCCCGGAGCCACCGGGACAGGCTGCCGGAGCGCCGGTCGCAGTCCGCCGGGATGTAGAAGTCGGGATCCGTGGCGCCGAACGGCAGGTACAGCTCCTGGCCGGGCGCCGGGAATTCCGCGACGTTGTTCTGATCCTGCGAGTCCATCTGTTCCTCCTCGTTTCTTGCCTTGCCCGCTTGCATTATTTTCGCAACGCGGAAATTTGTTTTTGATATGTGAAATCTTATGGAGACGCGGGGCGGTGCGTCAAGAGCCTCCACCCGAGGAACCTTCCACCACTCGGTCACAATCGGTTTTTTGAATTTGTGATGTACACCACCGGAAAGCTGCGCTACGCTTGTAGGCAATTCGTGGCCTAGGTCACGTAACCTGGGAGCAGCAGGCAGGGTCGTAATGAGCTGGCATCAACTGATGTCGGCTCATTTTTTGTTTGGGTCGACGCCACAGGAAATGCGTGGGAAACACGCACTTAATTTCTATGTGGGACCTTCGTTCCACATACCGGAAGTTGGGAACAGACCATGAGCAACAAGATCGTCCTCGGCCACAACCAGTACGGCAAGGCCGAAGTCCGCGTCGTCAAGATCACCCGCGACACCGACCGCCATGAGATCGAGGACCTGAACGTCACCTCGCAGCTCCGCGGTGATTTCGAAGCCGCCCACCTCGAGGGCGACAACGCCCACGTGGTGGCCACCGACACCCAGAAGAACACCATCTACGCCTTCGCCCGGGAAGGTGTCGGCTCCCCCGAGGCCTTCCTGCTCCGCCTCGGCGAGCACTTCACCTCCAGCTTCGACTGGGTCACCGGCGGCCGTTGGGAGGCGGAGTCCTACGCCTGGGAACGCATCCAGGCGCACGGCACCGCACACGACCACTCCTTCGTCCGCAAGGGCCAGGAAGTCCGCACCGCCGTCCTGGTCCGCGACGGCGCCGCCACCCACCTGATCTCCGGACTCAAGGACCTGACCGTCCTGAAGTCCACGCAGTCCGGCTTCGTCGGATACCCGAAGGACAAGTACACCACCCTGCAGGAGACCACCGACCGCATCCTGGCAACCGACGTCTCGGCCCGCTGGCGCTTCAAGTCCGGCACGGACTTCAGCTCGCTGGACTTCAACAAGAGCTACGAGGACGTCAAGAGCCTCCTGCTGGAAGGCTTCACCGAGAAGTACTCCCACGCCCTGCAGCAGACCCTGTTCGACATGGGCGCGAAGGTCCTGGAGGCCCACAGCGAGATCGAGGAAATCAAGTTCTCGATGCCCAACAAGCACCACTTCCTCGTGGACCTCTCGCCGTTCGGGCTCGACAACCACAACGAGGTCTTCTACGCGGCCGACCGCCCGTACGGACTCATCGAGGCCACCATCCAGCGCGACGACGCCGAAGCAGCCGACGCCGCCTGGTCAGGCATCGCCGGCTTCTGCTAAACCCCAGCCGGCGGGCCCGCGGACACGAGAGGTCCGGCGGGCCCGCCGGCACCCCACAGCAACACAGCAACACAGCAACACAGCAACACAGCAACACACCGAAGCAAAGCCCCCCGAGTTTTTGTACAGATACCGCGGCCTCAGCGCCGCCCCCAAGCACCAATGAGTGGACGGAAACTCCACAGCCAAGCCCCATCCACAGCTCGGGCCACACGCCGCAAGACTCAAATTGTTAGCCAGACACTGTTAGCCAGACGAAGACGTCTGCCATGAACCAAGAAAGTCTGCCATGAACATCACCAAGAAAAGCCGCCCAGCGGCAACCCGCCCGGAAGACCAGCGCCTCTCCATCGGCAGCACTTTCGCCTACGGGTTCCAGCACGTCCTCACCATGTACGGCGGCATCATCGCCCCGCCCCTCATCATCGGCGCCGCGGCCGGCATGTCATCCCAGGACATCGGCCTGCTCATCGCGGCCTGCCTCTTCGTAGGCGGCCTGGCCACGATCCTCCAGACCGTCGGTATCCGCTTCTTCGGCTCCCAGCTCCCGCTCGTCCAGGGCGTCTCCTTTGCCGGCGTCTCCACCATGGTGGCGATTGTCCACGGCGGTGGCGGCATTCAGGCTGTCTTCGGTTCCGTGATCGCGGCCTCCCTGATCGGCCTGCTGATCACACCCCTGTTCTCCAAGATCATCAAGTTCTTCCCGCCGGTCGTCACGGGCACGGTGATCACCACCATCGGCCTCACACTGATGCCCGTGGCCGCCAACTGGGCCATGGGCGGCAACAAGTCGGCCCCCAACTACGGCAGCATGGCCAACATCGGCCTTGCCGCCGCCACCATGGCCATCGTGCTGCTGCTCAGCAAGGTGGGCAACGCCGCCATTTCCCGGCTGTCCATCCTCCTGGCGATGGTGCTGGGAACCGGCATTGCGTTCGTCTTCGGGATGGCCGACTTCTCCAAGGTGGGCCAGGGTGAAATCGTCGCCTTCCCCACGCCGTTCGCCTTCGGTCCCCCGACGTTCGAGATCGCGGCCATCATCTCCATGCTGATCGTCATCCTGGTGACGCTCACCGAAACGTCCGCGGACATCATCGCCGTGGGCGAGATCGTGGGCACCAAGGTCGATTCCAAGCGGATCGGCGACGGCCTCCGGGCCGACATGCTCTCCAGCGCCATCTCCCCGCTCTTCAACTCCTTCACGCAGAGCGCCTTTGCCCAGAACGTGGGCCTCGTGGCCATCACCGGCGTCAAGAGCCGGTTCGTCGTGAGCGCCGGCGGCCTCATCCTGGTCATCCTCGGCCTCCTTCCGATCCTTGGCCGGGTGGTCGCGGCGGTGCCGACGCCCGTCCTGGGCGGTGCCGGCGTCGTACTCTTTGGAACTGTTGCCGCCAGCGGCATCCGGACCCTCTCCAAGGTGGAGTACCGCAACAACATGAACCTGATCATCGTCGCCGCGTCCATCGGCTTCGGCATGATCCCGATCGCGGCACCGGCCTTCTATGACCAGTTCCCGTCCTGGTTCAGCACCATCTTCCACTCCGGCATCAGCTCGGCAGCGGTCATGGCCATCCTGCTGAACCTGCTCTTCAACCACCTCAAGGCCGGCAACTCGGACAACCAGTCGGTGTTCGTCGCAGGCACTGAGCGGGTGGTCCAGGAACAGGACATCAAGTGCCTGATGGACGGCGACCGCTTCGAAGGCGGGAAGCTGATCGACTGCGACGGCAAGGAAGTCCCCATCCAGGCGTCCTCAACGTCTGAGCACTAGCGACCCATAGGCGCGAACGTACACTTGTGGCCCCATTTCTGCAGAGAATTGGGGCCACAAGTGTACGTTCGCGCTCGGGCGGGTCCGCGGGATGAAAGAACGACGGCGGGAGGCCAGTTTGGGAAAGGGCGTCAGTTTTGGTTGAGCTCGTCCGAGATGGCCTGGGCCGCCTGGCGGAGGAGCGGGACCGCGCGCTCGGCGAAGGAGTCGTCCACGCGGGAGACCGGCCCGGAGACGGAGATGGCGGTGGGTGTCGGAGCGTTGGGCACGGCCATGGCGAAGCAGCGAACGCCGAGCTCCTGCTCCTCCTCGTCGATCGAGTAGCCGCGTTCCCGGATCCGGTTCAGGTCCGCGATCAGGGAATCGAAGTCGCCGATGCTCTTGGCCGTGGGCGTGGGCATGCCGGTGCGGGTCACGATGCCGCGCACCACCTCATCATCCAGCTGCGCCAGGATCGCCTTGCCGACGCCGGTGTCGTGGGTGTGGGCCCGGCGGCCCACCTCGGTGAACATGCGCATGGAGTGCAGCGACGGCACCTGGGCCACGTAGATCACCATGTCCGAGTCCAGCACGGCCATGTTGGACGTCTCCCCCAGCCGGTCCACGAGGGACTTCAGCTGCGGCCGTGCCAGGGCCCCGAGCTGCTTGTTGGCGCCTTCGCCAAGCCGGATCAGCCGCGGGCCGAGGGCATAGCGGCGGTTGGGCAGCTGGCGGATGTAACCCAGGGCCACGAGCGTGCGCAGCAGCCGGTGGATCGTCGGCAGGGGCAGGTCCGTGGAGGAGGAGAGCTCGCTGAGCGTCACGTCGCCGCCGGCGTCCGTGATCAGTTCCAAAAGTTCAAAGACGCGCTCAACGGACTGCACGCCTCCGGTGGCCTTTTCAGCCATGTAGCACTCTCCTGTTGCCTCGAATACGACAACTCTTATCCGCATCGTGAAAAAAGTTGCTTAGACAGCCAAAGATACAGCAAGCCGCCGCACCCCGTCGATGGAAGTAACCAGGGGCTTGAATTTCCACAAAGAGAATAATAATATCCATAATACGAAAACATTCAGCAGACCGGCCCGCCCCAGCGGCAGGCCCAACCAGGAGGACATTCAATGGCGAACCCGAGCCCCGGAAACTCAATCACCCTGCGCGTGGAGGCGCCGTCGAGCTTCACGGCCACCAGCGAGCTCGCGGCCGCCGTCGGTGCGGCCGGAGCAGCGATCACGGCGCTGGACGTCACCGAGTCCCACCACGAGACGCTCGTTGTCGACGTCACCTGCAACACCACGGACCAGGACCACGCGGACCGCGTGAAGGATGCGCTCAACGCGCTCGACGGCGTCACCGTGCGCAACGTTTCCGACCGCACCTTCCTGATGCACCTCGGCGGCAAGCTCGAGGTGGTCCCGAAGGTCGCGCTGCGCAACCGCGACGACCTCTCCCGCGCCTACACCCCCGGCGTCGCCCGCGTCTGCCTCGCCATCGCCGAAAACCCCGACGCCGCCCGGAACCTCACGGTCAAGCGCAACACCATCGCCGTGGTCACCGACGGTTCCGCCGTCCTCGGCCTCGGCAACATCGGCCCCGCGGCTGCACTGCCGGTCATGGAGGGCAAGGCCGCGCTGTTCAAGCAGTTCGCCAACGTCGACGCCTGGCCGGTCTGCCTGGACACCCAGGACACCGAGGAAATCATTCGGATCGTCAAGGCCATGGCACCGGTCTACGGCGGCGTGAACCTCGAGGACATCGCCGCCCCGCGCTGCTTCGAGATTGAGAACCGGCTCCGCGAGGAACTGGACATCCCGGTCTTCCACGACGACCAGCACGGCACCGCGATCGTCACACTGGCAGCCCTGGTCAACGCACTGCGCGTCGTCGGCAAGAAGCTCGCCGACGTCCGGATCGTGGTTTCCGGTGTCGGCGCCGCGGGTTCGGCAATCATCCAGCTCCTCAAGGCCCAGGGCGCGCAGCACATCATCGCCGCCGGCCGTTCCGGCGCCATCCACTCGGGCGAGAAGTACGACGACGAGCACCGCACCTGGATCGCGGCCAACACCAACGAAGAAGGCTTCTCCGGCACGCTGCACGAGGCCCTCAAGGGGGCCGACGTCTTCATCGGCGTCAGCGCCCCGCACGTGATCGGCGAGGAGCAGGTTGCCTCCATGGCCAAGGACGCGATCGTCTTCGCCATGGCCAACCCGACGCCGGAGATCGACCCGGCAGTCGCCTCCAAGCACGCCGCGGTGGTGGCCACCGGCCGCAGCGACTTCCCGAACCAGATCAACAACGTCCTGGCCTTCCCGGGCTTCTTCCGGGGCCTGCTGGACGCCGGGGCATCGGACATCACTCCGGAGATGCTGGTGGCCGCCGCCGAGGCAATCGCCAACCGGGTTGCTGACGACGAACTGAATGCGAGCTACATTATCCCCAGCGTCTTCGATCCCCACGTGGCCGCCGACGTCGCCAGTGCGGTAGCGCACGCCGCACACGCGGCCGCCGGTGTTCGGACCGCACACGCAGCACCCACGGAAGCAGCGCCCGCGGACGCGGCTCTCGCCAACGCCTGAATCAGCCCTGGAAAGGACCCACAATGGCTATCACAGTCACAGACCCCCGGCCGATCGAGCGTGCTGAGGAGATTCTGACCCCGAAGGCCCTCGCGTTCGTGGAGGAGCTGCACAAGCGCTTCGCCGGGCGCCGCGGCGAGCTGCTCGAGGCCCGCAAGGCCAAGCGTGAGCAGGTGGCCCGGACCGGCAGCCTGGATTTCCTGCCGGAGACCAAGGACGTGCGCGACGGCGACTGGAAGGTTGCGCCGGCACCTGCGGCCCTGCAGGACCGCCGGGTTGAGATGACCGGGCCGGCTTCGCCGGCCAAGATGGCCATCAACGCCCTGAACTCCGGCGCCAAGGTGTGGCTCGCCGACCTCGAGGACGCCAGCACCCCCACCTGGGGCAACGTCATCGACGCCATCCTCAACCTCCGTGACGCCGCCACCGGGACGCTGAGCTACACCTCGCCCGAGGGCAAGGAATACCGGCTCCGCACCGACGCCCCGCTGGCCGTCGTGGTGGCACGCCCCCGCGGTTGGCACATGGAGGAGCGGCACCTGCTGCTCGACGGCGAACCCGCCGTCGGCGCGCTAGTGGACTTCGGCCTGCACTTCTTCCACATCGCCAAGCAGCTGGTCCTCAACGGCCACGGTCCGTATTACTACCTGCCGAAGATGGAGAGCCACCTCGAGGCCCGCCTGTGGAACGACGTGTTCGTCTTCGCCCAGGACTTCCTCGGCCTCGGCCAGGGCACCATCCGCGCCACGGTCCTGATCGAAACCATCCCGGCTGCGTTCGAGATGGACGAGATCCTCTACGAGCTGCGGGACCACGCCTCGGGCCTGAACGCCGGCCGCTGGGACTACCTGTTCAGCATCATCAAGTACTTCCGCGACGCCGGTTCCAGCTTCGTACTGCCGGACCGGGCCACCGTGGCCATGACGGCACCGTTCATGCGGGCCTACACCGAACTGCTGGTCAAGACCTGCCACCACCGCGGTGCGTTCGCGATGGGCGGCATGGCTGCCGTCATCCCCAACCGCCGCGAACCCGAGGTCACCGCGCAGGCCTTTGAAAAGGTCCGTGCGGACAAGACCCGCGAGGCGAACGACGGCTTCGACGGCTCGTGGGTCGCCCACCCGGACCTCGTGCCCGTCTGCCGGGAGGTGTTCGACTCCGTCCTCGGGGACAAGCCCAACCAGCTGGACAAGCAGCGTCCCGAGGTCTCGGTCACGGCCGGCCAGCTGCTGGACATCGCCTCCGCCGAAGGCCAGGTCACGGAAGCCGGCCTCCGCCTGAACCTCTATGTCGCGGTGGCATACACCGCCGTCTGGATCTCCGGCAACGGCGCGGTGGCCATCCACAACCTGATGGAGGATGCCGCAACGGCGGAAATCTCCCGTTCGCAGGTCTGGCAGCAGATCCGCAACGAGGTGGTCCTCGCCGACACCGGGAACAAGGTCACCCGTGAACTCGTCACCCGGATCCTGGCCGAGGAAACCGAGAAGCTGCGCGGCGAGGTGGGCGAGGAGGCTTTCGCCCGGTACTACCAGCCCGCCAGCGCCCTGATCGGCGACATCTGCCTCTCCGAGGACTACACCGACTTCCTCACCACCCCCGCCTACGAACTGGTGGGCTGAGGCATGGCGGTACCCGAAACCTCGTTGACCGCGGCGGATCTGGCCCGGATCGACGGGCAGCTGGCGGACACCGACCGGCTGCTCGAGCAGAACTACCCGGGCGACGACGGCTCCCGCCAGCCGGTGCACACGGTGTACGTCCCCGCTGACCGGTTCACGCCGTCGCTCGCCGCCGACTGGGGAAACCAGGCGCTGTCGACGGCGGCCGCCCACGGCGGGCTGGCCCGGCTCGGTTCGCTGCTGGGCCAGGACGCCGACCTCGCCGAGGCAGTCGCCTCCCGGGTGGAGACGAAGCTGGGCACCGAGCCGATCGAGGATCTCCGGCTCGACTTCGAGGACGGCTTTGGGGACCGGGGCGACGACGCCGAGGACGCCGCCGCCGTTGCCGCGGCGTCCGCGGTGGCCGCCGCAGTTTCGGCCGGCTCCGCGCCGCCGTTCATCGGCATCCGGTTCAAGTGCTTCGAGGCGCCCACCCGCGCCCGCGGGCTGCGCACCCTCGACCTGTTCGTCACCGGCCTGGCCGCGGCGGGCGAACTGCCCGCGGGCCTGGTCCTGACCCTGCCCAAGGTCACCACCGTGGCGCAGGTCCAGGCCATGGACTACGCCGTCTCCCGGCTCGAGGAAATCCATTCGCTCCCCGCCGGCCGGCTCCGGTTCGAGGTGCAGGTGGAAACCCCGCAGCTCATCCTCGGCCCGGAGGGGACCTCCCCGGTGGCGCAGCTGCCGCACGCGGTCCCCGGCCGGATCAGCGGGCTGCACTACGGCACCTACGACTACTCCGCTTCCCTGCAGATTTCGGCGGAATACCAGTCGATGGAGCACCCGGTAGCGGATTTCGCCAAGGAGGTCATGCAGCTCGCTGTGGCCGGCACCGGCATCCGGCTCTCGGACGGGTCCACCAACATCATTCCCGTGGGCGACAACGTCGAAAATGCCTGGCAGCTGCACGGCCGCCTGGTGCGCCGTTCCCTGGAGCGGGGTTTCTACCAGGGCTGGGACCTGCACCCGGCCCAGCTGCCCAGCCGCTTCGCGGCCACGTATGCCTTCTACCGCCAGGGCCTTCCGGCCGCGGCCGGGCGGCTGCGGAACTACGTGGAGCAGACGGAAGGCGGCGTCATGGATGAGCCGGCCACCGCCCGCGCACTCGCAGCGTTCGTCCTGCGCGGCGTGCAGTGCGGAGCGGTCGGTGCCGAGGAAGTGCAGGCGCTTGCCGGCGTCGGACTCCCCCAGCTCACGTCGCTGGCCCACCCCCGCCTCACCACAACTTCAAACTAAGGATCCAGACATGGGCAAGTACTACTATCCCGAAGGCGGCCTGCCGCCGCAGACCCACCTCACCACCGAGCGCGCCATCGTCACGGAGGCCTACACGGTCATCCCGAAGGGCGTGCTGACCGACATCGTGACGAGCAACCTCCCCGGCTTCTCCAACACCCGCTCCTGGATCATTGCGCGCCCGATCTCCGGCTTCGCCACCACGTTCTCCCAGCTGATCGTCGAGATCGGACCGGGCGGCGGGGCGCCCCGGGCCGAATTCGAGGAGGGCGTCGAGGGCGTCATCTTCGTCACCAAGGGCACGGTCAACCTGACCCTCGACGGCGAACTGCACCAGCTCGAGGAGGGCGGCTACGCCTACCTCGCCGCCGGGGCGCAGTGGGGGCTGGAGAACGTTTCGGAGGACATCGTGTCCTTCCACTGGATCCGCAAGGCCTATGAACGCCTTGAAGGGTACGAGGCCAAGTCCTTCGTCACCAACGAGAAGGACGTGGAGCCGACTTCGATGCCGGACACCAACGACGTCTGGAAGACCACCCGCTTCACCGATTCCAGCGACCTGGCCCACGACATGCAGGTGAACATCGTAACGTTCCAGCCGGGCGGCGTGATCCCGTTCCCGGAGACCCACGTGATGGAGCACGGCCTGTACGTCCTGGAGGGCAAGGCCATGTACCTGCTCAACAACGACTGGGTGGAGGTGGAGGCCGGCGACTTCATGTGGCTCCGCGCCTTCTGCCCGCAGGCCTGCTACGCCGGCGGCCCGGGCGAGTTCCGCTACCTGCTCTACAAGGACATGAACCGCCAGGTCCGCCTGACCTAGCCGCCTCTGCCACCGAGATCGCCGGAAGCCTGCCAGTTCGCCGCAGGCTTCCGGCGATTTCGTGCGTTTCCGGCGACTTCGCTAATCAGCCCTACCCCTTGCGCCACAACCGGGGGCGCGGAAGCATGAAGGCATGCTGACGATCGGAACGACTGTCCTTGGCGTCAACGACGTCGCCCGCGCCACTGCCTTCTGGTGCGACGCCCTCGGCTACGTCCCCCGGGAAGACGGCGACGAAACCTGGGTGGTGCTCATCCCGCAGAAGGGCGACGGCGCCCGGCTCGCCCTCATGCTCAGCGAAACCGCCGTGCAGCCCCACCCGCGCCTCCACCTGGACCTCTACGCCGATGACCAGGCAGCCGAGGTGGAACGCCTCGTCGAACTCGGGGCATCCCGCGTGGACTGGGACTCCTATCCGGACGACCCCGACTTCATCGTGCTGGAAGACCCCGACGGCAACCGCTTCTGCGTGGTGGATGCGGCCGCCTGATGCCCCCGAAAGGACGCACCATGGAATTTTCGCCACGTACCGCCATCGTCACCGGCAGCGATTCAGGGATCGGCCGGGCAACCGCGGTGGCGCTGGCCAGGGCCGGCCTTGACGTCGGCATCACCTGGCATTCGGACCAGGACGGTGCCGAGCGGACGGCCCGGGAGGTCCGGGCGGCTGGCCGGAACGCGGTGGTCCGGCAGCTCGACACCACCGACCTCCTGACCTGCGCGGATGTCATCGATAGCCTGGCCGAGGACCTGGGCGGAGTTGACGTGTTCGTCAACAACTCAGGCACAGGCGACGGCACCAAGTTCCTCCAGCTGAACTATGAGACCTGGGCTAAAACGCTGGACACCAACCTCAACGGCGCCTTCCTTTGCATCCAGGCGGCGGCCCGCCGGATGGTCGACGCCGGGCGGGGCGGCCGCATCATCGCCGTGACCAGCGTCCACGAGACGCAGCCCCGCGTGGGTTCGTCCGCCTACGACGCGTCCAAGCACGGACTGGGCGGGCTCATCAAGACCATTGCACTGGAGCTGGGAAGCCACGGCATCACCGCCAACTCCGTGGCCCCCGGAGAAATCGCGACGCCGATGACCGGCCAGACGGACGAGGATCCGCACCAGGTGGACCGGCCGGGTGTTCCGCTGGGCCGGCCGGGCGATGCGCGCGAGGTGGCCGCCGTCATCGCCTTCCTCGCGTCACCGGCGTCGAGCTACGTCACCGGGGCGTCGTGGGCGGTCGACGGCGGCATGCTCCAGATGGGGCCGCAGGCCGGCTCCCACATCACCGGCCACGAGTGGCGCGAGCAGTAGGAAGAGCCGGAACGGAAGGCGGCCGGCGGGAGAGTGCTCCCGCCGGCCGCTTTCCCGGACCTCGCTGCTGAAGCCCGGCGTCTGGTAGCCCGTCAGGGCTTGAGGACAACCTTGATGCAGCCGTCCTCCTTCTTCTGGAATTTTTCGTAGAGCTCCGGCGCCTCGGCCAGCCCCGCGGTGTGGGTGACCAGATCCATCACGCCCAGCGGGTCGGCGTCGTCCTCCACGATGGGAAGCAGTTCGTCAGTCCACCGGCGGACGTTGCACTGGCCCATGCGCAGCTGGATCTGCTTGTCGAACATGGTGAGCAGCGGCATGGGGCTGGCCGTGCCGCCGTAGACACCGCTCAGGGAAACCGTGCCGCCGCGCCGGACTGAATCGATGGCCGCGTGGACCACGGCCAGCCTGTCCACGCCGGCGGTTTCCATGGCTTTCTGGGCCACCTTGTCGGGGAGGAGTCCGAGTGCCTGGTGCGCGAATCCCGCCACCGGCGAGCCGTGTGCCTCCATGCCGACGGCGTCGACCACCGCATCCGGGCCCCTGCCGCCGGTCATCTCCCGCAGTTCGTCCGCAATGCCCTTGGAATAGTCCAAAACCTCGACGCCGTGGCGCGCCGCCATCTCGCGGCGGTCCGGCACGGGATCCACAGCGATGACGCGCTGGCCGAAATAGTTGCCGATCCGCGACGTGAACTGCCCCACCGGGCCGAGCCCGAAGACCGCCAGCGTCCCGCCGGCCGGGGCATCAGCGTACTTCACTGCCTGCCAGGCGGTGGGAAGGATGTCCGAGAGGAACAGGTAGCGCTCGTCCGGCAGCTCCTGTCCCACCTTGACGGGGCCATAGTCAGCAAACGGCACCCGCAGGTACTCCGCCTGCCCGCCGGGGACAGACCCGTACAGCTCGGAGTATCCGAAAATCGCACAGCCGGAGTTCTTTTCCCGGACCTGGCTGGTTTCACACTGTGACTGCAGGCCCTGGGAGCACATGTAGCAGTGGCCGCAGGAAATATTGAAGGGAACGACGACGCGGTCCCCCTTTTTGAGGTTGGTGACGGCGCTGCCCACCTCCTCCACGATGCCCATGGGCTCATGGCCCAGCACGTCGTCCTTGTGCATGTAGGGGCCAAGCACCTCGTACAGGTGGAGGTCGGAGCCGCAGATCGCAGACGACGTGATCCGCACGATCGCATCCGTGGGCTCCTGGATGACGGGATCCGGTACTTCCTTCACGCTCACCGAGCGCTTGCCTTGCCAAGTCAGAGCCTTCAATGGAATGCCTTCCTGTCGCTGCACGTCGCGTCCATTCGACCGTAACGTGCCCTGGTCCGGATGTGAAGATCAGTATGCTTATCAATCCTAGCGGGCCGCAAAGGCGAAAAGTAAGCACACTTGCTTTTCTCTTGTCTCCGGCCCGGAACGCTCCTAGCGTAGGAACCGACCGTGCCCCTGAAGAAAGGCAACATCATGTCGCTGTACCAGCCCGAACCGGTGGAAATCTCCACGCGCATGCGCCCCGGCGAATGGACGGAGGCGAGCCTCGAGGAGCTGGTGACCACGTACCGTGCAAAGATCCTCGCCATGGGCGCGTCGGTGTCGGATGTGGTCACCGAGGTTGTCAGGAACGACGACGGCTCCGTCGCGGTGGCGGTGTCCTGGAACAAGGGGTCCTACGCCGATGAGCCCGAGGGTGGCGGGTTCACAACCACCGAGACCAGGGCTGACACGGCCGGCGCCTGACCGGGCCGCCAGGGAACGTTTCCCTGCCAGCGAACCCAGGCCGGGGAACCTAGGAGACTGCTGAACTAATTGCTTTTGAAGGGCTGGTCCGGGGCGTTCATGTGTTCCGGGCCAGCCCTTTGTCACTTGTCTGGGTTTTCGGGACTGGGTCGTTTTAGGTGGTTTCGGGCTTTGGCGCCTGTTGATCGGGTGGGTGGGTTGTCTGCGGCCCGGCGTGAGAGGCCTGCTTCTGGCTTCTGGCTTCTGGCTTCGGGTTTCAGGCGATGGCCCAGGATCCCTGTTCGCTGGTGAGCCCGAGCTTCAGGAGGCGTTTGAGGTTCACTGCGGCGATGCGCAATTGCCACCAGGCTTGGTTCTTCGTGGTTCCGCGGTAGCGCAGGCGCCGGTTGTCTTTCACGAGCCACGCGATGGAGCGTTCGACCATGGGCCGGTGACGCGTGTAGTCGGCCTGGAAGCTGTTTTCTTGAGCTGCGGTGCGGTGCTCGCGCATCAGGGCGTGCTCGGGATGCAGCTCAATTTTCCGGCCCCGGGCTGCGGTCGTGCAGCGGGACTTCAGCGGGCAACCGGTGCAGCCTGCGCCGAACGTGACATATCCCTTAGCGGTGATCGCGCGCACCAGCCCGTTAGGGCAAGTCAGCGTTCCGGCCTGATGGTCGTAGGTAAAGTCATCAATCGTGAATCCGCCCTCGATCGCCCGGGCCAGGGGCTTGGGCTTGATCAAGGCGGTATGCCCGGCCGCGGCCAGGGTCCTGAGCAGTTCTCCGGTTCCATAGGCCGAGTCCGCCAGCACCTGCACGCCGGTGGTGATCGTCTGGTCCAGCTCCAAAAGCATGGCCCCGGCTTCGGCATCGGTGGCACCCTCGCCCGCGGCCTTGGTGAGCGCCGCGGCGGTCACCAGTCCGGTGTCCGGTTCGATCACGATGTGGGCCTTGTAGCCATCCCGGCGGTCTTCCCGGGTCTTATGCGCATGCCGGGTGTCCGGGTCCACGGTGGAGATCATCCGGTCCGGGGCGACTTTCCGGGCGATCCTCCACCGCCCGTCCGTCCCGTCCGAATCCTCGGCTGGCTCCACGTCCTGCCCGGCGACAAGGGCCAACAGCGCGTACGCATCAGCGGCCCTGCCATCCAGGGTCTCGGGATCGACCGCCGCAAGCAGGGCCATGGCGTCGGTGACCAGAGCCGAGATCAGCCCGTCCTTTGCGTCCCGGTCATCCCACGCGATGTCAGGCTTGCCGGTGCGGGTGTAGTCATACCCGGTGGCCTGGGTGGTGATCAGATCCTGCCCGCCGGGGACGTCACGGCCAAAACGGCGTATGCCCGCGATCAGCTGCGTGATGGTGTCCTGCCTGGCGACCGCGTCGTCCAGGACCGTGGAGTCCACCGCCCGCCGGCGCTTCCCCTTCAGCACCCCGGTCTCGGCGACGACTTCGGCGATGGCCTCCATGATCCGGTGCGGGTTCTTCGAGGCGGCCAAGCGCCTGCGCCAGTACGTCAGCGTGCTCGGGTGAAACGCCGTATCAGTGAGCCCGTACCCGCATGCGGCTTTCCACCGCAGATCATAAGTCAAAGCCTCGGCGGTTTCCCGGTCAGATAAACCCAGCAATGCCTGCAGCACCAGCACCGAACCGATCACCGGGGCCGGAACCGATGGCCTGCCCCGGTGCGACGGGAACAGGTCCTCCATCATTGAATCCGGGAACAGCCGCCCCCGATCCGCGGCCAGAAAAGCGAAAACGCTGCCCGGGGCCAACAACTCCCCGGCCAGCGCCTCCACATCCAAATACCCACGCTGCGCGTCTTCGCGTCCCTGCATAAGCCCAGTCTTAACCACCCAGCTCACGAGTCCAGCCGACGCGCCCCACTACCGCCGATTAGTTCAGCAGTCTCCTAGGCGGCGAGCAGCTTTCCAATCGCGCTGCTGCCCAGGTTCTCCAGCAGTTCCCGCGGCCCCGCGTACACCTCAGCCGCCCCGACTGACAGGAGCTCCGCTTCGCTGGTTCCCCCGCAGGTGAGCGCGATGGTGGGCATGCCGAGGGCATTGGCGGCCATGACATCCCACACCGCGTCCCCGACGTAGACAGCTTCCGAAGCCTCAACCCCAACAGCTTTCAGCGCGGCCACAAGGATGTCCGGCTCGGGCTTGCTGTTTTCGGCGTCGTTGGCGCTGGTTGCCGCGTGAATGAAGGAATCCGCGGACAACGCCGTCCGGAGCGCCGTGAGGTCCTGCTGCCTGGCGGACGAGGCCAGCGCCACCGCCAGCCCGCTCTCGCTGCACTGCACAACCAGGTCGCGGGCCCCGTCGAGGGGCCTCAGCGACGGCCAGTATGTGCCGAAAACCCCCGAATGGGCGGACAGGACAGCCTCATCCACCTCATCCTTGTTCCGGGAGTCCGGCAGCAGCGTGTCCACCAGGCGCGCCCCGCCCATCCCCACGCAGCGGTGGATCCGGGCCATGGGCACGTCGTAGCCGGACTGGCGGAACGCATGCCACCAGGCGAGGGTGTGGATGTAGGCGGAATCGATTAGCGTCCCGTCAACATCGAACAGGACACCCTTCCGGCGATCGGTTCCTCTCATGCGCATCAGCGCTCGGCCAGCATCGGGGCGGGCACGCGCTGCGGCATCGCCTTGCCTTGCGGGGACACTTTGCCCGGCGGGGACACTTTGCCTTGCGGGGCAGCGTTGCCCTGCAGTGAGACCTTACGCTGCGACGGGGGAGCCAGCGGTGAGCTATGACCGGCACTGACCGCAGACTTCAATGCCTGCCGGGAGGGCTTCATGTGGCGCTTTTGGGCCGGCCGCTTGACGGCATCCTTGCAGAGGTCCCGGATCAGGCCGGTTCCGGCGATCTCCCGCGCCTGCGCAATTCCCGCAACCGCTGCACGCTTCGTCGGGAAGGTGACAGACACCGCCATCAGCGCCCCCGTCCCGTCCAGCAGCCGGATCCTGTATCCGCCGTCGGGAGCATCCACCAACTCGAAATATCCAGACATTTAGGCCTTCCTCCTTCTTCACCGTTCGGTGAGGTGTTAGTAAGTATACTTACCTAACGTCAAAGGTGAGAGACGTCACCCGGTACGGGCCTTTGCGGGGAGTGGTTTGTCGCTTCGGCGGGGCTTGCGCTGGTTCAGCTCCAGCGCGCTGGTGACCAGCGCGAAGTGGCTGAAGGCCTGCGGGGTGTTCCCCAGATGCCGCCCGCTCTGGACGCCCCATTCCTCGCTCAAGAGGCCGACGTCGTTGCGCAGGGACAGTAGCCGCTCGAACAGTTCCGTGGCCTCCCTGCGCCTGCCGGCACCCAGCAGTGCTTCCACAAGCCAGAAGGAACAGGCGAGGAATACCCCCTCATCCCCGGGCAGGCCGTCGTCGCTCACCTGGGGCCGGTACCGGAGCACGAAGCCGTCCTCCGTCAGCTCACGCTGGATGGCGTCGATGGTGCCCACCACTCGGGGATGGTCGGGCGGCAGAAACCCGACCCGGGGAATGAGGAGCAGGCTGGCATCGAGCTCGGGCCGGCCGTAGCTTTGCGTGAAGGTGTTCCGGACGGGGTCGAAGCCGTTCTCCATGACCTGGGCATGGATGGTGTCGCGGAGTTCCTCCCAGCGGTCTGCGGGGCCGGGAAGCCCTGAGTCCCGGACCCCTTTGACCATCCGGTCCGCCGCGACCCATGCCATCACCTTGGAATGGGTGAAATGGCGGCGCGGGCCGCGCATCTCCCACAGCCCGTTGTCCGGCTGGTCCCAGGCTCCCTCGAGGTATTCCATCAGCGCCACCTGGACGTCCCAGGCCTCGTCGGTGTGCTTCAGCAGTGAGTTGCGGGTCAGGGCAAGGCAATCCAGCACTTCACCCCACACATCCAGCTGTAGCTGACCCGCGGCTGCGTTGCCCACCCGGACCGGCGCCGATTTCTCGTAGCCGGACAGCCAGGGAAGTTCCAGCTCGGGAAGCCGGCGTTCGCCGTGGATTCCGTACATGATTTGCAGGTCAGCCGGATCCCCTGCCACTGCCCGCAGCAGCCAGTCCCGCCAGGCGGCCGCCTCTGAGGTGTAGCCGGCGGCCAGCAGCGCCTGCAGCGTCAGGGTGGCGTCCCGGAGCCAGCAGAAGCGGTAGTCCCAGTTGCGCGGCCCGCCCAGCTGTTCGGGCAGCGACGTGGTCACCGCTGCCACGATCCCTCCGGTTGGCGCGTAGGTTAATGCCTTGAGCGTGATCAGCGAGCGCTGCACGGCGTCCTTGTACGGTCCGGCCACCTTGCACTTATCGGTCCATTCGTGCCAGAACCGCTCGGTGGAGTCCAGGACTTCCTCGGCGTCCACGGACCGCGGCCGGCGGACATGGCTCGGCGCCCACGTCAGCACGAACGGCACCCGCTCGCCGGCCTTGACAGTGAAGTTGCTGACCGTGTGCATGCGTTCGCCGCGCAGGGGGGCGGTGGTCACCAAATAGGCGGAATCCGGGCCGGCGATGGCATGCAGGCCCTGGCTGTCCCTGCGCACCCAGGGGATGATGTGGCCGTAGTCGAAGCGCAGGGCCAGCTCGCACCGCATTCGGACGTGCCCGTGGAGGCCCACCACGATCCGCACGATGTCTGCCACCTCGTCGCGCGGCGGCATGAAGTCGATGACCCGGACGGCGCCGTCGTCGGTTTCCCATTCGGTTTCCAGGATGAGCGTGTGCCGGCGGTAGCGGCGCCGGGCGCATTCTCCTCCCCCGGCAGGGGCCAGGAGCCAGCGGCCGGATTCGGGGGTGTCCAGGATCGCATTGAAGCACGCCGGCGAATCGAAGCGCGGCAGGCACAGCCAGTCAATCGAACCTTCCGTGCTGACCAGGGCGCCGGTGTGCAGGTCCCCGACCATCGCATAATCCTCGATGCGTACCATGCCCTTACAGTGCCACAGGCGGCCCCGCCGCACGAGGGGTAGCCGGGTGTAGCCTGAAGCTAGGCGGAGCGGCCGCCGGAGCCCTGTCCAAATAAGCTTGCCCAGCCCTTCCGGAATCGCCGGTTCGGCGGGCGGAAGTGGAGCATTGCGTGGATAGTCGCCTGAACGAGACTGACGTGGTGGGCCGCGTCCAGGAGATGCTGCTGGACACCCAGGATGTGCAGGACTTCCTCGAGGAGCTTGCACGGTTCTCCGCGGACAATATGTCGGGACCGCGCGGCCGGATCTATTGTGGCATCACCCTTCTGCGGCACCGCTCGGCGGCCACGGTAGCCAGCAGCGGCAAGCACGCCCAGGCATTGGACGAACTCCAGTACCAGTTTGGCGACGGTCCCTGCCTTCGCTCCTGCCGGGAAGGTGTCGTTGTCCACGTTCCGGACTTCGAGCTGGACACGGAATTTCCGGACTACAACGAAACCGTGCTGAAGAACGGCATACGTGCGGTACTGGCGGTGCCTTTCGAGCTGCCCGGCGCCGACGCCCGGGCGGGACTGAACCTGTACTCAGAGAAGCCAAACGTCTTTGACGCCGCCGCCGTGGACCGGGCAGTCAACTATGTGCGGCAGGCCTCCAAGGGTCTCCGGCTCGCGGTTATGCTGGCCCAGCGCAACGAGAACGCCGCCAACCTGAGGCGGGCCATGGAATCGCGGACCATCATTGACACGGCCGTGGGCATCATCATTGCGCAGAACCGCTGCACCCAGGAGGACGCCATCAACCTCATCAAGTCGGCGTCCAGCACGCGCAACCTGAAGCTGCGCGACGTCGCTGCGGCCATCGTGGAGTCCGCCGGCGGCGGCAACGTCACAACCCACTTCGAGTGAGTCCGCCACATGAGGACCCATATCGGCACGTCCGGCTGGAGCTATGACCACTGGGAAAATGTGCTGTACCCGCCCGGGCTTCCCACCCGCGACCGGCTGCAGCACTATGTGGCAAGGTTCAGCACCGTGGAGCTGAACGCCAGCTTCTACCGCTGGCCGCGGGACACCACCTTTGCCGGCTGGCGGACCAGGCTGCCGGCCGGTTTTGCGCTCTCCGTCAAAGCCCCGCGCGGGCTCACCCACGGCAAGAAGCTGTATGCCCCCGAAGTCTGGATCGAACGGATCTCGCGGTGCTGGCATGAGCTGGGCGACAAGCGGGCGGTGCTGCTGGTCCAATTGCCTCCGGACATGGCGCGCGATGACGCCCGCCTGGACTATTTCCTTGCCGTCATGCCGGACTGGATCCGCGTGGCCGTGGAGTTCCGGCATCCGAGCTGGGAGCAGCCGGAGGTGTATGGCCTGCTTGAACGGCACCAGGCTGCATACACGGTCATGAGCGGCGCCAACCTGCCCTGCAACCTGGAGGCCACCGCACCGTTCGTCTACGTCAGGCTGCACGGGCCCGACCACCGGCACCTGTACGGCGGCTCCTACTCAGACGACGACCTGCGCTGGTGGGCGGACAGGATCCGTGAGTGGCGCGGCTCGGGCCGGGAAGTCTTCGCCTATTTCAATAACGACGGCGGCGGCAACGCCGTGCGCAATGCGGCCACGCTGCGGGGGATGCTGGGAGACGGCGAGTAACAGAGTGCGGGCCGGCAGCCCATGGGCTGCCGCCCTGTGGCAGAGTGAAGCCATGGACATGCCGTCACAGGAATCACCGCTGGCAGGGACGAGTTTGTCAGGGACCCGGGTCTTCCGCCTGGCCCACCGGCTCTCGGACGCGATCAATACGTCGCGCCTCAAGCTCGCCCGCCGCTGGAAGTTCGAACCGAAGACGATCGCCTACCAGGGGTACGGCTCCACGGAGTGGGTCCGCGTCCTGGGCCGGGTAGTGCTGGCCAGCAAGCCCGTGCCGGGCAGCCGTGCCGACCATGCCGCCCGGAACGGCACCCAGAATGTGCGTGGCTGGCGCGCGTTCACCAGCGTTCCCATTCCACGTTCAGAGGTGGAGATCGAGATCGCCGGGACCGTCACGAAGGTGAAGGCCGACCGTGGCGGACTTGTGGACATCGACATTCCGGTGTCCCTCTCCCCCGGCTGGCACACGGCCATACTCCGCTCGGCGGGCACCGAACCGGCGGAAGCCAGCATCTTTGTAATCTCCCCTGACACCAAGTTCGGCATCGTCTCCGACATCGACGACACGGTTATGGTGACGGCACTGCCCCGGCCCTTCCTGGCCCTCTGGAACACCTTTGTGCTGAGCGAGCGGGCCAGGATGGCCACCCCGGGCATGGCCGTGCTGCTGGACCGGCTGACTGTTGAACACCCCGACGCGCCCGTCATCTACCTCTCGACCGGCCCGTGGAACGCGGCGCCTACCCTCGCACGCTTCCTCACCCGGAACATGTACCCGGCCGGCCCGCTGCTGCTCACGGACTGGGGCCTGACCCAGGACCGCTGGTTCCGCAGCGGGCAGGAACACAAACGCCGCAACCTGGAGCGGCTGGCGGCGGAGTTTCCGCACATGCGCTGGCTCCTGATCGGCGACAACGGCCAGCACGACGAGCAGATCTACTCACAGTTCACCCAGCACAACGCGGACAAGGTGGCGGCCATCGCCATCCGGCAGCTGTCCGTGAGTGAGGCAGTCTTCGCCGGCGGCCATTCTGAGGACGGGGACCACAGCGCCTCGACGGTGCCCTGGATCTACTCCCCTGACGGGGCGGGCATAGCCCGGCAGCTCAGGGAGCTCGAACTGCTTTAGGCGGCCAAGCTGCTTAGGTGACAGGCCGCCTTAGGTGACAGGCCCGCCGTCGGGCATTCCGCCGTCGGACATCCCTATGTCTGTCAGCATGCCATCAGTTACGGCACCCTCCGGCGCGGCCGCCGCAGCCGCGACGGCGGCATCCGCCGAGGCGGCCAGCTTCCGTTCCTCCTGGAGTTCCTGGAACCAGTAGAAGGAGGCTTTCGGCGTGCGCTCCTGCGTCTCGAAGTCCACGTGGACCAGGCCGAACGGCTGCTTGTAGCCGCCCGACCATTCGAAGTTGTCCATCAGGGACCAGACGTAATAGCCGCGCAGGTCGATCTTCTCCGCCTCGCCGCCGGGGGCCGTGGCGCGGAGGGCGGTGCCGAGGTGGTCGGACAGGTAGCGGAGCCGCCGCTCGTCGGGGATGAAGGTCCGGTTGGTGGACTTGTCGCGGACCTTGACGTCCTCGAAGCTCGCCCCGCCCTCCGTGATGATCACCGGCGGAAGGTTCGGGTACCGTTCGGCCATTTCCTTGAGCGCCACGGCCATGTACTCCGGCTTCACGGGCCAGCCGTAGGCGGTGGTTTCGGTGTCCGGCCACGGTTCAATATGCAGCGGCGCACCGGGCGTGGCGTCCTTGAGGTCATCCCCCATCGCCTCCGCCATGGCCGCCGGCACCGGGCTGTCGCCGCCGCCGGCAGCCACTCGGGTGGGCATGTAGTAGTTCATGCCGTAGAAATCCAGCGGCTGGCAGATGACGGCCATGTCCTCATCCGGGTGGTCGAAGGAGGAGAAGAACTTCCCGAGGCGGATCAGGTCCGGGTATTTCCCGGTAAGCACCGGGTCCGCGTAAAGCCGGTTCTGAGCCACATCCATGGCGCCGGCACTGATCCAGTCGAGGGGGTTGCCGGAGTTGGGCACCACGGGCGAGTACACGTTGGTCATGCCGATTTCGCCAGGCACCTTGGCCGCGCGCAGTGCCTGCAGGGCAAGGCCGTGGCCCAGCAGCTGGTGGTGCACGGTGGGCAGGCCGTTGGCGAAGTCGGCCTTCCCCGGGGAGTGCAGGCCCAGGGCGTAGCCGTTCGTGGTCACGGTGGCGGGCTCATTGATGGTCACCCAGCGGGCCACCCGGTCCCCGTACGCGGCCGCGGCGATGGCGGCGAACTCCCCCAGCCGGTAGGCGGTGTCCCGGTTAAGCCAGCCGCCGTCCTCATCGAGGGCCAGCGGCGTGTCCCAGTGGTAGAGCGTAACCATCGGGGAAATCCCGTTGGCCAGCAGCTCGTCCAGCAGCCGGTCGTAGAAGTCCAGGCCGGCCCGGTTCACCGGTCCCCGGCCATCGGGCTGGATCCGCGGCCACGCCAGTGAGAACCGGTAGGAATCGATGCCGAGTTCCTTCATAAGGGCCACGTCCTGCGGCATGCGGTGGTAGTGGTCGCACGCCACGGCGGGGCTGTGGCCGTCCACGATCGTCCCGGGCTTGGCGGCAAAGACGTCCCAGCCGGCAGGTCCGCGGCCGTCCTCATCGAGCGCCCCCTCAATCTGGAACGCGGCTGTAGCCACCCCGAGGGTGAAACCGGTCGGGACCATGGCGGCCAATTCTTTGGCGGAAGGATGCATCGCTGGACCTCTGTGACGTTGTGAACGGCTGGTAACCGAAACTTCAGATTGCCGGAGTCTACCGCTCAGGGCGCCGGGCTGCCCGGATTAATCACAGAAATCACATTCCCGGCCGGGTCCTTGAACCACGCGATATCCGGCCCCATCCCGCGGGCGATTCCCTTCGCGTCCGTGGGCAGGTCGGCATCGTCGTAGATCTTGGTCCGGACGCCAGCCGCGTTGAGCTCGTCAACGGCCGCCTCGACGTCGTCCACCACGAGGTTCAGCACGGTGAAGGTGGCGGGCTCATGGTTGTCCTTGGGATAAACGAAAATCCTGTGGCCTTCCGGCATGGACAGCTCCAGCGTGCCCATCGCGCCGTCGGATACCGCCAGGCCCAGTGTCTGCCCGTAGAACTCCCTCGCCCGTGCCACGTCATCGACGCTGAAGCTGGAAAACGAACCCCTGGGCACAAACATGGCCTTCTCCTTCAGCAGCTCAGGTCCTTGCGCCGCCGTACTCCTGCACCTTCCGGGACTGCGGTATCTCCCAGAATGGCACAGGCCGGGCTCGCTGACGAGGGGCCGGGAAGGGGAGCCGGGCGTCGCCGCGCCTGCCCGCCGGGCACCATCCTCCGCCAGGTGTTGACCGCCGCTGGTAGGGTCTGCGGCATGGATGAAAAATTGGGGAAGTTCATCGATGATTTCGCGCAGCTGGTTCAGATCGCGCAGTCCGGACAGCACCGGGTGAAGGCCGGAAGGCAGCTGGTGACAACGATCACGGACCATCTGGAGGTGCCGGCCGAATCGCTCGCGGTGGTGGTGGAGGAGGTGCCCGCGCACCGGTTCGTGGACGCGGACATCCTGATGGCCGAACTCGCCGCTGAGGATGATCAGTTCCGGCTTGTGGGCATCGGCGGCGGAGACCAGCGCCATCACCAGTCGCTGAGCGACATGCTGCAGCAGTCCCAGTTTTTCCCGCAGTTTCCGTTGTCCCAGCCCGACTACATCAACCTCGCTGTGGGCCCGGACGAACAGCGGCAGGCCGTGGCGCTGGGCCTGTGGCTGTTCAGGCACGAAGGCCGCCCGGTTGCTGTCCTCCAGCGGGACGCGGCGCCGCGGTACGGGCGGCAAACGGCATGCCTCGAGGTCCTGGCTTCCGAGGCGAAGAACACCGCGGACTTCCTGGCCGAGTTCCGCCGGCGGATGCAGCGCGGCAGCGTGCTGAAAGGCCAGGTCATCTCCCTGGTCATGGGCGAGTACGGGCCCAGCACCGGCGGAGTCACCTTCCATGCCCGGCCGGGGCTCGCCGCCTCCGACGTCATCCTTCCCCAGGGGCTGCTCCGGAAAGTGGCCGATCACGCCCTGGGCATCGCCGCGCACCGGGAGTCGCTGAACGAGTACGGCCAGCACCTCAAGCGCGGCATCCTGCTGTACGGCCGGCCGGGCACCGGCAAGACCCACACCGTGCGGTACCTGCTGAGCCAGAGTACCGGCATCACGGCGATCCTGCTGTCCGGAGGGTCACTGGCCAGGATCTCCGAGGCTGCCGCCATGGCCCGGGCACTGCAGCCGTCGATCGTTGTGCTTGAGGACTGCGACCTGATTGCCGAGGACCGGAGCTTCGGGCACGGGCCGCAGCCGCTGCTGTTCGAGGTGCTCGACGCCATGGACGGCCTGGACCATGACGCCGACGTCGCGTTCATCCTTACCACCAACCGGGTGGACATGCTCGAGCGGGCCCTCGCCCAGCGGCCCGGCCGTGTGGATCTGGCCGTGGACATTCCGCTGCCGGCGCTGGACGAACGCATCGGGCTGGTGACCCTGTATGCACGCGGCATTCCGTTCAGCCCTGGTGCCGTCCGGGACGCGGCCGCCCGCACCGAGGGAACGACGGCCTCCTTCGCGCGTGAACTGGTCCGCCGGGCCGTTGTGCGTGCCGCCCTGGACGGTTCAGCTGTGTCGGACAGCTACCTGCTCGGGGCGGTGGAAGAACTGATGGCCGACGGCGAGACCCTCACCAGGAGCCTGCTGGGCAGCGGCCCCGCCGGCGGCGGGGACGGGTTGGGCGGCCCGGGCCTGCCCGGGGCCGGGTTTGGCGGGCACGGTTTTCCCGGACCGGGATTCCCCGGACCCGGTCCCTTCGGACCGGGGTCCACAGGCTTCGCCGGACCGGGTTAATCAATCCACCAGTGGCGGCGGGCCGAAGAGGAATTCGTTGGCGTGGGACACGGCCTTGCGGAAGGCATCGTTCCGCAGGGCCACCAGGTTGGCGGAGCCGCCCGCGCCCGGCTCCAGGAACTGGGTGAGGCCTGGGCGAAGCACCCAGATATCCCCCGACGGCGGCAGATAGAACACCCCGAAGGAGCGGTGCTGCTGGTCGTCGTCCGACCAGACGGGCACCACGGCCAGGGCGGCACCGGTGGCGGGGTTGATCCACTGCGCGCGGGGCATCGGCTCCTCGTGGGCCTCGGGATCCAGGAACGGCGCTGTTCCCTTGCCCCAGCGCTGTTCGAAGCGCTCATGGAAGGCCGGGATCAGGTGGGAGTCATAGCGGCGCCAATCGCTCATGGCTGTGGTTCTCCTCTGGCATACGGATCGGGTTCAGGCCCACGGCCCGCTCTCCCACCGGACTGGTGTGACGCGCAGCGGCGGCTCCCGGTGGCGGACCACGTGGACGGGAATGTCCTGTGCTTTGCTGGCGGATGGTTGGGCGCCGGCAGGTTCACGTGCAGCGGCGGCAAGGACCTCCCGGTCGTAGGCCGCACGGCGTTTCGGGTCCCGGAGCACGGCGAAGGCCTGCATGACGAGCTGCAGTTCGGCCGGCACCCCTTCACCGCTGGCAACATCCGGATGGTGGCGGCGCATTTGGGTGCGGTAGGCGCGGGCGATTTCCTGCTGCGACGCCGCCTGCGGAACCTGCAGCACCGCATAGTAGTCCGGTGAGGGGCTGGTCATGACTGAAGCCTGGCAGTTGGAAGGAACTTTTGTTGATGGGCGCGGCTGGGCGGCCTGGCGGAATCCGGCTGGAAACCGCAGGCCGCCCCTGCCTGCACGGCGGCCGGCTACGTTTCGATCTGGTGCAGCTGGCCCTTGCTTTCGATCTCGATCTTCCGTGGCTTTGCCTGCTCGGCAACCGGAATCCGTAGCGTCAGGACGCCAAGGTCGTAGCTGGCCTTGATGTTGTCTGCGTCCAGGGTGTCACCGAGAATGAGCTGGCGGCTGAAGACGCCGCGCGGCCGCTCGGACACCACCAGTTCGACGTTGGGCTGGGTGGCGTCACGGCGTTCGGCCCGGACAGTCAGGACGTTCCTTTCAACGTTCAGATCCACGGCGTCCGGTGAAACTCCGGGCAGGTCAAAGGCCACCACAAACTCCCCGTCTTCCTGCCACGCGTCCATCGGCATGGCTGCCGGACGGGCTGCTGTTCCGAAGACCTGCTGTGTGAGCCGGTCCAGCTCACGGAACGGGTCAGTACGGATTAGCATCATTTCCCACTCCCTTCAGCATGTAGGTTGGCTATCCACCGTGTTTACCTATGGTGGTGGATATAGATTTTTTATAGCACCGGTGCCAAACTGGTGCAAGAGGAAAATCAGGAAATCTGGATGGGGAACCATATGGGCAACCGGGACAGCGCCGGGCGCGGGCTTTACGCGATTTCCGTGGTGGCGGAGCTGGTGGGAACGGGCCAGCAGAACATCCGGCTCTATGAGCGCCGCGGACTGCTGACCCCGGAAAGGACGGAGGGCGGCACCCGCCAGTACAGCGAAGCCGACCTGGCGGTCCTCCGGCGCATCGCCGAGCTCCTGGACGAGGGGCTCAACCTCGCTGGCGTGGCGAAGGTGCTCGAACTGGAAATGGACAATGCCCGGCTGCGGCGGCAGCTCAAGCGCGCCCGCGCCCGCGGGACTGAAGCCGGCACCGGCAGTGGAGCTGGCACCGACGACGGCGACCTGCCAGCAGGGTCTGCCAGCCAGGACGGCGAAGCCTGAGGGCTATAGCCGCCCGCCGGCCAGCAGGAAGGAATCTTCGAGCAGTTCGGCGAGCCGGCCGCCGTCGACCCTGGAAAGCCGGACCAGGACCAGCCGGGGTGACCGCTCATGGTGCGGCGTCCAGAAGTAGGTGTCCGGATCCGTTCCGGCGAGAGCCTCGCGCTCTGCTGTCTTGACCGTAAGCACGCCCGGTTCCCAGATCCGGGCCATCAGGGTCCTGGCGAACCAGGCCGGCTGGTTCCAGCTGGCGCGCTCAGTCACGCCCGGCAGGGCAAGGCACAACCTGCGGACATCGGCTTCAGTGGCCATGCCTAGTCCTGGGTGTCCGCCTTCGACAGCTCCCCCGTAACCTCTTCCCCGGGTATCCGGGCGGTGCGCCAGGTGTCCACTGCGATCACCGCGCCGAGGACCACCAGCGAGAGGGCAACGGATGCCACGGAGTCGCTCACCCAGTGGTAGCCGAGGTACAGCCGGCTGATCGCGGACAGGACGATGCCGATAATGGCGCAGGCAAAGGCTATGACCGCGGCCTTGGGCTTCCGGTGGCGGGAAAAGACCAGGAACGTGGTGACCAGCAGGAAGTCCGAGGCGCCCAGCACGTGACCGGACGGAAAAGAAAAAGTGTGGTCGGCACCGAACAGCATCTGGTCCACGGGAGGGCGTTCCCGCCCCACGGTCCTGCCGACTAGCTGGGCCAGACCCACGCCTGTCAGCATTGCCGACGCCAGCAGAATGGGCCGCCAGGCATGCTTGGCCAGGATGCCCCACGCCACCGTGACCACAAGGACGATGATGGGCAGCGCCACGGGGCCGAAGATGACGGCGAGGACAATCATGACGACGGTCAGGACCTCCGAGCGCGTGGTCAGGAGCCAGCGCTGCGCCGCATCGTCGGCGCTGGCCAGGCCGTCACGTTCCAGGACGCCGGACAGCGTCACAAAGAATACGGCGGCCCCCACCACAGCGAGCACGATCGCCGTCACGTAGAGCGCTTTTCTCGCGCCGGGTTCCATGTAGCGTTCTTCCACCACGAACTTGTCGTGGAAAACCCGCCACCGTCCCTGTTTGCTCACTGATTCATCTGCCACCTGAAAGACCGCCTGTGCGCTGAGGGAAAGTGTCTAGAACTGAAGGTTATCCCTGTTCGGCGCCGGGCGGCAGGAACCCGGACCCCTTACGGATGTCCTCCCCCGCTGTTACGGTAAAACTTCCAGCCCACGAGGTCTCAGGAGACGACATGAGCACTGAAGGAACCGGCCAGGAAGACCAGAACAGCGGAACGTCACCGCAGACGCAGGGGGACGGCGTTCCGGATTCCGGCACCGGCGTCGCGGTGGGTGCGGGTGAGCCGAACACGTTCGAACCGGAGGAGGGCAGGAATGGCGCCCCAGGCGGCACGCAGACCGGCACACCCACCGATGACCAGATCGCCACGGCGGAGGAGACCCCGGACGTCGAGGAAACTCCCGTAGACACCACTGAGCCCAGTTAGGCGCAAAACCGATAGACCCGTTCCGGTAGCCCTGTCCTGAATGACGGACGCGGTGGATAATTGGTCACACATTCAAGTGGCAACGGGGCTACGGAGGCTGCCGTGAGGATCATCGGACTGCTTGTGGTCATCTGGCTCATCATCGGCGTTTTTGCCGCATTCCAGCGCGGCTACTTCGGCGGTTCCCCGGACTCCTGCACGGAGGCCGGAACCGTGGCGATCACCATCGCCGCCGGACCGCTGAACTACATGGGCGCCAACCCCAAGCTGACCTGCGAAGTGCCCCAGCCTTCCAAGTAGCAAAGGCCCTCCTGCCGCTTCGCCTAACGGCGCATTGCCTGATTCACGCGCGCGTCCTCCCCGTCCAGGACAGCGTCCAGGGTCAAGCGCGAACGTACACTTGGGGCCCTTGGGAAGCGCTTCCCAAGGGCCACAAGTGTACGTTCGCGCTCAGCCCGGGCTCGGCGCTCAGTCCTCCGTGGGCGTCGTCCGGTTGGAGTGGTAGGTCCGCCAGCTGTGTTCGGGCGCGTAGCCGAGGAGGCGCTTGGCCTTGTCGATGGACAGCAGGGTTTCGTGCTCGCCCAGTTCCTTCGTCACCTTCACCCGGGGGAACACCTCCGCTGCAAGGCTGGCACTGGAGCGGCTCATGACCGTGTCGTCGTTGGCGATGATGAAGGCCTCGAAGCCCGGCGTGCGGTATTCGAGGGCACGCGCCACTGCCTGGGCGCCGTCGCGGGCATCGATGTAGCCCCAGAGATTCCACTTTCGCAGCGCGGCGTCCGAGTCGAAGGACGGGAACTCCTCGTAGTCCTCCGGGTCCATGACATTGGAGAAGCGGAGGCCGGTGATGCTCAGCTCCTGGTCCCAGCGCGTCATCTGGATGGCCATCTGCTCCTCAAGATGCTTCACCAGCGAGTAGGTGCTCTCCGGGCGCGCGGGATATTCCTCATCCACCGGGATATAGGGAGGATCGACGTCGAACGGCAGTCCCAGCACCGTCTCACTGGAGGCGTACACGATTTTCTTGATGCCGGCCCTGCGGGCCGCCTGGAACACGTTGTACGTGGACAGCATGTTGTTTTCGAACGTGGCGGCGTCAGGCACCAGGCCGGGAGCCGGGATGGCACCCAGATGGACGACGGCGTCGAAGCCCTGGTGCCGGTCGTCCAGGCCGAGGATGACATCCACCACCTGCCCGTAATTGCGCAGATCGACGGCGGCAAAGTGTGGGCTCCGGCTGCCGGTGCGGTCCAGGTTGAGGACCGAGTGCCCGTCCGCCACCAGCCTGCGGACCACGTTCTGCCCGAGCTTTCCGCTGCCTCCCGTTACGGCAATTCTCATTGCGGCATTTCCTCCCGTTGGTTTGCCGGCCCTCGCCCGGGCGGCAGTGTTCCATGGTCCTGGCTGCTTCCGCTGCCGGGCACCTTCCCTCAGCCTAGGGCCCGGGCCGCAACAGCGGTCATATTGCGTGCACGAACTGGTGTATATTTTCTCGGTACGGTTTAGCAGAAGGCCGTTGGATTGTTGTTCGATCCGGCACCTTGCTCGCTGCCATGCGCCCCCGCCACGGGGTACCTGCACCGCGCCCGCCGGTTCGTCTTGACCCTAGCGAAACGGTACCGAAAGATCGTGGCCAGCGAGTCGACCGCAAAACCTGAAGCCTCCATCACCGAGCACCTTAACGAGCTGGTGCTCACCAGCTCCGACGTGGGTGAATTCCTCCACGAGCTTGCCCGGATTTCTGCGCGCAGTCTCTCTGAACCCGGGGACGAGGTTCTGTGCGGCGTGACCCTGCTGCGGCACCGGAAGGCGGCCACCGTGGCCAGCAGCAGCCCTGAGGCACAGGCCATGGACGAGATTCAGTATGACTTCGGCGACGGGCCCTGCATGACGGCGTCGCGCGACCAGGTCACCATCCACATCACGGACCTCGAGAACCACGACCGCTGGCCCAGCTACGCCGAGAAGGTCCTAGGACAGGGCGTCCGTTCCATCCTCGCCATTCCGTTCGTCCTCGAGGGCGAGACCCGGGCCGCCCTGAACCTCTACTCGCACCGGCCGGGCCGCTTTGAAGGCCGCGTCCTGGAACTCGCCCAGGACTTCGTCAACCAGACTTCGATGGCACTGAGGCTTGCCGTGCGCTTCGCCCACTACAGCGACGCGGCGGCAAACCTCAAGGCCACACTGGAAACCCGGACCGTCATCGACGTCGCCGTCGGCGTGATCATGGCGCAGAACAGGTGCAGCCAGGAAGAAGCCTTCGACCTGCTCAAGGCAGCGTCGAGTACCCGCAACATCAAGCTGCACAGCGTGGCAACGTCAATCGTCGACTCCCTTGGCCAGGGCCCGGCAAAGACCCACTACGAGGGCTGACCGGCAGCTAGGGTCCGCCAAAGCTCTGGCCTTCGGAATCCTCCCCCATGGTCCGTGACGGCCCGCCGGTTCCCGCCGCGCCGGTTCCGGTGCCGCGGGTTTCGGCGCCGCCTGCTTCAGCACCGCGGGACACCCGGACTTTCCGGCCTCCGGCAGCAGGCTCCTCGGGCAGCGGAATGCGCACCTCAAGAACGCCGTCGTTGTACGACGCCCGGATGTCGTCCTGGTTCACGGCGGCGGGAAGGTTTACGGTCCGCGAAAACGAGCCGTAGCGGAACTCCGAGCGGTAACCTTCCTTCTCCCTGTGCTCCGTTTTTTCCTCACGCCGCACGGTGATCTGCAGCTGGCTGCCCGCCAGGGTGATGTCGACATCATTGTCTGGATCAATCCCCGCCGCTTCGGCCTTTACCACCAGGGAGCCGGCCTCGCGGTATTCCTCCACCCGGAGCCAGGCGTCCATGTCCCCCTCCAGGAAACGGCGGAACGGTTCGGGGATGTCCACCCCGGCACGCCTGAAAATGTTGGTCATCGCTGTTACCTCCTGTCAGCTTCCGGCCCCATTGCAGGATGCGAAGGACCGGTACGGGTCCCAACACCAACAAAGCTACGCCCTTGCGCAACGCTTGTTAAGGCGGCGTTGGAAGCCAACCGCGGGTGGCGGAACAGCTCCGGCAAGGGCAAAGCCGGCCGCAGGATTCCCGAGAGTTTCCTTATGAAAAGCCGGGACCTTCCCGGGGAATTCCTCCCAAAACAGGCAGGAAGAGGCCTTTTCGCATCATGGGTCCCCCCGTTTCCACCCGGAACGGCCCATCGAGGGGTCCACGCGCCGAGCTTTTCACAGGAGCACTGCCGCACATTGGCACCATGCAAAGAAGCATGCCTTCAGCCAAAGCCGTTTTCCCGGCGGAAAACGCGAACCGTCACGGAGGTCCCGATGGACGCTAGTGTCCCCACCCCTGGTGAACCCGAATGGCTGAAGACTGCCACCGGCCCGGGATGCGCCCAGGATGAGGCGGAAGCATTGGAGATCTTCTGCAGCGACTCGCTGAGGTCGATCGACAGGACAGTGATGCGCGCCCAGGTCATCGAACTCATCCTGGACATCCTCGCCACCACCGATGTCCGGTCGGAATCCCGGCACCGGCTGCTGCAGCACCTGGCCTCGCATCCGGGGTCCCCTGAGCAGGCACTGCTGTGCCACCTGAGTGAGAATGCCTGCCTCCCGCCGGCAACGGGCCCCGGCAACCTCCCGGCCGAGGATTACCTCCCGGCGGGCGGAGACTACTTCACGGCCGGACCCAGTGACGGCGCAAACGAAGGCGGGAACCTAAAGGACGGACCAAGGGCGAAGTGGGTGCCGGCTCCGCTGCGGAACCTGCTGCGGATTGATTAGCAAGGACGACGGCGGCGGGTCAGGAGCGCTGTCAGCTCCTGTGGTGCTCGATCAGCCAGCCGGCCATCTGCTGCGCCCGCTTGGAAGCGAGGAAGTCGCCTTCCGTCGCGGAAATGATGGAACCCTTCATCAGAATGTGCCAGGAGCGGGCGAATTCATCAGTGTGTTCCAGCCCCGCCTCCTCGGCAAGCGCCTGGATGTGGCCGCGGATTCTGGCGAGGTAGCCGATGCTGGCCTCACCCAGCGGATGCCCGGGGCCCATCTCGAGCAGGACGTTGATGAACGTGCATGCCTCGAAGTCGTCCCGCTGGAACCAGTCGCCAAAGACATCGAAGATGGCCAGCAGCCGCCCTTCGGGGGTGGTTCCCCTGCGCCTGGCCTCGGAGACGATCAGGTCCACGGTCCATACCTGGTCGCGCAGTGCGAGGAATGCCAGGACCAGCGCGTCCTTGGACGGGAAGTGGCGGTAAAACGTGGACTTGGCCACTCCAGAGCGCTCGATCAGCTCATTGATGCCGACGTCGCGGACCCCGCGGTGGGAAAAAAGCTCGTAGGCGGTGGCGAGGATCCGGTCCACTGGTTCACTATGGCCGGTCCGCACCTCTTCAGGCAGCAAGGCATCCCCGGTTGCATCAGGAGCACTCATCAGAAATTCAGTGTACCTTGGCACTGGCAGAGACAGACCTGTCTGTCTTATTGTTTTAGGAACATGACACTTCGTCTTGGGGCAGTTGCGGCTCCCGGGCGTTGGTGTCACTGCAATGGGGCAGAAACTGGAGGGCACAGATGGACGACGACATTCGCGCCGTGGAAGAGGCCGTGGCGACGCTGGAATCCGCAGCAGTAGAGCACGATCCCGCGGCGGAAACCCTGCAGCACGCAGTCGCGGCGGCAGTAACCCACGGCAAGCCGATCCGCGAGGTCGCAGCCGCAGCGCACATGACGGCGCTGGAAGTCCTCGACGCGGCCGACGCTGCGACATATCCGCAGCAGTCGTTGCAGCCCTGGATGCTCGCTCCGTAGCCGCCTGGCCCCGTGAGCCGCATAGCTCGTAGCCCCGTAGCCCCGTAGCCCCCGAACATATTGCGGAAACCTGAGTGGATCCAAGGGTAAACCTGCGGCAAGTTTGATGGGGCCGCGCCACCCTTAGAGCGTCAGCCCCTGGAGGAGCGATCCTTCCGGGGACAGTATGCACAAGGGACCGCAGGGAAGCGGGGGCGTCATGAACCAGTCAGCAACTCTCGAGGAAGTCGTCGAAATCGGCGGCGTCATCACCGACAGCCGGCCCGTGGACTTTCACCGGCTGGGGCTCGCCGGGTGCATCGACAGGCTCACAGTCCCGTTGCGGCGCCAAGGCACCTGCGTCCGCTGGGAGACGCCCCGCCACGGGGTGGAGATCTCGTCCGGTTGCGCCTCCCTGCTCTACCAGTCCGCGCAGGAAGCGCTGAGCAACACGTTCAAGCATGCGCACGCCACGGACGTCACGGTCCGGCTTGCCGCAGTCTTCCACGGGATCCGCCTCATGGTCGCCGATAACGGCGCCGGCTTCGAATCGGCTCTGCCCGCGGCAGGAGAAGTCACCGGCCACGGACTCAGGACGATTTCACAGGCTGTCGAGGAGGCAGGCGGGACCGTGGATATCATCTCGGCTCCGGGCACCGGCACGGCCGTCACCATCACCATTCCGCTGGACTGAGGTCCCCACGGCTGAATCCCGGCGCATCGGAGCACAGTCCGCGCCCCCTCGCCTAGGATGCTGTGCATGACCCTTCCGAACGTTGAGCCTCCGGCTGTCCGGGCCTTCGAGTCCGTGGAAATCCAGCAGGCAGTGGCCGAACTGCGCAGCAGGCTGACGTCCCGCCGGCGGTTTCTGCTGGGCGTTGCCGGTTCCCCCGGGTCCGGCAAGTCCACCTTCTCGGCCTGCCTGGCAGACGCCCTCGGCACGGGTTCCGCCCTCGTTGTCCCCATGGACGGCTTCCACCTGGGCAACGCCATCATTGACGGCACTCCGCTGCGGCAGCGCAAGGGCGCGCCGGACACGTTCGACGTCGGCGGCTACCTCTCGCTCCTGCAGCGGCTTGCGCGGCGGGACGAGGATGTGGTGTATGCGCCGGACTTCCGGCGGACAATCGATGAGCCCGTTGCCGCATCGCTTGCCATCCCGGCCACCGTCCCCGTCATCATCACCGAGGGAAACTACCTGCTCAATGAGGATCCCCGCTGGCAGCAGGTGCGGGCACAGCTGGACGAGGTGTGGTTCATCGACACACCGCATGACGTGCGCCTTGCCCGCCTCGTGGAACGGCACATGTTCTACGGCATGGACCGGGCGGCGGCCGAGGCGTGGGCCAACGGGCCGGACGCAGCCAATGCCCGCCTGATCGAAGCCACGCGTTCCCGTGCCAGCAGGGTTATCCCCTGGTTTTAGCTACCTGTCCCCGGCATCCCACATGCCGGATTCGTCCGCGGCTTCTTCCGGTTTGGGTCCGCCCTCCGGCGCTCCGCTGCCCACATAGCTGGCGGGCACCGTCCCACCCGGCTGTGTCATCTGTTCCTCGCGGATGTTGTGCGCCGTCCCGGCCTCGGGCTGGGGCTGCTCCTGCTCGACGGCGTCCGGGTCGCCAGGGCCCCGAAGGTCGCTGGGCTCGTGCGCGTTGCGCTTGCTGTCAGTCATGCCACTGCCTTTCACTGGGAAATGCCGGTCACGTCCCAGTCTAGGCACAGAGAACGGAACCGCGGCGACTAGGACCGCCGCAGTCACGCCCGTTCCCGCACCTGCTGCGGCGTCCAGCCCAGGGCGGGGGCAACGTGCCGGGCGATGGTCCCCAGGAGTTTGGCGTTGTACTCAACACCGAGCTGGTTGGGGACCGTGAGCAGGAGTGTGTCCGCGGCCTGTACGGCAGTATCAGCGGCGAGCTCCGCGGCGATGACGTCCGGCTCACCGACGTAGCTCTTGCCGAAGCGGGCCAGGGTGCCGTCCAAGGCGCCAACCTGGTCCCGGCCCTCGCGGAGGGCGCTCAGACCGAAGTACTGCCGGTCCTCGTCGTCAGCCAGCGGCAGGACGCTGCGGCTGACCGAGACCCGCGGTTCACGGCCGTGGCCGGCCGCTGCCCATGCCGCACGGAACATGGCGATCTGTTCGGCCTGCAGTTCATGGAACGGCACCCCGGTATCTTCGGTCAGCAGGGTTGAGCTCATGAGGTTCATCCCCTGCTCGGCAGCCCAGACCGCCGTCTTCCGGGTGCCGGCTCCCCACCAGATCCGTTCGGGCAGCCCCTCCGAGCGGGGCTGGACAGGCAGCAGCCCGGTGGCCCCGCCGGCGTAGCGCGGATCCGCCTGCACCACGCCGGCGCCGGCGATGGCCCGCCGGAACTCCTCGGCGTGGCGGCGCGCCATGTCGGCATCCGTTTCGCCCTCCCGCGGCACATAGCCGAAGGCGGCGGCGCCGTTGCGGGCAGGCTCGGGTGAACCGCGGCTGATGCCAAGCTGGAGCCGGCCGCCGCTGATGAGATCCGTGGCCGCTGCCTCCTCGGCCATATACAGCGGATTCTCGTAGCGCATGTCGATGACCCCGGTGCCGAGTTCAATGCGGCTGGTGCGCGCCGCGGCAGCCGCGAGCAGCGGGAACGGCGCGGCCTGCTGGCGGGCGAAATGGTGCACGCGGAAAAACGCGCCGTCGATGCCCAGTTCCTCCGCGGCCACGGCCAGTTCGATCCCCTGCAGCAGCGCGTCGCGGGCGGTCCGGGTGCGGGAACCCTGCACCGGGCCCCAGTGGCCGAAGGACAGGAAGCCAATTCGTTTCATGCCCTGCTCAACACCCCCGCAGCCGCTGCCATTCCTGCAGGCTACGCACTGTGACAGGCCGCGCGCTCCTCTCCGTGATGCCGATAGGTTGGTAGCACCGCTTGAGGACGTCCGTTCTCACGAGACCGAAGGGAATGCTGACATGGCTTTCATCACCGTTGGACAGGAAAACAGCACCGACATCGAGCTCTACTACGAAGACCACGGAACCGGACAGGCTGTTGTCCTCATCCACGGCTATCCCCTGGACGGATCCTCCTGGGAGAAGCAGACGGCCGCCCTGCTGGACGCCGGCTACCGCGTCATCACCTACGACCGCCGCGGCTTCGGCAAGTCCAGCAAGCCCACCGTCGGATACGACTACGACACGTTCGCCGCCGACCTCAACACGGTCCTGACCACCCTGGACCTCAACGACGCGGTGCTGGTGGGCTTCTCGATGGGAACCGGCGAAGTGGCGCGGTATCTCTCCACGTTCGGGTCTGCCCGCGTGGCCAAGGCCGCTTTCCTCGGTTCCCTGGAACCCTACCTGCTGCAGACCGACGACAACCCGACGGGCGTGCCGCAGTCCGTCTTTGACGGCCTGGCCGAGGCCGTCAAAGGGGACCGCTACGCCTTCTTCACGGAGTTCTTCAAGAACTTCTACAACAGCGAGACCTTCCTGGGCACGCCGCGGCTCAGCGAGGAGTCCGTCCGGGCCAGCTGGAACCTCGCCGCGAGCTCAGGCGCCTTTGCCTCTGTGGCCGCCCAGCCCACGTGGATCACCGACTTCCGCTCCGACATTCCGAAGATCGATGTCCCGGCGCTGATCGTGCACGGCACGGCTGACAACATCCTGCCCATTGACGCCACTGGCCGCGAGTTCAGCAAGGCGCTCCCGGAGGCTGACTACGTGGAGATCGACGGCGCCCCGCACGGCCTGCTCTGGACCCACGGAGCAGAGGTCAACGAGGCCCTGCTGGCCTTCCTGCGCAAGTAGCCCGCGGATGGGAGGACAGCTGGCGGCGGACGGTCCCGCCGCCAGCCGCCTTTACACACCCAGCCCCTGTCTGTGAAACCCCGACCGCTGCCTGTGAAACAACCGCCATTGGTTGACAGTTCCGGTAAATAAGGGTTGACACCCACTTCTGGGAGTAAAATTTGAACACCGGACCCGGGCAGTTGCCTTCAACGCGGTTCCGGATTCAGGGCCACCCGGCCAGTCCGGGTGGACGATCATAAAAGCGGGCAGAAGTGGTTGATAGGTCTCCACGCGTCACGTGATCGGCCAGCGATGCCCGAACACACCTCGCGGGAGAAACAATGACAACTACCATGCCATCACGGCAGCGGCGCCCTGTGGCAGCCCGACTCGCACTGGTATCCGCAGCATCCCTGAGCCTTATAGGGGGTTCCCTGGCGGTCGCCGGACCGGCGTCGGCTGCAGCCTACGACAATAAGCCGGACAAAAAGATCGAGTGCTGGGTCAAGGCCAAGACCGTAGATGAGAAAGTGAACTACGGCAAGTACACAAAGAAGTCCGTGGACGTAAAGTTCGAGTTCAAAGTCTGGTGCGACAAGAAGACCGATGTGAAGTTTGACCACTGGATCTTCCAGAAGAAGCACGGCAAGTGGGTCCTGATCAAGGACCGCCACGGCAAGATTGAGAACGTCAAGGACAAGGTCACCAAGCACACCAAGGCTGAGGTCAAGGACACTGGCCGCAAGGGTGGCGAGGAGAAGGTGTACCACGTCGTCAAGATCAGCTTCAAGGACAAGGACGGCAAGAAGTCCCACACCGTAACCAAGAAAGACAGCGCCGATGGGACGGTCGATTTCGGCCGCAAGTACTGACACGGCCAGGCGTTTCGGGCCGGCCCTTCATCTAACTAACTGAAACAGAGGACGACGGCGGCACTTGGGTGCCGGCGTCGTCCTCTGTTTTGCTGTGCCCAGGTCTTCCGGTCACTCAGAGCGAGCCGGTAGTGAACGTCCAGCTGGCTGATTTCAGCGGGTTGCCCGCCAGGTCGCGGACCGCCGTGGCGCCTCCGGTCACGCTCACCGTGTAGCTGGTCCGCGCGGCCAGGTTGGCCGAGGGGTTCAGGATCCACTGGTTCGTGGTGCCGTAGCGGGAAACAGTGGCGGTCACGCTGGCGCCGGTGGCGGTGTTCTTCAGCCTGACCGTGGCGGTGCCGGCGCCTTGGATGGCCTCACTGAAAGTCACGGCAATGTTGTTGGCGCGCCGCACCAGCGTGGCGCCGGGACGCGGTGTCATGGCGGTGATGGCAGGGGCAGGACCGGTGGTGAACGTCCAGCTGGCGGTGGCCAGCGGGGTGCCTGCAGTGTCGCGGATGGCCGCGGCTCCGCCTGTCAGGGTGACCGTGTACTTGGCATCGTTGGCGAGGTTGGCCGCGGGGTCCAGGGTGGCGGTCCGGGTGGTGGCGCTGTAGGTGACGGCCGCCGGAACGAGGGTGCCGCCCGGGCCGCGCAGCACGAAGCTGCTGCCGTTGATGCCCTGCACCGCCGTGCTGAAGGTGGCCGTGACGTTGCTTCCGGCGGAAACGGCAGTGGCGTTCGCGCCGGGCGTGCGGGCGCTGACCGTCGGGGCCGCGGCCGTGGTGAAGGACCAGCTGCCCGTCACGAAGGGGGTGCCTGCGGCGTCACGGATGGCCGAGGCTCCGCCGGTCAGTGTGGCGGTGTACTTCTGGGATGCGGCCAGGAGGCCCTCAGGGTTCAGCGTTGCCTTACGCGTGGCGGCGTCGTAGCTGACCACAGCCGGGACGGTTGTTCCGGCGGCGTTCCGAAGGACAAAGGTGGAGTCGTCCACGCCCTGGACGGTGGTGCCGAAGGTGGCGGTGACGTTGGCTGCAACGGCGGCGCCGGAGGCATTCGCCGCCGGGCTGAGTGCCGTCACGGCCGGCGCGGCAAGGGCCGCCGCGGCAGGGTCGGCGTACAGCAGGCGGTTGGGCGTTCCCGCGGTGGCGGCGGAAACCTTGCCGGCGGTGGCGGCGGACAGCAGCGTCGACGCCACGTCCGCCGGCGGCAGCCCCGGCGAGCGGGACAGCATCACGGCTGCCGCGCCCGCCACATGCGGAGAGGCCATCGAGGTGCCGCTCATCAGGGCTGTCGCGGTGGTCGCGGCCGGGGAGGCGGACCTGATACTGACACCCGGAGCGTACAGGTCGACGCAGCTTCCGTAGTTGGAGAACGTGGCCTGTTTGTCCGTGGAGTCGCTGGCGGCAACGGTCAGCGCGCCGGCAAGGCGGGCCGGGGAACTGTTGCAGGCATCGGTGGCCGAGTTGCCGGCGGCAACCACTGCGGTGACGCCGTCGTTGATGATGCCCTGCACCGCGGCGTCCACCATGGCGCTGGCGGTGCTGCCGAGGCTCAGGTTGGCCACGGCCGGGGTTCCGGCCTGGTGGTGGGAGGCGACCCACTCCAGCCCGGCAATCACACCGGAGTTGTAGCCCGAGCCGCTGCAGTCCAGCACGCGGACGGGGATGACGGTGGCCGCCTTGGCCACGCCGTAGGTCTTTCCCGCGATGGTGCCGGCAACGTGGGTGCCGTGGCCGTTGCAGTCGCCGGTGCCCAGCCCGTCGGAAATTGCGGTCCATCCGGAGGCAGCGCGGCCGCCAAACTCCGCGTGCGCAGACAGCACGCCGGAGTCAATCACGTAGGCGCTCACGCCGGCGCCGGAGGACGCCGAGGTGTAGGTCCCGGACAGTGGCAGCGACCGCTGGTCAATGCGGTCCAGCCCCCACGTTGCGGACTGCTGGGTATCGCTGGCCGTCACCCGGGCATCGGGTTCGACGGCGGACACACCCGCCGAACGCTTCAGTTCCGCCGCCTGCGCCGGCGTTGCCGTCACCACGGCACCGCGGATGGCTTTGGCGAAGGTGCGTCCGACTGCGATGTTCTTCGAGCGCAGGCTCCGCACGGCCGAGGAAACATCGGTCCCGGTGGAATAGCGCACGATGTAGCGGGCAGGAGTTTCCTCCCGGGCATCTGGGGCGGCAATGCCCGGCGAGACTCCCGTGAAGACGGCGGTGCAGCCCGTCAGCAGCAACGAGGCCAGGGCAGGACGGAGAACAGACGAAGCGCGAATTTTGGGGTTCCTTCGGAGAGCTGAGGGCGGCGGGTGAATCCACTGGAAGGCTGATTCCAGTGTATTTTCCGCGGCCCTGCGCCCGGCCCGAACTGCACGGAAGCTTGGATGAAGCTTCGCCTGCTGCGGTAAAACCGGCTTAATCCTGCGCCTTTGGACTGAAACGCCGGCTGAAGCGGCCGGCGCCGCCCTAGATCCAGTTGTTGCGCTTGAAGGTGGCGTACAGGATCAGCGCCATGCCAATCATCAGGCCGATCGCCATGGGATAGCCGAAGATCCAGTCGAGTTCGGGCATAGTGCGGAAATTCATCCCATAGATGGTGCCGATGAGCGTGGGGGCGAAGAGGATCGCCGCCCAGGCGGAGATCCTCTTGACCTGCTCACTCTGAGCGAAGCTGGACTCGGTGAGGCGGCGCATCTCGTCGTTCTGGCGCTGGGCAACGAGGGCTGCATTGACCGCGAGCGCGTTCTGCAGCAGCGCCCGGAAGGACGCGATCCGGTCATTGAGCCGCAGGACGTGGTCCAGCACATCGCGGAGGTGGTCCTGGAGCTCGGGTCCGGGATGGTGCTCCGGCGTCCCGCTGATCAGGGCCTGCAGGATTCCCGCCAGCGGCCCGGTGGCACGCTGCACGGTGATGACCTGGCGGGACAGTTCGTAGATGCGCCGGGACACCTCCGGGTCCGCGCCGAACAGCTCATCCTCGATCTCGTCGATGTCATTCTCGAGTCCGGCCGCCACAGGCTCATACTCGTCCACCACCTGGTCCAGGATCGCGTACAGCACGGCGTCCGGGCCCAGGGCCAGGAACTCCGGCCGGGATTCCATGCGGCGGCGGACCCGGGCCAGGTCCGGCGACTCCGCGCGGCGGACGGTGACCACGAAATCCGGTCCGGCAAAGACGTGGATCTCGCCGAACTCCACCTTTTCGACGTCGTCAAGGTACCGTGCCGGGCGCAGGACCAGGAAGAGCGTTTCACCGTAATGCTCAAGCTTGGCGCGCTGGTGCCCGGTGAGTGCGTCCTCGACCGCCAGGGAGCTGAGCTGGAACTCGTCCGCCACTGACCGCAACTCGTGGGGATCGGGACGGTAGAGGCCGATCCAGGCCATTCCCTCGCGCTGCCGCAGCAGGAAGTATGTCTCCTCCAGGCCTTCCGGATCCGCAGTCCGGCGTCCTGCCACGTACACGGCATTGTCGATGATGGCCATGGCAGCGACTCCTCAGGTGGACCGGCAGACGCTCTGGTCCGGGGGCTTTCAGATGCGGGCGTGCAGCCCCCTGCTGACGGGACGCCCGAACGACGCCGCGCCGAGGAATTCCACAGCCACAAACGGTTCGGACCCCACCACCCATTCATCGTGCCCCGGCGGAATCGCGTAGGTGTCGTTGGCCCGGATGGAGGAGCGGCCACCCTCAGGCGTCTCCACCTCCATGACCCCGGACACGCAGAAGCCGAGGTGGCTGTGCTGGCAGAAGGGTGTTTGTTCCGTGGGCTTGGTGCACTCGGACCAGCGCCAGCCGGGAGCGAGGATGAGCCGGGCAACGGAGAAGTCGTTGACGCTGACCAGGTCCACCTCGGCTTTGTCCGGGCACCTCTTCTTGTCCGGTTCATCGAAGGATTTGACGGCGAGGGCGGTGATGAAATTGGCGGTCATGGACGGCACCTGCAGATTTGGTTGAGACCTAAAAATTGAAGGCGTGCGGACTGCCACCGGAGGCGTGACCGGGCAACAGCCGCATGAACTGGTGCGGCATACCCCCTCGCCGCACGCGCACGCAACAGATCCAATGTTGACGTAGTTCAACGTTAGACCTCTGCAGGCCGAAGTCAATGGACCGGAACGCAATGGACCGGGGTGGCCGGCCTACTGGTAGTCGGCCAGCCACAGGTCTGGACCGAACACCTCGTACTGAATGTCCTTCGCCGGCACGCCGGAGGCAACGAGCGCAGTCCGGACAGCCTGCATGAAGGCCATGGGACCGCACAGGTAGTACTCGGCGTCGTCCGGCAGGTCCACTGCCCGGACATCCATGAACCCCTTGTGCACCGGCCCCAAGGCACCGTGCAATTGCCCCTGGGTACCGGCGTCTTCCTGGTTCAGGAACCACGTGGCCATGGATGCATCGGGCAGCTTCGCGAGGTCCGCTGTCACCTGGTCCCGGAGCGCGAATGACGCCAGCGACTCGCCCGCGTGGAGGAACAGTACCTTCCGCTGCGATCCCGACTTGGCCAGGTGGGACAGCATTCCGGCCATGGGCGTAACGCCGATTCCCGCGCTGGCCAGGACGAGAGGCCGGTCCGTGTACTCCAGGACAACGTCGCCGAAGGGGGCGGACAGCGTAATGTCGTCCCCTACGTGCACGTTGTCGTGCAGGAAGTTGGACACTTCGCCATCCGGCGCGCCTTCCGCCCTCACCCGCTTGACCGCGAAGTGCCTGTGCTGCCCGTCGTCTGCCCGGGTCAGGCTGTACTGGCGGGGCTGGTGTACGCCGTCGGGCATCTTCATCTTGACCGTCACGTACTGGCCCGGAAGGGACGGCTTGACCTCGCGCTCATCGGTGCGCTCCACGACGAAGGTGATGACGTCGTCGGTCTCCCGGATCTTTTCGGCCACCCGCCATGTGCGCCAGACCGTATCGGGAGTGAGCCGCACCGCGTTGTAAAGCCCGCGCTCTTTGTTGATGAGCATGTTGGCCATGAGCCAGTACACCTCATCCCAGGCCGCGGCCACTTCCGGCGTGACGGCATCACCCAGGACGTCCACGATCGCCCACATCAGGTTGTCGTGGACTATGTCGTACTGGTCGGGGCTCAGCCCCAGCGACACATGCTTGTGGGCGATGCGGGACAGCAGATGGTCGGGAAGGTGGGTGGGATCGTTGACGAGGAAGCCTGCGAAAGCCGCGACTGATCCGGCGAGCGCCTGCTGCTGCTTCCCGTCGGCCTGGTTGCCGCGGTTGAACAGCCCGTCGAGCAATTCGGGGTGCTCCTGGAACATGTGCTGATAGAAACGGGTTGCAATCTCGTGGATGTGCTCGCCCACGACGGGCAGCGTTGCCTTAACCACCGGGAATGAAGAATCTGACAGCATGGCTATTTCTCCCTTGAAAGCCCAAGCCGGATTGTGGATTCCCCGACGCTAGCACCGGCCCGCCTGTAAGGACATACCCCTTCCCGGGACAGCCCGGACGGACGCCGGAGTTACCGTCCGTAGAGCTTCACGAAATTCCGCAGGATCTTCATCGGTTCGGTGGCGGTGAAGGTCCGGGCCTGCGCCATCAGTTCTTCAGCGGATTCCGGCGGGAAGTACCCGGCGTGGCGGTAGATGTCGATCCTGGTCACCAGGCCCTCGGCGTCGAGTTCCGGATGAAACTGGGTGGCATACAGGTTCTGCTTGATCCGGAACATGTGGACCGGGCAGGCGGCGGAGCTCGCCAGCAGCACGGCGTGCGGGGGCAGCACCGTGCACCCTTCCTTGTGGCCCGTGAATGCCGTGAACTGTGCGGGAAGGCCGGCCAGCAGGGGATCCCGCAGGCCCTCGGGGCTGAGGCTGATGGTCACGCCGCCCAACTGCTCGCCGTACGTCCGGTCGATCACCGCGCCCTGGTGCAGGCCAAGGGTGCCGACGCCGTAGCAGGCGCCCAGGAAGGGGAAGTCCTCCGCCACGATCCGGTCCAGCAGCCCGGACAGTTCACGCTCCACGCGGTGCTGGGCTTCGCTCTTCTTTTCGGGCGGGTCGCTTGAGGTGAACGGGCTGCCGCCCACGATGACGCCGGAGTAGTCGTCCAAGTCCAGCTCCGGCAGTGGTTCGCGCTCCATCCGGATCCGCTTCAGCTGGTGCGGCTCCAGCCCGCCAAAGCGCAGGTACGCCTCGTATTCGTCCTCCGCGGCGACGTCCTCGGCCCGTGAGGCGAGCAGCAGAAACGGCTTCACGGGCTTACTTCAGCAGGGCGACGTCGGACACGAGGGTGATGTGGTCCAGCATCGCTGCCGCGGCTGCCTCCGAATCCTGGGCCCGGATGGCATCGGCGATCTTGCGGTGGGATGCCAGGGACTGTTCAGGCCGGCCGGGCTGCCCCAGCGACTCCAGCCGCGTTTCCAGGATCATCTCCGCAATGAAGGTCATAAGCTGGGCCAATACGCCGGAGTGCGCCGCGGCAGTGATGGCCTGGTGGAACAGCTCATCGCCGTGCGCCCCCTTTGCGCCCGAGGCCACCTCTTCCGCCATGGCGTCCAGCGCCTTGTCAATCGCCTGCATGTCCTCGTCGGTGCGCCGCTCGGCGGCAAGCTCGGCCAGCTTCACTTCGAGGGTGCTGCGGGCCTCCGCAATCTCGGGGAGGCGGCTCCGGTGCTCCCGCAGTCCCTTGAGTACGGAGGGAACGTTGGGGCGGTAGACGAGGACCGCGCCGGTCCCGTGCTGCACGTCGATGACGCCGAGGACCTCGAGTGCCACCAGCGCCTGGGCAAGCGTTGCCCGCGAGACGCCCAGCCGTTCGGCCAGGTCCCGCTCGGCGGGGAGGGTGTCGCCGGGGCCCAGCTGCGCGGACTCGATGAAGTCCATCAGCTGCTCCACGAGCTGCTCGTAGAGGCGCGGGCGGGCGACTCGGGAAATCTGTTGGGCTGCAGTCTTCCTTGGCATGCGCATCCTTCCGGCGTTCTGGGTCCAGCTTAGCGGAGGAGTATTGACAAAGTCACCTAGTGTCTAGGAGGCTAGGCCAGTGAGCCTGTAAGCCACATCACATCAACTCTCATCCCGGAGGAACAACGATGTCCGCTCCTGTCCTGTCCATCATCATCCTGGCGGTGATGTTCCTGCTGGCCACGGTGCTGCCTCTCAACATGGGCGCCCTGGCTTTCGTGGGTGCCTTCCTGCTCGGCTCGGTGGTCCTGGGGATGTCCACCAGCGACATCCTCGCCAACTTTCCCGGCGGTCTGTTCCTGACCATCGTCGGTGTCACGTATCTCTTCGCGATTGCCCAGAACAACGGAACCATCGACCTGCTGGTGCGCGGCGCAGTCCGGATGGTGGGCAGCAAGGTAGCGCTCATCCCCTGGGTCATGTTCGCCATCACGGCGGTCATCACCGCCGTCGGCGCCCTGTCTCCGGCCGCCGTCGCAATCATCGCGCCGATCGCCCTGAGCTTTGCCGCGAAGCACAAGATCAACCCGCTGATGATGGGCATGATGGTGATCCACGGGGCTCAGGCCGGCGGCTTCTCCCCGATTGCCGTCTACGGCGTCACGGTCAACGGCATCATCGGCAAAACGGACCTCGAAGCCAGCCCCATGATGATCTTCCTCGCCAGTTTTGTCTTCAACCTCGCCATCGCCGTGGTGCTCTTCATCGTGCTGGGCGGCAGCAAACTGCTCTCCACCAAGACCGGCCGGCTCGTGGAGCAGGCTGCCGAGTCCAGAATGGCCGTCAGCGTCGGAGCCCGCGCCGCCGGCGTCACCCTGCAGGGCTCCGGTTCCGACATCTCCCCCTCCGGCGTCGCCCGCAAGGGAACGTCCGGCTGCTCCCCGGCCTCACCTGCCACCACGGACGGGGCGGAGGCCGGCGGTGCACGCGCCACCGTTCCGCAGCTGGTCACCATCGCCGGACTGATCGCCCTCGCCGTCATCTCGCTCGGCTTCAAGGTGGACGTTGGGTTCGTCTCCATCACCATCGCCATGGTCCTGGCCCTCGTCTCCCCCGCCGCCCAGAAGGGCGCGGTCAACAAGATCAGCTGGTCCACCGTCCTGCTCATCTGCGGCATGCTCACCTTCGTGGGCGTCCTCGAGGAAGCCGGCACCATCAAGTTCGTGTCCGACGGCGTCGCCCAGCTCGGGATGCCGCTGCTGGCGGCCTTGCTGATCTGCTACATCGGCGCCGTGGTCTCGGCCTTCGCCTCCTCCACCGCCATCCTGGCCGCCCTCATCCCGCTGGCCGTCCCGTTCCTGTCCACCGGCGAAATCGGTGCCGTCGGCGTCATCGCCGCCCTGGCCGTCGCCGCCACGATCGTGGACGTCTCGCCGTTCTCCACCAACGGCGCCCTGGTCCTCGCCAACGCTCCGGAGGACGTGGACAAGGACAAGTTCTACAAGCAGATCCTGGCCTACAGCGGCGTCGTCGTCATCGCCGGCCCCGCCATCGCCTGGCTGGTCATGGTCCTCCCCGGCTGGATGTAAGCCGGCCGGAAGAGCACCAGCAGCCCCGCAAGCAAGAGAAGGAACACCCAGCATGAACCATGAATCCACCTCCCAGTCGGAAAGCCTGCCCCAGCCCCAAGGTACGTCCCAGCCCCAAGGCCCCCTCGCCGGTTACCTCGTGGTGGACCTGAGCCGCGCCCTGGCCGGACCGCATGCCGGCATGATGCTCGCGGACCTCGGCGCACGGGTCATCAAGGTTGAGAACCCCGGCACCGGCGACGATACCCGCGGCTGGGGGCCGCCCTTCGTTGGCCCCGAGGACGATCCCCAGGCGACATACTTCCTCTCCTGCAACCGCAACAAGGAATCCATCGCCCTGGACCTGAAGAGCGACGACGGGCGGACGGTTCTGCGCGAACTGCTGGAACGGGCCGACGTCGTGATTGAAAACTTCCGGCCCGGCGTGCTGGCCCGGCTGGGATTCTCGGCCGCGCAGATGCATGCGCTGAACCCGTCGCTGGTGGTCCTGTCCATCACCGGCTTCGGCCACGACGGCCCGGAATCGCGCCGCAGCGGCTACGACCAGATCCTGCAGGGCGAGGCCGGGCTGATGTCCCTGACCGGTTCCGGCCCCGACGATCCACAGCGGGTGGGGGTGCCCATCGCGGACCTGCTCTCGGGCATGTACGGGGCGTTCGGCACGCTGGCTGCGCTGCTGCAGCGCGAACGGACGGGACAGGGCCAGATTGTGCGGACCTCGCTGCTCGCAGCGCTGATCGGTGTGCATGCTTTCCAGGGAACCCGCGCCACCGTCGCGCGCGAGGTGCCGAAAGCCCAGGGCAACCACCACCCGTCCATCGCGCCGTACGGGCTGTTCCACTGCCGGCAGGGACGGGTACAGATCAGCGTGGGCAGCGAGAAACTGTGGCGGACGTTTGCTGCCGCGTTCGGCATTGCTGCGGACCGCCCGGAGTTCGCCACCAACGCTGAGCGCGTCCGCAACCGGGAAAAGGTCATCGAGGAGGTGGAGCGCGTCTTCGCCGACTACGAGGCTGAGCCGCTGCTCGCCAAACTGAACGAGGCGGGCGTCCCGGCGGGCAAGGTCCGCACCCTGGACGAGGTTTACGCATGGGAACAGGTCCATTCGCAGGGGCTGGTGATCGACGTCGACCACAAGATCCTCGGGAACGTCACCCTGCCGGGGCCGCCGCTGCGCTTCTTCAGCGCCGCGGACACCGCCGAGACCACGCTCAAGGCACATACTGCTCCGCCGCTGCTGGACCAGGACGGCGAGCAGATCAGGCAGTGGCTCGGGCTTGTCCCGGCCAATGCCGCCGCCGGCTCTGCAGGGGAAGGCCGCTGACCATGCCTGAAACCCAGAAGGTCCGGCACTTGGACGCCACCGAACTCATCGCCGCCGTGCTCGACCCCGGCTCCTACCGCAGCTGGGACTCGCCCGTGGCGGACCCCGACCCCAGCCCGGAATACCGGCAGGAACTGGCAGCGGCCCGGGAAAAGACCGGCGTGGACGAGTCCGTCCTCACCGGCGAAGGGCTCATCCGCGGGCGGCGCGTGGCCGTCATTGTCAGCGAATTCCGTTTCCTCGCCGGGTCCATCGGCCTCGCCGCAGGGGAACGGATCGTGAACGCCGTGGAACGGGCCACCCGGGAAGGCCTGCCGCTGCTCGCCGGGCCGGCGTCGGGCGGCACCCGGATGCAGGAAGGCACCATCGCCTTCCTCTCCATGGTGAAAATCAGCGCGGCGGTGCGGGCGCACCGGCAAGCGGGCCTGCCCTACCTCGTGTATTTGCGCCACCCGACTACCGGCGGTGTCATGGCTTCCTGGGGCTCGCTTGGACACATCACCGTGGCCGAGCCCGGTGCCCTCCTCGGCTTCCTGGGGCCGCGCGTCTACGAGGCGCTGTACGGTGCACCGTTCCCTGAGAACGTCCAGGTGGCCGAGAACCTCTTCGACAAGGGGCTGGTGGACGCGGTTGTCCCGCCGTGGCAGCTGTCCGACGTCGTCGACCGCGCCTTGAGCATCCTGGTCGCCGGGCCGCACGCACGTGTCCGTCCGCCGCGGACGCTGTCCGTCAAACCGTCCGACGCCGGCGCCTGGGAATCGATCGGAATCTCCCGGAACCCCCGGCGTCCGGACCTGCGGCAGCTGCTGGCCTACGGGGCCCGGGATGTGCTGCCGCTCAACGGCACCGGCCAAGGTGAAAAGGACCCGGGGCTGCTGCTGGCACTTGCCCGGTTCGGGCAGAAGTCCTGCGTGGTGATCGGGCACACCCGGCCCCGCCCCTCCCAGCAGACGGCCATGGGCCCGGCGTCATTGCGCGAGGCCCGGCGTGGCATGCGGCTGGCCGAGGAACTCGGCCTGCCGCTGGTGACGGTGATCGACACCGGCGGCGCGGCGCTCTCCAAAGAGGCGGAGGAAGGCGGGCTCGCCGGTGAAATCGCGAGGTCGCTGCACGACCTCATCGGTTTGAACTCCCCCACGGTGTCCGTGCTCATGGGCCAGGGGACCGGAGGCGGTGCGCTGGCGCTGTTCCCGGCCGACCGCACCATCGCAGCACAGCATGCCTGGCTGTCCCCGCTGCCGCCCGAAGGCGCGAGCGCCATCGTGCACCGCAGCACGGAGTTCGCCCCGGCCATGTCCGAGGCGCAGGGAGTCAACGTGGCGTCGCTGTACGCCCACGGCATGGTGGAGCACATCGTGGACGAACGCGGTGACGCCGCCGTCGAGGGCAGGGCGTTCTGCCAGCGCCTGGGCCAGGCCATCGAGTATGAGCTGGCCGCGCTCTCGGCCGCCGGCGTGGCGGAGCTCCTTCCGCTGCGGCTCGAGAAGTACCGCACCCTCGGCGGCCTCGTCCCCCTCCCCCTCTAGGAGGTGCCTACCGGGAGAGCTTCTGGGCGTCGGGTTCCCGGTCGCCGATGTGGCCCGGCGCGTTGGCGGCCAGGACCCGCTGGACGAAGGCGCCGTATTCCTCCATGTAGTGGCGCAGGAAGGCTGCGGTTGATTCATTCTTGACCTCGCCGTCGCTGCCGAACACGTCGGGGTTGAACTTCACATAGGCCTCGGGCGCATTCAGCTGCGGGGCGTCGAGGAAGCTCAGCACAGCGCGCATGGAGGACTGCATCACCGCCGTGCCGATGCTTCCCGGCGAGGCGCCGATGATGCCGGTGGGCTTGCGGGCGAACGAGTTGGTGCCCCATGGACGGGAGCCCCAGTCGATGGCGTTCTTGAGGGCGCCGGGAATCGAACGGTTGTATTCCGGGGAGATGAAGAGGATGCCGTCGGACGCTTCGATGGCCTCCTTCAGTGCACGGCCTTCCGGCGGGAAGTCGGCGTCGTAGTCGTAGCTGTACAGGGGAAGGTCCTTGATGGGGATCTCGGTGAACTCGAGGTCCTCGGGCGCGAGCCTGATGAGTGCCTTGGAGAGGGTCCGGTTGATGGAGCCGCTGGCCAGGCTCCCTACGAAATAGCCGATCTTGTGCTTTGCCATGGTTGTGTTCCTTCCCGGCAGCCGGCGCGAACCGGCTGGGCCGACGGTGCAGAGGCAGTGCTGCGGCTGGCAGCCGCGGAGGCATATCGGGTGCAACCCCAACAGTTCAACACAGAACCTTTCACCCGGCCAGAGCGGGGAGCCGGTTCTTGACAGCGTGAGCGGTGCGGTAGCTAGATGAAGGTTAAGCGCAGCACACAGCCCAACAGAGGAGCGGCAGTCATGAGCGAAACCCCGGAGGCGCTGCAGCGCATCCACAGCGAAGCCCCCGCCGAAGGGGATGAAACGGCCGACCCCACGGACATCCGGATGCACTCGCAGGATCCGGCAGAGGGCGCGGACACCCCTGACTGACCCCCGCGGCCGCAACGCACCCGTCCCGGCACTTCCTGCCCTGGGGGCCGTCCGGTCATGCGCAGCATGACCGGACAACTTCGCCAATCGGATCTAACAGCGCCGTAACCCGCCGTTAATACGGGGGCGGGAGACTGGGACCATTGGATCCACACGACTGGCCTGGCACATCAGGGGCAGCCACTCGACGAGGAGTTCGCCAGCATGAATTATTCCGACGACGACGCACCAATGCCTGCAACCTCGCCGGTACGCGGCGGCGAACGCCCTGATCTTAGAAGCCTTCATGTCCGGGAAGATGTGGCACTGGCCGGCCGTTGCGGCAATGTGCACCTGGCTACCGGCCGGACCTGCATCCTGCCCGAACGCCATCAGGGCTCATGCGATTTTGTGGGCCCGGAGGACGCCAACGGGGTGGCACGCTAGGCACCTCCCATAAATGGTGCCCAGTCCTAAAATGATGACTATCCGGCATCTGGGAAAGGGTGTGAGACCGATGGCAGAGCATTACGCCTCCGGGGTCTGGCAGGTCAAGGAGGGCAAGGACGAGGAATTCGTGGAGCGCTGGAAGGAGTTCCTCCAATGGTCCCGGGAAAACTTCCCGGCCATGGTCGAGGCGAACCTGCTGCGGGACCGGGGCACGGCCGGGCACTACGTTTCCTTCTCGGAATGGACCGACGAGGCGTCCCGTGACGCGTGGAAGCAGTCACCCGATTTCAAGACCCGCATCGGTGCGTGCGTGGCCCTGTGTGAGAACATGCGCGGCGCCGACTATGACCTGGCGGCCAAAATCTAACTGGCTTCCGTCCAGGGTCATTCCGTATAGGCGGCACCTACGGCAGGTGCAATTGGCAGGGACACCCCCGCAATATCGGACGCCGGGGTTATGACCCAGCGTTCCCCGTCCTGTTCATAGCTGATAACCGTGGGCTCGGCGGCAGTACTTGCCTCGTCCACGGCCAGCAGCAGTCCCGCCTGCATCCGGCCGGCATGCGCGAACCGTGCCTTCGTGGTCCCTTCAAGGTCGCTGTTGTCAATGAGGATGTACGCCTTGCCTTCGGCCACCGCTTTGATCGAGTACCCGCGCTCCTCATGGACCGATCCGCGGGATGAGGCGATCTCCGTGACCCTGTCGGCCCGCACCAGGCTGTGGCTGATCGTGCGGATCCACACGTCACCCATTGCGACTCCTTTGCTGCTGCGGGCGGGAAATATGCCTCTACTTGCAAACGGTAGTCCGTGACAGCCCGGTTGTAAGCCCCCCAAACGGTTTTGACCGCCGTCGGCCCTAGCCCGCCAGCAGGTTTTCCCCAAGCTCCGGCAGGGTTTTCCCAAAGCTCTTCAGGGAAGAGTGGACCGGACCAGGGATATCCCTGGACGGTCTCAGAGCATCGCCCGGCATCCAGTGTTCGGACGATGCTCGCGACCGCCGGATTCTAGGGGGAGAAATGTTTCAAACCTTTTGGCGGTTCCGCGGGGCGATAGTCCCGCATGCCTGGGCGCTGGGGATCGGCGCGCTGCTGGTGGTGTTCGTCGCCGCCATGGAGGTGGCGGTGCCGTGGCCCATGAAGGTCATAGTCGACGACGTGCTGCAGCCCTCGGGCAGCTCCCAGCTCCACGAGATGCCCGCCTTCCTCGGCCTGGCCGGCCTGAGCCAGCTCCAGCTGCTTCTGCTCGCCGCGTCCGCGCTGCTCGCCATGACAGTACTTAACGCCGGAGCGGATTACCTCGGCACCCGGCTCCTCAACGGCGTGGGTGAGCGGGCCATGGCCACGATCCGGGCCGAAGTCTTCACCCATCTCCAGCGGCTGTCACTGGCCTTCCACGACAAGCAGCGGCTGGGCGACCTGGTCACCCGGACCACCACCGACGTCGATTACGTGCGAGCCCTCATGGTGTCGATCCTGTCGGTGCTGCTGCCCAACATCTTCATCCTGGGATTCGTCATCACCATCTGCATGCTGATCGACCCCACCTTTGCGGTGTCTCCGCTGCTGTTCATGACGGTGCTGTTTTACCGGCGGCGCATCAAGGGCGCGTCGAAGGAGGCCCGCAGCAGGGACAGCGACATCGCGGCGGCGATGTCGGAGACGTTCGCCTCGGTGCGCGTGATGCAGACGTACACGAGCGAGGCGCACCACGAGGAGGACTTCCGCACCCGGAATGACGGACGCCGCGACGCCGGCCTGAGGGTCATCCGGCTGCAGTCCATGTTCTCGCCGCTGGTGGACATCATCGCAACCCTGGGCACGGTGCTGGTCATCTGGATCGGCGCGCAGCGCGTGCTGGACGGAACCCTGACGCTGGGCCTGCTGCTGGTCTTCCTCGCCTACCTCAAGGCCCTGTACTCCCCCATGAAGTCCCTGGCCAAGCTCACCACCGTCATCAGCCGCGGCCAGGCCAGCGCAGAACGCATCCAGGAGATCCTGGACACCGCGCCGGCCATCTCGGACCGGCCCGGCGCGAGGCCGGCGCCGCGGCTGGCCGGTGCGGTGGAACTGCGGCGGGTGAGCTTCGGCTACCAGGGCGACCGGCATGTGCTGCACGGGATTGACCTGAAGGCGGAGCCGGGCAGCGTCGTGGCGATCACCGGCCCGACGGGTGCCGGCAAGTCGTCCGTCGTCAGCCTGATCAGGTGGCTTTCGCTGCCGGCAGCCTTGCGCACGGTGACAGAACCGCGGGACAGGCCCGCGATTCTTGCCCTGGGCGCCAGGCTCCAGCTTGAACTGGGCGTCCGGCCTGCCCCGCGGCGGGAAAAAATGCTGCTGCTGGTGCGCGGGGCCGAAATGACGAAACGGGACGCCTGGGACCCGGAGGCGGGCGCCCGGCCGCTGGCACCGGCCGGTGAGCAGGCCGCCAGGTCACTCGCCTCACTGGGAGCCATGTTCGACATCGAACGCATCCTCGCCGCACCCTCACCCCGCTGCATCGAAACCGTCGCCGAACTCGCGCGGCGGGAATCCCTCGAAGTGGAGCGTTCAGAGCACCTGGCGGGCGGCAGCCTGGCGGGCACTCTGAACCTTGTGGCCAAGGCCCGCGGAACGGGGACTGTCCTGTGCACCCACGAGGACGTCATGGCAGATGTCCTGGCCCACCTCGTACACCGCGACCGGACGGTCCTGACCAAGCGGTTCCGCGTGCGAAAGGGGTCTGCCTGGGTGGTGACCGGCGACCGGACCCGCTACCGCTCCGCCTACTACCTGCCGCTGTCCCCGGCGGACCTCAGCACCGCCGTAGAGCTGAGCCGGGCAGCGGAGCTCCGCGGCGCGCTGGACCTCCCCGCTGCCGTGTAGCCGGCGTCCCGGAGTGTAGCCCATGTGCAGGCGTTGCGGCGGGCGTACGCTCAGACAGTGGACATTGTGGAGTTCCTGTCCGCGCGCATCGCCGAGGACGAGGCCGTGGCGCGCAAGCTGCTCGAGGACCGCACGACGTCGGAATCAGGCAAGTGGTACGAACGGCGCCTGCTGCTGGAATGCGAAGCCAAACGGCGGCTGATCGGCATCGTGGAGTCTGCCAGGCAGACCGCCCTTGCCACGCTCGTGCGTGATCCCTTCGGGGACGGGACCGAGTGGATTCCGCAGGCGCTGGAATGGACCACACTGTCCCTCAACGCGCTGGCGGTCCCCTACAGTGACCATCCGGACTTCAACCGGGACTGGCTCTGGTCCCCCTGACGGTAGGGGACCAGCCGTTGTTCTAGGTGCTGCCCAGGATGCGGCGGGCGTCGGCCTGGGCGTCCAGCTCCTGCTGGGTCACCACGGATCCGCTGATGTACCCCGCACGGGACCTCATGGCCCGGAGTTCAGCCACCGTGTACGGGATCCGGCGTCTGTGCGCCATGGCATGGCAGTTGGAGCACAACGGCACAAGGTCCCCCACAGGGTCCAGTTCGTAGCCGGGGCCCAGCTGGGCTGCCGGCACCAGGTGATGGACCTGGATGAACCCTTCGCCTTCCGGGCCGTACGCGGCCTCGAAGGAAAACCCGCAGGCGGCGCAGGAGGTGCCATGGTGCGCCAGGCAAACGCGGCGGGCGTACGGGTTCCGCTCGTACCGGTTCACGCCCACCCGGATCATGGCGTCCTGGGGCAGTGTGCCGGGCACCGGAAGGACGGGATCGATCTCGTCGGCAGGCAGGCACTCGGCCCAGAGCTCCCGGATGGCGCGTGACTGCTCCTCGGGAACCGGCTGGCATCCGCCCGCTACAGGTGCGGCCGCCCAGTCGGTCAGCGGCGCGCGCGCTGCCAGAATGTCCACCGGGATCTGGTCTCCGAGCGGCAACAGCATGTCAAAGTCAACGTCAACGCAGGCTTCGCCCGGCAGCTGAGACAACGGCGGATACGGCAGATCCGGCCCGGCGGCCAGATACGGAGCGGAAACAACCACGCCATGGCCAATCAGCCCGCTGCCTGTCTTTCCGTGCAGCACGAGCCAGGCGTCCGTTCCCGGCGTGGGCCGGGCCCCGGTCCCGACAGGCCACGCGCGCCGGTGCACGCCGGCGGTGGCCAGTTCATCCACCACGCGCGAATAGCCCGGCCAGGTATCGCCTACGCCCGGGTTCCAGCCCAGCAGAACAGCCACCATTCCTTTATCGTGCCACCTGCAAGGCTTCAGGAGGAGCGCTTGCGCCGGCGCCGCCACCACGGCGCCTTGGCTTCCGGAAGCGGATCCGGTGCGGCCGCGGCCGCCGCTGCCCACCGCTCGCGCCAGCGCTGCACCTCGATGTCGGCGTCACGCGTTTTCGTGACCACCGGCGGTCCGCCCTGCAGTTGGCGGCGGGCGTCGATGATGCGGGCATTGAAGTCCTCGACAATGTCGCGCACCTGCTTTTCCGTGAACTGGGCGTCCAGCCTGGCATCCAGTTCCGCATCCTCGGCGCGCAGCAGGATCGCCTTTGGCCCCAAGCCGCTGAGGTGTTCGCGCTGGATAAGGCCCTTGACCCACCAGTCCGGGTCGTAGGCTTCCCCCAGGCCAGGAATCGGTTTGCCGGAGTACTTCAAGTTGTCGAACTTTCCCTGCGCCATCGCGTCCCGAACCAGGTAATCGGCCCGGGCCGCGTCACTGACCTTCCGGCGTTTCTCCCGCAGTTCGGCCTCGGCGGCAGAGAGCTCCGCATCCTCCTCCGCTGTCCCGCCTGAGGAGCGGAGGGCGCGGAGTTCGGCCGCGCGCTCCACCTTCCGCCTGAAGTCGCCGCCTGCTGAACCCATCGCTTTTCACCGCCCTGCCGCCGGAGTTTGTCCCGTTTCCAGTATTCCCGGCACGTGCCGGACTCTTCAACGAAAGTCCGCTCCCAACGGATGGGAGGCAGGGCAAAAACGGACAACGACGACGGCGGGACCTCCCGCCGTCGTCCGCTGCATCAGGGCTGCTGAACGGTGCCTATATGCTGAACTGTGCCTACATGGGGTCGGGCCAGTTGCCGATATCCGCGCGGGCCGGCGCAGGGGCGGCGTCTTTGTCCTGCCGGGTGCCCCTGTCTTGCCGAGTGGCGTTGTCTTGCCGAGTGGCGTTGTCCTGCCGGATGCCCTTGTCCTGCCGCATTCCGGATGCGCCGGCCGCCGTGGCCCGACCGGAAGGGGGGTCGGGTACCGCCTTCACTGGTGCCGTATTCACAGCCGCCGTGACGACGGGTAGTTCAGACCTCGGAATCTTCATGGGGGCCCTCGCAGGTGAGGCGGCAACTTAAGGCCGGAGCGGATACTCAACCAATGACGTGCCGAATCAGCCGGGGAGGACCGGCCGGTCCGGCAACAACCGTGGCGGCCGTCCCCAGCCCCGTGTGTGCCTGCATCTGACGGTGCCGGCACACTTTCCACCACCCGATACTTCCACCCTATGGGCTGCCGCGGGCAGTGGCACCCGTATCAGGTACTCGAATTTGGACGCCGCCCGCTACTTGGGCACTCGCCGCGGGCCGGCTGTCCCGGCTGGCAGACCCTAGGCCGGGTCCGCCAGTGCGGGCGGCCACACCACCCGGAACCGCTCAAAAACAATCTCGTCGGCTTCGGTCCATTCCATCCCGCGGCGGGCCCGGATCCGGGTCCAGTACTTCCGGTGCCCGGCCTGCCAGCTTGCGAGCGAGCGGTCGTCCTCGCCCTCGTCCCGGGCGAACGCCTCGTCTGCGCTGGCGAACGGGCCGAGACGCAGCTCGACGGTGCGCAGGATGACGTGCGGGATACCGGCCCCATCGCAGGCTATCCAGTGCGACCCGATGCGGGGCAGGCCGGCCCCGGCCGCAAGAAACTCGTCGGCAAGCTCGGAAGTGGCCCGTTTGGTTCCTTCCGTCACTGCCCGAAGCAGCTCATCGGCCAGGTCCGCGGAATCCCCAAAGCGTTCGACCGTGTAGTCCGGACAGATGCGGACAGCTTCGGGGCAGGCTGCCGCATAGTCAGACCAGAAGAGCCCGGCTGCGGCAGTATCCACGGCTGGAAGAATGTCCTCACTCACGTGAGCGCCTCCTTCAGCCAGCGGTCCAGAACGGGGGCCGGCGCCGCGCCTGCCTGGCGGGCCACGACCTTTCCATCCACGATCACCAGCAGCGTCGGGACGGCCTGGATGGCGAAGCGGGCGGAAAGCCGGGGAGCCTTGTCCACATCCACCTTCACGAGCTTGACCTCGCCTGCCCGCTCGTGGGCCAGCTGGTCCAACACCGGGCTCACCATGCGGCAGGGCCCGCACCAGACCGCCCAGAAGTCCACCAGCACCGGGACGCGGGACTGTTCGGCAATGACTGCGAAGTCGTCGTCGCCCGCCTCCACCACCCAAGGCAGGTCGCGGCGGCATTTTCCGCACCGCGGCCGGCCCTCAGCCGCAGCCGGCACACGGTTGGCCTGGCCGCAGTGCGGGCATTTGATGATCGCCTTGTCCATGTTGTCCTTCCTATCCTGTTTCCGGCGGCAGTGCCGGATCGTGCTGGCCGCGCGGGCGGAGGTCGATGATGGGAAGGTGCCCGTCGGTGCGGATGCTGTCTCCGCCGCCGTTGCGGTGGTGGTAGCCGGAGGAGAAGTGGCGGATCACGTGCACGGATTCCACGGCGTGAGCCGTTTGCAGCGTGCCGATGATGAAGTCACGCTCCTCGTCGGTGCCGTCGGCGATCTTGTGCGTGATCTGGAAGGTGAAGAGCGAGAGGCCCACGCTCTTGTCGTACGTTCCGGCGCCCACCCAGTCGACGGCGAAACCGCCGGGGAGCATCCACCCGTCCGGGCATTTCCAGAACCGCACGTGGTGCCGCTTCCGCGGGTTGCCGTCGATTTCGCGCTGGAACGCCATGTCGTGCTTGTTGCCGAAGACGTACAGGTTACTGACCGGCGACTGCGGATAGCTCCGGCCCAGGAGCGTCGAGGTCAGGGTGCGCCAAGCGGTGGCCGGGGTCACGGGGTCGGCCTCGGTCCATCCTGCCGTGAGCATCGCGGTGCGCAGCTCCTCCGCCGGGCCAATGACCGCGAGATTGACCGGATCACCCAGCACGCCGTCGCCGGTGCGGGCTCGCCCGATGAAGTAGTTCGGCAGGTAGAGGCTGCTGAGGATCTTGTGGACGCGGGGCAGGAAGGCGTAGGCCGCAATCAGCCATACGGGAAGGAACACCCATACCTGTTCCGGCCCCTTTGCCAGCCGGGCGAGCAAAAAGAAATAGACGGCCCAGCCCACGGCGGCGGTGGTGGCCACGTAGAGCAGCCGCTGGAGCACGGCGACGACGGTGGCCCAGCGGCTGCCCCAGCGTGCCTTCCGGCTGACGGGCCGGGCATGCTTGGGCTCCTGGGGCGCCTGGGTATCTTTGGGGATAGCCACTTACCTGGGCAGGTGCTCGAGCAGGTGCCCCGTCACCGCACCGTACGCGAGGTGCGGCACGATGTCGCTGACCCAGTCCGCGGCGCTCCAGGTCCGCGGATCGGTGATGCCCAGCGCGGTCATGGGAACGTTGGAGACGAGAAGGGCTGCAAGGGACGCCACGCCCACCGATGCGACGGGTCCGGTGCGCAAGCCCAGCGACCCTGCAGCTCCCAGCACGGCACCCAGGCCCATGCCGGTGGCGATCCCGAGCAGCGGTCCAAGGGCCTCCACCCGGTTCCCGCGCTGGGCCTCGGTTCCCGGGATGGTGACCCCCGTCCGTTCGGCCAGCCGCTCCACCGAGTCGGTGGGGGTCGTGCTCGCGGCGCGGCCCCGCCACACCATATCCAGGTAGCTGGCGGCATTCAGCGCGGTGGTTCCCGCGGCGCCGGCGAGCGCTCCGTTGACTAGTCCTTTGACCAGGGACATCCCGGCTCTCCTTCAGGCTGTGTGCTGGGCATTTCTATCCTGAAACTTACGTGTTGCCACAAATCGCGGCAACGCCGGCGGCCGCCAACGGCGGGACGTCCCGCCGCCGTTTGACCCGGACGTCTTCACATTGTCCGGACCCGTAGAGCTGTGAAAACATGCCTCATGCGTGCCATGCAGAATTCCAGCCGATTGCAAGAAGTCCGTTACGACCTCAGGGGTCCGGTGCAGCATGCGGCGAAGAAAATGGAGTCGGAAGGCCACAGCATCCTGCGCATGAACCTGGGGGATCCGGCGCCGTTCGGCCTGCACGCGCCGGAGTCCATCGTGGTGGACATGATCCACCACCTCCGCGAGGCGCAGGGCTACAGCGACTCGAAGGGCATCTTTTCGGCCCGGACCGCCATCTCCCAGTACTACCAGACCAAGGGCCTGATGGAGATCGGTGTGGAGGACATCTTCATCGGCAACGGGGTCAGCGAGCTCATTTCCATGACGCTCCAGGCCTTCCTGGAGGATGGCGACGAGGTCCTGATCCCCTCGCCGGACTATCCGCTGTGGACCGCTGCCACGGTGCTTTGCGGCGGCACCGCCGTGCACTACGTGTGCGATGAGGAGAACAACTGGTGGCCGGACATGGCGGACGTCGAGGCCAAGATCACCGAGCGCACGCGGGCCATCGTGCTGATCAACCCCAACAACCCCACCGGGGCTGTGTATCCCCGGCACATCCTGGAGGGGTTCGCCGATCTGGCCCGGCGCCATGACCTGGTGCTGTTCTCCGACGAGATCTACGAGAAGATCCTGTTCGAGGACAACGTCCACATTCACATGGCTTCGGTGGCCCGGGACATCCCGGTGCTGACCTTCTCCGGCCTGTCCAAGGCCTACCGGATGCCCGGCTACCGGGCCGGATGGGTGGCCGTGAGCGGTCCCCGCTGGGCCACCGCCGCCTACCGGGAGTCCCTGGAGCTGCTGGCCTCGCTCCGGCTCTGCCCCAATGTTCCTGCGCAGCACGCGATCCAGACCTCGCTGGGCGGTTACCAGAGCATCACGGACCTGATCCGGCCCGGCGGCCGGCTGCGGGAGCAGCGCGATCTTGCCTGCCGGCTGCTTAACGAGATTCCCGGTGTGAGCTGCGTGCCGGCGGCCGGCGCGATGTATCTGTTCCCGAAGCTGGATCCTGAGATGTACCCGTTCGTGGACGACGAGCAGTTCGTCCTTGACCTGCTGCAGGACCAGAAAATCCTGGTCTCGCACGGGACGGCGTTCCACTGGCACGCCACTGACCATTTCAGGTTCGTCATCCTGCCCGCGGTGGACGACATCCGCGAGGCCGTGCGCCGCATCTCCACCTTCCTGTCCTCGTATCGGGCCAAAGCCGGGCGCGCCCGCGCCATGTCCGGCAACGCGGCCCACCACGGCCAGGACGAACTGACCGCCTAGGCACTGGCGCAAGCGGACGACGGCGGGAGGCTCCCGCCGTCGTCCGCTTTTCTGTTGCTGTACCCGGCACTGTTCTTCTGCCCGGGTAGGACGACCGTCAGCCGATCGGCTCCGCCATCTGCTCCACGACGTACTGGACGTCCACGGAGTCGCCCGTCACCGGATCGGTCATTTCCACCTTCCAGCTGCGGGCGAACTGGTTGACGCCGTGGGTCATGGCCACCGTTCCGGAAATGAGTACCGTTCCGGGGGCGTTCAAGCCGCGCTCGGTGAGGACGTCCAGCCAGTAGTCAGGCGTCAGCAGGGCCTCCAGAGAGCTGTCCTGGATGAGGGTGTCCGGGGTGTCCCCTTCCCCCACCCATGCCTTCAGGGTGATCTGGTCCAGGTGGTCCCGCACGTCATCGAGGCGCCAGGCCTTGCGCCCCAGCACATCAGGGCTGGCGTTCTTGCTCCAGGCCACCCCATGCACTTCGAGGGCGCGGTCGGTGTGATCGCAGGCGACGGTGAGCAGCACCCCGTCCCCGGTGATGACCATGGCCCATTCCGCTTCCCCGGAAGTCCGTCCATGCTGCACCTGAACTTCCGATACCTGTTGCGCCAGATAGGGGGACACTGGATACAAGGCGGGAGTAGTGGTGGGTCCCGGAACGCCAAGTTCAGCGAGCTCGGCAATATGGGCCTGGACCTCATCCTGCTCACGCCCGGCGTAGCCGGCATTCAGGAGGTGCCTGACCTCCACGTCCTGGGTGCGGCCGCCAGGTAGTTCGAAGCTCAGAGTCGTCATCGTGGATCCATCCTTTGCAGTGCTGCTGAAGAAATTTACAGATCGGAAACCGGAAACGGTCGCCAATGTACATCCAGTATGCGTAATGTATACATTTAACGCCAGCGTGACAGGCGTCACTATAAAAAACCTCGTGGAGGACTACACAAATGGCTAACGTCCCAGTTCCGGCTTCCGGTGGAGCGCCGCACCCGCACCCGCAGCCGCATCCGACGGTTCACCCCAAGGGCCTGTACAAGGCCTTCGCCGCCAGCCTTACCGGCACGGCTCTTGAGTGGTACGACTTCGCCGTCTACTCGGCGGCGGCCGCCGTCGTATTTCCCATCGTCTTCTTTCCGGCGTCCGATCCCCTGACCGGCACCATCCTCGCGTTTTCCACCTACGCGGTGGGCTACGTGTCCCGCCCGGTGGGCGGCATCATCTTCGGCCGGCTCGGGGACCGCATTGGCCGTAAGAAAATCCTCGTCACCACGCTGATGATCATCGGTGTAGCTACGGTGCTGATCGGCGTGCTTCCCGGGTACGACAGCATCGGAGTCACCGCCCCGATCATCCTGGTCCTGCTGCGGTTCGCGCAGGGCGTGGGCGTCGGCGGCGAGTGGGGCGGCGCCGTGCTGCTCTCCAGCGAATACGGTGATCCGCACCGCCGCGGCTTCTGGGCCTCCGCCGCGCAGGTGGGCCCGCCCGCCGGCAACCTCCTGGCCAACGGCGCGCTGGCCGTGCTGACCGTCGCACTCACCGAGGAGCAATTCCTGAGCTTCGGCTGGCGCATCGCGTTCCTGGTATCTGCCGTGCTGGTCGGCTTCGGCCTCTGGATCCGGCTGAAGCTGGAGGACACTCCGGTGTTCAAGGCCATCCAGGCCCACGGCGAGCAGCCGCACGCCCCGATCCACGAGGTCTTCCGTAAGGAACTCCGCCCGCTGATCGCCGCGATCCTGTGCCGCGTTGGACCTGACGTGCTGTACGCGCTGTTCACCGTCTTCACGCTGACGTACGGCATCCAGGTCCTGGGCTACGAGCGCAACCAGGTCCTGACCGCCGTCCTGATCGGCTCCGCTTTCCAGCTGTTCATGATCCCGCTGGCAGGCGCCGTCTCCGACCGCTTCAACCGCCGCCTGGTCTACGGCGTCGGCGCCACGGTGGGAGCGGTCTGGACGTTCATCTTCTTCGGCGTCCTCGGCGGGAACAACCAGCCGATGCTGATCGTCGGCATTGTGCTGGGTCTGATGGCGCACTCGTTCATGTACGGCCCGCAGGCCGCCTTCATCGTGGAGCAGTTCTCCCCCCGGCTGCGCTCCACCGGCAGTTCGCTGGCGTACACCTTCGCCGGCGTCATCGGCGGCGCCATCGCGCCGCTGCTGTTCACGGTACTGCTGGCTGAGTACGGAACCTGGATTCCGGTGGCCATCTACGTGGCCGTGGCGGCAGCCGTGACCCTCCTGGGTCTGGCCCTCGGCCGGGACAACGACGCCGTGGAGGACCTGGACTACCGGCTGCTGCTGGAAGGTTCCGCATCGGCCCGCCAGCAGTCCGGCGTCGAATCCGCCTAGCGGTTCCGAGTTTTTGTACAGATGTTGGCCGCCGAGGGCCCCGGAAGTCCCATTATCTGTACAAAAACTCCGTCAGGTGCGGAGCAGGATGTCGCGGGTGACGGCCAGGTGATGGTCGATGGCCTCCTGCGCCTTCACCGCGTCTCCGAACACCAGGGCATCGAGGATGTCCTGGTGTTCGGAGCACACCTGCTCCCGCCGGCCTCCCGTCCGGAACAGGGCGGAAACCCCGACGACGATCTGCCGGACGTGCAGCTTGCTGTACGTCCGGGAAATGAGTTCGTTGCCGGCCGCGTCGATGAGGTGCTGGTGGAAGAGGGTGTCCAGCCGGATGAACTCCTGGGCGGCTTCGGCACTCTGGTCTTCCGGCAGTTTGGACTGCTGGTCCAGGGTCTCCTGCATCTTGCCGGCCGGCACGCTCCGGTGCTCAATGACAAGCCGGGCGGCGTGGCTTTCCAGCACGCCGCGCAGTTCCATCAGTTCCGAGATTTCCCGGCCGGTCACCGGGGGTACGTAGGCGCCGCGCTGCGGGATCAGCTCCACCAGCCCGTCAGAGACCAGGAGCAGCAGGGCCTCGCGGACAGGGGTGCGGGAAACCCCGATCTCGGCAGCCAGCTCCTGTTCGTTGAGGAAGCGGCCCTGCATCTCCGGGTTGGTCAGGATGTTTTCACGCAGATAGGCGTACGCCTTCTCCCGGCCGGACGCCGCCGTCCCCGAACTTTTTCGCATACATCAGGTATACAACAGGATCGTGTATACGACAGAGAGAAGCAGATACATGCGTTTAGCAGTCGCCCAGATCGTCACGGGCGCCAGTCCCGAAGCCAACCTGGAGCTCATCCGAGACTACGCCACGCAGGCAAAACAGGCCGCGGCCGAGCTGGTGGTCTTCCCGGAGGCGGCCATGCGTGCCTTCGGCAACCCGCTGGCGGATATCGCCGAGCCGCTGGACGGACCGTGGGCCACGACGGTGCGGTCGATCGCCAGGGACCTCGACATCGCCGTCGTGGCAGGGATGTTTACCCCCGGCGACGGCGGACGGGTGCGGAACACGCTCCTGGTGACCGGACCCGGGATCGACACGTCCTACGACAAGATCCACCTCTTCGACGCGTTCGGATTTGCCGAGTCCGATTCGGTGGATGCCGGAACCTCGCCGGTGACCTTCGAGCTGAACGGCACCGTCATCGGCCTGGCCACCTGCTACGACGTCCGCTTCCCGGCACTGTTCACGGCCAATGCCCGGGCCGGAGCCGCCATCAACATCGTCTGCGCATCGTGGGGCGCCGGCGAAGGCAAGGCGGAGCAGTGGGACCTGCTGGTCCGTGCACGGGCCGTGGACAGCACCACCTTTGTGGTGGCCTGCGGCCAGGCCGACCCGGCCACCCTGGGGCTGCCGTCCGCCGGCACCGCCCCCACCGGGATCGGCCACAGCGCGGTGATTTCGCCGCTTGGTTCCCCGCTGGTGGCGCTGGGCGGCAAACCCGAACTGGCCGTCATCGACATCGACCCGTCCATCATTCCGGACGTCCGCGGGAAGCTGCCCGTGCTGGCGAACGCCAGGAGCTTCTAGGCCGGCCACAACTACAGCCCGGCCATAACTACAGCAGGGCAACGAAAAGCGGGGCGGGGCCACACCGAGTGGCCCTGCCCCGCCGTCGTTCTTCCCTGCTGCCGTTCTGCCTTACTGCCCGGCCGGCACCCGGTACGTGCTCTCCGGAACGTCCGTGATGAACATGTGTCCGGGAGCGTGGCTGATGGCAAAGGCAGGCCTGGACGCCATGACCGCGCTCTGCGGGGTGACACCGCAGGCCCAGAACACCGGGACCTCCCCCGGCCGGATGTCCACGGGGTCCCCGAAGTCGGGGCGGGCGATATCCGCAATGCCCAGGGCTTCCGGCGATCCGGCGTGGACCGGGGCGCCGTGGACCTTGGGCACTTCCGCAGTGACCCGGATGGCGGTGTCCACGAGTTCGGCCGGCATCGGGCGCATCGAGACGACCATGCGGCCATGGATCCGCCCCGCCGGGGTGCACTCGACGTTCGTGCGGTACATGGGGACGTTGCGGCCCATCTCGGTGTGGCGCAACGGGATGCCCTCGGCGGCCAGCGCAGCCTCGAAGGTGAAGCTGCAGCCAATGAGCACGCCCACCATGTCGTCGCGCCACAGGGACCGGACGTCGGGCACCTCCGCGGCCAGAACCCCGTCCTTCCACACCCGGTAGGCCGGGATGTCGGTCCGGATGTCAGAGCCGGGGGCGAGGGCACTTTCGTACTGCCCCGCGGGAATAACGTCGACGACGGGGCAGGGCTTGGGATTCAGCCGGCAGAATTCGAGGAATTCGTCCGCGTAGTCGGCTGTCACCGCGATCAGGTTGGCCTGGGTGTACCCGTCGCTCCAGCCGGAGGTGGGTGTGACCAAGCCGTTGCGGAACTGCAGGCGGGCTTCCGACGGCGGCAGGAGTGCGTTGGCCTGGTTTACCCGGGCGCTGCTCATCGGGTTGCGCTTTCGGCAGGTTCTGCGGATCCCCGCAGGTATTCCTCGTCCTCGGCCACGTTCGAGTCGCGGCCCAGGGCAAGGCCCACGAGGGTCAGCAGGCAGGCAACGCTGAGGTAGACGGCCACCGGAACCCAGCTGTGGAAGGTGCTCTGCAGCAGGGTGAACATGAACGGTGCGATGGCGCCGCCGATGATGCCGGCAAAGGTGTATGCCAGCGAGCTGCCCGTGGAGCGGAGCCGCGGCGTGAACTGCTCGACGACGAACGCGGCTTGCGGGCCGTACATGAAGGAGTGGCACAGCAGGCCCAGCACGGTGCCCACCACGAGCATCACCGGGGAGCGCCCTTCGAGGACGATGAAGAACAGGTAGGCCCAGACTGCTGCCGCCACTGCGGCAATCCCGTAGACCAGGCGCCGGTTGATCCGGTCGGAGATGGCGCCAGCGAGCGGCATCGTGAAGAGCTGCAGCGCCGAACCGACCAGCACCGCCACGAGCACCTGGCCGCGGTCGAAGCCGAGTTCCTGGATGCCGTACGTCAAGGTGAAGACGGTGCAAAGCGCGTAGGTCACGTCCGGGCCGATGCGGCTGAGCATCGCTGCAAGGAGCGGCCTGCGCTGCGTGGTGAGGACTTCCCTGATCGGGGCCTTGGGCTGGTCGCCGCGGGCTTCCATGGCCTTGAAGATGGGCGTGTCCTCGAGCTTCAGGCGGATCCACAGCCCGAACGCCACCAGCAGGGCCGAGATCAGGAAGGCGATCCGCCAGCCGTAGTCCAGGAATGCCTGCTCGGACATGGCCAGGGTGAGGACGGCGAGTGCGCCGTTGGCCATCAGGTTTCCGGCGGGCGGGCCGATCTGCGCCGCGGAGGCCCAGAAGCCGCGGCGGCTCGGTTCCCCGAACTCGCTGGAGAGCAGGACTGCGCCGCCCCATTCGCCGCCAACACCGACGCCCTGCGCAAACCGGAGGAAGACAAGGATGGCCGGGGCGATGATGCCGATGTTGTCGTAAGTGGGCAGCAGGCCGATGAGGAAGGTGGCCACGCCGATGAGCATCAGGGTGAAGACCAGGATCTTCTTCCGCCCGATTTCGTCGCCGAGACGGCCGAAGATGATGCCGCCGACCGGCCTTGAGATGTAGCCCACCGCATACGTCGAGAAGGCCAGCAGGGTCCCCGTCACAGGGTCCGACGCCGGGAAGAAGATCAGCGGGAAAACGATGGCGGCAGCGGCGGAGTAGACGGCGAAGTCATAGAACTCCAACGCCGTTCCCGTGAGGCTGGCCGCGAATGCCTTGTACATGTCCTTGCGCCCGACGGCGGGCCTGGTACCTGCGGAGGCCAGTGCGGATTGGTTGGCCATTAGTTCCTCCATGGAAAGTGTGGATGGCATCCGTTAGCTGCGGATGCACTGGTGCGCCAGTCTGTCCGGCCTGCGACGTTGACAGGCGCGGGCGCTGAGGCTGGGTGGCGGCTTCCCCCGGACAGCCGCCGATAGCGGAGCGTTCTGTTGGATTGTGGAAATGTAGAACAATCCGGAACTTGTTGAACAATGTACGCGACCCAGATCACATGGTCAAGGGTTCACACGGTCAAGGATTTAAAGCGCGAACGGACACTTGTGGCCCTTGGAAAGCAGTTCCCAAGGGCCACAAGTGTCCGTTCGCGCTGTACTTAATTCGCGCTGTACCTAGGACGAGCTGTGACTAGGACGAGTGGACGGCGGTCTGGTGCTCCTCGGACCGGTCCAGGTAGGCCAGGAGGCGCTCGGCGGCGCGCTCGTATTCTCCCGCCTCCAATGCCTTGCAGATCTGCTCGTTGTCCGCCAGGTAGTCCTGGTAGAAGCCGCCGTCGATGGAGGCCTTGTGGAAGAACAGCCGCATCTCGGCCAGCACCTGCGACATGATGGTGTTCAGGCGTTCGCTGCCGGCCATGGCCACGAGGGCGCCGTGGAAATGCTGGTTGGCGCTGCCCAGCCCTTCACTGTCCCCGGCCTCGGCCGCGCGCTTACCTTCCTCCACGGCGGCACGCACTGCGGCAATACTCTCGGCGCTTCCGCCGCCGCGGACGGCGCTGACCTCGATGGCCCGGCGGACGGCATAGACGTCGTGGATGTCGCTGGCGTCAAGGCTCGCCACGAAGACGCCCCGGTTGGGCTGGCGGACCACCAGCCGCTCGCTGGCCAGTTCGGCAAATGCTTCGCGCACGGTGTTGCGGGAGACCCCGAGCTCTTCGGACAGCGCCTCTTCCTTCAGCTTGGTCCCCGGCGGAAGCGCACCTTCCGCGATCTGGAGCCGGAGCTCACTCGCCACACGGGTGGCCACCGACGGCACAGCCACGCGCAGCCGGGAGACGCCTGGGCTCGGGTTCACTGTGGCCATACACCGAATCTACACGAATCCACCACAATTGGATTGTTGAATTGTTGAACATTTCTGCCGGAGGGTGCATCCTTGTGTTAGGACGAGTTGAGATGAGGGTCACAATGCACGCAATAGATTTGAACAGCGACGTCGGTGAATCGTTCGGGCGATGGAGCCTGGGAGACGACGCAGCCATGATGGCCTCCGTGTCGAGCGCCAATGTAGCCTGCGGATTCCACGCCGGCGATCCCAGCGTCATCAGAACCACCTGCGAGGCGGCCGCCAAGGCCGGCGTGGTGGTCGGCGCCCACGTGGGCTACCGCGACCTGGCCGGATTCGGCCGCAGGTACATGGAGGTGGACCCGCGCGAGCTGGCCGACGACGTCGTCTACCAGATCGGTGCGCTGCAGGCCCTGGCAGCGACGGCCGGCACCCGGGTCCGCTACGTCAAGCCGCATGGCGGCCTCTACAACGCGATCGTCCACAACACCGCTCAGGCGGGCGCCGTGGTGGACGCGGTGAAGTCCGTGGATCCGGAACTGCCCATCCTTGGCCTGCCCGGCTCAGAAGTCCTGCGCCTCGCGGAGGCCGCAGGGCTCCGGGCCGTCACCGAAGCCTTCGCGGACCGCGCCTACAACCCGGATGGCACGCTGACGTCCCGCTCCCAGCCCGGTTCCGTGCTCGAAGACCCGGACATGGTTGCGGCCCGCGTCCTGCAGATGACCACCGGGGAGGCCATCCGTGCCATCGACGGTTCCAGCCTGAAAATTGACGCCGAATCGGTGTGCGTCCACGGGGACTCCCCGGGCGCGGTGGCCATGGCTGTGGCCGTGAAGCGCGCGCTGGACGGCGCCGGAATCAACATCAGGGCCTTCGCCTAGCATGAAGCGGCGGATTCAGGACCCGATGGCGAACGCCAACGTTGCAACCAGCCCGGGCAGGGTGCGCTCGGTGCGGCCGGTGGGAACGCGCACCGTCCTTGCCGAGGTTTCCGGCACCCAGGAAGTGGTCGCCCTCCAGGCCGCGCTCCTCGAGGCTCCGCTGCCGGGGCAGCAGGACGTCCTGGCCGCCGCCGAAACCGTCATGGTCAGGGCGGAATCACCCGCGGCTGCCCGGCGGATCGGGCAGGCCCTCCTGGAGCTGGACCTCACGGCGCCGGCGGAGCAGGCCGGCGGACTGGTGGTCATTGACACCGTGTACGACGGCGAGGATCTCGCCGAAGTGGGGACGCTCACCGGCCTCGGTGCCGACGGCGTGGTCGCGGCCCATACCGGCCAGGTCTGGACCGTCGCCTTCGCGGGCTTCGCGCCGGGCTTCGGTTACATGGTGGGTGAGAACCAGGTCTTGGAAGTTCCGCGCCGGAGTTCCCCGCGCACCGCTGTTCCGGCAGGATCGGTGGCGCTCGCCGGAAACTACTCTGCCGTCTACCCGCGCAAGTCGCCGGGAGGGTGGCAGCTCATTGGCCGCACCGGAGCCAGGATGTGGGACCTCGACCGCCCCGAGCCCGCCCTGGCCAGCCCCGGTCACCGGGTTCAGTTCCGCGCCGTCCGCGACGTGGTCCGGATGGCGCCTGAAGCCTCGGCGGACAACGGCGCAACCGACAGCAAGCAGGCCAACAGCACACAGTCAGCCCCGGCAACCACGCACGGCCTCCGTGTCCTGTCGCCCGGGCTCCACAGCCTCATCGAGGACCTGGGCCGGCAGGGGCATTCGGCCCTTGGTGTCTCCGCTGCCGGCGCCCTGGACCGGGCCTCGCTCCGGCGGGCAAACCGCATTGTGGGGAACGCGCCGTCGGCCGCCGCCATAGAGACCGTCTCCGGCGGGCTCAGGCTGCAGGCCGTTGGTGACCAGGTCATGGCCGTCACGGGGGCGCCGTCGGCACTCACCGTTGTGACGCCGTCGGACTCCCCCGGCAAGACGGAAACCGCAGATGCGACGGACACCCGAGCAGGGGCGCGTCAGCGCACCGTTCCCATGGCTGCGCCGTTCGCCCTCCTCGACGGCGAAATCCTGACCATCGGCGTGCCCGAGGCGGGCTTCCGCAGCTATATCGCTGTCCGCGGGGGTGTGGACGTGAAGCCGGAGCTGGGCAGCCGCTCCACCGACACGATGTCCGGCATCGGACCGCAGCCGCTGGCGCCCGGCCAACTGCTGCCCTCCGGGGGCGAATCCGAATCCGGCGTCGTGGGCAGCCCGGAACTCCAGCCCGACTATCCGCAAGGCGGCGTCACCGTGCTGGACATTGTCCCGGGACCGCGGGCGGACTGGTTCGACCAGGCCGCGATCGACTCCCTGTGCGGCCAGGACTGGACGGTCAAGCCGGAGTCCAACCGCGTGGGCATGAGACTGCAGGGAACACCCCTGCAGCGCAGCCGCACCGGCGAGCTGCCCAGCGAGGGGACCGTGGCGGGTGCCATCCAGATGCCGCCGGAGGGCCTGCCGGTCCTCTTCCTTGCCGACCATCCCATCACCGGCGGCTACCCCGTGATCGGCGTGGTGGTGGACCACCAGCTGGACCTCGCCGCCCAGGTCCCGATCGGCGGCAGCATCCGCTTCCGCATCGCCCCCGAATCGGCCGCCGCCCCGGCCGGCCCCTCCGACGAAATTTCCGAACGAAAAGCGAGTAACTGATGCACAAGGTCCTCATTGCCAACCGCGGTGAAATCGCCGTCCGCATCGCCCGGGCGTGCGACGACGCGCAGTTGGCCTCCGTGGCCGTGTATGCCGACATCGACGCGGACGCCCTGCACGTTGCCGCCGCCGACGAGGCCTTCAGCCTTGGCGGAAACTCGCCGGCGGACACCTATCTGAACATTGGGAAGCTGCTCGGCGCGGCTGCCGCTGCCGGGGCGGATGCGGTCCATCCCGGATACGGTTTCCTGTCGGAGAACGCGGATTTTGCGCAGGCGGTGCTGGACGCCGGGCTCGCATGGATCGGGCCGTCGCCGGAGGCCATCCGCCAGCTCGGCAACAAGATCACCGCCCGCGAGATCGCCGTCCGCGCCGGCGCCCCGCTCGTGGCTGGCAGTGACGGGCCGGTCGGATCCGCCGCGGAGGCGCACGCCTTCGCCGAAGAGCACGGGCTCCCGATCGCCATCAAGGCAGCGTTCGGCGGCGGCGGCCGCGGCCTGAAGGTGGTCCGGAACATGGACGAGGTCGAGGAGGCCTTCGATTCAGCCGTCCGCGAGGCGGTGGCCGCGTTCGGCCGCGGTGAATGCTTCGTGGAGCGGTACCTGGACAGGCCCCGCCACGTGGAGGCGCAGGTGCTGGCCGACACGCACGGCAACGTCATCGTCGTCGGAACCCGGGACTGCTCCCTCCAGCGGCGCCACCAGAAGCTGGTGGAGGAGGCCCCGGCGCCGTTCCTCACCGAGGATCAGCGGGCCCGGATTTACGACGCCGCCAAGGCAGTCTGCCGGGAAGCCGGCTACTCGGGCGCGGGGACGGTGGAGTTCCTGGTCGCCGCCGACGGCACCGTCGCCTTCCTTGAGGTGAACACACGGCTGCAGGTGGAACACCCCATCACCGAGGAAACCACGGGCATCGACCTGGTCCAGGAACAGTTCCGCATCGCCGCCGGGGAACGGCTCCGCTTCACCGAGGATCCCGCACCGCGTGGCCATGCCTTCGAATTCAGGATCAACGCCGAGGACGTGGGGCGCGGCTTCCTGCCCTCCCCCGGCACCGTCACCGGATTCACCGCACCCACCGGCCCCGGCATCCGGCTGGACACCGGAGTCCGCTCCGGCTCTTTCGTGGCACCGCAGTTCGACTCGCTGCTGGCCAAGCTGATTGTCACCGGAGCCGACCGCCAGCAGGCGCTGCGGCGGGCCCGCCGTGCCCTCGCCGAACTCAGCATCACCGGGGTGGCCACCGTCCTGCCGTTCCACCGGGCCGTAGTGGAGGCCCCGGACTTCGTTTCGGAGGCCGCCCTGAATGTGCATACCCGCTGGATCGAGACCGACTTCGCGGACAGCATTCCGGCCGATCCCGACTTCAGCCCCACCGGACCCGAAGGCCGGCGCCGCACCATCACCGTGGACGTGGACGGACGCCGGCTCGCCGTCGGCCTTCCTGCCGACCTGCTGGACGGCTGGGCACGCTCAGGGCAGGGACTTCCCGGCGGTGTTGCGGCTGTTCACGCCGGCGGAGGCCCGTCCGACGGCGGTTCCTCCGACCCTGCCGAGCTCCGCGCCGCCATGAGCGGCACCGTGGTGAAGTGGCTCGTGGAGCCGGGAACCGAGGTGGCCGAAGGCGACCCGGTGGTGGTGCTGGAGGCGATGAAGATGGAGACCAGCGTCCCCGCGCACCGGGGCGGCATTCTGTCCGGCATCGCCGCCGGAGCAGGCGAGGTGGTCACCGCCGGGTCAGTCCTGGCGGTCATCGGCTGAGCGCGAACGTACACTTGTGGCCCTTGGCAAGCGCTTGCTGAGGGCCCCGAGTGTACGTTCGCGCGTAATGGGGTGTGGCTAACCTCACCCGCCCTTCGGGGTCAAATCGGTTGAAATGCCCTTCCGCGCCTGTGCATCATGGAGTGAGACCGAGTAGGAATACGCTTTCCGATTCGGACTTGCTGAGAAGTTCAAACACAACAAAATCCTGGTGGACGCAATGAGGCCAAACCGGTGAGCTCGTCGAGCTGCCTTAGGCCTCCGAGCGTTCCTGGGCTGTCCTGTTCCGCGGCATCGCATAGGCGCCTTGCCCAGACACGAAAGCACTGAGAGATGACCTTTGACAACGCTGAATCAATGACGATCAAGATCTGGGACCGCTCCGCTGTGGACCACACCCTGGAGTCGCTGGTGCACGATTTTTCGAGCCGGGCGAACGCCCACAAGAATGACGTGGCCGTCCACCTCACCGGTCCGAACACCTTCACGCTCAGCCTGAACACGGCTGCGCTGTAACCAGCACCAATCCAACGCAAGAGGACGACGGCGGGAACCTCCCGCCGTCGTCCTCTTGCTTTTTGCCCTTTGGCCGGCAGCCCGTCCCGGCCAGGGCATCAGCTAGGCGACGGAGTGCTCGGCCAGGAGGGCATCAATCTGCCCGGCGGCCTCCTTCATGCCTTCCTCCATGCCCATTTCCATCATCTCGTTCATCTGCTCTTCGGACTCGAACACGGACCGGACCGTCATCCGGGTCCGGCCGCCGATATCCTCGAGCGTGACGGTGGCGTGGGAGGCGCCCATGGCCTCCACCGGGGCGCCGTTGTCGTCGGCAAACCCGTCGTCGAATTCGAGCCGGTGCGGTGCCTGGATGTCGGTGATGCGCCACCAGCCGTGGGGCTTCTCGCCTTCCGGGCCGGTCATGTAATAGGAGGCCTCTCCGCCGGGAGTGAATTCGTAGCGGCTGAATGTGGCGGGGTAGGTGGGCGGGCCCCACCAGCGCTCGAGCTTCCGCGGGTCTTCCCAGATCTGCCAGACGCGCTTCACATCGGCGTCGAACTCTGCCACGAGGGTGAAACTGAGTTCCTCGGGATTCTTGCTGGTGCTGATAACCGTCATTGCCGGACCCTTCCTATTCTTCAGTGCGGATGCCCGCTTCTTCAGTGAGGATGTCTGCGATCCGGGCGACGCGCTGCCGCCAGATCGCCTCGTACTCGTCAAGCAGGCGGCGGGCTTTCTCCAGGCCATCGTGGTTGCCCCGCACGATCTGCTCCCTTCCGCGCTTTTCCTTCGTGACGAGGGACGCGCGTTCCAACACCGCCACATGCTTTTGAACGGCGGCAAAACTCATGGCGTAGAGGGCCGCCAGACCGGTCACCGAGTAGTCACCCACCGTCACCCGGCGCATGATGTCCCGCCGGGTGGTGTCCGCGAGCGCCTGAAAAAGGCGGTCAAGTTCGGCATCACTAAGCTGATCTACAACCATTTGGTTGTAGGATATGGCCGCCCGCCGCGGGTGTCAATGGGTCTGGAGAGCATCCGCCTCGGCGACTGCCTCCGCGGGTCTGGTCCCGTCGTCCTCGTACTCCACCACGCCAGCCAGATCGCGGCCTGCAACATACCCGAACGCGAGCGCCGGCCCCAGGTTGATGCCGCCGGCCGGATAGTGCCCGCCCATCACGCTGGCCTGGTCGCTGCCGGCGACGTACAGGCCCGGGACCGGCCGGCCGTCGTCGTCCAGGGCGCGGGAGCGGCCGTCCACATCCAGGCCGGCGAAGGTGCCGAAGCTCCCGGGCACGATGCGCACGGCGTAGAACGGGCCCTTCCCGATGGGGCCGAGCGAGGGGTTCGGCTTCACCGCAGCATCGCCGCCGTACCGGTTGAACGCCGTGGCACCCCGGCCAAAGTCCGGGTCCTCGCCAAGGGCCGCATGGCGGTTGAACCGCTCCACCGTCTCTTTCAATCCGGCAGGATCGATGCCGCATTTTGCGGCCAGTTCCTCGATGGTGCGGCCCTTCCTGAGGTAGCCGGAGCGCAGATAGGGGAAGAGCGGCACGGGCAGCGGCTTGGCCATGCCCAGCGGGAAGCGCCGCACAAAGCGGGCATCGGCGATCTGCCAGGCCTCCGCCTGCTCCCCCGCCGGCGTGGCCTCGAGCATTGCCGCCACGTAGTCGTAGTACCCGTTGGCCTCATTGACGAACCGCTTCCCGTTGCGCAGGACGCCGATGCTGCCAGGCTTGGCGCGGTCCATGATGTGCGGGAACGTGCCGGTCCGGCCGCTGCGGTACGGCACCAGCGACACCGGGCACCACGCAGCGGCGGATTTCACGTCGGTCCTGAATCGGGCACCCACCGACTGGCCCAGGCTGATTCCGTCGCCGTTGGCCTCCGCAGGGGCCAAGGTCCAGTGTTCGTGCCCGGAAGGCGCGTGCGGGAACAGCGCCTTCCGGCGCTCTACGTCGCGCGGGAAGCCTCCGGCGGCCAGGACAACTCCACGTGAGGCGTTGATCCGCAACTCCCCTTCTGGAGTTTCGACGACGGCGCCCGCCACTTTGCCTGCCGCGTCGGTCAGGAGGCGGCGGGCAGGCGTGGAGACGCGGATGTCGACACCGAGCTGGTCCGCCGACTGCAGCAGCCTGCCGGTGAGTGCCGTGCCGTTGACCAGCTGCATGTTGCGCCGGTGCGTCAGCAGATCCACGAGGTGCAGGCCAAAACGCCGGCCCGCATGGAGGATCCCTTGCGGATTGCCCCGGGAAGCGGACAGGAACTTGCCCAGGTCCTGCCCTGCCATGATGCCCATTCCCAGGAACGAGGTTTCATACAGCTGGTGCCGCAGCTTGGCGCGTACCTCCGGCCGGATCCGCCGGGCGTTCAGGGGCTTGGGCCCCACGGAGCGGTGACCGGTCCCGGCGCCGGGGAGCCCGCCGTAGATGTCGTTGATGTTGGCGCCGGGAACGAACTGCAGCGCCGTCTTGTCGTGAAAGAAGCCCACCATGTGCGGCACGGCTTCCAGGAATGCGTCCACCCTGTCCGCCTGGTAGTCGGGTCCCAGGACACCGCGCAGATAGGTCCGGAACGCCTCCTTGTCCTCGCTAACGCCGGCGGCCTTGGCCAACGGATTGCCGGGCGCCCAAGCCCAGCCGCCTGACCACGCCGTGGCACCGCCGCACACGTCCGCCTTTTCCACCACCACAACCCTTAGCCCGTGGTAGGCGGCCGTCACGGCGGCGGCCAGTCCGCCCGCGCCGGAGCCCACCACCAGCACGTCGCAGCTCAGCGAAAGGGTTGTTGCATCAATCGGGGAAGTCATCTTTTACTCCAGTGGTACTTTCAGTGTCCGAATTCGTCTGAGTCCAGCCGCGGCGGCGCTCCGGTGTTCAGGGCGTCGATGGCTGCCATTTCCGGGGTGGTGAGGGCAAAGCCGAAGACGTCGAGGTTTTCGCGCTGCCGCCCGTCGTCGGCGGATTTGGGGATGGCCACCCTGCCGGACTGGACCTGCCAGCGGAGCACCACCTGCGCCGGCGTCTTGCCATATTCCCCGGCCGGGCCCATGACGGCAGGGTCGGAAAGGAATCCGCCGCCGCGGCCCAGCGGGCTGTAGGCGGCGGTCGCAATGCCATGCTCCGCATGGAAGGCCAGTTGATCCGACTGCTGGTGTTCAGGATCAACCTGCACCTGGTTGAGCGGAACGTCCAGGCCTGCCGCCTGCAGCTCCCGAAGGTGGGCAGGCTTGAAGTTGGATACGCCCCAGCACCGGATCAGTCCCTCCTCTGCAAGCCGGGTGAGCCCTTCCGCCGCTTCGACAAACCGGCCCTGGGCAGGATTCGGCCAGTGGATGAGGAAGAGGTCCAGGTACTCGGTGCCGATCCGCCGGGCTGCTGCACCGAAGGCCTCGCGCACACCGGCCTTGCTGTGCCAGTGCCGGTTGAACTTGGTGGTGAGGAACAGGTCCCCGCGGTCAATGCCGCTGCGGCGGATCCCCTCCCCCACGGCCTCCTCGTTGCCGTAATTCTCCGCGGTATCGATGTGCCGGTATCCGTTGGCGATGGCGCGGTCCACGGCACTGGCCGCGTCTTCGCCGGTCATGGGCCAGGTGCCCAGTCCTATGAGCGGAATGACGACGCCGGGTGCCAGTTCCGCCGTCGTTCCTGTTTCCGCCGTGGTTGCGGTTGCTTCTGCTGCTGTTTCCCTCATGCTTTTACCGCTTTCGCTGCTGCTGACGCTCTCTCTGTAGACACCGGCGCGAGGACGGCGAGCGCCGCTTCCCTCAGCCGCCGCGCCCAGCCCAGCTCCCCCAGCCGTGCCACCGTGCTGTCAGACGGCGCCTCGACACTCACCGGGACGTCCGCGGGAAAGAGGTGCACCAGGGCGGCGAGGTCAAAGCCGCCTTCGCCGGGCACACCGCGTTCCGAGCGCGATTCCGCCACCAGCGCCGCACGGTCGGCCGGACCCTGTGCCGGTCCGTCGCACAGCTGCAGCAGCGGCACCAGATCCAGGTTCTCTTCAAGGTCCTGCCATTGCTGCGAGCCCGGGACCGCACCGAAGCGGTTCAGGTGCAGCGCGTCCACCACAATGCTGCAGCCGGCGGCGCGGGCAAGGACCACAGCGGCGGGGATCGAGTTCACCGCCTGATAAGAGATCGGCTCGAGGGTGGGCACGATTCCGTGGTTCCGGCCGTCCTCCGCCATCTGGGCCAGCGTGTCCGCCAGGCGGGCGGTGTCCGGGTCTGACGCGGCCACGGTCAGGGACGCGGCACCGAGCGCCTGCCCGGCTTCCATCATCGCCAGCCACGAGCCACGCTGGTCGGTGCCGTCCAGCAGCAGGAACTCGATGTCGCGGACGGTGACCCCGGTGTCGGCCATCCGGGCCAGCGTCTCCTTCAGCATCGGCGATCCCGGCTGCAGGTCGTAGGGCCGCTCGGTGGGCGTGACGGCGCGGACGCGGGCGCCGATGAAGTCGAAGCCGGCCTCTGCGGCGATGGCCACGAGCTGCGGCGGGGCGGTGTTGAGGAGGGAGAGCTGGGCCAGGCCCAGCAGGCGGCCAGGTGCGCTCATGATGCTGCTCCGTTCATGCTGAGTTCGCTGTCTGTGGGAATGCCGGGACGGTCAGGTTCTGCACCGCCCGCGGCTTCGGCGGCGAGGGCTGCGGCGATGCGCTGCGCGGCGTCATGGCCGCTCTTCACGGCGTTGGACGCAATGGCAGGGGCCGGGTCCGCCACGGTTCCGGCGAACACCACCGGCACGCCGGCAGCCCGGGTCAGGTCCGCCTCGCGGTCAGCCACCGGGATGGAAGCGTCCAGCGGCAGCACCGAGCGGGACACCAGGAGGCTTCCCGGCGCGTCCAGCCACTCGTCGGCTCCGGACCCGTCCCGTGCCGGTCCCGAGATCCGGATCCGGCCGCCGTCGTATTCCTCGATCGTGGCACCCAGCCGGATCCGGACCCGGGGATTCTGTTCGAGCCGTGGAACGGCAAGGATCTTCGCCCGCCGTCCGGATTCCGGTGCCAGGACGTGTTGCGGCCCCACCAGCAGCACCGCGGTGCCGCGGTCCGCGAGGGTATCCGCCAGGCTCATGGCCACGGAGTCGGCGCCCCAGATGGTCACAGCTTCCGGAACATCGCCTGACTCATTCACTTCCGGATGGTCCGCCAGCCAGTCCCGCACGTCCATAACTCCCGGCAGGTCGGCGCCCGGAAAGTCTGCCCCGGGACGGGTCCCGCCTGTGGCCAGGACGACGGCGTCGGCTCCGGTTTCCCGGGCCAGCGCCCCTGCGTCGCGGGTATTGATACGGCAGCCCAGCCGCAGCTCGATACCCAGCCGGTCATTCTCGGCGGCGGCCCAGTCGGTGAACCGGTGGAAATCCGGCGTCGATTTCATCTGTTCCGCAAGGGCGAACTGCCCGCCCGGCCGGGCGCCGTCGTCGAACACGGTGACCCGCGCACCTGCCAGGGCAAGTTCCCGGGCGGCCGTAAGTCCCGCCGGTCCGGCACCCACCACGGTGATCCGGGCTCCCGGACGCACGGCCGGCGTGGGAAGCGGCACCCGCGAGCGCCCGACGGCAGGGTTGACGGTGCAGGTAACCTGCCCCTGGCCGAGGGTGTCGATGCAGACGTTGCAGGCGATGCAGGGACGGTAAACCTCACCCCGCAGGACGCCGCCTGCAAAGCCGGGGTCGGCGTGTATGGCCCGGGCCAGGCTGACGAAGTCACAGACGCCATCGCCGAGGACCTCCTCGATGACGGCCGGAGTGTTCAGCCGCCCGGCCATGCCGAGGGGAAGCCCGAACCGGCGATAGGCCGCTGCGTAGTCGCGCAGCAGCCCGGGCTCCCATTCACCGGGCTGCACGATCCATTCGCCGGCGTCGTAGCTGCCGGCGGACAGGTCCAGGAAGTCCAGCTGCTCCAGGTGCGCCTTGGCCATGATGGCTACCTGGAACTCTGCGCTGATGCCGTCCGCCGGGCCCTCCAGGACGGAGACCCGCATGCCGATGATGGCATCCGGCGCGGCATCGCGGACGGCGTCGATGACCAGGTTGAGGAAGTGCTCGGGCGCGGCAAACTCGTCGGTGCGGTGGTTGGAGATCGGCGACATGAACTGGTGGATCAGGTAGCCGTGGGCGCCGTGGATGTTGATGACGTCGAAGCCCGCGGCCACCGCCCGGCGGGCGGCCGCGGCGTAAGAGGCCACCAGCTCATGGCATTCGCTGGTGGTCAGCTCCCGGGGAACCTCCCCTCCGGCCACCTCGCACGGCACCGGGGACGGCGCCACGTTTTTGTGCCCGGACACCGCTGTTTGGGCGGTCCGGCCGCCGTGGTTAAGTTCGACGGCGGCCAGCGCACCTTCCGCGTGCAGCGCACCGGTGAGACGGCGCAGCCCGGGAATCACCGCGTCGGTGTGCAGGCCCAGCTGGTGTGTGCGGCCTTTGCCGTCGGCCCGGACGTACGTGGCTTCAGTCGTGACCAGCCCCAGGCCGGCCCTGGCCCGGGTGACGAGGTAGTCGATGTACTGCTCGGTGATGTGACCGTCGGCGGTGCCGTAGTTGCGTTCCATCGGCGCGGAGGCGAGCCGGTTGCGGAGTGTCCGCGGCGTGCGGCCGTTCCGGCCGAGGGTGAGCGGGCGGGCGGCGTGGCGAGTGTTGTTCATGGCTCAGCCTGCAGCTTCCGCCGGGACCCGGGTGCCGCTTGAAACCTCGACGTCGGCGGGCAGCTGGACTCTCGCCGGAGCTTCGGCATCAGCGAAGCGGACCGGGAGCCCGGTGCGTGCGGATTCGTAGACCGCCAGCAGGATCCGCAGCGACTTCAGGGCATCCTTGCCGGTGATGGCGGGTGCGGTGCCTGCCTCCAGCGCCTGCACGAAGTCCCGGACCTGGCTGGTGTGGTGCGGAATCAACTGGCCATTGATGGTGGACAGGTCCACGTTGGGCTCCACGCCCTCGGGGTGGACAGGCTCCACGGTGATCTTCTCCCCCACGGCCCACAGGTCCAGCCGGCCGTCGCTGCCCTCGGGGAATTCAGTGAGCGATGCCGAGGCACCTGTTTCACCGGTGATCCGGAGCTGGATCCCCAGGTTGGGGGACACCGCCGTCGACGCTTCCAGCGTTGCCATGGCGCCGGAGGTGAAGGTGATGACGGCCGTGGCGGAGTCCTCCACCTCGATGTAGTCGCCGTGCCGGTAGGTGTTGACCTTTCCGTAGACCTCCGCGACGTCGCCGAGGTACCACTGCAGCAGGTCGATCTGGTGGATGGCCTGCGTCATGAGGACGCCGCCGCCGTCGTTCTTCCAGGTGCCGCGCCACGCGTCGCGGGAATAGTATTCCGGCGCGCGGTGCAGCATCACGGAACACTGGGCCAGCAGCGGCCGGCCCAGCGTCCCGTCGTCGATCGCCGAGCGGATCCGCTGCGCCGCCGGCCAGAAGCGGCGCTGGAACAGCGCGCCGAACTGCACGCCGGCGTCCTCGCAGGCAGCCACCATGCGCTCGGCCGGCTCCAGCCGCGTGGCGATGGGCTTTTCGCACAGCACATGTACCCCTGCTGCCGCGGCCTTGAGCACCACCTCCTCGTGGGTGGGGTGGGGCGTGCCCACCGAGAGGATGTCCAGGCCCAGCGCCAGGAGCTCGTCCACGGTGTTCAGCGCGTTCGGCACGTCCCAGGCACGGGCGGTGGCGCGTGCCCGGTCCGGGTCGATGTCGCACACACCCACCACCTGGACGTTATCCAGGGCGGCGAAGGCCTCGAGGTGGTTGCGGGAGATGGCGCCGCAGCCCACGATTCCGGCTCTGTACGTTCGGCGGGCGGTTGCTGGCGGGGTCATGGTTCCAACTTTCTTTCTGGAGGGGAAGGGACGGGGAACGGGGAATCAGGCGGACATCCGGCGCTGGCGCGGCAGGCCGAGTTCCTCGAGCGGCGTTCTGTGGGTTTCGCGGGCCGTGGCGATGGCGATCGCGGACACCGCCAGGCAGGCCACCGTGAAGGCTGCCACCGGGACCCAGCCTCCGGGTCCGGGCTGGGCCAGGAGGGTGGCAATGGCGGGGGCGAAGCCGGTCAGGATCAGGCCCACCTGGCTGCCGATGGCCATCCCGGAGTAGCGGACCGGCGCCGGGAACATCTCAGGGAAAAAGACCGTCCAGACGCCGTTCCAGCAGGAGTAGAAAACGGACATGTTCAGGATCCCGAAGGCGAAGATCAGGGGGATGTTGTGCTCACTGATGGCCCAGAAGTACCCGAACGAGGTGACGGCGCAGCCGAGGGCACCCACCAGCAGCACCTTCTTGCGGCCGAAGCGGTCCGAGATGATGCCGGCCAGCGGGATGGTGAACATGGACAGGCCGATGGTGACTGCGTTGACCGTGAGCATCAGGGTCCGGTCCAGCCCGATGCCCTTGCCGGTGGCGTAGGCCAGGGCGTAGACGGTGAACGTGGTCTGCATGACGGAGAACAGCATCACCAGGGCCACCCGCAGGACATCGCGCCACTGGGTTTTCAGCACCTCAGCCGCCGGAATGCCCTTGGGCTTCTTCGCCTCCACGGTCTCTTCGAACACAGGCGGCTCCTCCAGCCTGGTGCGGATCCAGTAGGCAACCAGCAGCACGACGGCGGACAGCCAGAACGGGACCCGCCAGCCCCAGCCCAGCAACTGCTCCTCCGGGAGGGCGGCCAGCGGGATGAACACCACAGTGGAGAGCACCATGCCGGAGGCGTAGCCGGTCATCACAAAGCTGGTGAAGAAGCCGCGGCGTCCTTCCGGGGAGTGCTCCATGGTCAGGGTGGAGGCCCCCGCGGCCTCGGCACCGGCGGAGAATCCCTGGGCCAGCCTGCCCACCAGCAGGAGGGCCGTGGCCCAGTAACCGATCTGGCCGTAAGTGGGCAGGAAGCCGATGCCGATGGAGGCCACGCCCATGATCACCAGCGTGATCATCAGTGCCTGCTTGCGGCCGATCTTGTCCCCGAAGTGGCTCATGATGACCCCGCCCAGCGGCCGGGCCAGGTAGCCGACGCCGAATGTGGCCATGGCACCGAGCAGGGCAACCACAGGATCTCCGCCGGGGAAGAAGATCTTCGGGAACACCAGCGCCGCGGCAGTGCCGTAGATGAAGAAGTCGTAGTACTCCAGCGTGGATCCCAGGAAGGAAGCCAGGGCGGCCTTCCGCGGGGTCTTTGCCGGGAGGCTTTCCGCGCGTTCCAGGACGGCGGTCTCCCCGGCGGGGGTTGGGGGTTGGACGTGTCCCATAGGTTTCTCCTCATTGAGTTTCCAGGGCGGCCCCGCCGAAATCAGGGGGCCGGAAGTGTTGGCCTGCACCGTGTCCGGTGCCTGTGGCTCTGGGGAAAAACACTAGGAGCAGGGAAAAGCATCGCGGCGCCATTTCCCGTTCAATGGGATGGCAGCTGGGAAGCTGCCGTCCGGCCAGGAGCTCAGAGCCTCAGGTCAGGCACCTTGGAGCCAGGGCCGTGTGCCGTAGGGCCGCCGTTCGGCGCCCATGGTCCGGGACAGGCCGCGCCCCGCGGCCACCAGCACAGGAAGGACCACCTTGGGATCCTCGTCCGCCGTCGGAATTACGACGGCGATCGCCCCGATCACGCTGTTGCCCTCACCAAAGACGGGGACGGCGTAGGCGGTGTTTTCTTCCACCAGCACGCCCGCCATGCGCACGTAGCCGCGCTCCCGGATCAGGGCGAGCTGGGCGCGCAGGCGGGCGGGGTCGGTCTCTGTGGCGGCGGTGGATTTCTCCAGCGGACCCGCCAGGAACCGTTCCTGCACGTCACGCGGCATATGCGCCATCATGGCCATCCCGGAGGACGTGTTGTGGATCAGGAGCCGGCCGGCCACTGCAGCGAGATTGGTGACGGTGCCGTGCCGGTCCAGCTGCTCCAGGTACAGCACGGTGCCGGAATCGACGTCGGGAATGGAGAGTGAGACCTGTTCCCGGACAGCGGCGTGTACCCCTTCCAGGAACGGCAGGCCCCGCCGCCGGAATTCCTCAAGGGGATTACTGCGGGACGCAAGTTCCCACATCTTCATACCGACGCCGTAGTCACCGGCGTCGCTGCGGTTCAGCAGCCCGCTGTCCACCAGGTCGTTGGCCAGCCGGTGGGCGGTGCTGCTGGACATGCCCGTGGCGCGGACCAGTTCGCTCAGCGACATCCGCGGACGGCCCTTCGAAAAGGCATCGAGGATCTTCACCACCCGCTGAATGACGGATTCGCCGGAGGGCGAGTTGGCCATCAGGCCCCCCGCAGCCCGGCCGCGTCCCCGCCATAATCCAGGCCGATCTGCCGGGCAGCCTCCTGCAGGCGCGGCACCACCGACTTTTCGATGTCGTCGGCCGGCGAACGGTGGGTCTGGAGGGAGACGTTGACGGCCGCTACCATGTCATGGCCGCGCCAGACCGGCACGGCCACGCCGCGCAGCCCCTCCTCCAGTTCCTGCGACACCATGGACCAGCCCCTGGCTCTGGCGCGTTCAATCTCCGTGCGCAGCTGGTCCGGGCTCGCGATCGAGTGCTCGGTCAGTTTCTGCAGCCGGACGTTTTCGAGGTAGGCCTGCAGCCCCTCCTCGGCCAGGCCGCCCAGCAGCACGCGCCCCATGGACGTCGCCCAGGCCGGGAACCTGGTTCCCACGGTGATGGTGACGCTGAGCAGCCGCGGCGAGGGCACGCACGCCACATACACGACATCGGCCCCGTCCAGCACGCAGAGCGAGGTGGTCTCGTTCAGCTCGGCGGCGAGGGATTTCAGGTGCCGGTCCGCGATGGCCGGAAGCTCGAGGTTGGCCAGGTACGACCGGCCGATGTCCAGCGAACGGGCCGTCAGCTCAAAGCGTGTCCCGTCCGTGCGCAGGTAGCCGAGGTCGGCGAGGGTGAGGAGGAACCGGCGGGCGGAAGCCCTGGTCATGTCCGCTGCGGCAGCCACCTGGGAGACCGTCAGCCGCGGGGAGTTCGGGGTGAACGCCAGGAGCACATCGAACGCCTTCTCCACCGATTTCACGAAGTAGGCCGGCTGTTCGTCCATGGGCTCCCTGCACTTCAAGCTGCGAACTGTTCCTGACCTACCAAGGATAAGGTCCGCCGCAAACGCGGAGGGCGGGCAAACAGAAGCGGATTGTGAGTCACTTCACTCTGCGCTATTCTTCTTCTAGTCGCATATCGTACGCTTGTTCGCGATACGCACAATTTGAAAATCCGGACCCCGTCTTTCAGTGCGGAAGGACCCTGCAATGACCGAGCTTGCCCCTAATGTCAGCACCGAGGCGCAGCAATACCAGCTGAAGCGTGCCAAAAAGGCCGCCCTCGCCGCCTTCCTCGGCGGCGCGCTGGAGTACTACGACTTCTTCATCTACGCCACCGCGGCATCACTGGTCTTCTCCAAGATCTTTTTCCCCGCAGGCGATGCAACTGTCGCCCTCATCGCCTCCTTTGCCACGTTCGGTGTTGCCTATGTGGCACGCCCCTTTGGCGCCATCGTCTTCGGCCACTTGGGGGACAAGATCGGCCGCAAAAACACGCTCGTACTGACCCTGGTGCTCATGGGTTCGGCAACATTCCTGATCGGCGTGCTCCCGGACTTCAACGCTGTCGGTTACTGGGCACCCGCCCTGCTGGTGGTCCTGCGCCTCATGCAGGGCCTGTCCGCCGGCGCGGAGACCGCAGGCGCCTCAGCCCTGTCCACCGAGGAGGCCCCGGAGGGCCGCCGCGGCTTCTTCGCCAGCTTCGCCATGAGCGGCATCTCCGCCGGCATCGTCCTCGCTTCCCTTGCCTTCCTGCCCGTGGCCGCGATGAGCGAGGCGGACCGCCTCGCCTGGGGCTGGCGCATTCCGTTCTGGCTCTCGCTGGTGGTGCTGGTCGTCGCCTACCTGGTCCGGCGTTCCCTCGAGGAGCCCGAGGTGTTCGAGGAAAAGCACGACCACGGCGAACTGGTCAAGCTTCCGTTCGCCAAGATGTTCAAGACGCACCCGGCGCAGTTCTTCCAGGTTGCCCTGATGTCCTTTGAGACCGTCACCAACACGTTCATGCAGTCCTTCGGCCTCGCCTACGCCGTGTCGGTCGGCGTACCGGCGTCCACCATGCTCTGGGTGAGCATCGTCGGCAACGTCATCGCCATCGCCAGCCAGCCGCTGATGGCTCACCTCTCGGACCGCTTCGGCCGGCGCCCGGTGTTCATCGCCGGCGTCCTGGGGTCCGGACTGATGATCTTCGTCTACTTCTCCGTCATCTCCACCGGCAACATCCCCATGATCTTCCTCGCCAGCACGGTGATCACCGCCGGCACGTACTCCATGTCCAACGCGATCTACCCGGCCTGGTTCTCCGAGCTGTTCAACGTCAAGGTCCGCTACTCGGGCATGGCCATCGGCCTGCAGGTCGGCATCCTCTGCGCCGGCTTCACCCCCCTGCTGGGCACTGCCTTGGTCGGCGCCGACAAGGCCAACTGGGGCCCTGCCGCCTGGATCGTCGCGGCATCCTCGCTGCTGGCCGTGGCCGGCGCGTACTGGGCCCGCGAAACCCACAAGACCCCGCTGCGGCAGCTGGGCAACCCGGTGCGCTAGCTTCCTTCTGGACGCACAGCAACCAAGCGCGAACAAGCAGATAATGCCCTCAGATTGCTAATTTGAGGGCATTATCTGCATATTCGGACCCGCCGCTGCGGGGCACAGGAGGAACTGCATGGAGCTTCGGCAAATCGAGGCCTTCCTTGCCGTGGCCGAGGAGCTGCACTTCGGCCGGGCAGCGCACCGCCTCCGAATGGCCCAGTCGCCGCTGAGCCAGACCATCAGGAAGCTTGAGAAGGAGCTCGGCTCGGAGCTGTTTGAGCGCAGCACCCGTTCTGTGGCGCTGACGACGGCGGGTGTCGCCTTTCTCCCCCACGCCCGCCGGGTCATGGACGAACTTGATCTCGCCCGGCGTTCCGCCGTCACCGAGCCCGGCACGTTCTACGGCCGGCTCAGCATCGGCTTCTCCGGCGCCCTGAACCACCGGACGCTTCCGCCGCTGACCAGGGCGCTCCGGCACCGCTACCCGGCCTTGGACCTCACGCTCACCGGCGGACTGCTGACCCAGGACGCGCTGCAGCAGCTCCGGAGCGGTTCACTGGACCTTGCCTTTGTCGGGCTGCCACTGGATGCGGCAGCCCTGGCCACCCGCACCATCGCCCTCGAACAGCTGGGCGCCACCGTGCCGGTGGACCACCCGCTGGCGGAGCGGCCGGCGATCGCGCTCGCCGAGCTTTCCGACGACGGTTTTGTCACTATGCGCGCCGCCCAGGGGTCCACGCTCCGCGAGGCCATCTTTGCCGCCTGCGCCGCATCCGGTTTCAGGCCGAGAGTGGCGCAGGAGGTCACCGATCCCTATACGGCGCTGTCGCTCGTTGCGGGCGGTGTCGGGGTGAGCCTGATGCCCGCCTCCGTCGCCACCATCATGCCCGGCGGAACCGTGTTCATTCCTCTGACGGGCACCACACCGCTGCTGGAATCGGGCCTGGCATGGAATCCGGCAGGCATCTCCCCCGCCCTGGCGGTGGCCCTGGCCGTCGCAGAGGAAGTCCTCCCCACACCTGCCGGCTGAGTCCCGCACCGGTCCCCCGGGCACCCCGCCCGGCCTCCCGCCGTCGTGCATTATGTGTTTTCCAAACATACTCATAGACCGAATAAGTGTTGGACGCGGCACAATCGTGGTGCCCACCATGGAGGGAACAACCGTCAGCTCAACGATGAGGACACACCCATGGGAACCTTCGCTGTTACCTACGCCTACTCCGCCGCCACGTCCCCGCGACGGGACGAACACCGGCCCCGCCACGTGGCATTCCTGCAGGAACAGTTCGACGACGGCAGGCTGGTGAAGAGCGGCCCCTTCGGGCCCGGGGAGGATCCGGGTGCGCTGCTGATCATCCAGGCGGACTCGAAGGCCGACGCCGAAGCATTGATGGACCAGGACCCGTTCTTCCGCCACGGACTTGTGGAGCACCGCAGCATCCGGCAGTGGAACATCGTCTTTGGTGCTGACGCCGCCGCCGGCGCCGCCGGGAACTAGGAGCGCGTCATGCTGATTGCCCGCACGGTCGCCAAGGAAACCATCCGGTACGAGGACGTTCCGGAGCCGGTCCTGGCACCCGGCCACGCCCTGGTCCGCGTCCACAACGTCACCCTGTGCGGCACCGACCTGCACATCTGGGAGGACGACTATCCCGCCGGGCTGCCCGTCATCCAAGGCCATGAGTTCGCCGGCATCGTCGAGGCCATCGGAACCAACGGCGCCGGCATCCGCACCGGTGACCGGGTCGCCGTCAGCCCGATGGTCTACTGCGGACAGTGCCGCCCGTGCCGCATGGGCCGGTTCAACGTCTGCGAGAACATCGGCTGCATTGGCTGCTACTCGGACGGAGCACTGGTGGAGCTGGTTAGCGTACCGGTGGAGAAGCTGTGCCTGGTCCCTGACGGCGTGGACCTGGATCTCGCGGCCTTGGCCGAGCCCGCGTCGATTGCGATGCAGGCCGTGAACCGGGGCCGGCCGTCGGCCGGGGAAACGGCGCTGGTGCTGGGCAGCGGTCCAATCGGGCTGCTCGCGGCGCTGTACCTGACGGACCTCGGTGTTCGGGTGGTTTGCGCCGATACCGAGCCGGACCGGCTGGAGCTGGCCGCCAAATTCGGTGCCGTGGACACGTTCCAGGTGGATCCCCGCACGGAGTTCCCGGGCGCGGCCCAGGCCGCCCGGCTGGACGCGCTGACGGATTTAGCCGGGCCGGAGCTGGTCATCGAGGCCACGGGTGTTCCGTCTTCGCTGGAGAACGCCGTGCGCCTGGTGGCGAGTGCCGGACGGGTCGTCCAGGTCGGAATCTCGGCGAGGATGGCGTCCATTCCCGTGAACGCCATCCCTTTCAAGGAGATCGACCTGTTGGGCAGCCGAAACAGCCTGAACCTCATTCCGGCGGGATTGGAACTGCTGGCCCGGCACCGGGACCAGGCCCGCGCGCTGGTGACGCACCGCTTTGGTTTCGACAGCCTGCAGCAGGCTTTCGAACTGATGCGCAGCCGCACCGAGCCGGTAGGCAAGATCGTGGTGGACATGCCCGCCTCGTCCGCTGCCTGCGAAACGGACACCCCCGCCTTCACGGGAGCCAAGGCATGAGCCGGGCGGCGAATACCCCGTTGCTCACCCCCGCCGGGAATGTCTCGGACACCTACGATGTGGTGGTCGCAGGGAGCGGCGCGGCCGGCCTGGTGGCGGCCATCCGGGCGGCCGACGCCGGGCTGGGGGTGCTCGTGGCCGAGAAGGCGGAGCTCCTCGGCGGAACCACCGCGGCCGGAGGCGGCGTGATGTGGGCTCCCAACAACCATCTGGGCCGCCGGGCCGGCTACGGGGACAGCCATGAGGACGGCGTTGCGTATCTCGCCGAAGCTGCGGGGCACGTGCTGAGCCACGAGGAGGTGGAGTGGTACGTCAGCACGGCGCCGCGCGCCGTCGCCTATCTCGACGCCGAAACCAGGGTTTCGCTGACGCCGATCGCCCGCCCGGACTACCACATGGAATGGCAAGGCGCGGCCGACGGCGGACGCAGCTTGGACAACGGCGCCTTCGACATGTCGGGGTACCCGGGCCTCGCGGAGGCGATCCGGCCGTCGTCGTATTTTCCGCTGCTGACCATGACTGAACGCGACCGGCTCAACGGCCGGGCGGCGGATCCGGAGCTGTTGGCACGGCGCGCCGCAACGGGCGTGCGGACCATGGGCGGCGCGCTGGTGGGTTCGCTGGTGGTGAGCGCCCTGGACCGCGGCGTGGAGATCGCGGTCTCTGCGCCGTTCGAAGATCTGGCCCGCGATGGGGACAGATGGGTCGTGACCCTCGGCGGTGCTGCATCGGGCAGAACGGTGTCCGCGGCCGCCGTCGTCCTCGCGTCCGGCGGTTTCGAGTGGAATCCGCGGCTCCGCCAGGCATTCCTGCCGTTTCCCGTGACGCCCATCAGCGCGCCGTCCAACCAGGGCGACGGCCTGGAACTGGGTCTGAAGGCGGGCGCCGCCGTGGCGGACATGACCGCAATCTGGGGAGTGCCGGTGATTTCCGAGGCATCTCACGAATATGACGGCGTGCGCTCCGGCCGGATGGGGAACGTGGAAATGACACTGCCTGGCTCGATCACTGTGAATGCTGCCGGGACGCGGTTTGTGAACGAGGCGCTGAACTACCACGATGCGTGCCGGGTGTTCGCCTCCGTCGACCCGCTGACCGGCCGCCAGCAGAACAACCCGGCATGGCTCGTCTTCGATGCGGCGTACCTGGCGAAGTATCCGGTGGCGGGATCCGCCGCCGGAGCCCCGGCGGGTTGGATCACAGCCGGGGGTTCGCTGGAGGAGCTGGCCGAAAAGGTCGGGATCGACCCCGCCGGGCTGGCGGCCACGGTGGCCCGGTTCAACGCGGACGCCTCGAATGGAGTGGACACGGAGTTCCACCGCGGCGCAACCCCGCAGGACCGGTTCCTGGGCGACGCCGCCAACACCCCCAACCCGTGCCTGGCCCCGCTCGCTTCCGCCCCGTTTTACGCCGTCCGGATTTCCGCCGGCGTGCTGGGAACCTCCGGCGGCCTGGACACCGACTTCTCCGGCCGGGTCCTCGACCGGCACCGGCAGCCGATCCCCGGACTCTACGCTGCCGGCAACGTCTCCGCCGGCGTCTTCCGCAACAACTACCCGGGAGGCGGGGCGACCCTCGGCTCCGCCGTCACCCGCGCCTTCACGGCCGGCGAGCACCTGGCGGAGATTTTGTCCACCTATCGCGACTTCGAGGCGCTTTAGCGGCCATTATCTGTACAAGAACTCCAAACAAAGGAAGGACGACGGCGGGACCTCCCGCCGTCGTCCTCTTGCGTTAACGCCGTCCCCCGCCGACCCTGTGATGCAACTCATGGAAAATGCTTGACAAGCTTGTACAAGTTTTTCCATACTTGAGGAGAAGGGTTTCAACGAAGCAACTGGAGGACCGATGGCGGCAAAACTTACGGACGTCGCAAAGCTCGCTGGCGTCTCGCTCGCCACAGCGTCACGGGCGTTCGGCGACCCCGGCCGGCTCGCCGCCGAAACACGGCAGAAGGTCATGGACGCCGCCGCCCAGCTCGGGTATGACGTCCCAGGCCTCAACGGCAGCCGAACCTTCGGCGTCGTCGTCCCGGACATCTCCAACGCCGTGTTCGCCGCACTCATCAAGGCGATCCAGGACCAGGCCTGGCACGGACGCCACCGCATGGTCCTGGCGGACACCGGCGAATCCTCAGCCCGCGAGCGCGACCACCTTGCAGCGTTTGCCACCGGTGTGGACGGCATCATCCTCTGCTCTCCGCGGCTCCCGTCGGAGCAGATCCACAACCTCGCCGGCAGCGCGCCCCTCGTGGTCATCAACGGCGAGGCGGACCAGGCCGCCCGGGTACTGATGGAGGCCGGCGAAGGGATCCGGCAGGCCGTCGAACACCTGCACGCCCTCGGCCACCGCAAGCTTGCCTACATCCCCGGCCCGGCCTCCTCGTGGGCCAACGGCCAGCGCCTTGCAGCCATCACGCGCCTCTGCGACGAATGGGGCATCGAACTGGTCACCGTGGGCAACCAGAACGCCACGGTCGACGGCGGCCTGGCCGCCGCCGCCTCGGTGGTCGCCAGCGGTGCCACGGCCGTCATCGCCTACAACGACCTCGTGGCGATCGGCATGCTCGCCGGTGCCCGGACTCTCGGCTACCACTGCCCCGAGGACATCAGTGTGGTGGGCATCGACGACCTCGATATCGCCGCGGCCGCCGAACCCGGCCTCACCTCCGTCCGCGTCCCCATCAGCCGAAGCGGCTCCCTCGCCCTCGAACTCCTCCTCGAGCAGATCGCCGGCAAGCCCACCGCCACCGAGGCGGTCCACCTCAACTCGCAGCTCATCGTGCGCGGCTCCACCTTCGCCGCCCGCAACGCCGACCAGACCCTCCAGGGAAAGTAACCATGAGAATCGTCATCGCAGACCCCAACCTGATGCCCCAGCGCGCCGTCTTCGAGGCGGCGCTGCCGGAAGGCACCATCACCTCCTGGCACGACAGCTGGAACGAGCACTCCGTGCTGACCGACCTCAAGGACGCCGACGTCTATGTCGGGCCCAAGTTCACCGCCGCCATGGGCGCGAAGGCAGGGAACCTCCGGCTGGTGCACGTGGGCGGTGCCGGCTATGACGGCATCGATGCGGACGCCCTGCCCGCCGGGGCCGTATGCGCCAACACCTTCCACCACGAAGGCTCCATCGCCGAACACATCGCCACCGTGCTCGTGGCCCTCCGCCGTAACCTGCTGGGCCAGGACGCCGCACTGCGCACCGGCGTGTGGTCCTCCTCGGTCTACTCCCCCGACATCCGCCAGCCCGAGACACTGCGCGGCGCGGTGGTCACCTTCCTCGGCTTCGGCCACATCGGCAGCGCCAGCTGGAAACTGCTCCAGGCCTTCGGCGCGGAAGGCATCGCCATCACCCGCAGCGGCTCCGTCAACGCCGGCGAGCACGGCCTGCGCTGGACCGGCGCCACGGATCGCCTGGGCGAGGCCCTCAGCGAATCCGACGTGCTCGTGGTCAGCATCCCGCTCGACGCCGGAACCACCTCACTGATCGGCGCGGCCGAACTGGACAACCTCGGCCCCGACGGCCAGCTCGTCAACGTGGCCCGCGGCCCCGTCGTCGACGAGACAGCACTTTACGAAGCCCTCAAGGACCGGCGGATCGCCGGCGCCGCCATCGACGTCTGGTACCAGTACCCGGGCACCGACGGCCGCGGCGAACCCTCGTCCCTGCCGTTCGGCCGGCTGGACAACGTCATCATGACCCCGCACTCCTCCGGCGTCACCGCCGAAACCTTCCGCGGCCGCGCCCGGGAGATCGCCGAAAACATCACCCGCCTGTCCGCGAACCAGCCACTGAAGAATGTAGTGATTTCCCGATGACCCGAAAAATCGTCGACGTCGACGTCCTCGTCACCAGTCCCAGCCGCAATTTTGTCACCCTGAAGATCACCACCGACGACGGGATTACCGGCTGGGGCGACGCCACCCTGAACGGCCGCGAACTGTCCGTGGCCAGCTACCTCCGCGACCACCTCGCCCCTGCCCTGCTGGGCCGGGACGCGGACCGGATCGAAGACACCTGGCAGTACTTTTACCGCGGCGCCTACTGGCGCCGCGGACCGGTGACCATGGCGGCCATCGGCGCAATCGACCTGGCACTGTGGGACATTAAGGGCAAAGCGCTGGACGTCCCCGTCTACCAGCTGCTGGGCGGCGCCGCCCGGGACAAGATCCTCACCTACACCCACGCCACCGGCTGGGACGTCCCGGAACTCCTCGACTCCGTGGACCGTCGCCGCGAGCAGGGCTTCCGCGCCGTACGCGCCCAATCCGGCGTGCCCGGGCTGGACAAGGTCTACGGCGTCACCAAGGGCGCCGCCAGCTACGAACCGGCAGGCCGCGGCGCCGGACCCGTCGAAGAGGACTGGGACACCTCCGCCTACCTCCGCCACGCCCCGAAGGTCCTGTCCGCCGTCCGCGAGCACGTGGGCCCGGACCTCAAGCTCCTCCACGACGTCCACCACCGGCTCAACCCCACCGAAGCCGCCCGGCTGGCCCGCTCACTCGAGGACGTTGACCTGTTCTGGCTCGAGGACGTCACCCCTGCAGAAAACCAGCGGCTCCTGCGCACGCTGCGGCAGCAGACCACCATCCCTCTGGCCATCGGCGAGGTCTTCAATACGGTTTGGGACTGCGAACACCTCATCACCGAACGCCTCATCGACTTCATCCGCACGGCCGTCGTCCATGCCGGAGGCATCTCGCACGTCCGCAAGATCCTCGCCCTCGCCGAGGTCTACCAGATCAAGGGCGCGCCGCACGGGCCTTCCGATGTCTCCCCGATCAACCTCTCTGCCTCGCTCCACCTCGGCCTGGCCACCAGCAACTTCGCCATCCAGGAATACATGGGCTACGACCCCCTGGTGTCCGAGGTCTTCCAGTCCAGCTTCCGCTTCGAGGACGGCTACCTCCACCCCGGCGACGAGCCCGGCCTCGGCGTGCACGTGGACGAGGACGCTGCCGCCCGGTTCCCCTACAAGCAGGCCTACCTGCCCATCGCCCGCGAGCTCGACGGCTCCATGAAGGACTGGTGACCATGACCTCCATTCCCCCGCTGTCCGCGGCCATGCCCGGCATCCTCCGGCGGGCCGCAGCACCCGCCGCCGGGATCGTGCACCTGGGCCTCGGCAACTTCCACCGCGCTCACCAGGCCGTCTACACCGATGCCGCAGTCGCTGCCCACGGCGGCGACTGGGGAATCATCGGCGTCGCCAGCCGGTCCAGCGCCATCCCGGACGCAATGCACGCCCAGGACATGCTCTACACAGTGGTGGAAATTTCACCGGAGGGCTCCAAGTTCTCCGTTCCGCGGGTCCACACGGACGCCTTCACGGCCGCCGCCAGCCCGGAGCGCGTAGTCAAGGCGATTGGCGAGGCCGGGACCCGGATCGTCTCCCTCACGGTCACCGAGAACGGCTACAACTACACCCCCGCCACCGGCTCGCTGAACCTGCAGGACCCCGCCATCCGGCACGACCTCGAGCACCCCGGCGCCCCGAAGACGCCGATCGGGCAGATCGTCCGCGGGCTGCAGCACCGGTCCCGGAGCCACGGCGAACCGGTGACCATCCTCAGCTGCGACAACCTCGCCGACAACGGCCACCACACGCAGCGGCTGGTCCGCGAATTCGCCTCGCTGCTCCCGCCCGCCGAAGCCGCCGAGACCCTCGCGTTCATCGACACCCGCACCAGTTTCCCCTCCTCGATGGTGGACCGGATCGTGCCGGCCACCACGGACCACTACCGCAGACTGGTCGCATCCGAGCGCGGCTACCACGACCGGATCCCGGTGCCGGCCGAACCGTTCACCATGTGGATCGTCGAGGACAACTTCATCGCCGGGCGCCCCACGTGGGAAGCCGGCGGCGCGGTGTTCTCCGATGAAGTAGCCGGCTACGAGCAGCTGAAGGTCCGCCTGCTCAACGGCACGCACTCCCTCATCGCCTACCTCGGAGCCCTCACCGGCGCCGTCACCATCCCGGAATCCGTCTCACACCCGAACATCGAACTGGCCGCCCGCTCCGTCCTGCGGAACGAGTACCTGCCCAGCGTCTCGGTGCCATCCGGCGTAGACGTGGACGCCTATGAGGAACAGCTCTTCTCCCGCTGGCGCAACACGGCCCTGGGCCACCGCACCAGCCAGGTGGGCTCCGACGGGTCCGTCAAACTCCGGCAGCGCATCCCGCTGCCGGCACTGCAGATGCTCGACGACGGTCGGATGCCACAGCTGCTGGCCCTCACCACCGCCGCGTATCTCGCATGCATCGCCCCGCTGCCCGGGTTCGATCCGGGCCCCCAGGCCCACGCCATGGAGGACCCGGCCCGCAGCCTGCTCGCCGGTCTGGCCTCCGGCTCCCGCTCGGGCGCCGACCTCGCGCGGAAAGTTCTCGGCGACCACCACCTCCTCGGCGACGAACTGGCCGAACGCGACGACTTCATCCTGCGCACCGGCGAGTTCATCGACATCATCCATGCGGCAGGCCCGCTGGCAGCCATCGCAGAAGCCAGCACCGCCCTGGATCACGCCGCCTCCCTTCAAACCATACGGAGCACGCCATGACTACCCAAGCCATTCCGGCAACGAACACTGCCGGGCTCCCCACCGGCACACAGGCAGCCGTGCTGCACGGTGCCCGCGACCTGCGCATCGAACACAAGCCGCTGCCTGCCCTCGGCCCCAACGACCTACTTGTCGAGATGCGGTCCGGCGGGATCTGCGGCTCGGACATGCACTATTTCGCCGACGGCCGCAACGGCACCAACGTGCTGCGCCAGCCCACCGTCCTGGGCCACGAAGGAGCGGGCGTCGTCATCGCCGCCGGGCCGGCCGCGAAAGTCGCCGCCGGCACCCCCGTCGCCATCGAACCGGCGCTGCCCTGCCGGGAATGCCCCACCTGCCTGTCCGGGCGCTACAATCTCTGCCCGGCCGGAACCTGCTTCGGTTCCCCGCCCACCGACGGGCTGTTCGCCCGCCACGTGGTGGTGCCGGAAGCCGCCGTCCATCGGCTGCCGGCCAGCATCCCGGCGGAAATCGGGGCAGCGATCGAACCGCTCGCCGTCGCCGTCTGGGCGGTGGAACGCGCGCAGATCCGGAGGGGCCACCGCGTGCTGATCACCGGTGCCGGACCCATCGGGCTGCTGGTTGCCCAGGTCGCCGCAGCCCGGGGTGCCGCGGAAATCGTGGTGACCGACGTGAACGACGACCGCCTCGCCGTCGCCACGAAGTTCGGCGCCACCCGCACGGTCAACACGGCAGCCACTCCACTGGACCTGGCGGGCATGGACCGGCTGATCGAATGCTCCGGCAACACCCGGGCCCTCGCAGACGGCATCCAGACCCTGGCACCCGCAGCCCGGGCCACCGTCGTCGGCCAGGCCAAGCCCACGGTGGACGGCATCCCACTCGGGTTCCTCCAGCGCTACGAGATCGACCTCGTCACCGCATTCCGCTACGCCAACGCGTTCCCGACGGCGATCGACCTCGCCTCCTCCGGCACTGTGGACCTGCGGTCCATCATCACCAGCACATTCCCGCTCGAAGACGCCGCCGCCGCCCTCACGGCACCGGTGACCGACCCCACCAACCTCAAAGTACTCATCACCTACTGACCCCGCTGGTTGAGCTTGTCGACCCTCCCCAACCGCTCCCTAGCCTCGCAAGCTCGGACAGGGAACCCGGCGGTCGTGGCGCCAGGCTCAGCCCTTGCAGCATCCATTCAAAGGAGTATGGAAATGACCACAGCACACGTCCCCCCAGGGGAAATCGATCAGAGCAAGGTCCGGAAGGCCGCCGTCGCCGGCCTTATCGGCACCACCCTCGAACTGTACGACTTCGTCATCTACGGCACCGCCTCGGCGCTCGTCTTCAGCAAACTGTTCTTCCCCAATGTCTCCCCCGCCGCGGCGCTGATCGCCAGCTTCACCACCTTCGCCGTCGGCTTCCTGTTCCGCCCGCTCGGCGGGATCTTCTTCTCCCACTTCGGTGACCGCCTCGGCCGGAAGTGGATCCTCGTGGTCACCCTGCTCCTGATGGGCGGCGCCACAATGGCCATCGGCGTGCTGCCGACCTTCGAGCAGATCGGCCTGCTCGCCCCGATCCTGCTCTGCGTATGCCGTGCAGCCCAGGGCTTCGGCGCTGGCGCGGAACAGTCCGGCGGCGCAACGCTGTTGACCGAATCCGCAGCCCCCGGCACGAGGGGCAAGCTGGCCTCGCTGATCATGGTCGGCGCCGCTGCCGGCACCGCACTCGGCGCGCTGGTGTGGATCGCCGCCCAGTCCCTGGCCCCGAACGACATGCTGACCTGGGGCTGGCGGCTGGTCTTCCTCTCCAGCATCTTCGTCACCGTCGCCGCCCTGATTATCCGGCGCAAACTCGATGAATCCCCCGTGTTCGAGGAGATCAAGCAGGCCCGCACCGAGCCGCCCGCCCCGCTCAAGGAAGTCGCCAGGAGCGGCAAAGCCAATGTCCTGCGCGTCATCCTCATGAACTTTGGCGTCAGCACGCAGTCCTACACCATCCAGGTGTTCATGGCGTCATACCTGATCACCGTCGTCGGCACGGACCCCAAGTTCATCCCGCCGGTGCTGCTCATCGGTTCACTCTGCGGCGGCGTCGCGGCGGTGTCCTTCGGAATCCTGTCCGACAAGATCGGCCGCCGGCGCGTTGTCTCGCTGATCACCGGCGCGCTGATCCTCTTCCCGGCACCGGCCTTCATGCTCCTGACCACCGGTTCCCCCGTGGCGATCGTGATGGTGATCATCATCGGCTTCATGCTGGCCTGCCAGGGTGTGGTGGGTGTGCACATGAGCTACTTCCCGGAGATCTTCGGCAGCCGCTACCGCTACGCTGGCGTCACCCTGGGCCGTGAGTTCTCCTCGATCATTGGCGGCGGCGTCGCACCCATGATCTGCGCCGGACTGCTGGGTCTCTTCAGCAACTCCTGGATCCCGGTGGCCGTCTACATGTCGCTCACCATGCTCGTCAGCTTCATCGCCACCCGGCTCTCCCCGGAGACCCTCAACCGCGATCTCACAGATCCGGAGGACGCCCGCCGGGACGGCGGTGTGGTCGCCACCCCTTCCGCGGCGGCTGAGCTGGCAGCCGCCCGCACTGCGAAGTAACCAACACAGTCCCTAACTGGCCGTGCACGACGGCGGCACCCACCCGCCGTCGTGCACTGCCAGTTCTCCCCCGCTACCCACGCCCGCCAACTCCAAAGGAATCCCATGCTCCGCCTCGAAAGCCCCGGCACGGTGTCCCGGCCGGCCCCGTCCGCAGTTCTCCGCGACACCCGGGCCGTTGCCGTCCTCCGGGCCCGCCACGCCTCGGATTACGCGCCGGTCATCGAGGCGCTGCAGCGCGGCGGCGTGCTGAGCATCGAGCTCACGCTCAGCACCCCCGGCGTCTGGGACGAACTGCCCCTCCTCCGCGAGCGCTTCGGGAACTCCCTCGAGATCGGCGTCGGCACGGTCACCGACACCTCGGAAGCCCAGACGGCCCTCGAACTGGGGGCGGCCTACATCGTCACACCGGTCACGGATCCCGGCGTCATCGCCGCCTGCGTTGAGCGCGGCGTTCCGGTCTACCCGGGTGGCCTGACCCCCACCGAGCTGCACACCGGCTGGAAACTTGGGGCCACCGCCGTCAAGGTTTTCCCGGCCTCCACTGTCGGCGCCGGCTACGTGGCACAGCTGCGCGGCCCGTTCCCGGACATCGAGGTGATCCCGTCCGGCGGCGTCAACATCGAGGACGTACCTGCGTGGATCAGGGCCGGAGCGCTGGCCGTCAGCCTCGGCGGGCCGCTGCTGGGCGACGCCTTCAAGGGCGGCGACCTGCAGGATCTCACCGCAAGGGCACGGCGAGTGCGCGAGCTGATCGACCGGACCGCGGAACAGCTGGAGGCCGGCAAATGAGCGCCGGCATTCCGGCGGATGATGCGCCATACGTCCTGAGTTTCGGCGAGACCATGGCACTGATGCGTGCCGACCAGGTGGGACCGCTGGCACACGCCTCCACCCTGAGCCTGGGCATCGGCGGCTCCGAATCCAACGTCGCCATCGGACTGCGCCGGCTCGGCGTCCAGTCCGTCTGGTGCGGACGGGTGGGAGCGGATTCCCTGGGCCAGCTCGTGGAGCGCGAGATCCGGGCGGAGGGCGTGGATGTGCGGATCGCCGTCGACCCGTCCGCCCCCACCGGGCTGATGATCAAGGAGCGCCGGACGCCCGATGCGCAGCGCGTCAGCTACTACCGTTCCGGAAGCGCCGGATCCCGCCTTGCACCGTCCGACATTGACGAGGCGCTCATTGCCGGCGCTGGGCTGCTGCACGCCAGCGGCATCACGCCCGCCCTGTCCGCCCAGGCGGAGGCGACGCTACGGCATGCGATCGGTGTGGCCAGGGCTGCGGGTGTTCCCGTGTCCTTCGACCTGAACTTCCGTGGGAACCTCTGGTCCGCGGAGGGTGCGGGCAGTGTCTACCGCGACATCATTCCATTGGCGGACATCGTGTTCGCCGGCGAGGACGAGGCAGCCATCGCCGTCGGCCCCGGTGATCCTGAGGAGCTTGCCCAGAGGATTGCAGCCCTGGGGCCGGAGCAGGCCGTGATCAAGCTCGGCGCCGACGGGGCCCTCGCGCTGGTAGAGGGAACGGTGTTCCGCCAGGAGGCTGTTGCCGTCTCGGTGGTGGACACGGTCGGCGCCGGTGACGCCTTTGTGGCCGGCTACCTGGCCGAACTCATGGAAGGCCGCGGGCCTGAAGAGCGAATGCGCACCGCCGCGGCCACCGGCGCCTTCGCATGCCTGGTCCCCGGCGACTGGGAAGGCTTTCCCCGCCGCCACGAACTGGCGCTCCTCGAGGCGAAGGAACCCGTCTCCCGCTAGCAGGTTCAAAGTGAGAGCTGGGCCGCCCCGAAAGAAACACTGAACTGGACGCACCACAGGTCCACGGACCGGTACCGGCTCAGGTCGACGTCGTCGGGGATCGCGTACACCTGGTTGCCCTGGTTCCCCTTGATCAGGCCCAGGTCATAGTGTTCGGCGGAGCCGGCCGTGAACCATCCCGCTGTTCCCTCCACCACATCGGCGGCGCTGAGCCAGACGTGCACATCCGGCCCGTTGGAAGTGTCCAGGTTCTCCAGCGTCAGGACCCGTGATCCGCCGGGCTGCCGGACAATCCGGACTGTCCCGGTGGTGGCGTGTTCATGGCTGATCAGGCGGCCTTCGGCAAGCTGGACCGGCCCGGCGGGCGCTGTGCTGGGGCTTCCGGAAGTCGGCTTCGCGGTGGCGGAGGGGGCTGTCCGCTCCGGCGACGGCGAGGATCCAACAGTGGAGGCCGCAACGGTGGGAAGCTGCTCATCCACCCGCACGTCGATGAACAGCAGCCACGGCTTGAACAGCGCGAGTCCCAAAGCCACCACAACGGCACCCGCGGCAGCGGCGATCACCCAGCGGCGCTTGCGTCTGCGCTCCTGCATGCTGCCAATCTACTCCCGAAAGACTCATCCGACGGCAGGGACTCCTCCGCGGGGACCTTGCCGGGGTGCGCCTTCAGCCAGGCCGGGATCCGCTCCGCCGTCAGGGGCTGGCTCCAGAGGTAGCCCTGCGCGAGGCGCACACCGAGCCGGCGGAGTTCTGCGAGCTGGGCATTCGTCTCCACGCCTTCGGCCACGACATCAAGGTGGAGGCTTTCCGCCATGCCGAGGACCAGTTCGATGATGGTTGCCCCGTGCGGGTCGGTGCCGAGTTCCTCGACGAAGGTGCGGTCGATCTTGAGGGTGCGGGCGGAGAGCCACTTGAGGTAGCTCAGCGACGAGTAGCCGGTGCCGAAGTCGTCGATGGACAGGCCGACGCCCAGGCGGGCCAGCCGCTGCAGCGTTTCCTTGGGCAGGTCCGGCTGGTCCATGAGCACTGTTTCGGTGATTTCCAGGTGGACGGCGGCCGGGTCGATCCCGGTGTCGCGGATGGCCGCCTCCACGATCTCGGGAAAGTCGTTGGCCACGAGCTGACGCCCGGAGATGTTCACTGCCGCCGTGAAGTTCTCCGCCCCCGGAACCTGCGTGCGCCACCGCTGCACCTGGCGCACTGCCTCGCGCAGCACCCACGTGCCGATCGGCAGGATCAGGCCCGTCTCCTCGGCAATGGGGATGAAGGTGTCGGGCATGATCGGGCCGTGCTCATGGTGGTCCCAGCGCAGCAGCGCCTCAAAACCGACGGCGCCCTCGGTGGAAAGGTCGATGATCGGCTGGTAGTTCAGGGACAGCTCATTGCGCTCCAGCGCAAGCCGCAGGTCGGATTCGAGGTCAAGGCGTCCGGTGGCCCGCCCGGCCATGCGCGCGTCGTAAATGGCCGACGAATCCCCGCCCGCGGACTTGGCCCGGTACATGGCGGCGTCGGCCCCCTGCAGCATGGATTCGGCCGTGTCCTCCTCGTCCGCCAGGGCAATTCCCACGCTCACGTTGAGGTAGATTTGCCGCCCGTCCACGTCGAACGGCTGTCGGGTGGCCTCCCGTATCCGTTCAGCCAGACCCTGGGCACCGCACATCTGCAGGTTCTCGCAGATCACCACGAACTCGTCGCCGCCGAACCGGCCCACCGTGTCGCCTGCCCGGACGGCCGCCTTCAGCCGCTCGCCCAGCAGCACCAGGATGGCGTCGCCGGCTCCGTGGCCGATGCCGTCATTGATCAGTTTGAACCGGTCGACGTCGACAAACATCACCACCGGGCGGGCCTCCCCGTCCAGGACATCCTGGAGCACCTCGGTGACCATGTACCTGTTGGGCAGGCCGGTCAGCGCATCGTGCCGGGCCCGCCACTCCAGGATCTGTTCCGCCTTTTTCCGGTCAGTGATGTCCAGGACCGTGTCCAGGAACCGGATCGGCTTGCCGTCTGCGCCGTTGATACTGCGGATCCGGGAATGCAGCCACCGCTGTTCGCCGCCGGGACGGATGATCCGGTATTCGAAATCTGCGAAGCCCAGGCCGCGCCCCAGGTTCTCCCACACTTCCAGCACCCGGTCCCGGTCCTCGTGGTGAATCCGCGCCAAAATGGTTTCCCGGTCCTTCCGGTCCCCCTTGGAGAACCCCAGGATCCGGTCGAATTCCTCTGAGTGCCACGTCTCCCCCGTGGCAACCGTGTGTTCAACGCTGCCGACGTGGGCAATTTCCTGGGCAGCCAGGAGCCGCTCCCGTTCGGCCTCTGCGGCGGCCTTCAGCCGCTGGATCTCGGTGATGTCCCGGGCGATGGCCGATGCCCCCACCCGGACGCCGTCCTGGTCATAGACGGGGGACACGGTCAGTTCGACGTCGATCACTCCCCCGTCCTTGCAGCGCCACTTCGCGCCCACACCCGTAATGAACGTCCCGTTCCCCGTGCGGGCGGTGACGTCCGCGCCGAAGTACAGACCGTCGTCGGCCGTGAACAGGGAGAGGCTTTGCCCCACAGCCTCCCAGGAACTCCAGCCCAGCATCCTCGCCGCGCCGGCGTTCCAGCTGGTGATCTTCCCGCTGAGATCGGCGCCGATGATGGCGTCCCCGGAAGATTCGACCATGGCGGACAGCCTGCGCAGGATGGCCTCGGTGTGCTTGCGGTCGGTGATGTCCTTGGAGATGGCTACCACCGCGACCGGCACGGTGTGCCGGCCCCTGATCCGGCTCACTGTTACGTGGACCGGGAACTCACGGCCTGTGCTGTGGCGGACCCACAGTTCGCCTGCCCAGTCCCCGCCGCGGGCAAGCCTGCCAGCCATCTCCCGGTCCGTGGCGTTCTGGCCCCGCGCCTCGGCTCCCAGGATTCCCAGATCCGAGATCTTCAGGCCCAATACTGTGTCCCGGCCGAACCCGTACAGACGCTCTGAGGCGCGGTTCCAATAGGTGATGCGCCAGTCGCCGTCCATGCCGATCACTGACTGGCCGATCTCGTCCAGCAGCAGTGACTGCATGACTAGATCGTCACGGTGTTCCCCGGCCATTGATCCTCCGAATGGTGCTCCCCCATAGCAGCGCGCTACAGCACTCGGACCCGTTTGCTTAAGGAACCGTGGGGGAAGTAAATCAGCAGGCCGGGTTTTTCCGCAAGTGCCCGCTACGTGGCCGCTTCCGCCTCGGCGAGCCGGATCATGCGCAGTTCGTCCCGCACCGCGCGGGAGGGCCAATGCTCACCGGTCAACTCCCTGAGCCTGCCGGGACCCGCGCCCGGGAAAAGCTTGTCCATCAGCCCTGCCGCGTGCAGCAGGCCAATCAGCGCCGTTGTCCTGGCGTCCGACGCCGATCCGTTGAGTACGCCTTCGATCCTCGCCAACAGTGCCGCTTTCGGCACATGGTCCTTTTCCGGGTACCGGGTGGTCCTGAAGACGCCCAAATGCTTTTCGCCGACGTGGGTCACGACGCCGAGAGCCGCCATGCCCTCATAGACGCGGTGCAGTTCGGCGCGGTTTTCCAGCATGGCAACCCACCGCCGGGGACTGTGCGGCCGGGACTTGTCGTGGATGAGTTCCCATTGGTGCCGGAAGTCCGACGGCGGGGGCTCACCTACCGCCCGCACGTACTTTCCGTCTAAGCGGACTGCCCCCAGCAGGTCCAGCTCGGCCAGGATCGCCCCGGCCAATCCGGCTTTCAGAACGCTTGGCGGCACTTCCGGCTCGCCGTCCTTGTCATTCGTCGCCAGGAGGAGGAACGCCTGCGGGAGGCTTAGCTCCCCTGTGCCCGGTGTTTCGGTGCTCATAAGTTCATGGTGGCGCGGTCTTAACGCTGCTGCAATGGGCCTTGGGTCCGGGTTTCGGAGCCGGCAAACCGGAAAGCACTTTTCGCAAACCAAATTGCAGAGTACATTGGACGCAAACGAACTTGCAGAGTGATCCGAGTAACAGATCCCGTCAAAGGAAGAGGCTGACCTTGAACCCCGACACGGCCGGAGTGGACACCAGCACGGGAACCGCCGCCGCACCCGCATCCCATGCGTGGCTCGGCGACGCGCTTCCGAACGTTCCGCTGTCCAAAGCCCAGACCCGGGTTGTCGACGTGATTGCCCGCAACCCGCAGCTGTCCTCGTACGCCGACATCGCGGAGATTGCCCAGCGGGCCGACGTCAACAACTCGACCGTGGTCCGCGCGGCACAGCGCCTGGGGTACCGGGGCTGGCCGGACCTCCAGCGGGAACTGCGGTCGCGTTACCTGGTGATGATTTCCACCGAGGACACGCTGACCGAGCACGGGGAACACCGCAGTCCCCTGCATGATGCGCTCAACCACGACATCGGGAACCTGCGCCTGACCCTGGACTCCAACACCGCCGACGACGCCGAGGCGGCGATCGCCACCCTGGCCGCGGCCAAGTCCATCATCGTCCTGGGGCTGGGCTCCTTCGCCGGGCCGGCAAGCGTGATGGCACACCTGGGCTCGACCATGGGCTATCCCATCACCCTCGAGAACCGCGGTGCCGTCCACCTCGCCTCCAGCGCCAACGCCCTGGGCCCGGGCGACGTCCTGGTGGTCATCAACATGTGGCGATCCATGCGGCAAATCATCGTCACCGCCGAGGCTGCCAAACAGGCCGGTGCAAAGGTCGTTGCCATCACCGACATGCGCCGCGGCCGCCTCGCAGCCGTGGCCGACCACCTCCTGGTGGTGGCCTCGGAGGGAATCTCCTTCTTCCAGTCCGTCACCGCCGCCAATTCACTGGTCTACGGCCTGCTGGCAGGCATGGAGGCCGCCCACCCGGAGCGGAGCCGCGCAGCGATCCGCCGCACCCAGCAGCTGTGGAAAGACCTCGACATTTACCTCGACTGACCCGCAGTCCTCTTCAGCACACAAGCCTTCCCGCACACTTTCTTCCAGGAGCACCTTCATGAACACCAGCACCGACCGCCGCATCGCCGTCATTGGCCTCGGCTCCATGGGCGGGGCGATGGCGGCCACGCTGCACCAGGCCGGCTGGCAAGTCACCGGCTTCGACCCCTCCGAATCGGCACGGACCGCCGCAGCCGAGGCCGGGATCGCCACCGCCGCCAGCATCGAGAAGCTGGCCGGCACCCCCTACGCGGTCCTCTCCCTCCCTGCGGCGAGCGTCGTTGAAGCCACGGTCCCGCAGCTCCTGGCAGCACCGGGGACCATCGCGATCATTGACACCACCACCTCCGAACCGGCAACAAGCAAGCAGCTGGCCGAACTGGCCGAGGCACGGGGCGCAGCGTTCGTGGACGCCCCGGTCTCCGGCGGCCGCGACGGCGCAGCAACGGGCACGCTGAGCGCCTTCGTGGGGGCAACCGACGCCGCCCTTGCTGCGGCGGAACCCGTCCTGCTGGCACTCACGGGCGGCAAGTACAGCCACATCGGCGGGCCCGGCAGCGGCAACGTGGTCAAGCTCCTCAACAACGTCCTGGCGGCGGCCAACCTGGTCTCTGTCGGCGAGGCCCTCGGCGTCGCCAAGGCCTACGGCATCGATCCGGCCAAGGCGGCAGCAAGCATCAGCGAGGCTTCCGGCGGCAGCAAAGTCTCCGCGAACATGTACCCCAACTGGGTGCTCTCCGGAACCCACGACTCCGGTTTTTCGCTCGGGCTCATGGCCCGCGACGCCGCCCTCGCCGTCGACGTCGCCGCCCAGATCGGCGAAAACCCGGCACTGCTGGCCGCCGTCGCCGGCCAGTGGCAGGAAGCCCTCGCCGCCCTCGGCCCCCGCGCGGACTTCACGGAAATTGCACGCACCGTCGCCCCGGCCATCACCCCGGCGGGCGCACCCGGAACCAAGAACGACACCACCACCGCCGTCGCCTAAAGCCCAGTCGCCTAACGGCCCCCAGAGCAAAACGACCAACACAAACCAGAGGACCATCACCTTGAGCACCGCCACAGCACCCACTTCCTCCTCCGCGGCCACCGCCCGCGCCGTCCTGGACGCGGCATTCCCCAACGGACTGGGCGCATTCCTTGACGGCCGCACCGTCCCCGGCAGCGGCGAGGGCATCACGCTCACCGCCGCGGCCACCGGGGAGCCCTTCGCCACGTACGCGGACCCAGGCGCAGAGGGCGCCAACGCCATCCTGGAAAGCTCGGTGGCCGGCGCCGCCGCCTGGGCCGGGCTGAACGGCTTCGAACGCGCCGCCATCCTGCGCAACGTCAGCCGCACGGTGGAGGACCACGCTGAAGAGCTTGCCATCCTCGAGTCCGCCACCACCGGAAAACCCATCCGCGACGCCCGGATGGAGGCCGCCAAGGTCGCCGAAATGTTCGGCTACTACGCCGGCTGGGCCGACAAGCTGACCGGCCAGACCATCCCCGTTCCCGGCCCCTGGCACACATACACCGAGCGCGTACCGTGGGGCGTCGTCGTCGCCATCACGCCCTGGAACGCGCCGCTGTTCACCGCCGGCTGGAACTCCGCCGCCCCGCTGGCCGCCGGCAACGCGGTCATCATCAAGCCCAGCGAATTCACGCCCGCCTCCACCGTCCGCCTCGCCCAGCTGGCGCATGAAGCCGGCCTGCCCGCAGGCGTGTTCAACGTGGCCGCAGGACTCGGCCAGACCGTGGGCGCGGCCCTCACCACCGACCGCCGCGTCGGCAAAGTCAGCTTCATCGGCTCCGTCCCCACCGGGCGGCGCGTGGCCGTCGCGGCAGCACAGGCCGGCATCCCCGCACTGCTGGAGCTCGGCGGCAAGAGCGCCAACATCGTGTTCGCGGACGCGGACCTGGAACGCGCCGCCGACGGCGCCATCGCGGCCATCTTCTCCGGCGCCGGCCAGTCCTGCGTCGCCGGCTCACGGCTCCTGGTGGAGCACAGCGTGCACGCCCGGTTCGTCGAACTGGTGGCGGACCGCGCCGCCCGGCTGCGCGTCGGCGACCCGCTGAGCGCGGACACCGAGGTGGGCCCCATCATCACGGCCCAGCAGTTCGCCACCGTCACCTCGCTCATTGAGGCAGGAATGAACGACGGCGGACGCCGGATTACCGGCGGGACGCTTCCCGACGCTCTGGCCGGGTCATCGCTGTCCGGCGGCCACTGGGTGATGCCCACCCTGCTCGACGGCGTGACGCCGCAGAACCGGCTCGAAACCACCGAGGTCTTCGGGCCCGTCGTCGGGGCCGACGCCTTCGACACGGAGGCCGAGGCCATCGCCAGGGCCAACAACACGAACTTTGGCCTGGCCGGCGCGGTGTGGACCTCGGATGTCTCACGCGCTCACCACGTTGCCCGCCAGGTGAAGGCCGGCACGTTCTGGATCAACTCGTACAAGACCATCCACGTGGCGGTGCCGTTCGGCGGCTTCGGGGACTCCGGCCACGGCCGCTCGTCCGGCCCCGGTGTCCTGGACGAGTACACGCAGACCAAGGCCATCTGGGTGCCGACCCGTGCGGCAGGTGCCCCCTTCCCGTCCCTCTCCTACTAAGGCAGGCATACCCATGGAACTGAACGAACCAACGCCTGCCCTGCAGGCCCACCGCACCGCGCTGGCGGAGGGCGTCAGCAACTGGAAACCGCGGGTCCTGGCCATGGCGCAGCAGATCCATGCCCTCAAGGAGGTGTCTTTCGAGGAGGTCCACTCCGCCCGGGCGGCGGCAGACCTGCTCGCTGAGGGCGGCTTCGAGGTGGAACACGGAACAGGCGGACTTCCCACCGCGTTTACCGCCACCGCCGGCAGCGGCGACCTGGTAGTGGCCCTGTGCGTGGAATACGACGCACTGCCCGATATCGGACACGCCTGCGGCCACAACCTGATCGCGGGCGCCTCGGTGGGCGCAGCCCTCGCCCTGCGCCCGCTCGTCGACGAGCTCGGCATCACCCTCAAGGCCATCGGAACCCCCGCCGAGGAACACGGCGGCGGCAAGTCGCTCCTGCTGGAACAAGGCGCCTTCGACGGCGTCAGCCTCGCCCTCATGGTCCACCCGGTCCAGGACGGGGTGACGTACAACCCGGCTGGCACCAGCGCCCAGGCCGTCGGCCGCTACCGGGCGACGTTCACGGGCAAGGCAGCCCATGCGGCAGCTGCCCCGCACCAGGGCGTGAACGCCGCGGACGCCGCGGTGCTGAGCCAGGTCGCCGTCGGCCTGCTGCGCCAGCAGATCCCCGGCGACCACCGTGTTGCCCTCTATGTCGCAGAGGCCGGACACGTCACCAACATCATTCCGGAACGGGCGGTGGTGGAGTTCGAATGCCGGGCCTTCACCCTGAAGGAATATGAGGCGCTGCTGGAACGCGTCCGCCGCTGCTTCGAAGGGGCGGCCCTCGCCACGGGCACCACACTGGCCATCGAGGACACGGAACCCCTGTACGAACCCCTGATCCAGGACGACGCCCTGGCGGCGCACTGGACCGAGGCCATGGACGTGTTCGGCAAGGACACCTCCCCGTCGGCAGGCATCAGCGGCGGCTCAACGGACATGGGCAACATCTCGCAGGTCATCCCGAGCCTGCACCCCTGGCTCAGCATTCCCGGCGCGGACGTTCCCATTCACTCGCACGCTTTCGCCGCGCTGGCAGACTCCCAGGAGGCCTACGCCGTGATGTCCGAGGCAGCCACCGCGCTCGCCTGGACCGTCGCCGCCGCGGCCACCACACCCACCGAAAGGGCACGCCTGATCAAAGCGGCTTACCGCCGTCAGACGGTTACACAGGAAGGCACATCATGAGCACCAGCACCACACCCGCGCGGACAGACCGGGCTGGTGCCCGGCTGACGCTTCCCATCGCCGCGCTGGCCTTTGTCATTGCCCTGGCGGTCCAGCTGATCGGCCAGGCCAAGATCGACGTCGGCATCGGCGCGATCGTCATCTTCCCCATGGTCTGGGGTCTTATCCTCGGCCTGCTGGTCTCGGTCCAGAAGTTCAAGCCCCTGGGACTGGACCTGCAGCGCGTGGCCGCCGCCCTGGTCGGTGTGGCTGTGCTGCTCCTGGTGGCGCGGCTGGCCTTCAACATCGGCCCCAGCCTGCCCACCCTGCTCAAGGCCGGTCCTGCACTGCTGCTGCAGGAGGTCGGGCACCTGCTGGGCACCATCGCGCTGGCACTGCCGCTCGCCGTCCTGCTCCGCATGGGCAAGGCCACCGTGGGGGCAACGTTCTCCCTTGACCGGGAGCCGTCCTTCGCCATGGTCTCCGAAAAGTACGGCCCCGACTCCGACCAGTACCGCGGCGTCCTGGCCATGTACGTGTTCGGAACCCTGTTCGGCGCCGTGTACATCACGCTGCTGACCTCCCTCATCTCCAACTGGAAGATCTTCGACCCCCTGGCCCTGGCCATGGGCGCAGGCGTGGGGTCCGGATCCATGATGGCGGCCTCCTCGGCCAGCATCATCGCCGCCTACCCCGGCGACCAGGAGGCCATCCTCGGCATGGCCGCCATCTCCAACCTGATCACCACCATCCTGGGCGTCTACGTCGGCATCTACCTTGCCCTGCCGCTGGCGGACCGTTTCTACCGGGCGCTGACCCGCAAGCAGACCCGGGAGGAGGCAGCGGTCACGGCCGGCGCCCCGTCGCAGCACACCGGCGCCGAGCTCGCCGATACCGACGCTGCAGCGGAGGCCCAGGCCGAAGAGAACCGCCGGTTCCGCGAACGGGTTGCCGAATCCTCGGCCGCCATGCACCTGCCGCTGTGGCTCTCGCTCTCGGTCCTCACGGTCCTGGGCATCGGCACGGCCTCGATCGCGGCCAAGGGATTCAGCCTGACCATCGTTGCCGGGTACGCCATCATGCTCGCGCTGGTGCTGGTCAGCATTGCCCTGGCCAAGCTCACCAAGAAGATCTCGGCGATCGTCTACATCACCACCATCGGCGCCTACATCTCCAGCCCCTGGTTCTTCGCAGCCGGGGCGCTGAACGGGCCCATCAAGGCGGTGGACTTCCTGTCGATCGCCACGGTCATGCTGACGCTCGCCGGCCTGTCCCTGGGCAAGGACATCCCGCTCCTGAGAAACATCGGCTGGAAGATCATCCCGGTGGGCCTCGTCGCCATCACCGCATCGTTCCTGCTGTCCACGGTGATTGCGGAGTTTGCCCTAGGGCTTTGGCACTGAGTCTGTAGCGCTGAACAGCACAAAAGGGAGCGGACGACGGCGGGAGGTCCCGCCGTCGTCCGCTCCCTTTGTTTTTGGCTCTTGCCAGCTCCACAAATACGTGAGTATTGTGCGGCCAGCCGGACTTCCGGCCGCATCGGGCAGCGCCCGGCAGGCGCTGCCGTCAGGGGCCATGACCTCCACTGGCGTGGCCCCGTAACCAGGCGCCCGGCGACCCGCCGGTACCGCTGCGGGAACCCGTGACGCCCTGCTTCCATTCAAGGTTTCCATACAAGGGAGTACCTGATGTTAGGCACCAGTTGCCGCCTCGCCGCCGCCGTTCTCACCGCCGGTCTCATGGCCGTCGCCGCCCCCGCCCACGCAACTCCCGGCACGCTGGAGGCAGGTCCCGGGGTCCTCGTGGCGGATGGTGCCGCAGTGGATATCCCCGTGACCTTCACGTGCGACACGGACCCCGGCCTGATCATGGCCGTTCCCCTGGTCCAGCTCAGCCAACGGGTCAGCGACGGGCGCATCGCCTCCGGCATCGGAAGTGACCAGATCAGCTGCACCAAACAGTCCCAAACCGTCACCCTGCGCGTGGTTCCAACCGTGATGGCATTCGATGAAGGGACGGCCGCAGCCACGCTCCTTTTGCAGAGCTGCACCGTGCAATTCCAGTGTTCCACTGTCATAGTGCACACGGAGCTAACGCTCACCAAGCCCGCCGGCACCGGACTCCCACCGCAGCAATAAGGTCTAGCTGCCGGCCGTAGTGGCCAGTACATCCTGTTCGGCCAGTTCCAGTTGACGGACAATGCCGTCCACCAGCGACGCCGGGTCGCCGAGGATATCCACGGAAATGTGGGCTTCATCCTGGCCCAGCGGCTCCAGCGTTGCAAGCTGCGAGGCAAGGAGGCTGCTGGGCATATACTCGTGCGCCCTGCCGCTGATCCGGCCTGCAATGGTGGCTTCCGCGCCGGAAAGGTGGATGAACACGAGCTCCGGTGCGTGGCTGCGGAGCAGGTCCCGGTAGCTCCGCTTGAGTGCCGAGCAGGCGATGATGCGCGTGCCTGCTCCGTCACCGGGCGTTGCCAGCGCGGTCCCGATTTCCGCGAGCCAGGGTGCCCTGTCCTCGTCGTTCAGCGGCGTGCCGCTGGCCATCTTGGCCTTGTTGGCCGGCGGATGGAAGTCGTCACCGTCAAAGAAGGGAACGCCCAGACGCTCGCCCAGCAGCGCGCCGATGGTCGACTTGCCGCAGCCGGAGACGCCCATGACAACCAGGGGCGGCAGGTTGGTGATCATGATGTTGCTCCGAAGTTGAGGAGGACTTTGCCGGATTGGGCGGAGTTGCGGGCGGTGTCGAAGGCTTGGAGGGCGTCGGTGACGGGGTAGTCGTGGGTGATGACCGGTCCGATGTGCAGGGTGCCGTCGGCGAGGGCGGTGATGACCTGGTCGATTTCGTTGTTGAACCGGAACGAGCCCTTGAGGTCCAGTTCGCGGGTGATGGCCAGGGAGATCAGGACCGGCTGGGGTCCGGTGGGCAGCAGCCCGACCATGACCACGGTCCCGCCCCGGCCCGCGCCCTGGATCGCGGAGGCCAGGCCGTGGTGGTTCCCGGAGGACTCGATCACGACGTCGGCCTGCACTCCGGCGATCGCGTCTGTATCACCGGCGTGCAGGACCTCGTCCGCGCCCACGGCCGCGGCGATCTCCAGCGGCTTTTCGTGCATGTCGACGGCGACGATCCGGGCCGCCCCGGCGCGTTTGAGCACGGCGACGGTCAGCGCCCCGATCGGACCGGACCCGATCACGAGGGCGGTTTTGCCGGTGACGTCTCCCGGCCCGGGACACCGCATGCCACGCCACACTGGCCGGTTCGATCAGCGCCGCGGTCCGCAGATCCAGGGTTTCGGGCAGGGCGCGGAGCATCCGCACCGGCAGGTTCACGTACCGGCTGAACGCCCCGTCCGTGTGCGGGAACCGCGCCGCCGAGCCCAGGTACGTGCACCCCGGCGACAGGTTCGGCCGCTCCACCGGGTACTTCACCGTCCCGTCCCCCGGGCCCGGGGTCGCAGGGTGCACCGCCACCGGCGTCCCCGCCGCCGGGCCGGTCCCGTCCGCCGCGGCCCGCACCACCCGGCCACTGATCTCATGCCCCAGGACCAGGGGCGCCTTCAGGATCGATTCCCCGGCCGCGCCGTGCAGCCAGTAATGCAGGTCCGACCCGCAAATCCCCCCGTACAGGACCTCCACCACCGTCTCACCCGGCCCCGGCGCTGTGACCGGGAGGTCATCGATCCGCAGATCCCCTTGCCGTGCGCCACCACCGCCGGACCCGAGGCCGGCAGTTCCGCTTCCACTGGTGCTGCTGCTGTTTCTGCTGTGCTGTGTGTTGTTGTACCGTTCGCCGTTGTCATCAGACCACCACCGTCATTCCGCCGTCGATAAAGATCGTCTGCCCGTTCACGAAATCAGACCCGGACGAGGCCAGCCACACCGCCGGGCCGGCCAGGTCCTGCACCGTGCCCCACCGCGCAGCCGGAGTCCGGCCCAGAATCCAGGCGTTGAACTGCTCATCGTCCACCAGGTTCTGCGTCATCTCCGTATGGATATACCCCGGCGCGATCGCGTTGATCTGCAGCCCGGAACCGGCCCACTCCGCGGTCATCGCCCGGGTCAGGTTCCGCAGCCCGCCCTTCGCCGCCACATACGGGGCGATCGTGGGCCGGGCCAGGTCCGTCTGCACCGAACAGATATTGATGATCTTCCCGTGCCCCCGGGCCACCATGTGCCGGGCCGCGGCCCGGCCCACCAGGAACGCGCTGGTCAGGTCCGTCGACAGCACCCGCTCCCAGTCCGCCACGTCCAGCTCCAGCATCGGCACCCGGTGCTGGATCCCGGCATTGTTCACCAGGACCTCCAACGGGCCCACGTGCTCCTCGACCCACGCCACCCCCGCCTGGGCTGCGGCGTCGTCCGTGACATCAAACGCCACACTGTGCACCCGCCCCGGCGCATAATCCGCAGCCATCAATGCCTCCGCAGCCTTCAACCGCTCCGGATCCACCCCGTTCAACACCACCGTCGCGCCCGCGTCAGCCAACCCCCGCGCCAGGGCGTTACCAATCCCCCGGCTCGAACCCGTCACCAAAGCAACCCGCCCGGTCAAATCAAAAAGTGAAGTCATGAAAAAGAGCAGCTCCTTCGCCGCGGTCCTGCGCTGTGTGCGCAATGGTTGTTCGTTGTAGTAGGGCCCGGCAGGCCGCGGCTTTCGCGCGAACGGACACTTGTGGCCCCAATTGCGGCCCTGTTCGGGGCCACAAGTGTACGTTCGCGCTTGATTGGAGAGTGGTCCTTGAAAGGCGCTTGTCCTAGAAGGGGCCGCGCTGTACGAGGTTGGCCGGGGCCTGGCCTGCGGCCAGAGCTTCGAGCTGCTCCCGGAGGAGCTTCAGGATCCGCGGCTCGAAGGCTGACGCGTTGCCGCCCACGTGCGGCGTGATCAGGGCGTTGGGCGCGGACCACAGCGCGTGGTCTTGCGGCAGCGGTTCGGGATCGACGACGTCGAGCGCGCAGTTCAGGCGGCCGGACAGTACTTCCTTGGTCAGGGCGTCCGTGTCCACCACCGGGCCGCGGCCCACGTTCACCACCAGCGCGCCGTCCGGCAGGGACGCGAGGACCTCTTCACCGATCAGCTGGTTCGTCTGCTCGTTCAGCGGCAGCACCGAGACGAGGATGTCGTGCGTGGCGGCCAGTGCAGTCAGCTCGCTGGACGCATGGACCTCGCCGTGCTCGTCAGTACGGGCGGAACTGCCCACCCGGGTAACGGTGACCTCGAAGGGCTCCAGCCGGCGGGCGATCTCGTGCCCGATCCCGCCCACGCCCAGCAGCAGCACGCGCCGGTCGGCCAGGGACTGGCGGCGCTCCGGCCGCCACAGGCCGTGCTGCTGGTCGCGGACGGCCTGGTCGATGCCGCGCAGTTTGGCCAGGATCAGGCCCACGGCCAGTTCCGCCGTCGCCGCAGCGTGCACGCCGGAGGCACTGGCGACGCCGGCCGCCGGACCGGCAGCCTCAATCACGCCGTCGTATCCGGTGGACTGTGTCTGGACGTACTTCAGGTTTTCAACCTTGGCGAGGGATCCCAGAACCGCACCGGCGTTGATGTACGGGAGGATGACGCCGTCGATCTCGCCCAGCGTCCCGCCGTCGGGATCCGATTTCAGGTCCCACACCACTCCCTTGAGCCCTTCGGGAAGGGGCGAGAGATCAGCGAGCAGCTGGGAGTCGGGGAAGCTGACGGTGCGGACTGTTTGCATCGGAAAACCTATCGATTGGGAGGAGCGGGGAAACAGGGTGGAGCCGGTCCGGCCGGCCCCACCTGTGGGAGCTTTAAGCTTGGCGCCGGTCGAACGTGAGCCCGCCGGGAACCTGGAATGTGGGCATGAGTTCCAGCATGCCCACGTTCACGTGGCGGGGCGTTTCGATGGCGTAGTCCATGGCGTTGACGATATCGTCCGTGGTCAGGGACTCGTAGCCTTCGTAGTACGTCTTCCACGCCTCTTCCATGGCCTCGGGCGTACCGCCCATGTTGCGGCCGAAGATCTCGGTTTCCACGCGTCCGGGGCAGATCTCGGTGACGCGGATGCGCTTGCCGACGGTGTCGTTGCGCAGCTGCCGCGAGATCTGGTGCACGGCTGCCTTGGTGGCGTGGTACACGGTGTGCCCGTAGAAGTTGTACAGGCCGGCGATGGAGCTGATGTTGATGACGTGGCCGCGGTCGCGTTCCACCATGCCGGGCAGGACCAGCCGGGTCAGCTGGAGCAGGCCGCGGAGGTTGACGTCCACGAGTTCGTCGATGTCGCTCTCCGAGGAGTCCAGGATGTTGCCCGGGCGGGACACACCGGCGCAGTTCACCAGCACGTCGACCTCCAGGTTCCCGACGGCGGCCGTCAGGGCTGCGGTGTCAGTCAGGTCGACGACGTGGGGAATGGCGCCGGTCTTGTCGGCCAGGTCGTTCAGTCGCTCCTCGTTGCGGGCCACGGCGTGGACGGTGAGTCCCCGCTTGGCGAGGCGCTCGGCGATCGCGGCACCCATACCTGTTGAGGCGCCGGTGACGAGTGCGGTTGAGTAGTCGGAAAACGGCATTTAAGTCTCCTGGTTATTGCAGTGCAGTGGAAATGGTTAGGCGTCGCGCAGCGGCAGGTGCGCCCGGTCCTTGACGGTGCTGACGGCCGCCAGCGTGCCCAGCGCCGTGATGACGGCGTAGAAGGCGGGCATGTAGATATTGCCGGTGGAGGAGATCAGCCAGGTCATCAGCAGCGGGGCAGTTCCGCCGAAGAGTGCCGAGGAGATGTTGTAGCCCAGGCCGTAGGCCGAGTAGCGGACCCGGGTGGGGAACAGTTCCACGATCAGGATGTGGATCACCGCGGTGTGTCCGGCGAAGACGACGGCCATGATGCAGGCACCCAGGATGGCCAGGGCCATGTTGCCGGTGGCGATCAGGGCGTAGGCGGGAATACCGAGGATGGCCATGGCGATGGCGGCGCCGGCGATGACCTTCTTGCGCCCGACGCGGTCGGAGAGGGCACCCATGAACGGGATGGCGATGCAGATGACCACCAGGCTGCAGGCGGTGACCAGCAGGGCCTCGCCGATGGTGAAGTTGAGCTGCTTGCCCTTGAGGAACGTCGGCATGTAGGAGAACAGGACGTAGTAGCCGGAGCCGTTCATGAGCGGGATGAACAGTGCCAGCAGCATGGCGCGGCGGTGTTCGGCGGAAGCGAAGGCTTCCTTCAGCGGGTTCTTGGACAGGCCGCCCTCTTCCTTGAGCTTCTGGAAGTTGGGGGTGTCGCTGATGGCCTTGCGGATGTACCAGCCGATGACGCCCATCGGGATGGCTACCAGGAACGGAATGCGCCATGCGAAGGAACCGAAGCCGCCGCCATCGATGGCTGCCTGGGTGAGCCACGGGGACATGGAGTAGGCAACGAGGGTGCCGGTGAGCAGGGCAGCGAAGGAGGCGATCTGGGCGTAGGAGGTGATGATGCCGCGCTTGCCTTCAGGGGCGTGCTCGGCGAGGAAGGTCATGGCGCCGGCGGCCTCGCCGCCCACAGAGAAGCCCTGCATCATGCGGAGCAGCACCAGCAGCACCGGTGCTGCGATACCGATGGCCGAGTAGGCAGGCAGCAGGCCGATGCCCGCCGTCGCCACGCTGATCAGCAGGATGACAAAGACCAGTAGTTTTTGCCGTCCGATCTTGTCCCCCAGGATGCCGCAGACGACTGCGCCGAGCGGGCGGACGAAGAAGGACACGGCGTAGCCGGCGAAGACGAACAGCAGGGCGTTGTCCGGGTTGCCGGGCGCCAGGAACACGAGGGCCAGGGTTCCGGCCATGAAGGCAAAAATGCCGTTGTCGTAAAGCTCCACGAAGATGCCGACACAGCCGGCGGTCACTACCTTGCGGGTCTGCCTCGCATCGAGGCGGTCATGCTGCGGAACGGCCGCACGCGTTGGTGAAGACATTTTCATTCCTAACTTGGGGTTAGTCCGAGGGGAGGTCATCGGTGATCCTTAGCTGCCGGCTGCCGGTGCGAGTTCCGGCCAGCCGGGCTCTTTGCCGATGCCAAGGAGGGCGAAGACTGTGCTGACTCGGGAACGGAGGTTCTCCAGTTCCCGTAAAGCCGCCCGATGCTTTGCTGTGGCTTCGGGGACGGTGGTCTTGCGGAAGGTGATGGTGTGTCCCGGCCGGGCCTGGGCAAGGGTGTCCAGGGAACGGCTGGTAACCACTGCCAGGACGGGATAGCCGGCCGTGACGCCGCGTCCGCGGTGCAGCACCAGCAGTTCTTCCCTGGACGGAACCTCGATGGCTCCCACCGGAACGCCGCGGGACAGCACTTCTGCTGACGTCTGGCGTTCGGGAAGGGCACCGCCGAGGCGCAGCCCGATGTGGTTGCTCCGGGCGCTGACGGTGTATTCGGTGTTGTACAGCAGCTCTGCTGTGTCACCGAATTCGTCGACGTCCGGACCGTCCGTGACGTCAATGACCGCCCTGCTGCTGAACTCGGGCCGGGTCAGCCCAAGCCTGAACAGCGGAAGGTCAAAGTATGGCTGCCGGATGGGCCCGACGCTCCTGGACGTCTTCAGTTCCATGCCTTCGGAGAGCCGGAGGCCGAAGCCGATGACCGTATCAGGGGCGCAGCTTCCCAGCAGGGCCGGCGCCTCCACCGAGCCGTGGACGGCGAGGTAGGCGCGAAGGCCGCCGGTGATGCGGCGCACCGCAACCGTCTCCCCGGCACGGACAGACACCGGCTCCCACTGCTGGCATTCGCGCCCGTCAACGGTCAGAGTCAATGGTGCGCCCGTGACCGCGATGAGCAGGTCGCTGGTGGCACGCATACGGAAGTCGAGGGCGGTAATTTCCAGCAGCGGGGCGTTGTCCGCATTGGCGGCGAGGATGTTGGCCGCCCTCGCCGAGAACTGGTCGAGGGCCCCGTTGACGGGAAGTCCGAACCGGGGTCCGCGGAAGCGGCCCAGGTCCGTGACCACCGAGTTTCCGGGCTGCTGGATGATCAGTGACCCGCTCATCGTGCTGCCTCCAGCTTCCGGCCCGCGTATTCCGCGAATTCCTCCGGCTGGATTTGGCGGAACGTCAGGCGGTCGCCGGGCAGGTACGGAACCAGCGGCTCGCTGGCGGCATCAAGGACGGTCAGCGGGGTCTGCCCGATGACGCACCAGCCGCCGGGCGCCGCCGCCGGGGCGATCACCGCTTGCCGGCCGGCAACGGAAACAGCACCCGCAGGGACGGACAGCCGGGGATCCTTCAGCCGGGGAACCGGTAGTGGGAAGTCGGGTCCGTCCATCATAGGTGAGCCTGCGGGGGCACCCAGGCAGCGGATCACGTAGGACTTGGCCGTGTGGAGCGCGATGACTTCCTCCACGGAAAGCTGTTCGTGCTCGGCAACCCGTTCCAGGTCGGGACCGTACTCGCCGCCATAAACCACGGGGACGCTGAATTCGCGGGGTGTGCGGGCCGGTGCACCGGTGTGCTCGAGCTGGCGCAGGCCGAGGAGGACAAAGGCCCGGACCTGGCGCGCCGAGGTGACCCCCGGGTCAAATTCCACGAGCAGCGAGTCGTAGGTGGGCACTGCGCCGTGTACGCCGTCGGCCTCTGCTGTCTCAAGCCACTGCGCAAGGGAATGGACAGTGCTCCAGTTGGCCTCCGTGTCAGCGGAGGAGGCGACGACGCGAAGGGCGGAATCCCCCGACTCGAAGATCTCCACCGGAGTTGGATTTGGGGTCGCAGCCATGTCAGGCGACCTTTTCTTTGGCGGCCAGCACCTGGGTCAGCGGGGCGATGGTCACGCCGGCGCTCTCCAGTTCGGCGCGGACCTGGCGGGCCAGCTGCACCGCGCCGGGGGTGTCGCCGTGCAGGAGGACGGTATCGGCAACAATCGGCAGGTCCGTGCCGGCGACGGTTTCAATGAGCCCCTCGCAGACCATCCGCACGGTGCGCTCCACGATTGCGGCCGGATCGTGGATCACGGCGCCCGGGTGGCTGCGGGGCACGAGGGTTCCGTCGGCTTCATAGGCGCGGTCGGCAATGCCGACGATGCCCACGGGAAGCTGCCGTTCAGCGGCAGCGGAGGCCAGTTCTCCGTCCTGCGCCAGGACAATGAGGCCGGGATTCAGTCGGGCGGCGGCGTCGGCCACGGCTGCTGCATAGTCGGCCCGGGTGGCGACCAGGTTGCCCAGGCGGCCGTGCGGTGCGATGTGGGCGACGCTGGTGCCGTGGTAGGCGGCGAAGGCGCTCAGCGCGCCGAACTGGTACAGGACGTCGTTGCGGACCTCGTCCGCCGTCAGGTCCATGGCGCGCCGGCCAAAGCCCCGCAGGTCAGGGAAGCTGGGGTGCGCCCCGATGCTGACTCCGCGGCGGACGCATTCGGCGACCGTGGCATGCATGATGTCCGGGTCACCGGCGTGGAAACCGCAGGCGATGTTGGCACTGGAAACCACCTCAAGCAGGGCCGCGTCGTCGCCCATCGAGTAGGCGCCGAAGCCTTCACCGAGATCTGCTACGAGATCAACTGTGGGTCCCATTATCTGCCTTCCTGGGGTGGTTAGCAGCAGTCCCGCCCGCGGGGGCAAAGGGATCAGCTGCGCTGGTGATGAGGTGTGTCCGAACGGGCCCTGCGAAGGTCCTCGGGTCCGGTACTGCCGGGCTACCGGCTTCTGCTAAAAAGTGTGGCATCGGGTTTTTTCTCGCACAAAGACGTAATCGGTGTCACGGGATAGGAGCCGGTTATGACCCGCCCTGCGGCGGAGTGCAGGGCTGGCTGCCACCGGTGCGGCCGCGCCGGCCGCACCCTGCGGGACACCCGCGCCTGTGAAACCTGCTCGCATTTGCCGTCCCTTTCCCTTTGAGGAGAATCCGCGCCAAGGGTGGTGCGGTCTCATTGCTTTGAAGATATGGAGCGATTATTTCCGGAATGTAAAAGAAGCCGGTGATTTCGGCAAAAGCCGCTTTTATGCAAAATGCATCTGGCCCCATCAGGAAATCGCATGTCACCCGACGGGATAGAATGTAGGCCTAATGAAATAGCGTTCTGGTTTCAACCTAGTGTCAGCGATGCGGATCACACAAAGACCTATTGCGTATCCCTGCATAGCAACCCGTTATGACCTTCTGGGTCCAGGACGCCGCGATGAGAGAGGGCGGCCGTGGATACCCGGAAGCTTGCGTACTTCGTACAGATCGTGGACTCGGGGAGCATCACCAAGGCGGCGGCCGCGCTGCACGTGGCCCAGCCGGCCCTGAGCCAGCAGGTTTCGGCGCTGGAGAACGAGCTCAAGCAGCGGCTGCTGATCCGCAGCAAGCAGGGCGTTCAGCCCACCGCCGCCGGGCACACGCTGTACCGCCACGCCCAGTCCATCCTTCGGCTTGTCGCGCAGGCCCGGACAGACGTTGCCAAGTCGGGGGCCGCGCCGTCGGGCCGTGTGTCGATTGCCATTGCGCCTTACAGCATGGCGTCCAGCCTGACCCCGCAGATCATCAGCGAAGTCGCCAGGCGGTACCCGGACATCGTCCTGCACGCCACCGAGATCTATGGCGGCGTCCTGAGCGAAGCGATCAAGAACGGCCGGCTGGACATGGCCCTCATCTATGAGCCGGGGCCCATCCGCGGGGTCCTTTTCACCACGATGATCGTCGAGGACCTGCACCTGGTGGTCAACGCCGCCCGTACGGATATAGACGCCACGAACGGTGAGGTCACGCTGGAGGAGGTGGCCCGGCTGGGGCTCTTCCTTCCCGAAAAGATCCACACGCTCCGTCAGGCCGTGGAGGCGGGTTTCGACAGCAAGGGACTGAAGCTCCAGCTCGTGGGCGAGGTGGAGTCGGTGCCGTCCATCGCCAGGCTCCTGCGCGCCGACCTCGGTGCCACCATCATGCCCAAATCGGCCGCCGACGCCCTGTTCCACGAGGAGGACTTTAATGTCCTGCGGATCGTGGATCCCGCACTGCAGTGCAAGATCGCCCTGTGCACGCCCGACCACGATCCCCTCTCGGAGGCCGCCTCGGCCGTGCTCCTGGTGCTGAAGGAAATGCTGCAGGAAATGCTCAACGATAAGTACGGCCGATAGCGGTTCATAGGTTCCGCTTATTAGGGCACTCATCATTTGTCTTAGTAACCGGCTTCCCGGGATTCTAATATTGGCAGCGAGCCTAGAAATTGCGGATGAACATATTCCGCAAACAATCAACGGGGAGCCTGCCATGAAAAAGATCAGCACCATCCGGAGAACCACCGACCCGAGCCTGCGCCTTGTGGCGAAAACCGGGTCCCATTGCCCCACCAATGGTTTCTGGCGCCCGGAGGACCGGTCCGCTGATCCGATTTTCGTCTTTGAGGGCAGCATCATGCCGGTGAGTGGCGGGGGATCGACGGTCTGGTATCTGGAGGACGCCGTCTTCGGCGCCCCGTCCTACCCGGTCCCCCACCGCGTATAACGGCCCGGCAACGCTCCGATGATGTCTTCAGGCGAATACTGCTACGGGTTCGCCGAAGAGGGTTTCGTCCGGCTCGATCCCGAGTCCGGGACCTTCGGGCAGACGTATGTGTCCGCCGTCGACTTTTATTCCGCCCCGAGGGTCATAGCTGCCTTCGATGTAGGGCTGGGCGGCCCAGGTGCCTTCGTTGAGCTCCGGTCGCACCGTGGCTCCAAGGTGCGCGCAGGCTGCGGCGATGATGTCCCCGCCCCAGGAGTCGTCGGAGGTGTGCGGCGTGGTGTACGCCTCGCACACGTCCCGGATGACCGAGGCGGGGTGCAGGCCGCCAATCCTGGTAACTTTCAAACCAAATCCATCACACTGGCTCTTCGCCACGGCGCCTACGGTTTTTACGAGGTCAGTGGTGATTTCGTCGAGGTAGATCGCGTGGTTCACGCGTTCACGCAGGGCAAGCACTTCCTCGAGGGTGTTGCAGGGCTGTTCCATGATGAACGGGATGTCGGGGCATTCCCGGCTGAGCCGCAGGGCGTCACGCACTATGAGGCCGCGGTTTGCGTCAGCTGAGAGGCCAATGCCCCGGTTTCCCACCCGTTCCCACACCTTGCGGATCGTCTCGATATCAAGTTCAACCGGACGTCCGCCGACTTTGAGCTGCAGCCGCGGGTATCCCTCGGCTACCTTTTCGGCTGCGCGGTCCGCAACGACGTCGGGGTCGTCGACGGCCAGCGCGTAGTAGGAGGGGATTCGTTCGGTTTCCACGCCTCCGAGCAGGTCGGCAACGCGGACGCCGTAGTGTTTGCCGGTAACGTCGTGCGCTGCGATGTCGATCGCTGCTTTCGCGTAGCGGTGCCCGTTGAGAAGTTGGTCCATACGGCGGTGGAGCAGCACGATGTTGGAGGGATCCTGGCCGATCAGTCCTTGTGCCACCTCGGCTAGAGCGGCGCGGTTGCCTGCCGCGTGGTGCTGCTCGTAGACCGGTCCTACCGGGCAGGCCTCGCCCCAGCCGACGAGTCCGACGTCGGTTGTTATCCGTACCAAAGTGGTATCGAGGGAGAAGATCTCGCCGTGTGACATGCGGTACGGGCCATTTCGCACCGGAAGGTCGTGGGCGTAGACCGCGATCTCAGTGATTTTCATACGGTTCTTGAATCCTTTGCTTCTCGTTTAATTGATGCAGTGGCGATCAGGACTCGACCGGCGGCGGCACGAGGACGAGCTTCCCCGGGAATTTCTTGGAGATGAAGTCTTCCTGAGCGCGGTGTATTTCGGCCAAGGGGTAGATCCCTGAAACCAGAGGCTTGATCTGGCCGTTGTTGACATAGCGCACCAGGTTCTCGAAGACTGCATCCTCCTGGAACGTGCATCCGAGCAGGGAGAGGTCGTTGAGATAGATCGTGCGCAGGTCGATCTCCGTGATGGGACCGCCGATGGCTCCGGCAATGGCATACCGGCCGCCGCGTCGCAGCAGGCCCAGAAGGTCGCTGACGCCCTCGCCGCCAACAACGTCAACAATGACGTCCATCAAGCGGGATCCGAGCGCCGCAGTCAGGCTTTCCCCGCGGTCCACGATGTGATCCGCCCCGGCTGCGCGCACGACGTCGGCCTTGCTGGGCGAGCAGACCGCGGTGACTTCGGCGCCGCGCAGCTTTGCCAACTGCACGGCGGCGAGGCCTACCCCGCCGGAAGCGCCGGTGATGACGACCTTCTCGGCACCCACCGCGGCCCGGTGCAGCATTCCTTCCGCTGTGGAGTAGGCAATTGAGATCGCGCCAAGTTCTTCGGATGAGAGATCAGAGTGAATGGAGTAGGCCTCAATGGAGGGGGCCACCGCGAATTGCGCGAAACCCCCGTCGCAGTCGCTGCCGTACGTCCAGCACTCGTAGGGGCGGCGGTCGACGTAGTGGCGCATCAGGTTGCGGACGATCACCCGGTCGCCGAGCCGGCGCTGGTCCACATCGTCACCAACGGCCACGATCCGGCCATAAACGTCGCCGCCCTGGATGCGGGGGAATGTCAGGGGAACTCCGGACCAGGAGGCATCGTCGTCATCCGGCTCGTTCGCGCCTTTTGTTGCAGTCGAGTTGGTATCGCCACTGATGGCCTTCGAGTACCAGCCGATGCGCGTGTTGATGTCGGTGTTGTTGATCCCGGCGGCTTCGACCTGGATCAGCACCTCGTCAGCACGGGGCCGGGGCACGGGCACGTCGGTGCGGTACTCAAGTTTCTCGAGGCCGCCGTGTCCGGTCAGAAGCACAGCAGCCATGGTGGCGGGCAGGGTCATCTTCGATCCTTTCGTAAAGAATTCCTGGAGTGTGAGCACTGTTTGAGCAACGCCAAGAGTCATCCTTCTGTTCAATTAGTGGACATGATGTTCATTTTCACATGAGGCTCATCGCCTGACAATAGCCCGGTAAAGTCGAGTGCGGAGGGGTGTGAGCCTCCATCCGGCATTATCCCTAGGATGGAAAGCAGAACCGACGTGAGCAGCACCCACGAACAGGCGGCATAAATGAACGAAGAGACCGATTCCAACTCAGATGTTGACGCGATGAATCGGTCCGCACTCCGGGCGGCGTCACTGCTCATCGCCGCAGGCGGGCACCCTGAGGGGGCCAGTGCGGCAGAACTCGCTATCGAGACGGACATTCCCCGACCCACGACGTTTCGGATCCTGCTAAGCCTTGCCCATACGGGGCTCCTCGCCCGCGATGGCGGCACTTTCAAGCTCGGCTGGCGGACAGCCCAGCTCGGGCGCCTCGCGGACCCCTATCGAGGCATTCTCCCCCGTGTTGAGTTGGTGCTGGGAAGCCTGGCGGAAGATCTTAATGAGTCCGCAGAATTCGTGATGTTCACCGGCCCTACGACCCAGGAAACAATCGCACAGGCGTCCGGTAGCCGCTTGCTTGCTCTTTCCCAGCAGTATGTGGGCCGCAGCTTTCCCCTGCACTCGACTGCGACGGGGAAGGTCTTGCTCGCAAACCTCGACGATGACGAGATCCGTGCCCTGCTCCCGGAGCGCCTTGAAGCGATGACTCCCTTCACCATCACCGACCGCACAGCATTGCTCGCGGAGTTGGACAAGACGCGTTCCCAAGGCTTTGCCACACTTGACGGGGAACTTGAAGAAGGACTGTTCGTGGTGGCAGTACCTGTTCGCAACCAAGCAGGGAAGCTCGTCTCAGGCCTGGCTGTGTCAGGTCTCTCGCAGCGAATGAAGTCCACAAGCGTCGACCTGTATGTCGAGAAACTGCGCGCCGCCGCAGTGCAGCTCGGCAAGATTGTCAGTACGTTTTGAGGACGGCTTGCTCCTGACCCGGCGGCTCCTGTCTCCCCGGCGCCCAACTGGGTGGCAGATCAGGGCGTTCTCAGGGCTGGGGACGCCCTCATCTGCTACCGAGTTGTCGTTCCCGCGTGGATCAAAAATGTTTTTCGATTCCGCTCGCGTCTGGTGCCTGATGGGCCCTTAAATGTCGGTACCCCTTGGCAGACTGTGTTCATGGAGGTCATCGGGAATCCAGCACTGACGGGAGCGGCGCCGCGCGGCGACGACCTGGATGCTGCCGCGGTTCCCGACGGCTGGTTCTCTGGTGGCTGGTTCAATGACGAAGTCTTGCCTGCAGCTGAGTTCGTGGACGACGGTGTTCCCTTCGACGATGAGTATCCGGAATCTTTTCCGGAGGACCCGTTTCCCGAACTGCAGTATGGGAGCATCCCTTTTGATGATGTCCTGCCTGACGACGGCGACGCCCCGGGCCCCGATACGCCCAGGACCGGAACGCCGCGGCCAGCCGTCGCGGACCGGATCGCTGCGGCACCTGCCCTGTTGCCGGTCGACCTCACCGCCGACGGTCCCGGGCTGATCGACCAGACCAGGGCGCTGGAGGACCTCAAATGCTGGGCCGCCGGGCAACAGGCCAGGCTCGCCGTCGCCTTCGAAGCCAAACAGCGCCAGGAACAAGCTGCACCTGGCGCCGAGACCAGACCGGGGATGGCTAACGGCAGCACCCTGGCTGCCGAGGAGCTGGGCAAGAGACGCCCCAAAGAAGACAACTTGGGCGTGGCCGAGCAGATCGCCCTGGCCCGGGGCGAGTCCCCGCACCGCGGCGGCCGGCTCCTTGGCATGGCCAAGGCCCTGGTCACCGAGATGCCCCACACCCTCGGTGCACTGGATACCGGTCAGCTGAACGAAGAGCGCGCCATGTACGTTGTGAAGGAAACCGCCGTCCTGACCGTCGAAGACCGGACCGCCGTCGATGAGGAACTCGCTGCGGATACGGGGACCTTCAACGGGGTCGGGACCCGCGGCGTCATCGCCGCCGTCAAGGCCGCCGCCACCCGCCGGGACCCGCGCTCGGTCACCCAGCGCGCCAGTCACGCCGCATCGGAACGGGGCGTGAGCCTGCGCCCGGCCCCGGACTGCATGACCTACCTGACCGCACTGCTGCCCGCCCACCAGGGCGTCGCCGTCTACGCTGCCCTGACCCGGCAGGCCGACGCCCTCAAAGCCGCCGGTGACCCGCGCTCCCGGACCCAGGCCATGGCCGACACCCTCGTCGAACGCACCACCGGCACCCCCGGCGGCATCACCGGCATCGAGGTAAACCTCGTCATGACCGACCGCACCCTGCTCCAAGCCGACCGCGAACCAGCAAGACTCGTAGGCTACGGCACCGTCCCCGCTGGCTGGGCGCGGGAACTCGTCAACCAGGAAGAAGCACACGAAACTGGGCAACGAGAAGGTACCGCGAACGACGCAGTGAAAGACCTGAAGGTCTGGCTCCGCCGGCTCTACACGGAACCGGAAACCGGTGACCTGGTGGCCATGGACTCAAAACGGCGGCTTTTCCCGGCACCGCTGCGCCGCTTCATCCAGGTCCGCGATGACACCTGCCGGACGCCCTACTGCGACGCCCCGATCCGCCACCACGACCACATTGCTCCCTGGCACGATGACGGTCCAACATCCCTCGAGAACGGCGCCGGACTGTGCGAAGCCTGCAACCACACCAAAGAACTCCCCGGCTGGAAAGCCCAACCCCGACCGGGGCCGCGGCACACCTTCGAAATCACCACCCCAACCGGCCACACCTACCGCTCCACCGCACCCCCGCTACCGGGAACCAGGCTGCCCGGAAAGGGGTTGAGTGAAACCGGTCCGCCGGGAGCGCGGGTAACGAAACCCACCGATAGGAGCAGCCCGGCAGCCTAAGTACGCCTCGGGCGGGACAGTATTCCTGTCCCGCCCGAGGTAATGGCCAGCGCCGGTCAAGGCAGTCAGGCTACACAGCTACCTGGCTATGCGTGCTCGACGAGCAGGCCCTTGGCCTTCAGCACCTCGGTGAGGTTGCACAGCTCGATGGTGGTTCCGCCGGCCTTGTAAAGTTCGATGAGTTCGCGTTCGGCGTCCTCACGTTCCTGCGAGAGGCGGATGACTTCCTCAATCTCGTCCTTCCGGACCACAACCACACCGTCGGCGTCGCCGCGCAGGACGTCGCCGGGATAGATGATCTCGTCGCCGAAGACCACCGGGTGGTTGATGGGGCCGATGGTTTCCTTAACGGTGCCCTTGATGGAGACGCTTCCGGAGAAGACAGGCAGCCCCAGTTCGATGAGGTCCTGGGTGTCCCGGACACCGGAGTCCGTCACCATGCCCGCGAGGCCCTTGGCCTTCATGGCGTTGCCGAGGACGTCGCCGAAGGTGCCGGCTTCCTCGTACTCCCCTGCCGCCACCAGGACAACGTCGCCGGCCTCGGCGTAGTGGATGGCCACCTGCAGCATGAGGTTGTCCCGCGGGGCGCAGCGGACGGTGGTGGCGGGGCCGCAGAAGGACATGCTGCGGTCGATCGGCTTGATCTTGGAGCTGAGCGCGCCCTTGCGGCCCTGTGCCTCGTGGATCGTGGCCGAGGAGAACTTCGCCAGGCGCGCTACGGCGTCAGCGTCGGGTCGTTCGATGTTGGTCTTTACGTGGATCACGGATTTTTCCTTCGTTTGGATGGGGGTTTAGCTGAGGGCCCGGACGGCCTTGTCGATGGCAGCGATGGACTCTTCTATGACGTCCAGGCTGGTGGCGTAGGAGATGCGGAAGTACGGGCCCAGTCCATAAGCCGATCCCTGGATCACTGCGACGCTGGCTGCCTCGAGAAGGTACAGCGTGAAGTCCTCGTCGTTGGCGATGACCTTCCCCTCCGGGGTGGTCTTGCCAATAGCACCGCCGCAGTTGACGTACGCGTAGAAGGCGCCTTCCGGCGTCGCGCATGAAAGACCTTCGACGGCGTTCAGCCCGGCTACCGCTGCATCCCGCCGGCTGCGGTAGACCTCGACGCTTTCCCGTACAAAGGTCTGGTCGCCGGTCAGCGCGGCGACGCTGGCTGCCTGGCTCACGGAGGACGGGCAGGAGGAAATCTGTGACTGGAGCTTGTTGATGGCCGCGATCAGCGGGGCCGGCCCGGCTGCATAGCCCAGCCGCCAGCCGGTCATGGCGTAGGCCTTGGAAACGCCGTTGACGGCAAGGATCCGGCCCTTCAGTTCCGGCGCAACCTCAACCAGGCTCGAGATCTTGCCCGAGCCGAAGTAGATCTGGTCGTAGATTTCATCCGTCAGGACGTAGACCTGCGGGAAGTTGGCGAGGACATCGGCCAGTGCCCGGAGCTCGGACCGGGAGTACACGGCACCTGTGGGGTTCGACGGCGTGTTCAGGATGACCCACTTGGTCCGCTCGTTCAGGGCGCCGGCCAGGGCCACCGGGGTCAGCTTGAAGCCCGACTCCTCGCCGCACGTGACGACCACCGGCGTGCCCTCGTTGGCGAGCACCATGTCCGGGTAGGAGACCCAGTACGGTGCGGGCACCACGACCTCGTCGCCGGCATCCAGGGAAGCCATGAAAGCGGTGAAGATGACCTGCTTCGCGCCGCCGCCGATGGTGATCTCGGCGGGGGTGTAGTGAATGCCGGTGCGCAGCTCGATGGTCTGGAGGATCGCCGTTTGCAGCGCAGGCGTTCCGGTGACGGAGGTGTACTTCGTCTCGCCCTTGCTGATGGCCTCAACCGCAGCGCCCTTGATGTGCTCAGGGGTATCGAAGTCCGGCTCACCGACCGTCAGGTCCAGGATCCGGCGCCCTTCTGCCTTCAGCTCACGCACGCGGGCTGCTGCGGCCACGCTGGCGGATTGCTTGATGCGGGACACTCGAGATGCGGGTTCAAATTCAGACATGGTCTCTTCCTAGGGAGTCAGGACGGAGCGATACTCGTTCCTTCGACACTAGGGAATCCCGGCGTGTATGGATAAGACCTAATCTGCGTGGACGGATAAGCGTCCCTTATGGACCGCCGTCGGCCGCCAGAAAGAGCAGCCAACCCAAACTTTTTGGTTATGGCTCCACGCACTATAGGTATTTCCGCACCTCCGCCCGTTCTGCCTAGCCTTCTAGGTAAGTCAGGCCACAGTCACACCGCCCGACGTCAATCCGAACCGAGGAGTGCTCTTGGCTGTTCTGCACGGCGACGACCGCCGCGAGGGCTACTACCGCTACCGGGGAACACCAAAACCCGACAACACTGCAGTCCAGGCCGAGAAGACACGAAGACTGCTCAGGGACAGCCGGCAGCGACTCTCCTTCAATGCCACCAGCATGCGGGCCGTCTCCGTCCGCCTCAACCAGCAGCTCGCGCAGGCGCTTTGCGATGGCATGAAAGTCACCCGCCTCGCCGCGGCCGCGGAGCTCTCCCGCTGGACGGTCCGAACTGTGGGCCTGTCGGCCGACGACCTGGTCCCCTCCGGTGTACCGGCCGAGGAGCATCTTGCCCTGATCAGGCAGCTGAAGTCGGAGCTGGCGGAACTTGAGGAGTCCAGGACCGCGCTGGAAGACCGCCGCCTCAACCTCCTGGCAACAGCACGACGGCGGGGGGTCCTGGATGATTACGAGCTCGCCGCCCTGAGCGGGCTGCAACGCGAAACCATCAGGAAGATGACCTGGGGCATCCAGCCCGAAGCCGGGGCGATCCCGGCGTAAGCCTCCACCCGCCGTCGTCGTTCGACCCCGAAAAGCAAGGCCTAGCTAGGCCGGGCCAGCAAGCGTAGCGTCGAACTGCACGCTGTTGCTAGTTGCACTGTTGCTACTTACTCGGAGGTGGCCGCGATGGCTGGGTGGAATGCTGATACGGCGGCGGGCCCCTTAGGGGCCGGGACGGTCACCCTGGTCGAGGGATCATCCTTCTGTATTTCCTTGCCGAACGGGGACATCAGCGCCGATCATCCGCATGGCCTCTTTGTGCAGGACGCCCGCATCCTCGCCGGCTGGAACCTGACGGTCGACGGCCAGGCGCTGGAGCCGCTGGCGGCCGAGACGAAGGAGCCGTACCGGGCCCTGTTCGTCGGTCGGGTTCCCCGCTCGGACGGCTACGCCGACAGCCCGCTGATCGTGGAACGCCTGCGGGAAGTGGGAGCCGGCATCCAGGAGCAGGTTACCGTCCGGAACTACTCCCCCGAACCGGCCGATTGCGAAATCGCGCTGAAGATCGGCGCGGACTTCGCTGACCTCTTCGAAGTGAAAGAGGCCCGGATCCAGCGGCGCTGGGACGAAACGCGGCAGGCCTACGGCGCCGCGCTCACCATCCGGGCCGTCTGGCAGGACATCCGCAAAGGCGTGGTGGTCCAGGCCCCGGGCGCGGAGGTTTCCCCGGACGCGGTAAGGTACCGGGCCTCCGTCCCGGCGCACGGACACTGGAGCACCGTCCTGACCGTGCTGCCCAGCACCGGGGGAACCGATTCGGCGACGGCGTTCGTCCACGCTGAGGGGGATGGATTGTCGCCCAGGGACCGCCGCCGTCGGGAGTGGGTGGCGAAGATTCCGGTCCTGCAGATGGGAAACCGGTCGGTTGAGCGGACCCTGCGCCGCAGCTATGACGACCTCGGCGCCCTGCGGATCGAGGATCCCCAGCATCCTGAACGCGTCGTAGTAGCCGCCGGAGCACCCTGGTTCATGACCCTGTTCGGCCGGGACTCGCTGTGGGCTTCAGTGATGGCGATGCCGGTTGATCCGTCGCTGGCGCTGGGCACGCTGCAGACCCTTGCGGACCGCCAGGGAACTGTGGTGGACCCCATGACGGAGGAGGAGCCGGGCAAGATCCTCCACGAGGTCCGGCTCGACGTTTCCAGCGGGCTGTCCTTGGGCGGCAAGTCGGCCTACTACGGCAGCGTCGACGCCACGCCCCTGTTCCTGATGGTGCTCGGAGCGGTCAGCCGCTGGGGCTTCGCCGCCGACACGATCGCCGCCCTGCTGCCCCATGCGGACCGCGCGCTCGAGTGGATCACGAAATACGGGGACAGGGACGGCGACGGCGACGGCTTCGTCGAGTACGAACGCCTCAATGACCAGGGGCTCATCAATCAAGGCTGGAAGGACTCCTGGGATGGGATCAACTTCGCCGACGGCACCCTGGCCGAGCCGCCGATCGCACTGTGCGAGGTCCAGGCTTATGTGTACGTCGCCTACCTTTCGCGGGCATGGCTGGCGTACGACGCCGGAGACACGGCTCTGGGAAATGAGCTCACCGACCGCGCGGACCGGCTGAAGAAACAGTTCAACGAGCAATTCTGGATTCCCGAGCGTGGGTACTACGCCATTGCCCTGGACGGCAAGAAAAGGCAGGTGGACGCCTGTGCTTCGAACATGGGGCACTGCCTGCTGCAGGGATTGATCGACCAGGACAAGGCCCCCATGGTGGCCGAACACCTGATGTCGCCGGAAATGTTCAGCGGCTGGGGCGTGCGCACCCTCGCCAGCGACATGGGCGCCTACAATCCCGCCAGTTACCACAACGGATCAGTCTGGCCGCACGACAACGCCATCGTCGCCGCCGGACTCCTCCGCTATGGCTTCGTGGAAGAGGCGCAGCGGATCGCCACCGGCATGATGGATGCGGCCGAGTACTCAGACGGCCGGCTCCCTGAGCTGTTCTGCGGCTTCAGCCGGGAGCAGCTCGCCGCGCCTGTGCCGTATCCGACGGCGTGCTCGCCCCAGGCCTGGGCGGCCACCGCGCCGATCCAGATGGTGACGAGCCTGATGCGCTACGACCCCGTCGTCTCCGCTGGCGGCGTCTGGATGGACCCTGTCCTCCCGAAGTCCTTCGGGGACCTGCACATCACCAACGCCCCGCTGGGCGGCGGCCGCATCACCATCGACATCGCCGGTTCCGTCCCCTCCGTCCAAGGACTTCCCGAAGGGATGACATTCCATCAGGGGCACCGTCCCTGGATGATCGAGCTCGTCCAGCAGGCCGGTCACCGCCGGGCGGAACGGTCCGAAAGCTGGGGGCGGTAACCCGGCCTGCCCACCAGGGCGCGGTTCTGTTACCGCTGCATTTTGGCAGCGCAGGCAGGCCGATTATTCTCGTGTTAGCTAAGCCTTACCTAACAAGAGTTGGAGAGTCGTGTGCCTGCACACCCGGAATGCCCGCAAGATGCCCGCGCCGATGTCTGCTGAGACATTCCGCGACCCGTGGGGCATCCCGCATCTGCGGGCGGACTCGGCAGACGAACTTGCTTTCCTCCAGGGCAAGAATGCGGCCACGGACCGCTCCTGGCAAATCGAGATGGAGCGGTGGCGCGCAGAAGGCAGGACCGCCGAGCACCTGGGCGCCGACGGGATCGAGTGGGACCGCTTCGCCCGCCGTGCGCGCCTGGACGACACCGCCCGCCGCTGTTTCCAAAACCTCGACGCCGAGACACAGCGCTGGTGCACCGCATACGTGGACGGGGTGAACCACGCCCTCGACTCCAAGCTCCGCGACGCGCCGGAGTTCCGGAACGCCGGCACCGCTCCTGCGGCCTGGCAGCCGTGGACGCCCCTGGGGGTGTTCATGGTGCACCACATCCTTTTCGGCACTTTCCCCAACAAGCTCTGGCGGGAACACATTGCCAAAACCCTCGGCCCCGACGCCGTGGCGCTGTTCAGCATCGAGGCGCCGGTCTGGGCGGGCAGCAACGCCTGGGCCGCGGCCGGCGGGCTGACAGCCACCGGTTCCCCGCTTATCGCCGGCGATCCGCACCGGCTCCTGGAACTCCCGGGCGTGTACCAGCAGGTGCGGCTGGCGTGCCCGGAGTTCGACGTCGTCGGACTCGCCTTTCCGGGCGTCCCCGGGCTGCCCCACTTTGGCCACGCCGGAACGGTTGCCTGGGCCATCACCAATGCCATGGCGGACTACCAGGACCTGTACCAGGAACAGCTGCGGCGCAGCGGGAACGTCCTTCTGGCGCTCGGACCCGACGGCGACAGCCCCGTCCGGGCCCACCACGAGGAAGCGATCCTGGTGCGCGGCGGCGCGGCCGAGACTGTTGAAGTCATTGAAACAGACCGCGGTCCGGTGATTTTGGGCGGGCCCGACGGCGGGGCGCTGAGTTTGCGGACACCCGCCCGGGCGGCGGAATCCCTTGGGTTCCAGGCGCTGCTGCCGCTCCTGCGGAGCCGTTCGGCGGACGACGTCGAACAGGCGCTGGGTGCCTGGGTGGAGCCGGTGAACTGTGTCCTCGTGGCCGATTCCGGCGGTGTGGTGCGCCAGCTTGTGGCCGGAAAGGTCCCGGCCAGGAACCGGGACAACCGCGTCCGCCCCGTGCCCGGATGGTCGGCAGAACACCAGTGGACGGGCGACTGGGAGGACCTTCCGGCGTCCCCTGTTCCGGGCCTGGCCGTCCACGCCAACGACCGCGAGGCCGGCGGCGGCGACCGGCTGGGGCTCGAGTTTGCCCCGGCCCATCGCGCCCGCCGCATCCGGCAACTGCTGGAAGAACATGGCCCCGGCCTGGACGCAGCAACGATGCAGGACATCCACACGGACACGTGGCTCGGTTCGTGGCCCGTATTCCGGGCGCTGCTCGAAGGTTCTGCTCCGCTGTCCGACGCCGCCCTCAAACTCCGCGATCGGCTGCTGCAGTGGTCCGGCCATATGGACGCGGACAGCGGTGACGCCGCATTTTTTGCAGCGTGGCGGTCCGCGCTGGTCCTTGACCTGGCGAACTCACCCGCGTTGCTCCGGCTGGCCGACCCGCACGGCTACCCTGCCCTGTTTGCACCGTGGCTGCATCCGGTGGCGCGCACAGGATTCGCCCTGGAGTCGCTCCTCACCAACGGTAGGGCCCTGGGCCTGGACGTCGACGCGGCGGCCCGCCGCGCCCTGGAGGAAACCGCACTGGAGGAAACCGCACTGGAGGAAACCGCCGCCGCGGCGTCGGCCGGCACCTGGGGTGACCGCCACACGGCCCTGCCGCTCCATGCCCTCCTGGAACACGGCAGTGCCGTAGAAAAAGCGGGCGGCGGCGGGGCTGTGCCCGGCGTCCCGCCCACCCGCCTGTCCGGAGACACGGCCTGCGTCCTGTCCACCGAAAGCCTGCCGGGCGCCAGCGACCGGTGCTTCCGGGGACCCGTGGCGCGCTACATCTGGGACATCGCGGACCGGGCGAACAGCCGGTGGGTGGTGCCTTTCGGCGCCTCCGGACTTCCACAAGACCAGCATTTCGCCAGCCAGCTGCCCCTCTGGGCCGCCGGGGAACTCATCCCTGTCATTACGGACTGGGAACAGCTCACGAAGGAGACCACATGAACGGCACCCGCACCAACCTCGCGCTTTCCGCCAGGCCCACCGTTTACGAGGAAGAGCTGCAGGGGCTGGGACGGTTCCGGCTTGTCACCATCGAACCGGAGTCCGACGCGGACCTGCTTTACAGCTGGGTGCGGGAGGAGCGTGCACGGTTCTGGGGCATGCTCAGTTTGAGCCGGGATGAGGTCCGGGACATTTACCAGTTCCTCGACAGCCTGGACACGCATCACGGGTACCTGATGTGCGTGGACGGGAACCCGGCGGGCATCTTCCAGACCTACGAGCCCCTCCAGGACCCGGTCAGCGAAGCGTACGAGGCCCGCGCCGAAGACACGGGCATGCATCTGCTCCTGGCTCCCGCCGACCGGCCGGTGCGGAACTTCACGCCCACGCTTGTCGCGGCGCTGACCCGCTTCCTGCTGGCGGACCCTGCCAAGGACCGCGTCGTTGCCGAGCCGGATGCCCGGAATGCCAAAGCGATCCGGCGCTTTGAGGGCTGCGGTTTCGAACTGGGGCCGACGGTGCAACTCGCGGAGAAGGAAGCACAGCTCGTGTTCCTCACACGGGAACGGTTCGAAAGCCAGGCCTCGTAGCGATTCCCACTCCCCCGTCGGCTGCCGCCCGCCGTCGTCAGGCGACGCCCGCCAGGATCTTATGCTCCTGCAGGGAGGCGTAGCCACCCTTGAAAAAGAGGAGGGGGTCGACGTCGGAACGGGCGCTGAGGGCGTGGACTGCACCCACCACAATGGTGTGGTCGCCGCCGTCGTACTCCTGGTGCAGCTCGCAGTCCACCCAGGCCAACGCACCGTCCAGGACCGGGTTGCCGAGGGGCGACGGCGAGTGGTCGACGCCCGCGAACTTGTCCGCGCCGGACCGCGCGAACTGGGCCGCAAGGTGCTGGTGTTCGGCGGGAAGGATGTTGACGGTGAAGCGGCCCGCCGCGCGCAGCAGCGGCCAGGTGCTGGAGGTCCGTGCCGGACTGAAGGTCACCAGCGCCGGTTCCAGCGAAAGGGAGGCAAAGGACTGGCAGGTGAACCCGGCAGGACCGTTCTCCGTCGCGGCCGTAATAACGGTCAGGCCGGTTGCGAAATGGCCCAGCACGTTACGGATCCGGCGCGGGCTGAGGTCTGAGAGTTCCGTCATGGTGAGTCCTTTCGATGCGTGTCACCCCAATCAAGCACCTCGCCGCCCGGTTCCCAACCCGGGATGCAACCTATGGACGCGCACCGAAACGCAGCTTCACCGCCCGAAGCGGGGAGTAACAAAACAGGCAGGATTCAGCGCCAGTCGTCGATCACGTAGGAGTCTGGGTGGCTGTACCCCGGCTCGTTCGGCCGGTGCATGGTCACGCCCTGCAGCCCGGTACGGAAACCTCGGGCGGCCATGCGCTGATAGGCATCCGTGCGGGCGAGGTTCATCCCGGCATCGAGCTGGCCCAGTCCGCGCTCGGCTGCCAGTTGCTCGCAGGCATCGAGCAGGCGTTCGAATCTGTCACCAGCGTGGGGCCCGGGGCGGACGGCACCGAATTTGATGAAGCACACGTCCGTGCCCGCCTCTGATCCCGGTCCGCAGTGGCACACTGCGAGCCCATCAAGCCCTGATTCGCCCTGAAGCAGCACGGTGTCACCCAGCCCTTGGGCGTGCACGGCCGTGATCTCGCGTCCCAGGTCCAGCCCGTTATACACGGCATCGGTCAGTGCTCGACATGCATCAAGGTAGTCGGCCTGCTCGGCGGCGGACAGCTCGGCATACAACATCCGGCCGGGTACAGGGCCCGCGGGCACCACCTTCTTGCGCATGACGGCGGTCAGGAAACGGGGCCAGAAGCCGTAACGGCGGTATAGCTCGAGATGTTTTGGACTGTGCGAGAAGGTGAACAGGCCAAGGTGCCTGTTTCCCCAGGTCTCGAAGCAGGCCATGACCGGCTCCATCAGGCGTTGACCGACGCCCTGGTCCCACAGGTCCGGGCGCACGGTCAGCGGTCCGAAGAAGCCAACGCTGCCCCAGTTGGCGGCGAAGTTCGATCCGACGAGGTCACCGTCCACCGTAGCGGCAAACGCGGCGTGGGCATCAGCAGCGAACCGCGTACGGACGTAGTCAGCCGTCCCGAACAGATCGGGAATGCCGAGGAAGGTACCAAACGCAACTCTCAGAATCTCATCGGCGCGATCGAGGTCGTCGTTGCGCAACGGGCGGACCGATACCGGGCCGCCGCCACTCTTTCTCTCGGATTGGTCTGCGTTCATGAGCCTGCCCCGTCGAGGTTGGAAATGGCTGTGCGCGTTGATTGGTGAGGTGCATTATGCCGCGAGCCAGGCAGGCCGTACAGTGCCTGGGCAAACGGCCACGGAAAACCTACCGAGCGGAACTTTGGAGGGAACGCGGCGCCGGGCGGAGGTAGTCGGTCAGGAACCCGGCAATGACGCCGGCCAGCAGGACGGCGAGCGCCGGCAGGAGCGTGACCGGCCCCACGGCTTCCCTAATGTCGAGGCCCAGGAAAGGCGTGACGACGACGGCGAGCACGTACGCGAGCGCCACTGCCACGGCGACTGTGGTCACGGTGGTTCCCCATGACCGGCGCTTCCCTTTGGGGAACTGCTTCGCGTAGTCCTGAGGAGTTCCGAACTCGTCCTTTGCCGACGTCCCGGAGGCCGCCTCGTGGGCACGGACTTCCTCCAGCGTTTCGGCGATCTGGCGCTCAGAGACACCGCGTATCCGAAGGTTGAAGGCCAGGTCACGCTCGTACGTCATGGGGCTTCCTTTCCGCTTGTCCGAATCCTGCTGAGTGCTTCATCCATCTGCTGCCAGGCGTCCGCCGCGCGGGCCAGTTCCGCCCGGCCCTCGCCGGTGATGGCGAACTGCTTGCGGCCCGGCCCCGCGGTGTCGTGCTGCCACACATGGCTGACCAGCCCCTGCTCCTCGAGCCGGCGCAGCAGGGGATACAGCGTCCCGCCCCGCGTCCGAGGAAACCCGCCGGAGCGGAGGACTTCGATCATGGCGTAGCCGTGCATTCCGCCGTTCGCCAGGAGGCCCAGCACTGCATGCGGGAGAGCAGCGCGGGTCAGCTCCTGCTGCCAGTCGATTCCGCTCATAGCTAGATAGTGTCACTACTTACATTGGGTTGCAACCCTTCCCGGGCTACCGCACCGGAGGGCGAGTGCGAGTTCCGCATACGCGGGAATAAGTAGCCAATAACTCCGCAGATATGCCACGATGCTGTCATGCCGAAAATCCGGATCTCCGAAGCCGCGCGCTTTCTGGGCGTCAGCGATGACACCGTCCGCCGCTGGACGGAGAACGGGACCCTCTCCCCCGTCAAGGATTCCTCCGGCCGCCTGGCCGTGGACGGACTGGAACTGGCCAAGCTCGCCCGGGACCAGGCGCAGCTGCCCGATGACCCCACCCGCATGGGCAGCTCGGCGCGCAACAGGTTCGTTGGCTTGGTCACCGGCATCACCGCGGACAAGGTCATGGCCCAGGTCGAGCTGCAGTGCGGACCCTTCCGCGTCGTGTCCCTGATGAGCAGCGAAGCCGTCAGGGAACTCGGCCTGGAACTCGGCTCGGTGGCCACCGCCGTGGTCAAAGCCACCACTGTCATCATCGAGACGCCCCAGGGAAAGAGCGTCATATGAGCATCACCCGTGCGCGCCCCACCGCGCTCTTGGCCGCGTCCCTCCTTGCCGCCGGGCTGGCCGGCTGCGCCGCCTCCAATACCGCATCCGGCACCACCCAAAGTGGCGGTTCGACGGCGAACGGTAAGTCAGCCGGTCAGGCCGGGACCCTCACCGTGTTCGCCGCCGCGTCCCTGAAGGCGACCTTTACCAGGATCGCCTCCGAATTCGAGGACAAGAACCCAGGGACCAACGTCACGCTCAACTTCGCCGGGTCCTCGGGCCTGGCCACCCAGATCAGCCAGGGTGCGCCGGCCGATGTGTTCGCCGCGGCCGATACCAAGAACATGGCCAGACTCTCCGACGCCAGGCTCATCGACGGCCCGGCAAGCAACTTCGCCACCAACGTCCTGGAGATCGCCGTCCCAGCTGCCAACCCGGCGTCGATCAGTTCCTTCGCCGACCTGGCGAAGGAAGGCGTCAAGGTGGTTGTCTGCGCACCGCAAGTGCCGTGCGGCTCCGCCACCGAGAAGGTTGAAGAGGCCACCGGAACCACCCTGAAGCCGGTCAGTGAGGAATCCTCTGTAACCGACGTGCTGGGCAAGGTCACCTCCGGGGAAGCCGACGCCGGCCTGGTCTACGTCACCGATGTCAGGAACGCCGGGGACAAGGTCAGGGGCATTCCGTTCAGCGAAGCGGACCAGGCAGTGAACACCTACCCGATCGCGGCCGTCGGCAGCAGCAGCAACAAGGAAGTGGCCAGGGCCTTCATCGCCATGGTTACCGGCAGCGAAGGCAGGAAGGTCCTCAGTGATGCCGGTTTCGGCACCCCGTAGCAAAAAGGCTGCCGCCAGCACGTTAACAAACCGGCGGAACACCGGATACACCGGCGTCCCGCCGTGGGTGTTCGCGATCGCGGCGGCGGGGGCTCTGCTTGTCCTGCTGCCGCTGGCCGCCATGGCGGCCAGGGTCAACTGGGGGCAGTTCATCCCGCTCGTCACCTCGGAATCATCCCTGACCGCGCTGGGCCTGAGCCTTCGGACTTCGGCAGCCAGCACGGTGCTGTGCATCGTGTTCGGCGTGCCCCTGGCCCTCGTCCTGGCCCGCGCCAGCTTCCCCGGCCAGCGCCTGTTGCGGGCCTTCGTGCTGCTCCCCCTGGTGTTGCCGCCCGTCGTCGGCGGCATCGCCCTCCTGTACACATTCGGCCGGCAGGGTCTGCTCGGCCGGAGCCTGGAGCTGGCGGGCATCCAGATCGCCTTCTCCACCACCGCCGTCGTTCTTGCCCAGACGTTCGTGGCTCTGCCGTTCCTGGTGGTGAGTCTCGAGGGCGCACTCAGGACGGCCGGGACCAGGTACGAGGCGGTTGCGGCAACCCTCGGCGCCCGCCCCACCACGGTGCTGCGCCGCGTCAGCCTTCCGCTGGTCCTGCCTGGACTTGCCTCCGGGGCCGTGCTGTCCTTCGCCCGCTGCCTTGGCGAGTTCGGTGCCACCCTGACCTTCGCCGGCAGCCTGCAGGGTGTCACCCGCACCCTGCCGCTGGAAATTTACCTGCAGCGGGAAACCGACGCCGATGCCGCCGTCGCGCTGTCCCTGGTGCTCGTGGCGGTGGCGGTCGCCGTCGTCGGGCTTTCCTACCGGCGCCCCCGCGCGCTGGCTGCGGAGGCGGGTCCGGAATGACCTTCACGCTCGAGGCCGCCCTGCACGCCCGCAACTTCGAGGTCTCCCTGACGCTCGGGGCCTCCGAAACCATAGCCGTGCTTGGTCCCAACGGAGCCGGCAAATCAACACTGCTGGGAATCGTCGCAGGACTGCTCCGCCCGGACAGCGGGCGCGCGGACCTGGGTGAAAAGACGCTGTTCAATCTCGACGGCGGCAACAGCCACTTCCTGCCCCCGCACGCCAGGGGAACAGCGCTGCTGGCCCAGGAGCCACTGCTGTTTCCGCACATGAGCGTGCTGGAGAACGTCGCCTTCGGGCCGCGCGCGGCCGGTGTGGGCCGGGCCAATGCACTGCAGACGGCACGGCACTGGCTGGCCGAGGTGGATGCGGCGGAGTTCGCGGACCGGCGGCCCGGGCAGCTCTCGGGCGGGCAGGCACAGCGCGTCGCCATCGCGCGCGCCCTGGCCATCGACCCCGAACTGCTGCTCCTCGACGAGCCGATGGCAGCCCTCGACATCCATGCCGCCCCCATGCTGCGCCGGCTCCTCAAGCGCGTCCTGGCAAACCGCCGGGCCATCATCATCACGCACGATGTCCTGGATGCCCTGATGCTCGCCGACCGCGCCGTCGTCATGGAGCACGGACGGATCACGGAGGAAGGTCCCACCCGCGGCGTTCTGGAAAGACCGCGCAGCAAGTTCGCGGCGGGCCTGGCGGGAATGAACCTTCTCCCCGGCACCATCATCGCGCACGGGCTCACGTCCGACGGCGGGCTGGACATCACCGCACACCCCGAGGACGGTGCCGTCCCCGGCCAGGACGGCGTCGCCGTCTTTTCGCCGACGGCGGTCTCGGTCTTCCCGGGCGATGAACACGGCAGCCCGCGGAATTCGTTCGCCGTCACCATCACGGACCTGGAACCGCACGGCGACCAGATCCGGGTCCACGCCGGCGGCCTGTCGGCGGACATCACCCCGGCAGCCTCGGCGGACCTCGGCCTTCACCCCGGGATGACCGTCCACTTCGTCATCAAGGCCACCGCAATCGCCGTCTATCCGGCCTAGCCTACGGCGCCGGAACCCTGCGCCCTAACCGGGATAGGTCCCATCGGCAAGGACTCACCGCTCCGGGCAGGTCAGCGGGTAGCTCATGCTGGCGGATGCCGGTAATCTCCGGGCATGGGGTTCATTGGGGGAAAACAAGGTCGAGGCCTGACGCTGCTATTGGTCCTAGCCAGTTCTGCGGGGGTCTTGAGTGCCTGCCTGCGTCTGGGCGGCCTTGGCCCACTCGATGGATTTTCGCTGGCGATAGGCCAACGCTTCTTCGCCTTGGTCGCTGTCGACCCCCGCCAAGTCGATCGACGCCAGACGCTGTTCAAGAATTGCGGGATCGACCAGCCGCGCTTCCACCAGCGCCCGGACAAAGTCGAGATCCTTTTGTCGGTCCGCCATAAGTTTTGCCGCGCAAAGGTCATGCGGCTCCAAACAAAGACCGGTGGCATTATTGGTGGCCTCGCTCCTGACGCCAACCAAACGATATTCCCAATCCGGGGGCAGGATCGCCGTCCGCCGTCCAACGCCTTCAATGTAAAAGCCATACTCCTGGTGGAACTCCGACAGCTCGCCTGCATCAAAACTAAGTTGGTCGCTCAGAGCTTCGGCGTCCACGTCGCGCACCGGAGCAATATCCACCTCCGGCGACATGGTGGCCACGTCAGGCAACTGATCTTCGGTGAACGAACCGAGAATCGACTGGCTTCCTATGATGATCACTTGGTCTTGCTTGATTATTTGCGTCGCGGCACGGATCGCATGCTCCAGCTCATCCCTTTTCAAGCAACTGCACCTTCCTCATTGCGACCAGCCGGTCCTGCGAGCTCAGTGCTCCGGCAAACGGGCTGATTTGCCGGAGGTCCCTGCCTTCTTCATCATCGGCCAGCATGGCCCGCTCCAGCTCATCATCGGACAAATGGAGCAATTCCTCCCACCGATCCAGCCATCCTTCGGCGATGGGTGCACGCGAAGTGCCGCGCATCTTTTCGATATTCGTCCGGGCGACCTTGCGGAGCCGCTCCGGTTCCTCGTGCAGCCTTATTCCCACCATGACATGCAACTCATAGGGGAACCGTTCCTCCCGCCGGGCGGCCGGATGCCTGGCCTTAGCCGCTCTGATGGCGTCCTGGATCACCGCGGGGCTGCTCCCCAAGCGGGCGGCGATGGCACGCACCGACAGGCCGGAAGCGTGCAGACCGAGGATACTCTCCTGCCGGCGGCGGGCCGTGAGCAAAAGTTTTTGACGGACAGCCTCAGTTTCTCGTGTCCAGGCTTTGGCCTCTTCAGCCAAACGGCTCACCATCTCATCGTCCACACTTGTATGGTACCCCCATACAAGGGGAGCTACGGGGGTTCTCAGCGATCAGCACGTGCTTGAGATCCTGTCGCCTCCATACGGACACCGCTGCCCCATTGGCTGAGCCCGCTTTCCCGGCAATCTGCTTCAGGCGCTTACCGTGAAAAAGCTCTTCGGGTCGTCCGCGCCCAGCAGATCGTGACGGAAGACGATGGCGTCCACCGGCCGGGTGTCCACGAACAGGACCGCCACGTCCCGCGAATGGACGACTGTGTACCGCCGCTGCCCGTCCACCCAGGAATGGATGCCGGTGTACTCCTCGACGAAGAACCCGTCGCCCAGCAGACCCCGGTGCTGAAGGAGGTCGTAGACAAGATTCCAGGCCAGATCCATCAGTTCGTGGATCGCAGCCTCAACCGTTGGAGCTGTCATAGCCCCATGGTGCGCCCGGGGGCCGACATGTTTGTGGACGCAGGTCCCGCGTGTTGCCGAGCTCTCCAAGACGATCCTGCGGCGGTCAGAAGCGGCCGTCGTAGCTTTCCCTGATGGACAAGGCCACGAGTTTCCAGCCTTCGATGATCTTGGTCAGGTCGTGTTCCGGGGATGCCCTGCCCAGTCGGCGGACCACTTTCATTTCAGCTTCCATGGCCGCGGCCATCTGCTCCGCGTAGTCGATCAGCTCCCGGATCTTCTCGGCTGGAAGCTCAGGCGGCTCGGGATAGCTGATCAATTCCTCCATGCGGCCAGTGTGCCACGGGACCGGGATGGCGGCCGGTACTGGTCAGCCGAGCGGGAACACTCCTATGAACCAGAACGACGCCAGCGCGAAGAACGCCATAACCGGGATCAGGCAGCCCAGCACGACCTTGGACGGGTGCGCGACCTCGAAGGACTCGGCCGGGTTCTCCGGGTTGTAGGCGACCTCCAGCACCGATCCGGGAACGGGCCGCTCCACACGCGAGACCTCAGATTCGCCGAGGTACAGGACGCCCTGCGGTCCGGTGAACTCGTACCTCGGCCAGTACCGCTGGTTCCGGCTCGCGTTACCGGCACCGGAAGTCCAGCCTTGCCGGCTGCCGGTGACCGTTGCCTGCCCCTTGGGCCAGCTGTCAATGAGCCGTTCCTGGGCCTGCGTCTTCCGCAGCGCATGGATGGAGGCAGCCGCCGCGCCAGCGGCGAACAGCACCCAGATGATGTACAGCACGATTTTCACAGCGATCCCCATGTCGCAGACAGTAAACAGCACTAAAAGTCTCTCAAGGACGAGCCTGAGTATTGAATCGATCACGGTCCGGCAGCACCTATGCGGGTTTTCATGGCGCGCAAGATGAGGGATCTGGTGTTCAGAGCCGAGCAGCTGGCAGGAAAAGCTGATCCTTCCCTCGCGCAGCTGGCAGCCATGCCACCAGGCATGCAAGCGGATCGCCTCACACGTGACGCCCCGTGGGAGTTCCGATCATTCAGCTGGAAAGAATGACGACTGAGACGGCGCAGGAGATGCCGAAGGCTCTGGCAGACTGTTCTAGGATGCCTGGTCAGTCGTCCGGAAGGTGTTTCTGGTGAGCCGACCGGGTACGACCTCGGCGACACGGAGCGCTTCGACCCCGTCCCCGTAGACAGCCGAGTATTGGGCGGGCACCCAAGGCTGTGTCGGGTCGCGAAGGAGTGCCGCGATTTGGTCGCGGTCCAAAGGTTCCTCTGACCAAGCGTGAAACAGCCCTGTCGGATGTTCTTCCGGTTCTCCTACCAGGTACGGCCGGACGGTGTCTGCCCACAGCGGTCCGAACCAGTTCCACCACTGTGGGTACGGTGGCAAGCCTACCCACTCGCCAAACAGTATGGGGCGCCGCGGGAGCTCAGTGCCTCCGACCTTGGGCACTCCCTCTGGAGGGGTTCGCCGCAGGACTTCGGCACTCGCGAAGAAAGCATTGAACTCTGTCGCCGCGCCCATGAAGAAGCGGCGCAAGGACCGACGCCAGGCTGCATCAGTCAACGCATCGCGGGCCAGTATGAGACTAAGTTTCCCGATGTCCCGACGGTACCGTGGTCTTGGCAGGTCAAGGCGTCCTAACAGGACCGGGGACCCGGTTGTGAAGAACATGCCGGTCACGGATTCCTCTTCGCATGCGGCCAGGAAGGCTACCTCGCCGTCACGGTCAACGCGGCCCTGAAGCGGCTCGTACGTGCCAAAACGGCGTGGAAAAGACTCCGGCAAATACGTCTTTGCGAGCTTCAGGAAGCGGGCGGGGACGTCTTCTGGCGCTTCTTCGGCAAGGAAATAGATCGTGACATCCACCTCGTCGGGTTTATCCCCGGATTCGCGCCGCGGCGATTTTCGACGGGACGATTTGGGCCAGATTTCCTCGGTTTGCTCATCCACCAGGACACCGCCTGCCGCTGTCGCCAGCTTCTTCCCAAACCGCACTGCGTGGGGGATGTCCTGTGCGCCGCCCACTGCCAGCACCTGGTACATGAACTGCGGATCCAGGACAGCGGCGGTGACGTCCTCCGGAACGTCTTCAGGCTCCACGTGGAAGGGTCCTTCGACGCTGAAAGAGTCGACCCGACGGCTGCCGCGCACTGCTGTGAGCAACGCTGGTCCGTTGGCTGCCGGGTCTGGAACCTCTTCCACATGCATGATGCTGGCTGAGCGAATAAGATCTGCCAGAGCGTCGGCAGTCAACCCATTGGTCCCGAAAACAGAAAGTTCATATGACACGACCCGTAGCCAAGCTCGCCGTCCGCTTCGCCAGTACCGGGGACAGCGCCAGGACCAGGAGGCCCGCCAGCGGCACCACGAAGAGACCGGCGCGCAGACTGACGGCATCAGCGATGGCTCCCACCACAGGCGGGGACACCAGGAAGCCGACGCGCATCAGCCAACTGACCATCGTGAGCCCCGTTCCGGGCCGGAGCCCGGGGAGCTCGTCCGCCGCGTGCATGGCGGCGGGAACGAGGGTGGCCACGCCCAGGCCTGCCGCCGCGAAGCCGAGGATGGTGCCGGGAATGCTGGGAACCAGCAGGGCCGTACCCATGCCAACGGCCGCGATGATCCCGCCTGCCCGCGCCACCGTCCGCTGGCCAAAGCGGTCCACGAGCCGGTCTCCCAGCAGGCGGCCGATGAACTGTGCGCCGGTCAGCGCCACGAAGCCGAGTCCGGCCACGGTGGTGGCCGCTTCCAGGGTGTCGCTGAGGTAGATGGCGGACCAGGAACTGCCCGCATCCTCCACCAGGGCGCCCGCCGTGGCGATCAGCACCAGCGCGGCCAGAATGCCGTACTTGGCAGCTGTCCCCCGGGCGGCCTTGGGTGCGTCCAGGGCAGGCTGGCCATCCGCAGCGGCGGCGGCAGCACCGTCGTCGTCCGTTTCGGGTCCCCGGAGGAGGAAGCGGTAGCAGCACAGCGTCAGGGCCGCGAAGAGGGCGGCGGAGATGCTGAGGTGGATTCCGGGTGCGAGGTTCAGGCCCGCCGCCGCGGCCCCCATCAGGCCGCCGAGCACCGCGCCGATGCTCCAGACTGCATGCAGGGAGTTGATGATGGAGCGCTGGTACAGCCGCTGGACGCGCAGCCCGTGGGCGTTCTGGGCCACGTCGGTGACGGCGTCCATGGCTCCGGCGAAGAAGAGTGCGGCCGCCAGCACCGCCCAGGATGGCGCCGTGCCCGCGCCGAGGATGCCCAGGCTGGTCAGGATGGTGCCCGCCACGGCAACCCGCGAGGATCGGAAGCGGCGGATCAGGGCACCGGAGGCAAGTCCGGCGATGAGGGCGCCGAGGGGAAATGCCGCCACGGCAAGGCCGAATTCAGCATTGCTCAGGCGCAGTTCCTCCATGATGGCCGGATACCGGGGCAGCAGGTTGGCGAAGAGCGCGCCGTTGGTGAGGAAAAGCAGTGCCACCGCGGCGCGGGCCCTGCCGGAGCCGGCTGGCGGAGCGGAGAGGACGGCTGCTGTTGTCGAAGGGCTGTTCACTGCGGGGTCACAATTCTGTTCACGGCTTCACGAACGGTCTCGGCGGACATGGGGTTCAGGGCCAGTGCCCGGTGGATGGACAGGCCCTCGATCAGGGCGTCGAGCATCACGGTGGTGTCGGGATCGAAGTGCCGCGCCAGGGCGGCCCGGCTCCTGGCCATCCACGTGTCGGTCACGCGGCGCAGGTCCGGGCGGCGGGCGGCCAGGGCGTAGAGCTCGTAGGTCAGCAGGATGTTCCGCCTGGCCCCCAGCAGCTCGCCCGTGATGAGCCCCACCACGGCTTCCCGGGCGGCGTCCGGGCTCCCGGCGCCGGCGAGGGCCGCCTCGAACCCGTCGGCGGTGTCGTCGGCGAGCTTCGTGAAGGCGGCGGCAAGGAGGTCGTCGAGGCCGGTGAAGTGGTAGGTCAGCGAACCGAGCGGAACGTCCGCGGCCTGGGCGACTTTCCGGTGGGTGGTGGCCGCGACGCCGTGCTCGGCGATGACGTCGAGGGCAACCTCGATGAGGCGCTGCCGGCGGTTGGGGTCGTGGCGCCGCACGCTCATAGGCTGCGGGTGACGCGGGCGGGGTTGCCGACGGCGACGACGTTGGCCGGCACGTCCTTGGTGACCACGGAGCCGGCGCCGACCACCGAGTTCTCCCCGACGGTCACGCCGGGCAGGATGATCGCCCCGCCGCCGATCCAGACGTTGTTGCCGATGGTGATGGGCTTCGCCGCCTCGAGCTTGTCGCGCCGCGGACCGGGCTCCAGCGGGTGGGTGGGCGTCAGCAGCTGGACGTTGGGACCGATCTGGACGTCGTCGCCGATGGTGATGGCAGCGACGTCCAGAGCGGTGAAGTTGAAGTTGATGAAGGTGCGGGCGCCGATCCGGATGTACTTGCCGTAGTCGACGTACAGCGGCGGGCGGATCTCGGTGGCCTCGCCGATCGCGCCGAGGAGGTCGGCGAGGATCTGCTTGGCCTCGCCGCGGTCCGCCAGCCATGTCCTGCCGTAGCGGTCGGCGAGTTCCATGCCGCGGATGTTGTCGGCGGCAAGGTTCGGATCGTCGGCGATGTAGAGGTCCCCGGCGAGCATCCGCTCCTGCATGGTCCTGCTGTCGCCGGCAAAGTACTGCTCCAAGATGGTTCCTTCCAGAAGGGCGTTATGTACAAGCGTACACTGCTTGTGTACGGGTGTACATAACACCCTCCCTGGGGGGCGGGAAGGATCAGTTCTTGGCCACGTCCAGCTCGACGGCGGTCCAGGACAGCGCCGGCAGGGTCAGCCGCAGTTCCGGGCCGCTGGCCTTGACCCCTTCCAGCGGCTTCAGGCCCACGCGGTCCGGGCTCCCCTGGCTGTTGATCGTGAAGCGGTCCCCGCCTTCCGGAATTTCCAGGACCTCCGCGCGGACAACCTGGCGGGCGTCGAAGCCGCGCAGCGCCACCTCAACGTCGGCGGCCTCCTCCAGGCCGCGGTTCGCGAAGAACAGCGCCAGCCGGCCCGTTTCCTCGTTCCAGGTTGCGCTGACGTCGACGAGGTCGGTGTCGCCGAACCGGGCGTTCGCGTACTTGTCCGAGTCGACGGCCAGACGCAGGATCTGGCCCTTTGCCATCTCGGCCATGCGGGCGAAGGGGTGGAAGATGGCCTGCCGCCAGGCCGGGCCGTTTTCCTCGCTGAAGATCGGCGCGATCACGTTGACCAGCTGCGCCTGGTTGGCGATCTTCACCCGGTCGCCGTGGCGGAGCAGCGAGTTGAGCAGGGTTCCGACGACAACCGCGTCCGTGACGTTGTACTTGTCCTCGATGACCCGGGGGTGCTCCCGCCAGCCCGCCTTGCTGACGTTGTGTGGCTGGTCCTCAGTGTCGAGGCCGCGCTGGTACCAGACGTTCCACTCGTCGAAGGACAGGTTGATGTGCTTCTTGTGCTTGCCCTTGGCGCGGACGGCGTCGGCGGTGGCGATCACCGACTCGATGAAGTAGTCGGTGTCGACGGCGCTGGCGAGGAAACTGCCGACGTCGCCGTCGTGCTCCTGGTAGTAGGCGTGCAGCGAAACGTAGTCCACCTCCTCGTAGGCGTGGGCCAGCACCGTCTGCTCCCAGGCTCCGAAGGTGGGCATCCCGGAGTTGGAGCTGCCGCAGGCCACCAGTTCGATGTCCGGGTCCACGAAGCGCATTGCCTTGGCGGCCTCCTGCGCCAGCCGGCCGTACTCCTCGGCGGTCTTGTGGCCGATCTGCCACGGCCCGTCCATCTCGTTGCCGAGGCACCACAGCTTGATGTTGAACGGGTCCTTGTGCCCGTTTTTGGCGCGCAGGTCGGAGAGGTAGGTGCCGCCGGGGTGGTTGGCGTATTCCACTATCTCGCGGGCCGCGTCCACTCCCCTGGTGCCCAGGTTGATGGCTTCCATGATTTCCGTGCCGGCCTGCCGGGACCAGTCCACGAACTCGTGCAGTCCGAAGGCATTGGTCTCCAGCGTGTGCCAGGCGCCGTCGAGCCGGCGGGGGCGGTTTTCCCGGGGGCCGATGCCGTCCTCCCAGTTGTAGCCGGACACGAAGTTGCCCCCGGGGTACCGGATGACGGTGGCCCCCAGCTCCTTGACGAGCCTGAGCACGTCCTGCCGGAAGCCGTTCTCGTCGGCCTCCGGGTGGCCGGGCTCATAGATGCCGGTGTAGACGCAGCGGCCCATGTGCTCGACGAAGGAGCCGAAAAGGCGGCGGGGCACTTCCCCGATGGTGAAGTCGCGGTCGAGGGTGATCCTTGCGCGGGACATGTTTGGGTCTCCTTGGTAGTGGTTCAGAACTGTTGTGAAAGCAGTGGTGCCGGATCAGGTGCCGGCGAGGCCCGTCGTCGCAACGCCCTTGATGATCTGGCGCTGGAAGAACAGGAAGACGAGGATGAGCGGCAGCGCCGCGAGCAGCGCGGAGGCCATGTTCTGCGCGTACTGGATGCCGTAGGCGCTCTTGATGGTCTGCAGCCCCACCGGCAGGGTCAGGATGGAGCCATCATTGGTGGCGATGAAGGGCCAGAGGAAGTTGTTCCAGGCACTGATGAACACGAAGATCGCGACGGCGGCCAGGATGGGGCGTGAAAGCGGCAGGATGATCTGGGTGAAGATCCGCATCCGGCTGGCGCCGTCCATCACTGCGGCTTCCTCGAGTTCACGCGGGATCTGGTCGAAGAATTTCTTCAGCACGAACACCATGGCCGGGTGGATGACCTGCGGCAGGATGATGGCCCATGAGGTGTCGATCATGTGCATCGCCACCATCTGGTAGAACAGCGGGATGATCAGCACCGGCGGCGGGATGATGATGGAGGCGATGATCACGGTCATCAGCACCTTCTTGCCGCGGAAGTCGATGCGGGACAGGGCGTAGGCCACCAGCGCGGAGATGGCCAGGGTGATCACGGTGATGGCGGCGGAGGTGTAGAGCGAGTTCCAGGTCCACAGCGGGATGTTGCCGTCCTGGAACACCTTCACAAAGGCGTCGGCCGTAAAGCCCGACGGCGGGATCCAGCTGACCTTCGACGCGGCGGCGTCCGTCTCGCTCTTGAAAGCGGTGACGGTTGCCCACGCGAAGGGGACAAGCCAGAGGACGGCCAGGATCGCGGCGACCGCCAGGACGGCCGCCCTTCCGGCCGTCATCTTTCTGCGGGGCCGGCGGAGCTGGGTGGCGGACGTGGTGCGAAGGGCCGGGCGGGTGAGGGTCTGGGTTGCCATGGTTATGCACTCCTGCGGCGGGTGACGAAGAACTGCATGACCGAAACGGCCACGATCAGTCCGAAGAAGATGTAGGAGATCGCTGCCGAGTAGCCCAGCCGGTAACCGGTGAACCCGGTTTCGAAGATGTACTGCACCACGGGCCGGGTGGATCCGGCGGGGCCGCCGGCGGTCATTTGGTACACCTGGTCGAAGATCTTGAGCGAGGCCAGGATCTGCAGGAGCACAATCATCACGGTGGTCGGGGTCAGCTGTGGCAGCGTGATCGAGAAGAACTGCCGCCAGGCTCCGGCGCCGTCCAGCGACGCGGCCTCGTAGTGCTGGGCGGGAATGTTCTGCATGGCAGCCAGGTACAGCAGGAAGTTGAAGCCGACGGTCCACCACAGCGTCGCTATGACGATGGCCCACATGGCCACGTTCGGGTCGTTCAGCCAGGCCACCTTGGGCAGGCCGATCTTCGCCAAAGAATCATTGATGAGGCCCAGCTGCGGGTTGTACATCCAGGTGAAGAAGAGGGAAACCACGGTGGAGGCGAGCAGGTACGGGGCGAAGTAGGACAGCCGCCACAGCCATTGCGCGGGCAGCCCGACGTTGACCAGGGCGGCCATGACGAGGGCGACGAGCACCAGCGGGACCGTGCTGATCACCGTGAAGTAGAGCGTGTTGCCGAGGGAATGCCACATGTCGGCGTCGGCCAGCGCTTCGGCGTAGTTGGCCAGCCCGATCAGGCTGTCATTCGCCCCGGTGAGGGACTTGCCGGTGAGGCTCATGTACAGGCCGTACAGCAGGGGCCAGACGAGGAACACCAGGAAGAAGGCCAGGAACGGGGCGGCAAAGCCCCAGCCGTTGAGGTTGTCCCGGGTGCGCCGTGGGCCGGCAATTGCCGAACCGGTTCCGTCACGGAGGGACGGGTTTCGGCGGGGGCGGTTGCTGCGGGGCTTGCCGGGCAGGGACGATGTTTCAGGCGCGGCGCTTTGGGATGTTGCCAAGGAACTCATGGGTGACTCCTTTGTCGCTCAGACCGGGTTGGGCCGGGAAAGAAGGGTGTTGGTGCGCCGCGCAAAGGCGTCCCAGCCGTCGGCTGCCTTGTCGCGGCCGAGGAGTACGTTCTGCACGCTCTCCGCAAAGTACGTCTGCCAATCCGAGCCCGAGCCGCTGAACCAGGCCTCGGGGTCGTAGGTGATGATGTCGGCGGCGTTGGCGTAGTGGATCTGGGGCGTGAGTTCCCGGTATGCCTGCGACTGCACCACCGGCTGGTAGGCCGGAATGTGGCCGGCCTCGGCCCAGGACAGCGACCCCTTGAGGATGTCGCTGACGAACTTGTACACGTCGCGCCGCTTTTCGTCGTCGACGTTCAATTGGCGCGGCAGGACGAAGGAATGCGAATCCGCATAGGACGCCGGGGTCCCGTAGAGCGTGGGGATGGTGGCGGCGTCGACGGCCAGGCCCGCCTTCTTGAAAGTGGGAAGTTCCCAGACGCCGCTGAACAGCATCCCGGAACCGCCGCGGGCGAATTCGGCAATGCCCGTGCTGATGTCACCGCTTTGTGCGGCGATGGTGTCGTCGAACAGTGACGCCATGAATTCCAGGGATTCGACGGCGGCATCCCTGTCCACCTTCATCGGCTGGCCCGGAGTGAGTTCCATGTCCGCGCCATGCTGCTTGTAGAGGGTGTAGAACAGGCGCCACATCTGCGAGCCGCTGCCGAGGTAGCCGAAGGACAGGCCGTGCGCCTGCGTCACCTTCTGCATCTCGCGGGCCATGGCGAGGAAGTCCTGCGGGGAAGTCACCTGCTGCAGCTGGCCGTTGGCGGCGAGCAGCCCTGCCTTGCCGGCAACGTTGGTGTTGTAGAACATGACGAAGGGGTGGGAGTCCAGCGCGATGGAGAACACCTGGCCGTCCTGCTGGCTCTTGTCCCAGATCCTCGGTGCGAAACTCTCCGCCGTAACGCCGTGCTCCGCCAGCAGGGACATGTCCCAGGGGTCGATAAGCCCGCCCGGTGCATAGCCGGGAACCCGGCTGGCGTGCATGATGGCCAGTTCCGGCGGCCTGCCGCCGGCCGATGCCATGGCCAGCTTGGTGTAGTACGGCGGGCCCCATGCCAGGACCGTCGGATGGACTTTGAAGGCGGGGTTGGCCCCGTTCGCCGCGCTGATCATGGCCTGCATCTTGACGCCGTCGCCGCCGGACAGCAGGTGCCAGAAGGCAATGTCCCGCACGGCCGCCGCCGAGGCGGTCCCGCCGCAGCCCGTCAGTCCGGCCGCAGCCAGCACGCCGCCCAGGGCTGCTGTTCCTGTCAATAATTGCCGCCGGGACATCTGCTGGCCGGGCAGCTGCCTGCCGGCGAAAAAATCAAACTGCTTCACCCGTCACTCCTTTGGATGGGTCCGCTGAAAGTAGTCCTGATGGCGCCCTGCCAGCCGTTCCGGTTTGCTGCATCCGGGGTCCGGTGCAGCTGGCGTGTGACGCAGACCTCACATTACATCGTTGTAAAAGAGCGCACAAGGAAAAATTGTTAGCGCCAACAATGTGATTCGGCAGTCTCGGTTTAGCTGCGCGTGCTCTCGCGCTCCATGATGCTGTAGCCGACCGTGACTACCCGCTGCGGACCGGAGCGGTCAGCCATCCGCTCGGTAAGCAGGCGCAGGGCTTCGCTGGCCACACGGCGCTTGTCGAAGGAGACGGTGGTCAGTGAGGGCACGGCGTATTGCCCATCGGCGATGTCGTCGAAGCCGGCCACTGCCAGGTCGTCCGGAACCCTGATGCCGCGCTTCCACAGCACACTCAGCGCGCCGATGGCCATGGAATCGGTGAAGCAGAACAGTGCCTCCGGCAGCGGGTGCGAGTCCAGCCAGGGGCCCAGTACTTCCGCCGCGGTCTGGGGCGTCCACTTCTCGCACGGAATCAGCAGCGACTCATCCTGGTCAATCCCAAGTTCATCGAGCGCCTCCTGGTAACCCCGGGTACGCAGGACTGCCGCTGCCGAGTGCCGGCCTTCCGCCGTACCCAGCACGGCGATGCGGCGGCGGCCTGTCCGGGCGAGTGCGAGGGTCATGTCGCGGGCGGCGGCAACGCTGTCCACCCACACCCGGTCGGCCAGCTGCTGAGAGACCTCGCCGAGCAGGACCACCGGAGGCAGGGAGACGCCAACTTTGACGGCGCTCTCATCCAGCACCACAGGGTTGAGGATCAGCCCGTCGATGAGGTTGGAACGCGCGCGGGACATCAGTTCGTATTCGCGGCGCGGATCGGAGCCGGTTTCCTCAATCTGGACGCTCCAGCCCTGTTCGTGCGCGACCTCCACGATGTTGTGCGCGATCTCGGCGGAGTACGGCGTTGCCAGGTCCGGCAGCGCCAGGGCTATAACGCCGGACCTGCCGTTGCGCAACCCCCGGGCGGAGAGGTTGGGGACATAGTCCAGTTCGAGGATGGCCTGCTCCACCTTGAGCCGCGTGGAACCGCTGACCGGCACCACGCCGTTCATCACGTTTGACACCGTCTTGGGTGAAACCCCGGCACGGCGCGCGACGTCCTTGACCGTTGCGCGCACTGCTCCCCTTTCAAAGACGTATGTGAACGATGTTACAGCCCGCTACCCGCTGAGCTGGCGCCGTCCTCTGGACGGCCTTGCCTGCGGCGGCCCTTCACCAGGATCCAGGCGGCGAGGGCGACGACGGCGGCCCCTACCCCGCCAGGCAGTGTGTACCAAAAGCCGGCCGGCAGGGCATTCCCGGAGCCGGCGGCTGCCGGTACAGCCGCTTCACCGGCAGGAGCTGCGGACAGTGCCGCCGCCGTCGAACCTTGCGACGCGGCCGCCAGGGCAGCCGCGGAGTAGCGGACCACGGCCCCGTCCCCCGGCCATGACACCGCGGGGCTGATCACCATGGCGGACCCGTCCGGGGCTACCGCCAGGTGACCTGGGCCGCCGTCGGTGGGGATCGAGCCCGCCACGTCTTTGGCGTGCGGCCGAATGACCGACAGCTTCTGGGACAGCAGGCTCGTTATGTACAGCGAGCCGTCGGATGCGATGGCCACGTCCTGCGGCCCGCCCCCGACAAAGATCCGCTCAGCCGCAGTGTCGGCGCCGGGTTTGATGACGGCGATGTCACTGGACTTGATGTTGGCTACGTAGACGGTTCCATCGGGTCCGGCGGCGATGCCGTGGGGCTGCTCTGACGTTCCGGTGTCCGAGATCAGTTCGATGGTCTTCGAAACAGTGTCCGCCCCGGCCGGGATCACGGAGACGGTGCCGGCAGTCTGGCTGGTTACGAACGCGGTTCCGTCCTTCGTGACCGCTATTTCCGCCGGTCCCGCTCCGACCTTGATGGTGCGGTCCACCGCGGTTCCGTTCGGCGCAATCACTGAGACTGAATTCCCGGCGGGGTTGGCAACGTAAACCGTTCCGTCCGGTCCGGCGGCTAGCGGATGGAGGCCTGCGGACACCGGAACGGTCCTTTCCACACCTGCAGCACCGGGCGGGATGATCCCGACGGCGCCTTGGTCCCCCTCCGCCGTGGCTACGTAGAGCGTGCCATCCGGGCCGAGCGCGAGTCCAGTGGTGATGCGTCCGCCGGTGCTGAGGGTGCGTGCCGCCTTCGTGGTGCCCGAGGGAACCACGAAGACTCCACCGCCCTGGCCGTAATTGCCGAGGTATGCCGTTCCGTCTGCGGCGATGGCCACCCGGACGGGGGTGCCGTAGATATAGATTGCTTCGTCAGCTGCCGCCACTGCTGGCGCTGCCGCTAGACCCAGCATGGCTCCGATAACGGCAGTGGACGCGGCCCAGCGGTACCTCATGAAATTTTCCCCCAACAGATTCCCCAATGATGAGTCGGCGCGAAGCCAACCCAGAGAAGCCTACTAGTTACCGGGACAAGGCCATTGACCACCGCCCGCGGACTCCGAATAGTGGGGGCATGGCAACAGCGATTTCCGATGGAGACTTCTCAGCCGCCGACGGTGTTAAGGAGTGGCGCGTGCTGTTCTGGGGTGCGAAGACTTTGTACCAGACCGGCGACTTCGCCACCGGCGCACAGTTCGTTGCCGCCATCGCTGAGGCTGCGGAAGCACTCGGCCACGCCCCTCTGGTGGACCTGCGGCCGGACACCGTGACGGTCCAGGTCGTCACACCGGGCGTGGGGCTGAGCGACCGCGACCTCGAGCTTGCCCGCAGCATCTCCGGCGTTGCTGCCGGGCTTGGGCTGAAAGCAGACCCGTCGGCCGTGCAGCACGTCCAGCTCGCGTTCGACGCCTCCGACCGGCCGGCCGTCATGGAATTCTGGCGTGCGGCGCTGGGCTACGTCGCCGTCGGGGATGAGGACCTGGTCGAACCTAACCTCGTCGGCCCGTCCGCGTGGTTCCAGGACAAAGAGTCCGTCCCGCCGCACAACCGCATCCACATGGACGTCTCGGTCCCGCATGACCAGGCGCAGGCGCGTATCGATGCAGTCCTGGCCGCCGGCGGCCGCGTCCTCGGCGACCGCTACGCCCCCGCATGGGTCTCCCTCATAGATCCCGAGGGCAACGTGGTCGACATTTGCACGTGGCAGGGGCGCGACTGATCTTTCTTCCGTCCCCTTTTAGCGTTCGCCGCCCGGAGTGGCTCCCGGCAGGAACTCCTCAGGCAGTTCGGCGACGGGAACCACCACCATGTCCTGCACTTTCCAGTCCAGGGCGACGCATTCGCGGCGCGCCCGTTCGATGTGGTCCAGGGACGGGATGACGCCCTCGCGGGGAACCACGAAGGCTTCAACGTGGAAGACGTGGCCTTCGTCGCGGATCCGGCTTCTGGCCCGGGCGACCCATCCGGTGTCCACCAGCGCAGCTTCGATCTGCGCGGCAAGCGGATGGGGCCGGGCATTGTCGTACGTTCTCGCCCGGGCGTCCATCAGGTCGGCGACGGCCCCGCGGAGGTTTTTGACGCCGTCGGAGGTGATGCCGGCCGAAATGACGAGGGCCGCGGCAGCGTCCGCCCACCACCACCCGACGCCGATGCCCGCCACTCCGGCGGCGGCGGCCACCGCCGTCATCCAGTCGGCCTTGTTCATGTCCGCGTCGGCGTAGAGGACCTTGTCGTGCAGTTTCTCGGCGACCTTCATCTTGGCCCGGCCGATGAAGACCGGCGGCAGGGCGATGAGCAGCATGACGCCGATCATCAGCCAGCCCAGCCAGACCGTCTGGCCGAAAAGCTCGATGCCGCCGATGGTGGGGTGTTCCGCCGTGATGAGTGCCAGTGCGGAGTCGACGAGCAGGTAGCCGCCCATCACGAGCAGGGCGACGGCCGCCACGACGTGGGCAACACCGATGGCGCGGTGGTAGCCGTACGGGTGCTGCTCGGTGGGCGGACGGCGGATGACCCGGGCGGCCACGAGGAAAGCGATGGGCGGCAGGAAAGAGAGCAGGTCCTCGATCCAGGCCGCCTTCATGGCCTGCGAACTGCCCAGCACCAGGAAGACCAGCGTGACGGTCACGGCCAGGAAGGCGATGGTCAGCCATTCGAGCTTCCTGGCTTTGTGGAGGGCTGCGCGCTGTTCCTCGGGGAGCCGCGTATGCCCGAACCGGGCTGTTACTTTGCTGTCCGCGCGGTTCACGGTGTCACCTCCTGCGCCAGCAGGTGGCGGTCCAGTTCCAGCAGAAAGGCGTTCTCGCCGTGCGGGACAAGCATGACGTGCTTGACGGTTTTGCCGCGCTCGTCCGTGCTTTCCGCGAAGGGGCGGGTGAGGCCGGCGTCCTTGGACCATGGTGTGTCGTCGGCAAACCCGCCGACCACCAGGTCCAGGTCCCCGTGCTTGAGGTCGCTGACGAGGTCCTGTTCGCTGCCTCTGCGCCAGTCCACGGCTGCACCTCGGGAGGCCGCGAAGCTCCGGACCAGGTCCGGTTCGATGCCCGCCGGATCACTGCCTGGAGCCAGCCGGACCCAGTCGCCGCTTTTGCTGACGCTTTCTGTCGCTCCGACCCGGAGCGTTCCTCCCGTGATGTTTCCCAGCGTTCCTTTCGGGTCGGCGGGCATGGCGCAACCGGTGAGCAGGCAGCCGGCGGACAGGAAGACCGCGGCGAGCGCGTACGCCGCCCGAGTCCTGGAGAGCAACACTGGATCCACCTTTCGCGCCGAGGCCCTTCTTCCTGAACCCTAGCCGAAGGGGCTATTCCGCGCCGCGCTAGCGGTCCAGGAAGCGCTGAAGGAACGGGAGGGTAGCGTGCATGGCCTGCAGGTCGCCGTCGCTGGCGGCCAGTTCACCGAGGTAGTCACCGTGGCCGCCGGGCACGATCAGGAGGCGGGCATCCGGGATCGCTCGGCTCATGCGCACTGCGTGCTCCGGGCTCACCACGTCCTGGTCGGCGCAGAGCACCAGGGTTGGCGCAGTGATTCTGCCGAGCTCCTCGTCGGTCCAGCCTGGGAAGCCGAGGATGCGCTGCCGGTCCAGTTCGAACAGGCGCTCCAGGTGGCCGGGCTCGGGATTGATGCTGCGGTCGGCGTCCTGGTAGACAGCGGGCATGTCGTCCAGGGTGGCCGCCTTCATCCCCTCCCAGAACTCGTCTGGCACGGCGTCCCGGCTGAAAAACGTGGAGGCGGCGACGAGGCGGCGCACCCGGAACGGGTGCTGCATGGCCAAAGCGAGGGCGGTGTGGCCGCCGGCGCTGAACCCGAGCACATCCACCGCGTCCAGGTGCAGCTGGTCGAGGACCGCCAGGACGTCCCCGGCCGAGTTCTCGGCGGTGAGCGGCCGATCGGTCGGGGCCGTCCGGCCGTGGCCTTCCTCATCGACGGCGATCACCAGGCGGCGCTCGGACAGGAACGGAATGATGCTGGAGAAGTTCGTCTGGATGGTGGATCCCCCGCCGGGGATCAGGAGAAGGGGTGCCCTGCCTGTCTGCGCCTCGCCGTGGACCTCGTAGTACATGCGGAGGCCGCCGTTGTCCGCGTATCCCTGCCTGAACGTCACACGGCATCCTAACGCCGGGTGGTTGCCGGCGCCACGGATGATTTTGTCGGCGGTTAACCGAAACCGGTTGACCGTTAGAATGAACAGCAGTTGACGAGAGGTGGAATCCAATGGCTTTGGCCCGACGCGTGACCCGTGCGGAGGCACTGGGAGAACAGGTTGTGGCAGCGCTGCGGTCCGACATCCTTACAGGCGATCTTCCTCCCGGGCACCTGCTGGTGGAGGCCGCACTCGCGGAATCCTTTGGCGTCAGCCGCGGACCCGTCCGGGACGCCCTGCGAACCCTCGCCGGCGAGGGCCTAATCGCGGCCTCCGGCAGGAGCTACCGGGTTGTCGGCCTGGACCAGCAGGACCTCCGCGACCTCTTCGCACTCCGTGAGCTGCTCGAGGTCGCCGCGGCCCAGCAGTGCGCGGCGGAAAACCCCGAGGGACTGCGCCAGGAAGCAGAAGCCGCCCTGGAGGACATGCGCACCGCGGCCGAAGCCGGCAACACGGACGCGTTTGCCACCGCAGATGCAGCATTCCACTCAGCCTTCTTCACCTCGTGCGGCAACCGCCGGCTCCTGGCGGTCTGGGAGCAGCAGGTACCCACTTTCACGGAGCTATTCCGGCTCACCACAGCACTGGATGAGCCGCTGTCGCGCTCCGTGGACTGGCACCGCCAGATGCTTGACACCGTCTACGGAGGAGACCCGGAGGCCATCGCCGCCGAGGTGCGCAAGCTCGTCGTCGGCGGCGAGGAACAGATCGTCACCGCCCAGCACGATCTGCTGGAGCAGCGGCGCGCCTGACCTCAGGAGGCCGCACCTCAGAGCGCCGTAAGGCCGCCGTCGACCGTGAACAGGCCGCCGGTTGCGTACGCCGATTCATCGCTGGCGAGGTAGACCATGATGCCTTCGACATCCGCGGCGGTGCCGGCGCGGCCCAGCATGGTGGAGTCGACCAGGCCGGCGCGGCTGGCAGGATCATCCGCAATGGTCTGCACGAGCGGCGTCTCCGTGTAGCCGGGGACCACGGTGTTCACCCGGATGCCCTCCCTGGCGTAATCAGCAGCGACGACGCGCGCCAGTCCGTGGACGCCTGCTTTCGAACTGGAGTAGGCGGTGAACGTCTGCCCGCAGGCCACCACCGCGGTGGGGCTGCCGGTGCAGATTATGGAGCCGCCCCTCCCCTGCAGCGCCCGCACCGCATACTTGAGCGTCAGGAACGCCCCGCGGTGGTTGACGGCCACGGTCTTCTCCCACACCTCGAGGGACAGCTCGCCCACCTTCGCGTCCTGGCCGAAAAGCTGGACTCCGGCGTTGGCCACCACGATGTCCAGCGGTCCGCCGGCCGCGACGGAGGCGTAGGCCGCTTCCACGCTGCCTTCATCGGAGATGTCCACGGGCAGCGCTGCGGCAAGTTCGCTGCCGGTGGCCGCGGCTGCCTTTTCGGCAGCTTCGGCGTTGATGTCGGCGAAGTACACGCGGGCGCCTTCGGCGGCGAAGCGCTGCGCCACGGCCAGCCCGATTCCGGATCCGGCGCCGGTGACCAGAGCGGTTTTGCCTGCAAGCCTGGTGGACATCTTGTTCCTCATTTCGTGGTGGATGGATCGGCTCCGGGTGGAGGGATCAGTCGAGCCGCCGGGCCGTGTGGCACCAGGCGGGAATGTCGAAGGTGTGGGTTTCGCCGTCTTCAAGCCGGACCGCTGTGGTCAGCGGTTCTGCCGTGAGGTTCGCGGCAAAAAGCAACACGCCGGAGCCTGATGAAACCGGGTAGAGGACCAGCCCGGGGATCCCCTGCGGTGCCTCCAGCACTTCGGCGCCGCGCAGGGCGGCCAGTTTTTCGAAGAGCCGGAAGGCCGGCGTCGGGGTCCCGTCGTCGGCGATAAAGCCTCTGGGTCCGCTGGCCTCGAAGTAGCTGACGGAATCGACGCCGGGCAGGGTCAGGGCCGCGATGCTGCCCAGCAGCCAGGCGGCGGTGAAGTCCTCGCCCTGCAGCGGATCCGTGGTCATCGCTTCGACTGTCGCAGGGTCATAGCCACCGTCCGTGGAGACGGCGTTGAACCGGGCCTTGAGTGTGACCGGGCCAATGTGCAGCGGCTTGCCGGCCCCGATGCGGAGTGCGTTCAGCGCCGTGAGCCGTTGGATCGGGAGGCTTTCGACGATATGAGGCACCTCGGTGGCGTGCATCTGCGGCGTGATGCTGTAGGTGAGGGCGCCGGCGTCACCGGGAAGGACGTCCTGGCGGCGGTTGAGCTCGGTGAAATGGGAGCGGGCGCCGGCGAGCAGGGTGCCGGTGAAGCCGCGCCGCTGCGCTTCGACGCGCAGTTCGTCCCACAGTTCCGGTTCGGTGACATGGCCGTCGGAGCTGAACACCCCGAGCCTGGCCACCTTCCCGAGGGGCAGCAGGTCCAGCCTGGGGGCAATGTCGGCGGCACTGGCCGCGGTGATCCGCACGTCCAGCGGAGCGTCCAGCTCGGCGGCCTGCCGCTCTCCGTGGTGCAGGACTTCCGCTGCTGCGGGGCCGCTGCCCGGCAGCTCAACGATTAGGGCGTCCAGCCCGGGAACGACGCCGAGCCTCGCCGCTGAGCGGGACGCTGACGTTCCCAGCCCAGGGACAAAACCCTGGACCTGCCGGTGCACCGTCAGCACGCCGTCGGCCCGTTCCGCGGAAGTCGAAGGGGCTGTTGATCCGGCCGCCTGGTCCGTGGGTGCGGCCGTGAGGCGGATGCTCTGCTGCACCCGCTCCCCCGCGCGCACACTGACCGGAAACGGGCGGGACAGCGGGGTGCTGTAGGTCTTGAAGGAGGCGTCGGTCCAGTTCCGCTGGTCTTCGGTTTCAAAGACGTCGCCGCTGAACTCGAGTGTGTAGGCGGTGCCGTCGCGTTCCCAGGCCAGCGCGGCAATGTCCATGAAGGGCTGGTGCGGGCTGACGTCGGTTGGAAAAGCTGACTCTGTGCGGGTCCCGTCTGGGGCTGTGATGATGACGCGCCGTCCGCCGTCGTCGGGCCGGTGCAGGACAACCAGGCCGATCCGGTTACTGCGGAAATCCTGAGGCGCGGTACCGTCGAAGGCAACCGTGAGCCCGTCGCCCGAAAAGCTGACGGCCACGTCGGCAGCGTACTCGGAGCCAAAACCGGTAAAGCCGACGGCGAGCCGGAGGGACGCGTCGTCGTCGTCGCCAGTCGCAGATTCAACCTCGGGGACGGATTCGACTTCAGGTACTAGCGTCCGCCAGTCGTGGTCCCGGACCACTGGCCTGATGGCTCTGAGGACGGGGTGTCCCTGGTACTCGATGTCCGCCAGTTCGTCCCCGCGCAGCTGCACGCGCCACGGGCCGTTCTCAATCGTTCGGGCCGGTGCATGGAGTCGGGATTCGTTCTCGGCGAGGATCACGTCTGCGCTTTCGGTCGGAAGGGCTTCGAGGTCGGGATGGTTCACATCCGGTGTGACGGCCGGGGACAGGAAGACCTGTCCCCGGCCATCGGGGACGGTCAGACGGCGCGCAGCCGCACGGCCACAAACTGCCTGCCCGGCAGCTCGATCCTAAACCGGCCGGAGAACGTGCCAGGGAGGGTTTCCACGGTCATGTTCCAGGTATCGATGACATCGATCTGGAAGGTCTGGTCCTGCGGCTTGACGAACCGGCGGTACGTCGGCTGGTTGAACCCGAAGTAGATCAGTTCGTACCGGTCCTTGATGCCTGCACTGGGGGCGTCCCAGTGGCCGGGCAGCGGTTCGAGGTGCCCGCCGGGGCTTTCCTCGAGGATGCGGCGCAGGAAGCCGATCCGGTCCGGGCTGGTTCCGCGAAGCTCGCCGCCCTTGGCCCACCAGAGGATGTCCTCCGGGTGGACGTAGGTTTCGCCGTGGCCCACATAGCCTCCGCGGATGGCGCCTTCCCAGAACCGCCGGGTCATTTCCTCGCCGGTGATATTGCCCCAGCCCTGGTCGATGTTGCCCTCGTAGGCGCATTCGTCGATGACGACCGGCTTGCCGTACTGCTCGCGCCATTCGGTGGTCATCTCGGCGGTCTTGTAGATGTCCCGCCGCTGGATGCTGCAGTGCGTGACCCAGGGCCGGCTGTGGTCGTAGAACTCACGGCAGTTGTGGATGGAGAGCAGGTGCTGGTTCGGGTCGTTCTCCTGCACGATGGCCGCGAAGCGTTCCCAGTCCTCGGTGGTCTTCTCGAACATGAGGTCGTATTCGTTGGCCAGGGACCACCAGATGTTCCGGTGCGAGGCCAGGCGGGCGGTGACGTACTTGACGTAGAGGTCGTCGGCCGCGGCGTTCATGGTGGAGAAGCCCCACCGGTCGTAGGCATGGAAGAGGATCAGGTCGGCTTCGACGCCCAGCTCTTCGAGCTGGCTGATGCGCCGTTCCAGGTGGTGGTAGTAGGCAGGATTCGGGCGGGTGTAGTCGAAGCCCTCCTGCAGGGATCCCTCGTAGGGGTAGATCCCGGGTTCGTTTTCGTTGAACAGGTAGGACTTGGGGAAGACGCACATGCGCATTTTGTTGAACGGTCCCGATTTCAGGGACGCGAGCGTCTGTTCCTCGAGCTCATTGCCCTGGTGCGTCCAGACGTAGGAGGTGGTGCCGATCGGCAGGTAGGGGGTGCCGTCGTCGTAAGCAAAGTGGAACTTATCCGCTACCCGGACCACACCGCGCGACGCCGGTTCGGTGCCTGCCGCTGTAAACGAACCCGTGATCTGGTCCAGTGAGCGGGCGTTGCTTTCCGTGGTGAAGGACCAGCCGCCCTCCGCGGGCACCAGCAGACGGATGCGGTAGGTGCCGTTCCCGTCGTAGAAACCCGGAACCCGCAGGGTCCGGTCGCCGTTGCTGAAGGTCGCGTGAAGGTCCACGTCGGTGAACGGGTTGCCGTGCGAGGAACCCTGGAGGGTGAGCTCGAAGCGCTGCCATTTGCGGGCCTCGGCCGGATACTCGGCGGCGGCGCTGCCGGTTTCCACGGAGTCCGGTTCGTAACCGGAGGGCCGCTCGATGTCCCGCACGGAGCGGTCCTGGCCGGCAGGTACGGGGTCCAGCGCCTCGATCTTGGCGAGGATCTCCGCCCTCTTCTGGGGGTCGTCGCGCAGGGATTCCTCGGTGCCGAGGATCAGGCCGAGCTGGTAGTGGTAGAGCGTGTGCAGCAGGGGGTTGGCTGCCAGGTCGGGGACGTGGCTGGCCAGGATCTCGTGCCCTGCGGGGTCGCGCATGACATCGAACAGCGGGGTCTGTGCGGTAAAGGTCGCCATGGTGGCCTTTCTGCGGTGAAAGTGGGGTGGAAGATGGTGGGGACCGGAAGGGCCGGTTAGCCCTTGACGGCGCCGGTGAACATGCCCTGGACGAAGTAGCGCTGGAACAGCAGGTAGACGATCATCACGGGCAGGATGGACATGATGGTGAAGGCGTTCAGCGGGCCGTAGGAGCTGGTGAACTGGGACTGGAAGCCCTGGATGGCCAGCGGGATGGTCTGTGCGGCCTGGTCCTGGAGGATGACAAGGGCGATCGCGTATTCGTTCCAGGTGGCCACGAAGTCCAGGATGAACAGGGCAGCCAGGGCCGGCTTGGACAGGGGCAGGATGATCTGCCAGAACAGCCGCCAGTTGCCGCCGCCGTCTACGCGGACGCTCTCGTCGATCTCTTTCGGCACGGCGCTGAAGAAGCCGTGCAGGATGAAGACCTGGATGGGCAGTCCGAAGCCGATGTAGGGCAGGATCACGCCGAGCGGGTGATTGAGCAGGCCCATGTCCAGGATGGTCTTGAACAGCGGGCCGAGGGCCACCTGGATGGGCACCATGGAACCAAGCGCGAAGGCTCCGAGCAGCAGCTTGCTGTGCTTGAAGCGGATCCGGGACAGGCCGAAGGCCGCAGCGGCGGAGAACAGCAGGCCCAGGGGGACCTTGATCGCTGCGATGAGGAGGCTGTTGCCGCCGGCGGTGAGGAGGTTGCCGGTCTCCAGCGCCTCGGTGTAGTTCTGCCATTCAGGCGAGCCGGGGAACGCGAAGGACGAGGTGGAGAAGATGGCGGCTTCTGACTTCAGGGACGTGAAGATCACGAAGATCAGGGGCATGGCCCAGATGACCATGGTCACGGCCAGGGCGAGCCAGAGGCCGATCCTGACGTAGTCGACGTTGCGGCGTGGACGGGCGGTCCCGTCGGCGTGCTTTGCGCGCCCGAGAGTGAGGGTGCTCATCAGTCTTCGTTTCCTTTGGTGGACCAGATCAGGTAGGGGATGACAAGGACAAGGGTGATGCCCAGCAGCACCGTGGCCACCGCGTTGCCCATGCCGAAGTCGTGCTGCAGGAAGGACTGGGAGTAGGACCACAGGGCCAGCACCTGCGAGGACTGGGCCGGGCCGCCGCCGGTCATGCCGACCACGAGGTCGAAGACCTTGATGGAGTGGACGATGGTCAGCACCAGAACGACGACGACGGTGGGCCGGAGGGCCGGGAACGTCACGTGCCGGAAGACTTTCCAGTTGTTAGCCCCGTCCAGGCGGGCCGATTCGACCAGTTCCTTGGAGACGCTTTGCAGGCCGGCGAGGAAGAGGACCATGTTCAGGCCCGCGATCTGCCAGACGAAGGCGGCGAAGATGGCGTAGATGGCCACCTTGGGGTCGCTGAGGAACGTGACGCCCGAGCCGTCACCGATGTGCCACGCCCTGGCGAGTTCGGAGAAGACGCCGTAGTTCGGGTTGTACATCCAGCGCCACATGTTGGCGATGGCGATCGGCGCCAGGACGCCGGGAATGTAGAAGACGGAGCGGAACAGGTTCCGGCCGAAGATGGGCCGGTTCAGTGCCAGGGCCATCACCAGGCCGAGGCTGGTGGGGATCACCAGGGAGAGCAGAACCCAGACGATCGTGTTCTGCATGGCGGTCCAGAACACCGGATCGGCGGTGAAGAGCCGGACGTAGTTCTTGAAGCCGACGAATACCTGCGGGTCCGCGTTGAAGCCGGACCACTCGAAGAGGCTCAGGCGCACGGCGCTGACCATCGGGCCGATGACGAAGACAACGTAGGCTGCCAGGGCGGGAGCGAGGAAGGGCAGGGCTGCGACGAAGCCGCCGCCGGCGATGCGCTTCAGGAGCGGCTTCTTTGATGGTTGCCGCGTAACGGGGCCCGGTAGTGTCTCCAGGCGCGTGGCTGTGAGCTTAGACAAGAGTAGGTCGCCTTTGATCTGTGGATCGGTCAGTGGGCTGAAGGGCAGGGGTGCTGAAGGGCGGGGAGCTGAAGGGCGGGCCGCGTGCGGGGCGCAGTCCCGCCCTTCAGCGAACGAGCTACTTGCTCGAATCGAGGAACTTCTGGAATTCAGCGCCGGCGTTGGCCGGGTCCAGGCCTCCGGTTGCAACCAGGTTCTGGATCCGCCAGTACTCAGTGGTCTGGGCCTGGGTGAGGTTCTGGTCGTTGTTCATGTACAGGCCCTCGGCGTTCTCGAAGATGCCGTTCCAGGACTTGCTCAGTTCGTCCGAGGCCGCGGGCTTGACTTCCTTGTTCACCGACTGGGTGGAGAACTGGCCCAGGGTTTCCTGCTGGACCGGAGTGGACATCATGAAGTCCAGGAACTTGGCCGCGGCATCCTTGTGCTTGCTGTCCTTGGTGATGTACATGGCCTGCTCAAAGCCGTACATGCGCCCGGTCCCGGTGGGCAGGGGGAACACACCGAAGTCTTCGGCCTTGGCGTTGTCCTTGATCTGGGCGTTGAACCAGTCGCCCTCGAGTGCCATGGCGGCCTTGCCGCTGAAGAACAGGGCGGACGACTCGTCGTTGTTGATGCCGATGAAGCCGGTGTTGAAGTAGTCCTTGGACCATTTCTGGAGGTTGGTGAAGGACTTGGTGACGCATTCCTCCTGGCCCCAGTTGGCCTTGTTGGTGACCAGCTTGTCGAACGTCTCGGAGCCGCAGTAGCCCTCAAGGAAGGTGTCCAGCAGGCGCATGACGTGCCAGTTGACGGTGCCGCCGAACTCGATCGGGGTGATGCCGGCGTCCTTGAGCTTGGCGGCGGCGTCGTTCAGCTCGTCGATGGTCGTCGGCAGCTTGGTGATGCCGGCCTTTTCGAACAGGGCTTTGTTGTAGTAGAGGGCTTCGCCGTTGAGCTTCCACGGAACGCCGTGGTAGCCGCCATACTGCTTGGCCGGCCCAAGTGCAGCCTCGGTGAAACGCTCCGGCCACTTGTACTGGGTGTACTCGCTGCTGAGGTCGGCGCTGGCGCCGTTCTTGACCAGCTCGCCGCCGAGGCCTGGCCCTGCCCAGAAGTCGTAGATGTCGGGAGCGGCGGAGGTGCCGATGGAGGTCCGCAGCGCGTCCTTGTGCGCGTCAACGGCGCGGTTGGTCTTCTTGATGGTGATGTCCGGATTTGCTGCTTCGAAATCCTTGATGATCTTGTCCTGGGCCGCAGCCGCAGTCGGGGAGGCCGGGTTGATCACCCACCAGTCGAGTTGGGTCTTGCCGGAAGCAGAGGAGCCGGCTCCGGCGGAGCAGCCAGCCAGAACGGCAATGGCGGTCAGAGCAACAGCGCCTTTGGCAAGCAAACGCATCGTCGCGTCCTTTCGTAGGTTTCAGTTGAGGGTGCTTTCGTCACTGCTATCTCGGCCGAAGATGTGTGACCTAGCCCATAAGGAGTATGGGGGTTTACGATAACTCACGTCAACCGGTTGACCAATATTCCTTCAAAAAGGACAAATCGGCCCAGTTCAGACATGGGTGATCGTAAACTTATCTGGGGACCACATAGGGTGCAGACTGCTGCGAAGAAAGGCGGACATGACGAGATCGAAGGCGGGAGCGCGTCCCAGCATGGCCGACGTCGGCAGGCTGGCCAACGTCTCCACCCAGACGGTGTCGCGCTACTTCACGGGCGTCGGTTACGTCCGCGCCGAGACGCGCGAGCGGATCACCGCCGCCATCGAGGAACTGGGGTATGTGCCCAACCAGTCTGCCCGGGCCCTTCGCACCAGCCGGACGAACTCAGTGGGCGTACTGACCATGGGCGCCTTTGTCTACGGAAGCGCGGGCGTGCTCACGGGATTGGGATTTGCGGCCCGCGAGGCCGATTTCACCCTCACGATTGCCGCGCTGAATCTCGACTTTGAGGCAAAGAACTGGGAAGCCGAGGCTCGGCGGGCACTGGCGCATTTCAAGTCCATCCAGGTCGACGGGGTAGTTGTGTCCACACCGCTGCCCGGCGTCGACAAGCTGCTCGCCGGCTGGGACCAGTCGACGCCGCTGATCACGGTTTCGGAGCTTCCGTCCTCCGACGAAGGCTCAGCAGGCACGCATTCGCACGCGGCCGGCTGGGAGGCGACCCGCCACCTCATCGGACTGGGACACCGTGACATCCTGCATGTGGCCGGACCCTCCACCCGCAATGAAGCCCGGGAGCGTGAGCGCGGCTACCGTGATGCCATGCAGAGCGCCGGCCTTAACCCCCAGGTGCTCGATGTCGCCAAGGACTGGTCCTCGGACGCCGGATACCAGGCAGGCGAAGCCGCAGAGTCCGGCACGTTCACGGCTGTTTTCGCCGCGAATGACGAGATTGCCCTCGGCTTCATGAGTGCCATGGAGAAACGCGGACTCCGGGCGCCCCGGGACTTTTCCATCGTCGGGGTGGACGACATGCCTGCCGCCGCCTACTTCTCGCCGCCGCTGACCACCATGAAGCTCGACTTCCAGGCACTGGGCATCGCCACGTTCAAGATGCTCCACCACCAGATCCTGACCGGAGAACCTGCCCGGCATTACGTCGTCGAACCCGAGCTCGTGATCCGTGACTCGACGTCGCGCGTGGCCGGTAAGTAGCCGGACACCGGGGGCACCCGCCGCCCAACCCCAGCACCGCTCCGGCTGTGCTTCCCTGGATGAACGTTGGGTGAAAAGTAGGGACACCCGGCCGGGCAGCGGACTCCTCTGGCTATCCTTTGCCCATGGTTCCCCTTACACCCGGGGTGCGGATCCGCGCCAAACTGCCCTGCAGAACGTCATGACCATGGTGGACCAGGAACACGCCGGCCCTCTCGAGACGCCAAGGGATGCGCATCCGGAGTGGACCCTGATGTACCGCAAGGGCATGTCCCGGAAGAAGATCGCCGAGCTGGCCCGGGTCAAGGCTTCCGCCGTCGCGGCCCACCTTGCGGCAGTCAAGGCCGCCGATCCCGCCCTGAAAACCGAGCACCGCGCAGCAACTGCCGCCGGAAAAAGCTACGCGGCGCCCGGCCTCAAACGCCTGTATCAGCTGCTGGCCATGGTCGACGCAACGGGCCGCTACCCGTCCCGCAACGCCGAGGACAAGGCGGAGCGGGAACTGGCCCAGTGGCTGCGCCGCCGCCGCCGTGATGCGGACGCGGGCATCCTGCATCCGGTCATCGCCGAAGGCCTGTCCGTCCTGCCCGACTGGCGCCGCAGGCCCCGGGAGGTCAGGGAGGAGCAGCAGTGGCAGGACCATCTGCAGCAGCTGGCCGCGTACCGGGCCGCGGGACACCCTTGGCCACGCACCACCCCCGGCGTGGCCGTGCCGGAAAAGGAACTCGGCGGCTGGCTGCGCAGCCAGCGGTACAAGTTCCGCCACGGCGACCTCACCCCTGATCGGACAGACGCGCTGGATGCCGCCCTGCCGGGATGGCGCGCAGGCCGCAAGGCGGCTGGCGGGGATTCCCCGCCTGACGAAGACTACTAGAGACGCAGGATCAGTCGCCCACCGCTTCTCGGCCCCGCCGCACGATGAGCGGGTCGGGTTCGTACACCACGGAGGTGTCCTTGCCCTCGTAGTCGAACTGGTTGAGGAAGAAGCGCAGGGCGTTGATCCGGCCGCGTTTCTTGTCGTTGGACTTGATGGTGATCCACGGCGCGTCGTCCGTGTCGGTGCGCAGGAACGTCTGCTCCTTGGCCTCGGTGTAGTCGTCCCACCTGTCCAGTGAAGCCAGGTCCATGGGCGAGAGCTTCCAGCGCCGGACCGGGTCGATCTGGCGGATGGCGAAGCGCGTGCGCTGCTCGCGGCGGGTCACGGAGAACCAGAACTTGTTCAGGTGGATTCCGGAGTCCACCAGCATCCGCTCGAACTCCGGGACCTGCCACATGAAGCTGCGGTACTCCTCGTCCGTGCAGAAGCCCATGACCTTTTCCACGTTGGCGCGGTTGTACCAGGAGTGGTCGAACATCACGATCTCGCCCGCCGTCGGAAGGTGCTGGACGTAGCGCTGGAAATACCACTGCCCCTGTTCCCGGTCGGAGGGCTTGCCGAGCGCCACGGTCCTGGCCGACCGGGGATCCAGGTGCTCGGTGAAGCGCTTGATCGTCCCTCCCTTGCCGGCCGCGTCCCTGCCCTCGAACACGATCACGTTCTTGAGCCCGTTGTCCTGGCCCCAGTACTGGAATTTCAGGAGCTCGATCTGCAGCAGGTATTTCTCCATCTCGTACTCCCGGCGGGTCATCCGCTCTGCATACGGATAGTCCTCCCGCCACGTCTCCACCGCGGATCCGCCCGGGTCGATCAGCTCGGGGTCCTCGCCCTGCCCGCCGCTGACCGTGTACCCCGATTCCACGAGGTCGTCGATCGCCTGGCGCAGGTTTTCCCGGACCCACCAGTCTTCGCCGGGCACCATTGGGTTGGAGGACTGTGCCATCGGGATCTCCTTCACGTCAGCGGATCGTGGTCCGGATTTTAACAGGCCAGCTTAAAGCCCAGGTGAACGAGGCGGCGCCCGGCTACACCTCCGGGATGACAACCACGGGTCGGCGCTGGATGCCCATAAGCCGGGCAGACACCGGCTGCTCAAGCATCCGGTTGAAACGCGCCCGGGCGCCGCGGCGGGGACCTCCGACAACGATTGCCGAGGCTCCGGTGCTGTCGGCCAGCCGTGCCAGGGCATCCGGAACGGAACCATTGAGCACCCGAAGGGACCACGCCTCCCCGGGGGCGCCCATGACCGATTCCAGCGAGGACCGCACGTCAGCGGCCGGGAACAGCGCCTCACTGTTGGTGTCGGGGTCGATGGAGCTGGCCGTGCGCGACCGTGCAGGTTCGAATTCAGCCAGATAGCCGGAGGGATCCACGAAAGCGCAGATGAGGTGCACGCCCAGCCCGTCGGCGAGGCCGGCAGCGGCGGCAATCAACCGGCGGGGCGGTTCCCACGGCACACCAAGGATCAGGGGTCCGTCTGTCCATGCGGATCCCTCGTTCCCACCGGTTTCCATGCGCCCACCCTACGCGGAATTGCCGCCCGGCCTGGCTTCAGCCTTCCAGGACCTGCCGGATCCCGAACTCCCCCACCGAGAACATCCGTGGGTTGTCGTCGGAGTTGCTCACCATCGCGGTCGACAGGACGAGTGCCCAGCCGCGGGCACGGGCCCAGGTGGCGCTGTCTACCGAGGAGCCAAAGGCGCCCGTGAAGCGCTGGCGCGTCCCGGCGTCGAACATCAACCAGCCGACGGCGAGATCCACTGCCGGATCCCCGGCCCCGACATCACCAAAATCGATCACGCCAGCCAGTGACCCGTCGGCTGCCAGCAGGATGTTGGCCGGATGCAGGTCCCCGTGGAGCATCATTGCCGGACCGTCCCAGGCTGCGGCCGCACGGGCCTCAGCCCACACCGCGTTCAACCCGGCGGCGTCTGGGTAGCGTTCCCGGTCCCCCAGCCTTTCCAGCAGCACCGCGTCCCGGTCCGCCAGCGGCACCCCGCGGACGGGATTCACCGGGACGTCCGCTTCCGCGGGAACGTGCAGGGACAGGATAAAGGCGGCCAGGCCGTCAACGGCGTGTTCGCGGTCCGCCGGACCGGCGTCGGCCGCAGCAGCGCCGGGAACCCACCGCACTATGCTCCACGGCCAGGGAAAGTCCGGCGTCGGCCAGCCGGCGTGGACGGGCACGGGAACCGGGACCGGCGAACGGCCGGCGATGCCGGGAAGGTACCGCTGCTCATGCAGGACCAGCGGCACAGCCTCCTCGCGGCGGGGCAGCCGGACCGCCAGGTCCGCACCGAGCCGGAATGTCGCGTTGTCCCAGCCGTTCGCTATCCGTACCAGGGAGCGGCCGGCGAGGTCGGGCCGCTGGTCCCGGATGAGGGCATGGACAACGGCGGGACTCACCTCCACCGTGGCCGGCGGCATTCCTGCCATGAAGACTCCCGCCTTTCCCGTCCCTAGTAGACGGTTCCCTCCAGCAGTTCGGCAAGCCGGGCAGCAGCGCGCCGCAGCTCGGGCACCCCTGCCTTCAGCCCGTCCTCGGTGGCTGCCTCCACGGGGCTGGTCAGCGCGATCGATTCGCTGGGCAGCCCCGACCTGCTGATGGCCACCGCGACTGAGAGCACTCCGGTGGCACGCTCATCGGCCGAGTAGGCGTAGTCCGTTCCGGGTTCGGGCAGGCGGGCCTTGAGCTCGGCCAGGCTGAAGTCGGGCTTTTCATGCCCGGCCGCCACCGCGCCCTGCACCACGCCCTCGAGGTGTTCGTCCGGGGCACCGGCCAGCAGGATCTTGCCGGCAGCACCAACGGTGAGGGGCAGCCGCTTGCCCAGGGGCATGTCATACCGCAGCGGGGCGTCGCCGTCGACGCGGACCACCAGGATGCGTTCAAGGCCCAGGCGGGTGTACAGGGACGCGGTCATTCCAGTCTGCGCCGCCACCTGCTGGAGCACGGGGCGGGACGCGGTCACCAGGGGGTCGTTTTCAATGTAGCTGCGTGCCGCGGGCAGGACGGCCGGTCCGATCCGGTACGTCTTGTCCGTCTGGCTGACCATGCCGAAGTCCTGCAGGACCCGCAGGATGCGCAGCGTCGTGGGCAGGCTCATGCCGCAGTTCCGCGCCAGGTCGCTGAGCCGCTGCGGCCGGTCGGCCCGCTGCAGTTCCGCGAACACTTCCAAGGCCCGGGACAGCGAGCGCATGTTGGAGGGCTTGCCGCCGTCGTCCGCCGCAGTGCCGGGCTGGGCATTGGTGACCGTCATTCTTTCATTCTATGTAACTTCTGCCCTCATTCCCTCCGCTTGACAGCACCTGTGGGCCGTGTCACTATTTCTTCTGATGTAAGAGACTTTCATTCTATGAAAGCAATTGGAAGGCATTTCGAATGACAACGGAGTCGACCATGACCCAGTCCCCTGCCCGGGCGAGGCCAGCGCGCAGCGTTCTGGCAGGGATCACCGCCTTCGCGGCACTGGGCGCCTACGTACTGGTTAGTTCGGTGGGCCTCGGCCTCTGGACTTCCCTGGGACCCGGGCCCGGACTGTTCCCGTTCGCCATGGGCGCGCTGCTCGCGTCGATGTCGGTGCTGTGGCTGTTGCAGGAGCTCAAGAAACCCAGCGCCGCTGGTGAGGGTGCCGACCGCGGACTGGTGACAGCCGTCGTCGTCAGCCTTCTGGTGCTGGCCGCGGTGATGGACCTGCTCGGCTTCCAGCTGAGCATGTTCCTCTTCCTGATGTACCACCTGAAGATCCGGGGAAAGAGGAGCTGGCTGTCCTCTCTGCTGACCGCTTTGGCCGGAAGCGTCGGAGCCTTCTACGCATTCAACTACGGACTGAACGTGGCCCTGCCCGTCTCATCCATCAACGTCCTGAACCTGATCGGACTCTAGACATGGACACCCTCAATGAACTGCTGAACGGTTTCGCGGCCGCGCTGACGTGGCAGAACCTCATCTTCGCGTTCCTGGGCTGCCTGCTCGGCACAGTCATCGGCGTGCTGCCGGGCATCGGCCCCGTGGCAGGCGTTGCCCTGCTCATTCCGCTCACGCTGAACATGGACGCCACCGGCTCGATCATCATGCTCTGCGCCATCTTCTACGGCACTGCCTACGGGGGAACCATCACGAGCGTGCTGCTGAACACGCCCGGTGAGGCGGCATCGGCGATCACCACCATCGACGGCCACGCCATGACCAAGATCGGCAAGGCCGGCGCTGCCCTGACCATCGCCGCCATCGGTTCCTTCGTCGGCGGCACCATCGCCACGCTCGGACTCGTGGCCGCCGCCAAACCACTGGGCGAGCTCGGCCTTCTGGTCGGCCCGCCGGAGTTCTTCGCCCTCATGGTTGTCGGCATCTCCCTGCTGGTGGCGCTGGCAGGAAAGTCCATGGTCAAGGCCCTGATCTCCGGGGCCCTGGGCCTGCTGATCTCCATGGTTGGCATCGACCCCGTCGCGGGAGCCCCGAGGTTTACGTTCGGCGTGGACCGGCTCCTGGACGGCGTGAGCTTCGTGGCCGTCATCGTGGGTGTCTTCGGCCTGTCCGAGATCCTCTCCTACCGCAAGGGCGAGTCGACGGTGGTGCACGCCCCCGGCTTCCGTTCGCTGCTGCCCACGGGCAAGGAATGGCGCCGCAGCGCGCCGGCCATGGCCCGCGGAACCGGCATCGGCTTCGGGCTTGGCCTGATCCCCGGCATGACCGGATCGGTCGCCTCCCTGCTCTCCTACGGTGCTGAGAAGAAGTTCTCCAAGTATCGCAACGAGCTCGGTAGCGGAGCCGTCGAGGGTGTCGCCGGGCCGGAAACAGCCAACAACTCGCACGCCAACGCGGCACTCATCCCCCTGTTCACCCTCGGAATCCCGGCTTCGCCGACCATCGCTGTCCTCATGGGGGCCTTCCTGCAGCAGGGCCTGACCCCGGGGCCGACGCTGTTCACCGAGCACTCCGAGATTGCCTGGGCGATCATCGCAAGCCTCTTCATCGGCAACCTGCTGCTTGTGCTGCTGAACGTCCCCCTGGTGGGACTCTGGACCTCGATCCTTCGGGTGCCGTCCTCCATCCTGACCGCGCTGATCCTGCTCTTCATGGTCATCGGCGCCTACACGATCAACTTCAGCGTCTTCGACGTCTTCGTCATGATCGGCTTCGGCCTGCTGGGCCTGGCCCTGCGGCACCTGCAGATCCCGCTGGCCCCCATGGTCCTCACCCTGGTCCTGGGCCCGCTTATGGAACGGTCGCTGCGCGAATCGCTGGAAATCTCCCAGGGCGACTTCGGCATCTTCCTCAACCGCCCGATCTCCATGGTGCTGATCCTCCTCGGCGCGCTGATCATCTGCAGCCCGCTGCTGAAGCTCCGGAAGCCCAAGGCCCTGATGGACGACGACCCCGAAACCTAAACCGTCCCCAACTACACAACAACCAGCCTCTTCGAAGGAGAAGACCCTTGTCACGCAAGAACATGTCACGCAAGAAAGTAACCGCGGCCCTCGCCGGAGCCGCCCTGCTCGCCCTCACCGGATGCGGCGCCAATGCCGGCACAAACGCCGCCTCCGGGGACGACTTCCCCAGGAAGGGCAAGAGCGTTGAGCTCATCGTCGCGTTCTCATCGGGCGGCGCCGTCGACACCGCAGCGCGCCTCGTCCAGCCCGTGCTGGAAAAGGAACTTGGCACCAACGTCGAGGTCATCAACAAACCGGGCGCCGGCGGCCAGATCGGCTACACCCAGCTGACCAGCGCCAAGCCCGACGGCTACACCATCGGCGCCACCGGTTCCCCGTCCGTCGTCGTATCCCCGCTGGACCCGGCGCGCGGTGCGAAGTACACGCGCAGCAGCTTCCAGCCGCTCGGCCGCCAGGTCATTGACCCCGCCGTCATTGCCGTCCAGCCGGACAGCCCGTACAAGACCCTCAAGGAACTCCTCGACGCGGCCAAGGCCAAGCCGAAATCCATGACCGCGAGCACCACCGGTCTGCAGACCGGCGAGCACTTCGCGATGGCCCAGATCCAGGAGACCACGGGCGCCGAGTTCGTCCCGGTCCACTTCTCCGAGGGCGCCTCCCAGGCCACCACGGCATTCCTGGGCAAGCACGTGGACATCCTGGTGGCGAACGTCAGTGACGTGACCGACCTGACCAAGCAGAACAAGGCCCGTGTCCTTGGCGTCATGACCGCCGAGCGGTCCCCGTCGCTGCCGGACGTGCCCACGTTCAAGGAAAGCGGGTACGACGTCGAGGCCGGCACCGCCCGCGGCTACTCCGCCCCCGCCGGCCTGCCGGACGCCGTTGCCAAGAAGCTCGAGGCCGCGCTCCAGAAGGCCATCGAGGACCCGGAGGTCGTCAAGAAGATGAACGACCTCGGCCTGCAGACCAGCTACCTCTCCGGCAAGGACTACGAGACGTTCTGGGCCGGCCAGGAAGGGGACTTCAAGAAGGTCCTGCCCCTGGTTCAGAAGAAGGACTAGCCCGAACCCTCCCCCGCCCGTCCCAGCCCACACCAACACCACCAGGGAAGACACCGCCATGACCACCCCCGCCCTTCAGGACACCTCCTTCATCCGCCCGGACCAGGAACTGGTCGAGCGGCTGGCCAAGCTGCCCGCCGCGAACATCGGTGACGCCATGGACCGGCTGGGCGTCGCCGACTCAGCGATCCAGGCGATCTGGCCCGGGGCGAAAATCGCCGGACCGGCCTTCACTGTCTGGACCCGCCCCGGCGACAACCAGGGCATCCACGAGGCCCTGAAGCAGGCCAAGCCGGGCGACGTCATCGTGGTCTCCGGCGGCGGCGACGAGTCCCGCGCCCTGCTGGGCGAGCTGATCGGCGAGCGTGCCATCAACCTCGGCATCGCCGGCTTCGCCCTTGACGGCGCTGCCCGCGATGCCGAGGCCCTGGGCGAAATCGGCATGCCGGTCTTCGCCCGTGCGGTCACCCCGGCAGGCCCGTACAAGAACGGGCCGCACCGAATCGGCGGTCCGGTCGCCTTCGGCGGCGTTCCGGTCCTGCCGGGCGACATCATCATCGGCGACTCCGACGGCGTCGTCGTCATCCCCCGTGAGCAGGCCGCGGCCGTGGCGGACGCCGCAGAAGCAGTTTTCGCAGACGAGACCAACCGCCGCGCGTCGATCATCGCCGCGCGCGGCCAGGAGTAAGGAAAGACCTCCCATGACAAAGTGCACCATCATCGGCCTGGGCGAAGCAGGAGCTGCCTACGCCGAAGCCCTGGCTGCCGCCGGCCACCAGGTCACCGGCTTCGACCCGGTGGCCCCGTCCACCCCGCCGGGAATCACCCGGGCGGCCACCGCCGCCGAAGCCTGCCGGGACGCGGAGATTGTCCTGGTGCTCACCGGCGCCGCCGCCGCCCGCAGCGTCGCCGAGGACTGCCTGCCGGTGCTTCCGGCCGGCAGCACCTACGCGGACCTCACCTCCTCCTCCCCCACTGTCATGGAGGAACTCGGCCAGCTGCCCAGCCAGGCGCTGTTCGCCGACGTCGCGATCCTCGGCCCCGTCGCCGCCCTTGGAGTCAAGACGCCGCTCATGGTCAGCGGTCCCGGTTCGGCTGCGGTGGCACAGCTGCTGACGCCGTTGGGGCCCGACATCGAAATTGCCGACGGCGGGCCGGGGGCGGCTATGTCCCACAAGCTGCTGCGCAGCGTACTGATGAAGGGTCTGGCGTCGGTTGTTGTCGAAGCCGTCACTGCCGGCCGGGCAGCAGGGCTGGAAGACTGGATCCGGGAGCAGATCGCGCGTCAGCTCGCCGGCGACGGCCAGGCCGTCATCGACAGGTTCCTCACCGGAACGGCCAAGCACGCCGTGCGCAGGTCCCGGGAAATGCAGGACACCGCCAGCTATCTTGCAGAGCTCGGCGCCCCGGCGGAAATGACGGAAGCCTCGGCGGCCGCCCTGGCCCGGATCGCCGCAGTCCCGGCACCGGAGGCAGCCCTGCGCTGACCGCGCATGAGGCAGAATCAATGAACAGGGAGTCAACGATGAACCCCGAAACCAACAAACAGCCCGAAGGAGCAGCCCGATGACCGGCATCTGGGCGCTGGGAGCCTACCTGGCCGTCATCCTGCTCTGGACGACTGTCATCAAGCGCAGCGTCGGCGAAGCCATGCTCCTGGGGTTCCTCGTTGTCCTTCCGTTCACCGGGGCCGCCGCACAGGTGGGCTGGAGCTCGTTCTACGACGCCATCACCGATGAGATCGTCTACGCCACCATGGCGTTTGTTTTCATGGGGTACCTGCTGGAGCGGACGGGCGTGCTGGACCGGCTCATCGACCTGTTGAACTCCCTGATCGGCGGCGTCAAGGGCGGCCCGGCCTGGGTCTCCACGGTCGCGTCGGCCGGACTGGGCGGTGTGGTCCACAACCAGGCCGCGATCGCGGCGACCGTGGGCTCGGTGACCATCCCCTGGATGGAAAAGTCCCGGCTCGACAAGCCGTCGGCGGCCACGCTCGTGGCCGGGAACGCCGGAATGGGCATTACTTTTCCGTTCAGTGCCTCCATGTTCGTCCTCGTAGGATCCGCCACCGTCGGCCCGCTGCTGCAGGTCAACGACCTTGTCCTTCCCCTGCTGCTGGGCGGGCTCTGGTGCTTCCTGCACCGCCTGATCATCACCTACGTGCTCATCCGCAAAAGCGGCATGGCGCCCCTGGACCACGCCCACCGGACGCCCATCCGGCGGGCGTTCAGCCATGGCTGGGCCACCCTGCTCCTGTTCGCCGTGGTGGCCATCCCCCTGATCATCACCTCCGGTGCCATCGCCGCAGCCCTGACGGACTGGGCCGGCGCGGACGTGACCAAAGCGGTCAGCGTCATCGTCTGGATCCCGGTGATCCTCATCATCACCGGGGCCATCCTGGGCCGGAAGCGGCTGCCGCGCGGCCCGAAGGCATACTGGGACTTCCTGCAGCAGTCCGCCCCGCGCTTCGGCGTCGTGGGCGTCACGGTGGTGTTCGCGTTCGCCGGCGCCAACGCCCTGGCCGCAACCGGCCTGCCCAAACAGATGACGGCACTGCTGAACGAGCTCCAGCTGCCGCTGTGGCTGCTGGCCGTCCTGATCGGGCTGATCGTCATCGCCGTCGCCGCGCCCCTGTCCGCGACGGCGACCATGGCCGCCGTCGGAACCGTCGGCGTGGCCACACTGGTAGCCGCCGGCGTGCCTGCCACCACGGCGGCAGTGGCCGTGCTGGTCTTCTCCTCCTGCGAGGCCGCGGTCCCGCCGGGAGGTGCCCCCTTGTACGTTGCCTGCGGCATCGCCGACGTCGACCCGATCAAGACCTTTGCCCGCCTGTTCACCCTCTACGCCCTGCCCCTGCTGGCCATCGGCGTGCTGATCGCCGTCGGCGTTCTCCCCATCGGCGTTCCCCTCTAGGAAGCATGGAAATGCAGAAGCTACGACGCACCGTCAACTCCGTCTTCGTGGCCAGCCTGGCCCTACTGCTCATCGCCGGCATCGTGTTCGTTGCCGGGCAGGCCCTCGCCCTGGTTACTGGCCAGGGCGAGTGGCTGGCAGCCCTGAATGAGGGCGTCAAGGTCCCGGCCTGCATCGCCGCGTCCATCTGCGCCATCACCGGCTTCCTGCTCAGCTACAAGCAGCCGGCAAAACAAGACCAGCGGCAGCAGGAAGCCCGTACCCCATGACCGCGACGGAATCCGACACCACCTACCCCTCGTACAAGTCCCTGCTGGAACGGGATGGGCACCTCTCGGGGACCTCGTGGGGCCTGTTTCCCGACGCCGGACGCGGCACCCCGTCCTTCATCGGCCCGGACGCCGTCAGGGAAGCCGCCGGCTGCATCCGGACCGGCACCGCCTTCGGCCTCGACTACCCCGCCGACGCCTTCGACCCCGGCATGTCCCTGAAACGGCGGGCTCCCCGGCACACGATCTACTCAGCGCACCCTGCCCACCGCGACGACTACCTCGACGGGTACTACCTCCAGGGCTCCAGCCAGATCGACGGCCTCCGGCACCGCCGGGCAGACGATGTGGGCTTCTACAACGGCACGCCCGACGACCGCATCCGGGAAGGGACCGCCGACCTCGGCATCCAGACGTGGGCCGAGCAGCCCATCGTCGGCCGCGGCATCCTGGTGGACCTCGATGGCTACTGCCGGGAACAGGGCACGCCGATCGACCACGCGGCCGGGCAGCCGCTGGGCCTCGCGCTGGTCCAGGCCGCCGCCGCAGCGCAGTCCGTGTCCCTCCGGCCCGGGGACATCCTCATGCTGCACACAGGGTGGTGCGAATGGTTCCTCTCACTGCCGGCAGAGGACAAGGAGAGCCTCCGTGACAGCCGGCGGGCCAGCGGCATCGAACAATCATCCGAGTTCGTTGCCTGGGCCTGGGATAACCGACTCGCTGTCATCGCCGCGGACAACTTCGCCGTCGAATGCCTGCCGGCGGTCCCCACGAGCCCGTTCCGGGACACGGCCCCGAACGATCACGGCATGATGCACCAGCAGCTCCTCGCCAAGCTCGGCCTGCCCCTGGGAGAACTCTGGCAGCTCGGCCCGCTCAGCCGGCACCTCAGGGCGGCCGGCTCCTGGGATGCGTTCGTCACCATCAAGCCGCTGAACATCACGGGGGCCACCGGTTCGCCCGCCAATGCGACGGCGGTGACGTAGCGAGATTGCCTTCCGGTCACAATTTAGCAAGCCTGCTTACCATTTCATCGTAAGCATGCTTATTATTGTGGCGCGCTGGTTCACCAGTAGCAGCCGACCCGCACCGGAGAGCAGAAAGGCCACCACATTGGCGACCACAAACAGGACCACCGGACGCACAACCAACTTGCAAAAGGCCGCACAGGGCGTAGGAGCGGTTTTCCTGCTCGTCGGCGTCCTCGGCTTCATTCCCGGGATCACCAGCAACTACGATTCCCTGAGCTTCGCAGGGCACGGCTCCGAAGCCCTGCTCCTGGGCATCTTCCAGGTTTCCGTGCTGCACAACATCGTCCACCTGCTGTTTGGAGCAGCGGGACTGGCGATGGCCCGGTCCCACAGCGGGTCCAGGAACTTCCTGCTCTACGGCGGCGTCGTTTACCTCGTTCTGTGGCTGTACGGCCTGCTGGTCGACCACGACAGCGTCGCCAACTTCGTCCCGGTCAACAGTGCTGATAACTGGCTGCACCTGCTTCTTGGCCTGGCCATGATCGCTTTGGCGATACTGCTTTCCCGTGACCCGCGCGCGAGGGGAGTAGCCACGTCACGCTGAGCGGCGGACGGTTGACTGCCTGGATGGCGGTACCGCCGGCACCCTCGTTGCCGGCGGTACCGCCGTCGGCATTTCCGCTCCTGCTCATGTTGCCATTACACCCGGCGGCCACCGGTCGCGAGAGATCCCAACTGCGCCTCCCAGCCCCTGGACTTGTTACCCACGTCACATTCGTCTATCGTTGTCGGGGGCCACAGCGTGGTGGCCCTTTCTAAAACGGGGAGAAAACTTAGTGAACGAGAAGCTGCGGGTGCTGGTCAGCGTTGACCTCGACGGCGCCAAGGCCCAGGTTAAGACCCAGGGCCACGTAACTATCCAAAGCATTCAGGGCCTGTACGACGTGATGAAGCGCGCGGACTCCCTGGTCCCCGGGCTGGCTCTGGAACTGGACATGACCCTCGCCGACGTGGAACCCCAGGCCATGGAGGAGCTCCGTGGCTGCGCGCGCACGCGTCACCTGCCCGTCCAGGTGGACCCGCTCCAGCGCGACTACCGGTTCAGCATCCTGGCACCGAAGGTTGCAGCGCCGAAGCTTGCAGTACTTCCGGTGGCCGAATCAGTGCTGGCGGCCGCCTGACTCTAAATCCCCGCGACCCAGTCGTCGTCGTACAGTCCATCGCGGAAGTGCGTGCGGAGGTACGCACCCACAACCGCGGCCCCCAGGTCGCCGGTCTCAGGTGCCACCACCTTGCCGTCGATCCGGCGGGCCAGCCGGCGGGTAAAGCGTTCCAGGCCGGGGTCGTCGCCGAGCCGGAAGAAGGTGGCCTGCGTGCCGGCACGGCCCAGCCGCTCCAGCTCAGCGACCGTCACGCGGATGGTCTCCTGGTCCGGGGGCCAGCAGAACCACGACTCGCCGTCCGGCAGCAGGTGCGCGGTGGGCTCGCCGTCGGTCACCACAAGGAGGACGGGCTGCATTGACGGGTGCTTTCGGAAGAACCGGCCGGCCAGCAGCAGGCCGTGGTGCAGGTTGGTCCCCTGCTCCCGCAGGGCCGGCAGGGCAGTCAGCTCGCCGATGTCCATCGCCTGTGCGTAGCGGCCGAACGTGATCAGCTGCAGCCGGTCCCCGCGGAACCGGGTTGAGACGAGGTGGTGCAGGGCGAGTGCGGTGCGCTTCATGGGCACCCAGCGCCCCTCGGCGGCCATTGAGAATGACACGTCCGCGAGGAGGACGACGGCGGCCTGGGTCCGCGCCTCCGTCTCCGCCACCTCGATGTCCCCGACGGCGAGGTGCAGTCCGCCGGCCGGATCACCGCCGTCGGCCATGGTGCGGCGGATGGCGTTGGTCATGGTGCGGGTGACATCCCAGGGCTCGGCGTCGCCGAACTCCCACTGCCGGCTGGAGCCGGTCTGCTCTCCGGCGGCCCCGGCAACCCGGGTGTCCCGGCGGCCCTGCCGTCCGGACAGCTGCTTGGCGGCGTCCCGCAGCAGCGACTTCCCAAGCCGCCGCATGGCCTGCGGCGACAGCCGGAGGTCGCCGTCGGAGCCGCGGCGCAGGTAGCCGCCCTCCTGCATGGCCCGTTCAATCTCGGCAAGGGTGCGCGCCGTCACTGCGGCGTTCTGGCCCAACTGCCGCGCCAGGGCATCCAGGTCCAGGTCGTCGAGCGTGGACCCGTTGTACGACTGGGAGAGCTGTTCGGACAGCTCGTCGAGTTCGGCGATGTCCTGCAGCACACCGGTGCCGTCGCCCAGCCCGAGCCCTTCCTGGCCGCCGAAGCGTTCGGAGCCGCTCCAGTCCTCGCCGGGCCGCAGGGCGCGCAGGCTGTCGTCGAGCTGGTTGAGCTGTGCCATCAGTTCGGCCGAGCCGAAGGCCTGGGCGGACAGCCGCATCAGCTCGTCGCGCTGCTCTGCGGACATCGATTGCAGGAGCCGCTGGGCCGCGGCTGCGCGCTTGGCAAGGGCGTCCACCAGCTCCTCGACTGACTGCGGGTTCTCCGGAAAGAAGTCACCGTGCTTGGCCATGAACTCCCGGAAATCCGCGTCGGTGTCCTCGCCGCGCCGGTGTTTGCCCAGCAGTTCGTTGAGGTCGCGCAGCATCTCGCCCACGGCTTCGCGGTCCTCATCCGTGGCATTCTCCAGCGCCTGCTTCATGCCGGCAAACCGCTGGTCAAGGACCTCCCGGCCCAGCAGGTCCTTGATCCTCTCGTACGCCTCCCGGGCACTGCTCGACTGCCAGTCATAGGACGCGAGCTCATTGACCGCAGCCGCCGTGGACGGGGGCAGGTTCTCCAGCTGCATCTCGCGGAAGGCCCGGTCGGTGTTGTCCATCATGGCGTCGCGCGCCAGCTGCTTGCGCTCCTCCAGCACGGCCGTGTCGAGCAGCTTCCTGACCTCGTTGAGTGTGCCGTCCAGCCGGTGTTGGCCCAGCAGTTCACGCCGCCGCTGCTGGACGCGCCGGGCCAGGTCGTCGAGCCCGTCGCGGTTCTGGCCGCCCCGCCGCAGGTACTCCTGCAGGGCGTGCCGCGGCGAGTACCCCGCCATGACGTCCTCGGCGACGGCGTCCAGCGCCTCCGTCAGATCCACCGGCGGGGCCAGCGGATCGGGGCCTCCGGCGTACCGGCCGTACCTGGACCGGTTATGCAGGGTCATCATGCCTCCTGTACCAAAGCGAGAACTGGGCTTAGCCGTAGACCGTTTCCTCGTCGTCGGACTCCTTGGAGATCCGCCGGGCGAGGTAGAGGCCCTCCAGGGCAAGTTCGACGGCGGCAGCCCGCTGGCCGTCGTTTTCCGCGCCCAGGCGCTCACTGATTTTGTCGTAGAGACTTGAGCCGTTGAGGGACGGCAGGTTCGCCAGGAACTCCCGCGCCGTGACCTGGTCCCCCGTGGTGACGGTCTTGTGCCCGTCGAGCGCGGCCACCAGCGGGCCCATGTCGATGCCCTTGAAGTGCGCCCGGCAGGCTTCGGCGGTGGCCGTCCGCAGGAGGTGGTCCAGGACGCCCTGCTCGCGCCCCTCCTCACCCGACTCAAACTCAATCTTTCCGGTGAGGACCTCCACCGCGGTCTCCAGGTCGATGATCCGCGCCACCGCCTGGTCCTCCCCGCGGACGCTGGCCCGGCGCAGTGCTGCGGCGGCAACGGTTTCGGCGCCCGCGATGGCGAACCGGGCGGAAACCCCGGAAGTCTGGTTGATGGCCGGGGACTGGCGCAGCGCCCGCGTGTAGCGGGCCAGAATCTCAAGGAGGACAGGCGGGACGTCGGCCACCAGCTTCCCCTCCTGCCGGATGACGGAGACCTCGTCATCGAGCTCGATCGGGTAGTGGGTACGGATTTCAGCACCGAAGCGGTCCTTCAGGGGCGTGATGATCCGGCCGCGGTTGGTGTAGTCCTCAGGGTTGGCCGACGCGACGACGAGCACGTCCAGCGGCAGGCGCAGCACGTAGCCGCGGATCTGGATGTCGCGCTCCTCCATCACGTTCAGCATCGACACCTGGATCCGCTCGGCAAGGTCGGGCAGCTCGTTGATGGCGATGATCCCGCGGTTGGAGCGCGGAACGAGGCCGTAGTGGATGGTTTCCGGGTCGCCGAGGCGGCGCCCCTCCGCCACCCGCATCGGGTCGACGTCGCCGATGAGGTCGGCGACCGACGTGTCCGGTGTCGCGAGCTTTTCGACATACCGTTCGGAGCGGTGCCGCCAGGCCACCCGCATGCGGTCCCCTTCGGTGAGGGCACGGGCGCGGGACTGCTCGGTGATCGGCTCGTACGGGTGCTCGTTGAGTTCCGATTCCTCGATCACCGGGGACCACTCGTCCAGCAGCCCGGCCAGGGTGCGGAGCAGCCGCGTCTTGCCTTGCCCGCGTTCGCCGAGCAGGACGACGTCGTGCCCGGCGATCAGGGCACGCTCAAGCTGGGGAAGGACGGTGCGGCTGAATCCGAACAACCCGGGCCAGGGATCGCGGCCGGCGGCGAGCGCGGCGATCAGGTTGTCGCGGATCTCGTGGCGCAGGTCCTTGTGGACGTGCCCGGAAGCACGCAGTTCGCCAACGGTGAAGATATCGGGACGATCACTCACCCCTCTACCGTAGTCCCGGACCGCGCAGGGAATCGAGGGATTTCCTCGGAAAGCAGTGCGTAAGAGAGCTGCACGGGGCAGGCGGCGAACGCTTAGGCTTGTGCTGTGACTGCCGCACCGCCGTCGAAACCGGAGAGCACCCTCCTCCTTCTGGTGCGCCACGGGGAAACGCCCACCACGGGCCAGGTATTGCCGGGGCGGGCGCCGGGACTGCACCTGTCCGACCGGGGCCGCGCCCAGGCCGAGCGGGTCGCGGAACGGCTCGCCGGCCTTCCGGTTTCCGGTATCTACACCTCGCCGCTGGAGCGCACCCGCGAGACAGCCGAACCCACAGCATCGCGCACCGGGCTGGAGGTGCGCGCGGAGGCCGGCCTGATCGAATGTGACTTCGGCGAGTGGACCGGCGTCGCGCTTTCCGAACTGGCGGGCCTTCCGCAGTGGCAGACGGTGCAGCACAACCCGTCAGCCTTCCGCTTTCCCAACGGCGAGAGCTTCACGCAGATGCAGGCGCGGATGGTGGGGGCGCTCGAGGTGCTGGGCACCGCGCACGCGGGGGGCGTCGTCGTCTGCTTCTCCCATGCCGACCCGATCAAGGCGGCCGTCGCGCACGCCCTGGGCACGCACCTGGACCTCTTCCAGAGAATTGTCATCAGCCCGGGATCGGTCTCGGCCATCTCCTTGTCGGACGGCCGGGCGCCCGCCGTGCTCATGGTGAATTCGACGTCGGAACCGCTGAGCGGACTGCGGGCGTGACATGGGACCGACGGTGACGTGGGGCAGCCGGTGTCCGGACGGGAGCTGACACTTCTGGCCGGGGGCGATGTGGAGCTGATCGGGCGCATCCCGCGCAGCAGCAACGAGACGTTCCTGGTCCGGATCTTCGCCGGGGACGACTCTGCCTTTGCCGTGTACAAACCCGAGGCCGGAGAGCGGCCACTGTCCGATTTCGAGCCCGGGCTGTACCGGCGGGAACGCGCGGCGTACCTGCTCAGCGAGTCCCTGGGCTGGGGGTTCGTGCCGCCCACGGTGATCCGCGAGGAGGCGCCCCTCGGGGTCGGGTCGCTGCAGTGGTTCATCGACTGCGACTTCAGCGAGCATTACTTCACGCTGTACGCCGACGTCCCGGAAACCCACGGCGACCTCGCGCGGATAGCACTGTTCGATTACGTCGCCAACAACACGGACCGCAAGAGCGGGCACGTGCTGCGCGGCGACGACGGGCGGGTGTGGGGCATCGACCACGGCCTGTGCTTCTCGGCAATCTTCAAACTCCGCACCGTGATCTGGGACTTCGCAGGTGACCCCGTTCCCGAAACCCTGCTCGAGGACATCACCCCCCTCGCCGACGCCGTACCCGCCGAGGTTGCCGAGCTCCTCGACGGATCCGAGGTCAGCGCCCTGCGGCGCCGGGTCCAGCGTTTGCTGCGCGAGCCGGTGCTGCCCATTGACCGCACCGGCATGCGCTACCCGTGGCCGCTTGTCTAGCCCGGCTTCCTGCCTCCCGCTTCCTACCTCCGGCTGCGTGCGCGGCCCGTCAGGCGGCAGGCGACGGCGATGGCTGCCGTGAGCGCGAACGTCGAGAGCAGCTGAATCCTGGTGCCGGCGTCGAGGAAGCCCAGGACAAAGATGGCGGCCAGGATAGCCATGGCCAGATAGCTCAGATACGGAAAGGCCCACATCCGCAGCGGAAGTTTAAGGCCTTCCCGGTCAGCACGCCGCCGCAGGACGAACTGGGAAAGAAGCACCGAAGTCCACACCACCAGGATGGTGGAGCCGACCAGGCTGAGCAGAAGCGGCAATACCTTCCCCGGGAAGAAGAGCTCCAAAACCGTCGAGCCGACGCCGAAGGCCACAGACGCGAGCACGGCGCGGACCGGAGCCTGCGCCCTGTTCAGCCGGGTCAGCCCCTTGGGCGCCTCGCCGCGCTCAGCAAGGGAGTACACCATGCGGGAGGCGCCATAGAGGTTGGCGTTGAGCGCAGAGAGCAGGGCAACGACGGCGACCAGGGTGATGGCGGTTTCCGCCCCCGGGATGCCCGCCACGCGCAGCACTGCGGCAAACGGGGAGGCGAGCTGCTCTGAATCCCAGGGGACAACGGTGACGATGACGAGAAGCGAGCCGACGTAGAACACCATGATCCGCCACACGACGGTGCGGATCGCCTTGCCGACGCTGCGGACCGGGTCCTGGGTCTCGGCGGCCGCAACGCTGACGATTTCCGTGCCGCCAAAGGCGAAGACCACCACGAGCAGTGCGGACGCCACGCCCGCCAGACCGGTCGGGGCGAAGCCGCCGTTGCCAAAGAGGTTGGACAGGCCCGGTGAGTCCACGGCCGGTAGCCAGCCAAAGATGAGGGCGGCGCCGATCAGGATGAAGGCTCCGATGGCCGCTACTTTCAGGATCGCGAACCAGAATTCGAACTCGCCGTAGTTGCGGACGCCGGCCACGTTCACGGCCGTGAACACCGTGACGAAGACCAGCGACAGGAGCCAGACGGGCAGATCCGGAAACACCGTCGCAAGCAGGCCAGCGGCTCCGACCGCCTCGGCCGCGATCACCACCACCAGCTGGAACCACCAGAGCCAGCCCAAAGTCGAGCCCGCCGTCTTTCCAAACGCCTTCTGCGCGTAAACGGAGAACGCCCCGATGTTCGGATTCGCGGCCGCGAGTTCCCCCAGCGCCCGCATGACCAGGATGACAAGGGTTCCGGCCACCAGGTACGAGATCAATACAGCCGGCCCGGCCGCCTTTACTCCGACTCCCGAACCCAGGAACAGCCCGGCACCGATGGCGCTGCCCAGCCCCATCATGGTCAGTTGGCGGGACTTCAGGGAGCGGCCCAGTGTGGGCCGCTGCGCGCTGGGTCCCTGCGCTGTAGGTCCGTGCGCGGGTGGAGCTGCCGCCGGTGCGTTGGCGATGGTGGGTGCCTTGTTCATAGATTGCCTCGTATCAGGGTGTGACAAGCGGGCGGACCGCTTGGAGGTCATGGACAGCCAAAAGGGCAGGTCATCGTTGACCGGCCCAGTGGTCGCGGCTCCGTCGTTGGGGAGTCCGGAAGTGACGCTAGTCACTCTGCGGGGGTGTGGCAACCAATTGCATATCCGCTTGGCAAATTGCCTACCGGTACGGGTCCACCCGCGGACAGGCTGTGCACTTTGCTCACTATCTGATTGCTAACTTGTCTAGCCCTTCACCCGTTCCCTACGGTGTGCCCCAGACCACAACAGAGCTGCAGGGCAGCATCATCCGGAGGAAACCATGACCACTACCATCGGGCAACGGGCAGGCCTCGACACGATCCCGGCCTACCGGCAGGGAGCAGCACCCAAACCTGTGGACGGGCTCGCACCGTTCAAGCTTTCCTCCAACGAGAATCCTTATCCGCCCCTGCCCTCGGTGGCGGAGGCCGTGGCCGGCGCCGTGTCGGGCATCCACCGCTATCCCTCCCTGGCTGCGGACGCCCTGGCCGCGGCAATTGCCGACGAGTGGGGCATCACCGCCGGCAACATCGCGTTCGGGGCCGGCTCTGTGGAGGTTGCCTCGCAAATCATCCACGCCGTGACCAACCCGGGTGACCAGGTGATGTTCGCCTGGCGGTCCTTCGAGGCCTATCCGATCCTGGCCACAGTGGCGGGAGCGGAACCCCAGCCAATCCCCCTGACCCCGGAGGGCGGCCATGACCTGCAGGCGATGGCTGCCGCGGTCACCCCGCGCACGAGGGTCATTTTCCTGTGCAACCCGAACAACCCTACGGGCGCAGTCCTGACTGCCGCCGCCGCCGAACGGTTCCTCGGCACGGTGCCGTCGGACGTGCTGGTGGTCATCGATGAGGCCTACCTGCACTTCAACGACCACCCGGAAACCGCCGTCGGAGTGGACCTGTTCCGGCGGCACCCGAACGTGGTTGTCCTGCACACTTTTTCCAAGGCTTACGGTCTGGCGGGCCTGCGCCTCGGCTATGCCATTGGCACGCCCGAACTGATTGCCGGCCTGCGCAAGGTGGCCATCCCCTTCGCCGTCACAGCCCTGGCACAGGAGGCAGGGCTGGCCTCCCTGCGGGCCGGGAAGGAACTTCAGGACCGCATCGACAGCCTGATCAGCGAGCGCCAGCGCGTCTACTCCGGGCTGCTCGGGGCCGGACTTCCGGTGAGGCCGTCAGGTGCGAACTTCCTCTGGCTGGACACCGGCATCCATACCGCGGAGGTGGCCGCACTGTTCGAGGCCAACGCCATCGCGGTCCGTGTCTTCCCGACTGAGGGAATCCGCGTCTCCGTGGGGACAGCCGACGCCAACGACCGCGTCCTGGAGATCGCCCGCCGGGCCGGCCGCCTGCTGCTCCGCCAACACTGACCCACTCCCCCAACTTCTAGCCACGAGGAACAAACCCGATGACACACCGCCTGACCGTATCCGATGTTGTTGCAGACGTCTGCGCCAGCCACGCCGACGTCATCTTTGGGCTGATGGGGAATGGAAACGCCTTCTTCATCAGCAGCCTCACCAGCCGGGGCATGCGTTACATCAGCGCCCGGCATGAGGCGGGGACGATCGCGATGGCTGACGCCTACCACCGGGCCAGCGGCAAGGTTGCCGTCGCCACGGTGACCTACGGCGCGGGATTTACCAACAGCCTGACCGCCCTCACCGAAGCCGCAAAGGCACGGATCCCGATGGTGGTGGTGGTCGGTGACGCACCGGCGGCGGGCCCCCGCCCCTGGGACATTGACCAGGTCATGGTGGCCCGGGGGCTAGGCGTCCAGACCGTCACCGTTGCTGCCGACAATGCCGCGCGGACCACCGAGGAAGCGTGGACGATTGCCCGCCAGGAGCGGAGGCCTGTTGTGGTGGCCCTGCCCTATGACATCTCTTCACTCTCCGCCGTAGAGCAGCAGCCCGACCGAGCCCGTCCCGCCGGGAAGGTCCTGCACCCGGACAGCCTCGACGTGCGGCGGATAGCCTCACTGCTCAACCAGGCGGAGAGGCCGCTGATCATTGCGGGGCGCGGTGCGGTGCTGTCCAACGCCCGGGCTGCCCTCCTGGAACTTGGCGACCGGGTGGGGGCCCTGTATGCCACGTCCGTTATGGCACGGAACTTCTTCGGTTCGCCCTGGGACCTGGGCATTGCCGGCGGCTTCGCCCGCCCCCAGGCCGTGGACATCATGCGGCAGGCCGACGCCGTGCTTGTCGTGGGGGCCGGGCTGAACCTCTTCCAGACCCGGTATGGCTCCCTGTTTGCCCCAGGGACCACCGTGATCCAGATTGACGAGCAGCCGGCAGCAACCTGCGACCAGGTGACGGACTTCGTCCAGGCGGATGCCGCGGCCTTTGCCTGGCAGCTGGCCGCAGCAGTTCCGTCGGCAACGGACGGCGGCTGGCGCGCAAAGCATCCGAAACTGCTGGCCGGCCCCGTCGGCCTCGACCAGGCGGCAGCGGAGTCCGCACCCGACGGCCGGCTGAACCCGCATGCCGTTGCCCGGCTGCTGGACTCGGTTCTCCCCGCGGAACGCACGATCGTCCAGGACGGCGGACACTTCTGCGGCTGGATGCCCATGTACTGCCAGGTGCCGGATCCGCAGGGCCTGATGATGGTGGGCACAGCCTTCCAGACCATCGGGCTGGGACTGCCCGCGGCGGTGGGGGCGGCGGCGGCCCGGCCAGACCGGACGACGGTGCTGATCTCCGGCGACGGTGGTGCGCTCATGGCTTTGGCGGACCTTGAAACCGCCGTCCGGGAGATCGCCAGCGGCGTCATGGTGGTCTTCAACGATGCCGCCTATGGTGCCGAGATCCACCAGTACGCGGTGCGTGGACTGGACGATACGGCCATGCAGATCGAGGAAGTGGACTTCAGCGCCGTGGCCAGGGCGATGGGCGCCCAGGGAACGAAGATGCGCTCCCTGGCGGACATTGCCGCCCTGCGGGAATGGCAGGCGGCCGGGGCGCGCGGCCTCTTTGTCCTCGATGTGGCGATTTCGCAGAGCGTGGTGGCGGACTACATGCGGGAGAGCATGGCACCGGTCCTCGCCGCCGACCAGGCCCGCGCCATGCAGGAATCGGCATCCCAGGAACCAGCACTCGCAGGGGTCGCCGCTCCGGCGTGAGATCATGGTGCCAGTTTGCCTAAGGCATTGGCAGATCCGGCAGCAGTTTGTGCTGCCGGATCCGGAGGAAGCGGGAGCACGCCATGAACGTGGACGCATTGGATGCGAAAATTGTCCGGTTCTTCACGGATGCGCCGCGCGCCTCCGTGCTGGAGGCCTCGCGGGTGCTCAAAATCGCGCGGGCCACGGTCCAGGCCCGGCTGGACCGCATGACGGACAAGGGCGTGATCGGTTCGTGGGTGCCGCAGCCCGACCCCGCCCACTTCGGTTTCCCCGTGGTGGCCTTTTGCTCGCTGACCATCAACCAGGACCTGGGCCATGACGCCGTGGTGGCCGCGCTCACCAAAATCCCCGAACTGACGGAGATCCACACGGTCTCCGGCAGCTCGGACCTCATGGCCCGCATCGCCGCCCGCTCCAATCCGGACCTGCAGCGGGTGCTCGACGCGATGATGTCCACCAAGACGGTGCTGCGCTCCACCACGGTGATCGTCCTCAACACCCACTTCCAGGGAAGGACCCTGCCGCTGCTGGAAGCCGAGGCCGCACACAAAACCGGTTAAGCGCGAACGTACACTTGTGGCCCCATTTTCCCGGCGTTTTGGGGCCACAACTGTCCGTTCGCGCTTTGCCGGGCTTTAGGCGTAGGGGTCTGCGATGCCGATGTACTGCGTGGTGGTGTATTCGGTGATGCCTTCCGAGCCTCCTTCACGCCCCAGCCCGGACTGCTTGACGCCGCCGAAGGGTGCCGCGGCATTGGAGATGACGCCTGCATTGAAACCGACCATGCCGAATTCGATCTGCTCTGACACGCGGAACATCCGCTCGTAGTCGCGGGTGTAGAGGTAGGCGGCCAGGCCGTACTCGGTGGCGTTGGCCATGGCAATGGCCTGTTCCTCGGTGCTGAACGTGGTGACCGGGGCGACCGGACCGAAGATCTCGGTGCGCAGGATCTCCGCGGTGTTTGATACGCCCGCCAGGACGGTGGGCTGATAGAAGTAGCCGGGGCCATCCACAGGCGCGCCGCCGGTGTTGCGCCGGCGGTGACGGCGTCTTCCACCAGGGCGTGCACATCCTTGCGTGCGCCGGCGTCGATCAGCGGGCCCACCGTCACGCCGGCCTCGGTGCCGCGGCCGGGCCGGAGGGCTTTCATCGCCTCGGCGAATTTGCCGGTGAACTCCTGCGCCACGGATTCGTGCACGAGGAACCGGTTGGCGGCGGTACACGCCTCCCCCATGTTCCGCATCTTTGCCGCCATCGCGCCCTGCACCGCCTTGTCCAGGTCGGCGTCCTCAAACACAATGAACGGGGCGTTCCCGCCCAGCTCCATCGAGGTGCGCAATACGTTCCGGGACGCCTCCGCCATCAGCTGCTTGCCCACCGGCGTCGAGCCTGTGAAGGACACTTTCCGCAACCGCGCATCCTTCATCAGGGGCCCGGAGATGGATGAGGCCGACGACGACGACACGACGTTCAGTACCCCGGCTGGCAGGCCCGCCTCGGTCATCACCTGCGCAAAGAGTTGCGAGGTCAGCGGCGTGAGCTTTGCGGGCTTAAGCACCATGGTGCATCCTGCCGCCACGGCAGGGGCAACCTTGCGGGTGGCCATGGCGAGCGGGAAGTTCCACGGGGTGATCAGCAGGCAGGGGCCGACCGGCTTGTGCTGGACGAGGATCTTGTTTTTGCCCTCGGGAGTGGTCAGATAGCGGCCGTAATCCCGCACCGCCTCCTCTGAAAACCAGCGCAGGAACTCGGCCGCATAGGCCACCTCGCCCCGCGCCTCGGCCAGCGGCTTGCCCATCTCGAGGGTCATGAGCAGGGCGAAGTCCTCCGCCCGTTCGGTCACCAGCTCGAAGGCCCGGCGCAGGATCTCTGCCCGCTCACGCGGCGCGGTCCGCGCCCAGGCCGCCTGGACGCCGTCGGCCGCATCCAGCGCGGAGAGGGCGTCTTCGCTCGTCGCGCTGGCCAGCGTTGCCAGAACCTTGCCGGTCGCCGGATCCTCGACGTCGAACGTGCCGCCGTCGGACGCGTCCCGCCACTGCCCGCCGATCAGCAGGCCGGTCGGCACGGAGGCGAGGAGGGAGGATTCCAGCTCGGTCGAGGCGGCAGGGGAAAGCGCAGAAGTAACTGTCATCAGGAAGTCCTTTTAGGAGGTGTCAGAAGCTGGTGCTAGGCCTGGGGCTTGAGGATCCGGTTGAGATCGCGCTGCGTGAGGGCGCGTGTCCCTTCGAACTGGGGGTCCTTCCTCAGCTCGATCACCAGGCCGGCTCCGAGGAGGGCCACGATCACGGTGAACGGCAGTGCCGACAGCATTGCTGCCTGCTGGAGTGCGCTGAGGCCGCCGACGATGAGGAGCACGACCGCGCACAGCCCGGTCAGCAGGCCCCAGGTGGTCAGGACCGGCTTGGTTGGATTGAGCGTTCCGCGGGAGGACATCATGCTCAGGACGAAGGTGTTCGCGTCCGCGCCGGAGACGAAGTACATCACCACCAGGAAGATCGACACGACGGAGGTGAGCCCGGACAGGGGGAGCTCGGCGAGGGTGGCGAAGAACGCTGAGTTGACGTCCTCGAGCGCAGCGGCCCCGATCTGGCCCCCATTTTCCATGTCGAACTTGATTGCTGAGCCGCCGAAGATGGTGAACCATGCGAAGAAGACAATGCTCGGGACGATCATGACGCCTGCGATGAACTGGCGGACCGTGCGCCCCCCGGAGATCTTTGCGAGGAAGACGCCGACGAAGGCGCCCCAGCTCAGCCACCAGGCCATCATGAAGTAGGTCCACCACTGCATCCACTGGACGTCTTCCGGCGTGCTGGGGGTCAGCAGGCTCACCGCGAAGAAACCGCTGAGGTATTCGCCGAGCGAGCGGAAGAACAGGTTCGAGATGAAGTTGGTGGGACCGGCGAACAGCACGTAGAGTCCCAGCCCGGCGGAGAGAACCATTGTTCCCTGGCTTAGGTATTTGACGCCGCGGTGCACGCCGGAGAGCGCGGACAGTGTGAAGATCACGGTGATGACGGCGATGATCAGGATCTGGCCCAGGAGGTTGGAGGGGATGCCGAACACACGGTCGATGCCTTCGCCGATCTGGGAAGCGCCGAGCCCGAGGGACGTCGTCGTCCCGAAGAGGGTGGCGATGATGGCGAACACGTCGATCATCTTGCCGAACCAGCCGTCGACCAGCTTGCCGAAGACCGGGCGCAGCATCGGTGACACCAACCCTGCATTGTTGCGGCGGTGCGTGGAGTATGCGATGGCGAGGCCGAAGACGCCGAATACTGCCCAGGCGTGGGGGCCCCAGTCGAAGTAGGAGAACTGCATGGCCCGGACCGCGGCCTCCGAGGTGCCGGCTTCGGCCAAACCGTGGGGCGGCGAAGCGAAGTGCGAGATCGGCTCGGCCACACCGTAGCTGATGAGGCCAATTCCCATGACCGCGGAGAGGATCATCGCCAGCCACGACCAGGTGCTGAAGTCGGGCTTCGCGTCGTCGGCGCCGAGCCGGATGGTTCCGAACCTGCTGAGGCCGATGTAGATGAGCAGTCCGATGCAGCCGAGGGTCACAGCCAGGTAGCTCCAGCCGACGCTCTGTGCCACCCAGTCCATGGCCGCGGTCATGACGGCACTCAGGTTCTCGGGTGCCAATGATGCCCAGGCCGTGAACGCGCCGATCAGCCCGACGGCCGCCCAGAACACTGCTCCGGGTTTGTGCCGCAGGCGGTCTGCCTTGGCCATTGCTGTTTCAGCCGTCGGCTCACCGGCAGTGGGCGAGTCGGCGAGCTGGTGGTTTTCGCCCATGCCGGAGGATGTGTCTTCCATCAGGTCCTCAGCATTTTTGATGTGGGTCATGAGTGCTCCAAATTGCAGTTCGCTGGCGTCTCAGAGTTCCTCGAGGCGCGCGCCGTCAAAGAAGTGGCCTGCTTTATAGACCATCGGAGCCGCTTCAGCGACTTCGGCGTGCCGGACCCGGCCGACGAAGATCGTGTGGGTCTTGGCCTGGAAGCGTTCCTTGATTTCGGCCTCGAGTGAAGCCGCCGACCCGTCAATGAGTGGCACGCCGTTGGGTCCTGCATGCCATTCCAGGTCTGCGAACTTGTCAGGTGTTTTCGAGGCGAATGTCCGCACGGTCCCCAGCTGGTCGTTGCTGAGGATATTGATTCCAAAGTGTGAGGACTGGAACAGCGCGGGATAGGTCGACGACGTCTTCTGGACGCAGACGAGAACCAGCGGCGGGTCCAGGGAAATTGAGGCGTAGGAGTTGGCGGCCAGGCCCCGCGGCGTGCCGGTTTCGTCAACGGTCGTCACGACAGTAACCCCGGTGATGAACTGGCGGTTGAATCCCTTCATGATGTCCAGCGGGAGGTTGCCGGACAGGTTGTCCACAACGACGTCCGGCGTTCCATCCTCGAAGGCCGAGTTGAGGGACGGGATACCCAGGTGGGCAAGCAGTTCGGCCGCGTCCCAGGTAACCCGCTCATAGGCAATCCGGCCATCGCGCAGGGTGATGGCGTTTGAGCCGCGGGTCTCGACGACGCGTCCTGTGGGCGGAACCCCGCCGAGGGGATGCGTGAACGTGCCGGTCGTGGTCCAGAAGATCGCCATGTCGTCACCGCTGGCGATGACCTTGTCGATGCGGGTGGTGAGGTCCGGGAATGCCGCCCGGACATCGAGGATTTCCTGCTGCAGCTCTTTCAGGCCGGTGATCTTTTTCGTGCCGGCGCTCTCACGGCGGTAGTCGGCAGTGACGATTGCGTCGAAAGCGTTGACGTCACCCTCGTCCCAGGCTGCCGTCCACGCTGCGGTCAAGGTGTCAGAGAATGTCTGTTGCATGCCACAACCGTAGGCCCGAGTGTGATCTACGTCAATAGGTGTACTGCAAAGTGCGGAAAATCCCCGAGTTCCCGCCAACCCCTTGACGAGGCTCTTGTATGCAACATAGGTTTGATGCATGCAAGAAGCCATCCAGTTGCGAAAGGACGCCCCGGCGTCCGCTAATCAGGTCAGCCTTTTGGACAAGCTGCGGAAGCTGGTCCTCAGCGGTGAGTACCCTCCGGGCGCCCCGCTGCCGGAGCTGTTCCTGGCGGAGGAGTTTGACGTGAGCAGGACGCCCGTGCGGGAGGCGCTCAAGCAACTGGAGAACGAAGGCCTTGTTGAAATCAGGCCCAAGGTAGGGACCTTTGTCCGGATTCCGACGCGCCGCGAGATCGTTGAGCTCTTCCAGCTGAAGGAAAGCCTCGAGGGCTTGGCCGCAAGCCTGCTTTCCCGGCGGGGCCCTGTCCCGGAAATGGAAATCCTCAAGCGCAACATCGAGGAGTCGGAGCGCGCTGAACGGACTGCGGACAGCGCCAGGTACGCGGAACTAGTCCACGAGTTCCACTGGACGATCGTCAGGGGCTCCGACAACTCGAAGCTCGTCGAGCACTACGGGCGCCTCATGAACCAGCTTGCCTACCACCGGATTGTGCTCGAGACCGTTGAGCGCCCCGCCCGTATGCGCGCCTCCATCCGGGAACACCAGTCGGTGGTGGATGCGCTCCTGGAAAAGGATCCTGTTGGCGCCGAGCTTGCCATGCGCGGCCACGTCAATGCCTCCAGCCTGGCTGCGGCGCGCGGCGCCGACACCGGCACTGCCGCCGGTGTCGGCGCCGACACCGGCACTGCCGCCGGTGCAGAACAAGCCGGGGCAGAAAAAGAAGCTTAGTTACCGAAAGGAACCCCATGACTGCCACTAGCTCCCCAAAGAAGGGTTGAACCGTGTCCGAGACAATCACACCCGTCGCTGAGGGAACCAACCCGGCGTCCGCCGTCGAAGAACTCGCCCGCGAACTCGGGGTCCGGAAGATCACCGTCCTAACGGAAGAAATCCTCCGGGACGGGTCAGGTGCCCTGGCCACCAGCGTGACCAGGGCGGCCGCAGCCGCCGTCATCCGCAATCCGTGGATCGGTTCGGCTGTCTCAACCGACCTGGCATCCGAAACCGAACGCATAGCTCCCGTGCTCGCGAAAATTCTCACCGACCGCCTCACGGCAGCTCTGGGAGGTGCCGGCGAGATCGAGGCTTTCGGCAAATCCGCCGTTGTCGGGCTGAAGGGCGAGGTTGAGCACGCCGCGGCGCTGATTCACACCCCGTTCTTCGGCAACCTCGTCCGCGAGTTCCTCGAAGGCACGTCAATCCTCTCCTTCTCGGACGACCGGGCAGAGCCTGGAACCACCATCGCCGTGCCGATGTGGCACAAGGAAGCCGCTTCCACGCGCAGCCACTACCAAACCTTGACGCTGAACCTGAGCGACGCGCCCCACCCCAACGAGATTGTCGTGGTCGCCGCCGCCTCTACGGGGTCGCGTCCGCATCCCCGCATCGGTGACCGAACCACCGACCGCCCCGTAACCGCTGAAATCCTGGAGGGAATCCTGCCGTGAACATCCGCAAGATCGTTACTTTGTCCGAAGAAATCCTTACCGAGGGCGGCCGCCCCGTAACGCCCGGTGCCCGGGTCGCGATCGCCGTCGCCGTCGTGGACAACCCCTGGGCCGGCCAGGGCTTCGTCGAGGATCTCACCGAGGGCATCGATGCCACCGCCTCGGACCTCGGCGCCCTCCTGGCCCCCAAGGTGATTGAAACCCTCGGCGCTCCCGTCGAGGCCTACGGCAAGGCGGCCATCGTCGGCATCGAAGGCGAGATCGAGCACGGCTCGGCGCTGATTCACACCCTGAAGTTCGGTGACCACTATCGCAAGGCCGCTTCCGCCACCACGCTGCTGCCCGCCGTCGAGAAGCGCGCGCCGGCCGGTACCGTCTTCGACATCCCGATGAAGCACATTACGGATGCCACCATCCGCTCGCACCACCAGAGCGTCGAGGTCAGGGTGGCTGACGCTCCCCATCCCGGTGAGATCCTCATCGCCCTTGCAGCCTCCGCCCAGGGCCGGCCGCAGGAGCGCCTGGCGCCACTGTCCACGGAGCAATGACCCACGTGCCTGAAACCTCCGTTGCCCTCCTGCACGGTGTCGGCCTCGACGCGGGCATGTGGGCGCCGGTCCAAGATGCCCTCAAGCGGAACTCGGTGGCCATCGACCTGCCGGGCCATGGACGGCAGCCGGCCCTGACGCAGCCCACCTCCCTGGCCGAACTGGCCGAGGATGTGCTGGCCCGGCTACCCGGGCGAAGCCACCTGGTGGGGTTTTCGCTCGGCGCCCTTATCGCCCAGTACATCGCCAGATACCACCCCGATCGGGTTGCGACTCTGACGTGCGTGAACTCCGTGTGCCGGCGCACGGAGGCTGAATCACAGGCGGTGATGGCAAGGCTTGTCTCCGCCGAGCAGAACTTCATGGCGACCGTCGAGGCATCCATCGACCGCTGGTACACCGGAACGTCCGTGCCCGCTGATGTTGTGGAAGCGACGCGGCGCACCCTGGAGGCGAACGACGTCGGGTCCTTTGTGCACGCTTACCGCGTCTTCGCCCTCGGGGACGCGGTCATCGGTCCGGAACTCGGCAACATCCAAGTTCCTACCCTGGCCGTCACCGGAGAGCTGGACCCGGGATCGACACCCGAGATGACGCAGCGCCTGGCGGCTGCCGTCCCGGGCGCGAAGAGTCTCGTCGTGCCCGGCGCACGGCACATGCTGCCGGTCCAGGACGCCGACGTCCTGGCCGGGGCCATCAACGACTTCATCCAAGAATCCGAAGGAGAACGGGCATGACGCTTCGACTCGACCACTTCATCGGGGGTACCTGGTCTGCTCCCGCCAGCGGGGAATATTTCGCCAGCACCAACCCGGCCACCCTCGAGCTGCTCTACGAAGCTGCAAGGGGAACCGAGGAAGACGTCCGCCGTGCCGTGGCAGCAGCCAAGGAGGCGTTCGAATCCCCGCTGTGGCGCGACCTCACACCAACGAAGCGCGGCCACCTCCTCCGGCGCCTTGGTGACCTGATCGGCGAGCACGCAGATGAGCTTGCCGAGCTCGAAACCCTGGACAACGGCAAGCTGCTGCGCGAGATGCGCGGCCAGCTCGCCTCCCTGCCCGAGTACCTCTACTACTACGCCGGGCTCGCGGACAAGGTCCAGGGAAGCCAGATCCCCACCAACTCGATCACCATGCTGAACTACACCCAGCGCGAACCCCTCGGCGTTGTCGGTGCCATCACACCATGGAATTCGCCGCTGACGCTAACCACGTCCAAGCTCGCCCCTGCGCTGGCCGCCGGCAACACCGTGGTCATCAAGCCCAGCGAGTACACCTCCCGGACGATCCTCCGCGTGGCCGAACTGGCCTCCCAGGCCGGGTTCCCGGACGGTGTGGTGAACGTCGTCACCGGCTTCGGCCAGGAAGCCGGGGCCGCGCTGGTCAGCCACCGCGATCTCGCGAAGATTTCCTTCACCGGATCCACCCAGACCGGTGCCCGCATCGCCGCGGAGACCGCGTCTCGCTTCATCGGCTCGACCCTTGAACTCGGCGGCAAGTCCCCCAACATCGTGTTCGAGGACGCCAACGTATCCAATGCGGCGATGGGTGTCATCGCCGGGATCTTCGCGGCAGCGGGCCAGACCTGCATTGCCGGCAGCAGGGTCTTCGCGCACCGCAGCGTCTACGACGAACTCGTTGAGCGCGTTGCCGAACGTGCGGCTTCGATCATCATCGGCGACCCGCGGCTGGCCACCACGGAGCTCGGCCCACTCGCCTTCGGCGCCCAGCTGGACAAGGTGAGCTCCTACGTGGACATCGGCGTCAGTGAGGGTGCCACGGTACGGACAGGAGGAAAGCGCCCGGACATCGACCTGCCCGGCTACTTCTTCGCGCCCACCGTGCTGACCGACGTCGACAACACCATGCGCGTGGTGCGCGAAGAAATCTTCGGGCCGGTCGCCGCGATCATGCCCTTCGACTCCGAGGACGAGGTGGTGGGCCTGGCCAACGACACCGAGTACGGCCTCGCCGCCGGCATCTGGACGCAAAACCTCGCACGCGCCCACAGAATGGCGCGCCGGCTGGAAGCAGGCACCGTGTGGGTCAACACCTACCGCGCTATGTCCCCCATGTCCCCGCGGCAGGGGTTCAAGAACTCCGGCGTCGGCATCGAGCACGGGCTCGAGTCCATGCATGAGTACACCCGGCTTAAAAGCGTCTGGATCAACACCGACGAAGGACCCGTCTCCGACCCCTTCGTCCTGCGCAGCTGAGGAAGCCCGCCATGCCTCTTATCGAAGTTTCCATCGCCCGCGGCCGGACCCCCGAGCAGCTCCGCTCCCTCATCGCCGAGCTGCACCGAGCCGCTGAGACCGCTGTGGGCGCGGTGCCGGACAACACCACCGTCATCGTCCGTGAAATCGAGCACGAACACTGGTCCCGCGGCAACCAGACCATCGCCGAACGCAACGCTGCATCCGTCGCACAACAGGCGTCCAGCAAGTAAGACCAAGGAGTCACCAATGCGCTTTTCCCTCTTCGTCCACATGGAACGCTGGGACGAGTCCGTCTCGCACCAGGAATGCTTCGAGAACCTGACCGAGCTCGCCCTCATCGCGGAGGCCGGCGGATTCAGCACCGTCTGGATCGGTGAGCACCACTCGATGGAGTACACCATCTCCCCCAGCCCCATGCCGCAGCTCGCATACCTGGCGGCGCGCACCTCCCGCATCCGGCTGGGCGCCGGCACGATCATCGCTCCCTTCTGGAACCCGCTACGCGTCGCCGGCGAGTGCGCCCTCCTGGACGTCATCAGCAACGGCCGGGCGGAAGTGGGGCTGGCACGCGGTGCGTACCAGTTCGAGTTCGACCGCCTCATGGGCGGCATGTCGGCGGTCGACGGCGGCAAGCACCTGCGCGAAATGGTGCCTGCCGTGCGTGCCCTGTGGGAAGGTGACTACGCGCACGACGGCGAGGTGTGGCAGTTCCCCACCTCCACGAGCGTGCCCAAGCCGCTGCAGAAGCCGACGCCGCCCATGTGGATCGCCGCCCGCGACATCTCCTCGCACGAGTTCGCCGTCGCCAATGGCTGCAACGTGATGGTGACGCCGCTGATGAAGGGCGACGAGGAGGTCGAGGACCTGGCGCGGAAGTTCGACACCGCCGTCGAGAACAATCCCGGTGTCCCCCGCCCGGACCTCATGGTGCTCCGCCACACGCACGTCCACGCCGCGGACGACCCCGAAGGCTGGCGGCGTCCGGCCGAGGGTATCAACAAGTTCTACCGGACGTTTGATGCCTGGTTCGGCAACAAGACCACCCCGAAGAACGGCTTCCTGGAGCCCAGCCCGGAAGAAAAGTTCGCCGAACGCCCGGAGTTCACCCCGGAGTCCCTGCACCGGACCGCGATGATCGGCACGCCCGATGAGGTCATCGAACGGCTCCGCCACTACGAGGCACTGGGCGTGACCGAGTTCAGCCTCTGGTCCGACAACAGCCTGACCCACGAGGAGAAGAAGCGCTCCCTCGAGCTCTTCATCGAACAGGTCATGCCGGCTTTCCAGGAGCAGCCCGTCTCCGCGGCACGCTAAGCCGGGGCAGGACTGAGCGCGAACGGACACTTGTGGCCCCATTTTCACGGCGTTTTGGGGCCACAACTGTACGTTCGCGCTCAGTTTAAGCACGCCCACGGGCCGTGACCGGCGCGTGGGTTGTCAGTACACTGGGACGCATGACCGAGCAGGATCCGGCCCCGGTCGAGGAGGCCGAGGCTCCGCATCTGACCGATCCCGACGCCGTCGACACATCCCTGCGCACTCCAGCGCAGCGGTCCCGCACCTTCGCCGGAATCGTGGTGAACACCGCGCTGGCCAACGTCACCACCAGCTATCTGTGGTTCGCCCTGACGTTCTGGGTGTACCTGGAGACGCGGAACGTGATCGCCACCGGGGTGGTCGGTGGCGCGTACATGCTGCTGATCGCCCTGTCCAGCATCAGCTTCGGCACCTTCGTGGACCGCTACCGCAAACTGGCGGTGATGCGCTTCGCCGCCGCCTTCACCCTGGTGATGTTCCTGCTGTCCGGCGTCATGTTCCTGCTGACACCCGCCGCCATGCTGCTGGACCTGACGCAGCCGTGGTTCTGGCTCTTTACGCTGATCATCCTGGTCGGTGCGGTGGTGGAGAACATGCGCAACATCGCACTGTCCACCACGGTAACCATCCTCATCGAGCCCGACCGGCGTGCCAATGCCAACGGGATGGTGGGCATGGTGCAGGGACTGATGTTCATCGTCACCTCCCTGCTCTCCGGGCTGTCCGTCGGGCTGCTCGGCATGGGGTGGACGATCGTCGTCGCCCTGGCGCTTACCGCTTTGGCCTTCGCGCATCTGCTGACCCTGCGAATGCCCGAGGAAGTGCGCGCTGCCGCCACTGATGCGCAGGGCGGATTCGATCTGCGCGGTTCACTCGCCGCGGTGCTTGCCATCGCCGGGCTGTTCGCGCTCATCCTGTTTTCCACATTCAACAACTTCATCGGCGGCGTCTACATGGCGCTGATGGATCCGTACGGGCTGGAGATGTTCTCCGTGGAGATGTGGGGCGCCGTCTTCGCTCTCGGCTCCACCGGATTCATCATCGGCGGCGCGCTGATCGGCAAGTTCGGGCTCGGCGCCAACCCGCTGCGCACCATGCTCATCGCCGTGGCCGTGATGGGGCTGCTCGGTGCCGTGTTCACGCTGCGGGAGTGGGCCTGGCTGTACGTGGCGGGCATCTGGCTGTACCTGGTCCTGATACCGTTCGTGGAGGCCGCCGAGCAGACGGTCATCCAGCAGGTGGTTCCCCTGCCCCGCCAGGGCCGGGTGTTCGGATTCGCCATGGCTTTCGAGTCCGCGGCGGCACCGGTCACCGCGTTCCTGATTGCCCCCATCGCGCAGTTCTGGATCATCCCTTACGCGCGGTCCGCCGAGGGCGGAGCGCAGCTGGCCCCGCTCCTGGGCGAGGGTACCTCCCGCGGCATTGCCCTGGTGTTCCTGGTGGCCGGTGTGATTATGATCGCGGCCGCCCTGGCAGCCTTCCTGACCCCGGTCTACCGCCGGGTCTCGGCCTCGTATGTGCAGGCAGCCGCCGCCCCTAATGAAGCGGTGTAACAGCAGAAATGCCGTGAGACGGACGACGGCGGGACGTCCCGCCGTCGTCCGCTTTAGGCACAGCGTGCTTGCGGGCCGTCAACAATGGCCAGCTGGCCGGTTTCGGGGACACCGGGAAACTGCACCTGCGGCGCCTCAATGATGGCCAACTGGCCGGTTTCGGGGACGCCCGGAAACTGCACCTGCGGGGCTTCGGCGGCCGGTGCCGGAGCGTCCTGCGCGGCGCGCATGCGGACCAGCGCCACCGCAGAAATGAGGAACCAGGCGATGTTCGTGACCACGGACGGCCACGCTCCGTGGAACGCGCCATTGACAATAAAGGCACAGGAACCGAGGAGATTCGCGATCTGGAAGCCCTTGCCAGCCTTCAGCCACCCCATGGACACAGCCAGGTACGCACTGAGGATCGCAACCGCCCCTGCCCAACCAGAAATTTCAAACAGCAGTTCCATGACGTCCTTTCAGGGTTGTGCCCGGCTGCCATTCGCTGATCGGAGTGGAGGGGCGGGCTATATATGTGTGTGGTTCAGAAGAGGCTCCATTGCCGAAGGGATAAGGGACGCTGTACCAGCGTTGGCTTGGCCCCGGGATGTGGACCTTCCAGTTGGTCCGCCCGGCCTTAATTTTCCCACTGTCCTGTAGTTACAACAGCAATTATGAGGAAGAAGGATCTTTAGATCAATTGCATTCCGCTGAAGATATGGTTTAGAACTTCTTAACATGGATATCGATCCGCGAAGGCTGCGAGTCCTCCTGGCTGTTGCCCGCACGGGCGGGGTCCTCGCCGCGGCAGACGAACTGGGGATTACGCCGTCGGCCGTGTCCCAGCAACTGAACAAATTAGAGGAAGAGACGGGGCACGCTTTGGTCGTGCGCACGCCCAAAGGCTCGGTTCTCACGCCCGCCGGCCTGGCCGTCGCAGAGGCCGGCGAAGAGATCGAGCGCGCCCTCAGTGTGGCGCGAGCCCGGATAGAAGGCGGCGCCAAGATCTCCGGCGTGGTGCGGGTGGGCGGATTCACCAGCTTTGTCCGCACGGTGGTGATCCCGCGCCTGCCCGAGTGGCGCAGCCAGTATCCGCAGTTGCAGATCCGGATGATTGAGGACGACTTCCCGGCCCTGATGCGGCTGCTCCGGCAGCGCGCGCTCGACGCCGTGGTGGTCGAGCTCGATTCGACGACGTCCGGCCAGCGTTCGATGTCCGCCGGAATGACCGAGGAGCCCCTGCTGGATGAGCCCTGGAAACTGGTGGTACCAGCCGGCGCACTGCTCAGCACCGAGAACATCGACCTCGGCCGCCTGCCCCTTCCGTGGTTGGGCGTCGAGTCCTCGGCCGCCAACGCGTCGGTGCTCGGCCGGCTCCGTGAGTCAACGGGCGCCCAGCTGGAAACCGTGCACCAGTACCAGGACACACTGACCGCCCTGGCGCTGGTCGCTGCAGGTGAGGGCGTCGCCATCGTGCCTACCCTGGCGTTGAGCGGCGTCGTCCAGGACGGGGTGGACGTTCTGGACGTCCCCGGCCTGGGCACGCGGCGCATTGTGCTGCGGCGCTTTGACCGGCGGCGGTCTGCCAGCAGCCCGGTGGACACGGTCGCGCGCCTGCTGCGGGAATCCGCTGCCGCGTTCGACACCCGGTCGACGTCGTGAGCGTTTTCTACTAGTCCCAAATTCTCCGGCAATTAGATGGGATACGGCTATTTCCGGCAACCCGATCCGGGCCTATTGTGATAGGCACCACAGCTGGAATTGGCATTTCCAGCCGCAAAGGCGAAGGAGACTCCCATGTTGCTTTGGATAGCCATCATCATCGCAGTTCTCTGGCTTCTCGGCCTGCTCGGCAACATAGGCGGCGGGCTAATTCACCTGCTGCTGGTAATAGCCATGGTCGTCCTGGTCTTCCATTTCATCCGGGGCAGATCCTCCCGCGTGTAGTACGAAATTTTGAAAGCCTTGCCGCCCTGTGGTCAGAAACAGTTGCATAGACCACAGGGCAACAGGAAAGCCGGGTGAATTCCCGGTCACCGGGTGACGCGGGCAGGTTCGTCCTCGAGGTCCTTAGGTGCCGAGAGATCCATCTCGAGCAGCGGCACTACCTTGGACTTGGTGATGTAGCGGTGAGCTAGCCACAGGCCGATGAAGACAGGCAGCCCGATGTAGGAGGAAAGCACCTCCATCGCCCTCCCCGCAAGCACGGCTTCGTAGTTCTGTCCCGCGATCACCAGCACGAGCAGGGCGAAGGCCAGCAGTGGGCCAATGGGGAACAGGGATGCCTTGTATGGCAGGTCGCTGACCTTGTTCCCCTGGGCCAGGAAGCCGCGCCTGAAACGGTGGTGGGAAACCGCGATCCCCGCCCAGACGATGAAACCGCACAGGCCTGACATGTTCAGCAGCCAGGAGTAGGCCGCGCCCTGACCGACGATTGCGGAGAGGAATCCGAAGAGTCCCACGGCCGAGGTGGCCAGCAATGCCGGGATCGGCACGCCGCGCGCATTGGTCCGCCCGAAGACCTTCGGGGCCATGCCGTCATGGGCCATGGCGTAAAGCATCCGGGTGGAGGCATACAGTCCGGAGTTACCTGCGGACAGGATGGCGGTCAGGATCACTGCGTTCATCAGGGCCGCTGCGAAGGCGATCCCGGCGCGCGAGAAGACGAGGGTAAACGGCGATGCTGCAATGTCGGCCTCGCCGGAAGCCAGCAGGCTCGGATCGGTGAACGGGATCAGGCAGCCGATGATAAAGATGGCACCGATGTAGAACAGCATGATGCGCCAGAAGACAGTGCGGATAGCCTTCGGCACTTCGCGGCGCGGGTTCTTGGCTTCGCCTGCGGCCACGCCTACCAGCTCGGTGCCCTGGAAGGAGAACCCGGCAATCATGAAGACCGAGATGATCGAGACCCAGCCCCCGTGGAACACATCATCCCGGTTTTCCCAGTTGCTGAGGCCCGGGGAGTTGCCCCCGAGGATGCCGAAGATCATCAGCACACCAGCGATCAGGAAGAGCACGACGGCGGTGACCTTGATGAGGGACAGCCAGAATTCCGACTCACCGAAGGACTTCGCCGAGAGGGCGTTGAGTCCAGCCAGCACCAGCAGGAAGATGCCGGCCCACACCCAGCCGGGGACGCCCGGGAACCAGAAGTCCATGATGATTCCGGCCGCCACCAGCTCGGCGGCCACCGTGATGGCCCAGTTGAACCAATAGTTCCAGCCGATCGCGAAGCCAAAGGACGGGGAGACAAAACGGGTGGCAAAGGACTGGAAGGAACCGGCGACCGGAATTTTGGCCGACATTTCGCCCAGTGACTGCATCAGCAGGAACACCATCAGCCCGACCAGCGCGTAGGCGACCAGCGCCCCACCGGGGCCCGCTTGGGAAATGGTGCCGCCCGAGGCCACGAACAGCCCGGTGCCGATCGCACCGCCGATGGCGATCATCTGCAGGTGGCGGCTGCTGAGTCCGCGCTTGAGATCGTTGGCGGTTTCGTCGGACGCGCGGGCCGCCCCTGTGGCTGGGGCGTATCCGGGTTGTGCCACTGCATCGTCTTTGATGCCTGTGGAAGTCGTGCTCATTGAGATGCCTCCGGGAAGGTAGCTGCGGTGGATGGAGCTTTCCGGCGGGCCCGGCCGGGAAGGACGGTGATCAAGCTAACACATGAGCGGAACGGGCCCTCCGGCGAAGCGAATGTTGCCCGGCGAATGATCGAAGTCTTACGGATAGGCCCGAAAAGCAGCCGCGTGAGCGCAAGAGTTTCTTACTCTTGTCGAAATTGCACATCAATCGTGCTTATCCATTGCTACGTTCATCCGGACCCCTCAACGGAAGGAACGAAGATGTCCATTGCAAGCCCCGAAGTGACGACGAGCCGGGCAGAAGACCTGAAACCGCTGCCGGCGTGGCAGGCGTTGAAGGCAGCCGTCATGGAACTGCAGCAGGTTCAAGTGCAGGACGGTTCCGTTCCTGAAGCCGCTGACCATGACCAGGCCCGCCGGAACGTCGGCATCATCACTGACGCGGTCAGTGACCTGTGCCGCCACCTCCCCCACGACAGGGACTACCTTGAACTGCTGGTGCAGGACTTCCAGCGGTGGGCGGCCGGGGGCTTCGCTGTACCGGATTTCCTCGACTCATTGGCAGCCTTCCACCCCGAGCAGTGGCGCATCGACGGGCTGCCGCACCTGGTCGTGTTCCCCATGTACACCCAGAACGGCAGCACCAACCGCTACTTCGAGGCCGTCCTCATCGAGGTCATCTGGCCTTCCTTCGTCGCTGAACTGGAGGCGGCGAACTACTCCAACAAGCTGTTCGTCCCCATCAGCTTCGTCGATTTCACACCCGGCTATGACACGAACTCCGCCGTTCTCTTCCCCGAGAGCGTCGCGGTCCGGAGCACCCCCTCCTTCACATGGGGAGGCATTTTCGCGGACCGTGAAGCTGCCCGGTTCCGCCGCGTCCTGAAAGCTGCTGCCGACATCACGTCCCTGGACCTGCCGGCCGACGCCGCGGAATTGATTGAAGACCAGCACCTCACGGAGAAGACCTTCGTGATGTGGGATCTGATCCATGACCGGACCCACATGCGTGGCGACCTGCCCTTTGACCCGTTCATGATCAAGCAGCGGATGCCGTATTTCCTGTACTCCCTGGAGGAGCTCCGCTGTGACCTAACCGCCTTCCGCGAATCAGTCCTCATCGAGCGGGACGAAACGGCTTCCGAGGACGCCCGCAAGCACGCCAAGCTGGTCCAGTACGCCGTGATCTTCGACCGCATTTTCCGCTTCGCGATTACCGGGAACCGGGTCCGTAACTACGACGCCGTGGGCGGCCAACTGCTGTTCGCCTGGATGCACCAGCACCGGGTCCTGCACTGGACCGATGGAAAGCTGAGCATCGACTGGAAGGACGTCGCCGGCGTGGTCGTCGAGCTGGGCCTTCGCATCGAGGAACTCTACTGGCGTTCAATCGACCGCCCGAAGACCGCACACTGGCTGGCCGCCTATGAGCTCGTCTCGGAAACCCTCACCCCGCACCCGGCCTCCGTGTGGGCCAAGGGACCGGAGGCTCTTCCGCTCGACGGCCCTCCCCGGGGACTGACGGACCAGATCCTTGACGACGAATTCCCCCTGTCGATGTTCTATGAGGCACTGGAGAAGAAGATGTCCCCGGTCATTGAATCAACTGCCGGGATCACCGGTAAAAGCCCCGTGAAGACCGAGGGCGGGGCGGGCGCATGAGCCAGGAACTCTCAGGGCGTACGGTCGTCGTCGCCGGTTCGACAAGCGCAGCCGGCGCCGCAGTAGTCCGCACCCTCTCCGAAGCCGGGGCGCGCGTGGCCGCCGTGGACATTCTTGAGGACCGCGTGCAGGAGCTCTCGGGATCCTACGACAATGTCACGGGCTATGTCTGCAACCTTGCGGACCTGCAAGCCGTTGAGGACCTGGCGGCATCTGTCCGTAACGATCTGGGGCCGGTGGACGGGCTCATTCATCTTGTCGGAGGGTGGCGGGGCGGCACGGGCATTGCAGGCCAGACGGATGAGGACTGGGACTTCCTGCACACCAGCGTCCTCACCACCCTGAGGAACACCAGCCGCGCCTTCTACCAGGATCTGGCTGCCTCCCCGGTGGGCCGTCTGGCCATCGTTTCCGCACAGTCCGCTTCATCGCCGACAGCGGACGGCGCCGCCTATGCCGCCGTCAAGTCCGCCGCCGAGGCATGGACCCTTGCCGTGGCCGACGGCTTCCGGCATCTGCAGGGAGGAAACGAAAGCCGCTCAGCCGCCCTGGTCTTCGTTGTCAAGGCCCTGGTCGATGACCGGATGCGCGCAGCCCAGCCGGAACGGAAGTTTCCGGACTTCACCGATGTCAGTGTCCTTGCCGACGCCGTACAGCGGATCTTCGGCCTGGAGGCGGAACGGATCAACGGGCAGCGCTTGCCCCTCACGGCCGGCCACCTCGTGGGTGCGCCCTCCTGAGCCTCAGTCCTTAAACCTCCGCCGCCGGGGCCGCGAACTGCGCCTCGTACAGGCGTGCGTATGCCCCGCCCGCAGCCAGCAGCGACGCGTGCGTGCCCTGCTCCACGATCCGCCCCGCCTCCATCACCAGGATCAGGTCGGCGTCGCGGATCGTGGAGAGGCGGTGGGCAATGACAAACGAAGTCCGGTCCGACCGCAGCGCGCTCATGGCCTTCTGCACCAGCAGCTCGGTCCGGGTGTCCACGGAAGAAGTGGCCTCGTCCAGGATCAGCACCGAGGGCCGGGAAAGGAAAGCCCGGGCGATGGTCAGCAGCTGCTTCTCGCCGGCCGAGACGTTGGATCCCTCATCCTCGAGCACCGTGCTGTACCCCTCCGGCAGGGCGCGCACGAACCGGTCAACGTACGTCGCCTGCGCTGCCTCCACGATCTCGGCCTCCGACGCCGACGGCCGGCCGTAGGCGATGTTGTCCCGGATGGTCCCGCCGAACAGCCAGGTGTCCTGCAGGACCATTCCCATCCGCGAGCGCAGCTCGCGCCGCGGAACAGCGGTGACGTCCACGCCGTCGAGCGTGATCCGCCCGGCATCCAGTTCGTAGAACCGCATCATCAGGTTCACCAGGGTGGTCTTGCCGGCCCCGGTGGGGCCGACGATCGCCACCGTCTGCCCGGGCTCCGCCACCAGGCTCAGGTCCGTGATCAGCGGCTTGTCGGGCGAATAGGAGAAGGAAACATTCTCGAACACCAGCCGCCCGCCGCCGCCGGAAGGGGCAGCACCTGAAGATTCGGGAGACTGCTCCTCCTCGTCCAGCAGCTCGAACACCCGCTCCGCCGAGGCCACCCCGGACTGCAGCAGGTTGGCCATCGACCCAAGCTGCGCCAGCGGCTGGGTGAACTGCCGTGAGTACTGGATGAACGCCTGTACGTCGCCCAACTGCATCGCCCCGGAGGCCACCTGCAGCCCGCCCACCACCGCGATCGCCACGTACACCAGGTTCCCGATGAACGTCAGCGCCGGCATGATCAGTCCGGAAATGAATTGTGCGCCGAAGCTCGCCTCGAACAGCTCCGCATTCTTCTGCCGGAACCGCTCCTCCACCTCCCGCTGCCGGCCGAACACCTTGACCAGTGCGTGCCCCGTGTACGTCTCCTCGATCTGCCCGTTCAGCTCCCCCGTGTGCTTCCACTGCGCCACGAACAGCTTCTGCGAGCGCTTGGCGATCAGGCCCGTCGTCACCAGCGTCAGCGGCACCGTCACCAGGGCAATCAGCGCCAGCACCGGCGAGAGCAGGAACATCATCAGCAGCACGCCCAGCACCGTGAGCAGCGACGTGACTGCCTGGCTGATCGACTGCTGCAGGCTCTGCGAGATGTTGTCCACGTCGTTCGTCACCCGGCTGAGCAGCTCGCCGCGCTGGATGGAGTCGAAGTACCGCAGCGGCAGCCGGTGGATCTTCGCCTCGATCCGCTCCCGCAGCCGGTACACGGTCCGCTGCACCACACTGTTAAGCACGTACGCCTGGATCCAGCCGAACGCCGAGGCCAGCACATACAGCGCCAGCGCCAACAGCAGCACGCTCGCCAGCGCGGCGAAGTCGATCCCCGTGCCCGGCGTCAGCGTCATCGCGCCCAGCATGTCCGCCTGCTCATCCTGCCCGGACGCCCTCAGTCCGGCGATCACCTGCTCCTTGCTCGCCCCGGGCGGCAGGTTTTTGCTGACGGCGCCGGCGAAGATCAGGTTGGTGCCCTCGCCCAGCAGCCGCGGCCCGGTCACCGAGAACGCCACGCTGACGACGGCGAGCGCCAGTACCAGCGCCAGCCACGCCCGTTCGGGGCGCAGCTCCCCCAGCAGCCGCCGGGCCGACGGCCCGAAGTTCAGCGCCTTCTCCGCCGGGACATTCATCCCCGCGAACGGCCCGCCGCGCCCGGGCCCTCCGGCGGGCCGGGGAATGCGTACGACGGCGGCCTGCCGGGTTCCCGGGGCAGCTCCGGTTCCGGGGGCTCCAGCTCCGGGGCCGGGCGGGGTTCCGCGGGCTGTGCTCATGCCGTCTCCTCCGCCGCCAGCTGCGAGGACACGATCTCGCGGTACGTCTCCGACGTCTCCAAAAGCTCACTGTGCGTTCCGCGCCCGACAATCCTGCCGCCGTCGAGCACCAGGATCTGGTCCGCGTCCGCAATGCTGGAGACGCGCTGGGCGATGATCACCAGCGTGGCCCCGGCGGTGTCCCGCCGCAGCGCCTGCCGCAGCCGGGCATCCGTGGCGGTGTCCAGTGAGGAAAACGAGTCGTCAAAGATGTACAGCTCCGGCCGTTTCACCAGTGCCCTGGCGATCGCCAGCCGCTGCCGCTGCCCGCCGGAGACGTTGGTGCCGCCCTGCGAGACGGGCGCGTCCAGCCCGCCCTCCATCCTGCGCACGAAGTCCTCCGCCTGGGCTGTGGACAGGGCGTGCCACAGCTCCTCCTCGGTGGCGTCCGGTTTGCCGTAGAGCAGGTTGCTCCGCACCGTCCCGGAGAACAGGTACGGCCGCTGCGGGACCAGGCCGATGTGCCCCCACAGCAGGTCAGGGTGCAGTTCCCGCACGTCCACGCCGCCCATCAGCACGGATCCTGACGTGGCGTCGAAGAGCCGCGGCATGAGGTTCACCAGGGTGGTTTTCCCCGAGCCCGTGCTGCCGATGACCGCCGTCGTCCTGCCCGCGGCGGCGGTGAAGCTGACGCCGCTGAGGACCGGCCGCTCGGCACCCGGGTAGGCGAATCCGACGCCGCGCATTTCCAGCTCACCGCGGGCGGTGCCGCCGGACGCATCGCCGGCAAAACGCACCGGGTGCTCGGGCGGCCGCACGGAGGACTCCGTCTCCAGCACCTCACCGATCCGGTCCGCGGAGACGGCCGCGCGCGGGATCATCACGGCCATGAAGGTGGCCATCATGACGGACATCAGGATCTGCAGCAGGTAGCTGAGGAACGCCACCAGTGTCCCCACCTGCATGGAGCCGTCCTCGATCCGGAACGACCCGAACCAGATCACCGCCACGCTGGACACGTTGAGCACCAGCATCACCACGGGAAACGCGAGCGCCATCAGCCGCCCGGCCCGCAGCGCCGTATCCGTCACGTCGGCGTTGGCACCGGCGAACCGCTCCGTTTCCAGGTCCTCGCGCACAAACGCCCGCACCACCCGGATGCCGGCCAGCTGCTCGCGGAGCACCCTGTTGACGGCGTCGATCCGCAGCTGCATCAGGCGGAACAGGGGCACCATCCGGCTGATGATCACCGCGACGCCGGCCAGCAGCACCGGCACGCTCACCGCGATCAGCCACGACAGCTGGGCATCCTGCCGGACCGCCATCACCACGCCGCCGATGCTGAGCATGGGTGCGGCCACCATCAGTGTGGCGGACATCAGCACCAGCTGCTGCACCTGCTGGACGTCGTTCGTGGACCGGGTAATCAGGCTGGCGGGGCCGAACTGGGTGACCTCCTGCTCGGAGAACCCGCCCACCCGGGTGAAGATCGCCCCGCGCAGGTCCCGGCCCATGCCCATCGCCGCTTTGGCCCCGAAGTACACCGCCGTCACCGCGCACGCGATCTGCAGCAGGGTGATGACCAGCATGAGGCTGCCGACGCGCAGGATGTAGCCCGTGTCTCCTTTGGCCACACCCAGGTCGATGATGTCCGCGTTGAGGGTGGGGAGGTAGAGGGAGGCAATGGACTGCGCCAGCTGGAAAACGACGACGGCGATCAGCAGCCGCCGTTGCGGCTGCAGGTACCGGACAAGAAGCTTCCAGAGCATTCAGGCACTCGCAGCAGGTCCTCGAAGAGATGGGAAGGCCAGTGTACGTCCGGCCGCTGAAGGACAGCCTGTAGGCTGGAGCCGTCGCCGGAAATCCGGGCACGGCAAATAAACACCGCGCAGTGTGTGCGGGGAACAAGCACCGCAAATTGAAGAATGGGGACTTCATTGGGCGATCAGCAGTTGGGCTTTGGCGAGCCCGGAAACACACCGGCGGCTGTCCGGCTCTCGGCAGCCTGCTGGGTGGCCAGCGCCGTGGTGGCGGGCATGATGCCTGTCATCCTGGAGGTCTCGGGAATCGACTTCGGCCAGTCGATCCCCGACTGGGCCGTGCCCTATCTCGTGGCGTTCGCCGTCCCGCTGACTGCTCTGCAGGTCCTGGCGGCCCAGCATCTGCTGCACGGCGAGCGGTGGGCCCGCATCCTCCTTACGGCCGCTGCGGCCCTCTCGGCGCTCGGCGCACCTGTCGACCTCACCGTCCTGATCCTTGCCGGCCTGCTCCTGACACTGGCCGGCGCCACGCTCATGTGGCTGCCCGTGTCCAACCGGTTCTTCCTGCTGCACCGCGGCGTTACCGCCTATCCTGTGCCGGCGGTGTCCGGCGCGGACGCCGCCCTTAGCGACAGCACGCTCAAAGACGCGGCTTCAAAGACACCGCACTGAAAGGAGAACTGCTGTGAGTGATACGCTCCTGCTGCCCGCCGTGGCCGATGCCCTGGCCGCCCACGGCGTGGCCCACGAGGTCCTCGAATGCCTGCCGGAGCTGGCGGACACCGCGGAGTTCTGTGCCCACTACGGCTTCAGCCTGGAGCAGGCGGCCAACACCATCCTGGTCGCCTCCAAGAAGGTGGAGCCGCCGCGGTATGCGGTGTGCGTGGTCCTGGGCACTACCCGCCTCGACGTAAACCGTGCGGTCCGGGCCCTGCTCGACGTCAAGCGCGCCTCGTTTGCCGACGCCGAAACCACCACCGCGCTGACCAGCATGCTGGTGGGCGGCGTGACCGTGCCCGGCATCGAGGGGCTGCCCGTGTACGTGGACCGGGCCGTGACGGAGGTGCCCCGGGTGGTCATGGGCGGGGGCAACAGGTCCAGCAAGATCGTCCTCGACCCGGCCGAGCTCCTCAAGCTCCCCGGCGTCGAGGTAGTGGACGGGCTCGCCAGGCCGCGGGAACCGGCGGAGGCATAATGACCAGCGTGAGCGAATACCCCTTTTCGCAGGTTGACGTTTTCGCCCCGGGGCCGCAGCCCGGCAACCCGGTGGCCGTCGTCCATAATGCCGATGACCTGTCCGCTGAGCAGATGCAAAGCTTCGCCAACTGGACCAACCTCCCCGAAACCACCTTCCTGCTCAGGCCCACCCGGCCGGAGGCGGACTACCGGCTGCGGATCTTCACGCCGGCGTCCGAGCTTCCCTTCGCCGGGCACCCCACGCTCGGCTCCGCACACGCGTGGCTGGAGAACGGCGGCCAGCCGCACCGCCCCGGCGAACTCGTGCAGGAATGCGAGGTGGGGCTGGTCAAAATCAGCCAGACCGCGAACGAGCAGTTCTTCGAGGCCCCGCCGCTGCGTCACTCCGGGCCTCTGGAGCCTGAGGTCCTGGAGCAGGCCATCACGAGTCTGCGCATCACTCCGGAAGAGGTCCTCGACAGCAACTGGGTGGACAACGGACCGGGCTGGCTCGGTATCCGGCTGGCCTCGGCCCGGGCTGTGCTCGACCTGAAGCCGGACTTCACCGCGATGGGACAGCTGAATGTCGGCGTCATCGGTGCCTACGGGGACGGCGGACCGGCCGACTTCGAGGTGCGCGGTTTCCTTCCCGGACTGGCCATCCCCGAAGACCCGGTCACCGGCAGCCTGAACGCGGGCCTCGCCCAGTGGCTGATCGGCTCGGGTGCGGCGGAGGGCAACTACACCGTCAGCCAGGGCACTGCCCTGGGCCGCGGCGGCCGGCTGACCATCACCAGCGAAGGCGACAGCATCTGGGTGGGCGGAACCAGCCGCACGGTGGTCAGGGGCAGCGTCTTCCTCTGATCCGGTTGGCGGCGGATGCCCGCCGTCCTAATGCAAGCCGGTGCCGCCGCACTGCGGCACCTAGCTTGTAAATGAGAATGGTTCTCATTATGCTGGGTACATGATCCTGACCGTCCTCAGCTCCCTCGACTCCCTCTGCCGGCAGCAGGCGTGCGAAGCGCTGGCCGCGGCACACCCCTCGGCCGCCGTCGTGGTCCATGACCTCCTGGAAAACGGCACTGTTGTGCGCCGGGTCTTCAGCCACGACGGGCCGGTCCAGCGGCACGAAACAGTTCTGGAACACGGCTGCCTGAGCTGCACCGTGCGCCTGGACGTGGTGCCCACCGTCAGGCAGCTGATGGCGCGCGGGGAGGAACACGTCATTGTTGGGCTACCTTCGGGCGTGCCGGCGTCCACCACTATCGCCGCGCTCAGGCAGGAGCTTGGCCGGGACTGCCGGGTGAGCTCCGCCGTCCACGCCTGCGCGCCGGATTGCGTGGAGGACCACATCTGGGACCGCCACACATTGTTCGAATCAGGTTTCACACCCGTGCCCGATGACGAGCGGACGTCCGGCGAATTCGTCATGGGAGAGCTATCGTTCTGCGACACCATCCTTGCCGCAGAACCGGACCTTCTCCCCGTAGATCCCGATGGGCGGGCCCGCGGCCTGCAACTCCTCCGTGAACTGGCACCGCACGCCGACCTCGCCGAGGACGCGGCGCGGATTCGGCCGGGCCGGCACGACTACGCCGCCGCCGTCGGCAGAACAGTTCCCGGAACCGTGCGGACAGCACGCACGTCCGGCGGACCGTTCACCACGGTCACCCACCGGATCCGCCGCCCGCTCCACCCGGAGAGGTTCCGGCACGCCCTGGCCACGCTGGCCGCCGGATGCTGCTGGCTCCGCGGCCACCTTTGGATAGCAACAGCCCCCGGCTGCCGGATCGCCATCCACGGCATCGGCCCGCGCATCTGGCTGGAGAATACCGGGCCATGGCCAACCAGCAGGGCCGAACCGCACCTGGCGCAAGAGGCCGCACACCCTGGCGCACTGCAGGACCCGCACACCGGTCCGGGCGGCCGCGGGACGGTACTCGCCGCCACCGGCGACAGCCTGGACGGGGACCGGATCGCCGAGCTGCTCGCATCCTGCGAGCTCACCGAGTCAGAAATGGATGCCGGATTCGAGGCCCTGGACGATCCGTTTGGTCTCACCCAGCGGAACTGACCCGCAGTATCACTACACGCCCAACCATCACCACATGAAGGAGAAAGCCACATGAAGGTACGGAATTCGCTGCGCGCACTGAAGAAGATTCCGGGAGCCCAGGTGGTGCGCCGCCGCGGAAAGACGTTTGTCATCAACAAGAAGAATCCGAGGATGAAGGCCCGTCAAGGCTGAGCCCCGCGTCAGGAATTAGTGCCGGGGACGGGCCGGTGCCCCATTGCGCCTTGCCCGTCCCAGTCCATGGCTTTCCTGGGTGAATCCGTGATGTTCGTAGCGGGTCGTTTTACGGGGCCGCGGCGCTTCTGCACGGCCCCTGCGGAATACTGTCCTCCGACAGGCTCAAGAAAGGCGCAACTTTCCGGAAGGATCACTGCAAGATCCGCTGGCACCGCCGTCGTCCGTTTTGAAGTGCGGCGGCCTTGGCCCGCGGCAATCCGGGCATGATAACGTGACGTGCGCCTCAAAGCCGCAACGTTGGCCGCCCCCCGGACGTTGGACAGGGGACGGAAGGAGGCCACATGCTCATTGTCCTGACAGGAATCGACGGCTCGGGCAAAACGACGGCGGCCCGCTCGCTGGCTGCCGCAGCCCGTGAGAAGGGCAGCAGCGCACTCCTGCTGAACAACTATGCAGGCCGACGGCGAATGTCCCTGCTCAGCGCCAGGCTCGGCATCCGGCTGCCAGCCCGCCTGGCCGACGCCCTGGAAACCACCATGCGGGTGTTCAACGTGCTGGTGTCCACTGTGCGGGCGTCCCGGTTCCAGGGCCTGGTTGTCATGGACCGGCACCTCCACTGCCAGCTGGCGCTGCGCGAAGCACGGGGCCTACGCCGCGGCTGGCTTCTCCCCTGGCTCCTCCGGAGGCTGCCCGCCCCGGACCTCGTCCTCTACCTGGACGTGAGCCCCGAAGCCGCACACCAGCGGATCGTGGCGCGCGGCACGGACGAGGAATCCGTGGCCGAACTGACCGCCCTGCGGAACGCCTACCGGGCACTGCCCGAGTACGCGGGGATGGTGAAGATCGACGCCGACGGTCCCCCGGCCGAGGTGGTCGCCAGGCTGGTTGATGCGGTCGATTTCCGCCGGCAACTCAAGGTTTAGTCAAGAATTGCCGAAACGGCCGAATACGCCTTTACTGAACTCCCGCCGCCTGTACATTAGTGCCAGCTCTCCTCTTTCCCCCCAAAAAATGGAGCGCTGGAAGCCTCCGCGCTTGAGTCCGATGATTCGCGCGGAGGCTTCACGCTTCCCCCCAAGCATCACAATCGGCCACTGCCCGCACTGGCCACACTCCGCCGTCGACGATATAGTAAGCATGCTGATGACTTCGGATTACCGGACCATCATCTGTTCACTTCGACGAAGGAGACACTATGAGCACGAGGGTTGAGAAGCGCATTCTGGTGAACGTGCCGGTCAGCACGGCATACAACCAGTGGACCCAGTTCGAGGACTTTCCGCACTTCATGGGCGGCGTCAAGAAAGTGACCCAGCTCAGCGACGACCGCCTCGAGTGGGTGGCCGAGATCGCGGGTGTGAAGCGCAAGTGGGAGGCGCGGATCCTGGAGCAGAAGCCTGACCAGAAGGTTGCCTGGGCAGCCACCGAGGGGGCCACCAACGCCGGATCGGTGGAATTTGAAGACGTGGGCGGCGGCCAGACCTCCATCAAGCTCTTCATCGACTACGAACCCGAAGGGCTCGTGGAGAAGATCGGTGACAAACTGCATGTGGTGGAGCACCAGGCCGAGGCCGACCTCAAGAGGTTCAAGGAATTCATCGAGGACGAAGGCTACGCCAGCGGCGCCTGGCGCGGCTCGGTCAACGAAGGCGGATCGGTAGGCACGCCGGGCGTCGAGCATGCTGCCGGGTCGCTCGGCGACAGCGGCAAGGCAGGCATCTCCGGCAAGGCGGCCGCGGCCGCCGGAGTGGCGGCTGCAGCAGGTGCGGCAGTGGCCGCTGCCGCGGGCAGCAAGGACAAGGATGCGGACACGGTTTATGTCGTGGACGAGACTGTCACCCCGGTGGTGCCGGAATACACCGAAACCACTGTTGCCGACACGACCGGCACGGGCTCGGCGCTGACGGACGAGACCATCGCGCATCCGTTCGACCAGACCAACGGGCTGATTGACGACGAAGGCGACTCGGACGAGACGGCAGCCAGCGACACACAGAGCGCCGCGGACCGGGCCGAGAGGGCAGACCGCGGCCCCGGAACCATCCCGCCCCTTGGCGGCACCAGCGGCCAGCACTAGAGGCCCGCTCGGCTGACAACTGAAGCGCAATCACGGCGGCACCGTTCAAGGTGCCGCCGTGATTGCTGTTCGCGTACTTTTGGACCGCCGGCGTTTGGGCCGGCCTGGTTTTCGGGGTGTCTGTCAGAGTGCGGGGTCCGGCGTTCCTGCTGCCTTGTTGCGGGTTTCCATCAGGTGCAGCTGCAGCTTCGCTTCTGCTTCCCGGCGCCGCTTGGCCTGCTCGCGCATCTTCCGTGTGGCCTCGGAGCCTTCGGAGTGGATCAGTCCGGCTGTTCGGTTGCGGGGAGCGCCACCGCCGGAGGGTGCCGCCGCCATAAGTTCGTCGCTCATGCCCAATGGTCACATGGCCGTGATCTTGCGGGAAGAGCTGATGCCGGAGCGTGACCGGATCGGAACCTGGCGGCATTCGTAAGGGCCGGCGGCGGTTGGGAAGGCACCCCGGGCTCGTAAGGATCGCTCTCCGAGGCTCTTGCCGTCGGCCCCACCTTTATTTTACGAGCCCGGAGCCCAGTGAAACAGGGGTTTTTGGGCTTCCCCGCACCCGAATCGCCAGTGCTGCGGCCAAAGTGGTGCAGATATGCTCGGAACCGCGCCTCGACGCGCCGGGCAACGTGCTGGATGGCAACCTACTGAACGAGGAGAACCTGACATGACCGACAACACGATCCGCCTTACACGGCACTTCCCACACCCGCCGGAGGCAGTCTGGAAGGCGCTCACCACGCCGGACCTGCTCGCGCGGTGGTGGGCGGCCGGCGACATCGCCCCCACTGTCGGGCACCGCTTCACGCTGGACATGGGCGGCTGGGGAACCCAGCAGTGCGAGGTCCTCAGCGTCGATCCCGGCGCCTCCATCAGCTTCCTGTTCGCCGAGGGCGCCCTGGACACCACCGTGACATGGACCCTCGAAACGGTTGAGGACGGCACGGTCCTGCACTTCGAACACTCCGGCTTCAAGCTGGACACCCCGATGGGGCAGCAGGCTTTCCAGGGCATGGGCAACGGCTGGCCCGGGGTGCTTTCCCGCATCGACGACGTCCTCGCCGAGGCTGCACAGCCGTAGCCGCAGCACCAAATTCCGCCCCAGATCAGGAGGGCCGGCACCGCTGGTGCCGGCCCTCCTGTGCTTCCAGTACGGTCGCCCCGGCCGCTCCCCTTGACTCTCCCGCCACCCCTTCCCTACACTTTTCATAAAGCAGAATCTAAATTCCACAAAGCGGAAACGGTCGAAAAGCCGAGAAGCAGGGAAGATAGATCAACGCCCCTCCCCGGAAGGACCTACGATGACGTACACAGTGAACTGCTCCATCCTCCTGACGGAGCTGCCCTTGCTCGAGCGCCCCGCAGCCGCGAAGGCGGCCGGTTTTGACGCCGTCGAGTTCTGGTGGCCTTTTGAGAGCTCAGTCCCTTCCGACGCCGAGATCACGGCTTTCGAGCGCGCCATCACCGACGCCGGCGTGCAGCTTTCCGGCCTGAACTTCAATGCCGGCAACATGCCCGGCGGCGACCGCGGCCTGGTGTCCTGGAAGGGCCGCTGCTCTGAGTTCAAGGACAACATCGACGTCGTCGCCGGCATCGGTGAGCGCCTCGGCTGCAAGGCCTTCAACGCCCTCTACGGCAACCGCCAGGAAGAGTTCAGCCCGGAAGAGCAGGACGAGCTCGCAGCCAGGAACCTCGCCGCGGCCGCGGAAGGCGTGGCCCGGATCGGCGGCACCGTCCTCCTCGAACCCGTCAGCGGAGCCCCGCGGTACCCGCTCCTGAAGGCCCAGGACGCACTCGACGTGATCGCCCGGGTCAAGGCCGAATCCGGCGCCCGGAACATCAAGCTCCTCGCGGACTTCTACCACCTGGCCGTCAACGGGGACGACGTCGCCACGGTCATCGAAAACCACGCCAAGGACTTCGGCCACATCCAGATTGCCGACAACCCCGGCCGCGGGGCTCCCGGAACCGGCGAGCTTCCCCTCGGCGAGTGGATCGCCCGCAGCCGCGAACTCGGCTACGAGGGCTACATCGGCCTCGAATACAAGGAACCGCAGGAAACCGCCTTCAGCTGGGCGATCCGCGAACACGCCGCCTCCTGACCAGCAGAACCAGACAAAGACTTCAGAAAGAGAACCATCATGAGCAACGTTGCAGTCATCGGACTCGGAATCATGGGCCTGCCCATGGCCATCAACCTCGTCAAGGCCGGCCACACCGTCACCGGTTTCAACCGCAGCCAGGACAAGATCGACAAGCTCGTCTCCGAAGGCGGCAAGGGCGCCTCCAGCATCGCTGACGCCGTCAAGGACGCCGACGTCGTCATCACCATGGTCCCGGACTCCCCCGACGTCGAAGGCGTCGTCAGCGGCCCCGACGGCGTCTTCGCCAACGCCAAGCAGGGCACCCTCTGGATCGACGCGTCCAGCATCCGCCCAGACGTCGCCAAGCGCCTGTCCGACGACGCCCGCGACGCCGGCATCCGCCCCCTCGACGCCCCGGTCTCCGGCGGCGAACAGGGCGCCATCGACGCCGTCCTCTCCATCATGGTCGGCGGCGACAAGGCAGACTTCGACGCCGCCTCGGACGTCCTGAACGCCGTCGGCAAAACCATCGTCCACGTCGGCCCCTCCGGCTCCGGCCAGACCGTCAAGGCAGCCAACCAGCTGATCGTCGCGGTCAACATCGAGGTCCTCGGCGAAGCCATCGCCTTCCTCGAGGCCTACGGCGTGGACACCGACGCCGCCCTCAAGGTCCTCGGCGGCGGCCTGGCCGGCTCCAAGGTCCTGGACCAGAAGGGCCAGAAGATGCTCGACCGCAACTTCGACCCCGGCTTCCGCCTCGCCCTCCACCACAAGGACCTGGGCATCGTCACCTCCGCCGCCCGCGAAGCCAACGTCTCCATCCCGCTCGGCGCCGTCGTCGCCCAGCTCGTCGCCGCCACCGTCAACCAGGGCGACGGCGGACTGGACCACTCCGGACTCTTCAAGCAGGTCCTCCAGCTCAGCGGCCGCAAGTAAGGAGTTTTTGTACAGATAATCGGCCCTAAAGGCCTGCCAGAGGCCATTATCTGTACAAAAACTCACCTGCCGCCGTCGGGAATTACGACGGCGGCACCCCCACTAAGTGCCCAGCAAACGCCGGGGCTTCCTTCAGCACACCCAAAAACAGGTTGACCAGCTCAGCCACCCAGACTTTTTAGGAGCACACCATGACCAAGATGCGCACCGTAGACGCTGCCATCGCCATCCTGGAAAAGGAGGGCGCCACCGAGGCGTTCGGCCTGCCGGGCGCGGCGATCAACCCGTTCTACTCCGCCATGAAAGCCCACGGCGGCATCCGCCACACCCTGGCCCGCCACGTTGAAGGCGCCAGCCACATGGCCGACGGCTACTCCCGCGCAGCGGACGGCAACATCGGCATCTGCATCGGCACCTCCGGCCCGGCCGGCACCGACATGATCACCGGCCTGTACGCAGCATGGGCAGACTCCATCCCCATGCTCTGCATCACCGGACAGGCCCCGGTTGCCAAGCTGCACAAGGAAGACTTCCAGGCCGTGGACATCGAGTCCATCGCCAAGCCCGTCACCAAAATGGCCATGACCATCCTGGAGCCCGGCCAGGTCCCCGGCGCATTCCAGAAGGCCTTCCAGCTGATGCGTTCCGGCCGTCCCGGTCCGGTGCTGCTGGACCTGCCGATCGACGTGCAGATGGCCGAGATTGAATTCGACATCGACACCTATGAGCCGCTGCCCGTGGAGAAGCCCAAGGCCTCCCGCAAGCAGCTGGAGAAGGCCCTGGACATGCTGACGGCAGGCGAGCGCCCGCTGATCGTGGCCGGCGGCGGCATCATCAACGCCGGCGCTTCCGCCCAGCTGGTGGAACTGGCCGAGCTGCTGAACGTTCCCGTGATCCCCACCCTGATGGGCTGGGGTGCCATCCCGGACGACCACGGGCTGATGGCCGGCATGGTGGGCCTGCAGACCAGCCACCGCTACGGCAACGAGAACTTCCTGCGCAGCGACTTCGTGATCGGCATCGGCAACCGCTGGGCCAACCGCCACACCGGCGGCCTGGACACCTACACCGCCGGCCGCAAGTTCGTGCACATCGACATCGAGCCCACCCAGATCGGCCGCGTGTTCTCCCCGGACTTCGGCATCGCTTCCGACGCCGGCGCCGCCCTGGACGGCCTGCTGGAGATCGCCCGCGAGCGCCAGGCCGCCAAGGCCCTGCCGGACTACTCCGCCTGGGTTGCCGAGTGCGCCGAGCGCAAGGCCACCCTGCACCGCAAGACCCACTTCGACAACGTGCCGATGAAGCCCCAGCGCGTGTACGAGGAGATGAACAAGGCGTTCGGCAAGGACACCACCTACGTGTCCACCATCGGCCTGTCCCAGATCGCCGGCGCGCAGATGCTGCACGTGTTCGGCGCCCGCAAGTGGATCAACGCCGGCCAGGCAGGCCCGCTGGGCTGGACCGCCCCGGCCGCCCTCGGCGTGGTGCGCGGCAAGCCGGGCGAGAACGTGGTGGCGCTGTCCGGTGACTACGACTTCCAGTTCATGATCGAGGAACTGGCCGTGGGCGCGCAGTTCAACCTGCCGTACATCCACGTGGTGGTGAACAACTCCTACCTGGGCCTGATCCGCCAGTCCCAGCGCGGGTTCAGCATGGATTACCACGTGTCCCTGGGCTTCGACAACATCAACTCCCCCGAGACCGAGGGCTACGGCGTGGACCACCTCAAGGTCGCCGAGGGTCTGGGCTGCAAGGCCATCCGTGTGACCAGCCCCGAGGACATGCCGGCCGCTTTCGACAAGGCCAAGGCACTGATGGGCGAGTTCCAGGTTCCCGTGGTGGTGGAAGTGATCCTGGAAAAGGTCACCAACATCTCCATGGGTCTGGAGATCAACGCCGTGAACGAGTTCGAGGAGCTGGCCACCAGCGCCGCCGACGCCCCCACCGCCATCCTGGCGCTGCAGGACTAAGCAATGCGCATCGTGATCGCGCCGGACAAGTTCAAGGGCTCACTCTCCGCCCCTGACGTGGCCCGGCACCTTGAAACCGGGCTGCGTTCCGCCACAGCGGACGGCGTCAGCCATGAGGGACGGCGCTCACTTGAGGTACTGCGGATTCCCGTGGCCGACGGCGGCGAGGGCACCCTCGACGCCGCCGTCGGCTCCGGCTTCACCCGCCGCCGTGCCGTGGTCAGCGGCCCCACCGGACAGCCGCTGACGGCCGAGTTCGCGGTCCGCGGCCGGGAGGCCGTGATCGAAATGGCCGCGGCTTCCGGTTTGGCGGTGCTTCCCAACTACGACGGCGGGCGGCCGGATTCCGTAACGGCCCGGACTGCCAGCAGCCTGGGCACCGGCGAACTGATCCGCGCGGCGCTCGACGCCGGCTGCCGGCAGATCATCCTCGGCGTCGGCGGCAGCGCCAACACCGACGGCGGTGCGGGGGTGCTGCAGGGGCTCGGCGCGAAGCTGCTCGACGCCGCCGGCAACGAACTGCCCCTCGGCGGCGCCGCCCTCGCGGACCTGGCGGAAATCGACTTCTCCGGCTTCGACACCCGGCTGGAGGAATCCCGCTTCATCCTGGCGAGCGACGTGGACAACCCGCTGCTCGGAGCGGAAGGCGCAGCCGCGATCTTCGGACCACAGAAGGGCGCCACCGCCGCCGACGTCGGCGAACTGGACGCCGCCCTGGCCAACTTCGTCCAGGTCCTCGCCGCGGAGATCGGGCCGCGGGCGGTCAAGGCCGCCAGCGCGCCGGGCGCCGGGGCAGCCGGCGGCGTCGGCTACGCCGCCATCGCGGCACTGGCGGCATCACGGCGGCCGGGCATCGACGTCGTACTTGAATTCACCCGGCTCGCCGACCGCCTGGCCGGCGCGGACCTGGTGATCACCGGCGAAGGCAGCCTCGACGAACAGAGCCTGCTGGGCAAGACGCCCATGGGCGTTGCCCGCGCGGCAGCTGCCGCCGCCGTACCGGTGGTTGCCGTCTGCGGCCGCACCACGCTCTCGCCCGAACAGCAGCAGAACTCCGGCTTCCGGCAGGTCTATCCCCTGACGGCGCTGGAGAGCAATGTAGAGATATGTATAGCCGAAGCAGGACGCCTGCTTGAGGAATTGGGTCAGCACATTGGCGTGCACGTGACCGACACTGCGAACACGAAGGAGCCCCTGAATGTCTGAAGAACGCTTTGACCTGGTCATCCGGGGCCGGCGCGTCCTCACCACCGCCGGAATCGCCGCCCGTGAAGTGGGTGTGCGCGGCGGCAAGATCGTCGCCCTCGAGCCGCTCGGCAATGGCCTGCAGGGGGACGAGGTGGTGGAACTCGCCGACGACGAAACCCTGATCCCCGGCCTGGTGGACACCCACGTCCACGTCAACGAGCCCGGCCGCACCGAGTGGGAGGGCTTCGCGTCCGCCACCCGCGCCGCGGCCGCCGGCGGCGTCACCACTATCATCGACATGCCGCTGAACTCCATCCCGCCCACCACCAACGTCGACGGCCTCAAGCTCAAGCGCGAGGTGGCCGAGGACCAGGCGTTCGTGGACGTCGGGTTCTGGGGCGGCGCCATCCCCGGCAACAAGTCCGACCTTCGCCCGCTGCACGATGAGGGCGTCTTCGGCTTCAAGTGCTTCCTGCTGCACTCCGGGGTGGACGAGTTCCCGCACCTGGACGCGGACGAGATGGAGGAGGACATGCGCGAGCTGAAGTCCTTCGACTCGCTCATGATCGTCCACGCCGAGGACTCCCACGCCATCGACCACGCGCCCCACCCCGGCGGCGCCCATTACTCCACGTTCCTGGCCTCCCGCCCCCGCGGCGCCGAGAACAAGGCCATCGCGGAGGTGATCGAGCGCGCCCGCTGGACCGGCGCCCGCGCCCACATCCTGCACCTCTCGTCCTCCGACGCGCTGCCGATGATCGCCTCGGCAAAGCGCGACGGCGTGCACCTCACCGTGGAGACCTGCCCGCACTACCTCACGCTCATGGCCGAGGAGATCCCCGACGGCGCCACGGCGTACAAGTGCTGCCCGCCCATCCGGGAGGCCTCCAACCGCGAGCTCCTCTGGCAGGGCCTGCAGGACGGCACCATCGACTGCATCGTCTCCGACCACTCCCCCAGCACGCTGGATCTGAAGGATCTGGAAAACGGTGACTTCGCCGTGGCCTGGGGCGGCGTCTCCTCGCTGCAGCTGGGCCTGTCCCTGATCTGGTCCGAGGCCCGGCACCGCGGCATTCCGCTGGAGCAGGTGGTGTCGTGGATGGCCGAGAAGCCCGCGTCCCTGGCCCGGCTCTCCAACAAGGGCCAGCTGGCGCTGGGGTACGACGCCGACTTCGCCGTCTTCGCCCAGGACGAGGCCTTCGTGGTGGACGTGTCCAAGCTCAAGCACAAGAACCCCATCACCCCGTACGACGGCAAGGCTCTCTCCGGCGTGGTCCGCCGCACCTACCTGCGCGGCAGCGTGGTGGACGGCAGGACCCCCGGTGGCAAGCTGATCCGCCGCGGCGGCATCTGAGGGCCGCGCGGTGGCTGTGCATGCCCATTCACCGCGCGGCACTTCGGCCCCCTGGGGCGCCAAGGCCCACGGCCTGGCCGTCTGGGTAGCTCCCCCCGAGGGCCAGGACATCGATCCCGACGTCCTGGCCCGGGCCGCGGAGCTGGTGCTGGCACGGGCCCTTCAGTTTGCTCCGGAGGCGGAAGTCCACTGGCCCGCCGCCGGAGCTGCAACTTCCGCCGCCGGGACGCGCCCGGGCCCGCCCCCTGGGGAGGGGGCGCCCAACGGTGCGCCCGACGGCGGAACGACAGTGCCGCCGTCGTCCTCCCCCGATTCCCCGCAGCCGGACCCCTCGCAACAGGATCCAATGGACGCGGAGTCCCGGGAGACGGACGACGGCGGCGCCGCCCACCTCCCGCCGTCGGCCGGGCACGTCAGCCAAGTGGCTGTGGACCTGGCCCGGTCCGAGGTGCTGCTGGACGGCGAGCGGGTGCCGCTGACCGGCGTCGAGTTCAAGCTGCTGCGCTACCTGGTGGAACACTGCTCGCGGACCGTTGACCGGGAGGAGCTGCGGCTGTTCCTGGAGTCGTGCGACAGCCCCGGTGCCGCCGCCCGCTCCATCGACGTGTACGTGGGCCGGGTGCGGCGGAAGCTGTGCGGCGGCCGGCACGCGATCGCCACCGTCCGCGGCGGCGGCTACCGCTTCATCTGCGGGCCCGCAGCCACCGTGCGCGGCCCTGCGGAATACAGCATCTAGGGCTGCTGTTATCCATCTCAGTCCGATCAGTGATTTTGCAGATCAGTGATTTTGCTTGACCAGATTTTCGCTCGACCCAGATCCATCAGAAGGAATGCCATGAGCCCCAAACTGACCACCAAGCTCCAGCCCGGAACCCAGGCGCCGGACTTCACCCTGCGGGACGCAGAAGGCAAGCAGACCGCGCTGGCCGACTACCGCGGCAAGAACGTCATCGTGTACTTCTACCCCGAGGCTGCCACCCCCGGCTGCACCACCGAGGCGTGCGACTTCCGGGACAACCTGGCCTCCTTCCAGGGCTCGGGCTACGCAGTGCTGGGCATTTCCCCCGACGCGCCGGAGAAGCTGGCCACCTTCACGGGCGACTTCGATCTCACCTTCCCGCTGCTGGCCGACGAGGACCACGCCGTTGCCCTGGCCTACGGCGCCTGGGGCGAGAAGCTCATCGACGGCGAGGTGCACGAGGGCATCGTCCGCTCCACCGTGGTCCTGGATCCCGAAGGCAAGGTCACGCTGGCCCAGTACCAGGTCAAGGCGCAGGGCCACGTCCAGGCGCTCCGCGAACAGCTCGGCGTCTAAACGCTCTCTCACTTTCCGCAGCGTTCTGACCGACGCTCTCTCAGCTTTCACCGCTTAACCTCAAACGCTCTCTCACCCTTTCACCGCTTAACCGGAACCCTCCTGCATCAAACTGCAGGAGGGTTCCGGTTAAGCGGCAGGAGCTGAAAGAGCGTCCTGTAATACCCGGCAGGAAGTGATAGAGCGTCCCTACTTCAGGACCATTGTTACTTGAGGACCACGGTCCGGTTGCCGTTCAGGATGATCCGGCCTTCGCAGTGCCAGCGGACGGCGTTGCTGAGCGCCTTGCACTCCGTGTCCCGGCCGGCGGCAACCAGGTCCTCGGGGCCGAAGGTGTGGTCCACCTCGACGACCTGCTGCGCGATGATCGGGCCCTCGTCAAGCTCGGCGTTCACGTAGTGCGCGGTGGCGCCCACGGTCTTCACACCGCGGGCGTAGGCCTGGTGGTACGGCTTGGCACCCTTGAAGGACGGCAGGAACGAGTGGTGGATGTTGATCGCGCGGCCGTCCAGCTTCCGGGCCAGGTCGTCGCTGAGGACCTGCATGTAGCGGGCCAGCACCACCAGCTCAACATCGAGCTCGTCCACGATTTCCAGCAGCCGCGCCTCGGCCTGCGGCTTGGTGTCCGCGGTGACGGGAATGTGGAAGAACGGGATGCCGTGCCAGTCCACGAGGGCCTGGTGGTCCGTGTGGTTGGAAACGACGCCCACAACCTCGATGGGCAGTTCCCCCACGCGGGCACGGAAGAGCAGGTCGTTGAGGCAGTGGCCGAACTTGGAGACCATGATCAGGACCTTGCGGCGGGAGCCGTTGCGTTCCAGCCGCCACTTCATGTTGTACTTCTCCGCCACCGGGGCGAAACCGGCGCGAAGCTGCTCCAGGGTGGACTCGTTGCCGTCCGATGCGAAGTGCACCCGCATGAAAAAGTGCCCTTCGGCGCGGTCGCCGAACTGCTTGTTGTCGATGATGTCGCAGCCGTATTCCAGCAGGAAGCCGGAGACGGCGTGCACGATGCCCGGGCCTTCGGGGCAGTCCAGGGTCAGCACGTGCTCGACGCTGTTGGCGGACTGCCCGGCGGCACGCGACTCAGTCTGAATAGCAGTCATGGTCAGCACTCAATTACATTCACAGCGAGGCCTCCTCGAGAGGTTTCCTTGTACTTGGTTTTCATGTCGGCGCCGGTCTCGCGCATGGTCTTGATGGCCTTGTCCAGCGACACCTTGTGGCTGCCATCCCCGTGCAGGGCGAGCCGGGCCGCGTTGATGGCCTTGACGCTGGCGATGGCGTTCCGTTCGATGCACGGGATCTGCACCAGGCCGCCCACGGGGTCGCAGGTCAGGCCGAGGTTGTGCTCGATCCCCACCTCGGCGGCGTTCTCCACCTGCGCGGGGGTGCCACCCAGCACCTCGCAGAGCCCGGCGGCGGCCATGGAGCAGGCCGAGCCGACCTCGCCCTGGCAGCCCACCTCGGCGCCGGAGATGGAGGCGTTGATCTTGAACAGAATTCCGACGGCGGCCGCCGCCAGAAGGAACCGCACCACACCGTCGTCGTTCGCTCCAGGAACAAACTTCACGTAGTAGTGCAGGACCGCCGGCACGATGCCGGCTGCCCCGTTGGTGGGGGCGGTGACGATGCGGCCGCCGGCCGCGTTCTCCTCGTTGACGGCCAGCGCGAAGAGGTTCACCCACTCCATCGCGCGGAGCGGGTCCGTGCTGGCCGAGTCCTTGGACAGGGTCTGGAAGAGCTGCGGCGCGCGCCGCTTCACCTGCAGCCCGCCGGGCAGGATGCCCTCCGCGGAGCAGCCGTTCTCCACGCATTCGCGCATGACGGCCCACAGCTTCAGCAGTTCCTCGCGGAGCTCCGCCTCGCTGCGCCATGCCAGCTCATTGGCGAGCATGACGTCGGAGATCGACATGTTTTCGCGGCGGCAGATCTCCAGGAGCTCGTTGGCCGTGCTGAAGGGATATGCCAGCGGGGTCTCGTCCGCCACCACCTTGGCGCCGGCGTCGGCATCGCCGTCAACAACGAAACCGCCGCCGATGGAGTAGAAGCTCCGTTCGCTCAGCACCCTGCCGGCGTGGTCCAGGGCGCGGAACGTCATGCCGTTGGGGTGGGCCGGCAGCGACTTGCGCCGGTGCAGCACCACGTCCTCGTCCCAGTTGAAGTCAACCCGGTGGTCCCCGCCGATCCGGAGTTCGGCGTCGAGCGCGGCCGCGGCCACCTGGTCATCCGCGGTGGACGTGTCCACGGTTTCCGGCTCCAGGCCCTGCAACCCCAGGACCACGGCCTTGTCGGAGCCGTGGCCCCGGCCGGTGGCGCCCAGGGATCCGAAGAGCTCTGCCTGGACCCGCGTGGTCGAGCTCAGCAGCCCGCCGCCCTTGAGTCCGTCGGCGAACTGCTTTGCCGCCCGCATCGGGCCGACCGTGTGTGACGACGACGGCCCGATGCCAACGGAAAACAGGTCCAGTGCGCTAAGCGCCATTAAGGCACCTCGGGGGAAGCGAACTCCCTCATTGCGTCCAGGAGCCAGCGGCCCAGGTAGTCAGCGAACGAGGCGCGGGGGAACAGCCGGAAGCTTTCCTCCCCGTCCTTGAACAGGACCACAGGGATGTTGCCCACTTCGGTGTTCAGGGCGGTGCCCGCCTTGAGGGTGCGCGGGTGCAGGTCCAGGGCGCAGCCCTTTTCCAGCACCGCGCGGGCCCGCGGGCCGGACAGCTCGAACGTGGTGCGGTTGGCAGACAGGTCCACCACCTGCCCGGCGCCGTCGCCCAGGGCGGACTTGAGGGAGCCGATCAGGTCCCCGCCCAGGGAGTCGTGGGCGTCCTCCGGGGCCACGACCAGGAACTCCTGCGGGCCGAGCCAAAGGGCGCTCACCCGGTCGGTGCCGCGGACCTCGCCGCAGCGCACCGGCAGGCCGCCGGTGACGGAGCCGATCCGGGCGCCGGCCTCGGAGTTCGGGTCAACCCGGACGCCGGCCATGGTCTGGAACGGGCCCTCTTTGAGGGTGACGGTTCCCTGCACGGACCCGGTCTCGAATGCTTCGGCCAGGTGGGAGGCTGGGCTGCGGCGGATTTCCCGGAGTCCATTGATGCCTGTGAAGGCTGCGGTGTTAGCCATCTTTGCGGGTCCCTTCGGGGTCAAACAGTACGGTTTCTGCCACGACTACGTCGACGAGCTGGTTGCCGGCGGCAGCCACCAGGGTCTCGCCGATCCGGTTGCGGCCGTTCTTGATCAGCGCGAGGCCGAACGAGCGGCCCAGGGCGGCGCTGTGGTAGCTGGAGGTCACGAAGCCCTGCATCGGGACCGGGCCGTAGGCGGGGTTCGCCGGGATGCCCTTCTCCACCAGCTGGGTTCCTTCCGGAAGCCTCAGCGAGCCGTCCACGGGCAGGACGCTGACCAGGTGCTTGCGGTCGTCGCGGTGCTGGTCGATGCGGTTGTAGGAGCGCTTGCCAATGAAGTCCTTGGCCTTGGAGACGATCCATTCCATGCCGGCATCCTGCGGGGTGACCGTGCCGTCGGTGTCCTGACCGACGATCGGGTAGCCCTTCTCGGCGCGCAGCACGTGCATGGTCTCGGTGCCGTAGGGGGTGATGTTGAACTCGGCACCGGCCGCGGCAACGGATTCCCAGGTGTTCAGCCCGTACCAGGACGGCACGTTGATTTCGTAGGCCAGTTCACCGGAGAACGAGATCCGGCAAACGCGGGCCTGCACGCCGGATGCGAGGGTGGTTTCACGGAAGGTCATGAACGGGAAGGCCTCGGCGGACAGGCCGCCGTTGGCTGCCAGTTCCGGGGCGACCTTGGCGATGACGTCGCGGGACTTGGGTCCGACGACGGCGATCGTGCTCCACTGTTCGGTCACCGAGGTGCAGTGCACGTCGAGTTCCGGCCATTCGGTCTGCAGCCATTCCTCGAGCCAGTCCAGCACCTTGGCGGCACCGCCGGTGGTGGTGGTCATGAAGTACGTTTCCTCGTCCAGGCGCAGGGTCACGCCGTCGTCGAAGATCATGCCGTCAGCGAGGCACATGACGCCGTAGCGGGCGGACCCCGGGGCGAGCTTCTTGAATGCGTTGGTGTAGATGCGGTTCAGGAATTCACCGGCGTCCTTGCCACGGATCTCGATCTTGCCGAGGGTGGTGGCGTCCATGAAGCCCACGGAGTCGCGGACGGCGGCGCACTCGCGCAGTACGGCCTCGTCCATGTCCTCGCCGTTCTGCGGGTAGTACCACGGCCGCTTCCACTGTCCGACGTCCTCGAAGAGGGCGCCCTGGGCGACGTGCCACGGGTGGATCGAGGTGACGCGGGCGGGGTCGAACAGCTCGCCGCGCTGGCGTCCGGCCAGTGCCGCGAAGGCCACCGGGGTGAACGGTGCACGGTAGGTGGTGGTGCCGATGTCGCCGATGCCACGGGAAGCCTCGCCGGCCTGGCGGAGGGCCGCGGCGATGACGCCGATGGCGTTCACGCCGGACGTCTTGCCCTGGTCGTTGGCGGTGCTGATGGAGGTGTAGCGCTTGACGTGCTCAACCGAGCGCATGCCGGCGCCGGTGGAGCGCAGGACGTCGGCCACGGACTGGTCACGCTGGAAGTCGACGAAGTGGTTGTGCCAGTCGTCGGGGGTACCGGTCTGGCCGGGGACAACCCACAGCTGGCGGGTCGGGGCGGATGCCTTCGGCTCGGCCAGGACAGACGGTTCGACGGAGGACTCGAAGCCGGCGGCAATCACGGCGGCGGCGCCGGCCGAGATGCCCTCGGCCAGGCAGTCGGCGAGGTCGAAGCTGCCGCGGCCGGAGCCGATGGTCTGCTGGTTGGCGACCAGGGTGGATGGCACGAAGGCAGCGAGGTCCTCGTCCCAGCGCAGCTTGCCCTGGCGCTGTGAGTGCAGGTGCACCAGCGGGCTCCAGCCGCCGGATACTGCCAGCAGGTCGGCGGCGATCTCTTCGACGCCCGAGGTGAGTTCGCCGTCGTCGTTAATGCTGCGGACGGTGACGCTGTTCAGCCGGCCGTCGGAATCAGCGGCGGTATTGGCCACGGCGCTGCCGATGAGGACGCGGGTGCCGGCCTCGACGGCGGCGGAAGCCACCGGGGTGAGGCTGGAGCGGGCGTCGACCACGGCGGCGACCTTGATGCCGGCAGCGCGCAGGTCCGCGACGAGGGCGTAGGCGCTGTCGTTAGTGGTGCTGACCACCACGCGCGAACCCGCAGCCACGGCGTAGCGGTTCAGGTAAGTGCGCACGGCCGAGGCGAGCATGATGCCCGGGCGGTCGTTGTTCTCGAACACCAGCGGACGCTCGTGGGCGCCGGGGGCCAGCACAACCTGGCTGGCACGGATGTGCCAAATCCGCTGGCGGGAGACGCCGGCGGCGGCCGGGCTGGTGAGGTGGTCGGTGCGGTTCTGGACCGCGATGACGTAGTTGGCGTCGTACGCGCCGAAGGCGGTGGTGCGGTTCAGCACGGTGCTTTCGGCGCCGGAGACGAGCTCGGCCTCGACGTCGGCAACCCACTCCAGCGCGGGCTTGCCCTCGATGGTCTCGGCCAGTTCGGGAGCGGTGGATCCGGACAGCAGCGAACCGCCCAGTTCCGGCTGGTCATCCATGAGGATGACGCGGGCACCGCTGCGGACTGCTTCGCGGGCAGCGGCGAGGCCGGCGGGGCCGCCGCCGATCACCAGGACGTCGGTGTGGACGTACTTCTTGTCGTACTCGGCGCGGTCATCGGCCGGGTCAAGCTTGCCAAGGCCGTTCAGGAAGCCGGCCTGCAGACCGTCCACGAGGGAAACGGTGGTGGCGGGGAGCATGGACTCGGCCACGTCACCGGGGAACCGGGCCTCGATCCGGACCAGCGCGTTGGGTTCTTCCACGCCGGCGGCCAGAATGCCGCGGGCGCGGTCCTCGTACAGCGAGTTGCCGGCGGCGATGCGGCCGTTGGCCAGCAGTGCGGAGGCCAGGGTGTCGCCCGGGTGACCGGTGAATTCCTCGCCGTCCACGGTGAAGCGCCAGGAGATGCTGCGGTCGATACGGCCGCCGGTGCTGAGGCGCGCGTTCTGGGAGGTCACTTGGTCGCTCCTTCCGGGGCGGTGCTGGGGCTGAGGGGGGTGGTGCTGGCGGGGCCCGTGCTTGCGGTGCCGGTGTCAGCTGCCGGGGGGACGGGCGCGGCGGGCCGCGGCGTCCCCATCGGGTAGACGGCCTGGATGTCGTAGGTGACCGTGTCGCGGAGCATGTTGAACCACTGCCGGCAGCCGGTGCTGTGCACCCACCGTTCGGCGAAGGTGCCCTTGGTGTTCTCACGGTAGAACAGGTACTCGGCCCATTCCCGGTCCGTGAGGTCGTTGGGGTTCTCGGGGTAGGGCACGTGGGCCTGGCCGCCGTAGTGGAACTCGGTTTCGTCCCGCTGGCCGCAGTTGGGGCAGGAGATAAGCAGCATGTGCGTCTTCTTTCTTAAGGACCGTGGCTAGTGGGCGACGGCGGCAGCGCCGTGTTCGTCGATCAGGGCGCCGGTTTCGAAGCGCTCCAGGGCGAACGGCTTGTTGAGCTTGTGCGGTGCGCCGGTGGCGATGGTGTGCGCGAAGGTCAGGCCGGCAGCCGGCGTGCCCTTGAAGCCGCCGGTTCCCCAGCCGCAGTTGACGAACATGTTCTCCACCGGGGTGGTGCCCACGATCGGTGAGGCATCCAGCGTGGTGTCCACGATGCCGCCCCAGGTCCGGAGGACGTGTGCCCGGGCGAAGATCGGGAACAGCTCGACGGCGGCAGCCATCTGGTGCTCGATCACGTGGAAGGAGCCGCGCTGGCCGTAGCCGTTGTAGGAGTCGACGCCGGCGCCCATGACCAGTTCGCCCTTGTGCGCCTGGGAGACGTACACGTGGACGTGGTTGGACATGACGACAGTGGGGTGGACGGGCTCGTGGAGCTCGGACACCAGTGCTTGCAGCGGGTGGGACTGGATGGGGAGCCGGAAGCCTGCCATCTCCGCCAGGACCGAGCTGTGGCCGGCGGCGCAGAGGCCCACCTTTTCGGTGTTGATGGTGCCGCGGTTGGTCTTGACGCCCACCACGCGCTCGCCGTCCTTGATGAAGCCGGTGACTTCGCAGTTCTGGATGATGTCCACGCCCATCTCGTCGCACTTGCGGGCGAAGGCCCAGGCGACGTGGTCGTGCTTGGCGATGCCGGCGCGCGGCTGGTAGGTGGCGCCCATGACCGGGTAGCGGATGTCATCGCGGATGTTCAGGATCGGGCAGAGTTCCTTGACCTGCTGCGGGTCCAGCCATTCCGCGTCCACGCCGTTGAGCTTGTTGGCGCCCACGCGGCGCATGCTCTCGCGCACGTCGCCCAGGGTGTGGGCCAGGTTCATCACGCCGCGCTGGCTGAAGAGGAAGTCGTAGTCCAGCTCCTCGGGCAGGATCTCCCACAGCTTCAGGGCGTGCTCGTAGATGGCGGCCGACTCGTCCCAGAGGTAGTTGGAACGGATGATCGTGGTGTTGCGGGCCATGTTGCCGCCGGCCAGCCAGCCCTTTTCCAGGACGGCGATGTTGGTCATGCCGTGGTTCTTGGCCAGGTAGTAGGCGGTGGCCAGGCCGTGCCCGCCGCCGCCGACGATCACGGCGTCATAGGAGGGCTTGGGGTCCGGGTTGTGCCACAGGAATTCCGGGTGCTCCGGGAGGTGGTGCGTGCTCACTGGGCTGCTCCGATCATGTCATTCTCGAATGCGGCGATGTCATTGGCACCGCTGAGCTGGGGGTACAGGGGGAACTGCTCGGCGAGCGCAGTGACGCGTGCGCGGAGTTCGACGGCGGTGTCGTCGTCGAGCGTTCCGGTGCCGGCGGCGCCGATCAGGGCCTTGGCGATGATGTCGGCGACCTCGGTGAATTCGGCAGCGCCGAAGCCACGGGTGGCCAGGGCCGGGGTACCGATCCGGAGGCCGGAGGAGACCATCGGCGGGCGGGGGTCGAACGGCACGGCGTTGCGGTTGACGGTGATGCCGATCCGGTGCAGCGTGTCCTCGGCCTGCTGGCCGTCCAGCTCCGAGTTGCGCAGGTCAACGAGGACCAGGTGGACGTCCGTGCCGCCGTTGACCACCGTGATGCCGGCAGCTTCGACGTCGGACTGCAGGAAACGCTCGGCCAGCAGCTTGGCGCCTTCGAGGACGCGCTGCTGGCGCTCCTTGAAGCCCTCGGATGCTGCGAGCTTGAAGGCCACGGCCTTGGCGGCGATGACGTGCTCCAGCGGGCCGCCCTGCTGTCCGGGGAAGACTGCGCTGTTGATCTTCTTGGCGTACTGCTCCTTGGCCAGGATGACGCCGCCGCGGGGGCCGCCCAGGGTCTTGTGCGTGGTGGTGGTGACGACGTCGGCGTACGGCACCGGGTTGGGGTGAAGGCCTGCGGCGACGAGGCCGGCGAAGTGTGCCATGTCCACCATCAGGTAGGCACCGACGAGGTCGGCGATGCGGCGGAACTCGGCGAAGTCGAGCTGGCGGGAGTAGGCGGACCAGCCGGCCACGATGAGCTTCGGCTTGTGCTCCAGGGCAAGGGCCTCAACCTCGGCCATGTCCACGCGGAAGTCGGATTCGCGGACGTGGTACGGGACCACGTTGTAGAGCTTGCCGGAGAAGTTGATGCGCATGCCGTGGGTGAGGTGGCCGCCGTGGGCCAGGTCCAGGCCGAGGATGGTGTCGCCCGGGTTCAGCAGCGCGAACATGGCGGCAGCGTTGGCCTGCGCACCGGAGTGCGGCTGGACGTTGGCGAACTCGGCGCCGAAGAGTGCCTTGATGCGGTCGATGGCCAGCTGCTCGACGACGTCGACGTGCTCGCAGCCACCGTAGTAGCGCTTACCCGGGTAGCCCTCGGCGTACTTGTTGGTGAGGACCGAGCCCTGTGCCTCCATAACGGCCGCAGGAGCGAAGTTCTCCGAGGCGATCATTTCCAGCGTGGACTGCTGGCGGTCCAGCTCACGGGCTACTGCTTGCTGGATCTCGGGATCGACTACGGAAAGTCGGTCGTTCAACTGCTCAACCACGAATACTCCTTATGAAATACCACTTAGCTTGGGACTGATATATCAGTATGACGACAATGGTATGATTGAGCTCACAACAGAGTCAATAGCCGAAGCAAAATGACTATCCGCTTCCGCTTGGAGCCCATGAACGGAGCCTCGCTGTGAATGCCCTTCCCGCCGTGCTGCCTGCCGAGGATGAATCGCTGTCCCAGGCCGAGGCTGCCTACCGGCAGCTGCGCGACAAGCTGATCATGCTGGACATCCGCCCCGGTGAGCCGATCAATGACGGCCAGCTGGCGACTGAGCTCGGCTTTGGGCGCACGCCCGTGCGCGAAGCCATCAAGCGGCTGGAGGTGGACCACCTGGTGGTGTCCTACCCCCGCCGGGGAACCTTTGCCACCACCGTGGACTTCACGGAACTGGCCGATGTCTCGGAAATCCGTGAACTGCTTGAACCGCTCGCGGCACGCCGGGCCGCCAAGAGGGCCAACACCGCCATGCGCGAGGAGCTGCTGGACGTCGCCAAGGCCATCTCGGAGCTGGCGCCCACCCCCGCCCAGTCCCGGGAGCTGATGCGCTACGACCTGACCGTGCACCGCCTGATCTACCGCGCCGCGGCCAACCCGCACCTTGAGGACACCCTGATCCGGTACGACAACCTGGCCACCCGCATCTGGTGCCTGGTACTGGACAAGGTCCCGTCGGTGAGCGGCCACATCAACGAGCACGTGGATCTGCTCAAGGCCGTGGCCGAGGGGGACGCGGACAAGGCCGGGGAACTGGCGCTGCACCACGTCACCAGCTTCGAGGAGACCATCCGCAAGGTGCTGTAGGCTTCGGCGCCGGGTCGCCCTATGCCTTGTTGACCGAAACGCGGCCGGTTATTCTGCCAGAAACGTCCGCCGCCAATGAGGGTGACTGCAGGGCCAGGTACCTGCCACTTCCAGGCCCTGACCAGCGTTTCGAAAGAGGCACGCCGTGTCCGTTGCACCCACCCCCAATGGCGCGTCCCGCCGTCGTCTGCTTCTCATCCTCCTTGCTGCCGTGGCGGTGGTTCTGGTGGGCACCGTCATTGCCCTTTCGGCGCCGGGTCCGTCCGCGGACCAGCAGGCCGCCACCGCTCCCGCTTCCACCACCGCCGCACCGGGCCCTGCCTCCCCTAGTGAGGAAGCCGCGCAGCCGGCGGACGCGGAGCTCCTGGACGAGGCCAGTTCTGTGTGCGAAATGCAGGTGACGGAGAAGTACCCCACCGCCGAGGTCCAGCCCGGCACCAAGTCATCCGCCAAGGCGAAGAGCGGAACCTTCGAAACCTCCGGCTCCTACACTGACCCGACCGCCGGCAAGGCTTCACCCACGGAGTTCCGGTGCTCGTCTCTGAATGCCGGCGGCAGCTGGACCGTGACCCTGCAGCGGGGCTAGTTTCCCGCGAGGTGAGAGGAACCCCCGGGACTTTCCCGGGGGCTCCTCTCCTTTCATGTGTTTCAGCAGGCGTTAGCGGCCACCCCCTCCGATCACGCCTTTCTCGACGGCCTTCGTGACGGCGTCGGCCTCGGCCTGGGTAAGCGTGCCGTCCTTGACCGCCGTGTCCAGCCTGGTCTTCAGCGCGGCCGCGCGTTCGGCCTGCTTCGCCTCGCGGATTTCCGTCAGGGCCGCGGTGACCTTGGACTCCTCGACGCCGAGCGCCGCGGCAAGGGACTTGGCCATCGCCGCGTCCTGGGCGGTGCGGTCAGGCTTGGTGCCCTCGGTCGGCGGCGTCGTCGGCTTGTTGGCCTCGCGGAACGCCTGCATCGCCTCGGTGACCTTCGCTTCGTCAACGCCCAGCTTGGTGGCAAGGTCTGCAGCGATCTGGCCGTGGCCCCCCTTGTGGTCCCGGAAGCCGTCAGTCGGGGCGCTGCTGTCCGTCGATGTGCCCGAGGTGGCGCTGGGGCTGGGGGTAGTGGCTGCGGAGGCCATCCCGGTAACTCCCATTCCTGCACCCAGCGCCAGGGCGCCAGCGGTGATGCCGAGGGTGATTCTCTTGGTTCGTGACATGGTGTCTCCTTGATCGGCCGTGCACTACGGCTTTGAGCGGAAGGGCATCTGTCCTAGCCCCCTTCCTCAAAGATCGGGGAACAGGTTAGGGCGCCGCTGTTCGGAAACTGTCAGGAGGCTGTGAACCTAACGGGCGGAGGTTTAGATGGACAGCTACGCCTCAGCGTGCCCCATCCTCCTGCTGACCTCCCGGGCGGAATGTTTGAGTTCCCGGACCAGGGTGCGTGATTTGCGGGGGTCGAAGCGGAATTCTGGCCCCGAAACACTGATGGCTCCCAGGACCGTCCCGGAATGGCCGAACACCGGGGTGGCGATCCCGTTAAGCCCCAACTCAAGTTCTCCATAGACAGTTGCGTAACCCGCCTCCGCAACCTCAACGAGTTGCGCTTCCAGATCCTGCCTCGATGTAATCGTCCTCGGAGTTGTAGGAGGCATGCCCGTCTCGCCAAGCACGCGGCTACGTTCGGCAGCGTCCATCGCCGCAAGGAAAACCTTGCCGCTGGACGTGGCATGGATCGGGGTTAGCCTGCCGATCCAGTCCTGGGTGGCCAGGGTCGATGGGCCCATTACCTCGTCGACATTCACGACGTAATTGGAGCTCAGGACGGCGAGGTTCACGGTTTCGCCAGTTTGCGCGGCAAGGGCTTCGAGGACGGGCCGGGCTTCCCGTACGAGATTGAGGCGCACCGGTATGGAATTTGCGAGTTGCAGGATCCCAAGCCCCAGCTGGTACTTGCCGCGGCCGCTGTTTTGTTGTGCCATTCCCCGGGCTTCGAGCACGCGCAGCAATCGGGAAATGGTGGACCTGTGTACACCCATTTCTTCTGCGACTTCGCTGACTCCTGCACCGCCCGTCCGGGCGAGAATTTTCAGCACTGTAATGGCCCGCTCAACAGACTGCAGACTTGCCTGCGGCTCCCCGTCCGCCGCGTAATCCGGTCCCTGCGTTTTGTGAGACAGCATGCCCCATTTTCTCAGACGAATCAGCGGCCAAGAAACGCAACCGGTTTCGATCGGCTGACCGCTTTCCTGAAATGCGGTCTACTACCAAAGGGCGACGGCGCAAACAGTGAGTGTGCGCACAGCGCAACAAGGCTGACTGTGATTTATACGACAAATCCTATTGACAGCGCGAACACTGCCGTTCAGACTGTTTCACATAGGAAATGTTGTTGCTTCTACCGCAACCACGCCCTAGAGGGTCTGCGTCACCCCAATGCGGACCAGCGGGATTTGAAGGGAGCAACACATCCCCTGCTCTGCGTCCCGACCCCCTGATCGACCATTCGCCCTTTTCTTCCAAAAGTGGCGCAACCCGTAGAAGCCGTTGAACGTCACGACGAAGACGCGTGCCTTCAATTCCGGCCTTCGCCCGCGCCCTGCCATTCCTACTCCACCGAAAGTGATTGTGAGGAGACCCATGAGTTTCAGATCAGTAGACGAGGCCCCCATCCGGGGCTTCCATCGCAAGCTCATAGTTGCGTGTTCAGGAGGCCCCCTGCTTGACGGTTACCTGCTCGCGATTGTCGGCATCGCACTTCCCGGCATCACTAGAGAAATGCATTTGCCAACGAGCACTGAAGCGATGATCGGCGTCGCCTCACTGATTGGCATGTTCTTCGGCGGCCTGATCTGCGGCCCGCTGACGGACCGCATTGGCCGAAAACCCATGTACACCCTCGATCTGCTTGTCCTGATCGTCACCTCGGTGCTTTCAATCTTTGCCACCGAAGCCTGGCATTTGATCATCCTGCGCTTTGTCATTGGCGCCGCTATCGCTGCCGACTATCCCATTGCCACCGCGCTGCTTTCTGAGTGGCTCCCGACCAAACGGCGAGCCCGCATGTTCAGCGCAGTAATCATCATCTGGTACATCGGCGCGTCCCTGGCCTACCTGGTGGGGTATCTCATCAACGAAGTGATGGGCGACGACGGCTGGCGCTGGATGCTCGCAACCGCCGCGGTGCTTGCCACGATCGTCTTCCTGCTTCGTGTGGGCACGCCGGAATCACCGCGGTGGCTGGTCGGCGCCGGACGCATCGACGAGGCCTGCAAGGTCATCGAGTCCACCCTTGACACCAAGGTGACACCCGCTGAACTGGCAGGCTCCATGCCCCTCTCGAACGAAGGGCGGGGCAATATCGCCGACCTCTTCCGCGGGATTTACCTGCGCCGCATGGTCTTCATCGTCGTCTTCTTCACCTGCGCGATCGTACCGCTGTTTGCATTGCTCACCTTCGGTCCGCAATTGCTGGGATCGCTGGGCATGGAATCAGGCAACGAGGCGAACCTCGGAACAGCCCTCATCAACCTCGTGTTCGCGATCGGCTGCCTGCCGGCCATGCGCATGCTCGACAACATTGGCCGACGCAAGACCATCATCTGGTCCTTTGGCCTGATGGTGCTCCCGCTGCTCGCACTGGGGGCGTGGACTAATGCCCCGGGTCCGTTCGTCGTAGGCTTCTTCTGCCTGTACGCGCTGTTCTCCGGAGGCCCGAGCATCCTTGAGTGGGCCTATCCCAACGAGCTCTTCCCAACCCGCATTCGCGCCGCCGCTGTGGGGATGGCCGTTGCACTGACCCGCTTCGGTGCCGCTATCGGAACCTTCCTGGTCCCGCTCTCCCTATCAACCCTGGGCACGTCGACGACGATGTACATCGGCGCGGGCATCACGTTCATCGGCTTTCTCGCCTGCATCGCCTGGGCTGAAGAAACCCGGAACCGCTCGCTGGAAGAGACCGGTGCGATTGAGGTGATGGCGACGTCCCCTCAGCCTGCGCCCATCTCCACCGCCGGCAGTAACCCCAGGCAGGGCGCTGACATCACGTAGCGAAGCAAGCAGGCCATTGGCTACCTCCCCAGCCGCGTCCCACAGGCGCGAATCACTCACCCACAGACCAAAAGGAGCAGCAAGACAATGACCGAGATTCGCGAGATCCTCCCGATCCCGGAGCGGAACCGGACCGTGACCACGGCAATGGGCATCCACAATCAGGAGAGCGCGTTCACCCCGGTGGCTCCGCTCAGGGCACCCGAAGGTGCTCCCAACGTGGTGATCGTCCTGATCGATGACATGGGATTTGGTGCCTCGAGCGCCTTCGGTGGCCCCTGTGAGATGCCGACGGCGGACAGGCTGTCCGACGATGGCCTCCGGTACAGCCGCTTCCACGTCACGGCGTTGTGCTCCCCTACCCGCCAGGCGCTCATGACTGGCCGGAACCACCTCTCCGTCGCCATGGGAGTGACCACCGAGATGAGCACGTCCGCCCCCGGTTACACCGGTTTCCGCCCGGCCAGTGCCGCCACGATTGCGCAGACGCTTGGCCAGAACGGCTACAGCACGGCCGCATTCGGAAAGTGGCACCAGACCCCTCCGCGGGAAGTCAGCGCTTCAGGTCCCTTTGACCGTTGGCCCATTGGTGAGGGTTTCGACAAGTTTTACGGCTTCATGGGCGCCGAGATGAACCACTGGTACCCCCAACTGTTTGACGGAACCACTCCTGTGGAACCGGACCGGCTGCCAGAAGATGGCTATCACCTCTCCGAAGACCTCGTCGATCACGCCATCGACTGGGTCCGCACGCAGAAGACACTCACGCCGGAGAAGCCGTTCTTCAGCTACATCGCTTTCGGCGCCACGCACGGTCCCTTCCATGTCGGCAAGGAATGGAAGGACAAGTACCGCGACCGCTTCAACGGCGGCTGGGACGCCCAGCGCGAAGCGACCTTGGCCCGGCAGAAGGAACTTGGCATTGTCCCGGAATCTGCCGAACTCGGGCCCTGGGCCGATGTCGTGCCGCACTGGGACGAACTGAACGGCACAGAACGCCGCGTCGCCGCAGCCTTCATGGAAACCTACGCAGGTTTCGCCGAGCACACGGACCGGCAGGTGGGGCGCTTCGTGGACGCTCTAAGGGACATCGACCAACTGGACAACACCCTGTTCATCTACATGCTCGGTGACAACGGTGCTTCGGGCGAAGGCGGCATCGAAGGCACGATGCGTGAGCACCTGGTCGGCCACGGTTTTCAGGACAGCACCGAAACAATGGCCAACGAGATCGATGCCCTGGGGGACGCAACTACCTACGCCATCTACCCTGTCGGGTGGGCGCTGGCCATGAACACCCCATACCAATGGACAAAACAGGTCGCCTCGCACTACGGCGGCACCCGGGACGGCATGATCATGAGCTGGCCCCAAGGTATCGAAGCCGGTGGCGGGATCCGGCACCAGTGGCACCACGTCATCGACATCGCCCCCACGGTCTTCGAAGCAGCAGGAGTCCCCCACCCTGTTCTGGTCAACGGCGTCAGTCAGCAGCCCATCGAGGGCACCAGCATGGTCTATACCTTCAACGCTCCCGACGCTGAGGACCGCCGGCGGACCCAGTACTTTGAGATGTGCGGAAACCGCAGCATCTACCACGAGGGATGGACTGCAGTCACCCGCCATGGCACTCCCTGGCAAATGGTGCCCGAAGGACTCCCGGCCTTCGACAAGGATGTGTGGGAGCTCTACGACACCCGGACCGACTGGAGCCAAGCGCACGACTTGGCAGAAAAGTACCCGGACAAACTGCGGGAACTTCAGCACCTTTTCCTGATTGAAGCCAGCAAGTACAACGTGTTCCCCCTCGATGACCGTGTCACCGAACGGGAGAACCCGGAAGTGGCCGGCCGGATCGACCTGTTCAGTGGCAGGACCTCAGTGACCTATCGGGGCGGAATGGGGCGCTTTACCGAGGAGACAACCCTTAACGTGAAGAACAGGTCGCACAGCGTCACTGCACGGGTGGACATCCCGGAAGGCGGCGGCGACGGGGTCCTCATTGCGCAGGGCGGGCGTTTTGGAGGCTGGTCCCTGTATGTGGTGGACGGCCACCTCAGCTATGCCCACAACTGCTACGGCCGGGATCTTTACACTGTGCGCTCGGATGAGCGGCTGGAAGCTGGTCCCCAGGAACTTACCTTTGAGTTCCAGTACGACGGCGGCGGCATCGGCAGGGGCGGGGAGGTCCGGCTCGCCGCCGGCGGCAAGGTCGTCGGCAAGGGCCGTGTGGAGCAGACGACCGCCTATTACTTCTCCTTCGATGAAACGCTCAACGTCGGGGTCGACCGCGGCACGCCAGTCACCGACGACTATCTCCCGGTGCACAACGCGTTCACCGGAACAATCGAAACCGTGCGCATCGACCTGCACGACGACGGAACAGAGCAGCACCTCACGGCAACCGACCGGCAGCGCATTGCCCTGGCCCACCAGTAGCCGGCACAACCAGCCAGTACCGGACATCTTCTGACAGGAAGCACACCCGCAAAGCTGCCCCTTCTGTGTCCGCCGTCGGCCTCACCGCATCGGCGGACACAGAAGAATCGAACCAATGCTTGGGAAACCCACGATCATGAACCTGCTGCCCCTCAGCTCCACGAACTACGCTGAACCCCGTGGCCTTCACACGGGCGCCCCTGGCAAGGGCTGCTGCACACCATCCCGTGAACCCCGGCCAACGGAAGACGCCGCCAGGCCTAAGGCGCACTCCACACCTGGTCCCGGGCCGGACATGCACCGTGACATCGAGATTCCCGGTGGGCCCTTCCAGATGGGTGATGCTTTTGGCGAAGGCTATCCGTCCGACGGCGAGACACCGGTGCACGAGGTGCGCGTGGATGGCTTCCGTATCGACGCGACGGCAGTGACCAACTCAATGTTCGCGGCGTTCGTAGACGCCACGGGCTACCGGACAGAGGCGGAGCAGTACGGGTCCTCCGCCGTGTTCCATCTGCTGTGCACGGCGACCGGCAGCGATGTCCTCGGTGCCGCCGCGGGGGCCCCCTGGTGGCTTGAGATCCGCGGCGCCTATTGGGCACACCCGACGGGACCGTCATCGAACTGGCGGGATGTCCCGGACCACCCGGTGGTGCACGTCTCGCACCACGATGCACTGGCTTACTGTGCCTGGGCCGGACGCCGCCTGCCCACCGAAGCCGAATGGGAATACGCCGCCCGCGGCGGACTGAACGGCATGCGCTACGCGTGGGGCGACGACCTCACCCCCGGCGGGGAACACCGCTGCAACATCTGGCAGGGCGCGTTCCCCGCAGTGAACATCCAAGAGGACGGCCACCTGGGTACCGCCCCCGTTATGTCTTTTCCTCCTAACGGCTACGGGCTTTACGAAATGGCAGGCAACATTTGGGAATGGTGCAGCGACTGGTTCCTGCCCAAGTACTACTGGAACTCCCCCACCGACAATCCTCAAGGGCCCACCATCGGCAAGGGGCGCGTTATGCGAGGCGGCTCCTACCTCTGCCATGACTCGTACTGCAACCGCTACCGCGTCGCCGCCCGCACCTTCAACACCCCTGAATCCTCCTCCGGCAACTGCGGCTTCCGCACCGTCGCCACCAACTAGGAAGAACACGACGTGACGCAAACAGCACCGTCCAGCCGACGGCGCAGCGGACTTTCCGCCCGGATCCTGCGCGGAGGCAGCGAACCCGACCCCCGTTTCACCCTTGCGAATGAACGCACCTTCCTCGCCTGGATCCGTACGTCCCTGGCCCTGCTCGCCGGCGGTGTCGCGGTTGAGGCTTTCATGGGAGACCTCTTTAGCCCGGAACTACGCAAAACCGTCGCGGCACTCCTGCTGCTTCTGGCACTCGTGATCGGCGGCGGATCCTTCTTCCGCTGGCTCAACGTCGAACGCTCCATGCGCCACAAGGCGCCCCTGCCCCTGCCCTGGATTGCACCGGTCCTCGCCACGGGCGCCGCCGTCGTGGCCGTCATTGTGGCCGCATTCGTCCTCGCCACGGGCGCCTGACCATGCCCCTGCAACAGCACATCCCCACCCACGGCGACGACGGCCTGCAGCCAGAACGCACCGACCTGGCATGGGGACGCACCACATTGTCGATGGTCATGGCCGCGGCCGTCTTCCTGCGCTGGTTGCCCCATCACGGCTGGTTCGCAGGCACCCTCGTCGCAGCCGCCGTGGTCACCGCCGCCGCTATCCAAGTCACCCGAAAGCGACGGCTCCACGGCGCCATCCGGGGCATTCAGCAAGGACAAATGCCTCCGGACACCGCTTCCACGGCAGCCGTGGCGGCCAGCGTGATCATCCTTGCCCTGCTCGGAATCTACACGGTCGTGTTCCTTCCCTTGGTGCCGTGACCAGCATGGCGGGCCACAATCCCGCAGTCCCCCAAATCGCGGCATTCGCTACCGAGGGGTAGTGTGATGGCCATGGACGAGTCGCCCGCAAACGGTGAACTGACACCGGAGCTGTTCTCCAACGTGGACCGCGCAACCCTTCGGCGCCAGGTGTTGGAGATCATCAGCGACGTCCTCGCAGACTCGGATCCGCAAAAGGCCTGGGCCAGGGAGCAGCTGCTTGACCTCCTGGCGGCCCACATGGATGACCCCGAACAGGCCCTCCTGCACCATCTGATCAGCACCAGGAACGTCCCTGCCTCGTCCCACGAGAATCAGCCGGAAGACTCTTCCGGGGACGTCCCGAGGATGCTGATGACGGCGTTCCAGCCCATCAGGCTGCTGGCCGGCGGAGAAGTGATCGGGGTTGAGGCGCTGTCACGGTTCGTGAGCCATGAAGGGACCAGCGCAGACGTCTGGTTCCGGGGGGCAGCGGCCATGGGACTGGGGCCGGACCTGGAAATCGCCGCCCTGCATCTCGCCCTGGCTGCAGCAGGAGAGATTCCGGCGCACCTCTTCGCGTCCGTCAACCTGAGCCCCACCGCCTGCGCCGACCCCCGCGTTCAGGCGCTGATGCTGGGAGGGGCCGTCGCCCCGGACAGGCTGGTCATCGAAATCATGGGCGACATTGCGGACCGGGAACTCGCGGCCCTCGCCGAGGTCCTGAGCCCGCTGCGCCAGCATGGTGTGCGCCTCGCCGTGGACGGATCCGGGCCGGGCGCCACCTCCGCGAAGCAGATCCTCCATCTGCTCCCCGACATCATCAAGGTCGACCGCGATTTTCTCTGTGGCCCCGCCGCCTCGGGCGGCCGCCCGGCCACGAGCCCCTTCGTTTTAGCCCTGGCCGAGCAGACCGGCGCAACGCTTTCCGCGGAAGGAATCGAAACCCGCGAGCAACTCAACGCCATCACGGAACTGGGAATCTCGAGGGGCCAGGGCTACCTGCTGGGCAGGCCCTCGGTGGACCCGCGGGACTGGGCAGCCTGGACCGGCGATCCTGAGCCGGTGGAAGACCGCGAATAAAGCACGCGGACCCTGGATGCCCGCAACCTGTGAAGCTGGGAATTCCCTCTTAATCTGCCCTGCGGGCTTTTTGTCGCAGCCAAGCGGGCGTAACTTTCGAGAAAGGGCCTTCTCTCCGCTGCACCCGCGCTGGAGATCTCGGCCGCCGGGTCCGGAAGAGGCCAACATGAAGATACTGACACGCAGGGCCGCCGCCGTGGCCGGCATCGCCATCCTCGTGGGCGCGGCAGGCAGCGGAACTCTCTCCGCACAGGGACAGGGCCAGCAGCAGGTGACGGAGGAGGTTGTGATCCTCATATCTGCTGTTTCCCGGGATCACCAGGACCACGGGGAACACCGCCGCAGCACCCATATCCACCGCGCCGACTGGTCGGAGCGGAACGGGAGTTCCCACGGCAGGACCGGCAAGAGCAGGACAGGGCAGAACTGGTCGGCGGAGGTCGGGGTGGAGGCAGCCGCTGAAACCAGGGTGTGGGGCCAGGCCAGCCGTCAGCCATCCGTCAGCGCTGGCGTGGAAGTGGTGCTCAAATCCCTGCCCGGCGTCGATGCCACCGGCGGGGATTCAGCCGAAGAATCGTGCTCCTAGCCGGCCCCGGATGACCCAGCGCCAGCCCGCTCTTCAGCAGCATTAAACGCCGACGGCGGCCCCCACCTTTTGGTGAGGACCGCCGTGCGGCGGGGACTGAAGTCAGCCCCATGTTGCGAAGAGCCCTTTGTTGCGGAAAGGCCCCTAGACGATGGCGGCGCGGAGTTCCTTTGCGGCCTGTGCGGGGTCCTCGGCACCGTAGATGGCGCCGCCGGCGACGGCGACGTCGGCGCCGGCCTTCTGGACGTCACCGATGGTGGCCAGCTTCACGCCGCCTGCCACGGAGAACGGAACACGGGCCTCGGCACCGGCGCGGAGCAGACCGTTCAGGTCGAAGCCGGGCTTGGCCTGCTCGTCCAGGCCGGCGTGCATCTCAACGAACTTCGCACCCAGGGCGCGGACTTCCTTGGCACGGGTGACCTTGTCCTCGATGCCGATGAGGTCAACGACAACGCCCTTGTTGTGGGCCTGGGCTGCCTTGACCGCACCGGCGATGGTGGAGTCGTCGGCGGAGCCGAGAACGGTGACCAGGTCCGCGCCGGCCTTGAAGGCGATGTCGGCTTCGAGCTCACCGGCGTCCATGGTCTTCAGGTCGGCGAAGACGATCTTCTCCGGGTGGGCGTTCTTCACGGCGGTGATGACCGAGAGGCCTTCGGCCTTGATCAGCGGGGTGCCCAGTTCGATGATGTCAACGTGCTCGGCAACCTTGCCGGCCAGCTCGAGGGCAGCTTCGGTGGTCAGGAGGTCGATGGCAACTTGGAGCTTCATGGTGTTTATTCCTTTGCTGGTGAGATCTTTCAGGATTGGTTTCTCCCTGGTTCCATCCTCGAATGCCAGGCGGGTGGGCGCCACGACATTATCGGACGGTCTTTCCCACCCAAAGGGATAGGTGCCATGCCGGATTTCGATACAATGGACAGGTGCCCGCCACTCCCCAAGCCACCATGCCTTTCCCCGTGCCGGAGATGCCGGAGAGCGCAGGTCCGCTGCTGGAGGCCATCGCGCAACTGTCCACGGCTCCGCTCACCGAGATTGCCCAGCGGCTGCACCAGGCCACCCGGCCGTACCTGGACAGTACCGCCATGGTGATTTTTACCGAGGATTGCACAGGCCGGCCGCAGAAGAAGTCCGGCGCGGAGTCCGTCATCAGCCAGGTTTCCATTGCGGAGCTGGACGCCGTCAGATCGTTCCTGGACGGGCATGAAACCTGGCAGGGCCGGGCACCTATCGGCGGGCAGGAGCACCCGGTCCTTGCCCTCCCCTCACCGACGAATGCGTTGCTGGTTCTGGTCGATCCGCGGCCGGCGGCGGGACAGGACGCACCCGGACAGGACGCACCCGGACAAGACGTACCCGGACAACTTGCGGACCTGACGGGACAAGACGTGCCGTGGCTGGTCCGCTACCTGTGGAACCTCGCGGCGGAGCGTATCCGGGAAAAGGTGGCGGATGCACCGCCGTCGTACCTCATCGAGTCCCGGGCGGCGTCCGCCGAACGGGTCAGGGTGACGGCGGAGCTGGTGGACCGGCACTCAACGACGCTGGAGACCCTGCTGGCCGCACTGCGCTCCCCCGCGCTGGCCGACGACGCGGCGCGGAAGTCCGCCACCGACGTCGCCGCCAAGGCCCTGGTGGAACTGCGCACGCTCAACGACCGGACCACCGAACTTGTCGAAGAGCCTGTTGCCACGGCCTTCCAGCGCCTCCGCGAGGATCTCCGCCCGCTCACGCACTTCAGCGGCATCGATGTCCAGTTCATCGAGCCGCCGGTCAACGGCCGGGCACTTCCCGGGGAAGTGGCACATGCTGCCCGGGCCATCGTCCGCGGCCTGGTGCTCGCCATGGTTGAACAGCCGGAAGTACGGCGCATCCGCACCCAGTGGGACTGCGACGGCGAGAACCTCCTCATCAACGTCCGCGACGACGGCATGGGCAATCTTTCCACCGATGCCCCCAGCATCGCCCGGCTGGCGCAACGGGTGGAGGTCCTGGACGGGCGCATGACGATGGACCTGATGCAGGGCTGGGGCGCCGACATCGCCGTCACCCTGCCGCTGGACCCGCCGGGGCGCAAACTGCCCGACGCCGCCGCCTGGGACCTGGGCGAGCGGGAACTGGAGGTGCTCCAACAGCTCGCCGCCGGGCAGCGGAACCGGACGATTGCCGCGAAGCTGCACCTGAGCGAGAACACCGTGAAGTTCCATCTCCGCAACATCTACCGCAAGCTCGGCGCCACGTCGCGCACCGAGGCCATCGCGATGGCGCACAGCAGCGGGCTGCACTAGCGGCCCTTGCCCCCGCCCGAAACCGGTGACAGGGTGGCGGCATGGCGATCGAAGTCCGTCCCGCGACGCAGTTTGAGGACGTGAAAGCGGTGGTGGGGCCCAAACGGCCTGACGCGACCGTCTGCTGGTGCCTGAGCTACCGCATCCCCTCCAAACAGAACCTGGAGCTGCGGGGCACTGCCCGCGGGGACCTGGTCCGGGATCTGCTGACGCAGGATCCGCCGCCCGGCGTGCTGGCGTACGACGGCGGGGAACCAGTCGGGTGGGCGGGTGTCCATCCGCGCGCCGATACCAGCTTCGCCCGCAACCGCCGGATCCCCCACGTGGACGATCTGGAGGTGTGGTCCGTGTGGTGCATCCGGGTCCGCCCGGGGTACCGGGGCCGGGGAATTTCCCACCGGCTGCTGCAGGGCGCCGTCGACTTTGCGCGCTCCTACGGCGCGCCCGCCATTGAGGGCTATCCGGTGGACAACCAGGGCAGGAAGGTGGACCTGACCATGGCCTACGTCGGCACCCGCAGGCTCTTTGAGGCGGCAGGCTTCACCAAGGCCGCCGATACCGATTCCGTCCTCAACGGCTTCCCGCGGGTGCTCATGCGCCTTGGTCTCCGCTGAGCCGGCCGGCCGTTGGATCCAGGAACCGGAATGCACGACGTCGGTAATCGGCTTAACGTAATGTCAGCTAAGTCACACTTTCCCCGTAGGATCAGGAGTGTGGGATCGGCCACGGGGCCGATCCATTCCCGGCAAAGCAGCCGAAGAAACTAACTGAGAGTATGGGTCATGGCTTCGAACATTGTCCTTGAATCCGATGCCGACGGTGAAGGCAGCCAGCAGGGCGGCGTCCAGTCCGTCGATCGAGCCCTCGCTGTCCTGGAGATCCTGGCCCGCGACGGCGATGCAGGCGTGAGCGAAATCGCCGAGGAAATGGGAATCCACAAATCCACCGTATCCAGGCTGCTCGGTTCCCTGGTGACCAGGGAGATTGTTCACCAGAACAGCGAACGGGGAAAATACCAGCTCGGCTTTGGCATCCTTCGCCTGGCCAGTTCCATTCCCGGCCGGCTGAGCCTGGTCCGGGAGGCGCGCCCTGTGCTCGAAAGCCTGGCGGAGGAGTTCAAGGAAACCGTCAACCTCGCCGTTCTCCGCTCCAACTACGCCGTCAACGTGGACCAGGCCATGGGGCCGTCAACCCTGGCCACCTACGACTGGGTGGGCAGCCTGACGCCCTTGCACGCGACGTCGAGCGGGAAGGTTCTGCTGGCAGCGCTGGCGGCAGATGAACGGGAACGCATCCTGGAGGAGACAGGGCTTCCGGCCCGGACCCAGCGGACCATCACCGACCGCGACAAGCTCGAAAAGCAGCTTATCGACGTCGCCCACGACGGTTACGCAGTGGTCCTTGAAGAGTTTGAAATTGGGCTGAACTCCATGGCGGTGCCGGTCTACAACCACCTGGGAACCGTGATCGGCGCGGTCAGCATCTCCGGCCCGGCCTTCCGCTTTGACCCGGAGAAAACACCCGGCCTGATCGATGGCCTGAGCCAGGCCGGCATGAAGATCAGTTCGAACATGGGCTACACCCGGCGTTAAAAACCGCTGGTTGAGCTTGTCGGGGTTTCGACAGGCTCAACCAGCGGTTACAGGTCAACCAGCAGTTGCTGCTCAATCAGCAGGAAGGCGGCTACGGTTTGGTTGCCGCCGCCAGGCCCTGCGGCGTGTCCGCCCGCGGCGCCGGAACGGCCAGGCTCCTGCGCCACTTCGTGAACAGCCGTGGCTGGTTCATGCCCAGGACCGCGACGGGAACGTCTTCGCGGTAGTAGATGGCGAGGAAATTGTGCTCCTGCGGATCGCCCGCCTCAATCTCCAGGCGGTCGTAGCCGGCGGAGTGGCCGGCGAACTGGATCTTCACGCCGTGCTGGTCCGACCAGAAGTACGGCGGCTTCAGCGGCTGAGCCGGGGCGTCGTCGTCGAGCAGGGCCTGCACCGCCAGGGCGGCCCGCTCCAGGGCGCCGGTCCAGTGCTCCACCCGGCGGTGCCTGTCAACAGCGGCGTCGAACCAGGCGGCGCAGTCGCCCACGGCGACGATGCCCGGAACATTGGTGCGTCCCATCGCATCGCACAGCACACCGCCGTCGACCTCCACGCCGGAACCGGCGAGCCATTCAACATTCGGCTCCGCACCGATGCCCACCACCACAACGTCGGCGGCGAGCTCCCGGCCGTCCGCCAAACGGAGCCCCGTCACGCTGTTGCCCGCGCGGTGGAACTCCTCGATGCCGGTGCCACAGACCAGGTTCACCCCGTTGGCCGCATGGAGCCTGGCCACCACGGAACCCATGTCCTCGCCGAGCTGCGCAGTGAACGGGACCGGGCCGTTGTTGATCATGGTCACCTCCATCCCCCGTGAGGCGGCGGAGGAGGCAACCTCGGCGCCGATGAAGCCGGCACCGATCACGATCATGCGGCCACCGGCCACCAACCTGGGCGTCAGCGCCTGGGCATCGGCCATGGTCCGCAGGTAGGAGACATTCTCCAGGCCGGCGAGGGCGGGGATCTGGCGCGCGCGTGCACCGGTGGCTATGACGATGCCGTCGGCAGTGACGGTGCCGCCGTCGTGCAGGCGGATGGTCCGCTCGGCTGCATCCAGTCCAACGGCACCGCCGCCCAGAATCCACTCCGCGTGCAATCCGTCATCATCGGTCTCAAGGAACAGGTCCTCTGCCGTAATGGTGCCGAGCAGGAAATCCTTGGAGAGCGGGGGCCTGTCGTAGGGACGGTGATGCTCATCGCCAATGATGACCAGCCGTCCGGAGAAGCCTTGAGCGCGGGCCGCCCTGGCCGCCGAAAGACCGGCCAGCGAGGCTCCCACAACCGCAAGCGTCTGCATAAATCACTTCTTCCTTAATTGCTTGATGCGCAACGAAAGTCACGATATGCAACAGCGTGGCCCATCTCATATGTAGTGTCAATAAGTGACGGGAGCAACAGCAGGGTCTTGACATAGCGTTGTGACGTAAAGCACTCTGTTGCTGTGGACGAAACGCGTTGATTATCGCGGAACGGTTAAATAAGAGGATCCGTCGCTCCTCCCCCGACGGAACTGCCGCTCCGCATACACGTAACCAAGATTGTCGATGGCGACAATCGAATCCGAGGATGAGCCAACCTGCCGCCGGCGTAACAGCCGGCAGCAGCTGAGCCGCCCCAAATCCAGATAAGGAAACCCCTTATGACAATCAATAGTGACGTCACTATCGATGAAAGCAGTGAAGACGGTCGGGCCTCGGGGGTGGAACCGACCTTGGAACGGGAACCTGTTCCTCCCCAGGAAGACCTGCAAATCCTTCAGGCCCTCCGGGAAACCGAATCAGAGCATGAAGAAGCACGCCGCAGCAGCCAGCTGTTCCGCAAGGGAGGCATCGACAAGGTAGTCTTCGGCGTCGCCGGACTGCTCACGCTCGCCTTTGTTATCTGGGGATTTGCCGGCAGGGAGAACCTGGCCTCCACGTCCCAGGTGGTCCTGGACTGGGTCATGAAAAACACCGGCTGGCTGTTCGTCGCCCTCTCCTCCCTGTTCGTGGTCTACGTGCTGTGGCTGGCGCTGAGCCGCTTCGGAAACATTCCGCTGGGCAAAGACGCGGAAAAGCCCGAGTACTCCATGGTCTCGTGGGTCTCCATGATGTTCGCCGCAGGCATGGGCATCGGCCTGATGTTCTACGGCGTGGCCGAACCGCTTTACCACTACATCTCCCCGCCGCCGGGCACGGTTGACGGCCAGACTCCCGCGGCCATCCAGACTGCAATGGCAACCTCAATCTTCCACTGGACCCTGCACCCGTGGGCCATGTATGCGGTGGTGGGCGTTGCCATGGCCTACGGCACCTACCGACTGGGCCGGAAGCAGCTCGTTTCCAGCATCTTCACGTCCCTGTTCGGCATCAAGCGCGTGGACGGCCCCCTCGGCAAGCTCATCAACATGCTGGCCATCTTCGCCACGCTGTTCGGAACGGCAGCATCGCTCGGACTCGGAGCCCTGCAGATCGGCAGCGGCATGGCCTCCAACGGCTGGATCGGCGGCCAGCTCGCCACCCCCGTGCTCGTGGTGATCGTTGCCGTGCTCACAGCCTGCTTCGTGGCCTCGGCGGTCTCCGGAATCAGCCGCGGCATCCAGTGGCTGTCCAACATCAACATGGTCCTGGCTGCAGTCCTGGCAGTTATCGTGTTCGTTGCCGGGCCAACGCTCTTCATCCTGAACCTGATCCCGGCTGCAGTCGGCGACTATGCTCGGGACCTGGCCGAGATGGCTTCCCGGACCGAGGCCGTCGGCGACGACGCCTTGCGCACGTGGATGTCCGGCTGGACCATCTTCTACTGGGCCTGGTGGGTTTCCTGGACCCCCTTCGTAGGCCTGTTCATCGCCCGCATCAGCCGCGGCCGCACCATCCGCCAGTTCGTCACCGGCGTCCTGCTGGTCCCCAGCATCGTCAGCGTGATCTGGTTCGGCGTCTTCGGCGGTGCTGCCGTCAACATCCAGTCCGCGGCAGATGCCACCCCGGATGCCGGCGACGGCCTGGCCACGATCGTGGACGGGACTCCCTCGATTTCCTTCGACGGTGCCCTGTTCGACCTGCTGCACAACCTGTCCCTGCCCACGGTCATCGCCGCCGCGGTGTCCGTCCTGGCGATGGTCCTGGTGGCCATCTTCTTCGTCACGGGCGCCGACGCAGCCTCCATCGTGATGGGTTCGCTCAGCTCCGACGGTGCTGAAGAACCGCGCCGCGGCGTCGTTATCTTCTGGGGCACCCTCACCGGCGCCGTCGCCGCAGTGATGCTGCTCGCCGGCGGTGACAAGCCCGCCGAGGCGCTCTCCGGACTGCAGCGGATAACCATCGTGTCCGCGCTGCCCTTCGTCATCGTGATGTTCCTGATGTGCTTTGCCCTCACGAGGGACCTGCGCAGGGACCCGCTGTCACTGCGGAGCCGGCTGGTTACATCCGTCGTCGAGCGCTCCATCCGGAGCGGGGTGGAAAAGCACGGAGGCGTCCAGTTCGATCTTGTGACCAAGCACGAATGCGATGAACGGTGCGCCAAGGGTGAGCTTGATCCGAGCGGGGACAAGCACCACTAGGCACCGAGAACACTAAAGACAGAGCGGCCGGAGCCCGGTATCACCGGGATCCGGCCGCTTTCACACTCATCCAAAAACGCCAACCCGGAAAGGGAACCTCAAACTCATGACCGTCCAGCTGGGCTTGCCTGTCCTGCGCAAGGAAGTCCCCAGAACCAGCCTTCTGCAGGCACCGCCGCAGCGGCCGGCCGGACAGCCCTCGGGACTGTTCGACCGTTTCGGCCGGCGTGCCACTGACATGCGGCTGTCGGTGACGGACAAATGCAACCTGCGCTGCACGTACTGCATGCCTGCCGAAGGCCTGGAGTGGCTCCCCCAGCCGGCCGTAATGACGGCTGCAGAGATCGTACGGATCGTGGGGATCGGCGTCGGGCATCTGGGCGTCAGGGAACTTCGCCTGACAGGCGGTGAACCGCTGGTCCGGGGCGACCTCGTGGACATCGTCAGGGCACTCCGTCACCGCCATCCGGATCTTCCCATTTCCATGACAACCAATGCGGTGGGGCTGGACAGGAAAGCGCAGGCACTGAAGGACGCGGGCCTCACGCGGATCAATGTCTCCCTTGATTCCCTGCACGAAGAAACCTTCGCCAAGATCACCCGGCGCCCCTACCTGAACCGCGTGCTGGCCGGCGTCCAGGCAGCCTCGGCCGCGGGCCTCGGCCCGGTCAAGATCAACGCCGTGCTCATGCGGGGCATCAACGACGGCGAAGCAGCGGGGCTGCTGGCATGGGCCCTGGGGAGCGGCCATGAGCTGCGGTTCATCGAACAAATGCCGCTCGACGCCGACCACGGCTGGTCCCGGCGAGAGATGATCACCGCAGCGGAAATCCGGGAGCTTCTGGCCACCGAGTTCGTGCTCTCCCGCGATCCCGGGGAGCGCGACGGCGCGCCCGCCGAACGCTTCCGCGTTCAGCGCCGGAACCCGCTCACCGAAGGAACCGCCGGCCCCGTGCTGGGCACGGTGGGAATCATCGCCTCCGTCACGGAGCCGTTCTGCTCGGACTGCCGGCGAACCCGAATCACGGCCGAGGGCACGATCATGAGCTGCCTCTTCTCCCGCCAGGAGTTCGACCTTCTGGGCCTCCTGCGGGCAGGTGCGTCCGACGACGAACTGGCGCGCCGCTGGGAGGATGCCATGTGGGCCAAACCGAAGGCGCACGGCAGGGAACAGACAGGGCTGGATGCAGACGACTTCGTCCAGCCGGACCGCACTATGAGCGCCATCGGAGGCTGACTTGGCAGTACTGGTACGTTACTTTGCCGCTGCGGCAGCCGCTGCCGGCACCACGGAGGAACATTACCGCCTCGCCCCCGGCTCAACACTGGACAACCTGCTGTCCGAAATCGTCGCGGCAAACCGGCCCCGGCCACCGGCCGGCACGCCGGAGCTGAACAGGCTCCTGACCAGGAGCAGCTTTCTCCGGAACGAAGTCGCCGTCCGCGACCGTTCGATAGCACTCGGCCCGGAAGACGTACTGGACGTCCTCCCGCCCTTCGCGGGCGGCTGACCCTCTCCCTACCGACGGGCGCGTCCCAACGCGTCTTAATTAGAAAGGCACCCACATGGCCCTAACAGCGTCCACAATGGCGGATGTAGAAATCGAACGTGGCGAAGACCGCGCACTGGATGACTGCGACTACCACGGGTGCTTTTTCTGTTCCGGCCCTGAGACCGACTGACTAATGCGACCCACTGACTGACGGGACCGACCGACTATTGCGACGCCGCCCCGCCGGTCCTGCCGTCCGTCCAGTTCCGGCACAGCTCGAATGCGATTTCTGCGGCCCGGGCTGTCGCGTTCCTGGAGGCCTCAGAACCGGCCTTCTCGGGTGCGGTTTCCTGCCCCGCCACGTATCCCACCATGAACGCTGTCACCGGTGCCGCAGCATGAATCACTGAATCGGCGGACTTCCTCGCCAGATCCAGCAACAGCTCCTGATCGACGTCGAGGGACGGGATCTGCAACGCCCTCGCCAGCTGCTCGTACCACGCACTCAGGATCTGCATTTCATCGTCGCCGGCCATGATCTCTCTCCTTGCTGGGTACCCGTTGAGGCTTCATCTCGAAGCTGGTGCCCCGACCTTACAAGGCGTGGCGGCGTAAGTCACCGGTAGATGCTCCCCCGCCCGGAGGTGAGAGGGCATCGTGTCAAAACCTGCAGGGAGTGATAGGGCGTCGGCCCGAAACCTGCAGGAAGTGATAGAGCGTCGGGTGGGGGTTTAGCGGTCGAGGTCGCCGCGGATGAAGGCCTCGACCTTTTCGCGGGCGAGGTCGTCGTTGAACTGCTCCGGCGGGGACTTCATGAAGTAGCTCGACGCCGAGACCAGCGGACCGCCGATGCCCCGGTCCAGGCCGATCTTCGCCGCACGGATCGCATCAATGATCACACCGGCCGAGTTCGGCGAGTCCCACACCTCCAGCTTGTACTCCAAAGACACCGGCGCGTCACCGAAGTTCCGGCCCTCCAGGCGCACAAACGCCCACTTCCGGTCATCAAGCCACTGCACATAATCGGACGGACCGATGTGCACATCCTTGGCCGACAGCTCGGCCTCGACGTTCGAGGTCACGGCCTGGGTCTTGGAAATCTTCTTTGACTCCAGCCGGTCACGCTCCAGCATGTTCTTGAAGTCCATGTTCCCGCCCACGTTCAGCTGGTACGTCCGGTCCAGCGTCACACCCCGGTCCTCGAACAGCTTCGCCATGACGCGGTGCGTGATGGTGGCACCGATCTGGCTCTTGATGTCATCGCCCACGATCGGGACACCGGCTGCGGTGAACTTGTCAGCCCACTCTTTGGTGCCGGCGATGAACACCGGCAAAGCGTTCACGAACGCCACCCCGGCATCGATCGCGCACTGCGCGTAGAACTCCGCAGCCTCCTGCGACCCCACCGGCAGGTAGCACACCATGACATCCACCTGCGCGTCCTTGAGCGCCTGGACCACGTCAACAGGCTCCTCGGTGGACTGCTCAATCGTCTCCAGGTAGTACCGGCCCAACCCGTCCAGGGTGTGGCCGCGCTGCACCGTCACACCGGTCGGCGGGACCTCGGCCAGCTTGATCGTGTTGTTCTCACTGGCCAGGATCGCATCCGCCAGATCATGGCCGACCTTCTTGCCGTCCACATCAAACGCGGCCACGAACTGCACATCACGGACGTGGTACCTGCCGAACTCCACATGCATCAGACCCGGAATCGTGGCCCGCGGGTCAGCATCCCGGTAGTAATGGACACCCTGAACCAGCGAAGCGGCACAGTTACCCACACCGACAATAGCTACACGAATCGGATTCGAAGACACGGAACTCCTTTGGGGGAAAAGCTGTTGCCGGGCCGGGACTGAGGGCACCGGCCGGCAGGGGCAGAAGCGATCTCGGACCACCCGAAGCACCGCCCCCTGCGGTGCCGATCTCATCCGAACATGCTGCCTTCCATCGTCCCCCGCGGTCCCGGACGCGCGCAATGTCACGATCGGGCGGTAGCGCCTACCCAAACGGGCAGGTGGTGCGAAATTCACCCTTCAGAAGGCCGCGCCGTCGAAAGTCATGTTCTTGACAATGACTGTGAGCTGACGCACTCTGTTGCATAAACCGAACCCTGTTGATTCATGCGGAACACGAGAGGATCACACGTGCTCACGCACCTCCTGACGAACAAGGTGCTTCTTGCCCACGCCCTGCCAGCCTACGAGTCCGCTCCCCCGGCGGCGTTAGCTGCAAGCAGGCGGGCCCATTCTTCGCACTGGATCCCTTGACCCGCCCCCGGCCGCAGTGCCGGTCCCATATAGAAAGTCATAGTCCCGGACGGCGGCTTCCCCAACCCTGGAGTCCGAGGACCAGCCGAACCTGTCCGCGGGGCCGCAGCTCGCTGCACGTCCGTCCCGTCAATACCCAGTAAGGAACCCCTTATGACAATCAAAGGTGATGTCACAACCGAGCCAAGCAGTAAGGATAGACAGGCCTCCCGCCGACTCACGGCGTCCGACGTAAACGTCGTGGACCAGCGGATGCTCAAGAAGGCCCTCGGCGGCACAGTGGTGGGCAACACCATGGAGTGGTACGACGTCGGCGTGTTCGGCTACCTGATCACCACCATGGGCCCGGTGTTCCTGCCGGAGGCAGACAGGACCGTCCAGACGCTGTTCCTGCTCGGCACGTTCGCGGCCACCTTCATCGCCCGCCCGATCGGCGGCGTCGTGTTTGGCTGGCTTGGCGACAAGGTGGGGCGGCAGAAAGTCCTCGCGGCCACACTGATGCTGATGGCGGCCAGCACCTTCGCCGTCGGCCTGCTGCCCGGCTACGCACAGATCGGCGTCTGGGCCGCCGCGCTGCTGGTGCTCCTGAAGCTCGTGCAGGGCTTCTCCACCGGCGGGGAATACGCCGGCGCCACCACGTTCCTGTGTGAATACGCGCCCGACAAGCGGCGCGGGTACTTTGCCAGCTTCCTGGACATGGGTTCCTACATCGGCTTCGCCCTGGGCGCTGCCACCGTCTCAGTCCTGCAGATCACCCTCGGCGAAGCCGCGATGGAGGAATGGGGCTGGCGGCTGCCGTTCCTGGTGGCCGGGCCGCTGGGCCTGGTGGCCATCTATTTCCGGAACAGGATCGAAGAGTCCCCCCAGTTCCAGGCAGCCCTGAACGCGCAGGAGTCGGCCGCCGTCGAAGCCGCCTCCGGCGATGCGGCTGTTGCCAAGGGCCCCGTGGGCATCATCGCTGCATACTGGCGCCCGATCGTGCTGGCGATGATCCTCGCCGGCGCCGCCAACACCGTCGGATATGCGCTGACGTCCTACATGCCGACCTACCTGACGGAATCCAAGGGCTACGACCCCGTGCACGGAACCCTGCTGACCATTCCGGTGCTGGTGGTCATGGCGCTGTGCATCCCGCTCACCGGCAAGCTTTCGGACCGCATCGGAAGGCGTCCCGTGCTGTGGATCGGCGCCGGAAGCACCGTCCTGTTCGCCGTCCCTGCCTTCACCCTGATCGGCATCGGCGAGACCTGGTCAACGCTGGCCGGCCTCGCCCTGGTCGCCTTTCCCGTGACGTTCTACGTGGCCAACCTCGCCTCGGCACTGCCCGCACTGTTCCCCACTTCCGTCCGCTACAGCAGCATGGGCATCGCCTACAACTTCTCGGTGGCCATTTTCGGCGGAACAACGCCGTTCCTCATCCAGGCCCTGATCGAGGCCACGGGCGACGACATGGCCCCCGCATACTACCTGATGGCGACGTCGGTCATTGGGGCGATTGCCATCTACTTCCTGCGTGAATCCGCCCGCCGGCCGCTGCCGGGCTCCATGCCGAGCGTGGACACGGTAGAGGAGGCGCACGAGCTCGTCGCTTCCCAGCAGGCGTGGCGCTAGGCCCACGCGAGCATAAAGCAGTGTCCCCGTCGTGAGAACGACGGGGACACTGCTTTATGGGCGGTATTCAGGTGCGGCCAGGGCTGGCTGGTCAGGCAGCAAACAGGGCGGTGCGCACGGCCTTTTCAAAGCCGTCCACGTGGGCGCGGGCCATCTCTGCCGCCCGGGCCTCGTCGCCGTCGATCACCGCTTCCAGCAGGTCAACGTGCTCGTGCACGTGCCCGGAAAGGTTCGGCAGGCGGTCGAGCACCATGCACCAGATGCGCGTTGCCAGGTTGTCATAGCGGATCAGGGCGTCTTCCAGGTGCGGGTTTGCCGCGGCGGCGTAGATTCCCTGGTGCACCCTGGCATCCAGGCGCAGGGTCTCCACGACGGATGCGCTGTCAACATCAAAGGCTTTCACTTCCTCCACGATGAGGCGGAGGCGGTCCCGCACGGCCGGGGTGGCCACACGCGCAGCCCGGGCAGCCGCCAGGGGCTCGAGCTGCGCACGGATTTCCGAGATAAAGGCGAGGTCGGTGACCTCCACGCGCGTTGCGAACGTGCCGCGCCGTGGATACGTCACCACGAGCCGGTCCACTTCAAGCCGTTTCAGCGCCTCCCGGACGGGGGTGCGCCCCACGCCGAGCTCCTTGGCGATCCCCTCGTCATAGAGCGGATCTCCGGGCCGGATCTCCAGGGTCAGCAGCCTGTCACGTATCCGTTCATAGGCCACATCGGCCAGCGACCTCGAGCCTCCGGCCTCCGCCGTCGCCAAAGCTTCAAACGCCACCGCTCCGCCTCTCCTATGGGCCAACATTCGACTATTGACCTCATCCGCACACCAGTATACGCTGGCCATCAGCCCTGATATATCAATAAGGTGATCAACCATATATCTAAAGGATTAGAGATGACCGTTGTGGATACAGCCACTAAAAGCAGCCCGGCGCCGCAGACGGAAGCCGCTGCAGAAACCAAGACCGGCAAGTTCGTGCTCACACTGTCGTGCGCACAGCGTGCCGGCATCGTCCAGGCCGTGACCACCTTCCTGTTCGAGCGCGGGTTCAACATCGAAGAGCACCAGCAGTTCGACGACGGCCTCCGCCAGACCCTGCACCTGCGCACGGCCTTCTCCGGCGCAACCGGGTACGAGCTGCAGAAGCTCGAAGACGAGTTCCGGCCCATCGCGGAACGCTTTGACATGAAGTTCAGCGTCCACGACGAGACCAAGCAGCGCGTTCTGGTCATGGTGTCCAAGTTCGGGCACTGCCTCAACGACCTGATTTTCCGCTGGCGCGGCGGCAGCCTCGGCGGCGAGCTGGCCCTGGTGGTTTCCAACCACGAGACGCACCGGGCCATGGCCGAGGCCGCAGGCCTTCCTTTCGTGCACATCCCCGTGACTCCGGAGACCAAGGCGGACGCCGAGCGGCGCCTGCTCGAACTCGTCGACGAGTACAACATCGACCTCGTCGTCCTGGCCCGGTACATGCAGGTGCTTTCCGATGACCTGTGCCGGTCCCTCGAGGGCAGGGCCATCAACATCCACCACTCGTTCCTGCCGGGGTTCAAGGGAGCACGCCCCTACCACCAGGCCTACGACCGCGGCGTCAAGCTGGTGGGCGCCACCGCCCACTACGTCACGGCAGACCTCGACGAGGGCCCGATCATCGAGCAGGAAGTCATCCGCGTGGACCACAGCTTCGGACCGGGCACGCTCTCCACGGTCGGGCAGGACGCGGAAGCCCTGGCACTTGCCCGCGCCGTCCGTTGGCACTGCGAGCACCGCGTGCTGATTGACCAGGCCAGCACCATCGTCTTCCGCTAAACCAGCGTCGTTCCGCCAAGCAGCCTCCCACAGGCCGCGGCAGCCCAGTACCTCTAATCTGCAGGAGAAAGCACATGGCATCCACGCCACGTATTGTCATCATCGGAGCCGGCATCGTCGGAACAAACCTCGCCGACGAACTGGTCGCGCGGGGCTGGAACAACATCACGGTCCTGGACCAGGGGCCACTGAACATGCCCGGCGGCTCCACCTCGCACGCTCCGGGCCTGGTCTTCCAGACCAACCCCTCCAAGACCATGGCATCCTTCGCCAAGTACACGGTGGAAAAGCTGCTGTCCCTGACCGAGGACGGCGTCAGCTGCTTCAACCAGGTGGGCGGCCTGGAAGTCGCCACCACGGAAACCCGCCTCGCTGACCTCAAGCGCAAGCTGGGCTACGCCGCCTCGTGGGGCATCGACGGACGGATCCTCTCCGCCACCGAATGCAAGGAGCTCTACCCGCTCCTGGATGACGAGAACATCCTGGGCGGCCTGCACGTTCCCAGCGACGGCCTGGCCAGCGCGGCGCGCGCCGTGCAGCTGCTGATCAAGCGCACCGAGGCGGCGGGCGTCAAGTACCGCGGCTCCACCACCGTGACGGGAATCGAGCAGTCCGGCGGCCGGGTCACCGGCGTCGAGACCGCCGAAGGCGTAGTGCCGGCCGACATCGTCATCTCCTGCGCCGGGTTCTGGGGTGCAAAGATCGGTGCCATGATCGGCATGTCCGTTCCGCTGCTCCCGCTGGCCCACCAGTACGTCAAGACCACCCCGGTGCCGGCCCAGAAGGGCAAGAACGAACTGCCCAACGGCGCCCAGCTGCCCATCCTGCGCCACCAGGACCAGGACCTCTACTATCGCGAACATGGCGAGCGCTACGGCATCGGCTCCTACGCCCACCGCCCCATGCCGGTCGATGTCGACACCCTGGGCACGTACGCCCCGGAGACGGTCAGCGAACACAACATGCCCTCCCGCCTGGACTTCACCCTGGAGGACTTCCTGCCGGCCTGGGAGGCCACGAAGCAGCTCCTCCCCGCACTGGCGGAAAGCGAAATCGAGGACGGCTTCAACGGCATCTTCTCCTTCACCCCCGACGGCGGGCCGCTCCTTGGCGAGTCCAAGGAGCTCGACGGCTTCTACGTCGCCGAGGCCGTGTGGGTGACGCACTCCGCCGGCGTGGCCAAGGCCATGGCGGAGCTGCTCACCACGGGCAAGTCCGAAACCGACCTGGGCGAGTGCGACATCACCCGCTTCGAGGACGTCCAGCTCACCCCCGAGTACGTCAGCGAAACCTCGCAGCAGAACTTCGTGGAAATCTACGACGTGCTGCACCCACTCCAGCCCAAGCTGTCCCCGCGCAACCTTCGCGTCAGCCCGTTCCACGCCCGGCACAGGGAGCTCGGCGCGTTCTTCCTGGAGTCCGGCGGCTGGGAGCGGCCGTACTGGTTCGAGTCCAACGCCGCCCTCCTCAAGGAGATGCCGGCCGAATGGCTGCCGCCGGCCCGTGACGCCTGGTCCGGAATGTTCAGCTCCCCGATCGCCGCCGCCGAAGCGTGGAAGACCCGCACGGCCGTGGCCATGTACGACATGACCCCGCTCAAGCGCCTCGAGGTTTCCGGCCCGGGCGCCCTCAAGCTCCTGCAGGAACTGACGACGGCGGACCTGGCCAAGAAGACGGGTGCGGTCACCTACACCCTGCTGCTCGACCACGCCGGCGGCGTCCGAAGCGACATCACGGTGGCCCGCCTGAGCGAGGACACCTTTCAGCTCGGCGCCAACGGCAACATCGACACCGCCTACTTCACGAGGGCGGCCCGGCACCAGACGCAGAGCGGCTCCGCCTCTGACTGGGTCCAGGTGCGCGACACCACGGGCGGCACGTGCTGCATCGGCCTCTGGGGTCCCTTGGCACGCGACCTGGTCGGCAAGGTCAGCAACGATGACTTCTCCAACGACGGCCTGAAGTACTTCCGGTCCAAGAACGTCGTCATCGGCGGGGTCCCCGTTACGGCCATGCGCCTGTCCTACGTCGGAGAGCTCGGCTGGGAGCTCTACACGAGCGCCGACAACGGACAGCGGCTGTGGGATGCGCTCTGGCAGGCGGGACAGCCCTTCGGAGTAATCGCCGCCGGACGGGCAGCGTTCAGCTCGCTGCGGCTCGAGAAGGGCTACCGCTCCTGGGGTACGGACATGACCACGGAGCACGACCCCTTCGAGGCAGGCCTTGGCTTCGCCGTGAAGATGGCCAAGGAGAGCTTCATCGGCAAGGGCGCGCTCGAAGGCCGGACCGAGGAGGGCTCGGCCCGCCGGCTGCGCTGCCTGACCATCGACGACGGCCGGTCCATCGTCCTCGGCAAGGAACCTGTCTTCTACAAGGAGCAGGCGGTTGGCTACGTGACCAGCGCCGCCTACGGATACACCGTGGCCAAGCCGATTGCCTACGCCTACCTGCCGGGCGCCGTCTCGGTGGGCGACTCCGTCGAGAACGAATACTTCGGACGTCGTATCGCGGCCACCGTTTCGGAAGAGCCGCTGTACGACCCGAAAATGACCCGGCTCCGCGGCTAACCAGCCCGCAGGGCCCACTGGGGGGCACGCAGCCCGGCTCATCCTCGCAACGGGAGCCGGGCTGCGTGCAGCCCCCTTTCCGTTTTAGCTTCTACCAGGAATGAACAAATGATCGGTTCAGAAACAATTAATGACTACCTGGCCCGGCTTGCCGCCCGGCAGCCCACCCCCGGCGGCGGCGCGGCCGCGGCGCTCCACGCGGCGCAGGGTGCGGCCCTGGTGGCGATGGTGGCAAGGTTCAGCACCGGCGGCAAATATGAGCAGCATGCCGAGACGACGTCCAGGATCATTGCCGCCGCCGACCAGCTCGTCGGGGAAACGCTCGGCCTTGCCGACGCCGACGAGGCCGCCTTCAAGGGCGTGATCGCCTCCTACAGGCTGCCCGCCGAAAGCGACTCCGAGCGTGCTGCGCGGGCAGCCGCCATCGACGCCGCGCTGGGCCAGGCTGCCCAGCCGCCGGCACAGCTGATCAGGCTGTCGGCCGCCGTCGTGGATCTCGCAGCAGAACTTCTGGATATTGCGAACCCCAATGTCATCAGCGACATTGCCGCGGCAGCCGACGCGGCCAGGGCAGCCGCGACCACGGCCCGGGTCAACATCGACATCAACGTCGTCGCCATCAAGGATGCCCAGGCGCGCGCCGCACTGGCTGAACAAACTGACGGACTCGAAGAAAAAGTTGTGCTGGCAGCTGACTCGCTCTCACGCCAGGTACGGGAAAGGATCCTCCGATGACGGCCTCACTGCTCTCCGGCAAGCCTCTCGCCAAACTGATCCAGCAGCAGGCCCAGACTGAAGCCAAAGCACTGGCCGAAGAGGGCTCCTGCCCAACCCTGGCCGTCGTGGTTGCGACGGAGGACAGCTCCACGCACTGGTACGTGCGCTCCATCGAGCGCGCTGCGGAAGCGGCCGGCATCAACTGCAGGATTATCGACGTCGGACATGACGCGACCGAGCAGGTGCTCATCACAGTTCTGAAGGACCTCAGCGCCGAGCCTTCCGTCAACGGCATCATCCTGCAGACTCCCCTGCCCCCGGGCGTCAGGACCCAGGAACTGGTCAAGTACATTTCCCCGGAAAAGGACATCGACGGCGCCAACCCGCAGAGCCTGGGGCTTCTCGCCGTCGGGGAACGTGCCTTCGCTCCGGCCACGGCGCGCGCCGTGGTGGAAATCCTGGACCACTTCGAAATTCCGGTGGCTGGCCGCAACGTGGTGGTGGTCGGGCGTTCCACAGTGGTTGGCAAGCCGCTGTCCCTGCTGCTGCTGCAGAAGGACGCCACCACAACCGTCTGCCACTCGAAGTCCGGCCCCCTCGGGAAGTACACCAAAGCTGCCGACGTGGTGGTTGTGGCTGCCGGCCGCACCGGGCTGCTCACCGGAACTGACGTTTCGGAACATTCAGTGGTCATCGACGTGGGAACGAACGTGCTTTCCGATGGCTCACTCGTCGGCGACGTCGACGAAGCCAGCGTCCGTACGGTCGCCGCCGCACTGACGCCGGTCCCCGGCGGTGTCGGCTCAGTCACCACGGCGCTGCTGCTCCTCCACACCGCCGAGGCGGCGCGCGACCAGCTCCGCGCCCGGACGCCGGTCCTCACGCCATGACCGCGGCAGTCATGGCACCCAGTACCTCGGCGCCGTCCACCGGTGCCGAGGTCGTGGCGGACTGGACCACGCTCACGCGAGGCGATTTCGTCACCGTTTTGGAGTCGTACGGGTACCACCACAGCGGCTGGATCGATGATCTGACCAAGGACGGCGGCATCCTGTGGCTGGTCCGCACCTACGGGGGCGGCCGCCGCATGTTCTGCCGGGAGAACGGCGACGTCGTCATGGTCGAGGCTCCCTAGGCACCAAACACCTCGCCAGAGAGCCAGCCCCAGAAGGCGGGAACCGGCACAAATTGAATCAGCGGAAAACCAGGGGCTTCTACCCCTTCCCTCTGATATATCTGTGAGATATATTTGGAATATCAGGGCGGCCGCCAAGGGCGCAGAGCCCGGGCCCGCGTCGAGGGCATAAATCAGTTTCGTTTCCCGTGAACGGTGTTTCGGAGGCCTGAAATACCTGGGGAGGTAAGCGCCGAAGCACCGCTTTCGGGAAACGAACAGCAGCGGCGGGCTTTCCCGTTGCGCAAACCTGGCCCGCGCCGCGCCGCCAGGCGGCCGCCCGTTTCAGCTAGCATTTTCACCAACGAGGGAACGACCAGTGACAGCTCCAGCCCTTCAAGCCATCGAGAGGCCGGACAGGGCCACCGGGCGGGCCACTCACACGGAGCAGATCGCTCACAGGAACCACACCACTCACCGAGAGCACACCTGGGCCGAGGCACGCAGTGTGGCTTTCGAGTGTGCCGGCCCCCTGGGCCCGGAACGTGTCCCGCTCGCCGAGGCGAGCGGAAGGACGCTGGCGGCCGACGTCGTCGCACTTCAGGAACTGCCCCACTACGCATCGTCCGCCATGGACGGCTGGACGGTCAGCGGTGAGGGCCCCTGGACACTGACGGAACCGGGACGGCCGCTCCGCAACGGGGAGGCCAGCCCGGTGGTCACAGGCGGCGTCATCCCTCCGGGCACCCAGTCGGTGCTCCGCGTCGAGAGCGGACGGCTCACCACCTCCCCAGCCGGCCGGGCCCTGCTGATGCTCGGCGACGGCGCATCCCCCGGCGAACCCCGCCCGGGCCAGCACATACGCAAATCAGGCGAGGAAGCGGCAGCCGGCGAGGTCCTGATCCCTGCCGGGACGGCCCTGAACCCTGCGCATATCGCCCTGGCCGCCGTCTCCGGCTTCGACCAGCTGGTGGTGCGCCGCAAGCCGCTGGTCAAAATGCTGGTCACCGGCTCAGAGGTGGTCACGGCCAGCATCCCGGAGCCGGGACAGGTCAGGGACGCCTTCGGACCGCAGCTCCGCACTGTCATCCAGATGCTCGGAGGTGTCCCTGGGCCGCTGGTCAGGATCGGGGACTCGTACGAGGAATGGCTCACGGCCCTGGGTGCGTCCGAAGCGCCGATGGGCCAGTGGCCTGACGTCGTCGTGACCACAGGCGGCACAGGACGCTCAGGCGCGGACCATTTCCGCAATGCCGTGGCAGCGCTCGGCGGCCGGCTCCTCATCGACGGCATCGCCATGCGGCCCGGCCATCCCGCGGCCCTGGGCAAACTGCCCAACGGCCGCTTCGTCGTCGGACTTCCCGGCAACCCGCTCGCCGCACTGATGGCCCTCTTCACCATTGGCGGTCCCCTGCTGGCCGCCCTCGGCCACCAGCCACTGCCCGGCGTCAGCCGGGTGCTGTGCGGCACAACCATTGACGCCCACCGGGCATCCACCCGGCTTCTGCCGTTCCGCTGGGTCAACGGCCTGGCGGTTCCCGCCGACTTCACGGGCCCCGGCATGATGCGCGGACTCGCCAGCGCCGACGGCGTCATGGCGGTTCCGTCCCGGGGCGCCCAGCTGGGGGAGCCGGTTCCGGCCTTTTCCCTCCCCTGGTGCCCGCCGCTGCAGCCCCGGCTGCCCGGCGATCTGGTCTGGGGGGACTAGGGAGTGGCACGCCTGACCCAGCGCCGCAAGGTGCACCGCTACCTGCTCGACGGCTCGGAAGCCGCCATGGAATTCCCTGTCCGGGTGCGCGAGGACGTGCTGGCGGCCGAGGAACCGCTGGAGATCCGCTTCGGAAACCTCTCCTTTGCCGTGACTGTGTGATCTCAGGACATAGGCGACACATGTCTCGGGACATGCACGACAGCTGATACGCGACACATGTCCTCGGAGATCGGCGACGGTCTTTGGCGTGTCCCGGGACATCGGCGACACCCCGGCCGTCGACGATGGGCCATGTCGAAGAACAAGGTCATCGTCCTGGCCGTACTTGAGGGCGGAATGTCCAAATCAGAGGCTGCCCGACGCTATGGCGTCGGCCGCCAATGGGTCCACGAACTCCTTGCCAGGTACGCGGCCGAGGGCGACGCGGGCCTGGCGCCCCGTTCCCGCAGACCCCGCACCAACCCACAGGCCACGGACCCGGACGTACGCGCCCGCATCCTCGCGCTGCGCGCCGAGCTGACCAAAAAAGGGCTCGACGCCGGCGCCGAGACCATCGCCGCGCACCTCGAACGCGAAGGCCGAACCCCGCCGGCCAGATCTACGATCCACCGCATCCTGCGCGCCGCAGGCACCGTGGCCCCGGAACCGCGCAAGCGGCCCCGTTCCTCACTGCGCCGCTTCACCGCCGCCCAACCCAATGAGATGTGGCAATCCGACTTCACCTACTGGACCCTGGCCGACCGCACCGAGGTGGAGATCCTGGACTTCATCGACGACCACTCCCGCTACCTGCTCCACCTCACCGCCCACCCCAAAGTCACCGGAACCGTCGTAACCGATGCCTTCCTGGACACCGCACAAGAGCACGGCCTGCCCGCCTCCACGCTCACCGACAACGGCCTGGTCTACACCACCCGCCTCGCCGGCGGGCGCGGCGGACGCAACGCCTTCGAAACCCTCATCGCGTCCCTGGGCATCACGCAGAAGAACGGCCGCCCCAGTCACCCCCAGACCCAGGGCAAGATCGAACGTTTCCACCAGACCCTCAAAAAATGGCTCAAAAACCAGCCCGAGGCCCACACCATCGCCGACCTGAACGAGCTCCTGGCCAAGTTCCGCCACGTCTACAACCACGAACGGCCACACCGGGCCCTCAAACGCCGCACACCTTCCGGGCCTACGCAGCGACCCCCAAGGCTGCACCGGCCATCGCCGCCCAAGGGGAACACTGGCGGATCCGCACCGACCGCGTCGATGCCGACGGAAAGGTCACCCTCCGCCACGCCGGACGCCTCCGGCACCTCGGCATCGGCCGCGCCCACAAGCACAAACGCATCATCCTGCTCGTCAGAGACACCGACGCCACCGCCGTCGAACACGGCACCGGCGAAATCCTCGCCGAGTTCACCATCAACCCCGCCCGCGGCTACCAGCCGAAAAAACAAAACACCCCCGGTCCGAAGACCGGGGGTGTCGTCGATGTCTCGGGACATCTGTAGTCAATGTCCCGAGACATCACACTCCTTTGCCGTGACCATGCGGACCCCCGGCGACGACTTTGACCTCGTGGCCGGGTTCCTCGTCTCCGAAGGCATCATCCGCAGCCAGGAGGACCTTGTGTCGCTCCGCTTCTGCGCCGGCGAGGACGAAACCGGCCGGCAGACCTTCAACGTGGTGGAAGCGCAGTTCCGTCCCGGCCTTATCCTTCCGGACACCGGGCGGCACGTTTACACCTCCAGCTCCTGCGGGATCTGTGGCAGCACGTCCATCGAGGCCGTCCGCAAGACCCTCAACCATGACGTGCACCAGGACCGGCTGCGCGTGCCGGTCGACGTGCTTGCGCGCCTGCCAGAACAGCTGCGCGAAGCCCAGGCGCTGTTCGACAAGACCGGCGGCGTCCACGCGGCAGGGCTGTTCAGGATCGACGACGGCGGTTCAGCTGAGCTGCTGTGCCTCCGTGAGGATGTGGGCCGGCACAACGCCGTGGACAAGGTGATCGGATGGGCGCTGCGCGAAGGGCTCCTCCCGTTGCGCGGCACGGTCCTGCAGGTCTCGGGCCGGGCGTCGTTCGAGCTCGTCCAGAAGGCCGCCCTCGCCGGCATCCCGGTCCTGGCAGCGGTCAGTGCGCCCTCGAGCCTGGCAGCCGACCTCGCCGCCGATACCGGCGTAACCCTCGTGGGCTTCAGTCGGGGCAAGAGCCTGAACGCGTATGTGGGCCAGGAACGCCTGGCACCTGCGCTGACGGGTCCGCACCCGGCCCAAAACCTGCAAACGTAGATGGCAAGTAATCAAGTAATTAGGAGAAAGATGACTTTGAACATCTCTGCGCCTGCTGTGTCGACCACGCAGTCGGGTGCGCCTGTCAGTTCGGATTCGCATTCGAAGTCTGTCGGTGCTGACGGCGCGATCATCCTCACGGACCACTACCTGGTGGAAAAGCTCGCGCAGTTCAACCGTGAGCGGGTCCCGGAGCGCGTGGTGCACGCCAAGGGCGGCGGCGCGTTCGGCACGTTCAGGACCACCGAGGACATCTCCAAGTACACCAAGGCCGCGTTCCTGCAGCCCGGTGTCGAGACCGAGATGCTGATCCGTTTCTCCTCCGTCGCCGGCGAGAACGGCTCCCCCGACACCTGGCGGGACCCGCGCGGTTTCGCGGTGAAGTTCTACACCACCGAGGGCAACTACGACCTCGTGGGCAACAACACCCCGGTGTTCTTCATCCGCGACGGGATCAAGTTCCCGGACTTCATCCACTCCCAGAAGCGCCTGCCCGGCACGCACCTGCGCGACGCGGACATGCAGTGGGACTTCTGGACCCTGTCCCCCGAATCCGCCCACCAGGTCACCTGGCTGATGGGTGACCGCGGCCTGCCCGCGTCCTGGCGCGAAATGCAGGGCTACGGCTCGCACACCTACCAGTGGATCAACGCCGAAGGCGAACGGTTCTGGGTCAAGTACCACTTCCACTCCAACCAGGGCGTGAAGAACATCACCGGCGAGGAAGCCGAGGCGCTGGCCGGCTCGGACGCGGACTTCTACATCCGCGACCTGCACGAAAACATCGAAGCCGGGAACCTCCCTCCTGGGACCTGCACGTGCAGGTCATGCCCTACGAGGACGCCAAGACCTACCGGTTCAACCCGTTCGACCTGACCAAGGTCTGGCCGCACGCGGACTACCCGCTGATCAAGGTCGGCACCATGGAACTGAACCGGAACCCGGAAAACTACTTCGCGCAGATCGAACAGGCCACCTTCGCCCCGTCGAACTTCGTGCCCGGCATCGCCGCGTCCCCGGACAAGATGCTCCAGGCCCGGATCTTCTCCTACGCCGACGCCCACCGCTACCGGGTGGGCACCAACCACGCCCAGATCCCGGTGAACCAGCCCAAGAGCCCGGTCAACAACTACAGCCAGGACGGCGCCGGACGCTACCTGTTCAACGCCCCCACCGTGCCGGTCTACGCCCCGAACACCCTCGGCGGCCCGGCCGCCGTGGAACCGCAGTCCCCGGCCGGCGGCTGGGAAAACGACGGCGAACTCACCCACGCCGCGCACTCCCTGCACGCCCAGGACAGCGACTTCGGCCAGGCCGGCACCCTCTACCGCGAGGTCTACAACGACGCCGAAAAGGCCCGCTTCCTGGACACCATCACCGGCGCCGTGGGCGGCGTGAAGAGCCCCGGCATCAAGGAACGCGCCATCCAGTACTGGACCAACGTCGACGCCGAACTCGGCGCCAAACTCCGCGCCAACCTCGGCGCAGCACCCCTCTCCGACGCCGAAGCCGCCAACAAAATCGGCTAACCACCACGGCTAAACACCACGGAACCCCGCCACGGCACAGTGACCCGCTCACCACCGCGGCGGGGTTCCCTGCGTTAAGAGCCGGTGGAGCCGGGCCATCAGCGTCTTGTGGGGAAAATGACGCCGGCGATCCGTCTCAGTCTAGGATCGGAAGTGTGAACCAGGCGGAAAGGCGGAGCGCCTGACCGCTGGTTACGGCGACGAACCGGGAGCACCTTCTGATGGCTGCAAGAGACGAACAGTGGACCGAACGGGGTCCGGACGCCCAGGGCGGAGGCGTCCAGTCCGTCGACCGCGCCCTCCAGATCCTGGAAATCCTGGCCCGGGACGGGCATGCAGGCGTCAGTGAAATCGCCGAAGAGATGGGGGTCCACAAGTCCACCGTCTCGCGGCTGATCGGCTCGCTGGTGTCCCGGGAGATCGTGCGGCAGAACAGCGACCGCGGCAAGTACCAGCTGGGCTTTGGCATCCTGCGCCTGGCCAGCTCCATTCCCGGCAGGCTGAGCCTGGTCCACGAGGCACGCCCCGTTCTGGAGAGCCTCGCGGACCAGTACAAGGAGACCGTCAACCTCGCCGTGCTGCGCTCCAACTACGCGGTAAACGTGGACCAGGCCATGGGCCCGTCGACGCTGGCGACCTCCGACTGGGTGGGCAGCCTCACGCCCCTCCACGCCACCTCCAGCGGCAAGGTAATGCTGGCGGCCTTGCCGGTCGAAGAACGCTCACGCATCCTCCAGAAGACGGGCCTGCCTGCACGTACCCCGCGGACCATCACGGACCGGGACACCCTGGAAAAACAGCTCCTCGACGTGTCGCGCGACGGCTATGCCATTGTCCACGAGGAGTTCGAGATAGGCCTGACCGCCGTTGCCGTGCCCATCTACAACCACTTCGGGACAGTTATCGGGTCCGTCAGCATCTCCGGCCCTGCCTTCCGCTTCGACCCGGAAAACACTCCGGGACTGATCCAGGGCCTGAAGGATGCCGGCCTGGTCATCAGCGGAAAGATGGGCTACACGCACCGGTAGAACCCGCCGGCTTAAACGACTGAGCCTGCCGAAACTTGTGGTTTCGGCAGGCTCAGTCAGTGGGCTAGAGCTTTAGGAGGCCGGGGTTGCGGTCTCTTTCTGCTGCATGGTTTCTGCACGCTCTTCCAGCGGCGGGGTGTCCGGGGTGAGGCCCAGCAGGGCTTCTCCGGACAGCGGGACGTCGCCGACCTTTTCCTGGACCCAGTCGTGGAAAGCGCCGATGTGGTGTTCGCTGGGGACGAGCACGCCGCCCTTGGCGTAGGACTTGGAGGCCATGCCCGGCTGGCAACGCTCGCAGGCGTCGAAGTCTTGCATGTTCACGCGGTGGAACAGCTCAACGGAGGCGCTGACGTCCTTGCCGGACTCCACCACGGAGGGCAGGTACAGCCAGTCGCATTCGACGATGGTGTGGTCTGCGGACATCGGGAACATGCGGTGGATGATGACGTGGTCCGGAACCAGGTTCACGAACACGGTCGGCTTGATCGTGATCGCGTAGTAGCGGCGGTCCTGGTCCTCGGCCACGCCCGGGATGACGTCCAGGCCCTCGGAGCCGTCCACGGTGAAGCCCTTGATGTCCTCACCGAACTCGGCGCCGTGGCCCACGAAGTACTGCGCGGCCAGGCCGTCGGCGAACTCGGGCAGGACCTCGGTCAGCTCCGGGTGGATGGTGGCGCAGTGGTAGCACTCCATGAAGTTCTCGATGATGAGCTTCCAGTTGGCCTTCACGTCGTAGCGGATGCGGCGGCCCACGGACAGGTTGGCCACATCGTAGCCGTCGATGGCGTGGACGTTGCCGAGGCGCTCCTCGATTGCGCCCATGACTTCCTCTTCGAAGGACGGCGGCTCCTCGGCCAGGCAGACCCACACGTAGCCCAGGTATTCGCGGATGTGGACCTTGGACAGGCCGTACTCGTCGCGGTCGATGTCCGGCATCTTGGTCAGGTTCGGGGCCGCGATGAGCTTGCCCTCGAAGTCATAGGTCCAGGCGTGGTACGGGCACTGGAAGTTGCGGGCAGCTTCGCCCTTTTCCTCCATGCACAGCTTCACGCCGCGGTGCCGGCAGACGTTGTAGAAGGCGCGGATCTCGCCCTTGCGGGTGCGCGAGATCAGCACGCTTTCGCGGCCAATCTGCACCGTCTGCCATGCCCCGGGCTTCCCCAGGTCCGAGGACCGGATCGCGCAGAACCACATCTGCTCGAAAATACGCTCCTGCTCGGCCCGGAAGATCGCCGGATCCGTGTACAGGTGGCCGCCCAGCGTGGGGATCAGGCTCGGGGTGGATACCTCAACAGACAATTTGTTCTCCTAACAAAACAGCACAAACAACACGAATTACAAAGAAAGGGTTGGGGCTAAAGCCCCGCGGCGGCACCGGCAAGGGCGGGTTCGCCCGCCGGCGCCAAAGCTGAGGGCACGACGGCGGCTGCCGGCCTGGGTGCCGACGGCGCGAGGCTCCTGCGCCACTTGGTGAACAGCCGCGGCTGGTTCATGCCCAGAACGGCGACGGGAACGTCTTCGCGGTAGTAGATGGCCAGCAGGCTGTGCTCGGCAGCATCGCCCGCCTCGACCTCGAGGCGGTCGTAGCCGGCGGAGTGGCCGGCGAACTGGATCTTCACGCCGTGCTGGTCCGACCAGAAGTACGGCGGCTTCAGCGGCTGAGCCGGGGCGTCGTCGTCGAACAGGGCCTGCACCGCAAGTGCGGCCCGCTCCAGGGCGCCGGTCCAGTGCTCCACCCGGCGGTGCCTGTCAACAGCGGCGTCGAACCAGGCGGCGCAGTCACCGACCGCTACGATGCCCGGAACATTGGTGCGTCCCATCGCATCGCACAGCACCCCGCCGTCGACCTCCACGCCGGAACCGGCGAGCCATTCAACATTCGGCTCCGCGCCAATGCCCACCACCACAACGTCGGCGGCGATGTAGGTGCCGTCGGCCAGCCGGAGGCCGGTCACGTTCCCTTCACCCGAGTAGAAGTCTTCAATGACTGCCGACGAGATGAGCCGGACACCCTTGGTGGTGTGCAGTCCGCCCACCACAGAGCCCATTTCCATGCCCAGCTGGGCGGCGAACGGCACGGGCTTGGTGTCGACCAGGGTGACGTCCATCCCGCGGGAAGCTGCGGAAGAGGCAACCTCGGCGCCAACGAAGCCGGCACCGATGACGGCCATCTTGCTGCCCGGCACCAGTTCAGGCGCCAGGCTCTGCGCATCGGCGAGGGTGCGCAATGAGAAGACGTTGCTCAGGCCGGCCAGGGCCGGCAGCTGACGGGCGCGTGCGCCGGTGGCGATGACGATGCCGTCGGCCTGGACCACCTTGCCGTTGGACAGGCCAATGATCTTCGACGACGCGTCCAGGGACACGGCTCCTACGCCCAGCAGCCACTCGGCATCGAGGTCGTCGGTTTCGGTCTCCAGGGACAGGTCCTCCGCCGTGATGGACCCGAGCAGGAAGTCCTTGGAGAGCGGCGGCCTGTCGTACGGACGGTGCTCTTCATCGCCGATGATGACGAGCCGTCCGGTAAAGCCTTGGGCGCGGGCTGCCCGCGCGGCGGAAAGACCGGCCAGGGAGGCTCCCACGATCGCAAGCGTCTGCATATGTACACCCCTCTTTCTATTGCTTTTAGCGCAACAACAATCGCTATATGCAACAGAGTGATCCATGCCACCGTCACTGTCAAGGGGCAAATGACTCATAAAAGAACGGGCGCGTAATCGGGCCCCCTGCCCTTGACAAAAGGCTGTGACGGAAAGCACTCTGTTGCATATTACGACGGCTGTTGAACTATACGGAACAACCCGTCAGCACCACATATATACGTTCCACACGAGAAAAGAGGCCCCCCAATGCACAAGGCATGCCCGCTCAGCGAACTGGCACCAGGGGAAGCCCTGCGCCTGAACACCGCGCCGCCCATCGCCGTCTTCCACACCGAGGAGGGCGAGCTTTTCGCGATTGACGACACCTGCACCCACCAGGACGCGTCGCTGACCGACGGCTGGGTGGAAGGCTGCGAGGTCGAGTGCCCGCTGCACGCCTCCAAGTTCAATCTCCGGACCGGACAGGTTGACGCACCGCCGGCCAAACTCCCCGTCCGCGTGCACGAAGTCCAGGTTGTTGACGGCGACATCATGGTCATCGAGTCCGAGGACGAGCCCAACCTTCCCCCGGGCCTGACGGTTAACGGCCACATCTAAGCGAGCCCTTTAATCGGAGCAAAGGACTTTCATGGCCCTGAACAGCGGCACCCGGAGCAGCGGCGACGCGCGCCTGCCGGAACTGGACGAGCACGTCCAGATCCTTCAGGAACTCCGGCAGAGCAAAACCGAGCAGGCGGTGTCGGCGCGCCGTAACCGCCACCTCACCCTCGACAAGGTGACGTTCGGGATTACCGGGGTGTTCGCCGTCGCCTTTGTGCTCTGGGGTTTCCTGGGCCGGGACAGCCTTGCGGCCACGTCGCAAAGCGTCCTCGGCTGGGTGATGGAATACACCGGCTGGCTGTTCATGGTCCTGGCTTCGCTGTTCGTGGTCTTTGTCCTGTGGCTGGCCTTGGGCAAGTTCGGCAACATCCCGCTGGGCAAGGACGGTGAAAAGCCGGAGTTCCGCACCGTTTCCTGGGTGGCCATGATGTTCGCCGCCGGCATGGGCATCGGGCTGATGTTCTATGGCGTGGCAGAGCCGCTCTACCACTACATTGCGCCGCCGCCCGGGACTGTTGACGGGCGTACCCCGGAAGCGGTCCAGACCGCCATGGCCACATCCATCTTCCACTGGACGCTGCACCCCTGGGCCATGTACGCCGTGGTGGGAATCGCGATGGCCTACGGCACCTACCGGTTGGGCCGCAAGCAGCTGATTTCCGCGGCGTTCACTTCGCTCTTCGGCATTCGCATGGTCGAGGGGCCGGTGGGCAAGTTCATCAACATCCTGGCGATCTTCGCCACGCTGTTCGGCACGGCCGCGTCGCTGGGCCTGGGTGCGCTTCAGATCGGCAGCGGCTTCACCTCCAACGGCTGGGTCGGGGAAATCGGCACACCGGTGCTCGTGGTGATCGTGGCCGTACTCACGTCCTGCTTTGTGGCCTCCGCTGTCTCCGGCATCAGCCGGGGCATCCAGTGGCTGTCCAACATCAACATGGTCCTCGCGGTCGTCCTGGCCGTCGTCGTCTTCGTTGCCGGCCCCACACTGTTCATCCTCAACCTGGTTCCGGCCGCGCTGGGTGACTACGCCAGGGACCTGGCGGTCATGTCCTCCCGTACCGAAGCCGTGGGCGACGAGGCGCTGCGCAGCTGGCTGTCCGGCTGGACCATCTTCTACTGGGCCTGGTGGGTGTCCTGGACGCCGTTCGTAGGGATGTTCATCGCCCGGATCAGCCGGGGACGGACCATCCGGCAGTTCGTCACCGGCGTGCTGCTGGTTCCCAGCATCGTCAGTGTGATCTGGTTTGGGATCTTCGGCGGCACCGCCTTCGGAATCCAGCAGCAGGCCGACCGGACGGAGAACCCCGCCGACGGCCTGGTGTCCATGGCCGGCGGATCCCCGTCGATCGACTTTGACGGCGCCCTCTTCGACCTGGTCTCGAACCTGAGCATGCCGGCCTGGGCCACCACCGCCGTCATCGTCCTGGCCATGGTCCTGGTGGCCATCTTCTTCGTCACCGGAGCCGACTCGGCCTCCATCATCATGGCGTCGCTGAGCTCCAACGGATCCAGCGAACCCCGCCGCGGACTGGTCATCTTCTGGGGCCTGCTGACCGGCGGCGTGGCCGCGGTGATGCTGCTGGCCGGCGGAGATGAACCGTCCGAAGCACTATCGGGGCTGCAGCGCATCACCATCGTCGCCGCCCTGCCCTTTGTCCTGGTCATGCTGCTCCTGTGCCTTGCCCTGGCCCGGGACCTGCGGCGTGATCCGCTGGCCTTGCGAAGCAGGCTGGCCACAAGCGTCGTCGAACGGGCCATCCGTTCAGGCGTCCAGCAACACGGCGGTGTCCACTTCGACCTCGTCACCAAACACGAATGCACCCCGCATTGCCCAGATGACGCCCCCTGCAGTGGCCGGGCCACCGATGCCCCTGCCACCGCCCCAACCGCAGCCCAGTCTGCTACACCCTAGGAGAAAATCTTGTCCACAGTCCTTGAAGGCGCCCCCGCAGTCGCCTCCACCACCGCCGCCAACAGCGGCACTCCGGCAAAAGCCCGCGCTGCGGAATTTGTCCTCACCCTGGCCTGCCCGGAACGGCCGGGCATCGTCCGCGCCATCACCACCTTCCTGGCGGACCGTGGCTTCGACATCGTGGAGCACCAGCAGTTCGACGACCACGTCAGCGGCAACCTGTACCTGCGGACCGCCTTCACGCACAGCGGCATCGACGGCGACCAGGGTCCTTTCGCCAGGCTCGGTGAGCCCGGCCAGCAGACGGCCGAAAGCCTGACCGCAGAGTTCGCAGCCATCGCCGGCGAGTTCGGCATGGACTTCAGCATCCACGACGGACGCCCGCAGCGGCTGCTGGTCATGGTGTCGAAGTTCGGCCACTGCCTGAATGACCTCATCTTCCGGTGGCGGGCCGGCAGCCTGGGTGCGGAGATCGCCGTCGTGGTTTCCAACCATGAGGACCTGCGCCCCATGGCCGAAGCGGCCGGGCTGACCTTCATCCACGTGCCCGTAACGGCCGCCACCAAGCCCGAGGCCGAGGCCCGCCTGCTGGACCTCGTGGCCGAATACGACGCCGACCTCGTGGTGCTGGCCCGCTACATGCAGGTGCTGTCCGACGACCTGTGCAAGAAGCTGCGCGGACGGGCCATCAACATCCACCACTCGTTCCTGCCCGGCTTCAAGGGTGCGAAGCCGTACCACCAGGCCTACGACCGCGGCGTGAAGATGGTGGGCGCCACGGCCCACTACGTCACCGCCGACCTCGATGAAGGTCCCATCATCGAGCAGGAAGTCTTCCGCGTGGACCACGCCCTCGACCCGGACGCGCTGGTGACGGTGGGCCGGGACGCCGAGACCCAGGCGCTCTCCCGCGCGGTGAAGTGGCACTGCCAGCACCGCGTCCTGCTCAACAACACCCGCACCGTCGTCTTCCGTTAATTTTCCGCTAACGCGATCCAGGAGAAACACACACCATGAGCGCATCACCACGCGTCGTCATCATCGGCGCCGGCATCGTCGGCACCAACCTCGCGGACGAGCTGTCCAGCCGCGGCTGGACGGACATCACCGTCGTCGAGCAGGGTCCGCTGGAACTGGCCGGCGGTTCAACGTCGCACGCCCCCGGCCTGGTGTTCCAGAACAACCCGTCCAAGACCATGACGGAATTCGCCACCTACACCGTCAACAAGCTGCTCGCGCTGAGCAAGGACGGCGAGTCCTGCTTCAACCAGGTGGGCGGCCTGGAGCTGGCAACCACTCCCGAGCGCCTGGCCGACCTCAAGCGCAAGATGGGTGTGATGACCTCCTGGGGCGTCGAAAGCCGGATCGTCGACGCCGACGAATGCGAAAAGATCTACCCGCTGCTGAACACCGGCAAGCTCACCGGCGGCCGCGAGGTCCTGGGCGGCCTGCTCATCCCCACCGATGGCCTGGCCCTGGCTGCCCGTGCCGTGCAGCTGCTGATCGAGCGCTCCCGCGAACGGGGCGTGACCTACCTCGGTTCCACCACCGTCACCGGCATCTCGCAGTGGGGCGGCAAGGTCACCGGCGTCGAGACCTCCTCCGGCGTGATTCCCGCCGACGTCGTGGTCTCCTGTGCAGGCTTCTGGGGCCGTGAGCTTGGCAAGATGGTGGGCCTGGAGGTGCCGCTGCTGCCGCTGGCCCACCAGTACGTCGTCAGCACCCCGCTTCCCGAACTCGAGGGCGTCAACGAGCTTCCCAAGGGCGCCAGCAAGCCCATCCTCCGCTACCAGGACAGGGACCTGTACTACCGCGAATGGGGCGACCGCATCGGCATCGGCAGCTACGCCCACCGCCCGATGCCGGTGGATATGTCCGCCCTGCCGAAGGTGGCGGCCGAGGAAATGTCCGACCACCGCATGCCCTCCCGCCTGGACTTCACCCTTGAAGACTTCGTGCCCGCGTGGGAAGACAGCCAGGACCTGCTGCCGGCACTGCGCAGCGCCGCGATCCAGGACGGCTTCAACGGCATCTTCTCCTTCACCCCCGACGGCGGCCCGCTGATCGGCGAAGCCCCGGAGCTCTCCGGCTTCTTCGTTGCCGAGGCCGTGTGGGTGACGCACTCCGCCGGTGTGGCCAAGGCCGTGGCCGAGCTGCTCACCGAGGGCCGGTCCCGCATCGACCTGCACGGCACGGAGCTCACCCGCTTCGAGAAGGTCCAGACCAGCGACGACTACGTCAGCGAGACCTCGCAGCAGAACTTCGTGGAGATCTACGACGTCCTGCACCCGCTGCAGCCCAAGGAATCCCCGCGGGACCTGCGCGTCAGCCCGTTCAACGTCCGGCAGAAGGAACTCGGCGCCTTCTTCCTGGAGTCGGCCGCCTGGGAGCGCCCGCACTGGTTCGAGGCCAACCGTCCCCTGCTGGACGAACTGCCGGAAGAGTGGCAGGCACCCGAACGCGAGCCCTGGGCCGCCATGTTCTCCTCCCCCATTTCCGCAGCCGAAGCGTGGAAGACGCGCACCGCCGTCGCGCTTTACGACATGACGCCGCTGAAGCGCCTGGCCGTCAACGGCCCCGGCGCCCAGGAGCTGCTGCACCGGCTGAGCACCGGCAACATCGCCAAGAAGCCCGGCGCCGTCACCTACTGCCTGCTGCTCGAGCACGACGGCGGCATCCGCAGTGACGTCACCGTCGCCCGCCTCGGGGAGGAAGACTTCCAGCTTGGCGTGAACAGCAACGTGGACTTCGACTACCTGCGCGTCGAGGCCCGCAAGCAGTCGGCCGCCGATCCGGCCAAGTGGGTGCACGTCACAGACATCACCGGCAGCACCTGCTGCATCGGCCTGTGGGGCCCGCTGGCCCGCGAGGTCATCGGCAAGGTCAGCACCGACGACGTCACCAACGACGGCCTGAAGTACTTCCGCACCAAGGAAATCAACGTGGGCGGCATCCCCGTCACGGCCATGCGCCTGTCCTACGTGGGCGAACTCGGCTGGGAGCTGTACACCACCGCCGAGTACGGCCTCAAGCTCTGGGACCTGCTGTTCGAGGCCGGCCAGGAGCACGGCATCATCGCCGCCGGCCGCGGTGCCTTCAACAGCCTGCGACTGGAGAAGGGCTACCGCCTCTGGGGCACGGACGTGACCACCGAGCACCACCCCTACCAGTCCGGCCTCGGCTTCTCCGTGGCGAAGGACAAGGAAGGCTTCGTGGGGGCGGAGGCCCTGAAGGCCCTCAAGGAACAGCCCGTGGACAAGGTGCTGCGCTGCCTGACGGTCGACGACGGCACGTCCATCGTGCTGGGCAAGGAACCGGTGTTCGTGGGCGGCGTAGCGTCCGGTTACGTCACCAGCGCCGCGTACGGCTACTCGATCCGCAAGCCGATCGCCTACGCCTGGCTGCCTGCCGCTGTCTCCGAGGGCGACGCCGTGGAGATCGAGTACTTCGGCCGCCGCGTCGCCGCCACGGTCAGCGCCGAGCCGCTGTTCGACCCCGGCATGGAGCGCCTCCGCGGCTAACCCGCTTTGCGGGGCCGTCCTGACCTTCTTTGAAGCTGGGCCCACGACCGCAGGGTTCCCTGGCCGAGCTTGCGAGGTTAGGGGGCGGTTGGGGAACGACGGCGACACACCGGTAGATCCGGCGTGTCGCCGTCGTTCTTGGTTAAGAAAGGGTCAGGACGGCTGGCAGTTGCCGGGCACTGATCCTGTCCAGAGGTGGCACCCTGTCCAGAGCTGAGCCGAGGGCGTAGCGTGTGACCCGTGAATGAGTTGTCGTTGCCGCAGCGCGTGGCCCGGGCGGTGGGCTCGAGCCCTGTCTCGGAAAAGCTGGCTGCCGCCCAGGAGCTCCTCTACGGCCCGATACCGGCCTGGGCACGGCGCAGCCTGTTCCACACCGGCGTCCTCGGCCACTCAGCCCATCCCCCACTGACTGACGTGACAATTGGGTGCTGGACCGCCGCCTCCATTCTCGACCTGGCCGGAGGAACCCAGGCCCGGTCCGGGGCAACGCTTCTGGTGGGGGCCGGCCTGGTAGCGTCCGGGCCAACCTCTCTCGCGGGTGCCGGGGACTGGGCGGAGATGACCGGCGCCGAGCGCCGGATCGGGGCAGTACACGGTCTCGGGACCGACGTCGCCATCTTCCTGTTCCTCGGGTCCCTGGTCGCGCGGCTGCGCGGCCGGCATGGCCTCGGTGCGGGGCTTGGACTCGCGGGGAATGCAGTCCTGGCGGGCGCCGGTTTCCTGGGCGGGCATTTGGCGCTCAACCGGGGAACGGCCCGAAGGACCACTGATGCCGACCTGAGGCTCCCCGGCCCAAACTAGATGTATTGACCTGAGAGGTTGGTGACGCGGCTGGCCGGTGTCTGACCTTTGAGGGCGGTGTGGGATCGGTGGTGATTGTAGGCATGGAGCCAGTCGGGGAAAGCGGCGACACGCTCGGCCTCTGAGCGGTACGGGCGGATGTAGGCCCATTCCTCGAGCATGGTCCGGTTGAAGCGTTCGACCTTGCCGTTGGTTTGTGGCCGGTAGGGGCGGGTGCGTTTGTGCTTGATGTCCGGGCCCAGGGCTTCAGCGAAAGCGCGGGACCGGTAGCAGTTCCCGTTATCGGTCAGGACGCGCTGGACGGTGATTCCGTGGGCGTTGAACCAGGCATTGGCCCGGGACCAGAAGGCTGCTGCTGTTTCCTTTTTCTCGTCGGTGAGGATCTCGCTGTAGGCAAGACGTGAGTGGTCATCGACGGCGTTGTGGAGGTAGTGATAGCCGGGCCGGCGGTTGGCCGTGGTGCCGGTCTTGTTCTTCCACCCGGCGGTCCTGCCCAGGACCCGGTGTCCGCCGCCATTGGGGATACGGCCGAGCTTTTTGATGTCGACGTGGACCAGGTCCCCGGGCTTGTCGTGTTCGTAGCGGCGGATCACCCTGCCGGTGCCGCGATCGAGCCAGGCCAGTTTCGCGAGCCGGTAGCGGGACAGCACACGATGGACGGTGGAGGGGTGGATGCCCAGCAGATAACCGATCCTGGCAGGGCCCCACCGGCGGTTCACACGGAGGGCGATGATCCGCCGCTCGGTACGCGTGGCAGTCCGCCGAGGCGAAGAGTGCGGGCGGCTGGAGCGGTCCTCCATTGCTTCCGGTCCATGCTCGCGGTAGCGCTCAGCCCAGCGCGCAGCGGTCGGGACCGAGACCTGGAACCGTTCCGCGGCCCGGCGCAGACTCCAACATTGGTCAACGACACACTGCGCGAGCTGCAGCCGGCCACGGGGCGTCAGAAGAGCGTTAGGGTGGGACATGAAGACCTCCGTGCGTGGAATTGGACTCTAGACAAGCCCCACTCCACCCGGAGGTCTTCTTCATGTCACCGAACCACGCCGAGCGTCACTAACGTCCGTGGTCAATACAACTAGACGGCGATGGTGACGTACTGCTTCTTGAAGTGCTCGTGGATTTCCCAGACCCCGCTCCAGCCGTTCGGGATCAGGACCATGTCGCCCGCCTTGTGGTCCACCCGCTCGCCGGCGTCGGAGACGAGGGTTCCCTTGCCCTCCAGCACCAGGATGACCTCGTTGACGCCCTGGCGGGCGGTTTTGAAGCTGCCCGGCGAGCACTCCCAGAATCCGAGGTCCACGCTGCTGGCGTTGACGGTGAGGGCGTTGTCGGCCGCGTCCTTCGGCTCGGTGCCGTTGACGGCTGTTGGCTTGAGGACCAGGTCGCCGAGGGACAGGTTCTCCAGCGAACGGAGGACTTTTACTTGTGCGTTCGTCATGTGCTTCCTTTCATCATGCATGACGGTCATCATGCACACGGGGGGCGTTCATAATATGAACATTGTGTTCAATGTGGCACATGCGCTCACTTCGGTCAAGAGGGCCAAAGTAACGTCACACAACGCGAAGGCATCCGGTTCCGGGCAGGCAACGTCCTACCCTTAACAAGTGACACTGACTAAGATTCGCACCGCCGCCGCGAGCTCCCTCGCCGCCGCAGGTCTCCTGTTTAGCCTCGCCGCCTGCTCCTCGCCGGCCGCCACCCAGCCAACCGCTTCTGAAACGACTTCCACAGCAGCGGCTTCCACCAGCGCCGCCTCTGAATCCAGCGCGGCCACCGAGCCCTGCGCCGGGGTGAAGGTGATCGTCGACTCGGGCGCCCTGAAGCAGGCTGCCGCCGACACATCCGTCTGCGTGCCCGTGGACGCGCCGACTCTCGCTTCCAAGGTGCTCGATGAGGCAAAGGTGAAGACCGAGGGCACCGACCAATACCCCAAGGAACTGGTGTGCCGGGTGAACGGCGTGCCAGCCGCGGACTTGGACATCACCCACAAGGGCGGCACGTACCGCGAGGAATGCAAGAAGATGCCTGCCGCCTTCGCCTACTGGTCCCTGTGGGTTAAGCCGGAATCCGGCCCCTGGGCATACGCGCAGGAAGGCCTCGCCACCCTGAAGGTCAGCCCGGGACAGAGCCTGGAGCTGCTCTACACGGTCGACGGCGCACCGGCCGCACCGACGGCGTGACCTTTCGACCCGCGCCGTTACGGGCAGGGGCGGCTCTCGCCGTCGTTTTCATCGCGGCGCGGGTCATCTACCGCATCCTTTTCAACGGGGCAGGCATTGGTGATTCGGTTCTGTTCGACATACCGGCGATCCCGTTGCCTGCCCCGTATGCCCATGTGGTCCTCTTCGGGCCGGTAACGGCCCAGGGCCTGGAGGAGGCGGTCCTGTCCGCCCTGCCGATTGCCGGCTTGATCTTCGGCTTCGGCCTCCTCAACGCCTGCGTGGACGTGGCCCGTGGCTTCGTCGTCCTGGCCCGCGGCGGCCCCATGCAGGGCATGGCCCGGATGCTTGTGGTGGCCTGGGCAGCGCTGCCCGCGCTCTCCGACGCCGTGGGCTCCGTGCGCCTGGCTTTCCGGCTGCGGGGCGAACGTTTCGGACCCCGCGCGCTGGTTCCCGTGCTCGAGCGCACCCTCGAGCACGCCAGCCGGGTCGCCGCAGCCCTGGAGCTGCGGGGCTTCGGGAGCCGGTCGCCGCTCCAGTCCGGCCGCGGCGATGAAGCACCGCTGCTCGTCCGGGACGCACACTTCAGCATTGGTGACGCGCAGGTCCGCGTCCCCACGTTCACGCCGTCGAGCGGGTCCATCACGGTCATAACCGGGCCGACCGGCTCCGGCAAGTCCACGATCCTGCGGGGCATCGCGGGCCTCCTCTCACACGTTGACGGCGGCGGCATTTCCGGCACGCTGTGCATCGCCGGAACGGACCGGGCCGCGACGCCGCCGCGGGACACCGCCCGCCTCATCGGCGTCGTACTGCAGAATCCGCGCGCCGCCTTCGCCACCACCCGGGTCCGCGACGAAATCGCCCTCGCCCTCGAACTGCGCGGCGTGGCATCAGCCGCCGCCAAGGCACGGGTATCGGAGGTCGCGGAGCGTATCGGGGTGTCGGCCCTGCTGGACCGGAACATCAGCACGCTTTCGGCGGGTGAGGCGATGCTCGTGGCCATCGCCGCTGCGGTGGTGGAGCACCCGGCCCTGCTCCTGGTCGACGAGCCCCTGGCCGACCTTGACTCCGCAGCACGCGGCCGCGTCATCGCCGTGCTCAACGCCCTGGCCCGCGAAGCGGGCGTCTGCGTCATCGTGGCGGAGCACCGGGCGAAGCCGCTCGTGCCCATTGCCGACTCCTGGTGGACCATCGACGACGGCACCCTGGTTCCCGGCGTCGCACCCTCCGCTCCGGCCACGGCCGTTCCCCATCCAACGCCCGGGGAAGCAGGGGAAAACCCGGCGGAGCACGCGCCCGTGCTGACGGCTACGAAACTCGAGGTGCAGCGCGAGGGCAAGCCGCTGGTGCGCGACGCATCCTTCACCCTCCACCGCGGGGAAGTCGTGGCCCTGGTGGGGCCGAACGGAGCCGGGAAGTCATCGCTCCTTGTGGCGCTTGCCCTGGGTGAAGGCACGCTTGAGGGGACGCGCGTTGAAGGCGCAGCCGGCGGCGGGCGCGTGGCCCTCGTTCCGGACGCCTCTGACGACCTCTTCACCAGGGACACCGTGGCGGCGGAGCTCCGGGCGGCAGAGCGGCGCCACGCGCGTGACTCGCGGCGTTCAAGCCCGGGGGGTTCAAACCCTGTGCCTGCGGAATCACGCCTTGCCCGGCTACGGGGAAATGCCCGGATGCCGATCGGGCACGAGCATCCCCGGGACCTCTCTGCCGGCGAGCGCAGGATCCTTGCCATCGCGCTGCAGACCATGGACGATCCCCAGGTGCTCCTGATCGATGAGCCGACGCGCGGCCTCGATCCTGCGGCGCGCACCGCAGTCTCGGCGGCGCTGCGGGCCGCAGCGGATGCCGGTGCGGCGGTCCTGATTGCCACGCACGATGTTGATTTCGCCCATGGCCTCGGCGCCCGGATCCTGCCGATGCACGACGGCGTCACCCCCTCATCAGTGTCGCCCAGCGCTGTCCTACCCGGCGCCGTCGAACCGCCTCTCAACGCTCCCCCGGAAGCAGCTACGGCGCTGACGGCCACCTCCCCGGCGGGCACAGCAGCGGCAGGCACTGCACGGAAGCCTTGGGTCTCTCCCCAACCAACGGATATGCAGGGAAGGGCAAAAACCCGCCGGATCCGGATGCCACGGGCTGTCGAAGTTGCGGTTCTCGCGGCAGCAAACCTCCTGGCTCTGGCCACGTTCTGCTGGCCGCTGCTCGCGACGGCCCTCCCGGAGGATGCCGCCGCCGCCACACCCTACGCGGCGCTGGCAATAGCGCCCCTTGCCGCCGTCGCCGTCGTGGTGTCCCTCGACGGCTCGGTGCGCTCCGCGCACACTGTCGCGTTGCTCGGCGTGCTGGCCGCCGTCGGTTCGGTGGTGCGGGTGGCGAGCACCGGCGTCGGGGGCGTTGAGGCAGTCTTTATTCTGCTGATCCTGGCCGGCCGCGCCTTCGGTGCCCGTTTCGGTCTGCTCCTCGGTGCCGCCACCATCGCCGTCTCGAGTGCGCTGTGGGGCGGCATCGGACCGTGGACGCCGTTCCAGATCTTCGCCTGCGCGTGGGTGGGCGCCGGGGCCGGCCTGCTCCCCCGCCGGGTGCGCGGGAAAGCGGAGCTGTGGATGCTGTGCGGCTACGGGGCCCTGGCGTCCTACCTGTTCGGCCTGCTGACGAACCTGTGGTTCTGGCCCTTCGCCGTCGGCGCCGGCACGGGCATCTCCTACGTCCCTGGCGCTCCGCTGGGCACCAACCTCAGCAGCTTCCTGCTCTACTCGCTCCTGACCTCCACGGCCGGCTGGGACACGCTGCGCGCCGTCACCACGATCATCGGAATCTGTGTGGTGGGGCGGGCGATCCTTGCCGCGCTGCGGCGGGTAAAGCCGGTCTTCGGCGGAAGCGGGCAGGCCATGCAGGCTCAAGCCACGCAGACCCTGTCCATCTAGGCCAAAGACCGGCTTCGCCTTACACCTTGAAGTACTTCGCCTCCGGGTGGTGGAACACGAACGCGTCGGTGGACTGTTCGGGCTGGAGCATCAGCTCATCGCTCAGGATCACACCCATGCGCTCGGGACGCAGCAGCTCCACCACCTTGCGGCGGTCCTCCATCTCGGGGCACGCGGGGTATCCGAGCGAGAAGCGTGCACCGCGGTAGTCGAGCTTGAACAGTCCTGCCTTGTCCTTCGGTTCCTCGGCGGCGAAACCCAGCTCCGAGCGGACGCGCGCGTGCCAGAACTCCGCGAGCGCCTCGGTGAGCTGCATGACCAGCCCGTTGAGCTCGTAGTAGTCGCGGTAGTGGTTCCCCGCGAACATCTCCGCAAGCACCTCGTCGATCTTGGCACCGGCGGTGACCAGCTGCACCGGCAGGACGTCGATCGTCCCGGATTCGCGCGACCGCACGAAGTCGGCGAGGCACAGGTGCTTGTCGCGGCGCTGGCGCGGGAAGTCGAAACGCAGCCGCTCGGTACCGATCGGTCCTCCTGACCCGCCGTCCGTGGCGAGGAGGCCCGGGGTGCCGAGCACGCCGTCGGGATCCTCCGCGTGGTGCAGCACCACCACCTGTTCCCCTTCGGAAACCACCGGGAAGTAGCCGTACGCGACGGACGCGTCGAGCATTCCCTCGGCGAGGATGCGGTCCAGCCAATACCGCAGGCGCGGCCGGCCCTCGCGTTCCACCAGTTCCTCATAGGTGGCGCCGCCCTCGCCGCGGCCGGGCTTCAGCCCCCACTGCCCCATGAAGGTGGCACGCTCATCCAGGAAGGCCGCGAAGTCGTGCAGCGCAACACCGCGCACGATGCGGGTACCCCAGAACGGCGGCGCAGGCACAGGGTTATCGGATGCCACGTCGGAACGGCCGGGCATCGCCTCCGGCTCGGTCACAGTGAGCTTCGCGCCCCCGCGGTGGATGCGCTTCTTCAGCGGCGGAAGGCCGACGTCATCCGGCGACTCGCCGCGGGCCACGCGGACCAGCGGTTCCATGAGGCCCAGGCCTTCGAAGGCGTCCTTGGCGTACCTGACCACGCCGTCAAACTGCTCCGCCAGGTCCTGCTCCACGTAGGCGCGGGTCAGGGCAGCCCCGCCGAGGATTACCGGCCACTTCTTCGCCAGGCCGCGGGACTGCAGCTCCGCGAGGTTCTCCTTCATCACCACCGTGGATTTCACCAGCAGCCCGGACATGCCGATCACGTCGGCGTCGTGCTCCTCCGCGGCGGCGATGATCTCGGCGATGCCCTGCTTGATGCCGATGTTGACCACGTTGTAGCCGTTGTTGGTGAGGATGATGTCCACGAGGTTTTTGCCGATGTCGTGTACGTCGCCGCGGACGGTGGCGATCACCATGGTGCCCTTGCCCGAGGAGTCGGACTTCTCCATGTGCGGTTCGAGCAGGGCTACCGCGTTCTTCATCACCTCGGCGGACTGCAGCACGAACGGCAGCTGCATCTCGCCGGCGCCGAAGCGTTCACCCACCACCTTCATGCCTTCGAGCAGGTGGTCGTTGATGATGCCGAGCGCGGTCATGCCCTCGCTGCGCGCCAGGTCGAGGTCCTCCTCGAGGCCCTTGCCTTCGCCGTCGATGATGCGCCGCTGCAGGCGTTCACCGGTGGGCAGCGCGGCGAGTTCCGCGGCGCGCTGGTCCTTGAGGGCTGCGGTGTCGACGCCGGCGAAGAGGTCCAGCATGCGGGCCAGGGGGTCGTAGGTGGTGTTGCCGTCAGCGTCGTATTCGCGGCGGTCCCACACGAGGTCCAGGGCCACCTGGCGCTGCTCTTCGGGCAGGGAGGCGAGCGGCACGATCTTGGCGGCGTCGATGATGCCGCTGGTCAGTCCTGCCTGCACGGCCTCGTGCAGGAACACGGAGTTCAGGACGATGCGCGCGGCAGGGTTCAGGCCAAAGGACACATTGGAGACGCCGAGCGTGGTGTTGATGCCGGGGTACTTCGCAGTGATCTGGCGGATCGCCTCGATCGTTTCGATGCCGTCCCGTCGCGTCTCCTCCTGGCCGGTGGCCACGGGGAAGGTCAGGCAGTCGACGATGATGTCCTCGACGCGCATCCCCCATTCGCCCACCAGTTCGTCGACGAGGCGCGAGGCGATGGCCACCTTGCCGTCTGTGGTGCGCGCCTGGCCGTGCTCATCGATGGTCAGGGCGATCACGGCGGTGCCGTGTTCCTTGACGAGCGGCATGATGCGCGCGAAGCGGCTGTCCGGGCCGTCGCCGTCCTCGTAGTTGACGGAGTTGACCACCGGGCGGCCGCCGATGAGTTCGAGGCCGGCCTGCAGGACGGGCGGTTCGGTGGAGTCGATGACGAGCGGGAGGGTGGAAGCGGACGCGAAACGCGAGACCACCTCCTTGATGTCGGCGACGCCGTCGCGCCCCACGTAGTCAATGCAGACATCGAGCAGGTGCGCGCCGACGCGGATCTGCTCGCGGGCGATATCCACGCAGTCGTCCCAGCGCTCTTCGAGCATCGCCTGGCGGAACGCCTTGGAACCGTTCGCGTTGGTGCGCTCACCGATGGCCAGGTAGGAGGCGTCCTGGTCGAACGACACATGCTGGTACAGGGAAGCGATGCCCGGGTCCTGCTCGGTGGGGACGCGGGCGGCGCCGTTCCCGCTGCCCGTGCCGTTCCCGCTGCCGGCGGCAGCGCCGCCGTCGGGCGCGTTGCTTATGGTGCGGAAGGGGGCAAGACGTTCGACGACGGCGGCCATGTGCTCCGGCGTCGTACCGCAGCAGCCGCCCACGAGCCCCAGGCCGAACTCCCGCACGAACTGTTCGTGGGAGGCGGCGAGTTCGGCAGGCGAGAGCGGGTAGTGCGCGCCGTCGGCGGTGAGCACCGGCAGGCCGGCGTTGGGCATGCAGGCGATCGCGACGGAGGACTGCTTGGAGAGGTGGCGAAGGTGCTCGCTCATCTCGTCGGGGCCGGTGGCGCAGTTCAGGCCGATGGCGTCGACGCCGAGCGGTTCGAGCGCGGTGAGCGCGGCGCCGATTTCGGAGCCCATCAGCATGGTTCCGGTTGTTTCGACGGTCACCTCGACGAAGATCGGGAGGCGGATGCCGCGGGCCACGATGGCCTGCTTGCAGCCGTTGACGGCGGCTTTGGTCTGCAGGAGGTCCTGGCTGGTCTCGATGAGGAATGCGTCCGCTCCCCCGTCGATGAGGCCTTCGGCCTGCAGGGCGAACGTCTGCTTGAGGTAGTCGTAGCTGGTGTGGCCGAGGCTGGGGAGCTTGGTGCCCGGCCCCATCGAGCCAAGGACCCACCGCATCCGGCCGTCCGTTTCTTCTGCCGCCTCGGCACGCTCGCGGGCGATCTTCGCGCCCTTCAGCGCGAGTTCGGTGATGCGGTCGTCGATGCCGTAGTCGGAGAGGTTGGACCAGTTGGCGCCGAAGGTGTTGGTTTCCACCGCGTCGATGCCCGTGGCGAAGTACGCGTCGTGGATGTCGGCGATGACGTCCGGGCGCGTGTGGTTGAGGATCTCGTTGCAGCCTTCCAGGCCCTGGAAATCCACCTCGAGCGACAGCTCGCGGCCCTGCAGCATGGTGCCCATCGCACCGTCGGCGATGACGACCCGGTGGTTCACGGCGTCCAGGAGTTCCTGCGAACGGGCAGGGCGGGCGACGGATTCTATATCAAGAGCAAAACGAGGCATCTAAACAGGTTACGGGCGAGTCGCCGAAACATTGCTTCGTGTGTCCGTGTGCTACGACGGCGGGTGGCCTGCTGTCCTTCAAGCCGCCTCCGGTCAGGACCGGCGGTCGTCCATGAGCAGCGCGGCCATGGCCTTGGCGCGGGCAGCGGCGTGGGGGTCACCTTCGGCCGCGGCAACGATGGCACCTTTAAGCAGGATGTGGATGGACCAGGCGAAGTCGTCGGGGTTGTCCAGGCCAGCGGATTCTGCAAGTTCGGCGATCTCCTGCCGCGTTTTGTCCAGGTACTCGATGCTCACCTTGCCGAGGGGATGCTCGGGGCCCATTTCCATCATCACGTGCAGGAACGAGCCGACCTGCGCCGCGCCCTGGCGGAACCAATCGTCGAAGACGTCGAAGATGGTCAGCACGGCTGCCCCGTCGCTGGTCGCATGCCGGGCGATCGCCTCCTGGATCGCCGCCGTCCGTTCCAGGTACCACTGCTCGAGGAAGGCCAGGACGACGTCGTCCTTGGAGGGGAAGTGCCTGTAGAAGGTTGCCTTGGCCACTCCTGAAGCACGGATCAGCTCGTCGACTCCCACATCGCGGATCCCGCGGCGGGCAAACAGCTCGTAGGCGACGGCAACAATCTTCTCCCGAGGCCCGTCCGCCGCAAGGCGCTTGGGCTCCTCGGCCCGGCTCTCTGGGGTCTGCACACACGGATAATACATCGTCTCGATGCACGTAGACAGACCGTTCTGTCTACGCCTAAAGGACTGGGTCAGGCCGGCATGGCAAGGGATTGATAAGTATGCTTATGATGCTCCTCTTAGTGGCGGTATGCAGAGGGTACGGAAACGTATGAAGCGAAGCTGGTTAGGGGACCGCATGGCACCGGAAAAGATCTATGACGTCGTGGTTGTCGGAGGAGGAGCAGCCGGCCTGAGCGCGGCTGTGACTCTCAGCAGGGCACTGCGTTCCGTGGTGGTCATCGACGCCGGTGAGCCACGGAACGGCCGTTCCCCGGAGGTGCACGGGTTCCTCGCCCATGAGGGCCTGCCGCCTGGCGAGCTTCTTGCGGCTGGCCGCACGGAAGTCCGGGCATACGGTGGTGAGATCCTGCAGGGGCGGGCCGTCTCGGCACGCAAAGAAGCCGGCATTTTCATCACTGAGCTGCAGGACCGGCGGAGCCTCCGTTCGCGGCGCCTGCTCATCGCTTCCGGCTTTGAGGATGAGTTGCCGGAGGTGACTGGCATCAACAAACGATGGGGCCGCGACGTGCTGCATTGCCCGTACTGCCACGGCTGGGAAATCCGCGATCGGGCCATAGGAATTCTTGCCACGGAACCCGCGGCGGTGCAGGAGGCACTGCTCTTCCGGCAGTGGAGCGGCAACGTCACTTTCTTTCAGCACCTCCTGGAGGACCTCGATTCCGGAGACCGTGAACAGCTTGAGGCCCGGTCAATCCGCGTCGTCAAAGGACGCGTGGCTGCGTTGGAAATATCGCAGGACACCCTCAGGGGACTGCGCGTGGCATCCGGCCAGTCGGTCGCCTGCGACTACCTCGTCGTGAAACCCACCGCCAGGACCGAGTCGCCGGTGCTTCAGTCGCTCGGACTGCAGCAGGCAGACGGCGCCGCGCAGGGCCGGCATTTGGGCGCGGACCCCAATGGTCTGACGACTGCTGCGGGCGTATGGGCTGCCGGCAATATCTGTGACCCAACGGCAGAAGTGATAACAGCAGCCTCGGCAGGAGTTAAGGCAGCCACTGCTATCAATGCCGATCTTGTGGACGAGGACACCCGCCTTGCAGTAGAGGCGGCCAAGCGAGCCGCCTTCCCACCGGCGGTGCTGTCTTAGGCGGCGCCCCGAGCAGGACAGGGCCTGCCCTCTGGGGCTTCATCGACCCCGCAGGAGGTGCGCGAATTCCTGGGATGGGTGGCAGGCCACCAGTGCCCGCCGTCGACGTGAATGACGGTCAGGTCACTGACCCAGGACCCCAGCCCCTCCCTCAGGTGTGGTGAGAGGAAGGGATCCTTGAGGGGAACCACTACGGCAACGGGCAAATGTACCGACTCCGGGGCCGTTACCTCTCCGGCGGGGAAGCGGTTGCCGCGTCGTTCACCAGGGCGTTGAGAGTGAAGTCATCAGGAGCGTGCCGCACTGAGGACATCCCGGCGTTGCGGGTGTCGTAGGTGATGATGTGGTGGGCTGCGGCCAGTTCGGCGATGACCGGAAGATAAAGCCGGTGGTCATCCCGGTATCCGTGCACGAGAAGCAGACTGGGAACGCCGTTTCCTGGAGGTGGCCCATATTCGAACACGGCCAGCTCCGCGCCCGCGGACCGGACAGTGCTACGGCATTCCTTCCCTGCTTGCACTGCCCCACCCTACAGCTAAAAGACAACCCCTCGCCCCAGCTGCGAGCAGGCTGTTTTCCTTGCTGTTTACGGCACCGGGACAGCCCTGGTCGCTGCAATGAGGCGCATCATGGCCTCGTGCAGTTGCACTACGTCCTTGCGGCTAAGCCCCAGCGGCAACGGCGCGATCCAGCGCGAGCTCCATCGGCCGGAAGGGGGCACCTGGATTCTCCTGTCCGACGGCGACCGTCGCGGCGGACGCGCCGACACAGGCGGCGGTGACCGTGTACTGCCCGGCCGCAGGCACCTTCTCGATGCCGTCAAGACCCCTGAGAGGCCCGTCCAACGGCCCTACATCGGCAAGGAGGACCGGACCCGGCACTGACTCAAGGAGCCGGTCCAGCTCAGCGTAGTTCCCAGCTTCCCGCTCCAGTACCTCCGGAGCACTGTAGGGCTTCGCGGTAGCTGGTACGTGGCGTCGGGTCAGCTGCCGGTGCGTAAACGGGCGCGGAGCCAGTTGTTGGGGTATGCGCGGGTTCGGGGTATTCATAGGCGCACCCCGCACTGCCGGTCAGAGGGATCAGCAGGCACAGGACAAACGCGAGCCACTGCCGCCTGTCTTTCATTCCCACAAATCCATGGCGAACAAGCCCGCACCTCAAAACAACCACCGTGCTGGACGTCGGATTGAGTCGTCCTCCGCAAACGCCTCCAATCGCATCTCCGTTGAACTGGCTCCCTCCATAGCCTTGAAATTGACGACCAAAATAGCCCATCATTTCGCTTCATAGTGGAAACGACCGAGCAATCAGCAGGCAAGCGAGGAAAACGGTGAAGCAGTGTCATTTCTCAGACGACGGCGCCGCGACCGGCCAAAGCAGTTCAGATCAGAGCGGTTCCCCCGGGACTCTTACGATCAACGAATTACTGATTGAGAGCCGCAGCGGGCTCGAGCGTGTTCACGCGTCGGATCTTGAGCGGGAGATGGCAGCGGGCGCCCTTGTCGTAGACACACGGCCGGTCGATCAGCGAGACCGCGACGGTGATCTTCCGGGAGCGGTCGTCATTGACCGAAACGTTCTCGAGTGGCGGCTCGGCCCTTCCAGCCCCCACCGGCTCGCGATCGCCGACGACCCCGCCCGGCGGATCGTGGTCGTTTGCAATGAGGGCTACAGCTCCAGTCTCGCTGCACACACCCTGCAACGGCTAGGGCTGATCCATGCGACTGACCTTGTCGGCGGTTTCCAAGCCTGGGCAGCACTGCGCAAAAAGTCCGATTGAATGACTTGTCTCCGCTGGAGTTATCGACGATGCGAAATCCTAGACCCTGGTTCCCTCGCGACTGGAGCTTCACAGCTTCTTCTCTACGCGCTGTGACGCCGATAATTGATCGTATGTAAAGCAAAACAGCGATGCTTCAACTGGCCCTCCCTCGCCATAGTGCGAGTTCATAACAGCTAGAGCAACACGCAGGTCTTCCGCTACTAACTCAGTGAATATCGGGTCGCCGCTCCATTCCAGCGCTCGTCTAAACGCACTAGTAGATGCCGAATATTGTTCATCCTGCAGTCGGATCTTTCCAATGGCGTGCGCTGCCCTTGATGCAATGGCGGGGACTCCGGAATCAAGTAGGGGGAAAATCTTCTCTTCTGCTTCTTGTACTGCACCTCGGGATGCCAAGTCGAGGGCACATGAAAACAGCTCGTCATTTTCGTCTCTAGGTGGGTCGCTAGAATCGGGAGCGTTCAAAACCGGGACTTCACCCAGTTCCACTGGTACCAAGGCTGGCTGACCGTGAAGGTGACGAAGCAATCTGTCCAAGCTCCGATTGCCCGGAACGCCAATCTCATAGAAGTTCGTCAGGGCCAAGGGAGGAGAGATGAATCTGACGTCCTCTCCGCTCACAACGACGGGGATGAACTTGACCTTTTCCGTCTGACTGAAATATAGATCGCTCGTGATGATTGACTAGGGCCACTACTCCGCTATGCGAGACTCCAACTCCGTGCAAGCCCGTCAGGAGGCCGGCGCCAGTACTTTCCGTCTGGGCCCCACTTACGCGGGTGGTTCTCTTCTGTGTCAGTCGGGATCCTGGCGGACTTTCATTGCTGAGCAGAAGCCGCCCGCCGCTGTGCGCCCGGGCCTGGCTGCTGTTCGTCTACGCCTCTGTCGTCGTGTTGGCGGCCCTTGGTCTGTGGCTGCAATCGACCTGGCTCGCCACCTGTCCCGCTGTCGGAGGCGTCCGTCAGGACGCTGGAAAGGTAGGCGCCGCGCCAAATGGCGTTCCGGTCCGGGTCGTCAGCCGCCGCTGATTTCACCAGGCGCCTCCCCTCCCCCGGTTCTCGGCAGGCCCTGTCCGGTTTTGGGCACCCGTGCCTGAGCTGACGGGAACTCCGGCACCGGGGTGCTGAACCGCCAGGGGCAGTCGTGATCTTGTTATCGGCGGGCGCCCTTGCGGCCGGAGATCCCTTCCGCGACGCCAATCAGAAGAACGGCGGCGATGACGGCAACGATGAATCCAAGGACGTTCAGTTCGAAGATGTCCCCGGTGCCCAGCAGGCTAGCGATAACCCCTCCTACGACAGAACCGGCCAGCCCAAGCAGCAGCGTGGCGACCAAGCTCAGATTCTGCCTGCCTGGCTTAATGAACCGCGCCAGTACCCCGATCACGAGACCCGCAACGATGAAACCGATCATGATTTTCCTTCCCCTAACACTCCCAAAAACAATAAGAGTACTTAGTAACTTAACGCAATCGTCAATACCGGAAGACTGTGAGGCGGATCGTCAGCATGCTAAAACCGTTCCTTCTGGGGGTAGTCGTATCCCATTAGGCCGATCATCGGGGAATCAGCGCAGGAACTTGCCGCTGTGAGCGCGGCTTCCGATCAGGGGAAACGGCGGCATTCGTCACGCCCATCCCCTCATTGGCGGGGCGAGCGGCGGACTGGTTGAGGAGCGAGGACCCCGGGTGGGTTAGTGGACCGCCGCCGCCCCCAGTAGTTTCAGCATTCATTCTTGGAATGACCGTGGAGTTTCTTGGGATACCGGGCTCACTGACGACGCTTTCGAAGAGGAGCCCAGCCCTCGAGGCCGGTACCCTTGATGCACCGCCGCCAGCCTGCAACCAGGGCCGCCATCTTCCGGGGTCGGCGCGCCCGGCTCCTAGCGACTTTTGCGAAGCTCCACGCTGACTTCCTCAAAGGCCGGAACCCGTCGCGCTTCCCCGGCGCGAACTTCAGGGTCTTTGCCTCTGACCACCGTGAAGGGGAGCGATGTATATGAGCCCCAGCCCCGCCCCGCCGGCGACTCGTCCTCCCGGAGCTACTCAACGAGGCTGTTCACGGCGGTGACGTGGGGCAGGTACACGTCCTCGAACTGCTTCCCCCTGAACGCCGCGAACCTCATCCGTTTGGGCACGCCTGCATACTAGCTGCTGGCACTGCTCGCGGCCGGGCAGTGACTGCCCGGCAGGTGTACAAGCAGTTCCTTCTTCTCCGGCGGCACCACCAGGGCCATCATTGAAATGCCAGGACGGCTGACTACGCGGATCGGAGAAGGTCATGTTGAAGGCCCTGATGTGCAAGCTGAACATTCGGCACGAGTGGCACGTCGAACACACCGAAGACGGCAGCCTTTATAAGCGCTGCCTGCGCTGCGGCAAAGATGACGATAGCGGCGGCGGAGGAAAGGGCGACTTCAGCGCCTGGGTAGGACCAACAGGAGGGTGAGGTCACTGCCCCACTGAGGCCGCCGAGGGACTTCGTCCCCGGCGCGGCTGCCGTCCGGACAGGGCGACAGGCAGGGCCGGAGAGCCTTCGGGGTAGAAAGCAGACTTATTGACATGACCTACGTCAGGAGACTTAAAGTGACGGAGTCGAGCAGTAGGCGTCAATCCCAGTAGCGGGAAGGGCCGCCATGGCTTCCTCATCAGTAAGTTCCCTTCGTTTCCATACGGCTGATCCCGGCATGACCTGTGGACCCCTCTCCATCGGCCCTACAGCAAATGGCAGCGCCACGGTCGTGCTGAAGGAGTATGGGTGGTGATATCCCTGCGCCGGGTCGTCCGGAGCCAGTACTTCCCGGCCGCGGCGAGCCGAAGCCGCCCTCCGCTGGGCACCCTGGCCTGGCTGCTGTTCGTCTACGGCTCTGTCGTCCTGTCGGTGGCCGTCGGTCTGTGGGCCGCCATCGACCTGGCCCGTCGCCTGTCCCGGCGCCGAAGGCGTCCGCCGGGACGTTGGAAAGGCAGGCGCCGTGCCAATTAGCCTGCCGGTCCCGGTCGTCAGCCGCTGCTGAAATCACCAAGGCAAGTCCCCTGCCCCGGATATCAGTAGGACCAGCCCTTCCGGTTTCCGGCGCCGGCGCCTTAGCCCGCTGGCGGGAGCCCCGGAGACGGGGTGGTGGTCGATGTAGGCGCCGGTGTCCCGGATATCGTCGGTGCCGGCGGCACCGTGGGTGCGGGAACGGCCGGGACTGGGCTGGCGGGCGTGGTGTCCCCCGGCGCGGGAGGGGCGGGCGGTTCCCCGCCGTCCGGGGTCTGCGAAGGGGTGGTTGGTGACGTCGGTTGGGTGCCTGTTGTGTCAGGGGTCCGTGTTCCGGTGCTGGGGTCTGTGCGGATGATCTCGGTGATCATTTCCTTGTAGGCAGACAGCCGGGCTTGGATGTCGGTGAGCGGGACGTTGCGGAGGTTGCGTCCGAACTCGGCGATCTCTTCCCAGAGTGCCTGCAGCCTGGCTGCACCCTCGGCGCTGAGCGGCCCGTCAAGGGTCAGCACCAGTTGGCTGGCAAGGGCATAGGTGAGGCAGGATACGCAGTTGTAGTTCGCGGCCGCGGACAGGTTCTCGGGAACAACCACGTTCGCCTGCCCCACTACCAGCACGACCTGGAATCCCACCGCAACGGCTGCGCAGCCGGTGCAGTTGGCGAAGGCGTAGGCCTCGTTGCGTGTGTCGACGGGCGTGCCGTCGTCCGCCCAGACCAGGGCGAAGGCGATGTCATAGACGACGGACCCGTCCGTGGTGTTGACCGCCAGCGCCTGGTTGCCGTCCCCGTAGGGCGCCTGGGGTTTGTCGAAGGGAAACACCCATGACGGCGCCACCTGGTTCCCGTCTTCGACGGTTGTTCGGGACGCCTCGTCCGGCGGCGTTCCGGCGTCCGGGCGGGGCACCAGCACCAGGGCCAGCTGCGGTTTTTCCCGGGTCGGCAGTTCCGCCCCGTCCGGCCACAGGGCCACGGTCCCGCCTTGGCGGCCTTCCACCAGTCCCGCCGAACCGGGCCCCGACAGGGCGGTGGGGACGGCGTCCAGCAGGGTCCCGCGGTCGTATGGCTGAACCGGGCGGTAGGTTTCCGGCCGAGGCCACCAGGCCCAGGCGAGCCCGGCAAGAATTGCCGCGATAGTCACCAGGGCCGTTCCGCGCCGGAGGGTGTTGCCTTTGGTCCGTTTCAGGATGGCCTGCAGCAGTTGGCGGGCCAGCCGCAGCAGCATGTACAGGATTGCCAGGACCGGCAGGGCGATAGCCACCATCGCCAGCATGTTCGCCGCACCTCCGGTGAAGTCACCGGCTGCCAGGCTGCCGGTAGCCTGCGCGTAGCGTGCGGCCCCGGCGGCCCCCGCGGTGGCGAGCAGCCGCGGCAACGCAAGCACGATCAGGACCAGGCTCAGCAACAGGAGTGGGACGGTCACCAGCACCCACACCGTGATCAGGGCACGGGCCCACGGCTTCAGCGCCCGGGTTTCCGGGGTGTTCCGGCGCCAGGGCAGGAGCGCCAGGAGGGTGGGTTTGATGTGCTGGAACAGGTCGGGCACGCCGGTGGCGTCGGCAAGGATGTGGTAGCCGTCGAACCTCAGCAGCGGCAGGAGCTGCCGCACCATCTGCAGCACTTGCGTGGCGATCACCAGCAGCCACGCGTCGTCGTTGGTCAGCCACCAGATGCCCATGATGATGACGGCCACGATCGCGTTGAAGTAGAGGCCGCCAAGATCTGTGCGGAGCCGTCCGCCACGGCCCAGCCGGTAGGAATCGGTGACGTCCGTGAAGAACGCAGGCCACACCAGATACAGGCCCGCGCCCATCCTTCCCGGTGTGGCACCGCCCCTCATCGCGGCGGCGGCGTGCCCGAACTCGTGGAACCCCGCCGACAGGACGGTCACGAGGAAGACGAGCAGGAGCAACCCGGGGTTGGCAAAGGCGTTATGCGTTGCCGAGGCAAGTCCCTTACTGAGCAGCAGCCACCCGCATGCAGCCAGGAATGCAGCGACCACCGGAACGGCGATGAGCGGGTGGAACAGGACAGCGAAGGGCCTGGTAATCCTGGCCGTCCGCGTCGTATCGGTGACGGTGTAGCGCAGGCGCATTCCCAGTAGGGGATCGGCGCGTTTCACTTCCGGCTCGGAGCCGTCAGCGAGCCGCAGCAGGCCAAGGGGGAGCAGCTGCGTCCGGATCAGAGCGCGCACGTTCTCGGCACTGACCAGCCGGCCAAAGGCCGGCGTCACGTCGCCGGCGATGTCCTCGATGCTGCGGGTCCCGTCCGCTGCCTCCATCACCAGGTACAGCAAGCGGGTCAGGTGCAGGGCCTGACCGTCGGCCCTGCGGACCAGGGAGGGCGGTTCCAGGTAGCCGGAGTCCTTCGCCTCACCCAGCAGCTGCACGCCCTCGGCCCGTACGGGATATTCCGGAACGCCTCCGGGTCGGGCGGCAGGACCCTGAGGCGTGGCAGGAGACGGCGGGCCGCTCTGGGTGAACGGTCCGCCGTGCGCGGTAGCCATCCTGGTTTACTGCTGCAGGTCGGACTGCTGGTCGGCGGTCGCCGTGGCTGCGCCCTCGATCCCTTGGTTGATGATGGCGTCCTGCTGGGAGACAGCGGTGGCGCTGCTGTCGATCGAGCCGATGTTCGCGGCCACGGCTGCGTCGATCGGTGCAGCAACGTTTGCGTTCGCCGCCACCGCACCGTTGATCGGCGCGGCGATGTCGGCATCTGCGGCAAGATCCACATTGACGTTCAACAGATCGCCGTCCAAGGCAGCAGCCGGATCGGTAGGCAGCGCACCCAGGTCCGTTGTTCCGCTGCCGGGAAGCAGCCCGTCAGCGGCCGGTTCCTCCGTGGCGGTTCCGTCATCGACAGTGTCATTGCCCTGGTCGATTGTGCTGTCCTGTGCCGATTCCGCGGTAGCGTCCGCGGTGATGCCCTGATTAATGATGACCCCCTGGTCGGAGAGCGCCTGCGCCTCCGAGCCGAACGAGAGAATATTGGCCGCGGCCGCGGCATCAATCGGGGCTGCGACATTGGCGTTGGCTGCCACGGCAAGGTCAATTGGTGCTGCCGCGTCAATGCCAAGGTCGAGGTCCGCATTCAGGTCCAGCACGGAGGCGACTTCCTTGTCAGGCAGGGCGGCGCCTTGCTGCGCCAGCAGTTCTTCATCGGTCAGCGGGGTCAGATCCTGTTCGTTGCTCACGTTCAAGCTCCATTCCGGCGCCGGTCAGCCCTCCCCAGCGAAGGGCTCCCATACCGATGCGCCTCATGCGACTCAATAGTAAGCATGATGATCATCTGGCAAAAGTTGATCGCCGGCCCGGCACCGACCTGCCGCCACGGTCCGGCGCCGGCGTTATCGCATCCGCCCCACGAATCCTGCGACGGCGGTCCGGCATGGATGCGGGGTGACCTGTTCCTGTCCGGGTCCCAAGGCTCGCCGACAGTCGGAGATGCTAGTTGGTGGATCAGGCCTAGCCGCACGGTGCGGGCAAAGCGGCGCCCCGCCTCCGGTCGGAAGCAGGGCACCGGCATGCCTGACTTTTTGATGTCAAACTTTGGCGGCTGTCACATCTGGTGTCACCAATGGTGGGCGACGTCGATTACGAGCTTGGTTCCGTTGCCGGGGCCGGGCAGGGCGTGGACCTTGAAGGGCAGCCGGGCGCGGACGCCGAGGCCCAGGGTGGTGTAGCCTTCGTAGCTGCCTGCCCAGACAACCTGCCGGAATGTCTGGTACTTCGAAACGTTGGTGACCTCGGAACGATTGGCCGGCGTGAAGGTGGCCCTGCCAGTTGCGTTGTCGTAGCTGGGTGAGTTGGCGGTAACCTGCAGGAAGGCGCCGCCCCTCAATTTGATTGGATGTCCGGATCCGTCCTGCACGACCTTTGAGACGTAGCGGACGTTGTAGCCGGCTGCTTTTCCCTTGATGTCGATGACCAGCCGGTCGAAGCAGGGGTGCTGTCCCGAGCGTATGTTGGTTACCGATGCGCCGCTCATGGCCTGGTTCGATTTGCCGAGGGAGCTCCATACCAGTCCGCAGTAGGAAGGGGTTGCGGAGGCGGGCCCTGGAGCCAGCAGGCCCAGTCCGAGAGCCACAATGGTGGCTGTCAGCCAGGCACTTAGTTTTTTCATATGGGGTACACCTTTCGGGTGTGAGTGATGGGGTGACTCCAGCGTAGGAGCGCCACAGGCCCGAAACGAGGGATGTTTCCGGTTCTTCGTGCAACCGTTAATCGGCAAGGATTCCGGTCACGGGAGCGTAATTCCGGAGCGCGTTTCGGGGGCAGTCGAAAGGCGTTCGTGGCCCTTTCTCCACACCGCCGTTACCGCTGGTAACGGCCATAAGGAGGTGGGCAATGGGACGTCAGGTCCAGGTCCGTCATCGGCAAGCCTGCGCCGTCCACCACCCAGGGAACGAGAGGCGCCCGGACAGTCGTCCCGGACCGCGGAAGGTGCACGTTGTGTGATTCGGGAGTCGGGGAACCTATAGCTCAGGTCTACCTCAAGGCTAAGCCGTGTTCCTTCAGTGCCGTCTCGATGATCTGGAGCGCTTTGGGTCCGACTCCATGGAGTTTTGCCAGGTCCGCCCGGGACGCCCCGGCAAGTCCCCTGAGAGTGATATAACCGGCAGCATGCAAGGCGCGAGTGGCGGGAATTCCAATCCTCGGGAGAGCGTCAAGTGATGATGTGGCCATGCGACCACGGTAAAGCCTCCAAGTGCCTTCCAGGCCATCTACAAGGCTGTGCACATCACCGTGACGGTAATGGCGGGTTAGGATGCGGCGAAGTCTTCGGCCTGCGGCCGGGTCCCGTTTCGGAAGACCACACCGGAGGGCAGCCCGTCCACGCCGTTCACCCGGGTTCCGGTCACGTCGATGGTGACCCGTCCGCCCTTTAGTGGCAGGTTCTCGCTGTGAAGGGTGCCCCAGGATAGTGGCAATGCCGGCTGCATCCAGAACAGCCCGTCTGGTATGTGCGGGGCGTAGCGCAAGAGGGTGCGTACGAGCATCACCGGTGTCGCTGATGCCCAGGCCTGGGGAGCGCAGGCGGTGGGGTACGGGACCGGTACGGGGCAATCGGACCGGCTGAATCCGCAGAACAGTTCAGGCAGTCGGTTGTTGGTGTGTTCGGCGGCGTCCATCAGCGCTGTGGCGATCAGTTGGGCTTCCTTCACGAAGCCGTACCTCATCAGTCCTGCCGCGATGAGCGCGTTGTCGTGCGGCCAGACTGAGCCGTTGTGGTAGCTGACGGGGTTGTAGGCGCCCATGTCGGTGGCGAGGGTGCGGACCCCCCAGCCGCTGAACATCTCCGCTGAAAGGAGCCGGTGCGCAACGTAAGCGGCCTTGTCGGTGTCGGCTATGCCTGACCATAAGCAGTGGCCCATGTTTGATGCGCAGGCATCCACCGGTCTCTTCTCGCCGTCCAAGGCGACGGCGTAGTATCCGCGGTCTGGTATCCAGAACTGTTCGTTGAATTGTTTTTTGAGGAGCCCGGCACGGTGCCGGAGATCGAGGGCGAGGGCATTGTCGCCGTCGTCGTACGCTATCCGGGCCCGTGCCATGAGGGCGCTGTAGACGTAGCCCTGCACCTCGCACAGGGCGATCGGGGGCTCAGCGAGCCGGCCGTCGGCAAAATTGATGCCGTCCCAGGAGTCTTTCCAGCCCTGGTTGATGAGCCCCTGGTCATTGAGGCGTTCGTACTCGACAAACCCGTCGCCGTCCCGGTCGCCGTAGTTTTGGATCCAGTCCAGGGCGCGGTCGGCGTGGGGCACGAGTGCGGCTATGTCGTCGGCCGGGAGTCCCCAGAGCCGGGCTTCGCCCAGCAGCGTGACGAACAGCGGGGTGGCGTCCACGGTTCCGTAGTAGGCTGACCGGCCTCCCAGGGCCAGGCCGGTGCCGACATCGAGCCGGACCTCATGCAGGATCCGGCCCGGTTGCTCTTCGGTCAGCGGGTCCGTTTTCTGTCCTTGCCGGTCGGCCAGTGTTTGCAGGGCGCCCAAGGCCAACGTCGGGTCGACGGGAAGGTACATGAAGGAGGTCAGGAGTGAGTCGCGGCCAAAAAGCGCCATGAACCAGGGCGCTCCGGCGGCGATGACCATCCGGTCAGGGTGGTCGGGGTCAACCAGGCGCAGCGCTCCGATGTCGTCATGGCTGCGTGCGAGGCTTCGTTCGACGGTCGGATTCCCGACCCTGGTCATTGGGACGTGTGCATCCCATGCCCGTTGCCGTCCCTGCTGTGCTGCGATGATCTCGGCGGAGAGGACGAGCGTGGGCAGTTCTGTATCAACTTCGGTTTCCGCTGTCAGCGGCAGGACGGTGGCCCGGACACTGCAGTGGCCCCGCGCGGGGACGTCCATTCGCAGGAGGAGACCGTCGGAGGTGGCTTCGGCGTCGCGCATCCGCACCACGATCTCTTTCCTGGTTTCCTGCCACACCGCTTCGATCCTCAGCAACCCGGCCCTGGCAGTCCTTGTTCGTTCCCACTGCCGTTGCGGCCGGCCGTCCTTGACTTCGAAAAGGTCCGCGAAGTCAGCATCCACGGCAAGTGCCAGTTCACAGGAGGCCGGGCGGACCGAATAGTTGTGAATGGTGATGTCCTCGACGATGCCGGACCCCAGTTCGCGTTTGCGCTCCACGGTCAGTGGAGTGTCCGCGCGGCCATCGGCCCGCGCTGCCCTGCCCATGTAGGTGCCCTGGTAGGGCGAAGGGTTCCAGGCTCCCAACGGTTCCACTGGCTGCCCGTTAATAGCGATGGACCAACGTGACAGGATCCGGGTGTCCCGGTGAAACACCCCGTGGGGGTGGCTCGGAACGATGTCCCCGTTCGGCAAGGAGATACAAAAGGACGAGCCGGCGACGAGGGTTATGGCCCCTTCGCCCATGGATCCAGCCGCATTGTCTGCATTCCATCCAGCCAACTCTGGCTCCTCATAAAACCACGAACCAAACTGCAACCTGGCTACTAAATCTACGCCTGTGGGTTGGCAACGGCGAGTGCGTCCCCGGCCTTCGCCTGATCGGTCCGGCCTCGGCAAGTCTCAGGACGGCCACCGCTGTCCGCCGACTATCCGGATGCCGTGGACCCTCGGACGGCATGTCTCGAGTGGTTGGCTTGCAGCATCTTGACCTCATCCTGCGCGTTCGCTGCGGCATCCTTGATGCCGGCCATGCACTCTGGCTATGACCTGCAAAAGCAGGACAGAGGCTGACGGCAACAGAAATCACTCGCCTTCTGGCATCTGGGGCCGTGATCCACACCCGACGTGGGCGGGAAACGAGTTGTACACTGCGCAGGGGGGGCACATATGGACAACAGGGCCAGACCGACGCTGGACATTCAGCATCTCCAAATACTTGCGGGACAGGCTTCCCTGGAGGCGGCAGAGTCATTTACCGCTGACTATAGGTCTTTGCTCCCCCGGTACGTTGAGCAAATCAGGTCCGCCGTCGGCACCCGCAACAGGGATCTGGCGCTGGATGCCTCACTGCGATTGAAGACGAAATCCTGGTTGGTCGGAGCTCTGCACATGAACCAGCTGTGCACTGGACTTGAGCTGGCCCTGGCGCTGGATAACTGGACCACCGCCACTGCCGTCGCAAGGGACATCGAGCTCCACCTTCCGCGTCTGCAGAAAGCGCTCCAGGGCGGTCCCCATCCCGGGCTCCACACGCGGCTGATGAGGGCAACCCGAACTACCATGGCGTCCTGATCCGCTGGTCGCCGGATCCCTTATCACCGGTTGACGAAACCCCATTACCGGCGAACGAATAAGGCGGGGAACTTACTGCATGGGGCGCAGAAAGCGGGTCTGTCAGTATTCAGGTTGGCGCCGGACACACCGGGGCCAGAAGTTAGGCCACGGAAGGGCTGGTTCGGGGTTCTTCCACTGGGAGGCGGCGGACCAGCAGCGATTCGAAATCAACGAGCTTGCGGGTGCCGCTGCCGGTGTCCAGAATCCAGAACATCCCCATGGACGGGATCGTCTGCAGCACCTTTCCACGGTTGTAGCACCGTCCTTCGTGCCAGGCTTCAATAACGTCGCCAACGGCAAGGTTCGTTAGGTCCTGTACGACTCCGATTGCTTGTTCTTCCGTCACGTCCCCTCCTCCGTTCATGCCGACGGGTTGACCCCGGTAATTCAGAGTAGGGGCTGAAGTTTGCGCCCGCGTTTCCGACGAATGACTTCCTCGATACGAAATTGACCTGGTTTCCGAAACGGCTGATCTCATCAGGAAGCCAGTCGTCCTGCTCCACGCGGCAGAAGCCCCTGAAGTTCGGCGCAGTAACGACACCGCCCCCCCTGCGGGAACTCGAGCATGAACGACAGAACACGCCGGTTGCTCGAGTCCTGCGCACAGGCTTGGAGGGGCGCGCCTTGGGTGAACGGCTACCGCAGCCCTTCGTTACCCATAGGATGAGCCTCATGACAGCTGATGATGAGAAGGATCCTCCTGTACCCGCCGATCTGGTGGGCGCCCCGCAGCGTGTCCGCCGCGACCAGGTTGCAGAAGACGAAGACCAGCCCGTCCGCAAGGCCCCTGCGGACGAGCCGAACGAATGAGAAGCGGATTGGTTCTTTGCGATCAGGCGTCTTTGAAAAAGAATTTTTCTGATCGTTGTCGATCCGGCGCTTGCCTGTTCGACGCAACAGTAGAAGGATGCATCAGGCGTTCCCGGGACGAAGGAGTAGAACAGTGAAGTTCATGCTGATCATGCGCGCCACGGACGAGGCAAAGAAGGCTTACGCAACGGCCGACATCGAACAGATCATCAATGCCATGGGAGCGTACAACGAATCGCTCATGAACGCCGGGGTGCTGCTTGCCGGGGAAGGGCTGACCGATGACATGAGCGAAGCTTTTGTAGTTGATTTTTCGGGCGACAACCCCGTTGTTACTGACGGCCCGTACGGGGAAACCCATGAACTGTTCAACGGCTTCTGGATCATCCAGACCGCCAGCAAGGAAGAAGCCGTCGAGTGGGCCAGCCGGTGTCCCCTGGGCCCGGGCAACAAGCTCGAAGTCCGCCGCGTGACCGATATGAGCGACTTTGAAGACTTCGCCGACAACGAGTTCCTCCAAAAGGAAGCCGGCTGGCGCGAGGAACTCAACCAGCCATAACAGCAGAGCGACAGACAGATGGGCGGCCGCGCCCCAGCGAGCCAGTGCACTCTGGACGCCGTGCGCGGGGACGCGGGGATCGAAGGTGCACACCGACATGGCGACAGGGCTGCGGACCATCGTCCGCCAGCACCCGGCGATCGAGATGTTCCTGGAACAGACGGACCCCTAAACGGGCTGGAAGGCTATCGGCGTGGCGATTGACGACTACATACCGAAGCCCATGGCCCTCGGGGACAGCTTCCCTATTGATCCGGACTACGTTGGCGAACGCCCCTTCGTCCGAACCAGAACGGCGTCACGCACACCGCGCACCCGAGGCCGGCCATATCGGACGGCACGCTGCCAGCTATTGCCGGCAGGGTCCCTTCAGCTGGAAATCACCTCAGCATGATGTCCCTGTCCAGCGACCAATACAACTCGATGACCAGCATGTTGCCAGTCCTCTGGGCTTGGATCCTGGCACCAGAGATCCGGGCCTTCAGCTCCTCCAGCAGGTCCGCGTCGTCCGCTGGCAGATCGATTTCTCAGGACACCATGCCTCACCCCTACCGACCGGCATATGTGCCACAGGCCGTGGCACATATGCGATGGGCTACCGCTCGTGTCCGGCAGGTTGACGGAACCGCCATTACCGGCGTTCCGAAAGCAGCGAGAAGTAGCGGCTTCCGGCTTCAGTACCGCTGGCCCTACTGGTGGGGTTCGTTGGCCCGGGGAAACTGGTCGCGTTGGAAGATGGAGTAGAGCCACCAAAGTGATGGAAGCACCAGAATTCCGGCGAGCAGCACTGCAATTGTGTTGGCAGCAAGGACGTTTTCGGTGGCTGCGGCCTCGGCCAGCGTGAGGCCCGGAAGTACGAAGGGATATTGTCCAATTCCCCAGCTCCATAGCAAGGCGGTGACGGCGAGGGCAGCTGAGACGCGCACGGTCAGGAACCTGCGACGCCACATCAACACTAGTGAAGCGAACCCGGCGGCTACTGACAGGGTTGCAAAGGGCAGTGCGGGCAGCGTCAGCAGCTGCCGGAACAGCCCGGGGGCATCCGCTGCGAGTACTACAAGCTCCACCACCGCCAGGGCGCCTGTGACGACGCCTGCGGTCAGGGCTTTCCGCCGGAAGGCCTCGGTTAGCTCCGGGTTCCCTTCCCTTCTAGCATCATGGGTCAGGTACACGGCAGCCAGGTAGGCGGTAGTGGCCACAGCCAGGAAGCCGCTGGTGATCGAGGTCGGGTTTATCCAGCTTGTCACGGGGTCGCCGGCCGCTATGCCCGGCGGCACGCGCTCAGCGGCGAGGGCGCCGCCCACCGTTCCAAGGAAGAAGGGTGTCAGCACCGACGACAATGCAAAGGCTCCGCCGAACAGGCGCTGCTGCCACAGCTCCTGGCTCACTTTGCGGAAGGCAAAGGCGGCTCCGCGGCTGATGATGCCCAGCGCGACGAGGGTGAGGGGAATGTAGAGGGTGGAGGAGACGGCAGCGAACACTGACGGTACAACGGTCCAGGTTAGGATGATCACAAAAATCAGCCAGACATGGTTGGCCTCCCAGATCGGCCCGATCGAGTGCTCGATCAGGTTTCGCTGCGGACGCCCCTTCTCCGCCCGGCCTGCGACCAGGTCCCAGAAGCCACCGCCGAAGTCCGCCCCTCCAAACAGGGCATACGCTGTCAAACAGATCCACATCGCTGCCATCAGCAGTTCAGCAAGCGGCACGGCAGGCCTCCTAGATGATCTTGTAGCCGGTCACGTCTGACTCCTGTGGCGCCAGGGGTACCGGCTTGTCCTTGGCGAGCCGCCGCAGCACATAGACCGTGGCGATCGTGAGGAAGAGATACACCACAGAGACCAGAATGAAACCGTAGAACAGTCCCGGCGCCGGGTTGACCGCGTCGGAGGTGCGTAAAACTCCAAAGACGATCCAGGGCTGCCGGCCGACTTCGGTGACTACCCAGCCGGCCTCCAGGCATACGACGGCGATCAATCCGGAGACCGACGCTGCCCGCAGGAACCACTTGGACCGGGGGAGGTCCTTCCGGCGTTTCCAGGCGACCGCCATCCAAACGGACAGTGCCAACAGGGCAAATCCGCCGCCCACCATGGCCTGGAAAGCGAGGTGGACAACGTTCACCGGCGGCCTGGCGTCTTCGGGTACCTCGTTCAGGCCCATTACCTCGGCATTCGGATCAAAGTGCGCCAAAAGCGACAGGCCGCTGGGGATCTCAATGGCGTACTGCATCTCGCCGTCGATGACGACCCCGCCGATGTGGAGCGGGGCGTTGCGCTGGGTCTCGAAAATGCCCTCCATGGCGGCGAGCTTGACTGGCTGGTAGCTTGCCACGAAGTGGGCGGCCCAGTCCCCAACACCGATCTGGACAGGAGTGATGGCCGCAGCCACAGCAAAGGGCACCGCAAAACCCAGCCGGTGGTACCTGTCCCGCCGACCGCGCAGCATGGCAACGGCATAGACCGAAGCCATTCCGAACCCGGCAACCATGAAGGCAGCCAGGATCATGTGGACGGTCTGCGGCGGAGTGGCCGGGCTGAACATGGCCGCCACCGGGTCCACCGCGATGATCCGCCCGTTTTCCTCATCAAAGCCGGTGGGTTGCTGCATCCACGCATTCGCTGTGACCACAAAAAAAGCACTGGCCACCCCTGCCACGATCACCGGGATACCGGTAAGCATATGGACACGCGGCGAGAGGCGGTCCCACGCATAGAGGTAAATGCCGAGAAAAATAGCCTCAATGAAGAACGCTATGCCCTCAAGCGTGAACGGCAGACCAATGACCTCACCGTAAACGCCCATCAGCCCCGGCCAGAGCAGGCCCATCTCAAACGAAAGAATCGTTCCCGATACGGCTCCTACCGCGAAGAGGACACCCATCACCCTGGCCCAGCGCCTTGCCAGCAGCCGGTAGTTCAGGTCGCCGGTCTTGTAACCACGCCACTCGGCCAACAACGTGATTGCCGGCATTCCGACTCCGAAGCAAGCGACGATGATGTGCCATCCCAGCGACAGCGCCATCTGAAGGCGCGCCGCCAGAAGATCAACAGGTTGCACTTGGAAATACACGTCGGTGAGCACGCGTCACTCCTACCGCCGGACCAGAGGAACACAAATACACGTTGCTGCAGCAAACGTACCCATGGGCCAGGAGTTCATGCATTACTGGGAGAAGAGAAAGCTCTCATCAAATGGAGTAAGCGTTTTCCCGCCGCAGCCTGGAGCCAGAGGACGACGGCAGGGTCCCCGCGCAGCTTAGGTAGCTCATCGCACGCTCAACAGTTTCTGACGTCTTCATTATTGCTTGCTGCAGCTCCGGCTCCCGACGCCCCTGGGCGTGACGCCACACCCCCGGGGGACAGCTCGTGCCGCGCCCTGTGAGGTCTGCCGGCAGGGAGAGGGGACCCTCAGGTTCGGCCTATCCCAGGCCGGCGGGTTCCTGGTGGCCGTCGCCGTCGACAATCCTGCCGCTCACGGGCTTGCGGGAGAGGCAGACTTCCCCGGCTTCTGGCCCGGTCGATGTGGCGGCGGCGATGGCGTCGTGGTCATCGGCTTTGGAGTAGGCGTGGCGGAGGTGGACCGGTTCGATGGGTTCGCCTGAAAGTTTTTCCTGGCGTCGTTTGTAGGTCAGGTTCAGGGCTTCGACGATGATGGCGAAGGCCATGGGGCCGTAGATCAGGGCTTTGTCGATCTTGACCTCGAAGCCGTCGGCGATGAGGAAGGTTCCGATCAGCACCAGGAAGGCCAGGGCCAGCATCTTTACGGTGGGGTGCCGGTTCACGAAGGAGAAGATGAACTTCGAGGAGAAGAGCATGATGGTGAACGAGAGCAGGACCGCGGTGACAATGACCAGGAGGTTATCGACCATGCCGACGGCGGTGATCACCGAGTCGAACGAAAACACCATGTCCAGCAGGATGATCTGGGTCAGCACCGCACCGAACGTCACGCTGGTGAGCCGGCCCGGGCCGTGGGACTCGCGTCCTTCGAGTTTTTCGTGGATCTCGGTGACTGCCTTGTAGACCAGGAACAGGCCGCCAAAAGTCAGGATCAGGTCCCTGCCTGAAAAGCCCTTCCCGAACAGTTCGAACAGATCGTTCGTCAGGCTGATGATCCAGGATGCGGCGAACAGCAGCACGATCCGCATCAGCATCCCCAAGGTCAGACCGAGGTTGCGGGCTTTAGCCTGCTGCTCCAAGGGCAGCTTGCTGGCCAGGATCGAGATGAAAATGACGTTGTCCACGCCCAGAACTATTTCCAGCACGAAAAGCGTAACGAAAGCAACGGCAAGGTCCGGTGTCAGTTCAAATGCTAAGTCCACTTACGAAGTGTAACCGACGCCATTTCCTGGAACAGGAAAGGGCGAATTCCGATCGGAGATCAGCGGGGCTGATTCATGGCGTACGAAGCTCCGCGCGTGTAATACTAAGCAGTCTTACTACCCGTCGCGTTCTACCGGGCGGGGTGTAAAGACCAGCGAATACTCCGCGACCTGACAGCAGGCCGGATACGACAAATGAGACGCAGTGTGGGAGTTCGCATGACTGAGGGACAGCGGCCGGTCGTGACCGGGCAGCTTATGTGCCAGCGTTACCGTCTCCAGGAACTGGTCGGCCGTGGTGCCGCGGCAGCGGTGTACAGGGCGGTCGACGAAGCATTAGGCCGTGAAGTGGCCCTGAAGGTCTTTTCCAAGGAAGGCGGCGAGCCGGAGTTGCTGGCCCGTCAGGAAGCCGAAATCCGGATTCTCGCCTCAATGGTCCATCCGTCCCTGGTGACGTTGTTCGATGCCGGTACCGACCCCGCGATGGAACGCAGCTTCGTGGCCATGGAGTACGTAGCCGGCCCGGACCTCCGCCGCCACTTGCGGACCGACAGCCTGGCGCAGGCCGACGTCGCAGCTTTGGGAGCAGATCTGGCTTCCGCCTTGGACTATGTCCACAGCCGCGGCGTGATCCATCGCGACATCAAACCCGGCAACGTGCTGCTCTACAACCCCCGCCCGGGTGAGCCGGGACAGCAGTGGCGCGCCAAACTCACGGATTTTGGCATCGCCCGGGTCATGGACGAAGAGCACCTGACCAGGACAGGCTGCACCGTCGGCACTGCCGCGTACCTCAGTCCGGAACAGGCCCTCGGTGAGCCATTGAACGGTACCAGCGACATCTACTCCCTGGGTTTGGTGCTGCTGGAGTGCTTCACCCGTACGGTCGAGTTTCCCGGAAGCCAGATCGAGTCCGGCGTGGCAAGAATCCACAGGAACCCCGTCGTACCGGACAGTGTCAGCCCGGAGTGGAAGACCCTGCTGACCGCGATGACCGCCAGATACCCGACCGACCGCCCCTCTGCGGCCGAGGCCGCGACTGCCCTGCAGCGACTGGCGCTGGCACCGGGCAGTAAGACTCCCGTCGCTCCTCAGACGTCCGTCAGCGTCACGCCCTTGCCGGAGGTCCGGAGCAGGCCATGTCCTCCCATTCCTTCACGTCCGCCAAATGTTGCTTCGCGGGCGGGCCGCAAACCTGGCAGGCATATGCGGACGGTGATCGTCGCATCCATTGCGGCCGTTATTCTGACCGGAACCACGTCCGCCACCTTCGGGCCTGCTGGCCCGGATCGGTCCGCAGCGCCCACCCCACAGGCAGTGCCCGTGCAAAACAATCCTCTGGATTTCCATCTGCATCAACTCCAGGCAGCCCTGGAGCCCTCAACCGCGCTCCGGTCCATTCTTGACCAGGTGCGCCAAGCCATACGCGACGGGGACCTGCAAAGCGCCCTTGTGCAATTGGACCGCCTCGAAAAAGACGCGACCGACGAAGCCGCACGCAACGGCTTGACGTTCGAACAATACCGGAACATCACCGCAGCCATCCGCCTGGTCCGCAACGACCTGCAGACACTCATCACAACCTCCACAAAATCACCCGTTGAAGCACTTCCCGCCGCTCCCCAGCCTGCGCCCACGCGGAACGGCATTCCTGCAGGGAACCTGGAACCTGCTCCGCTCGTCGTCGTAAACCCATCGCCCGGCACACAGACCGGGACTGAGGATCCTGTCCAGCAGCAAGAGAACAAGGTCATGGCCGAAGGTCAGTCCAAGCGGCCCGTTCCGGGCCCCGGCGCTGTCGACAAGCCCAAACCCGACAAGGCCAACAACCAAAGCGGGACCAAGAGCAATAGGTAGGGTCCGGGTGGCAGATTCCGGCGGAGGAAGTCCAAGACGGCGGTCCGGCCGGGTCGACAAGGGTGTCCGCCCACGGCCCAGCACGCGGACCTGCCGGGACGAACGAATGGTTCGTCCCGGCAGGAGGCGGGGTTCAATAGCGGTTGAGGACAGTCAGAGGCTGGGTACTTTCTCCAGGTCTGCGGCGTCGTCGTCTGGTTTGCTGTTTGAAGGGATGGTGGTGGGCAGTTCCCTGTTGTTTCTGCGCCTCGTCTCGTGCTGGGAATACAGCCAGATTGGTATGTAGAGGGACAACACGATGAAGCCGAGCCAGGTTGAGGTCCAGCCGATCTCCAGGCTGTTCAGGTAGACGACGCCGACCAGGCACAGCGGCAGGTTGAACAGGCCGAAGAGCATGGCGACGTGTTTCCAGCCCCTGGGTGCCTTGAAGGGCCGTTCCAATTGGGCGAGGGCCGGGTGCTTCCTGGCCCTGACGTAGGCGAACAGGCTGATGCCGTTGGCGCAGGTGTAGCCGATCGCGGCAGCTGCAAGGATGGCGGCGAGGGACCCCGTGGAAATTAGCACCATGTTGAATGCCGCGGTAACGAGCAGGGCAATGAACGGGGTTCCATGGCGATTTGTTTTGCCGAGATACCGGCCCTTCGCATTTAGGCATGGTTTGTCTGGTTGATTCGGTAGGGGCGGTGGCCGCCGGCTGCGAGTAGGCATCGGAGTCTGTAGTTGGTGAAGTTGCGGAAGCCGCGGGCTATTCTGCGGGTGGTTTCGATGACCCCATTGATCGCTTCGGTGGGGCCGTTGGAGGCGCCGAAGGTGTCGAAGTAGGCCAGGATCGCTGCCTTCCATTGTTTGAGTGTCCTGCCGAGCCGGGCGACTTCCGGGATCGGGCAGGTCGGGAATTGGGCCATCACCTCGCTGACGAGTTGGCGGCCCTTCTCCGGTCTGGCGTGGTAGATGTTTCGGAGCTTCTGGTAGCACTGCCAGGCCAGGCTGACTTCGTGGTCCGGGTCCCCGAGGGTGAGCTTCGCGTCGAGCCGGGCGGCCTGTTTGTCGGTGAGGTGTTCGGCCCCGATCTGCAAGGTCCGGCGGATGCCGTAGAGCGGATCGCCCTTGCGGCCGCGGTGCCCGAGGGTGTCCTGCTGGACCCGGCGGCGGACCTCATCGACCATGGCTGAGCCTAACTTCACGACATGGAAGGCATCCAGGACGGTGATGGCTTCGGGCAGCTCGTCGCGGATCGCGTTGGCGTAGCCGCGGAAGGGATCCAGCGCAGCCGTTTTGATTCCGGCGGTGAACCCGGTCCCGCGCTCTTTGAGCCAGTCGGCGTAGGCCTTCCCGGACCGGCCCGGGACAAGGTCCAGCAACCTGGCGTGCACCACACCGTGGGCGTCGCGCGTGTGGTCCACGATCCCGGTGACCATGCCGGATCCCGGTGGGCCGATGTGGGACCAGACGTGCTCATCAACCCCGAGCGCGTCCACCCCTGTCAGCCGGTCCGTCGCTGCGATCCGGCGGGAGGCTTCCACTCGGACAGCGTCCCAGATGGTGTGCCACGAAACGCCGAGCTGATGGGCCAGAGCGGAAACCGAGGTGTCGAAACGCTGCAGCGCATCGGTCGCCCACCCGACTGCCCTGGTCGTGAGTTTCGCTCGGGATACCGCCATTGGATGCTCCTCGGTGAACGTCGTTCTGGGGCAGTCAGGGTCCGGGCATCGCCAGACGCGCTTCGCCCAGAGCAGCCGCACCGGCCGGCCGAAACACGGGATGTCGTGGAGCCGGACCGGCCGGCGGCCGTGGCCCACGGCAACGACGCCGCAGTCCGGACAACCGGTGACGTCTTCCCCGGTCTCGACGCCCAGAACGAGGCCGGCCCCGGTCGCCGTGACAGAGCTGATGTGGATGCCCTCAACACCGAGCAGCGTATCCGCGCGCGTGCACCACCGGCCGTGGGAACAAGACATAGAGTTATTCATGTCAGGGTCTCTTTTGGGTATTGGTTTGCTTGGTCGCAACCAATTCAAAGAGGCCCTGACCTCTTTCCTGCCGCACCACGCCGTACCGGAAAACGTCCAACGCCGCGGCGGAAGTCTCAGACCGCCCTAACCACGCTCATCTGCGAAGGGCCGAGATACCTGGGCAGGTTGCCTTCGGTCGACATCGAGTGCAGGGCACGGGAGGAACCGAGGTAGGCCGTTTGGATGATCAGGATCATGGCGGCGATCAGCATGATGATGGTGACGACGGAGCCGGCTTGGCCAAAGGTAGCCTGGGCGACCGGAATCAGCGGTGACACAGCTTCGGCCGCCACACCGTCAACACCCAGCACGCCGATCACTGCAGTTTGCACGAGTACATACGAGAAAAGGCAGATGATGCCGCACGCAAACAGTGCCTTGGGGATATCCTTGGCGGGGTTTTTGTATTCAGGGCCGTAGATTGCTGCCGTTTCCCAGCCGCAGGCACTCCACTGCGCGATTGCGAAGATGCCGAAGAGGATCAGGATGTGGTGCGCGTCCCAGGACCAGTCGGCCGGCAGCCAGTTGCCGGTGATATTGGCCAGCTCGACGTGTCCGGTGGCAAAAGGTGCCGCGGTCAGGACCACCAGCGGGATGAGGGAAAAAGCCGCCAGGACGTAGCCCAGGATGGCGCCTTCCTTGAGTCCGAACCAGTTGATGATGAAGAGTCCCGTGAAGATCACCAGACCCGAGATGAGTGAAAGCTGGTACTCGCTGAAGGTCTGCCCGAGTGCCGGGAAGAGCCCGTGCAGGTAACCGCCGACCAGGATGGCGAAAATCGCGAGGACCGGGTTCCAGGCGAACCAGTAGCTCCAGGCGCTGAAGCCCCCGATCAGCTTGCCCTTGTCATACTTGCCCTTGTAGTTCTCGGTGCGGAATATTTGCTGCGCGAAACCCGGCAGACCGGAGGCCTTGGGAAAGGTGGTGGCCATTTCAGCGTACGCCGCGTTCTGAAAGAAGCCCTGAATGACGGACAGCCCCCAGATGAGGATGGCTGCGGCCGACAGATACATCGGCAGGTAGCCCAAAGAGGGCAGAATCAGCAAAGGCACACCCAGAGCGATGGCCAGGCCCTGCTTCCAGTCAATCGACCTTTCCAGGTAACCAACACCATCCGAAAGATTTTTACTCATAACAGTCTCCCTTAGACGACTGAAGCCGTCCGGTCTTTTAGTTGCGTGAAATTAATTCTTGAAAAGATAAAGTGGCAGCGAAAAGAGCCATAGCGCCTGCAGACAGTGGGTAAGGCAGGATTGCAACTGGCCCCGCAGAATCAATGGGGGTGGTTTTGATTCAAGAAGAATGGCAGTCGGCGGCAGCTATTGCTGGATGTAAAAGATGCAGAAAACCGCCTTGCACATTGCAGCCCCAACTGCATGTGCAGGAGTGCCGAACTAGATTTCGAAGTACCGGAAGGAGTGCGACTCTGCACCTTCCGGGTTCGGGCCGTACGTGGTAACCATCCGGGCGTAGACGGGCGCCCAGTACCGCCCCAGTTGTCCTGAATTAACACGCGCCGCGTCGCCCGGCTTCAGGATGACCGTCTTGCCTTCACTCTGGATGTGGAGTTCGCCTTCCAGGACGAAGTTCGTCTCGGTGTGGGGATGAAAGTCCTCCCAGCCACACGCCTCCAGCTCCCACTCCGAGAGGATGAACTCGCTCCACCGGCCTACAGGCTTGGAGTTGATGAACCTGCAGCGCAACCGCGGCCATTCGGCTCTCATGACCGTCATGGACTCCGCCGGCCAGAAATCGATTGGGGCACCGGTCGTAAGTGTCGCGAGTTGAGGGGTGGTTGTCGTCATTGTCTTTACCCGTTTTCTCGGAATGGGGATTTTGCACGGGGCGGTGAATCGCACGAGAAGCGCAGCTGTGATCTAGATCACCACGCTGCGGAACACTCTGACACGGACGGCAGTCCTAGTCAACGGTTCCAGATAAGTGACATGGACTGCACATTGACTTCCCGGGAATCCCAAAAGAACTGAACTTGGACGGTTGACTAATACATTCGTTCATGTCAGAGTTTCTGCCACGAGCAAACGTGACTGGCATCACACCAGCCGGGGCCTGGTTGGCCCTGCAGATCCGGAGAACTCCGGTTTGCAACTGACTCTCGCGGGGTCCCCGATCGGGCTCCCCGGCTGCCTTCGGTGCAGCCCCGCAGGTCCCGTCCGCTTCCAGTTCTGTCAAAGGCGCAGTTCTGGGCTGATCATGCACGCACTATCGATCCAGGAGAGATTATGGAAACCCTCGTAGGAACCCTGAGCAAGGCCGGATCCATCCACAAGGTCGTTGGCGGTTACACCGGTCTGCCGTCGATGAACGAACCCGGCACGGTCGCTGCGATTGGCGACTCGCTGCACAACCCGGAAGGCTCGGTCATGAGCGCCGGCTTCTTCGAGCTGAAGGCCTCCGAACCCCTGGTGTACACGTACACCTACGACGAGATGAAGGTCGTCATCGCCGGTGAGTTCATCCTCACCGACGAAACCACCGGCGAAGTCACCCACGCCAGGGAGCGCGACGTGCTGTTCTTCCCGAAGGCACGACCGTCAGGTTCGAAACCCCCGACTACGGCCTCGGCTTCTTCGCCGGCGACCGCACCTTCCCCGCCTGATCCCCCGGGCAGCATCCCCACCCCCCCACGCGTTAGCGCGTCCCCATACCGTCGCGGATCCGCGACCGGAGATCCGGATCCGTGACCGAAATTTTCATTGGAATTGGAGAGCAAGATGACACTGCGAGTAGGAATCATTGGTGCCGGCCCCAGCGGCCTGGCCCAGCTGCGGGCCTTTGATCAGCACGCCAGAAAGGCGCCGCCATCCCCGAGATCAAGTGCTTCGAAAAACAGGACGACTGGGGCGGGCAGTGGAACAACAGCTGGCGGATCGGCCTGGACGGCCACGGCGAACCGGTCCACTCCAGCATGTACCGCCATCTGTGGTCCAACGGCCCCAAGGAATGCCTCGAGTTCGCCGACTACTCCTTCGACGAACACTTCGGCCGGCCCATTTCCTCCTTCCCGCCGCGGGAGGTCCTCTTCGACTACATCAAGGGCCGGGTCGAAAAATCCGACGTCCGCCAGTACGTCAGTTCAACACCGTCGCCCGCCACACCAGCTACAACGAAACCACCCGGGAATTCACCGTCACCGTCGAACCTCAAAACCGGGATCACCGAAACCCACATCTTCGACAAACTCGTCGTCGCCACCGGCCACTTCCACGTCCCCGCCGTCCCCGAATTCAAGGCATCAAAACCTTCCCCGGCGAAGTCATGCACGCCCACGACTTCCGCGGCGCCGAACGCTTCTACGGCAAACGCCTCCTCATGATCGGCAGCAGCTACTCCGCCGAGACATCGGCATGCAGGCCCATAAAATGGGCGCCGCCGCCATCACCATGAGCTACCGCAGCAACCCCATGGGCTACCACTGGCCCGACACCACCGTGGACGCCCTCGTCACCACTTCCAGGGAGCACCGCATACTTCAGCGACGGCACCCACGACGACTTCGACGCCGTCGTGCTCTGCACCGGCTACCAGCACAAATACCCTTCCTGCCCAGCGAACTGTCCCTGACATCGCCGAACGTGCTCTACCCGGGCAACCTCTACAAGGGCGTGGTCTGGCAGCAGAACACCAACCTGTTCTACCTCGGCGCGCAGGACCAGTACTACACCTTCAACATGTTCGACGCCCAGGCCTGGTTCGCCCGCGACGTCATGACCGGCGTCATCGACCTGCCCTCCATCACCGAACGCGACACCGACATCCGGCACTGGCTCGACCGCCAGGCCGCCTCCCCGACCACGACGCCGAAGCCGACTTCCAAACCGACTACCTGCGCGAACTCATCAACGCCACCGACTACCCGCCCTTCGACCTGGACGCCGTCTCCCAGCTCTTCAAAGACTGGATGCGCCACAAACACGAGAACATCCTCGGCTACCGCGACATGACCCACCGCTCCGTCATCACCGGGACCATGGCCACCCACACCACACCCGCTGGCTCAACGCCATGGACGACTCCCTCGAACGCTACCTCCACGGCACCAGCCAGGACATCAACACCGGCCAGGACATCAACACCGACACGCCCGAAGACCTCACCGATACCTTGGCCGCAAGGTAAACCACCACGCACGCCTCCGCCCCGCGGCCCACACCGGACCGCGGGGCTGTGGCGCGCCACCGCAACCGGGCCGGCACCGGCACCCAGACCCGGACCCGGGCAACGGACTTCCGCACGACAGGGACAGCCGTTCGAGTCAATAGTTCATGAATGGTGCGCGATGTTTATCCAGGCAATAGTCTTAGGACAAGGCCCTCACCGGGGGCCTGATGCCGGGAGACGAGAGAGTGAGCTATGCGGGTACCCGCAGAGGAACGCAAAGAACAGCTAATCGCAGCCACCGTTGAACTGATGCGGTGCGAAGGCGTCCAGTCAGTAACCGTCCGGGCCATCGCCAAAGAAGCCAACGCACCCCTGGCCACCGCACACTACTGCTTCAGCGGCAAAGACGAAATCATGGACGCCGCCGCCGAAGCCTGGCTCAAGAACCTCAGCAGCTTCTCCGGCGACATCCACTTCGAACTCGGCCTCCGCAAAGCCGTCGAACAAGTCGCCGAAGGCTACTGGCGGGCACTGGAAGAAGAACCCGCCAGCCTCCTCGCCGAAATCGAACTCATCCTCTGGGCCACCCGCAACGCCCCCGCCAGCCCCCTCGCCGCCAAAATCTACCCCGCCTACGAAACAGAACTCGGCAACATCTTCTCCACCGCAGCCCAAACCACCGGCGAAAAAAGCCTCATAGACTTCCCCACCCTCGCCCGGTCCTTCCTCATGATCTACGACGGCGCAGCCATCCAATACCTCACCAACCCCAAAGCCACCGACCACCGCACCATGTTCTTCACACTCGTAGACGCACTCCTGACCAAAGCCGGCGTCTAACCCGGAGACTGCCCCACGGTTACAGCGAATCAATTCAGGAGGCCCATGAACCACGACAAAGAAGCCGCGCATGCTGCCACCGCCCTCACTTCGTGGACCAAGGGCGTCTCCGCCGGGATTAAGGGACTCGCCGGCAGCGTCGCCTCGCTGCTTGAACGAAATCCCGGCGGCAAATCAAAGATCGACAAAGCAGCCTTAGCCGGACTGGATAAGCTCTCGCAGGAGTTCCTGGCGAATCACGCTTTCGCCGTCGGGGCCGGGACGTTCTTCGCTCCTGGCTTCGTTGCGGAGGGCAGCGAAGCCCTGGAGTGGTGGTCCCGCAAGGAACCCGGATCCATGGGCCGGCTTGATCTTGACCGCACTCCGGGCAGTAACCGGTACTACGACTTTGAGAAGCTGCCCTTCTTCTCGACTGCCGCGTCCACAGGTGAACAGACCCTCTGGGGCCCGTACATCGACTATCTCGGCTTCGAGGAGTACATCCTGACGTTCACAGCCCCCGTTTACGTCCACGGAACCTTCATGGGGGTCGCTGGATGCGATATCCGCATCAAGGACCTGGAAGCCCTCATCATGCCCCACCTGCGCGTGGTCCCGGGCAACGCCGCCCTCATCAACGCCAGCAACCGCGTCATTCTCGGCAACTCCCCGATGTATCTGGTGGGCGACCGGATCAAACCCGGAGCTGCGGAGCAGCAGCGGTTGGCCCTGGATGTCCCCCACCTGGGGCTCGCGCTGATCTACACCGACCCGCTGAAGGCTTCCGCAGCAGTTAGCGCATAATTTCGCGCGTAACCCCGAACGGGACCTGGTCAGAGAGCGCGGCCGTATAGTGTCCCGGCTTGTTACGGGCCACCACAATGCCGTGCGTGCGGGTGTGCATGGCCAGTTGTTGGAGCTTGTTCACGGCTTCCTCAAGGCGCTCGTCCAGCGCGCGCCGGGTCGTGACATGGATATCGATGGAGTTAGTGAGTGCGGTCATGGCGGCTTCCATTTTCTGCTCGTTCTTCGGTGGTCTGTTGCCGCCCACGGCTGGAGGGCTGCTGTTGCCGGTGTGACGGTAGTCACGTCCTTTGCTCTAGCAAAGATACGCCCTTCAATACATTCAGTCCAGCACTTTTACTCGGCCAATTTGAAAAGACTTATTTGGACTCCGCCGGGACTATGGCCGGCTTTCGCGCCGGATCGACCCGCTGCAAAAAAGACTGTACTTAATGTTTTCTGGAGGGTAGCTTTGCTCCAGACGCGGGGCGCGCCGGGGCAAGTGGAGGCGCATCGGATCACCGCTTTCGCAACGGGATGGGTCCGGTCGACGCGCTGCAGTAATACTTACGACCCTTAATCATGGTGGGAGCGGAGAATGACCTCGACGACGTCATTGCAGTCGCAGATCTATCGGTCCCTGCCGGAAATCGAGAGGTCGGATGCGATTGTCGAAAGAATCTCCACCGGCATCGGCCTCGGTTTGCTTGAGGTGGGTCAGCGGCTGCCGCCTGAAGCGGCGCTCTCGGAGATGTTCGGAGTTGGCGGCGCGACGCTTCGGGAAGCTTTGGCCGAGTTACGGGACCGGGGCATCGTCGAGACCCGCCGCGGCCGGAGCGGAGGTACCTTTGTGGTCAGTCAGCCGCAAACCCCTACCGACAGGGTCCGTGATTGGTTTCTTTCGACATCCATTTCCGAGATCCGTGACATCGGGGACGAACACTCGGCGATTGCGGCCACCACCATACGCCTGGCCTGTGAACGTGCGGAAGCACATAACCTTGAGCGTCTTCGCGAACTTGCCCGCGCCTTGATTTTGGCCAGGAGCCCGGAGGTTCGTGCTTCCGCTGACAGCCGCTTCCACATTGAGTTGGCCGTTTCGCCGCAGTCACCGAGGCTCGCGGCGGCCGAAATCCGGCTGCAGGAAGAGTCAGTCCTACAGTTGTGGGCTCCCCTCGGCGGGGAACTTGACTCCGAAACGGCAACTGCTGAACACCTGGAGCTGGTCCGGGCGGTTGCCCAGGACCAGACCGAGAAAGCCCAGAAACTGGTCCTCGAGCACATTCGGCGGAACATTTTCCACCTGATCGACACGAAACTCACACTCGGATACAGCCGAGCCATCCAGGAAGACGCCGCAGGCGAAGTCATGAGCGCCTAAACGCCATCCTCATGCCCGTCGTGTCAGTCGGTCAGGACGTCGACGGCGGCGGGCCTGGTTACCCTGGCCGCGAGCGGAGTTGAGCGGTTACCGCTGGGCCTGTTTCGTCGCAGGCGGACCAGGGCCGCGATGGAGATGGTGCCCCAGACGGCGTTCAGGAGCACGAAGGGCCATGCTTCCTGGTGGTAGCCGTTGATTATCAGCGCGGCGGATCCGATCAGGTTCGCTGTCTGGAAGAGACGTCCGTTGGTAATCCAGCCCATGGAAAAGGCGGTATACGCGGCAAGTGTGGTGAAGGCGCCTACCCATCCACTTATGTCAGCCAATACCGTCAACATCTTCGTCCCTCTTCCCCTGTTATTTTCTGGATGTCGGCACCCCGTGGCGTTACCAACCTCCGTGCCATCCCGCCGGGATGGAGCCCGGGGCCAGGTCCGGTGCGGGCCCGCCGTCGGCCATGAAGTCGAAGTCGCAGCCCTTGTCGGCCTGGAGGATGTGGTCGTTGACCAGCTTCCGGTATCCCTTGGGCGGGGTACGGGGAGGGGTAAAGGATGGCCGGCTGAGGAACTCACTGTCCGGGAGGTCGACGGCGAGAGTCCGCTGCCTGACGTCGAGCACCACCGGATCCCCGGTGCGCAGCTTGCCCAGCGGTCCGCCGACGGCGGCTTCCGGGGCGACGTGCACGGCCATGGTGCCGAAGCACGTTCCGCTCATGCGGGCATCGGAAATGCGGACCATGTCAGTGACTCCCTGCCGGAGCAGCTTCTCGGGCAGGGGCAGCGCTCCCCATTCCGGCATTCCCGGTCCCCCGACCGGGCCGATGTTGCGGAGCACGAGCACGGTATCGGCCGTGACGTCCAGGTCAGGGTCGTCGATGCGGTGGCTGAGCTCGTGATGGTCATCGAAGACCAGCGCGGGGCCACGGTGGCGCAGCAGCGCCGGGGTCGCGGCGCTGGTCTTGATCAGCGCGCCGTCGGGTGCGAGGTTGCCCTTGACGACGGCGATGCCCCCGCTGGGGGCGAACGGGCTGTCGAGCGTGGACAGCACCACGTCCTCGACGGCGGCCGGCCGGATGCTTTCGCGGAGGGGCTTTCCGGTTACGGTCAGCGTGTCCGTGTCCAGCAGGGGCTCCAGCCGGTGCAGGACTGCGGGGATGCCGCCGACGGTGTTGAGCCGCGCGAAGAGCTCTTCCCCGCTGGGGCGCAGGTTGGCAATCAGGGGGGTCCGGGCGGAGATCTGGTCGAACCGGTCCAGGGCAAGCTCCACCCCGGCCTTCCGCGCGATCGCAAGCAGGTGGATGACAGCGTTGGTGGATCCCCCGAGGGCCATCAGGGCGGTGATCGCGTTGTCGAAGGCCGCGGGGGTGAGGATCCGGGAGGGCCGGAGACCGCTGCGGGCGAGATCCACGGCCCGTTCGCCGGTGGCCTCGCCCAGGGCGTAGCGGCGTGAGTGGGTGGCCGGCACGGTGGCGCTGCCCGGAAGGGCCATCCCGAGTGCTTCGGTGAGCGCTGCCATCGTGGATGCAGTGCCCAGCTCCGGGCAATGCCCGACCGAGGGGCCGGATGCCGCCTCGAGTTCAGCGAAGTCGGACTGGCTCATCCGTCCGGCACGCAGCTCGTCAACGTAGGCCCACAGGTCCGTTCCGACTCCGAGTTCCCGGCCGCGGAAGACAGCGGGATTGGCCGGGCCGCCGGTGAGCGCGATCGCCGGCACATCTGCGCCGGCCGCTCCCATGAGCTGCGCCGGAACCGTTTTATCGCATCCGCCAAGCAGCACCACGGCGTCGAGCGGATACGCGCGTATGGATTCCTCGACCTCCATCGCCACGAGGTTGCGGTACATCATTGCGGTCGGCTTCATCAGGGCCTCGCCAAGACTCATGGTGGTGAACTCCACCGCGACGCCGCCGGCCTGCGCGACGCCGCGCCGGACAGCATCAGCCAGGCCCTTCAGGTGGAAGTTGCAGCTGACCAGGTCCGACCACGAGTTGCAGATGCCGATGACCGGCCGCCCATCAAGAGCGTGCCGGCCGAGCCCGGTGCCCGCCAGCGACGAGCGGTGCAGGAACCCTGCGAGATCATCCCGTCCGAACCACTGTGCGCTACGCATCAGGCCACCTCTCAAATTTTGTGTCGACACCAGCCCGGATCCTTGGCAAGGAAAGCCTGGAGATCCAAACCAGTGCGTTCATTTAGTAAACGCCTTGTTCAATTTATGGCACAGCTCACAGCTAGTCAAGCAAACGGTTTACCGTTGACACGATAAGGTTATGGGCCTGAAAATGAACGTGACGTTCAAGTATGTGAGGTGATCCGCTGGAGAGCCCTCGTCAGGGATGTCCTTCGATCAACAGCAGAGACGAACATAGGAGTTCTGTGAGCACTGGCACTGAAAAAGGGACCGTTTCCGGTCTGGAAGCAACTTCCCAAGGTACGCTCCCCGAGGTCATGGCGGCGGTGCTGCTGACCGGGCATGGCGGGCTGGAGAAGCTGGAGTACCGCACTAATGTTCCTGTTCCCACCCCCGGTGAGGGCGAGGTTCTCATCGAAGTCGGAGCAGCCGGGATCAACAACACCGACATCAACACACGGATCGGCTGGTACTCCAAAGCCGTCGATTCCGGAACCAATGCCGGCGGCGCCGAAGGTTTTGCTGAAATCTCCGATTCGGACGCCACCTGGTCAGGCGAGGCGCTGACCTTCCCCCGGATCCAGGGCGCCGACGCGGCCGGACGCATCGTGGCCGTCGGTGAGCGTGTTTCCCCTGACCGGATCGGCGAGCGGGTGCTCGTACGGAACATGCTGCGCACCTACGTCGGGTACCGCCCCTATGAGTGCTGGACCTTTGGCAGCGAATGCGACGGCGGTTTCGCCCAGTTCGCCGTCGCCCCCTCACGGGAGACCTACGCCGTTAACTCAGACTGGTCCGACGCCGATCTGGCCGCCATTCCCTGCGCCTACTCCACGGCGGAGAACATGCTGCACCGCGCCCAAGCGGGCGCCGAACGCGTCCTCATCACCGGAGCGTCCGGCGGCGTCGGCCTCGCCGCCGTCCAGCTGGCCAAGCGCCGCGGCGCCACCGTCACGGCCGTCTGCTCTGCCGCCAAGGCCGCCCAGGTCAGGGCTGAAGGCGCCGACCGTACCGTCGACCGCGGAACGGACCTGGTGGCCGAGCTGGGACGCAACTCGTTCGACGTCGTTATTGACATTGTGGGCGGACCGGAAGCCGGGCAACTGCTCGAGCTCCTGCGCTCCGGCGGCCGCTACGCCATCGCCGGCGCCATTTCCGGCCCCGTGGCCGAGATCGACCTGCGCACCATCTACCTCAAGGACCTGAGCCTGCTCGGCTGCACCTTCCAGGAGGACGAGGTCTTCGAAAACCTCATCACCTACATCGAGGCCAATGAGATCCACCCGGTCGTCTCCAAAACCTACCCGCTGTCCAACATTGCCCAGGCCCAGGAGGACTTCCTGTCCAAGAAGCACACCGGAAAGCTCGTCCTCCTCCCGCCTGCTGCCCACGCGTGAACCCCGCAAACCCCAACAAGACGGAAATCTGACCATGAAAATCGAACGCATTGAACTGTTCCAGGTGGACCTGCCCTACTCCGGCGGGATCTACCACCTGTCCGGCGGACGCACCTACGAGTCCTTCGACGCCTCCATCGTCAAGATCACCACGGACGACGGAACAACAGGCTGGGGCGAAAGCACGCCCTTCGGCGCCACGTACGTCGCCGCCCACGCCCTGGGCGCCCGGGCCGGCATTGCCGAGCTCGCACCGGCACTCCTGGGCCGCGACCCCCGCCAGGTGGACCGGAACTACGATCTGATGGACGCCACGCTCGTGGGCCACAACCACGCAAAGGCGCCGCTGGATATCGCCTGCTGGGACATCTTTGGCAAGTCCGTGGGGCTGCCGGTTTACGAACTGCTCGGCGGCTCCACCGGCGTCCCGATGAGCATGATGTCCTCGATCCACGCAGGGGACCCCGAGGAAATGCGCGCACGGGTCGCCGACCACCGGGCCCGCGGTTACCGGGGCCACTCCATTAAGGTCGGGACGGCCGACAGCGAGGGCGGCCCCGCCCTCGACGCCGAGCGCATCACCGCCTGCCTCGCGGACCGGGAGCCGGGAGAGTTCTACTTTGTCGATGCCAACGGCGGCATGACGCCCGAAACCGTCCTGCGCATGCAGGCGCTGCTCAAGCCCGGCCTGGACTTCGTGTTCGAGGCGCCAGTGTCCACCCGCCGTGAGACCATGTCGCTTCGCCAGCGGTTCCAGTACCCCATCATCCTGGATGAGCTCATCCAGCAGGACGAGGACGTCATCTGGACCATAGCCCAGGACGCCGCCGACGGAATCAACCTCAAGGTCTCCAAGTCCGGCGGGCTCACCCCCGGACGGCGCCAGCGCGACATCGCCCGCGGCGGCGGACTTACCGTCAGCGTCCAGGACACCGTCGGCTCGGCCATCGCGTTCGCCGGAGTCGCCCACCTCGGTGCCACCATCCCCGAAAAGCTGCTCCGCTGCGTCCTGAACACCGCCGACATGGTCACCCTCGAGACCGCGAAGTTCGACGTCATCCACCGCGACGGCGGCATCCTGCCCCCGGAAGCACCCGGACTCGGCATCGAAGTGAACGAAGACGTCCTCGGCGAGCCCGTCGCCGTCTGGTCCAACTAAAGTCACCTGCTAAACGCTTGGTTCCCCTGGCCCCGGGCCAGGGGAACCAAGCGTTTTTTCGTGATCTGCCAGCTTCCCCGGAAGAGACCCGGAGGCCATCCGCCGTCGGGGTGCGGAAGCCCGACGGCGGCGGTTCACCCACACAGCTCTGTCCGCTCCGGAATCTCAGGGACGCCCGCACTGATTTCCCCACAACAAAATGGCCTCCCCTCAGGGGAGGCCATTTTGTTGTCCGGTTGGAGAACGGTCGGGGTAGGGCGGGGTGCTTAGCTACGCACCTCGGTCGCCTGACGCCTCTCTGCCCCGTCCTTCTTGCCCTTCCCCGAGGGGTAGATGGGCTGGCCGGCGGCGGTGGCATCGATGGCCTGCATCTGCCCGGTGAGCGGTTCTGAGCTCTCCTCGGTGGTGAGAGTGAACTTCTTGTGGCCGTGTTCGTCCACGGCCTTGCGGATAGAGCGCCGGATCACGGACTCCGACAGGCGCTCCCGCAGATATGTGGGGTCTTTGTGCAGGTCGCGGGTCAGGGCGATGCACATGCCCAGCATCATCAGGACAATCGGCAAGGCGGCCACGATGGTGATGCGCTGGACACCTGCCAGGGCTTCTGCCGGAGTGTCTCCGCCGGCCAGCAGCATCACGGCTGCGACCGCCCCCATCAGGGTTCCCCAGAACACCACGACGGGCTTTGAGGGTTCGAGTGTGCCGCGCGAGCTCATGGAGCCCATGATGATGGACGCGGAATCAGCTCCGGTGATGAAGAAGATGGACGTGAGGACCATGGCCAGCACGGCCAGAGCGATGGTCACAATCTGGGGCACGTTGAGGTTGTTGAACATTGCGAACAGGGCCCCGTCGAAGGAGATGGTGGGCGCGCCGTCCACCACTTTTGCTATTCCGTCATTGGGATCTGCTGAGGCGTCCGCCTGGCGCTGGATGTCGATGGCGGTGCCGCCGAAGATGGCGAACCAGAGGAGTGAAACCAGGGAGGGGACGGCCAGGACGCCGGTGACGAACTGGCGGATGGTGCGGCCGCGGGAAATGCGCGCCACAAACATGCCGACGAAGGGCGTCCAGGAGATCCACCAGGCCCAGTAGAAGACGGTCCATCCGGACAGCCACTGGCGCATTGCCTCGTCCCCGGAAGCCTCGGTGCGGGCAGCCATGGACGGGAACTGCTCGGCGAAGGAGCCGAGCGCCGAGGGCAGGAGATTGAGGATGAAGAGGGTGGGGCCGATGACAAAAATGACGACAGCCATCAGGACCGCGAGGACCATGTTGGTGTTGGCCAGGTACTGGATGCCGCGCTCGATCCCGGAGACGGCCGAGACCACGAAGCAGATGGTGAGCACCGCGATAATGACGACGAGCAGTGGCGTGCCGACTTCCCCCACCACGCCGTTGAACTGCAGGCCGCTGCCGATCTGCAGGGCGCCAAGCCCCAGTGACGTCGCGGAGCCAAAGAGGGTGGAGAAGATGGCCAGGATGTTGATGAATTTGCCGCCGGCGCCATTCATGGCGCGGCGCCCGAAGAGGGACACGAAGGCCTCAGAGACCAGGTTCTTGCGCCCCATGCGGAACGTGCTGTAGGCCATGGCGAGACCGACGACGGCATAAATGGCCCATGGGTGCAGCGTCCAGTGGAACAGCGTGGTGGCCATGGCGGTCTCGACCGCTTCGGCCGTCTGGCCATCCACGGTGGCAGGGGGCGGGGAGATGTAGTGGTAAAGGGGTTCGGCGACGCCGTAGAACATCAGCCCGATTCCCATGCCGCAGGCGAACATCATCGCGATCCAGGAGGAGGTGCGGAATTCCGGGCGTTCCCCGTCCCTGCCGAGGGAGATGTGGCCGAAGCGTCCGGCGGCCACCCACAGCACATAGACGAGGAACAGGAGGCTGAGGAGCACGAAGACCCAACCGGTGCTTGCCAGGACCCAGTCGAGCGCGGCCTGGGACACGGTGGACAAGCTGGCCGTGTCGGCAAAGCCCCAGATGACGAAGGCGATGACGAGTGCCCCCGTGACGGCGAAGATCGTCTTGTCCAGGCCTTCAAAGCCCCGCTTGAGGAAGCTGCGGCGCTTTTCCGCCCCGTCCCTGAGCTCTTCGAGGATTTTTACCTCCTCCGCCTCGGCATGGTGCAGGTGGGCAGTGTCATCTACCGGAGACTCGTCTGCCACCTCGATAACCGGCGGTTCTGATGTGGAACTTCCCGTACTCATGAAACCTCTTTCGACTGTCTTCACTAGGGGCAAGGACGACGTCGTCCCTCCCAAACGAATTGAACGCGATGTTCATTGTGCCGTGGATCACATACAGCCGACAAGACTTCCGCGCTTATTTTTTAAACATGACGTTCATTTGTCGAACGCTTATGCGCTCTTCCGCAACGGTAAAGCCCCGGCACGATGAGTCGTGCCGGGGCTTGCCGGATGCGGGCAGTGCGCCTGTTGTTATCCGGCAACCTCGAAGGTCAGGGTCTCCGTGAACGTTCGGCCGTACACGTCGGTGGAGGTGACGGTGGCGGTGTGCTGGCCGGCCGCCAGGTCGGCGGGCAGCTGCAGCCGCCACAGGTGCATCATGCGGTCGGCCAGGCTGCCGCCGTTGACCAGCTGTTCCTGCACGGCCACCGGATCGGAGTATTCAGCGCCGGCCAGCTGGCCTTCGCCCTGCATCTGCTGGGTGCGGACCGCCTCGACGGCCTGGCCGCCGTCGATCTGTACCTTGACGGTGGCTCCGGTGCTGCCCATCCAAAAGTTTGTGGTCAGCCAGGTGGTGTTGGCCAGGTCCTCGCGGGAAACGGTCAGCGGGTCCGTGAACTCGGGGGCCTCGCCCTTGTTGTCCACGTTCTCCGCATACCACTCGCGGTAGCGTGGGGTGTTCAGGCCGAGGGACATCTGCAGGGATTCATCCTCACCGCGGACCGTGAAGCGCTCCCGGAACTCTGTGTTCTTGATGTCCAGTGTCAGCACGCCCGGCAGGCCGCCGTCGCGCTGGAAAGCGAGCGGGTACCCTTCGGAGGTCTGGCGCCCGGAGTACCAGTCGCCGGAGATGGCGCCGGCGGTGATGTGCGTGAACGGCAGCTTTTCCACCCCGAAGACCTCGGACCAGCCTGCCAGGGAGTCGCCTTCCCGGAGGTTCTCGATGCTGTGGGTGTGTCCGCCCAGGGCGACGACCTTGCGGCCTTCGAGGATCTTGTAGATCTCCTTGACCTGCTCCACCTGGTGCTTGCTGCTGCCCTGGTCGGCATAGTCGAGCAGCGGAATGTGTGCTCCCAGCACGATCAGCTGGTTCCGCGGCACCTGGGCGATGTCCCTGCGCAGCCACTCGAGCTGCTGCTCATCCAGCGAGCCGGTGTAGTCGCCCTTGGCGGCCGGAAGCTTGGTGGGGAACTCCACGGTGTTCAGCGCGACGACGTGGGCCTTGCCGGCGTCGTACGAGTAGTACTCCGGGCCAAGGTTGGCCTTGAAGGTGTCGAACGTGTGCTCGCTGCTGACGGCATCGAAGTCCAGGTCATGGTTGCCGGGCAGGAAGCGGGCGGGGCCGTTCAGCATGCCGGCCAGTTCCCGGGTCTGCGGGTACAGCGAGAGGTCGTCGCCCACGACATCGCCGATGAACAGGGCGCCGCAGCCTGCGTAGTCGTTGCGGGCCGCCAGGTCGGCGAAGGCGCCCGTGCGGGCGTACTCCACTTCGTCCTGGTCGTAAGTCTGGACATCTCCGCCGATTACACAGTGCTGTTCAGGCGACTGCGTCAGGCTGCTCTTGGCCAGCGGGAAGTTCACCTGGTCCGGCAGCGGGCCGGTGGGGTCGATGCCGCCGAACTTCAGATCCGGGGAGCCCTCGGGCAGGTGGTGGTAGAAGAACTGCGCCACGTTGTCCGAGTCCACCGGGACCTGGTAGCCGCGCGGCTGGGTCACGAACACCGTCATGTTGTCGAACGCCGGCAGCTGGTAACGGCCCTGGCTGTCCGTCTTGGTGACGTCACGCCCGTTGGACACGGTCACCCCGGCAAGACCGCGCTCTTTTTCGTCCTGCACGGAGTCCTGGTCCGAGTCGACAAAGGCGACGCCGTCCACAACCTGCTGGTCTTCGTCAGGTCCTTCGACGACGTTGACGCTTCCGCGGTAGGCCGTGGCCGTCCAGTCAGTTGCCTCGGCGGCGTTGCCGGCGGCGGGGTTCAGCAGGGACCCGGCGGCAATGACGGCCAGGGTGCTGGCGGTCATGGCCAAAGGCCGGGCGGGGCGTAACTTAAACGGTCTGGCGGTCAGGTACACGAAGATCCTCCGGTCGAGTGAATGCTCCCGGCCATTTCGGCCGGCAGCACCCACCCTCACAGGACCGGGTGAACGGTTACCCACGGGTAGGTCACGGAAAGCGGACGTCCACGTAACCACTCGCCCTCCGGCAGGGAACACGCAAAGCACAACGGCCCCGCTTCCGAAAGGAAGCGGGGCCGTTGTGCGGGTCTGCTAGCCAGCCGTAGCGGTCTCGAGGTCCGCAGCAGCGCCGGCCTCCGCCGTCGTAATCCCGCCCGCGTGCGGCTCGAAGCGGACGAACATGGCCTTAAAACCGGGGGTGTTGGATACGCGGGCCACGTTTTCCTTGTGGACCAGGGCATTGGCCTCGGGGAAGTACGCCGCGGCGCAGCCCTTCGCCGTCGGGTAGGCCACCAGCCGGAACTTCTCGGCCCGGCGGTCTGTCCCCTGGAACGTGCTGACCACGTCCACGAGGTCTCGGTCCTTTAAGCCCTGCTCGGCCAGGTCCTCCGGGTGCACCAGGATCACGCGGCGGCCGTCGGAGATGCCGCGGTACCGGTCATCCAGGCCGTAGAACGTGGTGTTGTACTGGTCGTGGCTGCGGATGGTCTGCAGCACCAGGTGGCCGGCCGGCGGCGTCAGGTACTCCAGCGGGCTGACCGTGAAGCGGCCGCGGCCGATGTCCGTTGCGAAGGACCGGGTGTCGCGCGGCGGGTTGGGCAGCACGAAGCCGTTCTTGGTCCGGACCCGCGCGTTGAAGTCCTCGAATCCGGGCAGGACGCGGGCGATGTGGTCGCGGACCACGTCGTAGTCCTCGGCCATGGCCCGCCAGTTCACGGAGTGGTCCGGTCCGAACGTGGCCTCGGCCATCCGTGCCACGATCACGGGCTCGGCGAGCAGGTGGTCCGACACCGGCTGCAGCCTGCCCTGGGTGGAGTGGACCACGGACATGGAGTCCTCCACGGACAGGAACTGGGCACCCTTGGGGTGCTTGTCGTCCTTGTCCGTCCGTCCCAGCGTGGGCAGGATCAGGGAGGTGCGGCCGTGCACGATGTGTGACCGGTTGGGCTTGGTGGAGATGTGGACGGTGAGCCCGATCCGCTGCATTCCGGCTTCCAGGGTCTCGGTGTCCGAGCATGCCAGCGAGAAGTTTCCGCCCATGGACACGAACACGTCCACCTCATCGCGCTCGAACGCCTCCATGGACTCCACGGCGTCATGGCCGTGGTGCCGCGGCGACTGGATGCCGAACTCGTTGTCGAGGGCTTCGAGCAGCCATTCCTTGGGCTTCTCCCAGATCCCCATGGTCCGGTCGCCCTGGACGTTGGAGTGTCCCCGCACCGGGCAGGCGCCGGCGCCGGGCTTGCCGAAGTTGCCCTGCAGCAGCAGAACGTTGACCATCTCCTTGATGGTGTCCACGGAATGCGGCTGCTGGGTAACGCCGAGCGCCCAGCAGAAGATGCTGGCCTTGGACTTGACCAGCATGCCCGCCACGGTCTCGATCTGCTCCCGGCTCAGGCCGGTGGCCCGCTCCGTCTCCTCCCAGTCCAGTTCCTGGCGGGCTTCAACGTACGCCTCAAAGCCGTCCGTCTGCGCGTCGATGAAGGAACGGTCGACGACGGTCCCCGGGTTCTGCTCTTCGGCTTTCAGGAGCAGGTGGCCCAGTGCCTGGAACAGGGCAAGGTCGCCGCCGACCTTGATCTGCAGGTATTCGTCGGCCAGTGGCGTGCCGCCGCCCACCACGCCGGAGATCGTCTGCGGGTCCCGGAAGTTGAACAGGCCCGCCTCGGGCAACGGGTTCACGGCCACCACCTTGCCGCCCTTGTCCTTGCATTCCTTCAGCGCGGACAGCATGCGGGGGTGGTTGGTGCCGGGATTCTGCCCGACGACGAAGATGAGTTCGGCGTCGTGGATGTCATCCAGCGATACCGTGCCCTTGCCGATGCCGATGGTCGGGTTCAGCGCCGAACCCGACGACTCATGGCACATGTTGGAGCAGTCCGGCAGGTTGTTGGTACCCAGGGACCGGGCGAACAGCTGGTACATGAACGCCGTCTCGTTCGCCGTGCGGCCCGAGGTGTAGAAGACGCAGCGGTCCGGCGTGCTGGCCCGGATGTGCTCGCCGATCAGTTCGAACGCGTCGGCCCAGGAGATCGGCGAGTAGTGCGTCTCACCCTCCCTGATGACCACCGGTTCGCTGAGGCGGCCCTGGTTGCCCAGCCAGTACTCGGTCTTCTCCGACAGCTCGGCAATGGAGTGCTTCGCCCAGAACTCCGCGCCCACGGTGCGGAGGGTGTTCTCCTCGGCCACGGCCTTGGCGCCGTTCTCGCAGAATTCGGCGGCCTTGCGCTTCTTGTCGGACTCCGGCCAGGCGCAGCCGGGGCAATCGAAGCCGCCGCGCTGGTTCAGCCGAAGCAGCGAATGTGCGGTGCGGGTCACACCCGCCTGCGCCACGGCGCGTTCCAGCGCCACCATCACGGCCTTGACGCCGGCGGCCTCTGTCTTCGGCTTGTGGACTTCAAGCTCGTCCTCGTTGATGTCCGCGACGGGGGCGGGCTGCTTCCCGAACTTCATTGTTCCAACTTCCTTATGGCTGCTTTTGTGCCTGTCTGACCGCCACGCATGGCGCACCGGACGTTCCCGGTACGCCATGCGTTCAGCGGTCGTGGTTTTTTCTTACTGGGCCACCTTGGCGAGGGTTTCGCGTTCGGCGGCGATGGTGGTGTTGTCTCCGTGCCCGGTCCGGACGACCGTTTCCGCCGGCAGGGTCAGGAGGCGTTCGCGGATGGAGGTCAGGATGGTCGGGTAGTCGCTGTACGAGCGGCCGGTCGCGCCGGGTCCGCCGTTGAACAGGGTGTCCCCGGTGAACACGGTCCCCTCGCTTTCCAGGTAGAAGCAGGTGGACCCCGGAGAGTGGCCCGGCGTGTGGATGGCTTTCAGCGTTGCCCCGCCCACCTGGAATTCGTCGCCGTCGGCGTGCTGCCGCTGCGGTTCAAAGTCCGGGTAGACCTGCTCCCACAGGACGCGGTCCTCCGGGTTCAGGTAAATCGGGGCACCGACAGCCTCCGAGACCTCACGGGCGGCGCCAATGTGGTCGTTGTGCGCGTGGGTCAGCAGGATGGCCTTGACCGTGCGGCCCTTGACCTGGTTGATGATCGCGGCCGCGTCATGCGGCGAATCGATGATCACGCATTCCTCATCGTTGCCGACGATCCAGACATTGTTGTCCACATCCCAGGTCCCGCCGTCGAGCGAGAACGTACCGGAGGTGACGAGGTTTTCGATGGTGACACTCATACTGATGCTCCTTCGGTTGCGGTGACGGTGCGGGTTTCGGCGGCGGGCTGGATTTCGACGACGGAGCGCAGGACCTTGCCCTCGTGCATCTTGTCGAAGGCCTCCTCGACCTGGTCGATGGTGATCCGTTCGGACACGAACGCGTCCAGGTCCAGGTTGCCCTGCTTGTAGTGCGAGACCAGCATCGGGAAGTCGCGGGAGGGCAGGCAGTCCCCGTACCAGGAGGACTTCAGCGATCCGCCCCGGCCAAACACGTCCAGCAGCGGCAGTTCCAGCTGCATCTCCGGCGTCGGGACACCCACCAGGACCACACGGCCGGCGAGGTCGCGGGCGTAGAACGCCTGCTTGTACGTCTCGGGACGGCCGACGGCCTCGATCACGACGTCGGCGCCGTTGCCGTTCGTGAGCGCCCGGATGGCCTCAACCGGATCACCGGCACGGGAGTTCACCCCGTGCGTCGCACCCAGGGACTTGGCCATCTCAATCTTGTTGTCGTCGATGTCGACGGCGATGATCGTCGTCGCACCCGCCAGCTTCGCACCGGCGATCGCGGCGATACCCACGCCGCCGCAGCCGATCACGGCCACCGACTCGCCGCGCTTGACCTCGCCGGTGTTGATCGCGGCACCGATGCCGGCCATCACACCACAGCCTAGCAGCCCCACAGCGGCCGGATCGGCGTCCTCGTCGACCTTGGTGCACTGCCCGGCAGCCACCAGGGTCTTCTCGGCGAAGGCTCCGATGCCCAGCGCCGGGGACAGCTCGGTGCCGTCCTCCAGGGTCATTTTCTGCGTCGCGTTGGCCGTGTTGAAGCAGTACTGCGGCTGGCCCTTCGCACACGCCCGGCACTGCCCGCACACCGCGCGCCAGTTCAGGATCACCCGGTCACCGACGGCGACCTCGGTGACGCCCTCGCCGACCGCGGACACCACACCGGTGGCCTCGTGGCCGAGCAGGTACGGGAAGTCGTTCCCGATGCCGCCCAGCTTGTAATGCAGATCCGTGTGGCACACCCCGCACGTCAGGATGTCCACGAGGGCCTCGCCCGGGCCCGGATCCGGTACCAGGATCGTCTCCACCGATACCGGGGCGTCCTTTTCCCGGACGACAACTGCCTTGACTTTATGAACCACGAGTTCACGTTCCTTCCTGAGCGCAGGGCTCTTTGGCTGCGGCACCTCAGCCAAATGTAACTGACCGGCCATGGTTCGAAATCCCCGTCCCGCAGACCGGACACTCAGTTCGGTATGTTCGACGTGGATGCGGGCGGCGGCGCCGATCTTCAGGTTTCTTCTTCGTCATGGAGTGCCTAATTGCGTATTACACAACACGGCGCACATAACGCGTCTTCAACAAGTATGACAGGCCTCACACATATCCGTAAGTCCATGAAGCGCGCAAGTCGCGTTATGGACGCGAAGCAGCTTTGAACAGGACGCGTGCATCCAGTCCTCTGGCACCGGGCCGGGCCTCCAGGGACGCGCTCGCGCCGCTTGCCTCGGCAAGCTGCTGGACGATGGCCAGGCCCAGTCCGCTGCCCTCCGACGTCGACTGGCCGCGCCAAAACCGGTTGAAGGCCTTCTGCCGGTCCTCCTCGGAAAGCCCTGGACCGTCGTCGAGCACGTGAAGCGCATACCCTGTGGAGGTGCCGTCCGGCCGGATCAGCAGGCGGATCTCCGAGTCCGGCGGTGCCACGGCCAGCGCGTTGTCAATGAGGTTGTCGATGATCTGCTCCGCAGCTCCCGGCATCGCCATGACCCTCGCCCCCGGAACCGCGTCCAGTACCGTCCGCACTCCGCTTTCCTCGGCCAGCGCCTCCCACTGCTCCACGCGGGTCCGGGCGATCCCGCTGAGATCCACTTCCTCACGCTCCACATTGCGCCCATCCGCCCGGCTGAGGAGGAGCAGGCCGTCGATGATGCGCTGCAGCCGGTACGTCTCCTCCAGCGAGTCGGCCACCATGACGCGTGCGCCGTCGGGATCGTTGCCGACCGCGTCCACGGCGTTCTCCAGCCGCAGCCGGAGTCCTGTCAGCGGCGTGCGCAGCTGGTGGGAGGCGTCGCTGGCAAAGCCCCGCTGCTGCTGCAGCACGTGCTCCAGCCGGTCCGCCATCTGGTTGAAGGACCGGGCCAGGGTGCGCAGCTCGGGCGGCCCCTGCTCCTCCTCGGTGCGGGTGGCGAGGTTGCCTTCCGCCAGCAGTTCCGTGGCCTTCTGCAACCGCTTGATGCGCCTGGTCACGGCACCGGCCATCAGGTAGGCCAGCAGTCCGGCGAGCAGCACGGTGGTGCCCGCAACGGCCCACATCACCCTCAGCTGCCCGGTCACGCGGTCCTCCACCACGGACGCCGGATAGGTCAGGCGGACGGCGCCGGTGATGTTCTCTCCGCTGAGGACGGGAACCGTGACGTACACCAGGTCAAACCCCAGCGTGTCCGAGTGCCGCTGTCCGGAGGTGATCCGGCCGGCGAGCGCGGCGGAAATTTCGGGGCGCGAAAGGTAAGAGGAACCGGTAGATGACTGGTCGTCGTCGGACGTTGCCACTGCGGTACCTGAGCGGTCCACGACGACGACGCGGGCGCCGCTGGCGCGGCCGTAATCACGGACGGCGACGGCCACCGTCCCGGCGGCAGTGCCGCCCGTTTCGAGCAGCTGCTGTGCCCGCCCGCTGAGCAGGAAGGCGTCGCGTTCCAGGGAGGTGGCCAGCCGGTCGCGTTCCACCCGGACCAGGTAGCTGCCCAGCGGAATGTCCTGCACCAGCACCACCAGCAGCGTGATGGCCATGAACGCGGAAATCAGCCGCCACCTCATCCGGGCACGTCCAGCCTGAACCCTACGCCGCGCACCGCCTCGATCCAGCGGGGGTCGCCGAGCTTTTTCCGGATCGCGGCCACGTGCGCATCCAGGGTCTCGGTGGTTCCGTACCAGGTGCCGTCCCACACCGCGCGCAGGATGTCGGTGCGCTGGCAGACGGCGCCCGGGTCCTCCGCCAGGTAGTACAGGAGCTCGAACTCCTTGGCGGTGAGGTGGATTTCGTTGCCGGCCACCAGGACCCGGCGCGAGCGCTGGTTGATGCTCAGGCTGCCGATGGTGCGGGTGCCGTCGGCGGGCGGAGTGGCATCGCTTTGCGGATCGGCCGTGCGGCGGGCCACGGCCCGGATCCGTGCGATGAGCTCGCGCATTCCGAACGGCTTCACCAGGTAGTCGTCCGCCCCCAGCTCCAGGGCCAGCACCCGGTCGATTTCCTCGTCGCGGGCACTGACGACGATGATTGGCGTCCTGGTCAATGAGCGGATGGACCGGCAGACGTCCGTGCCATCCATGTCCGGCAGGCCGAGGTCCAGCAGCACGAAATCGGGACTGGCGGAGCGGACCTCGGCGAGCGCCCCGGCCCCGTGGGCAACGTGCCGAGCCTGGAACCCGGCCCTCGTCAGGCCCTCCAGCACTCCGGCCGCCACCGATTCGTCGTCTTCAACCACCAGGATCTGCATATCCGATTATCTTCCGGCCAGTACGGTGCCGCGGTGGATAGCCACGGCGTGGACAGGCTAGTTCTCACAGCTTTGGCAATTCTTGGGCCATCGAGGGCCCCCTCCCCCCTCCCGCCCCGCCCCCGAGCCCGCCCCCCCCCCAGCCAGCGACGCTCTCTCACTACGCGCAGGAAAAACGCAGACCCTCTCTCACCGGGTGAAAGAGCGTCGGTCAAAAGGACACGACAACTGAGAGAGCGTGCGGAAGTATTCGGCAGCAAGTGATGGAGGGTCGGGGAAAGACCCGGCGAAAGGTGAGGAAGCGCCTATATACACGGTTGCATTGCGATATCCGCCACGCTCGGCCCCCTGCTGTAGTCTCTTGACACCGGCGCGCATGCTCGGCTTCACTATTACGTATGCTGAAATAACAGTTCCATGATGCGGAACTCATGGTCTGCGATGAAAGGGGACCGTGAGCACCGGGAGAGGACCCGGACCTCCGCATAGCCGTCACCATGGATGCCAGCATCTGCTTGAGGATCACAACGTGAAGCTTGCCGAATTCAATGCCGCGGACAGGGATGCCGCCAGCGCGGTCCTGCGCCCCTGCATCGACGTCCCGCGCTGGGTGGACCAGGTCGCCGCAGCGCGCCCGTTCGCCTCGCGCCAGGAGCTCCTTGACGGAGCCCGCGCCGCCGCCGCACCGTTCACCCCCGAAGAGGTGGAGGGCGCCATGGCACACCATCCCCGGATCGGCGAACGCCCCAAGGCCCAGACCACCGAGGCGGCCATGTCCAGGTCCGAACAGGCCGGCGTGGACCCCGCTGACACCGAGGTGGCCGACGCCCTCGCACGCGGCAACCGCGCGTACGAGGAAAAGTTCGGCCGGGTCTTCCTGATCCGCGCCGCAGGCCGCACCGCCCCCGAAATCCTGGCAGCGCTCAACGAGCGCCTGGCCAACACCCCGGCGCAGGAAGACGCCATCGTTGCACAGCAGCTGCGGGAAATCGCCCTGCTGCGTCTGGAAGGAGTGATCAGCGAATGAGCGTTTCCCACGTGACAACCCACGTCCTGGATACTGGCGCCGGACGCCCGGCGGCGGGTGTCGCCGTCGTGCTTTACGCGAACGACGGCGACAAGTGGACAGAGCTGGCAAGCGGCATCACCGATGCAGACGGCCGCGCGAAGGACCTGGGTCCGGAGGTCCTGGCCCCCGGAAACTACCGGCTCAACTTCGCCACGGGCGATTACTACGCCCAGCAGGGCGGCACAACGTTCTTCCCGGAGGTGGACCTGGTCTTCGAGGTCACCGGCACCGAGCACTACCACGTGCCGCTGCTGCTGAGCCCGTTCGCCTACTCCACCTACCGCGGCAGCTGAAAGGAGACAGCATGCGGCTGATGCGCATTGGCCCGGCGGGCAATGAAGTTCCGGTGGTCATCGACGACGACGGCCAGGCTTACGACCTGCGGCCGGTCACCCAGGACATTGACGGGAACTTCCTGGAGACCTGGGCCGGCCAACTGCCCGACCTGGACCTGACGGGCCTGCCCCGGGTAACGGTCGACGGCAAGCGGATCGGAGCGCCGATCGCCAGGCCCGGCGCCGTGATCGGCGTGGGGCTGAACTACGCCGCGCACGCCGCCGAATCCGGCCTTCCCGTGCCGGAGCGACCCATTATCTTCTTCAAGCACCCCAACACCGTGGTGGGCCCGGACGACGACGTCGTCATCCCGCCCGGGGCGCAGCGCGTGGACTGGGAGGTGGAGCTGGGCGTGGTGATCGGCCGGCGGGCCAGCTACCTGTCATCCGATGCCGAGGCAGCCAGGTGCATTGCCGGCTACGTTCTGTCCAACGATGTCTCCGAGCGCGAGTACCAGCTGGAGCACTCCGGCCCGCAATGGTCGCTCGGCAAGTCCTGCCCCACCTTCAACCCGGTGGGTCCGTGGCTGGTACCGGCGGCGGCCGTCGACGAAGACGACATCCGGCTTGCGTCCTGGGTCAATGACGAGGTCCGGCAGGACAGCTCGACGGCGGACATGGTGTTCGGCCCCGCGGAACTGGTCCGCCGGCTCTCGCAGTACATGGTGCTCGAACCCGGCGACCTGATCACCACCGGAACTCCGGAGGGCGTAGCCCTGTCCGGGCGCTTCCCGTACCTGGAAGCCGGGGACGTCATGCGGCTGTCCGGCGGGGACCTCCTGGGCGAGCAGCGGCAGCGGCTGGTGCAGGCCTGAACCCCCGGCAGGCCCGGCGGCCGGGATGACAGTAGGCTAGATGGCATGTCTTCCGACCAGCCCACCCCTGAACGGCACGAACTTCCTGAACGGCGCGAAATCACCGTCAGGCGTGCCCCCAAGTATGTTCCCTTCCTGATCGTGGGCGGGCTGCTGGGCTTCGCCGCGGCGGCGGTCATCGCCTTCGCCCTGCCCGGCGATGTCAGTTACGACCGCGGCACCGTGTACGGCTTCTTCATGGTGCCGTGCGCGGCGGCCGGTGTGATTCTCGGCGCAATTACCGCCTTGGTGCTGGACCGGGCCAGCGTCCGCCGCTCCCGCCGCGGCGTCGTCGAAGCCGTTCCGGACGCCACCGGGGAGACCGGAGACGACGACGGCGGGAGCCCCGGCCTGCGGTCATAATCCGGCCGCCGGAAATTCCTTACCCCATGACGTGAGATAATCGACCAGTGGCACGCGGCGATGGAAAACTTTCTCATGATCTTCTCCCTGGCGAAAAGGGCCCACAGGACGCTTGCGGCGTCTTCGGGGTCTGGGCACCAGGTGAAGAAGTAGCAAAACTTACCTACTACGGGCTGTATGCACTACAGCACCGCGGTCAGGAGTCGGCTGGTATAGCCACCAGCGACGGCAAGCGGATCAACGTCTACAAGGACATGGGCCTCGTATCCCAAGTCTTCGACGAGACCACGCTCAACACCCTGACCGGGCACCTGGCCGTCGGCCATTGCCGCTACTCCACCACCGGCGCGAGCCACTGGGCCAACGCGCAGCCCACGCTCGGCGCGACCGCCACCGGCACGGTGGCCCTGGCGCACAACGGCAACCTCACCAACACCGCCGAACTCAACGCCATGATCCACGAGCGCAACGGCGGCCAGCTCAGCGGCGAAATGAAGCAGGGCAACACCTCCGACACCGCGCTGGTGACGGCGCTGCTGGAAGGCGAAGAGGGCAAGACCCTCGAGGAGACCGCCCTCGAACTGCTGCCCAAGATCCGCGGCGGCTTCTGCTTCGTCTTCATGGATGAAGGCACGCTGTACGCGGCCCGCGACACCTTCGGCATCCGCCCGCTCTGCCTGGGCCGGCTGGAGCGCGGCTGGGTGGTGGCGTCCGAGCAGTCCGCCCTCGCCACCGTCGGCGCCAGCTTCATCCGGGAGATCGAACCCGGCGAGTTCATCGCCATCGACGAACAGGGCGTGCGGTCCCGCCGCTTCGCGGATCCGACGCCGGCGGGTTGCGTTTTCGAATACGTCTACCTCGCCCGCCCCGACGCCGCCATTGGCGGACGCTCCGTCTACGAATCCCGTGTGGAGATGGGCCGCCAGCTTGCGCGCGAGAACACGCACGAGGCCGACATCGTCATCCCGGTCCCCGAATCCGGCACCCCCGCGGCCGTGGGCTACGCCGAGGAATCCGGCATCCCGTTTGCGCACGGCTTCGTCAAGAACTCCTACGTGGGCCGCACGTTCATCCAGCCCTCGCAGACGCTGCGCCAGCTGGGGATCAGGCTGAAGCTCAACGCCCTGGAATCCGTGATCCGCGGCAAGCGCGTGGTGGTGGTGGATGACTCGATCGTCCGCGGCAACACCCAGCGAGCCATCGTCCGGATGCTGCGGGAAGCCGGTGCAGCCGCCGTCCACGTCAAGATTTCCTCCCCGCCGGTCCAGTGGCCCTGCTTCTACGGCATCGATTTCGCCTCCCGGGCGGAGCTGATCGCCAACGGTGCCACCATCGAGGAGATCTCCCAGGCCATCGGCGCCGATTCCCTGGCCTATATCTCCGAAGACGGCATGATCGGTGCCACCCAGCAGCCGCGCGAGCGGCTCTGCACCGCCTGCTTCACGGGCAAGTACCCCATCGAACTGCCCGGCGCCGACAAGCTCGGCAAGAACCTGCTGGAGCGCACGGACCTGGGCGGCCTGCCTGCCACCTCCGCCAGCACCACCAGTGCGGCTGCCGGTTCAACAGCAGCAACCGCCGGTGCCCCGGCCGAGGCCGCGGCGGAAGCCGCCATCGAACCGGCCGCCGCCACCCCCGGCAACCCGGAGAACATCCCGGTCACCGAGGACCCCGCCGAAAAGCCGGGGGCCACTGGCTGTGATCCGGGACCGGATTCCGAGCTCGAGAACCTGCTCACCGACGCCGACCGCGTGCCCGATCTCCACCCCGACGCTGCGACCGTTGGCGCTGACAAGAAAGAGTCCCTATGACTTCCGCTTCCTCCACTGCTGACATGAATGCTGCCCAGAACAACACCGGCATCACCTACGCGGCCGCCGGTGTGGACGTTGAGGCAGGCGACCGCGCCGTCGAGCTCATGAAGGACGCCGTCAAGGCGACCCACAACGCGTCGGTGATTGGCGGCGTCGGGGGTTTCGCAGGCCTGTACGACGTCTCGAAGCTCCTGACCTACAAGAAGCCCCTGCTGGCCACGTCCACGGACGGCGTGGGCACCAAGGTGGCCATCGCCCAGGCCATGGACATCCACGACACCATCGGCTACGACCTCGTGGGCATGGTGGTGGACGACATCGTGGTGGTGGGCGCCGAGCCGCTGTACATGACCGACTACATCGCCTGCGGCAAGGTGGTTCCGGAGCGCATCGCGGACATCGTCCGCGGCATCGCTGCCGCCTGCTCCGTGGCCGGCACCGCGCTGGTGGGCGGCGAAACCGCCGAGCACCCCGGCCTGCTGGGCGAACACGAATACGACGTCGCCGGTGCCGCCACCGGCGTTGTGGAAGCCGACGCGCTGCTCGGACCCGACCGCGTCCGTGCCGGCGACGTGGTGATCGGCATGGCCTCCTCCGGCCTGCACTCCAACGGCTACTCCCTGGTCCGCCGCGTCATCAACCACGCCGGCTGGGCCCTGGACCGCCAGGTTTCCGAACTCGGCCGCACGCTGGGCGAGGAACTGCTGGAACCCACCCGTGTCTACGCCGCCGACTGCCTGGACCTCGCGCGGGAATTCCCCGTCACCGCCGGCAAAGCCGTGCACGGCTTCAGCCACGTCACCGGCGGCGGGCTCGCCGCCAACCTGGCCCGCGTCCTGCCGCAGGGCCTCGTGGCCACCGTTGACCGCTCCACCTGGGAGCTGCCCGCCATCTTCAAGCTCGTCTCCGAACTGGGCCGCGTGCCGCTGGCCGATCTGGAGCGCACGCTGAACCTCGGCGTCGGCATGGTGGCCGTGGTCTCCCCCGAGGCCGCAGACGCCGCCGTGGCCCGCCTGAACGAGCGCGGCCTGCCGTCCTGGATCATGGGCTCCGTCAGCGCCGATTCCGACGCCGTGGTGAAGACCGGACCGGACTACGTGCAGGGGGCCAAGGGCGTAGACGGCGGCGCAGTCCAGCTGGTCAACGCCTACGCGTAGCTTAAGCACATCGAGTGCTCCGTAACTGCCGTTATGAAGGTTCATAAGGGCATCTACGGAGCACTCGGCGTTTAAGGCGCTTGGGTTAGACCTCCAGGACGCTGAACACGCCGCCCTGCGGGTCCTTCAGGGTGGCGATGGTGCCGCCGTCCTCGGAGAATTCCGGCTCCACCAGTACCTCGGCTCCGGCCGCCACGGCGGCCAGCACGGCTTCCTTGACGCTGGAGACGCCGAAGTACACCTGCCACCCGCGGCTGCCGGACTCGCCACCTGCGTCGTCTTCATCCTCTTCCGGGACAGGGGCGACGCCGGCCACCTCGGTGCCGTTCACCATCAGCGTGGTGTAGGTGCCGCCGTCGTCCTGCGGGTACTCGGTCGCCTCGTGCCCGAACAGCTGCTGGAAAAATCCGACGGCGGCCTGCGGCTCGGGCGTGAGCAGTTCGGCCCAAGCGAACGCGCCGGGCTCATTGTGCCGGCCGCTGCCCGGGTGTGTTCCGGCCTGCCAGATGCCCGTGGCACCACCGCCCGGCGGTTCCACGAACACCATGGTTCCGGTGTCCCCGATATCCTCCGGCCCAAACTGGACAGTGCCGCCGGCATGCTGGGCTTCCTCTGCGGCGGCCCGGGCATCGACTGCGGCGAAGTAGACGTTCCAGTGCGCAGGCAGCGCTGCGCCGCCCTGGTGCGGCTGGGGCGCCACACTAGCCACGAGGTCGTCATCGAGGAACGCCTTGGCGTAGCTGCGTCCATCGGGGGTGGGAAAGTCCTCGTAGCGCCATCCGAAGACGGCGGCGTAGAAGGCCTTCGCAGCCGCCACGTCGGGTGTCTGGACGTCCGCCCAGCAGAGCTCTCCGAGGCCGTACCCGTTGCGCTGCACCATGCGTCCGTGCCCCTTTCGTTGGCTGAATTCCTCCCAGCCTAATTCCTCAGGGGCGCGGTTTCGACGGGATTCACGGCCGATGCCAAAGGCCCGCCGGGCACGCCAAAGACTGGCGAGCCCGGCGGGCCTTAGTAGCTGTGGTGACACCGGACGGATCCCTCTGCCCCAGGTTTCTGGCTAAGGCCAGATATCCGGGTCAGGGAGGGAAGCGGGCAGCCCGAATGCGGGAATTGCCCGGGAGGTGCACGACGGCGGCGTACAGCGTACTGCCTTGCGGCAGGTCAGCGGCAGCAACTAACCGATGCGACGGCTGTCTACCTCGTCGTCGTCTTCATCCAAATCGTCCGCGTACTTATCCACGTAAGCTGAATAGTCCGGCTCGGCCGGTTCATTCGCGAAATGGCTCGTGGCACGACTGCCCGGACCCGTGAGCTCGCGCTGTAGGGCCGAATAATCGGTGTTCGGGGAGTAGTACTTGATGTCCCGAGCCTGCTTAGTAGCTTTTGCCTTTTGACGGCCGCGCCCCATGGCGTGACCCCCTTTTGTACTTGGACCGGAGGTGGTCACCTTTGGCGATGGTGAGGCCCCGGAATGATTGGTCAATTTGTCGTACCCCTAGATTACATGCTTTCGGCGGCATCTGCTTGCCACGGGGACCTTGGGTGGCCGCCGTGGCCCGCTTCTCCGCGGCAATTCGAAGCGTGCAGGGATTTTTTGTTCGATAGAGTCTCCTGAACGACTGAATTAAGCGGGCATGGAGATCCGGCTGTTGGCCGCCGGGGCCGCACCGCGGAAACGCAGAGCGCCGGATGCTCACCGCCAAGCGAACGCCAGGAAGGGGTGCCGCCCCATATGAATGACAACGATCCCAACCACGACGGGGAACGCGGGCCGGCCCATGCCGTCGCCGTGCACTCCCAGCAACCTGCGCAGGCCGGGCAACCTGCCCGGCCCGAACCTGCCAAGCCCGAACCTGCCCAGCCCGCAGCAGAACCCACATCAGTACCCGCGGCATCAAGGCTCACAAGCCTCGCCGGCTCAATCCAGTCCCGGCTCAGGCAGCCTGGAATGCGGCAAACGCTGCCGAAGATCGGCTTTGTCCTCGCGCTGCTCGTGGTGGGCGGCCTGCTCGTATGGCTTCTGACCTCGCTCCTGGCCACCGCCACGATGCAGTCCGCCAACCGGCCTGCCGCGGCGGCGGATCCCACGGCCGCCGCGCCGCCGGCACCGGCCGCCTCACCAAGGCCCAGCCTGCCCCTGGCCAGCGTCAGTCCGCTGGATTTCCGGGTGGGCGACTGCTTCAAGGACTTCGACCCCGAGGCGGCAAAATCCACGGTGGTTGCCTGCACCACCGACCACTCGGCCCAACTGGTGGCGGTCACGCAGTACGCGGACGGTGACGCATACCCGGGCCGTGAGGCCATGAAGACCAAGGCCAGGGAGACGTGCCAGACGGCGGCCCTGACGGAGAAGTCCAATGCCTACAACCTGAACTACCGCCTCGCCTATCCGAGCACGTCCAGCTGGGCCAAGGGTGACCGCCGCGTGGACTGCTACGTCACCGCATCCGGGAACATCATCAAGGCAAGCCTGCTGCCCTGATGATGTCCCCGGGCGGCTAATCCCGCCTGCTAGTCCCGGCGGCGGACGGTGAGCCCGCTGCCCAGCGGCGCACCGCCGTCGGACCGTGACAGTGCTTCCAGGCCTTCGACGGTGAGTTCGCCGAGGTCCGCGGCCGTGTCCACCAGGACGGTGTCGCCGTCGGAGATTTCGCCGGCGAGGATGGCCTTGGCCAGCCTGTCGCCGATTTCCCGCTGGACGAGGCGGCGCAGCGGCCGGGCGCCGTAGGCGGAGTCAAAGCCGGACATCGCCAGCCAGGCGCGCGCACCTTCGGTGACCTCGAGCGAGAGCCGCCGTTCGTGCAGGCGCTTGGCCAGCTCGGCCACCTGCAGCTCGACGATCCGGGCCAGCTCCTCGACGGACAGCGGATCGAACAGCACCACCTCGTCCAGCCGGTTGAGGAACTCCGGCTTGAAGCTGGCGTTCACCGTGGCCATCACTGCGTTGCGCTTGGCCTGCGCATCCAAAGTGGGGTCCACGAGGAACTGGCTGCCCAAGTTGGAGGTAAGCACCAGGATCACGTTGCGGAAGTCCACGGTGCGGCCCTGGCCGTCGGTGAGGCGGCCGTCGTCGAGAACCTGCAGCAGGATGTCGAACACCTCGGGGTGGGCCTTCTCCACCTCGTCCAGCAGCACCACGGAGTAGGGCCGGCGGCGGACCGCCTCGGTGAGCTGGCCGCCCTCCTCGTAGCCGACGTAGCCCGGAGGCGCACCGACGAGGCGGGCAACGGAGTGCTTCTCGCTGTATTCGGACATGTCGATCCGGACCATGGCGCGTTCGTCGTCGAACAGGAAGTCCGCGAGCGCCTTGGCGAGCTCGGTTTTGCCGACGCCTGTGGGGCCGAGGAACAGGAAGGAGCCGGTGGGCCGGTTGGGGTCGCTGATGCCAGCCCGGGCGCGGCGGACCGCGTCGGACACTGCGGTGACGGCCTTGGACTGGCCGATCAGCCGCCGGCCGAGTTCCTCCTCCATGTGCAGCAGTTTCTGGCTTTCCCCCTGGAGCATGCGGCCGGCCGGAATGCCCGTCCAGGCCGCGATGACCTCGGCGATGTCGTTGGCGGTGACCTCCTCGGCCACCATCAGGGCGGCCTTGTCGGCGACGGCGGCCTCGGCCTCCGCGGCATCGTTCAGTTCGCGCTCCAGCGCGGGGATTTCGCCGTAGAGGATCCGGGATGCCGTTTCCAGGTCGCCCTCGCGCTGCGCCTTGTCCGCGGTGGACCGCAGCTCGTCCAGCTTCGCCTTCAGGTCGCCCACCCGGTTCAGGCCGGCCTTCTCCGCCTCCCACCGGGCGTTCAGTCCGGCCAGCTGCTCCTTCTTGTCCGCCATGTCCGCGCGGAGGGCAGCAAGGCGCTCCACGGAGGCGGCGTCCGTCTCGCCCTGCAGGGCAAGCTCCTCCATGGTGAGCCGGTCCACCGCACGGCGGAGCTGGTCAATCTCCTCCGGAGCGGAGTCGATCTCCATGCGCAGGCGGGAGGCGGCCTCGTCCACGAGGTCGATGGCCTTGTCCGGCAGCTGGCGGCCGGAGATGTAGCGGTTGGACAGCGTTGCGGCGGCCACCAGCGCGGAGTCGGCGATGGCAACCTTGTGGTGGGCCTCGTACCGTTCCTTGAGGCCGCGGAGGATGCCGATGGTGTCGTCCACGCTGGGCTCCCCGACAAACACCTGCTGGAAGCGGCGCTCCAGGGCGGGATCCTTCTCGATGTTCTCGCGGTATTCGTCGAGGGTGGTGGCGCCGATCAGCCGCAGCTCGCCCCGGGCCAGCATCGGCTTGAGCATGTTGCCGGCGTCCATGGCGCTTTCACCGCTGGCCCCGGCCCCCACCACGGTGTGCAGCTCGTCGATGAACGTGACAATGCGGCCATCGGAGTTCTTGATCTCCTCGAGGACGGCCTTGAGCCGCTCTTCAAACTCGCCGCGGTACTTGGCGCCTGCCACCATGGAGGCCAGGTCCAGGGCGATCAGGGTCTTGCCGCGCAGGCTTTCCGGCACGTCGCCGGCCACCATCCGCTGGGCCAGGCCCTCCACGACGGCGGTCTTGCCCACGCCGGGTTCGCCGATCAGGACCGGATTGTTCTTGGTGCGGCGGCTGAGCACCTGTACCACGCGCCGGATTTCACTGTCACGGCCGATCACCGGATCAAGCTTCCCGGAACGGGCCACGGCGGTGAGGTCGGTGCCGAACTTTTCCAAGGCCTGGAAGGTGTTCTCGGGGGCGGGCGAGTTGACCTTGCGGTCGCCGCGGACGCCCGGAAGCGCCGCGGCCAGGGCCTCGTGGGACACGCCGGCGTCGCGCAGCAGCCTGCCCACGCCGTCGCTGCCGGCCGAGAGACCTAGCAGCAGGTGCTCGGTGGAGACAAAGGAATCACCCAGCTTGTCAGCCTCGTTTTGGGCGTTCTGGATCGCCTGCAGGGACGGCCGGGACAGCTGGGCCTGCTGGACCGAGCTTCCGGAAGTGGCGGGAAGGGCCTTGATGGCGGTGCTGGCCTGCACACTGACGGCGTCCGGATCTGCCCCGGTGGCGCGCAGAAGGGCGACGGCGACACCCTCCCGCTGATCCATCAGCGCCTTGAGCAGGTGGGCCGGTTCCACCTGCGGATTCCCTGCCGTGGAGGCGTTCATGGCGGCAGCCGAAAGAGCCTCCTGGCTCTTGGTGGTGAATTTGACGTCCAAAGAGAGCTCCTTTCGAGGGCGGTTTAGCTAAGTTGAGTCTACTACGCTCAAGTTTGCTTTTCCGCTCTTCACGGCCAAGTTTTCCCACAGCGAAATGCCATTGGTGCGGGCATGCGAATTTTCCGAGAACGGTGGCCCTTGAACTGTATCGCCGTCGCCCGAATCCCCCTAGGATCGACCTGTGGCTGCCGGGGGAAGCCCCGGTGCGGCTGCTCCAGGAGCATCAGCTTGGGGACCCTCAGCCCAGAGCTGCCAGGCCACGATCCCAGCGACCACTACCTCAGAGACAGGACCGGCAATGAAGAAGTTCGTAGTGCTTTACAACGCTCCGCAGTCGGCACAATCCCAGATGGCGGAAAGCACCCCGGAGGCCGCGCAGGAGGGCATGAAGGCGTGGATGGAGTGGGCCACCCGGGCAGGCAGCGGGATTGTTGACATGGGCCTGCCGCTGGGCGCCGGCAAGGAGGTCAGCCAGGCAGGCACCTCGGACACGAATACGAACGTGGGGGGATACGGCATCCTGCAGGCTGAGGACATGGACGGCGCCTTGGCCCTGATCGAGGGGCACCCGCACCTCATGATGCCCGGTGCGAGCATTCAGGTCTACGAGACGCTCGACCTGCCCGGGATGTAACACGCCCAGGCGCGCCTGGCGGGCCGCCTGCCGGGCGGGCCCCGGCTGCCGGCCGGGCACGCCTGCTCCTAGGAGCCCCGGACTCCTGAGACGCTGGTGATCCAGGCGAGGTTCCGCACCACAGAGGCGTGGTCGTTGTAGTAGCCGGTGAAATTGGCGGGGTTCCGGGCCGGCAGGATGTCCGATGCGGACAGGACGCCCGCCAGCTTGCCGTTAACGATCAGCGGGCCTCCCGAGTCGCCGCTGAGCGTGTGGCCGCTCTCCGACCGGGTCCGGACAGACGGGCCGCCATAGTTGTCGAGCCCCTGCCACACCACTGAGACGTCCGCCGCCTTGAGGTAGTAGGACATGGCGCCGGACCCCTCGGACTGATCGCCCCAGCCCTATACCTTTGCGCGCGTTCCGGTGGCAGGAAAGGCGTTGGACAAGCCTACGAAGGCCCCGTAGTACGGCGTGGACAGCTTGAGCAGCAGGACGTCCCCGGCCGGGGCCGGATAGCGGGCAGCAACGGAACGGATGGCACCACCGGATCCGAAATAGCTTGTGCCGAGCCGGACCGACTTCAGGCTCGTGGAGTTGCAGTGCTTCGCTGTGATGACCCAGGTGGCCGCGATCTGGCTGCCGGTGCACCCCACATTGGTGCCGGCGGCGTCGAAGGAAACTTGCGCCACGTAAGGGGCGGCTGAAACGGTGGTGGTGGCACCACCGGCGATGTCCTTACTGAAGGTGCGGTCATCGATTGGGGCCGGCGCTTCCGGCACTCCAGCCGCCTGGGCCGGACCGCACAGAACGGGGGCCAGCAATGCCGTGCTGGCCGCGGCCTTAACCAGGATTTTCGAGATCTTCAACGGGAGGCTCCTAAACGTCGGTGCGGGTCCGACCGCGAGCCTACCTGTCGATGACAGATTTTGTCATATCCATTACCGCAGCTGTCAGTAACTCCGCACGACGCTAGGAGTATGTGCCCGGGTCCGGCTTCTAGGCCGGCTTCCAGATTGCGATCCAGTCCAAGTAGAGATGCCCTGCTGTCTGTGGTGCAGGACACCGGGGAAGACATGACTCGGACTGGAGAATGTAGTGCATGGGTGTATTAGGCGTCAGTGTTGTACTGGCTCCCAGCGACCGGCCGTCAAGGATAAATTCGACCTTGCCCGGAGTCCACTCAATCGTGGCGACGTGCCAATCCGTGAAAGTGGTGTGCGACTGGAACATGTCAGACGCCGCAGGGTCATTCCCCCGGTAATGGGCAGCGCCGTAGAAGGTCTTGGCGAGGTCCCCCTCCGGGAAATTTATCTCTCCGTCCCGGGGCCATACACCGCTATCCGGCCAAAGGAGCCATGCAACCTTATAGCCGCGGAGGGAGTCGGCCTTGAACCGCACCGAAATCCTCCCGTACATCAGGCTGTTGTGCCGCGGTAGCAGGCTTTTGTCACGATTACTGTCATTCGGAATCTTGGGCGCAGGCGCCGCTCCCATGGAGATCCCCTTCTCCGAATGGAGATACCAGTCCAGCATGCCGTTCTTAACGCTCAGCACTTTGGACGGGTAGTAGCCGGACTTCGTCCCCTTCTGACCTGCGGTATCCGGCGTTCCGTCTTTATATCCTGCACTCCATTTCGCAGAGTAAGCCGGACCTGGAAAAGCGCCGATCGGCACATTGCCCTTGTTGAACTCCTCCCGAAATACCTGCTTCCAGCCCGGAAGGTCGCCTATTGGCATTTTGTGGATCGATTCGGTGGAAGGCGGCGGCGCCTCCACAGGCCCCGCCGCCGGCTGTTCCGGCGCCGGCCGTTCCGCCGCTGGCTGTTCCGCCGCCTTGAGTTCCGGTGCGGGACGCGGTGCTGCCGACTGCGCTGTTTCCCGGGATTCCGCCGCCGGGGATGATGGTGCGCGGCGTGGTGTTGCTGCCTCGCGCGCCGCAGAGGACGCCCGCACTGATGGACTCACTGTGGGGAGTGCTGCAGATGCTTCGGACGGTTCCGCCGACGAAGGGCGGTCCGATGGCACCCTCTGTGCTTCCATGCCCACCGGTCCGGCCATAATGCCGCAGGCCGTGAGCGTCGCCGCCGCGGCGAGCACACCGAAGCGCATGCGATGTTTTTGGCGGGGACTGCGCGATGGCTCGGCCATGGGGACAGTGTGGCATAGGAGCTTGGGGGTTTCCTAGGGTTCCTATACCCCTAAAACTGGGCCCGGTTGAAGAATTCCCAAGCTTTTTACAAGTTGCTCAGCCCAACATGTTCCGAGGGGGAGTGCAAGCAAAGTTGCCAATACCGCAGCAGCAGGCGCTTCAATTTTCCCGTACCCAGCCGGGAGGGCTGCGCGGGAGGGGCATAGGCATACGACTCCGATGAGTGGTGAGGCTAGTGACCATCCCAATACAAGTTTCATCTGTCCGTGCACCAAATGCTCTACCGGTACCCCTGGCCTCCATCAGCGTGGTAATTCCCACCCTCAATGAGGCCATGAACCTTCCATGGGTCCTGCGACGCATGCCCTCGTATGTGGACGAGGTTGTGATCGTCGACGGACGTTCCCTGGACAGCACCGTTGAGGTCGCCCGCGCGCTGCGCCTGGACGTCGTGGTGGTCTCCGAACCGCACGCCGGAAAAGGCTTCGCCGTACGGGCCGGACTGTCCGCGGCATCCGGCGACATCATCGTCATGCTGGACGCCGACGGGAGCATGGATCCGCAGGAAATCGGCTGGTTCGTCTCGCCGCTCCAGCATGAGTTCGACTTCGTCAAGGGCTCCAGGTATGTGACGGGCGGCGGTTCCGAGGACATCACGCTGCTCCGCAGCGCGGGTAACCGCGCCCTGACCGGCCTCGCCAACCTGGTCCTGCACAGCAACTATTCCGATCTTTGCTACGGCTATATCGCCATGCGGCGCGAATGCCTGCAGATCCTCGAGCTGGAATCGGAAGGGTTCGAAATCGAAACCGAACTGATCGTCCGCGCCGCAAGGGCGGGCCTGCGGATTGCCGAGGTCCCCAGCAACGAGCTGACCCGGATCTCCGGCAACTCGAATCTTCATACTTTCCGTGACGGATGGCGCGTCCTGCGGACCTTGGCGCGTGAATGCGTGGGCTGGGAAGCACCCACAGCCGGCGCCCGGCCCGAATCACTAAGACGCGTGAAATACAGATATCCCAGCATGTTTTTCCCCCACATTCCGACGGATCCGGCAACCGTCCTTGGCCTGGTAGCGGGTGAATAAGGTGAACCATTCTGAAGGGCTTCCGGCAATTTCGGTTGTGATCTGCTCCTACACGGAAGACCGCTGGGACAGGCTGATGGCCGCCGTCGAATCCGTCCGCGCCCAGACGCTGCCGCCCCAGCAGACCATTGTGGTGGTGGACTACAACGTGGACCTCTACAAGCGGCTCATCTTCAACGTCGACGACGTGGTGATCCTGGAGAACACCGGGCCCAAGGGCCTCTCCGGAGCACGGAACACAGGCGCCGCTGCGGCGACGGCCGGTGTGGTTGCCTTTCTCGATGACGATGCAGTGGCTGCCCCTGACTGGCTGGAGCGGCTGGGGTCCCTGTACGACGACCCCGACGTGCTCGCCGTGGGCGGCCGCGTGGTGCCGGACTGGGAAACCGGCCGGCCGGATTATTTCGGCCAGGAGCTGGACTGGATTGTCGGCTGCACGCACCGCGGCATGCCCAAGGTGGCGGCCGAGGTGCGCAACGTCATCGGTGCCAACATGTCCTTCCGGTCCCAGGTCCTGCAGGTCGTGGGTGGCTTCAACACTGCCCTTGGTCGCCAGAACTCGCTGCCCCTGGGCTGCGAGGAAACGGAGATCTGCATCCGGGCGGTCATTGGTTCGCCGGGCGGCCGCGTGGTGTACGAACCGGCGGCCCTGGTGAACCATTACGTTCCCGCCCAGCGGGGCACGCTGAGCTACATGCTGCGGCGTGGCTGGTCTGAGGGGATATCCAAAGCACTGGTCAGCAAGATCGTCGGCCACAAGCGTGCCCTTGGCCCCGAGCGCCGGTACGTCCGCGGTGTGCTGCCGCGTGCCGTGGCCTCGGGCATAGCAGGCAGGATCCGGGGAACGGACCCCGCGGGTTTCCGCCGTGCCATGGCCACGGTCGCCGTGCTGGCCGTCACCACCTGCGGGTACATCCGGGGACGCCGCCTGCCCCTTGTTCCGGCGGACGCTGAACTCGCGCCGCACGAGCCACACGCCAGCTGGAGGGAAGTCAAATGATCCGGATATACCCGCACTACACACCTGCCTCTACGGCCAGGGCCGCCGAGACCTCCGGAGGCCACCGGGCATGAGCCAGTCAGAGAAAGACATGCTGAGGGACGCGATCCCGTCCACCGGCGCCAGCTTTGATGTCCATGGCCTCGTTGGCATCGATGTGGCCGCCGAAACACCCGGCGAAGCACAGCTGCGGGACATGCTCGCTCCGTTCCTGGGACCGTCCCGTGCGCCGCTCCGGCTGCACGTCAGCGCCGAAGCGGCCGACGTGGCCGAACAGTCGCACGCAGAGGATGCCTACCGCTTCACAGCGGAATCGCTCTACATTCCGGCGGACCGCGTCCAGGTGCAGGAAACCGGTGACGGCTACTCTGTCCGGGGCCGCGGCGAGCTGCTGACGGCCGTCATCCCCCTGCTGGACCGGCTCTGCATCACGCAGAACGCCGCCATGATCCACGCGGCGGTGGTGGATTTCCGTGGCTCGGGAGTCCTCCTTCCCGCGTGGGGCGGCGTAGGCAAGACCAGCACGGTTGCCAAACTTGTGGCCATGCCCGGCGTGCGGTTCATGGCAGATGACTGGGCGTTCCTTGACGCCGACGGCATGCTCCTGGGCTATGCGAAGCCGATGTTCCTCAAGCCGCACCACCGCAGGATCTACCCCGAGGTGTTCAGCGGTGCCCGCAAACCCCTCGCCCCGGGCTGGCTCACGAATACGGTGGCCCACCTCGCGACGGCCGTCCATCCGGTGATCGTCCGCTATCCGAAGACAGCCGCCTTCACGCGCCGCTGGTCCCCCGAACACCGGATGGTCCATCCGGAACTCGTCTTCGGGCAGGCCGGCATCTCGCCGGCGGCGCCTACCCGGCTGGCAATCTTCCTGGAACGCTACGACGGATCCGAAGCCCGGCTGGAGACGCGCAGCCGTGAATGGATGACCTCCCGCATCGTCGGAAACTTCCATTCGGAGCTCCCGGTAGTCTCGCGGCGGCTGATCGAGGCCCTCGGCGCAACCGGCCTGGTTCCGCTGGACGAATTCTTCAGCCAGAAGGCAGCCGTGGTGCGCCGGGCCCTGGAGGGCGTGCCGTGCTCCCTTCTCAGGATCCCCGCCGCGTGGTCCGCCGACCGGACGTCTGACTACGTTGCGGGCCTGATCGGCTCCAAACTGGAGGAGTGACATGGGCGGTGCCCACGTCAGCAACCTCGAGGTGTCCGTTGTGGTTCCCGCGCGCAATGCGGCCCACTGGATCGGCGATTGCCTGGAATCGATCCGCGCCCAAAATCCGCGGGAGATCATCGTGGTGGACGGCTGTTCCACGGACGATACGGTGGAGATCGCGCAGTCCATGGACGCCCGGGTCATCTCTGACGGGGGCCGCGGGCTTCCGGCAGCACGGATGCTCGGCGTCCAGAGCGCACGCTCTGACCTGGTTGCGCTGATCGACGCCGATGTCATTCTTCCCCCTGGTGCCCTGGCCGGGCTTCTGGACGAGTTCAAGGCCTGCGGCTACGACGGCCTGCAGTTCGGCCTGGTGAGCGAGGCAGATGGGCCCGGGTACTGGGGCGCTGCCCTGGCCTGGCACCACATCCACAGCCGGGTCCGCTCGTGGTTCGGCGTCTCCGCCACGCTCATGCGGAAGAACGTGCTGCTGTCCGTGCCATTCGACGACGCCTTCCGCTCCGGCGAGGACATCGAGCTCAGGATCCGGCTTGAAGATGCCGGCTACCGGCTCGGCGTTTCCAGCACCACAGCTGTGCGGCACCGGTTCACGGACTCCTTCGACACCGCGCGTGACCAGTGGCTCCAGGACGGAGCCGGGCTCGCACGCACCATCCGCAAGCACCCCGGCCGCGCCGGCTGGCTGTTGGTGTTGCCGCTGCTGGCCACGATCCGGGGCGTCGGCTTGTCGCTGCTGCAGGCACCCCGTTTCCTCGCCTACTGGGTCTGCTTCCTCGTGTACAACTACAGATCGATGTTCGGGGAACTCCTGCGCCCGCCCGGCACCGGTCTCTCCGTGGGCGGGAACGCGGCCTGGCTGACCGCGGCGCGGGTGGCACCGATGGCCATCGGGTTCCTGTTTTGGGCAGTGGCAGCCCTCATGTTGCCACCCGAGCAGCTGGGCATGGGTTCCGCCGTTGCGGCTGCGGCGCACCTGACGGTGCAGCTGGGAATGCTGGGAGTAGGGCAGGCCACCCTGACCCTGCTTCCCGAACAGTCCGACGGCGGCCGGCGGCTGATTGCCGGCAGTTTTCTCAGCGTCGGGGTTTCCACACTTGTTCTGGCCGGCGCCATCATTGGCGTGACCTATGTGCTGGGGTCCGGCCTGGGGCTGGCCTGGCATGATCCGCTCATGACGCCGTTGTTCGCCACGACTGCCTTGTTCGCCGCATTCGCGTACCAGCTGGATCATGTGGGCGTGGCACAGGAACGTGCCGACCGCGCTCTCGTCAGGAGCCTTGCCCAGAGCGTGGTGCAGCTGGCAGTACTGGGTTTTGCGCTGGCCACCGGAATCCGGGAAGTAGCCGTGGTGGTCGGAGCAGTTGGCGCCGGCGCCGCAGCCAGCGTGATCCTCGGCCTGCGCCAGCTCAGGCGTGCCGGGGTGGCGCCGGACTGGAAACACGGGCTCAGACCCGGTCCGGCCCTGCGGCTGCTGAAGCCGGGCCTGCCCAACCATGCGCTGATGCTCGCCGACCATGCCCCCGGCTACCTCCTTCCGCTGATCGTCGCCGCCGTCCTCGGCCATGCCGCAACGGCTTCCTGGTACATGGTGTGGATGATGGCCTCCGCAGTGTTCTTTGTACCGCAGTCGGCAGGGCTCTCCCTGCAGACCGCACTGGCCAGCGGCAGGTCCCGGTCGGGGCTTATCTCCACGGCGCTCAAGGCCAGCCTCGGCCTCACGCTGGTAACCGGAGTGCTGCTGCTGGCCGTCGGCCCGTTCCTTCTTCGTGTCCTTGGACCGGAGTACGCCGCGGCAGCGATCCTGCTCCCCATCCTGGTGCCGGCTCTGCTGCTGAGTTGCGTCACCCAGATCTACTTCGGCCTGTGCCGGGCCGAGGGCCGCATCGCCGAAGCTACGGCAGTGGCGGTGTCCGCCGCTGTCCTCATCGTCGCCCCGGCCGCCTTCACCGCCCAACAGTTCGGCCTCACCGGCGTCTCCGTTCTCTGCTCCGCCGCGCAGGCCACTGCTGCCCTGATGGCCGTCTGGCGCCTCAGGATGCTGACCTCCGCCAGGCCCACCGCCCACGTAGTCCAGGTTGCACTGCCCCTTCACCAGCCGACCGGAATCGAGAAGCCATGACACCAGAACCTACGTCCACGGCGTCGGCGCCGCCGTCACATACCCCGCACCGGCACGCCGAGCCCAGGCACGGCGAACACGCCGAGCCCAAGCACAGCGGTGCCAGGCACGGCGGGACGGAACCCCCCGCCGTCGTACATCACGGCCCTACGCCGCCTTGGAAGCTGATCACCCTGGCCGCGATGGCGGCAGCAGCCCTTGTCCTTGGGATCTGGAGCCTGCTCGCCGTCGATCCCGCGCGGATCGGCGGGACCGGGCTCGTGGAAGCGGTGCCCCCGGCCTTTTTCATTGCCATCCTCCTGAGCCTGACCGCGTTCGTCGCCACTCTCAATCTGCGCCGGCACACGCCCGCGCTGCTGGCCACCCAGGTACTGGTGCTGGTGGTGATCCTGCATGCCGCCGATCCGATCATCCACGGCCTGCCCCGGCTGCAGGCCAGCTACCGGCACCTTGGCATAGCCGACTACATCTCGCAGTCCGGTCAGCTGGACACCACCATCGACGCCTACTTCAACTGGCCCGGGTTCTTCAACCTGCTGGTCCTGCTGTCCGGCGCCACCGGTGTCGGTGACCTGATGGGCCTCGCCACCTGGGCGCCGCTGGCAACGAATCTGCTGCTGCTGGCACCGCTTCTGGCGCTGGCCCGGAGGCTGACGTCGCAGCCGCGGCAGGCGTGGGCGGCCGTCTGGCTCTTCTACCTGACCAGCTGGGTGGGGCAGGACTACCTCGCGCCCCAGGCGTACGGCTTCCTGCTCCTGGTCACCCTGCTGGCATGCCTGCTGAGCGCCTTCAGCGGCTGGGCCTGGCCGACAGGCAGCAACCCGCTGACCCGGTTCCTGGCCCGGACCGCCACCCGTCTTGATCCCACTGTGCCCCACCAGGGCATGTCGAGCCCGCAGCCGCGGGACGCGGTCATCCTGCTCGTGGTCAGCGTAGGACTTCTCGTGGCCACGACGGCGTCCCACCAGCTCACGCCGTTCGCCGCCATCCCGATTCTGGCCCTGTTCCTCCTGAGCGGGCGGCTCCGGATGCCATCGTTACCGATCCTCGCCCTGGTGCTGCCCGTCGGGTGGCTGGTGTTCGTGGCAAGCGATTTCACCGATGGCCACCTGACCCACCTGTTCGGATCCTTCGGCGACATCGAGGCGCATACCCTCGGCGCGCTTTCCGAGCGGGTGGCCGGCAGCCCTCCGCACGTGCTGGTCGTCGCCATCCGAATGGCCGAAGTGGCACTGGTATGGCTTCTCGCCGCCCTGGGGGCATTCCTGGCTCATCGGAGGCGCACCGCCTGGCTTACCGCCGCACTCGGCGCCCTGGCCCCGCTGCTTCTGATCCCGGGCCAGCCATACGGGGGCGAGCTGCTGATGCGCCTCTACCTGTTCAGCCTGCCGTTCGCCGCCTGCCTGGCAGTGCTGACATTCCTGCCCGATCATCGCGGCGCCCCCGGCTGGAAGCGCGCGCTGGCGCTGCTGGCGGTGGGATCCGTTCTGGCGTCCGCCACCGTGGTCAGCCGCTACGGCAACACCAGCATGGAAAAGTTCACGACCGATGAAATCGCACTGGTCAATCAGCTCTACGCGACAGCACCGAACGGCTCAATCCTCATCGAGGCGGTCGGCAACACGCCCTGGCAGTTCCGGAAGTACGCCGATTACGACTACCGTGCCCTGCTGCCGTCCGAGCCCATGCCCGACCCGCAGCCGCTGAGTTGCGACGTGCCCGACAAGATCGCCGAGAAGTCCGGCGCCTATCTGATCGTCACCACAAGCCAGAAACTGGCCTCGGACCTTCTCGAAACAACGCCACCGGGGGATCTTGACCGCTTCATCGCCACCTGTGGCAGTTTGCCGCACTGGTCGAAACTGTTTGAGAATGCCGGCGGCGTGGTCTTCCATATCCAAGGAGTAGGCAATGTCAATTGATCGCAGATACATCGCATGGGCTGCGGCGGCCATTGCCGTCGCAGCGGTGCCGCTGTCATATTTCGGTCCGGAGGGACTGCGGATGGTGGTCATCGGCCTCCTGATGCTCGCCGGGCCCGGAACAGCCCTGGTTCTCTGCCTCCGGCTCGGCGCCGTAGACGCAGACGACGCGGACGGTGCCGGCGCACACCGCTCGGGCGGGCACGGCACCCTTCCGCTGGCCGTCTCCATCGCCGTGGCAGCAAGCCTGGCCCTCTCCACGATCGTGTCCACAACCATGGTCTTTGCCCGGGTGTGGTCCCCGCCCGTGGCCGTGCTCGTGCTGTCCCTGATCACGCTCCTCCTTCTGGTCCTTGGCGCCAGGAGGACCCAGGCTTCGACGGCAGGTGCGTCATGATCGTCTTTCTGACCGGTGTTGCCACCGTCGTAGCAGTGGTGACGTGCGATGCCATGCGCATAGCTCGACCGGATGTCCGCGTGCCGAAGGTTGCGGTGTACACCGCAGCGGCCCTCCTTGCCATAGTGTGTGTTTCCATTGCGACCAGGCTCACCCAGCTGCTTTGACGTTGTTTCGCTCCTTCGTCACAGCTGAATCCGGTCTTACGGCACGGCAGGCGGTGGCCGGTAGTACGCCTGCCGTGCCGTAGGCAGCACGGCAGGGCTGCGCCGTGCTGCTACGCCGTGCTGTGCCGGCGCGCACTAGACTCTCCCCATGGCCATCTACCTCGATCCGCCGCTGTGGCCTGCCCACGAAACACTGTTTTCGCACCTGATTTCGGACACCTCCCTGGCGGAGCTGCACGCGTTCGCCGCCGCGGCTGGCATCCCGGAGCGGGCCTTCGACGGCGACCACTACGACGTCCCGCAGCGCCGCTATGACGATCTGGTTGCCGCCGGTGCCATTCCGGTGGAGGCCCGCGTCCTGGTCCGGAAACTCATCGCCAGCGGGCTGCGGATTCCGGCGCGCAGCCGCACAAAGTCCCTCAAGACTCCGCTCTTCAACCGCTGGAATACGGTGATGCCGGGCCACGACGCCCTGTTCCTGGACCTGCTGGACCGCTGGAGCGAGAGCCACCGCAAATACCACGGCTGCACGCACCTGCTCGCGGTGCTGGAGGCACTGGACCTGCTCACCGAACCCGCCAGGCCGCCGCGCCCAGTGGTGCTGGCGGCCTGGTTCCACGACGCCGTCTACCGGGGAACCGCGGGCCAGGACGAGGAGGAATCCGCCCGGCTCGCCGAAATGCGGCTCAGCCAGACCGGCCTCCCGGACGCGGAGGTCGAGGAAGTGGCCCGGCTGGTCCGGCTCACCTCCGATCACCGGCCGGAAGAAGGGGACGACGACGGCGCCCTCCTCTGCGACGCCGACCTGTCGGTTCTGGGCGGGGAACCGGAGCCCTACGCCCGGTATGTGGCGGCCGTCCGGAAAGATTATGCGCACATCGGCGACGCCGATTTCGCGGCCGGACGGGCCGCCGTCGTCCGCCAGTTGCTGGCACTGGACCCGCTCTTCCACACCGAGCGGGCCCGGCAGCTGTGGCAGGAAGCCGCACGGCGGAATCTGCAGGGCGAACTGGCCTGACGAGCTGGCCGCGTGCAGCGCCGGTCAGCGGTAGGCGGTGATGAACGGCCTGTCGGTGGGGACAATCTGCTTGCCGAGCGGCATCAGGGAAACCGGGATCAGCTTCAGGTTGGCAATGGCAAGCGGGATGCCGATGACGGTGAGCGCCATGGCCACCGCCGTGACCACGTGGCCCACTGCGATCCAGATGCCGGCCACCAGCAGCCAGATCACGTTGCCGAGCAGCGAGAACACCCCGTTCCCGCCCGGCTTGTCCACCACCATCCGTCCAAAAGGCCAGAGGGTGTAGGACGCGATCCGGAAGGAGGCAATCCCCCACGGGATGGTCACGATGAGCAGGCAGCAGACGACGCCCGCGGCGAAGTAACCGAGCGCCAGCCAGAAACCGCCGAAAACCAGCCAGATGATGTTCAGGAGTGTCTTCATCCGTCCATTCTGCCGGTCGGGGAGCCTGACATGACCCGGGATGTGCCCTGATTTAACCCTTAATCCCCAGCCGCTTAGCCTTCAGGCTCTGGCACCTTGACGATGGGGGTGAGGCGCGGGACCGCGGCCGCGGCGACCAGGAGCGCGAGCAGCCCGAGGCCCAGCGGCAGCGAGGCGGCCGTGGCGACGGCTCCCACCGCGAGCGGGCCGCCGGCGTCGCCGAGTTCGCGTCCCAGCTCGGCCGAGCCCATGGTCCGCCCCATCCTTTCCTTGGGCGTGCTGTCCGCCAGGTGCGCAAAGCCCAGCGGCGTGGCCGCGCCGACGCCCGCGCCAATCACCGCAGCCGCGATGAAGATAGTGGCCGGACCCGGTGCCACCGCCACGAGGGCGACTCCGGCGGCGGTGAGGAGCAGACCGGTGCGCATCCCGCCGGCGTCACCGATGCCGTGCCTGTCGCGCATCGCCCCGACGCGCGGCTGGACCAGCAGGGAGGCGACGGCCAGTACACTCACCGCGGCGGTGGCGCCCACCGGGTCCAGGCCGTGCTGCACGGCAAGGGCCGGCAGGAAACCGATGGCCGCCCCCATGGCCGCCATCGATGCGGCCAGCACCAGGGTGGGGACCAGGAACCTGCGCTCGGCCACCTGGCGTGCCAGGTCCAGCACGGTGTACCGCTGGCGCGGAAGCGGCGGCAGGTGCGGCACGGCGAGAAGGACCCACAGGGCGGTGGCCGCGGCAAGCGCTGACAGCGCCCCGAACAGCAGCGCGAAGCCGCCGGCGGCAATCAGCCCGGCACCGAGCAGCGGGCCGATCACGTATCCGAGGCTCTTCCAGGATCCGTACCTGCCGAAGAAGGTCCCGGCGTTCTTCCCTGCCGAGAGCCGCGCCACCATCGCCGAGGACGCCGGGGAGAAAGCCGAGGCGGCGGCACCCTGGCCAAGGCGGGCCATGCCCAGCATCAGCGGATTGGCGCCCCACAGGCCGATCAGGGACAGTGCGGCGAAGCCGATGAGTCCTCCAACGATCACCGGCTTGGCCCCGATCCGGTCGCTCAGCGCCCCGAAGACCGGCTTGAGGAACACTTCGGAGATGTCGTAGACCGCCAGCAGGATTCCCAGGTTGAGCAGGGTCAGTCCGATGTTGCCACTCTGCGCGCCCATGCCGGCGGCAATGCTGTGGGCACCGAACGCCGTCACGAATCCGGCGGCATAGAGGGGTGCGGCGGGCGTCCGGGCGCCGTGGACTGTCATCGAGGAGTCACGGGCAGTTTCAGCCCTTGGCTGCCGTCACAAACGCCCTGATCTTAGCCAGGTCCTTCACTCCCCTGCTTTGCTCGACGCCGGATGACACGTCCACGCCCCACGCCCCGGCATCGCGCGCGGCCTGGGACACGTTCTCGGAGTCAAGCCCGCCCGCCAGGAGCCACTGCCGTCCTTCCAGGCCTTTCTCGCGTACGGAACCGTAGTCCCAGGCTTCACCGGAACCGGGAACCGCAGCGTCGATCAGCAGCAGTTCCTCTCCCCAGTCGGCAAACGCGTCCGGCGCGTCACCCATGGTGACGGCACGGATGACCTTCATGCCGGCGTCGTGCGCTGTTTTCACATCGTCCGGGGTGCGTTCCCCATGAAGCTGTATCCAGCTCAACCCCGCCGCGCGGGCGATGGTCACCGCGTCGGCGGCCGGTTCCGCACGGAAGACGCCTACCGCGGCGACGCCCTCAGGTACGGACTTTACGAGCTGGGTAACCTGGTGCGGTGAAACCACCCGGGGACTGGCCGTCAGGACAAAGCCGACCGCGTCCGCTCCGGCTTCCACGGCCTCCCGGATTGTTTCTGGCGTGCTCAGGCCGCAGACTTTGACGAACATTGACCGGCTCCTTGTTGTTGAAAGCGTCGCCCCTGACCGCAGCGATCCGTCGCCGACTTTACGCGGGGAGGGAGTGTGCGGGCAACGCGCGGATAGGCTGGGCTGATGCAGATCATCCGCTTCGCCGACATCAAACCCCAGCCCTGGCGCAACGGCGGCGGCGTCACCCGCGAACTGGCCAGCCACTCCCCCGAAGAGGGCGAATGGGACTGGCGGGTCAGCATTGCCGACGTCACCAAGGCCGGGGCGTACTCCGCTTTCCCGGGAATGGAACGCCTGCTGACCGTCATCGAAGGCGAACTGCTGTTGCTTTCAGTGGAGGGAACCGAGCACCCGCTGGAAAAGTACCGCCCCTTCCGGTTCCCTGGAGGCGCGGAATCCTTCTCTGCGCTGCCCACCGGGGATATCCGCAACCTCAACGTCATCACCAGGGAGGGCACCTTCAAGGCGTACACCTCCATCGTGGAGCTGTCCAAGAAGCGTGCCCATCCGGTGTTCAAGGGCCAGTTGGGGATCCTGCTGCAGGGGCAGGCCAGCGTCACTCCCGGCGATGCTGATCCGGCGGAAACTCCCACCGCACTCGACCGCTACGACGTGGTGGTGGGTTCGAACACCCGGACGCCGGAGATCCTGGGCCGCGGGTTCCTGGCCGTAGTGTCAATCGATCCGGTGACTAGTTAACGGCTCTAGCCACACCCCGCGCCGGTACCTAGACTCGGGGCCATGAGCAAGTCAAAATTCAGTGACCTCCTGCTGCTGCAGATAGGCAACGAATTCGCGGCCTCCCAGCAGTACATTGCCGTGGCGGTCTGGTTCGCCAACCAGGACCTCCCCCAACTGGCCAAGTACTTCTACCGGCAGTCGGTGGAGGAACGCAACCACGCCATGATGATGGTCCAGTACATGGTGGACCGCGGCGTTTCCGTCAGCATCCCGGGCGTGCCCGCCGTCCGCAACGACTTCACCTCCGTTACCGACCCGCTGTCCCTCGCGCTGCAGCAGGAAAAGGAAGTCACCCGCAGCATCGAAAGCCTCTTCCGGGCGGCCAGGGCCGAGGACGACGCCCTCGGCGAGCAGTTCATGCTCTGGTTCCTCAAGGAGCAGGTTGAGGAAGTCGCCTCGATGACCACCCTCCTGAACATCGCCGAACGCGCGGACAACACCTTCGACATCGAAAACTTCGTTGCCCGTGAAACCATCGGCGACGGCGGCCGTGACGCCGCGGCGCCGGAGGCAGCCGGAGGCAGGCTCTGACCGGAACATTTTGAACCGCAGCGCACGTTGACGGCGGCACCCTAACCCTGGCGCCCGCCGGCGGTGACTCTTGCCACCAACGGTGGCCACCGCCGTCGGGCGTTGCTATGGTAAAAACCAAGGTCCCCCTTCCGGACCTCCGGACGACGGTTCAGTACCCGGTGCGCGACAAGACTGGCCAAAGGATCTGTCATGTCGTGGTTCATCCTCATTCTTTCCGGCGCGCTTGAGGCGGTGTGGGCGGCAGCGCTGCACCGGGCGTCCCAGTCGACCGGCCGGCGCCGGCTCGCGGCCGGGGCCCTCTTCCTCGTCGCCGTGGTGGCCAGCACCGCGGGTCTTGGCATCGCGATGCAGTCCATTCCCACCGGCACCGCCTACGCGGTGTGGGTCGGCGTGGGCGTGGTGCTGACGTCGGCTTACGCGATCGCCGCCAGAGTTGAACGGCCGACGGCGGTGCGGCTGCTGCTGCTCGCGGAAATCGCCGCGTGCGTGGTTGGCCTGAAGGCGGTGGCGTGATGCTCGCAAAGCCCGCCACAGCGTGGATCATCCTGCTCGCATCGTCAATCCTGGAAGCCGTATGGGCCACGGCCCTGGGCCTCTCAGACGGCTTGACCCGCCCGCTGCCCACGGTGGTTTTCATCGTGACGGCCGCGCTCAGCATGCAGGGCCTGGGCATGGCGGTGAAGCACATCCCGCTCGGCACGGCCTACGCCGTCTGGGTGGGGATCGGAGCGGCACTGACGGTCGGCTGGGCGATGGCCACCGGCGTCGAACCCTTCAACCTCCTCAAGGTGCTGTTCATCGCGGGCATTGTGGCATGTGCGGCGGGGCTCAAGATGCTGCCGGCCGGCCGGGACCGGCGCGGGGCTGATTCGGCTCCCTAGTCTGGTTCCGCTCCCTAGACTGGGCCCATGGACACGCTCATTCATTCACTTCGGGACATCACCATCCGCCGGATTTCGGTCAGCGAGATGGACAACAACGTGTATCTGCTGACGGCCAGGGGGTCCGGGGCACAGCTGCTGATCGACGCCGCGGACGACCTGCCGGCCATCCAGGGCCTGCTGGCGGATGCCGCCGGCGACACCTCGGGCGAGCCGAAGCTGGCACTCATCGCCACGACGCACCAGCACTGGGACCATGTCCGCGCGCTGCCGGGCCTCGTTGAAGCCACCGGGGCCAAGACGGCTGCCGGCACCGATGATGCCCCGGAGCTTCCCGTGCCGGTGGACGTGCTGCTGGACCACGGCGACGTCGGCAATTTCGACGGGTTCGACGTCACGGCCGTCCATCTGCGCGGCCACACCCCCGGTTCAGTGGCGCTGGTCTACCAGGACCCCGAGGGCCCGGCGCACATCTTCTCCGGCGACTCCCTGTTCCCGGGCGGGGTCGGCAACACGCAGAAGGACCCGGAGCGGTTCAACCAGCTGATCACGGATGTCACCGAGCGGATCTTCGACGTCTATCCGGACGACACCGTGGTGCACCCGGGCCACGGCAAGCCGACCACCCTCGGCGCGGAACGCCCGCACCTTGAGGAGTGGCGCGCCCGCGGCTGGTGAATTCCCGTTAAAAACACATCGAGTGCTCCGTAACTGCCGTTATGAGCGTTCATAACGGCAGTTTTGGAGCACTCGATGTTCGGTTGGGTGGGGCCACGACCGCCGGGTTCCCTGACCGAGCTTGCGAGGTTAGGGGGCGGTTGGGGATTAGCGGCCGCGGCGCTCGTTCGAGGCCGGAGCCGATGCGCGGCGCGGGGCCTTCCGGGCCGGACGTCCGTCACCGGAGCGGCCGCTGCCGCCGCTGCCGCCCGCGGAGGAACCGTACGAGCCGCCCGAGGTGCCGCCGGTGGTGGAGGACCAGACGGCCTTGGAGCCGCCCGCGGCGCGCTGGCCGGTGGCCGGACGTCCGCTGCGCTGGCCTCCGCTGGCTGCTGCGGAGCGGCCGGCACCTGACGCGGGACGGCCCGTGCCTGCCGGGCGTCCGGCACCGCGGCCCTCGGCGGTGCGGCCGTCGGAACCGCGTCCGGCCGAGGCACGGCCGCCGGCGGACGGAACGTCGTTGTGGTGCGCGTAGGCGGTGGGGCGGCCCCGGCCCCGGGAGTTGCGGCGTGCGGCGCGCTCTGCATCCGCGCGGTCCTGCCGCTCCTCGATCACGCGCTCTGCGGCGTCACGGGCAGCAGCGCGGCCCTCGTAGGCCGCGGCACGGCGCTCGGCGCGGGGCAAGTCCGTACGCGGAGCCTCGGCGGAAACCCGCCCACGGCCGCCGCGCCCGCCCCGGCCGCCGGCCGTGGGTGAGGCCTGGCGGCGTGCACGCTTGCGTTCGGCGTTGGCGCCGGTGGACTTGCCGCCGCCCTGCTGCGGCAGCTTGGCAGCAAGCAACGCGGCGCGGGTCCGGGGATCCACCTTCTCCGCGATCTCGCCCACCAGCTCAGCCACAACCGGTGAGTTTGCGGTGACCCGCTCGAAAGTGACGTCGACGCCGGCAGCCTTCATCAGCTTCTTGACGTCCGTCTGCTGCTCGGGCAGGGTCAGCGTCACCACGGTGCCCTCGGAGCCGGCACGGGCGGTGCGGCCGGAGCGGTGCAGGTAAGCCTTGTGCTCGGTGGGCGGGGCGACGTGGATGACCAGCTCGACGTCGTCGACGTGCACACCGCGGGCGGCGACGTCGGTGGCCACCAGGACGCGGACGTCACCGGAGGAGAACTCGGCAAGGTTGCGGTCGCGGGCGTTCTGCGACAGGTTGCCGTGCAGGTCGACGGCGGGGATCCCGGCGTCGGTCAGGGTCTTGGCCAGCTTGCGAGCATGGTGCTTGGTGCGCATGAACAGCACGCGGCGGCCTGCGCCGGAAGCCAGTTCAACAATCAGCTGCTTCTTGACGGTCTGGTCGTTGACCACCAGCACGTGGTGCTCCATGGTGGTCACCGCCGCCTGCGGATCGTCCACGGAGTGGGTCAGCGGGTTGGACAGGTAGCGCTGGACGATCTTGTCCACGCCGTTGTCCAGGGTGGCGGAGAACAGCAGGCGCTGGCCCTGGCTCGGGGTCATGTCCATGAGCTTCTTGACCACGGGCAGGAAGCCGAGATCGGCCATGTGGTCTGCCTCGTCCAGGACCGTCACCTCGACGGCCTCGAGCGTCAGGATGCGCTGGCGGATCAGGTCCTCCAGGCGGCCGGGGCAGGCAATGACAATGTCGACGCCGGCTCGCAGCGCCTTTTCCTGGCGCGCCTGCGAGATGCCGCCGTAGATCACCGTGGTGTTCAGGCCCATGGCCTTGGCCAGCGGCTCGATCGTGGCGTTGATCTGGGTGGCCAGTTCACGGGTGGGCGCCAGGACCAGGCCCAGCGGGCGGCCGGGCTTGCGGAAGTAGGCGGCTTCCCGCTCGGCGAGGCGTGCCACGAGGGGGATGGAGAAGGCGATGGTCTTGCCGGAACCGGTGCGGCCACGGCCCAGGACATCGCGGCCGGCGAGGGTGTCGGGCAGCGTCTTGACCTGGATGGGGAACGGGGATTCGATGCCCTGGGCGGCCAGGGTTTCGGAGAGTGCCTTGGGCGTACCGAGGGCAGCAAAAGTAGTCATATTGGTTTATCAGGGTCTTTCAGGCGGTATCCAGCGGATATCGGCCCCCGACGCCGGTTGGCCCAGGGGGTCGCCGAAGAAAAGTCAGGTGGTCAACCGGGCTGCTGCCGTGTTCAGGCAACGGCCGCCGGGACCAATAGCGTTCATCGACGCAGGATGTGCCTCTCACATGAAAAAAGCCCGCCTCCAAATTACAGAGCAAAGCGGGCATCACTGCACATCAAGTGCCACCAGTCTACCATCCGGGCCTTGCACGCCCGTCCCGGTTTCGGGAGCAGCTTCCGCTGAGCTCATTTGGGCGGCAGCCGGAGGACTCTGCGGCACGGCCAACCCGCTGAAAAGTGCGTGACGCAGCTCACGGACAACAATAGACGACATTTGGGGCTGGCAAACTGGACATATGTCGAAGACTATTGCGGCGTTTCGTGGTCACTGCGAATTTTCCGCTGACGCGGCCGGATTCCCGCCTGGGCTGGGGGAACGCGCTTTTCCGGCCGCTCCAGCCCGCCCGTCAGATGGGCGTTCCCGCAGCTCCACTTCAGGCGGCACGGCCGACCTGCGCGCACCGGCCGCCTTCCGCCGCTCTTAGTCTTAACACCATCCCAACTGTTAGTTCCGTCACATCTGCTGCGGAACGACGCGGCCGGCACGCCACCTATCCGCATGTGCCGGCACCTGTGACAAGGAAGAAGACTTGATGTCTGAACGCACCACCAGCATTTCCGTTCCACCGTCCACAGAGCATGCCGACCCCGGCCAGAGCAGGGAACCGCACCTCACCCGCGGGCTTGGCAACCGCCACATCCAGCTCCTGGCGATCGGCGGAGCCATCGGCACCGGCCTGTTCATGGGCTCCGGCAAGACCATCTCCCTCGCCGGCCCGTCCGTCATCTTCGTGTACATGATCATCGGCTTCATGCTGTTCTTCGTCATGCGCGCCATGGGCGAGATCCTGCTCTCCAACCTGAACTACAAGTCGTTCAGCGACTTCGCCGGCGACATCCTCGGCCCCTGGGCGGGCTTCTTCACGGGCTGGTCCTACTGGTTCTTCTGGGTGGTGACGGGCGTGGCCGACATCGTGGCCATCGCCGGCTACGTGGACAAGCTGGCACCGGGCACTCCCCTCTGGATTCCCGCCCTGATCACGCCCGTGGTCCTGATCCTGCTGAACCTGCCCACCGTCAAGGCCTTCGGTGAGGCCGAATTCTGGTTCGCCATCATCAAGGTGGTGGCCATCATCGCCCTGATCGCCACCGGCATCGTCATGATCGCCACCAACTTCACCTCGCCCAGCGGCGCAGTGGCCAACCTGGCCAACATGTGGAACGACGGCGGCATGTTCCCGCACGGCCTGTTCGGCTTCATCCTCGGCTTCCAGATCGCCATCTTCGCCTTCGCCGGCATCGAACTCGTGGGCACGGCGGCCGCCGAAACCAAGGATCCGGAAAAGAACCTCCCCCGGGCCATCAACTCCATCCCGGTCCGCGTCCTGCTCTTCTACGTGGGCGCCCTGGTGGTCATCATGGCCGTCAACCCGTGGCGCAGCATCGATCCCGCGAGCAGCCCGTTCATCGGCATGTTCACCCTCGCCGGCCTGGGCATCGCCGCCGTCGTGATCAACCTTGTGGTCCTCACCTCGGCCGCCTCCAGCGCCAACTCCGGCATCTACTCCACCTCCCGTATGGTCTACGGGCTCGCGCAGGACGGCAACGCACCGAAGGCCTTCGGCAAGCTGAGCGTCCGCAAGGTTCCGCAGAACGCGCTCCTCTTCTCCTGCATCTTCCTGCTGGCCGGCCTGGTCCTGCTGTACGCGGGCGACTCCGTGATCGGCGCGTTCACCATCGTCACGTCTGTGGCTTCGGTGCTGACCATGTTCGTCTGGTCGATGATCCTCATCAGCTACATCGTGTTCCGCCGCCGCCGGCCGGAACTGCACGAGGCGTCCGCCTTCAAGATGCCGGGCTCGGCCTTCATGCCGTACGTGGTGCTGGGCTTCTTCGTGTTCATGCTCGTGGCCCTGGCCCAGGCCGAGGACACGCGCCTCGCCCTGGTGGTTGCCCCGCTGTGGTTCCTGCTCCTGGGTGCCGCCTGGTACTTCAACCGCCAGACGCCGCTGCAGCAGGCCCGGATCGAGGAATGGAAGGCCGCGAACAGCACCAGCCCGGCTGCTGCCGTCAGCTCCTAGTTCGGCCAACTCCCAGTTCCGCACGAACAGAAAACCGTGCGAACCAGAAACCGCGCTGCGGCCACCCCGGTGGCCGCAGCGCGGTTTTTCTGTGCCTGATGCTTTTTCTCTGGCTGATGCTGTTTCTGTGCCGTCGCACGCCCTAGTTGCCCCCTGGATTCTGTGGCAGGGTATTCCCCATGGACCACGAGGGGCACGACGGCGCCGCGCGCCATTGGGACGAAATGTACCGGAGCCGCCCGCGGGTGTGGAGCGGCCGGCCCAACCCGCAACTGGTGGCCGAAGCAAGCGGGCTGGAGCCCGGCACTGCCCTGGACCTGGGCTGCGGCGAGGGCGCCGATGCCCTCTGGCTCGCCGAACAGGGCTGGACGGTGACCGCGGTGGATGTCTCCGCCGTCGCGCTGGAACGGGCCGAGCAGCATGCCGCCGGCTCGGAGGTCCGGGACCGCATCACCTGGCTGCAGCGCGACCTTGACGCGTGGGCGCCCGAGGAGCAGTTCGACCTTGTGTCCGCCCAGTTTCTGCACTCCACTGAGGCGCCGTGGCAGGGGCCGCACCGGGTGGCCGCGGCCGCGGTGCGGCCTGGCGGGACGCTGCTGATCGTCGGCCACCATCCCGAGGGGCTGCCGCCGTGGCGGAGCATGTCTGGCCAGGGCAGCCACTCGCATGGAAACGGCCACGCTGACGGAGGCCACGCCAGCGGGGGCGGCGCGCACAGGAGTCCGGAGATGCTCTTCACCGCGGAGCAGGCAGCAGCCGAACTCGGCATCGCGCCGCCCGAATGGCGGGTAGAGGTGGCGGCCAGCCGGGAGCGGGAGGCCACGGGCCCGGACGGGCAGACGGCTGTGCTCGCAGATGCCGTCCTGCGCGCCACCCGCCTGCAGCCCCAACGAGCCTAAAGCCCGGAACTGCTGCACGGACACCCGTCGAGAGGAGCGCAGGATGGCCAGGTTGGTTGCCGAGATGACGATGTCCCTGGACGGCTTCATCGCCCTCCCGGACGACTCCGTCAACGGCCTCTTCGACTGGTACAGCAACGGCCCGGTGGAGGTCCCCACTGCCAGGCCGGACATGACCTGGCACGTGACTGAAGCTAGCGCGATGCACCTCCGGCGCACCGTGACCACGGCCGGTGCCATGCTGGTGGGCCGCCGGATCTTCGACCTGACGCACGGCTGGGACGGCCGGCACCCCATCGACTGCCCCATCGTGGTGCTCAGCCATTCCGTCCCGGACGGCTGGCCGCGCGACGGCATCCCCTACACGTTCGTCACCACCGGGTTCGCGGATGCGGTGCGGGCCGCCACCGCACTGGCGGGGGACAAGGACGTGGCCCTGGCGGGGCCGGACATCATCCGGCAGGCGATCGACGCCGGTCTCGTGGAGGAGATCCGGGTGAACCTGGCGCCGCGGATCCTTGGCCAGGGCATCCGGTTTTTCGACAACCTCGCGGCGGCCCCGGTGAAGCTCGAGCAGACCGCGGTGATCCAGGGCGACGCCGTGACCCACCTGTACTACAAGGTCCTCCCCCGCATCTGACCTGCTTAGCCTGGAGTTTTAGTGGGCGACGCGGGGCGCTATGGCGACCCCGGCGGCGGCGATCACCGCGGTCAGCACGAAGACGCCGGTGAAGGAGGCCGCCGTCGTCGTAAATGCCGTGAACACGATCCCTGTTGCGGCAAGCGCGAGGGCGCCGCCGAGCGAATCGGAAATGGACATCGCGGAACTGTTGAAGCCCTCGGTGTCCGGCGTGGAAAGGGCAAGGGTCATCACGCTCAGCCGCGGGTAGGCAAGCCCCATCCCGCCGCCGGCGAGAACCCAGCCGGCAATCACGACGGCGGCCGGCCAGCCAAGCGCGGTGGTCACCAGCGCCAGGCCGATCGCCAGCAGCACCATCACCGAACCGATCCGCACGGCGACCGGGCTGCCAAGCCTCCCGCCCAGCCGACTCTGCACGGCCGACGCAGCGGCCCAGGCGAGGGCTCCGCCGGTCAGGGTGAGGCCGGCGAAGGTGGGCGAGAAGGCGTAGCGCTCCACGAGCAGGTACGGCAGGTAGACCTCGGCGCCGAAGAAGCCGGCGGCAACCAGTCCCCGGATCAGGATCACGCTGGGCAACCCCCGCCGGGCGGTGAGGGTTCCGCGGGGCACCAGCGGCCGGACTGCCAGCAGTGCAATCACGACGGCGGCTCCCGCCAAAAGCGGTCCGGCCACCGGAAGTCCGGAGGACAGGTTCAGGCCCAGGACCGCCAGCGCGGCCAGTGCCGCCCAGGCCAGCCGGGCAGGTGCCCAGGGCACCGGGGCACCTGCCGGGTCCGGACCGCCGTCGTTCCCTTCCGCGGTACCGTCCGCCGGGCCGTTCCCGTCCGCCGAGCCGTTCCCGTTCGCATTGCCGGACCGCACGCCCCGCAGCGCAGGAAACAGCATGGCCAGAGCGGGCAGCACCAGCACGACGACGCCGAGGAACACCCAGTGCCAGCTCGCCAGCTGGGCCACGAGCCCGGCGGCGAACGGCCCCACGAGCGACGGGATCACCCACGCGGCGGAGAAGGCCGCGAAGATCTTCGGGTGCAGGACGGCCGGATAAACCCGGGCCACCACCACGTACAGGGCCACCGTCATGGCGCCGCCGCCCAGCCCCTGCACCAGCCGGCCGGCCACCACCGCCCACATGGTTCCTGCAGTGCCCGCCACCAGCAGTCCCAGCGCGAAGACCGCCACGGATGCGAACAGCGGGCCGACGGGTCCGCGCCGGTCGGACCAGTTCCCCGCGCCCACCATGCCGATCACGCCGGTGGCCAGCGGACCCGCGAAGGCGAGCGCGTACAGGCCGGCCCCGCCGAGCTCCCGGCTCACGACGGGCATGACGGTGGTGACGGCGAGGGACTCGAACGCGGCCAGAAACACCAGGGCGCAGGCGCCCACCGTCACCAGCAGGTAGGGCCGCTGCAGGATCCCCGTGCCGGACGGGGCGGGCCGGGGCGGGGCGGATTCATGCATGTCAGCCCACCAGCTCCGGCGCAGCGGCGGGTACAGCCACGACGTCACCGCTCGCCGTCGAATCGGGGTTCAGCATCCAGCCCACCCGTTTGACGGTCCTCAGCATGACCACGCTCTCCGCCAGTTCGATGCCCGGGATGCGCTGCTGGAGGGCCAGCTCCGCGGTCATGACGTCGGCGAGGGACTGCAGCCACATGATGATGACGAAGTTGGTGCGCCCCGTGGTGGAGGCGCTCAGCCGCACATTCCGGAAGCTGCGGAGCTCCTCGGCCGCGGCCTCGTGCTGGCCCGGCGGGACATTGGCGAACCAGTGGCAGGTCACCGGGAAGCCCGAGTACCTTTGCGCAATCTCGCAGCGGAAAGAGAGCATGCCGCTGGCGAGCACCCTGTTCAGCTGGCGCTGCACGGTGGCCGGGTGGCGGTCCAGTGCCCTTGCAATGTCGGCGGCCGTCGCCCGGCCGTCCTTCGACAGGAAGGGCAGGATCGCCAGATGGCTGGCGGGCAACGGCTCCCGCACCGCCGCCGAGGGTGCCGAGGCCGCTGCCTCGGGACCCGCGAGCGCCCGGAGCGCCTGGAGCTGGCTGCGGTTGAGCACATTGATGCGCCAGGCGTAGGCGCCGGTGTGCAGCCGCGTGGCCAGCGAGGTCTGGTATTTCACCAGCCCTTCGATGGCGTGCAGCTTCGACGCCACGGCGGTGAAGTGCTGCAGGGAGCCGGTGATGACTGTCAGCATCAGGTCCCGGTTGCTCGCGGCCTCCTCCACGGTGACGATCTCCGGCACCGCAGCCAGCGCCTGGGTGACCTCAGCCCGGCGGTGCAGCTCGCACTCGACGTCAACGAAGGCGAGGCACATCTTCTGCGGATCCCCCATCGGGTGGGCCGTGACCCAGGCCGCGCCGGCTGCCGTCAGCCTTTCCCACCGTGCCGCGAGCGTGGTGGCGTGCACGCCTAGCACCTCCGCGGCGTCCGCCCAGCTCAGCCGCGGTGCGATCTGCAGCGCGTTGACCAGCGCGAGGTCCTCCTCCGTGACGTCCAGCGCTCCTACCCCCTATGACGATCGTGCACGAATCCTGCATACAAGGCCCGGCTTTTGCATTTTTCCAGCTCTTCAGCCAGATGTGAACCAGGCCACTCCAGAATAGACCCACAACCTGACCACCAACGAGGAGAGCACGTGCCGATCGCCGAAGACGCCCGCCAGATGCAGGAAGACCTTGCCCGGTTCCGCCACGATTTGCACCGGGAACCAGAGATCGGGCTGCAGCTGCCGCGGACCCAGGAAAAAGTACTGAAGGCCCTGGAGGGCCTGCCGTACGAAATCACCCTGGGCAAGGAGACGACGTCGGTCACCGCAGTGCTGCGCGGCGGGGCGTACGACGGCGGAACTCCCGGCGGGACTGCCGGCGCGGCACCCGCCGTGCTGCCGCCTGCCGTCCTGCTGAGGGCGGACATGGACGGGCTGCCCGTCCAGGAGAAGACAGGCGTCGGCTACACCTCCACCATCGACGGCGCAATGCACGCCTGCGGCCACGACCTGCACACCGCCATGCTCGCCGGCGCTGCCACCCTCCTTGCCGAGCGGCGGCACCGGCTGCCCGGCGACGTGGTCCTGATGTTCCAGCCCGGCGAGGAAGGCTGCGACGGCGCCAGCTACATGATCCGCGAAGGCGTCCTCGATGCCCCCGGCCGGCGGGTGGACGCGGCCTACGGAATGCACGTGTTCTCCTCCCTCGAACCGCACGGAACGTTCTGCACCAAGCCCGGCGTGATGCTCAGCGCCTCCGACGGCCTGGTGGTCACGGTCCTAGGCGCCGGCGGCCACGGCTCCGCCCCGCACTCAGCCAAGGATCCTGTGACGGCCGCAGCGGAGATGGTCACCGCCCTGCAGGTGATGGTCACCCGCCAGTTCAACATGTTCGATCCCGTGGTCCTCTCCGTCGGCGTGCTTCAGGCGGGAACCAAGCGCAACGTCATCCCGGAAACGGCACGCATCGAGGCCACCATCCGGACGTTCTCCGAGGAGAACCGGCAGCGCATGATGGACGCCGTTCCGCGGCTGCTCAAGGGCATCGCGGCAGCACACGGCCTCGAGGTGGACGTGGACTACCAGCAGGAGTACCCCCTCACCGTCACCGACCAGGACGAAACCCATACCGCGGAAAAGGTCATCGGCGAGATGTTCGGCGATTCCAGGCTCTCGCGCTGGGCCACGCCGCTCAGCGGCTCCGAGGACTTCTCCCGGGTCCTGGCCGAAGTGCCCGGCACGTTCATCGGGCTGAGCGCCGTCCCCCGGGGCGCGGACCACGCCACCTCCCCGTTCAACCACTCGCCGTACGCCACGTTCGACGACGGCGTGCTGGCGGACGGTGCCGCGCTCTACGCGGAACTCGCCATCACCCGCCTGGAAGCACTGGCCGCCGCCCCCGCTTCCGTCCCGGCTCTTTAACCCGCCCAATCCAGGGAGACACAACCATGACCGCCACCATCAACGCCCGGCACGAGGGCAAGGTCTCGACCCGCAGGACCATCGTCGGTACCGGCATCGGAAACGCCGTCGAATGGTACGACTGGGCCATCTACGCCACTTTCACGCCGTTCATCGCCAGCCAGCTGTTCAGCAAGTCCGACCCCGCCTCAGCCGTGCTGTCCACGCTGGCGATCTTCGCCGTCGGCTTCGTTGCCCGCCCCTTCGGCGGCTTCCTGTTCGGCTGGATCGGCGACCGGGTGGGACGCAAGGCGTCCATGACGCTCGCCGTCGGACTGGCGTCCCTGGGCAGCCTCATGATCGGCATCGCCCCCACGTTCGCCAGCGTCGGGGCATGGGCCTCGCTCATGCTGCTGGTGGCCCGGCTGGTCCAGGGCCTGGCGCACGGCGGCGAGCTGCCGTCGTCGCAAACGTATCTTTCGGAGATGGCGCCCCGGGAGCACCGCGGCTTCTGGGCCACCCTGATCTACACGTCCGGCACTGTCGGCATCCTCTTCGGCACGCTGCTGGGGGCGGTGCTGAACATGGCCCTGACCACCGAGGTCATGAACGCCTGGGGCTGGCGCATCCCGTTCCTGCTGGGAGCCGCAATGGGGCTGTACGCCCTCATCATGCGCTCCCGGCTGCACGAGACGGACGCCTTCGAGGGCGAGACCGCCGGGGAGAAGCGGGCACCGATCTGGCCGCAGATTGTCCGGCACCGCAAGCAGGCCGGCCAGGTGATCGGCCTGACCGTGGGCCTGACGGTGATCTACTACATCTGGGGCGTGGTGGCGCCGAGCTACGCGACGACCGCCCTGAAGATCGACCGCGGCGAGGCACTCTGGGCCGGCGTCATCGGGAACATCGTGTTCATCGCCGCGCTTCCGGTCTGGGGCAAGCTGTCCGACCGGATCGGCCGCAAGAAGGTGCTGTGGGCCGGCGCGATCGGTTCCGCCGTAATGCACTTCCCGATGACCTGGCTGCTGAAGGATTCCGCCTGGCAGCTGGCCGTGACCATGTCCGTGATGCTCATCTTCATCGCCGCGAGCGCCGCCATCGTTCCTGCCGTCTACGCCGAACTGTTCCCCACCAGCATCCGCACCGTCGGCGTGGGCGTGCCCTATTCGATCTGCGTGGCAGTGTTCGGCGGCACCGCCCCGTACCTGCAGCAGTGGCTGGGCACCACCCTCCAGATGCCCCAGCTGTTCAACGTCTACGCGGTGGTGCTGCTGGCCGTCAGCGTGGCCTTCATCTTCACCATCCCCGAGACCAAGGGCAAGGACCTGGCGCACTGACCACCCAACTGACTCGCAGTTGTTGTCGTTGCCGAGGCTCATAACGACAACAACTGCGAGCTACTTGGACCGGTCTCCGATAAACCTGTTCCGCCCCGCCCGGTAGCCGAACACTGCCGCCAGAAGGCCAACAACGAGGAACAGGAGCCCCGCCGCCGCAAAGGATCCCGTTGCCTGGTGCAGCTGGCCCACCAGCAGCGTTCCCGTGGAGCCGAGCCCGTAGCCCACCCCCTGCATCATGCCGGAGAGGTGGGCTGCGGTGTGCCCGTCGCGGGTGCGGAGCATGATCATCGTCAGGGCGACGGCGGTGAGGCTTCCCTGGCCCAGCCCGAGCAGGCCGGTCCATATCCAGACGAAATCCAGCGGGCCGAAGATGCTCAGGGCAAAGCCGCCGCCGGTCATGAGCGCCACCACTGTGTTGATCGCCCGCTGGTCGCGGAACCGGGCCGCGAGCGCCGGAGCGAACAGCGAGCCCAGCATCTGCAACACGATGGACACCGACACCATCAGCCCTGCTGTCCCGCCGTCCACCCCGCGCTCGCGCAGGATCGGCGCCAGCCAGGCAAAGACGCTGAACGACATCATGGCCTGCAGCACCATGAAGATCGTGACCTGCCAGGCCACCGCCGAACGCCACACGTTAACGCCCTCCCGCACGGCTGTGTGCTGGCCGTGCCGCTGCCGTGCGGCAACCGGCAGGAAAAGCAAGAGCACGACGGCGGCCGGTACAGCCCAGAACCACAGCGCGGCTGTCCAGTGTCCGGCGGCGGTGAAAACGGGGTAGGTGAAGCCGGCGCCCAGGGCGGCCGAGGCGCAGATGGCCGTGGTGTACAGGCCGCCCATCAGGCCGAGCCGGTGCGGAAAGTCGCGCTTCACCAGTCCGGGCAGCAGAACGTTGCACAGCGCGATCGCGGCCCCGCACGCGGCCGTCCCGGCGAACAGCGCCGGCAGGTGCCCGGCGCCCGGGATCTCGGCGGGCCTTACGAGCAGGCCGGCCGTCAGGACCGCCATGGCGCCCAGCAGCACCCGTTCCGCGCCGAACCGGCGGGCCAAAACCGGCGCCAGCGGGGCAAACACGCCGAGCAGGGTGACCGGCACTGTGGTCAGCACCACCACCGCCCAGCCCGGCAGGCCGGCGTCGGACGTTACCTCGGGAAGGACGGCCGAAAAGCTGGAGAATACAGTTCTCAGGTTCAGCCCGATCAGCACGAGGCACAGGCCCAGGTAGGCCAGGGTCCGGCGGCTGCCTACGCGGGTGGGTTCAGCCGCGGGAACCTCGTCCGCCTCTGCATCAACGAGCGTGTCCGCAAGGGCGTCTGCACTGGCTGCAGAGTGTTGCGGCGGGGTATTTCTCTTGCGTGGATTCCGGGTGTCGGTCACCCGCCCATTCTTGCAGTCGCGCAGCCTGAGGCCCGGCCCCGACCCTGGCGGCACTTCCAACTGCTGAAGTTATCCACATACGGACTTAGCCCGGTATCCCGCCTGCCGGCAGGCCAATAGTCTGGTCGGACCGCAGCCAATCCGGGCGACAGCCGTGCCGGGGCCAGCCCGGCCCGATCCAGGAGGGGAACCATGAGCTTTCCACAGGCACAGGAACCCGGCGGGCCCTCACCTGGACATGGTCCTGGTCACCGGCGCCTTGGCGATTCCGGGATGGGAGTGGCCAGCCTGGCGTGTGGGGCACTGATTCTGCCCAGCATGATGATGATGGTGTTCCCCGCGGCGTTCGTCTCCTTGTTCACGCGCCCGGACCGTGGAAGAAGTGGCAGGGAATGGGTCGCAAGCACGGTCCTCTTCGGCCCGCCGGTGTCGCTCACTCTGTTCTCCCTGCTTTTCGGGCTCCTCGCACTGTGGGGGACACGTCGAGGTTCTACGGGGTACAGGAGCGGCGCTATCGGACTGACAGTGACGGCCGTGATGGCCGTCTTCGTGCTTGTGCCGTCGCTCCAGCGTGGCTACTAGCCAATGGACACGACTGCATGTCGATGCCCGCCCCGTCCTGTTTCGCCCGCCCTGGAGCCAGCTGCCTCGCTAACTCCACTGTCTCGCTAACTCCACTGTTGAGGCGGCCGGTGTTGAGGCGCCCGGACGTTCTTAGGGACCGCCTACACCCGGCGTCAGCGGGCCCAGAGCGGCCACAGCTTCTCGGCCCGGCGCCGCACCTGGGAGTACGGCACATCCGCGCTTTTGGCCTGCTCGAAGATGCTCAGTCTCAGCACGGACGTGGCGAGCGCGCGGACCGTGTGGAACCGATTTTCGAACAGGCTTCGTTCGCTGATCCAGGACACAGCATCAGCTTCCGGCTTCCACCGTGCCGTGTATTCTGCCGCCGCCCCCGGAAAGGAGCCAGGTGAACTGCCTGCATCCCGGATGCACTCGTCGAGAACCATGGCTGACTCCATGGCCCCGTTCACGCCCTGTCCGATCGGAGGATACGGCGCGGCTGCATCCCCGATCAGGACCGCTTTCCCGCCGTGAAGTTGGGAACAGCTCAGGCTGCGGCCGATGTGGTAGCACGTCCTGTCCGCAAAAGCCGCTACCTGCTCCTCACCGGTGAACTCGAGAACCCGCGGGCACCGGTCCTGCAGGAACTTCCGGGCTTCCTCCGCGCCGGAAAAGCCGATCCGCTCCTTGGTGCCGATGGCGCAGAACCATTTGGCCGAGTCCTGCCCGCCCTCTCCCCTGATCGCACCGGCCCCGCCGGTCCCGCCCAGAGGATGGCTATGGTTCCGGGGGACTTTACGGGTTCGGGGAGGAATGCAGATGGTTCCATGGCGTTTCCTGAGCTGCGTAGCCATGCGTTCATCCGCCGCCGCGGCGGGAAAATGTCCCGAAGGAGGCGGGAAAATGTCCCGAAGGAAAAGGGAAACCCATAAGCGTCTTCGCTCGGCATCCGGTGGAATAGCATCACTGTACGCCCGCCAGCAGCGGGCGGAAACCGGAAACCGGCCCTGCGGACCGCCGGTATTCTGGAAGGGATGAGCGAAACTCCCGAAACCCCGCAGCCGCCGGCAAATCCAAACCAGCCACGGCCCGTCACGCCCGGAAGCCAGGCGTCCTACGGAACCTACGGCGGGCGGCCGGTCAGCTTCGTCCGCCGCGGAACCCGGCTGCAGGGGCGCCGCCAGGCCGCGTGGGAGGAGCACTCCGGGCGCTGGGCCATCGACGTGCCCCGCCACGTGGCCAACACGTCGGTCCACCCCGACTACTCGTTCGATGCCGAAGCCGAATTCGGGCGCCAGGCACCGCTGATCGTCGAGATCGGGTCGGGCCTGGGTGAAGCCGTCTGCCATGCCGCGGAAGAGAACCCGGACAAGGACTTCCTCGCCGTCGAGGTCTACACGCCGGGCCTGGCCAACACCATGATCAAGATCAACAGCCGTGGCCTGACCAACGTGCGTGTGGTGGAGGCAAACGCCCCGGAGGTCCTGGCCACCATGCTGCCGCCCGGCTCGGTCAGCGAACTTTGGGTCTTTTTCCCGGACCCCTGGCACAAGTCCAGGCACCACAAGCGCCGCCTGATCCAGCCCGAGTTCGCAGAGCTCGCGGCGAAGGCGCTGAAGCCGGGCGGCCTCTGGCGCATCGCCACGGACTGGTCCAATTACGCCGTGCACGTCCGCGATGTCCTTGCCGGGTCAGATGCATTCGAAAACCTGCACGACGGCGAGCGCAGCGGTGCCGAGAGTCCCCTCACGCGGGTGTGGCAGACCGGCGTCGAAACGCTCGTAGGCGGTGCCCCGGTCAAGGAGGGCCGGGCGCCTGTGAGCACCGAACACACGGGACCCAACGAGGGCGTCGACGAACGGGGCGGGTGGGCTCCGCGCTTCGAGGGCCGCATCCGCACCAGCTTTGAAAACAAGGCGCACGAAGCCGGCCGGATGATTTTCGACCTCTGCTACCGCCGGATCTAGCCGAACCTGCAGCGCGCTCCTGCAGCACGTTCCTGCAGCGCGAACGTACAGTTGTGGCCCCCGGCGTACACCAAGATCCGGCGTGGCAGCACCGGCTGGCCCGTCCTGTCCAGGGCTCTGTTCCCCGGTGCCACACCGTGGCACGATAAGCGTGTGGCGGAGTGCCACAGCAGTTGCACGGATGCAGAGCAACTGTACGGTGTGCCGGCCCAAAGGAATGATCATCAAACGGGAACTGAGAAGCGCAGCCGGCAAAGCCGAGGACGTCACGAACTCCAGGCCGCTCGAAATGCTCGCGCGGGGCGGCTATGCCGCGAGCGGTGTACTGCACGTGCTGGTCGGCCTCATCGCTTTCGGGCTCGCCAGGGGCGCGGGCGGCCAGGCCGATGTCAGCGGCGCTGTCGCCGAACTTGCCACCCAGCCCGCCGGCCCTTTGCTCCTGTGGTGCAGCTTCGCCGGCTGTGTGGCCCTGGCCCTGTGGCAGGCCGGCGACGCAATTTTCGACTTCGAACACCTGCCGGCCAAGCACAAGGCCGGCAAGAAACTGAAGGCCGCCGCGCAGGCGGTGGTTTATGCCGGTCTGGCTGTCACGCTGGCCGCCTTTGCGCGGGGTGCCGGCAAAGACAACCGCGAGTCAGCCAGTGACATGACGGTCAACCTGATGAAAGCACCCGGCGGCGTCCTGCTTCTGGTGCTCATCGGGGCGGCCGTGGCCATCGTCGGGATCGTCTATGTGGTCCGCGGGTTCAGGAAGTCCTTCGAAAAGCACATCAATCTGCCGCCTTCCCCGAACGGGCGCAAAGCCATCACCGCCTTGGGCGTGGCGGGATACGTGGCCAAGGGTGTTGCGCTGTTCGTGACGGGCCTGCTGGTGGTTATCGCGACGGTCACCGCCCGTCCCGAGCAGTCGACAGGCCTCGACGGCGGCCTTCATGCCCTGCGCGAACAGCCCTACGGGGTCTACGTGCTGGCCGCGGTGGGCGCGGGCCTCATCTGCTACGGGGTCTTCACGGTGGTGCGGGCGCGGCTCGCCAAAATGTGAGAGCCAGCCCGGTTCAGCTGCCCGGGACCGGGATGACGGCAATCGTCTGCTGCCGGTCGTTCCGCACCTCGACGCTGGCGATGCTCGTGTACTGCAGCGGGGTGGCGCTGGTCACCCGGACCCTGCCGCTCGGCGTCGCCATCCAGGCACACGCCCGGTCCTCACCCCCGGCACGGTCCTTCACCCACAGTGACAGCCGTCCGTTCTGGGGCAGGCTCCGACCGTCGACGGCCAGTTCTGTGCCCCAGGTTTTCTTGACCATTCCCACCGTGACCTGCAGGCCGGTGTCGGCCCTGACCGAGTAGCTCGCGTCGGGTTTGTCTGCGGGATCAAAGAGCGGCGCCGCCGCAAAGCCCAAGGCCAGGCAGGCCGCTGCCACCACCCCCACAAGTGCCGTCAGCCGCCGTCGGGAATTACGACGGCGGCCGGCCAGTTCGTCGAGGACCGGCTGGGGGACGGGGGCCAGGTCAGGTGACGCGGGATCTGTGCCGGGACGGCGCGGCGCCGGAACGGCGAGCGCCACGGCATCCGGGACTGGCAGGGCATCCAGCAGGGCCGGCAGGGATTCCAGGTCGGACAGTTCGCTCCGGCACGTGCCGCACTGCTTGAGGTGCTCCTCGAAGCGCAGCCGGTCGGCGTCGTCAAGCCCGCCCAGCAGGTATGCCCCCAGCAGCTCATGGACTTCCTTGCCGTTCACCGTTCCACACCCATTTCATCGAGTATTGTCCGCAGGGCCTTCACCGCGTAGAAGGCCCTGGATTTCACCGTTCCGCTCGGAATGTTCAACTGGACCGCCGCCTCGCCCACCGTGAACCGCCGGTAGTGCAGTGCCACCAGCACATCACGGTGCTCCGAACTTAGCCGCAGCAGCGCCTCCTCCATCAACACCTTGTTCAGGAGATCGTCCACCCGCCCGGCGGCTTCCTCCGCGTCGGCGAGGTCGCGGTCCTCCGCTTCCAGCGGCCGGCGCTGGGCCTTCCGGTAGTTATCGATCATGATGTTCCGGGCCGTCCGGAACAGGTAGCTGCGCATGCTGCCCGTAACTTTGGGCGCGTGCTGCCAGACCCGAAGAACTGTTTCCTGGACGATGTCGTCGGCCAAGTGCGGGTCCCTGGAGGCGCTGAGCACAAACCGGCGGAGCGCCGTTCCATGCTCACGGTAGATCTCCGTGACAAAATCCTCATCCAGCGGCACCTGAGGCCTCCCTGCAGTGACCTGATGAAGCCGTTCCGGGCGGGCCGGCTTTCCTGGCAAATACGACGTCGGAGGCTGGCGATAGGTTCACTTCCGGCCGGCGTCGGATTCTTTGAACCATTCTTCACCTTTGTGCGTCATTCCAAATAGCGCCGGTCTCCCAGTCTGCCGGCCCGAGCCAAGGAGCAGCACATGAACAAGCAACTGAGCGTTGGCCTCGCAGTTTTGGCCCTTGCCGCCTCACTCACAGCCTGCGGCGGCGGAACCGGCACAACCACCACCACAACGCCCGCGGCGCCGCCCGCCACTGAATCACCAACGGCAACGACCACTGAAATCACGACGGCAACCGCCAGCGAAACGGCCATGGTGGACCTGAAGGTTGCATCCTCCAGCAAGGGGGACATCGTGGTGGACGGCAAGGGCATGAGCGTCTACTACTTCACCAAGGACGTGAAGGATTCAGGCAAGAGCAACTGCACGGGCGACTGCCTCGTGGCATGGCCTCCGGTGATTTCCGCAACGGACACCCCCAAGGTTGAGGGCGTGACGGGGACGGTGGGCACCATTGATACACCTGACGGCAAGAAGCAGGTGACGGTCAACGGCATGCCCGTATACCTGTGGGAGAAGGACAAGGCTCCCGGTGACGTGACAGGCCAGGGCGTGGGCAATGTCTGGTACCTCGTGGCACCTGACGGGGAGATGATCAAGTAAGCCTCCGGGTATGGGGCCGGCGCCTCTTCGCGGGCGCCGGCACTACCATCGGAGCATGGCGAATCCACACGATCTGACAGCAACGGCCGGAACCTGGAAGTCCATGGTGGACAGCAACCAGGCACTGCTGCTGCGGAAGTCAGGACATGACGTCCATTGGTGGGCGGAGCAGGGACGCTCCGCCGGGGTGAAGAACGACGCCGAGCTGCGCGACTGGATGCGCGGCGAGCACGGGATCACAGGCTACGCCCAGTACGCCGTGTCCTGGGAGATGTTCGGCTACCCCGATTTCATGCTGCGGGACGCCGACGAACTCCTTGATGGCCAGTACAGGGACCACCCGAACCTGCGGCCCATCGCCAACACCCTCCTGGCATGGGCCGCAGCCCATCCGGGCGTGGAAATCCAGATGCGCAAAGGCTACGTGTCGTTGCACAGCAGCCGCCGGAAGTTCGCGCAGGTGACCCGCGCGAACAATACGGCAGTGGATGTGACCCTCCGCCTTGAGGCGCCCGTGGGGGAGCGCCTCAAGGCGGTCAGGGTCCGCGAGGGCGACGTCTTCGACCGGAAGGTCCGGCTCACCTCGGAGGACCAGGTGGACCAGGAAATGCTGGACTTCCTCGAGACGGCGCTCGGGCAAAACAGCTGACGCCGCCGGTCGAGCCGGCACCGGGAAATACCGGCTGCGCCGCCCTCCGCTATGCCTCCACGAGGTCCCCGTCCAGCTCTTCGAACTCGACGGCGGCCACTATTTCCTTGGTGTCCGGGTTCAGCATGAAAGCCTCGTCGTCGTCCTCGATCATGAGGAAGTCGCCGTGGTCGGTGCTGAAGCGCCAGGCGAGCACCGTCTCGCCGTTGTGGTCGTAATTCGGGTCGCCCATGGTGATTTTTTGCAGCTCATACCCGGCGATGTCGCACAGCTCGCGGATGATGACCTCGAATTCCGGGGCGTTCTCCAGAGCCTCCTCTTCGGCCTCGGCGCGCCGCTCTTCGAGGTCCGGCAGCGCCGCCACGCGCTTGGCGATGTGGGCGGTGAGCTCGTCGTCGTTCAGGACCAGCAGGCCTTCCTGCCCGCGCAGCCACGCCGCATTGAGCGCCACAATGTCCTCCGTTTCAAGGAGCGATTCGAATTCGGCGTCGAGGTCCTCCATGGCCTGCACGCGTTCCGGCAGCACGCCATCCTCATCAGATTCACCGCCGTCAGGCACGCCGTCCAGGTAGATGTCCGTCTCCTCCTCCGACAGGGAGTCGAAGGCGTCCACGGTGCGGTCGAAGAGGTCAACGTGTCCGGCGGCGCCCATGCTTTCCAGGCCCTCGCGGATGTACGCGTCCAACTCCTCACGGTCCGGAGCGGTGAAGACATACTGTGCAAAGCCGCCACCGAGTGACTGGGTCAGGTAAAAGTCCACAAAATAGCTGCGCAGGGCGTTGGGGGCGATCTCACCCGCACCGAGCAGCTCCTGGTACATGGTGTTCACCACGGCAACATTCGAATCAACTGTCTCTGCATCGCTGCCGCTGTGGCCGCCTGCGGCGCCTTCGACGGTCAGGACAACGGGGTATTCGTTGGAAGTCATGGGAAATCCTTACTGCAGAAGCCGGTGGTGCTCGGGACTCCTTCAACGTATGTGCCGCCGGCAGCCCGGAGGTTTAGGGCGAAGTGAACGTCAGGCGAAGTTTGCGCCTCATTGTTAGGGGCACCATCAGGACTCCGGCAGGACCGCCACAAGAGAGCCCGACGGCGGGCGGCGGCAAATTTGAGAGCCCCCTCCGCCGGACTAAGATGGATCAGATAACCTGCAGATTCTCGACCTGCCGAAAGTAGCGCGCACCCCATGCCTTCCCAACCGGACGACAGTGCGGCACTGGCAATCCAAACCCCCGCGATCAACGACCGCTCCCTCGCGGCCGGGCTTGCCTATGCCATGGGCGGCCGCGTCTCGGGAATCTCGTTCGACGCCGGCACCGGCCTGATGCTGGGCAAGGTCCGGGGCGGTGCCGAGGTGCCGTATTCCACCACCGCCAAACTCGTCCGGAAGGGCGGCGGCTGGAGCTGCACGGTGGGCGTCTGCAGCTGCCCTGTCCGCAAGGACTGCAAACACGTGGCCGCGCTGCTGTTCGCCGCCGAGGACAACCCGGCCGTCAGGGTGCAGCTGCTGTCCCCCGCCGACGTGTCAAGGGTGTCGCGGGAACAGTCGGTCCCGGCACTCTCGGACTGGGAGCAGGCACTCAGCCCGCTCATCTCGCAGGCGGGCCCTGCCCAGCCAAGCGGCGGCACGCCGCTTGCCCTGCAGTTCGAGGTGGAGGAACCCGCCCCGCACTTCTCCTACACAGGCCGCCGGGACCCGCTCCGCAGCGTCCGCCAGCTCAAGGCCCGCCCGGTGATCATGGGCGCCAAAGGCAAGTGGATCCGTGGCGACGTCTCGTGGAACACCCTGAGCTACCTGGGCTTCAAGCGCGAGTGCAACCAGGCGCACGTGGAATGGATGCAAACCTTCCTCGCCGCGCACACCGCCGGCGCAAACCGGACGTATTCGTCGTCGTCCGCCCCCTGGCTGGGGCTGAACACGTTCGCGGGAAAGAATCTGTGGAGCCTGCTGGAGGAGGCCCGGCAGATCGGCGTCGCGCTGGTGCACAGCCGCGGCCAGGAGCCGGTGAAGGTAGCGGCGGACCCGGCGGCGGTGGGCCTGAACCTGGGCCGCTACGGCAGTGACGCCCAGGAAGGGGGCCTGGAGCTGGCTTCCACGATTACCGTCGACGGGGCCGAGGTTGACCCGGCGTCGGTGGGCACCATCGGGCGCCCGGCACACGGCATCTTCCTCACCTCAGGCGGGAACTCGCTGCCGGGGGTCGCCGCGGACGAGGTGATCACGCTTGCCCCGCTGGAAAGCGGGCTGAGCGAGGAGCTGCTGGCCTTCGTCACCGCGGGCAGCACGCTGCACATCCCGGCACGGGACGAGGGTCGCTTCCTCACCGGCTTCTACCCCAAGCTCAAGCAGACCGCGCGCGTGACGGCGGCGGACGAATCCGTCGAGCTGCCCGAACTCGCCGTCCCGACGCTGTCGCTGCTGGCCAACTACGGCACCGACCACCGGGTGCGCCTGCACTGGGAGTGGCACTACAAGTCGGGCAACATCGTCACTGCCCAGCCACTCTGGCGCCACCCCGGCGACCACGGCTACCGGGACGATCCGGCCGAGGCCCGGATCCTGGAGGCCGTGGGCCAGCCCTGGGATATGGTGCCCAAGCTGGCCGAGTCCGCCACGGGCGGCTGGGGCACGCCGCGCCTCGCGGCCACGGCGGAGCTGAGCGGGCTGGACACGCTGGCCTTCACGGAGGAGGTCCTCCCCAAGCTGAAGGCTACGCCCGGCGTCGACGTGGACACCTCCGGCGACATTGCGGACTACCGGGAGGCCGAGGAGGCGCCGGTGGTGGCGATCTCCACGAAGGCCACCGACCAGCGCGACTGGTTCGACCTTGGCATCGTGATCACGCTCGAGGGCCAGCCGGTGTCCTTCGCGGCCCTCTTCTCCGCCCTCGCCGCCGGGCAGACGCGGATGCTGCTGCCCAGCGGCGCCTACTTCTCCCTCGACCTTCCGGAGCTGCATCAGCTGCGGGCACTGATCGATGAGGCCCGCAGTCTGCAGGACAACAAGGACGCGCCGCTGCAGATCAGCCGGTTCCAGGCCGGCCTGTGGGATGAGCTTGCCCAGCTGGGAATCGTGGACGAGCAGGCGGCCGCCTGGCGCGCGGCCGTGGGCGGACTGCTGGAGGACGGCGTCCAGGGCCTGCCGCTGCCGGCGACGCTCAACGCCGAACTGCGCCCGTACCAGCTGGAGGGCTACAACTGGCTGAGCTTCCTGTACCGCCACAGCCTCGGCGGCGTGCTCGCTGACGACATGGGCCTGGGAAAGACGGTCCAGGCGCTGGCCCTGATGTGCGCGGCCAAGGAGCACGCCGCGTCCTCCGCGGAAACCGAGACGGCGGACGCCACAACACTGAATCCCAAACAGAACGACGGCGGCACGCCCTTTTTGGTGGTGGCGCCCACCAGCGTCGTGGGCAACTGGGAGGCGGAGGCCGCCCGCTTCGCGCCCGGCCTGACTGTCCGCGCCGTGGGCGAGACGTTTGCCAAGAGTGGCGCGGACCCCGCCGAAGCCTTGGCCGGGGCCGACGTGGTCATCACGTCCTACGCACTGTTCCGGATCGACTACGAGTCCTACGCGGGGCGTCAGTGGGCCGGGCTGGTGCTGGACGAGGCCCAGTTCGTGAAGAACCACCAGTCCAAGGCCTACCAGTGCGCCCGGAAGCTCCCGGCGGCATTCAAGCTGGCCATCACCGGCACGCCGCTGGAGAACAACCTCATGGAGTTCTGGGCCCTGACCTCCATCGTCGCGCCGGGGCTGTTCGCGAGTCCTTCGCGGTTCGCCGAGTACTACCAGAGGCCGGTGGAGAAAAACGGCGACAAGGCGCAACTGGACAAGCTCCGCCGTCGGGTCCGTCCGCTCATGATGCGCCGCACCAAGGAACAGGTCATCAAGGACCTGCCGCCCAAGCAGGAACAGGTGCTGGAGGTGGTGCTCAACCCGCGGCACCAGAAGGTCTACCAGACACACCTGCAGCGCGAGCGGCAGAAGATCCTGGGCCTGATCGAGGACGTGAACAAGAACCGGTTCACCATCTTCCAGTCGCTCACGCTGCTGCGCCAGCTCAGCCTGGACGCCTCGCTCGTGGACGAGTCGCTGTCCGGCGTGCGGTCCAGCAAGCTGGACGTGCTGTTCGAGCAGCTGGAGGACCTTGTGGCGGAGGGCCACCGTGCGCTCATTTTCAGCCAGTTCACCGGCTTCCTGGGCAAGGTCCGCGAGCGCCTCACCGAGGAGAACATCGAGTTCTGCTATCTCGACGGCGGCACCCGGAACCGTTCCGACGTCGTCAATGAGTTCAAGAACGGCACGGCCCCGGTGTTCCTGATCAGCCTCAAGGCCGGCGGCTTCGGCCTCAACCTGACCGAGGCGGACTACGTGTTCCTGCTCGACCCCTGGTGGAACCCGGCGTCGGAGGCCCAGGCCGTGGACCGCACGCACCGCATCGGCCAGGCCAGGAACGTCATGGTGTACCGGCTGGTGGCCAAGGACACCATCGAGGAAAAGGTCATGGCCCTGAAGGCCAAGAAGTCACAGCTGTTCGCCGATGTGATGGAGGGCGATGCCCTCTCCAGCGGCACACTCACAGCCGAGGACCTGGCGGGGCTTTTCAACGACTGAGTAGCCGGCAGGCGGCTGCGGCTGAGCCCATTACCGGACTGGGAGGCCCTCCCGCATTGCTGCGGCCTGCATCGCGGTGGCCGTGGCAGGCCGCAGCCCAAAGGCCATCCGTTTGCTGAACCAGCGCCCCAGCGCCTTGCCCTTGCCCTTCCACCAACTGTCCTCGTCGGTGTCGGTCCGCCACCGGTAGATCAGGACCACCAGCACAAACATGCCGGCCGTGACGTTCGGCCAGACGCCGGAGGCAGCGTCGAGCAGCGCCCTGACGGCGGTGGCCAGAATCGCCAGCGGTGCCAGTGTGCGGAAGACGGTGTTGGCCAGGTATCTTCTGCGCGAGCGTTGCACGTACAGCAGGCGCACCATGTCCGAACAGGCGCACACCACCACCACGGCCTGCCCCAGCGTGAGCAGGATGGACCCCGGCAGGGTTCCCGCGAAGCCCGCTGCCGCCGCCAGCCCGGAATTCATGGCCTGCACCGTTCCATGTTCGTTTCCTCCGTCGTTGCGCTGTCCCCCGCTACCCTGTCTGTACCCCGGCGGGTGTCAGACCATTCAACGCGCGCCCCTGCAACCAAGTCACGGGGGTCGGCTACCCGTCTTTGCCGCAGCGGCTACCCGTCTCCGGGCTGCGGTACGCAGGCCGGACGCAGGTGACGCTTGACACATTCCACGCACCCATGCCATGGTTGCAACATCAGATGGTCAGACCAACTAACCAGTAATGATTCCCGACCACCAACCGCTACGAGGAAGTAGTCCATGAACCTCCACTCGCTCCTCCAGAAACGAACAGCCCTCCAAGGCCCTATCCGCGTCGGCGTCATCGGCGCGGGAAAGTTCGCCTCGATGTTTCTGACCCAGGCCCTGAATTCAGAGGGAATCCACGTTGTCGGTGTCGCGGGCATCGATGTCCCTAAAGCCAAGGGAGCCTTGCAGCGAACGGGCTGGCCGGCGGAACGCTACGCTGCCACCAGCTTTGCCGAGGCGCTCCGGAACGGCAGCACCTTCGTTACCGACAGCTCCGCAGACTTGATCCAGCAGCCTCAGATCGAGGTAATCCTCGAAGTAACCGGCAACCCAATCGTCGGCACCGCCCATGCAGTGCAGAGCATCGACAACGGCAAACACATCGTCATGGTCAACGTGGAAGCCGACTGCATGGTGGGCCCACTTCTGCAGCGACGCGCCGAGGCCGCCGGTGTCGTCTACTCCATGGCCTATGGCGACCAGCCGGCCCTGATCTGCGAAATGGTCGACTGGTGCCGCACAGTGGGCTTCGACGTGGTGGCGGCCGGCAAGGGCACCAAGTACCTGCCCGAATACAACTACTCAACGCCGGATACAGTCTGGAACTACTACGGCTTCACAGACGAGCAGCTCGCCAGCGGTGACTTCAACCCGAAAATGTTCAACTCGTTCCTGGACGGCACCAAGTCCGCCATCGAGATGGCGGCCGTCGCCAACGGCACAGGGCTCACGCCGCAGGACGAGGGGCTATTCTTCCCGCCGGCCGGAGTCGATGATCTTCCGCACGTCTACCGCGAACAGTCCGTCGGCGGCGTCCTTACCCGCCGCGGTACGGTGGAGATCGCCTCTAGCCTGAACCGCGATGGCACCGAGGTGGACCGCGATCTCCGCTGGGGCGTGTACGTCACCTTCGAGGCCAAAACCGATTACGCCGTGCAGTGCTTCGCGGAATACGGGGTTAAGACCGACTCCACGGGACGTTACGGCTCGCTCTACCGCCCGTACCACATGATCGGGCTGGAGCTTGGTGTTAGCATCGCCTCCGCCGTTCTCCGCGGGGAAGCCACCGGCGCCCCGACCGGCTTTCGCGGTGACGTCGTGACTACCGCGAAGAAGGACCTCAAGGCCGGCGAAGTCCTCGACGGTGAAGGCGGCTACACCGCATTCGGCAAGCTGGCCCCGGCGCGCATCTCACTGGAGCACAATGCCCTGCCGCTGGGCCTGGCCCACGGCATGAAGCTGAAGCGCGACGTCCCCAAGGACCGCACGGTTTCGTGGGACGACGTCGACGCCGATGAGAGCCTGCTGGCCGTCCAGATCCGCCGCCAGCTTGAGGACGAAGCGCGCGCCGAGCTCCTCCAGCTGCAACGGTAAGACGGTCAGGCCGAGCAACTACGATGAAGGTGTCGCGGCCCTCTGCCGCTGGCAGACAAATCAAAGAGGTGGTCGGCATGACAGCAGAAGCTTGGGAACCGGTACAGCGGGTCCGTACCTACGAACAGGTAATGGCCCAGATCGAGGAACGCATCCTGGACGGCAGGCTCAAGGCCGGGGACAAGCTCCCCAGCGAGCGTGACCTGTCCGCCCTCCTGAACGTTTCCCGCCCGTCGCTGCGGGAATCACTCAGGGTCCTGGAAGCACTCGGCATCGTCGACATCCGCCCGGGCGGCGGAGCAGACGGCGGGGCGGTGCTGGTTGAGGAGCCGGGGTCCGGATTCATCAACCTCCTCAAGCTTCAGCTTGCGCTCGGCCAGTTTGACCATAACGAGGTACTGGAGACGCGGATCGCCCTCGAAACATGGTGCTGCGAGGAGGCGGCCCAGCGGGCCACCGAGGAGGATCTGGTGGAACTGGAACAGATCCTGGACCAGATGGACAATCCGGACATCTCCACCCCCGAGTTCAACCGGCTGGATGCTGCCTTCCACGTGCGGATCGCGGAATCCACCGGCAACTCCCTCACCGCACACCTGATGGGCTCCCTGCGAACGGCCATCAACCGCCAGATGATCGAGGCCTATGCCCGGCTGGAGAACTGGCGGGAAACAGCGAAGGTGGTCCGCAGCGAACACCGCGAGATCCTTGCGGCGCTCCGCCGGAGGGATGCCGATGAGGCACGGCGGACCGTGGGCGACCACATCCGCAGTTTTTACAACATTGACAACGCCAAGGCTCTGAAACAGCCCTGGTGACGCCGGGGCCGGCGTCCACGGGGACAGCGCCTGCGGCGACCGCAGGGGCAGGAAATCCTGTCCCATATCGAAGGAGATATGAACGCGATGAGCACCCTCACGCAAACGCACGCCCAGCAGGCCGAGCACGGATCACCGGACAAGATGAAGGTCGCCGTCGGCAGCGCCGTTGGAACGACCATTGAAAACTACGACTTCCTCGCCTATGGAACGGCCGCCGCACTGTACTTCGGCAGTGCCTTCTTCCCGGGCCAGGATCCCCTCGCCGCCACCCTCCTCGCCTTCGCCACTCTTGCCGTCGGCTTCGCCATGCGCCCCCTGGGCGGGTTGATCGGCGGCTACCTCGGCGACAAGTACGGCCGGAAGCCGGTCCTGGTAGGCGCGCTGCTGGTGATGGGCGCGGCAACGTTCCTGATCGGCATTCTGCCCACGTACCAGCAGGTCGGCGTTCTGGCACCGATCCTGCTCGTGGCCATCCGCATCATCCAGGGCCTGGCCTTCGGTGCCGAATGGGGCGGCGCCATTATGATGACGTTCGAGCACGCCCCGTGGCGCAAGCGCGGGCAGTACACCGGCATCCCGCAGGCCGGGGTTCCGCTCGGCCTGCTGCTGGCCAACCTCGTCTTCCTCGGCACCACGGGCTGGAACAACGAGTGGTCCTGGCGCGTGCCGTTCCTGGCCAGCTCCCTCCTGATCATCGCCGGCATCATCATCCGCATGAAGGTCAGCGAATCCCCTGAATTTGAGGAGACGAAGGCCCGCGGGGAACTCGTCAAGAACCCGCTGCTAACCGTCATCAAGGACGACTGGCGGAACATCCTGCGCGTCATCGGCCTGCGCCTGGCTGAATCCGGCGGCTTCTACGTCATCGTCACCTACCTGCTCTCCTACATCACCACCAACAAGATCGTTGACCGGCAGGTCGGCCTGACCGGACTGGTGCTGGCAGCCGCACTCGGCGTTGCCATGACCATCCTCTGGGGCCGGGTCACCGACCGGATCGGACGCCGCAAGCTCTACCTTGCAGGCTGCGCCGGCATCATCCTGTTCGGCTTCCCCATGTTCCTCATGGTCAACACAGCCGTCCCGTTCCTGATCGTCCTCGTGTACATCGTCGGCCTGCCCGTGCTCCACGACATGCTGGCCGGCGCCCAGGGCGCGTGGTTCTCCGAACTGTTCAACGCCAACACCCGCACCTCCGGCGCATCCATCGGCTACCAGTTCTCCGCGGCCATCTCCGGCTTCATCCCACTGATCGCCGCTGCCACCGCGGCGGCCTGGGGCTGGAGCGGGGTATCCATCGTCTACATCGCCTGCGGGGCGATCGGCCTCATTGCGGCGCTCGCAACCCGGGAAACCTGGGGAAACCGCGAAAAGAACGAGGTAGGTGCCGTGATCGCTGCCGGCAAGTGAACCTACTCCACCGATTTGAGCAGTGTTCCCGGGCAGGCTTTTGCCGGGAACACTGCTTTTTCTCCCCTAAACCTGGGCAGGGCGCGGCAACCCGGCAGCGCAGCCGGCGGCAGACATTAGCATTGGCCCTATGGGTGCCCAAGACCGTCAGCCCGTCCGCGCCGGCGTCGTTCCTTCCCCGGAGGGGATGGCCCTGGGGCGGCTTCTCGCCCTTCTCGGGGATGGCATCTCTGCCGAAGCCTTGGAAACACAGCTGGCAGCGATGCAGGCGGAGAACGCCATCGATCAGGGGATGGCAGCAGCTGCCCGCAGCCTCAATGCCCGGCTCCGCGAGGCCAGCCGGCGGGAGGGCCTGCTCCGCGTCCTCTACGACACCGCCACCGACCTCACCGGCATCCGGGACGTTGAGGCGGTACTGAAGGCCATCGTCCGCAGAACACGCTCGCTCATCGGCAGCGACATTGCCTATCTGAGCCTCAACGACTACGGCTCCGGCGAGTCGTACATTCGGGTGACGGACGGTGCTGCCACGGCCCTCTTCCGGAACATCCGGATGCCCCTGGGCGAAGGAGTCCTCGGTGCCGTGGCCACCGGTGAAGCCCCCTCACAATCCGCGGACTACCTGACCGACCAGACGAAATCCCACCTCGAGTCGAGTGATGCGGCGGTCGCGGCAGAGGGCGTCAAGGCCATCATGGGCGTCCCCTTGCGGGCCGAGGGCAAAGTCATCGGCGCGCTGCTCGTCGCGGACCGGTATGCGCACAGCTTCAGCAGCGACGACATCACCCTGATGGAATCCATTGGCACCCACGCCGCGGTGGCGCTGGAGAACGCGCGTCACTTCACCGAAATGGCCAACGCCCTGGCGCGGCTGGACCAGGCGCAGCAGCAGAACCTTGCCCATGTGAAGGCGCTGGAAGAGCTTTCCTCCCTCGACCAGAGGCTGATGGAAACCCTGGCGTCCGCCAACAGCCTGCCCAACCTCATGCTGCTTTTGGCCGAGTCGATGGAGAGCGAAGTGTCCGTGGTTTCGCCCATGGGCGAAACCGTGGCAGGGCTGGGCACAAACCCGGATTTTGGAAACCCAGCTGCGCTGAGTGCGGCGGAGCTCTCTGCCAAGCGGTCACTGCCCGTGCCTTTCACAGTCAAAGGCCGCCAGTACACAGTGATGTCCGCGGTTGCAGGCGACCAGCACCTTGCGTCATTGGTCGTAGCCGGGCATCTCAGTCAGGACCGGCTTGCCGTGCTGGAGCGAAGCGCCCTGGTCCTCAGCGCGGCGCTGCTCTTTGAACGAACCTTTCAGGACGCGCAGTACCGGCTGCAGCTGGAGCTCATCGATGAACTCCTTAATCCGCGCTCCGGGGACACGGAAGCATTGAAGCGGCGGGCCGGAAGATTCGGCCTGGCGGACAACATCCCGCTCGTGGTCCGTGTGGTGGATGTCCGGGAGGACCAGCGACAAAGGGCACTCGCCGTGTTGAAGCAGCAAGCCCAGGACAGGCCTGGTATCACTGCCCTCCACGAATCGCATCTGTGCGTCATTGAACCGCCTGTGCGCCGTGGCGGTAGTCACCGTCGGGACCGTGGCGAGGACAACGGGCAATCGCTCGTCGATACCCTGAGGCAGCATCGCATCGAGGCAAGCGTTGGGTCATCAGAGGCGGTGGCCGGGTTCTCCCGGCTGCCGGGCGCGCATGCCGAAGCCGACGCCGTGCTGCGCGCGCTGCGGGCACTGTCCCGCGACGGCGAGGCCGCCGACCGGGCTGCCCTCGGCACCGCCGGGATGCTGCTGGGCGCCATGGACAGCCCCTTTGCTACCCAACTGCTGACTGCCCAGCTCGGACCCCTGCTGGACTACGACAGCCGCCGCGGAACCCAGCTGGTCCTGACGGCATGGACGTTTCTGGAGAACGACGCGTCCGCTACGGCTGCGGCCGAGGCACTCCACATCCATCCCAACACGCTCCGTCAGCGGCTGGAGCGCATCGACACCGTCCTTGGCACTGGCTGGCGCCGGGGCGGACGATCGCTGGACGTGCACGTGGCCCTCCGGCTGTGGCGGCTGAAATCCGCCGGCCTCAACAGCAACGGGTCCTGACCTCCACCGCCCGCAGGGGTGTGGTGTGTTCCCACATGTTCAGCCCCCAAATATGGCAGGAACTTCCATAGGGAACACCACACGGCTCTGGAACCATGAGATCTGCGGCACCTTTCCGGTAGCCAAGATCCCCATTTCCTAGGAGTCATTCACAATGTCGTGTGCGCATGCAGCGGGCATCCGTCCCGCAACCTTCGGCGTCCTGCGCTTGCCGCGGAACATCGTCGTCGGTGCCCAGCAGCGATTTGCTATCGCCGATATCGCAGCCGATCTCGGCGACACCGTCCTCATCTGCACTGACCCCCGCCTGGCCGCCTCCGACGAACTGCGGGCCCTGGTCACAAGTCTTGAAAGCCGGCGGCTGTCCGTCCGCGTCTATGGAGAAACCGAGGCCGAACTGCCCACGCCCGGCATCATGGCCTGCGTCGACGAGCTCAAGGGACACAAGGTCGACGTCGTCATCGGCTTCGGCGGCGGCAGCTGCATGGACATGGCCAAAGTGGTCTCGGTGCTGCTGACCCATGGCGGCCAGCCCAGCGACTACTACGGCGAGTTCGCCGTTCCCGGCCCCGTCAAGCCCGTCATCGCCCTGCCCACCACGGCCGGCACCGGCTCGGAAGCGACGGCGATCGCCGTGGTTTCCGACCCCGCCCTCGGCATGAAGATGGGCATCTCCAGCCCCCACATCATCCCCTTCGCCGCGGTCTGCGACCCTGAACTGACCTACACCTGCCCGCCGTCACTGACCGCGGCCACCGGCGCCGACACCTTCGTCCACCTGGTCGAGTCGTTTACCGCGGTAACCCGGGAACCAACCCGCACGCTCGCGAACGAGCGCGTGTTCGTAGGCAAGAATGTCCTGACAGACTCCCTCGCGCTGGACGGGATCCGGCTCCTGGGCCGGAGCCTGGCCACCGCGTACAAGGACCCGGACAACACCGATGCCCGTGCAGACATGATGCTGGCCGCACTCTACGGCGGCATAGTGCTCAGCAACGCCGGAACGGCAGCGGCACACGCGATCCAGTACCCCGTCGGGGCGCTGACCCACACGCCGCACGGCGTGGGCGTCGGCCTGCTGCTCCCTTATGTCGTGCGCCACAACTTCCGCGCGATCGAACCGCAGCTGGCACAGGTTGCCGATGCGCTTGGACGCGACATCAAGGGCATGGACACCCGAAGCGCGGCCATCGCCGGCGTTGAGGCCATCGACGAAATCATCGCCACCATCGAACTGCCTGCCACGCTTCAGGACCTCGGGGTACAGGAGGGCGACCTTGGCCAGATTGCCAGGCTGTCGCTGAACTCCAAGCGGCTCATTGACAACAACCCGGTGCCGCTCGACCTCGAGTCCGTTACCGCCATCGTGCAGGCCGCGTACGCCGGCGACCGCACCATCGCCTGAAACTCTTCGCAGAAACACTGCCACTGCCTGATCAATACCTGAGGATCCCCATGACACTTCTCTCCGCCCACGAACCCCTCGACATCGACGAGCTGGCGGTCCCCCGCCAGCTGCTCATCGACGGCAGCTGGCGTAACGCCGCCGGCAGCCGCACCGTCGACGTCGCCAATCCTTCCGACGGGACCGTCATCACCGCCATCGCGGATGCCGACGTCGAGGACGGCCTGGCCGCCGTCGATGCTGCCGCAGCCGCCTTCCCGGATTGGGCTGCCACACCGCCCCGGCGCCGCGCCGAAATCCTCAGCCGCTGCTTCGAGCTGATGACCGAGCGCAGCGAGCAGCTGGCGCACCTCATCTCCCTGGAAAACGGCAAGGCGCTGCCTGACGCCCGCGGGGAGGTGGCATACGCCGCCGAGTTCTTCCGCTGGTACGCCGAGGAGGCAGTCCGGATCATCGGAGATGTTTCCATCTCGCCGTCCGGGGCGAACCGCATCCTGGTGCAGCACCAGCCGATCGGCGTGTGCGTGCTGATCACTCCGTGGAACTTCCCCGCCGCCATGGCTACCCGCAAGCTGGCACCGGCGCTTGCCGCCGGCTGCACTGCCGTGCTCAAGCCGGCCACCCTGACGCCCCTGACCTCGCTGGCCATCGCCCAACTGATGGTCGACGCCGGGGTCCCGGCCGGCGTCGTCAACGTGATCACCACCGCCAGGACGGGCGACGTCATGACACCGATCCTGGCAGACCCCCGCGTCCGAAAGCTCTCGTTCACCGGTTCCACCGGCGTCGGACGGCACCTGCTGCGCCAGGCGGCCGACAACGTGCTCAAATGCTCCATGGAACTGGGCGGCAACGCACCTTTCCTGGTGTTCGAGGACGCTGACCTGGACAAGGCGATCGACGGCGTCATGATCGCCAAGATGCGCAACGGCGGCCAGGCCTGCACGGCAGCCAACAGGATCTACGTCCAGCGCGGAATCCAGGCGGAGTTCGCGAGCCGCCTCGCGAGCCGCATGGCAGCCCTGGCAGTCGGACCGGGCACAGACCCCTCCACCGAGGTGGGGCCCCTGGTGGACGAGGCCAGTGTCCTGAAGGTTGACGCCCTGGTGCGCGATGCTCTCGACCAGGGTGCGCGCCTCCTCACCGGCGGGCAGTTGCCCGAAGGGAACGGCTACTACTACCCGCCCACTGTGGTGACGAATGTGCCGCTGCATGCACGCATGGTGAGCGAGGAAATTTTCGGACCTGTGGCGTCGGTCATCGGCTTTGATACCGAAGACGAAGTCATCGCGGCCGCCAATGACTCCGAATACGGCCTGGCTGCCTACGTGTTCACCGAAGACCTGCGCCGGGGGCTGCGGGTGTCCGAGCGCATCGAAAGCGGCATGGTGGCCCTGAACCGGGGACTCGTTTCGGACCCGGCTGCGCCCTTCGGCGGAGTCAAGCAAAGCGGCCTGGGACGCGAAGGAGCCCACCAGGGCCTGCTGGACTTCACCGAAACCAAGTACATCGCCGTCGACTGGTGACCCGGTCACCCGCGGCCCCTCCATTCCCCTTTACCTTCGAAAGATAGATCCATGACGCTCTCTGCATCCAAGACAGGCAACGCAAACCGTGTGCCTTGGCGCGTGTCAATTGCCAGCTTCGCCGGCACCACCATCGAGTGGTACGACTACTACATCTTCGGCCTCCTGGCAGCCACCGGCGTCTTCAGCCGGCTTTACTTCCCCGAACAGGACCCCGCCACCGGGCTTCTGCTCGCGTTCCTCACCTACGCGGTCGGGTTCGTGGCACGGCCTTTCGGCGGCATGTTCGCCGGACATTACGGGGACAAGATCGGCCGCAAGCCGATGCTGGTGCTCTCGCTGCTGCTGATGGGCTTCGCGACCCTGGCCATGGGCCTGCTCCCCGCCTACGCACAGATCGGTGTCTGGGCCCCCATCCTGCTGACCGTCCTGCGTCTGATGCAGGGCTTCGGCGCCGGTGCCGAATGGGCAGGCGCAGCAATCATCTCCACTGAACACGCTCCGGAAGGCCGCCGCGGATTCTTCGGCAGCTTCACCCAGATGGGCGTCCCGGCGGGCATGCTGCTCGCCAACGCTTCAGTCCTCGCCGTCAAGGGCAGCGTTCCGGCTGACGTCTTCGACGCCTGGGCCTGGCGTATTCCGTTCCTGCTGAGCGTGCTTCTGATCGTTGTGGGCCTGGTGGTGCGGGCGAAGCTCGAGGACTCCGAGGATTTCAAGGACCTGATTGCGAAGAAGCAGACCGCCCACAACCCGCTGGGCGAGGCGCTGAAGAAGGAGACCAAGGGCGTTTGGCTGGTGGTCGGCATGCGCCTGGCCGAAAACTCCGCCTTCTACCTGTACACCACCTTCTCCGTCGTCTACATCATGCGGACCTTCGGCCCGGAACGTGCCAACCAGGGCTCCATGTCGGTTCTGATCGCTTCCGCCATCGGCGTGATCGCCGTGCCGCTCTGGGCCGCCCTGTCCGACCGGATCGGCCGGAAGCCGCTGTACCTGTTCGGCTCGATCGGCGGGCTGCTGTTCTTCCCGCTGTACTTCGTCATGACGGACACCGGAAGCGCCCTGCTGGCAACCCTGGCCATCATCATCGGCCTCGCGGTCTTCCACAACTCGATGTACGGCCCGCAGGCAGCCTTCTTCGCTGAGCTCTTCTCCACCAAGCTGCGCTACAGCGGCGCTTCCATGGGCTACCAGTTCGGCTCGGTCCTGGCCGGCGGCATCGCCCCGCTGGTGGCCGTGGCCCTGCTCAACGCAGGCAACGGCGAACCCGGCTGGGTAATCCTGTACTTCAGCGTCATCGGCGTGATCACCGTTGTCTCGGCCATCCTGGCACCGGAAACGGTGAAGCGGGTACGGGGCCGCCTCGAAGCGGCGGAGCGGATGGATTCCGTTGCCGCGGAGGACGCAGCTGACAAGGCCGGCGTCCGCTAGAGGATTCCGGCACCCACAAGTTGAAAAAACCGGCGGCATTGGCAGTGTATGCACTGCCAATGCCGCCGGTGGTTTCCCGGCAGGAACCAGCGGTCAGGCGGGCGCCAGCTCCCCGGCGTGCGGCAAAGGATCAAGGTGGCTGATGCCGGTGGGCGTGACCTGCAGGACCCTTGCCGTGGCGATGTCATAAAACAGGCCCGTCACGTGGAGGTCACCCCTCCGGACGGCGTCCTGCAGAGTGCCGTGCTGCTGCAGCCGTTCCAGCTGCACAGCCACGTTGACCATGGCCAGCTGGTCCACCGCGCCGAATCCGGCCTGCTCCGCTGCCACCTGGACGGGGTGGCCTGTGAGGAACGACTGCAGGCTTGGCCGGCCGTGGTCCAGCCAGGACTCCACGGGGCAACGTTCCTCCTGCCCTTCCGGGCTGCGGTCCCCCGGTTTCTGGTCTGGGGCGGGTCCGGCGAGCAGGGCCGTCATGGCGCCGCAGCCGGAATGGCCGCAGATAACCACGTTTTTGACCGAGAGCTCATTGACGGCGAATTTCAGGGATGCTTCCACCGACGGTTCAAGCCGGTCACTTCCCACCACGTTGCCCACGTTCCGGACCGTGAAGAGATCCCCGGGGCCGCTGCTGGTGATCAGGTTGGGCACCAGACGGGAGTCTGCGCAGGTGAGGAAAAGGGTGTCCGGGTCCTGGAACGTGGACAGCTCCTGGACGTGCGGGCGGAGCAGGTGGGCATGCCGGCGGTGGTAGCTGTCCACGCCGCTGAGCACCGACCGCACGGGCGCCGGGACGCCCTCCGCTACGTCCGCCCCGGCTGCCTCTGTACCGAGCGGCAAGCCATCCCGCTGCCAGCTCCGCCACGGCGCGAACCCGCCGCGCAGCGCCGACCGCGACGAGCCACGCGCAGGAGTTCCCGCCAAGGCCGCGTGGAGCGTGGCAGTGCCGGTTTCCTCGATGTCGACGCTGCCTCCGTTGTTCACGTGCCGCACGCGCCACGCCTCCAGGGTGTCGTGGACGGGGTGGTCGAGGTAGTCGACGTCGGGCTCCACCGTGACATGGGCGGCCGGCGGCACCGCAGCCAGCACCCTGCTCAGGCGCGGAAGCGAAAGGAACGTGCAGGAACCGTCGATGACCACCCGCCAGCGGCCTTCGGCTGCTCCGCCGAGGGGCTCCGCGTGGATGCTGGCGCGGACCACGCGCCACAGGACCAGCAGCACGGCCAACGCCAGCCCGATCAGCACCCCGGCCAGAAGGTTCACGAACACCACCGTGAGCAGCGTGGCGGCGTAGACGGCCAGGTCACCCGTGACCCGTGCCGTCTGGAAGTCGGCAACCTTCACGAGCCGGATGCCGATCATGATAAGCAGCCCGGCAAGCACGGCGTCGGGCACCAGCTGGATGACTCCCGCCAGCAGCAGGGAAAAGACGAGGACCCAGATGCCGTGGAGGATGGCGGACTTGCGGGTCCGGGCTCCGGCCTCGACGTTGGTGGCACTGCGCACGATCACGCCGGTGACGGGAAGGCCGCCCAGCATGCCTGAGGTCACGTTGGCGGCGCCCTGGCCGAAAAGCTCACGGTTGAAGTCCGTCCGGTCCCCGTGGTGCATCTTGTCCACGGCGACCGCGGACAGCAGCGACTCCACGCTCGCCACCAGGGCGATGGTGACCACGCCCACCGCGATGGCGGTCCACTCCCCCTGCGGCAGGTGCGGAAGGGAGAGTGCGTCCAGCAGCGAACCATCAAAGGTGATCCGGTCGACGTCGGAATTGAACGGCAGCGACAGCAGTGTCGCGGCAACCACGGCGACCAGCGGCCCGGGAACCCGGCGGACGGCGGCGGGCATGTACTTCCACCCGACGAGCAGGGCGATCACCACCGCCCCGAGGAACGCGGCCTGCGGATCCAGGACGGCGAGCGTGTCCGGCAGCGCCAGGATGTTGTGCAGTGCGGCCTCGCCTGCTTCGGCGCCGAGCATGACGTGCAGCTGCTGCAGGACGATGATGATGCCGATCCCGGCAAGCATCGCATGCACCACCACCGGAGCGATGGCGAGGGCAACCCGCCCCACCTTGGCCATTCCAAGCAGTACCTGGAGGACACCGGCAGCCACGGTGATGGCGCAGGTGACGGGCCAGCCGAACTGCTCAATGAGGCCGGCGACGATGACCGTCAGTCCGGCGGCCGGCCCGCTGACCTGCAGCGGTGCACCGCCCAGGCTGCCTGCCACGATGCCGCCGACCGCGGCCGCGATCAGCCCGGCCATGACCGGCGCGCCCGACGCAGCCGCGATGCCGAGTGACAGCGGAACGGCCACGAGGAACACCACGAGGGAGGCCGGCAGGTCCCACCGGAGGCCCGCTGTCAGGCGGCCCAGGACCGGTATCCGGCTCCTGCCGGGGTGGATGGAATCTGGATCCGTGGCGGCTCGCGAGGGCATATCAGTCCTTAGCTCGTTCGAAGGGTCCTGATCCACGCTATTAACGGCGGAGTGCGGGCCGCAAGGGTACCGCCCGTGAGAAGAAACACGAGGTCAGGCGGGACATAAAGCGAAAAGTAGGCGACTAATCCATTCGTTTGCATAAATGCCGCGCCGCCCCGACAGGGAGGGTTTGCCGTGGCGCCAGGGCTTTCTGCATAGGGAGGAAAATGGACTGCCATTCAAGTCACACGGGTCCTCCGGCACCAACCGGTACGGAGTGCCCAGGAAAACTTTTGGTTAACGCAGCAGTGGACCCATCCCCGGGGGATGGGTCCACTGCTGTTTGGCCGGTACCGGCAGGCGGTGTTTAGCGCTTGACGGCGTCGAGCTTGAGCATCTTGGCGATGACGCTGTCGAGTTCGGAGTCGTCGAAGATCTTCTTCCAGTCGTCCTTGATGATGGTGTCCTTGCCGTACTGGATGGCGATTTCGCAGGCCTCGGAGAACGGGTTGGAGCCGCGCAGCGCGTTGGTGAGGGCGATCTGCACGTGGCCGAACAGCATGGCCTTGGCAGCTTCCTCGGGCACGCCGGCGGTGTGGACGGTCTCGTGCAGTGCTTCGTTGAGCAGGGTGCCGATCATGCAGGCCACGGTCTCCACGAGGGTGGGCTCGAGGATGGCCAGCTGCTTCACGGTGACCCAGTGGACGTCGATGACGGGGGCGTAGATGGTGCGGATGGTGGCCTCGGCGGCAGCCTTCGTGGCCTCCGTGGCGTCCTCGTCGATCGCGGCGACGACGTTCTGCGGGGCGCCGGCGCCGCCGAAGGTGTCGGCCCATTCTTCCTTGGTGGTGCGCTCCAGGAACACGGACGGGTGGCAGGGGTGGGCCACGGCCTGGACGACGTCCTCGCGCTGGGCGAGCAGGCCGGCGTAGGCGGCGGCCGGGTCCAGGGTGAGCAGGATGGCGCCGGACTTCATCTGCGGGACGACGCCCTCGGACACGACGCCCAGGACGGTGTCCGGAACGGCGAGGATCACGACGTCGGCGCCCTTGACAGCGTCGTCGGTGGCGGTGATTTCACGGCCTTCGGCGCGGACGCGCTCCTGGCCGGCGGGTGAGTTCTCGGAGTAGAACACGGTGTGGCTGGACTTCTGGAGGTTGCGGGAAACGCGCATCCCCATCTTGCCTCCGGCTCCGATGACGGCGACGGTCAACTGTTCTGCAGACATTTCATTTGCTCCTTAGGAAATCGAGGCTTTGCTGGGTCCACTGGTTTTCGAGGCGGATGGTTTCGTCCTCGGAGTCCTGCCATGGCAGCCAGTGTTCGACGATCTGGTTGATGTTTCTTTCTTTGGGCTGAAGCTTCCGGACCATGTAGTCGTAGTCCAGGAGTCCTTCCCCGAGCGGCGCGCCGGAGTACGTGAACCCGACCCACCCCTCTTTGCGGCTGAACGCAAAGTCTTTGATGTGCATGTTCAGCACGTGGGGTGCGACGGCGTCGATCACCTCACGCGGCATCTCCAGGGCGGCCACGGTGTTGGCCGGGTCGCTGCAGATTCCCAGGTACAGGCTTCCGACGCGGTCCACGACCTCCAGGATGCGGGAGGTTGGGACCTGCTCATAGGTTTCGATGGCGATCCTCACCCCGGCCGCCTTGAACTCGGGCAGGACCTGGGTGAAGATCTCCACGGCCTCGTCCGCAGTCGGGGTGTGCCCGGGGGTGTTGAACATGGTCCGCAGCAGGGGTGCGCCCAGGATCCTGGCGATGTGCAGGAACTTCCGCAGGTGCTCGGGCCGGATGCCCTTGGTGCCCAGCTCCAGGCTGATTCCGAGCGAGTCGGCGGTGGCCTTTACGGCCTGCAGTTCCTCGTCGGTCATGGTTTCCAGCGGGGCGTAGTCGCAGATCTGGAACAGGTCCACACCCAGTTCCGCGGTCCGCTCCAGCGCCTCGTGGATGCTCAGTGGACGGGAGACCCGGTCCGAGAGCTGCCAGAAGAACGCGTAGCTGCTGAGCCCGATTTTTGAGCCCTGCCCGGTTGTGGCGTTCATGCCCGGCCCCCTGCAGGTTCCAGGAGCCCGAGGCGTGCCGCGGTTTCGTCCAGGATGTCCTTCACGGCTGCCGGGTTGTGGGCGAAGCGGCCCAGGAACAGTCCGGTGACGGCGGGGCCGAGCTGGCTGATCAGGCCGGGGCCGGCGCTGCCGCCGTAGATGACCCTGCTGTCCGCCTGGCCTTCGCGGCTGCGCAGGTGGGCGTCGAGTCCGGTGATGACTTCGCTGATGTACTCCGGGGAGGCGGGCTCGGGGGCGCCGATGGCCCACTGCGGTTCGTATGCCACGATGGTCCGGCCGGCGCGGGCGAGGCTTTCAGCCCGGTTCAGGACGCCGTCGATTTCGCGGATGCAGTGCTTGATGGCGTCTGCCGCGGTACCGCGGCCGGGTTCGCCCACGCACAGCACCGGGGTGAGGCCGTTGCGGTAGGCCGCAGCGGTCTTGAGCCCGATCACGTCGTCGTCCTCGCCGAAGATGCGGCGCCGTTCGGCGTGGCCCACCTCGGCGTACCGGCCGCCGGTTTCGGCGACCATCTTGCCGCTGACCTCGCCGGTGAAGGCGCCCTCGTCCTCCCAGAAGATGTCCTGGGCGCCCGCGGCTGCCCCGGCGGCGGAGAGGATCCGCGCGCACTCGGGCAGGACCGGGTGGGCCGGCAGGGCGAACAGTTCAATGTCCCCACTGCGCACGGCCGGGTGGGCCGAGGCTATCCGGGCCACGTCCCGGCACCAGTCCAGGGTGCGTTCGTAGCCGAAGTACATCTTCAGGCTCACGCCGATGATGGCACTGGGCCCCTTGGCGTGCGGCCGGGATGAACCGGTGGCGGGGTTAGCAGGAAGTGACACCTTCGTAGTCCTTAATCAGGGTGACCTTCCCGGCCGAGGCGGAGGTTTCGTCGAAGGTGTAGGTGAGCCATTCCTTGGCCAGGCGACGGGCGAGTTCCAGGCCCACGACGCGCTGGCCGAAGGTGAGGACCTGGGCGTTGTTGGACAGGATGGAACGCTCGACGGAGAAGGAGTCGTGGGCGGTGACGGCGCGGACGCCGGGGACCTTGTTTGCCGCGATCGCCACACCGAGGCCGGTGCCGCAGACCAGCAGGGCACGGTCTGCCTTGCCGGCGGCGATGAGTTCGGCGGCGGCGATGGCCACGGACGGGTAGGGGGTGTGGCTGGTGGCGTCCACGCCGACGTCCTGCACGGACTCGACCAGTTCGGACGCCTCCAGGTCCGCCTTCAGGGCTTCCTTGTACTCGAATCCGGCGTCGTCGGAACCGATGACCAGGCGCAGTTTGGCGCTCATGCGTTCTCCTTCGTGGTGGTTGCTGCGGCTTTCGCCTCGGCGAGGGTGTTGTGGATGGCGCGGACGATCAGTGCCATGGAAACGGCGCCGGCGTCCGGGGTGCCCAGGCTCTTCTCGGCGTGCGGGCGTGCCCGGCCCATCAGGGGCAGCAGGTTGGCGGTTTCCTCCGCGGCCTGCTGGGCGGCGGAGGCTGCCGTTCCCCAGGCGTCGGTGAGCGAATGCCCAGTGCCGACGGCGGCGGACAGGGCGTCGCGGAACGGAACCAGCACGTCCACGAGGGTCTTGTCGCCCACTTTGGCCTTGCCAAAGCCCATGATGGAGGCGGCGGCTTCCGCCACCCCGGCGGCGACAGCGCCGGCGTCGGGCGTGGTGCTGTTGCCGATCGCGTCCCCGACCGCGCGCAGGGCCATGCCCCACAGGGCACCGGAGGTGCCGCCGGCCCGGTCGGCCCAGGCATCGGCGGCCAGGTGCAGGGTGGTGGCGGCGCCGGCACCGCGTTCGACGGCGTCCGTTGCGGCTTCGACGGCTGCGCGGACACCGCGCTCCATGCCGATGCCGTGGTCGCCGTCGCCGGCGATCGCATCGATGCGGCCCAGTTCCTCGACGTTCGCGTCGATGACGTCCTTGGCGGCGCCGAGGGCGGCCAGGACCCGCACGGCAGCGGCGCGGGACTCGTCCGTGGCGTCCGGGATCACCGTGGTCTCGGTGTCGGTGGCGGCGAGTTCGTCGGCGCTCAGAGCCTGTGCGGTGACAGCGCCGCGGCGGAAGGCCGGCGCGTCGCACGGGGCGTTCCAGAGTTCTTCGAGTTCGGCGTCGAGCCAGAACAGGGTCAGCGAGGTGCCGGCCATGTCGAAGCTGGTCACCAGCTCGCCGACCTGCGGGTCCACCGCTTCCACGCCGGCCTCGGCCAGGAGCTGGGCGACGCGGCGGTAGACGACGAACAGTTCCTCGTACTTCACCGAGCCCAGGCCGTTCAGGATCGGCACCACCCGCGCACGTTTGTTGGTGTCGCCAGGCGACGCAAGGCCTTCTGGGACCTCGGTGAGGAGCTTGCCCACAAGCAGTTCGGCGAGCTCATCCGCCGTCGGAATGCCTGTTTCATCGATGCCCGGTTCGCCGTGGATGCCCATGCCCACGGCCATCCGTCCCTCCGGGACGGTGAACAGCGGCTTCTCCGCACCCGGAAGAGTGCAGCCGGAGAACGCGACACCGAAGGACCGGGTTCGGTCATTGGCGCGTCCGGCGATCTCCACGACGGCGTCCAGCGAATGCCCTGCCTCCGCGGCGGCCGCAGCGACCTTGAAGACCGTCAGGTCGCCGGCGATACCCCGGCGCTTGTGCCGCTCGGCCAGCGGGGCGGAGGAAACATCGTCGGTCACGGCGATGCTGCGGCAGTCAATTCCCTCGGCGCGGAGCTTGTCCTGGGCCTGCGTGAAGTGCAGCACGTCACCGGCGTAATTGCCGTAACCCAGCAGCACCCCGGCACCGTTGTTCGCGGCCTTGGCCACGTTGTAAACCTGCTGCGCCGACGGGGACGCGAAGAGATTGCCCATCGCCGCGCCGTGCGCCAGACCCTGGCCCACCAGACCCGCGAACGCCGGGTAATGGCCGGAACCGCCGCCGATCACCAAGGCCACCGTGTCCCGGGTGCTCCTCGTGCTGCGGGCCACGCCGCCGGAAACACGCCGCACCCACCGGCCATGCGAGGCAACAAAGCCCTCGATCATCTCATCAGCAAACGCTGCAGGTTCATTGAACAGGCGGGTCATGCGGTTTCTCCTGAGGTGGCTCTTGGCTGGTGGTTGGGCGTGGGAAATCTGTTTGGCGCTGTTGGTGTGGTTGCGCCCTCCGTGGCGGAGGGCGCAACCGGCTTGGGGTGCCGCTGGTTTTTTTGCTTACGGCGCTGTGCTGGTTACGGCTCGGAGTGGTGTCCGGCGCCCGCGGGATCCAGCGCCTCTGCCGCAACTCCCTGGCTGACCTTGCCGGAGCGGCTCAGGGCCACCATGAGGATGCAGGAGAGGAGCATGAAACCGCCGACGACAAACATCGGAACCGTGTAGCTGCCGGTCCAGTCCTTGAGCCAGCCCGTGATGTAGCCGGCGCTGAAGCCTGCCAGGTTGCCCACGGTGTTGATCAGGGCGATGCCTGCAGCAGCGGCCGCTCCGGTGAGGAACTGGGTGGGCACGGTCCAGAAGTTGGGCAGTGCCGCGAAGATGGACATGGCCGTGATGGTGATGACGGCGATGGTGGCCGCCGGGGAGCCGGCGAACAGCGCCAGCGGGATGCTGAGGCCGCCGACCAGGGCGGGAACAGCGATGTGCCAGGTCTTCACACCCCGCTTCGTGGCGTCCTTGGACCAGAAGTACAGGGCAGCGGCTGCCGGCAGGTAAGGGATCGCCGTGATGAGGCCCTTCTGCAGGACATCGAACTTGGCGCCGTAGATGGTCTCGAAGCCGGCGATGATGGTGGGCAGGAAGAAGCCGAGGGCGTACAGGCCGTAGATGAAGCCGAAGTAGATGGCGGACAGGACCCAGACGCGGCCGTTGCCGAAGACGGTGCGGACGCTGACGTGCTTGTTGCTGGCGACGGTTTCCTTCTTTTCCTTCTCCAGGGCGCCGGTCAGCCACGTCTTTTCTTCAGCCGTGAGCCACTTGGCCTTGGCCGGGGAATCAGCCAGGTAGAACCAGGCGATAATGCCGACGATGATCGCGGGGAGCGCGACGCCGAAGAACATGACCCGCCAGCCGGCGAGGCCGAAGAGGCCGTGCTGCTGGATGAGGAGGCCGGCCAGCGGAGCACCGATGACGGTGGTCAGCGGCTGTGCCAGGTAGAAGAGGGCAAGGATCTTGCTGCGGTGCCGGGCCGGAACCCAAAGGCTCAGGAAGAGGATGGCGCCGGGGAAGAAGCCGGCCTCGGCGACACCGAGGATGAAGCGCAGGATGTAGAGCTGCTCAACGTTGCCGACCCAGGTGAACAGGAGCGAGACGATGCCCCAGCTGACCATGATGCGGGCCAGCCAGCGCCGGGCGCCGAACTTGTGCAGGGCCAGGTTGCTGGGGACCTCGAGCAGGATGTAACCGATGAAGAAAACGCCGGAAGCGAAGCCGAACTGCGCCGCGGAGAGGGCGAGGTCCGTGTTCATGCCGTTGGGGCCGGCAAAGGAGATGGCCGTGCGGTCAAGGTAGTTGATGAAGAACATCAAGGCGACGAACGGAACGAGCCGGATCGCCACTTTCCTGATTGCAGATCGTTCGACCACCGATTGTGTGGTGTCCACATTGACTCCTAGATATTGGTATCCCCGGCCGCACCCTGCTCTGGAGGCGTGGGGGTTGTCTTAATGCCCTCCGCCGGAAGGAGACCGGCATTGGCTAAGCGTGTGAGATCAACCATACGGCTCCAACGGCAAATTGGTCAACCGGTTGACGGATTTATCTGCTCTTACCGCTTTCCCCCCGAGAATTGGTCAGCCGGTTGCTACGCTTTGAAGATGTCCGAAAACACCACAGCCGCTACGGCCAAGATCAGCGCCGCCCTTGGCCCCATGGAACAGGGATCGGTGGTGTCCGAGGTCGCCGAGCGCCTGCTGGCCTACTTCACCAGCGGCGATATCGCAGCCGGCACCAGACTTCCCGCCGAGCGGACGCTTGCCGCCTCCCTCGGCGTGGGCCGGTCGGCAGTGCGCGAAGCATTGGCGGCCCTGGAGATTTTGGGCATCGTCATTGTGCGGCCGGGATCAGGAACGTATCTGCGGGACGGCGTCTCGGAACTGCTGCCCCGCACCCTGAGCTGGGGCCTGATGCTGGGCGCCCCGCGCACCCGCGAACTGGTGGAGCTCCGGAGCGGGCTCGAGGTGCAGGCCGCGCAGCTGGCCGCTGAACGCATCGACGACGCGGCACTGGACCGCATGCGCGCCAACCTTCAGACCATGGAGGACAACCTCGAGGACCTGGCCGCCTTTGTGGAGGCCGACGCCGCGTTCCACCGCGAGATCGCCGTAGGCTCCGGCAACGACGTGCTCCGGGAGCTGCTGCAAAGCATCCGCTCGCTGCTTCGCATCTGGGTTGACCGGGCCCTGACCGACGAAGGCCACGCCGCCGCCGCACTGAAGGAACACCGCGAAATTTTCACGGCGCTCGAAGCCCACGACCCCGCCGCAGTCACCGCGACCATGCGCTCGCACATGCAGACTGCATCGCGCCGCCTGCTTGCCGGGTTCGACGCCGCCCAGTAAGGGGCCACTGGCAACGGGCACGCGCTGGCGGGTGGCCCTGTCTGGGGTACCCGCCGTCAGCAAACCCGGAGGCCGGAACGCCAGCATGATGCGCTGCACGGAAGGCGTCGCAGCGCGCATTGGAGTGCGCCGTGCGGGAGCCAAAGGACGGGGCCGGGCAACCAGCGAAGGGTACGCTGACGACGGACAGCTACCTCGAGGCTGTCCGCCAGACAAAGGCAACGGTTACCGCATCCATGGTCAGTGAATTCCGTGAGGACATCGAGCGGCTCGCCCGCACTTAAATCGCCCGCATCCAGAGCGGTGTTTTCGGACCTTGACATGACACTCCGGCGGGCCTACAAAGTGGCGTAGCAGACAGCGGCATCTGCATTCCAAGCCTTCATCCCAGGAGCAGGAAATCCACTACAGGAGGTTAAGATGCCAGGTCTAATCCGCAAGAGTTTCGACTCGCCCGAGGAGACCCGGCCGTTTGAGGACGGCAAAGGCCAGCTCCAGCTGGTGCACATGGAAGGCGGCGGCGTGGGCCGTGCCACGTTCGAGGCAGGCTGGCGCTGGTCACAGCACGTGAAACCCATCGCCAAGACGGACAGCTGCCAGGCTGCCCATCAGGGTTACTTCGTCTCCGGCCGGATGAAGGTGGTCATGGATGACGGCGAGGAGATGGAGTACGGGCCCGGTGACTTCGCCATCATTCCGCCCGGACATGATGCCTGGACCGTAGGCGATGAAGCCTGCGTGGTGATCGACTGGCAGGGGTTCAGCGACTACGCGAAGAGGTAGCAGCTGTTCGCGTAGGGAGGCGCCGTTTGCGTGACGAGGCGCTGTTTGGGCGCGGCGGCGCAGTTTAGGTGAAGCAGCACCGTTTGGATTAGCCGGCGCCGGGCGTGACATCATACGGAACGTGGCCCAGAAAATTGCGTTCCAGGGTGAGCCCGGCGCCAACTCAGACATAGCCTGCAAGCAGATGTTCCCCGCCTTGGAGAGCGTTCCCTGCGCCAGCTTCGAGGACGCCTTCGAGCTGGTGTCCAGCGGCGCGACGGATCTGGCCATGATCCCGATCGAGAACTCCATCGCCGGCCGGGTGGCCGACATCCACCTGCTGCTGCCGCACTCCGGCCTGCAGATCGTGGGAGAGTTCTTCCTGCCCATCCACTTCGACCTGCTGGGCATCCCGGGCAGCACCATCGAGGGCGCCACCGAGGTCCACAGCCACATTCACGCCCTGGGCCAGTGCCGGAAACTGATCCGCGAGGCCGGGCTGAAACCCGTGATCGCCGGCGACACCGCCGGATCGGCCCGCGAGGTGCGGGAGTGGAACGATCCCACCAAGCTGTCCCTCGCACCGCCGCTGGCCGCCGAGCTCTACGGCCTGGAAGTCCTGGCCTCTGCAGTCGAGGACGACCCCTCCAACACCACCCGCTTTGTGGTCCTGGCCCGGGAAACGGAACTCCCCGCCCGGGAAGCACTGCCCGGCCCGGCGGTCACCAGCTTCGTTTTCCGGGTGCGGAACGTTCCCTCCGCCCTCTACAAGGCGCTGGGCGGCTTCGCCACGAACGGCGTGAACATGACCCGGCTTGAAAGCTACATGGTGGGGAACGAGTTCGCGGCGACGATGTTCATGGTCGACGTCGAAGGGCACCCCGAGGATCCGGCGCTCAGCCGTGCCCTCGAGGAACTGGACTTCTTCACCACCGAGGTGTGGATCCTTGGCGTCTACCCGGCCGCCGAACACAGAACACGGCGGGCAGCCGGCAACTAACCCGCAGTTTTGCCTTGCGGTTTGCTCCGGTCCCTGAGCACCTCCCGGACCAGGAGGCCCGCCAGCAATGCCCAGAACGCCGCCCCGATCCCGAGGAAGGTCAGCCCGGACGCGGCCACGAGGAAGGCCACCACGGCGCCCGTCCGCTCCCCCGGCTCTGCGAGAGCCGAGGCCGCAGACCCTGCGAGCGTGCCCAGCAGGGCGAGCCCGGCGACCGCTTCCAGCACCCCGGCAGGAGCCGCAGCCACCAGGGCGGCGAGTCCGGCGGAGAAGGCGCCCAGGAGCAGGTACGCCAGTCCTGAGACGAAGCCCGCCACCCAGCGCCGGCCCCGGTCCGCGCCGGCCTCCTCCCCGGCTGCCAGCGCGGCGCTGAGCGCAGCAAGGTTGATGGCGTGGCCGCCGAACGGCGCGGCAAGCAGCGTTCCTGTGCCCGTGACCAGCATGGATGCCCGCCACGGCGCCTGATACCCGAAGGACCCGAGCACCGCCACGCCGGGCACGTTCTGGGACGCCATGGTCACGATGTACAGCGGCAGCGCGATGCCTGCCACCGCGCCCACCGACCAGGACGGCGCAGTCCATGCCAGGTCCGGCAGCAGACCGCCGGCCGGCACGGCCCGGCCGTCAACAGCCAGCTGCACCACGATGCCGGCGAGCGCCACGGCCAGTGCGCCGGGAACCGCCCAGCGGGGCGCGAACCGTGAAAGCAGCAGCCAGCACAGCAGGACCGGAACCACCAGCAGCGGAGCGGTCTGCAGCGCCTCCACCGGGGCAAGGCACAACGGCAGCAGCACCCCCGCCAGCATGGCTTGTGCCAGGGGTGCCGGGATACTGCTGATGAGTCTGCCCAGGGGGCGGACAAGCCCGGTCACGGCGATCAGGACCCCGGTCACCAGAAAGGCGCCGACGGCGGCCGGCCACCCGCCGTCGGGAACTCCCGCAACGGCCAGCAGGGCGGCCCCCGGGGTTGACCAGGCGAGGGTCACCGGCAGCCGGCTCCGCCAGGCGAGGAGCACCACTCCGGCGCCGACCACCAGACACAGGGCGAGGAGGCCGCTCGACGCCTGCCGGGGGTCGGCCCCCACGGCACGGAGGCCGGAGAGAACCACTGCGAAGGTGGAAGTGAAGCCGACAAGCGCCGTCACGATGCCCGCCATGACCGGCTTCACCAGCCCCTCGGCAACGGAGGCAACGGGGGCGGCGGGGTCGCGGGAAATTCGGGACGGTGGCAGCGGCATGTGCAATTACGTTACCGGAGACTGCCCTGCCGGCACCTTGTCATCGCGTTCACGGCGATGCAGACTTTGGTGCACTACGTGTCCTGACCGCCAGGCCCAAGGAGTCCGCCATGAACCCGCTGCATGCGTTAGTTGATGCCATTGAACACTTTGACCGGCTGGACGGGGTGGCCGCCGCCGTCTCCAAGGCCGTGGGAAAAGCCGTCCAGCCGCGGCCCGTCCGCAACACCCTCAGCGGCACCCTGCTGGGCCACCCGCTGCATCCGGTTCTGACCGACTTCCCGATCGGGGCGTGGTCCATGGCCACGCTCCTCGATGCCGTGGGAGGCCCCGCCTCCGAGCCGGCCGCCGACATCCTGGTGGCCGCGGGAATAGCAACGGCCGTCCCAACAGCTGCAGCCGGCCTCAACGACTGGTCCGACACGCAGGGCAAGTCGCGGCGGGTGGGACTCGTCCATGCGGCCGCCAACGGAGCAGCGCTCTGCCTGTTCTCCTCCTCGGCCGTGGCCCGGGCCTCCGGCAACCGGGCCGCCGGCAGGGCTCTTGGACTGGCCGGCTTCGGAGTCCTGATGTTCGGCGGATTCCTCGGCGGCCACCTGGTTTTCGCCAACACGGTTAACGTCAACAAGACGGCAGGCAGGACGGGGCCCAGGCAGTGGACTCCGGTCCTTGCGGAATCCGAGCTCGCCGACGGCGCCCACCGAAAGGTCGATGCCGGCAAGGTGTCGGTCCTGCTGTACCGCTCCGGGGCCGGGGTCCAGGCCCTGGACAGCGTGTGCAGCCACATGGGCGGCCCGCTCGATGAGGGCACGATCGCCGACGACTGTGTCACCTGCCCCTGGCACGGCAGCACGTTCCGGCTCGACGACGGCCACATAGTCCGCGGGCCGGCAACCACGCCGCAGCCCAGCTACGAGGCCAGGGTGAACGAGGGCCAGATTGAGGTCCGCCGGCGCGGGTAGCAGGCGTCGGCCCGCGGGCTGGCTGTTGCCCTCTGGCGTCCGTACCCCGCTGCTGATAGATTGCCCACCTCAGACGATGGAGTCGTGGGGAGGGCCCCGTGGGAATAACGGATCCGCATGCTTTACACATGGCGTGGGCAGCGCGCTTCAACGCCAGGGACGTTGACGGAATGCTGGAGTTCTTCGAGCCGGATGCCGTGTTTGTTCCCCAGCCGGGCATGCCTACCACCGGCGAAGACAGCGTCAACGCCATGGTGGGATTCCTGCAGGCCGGGTTGCCCATCAGGATGACCACCCGCCATGTCTACGTCATGGGCGACATCGCCCTCGCCATCGCCGAATGGGCCATCAAGGGCACCGCAGCCGATGGCAGCAACGTGGACCTCCACGGCAGGACGGCCGACGTCCTCCGCAAAGGACGCGAAGGATGGAAGTTCGCCATCGACAACCCCTTCGGCACTGCCTGAAAAATTCCGGCCCTGAAAAAAAATTCCTGACCACCTGTCGATTTCCGCACGCCCCGTTCGACGGGATAGTAGACGGACGCACACGGCGTCCACGTCAAGGCAAGGAGAGAACCATGAAGTACATGTTCATCATGCGCGCCACGGACGAGGCCATCGAGGCGTCGAAGCAGGTTCCGTTCGAGGAGATCCTCAACCAGATGGGCGCCTACAACGAACAGCTCATCAAGGCCGGCGTCATGCTCGCCGGCGAGGGCCTGACCGACCTGTCCGAGGGCTCGGCCTTCGTGGTCGACTTCTCCGAGGAACCGCCCGTGGTGACGGACGGCCCCTACGGGGAAACGCATGAGCTGTTCAACGGCTTCTGGATTGTCCAGGTGGCTTCCAAGGAGGAGGCGAAGGAATGGGCCAGCCGCTGCCCGCTGGGTCCCGGATCGAAGCTTGAGGTCCGCCGGATCGCTGAGGCCGACGACTTTGCCGACTTCGCGGACAACGAGTACATCAAGAAGGAAGCCGTGTGGCGCCAGGAGCTGAACCAGCCCTGAGCCGCTGGCCGGCTAAGTGAACGGGCAGGGAGTGAGCGGGCAGGCGGTGAGCGAAGCTGTGGGGAACCCTGATGCCGGCGCCGGGGTCCGGCGCCGGCTCGATGCCCTCTGGCGGATCGAGGGTGCACACATCGTCGGTGCCCTCGCCCGTGCCACCCGGGATGTTGGTTTGGCCGAGGACCTGGCGCAGGAAGCCCTGGCTGAGGCCCTGGTCCAGTGGCCGGCATCCGGGACACCTGACAACCCTGCCGCCTGGCTCACCGCCGTCGCCAAACGCAAAGCCATCGATGCATGGCGGCGTTCCGAACGGCTTGAGGAACGCTACCGGGCCATGGCCCGGGACCTGGAAGACGACGACGGCGTGACCTGGGTTCCGCTGGAGGACGACGTTCTCCGGCTCGTGTTCACCGCTTGCCACCCGGTCCTCTCCCGGGAGGCGCAGATGGCCCTGACACTGCGGGTGGTGGGCGGCCTCACCACGGAGGAGATCGCACGGCTGTTCCTGGTGCCTGTCGCCACGGTGCAGCAGCGGATTGTGCGGGCCAAGAAAACGCTCGCCGCGGCCCGGGTGCCCTTTGAGGTTCCCGAGCCCAACGAGTGGGGTGCGCGGCTGGGAGCGGTCCTCGGCGTCGTCTATCTGATGTTCACGGAAGGATATGCCGCAACCGCGGGAGACGCGTGGATCCGGCCGGACCTGGCGCAGGAGGCCTTGCGGATCGGCCGCATCCTGGCGGGCTTGGTCCCCCGCGAGCCCGAGGCCCACGGCCTGGTGGCCCTGATGGAGTTCCAGGCCTCCCGCTTCCCCGCCCGCACCACCCCCGACGGGTCTCCGGTCCTGCTGGCGGACCAGGACCGGACGCGGTGGGACCGGGCGCAGATCGGCCGCGGCCGTGCCGCCCTGCGACGCTGCGACGCGCTGGGGCGGGGCCGTGGAAACTACGCGCTGCAGGCCGCGATCGCCGAATGCCACTCGACGGCACCCAGCGTCGACGACACCGACTGGCAGCGCATCGTCCTGCTCTATGAAGCACTGGGCAGGATCGCGCCCAGCCCCGTGGTGGAACTGAACAGGGCCGTGGCCGTATCCATGGCCACCGGACCGGCGGCTGCGCTGGTGATCGTTGACGGACTCGCCTCCGGAGGGGCGCTGCGCGGAACGCACCTGCTGCCCAGTGTCCGCGGCGAACTGCTGGTCCGGCTCGGCCGGACCGAGGAGGCACGTTCCGAATTCGCTGCGGCGGCCGGGCTGGCCCGGAACCGGCGCACCCGGGAGCTGCTGGAGGAACGCGCCGCCGGCATTTGAACCGGACAGCCGGGACCGCGGCCAGCACCCACCCATTGCAGGGGGCAGGGACGGACGGAAGAATGGGCGCAAGCGTGCTCTCCCGGCAGATCGGAACATCGGCATGACCCGCATCCTGCTCATCGGCCCGCCCGGATCCGGCAAGGGCACCCAGGCTCACCGGCTCAGCGGACAGCTTCACATCCCCGAGATCTCCACCGGGGACATGTTCCGCAGCCACCTGGCCAACGGCTCGCCCCTGGGCCGGGAAATCAAGCGATTCCTCGACGCCGGCAACCTCGTCCCGGACAATCTCACCACCGCCATGCTGCGTGAGCGGCTGCAGGAACGGGACGCAAGGAACGGCTTCCTCCTGGACGGCTACCCGCGCACTGTGAGCCAGATGGATGACCTTGACGGAATCCTGGACGCCGCCGGAAACAGGCTCGATGCGGTGGTCGAAATCGCCGCCGGCGACGACGAGATCGTCCGCCGGCTGCTGCTCCGCTCCGAGGCCGAGGGGCGCAGCGATGACACCGAGAACGTCATCCGGCACCGGCTGGAGCTGTACCGGCAGGAGACCGAGCCCGTCATCGAACGCTACGGCAGGCGCGCCCTGCTGGTGCGCATTGACGGCACTGCCGACATCGATGCGGTCACCGTCAGTGCGCTGCAGGGGATTGAAGAACTCAGGGCGCGGCCCTGACGGGTGCAGCTAAAAACCGTGCAGCTAAAGAGCGGGCCGCTAAAGAGCGGGTCGTTCACCCCGCCTTCCACACATACCTTCGCTCGGGGCGTCCGACGCCGTACTTGAGTGTCACGTCCACCAGCCCCTCATCGTTGAGGTACTCCAGATAGCGCCGGGCACTGACGCGCGACGTCCCCACCTGCACGGCCAGCTCGGCGGCGGACACGTCACCGCCGGCGCCGCGCAGCGCCTTCTCCACCACCTGGAGTGTCTCGGCGCTGCACCCCTTCGGCAGCGGACGGTCCGCGCGCTCCAGCCCGAAAACGCGGTTGACGTCCGACTGCTCCGCCACGTCCTTGGACGAAGCCAGGCTCCGGTAGGTATTCCGGTAGTGCTCCAGGCGCTCCTGCAGGTCGGTCTGCGAAAACGGCTTGATGAGGTAGTGCACGATCCCGCCGCGCAGCGCCTTCCGCACCGTCTCCACCTCGCGCGCGGCACTGATCACCAGCACGTCCAGTTCGGGCGCCACCTCACGCAGCTGGTGCATCAGGTCCAGGCCGTTGATGTCGGGCAGGTGGATGTCCAGCAGCACCAGGTCAGGCTGCAGCCGTTTGGTCTCAAGCACAGCCTGCGCACCGGTGTGGGCCACCCCCACCACGGCGAACCCCGGCGTCCGCTGGATAAAGCCGGCGTGGACCTTGGCCACCATGAAGTCGTCGTCGACGATGAGTACGTTGATCAAGTCAGCTCCTCGTTAAGCATCAGTAGCGTTAAGCATCAGTAGTGCTAAGCATCAGCAGTGCCCTTGCGCATCAGCAGGGCCGTAAACACCGCACCGTGGTCATTCCGCACGGTGAGCCGCCCGCCCCGGCGCTGGCAGACCACCCTGGCGAGCGCCAGGCCATAGCCGCGGCCGCCGTCGGGCGAATTCTTGGTACTGAACCCCTGCCGGAAAATGTCGTCCATGACCTCCGCCGGGACCCCCGGTCCCGAATCCCGCACGTCAACCCGCACACCGCCGTCGTCCTCCCCGATCAGCACCTCGACCCTGGCTTCAGCGGCGCTGGTGACGGCATCGAGTGCGTTGTCCACGAGGTTGCCCACCACCGTGGTGAGATCGCGGGACAGCTCCTCATCCACCCTGCCCAGCCGGGATTCCTCCGCCAGCTGCAGGGACACTCCGCGCTCCGCGGCCAGGCTCGCCTTGGCAATGAGCAGCGCCGCCAGGGCGGGGTCCCCGATCCTGCTGGTCACGTCGTCGTTCAGGCGGGTCCGGTTCGACGTCGTGCCGTTGACGAACTGCACGACGGCGTCATACTCGCCGATCTGGATCAGGCCGGAGATCGTGTGCAGCTGGTTGGCGAACTCGTGCGCCTGCGCGCGGAGGGTGTCCGTCGCGGTGCGCGTGGTGCCCAGCTCGCGCTCCAGGGAGGCCAGTTCAGTCCGGTCGCGCAGAGTGGTGACGGAACCGATCACCCGCCCGTGCGAGCGCATCGGCATCCGGTTCAGCACCACCAGCCGCTCGCCCACCAGGACCAGGCGGTCGGGGCCGGGCTGGTCCTCGGTGAGTACCTCGCGAAGCGCCGGCGGCACCGCAAGGCTCCCCAGATCCTTGCCAACGCAGTCGTGCGGCAGGCCCAGCAGGCTGCGGGCACTGTCGTTGACCACGGTGATGCGCTGCTGCGGGTCCAGCGCCACCACACCCTCCTTGAGCCCGTGCAGCATCGCCTCGCGGTTCTCCACGAGGCCGGTGATCTCGTCCGGCTCCATGCCGAGCGTCTGGCGCTTGACGCGGCGGGCCAGCAGCAGCGAACCCGCCACGCCCAGGACACTCGCCACGCCCAGATACGTCAGCAGGTTCGGGACTGCGTCGCCCAGCCGTTCCAGCACTGACGGGTAGTTCCTGCCGACGACGGCGATCCCCACCATCTTGCCGGCGTCGTTCAGCACCGGCACGTGCGCGGCCACCACTTCCCCGGCCCCGGTCCGGACCACCCCGGTCCACGCCCGCCCGGTCATCACCGCGCTCTCGCCAAGCTCCAGCGGCCGGTCCTCCTGCGACGGGTCCGACGACGTCACCACCGTCCTGTCGGTCCGGGCCAGCGCGACCAGGGAGGACCCCGAGATGGTCCGCACCGCTTCTGCCACGGAGGGAAGCACGGATCCGCTCTGGGGCTGGGCGGCCGGCAGGAGCCTCCGGACAGCGGGGTTGGCTGCCAGCGTTTCGGCGGCCGAAAGGGCCTGGCGGCCCTCAACCCGTTCAAACGCCGCGGCCGACTGGGCCAGCGAGATGGCAACAACGCCCACGAGAACCGCCAGCACGATCAGGAGCTGCAGCCGAAGATACTGCCCCGCAAGGGACATTCCTCGCCGTCGAGTCATGTGCTGCTGTTCTTCCTGTGGGTGCGCGGGTGGGGCTATACCTAACGGTACCGGGCCCGCAACTCCGTTTGCCCCCTTGTGGGAGGGCGGAAACGTGAACGCAATGAACTTAACTTTCTCTGGTTACACAAGCGTGAGCCGCATCACGTTCGGCCCTAGCATCGGAGCACACCGATCAAACGGACCAACGAGAAGAGGAACAACATGCGCGGATTCAGCGCATTGCGCGTCGCGGCCGTCGCTGCAGGCATCGCCCTGATGGCTTCCGGCTGTGGAGCGACAGGCAAGAACGACGCCGGCACCGCCACCACCGGGGCAAGCACCGCACCCCTCACCGGGCTGCGCATCATGGTGCCGAACACTCCCGGCGGCGGCTACGACACCACGGCACGCGCCGCGGCAAAGGTTCTCGAAGACGAGAAGCTGGCCACCAACCCCGAGGTCTTCAACCTCGCCGGCGCCGGCGGCACCGTGGGCCTGGCGCGTGTGGTCAACGAAAAGGGCAACGGCGACCTGGCCATGCTCATGGGCCTCGGCGTAGTCGGCGCCAGCTACACCAACAAGTCCGAGTCGAAGCTGACGGATACCACCCCGCTCGCGAAGCTCATCGAAGAGCCCGGCGCCATCATGGTTTCCAAGGACTCCCCGTACAAGACCATCGATGACCTGGTGACTGCCTGGAAGAAGGACCCGTCCAAGGTCAGCGTCGGCGGCGGCTCCTCGGCGGGCGGCCCCGACCACCTGCTGCCGATGCAGCTTGCCGGTGCCGTGGGCATCGACGCGACCAAGGTCAACTTCGTCTCCTACGACGGCGGCGGGGACCTGCTCCCGGCCATTATCGGCAACAAGCTTGGCTTCGCGGCCTCCGGTGCGGGCGAATACATGCAGCAGATCAAGTCCGGGTCCATCCGCGTCCTGGCAACGAGCGGTGAAAACCGGCTGGAAGGCGTGGACGCCCCCACCCTGAAGGAGTCCAACATCGACCTCGTCTTCACCAACTGGCGCGGTATCGTGGCACCTCCGGGCATCAGCGACGCCGACCGCGACGCATTGATCGCCACGCTGGAGAAGATGCACGAGTCGGCTTCCTGGAAGGAAACCCTGAAGACCCGCGGCTGGACGGACGCCTTTGTCACCGGTGACGAATTCAAGACCTTCCTCACCGAGCAGGACAAGCGGGTCGCCGACGTGCTGACGAAGCTCGGATTGGCGTGACCACCTTGGCCTCCCGCCTCAAAGGCCGCTCCGAGCTGGGCATCGCAGCCCTGCTCGGGGCGGTCGGCGCCCTGGTTCTCATTGACGCAGCGCGCCTGGTTGTGCCGTACTCCCAGTCGGATCCGGTAGGCCCGAAGGCCCTGCCCATCATCGTGGGAGCACTCCTGCTCGTCTGCGCCGTGTTGCTGGCACTGAACGTTCTCCGGGGCGGAAGCGGCGAGGCCGAGGGCGGCGAGGACGTTGACCTGACCCACCCGAGCGACTGGAAGACCGTCCTCCCCCTGGCCGGCGCCTTCATCGCCAATATCCTGCTGATCGACTGGGCCGGTTGGGTCATCTCCGGAACGGTGCTCTTCTGGGGCAGCGTCTGGGCGCTGGGAAGCCGGCACTACATCCGCGACGGACTGATCTCCGTGGCCCTGGCGCTCCTGACCTTCTACGGCTTCTACCTCGGCCTGGGCATCGCCCTTCCCGCCGGTCTCCTTGAAGGGATTCTCTAGATGGACATCCTGTCCTCACTCATGGACGGGTTCGCGACGGCGCTGACCCCCATGAACCTCCTGTACGCCCTGATCGGCGTTATCCTGGGCACCGCCGTCGGCGTTCTGCCCGGCATCGGCCCGGCCATGACGGTGGCGCTGCTGCTTCCGGTGGCCACCGTCCTCGAACCGACCAGCGCGTTCATCATGTTTGCCGGCATCTACTACGGCGGCATGTTCGGCGGCTCCACCACCTCCATCCTGCTCAACACCCCCGGCGAATCGTCCTCGGTGATCACTGCCATCGAGGGCAACCTCATGGCCAAGGCCGGCCGGGCCGCACAGGCACTGGCGACGGCGGCCATCGGCTCGTTCGTCGCCGGCGCCATCGGCACCACGCTTCTTGTGGTCTTCGCGCCGACTGTGGTCCAGTTCGCCGTGAGCCTCGGCTCGCCGAGCTACTTCGCCATCATGGTCCTGGCCCTGCTGGCCGTCACCGCGGTCCTGGGCTCCTCCCGGCTGCGCGGCTTCGCGTCCCTCGGGCTGGGCCTGGCGATCGGCCTCGTCGGCCTCGACATCGTCTCCGGGCAGGCCCGCCTCACCTTCGGCCTGCCGCTGCTTTCCGACGGCCTCGACGTCGTCGTCGTCGCCGTGGCGATCTTCGCCGTGGGTGAAGCCCTGTGGGTGGCGGCGCACCTGCGCCGCACGCCGCTGGAGATCATCCCTGTCGGCACACCGTGGATGGGCAAGAAGGACTGGAAGCGGTCCTGGAAGCCGTGGCTGCGCGGCACAGCTTTCGGATTCCCGTTCGGCGCACTGCCCGCCGGCGGGGCCGAGATCCCCACGTTCCTCTCCTATGTGACGGAGAAGCGGCTCTCCAAGCACCCCGAGGAGTTCGGCAAGGGCGCCATTGAAGGTGTCGCCGGTCCTGAGGCCGCCAACAATGCCGCCGCGGCGGGCACCCTGACCCCGATGCTGGCCCTTGGCCTGCCGACCAACGCCACCGCCGCTGTCATGCTTGCGGCGTTCGTACAGTTCGGCATCCAGCCCGGACCGCTCCTGTTTGAAAACGAAGGCCCGCTGGTCTGGGCACTGATTGCCAGCCTGTTCATCGGCAACTTCCTGCTGCTGCTGGTCAACCTTCCCCTGGCCCCGGTCTGGGCGAAGCTGCTCCGGCTGCCGCGCCCTTACCTGTACGCCGGCATCCTCTTCTTCGCCACGCTGGGCGCCTACTCGGTGAACCTTCAGGCGTTCGACCTGGCGATCCTGCTGGTGCTCGGTGCGCTGGGCTTCCTGATGCGCCGTTACGGCCTGCCGGTCCTGCCGCTGATCCTCGGCGTGATCCTCGGACCCCGCCTGGAGAAGCAGCTGCGTCAGACGCTCCAGCTGAGCGCCGGCGACGTCTCCGGGCTGTGGAGCGAGCCGATCGCCGTCGTGGTCTACATCATCGTGGCGCTCGTGCTCCTCTGGCCGTTCCTGTTCAAGATGTGGCGTCGCCTGCGGCCGCAGCCTGCGGGATTTGCGGCCACCGGCGGACCCGCTGTTGCCGGGCCTGCTGTTGCCGGGCCTGCTGTTGCCGGGCCTGCTGCCGGACCGGCTGCCGCACCAGGTGTTGAGGGCCCTGCCGAGGCCAAAGACCGCTCGGACAGCACCCATGCCAACCACGGAGTCAACCACGGACAGGAGAAATCGTGAGCATCATTGTCGGCTACGTTCCCACGGCCGAGGGCACCGCAGCCCTGGACCGGGCCATCACCGAGGCGCAGAAGAGCCAAAGCCGCCTGGTCGTCATCAACTCCTCGCGCGGCGACGCCATCGTGGACAAGCGGTATGCCCAGGCCGCGGACATCAACGAGGTGACGGCACGGCTGGAAAAGGAAGGCATTGAGCACCTGGTGCTGCAGCCGGTGCGTGGCAATGATGCGGCTAACGAGGTGCTGGAGGCCGCGGAGAAGTACCGGGCCGATCTCATCGTGATCGGCCTCCGGAAGCGGACCCCGGTTGGAAAGCTGATCATGGGCAGCACGGCCCAGCAGATTTTGCTGGAGGCATCCTGCCCGGTGCTGGCCGTCAAGGCGAGCTGAGCTCACCCGGCTAGTTTTCCCGGCTGGCTAGGCTCCCCGGCCAGCCAGGCTCCCCGGCCGACTCACGCCGACCCGGAACCCTTACCAGTTACTACTCGACTAGCCTCAGGAGGTAGGGGCCCGCACCAGCGGGTTCCTGCCTCCTTGGTTTAGGCGCAGGTCTCATTTCACGGCAGAAGGACAGCATGCACAAGCTCGCGATTCTTGACGATTACCAGCACGTGGCCCACAGCTTCGCCGACTGGAGTTCCCTCCAACACCGCGGCGTCGCCGTCACGGTGTTCAACCAGCACCTGGCCACAGAGGCGGAGGTTGTGGATGCGCTGCGGGACACCGACATCATCATTGCCATGCGGGAGCGGACACCGTTTCCCGGCCGGATCCTCGAGAAGCTGCCGAAGCTGAAACTGCTGGTCACCACCGGCGCCGCCAATGCCTCGATCGACGTGGAGGCAGCAGCCCGGCTGGGGATCACGGTTTCCGGAACGGGAGGCTCCCCCACAGCTGCGCCTGAACTGACGTGGGCGCTACTGCTGGCGTTTGCCCGGAATCTGACGCAGGAGGAGGCCGCACTGCGCGGCGGGCGGTGGCAGACCGGCGTCGGCTTCGAGCTGTCCGGCAAGACGCTTGGAATTGTGGGGTTGGGAAAGATTGGGACCCGCATGGCCGGCTACGGCCGCGCCTTCGGGATGGAGGTGCTGGCCTGGAGCCAGAACCTCACCGAGGAAGCGGCTGCGGCCGCAGGTGCCCGGAAAGTGGGCAAGGATGAGCTGTTCCGGGAGTCCGACGTCGTGTCCCTCCATTTGCGGTTGTCGGCGCGTTCTGAGGGAACGGTAGGTGAACGTGAGCTGCGGCTGCTTGGTCCCGACGGCGTGCTGGTGAATACCGCCCGCGGTCCCCTGGTGGACCAGCGGGCGCTGGTGACTGCGCTCCACGAGGGATGGATCCGCGGGGCGGCGCTCGACGTGTTCGACCAGGAGCCCCTACCGGCCGGCCATCCCCTGCTGAGTGCGCCCCGGACCCTGCTGGCCCCGCACCTGGGATACGTCACCGATGCCAGTTACCGGGCGTTCTTCGGCGGCGCGCTCGAGGACGTGGCGGCATGGCTGGACGGCTCCCCGATCCGGACGCTGGCACCGACACCGTAGAAAGCTGGCACCATCGAAGGCTGGCGAAGAAGAAGGCTGCCTTAGTAGAAGGCTGGCGCCCGGGCAACTGCTGGCCAGGCAGGGCTTGCTGAACGCCGCTGGTAAGTAGCCAGCAGAATCCGCGGCACTTGCCTAGGCTGCGCTGCGGCCGGTGGAGGCCAGCTAGGCCGTTCACGGACGGGATCGAGAGGCAGGGGCGGGCCAAGGTCCTTGGCCACGTCCGGCTGGAAGCTATCGGGCGCGGAGTTGCCCAGCCTAAAGTTCTCCGGCTCAAAGTTGTCCGGCCCAAAGTTGCCCGGGTCAGAGCTGTTCGGGTCAAAGTTGCCCGGCCAAAAGTTGCCCGGGTTAAAGTTCTCCGGCCCAAAGTTGCCCGGGTCAGAGTCGCCCGGCCCGAAGTTGCCCGGGTCAAAGCTCTCCGGCCAGGTGGGTGGTTCCCAGTCCTGATACTCGGCTCGGTTGGACCGCCCGGCGGGTGAGATCCAGCCGGGCGGGTTGTCGCGGGTGGCGTCGACCGGTCGCCATGCCGTGGCGTGTTTCAGTCTGTGGTGTTTGGGGCAGGGTTGGCCGAGGTTGGCGACGCCGGTGCCGCCGCCGTCGGCCCAGGAGAGGACGTGGTCGGCGTCGTTGTCCAGGGAATGGTTGTTGCAGTTGGGGAAGGTGCATTTGGCGTCCCTCAGGCGTAGCCATTGGCGCATGGGTTTGGTGAGCCGGTAGGTGGTGCGGCCGATCTCCAGTGGCGCCCCGTCCCGCGGGTCGACCAGGACCCGGAAGAACGACGTTGCGCCGTCGGCGACGAGCCGACGGGCCATGGACGCCGGGATCGGCCCGTACCCGTCGAGTGTGGCGGGCTCGTCGGTGCGGCCGAGCAGCGAGAACACCGGAACTGTGACCAGCACCTGGGCCTGCGGGGACGGCACGTCGCCAGCCAGCACATCGCCAGGCTGCACGTCGCCAGCCAGCGGATCTCCAGCGAGGATGGAGCCAGTTATCACCTCACCGTCCGGGACACTGCCTGGGGACGGGGATCCTGCTGCGTGTCCGGAGCCTGCCGGCGAACCATCTATTCCGTCTATTGCGCCGGCCCCGTGGCTTGGTTTGAGCAGCCAGGTGGAAAAGAGATCGGCCCGGAGCTGGCTGAGGGTTCGGGTTTCGTTAGGCCTTTGAAGCGCACGCGCCCCGGCAGTGGTCCGGTTCCAGATCCCGGTGGCCTGGTCCGCGGGCAGGTACGCCGAGAACCAGGCCATGCCGTCCCGGTCCGGCCGGAATTCCAGCCGCCGGTCCTTCACGCTCTTGAAGTGCCGTTTTTCGATGCTGTCCTGATGATGCCGTTCCCGCCAAGACCGGGCCTTGGCCCGGAATCTCGCCGGTGCCAGCTCTCCGGCAAAGCAGCCCCTGGCCGCGTTGGGAGCATCAGGATCCAGGAAGTGGGCCTCGAACGCTGCGGCCGCTTCAGGTGACAGCCCTTCGGTCTCATCGCACATGATCCGTGCGTGCTGCCACGAAATGCGGCCCAGCTGCAGCGCGGCAAGTGTCATCGGCCGTTCCCTGGTCAGCATGTCCGATTCAACCAGCAGCCGTTCGGCAGCGCCTTCGCTAATGGTCAGCGCGCCGGCCACCTCCGCCCTCACGGCCATCTGCCGAACGGCCGCGTCCTGCGGGCTGCCAACCGGGACTGCCATCGCCGCGTCCGCCGTGACGTACCCGGCAGCAAGCTCCACCTTCACAGCCGCAAGCCGGGCCTCCATCCCGGCCACCCCGCTCAAACCGTCCAGGAATGCAGTCGCCTGCTCCCCAAGAGGGTCAACGGGATCCGGCTCGAAACCAGCGCCAGCCGCACCCGGGTCAGCGGCCCTCCGGACCTTGGCAGCCATCGCCAACGCCGAGGCACCAATAGCCTCCAACGCCTCCGCAGCAGCCGTGCCGTTCTCCATACGAAGAGCTTGCCACTGGCCTGGGGGAAAAACGACGCTGCATAAGGTCTATGTGGAAAACTCACTTCGGATGCCCTACGGGGCACCGGAACCGTCGAGCGTAACCGTGCCGGCGTCGCCGTCGACCTTAACCTGCTGTCCGCTGGACACTCGCTGGGTGGCCACGCCCGTTCCCAGAACGGCGGGAATGCCGTACTCGCGGGCGACGATTGAGCTGTGGCTCAGCGGGCCGCCAACGTCCGTGACCACCCCTGACGCCATGGCAAACAGCGGCGTCCACGCGGGCGTGGTCATGCGCGCCACCAGCACCTCGCCCGGCCGCATGGTGGCGAAGTCGTCAGGACCGTGCAGCAGCCGCGCCGGTGCGCTCACCTGCCCAGAGCTCGCGCCGACGCCGGTAATGACGTCCCCGGCCCGCTGCACCGTACGCGCCGGCATCATGCTGCCGAATGCCCGCTCCATCCATCGGCTCTCGGGCAGGAGCTGCGGGGCGGCGGCCTTCCGCTGCCCCCGCCATAGCATCTTGCGCTGCTCAACGGCCTCCCCCAGCGCCGGCCGGTCCACGCCGGTGATCGCTGCGCCGGGCGCGGCCAGGCCAAAGTCGGTGGCATTGCGGAGTTCCTCGAGGCGGAGCCAGAAGATGTCAGCCGGCGCGGCGATGACGCCCGAGGCGGTGAGCCGCTCCCCCAGCTCCAGCAGCATCCGTCTCATCAGCGGCCAGGCGAGTCCGACGTCGGCCAGTGCGTCTTCCCGGACCGGTGCCGCTGTCTGCGCCCACCGCAGCAGCCGGCGGAAAACGGCCCGACGGCGGGGACCCAGCCGGGCGCTGATCAGCCGGGCCTGCTCCGCCCGCCGGTCGGCTGAGGATTGCTGGCGCTGGTGCGGGTCCTTGCCCTGTCCCCGCACGAAGTACCGCAGGGTCTCCAGCAGCGCGGAGGGATCATCGGCCGGCACAGGGTTGACGAAGTCAAGGTTGTAGACGGCATGCCCGTAACGGTCCAAGTGCCGCTGGAGACGGGAACGCCACTCCTCCCACTGTCCCGGATCCACGTTGGGGACGCCGTCCGCGCCTGCGGGAGGCGTGCCGCTGCGGAGGGCCTCGGCGATGTCGGCCCCTGATCCTTCCGTGACGGCGGCTGCAAGCTGTGGCCGCTCGCGGGTCCAGACCGCCAGGTCGTAAAGTGATTTCTCCGCCCGGATCGGCTCGCTGTCGTAGCCGAGGAGGAATACCTCCGCGGACGGGTCACCGGGCCGCCGGACGAGCTTGTCGTAGTAGCTGCGGAACATGATCTCGCTGGTAGCGGCGATGGGGATGATGGACTGCACCGCCGTGTAGTAGGCGGCGCCGGCGTCCAGCAGCGCGGAAATGCCCTCCAGCAGCTCAGGGGCCGGACGGTCCGACGGCGGTTTGGCCGCCCAGAATTTCACGGTCCCGCGGTACTTGGGGTGCGAGTGCTCCCGCCAGCCTTTGATTCCCATATTGGCCTTGCCCTGGGCGAGTGCCCGCATGGCCGTCAGCGACTGGCCCATGACCCGCCGCATTCCTGAGTTGCTGTAGTAGTAGTAGGCGTAGCCGTTGACGGTGGGCAGCGAGACGTCGCCGGGCCGCACCACGTTCTTGCCGAACGCCTCGCCCAGCAGCGCGTTTAGGGACCTCACCACGGCGCCGTCAATCAGGTCGGCAAACAGGGGCGACAACGGATCCGGCAACTGCTCCACGATGCTGGCGCGGAAGTACATCCCGTTCGGATAAGGCAGCGGCCATTCCGTCGGGGCCTCGTCCGAGGGCTCGGGGAGTGCGGTGATCGGACGGGCCTGCAGGATAAAGAATTCGCCTGCCGCCTGCGCCCACTCGATGTCCTGGGACACCCCGAAATGCTGAGCTATGGCCGTTCCCTGGCGGGCCAGCGCGGCAGCCGCACCGTCGTCGAGCACTGGCGCACGGCGCTTCTCTTCGGGCACGGGCTGCTCAGTGGTGCCGGTCCCGCTGTAGACCGTCATCACGTCCTTCTCCGCCGTCCGGCGCCGGACCACCTTGCCCGTGGCTGAATCCACCACGACGTCGTCGGTGGTGACGGCCCCGCTGACCACGGATTCACCCAGCCCCCAGGCGGCGCTGATCACCGCCTGGTCACGGCGGCCGGTGGCGGGATTGGCGGTGAACAGGACACCGGCGGCATCGGCGTCGACCATCTCCTGGATCACGACGGCGAGGCGCACGGTGGATGGATCGATGCCGTTCCGTGAGCGGTAGGCCATGGCGCGGGCATTCCACAGGGAGGCCCAGCAGTCGATGACGGCAGCGGCGACGGCCTCTGGCCCGGCGACGTTCAGGTAAGTGTCCTGCTGCCCGGCGAAGCTGGCGGAGGCGAGGTCCTCTGCAGTGGCCGAGGAGCGCACTGCCACCCGCGCCCCGTCGCTGGACTGTATGCCCGCATCTTCTCCTGTTGCGGCCATATGCTGACCCAACCGCAGGTAGGCTGCCCGAAGTTCACCGCTGATCTCCCCGGGCAACGTGCCCTCGGCGAAAAGCGTCCGGATCTGCCGTGCGGCGGTCTCGTAGTCGTCGTTTGAAGCACCGGCGGGAAGGGCCGCGAGTTCGAGGATGCGGCCGGCGATGCCGTTGGCGTTGACGAAGTCCTGGTAGGCCGCGGTGGTGAGCACGAAGCCCGCCGGCACCGGAAAGCCGGCCCGGGCCAGCTCGCCGAGGTTGGCTCCCTTGCCGCCCGCCTCCTTCAGATCGCCGCGTCCCAGCTGGTCAAAGTCCTTGATATAGGTCATGACCCTGCGTCCCTTCTGCCGGGGAGCCGGGACCGCGACATTGCGGTTGCTGGGCCCGTCCCGGTGCTGCACCCTATTTTTGGCACAGCACCCAGTTCTGGCAATGGGCAGCGGCTCAGCCAGGAATTATTAGGCGTCGCCCCGGGGCCGCCACACCACGACTGCCTGCGAACGCGGCCGGGGGCGCTGGCCCCGTGCCAGGCTCACCACATCACCGGCGGTGCCGGCGGCGAAGATGCGGGATTCCAGCGGCTCACGACGGCGGGCCAGTTCCTCGCTGAGTTCGGTCACCCGGTGCTGCAGTGCAGCCACCTGGTTTTCCAGTTCAAGGATGCGCTTGATCCCCTCGAGCGAAACGCCCTCATGGGACAGCCTTTGCACCTCGCGGAGCCGGTTCACGTCCCGCTGGGAGTACCTGCGGGATTTGCCCGGCGCCCGGCTGGGCGAGACGATGCCCAGCCGGTCGTACTGGCGGAGGGTCTGCGGGTGCATGTCGGCGAGCTCGGCGACCACCGAGATGACGAAGATCGGCTGATCGAAATTGATGTCCACGGCCGGCACCTGTCGCTAAAGCCGGGCCTTGGCTGCCAGGCCCTGCCGGACGTCCGCGCCGTTGGTTGCGGCGGCGAATGCTTTCACGGCCTCCTCGGCTTCCTTGCTCAGGTTCTGCGGAACTGCGACGTCGATCGTCACCAGCAGGTCGCCGGTGGCCTTCGACGTCTTGACGCCGCGGCCCTTCACCCGGAGCGTGCGCCCCGACGGGGTGCCGGCGGGAACGCGCATGCGGACGTGCTCGCCGTCGATCGTCGGAACCTCGATGTCGGCGCCCAAAGCAGCTTCGGGGAAGCTGACGGGCACATGGATCCGGAGGTTGTCGCCGTCGCGCGTGTAAAAGTCATGGGGCTTGACGTTGACGGTGACCAGGAGATCGCCGTTGCCCGCCGGGCCGTATTGGCCCTTGCCGCGGACGCGCACCTTCTGGCCGTCCTTGATGCCCGCCGGCACCCGGACGTCGATGACCTCGCCGTCGGGTTCGCGCAGCCCGATGGTGGTGCCGCGGATGGATCCGGCGAAGGAGATGCTGGTACTGGCCGTCCGGTCGGCGCCCTTCTGCGGTGCGCGCTGGTAACCGGCCGGGCCACCGCCGAAGCCGCCGCCGAACAGGTCTGCGAATTCGGGCGGAACTCCGCCGGCGGTGCTGAACCCGCCGGAGTGACGGCCGCCGCCACCGGTGAAGAGGCCGCCGAAGAGGTCTTCGAAGCCGCCGTTCGCCGTGCTTCCCGCACCGTGCGGGGCAAACCGCGCGCCGCCGCCCATTGCCCGGATGGCGTCGTACTGCTGCCGCTCGTCCGGATCGGACAGCACAGAGTAAGCCTCGGAAATGTCCTTGAACTTCTTCTCCGCAGCAGTGTCCCCGGAGTTCGTATCAGGGTGGTACTGCCGGGCGAGCTTCCGGTAAGCCTTCTTAATGTCAGCGTCGGAAGCGTCCTTGGCAACACCAAGGATCTTATAGAAGTCCTTGTCCACCCAGTCCTGGCTAGCCAATGGCGTTTCCTTTCAAAAATCTGAGCCGAGATGGCAGTTCACGGCAATGTCCCTTCGAATCACTGCCGCGAACTGCCATCTCGATGGGGTAATGCTAGGCCGGCACCGCGACGATGACCTGTGCCGCGCGGAGGACCCGCTCACCTGACTTGTAGCCGGAGCGGAGCACCTGGCTGACGGTATCAACCTCGATGTCCTCGCCGGGCTGCTGGATGAGGGCCTCGTGGATGGTCGGATCGAACTCCACGCCGGTCTCATCGATGCGGCTCAGGCCGTACGTCTTCAGCGCGTTCTCCAGCTTGGTGGCGATCGCGGCAAACGGGCCGTCTGCGAGGTCACCGTGCTGGCGGGCGGCGTCGACGTCGTCCAGCACCGGGAGCAGGGAGTTCAGGACGCCGATGACGGCCATCTCCCCTGCCACGGCGCGGTCGCGTTCAACGCGCTTGCGGTAGTTGACGTACTCGGCCTGCAGGCGAAGGAGGTCGTTCTTCAGCTCCGCCGCCGCGGCGGCTTCGGTCCCCTGCGCCACGGATTCCTCGGCGGGCACCTCGACCTGGTTGAGGATTTCCTCAGCCTGGGCGAGGGCGTCGCCGTCGGAATCCGCCGATGCGGCGGAGGCTGCCTGCTCACCCTGCGGGTGGCGGGCCTCCCCGGTCACCGGGTCCACCTTGCGGTGGTCCCGGATGACCGGTTCGTCGCGGTTGCTGCCCTGGTCTCGGGAAGAGTTGTGCTCTTCTTCGTTACCGTGATGCGGCATGGTTACTTCTTCTCTTCTTCGTCGACGATCTCGGCGTCGACGATGTCTTCATCTGAAGAAGAGCCCGTCTTGCCGCCGGCAGGGGCACCTTCAGCACCTGCAGCGCCGGTGGCGCCGTCCGGGGAACCAGCCTGCGCGTAGATGGCCTCGCCGAGCTTGGTCTGGGAAGCCTGCAGCTTCTCAAACGCGGACTTCACTGCGGCGTCGTCGGTGCCTTCGAGGGCCTTCTTGAGGGCGTCGACGTCGGCCTGGACCTCGGTCTTGACCTCTTCCGGCAGCTTGTCGCTGTTGTCAGCGATCAGCTTGTCCACGGAGTAGGCGAGCTGCTCGGCGGTGTTCCGGGTGTCGGTGGCCTCGCGGCGTGCCTTGTCCTCGGCTGCGTGCTCCTCGGCATCCTTGACCATGCGGTCGATGTCTTCCTTGGAGAGCGCGGTGCCGCCGGTGATGGTCATGGACTGTTCCTTGCCGGTGCCCTTGTCCTTCGCGGAGACGTGCACAATGCCGTTGGCGTCGATGTCGAAGGTGACCTCGACCTGCGGGACGCCGCGCGGAGCCGGAGCGATGCCGGTCAGTTCGAACGTGCCCAGCGGCTTGTTGTCGCGGGTGAACTCACGCTCGCCCTGGAAGACCTGGATGGCCACGGACGGCTGGTTGTCGTCAGCGGTGGTGAAGGTCTCGGACCGCTTGGTGGGGATGGCCGTGTTGCGCTCGATCAGGTGCGTCATGACGCCGCCCTTGGTTTCGATGCCCAGCGACAGCGGGGTGACGTCGATCAGGAGGACGTCCTTGCGCTCACCCTTCAGCACACCGGCCTGCAGGGCTGCCCCAACGGCCACAACCTCATCCGGGTTGACGCCCTTGTTGGGCTCCTTGCCGCCGGCCAGTTCCTTCACGAGCTCGGAGACGGCGGGCATGCGGGTGGAGCCACCGACGAGCACGATGTGGTCGATGTCGGAAAGCTTGATGCCGGCTTCCTTGATGACGTCGTGGAACGGCTTCTTGGTGCGCTCGAGCAGGTCCTTGGTCAGGTCCTGGAACTTGGCGCGGGTCAGCTGCTCGTCCAGGTGGACCGGGCCGTCCGGGGTGACGGAGAGGTACTGGAGCGAGACGTTGGTGCTGGTGGAGGAGGAGAGTTCCTTCTTGGCCTGCTCGGCAGCTTCGCGGAGACGCTGCAGGGCGATCTTGTCCTTGGACAGGTCGATGCCCTTGACCTTGAGCTGGTTCAGCAGGTACTCGACGACGCGGTTGTCCCAGTCGTCACCGCCGAGGCGGTTGTCACCGGCGGTGGCGCGGACCTGGATGGTGGAGAAGTCGTCCTCGTCCTTGCCGACTTCCAGCAGGGAGACGTCGAACGTGCCGCCGCCGAGGTCGAAGACCAGGATGAGTTCGTCTTCCTTGCCCTTGTCCAGGCCGTAGGCCAGGGCGGCCGCGGTGGGCTCGTTGACGATGCGCAGGACGTTCAGGCCGGCGATTTCGCCGGCTTCCTTGGTGGCCTGGCGCTCGGCGTCGTTGAAGTAGGCGGGAACGGTGATCACGGCGTCGGTGACCTTTTCACCGAGGTAGGACTCGGCGTCGTTCTTCAGCTTCATCAGGACACGGGCGGAGATTTCCTGGGCCGTGTACTTCTTGCCATCGATGTCGACCTTCCAGTCCGTGCCCATGTGGCGCTTGACGGAGGCGATGGTGCGCTCGATGTTGTTGACTGCCTGGCGCTTGGCGATTTCGCCCACCAGGACCTCGCCGGACTTGGAGAACGCAACGACCGACGGCGTGGTGCGGCCACCCTCGGCGTTGGCAATAACGGTGGGCTCGCCACCTTCAAGAACGGAGACAACGGAGTTGGTGGTTCCGAGGTCGATACCTACTGCACGTGACATGTGTTGCTTCCTTCTTTCCTTGGAAACTTGGGGTTCGCCCACTCCTTGAGCGATCTGCACTCAACTTTACTCAGCCCGGAATTTAAGTCAATCCGAAGTTGAGTGCAGTACGCTCAACTTTGCCTCAAAGTACTCCCGCAGCAGCGGAAAACCCCCGGTCCCGCGCGGATAATCCGCGTGAAGCCGGGGGTTTTTCGACGGCGGCAGCTGGATTTCGCCGAGCGTGAACCGTCAGCTTCTAGCCTCCGGAGGACCGGCCCCCGTCATCATTCCGGGGCGCATTGGTTTGGCCGTCGATCAGCTCATCCTTCAGGTCTTCGGCGACGCCACCTTCCGGGGCTGTGCCGGCGGCGCCGTAGTCACCCTCAGGGTATTCGCCCTCCTCATCTCCGGGCAGCTCCTGGCCGACGGTTCCGGCCCGGCCGTAGTCGCCCTCTGGATACTCGCCTTCCTCCACGTCGGTGTTAGGCCTAACCGCCCCCGCCTCACCGTAGTCTCCGGCCGCGTACTCACCCTCCGGCTCGGCGGCGGACTCGCCACCGGCCACGCCGGCGTCGCCGTAGTCACCCTCGACGTACTGGCCGCTGTCCCCCTCGAGGGCCGGATTCCTGGAGCCGGTGTGGGCCTTACCCTGAGTGCCGGACTCACTGCTTTCGGTCATCGCTTGATCACTCCTTCGAAAGGACTGGCGCGCCTGGTCCGGGCGCAGTCGCAGTCTATCCAGCGTGGACGGGGAGCAACAGGGCCGGACCGGCCTCATCCTGCCTGGGCGAACGCAGCCTACAGCCCGGCCAGATCAGCCAGCACGGCAATGTGGTGCTCGAACAGTTCATCCGGCGCGGAAAAGGTTCCGGCGCCATACTGCCCGAACACTTCAAAGCTGACAGCCCCGAAAAGCGACGTCCACACGAGCGTGCCGCGGGCCAGCAGAACGTCCGGTACTCCCACATTCAGCTCACGCCGGATCGCCCCGAGGTCCGCGGCCAGCGCGGGCAGCATAGCCGTGGCGGCAGGTTCAGCGGCACTGATGCCGGGCCGGTGCGTGCCGGCCCGGTGCGTGCCGGCCCGATGTGCGCCGTCCAGGATCTGCACCAAGCTGGTGACCACCCTCGTTCCGGGTGCGGTGGTCCGTTCCGCGGGGGCACGGTAACCCGGCACCGGACTGCCGAAAAGGAGGCCGTAGCGCGCCGGTTCCCGGAGGGCCCAGGCGCGGACGGCGCGGGCCAGCTCGGCGAAGCGTTCTTTGAAATCGTCCGCAGGGACGGATTCGACGGCTGCGTCCACTGCGTCCCCAAGGTCGTTGTAGGCATCCACGAGCAGGAGGGTCAGCAGTTCGTCCCGGCTCCCGACATACCGGTAAACCGCCGAAGACACCACTCCCAGGTCGCGGGCGACGGCGCGGAGCGAGAGTGCTGCGGCCCCGTGTTCGGCCAGGTGCTTCCGGCCCAGCTCCACGATGTCGGCGATGGTTTGCGCCCGCGCCCGTTCACGGGGGGTGCGCTGCTGCTTCCCAGCGGGAGCCTGCGGAGTGGATGGCATGAGCCCAGCATGGCACGGATCAGAGCAGTGTCAACAATTGAGAGCAGTGCTCTTGACTTTGCTTCCCGGCGGCAGCATCCTTTAATTCGAGAGCAGTGCTCTCGGTCCCAGGTCCGGCCCGTCGGGACAACCCCAAAGGGCGCCACCCGCAAAGAAGGAGAACTTTCAAATGTCCGGTCTTTATGTGGTCTCCGGTGCCGGCCCCGTCGGCTGGACGGTGGCGGAGCAACTGGCAGAGCAGGGCGGGCGGGTCCGGGTCCTCACCCGTTCGGGCAGTGGCCCCGACCACCCGCAGATCGAGAAGCTGAAGGCGGATGTCTCCAGCCCCGGCATGCTGGGGAACGCCTTCGAAGGCGCGGCTGCGGTCTTCCATTGCATCCATGGCTCTTCCTACAGTGCCGCGGCGTGGCAACGGGAGCTGCCGGCCGCCGAACAGGCGGTCCTGGCGGCGGCAGGCGAGGCGGGCGCCGTCGTCGTCTTTCCCGAAAGCCTTTACTCCTACAGCAACCCGCGGGAGGTGATGACGGAAGCCAGTCCAAGGGAAGCAGCGGCCGGCAAGCGCGGTATCCGGACGGCGCTGCTGCGGGCGCGGGCGGCGAGCCCCACCAACACGGTCTCCGTGGTGGCCGGTGATTTCTTCGGCCCCCGCGTCCGGATGGCCCACGCCGGCGAGCGCATGGTGCCGGCCATCCTTGCCCGACGTCCGCTGCAGGTTGTGGGCAACGCTGACCAGCCGCATTCGTTTACGTACGTGCCTGATCTGGCAGCGGCGATGATCCGGGCCGCGGCGAAACCCGGGCTCTGGAACCGGGTGCTGCACGCGCCCACCAATGCACCGCTCACCCAGCGGCAGATCGCCCAGGCCTTCGCCGGGGCTGCGGGCGTGCCGGCGCCGACGGTCCGGGCGGTGCCGGGGTGGGCGGTGCGCGCCCTGGGGCGCTTCTCGCCCGACATGAGGGAACTGGGCGAAATGCTCTACCAGTTCCAGCGGACGTTCGTGATGGATTCACAGGCCAGCGAGGAACTTCTGGGCCTCCACCCGACGCCCCTGCACGCTGCCGCCAGGGAAACCGTGGAATGGTGGCGGGCGGAGCTCGCCGCGGCTCGGGGTACAGGGCGGGTCCCGGCGGGAACCCCCGCGGAGGCTCCCGCGGGGACTGCCACCGGGACTTCCCGCAAGCCCTAGCGGACGCCCGCCTCCGCCACTTCGGCCGCCTTTGTTGTTTCCTGCGGTTCGCGCCGGGCCAGTTTGCCCGGCCACCAGATGCGCGGGCCGAGGTCGTAGGCCAGGGCCGGCACCAGGAGCGAGCGCACCAGAACGGTGTCCAGCAGCACGCCGAAGGCCACGATGAATGCCAGCTGCACCAGGAACATGATGGGGATGACGCCCAGGGCAGCAAACGTGGCGGCCAGGACCACGCCGGCCGAGGTGATCACGCCGCCCGTCACCCCCAGGCCGCGCAGGATCCCCGGCCTCGTCCCGTGCTTCAGCGACTCCTCGCGGACCCGGCTCATCAGGAAGATGTTGTAGTCCACGCCCAGGGCCACCAGGAACACGAAGCCGAACAGAGGCACCGTGGCGTCGGCTCCGGGGAAGCCGAAAACATGGTTGAACACGAGGGCGGAAACGCCCATCGCGGCCGCATAGGAAAGAACCACGGACGCCACCAGCAGGACGGGCGCCAGGACGGACCGCAGCAGCAGCATGAGGATGACCAGGATGACGGCGAGAACCACCGGGATGATGGTGGCAAGATCCCGCTGCGCCGTGGTGTTTGTGTCCAGCGCGGTGGCGGTCACGCCGCCGACGAGGGCCCCAGGATCCGCTTGGGTGACGCTGTTCCGCATGGCTGACACGGCCTGCTCCGCGGCGTCCGAATCGGCTGCGAAATCGAGGGTGGCATTAATCAACACCCTCCCGTCCCGCACGGCCGGTCTGGCAGGGGAACCCGGGGCTCCGGTAATGGGCACGCTGCCCTCCGCCAAAAGGTAGGCGGCCCCCACGCCGTCGACGGCCTTGACTGCCTCGAGGACTTCCCCGGCTGTCGCCTGGCTGGAAACGATCACCACCGGACTGCCGCTGCCGGCGTCGAAATGGCGCGCCAGGGCATCCTGCCCGTCGACAGCATTGGAGGCACTGAGGATGACGGCAGTCTGCGGCACGCCGTTGGCCTTCAGCTGCATGACCCCTGCCGATGCAACGACGAGCAGGAGCACGGATGCCACCCACACTGAACGGGGACGCCGTGACACCAGTGTTCCGGCTGCCCGCCAGAGCCCCCTCTGGCCCTCCAGCCCGGTAACGAGTTCCGGCTCGCGCGCATCTTCCGGCTGCAGTTTCGGCCGGAACGGCCAGAAGGCGGCGCGTCCGAGAAGAGCGGCGAAGGCCGGGAGCAGGGTCAGCGCCGCGAAAAGCGAGCAGACGATGCCGGCGGCCGCCACGGGTCCCAGCGCCTTGTTGGAGTTGAGGTCGGAAAACAGCAGGCACAGCAGCGCGATGGCCACGGCGGCACCGGACGCCAGGATCGGCTCGAAGGATGCCCGCCAGGCAGTGATTGCGGCGGCGGTGCGGTTGGCCGTGTGCTCAAGTGCCTCACGGAACCGGGCCACGTAGAGCAGCGCGTAGTCGGTGGCGGCGCCAATCACCAGGATCGAGAGGATGCCCTGGCTCTGTCCGTTCAGCTGGATCCAGCCAGCCTTCGCCATGCCGAACACCAGCAGGATGGCGGCACACAGGGCAAACACCGAGGTCAGCAGCACAATGAAGGGCAGCAGCAGGGACCGGTAAACAACCAGCAGGATGATAAACACCGCCGCCAGCGCCACCAGCAGCAGGATGCCGTCGATGCCGGCGAAAGCTCCGGTGAGGTCGGCCGCCAGCCCGGCGGGACCGGTGACGAATGTCTGCGTGCCGTCCGGAGCGCCGGCACGCACCTCCCGCCGTAACTCCTCGACGGCGTCGGCGGGCTCCGCTGCGGCAACGGAGACAATGAACTGCACGGCCTTCCCGTCCTGGGAAGGGACCGGCCCCACCACCGTACTGCCCACCCGAAGGTCTTCAATGCTGGCCTTCAGGTCGGCGGTTGCACCCAGCTGGGAATGGGTGAGGGTACTGGAGCTTTCAATGACGACGACGGCCGGCACCTCGCCGGAGTCCTGGAACTTTTGCTGCCACTCGCGGGCCTCGGTGGCCTCCGCCCCGGCCGGAAGGAAGGTCGCCTGGTCGTTGGACGAGACTTCGTCCAGCCTGCCGAACGTGGGACCGCCGACGCCGGCTATGGCAACCCAGCCGACGACAAGGACCACCGGAATGAGCCAGCGGAGCCAGAACGGGACTCGTGGAGCGCGGGCTGCCTGCTTCATCCGGTGACCTCCTGGGCGTGGCGGCCGTTCCGCCGTCGTCGATAATGGTTCCAGCATAAACTATCTCGATCATAGAGATATATACCTTGCGCGGTCCCCTCCGGCGGCCGGGCGGTAAACTCCGGAAGGCGACATTGAGGAGAGGAGGCGGCCATGGCGGAGAAGCCTGCCGCTCCGCGGCAGCCCAATGGACCCTATCCCTCAGGCCCCCGAACCCAGCACCCCCTGATCCGGCTGCTTCAGGAGTTCACCCTGGAGGCCAACCGCTACGTTGACTCTGCAGGCAGCCGGAACGACATGCACCGGACGGACCTCAACGCGCTGGCCGCCGTCATGAGGCACGCGGCCAGCGGCGAGGTCGTGACTCCCGGGACCCTGCGGAAGGAACTGAACCTCAGTTCCCCGGCCACCACGGCGCTCATCGACCGGCTGTGCGGTTCCGGACACCTAGTCCGGGTGCGGGAAGGCCAGGACCGGCGGCAGGTGCAGCTCCGGATGACGGACAAGGCATACCGCGACGGCTCCGCCATGTTCCTGCCCCTTGCCCGCCACATGGACAGCGCCATGGCCGCATTCACGGCGCAGGAACTCGAGACAGCCGCCCGCTTCATGGACGCGATGATCACGGCCACAATCGAGGCCGGCAAGGAAGCTTCCGGCGCGCCATAACCTCCCGGGACGCTGCCTGCCCGAAAGACGGAGACGGAGTAGCGTTTCCCTATGAGCACGCAGCAGCCGGAAGACGTCTACACCCACGGCCACCACGAGTCCGTGGTCCGGGCCCATGCAGCGCGGACAGCGGAGAATTCGGCGGCGTTCGTCATCCCGCACCTCACCCCCGGCGTATCGGTGCTTGACGTCGGCTGCGGCCCCGGCAGCATCACGTGCGACTTCGCGCTGCTGGTTGCCCCCGGGCATGTGACCGGGCTGGACCGCTCCCCCGACGTGATTGCCCATGCCCGCGAGCTGGCAGCCGACCGGGGCGTCGGGAACGTGGAGTTCGTGGCGGGCAACATCTACGACCTTGAATTCGAGGACGACACCTTCGATGTGGTCCACGCCCACCAGGTCCTGCAGCACCTCACCGACCCGGTGGAGGCGCTGCGGGAGATGCGGCGGGTGGCAAGGCCCGGCGGCATCGTTGCGGTCCGCGACGCGGATTTCCACGGCATGAGCTGGTACCCGGCCATCCCGGAGCTCGACGAGTGGATGGAGCTGTACCAGCGGATCGCCCGCCGGAACGGCGCCGAGCCCGACGCCGGCCGCCGGCTCGTTTCGTGGGCCCAGGCCGCCGGCTTCACCGACGTGGCGCCAAGCAGCAGCAACTGGCTCTACGCCACCGGGCAGCAGCGCCGCTGGCAGGCCAGGGTGTGGGGCGAACGCGTGCTCCACTCGGCCTTCGCGGAACAGGCCCTCGAGTACGGCTTCGCGCAGGAGGCGGACCTCACGCGCATTTCCGCCGGCTGGCACCGCTGGGGTTCCACCGACGACGGCTGGTTCCTCATTCCCAACGGAGAGGTCATCGCCCGGGCATAGGGCCGGCGCCGGCACACAGACCCGGTGCCCGGCGTCGTGCAAGTGCCCAAAGCGCGCGCCCTGCACCCGCACTAAACTTGATGGGTGCAACTCTCCCTGTGGCTGGCCCTCGCGGGCGCCGGCGTCCTCATCAGCTTCACCCCGGGCGCAGGCGCCATCAACACCATGAGCAACTCGCTGACCGTGGGGTTCAGGCGCTCCATCTGGGGCATCCTCGGGCAGCAGGCTGCCCTGGTTCTGCACGTCATCGTCGTGGCCCTGGGCGTCGGCGTCCTGGTTGCCGGCTCCCCCGTCGCCTTCAACGCCATCCGCTACGCCGGTGCCGCCTACCTCGTTTACCTGGGCATCAGGCAGTTCCTGCGCAAACCGGACCTGGACCAGGAGAAGGTGGCCGCGCTCAGGAACGAGCCGGCCTGGTCCATGTTCCGCCGGGGACTGTGGGTCAATCTGCTGAACCCCAAGGCCATTGTGTTCTTCCTGGCCTTCATGCCGCAGTTCATCCGGCCCGCCAACCCCCTGCTGCCCCAGTACGCCGTCCTTGCGGCAACGGTGGTGCTCATCGACATCCTGGTCATGTGGTTCTTCTTCGCGGCCGCAGCAAAGTCCTTCCAGCGCTTCACCCACGACGCCCACGGCCAAACGGTCCTCAACAGGATCTTCGGCGTCCTCTTCGTCGCCTTGGGCGTCGCACTTGCCGTCATGCATTAAAGCCCGGGACGCCGCTTTGGCAATTTTGTGACAGCAAAACCAGCCAACTTTACAAAGCTTGCTGATAATAAGCTCACTTACTAGCCAAGTGGGCGGTTGATCCAGCATGCTATCCCCATGAACTCAACGACGAGCCCATACCGCGTCATCGCCGTCTGCACCGGCAACATCTGCCGCTCGCCCATGGCCGAGCTGATGCTCGAGGCTGCCTTCATGGAAGCCGGGCTCGAGGACGTGGTGGTCGTTGACTCCGCGGGTACCACCGCCTACGAGGCAGGCCGCCCCATCGACCCGCGGGCCGCCCGCAAGCTGACCACCCACAACCTTGTCTCCGACCGGCACATTGCGAGGGAATGGCGCTCCGAATGGTTCGCCGAGCGGCACCTCATCCTTGCCCTGGACGTGGACCACTACGGATGGCTTCGCGCCTCCGCCCCGGACGACGAGGCGCGGGCCAGGGTCCGCATGCTCCGCAGTTTCGACCCCGCGCTGGAGGGCTGCGACCCGCTCGAACAGGGCATTGAGGACCCATGGTACGGCGGCCACGCAGACTTCGAAGCGGTGTGGGACCAGGTCCAGGCGGCGGTGCCCGGCATTGTCCGTTACGTACAGGACGCCGTCGCTGCCGGCGAACACGAGGCCGCCACGGCCCCGGCCGCGCTCCAGATGGATGACCTGCTGCACGTCGATGACCGCAGGGGCCGTAAGGGCAAGCGTCACGGTCGCCCGGCAGCGGGCAGCGAGCTTCACATCGTCCATCTTGAGGACAGCCAGCAGGTACGCTCTATTTCATGACCCCCGCACCTGTGATCATCGCCATTGACGGGCGGTCCGGCGCAGGTAAAACAACGTTGGCGATTGAGCTCGCGGCCAGGCTGCGGAATCACCGCAAGGTCTCACTGTTCCACCTGGAGGACATTTATCCCGGCTGGGACGGACTGGCTGCCGGCATCGAACGCTACGTGCGCACCGTGCTGGAACCCTTGAGCCGCGCCGAGGCGGCCACCTGGGTGAGCTGGGACTGGGTCAACCACTGCGACGGCGGCCCGCGGGTCACGCTGCCCGCCGAGATTGTGATCGTGGAGGGCGTGGGGGCGGCAGCGGCGGCGGCCAGGCCCTTTTTGGACGCCGTCATCTGGGCAGACTCGCCGGACGGCGAGCGCCGCCTGCGCGCGCTCGAACGCGACGGCGACACGTACGAGCCGTTCTGGGACCAGTGGGCCAGCCAGGAGGCTGAACTCCTGGCTGTGGACGACATCCCGCAGCACGCCCACGTCCGGGTGCTCAACCGCGCGGACGGCACCGCCCCGGCGGACACCCTGCAGGCGCTCACGTACCTTCCGGCGCTCAGCACCGCGCTGGTTCCTGAGCTGTCTTCGAGGCGCGGCCTGCGCCTGCTGTCCGAGCGCCTTGAAGCGTGCCCCGACCCGGCCACAGTTTTCCATGCCCTGTACGGCGCTTCCGGCAATGCGGTCTGGCTGGACTCGTCTCTGCGGTTCGCCGGCCCGGCCGCTCCCGGCAAGGAGACCCCCGCTGCGGAACGCAGCCGCTTCAGCATATTGGCCGACGACGGAGGCACCTTCGGCCAGTCTGTTTTGCACAGTTCCGGTGTCACATGGATCACCGCAGGCTGCGCCACGGCCACCGTGTCCGGCCCGTTCTTCCGCTGGCTGGAAACGGTGTGGGGGCGGAAGGCGGTCCGCGGGCACGAGGACTACCCGTGCGATTTCACGCTGGGCTGGCTCGGCTTCCTCGGTTATGAGCTCAAGCGGGAAACCGGCGGGCATGACATCGCCTCGGACACACCGGATGCGGGGCTGGTCTTTGCCGGCCGGGCCGTGGTCCTGGACCACACCGACAACACCGTCTGGCTGCTTGCCCTCGACGCCCCCGACGCCGCAGACTGGCTCACCCGCGCCCGCGACGCGGTGACTGGTGCCGCGGCTGGCGCAGCGGAAGCCGGCGGCAGCAACGCCGTCGTACTTCCGGCGGAAGACGCCCTGCCGGAGAAAGACGCCGCGGCACTGGCCCCTGCCCCGGCCTTCGCCGGATGGGACAGCGAGGCGAGCTACAAGCGCAAGATCGCCGAAGCCCAGCACCAGATCGCGGAAGGTAACTCCTACGAGGTCTGCCTCACCACCACCCTCGAAGCGAAGGTGCCGGCGCTGGACGCGTGGGCCGCGTACCTTGCCCTGCGCCGCCGGAATCCGGCACCGTTTGCGAGTTACCTGCGGTTCGGCGGACTCACCGTGGCCAGCACGTCCCCGGAGCGCTTTTTGCGGATAGCGTCCGACGGCGGCATGCGCGCCGAACCGATCAAGGGAACCCGCCGCCGGGCTGCTGACCCGGAAACCGACGCCGCCCTCCGCGAGGACCTGGCTACGTCCCTCAAGGACCGCGCGGAAAACATCATGATCGTGGACCTGCTCCGGAACGACCTCAGCCACTTCGCCGAGCCCGGGTCGGTGACTGTCAGCCGGCTCTGCGAGATCGAAAGCTATGCCACGGTGCACCAGATGGTGAGCACCATCGATGCCGTCCTCCTGCCGGGCTCGCCGCGGGCCGAGGCGGTGGCCGCCTGTTTCCCGGCCGGCTCCATGACCGGGGCGCCGAAGATCAGCACCATGGCCATCCTGGACCGGCTGGAGGAAGGCCCGCGCGGCGTATATTCCGGCGCGATCGGCTACTTCTCGCTCAACGGGGCCACGGACCTGGCGGTGGCCATCCGTACCCTGGTGGTGCAGGACAGCGGCACGGTGCAGGACAGCGGCGCAGGTGAACAGGTGCGGCTCAGCCTCGGCGTCGGCGGCGCCATCACCGCCGATTCCGTGCCGGAGGACGAGTACCAGGAGATCCGCACCAAGGCCTACGGCGTGCTGTCCACCCTCGGCTCCGCCTTCCCGGACTGAGTTTTCGTACACCTATCGCGGGTTCAGGGGCCTCCAGGTCGCGACAAGTGGACAAAAACTCCAGGCTCCATTCGGCCGTTTCTACTGGACCGTGGCCGTGAGGCGCGCGACGTTGTCCACGTACCGTGCCGCGAGGGGCCGGCGCATCCAGTCCTCGAGCAGGAGCTCATGGGAGATGTCGCGGTAGGTGTCCTCCACGGCGCGCATGCTGTTGACGATGTCCTCGCCGAGCAGCATCACCGAAACCTCGAGGTTCAGGGAGAAGGAGCGCATGTCCATGTTGCTGGAGCCCAGAACCGCCACTTCGTCGTCGATGGTGAAGTGCTTGGCGTGGAGCACGAACGGCGCCTTGTAGAGGTAGATCCGGACTCCGGCCCGCAGCAGGGCCTCATAGTAGGACTGCTGGGCGTGGTGGACCAGGAACTGGTCGCCCTTCTCGGAGACGAACAGTTCCACGTCCACTCCCCGCTGCGCCGCAGTGGTGATGGCGTACAGCAGGGAGTCGTCCGGCACGAAGTAGGGGCTGCACACGGAAATCCGGTGCTGCGCGGAATAGATCAGCGTGTTGAAGAGCCGGAGGTTGTTCTCCGTGGTGAAGCCGGGGCCGCTGGGCACCACCTGCGCCGTGACCCGTCCGGCGGGCGGCGCCGCCAGCTGCAGCTGGTCCTCGAGGGACTCGTCCGTCTCGCTGAGCCAGTCGGTGGCAAAGACGACGTTCAGAGTAGGGACGATCGGGCCGCGCAGGCACGCCATCAGCTCGATCCACTCCCGGCCGGCCTTGCGGTGTTTGGGATTGTTGTAGGAGGGCTCGATCAGGTTCTGCGACCCCGTGAAGGCGACTTCGCCGTCGATCACCATGATCTTGCGGTGGTTGCGCAGGTCCGGCCGGCGCCACTGGCCATGGATGGGCAGCAGCGGCAGCATCCGCCGCCACTGGATGCGGCTCGCCTTGAGCCGCTTCAGCAGTTTGTTGTAGCCCTTCACGCGCAGGGTCCCGATGTGGTCAAACAGCACGCGCACCTCGACGCCGCGGTCCGCCGCCTCCTCAAGTGCCGTGAGCAGGTCGTCCGTGACGTGGTCCGTGCTCATGATGTAGAACTCGGCGTTGACGAAGCGTTTGGCCTTCCGCACGGCCGCGGCCATGGCCTGGATGGTGTCCGGGTATCCGGGAATGAGCTCCACCTGGTTGCCGTCCACCATGGGGATCGAGCCCAGGCGGCGGTTGAGTTCGGCCGCGGACTGCACCCACTCGGGGCCGGAATACTCGCTGGCAACGTGGGAAAGCTCCACGCTGCCGCGGACCCGCTCGTTGACCAGCTGCTGCTGTTCCGTGCGCCGCCGGGACAGCCTGAAGTTGCCGAAGAGGAGGAACAGGATGAGGCCCAGGGCCGGCACAAAGAAGATGCCCAGCAGCCAGGCCATGGCGGTGGTGGGCCGCCGGTTGCCCGGGATGATGCCCACGGCCAGGACCCTGATGACCAGATCCACGCCGCTGAGCAGCAGGATCAGCCACGCCGGCAGTGTTTCCGCCAGCGGAAATGGCCACAACACAGTTGAAACCCCCGTAATGTCTTACTCTCGCAGCCATTCCGTATGGAGCGGTGAGGCCAGCCTATCGGGCACCGGCCGCACTAAGCTTGAGGCATGACCTCTCGTACCTCTCACACAGTGCTGGTGTTCCTGGATCCGGACTATGAGTACGGCCGGCTTGCCGATCCCGAAAAGCCGCAGCTGATGGCCACGGACCTGGGCGCCACCCGCGGTGACGGGGTGTTCGAGTCCATGCTCGCCGTCGCCGGCCACACCCGGAAGATCCAGGCCCACCTGGACCGGCTGGCCCGCTCGGCGGAGGCACTGGATCTTGAGATCCCGGGGCAGGACCACTGGCGCCGCGCGGTGGAGACGGGCGTCAGGGCGTTCCGTTCCGACAACCCGGCCCCGTCCCCGGAGCTGGACGAGGCAGTGGTCAAACTCATCGTCACCCGCGGCGTGGAGGGCGCCGCCGCCCCCACATGCTGGGTGCAGGTGTCCCCCGTGGCAGCCGCTGGCCGGCGGCAGCGCGAAACCGGCATCGACGTCATCCTCCTTGACCGCGGCTATGACAGCGATGCTGCCGAGCGTGCCCCGTGGCTGCTGCTCGGCGCCAAGACCCTGTCCTACGCCGTGAACATGGCCGCGCTGCGCCACGCCCACAAGCAGGGGGCGGACGACGTCATCTTCACGTCCTCCGACGGCCGCGTGCTGGAGGGCCCCACATCCACCGTGCTGCTGGCGAACGTTGAGAAGAACGACGCCGGAACAACAGTTAAGCGCCTCGTCACCCCGCAGCTGGACAGCGGCATTCTCCCCGGAACCTCGCAGGGCGCCCTGTTCGCCGCGGCCAAGGCCGCCGGCTGGGAGCTGGGGTACGGCCCCCTGAAGCCCCAGGACCTGGTGGCCGCGGACGCCGTCTGGCTGATTTCCAGCATCCGGCTCCTGGCTCCCGTCAACCACATCGACGGCCGCGAGATCGGCACGCCGGCGCTCCGGAAGCAGCTGACCGCCGAGCTGAACGAGTTGTTCGCCGGCATCGACTAGGTCCGGAGGATTTGCCGGTTCAGGGGTCGCGGGCCCGGCCCGGGCAGCCGGCAGTAACGAATTGGCACGGTTCGAAAAAACGGGGGACAAGCAGGTCAGCTGCGTTGTAGTCTTCTTCCACGGCCAACTGCCCGCACCCGCAGCGGTGATGGCGCTTGGCCGGGTTCCGGGCTCAGCCGGTACCAGTACGTATAAAGGAATAGCCGATGTCTTGGGACGAGAACGCCCTTCCCGCATTGACAACCTCACTACCCACGGGCTGGGGGGCCCAGGCAGCGTTGCCGGGGGACAGTGGGGAACTCACTGTGCGCTGGCAAGCCCGCCAGATTATCACCGAACTGCTTGCCGAATCGGACCCGGCGAGTGAGTGGACCCGCCAGCAGCTGCGCGCCCTGTTCGAAGCCCACCCGGACAACCCGGAACACGTGCTGCTCGAGCACCTCACCGCCACCACGGAGTTGGCCAACGCAGACAACGGCGCCATCCCGGAGATGGCACGGCCCCAGGCCGTGGCGGTGCCTGAGCCGGTGCCCTTCACCCGGCGCAGCAGGAACCGGATTGAAGCCATCCTTGCCGACAAGATGCTGATGACCGCGTTCCAGCCGATCCGCCGGCTTCCGGAGGGCCACGTGATCGGCGTCGAGGCCCTCACCCGCTTCGTCAGCGACGACGGTGCCAGCGCTGACCACTGGTTCAGCGAGGCAGAATCCGTGGGGCTGGGCACCGACCTTGAGCTCGCGGCACTGCACCGCGCCCTCACTGCGGCGCAGGCCGTGCCGGAGCACATGTTCATCGCCCTGAACCTGACCCCGGCAACGTGCGCGGACCCGAGGATCCCCGGGCTGCTGGACCATTCCCAGCTGGCCATGGACCGGATCGTCATCGACCTGAACGGGCCGATCCCCTTCGACCAGTACGGGGCGCTGACTGCCGCCCTCGCTCCCCTGCGGCAGCGCGGACTGCGGATCGCCGTCAACGGGGCCGGGGTTGGCTTCACGTCCATGGACCAGGTCCTGGAGCTTCACCCGGACATCATCAAGCTGGACCGGAGCTTCATTGCGGGCATTGAGAGCTCCCAGGGCCAGCGCTTGAGGGCTGCAGCCATGAACGAACTGGCGCACTACATCGACGCCGCCCTTGGCGCCCAGGGCGTGGAGACGCAGGAAGAACTCGACGCCGTGACCGGCCTTGGCATGGTGGCGGCGCAGGGGTACCTGCTGGGCCGGCCCTCAGTCCACCCGCTGGACTGGAATGCCTGGATCCGTTCCGAGAGCGAAACGCCTGCCACGGGCCCGATATCGCTCCTGGGCTAGTCCTAACTACTGGGCTAGTCTTCGGCGAGGTCCGTGGCCAGGCGGATGTGGTTGTCCGCCAGCCACACCGGGTTGAACGCCTTGCTCTGGTAGTTGCTGCCCGTGTCCGGGGCGATCGCCACAACCACTGACCCGTGCGGCGCCGCCCTGGCCACCCGGAGCGCCGCCGCCACGGTCAGGCCCGACGACGGCCCGAGGGACAGGCCTTCGTCGTTGAGCAGCCGGTGCAGCGTGGTGTACACCTCGTCGTTCGGAATCCGCAGGAACCTGTCCAGCAGGCCGAGGTCAAACACCTTCGGCCATTCAGGCTTGGGCCAGGAGTTGCCGACGCCGTCCACGAGGATCTGGCCCGGATGCCCGCCGCTGTAGACCGAGCCGTAGGGGTCGGCACCGATCACCTCCACGTGGCCGCCTGATTTCTCCTTGAGGTACCGCCCGTTTCCGGTGATGGTGCCGCCGGTGCCCACGCCCGCGACGAAGTGCGTCACCCGGCCGGCCGTCTGCTCCCAGATTTCCGGGGCCGTCCCCTCGTAGTGCGCGCGCGGGTTGGCCGGGTTGTCGAACTGCAGTGGACGCCATGCGCCGGGAATCTCGGCCGTGATCCGGGCCGCGACCGCCCGCGCATTCTCCGGCGAATTCGACGGCGCGCTCCAGTCCGTGAACACCACCCGCGCGCCGTACCGGTTGAGGGCCTCAAGCTTCTCCGACGAAATGGAATCTCCGGTGACCACCACCACGGGATGGCCGGTCAGTGCACCGATCAGCGCGAGCCCGATTCCGGTGTTCCCTGAGGTGCTTTCGACGATGGTCCCGCCGGGCTGCAGGTCGCCGCTGCGCTCGGCAGCCCGGACCATGCTCAGCGCGGTCCGGTCCTTGATGGACCCGCCGGGATTTTCCGATTCGAGCTTCACGAAAACTGTGCTTCCCAGGCCACGGCTCAGCACGTCCAGCGGGACCAGCGGAGTGTTCCCCACCCGGGCCAGCACGGCGTCGGCGTCCCCGGCCGGATCCACTATGGGCCCCACATGCCTCGGCTGGCGGCCGCTCCCCGTCACGGTGGTCATGATTCTCCTCGCGCATAGTTTGGACCGCCGTCATCCGGCCCCCGGTCACCGTCGGTGTCCGGGGACGGCGTCTGCAATTCGGGCAGTCCTGCCAGCAAATCCCCCAGCTCCTTCCTTGCAGCCTCCACCAGCACCGCCGCCGGCAACTGCCCGGCGAGCAGCTCCGACAGCCGCCGCACGACGGCGCCGGTTCCTGCGCCCAGCTGCCGGGTTACTGCCTCCCGAAGGTCCGTGTCCTGCGCCTCAGCCAGCAGGTAGGACGCCGTCAGGGCCTCGATGGTGAGGAGCTTGGCCGCGGCCTCGACTGAGCGCTCCAGCTGCTGGAGGGCAAGCGGAGCCAGCGTGGAGTGGTCCTCCACGTCCGCGGACAGGGTGGGGGCTCCCAGTGTGGCGGGCGCCGCCAGGAACTTCAGCTCGGCCAGCAGGCCTGCGGCCGAGTACCAGAGCAGTCCCGGCAGGTCTTCGGACGCGAGCGGCGTGCCTGCCCGGGCCGCCTCGAGGTTGAGCTGCCGGATCAGTCGCTGCGGCGGATAGAGCTTGGCGATCCGCCGCTCGCTGCTGATTCCGACGTGTGCCAGCCCCAGCCGCAGCGCCTCGAACGCCAGGGCCAGCTGCATCGGCTGGAAGTTGCCACCGGACACCATCCGGCCCGAGGGCACGTCCGCCAGCGGGTTGTCGCCCCGTCCGTTGAGTTCCACCTCGAGCGCCTCGGCCAGGGCGGCCACGTGGGCACGGAACGCGCCGTGCGTCTGCGGCGCGGCGCGGAAGGACAGGGGGTCCTGGACGGACACCTGCCGCCGCGGGTCGTCCAGCCAGCCGCCGCGCACCAGGCGGCGGACGTTGGCCGCCGAGACGCGCTGGCCGTCCACGGCCTTGGCCGACTGCACAGCCGGCGAGAAGGGACTGAGGTTCCCGCCGCCGTCGTACCTTGCAGTGGCCTCCAGCGACAGCGCCAGCGCAGTGTCCGCCAGATCGGCGAGCCAGCGGATGCGGCGCAGCTCCAGCGCGCCCGCACCGATGGAATAGGAGTTGGCGCTGACCAGCGCCAGGGCCTCCCCCGGCGCCAGGACCAGCGGTTCCAGCCCGGCGGCGGCGAGTGCCTGCCCGCCGTCGAGCAGGCCGCCGTCGGGACCCAGTGCCTGTCCTTCCCCGATGGCGACGGCGGCAACCGCCGCGAGCTGCGTGAGGTCCGATGAGCCGACGGACCCGTCGCGCGGAACCGCCGGCACCACACCCCTGTTCAGCAATTCGGCGTAGAAACGGGCGGTTTCCGGGCGCACGCCCGAGCCTCCCCGGGTGAATCCGATGAGCCTGGCCAGGATGAGGGCGCGGACTTCATCACGGTCCAGCAGTCCGCCCACGCCGCTGTGGTGGTAGCGGATCACCTGGAGCTGGTAGTCGAGGATGGAGTCCTGCTCCACGGCCGTGTCCCGGCCGGAGCCGAGCAGCGTGTTGAGGCCGTAGACCCGGTGGCCGGAATCGATGGCCGCCTGCACCACCTCACGGGACAGCCCCACGAGCTCCAGGGCTTCGGCGCTGAGGACCACCTCCACGCTCGGATCGGCCGCTGCGGCGGCCAGGTCGCCGGCCCGGATGTGGGCCGTCCCGATCAGGAACGTGCCGCGGCTGATGCCCGGCGCCAGTCCGTTGCTTTCCCCGGCCATTGCCATGGCGCTAAAAGTCCAGCAGGTTCCGGCGCAAGCCGCCGTCGCCGTAGCTCGTCCGCAGCAGTCCCCGCCGGCGCAGCACGGGCGCCAGCCTGTCCAGCACTCCGTGGATGGTGGCCGGGTCCACGAAGCCGGAGAAGAGGAACCCGTCGCCGCCCACTGCGGTGCCGGTTTCCTCGAGGTAGTCGGCGATCTCATCGGCCGTTCCGATGATGCTGTCGCCTGCACCGCCGCTGCGGGCCTGCAGGATCTGCCGCAGCGTGGAACCCGGCGGTGCCGCCTTGGAGAAGTGCTCCAGCGTTCCCTGGTTGCTGTTGGTGCTCAGTTCCGGGAGGGGTGCGTCGAGGTCGAACTGCTTGAAGTCGATGACGGAGAGGTAGGAGATGGAGTTGAGCTGGCTGTCGATGTCCCGCTGCGTGAGCTCCCGGCGCGCGGCACGCAGTTCCTCCGCTTCGGCCCGGGATCCGGTCACGGTGGGTTTCAGGACGAACAGCACCTTGACGTCGTCGGGGTTCCGGCCGGCCGCGGCGGCCTCGGCACGGATGGAGTCCCGGTACGCCTTCATGCCGTCCACACCGCGGGCCAGGGCAATGGCCACGTCCGCGTTCGCACCGGCGAAGGCCTTGCCCCGCGGGGAGGCCCCGGCCTGCACCAGCACGGGTTCCTCCGGCAGCGGTGCGGTGTTCAGCGGTCCCCGGACTTTGAAGAACTCCCCGTCGTGGTGGATGGGCCGGACTTTGGTGTGGTCCGCGAAGATGCCCGCCCGGGCGTCCTCCACGATGGCGTCCGGTTCCCAGCTGCGCCAGAGCTTGCGGACGACGTCCACGAACTCCTCGGCCTTCTCGTAGCGGAGGTCGTGCTCGATCTGCTGGTCCAGTCCGTAGTTCTGCGCGGCAAGGTCGCTGCCGGAGGTCACCACGTTCCAGCCAAGCTGGCCGTTGGAGAAGTGCTGCAGCGTGGCCAGCAGCCGGGCCGCGGTGAAGGGCGGATAGAAGGACGCGCTGATGGTGGGCACGATGCCCAGGTGTTCCGTGGCGGACAGCAGGTACGGCACCAGCGCCAGCGGATCGTGTTTGGGCGCAAAGGACGCCTGCGCCAGTGAGACCTCCGCGCTGCCGCCGTAGGTGTCGGGGACGGTTAGCGAGTCCTCGATGATGAACAGGTCCAGCCCGGCCCGCTCAAACTCGCGGACCGCGTGCTGGTAGGGGGCCGGTTTCTTCCAGTCGTAGCCGATTCCGTAGCCGGGTGTCCCCCAGCCCTGGACCCCGAAGCCATGGCCCACAAACCATCCAAAGTGCAGCATGGGAGTCACTGTATTCGCGGTCGGATCATTCACTGCGGCCTGGTTTCATCCGGCGTTACGGCGGGTCATCTCCCGTCATTATCCTCCCGGCCGCGGGCTTTGTAACGGCAACGCGAGCAACCCGGGCAGTCCCATGGATCAGGGAAAGTCGCGGGGTCCGTTACGGAAGATGACGACGGCGGCGGTGCGCGCCGCCGTCGTCAGTGTTACTTTTTTCGGGAGTAATGAGTACCGGCATTAAGCCCTGACTGGCCGGTCGGCAACCCTCCTTCCACGGCGGGGTGCCTCAGGTGAATACTCGGCATATCGACCCCTTCGAGCTGCAAGCGTGAGAAAAGGAGATCCGTCGTGTCAGACGCCCCCGCCGTTGCAACGCTGTCGTCCCAGCAGGATAAACCTGAGGAAAAACTGTCCTACCGCCTCGTCACGGGGCCGGATGACCGGGCGTTCTGCGAGCGTATCTCGGCAGCCCTGGCCGAGGGATACGTGCTGCACGGCAGCCCTGCCGCCACCTTCAACGGCACCACCGTCATCGTGGCCCAGGCCCTCATCCTGCCGGCAGCGATCGCCACCGCAGACGCCGCCGTCGCCACCGCCGTGGACCAGCTGGACTCCGACGAGGACCTGAGCGCGGAAGTTTACGAGGGCCACGCATGAGCTACGCCGGAGACATCACTCCGCAGGACGCGTGGGCCAAGCTTGAGGAGGGCGCCATCCTGGTGGATGTGCGCACCGAGGGCGAATGGGCGCACATCGGCATTCCGGACACCAACGCCACGGAAAATGATCCCCTCTTCATCCAGTGGACCTTTCCCGGCGGCATTCCCAACCCCGACTTCGTCGAGCAGCTGAAGCAGCAGGCCCCCGAGGACACCCGGGTGGAGCTGCTCTTCCTGTGCCGCTCCGGCCAGCGCTCCATCGCTGCCGCCACCGCCGCAACGCAGGCCGGTTTTACGGCCTACAACGTCCTCGAAGGCTTCGAGGGCGAGCCCGACCGCTACGGTGAGCGCACCGTGAACGGCTGGAAGAACCGCGGCCTGCCGACGAACCTGGGAAAGAACTAAATTGACCTTTAACCACGACGCCGCCGGCTGGAGCCCCGATACCCAGGCCGTCCGCGGCGGGCTTGACCGCACCAATTTCCAGGAGACCACCGAGCCTGTCTTCCTGAACTCCGGATTCGTCTACGAGTCCGCCGCCGCCGCCGAGCGCGCCTTCACCGGCGAAGACGAGCGCTTTGTCTACTCGCGCTACGGCAACCCGTCCGTGGCCACCTTCCAGGAGCGGCTCCGCCTCCTCGAAGGCACCGAGGCGTGCTTTGCGACGGCGTCCGGCATGTCCGCCGTTTTCACCGCGCTGGGTGCCCTGCTGGGCGCCGGGGACCGCGTGGTCGCAGCCCGCTCGCTGTTCGGTTCCTGCTTCGTGATCCTCAACGAAATCCTGCCGCGCTGGGGCGTGGAGACGGTGTTCGTGGACGGCCCGGACATCGAGCAGTGGCGCGAAGCCCTCTCGGTGCCCACCACGGCCGTCTTCTTCGAATCCCCGTCCAACCCGATGCAGGAAATCGTGGACATCGCGGCTGTCAGCGAACTCGCCCACGCCGCCGGCGCCAAGGTGGTGGCGGACAACGTCTTCGCCACCCCGCTGCTGCAGCGCTGCGGAGACCTCGGCGCGGACGTGATCGTCTACTCCGGCACCAAGCACATCGACGGCCAGGGCCGCGTGATGGGCGGAGCGATCCTGGGCACCAGGGAATTCATCGACGGCCCGGTCAAGCAGCTCATGCGCCACACGGGCCCGGCGCTCTCCGCATTCAACGCCTGGGTCCTCACCAAGGGCCTGGAAACCATGTCCCTGCGCGTGAACCACTCCTCCGCCACAGCGCTGCGCCTCGCCGAATGGCTGGAAACCCAGCCTGCCGTGAACTGGGTCAAGTACCCGCTGCTCAAGTCGCACCCGCAGTACGACCTGGCGGCCAGGCAGATGAAGGCCGGCGGCACCGTCCTCACGCTGGAACTTGCGACGACGGCCGGCCAGTCGGGCAAGGAAGCCGCCTTTGCGCTGCTGGACGCCCTGAAGATCATCGACATCTCCAACAACCTGGGCGACGCCAAGTCCCTCATCACCCATCCCGCCACCACGACGCACCGGGCCATGGGGCCGGACGGACGCGCCGCGATCGGGCTCAGCGATGGCGTGGTGCGGCTGTCCGTCGGACTGGAGGACGCGGACGACCTCATCGCGGACCTGGAGCAGGCGCTCAAACAGATCTGACGTTACTTCCAATGGCGGGCTGTGAACGCGCGTTGCGCTGCACGTCCCATCGTTTCGGGCGTCCTTGAGAACGGAGCCCCGGGGCGGTTTAGTGGGTGGACCAGCAGGGTTTACCCAGGGTTTACATGGACGGTCTTGTAGGCTCCATACGCACTGGGCAGACTCTAATAACACCGATGAGCCGATCAAACCCCTGTCGGTTCACCCCATCCAAGGACAGACGCAGCGATGCGTTCGGGGCCGTGGCCGCGACGACGCTGCGCACAGCCTCCCTGACCGGAAGGAACGTCATGGCCGGAGTATTTGAAGTTTTTGTTGACGCCGACTCCCAGTACCGGTTCCGGCTGATGGCTCCCAATGGAACCGTACTGGCCATCTCCGCACCTTTCGCGGACAAGCGCGCGGCTGCCGCAGGCATCGCCGACGTCCGCGAATGCGCCGGGACGGGGCTCGTCACGGACCTCTCGCCGGCAGCACCGGAGGTTCAGGAAGCCTCCGCGGCAGTTCCCGCGCCGGTGCCGGCCCAGACTCTCTCGGCCCAGACTCTTCCAGCCCGCTCCGGCCACGGCCGGCAGGGATTCGGCAAGAAGCGCACCCCGGCCGAGGCCTCGGGCACCAGCAGCGCGGCGCACTGGAGGCCGTCAGCCCCCGCAGTCCCGGCCCGCTGGACCGGGGCTGCCTAGCCGCCTGCTCTTGGGGACCTGTTCCTGGCGGGACTGTTCCTGGCGGCCGCGGCTCAGGTGGTGATGACGACCAGCCGGACGTCGACGTCGTCGCCCGCGGCGATGCGGGCAGCAGCCCGCACAGCCCGCTTGACCGGCAGCAGGTACGAACCGCTGCCGGTGTCCGGAAAGATCGAGGTCTGCCACTGGTGGCCCGCAATGTCTGCCGTCACCTTCACAGAGCCGAACCCCCTGCGGAACCCCGCGGACTCCTCACGGATTTCGTCCGCAATATCCACGGGCAACGTAATGAAATGCCAGGCGGATTCGCCCGGATACAACCATAAAGGGGCTCTGAACTCGTAAGACTCGCTCACGGAGCGAGTATGGCATGCCGTAACAGGCCAGGGAATGGTTTTACTTAGGTAAGCCTTAACTACTATCCTCTTCCGGTGACCACGCAGCTTGATTTCGCGCGGGTGCCCTTCGCCGCCGATCTCGCAGGCCACGGGGACAGGCCCGCAATTCTTTCAGAAAACTTCACCCTCACCTACCGGGGACTGGCCGACAGGGTTGATGCCCTCGCCCTGCGCCTGGGCACCCAGCGCCGCCTGGTGGCACTGGCTGCCGCGAACGACGTCGACTCCCTGGTGGCCTACCTCGCCGCCCTGGTTGCCGGCCACCCGCTGATCCTGCTTCCGGAGGACAAGCCGGCGGCACTGGAATCCCTGGTGGCCGTGTACGACCCCGACGTCGTGCTGCGATCCGCCAACGGAGAGATCCTGTTCGAGGAGCGCCGGGCCGGCAGCAGGCACGAGCTCCATCCGGACCTGGCGCTTCTGCTCAGCACTTCCGGGTCCACCGGCTCGCCCAAGCTGGTGCGGCTGTCCGCCAACAATCTGCAGGCCAACGCGGAGTCGATTGCCGAGTACCTGAACATCGGCCCGGCAGACCGCGCGGCAACCACCCTGCCGATGTCCTACTGCTACGGCCTGTCTGTGATCAACAGCCACCTGCTGCGGGGCGCGGGCCTGGTGCTCACCGACCTTTCCGTTGTTGACCCCTGCTTCTGGGAGCTTTTCCGTGCCCGCGAGGCCACGGCGTTCGCAGCCGTGCCCTACACCTTTGAACTGCTGGAACGTGTGGGCTTTGACGGAATGGACCTGCCCTCACTGCGGTATGTCACGCAGGCCGGAGGCCGGCTGGCCCCGGACCGTGTGCGGAGCTATGCCGAACTCGGCCGCCGGAAGGGCTGGGAACTGTTCGTGATGTACGGCCAGACCGAGGCCACGGCCCGGATGGCCTATCTTCCTCCCGGGCTGGCTGCCGAGCACCCCGGCGCCATCGGCGTCCCGGTGCCGGGCGGCGCATTCCGGATCGAGCCGGTCTCCGGCCTGGAGCACGGCGAACTCGTCTACACCGGGCCCAACGTGATGCTCGGCTACGCGGAAACCCCGGAGGATCTGGGCGCCGGACGCACGGTCCACGAACTCCGCACCGGCGACCTGGCCAGGCTGCATCCGGCAGGCGTCTACGAAGTGGTGGGGCGGCGCAGCCGGTTCGTCAAAATCGTCGGGCTCCGCGTGGACCTGGGCCAGGTGGAGCGCATCCTGGCCGACCTCGGCGTTGCGGCGGCCAGTGCGGGCACCGACCAGGGGCTCGTCGTGGCGGTCGAGGGCAGCCACGACACGCAACTGCTGGCCAAGGTCCTCGCCCAGGGCATCGGGCTGCCCCGTGCGGCACTGGAGCTGCACGCCGTCGAACATCTCCCCCGCCTGGCCACCGGGAAGGTGGACTATCCGGCGGTTCTTGCCCTCTCAACCCGGGCAGTGCCCAAAGCAACGCCGTCCAAAGCAGCATCGGCGAAAGCAGCAGCGTCGAAGGCAGCGTCCGACGGCCAGGATAACGGCGGCTCCCCCGGGGCTGACGACGTGCGGCGGATCTTCCGGGACACCCTGGAGTGTGAGGACATCGCCGACGGCGACACCTTCGTTTCGCTCGGCGGTGACTCGCTGTCCTACGTGGCCACCTCCGTCAGGCTGGAACAGTTGCTGGGCCGCCTCCCCTCCGACTGGCACGTGACGCCGGTCCGGGACCTGGAACAGCAGCAGGGCCGGAAAGCCGCCGGCAGGATGCGGCGGTTCTTTGCCCCGCTTGAGACCAGCATTGTGCTCCGGTCCGTGGCGATTGTGCTCATCGTCAGCACCCACGTCGGGCTGCTGACCTGGCCGGGGATGGCGCACGTGCTCATGGCCGTGGCCGGGTACAACTTCGCCCGGTTCCAGCTTGGCGGGGAACGGCTCCCGCGGCTCAGGCGCCAGCTCAGCAGCCTGGCACGGGTGGCGCTGCCCAGCATTGCGTTCATCGGCGTGGCGTACCTGCTGACCGACAAGTACACCCTGGCCAATATCCTGCTGTTGAACTCCGTTGTCGGTCCCGAAGAGGTGACCACGCAGTGGCACTTCTGGTTCATCGAGGTGCTGGTCTACATCCTGCTGGGTATGGCGGCCCTGTTGGCCATTCCCTGGGTGGACCGGGCGGAGCGGCGGTTCCCGCTGCTCTTTCCGCTTGCCCTCACCGGCCTGGCCCTGCTCTCCCGCTACGACATCGTTGATCCCGGCATTCCCCACCCGTCACCCACACTGTGGCTTTTCGTTCTTGGCTGGGCCGTCGCCCGGTCCCGGACCGCGCTTCAGCGCTGCGTGGTGTCGCTCCTTGCGGTCCTCACGGTTCCCGGATGCTTCTTCGGGGACACGAACCGGGAGCTGACCCTCGCTGCCGGACTCCTGCTGCTCACGTGGCTGCCCGCCATCCCCGTTCCCAGGGGGCTGCAGCGCCTGACGGTGCTCCTGGCCAGCGCTTCCCTCTATGCGTACCTCGTGCACTGGCTGGTGTACCCGCTCCTGGCCGGCACCAGCCCGGCGCTTGCCGTGGCCGCATCGCTCGTGGCCGGGGTGGCCTACTGGGCGCTGTGCACCCGCGCCGTGGGCATGGTAAGCCGGCGCGGCTGGGGCACTCTCCGAAGCAGGTTCGCACGGCCGGCCGTTCCAGGGAGCTCCTGACGCCGGCGGCCCGGTTTCAGACGGACTGCAGTTCGCGGAAAGCCACCGCGGAGATGAGCATGGAGCCGGCAGCCGTGACGGGATCGATGACGGGAATCCCCAGCCTGCGCCGCAGGACGTCCGCCATGCCGATGCTCGTCAGCCCGGTGCTGGCCTCCAGAATGACGTCGGCTCCGGCGTACACGAGCATGTGGGCGGCCGCGAGCGCGTCGAAGATGCCGGTCGGCAGCAGGAAACCGTCGGGCGTCTCCACGCTCTCGGGGCCGTCGATCAAGAGCATGCGGTCACCCAGGGCATCGGAAATGGGCCCGGGCACCGAGTGCTTAAGGCCGAGCACGCCCACCCGGCCGCCGAAGGCAAGGGCCGCTGCAGCAGCCGCCGAGCCCGCACCGATCACGGGGATGTTCAGCAGCGCCCGCACCTCCGGCAGGCCGGGATCGGCGGCGCAGCTGATGACCAGCGCGTCTACGTCCGAGGCCATCTCCAGTGCGAGCTCCACCACTTTGGGCGCCGCACGCTGCAACGAGTCGGGGTCATGGACTCCGGAGGGCTGGTCCGGGATACACCGCGTGGTCACGTCGAAGCCGAAGGTCTCGCGGAGCAGCTTCCCGTGCGAGTTGAGCACCCGGCGGTCGCTGGTGGTCAAAGCCCTGATGATTCCTACGCGCATGGTCCCGGTCCTTCCCCCGTGCGACTCCTGTGATGCCACCACACTAACCAGCGGACATTTCAGGTGGTTTACCGGAAAATGACCATCGGAAACATGCCCGTTCCACCAGCGCGAACGTACAGTTGTGGCCCCAAAAAACGCGCGTACAGGGGCCGCAAGTGTACGTTCGCGCTCCGTGCTTGGTGGTTGGAGGGCGGGTGGGATCAGAGCTGGCGGACGCGCAGCAGTTCCGGAATGTCCTCGTCGTCGGGATCCACGTACCCTACGGTTCCCTTCAGCGTCGCCCGCACGGCGTGCGCGACGACGGCACCCAGCCCGCCGTCGTCGGGGTCTGCTTTGTCCAGAACCACTTGGCGTGTGCTGCGCTGCTCCGCAGCGCCGGTGCCGCGCGCGAAGATCTCTGCGACGCCCTGCCGGACCAGGTCCAGCTCACCGGTCTCGGCCAGCACCGGCTCCAGGTAATCGACCAGCGAGCGCACCACGTCCGCGGCCGGCGCCGGCCGGAAGCTGCCGAAGTCAAGCAGGTCACCGCGCAGTCCGAAGTTGCTTGCCTGCCACGCGGCCATCCGCAGCAGCACCGTGGGTACGGGCGCGGGCTCCACGCCCTCCCGCCATTCCCGGCACGCAGATTCCACGAGCGCGCGGACCAGGACGGCGATCAGCGCGGCATCCTCGGCGCGGAGGCAGACGTCCGCCACCCGGACCTCCACGGTGGGGTGGTTCCGGGAGAGGCGGGCGTCAAAATAGATCATGCCCTCGTCGAGCACCACGCCAGTCTCCAGCAGGCGGGACACCACCCGGCGGTATGTGGACACGTTGCCGAAGATGGCAGACGGGCCCGACGACGGCCAGCGGTTCCAGGCCTGCGTCCGGTAGCTTTCGAACCCGGTGGCAACACCGTTCCAGAACGGTGAGTTTGCGCTGAGCGCGATCAGGACAGCCAGCTTGTCCCGGATCCTGTCCAGCACCGCCACGCCTTCGTCCGGTGACTCGATGTATGTATGGACGTGGAAGCCGCAGGTGAGCTGCTCCTGCGCGGTCAGTCCGAACCGCTCCAGCATTCTGGCGTAGCGCGGGTCCGGTGTGGTGTGGCTGGACAGTGCCAGCGGCGAGGTGGCCAGGGCGGCGATCCTGGCGCCGTGGGCCTGCGCCGCCTCATCCGCCAGGGAGCGGCCGGCACGGATCTGGCGCAGCAGTTCGGCGTGGTCCAGGCACGGGCGGGTCTGTGTCTCGATCTGCTCAAGCTTGAGTTCGGCACTCAAGCCCATTTCGTCGTCGTCGAACTTGGTGCCGGCCTTTTTCTTCAGCAGCAGGGGCCGCCCCGGGGCCTCGTCGGCGGCGAGTTTGCGGCCCGCGAGCAGGGCATCGGCGAGCGCCAGCGGTTCCCCGCTGTCCGGATCAACGATCAGGAGCTCTTCCTCCACGCCAAAAGTCCGCATGCCTACATTGTGCGCCAGACCAGCCGAAACGTCCCGGACATGACGAAGCGCGAACGTACACTTGTGGCCCTTGGAAAACGCTTCCCAAGGGCCACAAGTGTACGTTCGCGCCTCAAACAGGGCCACAAGTGTACGTTCGCGCCGGGAGGAGCGTCAGTCCTGGAAGTACTCGATCTTGGCGCCGATGGTGTTCAGGCGCTCTGCAAGGTCCTCGTAGCCGCGCTCGATGACGTAGATGTTGCGCAGCTCGGAGACGCCGCGGGCCGCAAGCATGGCCAGCAGCAGGCAGGCGGCCGGACGCAGCGCGGGCGGGCAGCCCACCTCCGCGGCGCGCCAGCGCGTGGGGCCGTTGACGTAGATCCGGTGCGGGTCCAGCAGCTGCACGCGGGCCCCCAGCTTGTTCAGCTCGGTCAGATAGATCGCGCGGTTCTCGTAGACCCAGTCGTGGATCATGGTCTGGCCTTCGGCGTTGCCGGCGATCACCGCGAAGAACGGCAGGTTGTCGATGTTCAGGCCCGGGAACGGCATCGGGTGGATCTTGTCCTCCGGTGCGCGCAGCTCGGAGGGCTTGGTGGTCACGTCAACGAGCCGGGTTCGGCCGTTGCGGGCCATGTACTCGCCGGAGACCTCCAGCCGCTGGCCCATCTGTTCCAGCGTGGCCAGCTCGATCTCCATGAACTCGATGGGCACCCGGCGGATGGTCACCTCGGAGTTGGTGACGACGCCGGCGGTGATCAGGCTCATCGCTTCGATGGGGTCTTCGGAGGGGAAGTATTCGATGTCGACGTCGATGGCCGGTTTGCCGGTGATCTTCAGCGTGGTGGTCCCGACGCCGTCGATCTCCACGCCCAGGCGCTGCAGGTAGAAGCACAGGTCCTGGACCATGTAGTTGGGGCTGGCGTTGCGGATGACGGTGGTGCCGCAGCGGTGGGCGGCGGCCATGATGGCGTTCTCGGTCACGGTGTCGCCACGCTCGGTCAGCACAAAGGACCGGTCCAGTTCATCGGTCGGGGGCGCCTGCACGCTGTAGAAGCCTGAGCTGGCCTCCACGGACAAACCGAACTGCCGCAGGGCCTGCATGTGCGGCTCCACGGTGCGGATGCCCAGATCGCAGCCGCCGGCGTAGGGCAGCCGGTATTCGTCGGTCTCATCCAGCAGCGGACCCAGCAGCATGATGACGCTGCGGGTGCGGCGTGCCGCCTCGACGTCCATGGATTCCAAATCCAGGTCTGCGGGCCGGCGGAGGCGGAGGTCGTTGTCGTTAAGCCAGGTGCATTCGACGCCGATGCTGCTCAGCACCTCGACGATGCGGTTCACTTCCTCGATGCGGGCCAGCCGGCGCAGCGTGGTGGTGCCGCGGTTAATCAGGCTGGCGCAGAGCAGGGCAACACCGGCGTTCTTGCTGGTGTTAACGTCCACGGAGCCGGAGAGCGTGCGGCCGCCCTCCACGCGGAGGTGGGTCATCTGTGTCTTGCCGAGCTGGACGATGCTGCGGCCAAAGATCGCCTCGAGTCGCTGGATCATTTTCAGGCTCAGGTTTTGCTTTCCCTGTTCCATGCGTGCGACGGCACTCTGGCTGGTGCCGAGTTCCGCGGCAAGCTGGCCCTGGGTCCACCCCTTCTGGCTGCGGGCGTCGCGGAGCAGAATGCCGACATGTTCAGCGGTCTGTTGAGTCATGGGAAAAATATATCAGATGTGAGTTATTTCGTCGCCTTTTGCCGTCCCCGAGGGTTCTGTCGGGTCTTGATTTACCCGTTACATGCATAAACATTCCATAACGCGCCAAAACCGCATGACAGGATCCGTGAAGGCCTCCGCAACTTGGTCAAGTGCCGCCCGCGCCTTGACCCTGGCATATGTCCCGGAGCAAGCTAACGGTACGTGTTGCGGCCATGAGGGAACGGAGGCCGCCGTGTCCATTTTCAGTCCCCGCATTTTGCGGAGGAAGCACCCCGCCGGGCGCCGCGCTTCCGCGCTGGTGTCCTTTGCGGTCGCGGCAGCTGTGGGCTTTGTCCCGGGACCACGGCTCGACGACGGCACGTTCCCGGCACCCGAATCTGCGGTCACTCAGGCGTCTCCCAAGGCGTCCACCGCGCAGCCAAACAACACTGCGCAGCCCGGCAACACCGCCCAGCCAAACAACACCGCGCAGCCAGCTCACGAAGCCCCGCCAGGTAGTGACGATACCGAGCTGGGCAACGATGTCTCCTGGCCCCAGTGCAACGGCGCCCTGCCGGATGACCCTGCGTTCGCGATTGTCGGGGTCAACAATGGCCTTGCCAACACCACGAATCCCTGCCTCCACGAGCAGCTTGACTGGGCGGAGGATGCGGAGGGCGGGACCGGCCAGCCACGTGTGGCGCTCTACGTGAACACCGCCAATCCCGGGCTGCGCGGCTCCTGGTGGCCGACGAACAACGAGTATGGCGGCAAGGTCGTGACCAACCCCTACGGCACGTGCGAGGGGAAGGAGGACGCGGCGTGCGCCTACATGTACGGGTACGCGAAAGCCTTCGACGACGCCTACCTCCGCACCGTCGACGACCCTGAGACCTACCTCTGGTGGCTGGACGTGGAGACGGGCAACACCTGGTCAGGCGACAGGAATGCCAACCGGGCGGATCTCGAGGGCATGACTGACTTCTTCCACAGCATCGGCGCCAGAGTCGGCATCTACTCCGCGGCCCGGCAGTGGGCACAGATTGTCGGTGAGGTGGGAACGACCAGCAGCCTCTACTCGCTGCCCAGCTGGCTTGCCGGCGCCCGCTCCGCCGCCCACGCCAGGGACATGTGTTCCTCGGCGCCCCTTACCGCCGGCGGCCAGGTGGTCCTCATCCAGTTCGTGGCCGGCAGCTTCGACTACGACCACTCGTGCATCTGAGAACGCCAGGCACCATGGGTCCTACCTGCAGCGTCCGCCCGGCCGCAGCGGAAGACGCCGAGGCGCTGGCCCGGCTGCACCTGGAATGCTGGCGCGAGACCTATGCACACCTGCTGTCACCCGGCTTTATGGCGGGCCAGGGCGTCGAAGGGCGGCTGGCCATGTGGCGCCACCTCCTGGCCGGCCCGCATGCGGCCCGGCACTTTGTGGCGGTCGACGGCGGGAGGCTGGTGGGGTTTGCCGGCTCGCTTCCGCCCGAGGACGGGGTGCGGGAGCAAACCGAGCTCTGGGGCATCTATCTCCTCGCATCCCACCAGGGCAGGGGGCTGGGCCAGGCACTGCTTGATGCCACGATCGGGCACGAAGCTGCAGCACTGTGGGTCGCCGAGGACAACCCGCTTGCCCAGGCCTTCTACCAGCGCAACGGCTTCGTCTTCACCGGCGCCAGGGACACCATCGAGGACTGGGAAGGACTGCCCGAGCTCCGCATGGCGCGGCCTGCGCCCTAGGAGCCACGCGGGTTAGGAACCCTCGAGCCAGACCATGTGCCACGTTCCGGCCCACAGAGCGGCCGCCACGGCGCCGCCGGCGATGAGGACTCCGCCCAGCACCACCCAGACGTCCAGCACGCTGTAGGTGGACACCCGCGCCCAGGTCCGGCTGGCACCGCCGAAGCCGCGGGCCTCCATGGTGACGGCAAGGCGGGTGGCGCGGCGGATGGCCTGGACGAGGAGGCCGAAGCTCTGCCCGAGGGTGGCCCGCATCCGCTGCCAGGGGTTCCCCCGGGAGCCGACGCCGCGGGCGCGCCGGGCCATGCCGATCGTCTGCCATTCCTCGGCCATCAGCCCGACCAGCCGCATGGCTGCCAGCGTCCCCAGCACAAAGCGGTGCGGCAGCCGCGCCTTCTGCGCCAGGGCGTCGGCCAGGTCGGTGGGATCCGTGCAGCTCATGAGCAGCACCGCGGGCAGGGCGATGGCCAGGCCCCGCAGCAGAAAACCCAGCCCCAGCTGCAGGGAGCCTTCGCTCATGGACCAAAGGCCGACGTCGAGCAGTATCCTTCCGCTGTCCGGCGCCAGGATGGAGGTGCTCCAGCCGCCCACTGCGGCCGCAAGGATCAACGGCCAGCCGCGCTGCCACAGCAGTGAAAACGTCAGGCCGGCCAGCGGAAAGACCAGCAGTTCGCACACGAGGGCAACCGAGGCGGACATCCAGTCAATGGACAGCGCCAGCGCAAGGGTGATGAGGAAGACCGCTGCGAATTTGGCCAGCGGATTGGCGCGCGTCAGCACGGCCTGGTTTCCGGCGAGTGTCAGTACTTCCCTCATGTCGCCGCCGGTTCCGATCTCGCCGGGCTGGACCCCGCGGGTCCCGGCTCGGGCCGGCCGCCGGAGCCCAGCCGCAGCTCGGTGCCGCCGAGGACGTGGGTGAACTCCTCGTCGTGGGTAACGGACACCACGGCCGTGCCGGCGTCGAGGAGTTCGGACAGGAACGAGGCGAGCTCCGCCCAGGTGTTGGCGTCCTGGCCGAAGGTGGGCTCGTCCAGGACCAGCACCTGCGGATGCGCCGCCAGGACGGTGGCCACGGACAGCCGCCGCTTTTCCCCGCCGGACAGGGTGTACGGGTTGGCGTCCACCAGATGGGTCAGGCGCAGGCGCTCCAGCAGCTCGTCGACGCGCTCTTCGCCGTGGCCCAGGTGGCGCGGCCCGAACTGCAGCTCGTCCAGGACGCGGCCTGTGACGAACTGGTGCTCGGGTTCCTGGAACACCGTGCCGATCCGGGAGATCAGCTGGTTGGCCTTCCATTTGTAGGGGTCAATGCCGGCGCCGCCGCTCAGTTCCACCGTCGCGGAAACCTTTCCGTCCACCGGCGGCAATAGCCCGGCCAGAGTCAGTGCGAAGGTGGATTTGCCGGCGCCATTGGGGCCCGTGACGGTCAGCGCCTCGCCGGCCCGGACCTGTGCCGTGACGTCCTGCAGGACCGGCACCGGCGGCAGGGAACGGAAGCCACGGCGGCGGGGCCGTTCCCTGGATACAGCGAGCTTTTCCGCGGCCAGCAGCAGCTGACCGGCGTTAATCTGGCCGCCGCCTAGGCCAGGGATGTTCCCGGCGGAGGACGGCGGGATGGTCCCGGCCGAGCGGCGCCGGGTTTCCGGAACGTAGCCCGGGACCCAGACGCCGGCAGCGGTGAGCATCCCCCGCGCCTGTTCGAGGACCTCGTCCGGAGTCCCGTCGATCAGCACCGCACCGTTCGCGGCGGAGCCCGGCTGCAGGACCACGATCCGGTCCACCAGGTCTTTCCACGCGGCGACCCGGTGCTCCACCACCACCAGGGTGGCGCCGGTCTTGTCGAGGCAGCGGCCCACCGCGTCCCGGACCTCCAGGACGCCCGCCGGGTCGAGGTTCGCGGTCGGTTCGTCCAGCAGGATCAGTCCCGGGCGCATGGCCAGGATGCCGGCGAGCGCCAGTCGCTGCTTCTGCCCGCCGGACAGGGCCGACGTCGGGTGGTTCAGCGGCAGGTGGGACAGTCCGACGTCGTCCAGCGCCTCGTGCACCCGGCGCCAGATTTCATCGCGGGGCACGGAGAGGTTTTCGGCGCCGAAGGCGACGTCGTCGCCGAGCCGGGAGAGCACCACCTGGGTTTCCGGGTCCTGCTGCATGAGTCCGGCCCGGCCGCGCTGGGCGCGCGGGGGCGCGCCGTCGATGAGCAGCTCGCCGCTCTCGTCGGCGTCGTCCTGGTCCGCCATACCGTCGGCGCCGTCGGAAGAGCCGTCCGCGTCGCTGTCCCCCAGCACACCGGCAAGGGCATGGAGCAGCGTGGACTTGCCGGCCCCGGAAGGGCCGAGCAGCAGGACACGCTCACCGGGGCGGATGTCCAGGTCAAGCGCCTGGACGGCGGGTTTGGTGCGGCCGGCGTGGCGCCAGCCCCAGCCGCGGGAATGTACCGCGGCGGGGCGGACGCCGCCGTCGTGGGAAGCGGGCATCAGTTGAAGACGGGCTCCGTGGCGGCCTTGCGGGAAGCGAAGGAGCTCAGCACGCCGGTCTTGGCCAGGCCGCGGGTGGCGATCCAGGACAGGGCGCCTGCGATGACCGCGCCGGAGATGGCGCAGAACACGATGTACGCGAACTTGTCACCGGCGGCGTAGGCGATGTTCCAGCCCCACGGCGCGAACGAGTCGTTGAGGCCGCAGAACAGCCCGGCGCCGGCTCCGGCGAGGAGCGCAACAGGGAGGTTGAACTTCTTGTACCGGAAGGCGGCGAACACGAGTTCCGCGCCCAGGCCCTGCAGGAGGCCGGAGATCAGCACAGTGGTGCCGTACTGCGAGCCCATCAGGAGTTCGCCGGTGGCCGCCACCGTTTCGCAGAACAGGGCCGCGCCGGGCTTGCGGATGATGAGCATGCCCAGGACCGCCGGGATCATCCAGCCGCCGGCGTACAGGCCGGTCAGGGGCGGGTAGACGGCGTTCACGGGAGTGGAGATGACGTTGGCGCCCTGGGACCAGGCCCAGAAGATCACGCCTCCGGCGACGGCGATGAGCGCCGCCACCACGATGTCGGCCACGCGCCAGTTGTAGCCGGTCTTCTTGATTGCTGCAGTTGTCATGATGGTCCTCCTGAGGAACAGGAGGGGAAAGCGTTACCCCGGCTGCCGGTGGCTGGGCCATCTGCTGCCGGGCACTCTGAGAACTCGACTCCCTTGCGCCGGTACTAGCCGGATCAGGTTCGAGGGTCTGCGGCGGTCCGCACTCTCAGCGCCCATCCGCGGTTGCGCTGGCTGCTGCCTTTGCATCCCGACGGCGGCGCTCCCCTGTCGTGATAAATCTGCCCTTGTGGGCTGGTTCAGTTTACACCCCGGCGTCCCCGGAATCCCGGGGCCGCCGTCACAATCCGGGAGGTTCCCTGCGCCGCCGGGACGGCCCCGCGGAGTACATTGGGGCCATGACGCAACAGGACTCCGGCGCCGCTGCCCTGCCCACCTTTGACCCCGACTCCGCCGAGGAACAGCCGGCGGAATCCCTGGCAGCCATGATCGGCCAGATCGAGGGTGAGATCGCCGAACTGCAGTTTCCCCGGTTCACCAAGGACGATGCCCTGGCGCTCGGCCTGGAACTGGTGGAGCGCGGCAAGGAAGGGAACCTGCCCATCGCCATCGACATCACCAAGGGCGAACAGGTCCTCTTCCATGTGGCGCTCGAGGGTGCCACCCCGGACAACGAGGGCTGGGTGCGGGCCAAGCAGCGGACTGCCCTGCGCTACGAGGAGCCGTCGCTGCTGGTGGGCCTGCGGGGCAGGGCCGGCGGCGGACGGATCGAGGACAACGCCTGGTTCGACCAGTCCACCTACGCCGCCCACGGCGGAGCCTTTCCCGTCTATGTGCGGGATGTGGGTGCGGTGGCCGTGGTCACGGTGTCCGGCCTGCCGCAGGTGGCCGATCACCGCCTCGTGGTGGAGGCGCTGCGGGAAATCCACCGTTCCATGCGGCTGGGCTGACGCTTCATGCCGATAGGCTAGGGAAAGACCAGTGTTCATCTCGCGAGGAGTTCCGGAATGAGTTTCTTCATCAAACTGCTTGGCACCGGCATCAGCCTGCTGGCGGGCTTCGCCGGCACCAAGGCCGTCGATACCATCTGGGAAAAGGTCACGGGAAAGAAGCCCCCCAAGGGCGACAAGGATGACGTCCCCACCACGCTGCGCACTGCCCTGACGTTCGCCCTCGTCTCCGCGTCCGTGAGCGCCGTGATCCAGGTCCTGGCCAACCGCGGCACGCAGCGGGCCATCACCCGCTTCGCCAAGAGCCAGGACATCGTCTAGGCCGCCGCGCCGGCAGGACTGCACAGGGCCGCCGGCCCCGGTTCGGTGCCCGGCCCCCCAACATCGGGCGGGTTGCCGGCAGTCCCTTCCCGGGGCGTGGCCGGGCCCCGGCCGTCCTGCAGTCCTTAGGCAGGGCAACCTGGTCCCCCACTCCGTTTGAGAAAGTCTTGATTCTCAAGGTTTTTCCAAGCTGGAAGCCGAACGTTTTTCCAACCACCGCTGTTTTTAGTGGATGCCATCAGCGTCTTTCTGAGGAGACAAAATGGTATCCACACCGCATTTCCTGTCGGCCCAGCGGCCGGCACCGCGACATCTGGCCCCGCGCCCCGCGTCCCGGCGCCGCGGAATCGCGGCCGCGACCGCCCTGCTGCTCGCAGCCACGGGTGCCGGCACCTCACTGGCCGCCACCGAGGTGACCCAGACGAACTCCGGCGGGCTGACCGCCGTCGGACCCGTCAACACCGAATACGGCTTCCCGTCCTGGTACGAGGACAGCAACAAGACCCGCCTCGAGCTCTGCCTCAACGGGGAAAACCCGCTCTGCGGCTTCCTGCCAGGGGACATCCCGGACGAAACCGCCCCCATCTCCTTCCCGGACAACTTCCCCGACGAGGCGTTCTACATGCTCGCCGGATCCGAACTGGACCTTCCCGGCGGCGGCCGCGCCGTCCTGGTCCTCGGCCTCGAAGCCGCGTTCGCCAACACCGTCACCCAGGGCGACCAGGTCGTCTTCGGCCGCCAGCGCGTCGTCGTCAAGGGCGCACCCGCGAACACCACCCTGACGTTCCAGCACCCCTACGGCACCATGACCATCGACACCGACGACGCCGGCGACGGCAAACTCGTCGAAGACATCTCCCCGGCCATCGGCAACTTCACCACCGCCCTGAAAAGCAACATCGGCCCGTTCCTCAAATGGGACCCGGCCACCGCTCCCGCAGCACCCGACGGCTACCTCGGCGACCCCGCCCAGGACCACACCGTCACCGGCAGCCCCTTCAACTACAACAAGTTCTCCCTCACCGGCGGCGGCCTGGCCCTGGAAACAGACCAGTTCTCCCTGATGGGCAAAATCTCCACCAACCAGGGCGTCAACGGCGACAGCGCCGTCCTGAACGGGACCATGATCGACGTGTTCGCCAGCAGCGGCAACGGCGCCCAGCTCCAAGTCGACGGCCAGGACGGAACCTTCGACACCACCCCCATGCTCAGCGACCCCGACACCGGCCGCTACTACGCCCGCATCCAGCTCACCGGAACCGCCCCCACCACCGTCAAAGTCACCAACATCGGCGACAAACCCTCCAGCAGCAGCCAGATCACCGTCACCAAACCCAGCGGCGTCATGATCACCAAGGCCCTCTACGACGGAGCCAACCTCACCGTCGGCGCGGTCTCCACCGTCGGCTACCCGCTCACCGTCACCGGCCTCGGAACCCTCGAAGCACCCGCCACCGACGGAGCGCCCGCGGAGAAGTCGTTCACCGTGCAGGCACCCCCGGCCACCGTCACCGTCAAGACAGCAGAAGGCGGCACCGCCTCCCTGCCCGTCACAATCTCCGGCGGCGCAGCGTCCCCCGCCGGACTCGACCCGCTCAGCCCCGCCCCGGACCCCGGCCCCATCGTCGACACCGGCAGCGGCCCCGCCCCCGGCGAACCCCAGGAAACCACCGCCGTGGCCACCGCGGCAACCACCACCGTCACCCGCGGCGGAACCGTCCAGCTCGACGGCAGCACCTCCACCGGCGCCGCCAGCTACCAATGGACCCAGGTCAGCGGACCCACCGTCACCTTCTCCAGCGACACCGCCGCCAAACCCACCATCACCGTCCCCTACTACGCCAAGAGCACCGACACCGCACCCCTGACCGCCCCGGCCAACGACCCGATCAAGCTCCAGCTGATCGTCACGGACGCCAACGGCATCGGCAGCGCCCCTGCCACCGTGGACCTCACCGTCCAGACCGACACCGTCACGGTCGCCGGCTCCCGCCACCGCCTCGGCACTGAACTGCGGATCACCGGCACCTCAACCCTGGCAGGCAACACCGCCGTCCTGATCCCGGCCACCACCGTCGTCATCTACGACAACACACCCGGCTACCAAGGCACCAGGATCGGCACCGCCCAGGCCGACACCCTCGGCAACTGGTCCTACCGGGCCAAGCCAGGGCTAAGGGACCACCAGATCACCAGCGTCCTGGTCCAATCCAGCCGCGGTGGCACCGCAACCGGAGCAGTCGCCACCCGCTAACCCAACCACCCGCACCACACAACCGGGCCCTGCCTGCAACAGCAGACAGGGCCCCGGCGCGTTAAGGGTTAATCGGTGCGGCTGCCGCCGTCGTCCGCTTCCGACTTCCGGGCCGCCTTGGCGGCCTTGAGCACCACGGCCTCCAGCTCGTCGGTGCTGAGCAGCTCCTTGTGGAGGTGCTTGGTGCGGTAGCCGGCACGGCCAACCATGTGGGCCGAGACGGGCACCGTGAGCAGCTGGAAGATCCAGGCCACGAGCAGCACCGGCCACACCCACCACGTCCGCAGCTGCAGCCCCACCGCGGCGAGCAGCAGGAACAGCCCCAGCACCTGCGGCTTGGTGGCCGCGTGCATGCGGCTCATGAGGTCGGGAAAGCGCAGCAGGCCGATCGCGGCGGCGAGGGACATCAGGGCTCCCACCACCATGAACACGGCTGAAACAGCGTCGACCACGGTATCCACGGCATTGGGTTCAGGACTCATTGGGCTGCTCCCGCCTGTCGGCCACGAAGCGGGCCACGGTCACCGAGCCGATGAACCCGATAATGGAGATGCCAACCACCAGCATCAGGTTGTTCAGGTGCCGGTTCACTGCCATGTCGATGCACAGCGCCGCGCCCAGGATGGCCAGCAGCACGTCCGCGGCGAGAACCCGGTCCAGCAGCGAGGGGCCGCGGGCGATGCGGATGATCGCTCCCGCGGCGGCGAGGGCGAGCGCCACGGCCGTGACCGTGAGGACCAGTTCCATCATGCGCCAGCCTCCTGGTTGCCAGCCTCCTGGTTGAGGGCGGCAAGCTCGTCCTTGGTTCCCATGATCCGGATGAGCCCCGCCTCGGTGTCCCGGACTTCCTTGCGCAGTTTGAGGACGTCCTCCCCGGTGCGGACGTTCAGTCCGTGGATGTAGAGCGTGGACGTGGATCTGTCCACCTCCACCACCAGGGACCCCGGGATCAGGGAGATCACGTGGCCGGTCGCCGTCACCATCAGGTCCGAATGGCTCCGCAACGGAACGGCGACGACGGCGTTGGTCACCTTGGGCCCCTGGGTCATCGCCAGGTAGAACACCTGGCAGCTGGCGGCCACGACCCGGCCGAGGAACACCACCGCGAACGGAACGGCCCGCAGCACGTTGAAGCGGCCGCTCAGCTCCACTGGCGGCAGGTAGAACAGGCGCGCTACCGCGATTGCCAGCAGGGCGCCGAAAAGCAGGTTGCCCGGGCTGAAGTCCTGCCAGAGGGCTCCCCAGACAATGACCAGCCAGACCAGCAGCGGCAGTTCCTGCCGCAGGGACACCCGTTGCCGGCTCACTTTCCGCCTCCGCTCAGCGCCAGGGCCGGAGCGGCAACGCCGTCACCGAGCACAGCCTGGATGTAGGAGGATCTGTCCAGCATGGCCGCGGCCGACTGGTCGGCCACCTGGAAGAGCGGTCCGGCGAAGACGGTGAGCGCCACACCCAGCACCACCAGGCCCAGCGTGGAGCCCACCATGGTCCGCGGCAGCAGCCGCACCGGCGTGGTGCCGCCTTCGGGGGCGGGGGCAGCCAGGAGGACGGGATCGGGGTGCTCCGCGTCCTCGGCCTTCCGCCAGAAGGCGCGGTTCCAGACGCGGGCGACTGCCAGGAGCGTGAGGAGGCTCGTCAGCACGCCCCCGATCACCAGCGTATAGGCCAGCGGCGTTCCCAGCGCGACGCCGGCCTGCATCAGCCCGAGCTTGCCGAGGAAGCCGGAGAACGGCGGGATGCCGGCCAGGTTCATTCCGGGAACGAAGAACAGCAGCGCCAGCAGCGGCGACAGTTTGGCCAGCCCGGCGAGCCTGTCCACGGAGGAGCTGCCGCCGCGGCGCTCAATCAGGCCGGTGACCAGGAAGAGGCTGGTCTGGATGGTGATGTGGTGCGCCACATAGAACACGGCGGCTGCCAGGCCTGCCACGGAGGACATCGCCAGGCCGAACACCATGTAGCCGATGTGGCTGACCAGGGTGAAGGACAGCAGACGCTTGATGTCGCTTTGGGCGAGGGCACCCAGGATGCCGACCACCATGGTCAGCAGCGCCACCACCATCAGCGGCGTGTTGAGGCTGTCGCCGGGGAACAGCAGGGTTTCGGTGCGGACCATGGCGTAGACGCCCACCTTGGTCAGCAGGCCGGCGAACACGGCCGTGACCGGGGCCGGCGCCGTCGGGTACGAGTCCGGAAGCCAGAAGGAGAGCGGGAAAACAGCGGCCTTGATGCCGAACGCCACCAGCAGCATGACGTGCAGGAGCGTCCTGGTGCCCTGGTCCAGTTCCGCGAGCTTGATGGCCAGGTCCGCCATGTTGACGGTTCCTGTGGCGCCGTAGACCATCGCGATGGCGATCAGGAACAGCACCGAGGACACGACGGAGACCACCACGTAGGTGACGCCCGCCCGGATGCGCGGTCCCGTGCCGCCGAGGGTCATCAGCACATAGCTCGCCGTCAGCAGGATCTCGAACCCGACATACAGATTGAACAGGTCCCCGGAGAGGAACGCGTTGGAGACCCCGGCCACGAGGATCAGGTAGGTGGGGTGGAAGATCGACACGGGGGCGTCCTGGTCGCCGTCGGCCATGCCCTGCCCGGTGGCGTACACGAGAACCGCGAGGCTCACCGCCGACGACACCACGAGCATCAGCGAGGAGAACTGGTCCACCACCATGACGATGCCCCACGGCGGCACCCAGCCGCCGATGTTCACTGCCGCCGTGCCGCCGTTCCAGACGGACGCCAGGAGCAGGCACTCCAGCAGCAGGGTCAGCGAAAGCAGGCCAATGCTCACGGCGCGCTGCGCGCGGGAATGCCGGATCAGCACGAACGTCAGCGCCGCGCCCAGAATGGGAAGTACGACGGCGAGCGGGGCAAGGCTTGCAAGGTTCACTTCGCGCCTCCGTCAGTGCCGGTGTCTGTTTTTGGGGCAGTGTCTGTGTTCGGCGTTGTGCCTGTGTTTGTGGTTGTGTCCGTGCCTGGGGCCGTGTCCGTGCCGGGGACGAGGTTGCCCGATCCCGGCTTTTCCTCCAGCGCCGCGTGTTCCGCCAAAAGGGTCCGCCCGCCGGTTTCCACTGTGGCTCCCGGCTGAGCCGAGGGCTCCGTCGCGGCGGCGGTGTCCGGTCCGCGCATGGGCAGGGGAAACTCGGAGGTTTCCATCGGGATGACGGCGTCGTCCTCCGCGTCGAAGCTGGGGGTTTCGGCCACGCGGCGGTCCTCGATGTCGTCCTGGATATCGTCTTGGCGGGCAAGTACCCAGGTCCTGTAGATGATGCCGAGCATGAAGGCCGTCACTGCGAAGGAAATGACGATGGAGGTCAGGATCAGTGCCTGCGGCAGGGGGTCGTTGTAGGAGGCGGGGTCAGTGTCCTTGCTGAAGAACGGTGCCAGTCCGGCGTAGCCGCCGGTGGCGAGGATCAGCAGGTTGGTGGCGTTGGCCAGCAGCATCAGCCCCAGCAGCACCCGGGTGAGGCTGCGTTCCAGGATCAGGTAGATGCCGCAGGCGTAGAGTGCGCCCATGACCGTGAGCAGGGTCAGGTTTACGGTCATGCTTCGCCGCCTTGGGTTGATCTGGCCGGAGCGCCGGCCGGCACCGGCTCGCTGGCCTCATCGCCCTCGTGCCCTTCCGTCTGTCCGCCAGCCTGCCCGTCCGCCTGCAGGGGACGTTCTTCGAAGTGCTCGTCGATTTCAGCGCCGAGGCTGCGCAGCACGTCCAGCACCAGGCCCACCACCACGATGTAGACGCCGGTGTCGAAGATGGTGGAGGTAACGAACTTGATGTCGCCGAAGACCGGCAGCCAGAACTCGATGATGGCGCTCTGGAACACCTGTCCGCCCAGCAGAACCGGGGCGGCCCCGGACAGCGCGGCCGTGGCCAGGCCGATACCAAGCAAGGTGCCGGCGTTGATCGGGGTGGCTTCGTGCAGTTCGAACCGGCCGCCCGCCAGGTACCGCAGGGTGAGGGCAAGCCCCGCCATGAGGCCGCCGGCGAAACCGCCGCCGGGGAGGTTGTGGCCGGCCAGCAGCAGGTAGAGCGAGAAGATGATCATCGAGTGGAAAACCAGCCGGGTGACCACTTCGAAGATGATGGAGCGGCGCTCCGGTGCCAGCGTGCGCCCGGCCACGAGCCAGGGGTCCCCTGTCGGCCCCGCGAACTTGCGCCGCAGCGCCAACGCGGCGCCGTCCCGCGAGGATTTGTCCACGCCGTGGCGGCGGCCCACGGTCCCCTCGGCCACGGCGGACGCTGTGCGCAGCCGGTCCTGGCGGCCGCGGACGAAGATGAGGCTTGCCACGCCGGTCGCGGCGAGCGCCAGCACGGAGATCTCGCCGAAGGTGTCCCAGGCGCGGATGTCCACCAGGGTGACGTTGACGATGTTGAGCCCGCCACCGCCCTCATAGGCCAGCTTCGGGAATTCAAGGGAGACGGGCGTGGCGATGCGCGCGCCCATCGCATGGATGGCGGCGAAGACCATGGTGGCGCCGAAGGACAGGCCGATGATGACGCGGACAACGCGGTATTTGCCGCGGGTGCGGTCCCGCAGTTCCGCCGGGAGGCTGCGCATGGCCAGCACGAACGCCACCAGGATGATCGTCTCCACGAGCATCTGCGTCAGGGCAAGGTCCGGGGCGCCCTGCAGCGCGAACATCAGGGCGATGCCGTAACCGGTGACGGACACCATGAGCACGGCGAGGAACCGCTTGTTGGCCCGGACGGCGGCGAGCGCCCCGATCACAATGCCCGCACCCGCCACCAGCTGCAGCGGCGAGTTCGGGTCCACGAAATACAGCCCTTCGGGGAGCGGCTTGTTGGCAACGAGCAGGGCGGACAGTGGCAGCGCGAAGGCGACACTGAGGATCACGGCCAGGTAGAAGTACAACGAACCCCGCTGCGTGCGTCCGGTGATCCAGACGGCGGCGTCGTCCAGGGCGCCGATGGTCAGCTGATAGCCGCGGTCGGCGTCGATCCACGCCGGAATGGCGCCCTGGATCCGGTCCACCAGGTTGCGTCCGTAGAACATCGCAGCGCCGACGGCGAAGGTGACGGCCGTCAGCCCGAGGGCAGGGGTCAGCCCGTGCCACAGCGCGAGGTGCCCTGCGGCACCTGCCGCACTGCCGGCGTCGGACGTTCCGCCAGCAAACTGCGCCGCGTACGGCTGGATCCAGGCGTCCACGGGCACCGGCCACAGGCCGTACACGATGGTGAGGACGCTCAGGGTTGCCGGCGCCGCCAGGAAGGAGGGCCGGATGGCCTTGAACGGCGTGCGCTCCACTCCCGGCTTCACCGCGAAGGCGCCCCACATGAAACGGGCGCTGTAGGCGAAGGTCAGCACGGAGCCCACCACCGTGCCCGCAAGCACCACGGTGCCCCAGGGGCCGTATCCCGGCTCGCCGGCGAAGTGCACGAATGCTTCGAGGACCGATTCCTTCGCCACGAAGCCGCCCAGCAGCGGGATGCCGGCCATGGAGGCGGCGCCGATGCCGGCCACCACGCCGAGGGCCCGGGAGGAGCGGAAAACGCCGGAGAGCTTGCGGATGTCGCGTGTCCCGGACTGGTGGTCGATGATGCCCACCACCAGGAAGAGCGTGGCCTTGAAGAGCCCGTGGGCGAGCAGCATGGCCAGGCCGGCGAGCGCGGCGTCGGGCTTTCCGAGCCCCACCACCATGGTGATGAAGCCGAGCTGGCTCACGGTGCCGTAGGCCAGGATGAGCTTGATGTCCGTCTGGCGCAGTGCCCGGTAGCCGCCCACGAGCATGGTGGCCAGGCCGAGCCCGAGGACCATCGGCAGCCAGTAGGGGGTATCGGTGAAACCGGGCGCGAGGCGTGCCACGACGTATACGCCGGCCTTCACCATCGCGGCCGCGTGCAGGTAGGCGCTCACGGGCGTTGGCGCGGCCATGGCGCCCGGAAGCCAGAAGTGGAAGGGGACCAGCGCGGATTTGGTTACCGCCCCGACCAGGATCAGGACGACGGCGGCGCCCACGGCTCCCGCGGCCGGTCCCGACACCAGCTGCGGTGCCTGTTCGAGGATGGCGGAGATCCGGTACGTGCCGGCGCTGGCCCCGAGCATGATCAGGCCGACGAGCATGGCCAGGCCGCCGGCGGTGGTGACCATGAGGGCCTGCAGCGCGGAGCGGCGGGCAGCCAGTCTGGTCCGCGCATAGCCGATCAGGAGATAGGACAGGACGGTGGTGAGTTCCCAGAAAATGAACAGCATGAGCAGGTCATCCGCGGTGACCAGCCCGAACATTGCCCCGGCGAACGCCAGCAGCTGCGCGCCGAATCCGCCAAGGTAACTGTCCTTGTTCTTGAAGTAGCGTGCGCAGTAGACCAGCACCAGGGCGCCCACACCGAGGACCAGCAGGGACATGACCCACGCCAGGGCGTCCATGCGGAAGGCGAATTCGATGCCAAGGCTGGGAATCCACGGGACGGTTTCGGCGGTTGCCCCGGCTTCGTGGCCTCCGGAGACTGCTCCGGTGCCGTAGACGGCGGCGTGCTGGGACAGGAGCCAGATGAATGATCCGGCCGGCACGGCAGCCAGGGCGTAGAAGGAATTCCGGCCGAATTTGCGGAAGACGAACGGCGCCACAGCGGCAACCGCGAAGTGCACGGCAAGGACTGTGATCACTGGTATCTCCGCAAAGTCAGAATTCGGTTATCAAAAGTTGGAGCTGGCGGTCATGCGTTGGGTTCGGTCCATGCAGTTTATCAAGGGGCCACTGACAGTTTCCCCGCTCAAGCAGTCCGCAGGGCAGTTTTGGCCAGCCTGCGGGAAAGTTTTCGCTCTCTGTTCGCCATGGGCGGATAGCATCGGCCTATGAACTCCGCAGCCGCACCCGAGGCGACACAGCCGCCGTCGGAACTCGAAGCAGGATCCCAGTCCTCCAGCAAGGGGCGGGTGCTGGCCTGGGCGGCCTGGGATTGGGGCTCCGCAGCGTTCAACGCGGTCATGACGACGTTCGTCTTCACCGTCTACCTGACGTCCCAGGCGTTCGGCGGGGAGGACCGGGCCTCGGCGGTGCTCGGCGGCGCGCTGGCCATCGCGGGAGTGGCCATCGCCCTGCTGGCGCCCGTCACGGGCCAGCGGTCGGATACCGGAGGCCGCCGCAAGCTCTGGCTGGGAGTGAACACCGCCGCCGTCGCGATCCTGACGGCACTGTGCTTCTTCGTGTTTCCGCGGCCCGAGTTCCTCCTTTTGGGGGTGTCCCTGATCGCGCTGGCCAACGTGTTCTTTGAGTTTGCCGGCGTGAACTACAACGCCATGCTGGCCCAGATCTCCACACCGCGGAACATCGGCAAGATCAGCGGGTTCGGCTGGGGCATGGGCTACCTCGGCGGCATCGTGGCCCTGCTCATTGTGCTGCAGCTCTTCGTGCAGCCGAGCTTCGAGTGGTTCGGCGCCTCAACCCAGGACAGCCTCAACATCCGGCTGGTGGCGGTGTTTTCCGCGCTGTGGTTCTTCATCTTCGCGCTGCCGGTGATGTTCGCCGTTCCTGAGCTTCCCAAGCCAAAGCGGGCCGCCGGACTCGGCTTCCTGGCATCCTACGGGCTGCTGGCCCGCAGGATCAGGGCGATCTACCGGACCAGCCCGCACACCATCTTCTTCCTCCTGGCCAGCGCCATCTTCCGGGACGGACTGGCGGCGGTCTTCACCTTCGGCGGGATCATTGCCGCCGGCACCTTCGGATTCGCCCTGCCGCAGGTCATCTTCTTCGCCATCTTCGGGAACGTCGTGGCGGCCCTCGGCGCGATAATCGGGGGCTTCCTGGATGACAAGGTGGGACCCAAGGCCGTGATTATCGGTTCCCTCACCGGCCTGCTGGTGGCCGGAACAATGATCCTGGTGCTGGGCAATGACAGCCACACGTTCTTCGGTATGGCATGGTCCGGGGCCACGACGTTCTGGGTGTTCGGCCTGTTCCTCTGCCTCTTCGTGGGCCCTGCCCAGTCCTCCTCCCGCGCATACCTGGCCCGGCTGGCGCCGCAGGGCGAATCCGGCGAGCTGTTCGGCCTGTACGCGACCACCGGCCGCGCCGTCAGCTTCCTCGCTCCCGCCCTGTTCACCCTGTGCATCACCGTTGCCACTCCCCTGGTGGCCGAGGGGGAAGCGCAGCGGTGGGGCATCCTGGGCATCATGGTGGTGCTGCTCGCCGGCCTGCTGGTCCTCCTGCCGGTGAAGGCCCCCAGCGAAGCCGAGATCGCCGTCGTCCCGCAGGCCTAAGTCCCGCACCAGTGCGAACGGACACTTGCGGCCCCACACAGGGCGCACAGTTCCAACCGAAATCGCAGGTTCGCGGACTAGGCTGATGGTATGCAAATGGAAGAGACAGACCTCCCGGGCCTGGGCCGGCGCAAGGACTTCATGACTGCATCCGGCCGGCGGATCGGGGTGGTGGAGCTGCGCGAGGGCCAGACCGAGCTGTTCGTCTCCACCTGGGATGACCCCGACACCTGCCAGGCCTCGATTCCGCTGACCAGCGAGGAAGCGGCATGCCTGGGCAATCTGCTGGGAGGCCAGCACATTGCCATGACCCTGACCGAGGCCCACCGGGAGGTTCCCGGCATCTCCACGCGGCAGTTCTCCATCGCCGCGGACTCGCCGTTCCAGAACCAGCCCATGGGCAAAGCCCGCATCCGCACCCGGTGCGGCGTTTCCATTGTGGCGATCATGCGTGAAGGCGAGGTGGTCCCGTCGCCGGGTCCCGACGTCGTTCTTCACCCCGGTGACCTGCTGGTCGCCGTCGGCACGCAAGAAGGCCTGGACACGGCGGCCGATATCCTGCGCAACGGCTGACCCTCATGGACCGCGTGGCCCTGTCGCTCATCGAACTGGGGGCAGTCGTGTTCTCCCTCGGCCTGTTGGCGAGGCTGGCAGGGCGCATCGGAATGTCCCCCATTCCGCTGTATTTGGTCGGCGGACTGTGCTTCGGTGCGGGCGGCGTGGTGGAGCTGAGCGGCATGAAGGAGTTTTCCCACCTCTCCGGTGAGATCGGCGTCATCCTGCTCCTGCTTATGCTCGGACTGGAATATACGGCAACGGAACTCGTGACCGGCCTCCGCAGGTCGTGGAAGGCCGGCATCCTGGACTTCGTGCTGAATTTCGCTCCTGGCGCCGCCCTGGCTGCCCTTCTGGGGTGGGGGGTAGTCGGCGCCATGGTTATGGGCGGCGTCACGTATATATCGTCGTCGGGCATAGCGGCCAAGGTCATCACGGACCTTGGCCGTATCGGTAACCGCGAGACGCCGGTAGTCCTCTCCATCCTGGTCTTCGAAGACCTGGCCATGGCGGTTTACCTGCCCATCCTCACCGCCACGCTTGCCGGGGTCAGCTTCCTGGGCGGCCTGCAGACCGTGGGTGTCTCGCTGGCAGTCGTCACCGTGGTGCTGCTCGTTGCCCTGCGGCACGGGCACCACGTTTCCAAAGCCGTGCACAGCGAGAACTCCGAGGTTTTCCTGCTGAACCTGCTCGGGGCCGCCCTGCTGGTATCGGGTGTGGCGGCCGCGCTGCAGGTGTCCGCCGCGGTGGGTGCCTTCATGCTCGGCATCGCGATTTCCGGCGCCACGGCCCACAGCGCAACACGAATACTGGAGCCGCTGCGGGACCTTTTTGCCGCTATCTTCTTCGTGGCGTTCGGGCTCAATACGGACCCCGCCTCCATCCCTCCGGTGCTGGGGTGGGCGCTTGTCCTCGCGGTCCTCACGGCGGCCACCAAGATCATCACCGGTGTCTGGGCCGCCAAGCAGGCAGGCATCGCACGTCCGGGCCGCTTCCGTGCAGGAGCGGCCCTGATAGCCCGCGGCGAATTCTCCATTGTCATCGCCGGGCTCGCCGTGACGTCAGGAGCGGTTACGGACGAGCTCGCCGCGCTGGCCACGGCCTACGTCCTGCTTATGGCGGTCCTTGGCCCGCTCGCTGCCCGCTACGTCGAACCGCTGGTCAAGAAGTTCTCCCGCCCGGCGCGGCCCCAGGCCGTCCCGGCCTGAGCGCAAGAACGCGGCCGCTAAATGTCCGTGCGGTGGAAGTTCAGGTGGCTGCGGCTGGCGGTGGGCCCGCGCTGGCCCTGGTACCGGTTGCCGTACTCCCCCGATCCGTAGGGGTATTCCGCCGCGGAGGACAGCCGGAAGAAGCAGAGCTGGCCGATCTTCATTCCCGGCCACAGCTTGATGGGCAGCGTGGCCATGTTGGACAGTTCCAGGGTGACGTGCCCGGAGAAGCCGGGGTCGATGAAGCCGGCCGTGGAGTGCGTCAGCAGGCCGAGGCGGCCGAGCGAGGACTTTCCTTCGAGGCGCGCTGCGATGTCGTCCGGCAGCGTGACGGTTTCGTAGGTGGAGCCGAGCACGAACTCACCGGGGTGCAGGATGAACGGTTCGCCCTCCTCCACCTCCACCAGCCGGGTCAGCTCGGGCTGCTCTTCGGCGGGGTCGATGTGGGCGTACTTGTGGTTGTCGAACAGCCGGAAATAGCGGTCAATCCGGACATCCACCGAGGACGGCTGGACCATCGCGGCCTCGTACGGGTCGAGGACGATCCGTTCGGAATCAATTTCGGCACGAATGTCGCGGTCAGAGATCAGCACACCCTCAAAAATACCATTCCGGCCGAAAGCGGAAATCTCAGTCCGCGATCGTGCGTTCTTCGATAACACCCGGCAGCCGCTCCAGCTGATCAACGGCCGCACGGAGCCGGCCCCGGTATGCCGGGCGGACGAAGCTCCAGAAACCCTTTGCGGGTGCCTCCAGCGCGAACCGCACGCGGGTTCCGGCGCCTTCGGTGCTCAGGTAGAAGCCCCCGCGCAGGAACGACGGGCCGGCCACCACCTGGAACTGGATTTCGGCGCCGGTCCGCGCATGGGTGATCTCGTAATCGCGTGCCACCGGGCGTCCCCGGGGTCCGTCCATGGTCACCTGGTACCGGGCTCCCACACTCCCGGCACTGCCCGAACTGAGCCCTGCGCTCCGGACGCCGGACTGCCAGCTGGGGAGGTTGCGGCCGTCCAGGAGGAATGAATAAACCGTCATGGCGTCGCGCGCAACGAGGACCTCGTGTTCTGCACCTGCCATGGGGATCCTTTTCCGACGTGGGTCTGCCTTGCGTAGCCCGTTTCCCCGGTACCGCAGCTTACGAGATTCAGAATAGCCATCTGCGCGCCCCACGGCGGCGCACCGCCCGGGCCTTTACCGAACAGTTACGGGGAGGCCTTCCGGGCCGGTTGGCCGACGCGCAAGGGTCTTGGGTTCCGGTTGGCCGGCGCGGGCGCCCAACTGCGCTAAGCTAGGTTCTGCCCCGGGCAGTTTCCGGTGCGACTGCGGCTGTAGCTCAATGGTAGAGCGCTAGCTTCCCAAGCTCGATACGCGGGTTCGATTCCCGTCAGCCGCTCCAATCCGCCCCTTCAGGGTGCCCGGTTCCACCAGCCCGCCGTTGCCGTCACGCCGCCCGGCGCACCACCCGCAGCGGGCCCCGCCGGTTCCGCAGGTCCACCTTGAGCGTCAGCTCGCCTTTGCGGGCAAGGACGACGGCGACAGTCACCGCCGCGAGCGCCGGCACCCCTCCGGCCACCAGAAGCCCCGCGTGCGGATCCAGATGCTCGGCGATGAATCCGATCATGGGCCCGCCGAGGGCCTGGCCGCCGATGAGCACCATGATGTACAGGCTCATCACGCGGCCCCGGATGCCCATGTTGGAGCTGGTCTGCACCAGCTGGTTGGACGCGGTGAGGAACATCAGGCACCAGAACCCGGACAGCACCAGCGCGGCGCCGAAGAGTGGCAGGGTGGGGACGGCGGCGGATAGGCACAGCATCAGCCCGTACATGCCGGCCGCCAGAACCACCGAACGCAGCCTGAGCTGCCGGCGCCGGGTGGAGGCCACCGCCCCGGCCAGCGCCCCGAGTGCCACGAGGGCATTCAGCATGCCGTAACCGCCTGCGCCAATGAAGTACACCCGGTCCGCGAAGGCGGCGAGCAGCACCGGCAGGCTCATGGCGAACACGGAGATGAAGCCCACCATGAGCCACGGCCAGTAGATGGTGGGCTTGCTCAGGGCATACCGCAGGCCCTCGCGCAGCATCCCCTTGGACTTGGGCGCCGGCGTGCTGACGAACAGCTCGTCGCGGCGCAGCAGCAGGAGCATGGCCACCGTGGAGCAGCAGGCGGCGGCGTTGGCCGCAAAGGCCCAGCCGGCCCCGACGGCAGTCAGCAGCACCCCGGCGATCGCCGGACCGATCAGGCCGCCCAGCTGGAACGTCGTGGAGTTAACGCTGATGGCGTTGCGCAGGAACCGTGGCCCCACCAGCTCGTGAACGAAGACCTGCCGGGCGGGCTGGTCCAGCACGGTGACCAGCCCGAGCACCAGGGCGATGATGTAGACGTGCCACACCTCGATCCGTCCGGTGAGCGCCAGGGCGGCGAGCGCGGCGGCCAGGACAGCGGCGGCGGACTGGCACAGAATGAGGATCCTGCGCTTGGAGAACCGGTCGGCCACCATTCCGCCCCACGGTCCCAGCAGAAGCGAGGGCAGGAACTGCAACGCCACCGTGATGCCGACGGCGGTCACCGAGCCCGAGAGCTGGAGCACCAGCCAGTCCTGGGCGATGCGCTGCATCCAGATGGCAATGACGGCAATGAAGTGCCCGGCGGCGAAGAGCCTGAAGTTGGGAACCCGGAGTGAGATGAAGGTGTGCCGCCATGGAAGGCGTTCACTGACGACGGCGACGGTTTGGGTGACGGAGGCCAGGGGCGGCGGTGGGGGTGTCACAGAGGTTCCTCAGGTGAGCGGGCCGACGGGGATGCCCTCAACGCTATGGCGGCCAGCTCTGATTGTGGAAGGGTATTGCTCCTATAAGTATCATTGCTGATCGTAATGACATCCCCGGCACAGGAGGCCGCATGTTCGACCCGGCGCAGCTCCGCTCCTTCCTCGCCGTTGCCGAAACGCTGAGCTTCACCAAGGCCGCGGAACGGCTGGGACTGGCCCAGCCGACGGTCAGCCAGCACGTCCGCAAACTCGAGGTTGCCGCGAAGCGGACGCTCATCAGCCGGGACACGAGGGACGTCAGGCTCACGGACAACGGCGACGCCATGGCCGGCTTTGCCCGCAGCATCCTCGCCGCCCACGATGCCGCCGCCCGCTACTTTTCCGGCTCCGCCATGCGAGGGCGGCTGCGCTTCGGCACCGCAGACGACCTCGCCATCACCGGCCTGCCGCGCATCCTGCGCGAGTTCCGCCAGATCTACCCGCAGATCAACCTCGAACTCACGGTCGGCCAGAGCGACCAGCTGTACAAGCGGCTGAATTCCGGCCAGCTGGACCTCGTCTTCGTGAAGTGGGTTGCCGGCGCCAAGGACGGCACGGTGGTCCAGCACGACACCTTTTCCTGGGTGGGCCTCGAACAGACTGCTCTCGAGCCGGGCCATCCCGTCCCGCTGATCGCCTATCCGGCGCCCAGCCTGAGCCGCAAGCTTGCCATCGACGCCCTCGAATCCGTGGGCCGGACGTGGCGCATCACGTGCACCACCAAGCAGATCAGCGGCGTGCTGGCGGCCGTCCGGGCCGGGATCGGCGTGGCCGTGATGCCGTCCTCGCTGGTGCCGGAGGACCTGAAAATCATTACCCGCCGCTTCGAGTTGCCACCCGTGGGGGACGTCGACTTCACGCTGATCAGGAACCCGCTGGCGAACGCCGAGGTCATCGACGCCCTGACCCAGGCCATCATGGGAAGGACCCTCAAGAAGCCGGTTTAGCAAGCTGCGCCGCGTCACCGCGGCCTTTTCAGCGGCGTTGGGCAGGGTCCGGCGGCGGGCGGGGGCAGTGCTTCCGCAGGAAAATGATTGATAACGGTTCGCAGCTGGCCTATGCTGTGACTGTTGCGGTCATGCAGCGGCTGTCAACATGCAGGTTTCGAAAACGGACAGGCTTGGCAAGGACGCCCGCCGTGTCCGGGATAGGTATGCCGTGACCACAGCCGCAAACCCCCGCTATACCCGCCACTCCATGACCGTAGACGCCGAATACGTCGGCCAGCCGAACTGCGAAAAGTGCGGAACTGACGAGTTCATCTACCTTGAGTCCTTCGTGCCCGCCAAGCACCGCCAGGACGGCACCGTCCGGAAGCTGGGCGAAGTCGCATACACCTGCACGCGCTGCGAGGACTTTTCCGCACACAGCGTTCCCGCATCATGGGCTCCACCTGGCTGGTATTTGGGTTAGGGCAACAACAGGCAAATAGAACGGGCGGGCACCTGGTGGTGCCCGCCCGTTCTGTTTGCCTTAGCCCTGCCCTTCGCCGGGATGGTTCGGCGAAGGGCAGTGCGGCGGTCCTAGATGCGGTAGTCCTAGATCAGTGAATCGGAGAGGTGGTTGGGCGTGCCGAACCGATGCGCCGTGATGCTGACTGCCTGCTCGTGCAGGAACGGCAGCATCTCGATCCGGCCGGCCTCCGTCACCTCGTGGGCGTAGATCGCCAGGTCCGGACGGCCGCCGGTGGCTTCGGCGAGATCGGAAGCAGAGCCGCCGATCAGGCGGATCCGTCCGCCGGACAGCTTGCCCGCCGCGGCGAGACGGCCCGCGGATGCCAGCCACGCGGCGTCGTCCTCCACCGTTACGGGGATGTCCAGTCCGGTGAGCACCGCACGCAGCTGGGCGGGAAGTTCGACGCCGGAGGAGACGGTGAGCGGCGCGCCGGCAAGTACGCCGGCGCCTACTGTACGGACGAGCGCCCGGAGGGGTTCGCCGTCGGACAGCCGGACGGTGACCGGCAGCGCACGGTAACGGAAGATGTTCCGCTCGGCGCTCAGCTTGGAGACGTCCTTGGCGGTGCCGAATTCGTCCGCCCAGGCGAGGGCGTCGGAACCGAGTGCCCGTTCCAGCGCCTCAGTGTCGGCGGCGCTGAGTTCGCCCTTCACGGCATCCACGAGCCGCTGCACCCGGCGGTTGGCAATGCCCGCCGCCGCGCCGTGCGTGCTTTCGGCGCTGGTCCAGTCACCGAGGCCGGCAAGGTAGTTGGGGCCGCCTGCCTTGGTGCCGGCGCCAACCGCCGACTTCTTCCAGCCGCCGAACGGCTGGCGCTGCACGATGGCACCGGTGATGCCGCGGTTGATGTAGAGGTTGCCTGCCTGGATGGTGTCCAGCCATACGCCGAGTTCATCGGTGTTGAGGGAGTGCAGGCCGGCGGTGAGACCGTACTCGATCTGGTTCTGGATGGCGATGGCCTCTTCCAGGGTGTCCGCGGTCATGACGCCGAGGACCGGACCGAAGAACTCGGTGAGGTGGAAGTAGGATCCGCGCTTGACGCCGTAGCGCACGCCCGGGCTCCAGAGCCGGCCGCTGTCATCGAGCTTGCGGGGCTCGACGGCCCAGTTCTCGCCCTCGCCGAGGGTGGTCAGCGCGTTGAGCAGCTTGCCCTTGGCCGGTTCAATGATCGGACCCATCTGGCTGGTGGGATCCTGCGGGTAACCCACCTTCAGGGAGGTCACGGCGTCGATCAGCTGGTTGCGGAACCGCTTCGAGGTGGCCACGGAGCCCACCAGGATCACCAGGGAGGCCGCCGAGCACTTCTGGCCGGCGTGGCCGAAGGCGGAGTAGGCAACGTCCTTCGCGGCGAGGTCCAGGTCCGCGCTGGGGGTGACGATGATGGCATTCTTGCCGCTGGTTTCTGCCAGGAGCGGCAGGTCCTTGCGGAAGGAGCGGAACAGCTCAGCGGTCTCGTAGCCGCCGGTGAGGATCACGCGGTCCACGGCAGGGTGTGAGATGAGCTGCTGGCCGAGCTCGCGTTCGCCCAGCTGCACCATGGTGAGCACGTCGCGCGGGACGCCTGCCTCCCACAGGGCCTCGATCATCACGGCACCGCTGCGGCAGGCCTGCTTGGCGGGCTTGATCACGACGGCGGAGCCGGCGGCGAGTGCCGCGAGCGTGGAACCGGCGGGGATGGCCACGGGGAAGTTCCACGGCGGGGTGACCACGGTCAGCTTTGCCGGAACGAAGGTGGCGCCGTCGACGTCGTCGAGCTTGCGGGCGGATTCCGCGTAGTAGTGGGCGAAGTCAACGGCCTCGCTGACCTCGGGGTCGCCCTGGTCGATGGTCTTGCCGGTTTCGCTGGCCATGACCTCGAGCAGCTCCGCGCGGCGGGCCTCGAGGACGTCGCCGGCGCGGTGCAGGATTTCGGCGCGTTCGGCACCGGACAGCGCACCCCAGGCCTTGCCCTTCTCGACGGCGGTTTCAATCACCGTGTTGAGGGTGTCCGCGTCTATTATGGTGGCGGCTTCAACGGAGGCGTTGCCCAGGGTCGATGCCGGAACGCGCTCCAGGATCGCCCGGCCCCAGTCGCGGTTCGCCGGCAGGGACGGATCCGTGTCCGGGGTGTTCTGGAAGCCGGTGCGGGGCATCAGCTCTGCCGGCTGGCTGCGGTTCTGCAGGCGGTTGGGCGCCGGCACCTCGTCGTCGAGCTCTTCCAGGGAGGACAGGAAGCGCTGCTTTTCGCGCTCGAAGAGCCCTTCGTTTTCGCTGAGCTCGAAGACGGCGGACATGAAGTTTTCCTGGCTGGCGCCCTCTTCGAGGCGGCGGATCAGGTAGGCGATGGCGACGTCGAATTCGGCCGGGTGCACTACGGGCGTGTAGAGCAGCAGGGAACCGACGTCCTTCTTCACGGCTTCAGCCTGGCCCTGCGCCATGCCGAGGAGCATCTCGAATTCGATACCCGACTCAACGCCGCGCTTCTTGGCCAGCAGCCAGGCGAAGGCGATGTCGAACAGGTTGTGGCCGGCGACGCCGATCCGGATGTTGCCGATCCGGTCCGGGTGCAGCGCGTAGTTGATGACGCGCTTGTAGTTGATGTCGGAGTCGAGCTTGGTGCCCCAGGTGGCCAGCGGCCAGTCGTGCAGCGAGGCTTCCACCTGCTCCATGGGCAGGTTGGCACCCTTGACCACGCGGACCTTGATGGCGGCGCCTCCGTCGGCGCGGCGGGCGGCAGCCCATTCCTGCAGCCGGATCATGGCGGCAAGGGCGTCAGGAAGGTAGGCCTGGAGCACGATGCCGGCTTCCAGGTTCTTGAACTCGGGCTTGTCCAGGATCCGGGTGAAGACCGCGATGGTCATGTCCAGGTCCTTGTACTCCTCCATGTCCAGGTTGATGAACTTGGGGTTGGGGAAGGAGGCGGCACGGGCGAACAGCGGGGTGAGCTTTTCGACGACGTGCTCCACGGCTTCGTCGAAGGCCCAGGCGGAGTGCGGGGCCACGGTGGAGGACACCTTGATGGAGACGTAGTCCACGTCGGGGCGGGCCAGCAGCGCATGGGTGCCCTCGAGCCGGCGGGAGGCCTCGTGCTCGCCCAGGACGGCCTCGCCGAGCAGGTTGACGTTGAGCTTGATACCGTCCTTGCGGATCTTGGCGATGGCCGGGCCCAGCTTGGAGTCGGTGGCGTCAACGATGAGGTGGCCCACCATCTCGCGCAGGACCTTGCGGGCCACCGGGATGACAACCTGCGGCAGGACCGGTGCCATGACACCGCCGGCCTGGACGGCCTTGCGCATGTACCAGGGCAGGAAAGCGGGAACCTTCGGGGCCAGGGCGGCAAGGTTGCGGGCGGCCACGTGCAGGTCCTCGGGACGGACCACGCCATCCACGAAGCCCACGGTGAAGTCCAGGCCGTTCGGGTCCTTGAGGACGCCGGCGAGCTGCTCTGCGGAGGCATCCACGGGCATCTTCGCGGCTTCGGTCAGCCAGCGGCGGACGAGGGCGATTGCGTCATTGGCCAGGGCGGTCGCTTCAGCGACGTCAGACCCTGCCGAGGGGGTGGCGACGGTGCCGGTGACAGCGGCGCCCTTGCCTGCCTGCACGCGGTGATCCGTTGCGGTGTTGGTCATGGCTTTCCTCGTTCTTTCAGTGCGATTTGATCGTCTTATCCATCAGTATGGGCCTCACTTCTCTTAAGATAAAGCGACCTTTCCTTAGCAATACACATTAGAAATACCGATCGTTCTGGAAGCCCTTCGTAAGCCCTGCATCGCGGCCCCGGCACTCGCGACGGCAGGAGGTGAGGACGCGTTTGGAAATTCCCGGCAGGAGGTGAGGAAGCGTCAGGGAAAAACCTGCAGGAGCTGATGGAGCGTCGCTGACCTCAAACGCTCCCTCAGCTTTCGCCGTCGAACTTTAAACGCCCCCTCACATCCCGCCGCCAAAGAACGAACCCTCCCGCACCTGGGGTGCGGGAGGGTCGGGGGTATGGCGCGCAAGGGGCGACGGGGCTACACCGGCGTGTGCATCTCCACCGCTTCGTCGTGCCGCGGGCTGTTCGGGTTCATCAGCGAGTGCCGCTTGCCGTAGGCGAAGTAGATCACCAGGCCGACCAGGAGCCAGATGCCGAAACGCATCCAGGTCTCCCAATGCAGCTGGAACATCAGGAAGGCGGACGCCAGAACGCCGAACGCGGGGACCACCGGCATCAGCGGCAGGCGGAAGGTGCGCGGGGCATCCGGCTTTGTGTAGCGGAAGATGATCACGGAAACGCACACCACCACGAACGCCGCGAGGATGCCGATGTTGGTGAGGTCGGCAACGGCCTTGATGGGGAACACGCCGGCCAGGAGCGCGGACGCGATGCCGCCGATCCAGGTCACGCGCTGCGGGGTGCCGTGGCGGTCGGTCTTCGAGAACCAGCCGGGGAGGAGGCCGTCGCGGCTCATGGAGAACCACACGCGGGTGACGCCGAGGAGGAATGTGAGCATCACGGTGAGGATGGACAGCACCGCGAAGACGGAGATGATGGTGGCGATGACAGGAAGCCCGACGCCGGTGAACGCCGAGGCGAAACCTGCCGCGGGATCGATGTCGCGGTAGTTCTGCATGCCGGTCAGCACGAGGGTCGCGGCAACGTAGAGGAGCATGGCGATGACCAGGGACAGGATGATCGCCTTCGGCATGTGCTTCTTGCCGTCAGTGGCCTCCTCGGCCGCGGTGCTCATGGCGTCGTATCCAAAGACCGCGAAGAACACGGTTGCCGCACCGGCCAGGACCGGGCCGAAGCCGCTGGGCATGAACGGGTTGAAGTTCTCGGTGTTGATGTAGAAGACGCCGAGGCCAATGATGAAGAGAATCAGCAGGACCTTGATTGCTACGGCCACGAGTTCAAAGCGGCCGAAAGTCTTGGTGCCGCGGGAGAGGATCCAGGTAACCAGCAGGCAGACAAGGATGGCGGGAATGTTGACGATGCCGCCCTTCCCTTCGTCGGCCGTGGACGTCATCCATGCCGGCATGTGGATTCCGATGCCGGACAGGAAGGCGTCAAAGTAGCCGGAGATGCCGATGGCCACCACGGCCACGATGGCTATGTATTCGAGCAGCAGGTCCCAGCCGATGAACCAGCCGATGATTTCGCCGAGGGCAACGTAGCCATAGGTGTAGGCCGAGCCGGCACGCGGGATCATTCCGGCGAACTCCGCGTAGGAGAGCGCCGCCGCGGCCGAGGCAAGGCCGGCGACCAGGAAGGAAATGAGCACTGCAGGCCCCACGCCCGGAGTGTCGGCGCTTCCGTGCGCCACAAGGCCGGCAAGGGAAAAGATGCCGACGCCGATGATGCCGCCGACGCCGATGGCCGTCAGCTGCCAAAGTCCGAGGGACCTGAATAGCCCGCTGTGCTTGTTCTCTACTTCGATGTCGTCAATCGGCTTGCGCCTCAGGATTGACTGCGAGGGATCTGTTGTACTCATCGGGACTCCTGCGTAGGTGCGGCCCATCATTTCGCCCAGTGATGGGGGTAACTCAATCTGTTCAGTATGCAAGCAGTGTTGCATTAGATAAAGTGCATACTTCTAACCAGTATTCGTTAGTCCAACTATTCAGTTATGCAACCCAAGGAACAGCCCATGCTTGATGTTCGCCGGTTGAGGCTGCTCCGCGAGCTGAAGATCCGGGGCACGCTGGCCGAGGTGGCAGCAGCCCTGCAGTACAGTCCCTCCTCAGTGTCCCAACAGTTGGCCCTGCTTGAGAAGGAAGTAGGGGTGGAACTGCTCAGGAAAACCGGCCGCCGCGTGCAACTGACCCCGCAGGCCGAGGTGCTGGTGGCGCACACTGCCCATCTGCTGGAAACCCTGGAGCAGGCCGAGGCGGATCTGGCGGCGTCGCTGACCACCGTCTCCGGGACGGTGCGGATCGCCGTCTTCCAGTCCGCCGCACTGGCCCTCATGCCGGACGCGCTGACCCGGCTCGCCGCGACCTACCCCGACGTCCGGATCGAGATGACCCAGCGCGAGCCCGAGACGGCGCTGCATGAAACCTGGGCCCGCGACTTCGACCTGGTCATCGCCGAGCAGTATCCCGGCCACGCCGCGCCGCGCTACCCGGAGCTGGACCGGGTACGCCTCACCAGTGACGCCATTCGCCTCGCCGTTCCGCCGGCCGCCGAGGGCAGGCCCAAAGTCGGCGCGCTGGCGGACACGGCAGAGATGCCCTGGGTGATGGAACCGCGCGGTGCGGCATCGCGCCACTGGGCCGAGCAGGCCTGCCGGAGTGCAGGCTTCGAGCCCGACGTCCGCTTTGAAACGGCGGACCTGCAGGCCCAGATCCGCCTGATCGAGTCGGGGAACGCCGTCGCCCTGATGCCGGATCTGGTGTGGACCGGCCGGGGCACCACAGCCCAGCTGCTGGACCTTCCCGGCAAGCCAAGGCGGACCGTCTTCACGTCGGTTCGGCGCTCGGGGGCGCAGCGGCCGGCCATCCTCGCGGCCCGTGAAATCCTGGCCTCCACTGCCGCCTCCATTGCCGCGGCCCAGGAAATCGATACCGGAGCGGACGCCTCCGGCGCCCCCGCAGCACCTGCAGCACCTGAAGGAGCGGCAACCGGCGGCGAAGCGGTATGACGGGGTGTTCCCTGGCTCACAGCCAAGCGTTGACCCCGGCGTTAGACTGTTGACGTTATGAACCGCACAATGTTTAAGTCCAAAATCCACCGGGCCACCGTCACGCACGCGGACCTGCATTACGTGGGTTCAGTCACCGTTGACCTGGACCTGCTCGATGCTGCCGACATCCTGCCCGGCGAGCTCGTGGCGATTGTGGACGTCACCAACGGTGCCCGCCTCGAGACCTACACCATCGCCGGCGAGCGCGGTTCCGGCGTCATCGGGATCAACGGCCCCGCGGCGCACCTGGTGCACGAGAACGACACTGTCATTCTGATCACCTACGCCCAGATGACCACCGAGGAAGCCAAAGCGTACGAGCCCAGGGTTGTCCACGTGGACAAGGACAACCGCGTCATCCAGTTGGGCAACGATCCCGCGGAAGGCCTCACGCCGGGGCTGCTGCGGCCGCCGTTCGCGCTCAACAACGCCGCGCTCAGCTAGGGACAGCAACGCCACGGCGAGATCCCTGCCACAAGGTGAGCCGCGGCCGAATAAATATGATTAGGCTGGGATGGTGGATGCCGTCCCCTGCCCCAGCCTGCCCCCGGTGGCACCGGCGTGCTAGGCGTCCTCGCAGGCTTCTTCGTGGTCTGGTCCATCATTCTGGTGGGCATGTTCGTAGGCAGACGCAGGATCCTCGGCGAGAATGCCCGGCAGGTCCTGAGCGGGCTGACCTTCTTCGTGGCCAGTCCCGCCCTGCTTTTCGAAACGCTGAGCAAGGCGAGCCTGCGCGACGTGTTCGCCCCCCCCGCTGCTCGTGGCGGCCGTCGGCGCCGTCAGCACCGCCGCCCTGTTTTTTGTCATCGTCCGGTTCCTGCTCAAGCGCTCCGTTCCGGAATCGCTGATGTCCTCCATGAGCGCCTCGCTGGCCAACTCCGCCAACCTCGGCATCCCCATTGCGGTGTACGTCCTCGGTGACGCCAGCCATGTCGCTCCCCTGCTGATCTTCCAGCTGGCGTTTTTCACGCCGCTGTTCCTCATGGCCCTCGATGCCACCACCAGCTCGCACCGCACCACGCCGCTGCGGTTCCTGATGCTGATCGTGAAAAACCCCATGATCGTCGGCTCGGCCCTTGGCCTGCTGGTCGCCGGCACAGGCTTCCAGGTTCCGCCGTTGCTTCTGGAGCCCATCCATCTGATCGGCGGCGCCGCCATTCCGGCCATGCTGATGGCCTTCGGCATGAGCCTGAACGGGTCAAAGCCCCTGCAGGCGGATGCAGGCCGGAGAACCGATACCCTGCTGGCCAGTGGCTTCAAGCTCTTTGTGCACCCGGCAATTGCGTACGTCTTTGCGCGCTTCGCCCTCGGACTGGATGGCGCCGACCTGTTCGCCGTCGTGGTCACGTCCGCCCTGCCAACGGCGCAGAACGTGTTTGTCGCCGCCAGCCGCTACAAAGCCGGGCTCACGGTCGCCAAGGACACCGTTCTCATCACCACGATCGTCGCCGTGCTTGCGATGATCGGTGTGGCCCTGCTGCTGGCATAACAGCTGCTTTATCCCCGACCGCCCCGCGGCTGCCGCCCGAACTGGAGGAAACCTTGAACACCACCCTGGACACCGTGATCATCGGAGGCGGAGCCATGGGTTCGGCTGCCGCCTGGGCGCTGGCCGCGCGCGGGCGTGACGTGACCCTGCTCGAGCAATTCGCGCCCGGCCACCTGAAGGGCGCTTCGCACGGCGCCACCCGGAACCTGAGCCTTGCCTACGCCGAGCCCGAGTACGTCGGCATGCTGGCCGAAACTCTGAAGCTCTGGGCCGAGCTCGAAAACGAGAGCGGCGAACAGCTGCTGGCGCGCACCGGCGTCGTCAACCACGGCCCCGACCCGCGCCTCGGCGAGATCCACGCAGCCCTGAACAGCGCCGGCCTGCGGGCGGACTTCGTTCCGCTCGCCGAAGCCGGAGAGCGCTGGCGCGGCATCCGCTTCGACCAGCAGGTGCTCCACATGCCCGACGGCGGCCAGCTCAACCCCGAGGCCGCCCTTCCGGCGTTCCAGCGGAGCGCGGCACGGAACGGCGCAGAAATCCGGCACGGCGTGAAGGTGGTGGGGCTGGAAATACTCGACGACGGCGCCCGGCTCACCGTGGACGACGACGGCCGGACGGAGGTGCTCACCGCCCGGCAGGCGGTGGTCACCGCGGGCGGTTGGACCTCCAAGCTGCTCGCCGGCTCCGTCATGACGCCGCGACTGACCGTCACCCAGGAGCAGCCGGCCCACTTCGGCATCAGCGACGACGGCGCCACCTGGCCGGGCTTCAACCACTTCCCCGGCGAGGGCGGCGACTACGCCGGCTTCTACTCCCCCGTGTACGGCATGCTGACCCCCGGCGAAGGCGTCAAAGCGGGCTGGCATGGCGTGGGGCCCGTGGTGGATCCGGACCGGAGGTCCTACCTGCCCGAACCGCGCCAGCGGGCAGCCCTCCAGCAGTACGCGAGGGACTGGCTGCCCGGCGTGGACGCCGACGCCATGACCGACATCAGCTGCACCTACACAACCGCCCCGGACCACAACTTTGTGCTGGACCGGGTCGGGCCTGTGGTCATCGGGGCCGGCTTCGCAGGGCACGGCTTCAAGTTCACGCCGGTGGTGGGCCGGATCCTTGCGGACCTTGCCACCGGGGAAGGCCGGGCGCCGGAGATCTTCGCCGCCTCCCGGGCGTAAAGCACCCCGCAGCGAAGGCAACCGGCCCACGCCCCGAGTCAGCCCCGCTGGTGCCGGTCCAGGAGCCGGGCACAGCGGATGAACCCAAGGTGCGAGTACGCCTGGGGGTGGTTTCCCAGGTGAGTCTCGGTGCCCGGATCGTACTCCTCAGGAAGCAGCCCGGTGGGCCCGAACAGGTTAACCAGCTGGTCAAAGAGGTCCCAGGCCTCGGCGATCCGGCCCACCGCCACGTAAGCCTCAATCAGCCACGTGGTGCAGATGTGAAACCCGCCCTCCAAGCCCGGCAGGCCGTCGTCGTACTTGTACCGGAACACCGTGGGGCCCACCCGGAGTTCCCGCTCCACGGCCGTGACGGTGTCCAGGAACCGCTGGTCACTGACGTCGAGCAGGCCGGACAGCCCGATGTGCAGGACCGCGGCGTCAAGGTCGGGGCTGTCGTAGGCCACGGTGTAGGACGCTGAACTGTCATCCCACCCCTCGCGGAGAACCTCGTCGCGGATGGTGGCGGCGATCTCCGCCCAGGCAGGATGGGGGCTGCGGCCGTGGCGTTCGGCGGTACGGAGCGCCCTGTCCAGCGTGACCCAGCACATCACCTTGGTGTAGACGTGGTGCCGTGGAGCGCGGCGCGCTTCCCAGATGCCGTGGTCGGGCTCGTGCCACCGGGCCAGCACGGCACTGGCCATCTGGACCAGCAGTTCCCAGTGTCCCTCCGCCAGCGACTCCTGCGCCTCGCTCAGCCCGTGAATCAGCTCGGCAATCGGGCCGAAGACGTCCAGCTGGACCTGATGGTCCGCGGCGTTGCCGATCCGGACCGGACGCGATCCCGCATATCCGGGCAGGCTCTCGATGATGGCTTCCGTGGACAGCGGTGCCCCGGTCACCGAATACAGCGGATGCAGCCACTCCGGGCCCGGGGCGTTGGCCAGGATGCCGGCCAGCCACCTGAGGAATCCTTCCGCCTCCGCCGTCGACCCGAGGTCCAGCAGGGCGTTCACGGTCATGGAGCCGTCACGCAGCCAGCAGTAGCGGTAATCCCAGTTGCGGGTGCCGCCGATTCCCTCCGGCAGCGAGGTGGTGGGAGCGGCCAGCACCGCGCCCGTGGGTTCGTGGACCAGCGCGCGCAGCACCAGTGCCGAGCGCCGCACCAGCGATGGCTTCACGCCCGGCAGCGTCAGGCCCTGCACCCAGCGCCGGGAGTGATGTGCGACGGCGGCCCGGCGGTCCGCTTCGTCGGTCACCGCCCGGTTGGACGCCGGCTGCTGTATTTCGGTGTCGCCGCACCGGAGGATGAGGACCACCGGTCCGTGCTGCAGGTTGACCTCGGCGGTGGCCGTTGCGTGCCGCCCGTCCGAGGTGACGGTGAAGCCGACGCCGGGTGCCAGCAGGATGATGGGGTCGGAGGTGCCGACGACGTGCAGCTCGCCAGCGCGGGCCTCCATGCTGAAGGGCGCGTTGGCGTAGTCCGGCCGGGGTGCGAAGACGATCCTTGCGGCGCCGGTGCCGGACAATACCCGGACGAGGCTGGTGATGCCTTCCGGGGCTGGTTCAAGATAGTCGGTCACGGTGACGTCCGCCCACCGGGTTTCCACGATCATGGTGCTGTCCACGTACCGCTGCCCCAGCACCCTCGACGCCTTAACCGGCTCCACGGAAAAGTGCCCGGCGCCGTCACCGCCGAGGATATGCGCGAAGAGGGAGCCCGAATCCGGCAGCGGGTGGCTCATCCAGCAGATCTTGGCGTCGGGCGTCACCAGTGCCGTGGAGGAGCCATTTCCGATCATGGAGTGCCGTTCCAGGCCGACCGCGTCCTCACCGAAAAGCCACGAGCGGCGCAGTTCGAAGAGGATCCCCAGCACCCGCGCGAATGATTCCGGGTCCTTCAGCCGGTGCTTGGCCGGCGACGGCAGGTCGCCCACCCAGAGCCCCATGTCCGGGCCGCGAAGCGTTTCCATGGCGAGTTCGTCGCTCATGGCATCACCCGCGTACAGCGCGGCACTCACGCCCAGCCGCGCCCGGAGGTGGTCCAGGGCCTCGGCTTTGGACGGCTGCACCACAGAAAGGTCCAGGACGGAGCCGTCCACAATGAAGAACAGCCCGAAAGCCCGGGCAACTTCCTCCGCCTTGGCGGTGCACTTGGCCACAATGTCGGGGGCGGCGGACCTGGTGTGGACCGAGACCGCGACGGGCTTCCGTTCGACGCTCACGCCCTTGTGGGCGCCCACCGCTTCGAGCAGTGCCTGGTTGGCCTGCTGCAGCACGGACTCGGTGGCCAGCGACAGTCCGTGGGCGAACCCCATGTCGAACTCCGCCCCGTGCGAACCCACGAGATGGACCTCGGCGGGAAGCCTGGAGACGGCGGCCAGGTCACGCAGGGAGCGGCCTGAGATGACGGCCGCGTGCGTGTTGGGCAGCGCGGCCAGCGCCCGGAGGGCAATGGCCGCGCCGCCCAGCGGCAGCGTCTCCGTCGAGATGCCTTCGGCGGCACACAGCGTTCCGCCGTAATTACAGGCAACCAGCAGCCCCGGCGTGCGGGCGAGGATTTTCAGTTCGCCGAGCAGCTGGGGCGTGAGCCCGTCGTCGGCCGCTTCGGACTGGACGAAGGCCCGCAGCAAGCCCAGCGGGAGGGATTTGGTCAGCAGTGCGGAGTCGGCCACGGTCTGGTTGAGAGGAGTGGGCATGCGCGGCAATCCTTCGGATTATCCCCAATCGGTCTTGGACTCCTAAAGTGTCTGCCGCGGCCGTTTCCCCTGAATATCCCGTTTATTGCGTGCGTGTAACTTTGCCGGGCCCGTTCCTTCGTGCGGGAGAAAATTTCTCCCGTCGGACGGTCAGACGCGGACGAGCCCCGCGGCCTCCGCCAGAAGCTCCACCGAGCGGAGCCGCTCTGCCGTTCCGGTGCTTTGGTGCGCCACAATGAGCTCGTCGGCGTCGGCATGCCGGGCGAAGCCGTCCAGGTAATCCAGCACGGCATCCGGGGTGCCCACGGCCGAATACTTCATCATTTGCGTCACGTGCTGCCCCTGCGGCGAGTCCAGGATCATGTCCGCCTCGTCATCAGTGAACTGGCGCCCGCCGCCGAAGAACAGCGACACGCGTGCCCGCATGGTTGCCCGCAGCATTTCCTGGGCGTCGGAGGCGGCATCGGCGGCCACCACGTTGACCCCTGCGATGACGTGCGGCGCCGCCAGCTGCTCCGACGGCTTGAACTCCCGGCGGTACAGGGCGACGGCGTCCTGCAGCGCATTCGGCGCGAAGTGTGAGGCGAAGGCGTAAGGCAGCCCGAGCTGGGCCGCGAGCCGCGCTCCGAAGAGGGACGAACCCAGGATGTAAAGCGGCACGTTGGTTCCCCTGCCCGGCGTCGCCTCCACGCCCTGCACGCGGGTGGGCCCTGTCAGGTAGCCCTGCAGTTCCAGGACATCCTGCGGGAAGGTGTCGGCGGAATGCGGGTCACGGCGCAGGGCCCGCATGGTGTTCTGGTCGCTGCCGGGTGCCCGGCCGAGGCCCAGGTCAATCCGGCCGGGATGCAGGGTCTCCAGGGTGCCGAACTGCTCGGCGATGGTGAGCGGGGAATGGTTGGGCAGCATCACGCCGCCTGCCCCCAGCCGGATGCTGTCCGTGTGCGCGGCGACGTGGGCGATCAGCACGGACGTGGCCGACGACGCGATGGAGGACATGTTGTGGTGCTCGGCGTACCAGACACGCCGATACCCGAGCTTCTCAGCCAGCTGCGCCATGGCGACACTCCCGGCAAAGCTCTCCGCCGCCGTCTGGCCCTTGCCGATGGTTGCCAGGTCGAGGATGGAGAGGGGAACAGTCACGGCGGGATGGCCTTTCGTAGGGGTTGCACAGCTGCCGGCCTCGCGGTGGTCCGGCATGTTGGGAACAACGACGGCGGAGCCCGGGTTATTTCTGCCCGGTGCGGTGATGCTGTCCACATATCCTGTCCGGGCACCTCCCGCTATGCTGGCGCCATGGCCAGCAAGTCCACTGCAGAGAAAGTCACCACCATCCAAAAGGGCTACGCCCTGGAGGGTGCCACCATCGAGCTGGGCGCAGCCATCGTCGACGGCGAACTGCACAAGGACGCGCCGGTCCGGCTGCCGCTTTCCATGATGAACCGGCACGGGCTCGTGGCCGGCGCCACCGGCACGGGCAAGACCGTCACCCTGCACATGATGGCGGAACAGCTCTCCACCGCGGGAGTGCCCGTGTTCCTGGCTGATATCAAGGGCGACCTTTCCGGGCTCGCCACGGCGGCACCCGGAAGCGACAAGCTGGCCAAGCGGACCGAAAGCATCGGGCAGGCATGGTCCGGAAAGACGTTTCCCGTGGAGTTCCTGGCGCTTGGCGGGGACGGCGACGGCATCCCGGTCCGGGCTACCGTCACGTCCTTCGGGCCCATCCTGCTCTCCCGCATCCTGGAGCTCAATGACACGCAGGAATCCAGCCTCCAGCTCGTGTTCCACTTTGCCGACAAGAACAACCTTGAGCTGGTGGACCTGAAGGACCTGCGCTCGGTCATCCAGTTCCTCACTTCCGACGAAGGCAAGGAAGCGCTGCAGGAACTGGGCGGCCTGTCGAAGGCCACTGCCGGCGTCATCCTGCGTGAACTGGTGGCCCTCGAGGCGCAGGGCATGGAGCGTTTCTTTGGGGAGCCCGAGTTCGACACCGCCGAGCTCCTTCGCACCGCGCCGGACGGAAGGGGCGTCATCAGCTGCCTGGAACTGCCCACGCTGCAGACGAAGCCGCTGGTGTTCTCCACCTTCCTCATGTGGCTTCTCGCGGATCTGTTTGAGGAGCTGCCCGAAGCCGGCGACCTCGACAAGCCCAAACTCGTGTTCTTCCTCGACGAGGCGCACCTGCTCTTCAATGACGCCTCGAAGGCCTTCCTGGCGGCCATCACCACCACAGTCCGCCTGATCCGCTCCAAGGGGGTGGGCATTTTCTTCGTCACGCAGACCCCGAAGGATGTCCCGGCGGACGTCCTCGGGCAGCTGGCCAACCGCATCCAGCACGCCCTGAGGGCTTTCACCCCGGAGGACGCGAAGGCCCTCAAGGCCACCGTCTCCACCTTCCCGCTCAGCGACTATGACCTCGAGGAAACCCTGACGTCCGCAGGCATCGGCGAGGCTGTCATCACCGTCATGAATGAGAACGGCGCGCCGACGCCGGTGGCCCTGACCCGCCTGCGTGCGCCGGAGTCGGTGATGGGTCCCAGCGCCGTCGAACTGGTCCGGAGCACCGTGGCGGGGTCGGCGCTGCTCGCAAAGTACGGCACTGCCGTGGACAATCTCTCGGCGTACGAGAAACTGACCGGTAAAGCCGGCGCGCCCACAGGCGCCGCGGCCCCCGGGCAGCCGCCGGCGCCCTCCCCCGAGGTGTTCGTCCCGGGGAATCCTGATCCTGTGGCGATCGACGACGAAGCCCGCCGCATCGAGGAGGAGATCCTCGGGCGCCCCAGCAGCAGGCCGTCCAGCGGCTGGCAGCCGGAGTCCACACACCCCGGCGGGACGGTGCCACCACCGGCCAGGCGCCAGGCTCCCCCGCCTGGCGGCATGATGGAGGACATCACCGGAGCCTTGGGCGGCGTCCTCGGCAGCGGCCTGAAAAGCATGGCACGGTCCATGGGAACCCAGCTTGGCCGGGAACTCCTGCGGGGCGTTTTCGGCACCTCGTCCCGGCGCCGCCGCTAGCGTCAGGCAGCGCCGGGAGCGGCGGGTGAGGCCCCGCCGTAGGGCGTTCCTGGCCCGTGGACGGACGTCACGGTGACCACCGCTACTCCAGAGTTGCCTGACGTTGCAGGTAACGTGGGGTGCGTGCAAATGAGTCAAGCGTTGGTGAAAACGGCGGCCGGGTGGCTGCTGGGCCTCATGCTTGCCATCGTTGGCGCCATCGTTTCGGTCAATCTGGTCAACTCCTCCGTGGCCAGTCCGCAGCAGCCCGTGCGCGATTACCTGGAGGCACTCCAGCACGGCGAAGGCGAGCGGGCGCTTGGCCTGCTCCGCGCGTCAGTGCCGGACGCCGACCCCGCCATGCTGGACGGAACGGCCCTGCAGACGTCGGCCTCGCGGATCACTAACGTCAAGATCGGCGCCGCACAGGGGCGCGGCGGCAACCGGGTGATGGTGCCGATGGACTACACCATCGACGGCAGCCAGCTGCACACCGAGTTCCTGCTGGAGAGCACCGGCACCGAATGGCTGTTCTTTCACAAGTGGTCCTTCGTTCCCACCACCCTGCCGACGGTGGACGTCAGCGTGGTGAACTCCGGCGAGGCGACGCTTAACGGCGTGCCGGTGAACATGCCCGCCGGCCACAACAGCTTTGCGGTGTTCTACCCGGGCGAGTACGAGGCGTCCCTCAACGGCCAGTACTTCGCCGCTCCCCCCACACGGGCGACTGTCTCCAGCCGCGAGGCCCCCGCCGCGCCGCTGAACCTGCTCACGCATGCCACGGACGAACTGAACCAGGCGGTGTCCGCCCGGGTCAAGGAGTTCCTCGACAAGTGCGCGGCGGAAGCCGGCCAGCAGCAGCGGCTCCAGCCCGACTGCCCGTTCTACCACGTCACGAATAACCGCGTGGTGGACGGGACCATCAAGTGGAGCATCACCCAGTACCCGAAGGTCACCATCGAGCCTTTTGACGGCCGCTGGGTGGTGGCGCCGCTGGACGGCAAGGCCAAGATCACCGCCCAGCAGATCGACCTGTTCACCGGAGCCGTCTCGCCCCTGGACGTGGAGCACGATTTCAGCTTCACCACGCGTCTGGACATCAACGGCGACACCATCAAGGTCACGCCGCTCCTCACCTTCTAGGACCTCGCTTGCCGCATGGATCGGCAAAAGACTGCCACCCGTGACGCGTGGTCACGGGCGGCAGCCTTTGCTTCGCAGCGCGGGACCTTAGTCCATGCCGCGGAGGTCCAGCACCAGGTCGGTGTCGCCGTCGGCCTGCAGCACCACGGGGATGCCCCAGTCCTGCTGGTAGAGGTGGCAGGCCGCGTGGTCCGGAATCTCGCCGTCCTCGGTTTCCGGGCCGTCGCAGGCGGCTGCCCGGGCGGTAATGTGCAGCACGCCCTCCGGAACGTCGGAGGCCAGTTCCAGCGTGCGGAGCAGGCCAACAGAGGTCCCGCCGCCGGACACGATGAGCTCCGGCGGGGTGGAGGAGATCTTCAGCTGGGTGGGGTCGCCCCAGCGGTCGTCGAGCTTCTGGCCGGTGGGTGCCGTGAAGCGGACCGTGAGCTCCAGCAGGCCGGGCGCCACGGGGCTCTTGGGCCGGTGCGTCTGGGAAGCGCCCTCATCCACCTGCTGTGCTTCCTTGGGGATGGGCACGTACACGAGCTGGTGCTTGTTCGCCTCGACCACCACCAGCAGCGGCTCGGCGCCGGCTGTCTGGGTGTGATCGACGATCACGTCGGACGGCTCGGCCAGGCCGCGCGCCAGCGTGGAGACGGTTTTGGCAGCGGGGTCGTAGCGGCGCACCGCACCGTTGTAGGTATCGGCGATCGCCACGGACCCGTCAGGCAGCACCGTGACGCCCAGCGGGTGCTGCAGGCGCGCCGCGGAGGCGTCGCCGTCGCGGAACCCGAAGTCGAAGAGCCCCTTGCCCACGGCGGATTCGACGGTGACGGTGCCGTCGTCGTCGATCACCAGCTTGCGCAGGGCAGAGGTCTCGGAGTCGGCCACCCAGATATTTCCATCAGCGTCCTCGGCCACACCTGATGGCTGCGCGAACCATGCCTCGTGGGCGGGCCCGTCCAGCAGGCCTTCCAGCCCGTTGCCGGCGATGATCGAGACGTCCCCGGTGAGCGGTTCGTAGCTGAAGATCTGGTGCACGCCGGCCATGGCGATCACCACGGCGTTCAGCTTGCTGGACCAGACAACGTCCCACGGCGAGCTGAGGGCGACATCCAGGGGATGGTCCCCCAGGCGCCCGGTGAAACCGGCCGCGTCCTCGTCCACGCGCGCGGGACCGGTCTCGAGGAGCCGCTGCACGCCGCTGCCAACGAGCGTGGTGACGGTACCGTCCGCCAGCGACAGCCCCCGCAGGCGGTGGTTGACGGAGTCGGCAATTACGACGTCGTAGCCCGTCTTGGCTGCCACGTCTTCCGGCAGCAGGACAAGACCCTGCGGTTCGTTGAACCGGGCGGTGCCGGCGGCGCCGTCGGCGTGGCCCTTCTCCCCGGAACCGAAGGTGTTCAGCACGGTGTGGAAGTCGGTGCCGAGCTCCAGGACGCGGTGGTGCCCGGTGTCGGTGACCAGCCAGGTGCCGGCGTCAGTGGCACCGTTTGCAGCGCTGCCGGCGGCAGCACCGCCGTCGGGCGCGGAACTGGCGGACTGCGAACCACGGCCGGACGGCAGGTAGAGGGCCTTGCCCGGGAACCGCAGGGTTCCGGACGTCGGCTCCGGGGCCACGTAGGGGCCGCTGCCGCGGTGGAGGGTACCGCGGGCCTCGTGCTCGGCAATCAGCTCGGGAATGAGCACGCCGAGGCCGTCAGCGTGGCCTTCGCCTGACAGGTGCGCCACGATGTAGCCCTCGGGGTCAATGACCACCAGTGTGGGCCAGGCGCGGGCCGTGTAGGCCTTCCAGGTTTCCAGTTCGGGGTCGTCCAGGACCGGGTGGTGGATTTCGTAGCGTTCCACGGCGGCGGCCAGCGCGACAGGATCGGCCTCGTGCTCGAACTTCGGGGAGTGGACGCCCACGGTGACCAGGACGTCGGAGTACTTTTCCTCCAGCGGCCGGAGTTCGTCCAGCACATGGAGGCAGTTGATGCAGCAGAAGGTCCAGAAGTCCAGGAGCACGATCTTGCCGCGCAGGGCTTCCAGGTCCAAAGACTTGCCGCCGGTGTTCAGCCAGTTGCGGCCTACAAGTTCGGAGGCGCGGACCCGGAGGTGGGTGCGTACGGTTTCGCTCATCAGCGTCCTTCCAGCTTTGAGTTGCGTTCAGCCAGCTTGGCGTCGCGTTCAGCCAATTTGGCAAACATATCGTTGTAAGCGGTGAGATCGGCGTCATTATTCCTGTCCGCGGCCCGGTCGGTGCGCCGGGTTTCGCGTTCATCTGATTTCGACCACATGATGGCGACGCCGATCGCCACCAGCAGCGTGGGCACCTCGCCGATGCCCCAGGCCACGGCGCCGCCCATTTGCTGGTCCTGCAGCGCGGACCCTCCCCAGCTGCGGCCGAGGTTGCCGAAGTAGTCGGCCGCCAGCAGGTTGGTGCCGCCCATGATGGCCACACCGAAGAAGGCGTGGAAGCCCATGGTGGCCAGCAGCAGCAGGAGCCGCAGCGGGTACGGCGCACGCCGGGGCAGCGGGTCCGAGCCGATCATGCTGAGCACGAAGATGTAGCCCGTCAGGGCAAAGTGCAGGTTCATCAGCTCGTGGCCCACATGCTCGCGCATCGCGAAGCTGAACAGATCCGAGTAATAAAAAAGCACGATCGAGCCGGCGAAGTTGGCGGCGGCGAACAGCGGGTGGGTGACCACCTGCGAGAACTTCGAATGCACGAACAGCAGGAGCCACTCCCGGAGGCCGCGGGAGCCGTCCTTCCGTGCCGGAAGTGCCCGGAGCGCAAGCGTCACGGGGGCACCGAGCACCAGGAAGATCGGGGCCACCATGGTGAGGGCCATGTGGTCCACCATGTGCGCGGAGAACAGTACCCGGCCGTATACCGACGGCGGTCCCGACGTGATGTAGGTCAGCACCAGAAGGCCGATGATCCAGGGCACGGTGCGGAACCAGGGCCACTTGTCCCCGCGTGCGCGGACCTTGGCCACGCCCAGGAGATAGGACGCCAGGCCGAAGACGGCCACGGCGACCCAGAGCCAGTCCAGGCGCCATTCGGTGACCCAGCGTTCGGGCGTCAGCTCGGGTGGCAGCTCGTAGCCGGAGAGAATGAATGCTGGCGAGGCGTCAGGGGCATAGCTGGTGGGCTCCGGCGGCGCCGAGCGGCCCAGTGCGACTGCGATCCCGGACGTGGCGCCCATGATGAGGAGTTCGATGAGAATCAGCTGCCACAGTACGCGGCGGGCAGACAGGGCCGATCCCGCGCGGGTCAGCTGCGGGATGACCCACTGCCGGTGCATGAAGCCGATCCCGCCCAGTACCAATGTGGCAGCGGACTTGGCGAGGATCAGCTGGCCGTAGGCCGAGCCGAACAGGTCTGTCCAGCTGGTCACCCGGATGCTGGCGTTGATGACGCCCGAGGCGAAGACCAGCGCAAAGGCGAAGCCAGCAAGGGAGGAGAACCGGCGGAGGACCGGTTCGGTGATTTCCTGGCTTGCCGGCTGGGACAGGTGGCCGGCCTGGCCGCTCTGGCCGCTACGGGCGGCGGTGGCCGCGTTGCGCGGGGCGAGGATGCCGGAGAGGAGGGCCAGCAGGATGATGCCGCCCACCCAGACGCTGACCCCTACCAGGTGCAGGCCCAGGGAGTTGATGGCGCCTTCATGGTCGTTGGAGCTGGCGGAGTGGCCAATCAGCGCGGTGGGGACCAGGCCGATCAGTGCCAGCAGCAGCGTGAATGCCAGGCCTGTCAGTGAACGGACTCCGAAGAGGGCGGTTGTCACCACGGCGGCGATGATCGTGACGGCCAGCCAGGCGCGCCCGGTTTCGATGTCTGTCATGAAGAAAACGAGGGCGCGGGTGTACTCGGCGTCCCCGGAGACTCCCTGCCCAGCTACATCCGAGTAGGTAAGGACCAGCACGGCGATGGCCGACAACGTCCACGCCACGCCTGCAGCGGCCGCGATGGCAAGGGCGCGGGTGAAGGCCGGGTGTTCCGGGGCGTCGGCCTCCTTCGACCGGGATCCGCCGACCTTGTGCGGCAGAATGCCCGCGGCGAAAATGAGCCCGCCGATGACGGCGGCCAGCGAGACGTTGTGGATGGTTTTGCTGACCGGCAGCCCCCACCGGACCAGGGCGCCGGGGTCGGAAACCTCACGGGCGGCAGCGGCGCCGGAGAACAGCAATGCGGCCACCAGGCCGAGGATGAGGGCACCGAGTCCGGCCAGCTGCCACGCCCGCGGAACGCCGAAGGCCATGTCAGTGCCCCGCGTGCCCGAATCGGGCGCGGGTTGCGGAGTAAGGGGTTTTGCTGCTGCAGGCACCTATCCATTGTCCGCTACCGCCGCCGAGGCTGCGAATCGAGGGTTAGGCGCACTGGGGGTTAAAGGCAGGAGGAGCGGCTACCCGTGGGGTGCCGCTCCTCCTGAACTGCGAAAAGACTACTTCTTGGAGACAGCGGCCTTCAGCTTGGAGCCTGCGGTCAGCTTGACGCTGTGGCCGGCTGCAATCTGGATGGTTTCGCCGGTCTGCGGGTTGCGGCCAGTGCGGGCTGCACGGTCGGTGCGCTCAACTGCGAGCCAGCCCGGGATGGTGATCTTCTCGCCGGCGGCGACAGAAGATTCGAAAACCTCGAACAGTGCATCGAGCACGGAGTTGACGGCTGCCTGGCTGGTGCCGGCCTTGCCTGCTACCTCTGCAACAAGTTCACTACGGTTCTTAGCCATGTATGTCCTCCTGGACGCTCTTGATTCTGGAGCCTTCACGCGGCGTGCGTGCAAGCCACTGTTCGAAAACTTACCAGCTTGCACCCATGAGGAGGGCAAATTCCGCGTGTTTCCGCGACTTTTTGACCTAAATCACCGGTATTTCGAGGATTTTCAGCCTTCAGCCGGTCTTCGGCCAGTTTCCTTTCCTTCCGCCGGCTCCTCTGCCCGCGGGAGCCAACGAAACACTTCCTCACATCCTGCCGCCTCGAACCCGATGCCTCCTTACGTCTCGCCGCCTCAAGCCCGGCGCGTCAGGAAAATAGCGGCAGGATCTGAAGGAGGGTCGGTGAAAAACTTGCAGGATCTGAGGGAGCGTTTCAATCGATCGGCTAACCCGGGACGCTGTATCACTTTCTGCGGCTTCTAACCCAACGCGTCATCACATCCTGCCGCCTCAAACCCGACGCTCTCTCAGATCCTGCCGCCTCAGACCAAACCGGCCCTTCGCATTTAGGCATGGTTTGTCTGGTTGATTCGGTAGGGGCGGTGGCCGCCGGCTGCGAGTAGGCATCGGAGTCTGTAGTTGGTGAAGTTGCGGAAGCCGCGGGCTATTCTGCGGGTGGTTTCGATGACCCCATTGATCGCTTCGGTGGGGCCGTTGGAGGCGCCGAAGGTGTCGAAGTAGGCCAGGATCGCTGCCTTCCATTGTTTGAGTGTCCTGCCGAGCCGGGCGACTTCCGGGATCGGGCAGGTCGGGAATTGGGCCATCACCTCGCTGACGAGTTGGCGGCCCTTCTCCGGTCTGGCGTGGTAGATGTTTCGGAGCTTCTGGTAGCACTGCCAGGCCAGGCTGACTTCGTGGTCCGGGTCCCCGAGGGTGAGCTTCGCGTCGAGCCGGGCGGCCTGTTTGTCGGTGAGGTGTTCGGCCCCGATCTGCAAGGTCCGGCGGATGCCGTAGAGCGGATCGCCCTTGCGGCCGCGGTGCCCGAGGGTGTCCTGCTGGACCCGGCGGCGGACCTCATCGACCATGGCTGAGCCTAACTTCACGACATGGAAGGCATCCAGGACGGTGATGGCTTCGGGCAGCTCGTCGCGGATCGCGTTGGCGTAGCCGCGGAAGGGATCCAGCGCAGCCGTTTTGATTCCGGCGGTGAACCCGGTCCCGCGCTCTTTGAGCCAGTCGGCGTAGGCCTTCCCGGACCGGCCCGGGACAAGGTCCAGCAACCTGGCGTGCACCACACCGTGGGCGTCGCGCGTGTGGTCCACGATCCCGGTGACCATGCCGGATCCCGGTGGGCCGATGTGGGACCAGACGTGCTCATCAACCCCGAGCGCGTCCACCCCTGTCAGCCGGTCCGTCGCTGCGATCCGGCGGGAGGCTTCCACTCGGACAGCGTCCCAGATGGTGTGCCACGAAACGCCGAGCTGATGGGCCAGAGCGGAAACCGAGGTGTCGAAACGCTGCAGCGCATCGGTCGCCCACCCGACTGCCCTGGTCGTGAGTTTCGCTCGGGATACCGCCATTGGATGCTCCTCGGTGAACGTCGTTCTGGGGCAGTCAGGGTCCGGGCATCGCCAGACGCGCTTCGCCCAGAGCAGCCGCACCGGCCGGCCGAAACACGGGATGTCGTGGAGCCGGACCGGCCGGCGGCCGTGGCCCACGGCAACGACGCCGCAGTCCGGACAACCGGTGACGTCTTCCCCGGTCTCGACGCCCAGAACGAGGCCGGCCCCGGTCGCCGTGACAGAGCTGATGTGGATGCCCTCAACACCGAGCAGCGTATCCGCGCGCGTGCACCACCGGCCGTGGGAACAAGACATAGAGTTATTCATGTCAGGGTCTCTTTTGGGTATTGGTTTGCTTGGTCGCAACCAATTCAAAGAGGCCCTGACCTCTTTCCTGCCGCACCACGCCGTACCGGAAAACGTCCAACGCCGCGGCGGAAGTCTCAGACCGCCCTAACCACGCTCATCTGCGAAGGGCCACCAAACCCTCCATCAGCTCCTGCCGCCTCAGACCAAACCCTCCATCAGCTCCTGCCGCCTCGAACCAGACCCTTCCTCAGGTCTTGCCGGGTTGACACTGACCCTCCGTCACGTCCCGGCGCCTCGACACAGGCCCTCCCTCGCCTTCCGCTGGCCGCGTGCTGCGGAGAGGATAGGCCGCTTAAATGCGGGAGAGCCCCGACCAGGTGACTGGTTGGGGCTCTCGACCTAATGGTTGTCCGGCGGTGACCTACTCTCCCACACCCTCCCGGGTGCAGTACCATCGGCGCTGTGGGTCTTAGCTTCCGGGTTCGGAATGGGACCGGGCGTTTCCCCCACGCTATGACCGCCGTAACCCTGTTACCCGAACCCCCTTTTTGGCGTGTGCCGGCGGGGGTGGGAAGACTGTGGTTACCAACTTGTGGTGTTGTATTCAGTTATCTTTGGTTCCTGCCAGCAAACCCGCCGGGGGGTTTGTTGGTTGGGAACCACATAGTGGACGCAAGCAGTTGTGTTTCTTGTGAGGGGTCAAGTTGTTGGCCTATTAGTACCGGTCAGCTTCACGAGTCGTTAGTCCTCGCTTCCACATCCGGCCTATCAACCCAGTGGTCTGGCTGGGGGCCTCTCACACAAAAAGTGTATGGAAATCTCATCTTGAAGCGAGCTTCCCGCTTAGATGCTTTCAGCGGTTATCCCATCCGAACGTAGCTAATCAGCGGTGCACTTGGCAGTACAACTGACACACCAGAGGTTCGTCCGTCCCGGTCCTCTCGTACTAAGGACAGCCCTTCTCAAATTTCCTGCGCGCGCAGCGGATAGGGACCGAACTGTCTCACGACGTTCTAAACCCAGCTCGCGTACCGCTTTAATGGGCGAACAGCCCAACCCTTGGGACCTACTCCAGCCCCAGGATGCGACGAGCCGACATCGAGGTGCCAAACCATGCCGTCGATATGGACTCTTGGGCAAGATCAGCCTGTTATCCCCGAGGTACCTTTTATCCGTTGAGCGACGGCCATTCCACAATGTACCGCCGGATCACTAGTCCCGACTTTCGTCCCTGCTCGAGATGTCTCTCTCACAGTCAAGCTCCCTTGTGCACTTACACTCGACACCTGATTGCCAACCAGGCTGAGGGAACCTTTGGGCGCCTCCGTTACTTTTTAGGAGGCAACCGCCCCAGTTAAACTACCCATCAGGCACTGTCCCTGACCCGGATTACGGGCCGAAGTTAGATGTCCAAAGTGACCAGAGTGGTATTTCAACGATGACTCCACCCGAACTGGCGTCCGGGCTTCAACGTCTCCCACCTATCCTACACAAGCCACTCCGAACACCAATACCAAACTATAGTAAAGGTCTCGGGGTCTTTCCGTCCTGCTGCGCGTAACGAGCATCTTTACTCGTACTGCAATTTCGCCGAGTTTATGGTTGAGACAGCGGGGAAGTCGTTACTCCATTCGTGCAGGTCGGAACTTACCCGACAAGGAATTTCGCTACCTTAGGATGGTTATAGTTACCACCGCCGTTTACTGGGGCTTAAATTCTCAGCTTCGCCCTGAAGGGCTAACCGGTCCTCTTAACCTTCCAGCACCGGGCAGGAGTCAGTCCGTATACATCGTCTTGCGACTTCGCACGGACCTGTGTTTTTAGTAAACAGTCGCTTCCCCCTGGTCTCTGCGGCCCCGATCCCCTCCCGGCAGCGTGTGCCGTTCAAGGTTGGGGCCCCCCTTCTCCCGAAGTTACGGGGGCATTTTGCCGAGTTCCTTAACCATAATTCTCTCGATCGCCTTAGTATTCTCTACCTGATCACCTGTGTCGGTTTGGGGTACGGGCGGCTAAAACCTCGCGCCGATGCTTTTCTAGGCAGCATAGGATCACCGAATCCCCCCTTTACGGGAGTCCCGTCAGATCTCAGGCACATGAACAGCGGATTTGCCTACCGTTCGCCCTACATCCTTGGACCGGGACAACCATCGCCCGGCTCGGCTACCTTCCTGCGTCACACCTGTTAATACGCTTGCCTCCCAGGATCAGGTCCCGCGCTCCACCAAAACCCTTCCGTCCAAAGGACGGTCAGGCAGGTCTCGGGCGGTTAGTATCCCCTGTTCAACATGGGCGGTTTTTCGCCGGTACGGGAATATCAACCCGTTGTCCATCGACTACGCCTGTCGGCCTCGCCTTAGGTCCCGACTTACCCAGGGCAGATTAGCTTGACCCTGGAACCCTTGATCATCCGGCGGACGGGTTTCTCACCCGTCTTTCGCTACTCATGCCTGCATTCTCACTCGTGTAGGCTCCACCGCTGGTTTACACCGCGACTTCACCGCCCACACGACGCTCCCCTACCCATCCACACTCCTGAACCACAAAGGCTTAGAACATGTGTGAATGCCACAACTTCGGCGGTGTACTTGAGCCCCGCTACATTGTCGGCGCGGAATCACTTGACCAGTGAGCTATTACGCACTCTTTTAAGGATGGCTGCTTCTAAGCCAACCTCCTGGTTGTCTGAGCAACTCCACATCCTTTCCCACTTAGCACACGCTTAGGGGCCTTAGTTGGTGGTCTGGGCTGTTTCCCTCTCGACTATGAAGCTTATCCCCCACAGTCTCACTGCTGCGCTCTCACTTACCGGCATTCGGAGTTTGGCTGACGTCAGTAACCTTGTAGGGCCCATTAGCCATCCAGTAGCTCTACCTCCGGAAAGAAACACGCAACGCTGCACCTAAATGCATTTCGGGGAGAACCAGCTATCACGAAGTTTGATTGGCCTTTCACCCCTACCCACAGCTCATCCCCTCCATTTTCAACTGAAGTGGGTTCGGTCCTCCACGACGTCTTACCGTCGCTTCAACCTGGCCATGGGTAGATCACTTCGCTTCGGGTCTAGATCACGCCACTGCAACGCCCTGTTCAGACTCGCTTTCGCTACGGCTTCCCCACACGGGTTAACCTCGCGACGTAACACTAACTCGCAGGCTCATTCTTCAAAAGGCACGCCGTCACAACTACAAGGCTGCTCCGACGGATTGTAAGCACACGGTTTCAGGTACTGTTTCACTCCCCTCCCGGGGTACTTTTCACCTTTCCCTCACGGTACTGGTCCGCTATCGGTCATTAGGGAGTATTTAGGCTTATCAGGTGGTCCTGACAGATTCACACGGGATTTCTCGGGCCCCGTGCTACTTGGGATACTCATCAAAGGCGGTGCACAGCATTACGGTTACGGGGCTAACACCCTCTACGGCCGGCCTTTCAAGACCGTTCACCTATACCAGCACCCTCACCTCCCCGGTCCGGCAGAACCAGGACAACAAGTCCCACAACCCCGCCCATGCAACGCCCGCCGGCTATCACACATGGAAACGGTTTAGCCTGATCCGCGTTCGCTCGCCACTACTAACGGAATCACTGTTGTTTTCTCTTCCTGCGGGTACTGAGATGTTTCACTTCCCCGCGTTCCCTCCACGCACCCTATGTGTTCAGATGCGGGTCACCAGGTCACTCACGCGCCTGGCGGGGTTTCCCCATTCGGACACCCTGGGATCACAGTCCGGTTATCGACTCCCCCAGGCTTATCGCAGATTCCTACGTCCTTCTTCGGCTCCTAATGCCAAGGCATCCACCGTGTGCTCTTAAAAACTTGACCACAAAGATCAAAAACATTTTCTCGAGAGAACCACAGAAACCAACCACACACCCACAAGGGCATCCGGCCAGATCCAGGTTCTAATATCTTGGAAATTGCTTCTTATACAAGATGCTCGCGTCCACTATGTAGTTCTCAAACAACAACCCCGTACCACACATCCCACACACACTTTCAGTGCATGCGATCGGTGCAGCCAGGAAACCAGAAACAAACAACCCGGGAAAGAACAACCCCTCCCGGCCCTGTTGCCTCAGGACCCAACAGTGTGCCAAACACCAAACCAAACAACCCCCGCCCCGCCGTTCCAGGACAGCACCCGCAAAGGCACCGACCGTACTAAACCAGGGACAACGAACCGTCCGGCAGCTATTTATTGATATTCCACCCATGAGCACCCGCCACAGAACATCCGTCTGTGCTGCGGGCCTTTACTCCTGACAGCACCAGCCACCAGGCATACACCCGGCCACCATGCTGTAGGTGCTCCTTAGAAAGGAGGTGATCCAGCCGCACCTTCCGGTACGGCTACCTTGTTACGACTTAGTCCCAATCGCCAGTCCCACCTTCGACGGCTCCCTCCCACAAGGGGTTAGGCCACCGGCTTCGGGTGTTACCAACTTTCGTGACTTGACGGGCGGTGTGTACAAGGCCCGGGAACGTATTCACCGCAGCGTTGCTGATCTGCGATTACTAGCGACTCCGACTTCATGGGGTCGAGTTGCAGACCCCAATCCGAACTGAGACCGGCTTTTTGGGATTAGCTCCACCTCACAGTATCGCAACCCTTTGTACCGGCCATTGTAGCATGCGTGAAGCCCAAGACATAAGGGGCATGATGATTTGACGTCGTCCCCACCTTCCTCCGAGTTGACCCCGGCAGTCTCCCATGAGTCCCCACCATCACGTGCTGGCAACATGGAACGAGGGTTGCGCTCGTTGCGGGACTTAACCCAACATCTCACGACACGAGCTGACGACAACCATGCACCACCTGTGAACCGGCCCCAAAAGGAGAAACCACATTTCTGCGGCGATCCGGTCCATGTCAAGCCTTGGTAAGGTTCTTCGCGTTGCATCGAATTAATCCGCATGCTCCGCCGCTTGTGCGGGCCCCCGTCAATTCCTTTGAGTTTTAGCCTTGCGGCCGTACTCCCCAGGCGGGGCACTTAATGCGTTAGCTACGGCGCGGAAAACGTGGAATGTCCCCCACACCTAGTGCCCAACGTTTACGGCATGGACTACCAGGGTATCTAATCCTGTTCGCTCCCCATGCTTTCGCTCCTCAGCGTCAGTTAATGCCCAGAGACCTGCCTTCGCCATCGGTGTTCCTCCTGATATCTGCGCATTTCACCGCTACACCAGGAATTCCAGTCTCCCCTACATCACTCTAGTCTGCCCGTACCCACCGCAGATCCGGAGTTGAGCCCCGGACTTTCACGGCAGACGCGACAAACCGCCTACGAGCTCTTTACGCCCAATAATTCCGGATAACGCTTGCGCCCTACGTATTACCGCGGCTGCTGGCACGTAGTTAGCCGGCGCTTCTTCTGCAGGTACCGTCACTTTCGCTTCTTCCCTACTGAAAGAGGTTTACAACCCGAAGGCCGTCATCCCTCACGCGGCGTCGCTGCATCAGGCTTGCGCCCATTGTGCAATATTCCCCACTGCTGCCTCCCGTAGGAGTCTGGGCCGTGTCTCAGTCCCAGTGTGGCCGGTCACCCTCTCAGGCCGGCTACCCGTCGTCGCCTTGGTAAGCCATTACCTCACCAACAAGCTGATAGGCCGCGAGTCCATCCAAAACCGCAAAAGCTTTCCACCCCCCACCATGCGATGAGGAGTCATATCCGGTATTAGACCCAGTTTCCCAGGCTTATCCCAGAGTCAAGGGCAGGTTACTCACGTGTTACTCACCCGTTCGCCACTAATCCCCGGTGCAAGCACCGGATCATCGTTCGACTTGCATGTGTTAAGCACGCCGCCAGCGTTCATCCTGAGCCAGGATCAAACTCTCCGTTGAAGTAAAACAGACACAACCAGGCACAATGGAAATAACACCACACCCGGCTGCACAAAATTTGAAACCAGCCAAAACACCAGACCACACCACGGGGGTGGGCGGCCCGGCAATTCAACCAATCAATAAAAAATCGGTATCAATAAACTTGGCACACTATTGAGTTCTCAAACAACAGACACACCCGGCACCACCCAAACCAACGTTCAGGATCGCTCCGGAGCAACTTTTCAAACTTACCCGGTTTCACTCCCCGACGCAAATCCGTGTCTCAGGATTCTCATCAGCAGGAAAACCAGCCCCACCACACCCAAGCAACCCAAAGAGTCACTGGATTCCGGTCTTGATTTCGGGGATTTGGCCGCCCACGGTTACCAGCTCTTCGCTGTCTCCCTCGCGGCGACTCAGAAAACAATACACCCACCCCACCCCCACCGCAACCCAACCAAAAACGCGCAGGACGCACAGCAAAACCCTTGAATTACCGGGGTTCTTGGGCCGTCCACGGCGGTCAACCGGGTCATCACGGCCCGAATCAGTTTTATGGACCGCGTCACAGTAGGGCATGCTGGCCCGGGCCGGCGGCTGTTGACCCCGTTCACCCGGAGGCCTCCCGGCCAACCGGACGTCCTGGCTGCTGGCCCGATGCCGACAGCCCGCAGCATGTCCGCCCACAACACGGCCTCCACAAACCACAGTCCCGATACGTCCGGAAGCTGCTGTGGATGAAGTTCCTCACCAAAACATCCGGGACTGAAACCTGGGAACCAAACAGCCGGCGTCAGCGGCCTGAACAGCCACGGCCACCGCCACCCGGCCTGGAGCGCGGTGGGGATAACGGCGGGGGATATAGGGATGAAGGATCTGCAGAACGGTGCCGGCGGAGCTGCCGGCACGGCCGGTTGTGGAGCCACCACCGCTCATTCGCACCGCGGTCAGTAGTTGACGCACCGGCTGGCAGTTGCCTCCCGGGAGCCGGAACATCCCGACGGGCGGCGGCCCTAAACGGCTCAGGCCCCGACCTGACTTGGCTCATTTCCTTAGTGCGTGAAATTTTGGCTCCTGGATCGCGTCGAGGATGGCTTGCTGTTCCGTGTTGATGTCGGGGGCGAACCTCTGAGTGGTGCCGTTGATGGCGATGGTCGCCGAGCGCAGCGGCCGGAGTTGCTTAATGACGTTGGCAACCGCCAGTCCGGTTCTGTTCTGGATGGTTCTGGAGACGGCCAGCGCGGTGAACACAATCGTCAGGTGTGCCTCGATGGCGTCGCGGGTGCGGTGGAACATGGGCCTGGCCCTGAGGTCTGTTTTGCTCATCCGGAAGGACTGCTCGACGTGCCACAGGTCGTGGTAGGAACCGATGACCTCCCCTGCAGCCATGACCGTTGCCGGGATGTTGGTTACGTAGCCTTTCAGGCCGGCCAGCTGCCGGGCGCGCGTCAGAGATGCCTCGTCGAGGCTGCGTTTGCCGCCCGAGGTCTTCACGAAGCGTGGAGTCCGGGCCGCTTTCTGTCCCTCGATCACCTCGCGGGCTCGGTTCTCCTGGGCGGTGAGGGTCGTGGCGTCTCGGACCGCTCTCTTCCTCGAGTAGGCCCATACCGCCCGCCATGAACCGGGGTCCCAGACGGGTTCGGCGCGCAGGTCGGGGTTATTCTCCTTCGTGTGGCCGGTTCTGGGTGTGATCGTGTCGATCAGCTGCCCGTCGGTGAACGCGTCGCCGTGCCAGCGGAAGTGCGAGGCCAGGCCGGTCGGTGCCTTCGTCATCCGGGAGCCGACGATGAACCGCAGGTTCGCCTCGTCCAGTTCGCGCAGATTGCCCGCGGAGACCATGCCGGCATCGGCCACGACGACCATGTCGGCCAGGTGGTGGCGGGCCTGGAACTGCTTGATGATCGGGATCATGGTCGAGGTTTCGGCCTTGTTGCCTTCGAAGCAGCCGATCTCCAGCGGGAACCCGCCGCGGTCCACGAGCAGGTCGACGACGATCTGGGGATCGACGCAGCGTTCCTTGGAGTACCCGACCTTCCGCAGCTCGTCTTCCTTTTCGGCCTCGAAGTAGAGGGTGGTGACGTCGTAGAGCACCAGGGAAATGTCGCCGCTGGTGCTGGCGTGCTGGAAGCACCAGGTCGCGATCCGGTCCCGGTACTTGCCCGCAGCCGCGCGGCCGAGGGTGCGCTTCATCGTTGCGTAGCTGGCCGCGGGTTGGCCCAGGTCCCGCAGAACTCTGCCGGCGTCCAGCAGCGATGTCGGTTCGACGACCCGGGCGATCACCAGGTCGCGGAACACCTCATCATCCAGCCCATCAAACCCCAACGCTGTGAACACGCCGGCCAGCGCGTCGGACAGGATCCTGGAGTCGGTGCCGACCACCCGTCCGGGACCGTCACGACCGGCTGACGTCGCCGCGTCGGGAACGGTGAACAGACCCGGATCGCCGACCGGGGTAACGAGGCCTTTCACCGGAGGCGTTGGCTCGATACCGAGATCGAGGACGCCCTGGGCAGGGTTGGCCAGCAGTTCCCGGGCGCGCTCGAGCAGCATGCCGAGTTCGGCCTCCGTATGCGCCGAGCCGATGTGTTCCGCCTGACTTGGCTCATTTCTTTAGTGCGTGAAATTTTGGCTTTTGGATCGCGTCGAGGACGGCTTGCTGCTCGGTGTTGATGTCGGGGGCGAACCTCTGACCTGACTTGGCTCATTTCCTTAGTGCGTGACTTTTTGGGCCGTGAATCGCGTCGAGGATGGCTTGCTGCTCTGCGCTGATGTCGGGAGCGAATCGTTGTGTGGTGCCGTTGATGGCGATGGTCGCTGAGCGCAGGGGCCGGAGCTGCTTGATGACGTTGGCGACCGCGAGCCCGGTTCTGTTCTGGATGGTTCGGGAGACGGCCAGCGCGGTGAACACGATCGTCAGGTGTGCCTCGATTGCGTCGCGGGTGCGGTGGAACATGGGTCTGGCCCGGAGGTCTGTTTTGCTCATCCGGAAGGACTGCTCGACGTGCCAGAGGTCGTGGTAAGAACCGATGACTTCCGTAGCCGTCATGACGTTAGCGGGGATGTTCGTGACGTAGCCTTTCAGGCCGGCGAGTTGCCGGGCTCGTGTCAGTGATGCCTCGTCGAGGCATCGTTTGCCGCCGGCGGTCTTGACGAAGCGCGGGGTCCGGGCCGCTTTCTGTCCCTCGATGACCTCGCGGGCCCGGTTCTCCTGGGCCGTGAGGGTGGTCGCGTCGCGGACCGCTCTCTTGCGGGAGTAGGCCCACACCGCCCGCCAAGAGCCGGGATTCGTGGCGGGGTCCCAGACGGGTTCGGCACGGAGGTCGGGGTTGTTCTCCTTCGTGTGGCCGGTTCTGGGTGTGATGGTGTCGATCAGTTGCCCGTCGGTGAACGCGTCGCCGTGCCAGCGGAAGTGCGAGGCCAGGTCGGTGGGGGCCTTGGTCATCCGGGAGCCGACGATGAACCGCAGGTTCGCCTCGTCCAGTTCGCGCAGATTGCCCGCGGAGACCATGCCGGCATCGGCCACGACGACCATGTCGGCCAGCTGGTGGCGGGCCTGGAACTGCTTGATGATCGGGATCATGGTCGCGGTCTCGGCCTTGTTGCCTTCAAAGCAGCCGATCTCCAGCGGGAACCCGCCCCGGTCAACGAGCAGGCCGACGACGATCTGGGGATCGACGCAGCGTTCCTTGGAATAGCCGACCTTTCGCAGCTCGTCTTCCTTCTCGGCCTCGAAGTAGAGCGTGGTGACGTCGTAGAGCACCAGGGAAATGTCGCCGCTGGTGCTGGCGTGCTGGAAGCACCAGGTCGCGATCCGGTCCCGGTACTTGCCCGCAGCCGCGCGGCCGAGGGTTCGTTTCATCGTCGCGTAGCTGGCCGCGGATTGGCCCAGGTCCCGCAGGACTCTCCCGGCATCCAGCAGCGATGTCGGTTCGACCACCCGGGCGATCACCAGGTCCCGGAACACCTCATCATCCAGCCCATCAAACCCCAACGCCGTGAACACGCCGGCCAGCGCATCGAACAGGATCCTGGAGTCCGTGCCGACCACACGTCCGGGACCGTCACGATCGGCTGATACCGCCGCGTCAGGAACGGTGAACAGACCCGAATCGCCGACCGGGGCGACCAGGCCTTTCACCGAAGGCGTGGGCTCGATACCGAGCTCGAGGACGCCCTGGGCAGGGTTGTCCAGCAGCTCACGGGCGCGCTGCAGCAGCATGCCGAGTTCGGCCTCCGTATGCGCCGAGCCGACGTGCTCCACAATCCGCTGCCGGCCACGGACGTACTCGGCGATCTGCACGGCCGTCGCTCCCGAGGCCGTCCGCACCCTCCTGATGAACGCCACACCGTGACACTAAAACAAAACCCCTTAGTGCGTGAAAAAGCACCATTCCGCCGACATCACCGCAGGTCAGAGCGTTGCGCGACCGCGAAACCACGACCCGTGAGCCAACTCAGGCCGACGGGCGGCGGCCCTAAACGGGCCCTTCGCATTTAGGCATGGTTTGTCTGGTTGATTCGGTAGGGGCGGTGGCCGCCGGCTGCGAGTAGGCATCGGAGTCTGTAGTTGGTGAAGTTGCGGAAGCCGCGGGCTATTCTGCGGGTGGTTTCGATGACCCCATTGATCGCTTCGGTGGGGCCGTTGGAGGCGCCGAAGGTGTCGAAGTAGGCCAGGATCGCTGCCTTCCATTGTTTGAGTGTCCTGCCGAGCCGGGCGACTTCCGGGATCGGGCAGGTCGGGAATTGGGCCATCACCTCGCTGACGAGTTGGCGGCCCTTCTCCGGTCTGGCGTGGTAGATGTTTCGGAGCTTCTGGTAGCACTGCCAGGCCAGGCTGACTTCGTGGTCCGGGTCCCCGAGGGTGAGCTTCGCGTCGAGCCGGGCGGCCTGTTTGTCGGTGAGGTGTTCGGCCCCGATCTGCAAGGTCCGGCGGATGCCGTAGAGCGGATCGCCCTTGCGGCCGCGGTGCCCGAGGGTGTCCTGCTGGACCCGGCGGCGGACCTCATCGACCATGGCTGAGCCTAACTTCACGACATGGAAGGCATCCAGGACGGTGATGGCTTCGGGCAGCTCGTCGCGGATCGCGTTGGCGTAGCCGCGGAAGGGATCCAGCGCAGCCGTTTTGATTCCGGCGGTGAACCCGGTCCCGCGCTCTTTGAGCCAGTCGGCGTAGGCCTTCCCGGACCGGCCCGGGACAAGGTCCAGCAACCTGGCGTGCACCACACCGTGGGCGTCGCGCGTGTGGTCCACGATCCCGGTGACCATGCCGGATCCCGGTGGGCCGATGTGGGACCAGACGTGCTCATCAACCCCGAGCGCGTCCACCCCTGTCAGCCGGTCCGTCGCTGCGATCCGGCGGGAGGCTTCCACTCGGACAGCGTCCCAGATGGTGTGCCACGAAACGCCGAGCTGATGGGCCAGAGCGGAAACCGAGGTGTCGAAACGCTGCAGCGCATCGGTCGCCCACCCGACTGCCCTGGTCGTGAGTTTCGCTCGGGATACCGCCATTGGATGCTCCTCGGTGAACGTCGTTCTGGGGCAGTCAGGGTCCGGGCATCGCCAGACGCGCTTCGCCCAGAGCAGCCGCACCGGCCGGCCGAAACACGGGATGTCGTGGAGCCGGACCGGCCGGCGGCCGTGGCCCACGGCAACGACGCCGCAGTCCGGACAACCGGTGACGTCTTCCCCGGTCTCGACGCCCAGAACGAGGCCGGCCCCGGTCGCCGTGACAGAGCTGATGTGGATGCCCTCAACACCGAGCAGCGTATCCGCGCGCGTGCACCACCGGCCGTGGGAACAAGACATAGAGTTATTCATGTCAGGGTCTCTTTTGGGTATTGGTTTGCTTGGTCGCAACCAATTCAAAGAGGCCCTGACCTCTTTCCTGCCGCACCACGCCGTACCGGAAAACGTCCAACGCCGCGGCGGAAGTCTCAGACCGCCCTAACCACGCTCATCTGCGAAGGGCCCGTAAACGGCTCAGGCCCCGACGCAGATGTCGGGGCCTGAGGGCCGGGGAGAGTGGTGTTTTAAATGCGGGAGAGCCCCGACCAATTGCTTGGTTGGGGCTCTCGACCTAATGGTTGTCCGGCGGTGACCTACTCTCCCACACCCTCCCGGGTGCAGTACCATCGGCGCTGTGGGTCTTAGCTTCCGGGTTCGGAATGGGACCGGGCGTTTCCCCCACGCTATGACCGCCGTAACCCTGTTACCCGAACCCCCTTTTTGGCGTGTGCCGGCGGGGGTGGGAAGACTGTGGTTACCAACTTGTGGTGTTGTATTCAGTTATCTTTGGTTCCTGCCAGGCAAACCCGGGGGGTTTGTTGGTTGGGAACCACATAGTGGACGCAAGCAGTTGTGTTTCTTGTGAGGGGTCAAGTTGTTGGCCTATTAGTACCGGTCAGCTTCACGAGTCGTTAGTCCTCGCTTCCACATCCGGCCTATCAACCCAGTGGTCTGGCTGGGGGCCTCTCACACAAAAAGTGTATGGAAATCTCATCTTGAAGCGAGCTTCCCGCTTAGATGCTTTCAGCGGTTATCCCATCCGAACGTAGCTAATCAGCGGTGCACTTGGCAGTACAACTGACACACCAGAGGTTCGTCCGTCCCGGTCCTCTCGTACTAAGGACAGCCCTTCTCAAATTTCCTGCGCGCGCAGCGGATAGGGACCGAACTGTCTCACGACGTTCTAAACCCAGCTCGCGTACCGCTTTAATGGGCGAACAGCCCAACCCTTGGGACCTACTCCAGCCCCAGGATGCGACGAGCCGACATCGAGGTGCCAAACCATGCCGTCGATATGGACTCTTGGGCAAGATCAGCCTGTTATCCCCGAGGTACCTTTTATCCGTTGAGCGACGGCCATTCCACAATGTACCGCCGGATCACTAGTCCCGACTTTCGTCCCTGCTCGAGATGTCTCTCTCACAGTCAAGCTCCCTTGTGCACTTACACTCGACACCTGATTGCCAACCAGGCTGAGGGAACCTTTGGGCGCCTCCGTTACTTTTTAGGAGGCAACCGCCCCAGTTAAACTACCCATCAGGCACTGTCCCTGACCCGGATTACGGGCCGAAGTTAGATGTCCAAAGTGACCAGAGTGGTATTTCAACGATGACTCCACCCGAACTGGCGTCCGGGCTTCAACGTCTCCCACCTATCCTACACAAGCCACTCCGAACACCAATACCAAACTATAGTAAAGGTCTCGGGGTCTTTCCGTCCTGCTGCGCGTAACGAGCATCTTTACTCGTACTGCAATTTCGCCGAGTTTATGGTTGAGACAGCGGGGAAGTCGTTACTCCATTCGTGCAGGTCGGAACTTACCCGACAAGGAATTTCGCTACCTTAGGATGGTTATAGTTACCACCGCCGTTTACTGGGGCTTAAATTCTCAGCTTCGCCCTGAAGGGCTAACCGGTCCTCTTAACCTTCCAGCACCGGGCAGGAGTCAGTCCGTATACATCGTCTTGCGACTTCGCACGGACCTGTGTTTTTAGTAAACAGTCGCTTCCCCCTGGTCTCTGCGGCCCCGATCCCCTCCCGGCAGCGTGTGCCGTTCAAGGTTGGGGCCCCCCTTCTCCCGAAGTTACGGGGGCATTTTGCCGAGTTCCTTAACCATAATTCTCTCGATCGCCTTAGTATTCTCTACCTGATCACCTGTGTCGGTTTGGGGTACGGGCGGCTAAAACCTCGCGCCGATGCTTTTCTAGGCAGCATAGGATCACCGAATCCCCCCTTTACGGGAGTCCCGTCAGATCTCAGGCACATGAACAGCGGATTTGCCTACCGTTCGCCCTACATCCTTGGACCGGGACAACCATCGCCCGGCTCGGCTACCTTCCTGCGTCACACCTGTTAATACGCTTGCCTCCCAGGATCAGGTCCCGCGCTCCACCAAAACCCTTCCGTCCAAAGGACGGTCAGGCAGGTCTCGGGCGGTTAGTATCCCCTGTTCAACATGGGCGGTTTTTCGCCGGTACGGGAATATCAACCCGTTGTCCATCGACTACGCCTGTCGGCCTCGCCTTAGGTCCCGACTTACCCAGGGCAGATTAGCTTGACCCTGGAACCCTTGATCATCCGGCGGACGGGTTTCTCACCCGTCTTTCGCTACTCATGCCTGCATTCTCACTCGTGTAGGCTCCACCGCTGGTTTACACCGCGACTTCACCGCCCACACGACGCTCCCCTACCCATCCACACTCCTGAACCACAAAGGCTTAGAACATGTGTGAATGCCACAACTTCGGCGGTGTACTTGAGCCCCGCTACATTGTCGGCGCGGAATCACTTGACCAGTGAGCTATTACGCACTCTTTTAAGGATGGCTGCTTCTAAGCCAACCTCCTGGTTGTCTGAGCAACTCCACATCCTTTCCCACTTAGCACACGCTTAGGGGCCTTAGTTGGTGGTCTGGGCTGTTTCCCTCTCGACTATGAAGCTTATCCCCCACAGTCTCACTGCTGCGCTCTCACTTACCGGCATTCGGAGTTTGGCTGACGTCAGTAACCTTGTAGGGCCCATTAGCCATCCAGTAGCTCTACCTCCGGAAAGAAACACGCAACGCTGCACCTAAATGCATTTCGGGGAGAACCAGCTATCACGAAGTTTGATTGGCCTTTCACCCCTACCCACAGCTCATCCCCTCCATTTTCAACTGAAGTGGGTTCGGTCCTCCACGACGTCTTACCGTCGCTTCAACCTGGCCATGGGTAGATCACTTCGCTTCGGGTCTAGATCACGCCACTGCAACGCCCTGTTCAGACTCGCTTTCGCTACGGCTTCCCCACACGGGTTAACCTCGCGACGTAACACTAACTCGCAGGCTCATTCTTCAAAAGGCACGCCGTCACAACTACAAGGCTGCTCCGACGGATTGTAAGCACACGGTTTCAGGTACTGTTTCACTCCCCTCCCGGGGTACTTTTCACCTTTCCCTCACGGTACTGGTCCGCTATCGGTCATTAGGGAGTATTTAGGCTTATCAGGTGGTCCTGACAGATTCACACGGGATTTCTCGGGCCCCGTGCTACTTGGGATACTCATCAAAGGCGGTGCACAGCATTACGGTTACGGGGCTAACACCCTCTACGGCCGGCCTTTCAAGACCGTTCACCTATACCAGCACCCTCACCTCCCCGGTCCGGCAGAACCAGGACAACAAGTCCCACAACCCCGCCCATGCAACGCCCGCCGGCTATCACACATGGAAACGGTTTAGCCTGATCCGCGTTCGCTCGCCACTACTAACGGAATCACTGTTGTTTTCTCTTCCTGCGGGTACTGAGATGTTTCACTTCCCCGCGTTCCCTCCACGCACCCTATGTGTTCAGATGCGGGTCACCAGGTCACTCACGCGCCTGGCGGGGTTTCCCCATTCGGACACCCTGGGATCACAGTCCGGTTATCGACTCCCCCAGGCTTATCGCAGATTCCTACGTCCTTCTTCGGCTCCTAATGCCAAGGCATCCACCGTGTGCTCTTAAAAACTTGACCACAAAGATCAAAAACATTTTCTCGAGAGAACCACAGAAACCAACCACACACCCACAAGGGCATCCGGCCAGATCCAGGTTCTAATATCTTGGAAATTGCTTCTTATACAAGATGCTCGCGTCCACTATGTAGTTCTCAAACAACAACCCCGTACCACACATCCCACACACACTTTCAGTGCATGCGATCGGTGCAGCCAGGAAACCAGAAACAAACAACCCGGGAAAGAACAACCCCTCCCGGCCCTGTTGCCTCAGGACCCAACAGTGTGCCAAACACCAAACCAAACAACCCCCGCCCCGCCGTTCCAGGACAGCACCCGCAAAGGCACCGACCGTACTAAACCAGGGACAACGAACCGTCCGGCAGCTATTTATTGATATTCCACCCATGAGCACCCGCCACAGAACATCCGTCTGTGCTGCGGGCCTTTACTCCTGACAGCACCAGCCACCAGGCATACACCCGGCCACCATGCTGTAGGTGCTCCTTAGAAAGGAGGTGATCCAGCCGCACCTTCCGGTACGGCTACCTTGTTACGACTTAGTCCCAATCGCCAGTCCCACCTTCGACGGCTCCCTCCCACAAGGGGTTAGGCCACCGGCTTCGGGTGTTACCAACTTTCGTGACTTGACGGGCGGTGTGTACAAGGCCCGGGAACGTATTCACCGCAGCGTTGCTGATCTGCGATTACTAGCGACTCCGACTTCATGGGGTCGAGTTGCAGACCCCAATCCGAACTGAGACCGGCTTTTTGGGATTAGCTCCACCTCACAGTATCGCAACCCTTTGTACCGGCCATTGTAGCATGCGTGAAGCCCAAGACATAAGGGGCATGATGATTTGACGTCGTCCCCACCTTCCTCCGAGTTGACCCCGGCAGTCTCCCATGAGTCCCCACCATCACGTGCTGGCAACATGGAACGAGGGTTGCGCTCGTTGCGGGACTTAACCCAACATCTCACGACACGAGCTGACGACAACCATGCACCACCTGTGAACCGGCCCCAAAAGGAGAAACCACATTTCTGCGGCGATCCGGTCCATGTCAAGCCTTGGTAAGGTTCTTCGCGTTGCATCGAATTAATCCGCATGCTCCGCCGCTTGTGCGGGCCCCCGTCAATTCCTTTGAGTTTTAGCCTTGCGGCCGTACTCCCCAGGCGGGGCACTTAATGCGTTAGCTACGGCGCGGAAAACGTGGAATGTCCCCCACACCTAGTGCCCAACGTTTACGGCATGGACTACCAGGGTATCTAATCCTGTTCGCTCCCCATGCTTTCGCTCCTCAGCGTCAGTTAATGCCCAGAGACCTGCCTTCGCCATCGGTGTTCCTCCTGATATCTGCGCATTTCACCGCTACACCAGGAATTCCAGTCTCCCCTACATCACTCTAGTCTGCCCGTACCCACCGCAGATCCGGAGTTGAGCCCCGGACTTTCACGGCAGACGCGACAAACCGCCTACGAGCTCTTTACGCCCAATAATTCCGGATAACGCTTGCGCCCTACGTATTACCGCGGCTGCTGGCACGTAGTTAGCCGGCGCTTCTTCTGCAGGTACCGTCACTTTCGCTTCTTCCCTACTGAAAGAGGTTTACAACCCGAAGGCCGTCATCCCTCACGCGGCGTCGCTGCATCAGGCTTGCGCCCATTGTGCAATATTCCCCACTGCTGCCTCCCGTAGGAGTCTGGGCCGTGTCTCAGTCCCAGTGTGGCCGGTCACCCTCTCAGGCCGGCTACCCGTCGTCGCCTTGGTAAGCCATTACCTCACCAACAAGCTGATAGGCCGCGAGTCCATCCAAAACCGCAAAAGCTTTCCACCCCCCACCATGCGATGAGGAGTCATATCCGGTATTAGACCCAGTTTCCCAGGCTTATCCCAGAGTCAAGGGCAGGTTACTCACGTGTTACTCACCCGTTCGCCACTAATCCCCGGTGCAAGCACCGGATCATCGTTCGACTTGCATGTGTTAAGCACGCCGCCAGCGTTCATCCTGAGCCAGGATCAAACTCTCCGTTGAAGTAAAACAGACACAACCAGGCACAATGGAAATAACACCACACCCGGCTGCACAAAATTTGAAACCAGCCAAAACACCAGACCACACCACGGGGGTGGGCGGCCCGGCAATTCAACCAATCAATAAAAAATCGGTATCAATAAACTTGGCACACTATTGAGTTCTCAAACAACAGACACACCCGGCACCACCCAAACCAACGTTCAGGATCGCTCCGGAGCAACTTTTCAAACTTACCCGGTTTCACTCCCCGACGCAAATCCGTGTCTCAGGATTCTCATCAGCAGGAAAACCAGCCCCACCACACCCAAGCAACCCAAAGAGTCACTGGATTCCGGTCTTGATTTCGGGGATTTGGCCGCCCACGGTTACCAGCTCTTCGCTGTCTCCCTCGCGGCGACTCAGAAAACAATACACCCACCCCACCCCCACCGCAACCCAACCAAAAACGCGCAGGACGCACAGCAAAACCCTTGAATTACCGGGGTTCTTGGGCCGTCCACGGCGGTCAACCGGGTCATCACGGCCCGAATCAGTTTTATGGACCGCGTCACAGTAGGGCATGCTGGCCCGGGCCGGCGGCTGTTGACCCCGTTCACCCGGAGGCCTCCCGGCCAACCGGACGTCCTGGCTGCTGGCCCGATGCCGACAGCCCGCAGCATGTCCGCCCACAACACGGCCTCCACAAACCACAGTCCCGATACGTCCGGAAGCTGCTGTGGATGAAGTTCCTCACCAAAACATCCGGGACTGAAACCTGGGAACCAAACAGCCGGCGTCAGCGGCCTGAACAGCCACGGCCACCGCCACCCGGCCTGGAGCGCGGTGGGGATAACGGCGGGGGGATATAGGGATGAAGGATCTGCAGAACGGTGCCGGCGGAGCTGCCGGCACGGCCGGTTGTGGAGCCACCACCGCTCATTCGCACCGCGGTCAGTAGTTGACGCACCGGCTGGCAGTTGCCTCCCGGGAGCCGGAACATCCCGACGGGCGGCGGCCCTAAACGGCTCAGGCCCCGACCTGACTTGGCTCATTTCCTTAGTGCGTGAAATTTTGGCTCCTGGATCGCGTCGAGGATGGCTTGCTGTTCCGTGTTGATGTCGGGGGCGAACCTCTGAGTGGTGCCGTTGATGGCGATGGTCGCCGAGCGCAGCGGCCGGAGTTGCTTAATGACGTTGGCAACCGCCAGTCCGGTTCTGTTCTGGATGGTTCGGGAGACGGCCAGCGCGGTGAACACGATCGTCAGGTGTGCCTCGATTGCGTCGCGGGTGCGGTGGAACATGGGTCTGGCCCGGAGGTCTGTTTTGCTCATCCGGAAGGACTGCTCGACGTGCCAGAGGTCGTGGTAAGAACCGATGACTTCCGTAGCCGTCATGACGTTAGCGGGGATGTTCGTGACGTAGCCTTTCAGGCCGGCGAGTTGCCGGGCTCGTGTCAGTGATGCCTCGTCGAGGCATCGTTTGCCGCCGGCGGTCTTGACGAAGCGCGGGGTCCGGGCCGCTTTCTGTCCCTCGATGACCTCGCGGGCCCGGTTCTCCTGGGCCGTGAGGGTGGTCGCGTCGCGGACCGCTCTCTTGCGGGAGTAGGCCCACACCGCCCGCCAAGAGCCGGGATTCGTGGCGGGGTCCCAGACGGGTTCGGCACGGAGGTCGGGGTTGTTCTCCTTCGTGTGGCCGGTTCTGGGTGTGATGGTGTCGATCAGTTGCCCGTCGGTGAACGCGTCGCCGTGCCAGCGGAAGTGCGAGGCCAGGTCGGTGGGGGCCTTGGTCATCCGGGAGCCGACGATGAACCGCAGGTTCGCCTCGTCGAGTTCGCGCAGGTTGCCCGCGGAGAGCATGCCGGCATCGGCCACGACGACCATGTCGGCCAGGTGGTGGCGGGCCTGGAACTGCTTGATGATCGGGATCATGGTCGAGGTTTCGGCCTTGTTGCCTTCGAAGCAGCCGATCTCCAGCGGGAACCCGCCGCGGTCCACGAGCAGGTCGACGACGATCTGGGGATCGACGCAGCGTTCCTTGGAGTACCCGACCTTCCGCAGCTCGTCTTCCTTTTCGGCCTCGAAGTAGAGGGTGGTGACGTCGTAGAGCACCAGGGAGATGTCGCCGCTGGTGCTGGCGTGCTGGAAGCACCAGGTCGCGATCCGGTCCCGGTACTTGCCCGCAGCCGCGCGGCCGAGGGTGCGCTTCATCGTTGCGTAGCTGGCCGCGGGTTGGCCCAGGTCCCGCAGAACTCTGCCGGCGTCCAGCAGCGATGTCGGTTCGACGACCCGGGCGATCACCAGGTCGCGGAACACCTCATCATCCAGCCCATCAAACCCCAACGCTGTGAACACGCCGGCCAGCGCGTCGGACAGGATCCTGGAGTCGGTGCCGACCACACGTCCGGGACCGTCACGATCGGCTGATACCGCCGCGTCAGGAACGGTGAACAGACCCGGATCGCCGACCGGGGTAACGAGGCCTTTCACCGGAGGCGTTGGCTCGATACCGAGATCGAGGACGCCCTGGGCAGGGTTGGCCAGCAGTTCCCGGGCGCGCTGCAGCAGCATGCCGAGTTCGGCCTCCGTATGCGCCGAGCCGACGTGCTCCACAATCCGCTGCCGGCCACGGACGTACTCGGCGATCTGCACGGCCGTCGCTCCCGAGGCCGTCCGCACCCTCCTGATGAACGCCACACCGTGACACTAAAACAAAACCCCTTAGTGCGTGAAAAAGCACCATTCCGCCGACATCACCGCAGGTCAGAGCGTTGCGCGACCGCGAAACCACGACCCGTGAGCCAACTCAGGCCGACGGGCGGCGGCCCTAAACGGCTCAGGCCCCGACGCAGATGTCGGGGCCTGAGGGCCGGGGAGAGTGGTGTTTTAAATGCGGGAGAGCCCCGACCAATTGCTTGGTTGGGGCTCTCGACCTAATGGTTGTCCGGCGGTGACCTACTCTCCCACACCCTCCCGGGTGCAGTACCATCGGCGCTGTGGGTCTTAGCTTCCGGGTTCGGAATGGGACCGGGCGTTTCCCCCACGCTATGACCGCCGTAACCCTGTTACCCGAACCCCCTTTTTGGCGTGTGCCGGCGGGGGTGGGAAGACTGTGGTTACCAACTTGTGGTGTTGTATTCAGTTATCTTTGGTTCCTGCCAGGCAAACCCGCCGGGGGTTTGTTGGTTGGGAACCACATAGTGGACGCAAGCAGTTGTGTTTCTTGTGAGGGGTCAAGTTGTTGGCCTATTAGTACCGGTCAGCTTCACGAGTCGTTAGTCCTCGCTTCCACATCCGGCCTATCAACCCAGTGGTCTGGCTGGGGGCCTCTCACACAAAAAGTGTATGGAAATCTCATCTTGAAGCGAGCTTCCCGCTTAGATGCTTTCAGCGGTTATCCCATCCGAACGTAGCTAATCAGCGGTGCACTTGGCAGTACAACTGACACACCAGAGGTTCGTCCGTCCCGGTCCTCTCGTACTAAGGACAGCCCTTCTCAAATTTCCTGCGCGCGCAGCGGATAGGGACCGAACTGTCTCACGACGTTCTAAACCCAGCTCGCGTACCGCTTTAATGGGCGAACAGCCCAACCCTTGGGACCTACTCCAGCCCCAGGATGCGACGAGCCGACATCGAGGTGCCAAACCATGCCGTCGATATGGACTCTTGGGCAAGATCAGCCTGTTATCCCCGAGGTACCTTTTATCCGTTGAGCGACGGCCATTCCACAATGTACCGCCGGATCACTAGTCCCGACTTTCGTCCCTGCTCGAGATGTCTCTCTCACAGTCAAGCTCCCTTGTGCACTTACACTCGACACCTGATTGCCAACCAGGCTGAGGGAACCTTTGGGCGCCTCCGTTACTTTTTAGGAGGCAACCGCCCCAGTTAAACTACCCATCAGGCACTGTCCCTGACCCGGATTACGGGCCGAAGTTAGATGTCCAAAGTGACCAGAGTGGTATTTCAACGATGACTCCACCCGAACTGGCGTCCGGGCTTCAACGTCTCCCACCTATCCTACACAAGCCACTCCGAACACCAATACCAAACTATAGTAAAGGTCTCGGGGTCTTTCCGTCCTGCTGCGCGTAACGAGCATCTTTACTCGTACTGCAATTTCGCCGAGTTTATGGTTGAGACAGCGGGGAAGTCGTTACTCCATTCGTGCAGGTCGGAACTTACCCGACAAGGAATTTCGCTACCTTAGGATGGTTATAGTTACCACCGCCGTTTACTGGGGCTTAAATTCTCAGCTTCGCCCTGAAGGGCTAACCGGTCCTCTTAACCTTCCAGCACCGGGCAGGAGTCAGTCCGTATACATCGTCTTGCGACTTCGCACGGACCTGTGTTTTTAGTAAACAGTCGCTTCCCCCTGGTCTCTGCGGCCCCGATCCCCTCCCGGCAGCGTGTGCCGTTCAAGGTTGGGGCCCCCCTTCTCCCGAAGTTACGGGGGCATTTTGCCGAGTTCCTTAACCATAATTCTCTCGATCGCCTTAGTATTCTCTACCTGATCACCTGTGTCGGTTTGGGGTACGGGCGGCTAAAACCTCGCGCCGATGCTTTTCTAGGCAGCATAGGATCACCGAATCCCCCCTTTACGGGAGTCCCGTCAGATCTCAGGCACATGAACAGCGGATTTGCCTACCGTTCGCCCTACATCCTTGGACCGGGACAACCATCGCCCGGCTCGGCTACCTTCCTGCGTCACACCTGTTAATACGCTTGCCTCCCAGGATCAGGTCCCGCGCTCCACCAAAACCCTTCCGTCCAAAGGACGGTCAGGCAGGTCTCGGGCGGTTAGTATCCCCTGTTCAACATGGGCGGTTTTTCGCCGGTACGGGAATATCAACCCGTTGTCCATCGACTACGCCTGTCGGCCTCGCCTTAGGTCCCGACTTACCCAGGGCAGATTAGCTTGACCCTGGAACCCTTGATCATCCGGCGGACGGGTTTCTCACCCGTCTTTCGCTACTCATGCCTGCATTCTCACTCGTGTAGGCTCCACCGCTGGTTTACACCGCGACTTCACCGCCCACACGACGCTCCCCTACCCATCCACACTCCTGAACCACAAAGGCTTAGAACATGTGTGAATGCCACAACTTCGGCGGTGTACTTGAGCCCCGCTACATTGTCGGCGCGGAATCACTTGACCAGTGAGCTATTACGCACTCTTTTAAGGATGGCTGCTTCTAAGCCAACCTCCTGGTTGTCTGAGCAACTCCACATCCTTTCCCACTTAGCACACGCTTAGGGGCCTTAGTTGGTGGTCTGGGCTGTTTCCCTCTCGACTATGAAGCTTATCCCCCACAGTCTCACTGCTGCGCTCTCACTTACCGGCATTCGGAGTTTGGCTGACGTCAGTAACCTTGTAGGGCCCATTAGCCATCCAGTAGCTCTACCTCCGGAAAGAAACACGCAACGCTGCACCTAAATGCATTTCGGGGAGAACCAGCTATCACGAAGTTTGATTGGCCTTTCACCCCTACCCACAGCTCATCCCCTCCATTTTCAACTGAAGTGGGTTCGGTCCTCCACGACGTCTTACCGTCGCTTCAACCTGGCCATGGGTAGATCACTTCGCTTCGGGTCTAGATCACGCCACTGCAACGCCCTGTTCAGACTCGCTTTCGCTACGGCTTCCCCACACGGGTTAACCTCGCGACGTAACACTAACTCGCAGGCTCATTCTTCAAAAGGCACGCCGTCACAACTACAAGGCTGCTCCGACGGATTGTAAGCACACGGTTTCAGGTACTGTTTCACTCCCCTCCCGGGGTACTTTTCACCTTTCCCTCACGGTACTGGTCCGCTATCGGTCATTAGGGAGTATTTAGGCTTATCAGGTGGTCCTGACAGATTCACACGGGATTTCTCGGGCCCCGTGCTACTTGGGATACTCATCAAAGGCGGTGCACAGCATTACGGTTACGGGGCTAACACCCTCTACGGCCGGCCTTTCAAGACCGTTCACCTATACCAGCACCCTCACCTCCCCGGTCCGGCAGAACCAGGACAACAAGTCCCACAACCCCGCCCATGCAACGCCCGCCGGCTATCACACATGGAAACGGTTTAGCCTGATCCGCGTTCGCTCGCCACTACTAACGGAATCACTGTTGTTTTCTCTTCCTGCGGGTACTGAGATGTTTCACTTCCCCGCGTTCCCTCCACGCACCCTATGTGTTCAGATGCGGGTCACCAGGTCACTCACGCGCCTGGCGGGGTTTCCCCATTCGGACACCCTGGGATCACAGTCCGGTTATCGACTCCCCCAGGCTTATCGCAGATTCCTACGTCCTTCTTCGGCTCCTAATGCCAAGGCATCCACCGTGTGCTCTTAAAAACTTGACCACAAAGATCAAAAACATTTTCTCGAGAGAACCACAGAAACCAACCACACACCCACAAGGGCATCCGGCCAGATCCAGGTTCTAATATCTTGGAAATTGCTTCTTATACAAGATGCTCGCGTCCACTATGTAGTTCTCAAACAACAACCCCGTACCACACATCCCACACACACTTTCAGTGCATGCGATCGGTGCAGCCAGGAAACCAGAAACAAACAACCCGGGAAAGAACAACCCCTCCCGGCCCTGTTGCCTCAGGACCCAACAGTGTGCCAAACACCAAACCAAACAACCCCCGCCCCGCCGTTCCAGGACAGCACCCGCAAAGGCACCGACCGTACTAAACCAGGGACAACGAACCGTCCGGCAGCTATTTATTGATATTCCACCCATGAGCACCCGCCACAGAACATCCGTCTGTGCTGCGGGCCTTTACTCCTGACAGCACCAGCCACCAGGCATACACCCGGCCACCATGCTGTAGGTGCTCCTTAGAAAGGAGGTGATCCAGCCGCACCTTCCGGTACGGCTACCTTGTTACGACTTAGTCCCAATCGCCAGTCCCACCTTCGACGGCTCCCTCCCACAAGGGGTTAGGCCACCGGCTTCGGGTGTTACCAACTTTCGTGACTTGACGGGCGGTGTGTACAAGGCCCGGGAACGTATTCACCGCAGCGTTGCTGATCTGCGATTACTAGCGACTCCGACTTCATGGGGTCGAGTTGCAGACCCCAATCCGAACTGAGACCGGCTTTTTGGGATTAGCTCCACCTCACAGTATCGCAACCCTTTGTACCGGCCATTGTAGCATGCGTGAAGCCCAAGACATAAGGGGCATGATGATTTGACGTCGTCCCCACCTTCCTCCGAGTTGACCCCGGCAGTCTCCCATGAGTCCCCACCATCACGTGCTGGCAACATGGAACGAGGGTTGCGCTCGTTGCGGGACTTAACCCAACATCTCACGACACGAGCTGACGACAACCATGCACCACCTGTGAACCGGCCCCAAAAGGAGAAACCACATTTCTGCGGCGATCCGGTCCATGTCAAGCCTTGGTAAGGTTCTTCGCGTTGCATCGAATTAATCCGCATGCTCCGCCGCTTGTGCGGGCCCCCGTCAATTCCTTTGAGTTTTAGCCTTGCGGCCGTACTCCCCAGGCGGGGCACTTAATGCGTTAGCTACGGCGCGGAAAACGTGGAATGTCCCCCACACCTAGTGCCCAACGTTTACGGCATGGACTACCAGGGTATCTAATCCTGTTCGCTCCCCATGCTTTCGCTCCTCAGCGTCAGTTAATGCCCAGAGACCTGCCTTCGCCATCGGTGTTCCTCCTGATATCTGCGCATTTCACCGCTACACCAGGAATTCCAGTCTCCCCTACATCACTCTAGTCTGCCCGTACCCACCGCAGATCCGGAGTTGAGCCCCGGACTTTCACGGCAGACGCGACAAACCGCCTACGAGCTCTTTACGCCCAATAATTCCGGATAACGCTTGCGCCCTACGTATTACCGCGGCTGCTGGCACGTAGTTAGCCGGCGCTTCTTCTGCAGGTACCGTCACTTTCGCTTCTTCCCTACTGAAAGAGGTTTACAACCCGAAGGCCGTCATCCCTCACGCGGCGTCGCTGCATCAGGCTTGCGCCCATTGTGCAATATTCCCCACTGCTGCCTCCCGTAGGAGTCTGGGCCGTGTCTCAGTCCCAGTGTGGCCGGTCACCCTCTCAGGCCGGCTACCCGTCGTCGCCTTGGTAAGCCATTACCTCACCAACAAGCTGATAGGCCGCGAGTCCATCCAAAACCGCAAAAGCTTTCCACCCCCCACCATGCGATGAGGAGTCATATCCGGTATTAGACCCAGTTTCCCAGGCTTATCCCAGAGTCAAGGGCAGGTTACTCACGTGTTACTCACCCGTTCGCCACTAATCCCCGGTGCAAGCACCGGATCATCGTTCGACTTGCATGTGTTAAGCACGCCGCCAGCGTTCATCCTGAGCCAGGATCAAACTCTCCGTTGAAGTAAAACAGACACAACCAGGCACAATGGAAATAACACCACACCCGGCTGCACAAAATTTGAAACCAGCCAAAACACCAGACCACACCACGGGGGTGGGCGGCCCGGCAATTCAACCAATCAATAAAAAATCGGTATCAATAAACTTGGCACACTATTGAGTTCTCAAACAACAGACACACCCGGCACCACCCAAACCAACGTTCAGGATCGCTCCGGAGCAACTTTTCAAACTTACCCGGTTTCACTCCCCGACGCAAATCCGTGTCTCAGGATTCTCATCAGCAGGAAAACCAGCCCCACCACACCCAAGCAACCCAAAGAGTCACTGGATTCCGGTCTTGATTTCGGGGATTTGGCCGCCCACGGTTACCAGCTCTTCGCTGTCTCCCTCGCGGCGACTCAGAAAACAATACACCCACCCCACCCCCACCGCAACCCAACCAAAAACGTGGCTCCCGGGCGGCCAAAACCGCTAGATTCCGCAGGCCAGAAGGTGAGATACGCAAAAAAGGCGCCCGCCGCCGTCGTAATTCAGTTCTGTGTGGTGCGTCACGCCTGCTTACCCCCGGCACGAAGAGCCGTTAAACGCAAAGGAGGGCCGACAACCAAATGGTTGCCGGCCCTCCTCAAGCTGCTGGAATCAGCGATGCTGGATTACCAGGAAGACTTGGTGATGCCCGGAAGCTCGCCCTTGTGGGCCATGTCGCGGAAGCGAACACGGGAAATACCGAACTTCTGGAAGGTACCGCGCGGACGGCCGTCGATGATGTCGCGGTTGCGCAGACGGATCGGGGAGGCGTTGCGGGGCAGCTTCTGCAGGCCGAGGCGTGCAGCTTCGCGTGCTTCGTCAGTCGCGTTCGGGTCAACCAGGGTCTTCTTCAGCTCGAGGCGCTTTGCAGCGTAACGCTCAACGATGACCTTGCGCTGCTCGTTGCGAGCAATCTTGGACTTCTTAGCCATGTGTTTAGCGCTCCTCTCGGAATTCGACGTGCTGGCGGATCTTGGGGTCGTACTTCTTCAGGACCAGGCGGTCCGGATCGTTACGACGGTTCTTGCGGGTTACGTAGGTGTAACCCGTGCCCGCGGTCGACTTGAGCTTGATGATCGGACGTACGTCCTTGTCCTTTGCCACTAGAGCTTCACTCCTCGTGCCAGGATGTCGGCGACGACAACGTCGATGCCGCGTACGTCGATGGTCTTGATGCCCTTTGCAGAGACCTGCAGAGTGACATTACGGCGCAGGGACGGAACCCAGTAGCGCTTCTTCTGAATGTTCGGGTCGAACCGGCGCTTGTTGCGGCGGTGCGAGTGCGAAATGCTGTGTCCAAAGCCCGGCTCGGCTCCGGTCACCTGGCAGTGTGCTGCCATGACGACTCTCCTCTGAAAAAATGAATGAAACGGCGGGCAGAGTTCTGCTTCACCGTGCGGCAGGCGACGTCCGCATCCAGCTTCACACATTCCGCAGGTCGCAAACACCGGCGAACCGGGTCACTGCGGCGGAATGCGATGAGCCACGGACACTTGGCAATGGAGGCCACTGCGAAGTCCCGGGATACTGGGCGAATACAGGAATGCACGCAACTTGAGCCCCTAACTACCGGCCTGAAGGGACTGTGAATACTGACTACAGCCGCCGCAAACCGGAGCAATTGCACACGCTCCGCGCCACCTGGCGCCAACCAAGTCTACGAGACACGCGAATTAAAGACCAATCCGTCGGGAAAGGGTGTATAAAGCCCCCCGGCGCCGTCGCCTGCTGAAGTTCCGAAGACGGTGGGTTTTCGGCGGCTTTGCCACCGCAGGTTCCCGCAGGGTAAAAGACGTCCGACGGCGGGCCAACGCGCCGCAGCCACGTCCGGTATCGCCCGCTAGAGCCGGGTGAGCTGGGCGTACCTGGGCTTCAGGTTGTCACCGGAGGACTTGCCCGTGACCCGGCGGACTACCCATGGCCCGGCGAATTCCCGGACCCAACGGGCGTTGGCCCGCAGTGCCTCCGCCTTGCTGAGTTCGGGGACGGGAGTCATGGGCGGAACCTCGATGGAGTGCTCGTGTTCGAGGACCGTCAGGACGCGCTTGGCCATGTTTGCGTGGCCGGCTGCTGACATGTGCATCCGGTCCCGGGCCCACATGCCCCAGTCGTAGTATTCGTTGAAGCGCCAGTAGTCCACCAGCAGGGCGCCGTGGTCACCGGCGATCCCGCGTACCAGCTCGTTGTAGATGGCTGTCCGGCCCCGCATCGTGCCAAAGACCTTGGAGCCCCGCGCGTCGAAACCGGTGAACAGCACCACCGTGGCGCCGGTCGCCGTGAGCTTTTCAACGGCCTTCTCGTAGTCCACGAGCAGGTCGTCGATGTCGATCTTGGGCCGGAGGATGTCGTTGGCGCCGGCATAGAGGGACACCAGCGTTGGGTTAAGAGCGATGGCGGCGTCCACCTGCTCGGCCAGGATCTGGCGCAGCTTGCGGCCACGGATCGCCAGGTTGGCGTAGCCGAAGCCCGGGTCGGCCGCAGCCAGCTGCTCCGCCACGCGGTCAGCCCAGCCGCGGACACCGTTGGGCCGCGTCGGGTCGTCGTCGCCCACGCCCTCCGTGAAGGAATCTCCGAGGGCAACGTACCGGGCCGTGAAATCCATGGAAGCAAGTCTGCCACCCGTTGCCGGGAGCAACCAAGACGGGCTGGTACCGGCGGCGGCCGCCGGCTGCGGTTCCCGGAGGCTACTGCTCTTGGCGCTACTGCTGCCGCTCGCGGAGAATCCAGTGGTTGCTGTCCAAGCGGGCCACGATCTTTTCGCCGATCCGGGCGAGGTCAGCAACATCACGCTCACTCAGGGCGTCGAGGAACAGCGAGCGGACGGATTCGACGTGGCCCGGTGCCAGTTCCACGATCGTGGCCATGCCCTGTTCGGTGAGGTGTGCGGTGGTGACGCGGGCGTCGCCGGGATGCGGCCGGCGTTCCACCCAGCCGCGGTTCTGGAGTTTAGTGACCACGTGCGACAGCCGGGAGAGGGAGGCGCTGGTCCGTGCGGCCAGCTCGCTCATCGGCAGGAACCGTCCTTCGGCTTCGGAGAGCATCGCCAGCACGTTGTAGTCGAACAGCGACACCTTTCCGGCGGCATGCAGCTGGGTATCGAGCGACGCGGGCAGCATGGTGTTGATGCTGAGAAGGGCAAGCCATGCCCGGCGTTCATTGGCGTTGAGCCAGCGCGGTTCGGTCATTACTCCATCCTAGGAGAACTGACGCTTGACGGTTCAAGGCACGGTCCGGCGGCGGTCAGCCGGGCGGCCAGGGCTGTGGCGGTAGGCTGGCGGTCATGTACGTAGTTTCCCTGACTTACAAAGTTGCCCAAGAGATTGTGGACCAGCACCTCGATGCCCACGTGGACTGGCTGAAGGATGCATTCGACGAAGGCGTCTTCATCGCCGCCGGCCGCAAGGTTCCGCGGACGGGCGGCGTGCTGCTTTCCAAGGCTGACCGGAACACACTCGATGAGTCGTTGGCCAAGGATCCCTTCAACGTGCATGGCGTTGCCGACTTCGACGTCATGGAATTTGCCGCCAACCGCACTGCACCGGGGTTCGAGAACCTGCTGGACTAGAACCGGCCGGGCTGAACCCGCCGGACTAAAACCGGATGGCTAGGTGTATTGACCTGAGAGGTTGGTGACGCGGCTGACCGGTGTCTGACCTTTGAGGGCGGTGTGGGCTCGGTGGTGATTGTAGGCATGGAGCCAGTCGGGGAAAGCGGCGACACGCTCGGCCTCTGAGCGGTACGGGCGGATGTAGGCCCATTCCTCGAGCATGGTCCGGTTGAAGCGTTCGACCTTGCCGTTGGTTTGTGGCCGGTAGGGGCGGGTGCGTTTGTGCTTGATGTCCGGGCCCAGGGCTTCAGCGAAAGCGCGGGACCGGTAGCAGTTCCCGTTATCGGTCAGGACGCGCTGGACGGTGATTCCGTGGGCGTTGAACCAGGCATTGGCCCGGGACCAGAAGGCTGCTGCTGTTTCCTTTTTCTCGTCGGTGAGGATCTCGCTGTAGGCAAGACGTGAGTGGTCATCGACGGCGTTGTGGAGGTAGTGATAGCCGGGCCGGCGGTTGGCCGTGGTGCCGGTCTTGTTCTTCCACCCGGCGGTCCTGCCCAGGACCCGGTGTCCGCCGCCATTGGGGATACGGCCGAGCTTTTTGATGTCGACGTGGACCAGGTCCCCGGGCTTGTCGTGTTCGTAGCGGCGGATCACCCTGCCGGTGCCGCGATCGAGCCAGGCCAGTTTCGCGAGCCGGTAGCGGGACAGCACACGATGGACGGTGGAGGGGTGGATGCCCAGCAGATAACCGATCCTGGCAGGGCCCCACCGGCGGTTCACACGGAGGGCGATGATCCGCCGCTCGGTACGCGTGGCAGTCCGCCGAGGCGAAGAGTGCGGGCGGCTGGAGCGGTCCTCCATTGCTTCCGGTCCATGCTCGCGGTAGCGCTCAGCCCAGCGCGCAGCGGTCGGGACCGAGACCTGGAACCGTTCCGCGGCCCGGCGCAGACTCCAACATTGGTCAACGACACACTGCGCGAGCTGCAGCCGGCCACGGGGCGTCAGAAGAGCGTTAGGGTGGGACATGAAGACCTCCGTGCGTGGAATTGGACTCTAGACAAGCCCCACTCCACCCGGAGGTCTTCTTCATGTCACCGAACCACGCCGAGCGTCACTAACGTCCGTGGTCAATACAGCTAGGAGGCCGGCGGCTCCATCAGCTTTTTCAGCCCGCCTTTGCGCGGCACCTTCACTGGCTGGGGCCAGCGGGGACTAAGGTTGTCGCCCAGCGTGACGCCGCGAAGCTTGCGGCCAAACAGCGGCAGCACCCAGTCTTTCACCCAGCGCCGCTGCCGCCGCTCCCAGTCGCGGAGCGTCACCCTGGCCGGCGGCTCCCACTCCTTCAGGCTGATTTTGTGCGGCACGCCCAAATGGTCGAGGACCTGGGCCGCGAGGTACTTGTGGCCGGCCTTGGACATGTGCAGCCGGTCGGTGTCCCACATCCTGCGGTCGTGGAAGGCCTCGAAGCACCAGTAGTCCACGAGGACGGCCCCGTATTTGGCGGCTAGCTGCCGGACCCGCCGGTTATACAGGGTGTTCCGCTTCTTCAGCGGTTCAAGCACGGCGGATACCTTGACATCGAAGCCTGTGAACAGCACCAGGGTGGCGCCCGTGGCTGCCAGCCGTGCCACCAATTCCTCATATTGGGCCAGCAGCTGGTCCATGTCCGTGCCGAAGTCAAGGATGTCGTTCCCGCCGGCGTAGAGGGTGATGAGCGTGGGCTCCATGGCCAGTGCCTGCTCCAGCTGTTCGTCCACGATGTGGCGCAGGCGCTTGCTCCTGATGGCGAGATTGGCGTAGTGCCAGCCGGGTTCTGCCTTGGCGAGTTTCTCCGCCACCCGGTCAGCCCAACCGCGCACTCCGTTGGGCAGCTTGGAGCTCCGGTCGCCCACGCCTTCCGTAAAGGAGTCCCCCAAGGCAACGAATACGCGCCGCCTTCCCCGGTCAGGAAGCAATGGAGAGACACCCACCCGGACAAGATACACACGCACAGCAACACCCAGGGAAACCCCAGATGAACGACGGCGGGCCCTCCCAACGCATTCGAGGTGCGGAAGCGTCGGGGCTCAGACGGCAGGAGCTGAGGAAGCGTGGTGGTTCAAGCGGCAGGAGCTGAGGAAGCGCCGGGGTTCAGGCGACGGGAGGTGAGGGAGCGTCTGTGCCGGCGGCCCGGAACTCGGAGACTCAGAGCTCGGCTTTACCCTGCCGCCAGTACCCCATGAAGGCCACCTGCTTCCGGTCAATGCCGACGTCGCGCACCAGGTAGCGCCGCATCTCCTTGATAACCCCGGCTTCCCCGGCGATCCATGCGTAGAACGGCAGGGCTCCGGCGGGCTTGTCCGGGTTTTTCGTGGCGCTCACGGTGGCGGCATCGAGGCGCGCCGGGGTTTCCCAAAGGATCTCCTGGTCCACGTTCACGTCGTCGGGCTCCGGGCCGGCGGCTTCGGCGGACTTGATGCCCACCCAGCCGGGCACGGGGACAGCCGACCGCACCGCTTCCTGAAGGAGCTCACCGTGCGGACGGGACCTGCCGATCGAGGCGCCGCGTGCCAGCCAGGTGATTTCGACGTCGGCTGCTGTTTGCAGGTCCAGGAAGTCCCCGGCCTCCGGCACTTCCAGGAAAGCATGCCCTGTCATGTAGTCGGGCAGGCTTTCCAGAATGGCGCTGATGGCGGGGACGGCCGTCTCGTCACCGGCGAGGAGCACGCGTCCGGCCAGGCCGGGGCGCCATTCGACACCCGAGTACGTTTCCGCGGTGGCGCATTGTGCCGCGCGGTTGTTCGGCCCGATCAGGGTGAGTGCGTCGCCCGGTTTGGCCGTCAGCGCCCAGTTCGCCGCGGGACCGCCGTTGCCCTCGGCGTCGAAGTGCATGACGAAATCGACATCGATCTCCGGGTACACGGCGTCCAGCCGGGCCTGCCGGACGGTGTAGGTCCGCATGGAGCCGCGGGTGGCGGGGTCCATGGCCAGCCACTCCTGGTACCAGCCGCTCTCCTCCATCCGGAACTTCGGCAGCGGAAGCCGGGTGCCGTCCGGCGCCAGCGAGGGGATCATGAGTTTGATGCGCAGATCCAGGCTGTCTCCGTTGACGCCGAAGTCGCGCAGGGAGTAGCCACCCAACGTCACGCGCCGGAAGTTCGGGCTGAGCTCCTGCACCGCGGAGACGGTGACATCGAACGCCAGGGTCATCGGCTCGGTGGCGATCCCCGGACGGTCCGTGGTGGAGGTGCGGGCGGGACCGTTATGTACTGCACTCATGAAGCAATCTCCAGGGTCGTCGTCGGAACTTTTGGGTCTGCGTGGTGCCTGCCGAGCGGGATGATCAGCGGAGTGCCGGACACCGGATCCGGCACCACCCGGGATTCCAGTCCGAAGACATGCCGGACCAGTTCCTCGGTGATCACGCTGGACGACGTGCCCTCTGCCACGATCCGCCCGGCCTTCAGGGCGATGACATGGTCCGCGTACCGCGCGGCGAGGTTGAGGTCGTGCAGCACGATCGCCACGGTGGTGCCGCGCTGCCGGTTCAGGTCGGTGACCAGGTCCAGCACCTCAACCTGGTGGGCGAGGTCCAGGTAGGTGGTGGGCTCATCAAGCAGCAGCACCTCCGTTTCCTGGGCGAGCGCCATGGCGATCCACACGCGCTGGCGCTGGCCGCCGGAAAGTTCGTCGACGTTCCGCCCGGCGAGCTCCAGCGTTTCGGTGGCTTCCAGCGCACGCTGCACCGCGGCGTCGTCCTTCTCCGACCAGCTGCGGAAGAAGCCCTGGTGCGGGTACCGTCCGCGGCCCACCAGGTCGCGGACGGTGATGCCGTCCGGCGCCATCGGATGCTGTGGCAGCAGGCCGAGGGTGCGGGCCAGCTCACGCGCCGGGCGGGAGTGGATGTCCTTGCCGTCGAGCGTGACTGTACCGCCGGCCGGCTTGAGGAGGCGGGACAGGCCGCGCAGCAGCGTGGATTTGCCGCAGGCGTTGGCGCCCACGATCATGGTCACCCTGCCCTCGGGGATCTCCGCCGTGAGGTTTTCCACGACCCGCCGCTGGTCGTACTGCAGCGTGAGGTCCCGGGCTTGCAGAACAGCCATCAGGCATCCTTTCGGTTGGACGTGACCAGGAGCCACAGCAGGAACGGGGCGCCGAGTGCGCCGGTGACCACACCGACGGGCAGGACGGTGCCGTCCAGCAACAGCGGGGCGATGTTGGCGGCGAAGTAGTCCGCCGCCAGGACGATCAGGGCGCCCACCAGGGCCGACGCCGGGAGGCTGGAACGGCCGGTGAAGCGGCGCGCGATGGGGGCGGCAAGGAAGGCGACGAACGCTACCGGCCCGGCGGCCGCCGTCGCCACTGCCGCAAGCGCGACGGCGGTGAGCACCAGTCCCAGCCGGGTGCCACCGACGCGGATGCCAAGTCCGGCTGCGGCGTCGTCCCCCAGTTCGAGGATGCGCAGCGGCCCTGCCAGCAGGCCGGCGACCGGAACCAGGACCAGCAGCGTCAGGACCAGCACCCCCGCGCGGTCCCAGCTGGCGGAGTTGAGCGAGCCGTTGATCCAGATCAGCGCCTCGGCGGCGGTGCGGATATCGGCACGGGTCATGAGGAAGCTGACCATCGCGTGCAGCGCGGCGGCGATGCCGACGCCGGCGAGGATGAGGCGGCTGCCGGCGGCGTTCCCGCGGCTGCCGCCGCCGGTGCCCAGGGAGCCGCTGCGGGAAATTCCGTAGATCAGTGCCGCCACGGCCATGGCGCCGCCCAGGGCAGCGCCGGACACCACGGCACCGGAGGCACCGAAAACCACGATGGCCAGGACCGCCGCCGCGCTGGCCCCGTAGCTGATGCCGATCACATCCGGGCTGGCCAGCGGGTTGCGCAGCATGGTCTGGAACAGCGCACCGGAGAGTCCGAACGCCAGGCCGATCAGCGTGCCGATGACAGCGCGCGGCAGCTTGGCTTCCATCACGATGAAGCTGGCGCCGGGGATCTTCTCGCCGCCCGTGAAGTGGGCGGTGAGGATTTTGAAGAAGTCGGGAATGGTGACGGTGTAGCTTCCCAGCAGGATGCTGGCGGCCAGAAGAAGCACGACGCCGGCAGCCAGTACCGCTGTACGGTTCAGTTTGGTTCGCCGGTTCGAAGCGCGAACGGGCACTTGTGGCCCCGGACCGGGCTCATTTGGGGCCTTATCTGTACGTTCGCGCATCCTGGTGTTCAAATCGAAGGTCACAGTCCCGCACCCTTCCCGCGGCGGACCAGCCAGACGAAGACCGGGGCGCCGATAAGGGCGGTCATGATGCCGGCCGGGACCTCGCCGGGAAGCAGGATTACGCGTCCGACGACGTCGGACACCAGCAGCAGTGCCGGTGCCAGCACCGCGGAGAACGGCAGGATCCAGCGGTAGTCGGGCCCGGTCAGGAAGCGCACCGCGTGCGGGACAACGAGGCCGACGAACCCAATGGGCCCGGCCAGCGCCGTCGCCGACCCGCACAGCAGGACGATGCCCAGCGCGGTGACGGCCCGGGCCAGGCCGACGTTCTGGCCCAGGCCCCGGGCCACATCGTCGCCGAGTGCCAGGCTGTTGAGGACCCGTCCGGCCAGGAGCACGATCAGTGCCCCGGCGGCGAGGAACGGCAGGCCGGGCAGCAGCACGGACCAGTCACGCCCGGCAATGCCGCCCACCTGCCAGAAGCGGAAGCGGTCCAGGGTGTCCTGGCTGGAAACCAGGATGACGTTCATCAGGGAGAACAGCCCGGCGCTGAGGGCGGCGCCCGCCAGGGCGAGCTTGACCGGCGTCGCGCCGGCCCGGCCCATGGAGGCGATGAGGTAAACGACGACGGCGGCCGCGGCGGCGCCGATGAAGGCGAACCAGATGTAGCCGGTCAGCGAGGAGATACCGAAGACATAGATCCCGGTGACCACGGCCAGTGCGGCGCCGGCGTTGATGCCGATGATGCCCGGGTCGGCCAGCGGATTGCGCGCCACGCCCTGCATCGCCGCGCCCGCCAGGCCCAGCGCGGCACCTGCAAGCAGGCCCAGTATGGTCCTCGGGATCCGGGCGTGGACCACGGCGTGGTCGCCGTCCGCCGGGTTGAACTCGGTCAGCGCCTGCCACACGGTTTCGAGGGACAGGCCGCGGGCGCCCACGGCGAGTGAGGCTCCGCAGACAACAGCAAGCACGACGACGGCAACCACCAGCCAGGCAGCGCGCGGCCCGCGGACCTTGCGTGCAGGCTGGGCGCGAGCGGACAGTTGTGGCCCAACAGGTGCGGCCACAGGGGCCACAAGTGTCCGTTCGCGCTTCCCGGAGGAGGCCGCCGTCGTGCTTGATGTCATGGCTGGGAACTACTTGGCGGCTGCGTCAGCGCCGGCTGCGAGCTGCGGCAGGAACTTGTCCAGGGCCCACGGCAGGCTCAGCGGGGACGACGCGGAGATCGCCAGCGTCAGGGTGTTGTCCGAGTCGGCAACCAGGGCGCCCTTCTTGACGGCCGGGATCTGGCTCAGCAGGGGATCCTTGATGATCTGGTCCTTGGTCTTGGCATCCGGAACCCAGGTCACAAAGACGTCGGATTCCAGCTCGTTGGCCTTCTCGGCGGACCACGCTGTGAAGAACTCCTTGGAGCCCTTGGACTTCTCCTCCACAATGGCGGCCGGCTTCATGCCGATCTCGGTCAGGAAGCGCGGGCGATTGTCCGCTGCGAGGTAGACGTTCACGCCGTCGCCCTTGGCCGGCTCCAGGTTGCCGTAGATGAAGGACTTGCCCGTGATCTGCGGGTACTTGGCGGCCTCGGTCTTGATGGTGGCCTCGGTGTCGGCAACGAGCTTCTCCGCTTCGGCGGTCTTGCCGAGGGCCTTGCCGATCAGGGTGGTGGCTTCCTGCCACGGAGTGCCGTAGGCGAGCTCAGGCTGGGCCACGACGGGCGCAATTTCGGTGAGCTTCTTGTAGTCCGCGGCTTCGAGGCCGGAGTAGGCGGCCAGGATGACGTCCGGGTTGAGCTTGGCGATCTCGGTGGAGTTGATGCCGTCGGCCTCGGAGAACTGGACCGGGGCCTTGTCGCTGCCGAAGGAGGCGCCCAGCTTCTCGAGGGCGGCGTCCTTCCACGGGGTGGAGCCCTTGTCGTTGTTGCCCCACTCGTTCTTCGGGACGCCGACGGGAACCACGCCGAGCGCGAGGGCGATGTCGTCATTGACCCACGAGATGGTGACAACGCGCTTGGGCTGTTCCTCGATGGTGGTTTCGCCGAAGACGTTCTTGATGGTCACCGGGAACTGCGCGCTCGCGGAAGCCGTGGATCCGGTGTCCGCGGAGGACGACGCCGGCCCGGTGGAGCATGCGGTCAGGGAAAGCGCCGCAGCGGCAAGGACAGCGGTGGCCTTGCCGGCGGTCTTGAACAGGGAGCGGCGGGTGGTGCCGGCAGCAGGGCCGCCGGTAACAGCCTGCCGGCCGGAGAAGAGGGGGGAAGTCACGGAACTCCTTAGGTGAATGAAGCGAACCTAAGTAAGGCTAGCCTATCCTTCCGAAGATTACGAAAGCTTTGCATCACGTAATTGCGCGCAGTGGCCAGACTAGCTGCAAGCGTCTTGCAGGGAAAGGGTGAACGGTGGTTCACTTTGAAGGAGTAAACGCCCGTTCACCCTTTGTCGGGCCCGACGTCCCCGCAAAGGCCTGCCCACATGACAGCTCCTCCCGCCCCGAAGCCGGCCCGCAGCCCCTCCGCCATCACCGCGGTCCTGGCGCTCAGCGGCACACTCGTGGCCCTCATGCAGACCCTGGTGGTGCCGCTGCTGCCAGATTTTCCGCGGATCCTGGCGGTTACTGCGGACGACGCATCCTGGCTGGTGACGGCGACGCTCCTCGCGAGCGCCGTCGCCACGCCGATCGTGTCCCGCAGCGCGGACATGTACGGCAAGCGGAAAATGATGGTTGCGTGCCTGGCCATCATGGTGGCGGGCTCGGTCATGGCCGCCCTGGGCGGCACGTTCCTGTGGCTGATCATCGGGCGGGCACTTCAGGGGTTCTCCGCCTCCCTGATCCCCGTAGGCATCAGCATCATGCGCGACGAACTGCCCAAGGAAAAGATGGGCTCCGCCGTGGCACTGATGAGCGCCACCCTGGGCATCGGCAGTGCCATGGGCCTGCCGCTCGCCGGCCTCCTCTACGAAAGCCTCGGCTGGACATCGATCTTCTGGGTTTCCGCCGCCGCCGGCACACTGCTGCTGCTCGCCGTCGTGCTCGTTGTCCCCGAATCCAGGGTGCGCACCCCCGGCCGCTTCGACTACGCCGGCGCGCTGGTGCTCTCCGCCGCGCTGGGTTCGCTGCTGCTGGCCATCTCCAAGGGCGGCGCCTGGGGCTGGGGCTCGGAACCCGTGCTCCTGCTGTTCCTCGCCGCGGCGCTCCTGCTGGCCGCCTGGATTCCTTACGAGCTCAGGGTGGGCCAGCCCATGGTGGATCTTCGCACCACGGCGCGGCGGCCTGTCCTGATGACAAACCTGGCATCGCTGCTGATCGGCTTCGCCATGTTCGCCAACATGCTCCTCACCACCCAGCAGCTGCAGCTTCCGCACGCCACCGGCTACGGCTTTGAACTAAATGTCATCATGGCCGGTCTGTGCATGGTGCCGTCCGGCCTGGCCATGGTGGTGTTCGCCCCGGTGTCCGGCGGCATCATCCGGCGCTTCGGGGGCAGGGCCGCGCTGATGGCGGGTGCGGGGGTGATGATTGCCGGGTACGTGGGCCGGGTGTTCTTCTACGACTCCATCACGTGGGTGGTCATCGGCTCCACGGTGGTGAGCATCGGCACGGCCATTGCCTATGCCGCCATGCCAACGCTGATCATGGGTGCCGTCCCGATCACGGAGACCGCGTCCGCCAACGGCCTGAACAGCCTGGTCCGTTCCATCGGCACCGCGACCTCCAGTGCCGCCGTCGCCGCCGTGCTCACCTCCGTGACCATACCGCTCGGCGCCGCCCGACTCCCCTCGCTTGAGGCTTTCAGGGACGTGTTCTGGATGGCCGCACTGGCGTCCGCCGCCTCCGTCCTTGCCGCCGTCTTCATCCCGCGCGCCGCCCACCGCACCGCTGCCGAGAAGCCGGCGGTGCCGGCGGCAGCCGAACTCGTGGTGCAGGGACGCGTCCTGGCGCCCGACCACCGCCCGCTCACTCCCGCCGTCGTCACCGTCCTCCGGACAGAAGGCGAGCCGGTGGACTGGAGCCGCGTGGACAGCGACGGCAACTACTCGGTGGCGCTGTCGGGCGCCGGGAAATACCTCGTGGTGGCCAACGCCGCGGGCTGGGCGCCGATGGCGGAGGTCTTCGATTTCGACGGCCGGACGCTGAAGCAGAATTTCCTCCTCCACGAGCGGCTGGAAATCGGCGGCCGGGCGGCCGTCGGCGGTGAGCCCGTTGCCGGAGCGGTGGTGACGCTGCTGCACGCCACCGGCGAGCATGTGGCCACCGCCAGGACGGACGACGACGGCGTGTACACCCTTCCGCTGCCTGCCGCCGGACGCTACATAGTGACTATGCTTCATCCCGTGACTCATCAAGCCGTGGCCCGGAAGCTCGCCGTCGACAACCGCTCCCTGACCGTGGACCTTTCAGCTGAACCGGTACAGGGGAACGGCACAGTACAGGCAACCGCCCGACGGGCCGGCGGAGAGCCAGTGCCGGCATGAGCAGCCCCAGCCAGGAGTCCATCCTCAGCGCGGCGGGGCGGCTGTTCGGCGAGCGGGGCTACCGGGCCGTGACGGTCCGGGACATCGCCGCCGAGGCCGGGGTTTCGGCGGCCCTGGTGATGAAGCTCTTCATCTCCAAGGCGAAGCTCTTCGCAGCTGTGCAGCCGGACGAATCGCTGCTCACCGAACTGACCGTCCCCGCATCCGAGCTCGGCGGCGCTCTCGTCTTCCGCGTGCTGATGCGCCGGGAACGCGGCATGCAGGAACCCTGGGCCATCATTCCGATCAACGTCCACGACGCTCCGGATCCTGAAGCCGCACGGAACGAACTGCGCGAACGCTACCTTGGCAGCATCGCAAAGCTCATCGGGGACGCGACGCCGGACCGCCGCTATGCATCGACGGTCACCGCGCTGATGACCGGCTTCGGGGAAACCGTGCGGACGCTGGGGCTTTTCGACGGGTGGGACTTTGACGAGCTGGTCGCCTATTACGGCGGGATTGTGCAGGCCCAGATCGACGCCTGCACGGCCGCGCACTCCTAGCCTCCCCGGCGCTCATCCCCTCGCCCACAACGCAACGCTCCCGCACCTCAGTGCGGGAGCGTTGGCTGATTTGCTGCAGGAGCTGAGAGAGCGTCAGCTGTAGGAGATGCTCAGCAGCAGCGCCTTGAGCGCCTGCCCCTCCGCGCCCGCAAGCCAGGACTTGGCCGCGGCGTCGTTGGCGAAGGGCTTCTCGATAAACTGCACGTCGGCCAGGATGACGCCGTCCGCGGTGCGGATAATGCCGTCCAGCGCGGCTTCCTGTCCTGACCTGGGTGCTCCGGCCGACAGGTGCATGCGGTAGGTCGCGTTGGCGTCCATGCGGTCCACGTAGAACGCGTAGTGGGCGGCGGGTGCCGGCTGGGCCGCGAGGCCCGGCACCGGCGCGGACTCAAAGACCGTGCGGGTCACCGGGTGGGAGACGCCATCGGCAATCTTTCCGGAGTACACGGTGGCCTGCCTGGTGCCGCTGGCGTCGATGACCGTGGCGGTAGCGGACTCCGACGGCGACCCGGCACCGGTGAAGAGCTCGACCTTCCAGTCGGCCGGGTACTTAAAGGACACATGCCCGTTCGGGAAGGTGTACGTCTTCAGCCCGGCGGGCGCCGGCGCGGACGACGGCGTGGTCCCCGGTGAGACAGCACCGCCGGCACCGCCAGTGGCGGAGGAGGACGGGCTCGGTGAAGCCGATGGCGTTGCGGAAGCAGCGGGTGAGGACGCGGAAGCAGCAGATGCCGTCGCTGAAGCAGCCGGTGCGGACGACGAAGCGGCGGGTGCGGTTGCCGAGGGTGTTGCCGAAACCATGGCCCCGCAACCGGCCAGCGAGAAGGCGGCGGCAGCAAGGGCGGTAATAACGGGGGCGCGGAACGCAGGGCGCATGATGGTGCCTTTCGAAATGACGCCGTCAAGCTCTCAGGGGCTGCTCTGCCCGCCGCATGGGAGTGTCCATGACCCTGTGAAGCGTTTGGCGAAGACTGGTGGAGCCACCACAGTCGCACGCCAAAACAGCCCCACACTAGAGTCTGTTTAATAAATCCATCGATTTGTTATAAAGCGACGAAAGCGTTACTCACCGCAGCACGATATCAACCGGATTGGCCTCGGACCGCCACTGCCCTGCTGTTCCCGGTTTCGGAGTAATAACAGGGGCACTGAGCACGCCGGACCGGTTGGTGCGCCTGTCGCGGAGGATTTCCGTGACCGAGCCCAGGTGGCGGGACAGGTCGATGACGTTCTCGGGCGCCGCCAGGAGCAGCTGGAAGCCAAACTCATGCAGTGCCTTGATGCCCGCGCCGGCGAACTCCTCCGACGCCAGCACGAACGCCTCGTCCATCATCACCGTGCCGTACGTGGTGAAGCCCTGCTCGGCGATGCCCAGCTGGTAGCTCAGTGCCGCGGCCATGATGAACGCGGTGAACCGCTGGCGCTCACCGCCGGACATCGAACCGGTGTCCGCATGCATGAACACCTCTGTCCGTTTGCCGCCCTTCTTCCCAGCCGGCGCGTCCACCTCCCGGTGCTCCTTGCACTGGATGAACAGGTGCCCGCGCACATCCAGCACCTCGGCCCGCCAGCGCCGGTCCTCGGGGGTCTGCGATCCCAGCCGCTTGACCAGCGTCTCCAGCGACTTGTAGCGTGCAGTCAGTTCGGCGTCCTCGTCCTGGCCCGCTTGGGCAGTTTCGGCCTTGGCCGTCTCTGCCTTGGCCGGCCGGGTATGCCGGGTCTTCAGCGCGTTCTGGATGGCGTCCTTGAACTGCTTGGCCGTGGCGGGCAAGGTCTGCTTGATGTCGAGTTCCAGGTAGCTGCCCTCGTGGAAGTTCACCTCGGACAGGATCCCGTTCAGCGGCAGGATCCGGCTGGTGATGGACCGGCGTTCCTCGTCCAGCAGGTGGAGCAGCGTGCTGAAGGACTCATGGGTGCGCTGGTTGAAGAACTGCCGGAACTCGGCCTCCTGCGCGGGCAGCCCGTCATTGATGATCGCGTGGTAGCGGGCCTCGAACTCGCCGACGGCGCCGATGGACGTGCCGTGGTCGGCCGAAATGGCGGTGCCCCAGTCGCGGACGAAGCCTTCGAAGATCCGAGTGAGCCGCTCGGAGGTGGCCTGGGCGCGGGACTCCGCACCGTGCAGCTCGCCGAGCAGCTGGGTTCGCACCCGGCCGGCAAGGTTGTCCAGCTCATGCATTTCGGTGACGTCGCCGAATTCGGCGAAGTACGGCGCCAGCGCCGCGCAGGTGGAGTCCGACGGCGGAGCCTGGTTCAGGCGGGTGCGCGCGGCTTCCAGCATCGCATCGGAGGCGGTGAGCTGCTGGTCCAGCGCCTTGTATTCGCTCTGCAGCACCGCGGCGGCCTCGGTGCTGGACTGGTGTTTCTGGCGCACCGTCTCGATGTTGGCGCGGAGCGGTTCGAGGTCGGCCTGGGCGGCGAGGGCGTCCCTGAGCCGCTGTTCGATGCGGCCAAGTTCGTCAGCGGCGACCGCGGCCGAGACCTGTTCCCATGGGCGGTTGTCCTCGGCCACCCTGCGCAGGGCCTCGAGCTGCCGTGACATTCCTTGGTGCGATTCCTCGCGGCTCTGGGCCAGCTCCGCCGCCTTGGCCAGTTCCTGGCGCAGATCCTCCGCCTGTCCGGCGACGAGTTCCAGCTTGGAGGCGTTGTCGAATCCGAGCACGTAATCCTGCCGGCTGGTGAACCGGTCATCCTTCTCCACGGTGTGCCGGTTGCGTTTGACCACACCGCCGAGGCTCAGGCCCTTGTCCAGCACCGCCAGCTCGTCGGGGTTCTCCACGCACGGATAGGCGAAGTCGAGGGCGATCCGCTCGCGGATCCATTCCCCGGCGTCGGCGTTGATCCCGGTGGTGAGAATGTCCAGCTTGGTCAGCAGGTCGCCGTCGGCCACGTCCTCCACCGCGAGCGCCGCCCCGGCGAGCGGCTTGGACACGTCCACCGCCCGCAAAGCACCGCGGACGGTGTTGCCGTTCAGGTAGCGGGTGACCGCTGCGAAGTGCTCGCCCGGCACCAGCAACGTGGTGGCCAGGTTCCGCAGGGCGCGTTCCGCCGCGGGGCGCCACTGCTCCTGCCCCTCGGCCAGGTCGATCAGCTCGCCGCCGAAAGGCATCTGCTCCTCGGGGATGCCCGTGGCCGCGGCAATCGCCGCCCGGTTTTCAATGCTCGACGGCGGCAGCAGGGACTTGCGCGTCTTCAGCGACACGAGCTCCTGCTCGGCCGCTGCAAGCTCACGCTTCTTCGCAGCGTGTGCGTCGAACGCCTCAAAGCGCAGCTCCTGCAGGGCCGCGGAATCGTCCTTCAGCTCGGCCGAGCGGGCAGCGGCCTGTTCGTGGGCCTGCTCCCAGCCCTCCGCGGTCCATTCGAGGTTCAGGCCGGCGTCCGTGAGCGCCTGCCGGGCAGCTTCCTCGACCTGCTGGCGGAGCTTCAGCCCCACGCGGGCGTTCTCCAGTGACTGCTCGATCGAGGAGATGGCGTTGCCGCCCTGGTTGTTGTACTCCGCCTCCAGCTGCCGGAGCTCCTTGGCCAGGCCGTCACGCACGCCGCGTTCGGCTGCAAGATCCTTGGCCTTGGCCTGGGCGAGCGCCTTGAAACGGGCGAGGGTCTTCTCGTGCACGCTGACAGCGAGCTGCTGGCGGTAGGCCTCGAATTCCTCGCCGGCGAGCTCGCGGAGCCGGTTCGCGTCCAGCAGCGACTGCGCGTACTCCCTGTTCAGGCCGGGGACCGGAGCCAGCTGGTCACGCTGCTGCCGGACGTCCTCCAGGCGCTGCCGGATGGACATGAGGTTGCTGAATTCCTCCACGACGTCGTCCGCCGCGGCCAGCGTGGCCGGAGCGTCCAGCACCTGGTCGCGGAAGAAGGTGTTCACGCTGCCGCCGAGGCCCTTGCCGGCCTGGATGACGCGGAGCAAAGGCAGCGCCTGGTCCGAATTGATGCCCAGAAGCCGGCGGAAGCGCTCCGCGAACGCCTTGTGCACGTCAAAGACCTGGGCGTCCGGGAAGATGTTTTCCAGCGCGGCCCGGGTGAAGCGCTTCTCGGCGATGTCCTCAATGGCGGACAGGTCCAGCGGCCTGTTGTCGATCAGGTAGTACCTGCCGACACTCGATTCCGTACCGTTCTTGGGCAGGTCGAACAGCGCCGACACCGTCACCCTGGTGCCCGCAGCGTTGTCGAACGTCAGGGCGACGGCGGACCAGGTGGCCCCGGGACGCTGGAACGCGCTGGCCGAACCCTCGCCGACGGCCTTGTCCCCCACCTTGCCGCGCATGTACGTAAACGTGGTCCGTTTGTCCTCCACGGCGCCGCCCGAGCGCTGCGCGGCGGCCTCATTGGAGCGCGGCCGGGCGTCGAACACCCGGAGGATGGCGTCGAACAGCGTCGACTTGCCCACGCCCGAGTTGCCCGTCAGCAGCGTGCCATTGCGGTCCACGTGCATCGTGTGCGCCCCGTGGAAGGTGCCCCAGTTGACCACCTGCACCTGGGCCAGGCGCATCTGGCCAGGATTGACGACGTCGCCCAGCGGAAGCATGCTCGCGATAGTCACTTGGCTGCACCTTCTTCCGTTTCGGTGGTTCCGTTCGCCTCCGTGGTGGATGCGGCTTTCGCTACCTCACCAACAAGTTCGTCACCATCCTCGTCTGGGGAAGAGGTCTCGCCGTCGAGTTCCAGCATTGCTTCGGTCCCTGAGGCGTCTGCCGTGGCGGCTATCAGGGCTTCGATTTGGGCAGGGATGTCGCCTATGTTGTCGAACGGGAGGGCCAGGGGCAGGGCGTTGGAGATGGTGTAGACGTCGTCCAGGCCCGTGGTGAGCAGGAGCTGTCGGGCGAGAAGCTTGGTGATTGCCCGGTTAACCACATCCGAGTCGCGCAGGGCGTCCTGCTGGCCGGCTGGCTGGTAGTGGGCCACGAGCTCGGCGATTTCCTCGCGGGTGATCGTGGGGTCCGTCTGGGCGGTGACGTGGCGGTCCAGCAGGAGCCGCAGGCGCAGCAGCACGATCGTTTCCACCCGGCTCAGGGCGCGCTGCTGGCGCAGGATACTGGAGCGGGCACTGCCGCCGATCGCTTCGGGATCGACGGGACGCAGCACTGCAATCTTACGCTCGTGGTCCAGCTGCAGCGTGAGGAACAGCTCCGAGAGCCGGCTGCGCAGGATCAGCTGGTTGTCCAGCAGCGTGGTCCAGAGTTTCCCGTCCCGTCCGCCGTCGACATACGGCCCCTTCAGCAGCTTCACGAGGGCCTGGCGCACCTTCATGGGAAGCACGCCGGTGTCACCGGGGAAGAGCGCCGCACCGTCCACGAACGTGTCGCGGGGGCTGACGCCGGCGAGGGAAGCAGCCGGCGTTGCCGGGGTTTCGCCATGCTCGGCGAACGGAGCGTCCTCGGCCAGCGGCGTCCCGGCGTCCGCTGTCGTAATCTCTTCAGTCATCGCTAGTCCTTCTTGAGCGTGACCACCGGCAGATACGCCTTGCGGGTGGTGCCGTCTATCTGTTCGAAGTCGAGGGTCTCCCAGGCCAGCGCGTCAAAGTCGGCGCCGGTGTGGAGTGCGTGCGAGAGGAGCGCACGGATGGAGTTGATGTGCTGCTCCTCGGGCGGGAGCTGCTCCCACGCCTCGGCGAGGGTGGAGGCGCCGGCCGCCGCGGCGCGGATCGACTCCGGCCTGGCTTTGGCGGTCCGGGGCGAACGGACCCGGTCCGAGTCGCTGAAGGCGATGGGATCGGCCAGTTTGGGCGGGGCAGCGAACTCGTCCGGATCGAAGAGCTTGACCATGGAGAGCGATTCGAAACCGGCGTTGAACAGCACCGGTCCGCGGACCAGGCCCGGACGTTCACGCTCGTAGGGCATGGACCGGATAGCCTGTTCGGCCTCCCGCAGCACCTTGCGGAGCCGCACTGACTGGCGGAAGTCGTCGCTCTGGACGTAGGTGTTCAGGCTTTCGCTGAGCTTGCCGTAGATGCGCTGGATCTGGCTGTGCTGCTGCCGGAGCTCCGCCACCAGGTTTTTCAGCGTCTCGCGGTCTTCCTGCGAAAGGTCGTCCGCGAACTGGCGGCTGAGCACCTCGCCGATGGCCGAGCGGAAGCGCAGCTGCTGCTGCGGGTCCTCGAGGAAGGCGGTGAAGGAACGGAAGGTCCTGCCCTCCGGGCTCTGGCGCAGCCGCTTGTCCGCCTCGAGAACCTGGGCCATGGTGGCGCCCTTGGTCAGTGATTCCTCGATGATCTGGTTCCGGAGCTCGCCCACGAGCTCCTCGATCCGGTCGCGCATTTTCTTGTAGTCCGCGGGCAGGCTGGCGGCCAGGTCCAGGATGTTGCCGGCCGCTTCCACCGCCTGGTCGTCGTCGAGCAGGCCGTCGAAGTCACCGGAGCTGATGTCCTGGATCAGCTGTTGCCGTTCCCCGATCTCCTCCTCCAGCGCTTCCAGCCGGGCGCTCTGGTCCGGGTTGGTCTCGTTGGCGAGCTTCTCCACGTCACCCAGGAGCGTGCCCAGCCGGGAACCGTTGAGCGTGGACCTGTCACTGGAGAGGCTGTCCAGGAAGGCCAGCACGCGGGCCGCCGGCTCGGTGACCTCGTATACGATCTGCCCCGACTGGTTCCGGCGCGTCAGGAACTGCTTGCGCGTCCACTCATCGCCGAAGGACTTTCCGTTGGCATGGCCGCCCAGCCCCGGGTCCTGGCGGCGCAGCTGCTCAAGGAAGGAATCGATGTCGGCATGGAATTCTTCCAGCGGAAGCTGCGGCCGGGCGCGGGTAAAGGATGCCTGCAGGACCGCGATCACCCACGGGGCCGAACGGGTGAGTGCCCACGCGGGCCCCTTGGTGAGGAGCTCGAGGTCCCGGAGCCTTGCGCTGATCGCGTCAGCAGAGGACGTCGCGGACCGGGGCACACACTCTCCTTAGCGGCTGGGGGTTGGTCTGGGCAGCGGAAACCCGAAAACTGCCAACTACAAGGTTAACGCAGAGCCACAAACCGGCCTGTGCCGCGGGTCCCGCGGGTCCGGCAGGCGGGCCGTGTTGACCGTCGGGCAACGTTACTGGTGTGACAGATGAGGTTTTCGCAATCACTCCGTGACCTACGGCGGCGTATTGTCTCGATCCCGTATCAACGCGGCCACAGCATGGCTGAGAGTCTGGAGGAAGCTTCGTCCCTGGCCCTAATCTCAAGCTACTGATCCATCCGCAGCAACGGCGCAGGGGGAAGCATGCAGTTCGACTTGAGTGCAGTGGAGACGGCCACCTTGGTGTTCATCGGAACGCTGATGTTTGCCCTGGTGCTTGTCTTGTTCGTGGCGGTGGCGGCATTCGCCGCGCTCGTCCTGGTGGGCGTGGGGAGGCTGGCCTGGCTGGCCATCGCCGCGGCGCTGCTCAGGACCGTCCACGGGATCAACCACGCCTGGGACAGGCTGGTGCACCACGCCGCTGCAGTCGAGTTTCCCGCGGAACTTCAGGGGCAGCCTTCCCCTAGCACCGGAACCTACCCGCGGGTAGCATTGAGGGACAGCTGAAGGGTTCTCCACCCGCGGCGGACCCAGGGCTTTGAGCCGGTCATCCGGTCAGAGGAGATGCCCCGTGAGCTCCGCCACCGACAGCCAGGCGGCTGAACGCCAGGTTCCCGACAGCACGGCTGGAAACAGCACAGCAACGGACGGCACCGGCGCCGTTCCGCCCGTGGACAGCCCCGCATCGGAAACACCCGTTACGCCCGAGAAGATCGGTGCAGGCGCGTCCGCGGAGGACGCCCGCGCCATTGCCGAGGCAGCACGCGAAACCGAGTGGACCAGGCCCAGCTTCGCCAAAGGCCTCTATCTCGGCAGCTTTGACCTCGGCCTCATCCATCCCTGGCCCGCCGCCAAACCCAATGACGTGGAACGCGGCGAGGCCTTCATGGCGCGGCTGACAGAATACTGCCGCACCATGTCGGGCCGGACGATCGAACGCGACGCGAAGATCCCCGACGAATACCTGCGCGGCCTGGCGGAGCTGGGCGTGTTCGGCATGAAGATTCCGCAGGAGTACGGCGGCCTGGGCCTGTCCCTCGTTTACTACGGCCGGGCGCTGGCGCTGCTGGGATCCGTGCACCCCAGCCTGGGCGCCCTGCTTTCCGCCCACCAGTCCATCGGCGTGCCGGAACCGGTGAAGGTGTTCGGCACCCCCCAGCAAAAACGCACGTACCTGCCGCGCTGCGCGGCGGGGGCCGTCACCGCGTTCCTGCTCACCGAGCCCGACGTCGGCAGCGACCCCGCGCGAATGGGCAGCACCGCAGTTCCCAGTGCCGACGGCGAGTCGTACGTTCTGGACGGCGTCAAACTCTGGACCACCAACGGCGTCATCGCCGAGCTCGTGGTGGTAATGGCTGTGGTGCCGCGCCACATCGATTCGGCGGGCGCCGTGCACAAGGGCGGAATAACAGCCTTCGTCGTGGAAATGGACTCCCCCGGAATCACTGTCGAGAACCGCAACACCTTCATGGGACTGCGGGGCATTGAGAATGGAGTGACCCGCTTCCACAAGGTCCGGGTGCCGGCCGCCAACAGGCTGGGCCGGGAAGGCCAGGGCCTGAAGATTGCCCTCACCACACTGAACACCGGCAGGCTCTCGCTGCCCGCGCTGTGCGTGGCAACGGGCCGGTGGAGCCTCAAGATTGCCCGCGAATGGTCCAATGCGCGCACCCAGTGGGGCCGCCCGGTGGGCAAGCACGAGGCCGTGGGCAAGAAGATCGCGTTCATCGCCGCCACCGCGTTCGCCCTCGACGCCGTGTTCGAGCTGTCCGCGGAAATGGCCGACGCCGGGCAGAAGGACGTTCGCATCGAGGCCGCCCTGGCCAAACCGTGGTCCACCGAGATCAGCTATCGGATCGCCGATGAACTTGTGCAGATCCGGGGCGGGCGCGGCTTCGAAACGGCCGAATCCCTCGAGGCCCGCGGCGAGCGTGCCGTCCCCGCCGAACAGCAGCTGCGCGACCTGCGGATCAACCGCATCTTCGAGGGCTCGTCGGAAATCATGCGGTTGCTGATAGCCCGTGAGGCCGTGGATGCTCACCTCGCCGCGGCCGGGGACCTGGCCTCCGCCGAGGCGAGCCTTTCGGACAAGGCACGGGCCGCCGTCGGAGCCTCCGGCTTCTACGCAAAGTGGCTGCCCAAGCTGGTGGCGGGCGCCGGCATGGATCCGCGGTCGTACAGTGAGTTCGGCCGGCTCGCCAAGCACCTCCGCTTCGTGGAGCGCTCCTCCCGCCGGCTCGCCCGGCAGACGTTCTACGGCATGGGCCGCTGGCAGGCCCGCCTGGAGCACAAACAGGCCTTCCTGGGACGGATCGTCGATATTGGAGCGGAACTCTTCGCGATGGCCGCCAGCTGCTCGCGCGCCGAAATGCTGCTCCGGACCGCTCCTGAGCGGGGCGCCACGGCCTTTGAACTGGCCGACGCCTTCTGTGAGCAGGCACGCGTCCGGGTGGACGAATACTTCGACCAGCTGTGGCGGAATACCGACGACGGCGACCGCGACCTCGCGCGCAAGGTGCTTGCCGGAGACTACCAATGGCTGGAGGCCGGGGTGCTGGACCAGTCCGAAGGAACCGGTCCCTGGATCGCCGACGCGACAGCCCGGGAATCGACCCGGGAGAACCTGCACCGCGGCTACCGCTGACGCCCAGCGGAAGCCTCCGCACCACCCAAGACCGCCTCTGACAAGGGAAGACGCGCCCAAACCAAGATACTAAGCATCCTTGCTAATGCCCATTGAACGGAGTTAGCTAGAAATGAGGCCAGTGCCTTGGCCTCGGCATTGCGTTGCCCGGCTCAGGTCCCTGAGCCCGGGTCCGTTCAATGAAAGCGAGTTCGCTGATGAGCAGCACAATCGGTTCCGGGGACAGACGCCCCCGGCACACGTCCTCTGAATCAGGCACGTCCGAACCGATCAGGCCTGAGTCCAACCGGCCCGAACACAGCGCGGCTGAGCCCTACCCTGCTGGTCATGGCACCCCGGAGCGCAGTAGGGCAGACGCTCCCACGGAGGCCACTCCTGTCTACGACGCCACCGAGTCCCGGCGCTCGGCAGCCGGCAACAGCCCTGCCGACGCGGCGGACACGCACACCCGGGCCCTCAACACCACCGGCCCGGACGCCCCATACGCGGAACGCCACTACACACCGGACACCGAACCGGACGGCACCCCGGACAGGTCTCGTTCCGACGACCCTGCCTTTGCCACCCGGGAAATGGCTGTGGCGCGCGAAAAGGAGGCGTTCGGCGGCATCAAAATCGGTTCGGCGTTCTTTGGCTGGCTGGCCGCCACAGGCATGGCCGTCCTGCTGACCGCCCTGGTCGCTGCGGCCGGAACCGCCGTGGGGCTTGCGACGAACACTGACGTGAATGCCGCTGTGGGCCAGGCCGCGTCGAACCAGACGGTGGGCATTGTGGGCATCATCGTCCTGCTGGTCATCCTCTTTGCTTCCTACTACAGCGGCGGCTATGTCGCCGGCAGGATGGCCAGGTTCAATGGCGCGAAGCAGGGGTTCATGGTATGGATCTGGGCCGCGATTGCCGCTGTGCTGGTGGCCGTGCTCGGCATGATCGCGGGAGAGCAGTTCAATATCCTGGCGCAGCTGAACAGCTTCCCGCGGATTCCGGTCAACGAAGGCCAGGTGACCACCACAGGCATCATCGCCGCCGTCGTGGTCGCTCTGGTGGCACTGGTGGGCGCCGTCCTGGGCGGGATGGCCGGCATGCACTTCCACCGCAAGGTGGACCGTGCCGGATTTACCCCTACGGCAGATTACGAGGAGCGCTGAGCAGCGGGCAGAACTGAAGGGCGAGGAGAACCGGCCCACGGCAGGGCGATCACAGCTTCCGCTACCGGTGAAGTGCGACGGCGTCCACGTAATACCAGCGCCGGTCCACCCTGAGGAAGCGGCTGGTTTCATGATGGACACCGCGCTCGCCGTCATGACGGAAGTAAGCCTTGAACTCCACCACGCCTTCCGTGTCCAGCGGGCCGCCGCGTTGGAGGGACACGATGTCCAGCCGCCGCCATTGCAGGCCCGGATCGAATTCCAGCTCCCCGGGCCGGGTGCTGGGGTGCCATGTTTTCAGGAGGTAGCCGGCATCAAGCAGGACGAATGCGGAGTACCGGGAACGCATCAGCTGCTCCGCAGTGGCAGCCTCCGCCCCACCGCCGTGGAACCGGCCGCAGCAGTCCGAATACTGCTCGCCGGACAGGCACGGGCAGTTACCGGAAAAGGATTCTGGCTCGGTCATGGCACCCCTTGGAGTCTTGGCGTCGCTTGCTGCAACAGCCTATCCGCGCCAGCGCACTGCGGCGTCCTATAACAGCTTCGAAACAACAGTTGCCGCTACTTGTCATGCGGGCATGTCGGCAGTAAATAGTCCGTAAGGTGGTTAGGGGCTGTTTTCCGGCGTAATCACTTGTGGATTGAACGCCGAAAAGTAAGGAGGGTGAAGTGGAAGATCCGACAACGATTGCACTGAACCTGACCTTTTTTGGCACCCTGGCTGTTGCTTTCCTCATGTTCCTCGGCCTGTGCGTGAGCGTCATGCTCACCCTGGTGATTGCGGGACTCGGACGCCTTGTGGTGCTGATCGTGATGGCGCTGTTCGGCCGTCTTCCCAGGAACGAAACCGTCGAGATCGTGCGGCTGGCCGCCGACGGCAGTCCGCTGCCCCCTGAGGCAGAAACGGTGCCCGCAAAGGCCAAGGCCGCCAAGGTGCGCCCGGTCCGCGAGCCCCGAAAACCGGTCAACTGGAAGAAACTGCGGACCCGCGCCGGCCTCCAGGAGGCGCTCCGCAACGCCGTCGCCCACCACCCCCTGGTCACGGCCGCCCGTCCGGTGCCGCCCGTCCCCGCTAAGGACTGGGCCGACGCCGTGGCTGCCGCCGACGCCCGCGCGGTGGCGCGTGCCCGGGCTGCCGCGCCCGAAGTCAAAGTCACGGTGCGGGACTTGCCGCCCCCTGATGTGGCCGCGGCCAGCGTGACGCAGGTGGCGCCGCTCGTGGAATCGGCCCTGCGCCACGACGCCGTACCGGCCGAAGCGGCCGGCTCGGGCAACACCGGCAAGGGCAACGCCAGCAAGGGCGAAACCGTCCGGTCCGCCCTGGCGCTGTCCGCGCAGCCGCCACGGCCAGCCCGGAAGCCTGCCGTTGCCGCACACGCAGCTGTCCTGGACACGGGTTCCATGACGTCGCTCGCACAGCACCCGGACGTCCGCACCCGCGCCTGACCCTTACCCTGAGCAACCATCTCCGCTAGCGTGAAGCCCATGGAATTCAGATACCTCGGAAACAGCGGCTTCAAGATCTCAGAAATCACGTTCGGCAACTGGCTCACGCATGGCTCCCAGGTGGAGAACGACGTCGCCACCCAGTGCGTGCGGGCGGCATTGGACGCCGGCATCAGCACGTTCGACACGGCTGACGTGTACGCCAACACCGCGGCGGAAACTGTCCTGGGCGAAGCGCTCAAGGGCGAACGCCGGCAGTCGGTTGAAATCTTCACGAAGGTGTTCGGTCCCACTGGCCCCAAAGGCAAGAACGACGTGGGCCTGTCGCGCAAGCACATCATGGAATCCATTGACGGTTCCCTCAGCCGGCTGCAGACGGACTACGTGGACCTGTACCAGGCGCACCGCTACGACTACGAAACGCCGCTTGAGGAAACCATGCAGGCGTTCGCGGATATCGTCCGGCAGGGAAAGGCCCTGTACATCGGCGTCAGCGAGTGGACCGCCGAGCAGCTGCGCAACGGCCATGCCCTGGCCAAGGAACTGGGCTTCCAGCTGATCTCCAACCAGCCGCAGTACTCCATGCTGTGGCGGGTCATCGAGGAGGAAGTGGTCCCGGCGTCCGAGGAGCTGGGTGTTTCCCAGATCGTCTGGTCCCCGATGGCGCAGGGCGTGCTGAGCGGCAAGTACCTGCCCGGCCAGCCCCTCCCGGAGGGCAGCCGGGCCACCGACGACAAGGGCGGCGCCAAGATGATCCAGCGCTGGATGCGGGACGACGTCCTCGCCGCCGTGCAGGAGCTGCGGCCCGTGGCCGAGGAAGCCGGCCTGACCATGCCGCAGCTGGCCGTGGCCTGGGTACTGCAGAACCCGAACGTAGCATCGGCGATCGTCGGCGCCTCCCGGCCCGAACAGGTGGCCGACAGCGCCGCGGCCGCCGGTGTCCGCCTCGAACCGGACGTCCTGAAGAAGATCGACGCCGCCGTCGGAGCCCTCGCTGAACGGGACCCGGCCCAGACCAAGTCCCCCGCAACGCGCGAGGCTTAGGAGCATATGAGCGATCTTCCAGACCTTGCCATCACCGGCTCCACCGGGGTCCTGGGCGGGATGGTGGCCCGGCAGCTGGCCGACGCCGGGTTCTCCCAGCGTCTGCTGGTGCGTGATACCCGCCGGGCGCCGGACCTGACGGATGCCCCGGCGGCGACGGTCAGCTACGGGGACCCGGTGCTCTCACGGCCGGCCCTGGAAGGGGTCAAGGTGCTGTTCATGGTGTCAGCGGCAGAAGCGGAGGACCGGCTGCAGCAGCATTACGCCTTCGTGGACGCCGCGGCGGAGGCCGGCGTCCAGCACATCGTGTACACGTCCTTCTTCGGGGCGGCGCCCGACTGCACCTTCACGCTGCCGAGACCACTACGCCACCGAGGAGCGGATCAGGGCCTCCGGGATGGATTTCACGTTCCTGCGGGACAACTTCTACCTGGATTTCCTGCCCATGCTGGCGGGAGAAGACGGCGTCATCCGGGGTCCGGCCGGCGACGGCGTGATGGCCGCCGTCGCCCGGGAGGACATTGCCCGTGCCGCCCTGGCCGTGCTGCGCGACCCCGCCGTCCACGCCGGGGCCACCTATGACCTGACCGGCCCGGAGGACATCTCACTGGCGCACGCCGCCGAGGTGCTCACCCGCTCCACCGGCCGGACAGTCACGTACCACCACGAAACCGTTGAGGAGGCGTTCGCTTCCCGCGCGTCCTACGGCGCGCCGGCATGGCAGGTGGAGGCGTGGGTCAGCACCTACACGGCGATTGCCGCGGGCGAGCTGGCCGGGGCGACGTCGGACGTGCACGGGCTCACCGGGCAGGACCCGATGGCACTCGAGGAACTGGTGAAACTGCCGCAGCTGTAGCGGGCGGTTGACGGCCAAATGTGTGCGGCGTAAACCTGTGAGGAGGAGCACGCCCAACAGCAGCTGCACCCTGGCAGCATCCCGCAACGCCAGACAAAACCGCAGCACCGAGCAGAATCGCAAGGCCATGTCCAAGCTGATCTACCGACGCCGACCATCCGCCCGCCCCGTACCGCAGTCCGGTTTGACACCCCATTCCGGTGAACCCACCCACGGTCCCCTTACCAGGGAGGAACTGCAGCTCGCCGTACGGAACCACTCGATGCCGCTCGAGGCCCTGCGCGAGGACGTCACCCCGCCGGGGCTGCATTATGTGCTGACGCACTTCGATATTCCGCAGGTCAGCGGCGCGTGGCACCTGCGGATCGGCGGGGCTGTGGAGCGGGCGATGGAACTGAGTCTCGCGGCGCTGAAGCGCGACCCGGCCATCAGCGTCCAGGTGACCATGGAGTGCGCGGGCAACGGGCGTTCACTGCTGAGGCCGCGGCCGCTCAGCCAGCCCTGGACGCTGGAGGGCGTGGGAACGGCGGTGTGGACCGGTGTGCCGCTGGCATACCTGCTGGGCCAGGCCGGGGTCGAGCCCGAAGCCGTCGAGGTGGTGTTCACGGGCCTCGACGCCGGAATCCAGGGCGGCGTCCGGCAGCAGTACGCGCGCAGCCTGCCGATTTCGGAGGCGTCCCGGGCCGACGTCGTCCTTGCTTACAAGATGAACGGCAACGAACTGCCGCCGCAGCATGGCTATCCGCTGCGGCTGGTGGTCCCCGGGTGGTACGGCATGGCCAGCGTCAAGTGGCTGCAGTCCATCCAGGTGGTCACGACGCCGTTCACCGGCTTCCAGCAGTCGGTCGCCTACCGCTACCAGCACAACGCGGACGACGCCGGCACTCCGGTTTCGCGGATCAGGGTCCGGTCGCTGATGGTTCCGCCTGGCATCCCTGACTTCTTCACCCGCCGCAGGTACCTGCCGCGGGGGCCGGTCATGCTGCAGGGCCGGGCGTGGTCCGGTGAGGGCGCCGTGACAAAGGTGGAGGTCGGCATCGACGGCAAGTGGGTCCCGGCCCAGCTGGACAAGCCTGCCGGTGCCTTTGCGTGGCGCGGCTGGAGCCTGCCCTGGGTGGCAGACCCCGGCCACCACGAGTTGGCCTGCCGGGCCACCGACGCCACCGGCGCCGTGCAGCCGCTGGGGCAGCACTGGAATTACCAGGGCATGGGCAACAACACGGTGCAGCGGATCCGGGTCATCGTCGAGTAAGTGTGCTCAGCACCCCTCGTAATCGCTGAGCACGGTCAGCTTTCCGGCCGACGCCGACTCGGGGTCGAAGGTGTAACCCACCCATTCCCGCGCGAGCCTGCGTGCCAGCTCCAGCCCGACCACCCGCTGCCCCATGGTGAGGACCTGGCAGTTGTTGGACAGCACGGACCGCTCCACCGAGAAGGAGTCGTGGGCTGTGGCTGCCCGCACGCCCGCCACCTTGTTGGCGGCGATCGCCACGCCGATCCCGGTCCCGCAGAACAGGATGGCCCGGTCCGCGTGCCCGTCCCGGATCATTTCCCCTGCAGTGATGCCGACATGGGGATATGGCTTGCTGAACTCGTCCGGCTCGTCGGTGCGGTTGACCCCGACATCGATCACCTCCGCAACCCGGGCATCGGCATGGAGATCCTCCAGGATGCGGTCCTTGTAGTCGACACCGGCCTCGTCGGCGCCGGCGATGATCCGCAGTACGGGGCGGCCTGCTGCGGCGGTCATACCGCGGCCCCCGCTTCGGTGCGCGCAGCGGGCACGGCCGCTTCGCTGGCCAGGTGCTTGCCCAGGACGGTGAAGACCATGGCCAGGGACGTGGCACCCGGATCAGCAGTGCCCAGGCTCTTCTCCGCGAGCGGACGGGCGCGGCCCTTCAGCGGGCGCAGTGTGGCGGTGGCAGCGGCGGCTGCCGTCGAAGCGGCAGCGGCTTCCTCCCAGGCCGCCTCGGCCCCGGCGCCTTCCCCGGCCCGGCGGGCCAGGGTTTCGGCGAACGGAAGCAGCGCATCCACCATGGTCTTGTCCCCAAGCTCGGCCTTGCCAAGGCCGGTGATGCGGCCGGCAAACGCGGTCACGGCTGCCGATAGATCGGCGGCTCCCGGAACCTCGCTGTTGCCCAGCGACTCGCCGAGGGCACGCAGGCCGGCACCCCAGAGGACTCCCGACGTGCCGCCCGCGCGGTCCGCCCAGGCATCCCCGGCGGCGGCCAGGACGTCTCCCGCACCGGCACCCCGGGCGAGGGCGTCCGCGGCGGCGGCCACGGCTGCGTCGACGCCCCTGACCATGCCGCGTCCGTGGTCGCCGTCGCCCGCGATCGCATCCATGTCGCCCAGCCGCGGCTCCTCCGCATGCAGGAGATCACGCGCCGACTCCAGTGCGGCGACGCACGCGGCTGCATACCCGCGGGAGGAAGCGGTGGCGGTGAAGGCGACGGCGGTGCTGTCGTCGTCGGCCGCCTCGGAGGCGAGGATGCTGCCCGACTGTGCCGCGGTGATTCCGCGGCGGTACGCCGGCGTTTCCGCCGGCGCGGCCCAGAGCGGCTCCAGTTCATCATCCAGCCAGGTGACCGTGAGGGACACGCCGGCCATGTCCAGACTGGTGACCAGCTCGCCCACTTCCGGCAGCACCAGGGTGTAGCCGGCGTCGCGGAGCAGCGGTGCAACGGTCCCCCACAGCACGAACAGTTCCTCATGCTTGGTGGAGCCCAGTCCGTTGAGGATCACCGCGATCCGCTGCCCTGCCCCGTCCGGGGTTTCGGCCAGCACACGGGTGACCAGCTCGCGGCCCAGGTCCGCGGCCGGCGGAAGGTCCGTGTCGAAGAGGCCGGGCTCGCCGTGGATCCCCAGGCCCAGCCCCATCTGCCCTTCAGTCAGTGAGAAGAGCGGTGCATCGGCGCCGGGGAAGGTGCAGCCGGCAAAGGCGCTGCCGATGGTCCGGGTGAGGCTGTTGGCCTTGCGGCCCAGGCGGACAACCTCGGCCAGGTCTGCCCCGGCTTCCGCGGCTGCCCCCATGACCTTGAAGACCGTGAAGTCCCCGGCAATGCCGCGGCGCTTGGACGCTTCCGACGGCGGGGCGCTGGCGACGTCGTCCGTCACCAGGACGTTCTCGACGGCGATGCCCTCGGCGGCCAGCCGCTCGCTGGCCATGCCGAAGTTCATCACGTCGCCGGCGTAGTTGCCGTAGGTGAACACCACGCCGGCGCCGCTGTCCGCGGCCTTGGCCACGGCGTAGGCCTGCTGCGCGGAGGGTGACGTGAAGATGTTCCCCACCACCGCGCCGTCGGCAAAGCCGGGGCCGATGAGCCCGGCGAAGGCCGGGTAGTGGCCTGACCCGCCGCCGGCGAGAACCGCCACCTTCGGGGCCGCCGGCCGGTGGCGGCGCACGGCGCCGCCGGGAACCTGGCGGACCAGTCCGGAGTGAAGATCGCAGAAGCCGGCAAGGGCTTCCTCGGCGAAGTCCGCTGGATTGTTGAAGATTCTGGTCATGGCTGGCTCTCTGTGCGGCGGGGCGGCGGGATTGGCATGCTGCTGGGCGGTCGGGAGAAGTACTGGGGTGCTTAGTGCATGTGGCTTCCGCCGTTGATGTCGATGGTGGTGCCGGTCAGGTAGGCGGACTCCTCCGAGGACAGGAAGGTGATGACGGCAGCCACTTCCTCGGTGGTGGCGTTGCGGCCCAGCGGGATGCCGGCGTTGATGGCGGCTTCCTGCTCGTCGGTGCTGCCGACGCGGATGTTGGTGTCCACGGCGCCCGGGGTGATGGCGTTGATGGTGACGCCGGAGTCCCCCAGCTCGCGGGCGAGTGCCTTGGTGAAGCCGAGGATGGCGGCCTTGGCAGCGGAGTAGGGGACCTTGCCGAAGACGCCGCCGCCGCGCTGGGCGGATACGGAGGACATGTTGACGATGCGGCCCCAGCCGTTCTCGATCATGTCCGGCAGGAAGGCCTTGGTGACGAGGTAGGTGCCGGTGGAGTTCACGGCCATGACCTTGTTCCACAGGTCAAGCGTGGTTTCCAGGAACGGGATGGGCGAGGTGATGCCGGCGATGTTGGCCAGGGCGCCGACGGCGGGCAGGGACCCGCTCTTGACCTCGGCGGCCACGGCGTTGTACGCGGCGTTGACCGACTCCTCGTTGGCGACGTCGATCTCGTAGCCGAAGGCCGGGACGTTGAATTCGTTGCCGATTTCGGTGGCGACCTTGGCGGACTTCTCGCCGTCGAGGTCCAGGATCACCACGGCCCAGCCCTGGCTGGCGTAGCGGCGGGCGGTGGTGAGGCCGATGCCCCGCTCCGAGGTGGCTCCGGTGAGGACGGCGGTGCGCTGAATGGCGGACATGATGCTCCTAGGTGGTTTCTGTGGTGGGTGGATCAGATGAGGTCGGTGATGAAGCTCGCTGCCTTGGCGGCGGCGGCCGGACGTTCGTCGTGGGTGACGTCCCGGGTTTCGAGTTCCAGGCTGAAGTGCCCGGTGTAGCCCTGGGCCGCGAGGGCCCGCAGGCCGGCGGCGAAATCCGCCTGGCCGTTGCCGATGCTGAGGTTGATGTTCCCGGGCACGGCGTCGCGCAGGTGCACATGGGCGATGCGGCCCTTGTGCCGTGCAAGGTACTCCAGGGGGTCCTCGCCTGCGGCGACGATGTGGCTGAAGTCCATGACAATTCCGACGCCGGAACCCGCCAGCCGCTGCGCCAGCAGTTCGGCGCGCTCCAGATTCCAGCAGAAGCGCAGGAAGTGCAGCGACTCGGTCCAGAGTTCGACACCGAACTCCGCCGCACGCTCCCCCGCCCGGATCAGCTGCGCCGCGACGAGGTCAAGGTCCTCCTCGAGGCTCCGGACGGGCTCGTGGTTCAGCGCGCCGCAGGGAAGGACCAGCGCCTTGGCTCCCGTCTTCGCCGTGAGGGTGAGCAGCGCATCAAGGTGCCTGTCCCGCTCGGCCTGCCGGCCGGCGTCGAGCACTGCATTGAGGTCCCCGATGTCCCCGTTGACGGAACGTACGCGGAGGCCCGACGCCGCCACGTCGCTGGCCACCGCCGAGACGGCGTCGGCGTCGAGCTCATACGGAACGTGGTCGCAGACGCCCGGAAGGGCGCCCAGGTCGATTTCATTGAAACCCAGCCCGGCCATGGTCCGCAGGGCTGCGGGCAGATCCTGGTGGCGGAAGCTGATGGATGAGCACCCGAGTCGGGAATGGAACATCGTCGTTGATCCTCTGGTCGTGCCCGGCAGGCGGTAGTGATTACCACCACATTAGGGCGTTCGACTGTTAACAGTCAACTCCTGACGGTGACTGTTGACAGTCGGCATGACGTCGGTCACACTGGACATATCTTGTTAACAGTCGACAGCGCTGGACCTGGTTCAGCCGCTCTTCGAAAGGGAACCACCATGAGCAACGAAGCTCTGAACATGCGGGGGCCGGTCCACGGCACCAAGGACGCCAAGCGTGTCGCTATCGGCTCGGGCGTCGGCGCCGTGATCGAGACCTACGACTTCATTGGCTTCGGTACTGCGGCCGCCCTCTATTTCGGAACCGCGTTCTTCCCCACGGGCGACCCGGTGACCGGAACGCTGGCAGCCTTCGCCACGCTGGGCGTCGGCTTCGCTGCCCGCCCGCTGGGCGGCATCATCGGCGGCCATCTCGGCGACAAGGTAGGCCGCAAGCCTGTCCTGGTCACGTCCCTCATCCTGATGGGCGTCGCGACCTTCCTGATCGGCCTGCTTCCCACCTACAGCCAGGTGGGCCTGCTGGCTCCGGCCCTGCTGGTTTTCGTCCGCATCGTGCAGGGCCTGGCCTTTGGCGCCGAATGGGGCGGGGCGATCCTGATGAGCTACGAGCACGCACCGTGGAAGGCCAAGGGCAAATACACGGGCATCGTGCAGGCCGGCTTCCCGGTGGGCCTGCTGCTGGCCAACCTGGTGTTCCTGGTCAGCGTGAACCTCGGCGGCGAGCTCGCCTGGCGCATCCCCTTCCTGGCCAGCATCGTGCTGGTGGTTGTGGGCCTGATCATCCGCTCCAAGGTTCCCGAGTCCCCCGTGTTTGACGAGGTCAAGGACAGCGGCGACATCGTGAAGTCCCCGATCGTCGAGGTCCTCAAGACCGACTGGCGCAACATCGTGAAGGGCATCGGGCTGCGCGTGGCGGAGACCGCCGGCTATGCCGTATCCATCACCTACATGATTTCCTACCTCCACACGCAGCAGCTCGCCGACAAGACCCAGACCCTGGTGGCCCTCTGCATCGCCTCCGCCGTAGGCATCATCGCCACAGCGGCCTGGGCACGCCTGACGGACAAGGTCGGCCGCCGCCCGGTCTACATCTGGTCCTGCGCCTTCGCCCTGCTGTTCGCCATTCCGATGTTCCTGCTGGTCAACACCGGCCTGTTCATCTTCATCATCGCCACGATCGTCATCTCCTACGCCGTCTGCCAGAACTCCCTCGCAGGAGCACAGGGTGCATGGTTCCCCGAGCTGTTCCAGGCCAAGACCCGCGCTTCCGGCGCCTCCCTGGCCTACCAGATCTCCGCCATGGTCTCCGGCTTCACCCCGTTCGTCACCACCCTTCTGTTCGTCAGCTTCGGCTGGATGGGCCCGGCAATGCTGTTCGGCCTGTACGCGGCAGTGGGCCTTTGGGCAGCCGTCGCCACCCGCGAAACGTGGGGCAAGCGGGAACGCCAGCTGGCTGATGAAATCACCAAAAGCACGCCCCAGTCGGTGAACGCCTAATGACCACCGTCAACGAAGCCATCCCGCAGGAACTGCACACCAGCGACCCCTCCGAGAAGGAAGAAATGACCACGGAAACAGCCACAGAACGCCTGGATCGGGTCAGTGCCGCGGCGTACCGGATCCGGCATCACGCCCTGAACATGGGCGAGGTCCAGGGCCAGGGCTACGTGGGCCAGGCGCTGGGAGCCGCGGACATGCTCGCCGTCGTGTACGCCGACCAGCTCCGCTTCCGCGCGGAGGACCCGCACTGGGAGGCCCGTGACCGGTTCCTGCTCTCCACCGGGCACTACGCGATCGGCCACTACGCGGCCCTGGCCGAGGCGGGCATCGTCCCCGTTGACGAGCTCGAAACCTACGGCTCGGACGATTCCCGGCTCCCGATGTCCGGCATGTCCACCTACACCCCCGGCATGGAAATCTCCGGCGGCTCCCTGGGGCACGGACTGACCATCGCCGTCGGCATGGCGCTGGGCCTGCGCTACCAGGGATCTGAGTCCCGGGTCTTCAACTTCCTCTCCGACGGGGAACTGGACGAAGGCTCCACTTGGGAGGCTGCCATGGGCGCCCACCACCACCAGCTCGGCAACCTGACCGCCATGGTGGACATCAACGCCCTGCAGGCCGACGGCAAGACCGACACCGTGCTGCGCACCGAACCCATCACCGAAAAGTGGGAAGCCGCCGGCTGGTACACCCAGCGGGTGGACGGAAACGACGTCGCCGCACTGCTCGCAGCATTCGACAATGCAGCAGCCCAGGCCGACACCAGCGGACGGCCGTCCGTGATCCTCTGCGACACCAAGGTGGGCCGCGGCGTGCCGCTGCTGGAGGACCGGGAAAAGGCGCACTTCATGCGCATCGAAGAACACGAATGGCAGACCTGCCGCGAGCAGCTGACCGCAGGATACGAAGGAAAGGCCGCCCGATGAGCACCACCACCACGGCCGCGAAGCCGAAACTGAAGACCTCGGCGATGATCGCGTCCTTCGCCGATCCCGGCCAGAAGACCACGTCCGCGCCGTTCGGGCACGCCCTGGTCAAGGCCGCGCAGGAGAACGACAGGATCGTGGGCCTGACCGCGGACCTGGGCAAGTACACGGACATGCACATCTTCGCGAAGGCCTTCCCGGAGCGGTTCTTCCAGATGGGCATGGCCGAGCAGCTCCTGTTCGGCGCCGCCGCGGGCCTCGCCGAAACCGGCCTGGTCCCCTTCGCCTCGACGTACTCCGTGTTCGCCGCCCGCCGCGCCTACGACTTCCTCTGCCTCGACGCGGCCGAACCCAACCTGAACGTCAACATTGTGGGCGGCCTTCCCGGCCTCACCACCGGCTACGGCCCCAGCCACCAGGCCACCGAGGACATGGCGATCTTCCGCGGCATGCCCAACCTGACCATCGTGGACCCCTGTGACTCCATCGATATCGAACAGGCCGTCCCGCAGCTGGCAGCCAGCGAAGGACCCACCTACCTGCGCCTGCTCCGCGGCAACGTCCCCACGGTCCTGGACGAGTACGACTACACCTTCGAGCTCGGCAAGGCCAAGGTCCTGCGCGGAGGCAACGACGTCGTCTTCGTCTCCAGCGGCCTGATGACCATGCGTGCCCTGCAGGCAGCCAAGGCCCTGGAGGCACACAACGTGGACGTCGCCGTCGTCCACACCCCTACGATCAAGCCGTTCGACGCCGAAACTGTCCTGGCCGAGATCAACACCGACCGCCTCGCGGTCACCTTGGAAAACCACAGCGTGGTGGGCGGGCTGTTCGAGACGGTCGCCTCGGCAGTGGTCACCGCCGGCCTCGGCAAGCGTGTGGTGCCCGTGGCCCTGCCCGACGAATTCCTCGACGCCGGCGCCCTGCCCACCCTGCACGAACGCTATGGCCTGTCCGTCCAGCGCATCGTGGCAAAGGTGCTCGCCGAACTCGGCTGAATCAGCCTCCGCTGGAGCGCAGCCACGGCAGGAGCGCAGGGTCGGTAGCTGGCCCGCCGCTCCTGCCGTGGCATCATTGTTAACACGGCAGCTGTAGACAGTTGACCTCTGACCTTGGGGAGAATCCGATGGCCACAGCAACCCTTCTGGGACTGGAAAAGAAAAGCCTCCGCGAGCAGGCGCTGGCCGCGTTGCGCACCGCCATCACCAGCGGCGCACTCGAGCCGGGCCGCCACCTGGTGGAAACCGAGCTGTCCGAGATGCTGCAGATCAGCCGCGGGACGCTCCGGGAGGCCCTCCGGCAGCTTCAGCAGGAAGGCCTCGTCTCCGCGGGCGCCCGTGGCCGGCTCTCGGTGCGCCACCTGGCCGCCAAGGAAATCCGCGACATCTACTCGGTCCGGGCAGCGCTGGAATCCCTGGCGGCCCGCACCCTGTGCGAATTGCCGGACCGCCAGCACGTTATCGGCTCGCTCCGCACAGCCATCCAGGCCATGGAGGCTGCCACCCACGGCACCATGGAGGAGCGGGTCGAATCGGACCTCGATTTCCACCGCACCATGTGCCGCCTGACCGGCAACGAGACGCTGCTGCACTCGTGGGAATCCCTGGAAGGGTCCATCCGGATGTCCATCATGTTCGCCGGACTCGACAAGGGCGTGCGGAACATGAGCGTGGACCGGCATAACGACATTGTTGCCGCAATCGAGACGGGCGACGCCTCCCTGGCCCGCAAGACCATCCACGAACACATGGAGTCCGCCGCCGCGGTCCTGGTCGCGTAGATTTAGCGGCCACACTCCCCTCACTCGCCGAGAGGTGGGATCTCGAGGCTTTCGCCCGGCGAAGGCGAGGAGATCCCACCTCTCGCTGCTTTTGCGGCACCCTCAAGCAATCCATTTCGGCCGACACGCCCGCAGCCCGTTTAGGCAGCAGGAGCCCTGGGTATCTGAACCAGTGCACCGTAACCGACCCTCCGACTGAACGTACTCAACGCCCCAACGAGTCATCGTTCGCGACGGACTTATCGTCTCGGAAAGGCGGTGATCATGGATCGCCATACATCTGCCAGCTGGGCCTCCAGCCAGACCATCAGCGATGCCGCGCTGGATGTCCTTATCCCCACCTGCAACCGGCCTGCCGAACTTGCGGTTACGCTTGCGGGGCTCGCGGCGCAGGACGGCCCTGCCTTCCGGGTAGTGGTCAGTGACCAGTCAGACGGGCCGCCGGCCTGGGAGCATCCGCCGGCCGCCACCCTGCTTCGGGTCCTCCGTGCCCAAGGCACCACCGTGGAGCTGCACCGCCACCTCCCGCGCCGCGGCCTTGCCGAACACCGGCAGTTCGTCCTGGAGCAGGCCCGGACGGACAAGGTGCTGTTCCTCGATGACGACGTGTGGCTGGAACCGGGTGCGCTGTCCCGGATGGGTGATGCCCTCGATACCTTGGGCTGCGGCTTTGTGGGCATGGCCCCCCAGGGTCTTTCCTACCTGGGCGACCGGCGTCCCGAGGAGACCATTACCTTCTCACCGTGGCAGGGGCCCGTGACCCCCGAGCGCATCCGTCCCGGCGAGGAGGGCTTCCAGCGCTGGCCCCTGCACAGCGCGGCCAACCTGAGCCACGTGAGCGCCGACCTGGGACTGGAGCCCGGGGAATGGCTTCCGTACAAGGTGGCGTGGCTGGGCGGTTGCACCATGTTCCGGCGGCAGGCTCTCGAGGACGCCGGCGGCTTCCGGTTCTGGCCGCAGCTGCCGGCAGAGCACTGCGGCGAGGACGTGGTGGCCCAGTGGCGGGTGATGGAAAAATTCGGCGGCGCGGGCATCCTTCCTTCGGGTGCCGTGCACCTGGAATCCCCCACCACGGTTACGGACCGCCGCGTGGAGGCCTTCGACGTCGTGCTTGCAGAGAACGGAACCACCCAACAACTAGCCGAAAGGTACTGACATGGCTGACGCCCCCAACCCCATTCAGATCCAGAAGTTCCTGGGCGGAATCGACTACCCCGCCAGCAAGGAAACACTCATCAGCCGGGCCAAGGAATCCGGCGCCGACAGCAATGTCCTGGATGCCCTCCAGAACATTCCGGATAAGGAATACGACAGCCCGACCGACGTGAGTTCGGCAGTCTCCGGCGGCTAGGTCTGCTGCGGCCCCGCTATACTCGGCTGCAATCATGAGCAGCCTTCCCTCCGCCCCCAGCACCGTCCGCGTCGACGCCTGGCTATGGGCCATCCGCGCGTACAAGACCAGGTCCGCCGCCACCGCTGCATGCCGCGCCGGGCACGTCCGCATCAACGGGAACCCGGCCAAGGCTTCGCAGTCGCTCCTGCCCGGCGACACCGTGCGCGTCCGCCAGCCCGGTTATGAGCGTATCCTCGAGGTCCGCCGGCTCATCGCCAAGCGCGTGGGGGCGGAGGCGGCCTCCCACTGTTTCACGGACCATACCCCTCCCCGTCCGGTGGCGCCGGCGCTCGGGCTGCCGCAGCGGGACCGCGGAACCGGGCGGCCTACCAAGAAGGACCGCCGCGAAATGGAGCGCCTGCGCGGACTGGGCTGACCCGCCGTCTGGATGCGGCTTCCGTCAGTCCTTGACCTGCTCGCGGCCCTCGCGCACCTCGAACTCCCCCACCTCCAGGTCAGCGGCGCCGAACGCCGCCGGCAGCAGGGTCAGGTGGACAGCACCCGACGACGTCGCCTTGCTCCCGGCAAGGGTAAAGGCCGACGGCGTGATGCCGGGTTCGAAAAGCCGCTTGCCCTGTCCCAGCACCACGGGGAAAATAACCAGCCGATATTCGTCCACCAGCCCGGCGTCGTGCAGGGCGCGGACCAGCCGGTAGCTGCCATGGACCTGCAACTCCCGTCCCGGACCGGATTTGAGGTCGTCAACGGCCTCGAGGAAGTTCGCGGGGAGGATGGTGGTGTTGTTCCAGGTCGCGTCGGTGAGTGTTGAGGACACCAGGTACTTGGGCAGGCTGTTGAGCGCCTTTGCCACTGAGTCGTCCGGGTCCGTGACCTGCTCCCAGTACGGCTGGAACATCTGGTAGGTGGTGCGGCCAAGGAGGATGGCGTCGGCTTCGGCGAACCACCCGTTCACCATCCTGCCCAGGTCCTCGTCGAAGAGCGGCACCAGCCAGCCGCCGAATTCGAAGCCGCCGCTGGTGTCCTCGTCCCTGCCGCCCGGGCCCTGCATGACACCATCCAGGCTCACGAAGGTGTTGACGGTGAGTTTCATGATGGGCCCCTTGGTGTGGTTTGTGGACTGGCCGCGGGAGGTCCGCCGGGATCGACGGGTCCCATGTCCAGGCGGAACGGAGGATACTCGTCCCGCATCAGCGCCACGTAGGCGGCGACCCGGTAGACCCAGCGGTTGAGCCCGACCAGCAGGTCGAACAGGCTCCGCAGGTACCTCCCGGTGAACAGCAGAATGACGCCGGCGATAAAGGCCAGGAGCGTGAGCAGGGAGACGGCGCTGCTCACCGAGTAGCTGCCCGCGCCGCCGGCGAGGTCGTCGTCCGACGCCGCCACCCAGGTGCGTGAGGTTCCCGCGAGCACGCCCACAATCAGGAGGTGCGGGATGGCGAGCAGCCAGGACTTGACCAGCACCAGGCCGCGCGAGAGATGGTCGGGATAATCAACCTCAAAGTCGGCCGGGTAGTCGGTGCGGGCCAGCGTGAAGGGCGGGTAACGGTCCGTGCCGATCGCCGTGAATGCGTAAAAGGACACCCGCCAGCTCCAGCGCAGCACACCCACGTTGAAGTTGAACAGCGAGTGCGGGTAGCGGGCGGTGAACAGGATCGCGAACCACGCCACGATCGTGGTGACGATCAGTGCGAACCAGAGGAAGAACAAAACGATCAGGTGCGGGATGGCCAGGAACCACTTGACCAGCCACATCCACCGGGACAGCGCCGGGTCCACGTGGCCGGTCAGGCGGGCAGGGTACCTCGGGTTTTCGAGGCGGTCGACGACGGCGGGCGGCGGTGCGCCGTCCCCGCCGCCGGCGGCAGAGCCGGGCGCCGGGTAACCAGGCGCCGGGTACGAGGCCGGATAGCCCGGCGCCGGGTAGGAAGCCGGCGGCGTGCCCGGAGGTCCGCCGGCTCCGGGCGGAACGCCCGCACCTCCCTGCCGCGCGCCTTCACCTCCGCCCGGGACGGCTGAGCTGGCTAACGGACCGGTGACGCCGGCAGCGGCGGGAGGTGCCGCCGTCGGGGTTCCGGGATATTGGCCCGGCGGATACTGTCCGGCAGGATGCTGTCCCGGGGGAACGTGCGGCGGCGGCCCGTGCCGCCCCAGCCCCATGGCCCCGGCAACGATCAGTGGCACCCCGATAACCAGCAGCACGATCCCGGCAATGAGCAGCCAGAGGAACAGCGGCCAGAGCAGGTCTGAGCGGACGCCGGCCTGCAGATCCGCGGACACCGGCGCGGTGGCGTCGGCATTCATGACCACCAGGGTCCAGCTGCCGGGAAGGATGTTCCATTTGAGTTCCTGCGTACCGGTGCCCTCGGCGGACGCAACCCAGAAGTTTTGGGCTCCGGGGCGGGCAGGGGTCCGGGTCCCGGGCACTTCGTTGTAGTCGACCCTGAAGGGCCGCAAATTCAGTTCCCGGATTTCAGAGCGCTTGACTCCCTCGAGATAGCGCGCCGCGTCCTGCTGGGGTGCGACGCCGATGAAGATCCCCTTGCCGGGCGTGGCTGCCGATCCGCGGAGCAGGATGCTGCCGGCGGTATCCGCCGGAATGACGTCCGGCAGCCTGCCGGTGACCATGACGTCCAGGCCCGTGGTGGTGATTGCGGAAGATGACGCATCGAAGCGGTGCGACTGGGTGCTGAAGTACCCTTCGTCCCGCTGCTGGAAGTTGAGCCAGCCAACGCCTGAAGCACCGGCAAGCAGGCCAAGGCCAAGGAGTGCGGCGAGCGTGCCCAGGACGAGCATCACCATGCGACCGGGTTTCATGCCGGCTCCTTGTCCCGTGCCTTGCGGCGGGGCTTATCCGTGAGCTTGTGGTCGGCGTGTTTGTGCCCGTCGTGGGCGTGGTCGCCGTGCTTATGGTCCGGATGCTTATGGTCAAGCCCGCGGGCACCTGGCCGGGGATCCAGGATGCTGAGCCGGCATGGCTTGTCGGACGTGCCTTCACCGCTGAGCTCGGTGATCTGCACCGGATCGTGGAGCGCGGTGATGGTCTCCGTCGTCGCCCGGGCCATAGTCAGGTCGAGGACGATCTCCTTGCCAGGCAGCAGCGTCCTGGCGCGCTTGGCCACCACGTAGAGTGCCCGGATGTTGGCCGGCGTCAGGGTCCCGCGGACCTCAATGCAGGCCCGCGCCATGTTGGAATCGATGTGAACCACCATCTTGAGGCGGTGATGCGGGGCCGTATGGTCCATCGGCGCTCACGTCCCCCCGGCGGACCACCGCTGCCCAAGGCGGCGCGGTCCGGCCACTCGCAGGGACCGGATCTTAACGTTCATGGGTCAACGCCTCCCCGACTTCGTTGTCGGAACCGTGTCACGTACAGAATGCACCCTCTGGCCAGCGCTGGGAAGAGAGGCGTTCCCGCGGACCCCTGCCCGTACCGGAGCAGCAGGCATAAGCTACAACCAGAACGGATGTTCTCTTCACCGCCGGAGTGGTCATTATGGACACTGAATTCGCCCAGGTCATCGATCATGATGTCACCACCATCACCTGCGTCTGCGGCAACACCGTCGGCAATGAGGGCTTGATCCAGGCCAACTCGGAGGGCATCCCCGTTTACGGCGGCAGTGACACACCTGTCCCCGCCGGGTTGGCCGTGTGGCCCGAGGACGAGGACCTCTATACCCTGTGCCCGTCGTGCGGCCGCGTGTACCGTGACGCCATCATCGAAGAGACAGGAACGGCGCCCGTTGCGCTCCAGGTCGATGTCAGCACCGGCCCGGTCGCAGAGGCCATCCGGGTTCACTGGAGCCTCGACCTCTAACCTTGCTGCCGGCCGAGTAACCTGGCTGCCGCCGTCGGAATTGCCCGCGCGCCCACTCCGGCACAAGCGTAGAGTGGCCTAAGACGCCTGATTCTTGGAAGCTCTGCAGCTAGGGAGTAATCGTGACGATTGACTGGGACGAAAAGAAAGCCCTGTTACAGGAACCGAACATCGCGGCAGTGACTCAACTGTGCGACGAACTCATGGAGAAGAAGCCGGGATCGATCGTTCCCTATATCGATCCCGTCCATGACGAGGACGAATGCCGGATCGTCAGCCTCCAGGTCAGCCCGGGCAAGGGAACCGAGTCCGGTTTCGTGTCCCATTTCAACGACGACGAGGCCGCCCGCCGGGCCACCCAGATCTACGAGCTCGCCGAGCTGGATCCGCGGTACGTGATGCCGTGGAATGCCTACCCGTGGGTGCGCGAACCGGACATGCCCTCGGCCCTCAGCGTCCAGGAAAAGACCGATGGCCTCCGTCCTTTCCGGCAGTTCATGAAGATCAACAGGCGGGTCTCGGCCATCATTGCCCACGGGACTGACGCCGCCACCTTCCTGACGCTCTTCGAGAAGACCTACCATTCCTCACTCAAGAACAACGGCATCAAAATCTATAAGGCCAGCGCGCTCGGCGGGCGGGCCTTTGCCGTTTCCGAGGCCAAGCAGGAGGAGCTCCTGAACAAGAGCGTGGAGGTCTACAAGGACGCCATGCAGCGCGCGGGCATCCAGCACCTTTAGCTGCCGGCCCCTGCCCGGTGAAAAGCGTGCTCGACTGGCTGCTCGATTCCGACCCTTCGATCCGGTGGCAGGTCCTGCGCGACCTGACGGATGCACCCGCGGAAGAGGTGCGCGCCGAACGTTCCCGTGTGGCGGTGGAAGGTTGGGGTGCCCGCCTGCTCGCCCTGCAGGGCGAGGACGGCCAGTGGGACGGCGGCACGTTCTTCCCGGTTCCGTATGACGGGTCCGAGGCCGGCCAACCGTGGACCGCCACGACCTACAGTCTGCTCCTTCTGCGCGACCTCGGACTCGACCCTGGCAGCGGGGAAGCCCGCGCCGCTGTCCGGAAAGTTCGGGAGAACAGCCGCTGGGAGGAGGGCGGCCAACCCTTCTTTGAGGGCGAGGTGGAGCCCTGCATCAATGGCAAGGCAGTGGCCCTCGGGGCGTACTTCGGCGAGAACGTCGACGGCATCGTCCAGCGGCTCCTCGGCGAGCAACTCACTGACGGCGGCTGGAACTGCGAGGCGGAGCGGGGGTCCGTGCGCTCGTCATTTGCAACCACCATCAACGTGCTGGAGGGGCTCCTGGAACATGAGCGGGGCACCGGCGGCACTCCGGAATCCATTGCCGCCCGCAAGCGCGGCGAGGAGTACCTGCTGCAACGTGCGCTGCTCCGGCGCAAGAGCACTGGGGAACTCGTGGATCCGGACTGGCTCCGGTTTTCCTATCCGACCCGCTGGTTCTATGACGCGCTGCGCGCTCTTGACTACTTCCGGGACGCGTACTTGCAGGACTCATGCGGACCTCCGGACGGCCGCCTTGACGAGGCCGTCGGGCTGCTCCGCTCAAAACGGCGCCCGGATGGCACCTGGCTGCTCGAGAACACCCACCCCGGCCGCATCCACTTCGCCATGGAGGATGGCGACGGACGCCCGAGCCGATGGAATACGCTTCGGGCACTGCGGGTGCTCCGATGGTACGACGGCGGTGTGGAACCCTGGATTTCCGGGTCTTATCCCTCCAGCAGCCTCCGCCGGTGCTTGAGCTCCTTGACCCACGCTCTGGTGACCATGTCCGGAAAAGGCGAGGCGCCGCCGTCGCCCGTTGAAAGGGAGCCCGCTGAAACGGCAGCGGTAGAGGCAAAGGCCGTCCCGGCTTCGAGGTCCGCGAGCAGCGGGCCAGCGGCCTTCAGGGCCAGATCCACGGCCTGTGCGGCGGTGCGTTCAGGCAGCCCCAGCCCGGTGGCCCAGGCCAGGAAGTGCTTGCGGGAGATGCCGCTGCGCTTTCCCCCGAGGGTCAGCGCGAGCGTCTTGTCCCCGTAAACCACTGTGGAGGGGATGTCGTAGACGGGCGCGATGGACCATTCGCCGTGCGGCTGCTGCACTATGGACACGTTCTTCGCGTGCAGGTCACCGTTGCCGCTCAGCAGGGCGAAGGCGGCCTGGATGGCGAGGTTCCGCAGCGCCGGCAGCGGCGCCGCGCAGTATTCGGCGAGCGCGTGGCACACCGTGCCAAAGCCCACGTTGTACTTGTCCGCCGGGTACAGCTTCAGCACCTGGGCGCCGTCCTCGACGGCGAGGCGCTGCACTGCGTCATCATCGTTGGTGCCGCCGCTCCCCAGCGGCACGCGGTCGAAGCGTTCCACCAGCAGGCCGGGCCGGCCGGCGACATCGCGCATCAGCTGCACCCGGCTCAGCGGAATCCTCAGCTTCGCGGCGTAGCGGAACATGATGAACTCGTTCTCCACCACGTGCGGGAATTCCGGGGCATTGAGCTTGAGGATGAACCGGCGCCCGGCGCTGGCAACGGGCATCGAAATCATTCCGGCGGAGAGCTTGTCCTGCACGCCGGCGAGCGCCACAGGATCGATCAGGCCCGAGTCCCCCAGCAGCTCATCGAAATCCACAGGCCTGCGCGGGTCCACCTCGACAGCGTGCTCCTCCGGGTCCAGCGGCTCCCCGTGGCCCACGATCTGGACGTCGCCCACCGGGTTTCCGCCTGCGGCGATGAGCAGCGAGAGGTCGTCATCGGCGCTGGTCTTGATGGACCGGCGCAAGGCGTTCAGCCGCCGGCCCTCCGGCAGCAGGCCAGTGAAGTACGGCGGGGCAGCCCCTGCTCCGGAGAGCACGGGCTCCTGTGACAGCGGAAGCGAGCTCGCCACGGCGGGGCGGCCGCTCTGCAGATAGGGAGGAAGATAACTGAACTTCGTGCCGCCGTCGTGCCGTTCCAGCCGAGCAGCCAGCACACCCCGCTTGTAGATGTCCGCGATGCGGTGCCTCACGGCCGGTCCTCCCGTTCGCCGGGGTCTTCACCTTCCGGCGGGGCGGACGACGGCGGAAAGGCCGACGGCGGCCGGGTCACCAGTGCCTGTGCCACCAGCGCGCGGGCTGCCGCACTGGTCCGGGTGGCGAGCTGCAGCTCAAGCCCGAGCGTATCCAGCAGCGCCAGCAGCGTGTCCAGGCGGAGGCTCGGCTTGCCCTGCTCTACGAAGCGGACGAAGCGTTCGGAGACTCCGGCCATGTCGGCCAGGTCCTGCTGGCTCAGCCGGAGGTCGGCACGGCGGGTGCGCACGGCCGCTGCGAGCTGGGCGGGAAAGGGACTGGCCACGGCTCCCCCCTCCGAAACTAGGAACGATCGTGCCGGTTTTGCTGCTTAGCTCCAAGGTACTCGCGATCTCAGGCGCTGCACAAGAGCCGGATCGGAACGAACGTACCGGCCGGTGATGACCCCTTACACCGCCATCGCTCGTTCTTGGCTGTCAGTCCTGCCCACTAAACTCTCATGGGTGATCACCGGTGAAATTAAGTCCCAAGTCGACAAAGTATGGAACACGTTCTGGAGCGGCGGCATCTCTAACCCGCTTGAGGTCATCGAACAGATCACGTACCTGCTGTTCCTGAAGCGGCTCGATGAACGGCAGACCCTGGCCGAGAAGAAGGCCAACCTGCTGGGACAGCCCATCGAAAACCCAGTCTTCCCCTCCGGGAGCGACCCGAAAGGCCGGCCCTATGCGGACCTGCGCTGGAGCCGCTTTAAGGGCTTCGGCCGGGATGAGATGTTCACGGTGTTCTCGGAGGCGATCTTCCCGTTCCTGCGCAACGAACTCCCCAAGTTGAGCAATGGCGAGGAGTCCACGTACAGCCACCACATGCGGGATGCGCAGTTCAAGATCCCGAATCCTGGCGTCCTGCAGCAGGTTGTGGACATCATCGACGGCATCAACATGGATGGCCGCGACACCAAGGGTGACCTCTACGAGTACATGCTTTCGAAGCTTGCCTCGGCCGGCACCAACGGTCAGTTCCGCACGCCGCGCCACATCATCGACATGATGGTCGCGATGACTGCGCCGAAGCCCAACGAGGCCATCTGCGATCCGGCGTCCGGTACCTGCGGCTTCCTCGTCCAGGCCGGTGAATACCTCAGGAAGAACCACGAAAACCTGCTGACCAACGCGGAGAGCAGCAAGTTCTTCCACAACCAGCAGTTCCACGGCTTCGACTTCGACAACACCATGCTGCGCATCGGTTCCATGAACATGCTGCTGCATGGCGTCGAAAACCCGGACATCTCTTACCGGGATTCCCTCGCGGACCTGCACAGCACCGAGGAGGAGAAGTACGACGTCATCCTCGCGAATCCCCCGTTTGCCGGCAGCCTGGATTACGACAACGTGGCCAAGGACCTGCTGACCCTGGTCAAGACGAAGAAGACCGAGCTGCTGTTCCTGGCGCTTTTCATCCGCCTGCTCAAGCCGGGCGGCCGCGCGGCGGTGATCGTTCCCGACGGTGTCCTGTTCGGGTCCACGAAGGCGCACAAGGAACTGCGGAAGACGCTCGTGGAGGGCCACAAGCTCGACGCCGTGGTGAAGCTCCCCTCCGGCGTGTTCAAGCCCTACGCCGGTGTGTCCACGGCCATCCTGTTCTTCACCAAGACTAATTCCGGCGGCACGGACAACGTCTGGTTCTACGATGTCCGCTCCGACGGCTTCTCCCTCGACGATAAGCGCACGCCGCTCGGCTCCTCCGACCTCCCCGAGGTACTCTCCCGCTGGAAGGAACGTACGACGGCGGAACTCACCCGCGCGCGGACGGAACAGTCATTCTGCGTGCCGCTGTCCGAGATCGCGGACAATGACTACGACCTGTCGCTGAACCGGTACCGGGAAATCGAGCATGAGGACGTGGAGCATGCTGCGCCCGAAGAAATCTTGGCTGCGCTGGACCAGCTCGAAGCCGAGATCTCACAGGGTATGGCTGAGCTGCGGGAGCTGCTGAAGTGAAGAGCGCCAAACTGGGGGATGTTGCTTCGTTTATCCGCGGTGTCACCTTCAAGCCAGCGGATATCGAGGAAGCCTCTGGGACGAATGTCGACTGTATGCGGACGAAAAACGTCCAAGAAGAACTGGACCGGCGAGACGTATGGTCACTACCCACCTCGATGGTCAAGCGCGATGATCAGTTCCTGCGCACGGGCGATCTTCTAGTTTCAAGTGCCAATAGCTGGAATCTCGTCGGGAAAGCTTGTTGGATCCCGGAGCTGGAGCGTCCCTCAACCTTCGGCGGCTTCGTCTCTGTCCTGCGCCCCCATTCACGTGTCATTGAGGCGCGGTATCTCTACCGCTGGTTCACATCTGACATGGTGCAGACGAGGATTCGAAGCTTTGGAAACCAGACAACGAACATTTCCAACCTTGATCTGAAGCGTACCGCCGGTCTCAGCGTTCCTCTTCCGCCCCTCGACGAGCAACGGCGGATCGCGGCGATCCTGGACAAGGCCGACGAGTTACGTGCCAAGCGCCGCCAGGCACTCGCCCACCTCGACACCCTCACCCAGTCCATCTTCCACTCCTTGTTTGGCGATCCGACCAGCGCCAACAACAAGACACCTTTAAGTGAGCTCTTGGGGGCTATCGAAAGTGGCCAGAGCCCCGTGTGTGACGACCGACCGGCGCTCCCGAATGAATGGGGGGTTCTGAAGCTGAGTGCCGTCACCAAGCAGGAGTTTGACGACACCGAGCACAAGGCGCTCGTAACAGGTGAGCCTGACCGGCGGCATGAAGTGCGCCCGGGCGACGTACTGTTCAGTCGGAAAAATACTCCCGCACTAGTCGCTGCAGTCGCACTTGTACGTTCCACCCGCCCTAAGTTGCTTCTCCCGGATCTTATCTTCAGGCTTCAAATCGAAGATCAGCGGATGCTTATCCCCGAGTATCTCCAGGCTGTGCTTGCTCACCCTCGACAACGGTCCACGATTCAAGGGCTCGCGGGCGGCTCCGCTTCCTCGATGTCCAACATCTCCAAGGCCAAACTAATGACCGTGCAGATTCCCGTGCCCTCGCTCGAACTGCAGCAATCCTTCGCAACCCGAGTCGCCGCCGTCGAACGTCTAAAGGAAAAGCACCGCCAGCACCTCGCACAGCTCGACGCCCTTTTCGCTTCACTTCAGCACCGCGCCTTCAACGGAGAATTGTGATGTCCCAAACCCAGCCCGAGGCACCCGCTACGGAAGTTCCGATCTGGCCGGCGTTGATCGTCCCCGTCCTGAAGGCGCTGGCCGCCGGCGAAACGCTCCACCGCAAAGATCTGTTCCGCAAGGCAGCTGATGAAGCCGGACTTACCGAGACGGCCAGGGAGGAGACGCTCAATTCCGGCGGACTTCGCTACGAGCAGCGGATGGGATGGGTCCTCAGCCACCTCACGAGGGCGAACTGGATCGACCGACCCATCAAAGGCCACTACGTCATCACCGATGCAGGAAGACAGTGGCTCCAAGAGAATCCTGACGGCATCAACTACAGCCAGGCGCACGAGATTTTCGCGCAGTACTGGCCCAAGGCCCAGAACGCGGAAAGCCTGCAACCGGCGGCGGCTGGGCCTGAGCATGTCGAAGAACTCGAGCCGGTGGAGCAGATCGAATATGGCATCAACCGCATCCAGGAAGAAGTGGGCGCGGCGCTGCTGAAGCGACTTCGGGAAGGCCACCCGGACTTCTTTGAGGACGCCGTCGTAAAACTGCTGCTGACCATGGGCTACGGAGGAGCGGAACAGCGGGGCCGGCGTATCGGCGGCTCCGGCGACGGCGGTGTGGACGGCGTCATCGACCAGGACGCCCTCGGCCTCGACCGTGTGTACATCCAGGCCAAGCGCTACAGTGCTGACAACACTGTGGGCAGGGAAGCCATCCAGGCTTTCGTGGGCGCCCTGCACGGCGTCTCGGCGTCCAAGGGTGTGTTCATCACGACAAGCAAATTCTCGCAGGGCGCCAAGGACTACGCGGCTAACATCCCCACCCGCACCATCCTCATCGACGGCACGCGGCTCGTTAGCCTCATGATCAAGTACCGCGTGGGGGTCCAGGTGAAGCAAAGCTACGACGTGGTGGAACTGGACGAGGACTTCTTCGAGTAAGAGCGTTGGTCGCCCGGAGCGGAACATTCTGAGGGCGGGCAAGTGATTTACTGCACGGGGGGGGATTGTGGATGAGTGGTGATCGACATAGCGTTCCCACTGACTTTGTCAGTCAGGCTCTGTATCATGTAACCAGATCGGTTACAGTACATGGACGTTAGTTTCTCAAGTAGCAAGCTCGAAAAAGTGCTGACTTCCGATCGTGAGTTGAAGAAGAAGTACCAGATGCAGTGGGTGCCAAAAATCAAAATGCGCCTCAAGGAACTTGAGATCGCAGAAACTCTTGAAGAACTCCGTCATGGTCCAGGCCACTGGCATCCTCTGACGGGCAATCTGGCCCCGATGTGGGCCGGTGAAATTTCAGGCAACTTTAGAATGCTCGTCACGCCGGGCCCTGGGGGTGACGCAGCAGAAGTCACAGCAGTCACCGTCGAAGATATCGATGACTACCACTAGGAAGAGAGGAACCCATGGCCGCCAAAACCGACTACGCCGTCCCCCCTGGCAGTTTCCTCCGCGAGTGGCTGGACGATAACAATAAGACGCAACAGGAACTCGCCGACGCAGCCGGTTTGAGTCGCAAGCACATCAGTGAGCTACTCAGCGGGGCTGCTACCCTCTCCCCAGAGGTTGCCGCCAAGCTTTCACTGGTCACCGGATATTCCATAAAGTTCTGGCTCAATGCGGAAGCAGTGTTTCGGGCGGACCTCGCACGGCTTGCATTCGAAGAGCAACTTGCCGCACATGCCAAGGAACTGCCTCCGACCGTCACCTCGTTTCTGCGCAAGCAGGGCTTCATCAAGGGCACCTTGCGCGAACCGGGTCGGTTGGTATGGGAAGTGTTGGCATTTTTTGAAGTCGGCAGTTGGAAAGCGCTCGAGTCCAGGTTCGCTGCACCCGCTGCGGCATTCAGACAGCAGCTTTCGCACGATGTGAGCTGGCCAGCGGTAGCAACTTGGTTGCGTGTTGGAGAGATCGAATCTCATCGCCGGAGCCAGGACTTTCCACAATACGATGCCGGCAAGCTGAGAAGCATCGCCGCCGAATTGCCAAAGCTAAGTAGTTTGGACCCCATCGAATACCGGCGACAGGTGGGCGAGAAACTTACCCGAGCAGGCGTCGAGCTTCTGTACGTTCCCGAGGTGCCGGGGTGCCGGGCACACGGAGCCACCAGCTGGGTAGGAGGTCGCCCACGCATCCAACTGTCACTCCGGGGCCGCAACGACTCCCAGTATTGGTTCAGTCTGATGCATGAGATTCACCACGTCCTGAATGACCGGCACGACGACCTCCTCCTTCAAGGCCCAGCCGAGTCCAAAGACGATCCCAGGGAAATTGCCGCCGATACTTATGCCCGGAACTCCATCATTTCCCAACGAGACGCCGCACGCCTTGGTTCTCTCAGGACTCCGTCGGATGCCGTCAATTTCGCAAGGGAACTAGGTATAGCCCCGGGCCTGGTAGTTGGCCGGCTTCAATTCGACGGACATTGGAAATACCAGCAAGGCCATCACCTTTTTCGGGATGTTGTGTCCGCAGTTGGGTGATCACCGGCCCGCCAAATGGTCCTTAAATTCCGAAGGCCCCGATGACTCGGAGCCTTCTAACCAGTAGCCGAAGCATCTGGGGGTGCACACGCACTATAGGCCGATCTGTTTCTGCAAGTACAGAAACAGAACCAAGCTCGTCAAAAGACACGAAAGGCTACCAAACAAACCCTTTCATGCCGGAGTGTCGGCTAGCCATGATTGACTAGTCCCAATCAAATCGCGGCGGGGATCGGAGATAACTGCGTGGGGGCAGTCAACAGCAACTTCAGCTTCTTGGTGCCGGAGTGGCCGGGCATCGCCCAGCACGCCCGCAAGGCCGAGCAGTTCGCCCGGATCGATCCGCGGGCATCCGTGTTCTACGGCCGCTACACCATTGAGCGAATCGTCGAGTGGCTGTACAAGGTGGAGCCCCAGCTCACACACCCCTACAAGGACGACCTCAATGCGCTGACCAGCGAGCCTGCCTTCAAGAATCTTGTGGGCGGGGCCATCGGTAGCAAGCTCACCATCATCCGCAAGGCCGGCAACAACGCGGTCCACAACACAGTCAACCCTACGGTTCAGGGTGCTGAAATCGTGCTGCGGGAACTCCACCATGTCTGCTACTGGCTCGCCCGGAACTATGCCAAGGACGGCAGCCAACTGCCGCCGTCCTTGGCGTTCGACGCCGGCCACCTAGCCCCCTCGCCTAAAGCACCAGTCAGCCAGCAGTCCCCGGAACAGCTCCAGAAGCTGGAGGCCGAGCTCAAAGGCAAGGACGAGGCCCTGGCTAAGGCTGCCAGGCAGAATGCGGATCTGGAGCAGCAGCTCAAAGAGCTGCAGGAGGCCGTCGCCGAGGCCAAGAAGCAGAACCAGGCGGTACCGGACCGCCACGACTATGACGAGGCGCTGACCCGCCGCCACCTGATCGACCTCGACCTCCATGAAGCCGGCTGGCCGCTGGCCAATCCTGAGGACCGCGAGTTCAAGGTGGACACCATGCCCACGGCATCCGGCTCCCTCACCGGCACGGGTGCCGTGGACTACGTCCTGTGGGGAGCGGACGGGCTGCCGCTCGCCGTCGTCGAAGCCAAACGGACCACGAAAGACCCCCACGTCGGCAAGCAGCAGGCGAAGCTCTACGCCGACTGCCTGGAACGCCGCTACGGCCGCCGGCCCGTCATCTACTACACCTCAGGCTACGAAACCTGGATCTGGGACGACACGATGTACGTCGAACGCCAGGTCCAGGGCTTTCACACCCGCGACCAGCTGCAGCTGCTGGTCGACCGCCGGAGCATCCGCAAACCCCTCGCGCAGCAGCAGATCGACAACGCGATCGTGGAACGCCCCTACCAGCACAACGCCATCCGCGCCGTCACCCAGGCGTTCGAGAACCAGCACGAACGCAAGGCCCTGGTAGTGATGGCGACAGGCACGGGCAAAACCCGGACCGTGGTGGCCCTCGCCAAGATCCTCCAGGAAGCCAACTGGGCCAAGCGCATCCTCTTCCTCGCGGACCGCATCGCCCTGGTGAAGCAGGCCGCGAACGCATTCAAAACGCACCTGCCGGGCTCGGGGCCGGTGATCCTCAGCTCAGGCGAAGAGGCAGACAGCCGGATCCACGTGGCCACCTATCCGACCATGATGAACCTCATCAACAAGACCGAGGGAGCGCTGGGCAAACGCCGGTTCGGGATCGGTCACTACGACCTGATCGTGGTGGACGAAGCACACCGCTCCGTCTACCAGAAGTACCGGGCGATTTTCCGGTACTTCGACTCGCTTCTCGTCGGCCTCACGGCCACGCCGCAATCCGAAGTCGACAGGAACACCTACAGCCTCTTTGACATCGAGGACAACGTTCCCACCTTCGCCTACGAACTCAATGAAGCCATCGAAGCCGGCTACCTCGTGCCGCCCCGCGTCGTTCCCGTGCCGCTGAAGTTCCCGTATGAAGGCATCAGGTACGACGACCTGCCTGACCACGAAAAAGAGCAGTGGGACGAGCTCGAATGGAATGAGGACGGCGAGATTCCCGAAGAGGTGGACGCCGCCGTCGTAAATTCCTGGCTCTTCAATACCGACACCGTGGACAAGGCGCTCGAAGTCCTGATCACCCGCGGGCACAAAGTTGCCGGCGGTGACCGCCTGGGCAAGAGCATCATCTTCGCAAAGAACAACCAGCACGCCGACTTCATCGCGCGGCGCTTCGACCACAACTATCCGCACTTCAAAGGCCACTTCGCCAGGGTAATCACCTACCAGGTGAACTATGCCCAGACCCTCATCGACGACTTCTCCCGCCGGGACAAGGATCCACACATCGCCATTTCAGTGGACATGCTGGATACAGGCGTGGATGTTCCGGAAGCCGTAAACCTGGTCTTTTTCAAGATGGTCCGGTCGAAGACAAAGTTCTGGCAGATGGTGGGTCGCGGAACGCGACTCTGCCCTGATCTCTTCGGGCCCGGCGAGGACAAGACCGACTTCTTCATCTTCGACCTCTGCCGGAACGCCGAATACTTCAACGCTGGCATGCCCGGCAATGAGGGCTCGCTGGGGAAGTCCCTTGCTGAGAGCACGTTTGCCACCCGCGCCCAGATCCTGCGCCAGACAACCGACCCGGACTCGGCTTCATCAGTCGACTACGCCGCCGGCGTCCGTGATTCATTGCGGCACACCGTCGAGCGGCTGCCGCACGACAATTTCCTGGTTAAGCCAGCCCGCCGGTGGGTGGACCACTTCTCGGATGAAGCGACCTGGACGTCGCTGGCTGAGGCCGACTTCGATGCACTGGAAACTGAGATGGCGCGCTTGGCTTCCATCGGTGCACTGCCTGACACCGAGGAAGCGAAGCGGTTCGACTACCTTGTGCTTCAGGCCGAGCTTGCCTCGCTGACTGGCAAGCCCCTCGATCCCTTCCGCACAAAGATCCAGGCGGTGGCCGCGGCGCTGCATGACCAGCCCAACGTTCCGGCCATCGCCGCGGAGCTGCCCCTGATCGAGACAGTCCTCGACGATGGCGAATGGGAATCCGTTGCTCCGGAGTGGCTGGAAGGCATCCGAACGCGCCTGCGTGAACTGGTCCACCTCATTGAAAAACGGAAGCGGACCGTGGTGTACACGGCCTTCGAGGACGCGCTGGGCGAGCTGGAGGAGGTGGAGCTCGTGGGAGCCTCAAACGGCTATGTCGACCTTGCCCGGTACCGGGAGAAGGCCAAGCTGTATCTCGGCAAGTACCAGGATCACGCAACCATCCAGCGCCTGCGGCGGAACAAGCAGCTGACCGACCTGGACCTCGAGGAACTGGAAAAGATCCTCCTGGAAAGCGGCCTCGGCTCGGCGGAAGACCTGGAACGCGCCGCCGGCGACGGACTTGGCGTTTTTGTCCGGTCCCTTGTGGGACTGGACCGGGAAGCCGTGGAGGAAGCGCTGGGGGAATTCGTGGCCGGTACCACCCTGACAGCCCAACAGCTTGATTTCCTGCAGGTTCTGACCAACCATCTCGTGGAAAACGGAACCGTTCCGCCTGCGGCGCTGTTCGATTCCCCCTACAACGAACTGGCTCCGGCAGGACCCGATGTTCTTTTCGGCGAGGAGGGCGTCGTCAAGCTCTTCGGGGTCCTGCGGACCATAGAGGGGCATGCGCGGGTGGGCTGAGCCCATCTACCTGGACTGCTGGCCCCCTGCTTCTCGAACAGCAGGCGTTTGACACCCGGCTGTGACCCGTGCCATATTCTTAACCGTGAACCTGTCAGACAGCCGGACAGCCGGACAGCAACCCGGATCCATCACCTTTCCGCTGGCCCGCCTCAGCGCGGCCGAAGCTGTCTTCAACGCCATCCGCGGCGATATCCAAAGCGGCGAGCTGGCCGTCGGCGCCAAGCTCAGTTCGGAAGCCGCCCTGGCCTCGCAATATGGGGTGAGCCGCTCCGTGATCCGCGAGGCGCTGCGCTCCTGCACCGCCCTGGGCCTGACGGTGACCAAGACAGGGCGGGGAACGTTCGTGGTGGCCGACCATGTGGCCAACGACCTCATCCTGGGCCAGTTTTCGGCCCGGGACCTCACCGAGGCACGTCCGCATATCGAAGTTCCCGCAGCAGGCCTCGCCGCGGAGCGCCGCACCGCCGAGGACCTGGAAGTCCTTCGCGGCATGATGGCGTCCATGGCCGCGGAGACAGATCCCGAAGCGTGGGTCGCGCTCGATTCAGCCTTCCACGCAGCCATCGCCCGCGCCAGCGGCAACAAGGTGTTCGAGAGCGTGGTGGCGGACATCCGCGACGCCCTCGCACACCAGTCCGAAACGCTTAACATGGTGGCCGACCGCCAGCACGCCTCCGACGTCGAGCACCGACTCATCCTCGACGCCATCGAAGCAGGGTCCGCGGCAGACGCAAGCGCCGCGATGGCCGGGCACCTGCGCGCCGTCGGCGAAGCGCTCGACTCCATCCTCAACCAGTAAACGCCAGCAGCAAACCCACCACCCAAGGACTCCATGCCCTCCCCCGCCATGCCCGCAAGCCCTCAATCGGCCGCGCCTGCAAATGCCGCAGCCTCCGCTGCACGTCTTCCGAAGCACGAGCCCCTCGCCTTCCAGACCCGGAACGGCATGGTCGAAAGCGTGCACTACGGCTCCCTGGTCGCCACCGCGCCCGGCGGCCGCGCCCTGCTCTCCGCCGGCGAACCCCGTGCCCCGTTCTACCCCCGGTCCTCCCTCAAGCCGCTGCAGTCCGTAGCCATGGTCCGCGCCGGACTGGACCTGCCCGCCGACCTGCTGGCCCTCACCGCGGCCAGCCACTCCGGTGCGGCCCGGCACCTCGACGGCGCCAGCCGCATCCTGGAACTCCACGGGCTCACCCCCGCGGCCCTCGAAAACAGCACCGACCTCCCCTACGGCGTCCGCGAACGCGAGGAGTGGCTGCGCGGCGGCGGACGGCCCACCCAGCTGGCACAGAACTGCTCCGGCAAACACGCCGCCATGGCCGCCACCTGCGTCATCAACGGCTGGCCGGTGCAGGGCTACCTCGACCCGTCCCACCCGCTGCAACAGCTCGTCGCCGAAACCGTCACGGAACTCACCGGCGAGGAGCCTGCCGGCATCAGCACCGACGGCTGCGGCACCCCCCTGTTCGCCCTGACTCTTGCGGGCATGGCCCGCGCCTTCGGCCGCCTCGCCTCCGCCGACCTGCCGGACGGAATGTTCGACGGCGGTGCAGCCGCCGCCGAAAGCCCGGAAGCCGCCGTCGCGCATTCCATGCGCCGCCACCCGGAGATGGTGGCCGGCGAGGGCCGCGACGTCACGGAGCTGATGCGCCTCCTGCCCGGCGCGCTGGCCAAGGACGGCTTCGAAGGCATCCAGCTGGTGGGCCTGCCGGACGGCCGCGCCGTCGCCGTCAAGATTTCCGACGGCGGTGACCGGGCCCGGATGCCCGTCACCGTCCGCGCGCTGGAGGCGCTCGACGTCGACACCTCCGCCCTTGCGGGCATCGCCACCGGAGCGGTCCTGGGCGGTGGCCGCCCCGTGGGCCTGCTGCAGGCCGCAGATTTTCCCTTCCTGTCCCCGACCGACGACGTTCTTTAAGGACTCACATGACCGAAACCCAGACCCTGCCGGATGCCCCACCCCTGTCCGGCACGCGTTCCGAGCACGACCTGCTCGGTGACCGCGACATTCCCGCCAGCGCCTACTGGGGCGTGCACACCCTCCGCGCGGTGGAAAACTTCCCCATCACGGGCCAGCCGCTCTCCACTAACATGCACCTGGTCCGCGGCCTTGCCGCCGTGAAGCTCGCGGCCGCCCGGACCAACCTGGAACTCGGGCTGCTGGACGCCGAACGCGCCGCCGCCATCGAACAGGCCTGCACCGATGTGATGAACGGCGAACTCAGCGAGCAGTTCGTCGTGGACGTGATCCAGGGCGGGGCCGGAACGTCGTCGAACATGAACGCCAACGAGGTCATCGCCAACCGCGCCCTGGAAATCCTGGGCCACCCCAAGGGCGACTACGCGCGGCTGCACCCCAACGACCACGTGAACCTCAGCCAGTCCACCAACGACGTCTACCCCACAGCGGTGAAACTCGGCACGATCTTCGCCGCCCGCGAGCTGCTCTCAGCGCTGGCGGAACTCGAGGAGGCGTTCGCGGAAAAGGCCATGGAGTTCCGGACCGTGGTGAAAATGGGCCGCACCCAGCTCCAGGATGCCGTTCCCATGACCCTGGGCCAGGAATTCGGCACCTACGCCGTCACCATCGGCGAGGACCGGCAGCGGCTGGCAGAAGCGGACCTGCTCATCCACGAGATCAACCTCGGCGCCACCGCGATCGGCACCGGGCTCAATGCCCCTGCCGGCTATGCGGAGGCCGCCTGCCGCCACCTTGCCGAGATCACCGGGCTGCCGCTGGTCACCGCCGTCGACCTCATCGAGGCCACCCAGGACGTGGGCGCGTTCGTCCACCTCTCCGGCGTGCTCAAGCGCGTGGCCGTCAAGCTGTCCAAGATCTGCAACGACCTCCGCCTGCTGTCCTCCGGACCGCGCGCCGGCCTCGGCGAGATCAACCTGCCCGCCGTCCAGTCCGGCTCCTCCATCATGCCCGGCAAGATCAACCCGGTGATCCCGGAAGTGGTCAGCCAGGTGGCCTACGAGGTCATCGGCAACGACGTCACCATCACCATGGCCGCCGAGGCGGGCCAGCTCCAGCTCAACGCCTTCGAACCGGTCATCGTGCACAGCCTGCACAAGAGCATCTCGCACCTCGAGGCGGCCTGCCGCACGCTTACGGCCCGCTGCGTCACCGGCATCACCGCCAACACCGAACGGCTCCGCCTCACCGTGGAACAGTCGATCGGCCTGGTGACCGCGCTCAACCCGCACCTGGGCTACGCCACCGCCACCGCCATCGCGCAGGAAGCCCTGGCCACCGGCCGCGGCGTGGCCGAGCTGGTCCTGGAACACGGCCTGCTCACCGAAACCCAGCTGCAGGAGCTCCTGAGCCCCGAACGCCTTGCCAACCTCAGCAAGTAGTCCCCACCCGCCCCCTAACCTCGCAAGCTCGGTCAGGGAACCCGGCGGTTGTGGGCCCAGTCTTCCTCCCCCAACAGGAAATCAAAGGACCCCCATGAGTAACCAACCCATCACGGACCATACGGTCCCGGCCCAGGCGCATGCCACTGAGACCCTTCTCCATGCCGAAGACAAGGGCTACCACAAAAGCCTGAAGCCGCGGCAGATCCAGATGATCGCCATCGGCGGTGCGATCGGAACAGGGCTGTTCCTCGGCGCCGGCGGCCGGCTCAACGCCGCCGGACCGTCCCTGGTCATCGCGTACGCCGTCTGCGGTTTCTTCGCCTTCCTCATCCTCCGTGCCCTCGGTGAACTGGTGCTGCACCGCCCGTCGTCGGGCTCGTTCGTCTCCTACGCCCGCGAGTTCTTCGGCGAGAAGGCGGCCTTCGTCTCCGGCTGGTTCTACTGGATCAACTGGGCCACCACCACCATCGTGGACATCACCGCCGCAGCGCTGTACATGAACTTCTTCGGCAACTACGTCCCCTGGATCGGCGCGGTGCCGCAGTGGGCCTGGGCGCTGATCGCGCTCGTCGTGGTGCTTGCACTGAACCTTGTCTCGGTCAAGGTCTTCGGCGAGCTTGAATTCTGGTTCGCCCTGATCAAGGTCGCCGCACTGGTCGCGTTCCTGATCGTTGGCACCTACTTCGTCATCTTCGGTACCCCGGTGGCCGGCCAGGAGGTGGGCTTCAGCCTCATCACCGACAACGGCGGCATCTTCCCCAACGGCCTGCTGCCCATGATCATCCTGATGCAGGGCGTCCTGTTCGCCTACGCGTCCATTGAACTCGTCGGCACCGCCGCCGGCGAAACCGAAAACCCGGAAAAGATCATGCCCAAGGCCATCAACTCCGTGGTCTTCCGGATCGCCGTGTTCTACGTCGGCTCCGTCATCCTGCTGGCCCTGCTCCTGCCCTACACGTCCTACGAAAAGGGTGTCAGCCCCTTCGTGACGTTCTTCGGCTCCATCGGCATCCAGGGCGTGGACGTCATCATGAACCTCGTGGTCCTCACCGCGGCCCTGTCCTCGCTCAACGCCGGCCTTTACTCCACCGGCCGGATCCTGCGTTCCATGTCCGTGGCCGGCTCCGCCCCGAAGTTCGCCCAGCGCATGAACAAGGCCGGCGTCCCCTACGGCGGCATCGCCATCACCGCCGGCGTCTCCCTGCTGGGCGTTCCGCTGAACTACCTCGTCCCGTCCCAGGCCTTCGAGATCGTCCTGAACATCGCCTCCGTAGGCATCATTGTCACCTGGGCCACCATCGTCCTGTGCCAGCTCCAGCTCAAGCGCTGGGCGGACAAGGGCTGGCTCAAGCGCCCTTCCTTCCGGATGTTCGGTGCGCCCTACACCGGCTACCTGTCCCTGCTGTTCCTGGTCGGCGTGCTGGTCATGGTCTTCATCGACTCGCCGCTGACCCTCGTGGTCACGCTCATCGCCATCGCGCTCATGGTGGCCGGCTGGTACGCCTGCCGCAAGCGGATCCACGAGATCGCCGAGGCCCGTGAAGGTTTCACCGGCATGTCCCCCGTGGTCGCCAACCGGCCGGGCCCGGGCGGCGCGGACCGGATCTAACCCGCGAGGCAGCACCTCCCAGCAACATAGCGCGAACGGACACTTGTGGCCCCAACCCGAAGGGCCACAAGTGTCCGTTCGCGCTTAAGCCGTTTGGTTTCGGATGTTGACCGCTGTTTGGGGCAGGAGTACCTTACTGGCCATGCTGTAACCCTTTGGGCCGCCCGCCCATCACCCGTCGATGCGGGCATCAGCCCCGTATCCGAATCACGCCACGGCAGACCGCGCGACGTTGCCGCCTGCCAAGGTGCATCCGGTCTCTGCCGGTGTGGACGGCCACCGTCCTGGCCGTTACCCCTGCATGATGCCCGCCCACACCGGCTGCAATCACAGCAACCGTGCGCCGCCGCACCCCGGCTGCGTACCAGGTCCCGGGACCAGCGCCCCGGATGAATCGGAGTACCCCATGGACAGCAGCTCCTTCCAAACCCTGCAGGAGAAAGTGCGGGGCCAAGTCATCACGACTGACCAGGCAGACTACGACGACGCCAGGGCTGTCTACAACGGAACGATCGACAAACGCCCTGCGGCGATCCTACGCGTGTCGCAAGTAGCGGACGTCATTGCCGGCGTGAATTTCGCGCGTGACCAAGGCTTGGACCTGGCACTGCGCGGCGGCGGCCACAGTGCGCCCGGGTTTGGGACCTGCGACGGCGGCCTCGTCCTCGACTTTGCCGGCTGCCGAGGAGTGCGCGTGGACCCTGCCACGTCCACGGCACGGGCCGAAGCCGGAACGACATGGGCGGACTTCAACCATGCAACAAGCGCCTTCGGCATGGCCACCACGGGCGGCATCATCGGATCGACCGGCGTTGCAGGGCTTACCCTGGGCGGAGGGATCGGGTACCTTGCCCGGAAGTACGGCCTGTCGTGCGACAACCTCAGGTCGGCTGACGTTGTGACAGCCGACGGGAACTTCGTGGTCGCCAGCGCAAGGGAAAATGAGGACCTCTTCTGGGCGCTTCGCGGCGGGACCGGCAACTTCGGCGTCGTGACTTCGCTTGAGTTCAACCTGCATCCCGTAGATCTTCTCTACGGCGGCGTGATCATCTACCTGCTGGAGCATGCGGACACTGTGGCCCGGTTTTACCGGGAGTACATCGCCACGGCACCTGAGGACATGGGCGTGTTCCTGGGCTTCCACCAGGGGCCACCCGTCCCGTTCTTGCCGGAGGAGTATCACGGAAAGCCCGTGGTGGTCCTGGTGGGCGGCTGGACCGGCCCCCATGACGAGGGCGAGCGCCACTGGCAGAAGTTCCTCGAGATAGCGCCCGTTGCCGGCTCTTTCGTGGGACCGCTTCCCTACACGGTCCTCAACACACTTTTCGACCCGATGCTTCCCAAGGGCCTGCAGGCCTACTGGAAAGCAGAGTTCCTGCCGCAGCTCAATGATGACGCCATCCGCGTTGCCGAGAAGTTCGCAAGGGCCATTCCAAGCGTCCAGACGGCCAACCACTACTACCCGATTAATGGGGCCGTCCAGCGGGTTGGCCGGGATGAGACGGCTTTCCCGTACAGGGACGTCAACTTCGCAGTGGCCATCGCCGGCATGTGGGAGGACCCCGCCGACAACGAAGCGAATACGAAGTGGGTGCGGGACTACCACAGTGAACTCCACGCCCATGGTGCCGGCGCGGGCTACGTGAACTTTCTCGATGCCGACGACCAGCCCCACATCGAGGACAACTATGCGGGAAACTACGCCCGGCTGGCCCAGGTGAAGGCCAAATACGACCCCGGCAACCTGTTCCACGTCAACCAAAACATCAAACCAGCAGCCGGCTGACCCTGTGACAGCCCGCATAACCGGCCTCTTCTGCACCGCTTTCCTCTCCCTGAGGACGCCGACGCCGCGGCCCGGCCCGGCAGCCAGCCCCACCGGGAAAGCGGCGCAGAAATGCCGGGAACTCAAGTTCAGCGGGCTACATCTGATCCCAATCGGCCTACCATTGAGGCATCCGGGGTGTGGCCCGCGGTGGGCGGTGCCGCTCCGGTGCATCGAAGGGCCGGATCAATGGACGTCGTCGTCATCGAAACCCCGCAGCTAGGGGACCGCAGCTACCTGGTCCACGACGGCCGCGTGGGGCTGGTGGTTGATGCCCAGCGGGACACGGACCGCATCGAGGAGGCCGCACGGAAGGCCGGGGTGCAGATCACCCACGTGGCCGAAACCCACGTCCACAACGACTACCTCACCGGCGGCCTGATCCTCGCGCGCGCCCACGGCGCCAAGTATCTGGTGAACGCCGCTGATCCGGTGGGCTATGAACGGGAACCCGTGGCGGACGGGCAGGAAGTGCAGATCGGCGGGCTCACGCTCCGGGCCGTGGCAACTCCGGGACACACCCACACGCACCTGTCCTACATCGTCACGGATGGACGTGCCCGTGCAGTGTTCTCCGGCGGGAGCCTGCTCTTCGGTTCCGTGGGGCGCACCGATCTCCTCGGCCCCGGAGACACCCCCGGCCTGACACGGGACCAGTACGCTTCCGTGCACCGGCTCGCGGAAGAAGCCGGCCCCGATGCCGCACTCTACCCCACCCACGGGTTCGGCTCGTTCTGTTCGATCGGGCCGGCCGCCCGCGCGGATGCCTCAACCATCGCGGAGCAGCGGACAGCCAACCACGCACTGACGGACCCCGATCCGGAGCACTTCGCGGCGGAGCTCATGGCCAATCTGTCCGCCTACCCGTCCTATTACGCGCACATGGCCCCCATCAACATGACCGGCCCCGAGCCGGCTGACCTCAGCCTGCCGGAGTCACTCGGCGCCGAGGAACTGACGGACCGGCTGGCCAGGGGCGAGTGGGTGGTTGACCTGCGCCACCGCATGCTGTTCGCCAGCAACCACCTGCAGGGCACCGTCAGCTTCGAGTACGGCTCGGGCGGGAGCTTCAGCTCCTACCTAGGCTGGGTCCTGCCGTGGGGCGAGAAGCTGACGCTCGTTGGTGACCGCGAAGACCTGCAAAACGCAGTGCGGGACCTTTCCCGCATCGGCATCGACCGTCCTGATGCCGCGGTGGGAACAGAACCCCGCGAGCTCGCCCCGCGCGCTCCGGTTGCCTCCTATCCCCGGGCCGGCTGGCCCGCCGTCGTCCATGAAAAGCCCGACGGCGACATCATCCTTGACGTCCGACGTGAAGACGAGTTCACCAAGTCCCACCTCGCCGGTGCCATAAACGTCCCGCTGCACGAACTGCTGGACCGCCTTGGCGACCTGCCCGATGGCCGCCTTTGGGTGCACTGCGCCAGCGGCTACCGTGCCGGCGTGGCGGCCAGCCTGCTGCAGCGGGCAGGCCGGGACGTGGTGCAGATCGATGCCCTGTTCCGGGACGCCGCGGCCGCCGGCGTCGCATTGCAGATGCAGCCGCTGCAGCGGAGGTAACCGCGCTATCCGTAACCGGGGCGTCCGGCCCAGATTGCAAAGTCCAGTGTTGCAAAGTCGATGTTGCAAAGGAGAACAACGATGGATGCTGAAGGCAAAGTGGTTGTTGGCGTGGACGGTTCGGACTCCTCGGTGGAGGCCCTCCGTCTGGCGGCCCGGCTGGCACCCGGCCTGGGCGCCCATGTCCATGCCGTGGCCTGCTGGCACTTCCCGGAAATGTATGCCGGGTACATCCCGCCGGATTTCGAGGCGTTCGAGGCCTCGGCGGCCAAGGTCCTTGCCGAGTCCCTCGAGAAGGCGTACGGGCCGGATGTCCCTGAAACGCTGACCAGTGAACTGGTGCGCGGCCCGGCCCCGGCGACTCTGGTGGAGGCGGCGGCCGGCGCGGCGATGCTGGTGGTGGGGCGCCGCGGCCATGGCGGGTTCATGGGGCTGCATCTGGGCTCGGTAAGCACCGCCTGCGTGGCACATGCCGAGTGCCCGGTCCTGGTGGTGCACACCAAGGATGACCACCACCGTACCCACCATTTCCGCAGGGGCGCCGCCTCCAAGGATGCCAATAAAGGCATGGCGCACGGCACAACAACAGACGCGGCCACACGCTGACGCGTCCCCGTAACGCAACGCACCTGCAACCCCGTGCCGGCGTGCCATCGCCTATGCTCGGCTGAGCAGCCCGAAAACCAGGCAGCTCAAAAATGGCTCAACGTCGAACCACGGGAGATACCTCATGACCAACTGGCGGATCCGGGACTTCCACTCCGCGGACCTGGACGGCATCCTGCACCTCTGGGAGTCGCTGAAGGCCACCAACGTCGAGCCTGTGTATGCGCTCTCGGAGGTGCTGGCCTCCTGCGAAAAGGACCACGCCGTGGTCGCGGTGCAGGGCGAGCAGGTGGTGGGCGCCGCCGTCGGCCGTGCCGCGCATGACCAGGGCTGGATCGTCTTCCTGGCCACGCTGCCCGAGTTCCGCGGCCGGGGCATCGGCACCTCGCTGCTGGCCGCCGTCGAAAACCGGATGGCCCCGCACGGGCTGAACAAGCTTTCCGCCCTGATGCCCGAGCTGGAGACCAGGGTGGAGGCCTTCCTGAGCCGCGGCTTCGTGCTCAAGAAGAACCTGCGCTATTTCGAGCGCACCATCCCCGTGCAGCGCCAGGAACTCGAGCCCCTGGGCCAGCTGGGCGGCCGCATCCTCGCCCGGAACCTGTGGGAGAACGTGGCCGGCATGCGCCGTGAGAAGGAGCTGCTGGAGCGCCGCCTGGTCCTGCCGCTGGCCGAGGCCGACCTCGCCGACGAATTCGGTGTGGTGCCGCCGCGGGCCGTGGTGCTGTTCGGGCCGCCGGGCACGGGCAAGACCACGTTCGCCAAGGCCATCGCCTCCCGGCTGGAGTGGCCGTTCGTGGAGGTCTTTCCGTCCCGGCTGGCCTCGGACCCCAAGGGCCTGGCCGGCGCGCTGCGGGAGACCTTCCTGGAGATCTCGGAACTCGAGCACGCGGTGGTGTTCATCGACGAGGTGGAGGAGATCGCGTCCCAGCGCGCCGGCGACCCGCCCTCGCCGCTGCAGGGCGTCACCAACGAACTGCTCAAGATCATCCCGGCCTTCCGCGAGCAGCCGGGCCGCCTGCTGGTGTGCGCCACCAACTTCATCCGCGCGCTCGACTCCGCCTTCCTGCGGCACGGGCGGTTCGACTACGTGATCCCCATCGGCCTGCCCGACCCGCAGGCCCGCGAAGCCATGTGGCAGCGCTTCATCCCCGCCGCCGTGGTGGACGACGTGGACGTGGAGCAGCTCGTGGACCGCACCAAGGGCTTCTCCCCTGCGGATATTGAGTTTGCGGCACGCAGTGCCTCCCAGCGGGCGCTGGAGAAATCCGTCTACGGCAATGGCGGCGACGGCGGGCTGGCTTCCGGGGGCGGCGTTTCCGTCCGCGAGGCGGTCCGGAAGGGTCCTACCACCGAGGACTACCTCGATGCCATCGCGGACACGCGCACCACCGTCAGCGAAGAGGTGCACCAGGAGTTCCTGGAGGACATCGACGCCCTGGGCCGGGTCTAGGCTGCCCGCGTCTTCCAAAGCAACGCGGAGTCAGATACGGCCCAATTCAGGGCCCGGATTGGGCGCTAAATGACTCCGCGTTGCAGGGTGGGGAACCCGCGATACCTTTGATCCATGCCCTCTAATCCCCTCCGGCACGCGGTGGCCCGCATGGGCGGCCGCGACCCGCACCAGCCTCACCGGACAGCCACCCCCCTGGAACTCTTCTTCGACCTGACCTTCGTAATCGCCTTCGGCGTGGCTGGCAACCAGTTTGCGCATGAGATTGCGGAGGCTCGCTTCGGCGTCGGCCTGCTCGGCTTTTCCTTTGCGATGTTTGCGGTGATCTGGGCCTGGATCAACTTCACGTGGTTCGCCAGCGCGTACGACACTGACGACTGGGTGTTCCGGGTGGTCACCATGGTCCAGCTGCTGGGCGTCCTGGTCCTGACCATGGGGATCGAACCCATGTTCCACTCCCTCGTTGAGGGGAAGTACGTGGACAACACCATCATTGTGGGCGGCTACATCATCATGCGGCTGGCACTGATCTCCCAGTGGCTGCGCGCCGCCAGGCAGGACCCGGCCCGGCGGACGACGTGCCTGCGCTACGCCCGCTACCTGGCAGTGGTCCAGCTGGGGTGGGTCGCGGTGCTGTTCATCCAGGCCGACGTGCTGACCACCTTCCTGATGATCGCACCGCTGTATGTCCTGGAACTGGGCACCCCGTACTGGGCCGAGCGGAACGCAAGAACTCCCTGGCATGCCCACCACATTGCCGAACGCTACGGCCTGCTGGCCATCATTGCCCTCGGTGAGTGCCTGATTGGCGCAGTCGCCACTCTCCGGGCCATCGTGTCCAACCACGGCTGGTCTGTTGATGCGGCCCTGGTAGGTGTCGGCGGCACGGCCCTCGCCTTTGGCATGTGGTGGATCTACTTCATCCTGCCTGCCGGCCGGGCCCTGCACCTGCAGCGCCACCGCTCGTACTTCTTCGGCTACGGCCACATTCCGATCTTCGCCGCCATTGCCGCCACCGGGGCAGGCCTGCACGTCGCGGCGTATTACATCGACCATGCCGCGCACATCAGCGCGGCCGCGGCAGTCGCCACCATCGCCATTCCCGTTGCACTGTTCAAAGTCTCGCTGACAGCCCTCTTCAGCGTGATGACGTGCGTCGACCGCACCCTCATCGCCGTGACCACGGGCGTTTTGCTTGTGCTCGCAGGAAGCGTGGCACTGGCGGCCGCGGGCGTTTCCGTTCCCGTCTGCCTGCTGATCATCGTGGCTGCGCTCGGCGCCTCGATCGTCATCGATGAACGCCGGAGTACGGACCTGCTGCACGCCGCGCTGGAGAAGATGGAGCACCGGCGCAAGACCGCCTGAAGCCCACGGGTCTGGACAGGCCCGGCAGCGGACCCGCCACTACAAACCGGTCCACACCCACGGTTCACGCGGCAGCGCGGCAGGCTTGAACTCCCGCAGGGCCTCCTCAAGTGATGCGCCCGGCAGGCCCAGCGACTCCAGGATGGTGCGGCGTAAGGCTTCCGCGGGGATTCCGACGGCGGCGAGGTCAGCGAGGGTGACTGCGCCGTCCCGTTTGGCCAGCCGCGCGCCGTCGGCATTCACTACCAGCGGCACGTGCGCGTATTCCGGAACGGGCATATTCAGCAGGAAGGCCAAATATGCCTGCCTGGGCGTTGAGGGCAGGAGGTCGTCGCCCCGGACCACCTGGTCTATGCCCTGCTCGGCATCATCCACCACCACGGCAAGGTTGTATGCGGTCACGCCGTCATTCCTGCGTAGCACAAAGTCATCCACCATCCCGGTGAACGTCCCGTGCAGCGCATCCTCCACTGTCCATTCGGAGACGGAGGAACGCAGCCGGATCGCCGCCGGCCGGGTGGAGCGCTTGAACTCAAGCTCCGCCGCCGACAGTTCCCGGCAGGTTCCGGGGTACGCGCCCTGCGGTGCATGCGGGGCGGAGGGCGCCTCCTGGATTTCACGGCGGGTGCAGAAGCATTCGTAGGTCAGGCCGCCCGCCGCCAACTGTCCGATGGCGGCCGTGTACAGCGGCTCGCGGTCTGTCTGGCGCACCACCGGGCCGTCCCAGGTCACTCCGACGGCGGCCAAGTCGCGCAGCTGCACGGCCTCGGCCCCTGCCCGTGCCCGGTCGAGGTCCTCGACGCGCAGCAGAAACCGCCGGCCGGTGGAGCGGGCAAAGAGCCAGGCGAGGATGGCCGTCCGGAGGTTTCCCACATGCAGCTCACCGGACGGGCTGGGGGCGAAACGGCCTGCATGACTCATGTCCTCCACCCTATGCCGAACACCACAAGAGCCCCTCAGCTACCGCGCGCTCCGGGCGTTGGCCGGGAATCGGTGGCTCAGGGGCTCTTGCCGTGCCTGTCCCGGACGGAACTCCGTCAGGGAAGCGAGGCACTTCTTGCGGAAAGACGAATGCGTGAACAAGTGTCAATCAGCGGCGGCGTCCTTGCGGGAAGCGTGGTCCAGGGATCCGGGTGGTGTGCCGGGAACCTGTAGCCTGCCGGCTGTGGGGGTAACCACCGCCTGCGTTGCCACTATCTGAGCAGAAGCCCTACAGTAGGCGCAACAGGCACGGGTCGCAGTGGTCAATCTGACCAGTCGTGCGCCCGGAAGCGGACAGGAAGTGATCAGATTGCAGCAGCTCGACGCCATTGACAGGCGAATCCTTGCCGCCCTGGACGAGGATCCCCGGCTGCCCATCATGGTCCTGTCGCAGCGGCTGGGCCTGGCCCGTGGAACTGTACAGTCGCGCCTGGAGCGGATGACGGCGTCGGGCGCCCTCCGGCCCAACAGCAGCCGGGTGCTGCCTGCAGCCCTGGGCCGGGGTGTTGCTGCTGCGGTCAGCGCCGAACTGGACCAGAGCCATCTCAACGAGGCCATCGCCGCGCTGCGTGAAATCCCCGAGGTGCTGGAATGCCACGCCCCTGCCGGCGATACAGACCTGCTGATCCGGGTGGTGGCCACGAGTCCCGATGACCTGTACCGGGTTTCCGAGGAGATCCGGCTCTGCCCGGGAATCGTGCGGACATCCACCAGCATGTTCCTGCGTGAGGTGATTCCCTACCGGACCACCGGTCTCCTAGAACACTGATTCCATCCGTCAGGGGCGGCGCGCCGATATTGCGCTAATCATTGGGGAAAACTGCGGATATTCCGGCGGCTGTCCTGCGATGGCTACGGTAGCCTGATTCCGCATCCGCCGCAGCGCTGGGCAAGCGGGGGATGCATTGTTCACTCAGGGTCTCCGCCGGGGGGTCGGTCTCAATTAGGAACTCAATGCGCTCTTTTTCCCGTTCAATCGCGTCGGTCACCGGTTTGCTGGTTCTCGCCGCGGGCCTCGTCTCGCTGCCCGCCGCCGCTACCGCGGCCACAGACCCTTCCGGAAGCGGCACGTCCCTGCCGGTCGAGTCCACTTCGGAGCACGAGCACCACGTCTACGAATCCGCAATGGGTGTACCCACGGATGGTCCGCCGGAAGGACTGGCCCTGCAGGCCGAGGCGGGCGGGACAGCGACGGCTCCTCTCTCGGTCAAGCTCGTCGTCGCCACCCTGGTGGACAACAAAGGCGTGGTTTCAATGACCCAGGCCGAAGCGGCGGTGGCGGCTTCCAGCAATTACTGGAAGGCGATGTCCGGCGGCCGCATCTCCATGACCGTGACCGAGCGGACAACGCATGCCTCCAAGACGGCCAGGTCGACGGACTCCTACTACGACATGATGGACAAGATCACCGCCGAGCTGAAGTGGGCCTACGCCACCAACAAGGCCCTGGTGGTTTTTGTCCCGACGACCACGCTCGCCGGTGGTGCTTGGGGCTTCGGCTTCAGTAGCTCCGGCAACAGCGGCCGCGTGCTGATGCCGCAGATCAGCGGCGTCACCAACAGCGTGATGGCTCACGAGTTCGGACACGTGCTGGGATCCATGCACGCGGACGCCCTGCAGTGCGCCAGCGGTGTTTCCGACGTGGGCGTGACGAGCACCGGACAGTTCACCGACTCCTCCTGCTACATCCGGGAATACGGGGACAGCACGGACGTGATGGGGCTTTCCAGCTCGAGCATGCCGGTGATCAGCGCGCCCTTCTGGGACGCCAAGGGCCTGGGCGCTGCCACCGACATCCGCGACCTCGGCGTGGCCTCAGGCGTGAAGAGTTACACACTGAAGCCCTGGGGCGACACGAAGCAGGCCTACCGGGCAGTGAAGTTCACCGACCCGGTCAGCAGGGAGGTCTACTACCTGGAGCTCCGGCAGCCTGCCGGCTACGACGCCTACCTGGCCAGCGGGCCCTCCGGCAACCGCGGCGTGAAGGTGGTCCAGCGCGGCGGCGCCACAGCCGCGTCCTCCCTGGTGCTGATGCCGTCCACCATTCCGTTCAGCGCGTCCTACGCCACCAACCACACCTGGCAGGCCGGGAGCACGTTCAGAACGCACGCGGGTACCCGGGTCACGGTCAACTCCGTCACGGCCACGTCGGCCACTGTGACCATCGACGCCGACCCTGCCCGGTACACCAAGATCCAGTTCTCCGCCGGCGACTTCAACGGCGACGGACGACCGGACCTGATCTCCCGCGAAGCGGACGGTTCGCTCCTGCTGCTCCCCGGCCTGGGCGGCAACAAGCTCGGAACGGCCGTGAAGATCGGCACGGGCTGGAACAGCTTCAACACCGTCTTCGGCAACGGTGACTTCAACGGCGACGGGAAAACGGACCTCATTGCCCGGACATCCAACGGAGATCTGTGGCTGTACCCCGGTAGTGGCACCGGCGGTTTCCTGGCCCGCAAGCAGATCGGGTCCGGCTGGGAGGGCTTCCTCCGCATCATCGCCCCCGGTGATTTCACCGGCGACAAGCGTGCCGACCTGCTGGCCATGCGCACCGACGGAACGCTGTGGCTGTACCCCGGCAACGGCACCGGAGGGTTCCTGGCTGTCACGCAGATCGGCTCCGGATGGAACGGCTTCACCGCCGTCACCGCGGCGGGAGGACTCGCCACGGGTCCCGGCCTGCTCGCCCGCTCCAGCACCGGGACGGTCTACCTGTACCCGGGCAACGGCACCGGCGGCTTCCTGGCCCGCCGGACCCTGGCCACAGGCTGGGGCAGCACCCAGCTGATCGCCGGCCAGGACTTCACCTCTGACGGGCTCACGGACGTCCTGTCTGCCAGCACCACCGGCGCCATCACCGCCTACGCGGGCAACGGCAGCGGCGGTTTCGCGACCAAGCTGAAGATCGGCAGCGGCTGGGGCGGCTTCAGCCAGGTCTGGGAAGCCGGCGATTTCGACGGCGACGGCAAACCCGACATCCTGGCCCGGACCACCCAGGGCGCCCTGCGGCTCTACCCCGGCAACGGCTCGGGCGGGTTCCGCGCATCCCGGCAGATCGGCACCGGCTGGCAGGTCTTCGACCAGGTGGTGTCCGCCGGAAACTTCAACGGCGCCGGCGGTCCCGACCTCCTGGCCAGGAAGCCCGACGGCTCGCTGTGGCTCTACCCCACGACCGGAACGGGCGTCTTCCAGACCCCTAAGAAGGTTGGCTTGGGCTGGCAGGTCTTCGCCCGGTTCCTCGCCCCCGGCGATTTCTCCGGCGACGGGAAGACGGACGTCATCGGACAGACCACCGACGGCAAGCTGTTGCTGTACCCCGGCAACGGGACTGGCAGTTTCCTTGCCCCGAAGCAGATCGGCTCCGGCTGGGCAGGCTTCAGCCAGGTCATCGCGGCCAATGACTTCAGCGGTGACGGGAAGGCTGACCTGATGGCCGCTAAGACTGACGGCACGCTCTGGCTCTACCCCGGGAACGGCGCGTCCGGCTTCCTCGCCAGCAGCCAGCTGGGCACCGGCTGGAACGCCTACAAGTCCCTGGCCAGCGTGGGCCGCTTCGCCGGAACGGGCAACCCGAACGTCGTTTCCGTGTCGGCCGACGGAGCCCTCTGGCTCCACACCGGCACCGGGAAGGGCGCCTTCCAGAACGTCGTGCTGAACCCCCGCTGAGCAGGGGAGACAGTCCAGCGCGAGCGAACACTTGGGGCCCCTGATCCACACGGATCAGGGGCCCCAAGTGTTCTTTCGGTCTGTCGGCAGGCCGGCTACACCGGCGGCCCTGCGTTGGATTTCAGGTTCTTCATCACGAGTGTTGAGGTCAGCCGTTCCACCCCGGGCAGGACCGTCAGTTCGCTGTCGTAGAAGCGCTGGTAGGAGGGCAGGTCCGCAGCGATCACCTTCAGCAGGTAATCCGGGGAACCGAACAGCCGCTGCGCCTCCACGACGTTCGGGTTCTCCGCCACCCTGTTCTCGAAGATTTCCATGGTGGGGCGGTCCACCTGCCGGAGGGTCACGAACACAATCGCCTCAAAGCCAAGCCCGACGGCGGCCGGGTCAATGTCCGCCTTATAGCCGCGGATCACGCCGGACTGCTCGAGGTCGCGGAGCCGGCGGTGGCAAGGGGCCACGGTCAGCCCCACCTTCGAGGCCAGCGCCGTGGCAGTAATTCTGCCGTCCTCCTTGAGGTGCCGCAAAATACTTCTATCGATGTGGTCGATCACGCAAAAATCTTACTCCTGCAGCAGCGATCCGCGCGAAATTTGAAAGCACATCTGGCGCGGTTTTGCCTAGGCTTTTCATACCGCCAAACACGCAGGAGCCCGCCATGAATCCCCAGCTCTTCCTCGCCTTCATCGTGGTCGCGGTCGCTCTGGCCTGCACCCCGGGAGTGGACTGGGCCTACTCCATCACGGCCGGCCTCGGCCGCCGGAGTTTTGTGCCCGCGGTGGCCGGGCTGTGCAGCGGATACGTGCTGCACACGCTCCTCATGGTCGTGGGGCTGGCCGCAGTCCTGGCAAGCGTGCCGGGCCTGCTGGGCTGGATCACCGTGGCCGGCGCGCTCTACCTGCTGTGGCTGGGAACCGTCACCATCCGGTCGTGGCGCGGTGCGAGCTTCAGCTCAGCGGCCGCCGTCGGAAATCCGGGGCAGAACCAGCTCCGCTCCTTCCTGCAGGGGATGGGCACCAGCGGCATCAACCCCAAGGGGCTGCTGTTCTTCCTGGCCCTCGTGCCGCAGTTCGTCAGCGCTGATGCGCCATTGCCGGTGCCGGTGCAGTCCGGCCTGCTGGGCCTGACGTTCGTGCTGCTTGCGGCCCTCGTATACACGTGCGTGGCGCTGCTCTCGCGGAAGCTCCTGCAGTCCCGGCCGAACGCGGCCCGCAGCGTCACGCTGGCCAGCGGGATCATCATGGTGGTCCTTGGCGCCGCGCTGCTGTCCGAACAGCTGCTTCCGGCCCTGCGGTTCGGCTAAGCCTGCGGCTCGCGTAAGCCGCGGGCTAAGCCGGCCCGCCCGGAAGCCGGGTCAGACTTTTTGCTCCATGAACCACTCGGTGAAGCTGGACGCCCGCCCGTCCGGATCGAGCCGGATGACCCACAGGTTCTCGTAGTTGGGCCGGTCATCAAGGTACGTGGTGCGGCCCTGCACAAACGCGAGGTCCCCGTCGGAGCCCAGCAGGGACCACTCGAACCTCCAGTCTTCGGGCTCGTCCGCCGAGCCGATCCAGCGTTCCACGATCTGTTCCCGGCCACGCCACGGGTCGGGGTCATAGGGCCGGGTGGCGTAGACGGCCTCCTCGGTGAAGAGGGCGCGGATGTCCTCCGGGTCATTCGTTTCCCACGCCGCGATGTACTTTTCCATCCACTGCCTGATTGCGTCAGTCATGGCTCCGTTGTAGCGCGGCCCCCTGTCGCCCACAAGAGGCTGCCGTTGCCGGCAACGCGAACGGCCTCAGTCGCCGCCGAACTGCTTCCACTTCTGTTCCCAGGCCCGGCGCGCCTCGATGTCCTTGCGGATGACTTCAAAGGTTTCGAGCTCGGCCTGCCGGCCGCGCTGCCATTCCCGCGGGTTGAGGGACTTCCGTCCGTTGTCCAGCAGCATCAGGGCCCGGTCCGTCAGGGCGTCGTTGCGCAGGGACATGCTGGTCTTCTGCCGGCGCAGAACTTCCTTCAGAGCCTGCTGGGCCTGGGCATGGGCGCCGAGCCGGCGCAGGGAACGCGCGCGCACCAGGAGCAGCGCCGCGGAGAGATCGTCGGCGTTCATCAGCCCCTCGGTCCAGACGACCACTTCCTGGTCCCGGCCGAGGTCGGCGGCGAGTGCACACCTCGCCAGCGCGGTGGGCAACGATGGCGGTAGCCGGACCAGCGTTTCAAGGGCCGCCTCGGTCTGCCCCGTTTCCCGGAGGGAATGCGAGAGTGCGAGGAACACCGACTCCTCGCTGAACAGCACCGGCACCACGATGCGTTCGGCCACCTCCACCCGGGTGACCACCCGCGTAAGGTAACTGGCGGCAAACTGGTTGGCCTCGTCGTCGTTCCTGATGGAAAGCCCCCGCTGCAGCAGCTCGGCGGCACGCAGGTAGCCGCCCTGCCTGTACGCGAGGAGGCCGGCCATCACGCAGCAGAGCCCGGCCCAGCCGGGATAAGCACGGCCGGCCGCGATGAGCCGGTTGGGGTCGGTGTTGAAGAAGATGGCGTCGTACACGGTCCTGGCCGCTTTTCCGGGCAGCAGCTTGAGCCGCGGGACGCTGCCGTCCACGCTGATCCGCCCGTCCCCGCCGCCGAGCATGCCGTGGATGAGTCCGCCCATGCCCTCGGCCAGTTCGCGCACCGGGGTGCGGACCTTGCCCCCGCCGAATGGCGTGAGGTCACGCGTGTCGCGGTAGATCGGTCCTGGAAACTGCCCCGCGCTCATTCCTCCATGCTAATAGCGAGCGGGAACTAGGCCGAAGCGGCGCCCACCCACACGCCCACCAGCCAGGTGCTGGCGGCGAGGCAGGCCAGGCCAAACTCCGCGAGCATTCCCAGTCCGGTCGCCTTCAGGGCCGCCCAGCTGGAGGTCAGCGCTGCCCGGAAATGGCGCGTACGCAGGACTTCGCTGAGCAGCAGACCGGCAGCGAAGCCCACGAACAGCCCCACGACGGGAATGACGAACATGCCCGCAATGCCCAGCACAACCCCCACCGCGACGCTCCGGCTGGGAATCCGGTGCTCCTTCAGTTTGCGGCCGGCGAGGACAGCACTGGCCGCCATGCCTGCCAGCACGAACACCATGCCCACGGCGAAGACCACCCAGCCGGTCACGCCCTCACCGCCCCAGATTGCCCACGCCAGCAGGCCCAGGCCGATCAGGAAGCTGCCCGGCAGCACCGGGATAACAGTGCCGGCAACGCCAACCAAGATGGCCAGGCCGCACAGGACGGTCACAAGGGTTTGGGCATTCATGCCCCCAGTCTAGGGAACGGAGTTTGCCAGGAACGACGACGGCGGTGCCTCCCGCGCAGGGGAGGCACCGCCGTCGGACGTCAGTCAGCCCGTTCCCGGCAGCCGCTGCAGCCGCCGCCCTTTAGGTGGCTGCAGCCTTAGTTGGCTTCGGCTTCGGCTTCGGCGGCCGCGGCGACCGCGGCCGTGACAGCGGGCGCCACGCGGGGGTCCAGCGGGCTGGGCACGATGTAGGACGCGGACAGCTTGTCATCGGCCAGTTCGGCGATGGCGCGGGCTGCGGCAACCTTCATCTCGGGGGTGATGCGGCGCGCACCGGCGTCGAGCGCGCCGCGGAAGATGCCGGGGAACGCCAGGACGTTGTTGATCTGGTTCGGGAAGTCGCTGCGGCCGGTGGCCACTACCGCGGCGTATTTGGACGCGACCTCGGGCAGGACTTCCGGGTCCGGGTTGGACAGTGCGAACACGATGGAGCTGTGGTTCATCAGCTTCAGGTGCTCCTCGTCCAGCTTGGAGGAGGAGACGCCGACGAAGACGTCTGCGCCCAGCAGCGCCTCACCCGGACCGCCGGAGATGCCGCGCGGATTGCTGCGCTGCGCCATCTGGGCCTTCTTGCTGGCGGGGTCGGCGGCGATGTCGGCGCGCCCGGAGTTGATCACGCCGCGCGAATCCAGCAGGACCACGTCCTCGATGCCCGCCGTGAGCAGGATTTCGGCGATGGCGATGCCTGCGGCGCCGGCGCCGGAGATCACGACTCGGAGCTCCTCGAGCCCGCGGCCGGTGACCTTGGCGGCTCCGGTGAGCGCGGCGAGGACCACGACGGCGGTGCCGTGCTGGTCATCGTGCATGACGGGGCAGTCCAGGGCCTCGATGAGCTTCTCTTCCAGCTCGAAGCAGCGCGGGGCGGCGATGTCCTCGAGGTTGACGGCGCCGAAGCTGGGGCGCAGCCGGACGAGGGTCTCCACGATCTCGTCCACGTCGGTGGTGTTCAGGACCAGCGGGATGGAGTCCAGCTCGCCGAAGGCCTTGAACAGGGCGGACTTGCCCTCCATGACGGGCAGCGAGGCGCTGGCGCCGATGTTTCCCAGGCCAAGGACGGCCGTGCCGTCGCTGACGACGGCCACGAGGCGCTGGGCCCAGGTGTGGCTCTTGGCAAGCTCCGGGTCGGCGTGGATGGCGCGGCTGACCTGGGCAACGCCCGGCGTGTAGGCGATGGAAAGGTCGCGCTTGTTGCTGAGGGGAACGGTGCTGGCGATGGAAAGCTTGCCGCCCTCGTGGGCAGCGAAAATTTCCTGGTCAGTCAGCTCTGCGGCTGCACTGGTGTCAATCGGAGCAATGGTTTCAGTGGACACGTCGTTGTCTCCTGTGGCTAGCCGTGGGCGCACGGCACATTATGGCTCGAGCATTCGGGGCTCAAGATGGTCAGGTACGCGCTTTGCTGGCGGCCCAAGGGTGCGGGTTCCGCCGGAAAGCCTGGGGAGGTGCGGGGTACTGGCCACTCCGGTAGTGCCATATTAGACAGGACAAAGGCCCACTGGACGCCAGTTGGGACGGGCCTGGCCCGAAAACGGCTGATTTTCGGTCCGGCTGTGGCTTATGTCACCGTTTCTTGCGGCTTTTAAGACCGCCCGGTCTAGACCAGTTACGCGGTGTTCCGTGCCAGCCGGGGCGTGGGCATCAGCAGCGAGCAGGCCTTCTTGAGGTCCTCCTCGGCTTCAAACAGGGAAAGTCGGCGGCAGCGGACCGACTGGACTAGACCGGCGACCGTCAGCAGCAGGACCCGGGCCACAGCCGCGTCCCCGCAGACCGCCGTGACGGCGCGTTCCGCCAGGGAGTCGATCTCGCGCAGCAGGCCGGTGGTGTCCCGGTCCTTGATGTACACGCCCTGGCTGAGGCACTGCTCAACGGCAGGCTGCATGACGCGCATGTGGAAGATTTCCATGGCAACGCCGGAGAGTGCATGGATGCGGACGGCCCCGGTCCCCGTCTTCAGCTCACCGAGCTGGTGCCGGTAAAGGGCCAGCATCAGGTGCGTGGCGGAGGGAAAGTAGCGGTACAGGGTGCCGAGCGGAACGTTGGCCTGCGCAGCCACCTCGGAGAGGGTTACGGACTTGAGGCCCTTCCGCGCGAAGCCGGCGGCAACCTCCAGGATCCGGTTGTAGCGGCGCAGCTGCCGGGGAAGGGAGGGCGGGGCGGCCATGGGCGGAAGATCAGGCATAGAGTCAAGCATCATCAGTCCGGAGGTTGGGATTCCTGGTGCAGTCAGGAAGAGCCCCATTCCCGGTCCTGCCGCAATTCGCCTTCCACTATACGGCACCCACTCTTCGGGTTTCCTGGGAGCGGAAGCTAGTCAACGCCCTTGATCTTCACCACGAACACCGCGCCCAGCAGGCCGATGACGGCCGCGGCTACATAGAGGGACACGTAGCCGCCCCACAGCGTGACGAAGGGCCACGCCAGCGCCGGGGCGATGACCTGCGGCAGGGAGTTGGCGATGTTGATGACGCCCAGGTCCTTGCCGCGGTCGGCTGCGTTGGGAAGCACCTGGGTGATCAGTGCAAAGTCCACGGCGAGGTACGCGCCGAACCCGATCCCCAGAACGCTGGCACCGATGATGCCGCCCGTCCAGGTGGGGGCGAAGGCCAGGATCAGTGATGCCAGCGCAATGATTACGGACGAGGCGATGACCAGCGGCTTGCGCTTGCCCATCCTGTCGCTGAGCCTGCCGCCTATTACGCTGGTGATGATCACGAACACGGCGTACAGCCCGGTCAGCACCAGCACGCCGAAGGCAGGCTCGAGGCCGGTGGTCTCCTTCAGGTGCACGGCGTCCGCCAGGAAAAACAGCAGGTACAGGGTGACCATGTGGTTGCCGATGTTGACCAGCAGCCGGGTGATCCAGGCCCAGGCGAAGTCCGGGTGCCGCAGCGGCCTGATGAACCCGAGCAGGAAGCCCGCCCAGTTCATTGGCTGGGCAGCCCCTGCCGGGAGGGGGTCGTCGTCGCTCTTGACCAGGTACATCACGACGCCAGCCACGAGTGCCGTCGCACAGATGATGTAGCCCAGCACGAAGTTTCCGCTCACGACGGCGGCAATCACCGCACCGGCCAGGATCCCGGCCGTCTGCCCCATCGCCGCCAGCCCACCCACAGTCGCGCGCTGCGGGACGGGGACGCGGTCAGGAACGGCCGCGGTGATCGCGGCATAGGCACCGTTGCAGCCTGCCTGGACCAGGCACCACAGCAGCGTCATCGCCGCCACGTTCGGCGCGCCCGCCAGGCCCACCAGCGCCGCGGCACCCAGAACGGCGCCCGCCAGCACCCACGGCACCCGACGGCCGAACCGGGACGTAGTGCGGTCGCTGAAGGCGCCAAACAGCGGATTCGCCACCAGCGACACCGCTGCGCCGGCACCGGTGACCAGGGCGAGGATGGCTTCCTTCTGCCCGGGGTCGAAATGTTCCGCCTGCTGTCCGAGGAGCACCTGGATGGGGCCGAAAAATGCCGCGTTGATGCCGAGGTTGACCAGCACCACGCCCGTGACCCAGAGCGGCCTGACGCGTTCCGTCGGTTCAGCGAGCGCGGCGGAGCGCCGGGTGCCCACCAGGCCGGGGTCGGGTACCGCACCGGGTATGTCGGACAGGCTCATTGCGGTCTCCCCTTGGAACGTCATGATGATGGAATCAGACTATCGCCGGCACGATTAAAAGTTCGTTCATTGCGGCAATAGAATGCCCTTCTGCCAGCCTCTTGCCACGGGGGTATTTCCGGCAGAACACACATCGCTCATTCCATGGGGGAATGCACATTGACATCACAAAACGCAGGACATCGCGTCCTGCTCAAATCCGCCTCTGTTACGGCCATAGCGGCGCTGACGCTCACGGCATGCACAGGCAATAACTCCCAGCCGGCCTCCAACGCTAGCCCGAACAACGCAGCCAGCGAGGCTAAAGTCATTCGTGTCATCGACGGAGACACATTTGTAGCAACGACCGCTGCAGGGGAGAAGACTATTCGCCTGCTCAACGTAGATACACCGGAAACCAAGGACCCGAACGCGCCGGTGGAGTGCTTGGGACCCGAAGCTACGGCCGCTCTGGAACAACTCCTTCCAGTCGGCTCGTCGGTCAGACTGGAGCTCGACGAAGAGCCAACCGACAAGTACGGACGGACACTCGCCGGCGTTTTCGATTCAAAAGGAACTTTGATCAATGCCGAAGTCGCACGCCAAGGCTTGGGCGTTCCCGTGCTCATAGAGCCGAATCGCAAGTTCTATCCGGCGGTTGTGGATGCCTTTGAAGAGGCCCATACGCGCGCCGTCGGACTAAACTCCACAGATCTCGCCTGCCTGCCCGCTCAGCAGGTTGAGAAAGCAGTGGCGGCGGTGGAAACCATCACTTCCCTCCCCGTATCGGAATCGACGTCAGCACTCGATAAATCCAATGCGGGCCTTGTAACTGCTCTTGCGACAATTGCTGCACTCAAGACAGCCGCAGCAGCTAAAAACAAAGTCCATTGGGCCGCGTACGAGCCATCCAGGCTGACTGCGCTCGTCTCACGACTGAACTCCGCTGCTTCAGCGGCGAAAGCGCGCCAGGCAGCAATCAAGAGTAAGAAGAAAAGCATTGCTGATGCCGCAGCAGCAGCGAAGGCCGCCAAGGTGAAAGCTGAAGCCGCAGCCAAGGCGGCGGCGGCAAAGGCCGCGGCTGAGGCTGCAGCGGCGGCCAAGGCCAAGGCAGATGCCGAAGCGGCCGCCGCCGCCGAGGCAGAACGCATCAGAAACCTCCCTCCAGTCTATGTTCCGCCTGCTCCACCTGCCTACACTCCGCCGGCATACGCACCGCCCGCTGCTCCGGCACCCGTCACCGACCCGTACGCCGGTTATACCGGCCCGCGATGCTATGCGCCGGGAGGCAAGACGTGGAGGCCGTGCGGATAATTAGGCATACCAGCCCACCGATATTCGCTGAGGAGAACCAATGACCGCTTCGCCTGCCAATGCCGCCGTCAACACCGCCGACCTCTACGACGAGCGCGGCGAGGAACTCAACTCCATCTCCCTGCAGTTCCAGTCCCTGGGGGGCCACACGCATTTCAGCGGCCCCGTCCGGACGGTGCGCTGCCTGGAGGACAACGCCCTCGTCAAAAGCATTCTGGCCACACCCGGCAACGGCGCCGTGCTCGTCGTCGACGGCGGCGGCTCCCTGCGGACCGCACTGATGGGGGACCTGATCGCGGCGAGCGCCGTGGCAAACGGGTGGGCCGGCGTCGTCATTAACGGCGCCATCCGCGACCGTGAGGCGATCGCCGAACTCCCCCTCGGCGTCAAGGCCCTGGGCAGCAATCCGCGCAAGAGCGCCAAGGCGGGGGCGGGCGAGACCGACGTGGACGTGCTGATCGACGGCGTGACGATCCGCGCCGGCGCCACGATCTGGTGCGACCCGGACGGCATCCTCGTCGAGCGCTGAGGAAGGGTCCGGAAAAATTTGGTTGCTCCGGGGAACAAAGTTGCAAGTAACATAGTTACTGAAAGCAACTATCAAATGCGATCCCCTTTCTCTTGACCCTGGAGCAGCCATGTCCAAAACCACCGCAGGACCCGCACCCGGAGAGACCCTGACACAGCGGCAGACCATCACCGTCATGGTGGGGCTGATGCTCGGCATGTTCCTGTCCTCGCTGGACCAGACCATCGTGTCCACGTCGATCTACACCATTGCCAACGACCTGGACGGGCTGTCCCTGCAGGCGTGGGCCACCACCGCGTACCTCATCACGTCCACGGTCACCACACCGCTGTACGGCAAGCTCAGCGATATCTTCGGCCGCCGCCCGCTCTACCTCGCGGCGATCGTCATCTTCCTGGCCGGCTCGCTGTATGCCGGCTCGGTGCACTCGATGACCGAGCTGGCCATCGCCCGCGGCATCCAGGGCATGGGCGCCGGCGGCCTGCTGGCCCTGGCGCTGACCATCATCGGCGACATCGTCCCGCTCAAGGACCGGGCGAAGTTCCAGGGCTACTTCATGTCCGTCTTCGGCATCTCCTCGGTGCTGGGCCCCGTGGTGGGCGGCGCTTTCGCCGGTTCCCAGAACATCCTGGGCTTCGACGGCTGGCGCTGGGTCTTCTTCATCAACCTGCCCATCGGCCTGGCCGCCCTGGTTGTCGTGTTCCTCTACCTCCACCTGCCCGCCAGGCACTTCAAGCAGCGGATCGACTACTGGGGCGCCGCCGCCATCACCCTGGCCATCGTGCCGCTGCTGCTCGTCGCCGAACAGGGCCGCAGCTGGGGCTGGACGTCGGCCAGCTCCCTCACCTGCTACGGCCTGGGCGTGGCCGGCATCATTGCATTCCTGCTGGCCGAACGGCGCGCCGGGGACTACGCGCTGATCCCGCTGCGCCTCTTCCGCAACATCACCTTCGGGCTGTCCTCGCTGCTGAACTTCATCATCGGCATCGGCATGTTCGGCGCCATCGCGATGCTGCCCATGTACCTGCAGCTGGTCAAGGGCCTCACACCCACCGAAGCCGGACTGATGATGATCACCTTCACCATCGGCATCCTGACCGGCTCCATCACCGCCGGACGCACCATCTCGGCGTCGGGCACCTTCCGGATCTTCCCGATCGCGGGCACCGCCATCCTGACCGCCGCCGCCGTCGTCATGGGGCTCTCGCTCGGCGCCGACACCGACCTATGGGTCCCAGGACTGATCGCCGTCTTCTTCGGCCTGGGCCTGGGCTTCTGCATGCAGCCGCTCACCCTCGCAATGCAGGTCTCGGTGCCCGCGAAGGACATGGGTGTGGGCACCTCCACCGCCGCGTTCTTCCGCTCGATGGGCGGCGCCGTGGGCACGGCGGTGTTCATCTCCATGCTGTTCAGCCTGGCCGCCGACAGGATCGCCAACGCCATGAAGGACGCCATGCAGAACGCGGCCTACCTCAAGGTCCTCCAGGACCCCGCCGTTGCCGCCGACCCCGCCAACGCCAAGCTGTACGAGTTCTTCAGGAACGGTGCCAGCAACGACTCCCTCAATGACACCAGCTGGCTGCACTCCGCCAACCCGGTGCTCACCCGGCCCATCACCGAGGGCTTTGCCCAGTCGATCGACGCCGTCATGCTCACCGCCGCCATCCTCACCGGCGTCGCCTTCCTCATCAGCTTCGCGCTGCCGAACAAGAAACTGACCGACCCCAAGGCAGTGGCCCAGGAGCCCGCGGCCGCCCACTAGGCGCTCCCGGTCTACTTCCGCATTACGTTACGGCAGGCACCTTCCCGGGTGCCTGCCGTTTCCTTATTCCGCGGGAATCCGCCTTAAACCGCACCAAACGGACGACGACGGCGGGACCGCCCGCCGTCGTCGTCTTGCGTTCCGAAGTGGATCAGCGCGCCGTGAGGTGGCACACTGTTAGGCGCGTGTGCGCCGGCCGACAGGGCCGGTTTCCGCAGCCGACGACGTTTGCACCGCATCCACCAACCCCCAAACCAAGGGAGAACTATGTCCACCGACAAGCAAACAACCGCCAGGATTCCCAAGCGGGTGATCTGGCTGGCGCTTGCCGGCGCTGTGGGCGGCTTCCTGTTCGGCTTCGACTCCTCCGTGGTCAACGGCGCCGTGGATGCCATGAAGGACGAATTCGCCCTGAGCGAGGCCGTCACCGGTTTCGCCGTGGCCGTGGCGCTGCTCGGCTGTGCGGCCGGCGCCTACCTGGCCGGCAAGGTGGCTGACCGCTACGGCCGCATCCCCGCCATGAAGCTGGGGGCACTGCTGTTCTTCGTCAGCGCCCTCGGAACCGGCTTCGCCTTCAGCGTCTGGGACCTCATTTTCTGGCGCCTCGTGGGTGGGCTCGGCATCGGTCTGGCCTCGGTGATCGCGCCGGCCTACATCTCCGAAATTTCACCGCGGCACGTCCGCGGCCGGCTCGCGTCGCTGCAGCAGCTGGCCATCACCACGGGTATCTTCGCCGCTCTGCTGTCCGACGCCCTGTTCGCGACGTCTGCGGGCGGAGCACACCAGGCATTCTGGCTGGGCATCGAGGCCTGGCGCTGGATGTTCCTGGCCGCCGCTGTTCCGGCCGTGCTCTACGGCGTGATCTCCTACACGCTGCCTGAGTCCCCCCGCTTCCTGGTGGTCCAGGGCAAGGAGGACCTGGCCCGGAAGGTCTTCGACTCCATCGCCCCGGACGAGGACACGGACCGCCACCTGCGTGAAATCCGCGAGGCAATCGAGGAGGACCAGCTCGCCGGCCTGAAGGGATCCCTCCGCGGCAAGTCGTTCGGCCTGCAGGCGGTAGTCTGGATCGGCATTACCCTCTCCGTCCTGCAGCAGTTTGTGGGCATCAACGTGATCTTCTACTACTCCACGACGCTCTGGAAGGCCGTGGGCTTCCAGGAGAAGGATTCGCTGGCCATCTCGGTGGCCACGTCCGTCACCAACATCCTGGTCACGCTCGTGGCCATCGCCCTCGTGGACAGGATCGGCCGCCGTCCCATCCTGCTGGCCGGCTCGGTTGGCATGGCCGTTTCCCTCGGTGCCATGGCCCTGGCCTTCGCCTCGGCCACGGGCACGGGCTCCGACATCACGCTGCCCGGCGCCTGGGGACCTGTCGCCCTCGTTGCCGCCAATGTGTTCGTGATCAGCTTCGGCGCCTCCTGGGGACCGCTGGTGTGGGTGCTGCTGGGCGAGATCTTCCCGGCCCGGATCCGAGCCCGCGCCCTGGGCCTGGCCGCCGCTGCCCAGTGGATCGCCAACTTCGCCATCACGCTGAGCTTCCCCGTGATGGCCGCAGGCTCGCTGCCGCTGACGTACGCCATGTACGCGCTCTTCGCGGCGGCCTCGTTCTTCTTCGTCATGTACAAGGTGCCGGAGACGAACGGCATGTCGCTGGAACAGGCTGAGACCCTGTTTGTTCCGAAGGGGTCCGTCAAGGTCTGACCGGCTCTTGGCTCCCCCGGCATGAAACGGAAGACGCCCATGTTTCCCTGCGGACCGTGTCCGGGAAACCTGGGCGTCTTTTGTTTCCGGCGCAGGTTTCCCCCCACCGCTGCATGGCCTGCTAGCAGCGGGGGCGGTTCACGATCTCCTCGGCGTGTTCGGCCACCCAGGACACGAGCGGCAGCAGCAGGGCGGCGAGCTCCTCGCCGCGGCCGGTCAGGCTGTAGTCCACCCGGGGAGGGATGACCGGCTGGGCAGCCCGGCGGACAAACCCGTCTGCCTCGAGTGTCTTCAGCGTCTGGGCCAGCATCTTCTCGCTGATGCCCTGGGCCCGGCGCCGGAGTTCACTCCAGCGCTGGGGACCTTCGGACAGGGCCACGAGGATCAGCACACCCCACTTGCTGGTGACGTGGTCCAGCACCGTCCGGCTGGGGCATCCCGCGGGGAAGATGCCGCCGGCGGAGGGAAACGCGTCGACCGGGGGACTTACCTTCATGCCAGTACCTTACCTCAAAGTGCGTACTCTCTTTTGGGAAGTAATCGGGAAGCAGTGCGGTTGGCACCACTGACAGTCACCTCAGAAAGGACCATCATGACCATCGTCATCACCGGAGCCACCGGCCAGCTCGGCCGCCTTGTTGTCGAAGCACTGCTGGACAGCGGGGTTCCCGCGGAGCAGATTGTGGCCGCAGGCCGGAGCACCGACAGGATCGCTGACCTCGGCGAACGCGGCGTCCAGGTCCGCAGCATCGACTACAGCCAGCCGGACTCGCTGCGCCAGGCGTTCGCGGGCGCGGACAAGGTCCTGCTGGTCTCAGGCAGCGAAGTAGGCCAGCGCGTGGAGCAGCACCGGAACGCGGTAGAAGCGGCCAAGGAAGCCGGCGTCGGGCTGATCGCCTACACCAGCATTGCCAACGCGGACACCACGGCCATGCAGCTGGCCGCCGAGCACCTCGCCACCGAGGAGATCCTCCGCGACTCCGGGGTCCCGTTCGTCCTGCTACGCAACGGCTGGTACCTGGAGAACTACACCGGCCAGCTTCCGGTTCAGCTCCAGCATGGCGCCGTTCTGGGCAGCGCCGGCGACGGTCGGGTGAGCGCGGCGGCCCGGGCCGACTACGCGGCAGCGGCCGCAGCGGTACTGCTCCGGGACGGCGAGGCCGGCAAGGTTTACGAGCTGGGCGGCGACGAGGCCTTCACCCTCAGTGAGCTGGCCGGGGAAGTCAGTGCAGCATCCGGGCAGGACGTGACGTACCGGAACCTGCCCGCAGAGCAGTACACCGACGTCCTGGTGGAAGCCGGACTGCCGGAGGCGTATGCAGCCATCCTTGCGGACAGCGACCTTGGCATCGCACGCGGCGATCTCCTGGTCACCACCGGCGATCTCAGTGCCCTGCTCGGCCGCCCCACCACACCGCTGCGCGAGGCCGTCCAGGCAGCCGCCAAGAGCCTCCAGGCAAGCTGACCCTCCTTCACATCCTGCAGGGTTACTCCCGACGCCCTCTCACATCCTGCAGGGTTACTCCCGACCCCCTCTCACTTGCCAGAGCGGATTGGCCGGCCGTGGACAGGACGTGCGCGAGCGTCGGGAAAAACGCCGCAGGATCTGAGAGAGGGTCCCGAAAAAAGCGGCAGAACGTGATAGAGCGTCCCGTAAGGCACGGTTACAAGGGCACGGTTTAAACGCGCGACGCCGGAACTCGCTTTGAGTTCCGGCGTCGCCGTTTCATCCAGTTCCGGTGTGCAGCCGGGAGACAGCCCGCGGCCGGTGCCTAGGCCGGGGCCGTGACGTCCTCCGCTTTGCGCTCCTCGACGAGCCCGCAGACTGCGGCGAAGAGCGGGTGGTCCGGCGCCAGCCCGGTGATGCGCTCGGTGGCGGCGGCCGGCTCGGACGAAGACAGGATCTGGCCCAGTTCGACGGCCTCGGCATCGGCGGGGTCATTGAACCGGAGGGCGGCCGCGATGGCCCCGAGCAGCGCCTCGGGGACAATTCCGCGTTCAGCCAGTTCCGCGGCGGGGCCGATGAAGCGTTCGTGCCGGCTGAGCTTGCGCAGCGGAGCACGGCCCACGCGGTGCACGGTGTCCGGCAGATGCGGGTTGGTGAAGCGGGCCAGGATCTTCTGGACGTAGGCTTCCTGCTCGTCGTAGCTGAAGCCGTGCTTGGACACGAGCAGCTGCTTGGTCTCGTCGAGCACGGAACGGACGTCCGCGGCAACGTCCTCGTCCGCCATGGCGTCGGAGATCTTCTCCAGCCCGGCCTCGAAGCCGAAGTACGCCGCGGACGCGTGCCCCGTGTTCACCGTGAACAGCTTGCGCTCGATGTATGGCCCGAGCTGATCCACGAAGGTGGCGCCCGGAATCACCGGAGCAGCACCGCCGAACGGCGTGCGGTCGATGACCCACTCGTAAAACGTCTCCACCGTGACGTCCAGGCCCTGCCCTGGCTCCTGGTTGGGCACGATGCGGTCCACGGCCGTGTTGGCGAACACGGCCGAGTCCCCCAGCGATCCGGCCGCCTCGTCCCAGGACGAGACGATCGACTCGCGAAGGATATCCGTGGCATTGATGGCGTTCTCGCAGGCCATCACCTGCAGCGGCGCCAGCCCCGCCGCGCGGGCGGCAATTCCCTTGGCGATCGCGGGGGCCACGAACTTCAGGATGTGCGGACCCACCGCCGTGGTAACGATGTCCGCCGTCGCGATTTCCTCGATGAGCTGTGCCTCCTGGGTGCCGGAGTTCACCGCCCGGAAGTTGTCCACCGTGCGGGTGGCGGGGTTCTCCCCCACCTCGTGCACGCTGTAGCTGTCCGCCTCGGCGAGCTGGGCGATCAGGGCATCCGCGACGTCGGCGAACACCACCTCATACCCGGCATCGTGCAGCAGCAGCCCGACGAACCCGCGGCCGATGTTGCCGGCCCCAAAATGTACAGCCTTCACTATGCGTTGACCTTTCCGAACAGCTCCAGGACTTCGTCCACAGTCGTCGCCGCCTCAAGCTGCGCCACCTGTGCCTTGTTGGTGAAGACCTTCGCGATTGAGGACAGGATGTGCAGGTGCTCGTTGTTGACACCGGCCACGCCCACCACGAACTTGACCTGCTTGCCGTTCCAGTCGATGCCGTCGGGGTAGCGGACCACCGAGACTGCAGACTTACGGATGTGGTCCTTGGCGGCGTTGGTGCCGTGCGGGATGGCCAGGAAGCTGCCCATGTAGGTGCTGACGGACTCCTCGCGCTCGTGCATGGCGCGGATGTAGTCCTCGTCCACGGCACCGCGCTCCAGGAGCAGCCGGCCCGCCTCGTCGATCGCGGCGTCCCGGGTGGAGGCGGAGCCGGTCAGGACCACGCTCTCCGGCACCAGGATGTCCGAAACCGCCGCAGCAGTTTCGGGGGCAGCGGCGGTTTCGGTTGTGGTGGCTGCAGCCGGAGCGGCGGTGCCCGCCGTGCCGGTGGCGGGAGCTTCCGCGCCTTCTGCATTGCTGCGCTGGACCATCTCGACGATCTCGTCGTAACGCGGGCTGTTCATGAAGTTGTCCACCGAAACGTGGACGGCACTGGATGTTGCCGGCTTGGCCCGCTCGGTCAGGTCCTGGTGGGTGACCACAACGTCGTAGGTGTCATTGAGGTTGGCAATGGACGCGTTGGTGACATTGACCTCCGGGAATCCGGCAGCCTTGATCTTGTTGCGCAGCACGGAGGCGCCCATGGCACTGGAGCCCATGCCGGCGTCGCACGCGAACACAATGTTCTTGATCGGGCCGGCCAGAACGCCCACGCCGCCGCCGGCCGCAGCCCCGGTAAGGTTGGAGGCAACGGAACTCTTCTTGCCCTTCATCGACTCCATGCGGCTGGTGGCCGCGGTGAGATCGTCCTCGTCACTGTGGCGCGTGGTCTTCAGGATCACGGAGGCGACGAGGAAGGAGACCGTGGTGGCCAGCACGACCGACAGGATGACGCCGAAGTAGCTGTCGCGGGAGGTCTGGGCGAGCACGGCAATGATGGAACCGGGGGCGGACGGGGCAACAAGGCCGGCGCCTGTGACTGCCAGCGTGGCGATGCCCGTCATGCCGCCAGCGATCGTGGCGAGGATCAGCAGCGGGCGCATCAGCACGTACGGGAAGTAGATCTCGTGGATGCCGCCCAGGAAGTGGATGATGGCAGCGCCGGGAGCCGAGGCCTTGGCCGCGCCGCGGCCGAAGAACATGTAGGCGAGCAGCAGCCCAAGGCCCGGGCCCGGGTTGGCCTCGAGCAGGAACAGGATGGACTTGCCCTGATCCAGCGACTGCTGGATGCCCAGCGGGGTCAGCACGCCGTGGTTGATGGCGTTATTGAGGAACAGGACCTTGGCAGGCTCGATGAAGATGGAGGTCAGAGGCAGCAACCCGTTGTTCACCAGGAACTGAACCACGTTTCCGGCAGCCGTGCTGAAGGCGCTGACCAGCGGCGAGATGCCGTAGAAGCCAAGCAGGGCCAGCAGGGCGCCCCAGATGCCGGCAGAGAAGTTGTTCACCAGCATCTCGAAGCCCGGGCGGATCTTGCCGTGCCAGATCGCGTCGAGCTTCTTCATGGTCCAGCCGCCCAGCGGGCCCATGATCATGGCGCCGATGAACATCGGAATGCCGGCGCCCACGATCACACCCATGGTGCCGATGGCACCGACGACGCCGCCCCGGACATCATGGACCATCTTGCCGCCGGTGTAGCCGATCAGGAGGGGCAACAGGTAGGTGATCATGGGGCCAACAAGGCCCACGTTGGGCTCCCCGGCCGCATTGGTGCCGAAGCCACCGAGTTCCGGAACCGGGATGTATCCCTTCTCAATGAAGAGCGCGGTGATGAGGCCCCAGGCGATAAAGGCGCCAATGTTGGGCATGATCATCCCGGACAGGAAAGTCCCGAATTTCTGGACATGCACCCGCGCGCTGGTTTTGGGTTTTGCAACTGTCTCTGTTGCCATGTGAATTCCTAACGTGGTCCCTGCGGCACCGCAGGATGGTCCGATAGTTTCGACTAGCTGGTGGAACTGGTGGAGATCCGGTGGAGCCATTCGAGGAAAAGCTTGAGTTCCGAGCTGGTGAGCTGGTCCGAGTGGGATGCCTGCAGCGCCGCATTCAGCGCAATGGCAGCCACCACCACTGATGACTTTCCGGAGTCCTCCGGTCCCGCATCCCGCCCCTGGTCCCTGGACACCGCAAAGATCATGGCGTCCCGGGTCATCGTGGACAGCTCCAGGTTCCGCTCCACGGCCGGTTCTGCGATCAGCATGAGCGTCACGCCCACGTTGGCCGCCAGGATGCTCCTGGCTGCTTCCCGTGGCTGGACGTTCAGCTGTCCGGCCGCAGCGGCCTTATTCAGCATTTCCTCCAGGAGACCCTCCGCGTCGGCGACGATGGCCGGGCGGCTCTCGGGGCGGATGTTACCGAACATGACCAGATAGAGTTCGGGCTGCTTGAGCCCGAACTGCACGTGGTTGTCCCACATCCGCCGGATGTCCACCAGCGGCTGTCCGGACGGGGCGAAGTCCCTCTCGCCCGCCACATACTCTTCGAAGCCCGCGGCGACAACTGCGTCAAACAGGCCCTCCTTGTCACCGAAGTGGTGATAGAGGGTGGGCGCCGTAACGCCCGCCAGCTGCGTGATCTGGCGGGTGGAAACAGCGGCCCCCGCGGATTTGGCCAGCAGTTCGGCTGCCGCACGCAACAGCCTCATTTTGGGCGGAAGCTGGCCATCGAAACTCATAACCGCTACCCTAGCACCTATAGCAACGCTATATGAACTGAATCACATACAATTTTTTCAGGCACCGCAAAGCAGCATCGGACGCAGCCGTTCCGAACTTCCGGGCTCCCCGGGCAGACACGGGCGGGCCTGGCTACCGGCAGAGAATGAGGACCTTCAGTGCAGAACTTCCCAGGAGTAGGCGTCAGCCCCGGCCGCATCATCGGAACGATCCGCCAGATGCCCAAGCCCATCAGCGAACCTCCGGCCGGCGAACAGCTGGCTGCCGGGACCACACCCGAAGAGGCAACGGCAGCGCTCAAGGCTGCAGCGGGTGCCGTCCATGATGAGCTGCGGGCCCGCGCGGACCACGCCACCGGTGATGGCAAGGCCGTCCTGGAAGCCACGGCACTGATGGCCAAGGACACCATGCTGATCAAGGGCGCCGCGAAGCTGATCGCCCGGGGGACCTCACCGCAGCGCGCCATCTGGGAATCGGGTTCCTCGGTTTCGGAGATGCTGCACAACCTCGGCGGCTACATGGCCGAACGCGCCACCGACATCCTGGATGTCCGCGCCCGCATCGTTGCCGAACTGCGCGGCGTCCCCGCCCCAGGCATCCCGTCGTCGAACGAACCCTTCATCCTGGTGGCCGAGGACCTGGCCCCGGCAGACACCGCCACCCTCGATCCCAACAAGGTCCTCGCACTCGTGACCGCCGGCGGCGGTCCGCAGTCGCACACCGCCATCATCGCCCGCTCACTCGGCCTGCCCGCCGTCGTGGCCGCCGTCGGCGTGGACGAGCTCCCCGACGGCACTGAGGTTTACGTTGACGGCGCCGCCGGTTCCATCACGGCGAACCCGGACGGGTCGCTGCGTGCGGCCGCGGAGGCATGGGCCGCCACTGCGTCCCTGCTCGCCGAATTCAGCGGTACGGGCTCGACGGCGGACGGCCACCTGGTGCCCCTCCTCGCCAACGTCGGCGGTGCCAAGGACGCCCAGGCTGCGGCCAAGCTCGGCGCCCAGGGCGTGGGCCTGTTCCGCACCGAGTTCTGCTTCCTGGAACGGGACACCGAGCCCACCGTTGAGGAACAGGCCGCCGCCTACAAGGGCGTGTTCGACGCCTTCCCCGGCAAGAAGGTGGTGCTCCGCACCCTGGACGCCGGCGCAGACAAGCCGCTTCCGTTCCTCACCGACTCCACCGAACCCAACCCGGCCCTGGGCGTGCGCGGCTACCGCACCGACTTCACCACTCCGGGCGTCCTGGACCGGCAGCTGGAGGCGATCGCGAAGGCCGAGGCGGAGTCGGAGGCTGACGTGTGGGTCATGGCCCCGATGATTTCGACGGCAGAGGAAGCCGCCCGCTTCGCCACCATGTGTGCCGAGGCCGGCATCAAGACGCCGGGTGTGATGGTGGAGGTTCCGTCCGCCGCCCTCACCGCCGACACCATCCTGCGCGAAGTCGCGTTCGCCAGCCTGGGAACCAACGACCTCACCCAGTACGCCATGGCCGCCGACCGCCAGCTGGGTCCCCTCGCCGGGCTGAACACGCCGTGGCAGCCGGCCGTGCTGCGCTTGGTGGGCCTGACCGTTGAGGGCTCCAGGGCCGAGGGACACAACAAGCCGGTGGGCGTCTGCGGCGAGGCCGCGGCGGATCCCGCCCTCGCCGTCGTCCTGACCGGCCTGGGGGTCACCACACTGTCCATGACCGCCCGCTCACTGGCGGCGGTGGCCGCCGTGCTGAAGACCGTCACGCTGGCTGAGGCCCAGGAGCTGGCCAAGCTGGCCCTGTCCGCGCCGAGTGCCGTCGAGGCCCGGGCCTGGGTCCGGGAGAAGCTGCCCGTCCTGGAGGAACTCGGACTGTAGTTCCCGCCCAGCAGGATAGGGATCGAATGCGGGCAGGTGCCCCGGAATTCCGGGGCATCTGCCGGCATTTCAGGCTTTCACGCCTTCACGCCGGCGTTTAAGTCACGGCGCCGCCGGCTGCCGCGGAGCCCTCGGCTGCAGTGCCTGACCAGCCCCGGATGATCCGGGCAACATCTTCGGTGGCGGTCTCCTGGACAACGTGCCCGCACCCGTGCACCTCGGCAAAGGCACCGTCCGGTGCGTTCGCGGCGAGGAATTGACACCACGGACGCCGGGCGATCGGATCCCTGCCCCCGCGGAGCACGAGCACCGGCTGTGCCACGCCCCGCACCCGGACGTCGAGCGGGTACTCCATCATCACGGGAAGTTCGGTCATGTACCACCGGAATCCGGCCCGGAAGTAGTCAGTGAAAACGACGGCATTGGTGGACGGCGGCTCACTGAACAGGGCGTCCCGGGTGAGCGCCAGCGCGTGCCAGGCCGCACTCCTGCGCGCGGGATCCACCACGGGGCCCATGAGCACTGTCCGGGTCACCAGCCCGGGCGCCTGAAGCGCCAGTTCCACCGCAAACTGGACCCCCATGGAATGTCCCACCACGATGCAGGACTCCACGCCCCGCTGCGAGAGGACCGCCGCCACGAAGGCCGCATACTCGCCGACGGTCACCTGATGCCCGGGACGGGGTGTACCGCCGAAGCCCGGCAGGTCGAAGGAATAGACCGCGGCACTCTTGGCGAGTTCAAGGTGCAGCCGGGCCAGATAACGGTGCGAGACGCCAATGCCGTGGAGCAGCACAAAGGCCGGGCGGCCACCAGCCGAAGCCACGTTCGAAGAGTACAGCCGGCCCGTCAGGCCGTTCGCTGTTACAGCAACTCCCTCGCCAAGTCTCATCCGCAGAGCATATCCGGCGCGGCGGCACATTCGGTTCACGCCATAACCGGCCCGGCTGTGACAGCAGTTAGGCTTCTGCCATGGCTCTGATTGCTCCCAGGGTGGCGCCCGCCCTTCCCGCCGAGGATGCGCTGGTGCTGCAGCGCGCTCTCGACGGCGGCACCGACATCACCGTGTTCGTGGACGGTACCGTCCACCGCCTCCCGCCCCAGGCGAGGGACGCCGTCGTCGACCTTCTGGCCAGGTTCAGCCGCGGTGAAGCGGTGACTGTCAGCAGCGTGGAGGAAATGCTCACCACCTCACAGGCAGCCGAACTGGCCGGCATCTCCCACACGTACCTGCGGAACATGACGGACCGGGGCGAGATACCCGTGGAATACCGCGGCACCCACCGCCGCATCAGGCTGGCCGCCATCATGGCGTGGCTGGAAGGGCAGAAAAAGAAGCAGGCGGCTGAGCATGCGGAAACTTCCGACGGCGGGACCTCCGGCGGCGGGCACGGAAAGTAGCGCTTTACCCGGGTTCGTGGTCCAAACCGTTAAACGTGCAAAGATTGAAGGTAATCGGGAAAGTGGCGGGAGGAGGCCCTGGAATGGCAAGTGTGGGAATTTCAACCTCCGCGCTTGACCTGCTCCTGCTGCTTCGCGGCAGCGAGCCCGAGGGGCTGGGCAGGGCGGACCAGGTCTCCTACCAGATCGAAACCGCCATTCTGATGGGCATCCTGACCGAAGGTGACAGGCTGCCCACGGAGTCTGTGCTGGCCGCCGAACTGGGCATCTCCCCGATCACCCTCCGGCAGTCCCTCGCCGCCCTACGGACCAAGGGCCTGATCGAAACCAGCCGGGGACGCAGCGGCGGCAGTGTGATCCGCCGCCAGATCGAATTCACCGACTCCCAGCTTCAGGACAAGCTCCGGGATACCAGCACCGAAACCCTGAGGGACCTCGGGGACCTGGGCGCTGCCATCTCGTCAATGTCGGCACGCCTGGCCGCCAGCCGCGCCGACCCCCAAAACGTCGAGCACCTCGAAGACCTGGCGAAACGCCACCGGGACGCCGAAGATGCGCGAGCGCGGCGCCGCATGGACAGCCGGTTCCACGTCGCCGTCAGCATCGCCGCCCAGTCGAGCAAGCTGACCTCTGTTGCCCTGCAACTTGAAGCCGAACTGATGACCCTGTGGTGGGGACACTCCGGCGAGTCAGGCAACGACGCCACGTCCGTGGCGGACCACGCCGCCATTGTGGCAGCCATCAGGGCGCGGGACGGTGACGCGGCCGCCAGTGCCGCCGAACGGCACAGCCGCAACGAGACCGAATACTTGATAGAGCAGCATCTGAGGTTGAAGATGCGGCCCGAAGAAGGTGCATGACGTGGAGACTGTAGAAGAAGCCCTTGAGCGGACGGCCGCCGTGCTCTCCTCCAGCATCAGCCGCGTCTTCGTCGATCTGGAGAAGATCGCCGGCTCCGTCACCGCCGCGGCCGCCGCCGCGCCAGGCGTTCCGCGGCGCAGCGAATTCCTGTTCCTGAAGCAGGAGCTGGCTAATTTCATCAAGCAGCACTCGGATCTCATCATCGGGGCCGGAATCGCCTACGCGCCGGGGAGCCTCCAGGAAACAACCCACTGGCTGGAATGGTGGCGGACCCAACGCACCGGCGAACCGCGTTTCGTCACCCATGACCTCAACCCGGACTCGCTGAACTACTACGACTACACCACGCGTGAGTGGTTCACCATCCCGACCGCCAGCGGACACCCCGTAGCCGTGGGGCCGTACGTTGACTTCGGCGGCATCAACGTCAGCATCATCACGCTCTGCGTTCCCGCGCCCACTGCACAGGGAACGCAGATCCTTGGGTGCGACCTGACCCTGGCGAATCTTGAGGGAGTCTTCCTCCGCGCCCTTCAGCTCAGGGAACCGGTGGTTGTCCTGCTCGGACCCAACGGGCGGGTCATCGCGTCCAACAATGCACGCATCGCCACGGGAACCCTGTTCCTCGAAGAGGACATGGCGCGGGCCGACATTTCTGTTGACGTCTCCCCCGCTGACCCCGCACGCCTGCCCTGGAAGCTGATTACCCTCCGGGACTAGCCGCTTCAAGATGACGCGGTGATAAGGATCAAGCAACGATCGCCCGGAACCGGGGGTTCCGGCTGGCAGGCGGGGTTACTCTTTATTCGTGGTGAGATTCAGGGGGTTGCACATCGTGGCGGGCATCGCCGCTATGGGTGTGGCGGCTGTCCTCGGAATGGTCATGGGCCTGAGCAACACCGCAATTTTCACATCCAGCTGCGTGGTCTTCGTGGCAGTTTCCCTGTGGGTCCAGAGCCGCGTCGCCAAGTCCCGGACGCAGCTTCCGGGCCTGCCGCAACAGCTTCCCGACGGCGCCACGCGGGACCGGGCCGGCGAGCGTCCTTCCGAGCAGTTGCCCGGCGGCGAAGGCAACGCCGCCTAGTCCCCACCGGGTCCCTCGCCAGCGTGGGCCCACGGCCGGGTCCCTCGCCAGCGTGGGCCCACCCACCGTCTCCCTGGCGTCAGATCCTTGGCCTTGCCGCCCATCGCCGCGCCTTCAGGGCGGCGTGCAGTTCAAGCCGAACCATTCCCTTGAGCGGATCCACGCCCAGCAGCTGACGGATCCGGCCCAGGCGGTTGTAGATGCTGCTCCGGTGCAGGTGGAGTTTTTCCGCGACGTCCTGGACGGAGCCGTCATTGTCGTAGAGCAGTTCCAGCACGGGCAGCAGCTCCCCGTTCCGGTCGTGGTCCTCAAGGGCTTGGAAGTTCACGGAACCGGCGTCGCTCCAGACCCCCGCCCCGCCGCCTGCCGATGCCAGCAGCTGGTAAATCCCCGTGGCCCGGCAATCCACCAGCTCACCGAGCCGCGGGTCAACGGCAGCAGCCTGGGCAGCAATCCTGGACTGCCGGTAGGCTTCCGCCAGCTCCTTGGTCCGGGTGAAACCCTCGCTGGTCCCGAGAATGATCCGCTCCACGGACCTGCCGGAACGCTTGGCCAGCTCAAGCTGGTAGTGCACCAGGACCTGCGCCTGGCTGGCGCGCCCGGTTGACTCCCGGAAGAGGACCACCGAATGGGTTTCCGCGCCGGCGCTGAACAGTGCGGCATCCACGCCGATAGTCGCCTGCAGCGCCGCGGCCCGGTGGATGAGCGTCGAGGCGATCGGGTCCGGACCCGCCCTCCAGCCGTCGGCGTCGAGTACCGTCACCAGCTGCCAGGGCCCACGGTCCTGCACTTCCTTCCAGCCCGCCACCGCGGCAACCGCATTCGATTCCCCGGCGCAGGCTGCCAGGAACTCCCGTTCGCGGTTCCGGCGGAACTCGGATTCCGCAGTGTTGGAATCCAGCAGGAGTCCGGAAAGCAGGTCCAGCTCATCCCGGACGCCCGGCAGTTCGGCGAGAATCGCCGTCGCGCTTTGTTCCTCCAGGTCCTGCTGCACCCACAGATAACCCACCCGGAATCCACGCACCAGAAGCGGGACGCACACGCGCCCGAGCATTCCCAGTTCCTCGTTCGCGGGCACCACCACCGGCCGCACCGCGGTGGCGATGCCGTGGGAGAGCTGCCAGTTCTTGACGTCCAACGGCACGCGTTTGCTGAGCAGGAAGTTCACCCGGACCCTGTCCGCGTGCGACTGGTTGGAGCTGTAGGCGAGCAAAACGCCGTCAAGGTCCTCAAGGGAAAGCCCCCGGCCCAACTTAAGGGCCACCCGCTCCACGAGCTGCTCCACATCCTGCTGCATGGTGAAAGACTACGTCGCGCAGCAGCCTCCGGGCGAACGGACATCAGGCGACACCTGACGCCCCGGGGATCGACAATCGTCGAGCCAGCGTGTTTGAAAACCCCGGAAATCCGCGGTTGAACTCAGGGCGGGGCATCCGGTTCCTGTAGTGCGCCTCACAGCGGGATCTATTCTGGAATCACAACTTCCCGCACACATTCCGGCCTTTGCAGCCATCGAATCTGGAGCCCAAAAAATGATCATCGGTATCCCCAAAGAGATCAAGAACAACGAATTCCGCGTCGCCATCACCGCCGCCGGCGTTCACGAATTCCGCACGCACGGCCACTCGGTCCTGGTGGAGCGCGGCGCGGGCCTGGGTTCCGGCATCACCGACGAGGAATACGCCATCGCGGGCGCCGAAATCATCGCCGACGCCGACGAGGTCTGGTCCCGCGCGGACATGGTGATGAAGGTCAAGGAACCCATCAAGGCCGAATACCACCGCTTCCGCAAGGGCCTGATCCTCTTCACCTACCTGCACCTGGCCGCCGAGCCCGAGCTGACCCAGGAGCTCATCAACTCCGGCGTCACCGCCATCGCCTACGAGACCGTCCAGGAAGGCCGCACGCTGCCGCTGCTCGCACCCATGTCCGAGGTGGCCGGCCGGCTGTCCGTCCAGGTGGGTGCGACCTCCCTCATGGCGCCTGCCGGCGGCAAGGGTGTTCTGCTCGGCGGCGTTCCGGGTGTCCGTCCCGCCAAGGTCGTTGTGCTGGGCGCAGGCGTAGCGGGAACCAACGCCGCCGCCATGGCGCTGGGCCTCGGCGCCGACGTCACCATCCTGGACATCAACATCAACCGGCTGCGCGAACTGGACGCCCAGTACCAGGGCCGCCTGAAGACCGTGGCCTCCAACAAGTACGAGATCGAGAAGTCCGTGGTGGACGCCGACCTCGTGATCGGCTCCGTCCTGATCCCCGGCGCCAAGGCCCCCAAGCTGGTGACCAACGAACTCGTGGCCCGGATGAAGCCGGGCTCGGTGCTCGTGGACATCGCCGTGGACCAGGGCGGCTGCTTCGAGGACACCCACCCCACCACGCACCAGGAACCCACCTACAAGGTCCACAACACGATCTTCTACTGCGTGGCCAACATGCCCGGCGCCGTCCCGAACACCTCCACCTACGCGCTGACCAACGTCACGCTTCGCTACGGTGTGGCCCTGGCAAACCTCGGCGTCAAGGCAGCCTTCGAGAAGGACCCCGCTCTCGCCGCCGGCCTGAACATCGCCGCAGGCCACGTGGCACACCACTCCGTCTCTGAGGCGCACAACCTGCCCCTCGTGGCGGACTGGCACGAACTGGTCTCCGCGTAAGCTCCGGCACCATCGGCTGCTCCGTACCTGCCCTTTTGGACCTCCAATACGGCAGATTGGGCCCACATCGGCAGGGTTCCCTGGCCGAGCTTGCGAGGCGAGGGGGCCGGTGGGGAGCAGCCGATGGGTGTTTAAAGCGACCTGGCCTGCTCGATCAGTTTCAGGACTTCGACGGGGCCGGCCGGGTCCACCGGCAGCGGCAAGGAGGAAGCGGCGCCGCCGTCGGAAATCTTGGCTGCGAGGATCCGGTAGAACTCGGGGTAATTCCCCCGTTCGGTCGGCAGCCGGTCGAGGTGCCCGTCGCGGCCCAGCTGCCCGGCCCATTCGGCGGCCTCCACGCCGTACTCCGCATCCAGCGGGCTCCCGCCGGCCACGATGTACGGCTCCTGCGGGTCCACGCCGTGCTTGGTGTAGCCGCCGCTTGAACCGAGGACCCGGTAGCGCGGCCCCTGCTGGGCGCAGAGCATGTTCATCCAGTGGTGGCTGAGCACACCGCTCTCATGCCGCAGGACCACGAAGCAGTCGTCATCCGTCTTTTCACCCGGACGCCGGGCCTGGAGCTCGGCATGGACCACCGTGGCCGGGCCGAAGAGCTGCAGGGCCTGGTCCAGGAGGTGGGTGCCGAGGTCGAACAGGACGCCGCCGCCGTCGGCCGCCGTGGCCTCCGCCTTCCACGCCTTGGAAACCTCGGGCGACCACCGTTCAAAGCGTGATTCGAACCGGATGACCTCCCCCAGCACGCCGCCGTCGAGCAGGGCTTTGACGGTGAGGTAGTCCCCGTCCCAGCGGCGGTTCTGGAACACCGTCAGGACCCGCCCCAGACGCTCCGCGAGCGCGATCAGCTCCTGCCCCTGGCCGCTGGTGACGGCGAACGGCTTGTCCACGACGACGTCGAGGCCGGCCTCGAGCGCGGCCTTGGCCAGCGGGTAGTGAGTGGCCGGCGGAGTCCCCAGCACCACCAGATCAAGGTCGGCGGCCAGCGCAAGGACGGCCTCGGCGTCGGGCACTGTTTTCACACCCGGGTAATGCTCAAGGGCAGACGCCTGCCGGCCGGTGTTCGAGGTGGCGATGACTTCCAGCGAATAGCTGGGGTTCGTGGCGATCAGCGGGGCATGGAAAACCCGGCCGGACAGGCCGAAGCCCACGACAGCCGTGCGGATGGGGGCGGAGGATTCGGTGCTCATGCTGCCACGCTACCCCCTGGACCGGTCCTGCTTCAGCCGGATTCGGCTATCAGGTATTCAGCCTTCCGCGCTTCGCAGGATGCGGGTAACCAGCTCGCGCCAGGACTCTGCCAGCCGCTCGGGTGAAACATGCTGGCCGCGGACAGCGTGCAGGAGCCGTTCCGGTTCCAAGGTGGCGCTGAGGGACATGGCCATCAGCCACGGGTCCGCGTCAAAGCCCGCCGAACGCAACAGGTACTCGATGTGCCGGTGCCACAGCACTGCCGGCGGGGCCTCGAACCTGTTGTGCAGGGATGCTTCAGCCGCTCTCGCCAGCTCGCCGTACTCCATGACGTAGCGGATGCGTTCGGCGCCGAAGGCGATCAGCCGTTCCAGCGGCGGCGCTCCGGGCCCCAGGGGCGGCGGTCCGAACATGAAGCGGCCCTGGAATTCGGCCTCAGCGTCGCTGAGCAGGGTCATCATGAGCCCGGCCCGGTTGCCGAAGCGGCGGAACACAGTTCCCTTGCCCACGCCTGCCCGCTCCGCCAGCTTGTCCATGGTCAGGCCGTCGGCCCCGCATTCCTCCACGAGCTGCCGGGCAGCACACAGGAGCAGCTCCCGGTTGCGGGCAGCATCGCTGCGTTCCGCCCCGGAGGCAGAAGATCCCGGCGCGGACCCGGCACCAGGCGCGGATCCGGAACGGATTGGGATGAGGCTCACAAAAAATATTCTAGACCCGGGAATAGTATCCGGACCGTAGTCCGTTTAGTCTGGGTGAAGGCACCAAACGCCTCCAAGAACCACTCGCCGCGGAGCGTTCCGCGGCAGGACCCAAGGAGTTCACATGTCCAAGAGCACCGTACTCGCACTGGTGGGAAGCCTCCGCGCCGACTCCCACAACCGCAAGCTTGCCGAAGCCATCCAGCTGAACGCCCCCGAACACATCGAGATTGTGATCCACGAGAGCCTGGGCAACATCCCGTTCTACAACGAGGACATCGACGTCGAAGGCCAGGTCCCCGCCGCCGCCACCGCCCTGCGCGAGGCAGCCGGCCAGGCCGACGCTTTGCTGCTGGTCACCCCTGAGCACAACGGCACCATGCCCGCCTCGCTGAAGAACGCCATCGACTGGCTGTCCCGCCCGTTCGGCGCCGGCGCCCTCGCCGGAAAGCCCACGGCCGTCGTCGGTACCGCCTTCGGCCAGTTTGGCGGCGTCTGGGCCCAGGACGAGGCCCGCAAGGCCGTCGGCATTGCCGGCGCCCGCGTTTTGGAGGACGCCAAGCTCGCCGTCCCCGGCTCCATGGTCCGCTTCGCGGAAACCCACCCGAAGGACGACGCCGAGGTTGTCGAGCAGATCAAGGGCCTCTTCGATGCCCTTGCCGCCGTCGAGCCTGCCGGCGCAGCCGCCTAAGCAGCGCCTTCCCTTCCGCACGCCCCGGCCTTCCGCTGCACTGGAGGCCCGGGGCGTGCGGCGTTTCCGGGCACGGTGCAGGGCAGCCACGGCAGCTGCAACCAATCCGTGACTGAGCTGCGGCCAAACTGACACCCGGGCAGCGTTCCCCGGCCCGGCGCCCCGCCGTAACGTTGAGGTACGGGGCGTGCCGGGGCAGGGAGTGCGGTGCAGTCATGAAGTCAAGCTGGGGAGTCAGACCGCTGACTACGGCGGTTGCCGCCTTCTGCCTGACACTCCCCCTGTGGCTCGCCTCCTGTGCCCCCTCCCAGAACGTGTACGACGCCGGGCGCTCCCCTGCGGCGGCACCCGAACCGCGCCCGGCGCCTCCGGCCAGCCTGCCCGGCGCGGGCTCCGGCCTGGCTTCCGGTTCCGGCACCAAAGGCGAGGGAACGGTGGCAGGGGTTTCTGAAGCCGTTCCTCCCACCGGCACGGCGTCGGCAGTCCCCGGAGGATCGGACCCCGGCGGCCAGACGGCCGGCGCCCCCGCCGCCGGTGGATCAGGGCCGGGCGGGCCTCCGTCCGGCGGCCTCGGCATCCCCGACCCGCAGGCACAGCTGCCGGGCGAAGCCGGACAGCAGCCGGCTCCTGCTTCCGGTGCCGCAGCCGGCCCGGCTTCCGCCGGCCCCACAGCGCCGGGTTCCACAGCACCGGGTTCTACAGCACCGGGTTCTGCGCTGCCCGGTTCCACGTCGCCGGGGACTGGAACAGGCACTGCTGTCTACTACGTGGCGATCGATGACGGCGGGAGGTCCGGCGTGCGCTTCGGCTGCAATGACAGCCTGGTGGCGGTCCGCAACGCGGACTCCTCCATCAGCGAGCCGCTGCAGGCCGCCATGAGCAGGCTGCTGTCCGGTCCGGACGCACCGCCGGCGAGCGGGCTGTACAACGCGCTGTCAGCGTCCTCGCTCCAGTACGTCTCCGGCTACCTCGACGGCACCACTGTGGTGGTGAACCTGACTGGCGCGGTCCAGCCCGGCGGCGTCTGCGATCTGCCGCGGATCGAAGCGCAGCTCACCCATACGGCCGTCACGGCCGTGGGGGCCGTCCGGGCGGAGATCTATGTCAGCGGCGTGCCGCTGGCAGAAGTTCTTGGCCTCCGTTAGCCGTCCTGCCGGGTGAACAGGGCATCCATGTCGGCGTGGCTCGGTGCCCCGGCAAGTTCCGACCAGTTGCCGTCGCCCAGGACTTCGGCCGCCACGCGGGAGACCGTAGCATATGCCGCTTTGGCCGCATTGCCGCCGATGCTGACCCGCCGCACACCGGCGTCGTGCAGTTCGCCCACCGACGCCGAACCGACGCCTGCGAGGGCATTCACCGGCGCAGGTATCCGCCGGCTGAGTTCATGCAGGACGTGCAGATCCGTCACGCCGGGAACGAAAATGCCGTCGGCCCCCGCGGCAAGATAACCCTCGGCCCGCGCCAGGGTCTCGTCGAAGGCGGAATCCCCGAACTGCCCGGAAAGGTACGTGTCCGTCCGGGCATTGATGAAAAGGTGGACGCCGGAGTCCGCCGCGATGCTGCGGACGAGACGGATGCGGCGGGCCTGCTCGCCGATGGCCGTGAGGCGGACACCGCCCGAGTCTTCGAGGTTCACTCCCACCGCGCCGGCCTCGAGCACAGCCGCCACGGTCTGCCGGAGCCGGCCGTCGTCGAAGCTGCCGTCCGAGCCCGCATACCCGGATTCGATGTCGGCCGTTACCGGGACGCCCGTGGCCGCGGCAATCCTGCGGAGCACGTCGAATGCCAGGCCCGGCGGCATGTGGCTGCCGTCAGGGAACCCGAGGCTCCAGGAGATGGCCGAACTCGAGGTGGCAATGGCCCGCGCGCCCGCCTTCTCCACCAGGCGCGCCGATGCCGCATCCCACACATTCACGAGCACCAGGGGAACGGCGCCGCCCTCGTGCATGCTGCGGAAGGCGTCCGCCCTGGCGGACTGCGATGCGGCAGACTGCGACGCTGCAGACTGCGATCCTGCTGGCTCTGACATTGCGGGTGAGGGCTCGGGTGACGTCATGGCTCCATTCCATGCCTTGTGGCGTCGGAGGTAAAGCCGTGGGCGGGTCCCAGCCTGGAAAACCAGCACATTCTTTCGTCAACAGCTGTTGCCTAACCAGCAACCAAAGGCTGTACTCTGGGACTGTGACCCACGAGACACTCGACGCCGCCGCAGCCGTCCTCCCCGCCGAAGCCATTGACGCCATCGAGCGGGCCGCGACATCAGCCCACCGCCACGACGAACTCTTCTCCGAGCGCGCCGCGAACATCAAGCAGTCGGCGGTCCGGGACGTTTTCGACATCTCCATGCGGCCGGGCCTGGTGTCGCTGGCCGGCGGCAGCCCCTACCTGCAGTCCCTGCCCCTCGACAGGCTCGCCCGCACAGCCTCCCGGATCATCGCCGAGGACGGCCTCACGGCTCTTCAGTATGGCGGCGGCCAGGGCACGGAGGAACTGCGAACGCAGATCTGCGAAGTCATGGCCGCGGAGGGCATCCTGGACGCCAGGCCGGAGAACGTGGTGATCACCGCCGGCTCGCAGTCCGCGCAGGACGTGGCCACCAAGGTGTTCTGCAACCCCGGCGACGTGGTCCTCGTAGAGGAACCCACTTACGTGGGGGCGCTGAACACGTTCGAGGCCTACCAGGTCCAGGTGGAGGCCGTTCCCATGGACGACGACGGCCTGGTGCCTGAGCTTCTCGAGGCCAGGATTGCGGCGCTCCAGACCGCCGGGAAAAACATCAAGTTCCTCTACACCATCCCCAACTTCAACAACCCGTCAGGCATCACACTGGCAAAGGAGCGCCGGCAGCAGATCGTGGACATCTGCCGCCGTGCCAACATCCTGGTGCTTGAGGACAACCCGTACGGCCTGCTGAGGTTCGACGGCGAGCCGCTGGCACCGCTGCGGGCAGGCAACCCCGACGACGTCATCTACATGGGCTCGTTCTCCAAGATCTTTGCCCCGGGCCTGCGCATCGGCTGGGCCCTGGTTCCGGCCCACCTGCAGCGGCGCTACTACCTGGCCTCCGAAGCGGTGACGCTCTGCCCGCCGACGCTGAACCAGATGCTCGTCTCGGCCTACCTTCGGGACTACGACTGGAAGGGCCAGATCGAGACGTACCGCGGGCTGTATGCGGAGCGCTGCCACGCAATGCTGGCGGCGCTGGAGGAGCACATGCCGGAGGGGCTGAGCTGGACCAGGCCGCAGGGCGGGTTCTTCGTGTGGGTGACGCTGCCCGAGGGCGTGGACACCTATCCCCTGCTCCAAAAAGCGATCGATGCCGGCGTCGTCTTCATTCCCGGCGCCGCCTTCACGCACTCGGATGAGCCGTCCAACAAGCTCCGCCTGGCGTTCAGCGCGGTTCCGCCGGAGGCCATTACCGAGGGTGTACGGCGCCTGGCACCGGTGCTGCAGGAGGCCATAGACGCGCTGGCCTAAACTGGAGCAGCGAACGGACCAGCAAGCCTTATTCACGGTATTCAAAGGAGAATCGCCATGGCGGGAACCATCATCGTGGGTGTTGACGGAAGCGCGACCGCCCACAAGGCGGCGGAAGTGGCGCGGGATTTGGCCGCAGCGTTGGACGCCCGGCTCCACGTCGTGTCCGCGTTCGACACCGACCGGACCGAGGTCTTCGGCAGCGGCAGTGACAAATGGATCGTGTCAGACGCCGGGGAAGCCGAAAAGGTGGCCCGGGATGTGGCGGCCGGCCTGGCCGGCGGCGGGCTGAACATCACGTACGCCGCGGCGCGGGGCAAGCCGGCCGAGGCCCTGGTCAGGGAGGCGGACCGCCTCGAGGCGAAGATGATCGTGGTGGGAAACCGCCGCATGCAGGGCTTGGGACGCGTGCTGGGCAGTGTGGCCAACAGCGTCGCCCACAGTGCCTCCTGCGACGTCTACATCGCAAACACCTACGGAGCGGATTAACCGGAGCCAGCCCGGCACAGTACAGCCTGATTTGACGCGGATCACCCGGGCGGGTGGGCAGTCTCACCCCGTTTTCCGGCAATCCGGCATGCCTCGAAAGATAAAATTGGAGGTGCCCCCGATGGTGCGGACAACCCAAAAACTACCTTTCAGGGGAATACTGTGCTTACACTCCAGCGGCGCCACCTCGTCGGCCACGACATCCTCCTCGCCCGCCACGGCAACCACATCAGCGCCATGCGCGTGGACCGCTCTGCCGGCCGCGTCATCGCCCTCCTCGACGATGGCACCGTGGACAGCGCCCCCAACGTCATCTCCCCCGATCTGCAGCTGCCGGAGACGCTGAAGAGCGTCGTGCGCGAGGACTGGAAGTTCCTCACGCTCGTGAGCACCGGCATCGCTGCCGTATGTGGCGTCATGCTGGCCGCAGCGGTGAGCATGGCCGGCCTGTCCACCGATCCGGCCATGGCCCAGCTGCTGGCCAACTCCTACGCCGCCTACTAAGCCTCAGCCGAGCCGGACCAGAAGCTCGCGCAGCAGCCACCAGAGCCCGGCGGTGACACCGCCGCCCACCACGGCACCGGCAACAACCTGCGCCACCGTATGGGCGCGCAGCACCACCCGGGACCAGGCGACGGCGGGAACCAGCAGCAGCAACGGCAGCCACTGGACGCCCAGGATCAGCACCGAGATGACCGTTGTCAGTGCGATGGCACCGGCATGCCCGCTGATTTTCCAGAACAGGCTGATGACGGCGAGAACCACCACGCCGCCCACGATCGCGAGCACCACCACGATGACGCTGTAGGGGGCGTTGATGGCAAGGAGCACGGCCAGCCCCGCCAGCAGTGACACCACCGACATGGCCAGCACCGGAGCCCGTTGCCTGCGGTCACTGACGTGGTGGTCCGTCACCTTGCCCAGCCGGACCAGGAGAACGACGGCGGCCAGCGGCAGCACGCATACAAACAGCACCGCCACCGCGCCGAACCAGACGGTGCCCGGATAGCCTGGTTCCATTGCCGGGCTGAGGAGCAGCAGCAGCCCCACAGTGATGGGCGGCTGAAGGGCCTCCGTGATGACCCTGGCCACGCGGTTCTTCACTCGGATGCTGACGATCCCGCGATCCTCGTCCATGGGAACCCCGTCCCTGCCTGTCCGGTCCATCCCCCTTTTCCCGGAGGGTACCCCGCCGGGCCCCCTTCCGTCGAGCAGGCCGTGCAGTCGGGCAGGGCGGGCGGCCTGGCGGGCTAGTCGAGCAGCAGTGCCGGCTCTTCCAGGATGGCGGCGACGTCGGCCATGAAGCGGGCTGAGAGGTCGCCGTCCACGACGCGGTGGTCAAAGGATCCGCCGAGCGTGGTGATCCAGCGCGGAATGACCTCGCCGTCCAGGACCCACGGCTTTTGCTTGATGGTGCCGAACGCCACGATGGCCACTTCGCCCGGATTGATGATCGGGGTACCGGTATCGATGCCGAGGGCGCCGATGTTGGTGATGGTCAGGGTGCCGCCCTGCATCTGCGCGGGCTGGGTCTTGCCGGCACGTGCGGTGGTGGCGAGCTCGTTGAGGGCCAGCGCCAGTTCCTTGAGGGACAGGTCCTGGGCGTTCTTGATGTTCGGGACCATCAGCCCGCGGGGGGTGGCCGCGGCGATGCCCAGGTTCATGAAGTGCTTGATGTGGATTTCGGCGGAGTCGCTGCCGTCCGCGTTGTCCACCCAGGTGGCGTTGACGCTGGGGTTCCGGGCCGCCGCCCAGATGACTGCCTTCGCCAGGATGAGCAGCGGGGAGACCTTGATGCCCTCAAAGTCCCGCGAAGCCTTGAGCCGCTTGACGAATTCCATGGTGCGGCTGGCATCCACATCCACGAAGATGCTCACGTGCGGCGCGGAGAATGCCGACTCCACCATGGCCTTCGCGGTGGCCTTGCGGACGCCCTTAACCGGGATCCGCTCGATCCGCTGCTCCTGCGGACGGCCTGAAGTTCCCCAGAAGGTGTCGGCCTTGTCCACCTCCGCATCACGCTGGGCCTGGTAGCTGACCAGGTCCTCGCGCGTCACCTCGCCGCGCGCGCCCGTGGCCACGACGTCGGCAAGGTCGATGCCCAAGTCACGGGCAATCTTGCGCACCGGCGGCTTGGCCAGCACCCTGTTCATGAGTCCGGAGATGGCCCCGCCGAGGGTCGGCTTCCCGGCCTCGATGGCGGGAGTCCACTCCGGCCGCCGCGTCACGGCATGCCCCGTCACCGGCCCGGCGCTGGCCGGACCGTCCGAGAGCACTTCCTCGGCGGACCGGGGCTGGACAGGTTCGACCTCCGGAGCACCGTGCATTGTGTCTGCCGGAATCGCTGTCCGCGTCAGGCGCGGGCGCCGCTTCACGGCGTCGGCCTTCGGACCGGAACCCACCAGCGGTCCGGCGGCAAGGCCGCCGGCGGCAGCTCCGCCGTCGGCCGGGAGCTTTCCGTACATCGGCGCAGACTCATCGGCCTGGACCGCCGGCAAAGGAGCGTCGGCTGGCGTGGGGTCACCGTGCATCGTGTCAGAAACGCTGATGATGGCAGTTCCGACGTCGACGGTCGCACCTTCCGGGACCAGCAGCTCGGTGACGGTCCCGGCAAAGGGAGACGGCAGTTCCACCAGGGACTTGGCCGTTTCGATCTCGCACAGGACGTCGTTGATGGCCACCTCGTCGCCGGGCTTGACCTTCCACGAAACGATCTCCGCCTCGGTCAGGCCCTCACCGACGTCGGGGAGGTTGAACTTGTTAAGCGTCATGGGATCCTCGGATTCGAAAGCTCGGGCCCTCCGGGAGATGCGGAGGCTTTTGTGGGCAAGAGTCTGCAGGCGCTGGTGTGTGCCGGCCTCAGTACGCGAAGGTGCGGTCCAGCGCCTCAAGGATGCGGTCGATGTCCGGGAGGTAATCCTCTTCGATCTTCGCCACGGGGTACGGCATATGGAAGCCGCCCACCCGGATGACCGGCGCTTCCAGCGACAGGAAGGCCCGTTCGCTGATCCGGGCGGCGATTTCGCCGCCGATGCCGCCGAAGGTGGGAGCCTCATGCGCCACGACCAGCCGTCCCGTTTTCTTGACGGAGGCTTCGATGGCGTCGAAATCGATCGGCGAGATGGAGCGCAGGTCGATCACCTCAATGCTGTGCCCGTCCTCCGCCGCGGCGTTGGCGGCGGCAAGGGCCACAGGGACGAGCGGGCCGTAGACCACCACGGTGGCGTCGGTTCCCTCCCGGACCACGTGGGCCTTGAACGGATCCTCGGACAGACCGGCGGACTCGGTGTCCACCTCGCCCTTGAGCCAGTAGCGGCGCTTGGGTTCGAAGAAGATCACCGGGTCCTGGCAGTTCACGGCTTGCTGGATCATCCAGTAGGCGTCGTGGGGGTTGGACGGGGTGATGATGCGCAGCCCGGCGGTGTGCGCGAAGAGCGCTTCCGGTGATTCGGAGTGGTGCTCGATGGAGCCGATGCCGCCGCCGTAGGGGATGCGGATGACCACCGGGACGGTGAGGTTGCCGTTGCTGCGCGAGTGCATCTTGGCCAGCTGGGTGGTGATCTGGTTGAAGCCGGGGAAGACAAAGCCGTCAAACTGGATCTCGGCAACGGGCTGGTAGCCGCGCAGCGCCAGGCCGATCGCGGTGCCCACGATGCCTGATTCCGCGAGCGGTGTGTCCACCACGCGGTCCGGCCCGAACTCGCCGATCAGGCCGTCAGTGACGCGGTAGACGCCGCCGAGGGGTCCGATGTCCTCGCCCATGAGGAGCGACTTGGGGTTGTTGCTGAGCGTGGCGCGCAGGCCCTCATTGATGGCCTTGGCAATGGTCATGGTGGTCATCAGCGGCCCGCACCTTCTCCCTCGTCCTCGCCGGCAAAGCCCGCACTGTACTCTTCGAACCACGCCAGTTCCTCCGCCACGAGCGGGTGCGCCTCGACGTAGGTGTTGGCAAAGGCTGTCCTGATGTCCGGGGCGTCCGACTCGTAGGTGGACTTGCGGATGTAGGCGGCCAGTTCGTCGCCCTCGGCGGCAACCCGGGCGAAGAAGGCGTCGTCAGCCATGCCCTCGGCGCGGAGGTACTTCTCCAGCCGGTCCAGCGGATCCTTTTCCCGCCACAGGGCCTCTTCAGAGGACTCGCGGTACTTCGTGGGATCGTCTGCCGTGGTGTGGGCGCCCACCCGGTAGGTGAAGGCCTCGATCAGCACCGGACCGTTGCCCTGGCGCGCGTGCTCGAGCGCCCATTCGGTGACGGCGTGGACCGCCACGACGTCGTTCCCGTCCACCCGGATGCCCGGGAAGCCGTAACCCTTGGCACGGTTGGAGAGCGGGATCCGGGTCTGCACTGCGGTGGGAACGGAGATGGCCCAGTGGTTGTTCTGGCAGAAGAACACCACGGGGGCGTTGTAGGAGGAGGCAAAGACCATGGACTCGTGGACATCGCCCTCGGAACTGGCGCCGTCGCCGAAGTAGACCATGACAGCCGCCTTCGGTTCGGCTGAGCCGTCCACTCCCTGGACCGCAGCCAGACGCTGGTCGCGCTGGATGCCCATGGCGTAACCGACGGCGTGCGGAGTCTGCGCAGCCAGCACCAGGGTGTACAGGTGGAAGTTGGTGTCCTTGGGGTTCCAGCCGCCGTTGGAGACGCCGCGGAACTGCCGGAGCAGTTCGGCCAGGTCCACGTTGCGGGTCAGGGCGACGCCGTGCTCACGGTAGGTGGGGAAGATGTAGTCCTGCGGCTGGCTGGCCCGGCCGGATCCGATCTGCGCCGCCTCCTGGCCTGTCAGGGGAACCCACAGCGCCAGCTGGCCCTGCCGCTGCAGTGCCGTGGCCTCCTGGTCGAATCGGCGGATGGCAGCCATGTCCGCGTAGAAACCCCGGAGCCTTTCGGCATCGAGGCGGCCGGCGTACTCGGAGAACACGGGGTCCGTGCCCAGCGTGCCGTCAGGGCCCAGAAGCTGGACCATCTCAGCCGGAGGCGCGCCCAGGGCAGCCTCGGCCTGCGCCTCGAGCTGGTCGTCCAGTTCCGTTCCATCGAACTCGGTGGAGGGCAGATGTGCGCCCATACCGTCTCCTTGCCTGCCGCATCCGGATGCGTTGCAATGTCGCTGGGATATATGCCTCAAACGGAATGCATTCCCGGTGAGGCATATATATTTGGCTTACTGTTCCTTACTTTATCCGGCGTAGGTAGCCACGGCTGTTTGTTAAGCGCTAGGAACGCCGCGGCGGTTTTGTGTAAACCGCACAGAGCTCGAGGAACCGCGTGTTGGCTTCCACCTCGCCGATGCTGACCCGGACCCCCTCGTTTCCGAAGGCCCGCACTGACAGCGCCCGTTCCCCGGCGAGCTGGGCGAACTCCGCGCTGTTCTCGCCAAGCTCGAGCCAGACAAAGTTTCCCTGGGCGTCCGGAACAGTCCAGCCAAGGTCCCGCAGGCCTGCCGTCACCCGGTCCCTTTCATCCACCAGGCTTTGTACCCTTTCTACAACCTGGTCGAAGTTCTGCAGGGACACCACGGCGGCCTGTTCAGCGATCTGCGAGACCGCGAACGGGGTGGCGGCGACACGCAGGTGCTGGGTGAGCTGGGGCTGGGAAACGCTATAGCCAACCCGCAGGCCGGCGAGTCCGTGCGCCTTGGAGAACGTCCTGAGCACCACCACATTGGGGTATTTGCGGTACATGCTGATGCCGTCCACGGCGTCCCCGACCCGGACGAACTCCTGGTAGGCCTCGTCGATGACGACGACGACGTCCGAGGGAACGGCCTGGATGAACCGCTCGGTTTCCTCTGCCGTCAGGATGGGCCCGGTGGGGTTGTTGGGGGTGCACAGCAGGATCACCCGGGTCCGGGCTGTGACGGCTGCGGCCATGGCGTCCAGGTCATGCCGCCCGTCTGCGGTCACGGGAATCCGGACGCTCTCTGCCCCGGCCAGCCCGACGCAGATGGGGTAGGCCTCGAAGGACCGCCAGGCGTAGATCACTTCGTCCGGTTTTCCGTCGTCATTCTGGCCGGCGAAGGTGCTCAGCAACTGGGTGAGGGCGCCGAGGCTGCCGGCACCGGTGACGATATCCTCCGCCGGAACGTCGAGGAATCCGGCGAGCGCCGTGCGCAGCCTGGTGCTCAGCGGATCGGGGTAACGGTTGAAGTCGGTTTGCGCCGCAATGGCCTCCACGACGGCCGGAATGGGCGGCAGCGGGTTCTCGTTCGAGGACAGCTTGTAGCTGGCAAGGCCATCGACGGCGACGGGCGGCTTGCCGGCGGCGTAACGGGGCAGCCGGTCAACCACCGGCCGGGGCCTCAGGCCCCCCGCCGTAGTCTCTGAGGAAGTCATGCCACCTAGCCTATGCCCCTGACCGGCCGCCTGACCTTGGGGGTGTGACAGCATGGGCGCATGCGGTCTTTCATCATGCGCGTGATCATTAATGGCCTGGCGCTGTGGATTGCCAGCTGGCTTCTGCCCGGCCTGGATATCTCCACCACAGCCGCCACGGAAGCTGTGGCGAAGACCGGAGTGAGCCAGGGAACCGATGCCGCCGGCATCGTCCTCGCGTACCTGTTCATCGGGCTGATCTTCGGCCTGGTCAATGCCTTCGTGCGGCCCGTGGTCAGTTTCCTCGCCCTGCCCATCACCATCCTCACGCTGGGCCTGTTCACCGTCGTGATCAACGCCGCGATGCTCTACCTCACCTCCTGGATCAGCAGCTACACGCCCGTGCAGTTCACGATCGATTCGTTCTTCTGGACCGCCGTCCTGGCCGCCATCATCATCACGATCATTTCGCTGGTGGCAGACCGGGTGCCCGGCGCCCGCCACCGCTGACGGGCCCGCCACCGCTGACGCCCGCGGCACCACTGATACCGCCGCTGCCGCTGGCACCACCCCCGGGCAGGACGTGCCCGGGAAGCACTGCTCTGCCCGCGCCGGGCAGTGACAGCGGAGGGGCGGGCACCGCCGGCTGTGGCGCGCGGATCAGCTGGAAGCGGGTGGCGGTGGCTGCCCCTCCGGCCCCCACCACGCCGGCAAGTACGGCGGTGGACGCCACCAGCGAAGGGTCGGAACTCTCCGAGACAGCCCGGGCCCCCGCCTCATAGTTGGTCAGCCGGTGACCGGGGCCGAGGCCGGCGTCCTCGCCGGAAGGCGTCCGGACCAGCCCGTTCAGCGTTACCGTCACCCTGTCCCTGGTGTCCGGGTTGGGAAGGCCCTCGCTGCCCGGGACCCAGTCCTGCCGGTGCTCCAGATGCAGGCTGCTGACGCCGGGCTCCGGGGTTACCGCACCCACCGGCGATCCAGCAGTCAGCACGTACCTGAGGTCATACTCGGCCAGAAAGGCCTTGTCCCGGCTCAGGTTCATGGCGTGGATTCCACCCTGGCTGTACCCGACGGCCACCACCTGGTCCCCGGCTTCCGCGCCGGCCTGCCGCAGTGCGGAGCGGATGGCAGCGGCCGTGTACTCCGAACCGTACCCCAGCGATTCACCGACGCCGACCTCGTCGAAGGGGTTGGGGCCGCCCATGTTGCCGGGCTGGGTTCCGGGAATGATCACGATGAACGCGTCCCGTCCGCCGTTGGAAGTCTGGATGACCTCGATCTGTCCGCTCCCTGCATCCTCGACCGCCCCGGCCCGGGCCAGAAGACCCGCCGGGGATGTGTCCACGGCAGTGTCCGCGGATCCCTTCGCTGGTCCCGTGACCTGCACTGCCGTGACGGGCCGCGGCCTCAGATCCGGCCTCACCCTGTCCAGCAGCATCCTAAGGAGGACCGGCACGCTGGTCCCCCCGCCGGAGGCCAGGGCCATCCGGGCTGCGGCATCGATCTCGCCGGGCCGCGTGCCCAGGAGCGCGGCCAGGATCGCGCCGCCTTGCGGACGGTCGTTCCCGGTCATGGCTTCCGTGCTGGCCCTGTTCGGGCGCCAGTCCCCCGACAGGGCAAAGTCGGCCAGCCACCGCCCGGTCAGCCACGGGGCGTCGAGGCCGAGCTGCGCCACCAGCACGTTTGCGCCCTCCGCGGCGCTGTACTCCAGCTGGCAGGCGCGCACACTTCCGGCCAGGCGCTCCAGCTCCTCGCGCACCGCCGCCACGGAACGCTGCCCCTCCCAGACTGCAGTGAGGGCCTCCGCCCCGCTGAACGGCTCATCCCGCTGGTAGCTTCCCAGTTCCCCCCAGACCCTGTAGAGGCCCAGTTCCACCGCAGCCAGATCGCGTGCAAGCGCCTCGAGCCCCCGCGCCCCCGCATCCAGTTCCTCGAGCTGGAAGGAGATCCCGCCCACTCCGCCGCGCACGGACATCGTGCCGCCGGAGTTGGGCTCGACGGAACGTAGCTGCCCGGCTTCAACAGGTTGCCCGCCGCCTCCCGGAATCGTCCCCGACATCAGTAATCACCTGCGGCGGCCGGGAGGGCCGAGCGGGCAACCTGCACGGAGTGCCGCCGCACGGCGAGGGAGGCGGCAAGCGCTCTCTCCCGGGCCCGGGTAAGGGAAACGGCTTGCATCCCCAGGCTGGAGCGGTACGCCAGCCCTGCGGGTGACTGCCAGTCCATCAGCTGGAGCTGCCTAAACCTGGCCTGCACGGCATCGACCTGTTCCGCGCAGGCCTCCACCCGCCCGGCCAGCAGCTGGACCTCATAGCTGCGCGACGAACATGCCGCGGCGTCCGCTGCCGTGACGCTGCCTGCCGGGACGCTGGCGCTCATTCGGATACCCCCAATCCTGCGGGGCCGGCGCTCCGGCACCGCCCCTTCCGCAATTCCTGACCACGACGCTAAGGTGCAGTACCGCGGTGGCGGAACGGCCGGCGTCGTCCATGTGGAGAAGTGCCCGGCGGCGGGGCTGTGGGGGACAGGTCACACGGAATCCTGCGCTTCAGCGGGCACAGAACTTCATGAAAGAATCAGGTCATGCCTGAAACTGCCGCCACAGCTGATACCCGTACGCCCTCCGGACGCCTGGCCCTCGCCGCGTCAGGGGAACAAATCGCGCTCGGCCCGCTGGACGGCCGTTACAAGTCCGCCGTAGCCCCCCTCGTTGACTACCTGTCCGAGGCAGCCCTCAACCGCGACCGCGTCGCCGTCGAGGTGGAGTGGCTGATCCACCTGACCGGGGACAACGTCCTTCCCGGCGCGGGCCCCCTGACCGGGGACCAGCAGCAGCAGCTGCGGGCCATCGTCACCGAATTCGATGCCTCCTCCGTCGCCGAGCTGGCAGAAATCGAAGCCGTCACCGTCCACGACGTGAAGGCCGTGGAGTACTACATCGGCCGCCGCCTGCCCGCCATCGGCATTGAGAACCTGACCGCCATGGTGCACTTCGGCTGCACGTCCGAGGACATCAACAACCTGTCCTACGCCCTGGGCGTGAAGGGCGCTGTGGAGGACGTGTGGCTGCCCGCCGCCCGAGCCCTCGTGGCCCAGATCAGCAAGATGGCCGAGGACAACCGCGCCGTTCCGATGCTGTCCCGCACCCACGGCCAGCCCGCCACGCCCACCACCCTGGGCAAGGAACTCGCCGTCATCGCGCACCGCCTGAACCGGCAGCTGGACCGGATTGCCAGGACCGAGTACCTCGGCAAGATCAACGGTGCCACCGGCACGTACGCGGCCCACGTGGTTTCCGTCCCGGGCGCCGACTGGCAGCAGGTGGCCAAGTCGTTCGTGGAGAAGCTGGGCCTGACCTGGAACCCGCTGACCACGCAGATTGAAAGCCACGACTGGCAGGCCGAGCTGTACGCCGACGTCGCCCGCTTCAACCGGATCCTGCACAACGTCTGCACGGACATCTGGAGCTACATCTCCATCGGCTACTTCGCCCAGATCCCCGTGGCAGGCGCCACCGGCTCCTCCACGATGCCTCACAAGGTCAACCCGATCCGCTTCGAAAACGCCGAGGCCAACCTGGAGATCTCCTCCGGCCTGCTGGACGTGCTGGGCTCCACCCTGGTCACGTCCCGCTGGCAGCGCGACCTGACGGACTCCTCCAGCCAGCGCAACATCGGCGTGGCGTTCGGGCACTCCCTGCTGGCCATCTCCAACGTGGCCAAGGGCCTGGAACGGCTCGATGTCGCGGAGAGCGTGCTCGCCGAGGACCTCGACACCAACTGGGAAGTCCTGGGCGAGGCGATCCAGATGGTAATGCGCGCGGAGGCGATCGCGGGCGTCGCAGGCATGGAAAACCCGTACGAGCGGCTTAAGGACCTCACCCGCGGCCAGCGCGTGGACGCCGCCCGGATGCAGGAGTTCGTCCAGAGCCTGGGCCTTTCCGCTGATGCCGAGGTACGGCTGCTGGCCCTGACGCCGGGCAAGTACACCGGCATCGCGGACCAGCTGGTGGACCACCTCAAATAAGTACGACGGCGGTGCCGGGCCCTGCGGCCCGGCACCGCTTTCGTTTCCGGCGGCGCCCGCAAGGCAGCGGTTCCGCTGCAGGCGGCCCATCCCGCCAACCTTTTTCGACGATGACAAGGAACGCGAAAACCATGAGGCTGCTGCTCATCCGCCACGGCGAAACTCCCGGAAACGTGCTGGGGCAGCTGGACACAGCGCACCCGGGTCCCGGCCTGACCCAACTCGGCGAGCGTCAGGCAGAGGCCCTGCCGCGGGCCCTCGTGAACGAGCCGATCAGCGCGCTCTACGCGTCCACCCTGCTCCGCACGCAGATCACCGCCAAACCGCTGAGCCGCGAGCTCGGCCTCGAGGTGGAGATCCTGGACGGCATCCACGAAATCGAGGCGGGCGCGCTCGAAAAGCTGACGGACCATGAGTCCCACCGGCGGTACATGAGCACCGTCTTCGCCTGGAGTGACGGCGACTTTGACCGCAGGATGCCTGCCGGACCGGACGGGCACGAGTTTTTCGGGCGCTACGACGCGGCCATCGCCAAGGTGGCCGCAGAAGCCGCTGGCACCGGGGCAGCCGCCGTGGTGAGCCATGGTGCCGCGATCCGCGTGTGGGCAGGCCACCGCGCGGACAACATCGATATGCAGTTCGCCGCCCGGCACATCCTGGCCAACACCGGCATTGTGGCGCTGGAAGGCGACCCCGACGGCGGCTGGAACCTGATCCACTGGGACGCCAGCCCGGTGGGCGGCCTTGCCCTGGCCGACCCCACCGCCGAGGACCCGATGGGAAAGACCACCGGCTAAGTCCGGGCCGCCCCGGGAGCCCGCCGCACTGGACTCGCGTCCGGGAGGCGGCCATCATGAGAGCAGGCGTGGGGACAGGACCGGAAACCGCGGCTTGCGGCGGCTCCCCCACGGTGGAGGCGCACTGCCATGGCGCAAGAAACGGTGCCGAGGGACGGAAACGGCGGGGGCGGCCCCTTCCTGCCCGGCGAGTCGTTCCTGACCGACTACTACGAGCACGTGTCCGGGGAAGACATCGCGGACTACAGCCTCGGCATCCTGCGCCAGCGCGCCCTGTACCACCTGTCTGTGGCGGCGGAGCGCGCACCGGGACAGGCCGCCGTCGGCGTTTTGAACGATCCGGACGCAACGGTCGTGGCCATCGTCGCGGACGACATGCCCTTCCTTGTCCACTCGGTCGCGGCTGAACTGACGCGCGGGGACGCGGCGATCCGGCTGCTGGTGCACCCCACCTTCCTGGCACGGCGGGACTCCCGGACCCACCAGCTCCTGGACCTGCGGCATGGACCTTCGAGGTCGGGGCTGGCCGCTGGGTCTTTGCCCGAACAGGAACCGGCCAGCGCGTCTGGCGAAACGGCCGGCGCCTGGACCGCCACCGAGACCTGGGTGGCCGTGGAAATCGACCGGGTCCCCGCGCATTTCGAACAGTCAGGACAGTCCGGACAGTCCCGAGAACCGGACGAATCCGGGCAATCCGGGGCTGCCGCGCTCATCGCCAATCTGCGCCGGGTACTGGAGGATGTCCGCGCGGCTGCAGAGGACTCCGCTGCCATCCAGGATGCCGTGACTACTGCGATTGCCTCCGTGGACAGTTTCCCCGCGTCGTCCGCTCCACCGCCGGACCAGGTCCGTGACCTGCTGCGGTGGCTGGACGACGGCAACTTCACGTTCCTGGGGTACGCGGAACGCAAGGAAGACGCGGAGCCGCGGACTGGCAATGCGCTGGGACTGCTGCGCCGTCCCCTTATGGACGACGGCGGACAGGCGGACGACGGCGGCCAACCGGAGGGCGGTGCGCACGTGGACGGCGGACACGAGGAAGCGTCCTGGCACGGACAGGTTTTGACGCTCACCACCTGCGCTCTCCGCTCAAGGGTTCTCCGGGCTTCCTACCTGGACGAGCTCAGGCTTCCGATGTTTGATGCCGCGGGTACGGTGACCGGCGAGCGGCACTTCGTTGGCCTCTTCACCCCTGGCGCTTCCAGCCAGTCCGTGCGGCGGATACCGGTGATCCGCGACAAACTGGCCGCGGTGCTGGAACACCTCGAATCCACGCCCCGGTCTCAGCGCAGCAAGGATGCACTGGCGGTCCTTGAGTCATTTCCACGCGATGAACTGTTCTCCATCGGCGTCGATGACCTGGCCCGGCTGGCCAGCGACATCCTTGACCTGCAGCAGCGCCGCCGGACCCGGCTCTTCCTGCGCCCGGACAGTCCGGGACGGTTTGTCCACGCCCTGGTGTTCCTGCCCCGGCGGCGCTACAACACCGCCGTCCGGCTCAGGATCGAGGATGTCCTCCGCCACGCCTTCCGGCCGCAGGACATGGAGTTCGAAGTCCGGCTGGGGGATTCCCCCATGGCCCGCGTTTTCTTCCGGCTCCTGCTGGCGCCCGGTGCGACCCCGGACGTCGCTGCCACCACCTTGGAACGGCAGGTCCTGTCTGCCACGCGCTCCTGGGCTGAAGGGCTGGACGAAGCACTCAGGGACCGCTTTCCGGGCCCTAAGGCAGCCAGGCTTTCGGGACTTTGGTCCGGCGCCTTTCCGCCCAGCTACCGCGCGGAGTACGGCCCGGACGAGGCCATCCGGGACATCGGCAAGTTCGAGGAGTTTGACCTGGAGGGAAAGGGCGGCCGGGACCCGGATGATCCGGTCCTGACCGTTTATGCCCCGGCCCGGCCTGCCGGCGCCTCCCCGGCCGCTGCCCGAAGCTCCCGGATCAGGCTCTATCTCACCCGGCCCCGCAGCCTCACAACCTTCCTACCGTTCCTGCACAATCTCGGCGTGGAGGTGCTGGACCAGCGGCCCTTCGGCCTGCGGCGCGGTGGCCGCGAGCTGCACCTGTACGACCTCGGCGTGAAGTATCCCGGCGGCGTTGACCCCGCCCGGGTGGGCGGCCGGCTGGCGGATTGCTTTTCCGCGGCGATGAGGGGAGACAGCGAGTCCGACAGCTTTGACGCACTGGTGATCCGTGAGGGGGTGCCCTGGCGGCAGGTTGTGATCCTGCGCAGTTACGCCAAGTACCTGCAGCAGCTGGGAACCACCAATTCCTACGGGTTCATCGCCGAAACACTGCTGGCCAACGTCCGCGCCACGCGTGCCCTGCTGAAGCTGTTTGCCGCCAAGTTCGATCCGCAGCTGGACGCTGACGAAAGGCTCCACGCCACAGCAGAATCCCGGCAGGAACTTTTGGCTGCCATCGACGACGTTCCCGTGCTCGACGCCGACCGGCTGCTGCGGACGTTCATGAACCTCGTGGAGGCCACCCTTCGGACCAATTACTACCAGGGCAAGCCCCACCTGAGCATCAAGCTCAACCCGGCCGCGATCCACAGTTCGCCCCTGCCGCGGCCAAAGTACGAAATATGGGTGTATTCTCCGCGCGTGGAGGGCGTTCATCTGCGTTTCGGCGCGTTGGCGCGCGGCGGTTTGCGCTGGTCGGACCGTCGCGAGGACTTCCGCACCGAGGTCCTTGGCCTGGTGAAGGCACAGGTGGTCAAGAACTCCGTCATCGTGCCCACTGGGGCGAAGGGCGGTTTCTATCCCAAGCGGCTGCCGGATCCGGCCGGTGACCGGGCGGCCTGGCTGGCCGAGGGCCAGGAGTGCTACCGGATCTTCATCCGCGGCCTGCTGGACCTGACCGACAACCTGGTCCTGCCCGCCGTCGGACAAAGCGGTGCCCGTTCAACAGAAGGCCGGGAAACAGTGGTCCCGCCCGAGCGCGTGGTCCGCCACGACGGCGACGACTACTACCTGGTGGTGGCCGCCGACAAGGGGACCGCTACGTTTTCAGACACCGCAAACCTCATCGCCGGCGAATACGGGTTCTGGCTGGGGGACGCCTTCGCCTCAGGCGGTTCGGTGGGTTACGACCACAAGCAGATGGGCATCACCGCGCGGGGTGCCTGGGAGTCGGTAAAAGAGCACTTCAGGGAGCTGGGGCTCGACACCCAAAGCGAGGACTTCACCGTGGCCGGCATCGGCGACATGAGCGGCGACGTTTTCGGGAACGGCATGCTGCTCTCCCCGCAGATCCGCCTCGTGGCAGCCTTCGACCACCGGCACATCTTCCTGGACCCCGACCCGGACCCGGCGGCCTCCTTCCTCGAGCGCTGGCGCCTCTTCGGACTGTCCCGCTCGTCCTGGGCCGACTACGACGCGGCATTCATCAGTGCGGGCGGCGGCGTTTACTCCCGTCAGGCCAAGTCGATCACGGTGACGGAGCCGGTCCGGCGCGTCCTGGGGCTGGAGCCCGGCACCGCCGAACTGGCGCCGCAGGAACTCCTCCAGGCAATTCTCCGGGCACCGGTGGACCTCCTCTACAACGGCGGGATCGGCACCTATGTGAAGGCCAGAACCGAAACAAACGCCGACGTCGGCGACAAGGCCAACGACCCCATCAGGATCAACGGATCCGAGCTGCGGGCCAGGGTGGTGGCCGAAGGCGGCAACCTCGGGGTGACCCAGCGCGGCCGCATCGAGGCCGCGCTGGCCGGAGTCCTGCTCAACACCGACGCCATCGACAACTCCGCAGGGGTGGACTGCTCCGATCACGAAGTCAACATCAAGATCTTCCTGGACCGGGTCATTGCGGCCGGCCGGATGGACCCCGCTGAACGGACCGGCTTCCTGCATTCCCTCACGGAGGAGGTGGCGCGGCTGGTCCTCAGGAACAATACGGACCAGAACGTGCTGCTGCTCAACGACCGGCACCTGGTGGCCAACTGGAGCCCCGGCTTCGAACGGGCCATGGACTGGCTGGAGACCGCCGCGGACCTCGACCGCGGCATCGAGGCGCTGCCCGGCACCGAAGAGCTTCACGAACGGCTCCGTTCCGGCCACGGTCTGACCGCCCCGGAACTGTCCGTCCTGGCCGCCTACGCCAAGATCGAGCTCGCCGCCGACCTCGTTGCCAGCGACCTCGCCGATGACCCCTGGTTCCGGGGCGTGCTCCGCAGCTACTTCCCGCACCAGCTGTCCGAGCGCTTCGACGCCGAGCTGGACAGCCACCCGCTGCGCCGCGAGATCATCTGCACCGTGGTGGCCAATGACATGATCAACCTCGGCGGCATCACCTTCGCCTTCCGCGCCATCGAGGAAACGACCGCCACCCCCGCGGCGGTGGCAAAGGGCTTCGTGGTGGCCCGTGAAGTGTACGACCTGCCATGGTTCGTGGACCGGATTGCCGCCCTTCCGCCCCAGTTTCCCACCGAGCATGCGGCCGAGGTGGCGCTGCACATGCGCCGGATACTCGACCGGGCCACCCGCTGGTACGTGACCCACGACCACCGGGACCAGCCCATCACAGCGTCCCTGGCAAGGATCATGCCAACGCTGGAGATGCTGCGGACCCGCACTGTGGACTACCTGCGCGGATCTGACCTGGACCGCGTGCAGGACCGCCTCGCCCATTGGGACCAGGTGGGGCTGCCGCACGAGCTGGGCCTGCGGGCTTCCGACATGCTGGAGAGCTTCGGGCTGCTGGACATCTCGCTCGTGTCGGAACAGATCCGGGAGCCCATCGCCACGATCGCCGACCTCTACTACACGGTGTTCCAGCGCATCGGCGCCGCGAGCCTGCTGCTGCGCATCACGGACCTGCCGCGCCAGAACCGGTGGGAAGCCCTCGCCCGGGTGGCCCTGCGCGACGACGTCTATTCCGCCGTGGCGGACATGACGGTCTCGGTCATGCAGCACACCCTGGACGCCGACCCGTCCGCCCCCGACCCGATCGGACGCATCGTGGCCTGGGAGCGCGGACACCAGGAGCAGCTGGCCCGGATCAAGGACACCTTCGCCGAGGTCACCAGGCCCGGTCAGGTGGACATCGCCTCGATCTCGGTGGCCCTGAAGCTCCTGCGGACCCTGGTCCGGCCCTAGTCACATGGCCCGTCCGTAACAGCGCGGCGCCAAGTGTTCCCATGCCGCTTACCGGCAGGAAACACCGCGGTAACGGCGCGCTTCTAGCCTTGATCTGCATCACCCCTTCGGCGAATCGAGGCTCAGATGCAGACCAACCCCCGGCTCAACATCCGGAAAGTCAGCTGGTCCAACCCGGTCGGCGCAGACTTGCGGGCCGCCCAGCAGGCCGAACTCGATGCCCGGTTCGGGTTTGCCGACCACGAGCCGGGGCCCAAACCGTCCGAGGCGGACACTGCGGTGTTCCTCGTAGCCTACGACAAGGGGTCAGGCCAGCCGGTGGGCTGCGGCGGCCTGCGGCTGCTCGATTCCGGGACTGCGGAAATCAAGCGCCTCTACGTTCTGCCTTACACCCGCGGTTCAGGCGTGGCGAGCTCCATCTTGGCTGCCCTCGAGGCCGAGGCCTTTGCCCAGGGCATTACCCGGGTCACGGCGGAGGCCGGCTCGGTGCAGACTGACGGCCGCAACTTCTACGCGAACTCCGGCTTCAGCCAGGTTCCCAACTTCGGCCCGTACATCGGCGTCGAGCACTCGTACTGCTTCGCCAAGAAGCTCAATTCCCGCAGCGCAGCGCACACGGCCATGGCCTGAGCCGCCGCGGTTTCGAACAACGACGGCGGCCGTCACACTCCGGTGGGGCAGGCCGCCGTCGGCTAATCTCGCGCTATGGAAACCAAAGACATCACGTTCCGCACCCGCAAGTGGGTGCGGCCCGAGGACCTCAACGCCAACGGCACGCTGTTCGGTGGCAGCCTGCTGAAGTGGATCGATGAGGAAGCGGCGATTTATGCCATCCTGCAGCTGGGCAACGGCCGCGCGGTCACCAAGTACATCTCCGAAATCAACTTCGTCAGCTCCGCGGTCCAGGGTGACCTGATCGAGATGGGCCTGACCGCCACGCGCTTCGGCCGCACATCCCTGACCATGCGAGCCGAGGTCCGCAACATGATCACGCGGCAGAGCATCCTCACGATCGAGGAGATCGTGTTCGTGAACCTGAGCCCCACCGGCAAGCCGGAACCGCACGGCTACACCGAAATCACGTACGACCGCGACCGCATCCCCACCCACCACCTCACCGAAACGCTTCAGCAGGACTAGCGGCCCGCCGTCGTCCGTTCACTACGCGCCGTGAGCTTTAAGGCGCGGCGTGCTTCAGCAGCCGGTCGCGCAGCGGCTGTCCCCGTTCGGTGAGGGCTACGCCCGCCATCGCGGAGGAGGCCAGCCTGAGCAGCTGGGTCCGAAGCGCGCGCTGCCGGTTGTAGGCCCTGAGCGCGTCTTCCAGGGGCCTGGCATTCAGAAGCTCCGCCAGCGTGACAGCGTCCACGATCGCCTCACAGGCGCCGCGGCCAAGGTTCGGCGTCATGCCGTGGGCGGCGTCGCCGGCCAGGACGGCGCCCGGCCGCATGAAGCTGCGGAGGCCGGGCGTGGTCCAGATCCGCTGCGCGAGCGTGGCCTCTGGCGTGGCCTGCTCCAAAACGGTCCGGACGGCCGGCGCGCTTCCGGCGAAACACTCCTGTGCCTGTTCCAGGGCCTGGGCAACATCGACGCCTGCCGGGCCCAGGCCGGAGCGGAACGAGGCGTACCAGTAGGTCCTGCCGCCCGCCGCGGGCGTGATGCCGAACAGCTGTCCGCGCCCCCAGTATTCCCCGCCGGCGTTGTCCTGGACGGGCGCCGGAAGGACGCCGCGCAATGCCAGGTACGGCGTCAGCCTGGCCTGCGACCTGGTGCCCCAGAAGGCGCGGCGGACCACGCTGTGCACGCCGTCAGTCCCCACCAGCAGGCCCGATGCCAGCGGTCCTGTGGCGGGGATATCATCCACTCTGCCCTCGACACGGTGCACGGAGGCGGGCACGGCGGCGTCGAGGATCCGGATGAGGTCCGCGCGCGAGACGCCCATGACCCCGCGCACCTCGGGTGCCACCAGGGCAGTGCCGGCGGCGTCGCGCAGGGCCATCCCGCCGAAGGTGGTCCCCGCCTCCCTGATCTGCGGCAGCACGCCGAGAACCGCCAGTGCCGCCGGCGCCTCCGGCCACATGGCCAGTGACGTCTCCACCGCCGGCACACCGGACCGCTGCTCATGGATGGCGACGTCGAAGCGCTGCGGGTCCAGGCCGGCCGCGAGCGCGAGGCCGGCGATGCCGCCGCCGATGATGGTTATGGCTTCCATGGACCGATGTTAAGCCCGACGGCGGGACGCCACCCGGGCAGCCACCGGCTCGACGGCGCGGCTAGGCCGAGGGCCAGCCGGTGTAGGCCTCGGCAAGGTACGCCTGGCCGTGCCGGGAGGACACCACGGAGTTCAGTTCGCCGAGCTGGCGGGCCCGGGCGAAGTCGCCGGCGTCGGCGGGGGTGTGCAGCATGGTGGTCATCCAGTAGGAGAACTGCTGGGCCTTCCATACCCGGTCCAGGGCCCGGTCGCTGTACGAGTCCAGCAATGCCGTGGAGCCGCTGTTGTAGTAGCTGTCGAGCCCTTCGAACAGCACCTTCACGTCATGGATGGCCAGGTTCAGGCCCTTGGCGCCCGTCGGCGGCACGGTGTGCGCGGCGTCGCCGGCCAGGAACAGCTTGCCGTGCCTCATGGGGGTGTGCACGAAGCTGCGGAAGGGCAGGACCATTTTGTCGATGACCGGGCCTTCCTTGAGTTCGAAGCCGTTGCCGTTGACCCGGCTGCGGAACTCGGCCCAGATCCTCTCGTCGTTCCAGTCGGCGACGCTTTCCTTGGGGTCGCACTGGAAGTACATGCGCTGCACGGTTTCGGTGCGCTGGCTGATGAGGGCAAAGCCGTTCTCGGAGTTGGCGTAGATCAGCTCGTCGGAGCTGCGGGGTGCCTCGGCGAGGATCCCGAACCATGCAAACGGGTACTCGTGGAAGTACCACTTGCGGTGCGCCTCGGGGATCTGGAAACGGCAGTGGCTGCGTGAGCCGTCCGCCCCGGCGATGACATCCGCCTGCAGCTCGTACTCCGTGCCGTCAGCGTCGGTGAACCAAACCTTGGGATTGTCCTCGATGCCGTGGATGGTGGTGTCGGTGACGCTGTAGCGCACGTCGCCGCCGTCGGCTTCCCTGCGGGCGGCGAGGTCCATGAAGACGTCGGTCTGCGGGTACAGCCAGACCGACTCCCCCACCAGTTCCTTGAAGTCGATGCGGTGGCTCTCGCCGTTGAACCGGAGCTCAATCCCGTCGTGCCGGTCACCTTCGCGCAGCACACGGTCGGACACGCCGCCCTCCACCAGCATGTTCACTGTGCCGTGCTCCAGGATGCCGGCGCGGACTGTCTCGGAGATTTCCTGGCGGCTGCGGACTTCGATCACGGTCGATTCGATGCCGGCCTTGGCGAGCAGGTGGGACAGCATGAGCCCCGCAGGGCCTGCGCCCAGAATGGCCACCTGGGTGGTGATGATCTGTCGTGCCATGGTGTTCCTCGCTCCGTCGCGTGTGCCCAAAGGCCGGGGCCCGGGCGGAAGGTGGTTGCTGGCTAACAGTGTGCGCCGGGAGCTGTGTTCGGCGTTACAGCTATTCCGCTGAATGGAAGCACATGCGCCGAATGACGTCAGCCGGCACCTTCGCTGAGCCGGCGCGCAATGCCCCGCGCCGCCGTCTGGAGCGCCGGCACCAGGGCCTGCATGCGCATCTCCCGCAGGGGAACGACGACGCCGATCGCCGCCACGGCGCGCTTCTGGCCGTTCAGGACGGGAACGGCAATACCCCAGGTGTCCGGATCGATCACGCCTGCCAGTTCGGCGAACCCCTGGTTCGCAGCCTCGGCCAGCAGGGCACGCACCTCCTCACGGCTCACCTTTCCGGCGGGATCGGCAAACTGGTCCAGGTACTCGACTTGGACGTGCTTGGGCTGGTGCGACATCAGTGCCAGCCCGGCCGATGACACGTGGACTGCCATCCGGCCCGCGATCTGGGCGCGGTTGGCAACTGATCCGCGGCGCGAGAGCCGTTCCACGAAGAGGGCCTCCCAGCCCTCGAGCACCGCCAGGTTTACGTTCTGGTTGAGGACGTGCTGGATGTCCTCCATGAACGGCATCGCCGCTTGCCGGAGTGCCAGCGTCGGTGAATTGCGGTTCACCAGCTCCCACAGCCGCAGCCCCAGCCGAACGGACCCGCCCGGACTCGTTTCCAGGAGCCCGTGCGCAGCAAGCTGCCGCACCAGCCGGTGGGCGGTGGTGAGGGGAAGATCCGCGCGCTCCGCCAGCTCGGACAGCTGCAGGACCGTGGCGCCGGCAGGGAACGCAGCGATGACACGCACCACGCGGTCCACCACCGAATCCCCGGAAACCGAATTGGCCACCGCACTCCCGCTTCCATTGAATGGTTTGAGTTGTCCCAGATTACACCCCCTGGTGATACAACTCTCATGTCGAAATGCGAGACCGGCAGCTGCAGCCCCGCCGTCGACTCCATAAAAAGCTCTACCCGGACAATGAGGTTCCCATGTCAACGCTCTCTGTTGCCCGCCGCTCCCAATGGCCCGTCTGGCTTTGCTGGCTGGCCATGGTGCTGGACGGATTCGACCTGGTGGTGCTGGGCACCGTCATTCCCACTCTGATCAAGACCCAGGACCTCGGCTTCGACGCCGTGGGAGCCACCTATGCCGCCACCATCTCCCTGGTCGGCGTGGGCATCGGAGCGCTCTTCATCGCACCGCTCTCGGACCGCTTCGGACGCCGCCGGCTGCTGGTTGCGTGCGTCGCCTGGTTCTCCCTGTTCACCCTCGCAGTGGTCTTCGCCCCCAACGTCGCCATGTTCGGTATCTTCCGGCTGCTCGCAGGCGTGGGGCTCGGCGCCTGCCTGCCCGCGGCCCTCGCTTATATGAACGACTACGCCCCGGCCGGAACGGCAGGAAAGTCCACCACCCGGACCATGACCGGCTATCACGTGGGTGCCGTGGCCACCGCGTTCCTGGCCATCCTGGTGGTGCCGGACTGGCGCATCATGTTCGTGGTGGGAGGGGTTGCCGGGTTCGTGCTGGTGCCGTTCCTGTGGTTCAGGCTGCCTGAGACCCTGCCCCTGGTCGAAGCCGGCACGGAGGTCAAGGGCGAAATCATTGCCGCCGGTGAAACCGCAGAAGCCCGGCGGGGCGGGCCGGCCCGGCCGCACCGTCACATCGCCGTTCCGGCGGCAGAGCCCGAGGCCGCGCCGGCGTCACTGCTGGCAGCCGACCAGACCGACGACGGTGCCAGCTTCCGCGACCTCACCCGCAAGCCGTATCCGCTGGTTGCCCTGGGAATTGCGGTGGCATCCTTCATGGGGCTCCTGCTGGTGTACGGCCTGAACACCTGGCTGCCGCAGCTCATGTCCTCCGCCGGGTACACCGTGAGCACCGGCCTGGTGCTGTTGCTGGTGCTCAACGTGGGCGCGGTTGTGGGCCTGATCGTGGCCGGCATCCTGGCCGACAAGCACGGCACCAAGAAAATCGTGCTCCTCTGGTTCGGCCTGTCCGCCCTCTTCCTCGCCGTCCTCAGCATCAAGATGCAGAGCGAATTCCTGCTCAACGCTGCCGTGTTCGTGACCGGCGTCTTCGTCTTCAGCTCGCAGGTCCTCGTCTACGCCTGGGTCAGCCAGCTCTTCCCGGCACGGCTCCGCGGCACGGCCCTGGGTTTCGCGGCGGGAGTCGGGCGTCTTGGCGCGATCATGGGACCGGCCGTCGCGGGAACGCTGGTCGCCGCCGGCGTCGCCTACCCGTGGGGCTTCTACGTCTTCGCCGGTGCCGCGCTGCTGGGTGTGCTCGCTTTGGTGACCGTCCCCCACGCCATCGCGCCGGCGCCCGGCCAGGCGTCCGGCGTCGGGCGTTCCTAAACCCGGCAACCGGCCCCCGCGGGCGCGGCGGGTGGCCGAATAGCGTTTTACCGCCCCGCTACCCCCGCCGGCGCCCGCCGCGCCAGCCGGGTCCACACGGCGGGCGCCAGCACCACGGCGATTCCGACTGCAGCGCCGATGACCGTCTCCACGATGCGGTCCCGGAGCAGGATGCCGGGCGCTGCAGGTGAGACGAGCAGTGTGGAGCTCAGGGCCAGTGGCGTCACGAAGATCTGCGCCAGCACGTAGTTCCGGGCGATGAAGAGCTCGGCACCGAACTGGCAGATGGCGATCACCAGGACGGTCTGCCAGGGCACGGGCTGCAGCAACAGGATGCCCGCCAGCAGGATCAGCCCCAGCACCGTGCCGATGATCCTCTGGACACCGCGGGCGATGCGGTGCCGCGTGGTGCGTCCCACCAGCGGAACCACCGCCGCCACCATGGCCCAGTAGTTGTGCCCGAAGCCGAGCCGATGACCAACGAGGGTGGCCAGGGTGCCGGCGAGTCCGGCGGCCACGAGGTAGCCGAGCGCCTCAAGACTGGCTGCCCGCTTCTCCTCGGCGGTCAGCCGGACGGGCGGCGGCATCTCCCACGGGGTCCGGTGGCTGCGCAATACGCGGGATGACAGCCCCACCGCCAGGCAGAAGATCGTGGTCAGGACGGACACCAGCATGCACTGCCAGAGCGGTGGCTGGCTGGGAATGGACGCGATCGCGGCAAACGCGAAGATGTGGAACAGCGAGCCGGCGGGCCGGTGCCGCCACCGGGCGATCACCAGCGAGCAGCCGCCGGCCACGAGCGTGGTGGCCAGCACCTGCAGCCAGGTGCTGGCCACCGGGGAGACACCGCCGGCGTGCACGGCGCGGGCGGTCAGGGTGGCCAGGAGAATCACCAGCAGCATGAGCGCGCCGGCCCGGACCTGGATGAAGAAACGCTTGCGGTGCAGCTCGCCGCGGCCGTAGATCCCGGTGAAGGCGCCGAAGGACGCAAAAATCGCCAGGTCCAGGCGGCCCAGCAGCACGAGGGTGATCAGCGGCACGAAGACGCCCACGGCACACCGCGTGGCAACATGATGGTCCTTGTTTGCCGGGGCAAGGGTGAACATCTCGGCCAGCAGCTTCAAGGGGGAATCGCGCCTTTCGTTGCAGTTTGGAACTGACGACGGCGGCCCTGGCGTCCGCTTACCAGTTTAAGGGGGCGCGGCTTTAGGGCGGGACGGCCCTACCTGGTGGCGTTGGTGCGTGCGTCCACGGTGACCACTTCGAAGGTCGTGGCGTCCGGCACTCCAAATTTGGCGTTGACGGCGGCGAGGGTGTCATCGAACAGTGCGGCCGTCGTCGGGATGTTGAAGTTCGGGCTGGTGATGACCTCACGCAGCTTTGCCGTCGACTCGTGGAAATTCACGCGCAGCCGGCTGATCTGGTTGGAGAAGTTCTGCACGGCCCAGACGGTGTCTCCCTTGACGAGGACGCCGTCGGCGTTGGCCACCTTCACACCGGTGATCTCGGTGCTGTTGCCGGTGCGCGGGCTGACCGTGTACAGCGTCTGGTTGCCGGAGTGGGCCACAACCAGGCGGCGCGCGTCGCGCGAGTAGGCGATGCCGTTGAGGTTGAACTGCTTGCTGGTATCTGCCGCAGGGCCCTTAAGGGGCAGCGTGCGGACGCTGCCGAGGTCGCCGTCGTCGTCCACCGGGATGAAGTACAGCTCACCTTGGCGCGAATTGGTGAACCAGGCGCCGCGGTCCGTGAGCGCCACGTCGTTGATGAAGGCTTCATTCTTGGTCAGCTGGTAGGTCCTCACCGTTTTTCCCGTGTCCGTGTCATATACGTAGGCTTGGCCGGTCGGGCCGCCGGCCACGAACAGCAGGTCGTTGTGCCGGTCCGCCTTCATGCCCACGGCCATCCTGCCCTCGGGCGCATCGATGAACCTGGTCGCCTTGTCCCTGCGGATGTCGCCGCGGTAGATGTCCCCGGTGATGAGGTCACCGGCAAAGAACCTGGTGCTGCCGGCGGCCGCGATGCCTTCGGCGCCCTTGGCGCCGTCGAGCAGGATGACCGGGGCAACATCGTCTGAATCCGTGTCCCCGGCGGAAGCGACCGGCGCGGGGACCAGAAGCGCGGCGAGGGCGAGGAATCCCGCGGCGGCACGGCGGCGTGTATGGCCTGGACTGATGCTGATGGACATGGCGGTGCTCTCCACGAGTCGACTTTTTTTCGTGCGAGCAGGCCGTTGTACGGGAGCTCCGCACGCTGGTCCCTTCAGTCTAGGTACCGGGCCGGAGGCTGGCCAGAGGCCCGGAAAGGAGCCGAGTTTTTGTACAGATATTGGCCGAAAAAGCCCCATCAGAGGCCATTATCTGTACAAAAACTCCAGTCGGACGGATGTTTCGCGGGATCGGAACGCCTGGGCAATCCTCCTGTAACAGGCGCCGGGCAGGCTGGCAGCATGAAGCCCTCCGAACTCAGCTGTGAAGTCTGCGGGCAGATGCCCGAGCCGACCAAGACCCGCCTCACCCTGGCCAATGTCGCCGTCATGCTCCCGATCGAACTGCTGGTGCACGCGCTGGTAGTCCAGACGCACCTGCCCTACGTGGCCAAAGTGCTGGTCCTGACGCTGACGGCCACCGTCCTGGTGATCTGGGTGGCCGAACCGTCCGCCGCACGGATCCTGCGGCGGTGGCTCCACGCCCCTGCACTCCGCCACCGGCGGAGGCTTGGCACGGCCCCTGCACTGTGGCGGGCCAGGACCGTTCTCCGCGACGAGCCCGGCTCCCTCAAGCGGATCACCAGGTCGTTGGCGCTGCTGGACACCAACATCCTGGGCATCCACGTCCACCCAATCCGGGGCGGGGTCATGGACGAATTCGTGCTGTCCGCCCCGGGCGGGGTCAGCGAGCGCCAGCTGCTGGAGGCGCTGGCGGACGGCGGCGGACGGAGCACCCAGGTCTGGCCCACCACCGCCCTGGCCATGGCCGACGGCCAGACCAAGGCCCTGAGCCTGGCCGCCCGGATCGCCGCCGCTCCGGGGGAACTTCCGCTGGCGGTGGCGGAACTGCTGTCCGCCAGGATCCTCGACCCCGGCAGCGAGTCAGCCCGTCACGTCCAGGCCAGCGGCGCCGAAACGAACGACGCCGGCACCATCCTGAAGATTCCCACCGCCTGGCACGGGCCCATCACCTTCTTCCGTCCCGGCGAGCCGTTTACACCCGCCGAATCGGCCCGCGCCCACCGGCTCGCCGAGCTCGCCGAAATCCTGGCGCACAGGGAGCCCCTGCGGGCAGGTCAGAAGCCAGAGGGGTTGCGGGGCGTGTAGCTCTCCTCGAGGCGCCGGACCTCCGTCTCGGTCAGGTCAAGCTCGACGGCGGCAGCGGCGTCGTCGATATGGCGCTCCTTGGTCGCCCCGATGATCGGTGCGGTGACGGCGGACTTGCCCGCACTCCAGGCAAGAGCGATCTGTGCCATCGGCACGCCGCGTTCGTCCGCGACGGCGGCGACGGCGTCGACGATGGCCTTGTTCGCGTGCTCGTCCTGCTTGTACAGTCCCTTGCCGAACTCGTCGGTGTCCTGCCGGGTCCCGGATCCGGCAGCACCCCACGGCCGGGTCAGGTTTCCGCGCGCCAGCGGGCTCCAGGGGATGACGCCCACCCCGGTCGCCTGGCAGAACGGGTGCATTTCGCGCTCTTCCTCCCGCTCGAGGAGGTTGTACTGGTCCTGCATCGACACGAACCTGGTCCAGCCGTGCAGCTCCGCGGCATGCTGCATCTGCGCGAACTGCCACGCCCACATGCTTGACGCCCCGATGTACCGCGCCTTGCCCGCCTTCACGACGTCGTGCAGGGCCTCCATCGTCTCTTCGATCGGGGTCACCGGGTCGTAGCGGTGGATCTGGTAGAGGTCGACGTAGTCGGTGCCGAGTCTGGTGAGGGACGCATCGATCTCCTGCATGATCGCTGCCCGGCTCAGCCCGGCCCCGTTGCGCGCCTGGCGCATCCGGCCGTGGACCTTGGTGGCGATCTGGACCTCTTCACGGGGGGCCAGTTCCTTGAGCAGGATGCCGGTGATCTCCTCGCTCGAGCCGGCTGAGTACACATTTGCGGTGTCGAACGTGGTGATCCCGGCTTCATAGGCGCGCCGTACAAAGGGCCTGGCTTCATCGAGTCCCACGCTCCACGAGTGCGACCCCTTACCCGGATCGCCGTAGCTCATCATGCCCAGGACAACGGCACTGATTTCCAGGCCGGAGTTTCCAAGTCGGACCGTCTTCATTCGTACTTCCTTTCGATGTCTTGCCGTCCGGCGGCAGTCACAATTGGTTTTTTGGAGGGCCGCGGCCGTCTTTTCCGAAATCCCTTGACAGTGTCCCACGCCACTCCTTACCTTGAATTTGGGATCCCAAAGCGGGATCCCAAAGGCAGAAGTCACTTGCCGGGGCCCCAAAGAAGCGCCAGCCCGGAACCACCTGCCGACCGCGGCCGCACCGCCCCCTAATAACTCATCCCCCTTTCCCGTCCGCACCCTTCCCGCAAAGGAGAAGCTGTGTCTCTCCCAGATACTGAAGCAGTGACATCCCAGGCCCAATCCACCGATACCCGCGGCAGCAAGCCCGGAAAGGACGGAGTGCAACGGCGCACCAACGTCCGCTGGAAACTCTTCCTGCTGCTGCTCGTCCTTGTCGCCGTCAATTACATCGACCGCGGCTCCATTTCGGTGGCACTGCCCATCATCCAAAAGGAGTTCAACCTCGCCCCGGAGCTCGTGGGCCTCCTGCTTTCCGCCTTCTTCTGGACCTACGCCCTGATGCAGATTCCGGTCGGCTGGCTGATCGACAAATTTGGTCCGCGCAAGGTCATGACCGCCTCCTGCGTCGGCTGGGGTGCCGCCACCGCGGCCTCCGGCCTGGCCGGCGGATTCCTCAGCATGTTCATCGCCCGGCTGGGCATCGGCGTCACCGAGGCAGGCGTCATGCCGGCCGGCGGCAAGCTGAACGCCATCTGGATGCACAAGTCCGAGCGCGGCCGCGGTGCCACCATCCTTGACGCCGGCGCTCCCCTCGGTGCGGGGCTGGGCGGCATCATCATCGCCGGGCTCATCGCCTCCACCGGCAGCTGGCGCACCGCCTTCATCATCGCCGGCGCGGCCACCGTGCTCATGGGCCTGGCCGTCTGGTGGTACGTCCGCGACAACCCCCGCCAGCACCGCGGCGTCAATGATGCCGAGGCCGAGTACATCGAAGCGTCCCACGCCGAGGAGGACGCCGAGGCCGAGCTGGACGGCAGCAAGGGCAAGCGCGCCCTCCTCCCCTACCTGAAGTTCCGTTCCTTCTGGGCCATGTGCTTTGGCTGGCTGGGCTTCAACGGCGTGTTCTACGGCCTGCTCACCTGGGGACCGCTGTACCTCGCCCAGGCCAAGGGCTTCGACCTGAAGACCATCGGCTGGTCCACGTTCGTGATCTTCGGCGCCGGCTTCGTCGGCGAGATCCTCGGCGGCACCATCGCCGACAAGTGGCGCGCCGCCGGTGCCTCCGCCAACCGCGTCATGCGGACGCTGCTGGGCATTTCCAGCGTCGTGGTGGTGGGCGGCCTCATCGGCGTGACCGTTGTCGCCGACCCGACCACCGCCGTCGTACTTCTTTCCGTGGTGATGTTCTTCCTCCGCTGGGTGGGGCTCTTCTGGAGCATCCCGTCCATCCTGGGCGGCCGGACGAACGCCGGTGTCCTCGGCGGCGCCATGAACTTCAGCGGCAACATCTCCGGCTTCGTCACCCCGATCGCCGTCGGCCTGATCGTCGGCGCCACGGGCTCCTACACCTGGGCATTGCTCTACTTCGTGGGATCCGCGATCATCATGGGGGCCTCGGTGCTCACCCTGAACTACAACAAGCGGCTGCCTGTCTAAGCTGGGCAGCAAGCCCCAACCCCGCCGGCCGGGAACGCAAGCCCCACCAAGAATCCGAATGGAGCACCATGCTTACCGCAGAAGACACCCAGGACAAGGAACGCCCCCTCCGCGAGGCTGTCCGGGACACGCTCCGCACCAGGATCTTCGAGGGGCATTACGTTCCCGGCACCCGGCTGGTGGAACGGGACCTCGCGGCCGAATTCAACGTCTCCCGCCTTCCCGTCCGGGAAGCGCTGAGGATGCTGCGCCAGGAAGGGCTCATCAGCGACCGCGGGGCACGGGGTGCCGAAGTCAGCACCCTCAGCGCCAAGGATGTCGAGGACCTCTTCGACGTCCGGCAGTCCCTGGAGGTGCTGGCCTGCCGGCTCGCCGCCACCCGTGCCACGACTGAGGACCTCGGGCACCTGAAAGGGCTGCTGGACGAGGCCGCCCGCTGCCTGGCCAAGGGCGCCGTCATTGAGGCACACCGTGCCAACAGCGAATTCCACGACGCGATCACCGGCATCGCCGACAACAACTTTCTCAAATCCGCGCTGGAACCACTGCAGGGGCGCATGCACTGGCTGTTCCGCCACGTGAGCGACCTGCCGGAACTGATCCAGGAACACCGGGACCTGTACGAGGCCATCGCCAGCGGCGACCCCGACCGCGCCGCCGCCCAGTCGGCCTCACACATCGGCAAGTACCGCGAACAGTTCCCCGAGGACTTCCAGAAAACGGAACCAGCCCTGCACCGGAAGAAAAAATGAAGCTTCTCGTCATCAACCCGAACATCAGCGAGGACGTCACCGCGCTGATCGAGTCCGAGGCCCGGCGCTCCGCGTCCCCCGGCACCAGCCTTGTGGTCCGCACCGCCGGCCACGGGGTGGAATACATCGAAACGCGCTTTGAGTCGCTCATCGCGGCGGGCGCCGTCGCCGAGATCATCGCCCAACACACCGCGGACCCTTCCCCGGAAGACCGGATCGACGGGATCGTGGTGGCCGCCTTCGGCGACCCGGGGATGCCCGCCCTGAAGGAACTTACAGATGTGCCGGTCATCGGCATCACCGAGGCCGCCCTCTGCGCCGCCGCACTGCAGGGGCAGCGCTTCTCCATCATTGCCATCTCCGACCGGATCCGCCCGTGGTACCGGGACTGTGTGGAGCACTTCGGCCTCCGCGGGCGGCTGGCCTCCATCCGCTCCATCAACGAAAGCCTGAACGGCATCGGCTCCGTGCAGCAGGATTTCAAGGAAACCCTCCTGGCACTCAGCCGCCAGGCGGTCAGCGAGGACGGGGCCGACGTCGTCATCCTCGCCGGCGCGCCCCTGGCGGGACTGGCCCGCGAACTCCGCGGCCAGATCCCGGTTCCCGTGGTGGACGGCATTTCCGCCGGCATCAAGATGGCCGAGGCCATCGTCGAACTCCAGTCCGGCCTGCACCGGGCCGGCGCCTTCGTCCCGCCGCCCGTCAAGGCCCGCAAGGGCCTGTCAGAACATCTCGACGCCGCCCTCACCGCCGCCCAGACGGCGGCAAACGCCGCGGCCCCCACCAACTAAACCCATCAGCTTCCCAGTCAGGAGGACAACGATGTCCCGCATCCCCGAACTCGTCATCGCCAACGGCACCGTGGTCAACAGCTTTGGCCGCCGGCAGGCCCACGTGGTGATGACCGGCGGCCGCATCAGCCAGCTCGTTGACGCCACAGAACCCGCACCCGAGGCGCTGCGCACCATCGATGCCGGCGGCCTGCTGGTGATCCCCGGCGGCGTGGACGGACACTGCCACGTGGCCCAGGTGACCGGCCGGTTCCGCACCCTGGACGATTACCGAACCACCTCAACCGCTGCCCTCTGGGGCGGCACCACCACGATCATCGACTTTGGCATCCCCCGCGACGCCCGCGAAACCCCGCTTGCGGCAGTGCTCAACAAGAAGGAACTGGCTCAAGAGTCCCGCTGCGACGTGGCGCTTCACGGCTCCGTCATCAGCTGGGACGAGACCGTGCCGTGGCAGCTCGAACAGCTCGCCGCCGAGGGCGTCCGCTCCGTGAAGATGTACACCACCAACCGCGGCACCACCATGGCCGACGGTGACACGATCCTGAAGGTAATGCGTGAAATGGTCCGGCTGGATGGGCTCACCTACATCCACGCCGAGCACGATCCCATCATCAGCGACTGCACCGCACAGCACGCCGACGACGGCCGGATCGGCATCGAGCACCTGCACAGGACCCGTCCCGAACTGGCCGAGGAAATCTCCGTGAAGGAAACCCTGGCCATGGCCGCGTACACCAAGGCTCCCGTGTACTTCGTCCACCAGTCCACGCCGGGGGCAGTGGACCTGGTCACCGAAGCGCGGTCCCTCGGCCAGGAGGCCTACTCGGAAACCTGCCCGCACTACCTCACGCTCGATGACACCGTCTACGGCTCGGCCTTCCCGGAGTGGTACGCCTGCTGCCCGCCCATGCGCAGCCCGGAAACCGTTGCCGCGCTCAAGGAGCGGCTCGCGGCCGGCGCCATCCACACCGTGTCCTCGGACCATTCCTGCTATGACCTGACGCAGAAGCGGGAACGCACCGATGACGTCCGCGCCATGCCGCACGGGCTGCCCGGCGTGGAGACCCGCATGCCCGTCACGTTCACGGCCATGGCTGATGCCGGCAGCACTGTCGAGGAGTTCGTGGAGGTCTTCTCCGCCGGCCCGGCGCGCATCAACGCCCTGCCGGGGAAGGGCGCCGTCGCCGAGGGCTTCGACGCGGACCTCGTGCTCTTCGATCCCGCCGAGCAGCGGACCGTGGACGGCGGCGCGCTGCACATGGGCACCGACTTCTCGCCGTTCGACGGCCGCACACTGGCGGGGTGGCCCGCCGTCGTGGTTTCCGCAGGCCGGGTGGTGCTGGACCGGGAGGGCTTCCATGATCCGGGGGCCGTGGGCCGCTTCGTGGCCCGGAACGGCTTCCGGGAACACCACGCCGCCATTGCTGATCTGTCCCCCGCCACCCTCTAGGAGCACGCCATGACCGCCGTCAAACGCAACACCCGGATCGGCATGATCGTGCCGTCCTCCAACACGTGCCTGGAGCCGCAGAGCTACCGGATCCTGGGCGACCGCACCGATGTCACCATCCATTTCACCCGGATCCCGGTCACCCGGATCGCGCTGGACGACTCATCGGACAGGCAGTTCGACCCGGCCGTCATGCGCGAGGCCACCCGGCTGCTGGCGACGGCGGACGTGGACGTAATCGCGTGGAACGGCACCTCCGGCTCGTGGCTGGGATCCGGGCATGACCGCGACCTGGTCCACGAGATCACCGACGCCACCGGCATTCCCGCCACGACGTCCACGCTGGCGTACCTGGAGGCGTTCCGCACGTTCGGCACGGAGCGGATCGGCCTGTTCACGCCGTACACGGAGGACGTCAACCACGCCATCATCGGCTCCTACGAGCGGGACGGCATCAAGACCGTGAGCCACCGCTGCCTGGGCCTGAGCGACAACGAGTCCTTCGGCCGGGTCACCGACGACGAGATGCGTCCGGGCTCCCTGGAGCTTGCGGCTGACGCCCCCGACGCGCTGATCTACCTCTGCACCAACCTGTACGGCGCCAACATCGCGGCGGAGATCGAAGCGGGCACGGGTGTTCCGGTGCTCGACTCCGTGGCCGTCACGCTCTGGCACTGCCTCAAACTCGCCGGGTCCCCCTTGCTCGCGCCAAAGTGGGGCCGGCTGCTCGCGGACTGACCCTGCGCTGCTGGCGGCTTGGGAGCCGCCAGCAGCGCACTACATCCGGACTTTCAGAGCCCCCGGGTCCACCCAGATGGTGAGGTGTTTGACGGTGCCTACGTGGTCGCCGTCAAGCTGGAACTCCTCCGCCTGTTCCAACGTCACTTCAACCTTCTTGCCCTGGAAATACTCTGCAGATTCCTTCTGGTTCTTCCGGCGGCCGAAGATGCCGGCCGCAACGCCGAGCCAGCCAAAGTGCCCCTTGGGGGCCAGGACCAGCAGGTCCAGCACGCCGTCGTCGATCTTGGCTTCCGGGAAAATCTCGATGCCGCCCATGATCCGGCCGCAGTTTCCGGCCATCACGCTGCGGATCCGCCGTTTGACCGGGTGCTTGCCTTCCACGCGGACCGTGGCCCTGACCGGCTTGCCGGGCAGTTTGCGGATCCCCGCTTCAACGTAGGCGAGCCAGCCCATCCGGTCCTTCAGGGCGTCGACAGTATCGGCCATGATCGCTGCGTCATAGCCGACGCCGGCCATCACCAGGAACACGTTCTCGCCGTCGGACCCGTCAAAGGTGGTCCTGGCGACGTCCACCGTCCGTTCGGTGCCGTTCAGGACGTCGTAGGCGGCGGAAATGGGGTCGGTGATGTCCACCCCCATGTTGCGGGCCAGCAGGTTGCCGGTCCCCAGCGGCACCAGCCCGATGGGTGTGTCCGTTCCGGCCAGCGCCTCTGCCACGCACCGGACGGTGCCGTCGCCGCCCGCGGCCATAACGACGTCGACCCCCGCCTCGAGTGCCTCCCTCGCCTGCCCGACGCCCGGGTCCTCCGGTGTGGTCTCCAGCCACATTGGCTCGGCCCAGCCCTGTGTTTCGCACAGCCGGTACAGCGAGGCTTTGAGGTCGGCGCCAACAGCCTTGGCGGGGTTGACCACCACGGCGGCCCGTGGCGGCGAGGAAGCGTTCTGGGCTGTCATGGCGTCCTTCAGCTGCGGCGGAGGGCCCGAAAGCCCTTGGAACTCACATCGTAGCCGCGTTCCCCGGTTCTGGGGACGAACCCGCCAATCCGGCCGCAAGTTCCTCATGCCCTCTGCCCGCAATAAGTGGCTCAGGGCGCGGCCTCCGGCCATTCGGCGCTCCGGCGGTCCAGGACCGAGGCAGCGGCCACGGCCAGAATGAAGGCGGAGACCAGGAACAGCGGAAGCCGGGGCTCCGGGCTCATGACCGCGCCGGCCGCCACCGTGCCTGCGGACCCGGCGGCGATCTTTAGGGCACCAACCCAGACGAAGACCTGCCCGCGGACGTGCGGCGGAGCAAACTCGCTGCGGGCGGCCAGTGTGGCGGCGAAGAAGTATGAGTTCAGAAGCCCGGCGACCGCATAGGCGGCAACGGCCGGCACAAAGGACACCGACAGTGCGGCCACGGCGAGCGCCGCGGCTACCAGCACAGCGAGCCGGGTGACCAGCCGGTCGGCATCACCGCGCAGCGGCCGGAGCATCACGGCCGCCGAGCCAGCCAGTCCGCCCAGCCCGTAAGCGGCCGTCAGGACACCGGCGGCGGCCGGCTGGACCTGGAACATGGCGGCGGAGGCGACGGCTGTGATGGGCAGCGCAGCGACTGAGAACGCCACCGTCACGGTCAGGTACAGCATTCTTCGGAGCCGGCCGGAGGAAACCATGATCCGGAGCGTCCGGAACGGGCCGGGAATGTCGGCTGACGCCGCGGCGGGAGGGGCGTAGGGCAGCAACCGCACGACGCCGGCCGCAACCAGTGTGGCCGCAGAAAGAATGAGTGCGGCCACAGTGGCGCCGGCCCATGCCGAGACAGCGGCCACGATGCTCGGACCGATGGTTCCGCCGATGCCGTAGGTGGCCACGTCCCAGCCCTGGGCGCGGCGCTGGCCGATCCGGTCCTGCCCGGCGATCGCAGGAAGCCGGCTGCTGATGCCCCCGGTCAACAGCGGCCCGACGAGCCCCGAAACCACCAGCAGGATGCCGGTGACCGGCCATGCCACCGGGTACAGCAGCACGGCAGCCGCCAAGGTGGCGCCATGGACGATGCACGCCCACGCGATCAGGACGCGTCCGTCGCGGCAGGAGTCCAGGCTCCGTGCCACCAGCGGGCCCAGCAAGTGGGGCCCGGTGATGCAGGCGCCGAGCAGGCCCGCGAGCCAACCCGGCCCGCCGGCTGTTGTGACCATGAGGACAATCGCTACGACCGCTCCGCCATCCGCTGTCCGCGCCACCGCCGCCGCCGCCACGTAGCGGGCCAGTCCGCCACCGGCCGGGGTCGGGCCCTGCTCTGTTTGTTGCCCCCGCGCATCCTGTCCTTGTTTTTCCGCCATGCTGCGATCCAAACTACCCATGCCGCACGTCCTCAGGAGCCGAGGCCCGAGAGGCGCAGGGCCTCCTCCACCTTGGAGCGGCCTCCGGCGTCGAGGCTTTGCAACGGCCGGGGCAGGCACGGCGCCTCGACCAGGCCGAGCACTTCGGCCATGGTGGCAGTGACGCGCAGGCTCCCGTAGGTGCGGAAGAGCGCCCATACGGGCTCCAGCGCGGCAGAGGCCTCAAGCGCGGGATCAGCCACAGCGGAATCGACAATGACTTTGGCCGTTTGCGGAAACAGGCCGGCGATGACGGAATACCAGACGTCGCACCCGGCGAGCATTGCCTCCGCTGCCGCCCAGTCTCCGCTGATGCCGAGTGTGACGCCGCCGGGAACCACCGCCCTGAGCCGGGCGATCCGGGCAGCAGCCTGGCCCGGTGCCGGGGGCGGGAACTTGATTGAGGCGATGCCGGGCAGTTCGGCGATGCGGCCGTGGAGTTCATCGGTGAAGGTGAACCCCGTGGTGGCCGGATTGTCGTAGACGGCCACCGGCAGATCGGACGCGGACGAGACCTCGCAATAGAGACGGTAGACCTCTTCTTCGGTCAGCCGCTGATACGACACCGGCGCCAGCAACAGGCCCGAGGCGCCGGCAGCCTGGGCATCTTCGACGCACGCAAGCACGTCACGGGTCCGCATGGCGCCGACGCCGGCCACCACCGGAATCCCCTGGGCAGCCTCAACGGCTGCCTCCACAACCTTGCGGCGTTCCTCGCGAAGCAGGTAGGTGTAGATGCCCGTCGACCCCAGCACGCCGATGGAATCCACCCCGGCGTCTGCGCAGCGCGAGACGAGACGCGCAAAGGCGGCTTCGTCGACGATCTCTCCGACCAGCGGAGTGAGGGGAAATGCATAAAGGCCGGTAAACACGGACTGGTCCTCTTTTTCAGTTCAGCGTTGGTTCAGCCTTCATGCTCACAGCCGGATTGGTCCTAGCATAGATCCAAGAATCGATAACTTAGGAGGACCAAGATCGAAGCTGAACTGCCGCTGGTTCTCGACCAGCAGAGCCGCGTTCCGCTTGCCGCCCAACTGGTCGCCCGGCTGCGGGAGGCCATCCTGGAAGGAACCCTCAGGCCGGAGCACTCGCTTCCGGCGTCGCGGCGCCTTGCCGCCGGACTGGGTGTCTCCCGTGGGGTGGTGGTCCGCGCCTACGAGCAACTGGCCGGCGAGGGGTACCTGGAAAGCCGCGGCTCCGGGGGCACCCGCGTGGCGGTCCGTTCGGACGGCCGGGGCATGGTCCCGGAAAGCCTGCAAGCAGGATCCGGCACGGAACAGACTGCTGCCATCGACCTCACGCCGGGGCGACCGTCGGGCACCCCCTTCCAGGACCGCGACTGGCGGGCCGCCTGGCGGCAGGCCGTTGCCGAGCCGGTGGAGGTTGAGCTACCGGATGCCCTGGGCACTCCGGCCCTTCGCACGGCCGTGGCCGATCACCTCGCCGCGTCCCGCGGACTTACGGTAAGTGCCGACGACATCATCATCACAGCGGGCACCAGTGACGCCCTGCATCTGGCGGTCGCAACACTCCGTGCCCAGGCGGACCGGCCCCGCGTTCTGATGGAGGACCCGGGCTATCCCACGGCCCGGCGGGTGCTTTCCGCGGCCGGCGCCGCAGTGGAAACCCTGCCGGTTGCCGTCGACGGGCCGCAGGCGGCACAGCTTGCGTCCGTTGATCCCCGCCCTGACGCCATCCTGGTGACACCCAGCCACCAGTACCCCTTAGGCGGCCGGATGCCGGTGCAGGAACGGCTGGCGCTGCTGGCGTGGGCTGAGGCCAACGGGGCGCTCATCCTCGAGGACGACTACGACAGTGAATTCCGGCACCGGCGGATGCCCCTGCCCGCCCTCGCCTCGTTGCCGTCCTCGGCTGAAGTCGTCCTGGTGGGCACCTTCTCAAAGTCGCTGAGCCCCTGGCTACGGTGCGGCTACCTGGTGGTGCGCGGCACCTCCGGGCAGCGCCTAAAAAACACCCGGCGTGACCTCGGGTCACCCGTTCCCGGGGTACTGCAGTCGGCCTTGGCCAACTACATCACCGGCGGCGGCCTCGCGCGCCACATCGCCCGGGCACGGCGCCAGTACTCCCATCGCCGCGCACTCCTGCTCGACCGGCTCGGAGGACGGGAAGACCTGCAATTGGCAGCCCTCGACGGCGGCCTGCACGCGGTCATCCGGCTCCAGCCGGACATTCCTGCCGCGCGTCTGGCCGAGGAAGCACTGGCACTCGGGGTCCGGGTCGTTCCGCTTGGAAGCTACTTTTTCGGACGGACGCCGGAAAACGGCCTGGTCATCGGGTACGGCGCCCCGACCGACCTGCAGCTGGCCGCCGCACTGGACGTCATCACCGGCATCCTCGACCGAATGGCGGAGAGCGCCGCTTAACGCGGCCGCCGGCCGCCCGGCCTGGCAAAACGGCCCGGGGCACTTGCCGCCGGGAGCACGTGCTGAAAGTGTCAGTGCCCCGTGGCGACGAAGAAGGCCAGGGTGAGCATGAGCAGGGCGACACCGCCGTCGAGGATGCGCCACGAAGCGGGCCGCGCGAAGAAGCTGCTGAGGCCGCGCGCCCCGTAGCCGATCAGCGGAAACCACAGTGCGCTGCCCGTGGCAGCGCCCGCGCCGAAGAGCCATTTGCCGGGATCGCCGTGTGTGTTGGCCAGTGAGCCCAGCAGTACGAGCGTGTCGAGGTACACGTGCGGGTTGAGCCAGGTGATGGCGGCGGCGGTAAGCACCGCCGACCAGACAGTCCCCTTGCCTGGAGCATCTGCAGCCTTCAGCGCCCCGGGCCGCAGGGCCCGCCGGGCAGCGAAGACCGCATAGGAAAGAAGGAACGCGACGCCGAGCCAGCGCACCACAGTGAGCAGGACCGGGGCGCTCTGGATGAGCGCACCAATCCCGCCGACGCCGGCAAAGATCAGGACAGCATCGCTCACGAGACACATGAGGACGACGGGCAGCACGCCTTCACGCTTGAGGCCCTGCCGCAGGACGAACGCGTTCTGGGCTCCGATGGCGACGATGAGGCTGAGGCCGGCGCCGAAACCGGTCAGGAAGGGGATCATGCCTTCGACGGTACGGCTCGAGAATCTTAAACACAATTCATTTTTTCTGCAGTTCCATTAGAATCTCTTCATGGAACTCGATCAGCTCAGGGCCTTGGCCGCCGTGGTCGACCACGAAACCTTCGATGCCGCGGCAAGCGAACTTCGCCTCACGCCCTCAGCGGTGAGCCAGCGCATCAAAGCCCTGGAACGCTCGGTGGGAAGCGTCCTGGTGCGCCGCCTCAAGCCGGTCCGGCCAACGCCGGCCGGCGAGCAGCTCCTCCGCTCGGCCCGCCAGCTCCTGCTCCTCGCCGACGAGGCGGTCCTTGCCCTCCGCGGTTCCGCGCCTGCGGAGGCGGACGGTGGCGGACTGCCCGGTGCCGGACGGCTGCGGGTTCCGGTCGTGGCCAATGCCGACTCGATCGCAACGTGGCTGCCGGCCGCTTACCGGGAGATTGCGCTTGGCGGGCGGGTGGCCCTTGAGCTGCTTCGCGACGATGAGCATGCCACGGCCGATCTCCTGCGGTCCGGGGACGCCGTCGCAGCGATTACCGCGGATCCCCGGCCGGTGCAGGGATGCACTATCCGCCCGCTGGGCATCATGGTGTACCGGGCGAAGGCATCACGTGAGTTTGTGGCCCGCTGGTTTCCCGACGGACCCACACCGGAGGCCCTCGCCGCGGCCCCGGTCATGCAGTACGACCGGAAGGACACCCACCAGCTCGCCGTCCTCGCGCGCGTCGCCCCGGACGCCACGCCCCCGCAGCACTTCATTCCCGATTCGGTCCAGTACGTCGAATCGGTGCACGCGGGCCTGGGATGGGGCATGGTGCCCGACCAGCAGGACCCGGAGAACGAACTCGTGGAGCTTGACCCTTCGTGGAGCGAGGACCTCCGGCTCTACTGGCAGGTGTGGACGCTGGACTCGCCGGGCCTCACAGAGGTGACGGGCGCCGTCGTTCGCGCCGCACAGGCGCTGCCGCCGCACGGCGGCTAGTTGTATTGACCTGAGAGGTTGGTGACGCGGCTGACCGGTGTCTGACCTTTGAGGGCGGTGTGGGCTCGGTGGTGATTGTAGGCATGGAGCCAGTCGGGGAAAGCGGCGACACGCTCGGCCTCTGAGCGGTACGGGCGGATGTAGGCCCATTCCTCGAGCATGGTCCGGTTGAAGCGTTCGACCTTGCCGTTGGTTTGTGGCCGGTAGGGGCGGGTGCGTTTGTGCTTGATGTCCGGGCCCAGGGCTTCAGCGAAAGCGCGGGACCGGTAGCAGTTCCCGTTATCGGTCAGGACGCGCTGGACGGTGATTCCGTGGGCGTTGAACCAGGCATTGGCCCGGGACCAGAAGGCTGCTGCTGTTTCCTTTTTCTCGTCGGTGAGGATCTCGCTGTAGGCAAGACGTGAGTGGTCATCGACGGCGTTGTGGAGGTAGTGATAGCCGGGCCGGCGGTTGGCCGTGGTGCCGGTCTTGTTCTTCCACCCGGCGGTCCTGCCCAGGACCCGGTGTCCGCCGCCATTGGGGATACGGCCGAGCTTTTTGATGTCGACGTGGACCAGGTCCCCGGGCTTGTCGTGTTCGTAGCGGCGGATCACCCTGCCGGTGCCGCGATCGAGCCAGGCCAGTTTCGCGAGCCGGTAGCGGGACAGCACACGATGGACGGTGGAGGGGTGGATGCCCAGCAGATAACCGATCCTGGCAGGGCCCCACCGGCGGTTCACACGGAGGGCGATGATCCGCCGCTCGGTACGCGTGGCAGTCCGCCGAGGCGAAGAGTGCGGGCGGCTGGAGCGGTCCTCCATTGCTTCCGGTCCATGCTCGCGGTAGCGCTCAGCCCAGCGCGCAGCGGTCGGGACCGAGACCTGGAACCGTTCCGCGGCCCGGCGCAGACTCCAACATTGGTCAACGACACACTGCGCGAGCTGCAGCCGGCCACGGGGCGTCAGAAGAGCGTTAGGGTGGGACATGAAGACCTCCGTGCGTGGAATTGGACTCTAGACAAGCCCCACTCCACCCGGAGGTCTTCTTCATGTCACCGAACCACGCCGAGCGTCACTAACGTCCGTGGTCAATACAGCTAGTTAGCCCCGTCAGCCAGCCTGACCGCACCGCCCGGCCGCCCGTCAGAGCCTGCGGCGACGACCGTTAAACGCAGCAGCGGCGGATGCCAAAGCATCCGCCGCTGCCGTATCCGGTTGCCGCCCGGCCGGGCGGACATCCGCGCTGTTAGGCGTTCACCCGCACGTAGGTGGAGCCGGTGAGCCAGGAGGCCGGGTGCACGATGGTTTCGTTGACACCGTTCATGCCGCTGCTGATTGCCTGGCCGTCGCCGATGTAGACGCCGACGTGGCCACCACTGATCATCAGGTCGCCGGGCTGCGGGGAGGAGACCGGAGTGCCGTACTGGTAGAACTGCGTGGGCGCGAGGTCACCGACGGACTTGCCGATGGAACGGAGCGCCTGCTCCACCAGGATGGTGCAGTCCTGGGTGGCACCGAGCTGCGACTGGGCGGAAGCCACGATCGCTGCGCCCACACCGCTGGCCGTCTGGGGCGCGGCCGCCGGCGTTATGGATGCGGAGGCGGTGTAGATGCCCATGCCGGAGGGCTCGGTTGCCGCAGGTGCGGGAGCCGCCGGGGCAGGAGCCTCAGGGACAGCAGGGGCCACGGGAACCTCGGGCACGGCAGGTGCTGCAGCAGCGCCCGGTCCCGGGATCAGGATCTGGTCACCGGGGTAAATGATTGATGCCAGAGACAGGCCGTTCTCCGCGAGGAGTGCATCCAGGCTGACCCCGTGGCGTGCCGCGATGTCACCGAGGGTGTCGCCGGCCACCACGGTGTGGGATGCGCCGGCAACAGCAGAACCGCCGGTTGCCGGGGCGGGGGCTGCAGGCGTGGCGGGCGCAGCCAGCGCCTGGCCGGCAGCGGACTGGACCGCACCGGCGGCACCTGTGGCGGCTTGCGTAGCGGCAGTACCAGACGCGTCGGGCGCGTAGGCACCAGCGTGGGCGGGCGCGCCGGCACCGAACAGGAGACCGGAAGCGACGGCGGCTGCGGCGGCGGGCTTGGCAACCGTCGCGGCGTTGGACTTGAGGGAATACGACAGCCCCTGCAGAGCGATGGACGTCGTGGGGGTGGCGCGATGGCGCGCGAATGACTTACGTGACATGGTGATGGGCCTCTCCCATGCCTGCGGGGTTAGCTGTCGGGTTCGGATGGGAGTCACCCGGTCCTGATTGCCCGCTGCGCGGAGCGTCTGGACTTAACCCCTAGGCCTTGCTGGCAAGGCCGGTACTAACGTGGTTCCCCCGTCCCTGCCTTCGGGTCATTGCGAACGGATCCCGGTCAGCGGCAGGGCTCGGCATTCTGCCCGGGAATGCCCTGAGCGGAACCAAGGCACCCGCCGAGGCTATCGCACGTGGGCATCAAATGTCACATTTCGGTAACGGCGAGGCGGGAAGGAACGCTGACGGAAAGGGCGCCGAGAAGGGCTGGCGGTCCCGAAGGTCCCACCCTACAGGGCCTTTACCGCGCCCAACACCTTTGTCAGGGATTCCTTGGCGTCGCCGAACAGCAGCGTGGTCTGCGGCTCGTACATGAGATCGTTCTCGATTCCGGCGAACCCGGGCCGCATGGACCGCTTCAGGAACACCACCTGCCGGGCGTCCGCCACTTCAAGGATCGGCATCCCGTAGATCGGCGAACCGGCGGTGGTCTTGGCCGCCGGGTTCACGACGTCGTTCGCGCCCACCACCAGCGCGACGTCGGCGGTGCGGAACTCAGAGTTGATCTCGCCCATTTCCTTGAGCGATTCGTACGGCACATTGGCCTCGGCAAGCAGCACGTTCATGTGCCCTGGCATGCGCCCCGCGACCGGATGGATGGCGAAGTCCACCCGGATTCCGCGGGATTCCAGGGCCTGTGCCAGCTCCGCCGCGGTGTGCTGCCCCTGCGCCACGGCCAGCCCGTACCCGGGAACGATAATTACGCGCTGCGCGTAGCCCAGCAGCACCGCCACGTCCTCCGGGCTGGACGAGCGGACCGGACGGTCGCTCACGGCGGTGGATCCCGCCGTCGAACCTCCCCGGAAGGCCCCGAAAAGGATGCCGGCCACGCTGCGGCCCATGGCCGCGGCCATCGCCCGGGTGAGGATGGTGCCCGACGCCCCCACGAGCGTGCCGGCAACCACCAGCAGCACGTTCCCCAGCACCAGGCCGGACGCCGCAACAGCGAGGCCGGTGAAGGCGTTAAGCAGCGAGATGACGATCGGCACGTCTGCGCCGCCCACCGGCAGGACCAGCAGCACGCCGGCCACCAGGCCCAGCAGCAGGAGCAGCAGCGCCAGGATGAGGGACCCGCCCAGCACGACGGCGGCGGCGGTTCCCACCGCTGCGAGCAGGACTATCCCCATGAGCACCGGCAGGCCCGGAAACACCACGGGCCGGGTGGTCATGAGCTCCTGCAGTTTCGCGAACGTCACGGCCGATCCCGCGAAGGACACCGCCCCCACCAGCAGGGTGAAGACGACGGCGACGCGCACCCAGGCGTCCTCCGCATGCGGCAGTTCCAGCAGGGCCACGAGGGCGGCGGCACCGCCGCCCACGCCGTTGAACAGCGCCACGAGCTGCGGCATCTGGGTCATCTTGACGCGCCGGGCCACGGGCGCTGCCACGCCGGAACCGACGGCGATTGCGCCGAGGATCAGGGGGACGTTGTCCAGCCGGGTGGAGAGAAAGACGGTGGCGACGGCGACCAGCGCACCGAAGGCGCCGATGAGGTTGCCGCGCCGGGCGGTCCGCGGGGAGTTCAGGCCTTTCAGCGCCAGGATGAAGAAGACGGCGGCCGCGAGGTAGAGCAGCGCGGTGACGTTCGGGTCGAGGAGGGTCACCGCCGGGCCTCCGTCTTCTCCCCGGTTTCACCCTGCCCGGCACCAGGCGCGGCACCAGGCGCGGATCCGGGCAAGGCTGCTTTGTCCGGCTTGCGGCCGCGGAACATCTCCAGCATGCGGTCGGTCACCACAAAGCCGCCCACCAGGTTGGCCGTGGCAAGGACCACCGCCAGCAGCCCCACCGCGAGGATCCAGGGGTGCGTTGCCTGGCCGGCAACGATGATGGCACCCACCAGAATGATCCCGTGGATGGCGTTCGCGCCGGACATCAGGGGTGTGTGCAGGGTGCTGGAAACCTTCGACACCACTTCGAAGCCAACAAACACCGCGAGCACGGTGATGGTCAGCAGGCTGATGCCGTCCATCAGGCCACCCCTTCGTTTTCCGACGCCTTCACTGGTCCGTTGGCCAGCTCACTGGCGAGTTCGTTGAGAGCTTCAGCGGTGGGCTGGTGCCGCACCACGCCGTCGTGCGTCAGGCAGGCACCGGCTATCACGTCGTCGTCGAAATCCGGGGCCACTGTCCCGTCCCGGACCATGAGCGCCAGCAGGTTGGCCACGTTCTTCGCGTAAAGCCGGGAGGCGTCAGCCGGCATGGCCGACGGCGCGTCCTTGAGCCCGACGACGGCGACCGTCCCCTTGCCGTCGGCGGTGGGGACGTGGATGTCGCGGCCGGGAACTGACCCTTCAACATTCCCGCCGGATTCCGCTGCGAGGTCGACGACGACCGATCCCGGGCGCATGCCCTGCACCATTTCATGGGTCACCAGTAGCGGGGCATGTCTGCCGGGGACGGCCGCCGTCGTGATCAGCACGTCGGCATCGGCAACGTGCGGTGCGAGCAGCTGCCGCTGCAGGGCACCGCGGTCGGCGCTCAGCTCGCGGGCGTAGCCGCCGGCTGCCTCCGCCGTCTCCAGGTCCAGTTTGATGAAGGTGCCGCCCATGGAGGTGACTTCTTCCGCCGAGGAGGGCCGGATGTCATTGGCGGAGACGCGGGCGCCCAGCCGCTTCGCCGTTCCGATCGCCTGCAGCCCCGCCACGCCGACGCCGAGCACCAGCACCCGCGCGGGCGGGACGGTTCCGGCTGCGGTCATGTACAGCGGAAAGAAGCGGGGCAGGCGGATGGCAGCTTCGAGGACGCACCGATAGCCGGCCACGAGCGCCTGTGAGGAGAGTGCGTCCATTGACTGGGCCCGGGAAATGCGCGGAACGAGTTCCAGCGCGAAGGACGTGACGCCGTGTTCGGCGAGCACTCTGACCGTGGCGAGTTCGGACGACGGCGAGGCCAAGCCAACCGTGACCGCCCCGCGGCGGAGGGCTGCCGCCGTCGGAAGCTCCAGCGGGCGGACATGGGCGACGATGTCCAACCCGGCGGGATCCAGGTCCGGAACGATATGGGCGCCCGCCTGACGGTATTCATCGTCGGCATGCCCCGCGGAAACACCCGCCCGGGACTCGACCAGCACCTCCAGCCCGAGTCCTGTGAGCTGCCTGACCGTCTCGGGGGTCGCGGCGACCCGCCGTTCGCCTTCCCGGCGCTCCCGCGCTATGCCCAGCTTCACCCGCCACGTCCTTCCAACGGGTGCAGCGGCGCGGTGACTCCCCTCGGTTCCCTTTCGGGCGGTTCACGGAGCGGCGCTGCTGCACGTAGTTGGCTAGAGTCTATGGCCCCGGGGCGCCGGGCGGGAGGGTGAGCCGGCAGTTAGGCGTTGCTCTTCCCGGTTGGCGCGAGTTCGCCGCGGACCAGCCGGCGCACCACCTCGGTCATAAGCTCTGTTCCGCGGACTGCATCCTCGTCACGGGTGAATTCCGCCTCGTTGTGGGAGATTCCTTCCTCGCTCGGAACGAACAGCATCACCGTTGGCACCGCATCCTTCATGTTCGTGGAGTCATGCCCGGCCACCGTCATGAGGTCCATGTGACTGAAGCCAAGGTGCCGGGCACTGGCAGTCCCCAGCGCCACACCCTCAGGCTGGTAGGCCACCAGCCCCCACTGGTGCGTCAGATCCAGCCGGATTTCAGTGCGGGAACGGTCTTGGGCGTCGCCGATCCACTTGGCCAGGATGTCGCGGGCACGGGCCAACACGTCCTCATCCGGCGAGCGCAGGTCCAGGTTCATGAGCACCTGGCGGGCAATCGTGACGGGGGAGTTGGGCAGTACCTGCATCTCGGACACAGACGTGTGCAGCATCCCCGGTTCAAACTCCGCGGTCAGGTCCCGTGCTGCCGCAATGATCAGCGCCGCGCCGTACAGGGCATCCTGGCGGTCTTCCATCCGGGTGGCACCGGTGTGCGACTGCGCCCCGTTGACGGTAACGCGGAACTTACTGGCGGCCCACGTCCTGTCCACGATGCCGATCTGGACGTCCTGCTCCTGCAGGATCCGGCCCTGCTCGATGTGGATCTCGGCGTAGTTGGCCACGTTCGTCAGATCGGGCGCGTCCTGGGCCGGCCGAAGGTGCCCGGACTTCAGCGCGGAAGCGACGGTCTCCCCGGCCACATCCGTAGTCGCCAGTGCGGCCTCGAGGGCAAGCTTTCCGGTGAACACCGAGCTGCCCATCATACTGGGGGCGAACCGGCTACCCTCCTCGTTGAACCAATTCACCACCGCCAGGTTGTAGCGCGGCTGCACCTTCCCTGCTGCGGCTTCCGCGGCAACGCGGGCCGCGGCGTGGGCGGCAGCCAGCACGCCGTAGGCGCCGTCGTAGCGTCCGGCAAGCGGCTGCGAGTCCAGGTGCGAACCGACCAGGACGTAAGGTGCGCCGGCAACCAGTTCGACGGTGCCGAACTGGTTGCCCGCCTGGTCCACTTTTTCGTCGAAGCCGTGCCGCGCCAGCCACTCGCCGAACCACTGGCGGGTCTCATGGTCCGCTGCCGTTCCGGCCTGGCGGTCGACGCCGCCCCCGGCCGTCGCCCCGAACGTGGACATGGCCCTGAAATCGTCAAGGAACTGTTCGTTGGTGGTGCTCATGGGGTTTCCTTCCCGCTCAGCGCTGGCGCGAGTTCTGTCGTATCTGTTTTGGCCGCCGGGAATCTGTCCGTCCCGAACCTCACGTGGCCGCCGACCATGGTTGCCAGCACCTGCGTGGCAGCGATATCCGAAGCGGCCACCGCCGTCGGATCCTGGTCGAGGAAGACCAGGTCGGCGAGGTATCCGGGCGAGAGCCTGCCCTTGGTATCGGCCGCTCCGGTGGCCGCCGCCGAGCCAGTGGTGTAGGCGGCGAGCGCCTCGGCGGCCGTGATCCGTTCCGCCGGACCGTACACTGCGCCGGACGGCGTCACGCGTTCCACAAATGACTGCATCACGTTCAGTGGCCGGCCCTCAGAAACGGGACGATCCGAACTTCCGGGCAGAATTGACCCCCGCTGCAGAAGGCTTTTGGCCGGGTAGGACATCTCTGTCCGTTGAGGGCCCAGCAAGCGAGCCATGCCGTCCCCGAATTCTGTGATGAAGTGCGGCTGTGGAACCACCACGATCCCTGCCTCGGCGATCCTGTCCAGCTGATCCGGTCGGAGCACACCTCCATGCTCAATGCGGTTGGGCAGGGAGTTGAGCCCGTACGCTTCCTGGGCCTCGCTGATGATGTCGATGGCGTGGTCAATGGCGCGGTCGCCGATGGCGTGCATCGCAATGGCCCAGCCCGCCCGGTAGGCCTCCAGTGCGGCCGAGCGGAGCTCCTGGGCATCCATCTGCAGGTAGCCGTGGTTGTGGGTACAGCCAACGTACTCCTCGGTCATGTACGCCGTACTGCCCAGCAGTGAGCCGTCGCTAAAGATCTTCACGGACCCCAGGCGGAGCCAGTCGTCTCCCAGCCCGGTGCGTATCCCCGCACCGATGCCCCTTGCCTGCGGCTCCGAGGCGTGACCTGTCACTGGGTGCAGAGCGTCGAGAACCAACATAGGCTGCATCCGAACGCTGAGCAGGCCCTTATCCCGGGCATTCTGGTAGGCCACGAATTCGCGCGGGCTGTGCCCGATCCAGCCGCCGGCTATGCCGGCGTCGGTGACGCTGGTGATGCCTTCCGAGAGGTAATGGGTGGTGGCCAGGTCCAAGGCGCGCTCGATGGTCTCCAGCGGATACGGCAGCATGAGGTCCTGGACCAGGCGCATGGCATTTTCTTCCAGCAGCCCTGTGGGCCGCCCTGACTCGTCCCTGACGATCACGCCGCCTTCAATCGGACGGTCCGGGTCAACGTCCTTAAGCACAAGGTCAAGGGCGACTCCGTTGAGGGTGCAGGCGTGCCCCGACGAATGCTTGATCCAAACGGGCCGGCCCCCGGCGGCCTCGTCCAGGCGGTCACGGTCAGGCTGGGCGCCGGCCACAAGCAACGGGCTGAAGCCGGATGCGACCACCCACTCATTCGCGGCGAGCGGCACTGACGCCTCTTCGATGACGGCGTACACGTCTTCCGGGCTCCTTGCTGCGCTGAGATCAGCCTCCAGCAGGGTCAAACCGAACCAGACGCTGTGGGCGTGGACGTCGTTGAAACCCGGAACTACTGTGCTGCCTGCCGCATCGATAGTGCGCCGTGCCTGCAGTCCGCAGTCAGGGCCCTCGTCCACAGCGATGATTTTTCCGTCGTGGATCCACAGCTCCTGTGCCTGCGGATGCGCAGGATCCTGGGTCAGGATATGTGCGTTGCGGATTAGGAGATCGACCAGCATGGAGTCCTCGTGGTGTGCGTTGATGTGCGCTTTCCGGTCCCGCGAAGCGGTTCCCGGCGGTGGTACCGGCGTCGGGAACCCCCTGCGCCGGCGCAGGTGGCTGCCTGCTGACCCTGTAATTCAACACTGGAAAAATATCGTTCTCAATGGAAAAAAGCCGCCGCTTTGAGGCCAAGACTTGGGCAAATGCCTAAAATGGGTCTATGGACACCCGCACGCCGACCTCCACAGCCAGGGAAGTAAAAGTCAGGAAGTTTCCACAGGAACCCTCTACCGAACCCGAGTGGGCGGAGCTCATCGAAAGGCTGTGGAAGGAGCGCGACGCCCTGGTCCGCGACTTCCTTGAGCGATTCCAGGCCGTGTCCTACGACGAGGCCCTCGTCCCGGAGGAGGACGTTTACCAGACAGCGGTGGACAGCATGGACATGTTCCTGCTGCAGCTGGCCGGCGCCCCGCTCCCCCCCGACCTGAAGGCCCTTCCGCGGGCGGTGGCCATCCGCAGGGCGCGCCAGGGTGTTCCGCTGAACGCTTTCCTGGAGGCAGTCCGCAATGACTTCCGGGTCCTGTGGAAGGGACTGGAGCGGGTGGCCCGCGAGGACCACATGGATGTGCTCGTGGCCAACATGGACCGCCTGCTGGATACGGTCGAAGGCTACGTCAGCAGCATCCAGCAGGCCTTTGCTGAGGAAGAAGCCCTCCTGGCCCGGAACAAGCTGCTCTACCGGCAACGCCTGCTCACCCGGCTCTTCGACCATGCCAATCCGGCAGACCTGCAGGACATCGCTTCCGCCCTGGGTGTTCGGACCTCAGACATTTTTGAGGTGCTCGCGGTGACCGGGGACGCCGTGACACAGGCACAACAGCAATACGAGGCGGACCGCCGGACCTTCATGTTTGAAAAGTCCGGTGCGTTGTATCTGTTCCGGACGGTCCGCAAGGAACAGACCTGGCTGCAGAACAGCCCTGACTTTTCCGCTGGCTATATCCCAAAGGCAGAGGGGCTCGCCGCCGTGCCCAAGGCAGCATCATCCGCGCTTGTCCTGGCCACGCACCTGTCACCCGGCACCCGGCTGGGCACCATGGCCGACACCTGGATGGGCGTCGCTGCGGAGATGCTTGAAAAAACATTGCCTGATTTTGCCGCGCCGGTACGGAACGCCCTGGACAAGTGCAGCCCGCATGAACGCCAGCGCCTCCTGGACGTGGCCTTGAGCTATGGCCGCACCGGCTCCGTCAAACTGACCTCCGAAGAGCTCTACTGCCACCGGAACACTGTGGTCAACCGGCTCAATGCCCTGCAGGAGGTGATCGGACTCGATCTGACGGTGCCGGCGCAGGCTGCCTTGGCCCTGGTCTCCATTGCCCGCTACGAATCATCCCCTTTGTGACAATGCACACGTTACAGCCGCATTCTGGGTGAAAAATGTCATTGTTTAGGAGATTGGCACTCCTCTACTCTCGAACTTGTAGCCCAGCCCTATCCGCTAGGCGTCCACCCTCCGCTTCCCCGGACGGGAACTCACGGAATCTTCAGGCTGCGGCCGCCGCACACGCTGCGGGACGGGGCACGCACAGTTCGAAAGGCATCCACGTGGCGACGTCACACTCACTTGAAGGCGCACAAGTTGCTCCTCCCACCATCTCGGGCAAGGATGCAGGCACCATTGCCCGTGCCGCATTCGTCGGCACCGCACTGGAATGGTACGACTACTACCTCTTCGGTACGGCAGCTGCGCTGGTGTTCAACCGGCTCATCTTCACAGATTTGGACCCGACGGCGGCCCTGCTCGCGTCGTTCGCCACCTTTGGCGTGGGCTTCGCTGCACGGCCCATTGGTGCCATTCTCTTCGGCTACATCGGCGACCGCTACGGGCGCCGGCCGGCCCTGCTGACCACGATCGTCATGATCGGTGTCGCCACCGGCCTGATCGGCCTGCTGCCGGACTTCGGCACTATCGGCCTGGCCGCCCCCATCCTGCTCGCCGTGCTTCGCCTCGTGCAGGGCCTGGCTGTGGGCGGCGAATGGGGCGGTGCCGTCACCATGGCTGTGGAACACGCCCCCGCCGAGAAGCGCGGCCGCTTCGCCGCCCTGGTGCAGATCGGCTCGCCCGTGGGCACGCTGCTCTCCTCCGGCGCCTTCACGCTGGTGCTGCTGTTCCCCTCGGCGACCTTTGACGCCTGGGGCTGGCGCATCCCCTTCCTGCTGGCGTTCCCGCTGCTGGTGGTTGCGCTATGGATTCGGATGAAGGTGGAGGAGTCCCCGATCTTCAAGGACCTCGTCGCCCATGAGGAAACCGCAAAAGTTCCGGCTCTCGACGTCCTCCGTCACGCCGGCGGCCGTCTGATTATCGCTGTACTCGCTGCGATGCTGGGCGTGGGTGGTTTCTACATGATCACCACCTTCACCGTCAGCTACGGTTCCAACAGCCTCGGCGTGCCCCGCGGTGTCATGGTCAACGCCACCCTGATTGCCGCCGTCGCTCAGATCATCATCACGGTCCTCATGGGACGGCTGGCCGAAAAGATCGGCCCAGGCAAGGTGACTATGTGGGGCGGCCTGCTGACCGCCGTCGCGGCATTCCCACTGTTTGCCATGATCGATACCAAGTCTCCGGTGATGATCACTCTGGCCATCACCATCGGCATCGTCCTCGTCGGCGTGGCCTATGCCGTGAACGGCGCGCTGCTGACCGAGCTGTTCCCGCCGAAGCTGCGGTACTCGGGCGTCGCCCTCGGCTACAACATTGCCGGTGCCACGAGCGGCTTCATGCCGATGATTGCAACCGCCATGCTCGGAGTCTCCGGCAACCAATCCTGGGGCGCGGCGCTGATCCTTGCCATCATCGCCCTGATGACCGCGGCCGGCGGCCTGATCGGCGAGCGGCTGCGAGTGCAGGACAAGCGCATCGTGACCGACAACTAAAGATCACTTTTTCCTGGGGGAGCCGTCCGTTGGCCGGCTCCCCCAGCCGTTTCCCGCCGTCGTACTCCCCCACGGCATTCCCACCGTATCCGCGGAGAGGACCACATGATCACCGAAGAACAGTCACGCCGGATCCTTGACGCCGTGGACGCCGCCTTTGATTCGCAGCTGGCGTTCACCCAGGAACTCGTCAGGCACCCTTCCCTGCGCACCCACGAAGGGAGCGCCCAGGACTTGCTGCATGCTGCGATGGCGCAGCGCGGACTGGAGATGGACCGGTGGGAGCTGGACCCGGGGGAACTTTCCGCGCACCAGGGTTTTGGCCCGGTGACTGTCTCCTACGAGGGGGTAACCAACGTCGTCGGAACCTACCGGCCAGCCGCCGAGGAAGGCAGGTCGTTGATTCTCAACGGCCACGTCGACGTCGTTCCAGAGGGTCCCTACGATGCCTGGTCCCGCTCTCCGTGGGATGCCCCGATCATTGACGGCTGGCTCTACGGCCGCGGGGCCGGAGACATGAAGGCCGGACTTACCGCGAATCTCTTTGCTTTCGACGCCGTCCGCACCGCCGGTCTGGAACCTGCGGGGCGGATCCACTTCCAGTCAGTCGTTGAGGAGGAATGCACCGGCAACGGTTCACTGGCCGCGCTTCTGCGCGGGTACCGGGCGGACGCCGTCATCATCCCGGAGCCAGAGGAGGACATGCTGGTGCGAGCCAATGTTGGTGTTCTCTGGTTCAAGGTGCGTGTGACCGGCAATCCCACCCACCCGCGCGAGATGGGCTCCGGCTTCAATGCGATCGATGCGGCGTACACAGCCATGACGGCCCTTCGCGAGATTGAAGAGAAGTGGAATGCGGATCGCGGCAGCCATCCCTATTTCGAGAAGCTCGAGCATCCCATCAACTTCAACTTCGGGGGCATTAGCGGCGGTGACTGGCCGTCGAGCGTACCCGCCTGGTGCGAGTTCGACGTCCGTGCCGCCATCTACCCAGGCATCAGTGCCGACTCGGCCTGGGCGGAGCTGGAGGAGTGCCTGGCCGGTCTGTCCCGGGGACCTGAGCCCATCCACGCTGTTCCCACGCGGACCGGCTTCTACTCGGAGGGCTATGTCCTCGAGCCCGGCAGCGACGCCGAAAACCTGCTGGAACAGACGCACCGCCGGGTCTTCGACGGGGATCTCGCCAGCTTTACGACGCCCGGATATTTGGATGGGCGCGTGTTCGCCTTGTACGCGGATACACCGGCGCTGGTCTACGGGCCCGTTTCCGAAGCGATCCACGGGTTCGACGAGCGGGTGTCCGTGGAGTCGGTACGCCGCATCACCAAGAGTATTGCACTGTTCATCGCCAACTGGTGCGGGGTCAAGGAACGCAGTTAACACTCCCAGCCCGCCCGGCACTTCCTGCCACCGCTAATAATGTCCGACCCCCTCATCAGAATGGGTGTATGGAAGCCGTTGGGGGATTCGCTGCTGACCGGGTCTTAGGGCCCGGTGCCGGTGGGTTCGCTTCCGTCCCGGGGGACGAGGGCGGTGGCTGGCTCAGCGGGGCCGTTTCCGACCCCGGCTCTTCCGACGGTTGGACACCGGACGACGGGGCAAATAATGTCAGACCCCCTGATCAGAATGGGTTTATGGAAGCCATTGGGGGATTCGCCGCAGACCGGGCCGAGCAGCCCGGCGCCGGTGGATTGGGTTCCGCCCAAGCCGGTGGGTTCGCTTCCATCGGTGCCACCGCCCTTCAAAGCGTCCCTGCTGAGCTGGACGCGGTTGACCAGGCCATAGCTGTGCTGGAGTCGGAAGCGATCACGGCCGAGGACACCGCCTTGTGGAGCTTTGGCCGGTCTGCTGATTTCGCGGACCGGGTTGAGCGGCTCTCCCGGAGGGTGGAGCATCTGCAGGTAGTCGCCGCCGGTGCCGTGGAGAGGTCCCGCACCGCGGCCCTCACCGCCGCCGCGGCACCCCTGGTCCCCGACGCCGTTCCCGTCCCGGATGCGGACCCCAATGCTGATGGTTCCCGGAATACCGTGGATTTCCTTCGGACCAGGCTGGGCATCAGCGCCTGCGAGGCCCGCCGCCGCCTCACCCTGGCCGACTCCATCCTTCCCAGGGCAGGATTCGGCGGCCAACAGCTACCGCCCCGCTACGGGGAACTCGCGACGGCGGTCAGCACCGCCCAGGTCAGCTCCCGTGCCGCGACCACGATCACCCTCGCCCTGGACCGGGCCCGGCACTTCACCACCCCCGCCCGCACCGCCGCGATGGAACACGAACTCACTCAAACGGCGATCGACAATGACGCCGACTTCGTCACGCGCGTCGCCCGGCACTGGGCCGAGGCGATCGACCAGGACGGCCCCGAACCCTCCGAACCCGCGCTCCGCCAGATCCAGGGCGCCTTCATCCGCCGCCCCAAACACGGCCTGCACCACCTGGAAATCTTCGCCACCCCCGAACAGTTCGAAACCCTCACCACCGCCATGAACACCGCCACCAACCCCCGCACCCCGGCCCAACACGGACGGGAATGGCAGGCGGCGATGGCGGGAACGGGGGCCACGGCGATGGCGGCCAGGTGCTGGCGGCGGCGGGACCAGCGGGGCGGCGGATGCTGATGCTGTCCTTGCCCGGTGGGACAGCCCGGGTGTACCGGAAATCGACCTGGATCACCGGTCGCAGGGGCAGAAACGCCTCGACGGGCTCGTCGGCGCCTGCCAAACCGCCCTCACCACCGACGCCCTGCCCGCCAACGGCGGCACCGCCCGCAGATCCTGGTCACCATCGACTACCGCGACCTGCTCGCCAGAGTCGAGCAATGGCTGGGCCAGCCCAGCACCGCCAGTCTCCAAGGAGCGCTGGACACACAGTGGGCCCAAGGCGATCAGGATCTGCAGCCAGCCTCCGCCGGTCCGCTCAACGCCGCCCGAACCGGCGACGGCACAGCCCTGTTCGCGTTCAGCGGGCCGGTGAACCCGGCCACGATCCGCAAAATCGCCTGCGACGCCGACCTCATCCCCGTCGTCCTCGGCACCGGCGGCCGCATCCTCGACGTCGGCCGCGCCTCACGGATCTTCCCGCCCCACATCCGCAAAGCCATCATGGCCCGCGACCAAGGCTGCGCGTTCCCGCAATGCACCATGCCCGCACCCTGGTGCGAAGCCCACCACATCACCTACTGGTCACGCGGCGGACCCACCAGCACCGGCAACGGCGTCCTCCTCTGCAGCTATCACCACCACCTGATCCATAAGGAAAACTGGACCATCGAAGTCACCAACGAAGTCCCCTGGTTCAAACCACCACCAGAACTCGACCCGGGACGAAAACCCCGCCGCAACCAATACTTCCGCTCACGCCCCCACCGGGACTGAAGGGCGCCGGCGAGAGTTTCCGGGCACCAGCCAATGCCTGCTTCACCTACCGGCCGCTGGAGAAGTCCGCCGAAATCCGCTCTGCCGTGGCCACGATTTCCTTCCGCACGGATTCAAGGTACGCCTCGGGATCCGGTTTGGCTGCCACGGACTGGGCCTGCAGCGAGACGTTGACGGCCGCCACTACCTTTGGGCCGTGGTACACCGGCGCGGCCACGGACATCAGGCCAAGTTCGAGCTCCTGATCCAGCAGGCACCAGCCCTGGGCCCGGACTTTATCGAGGACGGCCAGCAGGTCCTTCACCGTGCCGACGGCGCGCGGGGTGAGCGGCTTGATCTCGGCTGCGGCCAAGTACTCCTTCAGTTGCTCGGGCGGGAGTCCGGCGAGCAACACCCGGCCCATCGAGGTCGCATAGGCCGGGAACCTGGTGCCCACCGTGATGCCGATCGTCATGATCCGGCGCGTGGTGACCCTGGCAATGTAGGCGATATCGGTACCGTCCAGAACAGCGGCGGACGTGGATTCGCCGAGCTTCAAGGACAGCTCCTCCAGGTGCGGCTGGGCCAGCTGCGGGAGGGAGAGACCGGACAAGTAGGCGTAGCCGAGCTGCAGCACCTGGGCCGTGAGCGCGAAGGTCTTGCCGTCGGTGCGGACGTAGCCGAGCTCAACGAGCGTGTGCAGGAAGCGCCGGGCCGTGGCACGGGTGAGACCGGTGCGGGCGGCCACCTCGGTGAGCGTCATGTCGGCGTGCTCGGTGTCGAACGCACGGATCACCGCGAGCCCCCGCGCCAGCGACTGCACGTACTGGTCGCTCGCCGTCGGCGCCGCGTCCTTGGGCGGGCGGCCCACCTGGGGCGGGGTCCCTGCTGCTGCGTCGGTCATGATTACCAATCCTAATCGGCGCGAACGGGCGCTTCCGGCGCCGCCGCCAAGCGCGAACGGACACTTATGACCCCGGTGGCGCGCACGCCAAGGGCCACAAGTGTCCGTTCGCGCTGAGAGGAGAGCAGTGTGGTCACTGTCCGACGGCGGGTGCTGCCGTGAGGGGGACGGGTACCAGTTCCTGGAGTTCCTCGAGGGTGCAGCCGAAGGTTTCGCGGACGCGGACGCCGTCGGGGCCGGTGAGGAAGACGGCCTTGTCGGTGTACACGCGGGTCACGCAGCCGACGCCGGTGAGCGGGTAGGTGCACGCTTCAACGATCTTGGACGCACCTTCCCTGGTCAGGAGGGTCATCATCACGAAGACGTCCTTGGCGCCGGTGGCCAGGTCCATCGCACCGCCCACGGCAGGAATCGCGTCGGGTGCGCCGGTGTGCCAGTTGGCGAGGTCACCGGTCGCGGAGACCTGGAACGCGCCGAGGACGCAGATGTCCAGGTGCCCGCCGCGCATGATCGCGAACGAGTCGGCATGGTGGAAGTAGGACGCACCCGGGAGTTCGGTGACGGGGATCTTGCCGGCGTTGATGAGGTCCTCATCAATCTGGTCGCCGGTGGCCACCGGGCCCATGCCGAGCATGCCGTTCTCGGTGTGCGGCGTGATGTTCTGTTCCGGCAGGAGGTAGTTCGAGACCAGGGTGGGCTGGCCGATGCCGAGGTTTACGAACGAGCCGGGGGCGATGTCGCGGGCCACGAGCCGGGCGAGGTCGTCACGGCCCAGCGGGGTTTCGGAGGTCTGGATGGACGTTTCTACAAGGCTCATCTCAGGCCACCTGTTCCTTCAGGTCGGAGCCGGCGCCGGCGGCCCCGCTGGAATCAATACGGACGATGCTGTTGACGTAGATCCCGGGGGTCACGATGTTCTCCGGGTCCAGGGAACCGGTAGGCACGATCTCGGACACCTGCACGATGGTGTGCTTCGCCGCGGCCGCCATGATCGGGCCGAAGTTCCGCGCCGTCTTGCGGTACACGAGGTTCCCCACCCGGTCGGCCTTCAGCGCCTTGATCAGCGCGACGTCGGCGTGGATGGGGGTTTCGAAGACCTGGCCGCGGCCGTCGATGATGCGGGTTTCCTTGCCTTCGGCGAGCATGGTGCCGTACCCGGTGGGGGTGAAGAACCCGCCGATCCCGGCGCCGGCGGCCCGGATCCGTTCGGCCAGGTTGCCCTGCGGGACCAGTTCGAGTTCGATCTGCCCGGCCTTGTACTTGGCGTCGAAGTGCCAGGAGTCGGACTGGCGCGGGAACGAGCAGATCATCTTCCGGACCCGGCCTTCCTTGATCAGCAAAGCGAGGCCCTGGTCGCCCTGGCCGGCGTTGTTGTTTACCACGGTCAGGTCCGTGGCGCCGGATTCCAGCAGCGCGTCGATCAGTTCGAACGGCTGCCCGGCGTTGCCGAACCCGCCGATCATCACGGTGGAGCCGTCCTTGACGGCCGCGACGGCCTCCCCGACGGTGTCAATGAAATTCAGCATCGCCTACGCCTTTCCGTTAGAAGCGGTTACGTTTTCGAGGACGACGGCGAGGCCCTGGCCGACGCCGATGCAGATCGCCGCGACACCCCACCGCTGGCCGGAGGCCTGCAGGGACCGGGCGAGGGTGCCCAGGATCCGGGTGCCGGATGCACCCAGCGGGTGGCCCATCGCGATCGCGCCGCCGTGCCGGTTCACGATGGACGGGTCGACGCCCCAGGCATTGATGCACGCCAGGGACTGCGCGGCGAACGCTTCGTTAAGTTCGACGGCGCCCACCTGGTCCCAGCCGATGCCCGCCTTCGCGAGGGCCTTGTTCGCCGCCTCCACCGGGGCGAAGCCGAAGAACTGGGGGTCGTTGCCGTGCGCACCGCGCCCGGCGATCCGCGCCAGCGGCTCCAGGCCCAGGATCGAGGCGGCGTTCTCGGACCCGATCCACGCCGCGGACGCACCGTCGGACAATGGGGAGGCGTTCCCGGCCGTGACCGTGCCGCCCTTGGTGGCACCGGACGCAGCGTCGTCGGCCTCGGCACGGAAGACCGTCTTCAGCCCAGCGAGCTTTTCCGCCGACGAACCCGGGCGGATGCCCTCGTCGCGGACCAGGTCGGTGCCGGGGACCGGGGCCACGAGGTTGTCGTAGAACCCCTCGTCCCACGCGGCGGCGGCCAGATTGTGCGAGTTCGCGGCGAACTCGTCCTGCTGCGCCCGGGTCACCCCGTACTTCTCCCGCAAACGCTCGGTCGCCTCGCCCAGGGAGATGGTCCACTCCTTCGGCATGGCCTTGTTCACCAGGCGCCAGCCCAGCGTGGTCGAGGCCAGCGTCATGTCCCCGGCCGGGTACGGCTTTTCCGTCTTCGGCAGCACCCACGGCGCACGGCTCATCGACTCGGCACCGCCCACCAGCACCACGTCCGCGTCGCCGGCGTTGATCTGCCGCGACGCGATGATCGCCGCGTCCAGCGACGATCCGCACAAGCGGTTCACCGTGGTGCCCGGGATCGAGACGGGCAGCCCGGCCAGCAGCGTGCCCATCCGGGCGACGTTGCGGTTCTCCTCGCCTGCGCCGTTCGCGTTGCCGAACACCACCTCGTCAATCCGCTCAGGGTCCAGCGAGGGAGCACGCTTCACGGACTCCCTGATCACATGTGCGGCAAGGTCGTCGGGCCGCACCCCGGCAAGACCGGAGCCGAACTTCCCGAACGGCGTGCGTACGGCGTCGTAAACAAAAGCCTGGTTCATGAATTCCTCGAATTGTCTGGGCCCAACTGGCTCGCACTTAATGTCGTTTTGAGGGCTCAAAACGACAACTACTGCGAGCTAGTTGGGTGGGGTGTCAGTTGCAGGGGTGGCTGCGTTGTCCGTGGCAGGGGTGTCAGTTGCAGGGGTGTCCATGTCATGGAAGACCTGCTGGGCTGTCTTGAAGGCGGTGTTCGCGGAGGGAACTCCGCAGTAAATGGCGGTCTGCAGCAGGATCTCCTTGATTTCGTCCCTGCTCAGCCCGTTGGTGATGGCCGCGCGGATATGCATGGCCAGTTCTTCCCAGTGCCCGTGCGCCACCATGGCCGTGATGGTGACGGCGGAGCGCATCTGCCGGGGCAGGCCCGGACGGGTCCAGATTCCGCCCCACGCGATGCGGGTGATCATGTCCTGGAAGTCCTCGGTGAAGGCGTCCATGTTGGCGTTCGCGCGGTCAACGTGCGCGTCGCCGAGCACTTCGCGCCGGACCACCATGCCGCCGTCGTAAATCTCCTGGCTGGTGGCACCCGGCTGCACCACACCGTTGCGCTCAGCGCCGGAGGTCCGGGTACCAGTAGCTTCGGCGCCGCTCATTTGGCTGCTCCACGGGTCTCGGCCCAGGCGATGAGGCTGCGCATCAGCTCGGCCGTGTGTGCGGGCGCCTCGGCGGGCGCCAAGTGTGCCACACCCCCGAGCGTGGCGGCGGAGGCGGTGCCACCGCCCGCGGTGATTCCGGCGGCCACTTCTTCTGCCATCGACGGCGGGGCGACCCCATCCAGCGCACCGGCCACCACCTGCGTCGGGACAGTGATGCTGCCCAGCTGGTCGCGGACATCGAAGGAGGCCAGGGCCTCGCAGCAGAAGGCGTAGCTGAAACGGTCGGCATCGCGCAGCGAGTGCAGGAGCCGGCTGCTGAGTTCGGGGTCGCGGTCCATGAACCCGGGTGCGAACCAGCGTTCGGCCGAGCCCTGGATCATCACCGGGGTGCCCTGGCTTCGGACGGTCTCGCCGCGTTCCAGCCAGCCCTCGGGGGTGCCGAGCTTGGCACCGGAGCACTGCACGGAGAGGCTCTTGAGCCGGTCGGCATGCTTGATGCCCAGCTGCAGGCCGGTGGCGCCGCCCAAGGACACGCCGGCGTAGTGGAACTTTTCACCGGGCGCGATCGAGTCGACAAGTTCGACGACGGCGTCCGCCAGGTCGGCGACGCTGAAGGTTTCGGCAGCGGCCGGAGAGACACCATGGCCGGGAAGGTCCCAGGCGACAACATCGAAGTCGTTGCCCAGGAGGGAACCGACTTTGGACCACAGCACGGAGGACGTGCCGAGCGACGGCCCGACGATCAGGAGCGGTTTATCGCCCAGTGCGCGCTGAGGCGAAAGCAGCACTGCCTTCACTGCTGGTTTAGCCACGGGAATCTCCGTTTCCGTCTGGTGTGGTTGACGCTGGTTGGGTTGCAGCTGTTGGGATTGAAACACCCGCGAAGTCCGGGAACGCGGCCAGGATCCGCCGCGAGATCTCGGCTGCCTGCCCGAGGTAGCTGGCGGGGTCGAGCAGCGCCTCAAGCCGCTCGCCGGAAAGCTTGTCCGCGGGGACGGCCTCCCGGAGCAGCCGGCGGTAGGTGGCGGACTGTTCGGCGGCCGGAACCTGGAGCGTCTTGTCGACGACGGCCTGCAGCTGCTGTTTCCCGTCGGCAGCGGACGCGTTTGCATCCCCGAAAAGGAGTGAAACCCCGGCGGAGACCCCTTCGCTGAGCAGCAGCGGTCCGGACAGGTCCAGGTTCCGCCGCATGGCGTCCGGGAAGACCTGCAGGCCCTCGGCGAGTTCCCTCAGGTGGCCGGCGGCGCCGAGGGCCAGGGCGAGCAGCTGGCGCAGGGCCGGCCATTCGGTGTGCCACGCACCGTCGGGGCGTTCGTCGTTGAAGGTGGCTGCGGCCAGGTGCAGCTGCGCAGCCAGGCCCGGGGCCTGCAGGGCGGCGCTGCGGACCAGCACGGACAGCACAGGGTTCTGCTTTTGCGGCATCGCCGAGGAAACTCCGCGGCCCTTGGCGCGCGGTTCCGCTACTTCGGCCACCTCGGGACGGCTCAGGAACAGGACGTCGGCGGCGATCTTGCCCAGGGCGTCCACGACGGCGGCAACGGCGTCGCCGAGCGACGTCACGGCCAGCCGGTTGGTGTGCCACGGCGCCGGTGCGGCGGCGAGTCCCAGCTGGGCGGCCAGCGCGTCCGAAAGGGCAAAGGGGTCAGTCGCATGGCGGTCGGTGGCGAAGCCGGAAGTCAGCACCGTCCCGGCGGCCAGCGTTCCGGCCGCGCCACCGAACTGCACCGGCAGTTCCAGCACCTTGAGCCGGCGTGCCGCGGCCGCCAGCCCATGGAACCACTGCGCAGCCCGCAGCCCGAACGTGAACGGCAGCGAGTGCTGGGTCAGGCTCCTGCCCACGCACAGCGTGTCCGCATGCTGTTCCGCCAGGCGGGCGAGCGCCGCCGTCGTGCCCTTAACATCGGCGAGCAGCGCCTCAACGGTGTTGCGGGCCATCAGCATCAGGGCGGTGTCCAGCACATCCTGGCTGGTCAGCGAGGTGTGCACCGCCTTTCCGGCGCCGATACCGGCGGTATCCAGCGCCTTCACCTGCGCCCGGAGATCGGCCAGCAGCGGGATCACCGGGTTGCCGCCGCCCTGGGAACGGCGGGAGATATCGACAAGGTCGTACCGGGAGGCATCGGCGGCGTGGGCAACCACGGCAGCGGACCCGGACGGGGCAAGGTCGTGCTGCTCCAGCACAGCGGCCCAGCCGGCCTCGACGGCCAGGATGGCCCCGAGGACGGCACGGTCGCCGGTCAGCGCCTCCACGAGGGGCGACGCCGAGACCGGGCTGAGGAGCCCGCTCACTTTGCAGCGCCCCCGGCTTGGGTTCCCGATTCAGCTTCGGTTCGCTGGAAGTCAAGGAAGACGGTTTCGCCTTCGCCCTGCAGGCGGATGTCCCAGGTGAGCCCGCCGTCCCCATCGCGGCGTGCGATCAGCGTCTGGCGGCTCTCCGGGTCCAGCGAGGACAGCAGCGGGTCCTTGGCCAGTGCTTCCTCGTTCTCCGGCAGGTAGACGCGGGTGAAGAGCCGGTTCATCAGGCCGCGGGCAAAGACCGCCACGGAGATGAAGGCTGCCGCGCCCGGTTCGGTCGGCCCCGGGTTGACGGTGGTGAAGGTGTAGACGCCCGTGTTGCCGACGGCGCTGCGGCCCCAACCGGTGAACGTGTAGCCGTCACGGACCAGCGAGCCGGTGCGGTGGACGATGTTGCCCTCAGTGTCCGGTTGCCAGATTTCCAGGATGGCGTCCGGGATGGGGTGCCCGGCGCCGTCGTAGACAGTGCCCTGCAGGCGGATCGTGCCCGGCGACCCCGGTGCCAGCAGTTCACGGTCCTTGTTGAAGGGCAGGGCGTAGCCGTAGAACGGGCCGACGGTCTGGCCCGGGGTGGGAACCAGCTTGGTGGAGTTACTCATGGTCGTCGCCTTCCGCGCCCAGCGCCTCGTTCTCGGTCCAGGTCCGCTTGGAGCCCGTCAGGATGATGTCCCAGTTGTAGCCCAGCGCCCATTCCGGCTCCGTCAGGTCGTGGTCGTAGGTGGCCACGAGGCGGTCGCGGGCATCCTGGTCCACGATGGATTGGTAGATCGGGTCCAGCGGGAAGAGCTGGTCGCCCGGGAAGTACATCTGCGTGACGATGCGCTGGGTGAACTCCTGGCCGAACAGCGAGAAGTGGATGTGCGCGGGCCGCCAGGCGTTGAGGTGGTTCTTCCACGGGTAGGCGCCCGGTTTGATGGTGGTGAAGCGGTAGGAACCGTCCGGGCCGGTGATGCAGCGGCCCACGCCGGTGAAGTTGGGGTCCAGCGGTGCGGGGTGCTGGTCGCGCTTGTGGATGTAGCGGCCGGCGGCGTTGGCCTGCCAGATCTCCACGAGCTGCCCGGCAACGGGGCGGCCGTCGCCGTCGAGCACGCGGCCGGCAACGATGATGCGTTCGCCCTGCGGTTCGCCGTTGTGCTGGATGGTCAGGTCCGACTCCAGGGCGTGGACGTCCTGGTGGCCGAATGCCGGGGAGTACAGCTCAATGGTTTCCGGGTCCGCGTGGTGCAGGCTCTTGGTGGGGTGGCGCAGGAGGCTGCTGCGGTAGGGCGGAAAGTCCAGCCGCGGCTGCGTCTCCGGAGCCGCGCCGCCCTTCAGGGCACGGGCGTAGGCGTCTCCGATGGCCTTGATCTCGGCACTGAGATCCTGCTGGGTTTCCACGCGCTGCGCTTCAGCAGGGAGTTCCGTGGGGACGGCCTGCGGGGCGGCCGGGGTTGCGGGTACTGCGTCCGACAGGTCCTCGGTCAGCGCGTCGGCGTTGTACGTTGCCAGATTCACGTCTTCAGGCACAGCAGCCTCCTTTCAATCTGTGGTTGGGCAATTCAATGAGTTCATGGTCAATGCTTGGGCGATCAGCGGTTGCTTGGCGTCAGTTGGTGCAGGTGGTCGTACTGGACGGCGTGCCGCACCGGCGCGTTGGGCGCCCCGTAGCCGTCGTAGTGGCCGCGGCGTTCCACCATTTCGAAGAACACGCTGCCCACGGTGGCGGTGTAGAAGTGCAGGAACTCGCCGTCGGCGTCGCGGTCATACAGCAGGTTCAGTTCCCGGAGCGTGGCCAGGAAGCCGGGGTCGAGATCGAACCGTGCGGCCAGGTCCTCGTAGTAGTTCTCCGGGATCTGCAGGAAGGCCAGCCCCCGGTCGCGGGCCGTGCGGGCGGTGGCCACCAGGTCATCCACCGCGAAGGCGATGTGCTCCTGGTAGCTCTTGCGGGCACCTTCCTGCTGGATCAGCGGGGCGAGGTTCAGGACCAGGCGGACGTCCCGGTCCGCGGTCTGCATGACCTGCGAACGGACCAGTCCGCTGGGGCTCGCAACCTCGGCGTACGGCAGCGGTTCCAGCGCCAGCGCACTTGTATAGAAGAGGACAGCCTCGTCGAAGTGCTGCCACGGCTGGGCCAGATTCACGTGGTCGATCACGGCAGTGCGGGCGCCGGAGGGAACCTCGAGCCCTTCACCAAATTCAGCTGTCCAGGCAGCGGTGCCGTCCGGGTTGCCCTGGCACAGGAAGATCTCGGTGGAGTCCGGGGCCGCGAAGCCCTGGAACACCTCCTCGTTGGCCTGGCTCTTGCGCGGAACCACGGGGGCCTTGAGCTGCTGGGCGCGGGCGGAGGCAATCACCGGGGAATCGACGTCGAAGCCGAGGGCAGCGATGGCCGGCTCGGCCGCTTCGGGCGCCTGTTCGTTGATGATCACGCGGGCGTGCCCCATGGTCCAGAGCTGGACGTCCTTGGTGCGGTGGCGGCCGTTGAACTCGAAGCCGAGCTGTCCGAGGACCGTTTCCAGCACGCCGGTGTCGGCGGCCTTGACCTCGGCGAAGTTGAAGCCTGCAGGCTCTGCCACCTGCGGCAGTGTTGCCAGTTCCATGGGATAACGACGGCGGGCCGTGCCTTGAGTGCCCATCGCACCGGCGGTGCCCGGGGCTGAGGCGTTCGCGTCCAGCCACTTGGCGCTCTGCTCCTCCAGCCAGATCAGCGAGCGCATGGCATCGACGGCGGTGCGTTCGACGTCGGACTGGCGGAAGACGTCGTTGAAAACCTCCAGCGACACGGGCCCGGTGTAGCCCGCGCGGACCACATGCCCCATGAACTTGGCGAGCTCGAACTGGCCCTCGCCCGGGAAGACGCGGTAGTGCCGGCTCCAGGAGAGCACATCCATGGAGAGCTTGGGGGCGTCGGCCACCTGGACGAAGAATATCTTCTCCGCGCTGATGTCCTCGATCGGGGCGGTGTCCCAGTCCCGGGAGAGGATGTGGAAGGAGTCCAGGCAGGTGCCGAGGTTGGGGTGGTCCACCATCTGCACGAGGCGGTGGGCGTGCTCGTAGTCGTTGACGTACTTGCCCCACGCCAGGGCCTCATAGGCGACCCGAATGCCGTGCTCGCCGGCGAGCTTCGCGAGGGCGGCAAGCTGGGATGCGCGGAGGTCATCGTCGTCAATCGTGGCGGTGGCGACGTTGGTGCAGACCAGGATGGTGTCCATACCCAGCCGGGACATGAGGCGGAACTTGGCCTCGGCCCGGCGGAGGTTGGCTGCCAGCAGATCCCCGGGGACGCTGTCGAAGTCGCGGAAGGGCTGGTAGAGGTCCAGCGTGAGACCCAGGTCCGCGGCCATCCTGCGGACATCCTCGGGGCTCAGCGGGGAGGTGACCAGGTCCTGTTCGAAGATTTCGATGCCGTCGAAGCCCGCGATGGCGCAGGCCTGCATCTTTTCCTTCAGCGTGCCGGAGAGGCAGACGGTGGCGATACCGGTGCGCATCAGACGGCCACCTCTTCCGCGGCAATGAGCTCCAGGAAGTGGGCGCGCATCCGGTCGGCGTCCGGCTCGAGGCCGGTGAAGATCCGGAAGGCGTCGGCGGCCTGGCCCACGGCCATGCGTCCGCCGTCGAGCACCTGGCAGCCCTTGGCGCGGGCTTCGCGGACCAGCTCGGTTTCGATGGGGCGGTAGACGATGTCCGCCACCCAGTGCCGGGGCTCGACGAGCGCCATGTCCAGCGGCGTGCCCGGGTGGGCGGCCATGCCCATTGGGGTGCAGTGCACCAGCCCGTCGGCGGCGGGCATCAGCTGCGGCAGCTCCGCCGTCGTGCGCGCACGGATGGTGCGGTCCGGGAAGAAGCCTGCCAGCTCAGCGGCGCGTTCGGCGCTGCGCGCCGGATCCATGTCCACCAGGTCCAGCATCTGCACGCCGGCCGTGAGCAGGGCGTAGGCCACGGCGGATCCGGCGCCGCCCGCTCCCAGCTGCACCACGTGCTCCAGCGCGGCGTCCGGAAGCCCGGACGCGAGGGCGGCGGCAAAGCCGGAGAAGTCAGTGTTGTGGCCGATGAACCGGCCGTCCTGGATCACCACGGTATTCACGGCGCCCAGCCGTTCGGCGTCGGGGGCGATTTCGTCGAGGTGCTGGAGGACCAGCTGCTTGCAGGGGTGGGTGATGTTCAGCCCGTTGAAGCCCATCCGGTAGGCGCTTTGCAGCAGGTCGCCGACGGCGGAGGCCGGGAGGTCGAGCTCGTGCAGGTCGATGGGCCGGTAGAGGTACCGGACGCCCTGAATGTCACCTTCGCGCTCGTGCATGTGGGGTGAGAGCGAAGGCATTACGCCATCACCGACAAGCCCTATGAGGTAGGACTCGGTTCGATTGCTCATGCGGGCGGCTCCTTCGGCAGAGGCACCCGGCCATTATTGGCGCGTGATGCGCGGTCGGACCGGGTGATGGAAATAACGGTACAGCAAAAGTTCATATATTGCACTAGTGTTCTACATACGAACAAACGGAGGCCGGCATAGCATTTATCGCTGCGGCAGCCGGGCGGACAGCTCGGCCGCAGCCGCCTGCAGCAGGGGCACCAGCGCCACCAGGGCCTCCATGCTGAGCCGGAACACGGGAACGGCAGTGGCCAGGGAGGCGAAGGCGGCGCCTTGGGAGTTAAAGACAGGCACGGCCACGGCGCGCATGCCGAGCTCATTCTCCTCGTCCATGACGGCATACCCCTGCCGCCGGACCTTCTCGATTTCGGCGCGGAACGCATCCCTGTCGGTGATGGAGAGGCTGGTCAGCGGCTCCAGCGGGAGCTCCTCGAGCAGCCGCTCGCGGTCTTCGTCCTCCGCGAAGGCGACGAGTGCCTTGCCGACCGAGGTGGTGTGCAGCGCGCCGAGAAATCCGGGATCGCTGGTGACCCGGAAGGTCTGCGGGCCGTCCACCTTGTTCACCGTGAGGTGGTGGATGCCGTCGCGGACGGAAAGGATGGTGGCCTCCCCTGTCTGCTCGGTGACGCGTCGCAGGATGGGCAGTGCGGTGCCGGCAAAACCGTGGTGGTTGGAGACCGCCTGGCCCAGCTGGAAGATGCGCAGGCCGAGGTGGTAGCGGCGGCCATCCGGCTCGTAGTCCACGAATCCGTCGCGGGTGAGCGAGCCCAGAAGCCGGTAGGTGGTGCTGAACGGAAGGTCCGCGCGGCGGGAAATCTCCGCCGCGCTGGCCCCGCGGGGCTCGTCCCCCAGCAGCACCAGCAGGCCCAGCGCCTTGCCCACCATGTCCGTGCGGGACTCGCCCTTCGCGGGCTTTACCGCCCCGGCCGGGGCATCTGCGTCGATCGGGGTATCTGCGTCGATCGGGGCGTCTGCATCAATAGGGATATTTGCGGCGGAACCGCCTGTGGCTTGCTTCACACTCATAACCCGATGTTGCCACAATGTGAGAGCTATTTCTAGATGGTGAATAACTTTCTTGACAGGTGACTGCCCTCACAGCCATAGTTTCTGTATCGCACAACTAGCTCCCACCATGCGGCTACTCAGCCCGGATCTCTCCAAGGACCTCCACCGCCCCCCAACAAAGGACAGCGGCAGCGACTCCCCGATCTGTCCCGCGACAATGTCGTCCCCCCGAAGGAACACCATGAGCCAGACCATTCCGTCCACCACGCCGGGCACCGCCGCCCCGGCCGGGACACCGAAAAAAGCAGCCCTTGCCAGCTTCCTCGGCAGCGCCGTCGAGTACTACGACTTCTTTATCTTCGGTTCGGCGGCCGCACTGATCTTCCCGCATGTGTTCTTCCCGAATGCCGACGCGAACGCCGCCATCATGTCCTTTGCGACATTTGGTTTTGCCTACGTCGCACGGCCCGTCGGTGCCGTTGTCCTGGGCCACTACGGTGACCGGGTGGGCCGGCGCAAGGTCCTCATGTTCACCCTGATCCTCATGGGCGCCTCCACCTTCCTGATCGGCTGCCTGCCGGACTTCAACACCGTCGGCTGGTGGGCTCCGGGCCTGCTGGTGCTTGCCCGCCTCTGCCAGGGCCTCTCCGCGGCCGGCGAACAGGCCGGCGCTTCCTCCATGACCCTGGAGCACGCGCCGGACAACCAGCGCTCCTTCTTCACCTCGTGGACCCTCACCGGCACCCAGGGCGGCCAGATCCTGGCGGCGCTCGTCTTCATTCCGGTGCTCGCGCTGCCGGACGAGATCAAGTACGGCATCGGCTGGCGGATCCCCTTCTGGCTCAGCGCAGTGGTTGTTGTGATCGCCTTCTTCATCCGCCGCACTCTTCACGAGCCGCCGGCCTTCGAAGCGGCCCAGAAGTCCGCCCAGATCGCCAAGCTGCCCGTCGCCGACCTGCTGACGGCCCATTGGCGCGACGTCCTCCGCGTCATTTGCTGCGCCTTCATCGCCGCCGTCTCCACCGTGTTCGGCACCCTCGCCATCAGCTACGCCAAGACCGTTGCCGGCGTGGACGGCACCATCACTCTTTGGCTCGTGGTGGGTGCCAACCTCGTGGCCCTGGCCACCCAGCCGCTGTTCGGCAAGCTGGCCGACCGCATCGGCCGGAAGCCGGTTTTCATCTACGGTGCCCTGTCCAGCGCGGTCCTGACCCCGCTGTTCCTGCTCAGCCTCGAAGCCGGCAATGTGCTGCTGATGTTCGTGGCCGCGATCGCGTTCTTCTCCTGCGGCTATGCGGCCGCGAACGCCGTCTGGCCTTCCTTCTACGCGGAGATGTTCAGCACCAGGGTCCGGTTCTCCGGCCTGGCCATCGGCACCCAGCTCGGCTTCCTGATGGCCGGCTTCGCGCCGGCCATCGTGGCGGCCATGGGCGGCATCAAGCCCGGCGGCTGGGTGCAGATCAGCATCTTCACCGCGGTCATCTGCGGCGTCGCCGCCATCTCGGCCCTGACGGCGAAGGAGACCTTCAAGGTTCCCACCAAGGAGCTTGGGCTGAAGTAGCCGCCCAAGGTGCGGCCCGCCGTCGTGACCCGGTTTGGCCCCCAAGCCGGGCCACGACACGACGGGTCGCACCGTTTTGGGCAGGTTCGGTTTCAAAGAAGGTCACGACGGCGGCCCTCCCCTCCCGGGGCGGGCCGCCTTTTCGTGGGGCTAGGTGGCGAGCACCTCGGCGAGGTCGAACTTCACCGGCTCCTCGAGCTGTTCGTAAGTGCAGGACTCCGGGTCCCGGTCGGTCCGCCAGCGCACGAACTGCGCTGTGTGGCGGAACCGTTCGCCCTCCATGTGGTCGTATTTCACTTCCAGCACCCGTTCCGGCCGCAGCGGCGTGAAGGACAGGTCCTTGCCCGCACTCCACCGGCTGCCCTCCGCGTTGCGGGGTGTCCGGGCCCCCTCCTCCTGCTTGGCCCACGCCCAGGGGTGCTCATCGAAGCCGGTCACCAGGGGCTGGAGTTCCTCGAAAAGCTCCCTGCGCCGCTTCATCGGAAAGGCGCCCACGACGCCGACGCTGGCAAGTTCCCCGTCCGGTTTGTAGAGGCCCAGCAGCAGCGACCCGATGGCGTCGGGGCCGCTCTTGTGCACGCGGTAGCCGGCCAGCACGCAGTCTGCGGTCCGCTCGTGCTTGATCTTGAACATCACCCGCTTGTCCGGCTGGTACGGCCCGTCCAGCGGCTTGGCCACGATCCCGTCCAGGCCGGCGCCCTCGAACTGGTGGAACCACTTTCCGGCCAGTTCCGGGTCCTGGGTGGCAGCAGTCAGGTGGACCGGGGCGCTGGCGGCGGCGAAGGCCTTCTCCAGGGCCGCGCGCCGTTCGGCAAAGGGACGGCCGCTGAAGTCCTCGTCGCCGAGCGCCAGCAGGTCGAACGCCACGAACTTGGCCGGCGTCTGTTCGGAGAGCAGCTTGACCCTGCTGGCCGCCGGGTGGATCCGCTGCTGCAGGGCGTCAAAGTCCAGCCGGTCCCCGGAAGCACCCACCAGGACGATCTCCCCGTCGATCACGCACTTCGGCGGCAGGTTGGCTTTCAGCGCCTCCACAAGCTCCGGGAAGTAGCGCGTCATCGGCTTCTCGTTACGGCTGCCGATCTCCACGTCGTCGCCGTCACGGAAGATGATGGAGCGGAATCCGTCCCACTTCGGCTCGTAACTCAGGCGGCCTTCAGGGATGGCGCCGACCGATTTGGCCAGCATGGGGGCGACAGGGGGCATGACCGGCAGCTGCATAGGCCCCATTCTTGCCCGGCACCCGTCCGGACGCCACCCCCTCGACACGACCTGCACCCCGCCGGTAGACATGAGGGATGGCAGCTATCGGTTTTCACGCATCGCATGAACAGATCAGTCCGGGCCAACTCCTGAAGGACGTGCGGCTCGCCGAGGAGGCGGGCTTCGACGCCGCCATGTGCTCGGACCATATCGAACCGTGGTCTGCACGGCAGGGACACTCCGGTTTCGCATGGTCATGGCTCGGGGCCGCCCTCGCCAGCACCAGCCTCCGCTTCGGCGTGGTCACCGCGCCGGGACAGCGGTACCACCCTGCCATCATCGCGCACGCGTCGGCCACGCTGGCATCCATGTTTCCCGGCCGCTTCTGGATGGCGCCGGGCAGCGGCGAGAACATGAACGAGCACGTCACGGGCGACCCCTGGCCGCTGAAGGAAACCCGGCAGCAACGGCTGGAGGAATGTGTGGACGTCATCCGCCGGCTGCACGCCGGCGAGGAGGTGACGCACCATGGCCTGGTCACCGTGGAGCAGGCGCGGATCTGGGATCTTCCCTCGCCCCCGCCGTCCCTGATCGCACCGGCCATCAGCGTGGACACCGCCCGCCGGGCCGCCGGCTGGGCTGACGGCCTGGTGACGGTGAACCAGCCGGCCGACAAGCTAGCGGAAATGCTCGCGGCCTACCGGGACGCGGGCGGCAAGGGGAAAGCCGTGCTGCAGATCCACCTGTCCTGGGCTCCCCGGGAGGAGGACGCCGTCGCCATTGCAATGGACCAGTGGCGTTCGAATGTCTTCGCCCCACCCATCCCCTGGGACCTGCCGACGGCAGCGCACTTCGACGGCGTCAGCACCGATGTCGGGGAGGCCCAGGTCAGGAAATCGGTGAACGTTTCGGCCAGCCTGGACCGCCACGTGGAATGGCTGGGCGAGTACCTGGACCTCGGCTTCGACGAGCTGTACCTCCACTTCGTGGGGCAGGAGCAGGCGCCGTTCATCGAGGCGTTTGCGCAGAGCGTCCTGCCGCAGCTGCGGAAGGTGCCCGTGGCATGAACATCGCTGAGACATCGGATCTATGGTGGAAGACCGCCGTCATCTACTGCCTGGACGTCGAGACCTTCTTTGACCACGACGGCGACGGCACCGGTGATTTCGCCGGCCTGACCCAGCGGGTGGACTACCTGGCGGCGCTGGGCGTCAACTGCATCTGGCTGATGCCCTTCTATCCGTCGCCGGACCGGGACGACGGTTATGACGTGACGGACTTCTTCGACGTCGACCGCCGCCTGGGCACGCTGGGTGACTTCGTGGAGTTCATCCGCACTGCCAAGGACCGGGGCATCCGGGTGATCGCCGACTTCGTGGTCAACCACACCTCCAACCAGCACCCCTGGTTCCTGGAGTCACGCAAATCCGTAGACAACCCCTACCGGGACTACTACGTCTGGCGGAGCGACCCGCCACCGGACACGTCCTCGGAAGTGATCTTTCCCGGTGAACAGGCCTCGCTCTGGACCCAGGACGATGCCACCGACGAGTGGTACCTGCACATGTTCATGGAGCACCAGCCGGATCTGAATGTGACCAACCCCAAGGTCCGCAACGAGATCGCCAAGGCCATGGGTCTTTGGCTGGAGCTGGGACTGGACGGGTTCCGGCTGGATGCGGTCCCATTTTTCCTGGAGACCCGCGGCGCGCCCAAGGACGAGGCTGCCAACATCGATCCGCACGACTACCTCGGCGCCCTGCGCAGCTTCGTCAACCGGCGCAACGGCGGCGCGGTACTGCTGGGCGAGGTGAACCTGCCCTATAAGGAACAGCTGGAGTATTTCGGCGGCGCCGAGGGCAACGAGCTGAACATGCAGTTCGATTTCATGTCCATGCAGCACATCTACCTTTCGCTTGCACGGCAGGACGCACGGCCGCTGGCCGAGACGCTAAAGACGCGGCCGCAGTTGCATCCGGACAACCACTGGGCCATGTTCGTCCGCAACCACGACGAGCTCACCCTGGACAAGCTCACCGACGGCGAGCGGGAGGAGGTTTTCGCCGCGTTCGGGCCGGACAAAAACATGCAGCTCTACGGGCGGGGACTGCGGCGCCGGCTGCCCCCGATGCTGGACGGCGACGCCGACCGGATCCGGATGGCGTACTCGCTGATGTTCTCGCTGCCCGGAACGCCGGTGCTCTTCTACGGCGAGGAGATCGGGATGGGCGAGGACCTGCGGCAGAAGGGCCGTGCCGCCGTCCGCACCCCGATGCAGTGGAACGGCGAGAAGAACGGCGGCTTTTCCAGCGCCAAGGCGTCCGAGCTGGTGGTCCCGCTGGCCCGCGGGGAGTACGGCCCCGAAAAGGTCAACGCAGCCGACGCCAAGCGGGATCCGGAGTCCCTGTGGAACTTCATAGCGACGCTCATCCAGCGGTACCGCGAATCACCCGAGTTGGGCTGGGGCGAGTTTGCAATCCTCGAGCAGCCGGAGCCGGCTGTTTTCGCACACCGCTGCAGCTCGCCGGAGGGCACCCTGGTGCTGCTGCACAACTTCGGCGAGGCGCCGGTCAAGGTCGCCACGAATATCGGCTCGGACGACGCTCCACCCCGGGCTTACCGGGACGCCATCCTGCTGGATCTGTTCGACGGCGGCAACGTTCAGCTGGAGGCCGACGGCGGTTTCACTGTTGAGCTGGGACGGTACGGCTACCGCTGGTTCCGCGTCCACCGCCCGGGTGACCGGCTGGCACCCTAGAAGCATTGCGCTACACGTCGCGGCGGAACACCTTCACCTCCCAGGGGCGCAGGTCGAACTGCCGGCCTGTGCCGCCCTGCCCTGTATTGGCGTCCGCCGGGTAGTTGCCCAGCACGAGCTCGACCGTCGCCCATTCGCCGCCGTCGCCCCATTCGCCGGCGTCAGCCCAGGCACCACCGTCGGCTGCTGCGGACCGGCCGGTCCCGGAAAAGTTGGCCAGCACCAGCAGTTCAGCGTCCGGGAGTGAGCGCTTGAACGCATAGATGTGTTCGTCGTCGGGCAGCAGCATGCTGAAATCCCCATAGGCGACGACCGGGTCCGAATGCCGCAGGGCGATCACCTTGCGGTAGAAGCTGAAGACTGACCCGGGATCGTCAACCTGCGCCGCCGCGTTGATGGTGTTCGCGTTCGGGTTCACGGCGATCCAGGGCGCCCCGGTGGTGAAGCCGCCATGCCGGCTCGCATCCCACTGCACGGGCGTCCGGGCGTTGTCCCGGTTCAGCGGTGCCAGGGCGGCCAGGACCTCCGCGTCGGTGTGGCCCAGGTGGGTGGTGGCCTCGCGGTGGTGGTTGAGGACCTCGATATCGCGGTAGTCGCTGATGGCGCCGAACGCCATGTTGGTCATGCCCAGTTCCTCGCCCTGGTACACATAGGGCGTACCGCGGTGCAGGTGCAGGACGGCGGCCAGCATTTTCGCGGACACCTCCCGGTACTGCCCGTCGTCGCCGAAGCGGGAAACGGCGCGGGCCTGGTCGTGGTTTCCCCAGTAGAGGCTGTTCCAGCCGCGCCCGGCAAGCCCTTCCTGCCAGCGGCCCAGGGACTTCTTCAGGTCCGTAAGCTGCAGCTTCTTGGGCCGCCACTTGTTGCCGCCCTCCTGGTCGAGGGCCACGTGCTCGAACTGGAACACCATGTCCACCTCGCGGCGGCCGGGGTCAGTGAAGAGGACGGCATCCTCGACGGTGACGCCCGGCATCTCGCCCACGGTCAGCAGGTCCTTGTCCCGCCCCGCAAAGACTTCCTGGTGCATCTCCTGCAGGAACTCGTGGATGCGCGGTCCGCAGATGAAGTGCGGGCCGCCGTCGCCGTAAAGCTTGCCATCGGCCTTCGGGCCGTCGGGCAGCGACGGCTCCTTGGAGATGAAGTTGATGACATCCATCCGGAAGCCGTCCACGCCCCGGTCAAGCCACCAATTCATCATGTCGTAGACGGCTGCCCGGACCTCCGGGTTTTCCCAATTCAGGTCCGGCTGCTTTCTGGAGAACAGGTGCAGGTAGTACTCCCCCGTGGCTTCGTCGTACTCCCAGGCAGGCCCGGAAAAGGCGGAGCCCCAGTTGTTGGGTTCCGCGCCAGGGGTTCCGGCTTCAGCACCCCCGCGCGGCGGCCGCCACCAGTACCAGTCCCGCTTCGGGTTGTTCCTGCTGGAGCGGGATTCCACGAACCACGGGTGTTCGTCCGAGGTGTGGTTCACGACGAGGTCCATCACCAGCTTCATGCCGCGTGAGTGCAGGCCCTCCAGCAGTTCGTCGAGGGCCGCCAGGTCCCCGAACACGGGATCGATATCGCGGTAGTCGCTGATGTCATAGCCGTTGTCGTCCTGCGGCGAGCGGTACACCGGGGACAGCCAGACGACGTCGACCCCCAGCTTTTGCAGGTAGTCCAGCTTCCCGATGATCCCGCGGAGGTCGCCGACGCCGTCGCCGTCCGAGTCGGCGAAGCTGCGCGGATAGATCTGGTACACCACCGCATTCTTGAACCACTCCCTGCCGGCCCGGTAGGCCCTCTCTTCCTCGGTTTCCTGCATGGTCATCGCTGGCTCCTCCTGGTCGACGGCGGCGGGCTGCTGGCCCACTGAAAGTCTTGTTCCAGAAGAATCGGCGGTCAATGGCCTATGCGGGTCGCGCCTCAGTCCGTTTCGGGGCTGGCGCAGAAAAAGCAGGTGTTGGCGTCGCAGTCGTCCATGGCTGGGGCTGTGGATGAGTCGTCGCTCGCAGCTTCGGCGTAAATCATGGTTGTCATGGCACGGACCCTGTCAGCGCGCTTACTCGCCGTACATCAGGCTGTTGAGGAACGAGTCCAGCTGCTGGCCCGTAGTGGCTTCATGGGCGTGTGCGGTGTTTCCGCGCGCAGTCACAGGGTGGGCCTGCTCAAGGTAGAGGCCTTCCCAGGGAGAGCAGACAAGTGCCCCGCCGTCGACCGCCGCCGGCACTGCCGCCGAAGGCGTGGGGGCCTGGAGGGTCACGGCGGCCCGCTGGGCAGTGCCATGCCCCCAGCCGAAGACGCTGGCAATAGCTCGGTGACCTACTGAGATGGACATAGTTCCTTCCCTTCTTCCGTTCCGCCAGCACACCTGCGTACCGGCCGACTTCTTTGTCTAATGGACTCGTTTGTGATTCAAGAATATGAACGCGGTGTTCATCTTATGAACGTGACTCCATTGTGGCACGGCTCACCTTCGGGCGCAATAGTTACAGTCCCGAGTACGGACGCGTTCTCTGGAGCAGCTCAGCGTGAACCTTCAGCCGAGGCGTCACGCACCACCACCGGCCTATCGGAGCTGCAGACCATAACCCTTCCCCGGCCACCCGACTGGATAACCCAAAAGACGCTGCGGTCAACGGCGATCATGTCGATCCGGCCCGCGATGACCCTGCCGTCCCGGAGGAGGACCCGGACGGCGTCCTGGCGTGACAGCTTGGACCAGTCGGGCACGGGCGCGGCAGGCAGGCGGGTGATGTGGCGGGCTGGAGCTTGGGTGTGAAGGCGCATGTTCCTGGTCCATGGGAGAGAGATGAAGGGTTATGGCAGACGTTCAGTCTATGAACGTGGCGTTCAGCATAGGAGTGATGCACTTCACCGTCAAGTCCGCGACCGACGCACTCCCGGCCGGCCTGGCTGGCGTGGTCGCGGCGGTGAAAGCTGTCTCTTGCAAAAAGCCGTGACAGGGGCCACAATGGATGCACGTTCACAGAATGAACGTAACGTTCATTTTATTCCGGGAGCCAACGGCGGCTTTCCGGAAGGCACATACCTCATCCGGGAACCCTGGTTCCCCCGGCAGTCCGCGAGGAGCCCACCATGAGCACCGTTCACCGCATCCTTCTCACCGCACTTGCCCGTTCCGGCCGTCCCGCCACCGGCGGGCGGACTGCCACCGGCGCCACCGCGGGCCGGCAGTCCATCGGTTCCGAGGTGCTTACTTGCACCCCCTGGGCCGGGTTGGACTTCGAGGACCCCGCCGCCTTCTAACGCCCCGGAGTTTCAGACATGACGCATTGGCGCCAGAAGACACAACGCAAGCCGCGCAAGGCGGCAGCGGATATCCTGCGCGAACGTGATGAACGGCGAACTGCGGCAATGATCGCCTGCATCACCGAAGTGAGCAGCAGCGAAGGACCGGAGGGTGTCACCCACGGCCTGGTCGCCGAGCGCGCCGGAGTCCCGGTCCAGTACGTGGAATGGAAATACCCGTCACGCGATCATCTGATCGCGATGGCGGGCATTCGGTAACTAGGACAGCGCCTTGGCGATGTCCTGTGCGGCCTGGCGCAGGAGATCGATCGTATCGGGCAGCTGATCCGATTTGAGCCGCTGAACGGGGCCGTTAATCGAGAGTATGCCCACCAGGGTATTGGCGGCGTCACGGACGGGGCACGCGACCACAAAGAGGCCTTCTTCGAGTTCGTCATCAAGGATGGCGTAGCCCTGGTCCCGGACCTGGTGCAGTTCCTTGACCAGAGCCTTCCGGCTGGTGATCGTCTGCGGAGTGTAGGACTCCAGCTTCTCGGGCAACTCGGCGGCGACCCGTTCGTCACTCAGTTCAGCCAGCAGGACCTTTCCCGTGGCGCTGGCGTGGATCGGATAGGTGCCCCCAAGGTAGACGTGGGACACGTTCAGGTAGCGGGAAGCATATGCCTCCGCAATCACGTCGTACGCCAACTCGCCACGCACCATGGCGAAGCTGAACGTCTCATTAAGCTTGACCGCGTACTCGTCCAGGACGGGCTGGATCCTGGCCACAGCACCGGTGTACGGGTCGGCAAGCCTCCCCAGCCGGGCCATTTGCCATCCCAGCAGGTAGCGGTTGTCGACGCGGTCCACAAAGCCGGTCTGCTCCAGGCTTAGCAGCAGCCGGAACGCCGTGGGTCGCGTCATCCCTACGGCCTGCGCCAGTTCCGTGACCGTGATGCCCTGCCGGTGGCGGCCGAGTTCACTAAGAAGCACCGTCGCCTTGATGACGGACTTGTTGGTCAGGTCGACGGACTCATCAGGGCTGGAGGCTTCGCTTCCTTGTGCTTCGTCTGCTTCTGCTGCGCTTTGTCCCGCCGCCATGTCCGCTCCCGGTTCGCGTTCGGTCAGGGCCGTGGCCCGTGCTGTCCATTCCATCCTATGCCCTTTCAAGTAGCGAACGGGGTGTTCACCCTCAGGCTACGCGCGCAGCTGATTGCCGCGCTTCACACGAAAAGGGTGCCCTGCCGGCCGACGCCAGGCAGGGCACCCTTCCGTTCACACGAGCCGGGAAAGTGGCCGCAGTGTTACTTCACCGCCGACTTGCTCAGGAGTGCGGACGTGTCGCTGAGGCTCAGCCCCTTGGTCTCCGGCGCCATGTACTGCGAGATCACAGCACCGAGCACACAGATGCCGGCAGCGATGAGCATCGTGGTTCCCACGCCCAGGCTGTCCACTGACATCGGGAGGATGAATGTTCCGGCTGCTGCGCCAATCCGCGAAAAAGCAGTTGCGAAGCCGACGCCCGCCCCGCGGATTTCCGTGGGGAAGACCTCGCCCGGGTAGACGCCGGTCAGGGCGGTGGAGATGGCGTTGAAGAAGGAGAATGCGATGAAGCAGATCAGGATGACCATCGGCGAGACGTGCGAGAACAGTCCGATGACCACCAGCGCGACGGCAGCGATCCACATTGGCGGGATGGACAGCTTGCGGCGTCCCAGCCGCTCGATGAGGTACATCGCGGCAAGGGAGCCCGCCACCACCACACCGTTCAGCAGCAGCGCCCCGGTCAGGCCATCCTCGACGCCCAGGCTCTCGAGCACGATTGGAGCGAAGGTGGCAATGGCGAAGTACGGGGTGACGTTGCAGACCCAGTACATGGAGACGAAGATCGTTGCATTGCGGTACTGGGGTGAAAAGAGCTTGCGGAAGCTGGGGCGCTGCGGCTTTTCGTAGGCCAGGTCCCGGACGTCCTCCTCCTCCATGCATTCGTTGGCAATGGCAAGCGCCTCTTCTTGCCGCCCTTTGCTGATCAGCCAGCGCGGGGACTCCGGGGTTCCGAGCCGGAGCAGGAAGACGATGAGTGACGGGACGGTGCTCATGCCCAGGATGATCCGCCAGTCGGCGTCGATTGAAGTGGACATGTAGTACCCCACCGCATAGGCGAGCAGGTATCCGACATACCAGGCAACCTCCTGGAAGGCCATGAGCTTGCCGCGCAGCCTTGCGGGCGAGAACTCAACGAGCAGGGGCCAACCGATCGCGTAGTCCGCGCCGATGGCCATACCCATGAGCAGGCGGATTAGGAACAGCTGCCATGCGTCTGCCACGAAGAACTGCGCGGCGGAACCCAGCAGGAAGATGGCGAGGTCCACGATGAACATGGGCTTACGGCCGATCTTGTCGGCGAAATAGCCGCCGAGTGGACCGCCGAAGAAGATGCCGATCAGTGCCGACGCACCGATCAGCCCCTGCCAGGTGGCTGACAGGTTCAGATCGGAGGTCAGGGCCGGCATGACGAGCCCAATGCCGCCCAGGATGAAGCCGTCGATGAACATGCCCCCGGCGATCACCGCACTGAGTTTGTACAGGAACCGCTTTTTGTGCGGATCCTGTGCGACTGATGGCTGCAAAGACGGCCCGGGAGCCGGTGTAACAGGTGTATTCACGAAGGACTTCCTTGTAGATCGTGCCAATTCGAACGAAAAGGAGCGCCGGCAATATCAGCACGGCGGAGGTTGGGGAGGGTTGAAAACCCGGGGCCGTTCATCTTTCGAACGTGATGGTCAAAAATATGGCATGCGCCACATCCCGTGTCAACAGGCCTCCCGTAACCTGCCCGCGCGGAATAGGGCCCTTGACAGTGAGGTGGCTTACACCTTAAATTGAACACAGTGTTCATTTTGTGAACGTCCACTTAAATGTTGTCGCCGTGTCCGGCACGAGTCCAAGGAAGCACCGCTGCCATGAAAAACGCACCTCTGAGCCTTTTCGCTTTTGACGTCTTTGCCCCGAGTCACCTGACCTCCGGTTCCTGGCGGGCCGAAGGCGATCAGGGCCACCGGTACACGGACCTCCAGTACTGGACGGGCATCGCACAGACGCTCGAAAAGGCCGGTTTCGACGGCATTTTCTTCGCCGACAACGTCGGCTACCACGACGTCTACCGCGGAAACGGCGATGCTGCCCTGCGTGACGCCGCACAGTTCCCGATCAATGACCCGACCGTGCTGGTCAGCGGCATGGCCGCAGTGACCAGGCACCTCACCTTCGGTGTGACCTGCTCGGCAACCTACGAGCCGCCCTACCTGCTGGCACGCAAGTACAGCAGCCTGGACCACCTCACCAACGGCCGCGTGGGCTGGAACATCGTGACCTCCTACTCGGAGGCTGCCGCCCGTAACCTCGGCAAGGAACAGCAGCTGTCCCCGGCCGAGCGCTACGACATGGCCGATGAGTACATGGACGTGGTCTACAAGCTCTGGGAAAGCTCCTTCGAAGAGGACGCCGTTGTCCGGGACGTCGAATCCGCCACGTACATCGATCCGGCCAAGGTGCACCAGATCAACCACTCCGGCAAGCACTTCACGGTGCCCGGCTTCCACCTCTGCGAGCCGTCCCCGCAGCGCACCCCGGTCCTGTTCCAGGCCGGCGCCTCCTCCCGGGGCATGGAATTCGGCGGCAAGCACGCCGAAGCCGTTTTCCTCCAGGGGACCTCGGTGGAGGGCACCGCACGCAGTGTGGCCAAGCTCCGCCAGGCCGTGGCCGACGCCGGCCGCGATCCCCGCGACGTCAAGATCGTCATCCTCCTCACCGTCATCGTCGCCCCCACCGACGAGGAAGCCCAGGCCAAGTACCGGAAAGCCGTGGAGACCGCACCGATCGACGGGATCCTGGCCCGCTTCAGCGGCTGGACCGGCATCGACATGTCCGAGTACGAACTGGACACCCCGCTGCGCTCCGTCAACACCAAGGCCGGCCAGTCCATGGTGGACATGTTCTCCAAGGCCGACCCGGACCGCGACTGGACCCCGCGCCAGATCGCCGAGTTCCTCGCCGTCGGCGGCACCGGCTCCACCATCATCGGCTCCCCGGAAACCGTCGCCGCCGAACTGCGCCGCTGGCGGGACGAGGCCGACGTCGACGGCGTGAACCTCAGCTACATCACCAAGCCCGGCAGCTGGGAAGACTTCATCGAACTCGCTCTGCCCGAACTGCGCGCCCAGGGCCTGATCGCGCCGGCCCCCGCCGCCGACCAGGAACCGGTCACCCTGCGCGAAAAGCTCTTCGGCCAGAAGTACACCCTGGACGGCCACCCCGCCACGGCACAGCGCACCGCCCGGCTCGCACCCACCGGCAACTAAGCATCACGACACAAACTACGAAGGATCCTTCAATGACTGAACAGACTGACGTCGTCGTCATCGGTGCCGGCCTGGCCGGCCTGACCACCGCCCGCGAGCTCAGCAACCGCGGCCACAAAGTGGTAGTCCTCGAAGCCCAGAACCGCCTCGGCGGCCGCGTCTACACCGAACGCCGGCTCGGCCAGAACCTGGAACTCGGCGGCAACTGGCTGCACTGGACCCAGCCCCACGTCTGGGCCGAGGTCACCCGCTACGGCCTGGAGGTCTCCCGCGGCCCCCGCTCGGAAGAAACCTACTGGCTGGCCGGCAACGAAGTCCGCCGCGGCAACCTGGACGACTTCATGAAGCTGATCGACCCGGGCATGACCCGGCTGCTGGAAGACACCGTGAAGTGGCTGCCCCGCCCGGACGCACCGCTGACCGTGGAGAACCTGGCCGAGGTGGACCAGTACAACCTGCAGGAAATCCTGGACAAGCTCGACCTCTCCGAGGACGAGCGGAACGCGAACGAGGCCGCCTGGGTGGGCCACTTCAACGCCCCCCTGAACCAGTGCGCCTACGTCAACGCCCTGCGCTGGACCGCCGGCTCCTCCGGACACTGGCACCTCATGCACGAGGCCTCCGCGATCTACCGCCTCAAGGACGGCAACGACGGCCTCGTCAACGCCATCGCCGAGGACAGCACCGCCGACATCCGCCTGAACGCCCCCGTCACGGCCGTCCGCCACAACGCCGACGGCGCCACCATCGCCTACGGCGACGGCCAGGAAATCCAGGCCAAGAAGGTGGTCATCACCCTGTCCCAGAACATCCTGCACAAGCTCGATGTCCAGCCCGCCCTGTCCGAGGGCAAGCTCGCCCCCAGCCGGGAAAGAACCGCGTCCCAGGGCGTCAAAGCCTGGATCCGGGTCAAGGGCCCCATCAAGCCGTTCTTCGCCTACTCCGCGCAGGACAAGCCGCTCTCCGTGATCCGCACCGAATTCGTCAGCGAGACGGACGCCGTGCTGGTCGGCTTCGGCGCCGACGCGAACCGCATCGACGTCACCGACCCCGTCCAGGTCCAGGAAGCCATCAAAGTCTGGCGCGACGACCTCGAAGTCCTCGAAGTCACCGGCCACAAGTGGGGCGAAGACCCCTACGCCGAGGAAACCTGGCAGATCCAGCGCCCCGGCCAGCTCACCAAGTACCACGCCGCACAGCAGGCGTCCGAAGGCGCACTGCACTTCGCCAGCAGCGACACCGCGAACATCTGGGCCGGCTTCTTCGACGGCGCCATCGAATCCGGCCTCCGCACCGGCCGCAACATCCACGCAGAACTCAAAGCCGCAGGACCGGAGGAAAAGGCATGAGCGCCCCCGTACTGGAAACCCGCCGGATCGATTCCGACACCTACCGTGCCGTCATGCGGCACCTGCCCACCGGCGTTGCCGCGATCTGCTCCACGGATCCTGTCACCGGGGCCCAGAACGGCATGATCGTGGGAACGTTCGCCTCGCTGTCCATGGAGCCGGCGCTCGTGACTTTCAGCGTGATGCGCTCCTCCACGAGCTGGCCAAAGATCGCCGAGGCCGGCACCTTCAGCGTCAGCCTCCTCGCCGAGGACCAGCAGCAGGTGTGCCGCGCGCTCTCCGCCAAGGGCGAGGACAAGCTCAGCAATGTTGCCTGGTCCGAATCCGCGTGGGGCACCCCTCACCTTCACGGTTCCCTTGCCTGGTTCGACTGCCGGGTTGAACAGCAGTTCACGGCCGGGGACCACGTCGTCGTCATCGCCAGCGTGCTGGCCATGACACCCGCTGAGGGGGCTTCGGCCCCGCTCATCTTCCACGGCGGACGCTTCGGCAGCTTCCGCGAAACCGCCTGAACAGAACCACCTGATCCAATCCATCTGATCAAGGAAGACTGATATGGATATCACCCCCTCCGCCGAGAAAACTCCGGACAGCGACATCACCCCCGCGCTTTACCGCCAGATCCTGGGCAAGCTGCCCACCGGCGTCACCGCCATCACCGGCGTCAACGACGACGACGAGAAGCTCGGCCTCGTCGTCGGCACCTTCCAGTCCCTGTCACTGGAGCCGCCGCTGGTGATGTTCTGCGTGGACAAGTCCTCCTCCAGCTGGCCGAAACTGCGCAAGCTGCAGAAGTTCACCGCCAACATCCTCTCCGACGACCAGATCAGCATCTGCCGGTCGCTGTCCCGGAAGGGACCCGAGAAGTTCGAGGGCCTGCCCTGCGCCCCCGGCCCCCTCGGTACCCCGCACCTGGACGGCGCCACCGCCTACATCGACTGCGTCGTGACCGCCGAGGTCGTCGTCGGCGACCACTACATGGTGGTCGGCTCCGTGACCAACATGAGCGAAGGAACCGGCGACGCCCTGCTGTTCCGGGGCGGCAAGTTCGGCCAGTACCTGCCCATCGAAATCCCAGCCCCCGTCCCCGCCGCCCCTGCGGCACCGGAAAACGAACCCGCAAGGAGCGCATCATGAGCCGCCGCGACACCATCCTCAAGGCCTGGAACGGCGCCTGGGGAAACGGGGACTTCACGGCGTTCGAGCAGCTCCTCGCACCCGGTTACGTCCGCCGGTCCAAGTCCGGCAGTGAGGACTACGCCGCCCTTAGGAAGACCATCGAGGCGATGCACACCGCCTTCCCCGATTCCCGCACCGAAATCCTGGAAATCATCGAGGACGGCCCCAAGGTGGCCGTGCACTGGCAGACCACCGGCACCCACACCGGCGAATTCATGGACGTCCCCGCCACGGGGCGCAGCATCGCCGTGACCGGCGCATCCTTCCTGAAATTCGACGGCGACAAGCTCGCCGAGGAATGGGTGGTCTGGGACCCGCGCGAACTGCTTTCCGCCCTCGGCATCTGGCACCTGGGAGCCGGCAACGCCTAGGCTTGCCGCTCCTTCCATAAACGCCACCTCTACTGACTTAGACCGCCCCAGGAGGCGCCACCAATGACACTTGCAGGACATTCCCTCATCGCCGGGGAAACCACCCCCGGCACCAGCGGCACGGCCCATGGCATCAACCCGGCCACCAATGAACAGCTCGAACCCGCCTACACCCTGATCAGTGAACAGCAGCTCAAAGCGGCCACCGACGCGGCCGCCGACGCTTTCGACTCCTTCAGCGCCCTCGAGCCGGAGCAGCATGCCCGGTTCCTCGAAGCGATCGCCGAAAACATCGAGGCCATCGGTGATGAGCTGATCGAACGGACCTCGATCGAGACCGGGCTCGGCCTGGACCGGCTGCGCGGCGAACGCGCCCGGACCACCGGCCAACTGCGGCTCTTCGCCGACGTCGTCCGCCACGGCGACTTCCGCGGCGTCCGCATCGACCCCGCGCTGCCCGAGCGCACTCCCCTGCCCCGGGCCGACATCCGCCAGCGGCAGATTCCCCTGGGACCCGTGGCCGTGTTCGGCGCCAGCAACTTCCCGCTCGCGTTCTCGGTCGCCGGCGGTGACACGGCCTCGGCTTTCGCTGCCGGCTGCCCTGTGATCGTCAAGGCACACAACGCCCACCCCGGCGCCGCCGAGCTCGTCGGACAGGCCATCACCAAGGCGGTTGCTGATCTTGGCCTGCACCCGGGTGTCTTCTCCCTCGTTTACGGCTCCGGCGCCAGCATCGGCCAGGCCCTTGTGGCCGACCCCGCCATCAAGGCCGTCGGCTTCACCGGCTCCCGGGCCGGCGGAACCGCCCTCATGCGCACCGCCGCCGCACGCCCCGAGCCGATTCCGGTCTACGCCGAAATGTCCTCGATCAACCCGGTGTACGTCTTCCCCGGCGCGCTGGAGGGCGACGTGGCGACCCTCGCCAAGCAGTACGTTGCCTCGGTGACCGGCAGCTCCGGACAGCTCTGCACCTCACCAGGCCTGGTCTTCGTCCCGGAAGGCGACGCGGGGAACCGCTTCACCGCCGCCATCACCGACGCCATCACCGAACTGTCCGGCCAGACCATGCTCAGCGGCGGCATCGCCTCGGCCTGGCAGCACGGCCACGACGCGCTCGAAGCAGCCGCCGACGTCGAACTCCTCGGCCGGGGCACGAAGGGACCGGGCGAGAACTCGCCGGCACCGGCTGTCTTCAGTGCCGAACTCGACGTCTTCATCAACAACCCCGTCCTGCATGAGGAAATCTTCGGCGCCGCCTCCCTGGTGGTCCGCTACAAGGGCATTGAGGAACTGGTTGCAGTCACCGGCAAGCTGGAGGGACAGCTCACCGCATCCCTGCACATCACCGGGGACGACTACGCCGCCGCGGCGCCGCTCATCCCGGCGCTGGAGCGCAAGGTTGGCCGCATCATCGTCAACGGCTGGCCCACCGGCGTGGAGGTCGGCCACGCCGTGGTCCACGGCGGCCCGTTCCCGGCCACCTCGGATGCCAAGACCACCTCGGTCGGATCGCTCGCGATTGACCGCTTCCTGCGCCCGGTCGCCTACCAGAACTTCCCCGACCAGCTCCGTCCGGCACCCCTGCAGGACGCCAACCCCTGGCAGGTCAACCGCCTGATCGACGGCAAGCCCGAGCACGCCTCCTAAGATTCCAAACTTCCGGCCCCGGACAGGCTCCCCGCAACAGACATCGTCCGGGGCCGGAAACCCACCCGCGCCTGGCAAGACCTAAGGACTCCCCGCATGACCACCATCGCGCTCGAAGACATCGCGGGCACCCTCCGCGCCGCCCGGCTTCAGGGCCAGCCGATCGACGCCCCCACCGAAACCTGGCCGTCCCTCGATGCCGATGCCGCGTTCGAGGTGCAGAAGATCAACGTCCGCCGCGCCGTCGAAAACGGTGACCGTCTGGTGGGCTACAAACTCGGCAACATCGCCAAGGTCATGCAGGACGCCTTTGGCCTCGACCAGCCGGACTACGGGCACCTGCTGGCCAGCAGCTTCGCGTACGAAGGCACCACCCTGAAGCTGAGCACGTTCATCGAGCCCTTCGTGGAACTCGAGCCCGCGTTCGTCCTGAAGGGGCACCTCGGCGGACGGAACACCACCATCGCCGATGTCATCAATGCCATCGACTACGCGCTGCCGGCCATCGAAATCATCGACTCCCGGGTCAAGAACTGGGCCATCGGGCTTCCGGACACACTGGCAGACAACGGCTCCACCGGCGCGATCCTCCTCGGCGGGACCCCCCGGCGCCTCACCGACCTGAACCTCCGGGACACCCGCGGCGTCCTGCGGTTCAACGACCGGGAAGTTATTTCCGGCACCACCGGCAACATCCTCGGCAACCCGATCGCCGCCCTGGCCTGGCTCGTCAACCGCCTCGCGGACTACGACGTCGAGTTCGAACCCGGACAGGTCATCCTGCCCGGCAGTTGCCTGCAGGCCGTCCCCATGCGGGAAGCCGGCCGCTGGTCCGGCACGTTCGAGGGCTGGGGCACCGTGGAATTCGACGTAGCGCGCTAGCGAAGGATGGCCTCCGGGCCAACAACCAGACCGGTGTGCCCGGCCCACGTTCATAAACAGAGCGTCCACGAACAGGCCGGGCCGGGGCACACCGGCACAGACTGACCCAACCAAGCAGTTCATCCGAAGGACCAACCCGTGCGCCTGGCCAACATCGCGAACCGGCTGACACTCGTCACGCCGAAGAACGAAGCCGTCGATCTCCCGCAGGTGACAGGTGGCGTTTTTGGTCCATCGATCCAGGACTGCTACGAACGCTGGGATGAGCTTCTCGAGCTTGCGCGCCCGTTCGAAACCATGCCGGGAAAGCCATTGGCCGACATCCCGTTCAAAGACTTCGGCAACCCGGCACCCCGGCCGCGGCAGGTGTTCGCGATCGGGCTCAACTATGCCGCCCACGCCGCGGAAGTCTCGCTTGCGGTGCCCCAGGACCTCACCGTTTTCACCAAGTTCTCCAGCTCCCTCGCCGGCCCCTACGGCACCGTCACCCTCCCGCCCGGCACCGTTGACTGGGAGGTCGAGCTGGTGGCAGTCATCGGCCGCGGCGGAGCAAGCATCCCTGCGGAAAGGGCCTGGAGCTACGTCGCCGGGATCACCATCGGGCAGGACCTGTCCGAACGGACCATGCAGTCAGCCGGGCCCGCGCCGCAGTACAGCCTTGCCAAGTCCTTTCCCGGTTTCGGTCCGGCCGGCCCGCTCCTGGTCACCCCGGATGAGTTCGAGGACCCGGACAGCATCGAACTCGGCTGTGCCATCAACGGCGAAGTGGTCCAGAAGGGCAACACCTCGGACATGGTCTTCCCGGTTCCCGAGATCATCGCCCGCCTCTCCAAAGTCACGCAGCTGTTCCCCGGAGATGTCATCTTCACCGGCACGCCTCCCGGAGTGGGAGTGGGCCGCGTGCCCCAGCGCTTCCTCGCCCCCGGCGATGAACTCGTAACGTACATGCGCGGCGTGGGCGAGATGCGCCACAGGATGCAGGCCTCCTCCTAGCTCCCCAACCGGCGTTCGACCAGCTTTCGACCGGGCCCCGCGGGCGGCGAGAGCGTGCGGAAACCGCGGCGGCTCCGGAAACTAACCGGGCGCTAACGGGCAGGAAACGCGTGCGCAACATTGCCCCGCCACACTGGAGGTGCCGGCAATTGCAGGCACCAGCTCCAGCTCAGGAGGCCACGCCATGTTGAAGGAAGCCAAACCCCATGTCACCCGGGTCCGTGCCCTGGACCAGCTGCACCGCGGCGACGAGATCGAGGCCCGCCTGTCGGTAGGCCCGAGTTACGACGACGTCATCATCCGCCGCGGCAGTGTCCAGGAGACCGCCCCGGGCATCGGCGTCGTGTGGATCATGGATCGCCATACTGGCATGCGCAAGGCCATCAATACGGACGAATGCAGCGTTTGGCGCGTCGCCTGAGTCAGCTAGCCGCCAGCCACGGACTGAATAATCAGCACCTCCTGGCCGGCAGAAACTTCCGTTTCCAGGCCGCGAAGACGCCGGACCTCCTCACCGTTCACGTAAATATTCACGTAGCGGCGGAGCGCACCCCTTTCGTCCCGCAGCCGCCTGGCGAGCACCGGGTAATCCCCGGTCACGGAATCCAGCAACCAGCCCACAGTCACCGCCCCGTCGGCGGGTGTAGTCAGTATGGACTGCCCGCCGGCGAGCGGCTGGAGGACGCTGGGAAGGACCACGCTGATCTCAGCCACTGCACATCCTCATGCAGGACATCCTCATACAGGAGCACCCGCCTTTACCGGGGCACCCGCCACAACGGCGGCGCGGACACACAGCACATCCGGCAGGTGGGACGCCACCTCCGCAAAGGTTTCACCTTCATCGGCGCTGGCGTACACCGAGCCTCCGCGGGTTCCGAAGTAGACCCCGGCGGGTTCTGCGGAATCGACGCTGGCCGCGTCACGGAGCACGGAATTGAATTCTGATTGCGGCAGCCCGGAATCCAGGCGCTTCCACGTCCCGCCGGCATCATCCGTGCGGTGCACGGCGAGCTTTCCGTCCGGCGGGATGCGTTCGCCGTCGGCCTTTAAGGGGACAACCCACGCTGTGCCTGCCCGTCTCGGGTGCGTCAGCATGACGAACCCGAAATCTGCCGGCAGGCCTTCCGCGATCGATTCCCAGTTCTCGGCATTGTCATCAGTGCGGTACACGCCGTGGTGGTTCTGCGCGTAAAGGCGGCCTTCGACGGCGGCATCCGCGGCAATCTTGTGCACGCATTGGCCGAATTCGGGGTTGGGATCGGGCATGAAGTAGGCGGAGATGCCTTTGTTCCGCGGCTCCCATGAGGTCCCGCCGTCGAGCGAGCGGTACACGCCTCCGGTGCTCATGGCCACATGCACGTTGTCCCCTGAGGGGTTGACCACGATTGAGTGGGCGGCGGCGCCGCCGTAGCCGGCACCCCACTCACTGCGGTGCGGGTGATCCCACAGACCGCGGTTCAGCTCGAAGTGCTCACCGCCGTCGGTCGATTTCCACACCGAAATCGGCTCCGCACCGGCCCAGACCACCCCCGGGCGGGAGTCGGCGTCGGGGTAGATCTGCCAGATCCGTTCCACGGCGGCGTCCGTATCCTCAGGGAACTTAATTGCACCCTGTTCGGGCTCGGTCCAGCTGGCACCGAGGTCATCCGAATGGGCAACGGTGGGCCCCCAGTGCTCGGACCGCACCCCCACCATGATGCGTGTGCGGCCGTTCCGAGTGTCGATGCCGATGCTCGGTATCTCGCTCATCAGGAAGTGCGGACCTGACAAGGACCACTGCTTCCGGTCCTGGCTGGTGGCGAGCCAGAGGCCTTTTTTGGTCCCGATTGCTAAGACGAAACTCTCAGGGGCAGTCATGCACCCCATGCAACCACTCCGGCGGAAGGGGTGCAATGGTTTTGGCCGCCACGGGTTGGCCCGTTCCGGATGTGCTGTCCGGACCTGCGTCCCCGGTTGCCGGCGCGGGTACGGCGCGGGTGCTAGGACCCGATACCCGCGCCATCCTTGGCGGCGTCATCTTTGGCCGTGCCGGATTTGGCCGTGCCGGATTTCGCCGCACGGCGGTTTCGCCACCAGCGGCGGAGCAGGTCCGCGGCGGCCAGGATTCCGGCCAGGGGCGTGAGGACGGCGGCGGCATAGACGAAGAGGAGCCATGTCAGCGTGGCGATCGGTGGCTGGCTCCGGCTCAGCAGAGACAGGCCGCCGAACAGGCCTGCAACCCAGAAGAGCACCACCAGCGTCAGCACGGCCGCTGCCGGAAAGTACTCGTTCCGCACCACCCTCTTCAAGGTTTCCACCACTGATCCTCCTGCGCCTTGCTTCCCCATGAGTCCAGTATGCGACGGAGAGTCATTGCTCCGGGGACGGCACGGCGAACGTGTGATGAATACAACCACTGCCCGTATAACCACTGCCCGGTACTGGCTGCAATCTGTCAGTCCGAGGAGATCAGCCGGAAGCACGGCGGCAGGGGCACCGTCGGGCTCGGGTTGCGGGCCTGAAGAGCGGCGCGGAATGGAGCATGAAGCGGGGAATGCGCTCACCGCGCTGCACCACGCACCGGGACGGGCTGCCGGTGGTTCGCGCGGAGCCTCAGTCTACAAACTCGGACTGCGTCTCGATGAAATCCCACTCCGCTTCGGTCAGCACTGCCTGCGGGCTGTCCGGGTGCGGACCCCCTGCCCGGGCAATGCCCTCCATCACGAACTGCGGAACATCATCGGCCCGCAGGTGTTCGCGAAGCCACTCCTTGCTTTTCAGGTCCAGATCAAGCCACCACATGTGAATCTGCATGGGACGCCGCCTTTCTACGTCTCCACGCTAAGCTCGCCGCGCCACGGATTCAAGGAAAAATCCACACTCGTCGCCGCCGGGGCACGAGCTGTTCCGCTGGGCTGAAACGGTCCCTGAGCTGGGCGAAGGTCCCGGCCGGCTCTGGTCTTTCCCGACTCCGCGGGCACACAATTGAGTATGGATGCAGAGCGCTTCAGCGGCCCGCCTCCCCTCCTCGTGGGCATGGTTCCCGGGCAGCATCCGGAGGTCCTCAAGACCGCCGTCAGTCTCGCCCAAAAGCTGTCCGCCCCGCTGCTATGTGCCTACGTGGATGAGGCAAGCTACCTGGTGGAGTGGGATCCCGCGCGCTCCGCGCACCGCCTCTCCCTCCATCCGGACAGGGACGACGACGATATCCGCTCTGTTACGACTGAACTGAAGTCCGCCATCACATCGGCCGTCCGGAATGGCGGACCTGCATGGACCCTGCGCACGCTGGCCGGGGACCCGGCGAGGGCCCTCGGCAGGCTGGCATCCGAGGTCAATGCCCCGATGATCATTGTGGGCACACCGGAGCGGGGTTTCGGGCACCGCCTGACCGAATTCTTGAACGGTTCCGTGGCCGCGTGGCTCACCCACCACCAGAGCCGGCCCGTTCTGGTGGTTCCGTTCCGAATGGCCGCGCATGAGGACCGGGGCGAATAGCCGGGCGACGGCTTGCTGCCGGCTCAAGACCGGGCGCGGGAAAGTAAAGCGAAAGTAGTTATTCGATGCGGTGGCCAACTTCGCTACCGGCAAGTAAGCTAATTCAGGCAGGCCACCAGAGCCCGCCCAAAGACTGCTCCGGAGTGCGTATCCCCCAATAACGCGCTCCGGAGCTTTTTGTTGCCCGGAAACCCTTACCCAAACACCGCCGCAGCGCCGGGCGCCGCCGTTCCCACATCATTCTTCGCGCGAGCAGTGACCTCCCGCACCCTCCTTGACGCATACCCCCTAGGGGTATAGTTTTGGGGTATGGAGACTTCAGATCGGGCGCCTGGAGCGCCCAACGAAGAAGCGGCCGTTGACTCCGGGCAGCATGGTTACACTGCCGACAAGGACGCCTACCTGCGCCGGCTCCGCCGGATCGAGGGCCAGGTCCGAGGAATCGCCCGGATGGTCGAGGAGGATAAGTACTGCATCGACATCCTGACGCAGGTCGCGGCTGTGACAAAGGCCCTGCATGCCGTCAGCCTGGGCCTCGTGGAGGAGCACATCGGCCACTGCGTCGTCGGGGCGGTCGCCGAGCCCGATCCTGATCTGCGGGCTGAAGCCATCGACGTTAAGGTCAAAGAGGCCGCGGGTGCCATCGGGCGCCTGCTCCGCTAACGGCACACCCCCATCCACCCGGCTGACCAACCCGGTCAGCGCACCAAATAGGAGCCAGCTGTGAGCACCATCTCCACCAAAGTCCACGTTTCCGGCATGACCTGCGGGCACTGCGTATCGGCCGTCAGCGAGGAACTTGAGGCACTCGCCGGCGTCGAGGAGATCGACATCGACCTCAATGCGGGCGGAATTTCCACCGTCACCATCACCTCCACCCAGAAGCTCTCGCCGTCGGAAATTGGCGAGGCGGTGGCCGAGGCCGGCTACCTGGTAGTGGCCAACGAGGCATAACCCCTCCACTTCCACAGAGCAAGACCTTTAAACGCAGCACAACCAGACAAGGACCGGCCAATGGGCACCGAACACCCTCCCGCAGGCACCGCCAGCCGGGTGATCGAACTCGACGTCGAGGGCATGACCTGCGCCTCGTGCGTGAACCGGGTGGAAAAGAAGCTCGCCAAGCTCGAAGGCGTCCAGGCCACCGTCAACCTCCCGCTGGAAACGGCCCACGTCACGGTTCCCGACGGCATCACGGACCAGCAGATCACCGACCAGGTAGCCTCGGCCGGCTACAAGGCAAGGATCAGGAAGCCGGCCCACGAGAGCTCCGTGGAGCTAACCCTGCAGAAGGCCGCAGCCACCGAGCACGCGGAGGTCCGCACGCCGGAGGACGCCACGACGCAGCACGAAGACCACATGAACCACGGCGGCAAGGCGGCGGACCTGAAGCCGCGCCTGGTTGTCGCCGCGGTCCTGACTGTGCCGGTCTTTCTGATCTCGATGTTCCCGGCATTCCAATTCCCGAACTGGGGCTGGGTGGTGGGCGCCCTGGCGCTGCCGGTTGTCAGCTGGGCAGCATGGCCGTTCCACCGGGCGGCCGCCATCAACGCGCGCCACTTCGCCTCCACCATGGACACCCTGGTGTCCCTCGGCGTCATCGCCGCCTACCTGTTTTCTGCCTGGCAACTCCTCGCCGACCCCCGCCTGACCGAGCACCCCGGCATGGAACAGATGGGCGCGGATTCCGGCGGCCTGTACTTCGAGGTGGCCAGCGTCGTCACCACTTTCCTCCTGCTGGGCCGGTACCTGGAAGCCAACGCCAAATCGAAGGCCGGCGATGCGCTCAAGGCCCTTCTTGATCTGGGCGCGAAGGATGCCTCCATCCTGAAAAACGGCACGGAGGTGAAGATTCCGGCAAGCCAGCTGGCCGTCGGGGACCTCGTCATTGTCCGCCCCGGTGAGAAGATCGCCACTGACGGCGTTGTGGCTGACGGCGTCTCAGCCGTGGATGCTTCGCTGGTCACCGGAGAATCGATCCCGGTGGACGTTGGTCCGGGCAGCCCTGTCACCGGCGCCACCATCAACACGTCCGGCCGGCTGCTGGTCCGGGCCACGCGGGTCGGGGCGGAAACCACCCTGGCCCAGATGGGCAGGCTCGTGACCCAGGCGCAGACCGGAAAGGCGCCGATCGCCCGGCTGGCCGACCGCATCAGCTCGGTCTTCGTGCCAGTGGTCCTGGTCATCGCCGTCCTCACGTTCGCCGGATGGCTGCTTGCCGCCGGGCCGGCCATCACCGGGCCTGAACTCCGCTCCGCCTTCACGGCAGCCGTGGCCGTGCTGGTCATCGCCTGCCCCTGCGCCCTGGGCCTGGCAACCCCTGTCGGCCTCCTGACCGGGACGGGGCGCGGCGCACAGCTGGGCATTCTGATCAAGGGCCCGCAGGTCCTGGAGGACACACGCACCGTGGACACGATCCTGCTGGACAAGACCGGAACCGTCACCAGCGGGCAACTGTCCGTGGACGCCGTGGCCGCATTTGCCCCGTTCAGCGGGCCGGACGTCCTGCGGCTCGCCGGCGCGGTCGAGTCAGCGTCAGAGCATCCGATCGCGGCGGCGATCGCAGCCGCCGCGAGGGCCGAGGTGCCCGTCACGGGCATGCGCCTGACCGGCAGCCACAGCACCAGCAGCCACAGCCGAAGTGGGACGGACGACGGCGCCGCCCTCCCCGCCGTCGACGGCTTCCGTTCCGCCCCCGGCGGCGGAGTGGTGGGAACCGTTGAAGACCGCCTGGTGGTTGCCGGCCGGAGCGGATGGCTGCTGGAGAACGGCGTGCGGATTACCGCGGAGCAGGGCCAGGTACTCCGCGATGCGGAGGAGTCCGGCGCCACGGCCATCTGGGTGGCGGTGGACGGAGAAGCTGCCGGCATCATCGAGCTGCGGGACTCGGTCAAGCCGGGATCCGGGGCGGCCGTGGCACGACTCAAGGCCCTGGGCCTGCGGCCGATGCTGCTCACGGGAGACAACGAGGCGGTGGCAGCCCAGGTGGCCGCCGCCGTCGGGATCGCCGCGGAGGATGTCTTCGCCGGAATACTGCCCGAGGGCAAGGTGGAAGCCGTCCGGCGGCTGCAGGCGCGCGGTGCAACCGTGGCCATGGCCGGCGACGGCGTGAATGACGCCGCCGCCCTGGCACAGGCCGACCTCGGCATCGCGATGGGTTCCGGCACGGACGTCGCGATCGAAGCTGCCGACCTGACCGTGATGGGCAACGACCTGGGCCAGGTGGCCACCGCGATTGAGCTGTCGCGGCGCACGCTGGCCACCATCAAGACCAACCTGTTCTGGGCGTTCTTCTACAACGCGGTGGGCATTCCGGTGGCGGCACTTGGCCTGCTCAACCCCATGATCGCCGGCGTGGCCATGGCGGCAAGTTCAGTGCTGGTGGTGGCCAACTCCCTCCGGCTGCGCCGCTTCGGCAGGTAGCGCGCGGGGCAGTCCCCGGCCTCCTAGGCCGTCCCGAAGCGCACAGCCGCGCGGGCCTTCGCCTTGGCTGCTTCCTCGTCGCGGTCCTTGGCCGGCGCGTGCGTCACCAGTGAGTCGAGCAGGTGCTGCGTCACGTGCGCAATCTCGTGCACGGCGCGCTCGAACGCCTCCTCATTGGCCTTCGATGGCTTGGTGCTCCCGCTGATCTTGCGGACGTACTGCAGCGCGGCGGCGTGGATCTCCTCGGACGTCGCATGCGGTTCGTAGTTGTGGAGGGTACGGATATTCCGGCACATACCCTCATGCTAGGCTCTGGAACGCCGAGGATCGACCCTTCCGGCCCCGGGTTTGAGCGGGGCACGTGCCCATGGGGAGGCCTCCATGGGGAGCGCTGCCCATCGACACTCTTTCGGGCGGAAGGATAGTTTTTAGGCAATGGATCTTCCGGACGAGCCGGAGGCCACGGGGGATGCCGACTGGATCGGGTCCGTTGATTAAAAAGGAGATACGTTATGGCTATGTTGGGTGCAGATGTTGAAGCGCTGCGGAACCTGGGCACCAGGCTCACCAATGGTTCGACCGAAATTCAGAACCAGAAGAACCAGCTGAGCCGGGCGCTCGACGGCGTCGAGTGGAGGGGCAACGACGCCGACCAGTTCCGCAACGAGTGGCAGAGCAACCACCTTCCGGCCCTCGAGAGGGTGGCACGGGCCCTGGAAGAGGCGGGCAAGCACGCCAGCCGCAACGCCCAGCAGCAGGAAGACGCTTCCCGCGGCTAGACCCGGGAACGCACCGGAGGGCCGGACGCATCGAGCGTCCGGCCCTCCGGTATTAACAGTTCATCATCCGCTAAGCGGCCCGCCGCTGGAAACTTAGGGGACGGGCTCGACGTCGTTCGCGTGGTCAAGCGGTCCGGTCACCGCTCCCTTGTCCCCTGCCTTGGCTCCCCGGAGCTCATCCACCCGGACGCAGAGCACCCCGCCCACGATCAGCAGTCCACCCGCCAGCTGGATGGCACCGGGCAGTTCCCCCAGCAGCAGCCAGGCCCAAAGCACGGCGAACAGAACCTCAGTGAGGGACACAAAAGAGGCAACTTTGGTGCCAAGCGCGCGGGCAGCGATGATCCCGGAAACGTACGCCAGCACGGTGGCCAGCACCACAAGACCGGCCAGGGGAACCCACCACGGCGTGGTCCACGGGCCGAGCGTGGTGTCCGCCGTGGTCATGGCCATGGGCAGGATGCCGGTGGCCGCCGTCAGCCACATGACTGCGGCGCCTACCAGGAGCCCGCCCGATGCGAGGACGATGGGGGGCAGCGTGTCGTTTTCCTTGGCGGTGAGGAAGAAGTAGATAGCGAGGCAGACCGCCGCGGCGAGGCCCCAGAGCACGCCCACGGCATCGACCTTCACCGAACCCGTGAGGTCCAGGACGAGCACGAGCCCACCCAGGGACAGCAGCGTCCCAGCGATGGTAAGGGAGCGCGGCCGTTTACGGCTGGCTGCCCAAAGCCACAGCACGATCAATACCGGGCCGAGGTATTCGAGCAGCAGCGCCACGCCGACGGACAACCGGGCCACGGCGTTGAAGTAGAACAGCTGACAGCCGGCGACGCCGATCAGTCCAAAGAGGACAATCGTCACCCAGTTCGACCGCAGCTGGTGCCAGCGGCCTCGAAGCGCCGGAACAGCGGGAACCGCGAGGATAAGCGCGGCGCCAGTCAGCCGCGCCGTGACGGCGGCCCCCGGCGTCCAGCCGCTTTCCAGCAGCGCCTTGGCGAAGGAGCCGGAAAGCCCGAAGATGGCCGAGGAAAACAGCGCAATACCCAATCCTGACGCCAGGAAGCCCGAGGGCCTGGCAGCTGCCTTGGCGGTGGTCCGCGCCGGGGTGGAGGCCGTTTGCGTCACGGTGGCGCGGGTGTTTGATGCGGGCACGGATGCCTCCCGTCAGGAGTAAAGTGGGGTATTGGTCCTGACACTACTCCCCCGGACTGTAAGGAGTCAAGATGGTCTTTGCCCCTGACACGGAGCTGTCACTGCGCTTTGTGGTGAACCTCATCAACTCGGCCGCCAACGGCGCGGAGAACCTGCCCACGCTGAAGGACCTGGATGAGTTCCTGCAGCAGGAAGGATTCAGCGGCTCCCGCACGCACGACGACGCCGAGCTGGCAAGCATCCACGCGCTGCGCACCGAGCTGGCAAGACTGTGGACCGCCGACGAGGACACGGCCGTGGCCGGCGTGAACCGGCTGCTGCGCGAGGCCCACGCACTCCCCCAGCTGCTCAAACACGACCAGTGGGACTGGCACCTTCACGCCACCACGCACGATGCACCGCTGTCGGACCGGCTGGGCACAGAGGCTGCCATGGCCCTGGTTGACGTGATCCGCAGCAAGGAAATGGACCGCATGCTGGTGTGTGCCGCCGAGGACTGCGATGCGGCAGTCCTTGATCTCAGCCGCAACCGGTCCAAGAGGTACTGCGACACCGGAAACTGCGCCAACCGTGCCCATGTGGCCGCCTACCGGGCGCGCCGCGCGAGCGGAGAATAAGGGCGGCTGCGGAGAGTAAAAGTCGAGCGTTAGGAGGCCCCGCCGTCGGGACCCGTTTCGCCGGGACCCCTGGTGCCCGGCGCACCCGGGGCGTCCGGACGGCCCGGGGTTTCCGGACCGCCGTGGCCCCCGTGTCCGTGCGATGGCTTGCGGGCGGAGCTCAGGTTCACGCCGGATCCCTTGCCGAGGTGGTCGGCGTTTTCCTTGTAGCTCATCGACAGCATGGCGGCGATGACCAGGGTGACAATGAAGGCGATGCCGGCGCCGGTGAAGGCGAGGTCGAACCGCGGCGACCGCGCGCTGCCACCGGAGGCGAAGATCAGCACCGCGAAGAACGCCACCACAGCCCAAAAGGCGGAGAACATCAGGGGTCCCTTCACCGAGGTCCGCAGGTTGCGCGGTTCTCCTGGTTTCTGGTGTGCCAAGGTGATTCCTCCCGTGCGGGCGGCGCGATGCGGCCTGTCCGCTGTGCTGTGTGCTGGTGTTGAAGGGGTGCCGGTTGTTCTACAACGAGTAGAACCCCTGGTACTAGTTTACGGCCTTTGACGCAGCCGCCCGCGCATCGTGCCGGAGCGAGAGGCCGGCCAGGATCCAGAGCACTCCCGAAATGATGGCCCCGCCGCCGGCCACCCCCAGCAGCGCATGCGGTCCGAGCCCCACAAAGAAGGGCAGGGTGCCGGCCGTCCCCAGTCCGATGACCCCGGAGGCCAGCCAGTCGCGGGCCAGGACGTGCCGTCCGCGGAACCGGATGCCCAGATATAGTTCGGCCACGGCGGCCACGGCCAGGCCCAGGGCGGCAAGCACTGCGAAAACCAGGTTGCCGTGCAGGAACAGCAGGGCCACTCCGGCGCCGGTCAGGGCGGCGCCCGCGGCGGACAGAATGCGGCCGGCCGGGGCGTCCCGAAGGAAACCGGTGAACGGAATGCCCCACAGCAGAATCAGACCGGTGGCCAGCACGTACGCACCGCCCGCCAGCGACATCCCGGCCACGGACGGGGCCGCCCAAAAGACGGTCACGGCACCGAACACCAGCGCGGCGGCAGCCCGCAGCAGGGCAGGCTTCCACAGTTCCGCCGAGGGGGAAGGCACGTCGGATTCAGCAGGGTTCGCGGGGGAAGTCACCGCTCCAGTTTAGTGCGCCCGCCTCTGGCAGCGAATCCTGGCGCGGCAAATCCTGGAACCGGGTGGCTATGAGCCGAGCACCATCCAGCGGTCCGTCCTGGCCCGCAGGCCAAGGGTCACGGCGCGGGCAAACATGTACCCCAGCGAAAAGGCTGCCCACACCCAGACCAGCGCCGCCGCGCCGTCGGCCCCCACCAGCGGTACCGCCAGCAACAGGGGAAGGTACACCGCCAGATTTACGACGCCGGCAATCGCCAGATACTTCGCGTCACCGGCGCCAATCAGCACCCCGTCGAGGACGAACACGTACCCGGCCAGGGGCTGGCCTGCGGCCAGCACCCACAGGGCCGCCGTCAGCACCGACTGGACGCCGGCGTCAGACGTGAAGAGGGCCCCCGTGAACGGGGCCGCCAGGGCGAGCAGGACGCCGGTGACCACGCCGAAGCCGGTGCCCCAGCGGATCATCGTCCGGGTCAGGATCCTCGCTTTGCCGGCATTGGACGCGCCCAGTTCCTTTCCAATCAGCGCCTGCGCCGCAATGGCCAGCGCATCCAGCGCAAAGGCCAGGAAGGTAAAGACCGTCATGGCCAGCTGGTGGGCCGCCAGGTTCACGGCACCCTGGGCCGTGACCACCAGCACGGTGGCCATGATGGCGACGCGCAGGCTGAGTGTCCGCAGCATCAGCCAGGAGCCAACCTTGGTCATGGCGCGGATCCCATGCCAGTCGGGGAGCAGGCTAACGCCGTGTTGACGGGCGTTGCGCTGCACCATCACCAGATACACCGCGGCCATGGCCCACTGCGCGATGCTGGTCCCCACCGCCGATCCGACCACAGACAGCCCGAGCCCGTAAACCAGCACCAGGTTCAGCACGATGTTCAGTGAGAAACCCGCCGTCGCCACCACCAGTGGCGTCCGGGTGTCCTGCAGTCCCCGCAGCACACCCGTGCCGGCGAAGATCAGCAGCATGGCGACGAGCCCAGGCATGGACCAGCGCAAGTAGTCCACGGCGAAGATGCGCACTTCGGGGCCAGGACCCATGAGCTCAATCAGCGGCTCCGCGGCGAGGAACCCGGCGAGGGCGAGTGCTGCCCCGAGCAGCAGGGCGAGCCAGACGCCGTCGCGCCCCGCGGCCAGCGCCCTCCCCAGCTGTCCGTCCCCCACCGCCCGCGCTACGGCAGGCGTGGTGGAGTAGGCGAGGAAAACCATTAGCCCCACGGCGGTGTGCAGCACCGCAGAGGCCAGCCCGACGCCGGCCAGCTGGGCAACGCCCAGGTGGCCCACAATGGCCGAGTCAGCAAGCAGGAAAAGCGGCTCGGCAATCAGCGCGCCAAAGGCGGGAACGGCAAGCCGGAGTATTTCACGCCCATGGCTGTCAGGCTTGGGGGTTGAAACGGCGGCGGAACGCGATTGGTGCACGGATTCAGCCTAATGGCCAGCCGGCAGCGGACGGAGCCCGAAAGATAACCCACGACACATTAGTTGACACTTCAACAAAACTTCGGGACAGTGGAAGGGAAGCTTCAACCGGCACGCCCCGGACCGCGTGCCCAAAAGAGACAACCCCCAATCAACCTGAACGGTGAGAATCTCCATGAACCAGTCCACCCTTACCACCACAGCCCTGACGGTCCTGCGCGTAATCGCGGGATTCCTCTTCGCCGCGCACGGCTGGCAGAAGTTCAACGAATTCACCATCGCCGGCACGCAGGCATCCTTCGCCAAGATGGGGGTTCCGGCCGCCGAAATCGCCGCCCCGGCCGTCGCCACGCTTGAACTTGTGGGCGGCATCGCCCTCATCCTCGGTGTGCTGACCCGCGTCTTCGCCGCCCTTCTCGCGCTGAACATGCTTGGAGCATTCTTCCTGGTCCACGCCTCGGCCGGCGTCTTCGTTGGCAACGGCGGCTATGAACTGGTCCTCCTCCTGGCCGCCGGCGCGCTTGCCATCGCACTGGCCGGCGCCGGCCGCTTCTCGGCGGACGCAGCCATGTTCGGCCGCGGCAACTCTAAGCTCAGGGTTCTCGCGTAGCCTTTCGAGAAACTGCGGAGTCTTCGGAAAATAGCGACGGCGGCTGCCCAGCCGGCATTTCTGTGCCAGGCGGGCAGCCGCCGTCGTTTTGGCTTTCCCGGCCGTGAAGCGGCCTGCCTGCGGGACTTGTGGCGGCCGGGAACCTGTTTGTGAAGGGGCGGATCGGCCCGAAGGACCGCGGTCAGTAAACTGCGAGCATGAGCGAGACCGCCGCCAATTCAGTGACCCTCCGCTTTCTTGCCGCCCCCATGGACGTGGGCCACAGCGGATCCGTTGACGCCGGCACCGTGCTGGAGTGGGTGGACAAGGCGGCCTACGCTGCAGCCGTCGGTTGGGCCAAGTCATACTGCGTTACCGCTTACGTGGGGAACATCCACTTCGCCGATCCCGTGAACAGCGGCGACATGGTGGAGGTGACGGCAACCATCGTCTACACGGGCCGCTCCTCCATGCATATCCGGACAGTGGTTTCCTCCGGGGACCCGAAGGGCGGTCCGGCCACCATGCGCAGTCAGTGCATGGTGATCTTTGTTGCTGTTGGCGAGGACGGCAAACCCGTACCCGTTACGCAGTTTGAACCGAAGACGGCGGAGGAGCTGGAGCAGCGGGACCACGCCCTGGCTCGGATCAAGATCCGCGAGCAGATTGTCGAAGCCATGAGCGCCCAGGAATATACCGACGCCGGCACGGCAGAGCGCGTCGTACTCCGGTTCATGGCTGCACCTACGGACGTGAACTGGGGCGGCAAAGTCCACGGCGGGATCGTCATGAAATGGATCGACGAGGCAGCATATGTGTGCGCCTCACGCTACTGTGGCCGCGACACGGTGGCCGTCTTCTCCGGCGGAGTGCGCTTCTACCGGCCGCTGCTGATCGGCCATGTGGTGGAGGTGGAGGCCCGGCTGGTCTACACGGGCACCAAGGGCATGCACATCGCCGTACATGTCCGCTCCGGGGACCCCAAGGGCCGGGAGCTGAACCTCACTACATACTGCCTCACCGTGATGGTTGCCCGCGACGCGGAGGGAACTTCCGTCCCCATTCCGCCATGGACGCCCGTGTCCGAGGAGGACAGGCGCCTTCACGCCCATGCGCGGGAACTCCTGGAAATCAGGGCAGCCGCCCCCGGCAACCGGCTCCCCAACCACCTGCTGCCGGCGCAGCCTCACTAGGACCCGCCTAGAATCCGCCGCCTCCGGCATCACCGGCCATGTTGGCGAACCGCGAGTAGTGGCCCTGGAAGGCCACCACGATGTCCTTGGTGGGGCCGTTACGGTGCTTTGCCACGAGGATGTCCGCCTCACCGGCGCGCGGGGATTCTTTGTCGTACACATCCTCGCGGTGCAGCAGGATCACCATGTCGGCATCCTGCTCGATGGAGCCGGATTCACGAAGGTCGGAGACCATGGGCCGCTTGTCCTGGCGCTGCTCAGAGCCGCGGTTCAGCTGCGACAGCGCAATGACGGGAACCTGCAGCTCCTTGGCAAGCAGCTTCAGCGCACGTGAGAACTCGGAGACTTCCTGCTGGCGGGACTCCACCTTCTTGCCTGAGCTCATGAGCTGCAGGTAGTCAAGGATCACGAGCTTGAGATCGTGCTGCTGCTTGAGGCGGCGGCACTTGGCCCGGATCTCCATGAGGGACATATTGGGGCTGTCATCAATGAACAGCGGGGCATCATTCATGCGTCCCATGGTGGTGGCGATCTTGGACCACTGCTCATCCTTGATGGTGCCCTTGCGCAGGTCCTGCAGCCCGATGGTGGCCTCTGCCGAGAGCAGACGCATGGCAATCTCGTTGCGTCCCATTTCCAGGGAGAACATGACCGTGCTCAGGTTGTGTTTGATGGCGGCGGAGCGGGCAAAGTCCAGCGCGAAGGTGGACTTACCCACAGCCGGGCGCGCAGCAATAACGATCATCTGGCCGGGATGCAGCCCATGGGTCAGCTCGTCCAGCTCGTAGAAGCCGGTGGGAACGCCCACCATGCCTTCGCCGCGGTGGCCGGAGGCCTCGATCTCATCCACGGTGGACTCCATGACGTCCTTCAGGACGACGTAGTCCTCGGCCGTGCGGCGTTCGGCGACGGCGTAGACCTCCGCCTGGGCCTGGTTGACCAGGTCCTCCACCTCGCCGTCCTGGCCATAGCCAAGCTGCACGATCTTGGTGCCGGCATTGACCAGCCGCCGGAGCACGGCACGCTCGGCCACGATCTCGGCGTAGTAGCCCGCATTCGCGGCAGTGGGCACCGTCTGAATGAGTTCGTGCAGGTACGCCGGACCGCCGATCCGGTTGATTTCGCCACGCTTGGTCAGCTCATCGGATACCGTGACGGCATCTGCGGGTTCTCCGCGTCCGTAGAGGTCGATGACGGCCTCGTAGATGGTCTCGTGGGCCGGGCGGTAGAAGTCCTGTCCGCGCAGGATTTCCACCACATCGGCAATAGCGTCCTTGGACAGCATCATGCCGCCCAGGACGGACTGTTCAGCGGGAATGTCCTGCGGAGGCCTGCGGCTGCTCTCGGATTCGCGGGTACCTTCGATTGGGTCCAGGTGCGTAACTGACAAAGCTGCCGTCCTCCATTGTGTCCGCAGTCCGTGCAGGAGGACTGCGGCGTGTGCCGTGTGCCGTGGGTGCCGCGCGGCAGAATCTGCCGCCCGCGCTGGTGCAACTACACCAGCAGGCCCTGACATTTTCTGGTCCGGACCGCTGAACCCGGCGACGCCTCATCCACAGGTTTTCCACAGGGCAGCACGAATCCCCCGGAGACCGGTTGTCGGCCGGCTCCGGTCTTCAGGCCGGAAGGAAAAACCACCCGAATGGGGTGTCTCCGCTACGTTAGCGCCCCGCCGGTGAAGCACAAAGCCCGCAGTTTCGCACCTCTGTGGATAACGTGTGCACAAGAGACTGCTGCTTGTGCACAGCCTGTGGGGGAACCTGTGGATAGAAATTTTATTTCCGGCATATATAGGGGTTGACCTGCGGAAACACCGCAGTTCTCCTGTGGACAGATTTAATTTTTCCGCCAACCTTCATCCACAGCCTCAAGCGCCCACTGGGGATACCGGCCGGTAATTACACATCCAAAGCGGGTGTTCGGGAGCTGGATTCCTGCTTTGTGATACAGCTCACCGGCATATGCCTGAGTCGGCCCGGAAGGCATGCTCCCGGCATGAATCTGTCCCATCCGGGGCGGCAGAGTGCTCCTCCTGAGGCGGCACCATGCATAGCCGGGCATATGCTGTGGATAACGCGGATGTGGCGTTAAGCTCTAGGTATGGGCGACGTTCTAACGGTTTTGGTTCCTGCCCTTATCCTCGCCGCAGCCCTCTGGGCTTTCGCCACGGCACTGAAGCCGCGCGACGGAGGAATGTCCGACGCGGACCGCTACCAGCTGGAACTGGCACGGCGCTCCCAAGCCCACTACGCAGCCCAGGTCCGGGCTGCCCTGGCCGCACGGGCGCGCATGGAGGCGGCAGCCCTGCCAAGCCAGAACCGGCAGTTCCAACACCACGAGCCGCTCCAGCAGCACGGGCCGCCGGGCCATCCAGGCCACGATCCCGTCCGCAATCCTGACAATCCGCAGCGCTCCGACCTCGCGGCAGTGCTGACCGGGACCACGGTGAACCCGCAGCTGGCCTTGCAGCTGCAGGCTCTGGTGCGCAACGGGCAGAAGCTCCAGGCCATCAGGCTCCTGCGCGAGGCCACCCATTCCAACCTTTTGACCGCCAAGCAATTTGTAGATCGGCTGTAACCATGGAATCGCTCCTGATCCCCTTCCTGATCCTTATCGCCGCGGGCGTCGCCGTGGCCCTCGCGGCGCGCGCGTGGGGTCGGCGCCGGCAGACCGTCAAAGAGCCCGCCCAGCCGCCGGCTGAGTCCGCAGAGCTCGCCAGGGAAGCCGCAGCCAAACTGTCCGAGGATGAACACCGCCGGCTGTACTCCCTGATCGCCCAGGGACAGGCGATGGCGGCGATCAAGCTGTACTACGAGGTGTCAGGGCAGGGCCTGCGCGCGGCGCGGGACGCGGTAGCCGCGCTGGCGGCCCACCCGCAGCCTTTCCGCTCGCCCGCCCAGGAGCCCAGCGAACCCGAGGACGACGACGAGCCGCCGCAGCGGTTTCCGTACCGGTACCGGGCCATTGCGAGCAAGGGCGATGTCACCCGGGAGGTCAGCAGCAACATGCTCAATGACGAGATTTACGGCCGCATCCGCACCCTCGCCAAGAGCGGCAACATCGAGGCGGCCGCCACCGCCCTGACCCGGCACTCGGACATCACCATGAAGCAGGCACGCGAGTTCATCGCCCTGTTGGACGACTAACCGCCTCCGGGGAGCCCGGGCCGCTAGAAGTCGAACAGGTCCCCCAGCCAGCCCTCTTTCTTCTTGTGGTGGCGGCGGTCGGAGTCGCGGTCGTAGCCCTTGCCGTAGCTCCGGTCATCGTAGCGCGGCTGATCCCGCCGCGGCTGATCCCGCCGCGGTTCAAAGTCACGGTACAGCGGCGGCGGTGCCATGCCGGGCGCGGGGGTAGCCGGCGGAACGGGCGCCGGAGGTGCCGCCGCCCCGGCATTGACGCGGTCGATGATCTTGTCCAGCTCGCCGCGGTCCAGCCACACCCCCCGGCACTGCGGGCAGTAGTCGATTTCCACACCGCTGCGTTCGCTCATGACCAGGTCTGAAGAATCAATGGGACATTTCATGCCCGGCACAACGAGCAGAAGACGCGATTAGTTCGCGCTACTGGCCGCCAGAGATTCCGGCCAGCAACTGCTCGAAAGGCAGCGACTCCAGGGGAGCCGGCTTGCGGCCCGGCTGCTCCCCTTCCAGGAGGCGGCTAAATTCCGCCGCGGCCCGTTCGATGCGCAGCGAAAGGGGAGTCCCGCCGTCGTCCGTGTTTCCCCAGTCCTGCGGGCCGGCAAAGACGGCCGTGGCCGTGGTGCGAGTGCGCAGGTAGCTGAACAGCGGGCGCATGGCGTGATCCAGGACCATCTGGTGGCGGTCCGTTCCCCCGGTGGCGCCCGGGAGCACTGCCTTGCCGTCCAGGGATTTGGGGTCGAGGACGTCAATGAAGGACTTGAACAGGCCGCTGTAGGAGGCACTGAACACGGGGGTGACGGCGATGATCCCGTCGGAGGCTTCGACGCCGGCAATCACCTCGGCCAACCGGGGCGGCGCGAACCCCGTGACAAAGTTGTTGGCGATGTCCACGGCCAGCTCGCGGAGCTCCACAACGTCGATGGTCACTTCGTAACCAGCCGCAGCCAGCTTCCCGGTGACGGCGGCGGCCAGCTGGTCGGCAAGCAGCCGGCTTGACGACGGGACCCCCAGGCCGGCGGACAGGACGGTTATGCGGCGGGTCTCCATGATGCTCTCCTCTGGGTCGCGGTTACATGCATTTGCATCTACTCGCTCAACCCGGGACTGCCGGTCTTTATTCCGACGGCGGCTGCGGGTTCTGAAGACAGGGGGAAAGGGCGCCTCGGCCGGCCAGTACACTGCCTTTCATGGCGGAGAACAAGACACAGGTGACGGGGGCTTCCGCTGATGACTTCATCGCGGCCGTGAAGCACCCGGTACGGCGGCAGGATGGCCAGCGCCTGCGGGACCTCATGGCGGAGCTGACGGGACAGGAGCCGGAGATGTGGGGTCCCACCATCGTCGGGTTCGGCAGAGTGCACTACAGGTACGCCAGCGGGCGGGAAGGGGATACAGCAGCGGTTGGATTTTCGCCGCGCAAGGCCAGCCTGTCGCTGTATGGCCTCACCAATGCGCCCGAGTCGGCTGCGCTGCTGAGCCAGCTGGGCAAGCACAAGACAGGGGCGGGATGCCTCTACATCACCAAGCTGGCCGACGTCGATGAAACCGTGCTGGCCGAGCTGATCAGTCTCGGTTACCGCTACGGCATATCTGTTCTGCACAGCCAGTAGTCCGGAGGGACGCCGTTCCGGGGGGCGAAGTCTTCCCATGGCCGCTGCCGCGAAATAGCGTATGCCTGACAACCGGATTTTGGAGGCCCCGATGCGCAAAGTTACTGCCGGACTGTTCCACTCCGTGGACGGCGTGGTGCAGGACCCGTTCAAGTTCCAGTTCGACAGCTTCGATGAGGACCTGGGCAAGGGGCTGACCAGGATGATCAACACCGTGGACACGGTGGTCCTGGGCCGGGTGAGCTATCAGGAGTGGGCCGGGTACTGGCCCAACGCTTCCCAGGACGAGGACTTCGCGGCCTTCATCAACCCGGTGCAAAAGTTCGTTGCGTCCCGCACCCTGTCCGAGCCTCTGGAATGGCAGAACTCCCGCCGGATCGAGGGACCGCTGGAGGAGTTCATCACCGACCTCAAAACGCGCGAGGGCGGAGAGATCGCTGTATGCGGCAGCATCTCGGTGACCCGACAGCTGCTGTTCGCCGGCCTCCTCGATGAGCTGACCCTCATGACGCACCCCGTGGTGGCCGGCAGCGGGCGGCGGCTCTTCGAGGAAGGCGACCCACTGACAAGGCTGGTGCTGAAGGACCAGTACCGGACCAGCAAAGGCAACGTCGTGAGCACCTACAGCCTGCGCGGGGACTGAGACCCCCGGCCACGGCGGGATCATTTTTCACAGCAACGACGAAGCCCCCGCGGTCGGCTTCCCGGAGGAAACCGACCGCGGGGGCCGTCAGCAGTACAGGCTACTTGCCTGCGACTACGTCGAGTTCGATCACAGCGGCAACGTCGTCGTGCAGACGGACGTTGGCCTGGTAGGAACCAACCGACTTGATGTGAGCCGGCAGTTCAACCTTGCGCTTGTCGATGCTGCCCAGGCCTGCGGCCTCAACAGCGTCGGCAACGTCGGCCTGCTTGACCGTGCCGAACAGGCGGCCGCTTTCGCCGGCCTTGACAACCAGCTTGACCGGCTTGGCGGACAGAGCGGCGGCCTGCTTCTGAGCATCTTCCAGGGAAGCGTGCTCGCGGGCGGCGCGGGCAGCCTTGATGGACTCAACCTGCTTCTCGCCACCCTTCGACCAGGTCAGGGCGAAACCGCGGGGCAGCAGGTAGTTACGGGCGTAACCGTCCTTGACCTCGACAACGTCGCCAGCAGCACCGAGACCGGTTACTTCGTGGGTCAGAATGAGCTTTGCCATGTTAGTTAATCCCTTTCCTTAGCCCCGGCCAGCGCCGGAGTAGGGCAGCAGAGCAACTTCGCGGGCGTTCTTGATTGCCTGGGCGATCTTGCGCTGCTCCTGCACCGTGACGCCAGTGACGCGACGGGCGCGGATCTTTCCGCGGTCGGAGATGAACTTGCGCAGCAATGCTACGTCCTTGTAGTCGATGACAGTGATGTCAGCGGCCTTCAAGGGGTTGGACTTTGGTTTGGGCTTACGGAGTTCAGCCTTAGCCATCGTGGAGCTCCTATTCTAGGGAGCCCGTGAATCGTGATCCACGGGATGGTGGTGGTCCGATCGCGGCGTGCACAAACGTGCCATATGGCACGCCTTCACGCATGCTGCGCCGGACCTTGTGTTTGTTTGTTTAGAAGGGAGGTTCGGAATCCGGGCCGTTGCCCCAGCCGCCGCCCGCATTGCTGACGCCGGGCGTTGCCCAAGGGTCATCCTGCGCTGCGGGCTGGTTGCCGCCCCAGCTTCCTCCGGTGTTGCCGCCCTGGTTTCCACCCTGGCCGCCACCGAATCCACCGCCACCGAATCCGCCGCTGTTGCCGCCGCCGAATCCGCCCTGGCCGCCGGAGCGCTGGGTGCGGTTGACTTTGGCATTGGCGTAACGCAGGCTCGGGCCGATTTCATCGACTTCGAGCTCGATAACGGTGCGCTTCTCGCCTTCCTTGGTTTCGTAGGAACGGCTCTTCAGGCGGCCGGAAACAATCACGCGGGTGCCCTTGGTGAGGGACTCGGCAACGTTTTCTGCTGCCTCCCGCCAGACCGAAGCGCGGAGGAACAGGGTTTCCCCGTCCTTCCATTCGTTGGACTGGCGGTCGAAGGTGCGGGGCGTGGATGCGATGGTGAAGTTCGCTACTGCCGAACCTGACGGTGTGAACCTCAGTTCGGGGTCATTGGTGAGATTACCGATGACCGTAATAGTGGTTTCGCCTGCCATCTACTGCCTCCTTGTTCGTTCCTGCGGTGTAAAGAATGAAAGTTGGGAGCTGAAATTACTCAGCAACAACCTTCTGCTCTTCGGGGCGGATGATCTTGGTGCGCATGATGGTCTCGTTGAGACCCAGCTGGCGGTCAAGTTCCTTGGCGGTAGCCGGCGTCGCGGTGAAGTTCACCACGGCGTAGATACCTTCGGACTTCTTCTTGATGTCGTAAGCCAGACGGCGACGGCCCCAGATGTCAACCTTTTCGATGGTTCCACCATCGTTGGTGATGACGTTCAGGAACTTCTGAAGCGACGGCTCTACGGTACGCTCTTCGACCTCGGGGTCGATGATTACCATCAATTCGTAAGGACGCATATGTGAACCCACCTCCTTTGGGCTAAGCGGCTACGGTATTTCCGTAACAGGAGGTTCATTTGCGATGTCGCGCAGGCCCGCATCCAAAACGGATCAGGGCGCAGCACAGACTTCACTATCTTAGTGCATCGGGATGGAATTCCGCGATTCGGACAGATCCCACGCTAGTGGCCCCGGCGAGGCACCGGAAGCAGCGGCCCGGCTATGTGGAAAACCATCGCGTCAGAACCGGGAAAGGGTGACCACGACCTTGCCCGACTCGACCGCGACGTTGCCACTTACGTAGAACTGCGCTTGGTCCGTTTCCTTCTCCCACTCGGGGTTTGTTTTGCTGAACGAGGCATTCCTTTCATAGCTCACAGTTGCCTCACCGGCCTTGCCGCCGCTGATCCGCCATGTACCGTCGAACGATTGGGTAAGCGTGTAGTCAGGATCTGTGGTGACCGACCATTTGACGTTCCGTACATCGCCGAAGGCAAACCATGAAAACGGGCATCCCTCCGGTTCGAGGTCTGTGGATTTCTCGCACGCAGCCAGGGCGGCAGTCACCTGCCGGGAGGTCTCAGCCACAAGTGCATCCGAGGCCGTCACTGTAAGCCTGACCGTCTCTGGGGCCTGTGGCAGCGACCCGCCCGAGACCACCACCTGCTGTTCCTCAGCGGAGAGGTACTTCTCGCTGTCCGGAAGACCTACCGAGTAGGACCCGGGAAACGCCGGAAGACTGATATTCGTACCTAAAGCGGTGGCCCCGTTATGACCGGAAGCAACGGTTACTCCGTTGACCGAAACGGCGGAAACGGGCGCGTCTGCGGAGACAGTGACGTGTTGCAGCGGGAACGCCTCGAGCTTCCAATGATCGTTCAGGAGTTCCGGCTGGTTCTTGGTGAGGGTGAACGTTTGCTCGTACTTGCGGCCGTCCTGGCGCAGTTCGGCACGGACCTGCGCCGACTCACCGGAAACCTTGCTCGAAATGATCGAGTAGCCGTCAATGCGGTTCTCCGCGGCGCCGAGAATCTCATTCGTCAAGAGGGTCCGTTCCTCATTGGGCACGTCAGGATCCAGAATTTCCATTGCCTTCCGTGCATCGCCGTCAACGAGTGCCTGGACATACTCCTTCACGGGTTGGTCCGGGCCTGGCTTGACCGCATTGACGGTAATCGCCGAACCGACGGCAAGCACAGCCACGGCGCCGATGACGGCCAGTGACACCAACAGGCGCTTCCTGCCCCTGGCCGAAAGCGCCTGTTCGGGAACGGAGGTCACCACTGCCCCTTCGCCGGACCCGCCCCATCCTGCATGGCCGGCGCCGGCAGCCCCAGGAGAGCCCAAGGGCCCGGCGGGCAAGACACGGACCAGCCGCTGCAGCCTGCCCGGCACCGCCGGCAACAGATAAGGCGCCAGGAAGCGGGCCGAAACCTCAACCAGCAGTCCCCAGGCGAGGAAGACGACAGGCGACCACCACGCGGGGGCCAGAAGGTACTCCCCGGCGCCGAGTCCCGGCGCGTCAAAGCTTGCCTGCACGGCCAGGAGCGGCAGCAGCAACAGTCCCAGAATGAGGAACGCAGCGGGCACGGCCATCCACGACCGGGGGTCGGCGTTGGCAACCTGCCCCCTGCGCAGCAGAACGCAAAGTCCGGTGATGACCGTACAGGCCAGTGCAAGCGCCAGAGCCGCCCACACTGCACCGGCGGCCTCAAAGCCTGCTGCATCGGCTCCGAAACCGTACACGATGTAGTCCTGGTTCTGGCCCTGCTGTCCCCCGAAAATCAGGGACGTCTTTGCCAGTACATGGAGGCCGCCAAGGTGGCCGGCCACCAGGGCATAACCGGCCACGTTACCCAACAGCAGCGGACCGGCCAGCAGCGCCGCCCAGCCATCTGAAATGGCAGCCGTGATCCACGCCGCGGGTACGGCGATCGTCGCAAAAACCGCGGTATGGATAACGACGGCAGCCACCGGCAGGTTTAGTGCAGCCCGCCAGCCCGCTGCAGTGGGTGACTGCGATCGCCGGGAGAAAACGGCGTTGCGGGACAGTGCAGACAACCCGAAACCGAGAACGAAGGCGATAAAAACAGACCACCCGTTCACTGCAGAAATGGGATCTATGCTCACTCCCGCCGTAAGCGGGAAGCGGATCGCGGCGGCCGCGGCCGCGCCGTTCACCAGCAGCGAGAAAACCGCTCCGGTGACCGCAGACTGGAGCAGAAGCTGCGGACGGCCAGCGGAAGGAATCCGCAGTTCCGCCAGGCGGCTGGCCAGGCAGATGCTCAGGATGCTGACCAGCAGCAGCGTCACCGGGACCGCATAAACGTGGCCCTCACCCCGGATGGATCCGAAGAATGGCAAGGCGCCTTCCACGGCAGTGCCGGCGCTGCCCAAGTGCGCCATTGCGGCCAACTGCGCAGCCAACTGGCCCAGCTGCGACCACGCGTCGGGTGCTTGCTCCGTGGCGACCGTTCCGCCGAGTGCCGGAATCTGGTTGCCTTGCCTGGCGGCAATGCCGGCGAGGGCGAGCACCAGAGCCACCAGGCCGAGGATGAACGTAGCCGCGTACGATGCAACCGCAACGGCGGCTCCGGTCCACAACGGGCGGATGTCGAAGGAGGACGCGGACTTCTGGAAGCCGGGCTGTTGGAAGCCCGGTTCTTCAACGACGGGCGGTGTTCCAGGTTGATGTGCCGGAAGTTCGGGCACGGCAGGCGTGGAAACAGGTGGTTGTTGCGACATTTTCCCCAGATTTCTGTCGGACTCACTGATGCTGTGAATGTTGGGGGAATTTGCCGGCGCCGCCAGTCATATGACGAACGGCTGTGGACACTCCTCGGGTGCCAGGAACACGGACCGGGATACTGGAACCATGACGATCCTGAAATCCGTGATTCTCTTCGCCCTCGCCGCAGCGGCGGAGATCGGCGGCGCCTGGCTCATCTGGCAGGCTGTCCGGGAGGACAAGGCCTGGTGGTGGGCCGGGCTCGGGATCGCCGCGCTGGGGTTCTACGGCTTCGTGGCAGCCTTCCAGCCGGACGCCCATTTCGGCCGGGTCCTGGCGGCGTACGGCGGGGTGTTCATTGCCGGTTCCCTTGCCTGGGGCATGCTGCTGGACGGCTTCCGCCCGGACCGCTGGGACTTCATCGGTGCCGCCATCTGCCTCGTGGGCGTCGCCGTCATCATGTTCGCCCCGCGGAGCGGCTAGAACAGCAGGGCTGACGGGCAACGCAAAACATCCGCCCGGTCAGGCCGAAACGGCCAACCGGACGGATGTTTTTGGGTCAGGTATTGAACGGGATTACGACGCCGGCCCGGACCCCACGCCTGCCTCCTCAGCCTGCGGCGCGGCAGCTTCCCTGGCAGCACCTTCCGGGCCGCCCTTCCGGTAGCGCCACACGCCCAAGCCAACCACCACGGCGGCCAGTGCAACGGAAAGCAGGAGGGACTCGCGGGTGGAATCCAGGATCACCATGCCGATGATGAGCGCAACGATGCTTCCGATGGCCAGCCAGGTGAGGTAGGGGAAGAACCACATCTTCAGGGACAGGTCCTTGGCGGCGGCCCCCATCCGGCGGCGCAGCACCAACTGGGAGGTGGCGATGACCAGCCATACGAACAGCGCGATGGCGCCGGAGGTGTTCACCAGGAACAGGAAGACCGTGTCCGGGGCGATGTAGTTCAGGCCCACGGTGATGAAGCCGACCACCGTTGAAGCGAGCACCGGGGCGGTGGGCACGCCGCGCTTGGAGATGCGGGTCCAGGACCCGGGGGCGTCGCCGCGCTGCGAGAGCGAGAACAGCATGCGGCTCGCAGTGTAAAGGCCCGAGTTGAGGCAGGAAAGGACAGAGGTGAGGACCACGACGTCCATGATGGTGCCTGCACCGGGGATGCCGAACAGTTCGATGACCGCGACGTAAGGGCTCTTGGCCACACTGGCGGAGTTCCAGGGCAACAGCGTGACAACGATTGCAATGGAGCCGATGTAGAAAACGAGGATGCGCCAGACGGTGGACTTCACGGCCTTCTTGACCGCGTCCACGGGGTTTTCGGATTCACCGGCGGCGATGGTGGCAATTTCAGCCCCGAAGAAGGAGAACACCACAACGAGGATGCCGGCGAGCACGGCCCCCGGGCCGTTGGGCATGAAGCCGCCGTTGTCCAGGAGGTTGTTCAATCCGGGGGCCGGAACGCCGGGGACCAGGCCAAGGATCGCGGCCGCGCCGAAGAGCAGGAACAGGACAATGGCGGTGACCTTGATGGAGGCGAACCAGAACTCGAACTCCCCGTAGGACTTCACCGAGCCCAGGTTGGTCAGCGTGAGCAGGATCATGAGCGCCAGGGCCCAGACCCACTGGTCGATGCCGGGCACCCAGCGGTGCATGATCGCCGCGCCGGCCGTGGCTTCGATGCCCAGCACGATGATCCAGAACCACGCGTAGAGCCAGCCGATGCTGAATCCGGCCCAGCGGCCCAGCGCCTTGTCCGCGTAGGTGGAGAAGGATCCGGTTTCCGGGTTGGCGGCGGCCATCTCGCCAAGCATCCGCATGACCAGGATCACCACAATGCCTGCGGCCATGTAGGCCAGCAGGATGCCGGGACCGGCCTGCTGGATGGCCGCGCCGGAGCCGACGAACAGCCCGGCGCCAATAACGCCGGCGATGGCGATCATCGACAGATGCCGGGGCTTTAGGGATTTCGACAGTTGTTGGTCAGCGTGCATGGCTGCGCCACCTCGTTTGTTGCAGGTTTTGGAAAGTGGTCGGGCGGGCGAAAGTGCCTGTGCCGCGCACCACATGTGCGTTTCACACTAAATGAGCCGCGGGTTGCTCCGGGCTGTGCAATCAAACAGTTTACGGGAGTGCAAAACAGGCAGGCTGCCAAGTCCGGGCATAAATAGGCAACAAATGTTGCTCCAGAGGTGATTCTGTAACGGCCCCGAAACTTCGGGTGTGACGGCTAGACCGGCGCCGCGGCTCCAAAGAAGCGTTCAGTCACCCGCGCAAGGCGGTGCGGATCCTCCACCCCGCAAAGCTCCCTGGCCGAGTGCATCGACAGCAGCGGAACCCCCACATCCACCGTCCTGATCCCAAGCCGTGTGGCAGTCAGCGGGCCGATGGTGGACCCGCACGGCATCACGTTGTTGGAGACGAACTCCTGGAAGGGGACCTCCGCCTCACCGCACAGCCGCGCCCAGAAGGCTGCTCCGGCGGCGTCGGTGGCGTACCGCTGGTTGGCGTTAATCTTCAGCAGCGGCCCGCCGTTGAGGACAGGGCGGTTGACGGGGTCGTGCCGTTCGGCGTAGTTGGGGTGGACGGCGTGGCCGGCATCGGCGGACACACAGAACGACGCCGAAAACGCCTGCCGCCGCTGGCTCACCGACGCGCCCAGTCCGTCCGAAATCCGCACAAGTACGTCTTCAAGTACCGGGCCGGAGGCTCCGGACCGGGAGGCTGACCCGATTTCCTCGTGATCGAAGGCGGCGAGCACGGCGATCGGCGCGGTTCCACCGGATGCAGCGGGACCGCCGTCGGAAGCGTCGGCGTGCGCGATCAGGGCCGTGATTCCGGCATGGGTCGCGGAAAGGTTGTCCAGCCGCCCGGACGCGAAGAACTCACTCCTGGCTCCGAAAACAGCAGGGGCCTGCGTGTCCGCGATGACGACGTCGTACCCGCCGATCCGGGACGGGTCAACTGGCTTTCCGTTGCCGGAAACCCGTCCGGCCAGCAGGGCAAGCAGGTCCTCATCGCCGGGATCACCGAGGCCGAACACCGGGTTCATGTGCTGTTGCTTGTCCAGTGTGAGGCCCTCGTTCACGGCACGGTCCAGGTGGATGGCCAGCTGGGGAAAGCGCAGCAGCGGCCCTGTCGCAGTCAGGTGTTGCGTCCCGTCCAGCATCACCAGCCGACCGGCCAGCTGCAGTTCCCGGTCCAGCCAGGAGTTCAGCAGCGGTCCGCCGTAAACCTCCACGCCGGCCTGGAGCCAGCCCAAACGGCCCGTGGTCGGCTTGGGCTTGAGCTTGAAGGAGGGCGAATCCGTGTGGGTACCCAGAATGTTGAAGCCGGTGGTCGGCCCGGCGCCCGCAGGCGTGACCCAGGCAATGAGCGCGCCGTCCCTGACCACAAAGTATTTGCCCACCGCAGCGTCCCAGGACTGTGCCTCGTCCAGGCCGGTGAACCCCGCCGCCGCCAGGCGCCGGGCACCCTCCTGGGCGGCGTGAAAGCTCGACGGCGAGGCGCTGACGTACTCGCCCAGGTCCCGGATGTGCTCTGCTGCTGAGGAATGGAGAGGCATGGCTCCGAGTCTAGCGGTGCCCTAGATGGTGACGTTGAGCCCTGCCGTGTAGCCGCCGGAGACGGAGCCGGACATGGTGGCCAGCTGGTAGATGCCGCCGTCCCCGCCGAAGACGTTGTCCGAATTCAGCGTGGTGTTGGGGAAGTTCCGGGCACTGGTTTCATAGCCCGTGGAGGCGTAGACCTCCCGGCAGGCGGCGTCAGTCAGGGCGATCTGCGAGACCGCCAGGACCTGGCCCGCAGCGGTGGCGTTGTTCATCGACTCGAACACCTCGAAGTGGATGTGCGGCCAGCGGCCGTTGTAGGCGCCCGGGAAGATGGTCTTGAAGGTGACCTGGCCGGTGGCGTCCGCTTCCTGCACGCCGCGCAGGAAGTTCTCGTTCTCCAGGCCTGAATCGTAGAGCGAGTACCGCCCCTCCTTGTCGCAGTGCCAGGCGTACACGGCCGCACCCGCGAGTGGGACGCAGCCGTTGGCGTTGTCGAGCAGGGTCAGGGTCACGGTCAGCGGCACGCCGGCCGCCTTGGTAGTGGACGCGCCGAAGCTTGAGGTGATGTCCTGCCGGACCACGCCGGAGGCTGCCAGGACGTTCGGGCCGTTGGAACCGTCACCGGGGTACGGTCCGGCCGTCTCCTGCGGGATCTCCACGCCGCATTCGGCGATCGCACGGGTCATGGTGGGTGACGCGGAAGCGGTAGCCGGCGGCGCCGTCGTCGTTGTGGTCGCCGAAGCGGTGGCAGCGGGGCTTCCGGAGGCCGACGCCGGCCCGGACGGTGCGGACGACGTCCCGCCCGGCGTGCACGCCGCCAAAGCGGCGGCCGTGCCGGCGCCGAGGAACAGGCCCAGCGAGCGGCGCGACATCAGCGTGGAGAGATCGAATTCGAGCCCGCGGTCATGGTTGGGGTGCGGCTCGTGCCGGGACTGCCGCCCGTCGGGGGTTCCGTTAGTCATGGCACCCATCCAACTCCAGCCGGCTATGCCCTGCATAGGCCCTTACTGTGCGGATGCTGTGCCCCTGCCGCCGGTGCGATCAGTAGGGTGCGGTCAGTAGTCCGGGTTACTCGGCGTCACGAGCCCGGTTTCGTACGCGTACACCACGGCCTGGACGCGGTCCCGCAGGTGCAGCTTGGTGAGGATCCGGCGCACATGGGTCTTCACGGTGGCCTCCGACAGGAAATACCGGTGGGCGATCTCCGCGTTGGACAGCCCCTCGGACATGGCTTCCAGCATTTCGGTTTCGCGTGGCGTCAGCTCCTCCAGGAGGGGATCGCGGGGAGGGGGTGCGGGCGGTGCGGCCGCCGGGACGGCGCCGCGGACGTACGTTTCAAGGAGCCGCTGGGTAACCCGCGGCGCCACCACGGCGTCCCCGCTCGCCACCACCCGCACGGCCTGGACGAGTTCTGCCGGCGCCACATCCTTCAAAAGGAAGGCCGATGCACCGGCCTGGAGCCCGGCGAAGGCGTACTCGTCCAGGTCAAAGGTGGTCAGGATGATGACGCGGGCACGCGCACCCAAGCCGGTGATGGCACGGGTGGCCTCGATCCCGTCGAGCGTGGGCATCCGGACGTCCATGAGCACGACGTCCGGGTCGAGCTCCTCCACCTGGCGGACGGCGTCGGCACCGTCGGAGGCTTCACCCACCACCTCGAGGCCGTCCTCGCCCTCCAGGATAAGCCGGAACCCCATCCGCAGCAGCGGCTGGTCATCCGCCAGCAGGACCCGGAGCCGTCCGGACTCGTTCATTCGTTCCCCCCATTTGCCGTTCACTACGTTGCCGTCCCGCTTGCCGGTGCCAGCATGGTGCTGGTGCCGTCCTGGATGCTGCCGTTGAGCGTCAGGACCGCCCGCACGCGCCAGCCGCCGCCGGCGGCCGGGCCTGCCTCCACCGTACCGCCGTAGATTCCGGCCCGTTCCTTCATCCCGGGGAGGCCCTGTCCCGTGCCGGGACGCGCGGCCGCACCGGCTCCCGCACTGCCCCCGCCGGGGATGGCGGCCTCCACGGTGCCCCGGCCGTCGTCGAGCACGTCAATGGTGACGGTGGAATCCTCCCGCACCACCAGCACGTCCACCCGGCTCAGGGCGCGGCCGTACCGCAGCACGTTGGTCAGGGACTCCTGCACGATCCTGTACACGGTCAGCTGGAAGGCCACGTCCTCCGGCAATGCGGGCCCGGAATGCGAGTAATGGACCGGCAGGCCTGCGGCCCGGAAACCGTCCAGCAGCTTCCCAAGGCTGGCACTGTCCGCGAAGGGTTCACGGGGCGCCTGGCCGGCGGCCGGGTCGGCCGGTGCATCATCCCGCAGGACCCCAAGGACGCGGCGCATGTCGGCCAGTGCCGTGCGCCCGGTCCGGGACAGTTCCGCCAGCACCTCCGCGGCGCGCCCGGGATCCTTCCGGACCACGACGGCGGCCCCGTCGGACAAGGCGACCATCACCGTCAGGGAGTGCGCCACGACGTCGTGCATCTCGCGCGCGATCCGGTTGCGTTCGGTGACGGAACCGAGGCGGGCGGCCTGCGCCGCCCAGGCCGCGATCTCCTGCTCGTGTTCCCGACGCTGGCGCACCGAGATGCCGATTCCGGTGGCGATGACGTTGGAGAAAGCGATGCTGGTGCCGGCCGCGATGCTCGTGATCACACGGAACTCCTCGGCCGAGGCGGCCGGGTGGGGCAGCTCCCGCTCCAGCGGGCCCACGGCCGCCAGGAAATACAGCAACGCAACCGGCGCCGTGGCCAGTGCCGCGGTCGCCAGGGCGAAGCGCCGGGTGTGCACCACGGCCACCGCGTAGAGCGAGAACCACAGTCCCGCAGACACGTTGGATCCCCACGGGTGGAGCAGGGTCACGCCGACTTCGGCAGCCGCAATGAATGCCACGACGGCCACCGGACGGTAGCGCCGCAGGAACAGGGACAGCGCAACGGCGGCGAGCAGGGCGATGGCACCCCACCGGCCTGCCTGCCCGGCGTCGATGACTGTCGGCAGCACCAGCACCAGATAGCAGGCGACGACCACCGCGTCCATGACCCGCGGACGCCGGTACAGGTAGCGGCGGAGCCGGCCCCGGCGCCGGGCAGCAAGCTCGGCGAAGGACGCGTCAGCCGGGGTGGCTGGCGCGTCCTTCACGGAAACAGTGTTGACCATCTTGTTTGTCTACACATCCCGTTTCTTCAGCAGGATCATGGCCAGCACCACAGGCACCACCACCCATGCGCCCAGCACCAGCGCCGCCTGCCAGACCTCGAGCGTGTCCGGGACGTGCTCCACGGCGGTCAGCGGGTTCACAGTGTTTCCCGGAAGGTACTTGCGCGCCTCTTCGAAGAAGTCACCGGGGATGAGCTGGAACGCGATCGGTGCCACGAAGAACAGGCCAACGAGTGCCATGATGCCGCCGGCTGAATTCCGCAGCAGCGTCCCGAAAGCCATGCCGATTGCGGCCACCGCGGCCACGTAGGCACTGGTGACGAGCAGCAGCTTGACTGACTGCGAGCTTGCGAGGTCGAGCTTGAGGCCGTAGTTGTCCAGGATCGGCACCGCCACCAGGCCGGCGAGATAGACGGACACCGCAGTCAGGGCAAAGCTGCTGACCACAACCACCACCAGCTTGGCAATGAACGCGGGGAGCCGCTTGGGCACGGCGGCGAAGGTGGAGCGGGCCATGCCGGTGGTGAACTCGGAGCTCATGAGCAGGACGCCCAGCGAGCCAAGGATCAGCTGCGCAAAGGACGCGCCGGAGGTGGGGACGCTGACCGCCAGGTCGCCGCCCTGCGCAGCCATCTGGGCTGCTGCCTCGGGGTCGGCGGCAGCCTGGTCCGCGAACTGTCCTGTTGCCCAGGCGGACAGTGCGCCGAACCCCACCACCACGACGGCCGTCGAAGCGAGCAGGATCAGCGTGGACAGGAGAGTGCGGAACTTGATGAATTCCGAATTCAGGACCCGGAGGAAACTGGGACCGGGTCCGGGGCTTACTGCATTCCGTGTGCCGGTGCGGCGGGAGCCGGGGGCGGGCTGGATGGAAGTCGTTGTGCTCATGGGGTCAGTTGCCTCCGGCCTGGGCAGGAACCGGAGTTCCCGTGGTGATCAGTGAGTGGTACTCGACCTCGTCCTTGGTCAGCTCCATGTAGGCCTCTTCAAGACTGGCCTGGAGCGGCGTGAGTTCATACACCAGCACCTGGTTGTCCAGTGCAGCCCGGGCAATCTGGCGGGGATCCAGACCCGTGACCTCCAGGAGTTCGTGGTCCTGCAGCTCCACAGAGACCCCCGTTCCGGCGAGGACGTGCATGAGCCTGTCCGGCTGGTCCGAGCGCACCCGCGTCCGGCTCTGTCCCTTGCCCGCGATGATGTCCCTGATGGCGGCGTCGGCGATGATCTTTCCGCGGCCAATCACGATCAGGTGGTCCGCTGTCATGGCCATCTCGCTCATGAGATGGCTGGAGAGGAACACCGTGCGTCCCTCGGAAGCGAGGTACTTCACGAGGTTCCGCACCCAGACCACGCCTTCGGGGTCGAGGCCGTTGACGGGTTCGTCCAGGATGATGGTCTGCGGGTCACCGAGGAGGGCGGCGGCGATGCCCAGCCGCTGGCCCATGCCGAGGGAGAAGCCCTTGACCTTTTTCCGGGCCACGTCCGCCAGGCCTGTCATCTCGATGACCTCGTGCACCCGCTTCCGCGGGATGCTGTGGGTGGCGGCCATGGCCAGCAGGTGGTTGTACGCCGAGCGGCCCGTGTGGACCGCCTTGGCGTCCAGCAGGGCACCGATCTCGCGCAGCGGCGCCTTGTGCCGGGCGAACGGTACGCCGTTGACGGTCACCGTTCCCGCCGTCGGAGTATCCAGGCCCATGATCATGCGCATGGTGGTCGACTTGCCGGCCCCGTTGGGTCCCAGGAACCCGGTGACCTGTCCGGCCTGGACGGTGAAACTGACGCCGCCGACGGCGGTTTTGTCGCCGTAGACCTTCGTCAGGCCTTCTGCCTCAATCATGGAAGCGTTCCTTTGCGTAGCTGCGGGCATGCTCTCTGGTGTGCACGTTCCACGCTACCGACGCGGCCCGCCCAATTCGCCGGTCTCAGGGATGATTCAGGGGCAAATCAGGGGTCCGCTCATCATCCGGTGGGATGAGGGGCCGTTCGTCAGCTGTCCTCCTGCGGGGAGTAGTAGCGCAGGGCGGCGCGTTTCAGGGTGAACTCGGCGGCCCGGACCCCCGGTATGGCCTCGCCGTCCACCGCCAGCACCATGGGCGCTGTTCCGCACTCCACCCGGACCCGGGTGGCTTCGCTCAGGTGGGTGATTTTGGACATCCCCACCGTTCCTGTCAGCACGGACCACAGCATGCGCAGCCGGGCGAAGGACTCATCGGCTGTCATCATCCTGACATCCAGCACGCCGTCGTCCAGTACCGGGCGGATGAGCGGGGCGTGGTCCCTCGGGTAGTACCGGCCCCGGCCCAGGTACATGATCCACAGCCTGTGCCGGACGCCGTTGACCATCAGCGTGATCGGCTTCTCCACGGCGAAAGTCCGGAACATCGCCACGACGCCGGCCAGCGGTTTACCCAGGGCAGGCTGAAGCTGTTCACGGCGGCGCACAAGGTTCGGGTACAGCCCGATGCTCGCGGTGTTGAGCATGGTGAGCTCCACCCTCTCGGGGTCATCGGCGAGTCCCCGCTCCACTGCGACGGCACCAACGTCCGCCAGGGCCGCCTCCCCGTTTTCTGCCGCCTTTACGGCTTCAACGATGGATGGCGTCCCGGCGTCCCGGGCAAAGTGGTTGAGGGTACCGCCGGCCAGAACCAGCAGTGGAAGATCATGTTCGACGGCGGCCGCCGCAGCGGTGCCCACGGTGCCGTCGCCTCCCCACACCCCGAGCGCCCGGATACCAGGCACGGTGGCTGCCTCTTCCATGCGCTGGACAACGTCATCCTCGGGTGCCACGAGCGTTATATGAGCGAGTGGGAATACTTCTTTCAGGGCTGCCGCCGTCTCCTCCGTGAAGGATCCGCCCAGCGTATTAACGACGATGCTGAGGCCGTCGCCCTGCGGGACCTTGGCTACCTCCACCCGCCGTCTGGATGTGGCGGGTGTGGGGGGACGAACGGGCCACCATTTCCTTGTCACCAGTGCAGCGCCGGCCCCGATCGCCGAACCGAACAGCACATCCGAGGGCCAGTGGGCGCCTGTATGCACTCTGGAGTATGCAACTCCGGCTGCGACCGGAGCCACCACCGCTCCGAGTGCCGGCTGCACCATTCCGGTGCCGAGCGCGAAGGCCACGGCGGAGGCCGAGTGGCCCGAGGGCATGGACGAACTCGTGGGCTGGGGATGGACGAAGCGGAACACCGGCAGATGTTCCGGCAACGGCCGGGCGCGGGGAAGGAGGGTCTTGAAAACGAGGTTGGTCACGGCCGACGCCACCCCTTGGGCCAGTAACCCGTGCAGCGCCGCGCGCCTGGTGCGCCCCGGTATGGCGGCGGCCACGGCTGCCACGCCGAACCACAGCTTTCCCTTGTTCGCCGAGGCCGAGAGCCGGCGGAAAAAGGTGTCATGGTGCCCGCCCGGAAAGCCCGAGATGGCCCGCATCAGCATGCGGTCCATGGCGGCAACCCAGCCCGGTCCCCGGTGCAGCATTCGTCGCATTTCCCCACCCTACCGCCGCCACCGCCGCGTGTTCCGGTTCGGCTTGCGCGGCTCGCGGTTGCTTCCTCCAGATGCTGCCGGCAGGCAGGTTACTTCCTGACGGAAAGCGGCTTGGCGGCACCGGCAAGCACCAGGGCGACCACGATGGGCACACCGATGGCAAGCAGTGCCATGTGGATTCCGGTGACGTCCCCGAGGTAGCCGAGCAGCGGGGGACCGGCCAGGAAGGCGACGTAGCCGATGGTGGACACCACGGACACCCGTGCCGCAGCATGCCGCGGATCGTCCGCCGCTGCCGACATTCCCATCGGAAAGGCCAGGGCAGCACCCACTCCCCAGAGCGCAGCGCCCACGGCCGCCAGCCAGAGGTTTCCGGCGAACACGAACAGGGCCAGGCCGGCTGCGGCCGCCGCCATGCTGCCGCGCAGCACGGCCACCCGGCCGTACCTGTCGATGACGGTGCCGCCGAAGAAACGCATGGCGGTCATGGCCAGCACGAAGAGAGCGAAGAGCAGGGCACCCGTGGCCTCGGAGGTTCCCAGCCCGTCCACCGCCGCCTTGGCAATCCAGTCGTTGCCGGCACCCTCGGTCAGCGTGGCACCCAGGACCACCACGCCGATCAGCAGGGTGCGCAGATCCCGCCAGGCCGACGGTCCCCGCGCCGCCTTGGCCTCGCCGTCGGCGGGCTGTTCAGGAGCGGTGTGGGGAAGGAAGTACCGGGGGACCACGAACGTCAGAACCGCCACCAGCGCGGCGATGACCAGCAGATGCACCGGCAGGCCCACGCCCAGTCCCGAGAGACCTGCCCCGACCAGCGCACCCAGGAAGGCTCCTCCGCTGAAGGCCGCGTGGAACTTGGGCATCACGGTCTTGCGGAGCCGGTGCTCGACGTCGGCCCCCTCAACGTTCTGGGACACGTCCCACAGCCCGATCCCGATGCCGAAGAAGAAGAGCCCGATTGCTGTTCCGGGCACCGATTCAGCGAGCAGCGACACGGAAATGCCCACACCCGCCAGGGCGGCGAGGAAACCGGCAGCCCGGACGGTGTTGGCGGTGCCGAGGCGGTTGATAACTTGCCCGGCGGTGGGCAGCGCGATCAGCGATCCGACGGCGGTACACAGCAGCAGCGTGCCCATCTGCCCCGACGAGATCCCCAGGATCTCCGTGACAGCCGGGATCCTGGCCGCCCAACTCGCAAAGACCAGGCCGTTGGCACCGAAGATGATGAACGTGGCGAGGGCGGCGGAGGAGACCTGCCGGTCGGCAAGCTGCTGGGTTGCGGTCATTCGACAACTCTAGCCATGCGGGTGCTTAGCGGGCGCGCTCCACACGCTTCTCGTCCCAGACCGGCTCCGCGGACTCGTACACCTTGCCGTCGGAGCCGAAAACCAGGAACCGGTCGAAGGTGCGGGCGAACCAGCGGTCGTGCGTAACGGCAAGGACCGTGCCCTCGAAGTGGTCGATCGCCCGCTCCAAGGCCTCGGCCGAGTGCAGGTCCAGGTTGTCCGTGGGCTCGTCGAGCAGGAGCAGGGTGGCGCCGGAGAGCTGCAGCAGCAGGATCTGGAACCGTGCCTGCTGGCCGCCGGACAGCGACTCGTACTTCTGTTCCGACTGGCCGGCCAGCCCGTAGCCGTCGAGGGCGCCTGCGGCGGCCTCCCGGCCCAGGCCGGAACGGTGCTCGTCGCCGCGGTGCAGGATGTCCAGCAGCGTGCGGTTCATGAGGTCGGGCCGGACGTGGGTCTGGGCAAAGAAGCCGGGCCGGATCCGGGCGCCGAGTTTCACGGTGCCTTCGTGCGGCACTTCGGCGATTTCGACATCCGACACGGGAACGTGTTCCCGTTCCGGATCGGTGCCCCCGGTGGCGAGCAGCCGGAGAAAGTGAGACTTGCCGGAACCGTTGGAGCCCAGGACGCCCACTCTGTCCCCGAACCAGATCTCGGTGGAGAAGGGCTTCATCAGGCCGGTCAGCTCCAGCTTTTCGGCCACGATGGCCCGCTTGCCGGTGCGCCCGCCCTTGAGCCGCATCTGGACGTTCTGCTCGATCGGCAGCGCTTCCGGCGGGCCGACCTCCAGGAACTTGGCCAGCCGGGTCTGCGCTGCGTGGTAGCGGTTGGCCATGTCGGACCGGAAGGCGGCCTTGTTCTTGTACATGTTGACGAGTTCCTTGAGCTTGGCATGCTCCTCGTCCCAGCGCTTGCGAAGCTCCTCGAAGCGCGCATTCCGGTCTGCCCGCGCCTCGACGTAGGAGCCGAAGCCGCCGCCGTGGATCCACGCGCCGGCGCCGTTGATCCCCGGCTCCAGGGTGACGATGCGGCCGGCAGCGTTGTTGAGCAGCTCCCGGTCGTGGCTGATGAAGAAGACCGTTTTCTTCGATTCGTTGAGCTTGTCCTCGAGCCAGCGCTTGCCCGGAACGTCAAGGTAGTTGTCCGGCTCGTCGAGGAGGAGCAGTTCGTCGGGGCCGGCGAAGAGCGCCTCGAGCACCAGACGCTTCTGCTCGCCGCCGGAAAGGGTCGACGCGCGGCGGTGCTGGGCGCGGTCAAAGGGCAGTCCCAGGGCGGCCATGCAGACCTCGTCCCAGACGGTCTCGACGTCGTATCCGCCGGCGTCTCCCCAGTCGACGATCGCCTGGGCGTAGCGCATCTGGGTGGGCTCGTCGTCGTGCTCCACCATGGCCAGTTCCGCCTCATCCACGGCCCGGGCCGCAGCCGCCAGCGCCGGTGGCGCGGCGGACACCAGCAGGTCGCGGACCGTGGAGTCGTCGCGGACCTGGCCCACGAACTGCCGCATGATGCCCATGTTGCCGGAGCGGCCGATCACGCCTTCGTCCGGCGTGATGTCACCGGAGATGATGCGGAACAGCGTGGTTTTGCCCGTCCCGTTTGGTCCGATGAGCGCCATTTTGGTGCCGTCCGGGACCTTGAATGTCACCCCGTTGAGCAGCTGGGTGCCGTCGGAGAGGAAGTAGTCGATGCCGGAAACGTCAATATGGGCCACCGGGCAATTCTCCCACGCCCCGCCGCCTGGAGTTTTGTCACCCGGCGGCGGTCAGGAACTTCTTCAGCAGCGGGCCGGAGGTGGTGGCGCCAAGTCCGCCTTCCTCGACGAACACGGCCACGGCGAGATCGCCGTGCACGGCAATGATCCAGGCGTGCGTCTTGGGCGGGTTGGCGTTACCGAATTCTGCGGTTCCGGTTTTGGCACCCACGGGTTCGCCGGGGACCTCGGCCAGGAATCCGGCGTGGCCGGATGTCACCACCGCCCGCATCATGTCCGCGAGGGACGCTGCTTCCGCTTGGGTCACCGGGGTCTGGGCGGCTTTCGCGGGTGCTTCCGCTGTGACGGTCGACGACGGGGCGGAACCTTCCGCTGTCGCCGCCGGGCTGGCCGACGACGATGCGGGGGCGCTCTCCTGCACCAGGACCGGGGACACGGGGGAGCCCTTGGCCACGGAACCTGCCATTACGGCGGCTGCCAGCGGGGACATCAGCACCCTGCCCTGGCCGATCATGGCGGCCGCGTGCTCGGTGCCTTCAGCCTCGCCGGGAACGGAGCCAAGGAACGCCTCGGCACCCAGCTTCGGGGCCTCCACGGCGACCCCGAGCGAGGTGGCGGCCGATTCCAGCTGGGCCTGGGTGACCTTGTCCCGGGCGGCGATGAAAGCCGTATTGCAGGAGTGGGCGAAGGCATCCCGCAGGGTCACCGATCCAAGCGAGTCCTTGGGGTAGCCCTCGGCGTTCTTGAATTTCCTGCCGTCGACGGTGAGCGTGGGCGTGCATTCGACCGTCGAGTCGGGGGTGAATCCGTTGCGGATCATGGCCAGGGAGTCCACCACCTTGAAGGTGGATCCCGGCGCATACTGGCCGAGCATTGCCGTGTTGTAGCCGTTGCTTCCGGGTCCGGACGCGGCGGCGAGCACCTCTCCCGTGGACGGCCGGAGCGCCACGATGGCCGACGCCGGCTTGACGTCCGCGAGGGTGTCTTCGGCGAGCTGCTGCAGCTTCGTATCGAGGGAGGTCTGCAGCGGTTTGCCGGGAACTGCCTGGACCTCAAAGACGGTGCGCCGCGGGTCCGTTGGTGCGGACTGGATCTCTTCGCGGGTCAGGTCCGCGCGCTGCACGCGGACCACGGTGCCGTCCGTGCCGCGGAGCTGGGCGTCGTACTGCTGCTGGAGCCCGCCCGTGCCGATGACGTCCCCGGCTGTCAGGGCGCCGTTGGACTTTTCAATCTGCTCTGCACTGGCTTCACCCACCGCGCCCAGGACAGGGCGGGCGAAGGTCCGTGTTGGTGCCAGCGGCAGTTCGCCGGGGATGGCCCTGCCGCCCGGGATGGCCTCGATCTCGGCGTCGGTCACGGCACGGTCGCTGGTGTTGCGCAGGGTGATGGCGGAAACAAACGCTTCCGCCCCTGATGCCTCCACCTGCTGTACATAGGCGTCGGGATCAACGCCCACCAGACTGGCGAGCTTCCTTGCGGAAGCTGCGGCATCGGCACCACCGAGCTGGGGCTTGTCGATGCCCACATTGACCACGGGGCGCAAGGTGACGAGCTTCTGGTTGCCGGCCCCGAGGATGTCGGCGCGGGGTGGCGATTGGGTGGACTTGCTGAGGATCTCCCCTTCGGCCAGGTTCGGGACCAGCATCCCCGGGGACCATACTGTAAGCCACTTATCGCCGGATTTCCGCAGGTCGGCCGAGACGGTGTACTTCCACTCGCCGGTGGAGATCTTCCAGCTGTAATTCAGCGGGAAGCGGGCGGTGTCGCCGTCGAGCGTCAGCTCCCCTGCCTCCACCGACGGCTTGGCCGGCGCCAGCGCCTTGAAGACCTGGTTGAGCTGGTCGTGGGCCACGTTCGAATCGCGCCCGTCGAAGGCCACCGGGCGCAGGTCCAGGCCGGCGACCGCGGATGCCAGCTGCTTCGCTGCAGATTCCGCGCCCCCGCGGCCGTCGTCGCAGGCCACCAGTGAACCGGCAAGGATAAGGCCGGCAAGGACAAGTGAAAGTTTTTTAGTGTTGTTCCCCACCGCGTTATTATCCCCCGGCGGCTCCCCTATATGAGCCAAGACGGCAACATGAAACGGACACGCTCGGGAAGGACTTATCGTGTCCGTTCCGGCCGGGCACAGGACGCAGCGGCTAGAGACCCAGTGCCGGGACGTCCAGCCCGAATATGTCTTTCAAGGCATACTTCGCCGCGTGGAATCCGGGCATGCCGGTGACGCCCGGCCCCGGCGGCGTCGACGAGGAGCACAGATAGACGCCGCGCGCTGGAGTCCGCCAAGGGACGGGCGAGACAACCGGCCGCTGCACCAGCCCCCGGGGATCCAGGAGGCCGGCACTGAAGTCGCCGCCGACGTAGTTCTCGTTGTACTCGGCCAGTTCCGCCGCCGTTGTGACCTTGTGCCGCACGACGACGTCACGGAACCCGGGCGCGAAACGTTCCAGCTGGTCCATGACGGCCTGGCCCATATCCACAGTGGACCCCGTGGGCACATGGCAGTAGGACCAGACGATGTGCCTGCCCTCCGGAGCCCGGCCGGGATCAACCACGGATGGCTGCGAGACAAGGACATATGGCCGCTCCGGGTGGCGGCCCTCGGACACGGCGTTCTCCGCCTCCGTCATGTCCGCCCGTGTGCCGCCCACATGTACCGTGCCGGCTCCTGCCAGTTCGGAAGCGGTCCACGGGACGGGCCGGGACAGGATGAAGTCCACCTTGCACGCGCCGTTGCCGAACCGGAAGGATTCCAGCGCACGGCGGTAGGAGGCAGGCAGGCGGCTGCCGGCGATGCGGGCAAGGGCCGGAGGCGCAACGTCCAGCAGCACTGCCTTCGCTGGTTCCAGTTCGCCCAGCGACGTGACGCGGAAACCCGTCTGCAGCTCGCCGCCATGGGCTTCGATGTCCTTGACCATGGCATTGGCGATAGCGGAGGATCCGCCCACCGGAATGGGCCAGCCCCCGCTGTGCGCCAAGGCATTTAGCAGGAGGCCGGCCCCCGCCCCGGACAGGGACGGCAGGCGCCCCACCACGTGGGCTGCGACCCCGCTGAGCAGGGCAGGTGCCCGGTCCTGCCGGAAGCGCAGGTTCCAGAGGGGCGAGCCCTGCTCAAGGGTCCGCAGCCCCAGGATGCCGGCAGCCAGCGGGTGGCCCGGTACCCGCAGTAACTGATCGGACGTGGTCTGCACGACGCCGTCAATGTGCCGCACCAGCGGGGCAAGGAGCCTGCGGTAGGCGTGGCCGTCCCGGCCCAGCTCGTCGGCAGTCCGGTCGAGCGACCGGTAAGCCACGGCAGAACGGCCGCCGTCCAGCGGTGATCCGAACTGCACGGGCGGAAGCTGCAGGTCCACCCGGCTCGGAAGTTCGAACGCGCGGAAAAAGGGCGAGGCGAGTGCCATGGGGTGCACGGCGGAGCACACGTCGTGCCAGTGCCCTTCCTCGATGACCTCCGAGGTCCGGGATCCCCCGCCGAGCTGGTCGGCCGACTCGTATACGTGCACCTTTAGTCCCGCCCGCGCCATGACGACGGCGGCGGCGAGTCCGTTGGGGCCGGAACCAACGACGGCGACGTCAGGCATCGCGGGCAACCGTACGCCAGGGAACCACCGATGCAGAGGGCCGGAGCAGGTCGATCCGTAACCAGTCAGGCGCGTGGTTGAAGGGGCCGCCGTGGGGGTCATCCATGGAGTGGCGCCGGATGGGATCGTAGCGCGGGTCCCAGATGTCCCAGGCGACCCGCAGCATGAGATAGGCAGTGGCCAGCATGTGTGCCGCTACGGCCAGGACGTAGTACGGCATGTCGATGTTGTGCTGAGAGACGCCGCCGCTGGTCACTTGGCCAAGATACATCCAGACGGCGGCCCAGTGCAGCCCCTCGATGCCCTGCCAGATCAGGAAGTCACGCCACCTGGGCCGGGCCAGAGCGAGCAGCGGCACGAGCCAGAGAACGAACTGGGGCGAGTAGACCTTGTTGGTGAGGATGAAGGCCGCCACGATCAGGAAGGTCAGCTGGGCGATCCGCGGCCGCCGCGGGGCGGTCAGGGCCAGGACCGCTATAAGGACGCAGGCCAGCAGAAACACGTTCAGGGCCAGCGTGTTGATGGCCTCCGGGGTGAGGGGAGTCCAGCGCACCCTTCCGGCCACCAGGTTGTAGGCAAACCATGGCGAGCTGTAGCCGGCGGGACGGTCCTGCGTGAACTCGAAGAAGTGCTTCCAGCCGGCCGGGTCCCGGGCGGCAATGGGCAGGTTGACGGCGAGCCAGGCCAGGGCGGCCGACGCTGCAGGAACCACGAAGGAGCGGATCTTCCCGGTGCGAAGCGCCAACAGGAAAATCGCGCCGAAGACCAGGAGGGGGTATAGCTTGGTGGCGGTCCCCAGTCCGATCAGGACGCCGGCCAGCACGAGCCGCTCACGGGACAGGAAGTACATGCCGAGCGCCAGCATGGCCACCGCCCACATGTCCCAGTTAATCGTGCCGGCCAATACGATGCCGGGGGCCAGCGCCACCATCGCCGCGTCCCAGGGACGCCGGCGCGTCATGCGGGCCGTGGCCAGCACGGTAACTATCCACACGGCAGCGATCAGGGTGGCATTGACATCGAAATAGCCGAGGATCCGGGCGTCCGTGACTCCCTCGCCGGGCACCAGGCGGGCCGTTATCCCCGCGATCAGGCCCATCAGGACCGGATACTCGAAAAGGGCGCCCGGCGTGAAAAATGGAAATACCCCGTCCGCCAGCCCCCTGTTGCGGAAGAGTTCAGGAAAGTCCGAGTAGCAGGTCGCATAGAACTGCGACGGCGTCTCCCACCCGTTCACGCGGCAGTAGTCCTTGACGGCGATAGCGGCCAGGGCGGCGAGCACAGTCAGGATGATCAGCACGCGTTCCACTGTGAAGAAACCCGGCGCGACCACCCCCGGGGCGGACCGCGCGCCCAGGGGCCCGCCGATGAGCTCGGTGAAGTTCCGCAGAAGCCGGTCGCTGCGGCTCGGCACCACCAGGCGCGCGAGCTTTTGATCGGGCGGCGGCTGTGTCTCCTGCATGGTCTCGAGCTTACCGGTGGGGTCAGCGCAGGCTGCTCACTTGCTGATGCATAAGCATGTAGACATCCTCGCGTTTCTGGTCGAGCAACTGACCGTCGAACTGGAGTTGCGAAAGAATCTCCTGGAGTTTGCGGAGCATGGTTTTTCACCTCCCTTCGAAAAGTGCTGAAGCAATTCGGGCATGCCAATTAGAGCTACTTGGGCATGCGGAGAAATGGCTGTAAAAAGGCAAAGAAATGCCCGGTAAGGAAATGGGTCCGCAAAAGCGGCAATTAACCCGAGAGAACAGAAGTGCGGCAAGCCAACGGGAAGCAGGGTTCCGAATTATGGGAAAGCTGCGCAACCGCCCGTTCCGCTACATCAGAGGGCCCGGGTCAAAGTTCCTGAGCCCGGGCAGAATTGTCCGCCAATGTCCCGCCTGTCTCCCATCAAAGACGGGAGGTGGCAGGGGAGTCGGGTTCAGGCTTGGGCGAGTCCGTGAAGAGGGCGCGGGCCAGCAAGGAAGGCCGGGAACGCGGTGATGGTCATCTTCCATCCGCTAGTCAAAGTAATCATTTCCCCAACCTCCTTTTCTGCCTGGACGGTGCCGGGCTGACTCGCCGGACAACGTGCGCGGTGACCCCGGCAGGCCGCTCTGGGGTCAGGAATAAAAGTACACCAGAAATGATCTGGTTGACTATCTATTTTCGGAGAAATCTAAAATAACCTGGAAAAAATCCTTTTACAGGCCCCAGCGGAGAACCACAGGAGTTCTTTTGTCCCAGCCGAGCGTGCAGACCTTGGCTGTTCCGAGCAGGAAATGCCTGCCCTCAGCAGCTTCCAGTTCCAGCCAGCGGGCGGTGAGAATCCGGGAAAAGTGGCCATGTGCCACGATCAGGACATTGTCCAGCCCCGACTCCAGCACGCGGGCAATGATCTTGTCTGCCCGCGCGGCTACATCCTCCAGCTTTTCGCCGTTGGGAACGCCGTGGGTCCAGATGAGGTAGTCGGGGTTGTCTTTGCGGATCAGGTCGGAGCTGATGCCCTCGTAGTCGCCATAATCCCATTCCACGGCCAGGGGTTCATGGACGGCGTCGGGGAAACCGGCGAGTTCAGCGGTCCGGCGGGCACGGCGCAGCGGGGAGGTCAGGACCAGATCGAAATCGACGGCGTCCAGGATCCTGCGCGCCTCGACTGCCTGCTGCTCGCCCTCCACAGTCAGGGGCAGGTCCGTCAGTCCCGTGTACTGGCCGCTCTTGGACCATTCGGTTTCGCCGTGCCGCAGGATCCACAGCTGGGGGCGGGCGAGGTTGGCGGCGGTCACTTGGACTCCTCAGTTAGGGAAGATTCGACGTCGGCGGCTGGGTTGGCGGAAGCGCCGGAAGTAGAAGCGCTGGAAGCGGGAGCCTCAGGAGAAGGAGCAGCGGATTCGGGCTGCTCGGCCCACCAGGCCCGAAGCCGGGATTCGGCATCGGCAGGATCCAGCGGGCCGTTTTCCATCCGTTCCTCGAGCAGGAACTTGTAGGCCCTGCCGACGACGGGGCCGGGCTTAAGGTCCAGCAGCGCCATGATCTGTGCCCCGTTCAGGTCCGGCCGGACCGCGTCCAGGGACTCCTGCTCGCGAAGGGCCACGATCCTGGCTTCGAGGTCGTCGTAGGCGAAGGACAGCCTGTCGGCTTTGCGCTGGTTGCGGGTGGTGACGTCGGAGCGGGTCAGGCGGTGCAGGCGCTCCAGCAGGGGACCGGCATCCGTGACGTAACGCCGCACGGCCGAATCTGTCCACCCTGCGTCCCCGTAGCCGTAGAAACGCATGTGCAGCTCCACAAGGCGGGCGACGGCCTTGATGGTGTCGTTGTCGAAGCGCAGCGCCTTCATCCGCTTCGTGGTCAGCTTGGCCCCCACCATGTCGTGGTGGCGGAAGCTGACCGCACCGCCCGGTTCGAACCGGCGCGTAGCCGGCTTTCCGACGTCGTGCATCAGTGCCGCAAACCGCAGGACGAAGTCGGGGCCGGGAACGGCGCCGTCGGAATCAGTTTCCATCGCAGCCGCCTGCTCCAGGACCTGCAGGGAGTGCTGGTAGACGTCCTTGTGGCGGTGGTGCTCGTCGGACTCCAGCCGCAGCGCGGACACCTCTGGCAGCACGAATTCGGCCAGGCCTGTGTCCACCAGCAGGTCGATGCCCACCCGGGGGTGCCGGCCGCAGACGAGTTTGACCAGCTCATCGCGGACGCGCTCGGCCGAGATGATGCTGATGCGCTCGGCCATCCGCGTCATGGCGGTGCGGACATCGTCCCGCACCGCCACACCCAGCTGGGAGGCGAACCTCGCTGCCCGCATCATCCGCAGGGGATCGTCGGAAAAGGACGCCTCGGGGGCGCCGGGAGTGGCCAGCACGGAACCGTGGAGGTCGCGGATCCCGCCGAAAGGGTCCACCAGTTCCATCGAGGGCAGCCGCAGGGCCATGGCGTTGATGGTGAAGTCGCGGCGCAGAAGGTCGTCCGTGAGCGAGGAGCCGAAGGCCACCACGGGCTTCCGGGATTCGGGATCGTAGGCTTCGGCGCGGTACGTGGTGATTTCGATCTGGAAGCCGGCCTTGCGCATCCCGATCGTTCCGAAGGCGCGTCCGATCTCCCAGAAGTTGTCCGCCCACTTCTTGATCAGCGCCACGGTCTGGTCCGGCGTGGCATCGGTCGTGAAATCGAGGTCGGGGGAGGTGCGACCCAGGAACAGGTCCCGCACCGGACCACCAACAAGCGACAGCTCATGACCGGCATCCACGAACCGCTGCCCGAGTTCCAGGACCACCGGGTCCACCTGGAAGTCGACGGTGTGAAGATCAGTCTTTTGATGTGCGTGCGCCATAGTTACTTAAGCTTGTCAGAAAACCGGGCCCCACCGCACCAAATCCCGTCATTGTGCGACGGCGCCGCCAAGGCCCGTCACGTGCAGTCCACCTGCAAGCCATGTCCCGGTCATCAAGGCGGGGCAAGAGTCGTTAGAGTGGACTCCATGGCCCATCCAGTACCGAGCGCTCCCGGCAGGAGGACGAACCCACCGTTGCCGTCGGCAATCGGTGCCCACGTCGCGCCTGCACCGCACTCGGCCCCGGCCTCGCTCCCCACAGTGGAGGAGATCTCCGCCGGCGGCGTGGTGGTGGACACGTCCGACGACGAACTGAGGGTTGCGATCATCGCCCGCCTTAATAGGGGCGGACGGCTGGAGTGGTGCCTGCCCAAGGGCCACCCGGAGGGCCGGGAAAACAACGAGGAAGCCGCGGTCCGTGAGATCGCCGAAGAAACCGGCATTGACGGTGACATCCTGGCCCCGCTGGGCAGCATCGATTACTGGTTTACGGTCAGCGGGCACCGTGTGCATAAGACGGTGCACCACTACCTGCTGCGCGCCACCGGGGGCGAACTCACCATCGAAAACGATCCTGACAAGGAAGCGGTTGATGTTGCCTGGGTTCCCATCCACGAACTTGCCCGCAAGCTTTCGTTTCCCAACGAACGCCGCATCGCCGACCTGGCACGCGAAGTCCTTCCCGAGCACCTCTGACCGTCCGGCAATGCCTGCCTGGTGCCCCTATGTGTGCCGCAATATCAGCACGCGGGTGAGACGATGAAGACGATGTCAGCAGTCAATTCGCCCTCCGACCAGCCTTCACAGCCGGGTGAAACCCCGCCGGGTGTGACGCCCGCCAGCGAGGCTGCCTCCAGCGCCGCGCAGCCCGGCGAGGCCCGTTCCAGCGCCATCATGGCCGCCGGGACGCTGGTTTCACGCCTGCTGGGCTTCGGCAAGACCTGGATGCTGGGTGCGGCGCTGGGCCTGGGCTCGACAGTTAATGACACGTTCATCAACGCCAACAACCTGCCCAACCTGATCTTCCTGCTCGTGGCCGGCGGCGTCTTCAACGCCGTGCTGGTGCCGCAGATCATCAAGGCCAGCAAAGCCCCGGACAGGGGAGCGGACTACATCAGCAGGCTGCTCACGCTGGCAGTTCTCGTGCTCCTGTCCCTGACCCTGCTGGTCACCTTGTTCGCGCCGGCGGTCATCGAACTCACCACGCAGGGCTACTCGCCGCAACAGCGGGCGCTGGCGGTGGCCTTCGCCTTCTGGTGCCTGCCGCAGATCTTCTTCTATGGCCTGTACGCGCTGCTGACGCAGGTCCTCAACGCCAACGGGGCTTTCGGCCCGGCCATGTGGGCACCCATCCTGAACAACATCGTGGCCATTGCCGGCCTCGGCATGTTCATCTGGATCTTCGGCGCCAACGTGGTGAACCCTCATTCGCTGGACAACTGGGGTGACACGCAGACGTTCTTCGTCGCCGGCTTCTCCACCCTCGGCGTCGTTTCCCAGACAGCCATCCTGCTGATTCCCGTGCTGCGGCTGAAGCTTGGACTGCGCCCCCGCTTTGGCTGGCGCGGGGTGGGGCTGGGCCAGGCTGCAAAGCTGAGCGTCTGGACGCTCCTGACGGCCGCCGTCGGGCAGCTCGCCTTCCTGTACGTCATGCGCATCGCCACCATCCCCGGCGCCGAGCGCCTCCGTCTGCAGGAGGCGGGCGACCCCGCCGCCGCCATGCTCCCCGGTAACGCCGTGCTGGAAGTGGCCAGCCAGCTGTACCTGCTGCCGCACTCGATCATCGCGCTCTCGCTGGCCACTGTGCTGTTCAACCGGATGACCCATGCCTCCCAGGAGGGCAACCGGGCGGCACTCCGGGAAGCCCTGTCGCAGGGGCTGCGGACCATGGCGGTGGCCACGGTGTTCGGCGCGCTGGCACTGTTCGCCCTGGCCGGTCCGCTGGGCATGTTCTTCTCCGGCGGCCTGCGCACCGACGGCGTGATGCTGGCTCAGACCCTCACCATCCTGGCGCTCAGCACGCCGTTCATGAGCGCAAACTTCATGATGTCCCGGGTCTTCTACGCCAACGAAGACGCCCGCACGCCGTTCTACATCCAGCTGGTGCTGGCCCTGGTGAACGTGGTTGCCGCGTTCTTCATCCAGTTCCTGCCAATCGACCAGATTATTTTCGCCATCGCCGTCCTTTACACCGGCGGAAACATCCTCTCGGTAATCGTCTCGGCCATCTTCCTGCGCCGTCTGCTGGGGCACCTTGACGGTCCCCGGATCATCAACTCGTACATCCGCATGGGCTACGCCGCCCTCGGCTCGGCGATTGCCGGTGTGGGTGCCCTGTGGCTCATGGGCAGCTACAGCCCCGTCGGTTTCGCCTGGAGCAGCCGGCCAGCCGCCTTGGTAACCATCGTCGTCGTCGGCCCCGTGATGCTGGCTGCGTACCTGCTGCTGCTAAGGCTGTTCCGCGTCACCGAACTGGCCGACCTCCTCCGCCCGCTGCTGGGGCGGCTCGGCCGCGGTTCCGGTGCTGCCCCCTCTGCCGCGGCGAACGCCGGGGCTTCCGGTGCCCCAGGATCCGCCGGGGCAGCATCCGGGGGACGCACGACGCCGGAGCGCGCCACGGTCTCGTCGGATACCGGCCTGATTCCCAGGATTTCCGGCGAGTTTGATTCCGCCTCCTTCCGTGCCGGGCCTGCGCCCCAGCCGGAGGAGTACGACGGCGTCACTTACCTTCCGGAGGAGGACACCCCAGGCACGGCCCGTAGGAATGTCCTGCGGGGGGAAATCCCTCTTCCGGGCCGCCGGACCTACCAGGGAACCCCCGGTCAGAACCCCCATTTCCCGTCCCGGCGGAGGAAGAAAAAGTAGTCCTCACGGGAGCCGGCCAGCGCCGTCTTCCGCGGCCGTTGCACTGCATCGGCTAGGATCGAGGGGAACAAGGGTAGTTGCAGACCAAGGGTCCGCCGGCATTACCGGAGGCCATCCCTGGCGATGCATCGCCAGGGCCAGAAGCAATTCCCGGACAGGCTAGGAGGAACACGTGTCCCACCCGATCGATGTCGGATCAGTACTTGGCGGCCGCTACAAGGTCACGGCCACAGTGCTGAGCTCGCATGACCAGGATCTGGTGCTGGACGGTGTGGACCAGGTGCTGAACCGCCCGGTCAGCATCCTGGTGGCAGGCCCTTACAACGCCGACCAGGTGGCCCAGAGCGCCCGCGAGGTGGCCATGGGGGAGCGCCCGGGGAACGTGCAGATCCTTGACCTTGGGGTCAGCGACGCCACGACCTACCTGATCACCAACCACACTTCCGCCGCTGATCTGCTGGACCTTGTGGTTGCTTCCAACCCGCCCTATGTGGAGCCGTTCTTCACGGACACCCTGGGCAGCGAAATCTTCGGCCAGGCGCGCTCCCATGAGCCGGAAACCTACGACGAAGACGACGAGGTCGAAGCCGGGTACATCAACTACGGCGAAGCCCAGACCCGGCCGGGCGGGCAGTACCCAGCCGCCGCGCCCAGCCCTCCCGCCAGCCGGTCCACCCCGGGTTCGGCAGTCTCCCAGGGGCGCGGGCCGCAGGCTCCTGCACAGCAGGTACCCGCACCACCGGCGCGGAAGGCTCCCGTCGTCCCGCCGCTTCCGGCCGCCCGGCCCGCCGCTGGTGCTGCAGCCGCCGGTGCTGCAGCTGCCGCCGGCACGGCCGGTGCCGCCGCTTCGCGGGGCAATACACAGGGCATCCCGGAGACCACTGCACCGCAGCCGGTCCAGCCCGGCAAGGGCTACGAGCAGGACGCCAACCGGGAACCCGTCCCGCACGGCAACGTTGAGCAGGCACTCCTGCAGCGCGAGACCAACCGTTCCGGAAACTCGGCACGCGGCGCGGGCGGTGCAGCTGCGGCCGGTGCCGGTGCCGCCGCCGGTGCAGCCGCCGCTTCCGGGGACGGGCACAACTCGTCCAAGGTGTCGCTGTGGTCGGAGAACGACTATGACTACGTCCCCGAGGACGGGTACGACGACGAAGGCAGCGACGCGCACGGGCAGGACCGCGGTGCCGGCACCTTCCCTTCCCATGCACGCACCGGCGCCGCTCCCGCTGCCGACTACTACGACGAGGAAGACGACGAGCCGCAGAAGGAACCGCGTTCCATGCGGTGGCTTGTGGGGGGCCTGCTGGCCGCCGTCCTGATCGTCGGACTGATCTTTGCCGTGACCAACCTCGGCAGCCTCTTCAAGCCTGCACCGCAAGCGGAAGCTACCACCGGGACCAGTGTGTCGCCGTCGGCCGCTACCCAGCCGAGCAGCGGCGCGCCCACTAAGACCACCGCCCCGGCGGCAGGGCCGCCCGCGATTGAAGGGATCACCCGGCAGGGCAGCTTTGATTTCGCTTCCAACTACGACGACGACCTCGGGAAGGTCTTCGACGGAAACGCGGCCAGCTACTGGTCAGACATGGAGTTCGCCACCGAGGACTGGGGTGGCCTTGCTCCGGAGGGTGTCCCGCTGGTTGTGAAGCTGAAGAGCCCGTCCCAGGTCTCTTCGATAACCCTGAACCAGCTGGGTGCCTCGGGCGGCAACATCACGGTCTACACCAATGACCGGCCTTCACTCGACGGGGCAAAGCAGGTGGGAACCAACAGCTTTACCTCGCCTGACCTCACCATGCCGCTGGCCGAGCCGGTGACCGCCCAGTACGTCATTGTCTCGATCAAGAACCTGCCCAAGCTGGCCGCCCCCAAGACGCGGTTTGGCTATGGCTTGAGGCTCGCGGAGATCAAGGTCCAGTAGGGGACGCTGCTCCACCAAAGGCAGGAAGGCAATCCAGGTTCCTGCCAGGCGTAACCCGCATGCCCTGGGCTGGCGGAGGCGGTACCCTTGTGGAGAGTCCCGTGGCGGTGGTTCCGTGCAGGCACGGGCGTTTTCGCCTGCCTCCAAACACGTTTGGAATATTCCATACTGCCAATCAGTTGTGCCATGTGGCCGGCCGGAAGGCTGGCGCATCGACAAAGGAAGAGGTTCATCGTTCAGTGAGCACCGCAGAAAACAGCGCGTCAGAAGTACGTGATGTCATCATCGTCGGCTCCGGCCCCGCTGGCTACACGGCCGCCGTGTACACGGCCCGCGCCAACCTGAAGCCCCTGCTTCTGGCTGGCTCCGTCACTGCGGGCGGTGAGCTCATGAACACTACGGATGTCGAGAACTACCCGGGTTTCCCGGAGGGCATCATGGGTCCGGACCTCATGGAGAACTTCGAAAAGCAGGCCGCCCGCTTCGGCACAGAGATCCAGTTCGAGGACGTCACCGCCTTGGATCTCGACGGCGACATCAAGACTGTCACGATCGCAACGGGGGAGACCTTCCGCGCCCGCGCCGTCATTCTGTCCACCGGCTCGGCGTACCGCGAACTCGGCCTGGCCAACGAAAAGCGCCTCTCCGGCCACGGTGTCAGCTGGTGTGCAACCTGCGACGGTTTCTTCTTCAAGGACCAGGACATCGCAGTGATCGGTGGCGGAGACTCCGCGATGGAGGAGGCGCTCTTCCTGACCAAGTTCGCCAAGTCCGTCACGGTGGTGCACCGCCGCGACACGCTGAAGGCCTCCAAGATCATGGGTGACCGCGCCCTGGCCCACGAGAAGATCAACTTCGTGTGGAACACCACGGTCGAGGATGTCCTCGGCGGAGACAAGGTCACCGGCCTGAAGCTGAAGAACCTGGTCGACGGTACCGAGTCGGAGCTGGCAGTGACCGGCGTCTTCGTGGCCATCGGCAACGATCCCCGCACCGAACTCGTCAAGGACAGCCTCGAGATCACGGCTGAGGGCACCATCGCGGTCGAGGGCCGCAGCTCGCGCACCAGCATCAAGGGCGTCTTCGCGGCCGGCGACGTCGTGGACCCCACCTACCGCCAGGCGATCACTGCATCGGGCTCCGGCTGTGTTGCGGCGATCGACGTCGAGCACTACCTCGCAGACCTTCACGCCTGACCGGCGCTGAATTCCGTTCGAAGAGAGAGACAAGGGTCATGAGCAACGCTAAAGATGTAACTGATGCAAGTTTCAGCACTGACGTACTCGCCGCTGACAAGCCGGTAATCGTTGATTTCTGGGCTGAATGGTGCGGGCCGTGCCGGAAGCTCGGTCCTATTCTGGACGAGATCTCGGTGGAGTACGGCGAGAAGGTCAATGTCGTCAAGGTGAATGTTGATGACAACCCCGCCATCGCTGCTGAGTACGGCATCACCTCCATTCCCGCCGTTTACCTGTTCCAGGGCGGTGAAGTGAAGAACACGGTAATCGGTGCGAAGCCAAAGCAGTTCTTCGAAAAGGAATTCGCGGACGTTCTGTCCTAGTCGAGGCTTGCCTGTGCGAGGAAACTTCACAGGCAACTCTCATCAGAGTTAATCAAGGTGGCCATCACTCCCAGGGGAGTGATGGCCACCTTTTTTGTGGTCCCTGTGTCTATCTACAGGACTGGCGCGAGGTGGTGCGGTGTCGATCGTGCATTTGCAGCCCGGTAACGGTTTCGTGTCGAGCACTTCTTCGCTCGCTAGCCCTCGCGTTGCGGATGGTCGTCGTCGCGCTCTGGGCTGCCACCGAAGCCAGGGGTACGGGTCTTCTGGAGCGTTGCAGCGCGGTCTACTAACCGGTCGTCGGCCGGAGGGATGAACGGCGTGCTGATGTTTCACGTGAAACTCCGCGAGCCGATCCTTTGAGAAATACCGCCACAACTGCGGCAGCCTCTTCAGATCGGCTCTAAGAGGCACACATGCTCCCGAGCCTGTCCGGCATGCTATGTTCCGGCGCCCACTAAGAAACTTCAATTACGGTCGCCATTCCAACCAGTCCTGAGGCTCTTGGTTCGTGAATGCAAAGACCTCGCCAATTCTTCAGCAACTAGGAGTGTCTGCTTTCCAGCGGCGCCCGAGCCCAGGAGGCCGGACGCTGCTTCGGCTGGGCAAGCCGAGTCAAAGAGAAAATGCTAGCCGCCCAAGTCCACCGCTTTGTTTCACGTGAAACGCTGAGGTGCTGGCCGATCAACAGCTACTTCACCGCAGACTACCTATTCCTTTCGCCCGCAAACCACGATGCGCCAGAATGACGCACTGCGTTCGTTGCCAAATCCACGGGCCGAAGCAGGGCCTGTATGGACGTGGCGGCTTCATCCGCAAGCAAGCCGAAACAGCCAGTAGAGGCGCGCCAGGCAGCGGCGGAACTCGGCGACGATGCGATTCAAGCCGTAAGGGGACAAACACTTAAGGAGCCGCGGCGCCTGTAGCTCGAGCTCGTCACTTGCTGTCAGACAAAGCAGGGCTCCAAGCCAAACGGTGCTTGCCGTGAACGACCCGCGTCGTGCTCTGAAAGACGTAAATCAACCCAAAGCGCCTGCCACCTTCGTCCGCTCCTGGTACAGGTTTCATCGAGCCGAGAATGTCGCCTTCGTTCAGCCTGCTCCGTCCCTAAGCTCAAACGCGCTTGGCGTCCCGGCGTTGGTCGCTACCTGTAAAGAATTGCCCAACAGGGCAGGCACCAAACAATTGCGTCAGAGGAGCTTTTCGGGCACTCGGTATTGCAGCCCCGGCCTCAGCACCGATTAGGGGGCGATGCCCACCCCACGCCGCAGTAGCTCTGCACGGCGCAAATCGTACGGTGCGTAAGATCCGTGATGCGCCCACAACCCTTAGTTAGTCACTCGTTCCTTCCTCCACGAGAACTCGTGCGCGTGGCAGCCTACAGTGCCGACAGTGGAGCGACGCGAAAATGGTGACTCCAGTATCCACGGTGCCGATCATAGAGCGGGTCATAAACACGCGGATAAAATGCGGCGCGGGACCTTCCGGGGAACGGGAACATTCTCCCGTGGGCAGACATGGCGTGTGATCCGTCCTGCCCTGTGGTGATTGCAGGAGTGGGAGGAGGCGGTTGGGCGCACAGCTCGGAAATGAACGCACCCACATACCTAGCCATCTCCCCGCATCGATGACGACATCTGAATCGGTAATCCTCGGTTCTCATTCTCGGAAGCCCGCGTGTTCGCACAGGAAGTCGACAATTGTCCTGAAGTTGCACAACGAGCCAGTCTGCACAAGCCTGTACTCCTCGTTTCTTGCAGAGAGATACCCCAGCTGTTTCACGTGAAACACCACCCAGCGTGGGGCATACCCATGCGGGACCGGCCAGTGCGAGTAATCCCAGGAACCCCCAATGGCTAGTGGTCGTTCCCAGATGTTTCACGTGAAACGAACTGCCCGTACCGGGGGATCGAGGACCCGCCCATTCTGCGCGTCTGCCCGCGAGTTGGGAGTACCTCTCGCTACTTTGCTGAGCACTTGGAGCTAAGGGGAACGAAGCACGACTAACTGCACGTGCCCAATGCGACTGAAAGCCGCTCCCTGCTGAGGCAGGTACTCTCAAAGGATTCGTCCGCTCGATCAGCCGATGCCTGGAGTCTTTGTGCGGACGGACTTGCCCGCTTCCGACGTCGCACATTTCCTTGACCACCTCCGGTGCGGTCTCACAACGGCCGTCGCCTGATTCTGTCACTGCTCTCCAGTCGCGCGATGCTTGCAGCCCCGGGACCACAACGGCCGACCACGGAAGCAATAGCGTGATGGTGCACATGCCTGGATCATCGCGAGAGTCGAATGCAGGAAATCTCCATTCGTATCCCGGAGCAGGCAGACGTTTCACGTGAAACCACTGCAATAGGACTTGAATGGCCGTAACGGTACGGTCCTTCACCTACAGTTACTAAGCGACCTTCCTAGTTCCCATTCGCCTGCGGTCCCCAAATATTGGCCGACACCGGGGACAGGGAAGATCAGCAGACTTGTCATGTGCCGGCTGGAATCCTCGTTCCGCTACCGGGGGAGCATCCCAGGGGTTGGAGCTATGACGGGCAGGTATGATTCGATACTGCTGACGTCACCATAACCTGAGAGCGCTCTCGCTCCGGAACGACAGTCCCCGCCGGCTGGCGACCCACCCGTCAACGACGAGATCTAGAGGCTTGGCTCCGACCGAACCCGGCGGGAGACCGCCGCGAGCAGGGGTCACCCGTTGACACGTGATAAGTCCCTCCGAACAAGGCAGCCTACCGCGGACGCTGGGAAGGTCATTCAGCGACCGCGGCTCCCGCATCTCGCTGTGCACCACGGGGGGACAGGTAGCAGTTCTCGTGGCCGGCGCGTGCTTTGCTGACATCGAACGTTCGCCCCACGGGCACCCCCGGGACTCATGGGCATTCTGAACAATAGATTGCCGAGCGCCGACGATCGACCCCATCATCCATAAGCGCCGACGCTCCTGCATCTGAATCCCTACACCCTAACGTCCCCTGGACCGCGGGGAGGCAACCGAGGGCCAGCGCAACAACCAGCTGCACTCTCGAGGGCTAATCAGTGAAACACCGAACTGGCCAGCATGCTGCTCATCCGGATGGCGTGCTTGTCCCATGCACCGAGTAAGAAGATTTCTGTGCGACCTGGCTGGCGCTTCGAAAATCACAAACCGCCTTTTCCTTGGGGAGTGGGTGTCACGAACAATGCCGACCGAAGCTACTCTGGACCGCTAATCCACTCCCGCGCACCTCTGCTCGAGGCAAGGTGCGTGGCTGTACCGCGTAGATTGGACCTTCTCGCATTCGACTAAAGCGCCTGTAGAGCGGCTGGTGCTGGCAGACGCCGCCCTCGTTCAGTTTTTTCCCAAGCGTCGGCATGAGATTATTCACAGTCTTATCCACAAGTGAATCCACAGCGTTATCCACAGGCTAAGCAAGGCCTTGGGGACTCTGTGGACTACGTCTCAGACAGAAATATGTGTGGCCCCGTCTTTCCTAGCGCCAGGAGCGAAACTGCGCCTCCGACTTTGCACCCGGGGAGGCGCGCCGAGGGTCGCACACTCTGTGCTTAAAGTCACCTGCGTTTAACCGCAAAGGCTAGATTTTACGCGTCCTTCCCACGTCTTAAGAGCGCAAAAGTCGCGGCTCCCCGTAGGCCGCGTAGTTTCACGTGAAACAGGAAGCTGCTGTCGGCAGCGGCCTCTTCTCGCTCGGGCCACCACGGTCCCATCCCGGTCGGACTCACGAGGCAACAAGAGCCGGATATCCCCATGTTTACCCACAGAGTTATCCACAGGGTTATCCACTGCCTTTTCAACATCACCAGCAGGCGAACTTGGGCCCTTTCAACACCCCCAGCAGGCGAGCTTGCAGCTACCAAGGGGTAAACGCACAGCGCTTTCCCGATCGATAATGCGATAGCTTGCCCCCTCTCCTACTCCGGGCTAGCAAGGAGTGTTCAGTGCAGCCACATCGACAGAGGGAAGAAATGCGGTGCATATTTCCTGCGGTTGGGGAAGGAAGTCAGTAATAAATGCAGATCCTCCAAGGGGTGCACTGTACGTGCACGTTGATGCGCCTGTACCAGCGAAGACGTGATTGCACTGCCGACTTACGTGTAATGGTGATACTGCCGGGGACCCTACCGAGGCACGAGTACCGCCGAGAACATGGGAGCTGCGACGAAGGCGCCGAGACCAGGGGAGCGGCCACTCGGCTGCCTGCGGGGAAAGCTCATGCTACCGCCTCCGCGCCCTGGGGACGGTACGCCCGCGGATACCCAAGGCGGGGAGTCGCTCCGCGTTTCACGTGAAACTAAGAGCCCCGAAGGGGACGAGCGTCGGCTGGGGCGTTCCCTAAGCTGACGCTGGTCAGGGACACGAAAAGCAGCGCAGAGTCAAGAAGGTCCTAAAGACCGGCAACCTCTACGCTGGAAAACGGATAGCACCGGCAGCGGCCATCCTAAATTGTCCTACCACCGACCATCGTCCACAGGCGCCGGAGTCCTGACACACAACTTCCCGGCCCTCCACTTGTAGTAGCGATAGACGGCGAAGGTGAGTTGCACTCCAACGAGGGAGTCGTCTTCCCTAAGCGGCTAGTGCTAGGGGACAAAATAGCCTTGAGCGCCCCGCAATGTTCCGGAAGGGCCCCATAACATCGGAGTCATCTCGGCTATCGCTGAGCCCAGAACCTTCCGTGAACTTTCCGACTCTTTCCGTTCTTTAGATTAGTACCTCCTAGTCGTGCGCGGTTCCATCGGCCACTGGGAGGGCCGCACAGAGGCTTGCCAGGAGTCGGCGCGAATGACGAGCAGCATTGCGTCGTCACTCGATCGCCCCCGCCGAAGGTCCAGTTGGTGTCGCTGGCACCTCACCACTGGCAGAGACACGGTTTCACGTGAAACCGTGTCTCCGGACGCTGGTTACTCCCGCTGGTTCGGTTTTGGTTCTTTTGGGGCTCCGCGCAACAAGGGATCTCTATTCCCGCCCCATCGACATCGTCCTAATGTTTTGTCCAGAGTGGCGATGATGCACCTGGAGATTCTGAGCAGCCGTACACACCGTGAGACCTCTACGGGGGCCGTACGGCTAAAGGTGCCAGATTCCGCTATCTAGAAGATTTCACCCCATCGCACAGCAGGCCGCGTGCTCAACAGGGAGGATCAGAATCATCCCAGAACCGCTACGTCGTCTGGGCTCGGAGCGCCTGGCGCACTAGTTCTGTATCTTCAATGGCCCACGCAACGATAGGCACTGGCGACCACTTTCACGAACGGGGGAATATCCGCGCACCCGCGTAGTGCGACATTGCGCACCCTGCCCCCATACGGCGTCGTCGTGGCACAAACGGGCGCTTTGATCGCATTTGCTCATTGCGCTGATCCGTCAGCTGTGGGGTCCTCCAACAAGATCCAGTAGGTTGACTAGGGCGCAGGACACAGGAACTTTAGATTGCTTCTAGCAGACGGGCGGGTGGCTTTGGACCTGCACCGTCAGCCTAGGCCGGCAGCGTTGGCCACAGCCGGTTCGGCCCCTAGGTTTCACGTGAAACTGCGACTGCCCCGCCTATCCGCGCGCACGAACCAACAGCAGTCAGCGAAGACGTTTCACGTGAAACGCGCCTGCGCTTGCCCGCGAGAACTATATCTGACGAAACAGGGCAGCCTACGCAGAGCCAGTAGGACAGCACCTCATTGGCCCTCCGGTTTGATTCCCAAATGTCCCAAGAAGCAGGCGACTAAAACAAGCCAACGGCAAATCACCAGCATGAATCTTGGCAACAGGCCACGAAGAAGAGCAGTCATGCCCGCGCGTCCGGTCCCTGATGAGGCAGACGCGCGCACCGCGAACCTGCTTCGACGCTCAGGCACCAACACAGCAAAAACCAAGTCGAAGCAAAAACCAAGTCGAAGGTTTCAGTGGTTCCGGGTTCAGGACTTCAATTCTTCCATCTAACGGGAAAGCAGAGCTTCGCTGGTAGTCAAGGCCGCAGCGGGCCTGTAGGGGCGATCGTTTCACGTGAAACACGCATTGGGGAAGCCCGTTGCCTAGTCGAGCATCACCCAGCGCACCGGAAGGACCAGCAATGCTCGTCCCGTATCTCCCATAGGTTCACAAGTAGCCAGAGCATAGAAGCAGGTCGCCGAAGGGCCCCTGACTGCGCGCACAGCTAGGAGAAGTGCAGACCGCAGAGACCTCAACCCAGGACGCGGCCTAAGACCGAAAGGATGTCCCGCCCCAATACAAGGCCGTTGCAAAGAACCGGCATCACCCGAAATTCTCAGTTCACGGAAAAGATTCGAAAGCAAGACTCCTCATTCGCCTGGATGTTCGAGGGGGCGCTGCCAGCTCCCGTGCCTTGTCACGGCAGCTGTGGCCAGCAGACGTACAACAAAACCTTTAGGACGACAGGAGGCCCGGTATGGGCTGGAGCCGATGGCCACACAAGCCCCATCGGCCCCACACTGGGCACCTGTATCTGCCACGGGCTAATGGACAGCCTCATCTCTGAAGAAGCGCAGCGACGCAAAAGCAGCGGATTCCCATACAAACCGAAAAGGGCCCGTTCGACGGAACGGGCCCTTCTTTAAATTATGGTTTAGTTGTCTGAACCTGGCGCGAGGACATCCATGATGCGGTTCAAGTCCTCGACGCTGGCAAATTCGATGCTTACGCGTCCCTTGCGTGCACCCAGCGAGATCTTCACGTTCGTGTCGAGCCTGTCCGAGAGCGAGGAGGCCAGGTAGTCCAGCCGTTCGTGACGCGCCCCCGGACGGGGAATGTTGTTCTTCGCCGGCGTCGCCGGCTCACGGTGCAACGTGACCGCTTCCTCCGTGGCACGAACAGACATGCCCTCAGCCACAATCTTCTGGGCCAGTCGCTCCATGGACGCCGCATCGGGGAGCGAGAGAAGCGCGCGGGCGTGGCCAGCCGAAAGTACGTTGGCGGCGACCCGGCGCTGCACCAGCGGAGGCAGCTTCAACAGGCGGAGTGTGTTGGACACCTGAGGGCGGGAGCGGCCGATACGATCTGCCAGCTGCTCGTGCGTAGTACCAAAGTCCTCGAGCAGCTGCTGATACGCCGCAGCTTCTTCGAGCGGATTGAGCTGGCTGCGGTGGAGGTTCTCGAGAAGTGCGTCGCGGAGCAGGTCGTCATCGGTGGTGTCACGGACAATCGCCGGGATCGTGGAGAGTCCGGCTGCCTGTACTGCACGCCACCGACGCTCGCCCATCACAAGTTCATATGGTTCTCCACCTTTTTCGGTGGAAGTACGTACCACAATTGGCTGGAGGACGCCTATTTCGCGGACCGAGTGCACGAGCTCTGCCATGTCGTCCTCATCGAAGACGGTACGCGGCTGTTTACGGTTCGGATGGATGTCCGTAACCGGAATCTCAGCAAAACGGACACCCGGGACCTCGACGAGATCGACGTCATTGTCCAAGACAGCAGCTGACCCTGCCTTATGTCCGGCGGCAGCTGAATCGCCAGAAGCACCATCAGTCGCGGGCTCAGCCGGACCGGATGTGTCCGGAAGATCGACGTCGGCGTTCTCAGCATCCGCAGCCGCGAGCTTGGCAGGGCCAGCCTTGGAAGCCTGGGACTTGCTGGCCGTGGACTTGGCGGAGGATGACTTCACGCCATCTGACGCGCCGTCTGCCTCCGGACGAGCTTCGGCAGGAACCTCGGCCGAAGCCTTACGGCCGGACCGGGCAGCGGGCACATCGCCGAGAACGGACTTGTCCGGCTCAGCGGCCGGAATGGGTTCAGCTGTCTTCCGCGCCTCCGGGAAGAAGAGATCCACAGGGCGCGACGGAGCTGCTCCGTTACCCGAAGCGCCTGCGGAAGCGGAACTTGGAATGAGTGCGCCAAGACCGCGACCGAGCCCGCGTCGCTTATCGCTCATGGATGATTCCCTCCATCGGAAGAGCCCGGCTATGCCGGGCTCCGGCTGTTGCAGTGTTTGGAAAATTCTAACGCTCAGCGATTTCCGCTGCGGCTTCCAGGTAGGACAACGCGCCGCTGGAGGATGGGTCGTAGGTCATGACCGTCTGCTGGTAGCTCGGCGCTTCGGAGATCCGCACGGAGCGGGGTACGACAGCGTCAAGGACCTGGTTCGGGAAGTGCTGCCGGACTTCAGCTGCGACCTGGGCGGCCAGGTTGGTGCGCCCGTCGTACATGGTCAGGAGAATCGTCGAAACTTCCAGTTCAGCATTGAGGTGCTTCTGGATCATCTCAATGTTCTTCAGCAGCTGGCTCAATCCCTCGAGGGCGTAGTACTCGCACTGGATGGGAATAAGCACCTCGCCGGCTGCACAGAAGGCATTGACGGTCAGCAGTCCCAGGCTGGGCGGGCAGTCAATGAAGATGTAGTCCAGCCGCTGTTCGCCCTTCTTCGCCCGGGCTTTGGCGTAGACGTCGATGGCACGGCGGAGACGCTGCTCGCGCGCCACGAGCGAAACCAGTTCGATCTCGGCGCCGGCCAGGTGGATGGTGGCCGGGGCGCAAATGAGGTTGCTGATGTCCGGGCACTGTGCCACCACATCCTCGAGTGCCACGTCGTTGATCAGGACGTCATAGATGCTGTCGACGTCGGCGTGGTGTTCGATGCCGAGAGCAGTGGAGGCGTTGCCCTGCGGGTCAATGTCGATGACCAGGACGTTCAGGCCGGCTGCGGCAAGCGCGGCAGCGATGTTGACGGTGGTAGTGGTTTTCCCCACGCCACCCTTTTGGTTTGAAACCGTGAAGATCCGTGTCTTCTCCGGTTTCGGCAGGTTGCGGCCCAGCAGCCGCTCACGCCGACGGTTCTCATGGGCGAGTTCGCGGGCGATGGGGCTGGAGTCATCCAGCGTGTCCAGGACATTGCCGCGACCTGCGGTTTCACGTGAAACCTTCGGAGTGCTGGTTCCAGCAACCGGGTTAAGTTGACTTACCGTCGTAGCGACCGGCGATACGCCGAAGGAACGCGCCGACCCCAGGGACACGAACGGGGGAATCCGCTGCGTGGAGGTTTCGCTACTCGTCACTGGGACACACTCACTCTCGTTCGGCTTTCACTGCCGTTCTCTAGCCTAACCGCTACACCCTAAGGACCCGCGGCACCTTGCGGGGCTAGGCGCTCTTTTGGGTCTTCTTAACTACGATCCGAACCACAGTGGTGGGTTCCTCGAGCAGGTTCTGGCCAACGGTGACAACCGAGGTCTCCACGCCGCCAAGCTTGCGGATGACCTTGGCGGCCTTCTCGATCTCCTCGGCGGCGCTGCGGCCCTTGATGGCAACAACTTCACCCTCGCCGCCGAGCAGTGGAATGGTCAGGCCGGCAAGATTGCTCAGCGCGGACACGGCCCGGGCGGTCACGACGTCGGCTGTGACCATGCCGACGGCGAGTTCGGCTCGCGTGCGCATGATGGTGACGTTGCTCAGACCGAGATCGTCAACCACTTCCTGCAGCCAGATCACCCGGCGTTCCAGGGGCTCGATGAGGGTCAGTTCGAGGTCGGGGCGTGCAATGGCCAGGCAAAGGCCCGGCAGGCCGGCTCCGCTTCCGACGTCGGCCACGTGGCTGCCCTGCGGGATCTCACTTTCGATGACCGCGCAGTTCAGGACATGCCGTCCCCAGAGCCTCGGGATCTCCCGCGGACCGATGAGTCCGCGCTCGGTCCCGGACGTCGCCAGGTGTTCTACGTACCGTTCAGCAAGGTCCAGGCGGTCGCCGAAAATCTTCTCCGCCGCCTGGCGCTCCGCTGCCGTGATCTCAACCATCAGTAGGTCAGCCAACGGTTCAGTCGGCCGAAACGACGATGTGCCGGCCTGCACCCTCGCCCTCAGACTCGCTGACGAAACCGAGGTCGGCGACGGCGTCGTGAACGATCTTCCGCTCGTAGGCGCTCATGGGCTCCAGTGCGACGGCCTCACCGGTCTCCTTGACGGTAGCGACAGCGTCCTCGGCGATCTTCTGCAGGTGGCCCGCGCGCTCCTTCCGGTAGCCGTTGATGTCGAGCACCAGCCGGGAGCGGTTCTCAGTCGCGGACAGAACGGACAGGCGGGTGAGTTCCTGAAGGGCCTCCAGTACCTCGCCGTCGCGCCCCACGAGGCTCTCAAGCCCGGCGGACTCTTCCTCGGTCACAATAGAGATGTAGGTGCGTCCGTTGCGGACCTCAATGTCAATGTCGCCGTCGATGTCGGCGATGTCGAGCAGTTCCTCAAGGTAGTCGGCGGCTACATCGCCTTCCTCTTCCAGGCGGCTTGCCGACGTGCCCTTGCCCGCATTCACGGTACCGGCAACAGAATCCTGGTCTTCGCCGGGGTCAGCGGAAAGTGCGTGTTCAGAGCTCTCAACAGACATTACTTCTTCTTCCTGTTCTTACGTTGTGGCTGGATGCGCTGCGTCCGGGCCTGCGCAACCGCAGCGGCGGCAGCTGCTTCCGCTTCGGCGTCGGCCTTCTTGCCTCCCAGGACGGGAAGGGCCGGAAGGCCCTTGGCGGCACGGCGCTCGGCGAGGGCCTTGGCGGCCGGCGATCCCGGCGTCGGCATGCGGCGGATGACAAAGAACTGCTGGCCCATGGTCCACAGGTTGGTGGTGGTCCAGTAGATCAGGACACCGATGGGGAAGTTGATGCCGCCCACACCGAAGACGATGGGCAGGATGTACAGCATCATCTTCTGCTGGCGCATGAACGGGCTGGCCATGGCCTCTTCGGACATGTTCTTCGCCATGATCTGCTTCTGCGTGATGAACTGCGAGGCCGTCATGGCCAGGATCATGATGATCGAGAGGATCCATACAGCCGTAAGGTTGCCTTCGCCGCCGTGCAGCAGGGATGCGGACAGCGTGGCCCCGAAGATGGTGGATTCGTCGAACTGGGTGACCTGCTGGTGGCTCAGCGCACCGATGCCCTCACCCTTGTCGCGAGCGGTGCTGATACCGGAAAGAACGGTAAAGAGTGCGAAGAAGAACGGCATCTGGATCAGCATGGGCAGGCAGGCCGAGAACGGGTTGGTGCCGTGCTTCTTGTACATCGCCATCTGTTCCTGCGCCATGGCCTGGCGGGACAGCTGGTCGGTCTTGCCCTTGTACTTGTCCTGGAGCTTCTTCAGGTCAGGCTGCAGCAGCTGCATGCCGCGCTGTGCCTTGATCTGCTTGACGAAGACGGGAATGAGGGCCGCCCGGATGACCAGCACCAGACCAATGATGGACAGCGTCCAGGTCCAGCCGGAGGCCTCAGGCATGCCAATGGCACTCAGGCCCTCATGGAAGCCCACCATGATGATGGACACAAGCCATTTGAACGGAAACATGATTGTTTCAAAGAAGTCCATACGATATCCCTATTCGTCAGGCCGCAGCGCGGCCTTCTCCATCAGTCTGAGCAGCCAGGTACTTGTCCGGGTTATTCAGCACAACAATTCTTGGGGTCTGGTTTTCAGGCCATTCCCGGTGGCCGGCGGGGACATGGTCCACGCCGCCGGCGTTCCACGGGTGGCAGCGCGCCAGGCGCCGGGCCGCCAGCCAGCTGCCCTTGACAGCGCCGTGGACGGTAACTGCTTCAAGCGCATAGGCCGAGCACGAGGGAAAGAAGCGGCAGACCTGGCCGTACAAGGGCGAAACCACCTTGCGATACGCCAGGAGCAGAAGAATAAGGATGTTGCGGGGCAGGTTCCAGATGAAGCTGCCCACGGCCGCTGCTGCGGACTTGAAGGAACGGACGACGGCGGCAGTCGGGTCAAGCACGCTGTGTCCCTTCCTGTGTCGTTGCGTCCGTTTGCGTTCCAGCCGGCCGTTTTCCGGTCACCGCCGGAAGGCGGCCAGCCAGCCGCCTCATGGTGTTTTCCAAGGCGGCGTTGTAGTCCGCCAGGAGTTCATCCCAGCTGGCTGTTGCGGAAGCGGGCAAAGCACGCACCACAATAGCGAATCCGGTGCCGTACTCGCGCAGCGAGACAGCGCCGGCTTCTCTAAGTCTCCTCTTAACGAGGTTCCTCGCAACAGCGTTCCCGACAGCTTTGGAAACGATGAAGCCGATGCGGCTGGGCTCATCGGGTCCAATAGTTGCCGTATATAACACTACGTTCCGGCGTCCATTGCGGACGCCGGAACGTACAGTTGTTGAAAAATCGGTAGAAGTCCTCAGGCGGTTCCGGGTGGCAAGCACCGCTAATCTCGCAGAAGGAAGAAAACCGACAAGTCAGTATTTACGCCGACAGTTCGGTGCGGCCCTTGCCACGGCGGGCGGCCAGGATGGCGCGGCCGGCACGGGTGCGCATACGAAGGCGGAAGCCGTGCTTCTTGGCCCGACGGCGGTTATTCGGCTGAAAAGTCCGCTTGCTCACGTTAGTTACTCCAGTGGATCAAAGGTGCGCCCACCCGATCAGTAAGGGGAAGAACTGGCCGACGCTAAGTTTTGTATGTGCATGCTTCCCCCGGATTTGCCGGGCACACGAAGTGTCCGGAACTCCAAAATGGGGTCAGAAAGCAGGCACAAAGGACTCCACAACGGTAGGGCAAAGCGCCGTCGGTAGTCAAACCAGCAGGCCGCCCGGCGTGTTTCCCCAGCTGTGGCTAACAAGGCGCAGAACCTGTGGATGAAGCGGCTCACAACCGCCGTTTTCGAACCACAACGGTGTAATTATCCACAAGGCACTTCCCAGCTATCTTCTAGGCTTTTCATCCCCTAGAGTGTCTCAGTAGCCGATTATCCACGGACTGTGCATAACCCTGTGGATTAAGCCGGGCCAGCACCCTGGTTCCAGGCTTGCGGCTGCATGTAATGCAGGCAGCAAGCTTTGAGGAACCAAATTTGATGACAGTAGACGAAGCCAACCACGCCAACACTGTCGGAAGTTCCTGGCGGCGCGTGGTGAACCTTCTCGAACAGGACGATCGCGTTTCGCCCCGTCAACGCGGCTTTGTCATCCTCGCGCAGGCCCAGGGCCTCATCGGTTCCACCCTTCTGGTAGCTGTCCCCAACGAGCTGACCCGGGAAGTGCTGCAGACCCAGGTCAAGGACGCCCTCGACGATGCGCTCCGCAATGTCTTCTCGGACGACATCCGCTGCGCGATCGACGTCGACACGGATCTGGTGCCCATCCATGAGGAGCCCGAACCCGCCGTCGAGCTTTCCCTCGCCAACGACCCGTCCATCGAGCAGAAGCCGCAGCCCATGCTGCCGAGCACCTCGCATGAATTCGGCCGGCTCAATCCCAAGTACGTTTTCGATACCTTCGTGATCGGCTCATCCAACCGGTTCGCCCATGCCGCAGCCGTCGCTGTGGCAGAAGCCCCCGCGAAGGCCTACAACCCGCTGTTCATCTACGGCGACTCAGGTCTTGGCAAAACCCACCTGCTGCACGCCATCGGCCACTACGCCAGGCGCCTCTACAGCGGCATCCGCGTCCGGTACGTCAACTCCGAGGAATTCACCAACGACTTCATCAACTCGATCCGCGACGACGAAGGCGCCAGCTTCAAAACGACGTACCGCAACGTGGATGTCCTGCTGATCGACGACATCCAGTTCCTGGCCGGCAAGGACCGGACCCTGGAGGAGTTCTTCCACACGTTCAACTCGCTGCACAACAACAACAAGCAGGTGGTCATCACCTCGGACCAGCCGCCCAAGCTGCTGGCAGGCTTCGAGGACCGGATGAAGTCGCGCTTCGAGTGGGGCCTGCTGACGGACATCCAGCCGCCCGAACTGGAAACCCGCATCGCCATCCTCCGGAAGAAGGCCCTCAGCGAAGGGCTCTCCGCCCCGGACGACGCACTGGAGTACATCGCTTCCAAGATCGCCAGCAACATCCGCGAACTCGAAGGCGCGCTCATCCGCGTCACCGCGTTCGCCAGCCTCAACCGCCAGCCGGTGGACGTGGCCCTCGCGGAGATGGTGCTCAAGGACCTCATCACCGACGACGGCGCCCAGGAAATCACGTCGAGCCAGATCCTGCAGCAGACCGCGGACTACTTCAAGCTCAGCATGGAGGAGCTCTGCAGCAAGTCCCGGACCCGCACGCTGGTGACCGCCCGGCAGATCGCCATGTACCTCTGCCGTGAGCTGACGGACATGTCGCTTCCCAAGATCGGCCAGGAACTCGGCGGCCGCGACCACACCACCGTGATCCACGCAGACCGCAAGATCCGTGAACTCATGGCGGAACGTCGTGTGATTTACAACCAGGTCACCGAGCTCACCAACCGGATAAAGCAGCAGCAGCGCGACTCCTGATCCAAGGTTCTTAACCTTATTAACAGGCGCGTGTGGATAACCCTGTGGACAGTTAAGGGGACAACCGCAGTTAATGGGCTTAAAACCCTTAAGCCGTCTGTGGATCACCGAAACAGGCCAAAAATTTTGTCCCCATCCACAGCCTGTTTAAAACAGGCCGAACCCACAGCCCATGAACAGGGCTTAACCGCGGATCCGAGCCGGAAACCGGGGTTATCCACAGTTTCCACAGCAGTTATTAACACTACTAATCCCAAAAAATTGAAATCCCTCAAACAACAACCTCGTTCCCGGACATCCACCGCACCGCTCCAAGCACCGGCAACCTGACCGCCGGCAGAGCCGGCATCACCGGTGGGGATGGGGAAATCCTTGTTGTTCCGGCTAAGCTGTCTGCAGCGCTCCCATCCCTGGGTCTGTTTGCGGTCGGCCATGCGCGGACCATGCAGGTTCCGGGACCCGGGGGACAACGTCCTGTGGGCTCTTGGCGAGCTCCCGTTCAGAAAATGGCAGCAGCAATGAAAGGCGGCACCCTTCCGTGAAGTTCAGAGTCGAACGGGACGTCCTGGCAGAAGCCGTCACATGGACAGCCCGGTCGTTGTCTCCGCGGCCGCCCGTACCGGTGCTCTCCGGCCTCCTTCTCAAGGCCGAATCCGGGACCGTCAGCCTGTCCAGCTTTGACTACGAGACCTCAGCAAGGCTTGAGATTCCCGCCGACATCCGGGACGAAGGCACCATTCTGGTCTCAGGCCGGCTCCTGGCCGACATTTGCCGCAGCCTGCCCTCAGCACCGGTGGACATCGAAACCGACGGCAACAAAGTGACCCTCACCTGCCGCCGAAGCAGCTTCCACCTCGCCACCATGCCCGAGGCCGAGTATCCGCCGCTGCCTGCGCTGCCCACCATCACCGGAACTGTCGCCGGCGATGCATTTGCCCAGGCTGTGTCCCAGGTGATCATCGCGGCCAGCAAGGACGACACCCTTCCCATCCTCACCGGTGTGCGGATGGAAATCGAGGACGACCTCATCACCCTCCTGGCCACTGACCGATACCGGCTCGCCATGCGGGAAGTTCCGTGGAAGCCGGTCACCCCCGGGATCTCCACCAGTGCCCTGGTCAAGGCCAAGACACTCAACGAAGTTGCCAAAACTTTGGGCGGCAGCGGTGACATCAACCTGGCCATCGCCGACGACGAAAGCCGGCTGATCGGCTTCGAAAGCGGCGGCCGCACCACCACATCACTGCTGGTCGACGGCGACTACCCCAAGATCCGCTCGCTGTTCCCGGATTCCACCCCGATTCACGCCACCGTGCAGACCCAGGAACTTGTGGAAGCCGTCCGCCGTGTCTCCCTGGTGGCGGAACGCAACACCCCGGTCCGGCTCGCGTTCACCCAGGGCCAACTGCACCTCGACGCCGGCACCGGCGAGGACGCCCAGGCCTCCGAAGAGCTCGAGGCCCAGCTCTCCGGCGATGACATCACGGTTGCGTTCAACCCGCACTACCTGGTTGAAGGCCTCAGCGTGATTGAAACCAAGTTTGTGCGCTTCTCCTTCACCACTGCACCGAAGCCTGCCATGATTACCGCGCAGAACGACGTCGACGGCGAAGACCAGGACGACTACCGCTACCTCGTCATGCCGGTGCGCCTGCCCAACTAATCCCCACCGCCACCCTCGCCTCGCAAGCTCGGCCAGGGAACCCTGGCGGCGTGGGCCCAAACCGCCACCCTCGCAGGAAAGAGTTCCACCATGCATATCGGACTGATCGGCCTTGGAAAAATGGGTTTCAACATGCGCGAACGGCTGCGCAACGGCGGGATCGAGGTCACCGGCTTCGACCGCAACCCGGAGGTTACCGATGTGGCCTCCACGGATGAGCTCATCGCCGCCCTTCCTGCGCCACGCCTCATCTGGGTCATGGTTCCGGCCGGAGAAATCACCGACGCCGTCATCACCGAGCTCGGTACAAAGCTGCAGCCGGGCGACATGGTGATCGATGGCGGAAACTCCCGCTTCACCGAGGACCAGAAGCACGCCGCAGTTCTGGCCGAAAAGGGAATCCGCTTCGCCGACTGCGGCGTCTCCGGCGGAGTCTGGGGCCTGCAGAACGGCTACGGCCTCATGGCCGGAGGCGACCCCGCGGACATCGAACGCGCGCTTCCCGTCTTTGACGCACTCCGTCCCGAAGGCGACCGCGAGGACAGCTTCGTCCACGTGGGCGGGGTGGGCGCAGGCCACTACGCCAAGATGGTGCACAACGGCATCGAGTACGGCCTGATGCAGGCCTACGCCGAGGGCTACCAGCTCCTCGCTTCCAAGGACATCATCAGCGATCTTCCCGGCACGTTCCGCGCCTGGCAAAAAGGCACGGTGGTCCGGTCCTGGCTGCTCGACCTGCTGGTCAAGGCACTGGAAGAGGATCCGGGACTGCAGAACATCGACGACTACGTCGAGGACTCGGGCGAAGGCAGGTGGACTGTGGAAGAAGCCATTGCCAACGCCATTCCCGCACCGGCGATCACGGCCGCGCTGTTCGCCCGCTTTGAGTCCCGCGAGGACAGCTCCCCCGCGATGAAGATGGTGTCCGCCCTCCGGCACCAGTTCGGCGGGCACGCCACCCGTCCGGCCAAGTGATCCCGCTGGGGGCTTTGAACACCGCGTGTACCTAGAACACCTGTCCCTGACCGATTTCCGCAGCTACGCCCAGGTGGATCTCCGGTTTGAACCGGGCGTCACGGTCCTGGTCGGCTCCAACGGAATCGGCAAGACCAACCTGATGGAGGCCATCGGCTACCTGGCCACGCTCAGCTCGCACCGGGTCAGCACCGACGGCCCTTTGCTCCGCTTCGGAACCGAACGGGCGCTGATCCGGGCAAAGCTGGTACGCGGCGAACAGTCCACCATCCTGGAGCTGGAAATCAACGGTGGCCGGGCCAACCGCGGACGCATCAACCGCAGCAACCCCGTCCGTGCGCGCGACCTGCTGGGCATCTGCCACACCGTCCTGTTCGCTCCGGAGGACCTGGCCCTGGTCAAGGGCGATCCGTCGAACCGCCGCCGGTTCCTGGACGAGCTCCTGGTGAGCCTGGTTCCCCGGCATGCCGCAACCCGCAGCGACTACGAGCGCGTACTCAAACAGCGCAACGCACTGCTGAAGTCGGCACGCGCCGGCAAATTCACCGCCGGCCATGAAGCCACCCTCGATGTCTGGGACCAGCACATGGCGCGCGCCGGTGCTGAGCTGCTCCACGCCAGGCTTGAACTCGTTGAGCGGCTCCGGCCGCACCTGAACAGTGCGTATGCCCAGCTCACTGACGGTTCGAAGGCCGCGGACGCGGTCTACCGCTCAACCCTGCAGAACATGATGGACGACGACGGCGAGCCGGCCAGCGCTTCCACATCACCCTCGGCGCCGGGAAATTCCGCGGAGGACCTCCGCTTGCTGTCCGTTGATGAGCTCGCCGAACGCTATATCCAGGCCTTCGCGGCGTCCCGCCGCAGGGAACTCGAACGGGGGATCTCACTGGTTGGCCCGCACCGGGATGAACTGGACCTCGTGCTTGGGCAGGCCCCGGCCAAGGGCTATGCCTCCCACGGCGAAACCTGGTCCATGTGCCTGTCCCTCCGGCTGGCGTCCTACTACGTCATGCTCGACGACGCCCGCACCGGCGGCTCCGCACCGATCCTTATCCTGGACGACGTTTTCGCCGAACTCGATGTCCAGCGGCGGCGTAAACTGGCCGCAATAGTTGCCGGCGCCGAGCAGGTCCTGGTGACAGCCGCCGTCGACGCCGATATTCCTGACGAGCTGGCGGGCCGGCGGGTGAAGGTCATCCCGGGAGGAATCGATGAACAGGGATAAGGACGGCGGCCTGCAGCCGGGCCGGGATCCCGACGAAATCGATGCTGCCCAGGCGGCGCTCAACAGGATGCGGGAGGCGGCGGCCGCCCGCGGTGAAGTCCGCCGCAAAGCAGCGCCGACAGGCGCCAACCAAAAACCCCGCACCGCAGCACAGGGAACGCGTGGCTTCAGCCAGTTCCACTCCACGGGCCGCGACCCCCTTGGGCTGGGCAAAGTCGTCGGCCGGCTGGTCGCCGAGCGAGGCTGGACCTCGCCGGTGGCCGTGGGCTCGGTCATGGCAGAGTGGCCGGCCCTGGTGGGACCGGAAATCGCTGCCCACTGCACGCCGGAAAGCTTTACCGACACCACCCTCCATGTGCGGTGCGACTCCACGGCCTGGGCCACCCAGCTCCGGCTGCTCAGCATGAGCCTGCTCGAGAAGTTCCGCACCGAACTCGGCGACGGGGTGGTCACCAGCATCCAGGTGCTCGGCCCGGCCGCACCGAACTGGCGCAAGGGCGGCCGTTCCGTCAACGGGCGGGGGCCCCGGGACACGTACGGATAGCACCGCCGGTTGCGCCTTCCGTGACCGAAGCGGAAACGGCGTGCAGGGCGCTCAAACCGCCGTCGGCCGTATAGGAGTCCAAAACGGGGACCGCTGGGGCCTTGCAGGCGGGGCCAATGGCCAGCCAGAGGCACATTGCGCTGCGCCCACGCCCCGCCAATGCGGGAATCACCCACGTTTCACGATAGAATTCCCCTAGATAACTGGGCGCCGGTGAAACGTTGACTGAGTCCGTTTTCCCGCGCTTTTTTCTGCGCGGGAGCGGTTCCGCGGTCAACCGGGTAGCAGGTGCCGCCAGTGACGTGCCTTTTGGCGGATGCCTTTTGCTTCGGCAAAGGGCGGAGGCCGGCCATCATCGAACATAGAGGAGTCGAAAGCGCCTGTGGCTAACGACAATGCAGACATCGAGGCAGTGGAGCCCGCAACGGAGGACGCCCGGAACACCGGCGACCCGGCTGAGACTGCCACACCCCGGGAGTACGGCGCCAGCGACATTACCGTACTTGAGGGCCTCGAGGCGGTACGGAAACGGCCCGGCATGTACATCGGCTCCACCGGACTGCGCGGCCTGCACCACCTGGTGTACGAAGTGGTGGACAACTCCGTTGACGAGGCCCTGGCCGGTTACTGCACCCACATCGAGATTGTGCTGCAGGCCGACGGCGGCGTAAAGGTATCGGACGACGGCCGAGGCATCCCCGTGGACATCCACCCCACCGAGGGCAAGCCCACGGTCGAGGTTGTCATGACCATCCTGCACGCCGGCGGCAAGTTCGGCGGCGGCGGCTACGCCGTGTCCGGCGGCCTCCACGGTGTGGGCATCTCCGTGGTCAACGCGCTCTCCACCCGGGTGAATACCGAGGTCCGCAGGCAGGGCCACGTCTGGCGGATGTCCTTTGCCGACGGCGGCAAGCCCCAGGGCGCGCTGGTCCAGGGCGAGGAAACCGCCGACACGGGAACAACCCAGACCTTCTACCCGGATCCGAGCATCTTCGAATCCGTGGAATTCGACTTCGAGACGCTCCGCGCCCGCTTCCAGCAGATGGCCTTCCTCAACAAGGGCCTGCGCATCACCCTGACCGACGAGCGCCAGGCGGCTGCCGGCACCGACGAAGCCGGCGACCTTGACCTGGACGGCGTGCTGACCGAGGGCGAGGTCCTCGCCGAGCACCGCACCGTGGTCTACCAGTACAACGAGGGCCTGCTCGACTACGTCAAGCACCTGAACTCGAGCAAGAAGGTGGACGTGGTCCACGAGGACGTCATCGCCTTCGAAACCGAGGACACCGAGCGGCACATCGCCGTCGAGATGGCACTGCAGTGGACCACGGCCTACTCCGAAAGCGTCCACACTTACGCGAACACCATCAACACCCACGAAGGCGGCACCCACGAAGAGGGCTTCCGCGCCGCGATGACCTCGCTCATCAACCGCTATGCGCGGGAGAAGAGCATCATCAAGGAAAAGGAAGAGAACCTCACGGGTGACGACATCCGTGAAGGCCTGACAGCCGTTATCTCCGTGAAGCTGTCCGAACCGCAGTTCGAGGGCCAGACCAAGACCAAGCTGGGCAACTCCGAGGTCAAGGGCTTTGTCCAGCGGGTGGTGACCGACCAGCTGGGCGACTGGCTGGAACGCAACCCCGGCCCGGCCAGGGACGTGATCCGCAAGGCGATTTCCGCGGCCCAGGCACGCATGGCTGCCCGCAAGGCCCGCGACAATGCCCGCCGGAAGAGCCCCCTGGAGTCCTTCGGCATGCCCGGCAAGCTCTCCGACTGCTCCTCGAAGGATCCCTCGAAGTGCGAGGTCTACCTGGTGGAGGGTGACTCGGCAGGCGGATCGGCCAAGCGCGGACGCAATCCGGAAACGCAGGCCATCCTGCCGCTGCGCGGCAAGATCCTCAATGTGGAACGGGCGCGCCTGGACAAGGCGCTGGGCAACAACGAGGTCCAGTCCATGATTACCGCGTTTGGCACAGGCATCGGCGAGGACTTCGACCTCAGCAAACTGCGGTACCACAAGATCGTGCTGATGGCTGATGCCGACGTGGACGGCCAGCACATCACCACGCTGCTGATGACCCTGCTGTTCCGCTACATGCGCCCGCTGATCGAGAACGGCTACGTGTATCTGGCACAGCCGCCGCTGTACCGGATCAAGTGGTCCAACGCTCCGCACGACTATGTGTTCAGCGACCGTGAGCGTGACGCGGTCCTGGTTTCCGGCCAGGCAGCAGGCCGCCGCATTCCGAAGGAAAACGGCATCCAGCGCTACAAGGGCCTGGGCGAGATGGACTACACGGAGCTCTGGGACACCACCATGGACCCGGACCGCCGCACCCTCCTGCAGGTGACCATGGAGGACGCAGCAGCCGCCGACCAGATCTTCGCCGTGCTGATGGGCGAAGACGTCGAATCGCGCCGCAACTTCATCCAGCAGAACGCCAAGGACGTCAGGTTCCTCGATATCTAGCGGTTTTCACGCCTGATATTCCAGAACCGACATATACCTGAAACGGAATTTACAGACTATGAGTGACGAAACACCCGAGGTCCCGGCCGAGTCTCCGGACGCCACGGAGCCGGTACTGGAGGGCGATCTGCTGATCGACCGCGTCGAGCAGGTGGACCTCCAAACGGAGATGCAGCGCTCCTACCTCGACTACGCCATGGCCGTCATCGTCGGCCGTGCCCTCCCGGACGTCCGCGACGGACTCAAGCCCGTCCACCGCCGCGTATTGTACGCGATGTTCGACGGCGGCTACCGCCCGGACCGTGCTTTCAATAAGTGCGCCCGTGTGGTGGGAGAGGTCATGGGCCAGTACCACCCGCACGGTGACACGGCGATCTACGATGCGCTGGTGCGCCTGATCCAGGACTGGACCATGCGGTACCCGCTGGCGCTGGGCCAGGGCAACTTCGGCTCGCCCGGCAACGACGGCGCCGCCGCCCCGCGATACACGGAAACCAAGATGGCGCCGCTTGCCATGGAAATGGTCCGTGACATCGACGAGGAGACCGTCGACTTCCAGGACAACTACGACGGCAAGAACCAGGAACCCACCATTCTTCCGGCGCGGTTCCCCAACCTGCTGGTCAACGGGTCCTCCGGCATCGCCGTCGGCATGGCAACCAACATTCCGCCGCACAACCTCCGCGAGGTGGCCGACGGCGTCCAGTGGTATCTGGCCAACCCGGGTGCCAGCCGCGAGCAGCTCCTGGAAGAACTGCTGAAGCGCATCAAGGGACCGGATTTCCCCACCGGCGCCACCATCCTGGGCCACAAGGGCATCGAGGACGCTTACCGCACCGGCCGCGGTTCCATCACCATGCGCGCCGTGGTCAACGTCGAGGAACTGCAGGGCAGGACCTGCCTCGTCGTCACCGAGCTGCCTTACCAGGCGAATCCGGACAACCTGGCCATCAAGATCGCCGAACTGGTCAAGGACGGGAAGGTCCAGGGCATCGCCGACCTTCGCGATGAGACCTCCGGCCGTACCGGCCAGCGCCTGGTCATCGTCCTGAAGCGGGACGCCGTCGCCAAGGTGGTGCTGAACAACCTCTACAAGCACACCCAGCTGCAGGAGAACTTCGGCGCGAACATGCTGGCGATCGTGGACGGAGTGCCGCGTACTCTCAGTCTCGATGCCTTCATCCGGCACTGGGTCACGCACCAGTTGGATGTCATCGCCCGGCGCACCCGGTACCGCCTGCGCAAGGCCGAGGAAGAAGCGCATATCCTGCGTGCGCTCCTGAAGGCCCTGGACATGCTGGACGAGGTCATCGCCCTGATCCGCGCTTCCAGCACCACGGAGGCAGCACGTGACGGGCTGATGGAGCTGCTGGACATCGACGAGATCCAGGCCCGCGCCATCCTGGACATGCAGCTCCGCCGGCTCGCAGCCCTGGAACGCCAGAAGATCCAGGACCGCCACGCCGAGCTCGAGGCCATGATCGCTGAGTACAACGCGATCCTCGGCTCGGAGGAACGCCAGCGTTCGATCATCAGCGAGGAACTCGCCGAGATCGTGGCCAAGCACGGGGACGACCGCCGGACGCAGATCCTGATGGGCTACGACGGCGACATGTCCATGGAAGACCTCATTCCCGAAGAGGAAGTGGTGGTCACCATCACCCGCGGCGGCTACGTCAAGCGCACGCGGAGCGACAACTACCGCTCGCAGCAGCGCGGCGGCAAGGGCATCAAGGGTGCCCAGCTCCGCGGCGACGACGTCGTGGAACACTTCTTCGTCACCACCACGCACCACTGGCTGCTCTTCTTCACCAACTTCGGGCGCGTGTACCGGGCCAAGGCCTACGAACTCGCAGAGGGCGGCCGCGACACCAAGGGCCAGCATGTGGCGAACCTCCTGGCCTTCCAGCCGGATGAGCACATCGCCCAGGTTCTGGACCTGACCGACTACCAGCAGGCGCCGTACCTCGTGCTGGCCACCAAGCGCGGCCTGGTCAAGAAGACCCGGCTGGAGGACTACGACACCAACCGGTCCGCCGGCGTCATTGCCATCAACCTCCGGGACGAGGACGAACTGGTTTCCGCGCAGCTGGTCTCCGAGACGGATGACCTGATGCTGGTGTCCCGCAAGGGCCAGTCGATCCGCTTCACCGCCACCGATGACGCGCTCCGCCCCATGGGCCGGGCCACATCCGGCGTGACGGGCATGAAGTTCCGTGAAGACGACGAACTGCTCGCCATGAACGTGGTGGCCGAGGGATCCTACGTTTTTGTGGTGACCGAAGGCGGCTACGCCAAGCGCACCGCCGTCGAGGAATACCGGCTCCAGGGCCGCGGCGGCCTGGGCATCAAGGTTGCCAAGCTCGCCGAGGAACGCGGCGACCTCGTGGGTGCCCTCGTGGTCCAGGAAGAAGACGAGGTCCTCGTGGTCATGGGCGGCGGCAAGGTGGTCCGTTCGTCCGTGGCGGGCGTCCCTGCCAAGGGCCGCGACACGATGGGCGTCATCTTTGCGAAGCCCGACAAGAACGACCGCATCATCGAGGTGGCCCGCAACACCGAGCGGGGCCTCGAAGCGGAAGTTGAGGCCAGCGCGGAGCGGGAGTCCGAAGCCGACCACTCCGGTGAACCCACTGCGTCAGAAATCTTGGCTATCGCCGCTGATGACGTAACGTTGGCTGAAGATGCCGGACCAGACGAGGAAGCCGCAGAGGCGGGTTCAGAACTGGCCGATGAAGCAGAAGGAACGTCCGGCGATGCTGGGGCGAACGAAGACAACACCGGAGGTAACGAGTGAGCAATTCCGACTCATATCCCAAGCCGAACAGTAATGCTCCCGGCGGGATGCGTCAGCCGGCAGCCGCTCCCCGGGTGAATGCCCCGGTGCGCCCCCAGCAGAGCCCGACCGCGCCGTCGGGCCTTCCGGGGCAGCGTCCCGCACCCTCAGGACAGCGCCCGCAGGGTGCGCCGGCAGGCCAGCGTCCCCAGGGCCAGCGGCCGGCGGCACCTGCCCAGCGTCCTGCAGCCCCCGGACAGCGCCCGCAGGGCGCCCAGACTGCACCGGGTGCACCGGGACTGGTTAAGCCGGCCCCCAAGGCCAAGGTGCGCCGCGCCCGGCTCCTGGTCAGCAAGGTTGACCCCTGGTCCGTCCTGAAAATGGCGTTCCTGCTCTCGGTCGCGCTGGGCATCGTCACGGTGGTGGCTGCCATCGTGCTGTGGACGGTTCTGGACCTGACGGGCATCTTTGACCAGGTGGACAGCCTGCTCGGAACCCTCGCCGGTTCCGAGGGCGGCGGCTTCGAACTGAAGAAGGTCGCGTCGCTCGGACAGGTCGCATCGTTCGCCACCATTATCGCCGTCGTGAATGTGGTACTTCTCACAGCACTGTCCATGCTGTCGGCGGTGCTGTACAACATCTCGGCAACCCTTGTTGGCGGCATCGGCGTGACCCTGACGGACGATTAAACCCTGTAATTCCGCGGAAAAACCCCGCTGGAGTGCCTCGATTTGAGATCGGGCCGGGATGTGCTGTAGAGTCATGTCTCGGCCCGATGAGGCATCGGGGCGTATAGCTCAGGCGGTTAGAGCGCTTCGCTGATAACGAAGAGGTCCCAGGTTCAAGTCCTGGTACGCCCACGGAACCTGCACAGGTTCAAGTCGAAGTCAGGCAAGGTTCCCAGGAATCATGCCGGAACGGGGTGCATGTGAAGAAGTTGCTGGTCATTGCAGCGGCGGTCGCAGGCGCTCTCTTCTACAAGAAAAAGGTGCAGGAATCCGAAGCCCGGAAAACAGTCTGGAGCGAATCAACCGACAAGGTTGAATAGCCCGGATCCCCGGTGCGGAGACTGGCCAGACAGCCTCTGCGACTAGGGTATGATGGACGGGTTGCTTCTTATGGGGGCATGGCGCAATTGGTAGCGCACCTGCTTTGCAAGCAGGGGGTTCGGGGTTCGAGTCCCCGTGCCTCCACCATGAGGAAGGTCCCGGTCGGAAACGGCCGGGGCCTTTTGCTTTAACGGGTACCTGGTTCCTTAACGGGGACGTGGCTCCGACAGGCTGAACCAGCGGGGCCACTACTGTGGAACGCGTGAACCTTTTCATTGCCGCCCTGGGAGTCCTGGGCGTGGCTTCGTCGGGACCGCTCATCGCCGCTACGCTGGGCGCCACCACCGTCACTGCCCTCGCGATCGCCTTCTGGCGCAATGCCATCGCGGCGGCCGTAATGGCCACCCCCACCCTGGTCCGGGAACCGCGCCAGTTCAGCCGCATCGGCCGCCATGAATTCCGCTGGTCGCTCGTTGCGGCCGTGGCCTTGGCGCTGCATTTCGCCTGCTTCATCACTTCCCTGCAGCTGACCTCCGTTGCTGCTGCTACGGCTCTCGTCTGCCTGCAGTCAGCCTGGATTGCCGTCATTCAGCTCTTCCGCGGCGTACGGCACCGCTGGCAGGTCCTGGTGGGCCTGGGCATCTCCTTCGGCGGCGTGGTGGCCATTACCGGCTTCGACATGGGCACCTCCCCGGACGCGCTGCTGGGCGACCTCCTGGCCATGGCCGGCGGACTCCTCGCAGGCATCTACACGCTGGCCGGAGGCCGGGCCCGCCAAAGCATGACCACGGGGACCTACACGGCCCTCTGCTACGGCATGTGCGCTGCCCTGGTGGCCGTGCTGGCGGTCTCCACCAACCAGCCGCTGTCCGGCTTCGACGCAGGCGGCTGGCTGGGGATTCTGGCCATCACCGTGTGCGCCCAGCTCGTGGGGCATACAGCGTTCAACCATCTCCTGGCCACCATGAGCCCGCTGCTGGTGTCCATGATCATCCTGCTCGAGATACCTGGTGCCGCGTTGCTGGCTGCAGTGTTCCTGAACGAGGCGCTGCCGGCCGGCACATACGCCGGGCTGGCGCTCATCCTGGTGGGTCTCGCCGTCGTGGTGGCCGGACAGCGCAACGGTAAAGGCGGGAACGGCAGGGCCGGGCGGGGCAAGCCGCCGGAGGAACGCCCGCTGGCGGAGCTGGGGGCAGACTGACGGCGCCGGGCTACTGTCCGCCGCGGCGGACCGGCGGCGCCGGGCTACTGTCCGCCGCGGCGGACCGGCTGGCTGGTGTTGACGGTGTGGATCGCGCGCAGGAGCTTTGCGGGAAAGTAGACCGAGAAGAACACCACCATCGGCGCCTTGAGGGCCATCTTCTTCACATTGTGGGCCTTGTAGGTGCGGTCGAAGCGGGTCACGTAATACCGATAGTCACGGGGTGAGTCCTCGAGCCGCCGGGCAGACATCCCGGAGACCATCTGCGGCCAGTACTGGACTTTGAGGTCGTGGTCGGCCAGATGCAGGGACAGGTCGATGTCCTCGTGCATCTCGTCCTTTTCGTCCCGGCAGGTTTCGTCCCGGATGGTCTCCCACGCCGACCGCCGCAGGGCCATGTTGGACCCGAACAGGAAGTGGTACTGGTGCTTGGCCAGCTTCAGCATCAGCTGGCGCATCTTGTCATCCGCCTTGAGCCCAAAGCGCCGCATCGGCATATCGTAGTAGACCACGGGCCCCGTGGCGGCCGAAGTGGAGAGGTCCTCGAAGGCCTTCTGCACTTGCTCCACCCAGTCCGGCTCAACCACCGAGTCGGCATCGATCCGGCCGAGGATGTCACCGGTGGCGCTGTCCAGGCCGAAGTTGCGGGTGGGGATCAGTCCCTGCTCCTGGTCCTGCCGGAGCAGAATGATGGGGCTTTCCGGATATTCCTGCTGCATCTGCATGACGATCGATGCCGTACGGTCCTTGGACATGTTGTCCACCACGATGATCTCGTGCGCCGGAACTGACTGGTACACCGCCGCGATGAGGCACTGACGGATGACACTTTCCTCGTTGTAGGCCGGGATAACAATCGATACGCGCGGCTCAGTGTCAGTCAAGGCATCCTCTGCGGATCTATCGGGTGACATCACCTCAAACTTAGCACCGATGCTTTCGATCCCGGCGGCACTCGACTGTCACTTAGGGAGGCGGGCAGACACTCCCGCAGAGACAGCAAGAGGGGCCCCGCGGCAGCGGAACCCCTCCTGCTACAGCCCTTTCGGGCCGCTGGCTAAGCCTTCTTGTCGGCTTCGTTCACCGCGGGCTTGGCGTCGGCGGCAGCTTCACCGGCGTCGGAATCGGCAACGTGCTTCGCCTTGTCAGCGGAAGTGTCGGCTTCCTCCTCGGCAGCCAGGGCAAAGGCTGCATCCAGCGGGGTATCAGCCGGTGCGGAGGCAGAACCGCCGGCCGGGGTGGCCGGAACCGGCGCCGGCGTCTCCGCGGCCGATCCAACGCCGGTGCCGGAGGCAGCCAGAGTGGTCGTTTCCGGAGTCGACGGCGCGGGCGTTACGGGAGCGGGCGTCTTCCAGGGATCCTCGACCGGCTTTGATGCCTTCCATGCCGCGATGCCGGCGGCCACTGCGGCGGTGATCACACCGAGGATAAGAAGTCCGCGCTTCTTCGGCTTCTGCGGCTCCACCACGAGCGCCTTGCCCGTCACTGCACGGCTTGCCTCGTTGGCGGCTGACTTGAGGTGCCCGCCGGCAACATGTGCCTGTTCCTGGATGGCGTGGATGATTCCAACATCACCGAGTTTCTGGGCCACGGCATCCACACGGGCGGGAGTGCTCTCGAGTGTCCGGTGGACAACTTCGGAAGCGCTGCCGATCTGGTCGGAGAGCCGGGGGAGGTATTCAACAACTACGCGGTCCCGGGCGTTCGCAATAACCGGCGTGGCCCTGTCCAGTGCTTCGTGCAGCCGGGGCGGTGCTCCCTCCACGGCGTCGTGGATCTTCGGGGCAAGGTGCGCCAGACCGTCCTGGATCCGCGGCGTGACCGTGGCGACTCCATCGGCAAGGTTGTGGGCCGCCACCTTCAGCCCCTCCTGGATTTTGGGGGAAGCGGTGTCAAGACCATGCTGCAGGCGCGGAACTGCCCAATCCACAGCTGCTTCCACGCGGTCTTTTGCGTTCTCCACTGCGGAACTGACCGACAACTCCAGTTCGCGGGCAATACGATCCGATTTCTTCACAACTACCTCCCGATTAATGTGACGGTTCTGTTGTTAGCCTACGTGCACGAATAGCTGGGCTGCTATCGTTCCGGCGGATTCACGATGGATTTCACCGAGCGCGGAACTGACTTTAGGGCTCCGGTCCGCGTTGACCCGCCGTGAAAGAATGGCCGTATGACTGCCACAGCAACTGCAAAAGCGACCATCCACACCAGCCTCGGCGACATCGTTGTGAACCTCTTCGGCAACCACGCGCCCAAGACTGTTAAGAACTTCATCGGGTTGGCCACTGGCGAGCAGGCCTGGACCCACCCGGAGACCGGCGAGGACAAGACGGGCACTCCGCTCTACAACGGCACCATCTTCCACCGCATCATCAAGGACTTCATGATCCAGGCCGGCGACCCGCTGGGCCGCGGCACCGGCGGACCGGGGTACCGCTTCGACGACGAGATCCATCCCGAACTGAGCTTCAGCGCCCCCTACAAGCTGGCCATGGCCAACGCCGGCATCCAGATGGGCAAGGGCACCAACGGTTCACAGTTCTTCATCACCACCACCCCCACCGACTGGCTGCAGGGCAAGCACAGCATCTTCGGTGAAGTTGCGGATGAGGAATCCAAGAAGGTTGTGGACGCCATTGAAGGTGTCCGCACCGGCATGGGCGACCGCCCGGTTGAAGATGTGACCATCAACAGCATCGACATCGAGCAGCTCTAGCAACATGAGCTACGGAACTCCGGCGGCGGAGCCGTCCGCGCAGGTCCCGGTGTGCCCCCGGCACCCGGACCGGCCCTCGTATGTCAGCTGCCAGCGTTGCGGGCGGCCGGCATGCCCCGAGTGCCAGCGTGCGGCCGCCGTCGGATTCCAGTGCGTTGACTGCGTCAACGAATCAAAGCGTACGACGCCGACAGCACGGACCGTCTATGGCGGTGCCGTTGCGTCCGGCAAACCTGCAGTGACATTCGCGATCATCGCCGCCTGCGCACTGCTGTTTGTTCTCCAGTGGATCATTCCCGGTGATGCGGTGTACCGGAATCTCGCCTACGCGTCTGTGTTCGCCACGCCTGAGTACGGGGTGTTCCAGCCGTGGCGCATGGTGACGTCGGCTTTTCTGCACTCCCAGGGGTTCCTGCTCCACATCGTGCTTAACATGTATACCCTCTGGATTTTCGGGCAAGCGCTCGAGCCGCTGCTGGGGCGGATCCGATTCCTTGCTGTGTACCTGCTGTCCGCCATCGGCGGCTCAGTGGGATACCTGCTCCTGACACCGATTCTGCCTGAGGGCGGTCCTGTGGGCGTGGTAGGTGCTTCCGGCGCGATCTTCGGGCTCTTCGGCGCCATGCTCGTGGTGCAGCGCCACCGTGGCGGTGAGACGAAGCAGCTCTGGGTCCTCATCGCGATCAACGGCGTCATCGGCTTCATGGTGCCGCAGATCGCCTGGCAGGCCCATCTGGGCGGCTTCATCACCGGAGCCCTGTGTGCTGCCGCCATCGCCTACGTTCCCCGCAGCCCGCGGCGCAATGTCCTCCAGGCCGGAGGCCTGGCGCTCGTTCTGGCACTGCTGGTCGTGGCTTCCTGGTACCGGGTGCTCGTGGCGTCCTAGAAGCTCCTGCCTGCCCTCTCCCCCCGAAATGCCCCTGCTTTCCGAAGCGGGGGCATTTTTGTGCTTGGAGGCGGCGGAACGTCCAGTAGGTTTTCCACAGGGGTTTTCCACACTGTTAATAACTTACACAGCTGTAAGTCACCGGCAGGGGCGCTGGAAACCGCGGTCTGGCACGGTTTCTGGCCGATATGCACGCCTTAGTCCACACCTGTGGATAACTTTGCCGCCTCTGAGTGTGGGCAAGTGGACAACTTCGCCCTCATTCCACAGCTGCTGGGTGTTCTGGGCATAAACGGCGATACGGAGGCTCTCATAGCCGCTTTGCCGGCGCCCTTTCAACAGGGTTATGCACACTGTTAATAACTCACAGAGGTTTGGTCCCGGCCTTCGACCACCCCACAACGCCTAGATGCAGGCATTCGAGCCGGTAATCCCCACAAGTTTTCCCCACCTGTGGATAACTTGTGGGTAGTTGCCTGTTGCTAAGTGGATAACCCACGGCCGCGCACATGGTCCCCGTGTAATCTCGGACTGACAGCCACGAGGGCATCAGCAAGGAGCAACGACGTGAGTACCCACAGCCACATCTTCCTGGACAAGCACCACCCGGCAGCCTGGCGGGCGCTGAACGGGCTGGGGCTAAAGGCCAAGGAAGCGATGCTTGAGGCCGGCCTGGACTCCAGGCTCATGGAACTGCTCAACGTCCGCGTATCCCAGATCAACGGCTGCGCCTATTGCCTTGACATGCACGTTGCAGACGCCGTCAAGGATGGCGAAACCACGCAGCGGCTGGCCGTCCTGCCGGCCTGGCGGGACACAGAGGTTTTTACGGACCAGGAACGTGCCGCCCTGACCCTGGCGGAGAGCATCACCGTTCTTCCGGACGCCCGCACACGCGACCTGGAGGAGGCCTACGCGCGGGAACACCTCAGCGACGAGCAGTACTCTGCAGTGAGCTGGCTGGCTATCGCCATGAACGCGTTCAACCGCGTTTCCATCACCAGCCAGCACCCCGTGAGGCCGAAAAAAGGCTGACAACAGGGGTTTTCCACAGCCGTTTCCACAACTGTTAATAACTTGGAAAATGCAAGTTTCGGCCGTCCGGCGGCGCCAACCCGGCGCATGGCGCCTTTCCTCCGGATCGGATCGCCGCAGTTATCAACACTGTGGATATCTTTACCAACATCTGTGGACCGGCCTCTTTGGGCTGGCAGGCAGAGGGCAGCCGCGTGGCATGCGGTCAGGTCCAGACGCCCGAGGTTCCCCGGCGGTGGCTGTCCACGAGGTGGGTATCCACCATGCCGATGGCTTCCATCAGCGCGAACATGGTGGTGGGCCCCACGAAGGCGAAGCCCTTCTTCCGCAGCGCCTTGGACAGGGCGATGGACTCAGGGGACGTCGTGGGTATGTCGGCGTAGGTGACGGGAGCAGGGGTCGACGCCGGCTGGAAGTTCCAGACAAAGTCAACGAGGCCGCCTTCGTCCCGCAGTGCAATGGTGGCCCGGGCGTTGGTGATGGCGGCACGGATCTTGAGGCGGTTGCGGACGATGCCGGGATCCTGAAGGAGGCGCTCGACGTCGGCCTCGCTAAAGGCGGCGACTGTTTCGGGATGGAAGTTGCCGAAGGCTGTACGGAAGGCCGGGCGCTTGCGCAGGATCGTGACCCACGACAGGCCGGCCTGGAAGGCCTCGAGGCTGATGCGTTCATACAGGCCCTGCTCGTCCCGGACGGGCAGGCCCCACTCAGTGTCGTAATACTCGCGCAGAAGGGGGTCCGTGGATGCCCACACCGGACGGGCCAGGCCATCCTCACCGATGATGATGCCTTCTGCGGTCATGCGCGTTGGCTCAGGAGCGCCAGCGCGTGGTCATCAGGAACCCGATGATCGCAATGCCGAACCCGGCCAGGATGTTCCAGGACTCCCAAGCCTGCACGGGCAGCTGGCCCTCGCTGATGTAGAAGGTGATGATCCACAGCAGACCAATGATCATCAGGCCAAACATGACGGGCTTGAACCAGACGGGATTTGGCTTGTAGGCCTGGGTGGAAACGGGCTCGGCCGGACGGGAAGTCTTCTTGCGTGGCTTTGACTCGGGCACATGTCCTCCTTGGCGGCTGAATCAAGAGGATGGACCGCGGCTTGATATCCTGCTGGAAGGGGATTGCCGGCGGTCTGCACACTCTTGGTCAGGTCTGAAGTCTTACTAGCAGCCAATTCTAGCTGTAGTTCAGTCCGCGCTGGTGCCCCGCAACCGCCTTGGAGGAGATCGCGTGGTAGTGCAGGAGAAGGTGACGGCCACCGCCAAGCCGTCCGCCGGCGTCGTAATCCTGCGGAAAGCCGTCCAGATCTTCGGCGAGCTTCTGATCACTGCCGGCGTAGTTCTGCTTTTGTTTGTCGCCTGGCAGCTCTGGTGGACCAATGTTGAGTCCGATGCCAAGCAGAGCGCCGCCGTTAAAGACTTCGCGCGCGAACTGGGCGGACCGGTGGGCCCGGCGCCCACGGCGGCTGCGACGGGCGGCGCGCCGGCTGCCGGACCGAAGGACTATGGAGCGCCTGTTGTGGGTGAGGCTCCCGGGCACGGCGGCACCCTCGGGATCATTTACGTCCCCCGGTTCGGGGAGAACTACACGCGGCCCATTGTTGAAGGCACCAGCGGCGACGTCCTGGACACCCTGGGCCTCGGCCATTACGGCAACACCGCCATGCCGGGCGCCGTGGGTAATTTCGCGGTGGCGGGCCACCGGCAGACGCATGGCGCAGTGCTGGACAATATCCACACGCTGGTGCCCGGGGACAAGATCTATGTCCAGACGCGGGACGGTTACTACGTCTACGTCTTCCGCAACAACCGGATTGTCCTGCCGAGCGACGCCGATGTTCTCCTGCCCGTGCCCAATCAGCCCGGAGTGCGCCCCACGGAAAGACTTCTCACCATGACCAGCTGCAATCCCCGCTTCGGCTCGGAGGAACGGATCATCGCCTATTCGGTGCTGGACCACTGGCAGCCGGCCTCGGCAGGCCCGCCCGCCGAGATTGCAGCCCAGGTGGCGCGCGCACGGGGGGAAGGCTAGGTATGTACGGCTGGATTTTCCGTCATCTCCCCGGCCCGCTCTGGCTCCGTGTCCTCACCTCGCTGGTGCTGGTTGCCGGCGCCCTGTTCCTGATGGTCGAGTTCCTTTTCCCCTGGATGTCCCAGTTCACCCAATTCACTGACTCAACGATTGGTGCGTCAAGAAACCCATGAGCACAGCAAAGATCCTCGTCGTGGACAACTACGACAGCTTCGTCTACACCCTGGTGGGCTACCTCCAGGAGCTCGGCGCCGAGACAACAGTGGTCCGTAACGACGATGTGACCCTCGCGGAAGCGATCGAAATGGCGGAAACCCGCGACGGCATCCTGATCTCGCCCGGTCCGGGCTCGCCATCGGAAGCTGGAGTCTGCATCGAGCTGATCCGTTGGTGCGGAGAGCAGACGAAGCCGATGTTCGGCGTCTGCCTGGGGCACCAGGCCCTGGCCGAGGCGTACGGCGGAACAGTGACGCACGCCCCGGAGCTCATGCACGGCAAGACCTCGCTGGTCCAGCACGACGGCGCCAGCGTTTTTGCCGGCCTGCCCTCCCCCGTGACGGCCACGCGCTACCACTCCCTGGCCGCCGTCCGCGAAACGATCCCGGAGATCCTCGAGGTGACAGCGGAAACCGCCAGCGGCGTGGTCATGGGGCTGCAGCACCGCTCCGCGCCGCTGTGCGGCGTCCAGTTCCACCCCGAATCCGTGCTCACCGAGGGCGGCTACCAGATGCTGGGCAACTGGCTCGAGTCACTGGGCATGAAGGGTGCGGCCGAGCGCGCAGCCAAGCTGAGCCCTCTCATCCAGCACTAGGCCTGCCTGCTCGCACGGGTGCCTGCTGGGTGCGTTTTCACGGCTGAACCTACGCTGGCAGCGTGAGGATCTCGGCCCCGTCGTCAGTGATGGCGATCGTGTGCTCGCTGTGTGCCGTCCGGCAGCCGGTGGCGCTTCGGAGCGTCCACCCGTCGGCGTCGGTGATGAGTTCGGCGGTATCGGCCATGACCCACGGCTCGAGTGCCAGCAACAGCCCTGGGCGCAGTTTGTACCCGCGGCCCGGCCGTCCGGTGTTTGGCACGTGCGGGTCCTGGTGCATGGTGGATCCGATGCCGTGACCGCCGAACTGGGTGTTGATCGGGTACCCCGCCTCACTGAGGACGGAGCCGATGGCGTGGGAAATGTCGCCGATGCGGCCCCCGGGACCGGCGGCCGCTATTCCTGCCCTTAAAGCGCGTTCGGTCGCGTCGATCATCGCGACGCTCTCCGGAGCCGCAGAGTCGCCCACGATAAAGCTGATGGCCGAGTCCGCAGCTACTCCGCGCTTGGAGACTGCGAGGTCGAGTGTCAGCAGGTCGCCGTCGGCAAGCCTGTAGTCGTGCGGCAGTCCGTGGAGCACGGCGTCGTTGACGGCCGTGCAGATGTAGTGTCCGAACGGTCCGCGTCCGAAGGATGGCTCGTAGTCGACGTAGCAGGACTGGGCGCCGGCCTCGCGGATCATGGCCGCGGTCCACCGGTCGATATCCAGGAGGTTCGTGCCCACGGTGGTGCGGTGCTTCAGCGACTGCAGGATGCCAGCAACCAGGGCGCCTGTCTCTTTTGCCCGGGCCAGCTCGGCGGGGGTCAGGATCTCGATCATGTGGCGCCTCTCTTCCGCACCCGTCCGGAACCTACTTGCCCCTGCTGGGGCTCGGTGTCGGTGTCGGCGTGGGCGTCGGCGTGGGCTCCGGAGCCGGCGCCTTGGCCACTGTCACGGTAATCGCCTTGCCCTGTTCGACGAGCGAGTTGAGCGGGTCACTCTGGCCCGTTACCTTGCCGGGCTGCACCTGGGAGTTCTCCACCTCCTGGATCACGGCAACCAGGCCGAGTTCCTTGAGCGCAGCCTCGGCCTCTGCACGGGTCATGCCCCGCAGCTCCGGCATGGCCACCTTGCCGGTGGAAACCACGATCTCGACGGTGCTCCCCACCGCCACCTGCTGGCCGGGTGCAGGCTTGGTGGTGATCACCAGGCCCGCCGGAACAGTGGCGCTGTTGGCCATGGTGGTTGACGGTGCGCCCACCAGTCCCGCCTGGCGCAGGATGTCACGGGCTGCCGCCTCCGTCCGACCCGGCAGCGTCTCGGGGATCTTGACGGCGCTCGGCCCCGCCGAGATGTTCAGGACCACTTCCGAGTTCGGTTCCAGCGACGATCCAGCCGGCGGGGCGGTCCCAATGGCGGTGCCCTTGGCGATCGAGTCGTGCTGCACCCGTTTGATCTGGGGCCGCAGCTTCGCATCGTAAAGAGTCTGCAGCGCTTCCGATTCGGAGAGCTCTTCCACTGCGGGAATCGCGACGCGCGCGGGTGCGGCGGGAGGCTGGTTGAGGAAGTTGTAGAACCACAGGCCGCCGCCGGCCAGCACGAGGAGCGTGAAGATCACAAACGTCGTGATCCAGGCACGACGGCGGGACTTCTGTAGCCCTGACCGCTCCCGTTCCCGGGGAAGCCCCAGCGGAAGCTCATCGTGCTCGGCGGTCTCGTACACGGCTGCTGCCTCAGCCGGCAGCACGGCATCATCACCACCACCGGAGTCCCGGGTGCGGCGCAGACGGCCGGCGGGAGCGTCGTCGAGGAAGCTGGCTCCGGTCACCGAAAAGGCCTCTGTCGGCGGTGTGCGGTGCGGCTCAGGGATGTCATTGGGATCCGTAGGCGCTTCGCTGGGTGCCAGAGCCGGAACGGCAATCCCGTTCTTCGCGGCCCGCAGCGCGCGGCGGAAGGCGGCAGCGTCCTGGAAACGGTCGGCACGGTTCTTCTGCAATGCCTTTTCCAGCACGCTGTCCAGCGCGTGCGAGATGTCCGGATTGAAAGTGCTGGGAGGTTCTGGCTTCTCGCGGACGTGCTGGTACGCCACGGATACGGGGCTTTCACCCACGAAGGGCGGGCGGCCGGTCAGCGTTTCGTACAGCAGGCAGCCTGCCGAGTACAGGTCGCTGCGGGCATCCACGGCTTCGCCGCGCGCCTGCTCAGGTGACAGGTACTGCGCGGTGCCCACCACGGCCTGGGTCTGGGTCATCGTCGCGGCGGAATCGGCAACCGCACGGGCAATGCCGAAGTCCATGACCTTGACCATGTCCGAGTTCTCGCAGTACATCACGTTCGCCGGCTTGATGTCCCGGTGCACGATCCCTGCCTTGTGGCTGTACTCCAGGGCAGACAGGACACCCAGCGTGTACTCCACGGCCTGGTCGATGGTGATGTCACCGGCCCTGAGCAGGTCGCGGAGGGTCTTGCCCGCCACGAACTCCATGACTATGTAGGGAACGCGGACCTGGTCATGCGCGTCGCCCTGCACGATGTGTTCGCCGGTGTCGTAGATGGCCACGATCGAAGGATGGTTCAGGGCTGCCACGGCCTGGGCCTCGCGCTTGAACCTGGCCTGGAACTGGGGGTCCCGCGCCAGGTCCGGGCGGAGCAGCTTGATGGCGACCGTCCGGCCCAGCCGGGTGTCCACGCCACGATGCACATCGGCCATGCCCCCGCGGCCGATGAGGTCCCCGAGTTCATAGCGTCCGTTCAGGACGCGCTGACTGGTCACCGGGATGTTGTCTTCCCGGTGTGACGGAGTTCGCGGCGTGGTCACGGCCTATCCCTGCCCCAGTGGGGTGCTGGGAGTGACAGTGGGCGTCGGGGAAGATGTGGTCGTGGGTGTAGCTTCGGGAGCCTTGGCGAGGAAATACGTGACCACAGATCCGGCATTAACTTCGCTGCCGCTACCCGGCTCCGTACGGACGAGCGTGCCGGGCTCCTCCCCTGAACCGTCCACGTCAGGACCCTTTTGCCAGCGCAGCCCGGCATCCTCAATGGCAGCGCGCACTTCGGCCTCGGTGTCACCGCTGTTGAGGTCTGGCACTTGAACCTTTTCCGGGCCCTTGGAGTACGTGACCTTGATGGTTTCTCCTAGCGGGACCGGACCCGTCGGGTTGATTCCGGTCACGGTGCCGGGGGCGGCAGCGTTGAATACCTGCTCCCCGTCCACCCGGAAGCCCTGTGTGTTCAGCTCATCCCGGACGTCAGTAAAGGGCCGGCCCAGGTACGCTTCGGCGATGATGTTGAACGAGTCCGGCGTGCTTTGTGTCGGAGTCGGGGTCGGGGTCGGGGTCGTCTGCGTCGGTGTGGGCGTGGCACTCGTGGTCACGCTGCGGCTCGGCGTGGCCGAGGTGGTGGCAGCCGGGTTCTGGCCCGGGAACAGGAATCCTGCCTGGCTCAGCAGGATGCCGGCGACGGCGAACAGCACCAGCAGGATCAGGGCGATCAGCGGCCAGGTCCAGGGGCTGCGCTTCCGCCGCTCCGGCTCGTCCGCGGGTTCTTCGTCGTACTGCTCCGGTTCCTGGTCCCAGGTGCGCTCGGCGGCCAAGGCGTCGGCCCGCGACAGCGTGCTTCCCGCCCGGGTGGGGGCCCCATGAGAGTCTCCGGTGGCGGCAGCCGCTGCCCCGCCGGCTGCCGCACCAGCGGCAGCGGCACCCAGAACGGGCAGCGCGGAGGTGGCCGCCGTCGGGTTTTTCTCTGAACCGATCACCCCGGTGGGTGCGGTGACAGTATCTACCGGAGCCGTCATGGCACCGGTGCCCCCCTCGAAGAGGAGCATTCCAGGCACGGCGGCGTGGGCCGCGGCGATGTCGCCGTTGCGGATGGCCTCTGCAGCTTCCGCCAGCTTGATGGCGTTGGCCGGGCGGTTCTTCGGATCCTTGGCCAGCATGGACATCAGGAGGGCACGCACAGGCCTGGGCAGCGACTCGGGCAGGGGCGGCGGCGCGTCGTTGACCTGGGCCAGGGCGATGGCGATCTGGGATTCGCCGGAGAACGGGCGGTGCCCGGTGAGGCACTCGTATCCGATCACACCCAGCGAGTAGATGTCGGAGGCGCCGGTGGCGGTCTGGCCGGTGGCCTGTTCGGGGGCGAGGTACTGCGCGGTGCCCATGACCTGGCCGGTCTGGGTCAGCGGCACCTGGTCCGCCAAGCGCGCGATACCGAAGTCAGTGACCTTGACCCGGCCCTCCGGGGTGATCAGCAGGTTTCCGGGCTTGACGTCCCGGTGAACCAGGCCCTGGGCGTGGGCCACGGACAGGGCCCGAGCCGTCTGCGCCATGATGGACAGGGTGCGGTCCGGGGACAGGACCTGCTCGTGCTCGATGATGCTGCTCAGCGGCTGGCCCGGAACGAGCTCCATCACCAGGTAGGCGGAGCCTTCCTCCTCGCCGTAGTCGAAGACGTTGGCGATGCCCACGTGGTTCAGAAGGGCGGTGTGGCGGGCTTCGGCGCGGAACCGCTGGAGGAAGCCGGGGTCACCCGTGTACTCCTCTTTGAGTACCTTGATGGCCACGATCCGGCCCAGGATAAGGTCCTTGGCCTTCCAGACTTCACCCATGCCGCCGATCGCAATACGCGTGGTCAACTGGAATCTGCCGCCGAGGGTGATTCCCGATGTAGGCCTCACTTATTCAACACCGCCTCAAAAATCTTCTTTGCGTTCGGACTGGTTAGCTGTGCTCCGGTGGTGATGTCCACGCCCTGCATGACGACGGTGACGGACACTTGCGGATCGTTGGCCGGGGCGAACCCTGTGAACCACGAGTTGTTCAGGCCGTTCCCCAGCTCCGCGGTTCCGGTCTTGCCGGCGACCTGGACACCGGGAATGCCCGCCCCCGAGCCGATGCCCTCGCTGACCACGCTGGTCATCCATTCGGTGATCTGTCCGGCGATCTCCGGCGTGGTCGAGGTCCGCAAAGCCACCGGCTTCGGTTCGTCGATCGCCCTGAGGTCCGGGGAACGTACTGCCTTGACGAGGTTTGGAGCCATCTGCACGCCGCCGTTGGCAATGGCCGAGGTCATTAGTGCGATCTGGAGCGGCGTGGCACGGACGTCGCGCTGGCCGATGGCTGACTGCGCCAGTCCGGCCGCGTCGAGGTCCGTCGGGAAGATGCTCTTGGCGTAGTCCAGCTTGAGCTGGTCGCCGAGCTCCTGGCCGAAGCCGAATTTGCTGGCCTGCTGGGCGATCGCGTTTTCCCCGAGGTCCCGGGCAATGCTGGCGAACGGGGTGTTGCAGGACTGCTGCAGCGCAAACGCGAAGCTGGCCGTGCTCCGGGTATAGCAGTTGCCGCCGGCGTAGTTGGGCAGCTGGTACTGGATGCCCGGGAAGCTCATCTGGGCCGGGTTGGGCAGCACGCTGTCCGCGTTGTACTTGCCGGAGCTCAGGGCTGCTGCCGTATCCACCAGCTTGAAGACCGAGCCCGGTGCCAGCAGGGCGCCCGTGGGGCCGCTGACCGAGGGGTTCAGGTTGATGCCCGGGATCTTGATGGCCTCGTTGTAGGCGGCCTGCTCCTTGGCGATGTCCTGGGTGGCGATGAGGTTGGGATCGTAGGACGGCTTGCTGACCATGGCCAGGATGTTGCCGGTCTTGGGATCCGTCACCACGATCGAGCCCCGCTGGCCGTCCGGAATGAGGTCGTACGCCAGTTTTTGGATTTCCGGGTCAATGGTGAGCTCGACGGATGCGCCCTTGGGCTGGTTGCCGAGGAAGAGCTGCCCGATCCGGTCAAAGAACAGCTGGTCCGAACTGCCGGCAAGCTGGGCATCCATGGCGCCCTCGAGGCCGGTGACGCCGTAGCTCCGGGAGAAGTATCCGGTCAGGCCGGCATACAGCTCGGGCTGGTTGTAACGGCGCTGGAACTTGCAGGATTCATTGCCAGGCACGGATTCGGCGATGGCGGATCCGCCCACGAGGATCGCGCCGCGGTCGTTGCAGTAGTTCTGCAGGATGGCGCGCCGGTTCCACGGGTTGGCCTTCAGCTCGTCCGCGCCGACCACCTGGACATAGCTGATCGCACCGAAAATCAGGGCGAACATCGCGACCGCGGCGATCCATGAATGTCGAATGGCCTGGTTCACAGGTGTTTCACCGCCTCGGTGGGAGCGTCTGGGAGGGTCTGGGTGGCGTTGCGGTCCTGCCGGTTTCCGACGGCGGGCAGCGGCGCCGGCTTTTGCGCCTCCGGGGTCCGGCCCGGCTGCATCGGTGTGGTGTCCACCGGGCCGCGTGCCGTGTGCGAGATCATCAGCAGCAGTCCCACGATGATCCAGTTGGCCAGCAGCGATGAACCACCTGCGGCCAGGAATGGTGTGGTGAGGCCGGTCAGCGGGATCAGCCGCGTGACGCCGCCGATCACCACGAAACACTGCAGCGCAACCGCGAAGGACAGGCCGCAGGCAAGGAGCTTGCCGAAGGCGTCGCGGGTGCCGAGTGCCGCGCGGAAGCCGCGGGTGAAGAGCAGCAGGTACATCATCACGATGGCGAAGAGGCCGATGAGGCCCAGTTCCTCGCCGAAGGAAGCGATGATCATGTCACTGTTGGCGAAGGGCACCAGGTTGGGCCGCCCCTGTCCGAGACCGGTGCCGACAAGCCCGCCGCTGGCCATCCCGAAGAGGCCTTCCACGATCTGGCCGCTGCCGCCGGGGGAACGTCCGAAGACTTCCTCCGTGAAGGCATTGAGCCAGCTGTCGATGCGCAGGCCAACGTGCGAGAAGACCCGGGAGGCCACGAAGCCGCCGCCGAGGATCAGGGTGAGGCCGATGACCACCCAGCTGATCCGGCTGGTGGCCACATAGATCATCACGATGAACAGGCCGAAGAACAGCACGGAGGATCCGAGGTCGCGCTGGAAGATGAGCACGCCGATGCTCACGAGCCAGGCGGTGATCATGGGCCCCATGTCCTTGAACCGCGGGAACTGCATGGGGCCGATCTTGCGGCCGGCCAGCATGATGAGGTCCCGGTTCGAGGAAAGATACCCGGCAAAGAATATGGCGAGCGTGATCTTGGCGACCTCGCCCGGCTGGAACGTCATCGGGCCGAGCCGGATCCACACCCGGGCGCCCAGGATCTCACCGGCCGAGATGCCGGGCACCAGCGGCAGGATGAGGAGCAGGGCGCTGACGGCCAAGGAGATGTAGGTGAAACGTCGCAGGACACGGTGGTCCTTGAGGAACCAGATCACCGCAATGGCGACCGCCATGGCGATCAGCGTCCACCGCAGCTGGTTGTTACCGTCGTCCCCGGGGGCATCGAGGCGGTGGATCATGGCCAGGCCAAGCCCGTTGAGGGCGACCACCAGCGGAAGTATCACCGGATCGGCATATTTGGCGCGGAGCCGGAGGACCACATGGAACACCAGGGACGCCACGGCGAGCAGGCTGGACTGGAACCAGAAGTCAGTGTCCAGCGCGGTCTGTTCGTCGATGCTGATCAGTGCGTTGGCGCCGATACTGACGGACAGGGCAAGCACGAGCAACAGCAGTTCCACGTTGCGCCGTGGTTTGGGCATGGTGTCGGCGCGGCTCATTGGCCCCCCTCACAGGTTGCGGTTGGGGTGGGTACCGCCGCCGCTCCGGCTGTTGCGGTCGGCGATGCCGTCGGTTTGGCGGTTGAGGTCGCCTTTGGGGTCGCCGAGGCTGTCGGTTTCGGGGTGGCGGTGGCAGTGGCCGTTGCGGTCCCCTTGGCGGTGGTCGTGGCCTTTGCGGTGGCGGAAGCCGTTGCCGTCGGGGACGGGGTCAGGCACTCATCCGAAGGAGCGGTGCTTCCCGTGCGCTCGAGGTTCTTGACGATCCGCTGCGCGTCGTAGAGATCCCGGGCCGGGACCGTCTGGCGGACCCGCTGCTGCGAGAACTGTGGCAGCGACTCCATCCGGATGTCCGTGACCGCTTCCAAAGTGGAGAGCTGGATAGGCCCGAGGCGCTGCGAGACGCCATTGAAGATGGCCACCCGCTGGTCGAATTCACCGATGTAGTAGCGCGTCTGGGTCCAGGCATAGCCGAGCCACAGCCCGACGGCGAGAACCAGCAGTGCGGCACCGGCGATTCCCAGGGTGAGCCAGCGGCGCGGCCGCCTGGCCGGCGCGAATTCCTCTGCCTCTTCCCGGGCCTGGTCCGACTTGTGCGTGAGGACGGTGGCCGCGCGGCGTGCGACAGTCCGGCCGGCAATGCTGGGGATTGAGCCGGTTTCGGCGGCTGCGACGGCTGCGCCGACAAGGATGTGCGGGCGGGAGGCAAGCTCCTCGCGCAACACCTCGGCGGACAGGTGCTCGCCCAGATGCGGATCGGTGCTGGTTGTCGGTTCGCTCGAAGGCTTGCCGTCGCCCTCACCCGCTCCCTGGGTTCCGGATGCACCTTCGGGCTTGGACGTGGCATCGGGCGCGGAGCCGGTCTTGGGTTCCGCTGGTTCCGAGCCAGCCGGGCTCGAAACGGCTGGCCCGGAAGCCGGCGGCACAGCTGCCGGCCCGGCAGCGGGCACAGCGGGACCGGCGTCGGGGGCAGCGGGACCGGCCTCGGGGGCCGCGGCCTTTGTCCCGGTGATCGCTTCCGGTTGTCCCGCATCAGGGATGATGTCGACGGCGGCAGTGCTGACGTCGTCGGGCGTTTCCTCCGCGATTTCCACCATGACAACGGTGACGTTGTCCGGCGCGCCTGCCTCGAGGGTGAGGTCGACGAGCGTCTCGACGCATTCGCGCAGATCCGGTGTTTCCCGGACAGTGCGCTCCACGACATGGCCGGCGACGTAGTTCAAACCGTCCGAGCAGAGCAGCCAGCGCTCCCCGGGCTGCACATCGATCGTTGCAAGGTCCAGTTCGGGGCTCGCATCGACGTCACCGAGGACGCGCATCAGGACGTTCTTGTGCGGGTGGGTTTCCGCTTCTTCGGGGCGCAGCCGGCCCTCGTCGATGAGGCGCTGGACGAACGTGTGGTCGACGCTGATCTGTTCGAACTCGCCGTCGCGGAGTCGGTACGCACGGGAGTCGCCGATGTGGGCGAAATGCAGCTTGCCCTCGGCCAGCAGCAGGGCAGTCACGGTGGTGCCCATGCCCGCCAGCTTGGGATTGATGTGGACAAGTTCCGAGAGCAGCGAGTTGGCGGTCTGGATCTCGTCAGCCAGCACTGTGCCGGCGTCGTCATCGTAGTCGTCGGTGTCCAGGTGGATCATGTCCAGGACAGTGGCGGCGGAAGCAACATCACCGCCCGCGTGGCCGCCCATGCCGTCCGCGACGACGGCCAGGTGCCGGCCGACATAAGCGGAGTCGTCGTTCTTTGCGCGGATACGGCCGATGTCAGAGCGCGCCGCGTAGCGCAGGATGAGGGGCCGAGGTGAGGCTGGAACCTCGCCCACGGGCATGTCCGGAGCGGCCATGGCTACGGCCTCAATTCAATGACCGTCTTGCCGATTCTCACGGGTACACCAAGGTCCACGGGGAGGGCCCGGGTGAGCTGCTGGTCGGCCAGGTAGGTGCCGTTGGTGGAGCCGAGGTCCTCGATGAACCAGCGGCTTCCCTGTGGAAAGAGCCGGGCATGCCTGCCCGAGGCGTAGTCATCCTCGAGCACCAGCGTTGCCTCCTGCGCGCGCCCCAGCAGGATGGGACTGGCAGACAGGGGGACGGTGCGGCCCTTCAGCGGGCCTTCCGTGACCACAAGCTGGCGGGCCTGTTGCCTGGCCGGAGCCGGTGCCGGTTCGGCCAGTTCCGGGTTCTTCCGCACCTGCCGTGCCGTGGGCGCGCCGGTGGCGGCCTTGCGGCCGATCATAAGGTCACGCCGCATGGCGGAGACGATGCTGAAGATGAGGACCCAGAGAAGAAGCAGGAACCCGAAGCGCAGGGCGGTGATGGTCAGTTCGCTCATGGGCGGCCACCAGTGTTGGCGGGCAGGAGGCGGAAGATGATTTTGGTCCGTCCCATCGTGATGGTGGAGCCGTCGGCGAGCTCCATGCTGCCGGCCACTTTCTGTCCGTTGACGTAGCTGCCGTTGGTGGAGCCCAGGTCGACGGCGGTGGTGGTGCCTCCGTGGGTCTGGATTTCGAGGTGCCGGCGGGAGACCCCGGTGTCGTCCACCAGGATGTCAGCCTCTGATGAACGGCCCAGGACGACGGAGGGGGCATTGAGTGAATACCGCTGGCCGTCGATGTCCAGAACAGGCTGCAGCCGCACCGGCTGGCGGCTGGGCGCTGCCGGCACGTTGGCCCGCGGGGCGGCCGGTGCCGCGCCGGAGGACTTTTCGGTCTTTGAGGTGATCTCAAAGTCGCCGGCCCGGTGGGATTCGTCCCGGCGGAACGAAATGCGGACCGGGCCCTGGAGGATGTACCCCTGGCTGCGGACATGGTTGATGACGACGTCGCAGAGTTCCTCGGCCAGCGGCGTTCCCCATTCCTGGGCGCGCTGGAAATCTTCGTCACTCAGCAGGACATCGAAGACGTTGGGTACCAGGGTACGTCCGGCAGCGATGGTGATGGCCTTGTGGTCCACTTCGCGGCGGAGGCGGCTCGCGATTTCCACGGGCTCAACCTGGGCTTTGGAGCCGGTGGAGAAGACGCCGCGGACCGCCTTTTCAATGCCGCGTTCGACCTTGTCCAGCAGACCCATGGTCCTCTCCTTTCCTTGCTGCTGAGGGACAGCACGTCCCGTGGAACTCGTTCTGGCAACGCAGTCACAACAAAATACCGTGCACAACAAAGGCCGTGCACAACTAAAACCGTGCCCGCCGGAAGCGGGCCCTTATACATCCGATACTACTTGCCACGTCTGCGAAAGACCTTAATCCACAACGCGCCGCGGACTCGATTCGTTCACGTTTCCCGCACGAATGTGTGCGCGATCACAGACGGCAGCCGTCCGTGGGGTGCGCCTTTGAGGGGCCGTGCAGCCGCGGCAGCACGGGCAGAAACCGTGCTGCGAGGTGGTGCAATGGCCCGATTAGGAATTTGCGGCAGGTGTCCGTTATGCTTGATCTCGCTGCTTTTACAAGGCCGCAAGCCGGATCCCGGCTGGGCTGAGTGGAAGAAGTTGCGCGCGAGTGGCGGAACGGCAGACGCGCTGGCTTCAGGTGCCAGTGTCCGAAAGGGCGTGGGGGTTCAAATCCCCCCTCGCGCACGCATCGGGACCCCGGGAAATCCAAGGATTCCCCGGGGTCCTTTCTTGTTTCTGCGGCTACCTGACCTCACCCTGCCTCAGCCGGCAGCCAGCGCGGCACTGACCAGCCTGGCGAGTTCCGGAGCCGCACTTGCGGTCACAGCCCCGGTGGCGCCGGTCTTCACAACGGTGGCAGCCAAAGTACCCTTTACGCCCGTAACGGTCAGTACGGCCTGCTTCTGTCCTGTGGGGAGTGTCTGGGTCTGCAGGGCGCTTATCGACTTCTCGGCTTCCACCGGGACTTCCAGGGTCTTCATGGCACTGGTGATCTTCTGCCCCTTCAATTCGACCGTATAAGTGGAGCAGTCGCGGATCGCTGCCTCGCTTTTGTCGAACTGGCTCGTCATGACGGCGGGATCCTTGACGGCGAAAACCGTCACGATCGTTGCTGTCTTGGCTTCCGCCGCCAGGCTTGCCCCTGCCGCGTAGGTGCTGCCCTCGGGAACCTGGGTGTTGTTGTCTGCCAGGACCCCGCACTCCTTCGGCGTGATGACAGCGTTCTTGAGAAGTTCACGGGCCACGATGAGCCCCTGGTCCACCTGGGCGGCGGGCACAACTGTGAGGGCCCGTCCCTGCGCGTCCTTGAGTCCTGTGACGATCGCGGTGAGGTCCTCGTTGGTGTAGGCCTTCGCCGGTGACGTTGGTGCGGGGGATGTCGGTGTGGCAGACGCGGAGGAGGGCTCCGCCGTCGTACTTCCCGTGCTTGACGGTGCGGGTCCGCCGCAGCCGGTGAGGAAAATGGCCGCTGCCGCGGCAAGGGAGATTGGCGCGATGCTCTGGTGCATGAGTGGATCCCCGTTCCCTGTGCCGGCTGGCCTGCGGGTTTTCGCGGGCCTGTCCCGGAAACCGCCCCTGCCGGGGACCGGAGCGCAGGGAGCAGCGTTCGGCTTTCGCCCGGCCGCGTGCGATTGCTCCGAGCGTACGGCGCTTGTCCTTTCAATGCCAGAGCACAGAGGGGGTGGACTGGCGGCCCACACAGGAAAACGCGCGAGGCGGGCGCCGGAATGCCGGCACCCGGCCCCGCTGACTGTCACGTCACTGCTGATGGCCTACTTTGCCGTTGACGGCTCCAGCCGTGTTGCGCCGGGGGCCGATGCCTTCTCCGCAACGCCGGAGCCTGGCTTCCGCTCCTGGAGGAAGTAGACCAGGATGGCCGCCACCGTGGATGCCGCGGCGAGGGCGAACAGGCCGGGGACCACGCTTCCGGTCTGCTCCTTGATGATGCCGAACCCGAACGGTGCCACGAAGCCGCCGAGGTTGCCCAGCGAGTTGATGACGGCGATGGCCGGGGCGAGGACCAGCGGGTGCAGGGCCGACTGCGGGATGGTCCAGAACAGCGGCGACGCGCTCTTGAAGCCCATGGCGGCGATGGCGAGGAACACCAGGGCCAGGACCGGGGTGGCGACAGCTGCCGCGAGCGTGCCGACGGCGGCCACGAGGAGCGCAGCGACCAGCAGCGGGCGCTTGGACTTTGCCTTGTCCTGCCACTTCGCTGCGAAGTACATGGCGAACACAGCGCACACCCAGGGGATGGAGGAGAGGAAGCCGACGGACAGGTCCGTGGTGCCCGGGATCTGCTTGACGATGGTCGGCAGCCAGAACGTGTTTGCGTAGATGGAGAGCTGGACCGAGAAGTAGATGCCGCACAGCAGGAGAATCTGCGGGTTCAGGAGCATCTTCCAGCGGTTGACCTTGCCGGTGCCGGCCTTGGTGTGCTGCGCGTCCTCCTGCTCGATCGTTGCGGTGAGGGCCGACTTTTCGGCTGCCGTGAGCCACTTGGCATCCTGGATTTTGGCGTCGAGGAAGAAGAACACGGTGATGCCGACGACGACGGAGAGCGCTCCTTCGAAGCCGAACAGCCACTGCCAGCCGCGCAGGCCCAGGACGTCGTGCAGGCTCAGGAGCAGGCCGGCGATGGGGCCGGAAAGGGCCGCTGCCACCGAGGAGCCGGCGATGAAGATGGCGGTTGCCTTGCCGCGCTGCCCGGCGGGCACCCAGCGGGCGAAGTAGAAGATGACGGCCGGGAAGAAGCCGGCCTCCGCAGCGCCCAGCAGGAACCGCAGAACGTAGAACATGACCTCGTTCTGGACGAACGCCATGAGGAAGGACACGATGCCCCAGCTGACCATGATCCGGGTCAGCCAGACCTTGGCACCGTACTTCTCCATCATCACGTTGCTCGGGAGCTCGAAAATTGCGTAGGCGATGAAGAACAGGCCGGCGCCGAAGCCGTAGGCGGCGGCGCCGATGCCAACGTCAGTCTGCAGGTGGTCCTGGGCGTACCCGATGTTGGACCGGTTCAGCTGGTTGCATACGAGCATTACCAGCATGATGGGCAGCACGCGCCGGAAAAACTTCTTCATGGCCGAAGCCACGTCCGTGACAGCAGTGTCTACAGACTGCATTGGGGGAATCCTCTTTGATAGAGCAGCAAGATCACGCGGTGGGGGACTACGGGGTGGCCGTTGTGGTCCTCGCCACAGCACGTTGTTAACTGTAAGCAGGAGGTTTCATGCCCGTCCAACACACATATTGCATGGCGTGATACCCACAAGGAACCACTGCCGCATCCTGGCAGCTCAAGCCCGTGATTCAGCGGGGCGTAGCCCGGGGACTCTACTCGCGTCCGGCCCGCAGCCTGCGGCGGGAGTTTGCCAGATGATTCCGCATTGCTGCAGATGCTGTGGCTCCATCACTGTCCGCGATGGCGGCAAAAATGGACGCGTGTTCGTGGACCACCTGCTCAAAGTGGTCCCGTGCGTAATGCTCGACGCCGGTCATCAGCCGGGTGCGCGGCATGGCGATCATGGTCTGGCCGAGGGACGCCAGGCAGTCGGTGTAGAAAGGGTTTCCGGAGGCAGCGGCGATGGCTTTGTGGAACTCAAAGTCCGCCTTCATTGCGTGGGCGGGATGCTCGACGCTGTCCGTGAACTCTGCCAGTGCCTGCCGCATGGCGCCCAGTTGCCGCTCCGTGCGGTTTCCTGCGGCCAGGGCTGCCGCTTCGGATTCGACGCCGATCCGGAATTCCAGCAGGTGCTGCCGGTCTTCGGCGGTGACCACGGCCCTGGCGGGCTGGCCCGACGTCGGACCCGCCGTGGGCGGGGTCAGCGCAAAACTGCCCCGCCCGCGTTCGGTTTCCACCAAGCCTTCTGCCTGAAGCCGCGTGAGTGCAGACCGGACGACTGTCCGGCTGACGCCGAACTCGCCGATAAGGGTGTTTTCGCTCGGAAGCTTTTCGCCGGGCTGGATGATGCCGTCGACTATGCGGGTGCGAAGGTCGGCGGTGAGGTCCGCGGTCAGGTTCCGGCTCATGGATTTAAGGTTACGCGCCGAATTCCACGGTCTCGGTGGTCCACGCACGGGCCTGGTCGCTGAGGCTGACGCCGAGGCCCGGGCGGTCCGGAACGATCATGCGGCCGTCCTTGGTCTCAAGACGCTCGTTGAACAGCGGGTCCAGCCAGTCGAAGTGCTCCACCCACGGCTCGCGCGGGTAGGCGGCGGCCAGGTGCAGGTGGATTTCCATCGCGAAGTGCGGGGCCAGGCCCAGGCCGCGTTCGTCGGCCAGGGCGGCGAGGCGGAGGAACTGGGTGATGCCTCCCACGCGCGGGGCGTCGGGCTGGATGATGTCGCAGCCGCCGGCGGCGATCAGGCCCTTGTGCTCGGCCACGGAGGCGAGCATTTCGCCGGTGGCGATGGGGGTGTCCAGGACCTGGGCCAGGTGGGCGTGGCCCTCGAAGTCGTAGGCGTCCAGCGGTTCTTCGATCCAGATCAGGTTGAACTCCTCGAGCTGGCGGCCCATGCGCAATGCTGTGGCGCGGTCCCACTGCTGGTTGGCGTCCACCATGAGGGGCACGTCCCAGCCGATATGTTCACGGATGCCTGCGACGCGGCGCAGGTCCTCCTTGGTGTCCGGAAGCCCCACCTTGATCTTGATGCCGCCGATGCCCTCTTCGATGGACTGCGTGGCGCGAGCCTTGACCTCGTCGAGGGTGGCGTTCAGGAAGCCGCCTGAGGTGTTGTACGTCTGGACGGAGTCGCGGTAGGAACCCAGCAGCTTGGCGAGGGGCAGCCCGGCACGCTTGGCCTTGAGGTCGTACAGCGCGATGTCGATGGCGGCGAGGGCCTGGGTGGCAACGCCCGAGCGGCCCACGGAAGCGCCGGCCCAGAGCAGCTTGGTGTAGAGCTTGCCGATGTCGTTGGGATCCTCGCCGATGATTCCTTCGGCGACTTCCTTGGCATGGGCGTACTGGGCGGGACCGCCCGCGCGCTTGGAGTAGCTGAAGCCCAGGCCGGTGTGGCCCTGCTCCGTGGTGATTTCCGCAAAGAGGAAGACGACCTCCGTCATGGGCTTCTGGCGGCCCGTGAACACCTTGGCGTCGCTGATCGGGACGGCCAGCGGAAGGCGTGCGGTGGAAAGTTTGACGTGCCGGATCAGATCGACGGTGCTCATGGGTTCTCCTTGGAAGTAGGGGCAACATCGCCCGCCTACTTAGGATACAAGCTAACAACTTATACTACAAGTATGCGGCGGGAATGGACCGGCCAAGGCACCAGGAGTGGAATGCGCAATCCACGCACAGCGTTATAGCTGTTGAAATCTCAGAAGAAGGGAGGATGTTCAGTCAGAGTGACCAAGCATGAAAAGGCACGTTTGAGGTTCTGCGACTACTACTCGTTCATGTCGTACGCGGACTTCACGGCCTGGGTGGCGGCCGCGGATGGGGCCGCCCCTGATATGTCGTTTTCCGAGACCACCGGCCAGGACTGAATCCCCGCATCCGGAAGCGGCAGTGTGGCCGGGTCCAGCACCTGAGGAAGCCGGACCCGGCAGTCCTGCGCGAAGGAGCCGAAGCTGCCTCCCTTCAAGGACATATCCAATATTCGCCCCTGCACCTTGTGAAAACCCTGCTCTCAGCGAAGGGCCGGGACCGCTGCACGGCCCTTCACCTATCCCGCTGCCCAGGCAACCACCAGCAGCGCGCCTACGCACAGGATGGTGGTGCAGAGGATCACGTCCCGGGCCACAGTCATGCCGCGCCCGTAGGGGGAAGCGAACAGGAAGACGTTCTGTGCAGTGGGGAGGGCCGCCATGATCACGCTGGCCAGCAGATGCTGCCCCTCGAGGCCAAAGACAAAGCGCCCCAGCAGCCAGACGATCACGGGCATGCCGGCAATCTTCAGGAACGTGGCCACGAGGGTCTCGGTGCGGCCGTCATCCTTCTGCAGCGGCGCGCGGCCGGCCAGCGAGAGGCCAAAGGCGAGCAGCACCATCGGAACCGCCCCGCCGGCCAGCATGTCGATCGGCTTCCGCAGCAGCTCCGGCTCCTGCCAGCCGGTCAGCGCAACGAGTACGCCGAGGGCCGAGGCGATGATCATGGGGTTGGACAGCGGCTGGAGCAGCACCTTCTTCCACGAGATCCGGGCGCCGGAGAACACTCCCAGCAGCGTGAGGTAGAAGGGGGCCAGGACCAGGAGCTGCACCAAAAGCACCGGGGCCACATGCTGCGCGGTGCCGACGGCGTACAGCGAGACCGGAATGCCGATGTTGTTGGCATTGGCGTAGCTGCTGGCCATCGCGCCGACGGCGGTTTCCGCAGCCGGGCGGCGGAAGAACAGGAAGCTCAGCAGCCAGTAAAGAAGCCCCACTGCCGCTGCTGAAAGCAGCGCCAGTGGGGCGTCAGTTCCGAGTGCGGCCCGGATGTCCGAGCCGGCCACGACGGTGTAAAGCAGGGCAGGGTTAGTGATGTAAAACGCGCTGCGGGTCAGCGCGCCCTGGACCTCGGGACCCAGAATACGGAACCTGGCAGCGAGGTAACCGACGGCGATGACTGCAGAAACGATGAGGATTCCGGAGACGACGCCGCCCACACTCTGCCCTTCTATTTATCTGTATGTACGGGAGTTGCGCTCAACGGACGAGGCAGGGCCGCTTCGGGTCGAAGGACCAGCCGTCGATGTAGTACTGCATGCCGATGCTGTCGTCGCGGGCGTCCAGTCCGTGCTCCAGGTACAGCTGGTGCGCCTTGTCCAGGGCCGCGCGGTCCAGCTCGATGCCAAGGCCGGGTGCGTCCGGAACCTCGATGGCGCCGCCCTTGATCTGCAGCGGGTTCTTGGTCAGGCCCTGACCGTCCTGCCAGATCCAGTGCGTATCCAGGGCGGTGATCTCGCCGGGAGCCGCCGCGCCGGTATGTGTGAACATGGCGAGCGAGATGTCGAAGTGGTTGTTCGAGTGCGAGCCCCAGGTCAGGCCGAACTCGTTGCACAGCTGCGCCACCCGGACCGAACCGTGCATGGTCCAGAAGTGCGGGTCCGCCAGCGGGATGTCCACGGCGTTGCTGCGGATGGCGTGGGACATTTCCCGCCAGTCCGTGGCGATCATGTTGGTGGCGGTCTTCAGCCCGGTGGCCCGGCGGAATTCAGCCATGACCTCGCGGCCGGAGAAGCGGCCTTCAGCGCCGCACGGGTCTTCGGCATAGGCAACGACGCCCTGCATGCGCTTGCCCAGCCGGATGGCCTCCTCGAGGAGCCAGCCGCCGTTCGGGTCCAGGGTGACACGGGCATCGGGGAAGCGTTTGGCCAGCGCCGTCACCACGTCCACTTCGTCGTCGCCGGACAGCACGCCGCCCTTGAGCTTGAAGTCGCTGAAGCCGTAGCGCTCCTGCGCCGCCTCGGCCAGCGCCACAACTGCCTCGGGAGTCATCGCCTCCTGGCGGCGCAGTTCTTCCCACCGGTCCGACGGCGATTCCTCCACCAGGTACGGCAGGTCCGTCCGCTTGTGGTCACCGATGAAGAACAGGTATCCGAGCATCGGCACAGAGGTCCGCTGCTGGCCGTCGCCCAGCAGTTCGGCCACCGGGACGCCAAGGAACTGGCCGTGCAGGTCCAGCAGTGCGGACTCGACGGCGGTGACGGCGTGGACGGTGGTGCGCAGGTCGAAGGTCTGCAGGCCGCGGCCGCCGGCGTCACGGTCGGCGAACTCAGCGGTGATTTCGCGCAGCAGCGAGCGGTAGCGGGCCACCGGCTTGCCGGCGATCAGCGCACCGGCTTCCTCGATGGTGGTGCGGATCTTCTCGCCGCCGGGGACCTCGCCGAGGCCGGTCCGGCCGTCGGAGTCGGTCACGATGACCACGTTCCGGGTGAAGAACGGCCCGTGGGCACCGCTGAGGTTCATCAGCATGCTGTCGTAACCCGCAACCGGGACGACCTCTACGCGCGCAATTGTCGGCTGGGCGGTCATGCGTTGACCTCCTCTTTCTCTTCAGCGGCCACAACGGTGCCGTCAATCCGGCGGTTCAGGTGCCACGGGTTGGCGTCCTGGAGGGCTGCCGGGAGGAGTTCCTGCGGCAGATTCTGATAGGCCACGGGCCGGAGGAACCGGTTAATGGCCAGCGTACCCACGGAGGTGGTGCGTGTGTCAGAGGTGGCCGGGAAGGGGCCGCCATGGACCATGGCGTGGCCGACTTCGACGCCGGTGGGCCAGCCGTTGACGATGATGCGCCCCACCTTCTGCTCCAGCGCCGGGATCAGTTGTGCCGCCGTCGGGTAGTCCTCTTCGGTGAGCTGCAGGGACGCGGTGAGCTGCCCCTCGAGCCGGTTGGCCGCCTCGACGAGTTCCTCGGCGGAGGAGTAGCGGATCACCAGGGATGCGGCGCCGAAAATTTCAGTGTGCAGGACCTCGTTGGTGATGAAGTCGCGGATTTCGGTGCCGTAGATGGCCGGTGCCGGTGCATTCTCGGTGGGGCCGGGGGTTCCGGTCCCGACGACGGTCACGTTCTCAGCGGCGCCGAGCGCCTGGGTGCCGGAGTTCCAGGAATCGGCGATCCCTGCAGTAAGCATTGTCTGGCCGGCGCAGGCGGCAACAGCGCGGCCGACGGCGGCAGCCAGTTTGTCGCCCGCCTCACCGGCGGGGGCGAACAGCAGGCCGGGGGAGGTGCACAGCTGACCCGAGCTGCCGGTCACGGCGGTGATGTACTGCTGTGCCAGTGCATCGATCTGTTCGGCCGGGCCGTCCAGGGCGCCGGGGAAGACAAACACCGGGTTGAGCGAGGACATCTCCGCGTAGACAGGGATCGGTTCCGGGCGTGCGGCGGCGGTGCGCATCAGCGCGATGCCTGCGCTTTGGGAGCCGGTGAAGCCGACGGCCTTGATCGCCGGGTCGGCGACGAGGGCCTGGCCGATGCTGGAACCGGGGCCATAGATGAGGGAGAAGACGCCCGGGTGCAGGCCGGCGTCGCGGACGGCCTTGGCGATGGCCTGGCCCACCAGCTCACTGGTGCCGGGGTGGGCGTTGTGGGCCTTGAAAACCACGGGGCAGCCCGCGGCGAGGGCAGACGCGGTGTCGCCGCCCGCCGTCGAGAAGGCCAGCGGGAAGTTGCTGGCACCGAAGACGGCGACCGGGCCCAGCGGGATCTGGCGCTGGCGGATGTCAGCGCGCGGCAGGGGCGTGCGGTCCGGCAGGGCCGGGTCGATGCGCACACCGCGGAAGTCGCCCTGGCGGACCACGTTGGCGAAGAGCCGCAGCTGGCCGGTGGTGCGGGCGCGTTCGCCGGTCAGGCGGGCGGCGGGCAGGCCGGTTTCCTGGCCGGCGCGGACGATCAGTTCATCGCCGATCGCTTCGATGTTGTCCGCGATCGCGTCCAGGAACGCGGCGTGGGTTTCGGGGTCCAGCGTGCTGAAGGACGCGAAGGCCTCGGCCGCCGCGGCGGTGGCAGCCCTGAGTTGCTCCTCGGTGAGCAGGGTGTAGGCGGGCTCGAGCTGTTCGTTGCTGGCCGGGTTGAAGGCGAAGGTTGTCTTGCCTTCGCCGGCAACGGTCTGTCCAGCGATCAGGGAGTGTCCGGTAAGGGGCACGGTTGTTCCTCCTAAATACAGGTGGTGTGGGCCGTCAGGAAACGGTCGACTAGGAAACCCTGGCGATGAGTTCCTTGAGGTCGGCCAGGTCCTTTTCCGCCATGTTCTGCAGTGGGGGACGGACTCCGCCGGCGGAACGGCCGATCGCGTCGAGGCCGCCCTTGACAATGGAGACGGCGTAGCCCTTCACGCGGTCGCGGATGTCCAGGTAGGGGATGACGAAGTCGTTGAGCTTCTGGTTGACGGCCACGCGGTCGTTGTTGCGGACGTCCCGGTAGAAGTCGAGTGCAAACTGCGGAACGAAGTTGTACATCGCGCTGGAGTACGTGCTCATGCCCAGCTGCAGCAGCGGCAGCGCGAAGGTCTCCGCCGTGGGCAGGCCGCCGAGGTAGAACAGGCGGTCGCCGAGCTTGGCGTAGACGCGGGCGTCGTGCTCGAGGTCGCCCACGCCGTCCTTGAAGCCGATCAGGTTTTCGTGCCGGTCGGCCAGCGTGGCCACCGTGGTGTCCTTGTAGATGGCGTTGGCGCGGTTGTAGATGATCACGCCCAGGGAAGTGGCGCTGCAGACGGCGCTGACGTGCTCGATCAGGCCACCCTGGTCGGCCTCGGTCAGATACGGCGGCAGGAGCAGGATGCCCTCGGCGCCGGCGGCCTCGGCAGCCTTGGCGTTCTCGATGGCCTGGGCGGTGGAGCCGCCGGCGGAAGCCAGGACGGGGACCGTGTTGCCGACTTCCTCGACGGCGGCACGGACCACGCGGGCAGACTCGGCCGGGGTGAGGGAGAAGCCCTCGCCCGTGCCGCCGGCGGCGAAAAGGCCGGCGACCGGGAAGCTGGCCTGCCACGCCAGGTGCTTGCGGTAGTTCTCCTCGTCGAACTGCAGCTCTGCATCGAACGAAGTCACGGGGAAGGACAGCAGCCCGTCCTTGAGGGTGTTGGCCAGTTCCTGGGGTGAAAGTTTTGCCACGGGATGTCCTTGGAGTCGGTGCCGGAGGCGGCGGAGGTGGGGTGATTCCTTTTCAGAGTAGGGACCCCCGTCCATGCCTGTCTAAGTGCATTTTTGAATCCATTGATACCCTCCGCGCATTGAGTCCATGAACGTTCGCAGCCTATCCGCCGGCAAACTCCAGGTCTCGCAGCAGCCGCACCAGGGCGGGGTTCTTGGCGTCCCGGTTCCAGATGGCATGGAGCTCCACGGGCTCTTCCTCGCTGCTGGCCAGCCGGAGAAAGGAAACACCGCGGATGCCCAGCGCCGTTGCCGAGTGCGGCACAAAGGCCACGCCCCGCTTGGCGGCCACAAGCGAAACCATGGTGAGGATCTGGCTGACGGTGTGCACCGCGTTCTCGTGCCGGATATCGTGCAGGCGGACCACGAGGTCGTAGAAGTACCGGGCCTCCGTGGGCGAGTGCATGATGAGGGGTTCGTCCTTGAAGTCCTCGTTCCGGATGTCCCGCTTCAGGCCCGCCAGCGGATGCGAGGCGGGAACGGCCAGCACCATGGATTCGCGGTAGAGCAGGTGGGAGTCGAAGACTTCCGTGTCGAAGGGCGGCCGTGCCAGGCCGAGGTCCAGCTCGCCGGTGAGGAGCCCCTGGATCTGTTCACCTGTCACGAGTTCCTGGAGGTCGATGTCCACCTCGGGAACGATGGCGCCGATCTCCTCGAGCAGGGGCCCGAGGATGCTGAAGCCGCTCGCGGCGGTGAATCCGATGCGCAGGTGGCCCTGGCGGCCGGAGGCGATCCGCCGTGCCGTCACGGGTGCCCTGCTGGCCAGCGCCATCAGCCTGCGTGCCTCGTCAAGAAACGCGCGTCCGGCTGCCGTCAGCTCCACCCGGCGGTTGTCCCGCTCGAGCAGTTCGGCCCCCACGGTCTTCTCCAGCTTCTGGATCTGGCGGCTGAGCGGCGGCTGGGTCATGTTGAGCCGCTCGGCAGCCCGGCCGAAGTGCAGTTCCTCGGCGACGGCGATGAACCCGGTCAGCTGGTCGAAGGTAAACATGATGCCCTCCCGGTATTACTTGATGCATATTTGGGCTTAGACATGCATCATAGCGCCTCCCTAAACTCGTCCTAGCGAACCGGCAGTGACCGGGTTCACATCCCCCTGCGGGCTGAGGCAGCCCGCGGTGCAAATGAGGAGTTTCAATGATGCACTTCCCCACCCGCCGTGCTGTTCTTGGCGCGGCGTCCGCCATCACCCTGTTGGCCCTGACCGCGTGCGGCAACGTTTCCGGCGGCAGCGCTGACTCATCCAAGTACCCCAACGGCCCGGTGACCCTGACCGTGGGCCAGGCACCGGGCGGAAGCACGGACCTCATCGCCCGGGCAATTTCGGAAGGTGCGGCCAAGCCGCTCGGCGCCCCGATGCCGGTGGTGAACAAGCCCGGTGCCAACGGCGCGCTGGCCAGCAAGGAGGTGGCAGGCAAGCCCGCCGACGGCCAGAACCTGCTGCTGCTGACCGCTTCCCTGATCACCATCACCCCGCTGGCCGTGACCAAGGACGAGGCCGTCAACATCGATGACTTCGACATCATCACCGGCCTGTCGCAGGACGACTACGTGCTGGTCGCCAGCGAAAAGTCCGGCTTCAAGTCCATCAAGGATGTAACCTCCGCCGGGCGCAACGTCACCTACGGCACCACCGGCGTCGGCACCGGCAGCCAGCTGGCCCAGACTGTCCTGTTCAAGCAGGCCAACGTGAAGGGCACCGACGTTCCCTTCGACAGCGGCAAGCCCGCCCTGACCGCCGTCCTGGGCAACCAGGTTGAACTGGCCACCATCCAGCTCGGCGAGGCCATGCCGCAGATCGAGGCCGGCAAGGTGTCCCCGCTGCTCGTCTTCTCGGAGGAGCGCAACTCCTTCCTTCCGGACACTCCCACCGCCAAGGAATCCGGCTATGACGTCCCGGTCGCGCAGTACCGCGCCGTCGCCGCTCCGAAGGGAACCCCGCAGGAAGTCAAGGACAAGCTCCTCGCCGCCATCCAGGAAACCCTGAAGTCTGACTCCTACAAGGAGTTCAACAAGAAGAACATGCTGACGCCGAAGGAGATCTCCGGTGAGGAAGTAGTCACCCAATGGAAGGACTACGCAGCCAAGTACAAGGCCCTGGTGGAGAAGTACGACATCAGCCTCGCCGGAAACAAGTGAGTCCAGTGCAGGCAGCAACACCGGTACCCGGCGGGGGGAGCAGCCCGAACGCTGTTTCCCCCGCCGGGAACGGCAGCAACCTTCCCGCCGAAGAGCTTGACGATCTGACCCCCGAACAGCTGGCAGCCCAGTGGGAGGAAGAAAAGCCCCCTGCCGCCGGCGCGCTGGCCAACGTGGCGTCCTCCCTGGTGGTCATCGGCGTTGGCGTCGGAGCCGTTGTCCTGTCCATCGCCATGGGCCTGGGCACACCGTCCGCACCCCAGCCGGGCCTGTGGCCCTTCATGATCAGCTGCGTCTTGGCGGCCCTCGGGCTGTTCCAGCTGGTCATGGGCCGGCGCAACCGGGACGCGGAGAAGTTCACCCGCATGTCCCTGGCCGCGCTGACGGGCCTGGTCACCCTGGCCGCGATGGTGGCACTCATGCCGCTGATCGGCTTCGAACTGCCGGCCCTGGTGCTGTGCATCATCTGGATGCGGTTCCTTGGCGGCGAAACCTGGCGCTCCACGCTCCTGGTCAGCGCCCTCGTGGTGGCAGCCTTCTACGGCATCTTCGTGTTGGCGCTCAACACTTCCATTCCCCACCTCTTCTAGGAGACCACCGTGGATTTCCTGAATCCCGTGATCAACGGATTTGCAGTCGTCCTGGAGCCGACCAATCTGCTGTACTGCCTGATCGGCGTCGTTATCGGCATGCTGATCGGCGTGTTGCCCGGTCTGGGGCCCGCGGCAACCATCGCCATCCTGCTTCCGCTCACCTACAACGTGGAGCCCGTCACCGCCATCATCATGCTGGCCGGCATCTTCTACGGCGCCCAGTACGGCGGCACGATCACCTCGGTGCTCCTGCGCCTGCCCGGCGAGGCGTCCTCGGTGGTCACGGTCTTTGACGGCTACCAGATGGCCAAACACGGAAAAGCCGGCACGGCCCTCGGCCTGGCGTCCATCGGCTCGTTCGTCGGCGGCACCGCTGCCATCGTTGGACTCACCTTCCTGGCTCCGATCGTGGCCAGCTTCGCCCTGGACTTCGGGGCACCCGAATACACCGCCCTGGCGCTGCTGGGCATCCTGCTGGTGGCCACCATCAGCAGCGGAGCAAAGGCCAAGGCACTTATCGCGGCCGCCATCGGGCTCCTGCTCGCCACGGTTGGCCGGGACGTCTTCACCGGTGAAAACCGGTTCACCTTCGGCAGCCTGCAGCTGGCCGACGGCATCGGCTTCGTCCCGATCGCCATGGGCATTTTCGGCCTCGGCGAGATCCTCTACAACCTCGAGGAGCGCCACCGCGCCGCCAAGGCCCCCTCCGCCGTCGCAAACGTATGGCCCAGCCGGGGCGACCTCAAGCAGGCGTCCGGTGCGATCGGCCGCGGGTCAGTGCTCGGCTTCTTCCTGGGCATCCTGCCCGGCGGAGGTGCCACCATCGCCTCGATGGCCTCCTACGCCATGGAGAAGAAGCGGGCCAAAAAGCCGGAGCGTTTCGGCAAGGGCGCGCCGGAAGGTGTTGCGGGACCGGAAACTGCCAACAACGCAGCCGCGACGTCTTCCTTTATTCCGCTGCTCACCCTTGGCATCCCTGCCAACGCCACCATGGCGCTGATGTTCGGCGCGCTGCTGATCCAGGGCGTCACCCCCGGTCCGCAGCTCGTGGACGAGAACCCTGATCTGTTCTGGGGCGTGGTGAACTCCATGTACATCGGCAACATCCTGCTGCTGATCATGAGCCTGCCGCTCGTGGGCATCTTCGTTAAGATCCTCCGGGTCCGTGCCGCCATCCTGGCACCCATCACGGCGCTGATTACGCTGCTCGGCGCTTACACCATCAACAACAGCATGTTCGACGTCACCCTCGTGGTGGTCTTCGGCATCGTGGGCTACCTGATGAAGAAGTTCGGCTTCGAGCCCGGCCCGCTGGTGCTGGCCTTCGTCCTGGGCGAACTGCTCGAAAGCTCGCTGCGGCGTTCGCTGCTGGTGTTCGGCGGTGATCCGCTGGGCTTCTTCGGCCGGCCCATCTCCGCCACGCTCCTCATCGTGTTCGTCGTCGTGGCCGCCCTCCCGGCCATCCGCTCCGCGCTGGCCAAGCGCAAGGCGTCCGCAGTTACTCCCGCCGCAAAGATCAAGGAAAAGGTATGAGCATCATCGTTGGATTTGTCCCCACCCCGGCGGGGGAGGCTGCCCTCGCGGCCGGCATCGCCGAGGCCCGGCTCCGGAACCAGGAGCTGGTGATCGTCAACTCCGCCCGGGAAGGCGCCCTGGTGGACAAGTCGGTGGCACCGGACGATGTCCTGGCCAAGGCCTCCAGGCGGGCCGAGGAAGCAGGAGTCACGGCCAGGGTGATCCAGCCGCCCTACCAGCATGACCTGGCTGATGAGTTCCTCGACGTCGCCCGGGAGGAAAATGCCTCCCTGATTGTCATCGGGCTGCGCCACCGCACGCAGGTGGGCAAGTTCATCCTGGGCAGCCACGCCCAGCGCATCCTCATGCAGGCCGACCGTCCCGTTCTGGCCGTGAAGGCCGACGGCGGCCAGTTTTAGTACCCGAAGCACCACGCGGCAGGAGGCGGGCCGGTATCCGAACAGGATCCCGGCCCGCCTCAGCCGTATCCTCCACCTTGTTACCCGGTGGGACGGAGCCACGGAGGACAGTGTGCGTCACCGCCCGTGTGGGAGCTGTTGATTCCGGCCCCAGTCAGCATAGGGTGGGCGGAGCGGACAAGCGTGAATACTCTCAGGACGCCGGGGTACGGAAGGACTTGAAGAACACCCCTGGGGGAGGTGCCACGCAGGAACCACCGACAAAGGAGAAGTCTGTGCGGGAAGCAAGCTTCAGCAAGATCGGTTCAGCAGCCGACGAGTTCGACGGCGAGACCAACGGTTTCGGGGCCGGCACAGGAGCGGTGCCGCCCGGGGAAGCGGCTCCGGCTGATCCGGGAGCCGGAGGTCCGCAGACGGAAGTGCCCGAAGTGCCCGGGGCAACTGAAGCGCCGGAAGTAACCGAGGCCGCTGACATCACCTACGACGAGCAGTTCTATCCGGCCCGTCCCAAGGCGCTGCGGCCAATTGCCCGCCGCCGGCAGTTCTTTGCCGACCGTCCGTCGCTCGAGTTCGACGGACGGAATGCGGCCTATGTCGAGTGGCTGCGGAACCAGGCCATGCTGGGGGACGCCAATGTGATGGCGCGCCAGCTGTCCGGCCAGGCCAGCATGTGGCAGCACTCGTACGCCCATCCGAACCCGCGGGCGGCCGTGGAACGCGCACCCGTCTGGTTTACCGCGTACCCGCTGTCCTTTATCACCCGGCCGGGCCAGTCCTTCCTCTCAGCCCTGGGAGATCCTGAACTGTGGGATGCTTTCCGCGAGATCGGGATCAGGGGCCTGCACACCGGCCCGGTCAAGCTCGCCGGCGGCATCAGTGGCTGGACCCAAACGCCCAGTGTGGACGGGCACTTTGACCGCATCAGCATGGCGATCGACCCGGTGTTTGGCACCGAGGATGAATTCCGCCGGATGTGCGAGGTTGCCGTCGAGCATGACGGCACCGTCATCGACGACATTGTTCCCGGCCACACCGGCAAGGGGGCCGACTTCCGCCTGGCCGAGATGAACTTCCGGGACTACCCCGGCATCTACCACATGATCGACATCCCGGAAGAGGACTGGCACCTGCTGCCCGACGTCCCCGAAGGCGAAGACTCGGTCAACATCAGCCCGGACGCGGAGCAGGCACTGCAAAAGGCCGGGTACATCATCGGCCGGCTGCAACGCGTGATCTTCTATGAACCAGGGGTCAAGGAGACCAACTGGAGCGCCACGCGGCCCATTGTGGACACGGCCGGGAAGACCCGCCGCTGGGTGTACCTGCACTACTTCAAGGCCGGCCAGCCGTCCATCAACTGGCTGGATCCCACCTTTGCGGGCATGCGACTGGTGGTGGGGGACGCCCTGCACTCGCTCCTCGACCTGGGCACGGGTGCGCTCCGGCTGGATGCCAACGGGTTCCTGGGCGTGGAGAAAAGCGCCGAGGAACAGCCGGGCTGGTCCGAAGGGCACCCGCTGTCCGAGGCGGCAAACCAGCTGATCGGATCCATGATCCGCAAGGTCGGCGGGTTCTCCTTCCAGGAACTCAACCTGACCATCGACGACATCAAGGCCACCTCGGAGTCGGGCCCGGACCTTTCCTACGACTTCGTGACCAGGCCGGCCTACCACTATGCGCTGGTGACCGCGGACACCGAGTTCCTGCGCCTGACGCTGCGGCTTGCCATGGAGATCGGCGTGGACCAGGCGTCCCTGGTGCACGCCTTGCAGAACCACGACGAACTGACCTACGAACTGGTCCATTTCGCGGCCGGCCACAAGGACGACGTGTTCGAACTCAACGGCCAGGAACTCACCGGCGCCGAAGTTGCCGAGCATGTGCAGCAAACCCTGCGGGAACGGCTGACCGGCCCGGAGACCCCCTATAACGCCCTGTTCACCACGAACGGCATCGCCTGCACCACGGCGAGCTTCATCATGGCGGCCCTGGGCATTAAGGACCCGGAGAACCTCACCGAAGAACAGCAGGCCCAAATCCTGGACGCCCATATCCTGCTGTCCATGTACAACGCCCTCCAGCCCGGCGTCTTCGCCCTGTCAGGCTGGGACCTCACCGGCGTCACGGCCCTGGACCGCCAGAGGGTGCGGGAGCTCACGGCCCAGGGGGACACGCGCTGGATCAACCGCGGTGCGCACGACATCATGGGCACCAGCCCCGAGGCGGAGGCTTCCTCCGCGGGCATGCCGCGGGCCCGCAGCCTCTACGGTCCGCTGCCGGAACAGCTCAAGGACCCGGCCTCCTTCGCCCGGCGGCTGCAGAAAATCCTTGAGGTGCGGGAGCAGAGCGGGATCGCCACCAGCACCCTGCTGGATGTGCCGGAGGTGTCCCAGCGCGGGTTGCTCGTGATGGTCAACCGGCTGGGGGACGGAAACCTGCAGGTCACTGTCCTCAACTTCTCCGGCCAGGACATCTCAGGCAGTATCCAGTCCACCCACCTGGTTCCCGGCAGCAGCGTCCACGACCTCTTCAGCGGCGAGACCGTGGGCCAGGTCGATGACCTGCACAGCTTCTTCCTCGAACTGGCCGCCTATCAGGGCACTGCGCTGCTCCTGAAGGAAGGCAAGACGGAGGACGACGGCGACGCTGAATGAGCGGGACCGGAACCGGAGGTGCCTGGCACCGCCCCCACCGAGCCCCGGTGGACCAGGGCGGCATTGAACTCCGGCGCCGGCACCAGCGGCGGGCGGCCCTCGATCTGCCGGATCAGGGCGGCCGCCGCCGCGGCTCCCATCTCGTAAACGGGCTGGGACACGACGGTCAGCGGAGGTGTGGTCAGGCGGGTCCACGCGAAGTCGTCATACATCAGGAATGACACGTCCTCCGGGATGCGCAGTCCCATTTCCTGGATGGCTTCCACCACGCTGAGAGCGATCAGGCCATCGGAAGCCACGACGGCGGTGGCCGGATCTGCGCCCAGCAGCACCTCACGCGTGAGCTTCCGGATGGAGCCGGCGTCACCGGCATTGAGCCGCACGAGATCTTCCGGAAAGTTGTGCCCCGAGTCAGCAAACGCGCGCCGCATCCCTTCCAGGCGGTCCGAAATCTGCGACGAACCCAGCCGCATTCCGGCGGAAAAAACGGTATCGGAGCGCAGCGTCGAGATGAAGGCCACCCTTCGGTGTCCGGCGTCGAGCAGGTAATTGGTGGATTCGTAGGAGATCACGGTCATGTCGACGGCGACGGTTTCCACTGCGAGGTCTTCTGCCGAGCGGTCGAGCAGCACCAGGGGCCGGCCCGCTTCGTGGACCCGCCGCAGGTGCTGGGTCTCCACCGACGACGCCGGTGCGACGATCAGGCCGTCGACCCTCTTGTCGAGCAGCACGCGGACAGCATCCACTTCGGCGGCGGTGTCCTCGTCCGTGTTGATCAGGATGACGTTGAACCCGCTCTTCTTCGCGGTGTCCGTGATCCCTCTGGTGGCCAGTCCGAAATGCGGGTTTTCGATATCGCCCACGACCACCCCGATGGTGTTCGATTTCCCGGTGTTCATGCTTCGGGCCAGCTCGTTGGGCCGGTAGTTCAGCTCCTCTGCGGCGGCGAGCACCCGCTCGCGGACGTCCTCGCTGACGGCCCCGTAGTTGCCCAGCGCACGCGCGGCCTGGGCCTTGGACACCTGGGCAGCTTTTGCGACGTCGGCAACTGTTACGTCCCGCCGTCTTGCTCCGTCACTGCTCATGTTCACCTTTCAGAGGGGCTGTTGACGCCGCTTGTGAGTTCCGCTACATTTCTAGCAATCGATGTGAGTCCGGTCTCAATCGTAGGGACTGAGACCGGACTCAGCAAGAGCTTCATCGACCAAAATCCTTCGGCGGCCCTGACAGCACCGCCCTCCCTCCCACGATTGGACAACGCTGTGATCAAACTGAACTTCCGTCCGGCAGCAGTGGCTGCGGCAGCCCTGGCGGCCATCCTCGCCCTCTCCGGCTGCGGCGGATCATCCTCCGCCACCTCGAGCCCGGCCGACAACCCGTACGGACTGATCGAACCTGGCACCATCCGGGTGGCCAGCCTGGGTGACTCCAAGCCGTACACCTTCACCGACGCACAGGGTAACTTCACCGGCTTCGACGTCGAACTGTTCAAGGACGTGGCCCACCGTGCCGGCGTAGACAAAGTGGTCTTCACCGGACAGGACTTCTCCGGACTCCTCGCCGCCGTAGCCAACGGGCAGTTCGACGTCGGGGTCGCTGCCATCGGCATCACGGACAAGCGCAAGGAAACCGTCGACTTCTCCAACGGCTACCTCGCCGGTTACCTGACGGTCATCACCACCAAGACCTCCGGCGTCAAGGACGCGGACGGCCTGAACGGCAAGCGTCTGGGCGTGGTGCAGGGGACGCTCCAGGAAGCGTACGCCGTCAAGAACTTCACCTCCGCCAACCTGGTGCGCTTCCCGGACAACAACACCGCCATCGCAGCCGTCAACAGCGGCTCCGTGGACGCCCACTTCCTCGACTACGAGGCAGCCAAGGCCTACCAGGAGCAGTACGGACTGGTCAGCGCTGCGGACATTCCGTCCTTTGACGCCCCCGCGGGCTTCGCCATCGCTAAGGACAAGCCCGCTTTCAAGGAAGCGCTGAACAAGGGCCTCGCCGAAGCAATGGAAGACGGCACGTGGAAGAAGCTCTACCAGAAGTGGTTCCCGGGCTCCCCGATGCCGGAGCAATACCTGCCCAAGGCCGAGCAGACCGCCACGCCGGCTCCCACCGCAAGCAAGTAAGCGGGGTCAGGTCCGGCAACGGATCTCCGCCGGGCGGGCCGCGTACAGGCCGCCCGCCCGGCAGACAACACATCCAACCCGGCTCACGAATTCAACAACTAACGTCTGAGAGCAATCAATGGACTGGCTCAACATCATCGGCCGCACCTTCTTCGATTTTGAAGCAATGCTCGAGGTGCTGCCCCAACTCCTCGGGGTTGGCCTTCTCAACACGCTGATCATCTCCGTGGCCGCCACCATCCTTGGCGTCGTGCTGGGCATGGTGGTTGCGGTCATGGGTATCTCCCGTTCCCGCTGGCTGCGTATTCCGGCCCGTATCTACACCGACCTCTTCCGCGGCCTGCCCGCCATCCTGACCATCCTCTTGATCGGCCAGGGCTTCGCCCGGTTCAGCCAGTCGGTCTTCGGGCCCTCGCCCTACCCCCTGGGCATCATCGCGCTGAGCCTGATCGCCAGCGCCTACATCGGCGAAATCTTCCGTGCCGGCATCCTCAGCGTGGACAAGGGCCAGGGTGAGGCCTGCCGCGCCCTGGGCATGAGCTACGCCAAATCCATGGCCCTGGTGGTGGTTCCCCAGGGCGTCCGCCGGGTCCTGCCGGCCCTGGTCAACCAGTTCATCGCCATCGTCAAGGACTCCTCCCTGGTGTACTTCCTGGGCCTGCTGGTCAGCGAACGCGAACTATTCCGCGTCGGCCAGGACGCCGCCGTGCTGTCGGGAAACCTCTCGCCCCTGGTAATGGCCGGCATCTTCTACCTTGTGATCACCGTGCCCCTGACCCACCTGGTCAACTACTTCGACAACAGGTTCCGCACCGGCCGCCGCCGGCCCACCGCGCCCACATCCGGCCTGAAGGAAGTCAAGGAACTCGACGCGGCCTCGCCGCTCACCACCGGGAGCAACACATGAACCTCACCAGCCCAAGCACCAGCAAGAGCGGGAGCCAGGCCGCCCCTGTTACCGAAACATTCCACGGCTCAAGCCTGGAACTGCGGAACCTGACCATGGCCTACGGCGACATTGACGTGCTCCGCAACGTCAGCCTCTCCGTGGCCCCTGGTACCACCACCTGCATCATCGGCCCGTCCGGTTCCGGCAAGTCCACGCTGCTGCGCGGCGTCAACCGGCTGCATGAACCCAAGAGCGGCGACGTGCTGCTGGCCGGTGAAAGCGCCCTGCAGGTCAAGCCGGACACCCTGCGGCGCCGCATCGGCATGGTGTTCCAGCACTTCAACCTCTTCCCGGACCACACCGCGCTGGAGAATGTGGCCCTTGCCCTCTGGAGCGTCAAGGGCATGCCCAAGGCCGAGGCCATGGAACGCGCCCGCCGCCGGCTGGCCGAAGTGGGCCTTGCCGAGCGCGCCGACCACCGCCCCCGCGACCTGTCCGGCGGCCAGCAGCAGCGGGTGGCCATCGCCCGGGCGCTGGCCATGGAACCGGAAGTGATGCTGTTCGATGAAGCGACCAGCGCCTTGGACCCGGAACTGGTCAAGGGCGTCCTGAACCTGATGGCCGGGCTCGGCCGCCGCGGGATGACCATGCTCGTCGTCACCCACGAGATGGGCTTCGCCCGCAAGGTCGCCGACCAGGTTGTTTTCATGGACGAAGGCGAAGTCGTCGAATCTGGAACCCCTGCCGACCTGTTCGATAGCCCGCGCAGCGAACGCCTGCAGCGTTTCCTCTCGGAGGTGCTGTGATGGCGACGGTGACATCCGCACCTATCCGGACCGCCGTCGTCGGCTTTGGAATCTCCGGCAAGGTCTTCCATGCGCCGTTGATCGCGGCAGACCCGCAGTACTCCCTTGACGTGATCGTGACGGCGGATCCGGCACGGGCCGCCGAGGCGGCGCGGCTCTACCCCCGGGCGCGGATCGTTCCGACGCCGGAGGAGATGTTTGCGCTGTCCCCGGACCTGGACCTCGTGGTGCTGGGCACGCCGCCGCACACCCACTTCGACCTCGCCGCGGCCGCCATTGCGCACAGCCTTCACGTCGTGGTGGACAAGCCCTTCGTGCCCACCTCCACCCAGGGCGCGGAGCTGATCGCCCTGGCATCCGACGCCGGTGTGCATCTCACAGTGTTCCAGAACCGCAGATGGGACGCCGACTTCCTCACACTCCGGAAACTGCTTCAGCGGCAGGGTCTGGGGGAGGTGCGCACGTTCGAATCACGGTTCGAATGGTGGCGGCCGGAGGGCTTCGGTAACTGGCGTGACAGCACCGCCCTTGCCCAGGGCGGCGGAATCCTTCATGACCTCGGCGCGCACCTGATCGACCAGGCCATCCAGCTGTTCGGCCCGGTGGCACGGAGCCATGGTGAGACCGCCAATCGGGGACCCGACCCAGACGCAGCCGACACGGAGGCCTTCGTCTCCCTCCTGCATGAATCCGGCGTCCGCACCAGGCTATGGATGAACGGCATGGCAGCCCAGGTCGGCCCGCGCTTCCACGTTCTCGGCTCCGAAGCCGGGTACATGAAGTGGGGCCTGGACTCCCAGGAGCCCGCGCTGGCCGCCGGCACGAAACCGTCCGACCCCGCCTACGGCATCGAACCCCAGGAGTCTTGGGGGCTTCTGGGAGTGGACGGTGCCACCAGCCCTGTTCCGGCAGAGCGGGGCGCATACCCCGAGTTCTACGTGCAACTCGCCGCCGCCCTCCGCGGGATGGGCCCCCTTCCCGTCGACCCGGCGGAACCGCTTGAGGTCCTCAGGATCATCGAGGGCATCCACGCGCTGGCCTGACCCGCAACGCCTTTCACAACCCGGTGCGGTGACGACCCGCCGCCCATCCTTTCCGGACGCAACCCAGTCTCAAATCCCCGCGTCCCTACCCAACCATGTCCAAAATCCACAGAAAGGGAGAACGCATGTCCTCCACCGCCACCCAGCACGTCGCCGTTATCGGCGGCGGTATTCTGGGCGTCTCCACCGCTGTCCACCTGCTCCGCGAAGGTGCATCCGTCACGCTGCTGACCGAACGCGGCCTGGCCAGCGAAGCAACCGGCCGTTCACTCTCCTGGCTCAACTCCGCCGGCGAACGTTCCACCCCCTACCACCAGCTCCGCATTGCCGGCGTCGACAGGTACCGCACGCTCTTCGCCGCAGACCCCAGTCTGGAGTGGCTGCAGTTCGGCGGCGGACTGATGTGGAACGCCGGTGGACAGCGGGAGGCCACGGAGGCGCGGCATGCCTACGAGAAGTCCATCGGCTACGACTCAAAGCTGCTCACGCCTGGAGACATCGCCGGGGTCACGCCCGGCATCGATGCGGGCGCTGTTCCGGAAAACGCCATCTTCAACCCGGGTGAGGGCTGGGTCAGCCTGCCGGACCTCGTGGATTTCCTGATGGAGGAATTCCATGGGCTCGGCGGCAAGCTGGTCCTGAATGCCGGGAAGTCGTCGGTCGTCGTTGACGGTGGCCGGGCGGTGGGCGTTGAGACGGCAGCGGGTGAGACGTACGACGCCGACGCGGTGCTGGTGGCATGCGGGGCAGCGACGCCCGCCGTCGTCGCCCCCCTTGGCGTGGAGATCCCCAACGGATCCCCGGTATCCATGCTGGTGCTGACCAAGCCGGTGGACCATGAGGTCCAGGCCGTGATGAACACTCCGCGGGCCGCCGTCCGCCCAAACCCGGGCAGCACCTTCGCTCTGGACCACGACTGGTACGAGGAACACATCACCGAACACGCGGATGGCTCGTTCAGCATCGCGGACGATGTGGTCCAGGAACTCGCCGATGAAGCGTCGAAGCTTATTGCCGGCAACCCGGAGCTGAAGCCGGCAAGCTGGAAAATCGGCTACAAGCCCATTCCTGGCGACGGCGAGCCCGTGCTGGGAGAGCTCGGCCAGGTGCCCGGCTGCTTCGTAGCGTTCACCCACTCCGGTGCCACACTCGGACTCATTGCTGGCGAACTCCTCGCTGGCGAGATCCTGACAGGAGACAAGCACCCCATGCTGGCCACGTTCCGCCCCGCCCGGTTCTCCTGAATCACGCAAGCGGAAGCCCCGCACCGGACTCACGAAGAGCGGTGCGGGGCTTCTTTGGCAAATCCTCCGGGCTGGGGTCCCGAAGTGCTTCCCTAAAGCTACCCGTCAGTAACTAAAAGTCAAGAGGCGGTCACGATCACGAGGCGGCTATCGGATGGTTCGGGAAACGGGCCACTCTATAGCCAACGAGACGACCAGCATGACCCGGAACAGAGCTTCAGTGAGGCCAGGTGATGTCAGACTGATCTCTAAGAGCGTCTTGAGCCCGTGTCAGACAAGGCCGAAACGGACCCTGTTCTGACATCCCTGTGCCTGGTTTCTGACGTCAGGCTGGGGTGTGCTTGCCTGATCATCGTCGCTGCTCGTCACTCGGTGATTGCGGATAGTCCCGGATCAGCTGCGGTCCGCTAGCGGTTGTCGGTTCATTGGCCCAAGCCAGCAGCTTCCAGGGTTTTTCGGGAGTTTCGCGCACGAATAGCCGGAAGTTCTCATACTGCTTCCCTTCCTGAGTAACGATGCAGTTCACCGTGGCGCGGTTCATACCGAACAATGAGATGGAGAGTATGCGAGTCGAACGTGGAGGACTAGGTTTCACGGCATCTAGGAAAGCTGTCCTGTCCACCACCATGCCCGTCAGGCCGCGCCTCATAGCGAAGGCCGCCGCAAGGACTTTCTCCTCAAAGTATTCGCGTGTGCCAGCAGATTCTTCGTGCCCGATACGGATGTTCATCTCGGTCAACTGGTCAATGTCGGATTTCATAGACCCAGACTGGCACGGCCTTGTCGCCGTGGACAGTGCACAAGCGGCTACATTGGACACGTAAGCCGTGATCAGCCCGAAATCCCTGTAACAGCGCAGCCTTGACTGCCCATGCATCGCTCCACCGTCTTGCACGTCGCCCTGTATTCGAGAATCCCCGCAGAGCGCTCCGCAAAGATCTTCCGGGTCCCAAAGAGGCGCAGTACGATTGCCCCGACCGGCGGCCGTTCTCCGGGCGCAAACGCTCAGCTAGTCATTCGACGGTGTCTTGTCCTGGAACGTGCGTGTTCCATCAGGCCCCTCGCCTTGTCATACTTTTCCCCTAGGAAGTTGCGGCGCTGAAGCGGAGGGTGGCCCAAGCGTCGCCTTAGGCTTCTTTCGAGATTCTGGCGGGCATCCCTGGCGGTTTTCGTAAGAGATTCGCATTCCCGAAAGGCTCCTAACTCGGCGTATTTCAGCATGTCGTCAAGGATGTGACGAAGCGCGCGGAGCTCGAACCACATGGAGCGATCGGCATCAAGGGCCAGGCGATGATACTCGTCGATGAAGTCGTCGTGGGCCTGTCTAGCAACAACCTTCGCAGCGGCGCGGGATTCTCCCTCTCCCAATCGAGACAGAGTCAGGGATTCCTGCCGGGATCGTCTCTGGACGACTAGAAGCCGGGCGTAGGACTCACGCAGCGCCGACCTCATCTGATACTCGTGTTCCCTAAGCTGCTGGCGATCATCATGTTCCTTGTCGAGTTGCTTCTGCTGTTCGGCCCGGTCTTCACTCTCCTTCAGCAAAGTCTTGGATCGGTTGTCCCGACGCAGGTTCTCCTGGCTCTCCAGACGATGGACAAGGACGGCAGCACCCCACGCAACCAAAGAGGCGGTGAAGAAGGCAGTGGCGAGAGCATTGATGACATTGGACCATACCGTCTCTGGGAAAGTCAGTTCGAGAGGGACAAACGAGAACAGAGTCAACTTTCGTTTACCTTCCAGCAGCCCGGACGGGGTTTAGAACATACTTTCTCGAAAGGACGCCTATGTCCCGATTTATGGCTCGCGACAGTCTCATTTTAACTACTAGCCATCACAGCATGAAAGAGTGGCTTTGGCGAGGTTCAAAGCCACTGAATGCACGGCTAAACAGGCGGCCTGCAAACGACCAACGATGATTCCGCGGAGCCACGCTTGCAGCCATTCGGGAAGCTTTTTGAATTCTCGGTGTTCCTCTCGAAGTCCTTCGCTTTGAGAACTTCAGTGTTGAGTCAGCGGGGCTAAAGGTGTCGCACGGCAGCGGCTGACGAGGCGGAGGCACACGTGCAGACAGTTCGCAGAGCCCCGCCACTCCGTTGATGCTTATAGGGCTCTTTTCAGCTTGGAGCCCCAATAGTCGAAACTATTGGCGGGCCTGAGGGTTGGACCGGACTCCGCTCAGATCGGGAACCGCGAAGATACCCGAGCATCCGCTGCCATGTCATCCCCAGGGGGCCGAGCCGTAGAAGCGTCGGGCCACAGCCCTCGTAACTATCCCCGTAGCCAGACAGGGGAATCATCTGGAGGTCTCCGCAGCACTGGCATCTCTTGGGTCATGCACCCCCGCCACCGGGGGCGTAGCCGGCGTGAGGGAGGCGAATGTGTCAGCAGAGATGTCACTTGACCACCCCGCCCACGACTCATCGTCCAATGCTGCCCCGGCTCCGAATTCTTGCGAAACAGTGCAGCCATCCCTCCTTCCATCCGAGGGAGAAGCCGACCTCGTGTCCGACTTCATTTATCAGGGCGGTGGGCCTGCCCCAACTCAATCGTGCTTGGTCATGATGGCTGCCCCTACCTAGATTGACAAACTGACGCACAGCGGCAGGCCAGCTCACAGCATCGAGGCGGCCCAAGATCGGTTGCAAGAACGGCAACCCTGAAGGCCGGCGACGGGATTGAGTTTGTGTGAATCGCAGTCCCGGATACCGCTCACGATCAACCCAAGATTGGAGTGGCGGCGAAACTCGCCAGGTCCTCCGGAGCTGCGACCGTTGACGCCAGTGTGCGATCTGACGGTTGCCCTGCAGCCACGTGGGCACCGCCCTCATACGACAAACGTCTATCTTGCGGAGTGTGGCGACACGGGGACAAACCGAGTGCGAAGCCTCGGCGACCCACCATGCCACTCGAGATTTCTACCGACGCCGCGTGGATGACCCACAGTTAGCAATGTCTGAACGTCGATTCCCTATCCATCGTCACTCGCACGTTCGGTGTCGCCGCCGTAGAATTCCCATCGAGGCGTCCCTCCACAAAGACCTAATTCGACAGCTATGTCAGTTCCTTTTCGGATAGACACCTCGCAGCCCATTTCATTGGGTTGCTGAGCCGTCGTGTCGCTCAGAGGGGAAACGTCATGGGAATGAACAGCCTCGACGCATCCATCAATGATCCTTGTCCTGGTCAGCGAGTCATCATAACTGCGGTTACTGACGCCCCTGCGGGAAACATAGAGTGGAATGTAGGCGCCGGCCCGCACGATACATTTGTCATGGTGGATGGTCAGCCATTGGTCGGTACTCTGTTTGACGGAAACGGGAATTTGATATTGCCCCCTGGCGTCAGCGACGCCACTGGTGACACCATAACTGTTCGCGGAATAGGTGGGGAAACCCGGGTTATCACTGGAACCCATGGCAATCCATTGGGGGATCCGCCAACGCCGCGTACCAGCCTCACGGTTATTGTCAGCTGGCGGCTCGCTGAAGTCACCCTCGAGCTGGTACCGCCTCCGCCGTATGTGATAACTGCAACCCCGCAAATGCCCTCTATCTCAGTGATTGCCCACAGTGCTGGTGGATCGGCATCGGGCCTGACGCTGCAGGCGAGGGTTATGAGCACTTTTCATGACTGCCCGCCCCACCAACCGGTGCATCTCGATACGGTCTTCGAGGTTCCCATTGGGCCAGGAGGAAGCCTTGACTTTGGTGATGTAATTCGCGGCAGTGTCGTAGTTGTTTCTGCTAGCGGCATGATTAATGGGTGTGATGTCTCGGCGTCCGTCAGCGGGGGCATGGATGGCACAAATCCATTGCGGACAGATATAGGGGCAGCTCTGCCCCACGAAACCCTTCGCCGGATCGCATGCAAGGAGAGCGGGCAACGGCAATTCGATGCGCTTCCGAACGGAGGGCACGACTTCTGCCCGCTGTTCGGTCCCACCGGCAAGGTCGGCGTGATGCAGATTCCAGAACCAACACCCGACGAGGTATGGAACTGGAGATTAAATGTTGCCAAAGGAATTGAGCTTTTCGAGCAGAAAGTCGCCGAAGCGGCTGCGTACCCTGCGCGGGTGCGTAGCTCATCGCGTTTCCTTGATTCCATCGCAGCCTTTAACGCTAACCGTCAGCAGCAGGGCCTGGCGGCCATTTCCGTCGTACTGCCGGACTTCACGACGGGAGACTTCGACACTGATCTTCAACAACTTGAGCTGGATGCGATTCGAGGGTACGACGGTTGGTTCGGCGGTGACGGTTTTGGTCATGAACTACACGAATTCAGGGTGGGAACGGAGGACAACGGCCAGGAACAACTGATCGTTGAGAACATCGATGAGTTAGGCCTCACTGGTCTCGCAACCTGGACGAGGGTTCAGCCAGGGGATCGGCCTACAGCGCCCGGTGATCCCGACTACGTTGAGGCAGTTAACGCACTCTCAGTAGGCTGCGGCCAGGAAAACGGCGGCGACGAGCACTTGGCCTGCCACGGCGTCAGAATCTCCACAAGCGGGCCAGCCCTACGTTTCAACCCACCATCAGACACCGCGGTCACCGTTGTCGCCGGTACCGTAGGCGGGGGCATCTTCGGGAGTATGCAATGGTGCCTGAAACCAGTGGACGGGTATCGAGGCACCGTAACCGCAGACGTTGCGCCGGTAGGGAATGGAAACGAGGCTACTTTACGCGCTCGGCATCCCGGCAAGCTACGCCTGCGATTCCAGCGAGGAGACTGTGCGGGAGTAACTGTCCCACCAACGTGCTTCGCAGACGTTGATCTGTCTGTACCGCATTTCTTCTTCCTCAGATTTGAACCAAGTTTTGACATTGACCTGGCCCGGCTCGGGTTAATGCGGCGATCAAATCCTGATGGATCATCGCTTACCTTGGAACAAATGGAAGTAAATGACCGAGTCAGGTCAGCAGTAATCACTGCCGCACTCCGCACTGCCAAGAACAACTATGACCGGGTGAATGCGCGCTTCGTTTTGACATCACCCGAACAACTCGTGGGCCCGGGAAACTTTACGATGATAAGGATCGGTGGACTGGACGACGACTCAGCAAACACAGAGTATGGCTTCTGCGAACGCCAGCTCCAAGATCCGTTCAACCCTGATAAATTGGCCAAGGTTTTTGCGGGCGAATTTACAAGAAGGGGTGGCTTTATCACCAGTCACCCGATATATCGGGCTATTTTTGACACTCTCGCTACAGAAGATGCAAATGCGTCGGCTCTCGGAGGGACGCCCGTAAACGCCGGCGAATTCTTCGTGGGAGTGCCGACACGCCGCGAGTTGATTGTGCGGGCTGGGGTGTTGGCTTTTGCTAACTTCGTGGGCACGATCGCGTCGCATGAAGCTGGCCATGCGCTGATCCCCACGGCTACGAATGTCGATCCGCATGGAGTCCACGAGCCAAATTCTTTGATGCAGGGTGGAGGGTTGACATTTGAGGAGACGACAGCCATCGTCGCCTTTGACCCTAGTAGGCTTCTACTTACCGTGACAGATCCAATTCGTTTCGGGCCTTGGTTTCGACAGCGCCTTACCCACAGATATCCGACCGAAGACATCTTCTTGAGCGAATTTGACTAAGTGCAGCACCTGCTGACAGGGCTTCCTAGTTTTCAGGCGCGGGCCGCCGAGTCGTGCGCCACCCAGCCACGAAAGCCGTTGGCGCACGAGTTGAGCCCCGGGCGTGCGACATGTTGGCATCTCGCGCATACAGCGTCTCAAGCTGAACGGCTGGTTGTTGCGACGCGGCAGGTTTGAGTTGGCATGGGAAAACTGCAGGTTGCTTGTTTACTCGGGTTCGGGTGGTGCTTCTTTGTTCGTATGGCAGCCGCTTCTCGCAGCTACTTCTAATCCGTTCAGAATTGCCGAAAACCCCGCCAATACCAGCATGGCGACCACCATGATGGCCGGCGCGGCTGACGGCGGCCGCACCTGGTTCGGCGCCGTTGGTCGGCCGCGGGGTCCCAACGGCGGCAAAGCCGGACCGTGTTCATCACGGAAATGCGGCGGCAGCCCCGCGAACCCCTTTGCGGGCCGCTACGCGCCCGCACCCGTCAAAGGTTCCTCGGAGGTCGTCTCGCCGTAGAGCCGAATTGGACGGCGTGGCGGGCAGCGCGGGGCAACTTGCGGACCCCAGTCGTGCGTCTTCATTTGGCGCGCGAAATTCGACGCGACGACCTTGGTCGGTGTCAGAATTACGCCCAAGTTCCGATTATTGACAGTGGATCATGATGCTCTCAGACTCCACCCTGACAGTCCGAGGGGCAGGAAACCCGGGTTCGGTAGCCCGAGAATCATCGAAACAGTCCAAAGAATCGGGACTTGACGGAAACCCTTCGGGCAAGGGACGGCGACGACGCCTCGGTGTCCAGAAACAAAGTCCGGAGCTCCGTCGACAGGCCGAATCCTCCCTGGTCAGGCCGCCCCGACGTCAGGTTGGGGTGTACTTCCACTGCGTCGCGTTCCACCCCGCCCCGTCTTATAAGCCTAAGAGACCACATCTTCCTTTGCCTGTGCTCGAGGCGCCCTGTCTCGCGTCAATGTCTTTCAACCCTCGAGCTATGTCTCGCGACCGCATCGCAACACGATCTTGGTGGCCTCCGACGACAGAGCCTCTCTCTTCAACCCGGCGTTACTAGGACATTCCGATGGATGCCTCCCTGGCGGCTGGCCTGACCGGCACACTTTGCCGGGGGATTTTCACTATAGCTGTTGACATGTCGACAAAGAGATGCAAATCTCTTTATCGATACAGAAGCGATTCGAGAACTTGGCAACGACCGCCATTTTCTCTGCGTTCCGCCTTCTAAGTCCGCCGAACGTGGTCCCGCAGAGAGGCCTACTGCGTTCGTGGTCTTGAACAAGAACTTTTGTCGTCGCCCCTGCGACGCACCGAATCATTGAGAGGACTTTCATGGATAACGATTGCCCTGCGCCGGGTTTGAGGGTGCTGATTACTGGAGGCGCAGGTTTCCTTGGAACCGCTTTGGCGCGGCGACTTCTCGAAGCAGAGGCGGTGTTGGTGGGCGGCTCTGACGCAGGTCCGGTGCGGGAGCTTACGCTTCTTGACTTGTTTCCGCCTGCCCAGGACCTGGCAGTGGATGAACGAGTCCGGACGATCACGGGCGAACTCGCTGAGGTGATTGACCAGCTTGGGCCTGTCGACTGCATCTTCCATTTGGCGGGTGTTGTCAGTGGCGCTGCTGAGTTGGATTTCGATCTCGGCATGACGACGAACGTCGATGGAACCCGCGTCCTTCTGGAGTTTGCCCGACGTCTGCCTGGTGCGCCGGTGCTTGTTTTCGCCAGTTCGCTGGCGGTCTTCGGATCTGACCCGGCGGTGGGTTCCGTGGGCATGGTGGATGACGACACGCTTCCGCGGCCACAGTCCAGCTATGGCATCCAGAAGTTCATCGGGGAACAGCTTGTCGCTGATTACACCCGCAAGGGATTCCTGCGCGGACGCTCGGTGCGGCTGATGACGGTTTCGGTTCGGCCGGGGGCGCCGAACGCTGCGGCTTCCAGCTTCATGTCCGGGATCATTCGTGAGCCCTTGGCCGGTCTGCCTGCCGTGTGCCCCGTCCCCCCGGACACGGAGCTGGCGCTTTCCTCGCCCGAGCGGACCATCGAAGGTATTCTGCGCGCGGCAGCGGTGGACGACGCCGCTTGGGGCAGCCGGACGGCCGTGAATCTGCCGGCGCTGACCACAACACCTCGCGAAATGATCGAGGCTTTGGACAGGGTCTCCGGGCACGAGCTCAGCGCGCTTATCGATTGGACGGCCGATCCTGACGTCACCGCGATCGTGGGAAGTTGGCCCGCCCGGTTCACGACGACCCGGGCCAACGGGCTTGGACTCGAAGCTGACTCATCGTTCGATGACATCATCCGCGCCTTCATGCAGTCATCACTGCCGGCAACTGTTTCCTGACCGGGCCAACCTTAGCGCCACAGGCCTTCCTAGCGCCGCTCTTTCGTCACAAAATCTCTCGACCATTCTCCACGGAGGTACCCCCATGAGCACGCCGCTCGGCTACACCTACGACGACCTTCACGTCGGCATGCGATTCCGCAGTCCTGGCAGGACCATCACCGACGCTGACCTGGTTGGCTTCGCCGGCCTGACGGGAGACTTCTCTGAACTGCACACTTCCGACGTATATGCGGATGCAAGCCAGTTCGGCCAGCGCGTCGCACACGGAATGCTCGGCCTCGCCTACGCCCACGGACTCATGTGGGCACGGACGGGAGAACTCCGCCAGACAGCTATCGCGTTCCTCGGGATCGGCGACTGGCGCTTCGTCAACCCGATCTTCGTCGGCGACACCATCTTCGTCGGCTACGTCATCGAAGAACTGCGGGACAGCCGCAGCAAACCCGGCCAGGCAATTGCCACCTTCGACGTACAGCTGGTCAACCAGCGCGGCGACATCCTGCAGCGGGGAAAGAAGGCCTTGCTCTGCTCCAAGGAACCCCTGGCCGCCGTCGCCGCCAGCCACACCGCAAATACTGCCGGAGTAGCCCAGTGAGCGCCCGACACGCCGGCCGGGTCGCCGTTGTCACCGGCGGCGGCCAAGGCATCGGAGCCGCCGTTGCCCGGCGCCTTGCCGAGGAAGGGGCACAGGTTCTCGTCACCGACCGGAATGTTGCCAAGGCGCAGGAGGTAGCGAGCAGCATCGGACCGTCCGCGGCCGCCGCGGACGTCGACGTCCTTGATGCCGACAGCGTGGCCGCACTCCCCGAGCACACAAACAAAGCGTTCGGGACGACCTTCGACCTGCTGGTCTGCAACGCCGGCATCCAGACATTCCAGCGCGGAATCGACCTGCCCCAAAACGAATGGGACGACGTCCTGGACGTCAACGCCCGCGGACTGCTATTCGCGCTGCAAACCGCCGGTCGAAGCATGGACGCTGCCGAACCCGGATCCAGTGAGGCACCCTCGGTGGTTGCGATCGCCTCGATTCAGGGCAGGCTCGCCGGGCCGTTCTACCCGCACTATTCCGCTTCCAAGGCCGCGGTGCTGAGCCTCGTGAAGTCCTTCGCCGTGGAGCTCGCCCCACGCGGCATCCGCGTGAACGCGGTGGCCCCGGGAATCGTGGATACAGAGCTGTGGGAGCGTGCCGACGTTGCACTGTCCGCCCTCCGCGGAGAGGTGCCCGGAGCTGCCAGGGCCAGGCGGATCGCCGCCGTGCCGCTCCAGCGCCCCGGCAAGCCGGAAGACGTCGCCGCAGCCACTTCCTTCCTTCTCTCACCCGACGCCGCATACGTAACGGGCGAATGCCTCCACGTATGTGGAGGAGATGTGATGCTGTGAAACGCCCCGACCTGATGCTGCGCCTCGATGAGGCCGCCGCCCTAATAGCCAACGACGCCACGGTCGTCGTCGGCGGCAGCGGGTCCCTGCTCCAGGTCCCGGAAGGTCTCCTGGCCGCCGTCGAACGGCGGCACCGGCAATACGGGGCGCCGCACGGGCTCACCGTCGTTCACGTCATGGGCCTGGGCGACCACACCGGACGCGGAACCGACCACCTGGCCGTTCCCGGTCTGGTCCGCCGCTTCATTGGCTCGCATTTCGTCCTTAGCCCGCGGCAACAGCGCATGATTGCCGACGGCGCCGTGGAGGCTTTCGCCTTGCCGGCAGGCACGATCTCGCTGCTCTACCGGGAGATCGCGGCCGGCCGTCCCGGCCTCACCACGGACATCGGTCTTGAAACCCACGTCGATCCCCGGCAGGCGGGAGGACGGCTTAACGACTCAACCATTGGTTCCCTGTCAGAGGTCATCGAACTTGGCGGCCGTGAATGGCTTCACTACCCGTCCTTTGACGTTGATGTGGCCCTGATCAGGGCTTCCGTGGCGGATGAAGACGGCAACCTGACCATGGAGGACGAGGCAGCCTTCAGTGACAACCTTGCCATCGCCCAGGCAGCGCACAATTCCGGCGGCGTTGTGATTGCTGAAGTAAAGCGGGTCGTCCCACGCGGCACGCTACCGGGGGCCAGCGTGCGGGTACCGGGTGTCCTTATCAATCATGTCGTCCTCACCGACTTCCCGAAACAGACTCCAATCACGGACATGGACCCGTCCCGGACCGGGACACGGCCGCCGGCCGGCGGCGTTGTCCTCCCGATGGCACTGGACCACCGCAAGATCGTGGCCCGCCGGGCGGCAGGGGAGCTTTCGGTTGGTGCCTTGGCCAACCTCGGAGTCGGCATGGCCAATGGCATCTCCCATGTCGTGCATGAAGAAGGTCTCATCGACGACGTGACCTTCACGATAGAGCAGGGTATCTACGGGGGAGTGCCCGGCATCGGACTGGACTCGGGGACCGCCGTCGACCCCACGGCGATCATCGACATGAGCGCCCAATTCGACCTCTATGACGGGGGCGCCCTCGATTTCGCGGGCCTGGCCTTCGCCCAGATCGACCGGCACGGGAACGTCAATGTCACCAAGGCCGGCGACACGGTCATCGGCCCCGGCGGTTTCATCGACATCTCCCAGAAGGCCAAAACGGTCGTCTTTTGCGGAACCTTCACGGGCGGCGGACTGCGGACGCTGATACATGACGGCAACCTCGAAGTCGTCCAGGAAGGCCGCTACCCCAAATTCGTCAACGACGTCGATGCCGTCAGCTTCTCGGCGTCACGGGCCATTCGCGACGGGCAGCGCGTCGTCTACGTCACCGAAAGGGCAGTTTTCGAACTTCGTGAGCAGGGGCTGACTCTGACGGAGACGGCTCCCGGAGTGGATCTCGAACGCGACGTGCTCGGCCTGTTGCCCTTCACACCACACATTGATCGCGGCATCCGGGACATGGAACCCCGCTTCTTCCGCCCCGAGCCGACCGGCCTGGTCCTACGGCCGGCACAACCCAAACAACGAACCGATAGAAACAACAGAAGGAAGGTCCTGCAATGACCGACGCATTCGAAGGCGTGCGGATCCTCGACTTCACCCAGCTCGAACAGGGACCCAGCGCCACGCAGGTGCTGGCCGATTTCGGAGCCGACGTGATCAAGATCGAGCGAATCGGCACCGGCGAAATCGGCCGCCGGCAGTTCCCCACCATCAACGGCTACTCTCCCCATTGGTCCGCTACCAACCGGAACAAACGGTCCCTGTCCGTGGACCTCAAGAATCCGGAAGGACGCCAACTTATCCTGGACCTGGCCAAAGACGCCGACATCGTGGCCAGCAACTTCCGCCCCGGCGTCATGGACAAGCTCGGGCTCGGCTGGGACGACCTGTCGGAGGTCAACCCGCGCATCATCGTCGCCTACGCATCCGGCTACGGCCAGACCGGCCCCTACGCACAACGCCGCGGCCAGGACCTCGCCGCCCAAGCCATCTCGGGCCTGATGGCACTGACCGGCGCCGTCGACGGGCCCCCGACACCCTCGGGAACGTTCATGATCGACTACCTGGCCTCGATGCAGTTCGCGCAGGGCATGATGATCGCCCTGGCCGCGCGTGAACGGACAGGGCGCGGGCAGGTTGTTGACAGCTGCCTCCTCAACGCCGCCGTCGCCTCTCACCTGCAGGAAGGGACGACCTACCTGACCCACGGCCAGGAGTACCCCCGCCCGACCGCCGGCATCGCACACGCGCACAACACCGCCCTGTACGGCACCTACCAATGCCGGGACGGGAAGTGGCTGACCCTCATTGGCGAGTTTTACATCCCCCGCCCGTGGCAGCAATGTGCGACAGCCCTCGGCCTGGCACCGGACATCGTGCTGGACGAACGGTTCCAGACCAACGAAGGGCTGCTCGCGCACACCGAGGAAACAACGAGGATCATCCGCGAGGCCAGCCTGCGCTACGACCGGGACGACCTCATTGCCCGGTACGAAGCAGAGGATGTTCTCGCGGCCCCGGTCAACGAGTACGCCGAGGTGTTCAGTGATCCGCAGGTACTGCACAACGAAATGGTGCTGGAAGCCCGGATTCCCGGCGTCGGTGACGTCAAGCTTGTCGGCATGCCCGTCAAGCTCTCGGACACACCGGGGCGCGTCCGGCTCCTTCCCCCAACCCTCGGCGAGCACAACGACGCCGTCCTCACCCAGGCAGGCTTCGACGATGACAACATCGCCCGGCTCAAGAAAAACGGCGTCATAGGCCGGGAACTTGACGACCAGAAATCCGGCGCCGACCCCGCCTGGTAAGCCACCTCCATCCAAGCCCAGAATCAGAAAGCGAAACCGTGACAATCACACCCCTGAACACAACGATCCGGATCCCCAACGCCGACGGGTCGCTCGTCACTCACTCCATGCAGGAACCGGCTGTCTTTGAACGCCACCCCGCCCCGTTCACCTCCCGGTCCGTCTATGCTGCTGCCCACGTCGTCGCCGACGTCCGGGCCGAGTACCAGCCCGGCATCCTGGCACCCATCGACTGGGAGGCAACCATCGCCTTCCGCAAGCACCTCTTCAGCTACGGCATCGGCATCGCAGAGGGCATGGACACTTCGGAGCGGGGTGCCGGCGGCCTGGACTGGGCCCAGGCGAAGGACCTGATCCGCTACGGTAACGACGCCGCACGTGAAGCCGGCGGGGCCATCGTCTCCGGCGCCGGCACCGACCAACTCACCAGCATCGCCCCGTCCCTCGACGAGATCATTGACGCGTACCTCGAACAGGTGGAGTTCGTCGAGTCCTGCGGAAGTGCCGCTGTTCTGCGGGCCTCGCACGCCCTCGTCGGGGCGGCCCGCAGCGAGGACGACTACCTGGAGGTCTACCGCCGCGTCCTGGCCAAGGCAACCAAGCCCGTCATCGTCCACTGGCTCGGAACCGTCTTCGACCCCAGCCTGCGCGGCTACTGGGGACACGACGACCCCCGCGAAGCCATGCGCGTGGTGCTGACCATGCTCGCCGAAGACCCCGGCAAGGTCCGCGGCGTCAAGTTCAGCCTCCTCGACGCGGCCTTCGAAGAGGAGTTCCGTTCCCTCGTCCCGGCCGACGTTGAAGTTTTCACCGGTGACGACTACGGCTACACTGATCTCCTCCTCGGCAACGGGAAAACCCACTCCCATGGTCTGCTCGGCGTGCTGGACCCCATCGGCCCCATCGCCTCCCAGGCCTTCGCAGCATTGGACAAGGGCGACGAGAACCGTTTCCGGGAAGTCATGAACAGCACCATCCCTTTCGCCGTTAAAATGTTCGAACCCCCTGCCGACCGCTACAAGACCGGAACCGTGTTCATCGCATGGCTCTCCGGCCACCAGAACCATTTCCGCCAGGTCACAGGCCGTGAAGGGTGCCGGTCCCTCCAGCACCTCACCGACCTGTTTGTCGGCGCCGACCAGCTCGGCCTTTTCCCTGATCCGGACCTTGCCGCCCACCGCATGCGGCTCCTGCTCGCTACCGCCGGCATCGAATAACGCCCGGTCACCACACGAAAGGCACAGAGCAATGATGCTCCAAGATCAACACACTACGCAGAAGGTAAGCGCCGGATCCGACAGGCTCAGCCCGTCAGCCGTACGCCGCGTCATGGTGGCCAGCGGTGTCGGTACGCTCATTGAGTATTACGACTACGCCCTGTACGGCTACGTGGCGACCATCATCGCCCCGCTTTTCTTCCCCACCCAGGACCCGGTCGCGGCGCTGCTGTCCACCCTTGCCGTCTTCGCCCTCTCCTACGTGGTGCGGCCCCTGGGCGGAATCGTGTTCGGATGGGTCGGGGACCGGTTCGGCCGGCGCAAAGCCCTGCTGATCACCATCATCGGAATCGGGCTCGCCAACACGGCCGTCGGCCTGCTGCCCACATACTCGCTGGTCGGCATTCTCGCCCCCATTCTTCTCCTGATCGTGCGTCTGGCCCAAGGGTTCTTTGCGGGCGGCGAGGTCGGCGGAGCCGCGACGGTCATCTCGGAAAACGCCCCCGCGGGCAAGCGGGCACGCTACGGCGCCTTCATACCCATGGGAACCAACGGCGGCTTCGCTATTGCCTCCGCGGCGGTGGGCATCGTCGCGGGACTGCTCAGCGACGAAGCCCTCAGCGGGTGGGGATGGCGCATCCCGTTCCTCATCGGCCTGCCCCTGACCATCATCTGCTACGTCGTCCGCCGGAAGCTCCCCGATATTGACCGGGACGTCAAGCACAGCGGCAAGCACGCCTTCCCGCTGGTTACCGCACTTCGCTCCGACCCTGGAGCGTTGCTGAAAGCCATCGGCATCGGAATCGCCGTCCAGGGTGCCGCCTATATCGGTTCAACGTTCATCGCCATCTACCTCGTGGCAAACCTGCACTACCCCAACCGCGCCGTATTCTGGATCACCGCCGGAGTCACGCTCTTCGCCGTCCTCCTCATGCCATTCACGGGCCGCCTCGCAGACCGCATCGGCGTCATGAAAGTCGCCCTCATCGGCGTCATCGGCTACGCAGTTCTCACCTACCCCGCCCTGGCACTGATGAACCTCGGCAACCTGGCCATTGCCACGGCCGCTTATGCGCTCATCATGGTGAACATGGCCTTCCTCCAGGTCGCATCTTTCACCCTCACCCCGAGGCTCTTCCCGGATGAGGTCCGGTACACCGGAACCGCCTTGGCGACCAACCTCTCAGTGCTGATCGCGGGAGGCACCGCGCCGCTCGCTGCCGCCCTTCTGGTCAACCTGACCGGCGATCTGCGGTCCCCGTACTACTTCGTCCTCGCAGCCTGCGTGGTCGGGCTGACGGCACTGTTGTCTCTCCGGGGCCACGCCGCCATGGACCAGGACAAGTCAGCTACAGATTAATAGGAGCCAGGACCGCCCCTGGCATCGGCACCCCCGCCGGTGTCAGGGGCGGCCTTTTTCGGTGGCGTGTCCTTTGGGAGCGCCGACCACCCGGAGCAGCTGTGAATACATACCTTGCGGACGGTGTAGCAAATGAGTTGTTGAACCGCATCGCCGCGGAAGAACTGCGGCCGCATGAGCCCCTGCCCTGCGAGGCAGAAATTGCACGAACATCCAAGGTGAGCCGACTGACGGTCAGGGAGGCGATCAGGATCCTCTGCGTTCAAAACGTTGTAACCATCAGGCGAGGGCAGGGTACATTTGTGAACCCGACCGAAGAGTGGACCAGTTTTGGGGCAATACAACGCGCCCACTACAGCGGCGGGTCGCGCGGGCTGTCGGACTCCCTGGTTGGTTCGGTGCTGGAGCTGCGCACCCTGCTCGAGGCCGGCGCCGCAGAGCTGGCTGCTGTCCGCCGCAGCGAGAACGACCTCGACCTGATGCGCGCATCACTGCTCAGGATGGAGGAGGCAGAGGCCTGCGGGGACGTCGAAGCCCTCGTCAGCGAAGACCTGGTCTTCCACAAGGCTCTCCTGCAGTCGGCAGGCAATGCCTTTCTTCCCGGCCTGACCCGCGAAATGGGCTACCTGCTGCAAGCTGTCCGCGATGAACGTTTCGCCTTACCGGCCCACCGGAGGCAGGTGATCGAACACCATGAGGCCGTCTTCACGGCCGTGGCAAAAGGTGATTCGGCGGGCGCGAGACGCGCCATGGAGTCAGCCCCGCAAGCCCTCACGACGAGGGCAACCTAACCCGACTATGGCGCAGACGTGCTGCCGCGGACAACAAGAGGTGCAGGAAGGATGACGTGTTTGTCTCCGCCCGGTGAGCGCTGCCTCCGCACGGCAGTGGTCATGGCCGCCACCGCGACCGTCCCCTTGGCGAAAACATCCTGGTGCACCGTGGTGAGCGGGGGGCTCAGCAAACGGGCAGTTGGGCTGTCATCGAAGCCGACTACAGACAGATCGAACGGAATCCGACGCCCGGTGGCTGCGGCAGCCGCATACACAGACTCTCCAATGAGGTCCGAGTAGCACAGGACAGCCGTCAGTCCGGGGTTTTCCTCAAGCATCCGGCGCGCAACTTCCAGCCCCTGGTCGCTGCTGTCTCCCAGCACAGTGGCTTCTACCGGTGTGACGCCGGCGGCCGCCAGCGCATCCCTCCATCCGCGTTCCCGCTCGCTCTCGGTATAACGCGGGAGAGAGCGTGCATCGGTCCGGAAGGTGAGTATGCCGACATCCCGGTGCCCCAAGTCCGTCAGGTGGCTGGCAGCAGAGTAGGCACCGCCATAATTGTCCAGATTTACGCTTGGGATTGTCTCGACGGGTTCCTGATCGACGTAGACCAGCGGAATGCCTCGGGCACGTACGCACTTGACTGCCTCGGAGCCCGGGGGGCAACCGTAGACAATCACTCCGTCGACCGCGACATCGCGGGCGGGCACAACTTCTGCCGTGCCCGCTTCATTGCCAGTGGAGGGCAGCAGTGTCATGGCCAGCCCTGTCGAGGCGAGTTCGGCGGCAACCGCAGAAAGAAATTCGGTTCTGACCTGGGTCTGAAAAGCGAAGGGAAGCGAAGACGGAATAAGGAGCCCGAACGCCCCCGTGCTCCCGCGCTTAAGGGCCCGAGCCGCCGGGTCGGGGCCCGTGTACCCAAGGCTGTCCGCAACAGCAAAAATCTTCTCCCGGAGAGCGGGCGAGAGCTGGTCCGGACGGGAGAATGCATTTGATACGGTCATCCGCGACACGCCGACCTTGTCGGCGATGGTTTGAAGAGTGACTCCGGCCACCGTTAACTCCGTCCTGCTAATCAAGTTCCATCTTAGAGCGCTCCCAAGCCAGTCCCCCGGACAGGCGCACTACCCCCCTCTCAATCCCGGAGCACACCCAGCGTGCGCGTAAAAGGACAGAGCGGAAAAACGTTGAATAAAAAATCGCTCGGGCTCTTTATCGATACAGAGATCTGGATTACACTCGACTTGTCGACCTACCGACATGGCGACAGCAAGACAAAATGAACCGAGACGGCAGCCCGTCAGCGCACAGGTTCACCAAGCTTCAAGGACGAAGAATGCCCAAATCCCTGAGGAACCTGCCTCTGTACCGGCTGCCCCGAACCCCGGATTCCAAGCCCGCAAGACACACCACTGCCTAACTAAGGGACGCGTCAGCCGTCCTGCCAGTCTGTTGAGTGGAAGACTCCGCGCGCCACACCGGCGACGCAGGACAGTGCGGACGTGCGCAGGCCCGCCCGCAAAGCCCCCGCAGATCCTGAAGCTCAGCCAAGGCGGGGCCACTGCTCCCAACACAACGCCCGCTAAACAAGGGAACCAACGCCAATGACGTCAACCCCATCGGATACAGCCACTGTTCTTCAGCACAGAAAGAACAACGGAATCCTCCCCACCCCGGCACCTTCCAACCAACCCAAGGCCCCCACCCAGGCCCGCCGGCATCTCAAAAAACTTCTTTGGAACGCTTTGCCGCCCCTAACCTTTGTTGCCATTGTCGCCGTATGGGCGGCGATCATCCCCCTTTTCCAGATCCCCGCGTACCTGCTGCCCGGCCCTGTTGAGGTGTTCCGTCGCCTCATCACCGAGGCGCCGCAACTGTGGGACAACGCCCAGATCACGCTCCTGGAGATCATTTGGGGCTTCGGGCTGACACTGGTTACCGCCATTCCTCTGGGCCTGGCCATCGCACTCTCGCCCCTGGCAAAACAGATCGTCTACCCCCCGGTCATGCTTCTTCAGCTGGTACCGAAAATTGCGGTGGCACCGCTCTTTCTTGTGTGGCTCGGCTTCGGCATGGAATCCAAGGTCCTGCTCACACTGCTGATGACGTTCTTCCCACTGCTCCTGGCAAGCATCAGCGGGTTCCAGATCCTGGACGAGCGCCTCCTGTACCTCACACGCTCCATGGGCGCCTCACGGTGGCAGACGTTCCGCTTTCTCCGGTTCCCCGCGGCCCTGCCGGTCATCTTCTCCGGTATCAAGACATCGGCCACCATCGCAGCCACCGCCGCAATCGTCGCCGAGTTCGTCGGAGCCAACAAAGGCCTTGGATACGTTCTGCTCCGCGGCACCAGCACGCTGGACACCGAACTCATTTTCGCGGTTCTCGTAGTGCTCACCGTCATCGGCATCGTCATCAATTACCTCGTCGAGTTCGCTGAATGGGTAATGACGCCCTGGCAGCGCACAAAGAACAACTGACTCGACACGAAAAACGCTCTGAAAGGAACAAATATGCGCAACTCCCTCGCCCGATTCATGGTCGCCGGCGCCATCACCGCCGCTGTTACACTTACCGGCTGCTCAGCACAGGGAACGGCAAGCAGTGCCGGCCAGGACGGGACAACGCCCGTTACTTTTCAACTCAACTGGACTGCCGGGGGAGCCAATGCCGGCTTCGCGGCCGCCGTCTCGGACGGGCTCTACAAAGACGCCGGACTCGACGTCAAGCTTGTGGAAGGAAACGGGTCCGGCAATACAGCACAACTAGTATCCAGCAATCAGTCCCAGATCGGCTACGCGGACGCCGTCGCGGTAAGCCAACTCATCGCCAAGGGTGCGCCGATGAAGGTCCTGGCCACCATCTACCAGTCGAATCCCAACGAAGTCTCAGCCCTGAAGAAGACGGGCATCAAGTCCGTAAAAGATCTCGCCGGTCATAAGGTCGCCGTGCCGTCGGGATCGTCCCAAACGACCATGCTGCCACTGCTGCTGGAAGCTAATGGACTGAAGGAATCAGACGTGACCCTTGTCAACATGCCTGCGACATCGCTGGTGCCGGCCCTCTTGCAGGGCCAAGTCGACGCGATCCTGGGATCGATCGATTCTTATCAAATCCAATTGGAGTCCCAGGGCGCCGAGCTCGACAACTTCACCTTTGCAGATAACGGCGTACCCACCGTCAGCACCTCGATCTTCGCCAATGAGCGCTACATCAAGGAAAACCCCGACGTGGTCAAGAAGTTCGTGGCCGCCAGCCTCAAAGGCTGGAGCTCGGCATTGGACAAGGGAGACAACGCGATCAAGTCCCTAAAGACGATCTTCCCAAACGTGAACGAAAAGCTAGCCGCCGAAGAACTTGCGGCCATCACGCCCCTGTTCTGCAGCGGCGGAGCAAAGTATGTGGGTAAAGCCGAGGCCGGGCACTGGGAAAACACCCAAAGCCTGCTCTCCAAGGTCGGTCTGCTGCCTTCCGGCAAGGACGTGAAGTCGTACTACACCGACGACTACCTGCCGCCTGTCGCCGAGCTGCGTCCGTGCAAGGCATAGACCCCTGGCACTCGTCTCCAGGTAACCCCCTAACCAGAACCCGAGGAAGAATCACCATGACTGCAACCGTAGAAGGATCGGAACGGGTCACATCCGGTGTACCGATCGCCATCCGAAATGTAACAAAGACATTCGGGGAAGACAGCCCGCGCCCCTTCCAAGCACTCAAAGAAATCAACATCGACATTCAACCGGGCGAGTTCATCTCGATTGTCGGACCCTCAGGATGCGGCAAAAGCACGCTCATGCTGATGGTCGCCGGCCTTCTGAATCTCAGCAGCGGTGAAATCGGAGTGGGCGACAAAAAAGTCTCCAAACCCATTACGGATGTGGGAATTGCCTTCCAGGACCACCTGCTTCTCGACTTCCGCACGGCACTCGAAAACGTCACCCTTCAGGCCGAGATCCGGGGACTGCCCAAGAAGAAAATCGAAGAAAGGGCACGTGAACTGTTCGATCAACTGCGGCTTACGCACGCGATCAACAAATATCCCCGCCAACTCTCCGGGGGTATGCGGCAACGGGTCTCCCTCGTACGGACCCTCGTGCACGATCCGTCTGTGATTCTGATGGATGAGCCCTTCGGAGCGTTGGACGCCTTGACCCGGCTCCAAGTACGAATGGATCTGGAAGCATTGTGGCTCCGCCGCCGTCCTACAGTTCTGTTCATCACACACAGCGTCGAGGAGGCAGTGGGACTTTCCGATCGGATATATGTCATGAGCCCCAGCCCGGGCGAAGTAGTGGACGAGATCAAAGTCGATCTACCTCGGCCTCGCCCGATCGTCCTTGGCGACGCGCCGGAGTTCGCGACCTACGTCGACAGGATCTACGGCCACTTTGAACGCATGGGAGTGCTGCACGGCATCGATGTCCCCAAAGCCGCCCAGAAACACGCATGACCGGCTACACAGCGTCGCAGACAGCAGGTTCGAACAAGGACCCTGGCCCGAGGGCCGAAACCATGCCCGGCCGGTCGGACGTCCAACCTACGGTGACTGTCCAGATCATCGAAGCCACAGCTGAACTGCGGCTGGATAACGGACCGCTGAATCTCGTTGACCAGACGCTGCTGCACAGCCTCGACAAGGCCCTCACCCATGTCGAGAAGCAATCAGGGGTACGGGCCCTTGTCCTGCACGGGGGCAGTGGCCGGGCGTTCTGTGCAGGAAGCGACATGCGCACCTTCGCCGGTCTGGGGGACAGCGCCGCGGAACGCAAGATCCTCTTTGAGGACTGGGTACTTCGGCGACTGGCCGCTCTTCCCTTCCCGACAATCGCCGCCGTGGACGGTCCGGCCCTGGGGGGAGGGCTCGAACTGGCCCTCGCCTGTGACCTGCGAGTGGTTCGTGCCGGTGTTTCCCTCGGGCTAACTGAATCACGCATAGGTGGTTTGGCCGGAAACGGCGCCCTTCGTCTGACCCGCCTCATAGGGCCCGGCAGGGCCAAGGAGATGCTGTTCACCGGAGAGACCATCTCGGTTGACAAGGCCCTGGAGTGGGGCCTTGTCAACCGCCTGGCAGCGGAATCTGCGCTTCAGGAGGCACGCGAACTGGCCGCCGCGATCGGCGGCCGCGGGCCCCTTTCCAACCGGCTTGCGAAGGAACTCGTGGAATCAGCCCTCGATTCCCCTTTGGGTGCGGGCCTGGCCAAGGCGACAGTCTTGCAGCAGCGAATTTTTGATAGCGCTGACCTTTCGGCGGGAGTCGCTTCCTTCTTCGATAAGCGCAACGCGGAATTCACCGGAGCTTGAACCGACAGGGCGCTTGTGTGAGCGACTGTCACGGTCGCGGACATGCATCAAGCCGCTAGATTCACTGATGAGGACGTAATACGTATGGAATTCCGCTTAGGTTCAACAACGCGCACCACGCTGCGTGAGGCAGCCATAGGGCAGCTGAGGGACGCCATCGGCCAAGGCGAGATCCCGTCAGGAACCCATCTGGGTGAAGTAGAACTCAGCCAATCCCTCGGGATTAGCCGCGCAACCCTGAGAGAGGCGCTTCGGCACCTCCAGCAGGAGGGACTTGTCGTTCAGGACCATCGAGGGAGGTTATCGGTTCGGGCAGTGACACCAGAGGAAATCTCGGAATTGTTCGAGGTCCGCCTCATGATGGAGTCGCTGGCTCTCCACCGACTCACCAAGATGGAGGACCGCGCACCTGTGCTGCAGGAGCTGAAGATTCGCCTCCTGATGCTGGACGTACCCGAAATCTCCCTCGCTCAGGGAATCGAAGCGGATCTGAACTTTCACCGCGGACTATGTGAATTGGCCGGCAACAGAACCCTCTTACATTCATGGAACGCCATCTCAGGACTCATCCGCATCACCATGGTCTCCGCTGGTCCAAAGAACGCCCTACTAAATATGGCCAAGGAACGACATGCACCGATCCTGGATTTCATCGAGAACGGCGACTACGAGGGCGGGCGGACTTTCCTCACGCAACATATGAGATCCGCCAAAGACAGGCTTGCGGCCGGAACTAAGGAAGACCTGCTGCGCCTATCAGCAACATGACCCGGGGAGGTTCCTTCAGCCCGAATGCTAAAGGAACCACCCGCCCTTCTGGGTTGGCCGGAGGGGCCCTCCTGCCGGACGCCCTGTCCGTAAACACCCGGTCCAAAACCAACCCATCGAGCTGCCGCTTCTCAATCTTGGGCGTCAGGTTGGGGTGTGCCCTAGTTTGACAGGTTCTGGTCCAGGGCTGGCGTGATTCGGACGCGGTTGGTGAGCTTACCGATCCCCTCGATTTCGACGGTGACTTCGTCGCCGTCTTTGAGTCCGACTGGCGGGTTGCGGAAGACGCCCACGCCGGCCGGGGTGCCGGTAAGAATCAGGTCCCGGGCTACAGGGTGGCGGTTTGGGAGACGTAGCTGATGATGTCAGCAACACTGAAGATCGTCTGGGCCGTTGATGAGGATTGCATCAGCGTCCCGTTCAGCCACAGCTTGATTCCTAGGTTCTGGGGGTCTGACACCTGCTCGCGGGGTACCAGTGTGGGTCCGATGGGACAGAACGTGTCCAGGCTCTTGCCGCGGACCGACTGCCCGTCGTCGAATTGGAGGTCGCGGGCGGAGACGTCGTTCGCGCACAGGTAGCCTGCCACGTAGTCCAGTGCGTCCTCACTAGTGACGTTGCGTGCACGGCGGCCGATGACGACGGCTAGTTCTGCTTCATAGGCGGTTCGGACGCCTTGGGGAACGAGGATCTCGCCGCCGTGGCCGATGAGTGTGTTTGGCCATTTGGCGAAGAGCAGCGGCCTGGTTGGTGCATCAAGGCCGGCTTCACTTTGGAGGGCGTGCCGATGGGCAGGTCCTGCCCGCTTACAGATTGGGCTGGCAAGTCGGTGTTGCTGGTCTGGCTCATGACTGGGTTTCCTACGGAGGCGAGGGTGAGAGGTGTGGGCGCTGCATTGTCGGTCATCCTTTGGTCCTGCCTCTCCTCATGGTCTCCATACGTGCACCAGAGGCTTGTCGGCGCCGTAGACCATCGTCCTTCCGAGGCCGCCCTCCTAAATGACCCAGAAAACACTGCGATCGATGGCCATCATTTCAATGCGGCCGGTGACTATCCTGCCGTCCTTGTGGAGGGCCGCGACGGCATCGCCACGAGCCAACTTGGACCAGTCCGGCACTGGTTGGGTGGGCGGATGATGAAGACGCTGACCACGCGATTGAGCATATGACCTGAATCCAGGTTGCGGCCGGCCGTGCGGGAGGATTTTGACGAGGTACCAGGGCCTGCCCGTGAGCAGTTCTACGGCCTTAGCGTTTGCGCGTAGCGCCTCCAGCGCTGCATCTTCCCTTACCTCGGCTGGGAATTGTGCGGTCCACCAATCTGAATCCCTTGGTCAAATGCGAACCGGCATCGGGCGCTGCAACCCAAAGTCAGTTCCTAGAGCGGGTCTCGCTTAAATGTCACAGCCTTCCGGTCTACTATCAGAAGACATAAGGAGGAGGACGCATGGCACCCACAATTGCCCTTACGCGACATGACTTGAAGGCGCAACGCCGGCACGTTCTGCGGGACCTGGGGGTCTCCATTGACGAATTCACGAAGACTGTTCTGTAAGCGGCAACTTTAAACTGACCGGAGACGGCAAATTTGATTGACCGTTCGCGGCAGTGGTTTTGACCAGTGGCGGCAAGCATTTTTGGACAGTAGCGGGCCACCCGTGGGTGGCTGGGCGTGCTGGGATTCCTCTTGTCCATCCCTCGTGTCGTTACGGGGAGAGCCCCTTCCTTCCGCGGTGAAATGGCGATGCCAATCGTGTATTTCACCCGTTGCGGGAAGGAGGGGGCTCGTTGTGAAGTCTCCAGGAGAGTTCATGGAAATATTAGCTGCTTACGATCTGACCCGGTCATACCGGGATGCCGCGAAAATCTGCGGCGTCTCACACAACACGGTGCGCTCTTACGTGAAAGCCCGTCAGGAAGGCGCGCAGGCGCCGGTGGCCCGGCAACGCGGCCGGATGACCGACCCGTTCCTGCCTCAGATGATCTCTTGGGTTGAGCAGTCCCGCGGAAAGATCCGCGGGGATGTCGTGCATGAGAAGCTCCGGGCTTTGGGGTTCACCGGGTGTGAGCGGACGACCAGGACCACTCTTGCTGAGTTGAAGGCGAAATACCGGGCCCGGAGCGTGCGGGTGCACCGGCCGTGGACGCCGGAGCCGGGTCTCTGGCTCGAGTATGACTACGGCGACGGGCCCGTCGTTGGTGGTGTGAAGACGGTTTTGTTCGTGGCCTGGCTGGCCTTCTCACGGTTCCGGGTCGTGATCGCGTTGCGGGATAAGACCATGCCGAGTGTGTTCGCCGCCCTCGACCGGACCTTCCGCCTGATCGGCGGGGTTCCGACCTACATTTTGACCGATAACGAGAAGACCGTCACGGTCGAGCACGTCGCCGGGATCCCTGTCCGCAACCACCAGATCGTGGCGTTCACCAGGCATTACTCGACGTCGTTGCAGACCTGCCTGCCGGCAGACCCTGCCTCCAAGGGCGGGGTGGAGAATGCGGTCAAGATCGCCAAGGCCGATCTCGTCCCCAAAGACACCAACCTGCTGCCCGAATACCGGTCGTTCGGCGAGCTGGAGGCTGCATGTGAGGCATTCATGGAGGAGGTGAACTCGCGGGTGCACCGGGCCACGTTGGAGATCCCGAAGGACATGCTGCAGGTGATCGAAGGCCCCAGGTTGCATCCGGTCCCGGCGACCCCGGTGACCGCGAGTTTCGGCCAGACCCGTCAGGTTCCGCCGAACACGCCCATGATCACCTTCGCCCAGTCCCGGTATTCGGTCCCGCACACCCTGATGGGGCAGATGGTGTGGGTGCGCGGCACCGACACCGAAGTGATCATCGTCCACGTAGATGCGACCGGACCGGTCGAGGTCGCACGCCACAAGCTCACCCGTCCCGGAACCCCCGCGATTATCGACGACCACTTCCCGCCCGCCCCCGCCGGCGCCCTGGAGCGGGTGATCCGCCCGACGAACACTGCCGAGGAAGAATTCCTGGCCCTCGGCGCCGGCGCCGCGCTTTGGCTCAAGGAAGCCGCCGCCGCCGGAACCCAGAAGATCAGGCACAAAATGGAACGCGCCGTCACCCTGGCCAAGGTCCTCGGCGCCGACGAGGTCGACAAAGGCCTCGGCGCGGCAGCAGTGCATCAGCGCTTCACCCACGAGGACCTGCTCTCCATCGTCAACACCGGCAGCGCGGCAGGCCACACAACCAGCACCACCCACACCGTCACAGACCAGGACCGGTGGTTGAGCCAGGGCACCAGCGCATGGGCCAGCTTCGGCACCACACCCATCGCCGCCACCAGTGACGAAGACCTTGAAGGAGCCATCGATGAGCACTAACACCATGACCCCGCCCCTGGCCGACACGTCCGTAGAGAACGTGATCGCGCTGATGCGCACCACCCGGATGCCGCACGCCCGCGCTGTCGTCGCCGACGTCCTGGCCACCGCGAAAGCCCAACGCTGGGACCCCACCGAAGTCGTGCGCGTCCTGCTCGAAGCCGAAGCCACCGGCCGGAACGCCTCGATGCTCGCCACCCGCCGCAAACGCGCCGGCTTCCCCACCGGGAAGACCTTCGACGTCTGGGACGAAGCCCTCTCCACCCTCCCGCCGGCAACAACATCGTTTCTGCGGACCCTGGAATGGGTCCGGCGGCGTGAAAACCTGATTGCCTGCGGGCCCTCCGGCACCGGCAAGACCCTGCTCCTGGAAGCGCTCGGCCAGCAAGCCATCGACCAAGGCATGTCCGTGTCCTGGCTCAGCATGGAAGACCTCGGCGCCCTTGTCCGCCGGCACCGCATCGATGACAGCGTCAACAAAGCCATCACCCGGGCCACCAACGTCGACCTGATCTGCATTGACGACATAGGCCTCTTGCCGGTTTCTGCCGACGCCGCCGAGGGCTTCTACCGCGTCGTCGAGGCCTCCTACGAGAAACGCTCCCTGGCGATCAGCTCGAACATCCACCCCTCCGGATTCGACGAGCTCATGCCCAAAACCATCGCCACCGCAACCGTGGACCGGCTCATGCACCACGCCCACCTCTGCCAAACCAGCGGCGAGTCCGTCCGGCTCATGCAAGCCCAAAACGGGAAAGGAACCCGCCCCATGAACTAACCCAAAACCGGTCAGGCGCCCCCACCAACCCGGCACGCCCGGGGCACCTGACGCTGTCCAAAAATACTTGCCGCCACCGGTCAATCACCTGCCGCCAACGGGCAAACCAACATGCCGCCACCGGTCATTTCTAGGCTGCCGTTGACACTGTTCGGACGAATACCCTGAGTGGGGCCGAGTGGGAAGCTAAGGATCGGCTGGAGGAAATTTACTTCCTGTTGGACGAACGCGCACCATGGTCAGTTGACTGATTTAACGCTTGAGCAGCGTTCGGCACTGTTCGCCTCAGAAATCCAAGAAACGCTAGACGGTTCCCTTCCTGGGGACCGTCTAGTTGCGTCATACAAGGCGCCCTCTGGAAACAAGTTCGTCGTCAGGCTTGAGGAAGCGAAGATGCCCCTCACAGTAGCTGGCAAGACGGTGGCATATCTCGGATGCTCGATGGACCAGGAGTTGGATCGAGCCGGGAAGTACCTGAAGACCACAGGATCAAAAGTTACTGTCTGGTCAAAAATCGATAGGACACCGCTAATCCGACTCGAGTACGACGCAGCGATGAGGGGAGCACCCATCTCCCATTGGCAGATACATGCCGAGCGTGGTGCGATGAGTCATTTGCTTGGCCATGCTTATGCGCTTCCTGGGAGGACTGTCAGCCGTCCGCACGATTTCAGTTCGCTCCACTTTCCGCTGGGTGGCGAAAGATTCCGCCCATGCTTGGAGGATGTCATCCAATTTCTCATCGAAGAGTGCGGGATTGATTCCAAGGACAACTGGCGAGCTGTGGTTGAAGCGGGACGGGAGAAGTGGCGTCGCATCCAGCTTAGATCGGCCGTCCGGGACGCCCCTGAGGAAGCCGCGTCCGTGCTACGCCACCATGGGTACATCGTTGAATCGTCCGTTGAGGAAGCCGAGGACCGTCTGGCGCCGTTGCGCAAGTGGTAAGGGTCAAGTGATGAGCATGTGACCATAATCCGCGATACAGGCGGGGCCCAAGCGGTAACGATACAGCGGCCCGCACCCCGGAATCTGGCCCTTCGCAGATGAGCGTGGCTAGGGCCGACTGACGCCAAGGTCGGGAGTGTGTTCTGATGCCGCTGCGGCGTGGTGCAGGAGGAGAGAGGTCAGGGCCTCTTTGAATTGGTAGCGACCAAGCTTCCAAATAAAAAGAGACCCTGATATGCCCAATGCTACTTCCTGCCCGGGCGGTCGCTGGTGCGAGCGGGCCGACGCGCTTCTTGGTGTCGAAGGTATCCACGTCTGCTCCGTCACCGCGGCCGGGACCGGCCTGGTTCTGCACGTAGAGACAGCCGAAACTGTCAGCGGCTGTCCCGACTGCGGCGTCGTCGCGATCGGGCACGGCCGCCGGCCGGTTCGGCTTCATGACACCCCGTGTTTCGGCCGTCCGGTGCGGCTGCTGTGGGCCAAGCGTGTCTGGCGCTGCCCGGACCCCGGCTGCCCGAGAACCACGTTCACCGAAGAGCACGAGTCGGCCGGGCCCCGGGCGAAACTCACTGCCAGGGCCGTGACGTGGGCGACCGACGGGCTGCAGCGATTCGACACCTCGGTCTCCGCCCTGGCCCACCAGCTCGGCGTCTCCTGGCACACGGCCTGGGACGCCATCAAGGCGAGGCCGCCCGGCGGATCGCCACGGCCGGGAGGCTGACAGGAGTGGACGCGCTTGGCGTCGATGAGCATGTCTGGTCCCATACCAGCCCGCCCGGCTCTGGCATGGTCACCGGGATCGTCGATCACACCCGCGACGCCCACGGTGTGGTGCATGCGAGGTTGCTGGACCTTGTTCCGGGCCGGTCCGGGAAGGCCTACGCCGACTGGCTCAAAGACCGCGGCGAGGAATTCACCGCCGGCATCAAGACCGCGGCGAGGAATTCACCGCCGGCATCAAGACCGCGGCGCTGGATCCCTTCCGCGGCTACGCCAACGCGATCCGCGATGAACTGCCCGAAGCCATCACCGTTCTAGATGCGTTCCACGTCGTGAAACTCGGGTCAGCCATGGTCGATGAGGTCCGCCGCCGGGTCCAGCAGGATACTCTCGGGCACCGCGGCCGCAAGGGCGATCCGCTCTTGCGGCATCCGCCGGACCCTGCAGATCGGCGCCGAACACCTCACCGACAAACAAATCCGCCCGGCTCGACGCCAAGCTCGCTCTCGGGGACCCGGACCACGAGGTCACCCTGGCCTGGCAGTGCTACCAGAAGCTCCGCCACCTCTACCATGCGAGCCCGGCCCGGGGCAGGGAACTCGTCAACGAAGTCATCTGTTCATTCTCGGCCTGCCGATCCCCGAGATCGCCCGGCTCGGCCGCACCCTCAAGCAATGGAAGACAGCGATCCTGGCCTACTTCGACACCTTCCGCGCCTCGAACGGCCCCACCAAAGCGATCAATGGCGTCATCGAAACCACCCGCAGAATCGCCCGCGGCTTCCGCAACTTCACCAACTACAGGCTCAGATGCCTACTCGCTGCCGGCGGCCACCGCCCCTACCGAACCAAACAGACAAACCATGCCTAAATGCGAAGGGCCCGGAATCTCACGGACTCAAGAACATGCGGCCACGTTGGTCCGGGCGAACGACCGGAAGCATGCCGCATCAACGTTGCCTATGCGGCTAGGCGGTAGGACAACCCCTCTTCAGCGAGTGTGGCCCGGGAGTCACTTCCCTGCGGGCGGCGCACCATATGGGAGACCCTGGCTAGTCCTCCAGCATCGACCCAGCAACCGGCCGCCATCTGAGGGGTTGTCGGCCTGCTCAAAGTCGCAAACCTGAAATTCGATTCCCTCGTCTAGTGTCAACTCAGACCGAAAGCCCAGAATTGTGTCAACCCACGTTGACGTGCCGAATCAATGGACGATGCCCCCTGGGTCGTCCCACGTAGCAAATGCACGCAGCGCCTCAGGCATCAATGAGTTGTCCGCTCCATCTGGTATCACGGTAAACAGCTGGCTGACGTCGGTCATGTCGATCGGAGTGGGTTCCATTTTCGGGAGGGCTTTCTCAGGCGGAAAGATTCGCTGCAGTCCGACTCGAGCAACGGCTTGGTCTATACGCTGCTCATGGTCATCTCCAGAGCTGTAGGTGGAGCCGACGACGAGCAACACTACGCGGCCGAGCCTAATTGATTCTGAAGCGTTGATCGGCCCCTCACGGACACTGAACCCGATGGGCGCGCCCTTCTCATCGAGCAGGACCCTAGAATCGCCCTTCAGAGCAAGAACGAAGGGAGTGGTTTCTGATTCCGTAGGCTCGACCGAGTCGTCGACAAGCGCAGCGTACACGCGGACACCTTTCGGTGTACCGGCATGGAGCTTGTCGAAGCGGCGAAGGAGCAGTTGTCGACTGGCCTCTACACCTAGAACGCCTCTGCCGCGCGCAAGGCTAAGCAACAGCGTGATCCAAACGATCCAGTCACCGAGATGCTGCAGGGTCTTTTTCGTGACGGGAGAGCCTGTCTCGATGAGGTCCATCATCTCGGTTCGTTGATGGAGAACGCTGGTGGCTTGGTTGTGTGTGATGCAGAGATCGGTCCGGAAACGCGCGAGTTCATCGTGATCCGGGTCGAGGCCAAAGCGCTTCCAGAGCGCCTGAGGAATGATGTGTTCGACGCTCGGCTCATTAGGACTTCCGCACAGCAGGCACGGCCTGGGCCCGCTTTTCCCATCCTGAGACATTTCAGTCATTCGTCATCTTCCGTCCCTGCTTACGAGGCCATCTGACCCATCGGAAACCAATACGTCATATTCAATCACTGCCGGCCTCGGCGACGGGTTCGCTGTTGTGTTCGCTCCACTGAGTTAGCTTGACGCCTTCAGTGGCCATGAGAAGCATCTATGCCAAGAGTGTCGCATGGCTGGCAAGGCAGCAAGCTTTCGAACTGCCTACGAACGACAAAATTGCCTGCTATTAGCTACGAAATTTTTGCGTCTAACGAGTGTGCGAGTCGGACGCCGATAATTGCGATCATGTAAAGTGAGCAGGGATAGTTGCATGAGTAACTTTATGCAGCCCTGGCAGCCCCGCCCCCAGTTCCGTAGACCCACTGGGCGCTGGCCGGGCGGCCGGGACCAATGAGCCGCTACGCCTCCAAGGGCCTGATCATCATGGGCATCTAGGACTAATAAAACCGTTGGTGACTTTGCGCCTGGGCTTTCCCAAAGAACATCCGGGCTTCTGCCTTGTTACCACGCCGCTCGAGGAGTCGACCCAGGTTCATTAGAGCGGCCGGATCGGCGGCGTTGGCTGCTTTACGGAACAGCCGCTCCGCCTCCGCCTCGTCACCCCGAGACTGCAGAATCAAACCCAGATTATTCGCTCCGGCCGGGTCGCCGCCGTCCTCAGCCTTACGGAACAGCCGCTCCGCCTCCGCTTCGTCACCCCGAGACTGCAGAATCAAACCCAGATTATTCGCTCCGGCCGGGTCGCCGCCGTCCTCAGCCTTACGGAACAGCCGCTCCGCCCCCGCTTCATCACCCCGAGACTGCAGAATCAAACCCAGATTATTCGCTCCGGCCGGGTCGCCGCCGTCCTCAGCCTTATGGAACAGCCGCTCCGCCTCCGCCTCGTCACCCCGGTTCAGCAGAATCCTCCCCAAGTTGTTCATGGCGAAGGGATCTCCGCCGTCGATTGCCTTGCGGAACAGCCGCTCCGCCTCCGCCTCGTCACCTCGAGACTGCAGAAGTCTGCCCAGATTGTTCGCTCCGGCTGGGTCGCCGGCGCCCTCAGCCTTGCGGAACAGCCGCTCCGCCTCCGCTTCGTCGCCCCGGTTCAGTAGCATCAAACCCAGATTGTTCGCTCCGGCTGGGTCGCCGGCGCCCTCAGCCTTGCGGAACAGCCGTTCTGCTTCCGCTTCGTCACCCCGGGACTGCAGAATCCTCCCCAAGTTGTTCATGGCGAAGGGATCTCCGCCGTCGATTGCCTTGCGGAACAGCCGCTCCGCCTCCGCCTCGTCACCTCGAGACTGCAGAAGTCTGCCCAGATTGTTCGCTCCGGCTGGGTCGCCGGCGTCCTCAGCCTTGCGGAACAGCCGCTCCGCCTCCGCTTCGTCGCCCCGGTTCAGTAGCGTCAAACCCAGATTGTTCGCTCCGGCTGGGTCGCCGGCGCCCTCAGCCTTGCGGAACAGCCGTTCTGCTTCCGCTTCGTCACCCCGGGACTGCAGAATTCTCCCCAAGTTGTTCATGGCGAAGGGCTCGCCGGCGTCGGCTGCCTTGCGGAACAGCCGTTCTGCTTCCGCTTCGTCACCCCGGGACTGCAGAATCCTCCCCAAGTTGTTCATCGCGGCCGCACTATCGAGTGCGATGGCCTTACGGTACAAACGTTCGGCTTCGCCGGTCTTCCCCTGCCGATCCAGAATCCAACCGAGGTTGTTAATGCCTGATGGATGTCCGAGCGCCGCCGCTTCTCGATATAGTGCTTCAGCTTCTTCCAACTCGCCCCTAAGATCCAGGACTCTTCCCAGGTTGCTTTTGGCCCACGCATCGCCGAGAGCTGCCCCCCTTCGAAAGAGTTTTTCCGCAACCTCAGACTGACCAACTTTGTGGGCTGCGATACCCGCGGTATTGAGGTTGCCTACTGGAGCATCCGCAGAAGCAATAGCGTTCCAAGTATCATCGGGGACATCAAACCCTCGGAAGGCGACGTGGTCGAGGAGGTAATCGAACGGACGCAACCCTCCATCCACGGGACTGAGGAGCCTGAAGGCATCACGTCCGGTTTCCCAGCTGGTCACCCATTTCATCGACTCCTGTAGCTCCTCGCGCTCATCATTCAATGCCCTGGTTGTGAGGTAGGCCGGCATCAAAGCTTGAGCAATATCGCTCGGGATGGACTCACCTATCCCGCTTCTACGCCAATCGATTGCAGCGCGGAGCAGTGCATATGCCCGGGGATGAAGGTTTTCTGCAGAATCCATTGAGTCCACTGCAAGTGGACCGCCACCAATGTACGCCCCTAGACCGTATGCTGATATTCCTGCGCTTATCTTGGAGTTTCCGCTCTCATCCGCAAGGCGCTGCCTTTCGACCAGGTTATCGACAATGCGAACCCTGTCGAACTCAGTCAGCAGCTCCCACTGCGTACTGGGAAGGTTACCTGTAGGTCGGAAACCCTCGTACGTTTTCTCTCTCATGGTCGCCACAATCACGTTCCCATTGGAGCTAAAAATCTCCAGCGACTTGGCTCGCAAGTTTTTAGGATCCCCGATGTAACGGTCTAGATCATCTAGCCAGATGACCGAGTTCCGTGGTAGGGCGCCTGCGTTCATTAGGTCAAGAATTCCATTTGGAACATCAGGAATAATCAGCGATCGGTCGGCATAGTTCCGACGCAAGACTTCTGCGGCGGTCCTGGTCTTTCCCGACATTGAATTACCGAGTATCAATACCGGACGACCCCTGAGCAATATTTCAACTATGCTCTTCTCGACGTCACGGGACAAGTAAGGAATCTGTTCCAAAGCCTGATGAACACCAAATCGCGGCAATTCGGTCTCCCCGACAGTAGGCAGTCTCTTTCGCGTCTTCCCCGCACTGACTGTCCAGACGCCTGCTTCCAGAGCCCATTCCTGTGCATCCCGCTGCTTAAGAATTTCTTTCCAGCTCGCTACGCCGATTCCACCCACAGCGACCAGTAGGGCCAGAATCAAAAGAACCCAACTCGGCCCCTCCCATTTGGCTACGACTACTCCTATGACTGCGAGCAGTCCGGAGAGCAGCAACAGCGCGAGTGACTGCTCTCGTCGCCGTTTCCACACGATGTCCGATCGATCCGTCATGTTTCACCACCGTTCCTTTGGACCATCCTCCTCCCTAGGTGTGGAGAAGGCCGAACAAAAGAGATAATTCCGGTCCTATTACTAGGATTGTCGGAATAGCGGTGGATTTGGAGTCGGCCTGTCGGGCCGGACGGTCTGGTGGAGAAGGACCGATCACGAGCAACACCATGAAACCCCGAGCGATTGAGGTGGGTCAGCAAGAGTTCAGCAGCTTTTCAACTTGTTGACTTGACATAAGGTCAATTATCGGCGTTCAGGACGAACACAAGGAGAATATGAAGAGAGGCTGGTCGAGGCTCAAGCCAGCGATCCGGTGCCACGTTCAATTACCTCCCAATCCTCGCCGGCTTCCAGTCCGTAAAGCCGGACCGCATGGTTATCCGATTCATTCGGGAGCACGCGGTGTTCGGAGAGCGAGAGCTATCCACATCAGACGCGGCGACGCTGATTAAAAAGGCGACGCTGATTAAAAAAGGTCGCCGAACTCTATCCCACCGAGCCCAGGCGACTTCACCTGTGATCTGGCGGCACGTTTCGGGTCGAGACGTATTCCGAGAAGAGGAAGTGGTGGCTGCGGACAACGCCGCGCCCGGTGAAATGTCAGTCGAGGATTCCGGATCCCTAATTGACCAAAGCATACGAAGGCTCTCCTTAGCCCCGTACCGGCCGCCGGGCTGGACCGCTGATTCACCTCGTCCCGGCTGGACAGCGGGCTGCCGTCGGCGTGATGGAGGCGGGTCAGGCCAGGATCTTCTTGTGGAAGAACACGAGGTAGTCGCCCGTAACCTCCTCGAACCCGAAGTCCTGCCAGTATGCCCGCAGCGCCGCTTTGGCCTCCTCGTACTCCGGCGAGTCCGCCGGCGGGGATCCTTCCCCGTCCGCCGGCGCGGCGTGCACCACCACCAGGTTCACCGACCGGCCCACGGTTTCGACGATGGCATTGAGCACCGAGTAGCCCGTCTTGCCGCCGCGGTATTCCGGGAAGATCTCCAGCGAGGAGACGATCATCAGGTCGCCGCCGTCCTGAAGATACTCCCTGATCAGGTCGGGGCGGTCCATGGTGAGCATCTCTACGGCCTTGGCCATCTCCTGGTCGGCCTTGCCGGCGGTGAGGAAGAGGTTGATCATGCCGGCTTTGGGGACAACCTGGACGACGGCGCTGCCCAGCTGCCGTTCCTCATCACCGCCCGGGGTGGGGATGGGGCAGCTCACCGCAACATCCCAGCGCAGGGGATAGTCCGCGGGATCGTGCTCCAGGCCCGGCGTGCCGCGGTACCGGAGCTTGTACTCAAAGAACAGCGATTCCGGGTCGATTACGGTCATGGCGCCGTCCTTGAGCTCGCAACGTTGCGTGTAAGGAATATTAGTCCTCGGGGACGGCGTCAGGAATGGGCCGTTGACCCTTAGCTGCCAGGGTTCCGCAGCCCGCCCAGCCCGCTGATCAGCGCCTCGAGCCCAAGGGTGAAGGCGACGTCGGCCGGCCGTTCGTGCCCCTGCTCGGCCAGGCTTCGCACAGCACCCGTGAAACTGGGCGTCGCCTCCGCCATGGTGCCGGGGTCGAAAATGTCCGCCGGCGCGGTGACGTCGTAGGCAGATCCGAAGATGAAGGACTCCAGCGCGACGATCGAAGAGACGATCCGCTCCTCGGGAAAACCGGCGTCCCGGAAGCCGGCGCTGACCGTTTCGTACATGGCCAGGGTCTGCGGCGCGTCGGTCACGGGCAGCACGGCAATGACCGGAATCAGCGGGGTGTGCCGGGAGAACACGTCGCGGTAGCTCCAGGCCCACTTGCGGACGGCGTCCTCCCACGGGCCGGCGCCGAAGGCCGAGACATCCACCAGCGAGGCAAGGTGGTCCTCCACCAGCAGGAGCACGTCCCCTTTGGATTTCACATGGTTATAGAGGGCCGACGGCGCCACGTTCAGCGAGCGGGCCAGTGCGGCCATGGTCAGGCCGTCGTAGCCCTTCTTCTCGATCAGCCGCAGGGCGGCTTCCGTGATGCCGCCCTTGTCCAGCACGCCGCCTACGGGGCGTCCGGCGCGGCGCCGGTTCCCCTGGCGATCTGTTGCTGAGCCTGCCGTTGCTGAACCGGCTGTTGCTACGGCTGGTGTTGCCGGCATGGCTGCCCTTTCTCCGGTGAACGTCCTTTCGCATTATTCCATCAGGCTCTTCCGCTTCCCTGCCTAAGCCTCTATAGTTCTTATAAATGAATGGCATTCATTTAGTGGTTCGCCTCACTTACGCGGCCACAGAGAAAGGACATCATGCTGAATCTTGACCGCGACGTAGTGATCGTAGGTGCCGGCCCTTCCGGCCTCACCGCTGCCCGCGAACTTAAAAAGGCGGGCCTGACCGTGGCCGTGCTCGAAGCCCGTGACCGCGTGGGCGGCCGGACGTGGACCGACACTGTGGACGGTGCCATGCTCGAAATCGGCGGCCAGTGGGTCTCGCCGGACCAGACCGCACTGCTGGCCCTGCTGGACGAGCTCGGCCTGGAAACCTACTCCCGCTACCGCGAAGGCGAGTCCGTCTACATCGGCGCGGACGGCGCACCGGTCCGCTATACCGGGGACATGTTCCCGGTCAGTGCCACCACGGCCGGCGAGATGGACAAGCTCACCGCCCTGCTGGATGAACTGGCGGCGGAGATTGGCGCCGCGGAACCGTGGGCGCACCCCAAGGCGCGGGAGCTGGACACCATCTCCTTCCACCACTGGCTGCGCCAGAACTCCCCGGACGAGGAAGCCTGCAACAACATCGGGCTGTTCATCGCCGGCGGCATGCTCACCAAGCCGGCCCACGCCTTCTCCGCCCTGCAGGCCGTCCTGATGGCCGCCTCCGCCGGCTCCTTCACGCACCTGACGGACGAGGACTTCATCCTGGACAAGCGGGTCATCGGCGGGATGCAGCAGGTCTCCCTGCTGCAGGCAGCGGAACTGGGGGCCGACGTCGTCCTGAACAGCCCGGTGCGCACCATCCACTGGGAGGCCGACGGCGGCAACGGCCACCGCGTCACCGCGGTCTCCGACCGGGCCACCGTAAACGCACGCTTCGTGATCATGGCCGTGCCGCCCAATCTCTACTCCCGCGTTTCCTTCAACCCGCCGCTGCCGCGCCGCCAGCACCAGATGCACCAGCACCAGTCCCTCGGCCTGGTCATCAAGGTCCACGCCGTTTACAGCACGCCGTTCTGGCGCGAGGACGGGCTCTCCGGCACCGGTTTCGGCGCCGGCTCGCTGGTCCAGGAGGTCTACGACAACACCAACCACGGCGACAGCCGCGGAACACTGGTTGGCTTCGTCTCCGATGAAAAGGCCGACGCAGTCTTCGAACTGGATGCCGCAGACCGCAAGCGGGCCATCCTGGAATCGATCGCCGGCTTCCTCGGGGACAAGGCCCTGGAACCTGAGGTGTACTACGAATCCGACTGGGGATCCGAAGAATGGACCCGCGGAGCCTACGCTGCCAGCTACGACCTCGGCGGACTGCACCGCTACGGCAAGGACCAGCACGCACCTGTCGGCCCGATCTACTGGTGCTCCTCCGACCTCGCCGCCGAGGGCTACCAGCACGTGGACGGCGCCGTCCGCATGGGCCAGTCCACCGCCGCCCGCATCGCCGAAGCAGCCGGCGCAGAGGCACCTGACCTGGCGGACGCAACGGCCGCCGTCGGCTAACAGCCCGCGCCCGCACCCATTCGACGATGAATGACTCCGGAGAGGCAATCCCATGAGTACACAAGCCCCCGTCAGCCAGGACACACACAAAAGCCTGAGTGAAAAGGGCCTTAAGGCCGGGTCGGTCGGGCTGATCGGCGCAGTGGTGATCGGGGTGTCCTGCATCGCTCCGGCGTACACTCTCACCGCTGCCCTCGGTCCCACCGTGTCCGAGGTGGGTGTGCACCTGCCGGCGGTCTTCCTCGTGGGATTTATTCCCATGCTGCTCGTGGCGCTTGGCTACCGGGAGCTGAACAATGCAATGCCCGACGCCGGAACCTCCTTCACGTGGGCAACGCGCGCCTTTGGCCCGTGGATCGGCTGGATGGGAGGGTGGGGGCTGATCGCCGCCACCATCATCGTGCTGTCCAACCTGGCGGCGGTCGCCGTCGACTTCTTCTACCTGATGCTGGCCCAGCTCCTCGGCAATCCCGAGGTGGCTGGGCTGAGCGCGAACCTGCCGCTGAACATCGCCACCACCCTGGTGTTTATCGCGGCGGCCTGCTGGATCTCCTACCGCGGCATGGAAACCACCAAGGGCGTCCAGTACGTCCTGGTGGGTTTCCAGGTGCTGGTGCTGGGCTGGTTCGCCGTTGCAGCGTTCGTGCATGTGGCCAACGGGACAGCCTTCGACGCCACCGCCATCTCGCCGGACTGGTTCAACCCCTTCGCCGTGGATTCCTTCTCCGCCTTCGCGGCCGGGGTGTCGCTCTCGATCTTCATCTACTGGGGCTGGGACGTAACCCTCACCATGAACGAGGAGACGCGCAACCCGGAAAAGACGCCCGGACGGGCGGCGACCGTGACCGTCGTCGTCATCGTGGCCATCTACATGACGGCCGCGCTGGCCACGCTGTCCTTTGCCGGCGTGGGTAGCACCGGCCTCGGCGCCGGGAACCCGGACAACCAGTCCAGCATCTTCGCAGTCCTGTCCGGGCCGGTCATGGGGCCCTTCGCCATCCTGATGTCCCTGGCCATTCTGAGCAGTTCGGCGGCGTCGCTGCAGTCAACGTTCGTCTCCCCGGCCCGCACGCTGCTGGCCATGGGCCACTACCGCGCCTTGCCCGGAATGTTCGGCAGGGTCAGCCCCACGTTCAAGTCACCGAGCTGGGCCACGATTGCGGCGGGCGTCGCTGCGGCGGCGTTCTACGTCATCACGCGGACCACCTCGGAGAATGCACTGTGGGACACCATCACGGTGCTGGGCATGATGATCTGCTTCTACTACGGGATCACGGCGCTCGCGTGCGTCTGGTTCTTCCGGGCCGTGGCGTTCACAAGTATTCGGGCGTTCCTCTTCAAATTCCTGGCCCCGCTGCTTGGCGGCGTCATCCTGCTGGTGATGTTCGTCAAGACGGCCTACGACTCCATGGACCCGGAGTACGGTTCCGGTTCATCCGTCGGCGGCGTGGGCATGGTGTTCATCCTGGGCATGGGCGTCATCCTGCTCGGCGTAATCACGATGCTGGTCATGGCCCGGATCCGGCCCGGGTTTTTCCGGGGCGAGGTTCTGGCGCGGGGACTCTGACTGGAAAGTAAGCACACTTACTAATAGGGTGGTGGCAGGGCAATGACCCGGATCAACCGAACGTACTGACAAGGACCGCGAGGTGACAGCATGACGGGCACGGAAAGCATCAGCAAGGTCACGGACATCATCAACGATTCCCACATCGGAATGTTCACCACCATCAACGGGGAAGGCGCCCTGGTCAGCCGGCCGCTGGCCGTCCAGGACGTCAAGGACGACGGCGACATGTGGTTCTTCACGGGGGAGGGCACCTCCCAGGTGGCCCACGTTGCCGCCGACGCCAGGGTCAACGTCTCCTTCGGCAAGGGCACCGAGTGGGTGTCGGTGGCCGGTACCGCTGAAGTGGTGCGGGACCGCGCCAAGATCCGCGAACTGTGGAACCAGTCGGTCGAGGCCTGGTTCCCGGACGGGCCCGACACTCCGGAAGTGGTCCTGCTCCACGTGGACTCCGACTCCGCTGAGTACTCGACCAGCCCCGGCGGCACCGCCGCGACGGTTCTGCAGTGGGTCAAGTCGAAGGTCACCCACAGCCGCATGAGCGTCGGCGAGAGCGGAACGGTGGAGCTGTAGCCTCGCCTACAACAGCAACGGGACCCACACCTTTCGGCGTGGGTCCCGTTGCAGTGTCTCTTGTTGCTAGGCTTCCTTGACCTTCAGGGGTTCGATCTTGCCCATGATGAACAGGTAGTTCGCGGCGCCGATCAGCGACACCACGCCGATGACCGCCAGCGGGGCGATGAATGAGCCCGTCTGGTCCACCAGCACGCCGATCAGGATCGGGGTGAAGATGCCGGCGAGGTTGGAGGCGAAGTTCTGCAGGCCGCCGATGGAGCCCACGTGCCGGGAGCTTGGTGCCACATCTGCCGGCAGCGACCAGATGCCGGTAGCGGCGACGGTCAGGCAGGAGTACGCCACGGACAGCAGGGCGAGGGCCATCCAGGCCTCGGGCACGAGGGCGGCGAACATGATGACCGAGCCGCCGGCGAGGCCACCGGCAATGGCGGTCTTGCGGACCTTGGTTACGGACGCTCCGGACCGGACAGCGCGGTCGGCAAGATATCCGCCGAGCCAGCCGAACAGCACCGCGCAGATGCCCGGGATCGCACCAAAGAAGCCCAGCTTCAGCAGGTCGAAGCCGCGCTCCTTCACGAGGTAGCTCGGGAAGAACGTGATGAAGAAGTAAATGGCACTGTTCAGGCAGAAGAAGCCGAACATCATGCTGAGCACCGTGCGGTACTTGAAGAGGGACCGCCACGGCAGCTTTGCGGCACCTGCATCATCGCTGGCCTCGCCGCGCGCCCCGCCTTCGCGGATGTAGTTCACTTCGGCGGCATTGGCACCCGAATGCTCTTCGGGGCTGCGGTAGTACTTCCACCACGCGGCGGCCCAGATGATGCCGGCGAGGCCGATGATAATGAACACCGCGTGCCAGGAGGTGAGGGCAACGATCAGGGTGACGATCGGCAGTGCAATCACAGCGCCCACCCGGGATCCGGAATCCCAGATGCTTGTGGCGAAGGCGCGTTCCCGGACCGGAAACCACGTTGCCACCACCTTGGCGGCGGTGCTGGGTGCCGGGCTCTCTCCGACGCCCAGCAGGAACCTGGCAGCGAACAGCGACCAAAAGTTCGATGCAGCGGCGGTCACCATGGTGAAAGCGGACCACCATACCGCCGCCAGGGAGAATGACCGGCGCGGACCCACCTTGTCCACATACCAGCCGGCCGCGAGCTGGCAGAAGTCGTAGGCCCAGAAGAAGGCGGCGAAAATAAGCCCCTGCTGGGTGGCGGTGAGTTCAAAGTCCTTGCCCATGAACGGCAGGGCGACACTGAGGCTGGAGCGGTCGAGGTAGTTGATGCTGAGGCCCACAAAGGCGAGCCAGATGATGACCCAGCGCTTCCGCGTCATTATGCGGGGTGCCGTGGCGGATGATGTGGCGGCGGTCTTGCTTCCGAGCGTAGTCATGCGGTCTCCTTCGACGTGAACATGGCTTCGGGTGCTGTAGGCACCGGCGGGAGGGGAAGACGCCGAAGAGATCGGCGCCAAAATCATATAGGAATCTGGTTAATCATATAGATTCACTTCCGGGGATCAAGTGGCTGCCGAAAAAAGTTTCCCGGACGGCTGGAACGGGTGGCTTATGATTCCCCCAGCGAGTCCAGCCAGAGCAGAACCAAGAGGTAAACGCGTGCCACCACGTCAAACATCCGACACTTCCCGCGGAAAGGCCGCTGTCAGCGACGTCTACGCGTCGATGCGTGCGGCCATTCTCGAGGGTGACATGGCCCCGGGTGCGCGCATCAACATCGACGCCGTTGCACGCAGCCTGGGCGTTTCCCAGACGCCTGTGCGTGAGGTGCTGCAGCGCCTGGAGGGCGACAACCTGGTGGTGTACAGCCCCGGCCGGGGCTACAGCACCACGCCATTGCTGGATATCGCGGAGCTGCGCTCGCTGTTTGAGTTCCGGCTGCTCGTTGAACCCTGGGCGGCCAGGGCCGCCGCCGTCGACAGGCTGGCCAATCCGGCGCCCTTCCTGGAGAAGGAGCTTGCCGCGTTCAGGGAGACGATGAAGGTCACCAAGGACCTGCGCCAGGACCTCGTCGCTCACGACACCCGTTTCCACGACACCATCCTCGCCTCCTCGGGGAACCCCGTGGTGAGGCACGCCTTCGCCCAGACCCACTGCCACCTTCATACCTTCCGGCTCTATCCTGCGGACGTGGACGGCGCCATCACCGTGAAGGAGCACTCTGCCGTGACGGATGCCATCGAGGCGTGCGATCCGGAGGGGGCCGAGGCGGCCATGACCCGGCATATCCGTAACTCCTTCGACAGGTTCGCCCAGGCCTTCGAGGGTGACCTGGGCCCGTTGTCCGAGGTTGGTGCGCCGGGAAAGCGGATCATCAAGTAGCGGCGGTCATGGAGGCGTCGACAGGCCCCGGCCCTTGCGGCCGGGGCTTTTTCGTGCCCGAAACGCGGCGGCGCGTCCGGTTTTGAGGCCAGGACTTGATCTGCATCACATGTCCTATATGATTATCGAAATTCATATAGGAAATCACCCTGATCCCTGACCTGCCGGTTCCAAGACGCGAAAGAAGCGCCATGCCTTCCATCACCTCCATCAACACCCAGGACGTCCGGTTTCCCACTTCACTGGAACTGGACGGTTCCGATGCGGTCAACGTTGACCCCGACTACTCCGCCGCCTACGTGGTCATCCGCACCGACGCCGGCGACGAGGGCCACGGCTTCGTCTTCAGCTGCGGCCGCGGCAATGAAATCCTCACTGCGGCCATCGACGCCTACGCCCGCCTCCTTGTGGGCCGTGACATCGACGAACTGATTTACGATCTGGGCGGTGCGTCCCGGCGGCTGATCCACGACTCCCAACTGCGCTGGCTGGGGCCTGAAAAGGGCGTGACCCAGATGGCCTGCGGCGCGCTGGTCAGTGCCCTGTGGGATATCCGGGCCCGCCGCGAGAACAAGCCGCTGTGGCTCCTGCTCAGCGAAATGAGCCCGGAAGAGCTGGTCAGCGTCGTGGACTTCACCCACATCCGGGACGCCCTCAGCCCGGAGGAAGCACTGGAGATCCTGCGTGCCGGACAGGCCGGCAAGGCCGCAAGGATTGCCGCGCTCAAAGCCGAAGGATTCCCGGCGTACACCACCTCGCCCGGCTGGCTGGGGTACAGCGATGAGAAGCTGATGCGGCTGAGCAAGGAGGCAGCAGCTGAGGGCTTTTCCATGATCAAGCTCAAGGTGGGCGGCGACATCAATGACGACCGCCGCCGCATGGCCCTCGCCCGCGAGGCCGTGGGAGACCTGCCCATCGCGATTGACGCGAACCAGCGCTGGGAAGTGTCTGAAGCAATCACCTGGGTCAACGGGCTTGCCGAATTCGATCCGTACTGGATTGAAGAGCCCACCAGCACGGATGACATCCTGGGCCACGCCGAAATTCGAAAGGGCGTTGAACCGGTCCGGGTGGCCACCGGCGAGGCCGTGGCCAGCCGCATTGTATTCAAGCAGCTGCTGCAGGCCGAAGCCATCGATGTCCTCCAGCTCGACTCAACCCGTGTGGGCGGCGTCAACGAGAACATCGCCATTCTCCTGCTCGCGGCCAAGTTCGGCATTCCGGTCTGCCCTCATGCCGGAGGTGTGGGCCTCTGCGAACTGGTCCAGCACTTCTCCTTCTTCGACTATGCGGTCGTCAGCGGCAGCCAGGAGGGCCGCATGATCGAATACGTCGACCACCTGCATGAGCACTTCGCCGAACCGGTGCGGATCATCAACGGGCGGTATGCCGCCCCGGTCCTGCCCGGAACCGGTGCGGAGATGCTGAGCGCCTCCCGGTCCCGGTGGGAGTTCCCTGCCGGTGCCGGATGGCAGGAAGTGGGCAGCCGTGCCGCCGTCACGGGGGCAAACCTCGCTCCGGCGGGAGCCGCCCAGTGACCGGCGGGCTCGTGGGGGCCGTCACCGATGAAACCACAACCGCCGGGGAGCTCGCTGCGGCCGTTGAGGCTGCGCAGTCGGCCTTCGAAAGGGGCAGGACCGCCACGCCGGCCACCCGCGCTGCCTGGCTCGAGGCCGTGGCGGACGGGCTGGCGCAGGACGCCGAAACACTGGTGGAGATCGCCGCACGCGAGACCCACCTCGGCGTTCCAAGGCTGGAGGGTGAGCTCAACCGCACCGTCTTCCAGCTCCGGCTGTTCGCCGCAGAGATCCTGCAGGGCGAGCACTTCGACGCGACCATCGACCACGCCGACCCGGCGTGGGGCATGGGTCCCCGCCCCGACCTGCGGCGCTACAACGTTCCGGTAGGCGTGGTGGGCGTCTTCGGGGCATCCAACTTTCCCTTTGCCTTCAGTGTGATGGGCGGGGACAGCGCGTCCGCGCTCGCTGCCGGCTGCGCCGTCGTGCACAAGGCGCACGACGGCCACCGCGGCCTGGCAGCCCGCACTGCGGAAACGGTGACCGCCGCGCTTGCTGCGTCCGGGGCGCCGTCGGGCCTGTTCTCACTTGTTACCGGACGGCGTGCCGCCGAGGCTCTCGTGGACCACCCGCTGGTGAAGGCCATCGGCTTCACGGGTTCGACGGCGGGTGGCCGGGCGCTGCTGGACCGGGCCGCCGCGCGGCCCGAGCCCATCCCGTTCTTTGGCGAGCTGGGCGGCATCAACGCGGTTTTTGTCACGCCGAACGCCTGGGCAGCCCGCCGCGACGAAATCCTCGCAGGGTACGCCGGCTCCTTCACCCTGGGAATGGGCCAGTTCTGCACCAAACCGGGGCTGCTGTTCATTCCCGCCGCAGGGTCCGCCGGGGAAACGGAAGAGGCTCGGCGTGTCCTGGCCGGCGCGCTCGCCGGTTTCACTCCGGCGCAGTTGCTGAGCGAACGCCTGCACGGCGGTTACAGGGACGCCGTCCGGGGACTCAGCGGCGCCGACGGCGTTGAAGTGCTGCTGGAGGGTGACTTTGCTGAAGCGCCGGCGCCCACCATCCTGCGCACCACGGCGGACGCCGTGCGCAGGGATCCCGCCCTCCTGAAGCAGGAGATGTTCGGCCCCGCCAGCCTGGTGGTCGAATACACGGACGGGGCTGAGCTTCCGGGCCTCGCCGAACTGCTCGAAGGACAGCTCACCACCACGCTCCAGGCCGAGGAGGACGACGACGTCACCGAGCTGGGTGCCAGGCTGACCGACATCAGTGGCCGGGTGCTGTGGAACGGCTGGCCCACAGGCGTCACTGTCAGTTACGCGCAGAACCACGGGGGACCGTACCCGGCCACGACGTCGGCCACAACGTCCGTGGGGACGGCCGCCATCCGCCGCTTCCTGCGGCCTGTGGCCTACCAGTCGTTCCCGGCTGCCCGGCTGCCCGAACCGCTGCGGGACAGCAACCCCTGGAATGTGCCGCAGCGCGTGGACGGCGTCTGGCGGCGGCCATCGGATCCCGTCCCGGGTACGGAAACCGGAGGCCGCCCGTGACCGCCCCGGCAATTCCCGAGGCAGTCCTTCCGGAGGACGCGGACCAGGCGCTGCTGATCGGCAGGGTCTGGGACCCCGAGACCGGGGGCCCGCGCGTGGCTGCGGTCAGCGGGGACTCCATATTTGACCTGACCCGGCTGGCCGGCACAGTGTCGCAGCTGCTCGAACTGCCGAGCCCCGCCGCGGCCGTCCGCGCGGCGCTCGCCGATCCGGAGCTGACGGAGCAGCGGTGGGTGACAGCCGACGTCGTCCGCTCTTCCCTGGCGGGGGACACCGCCCGCCCGCACCTGCTTGCCCCGGTGGATCTGCAGGTCATCAAGGCCTGCGGCGTCACGTTCGTGGACAGCATGATTGAGCGCGTCATCGAGGAAAGATGTGCCGGCGATGCGGGGCGGGCAGCCGAGATGCGCGAAATGGTCGGGAAGGCCCTCGGCGGCAGCATCTCCATGGTCCGGCCGGGTTCCCCGGCGGCGGCCGAGGCCAAGCGGATTCTGATAGCCGAGGGTCTCTGGTCCCAGTACCTCGAGGTGGGCATCGGGCCGGACCCGGAGGTGTTCACGAAAGCCCCGGTGCTGTCCTCAGTGGGCCTGGGCGCAGGCATCGGAATTCCGTCGTTCTCCTCCTGGAACAACCCCGAACCGGAACTGGTGCTGATCGCCACGTCCCGCGGTGAGGTGGTGGGAGCCACACTCGGCAACGACGTCAACCTCCGCGACGTTGAGGGCCGCAGCGCCCTGCTGCTCGGCAAGGCCAAGGACAACAATGCGTCCAGTGCGCTGGGGCCGCTCATCAGGCTCTTCGACGGCGGTTTCACTCTCGATACGCTGCGCGAGGAGGAGATCCTGCTGCGCGTCGAAGGACCGGACGGCTATCTGCTCGAGGGGCGGAACACCCTCGCCCGGATCAGCAGGCCCTTCGAGGAGCTGGTGGCTGCCACCCATGGCAGCCACCACCAGTACCCGGACGGCTTCGCCCTGTTCACGGGCACGCTGTTCGCGCCGACCCAGGACCGCGACGAGGCCGGGCAGGGGTTCACGCACAAGCACGGCGACGTTGTGACCATCCGGAGCCGCCACCTGGGTGCCCTGGTCAACCGCGTGGGAGCGGCCGAGGAACTGCCGGAGTGGACCTTCGGGCTGCGGCAGCTGTTCGGCTACCTCGCGGAACAACCGAGGGCTGGGCTTCCTTTCACGCCTGCCAGGTGACGGGCAGCTCCTTGACCCCGTAGACGATGGTGCTGTCCATCCGTTCCAGGTGCGCTCCCGGGGCGAGGGCCAGTCCGGGGAGCCGCTGCAGGATGCCCTGCAGCGCGGTCCTGGCTTCGAGCCTGGCCAGCGGGGCGCCGAGGCAGAAGTGGATGCCATGGCCGAAGGCCAGGTGCCGGTTCGGTGTGCGGTCCATGTCGAACTGTTCGGGGTGCTGGAACTGGCGCTCATCCCTGTTGGCTGAACCGATCCAGGCCACCAGCGGGGCGCCGGCGGGGACCTGGCAGCCGCCGAGCACGGTTTCGGCGGCTGTCACCCGGTACATCGACTGGACCGGTGAGCGGTAGCGCAGCACTTCCTCGATGGCCTGGGGGAGCAGTGCCGGTTGGGCGCGCAGCCGTTCCATCGTTTCCGCCGCTTCGGTGAAACAGAGGACCGCGTTGCCGATCAGGTTGGTGGTTGTCTCATTACCGGCCACCAGCAGCAGGGCGCAGAAGCCCAGCAGTTCGGGGACGCTGAGTTTCTGCCCCTCGATTTCGGCCTCCAGCAGGTTGCTGATCAGGTCGCTTCCGGGGCTGCGCCTGCGGTGTTCGATGAGGGCCAGAAAGTACTCGGTCATTTCCCGGTTTGTGGAGCTGTGATCGTCGGTCCGGGCTCCGGCCTGGGTCTGGCTGACGATGACGTCCGACCAGTGTTTGAAACGGTCCCGGTCCTCGGCGGGAATGCCCATGAGCTCCGCGATGACGATCACCGGCAGCGGATAGGCGAGCTCGTCGATGAGGTCTGCGGAACCTTTGGGGGCCATCGCGTCCAGCAGTTCCCCGGTCAGCGCGGAGATGCGGGGAGCAAGCGCTTCGACTGCCTTGGGCGTGAACGCCTGGGTTACGAGGGAACGCAACTGCCGGTGCCGGGGCGGGTCTGCCGTGATCAGGCTCGCCGCGAAGAGCTGGCCTGTTTCGGACGGATCGTCCCCTCCCATCCTTGACGAGAAGGTGCCGTGGTCGGACAAAACCCGCTGGACGTCGTCGTACCGGAACACGTGCCAGCTGCCGGACACCTCGTCGTGGAACACGGGAGCGGATGCCCGCATCCGCTCGTAGTGGGGGAAGGGGTTCAGTGGTGACTCATCATCGCGTCGGAAGTCCATGGCTGGCCTCTCTCTGCCGAACGGCCCGTAGGAGCCGAGTGTATTCCGCGGAGGCATCCGCCGTCAGTAGCGCCGGCAGGACTCCACCAGCGGGACTCACCCAAACAGCCAGGCTGCCCCCAGCAGCAGCGGGACAGCCAGGGCGGAGGTAACCACTGCCGTTGTTTGCGCCAGATTCTGGCCCACGCCGTACCGGACCGAATACAGGACCACGTTCTGTCCGGTGGGCAGGATGGCGCAGGCCGTGACCACGAACGTGCTGAAGGTATCCAGGCGGAACACGAGCACGGCCAGCAACCACGCGAGCACAGGCTGGACAGCCGACTTGAGGATGACGGCGAACAGCGTGGGAACGCGGTCAGCCACGTCCTGGCGCGGTGAGAGGCCATGGAGTGACATACCGAAGATGATCAGCATCAGCGGCACCGTCAGCTGGGCCACCAGTTCCAGCGGATCCAGGACCAGGTCAGGCAGCTCAATTTCGGCGGCGCTGACGATGACGCCGAGAATGGCCGCCACCGTAACGGGATTGCGCAGCGGTGTGGACAGGATGCTCCACACCGACGACCTTTTGCCCTCGGGATCGGTCAGATCCAGGATGGTCAGCGCCACCGGGGTGAGCAGGGCCAGCTGGAACAGCATGATGGGGTTGACGAAGGTGGCACTGCCCAGAATGTACAGCGACAACGGAACGCCAAGGTTCGTGGAGTTGACGATTCCTGTGGCCAGCGCCCCGACCGTGGTGCGTCTGACGCCCCATCTGCCTATGGCCCCGCTCAGGGCGAACAGCGCCATGACGCACAGTGCCGTGACGACGGAGATGAGGCCTGTCTGGCTCAGGATCTCGGAAATATGCCGGGACGCAATCGTGGAGAACATCAGGCTCGGCAGCCCCACCATGAACGTCAGGGTGGACAGCACCTTTGTCCCGTGGGGACCGAGGGCATTGGTTCTGGCGAGGATGTACCCCACGAGCAGAACCACGCCCATAACAAAGAATCCCTTTAAGACTCCGTCCAAACTGTTGTCCTCACACCATTTCCGCTCCTGGGCCGACGTCTAAGCCTATATTTTCTGCGGCAGGGCACCGGACAGATGAGGCCAAAACCACAAGGAGAAGACGGGCCCCGGAAGGAACCCGTCTTCTCAGTAGTGCTGTCGGCCAGGGGGCCTGGCTACAAGCCGAGGCCGCCGAGCTTGTCCCCCAATCCTCCGGGGAGTTTGCCCAGCAGGTCCGCGGGGTTGATGCCAAGCTGGGAGAGCAGGCCGGCATGCTGGTCGGTGTCCACCTGGTCAGGCAGCTGCGTCTCGGCCTGGGCAGCCTTGTCGTTGTCACCCTGGGACCTGAGGAATTCGAGGATCTGGGACTTGTCGATCTGCATGGTGTTCTCCTTTGCGATTTCCGGAACTGCTAAGGGTGCTTACTACCCTTCCCGAAAAAGGCCCGTTGAACAAGTCCCGCGTGTCGCCGGCCGGAGGCCCGCCGGGACGCCCGCCGCGGTTTCCGCACGTTCCAGCGCCAGGCCCAGACGCTCGACGGCGCGCGGATATGCGGGATCAGCAAGGGCTTTCAACGCATCGGCCTCCCGGAGGGCCTTCACAATTGCAGCGGTTTCGGGCTGCCTGACGTCGGCCAGAGCGGGGTAGCTGATGGCCAGCGCTGGGTCCAGTTCGTACTGGGCCCAGCGGCCCAGAATCTCTTCCTGCGTGGCGGCAGCGGTCCGGCACAGCGGCCCGTCCACCCGCCGGCGCCGCCGCGCCTCGAACCAGGAAAGCACCGCAGGGCTGCTGCGGTAGGCAGCTACCCCGCTCGCGCCCGCCACCGCGGCCAGGGCCAAGCCCGCCGGCGGCGAGGCCACCGCCGGAATGAGCAGGGACGGGGCAATTACCACTGCACCGCCGAAAAGGTCCCAGAACAGCAGGTCCGGGCTGTCGCCGTCGGACGTCCTTAGATGGTGCCGCACCACAAAAACCGTGCCGGCGACGGCGGCCATCAGCACCGCGCTCCAGAGGACCAGTTGCAGCAGCCCCCAGGGGGCGGCTTCGGAAAGTACGGACACCACTGCACCTCCAAGGACGGGCGCTGCCCGGCAACTCGGGCCGCAATTAAATTGCAGCCCCTGTGGGCGTCCCGGTCAATGGCGTAGCGTAGGCGCCATGCGACTCAAAATGTGCAGCATCCACGTCCAGGACCCAGCCGCGGCCCACTCCTTCTACACGGAGACCCTCGGCTTCGACACACTCATGGCCATGCCCGAGCACAACCTCTTCATCGTCAAGGACCCCGGAGCGTCCGGCACCGTCGGACTGCTGCTGGAGCCGAGCGACAACCCCATCGCGTCGGCCTACAGCAAGGGACTGTACGACGCCGGGCTCCCGGCCATCGTCTTCGGCACGCCGGACGTCAAAGCCGAGTACCAGCGGCTGTCCGCCGCCGGCGTCCAGTTCCGGGGCGAGCCCGCCGAGGATCCGTCCGGGATTTCCGCCGTGTTCGACGACGGCTGCGGCAACTTCATCCAGCTGCACCAGGACTAGTACTGCATGGACGCCGCTGATGCCCTGAATGAGATTGCCTTCTGGCTTGAGCGCAGCGCAGCGCCCACTTTCAAGGTCCAGGCTTTCCGGAAGGCGGCCGGCGTCATCAGCGCACTGACTCCGGACGAGGTGGCGGAGCGGGCCCGCGACGGCCGGCTCAAGCGGACGAAAGGAATCGGGGACACCACCTTCAACGTCATCCGGCAGGCGGTGGACGGCGATGTGCCCGACTACCTGGAAAAGCTGCGCCAAGGCGGCGCCAAACCACTCGCCGCCGGGGGAGACGGGCTGCGCCCGCTGCTCCGCGGTGACCTGCACAGCCACAGCGACTGGTCCGACGGCGGTTCTCCTCCCGAGCTGATGGCGGACGCCGCCCGCTCGCTCGGCCGCGAATACCTCGCCCTGACGGACCACTCGCCGAACCTCAAGATCGCCAACGGGCTCAGCGCCGAGCGGCTCAGCGAGCAGCTGGACGTGGTGGCCGGGCTGAACGGGGGTGCCGACGGGAAGTTCCGGCTGCTGTCCGGCATCGAGGTGGACATCCTGGAAAACGGCGAGCTGGACCAGACGCCCGGGATGCTGGACCGGCTGGACGTGGTGGTGGCCAGCGTGCATTCCAAGCTCCGCTCGGACCGCCGCACCATGACGGAGCGGATGCTCGGCGGCATCCGTGATCCACACACCAATGTGCTGGGCCACTGCACCGGCCGCCTGATGCAGGGCTCGCGCGGCACGCGGCCCGAGTCCGAATTCGATGCCGAGCGGGTCTTTGCGGCCTGCGCGGAAGCCAATGTCGCCGTCGAAATCAATTCCCGGCCGGAACGGCAGGACCCGCCGGACAACCTGATGCAGCTGGCGCTTGAGGCCGGCTGCCTGTTCAGCATCGACAGTGATGCCCACGCCCCCGGCCAGCTGGACTTCCTGCAGTACGGCGCCGAACGGGCCGAACGCAACGGCGTCCCGGCCGAGCGGATCGTCACCACCTGGCCTCTGGACCGGCTCCTGGAGTGGCTGAACAGCAGGAATTAGCAGCACGGCCTTAGCTCAAGAATTTAGTAAGCATAATGACTATCTATGCACGGAGTGGTACACCTTAATTGTTCCGTCGCGGAACCCGGCGGACCCGTCACTCCCTGCGAGGTGCACCATGACTGCTATGAATCCAGCGGACCACTTGGACGAGCTGGGCCAGAGGACCCTCCGGAAAGTGCGCGGCCGCCTCATGCCGCTGATTGTGCTGCTTTACTTCATTGCGTATCTGGACCGCAACAACGTCGGCTTCGCCAAGCTGACCATGAGCGAGGACATCGGCCTTAGCGCCGCAGCCTACGGCCTGGGCGCCGGCATCTTCTTCCTGGGCTACGCGCTCCTGGAGATTCCCAGCAACGCGGGCATGTACAAGTTTGGTGCCCGCAAATGGATCGCCCGCATCCTGATCTCCTGGGGCATCTTCGCCACGGCCATGGCCCTGGTGAACGGAGAGGTCACCTTCTACATCATCCGCTTCCTGCTCGGCGCGGCGGAGGCCGGCTTCTTCCCGGCCATGCTCTTCTATCTGACCCTGTGGTTCCCCGCGCGGCAGCGCGTCACCGTGCTGGGCATCTTCATCCTCGCCCAGCCCATCTCCAACGCCCTCGGCGCCCCGGTGTCCGGCCTCCTGCTGCAGATGGACGGAATCTGGGGCCTGCAGGGGTGGCAGTGGCTGTACATCATCGAGGGCATCCCGGCCATCCTCCTCGGGCTGCTCACTCCGGTGCTCATGACTGACAAGCCAAGCCACGCGCACTGGCTGGCTGCCGATGAGCGGGAATGGCTGACCCGGACCATGGACGAGGAACTCGCCCACAAGCAAAAAGGCCAGCCGCACCACTTCCTGGCCGGCCTGAAGGATTCCAGGACGGTCGCCTACTCAGCCCTGTACTTCGGCCTGGTCTGCGGCATCTACGGCCTGGGCCTGTGGATGCCGACCATCGTCGCGGCCCTGGGCAAGTTCAGCACCACCGAGGTGGGCTTCATCGTTGCCATTCCCTACACGATTGCCGCCATATTCGTTTACTACTGGGGCAAGCGGTCAGACCGCACGGGCAACCGGGTGCTGCACGCCAGCATCAGCATGGTCATGGCCGCCATCGGCCTGATCGCGGCCGGCAACCTTGTCCAGGTCAACGCCATCCTGGCCATGATCGCCCTGACCCTGGCGGCCATGGGCATTTACTCCGCCATCGCGCCGTTCCTGGCCATGCCCTCCACGGCCCTCGTGGGAGCTGCAGCCGCGGCCGGCCTCGCCATGGTGAATTCGCTCGGTAACCTCGGCGGCTTCGTGGCGCCCTACATCGTGGGCGTGCTCAACGACGCCAGCGGCGACAACCGGTCCGGCCTCGTGTTCCTGGCCGCCTGCCTCGGCGTCACCGCCATCGCCACCTACCTCTACGCCCGCAAGCGTCCCGAGGGCCACGTGAAACCCGGCACTCCCGCCGCGGTCGGTGAAGAGGCGGTTGCCGCCGACGAGTTCGACGACACCAAGTACTAGAGGGGATTACGGACATGGCACACCACGACACGTTCCCGGCCGAACGCACCGCGGTGCTGACCGGGGCCGCTTCAGCACGGGGCATTGGGCGGGCTACAGCGGAAATGCTGGCCAGCGGCGGCTGGTCCGTGGCCATCCTTGATATCGACGGCGACGCGGCCCGGCGCGCGGCGGAGGACATCTCCTCCGTGTACGGTGTCCTGGCCAGGGGCGTGGGGGCCGATGTCTCCGACCAGGCCACCGTCAACGCAGCGATCGACGAGGTGGAGGCCAACATGCCACCCATCGTGGCGCTCGCGAACCTCGCGGGCATCAGCTCGCCCACCGAGTTCATGGACGAGACACTTGAGGCCTGGGAGCGTGTGTTCCGCATCAACATGACCGGCACGTTCCTTGTCACCCAGCGCGTGCTCCGCGGAATGATCGAACGCCGGCTTGGCCGGGTGGTCAGCGTCTCCTCCATCTCGGCCCAGCGCGGCGGCGGCACCTACTCCAAGGTGGCGTACAGCGCCTCCAAGGCGGCCATCATCGGCTTCACCCGGGCGCTCGCACGGGAGATGGGGCAGCACAACATCACCGTCAACTGCATCGCCCCCGGCCCCGTGGACACCGACATCATGGGCGGCACCCTGAGCGATGAGCGAAAAGCCGACATGTCCAGGGACATCCTCATGGGCCGTGTGGGCACCGTCCGCGACATCGCCGCCCTCATGGTGTTCCTGATGGGGGAGGATGCCGGCTACATCACGGCCGCGACGTACGACATCAACGGCGGCCTGCAGATCTCCTAATACCTAAGCTGCCCAGTACCTATGCTGCCGCGGGGCTGGGCGACATCTCCGCCGCCTGGCGCAGCGCCTCGATCATGCTGCGCACGTCCACGATGCCCTTGCCGGCAATGTCGAAGGCGGTGCCGTGGTCCACGGACGTGCGGATGACGGGCAGGCCCACCGTGATGTTGACGCCGGCCTCGATGCCGAGGACCTTGACCGGCCCGTGGCCCTGGTCGTGGTACATGGCCACGATGAGGTCGTAGTCGCCGCGGCCTGCCAGGAAGAACGCGGTGTCGGCCGGGAGGGGGCCGACCGCGTCGATGCCGTCGGCCTGGAGCTTTTCGATGGCCGGGGTGATTTTCTCCGCTTCCTCGCCGTAGCCGAACAGGCCGTTCTCGCCGGCGTGCGGGTTGATGGCGCAGACGCCGATCTTGGGGTTGGCGATGCCGGCGCGCTGCATGGCGCTGTGCCCGCGGCGGACGGTCCGTTCCACCAGGCCCGGCTCGATCTTGTTGATGGCGTCGATGAGGCCGATGTGGGTGGTGACGTGGATGACCTTGACCTTGGGCGTGGAGAGCATCATGGACACTTCCTCGATGCCCATGAAGTGCGCCAGAAGCTCGGTGTGCCCGGGGTAGATGTGCCCGGCCTTATGCAGCGCTGCCTTGTTCAGCGGCGCCGTGCAGATGCCCTGGACCTGGCCGCTCATCCCCAGCTCGCATGCGATCCGGATGTAGTGGTACGCGGCGTTCCCGGCCTCGGCGGACTCCTGGCCCCAGGGCAGGTCGGCGGACAGCAGCTTGGGGTCGATCACGTTGATCCGGCCGGCCTCGAAGACCGCTTCGCCCACCGTCTCCACCTCGACGATGTTGGCTTCCACACCCAGTGCCTTGGCGCCGAGCTGCAGCCGGTGGACGTCGCCGATCACCACCGGGCGGCAGTCCCGGTAGGCGTTCTGGTCCAGGAGCGCGCCCACGGTCACCTCGGGGCCGACGCCGGCGCCGTCGCCCATGGTCACGGCGATGAAGGGCCGGGTGTCCTGTTCGGTTGCGTTCACTGCTGATGTCATTGGAGCTCCAGGTATGTGGGAGGGATGGGAAATGCTGTTGGAAGACCGAAGGTCTTTGATGGCGGAGTAAAGCTGGACCAGGGCGTCGTCGTCGCCAAAGCTGCCGGGCTTGGTGCCCACCAGCCGCCCGTCGTCGGAAAGGCTGACCACGGCGCCGTGCTGCACGGACGCCAGCGGCGTCAGCGACCGGACGCCGAGGGCGTCGAGTACTTCGCGGGCGGTTTCGCCCCCGGTCAGGATCAGGTCTGTTCCGGTGGGAGCCGCTGCCGCCTCCGCTGCCAGCCGCGCCAGGTTCCGCACGATCCTGCCGGACTCCTGCGGATTGACGACGTCGGCGCTGACAGTCAGGGCAGTTGGCTCACCGGCCGCCAGGAGCTGTTGTGCTTCCGCGAGCCTCGGGCGGACATCTTCGGGCCACTGCAGTTCGCCGGGCGTGATGTGCAGGCCGGTGACACCGCGGGCTTCCAGGTTCCGCAGCTGCGCCGCGGCCTTCGTGGACGCGGAGCCGACGGCGGCCAGCACCGGCCGCGGTGCGCCCGCCACAGCCTTTACGCGGGATGATCCGGGTTCCTGCGCGTTTCGCGCAGAAGCCGGGCCGAGTTTCGCCGCCAGCAGCAGGGCCATGCCGCCGGTCCCGGCCAGCACTATGCGCCGTCCGCCGGCACTGAAGTTCAGGGCCAGCAGAGCATCGGCGACCTTTTCCAGGTCAGCCGGAGTCTCGCCGTCGACGATCACTGTGGTGGGAGTGGCGCCGGCTGATGGTCCGGAGAGGGCTTCACCGAGGACGGCCGTCAGGCTGTCCGCCCGCACGGTGGACAGGTCCGTTAGCTGCACTGCAGAGCCTTCGTGCAGCAAGTGCGCGATCTCCGCGGGCGGGGCCGCTGCCTCTGCCCGCCAGAGGTTCGTGCGGTCCAGCCGCACACCGTCGGCGAAAGGCCGGCCGCCGACGACGGTCCGGTTCAGCTGGGGGAGTGCGCCGGCCACCACCACGTGGTGCCCCAGTGCGGAAAGTGCCGCGAGTTCCGGCCCAATATTGCCCCGCCACAGCGAATCGATTTTCTTGAACAGCACGCCTGCGCGGCCTGCGGCCGGGCTGCCAAAGACGGCAGCCGAAGCAGCGGCGGCGGCCTCCGGAACCATAGCCCGTGAGTGGGTGTCGACCACCAGGACGTCCGGGTGGCGGCCGGTGCCAGTGCCAGCCTCGGGGGCGGACAGGAGGAGCCGCGTGTCCAGCCCCTGGGTTGCAAAGCATTGCCCCACTTCTGCTGCGCCGGAAAAGTCGTCGGCCTGGATAAGGACTGCAGCCACGTCGTCCTCCCTTCTTCTGTGGATCGGTAGCACCATGATGTCATGACTGCGCGGATTGCGCTAGGTCAGTTGCGCATTTCGCGCAGAGGTGGCAGAGTGATGCATGTAACACGGCGCAGGCCATCCGGCCGCCAGCCGTCCCAATCAACCGAGAGGTCAACGATGACCGTTCTTCCTCAAGGAAGTGAGATCTCACGGCGCCGCCTCCTGCAGTTCGGCGCAGCCGCCGGATTTCTCCTGGGCACAGGCTCCGTGGCCGGATGTGCCGGCCCGACCGGACTGCCGGGCCCCAGCACCCTGACGCTGGCGCTAAACAGGTCGCTCGTCAGCCTGGACAACAAGCTCAACCAGTTCGACGCCGCCGTCACCGTCCAGCGCGCGGTGCGGCAGGGCCTGACGGCCATCGGCCCCGAAACCAAGCCGATCCTGGTCCTGGCGGACCGCTTTGAAATGACTTCCCCCACGGTATGGACCGTGCGGCTCCGCGAAGGTGTCAAGTACTCAGACGGCACGCCGCTGAAGATCGAGGACGTTGCCACCGCGCTGAAGATGTACCAGCAGGTGCAGGGTTCCTTCGTGGCCGGGTTCTTCCCCGAATTCCCCACCGTGGTGCCCGTGGATGAGCGCACGTTCCGGATGGAATCGAAGAACCCCATCCCCATCCTCGACTCCCTCATGAGCATGATCCTGATCAGCCCGGCAGCCCGGAACAAGCCGGAAGAGCTGCAGGAAGGCGTGGGCACGGGCCCGTACGTCGTGACGAAGTTCAACCGCGGCGCCGGCACCTACAGCCTCAAGCGCAATGAGAACTACTGGGGCCCCGCCCCCAAGGTGGACAACGTCGAGGTCCGCTTCCTGCCGGAGGAATCCAGCCGTGTCATTGCACTGCGCAGCGGCGAGGTGGACGTCATTGACTCCATCACGCCCGACTCGCGCGAACAGCTGGCCGGACTTCCCGGCGTCGTCCTGGCCGAGGCGTCCAGCCTCCGCCTGAACCAGATCTTCTACAACTTCCGCAAGCCGGCCAGCCACCCGCTCTCCGACGTCCGGGTCCGCCAGGCGCTTAGCTGGGCGGTCGACGGCGAGTCGCTGGTCAAGGACGTCCTGTCGATTCGGTCAGTGAGGCCGAAGGCGTGGTCCCGTCCAGCCTTACGGGCTTCGCCAAGACCGGCAATTACACCTTCGACCCGGAGAAGGCCAAGGCCACGCTGAAGAGCCTCGGTGTCACCGACCTGAACCTGAAGATCATCTGGGAAACCGGGGAGTTCGCCTCCGACACCTCCGTCATGGAGGCGCTCGTGGAGATGTTCGGCAACATCGGCGTGAAAACCCAGCTGCAGCAGTTTGAGCCCGGCGGCAACATCCTGGCCTGGCGCCAGGGCAAGCAGGGCGACTGGGACCTGCTCGGCAACGGCTTCAGCAGCCCCACCGGCCTGGCCATCACCATGATGCAGGGCATGTACGCCGGAACCGCGGAAAAGGAAAAGACCCGCGACACCTACCAGGGCTACGTGGTGCCGGACGTGCAGGCCAAGATCCAGGCCGCCTCCTCCGAGGTAGACCCGGCGCGCCGCGAACAGCTGCTGGCCACCGCGCAGAAGGCCATCTGGGACACCTGGCCGTGTGCCTGGGCGTTCGTTCCGAAGTCGGTGCTGGCCCACCAGAAGCGCGTGGCAGGCCTGGCGCTGGCGCCCACCAACTCCTACCCCCTTGTTGACGTCCGGCTGGAGGCCTGAGCCATGACCAAATACATCCTCAAGCGGCTCGGCCAGGGCCTGCTGACCGTGTTCCTGACGGTCTCCACGGTCTTCATCCTGATCCGCCTCGCCCCCGGTGATCCGGCCGTCTCCTACGCCGGCCCGCTGGCCACCACGGAGCAGCTGGCCAAGGTCCGCGAACAGTTCGGCCTGGACCGTCCCGTGCTGGAGCAGTACTGGATCTTCCTGCAGCAGCTGTTCACCGGCAACCTGGGCACCTCCTACTCCTTCCAGGCGCCGGCCATGCAGGTCGTGGCGGAGCGGATGCCGTACACGCTGACCCTCGCCACCGCCTCCATCCTCCTTACCGCCGTGATCGCCATCCCGCTGGGCGTGTGGATGGCCCGCCGTCCGGACACCAACCGCGAACTCGGCGTCAACGTCCTCACCATCGCCGGACAGTCCATGCCGGACTTCTGGACCGGCATCATGCTCCTGACCGGCTTCGCCGTCCTGATCCCGCTGTTCCCGGCTTCCGGCTTCGCCACCTGGGGCGGCCTCGTCCTCCCCACCGTCACCATCGCCATCCTGCAGATCGCGCTGATCTCCCGGATGGTGCGGCGGGAGATGACCGCCAACTTCGCGGCCCCGTACCTGACCGTCGCACGGTCCAGGGGAGTGGGCAGCTCCGCCCTCACCTGGCGCTACGCCATGGGGAACTCCGCCATCCCGGTCTTCACCGCCCTGGGCACCCGCTTCGCGGCCATGCTCAACGGCGTGGTGGTGGTGGAAGTGGTGTTCGCCTGGCCCGGCGTCGGCTCCCTGATTGTCCGGGCCCTGGAAACCCGTGACTACCCCCTCATCCAGGCAACCGTCCTGCTGACGGCGCTGCTGGCGGTAGCCGTGCAGCTGGTCATCGATCTCGCCTACCCGCTTCTTGATCCCCGCGTTCGTCTTGGAAAGGCGGCAGCAGCATGAGCCTCAGCGACACCGCAACACGCACCCCGTCTCCGAGCGCCGTCACCAGGGAACTCGTAGCCAAGGCCGGCGCCACCCGCCGCCGCAACGCCGCCAAGTGGAAACTGCGCATCGGCGCCGTCTGCACGCTGATCGTCATCATTCCCATCCTGCTGGCCCAGGTGCTGCCCCTGCCGGACGCCAACCACCAGGACCTCTCGGCGCGCAGGCTCGCCCCGCTGGTGGACGGCCACCTGTTCGGCACCGACCAGCTGGGCCGCGACCTGCTCTCCCGCGTCCTGCACGGCGGACAGGTGTCCCTGACCATCGGCATCCTGGCGGTGGTGGTCTCCGGCGCCATCGGCATCATCCTCGGTGCAGCCGCCGGCTACTTCGGCGGCTGGGTGGATACGGTGGTCTCCCGCGTCCTCGAAGCCCAGATGTCCCTGCCGCTGCTCATGATGCTGCTCCTGGTGGTGGCACTTTTCGGTCCGTCCATCCCGGTGATCACCTTCGTCATCGCCATCGCCCAATGGCCGGAGGTGGCCAGGCTGACCAGGTCCATGGTGCTGGTGGAACGCGAAAAACCGTACGTCTCCGCGGCGCGCATCCTCGGCCTGCACCGCATCCAGATCCTGATCCAGCACATCATCCCCAACGTCATCAAGCAGGCAACCCTCGTGGTGCTGCTCCTCCTGGCCCAGGCCGTCCTGCTCGAGAGTGCGCTCAGCTTCCTCGGCGCCGGACCCCAGCGGCCGTTCGCCACCTGGGGACGCATCATCTCCGACGGCCAGGACTACATCACCACCTCCTGGTGGATGGTCACCCTGCCCGGCCTGGTGATCGTGCTGATGGTGGTGGGCGTAAACCTGCTGGGCGACGGCCTCCGCGACCGTCCCCGCCGCAAGAAGAAGGGTGCCTGACATGGACGCCAATAAGGAACAGCCTCTCCTCGAGGTCCGCGACTTCCAGGTGGAGCTGATCACCGACGCCGGAATCATCCGGGCCGTCGATTCGGTGAACTTCAGCATCCACCGCGGCGAAACGGTCACCATCATCGGTGAGTCCGGTTCCGGCAAATCGACGACGGCGATGGGCATCCTCCGTCTTCTGCCGGACGATCTGGCCGTGCTTTCCGGCACCGTGCTCATCGACGGCGTGGACGTGGTGGCCGAGCCGAAGGCCATCGACAAGGTCCGCGGCCGGACGCTCGCGCTCATCCCGCAGGACCCGATGACGGCCCTGAGCCCCGTCCACTCCATCGGCAGCCAGCTGTCGGAGGCCATCCGGATCGCCGGTGCCGCCTCCAAGGACAAGGACGCCGTCCGGGCCCGGGCTATCCGGCTTCTGGAACAGGTGCACATCCCGACGCCGGACGTGCAGCTGAAGAAGTACCCGCACCAGCTCTCGGGCGGCATGCTCCAGCGCGTGCTGATCGCCATCGCACTGGCCAGCGAACCGCAGCTCCTGGTGGCCGACGAACCCACCTCGGCACTGGATGTCACGGTGCAGGCCGGCATCCTGGACCTCCTCCTCGAGCTCCAGGAACAGCGCGGCATCGGCATCCTGATGATCACCCACGACCTCGGTGTCGCCCGGCTCATCTCGGACCGCATCCACGTGATGAAGGACGGCTCCTTCGTGGAGTCCGGCGAGGTCCAGCAGATCGTGGAGCACCCGGCCACCGAGTACACCCGCAGCCTGCTGGCCGCGGTGCCGGTCCTCGGTCCCTGGGACGAAACCCCGGCAGCCAACCCTTCCCCGTCCACAGCCGCATCACAGTCCACAGCCGCACTGACCAGCACCGGAGGCCAGCATGACTAAGCCGTTCCTCTCCGTCGAGAACCTCGTGGTGGATTACCACGTGCCGGGCGGAACGTTCCGTGCCGTGGATGACGTCTCCTTCTCCGTGGACAAAGGCAAGACGATCGCCGTCGTCGGTGAATCCGGCTGCGGAAAGTCCACCGTGGCCAAGGCGCTGATGCGGCTGGTGACGCCGGCCAGCGGCCGGATTGAGCTGGACGGCACGGACCTGGCGGCGCTCAGCGAAGCCAAACTGCGGCCGCTGCGCTCAAAGTTCCAGATGGTTTTCCAGGATCCCTACGGCTCGCTGGATCCGCACCTCACCGCCCAGGAGATCGTGGCCGAACCGCTGAAGCTGCAGGGCGTCCGCTCCAAGGCCGAGCGGCACAAGGAAGCCGCAAAGCTGATCGACCAGGTTGGCCTGCCGGCCAAGTCCCTGGACCGCCACCCCGCTGAGTTCTCCGGCGGCCAGCGGCAGCGCATCGGCATCGCCCGGGCACTCGCCTCCAAGCCGGAACTGCTGGTCTGCGACGAGGCCACGAGCGCCCTCGATGTGTCCGTCCAGGCCCAGGTGCTGCGGCTGCTGAAGTCCATCCAGGACGAAACCGGCATCACCTACGTGTTCATCTCCCACAACCTTGGCGTGGTGCAGGAGATCAGCGATAGCGTCATGGTCATGCAGCGCGGCAAGCTGGTGGAATCCGGCAGCACCGCATCCGTGCTGACCGCGCCGAAGGAGGACTACACCCGCAAGCTCCGCCGCGCCGCGCTGGACCCCTCCACCATGCGGGGCCTGAAGCCGCGGCACGTTGTCCGGTCGCTGGCGCTGAAGGGCGCCTGAGGCCGCGGCCCTTTGAAGAAACCGAAACCCGACCCGCACTGCAACCACGGAGAAACACGCATGAGCAAGCAGCCAGAAGGCACCCCGGTGGAAGGACTGAAGCTTCCCATTTCACGCCTGGTCCTGGGCACCATGACGTTCGGCGACACCGCCGACGAAGCCACCGCCGGGCGCATGGTGGACGAGGCGCTCAACGCCGGCATCACCACCATCGACACCGCCAACGCCTACGTGGGCGGCGTGACGGAGGAAATGCTCGCCCGCCTTCTCAAGGGCCGCCGCGACGAGGTCATCCTCGCCTCGAAGGCCGGCATGCCGCACGCCGACCACGGCCAGCACTCGCCGCTGTCCCCGCAGGGGCTGCGCAACAGCGTGGAGGGCAGCCTGCGCCGGCTTGGCGTGGACAGCATCGACCTGTTCTACCTGCACCAGCCGGACCGCGCCACCCCGCTGCAGGACACCCTGCGCACCGTGGCCGAACTGGCTGAAGAGGGAAAGATCGGGGGGCTGGGTGTCTCCAACTTCGCGGCCTGGCAGATCGCCGATGTGATCCACGTGGCCCGCGAGGTGGGGGCACCCCGGCCCGTGGTGGCACAGCAGCTCTACAACCTGGTGGCCCGCCGGGTGGAGGAGGAGTACCTCGAGTTCGCCGCCACGCACAACGTCCACACCATGGTCTACAACCCGCTGGGCGGCGGCCTGCTCACCGGCAAGCACAGCTTCGAGGCCAAGCCCTCGGAAGGCCGCTTCGGTGACTCCAAGCTGGCTGCCATGTACACCCAGCGCTACTGGGACAAGCAGCTGTTCGACGCCGTGAACGCCCTGGCCGGCATCGCCGAGCAGGCCGGCATCACCCTCGCCGAGCTGTCCCTGCGCTGGCTCGCCTACCGGAAGGGCGTTGGCTCCATGCTGTTGGGCGGCTCCAAGGTGGAGCAGCTGAGCGCCAACATCGCCGCTGTGGCCAAGGGGCCGCTGCCCGAGGACGTCACCGCCGCCTGCGACGCCGTCGGCTCCGGGCTCCGCGGGCCCATGCCCGCCTACAACCGCTGAGCCCCCACCCGGCAATCGCCAAGACCACCCACGACCTGAAGGTAGAAGATACAGATGACATCGGACCTGGCCATTGAATTCGCCCGCAAGATCCGCGCCCGTGAACAGGCCGTCGGCTACTGGGCGGTGCTGGACGCGCCCGTGGCAACGGAACGCATCGGCCGGCTCGGCTATGATTACGTGGCCCTGGACGCCCAGCATGGCCTGCTCGGCTACTCGGGCGTGCTGAACGGCTTGATGGCCATCGACGCCGGGCACACCGCCGTCGGCATGGTCCGGGTCGAGGCAAACGACTTCACCGCGATCGGCAAGGCGCTGGACGCCGGCGCCGTCGGCGTCATCGTCCCGCTCGTCAACAACGCCGCAGACGCGGCGGCAGCCGTGGCTGCCGCCAAATACCCGCCCATGGGCGGGCGGTCCTACGGGCCCATGCGCTCGGCCCTGCGGATCGGCCCCGTACCGGGCGACTCCAACGCAGCCACCCTGGTCTTTGCCATGATCGAGACGCCCGAGGGCCTGGCCAACGTCAAGGAGATCTGTGCGACCCCCGGCCTGGACGGCATCTACGTGGGCCCGTCGGACCTGGCGATCGCCGTCGGTGGCGCCTTCCCGGGCGATCCCGCCATCGAGGCCGAGTTCAATGCGGCGCTGGAAACCATCGCCGATGCGGCTGCCTCCGCGGGCATCGCCGCCGGCATCCACACGGCCGCCGGGGAGATCGCGGCCCAGCGGCTGCGGCAGGGTTACACCTTCACCACGGTCGCGTCCGACCTGACCCACCTCGAGCTGGCCGCCAAGGCGCACCTGGCAGCGGCCCGCTCCGATGCCGGCAACGCGGAGGGCTAAGGCCATGCAGACCACCAACACCGAGTACAGCAGCATCACCCCCGACGGCGCCGTGAAGCGCGCGGACGGTGCCGACTTCGCGTACCTGCCGGCACCCACCGTGCAAAGCCATGCCGCCAATCTCCTGACCCTGCCCGACGGCCGCCTCGGCTGCGTGTGGTTCGGTGGCACCCAGGAGGGCGTGCCGGACATTTCCATCTGGTTCTCCACGCTGGAACCGGGCAGCAGCCAGTGGTCACCGGCCCAGCAGCTTTCGGACGACTCCACCCGCTCCGAGCAGAATCCGATCCTGTTCAACGCGCCGGGGGATTCCCTGTGGCTTCTGTACACCGCGCAGAAGGCGGGCAACCAGGACACAGCCGAGGTCCGCCGTCGTACTTCCACGGACAGCGGCCGGACGTGGGGACCGGTGGAAACGCTGTTCCCGGCAAACGAGACAGGCGGCGTGTTTGTCCGCCAGCTGCCGGTCCTGCTGCCGTCCGGCCGCCTGATCATCCCGGTCTTCCGCTGCATCACCACGCCGGGGGAGAAATGGGTTGGCAACAGCGACGACAGCGCCGTCATGATTTCCGACGACGGCGGAGCCACCTGGAGCGGGACGGTCCTGCCCGGCAGCCTCGGCTGCGTCCACATGAACATCCAGCCTGTGGCTGACGGCTCGCTGCTGGCGCTGTTCCGCAGCCGCTGGGCGGACTCGATCTACGAATCCCGTTCCACGGACGACGGGACCACGTGGAGCGAGCCGGTTCCCACGGAGCTGCCGAACAACAACTCTTCCATCCAGTTCACGGCGCTCGCGGACGGCCGCCTGGCCCTGGTCTACAACCACAGCCGGGCGGAAGCGGACACCGAGCGGCGGCTGTCGCTCTACGACGAAATCGACGACGACGGCCTGGCCGCCGAACAGGGCCAGCTCACCGAACCCGATCCTTCCGTCAGCGCCGGAACGGACGACGGCGGGCGCCGCGCCTTCTGGGGGACGCCCCGCTCGCCCATGACGCTGGCCATCTCCGAGGACTCGGGCCGCAGCTGGCCCATCCGGCGCAACCTCGATGTGGGGGACGGCTACTGCCTCTCCAACAACTCCCGCGACGGCCTGAACAGGGAGTACTCCTATCCGTCCATCCACCAGGGCCCGGACGGTGCGCTGCACATCGCGTACACCTACTTCCGGCAGGCCATCAAGTACGTCCGCGTGGACCCGCAGTGGGCCTACGAGGGCAGCGCAACGCCGGGAGGAGACAAGCAGTGACCGGGACCCGCCACGCGGTTGTCACGGGCTGCAGCTCCGGCATCGGCAAGGCGATCGCCGAACGGCTGCTGGCAGACGGCTGGACTGTTACCGGGCTGAGCCGCGGCGAGACCTCGCTGGGACCGGGGTTCCGGTGGCTGCGGGCAGACCTGTCCGATCCGTCGTCGCTGGCGGATACGGCGGCGCGGATTGAGCCGGCGGATGCGCTGGTGCACGCCGCCGGCTACCAGCGCACGGCGCTGCTGGGTGAGCTGGACCCGGAGGCGCTCGCCGGCATGTTCGCTGTCCACGTCGGGGCCGCCAGTGTACTGGCCAACGAGGTGGTTCCGCGGATGCCCGACGGCGGCCGCGTGCTCCTGATCGGCAGCCGCACCTCGACGGGCGCGGCGGGCAAGAGCCAGTATGCCGCCACCAAGGCCGCGCTGATGGGCATGGGCAGGACCTGGGCGCAGGAGCTCGCCCCGCGCGGCATTACAGTGAACGTGCTGTCCCCGGGGCCCACGGATACCCCCATGCTGGCTGATCCGGGGCGGGCGGCCACGCCTCCTAAGCTGCCGGCGCTCGGCCGGCTGGTGGATCCGGAGGACGTTGCCGCGCTCGCCGGCTTCCTGCTGGGCCCGCACGGAAAGTCCATCACAGGACAGAACTACGTCATCTGCGGAGGCGCCTCCCTGTAGGACGCTTGCAGTAAACGCCGTCTGCACAGGGCGGCACCGCCGCCCGACCCCTACGATGGTGACAGCAAAGGAGAGCCACAGATGACCACCGCCAAAGCCAGGCGCGAAGAGATCTACCACCTCGCCGTCACCACGGGGCTGGCGTCCGTGGAGGAACTGTCGCGGCATTTCCGGGTCACGGCCTCCACCATCCGGCGGGACCTCGCCCATTTGAACGAACAGGGGAAGCTGGCCCGGACCTACGGCGGGGCCGTGGCCCTGGGCGCGCACCCCGAACCGTCCCTGCGGCAGCGGACCGGCGAGGCATACGAGCAAAAGCACGCGATCGCGGCCTGGGCGGCTGCCGAGGTGAAGGACGGCGAGAACATCCTGCTCGACGGCGGATCCACCGTCGGCGCCCTGGCACACGCCCTGCGCGGACGGGAGAACCTGTCCGTCACCACCCCCGGGATCAACACACTGCAGGAGCTGGCCGACTCGCCGGGGATCCAGGTGGACTGCCTTGGCGGCCGGCTGCGGGGCGTGAGCCAGACGTTTGTGGGTCCCCTGGCGGAGGCGGCCCTGGAACGCATGAGCTTCGACCGCGTCTTCCTGGGCGCGGACGCCGTCACGGCCGATGACGGGCTCTGCGAAGCTGACCACGCACAGACCAGGCTCAAGGAGCTCATGGCCCGGCGCGGTGACGCGGTCTATGTCCTGGCGGATTCCGGCAAGCTGGGCAAACGCCCGTTCCACGCGTGGGCGAAACTTGCCCTGCCGTGGACCCTGGTGACGGACTCCGGCGCAGACCCCGGCCAGGTGGCACTGTTCAGGGATGCGGGCGTGCGTGTGCAGCTGGTCCAAACGGGGGAGCAGGCAGCCTAAAGCGGACTTTTGGCGTCTAGCATTGTGGAATGACCGAAGCGAACGAGGGAACGGCTGTACTCCAACTTCAGGACATCCTGATTGGAGCCGAAAACGTTGACAACTTCCTTGACGGGCTGGCCGCGTTCGCCGCCTCCACGCTCAGCGGCCTGGCCGGTACCGGCATCGAGTGCGCTGTGACGCTCAAGCGGCGCAGGCATACCACCACCGTTGCCGGCAGCAGCCCCCGTGCGGTGGAGCTGGACCACATCGAGCAGCGCGTGGGGGACGGACCCTGCATCCGGGCTCTGTTCACCATGGCCCCTGAATTGCTCAACGATGTCAACACGGACGATCGGTGGCCCGAGTACCAGAGGCGGCTCGCCGAGCAAGGCGTCTACTCCACCCTGGGCGTTCCCCTCGACATCGGGGAGGGGGCCAGTGCGGCGCTGAACTTCTTCGGCCCGGCACCGGGCATTTTCACCGCCGAACTCTTCGACAAGGCAGTGGAGTTTGGGGAGCTGGCCAGCCGCACGCTGCACCTGTCCGTGCGGATGGGGGCTGCCCAGACACGGGCACAGAACCTCGAGGCGGCCATGCAGAGCCGGACCGCGATCGACGTTGCCTGCGGGGTGATCATGGCGCAGAACAGGTGCTCGCAGAAGGAAGCCATGGACATCCTGGCCAAGGTCTCCAGCAACCGCAACCAGAAGCTGCGCGACGTGGCCGTGGAGCTCCTGGGCAGGCTCTCCGGATCAGGTGTTGAGACGCATTTCGAGTAGGCCCTGCTGCTTTTGAGTCGGCGCAGCCGCTTCTGAGTAGGCGCGGCTGCCTGTAGTTCCGGCGCTACTTGCCGCCCTTGCGGATCATGGACGCCGGGGGCTTGGGGAACGGTTTGGCCGGATACATCTTGGCTACCTTGAGCATGTAGTTGGCCCACTGCGGCCCGGCGATCATGTAGCCATCAATGCGGTCGTAGTGCTTGCCGTTGATGGTGATGTTCCTGCCCGGCCGTTTCTGGCCGTTCAGGGCATCCCCGAAGAAGGATGCGGTGGCGAGGCCGGTGGTGTAGCCGAGCACCCAGGTGGCGCCGTTGCTGTTGTTGGTGCCGGTCTTGGCCGCCACGGGGACCTTGCTCTGGACCTTCGGGTTGATGTAGACGCCTGAACCCTTCTTGAGCACGTCCTGCAGCACTGAGTTCACACCGCGGGCAATGTTCGGCTCCACGGCGGTCCGGCATGCCGGTTGCTGGCTGGACAGGGTCCGTCCGGCGAAGTCGGTGACGCGCTGGATGGCAATCGGCGCGCAGTAGCGCCCGTCGGCGGCGAAGGTGGCGAAGGCCATCGCCAGGGTGAGCGGCGACACGGCAGTTCCGCCGAGTATGTTGCCCAGCTGGTGCATGTTGATCTCGGACCCATCGAGGCCGCTGTGCAGGCCGAGACTCTTGACCATCTTGTGGATGCCGCAGATGTCCAGTTGTGCCACCTCGGCAAAGGTGGCGGTGTTGATGGAGTTGTAAAGCCCGTAGTCGGCCGGCATCCTGCGGTAGTAGCCCGCTGACGCATTCTGCAGATCGTCCGCAGTCTCCAGGCCCGCAGCGCGCTGCCTGCTGCTGTAGCCACCAACCACCTTGGCGCACGAGTCCCGCCAGCGGAATCCCAGCGGGTACTCCCGCCGCGAGGCGTCCACCACCTCGGTGATCTTCCGTCCCTGGTGCAGCCACTCGGCGAATGTGAACGGCTTCATGGTGGAGCCCGGTTGGAACCCACCGGCGCCGTTGAGGTCATTGCCGTTGGGATCCTTGGCGTCCACGTTGAAGTTCAGCTGGGTGTCGAACTTGCCTCGCTGCGGAAGGAATACCGTGTTCTGCGCCATCGACAGGATCTTGCCGGTGCCTGGCTGGACCGTCACCAGCGAAGCACCCCACTTGCCCGGGTTGGCCCCGGCGGTGGAGTTCACTTGGGCCTGGGCCGCCGCCTGCAGCCGGCTGTCCAGCGTGGTCCTGATGGTGAGGCCGCCGCGGCGCAGCCTTTGCTCGCGCGCTTCCGCATCCGCCCCGTAGGCCCGGTTGTTGAGGATCAGGTGGGATACGTAGTCGCAGAAATAAGGGGCGATGGTTGCGGCGGCGCAGCCCTGCTTGGAGACACGGAGTTTCAGGCCCACGCCGGTGGCGGCCGCTGCATCATGCTGCTTTTTGGTGATCTTGCGTTGCTCCAGCATGGCATCCAGCACCAGGTTGCGGCGCTTGAGGGCGTTCTCCGGGTTAGTTACAGGGTCATAGAGGCTCGGGCTGTTGACGAGTCCTGCCAGCATTGCGGCCTGCGGGAGGCTGAGCTTGCTGGCGGAAACACTGTAGAAGTGCTGCGCGGCAGCCTCGATGCCGTACGCGCTGCGGTTGAAGAACACGATGTTGAGGTAGCCCTCAAGGATTTGGTCCTTGGTGAATTTCTTTTCCAGCTCGATCGCGAGCTTCATTTCCCGCACCTTGTCGCCAATGGTCTTGTCCCCGCTGAGGACCACCTCGTCCTCGCGTCCGGACGTGATCTTGGCTTCGTTGGCCACGTTGGTGACGTACTGCTGCGTCAGCGTGGATGCCCCTTGCCGCTCCCCGCCGGAGACGTTGGTCACCAGCGCCCGCAGGACGCCGATGGGATCAACGCCGCTGTGGTCGTAGAAGCGGCTGTCTTCAATCGCGACTACGGCGTTCTTGACATATGGCGATATCTTGTTCAGCGGAACACGGACGCGGTTTTCCTCGTAGAACGACGCGATCAGTTTCCCGTCCGACGTCAGGATCTTTGTGGTTTGTGCAGGGGGACGCACAGCCAGCTCTGACGGGAGGCCGCTGTAAAAGTTGACCGTGCCGCTCACGGCAACGCCGGCGGCGGCAATCTGGGGAACGAAGTATGCGGCCACCAGGGCGCCACAAAGGCAACTGAGGAGCACGAACCCCAGCATCCTTGCCAGGGCCGTATGAGATCGCGATGCCAAGCTTTTGCGTACCATGCCTGCGGTTCACACCCCAAAAAAAGCGTGCCTTCAGAATACGCTTCGCGTCGCGGCCGGGCCAGAGCCGCGGGTCCGGCAGAGGCAGGACCCGGCGTCCGTAATCGCTAGCCGTGGACCGCCTCCACTACCGGTTCGCCGTTGAAGTATTCGAGCCGCCAGCCATCGACGGCGTGGTGGTGGGCCAGGTTCAGTACGGCGTTGTCGATGCTGCGCAGCGTGTTTCCGGTGGCCAGGCTGAGGGTCAGGCGGAGGAGCGTGCCATGCGCTACCACCAGGACCCGGCGTCCGGGGAACTCCTCGGCCAGTGCCTCCAGGGCGGTCAGGCCCCGGGAGGCCGCTTCGTCGTCGCTTTCGCCGCCGCGGAAGCCTCCGGGGATGCGCAATGCCTCCAGCTCCGGGCCCGCCTGCAGGCCCTCGGCAAGCCCGAAGCTGCGCTCGGTGAGCTCCGGCACGTGGCGGGCCACCGTGAGCCCGAGGCCTGCGGCGATCAGTTCGGCGGTTTCCGCCGCGCGGCGCAGCGGCGAGGAGACGATCGTGTCCCATTCCTGCCCGGACAGCGCGGCGACGGCGTTCCGCGCCTGCCCGCGGCCGACGTCGTTCAGCGGGATGTCGCTGGACCCCTGCAGCCGGCGCTGCGCGTTCCAGTCTGTCTGGCCGTGGCGGATGAGGGCGAAAGTCGTGAGGGTCATGCCATCCATTGTGTCCGAACAGGAGCGCTCAGCCGAACAACGCTGCTCAACCGAACAGCACCGCAGCTTCGTCGTAGCGGTGCTGCGGGACAGTCTTGAGGCGGCCAAGGGCCTGCTGGAAGCCCACGTGTTCAATGTCCGTGCCCTTCTGGGCCACCATGGTGCCCCAGCGGCCCTCCACCACCAAGTGGACGGCCGCCATGCCCAGGCGGGTGGCCAGGACGCGGTCAAATGCGGACGGGACGCCGCCGCGCTGGATGTGGCCCAGGATGGTGGCGCGGGTTTCGATGCCAGTCCGGGCTTCGATTTCCGGGGCCAGCTGGTCGGCGATGCCGCCAAGCCGGGGCCGTCCGAACGTGTCCAGGCCGCGCTCGGAGTGCGGTGACTCCATGTGGTCCGGAACAAACCCTTCAGCCACCACCACCAGCGGGGCGCGCCCGCGGGCATGGGCTTCCTTCACCCACTGGGCGATCTGTTCGATGCTGACTTTCTGCTCCGGGATGAGGATGGCGTGGGCGCCTGCGGCCATGCCGGCGTGCAGGGCGATCCAGCCGACGTGCCGGCCCATGACCTCGGCGATCATGCACCGGCGGTGGGACTCGCCGGTGGTCCGCAGCCGGTCGATCGCTTCGGTGGCGATCTGCACCGCGGTGTCGAAGCCAAAGGTGTAGTCGGTGGCGTCGAGGTCGTTGTCCACGGTCTTGGGGACGCCGACGATTTTCAGTCCGGCGTCGGTGAGGCGCTGGGCGGCAGCAAGGGTTCCTTCGCCGCCGATGGCGATGATGCCATCGATCCCCAGGCGGTCCATGTGCGACTTGATGACGTCCGGGCCACCGCCGTTCTCGAACGGGTTCGTCCGGGACGTGCCCAGGATGGTGCCGCCCTGCTTGGCAATACCCCGGACCATGGTCCGGGGGAGGTCGATGACGTCACCCTCAACCACTCCGCGCCAACCGTCACGGAATCCCACGAATTCGTGGCCGTGGATGGCAATGCCCTTGAGGACGGCGCCGCGGATGACAGCATTCAGTCCGGGGCAGTCGCCACCGCTGGTGAGGATTCCAATTTTCATGTTCAGCTCAAATCGTGGGAGTGGCCGGTTCCGCGGCAGCAAGCACGGACATTGCCTCCTCGACGACATCCGCCGCGGGGAATGACGGCCGGTTTACGCCGGCCATCTCCTCCATGACGCGGACCACCTGGCAGCTGTAGCCGAACTCGTTGTCGTACCAGACGTAGAGCACCAGGTTCTTGTCGTTGGAGATGGTGGCGAGGCCGTCGACGATGCCGGCGTGGCGGGAGCCGACGAAGTCGGTGGAGACCACTTCGGGGGAGTCGATGTAGTCGATCTGCTGGCGCAGGTCCGAGTGCAGCGCCATCTCGCGGAGGTAGTTGTTGACCTCGTCCTTGGTGGTGCCGCGTTCCAGGTTCAGGTTCAGGATGGCCATGGACACATCCGGCGTGGGAACGCGGATGGAGCTTCCGGTGAGCTTGCCCTGCAGTTCGGGCAGTGCCTTGGCCACGGCCTTGGCGGCGCCGGTTTCGGTGATCACCATGTTCAGCGCGGCGGAGCGTCCACGGCGGTCGCCCTTGTGGAAGTTGTCGATCAGGTTCTGGTCGTTCGTGAACGAGTGGACCGTCTCGACGTGTCCGTGGACTACGCCGTACTTGTCATTGAGGGCCTGCAGGACCGGGGTGATGGCGTTCGTGGTGCAGGAGGCAGCCGTGACGATCCGGTCCGAATCGGTGATGTCGCGGTGGTTGATGCCGTGCACGATGTTCTTCAGGTCGCCCTTGCCCGGCGCGGTTAGCAGTACGCGGGCCACGCCCTTGCTCAGCAGGTGCTGGGACAGGCCCTCGGCATCGCGCCAGCGGCCGGTGTTGTCCACCAGGAGGGCGTCCTTGATGCCGTAGGCGGTGTAGTCGATGGTGGCCGGGTTGTCCGAGTAGATGACCTGGATCCGGACGCCGTTGGCCGTGATGGTGTTGGCCTCGGTGTCCACGCGGATGGTTCCTTCGAAGGAACCGTGCACGGAGTCGCGGCGCAGCAGGCTGGCGCGCTTGGTGAGGTCGTTGTCGGAGCCGCGGCGGACCACGATGGCGCGCAGGCGCAGGCCGTGGCCGCCGCCGGCCTTTTCGATGAGCAGGCGGGCCACGAGGCGGCCGATGCGGCCGAAGCCGTAAAGCACGACGTCGGTGCTGGTGCGCTCGTCGGCGCCCCGCTTGCCCACGACCTCAGCCAGTTCGGTGCGGAGGAATTCCTCCAGAGTCCGGTCCCCGCCGTCGGCCTTGAACTTCTGGTTCAGCCGGGCAACGTCGATGGCAGCGGCACCCAGGTCCAGCTGGGCCAGTGTGTTCAGCAGCGGTGCCGTCTCTTCCAAGGGCAGCTCGTCCTTGCTGATCCGGCGGGCAAAACGGTGCGCCTTCAGGATGCTCATGGTGGACTTGTTGACCAACGTCCGGCCATGGATGCTGGTCACCACGTTGTTTTCACGGTACAGCTGACCGATCACCGGAATCATAGCCTCGGCGAGGGCTTCCCGGCCCATCCACGCATCAAGATATGAATCAGAGGTATGTAGCATCGGACTGCCTTTCCAAAAGGGTGTGGTCTGGTTGAGCTCTAGCTCGTGTGATGGTCCAGAGAGGGGCTTGACATCCATCGTCCTGCCATTGGCGGGGCGGGGAAACGCTAATTCCGGATGGTTTTAAACGACCCTTTTGGGTAGGTGGTGTGGGGGGTTAGGTGGTCATGGTGGCGAACATGAGGGCCATGGTGGTGGCGCCGAGGGCTTCGAGGGCGTGTTCGGTGCGGGTGGGGTGTTTGCGGCCGTGGTGGGTGGTTGTGGTGGTGCGGTGGCGGAGGATGAGGAAGGTGGTTGCGGCGGCGGCGAAGACGAGGGTGAGGGCGATGGCGGGGGTGTTGCCCAGGGCTGCGGTGGTTGTGGTGTCGGTGGTTGTGTAGGCGCTGCCGTGGTGGGTGGTGTGGGTTCCCGCCGCGGTGGTCGTGGTCCCGGTCCCGGTTGCGGTTGCGGCTGCCGTGGGGGTGTGGGTGGTCATGAGGGTGATCATGGTGGCGGCGGCGGCCATGGTGAGGCTGTGGTAGGCGCATTTGAGTCTGCCTTGGTTGCCGGCGCAGAGGAGTTTGAATTCGGGGCGGGCGACGGCCTGGAGGGTGAACCAGAGCGCGGCGCCAGCGAGGATGGCGATTTGGGCGAGCAGGGTGGAGGGGCCGAGGTTCCAGAGCATGGCGGTCATGAGGGTGTTCATGAGGGCGTGGAGGGTGTTGTTGACCCGGTCGGTGAGGTGGCGGGCGCGGACTGCCTGGGCGAGGTGGTAGCTTCCGGCGATGAGCAGGACGGCTGTGAGGGTCCAGGTGAGTGCGGGGATATGGAACACGTTCGATCACGCCCTACTGTCTGGGTGGGTCCGGGTGGGGTTCGGTCCCCGGTGCGGATGCCGTCAGCACCGGGGACCGAAGACTGGGGAAAGTTTTGGGGGTGGATACAGGTGGTCCCCGGGTGCTGCCGTGGGGCAGCGCCCGGGGACCGTCTGTGTGGTGGTTAGTGCTGTGTTGCTGGTTTTTGGTGCTGGTGGTTAGTGGTTGTTGCCGGTGGAGCAGTGGCCGCCGTTGGTGGTGCGGGTTTCGGTGGGGAGGTTGAGGGTGGGGTTTTGGTTGAAGAAGCCGTGGGGTTCGAGCATGAAGCCGATGTTCTGGCGGGGCATGACGGGCCAGTCTTCGAGGCGGACGACGTGGTGCATGCCGAAGGTGTACCAGACCACGAGGTCCTGATCGACGATGTTGCGGTCTTTCTGGGTCCAGATGTGCAGGCCGTCCTCGGCGCCGGTGGCCTGGTTGGGGTACTCGCCGGCGGCGAAGCGTTCGGTCCGGTCGTAGGCGGTGACCCAGAGGTTGTTCCGGGCGAACTGGGCGCGTTGGGAGACGTAGGATTCGTCTCCGGCGGCGAGCTGGATCCCGTTGGTGGGGATCAGGCGGTAGGCGACGGTTCGTTGACGATGTTTTGGAGTCGTGGTTGACGATCTTCCAGAACCGGTGCTTGGCCTCGTCGGTTTTGCGGATCGCGGCCTTCTCGGTTTCCAGGAGCCGGTCCACGGCCATGAACGCGGTGTGGGTGGGGTTGTGTTCGGGGTAGGCCATGTCCACTTCGTAGACGGCGTTGTTGGGCCCGTCGACTTCGAAGTCCATGCGGACGTTGAACATGTGCTGGTGGATCGGGGCGTAGAGGCCGTCGTTGTTCAGGGACTGGCCGTACGGGCTCTTCTCCCCGGGCTGCTGGCCGGCGGTGGAGAGGATGCCGGTGGCCTTGACCAGGAACTCGATGGACCCGTCCAGGAACAGGTGCCAGTAGAAGGCGTATTCGTAGTTCGCGACCGTGGCGATGAAGGAGATCACGAGCTTGCGGTTGCGGCGGGTCTCGGCGGTCCTTCACGGAAGTCGAAGTGCTTCCACAGGATCGAGTCGTCTTCTTCGTGCATGCAGATCGCGTTCTCGATCGTCCACGGGTTGCCCAGGGAATCGACGGAGTGACCGTCGAAGTACTTGATCTCGCCCAGGCAGTCACAGCCCAGGGTCAGGGAGTTGGCCATGTTGCCGATGTTGTACTCACCGGAATCGAACGCGTTCTTCTTCGCCTGCACCGGGGCGGTGTCACCGTACGGGACCACCATTTCCGAGAGGGAGGCGCGGTTGATGACCGGGCGGTCCACGTCCTGGTCACGGAATTTCAGCTGGTGCAGCACCAGGCCTTCACGGGGGGTGAAACCGACCCGGAAGGACCAGTCGGCCCAGCGCACGTGGTTGCCGGTGACCTGGAAGGAGGCGCCCTCGGGCTGGGTGATCTCGATCGGCTTCAGGTCCGTGCGGGCCGGGCCGACGTACTTGGGCAGGTAGTTGCCCCGGGCGGAGGGACGGGGATCTTCTGGTCGTCCTCGAGCTTGACGACCTCCCCGGCGTTCAGGTCATAGAAAACAATGAAGTTCTCGATCGGGTGCGCGTACGGGCTGTCATCGGCCTCGTCCCGGACGAAGACCAGGGCACGCATCAGGCGCCGGCCCTCGTTGTCCTCACCGAAATACCCCACGCTCCACGGCTCGAAGCAGACCAGGTCCAGGTCCGTCAGGCCCCGCTTGGCCAGCGGCGATAACGTTCGGGTCCTTCCGGCACGCTCCTCGCACTCGGCGAACTCATCAAGCATGAACGGCGGCTGGACATTCTCGGCCAGCTGCTTCCACGCATCCACCGTGCCCGTCTCCAGGTTCACGACCGCCTCGTACGACCGCGCGACCGCCCGGTCCACCAGCACCGCGTCCGCCTCACGGACCACCTGCACACCATTGCGCAGATCAGCCTTGGACGGCTCACGCAGCTCAACACTGATAAAACGGAACGACTCCGCCGCAGCAGGACCAGCCTTCAAAATCCCCACCGCACGCGAAATCTCCTCCCGCGACAACGGATCCAACGGATGCGCCACCCCAACAACAGTCGAAGATTCAATATCAAGAGTCATGCTTATCTCCTTGGATAGATCCTGATTCAGGATGAAAATGCCTACTGGCTGGAAGCCGCGGGTGCGGCTTCCTGGTGTGGGCATGTTGGGTGTTGATCCCGACCTGCCCGGATGGATTCTCAGAACTGTTCACCTTTGTCAGAACTGTTCATCGTTGGTGCAAATAAGACTGTGCTGACGGTCCCTTCCGAACCTCGTCCGGTCCGGGAGGGACCATCTCCCGGTGTGATCCCGGCCACTAAATTCCGTCTGTGCAGTAAAAGCTACGCCATATAAAACATCTAGTCCAGCCCTTTTTATGGATTACTTCCATATGACTGAGTTATTTCCGACGGCGCGGGCCAGGTGGGCCGTCAGCCCGCCAGCAGCCAGTCGGATGCAGCCTTGCGGTAGCGGATGATGCCCTTGTATTCGGCCATGTCGTCCGGGAGTTCGGCCAGGACACGGCCAAACTTTTCGCGCCAGGTAGGGACCTTGGCGATGTCGCTGAGGGGCAGCAGGTAGCTGCGGATCAGGAAGAGCAGGACCCCGGTGTGGGGGAGCCGGATGAGGTGCTGGACCTCGACGCGAAGGTGGAGCTTGTCCGGCATGTCGGGATCGGTCGCGATGGGTCCCCGGTCCGGGCCCCATTCGGGGTAGGTTTCGGTGGAGGTGTCCAAGCGGTTGCCGACGGTCATGGTCCAGTTGGTGCGCCTGAACTGTTCGCCGGGCTGCAGACGCATGAGGAACTGTTCGGCCCGGCTGATGATGTTTTCTTCCTTCACGCGCGGGACGGGCCCGTGTATCTCGAGGAAGCTCATTCCGACGTCGAAATTGAAGGACCAGTCCGCGGCGAAGGTGACCAGACCGGCGTCGAGCCACAGGGTGTTGTCCCGGACGTCGAGCAGGACGATGTCGTCCTGGATCTGGGTGCCAAGGAACCGCATCGGCTCCATGGGCAGCGAGTCGTCGTCACCGATGGTGAATTCGATGTCCAGGTCCTGCAGGCCGTTGTGCCAGCGGCACTTGTTTCCTTCGCGGTGGAAGGACATGATCTCCGGGTTTTCTGCGGCCATGGCGGGCAGCAGGGTCGCGATCGTGTCCCACACGGCGGGCCGCATGTGGGGCAGCACTGCCATGCGCGACGGGTCACGGCCCAGGATCGCTTCGCGGTCCGCCAGTTCCTGGTGGTAGAACTCGTCGATATCGATCAGTCCGGCACCCCAGGCGCCGGCGTCCGTTGCCACGTTCTTGTTGGCCGGTTCGACGTTGGCGCTGTAACGGTACATGTCCCCGTTGAAGGGGAAGGGGAAGCGCCTGATGCGTTCCGGGAGGGTGGTGGTCTCAGTGTCTCTGTCGATGGTGATGCTCAAAGGTCCAACTCCAGTTCTGGGTCTTCGCTGCGTGAAACACAGCACATCATTGTCGTGTTCTCAGCCTTTTCCTGCTCGGTGAGGTAGAGATCCCGGTGCTGCGGGGTGCCCCGAAGGACCGGGAGGACGCATTCGCCGCAGATGCCCTTGCGGCACATGTTGGGGATGCTCTTGCCAGCGTTTTCGAGGGTCTCCAGCAGTGAAACACCGGCCGGCACGTCCAGCTTGATGCCGCTGCGGACCAGGTTCACGGTGAAGGGTTCGCCCTCATCCAGTTCAGCCGCGCCGAACGCTTCGGAATGCAGCCTGGCCGGTGACCACCCGAGCTCCCGCGCCTGTTCCAGGACTGCGTCCATGAAGTCGTTGGGGCCGCAGACGTAGAGGTGGGTTCCGAGGCCCTGGGTGGTGAGCTGTTCGGTCAGGACCTTCTGGAAACTGGTCCGGTTGCTGCATTCGGTGAGGGCCGGTCCCAGCAGCTCCCGCGCCTCCTCGACATGGGCTCCGGCCCCGGGCCGGTACACGTAGATCAGGGAGGAGGTGGTGCCCCGGTCGGCGGCGGCCCGTGCATGTGAGAGAACGGGCGTGATGCCGATGCCGGCAGCAATCAGCAGGTGGTGCGTGGCGGTTGACGCCGGGGCGAAGGCGCTGCGGGGCCGGGAGACATACACCAGGTCGCCGACGGCGAGCTGATGCATCGCCACCGAACCACCCGCACCGTCCTCGACCCGGAGGACCGAGATGGTGTATTCGGACGGGCCGTTGCCCGAGCCGGTGAGCGAATACGCATTCACGCCGCTGCCGTACTGGACGACCAGGTGGCTGCCCGGGACGTAGGACGGCAGTGTCCGGCCCGACGGGTCGGCCAGCGTGATGCTGACGATCGACTCCGTCTGAGGACTGATGTTGGTCACCTCAAGCTGGAGGCCGCCTTCCACCGCCGGGTGGGCGCTGATCGGGAGGGCCGTGATAGTCATGATGCCTCCTCGGCATGGGCTGCGTAGCCCAGGTACGCGCCCATCCGGCGCGAAAAGTGATCGGTGGTGGCCAGACTGGTGGCGCACCCGTTGCACTGCACCTCGGAGCCGGCAGGTCGTACGGTTTTGGTGGTCGTATGGCAGTGCGGGCAGTAAATTACCCGGGGGGCGGCCTCATCACTCAGGAGTGTGATCTCCTCCTGCTGCAGTCCGCATTCCGCTGCGGCGGCTGCGGCTGCACGGATATCCGCCGGGGGACCGGCGAGGACGAGGCGGACTCCGACGTGTGATCGTCCGAGTGCGGTCCTCAGCTCCGTGAGGGCCTCGTGGTTTGCAGCTGGGAAACGGAGGTCATGCCTGGGCTGGATACCGGTGTGATGACCCGCGGTGTCACCTGTGGCGCCAAAAGACGCACAGATGACACCGCGGAAACCAGGTTCCAGGCCTGTGCCTGCTGCCGGCGGCATGGACGCGGAACACATGGTCGGTCCTTACGGGGCGAAGGTGCGGTCGCCGGCGAAGAAGCCGAGGCCGTATTCAGGGGTTTCGAACCTGACGGTCGTGCCTTTCGGGAAGAACAGCACGTCGCGCTCCCTGGCGTGGGTGACTTCGCCGGTGGTTTCGTCGGTGAGGATGAACTCACCGGCGATGACGACCTTCATCTCGTCGTAGGTGTACGTGTACACCAGGGGTTCGGAGGCCTTCAGCTCGAAGAAGCCGGCGCTCATGACCGAGCCTTCCGGGTTGTGCAGCGAGTCGCCAATCGCAGCGACCGTGCCGGGCTCGTTCATCGACGGCAGACCGACGTAACCGCCTACTACCTTGTGGATGGATCCGGCCTTGCTCAGGGTTCCTACGAGGGAGGTTTCCATGGTTACTCCTGTGTGAATAGTGTGGTTGAGGTTTCGTCTGAACTGTTCGTCTTTGTCAGAACCGTTCGTCTTCGGGCGGGTGATGGAATTGCGCTGAAATCACCCCACGACCCCCGGTTAGGTCCGGGAGGGGATCTGCAAATCCGGCATTCTCTGCTCTCCAGAGACGCCAGCCGAGCTCTGCTCTGAGGTCTGCTGGTGTGATGCCGGTCACTGTTTTCGTCCCACAAGCAAACCTACTCCTCCTAATTCATCTAGTCCAGACTTTTTTTGGAATATTCAGGTGTATGGTCATTTTTGGCTTCGTGTGCGTAACGTTGGCACTGCTTGTTGCCTCAGGCCGCAAGCCCGCCCAACCGCGTGTTTCAGCGGCAGAAGCCCTTGTTCATCACTGTCCGCCTGTCAGTGGTTGAGGGCACTGCTGACGCTGTCAGAGGCCGAAAAGGTGCGTCCTGGAGGTATTCGAGGCGGGCGGGCCTTGCTGGGGGAGAGGGGCCGGCGCCATGGCATAAAAACAGGAAGGCAAGACCGTCCTGGAACAGTCTTGCCTTCCTGTTTTGTTTGGGTCAGATCATCGGCAAGCTGACCGACGTCGGAGCAAAGTTAGGTGCCGGTGCTATCAGGTGGGATCTGGAACCTTCGCGGCGTTTTCGACGCCATAATCTGACGAGCGGTCCGTCGTTTTCCTCTGTCCGGCGCGGCGGGATTCACGTTGGGAGTACAGCCAGATCGGTATGTAGAGGGCCAGCACGAGGAAGCCAACCCAGGTTGAGGTCCAGCCGACCTCCAGGCTGTTCAGGTAGACGACACCAACCAGGCACAACGGCAGGTTGAACAGGCCGAAGAGCATGGCCACGTGCTTCCAGCCCCTGGGTGCCTTGAAAGGCCGCTCCAAGTGAGCAAAGGACGGGTGCTTCTTCGCCCGTACATAGGCGAACAGGCTGATGCCGTTGGCGCAGGTGTAGCCGATCGCCGATGCCGCAAGAATTGCCGCAGGCGTTCCCAGGGAAATAAGGACCAGGTTGAAGGCTGCAATGACCAGCATGGCAACAAACGGAGTTCCGTTGCGGTTCGTTTTGCCGAGGAACCTGGGAAGGTTGCCTTCTGCCGACATGGAATACATGGCGCGGGAGGAGCCCAAATAAGCCGTTTGAATGATCAGCACCATGGCAGCGATCAGCATGATGATGGTCACCATGGAGCCGGCTTCGCCAAAGACAGCCTGGGCCACCGGAATCAGCGGCGATACCGCTTCGGCCACCACGCCATCAACGCCAAGCACGCCGATAACCGCAGACTGGACCGCCACGAAGGAGAAGAAGCAGATGATGCCGCAGGCAAACAGCGCCTTGGACACATCTTTTGCCGGGTTCTTGTATTCAGGGCCGTAGATGGCGGCTGTTTCCCAGGCGCAGGCACTCCACTGGGCGATCGCGAAGATGCCAAAGAGGATCAGGACATGGTGCGCGTCCCAGGCCCAGTCAGTCGGCAGCCAGCTGCCGGTGATCTTGGACATGTCAACATGTCCGGTGGCAAAAGGTGCCGCTGTCAGGACCACCAGGGGGATGAGCGAAAAGGCGGCCAGGATGTATCCCAGAGTGGCGCCATCCTTGAGACCGAACCAGTTCACGACGAACAACAGTGTGAATATCACGAGACCTGCAATCAGCGAGAGCTGATATTCGGTGAAGGTCTCACCCAGCACTGGAAACAGCCCATGGAGGTAACCGCCGACCAGGATGGAAAAGATCGCAAGGACCGGGTTCCAGGCAAACCAGTAGCTCCAGGCGCTGAAGCCGCCGAGCAGTTTGCTCTTGTCGTACTTTCCTTTGTAGTTCTCCGTGCGGAATACGGCTTGGGCAAAGCCCGGCAGGCCAGAGGCCTTGGTGAACGTGGTGGCCATTTCAGCGTACGCAGTGCTCTGCAGGAAACCCTGAACGACCGACAACCCCCAGATGAGAATGGCTGCTGCCGACAAATACATCGGAAGGTAGCCCAACGATGGCAGAATCAGCAGGGGCACCCCCATGGCAATAGCCAAGCCCTGCTTCCAGTCGATCGACCTTTCCAGATTGTCGACTCCGTCGGAACGATTTTCACTCATAACAATCTCCCTTGGACAACTGAACGTTGTCAGATTTGTGTCTTGGTCCTGCGTGAGGTCGCAGGCCGGATGAGGAAGCACTTCCCGAATACGACACCTTTGTCCCGGTTCCGCCGCTTCAGGTCTGGCTCATCAATGAACGCCTGGAAGCGAAGCCGCTTTCGGTGATCCCCTCTCCAACCCCGGCGGGTCGGCATTGAGCGCCGGATTCTTCGAGCTGAAGGCTTCCGAGCCGGCTAGGCACGCACGCACGCCGGCTCTCCTGTGAAACAGATCACTTCGAAGATTACTCCTTAAAGCTCCATTGCAATAGCTTTAATTTCGAAATCTCGTCCGAGACCGGGCCGCCTCCCGAAAATCGCCGCGGCTTGGCCCTGCCACCCTCCGTGAGGCAACAGTGCGATGTCATGCCGGCGTACTGAGTGCGCCGCCTCGCTCAGTCTTGTCCCGCCTGGTCCGCGCAGTCGGGCGCAAACTGGGGCTTTACTCCCAGTCTGGGGCGAGAGATGTTCGCTTTCCGGCCAAGCGGCGGCCCGGGCTGAACGGAGGGCCCTGTGGGGTCCGGCGGGGGAGGGCTGCCTCCGCAGGGGGGCGACTAAAACGCCAGACAGGCCCGCCGGCCGCCGTTTCATTGCCTCTCGAGAAAGCTTCAGCCCTGAATGTTTTTGGAGTACAAGCTGGCCAGCTTATATGCCGGCAAGTGGGGCGGGACTTAGGGGGTGTAGATCAGGGAAAGCCCCAGATGCGGAACGTCCAGAGGCAGCCGGTGCTGCTCCGGAGATCCGGGTTTGATCCGTTCGCCCACCAAGTACATCCCGGAGTTGCCGAGAATGACGCGGTTGCTGGCGTTGATGAGGGCGGCGTTGCCCCGGATCAGGCGCAGGTAGGGCATGATGAGGGGTTCGAGGTCCTTGATCCGGATGTCGCATCCAGCAACCCCCGTGAAGGTTCCGTGGACAGAAATGGGGGCCGTGAACGTCAGGATGTATTCCTCGAAGCCGAGATAGTCGATGTACGGGCCCCAGAGGGTCTGTTCACCTGTGGACGCGGCAGTCGAGAAGAAGGGCAGCTTCTCATAGTCGTAGTACCGGTTGCTGCCCGGAGTGCGGTCAAGATCAAGCCGTTCAACCGAGCCCGTTCCCTTGCGGGACCACCATTCCAGGGCCCGGCCGCCCTCCTCAACGAATTCATGGGCGAAGAACGTCCCGGCCCCGACGGCGAAAGCGTTCTTTGCCAGGAAATCCCGCGAGAGCTTCTCCAGTCCGGCCAAGGCACCCTTGTCGACCTTGGGCTTGTCCACGAGATTTCGTTCAAGCAGCGAGGCGACGTTGCGGGAAAGCTCCTCGATCTCGGTGGCGACTCCCTTGGTCCACGAAGTGAGGGCGTTGGCGGCGTGTACGACTTCATTGTCGGGCTTCATCAGGTTCCTGAATTGATTGGCTGTATCCGAGGGTCAGTTTCGTGTCAATGAGGTGAAAAATATTCCGCCTGATGTGCTCAAGCGCCAGTTTCTGGGCCTTCTCCGGTTGGTCCTGGGCTACCGCCCGGACCAGTTCCAAGTGTTCAGCGGTTGCCGTTTCGGGGTCAAGTGCTACACCGAGGGGAGCCCACAGCTGTTGGACTGACTCTTCCTGGAGCCGGATTTCTGCATTGGCCAACCGCGGTGATTGGGCAGACACTGCCAGCTCGATATGGAAGCGGCTGTCAGCAGATGCACGGACCTCGGGGGTCCTGGCCAGAACCAATGCCCGGGCAAGTTCCTGGAGCCGCTCAAAGTCGTGCGGTTCCGCACGCTCACATGCCAGACGAATGGTTGTAGCGGCAATAGCTGAGTGTTCGTCGCCGATGTCGCGTATCTCGGAGATGGACGTCGAGAGGAACCAATCGCGTATCGCGTCTGTCTGGGTCTGGGGCTGCCTGACCACAAAGGATCCGCCGCTTCGGCCTCTGCGGGTCTCAACGATTCCGCGCTCGCGCAGTTCTCCCAAAGCTTCACGAAGGGTTGCGCCACCCACTCCGAACATGTCCGATAGCGCGGCTTCGGGAGGCAAACGTTCGCCTACCTTGATCAGCCCTAGCGCGATGGCCGTGGAAATCCTGTCGACGATCGCATCGGCCCGCTCGATTTCGGGCAGGGACCTGTATATCTGCGACTCGAATGGGGTCGGCGAGGCCAAAAGTCTGCGCTCCGAACATGGGGTACGGGTTGGGGCTAATACTACAGTCCGGGAGTACTTAAAGGGCTTTGATCTCTTACAGAGCCTTTAGATTTTCCCGTCCCCAAGCGTCCTGCCCCAACCGAGGACCAATCCTTAAGGGTAGTAAGAACTGTCAGAAAACAGTGTTACCCCCACCCGTTTGCTTCGGAATTATGGATACCAACCAGAAAGCATCCACTCGGCTGCTACAGGCCGATGGCCGAATCGAAGGGAAAAATCGTGAATCCGACAGCAACCGCGACGACTGCGGTGTACAGCACCACGGAAGACATTGTGCGCAACTTGTCCCTCGTCAAGGACGAGATCTCGGCCACGGTGGCCAAAATCGACGAGCAGCAGGTAGCCACGCTGGCGCGGCACATCAACCTGACGGGCCGCATCTTCGTCGCCGGAGCAGGCCGCAGCGGCCTGGTCCTGCGCATGGCCGCCATGAGGCTGATGCACCTGGGCCTGAACGTCCACGTCGCCGGCGACACCACCACGCCCGCCATCGCCTCCGGCGACCTCCTCCTGGTGGCCTCCGGATCGGGAACGACCTCAGGTGTGGTGAAGGCAGCAGAGACTGCGGCCAAGGCCGGCGCTCGGATTGCCGCGTTCACCACCAACCCGGACTCCCCGCTCGCCGGTCTGGCCGACGCTGTGGTGATCATTCCGGCAGCCCAGAAGACCGACCACGGTACCAGCGTTTCCCGCCAGTACGCCGGGTCCCTCTTCGAGCAGGCGCTTTTCGTGGCCACCGAGGCAATCTTCCAGTCGCTCTGGGACAACGACGCCCAGCCGGCTGAGGAGCTGTGGCTGCGCCACGCCAACCTCGAGTAAGAGCAAACCCCCGAGGGGCGCGCTTCTCACACCCAACGTTTTCAACACCCAATTGCAGTTCACAACAGAAAGAAACAAAACACCATGAAGCTCCAAGTTGCCATCGACCTCCTGACCACCGAAGCTGCCCTCGAGCTGGCCGGCAAGGTTGCCGAGCACGTTGACATCATCGAACTGGGCACCCCGCTGATCAAGGCCGAAGGCCTCTCCGTCATCACCGCCGTGAAGAACGCCCACCCGGAGAAGATCGTCTTCGCCGACCTGAAGACCATGGACGCCGGGGAACTTGAAGCCGACATCGCCTTCAAGGCCGGCGCTGACCTGGTTACCGTTCTCGGTTCCGCCGACGACTCCACCATCGCCGGTGCGGTCAAGGCAGCCCAGGCCCACAACAAGGGCGTTGTCGTTGACCTTATCGGCATCGAGGACAAGGTCACCCGTGCCAAGGAAGTCCGCGCCCTGGGTGCGAAGTTCGTTGAGATGCACGCCGGCCTGGACGAGCAGGCCAAGCCCGGCTTCGACCTGAACGGTCTGCTCCGCGCCGGTGCCGAGGCCCGTGTTCCGTTCTCCGTGGCAGGCGGCGTGAAGCTGGCCACCATCGGTGACGTCCAGAAGGCCGGCGCCGACGTCGCCGTCGCCGGTGGCGCCATCTACGGTGCCGAGGACCCCGCACAGGCCGCAAAGGAACTCCGCGCCGCCATCGTCTAATCACCCGGTTGACCGTGTCGTTCCGCGCTGCTGAAAGGCGCGGAACGCCGCCACCGGACTGCGGCCCCCTGCGACGTCAGGGGGCCGCAGTCGTAGGGATAGGGAAACGGTTTGCCGCTCGTGACCGTCGGTCGACGGGGCACCGCCCGTCGAAAATTAGAAGGCAACAATGTCTGTTACTTACCTTGATTCGGGTGTGAGGTCCGGGCAGAATCCGCTCCGGGACCCGCGCGACCGCCGCCTGTCCCGCGTGGCGGGCCCATCGTCCCTGGTGCTCTTTGGCGTAACCGGAGACCTGGCACGCAAAAAGCTTTTGCCGGCCATCTACGACCTCGCAAACCGCGGACTCCTGCCGCCGAGCTTTGCGCTGGTGGGTTTCGGGCGGCGGGACTGGGACAACGAGGACTTCGCCGCCGAGGTGAAGGACGCGGTGACGTCCTACGCACGCACGCCGTTTGACGAGGCGGTCTGGAACCAGCTGTCCGAAGGCATCCGGTTCGTGCAGGGCGCGTTCGACGATGACGCCGCCTTTGAACGGCTTTCCGCCACTCTCGCCGGGCTGGACGAGCAGCGCGGCACGCGCGGGAACCACGCGTTCTACCTGTCGATCCCGCCGAAGGCTTTCGAACAGGTCTGCCGGCAGCTGTCCAAGCACGGGCTGGCGCAGGCCGAGGGCGAGAAGTGGCGGCGCGTGGTGATCGAAAAGCCGTTCGGCCATGACCTCGAATCGGCCCGGCAGCTCAACGACATTGTCGAGTCGGTGTTCCCGCAGGATGCGGTGTTCCGGATCGACCACTACCTGGGCAAGGAAACGGTCCAGAACATCCTGGCGCTGCGTTTCGTCAACCAGCTGTTCGAACCGCTCTGGAACGCGAAGTACGTGGACCACGTCCAGATCACCATGGCCGAGGACATCGGCACCGGCGGCCGTGCCGGATACTACGACGGCGTGGGCGCGGCCCGCGACGTGATCCAGAACCACCTGCTGCAGCTGCTCGCGCTGACCGCGATGGAGGAACCGATCTCCTTCAACGCCGATGACCTGCGCGCGGAAAAGGAAAAGGTCCTCGCCGCGGTCGGGCTGCCGGAGGACCTCTCCACCCACTCGGCCCGCGGGCAGTTCGCCGGCGGCTGGCAAGGCGGGGAACAGGTGCAGGGGTACCTGGAGGAGGAAGGCATCCCGGCCGACTCCACCACCGAAACCTACGCGGCGATCCGCGTGGACATCAACACCCGGCGCTGGTCCGGAGTGCCGTTCTACCTGCGCGCCGGCAAGCGGCTGGGCCGGCGGGTCACCGAAATCGCGGTCGTGTTCAAGCGGGCACCGAACCTGCTGTTCCGCGACCACACCGATGATAACTTTGGGCAGAACGCCGTGGTGATCCGGGTCCAGCCTGACGAGGGCGCCACGATCCGTTTCGGCTCCAAGGTCCCCGGCACCCAGGCGGAAGTCCGGGATGTGACCATGGACTTCGGCTACGGGCACTCCTTCACGGAATCCAGCCCCGAGGCGTACGAGCGGCTGATCCTGGACGTGCTCCTGGGCGAGCCGCCGCTGTTCCCGCGCCACCAGGAGGTGGAGCTGTCCTGGAAAATCCTGGACCCGTTCGAGAAATACTGGGCCAGCCTGGGCGAACAGCCCGAGCCCTACGCGCCCGGCAGCTGGGGCCCCGCCTCGGCTGATGAGCTGCTAGCCCGTGATGGGCGCACCTGGAGAAGGCCATGATTGTAGATCTGCCCAACACCACTACTTCCAAGGTTTCCAAGAGGATCCAGTCCCTGCGCGAACAGGGCGGCGTGATCGCCCTTGGCCGCGTCATGACTCTGGTAGTCATCACCAAGTCGGGACTGGAAGAAGAAGCCATCGCGGCGGCCAATGAGGCCAGCCGCGAGCACCCCTGCCGGATCATCGTGCTCGCCGCGGGTTCACCGGAAGAGTCCACCCGGCTGGACGCCCAGATCCGGGTCGGCGGGGACGCCGGTGCGTCCGAGGTCATCGTGCTGCGCGGCTACGGCGAACTCGCCGAGGAAAGCGAGTCCCTCGTCGCCGCGCTGCTGCTGCCCGACGCTCCGATCGTGGCCTGGTGGCCGCACGGTGCACCGGACAATGCCAGCGAAACCTCAATCGGACGCATCGCCCACCGCAGGATCACGGACTCCGCGAACGAGACGGACCCGCAGCGGGCCCTGGAGAATATCCGCCGCACTTACAAAGCCGGTGACACCGACCTTGCCTGGACCCGGCTGACGAACTGGCGGATCCAGCTTGCCGCCGTCCTGGACCAGCCGGACACCACGCCGGTTACCGCCGTCGCCGTCGAGGGCGCCTCCGATTCCCCCAGCACGATCCTGCTGGCCACCTGGCTGCAACGGGCCCTGAACGCCCGCGTCACCATCGTCGCGCACCCCGCCGGCACCGGGATCCGGGGTGTCCGGCTTTCCCGGTCCTCCGGTGACATCCGGCTGTTCCGGCCCGGATCCGCCGTCGCCGAACTGACCCAGCCCGGGCAGCCTGCACAGCGGATCTCCCTGCAGCGCCGCAGTCTTGAAGACTGCCTCATCGAGGAACTCCGCCGCCTCGACCCGGACGAGGTGTTCGGTGAAACGGTCCGTAGCCTTGGCAGTTCCGAGGTGCTGTACCAAGAAAGCGTCTTTGAGCAGGCCAACCTGGAGCTGGACGCATTCGGGGTGCCGGCATGAGTGCTGGCCAGGTATCCCAGTAGGCAGAGCTCCCCTCCAGCTTCAAGTCAGATTCTTCCAGTCAGAACAGGAGGGGAGCGAGCCTGGTGCTCACTTCCCGGGCAGCTGCGGCGTGCTCGTAGATAGTGGTGAACCGTTCTGAGGGGCCGGAGAGGCAGAGGGCTGCGCCGGCGGGGCTGTTGGGCAGTCCTACCGGAAGTGCCAGACTCGCTGACCCTTGTGCCAGTTCATTGATTTCCGAGGCCTCGCCTTTGAGCCTTATTTCCGCCAGCTGCGCTTCCAGCCGGCCAGTGTCCGTGATGGTGTGCTGTGTCAGCTTCGTTAATGGCCCTCTCGGAAGAAGGGCAGCCGAATCGCCCAGTTCGGCGAGCATCAGTTTTCCTGCCGCAGAGGCATGTGGATAACGGAGCATTTCGAAAGCTGAATGGAGCGGATAGTCCCGGTCTTCATCGGCAATTCTGAGGGAAGCGTTGCGGAACATGATGAGGTGCACCGCGAAACGGTTTCCGCGGCGGAAATCTTCTATTACCGTCCGGGCAGCAGTGGGAACGGTGGGCGGGTTGGCAGCGGTAACGAGTCCAGAAATCGCGTGTCCGAGCGCGAAGCCGCGGAGGTCGGAGGTGCGGGCCAGATATTCGTCCGCCACCAGGGAATTGAGCACGCGGTAGGCGGTTGCCTGTGGCATCTGCAGGGCGTCAGTGATCTCTTTCGCAGTGGTCCCCGTGCCGTACTGTGCTACAACTTCCAGGATCTTGAGCGGGTTTGACGCTGTGCTGGGCTTGGAGGTGGGCCGGTAGTAGTTCATGGAGTGGGCCTGCCCTGAAACAGGTCCAGTTCCCGGGTCTCGTCGTAGATGCCCACAGATTCCAGACGCTTGGGAAAACGGAGGCGAAGGAACGTAGCGTAAAGCACGCTGGCGAGCAGGACGCCGGCGTAGACGACGGTCTGCAGGCTGCCTGTGCGAATCGACGCCGCCGCAGCCGTCCAGAACAACGCTCCGACGGCCAGCGTCGTTATGCCGCCCACTATCCAGCTGGAGTAGGTACTCTCCCCGATGCGGCGCAGGAAGAAGGGCAGGGACGCGCTGGCCAGAATATAGGACCCGAGGTATCCGTAAGCGCCCAGCGTCAGGAGGCTCACGAGCCCCTGGTAAGGACTGACTCCTGAGATGATGACCACGACGGGAACGGCGGCAACCACCGGCATTACCGACAGGATTGCCATCGAAGGGGTCCGAAAGACGGGATGGGTCCTGCCGGCTATTTTCGGCGCGACGCCTTCCCTGCCCATGCAGAAAAATATTCGGGCGAGGGCGTTCACAGAGGCGATCGCGCACGCAAACCACGATGCTGCGATCCCCAGGTCAAGGACCGCAGCGGCCGCGGGGGAAGCCTGGGAAAACAGGTCAGACAGTGGGGTAGAGCTCGTTGCAATGCTTAACGGTGCCTCCTTCAGGGCCGCGTCCTGCGCGGTCACGGCCAGAATACAGAGCGTACCCATGAGGATAGGTGTCCACGTGATGGCGCGGGGAACGGTGGCAAAGGGTCTGTACGCCTCCCCGCCCAGAGTGGTCGGGCTTTCGAAGCCAACAAAGGCACTCACGGCCACGACGATTCCGATGGGTAACGCGTCAAGATTTCCGTTCCAGGTAAACACGTTACCCAGATTGAACTTCGACGGGTTGAAGACGAAGTAGACGGTCATGAGGACGGCCAGCACTCCGATTGAGATCGTTTCCATCAGCAGCGTGAACCACGCCGATATGCGGATACCTCTGACCATGAGGAGAGAGGCGCCGGCCGCGGCGGCAAGAACGACCAGGACCGTGAAGATTTTGGAGTCCGCGGCGGGAACCCCAAGGTTGGTGAACATCTGGGCGACGTATATGCCAACGAGCAGCAGGCTGGCCATGGCCACAAGACCGTAACCGAACATGGCGGACCACCCGGCGGTGATCGCCGTGCGCTGGCCAAGTCCCTTGGCCGTGTAACTGTAGAGACCGCTGACGGCTGCCATCCGCTTCGCCATTGGTCTGAGGCAGAAGGCCACCAGGACCATGACGGCCATGGCTACGCCGAATGTCACCACAGGGTTCGGTCCATTGGATCCAAAAGCAAGACCGGGGAAGACAAGAGCCGGAATGACGGACATTGCGCCCGCCGGTGCCACAGCGGCAACTGCCTGCGCGAAGACAGGCAAGAAGGAAAGATTCCGGCGGCGGAGACCCTCCACCGGAGAACGGGGAGTGATGAAGCGATCACCGCGTGCAGACACTGGGTACCAACTCTCCCTTCGGATGGGCGCGCTCGCCTTGCCCGAAGGCGCAAGTCATCGAGCCAAGGTGCAGAACATTAGCATTTCCGCGCCGCCAGCGATAGGCGTCTGCGTGTTTCCAAATGTTTCCAACATGTTAACTGGAGTGAGAATTTATGCTCCCGAATTTCTCATGTAAATCTTTATGAAAGCCTCGCCTAAACCAATTCGCTCGCGTAGTTTTGCTTCTTGTAAGGCAAGCAAGTGACCTGCATCACAGGAGTAGGGCTCGGTGCAGAGCTCGGCTGACCCTCTAGGAACAGAGGACGTTCACTTGCAACGGTGATGGACAGTTCTGACAAAGACGAACAGTTCCCAGAATCCACCGATTGTGTCTTTTAGCCCCACGGCCACACCAGCCACCGGGCCGGGCACGAGTTCCAGGCCAGGCGTGTAGGTCAACAACCACCATGACCACCCCTCGGCTGCTTCGAGGCCCGTACCGGGAGCGCTTCCGCTTCCAGCCGGTAGGCATTTTCATCCTGAATCAGGATCTATCCAAGGAGATAAGCATGACTCTTGATATTGAATCTTCGACTGTTGTTGGGGTGGCGCATCCGTTGGATCCGTTGTCGCGGGAGGAGATTTCGCGTGCGGTGGGGATTTTGAAGGCTGGTCCTGCTGCGGCGGAGTCGTTCCGTTTTATCAGTGTTGAGCTGCGTGAGCCGTCCAAGGCTGATCTGCGCAATGGTGTGCAGGTGGTCCGTGAGGCGGACGCGGTGCTGGTGGACCGGGCGGTCGCGCGGTCGTACGAGGCGGTCGTGAACCTGGAGACGGGCACGGTGGATGCGTGGAAGCAGCTGGCCGAGAATGTCCAGCCGCCGTTCATGCTTGATGAGTTCGCCGAGTGCGAGGAGGCGTGCCGGAAGGACCCGAACGTTATCGCCGCTGGCCAAGCGGGGCCTGACGGACCTGGACCTGGTCTGCTTCGAGCCGTGGAGCGTGGGGTATTTCGGTGAGGACAACGAGGGCCGGCGCCTGATGCGTGCCCTGGTCTTCGTCCGGGACGAGGCCGATGACAGCCCGTACGCGCACCCGATCGAGAACTTCATTGTTTTCTATGACCTGAACGCCGGGGAGGTCGTCAAGCTCGAGGACGACCAGAAGATCCCCGTCCCCTCCGCCCGGGGCAACTACCTGCCCAAGTACGTCGGCCCGGCCCGCACGGACCTGAAGCCGATCGAGATCACCCAGCCCGAGGGCGCCTCCTTCCAGGTCACCGGCAACCACGTGCGCTGGGCCGACTGGTCCTTCCGGGTCGGTTTCACCCCCCGTGAAGGCCTGGTGCTGCACCAGCTGAAATTCCGTGACCAGGACGTGGACCGCCCGGTCATCAACCGCGCCTCCCTCTCGGAAATGGTGGTCCCGTACGGTGACACCGCCCCGGTGCAGGCGAAGAAGAACGCGTTCGATTCCGGTGAGTACAACATCGGCAACATGGCCAACTCCCTGACCCTGGGCTGTGACTGCCTGGGCGAGATCAAGTACTTCGACGGTCACTCCGTCGATTCCCTGGGCAACCCGTGGACGATCGAGAACGCGATCTGCATGCACGAAGAAGACGACTCGATCCTGTGGAAGCACTTCGACTTCCGCGAAGGCACCGCCGAGACCCGCCGCAACCGCAAGCTCGTGATCTCCTTCATCGCCACGGTCGCGAACTACGAATACGCCTTCTACTGGCACCTGTTCCTGGACGGGTCCATCGAGTTCCTGGTCAAGGCCACCGGCATCCTCTCCACCGCCGGCCAGCAGCCCGGGGAGAAGAGCCCGTACGGCCAGTCCCTGAACAACGACGGCCTCTACGCCCCGATCCACCAGCACATGTTCAACGTCCGCATGGACTTCGAACTCGACGGGCCCAACAACGCCGTCTACGAAGTGGACATGGCCTACCCCGAACACAACCCCACCCACACCGCGTTCATGGCCGTGGACCGGCTCCTGGAAACCGAGAAGGCCGCGATCCGCAAAACCGACGAGGCCAAGCACCGGTTCTGGAAGATCGTCAACCACGACTCCAAAAACATCGTCAACGAACCGTCGCCTACCGCCTGATCCCCACCAACGGGATCCAGCTCGCCGCCGGAGACGAATCCTACGTCTCCCAACGCGCCCAGTTCGCCCGGAACAACCTCTGGGTCACCGCCTACGACCGGACCGAACGCTTCGCCGCCGGCGAATACCCCAACCAGGCCACCGGCGCCGAGGACGGCCTGCACATCTGGACCCAGAAAGACCGCAACATCGTCGATCAGGACCTCGTGGTCTGGTACACCTTCGGCATGCACCACGTCGTCCGCCTCGAAGACTGGCCCGTCATGCCCCGCCAGAACATCGGCTTCATGCTCGAACCCCACGGCTTCTTCAACCAAAACCCCACCCTCAACCTCCCCACCGAAACCCGCACCACCAACGGCGGCCACTGCTCCACCGGAAAGTGACAATCCGGGCAAGTACCAAGCCCCAACAGTAAAACGAAAGCGAGATCGCGGGAGCTCAACCGTTCATTCGTCCGCGACGCTCCCGCGATCTCGCCGCTGAGGCCGCTTCACGTCCTCTGCATGCCCGGGATCCTCCCGGAGTCACCTACGTTCTCGGATATTTGCGTCCGCGGGTCCGTCCCCAATACCCACCGCAGGCCAACGGGGGATCGATGCAGCGTAGGCACAAGACGATCAGTTCATCAAAGGAGATGTTATGAGTGAAAATCGTTCGGATGGCGTTGATAATCTGAAAAGATCGATCAACTGGAAGCAAGGTATGGCCATCGCACTGGGTGTGCCGCTGCTGATTCTGCCATCTTTGGGCTACCTGCCGATGTACGTCTCTGCCGCGGCAATCCTCATCTGGGGGATATCGGTCATTCAGGGCTTCCTGCAGAATGCTGCGTACGCAGAAATGGCCACCACCTTTCCCAAGGCCTCCGGTCTGCCAGGCTTTGCGCAGCTTGTATTTCGCAGCGAGAACTACAAGGGCAAGTACGACAAGGGCAAACTGATCGGCGGCTTCACTGCCTGGAGCTACTGGTTTGGCTGGAACCCGATTCTGGCGATCTTCGCCATCCTGGTCGGCGGTTACCTGCACGGGCTGTTCCCGGCACTGGGGCAGACCTTTACCGAATACCAGCTCGCACTGATTGCAGGCGTCGTGATTTTCGGCGGGCTGTTTGTGGTGAACTGGTTCGGCCTCAAAGATGGCGCCATCCTCGGTTACATCCTGGCAGCCATCTCCCTGGTACCCCTGGTCGTCCTGGCGGTAGCACCTTTTGCTACCGGACACGTTGAAATGGCCAACATCACCGGCAACTGGTGGCCAACTGACTGGGCTTGGGACCTGCATCATGTCCTGATGCTCTTTGGCATCTTTGCGATCGCCCAGTGGAGCGCCTGTGCCTGGGAAACGGCGGCAATCTACGGCCCCGAATACAAGAACCCCGCGAAGGACGTCCCCAAGGCCCTGCTTGCCTGCGGCCTCATCTGCCTGGTCCTGTATGTGCTGCTGCAAACGGCAGTCATCGGCGTACTCGGTGTTGAGGGTGTACAGGCCGAAGCGGTGTCGCCCCTAATTCCGGTCGCCCAGGCTACCTTCGGCGAGGCCGGCTCAATCATCACGATCATCATGCTGGTCGCCGCCATGATCCTGATCATCCAAACGGCATACCTGGGTTCTTCCCGGGCCATGCACTCCATGTCGACCGAAGGAAACCTTCCCAAGTTCATCGGCAAAACAAACCGCCAGGGAACTCCCTTTATTGCCATGCTGATCATTGGCGCCTTCAACCTGGTGCTGATTTCCATGGGAAACGCCGCCGCAATCCTTGCAGCCTCCGCCATTGGTTACACCCTGGCCAACGGCATCAGCCTGTTTGCCTACGTCAAAGCCAGGAAGCACCCGGCCTTCGCCAACCTGGAACGGCCGTTCAAGGCACCCAAGGGCTGGAAGCATGTAGCCCTGACCTTCGGCCTGTTCAACGTGCCGCTGTGCGTGGTCGGCGTGGTCTACCTGAACAGCCTGGAGATCGGCTGGACCTCAACCTGGGTCGGCTTCCTCGTATTGGCGCTTTACCTGCCCATCTGGCTGTACTCCCAGCATGAGTCCCGCCGCGCGAGCAGCAAGGCAGCCGCCGCCCACGTTCCGGACTACGATGCCCCGGATCCCGAAAAGGTTCTGGATCCGACTCCGTGACCTGTACGGAGCTGGAGAAGGAGCAGCCCTAAAGACGCGGTCCCCGGCGCGACTCGACAGTCGCGCCGGGGACCGAACCCACTTAAGCAAAAAGTTCTTCGTGCTTCAGAGAGGAAGCCATCATGCCTATCGCTTACAGCATTCTGTCAGTTGCCCTTGGCGCCAAGCCCGCAGGCAAGTGGTGCGGAGTCTCCCCGGTGGCGATAATCCTGCAGCGGGGGTAGGCGCCATGGACACGCTAGCCCTGAGCCTCATTGAACTGGGCGCCGTTGTGTTCTGCCTCGGCCTCCTGGCCAAACTTGCCGGACAAATCGGGGTGTCACCTATCCCGCTCTACCTTTTGGGCGGGCTCGCCTTTGGCACGGGCGGGATCATCGAGCTTGAAGGCATGAAGGAGTTCGCGCACCTCGCCGGGGAGATCGGTGTCATCCTGCTCTTGCTGATGCTTGGCCTGGAATACACGGCGTCCGAGCTCTTCACCGGGCTGCGGAGATCGTGGCAGGGCGGCATCCTCGACCTGGTCCTGAACTTCCTGCCCGGGGCGGGACTCGCCCTTTTCCTTGGATGGGGAGCCGTGGGTGCCATGGTGATGGGCGGCGTCACATATATTTCCTCGTCGGGGATCGCGGCGAAGGTGATCAGTGACCTGGGCTGGCTGGGCAACCGCGAAACCCGTGTGGTGATCTCCATCCTGGTGTTCGAGGACCTGACCATGGCCGTGTATCTTCCCGTCCTCACCACGGTTATTTCCGGTGTCAGTTTCCTCGCCGGGCTCACAACATTGGGCATCGCGCTGGCTGTAGTAAGCGTTGTCCTCGTGGTTGCACTGCGTCACGGACACCATGTCTCCAAGGCCGTTCACAGCGAAAATTCAGAGGTGTTCCTCCTAAAGGTCCTGGGCGCGGCCCTGCTGGTGGCCGGCATGGCATCAGCCATGCAGGTGTCCGCGGCAGTGGGCGCCTTTTTGCTCGGCATCGCAATCTCCGGCGGCACATCGCACAATGCCAAGCTGGTCCTGACGCCACTGCGGGACCTTTTTGCCGCGATCTTCTTCGTGGCGTTCGGACTGAACACCGATCCTGCGTCCATTCCGCCCGTGCTTGGCTGGGCTCTCGTGCTCGCCCTGATCACCGCAGCCAGCAAGATGGCCACCGGCGTCTGGGCGGCGAAGCAAGCGGGTATTGCCAGGCCTGGCCGCCTTAGGGCCGGAACGGCGCTGATAGCCCGCGGGGAATTCTCGATCGTCATCGCCGGGCTGGCACTCGCTTCCGGTGCCGTTAGCCAGGAACTCGCGGCCGTGGCTACGGCCTACGTGCTCGTCATGGCCGTTGTGGGCCCGCTGGCTGCACGCTACGTCGAACCATTGGCGGAAATCCTGCTGCGCCCAGAGGAGGCCGTTACGAAAGCATGACCCGTCCCCGCAAGGACCCGGCTTAGCCACTCGGTCCCCGGTGCTGCCCCACGGCGGCACCGGGGACCGAACTGTTTAACCGGCCAGTCCAGAGCAGCCGCCGACGTGTTCCCGAATGTTTCCAGCATGTTAACTGGGGCGGGAATTTGTGCCTCCGAATTTCTCACGTAAATGTTTATGGATCCCTCGCGTAAACGAATTCCCTCACGTAGTTTTGCTTGTGAAAGGAACGCAGGTGACCGGCATCACGCCGGGTGGCCTGCACCGGAGACGAACAGTTCCGGCAGCGACGCCGGCACCGAGAATCCAGGGACCTTTCGGCCTTGTGGCCCCCACGGAAACACCACCACCGCCCGTACCGGGTGTGCGCGGTCTTTTCGTACCTCGGGCATCCTCATTTAGTTCTATCTAGGAGATAAGCATGACTCTTGATATTGAATCTTCGACTGTTGTTGGGGTGGCGCATCCGTTGGATCCGTTGTCGCGGGAGGAGATTTCGCGTGCGGTGGGGATTTTGAAGGCTGGTCCTGCTGCGGCGGAGTCGTTCCGTTTTATCAGTGTTGAGCTGCGTGAGCCGTCCAAGGCTGATCTGCGCAATGGTGTGCAGGTGGTCCGTGAGGCGGACGCGGTGCTGGTGGACCGGGCGGTCGCGCGGTCGTACGAGGCGGTCGTGAACCTGGAGACGGGCACGGTGGATGCGTGGAAGCAGCTGGCGAGAATGTCCAGCCGCCGTTCATGCTTGATGAGTTCGCCGAGTGCGAGGAAGCGTGCCGGAAGGACCCGAACGTTATCGCCGCCCTGGCCAAGCGGGGCCTGACGGACCTGGACCTGGTCTGCTTCGAGCCGTGGAGCGTGGGGTATTTCGGTGAGGACAACGAGGGCCGGCGCCTGATGCGTGCCCTGGTCTTCGTCCGGGACGAGGCCGATGACAGCCCGTACGCGCACCCGATCGAGAACTTCATTGTTTTCTATGACCTGAACGCCGGGGAGGTCGTCAAGCTCGAGGACGACCAGAAGATCCCCGTCCCTCCGCCCGGGGCAACTACCTGCCCAAGTACGTCGGCCCGGCCCGCACGGACCTGAAGCCGATCGAGATCACCCAGCCCGAGGGCGCCTCCTTCCAGGTCACCGGCAACCACGTGCGCTGGGCCGACTGGTCCTTCCGGGTCGGTTTCACCCCCCGTGAAGGCCTGGTGCTGCACCAGCTGAAATTCCGTGACCAGGACGTGGACCGCCCGGTCATCAACCGCGCCTCCCTCTCGGAAATGGTGGTCCCGTACGGTGACACCGCCCCGGTGCAGGCGAAGAAGAACGCGTTCGATTCCGGTGAGTACAACATCGGCAACATGGCCAACTCCCTGACCCTGGGCTGTGACTGCCTGGGCGAGATCAAGTACTTCGACGGTCACTCCGTCGATTCCCTGGGCAACCCGTGGACGATCGAGAACGCGATCTGCATGCACGAAGAAGACGACTCGATCCTGTGGAAGCACTTCGACTTCCGTGAAGGACCGCCGAGACCCGCCGCAACCGCAAGCTCGTGATCTCCTTCATCGCCACGGTCGCGAACTACGAATACGCCTTCTACTGGCACCTGTTCCTGGACGGGTCCATCGAGTTCCTGGTCAAGGCCACCGGCATCCTCTCCACCGCCGGCCAGCAGCCCGGGGAGAAGAGCCCGTACGGCCAGTCCCTGAACAACGACGGCCTCTACGCCCCGATCCACCAGCACATGTTCAACGTCCGCATGGACTTCGAAGTCGACGGGCCCAACAACGCCGTCTACGAAGTGGACATGGCCTACCCCGAACACAACCCCACCCACACCGCGTTCATGGCCGTGGACCGGCTCCTGGAAACCGAGAAGGCCGCGATCCGCAAAACCGACGAGGCCAAGCACCGGTTCTGGAAGATCGTCAACCACGACTCCAAGAACATCGTCAACGAACCCGTCGCCTACCGCCTGATCCCCACCAACGGGATCCAGCTCGCCGCCGGAGACGAGTCCTACGTCTCCCAACGCGCCCAGTTCGCCCGGAACAACCTCTGGGTCACCGCCTACGACCGGACCGAACGCTTCGCCGCCGGCGAGTACCCCAACCAGGCCACCGGCGCCGAGGACGGCCTGCACATCTGGACCCAGAAAGACCGCAACATCGTCGATCAGGACCTCGTGGTCTGGTACACCTTCGGCATGCACCACGTCGTCCGCCTCGAAGACTGGCCCGTCATGCCCCGCCAGAACATCGGCTTCATGCTCGAACCCCACGGCTTCTTCAACCAAAACCCCACCCTCAACCTCCCCACCGAAACCCGCACCACCAACGGCGGCCACTGCTCCACCGGCAACAACCACTAACCACCAGCACCAAAAACCAGCAACACAGCACTAACCACCACACAGACGGTCCCCGGGCGCTGCCCCACGGCAGCACCCGGGGACCACCTGTATCCACCCCCAAAACTTTCCCCAGTCTTCGGTCCCCGGTGCTGACGGCATCCGCACCGGGGACCGAACCCCACCCGGACCCACCCAGACAGTAGGGCGTGATCGAACGTGTTCCATATCCCCGCACTCACCTGGACCCTCACAGCCGTCCTGCTCATCGCCGGAAGCTACCACCTCGCCCAGGCAGTCCGCGCCCGCCACCTCACCGACCGGGTCAACAACACCCTCCACGCCCTCATGAACACCCTCATGACCGCCATGCTCTGGAACCTCGGCCCCTCCACCCTGCTCGCCCAAATCGCCATCCTCGCTGGCGCCGCGCTCTGGTTCACCCTCCAGGCCGTCGCCCGCCCCGAATTCAAACTCCTCTGCGCCGGCAACCAAGGCAGACTCAAATGCGCCTACCACAGCCTCACCATGGCCGCCGCCGCCACCATGATCACCCTCATGACCACCCACACCCCCACGGCAGCCGCAACCGCAACCGGGACCGGGACCACGACCACCGCGGCGGGCACCCCCACCGCCCACCACGGCAGCGCCTACACAGCCGACACCACAACCACCGCAGCCCTGGGCAACACCCCCGCCATCGCCCTCACCCTCGTCTTCGCCGCCGCCGCAACCACCTTCCTCATCCTCATCCTCCGCCACCGCACCACCACAACCACCCACCACGGCCGCAAACACCCCACCCGCACCGAACACGCCCTCGAAGCCCTCGGCGCCACCACCATGGCCCTCATGTTCGCCACCATGACCACCTAACCCCCCACACCACCTACCCAAAAGGGTCGTTTCCGGCCCAACTTCCAGCAGCAGCACGTGAAAGAGTTCCACCATGCACAACGCACTGACCGGCCAGCGGCAACGGCGCCAAACGCAGAAGTGCCCGGCCTCCTTTACGGAGCCGGGCACTTCAGCCGGGGGATCGGACTTCTTATCCGATCACCGGAATCCGTGGCTGTGCGCCAGCGCAATCGCCTCGGTGCGTGAACCGACGTCGAGCTTTCTGAAGAGGTTCCGAACGTGGAACTTGACCGTGTTCTCGCTGATGCCCATGGTGGACGCGATGGTGCGGTTGCGGTGCCCGGCGGCGAGATGTTGCAGCACTTCAAGTTCCCGGGCAGCGAGGTTCCATCCCGCGGCATCCCCGGCCGGGCGGGCTGGCAGGTCCAGCGGGAGCGAAACGAAGATGTCGGCACCCCAGCCCGGCATGACGTCCATCCGCAGGTGTCCGTTGAGCGCCTGGACCCGGCGGTCGAGGCGGCTGATGCTCGAGTCCTGGGTGGTGAGGGCGCCGCCGCCGTCGTCACGCACGTTGATCAGCAGGTTCTCGCCGTCGCAGTCCCAATGCGTCCGGATCCTGCTGACCTCGGGCTGTTCCATCATGGCCAGCACCAACCCGCGGACCACAGCGCGCGCCGCGTGGGCAACTTCGCCGGGAAGGGCCCGTCCGTTCAGCGGCGGTTCGATGAACTGGACCTCAGTTCCGCTGAAGCTGGTGAGCGGCCGCAGGTCCTCCCGCAGCCGTTCAAAGGCTTTAGCCACGGGCTCTTCCACAAGGTCCGTGGTGCGGTCGCTGAGGGTGCGGAGCCCCACCAGCGCCTTGGCCGTGAGGTCGGTGACCGTCGCGCGGGCGGCGCCGTCCGCCAGGGAGGACGAGCGCAGGGCCGCCAGCAGGGTCTCCAACGTGGTGGAGTGCAGGTCAGTCAGTTCTGCCGTCACGCGCACGCGTTCAGCCGAGGCCGCCCGCGATTCCGCCAGGTACGACGGCGACGCATCGGCCACCTTTTCCTGGATCCGGCGGGCCGTAATGCCCCACAGGTACGTCAGCAGTTCCAGCCCGGGGTTGTCCAGTGGATCTTCCGGGCGGGGATCGGTGAGGACCAGGATGGCCTGGCTGGGGCCGTGTTTCATGGCCAGTGCGGGCCGGGGCCGGCCAGCGAGCACGGCTTCGCCGAACCACGGCGTCTCATCCGAAAGGCCGGCGCGAAGCTCGTCGAGCTCCGCGATGGACACCTTGGAGATGATGTCTTCCTGGCCTGCCTTCTTCTGCGGGCGGCCCGTGCAGTCTTCGGTGAAGATGACCAGCGCGCTGCATCCCAGATGCGGCAGCGCCGCGTCGCGCAGGCGTTCCGCGATCTGGGCGAGGGGGGCATCAGCCAATGCTGCCACGGATTGCAGAAGAGGCCACGGCAGGTCTGAAAGGGACATAGTGAATTCCTTCTGGACTGGTGAGCGGCTGCGCTTCATCGCACAGCCACCGGGCGAAACATCCGCCCACCCGAAAGTATAGCCAAAAACCGTCAGAAAACAGTGTTACCCCTACCCATTTGTTTCGGAATTATGGGTAGCAACCAGAGACCGGCCGCTATTGGCCGATGACCGTATCAAAGGAGATATACCGTGAATCCGACTGCAACCGCGACACGTATCGCTGAGAGCACCATTGATTCAACACTCGACTGGACGGCCGAGGACCAGCGTGCGGTGGATACCGCCCGGGTTCTGGCCGCGGACGCCGTGGAGAAGGTCGGCAACGGTCACCCCGGCACGGCGATGAGCCTGGCTCCGGCTGCGTACCTGCTGTTCCAGAAGCTGATGCGGCATGATCCGCGCGACGCCGACTGGATCGGCCGTGACCGGTTCATCCTGTCCCCGGGCCACTCATCGCTGACCCTGTACGTCCAGCTGTTCCTCTCCGGCTATGGCCTGGAACTGAAGGACCTGGAAGCACTGCGCACCTGGGGTTCGCTGACCCCGGGCCACCCGGAATACAAGCACACCGCCGGTGTTGAAATCACCACCGGCCCGCTGGGCCAGGGCCTGGCCTCCTCGGTCGGCTTCGCCTACTCCCAGCGCCGCCAGCGCGGCCTGTTCGACGCCGATGCTCCCGCCGGCGAGAGCCCGTTCGACCACACCATCTGGGTCATCGCCTCCGACGGTGATATCCAGGAAGGCGTGACCTCCGAGGCTTCCTCCCTCGCCGGGCACCAGGAACTGGGCAACCTCGTGGTCATCTACGACGAGAACCACATCTCCATCGAGGACGACACAGACATCGCCTTCACCGAAGACGTCCTGAAGCGCTACGAGTCCTACGGCTGGCATACCCAGCGCGTTGACTGGACCAAGACCGGCGACTACGTCGAAGACATCCAGGCGCTCTACTCCGCGCTCCTGGCTGCCAAGGCTGAGACCTCCAAGCCGTCCATCATCTCGCTGCGGACCATCATCGGCTACCCGGCCCCCAAGAAGCAGAACACCGGCAAGATCCACGGCTCCGCCCTCGGTGCTGACGAGGTCGCAGCTCTGAAGGAAGTGCTGGGCTTCGACCCCGCCAAGTCCTTCGAGGTTGACCAGGAAATCCTGGCCCACGCGCGCCAGGTAGTGGACCGTGGCGCGGCTGCACGTTCCGAGTGGGAAGAGTCGTTCGCGGCCTGGCAGTCGGCCAACCCGGAGGCTGCGGCCCTGCTCGAGCGCGTCGAAGCCCGCGAACTCCCGGCCGGACTCGAAGCCGTCCTGCCGGCCTTCGAGGCAGGCAAGGACGTTTCCACCCGCGCCGCCTCCGGCAAGGTCCTGAACGCCATCGGCCCGGTCATGCCGGAACTCTGGGGCGGCTCTTGCGACCTCGCCGAGTCGAACAACACCACGATCGAGGGCTCGCCGTCGTTCATTCCGGCCTCCCGCTCCACGGAAGCCTGGAAGGGCAACCCGTACGGCCGGGTCCTGCACTTCGGTATCCGTGAGCACGCTGCCGCGTCGATCGTGAACGGCATCAGCCTGCACGGCAAGACCCGCGCGTTCTCCGGCACGTTCCTGATCTTCAGCGACTACCAGAAGCCGGCCATCCGCCTCGGCGCACTGATGGGTGTCCCGTCCATCTATGTGTGGTCGCACGACTCCATCGGCCTCGGCGAGGACGGCCCCACCCACCAGCCGGTGGAACAGCTCGCCACCCTGCGTGCGATCCCGGGCCTGGACGTGGTCCGTCCGGCCGACGCCAACGAGGTCGGAATCGCCTGGAAGACCATCCTGGAGAACACCGAGAACCCGGCTGGCATCGTCCTGACCCGCCAGAACGTTCCCGTCTTCGCCCGCGGTACGGGCGCCGCCGAGGGCGACACTTTCGCGTCGACCGCCGGCGTCGCCAAGGGCGGTTACGTCCTGGCCGAGGCAGCCAGGGACGGCAAGACCGTTGACCCGCAGGTCATCCTGATCGGCACCGGTTCCGAGGTCGCACTCGCCGTCCAGGCCCGCGAGGCACTGCAGGCCGAAGGCATCGCGGCCCGCGTGGTTTCCATGCCGTGTGTCGAGTGGTTCAACAAGCAGGACGCTGAGTACCGCGAGGCTGTCCTGCCGGCAGCCATCAAGGCCCGCGTCTCCGTTGAAGCCGGCCTCGCGCTTGGCTGGAAGGAGTTCGTCGGCGACGCCGGCCGCTCCATCAGCCTCGAGCACTTCGGCGCCTCGGCCGACTACAAGCGCCTGTTCCAGGAGTTCGGCATCACGGCAGAGGCAGTTACCGCCGCCGCCAAGGACTCCCTCGCCGCCGCGGCCAACTAATTTTCGAAGGAAGAAACAAGCCATGACCAACGCAACACCCACCGCACAGCTTTCCGAGGCAGGCCTGTCCATCTGGCTCGATGACCTATCCCGCGAGCGGCTCGCCAGCGGCAGCCTGCAGAAGCTCATCGACCAGAAGAACGTGGTCGGCGTAACCACCAACCCGTCCATCTTCCAGGCCGCGATCACCTCCGGCACGGACTACGACGCCAAGATCGCCGAACTTGCCGCGCAGGGCGCCGGCGTGGAGGAGACGATCTTCGAAATCACGACGACGGATGTCGCCGACGCGTGCGACCTCTTCGCCCCGATCGCCGCCGCCACCAACGGCGTCGACGGCCGCGTCTCCATCGAGGTCGACCCCCGCCTGGCCTGGGACACCGAAGGCACCATCGCCGAAGCCAAGAACCTCTTCAAGAAGGTCGACAAGGACAACGTCCTGATCAAGATCCCGGCCACCCTTGAGGGCCTGGACGCCATTACGGCGGTGCTGGCCGAGGGCATCAGCGTCAACGTGACCCTGATCTTCTCCCTCGACCGCTACCGGGCTGTCATCAACGCCTTCCAGTCCGGTCTGGAGCAGGCCAAGGAAAACGGCCACGACCTGTCCAAGATCCACTCCGTCGCCTCGTTCTTCGTCTCCCGCGTGGACACCGAAATCGACAAGCGCCTCGACGTGATCGGCACCCCCGCGGCCAAGGCACTCAAGGGCAAGGCCGGCGTCGCCAACGCCCGTCTGGCCTACCAGGTCTACGAAAAGCTGTTCTCCACGGACCGCTGGGCAGTCCTTGCCGAAGCCGGCGCCCGCCCCCAGCGCCCGCTCTGGGCCTCCACCGGCGTGAAGGACCCGGCCTACCCGGACACCCTCTACGTCACCGAGCTCGTGGCCGCCGGCGTCGTGAACACCATGCCGGAGAAGACCCTGGACGCCACCTTCGACCACGGCGTGGTGACCGGCGACACCTTGACCGGCACGTACTCCGAAGCGAACACCGTCCTCACGGCCCTTGAACACCTCGGCGTGTCCTACAACAACGTCGTTGCGCTGCTCGAGTCCGAGGGCCTGGAAAAGTTCGTGGCCAGCTGGAAGGAACTCCTGGCCGACGTCGAAGGCGCCCTCGCCGCTGCCCGGAAGGCTTCCTAGCCACCGCAGGCATCCCAGCCGCCGGCTGACCGCCATCCGTTTCGAGGGCGTGGGGACCCGATGGGTCCCCACGCCCTCGTCACCCTGCTCACTGACAGCCTGACCACCGAAAGGCAGACATCATGTCCACCTCACCCCTGAATTGCTGCATCAACCCCAGCATCCTCTCCGCGGACTTCGCAAACCTCGAAGCCGAGCTGGCCCGCATCAGCAACGCCGACGCCGTGCACGTGGATGTCATGGACAACCACTTCGTGCCCAACCTGACCATTGGCCTGCCCGTGGTGGAACGGATCCAGAAGGTCAGCCCTGTGCCTCTGGACGCCCACCTGATGATTTCCAATGTGGACCGCTGGGCACCGCAGTTCGCCGACGCCGGCCTGGCCTCCGTGACTTTCCACGTCGAGGCGTCCGACGCCCCCATCAAACTGGCCCGCGAACTCCGCGCCCGCGGGTCCAAGGCCGGCATGGCACTGCGCCCCGCCACCCCCGTGGAGCCCTACCTGGACATGCTCCCGGAACTGGACATGCTGCTGATCATGACCGTCGAACCCGGCTTCGGCGGCCAGGCATTCCTGGACGTCACCCTGCCCAAGATCCGCCGCGCCCGGGCCGCCGTTGACGGCTCCGGCGTGAACGTCGCCATCCAGGTCGACGGCGGCATCACCGAGGAAACCATCGTCCGCGCCGCTGAGGCCGGCGCCAACGTCTTCGTCGCCGGATCGTCCGTGTACGGCAAGCCGTCACCGGCCGACGCCATCGAATCCCTCCGCGCCAACGGCCAGCTCGCCTTCGCCCCGGCAGGACAGCGCGCCAACGACGTCGTATTCCAACAAGCCTAAGGACCACTCATGCGCGTTCACATCGCAACCGACCACGCCGGCATGGGGCTCAGCTCCCACCTCATCACCGCGCTGTCAGCCAGCGGCTACGAGATGGTGGACCATGGTCCCGCCGTCTACGACGCCGAGGACGACTACCCGTCATTCTGCATCAACGCCGCCTCCGCCGTCGTGGCCGACCAGGCTGCCGGCGTGGACGCCCTGGGCATTGTGCTGGGCGGCTCGGGCAACGGCGAGCAGATCGCCGCGAACAAGGTCAAGGGCGTGCGGGCAGCGCTGGCATGGAACCTGGACACGGCCAAACTGGCCCGCCAGCACAACAACGCCAACGTGGTCGCCGTGGGCGGGCGCCAGCACACCGTTGAGGAAGCCACCGAGCTGATCGAGGCCTTCCTGGCCGAACCGTTCACCAAGGAAGTGCGCCACGAACGCCGCATCGGCAAGATCGCCACCTTCGAAACCAGCGGCGAGGTGGTCGAGTAACATGCCCATTGCAACCCCAGAGATCTATGCCGACATGATCGACCGTGCCAAGAAGGGCGGCTTCGCGTTCCCGGCGGTCAACGTCACGTCTTCCCAGACCCTGAACGCTGCCCTGCGCGGGTTCGCTGAGGCCGAGTCGGACGGGATCGTGCAGGTTTCCACCGGCGGCGCCGCGTACTGGTCCGGTGCGTCCACGAAGGACATGGTGGCCGGTTCGCTGGGCTTCGCAGCCTTCGCCCGCGAGGTGGCCAAGAACTACAACGTGAACATCGCCCTGCACACCGACCACTGCCCGAAGGACAAGCTGGACGGGTTCGTGCTGCCGCTGCTGGCCGCCTCCGAGGCCGAGGTCAAGGCCGGCCGCAACCCGCTTTTCAACTCGCACATGTGGGACGGCTCCGCCGAGACGCTGCAGGAGAACCTGCGCATCGCCCGTGAACTGCTGGACCGCACCGCCGCAACCAAGATCATCCTCGAGGTGGAGATCGGCACCGTCGGCGGCGAGGAAGACGGCGTTGAGCACGAGATCAACGAAAGCTCTACACCACGGTGGAAGACGCCCTGGCCACCGTCGACGCGCTGGGTGCGGGGAGAAACGGCCGCTACATCACGGCCCTGACCTTCGGGAACGTGCACGGTGTGTACAAGCCGGGCGGGGTGAAGCTGCGTCCGGAGATCCTGAAGGACATCCAGGCCCAGGTCGGCGCCAAGATCGGCAAGGAGAACCCGTTCGACCTCGTCTTCCACGGCGGGTCGGGATCCTCGGACCAGGAGATCGCGGACGCCGTGTCCTACGGCACCATCAAGATGAACATCGACACGGACACCCAGTACGCGTACACCCGTCCGGTGGCGGACCACATGTTCCGCAACTACGACGGCGTCCTCAAGGTCGACGGCGAGGTAGGCAACAAGAAGACCTACGACCCCCGCGTCTGGGGCGCCTCCGCCGAAGCCGGCCTCGCCGCCCGCATCGTCGAAGCCACCCAGCAGCTCGGCTCCGCCGGCCAGAGCTTCTAAAGGCCACAGCTTCTAAATTTTACGAGAACAGTTTGAAGGCGATCACATGACCAAGGAACCATCATCAACCATTGAACGCGGAGCCGGGACGACCTACCGGGTCCACATCGGTACCGATCACGCAGGCCTCGAACTGAGCCGTTCGTTGCAGCACGAACTGGCCAGCCTGAGGTTTGACGTGGTGGACCACGGGCCGCTGGAGTACGACGCCCAGGATGACTACCCGGGATTCTGCATCAGCGCAGCCGAGGGCGTCGCCCGCGACCTCAGCCACAACCGGCCAGCCCTCGGCATTGTCATTGGCGGCTCCGGCAACGGCGAACAGATCGCGGCGAACAAAGTCCGGGGCATTCGCGCCGCCCTGGTCTGGAACGAGTCAACTGCACGGCTGGCGCGGCAGCACAACGACGCGAACGTCATAGCCATTGGCGCCCGCGAACACACCGTGGAGGAATGCCGCAACCTGGCGCTCCTGTTCCTGCAGGAGCCCTTCACGCAGGACTCCCGGCACAAGCGCCGCATTGCACAGATCGCGGACTACGAAACCTGCGCCACTCCGCTGGCATGCGATATCAGCCGGAGCGACGCACTGGCACGCATGGACCGGAACGTGGGAACGGCAGAGCGCGTTCTAGCTGGCTGATACCCGGTGGCGGGACCCCTCCGGTTCCCAGGGTTTGCCCACCACAAAGCCCTCCTGGAACGGGTCCGAAGGGTCGAGGACGAGCTGGTTGAATGACGTGATCCAGGCGCGCCCGGAGATGCTGGGAACCACCGCGCTGTAAGGGCCCACGGCTGTGGTGTTCTCGATCCTGGCGTCGAACTGGCTGCCGATCAGGGACTCGTGCCGGAACAGCTGTCCCGGCACGAGTTCGCCCCGGGCATGCAGCAGTGCCAGCCTGGCGGACGTTCCTGTTCCGCAGGGTGAGCGGTCCAGGCGGCCCGGCGACACGATCACGGCGTTGCGGGATCTGACGATCTCTTCGCCGTCCGGACCTTCCTCACGCATCAGAGGGCCCGTGAATGACGTGTTGGTGATGCCGGGAATCCGAGGGTCGGCGGGATGGGAGACCCCAAGCTGTTCGGCTGCGGCCTTCTTGATGCGCTGCCCGAGGTCGTACAGCACCGCTTCCTGGCTGACGTCCAGGGAAATGCCAAGGGACCCGGCGTCCACGAAGGCGAACGTCATGCCCCCGTAAGCGACGTCGACGGCCACCTTCCCGAGTCCCGGCACATCGATTTTGGCGTCCTGGTGGTAAACGAAGGCCGGCTGGTTGACCAGCTTTACGCGTTCCACCTTGCCGTTGGCACATGCAGCCTCGATCCGGATCAGGCCGGCGGGGGACTCCAGGACCAGCCGGGTGACCGGTTCCGTCATCGGCAGCATCCCCGTCTCCAGGAACACCGTTGCCACGCACATGGTGTTCGAGCCGGACATCGCCGGGTACTCCGTGGATTCGAGGATGATGTAGCCGAAGTCGGCCTCAGGGTTATTGGACGGCAGGACCACGTTCGCGTTGTGCCATACGGCGCCGCGCGGCTCGCAGAGGAGCAGCTTGCGCAGATGGTCGAGATGTTCGGAGAAGTGAAGCATCTTGTCGAACATCGTCTGCCCTGGCACCGGGCCGACACCGCCGACCACAACCTTGCCGGACTCACCTTCGGCGTGTGCGTCCACGACGTTGAGCATGCGGCTGAACCTCACGCCGGTTACCGCACGTAGTCGGCGCCGGTGATGTCGATGGTTGCCCCGGTGGTGTGCCGGGAGCGGCCGGAGGCCAGGAAGGCGATCACCTCGGCGACGTCCTCGGCTGGGGTGACTTCCCCCAGGGGGAGCCCGGCGAGCACGGAGGGGTCCGTGGCAAGGTCCCCGGCGATGTCGGTCGCGACCCACCCCGGGGCGACGGCGTAGGCGAGGATGTTGTCCTTGCCGTAGCCGCGGGCGATGCCCTTGGTGAGGGCGAGCAGCCCGCCCTTCGCCGCGCCGTAGGCGAGGTGTCCGGCGTCGTCACCCCGGTGCGCCGAGCGGCTGGTGACGTTCACGATGATCCCGCCGCCCCGCTCCCGGAACCCGAGGATGGCTTCCTTGCAGAGGTCGGAAGGGGCCATCAGGTTCAGCTCGTAGTTGGCCTGCCAGCCCTGCTGCCAGGCGCCGTCGTCGTTGATGTCCGACGGCAGCCAGGCACCGGCGTTGTTGACCAGGACGTCGAGGCCGCCGCGCCAGTTTGCGGCCTCGGTCCAGACCCTGCGTCTTTCGTCGGGGTTGCGCAGGTCGCCCTGCACCAGCTTCACGCGCGCCCCGAGCCTGTCCGCCGTAGCCTGCGCGGAGTCCTTGTCGTTGCCGTAGTGCAGCACCACGTGGGCGCCTTCGCGGTGCAGTGCCTCGGCGGTTGCCCGGCCGATGCCGCGCGAGGCGCCGGTGACCAGGACCGTTTTCCCGGCCAGCATGCCCGCGCTCACGCGACGGCCTGCGCGCCGGTGATTTCGATAACGGAGCCGCAGATGTAGGGGGCTTCGTCTGAGGCGAGGAACGCCACGAGTGCGGCGATTTCCTCGGGTTTGCCGATCCGCCCGAACGGGACGAGCGCGTCGAGGTCGGCCACGGTGCGGCCGCTGCGGGCGAGCCCGGCTTCGAGCATGGGCGTGTGCACCTCGCCAGGCGCGACGGCGTTGACCCGGATGTTGTTCGGCGCATAGTCGCGGGCGAGGTTCTTGGTGAAAGCGACGACGGCGGCCTTGGACACGTTGTAGGCGATGTGTCCGGGTGCCGGGTAGAGGCCCCACTGGGAGGCGGTGTTCACGATGGCGCCGCCGCCCGCCTCGATCATGTGCGGCAGCACGGCCCGGCAGAGGTGGAACAGCGCGTCGACGTTCACGGCGAAGGAGAGGTCCCAGTCGTCCTCCGTCAGGGCGAGCAGGTCCCCGCGCCGGTTGACGCCGGCGTTGTTGACGAGGACGTCGAGCCTGCCGCGTGTATCAATGATCCGCTGGACTGCGGCCTCTGAAGCCTCGGGGTCCAGGAGGTCGAAGACCAGCGGCTCGGCCGAAAGGCCCTCGCGAGCCAAGGCATCAGCGACTTCCTTGGCCGCTGTCTCGTTGGCATCCGCCACGCAGACGTGCGCGCCTTCGGCGGCAAGGCGGCGGGCGATCGCCGAGCCGATGCCGCCGCCCGCTCCAGTGACCAGGGCTGTCTTGCCGTCAAAGCGGCCGGTAAGTCCCGTCGTCGTCATTCTCTTAACCCTCCAGTGAGAAAACAGTGCGATGCCAGGGCTTGGCCTGCTCTCCGGTGAGGTCGAACATGACGTGTTTGACCACGGTGTATTCGTCGAAGGAGTAGGTGGACATGTCCTTGCCGAAGCCGGACTGCTTGAAGCCGCCGTGGGGCATTTCGCTGATGATCGGGATGTGGTCGTTGACCCAGACGGCGCCGGCGCGGATCTCGCGGGTGGCGCGCAGGGCGCGGTAGACGTCCTTGGTCCAGGCCGAGGCGGCAAGGCCGTACGGGGTGTCGTTGGCGAGGTCGATGGCTTCGTCGTCGGTGTCGAACGACGTGACGGCCAGGACGGGGCCGAAGACCTCGTCGCGGAAGATTTCACTGTCGGGGGTGGCGTCGGCAACCAGAGTGGGGCGGTAGTAGGAGCCGTCGGCCAGGTCGCCGTCGTGCTCTTTGTCGGGGATGCCGCCGCCGATGACGCGGGCGTAGCCGCGGGCACGGTCCACCATGCCGGCCACGGTTTCCTGGTGTCTGCGGGAGACGAGGGGGCCCAGGTCGGTGGCGGGGTCGTCGGTGGGGCCGAGTTTGACCCTTGAGTAGAGTCCGGCGACACCCTCGATGAACTTTTCGTAGAGGGAGCGGTGGACAATGGCGCGGGTGGCGGCGGTGCAGTCCTGGCCGGTGTTGATCAGGGATCCGGCGACGGCGCCGTGGATCGCGGCGTCGAGGTCGGCGTCGTCGAACACGACGAAGGGTGCTTTGCCGCCGAGTTCGAGGTGGACGCGTTTGGCGGTGGTGGCGGCAGCGTCCAGGACGGTGCGGCCCACGGTGGTGGAGCCGGTGAAGGAGAGCATGTCCACGTCGGGGTGGCGGAGGAGTTCGGCGCCGACGGTGGAGCCGCGGCCGGTGATGACGTTGATGACACCGTCCGGAACACCGGCGTCGGTGGCGGTCTGGGCGAAGAGGAGGGTGGTGAGCGGGGTGATTTCGGCGGGTTTGAGGACGATGGTGTTGCCGGCGGCGATGGCGGGCAGGATCTTCCATGCGGCCATCTGCAGCGGATAGTTCCAGGGTGAGATGGAGCCGATCACGCCGATCGCTTCGCGGCGGATGGAGGAGGTATGGTCGGCGGAGTATTCGCCGGTGGCTTTGCCTTCGAGGTTGCGGGCGGCGCCGGCGAAGAAGGCGATGTTGTCGATGGTGCCGGGGACGTCGAATTCGCGGGTGAGGCGGATGGGCTTGCCGGCCTGGCGGGACTCGAGCCGGGCGAACTCTTCAGCGCGTTCCTCCATGAGCGCCGCGAACTTGGTGAGCGAGGCGGAGCGTTCGGCCGGGGTGGCCCGGGACCAGGCGGGGAACGCGTCCCGGGCGGCCTGCACACCCTGGTTGACGTCGTCGCTGCCGGCGAGCGTGATCGTTTCGATGACGGTTCCGTTGGACGGGTCGATGACGTCCACGGTTTCCCCGGTGGTGCCCTCGACGAGCTTGCCGTTAATGAACTGGCTCACAAACTCCTGCTTTCAGTTGGTTGGAAGATTTAAGAACCCGGCTTTTAGGAACCCGGTGCCCAGATGTCGCCCACGGTGTAGCCGGTGGGGAAGGGATCGGTGGGGTCCAGGATCCATTGGCTGTGCCCGGCGACCCAGCCCCGCCCCGTGACGATGGGGAGGACGGCCTCGCGGCCGCCGACCGTCGTCGTGCCGGTGAGGCGGCCGATGAATTCGCTGCCGATGATGCTGTGGTGTGAGAAGTCCTCGCCGATCCGGAGCTGGCCGCGGGCGTGGAGTGCGGCCATCCGGGCGGACGTGCCGGTGCCGCAGGGGGAGCGGTCCAGCGCCCCGGTCCAAGTGGAGGGGTCGGACGGGACGAGTTTGCCGTTGGACAGGACCACCGTGTTGCGGTCCTGCCTCCCCGGCGCCCGGTCGCCGGTGTGGAGCATGATCAGGTTGACCCCGGAGATGAGCGGGTTGTCCGGGTGGCTTACCTGGATCTGTTCCAGCGCGGACATCTTGATCAGCGCACCGGCGCGGGCGAGTTCCTTGCCGTTGTCCGGGTGCAGTTCCAGCCCGACGTCGGCCACGCGGGCCTGGGCGAAGAACTGGCCGCCGAACACGACGTCGACCGGCACCGTGCCCAGTTCGGGCACCTGGAGCGGGAAGTCGAGTTCGACGACGAACGCCGGGACGTTCACGACGGTCACCGAGATGACTTTGCCCTCGTGCACCTTCGCGACCGCCTGCACGGTCCCGACCGCGGTGTCGATCGTGACCGTAGTTTCCGGTCCGCGGACGGGGACGATGCCGGCTTCCAGGACCGCGGTGACGGCGCAGATGGTGTTGGACCCGGACATGGGGGTGAAGCCGCCCTGCTCCAGAACCACGATGCCGAAATCGGAGCCTTCGTTCACCGCGGGCAGGATGATCACCGAGCACAGGCCGGGGTAGCCGCGCGGCTCATGGAGCATGAGCCGGCGCAGCCAGTCCAGGTGTTCCTTGCAGTACTGCAGCCGCTCCACCATCGTCTCGCCCCTGACGAGCCCGGCCGCGTTGGTCAGGATCCGTCCGGGTTCGCCCTCCGCGTGCACCTCGATGGCATCCAGGGCCAGACGGCCCGTGGGGCGGTCGGTGGTGGAGCGGGTGCTCATGCTGCTACTGCCGGGAGGACGCCGGCGTTCTGCAGGATCGCGGCGAACCGTTCGCGCTCCTGGGCGGGCAGGGGCAGGATCGGCAGCCGCGGCGGGCCAACCGGCTGGCCGATGAGTTCCAGGCCGGCCTTGATGCCTGCGACGTAATTGACGGACTCGAGGAAGTCGCTGATGGCCCACAGGTGCTTCCAGAGTTCGCGGGCGCGGTCCAGGTCCTTCTGCTCGGCCAGGGCTTCCCAGAATTCGACGGCGAGTTCCGGGACCACGCCGGCGGTGCCCCAGACGGAGGCTTCGGCGCCGGAGGCGATGCCGAAGAACGTCAGGGTGTCCCAGCCGTTGAAGGCCTTGATGCTGTTCGTGTGGTTGGCGAGCAGTTCTGCCAGGCCAACGGCGTCGTCGGAGGTGTTCTTGATGTAGTCCACGCCCTCGATCTGGCCGAGTTCGGCTAGCTCAGCGGCGGTGAGGCGGATGCCGGTGGCGCCCGGGACGTTGTAGTACACGATGGGCAGCGTGATGGATCCGGCGACGGCGGACAGGAAGGCCTTCAGGGTGGTGAAGTCCAGCGGGTCGTAGAACGGCGGGACGAGCATGATCGCGTCGGCGCCGGTGGTTTCGGCGTGCTGGGCGAGGTCGATCGCGGCCTGGGTGGAGAGTGCGCCGATGCCGGCGATGACGGGGATCCGGCCATCGGCGCCCTTGACGTAGAGCTCGATCACGCGGCGGTACTCGTCAGCGGAGAGGGTGGTGAATTCGCCGGTGGTTCCGGTGGGGACGATGCCGTGGATCCCGGCAGTAACCAGGCGTTCCACCTGGTGCTGCAGCGCGGCTTCGTCGATGGCGGTTCCGTCCTCGGTGAACGGGGTGGTGACGGCGGCGAGGATGCCGCGGAGGTCCTTCTTGGTGCGTGACATGGTGTTCCTTTCGGGAAGTGTTTAGGCCTCGTGGTTGCGGGCCAAAAGTGGGTAGTGGTTTAGCGGGCTGTGAGCAGCTGTTGGCGTTGGACGCCGCGGAAGCGGTCGGCCCTGAAAGGCTGAAGGGTGGGTGCCGTGCGGCCCCGGATGATCAGGTCGGTGAGGGCGGCAGCGGTACCTGGGGCGAGGGTGATGCCCATCATGCCGTGGCCGGTGGAAACATACGTGTTTTGCAGGTGTCCGAGTTGACCTATGACAGGGAGCCCATCTGGTGTCATTGGCCGCATGCCGGCCATCGGCGTCGGCTTTGCGGCGGGGGGCTCCCAATTGCGGAAGTACTTCACGGGCGCACGCAGGATCGCATCCACCCGGACCTGGTTGATCTTCTCGTCCAATCCGCCGAACTCCATGGTGCCGGCGAGGCGGAGGCGTTCGTTGAACGGGGTCACGGCGACCTTGGCGTCCCATAGATTCACGGCGCTCCGCAGGCCCAGCGCAGGAACCTCAACGCTGTAACCTTTTCCTGGACGCACGGGGAGCGCCACGCCAAACTGCTTCGATAGGTGGCCGCTCCAGGCACCGGCAGCAAGGACAAAGTTGTCAGCGGTATGGCGGTTTCCGCCACTGTGCACTGCGGTGACCCGATCCCCATTGCGCTCAACCGCATCGATCGGCGAATCCTCAACGATCCGGACACCCATCGCCACTAGCCGCTTGTGCAGTGCCGCGGCCATTGCTCCGGGATCGACGTGCCGCTCCTGCGGGAAATAGATCCCACCAAGCACGCCGTCGGTGAGCAGCGGTTCCTGCTCATGCACTGCGTCCCGGTCCAGCACCTTCGGCTCGCGTCCGTACTGCGACGCCAGATCCAGGTTGTCGATGTGGTGGTCGAAGTTGTCCTGCTCCATGAACGCCATGAGCAGTCCGTCCGTGTGCATTTCGAAGTCCATGCCGTCGGCGCGGTACTCGTCAAAGATCTGGAGGGTGTCGGCGGCGAGGCGGAGATGACCCTCAAATCCTGCACGCTGGTCACGGGCGTTGGACTTGCGCCACATGCCGAGCATGAACCGTATAAAGGAAGGATCAAGGGAGGGGCGGATGTAGAGCGGGCTGTCCGGGCGGAGCATCCACTTCATGGATTTGAGTACGACGCCGGGCCCCGGCACGGGTGCTGATTCCGCTGGGCAGATCCAGCCTGCGTTGACCTTCGAAGCACCCAGGCCCGTGGCCCGGGCATCAATGACGGTAACGGTCTCGCCCTCCCGGGCGAGGTGGTAGGCCTGCGTCAGGCCGATGACGCCGCCGCCAACTACAACGGTGTGCACAGTGTTTCCTTTCTCGGTCCGCTATTTAACCCAGTCGGGCTAGAAGCGGACGGCATCCACGAACTTCTTGAGGTCTTCGTTGTCGCATTTGTCGAATGCTGCTTCCGGGGTGGCGTTGACGGCGATCTCGCCGTTGTGGAAGAACACCACTCGGTCGGCGGCCTTGGAGGCGAAGGCCATGTCATGGGTTACGAGGGCCACCGCGATGCCGTCTTCCTCCTTCAGGCGGCGCAGGACGTCCAGGACCTCGGCCGCGACGGGCGGATCAAGGGCGGAGGTGATCTCGTCGCAGAGCAGGAGCTTCGGCTTCATCATCAGGGCCCGGGCGATCGCGACTCGCTGCCGTTCACCGCCGGAGAGCTGGGTGGGCTTGCTGAGGATGTGGTGTGCCATACCCACTTCGGCGAGAGCGGACTCGGCGCGGTCCCGCGATTCTTTGGCTCCGGCGCCGCGAACCTTGCGCGGTGCCAGGACCAGGTTGTCCAGCACGTTCATGTGCGGCCACAGGGTGTAGGTCTGGAAGACCATGCCGACTTCCGAACGGACGTTTTCCCATTCCTTGGTGCGCTGCTGCTCAGCGAACACGGTCTGGCCGTCCACGACGATCTGTCCCTCATCGGGGTCGGTGAGACCGGCGAGGGCGCGCAGCAGGGTGGACTTGCCGGAACCGCTTTTGCCGATGATGACGGTGATGTCGCCCTTGTTCATCTGGAAGTCGACGTTGCGGAGGATCTTCCGTTCGCCGAAGCTCTTCTGGAGGCCGCGGGCCTCCACCAGGGCCTGCCCGCTGCCGGCGCGGCCCGCGATCTGCTCCAGAGTTGTCACCGGGGTGCCCTTCTGTTCGCTTCCATCATTGTCCTTCTGCCGGCGGCTGGAAAGCTGCGTGCCTTCTGTTGGTTGGCTGAGTGCGTAGTGGCTCATGCCGGCACCGCCGTCCGCGGGTCTGTGGTCCGTGGGCCCGGGGTACCGGAGCCTGCTGTTCCGGAGCCCTGCGTCCGGGAGCCTGGCATCATGCGGGCCAGAAGTTTCCGGGGCGGCGGGGCGCCCATGCCGGAGCTGTTCTGCATCCGGCGTTCCAGCGCGCTGGTTGCCAGGGACACCGGGAAGGCGATCGCAAAGTAGACAAATGCCGCGAGGGTGAAAACTTCCAGCGAGCGGTACGTCTGGGAGGAGATGGTGTTCGAGATGAACATCAGGTCCGCGACGGCGATGGTGGAGACGAGCGCCGTGTCCTTGAACAGTGAGATGTTCAGGGACAGGATCACCGGCAGCTGCTGGCGCAGGGCCTGCGGCACGATGATGTAGCGAAGCTGCTGGAAGCGGCTCAGCTGCAGCATCCGTCCGGCCTCGACCTGTTCCACGGGCACCGACTGGAATCCGCTGCGGTAGGCCTCGGCCATGAAAGCAGTGAGGTTTGCCGTCAGTGCGATGACCGCCGAGACCTCGCCGGGAAGGGTGACCCCGGTCAGCGCCGGCATGGCGTAGAAGATCCAGAACAGCTGGACCAGCAGCGGCGTGCAGCGGAAGACCTCGATGTAGGCCTGGGCGGCCCAACGGATGACCTCAATCTTGGACATGCGCCCCACGGCCACGGGGACCGCGAGGACCATGCTGATGGCGATGGTGATGAGTGTTATCTGGACGGTGATTCCGAGGCCCTGCATCATTGCAGGGAATGCCCGCGCAATCACGTCCCAGTCGAAGTTGTAGTTCATGATGTCTTGGCTCCTTACCCGGCGACTTGCCCGGTGACTTCTTGAGAGGTCACTTCTTCTTCAGGTCGCCGAGGTTGTCCACCTCGAAGTAGTTGACCTTGGCGTAGGCCTGGGTGAGCTTGCCGCTCTTCTGCGCGCGCTCGATGGCGATGTTCACGATCTGCATGGAACGGGCGTCGATGCCGGCCGGTACACCGTAGGCAGCTGTGCCCGAGTAGATCTCCGGATCCGGCACCACAATCTTCAGTGTCTTGTCCGCCTGGGCCTGGGATTCAGCGGTTGGGAGGTCTGTGAATTCTGCGACCGCCCGGCCTGCCTGAATGGCGGAGATGGCGTTCGAGTAGGAATCCATGGGCATGATCTTGGAGGTCAGGCCCTTCAGCGTGGCCTCCGGGGCTGCGCCCTGTGCAGTTGCGATCTGGCCGCCGCTTTGGAGGATCTGCTCAGAGGTCGTGTGCGACGAGTTGGCCTTCACCACGAACACGCCGGGGTACTCGTAGACGGGGTTCGTGAAGGAGATCGCCAGTGACCGCTCCACGGTGTAGTCCAGGTTTGCTGCGAAGTCGTAGCGGTTGGCCTGCAGGCCGGCCACGATGTTCTTCCACTCCGCCGCAACCGGCACCAGCTTCACGCCGAGCTGCTTAGCCAGTTCCTCCAGCGGAATGAGGTTGGGGCCGCCCAGCGTGCCGTCAGCCTGCTGGACAGTCATCGGGGGAGCGATTGCAACGCCTACGCGAAGCTCGCCGCGCTTCTTGATTTCCTCGATGAATGTGCCCTGTGCCGATCCGGTGGAAGCCGAGGCGCTGTTGCCGCGGAAGCCGCTGCCGAAGAAGCCCGCGGCTGCGGACAGTATGGCGATGGCGAGGACAGCAAGGACGATCTTGCTTGTTTTGGTCATGGTTTAAACCCTCTTTTACGGGAATGGGGTTACCGGGCTGGCAGCGGCATCAAGGGGCCGTCCGCAGCTCGAAGGAATTTTGTGGCCGGCGGCGTCGGGTGCTGCCGGTGGGGGAGGTAAGGGCGGCCTGAACGAATCCCGCCGTTGTGGTTTGGTTGTTTTATTGTCAAACAATCTGCGTGCTGGTTCAACAGTAGCGCTGTGACCCCGGCCACGTCCAGTGGTTTTTTCGAGGGGTCTGGGTTAGCAGGAAATATTGCGGAAATCTGGGTCCCGCTATTTCCCGGAGCGGCGTCACAAAGGTGGTGAGATTGCGGGCAAATGTAAATTTCCCGTTGCCTGCCGGGAAGTTGCCGTCCTGTCGACTGCCCGATGCCCGCACGCACTCTAAATGTCAGACCCTCGCCCTAGTCTGAAAGTGTCAGGCAGGCGATAGTCCCGCACAGTTCGGGGCAAGGATTCCGGGAAGGGGCAGGCGTGGAAGACCAGGTATTCGTGGCGGATGACGATGCGTGGGTTCCGGCTGTCGACTTCACGGACCAGGAGGATTCGCCGTTGGTTGGCACGGTGAGCTTGCCGCTTCCATCCTTCCTCTCTGCCGACGATGCGCTCAGCGTGGTGGAATCGACCGACAGGCTCATTGCCTGGGCAACAGCACAGAAAATGAGTGCCCTGGCCCGGGTCGAAGAAGCGATCGGTGAAGAATCTCCCCGGCGGAAAGAGAACCAACCGGTGCGGTTCGCCGGGGACGAGGCCCATGCGCTGGCCGTCTCCGAAGTGTCCACGGCCTGCGCTCTGACGGAAGCCACGGCCGCGGGCTTGCTGCATGATGCCGGGGATCTTGCGGCGTCCCAGTGGGGAGTCCTCGAGGCGGTCGAGGCCGGGGAGATCTCCGAGGTGCACGCCCGGATCATTCTCGACCAGGCCCGCTCCCTCCCGGCCGGGCAGGCCGAAAAATTCGCCACTATGGCCCTGCAGCGCACGCTGACGCGGCATGGCAGACGTCGCACGCCATCCGAATTGCGAGCATGCCTGCGCCGGCTGCGCGAGCGACTTCACCCTGAAAGCCTCATTGCCCGCAAGGAAGCCGCCCAGCGTGAGCGCGGCGTTTGGTTCAGGGCCGAGCCGGACGGCATGTGCACGCTTTCCGCGTTTCTTCCGGCGGAAGTCGGGATGGCCATTTTCAACGGACTCGACCGTGACGCCCGGCAGGCCAGCGCGCGGGCCGCGGAGCTCGGAGGTGCTCCTGCGCCGCATCCTGCGTCAGATTCCAGCACGCTGTCGGAGCTCAGGGCGGATGCGCTCGCTTACCGGCTTTTTGGTGGACCTGACACAGTTGTTGGTGGATCTGATGACACAGGGTCCTCGGCATTCCGCGCCGAGGTCGTGGTGACTATCCCTGTCGGGTCCGTCCTGGGCGCCAGGATCGTGCCCGGCGGCGATGTACTTGGTGCCGAATCAGCTGAACCCGCCGAATCCGGTATGGCTGAACTCGAAGGGTATGGCCCCATCGATGCTGCAACGGCCTGCCGCTTGGCGGCCATCGCGCCTACATGGCAGCGGCTTTTCACGGATTTCACTACGGGCCAGGCCCTCGGCATGGGCCGCACCGTCTACCGCCCACCGAAGGCGCTTCGCCGGTACCTGCATTGCCGTGACGGGACCTGCCGGTTCCCGGGCTGCACGCGCCGGGCCATCGTCTGCGAACCGGATCACACCATCGAGTGGCAGGATGGCGGTACTACCGATGCCGGCAACCTGGCTATGCTCTGCCGAGAGCACCACGCGCTGAAGTCCATCGGCGCGTGGAGCTACAGGCAGTTGTCTCCAAGCGGGGACCTTGAGTGGCAGTCACCCCTGGGCCGGAACTACAGGACTGAACCGGCGGACGTCGGCAGGGCAGCGTATCCGGTCCAGCAGCCGGAGCCCCCGCCGTTTTAGGCGGCGGGGGTTCTGGGCGCCACTCAGCCCGGGTGCCTCGCGTCAAGGCGCCCCGGGGGCGGTGCCGCCTGTGTTTGTAGGTGCTTAGTCCAGCGCGAAGACCTGCCCGGTCTGGATGCCCTCCACCGACTTCACATAGGCGCGGCCGACCTCGTCAGCGGGCACCTGCGAGAATCCGGGGAAGAACTCGTGATAGCCGGAAGCCTCGGCCAGGACCGTGGGGCTGACGGCGTTGATGCGGATGCCCCTCGGCAACTCGGCGGCGGCCGCCATCACGAACGACTCCAGCGCGCCGTTGGCCAGTGAGGCCGCGGCTCCGGTCAGGATGGGCTCGCGGGCGAGGACACCGCTGGTCAGCGTGAAGGAGCCGCCGTCGGAGATGTACTCGGCGCCAAGCTGCACCAGGTTGACCTGGCCGAGGACCTTATCCTCGAAGCTGGCCCTGAAGTCCTTGTCCGTGAGCTCGGAGAGCGGCTTGAAGGGAACCGACCCCGTGCAGGAGATGACGGCATCCACCGTGCCCACCTGGTCGAACATGCGCCGGATCGAATCGGGTTCGGCCAGGTCCACGCTGACGTCGCTCGAGCGGGAGGCTTGAATGACCTCGTGCCGTCCCTTGAGTGCTGCGACCGCTGCGGAACCGAGCAGGCCATTTGCGCCGACAATGAGGATCTTCATGGGCAGTTACTCCTTCTGCTCGTTCTGTGCGTCCAGCAGCGCGATGAGTTCCTTCGCGCTGTCGATGGTGTGTTCGGTGAAGGCCTTCCGGATGACCTCAAGGTCCTTGGTCCGAATGGCCTTCACGAGCTTCTCGTGCACGCGGTGGGCGCGGACGGGGTCCGCGCGGGTGGCCTGGTCCTGGGCGAGGATGATGGTGACGTGGGCTTCGGTGACGGGCCAAAGACGCAGCAGCAGCGCGTTCTCGGACGCGGCCCAGAGCTTGCGGTGGAAGGCCACGTGGCTTTCGTGCCGCACAACCGGGTCCGGGTCCATCTCCACGCGGCTGTACTCGGCCCAGCTTTCCTCAACCATGCGCATCCGGCGCCCGGTTTCGTCTTCGATGATCGCGGTGACCGCGAGCATGTCCAGGGCCATGCGGGTGTTGGCCAGATCCATGATGGCCGCCGTGTCGAGGGAGGCCACGCGGAGTCCGCGGTAGGGCTCCTGCACCAGGAGGCCTTCCTGTGCCATCTGGTTGAGTGCCTCGCGGACGGTGGGCCGGCTGACATTGAGCCACTCGGACAGCTGCACTTCGGTGAGCTTCTCCCCGGGCTTGATGGTGCCCAGCACCACCGCCCGGCGAATCTCGTTGACCACGCCGTCCCGGCGGGAAACAGAAGCCACGGGCGACATTCTCACAGGCAGGGACATCGACTCGGGTGACAGGTGCGTTTCCGCCATGCGCTTCCCCAATTGCTAGGTTTTTGATCTGCCTTGTTTGTGCAGATTGTCTGACAAAGTCTAGCTGTTCCATGCGCACACGTAAATGGCTGGGGGACTTTTGCACCAGGACTTGGCCGGATCCCAGCCGGACAGGGGGGTCCGTCAGGCGGCCTGGCTCGGCAGCCAGAGGGAGGGGAAGCCGCCGGCCGCCGGCATGACGCTTCCCTGCCCCACGAACCTTGGAGTCTGGGCGGGGGTGGCGGGTTCGGCCTGCAGCGGGTACCACCAACCGGTCCGGGGGCAATGTTCTCCGGTGCGGACAGCGGCAGGATCCTGGGTGGAGGCGGGCTGGGCGGTGCGGGGTTTCATGGGGGACTCCTGTGTGGAAGTGCTGGTGCCACTCAATCTAGAACCGGGGATCCCGCCGTCGGGCGTGTACAAGTGTCGATCCGGAGGCAGCGTGCTTGACAAATGTCGCGCCTTCGCCGGTCCGCCGCCCGGCTACGGTGGCTAGCAAGCCGCTACGGCGCCCCTGCCACCAATCCCGAAAGCGAGAAGAAGCGTGTCCGAAAACAGCGTGTCCGAAAACCAGGAACTTCCCGTGCTGTCCCACTGGATCGGCGGAGAAGAAGCCCTCTCGTCCGGTGACCGCACCGCGCCGGTCTTCGATCCCGCCCGGGGCATCGAGACCAAGCGGGTTGCGCTGGCCAACGCCGCCGACATCGAGGCTGCCGTCTCATCCGCGCAGAAGGCCTTTCCGGCCTGGCGCGACCTGTCCATCACCAAGCGCCAGCAGATCATCTTCCGCTTCCGCGAACTCTTGAACGAGCGCAAGGGCGAGCTCGCCCAGATCATCACGGCCGAGCACGGCAAGGTCCTCTCGGACGCGCTGGGTGAAATCACCCGCGGCCTTGAGGTTGTGGAGCTGGCCACCGGCTTCCCGCACCTGATCAAGGGCGAGCACTCCGAGAACGTCTCCAGCGGCGTGGACGTCTACTCCACCAAGTCACCGCTGGGCGTTGTGGGCATCATCAGCCCGTTCAACTTCCCGGCCATGGTGCCGCTGTGGTTCCTGCCGATCGCCATCGCCGCCGGCAACGCCGTGGTCCTCAAGCCCAGCGAAAAGGACCCGACGGCGGCCAACTGGCTCGCCGAGCTGTTCACCGAGGCAGGGCTGCCCGACGGCGTCTTCAACGTCCTGCACGGCGACAAGGAGGCCGTCGACGGCCTCCTGGAACACCCCGACGTCAAGGCCATCTCCTTCGTCGGTTCCACCCCGATCGCGCAGTACATCTACGAGACCGCTGCCCGCAATGGCAAGCGCGTCCAGGCGCTCGGCGGGGCCAAGAACCACATGCTGGTCCTGCCCGACGCCGACCTTGAGCTGACCGCCGACGCCGCCATCAACGCCGGCTTCGGTTCCGCCGGTGAACGCTGCATGGCCATCAGCGTCGTGGTCGCCGTCGAGCCCGTCGCCGACGAACTGATCGAAAAGATCACCTCCCGGATGGCCACGCTGCGCATCGGTGACGGCCGCCGCAATTGCGACATGGGCCCGCTGGTCACCAGGCAGCACCGCGACAAGGTGGCCTCCTACATCGACGTCGCCATCGAGGACGGCGCCAAGGTGGTGGTGGACGGCCGCGGCATCAACGTCGACGGCGACGAGAACGGCTTCTGGCTCGGCCCCACCCTGATCGACGACGTTCCGGTCACCTCCCGCGTCTACACCGAGGAGATTTTCGGTCCGGTGCTTGCCGTGGTCCGCGTCCGCAGTTACGAGGAGGGCCTGGACCTGATCAACTCCGGCGCGTTCGGCAACGGCACCGCGATCTTCACCAACGACGGCGGCGCGGCCCGCCGCTTCCAAAACGAGGTCGAGGTGGGCATGGTGGGCATCAACGTCCCCATCCCCGTGCCGGTGGCGTACTACTCCTTCGGCGGCTTCAAGGACTCCATCTTCGGCAGCTCCAAGGCCTACGGCCTGCAGGGCTTCCAGTTCTTCACCCGCGAAAAGGCCATCACCTCCCGCTGGCTCGACCCCAGCCACGGCGGCATCAACCTCGGCTTCCCGCAGAACTGATAGAGCGAACGGGAAAACCCCGCAGGATGTGAGAGAGCGTTGGGGGAAAACCCGCATAACGTGAGTGAGCGTCGGGAAGGGTCCTGCCCCTCCTGACGCTCTATCACTTATTACCGGTTTCCCCCTGACCCTCTATCACTTATTACCGGTTCCCGCCTGTCGCTCCTCCAGGAACTGCACCGCGGCGAACAGCTCCAGCCGGTCGCGCATGCCGTCCAGGTTCAGGCCCAGGATCCGCCCGGCGGCGTCCACCCGGTTCCGCAGGGTGTGGCGGTGGACGCCGAGGCGCCGGGCGGTCTTGTCCCACACGCAGTCGTTCGCAAACCATTCCCGCACTGTCGCCAGCAGCTCCGTCTGCTCCGCCGCATCATGAGCGATGAGCGGCTGCAGGAGCCCCCGGGCCACAGGCCCGGCCTTTTCCTCACGCAGCAAACCCAGCATCCCGCCGTCGGACAGTTCGGAAAACTCGACGGCGCCCCTCCCCAGCTCCGCCGCGCGCCGCAGCGCCCGGCTGGCTTCCTCAAGAGCGCCGGGAAGAGCCTCCATGGCGGTCTCGGAGGAGATGCCGCAGGCGCCGTGCCGCTGCAGCAGTTCCACGACCTTGTCCTGGTGCTGCCGCCCGGCCAGGACCACCAAAAGGTCACCGCGCAGGGCGTAGAACACGGCGCCCCGGTGGTCATCGGCGAGCAGTTCCAGTGCCTCGAGCAGGTTCGGCGCCGGATTCTCCTGCCGTGAAGCGGTCACGAGCAACGGCTCCCGCGGCAGCTGGCCCCACACCTGCCTCGCCGTTCTGACCGCGACGTCGGTGCTGCCTGCCAGCAGCTGCTCGAAGACGCCCGCGCGGAGGTGCCTGCGGGCCGTGTCCAGGGTGCGGGCCTGCTCGAGCGCCAGGCTGGCCAGGCCGATCACGCTGTTGACGATGTCCGTCCTGGCCGGGTCCAGCGGCTCGATGGCACCCAGCACCAGGGCACCGCGAAGGCTGCCCTTCCGGCCGAGGGTCTGCAGCGTCACCGACTGGCCGGCGATCTCCAGGTGCGAGGCGGACCGCGTCCCCAGGTCCAGGGCATGACGGACCTTCGCCGTGACTTCGCCGGCGATATCGGAAGGAACCGGCCGGTTCCTGGGCATCCGGACATAGTTGCCGGCAGCATCGTAGAGCGCCACCCAGCTGTGCAGCTGGCGTTCCAGCTCGCCGAGAATCGAGGTCAGCCCGTCAGGGCGGAGGGCTGCGCGGGAGATGGCCCGCTGTGCCTGCAGCGACCATTCCGCGCGGGCGTGCTCCTCCTTGGCCAGGTAATCAGCCACCATGCGGATGATCGCGATGAACGGCGTCCTGTCCGGGACCTCCAGCAACGGCAGCCCGTGGTTCCGGCAGGCTTCCTCCAGCGCCGGCGGCAGTGTCCCGTGGATAACCTGTGTGGCGAAGCCGAGGCCCGCGATGCCGTGCCCCACCAGGCGCTCCACGTACTCCTCATACCCCTTGCGGAACTCTCCCTCCACCGGGAACTGGGTCCCGTCGGTGAGCAGCAGCTGTCCGGCGTCGAGGAACGGCGTGGGGTCCTCCAGATCGGAGCTGTGGACCCAGCTGACCGGCTCGTCCAGCTGGGCGGATCCGGCGTCGGGCACGACGAGGCGGAGCTTCAGCGCGCGGCTGCGGAGGAGGACGTTCAGGCTTGGCGGCATGCCGGACCCCCAGGGATGTGAAAACATCGAACAGGATGGGACTGATTGTACAAAGGTATATGGGGTTGCGGCGGCTGGGAACCGGATGATGAAGGAACTTCCCAATCCTTCCACCGAGAGGAACCGTCATGGTCGCCAGCCAGGCAACCCTGGACTCCGCAGTCACCAGCGCAGCCGTCAGCCGCGGCACCGTCAGCCGCGGCACCATCAGCAACGCCGACGTCGTCGCCCTGGACCGGGCGAATGTCTTCCACTCCTGGTCGGCACAGAAGTCCCTCAACCCGATGGCGATCGCCGGCGGGTCCGGCAGCACCGTCTGGGACCACGACGGCAACACCTATCTGGACTTCTCCAGCCAGCTGGTCAACACCAACATCGGGCACCAGCACCCCAAGGTCATCGCGGCCATCGCCCAGCAGGCAACCAGCCTGGCCACCGTCGCGCCAGCTCACGCCAACCACGTCCGGGCCACGGCAGCGGCCAAGATCCTGTCCCACGCCCCCGCCAACATGGAGAAGGTCTTCTTCACCAACGGCGGCGCCGACGCGAATGAAAACGCCATCCGCATGGCCCGGCTGCACACCGGCCGCGACAAGGTCATCTCCCGCTACCGCTCCTACCACGGCAACACGGGCTCCGCGATCGTGGCCACAGGAGACTGGCGCCGCATCCCCAACGAATATGCCCGCGGCCACGTCCACGTCTTTGGTCCGTACCTCTACCGCTCCGAGTTCTGGGCCGAAACCCCGGAACAGGAAACCGAGCGCGCCCTGCACCACCTGCGCCGCGTCATCCAGGCCGAAGGTCCGCAGTCCGTTGCCGCGGTCCTGCTCGAAACCGTCCCCGGCACGGCCGGCATCCTGGTTCCCACGCCCGGCTACCTCGAAGGCGTCCGCGCACTGTGCGACGAGTACGGCATCGTGATGATCCTGGACGAGGTCATGGCCGGCTTCGGGCGCACCGGCGACTGGTTCGCCCTCGACGCGTTCAACGTCACCCCGGACCTCATCACCTTCGCCAAGGGCGTGAACTCCGGCTACGTCCCCGTGGGCGGCGTCATCATCTCCGGCGAGATCGCCGCCACTTTCGACGAGCGCGTCTTCCCCGGCGGCCTGACCTACTCCGGCCACCCCCTCGCCGCAGCCTCCGTGGTGGCCTCGATTGAGGCCTTCGAGGAAGAGGACATCGTGGGCAACGCCGCCCGGATCGGCCGGGACCACCTCGAACCCGGCCTCCGCGCCCTCGCCGAAAAGCACAACGTCATCGGCGATGTCCGCGGCCGCGGCGTCTTCTGGGCGCTGGAGCTGGTCCAGGACCGCGCCACCCGCGAGCCGGTCTCTGCCGACTGCATGGGCCGCCTCAAGGCCGAGCTCCTGCGCCGGGGCCTGCTGCCCTTCATCGCCGACAACCGCATCCACGTCGTCCCGCCCGCCGTCGTGACGCCCGCGGAAGTGGCCACTGCCCTGGACATCTACGACCAGGCGCTCACCGCCGTCGGCCTCTAGCCAGGGGAAAACAGGGGAAAGTACGACGCCGGGCGGTCACCTTTGAGGTGACCGCCCGGCGAAAGTGACGCTAAAGGGGTTTGTTCCCATCGGCCTCGGCTTCGGGATCCGCCGCGTCCCCGTAGTGGGTGGCAGCACCCAGCCCGGCTACCTGCTGGTCCGCGTTGGTCTGGCCCGGCGGCAACCGCTTATTGTCGGAGTCTTCGGTCTCCTGCTCGGCGCCGGGCACCACATCCTCCCGCAGGTGCCGGTCGCCGGGCAGGTCGGGGTTCTCTTCGTAGTCCGTCATGCACTCAGCGAAGCAGGTGCGGCGGAGGTGCCGCAAGGGGTGGCGCCAGGAGGGGGATCAGGCGGTTGCCTGGTCTTCCGCGTCGGGGTCGGCCGGGAGGGTGTGGTCTACCTGGGCGGCTTCGATGAGCTGGGTCATGGCAACGTGGATGTCCTCCGCCTGGGCGCGGCTGAGGCCGAGCTTGGCCAGCATGGTGCCGGGTACGCCCATGGCCCTGTCCCGGAGCGCGGTGCCTTCGGGTGTCAGGCCCACCGCGAGGGACCGTTCATCCCCGGGAACGCGGCGTCGGGTGACATAGCCCAGGGCTTCGAGCCGCTTGAGCAGCGGGGACAGGGTGGCCGGGACCAGGAGGAGGGCGTCGCTGATTTCCTTGACGGAACGCGGGCTCTTTTCCCACAGCGCAAGCATCACCAGGTACTGCGGGTGGGTCAGGTTCAGTTCCTGCAGCACCGGCCGGTAGGCACTGATGACGGTGCGCGAGGCGACAGCGAGAGCGAAACAGAGCTGCCGCTCGAGCAGGAGGTCTTCGTCGCTCCCTGAGGGGGAAGTCATGAAGCCATGATATCGAAGTGCAAAATCCAGCTACGGGAACATGGCCAGCAAGAGGAACGCGGCGAACAGCACCAGGTGGATGGCTCCCTGCAGGCGGGTGGCCCGGCCGGGCACCACCGTGAGTGTTCCGACGATGACGGTCAGCAGGAACAGGACGATCTGCGTGCCGCCGAGGCCCAGCGTCAGCGGGCCCTCCAGCCAGATGCTGGCGACGGCGATGGCGGGAATCGTGAGGCCGATGCTGGCAATTGCCGAGCCGTAGGCCAGGTTGAGGCTGATCTGGATTCTGTTCCGCGACGCTGCCCGGGTGGCGGCGAGTCCCTCCGGCAGCAGGACCAGGAGCGCGATGACCACGCCCACGAAGGACTCAGGGATCCCGGCGCGGGTGACGCCCGCCTCGATGACCGGCGATACGGTTTTGGCCAGCCCGACGACGGCGACCAGCGCCGCGCAGAGCAGCGCCAGGCTGATGTAGGTGGCCCGGTTGGTGGGGACGGGGCCGTGCAGGTCGTCCTCGCCGTCGCCGGGGGACACCACGGGCAGGAAAAAGTGGCGGTGGCGGACGGTCTGCGTCAGCACGAACACGCCGTAGAGGGACAGCGACGCCACGGCGGCGAAGCCCAGCTGCAGGGGAGAAAACTCAGGTCCGGGCCGCGATGTCGTGAAGGTCGGCAGGACCAGTGTCAGGGTGGCGAGGGTGGTGACCACGGCGAGGGCGGCACCTGCTCCCTCCGGGTTGAACCGCGGAATGCCGTACCTGCGGGCGCCCACCAGGAGGGCGATCCCCACGATGCCGTTGGCCGTGATCATGACGGCGGCGAAGACGGTGTCCCGTGCCAGCGAGTGGCTGCCCTCACCGCCGGACGCGATCAGCGTGACGATCAGGGCCACCTCGATGACAGTCACCGCAACTGCCAGCACGAGGGACCCGAAGGGCTCGCCGACGCGCTGGGCGACTACTTCCGCGTGGTGCACCGCCGCCAGGACGGCGCCCACCAGGACCACCGCAATGACGGTGGCCAGCACCGGGCCGGGGGAAACTCCCCAGGTCACGGCCAGCACGATCAGGCCGACGACGGGAACGACGGCCGTCCAGGACGATCGGAGCCGGGCCAGCACAGCGCTATCTTCTCAGTGCTGGCCCTGCAGTGCTAGAGCTTCGGTATTAGCCTTCGCACTCCGAGCAGTACTTCTTGCCGTCCTTTTCGCGCGCGAGCTGGCTGCGGTGGTGGACCAGGAAGCAGGACATGCAGGTGAACTCATCTTCCTGCACCGGAACAACCTGGATCAGCAGCTCTTCGTGCGACAGGTCGGCACCGGGAAGGTCGATGCCTTCGGCGGTGTCGGCTTCCTCCACGTCAAGCAGGGCCGTCTGGGACCCGCCCTGCCGGGACTGGATGGCCTCCAGGGATTCGTTGGCCGGCTGGTCCTCTTGGGTCACGCGGGGGGCGTCGTAGTCAGTTGCCATGGTTTTAACTCCTTCGGCTGAGCGCCGGACGGCGCACATTCGCAGGACTCAACGAGCGGGCGCCGCCAGGTATTCCCGGTAACCGGGGACGGGTTAAGGTCCCCAAAGTCTAGAGGATGACTTCGCGGGTCATGCCGAATGGAACCTCTTCGGACAGCGCGGCGGTGTAGCTCCCGGGCCTGTTGCGGGTAACGACGATCCCGTGCGTTCGGGTGAGCATGGCCGCCTCCTGAAGGCACTTGACGGCAGCATCCAGCCGTTCGTCGAGGACCTTGCGGTTGTCTACCTGGATGTCGATCGTTTGGGTGGTGCTGGGCATGGGTGTCCTTCGGGCAGTTCAAAATTTGGGCTTTATCAGAAAATGTGGGCCGCGCGCGGAAATGGCGGCAGGCCGCTCCGGGATCACTGCGTACGCAGCTGCGCCGGGCGCCAATATGTTCAGCCGGTAGGCCGCTGATGCACCGCCCCCACGGGGCTCTGATGAAGCCGGTCCACGCATACTGTCTCGCGTGCATCTTGTTCGGTGCCTGCATAAAAGTAGAACGGCGGACCCGGCACTTTGTCAACGTTGCGCGTTGACTCATGAAAGATGCCCGCGTAGCGGTATTCGAAGAATCATTTGAGAATGCCCGCGTAGCGGCGTGTCCGCCGGGGTGGCGTTTGCCGTGTCGGCACTGTGAGCCATGGAGCTTTCGATGAGTGAACGCAGGGCTGTCACGAAGGTCATCGCCACCCGCTACGCCCGCTCGGACCGGGCCGTGAAGAAGCAGATTCTCGATGAGCTGTGCGCGACGACGGGATGGCACCGCGACCACGCCCGCAAGGCCCTGCGGCAGGCGCTGGTACTGAGGGCCGTGCTGCCCAGGCCGACTCGGCCGCCTCTGTACGGGGAACCGGTGATCGAGGCGCTGCGGTTCTGCTGGGCGGTCCAGGGAACGCCCTGCGGGCGGCTCCTCGCAGCAGCGCTGCCGGACCTGGTCCCGCGGCTGCGGCGGTTTAAAGAGCTCCGCATTGACGCCGCCACGGCGGCCCAGCTGCTGACGATCTCACCGGCGACCATCGACCGCCGGCTCAAGGCCGACCGGGCGAAACTGGAGCCCCGCGGCCGGTCCCACACCAAACCTGGAACGCTGCTGAAGGACTCGATTCCGGTGAGGACCTGGGCCGAGTGGGATGATGCGGTGCCCGGGTTCGTGGAGATCGATCTGGTCGGCCACGAGGGCGGCAATAACCAGGGCGAGTTCTGCTTCACCCTTGATATCACTGACATCGCGACCGGTTGGACGGAGACCCGGTCGGTGCGGAACAAGGCGCAGAAATGGGTCTTCGCGGCGATCAAGGACGCCACCGCCGCGTTCCCGTTTCCGATCCTGGGGATCGATTCGGACAACGGTTCGGAGTTCATCAACTGGGAACTCTTCCGCTGGTGTGAGCAGGAGAAACTGACCTTCACCCGGTCCCGGTCCGGGAACAAGAACGACGGCGCCCATGTCGAGCAGAAGAACTGGCACGTCATCCGTCAGACCGTCGGCTACCACCGCTACGACACACCCGGCGAGCTGGAACTGCTGAACCGGATCTGGGCGCTCCAGCGGCTGCTGACCAACCACTTCGGACCCCAGCAAAAACTCGTCGCGAAAGTCCGGACCGGCGCGAAGGTCACCAAGACCTACGACGCGCCCGCCACCCCGTTCCAGCGCGTCCTGGCCGACACCGGCACCGTCACCAAAGCCACCAAAGCCCGCCTGAAACGTGAAAACCGGCCACTGAACCCGGCCGCCATCCAACGCCAGATCCAGGCCCTCTGCACAGAGCTCCTGACCCTGACCACCGCCAAGCAAGCCCCCAAGAAGCAGCCCGCCATCCGGGCAAAATCAAATGATTCCACGAATCAACCCAGGCGGGCATCTTGACATGATTCCTCGGGCGTTCAGGGGCTCCCGGGTTAGGCTGTTCCGTGCTTCGTCTGAAACGCCTTGCGGTCCTCAGCCTTGTCGCGTTCGGCGCCATCACGGCGTCCGCGTTCTGGCTTATCGGCGCGACCGGTGCGGGGACCTCCGGCGCAGGGATTCACGCGGACCGTCCGGCGCCGCCGCAATCGGCGGGCAAGTTCGTGCCGCTGGCAGATGGCAGCCAGCATGCGGTGAACATCACCAGGACTGTGGACCCTGGCTGGCTGGCGCGGACCGCAGCGCAAACAGGCATTCCTGACCGGGCGCTCCGCGCGTATGTTGCCGGGGCCGGTATGGCGAACGCTGCGGCACCGGGGTGCAGAATCGGCTGGAACACGGTGGCCGCCGTCGGGTTTGTCGAGTCCGCCCACGGCGCCCTGGGCGGCGGCCGTCTGACCGCATCGGGGAAAGTGACGCGCCCGATCGTCGGCCCCGGACTTAACGGCGATGGCTTTGCCGCCATTGCCGACACCGACGGCGGCTCGCTCGATGGCGATACCCTTTGGGACCGCGCCGTGGGGCCCATGCAGTTCATTCCCTCCACGTGGAAGCTGGCGGGCAAGGACGCCAACGGGGACGGGGTGGCGGACCCGCACAACATCGACGACGCCGCTCTCAGCGCGGCAGGCTATCTTTGCGCCGGCGGCCGCGACCTCACCACCGCCCAGGGGTGGAGCGACGCCATCTGGTCCTACAACCAGTCCGAGGCATACCTGAGCCAGGTGGGCGGCAAGGCTGTTGAATACGCGGAGCAGGCCGGGCCTACCAAGTAGACCCGGCCTGCTTACGAAGATGTTCCCTTTTCCGGAGCGATGCGGTTCAGCCCCGGTGCGGGGAGCCCAGTTCCACGGGTTCCTCATCCATCAGGTAGGCGGACTCGGAGTGGGCCGCGATGTCGATGCCGCGGAGTTCGGCCGCTTCGTCGATGCGGAGGCCGACGGCGATGTTGAGGACCTTGGCGATGACCCAGGTGACGGCAAAGGAGTAGGCAAGGGTGGCCAAAGTTGCGACCGTCTGGGTGCCGAGCAGGTCAAAGCCTCCGCCGTAGAAGAGCCCGTTGACCTTGTTCGGAGCGGCGTCCGTGGCGAAGAGCCCGATCAGCAGGGTTCCGATGATGCCGCCGACGAGGTGCACGCCGACGACGTCGAGCGAGTCGTCGAAGCCAAGGCGGAACTTCAGTTCGATGGCCAGGGAGCAGACGGCCCCGGCGATCACTCCGATGGCCAGTGCCCCGAGCGGGCTCACCGCACCGCATGCCGGGGTGATGGCCACGAGGGCCGAAATCAGTCCGGACGCCGCCCCCATACTGCTGGCGCTGCCGAGCCGGATGCGTTCCACGAGGGTCCAGGCAAGCAGGCCGGCGGCGCCGGCCACGGCTGTGTTCAGGAAAACCACCGACGCCGAATGCCCGGCTGTGAGGGCGGAACCGGCGTTGAAGCCGAACCAGCCGGCCCACAGCAGTCCTGCTCCCACCAGCACCAGCGGGCGGCTGTGCGGCCTGACGTGCTCGCTCCTGGGCCAGCCGGCGCTGCGTCCCAGGACCAGTGCGAGTGCGAGGGCTGCGATTCCGGCGTTCATGTGCACGGCGGTTCCGCCGGCGAAGTCGATTGCCTTGAGGTTGTTGACGATCCAGCCGCCGGTGACTGAACCGTCAGCGGAGCTGAAAGCGAAAACCCAGTGGGCCACCGGGAAGTAGACCAGTGTGGCCCACAGGGCCGCGAAGGTCATCCAGGCGCCGAACTTCATCCTGCCGGCCGCGGCACCGGCGATGATGGCGGTGGTGATCCCGGCAAAGAACAGCTGGAAGGCGGCGAACAGCGCCGGCGGTAGCGCGGCGTCGGGATCCTCGGCCAGCAGCTGGCCCAGGCCGAGGTACTCGGTGGCATCGCCGATCAGGCCGGCTCCGCCAAGGGAATTGCCGAAGACCATCGAGTAGCCGAACACCGCCCAAAGGACGGCGACGACGCTGACGCCGCCGAAACACATCATCATCATGTTCAGGATCCGCCGGGATCCCACCATGCCCCCGTAAAACAGGGCAAGTGCCGGGATCATCATGCAGACCAGGGCGCTAGCGGCGAGAATCCAGGCAACATCTCCAGAATTCATGGAAACTCCAATCGGGGACGGAAAGAGGCGTGTCGTGCCCGGTTCCTGAGGGTGGACACATCTTTGAGGGTGAACACAGGCCAGTGAGGTGAAACCATGATTCCCCGCAGTGAACGGCTGCGGGTTTCGCTGGCGTTAATTTCGCGTTGCGATCGGCACCTTCACCCGTCTTGCAGATTTAACAAAACCAGTGGGCTTTTGTAACATCGGTTTGGCTACTGTGGTTCAACAACGTTCACTGCAGGTAACACCGAACCGAACAGGACAGTTCCGATGACAAGCCTCGCAACACCTGAAGTAGCAACGGAGCCCGCCATTTCATTGGAAGCGGGCCGGATCGCTCTCGCCGACATCGCCAAGGCCCATGATGTCCGCTTCCTGCTGGCCACCTTCGTGGACATGACCGGCAAACCGTGCGCCAAGCTGGTGCCCGTCGAAGCCGCCGATGAGCTCGAGGCCGGCGTCATGGGCTTCGCCGGCTACGCGGCCGGCCTCATCGGCCAGAAGCCGCAGGATTCCGACCTCATTGCCGTTCCCGACCTCGCGTCCTTCACCCCCGTGCCGTTCATCAAGGAAGGGCTCGCACTGATCCACTGTGATCCCTACGTCGACGGCAAGCCGTGGCCCTACGCGCCGCGCGTCATCCTCAAGAACACCCTCGCCCGCCTGGCGGAGAAGGGAATGCAGGCAAAGATCGGCGCCGAGGTGGAATACTTCCTCGTCAACAAGAACACCGACGGCACCCTCAGCACCGCCGATACCCGCGACGACTCACCCCGTCCCTGCTACGACGCCCGCGGCGTCACCCGCATGTACGAGCACCTCACGTCCATCTCCACGGCCATGAACAGCCTGGGCTGGGGCAACTACGCCAGTGACCACGAGGACGCCGCCGGTCAGTTCGAGCAAAACTTCAACTATGCGGACGCGCTGACTACTGCGGACCGCGTGGTCTCCCTGCGCTACATCCTGAACATCCTGGCTGAGCAGCGCGGCATGACGGCCACCTTCATGCCCAAGCCCTTCACCGACCGCACCGGCACGGGCCTGCACTTCCACCTGTCGCTGTGGTCAGGGGCTGACGCCCTCTTCCCCGGGAACGACGGCGACCGCGGCCTTGGGCTGTCAGCGCTCGCCTACTCCTTCATTGGCGGCCTGCTCGAACACGCCCCGGCCCTGCAGGCGTTCCTCGCTCCCACAGTGAACTCGTACAAGCGCACCGGTGCCACCACCAGCTCTTCCGGCGCAACGTGGTCGCCCCGAAAGGCCTCCTTCGGCGGCAACGACCGGACCCACATGGTCCGCGTGCCGGATGAAAAGCGGATCGAGCTGCGCTCCGGGGACGGCTCGGCCAACCCCTACCTCGCCATCGCCACCGCCATCGAGGCCGGCCTGGACGGCATCGCCAGGGAGACGGACCCGGGAGCACCCTCCGGCCCGGGTGAAGCGCGGCCCGACGCCCACCTGCTGCCGGCAACGCTGCTCCACGCCGTCGAAGCCCTGCGGCGGGATCCCGTGATCCTCTCCAGCCTCAGCGGGGACGAGGCGATCGGCAAGTACTACGCCGACGCCAAGGAGGAGGAGTTCCTCACCTGGCACAACCAGGTGAGCGACTGGGAAATCCGGACCTACCTGACCTCGATCTGAGCTCCATCCCAAAACAGAACCAGCCCTAGCAAAGGACCCTGAAATGTGCGGAATCGCCGCGCTGCAGCTGCGCAACCCCCTGCTGCACCCCCAGATGGGCAGCCTCCTGTCCTCGATGATGTGCCAAATCGTGGACCGGGGCCCGGACTCCGCCGGCCTCGCCGTCTACGACACCCCAGGCCTCGTTTCCGGCAACACCTCCACGCTCAGCCTGCTGGGCAAGGACCAGGGCATGCCGGCAGCCGGGATCGCCGCGGCGCTGGAGAACCTGCTGCCCGCCTCCGCAGGGACAACGGTGAAAGTGGTGGGCGATACGACCTTCGTCAGTTCCGCCGTCGACACCGGGCTGCTTGCTAAGGCAGTGCGCGACACCCTCCCGGAGTCCACTATCATCGGCCGCGGTGAACACGTGGCCGTCATGAAAAGCGTGGGCCATCCGATGGAGATCGCCGCGGAGCACGGGCTGGAGGCCATGTCCGGCAGCCAGGGCCTGTCCCACACCAGGATGGCAACGGAGTCGGCCGTCACGGCCGGCGGTTCGCACCCGTTCTCCGTTGCCGACGACCTGTGCCTGGTCCACAACGGCTCCTTCTCCAACCACGCCACCATCCGCCGGGACCTGCTGCGCGAAGGCGTGGTGTTCGACTCGGACAACGACACCGAAGTAGGCGCCCGCTACATCGCCTCGCGCCTGAAGCAGGGCGACACCCTTGAGGAGGCCCTGACCAGCCTCGGCAAGGTGTTCGACGGCTTCTACACGCTCGTCGTCACCACCGCCGACAGCATGGCAGTGGTCCGCGACCCCATCGCCTGCAAGCCGGCCATCATCGCCGAAACGGACGATTACGTGGCCATGGCTTCCGAATACCGCGCCCTGGCATCCCTGCCCGGCATAGCCACAGCCCGCATCTTTGAACCGGAACCCGGAAAGGTCTACACATGGTCACTCTGATCGAAACCCAGACGCAGGATTACCCGGCCGCCACCGATGAGCTTCCCGCCCTCGTGGACCTCGCAGACAGCCCCGTCCGCGACCTCAACCAGGCTCTGCACGAGGCACTCGACGGGCAGTCCTGGACTGTCGAGAACCCTGGGGGCAAGCACAGCCTCGCCGTCGGCATCGATGCCGGGGTGTCCGTCACCATCAACGGCCATGCAGGCTATTACGCCGCCGGGATGCACCAAAAAGGCGAGGTGACCATCAACGGCAATGCCGGCGTCGGACTCGCGGAGAACATCATGTCCGGAAAGGTCCATGTAAAAGGGGATGCCTCCCAGTCGGCGGCGGCCACCGGGCACGGCGGGCTCGTGGTGATCGACGGCAATGCCGGAGCCCGCTGCGGGATCTCCATGAAGGGCGTGGACATCGTGGTGGGCGGCAACATCGGCCACATGTCAGCCTTCATGGCCCAGGCCGGCCGGCTTGTGGTCTGCGGCGACGCCGGGGACGCCCTCGGCGACTCCATTTACGAAGCCCGCATCTACGTGAAGGGCACCGTCGCTTCCCTGGGCGCTGACTGCATCGAGAAGCCGATGAAGGCCGAGCACCTGGAAGAGCTCGCCGGGCTGCTCGCCGCCGCCGGCCGCACCGACGACCCTGCGGACTTCAAACGCTACGGCTCGGCCCGGAACCTCTACCACTTCAGCGTCCACAACTCGACGTCTTACTAGAAGGACAACGCCATGACCATCACCTCCCTGGGCGCCCCCTCAGCCCTCCCCGCACGGCAGGTTGAAGAACTGGGCCTGCGCGAATCAGCCACCTTCGACCGCGCCACCATCGCCGACATCCAGCGGGCCGCCGCCACCGGCGTCTACGACATCCGCGGCTGGGGAGCCAAGCGCAAGGTCCCGCACTTCGATGACCTGCTGTTCCTCGGTGCCTCCATGTCCCGCTACCCCCTGGAGGGCTACCGCGAAAAGTGCGATACCGACGTCGTCCTCGGTGACCGCTACGCCTCCAAGCCGCTGCACCTGCAGACCCCGGTGACCATCGCCGGCATGAGCTTCGGCGCCTTGTCCGCCAACGCCAAGGAAGCGCTGGGCCGCGGCGCCAGCGAGGTGGGCACCTCCACCACCACCGGCGACGGCGGCATGACCCCGGAGGAGCGCGGACAATCCAAGCACCTCGTGTACCAGTACCTGCCGTCGCGCTACGGCATGAACCCGGATGACCTCCGGAAGGCCGATGCGATCGAAGTGGTCCTCGGCCAGGGCGCCAAGCCCGGCGGCGGCGGCATGCTGCTCGGACAGAAGATCACCGAGCGCGTGGCCGGTATGCGCACCCTGCCGGTGGGCATCGACCAGCGCTCCGCCAGCCGCCACCCGGACTGGACCGGCCCTGACGACCTGGAAATCAAGATCGGCGAGCTCCGTGAGATCACCGACTGGAAGACGCCCATCTACGTCAAGATCGGCGCGTCCCGCCCCTACTACGACACCGCCCTGGCCGTGAAAGCCGGTGCCGACGTCGTCGTCGTCGATGGCATGCAGGGCGGCACCGCCGCCACGCAGCAGGTGTTCATCGAAAACGTCGGCATCCCCACCCTCGCGGCCATTCCGCAGGCGGTGCAGGCACTGCAGGAACTCGGCCTGCACCGCAAGGTCCAGCTCATCGTCTCCGGCGGCATCCGCACCGGGGCCGACGTTGCCAAGGCCATGGCCCTCGGCGCCGACGCGGTGGCCATCGGCACCGCGGCGCTGATCGCACTGGGTGACAACGACCCCCGGTACGCGGCCGAATACGCGGCCATGGGATCGGCAGCGGGCTTCTACGACGACTTCCAGGCCGGCCGGGACCCGGCCGGCATCACCACGCAGGACCCGGAGCTCTCGTCCCGGCTTGACCCGATCGAGGGCGGACGGCGCCTCGCCAACTACCTGCGCGTCCTGACCATGGAGGCGCAGACCATCGCCCGGGCCTGCGGAAAGTCCCACCTGCGCAACCTCGAGCCGGAGGACCTGGTGGCCCTGACCATCGAGGCATCGGCCATGGCCCGGGTCCCGCTCGCGGGCACCAGCTGGATCCCCGGGGCGAAGTAATGCCGGAATCACCCGAACCTGTCGTGGCGGGCGCCGGCCGCGCCGGCGCCGCCGCGGCTACCGATACCGTAGCCGGACTCCTGCGCGACATTTCCGGCGTGGGAACGGACGTCCGCCGCGGCGGCTACTCCCGGCCGGTCTTCTCCTGCGCGGAAATCGGGCTCCGGGCCTGGTTTGTGGAGCAGGCCGAACGGCGCGGGCTGGACGTCCACACCGACGGGAACGGCATCATCTGGGCCTGGTGGGACACGGCAACCGGCACCCGCCGGGACGCCGTCGTTTCCGGCAGCCACCTGGACTCGGTGCCCGGCGGCGGAGAATATGACGGGCCGCTCGGCGTCGCGTCCGCGCTCGTCGCCGTCGACATCCTGAAGAGCCGCGGGTTCCGTCCCCGGCGGCCGCTGGTCATCGCCGTCTTTCCCGAGGAGGAGGGTTCCCGCTTCGGCGTCGCTTGCCTGGGCTCACGCCTGCTCACCGGCGCGCTGGATCCGAACAAGGCCCGCAACCTGAAGGACGCGGACGGCAACACGTACGCCGACCTGGCCACAGCCAACGGACAGGACCCCCGGTTCATCGGTGCCGACCACAGGACCCTCAGCCAGCTGGGCGTGTTCGTGGAGCTGCACGTCGAGCAGGGCAGGGGACTGGCCGACCTCGGCCGGCCGGTGGCCATCGGCTCCTCGATCCTGGGTCACGGCCGGTGGAAACTGTCGGTGCACGGCCAGGGAAACCACGCCGGAACCACGCTCATGAAGGACCGCCGGGATCCCATGATTGCCGCAGCCAAGATCATGATCGGCATCAGGGACACCGCCGCGAAGTACCGGGATGCGCGGGCAACGGTGGGCCGGCTCCAGCCCGTTCCCGGCGGGACCAACGTCATCGCCTCCCGGGCGGACATGTGGATCGACGTCCGGCATCCCCGTGACGAGGTCACCGCAGCCCTGGTGGAATCGATCCACCTCAACGCCCAGGTGATGGCGGCGGAAGAAGACTGCACCGTGACGTTCGGCGTCGAATCCCTCAGCCCCACGGTGCACTTCGACGCCGGCCTGCGCGACCAGCTCCAGGCCCTGCTTCCGGCGGCACCGGTCCTGGACACCGGGGCGGGGCACGACGCCGGGGTGCTCGCCAGCCACATTCCCACCGCCATGCTGTTCGTGCGGAATCCCACCGGCATCTCCCACTCGCCCGAGGAACTGGTGGACGACGCCGACGCGGAGGCAGGTGCCGCCGCGCTGGCGGAGGCCCTTGCGGGCCTGCTGGGAACGGCCCGGGCGCTCGGATCCGGTCTGCAGGCTCCGCCTATGATGGCTTGATGACGGATCAGGCTGGCGAAGCGCGGGACACGGCCGCGGAGAATACCGACGACGGCGTGACCGGCAAGCTCGAGCGGATCATTGCCGGCCAGGTCCGCCACTACCGGACGGCGAACGGGCTCTCCGCGTCAGAGCTGGCGTCACGGACCGGCATGTCCAAGGCGATGATCTCCAAGATTGAAACCGCCAGCACGTCCTGCTCCCTCACCACCCTGCAGCGCCTGGCGGACGGGCTGAAGATTCCGGTCACCGCGCTGTTCCGCGGCGCGGATACGGACCGGGACGCCACCTTCACCAAGAGCGGCCAGGGCAGCCTGACGGTGCGCAGCGGAACCCAGCACGGGCACGAGTACCGGGTGCTGGGGACCCTGAAGGGGCGGACCGACGCCATCGAGCCCACGCTGGTGACACTGACCGACGCGTCCGACGTCTTCCCGCTCTTCCAGCACCCCGGCACCGAGTTCATCTACATGCTCGACGGCAGGATGGTCTACGGCCACGGAGCGTACGAATACACGATGGAACCCGGCGATTCCCTGCTCCTGGACGGCGAAGGCCCGCACGGTCCGCTGGAGCTGCTGGACCTGCCCATCCGGTTTCTGGCCATTGCCGCGAAGTAGGGTTAGATGCCTTAGGCCCCGCCCCGCCGGCTCACCATCTCATGGATCCAGGCGGGGGCAAAGGGAGACGTGCAGTTGGGCGGGGTGGGGTAGTCCTTCAGGACTTCCAGCCGTTCGCCGATATCGATGGCCCGGGCACGGTGCTCGGCATGCTCGATGCCGATCTGCGCCAGGGTATGGTTCATCGCCCACTGCAGGCGGTCCGGGGCGTCCTTCATCTCGGCCTCGATCGTGTCCAGCAGGCCCGGCAGGTCGAGCCCCTCGGGCTTCTTTGCGACCCGCTCCGTGGTCAGGGCCCAGCCGGCACTCGCGACCACGTGGTCCGGGTCGTCGGTCCAGGCGACGCGCAATTCTTCGGCATGCGGGCTCTTCTTCACCACGTAGTTCACCAGCCAGTCATGCACCTTGGGCGAACGCGCCTGCCGCAGTATGGCGTCCAGTTCCTGCGCGCCGAACGCCTTGGGGCGGCAGATCAGCAACGCCAGCAGGCGGGCCGCGGTGTCATCCGTGGCCCACAAGCCGATGGCTAGGTCGTGCTGGGTCTTGAGCCGCTTCGCGACGGCGCGCAGTTTGGACAGGTTTACACCGTGGTCGTCGCCGCGCTTCCGGTTTGCCTCACGCATCCCCGGATCCTCGAGCGCGGCCAGTTCGGCCATCACCGCCTGGATTGTTGTGTCAGTCACCACTGCTCCTGCTCGCCGGCTGCCTCCAGCCGTATTCTACGGGCACGCCAGCTGCTTCTACGGGCACGTCAGCTGCCGTTCATAGAATGAACAGGTTGTTTATTTGATGAACGCAAAGCTAAAGTGGTCCGCGACACATCACCACGTCGCGGCACTCTTCGAGGAAGGAAGCGCAGCATGAAGATTCCCGGCGAGACCAGCAGGCCCAGCCCGCTGCAGGCACCCGAGCTAAACCTCACGGACCGCGGGCGCCGCGGGGTCTGGATTGACCTGCAGGATGCGGCGTCGATCGAGCTGATCTGCGCCGAAGGTCCGGACTGGGTAGGGATCGACGGGCAGCACGGGCAGCCGGAGTACGGTGACCTGCTCGGACTGATTGACGCGGCCAACGTTTTCGGCGTCCCGGCCATCGTGCGCGTGCCGGGACACGACGTCGGCAGTGCAGGCCGCGTGATCGACGCCGGCGCCCAGGGCATCATTTTTCCCACGGTGGAGGGCGGCGCCGCGGCCTCCACGCTGGTTTCGGCCTGCCGCTTTCCTCCGCGGGGCGGCCGCAGCTACGGGCCGGTCCGGAGGTCCCCCCGGTACGCGAAGCCGACGCCCGGGGTGCCGGCGGATGATCCGCTGGCCATCCTCATGGTGGAGACGAAGGCGGGCTATGAGAACCTCGATGCCATCCTGGCCGCCGACCCCGACGGTATCTTTGTTGGCCCTTATGACCTCTCGCTGAGTCTCGGCGTTGACTTTGACACCCTGGTCTCCGCGGATCCGGACGGAATCCTGCGCGACATCGCCCGCCGCTGCGCGGACGCCGGTGTTCCCGTTGGCATCTACACGGGTTCCATCGAACTGTCCGCCGCGCCGATCAGCTGGGGATACAGCTTCATGCCCATAGCCTCGGACTACTCGCTTCTGTCCACCGCCACCCGCAGTGTCCTGGCGGCGCAGGCCGACGCGCAGCAATCCATCTCCGCGCAGCAATCCATCTCCATGCAGCAATAGCCGGAACTGAAGGACAAAAACATGGAGCTGGAAGGCAAAGTCGCCCTGGTCACCGGTGGCGGGCAGGGTATAGGACGCGGGATCGTTGACCGGTTCCTGGAAGAGGGGGCCCAGGTCGCCGTCGTGCAGCGCCGGGAACTGGGGGAGGAGCTGCTGCGGCACCAGCGCGTCCTCGGTATCCGGGCCGACCTTGGTGACACCACAGCCATCAAAGCGGCTGCCGACAACGCCGCCGGGCATTTCGGCGGCATCGACATCCTGGTGAACAACGCCGGCATCATGTTTGAGCGCAGCGTCGCAGACATCACGGTGGACGAATGGGACCTGATGATGGCGGTGAACATGCGTGCGCCGCTGTTCCTGGCCCAGGCTGCCCTGCCGCACATGCAGCGGCGGGGCGGCGGAAGCATCATCAACATCGGATCCATCGAAGGTCTTTCGGCGAATCCACTCCACGCCGCCTACTGTGCGTCCAAGGCCGGCATCCACGGAATGACACGCGCCATGGCAGTGGACCTGGGCAAGGACGGCATCCGCTGCAATGCCATTGCCCCTGGGTGGATCGCGTCTGAGCTGAGCGAAAACTACCTTGAGTCACAGCCGGATGCGGCCGGCGCACGGGAGGCGCTGGACCGCCTGCACCCCGTGGGGCGGGTGGGCCGCCCCACGGACGTCGGGGACCTGGCTGTCTTCCTGGCCAGTGGCCGGTCGGGCTTCCTGACCGGGGAGGTTGTGGTGCTCGACGGCGGCAGGACGGCAAAGCTGCCGCTGCCGTTTTAGGGATCGCCGCCGGCAGGGGACCCGCCGGGGATGGACTATGGTCAAAGCAACACATCCAGAAAGGCGGTCCCTGCCGGCCCATGAGCGCGTCCGGATACCTTGCGGCTTCGATACCCCCGAGGATGGCCATGGCCGGTTCGGCCGTCGCGATCCCCATCCTCGCCGTGCAGCAGATGAACGATGTGGGGATCGGCGGTGCGCTGGTGGCCGTGTCCCTCGGACCCAGTGTCCTTGCCGCGCCGCTCGCCGGTGCCGCACTGGACCGGGCCAGGCGCCCCGCCCTGCTTGTGGCCGTTTCCGGAGTGCTCACCGCCATGGCCTTTGCCGTAACCGCATTCCTCGGACAGCTCCCGCTGCCGCTGGTGTTCACCTGCCTGGCCGTGGCGGGAGCTGTCTCGCCCTTCTACATGGGCGGACTTTCCAGCTTCGTCGCCGATGTCATCCCTGACAGCCGCCGGGCGTTTGCCTACGACGCCCTTTCCTACAACGTCTCGGCGGTGGCGGGCCCGGCCTTTGTTGCCATCCTGGCGCTGTTCCTGCCCGCCCCGGCCTCGCTCGCGGTGCTGGCCGCCATCGCCGCTGCAGGGGCAGTGAGCGTCAGCTTCATCGCCCTGAGACCGCACTCGGCTCCCCGGGTTTCACCGTGGCAGACGGTCGTGGCAGGGCTGCACTGGATCTCCAGCCACCGCCCGCTGACCGTGGTCACCGCCGCCTCCACGCTTAGCCAGCTTGGCCAGGGCGGCCTCGCGATCGCCGCCGTCGCCCTTTCCATCGAACGGATCGGTTCGCCCAGCGACGGCGCACTCGTGGTGACGTCGTTCGCCGTCGGAAGCCTGCTGGGTGCGCTGTACGAGACAGTGCGTCCCACGCAGGCCCGGCCCCACGCCGTCATGACGGCCGGTTTCTTCGCCACCGGGCTGCTGACCGTCGGCGCCGCCGTCGAGATCGGGACGGCCTGGACCGTCGTCGCAATCGGCCTGTCGGGCGTCTTCACGGCGTCCACTGCCGCCGCGATGCTCTTCCTCCGCAACCATCTGAGCCCGCCGCACCTCCGGTCCCAGATATTCACCGTCGGCGCCGGTCTTCGCGCCAGTGCCTCGGCCGGTGGCGCAGCCCTGGCCGCCTCTGCCACCGGATTCGGCGGCGCGCTGAGCCTGGCCGTCGTCGGAATCGTCTGGGTTGCATCGGCAGCCCTGATGGCCGCGTATCCGAAGGCCTAGCTGTTCGCTCCTGGCGATGGAGCAACGGGGCAGCGATAAACACCCGATATAGTGGAATGCACTATGGACGACCCTCCTTCACATATGCCCTGGCCCCTCATCCTCTTGACCGGCACGCCGGTTAGCACGGGAGAGGGGCGCCCTCAATGAATGAATGGATCATGATCGGGATCGGCCTGATCCTGACAGTCGGCACCGGATTCTTCGTCGCATCCGAGTTTGCCCTGGTCAATCTTGACCGCAACGACCTGGAAGCGCGCCAGGCCCGGGGTGAGAAACGCCTTGCCCCCACCATCAAAGCCCTGAAAATCACCTCGACGCACCTGTCCGGTGCGCAGCTGGGCATCACCCTCACCACCCTCCTGACGGGCTATACCTTTGAGCCGGCCATCAGCAGGCTGCTGAGCGGACCGCTGGTGGCGGCCGGACTCCCGGAAGGCTTCGTGCCCGGGGTGGGTGCCGTCGTCGCGATTTTCATCGCCACCATCTTCTCGATGGTGATCGGTGAGCTGGTTCCGAAGAACTTCGCGCTCGCGCTGCCGCTGGCTACCGCCAAGGTGGTAGTCCCGTTTCAGACCCTGTTCACCACGGTGTTCAAGCCCATCATCCTCCTGTTCAACAATACGGCGAACGCCATTATCAGGTCCTTCGGCATCGAACCCAAGGAGGAACTCTCGGGCGCCCGCAGCGCCGAGGAACTGAGCTCGCTGGTCCGCCGCTCCGCTGTGGAAGGCGTTCTCGACCTGGACCACGCGGCCCTGCTGCACCGGACGCTGCGCTTCTCCGAGCACAGCGCCGGCGACGTTATGACCCCCCGTGTACGGATGACCGCAGTGAACACGGAGGACACGGCCGAGCAGGTCATCGCACTGGCCAGCGCCACCGGCTACTCGCGGTTTCCGGTCATCGGCCGCGACCGGGACGACGTGCTCGGCGTGCTCCATGTCAAGCAGGCGTTCGCCGTCGCCCTCGAGGAACGCGCCAGGGTCCTGGCTGCCGACCTGATGATCGAACCGCTCATGGTCCCCGAATCCATGGGCGTCGACTCCCTTCTGGTGCTGCTCCGCAAGCAGGGCCTGCAGGTGGCCATCGTCTCCGACGAGCACGGCGGAACGGCCGGCATCGTCACCCTGGAGGACCTGGTGGAGGAGATCGTCGGTGAACTGGAGGACGAGCACGACCGTGCCCGGGTGGGCGTGGTCAGGACCGGACGGTCCGTCACCTTCGACGCTTCGCTGCGCCCGGACGAGCTCCTGGACCGCACCGGCATCGCCGTCCCCGACGGCGAGGACTATGACACCGTGGCCGGTTTCGTCGCTGACCAGCTGGACCGCATGCCGGAACTCGGCGACGAGGTGGCCATCGACGGCGGCACGCTCCGCGTTGAGCGGGTGGCCGGCACCCACGTTGAGCGCCTCAAATTCACACCGGAGGAGACGGCAGAGCCGCCCAAGAGCGCGCATGACCGGATCATCGACAGCCTGACCCAGGAGCTGACCCATGAGTGAGTACCTTCCGGGCATCATCTGGCTTGCCGTCCTGCTGGTGGTCAACGCGTTCTTCGTCGGTGCCGAGTTCGCCGTCATCTCCGCACGGCGGTCCCAGATCGAGCCTAAGGCGGAGGCCGGCAGCAAGGCGGCGAAAACCACCCTGTGGGCCATGGAGCATGCCACGCTCATGCTGGCCACCAGCCAGCTGGGCATCACGGTCTGCTCGCTGGTGATCCTGAACGTTTCCGAGCCGGCCATCCACCACCTGCTGGAAATCCCGCTGGGCCTGACATCCCTGTCGGGGGAGGCGATCGGAGTCATCGCCTTCGTGGCGGCGCTGCTGCTGGTGACCTTCCTGCACGTGGTCCTTGGCGAGATGGTTCCCAAGAACATCTCGTTCTCGGTTCCCACCCGCGCGGCGCTCATCCTTGCGCCGCCGCTGGTGATGGTGGCGCGGGTTTTCAAACCGGTCATCTGGGGCCTGAACGGCATTGCCAACTCAATCCTCCGCCTGTTCCGGGTGGAACCCAAGGACGAGGCGACCAGCGCCTACACCCTGGACGAGGTGGCCACCATCGTGGAACAGTCCACGAGGGAAGGTGTCCTGACGGACAACACAGGTGCCCTCAGCGCCGCCTTCGAGTTCACGGCTAAGACCGTGGCCGATGTTGAGGTTCCGATCGGCCAGATGGTGCTGTTGCCGGCGTCGTCGACGCCGGCGGATATCCAGCGGGCGGTCGCCGAGCACGGCTACTCCCGTTACATTCTGACCGACGACGACGGCGACCCCTCCGGTTATCTTCACCTGAAGGACGTCATGGACCTCACCACGGCGGAGAAGTTCAGCCGGCCGGTGCCCGAGAAGCGCATCCGCCGGCTGGCCTCGACGTTCCGCGGCAGCGAACTGGAGGACGCCCTGGCCACCATGCGCCGGACCGGCGCCCACGTGGCCCGCGTCTTCGATGCGCGAGGGAACACCACCGGCGTGCTGTTCCTCGAGGACATCATCGAGGAACTGGTGGGCGAGGTGCAGGACGCCACCAGCAGTTCATAAGGATCCCAAGCACACCGAAGTCCGGTGGCTGACGGCTGATGCCGCCGGCCACCGGACTTCTGTGGTTAAGGCTGGGTCTTTACTTGTTGGTTACCGTCAGCGGGCCGGCCATGCCGCCTACCGTCGACTCAACCCAGACGCTGCCCGGGTTGCTGGTGCCGGCAGCTCCGTTGCGGAGCCGCATGCTCCAAACGCCGCCGGTGGCCGGTGCCGCAGCGGCGGTAACGGCCGCCGTTCCCAGAATCCTGCCGGTCGCGTTGTTCTGGCGGATGGTGATGGTGCCGCCAACCACAGAGCTGGTGCCGCTGACCCGGAAGTCGCCGCTCTTCCACGTGGCGCTGCTGATGGTCACGCGGTCCGGAACAGGAACCACCTTGACGTCGTCCGTCCGGGTCTGGCCGCCAGCGGTCACCGTCAGCCGGAAGGTGAGCGGGTTGTTGGTCATCGGCGTCCGGAAGACCGGAAGGCTGAACGTGGGCTTGAGGGTGCTGCTTCCGCTCAGCGTGACCTTGTCAGGATCGGTCGGGCTGGTCAGGACCTGTGCCCACTGGTAGGTTGCGCCTGCCGTGGTGGAACCGGCGCCGTCCAGGGTGACCGTGGTGGCGGTGGTGCGGCGGACAACGTTCTGGTCCGGTCCGGCCAGGGCGACGAGGGCGCCCTGGACAGTGACGGCCTGGGTCATTTCCGAAACGGGACCCATGCCGTTGGTGTTGGAAGCGCGCACGGTGAACTGGTATTCGGTATCGCCGTTGAGTCCGCCGTAGACCAGTGTGGTGACGTCACCGGTCGTCGTCTTGGGTTCACCGAAAGCAACTCCTCCGGTGTAGGCCTGGATCGTGTAGCCGGTGATGGTGAGTCCCGTTGCCCCCGGGTCGGGTGCGTTCCAGGACAGGGTGGCCGTGCCTTGGCCCACCACGGGTGCGGTGGTGAAGGTCGGGGCAGCCGGTACCGGATCATTCGTCACGGTGAAGACCCGCTCGGTGACGGCGGAGACGTTGCCCGATGGGTCGAATGCCACGAACTTCAGGGTGGTCGTGGCAGCGACGTCCATCGGGCCCTCGTAGTGGAGTGCGGAGTCTGAAAGCACGCCGCCCGAGATCACCGGTTCGGAACCGTCAATGGTGTAGTAGATGTCGCTGCCCGTCTCGCTGGCGGTCAGGGTGACGGTCTGCGCCACAGCGGAAGTGCCGCCGTCCGGGGACGCCGACACAGTCGGTGCCTCGGTATCCGTGACCGGGATCGCATGGGCGGCCGGGAAGGTCTCACCGACGCTGCTGACGCCCACGACGTAGACGTCGTATTCCTCATCGGCGGAAAGCCCCGTGATGGTTGTGCCGGTGGCCCCGGCGCCGGAGATGCGCTTGCCGATTTCCACCCGCTCGTTGCCGGTCACGGTCTTGCCCACGGCCACGGCGCGGTAGCCGGTGATGGCGGGAGTGCCGGGGATGGCCTCGGCCGATTTCCAGTTCAGCTTAATGCCGTCGGCGGTGTTGGCAGCGGTGATGCCGGACGGCGCCGGAGGGCCAGACTGCAGCGGGCCGTTCGGGCAGCCGCCCATGCCCGGACCGCCGGGTTCCCCGTATTCGGAGATCGTCAGGCCCTGGCGGTTGTCGTCTGCGTCCGCGACTTCCCAGGCCATGGAGCGGGCGCCGGCGGCGTTGGCGGCCAGCTCAGCCGCTGCCGTCTCGTCGAAAACGTAGGTGGCGGTGAAGGTGGTTCCTTCGATGGTCATGCCGGATGAGTAGCCGCCCTTGTCGGACGCCACCACGGGGCCGGGCAGTGCGCGGACGTCGCGCCGGCCAATGCTGGTGTCATTCAGCGCAGGCTCGATGATGCGCTGTTCCATCTGGGCCTGATTGACGCCGTTGCCGACATAACCCTTGACAGTTACGGTATTGCCGTTGCGGGTGGAGGATCCTGTCACGTAGGTGTCCTGCACCTTGGTTTCGCCGGCGGACGTACCGCCGAACTTTATGGAGACGACGTCTCCGGGGAGGATGTCCGGGGTGACATTCAGGCCGGTTCCGGCTCCCCAGCAGACGCCGCCGGGGTGGTTGATTTCGAAGGCGACGTCGCCGGCTGCGACTTCAGACTGGGCGGATCCTACGACCTTTCCACCCCGGGAAACCTCCACGGTTGCAGTCTCACCGATGCGGTCCTGGTAACCCTCGATGGTGATGAAGTCGCGGTCGGGGAAGACCACGATGTTGTCCGGGAAAGTAGGGACAGCCGCGCTCGCGGCCGGAATGGCGAACATGGAGGTTGAGCAAATGACGGCAGAGGCCGTGGCAAAGACGGCGGCCCTCCGTGTGGCGGGAAGACAAGAAGTGTGCGCTCCCGGCTCGTTCCGAGCTGATTTCATGATGACCTCATCGATCCGAGGTGCGCGACCTTCACGCACAACCACAGGATTGATAGGTGCCCTTGGAGAAATGTTGCACGCTTCAGGCCGGATAAGTGGCCGGTCAGCGCCTATGGGAACACCTTTTGGTCCCCCTACCTGGAGGGCCCCTGAGGGGATAGCCGACGGTTTGCGCACGTCAGTGCCCGTGCGGCCATCAGCGGGAGGTGCGCCCCCTTACGGCAGCACGAACCCCCACGCACCCCCAGCCCGGGGGGATCGGAATTCCGGTTTTCCCCAAGGCCACGGCCCGGAAACCGGGCCGTGGCAGGTTTATGCGGCGGGACCGGTCTCCCTTAGCCCTGACGCGCCTTCTTTGCTGCCTTCCTGGCAGCCTCTTCCTTGACCCGCTGGGCCTCGGCGCGGACGGCGGCGTGCGTGGCCCGCTCGGCAACCAGCCATGCAGGGGGAGCCTGCAGCAGCGCGGTGATTTCCGCCGTCGTAAGTGCCTCTTCTACGCCGCCGCGGGCGAGTCCGCTGATGGAGATGTTGAGTTTCTGGGCGACCACCGGACGGGGGTGCGGGCCGTTGCGGCGCAGTTCGGCCAGCCACTCCGGCGGGTTGGACTGCAGCTCGGCGAACTCCGCGCGGGTGATGGTTGAATCCTGGAACTCCTGGGGTGTCGCAGGCAGGTAGATGCCAAGCTTCTTGGCAGCGGTGGCCGGCTTCATGGACTGGGAGTTAGCAGAGGTCATGCGTTAAGGGTATCCGGCTGCACCGCGTCCCCTGACCAGGATGCCTGGCAGTAGTGTGAAGGTGTGCCCGCTGAAGACGAACCCACCCTGGACCCGGCCGCCCCGGACTCCCCGCCGCGCGAGCTCCGCTTCGCCTACGTTGCCGGCGTAACGCCGGGCAAGTGGGTCCGGCGCTGGCAGGAGCGGATGCCGCACGTTCCCGTGCGCTCGTTCATGTCCGACGGCGGCAGCCAGCTTTCCGTCCTGCGTGACGGTTCGGCGGACCTCAGCTTTGTCCGACTCCCGGTGGAGCGCGAAGGCCTCAACGTCATCCCGCTGTATGAGGAACAGCCCGTGGTTGTGGCGCCCAAGGGACATGAAATCAGCGTGTTCGAGGACGTGGCGCTGGAGGACCTTGCCGAGGAAACGTTCCTCGACGCTGATGAACTGGGCGGGGCGGAAATCGCCCTGCAGGTGGTGGCGTCCGGCGCGGGCCTGTTGATACTTCCGATGTCCGTAGCGCGGCATTTCAACGTCAAAGACACCGTGGCCCGCCGCCTCACGGGGGCGCCGGGGACACAGATCGCACTCGCCTGGCCCAGCGACGCCACGGACGACGTGATCGAAGAGTTCATCGGCATTGTCCGCGGCCGCACGGCGCAGAGCTCGCGGCAGCCCTCCGCCCGGCAGGAGAAACCCAAGAAGGCGCCTAAGCCGGACCGCCGCGACGCCGGGACCGGCGGGCAGAAACCCAAAGTCGCCCAGCGCTACGCCCCCAATCCGGACAAGGGGCGGGGCCGCGGCTCGCGGAAGAAGGGCAGGCGGTAACTGCGCTGGCCGGTGTTGCCAAAGCGGGTTGGCGGGGTCACAGTGAAGTGAGTTACGCCCGAGGCCGGAAGTCCGGCCGCGCCCCAGGTACGGCACCGCTGTGGAGGTCAACATGAGCAAGACGTCCGATGAAGTGTACGACGCAACCCCGGAAGGCGACGCGCCCGAGCTCAAGCGGGTCCTCGGACCAAAGCTCCTGCTCCTCTTCATCGTTGGCGACATCCTCGGTGCGGGCGTGTACGCAGTCACCGGGACCATGGCCGGCACGGTGGGAGGCATCGTATGGCTCCCTTTCCTGCTGGCCTTCGTCGTGGCGACGCTGACCGCATTTTCCTACCTTGAGCTGGTAACGCAATACCCGCAGGCAGCCGGCGCCGCGCTCTACACCCACAAGGCGTTCGGTATCCACTTCGTCACCTTCCTGGTGGCGTTCGCCGTTGTCTGCTCCGGCATCACCAGCGCGTCGACGTCGGCGAACGTGCTCGCCCAGAACTTCTTCGGCGGCCTCGAGATCAACGGTTGGATCGACGCCCCCGGGCAGGGGGCCGTCACCGCGGTTGCGCTCGGCTTCATGCTCCTGCTGGCAGTGATCAACCTGCGCGGCGTAGGCGAGAGCGTGAAATTCAACGTGGTGCTCACCCTGGTGGAGATGACCGCACTGTGCATCGTGATCGGGGTGGGCTTCTACGCGATGGCGCAGGGCGGAGGAAACCTCGAAGAGATCACTGTCTTCACAGACGGACAGGACAAGGGCCTGTTCCTTGCTGTCACCGCGGCCACGTCCATCGCCTTCTTCGCCATGGTGGGCTTCGAGGACTCGGTGAACATGGTCGAGGAAACCCACCATCCCGAGCGGATCTTTCCGCGGACCATGCTCACCGGCCTGGGTATCGCGGTGATCCTCTACATGCTGGTGGCCATCTCCGTGGTCACCGTGCTCACACCCACCGAACTCGCGGGAATCAGGGAAGCCGAGGGCGCTGCACTCCTCGAGGTGGTGCACAAGGGCTCGCCGGACTTCCCGATCGACAGGATCTTCCCGTTCCTGGCGGTGTTCGCCGTGGCCAACACCGCTCTCATCAACATGCTCATGGCCAGCCGGCTGATCTACGGCATGGCCCGCCAGGACGTCCTGCCGCGGCCGCTGGGCAAGGTGCTGCCCGGCCGGCGGACTCCGTGGGCCGGCATCGCGTTCTCCACGGTCCTCGCGCTGGGGCTGATCTGGTACGTCACCAGCGATCCCGAGAGCAACATCGTGGCGAACCTTTCCGGCACCACCGCTTTCCTGCTGCTGTGCGTGTTCACCGTGGTGAACGTGGCGTGTCTTGTTCTTCGCCGGAGGAGGGACCCCAATAGGGAGGTGTTCTTCACCTCGCCGGGGCAGCTGCCGCTCGTCGCTGCGCTTCTTTGTGCCTTCCTCGCCGGTCCGTGGGTCGGCCGGAGCGCCATCCAGTACCAGATCGCCGGTGGACTGATGGCAATTGGCGTCCTTTTGTGGCTGGTCACATGGCTGGTCAACAGGAGGACCAACCGCGCGGCGGGCTCGGGAGCGAACGAGACCGCATGATGTCAGGCGGAACCAGCCCGGGATGATCCGCGGCCGCTGCCAGGACCAGAACCAGGCCGCCGGAAATCGCGGAGATGGGCCAGCAGCGCCTGCTCAGGGCGTCCGGGGTTTTCGCCGAGATGCCGCAACAGCGCCATCCGAACCTCCGAGTCGGTGGCCTCGTCATTGAGGACATGGGTGATCACACCCATGATCTGGTGCCGAAGGCCTTCCTCCTGCATGCGACCACGCTCCTTTGCTCCCGGGGGCAGTCTGCCGCCGGTCCGTTATGAATAACCCGGAGCCAGCCGGAGCTGCGGCACGTGCGGCGGCCAACCTGGGGGGTCCCACCCCTGCCGGTGCCTGGCGCAGCTGCGGCATCCCACCAATTCGGGTGGGACAGGCCCCTGAGGACGCTGCTTTCCAAGGTTTTCTGAAGTCACTCGGCGCACCATGAACAAAGCGGGGAAGGTACCGGGACGCACCACTTCCACAACCGGAAACTGTGGAGAATCGATAGGAGAAACAGTGAGGAGCATGTCCAGCCCCACCATCCGGGACGTTGCGCAACGGGCCGGGGTCTCACTGACTACGGTGTCCTACGTGCTGTCCGGCAGGAGCGGAGGCACCACCCGGATCAGTGCGTCCACGCAGGAACGGGTCATGGCCGCCGTCGACGACCTCGGCTACGTGCCCAACCAGGCGGCGCGGGGAATGCGCCGCGGCAGGACGGACGTGGTGGCCATCGCCATTGAGGACCTTGAATGGCCGGCCGACCGGGCACTGGCCATGGCCGCTGCCGCGATACTTCCCCGGCACGGCTACCAGCCGGTCATCCTGCTTGGCCGGTCGTGGCGGCAGTTCATGCTGGCCGGCGGCGCCGACGGCGTCATCGTGGGCGTCCTGCCCTCCAGCGAGGAAGAGGACCGTGCCATCGCCGAACTGGCCAGGCGCGGCATCGCGCAGGTGGTTATCTCCGAATCGGTGCACGCCGAACAGGCCGTCGCGCTGCTCATGGACCGGATGGCGGCAGCCGCGTAACAATCATCCCTGCCCGGCGCGCGCCACCTGCAGGTACAGGGCGCGGGGCAGGGTGGTGCCGGCCTGTCATTGTCCGTAGCCGGCCGCAACATCGGCGCCCTTCGCGGTGCGCGTCTGTCGCCATGCGTCACCCGGTGTCGCCGGAAGACGCCCGCCATTACGCCCTGTTTACTTTGAAGTCTCTGCGCGTCCCGGCGTTGCCGGCCGCGGCCCCGACCGGCAGGTTACGCCCCGTTTCCCCTCGTGACCGCCCCCTTCAGGCGGTGGTTTAACTCTGCTCTCATGGTGGACACCAAACGCCTTGAACGACCTGCTGAAGGGAAGCACACCATGACCTCCGGAACCGGGCCGATACCGAAAATCAGCCTTCAAAACATCACCAAGAAGTTCACGGTGCGGCCCAGCAAGGACAACCCGGAAGGGTCGGTGCTGACCGCACTGGACGGCATCTCCCTCGATGTCTCCGCCGGTGAGTTCATCACCCTGGTGGGCCCCAGCGGATCCGGGAAGACCACCCTCCTGGACCTCCTGGCAGGACTGACCAAACCGGATACCGGCCAGGTGCTGGTGGACGGACGGGCAGTCGCCGGCCCGGGCAGGGACCGCGCCGTCGTCTTCCAGCAGTATGCGCTGTTCCCGTGGCGCACGGCGGCGGCCAACGTATCCTTCGGCCTGGAAGGCGTGGGCAGCGACGGGAAGCGCTACACCCGAAAGGAGCGGGCCGGGAAGGCGCGCGAATACCTGGAGCTTGTGGGCCTCGGCGGATTTGAGGACAGGTACCCCCATGAGCTGTCCGGCGGCATGAAGCAGCGCGTGGCCATTGCCCGCAGCCTGGCCTATGAGCCGGACATCCTGCTGATGGATGAGCCGTTTGCCGCGCTGGATGCCCAGACCCGCGAGCAGCTCCAGACCGAGCTGCTGCGCATTTGGGCCACCACGGGCAAGACCATCATCTTCATTACCCATGGCATCGACGAGGCCGTGTACCTCGGCCAGCGCGTCGCGGTGCTCAGCTCCCGGCCCGGGCGGCTGAAGGAAATCGTGGACATCGACCTCGGGGACCGCTCCGGTGACGAGGACGTCCGCTCCAACCCGGCCTTCGTGGAACACCGGCACGAGGTCTGGTCGCTGCTGCATGACGAGGTACGCCGGGCCCAGGAGGCCGGGCACGCAAAGATCCAGCCCGATGGAACGGCGCCGGACGAAACCAGGACCATCACCACCGGAAAGGCAGCCTGATGAGCACGCCAACACTGACGAAGGAAACGGAAGTCCGCACCGGTCCCGAGCAGGCCGCCGGGAAGGAAACGGCGCCGGCCCCGCCGGCGTTGCGTCCGGGACCCGCCCGGACTCCGGCGGCCAGGCTGCGCCTGTACGCCGTGCAGGGCGGCAAAGCCGTGTGGGGTGCCGGGGCGATCATCCTGTTTCTGCTGCTGTGGGAACTGGGGCCCACCTACCTCGCGCCGGCATCGACGAGGGTGTTCCTTCCGCCCCTGCACGAGGTGCTTGAGGCGCTGGGCGCCCTTATTGCAAACGGGCAGCTGCAAAACCACCTCGCGGCCAGCCTGAGCCGCTCTGCGAGCGGCTTCGGCATCGCCGTGGTGTCCGCCGTCGCACTTGGACTGCTCGTGGCCTGGTACGGGGCCCTTGACCGCTTCCTCAACCCGCTGCTGGAGGTTTTCCGGAACACAGCGGCGCTGGCACTGCTCCCGGTGTTCACGCTGCTGCTGGGCATCGGGGAGACGTCCAAAATCAGCATCGTTGCCTACGCCGCGTTCTTCCCGGTGCTGCTGAACACCATCGCGGGCGTCCGCACCGTGGACCCGCTGCTCATCCGGGCGGCCCGCTCACTGGGGCTGTCCAACTTCCAGCTGTTCCAGAAGGTCATCCTTCCCTCGGCCGTACCCACCATTTTCACGGGCATCCGGATGGCCGGCACCTCCTCCATCCTCGTCCTGATCGCTGCCGAGATGGTCGGTGCCAAGGCCGGCCTGGGCTACCTGATCGTGAATTCCCAGATGAGCTTCCTCATCCCGGACATGTATGCGGGCATCCTGACCGTGTCCCTGCTCGGCCTGCTGGTCAACTACCTGCTCGTCGCCGTCGAACGCCATTTCTCCCGCTGGCGGACCGCCGTCGGCTCCCGGACCGCCTGACCGCCCTCCAAACCCAAGGAACCTGACCATGCCTGAACGCCAACTCCACCTGAACGCCTTCCTGATGAGCACCGGACACCATGAGGCGTCCTGGCGGCTGCCCGGGAACGACAGCTTCGCCGGTACCAAGGTGGCCCACTTTCAGCAGCTCGCGCGCACCGCCGAACGCGGCACGTTCGACTCGATCTTCTTCGCCGACTCTCCCGTACTGCACGGCGACGTGCGCCAGCGCCCTTACGGCACGCTGGAGCCGACAGTCCTGCTCAGCGCCATCGCCGCCGTGACCAGGCGCATCGGGCTCATCGGCACCGCCTCCACCACCTACAACGACCCCTACAACCTGGCCCGCAGGTTCGCCTCCCTGGACCACATCAGCGGCGGCCGGGCCGGCTGGAACGTGGTGACCACGGCCGGCGAGGCCGCCGCGCGGAACTTCTCGCTGGAGGACCAGCCCGCCCACTGGCGCCGCTATGAGCGCGCCGCCGAGTTCCTCGATGCAGCCCGGAAGCTCTGGGACAGCTGGGAAGACGACGCCGCGGTGGGGGACAAGGCCGCCGGAGTCTGGGCGGACAGCTCCCGCGTCCACACCGTCGGCCACACCGGCCGGTACTTCCGGATCCAGGGCCCGCTGGATGTACCGCGTTCGCCGCAGGGGCATCCCGTCATCGTGCAGGCCGGCTCCTCCGAGGACGGCAAGGACTTCGCCGCCCGCTACGCCGAGGCTGTCTTTACGGCGCAGCAGACGCTGGCCGAGGCCCAGCGCTTCTACGCCGACCTCAAGCGGAAGACAGCGGCAGCGGGGCGGAACCCGGAGCACATCAAGATCCTTCCCGGCATTGTCCCGGTCATCGGCTCCACCGAGCGCGAAGCACGGCAGCTGGAAAAGCAGCTTGATGAGCTCATTCACCCCGAACACGCGCGCAAGCAGCTGGCCGGCGTCCTTCGGGTCGCGCCGGAATCCCTCCCGCTGGATGCACAGCTGCCCGAGGACCTCCCCTCGGAGGACGCGATCGAAGGCGCCAAGAGCCGGTACACGCTCATCGTCGAACTCGCCCGGCGGGAACGGCTCACGGTCCGGCAGCTCATCGGCCGGCTGGGCGGGGGCCGCGGGCACCGCACCTTCTCGGGAACGCCCGAGCAGGTGGCGGACGCCATCCAGGAGTGGTTTGAAAAGGGGGCGGCCGACGGCTTCAACATCATGCCGCCGGTGCTGCCTTCGGGCCTGGACGCCTTCGTGGACCACGTCATTCCGATCCTGCGGTCGCGCGGGCTGTTCCGGCAGCAGTACACGGGGCACACGCTGCGCGAGCACTACGGACTGCCACGTCCCGTGAACGGGTTTGCGCAGGCGGTGCCCGCCGGAGTCTAGGCCTCCTGCTGGTCCGGAGGGGCTTCCGGGCCAGCAGGCCGCCACGATGGCTCCGGGGTGCCATACTGGTGTGCATTGGATCGGGATTCTAGGGGGCCGGAATGATCCTGGACACGGCGACACTTCGGATCGCCTTTGCCGCGATGGCCCTGATTCTGGCCCTGCTCTTCTACTTTTCAACCTACCGCAGCACGCGCTCGCCCTACAGCGCCTGGTGGTGCGCCGCCCTGCTCCTGTTCCTCCTCGGCGCGACGTTCTTCCTCATGAACGGAACGCCGCAGCAGGTCTGGGCCAACCCCGTGGGCAACGTCATGCTGGTTTCCGGTGCGGCGTGCGTTTGGGCAGGTGCGCGCTCCCTCCGGAACCTCAAACCCAGCCCGTGGCTGTCCGCGGCCCTGCCGCTCCTCGCCGGGGTGGCTGCCGCCGTCGACAACCCCGGCTCCAACGTCTGGGCTGGGGGAGCGGTGTTCCTGGGGTCCATGGCGGCGCTCATCGGCCTGGCTTCGCATGAACTGTGGCGGCTGGAACCGGGCTATTCCCGGGTCAGGATCCCCATGGCCATCGCGGCGGGCGGTGTGGCGGTCTTCTACTTCTGCCGGCTGCTTGCTTTCCTGATCAACGGGCAGGACGGCGCCGTCTTCGTCACGTTCTTCGGGTCCGCGGTGACCACCATGGTGACTATGGTGCTGTTGGTGGTGGTTTCGTTCAGCATGGCGGGGCTCAGCACCGAGCAGCAGACGCGGGCGCTGCGGACCGTTGCCACGCAGGACGGCCTGACAGGCCTCCTTAACCGCGGCGCCTTCCTGGAGGCGGCGGCCGAGGAGCTGGCGCGAAGCAAAGCGGCTAATGGCGGGGGCTCGCTGATCCTGGCGGACCTTGACCATTTCAAGGCGGTGAACGACACCTTCGGCCATGCGGCGGGTGACCTCGCGCTGCAGGCCTTTGCCGAGGCCTGCAGTGCAGCGGTCCGGTCCACGGACCTTGCCGGGCGCTACGGCGGTGAGGAGTTCATCCTCCTGCTTCCCGGTGCCGGACCCAAGAGTGCTGAGATCATTGCGGGGGAAATCAGCAGGAGGCTGGCAGGCCAGCACATCCCGGAACTGATGCGGATGCCGACCGTCAGCTACGGTATCTCCACCTACAACGCGAAAACCGCGGACCTCGACGAAGTCATCGCGGCCGCGGATGTTGCCCTGTACGAAGCCAAGTCCCAGGGGCGGAACCGTACTGTCCGGGGGTGAACCGGAACCGCTGAGGCTGAGGCTGAGGTGCAGCACGCTGCGGCTGGCAGGCACCGGATCCGGAATGCATGGGGGGACAATCCGGACCCGGCGGCCCTGACTCGCAGCCGGAGACTGCGGTCTTTCATCAGGCATAGCCAGTGTGTCCCGCGATCCTTATAGAAAGGTGGGAGCACCTTGGGGGGACAGCTGTATTCCGCCGCCCCCAAGGCAGCGGAACACAGCGGTCTTGCCTCTGCTAGGCCGCGCGCACGAACGTGACGGGACCTGTGGCCGTGAGCCAGGACAGCGGGTGCTCCATGGTGGCGTTGATGCCGTTCATGCCGCCGCTGATGACCTTGCCGGCGCCGGCGTAGATGGCCACGTGGCCGGACTGGACCACCATGTCGCCGGGCTGAGGAGTGGAAACGACCCTGCCGTGATTCAGGAACTGCATCGGTGCGAGGTCACCCACGCGGATGCCGGCGGCGCCGAGGGCCTTCTCAACCATGGCGGTGCAGTCCTGCGTGATGCCGATCTGGGACCGGGCCGAGGCCAGCATCGCGGCGTTGACGCCTGCGGCCGCCGTAACAGGGGCCTTGGCAGGCGCCTTCGGAGCCGGAGCGGCGGCCTTGACGGTGATCTTCGGTGCGGCAGCTGCCGGTGCCGGCGCAGCCTTGGGGGCCGCGGCAACGGCAGGTGCTGCAACCTTCTTCACCGCGGGCTTCACGACGACGGGTGCCGCCGCGGGAGCCGGGGCCGAGGTGACCGCGGGGCGCTCGAAGTCAATCTTGACGCTGGAGGCAGCGGTCAGCGGAACCTGGATCTGGTTGGCGGCCGCGGGGGCGGCAGCGGGAGCCTGTGCCTGCTGTGCCGGAACGTTCGCGGCGTTGGCTGCGACGGTGCCGGTGAAGGCGAGTCCGGATGCGGCAAGGATGACCGCAGCACGGCGGCCAGAATTAAAGCGGAACGACATGAAGAAGCCTCTCCCGATGCCTGCGAGGTGAGCTGTCGGATTCGGATGGGAGGCACCCGGCCGCGGCCCTGAGCATGGCCAGGACTGCGCGGCTTCACCCCAAGGCCAGCTTCAAGCGGGCCGAAAAGTGGTTTCCCCGTCTCTGCCTGACATGGGTGTTCGATTGGTTCCTCGGGCTGCGGCAGAGTTAGGCAATCAGCGCGGGAGTGCCTCATCGGTGAAGAAGGCACGTTTTCCACCGTACGGGAGGCTTCCCCGCAATGTCACATTAAGGTAACGGCACCGTGTCGTTCATCCGCGGATGATCCGCGTCAGATAAGGGATTTCGGGGCGCGTAACGTGATTAACCTCACGCTCCTGCGTTGAGTTTTCCGGCGAGTCGTTCCCGCATTTGGATGCTGGCCGAGTTAAGGCCGATCAGTTCCACCTCGCGCCCGTGCCGGCGGTATTTCTCCGTGACCGCATCCAGGACGGCGATGGTGGAGGCATCCCACAGATGCGAGGCGTGCAGGTCGATCACCACGCCGTCGATGTCCGGCTCGGCGTCGCGGGCGTAGTCGAACTGCGTGTAGAGGTCGTTGGAGGAGGCGAAGAAGAGTTCGCCGTCCACTGTGTAGGTGGCCACGGTGCGGCCGTTGAGCTCCATTTCCGTCCGCTCCACAGTGGCAAAGTGGGCCACCCGGCGGGCGAACATCGCCATCGCCGCCAGCACGCCGACGCCGACGCCGATTGCCAGGTTGTGCGTGACCACCACCGTGCCCACGGTGATGAGCATGACGGCGGTCTCCGACTTGGGCATGCGTTTGAGCGTCGCCGGTGCCACCGAATGCCAGTCAAAGGTGATGGCCGAAACGAAGATCATCACCGCCACCAGCGCCGCCATCGGGATGAGCCCCACGATGTCGCCGAGGGCGACCACCAGCACCAGCAGGAAGACGCCGGCGAGGAACGTGGACACCCGGCTGCGGGCTCCGGAACCCTTGACGTTGATCATCGTCTGCCCGATCACGGCGCAGCCGCCCATGCCGCCCAGGAATCCGGTGACGATGTTGGCCACGCCCTGGCCCCAGGATTCGCGGGTCTTGTTGGAGCGGGTGTCGGTGATGTCGTCCACGAGCTTGGCTGTCATCAGCGATTCCAGCAGTCCCACGAGTGCCATGGACAGCGCGTAGGGGGCGATGGTCTGGAAGGTTTCCCATGTGAGCGGCACGTTCGGGATGAACAGCGTGGGCAGGCTTTCCGGCAGCTGGCCCTTGTCCTGGACGGCGGGGACATCGATCCCGGCCGCCACGGCGAGGGCCGTCAGGAGGACGATGGCCACCAAAGGTGACGGCACCGCCGTCGTAATCCTGCGGAAGCCGACGACGATCAGCAGGCCCGCGGCCACCAGCGGATACACCGGCCAGGGAACCCCGATCAGTTCCGGCAGCTGGGCCATGAAAACGAGGATGGCCAGCGCGTTCACGAAGCCCACCATCACCGAACGCGGAATGAAACGCATGAGCCGGGTGACGCCCAGGACGGCCAGCAGGATCTGGAACACCCCGGCCAGGATCACCGCGGCGATCAGGTGGTCCAGCCCGTGGCTGCGCATCAGCGGTGCGATCACCAGGGCGACGGCGCCGGTTGCGGCCGAGATCATGGCGGGCCGGCCGCCGACGAACGAGATGGTGACCGCCATGGTGAAGGACGCGAACAGTCCGATCCGGGGGTCCACCCCGGCGATCACGGAGAACGCGATGGCTTCCGGAATGAGGGCAAGGGCCACCACCAGTCCGGCGAGGGCCTCGGTCTTGAGGCGCCGCGGGGAACGGAGCGTGGCCCGGACGGACTGGAGCTGTTCGGGCTTCATGAAACTCTATTTCTTGGTCTGGCGGTAGCGCTCGATCTGCTTCAGCCGCCGCAGGAGGCTGTCGCGCCGCGGGTGGGGGACGGCGTCGGGCGCCTCAGCGGTGAGGTCGATGTGTTTGGTGCCGTACTGCCACAGCAGGAGGTCATCCAGCAAGCGGTCCGGGCCGGGGGAGTAGCGGTGATCCAGGGCCCTGCGGACCTCGGTGATCCGGTTGGCGCTGAGCAGGCCGGCAAGCTGCACGGTCTGCTTGAGTCCGTGGGCCGCCAGGAGTTCGGCCGCCCATCCCCAGTCATCGTCTACTTTACGGTCTACGTGCGGGAGCAGGGTGCGCCACACGTCCCGGATACGGTTGGGGGTGAGCTGGGCCGCGCCCTCTCCGTCCAGGTCCCAGTAGCTGCGGACCTCCTCGTAGCGTTCGTGCAGGTCAGCGAAGGCGCTCTCCACCGTTTCCAGCATCGCGGCGGTGGCCGTGAACTGGCGGTCGAAGTGCGGTGTCCAGGCCCGCGGGTCCTCGGCCTTGAAGCGGATATCGTGCTCGATCTCACTCCAGGCGTGCGCGAAGACGGTGCGGATCTGGCATTCAAAGAAGTAGCTGCCGTTGGGCGGGAGGTCGGGGTTGAAGACCTGCTGGTAGTTCTTGACCACATCGTTCTGGAGGGTGCGCAGGATCAGGTGCCGGCTGGAGTAGCCGTACGTTCCGGACTCGATGGAGCCGATGTCCTTTTCGCGGTCCCCGCGGCAGTCGAAGAGGTGCCGCTGGCGTTTGATCAGGTTGGCCACCAAGGCGTTCTCCGCCGGCAGCTTGGTGATGACCCGCACGCCCACCATGTCATTGAGCGTCCGGAACGGGTCCGGGAACTTCAGCAGCCGCGGGCCGCCGGCTTCCAGCGGTTCCTCGGTGCGGGAAATCTTCTCCCGGAAGGAATCGACCGTCTTGGTCCGGCCGGTGACGAACAGCGGGGTGACCTCGGTGTCCTTGAGCATGGTCCGCAGTATCTGCAGGACTTCCCGGGTGACAAGCTTCAGGGCAGGCCGGACACGCTCATACAGTTCCACGTTTTCCTGCACGGAGTCGCGCTGCGTGACGTCCAGGCGATCCCAGTTGCTTGCCATGGTTCCAAACTATCAAGGCCGTGCGACAGCAGCTCCGGTGACACCCCTGCCTCGGCAGCCCCTTCTGCCCCACGGAAGCGGCATCCATGTAGGCTCGGCACATGGCTGTTGTGTGCAGTCGTGAGCTGCAATCCGGATCCCGGGTGCGCTGGCGGCGGCAAGGAGGGGCCGGCGCCCCGTTCGAAGGATCCTAGGAGGATGCAGTGAAGCGGCAGAAGTACCACTACGGTGACCACCCCAGCCAGTGGGGCGAGCTCTTCCTGCCGGAAACACCTGCCGCACGCAACGGCAGGATGCCTGCCCCGCGCGGCATTGTTGTGGTGATCCACGGTGGCTACTGGCGCTCGCAGTACGGCGCCGAGCTGGGCGAGCCGCTGGCGAAGGACCTCGCGGCGCACGGCATCGTGGCCTGGAACCTGGAGTACCGGCGCGCCGGCAACGGTGGCGGCTGGCCGCGGACGTTCGAGGATGTCCTCGCCGGGATCGACAAGCTCCGTGAAGTGGCCGGCGAACATGACCTCGACCTGAACCGTGTGGTGGCGCTGGGGCACTCGGCCGGCGGCCACCTGGCCGTCTGGGCGGCCGGGCGGGACCGGCTTGCAGGACTCGGCGCGGCCGACGCCGACCGGCAGGTCGCCAGGAACCTCAACGGCGAGGCCGTTCACCTGACGGGCGTGGTCAGCCAGTCGGGGCTGCTCAACCTCGCGCAGGCGGAGTGGCTGGACCTCAGCAACGGCGCGGTCAGCAACTTCCTGGGCGGCTCCGCCGAGAGGTACCCCAAGCGCCACAAATACGCCGACCCGATGAGCGCCGTGCCGCTCACCATCCCGGTCTACGCGGTCCACGGCCTCGACGACGACACCGTGCCGGTGAGCCAGTCCGAGGCCTACGCCACCGCCGCCCGGGCGGCCGGCGCCCCGGTGCAGGTGGTCAAGGTCCCCGGCGACCACTTCGCGCTGATTGACCCGAAGGCGCCGTCGTACCGGAAGTGCCGCGAGCTGGTCCAGGAGCTGCTCCTGCTGTAGGCGGGGACCAGGCAGGGAACTTTCGGAGCGTCCGTTCGTTGTAGCTACGGGCTTAGCGGTATATATGCACTCCGGCGGTAAGTATGCTTATCATCAACCGCACATGCCGCAGACGCCACAACGGAGGAACCCCGCCTTGCCTGATCGCACGCCAAAGTGGACTCCGGTTGCCCCCGGCGCCGGCATAGAGGACGCTTGTACGTGGGGGCTGCGGTACTTTTGCTTGTTACGATCCCGGGTTTCACTAGGAGATACACGTGGGTGAACCCATAATGCGGTGGACAGCTTGATCCGGCTTCGAAAGCTGGCGCGCGCCGCGTCCGTCCTGACCACTCCCCTCGCGCCGGAGGATATCCTCGCGCTCTTTGACCCCGTGTTCTCTGCCCGGCAGCTGCGCGGCGTGGTCACCAAGGTTGTCCCCCAAACAGCTGATTCGGCCACCATCCATTTCCGGCCCGGCCGCGGCTGGAAGGCCCACAAAGCCGGCCAGTGGGCGCGGATCGGCGTGGAGCTCGACGGCGTCCGGCACTGGCGCTCCTACTCGCTCAGCGCCCCGGCGGGCGAGGACCCGGCCATCACCGTGAGCGACATGGGTGCCGTGTCCGGCGCCCTGGTCCGCAACACACGGCCCGGCGACGTCCTGTTCCTTGCCCCGCCGCAGGGAGATTTTGTCCTCCCCGAACATCCGCGGCCGCTCCTGATGCTCACCGCCGGCAGCGGCATCTCCCCCGTGATGTCCATGGTCCGCACGCTCGTGCCGCACCGGCCCGACGCCGACGTGGTGCTGATCCATTCGGCCCGGACCCCGGAGGACAGCATCTTCCGCGAGGAACTCTCCGAGCTCGCTGACCAGTTTCCCAACTTCCGCGTCACGCACTGGTACACGGGCGAACGCGGCCGGATGGACTTCGGCCGGGCCGCCGGACTCGACGCCCTGTGCCCCGACTGGCGCCGCCGGGCCGCCTACGCCTGCGGTCCGGAAGGTTTCCTCGACGACGCCGAAGCGCTGTGGGCAGCGGAGGCGGCCGCCCACCCCGGGACCGCCGGGTCCTCCGGCAAAGAGGCGGCCACAGGGCCCTTCGCCGCGGACCCCGTCAACCTCATCATCGAACGCTTCAACACCAGCCTGCTCGGGGGCGAGGGGCACGACGGCGGCCTGGTCACCTTTGAGGCCTCCGACCGTGAGGTGGAGGCCGACGGCGACACGCCCCTTCTCGACGTCGGCGAGGATGCCGGCGTCCTCATGCCCAGCGGCTGCCGCATGGGCATCTGCCACAGCTGCCTGCTGCCCCTGCGTGCAGGGCAGGTCCGGGACCTGCGCACCGGTGAAGTTCACGGTGAACCGGGCCAACTGATCCAGACGTGTGTTTCGGCAGCCGCCGGGCCCGTTAACCTCGACATCTGAGGAGCAACACCAGCATGACAGCTATATCCGATCGCACAGCCGCGAGCACCACGTCCGCCGAGAAGCCGGCGGCCAAACCGCGGCCGGGGGCGCTGGCCGCCTCCGGCCGGCCGGCCGTGCGCCCGCCTGCCGCGGCGCACCTTTCCGACGAGCAGGTGGCAGAGCTCGGCCGCGAACTGGACGCCATCAGGGATGACATCCTCGCCAAGCGCGGCTCCTCCGACGCCGCGTATATCCGCCGGATGATCAAGATCCAGCGCGGCCTGGAGATCGGCGGCCGGGCAGCGCTGCTGGCCAGCAAGGACAAAAAGGCCTGGGTCCTTGGCACCAGCCTGCTCAGCCTCGCCAAGATCCTGGAAAACATGGAGATCGGCCACAACATCCTCCACGGCCAGTGGGACTGGATGCGGGATCCGGACATCCACTCCACCACGTGGGAGTGGGATTTCGTGACCCCGGCACGCTCCTGGCAGCACACCCACAACGACCTCCACCACCGCTGGACCAACGTGGTGGGCAAGGACAACGACGTCGGATACAACCTGCTGCGCATGGACGAGGACCAGCCGTGGACGCCGCGGGCGCTGGGGAACCCCCTCTACAACGCCATCCTGGCCCCGATCTTCGAATGGGGCATCGCCGTCTACGACCTCGAGCTCGTCGAATACAAGGAGGGCAAGAAGAGCAAGGAGGCCATGGCCCGGGACCTCAAGGCGCTCGGCGTCAAAGCCCTCAAGCAGTTCACCAAGGACTACGCCGCCACGCCGGCCGTGGCCATGCTGACCGGCTCCGGCAAACAGGCCCTGCTCGGAACGCTCGCGGCCAACGCCGTGCGCAATGTCTGGGCCCACGCGGTCATCTTCTGCGGCCACTTCCCCGAAGGGACGGACACCTTCACGGAGGAAATGGTCGAGGGCGAGACCCGCGGCGACTGGTACGTCCGGCAGATGATCGGCTCGGCCAACATCTCCGGATCCAAGTTCATGCACATCATGACCGGTAACCTGTCCCACCAGATCGAGCACCACCTGTTCCCGGACCTGCCCTCCAACCGGTACGGGGAAGTGGCGCCGAAGGTGCAGGAAATCTGCCGCCGCTACGGCCTGCCGTACACCACCGGGCCACTGCTGAAGCAGGTTGGATCCTCCTGGGGAAAGGTCTTCAAGCTCGCGCTGCCGGGAAAGAAGGCATAGCGGCGTCCGGCAACTTCGTTGCCGCCCACCCGAGCGCCGGGCGGCGTTCTCTGGCAGAGTATGACCATGCTCACTGTTATCGGCGAGGGCCTCGTTGACGTGGTCCAGCGCAGCTCCGGAATCGAAGCCCATGTGGGCGGCAGCCCGCTCAACGTCGCGGTCGGGCTTGCCCGCCTGGGGCATCCGGTGCAGTTCATCGGGCGCTACGGCCGAGACGCCTACGGGGACGCGGTTGCCGCCCACCTGAGGTCCAGTTCGGTCATGCTGCCGCTGGCTCCGGATGGGCTCCCCACCAGTGTTGCCACCGCCCTGGTGGACGACGACGGCGCCGCCACCTACACGTTCGACCTCGCCTGGGAGCTTCCCGGCCTGGGCGAACGGCTGCCGTTCATGCTGCAGGGAAGCAGGCTGCTGCACACCGGCTCCATAGCCACCATGCTGGCGCCGGGTGCCACGGAGGTGCTGGCCGCCGTCGAACACGCCCACCCGGCGTCGACCATCAGTTTTGACCCCAACTGCCGTCCCAGCATCATCACGGATGTGGATTACGCCCGCCGGCAGGCGGAAAAGTTCGTGACCCTCTCGGACATCGTCAAGGCGTCCGACGAGGACCTCGCCTGGCTCTACCCCGGGGTGGACCCGCTGGAGTCCGCACGCCGCTGGCTGGCGCTGGGCGGCACGGAGGGGCCGGCCATGGTGGTGGTGACGCGCGGCGCGGCCGGGCCGTGGGGGATTACCGCCGCAGGAGAGGCCGAGTTTGCGGCGCCCCGCGTGGAAGTGGCGGACACCGTGGGCGCCGGCGATTCCTTTATGGCCGCACTGCTTTCAGGCGTGGTGGACCGCGGCCTGGATGGGGCCCAGAACCGCGCGGACCTGCGGGAGCTGCCGGCCGAGGGGCTCGCCGCCCTGTTGGCCCACGCTTCCCGCGCCGCAGCCGTGACGGTGTCCCGTCCCGGCGCCAACCCGCCCACCCGGGCGGAGCTCAACCACATCGAAGCAGCAGCAGAGGAAGCCGAAGTTCCCACCACCTGAAGTTCCCGCCACCTGAGGAGCAGCCATGACATCGCCGCGCCCGTTTTCCAACCTGCCGGACGTCCCCGCGTTCGGGCTCACCAGCCGGTCCTTCCAGGACGGCGAGACCCTGCCGCCGCCGCAGCGGAGCGGCAGGATGCACGCGGGCGGCGCCGACGAGTCACCGCAGCTGAGCTGGAGCGGGGCACCGGACGGCACGAGGAGCTACGCCGTCACGGTGTTTGATCCCGACGCTCCCGGCGCCGGCGGGTTCTGGCACTGGGCCGTCCTCAACATCCCCTCCGACGTCACCTCGCTTGCGGAAGGTGCCGGAGCCGAGGGCGGCCCGCAGCTCCCGGCCGGGGCTGTGCAGCTGAAGAACGACGGCGACTTCCGCGGCTATCTGGGGGCGGCCCCGCCGCCCGGGCACGGACGGCACCGCTACATCTTCACCGTCTACGCGCTGGACGTCGAGGAGCTGCCGGGCGGGGCAGGCGCCAAGCCTGCAGCCCTGGGTTCCGAACTTGCCCGGCACCTGCTGGGTACGGCCACACTGACCGGCGTTTACCAGCGCTAGCGGCGCCCACCGCCGGAATAGCACTATTGACAGGACAAAGTCCTGCTCTTATTGTCACTTTATGGAGCGCTCCAAGTGCGCTCGCTCACACCTGAATGGGATCGAAGGAGATCACCAGTGAAGAAGTTTTTTTGGCGCCGCGCTGCGGTCGCCGCAGTTGCGGTCCCGATGCTGGCCCTGACGGCATGCTCCAGCCAGGGTGGAAGGACACCGGAAGCCAACAACGGAGGCGGCGGCCAGGCGGCATCAACGCCGCGCATGAAGATCGCCCTGATCACGCATGCTCCGGCGGGTGACACCTTCTGGGACACGGTCCGGAAGGGCGCCGAGGAGGCCGCCGCCAAGGACAACGTGGAGCTGCTCTACACGAACGATCCCGAGGCCGGCCGGCAGGCGCAGCTGATCCAGCAGGCGGTGGACCAAAAAGTCGACGGGATCGCAGTCACCCTGGCCACGCCCGGTGCGTTGAAGGATTCCCTCAAGAAGGCCTCTGACGCCGGAATCCCCATCGTGAGCCTGAACGCGGGCGAGTCCGTCTCCAAGGAACTCGGGGCCTTCACGCACTTCGGCTCCAACGAGGAGCTCGCAGGCCAGGCGGTGGGTGAAAAGCTGGCTGCAGAAAACTTCAGGCACCCCGTCTGCGTGATCCAGGCCCAGGGACACGTGGGGCTGGAAGCGCGCTGCGCGGGAGTGAAGTCCAAGGTTCCGGGAACGGAGATCCTGTACGTGAACGGCGCCGACATGACCTCCGTTGAGTCCACGGCCACGGCCAAGCTGCAGGCAGCCAAGGACGCTGACGTCATCATCGGGCTGGGGGCACCCATCACCCTGACCCTGCTGAAGTCCGTGGCCACCGCGGGCAGTTCGGCGAAGGTGGCCTCCTTTGACCTGAACAAGGACCTGGCCCAGAAGATCGCCGACGGCACCGTGCTGTTCACGGTGGACCAGCAGCCCTGGCTTCAGGGCTACGGTTCCGTCGATGCCCTGTGGCAGGTCAAGCGGGGTGGCTTCAAGCTTGGCGGCGGGCAGCCCGTGCTGACCGGCCCCACCATCGTTGACAAGTCCAATGCAGCCGACGTCGTGAAGTTCTCCGACCAGGGCATCCGGTAGGCCGGGCCGCCAAAATTCAGTCGCTCGCGACCAGGTGCCATGGGGAAGCGGCGAGGTCTGCCACCGGCACGGTTACGGAGCCAGGGCCTCCGGGCGCACCCTCGAAGCGGGTCCCGGGGGCAAACCGCGCACTGTTGGAGGCGACGATCTTGCCGGTTTCCGTGACCAGCGCGACGTGTTCCTCGCGCCGCCCAAGGTTGAGCAGGAAGGTGCGCTCGATGGACTCCATCGAGAGGTCTGCGCCCGCCACCGCCACGGTCCGCTGCTCATACAGCACGGGCCGTGACGCGGTGACGATCTTCATGTCAGCGCCGCCGAAGTCGATGTACGGGCCGATGAGTTCGGGCCGGCCGGACGTAATCGGCCGCTCGTACCACGTCATTTCCGTGTAGTCGTAGTAGTTGATGGAGGCCGGGTTGAGATTGTGGGGGATAAACACCAGCTTTCCCCCAACGAGGCTCCACCACTGGTGCCAGGCGTCGGCGTCGCTGAACAGGCCCCGGGCAACGGAGACGCCGGCGCTGTCCACCAGGCCGCCGTGCTGGAGGACGATGTCCTCAACGACGGGCCTCAGAGCTTCGAGTTTGCTTTTCGAGGTGCCCGGCTCACCCAGGATTTTCGTGGTGGCTTCGGCCAGCCGGTCAAGGTCGGCGAAAACACGCTCGAGGCTCTGCCCGAGGGCACGGGCCGTTGACTGCAGGACCTCCCCGACGGCCGTCACCGCTGGTCCGCCAGGTCCGAGGTGAGGATGGCCAGGCGCTGGTTGATGATGAGGGCACCTTCCCGTTCGAAGTGGGCGATGGCGGTGTTCTCCGCCGCCGCGGGGTCTCCCTGCTCGATGGCTTCGAGGAGTGCCTCGTGCTCCGCTACGGCTGTCGACTGCGCGTCAAGCCACGCCTGCCCCCAGGTCAGCGGGGACAGCTCGGCGTGGATCTGGATCAGAAGGGCGGTAAGGCGGCGGGACTGCGCTGCCACGCCCAGCCCAATGTGCAGGCGGGCATCCGCCTGCCGGAGCATGTGCGGCTCCGAGCTCGAGGCGAAGCGCTGGGCGAGTTTCCGCAGGCGCCGCACGTCCTGCTCATCGGAGCGCCTGGATGCGAGCCGCGCCGCCGAGCCCGCAGTCGCCGCGGCGAGGTCGATGAGGTCGCGCAGGTCATCGCTCTTGTGCCGGCGCAGTTGCTGGGCGATCTCCGCTTCCCGCACCGGGAGCACTCCAGCGACGTAGCTTCCGCCGCCGCGGCCCCGGCGGGTGCCAAGGAGGCCTTTGCTTCGCAGCACGGCAAGGGACTGCCGCAGCGTGAGGGGTGAGACGCCCATGTGCTCGGCCATGACTGATTCCGGGGGAAGCCGCTCGCCGGGGTTGAGCAGTCCCATGCCGATGGCGCTTTCGAGCTGCAGGGTCACCTGTTCGGCGCGGCCGGAGATGTCCTGGTTCTGGGTCCGGACCTGGGCCGCCATTTCCAGGGCGCGGAGGGACACGGATCCGCCATCATCCCTCACTTCTTTCGCCATGGGGCCGGGCCGCTCCTCGTCGCGCGATCTCAACAGATAACAATAAGTTTTAGACTATCGACTTCTGCCGGTCCCCTCGACCGTCCTGCCCGAAAGCGGCAGCAGGCGTGCCGCCCGGGCGGGAACTCACGGATGAGAAGACAAAGCAGGAAGCCTGCCAGCTCGCGGCTGGCAGGCTTCCTGCTTCGGTGTCTGTTCCCGGGCTAGGGGCTGACGAGCGAGGCGGCCAGGGCTGCGTCTGCGTCCTTGAGGACTTTGGCGGCTACTTCGAGGCCTTCGATGCGGCCGAGTTCGACGTCCTCGTGCTCGATGTTGACGAGCATGTCGGGGTCCACCTCGTGGAGGGCCCGCAGGAACTCGGTCCAGTAGGCGGTGTCGTGGCCTTTGCCGAGGGCGACGAAGTCCCACGCGGCGGGCTTGGGCCATTCGTTGGCCCATTCGTCGCCGCCGAGGTTGGTGCGGTTCTCCTCGGGGGAGAGCCGGCGGAAGCGGTTGTCGAGGACGCCGTAGATTGCGGCGGTGTCCTTGTTGACGCGCACGTCCTTGGCGGCGGCGTGGAAGACCAGGGGTCCGAGCTCGCGGACGACGGCGACCGGGTCCATCTGCTGCCAGAACAGGTGGGACGCGTCCAGCTCAACGCCGACGTGGGTGGCGCCGGTCAGTTCGACGAGCTTGTACACGTCGGCGGGGTTGAAGACGAGGTTCTGCGGGTGCAGTTCCAGGGCGACCTTGACGCCGTGGTCGGCGGCGAGCCGGTCGGTTTCCTTCCAGAACTTCGCGGCGACGCCCCACTGGTAGTCCAGGACGTCCAGGGCCGCGGAGTTCCAGGCGTTGACGATCCAGTTCGGCACGGTGGCGCCTGGTTCCCCGCCGGGCAGCCCGGACATGGTGACCACACGGTTTTGGCCGAGGCGGTGGGCGAGGCGGATGGAACGGCGGACGTCCTCGGCGTGCTTGTCGCCTATGAGAGGGTTTGGGTGCAGCGGGTTGCCGTTGCAGTTCAGCCCGGCGATGGAGACGCCGGTGCCCTCGAAGATGGCCAGATAGTCGTCCCGGGCGGCGTCGCTTTCGAGGATCTGGTCGAAGGTGGGCACGTGCACCGCGGGCAGGAACCCGCCGGAGTTGATTTCGATGCCGGTCAGGCCCAGGCCGGCGACGACCTTCAGCGCTTCGGGGAGCGGGCGGTCGTGCAGGATCGCGTTGTAGACGCCGAGCTTCATAGCGTGATCTTCTTTCCGTTGTTCAGGGCCGATTCGGTGACCGCGGCGAGCAGTTCCATGTTGCGGACGCCTTCGTCGAAGGTGGCGCAGCGCGGCAGGGATTCCTCTTCGCTGAGGCCGGCGACCTCCTCGAGGAACGCGCGTGACTGGTAGGCGAAGGCGTCGTTCTGGCCGAAGCCGACCTCGGGGGCGTCCATGGCCAGGCCGCCGGCGATGTAGGGGTGGCCGGGGCCGAGGCTGACCTGGCGGTAGCCGCTCTCGTGGCCGGAGCCGTCGTTGAGGAACAGCTGGATCTCGCCGGGACGGCGCTGGTCGAACTTGGCGGCGCCGTTCTCGCAGAAGACCTCGAAGTTGAGGCTGTTGGCGTGTCCGGCGGCGACGCGGGAGACCTCGAGGCTGCCTGTGCCGTTTTCGAATTCGGCGGAGAAGGCTGCGTAGTCGTCGTTCTCCACGGCCTCAAAGGTGTCGCTGACGGCGGCGTGGTCGTGTCCGATGACGGCGCCCAGCGGCAGGGGCCGCTTGTCGATGGCCGTGCTGAGGCGGCCGCCGCTGACGGACTTGATGTCACCGCACAGGAACTCGGAGACGTAGGCGAGGTGGCTTCCGACGTCGGCCAGCGCGCCCGATCCGGGGCCGCCCTTGTAGCGCCAGCTCATGGGGGCCTCCGGGCTGAAGCCGTAATCCGTCCAGTAGCGGCCGCTGAAGTGCAGCACCTTGCCCAGGGTCCCGTTCTGGATGAGGTCGCGGATGTAGGCGATGCCGGGGGTGCGGCGGAAGGTGAATCCGATGCGCGCGATCGAGGAGGCGTTGCGGGCGGCGTCGGCCATGACGCGGGCGTCCTCGAGGGTGTCGCTCAGCGGCTTCTCGCACAATACGTGCTTGCCGGCGGCGAGGAGGCCTTCCACCACTTCCCGGTGCAGCGAGTTGGCGATGACGACGCTGACCACATCGATGTCGTCGGCCTCAGCGATGGCCTGCCATGAGGTGTCGTTGCGCTCGTAGCCGAAGCGCCGGGCGGCGAGGGAGCCGAATTCCGGGTTGACGTCGCCGATGGAGACCAGCCGGACCGGCGGAAGGACGGGGCTGTACAGGGCGGTTGCGGTGCGGTAGGCGGCGGCGTGGGCCTTGCCGGCCATGCCCGCCCCGATGACGGCGACGCCGATGTCTTTGGGCATTGGTTTTCTCCTTTGAAACGGGCTCTGTGGGACCCTGCCGGTGTGACGCAGGGCAAGAATGGAGCGCTCCATAAACACGATAGAGGCGCGACTTTGTCCTGTCAATACTCCAAAGAGCAGTGCATGGGCGACAATGGCAGGGTGACCCAGGAGACCGGCAAACGCCCGAATATCTATGACGTTGCCTCCGCGGCCGGGGTGTCAAAATCCCTGGTCTCGTTGGTTCTGCGCGGCGCCCCTGGAGTTTCCGCCGCGCGCCGGGCCGCCGTCGAGGAGGCGATCAAACAGCTGAACTACCGCCCCAGTCGGGCGGCAGCGACCCTGGCCGGCAACCGGTCCCGGACCATCGGCGTCGTTCTGGATGACTACCGGAACCCGTGGTTCGTCGGTCTGCTGGGCGGCCTGCACGACGAGCTCGCGCCGCTCGGGTTCCGGGTGGCTGTGGCCGACCCGTCCTTCAACGCCCATCTGGACCGGACGCCGGTGGACGGCCTGATGTCACTGCGGGTGGACGGGATTGTGATCGCGACCGAACCCACCGAAGAGATGTTCGCCGCCGTCGATGTTCCTGCTGTGGTGGCGGGCAACCGCGACGTCGCAATTCCGGGGGCGGACATCGTTGCCAACGACGATGAGGCCGGCGGCCGCCTGGCAGCCGCGCATCTGATCGGCTTGGGGCACACGGACATCGGGCATGTGACCGGCGGGGGCGGCGCCGCGCGGCTGCGGGCCCAGGGGTTTGAGGCTGCGATGCGCGAACGGGGGCTGCGGCCGTACACGGTGCAGGGCCACGGGCAGACGATGGAGCCCGACGGCTACGAGGGCGGGCTGAAGCTGCTGGACCAGAACCCGGCACTCACCGCGATTTTTGCTGCCAACGATGTGATGGCGATGGGGGTTGCGGCCGCGGCGCGCGACCGTGGCCGGCGCATCCCGGAGGACCTTTCCTTGATCGGCTACGACAATTCGCCCCTCGCGTCAGCGAATCTGCTCCGCCTGACCACCATCGACGGCCGGAATGCCGAGGTGGGTGCCGGGGCCGCACAGGCCCTGCTGGAACGGATGAAGGATCCGGACGCTGAGGTCCAGACGAAACTGGTGGATCCGGAGCTGGTGGTCAGAGGCTCGACGGCGTCCCCGGCCTGAACCGCGCAAACGGCGCCCCCGCCCACAAAGGCGAGGGGCGCCGTCGTCGTTGTGCTACAAGCTAGAGCGCGCCCTGCGCGCTGGTGCCCGCCGGGATCGCGGTCAGCCGGGTCACTTCCACCGGCTCCTTCAGGAGTCCCTCCAGTGAGGCATTCAGCCGCTTGACGGCGTCGCCGGCGCCGTGGGCGTCGAGGAGCTCGGTGCTTTCCCACTTTTCGATCATGACGATCTGGCCGTTCGGGGCCTCGTGGATGGCGTACAGGATGCAGCCGGGCTCCTCGTGCACCTCCGCGATGGCTGGCAACAGAGCAGCCACGACGTCGTCGAAGGCGCCTTCCTTGGGTGTGAATATGGCGGTGACAACTACGGTCATGCTTGTACTTTTCCTTCCTCGGCCATTCCCAGTGACGGCACTTCAGGAGTCTATAAGGCGCGGGGCATCATTCCGCGAGGTGCTCGAGCAGCGCGTCGAGGATCTGCAGCTGGCCCTTCACCAGCTTGATCCGGGCCTCGGATTCACTGATCCACTCGGCACGGTCGATCTCGGGGAAATGCTGGACGCTTCCGGACCCTTTCGGCCACTCCAGGGGAAAGGTGTTGCTCAGGATCTTCTCCGGTTTGAAAGCGGACTCGGCCGCGAACGCAGTGATGAGCTTGCCCGAGGGCTGCCGGAAGGTTCCGAGCGGCACGTAGTCGGCCGAGGGTGCAGGGACTCCCATTTCCTCGGCGAACTCTCGCTGTGCGGCTGCCAGCGGGTCCTCTTCTTCGAGATACTCGCCCTTGGGAATCGACCAGGCACGCTCATCCTTGCGCTCCCAGAAGGGCCCGCCCATGTGGGCGATCCACACTTCCAATTCCGCTTTGCCGTTCCGCCGGTACAGCAGAAGGCCTGCGCTCCTGACCGTCATGTTGCCCTCCTGCCCCTAAGGCTACTCCCGGGCACCTTGTCCCGCTTTGGCCGCGGGGGGACACTGGAAAAACGATGTGAAAGGAGTCTGCCGTGCGCAAGAGAACAGCATGGATTATCGGCTCGGCCGTCGCTGCGGCGGCCCTGGGAGGCGCCTCGTCGTCCATCAACCCGTTCGACGACGACACAACAGGCAACGGCGGCACTCAGCAGCCGCTGAGCCAGACCGACCGCGACAAGGCAGTCGACGCCGCGATGGCGAAGGTCGGTTCCGGACAGGTGACCGAAGTGGAGCGGGGCGACGATCCCGGCTCCTCCTACGAAGTGGAGATCCGCAAGAGCGACGGGTCCGAAGTCGAAGTGAATATCAGTCCGGACTTCCAGGTGCTGAGCCAGAGCCCGGACGACAGCGACTGAGAGCAGTTCCTGGCCGAGGGGTTCACCCCCCGAGCCATTCGCCTGACTTCATGACGGCGGCCACTTCAAGGCCGCCGGTGAGCACCACCAGGTCCGCCTTCCGTCCGGTTTCCAGCCGGCCGACGTCGGACAGCCCCAGCATGTCCGCGGGGTTCTGGCTTGCGGCGCGGACCGCGTCGGCCAGCGGAATGCCTGCCTCCCGGACAGCGTGCCGCACCGCGGCATCCAGCGTGAGGACGCTGCCGGCGATGGTGCCGTCGCTGACCAGGCGGGCCTCGCCGCCGGATACCTGCACGTCCAGCCCGCCGAGCCGGTAGTGGCCCTCCTGCGCGCAGGCCGCCGCCATGGCGTCGGTGACAAAGACCGCCCGCGCCGGGCTGGCGGCGATGAAGCGGACCAGCGACGGGTGGAGGTGGACGCCGTCGGCGATCACCTCGGCAAACACGGCGGGGTCCTCCAACAGCGCCAGGGCCGGACCCGGCTCGCGGTGGTGCAGCGGCCGCATCGCGTTGAACACGTGCGTTCCGGCAGTGGCTCCCGCCGCGATTGCCTGCCGGGCCAGGTCGTAGCCGGCACCCGTGTGGCCGATGGCCGCGACAGCGCCGTAGCCCGTGACCTGCCGAACGGCGGCCAGACCGCCTTCCAGTTCAGGCGCGATGGTCACCATCCGGACGGTGCCCCGCCCGGCCAGCATCAGCCGGTCGACGGCGGCCGGTTCCGGTGCGAGCAGAAGCTCGTCCGCGTGGGCGCCCCGGTGGTCGGGACTGAGCCACGGCCCCTCCAGATGGATCCCGGCCAGGACGCCCTGCTCCACGAGGGACGCCAGCGCGGCTACCGCCTTCTCAAGCTCCGGCAGATGCGCGGTGACCAGGCTTGCCATCAGCGTGGTGGTGCCGTGCGAGCGGTGCACCGCGGCGATCCGGACCGCTGCGGCAGCGGGATCAGCGTCGTTGAAGCTGAAACCGCCGCCGCCGTGGATGTGGGCGTCCACAAAGCCGGGCGCGAGGGTGGCGTCCGGAAAGTCCGCGTCAGGTTCGCGGGCGGGCAGCCCGGGGCCGACGGCGGTGATCCGGCCGCCGTCGGTTTCCACCCAGCCGGGCTCCAGCACGGTGTCCGGCAGGATGACCCGGGAAGCAGAAATCAGCGTCGGACTCACCAGGTTTCCGTGATCTTGTGCAGGCCGCGGGGAGCATCAGGGTCCCGGTGGCGCGCCGCCGCCATCGTGTGCGCCAGCCGCTGCAGGGGCATGATCTCCAGGACCGGCGAGAGCTGCTCGTGGACAGCCGGCAGCGGCACCACGTGGTTTCCGGGCCGGGCCGCGCCGGCGTCGCCCACCAGGCAGACGTCGGCGCCGCGTTCGGCCAGGCGGTCCAGCACCGGGTGCAGGGCCCGGCCGCCGGCGCCCGGCGAGGCGACGGCGATGACGGGCCGGTCGGCGTCGATCATTGCGAACGGCCCGTGCAGCAGGTCCGCGCCGGAGAAGGCGTGCGCCGCCAGGTAGGACGTTTCCATCAGTTTCAGTGCCGCCTCCCGTGCGGTGGGGTAGGAGAAGCCGCGCCCGGTGGTGATGATGTGGTTCACGAAGCGGTAGCGGCCTGCCACCTCCAGTATCTCCGGCCGGGCCAGGACATCGGCGGCGAGACGCGGCAGGTCCGCCGCTTCCGCGCCGTTCCCCCCGGCCCACGCGTCGAGGAGCAGCCACAGCGCCAGCAGCTGGGACGTGTAGCTCTTGGTGGCGGCCACGGCGCGTTCCGGCCCGGCCAGAATGTCCAGGTGGTGCCGGGCGGCGGTCGCCAGCGGCGAGGAGGGCGCGTTCGTGACGGCCACGGTGAGGGCGCCGGCGCGGGCGGCTGCGGCGGTGGAGTCCACCAGGTCCGGGGAACCGCCGGACTGGCTCACCGCCAGCCACAGTACCCCGTCCATCTTCGGCTTAGCGCCGTACACGGTAAGGCTCGACGGCGACGCCAGCCCGGCGGGCAGCCCCAGCACCGTTTCGATGAGGTACTTCGCGTACAGGGCGGCGTGGTCGCTGGTGCCGCGGGCGGCCAGGAGGACGTACCGGATATCCGCTTCCCGAAGGACCCCGGCCAGGCGGGCGATGTCGGGACGGCCGTGCTCAAGCAGCCGGGCCAGCGCGTCCGGCTGTTCCAGGATTTCGGCGGCCATCAGGGCGCCGGGGACGGGGGTGATGTGCGGGGGTGTGGCGGTGATGGTGTCAATGGCGGTGTGCGGGGCGGTCATGGGTCTCCTTGGGGGATCAGAGGGGCATGGGGTGATGGGGCAGGGATAGGGATCAGGCGGGGGCCTGTACCGGTGGCTGCAGTGGTGTTACGGCGAGATGGCGGGCCAGCTCCACGGCGCCCCAGGCCGGGGCGCGGTCCAGCACGCGGACGTCGGTGAGGCCGCTGACTGCCAGCAGTTCACGCACCTTGGCGGCCAGTGCCGGCTGGTTCACCAGCATGCCGCCGGCCAGCAGGACCGGCATGCCTTTCGCAGGGACGCCTTTCGCCAGGACGCCAAGCCTGCGGTTCACCGTCAGGGCCAGTCCGGCGAGGTGCCGTGCGGCGTCCTCGGCGATGGCTGCGCCCGCAGCGTCCGAGGCGGCCAGTGCGAACACGGTTCCGGCCAGCCCTGCCCAGTACCGGCGTTCCGGCCTGCGGTAGAACAGGTCCAGCAGGTCCGTGGGTTCCGCAGCTCCGGTTTGTGCCAGCAGCCGGGCGGTCAGGGGTCCGGCCGGGAGGCCGTGGTCCGATTCCTGGAGGGCGTTGCGGACCGCGCTGCGGGCGACGGCATAGCCGCTGCCTTCGTCGCCCAGCAGGTAACCCCAGCCGCCGGCCCGGGTTTCCCTGCCGTCGTGCGACGTGGCCCAGGCGGCGGAGCCGGTGCCGGAGATGAGGACGGTCCCTGCCGTGAGGCCGCCGGCCGCGAGGATGATGCGGGTGTCGTGGTCCACGTGGATCCGGGCTCCGGGGAACCGGCGGGAGAGCAGGCCGGTGAGCCGTTCGCGGGCCGCCGGCGTGTCCGCTCCCGCTGCGCCGGCAAACACAGTGTGGATGCCGTGCCCGGCAGGATCGGCGATGCCAAGCCGGGCTGCCAGGTCATCCAGTGCCGCGGCGGCCTCGCGTTCCCCGACGGAGGCGATGTTGGCGCTGCCCACCGAGCATTCGGCGAGGTAGCGGGAAACTGATGGCCCGCCGTCGTCCGTTCCAGCGTCCGCCAAAATGGTGTGGGTCTTGGAGCCGCCGATATCCAGGCCAAGGAGACGGTCGTGCCGCATCACTTGGCCGCCGGGGTGCTGCTGCCTGAGCTGCTGCCGGTGGCTTCCGGCCAGCGGGCGCCGTTTTCCCAGTAGTGGCGGATTTCCTCGAGGTTCCGGCCCTTGGTCTCGGGGGCCAGGCGGTGGACGAAGACGAACCCGGCGATGGCCAGCGCCCCGAACACCGCGAAGGTGCCGGCACCGCCGAGCCGCTGCAGCATGGTCAGGAAGAAGGCCGCGACGATCACGTTGGCCACCAGGTCCGAGGTCAGCATGGCGCTGGCGCCCAGGGAACGCAGCCGGGCAGGGAAGGACTCGCCGGCGTAGACCCACACGAGGGCGCCGAACCCGAAGGTGAAGCCGACGGTAAACAGCAGGACCCCGAGGAAGCCCACTATGGTCAGGGCTCCGCCGAAGTCGCGTCCGGCCATGAAGACGCCCACCAGGATGGCGTTGGCCACGATCATCATGCCGATGCCGCCGAGCAGGATGGGGCGCCGGCCCACCCGGTCAACCAGGGACAGCGATACGAACACGGCCACCAGGGAGGCCGCCTGGACGAGTGCGGGCAGCAGCAGGAGGGCGGCGTTGCCGGTGAAGCCCATGGCCTCGAAGATCCGGGGGCTGTAGTAGACCACGGCGTTGATGCCGGTGATCTGGATGAAGAAGCCAAGCCCGACGACGAACACGGTGGCCTTCAGGTAGGGGGAGCGGAGCATCTCGCGGAGGCCCCCGCCGCGCTCTTCGCTGATGGCGCGGCGCATGTCTGCGAGTTCGGCGTCGACGTCGGCATTCGGCTCGATCGAGCTGAGGGTGCGGCGGGCCTCTTCGGTGCGGCCGCGCATCATGTACCAGCGGGCGGTGTCCGGGAGGCGGAGGGTGACGGCGAGGACCGCGATGGCCGGAACCGCGGCAAGGCCCAGCATCAGCCGCCAGTTCTCGCTGGCGGACAGGACGTAGGCGGCCAGATAGCCGATGATGATGCCGATGACGGTGGCCACCTGGTACGCCACGAGCAGGGCGCCTCGCACCTTGGGCGGCGCAGACTCGGCCACGAAGACGGGTACCACCACCACGGAAATGCCGATGGTCAGGCCCAGGAGGAGCCGGGCCACGAGCAGCATGGGAACGTCGGCGGCGGCGGCGCTGAGCACCGCGAAGGCTGCGTAGGCTGCGGCCACGCCCACCATGCAGGCCTTGCGGCCCACCTTGTTGGCGAGCCAGCCGCCGAGCATGGCGCCTAGGACTTCACCGACGACGACGGCGGTGGTCACCAGCTCCTGTTGGCTGGTGGAGAGCTGGAACTCCTTGGTGATGAACAGCAGGGCGCCGGCGATATTGGACAGATCGTAGCCGTAGATTATGCCGATGGTGGCGGCGGTGCCGCCGACCAAAAGGCCGAGGCGGGGCGTCTGGCGCAGGTCTTGCAGGAACGACATCTTTGGGTCCTTGGAAGTGTGGGGGATGGGGTCCGCGGAATTGGTGTAAACCAATTTCCATTATTTTGGCCTAGACCAATTTTCGTGTCAATAGATACCATCGGATTCATGGATACCTCTGCCGCGGCTGCCCTCCCCAAGTACTACGTACTCAAGGAGCAGATCCTCGCCCTCATCGAGGACGCGGCGCCCGGAACTTTGATCCCCACCGAGCGTGCGCTCGCCGGGCAGTACGGGACGTCCCGCACCACCGTGCGGCAGGCCATCGGCGAGCTGGTGGCCGAGGGCCGCCTGGACCGGACGCAGGGGCGAGGGACGTATGTGGCGCCGCCGAAGGTGACGCACGTCCGCCAGCTGACGTCCTTTTCGGACGATGCCGCGAGCCAGGGGCTCACGGCTGCGGCGAGGATCGTGGACGTGAGCGTGCTTCCGGCGGACCCGGCCACGGCACGGCGCCTGGCGGTGGAACCGGGGGCGGATATCCACCGGGTGGAACGGATCAGGCTGGTGGACGGCGAGCCGCTCGCGCATGAGATCGCTTTCCTTGCCGGCCCGCTGCCGGACCTCGAACGGACCGTCGCGGAGCGCGGCTCCTTGTACACGGCCCTGCGTGAGGACTACGGCATCCGGATCGCCGAGGTGGAGGACACCGTGGAGACCAAGCTGGCCGGCCCGGCCGAGGTGCAGCTCCTCGACGTCGAGATGGGCGCCCCCATGCTGCTGGTGCACCGGCTCGGCTTCACGCCTGAGGGACGGCCCGTGGAGTGGACCGAGTCGGTCTTCAGGGGGGATCGGTTCCGCTTCGTCGCGCGCATGCACGTCTGAGCAGGCGTTTCTTCGGCGGGGCATGCGCTTTGTTACGCCCAAATGCGGAAGATGAAGCACTGTTGCCTTGCACGACGGCGGGTGTCGCCGGCCATTGTGAAGCAAGTTACCGGGTGGTTGTGTAAGTCAATAATCACGACGGGGCGGCGTCACGCCCTCCCTGAATCGAGGGGGACATGATCACAGCTTTGGTTCACAGAATCCGGACGCAGTGCAGCGCGGAACTCAACGCCTTCAGCGGCCAAATGCAGGCGCTGGCGCGGCAGGACATCGGGGCCGGAGGCCTGGATGCGGCGGCCACCACCATGGCCCGCCGGCCGTGCCTGGCTTCCCCTGGAGTATCGGTGGACATTATCGGCTTCACCAGCCCCCGTTCCTCCAGCGGACAACCTTCGGTGCGGGTAGCCGTGTCCATGAGCATGCAGCCCGGCCAGATCGCCTCGGCGGTCCACTGGGAGGAGGCCCACGCCTGGGCCGGAGCCGTGGCCAGCGGCGGGTGGGCGGCGGCCGAATATGTCGGAAGCCAGGAGAGTCCGGACGGAAGGGTCTTTCACTACTTTTTGAAAAGCGAGGACGACCCGGTCTCCATACCTGAGTACTCGGCAGAGTATTCAATTCCGACATACTCGGCCGCCGCACAGTAGCAAGACAAGAGGATCCGGCGGGAAACGTTCCCGCCGGATCCTTTTGTGCGTGTCTTACCGATTACTCCTTGCCCGCTTTACTCCTTGCCAAGTCCGGCAGCAGAGGTCTTTTCGCCGGTGACGGCATTCAGTGTGGAAAGGTCGAAGATGCCATTGATGTCGGCTTGCTTGGTGGTGCCGGCATCGACGCCGTCCTGCAGCAGCTTCTTGAAGGCACCGGCCAGCGGGTCCACCGAGAACACGATGTTTTCGAGCGAACGGTCGATGACGTCCTGTGACAGTGCCTTGCCGGCCACTTCCTTCAGGGCGGCGTTCACTTCCGTGGCCTTCTCTGCGGACGGGGTGTCGTTGAGCCACTTCACGGCCTCGACATGGCCCTTGAGCAGCGCCTCCACGGTCTGCGGGTGCTCCGCGGCGAACTTCCTGTTCACGATCAGGATCGTGGTGGGGAACTCGCCCGGCTTGCCGGTCAGCGACCCGTCCCACAGGTCCTTCTCGTCCACCAGGACCTTCGCCCCGGCCTGGAGCACCAGGCGGGAGGCCCAAGGCTCGGGCAGCCACGCGCCGTCGAGCTTGCCGTTTTGGAACAGCTTCAGGGTCTGGGCGTTTTCGGTGGGGTTGATGGCAACGTCCCCGCCGCCGTCGGGGTTGGTTTTGTAGCCCTGCTTTCCCAGCCAGGCGCGCAGCGCCACGTCCTGGGTGCCGCCCAGCTGCGGGGAGGCCAGGGTCTTGCCTTTCAGGTCCGCCGCCGTCTTGATCTCCGGCTTGACCACCAGCTGCGCCCCGCCGGAGGCGGCGCCGGCGATGATGCTGACGGATTCGCCCTTGCTCTTGACGAACGAGTTGATCGCCGGGTTCGGGCCGATGTAGGTGGCGTCGATCGCGCCGGCGTTCAGGGCCTCGATCGCGGCCGGGCCGGCATTGAACACCTGCGTGCTCAGCCTGGTCTCGCCCAGTTCCTTCGCGATGAAGCCCTTCTGGACTCCGACCAGAGCGGTGGCGTGGGTGATGTTCCCGAAGTAGCCGAGCTTCAGCTCGGCGGCGGGGCTGGCGGCTGCAGTGGCAGTGTTCGGAGCAGAGCTGTTGGCGGCCGTGGTGGCGACGGCGGCACCTGCTCCCAGGACGGCCAGGATGCCGGCGGCGATGCCGATCTTGAGCCCGCTGGGGCGTTTGCGGCTGCTGGGCTGGCCCGCGGAGATCCGGGTGGAGCCCGGGTTCTGGTCTGCAGAAGACATGGTGTTTTTCCTTTGGATGATGGAGCGGAGGGGGATGGCGCTGAGCGTTGGACTGAGACTACGGAGGCCTCTCCGGGGGCCACAATGGCCGCCGACGCAGGCGTTCACCCGGCGTCGCAATCAGTCATCACCCGGGTCTTACTGCTTCACCGGGAGTCGCGGAACGTCAAAAATGGCGGCCTAAAAGCCGTCCGGTGCGGACTTCAGCGTTTCCAGCACGGCGGGCAGGAGGTGCTGTTTCCGGCCCCACACCGGATCGAGCAGTTCGACGTACCAGGAGTCTGCCAGCAGGAGGGCCAGGGCTTCGTTCGTTTCGCCCGCCCAGTCCTGGATCTGCTCGGATTCGACCGGAATTTCGCTGCTTCCCAGAACGGTGACCACTTCGCCGTCGTGCTGTGTGACCGGAACGGAGGCCTGGCTGACCTCGCCGGGGGCGTGGGCGATGGCGATGAGTTCCGTCTCTGCCGACAGCCGCAGCAGGCGGGCGGCCGACGCCGCGGAGCAGAATCCCGTGACGTATTCGCGCTGGGCGTGGCCGGCGTCCGGGCCGAGGCCCGGCTGGGATTCCTTCGTGAAGAGTCCGTTGCGGTTGAGCTCGGCCAGCTGGCCGGCAATGGGCAGGGTCTCGTCATCGAAGCGCGGGGCGAGGGTTCCGGGCTGGTATTCGCTGATGCCTTCGAGCCACCGCGCGGTGAGTTCACCGGCGGCGGGGAGGGTGGCCGCCTGCCGCCAGACTTCGCGGTCCGCAAGGAGCCGGCCGTAGCTGTCACGTTCGGTGGTGAATTGATCGCTCATACTCGATGCTAGGCCCGTTTCCGGGATGAACGGCAGGCTGAATGACGCCTTCGAACACCGTGTTAATCGCGGTTACGCCGTGTATCTTCCGGTTTCCGGCGCTTTGACCGCCGCTTTTTTGCTGCCGGATAGTTGCTGCCACAACCTTCGCATCCACTACTTCCAGGGGGCAACCATGGTCCGTCAGTCTCTCAAATCCCGCACGGGCGCACTCAAGCCGGGGGTAGGCCTGGCCCTCGCCGCCACCACACTGCTGGCACTCTCTGCCTGCTCCGATCCCGGGGCCGCCGCGTCCGCGAACGCGACAGCCGCCACAAACACCACTACATCGTCAGGCGAACCTGCAGCCAAGACCTTTAACCTGACGCCCGAGCAGGACCGGTTCCCCGCCGGCGTGGACGAGAAGGCGGCGGCGCTGGTTCCGGAAGCCATCAAGAAGGACGGGAAGCTGACCGTGGCCGTCAGCCCGTTCGCCCCGCCGCTGGCGGTATACGCCACCGACAACAAAACGCCGGTGGGCAACGAAGTGGACATCGCCGTCGCACTGGCCCAGACGCTGGGACTGGAAGCCGAGATCGTTCCGACCGCCTGGGCCGACTGGCCCCTCGGCGTCGAATCGGGCAAGTACGAGGCTGTTCTCTCCAATGTCACCGTGACGGAAGAACGGAAGCTCAAATTCGACTTCGCCAGCTACCGCGACGACAAGCTGGGTTTCTACGCCAAGAGCTCCAGCGGCATTACCAAAATCGAGTCGGCGCCCGACGTCGCCGGAAAGCGCATCATCGTTGGCTCGGGCACCAACCAGGAGTCCATCCTGCTGCGCTGGGACGAGGAGAACAAGGCCAAGGGGCTGAAGCCGGTTGAGTTCCAGTACTACGACGACGACTCCGCCTCGAACCTGGCACTGCAGTCCGGCCGCGCGGACCTGACCTTCGGGCCGAACGCCACGGCCGCCTACAAGGCCGCGACCGACCAGAAGACCAAGCTGGTGGGCCTGGTGGACGGCGGCTGGCCGCTGAAGGCGAGCATCGCCGCCACCACCAAGAAGGGCAACGGCTTTGCCGCTGCTGCCCAGGCCGGGCTGAACCACCTGATTGAGGACGGCACTTACGGCAAGATCCTGGACCGCTGGGGCCTGTCATCGGAAGCCGTCGCCAAGTCGGAACTGAACCCGGCGGGCCTGCCCAAGAGCTAATTCCCTCCATCGAGTGCTCCGCAACTGCCCTTTTCCGGGCTGAAAACGGCAGTTGTGGAGCAGCCGAGGTCCTTAACCCCGAAGGTCCGTTGCTCCGAAAGCCGCATTGTTGAAAGGATGAGCGGCATGAGCAACCTGGAAACCTTCCCGGAGGAGATCGTCTGCACGGAGGGCGGCCATGCGGGAGCGATCGAATTCCTGGCTCCGCGGAGCGTTCCCTTGGGCGGACCGCGGGCCATGCCCGTCCGCCGGACGCTGCCCCAGAAGCAGCGCAGCCTCATCGGCGCCTGGTGCTTCCTGGACCACTACGGCCCGGACCCCGTCCCGGAGTCGGGCGGCATGAAAGTCCCACGCCATCCGCACACGGGCCTGGCGACGGTGAGCTGGCTGTTCAGCGGCACCGTGGCACACCGCGACTCGGCGGGGTACGCGGCGACCGTCCGCCCCGGGGAAGTCAACCTCATGATTGCCGGACGGGGGATCTCCCACCAGGAGTTCTCCACCCCGGACACCCGCATCCTCCACGGCGCCCAGCTTTGGTACGCCCTGCCCGAGGAAACCAGGAACATGGCCCCGACGTTCGAGCATTACGCCCCGGAACCCGTGCGGGGAAACGGCAGCGAGTTGCGTGTTTTCCTCGGCTCACTCGCCGGGTCCTCCTCGCCCGTGACCACTTACACCCCGCCGTTGCTGGGTGCCGAAGCGGTCCTGCCTGCCGGTGGGCGGCTCGAACTGGACCTGGACCCGTCCTTTGAACACGGAATCCTGCTCGATGCGGGTGAAGCCTCCATCGACGGGACGGCCATGGCGGTGGACCACCTGCACTATCTGCAGCCAGGCCGGACCAGGATTTCGCTGGAGGCCGGACAGGCGCCGGCCCGCATGCTGATCCTTGGCGGAGAGCCGCTCGGTGAACAGATCGTGATGTGGTGGAATTTTGTGGGCCGCACGCACGAGGAAGTGGTGGCCTACCGTGCGGCCTGGCAGGCAGAGATCGGCGCCGAACCTGCTGGCGCTCCCGCCGGCAACACGTACCCGGACGGCGCGCCCTTCCCGCGCTTTGGGCCTTTTCCCGAGGGCCAACCCGCGCCACTGCCTGCCCCGGCTCTGCCCAACGCCCGGCTTCGGCCCCGCGGCTGACAGACCATCAACCCAGGAGGACCTTTGGAACAGCAATCAACCCTGGCCGTCCGGAGCGCCCCGGAGCGCCGCCGCTACGAGCTTCTCGACGGCGACACCGTCATCGGCAAAGCGCACTACCTGCCCTACGACGGAGTACAGGGGCCGGAGCGCATTTTCTACCATACGACGGTCAGCGAGGACCATGCCGGGCAGGGCCTTGCCGCGCGCCTGGTACAGGACGCCCTGGACGATACGCTCGATGCCGGAATCGCCGTCGTGCCCGTCTGCCCGTACGTCAAGCTCTGGCTGCGGAAGCACCCGGACTACCAGGAGCGCGCAAGCGCTGTCCGGCCCGAGCACCTGGCCGCCCTGGAGAACGCCAAGCGGTAGCGGCGGCCAGTCCGGCTTACGCGGACACTGCGTTCGGCTACTTTGCAGCGAGCCCGGTGCTGCCCCGGACGATCAGGTCGCAGGGAAAATTCACCCTGCGCGGCGGCTCGCCGGGTAGATGGATGCGCTCGAGCAGCATCTTTGCACCCGCGCGGGCCATTTCGCGGCTGGGCTGGCGCACGGTGGTGAGGCTGAACGAATCCCACGCCGCCATGTCGACGTCGTCGTAGCCGATGACCCAGCAGTCCTCCGCCGGGATCCGGTTGGCCCGCAGGGCGTCGAGCGCGCCAAAGGCCATCAGGTCGTTGGCGCAGAAGACGGCCTGGGGCCGGTCCGCGCGGGCAAGCAGCCGGTTCATGGTCTGCGCGCTGACGTCGTGCGAGAACCCGCCATGGAAGCGGAAGTGTTCCGGCACGCCGTGGCCCCGCTCCGCCATCCTGTCCAGGAAACCGCGGGCGCGCTCACGTGACGTGCTCGCGTTTTCGGCGCCGCCGATGAAGGCCACCCGGGTCCTACCGTTGTCCAGGAGGTAGTCGGCGACCGCGGCGCCCCCTTCGGTGTTGCTGCTGGTGACCTGGTCGCAGTCCAGGCCCTCGACCACGCGGTTGATGAGCACGATCGGGCTCTTCTTCTCAATGGCTGCCTGCAGTTCGACGGAATCCTCGGTCGCCGTCGTGAAGATGACGCCGTCGACGGCGTGTTCCCGGATGGCCTTCAGGGCGTCGTGGTGGCTGCCGCCCCCGGCATTCCAGATGACAACCCGGAAACCTGCGGTGTCCAGCTCCCGGCTAAGTTCGTCGAGGACCTCCGGGTAAAACGGGTTGGTCAGGTCCGCGACCACAACGCCGATGGTGTTGGTCCGCCTGGTTTTCATGGCCTGCGCTCCGGCGTGCGGCACGTAGCCCAGCGTTTCCATGGCGGCCTGGACGCGGGCGCGCGTTGCAGGGGACAGCTTGGCGGGGGAGGACATGACCCGGGATACGGTGGCCTGTGAAACGCCCGCCAGTTCTGCGACGTCGCGGCTGGTGACCATCGGGCGTTCTCCTTATTTGTTGGGGCAGTTTTCTAGTTTGCTGTTTCAGACTAGCCAATCCAAAACCGGCACCGCCGAGGCCCCTTCCTACTGCGGGGCACCGGCGGTGGCGGCTGGCGGCCGGGGTCTGCTTACCGGCTCGTTGTGGGGTCGTGCTCGGCGCTCAGGCCGCGGCGCAGCCGGACCCGGGGTGCCGTCTCGGGGGACCAGAGCGCACCCACAATGGTGATGACCGACGTCGCGATCATGTACAGCGCCACGAGCCAGAACCGGTCAAACTCCGGGCCGATCAGGGCGGTGGCGATCAGCGGTGCGAAGCCGCCGGCGAAGACCGCGGCCACCTGCGGGCCGACAGAGGCGCCCGAGTAGCGCAGCTTGGGCTCGAACAGCTCGGTGAAGTAGGCCGGTTCCACGGAGTAGCAGAGGTCGCGTCCGACGTTGCAGGTCAGGATGAGGACCAGCAGGACCATGAGGAAGTCACCGGTCTGGACGCCCCAGAAGAACGGGAAGGCCATCAGGAGCATGGTCACCGCACCGGCGATCACCGTGTAGCGGCGGCCCCAGCGGTCCGAAACCCAGCCCCAGAACGGGATCGAGAAGATGCCGAGGCCGGCCATGATCATGGTTGCCAGCAGGATGCTGTTCTTTTCCAGCAGGATCGCCGGGCCGTAGGCCAGCAGGAAGGTGGTGTAGATGTAGTAGTTCGCGTTCTCCGCGAACCGCATCATGATGACCTTCAGGATGGTCAGCGGGCGGGTCTTGATGACCTTGACCACCGGCATCTTCTCGATTTCGCCCTTGCGCTTGATCTCCTCGAAAGCAGGGGACTCGTCCACGTTGCGGCGGATGTAGAAGGACAGCACCACCAGCAGGATGGACACCAGGAACGGGATGCGCCAGCCCCAGGCCATGAAGGCCTCGGGGGAGATGAGGCCGCCCATGATGAAGAATGCGCCGTTGGCCAGCAGGGTGCCGGCCGGAACGCCGATCTGCGGCCAGGAGCCGAAGAAGCCGCGGCGCTTGGCGGGGGCGTATTCGGTGGCCATGAGGGCGGCGCCGCCCCATTCACCGCCGACGCCGATGCCCTGGATGATCCGCAGCAGGACCAGCAGGATCGGTGCGGCAATGCCGATCTGGGAGTAATTGGGCAGGCAGCCGATCAGGAAGGTGCCGGCGCCCATCAGGCCGAGGGTGGCCATGAGCATTTTCTTGCGGCCCAGGCGGTCGCCGAAGTGGGCGAAAATCAGGCCGCCGACGGGGCGGGCGGCAAAACCGATCGCGTAGGTGCTGAAGGACAGCAGGATGCCGGCGAACGGGCTCACCTGCGGGAAGAACTGGCTGTTGAGAATGATTGCGGCGGCAACGCCATAGACGTAAAAGTCGTACCACTCGATGCAGCTGCCAAGCACTGAGGAGACCAGTGCTTTGCGGCGCATCTTCGGATCGATGGCCGGCGTTGCTGCCGTTGTCACGGGGGCGCTCATGTAGAGACTCCTTTGTCTTCGTCCGGACAGTGAGCCCAGCCACACCGGCTGGCTCGTGACTAGCAGTGTATACGTATGCAAAAAGCAGAAACAAGACCTTGTGCCGGAAAATGTATACGTATACACTCGATCATCATCCGGTCCTGCAGGGGCCGGCCCGGGCGCTTCATAGGTCGCCCATCGACGAAGATGGAAAGGCAATCCTGATGACCGTTACAACAGCACTTAGCACCGCCGTGGACTCCACCCTGCTGAAGGAGCCCGAGCGCAACAGCGTGTCCCGGGGCAGCACTCCCGAGGTGCGCGCCACCGTGGAAGCCGTCATTGCGGACATCCGTGAGCGCGGGGACGAGGCCGTCCGCGAATACTCGGCCAAGTTCGACAAGCACGCACCTGAATCCTTCCTGCTCAGCCAGGAGCAGCTCGACGAGATCATGGCCCGGGTTCCGGAGCAGGTCATCGAGGACATCAAGTTCGTCCAGCAGCAGGTCCGCGTGATGGCGCAGAAGCAGCTCGAGTCGCTCTCCGACTTCGAGATCGAGACCCTTCCCGGCGTCTTCCTCGGCCAGAAGAACGTTCCGATCCAGGCAGCCGGCGCCTACATTCCGGGCGGCAAGTACCCGCTCCTGGCCAGTGCCCACATGACCATCGTCACCGCCAAGGTGGCCGGCGTTGAGCGCGTTGCCGCCTGCACCCCGCTGATCCAGGGCGAGGTCCCGGACGCCACCGTGGCCGCCATGTACCTGGCCGGCGCCGACGAGATCTACCTGCTGGGCGGCATCCAGGCCGTGGCCGCGCTGGCCACCGGCACCGAGACCATCAAGCCGGTGAACATGCTGGCCGGCCCGGGCAACGCATTCGTCGCCGAAGCCAAGCGCCAGCTCTTCGGCGAGGTCGGCATCGACCTCTTTGCCGGCCCCACGGAGGTCCTGATCGTGGCGGACGAGCACGCCGACCCGTTCATTGTCGCCGTCGACCTTCTTTCCCAGGCCGAGCACGGCCCTGACTCCCCGGCCGTCCTGATCACCACCAGCGAGGAGCTGGGACGCAAGGTCATGGAGCACATCGACACGATCCTGGTTGACATGCCCACCCGCGACTACGCCGCCGCGGCCTGGCGTGACTGGGGCGCCGTCCACGTGGTGGCCACCCTCGATGACGCCTACGCCCTGGCCGATGAGTACGCCTACGAGCACGTCCAGATCCTGACGCAGAACCCCCGCGAGGCCCTGGAGAAGATGCACGACTACGGCGCCCTGTTCCTCGGCGAGGGGACCTGCGTCTCCTACGGCGACAAGGTGATCGGCACCAACCACGTGCTGCCCACGCGCGGTGCGGCCCGCTACACCGGCGGCCTCTGGGTGGGGAAGTACCTGCGCACCGTCACCTACCAGGAAGTGACCAACACCGAGTCCAGCGCCTTCTTCGGCGAACTCTGCGGCCGAGCATCCAGGGTGGAGCGGTTTGAGGGCCACGCCCGGTCCGGCGACGTCCGCGCCGCGAAGTACCGCGGCACGTCCCTGCCCTGGTCGGACCACACCTTCGACAGCTAAAGAGGACCCAGTGCCGAAAGAGGACCCAGTGCCGAAAGCGCCGAATTTCCGACTGGACGGCAAGAAGGCCCTGGTCACGGGGGCGGGCCGCGGGCTCGGCAAGGCCATCGCTGACGGCCTTGCCGGCTGCGGCGCCACCGTCTACGGAACCAGCCGCGACGCCGAAACCGCCAAGCAGATCAGCGAGCGGTACGGAACCGCGCCGCTGGCCGTGGACGTCACCGACACCAGGAACGTCGAGGGCTTCGTCGAATCACTCCAGCAGGCCAGCGGCGGGATTGACCTGCTGGTCAACAACGCCGGCGTCAACGTGCCCAAGCCTGCCCTGGAGCTCACGGAGGAGGACTGGGACACGGTCTTTGACACCAACCTCAAGGGCACCTTCTTCCTCACCACGGCACTTGTCCGGCGTTGGGTGGACGCGGGTACCCACGGGGCCATCGTCAACATCGCCTCCCAGGCGGGAATCGTCGGGATCGAAGAGCGCGCGGCGTACGGCACCAGCAAGGCGGGGCTGATCCACCTGACCAAGATCCTGGCGCTGGAGTGGGCCGCCGCCGGAATCCGGGTCAACGCCGTCGCCCCGACCTTCGTCCGAACGGAACTGACCGAGTCCACGCTCAGCAGGCCGGACTGGGCCAGCGAACTGCTGTCCCGGATCCCGGCGGGCCGTTTCGGGGAACCGGAAGACATCGCCGGCGGGGTGGCGTTCCTGCTCAGCGACGCGGCGTCGCTCATCACCGGTCACACGCTGGCCGTCGACGGCGGCTACACCATCCGCTGACCCATCCATGGCGTCTTGAATAGGAGCAGCAACATGCAAATTACGCAGACCATCGCGGCCACGGCCGTGGTCGGTGCCGGCTACATGGGCGGCGGCATCGCCCAGGTTCTGGCCATGCACGGCCACAAGGTGGCGCTGGGAGATGTCGACGGCGGGATCGCCGAACGCTCCCGGGTCCGGCTCGTGGGCCAGGCCCGGGACTTTGAAGCCCGGGGGCTGCTGCCCGCCGGCGCGGCCGAAACCATTGAGGGCAACCTCACCGCTGCCGCGAGCATCGAGGAGGCTGTCTCGACGGCGGACTATGTCGCCGAGGCGGTCCCGGAGGACCCGGTGATCAAGGCGGACATCCTGGGCCGCATCTCTACGGCAGCGCCCGCCGGGGCGGTCATCGCATCCAACACGTCCGCCATTCCGATCGGGGAACTGGCAGCGGCGGTCAGCAACCCCGAACGCTTCCTCGGCGTCCACTGGATGAACCCTGCCCCCTTCATTCCCGGGGTGGAGCTGATCCCCGGACCGCAGACCGCGCCCGGCGTGATGGACCTTGCCGAAGAGCTCATCCGGTCCCTTGGCAAGACTCCGGCCCGGGTGGCCGACACACCCGGATTCGTTGCCAACCGCCTGCAGTTCGCGCTGTACAAGGAAGCGGCCCGGATCGTTGAAGAGGGCGTGGCCGCCCCCTCCCAGATCGATGCGGTGGTCAGCAGCACCTTCGGGTTCCGGCTCGCCCTCTTCGGCCCCTTCGCCATCGGGGACATGGCCGGCCTGGACGTGTACGAGTCCTCGTACCGGACCCTGGAGAAGGCCTACGGCGAGCGGTTTGCCCCGCCCGCGGCGCTGACGTCCACCGTGGAGGAAGGCAACCTGGGGCTGAAAACCGGCCACGGGTTCCTGGACATCGATCCGGCCAGCCGGGAGGACCTCGTGGCTTACCGGGACAGCACCTACGCCCGGCTCTCGCAGCTCCGGGCTGAGCTGGGCCAGGCGCCCGGGCTGTAACCCGGTCCCGCACCGGGGCTATTACCGCTTTACGGCAGCCGGCCCGGCCGGAGCACGTTCGGCGTTCCCGCCTGCGCGGGCTCGAGCGGCACCGGGCTGACCAGCACCGCAGGCCCGCGGTGCAGCACGCCGTCGGAAAGAGCCCGGCAGCGCATGCCCCCGCGCCCGCGCATCGCGGCGTGCGCGCCGGGCGCCAGCATCCTGTCCATCCAGGCGCAAGGGTGGGCGGGGCGCCCGCCCTTGAACCGCACCACACTGCCCCGGGACTCCAGTGCGAAGTCCTGCCCGAGGAGCGGGGCCAGGTGTGCGCCCCTGAGGATCACGTTGCGCCGGGTCAGCAGCGGGTCGAAGGGGCCGGCGTCGAGTTCGGCAGCCATGGCCTCGAGGGCCTCAACGGCGAACAGCGTGACCGCGGCGTCCATGTGCGCCGCCTTCCCGAAAAACCTGTCCCCGACAATGCCCTTGCCGGCGACGATCTCCACCCGTTCGGCGTCCGCTGTCGGGACTTCGGCCGCCCCGTCCCGCGCGCGGCCGAAGTACGCATGGCCAGGCGACACGAGCAGGTGCAGGACCTCAACGTCGTATCTGTAGGTTTCGGTCATGCAATAACGCTATACCCGCGGTTTCAGGCCGGCCTTTTGAGCAGGGTGCTGGCTTCCTGGCGGGTGGTTCCGGAGTCCTGGATGCCCTCGGCGATGTGGGCGAGTTCGGCGGGGATGTCGCGGCCTTTTTTGCGCATGGCGGTTGCCCAGAGCCGGCCGGCGCGGTAGGAGGAACGGACCAGGGGGCCGGACATGACGCCGAGGAAGCCGATCTCTTCGGCTTCGTGCTGCAGGTCCACGAATTCCTGGGGTTTGACCCAGCGGTCCACGGGCAGGTGCCGTTCGGAGGGGCGCAGGTACTGGGTGATGGTGATCAGGTCGCAGCCGGCCTGGTGCAGGTCACACAGGGCCTCGGAGATCTCCTCGCGGGTTTCGCCCATGCCCAGGATGAGGTTGGACTTGGTGACCATGCCCAGGTTCCGGCCCTGGGTGATGACGTCCAGGGAGCGTTCGTAGCGGAACGCGGGGCGGATGCGCTTGAAGATCCGGGGCACGGTTTCGACGTTGTGCGCGAACACCTCAGGTTTGGAGTCGCAGATCGCGGCGATGTGGCCGGGGTTGCCGGAGAAGTCCGGGATGAGGAGTTCGACGCCGGTGCCGGGGTTGAGTTCGTGGATCTTGCGGACGGTTTCGGCGTAGAGCCAGACGCCTTCGTCCGCGAGGTCGTCGCGGGCGACGCCGGTGACGGTGGCGTAGCGCAGCTGCATGGCCTGGACGGAGCGGGCGACCTTGGTGGGTTCGAACCGGTCCACGGGGGAGGGTTTGCCGGTGTCGATCTGGCAGAAGTCGCAGCGGCGGGTGCATTCGGACCCGCCGATCAGGAAGGTGGCTTCCTTGTCTTCCCAGCATTCGAAGATGTTCGGGCAGCCGGCCTCTTCGCAGACGGTGTGCAGGCCCTCCTTTTTGACCAGGTTCTTCAGGCCGACGAATTCCGGGCCCATCTGGACCTTGGCCTTGATCCAGTCCGGTTTGCGTTCCACCGGGGTGGCCGCGTTGCGCTGCTCGATCCGCAGCATTTTCCGGCCTTCTGGTGCCAGTGTCATTGTTCTCTTTCCGTAGTACTTGTCAGCAGGAGCGCTGAATCAGCAGGCCACGACGTTGACGGCGAGGCCGCCCATCGCGGTTTCCTTGTATTTAGAGCTCATGTCCTTGCCGGTCTCGCGCATGGTCACGATGACCTCGTCCAGGGAGACCCGGTGCGAGCCGTCGCCCCACAGCGCCATCTTGGCCGCGTTGATCGCCTTGGCGGCGGCGATCGCATTCCGTTCGATGCAGGGCACCTGGACCAGCCCGCCGATCGGATCACACGTCAGGCCCAGGTTGTGCTCCATCGCGATCTCGGCCGCGTTTTCCACCTGGGCCGGGGACCCGCCCATGACCTCGGCCAGCCCGGCGGCGGCCATCGACGACGCCGATCCGACCTCGCCCTGGCAGCCCACCTCCGCCCCTGAAATCGACGCCTGCTCCTTGTAGAGCACCCCGACGGCGCCGGCGGCGAGCAGGAACCGGACCACCACGTCGTCGCGGTCCTCCTGTGTCGCGTTCTCCATGCCCGGTGCGAAGTGCAGCGCGTAGTACAGCACGGCCGGGATGATCCCGGCGGCGCCGTTTGTCGGGGCGGTGACTACGCGGCCGCCGGAGGCGTTCTCCTCGTTGACGGCGAGGGCAATCAGGTTCACCCACTCCTGCCAGTATTTGGGGTCGCGGTCCTTGTCTTCCTTCAGCAGGCGTTCGTGCCAGTCAGGGGCACGACGGCGGACCTTCAGTCCGCCGGGCAGCAGCCCCTCCCGCTTCAGACTCGCCGCCACGCAGCCCTCCATCACCGACCAGATATGCAGCAGGCCCTCCCGGACCTGCTCCTCGGACCGGGACGCGCACTCGTTGACCAGCATGATGTCCGCGATCGACAGGCCCTGGGCACGGCAGTGCTCCAGCAGCTCCGCGGCCGTCCGGAACGGCAGCGGCAGCTCCTGCTTCGACTCCTCCAGCTCTTGCTGTGCAGCGTCCTCCTCGCCCTCGCGGACAATGAACCCGCCACCGACCGAGAAGAACGTCGCCTTCTGCAGCTCACCGCCGTCGGCATCAAACACCGTGAACGTCATCCCGTTCGTGTGCCGCGGCAGCACCGTCAGCGGCCGCAGCACCATGTCCTCCACCCCGTACGGCAGCGGAACCGACCCCGCCAGGTTCAGGATGCCGGTCTCCGCGATCGAGGCCAGCCGCTCCTCCACCTCATCCGGCAGGATCAGCTCCGGGTGAAAGCCCTCCAGGCCGAGCAGCACCGCCGTCATGGTGCCATGCCCGTGCCCCGTCGCCGCGAGCGAACCGTAGAGATCCACCCGCAGCGACGCCACGTCCGCCAGCGTCCCGGCAGCCTTCAGCTCCTCCGCGAAAACGGCGGCAGCCCGCATCGGGCCAACCGTGTGCGAACTCGAGGGGCCAATTCCAATGGAAAACAGGTCAAAGACGCCAACAGCCATGGTCGGTTCCTAACTGGGATAGTTGTGATCGGTTCGGGCTGGGGAGGTTAAGCGGAGGAGCAGGCGCTAGAGTTCGCCGCCGTTTGCTGCGGCGTATTCCTCGGCCGACATCAGCGGGCCCTCGTCGGTGACGGCCACCTTGAACAGCCAGCCGGCACCGTAGGGGTCGCTGTTGATGAGAGCCGGGTCCGCGACGACGCCGTCGTTGATCTCGGTGACCTCGCCGGTGACCGGGGCGTACAGGTCCGAGACGGACTTTGTGGACTCCACCTCGCCGCACGTTTCGCCGGCCGTGACGGTAGCGCCCACCTCAGGCAGGTCCACGTACACGATATCGCCCAGGGCATCGGCGGCCACGGCGGAGATCCCGATGCCCACAGGCCCGGATCCGTCAACGGCAACCCATTCGTGCTCGGCGGAGTACTTCAGTTCAGCAACAACCTTTGCCATGTGTATGTCCTTTACGTTTTGAAACTTGTTGTGGTCGGGGGGAGGGCCGGTCGGGCCCGTAGCGCGTTACTTTTGGCGCTTATAGAACGGCAGTTCGACGACTTCGAAGCGCTCGGGCTTGCCGCGGAGGTCGACGTCCACCAGCGTGCCGACCTCGGAGTGCTCGACGTCGACGTAGGCCATGGCCACCGGGTAGCCGAGGGTGGGGGAGGGCTGGCCCGACGTGACCTCACCGATCAGGGTGCCGTCTTTGAGGACCGGGTAGTGGCCGCGCGCGGCGCGGCGGCCGGTGCCCTTGAGGCCCACGAGCTTCTGCCCGATGGTGGAACCGACGCCGGCTGCCTTGAGGTCGGCCAGCGCCGCCTTGCCCACGAAGTCGCTTTCCTTGGCCAGGGAAACCACCGGACCGAGTCCGGCCGCGTAGGCGTTGACCCGGAGGGAGAGCTCGTTGCCGTAAAGCGGCATGCCGGCCTCCAGGCGCAGCGAGTCGCGGGCGGCGAGGCCGGCGGGGACCAGCCCGTGCCCTTCGCCGGCCGCGAGCAGCGATTCCCAGAGACGGGCTGCATCGTCATTGGGCACGTAAATCTCGAAGCCGTCCTCGCCGGTGTAGCCGGTGCGGGCCAGCAGGAGATCCTGGACGGCGCCGCCGACGGCAATCCCGACCTCAACGGCCGCGTAGTACTTCAGGTCAGTTACCAGGGAGTGCTGTTCGGCCGGGACGAGCTGCAGCAGGATCGCCTCCGCGTTGGGACCCTGGACCGCGATCAGCGAAGTCTCCGAGGAGGCGTCCTCGACGGTGACGTCGAAGTTCGCTGCGCGCTCGGCGAGGGCGGCGGCCACTTTGGCTGCGTTGCCCGCATTGGGCACCACGAGGTACTTGTCCTCAGCTCGGCGGTAAGAGATCAGGTCGTCGATGATCCCGCCGTCGGCGTCGCAGATCAGCGAGTATTTGGCCTTGCCCACCGTGATGGCGGACAGCTTGCCGGCGAGGGCATAGTCCAGGAAGGCCGCGGCGTCCGGGCCTGTGACCCAGACTTCGCCCATGTGGGAGAGGTCGAACAGGCCGGCGGCATTGCGGACTGCATGGTGCTCGGCAAGTTCCGATTCGTACTTCAGCGGCATCTGCCAGCCGCCGAAGTCGGTGAAGGATGCGCCGGCTTTCTTGTGCTGGTCGTAGAGGGCGGTGTAGTTCTCGGTCATGGGAGGTCCTTAGTTTTCAAACTCGGAAAGGGGAGGGCAGGAGCAGACGAGGTTGCGGTCACCGGCCGCGCCGTCGATGCGGCCCACCGGCGGGAAGTACTTGTCCTGCCGGAGCGAGGGCACGGGGAAGGCGGCCTGCTCGCGCGGGTAGGAACGGTTCCAGTCGGAACTGACGACGGCGGCTGCCGTGTGGGGTGCGTTGCGCAGCGGGGAGTTCTCCAGGGTGAAGTCACCGTTCGCGACCTGGTCGATCTCGGCGTGGATGGTGATCATCGCCTCGATGAACCGGTCAATCTCGGCCAGGTCCTCGGACTCGGTGGGCTCCACCATCAGGGTGCCGGCCACGGGGAACGCCAGCGTGGGCGCGTGGAAACCGAAGTCGATCAGGCGCTTGGCCACGTCCTCGGCGGTGACGCCCGTCTTCGCGGTGAGGCCGCGCAGGTCCAGGATGCACTCGTGCGCCACCAGCCCGCTGTCGCCGGTGTAAAGGACCGGGAAGAACTCATCCAGCCGCGAAGCGACATAGTTCGCCGCGAGGAGGGCCGACTTGGTGGCTTCGGTCAGGCCCTGGCCGCCCATGAGCTTCACGTATGCCCAGGAGATGGGCAGTACGCCCGCCGAACCGAACCGCGATGCGCTGATCGCAACGCCGTGTCCGTCCACGGCACCCTCGGAAGAAGCCTTGGTGGCGTCGCCCGGCATGAACGGGGCGAGGTGGGCCTTGGCCGCGACGGGTCCGACGCCGGGTCCGCCGCCGCCGTGCGGGATGCAGAAGGTCTTGTGCAGGTTCAGATGCGAGACATCCCCGCCGAACTTGCCCGGCTGCGCCAGGCCCACAAGCGCGTTGAGGTTGGCACCGTCGACGTAGACCTGGCCGCCGGCGGCGTGGACGGCGTCGCATACTTCGCGGACGTCGCCGTCGTACACCCCGTGGGTGGAGGGGTAGGTGATCATGATCGCCGAGAGAACGTCCCGGTACTGCTCGATCTTGGTGTACAGGTCCGTGTGGTTGATCGTGCCGTCGGTGGCGGTGGCCACGACGACCACCTTCATGCCGGCCAGCACGGCCGAGGCCGCGTTGGTGCCGTGCGCGGAGGCGGGGATGAGGCAGACGTTGCGCTGGTGGTCGCCGCGGGAGCGGTGGTACCCGCGGATCGCCAGCAGGCCGGCGAGCTCGCCCTGCGACCCGGCGTTGGGCTGGATGGACACCTGGTCGTAGCCGGTAATCTCGGCGAGGTCGGCTTCCAGCCCGTCGATCAGTTCGCGCCAGCCCGCGGTCTGGGAGTCCGGGGCGAACGGGTGGATCGAGGCGAATTCCGGCCAGGAGATGGCTTCCATCTCGGCCGTTGCGTTCAGCTTCATGGTGCACGAACCCAGCGGGATCATGGTCCGGTCCAGGGCAAGGTCGCGGTCGGAAAGCTTCCGGATGTAGCGCAACAGCTGGGTTTCGGAGCGGTGCGTGTTGAACACGGGGTGCTGCAGGAAGTCCGAGGTGCGCAGCACGGCCTCAGGCAGTGCAAAGCCCGCCGCGTCCCCAACCGGACCCGCGCCGAAGGCGACGGCAACAGCGGACAGTGTTTCCGCCGTCGTCGTCTCATCGATGGAGACGCCCACGGTGTCCGCGTCAATGTAGCGGAGGTTGATGCCGCGGGCCTCCGCGGCGGTGATGACCTTGGCGGCCTTGCCCGGAACGCGGACGGTGAGGGTGTCGAAGAAGGTCTCGCTGTCCAGTTCGCGGCCGGCAGTCTTCAGTGCCGTAGCCAGGACGCGGGCGTTGCGGTGGACGGTCTCGGCGATCGCCTTCAGTCCGTCGGGGCCGTGGTAGACGGCGTAGAAGGACGACACGATGGCCAGCAGTGCCTGCGCGGTGCAGATGTTGGAGGTGGCCTTCTCGCGGCGGATGTGCTGCTCGCGGGTCTGCAGGGCAAGCCGGTACGCGGGAGCTCCGGCGTTGTCCTTGGAAACGCCGACGATGCGGCCGGGAAGGGTGCGCTCCATGCCGGTGCGGACGGCGATGTAGGCAGCGTGCGGGCCCCCGAAGAACAGCGGGACACCGAAGCGCTGGGCGGTGCCGACGGCGATGTCGGCCCCCTGCTCGCCGGGAGGCGTGATGAGGGTCAGGGCCAGCAGGTCGGCGGCCACGGTCACCAGCGCGCCGCGCTCCTTGGCGGCCGCGATCACGCCGGAGTGGTCGAACACCCGGCCCGAAACGCCGGGCTGCTGGAGCACGACGCCGTTGATGTCGCCGTCGGGCAGTCCCTGGGCGAGGTCGGCGACCTCCACCTCGAAGCCAAGCGCTTCGGCGCGGCCCTTCACGATCGCGATGGTCTGGGGGAGGCAGTCCGCGTCCAGGACGGTCTTGCCCTCGTTCTTCTTGTTGGCGCGGCGCATCAGCAGCACGGCCTCGGCCACGGCCGTGGCTTCGTCCAGCAGGGAAGCGTTGGCGATGGGCAGCCCGGTCAGGTCCTGGACCATGGTCTGGAAGTTCAGCAGCGCCTCGAGCCGGCCCTGGGAGATCTCCGGCTGGTACGGCGTGTACGCGGTGTACCAGGCGGAGGCCTCGAGGATGTTGCGGCGGATCACGGGCGGCGTCACGGTGTCGTAGTAGCCCTGGCCGATCATCTGCACGGCGGTCTTGTTCTTGGCCGCAAGCCGGCGAAGCTCGGCCAGGACCTCAACTTCGCTGAGGGCCGCCGTGAGGCGCAGCGCGTTTTCCTGGCGGATGGAGGCCGGAACGGCGGCGTCAACCAGGCCGTCGACCGTGTCATAGCCGACGTGCTTGAGCATGGTGTCGATGTCGGCCTGGCGGCGGGCGCCGATATGCCGGTCAGCGAACGTTGACGGAAGCGATTGAATCGTCATGAGGAACTCCAGGTCTGGCCGGCCAGGGGTGGCACGGCATGGATTTGGGTTCCTCCCCGCTCTGTATTGGACCTGAGAGATTCCGCGGACACGGGTGTCCGCTTGCACCGTCGGTGAGCCAAACAATGCTTGGCTGCTTTCCAGAGTTGCCTCGCCGCGGCGGTACTGGGGCCTGAGAGATTCCTGGGGAGGATTTGCTCCTACGGCGCCTGCCCGGTGCATGACTGGGAGGACTCTCCCGCCACGGTTCGAAAGGCTATGAAGATGTGGGTGATTCGGCTCACACAGTACAGCACTGGGCGGCGAATGCCAAAACGCGGTCGGGCCAAGCCTCCGCGGCGAGGATCGTGAAGGCCTCGGGGAGCCGGGGTTTGACAATTCTTCGTGACCGAGACCACACTGAACCCGGTGGCTAGCGGGACTGGGCTGACCGGCACGGACCGGGCTTCCAGGGCAGGACCGCGGCCCTCGCTTTCATAATTGAAAACGCTTACGATCTGCGGCGGGAGAGCCCTGCCGGTACATCAGCGGGCGCCGTAGGAGCAAACCCTCCCCAGGAAACTCTCAGGCCCACGTACCGCCGCGGCGAGGCAACTCTGAAAAGCAGCCTGGCGTGCCCGGGCTCACCGAAGGTGCAAAGCGGTCAACCATGTCCGCGGAATCTCTCAGGTCCAGTACAGAGCGGGGAGGAACCCTGTCAGTGTGGCCATTGGCGCCACTTGAACAATGGAGTTCCTTATGACGATTCACCCTCCTGCATCCCCGGCCGGGGAAGCTCCGCGCCTTGAGCGGCAGCTGAGCAACCGCCATATCCAGCTGATTGCCATTGGCGGCGCCATCGGCACCGGCCTGTTCATGGGTTCGGGCAAAACCATTTCCGCGGCCGGGCCGTCGGTGATCTTCGTGTACATGATCATCGGCTTCATGCTGTTCTTCGTCATGCGGGCCATGGGCGAACTGCTGCTGAGCAACCTCAACTACAAGTCCTTCAGCGATTTCGCCGCCGACCTGCTGGGCCCCTGGGCGGGCTTTTTCACCGGCTGGACCTACTGGTTCTGCTGGGTGATCACAGGAATTGCGGACGTCATCGCGATCGCCGGATACTCCCGTGAACTCTGGCCGGGACTGCCGCTCTGGATCCCCGGCCTGGCCACCGTGGCCATCCTGCTGCTGCTGAACCTCACCACCGTCAAGGCCTTCGGCGAAACCGAATTCTGGTTCGCCCTCATCAAAATCATCGCCATCGCTGCCCTGATCATCGTGGGCATGTTCATGATCTTCACCGGTTTCCAGAGCGACTCCGGGCAGGCCAGCTTCACCAACCTGTGGAGCCACGGCGGCTTCTTCCCCAATGAATTCATGGGCTTCGTGGCCGGCTTCCAGATCGCCGTGTTCGCGTTCGTGGGCATCGAACTGGTGGGCACCACCGCCGCCGAGGCCAAGAACCCGGAGAGGAACCTGCCCAAGGCGATCAACTCCATTCCGGTGCGCGTGCTGCTCTTCTACGTGGGCGCCCTCATTATCCTGATGTCCGTCACGCCCTGGACCCAGTTCGCCGCCGGCCACAGCCCGTTCATCGCCATGTTCTCGCTGGCCGGTCTCGGGGCGGCTGCCACGGTGGTCAACCTCGTGGTCCTGTCCTCGGCGATGTCGTCGGCCAACTCCGGCATCTACTCCACCTCGCGCATGGTCTACGGCCTGGCCGAGGAAGGGGATGCGCCAGCCGTCTTCAGCAGCCTGTCCCGCCGGAAGGTACCCAACAACGCCCTGTTCCTGTCCTGCGTGCTGCTGCTCTCCGGCGTGGTGCTCATGTACGCCGGGCAGGACGTGGGCAAGGCGTTCGACATGGTTACCACCGTCTCTGCCGTCTGCTTCGTCTTCGTCTGGTCGATCATCCTCGCCAGCTACATCGCCTTCCGCCGCCGGCGCCCGCATCTGCACACCGCCTCCAAGTTCAAGATGCCTGGCGGCATTCCCATGGTGTGGGCGGTCTTCGCGTTCTTCGGCTTTGTGCTGTGGACCCTCACCACTCAACCCGACACGCTGGCCGCCCTGCTGGTCACACCGGTCTGGTTCGTCCTCCTCGGTGCTGCCTGGCTGGTGCTGCGCCGCCGGCCTGCCCACATTGCCCGCTACGAGGCCTTCCAGGACGAGCTGCGCGCCGAGGAAAACGCCGTCCGCGAGGTTGCGGACAGCCGGCAGCAGGAGAAAGAGAGCGTCCAGGGATGATCGGCACCGAGGAAAAGCGGACGGCGGCGGGCCCGACGGCGGCGGCCCAGTCCCGCGGGCCCGGAACCGGGGAGTTTGTGCTCACCTTCTCCTGCCCGGATTCGCTCGGGATCGTCCAGTCGGTTGCGGATTTCCTCCTCAAGCAGGAGTGCTACATCGTGGACCTCAAGCAGTTTGGTGACCGGAGCGCGGGGCACTTCTACATGCGGGTGCACTTCGCCTCAACCGCCGCCCCGGGTGACACTGCCGCCGGCGACACCACCGCCGTCGAACAGCTCCGCGAAAGCTTCGCGCCGCTGGCCGGGGAATGGGGCATGGACTGGCGCCTGGAGCGGCACGACCGCAAGCAGCGCATCCTGGTGATGGTGTCCAAGTACGACCACTGCCTCAACGACCTGCTGGCCCGCGCCCGCAGCGGCGAACTTCCTGTGGAGATTGCAGCGGTGGTGTCCAACCACCCGGACCTGGCGGGGCTCGCGGCCTGGCACGGAATCCCGTTCCATCACATCCCCGTGACAGCGGCCACCAAGCCCGAAGCGGAAGGCGCCCTGCTGGAACTCGTGGAGGCGCTCGACGTCGAACTGGTGGTCCTGGCCCGCTACATGCAGGTCCTCAGTGACTCGGCCACCGCCCGGCTCGCCGGCAGGGCCATCAACATCCACCACTCGTTCCTGCCCAGCTTCAAGGGCGCAAAGCCCTACCACCAGGCGCATGAGCGCGGGGTGAAGACGGTCGGCGCCACGGCGCACTACGTCAATTCAGAGCTTGATGAGGGCCCGATTATCGCGCAGCAGGTGATCGAGGTCGACCACACCTACACCCCCGCGGACCTGGCGTCCGTGGGCAAGGACGCGGAGTGCAAGGCCCTGACGAACGCTGTGCGTTGGCACGCCGAAGGAAGAATCATCCTGTCCGGGAACCGGACGGTCATCCTGCGGTGACAAACGTGCGATTCAACCACTTGCCGGTGCGTCTGGAGATCATTCCCACGGACGGCATCATCCGCGACGTCCAGGCGCACGTTCCTGCCGGATCCACGCTGACGGTGACCTGTTTGCCGCACCACGGGCCGGAGGCCACCGTGCGGGCCGCCGTGCAGCTGGGCGGGCTCGGCTACAACGTGATTCCCCACCTGGCCGCTCGGGGCCTCAGCAGCCGGACCCAGCTGGCGGGCCTGCTACGCGAGTGCGAGGCCGCGGGCATCACCGAGGTTTTCGCGATCGGTGGCGATGCCGTGGAAGCCGCCGGTCCCTATGGCAACAGCCTCCGGCTCATGGAGGACATTGCCGAACTGACCGGCGGAAGCATGGCCATCGGCGTGGCCGGATATCCGGAAGGCCATCCGAAGCGCAACGAGCTGGACATGCTCGATGCACTCTTGGAGAAGCAGCATCTGGCCTCGAGCGTGGTCACCCAGATGTGCTTCTCGGCCACCCGGATCGGCTGGTACGCCGAACTGCTCCGCCGCGAGGGTGTCGGCCTTCCCATCTGGGCGGGAGTGGCCGGGGCCGTCCCCAAGGCCAAGCTGATCTCGCTGGCCACGAAGATCGGGGTTGGTCCGTCGCTGAAGTTCCTGAACCGCAAGGGACCGCTCGCGCGCCGGCTCCTGAACGCCGGCAGCTACTCATCCACGTCCCTGGTCTCGGAACTGGCCGCCACGGAACCTGCACTCGCGGGCATCCACCTCTACACCTTCAACAACGTCGAAGCCCAGCCCGCGACGGACTGGAGCACTCCGGCAGGCGCCAACGCCTCCTGAACCAAGCACTCCAACAGCGCGAACGTACACTTGTGGCCCCATTTCCGCGGCGAAATGGGGCCACAAGTGTACGTTCGCGCTTTGGCGGTCCAATCGTTCACTGCCCTATCCTCGGGCCAACGCCCTGCGGGTACATTGAACAGGTGACCCCGTTGAAAAAGGCCGTGACCCCCGACGGGGCGGAGCTTGCCTGGACGGAGGAAGGCCGCGGCGAACCGCTGCTGCTTGTGGCGGGGCAGGCGACGGGAATGGCCGGCTGGGACCCGGTGGTGCCTGGTCTGGCCCGTTCGTTCCGGGTCATCCGTTTCGACCACCGTGGAATCGGCGCCAGCTCGGAAGGCAGCGCGGAAAACTACACCACGCGTGCCTTTGCGGCGGACGCGGTTGCCGTTCTGGATGCGGTCGGCGTCCACAGGGCCCACGTCTATGGGCACTCGATGGGTGGCCGCGCTGCGCAGTGGATGGCAGTGGACTTCCCCTCCCGGGTGGCGTCGCTCGTCCTGGCCGCAACAAGTGCCGGCGACGCCAGGGGACCAGGCCGGAGCGCTGCCGCCACTGCCGCACTCACCAGCGGTGACCCGGCACGCATGGTGCCGCTGTTCTTCAGCCCCGCCTTTGTGGAGCGAAATCCCGGGGTTGTAGCCGCGTTCTTTCGGGTGCAGGCCTCCGCTGCGGTCAAAAGCAGGCACTTCAGGGCAAGCCGGCTGCATGATGCGTGGGATGTTCTTGCGCAAATCCAGGCCCCGACCCTGATCATCCACGGCAGCGAGGATGCCCTGGCGCCTGCTGCGAACGCCGTCGCGATGGCGGAACGGATTCCGGGCGCGCAGCTGATAAAGGTCGACGGCGGCAGGCACGGACTGCACCTGGACGACGGCCGAGTGCAGACATGGATTGAGGATTTCCTGTCACTCGTGGCCACCTGACGAAGCCGGGTCCCCCTGAGTTTAAACCTCAATCGACTGCTCCACAGGTGCCGTTATGAGGTTCGAAAAGGGCACCTATGGAGCAATCGATGGGGTTGTTACAGGAGCAGTTCCCGGACGGTCAGCTGGAGCCGGATGGTGTCGGCGGCGTCGTCGTCGTGGCCGAGCGCATAGGGCCCGCGGGTGTTCCGCTCGGGGGTGCTGCGGTCCTCGCCGCCGGAGACGCTGCCCATGTGCCTAGACTTCCACGCCGACGGAGTCCGGCTGCCGGACCGGCGTCGCCAGCCCGAGGTTCTCGCGCAGCGTAGACCCGGCGTACCCGGTGGGGTAGACGCCGCGCTCCTGCAGCTCCGGGACGAGGTGGTTGACGATGTCGTCCAGGCCGGTGGGGATCAGCCATGGCGAGATGTTGAAGCCGTCCACCGCACCTGTGCGGGCATACTCCGCCAGGCGGTCCGCCACCTCTGTATAGGATCCCGTGAAGCTGGAGTCCCCGCGGCTGGTCCGTGCGGAGACGAACTGCCGGATGCTGAGGCCCTTGTCCTTGGCTTCAGCCCGCCACTGGTCCGCCAGTTGCTTCGCCTTGGCGCCGTGGAAACCGCTGCCGCGGGTCTCGGAGGTCTCCTCCACCACGGGATCGATCTCCGGCAGCGGGCCGTCCGGATCGAATTCCTGCAGCTCGCGGCCCCAGAACTGTTCGAGGTAGGCGACGGCCTGTTCGGGCCCGATCTGCAGGCTCCGCACCCAGTTCTTCTTCTCGAGTGCCTCCTCCGGCGTGGCCGCAAGGATGAACTCGCTCGCGGGCATGATCTTGACGTCGTTTGCACCGCGGCCGGCATTGACCGTGCGCTGGACGATGTCGCGGCGGAAGCCCAGGGCGTCGTCGAGCTTCGGGTGCGCAGAGAAGATGACGTCGGCCTGCCGGGCCGCGAAGTCGCGGCCTTCTGGCGAGTCGCCGGCCTGGAACAGCACCGGACGGTACTGGGCGCTGCGCGGCAGCCGGGGAACGTAGTCCACCGTGTAGTGCTTGCCCTCGTGGTGCACGGGCCGGGCCGAACCCGGCGCGGCCCAGGCGGCAGCGGCAGGGCTCGAAGCGATGGCGCCGTCCGCCCAGGAGTCCCAGATCCGCTTGGCCGTGGTGACGAACGCTTCGGCGTGGACGTACCGGTCGGCGTGGTCCAGGTAGCCGCCGCGGCGGAAGTTCGCGCCGGTCCAGGCGTTGTCCGTGGTGACCACATTCCACGCCGCACGGCCGCCGGAGAGCAGATCCAGCGAGGCGAGCCGGTGGGCGAGATCCGCGGGGTCGTTGTAGGTGGTGTTCTGCGTGGCCACCAGCCCGATGCTGCTGGTCACGGAAGCCAGTGCGGCCAGCATGGTCTGTGCGTCCGGCCGGCCGGCGACGTCCAGGGCGTGCGGGCGGCCGAGGTGCTCCCGCAGCCGCAGTCCCTCGCCGAGGAAGAACGCGGCGAACAGGCCCCGCTCCGCGGTCTGGGCGATGCGGCGGAAGGATTCGAAGTCCGTCTGTGATCCCGATTCGGCCGACTTCCAGACGGTGCCTGAATTAACGCCCTGGAAGAAAACGCCCAGCTGCAGCTGGCCGGAGGGCACGAAGCCGTTGCCGATGTGTGTGTCTGTCATGGGTTTCTCCCTAGTGATCGGCCGCGGAGCTAGCGGATATGGTGGCAGCGGCATACCGGCTGGCAGGGCGCTGCAGGCCCAACAGGTCGCGGAACGTGGAGCCGGGCTGCGGGGTTGCCAGCAGGCCCCGGCGGCGGAGGGCGGGAAGCACCAGCTGGGCCAGCTCCTCCAGGTCCACGTCCAGCACCGCAGGGTGCAGACGCACGCCGTCGGCAGTCTCCAGAACGGATGCCAGCAGCCCGGTGAGTTCCGCTGCGCTGCCGACGAACCGTGCACGGCTGCTCTGCCACGGGGTGTACGCATCCAGCTCGGCGAGCCGCCCGGCGGCGCTCTGCCCGCGGGAGTCGAGGACGACGTCGAGCTCCGCGATGATGGCTGCCCCGGGAGCGGCGGCACGGGCCTCGGCAGCCTCCCCGGCCAGCAGCTCTGGGGTGGGCGCGGAAACAAGGAGGGCATCAGCTGCCCCGGCTGACAGCTGGTCCGCATTCAGCAGGCCGGCCGGCACCAGGACCGGCAGCTGGCCCTGCAGTGGCCGGGGAATGATGGACGGGCCCTTGACCGAGTAGCCGGCGCCGGCCGCACTCTCGAAGTCAACGGTGCTTTCGAAGTCAACATAGTGCAGCTGGTCGACGTCGATGTACCGCCCGGTGGCGACGTCCCGGATCACGGCGTCGTCCTCCCAGGAGTCCCAGAGCCGGCGGCTGACCTCGACGGAGTCGGCAGCCTCCCGGCCCAGCCCCTCGCCGGAAACATGGGACCGTCCAACAGCGGCAGCATCCGCAACCTTGTCCGATGCCGCCACCAGCCAGCCCGCCCGGCCGCCGGAGACGTAGTCCAGGCTGGCCAGCTGCGTCGAGATGTGGAACGGCTCCGTGTAGACGGTGTCCACCTCGGGGACCAGCACGATGGAGCCGGTGACGGGCCCGGCGAAGGCGGCCCGCTGCAGGGCGTTCAGCCGCCCGGGGATGTCGCGGCCACCGGCGTCGGAAGAGGCGGCCGGCAGTGATCCGTCAGCGAATGTCGCCACGTGGAACCCGGCCGACTCGGCGGCCAGTACCGTGGCGCGGACCCGGGTCCCGTCGAGGAGTTCGGCGGGAGTGTGCCGGGCCTTGCGCCAGGCGGCGGGGTGGGCGCCGTCGCCGTCGAGTTCCAGGGCGAGGAAGCCCTGCCGGGGTGCGTTGGTAGAAGTCGTGTTCACTGGCCGGCCTGCCTTTCGTGGGGGATCTGTTCGCCTGCTTCGATGGCCACCTCAAGGCGGTTTTCGGACGGCGGCAGCGGGCAGGTGGCGAGGTCGGTGTAGGCGCACGGCAGGTTCACCGCGCGGTTGAAATCCAGGATCACGCGGCCGTCCGCGTCGGGTGCACCCACCGTGAGCGAACGGTTCGCCCCGTAGGTGGTCTTGCCGGACGTGGCGTCGGTGAACAGCACGGACAGCGTGCCCGGCCCGTGGCCGTTGAAGGCCGTAAGCGTGAGGTCCTGGCCATCCAGTTCGAAACGGATCTCGCCGGGCGCTTCGTACACGTGCACGATGCCCTCGACGGCGGCCCCCACGGTGGTGGGCCGGGGCTCCTCGAACTGCACGTACGTACCCTCGACGGCGAAGCGTGCGTCCGGCGCGTAGGCCGGCGTGCCGCGGTACTCGTTGAGCAGCGGGTTCTCCGGGTGCCGGGGCCGCACGATGTACTCACCGCCGCGCTTGGCGAGTTCGACGACGGCGGGACCCGCCGTGAGGTTGATTCCCTCACGTTCGGCGATCGGATCGAAGACGACGGCGATCCCGCCCTCAGCGTTCGGCGCGCCGCTGTTCAGTTCCTTGCCGGCCCGCAGCAGGCTTTCGCCCGCCTCCAGAACCACCGTGACGGCGTCGTCCTTCACGCTCCAGATGCCGGGAACGCCTTCGAGCCGGGAGGGTTCGGCTCCGAGCCAGTGCAGGTGGGTGACGGCGAGGAAGCCGTGGGGATCGGCGCGGCGGCGCTCATGGGCGGCGTGCCACTGTTCCCATTCGGCGGCGAAGACTGCTGTGCTGGAATCCGATTCAGTGTGCGTAGACGTGGGCATCATGGCTCCTGTGGTTGTCGTGGTCAGTGCTGACGGCGGCGGCTGCGTCCGGTTCGGTGGCTCCCGCGAAACCGGGCCGGCCGCCGAAGGGATCCGCGGATTCCCAGAGGGTGGTGGGGGCTGATTCGCGGACGGCCGGGATCACCTCGAGCGCGAACCGCTCCAGGATCTCCAGCTGCTGTTCGAAGGGCAGCGTGGTGGGCAGCGAGACGGACTGCAGGTCGTGCCCGTACAGCTCGTGGTAGCTGAGGATCTTGTCGATCACTTGTTCCGGGCTGCCGACCAGGGCCGGGCCCTCCGCCACCGCCTGGTCGATGTCCCGGAACGGCGAGTTGTTCCCCGGCACGTTGCGCGCAGCCGTGAGGCCCTCGTATACCGGGCCGTACTGGCGCTTGGCCTCCTGCGTGGTGTCGGCGATAAACACGCCGCCGGCTCCGCTGCCCGAGCCCAGGTAGCGGTGCCGCGGGTCGTGGCCGTGGCGCTCATACTCCTCCACGTAGTGGTCGATGAGCACCTTGTAGTTTTCCCGCGGCTGGATGGCGTTGGCGGTGAACAGCGGATCGCCCCAGCGTGCAGCCAGCGCCGCCGAGGTCCTGGTTGTAGCAGACCCGTGCCAAATCCGGGGGGACCCCCCGAAGGGGCGGGGAGTAGTGGTGGTCGGGTCGGTGAGCGCGGGACGGAATCGGCCGGACCAGGTCACGTCCTCCTCGCGCCAGAGCCGGCGCAGCAGGGCGTACTTCTCCTCCAGCAGGTCCCACTGGTCCGCCAGGTCCAGGCCGAAGAGCGGGTACTGCAGCACCTCGTTGCCCTTGCCGATCACCAGTTCCAGCCGGCCGCGGCTGAGCTGGTCAATCGTGGCGTAATCCTCCGCGACGCGCACCGGATCCAGGACGGACAGGACAGTGACGCCGGTCTGCAGCCGGATCCGGGACGTGACCGCCGCGATGGCGGCGAGCACCGTGGTGGGGGAGGACGAGATGAACTCGCCGGCATGGCGCTCGCCCACGGAGAAGCTGTCATACCCGAGCTCCTCGGCGCGCTGTGCAGTCTGCACCACCTGGTTCAGCCGGTCGGCGGTGGAAACGATTTCCCCGGTGACCGGATTCTTCAGGTGCGGAATGATGTCGAGGACCTGGAACTTCACTTGGAAGTCCCCTGGGTGCCCGCAAAGTTGGCCTCGGTTACGGTCTTGGACTCCGGCAGGGCTTCCTCGGACAGCCCCCAGCGGTCCAGCACTTTGGCGTAGGAGCCGTCCTTGATGACGGAGTTCAGCGCCTCGGTGACCGCCGGTGCCAGGCCGTTGCCCTTGAGCGTGGTGGCGGCCACCACGGTCTCGGACGGCCAGCCGGCGTTGACCTTGCCCACCACCTTGAGGTCGTCGCGCGTGTTTTCCCGGTAGACCGTGGAGGGGTAGGGCGCGATATTCAGGTCCGTCCGGCCGGACGACAGGGCCAGGATGGTGTCGGCGTCGGAGGAGTAGTACTGCAGGCTGGCGGGTTCCTTGCCCTTGGCCTCGAGCTCCTTGTTCCACGCCAGCAGGATCTTCTCCTGGTTGGTGCCGGAGCCCACGGAGACCTTCAGGCCGGAGATGTCGTCCGCGCCCTGGATGTTGTGGGACGAGGACTTCTTCGCTTCGAAGCCCATGTAGGCGGCGCGGTAGGTGGCGAAGTCGAACAGCTTCACCCGTTCCTTGTTGATGCCCACGTTGGAGAACACGGCCTCGAAGTCGCCGGACTGGGTTTTCAGGGGCCAGTTCTCCCACGAGGTGACCTGGATGTCCAGCTCCAGTCCCAGCTTGTCGGCCACCAGCTGCGCAAGGTCAATCTCGGAGCCAATGGGCGTCTTGTCGTCCGTGGCGTGGAAGGACAGCGGGATGGAGCCGGCCGTGGTGGCCACCGTGAGCTTGCCGTCGTTGCCGATCAGTGCAGGCACCTTGGCCGCCAGTGCCGCGTCCTTTTCGGCGCGGATCCGCTGTTGGTCGGGGGAGGTGTTGTAGACGACGCCGTTGCGGGCCGCCGTCGTCGCCGCACCTGCCGCGGAACCGCCGGAGGCGGCGGCGCCGGGATCGGAGCAGGCGGACAGTGCCGCGGTGCCCAGCAGAGTGCCGAGAAGGACGACGGCGGGCAGCGGACGTGAAGAGAAGAGTGCCATGGGAGTTCCTTAGATGTTGAAGGCGGGCTCGATCACCTTGGAGAAGAAACTCCGGGTGCGTTCTTCCTGCGGGTTGGTGAAAATTTCCTGGGGTTTGCCCTGTTCGACGATCTGGCCCTGGTCCATGAACACCACGGTGTCCGCCACGTCGCGGGCAAAGCCCATCTCGTGCGTGACGATGACCAGGGTGGTGCCGGACTTTGCCAGCTCGCGGATCACGTCCAGGACCTCGTTGACCAGTTCGGGGTCGAGGGCCGAGGTGGGCTCGTCGAAGAGCAGGATTTTCGGGTCCAGGGCCAGTGCGCGGGCAATGGCGACGCGCTGCTGCTGGCCGCCAGAGAGCTGGCGCGGATACGCGCCGGCACGGTCCCGCAGGCCCACGCGGTCCAGGAGTTCGAGGCCGCGCTCGCGGGCCTCCGCCTGTGAGCGGCCGGCTTTTCCGGGACGCGGTGCGACGACGGGCGCCTCGGCAACGTTCTCCAGTGCCGTGAGGTGCGGGAACAGGTTGAAGTTCTGGAACACCATGCCGATCTCGGTGCGCTGCTTCAGGATCTCCTTCTCGGGTAGCTCGTGCAGTTTGTTGCCCTTGACCCGGTAGCCCACCAGCTGGCCGTCGATGGCGATGAAGCCGGCATCGACCTTTTCGAGGTGGTTGATGGTCCGCAGCAGGGTGGACTTCCCGGAACCGGAAGGTCCCACGATGACGGCCACGCCGCCCGGCTCCACCGTGAGGGAAATGCCCTTCAGCACCTCGGTGGCGCCGAAGGACTTCCTGACCTTGGTGATCTCCACCAGTCCGCGGGTGGCCGCGGGGGCCTCAAGAGTTGTGCTCATCGGGATCATTTCCTTCCGGCGGTGTTGACCGGTGCGTGGGTGGCGAAGAACTTTCGGGCCTTCTGCAGCGGCGTGAGGGGCAGGGTGCGCACGGCTCCCTTGGAGTAGTGGCGTTCGATGTAGTACTGGAAGACGCTGAGCACGGAGGTGATCACCACGTACCAGAGCGTGGCCACCAGCAGCAGCGGCAGGACCTGCTGCGTGCGGTTGTAGATGACCTGGACCGTGTAGAAGAGCTCCGAGTAAGCCAGGACGTAGACGATTGACGTGCCCTTGACCAAGCCGATGATCTCGTTGAAGGCCGTGGGCAGGATGGCGCGCATGGCCTGGGGCAGCACAATCCGGGTGGAGCGGCGCCAGGCGGGAATGCCGAGGGCCGCGGCAGCCTCGAGCTGGCCCTGGTCCACGGACAGGATGCCGCCGCGGATGATCTCCGCCGAGTACGCAGCCTGGTTCAGCGTCAGGCCAAGCACGGCCGCCGCGAACTGGCTGATCAGGGTGGTGGTCTGCACCTCGAAGAAGCGGATGTCCGTGAACGGGATGCCCAGGCTGATCTTCTCGTAGAGGTAGCCCAGGTTGTACCAGAGGAGCATCTGGACCAGGAGCGGCGTGGACCGGAAGATCCACGAGAACGTCCAGGACACGGAGACCAGCAGCGGCGATGCGGACAGCCGCATGAGGGCGAGGATGAAGCCGAGAATAAAGCCCAGCGCGCCGGAGATGGCAGTGAGCTTGAGGGTTTCCACCAGGCCGTTTACCACGGACTGGGCGGTAAACCACTGGGCCACCACGCCCCACTCCCAGCGCGGGTTCGTGGCCAGCGACCACACCACGGCGGCCACGCCGAGTGCCACCACCGCGGTGCCCACCCAGCGCCATGGGCGGCGGGCGGGGACCAGGCGGTAGTCGGCATAGTCCACGACGGCGCGGGTTTCGGGGGCAGGCGGTTCTCCCGCAGAGCCCGAAGCGACGGCAGCCGGGGTTTCGGAGACGGCCGGCGGCTCAGGTGCGGCCGGTGTCTCCGTGGAGGACTGGGACGTCCTGGTTGCTGCTGAACTCATGCGCCATCTCGCTTCTTCCGGGTGGTCTTCGGGGGTAGTTGGCTGCAAATCTAGGTCGGCCCGGAAGGTCCGGCAAAGCGCTCCGTTGCATTCGTTCACGCCGCTTAGCGGGGCGTCACAAGACGATTTCTTGCTCTCATTTACGCCCAATGACGCGGGGTGAACGGCCGTGACAGGGCCCTCGACCGGGGGTTTCTCCAGACCCTAGATTGAGGGCTCCCGGCCCCTTACAACCAGGAGTTTCCGATGCCAGCGCAGCACCCATCCGTGGTCTTCATCGGCGGCGGTCCGCGCACGGCCGGCATCCTCGAACGGCTCGCGGCCAACAGGCCGGAATTGGCGGCAGGTCCCCTGCACATCCATATCGTGGAGCCGCACGAGCCGGGTTCCGGCAGGATCTGGCGCTACGACCAGAACCCCGGCCTGATGCTGAATTCCACGGCGGCCGACGTCACCATGTTCACCGACTCCTCCGTGGTCTGCGAGGGGCCGGCCATCGACGGCCCGGGGCTCGCGGCCTGGGCTGCCGGCATCCTGGACGGATCCATCACCGACGTGCCGGCCCTGCCGCCGCACCTGAGGGAACAGCTGCACTCGCTGACGGGCGCCACCTTCCCTACCCGGCAACTGCAGAGCAAGTACCTGGAGTGGTTCTTCCGGCGTGCTGTCCGCGCCCTGGGCAGCGACGTCCGTGTCACCGTCCACCGCGACACCGCCGTCAACGTCGAACCCATCAGCGCAGAACCAGACAACGCTGGAATTTCCGACGGCGGGGGGTACAGCGTGCGGCTGGCCGGCGGCGCCGCCCTGCACGCCGACGTCGTGATCACGGCGCTGGGGCACACCGACGCCGAGCCGGATGCCCGCTCGGCCGCCTGGTCCGCGTTCGCGGCCACACACGGCGGGTTCCATGCGGCACCCAGCTACACCACCGACGTCGACTATTCCCCGATCGCCGCCGGCCAGAACGTCATCATCGCCGGCATGGGGCTGGCGTTTGTGGATTTGCTGGTGCTGCTCACCGAAGGCCGCGGCGGCCGTTTCGAGGAGACGTCCGACGGCGGGCTGCGCTACCTTCCGTCCGGAGCCGAACCCCGGCTGTGGGCCGGGTCGCGCCGGGGCGTGCCGTTCCACTCCAAGATCTCCGTGGCCCTGCGCGGCGAACCGGTGGCGGCGCCCAGGTTCTTTACGGCCGACGCCGTGGGCGCGCTACTGGCGGAGCATGCCGAACTGGACTTCCGCAGCCACCTCTGGCCCCTGATCGCAAAGGACGCCGGCTACGGCTACTACCGGGAATTGTTCACCGGCAGCCCGGAGCGGGTGGCGCTGGGCTGGGACGATTTTGCCGCGCGGTTCGCCGCGCTGGACTGGTACAGCAGTGCCCGCCAGGAGCTGGTTGCCGCGGCGGTTCCGGACCCGGCGCTGCACCTGGACCTGGAACGGCTGGACAAGCCGTTCGGCGGGCAGCTCTTTGCCGGCCACGATGAGGTCCAGGCAGCGGTGGCCGGCTACATCGAGCATGACCTCGAACTGCGGACAGGGCCCGACCATCCCGAAACGCTGGCGCTGTTCATGGCCCTGCTGAAGGTGTACATGGAGTTGGGCAGGATCGTCCCGCCCGAACGGCTGAACGCCCGTTCGCAGGAGGAAGTGCACGGTTGGTGGCACGGGTTCTTCAGCTTCGTGGATTCCGGTCCGCCGCCCCGCCGCCTCCGTGAAATGCTGGCCCTCCACCGCGCCGGGCTGCTGCAGTTCCTGGGACCGGGACTGGCGGTTGCCGCAGACGATGCCACCGGCGAGTTCGTGGCGAGGTCGGCGCAGTCACCGGTGAGCGTGCGGGCCAGGGCCTTCATCGAGGCCCGGCTTCCCGGTCCCGCTGTGGCGCGCTCCGCGAATCCGCTGCTGCGCTCGCTGCACGGCACCGGCCTGGGGGCCGAGCAGCACCTGCTCACGTCCGACGGCCCGCACTCCACCGGCAGGCTCCTGATCACCTCGGGCCACCGGATCGTGGGCCGTGGGGGAGAACCGCGGAGCCGCCTGTTCGGCATCGGCCCCGGCACCTCCGGCTGGGGAGCGGGCGCGTTCGCCCGGCCCAACACCAACGCCGCGCCGTTCCGGGAGAACGACGCCCTGGCCCGAAGGATCCTCACAGCAGTGTCATGCTCTCCGCTCACCGTCCTCGAAGTGCCCATGCACGATCCGCGGGTCCGTCCGCTCCTGGATGAGCTCGCCGTCGAATACGACTCCCGCTACGGGGACCTGTTCGGCCGGGACGGGGCAGCGGAGGAACTGAACAGGTACCCGGCCGAGGAATTCGAGGCGCCGCACGGCGCCCTGCTGATCATCCAGGAGGACGGCGAGTCCGTGGCCGGCGGGGCCTTCCGCCGGTATGACGCGGATACCGCCGAGTTCAAGCGGATCTGGACGCACTCGGCGCACCGGCGGCGGGGCCTGGCCCGGCGGGTGCTGGCGGAGCTGGAGCGGCTGGCAGCGGAGCGCGGGTACGGCAGCGTCTACCTCACCACGGGCCCGCGCCAGCCGGAGGCCAAGCACCTGTACCTGAACACCGGGTACACGGCGCAGTTCGACCTTGCCGCCGCCCCCGAGACCATCGGGCCGCTGGCGTTCACGAAGGATCTGGTGGTCGTGAAGGATCTGGTTCAGGTCCGGGGTGAGGAACCGAGGTTTACGGGGTCCTCATCTGTGAGGTAGGCCAATTCGGAGTGGGCCGCGATGTCGATGCCGCGGAGTTCGTCGGCTTCGTGGATGCGCAGGCCCATGGCCATGTCAACCACCTTGGCGATCACCCAGGTCAGGCCGAAGGAGTAGGCCAGCACGGCAACGGTCGCGAGTGACTGGATGCCCAACTGCTGCAGCCCGCCGCCGTACAGCAGGCCGCTGACCCCGTTCGGGGCGCTGCTGGTGGCGAAGATGCCGATCAGGAGCGTGCCGATGATGCCGCCCACCAGGTGCACGCCCACCACGTCGAGTGAGTCGTCGAAGCCCAGGCGGAACTTCCACTCGATAGCCAGCGAGCAGACAGCGCCGGCGATGGCGCCGATGGCCACGGCGCCAAGCGGGCTGACCGCGCCGCAGGCGGGGGTGATGGCCACGAGGGCGGAGACGAGGCCTGAGGCCGCACCCATGCTGGTGGTGGCGCCGTGCCGGATCCGTTCCACGAGTGCCCAGGCGAGCAGGCCGGCGGCTGCAGCCACGGCCGTGTTGAGGAACACCACCGACGCCGAGTGGCCCGCGGTCAGTGCGGATCCGGCGTTGAACCCGAACCAGCCGACCCAGAGCAGGCCGGCGCCCACCAGCACCAGGGGCCGGCTGTGCGGCTTGGTATGCTCCATCTTCGGCCAGCCGGAGCTGCGGCCGAGCACCAGCGCGAGGGCGAGGGCGGCGGCGCCCGCGTTCATGTGCACGGCGGTTCCGCCGGCGAAGTCGATGGCCTTAATACCGCTGGCGATCCAGCCGCCCGCCACCGAGCCGTCCGCGGAGCTAAACGCGAAGACCCAGTGGGCGATGGGGAAGTACACCAGTGTGGCCCACACCCCTGCGAACACCATCCAGGCACCAAACTTCATCCGGCCGGCGGCCGCCCCGGCCACCAGCGCGGTGGTGACGCACGCGAAAAACAGCTGGAAGGCCGTAAACAGCGCCGCCGGCAGGGCGGCGTCGGGATTGTCCTTCAGCATTGGCTCCAGGCCCGCGTACTGCGTGATGTCCCCGATCAGGCCCAGTCCGTTCACGGAATTGCCAAAGGCCAGCGAGTAACCGAACAGTGCCCACAGCACGGCCACCAGGCTGGCCCCGCCGAAGCACATCATCATCATGTTCAGGATCCGGCGCGAACCCACCATGCCTCCATAGAAGAGGGCCAGGGCGGGAATCATCATGCACACCAGTGCAGAACTTGCGAGGATCCAGGCAACATCTCCAGCGTTCATTTCGAACTCCACTCAAAAAATCGGTGGGTGGCATTTTGCTGAGACCTGACGAATGCCGTTAGTCTCCACAACATAGGACTCCGGAAACAGCCTTAGGTTTCAGGAATGTAAATTGCCTGTTACCAGAATTTCTCGCCACAACGGCGACGGCGACCCCCCGGAAAAGGACCGCCGTCGCCGTGTCAGCTGTGCAGTGAAATAGCCCTAATGGGGGATGCCGTGCGTGGTGTTCCCCGGGGTGCCAACGTCGCCAAGCCACCCGGGAACGGCACCGGCTACGCCCAGGGATCCGATGGCGACGGCGCCCACCACTGCGAGTGCACGGACGTGGGCCGACGCCGCTGTCCGCCTCTCCGTCCCGGCTGTTCCCCGGTGCCTGCTGCGAAACAGGACGACGGCGATCACCAGGGTGCCAAGTTCCAGGAGTCCCGCGGCCACGTCAGCCAGGCCCACGGGTTCCGCCGTGCCGGGGTTGGGCCCGACCGGCAGCCCCGAGGTCCGGGACCACAGCCACAGCGCGAGCGGAACCACGCAGGCGGCGGCGACAGCAACCAGGACGTTCCGGCCGGGCCGGCCGAGGAGCAGGACGCCGCCCACTACCTCCGCCAGCGCCAGGGCGAGGAAGAAAGCACTGGCGACCACCCAGTGGTCGAGGTGGCCCGGGATGACCGCGAGGTGGATGGCAGCACAGCCAAACAGTGCCACCGCCGCCAGCGTCTGCCTGAGGTCCATGCCTGCGATCCGCGCAAGGCGGGTGCGGTGAGGGGCCGCCTTCGGCGGGCGGCTGACGTCCAGCCGCCCGCCCAGGATCGCCACCGTCCAGCCGGTGACCACGAGGTTGGTGGCCAGGAGCAGGCCGGCGCCATAGCCCAGAGCGGCCAGCTGCAGTCCCAGCGACGCCTGGTTTAGCTGTTCCACAGACTGTCCGGAGCCCGCATGGTGCATGGTGCCCATCAGCTCGTGCTGCAGGGCGTAGTCCCAGGCTTCACTTGCAGCCAGCGTGAGCGTTCCGGCCAGGGTGCCGGCCGCGGCAACCAGCAACGCAGCCGTGCAGAAGGCCTTCCTGCCCGACAACACCGGCCCGAACCAGCGCAGCGCCAGCGTCAGGGCCGCGATGACCGCCAGGACAAACACCGGGAGCAGCGCGGTTGACTCCCGGAGCCAGCTCACAAAGGGCTCCTGGGTGCGTTCGATGGCCCCCACGGCGCCCCTGAGTGAGACGATCCAGAACCCGTCGGCGTAGGCCATCATCGCCGCCAGCGGGATGACCGTTCGCCACGGGACCGCCGTCATGGCGTGATCTCCCAGCCGAACATCATGGCGTGGTCCTCGTGGGCAAGGTTGTGGCAGTGGGCCACATACGGGCCCACGAAGTCCCGGAAGCCGCGGTAGATGATCACCGACTCGCCGGGATCCAGGGCCACCAGGTCCTCACGGGAGACATCGTCCGGATGGGCCTTGTCGCCGCCCCTGGTCACGTCCCGGCCGTTCCGCATGACGGTGCGGTGCTCCTCCATGTGCAGGTGGAAGGGATGGACCCAGCCGCCGCCGCCGTTGCGGATCTCCCAGAGGTTGAAACTGCCCTTCCGCTGCTGCGCCAGAGGGGAGCGGCCGGCCCGGTTCTTCAAACTTGTCGCCACCGTGTCCGGCACGAAGGGCTTGCCGTTGATGAGCCATTCCGTTTCGCCGCCGCCCGAGCCGCGCTCAACCTCGAAGATCAGCCGGTTGTCCAGCAGGGTCTGCCAGTTGCCCGGCAGCGGCGGCAGGTCGCGCATCTTCACCGGGATCTGGCTGTTGTCGGGGGCGTCGTCGCCGATCACGATCTTCAGGACCGGCACCTTGTAGTTCGGGTCCGGAGAGAAGCGGGACGAGTTGGACCACATCCGCCCGTTGGGCATCTTCATCACGTTGGTGAGGTAGATGACGTCACCTTTAGTGGTGGGGGTGCCGTCCTGGTAACGGCTGAAGTCGACCACCACTTCGCGTCTCTTGGCGGGCCACAGCTCAAAGGAATCGCGCTCGATCGGGAACGGCAGCAACCCGCCGTCGGACGCGATCTGGGTGAACTGCATGCACTGCTGCGCGTCCGGGATGCGGTACTGCCCCTCGAGCTCATCACCCTTGTAGCCCAGTGACGCCGACGTCCTGGGGCCCTTCGTGGAGCTCATCAGCTTGAACTCGTAGATGCGCGCCACTGAGGCGTCCAGGAACCGGAAGCGGTACTTGCGCCGCTTCACCTCCAGCACCGGGAAGGCCGTGCCGTTCACCGTGAAGATGTCGCCCACGAACCCGTGGTTGGGAAAGTGCTTGTAGAAGGTCTTGCCCCACCACTCCGGGTGCTTGGCCGGATTCTTGGCGTCCGGGAACTCCTTCTGCACGTCGTGGATGTCCTGGTGCATGGTGACGCCGTCGTCGAGCCGGCAGTCGAAGATCGCCAGCGGGATGTCGTAGTCCACGTCGAAGGACCCGTCCGGGTTGTCCTTCCGGACCCCTGGCAGCCGCAGGCCCTGGCGCTCGTTGCCCATGTCCAGGCCGTTCTTGGGATCGTAGATCGGGTACAGGCCCACCATGCCCTTGTAGACGTTCGAGCCGGTGTGGTCCATCCGGTGGTCGTGGAACCAGAAGAAGCTTTGCTTTTCACGGTCATCGTTCCCGGCGGGCCAGTTCAGGTACAGGTTGTCGCAGAAGGTCTTTGGCAGGTACCCCTCGTACTTGGGGCCGTTCACCATGGAGTAGTGCGGGTTGCCGTCGCTTTCCGGTGCGGTGTGGCCGTTATGCAGGTGGGTCAGGAAGGACCAGTCCGGCGAGCCGAAGTCCTGGCGGTCCAGGTTCAGCGGGTTCTCGTCGAGGCGGTTCTCCAACCGCACCAGGACGGGCTTGCCGTACTCGGCGTTGATCATCGGGCCGGGAAAGGTGCCGTTGAACCCGTAGATCGTGCTGAGCGGCAGCGTGCGCCTGGTGCCGGCCGGGTACGTCTTGCGCTTCTCGTCGAACGAGATCGTGGGCCTGCCGTTCGCGTCGATCGGCAGGACCTGCGAGGTGGTGAACGCATGCTGCCGCAGGAGCAGGTCGATTTTGTAGACAAGCGGGTCCGGGTAGTTCAGCTTGGAAGGCCAGATCTGGTGCTGCTCATTCTTGAAGGAACTCTGCTGTCCCTGCCCCGGGCCCGGAGGATCATTCCACTCGGTGTAGCCCTTGGTGATGCCGTCACCTACGGCCGGCACCGGGGCCAGGGCCCTGGGGACGGGCAACTGGTCCTTGAACGGCGACAGGATCAGCGGGCTCGTGGGGAATGCCTCGATGTAGAACAGCAGGTCGCCCAGGGCGGTGGACGAGGCGGCGAACGCGCCGTCGGGCGAAAGGAGTCCCTTCTGCGCGAGCAGCGGACCGGCCCAGCCCTCGGCGGCGACGACGGCCGCGCCGGCACCTCCGGCCGCGCCGAGCCGCAACAGGGTGCGGCGGGACACGTTGTTCCTGCTTCCCGATTGTTCTGGCATGGGTCTTCGCCTCCTTCGGGGCGGTCTGCTCTTGTTGTTGCCCCGCGCAACTACAGTGGGGGCGGTGGCTTGGAAAAACGTTGGGTGTTTTAGGCGCACGCCCCCTCATTGAGATGGTGGCAAGGGGCGAAACCGGGCTAGAAGAGCGGGGCGAGCCCGTTCCAGCCGGCACTGATGCGCACCCGGGAGGCGAACTGCCCCGTCCCGAGCCCGGGGTAAAGCCACAGGACACCGGCGGTGTCCCGTGCCAGCAGGTCCGGGTTGCGGTCGCCGTTGAAGTCACCGGAGCTTACGACGGCGGTCATCGCGTTCCAGCCCGCGCCCACCCGGATGCGGGGGAGCCACCCGCCCGTGCCGCTGCCGCGGTAAAGCCACAGGACGCCGGTGGCCGCCTCCCGCGCCAGCACATCGGCGGCCCCGTCGCCGTTCATGTCGGCCGGTCCCACCAGGGCGTTGAAGGCGTTCCAGCCGGAACCGACGCGGACCCGCGGCAGGAACCCGCCGGTGCCGTTGCCGCGGTAGAGCCAGAGGACGCCGGTGGCAGACTCGCGGGCGAGGATGTCCACGCGCTGGTCGCCGCTGAAATCACCGGGGCCGATGATTGCGCTGAAGCTGTTCCAGCCGGTGCCGATCCGGATCCGGGGGAGGAACCCGCCGGTGCCGTTGCCGCGGTACATCCACAGCTGGCCGGTGGCGGACTCCCGGGCGAAGACGTCCTGGGGGCCGTCGCCGTTGAAGTCGCCGGGCGTTTCAAGGGCGCTGAACCCGTTCCAGCCGGTGCCGATGCGCACGCCTGGCAGCCTGCCTCCGCGGCCGTTCCCCGGGTACAGCCGCAGCTCGGCGGTCGCCGTTACGCGGGCCAGGATGTCGGTGTTCCAGTCGCCGTTGAAGTCGGCCGTCGAGCGGGACAGGGTGGATGCCGGAACGGGCAGGGGAGTGAAGGCGTAGGGGTCGCAGGTCAGGTCGTAGTCGCGGACGTCGTCGTACCACTGGGAAATGTACACGCGGCCACCGGAGAAGCTGGCCGTGCGGCAAAGGTTCTGGGCTTCGCCGGGGAAATCCAGCCGGCCGGCGGTGGCCCATACCGGGACGCCGGAGAGCCGCCAGGAACCGGTGATGCTGGCCCAGCCCGAAGCGAACGAGTACAGGCCGTACGAGTAGCCGGAATCGCGCAGCCCGCGCATCAGGCCCTCGATGATGTACCGGTTTTCGCGCTGCTGGGCCGCGCTCGCGGTTGGCCACGGCTGGGCGGGGCGGGGCTCGACGTCGATCCACACCACGCGCGGTGCGAACCCGACCCGCGCCAGGCTCGCCGCGGCGAACTTGGCTTCCGCATAGCCGACATTGGACAGCTGCCCCGCCCGGGTGGCTGCGGACCACGGCCCTTGGGCCCGGTAGGTGGTGAGCTGCGCGGCGGTAGGGAAGGCGGCCATGGTGTACGCCTGCGCCGGCTTGCGGTTGTTGGCCGCCCATGCAACCTGGCTGGCCAGGCACGGGTTCTCGGTGAAGGGCAACCCCTTCGTCAGTCCGATAATCACGAACTGGGACGACGCCGGCGGCAGCGGCAGGCCAAAGCCGCCCACCGCCGTCGGGCATTGGGGCCAGGAGATATCGTGGCCGTTGAGCGATACAGCGCGTGCCGGGGCTGCCCCTGTCAGATAGCCGGCGAAAAGAGCGAGCAGAAGCAGCAGGCCCGTCAGCATGTGCCGTGCGGATGATCCGCCCCCCGAATGATGAACTTTGCCGTCCATCGCCAGCGCTCCTTTGCTCCCATCAGTTTACGTCCGGCCGCGTCGGTTGGCGCCGGGTCCATTCGTGCAGATGGCTGCGGGTCACGCACAATTACCCCATGGCAAAAAGCAGCGGCCGGATGCCCCGGCTTGAGGATGTGGCGGAACGCGCGGGAGTCTCGCACCAGACCGTCTCCCGGGTGATCAACAACCACCCCAATGTCAGCAAGGCCACGCGCGAGCGCGTGGAGGCCGCCATTGCCGAGCTGGGCTACCGCCGCAACACCGCAGCCCGGAGCCTGGTCACCCGCAAGTCGCAGACCATCGGAGTGCTCGGCAGCGAGCTGTCGCAGTACGGTCCCGCCAACACGCTGCTGGGGGTTGAGCAGGCCGCGCGCGACGCCGGCTACTTCGTCAGCATCGCAGCCCTCCGCTCGGTGAACCGGGAAGCGATCTTCGACGCCATCCGGCACTTCCTCGACCAGTCCGTGGATGGCATCGTGGTGATCGTGCCGCATTCGGAGACACTCCTGGCCCTGGCCGAGCTGAACCCGGGCGTTCCCGTGGTGGCTGTGGGTTCCCTGGGCAGTGAGGCGGTAAGCGGTGCCATGGTGGACCAGAAGCGGGGAGCCGAGCTCGCCGTCGGGCACCTGATCGAACAGGGGCACCGGCGGATCGGGCACATAGCCGGCCCGCAGGACTGGATCGATGCGGTGGCGCGCGCCGAGGGCTGGAGTGCTGCGCTGCGCTCGGCGGGACTGGACGACAGCCTGGTGGTCGAGGGGGACTGGAGCGCGGGCAGCGGCTATGAGATCGGCCGGAAGCTTGCCGCCGAGCGGGCCGCCACCGCACTGTTCGTGGGCAACGACCAGATGTCCCTGGGCCTGCTCCGGGCCTTCAACGAGGCCGGCGTCAGGGTTCCCGAGGACGTCTCCGTGGTGGGCTTCGATGACCAGCCGGAGTCGGGCTACTTCACCCCGCCGCTTACCACCGTGCGCCAGGACTTCGAGGAGCTGGGCAGGCGCTGCATGGACCTGATGCTGAACGCCATCGCGAACGGTGACACGGTGAGCACCACCGTGGTGGAGCCCGAGCTCGTGGTGCGGCGCAGCACGTCCGCACCCGCCTGACCGCGCACGTCCCCAAATCAGTGACCGCCAGCACTTGACGGGCAAAGTTGTTAGCGCTCACAATAGTTTCAGCCCGATGCATCAGGCGGGCGGTTGATCTGGAGGATTCATGGACGTCACAGCAGACGGCAGCGAAAACTATGTCATCGGGGTGGACTACGGCACCCTGTCCGGCCGGGCCGTGGTTGTGCGGGTCCGGGACGGCAGGGAACTTGGCAGCGGCGTGTTCGACTACCCCCACGCGGTCATCACGGAGGCACTTCCGGCGGACGTGGCCGGCGCAGCGGGCGGAACAGCCGCCCGGCTTCCAGGGGAGTGGGCGCTCCAGGTGCCCAACGACTACCGTGACGTGCTCCGGCACGCTGTTCCCGCGGCCATCGCTGACGCCGGAATCGACCCTGCCGCCGTCGTCGGAATCGCGACGGACTTCACGGCTTGCACCATGGTGCCCGTCAAGGCGGACGGGACCCCGCTGAACGAGGTGCCGGGTTTCGCGAACCGCCCCCACGCGTATGTGAAGCTGTGGCGCCACCACGCCGCGCAGGGCCAGGCCGATCGCATCAACGCGCTGGCCGCTGAGCTGGGCGAATCCTGGCTGCCGCGGTACGGCGGGCTGATCTCCTCTGAGTGGGAGTTCGCTAAGGGGCTGCAGCTGCTGGAGGAGGACCCCGGGGCCTACGCCGAAATGGACCACTGGGTGGAAGCCGCCGACTGGATCGTCTGGCAGCTCTGCGGCAACTACGTCCGCAACGCCTGCACCGCCGGATACAAGGGCATCTACCAGGACGGGCGCTACCCGTCCGATGATTTCCTCGCCGCGCTGAACCCGCAGTTCAAGGATTTTGTTAGCGCTAAGCTCGACCACGCCATCGGCCGCCTCGGCGACGCCGCCGGCTACCTGACCCCCGAGGCCGCGGCCTGGACAGGGCTGCCGGAGGGAATCGCTGTCGCCGTCGGCAACGTGGACGCGCACGTCACCGCCCCCGCGGCCAAGGCGGTGGAACCCGGCCAGCTCGTGGCCATCATGGGCACCTCCACCTGCCACGTCATGAACGGGGCCGAGCTCCGTGAAGTGCCGGGCATGTGCGGCGTGGTGGACGGCGGGATCATGGCGGGGCTCTGGGGCTATGAGGCCGGCCAGTCCGGCGTGGGAGACATCTTCGGCTGGTTCACCAAGTACGGCGTTCCGCCGGAATACCACCAGGCCGCTGCCGAGGCGGGGAAGGGCATCCACGAATACCTGACGGAGCTGGCATCCGGGCAGGCGATCGGCCAGCACGGCCTCATCGCGCTCGACTGGCATTCGGGAAACCGCTCCGTGCTGGTGGACCACGAGCTTTCCGGCATCGTGGTCGGCCAGACGCTGGCCACCCGGCCGGAGGACATCTACCGGGCGCTCCTCGAAGCCACGGCCTTCGGCACCCGCACCATCGTCGAGGCCTTCCGGGACTCCGGCGTGCCGGTGAAGGAGTTCATCGTGGCCGGCGGCCTGCTGAAGAACCGGCTCCTCATGCAGATCTACTCGGATGTGACCGGCCTGCAGCTTTCCACCATCGGCTCCGCACAGGGTCCAGCCCTTGGATCAGCCATCCACGCCGCCGTCGCCGCCGGAAAGTACGCCGATGTCAGGGCCGCCTCCGAGGCGATGGGCGCCGCACCCGGCGCCGTCTACACACCCATCCCCGAAAACGTGGCAGCCTACGATGCGCTGTTCCGCGAATACCGCACCCTGCACGACTACTTCGGCAGGGGAACCAACGAGGTCATGCACCGGCTCAAGGCCATCCAGCGCAGCAGTACCCAGTCACTGCCCGCCGAATCCCTGCATGTTGAACCCCTGACTGCCGAGGAGGTTTCGGCATGAGCGCTCTGCTGGAATCCATTGCCCGTGTCCGCCGCGAGGTCTGCGACCTGCATGCCGAGCTGACCCGCTACGACCTCGTGGTGTGGACTGCCGGGAACGTGTCCGGCCGGATCCCCGGCTATGACCTCATGGTCATCAAGCCCTCGGGCGTCTCCTACGATGCCCTGACTCCCGAGGCGATGGTGGTCACGGACCTCTACGGGACACCGGTCAGCAGCCTGAGCGCGGACGCCAGCGGCGTTCCGGCCCAGTGGGAGAACCCGGACCTCACGCCGTCGTCGGACACCGCTGCGCACGCCTACGTGTACCGGAACATGCCCGACGTCGGCGGCGTGGTCCACACCCACTCCACCTACGCCACGGCCTGGGCCGCCCGGGGCGAGGAGATCCCGTGCGTGCTGACGATGATGGGCGACGAGTTCGGCGGCCCCATCCCGGTGGGCCCGTTCGCGCTGATCGGCGACGACTCGATCGGCCGCGGCATCGTGGAGACCCTGCGGGGCTCCAACTCGCCCGCCGTGCTGATGCAGAACCACGGGCCGTTCACCATCGGCAAGGACGCCCGTTCCGCGGTCAAGGCCGCCGTGATGTGCGAGGAAGTGGCCCGCACGGTCCACGTCTCCCGCCAGCTCGGCGAACCGCTGGCCATCGACCCGGCCAAGATCGAGTCGCTCTACGACCGCTACCAGAACGTTTACGGACGCTAGGTCCGGACCCTTACACCTAAGCCTTTCCAAGGAGACACCATGTCCAACGCCAACAGCACTTCCCTCGAGCACTACGAGGTCTGGTTCCTCACCGGCAGCCAGCACCTCTACGGCGAGGACGTCCTGAAGCAGGTGGCCGCCCAGTCCCAGGAGATCGCGGCGGCCCTTAACGAGTCTTCCGAGGTCCCGGTCAGGCTGGTCTGGAAGCCCGTGCTGACGGACTCCGACGCGATCCGCCGCACCGCGCTGGAGGCCAACTCGGACGACTCGGTGATCGGTGTGACGGCGTGGATGCACACCTTCTCCCCGGCCAAGATGTGGATCCAGGGCCTGGACCTGCTCCGTAAACCGCTCCTGCACCTGCACACCCAGGCCAACGTGGACCTGCCCTGGGCGGACATCGACTTCGACTTCATGAACCTGAACCAGGCCGCGCACGGCGACCGCGAGTTCGGTTACATCCAGTCGCGGCTGGGCGTACCGCGCAAGACGGTGGTGGGCCACGTCTCCAACCCGGAGGTGGCCCGCCAGGTGGGCGTCTGGCAGCGCGCCGCCGCCGGCTGGGCCGCCGTCCGGAACCTGAAGCTGACCCGCTTCGGCGACAACATGCGCAACGTCGCCGTCACCGAAGGCGACAAGACCGAGGCCGAGCTCCGCTTCGGCGTCTCGGTCAACACCTGGTCCGTCAACGAACTCGCCGACGCCGTCCACAGCGCAGAAGAGTCCGACGTCGACACCTTGGTGGCCGAGTACGAGCGGCTCTACGACGTGGCACCGGAACTCAAAGCGGGCGGAGCCCGCCACGACTCCCTCCGCTACAGCGCCCGGATCGAACTGGGCCTGCGCAGCTTCCTCGAAGCCAATGGATCCGCCGCCTTCACCACTTCCTTCGAGGACCTCGGCGAGCTGCGGCAGCTGCCGGGCATGGCCGTGCAGCGGCTCATGGCCGACGGCTACGGCTTCGGCGCCGAGGGCGACTGGAAGACGGCCATCCTGATCCGCGCCGCCAAGGTGATGGGGGCCGGACTGCCCGGCGGCGCCTCGCTCATGGAGGACTACACCTACCACCTCGCGCCGGGCCAGGAGAAGATCCTGGGCGCACACATGCTGGAGGTCTGCCCCTCGCTGACCGCGAAGAAGCCGCGGGTCGAGATCCACCCGCTGGGCATCGGCGGCAAGGAGGACCCGGTCCGCATGGTGTTCGACACCGACGCCGGTCCCGGCGTGGTCGTCGCGCTGTCCGACATGCGCGACCGGTTCCGCCTCGTGGCGAACGCCGTGGACGTCGTCGACCTCGACGAGCCGCTGCCCAACCTTCCGGTGGCCCGCGCCCTCTGGGAGCCGAAGCCTGACTTCGCCACCTCCGCCGCCGCCTGGCTGACCGCCGGCGCCGCGCACCACACCGTCCTCTCCACCCAGGTCGGCGTGGATGTGTTCGAGGACTTCGCCGAGATCGCCCAGACCGAACTGCTCACCATCGACGAAGGAACCACCATCAAGCAGTTCAAGAAGGAACTCGCCTGGAATGCCGCCTACTACCGGCTGGCCGGCAGGCTGTGACCCAGAATAGGGCTGTGACTGAATACAAAATCCGGGCGGGGGAGTACACCGCCACCATCGCGGCGCACGCGGGTGCCCTGCGGGAGCTGCGCCACCGGGAACGGGACCTCATCGTGCCGTTCCCGGAGGGCGGCCCCATCCCTGACTATCGGGGCATCGTCGCTGCGCCCTGGCCCAACCGGATCGCCGACGGCCGGTACACGTTCGACGGCGCCGAGTACGAGGTTCCCGTCAACGAGACCGACCGCGGCTGTGCATTGCACGGCCTGGTGTTTCCGCTGGACTGGACGCTCGAGTCGCTTGATGAATCCTCCGTGACGCTGTCCTGCTCCCCGGAGCCGACGGCGGGCTACCCGCACGAGCTGCGCGTCGCCGTCGAATACCGGCTGGCGGAGGACGGCCTGCACAGCGCAGTCACGGCGGAGAATCTCGGCGGTACCGCGGCGCCGTACGGGGTCTGCCCGCACCCGTACCTCGTGGCGGGCCCGTCTCCTCTCAATGAGTGGGTCCTCGAAATCCCGGCCGGAACGTTCCTTGAGGTCACCCCGGACCGCCTGCTGCCGAAGGAAATGCGCAGCGTCGACGGCCACGAATTTGATTTCCGGGCGCCGCGCGCCATCGGCGGCACGGAGATCGACCACGCCTTCACGGACATAGCGTTCGACGGCGGCGGGCAGGCCCGCGTGCTGGTCCGGGATCCCGGCGGCACCGGCGTCGGAATGGCCTGGGACCGGACCTGCCAATGGCTGCAGATCCACACGGCGGACAAACAGCCCCCGTTCCCGAACCGGCTGGGCTTGGCCGTGGAGCCGATGACCTGCCCGCCGGACGCCTTCAACAGCGGCGTGGACCTCATCCGGCTGGAGCCGGGAGCCATGCACTCGGCATCCTGGAGAATTTTCGCCACGTGACAGCCAATCCAACACATTGACAGCCAGCCCCGCGCCACGTCCTCCCGTCATGGAGGACGTGGCGCGCCTCGCTGGCGTGTCCCATCAGACGGTGTCGCGGGTGCTGAATATGCACCCAAATGTCAGCGCCCGGACCCGTAAGCGCGTGGAACGTGCCATCGCCGAGCTGGGCTACCGCCGCAACACCGCGGCCCGCAGCCTGGTCACCCGGCGCTCCCAGGCCATCGGGGTCCTGGCCGCCGGCACCGCACACTACGGCCCCGCCAACACGCTTCTTGGCGTCCAGCACGCTGCCCGGAACGAGGGCTATGCCGTCAGCATGGCCAGCCTCAGCGAGGTGACACCTGCCGCCATCCGCGCTGCCCTCGAGCACTTCCTGCTGCAGTCCGTGGACGGGATCGTGGTGATCGTTCCGCACGAAACCATGCTTGCCTCGCTGCGCGCCATCACCGTGTCCGTCCCGCTGGTGGCCGTGGGCTTCGGGGCGGATGAACGCCTGACGGTCGCGGCCGTGAACCAGCGTGCCGGCGCAGCCCTCGCCGTGCAGCACCTCGTGAACCTTGGCCACATCGCAATCGCCCACATCTCAGGTCCGCAGGACTGGATGGACGCCGCGGCCCGGACCGAGGGCTGGCGCCGTGCCCTTGAGCAGGCCGGCCTGCCGGAAGGCGTGCTGATTCCGGGGGACTGGAGCGCCGGGAGCGGCTACCGTGCCGGGCTGGAACTGTCCGCCGTCCCGAACATGACGGCCGTCTTTGCGGCTAATGACCAGATGGCCCTGGGCGCGCTGCGCGCTTTCAGGGAGGCCGGGCTGCGCGTCCCGGAGGACATCAGCGTGGTGGGCTTCGACGACCAGCCGGAGGCCGGATATTTCGTCCCGCCCCTGACCACCGTGAACCAGGGCTTCACTGAGCTCGGCGCCCGCTGCATCAGCATGCTCCTGTCCGATCTGGAAAACGGCCCCTCGGGCGCGGCATCGGTCCTCAACCCAAGGCTCGTGGTGCGGGGCTCGACGGCGGCGCCCAGGTAGATCTGGCTGGCGCCCCGGTAGTTCTTCGCAGCCAGTACGACGACGGTCCCGCACCTTTTCGCAAAGGTGCGGGACCGTCGTCGTACTTTAACTGTGCTGCCGCCTAGGCGTTGCTCGATTCCCGGGCGCTGGCGCCCACCGGTGCCGGCGTTTCGGCCGCTGCCCTGGTCTCCTCGGCGGCGGGCGGTGTGGTCTTCAGTTTGAAGCGCTTGGCGATGGAGGATCCGCCGCCGGCGCGGTTCTTGTTGAAGATGTCGAAGCCGACGGCGAGCAGGAGCACCAGGCCCTTGATCAGCTGCTGGTAGTCGGTGCCGAGGCCCAGGATGGACATGCCGTTGTTGAGGACGCCCATGATGAGGCCGCCGATCATCGCCCCGGCCACGGTGCCGATGCCGCCCTGGACCGCTGCTCCGCCGATGAACGCGGCGGCGATAGAGTCCAGTTCGAAGCCGGTGCCGCCCGCGGGCTGGGCGGAGTTCAGCCGGGCCGTGAAGATCAGGCCGGCCAGCGCGGCGAGGACGCCCATGTTCACGAAGAGCCTGAAGGTCACGGCCTTGGTCTTGATGCCGGAGAGCTCGGCGGCGTGCAGGTTGCCGCCGATGGCGTAGGTGTGGCGGCCGAAGATGCTGTTGTTCATCAGCGCGGAGTAGGCGATGACCAGGCCGGCGAGGACGATCAGCACGATCGGGGTGCCGCGGTAGCTGGCCAGGAGGAACGTGATGACGAGCATCAGCAGGGCGATGAAGGCGGTCTTGGTGGCGAACCAGGCCATGGGTTCGTTCTCGAGGTTGAACTTCCGGCGGATGCGGCGTTCCTTGATGGCCTGGAACAGCAGGGCTGCGGTGCCGCCGACGCCGAGGATCACGGTGAGCCATTCAAGCACCGACGTACCGCCGGAGATGTCGGGCAGGAAACCGCCGCCCAGGGCGCGGAGCTCGTCCGGGAACGGGGTGATCTGCTGGTTCTTGAGAGTGATCAGGGTCAGGCCGCGGAAGATGAGCATGCCCGCCAGGGTGACGATGAACGCGGGGATGCCGACGTACGCGATCCAGTACCCCTGCCACGCGCCGACGAGCGCCCCGACCAGGAGGCAGGCCGGGATGGCCGCCCACCAGGCCCAGCCCCAGTGCACGATCATCACGCCGGCGACGGCGCCGATGAACCCGGCAATGGAGCCGACGGAGAGGTCAATGTGGCCGGCGATGATGACCATGACCATGCCGATGGCCAGGATGAGGATATAGCTGTTCTGGACGACGAGGTTGGTGACGTTCTGTGGCTGCAGCAGGATTCCGTCGGTGAGGACCTGGAACAGCAGGACGATCAGGATCAGGGCGACGAAGATGCCGACCTGGCGGAGGCGGCTTGCAAGGAAGCCGAGGGATTCGCGTAAGGCGGACATGGTTCGTTATTCCTTCTCTTGGGTCATGTAGTGCATGAGGGTCTCCTGGGAGGCCTCGGCGATGGGGACTTCACCGGTGACGTGGCCGGCGGACAGGGTGTAGATCCGGTCGCAGATGCCCAGGAGTTCGGGCAGCTCTGAGGAGATCACGATGACGGCCTTTCCCTGCGCGGCGAGCTCGGCGATGATCGTATAGATCTCGAACTTGGCGCCGACGTCGATGCCGCGGGTGGGCTCGTCCAGAATCAGCACGTCGGGGTCCGAGAACATCCATTTGCTCAGGACCACCTTCTGCTGGTTGCCGCCGGAGAGTTTACCGGTGATGGCCGCGACGGAGGGGGCCTTGATGTTCATGCTCTTCCGGTAGCTGTTGGCCACCGTGGTTTCCTTGTTCTTGTCCACCCAGCCGCGCTTGGCGAGCTTGGGCAGGGCAGCCATGGAGATGTTCCGCTTGATGTCCTCGATGAGGTTCAGGCCGTAGTGCTTGCGGTCCTCGGTGGCGTAGGCGATGCCATTGCGGATGGCCTCGGGAACGGTGGAGGTGTTGATTTCCTTGCCGTACTTGAACACCTTTCCGGAGACCGCCCGGCCGTAGGTGCGGCCGAAGACGCTCATAGCCAGTTCGGTGCGGCCGGCTCCCATGAGTCCGGCGAGCCCCACCACTTCGCCCTTGCGGACGTTGAGGCTGGCATTGTGGACCACGGTGCGGGTGTGGTCCTGCGGGTGCTGGACCGTCCAGTCCTCGATGCGCAGGACTTCCTCGCCGATCTGCGGTTCACGCTCGGGGTAGAGGCTGTCCAGGTCGCGGCCCACCATGCCGCGGATGATGCGTTCCTGGGTGATCTGGCCCTGGTCCACGCGCAGGGTCTCGATGGACCTTCCATCGCGGATGATGGTGACGGCGTCCGCCACCTTGCGGATTTCGTTGAGTTTATGGCTGATGATGATGCTGGTGACGCCCTGGCCCTTAAGGTGCAGGATCAGGTCCAGCAGGTGGTCTGAGTCCTCATCGTTCAGGGCCGCGGTGGGTTCGTCCAGGATCAGCAGTTTCACTTCCTTGGACAGGGCCTTGGCGATTTCGACGAGCTGCTGCTTGCCGACGCTGATGTGCTGGATGGGCGTGACGGGGTTTTCATCCAGACCCACCCTGGCCAGCAGCTTGGCTGCCTCCAGGTTGGTTTTGCGCCAGTCAACCCAGCCGCGGGAAGCCATTTCGTTGCCCAGGAAGATGTTCTCTGCGATGGACAGGTACGGGCTCAGGGCCAGCTCCTGGTGGATGATTACGATGCCGCGCTTTTCGCTGTCGCTGATGGACGCGAAGTCGCACGGCTCGTTCTCGAAGAGGATGTCCCCCTCGAAGGTGTTGTGGGCGTAGACGCCGGAGAGCACCTTCATCAGGGTGGACTTGCCTGCCCCGTTTTCGCCGCAGATCGCGTGGACCTCACCGCGGTTCACATCCAGGGTGACATCCTGGAGGGCTTTGACGCCGGGGAAGGTCTTGGTGATCCCGCGCATCTGAAGAATGGGTACGTTCATTGGTCAATTCCCGCTGATCTGTTCTGATCTGTCTTATTGGGGCGGTTTTAAGGGGGCGGGGCGCCCGCGTGCAGGCGCCCCGCCGTCGTGCTGCCGGATTACTTGATGTCGGCGTCGGTGTAGTAACCGGAGTCGATCAGTTCCTGCTTGTAGTTGTCTTTGGTGACGATTACGGACTTCAGCAGGAAGGCGGGAACCACCTTGACCTTGTTGTTGTAGGTTTCGGTGTCATTGGTCTCTGGCTCCTGGCCCTTCAGGACAGCGTCCACCATCTTCACGGCCTGCTCGCCGAGCTTGCGGGTGTCCTTGAAGATCGTGGAGTACTGCTCGCCCGCGACGATGGACTTCACCGAGCCCTTTTCCGCATCCTGGCCGGTGACCACCGGCAGCGCGCCCTTGGAGTAGCCGCCGGTGCTGGTCAGCGCCGAGATGATGCCGATGGAGAGGCCGTCATAGGGTGACAGCACGCCGTCGAGCTTTTTGCCCGAACCGTAGGCGGCGGTGAGGATGTCCTCCATCCGCTTCTGGGCGGTGGCGGCCTGCCAGCGGAGGATGGCTGCCTGCTCAAACTTGGTCTGGCCGCTGGGGACCTTCAGGGTGCCGGCATCCAGGTACGGCTTCAGGGTGTCCATGGCGCCGGTCCAGAAGAAATTCGCGTTGTTGTCGTCCGGGCTGCCGGCAAAGAGCTCCACGTTGAACGGGCCCTTGCCCTCGACCTTCTTGCCGGACGCATCCACCAGGCCGAGGCCGGTCAGCAGGGACGTGGCCTGCTGGACGCCCACCTCATAGTTGTCGAAGGTGGTGTAGAAATCCACGTTCGGGGTGCCGTTGATCAGCCGGTCATAGGCGATGACCTTGACGTTCTGCTCCTTGGCTTTGGCCAGGACATCGGTCAGCGTGGTGCCGTCGATCGCGGCGATGATCAGGGACTTCGCCCCCTTGGTCAGCATGTTCTCGATCTGGGAAACCTGCGTGGGGATGTCGTCATTGGCGTACTGCAGGTCCGTCTTGTAGCCGAGCTTGGCCAGGGACTCCGAGACGTTCTTGCCGTCGGCGATCCACCGTTCCGACGTCTGCGTCGGCATGGAGATCCCCACCAGGGCGCCGGCAGCGTCGGCGCTGCTGGTGCTGGACGCGGCGCCGGGACGGCTTCCGCAGCCGGTGGCCCCCACCGTAACGGCCAGGACGACGGCGACGGCGCCCAGGAGCTTTTTGATTCTCACGTTTATTCTCCTTCCGCGGCCCGGGAGGGCCACGAATCGGTGCTTGAGCGGAAAGCGTATGTACTTTCCGCCGAGGCCGGCCATTTGTGTCCGGCGTACCGAGGCCGTTCCACAGGAGCGGCACCGGAGGCTGTCATCGCCGGAGTTCTAAGTCCGGCTTGCCCCAACATTTCTGTTAGCGCTAACAATTATGGACAATATTATCGTTGCCGATGCTGTGAAGCAAGACACAGATTGGTGACAGTTCGGTGGTCTTTGTGCGGATATCCGGCAGCGCGGGTACCACGCTCTGGCGCTGGTACCCGCGCTCCGATCAGGGATTAACTTCCAGCTCAGCGTCCCACTCGTCGAGCTCGGCATCCTCCCAGGAGCCGTAGGTGGGGTTGGGGAGGATGAACCAGTCATCGCCGAAGTGCCCAGAGTCTTTTTCGACGAGCTGCCGCTGCTGGCCTAGATCGGCTTTAGCGTAGTGCCCGGCGAAGTCATGCAGCGTGTCGCCCAGTTGCATGACGACCTTGTGTTTCTCTTGAATCTTGGTGCGCCGCTCCTCCTTCGACGGGCCCAACAGAATCACCTGGTCCTTCGATACTTGGGGGAAGTCCAGGCGCTTCAGCGAGGCGATGGTGGCATCGAGGTTCTCCTCGGTCCGGTCGGAGAGGTAGTAGATCGAGACGCCCAGCTCATCGGCCTTTTGGAAGAACTCGACGGCGCCCGGGATCGCGGACGGTGACCCCTTCAGCTCCCACTGGTCCCAGGTGTCCCAGGTGCTGTAGTCGTGGCAGGCGGCCACATCGCGGGCCAGCAGTTCGGTGTTGTCGATTGCGGTCTCGTCCAGATCGGTGATAATCGCGAGGTTTTCGGATTTGGCTTGCTTGATCTTCTCCTCAAGGTTCTCGCCTGCGATCCGGTAGGTCTGGGACTGCAGTGCCTGTGCCTCCGCGCTTTGCTGCTGCCAGCGCAAACCCATGGCGTGCTCCTGTACCGCGCAGTTCCCGGGGTTAGGGCTCTCCGCCGGCGCCGCGCCGGCCTGGTCGGTGGCGGCGCAGCCGGGCGCGGCCAGCATGGACACGATGGCGATACTCGTGCAGGCAATGCTCGTGGATCTCTTCAATGTGAACCTCCTTGTTCGGTGCATGACTTGTTCAGTGCAGGACTTGATCAAGCACATACGGAGGACAGTAGTGGAGGTTGAACAAGCGTTCAATACCTCTGTCGGCCCGTCAAGATAAGGGTTTGGATGTGAACCCTGTCCCATTCACTGCTGTTGGATTAGTCTTTTGCGATGGCTGACATGGAATTCAAGAGGCGCTTGAACCAAGTTGACGAGTTGTACAACGATCTCTATGAATTGCGGCAGCGCGGTGATGATGCCGGCAAAGAAGAAATCGTCCTGGCCGAGATGCGTTTGGATAACGCATGGCGGGAGCTTTATGAATTCATGGGGCTGCCGTTGTCGCCCGAGGCTGATACCGCGGACAGTTCCGAATAACAGCTGACAACCTTATTTCCGTTCCTCTACTGCAGCACCCTGCGGGCTAGGTATGCTCTGCCCATGAGCAACGTGGAGGAATCCCCGAGGTCAGAGGTTTTGAGTGTCCATGAGTGCTGGAGGCACCTGCGGTCCTCATCGGTCGGCCGCTTGGCCTTTACCGGCGGCGCAGGGCCGGAGATTTTTCCTGTCAATTATTTGCCGGAGGATGGCACGCTGATTTTCCGGACGGGGGCCGGAACCAAGATGAATGCGCTGCTCGAGGGCAATGTGGTTGTCCTTGAGGCAGATGGGCTCAATTCCTACGGCACCATCGCCTGGAGTGTGGTGGTGAAGGGCCGGCCGGAACCCGTCGGGGAGAACGATCCGGGTCAGGCGACGGCGGAGCAGGCACTCTCGCCCTGGGAGCCGGGCCAGAAGGACTACGTGTTCCGTATTTCGCCCACAGAGGTCACGGGCCGCAGTTTCGTCGTCGATGATTCCAAGCGGTGGTGGCCGGCAAGGGAGCCCCGACCCGGCAACTGAAGGACGGGTCATGAATGCAGAACCAATGCCCAGTATTGTCGTCGGAGTGGACGGCAGTAAGGCTTCAATCCTCGCCCTGCGCTGGGCGGGCGTGATCGCACCGTTGATGAACGCAGAGATCAGGGCTGTGATCGCGTGGGACTTCGATGTCCCGTTCCCCCTGATGGCGCCTGCCGCGCCCAACCCCGACCGTGCGGCGGAACGCACCTGCTCCCTTGCGGTGGAACGGGCATATGGAACCACCGCACCAGCGCCAGTGAACCAGGTGATCCGCCGTGGCGCCCCCGCCAAAGTCCTCATGGATGAGTCCCTGACCGCGCAGCTGCTGATCCTTGGCAGCAGCGATCACGGCCACATGAAGGAGCTGCTCATGGGTTCGGTCAGTACGCTGGCCGCCCAGCAAGCGAAATGCCCGGTCCTGATCGCCCACGGAACCGAACTTCCCGCCGCGCTCATGCCTGCAGCGGCGGCTGCCCCCGTACAACCGGCCAACAAGGAGACGCGCCGTGAATGATTCCAGAACCGTCGTCGTCGGGTATGACGGCTCAGTCGAAGCGGCCCAAGCAGTCCGATGGGCGGCACGGCAAGCGTCGGCGCGTCATTGCCAGCTCCTTCTGGTCCATTGCTCACTGTGGCCGCTGCTAACGGACAAGCTCGGCCCGGTGCCCGGAGTGGCCGACAGCGGACTGGAGCGTTCCGCCCAAATAACGCTTGAAGAGGGACTTTCTCATGCCCGCCACGGTGAACCTGAGCTGGACATAGAAACCAAACTTGTTTACGGATGGCCCGCCGAACATCTGGTGAAAATCTCCGCAGGTAAAGACCTGCTCGTTGTGGGCAGCCGCGGCATCGGCGGGTTCATGGGATTGCTGATCGGCTCCGTCTCCTTGGAGATGGCTGCCACAGCAGCCTGTCCCGTGGCCGTGATCCGTTCCGACGATCACCCCAAAGGACCAGTCGTTGTGGCTGTGAACGGGACCGGTTCTTCCGCAGCTCTTGAAGACGCCTGCACCATGGCCAGCACAAGCCAGAGCAGCCTCACCATCATCCACGTCAGGCACACGCCAGCCGGGTACCGGCAACTCCGTGATCCAGTGGACGCCGAAGCTGCAGCATACGAAGTCGTCAACACCGCCATCGAGGCTGCACGCGCCCTCGCGCCAGCCATCGCCGTCGAAGGAAGGGTACTCACAGACACTTCAATCCCGCGTGCGATCCTCAACGCCTCCAAAGGCGCCGGAATAACAGTGGTGGGAACCAAAGGTCAGGGACTCATCAGGGGCACCATAGGATCGACCGCGCATGCCGTCCTGCACCACGCCCACGGGCCCGTACTCATCTCCCGCCGTAGCACTACCAGGGGCGGTCCGGCGGAAACTGACAACAGTGCTCAGCGGTAAGTCGTGTGCGGCTCCTGGGCAGCGGTCGAGAGGAGCGCCACGCCGAGACCGAGCGCCATCGTCATAGGATCCAGGAGGTCCGGCGACGAAGAAGAAGCCATGGCCCGGGCCAACGAGGTGCCGTACGGCCTGGCAGCGTCGGCCTGGACCCTCAACCCGCAGCTCGGCCACGACGTCGCCTCCCGGCTGGATGCGGGTACCGTGTGGGTCGACTCCCACCTGGTCCTGGCCAACGAGATGCCCTGGGGGCTTTAAGAGCTACCGGGGCGGTCCGCCGTAGCTTTAGGTGCCAGCCTGTTTCCGCGCCGCCCTGTCGAGCTCTTCCAGCACCCGTGCATTGTTCGCCGCGTCCGCGAGACCGTAGCGGAGCGGAGTGCCGTTGAGGACGCTGTCGGCGAAGTGTTCGCCCATCCGTACGAAGTGGTTTTCGCCCTTGACCTGGTGAAATACGGTGTTCTGGCCGAAATGGTGCTCCTCCAGGACTGAATCCTCCTCCAGGAGCCCAAAAGGATTGTCGAGGTAGAGGCGGCCCTCAGTGCCCGTCAGCTCCAGAAAGTTGCGGCGCTCAAGGTTTACTCCGGTATCAAAAAGCACGGTTGCGCCGCCGGGAAAGCGCAGCATGCCCGCAATGCTGGTGTCGATCTGGCCTCCGTCATTGGCGTCGCGGTAGTTGCCGAAGGCGGCGGACTCGGCCGGCTCCTGGCCCGTGACCATCCGGCTTACGTTGACGCAGTAGCACCCCGTATCGAAAAGTGCCCCGCCGCCAAGACTGCTGTACCACCGGATGTTGTCCCCGTCGCCCGCGTCGAAGGAGTGGGCGACGTGGACAAATGTCAGTTTTCCCACCGCGCCGGCAGCGAGCAGCTCCTGGAGCTTCTCGAAACGGGGGTGAAAGCGGTACATGAAGCCTTCCAGGACCTTGAGGCCGGTCTGCTCGGCCTTGCGGGCTATCTGCTCGACCTCGGCGGCGCTCATCGCCAGAGGTTTTTCGCAGAGGACGTGCTTGCCTGCGTCCAGAGATTTCAGGATCCACTCAAGGTGCAGTGTGTTCGGCAGCGGAATGTAGACGGCGTCGATGTCCGGGGAGGCGAGCAGTGCCTCATAGGAGCCAAAAGCCTGCGGGATGCCGTGCTTGCCGGCGTACTCCCGGGCCTTCTCCTCGGTTCGCGAAGCAATGCCTACAACCTCACCGTTTTTTGTTTCCTGCAACGCCGGAATTGTCTTGCGGACAATGCGGGCGCTGCCCAGAATGCCCCAACGCAATTTCTCGCTCATTCAACTCTCCTTCTCTCCAACCTGCCCCGCCTGTTGGCTGTGTTCTGCAACTCCTGCATCCGGGCCACCCTCCAGCGTTTCACCGGACACTGGCCGGTCGTCAACAGGGGACCGCGTACCGGGCACGGCTGCAGCCTTCGGTAGACTTAGTCGGTAGGTAGACTGGTCTACCTACTGCCAAACTGCCGGAGGAATAGCCGTGGCCTCACCTGAAGACCGATCAACATCCAAGCGGCCTGCCCGTGCATCGCTCCTTGAGGCTGCGGCCCGCCTCTTCTACTCCGACGGCGTCGCGGCCACCGGCATCGACTCCATTACGGCTGCCGCCGGCGTGGCCAAGAAAAGCCTCTACAACAACTTCGCCTCCAAGGCGGACCTGGTGGCGGCCTATCTGGCCGCCCGGCATGAGGAATGGCTCGCCCTGTACCGTGAACGGGTTGCTGCGGCTGGGACGCCGCAGGACCGGGTCCTCGCCGTGTTCGACGCCTACATCGACCACGCCAACTTTGCGTATGAGCACGGATTCAGGGGCTGCGGCCTGCTCAATGCTGCCGCCGAACTGCCTGCCGGCGCTCCCGGAAGGCAGGCCGTGCGGCAACACAAGGAGGAGGTCGAGGGCCTCCTGCGCCGGCATGTGGCGGAGCTGCTGCCGCGGCAGGATGCTGAGGCCGGCAGGGTGGCCCGGCACCTGGCGTTCCTGCTCGAGGGGTCAATGGCCAGGGCCGGCCTTGAAGGCGAAGACCGTTGCCTGCGCGAGGCCCGGCTGATCGCCGTCCGAATGCTGGAGGCGCTGTGAGGGCGGCGCTTGGCCGGGTGAACGGCGCGCTCCTGGGCGCCGTTTTCGTCGTCGGAGCCTCCACCCTTTGGGGCACCACGGGAACTGTTGCCACGTTCGCGCCGTCGGTGAGTCCACTGGCGATCGGTGCGGTGGCGATGGGCGTGGGCGGGCTGCTGCAGGCGCTGTACGCAGCCCGGCCAATCGCGGGCCACTGGGCCAGACTCCGGGACCGAAGGCTCCTTGTCTCCCTCGGGGCCGCGGCGGTGGCGGTGTACCCGCTTGCGTTCTACAGCTCCATGCACCTTTCCGGCGTCGCGCTTGGAACAGTCATCTCGATCGGTTCGGCCCCTTTGGCGTCGGCGGTAATTGAGCGGGTGGCAGACCGGAAGGAGCTGACCCGCCGCTGGATGCTCGGCGCGCTGATCGGGGTGGCAGGGGCCGGACTGCTGTGCTTTGCCGGCGAGGCGGCAGAACGGCCGGGTGTCCTTGCCGAAGCCTGGGCCGTGCCGGCGGGAATTGTGCTGGGGCTGGTTGCCGGCACCACCTACGCGCTGTATTCGTGGGCTGCCCACCGCCTGATCAGCGGGGGAGTGCCGTCCCGGGCAGCCATGGGTGCGGTGTTCGGCCTGGGCGGCCTGCTCCTGATGCCGGTGCTCGCAATGACCGGCCAGCCGCTCCTGGAGTCGTGGGGCAACTTCTCCGTGGGCGCCTACATGGCGCTTGTCCCCATGTTTGCCGGTTACGTCCTCTTCGGTTGGGGACTGGCGCGCGTGCGCGCGAGTACCGCAACCGGCCTTTCGCTTATGGAAACTGTTGTCGCCGCCGTACTGGCCGTCGTCGTCGTGGGGGAACGGCTGCCTCTTCTCGGCTGGCTTGGCATAGCCATGGTGCTGGCGAGTCTCTTCGTCCTGACTCCCCGCCAGCCCGCCTAGCAAACCAGCAGTCATGTTTCCAGCATGTTAACTCCATGTTTCAGGCATGTTAATTGCAATGGCAAAAAGGGCCGCTGAATTTCTCATGGAAGTTTGCGAAAAGCCCTCCCCTAAAGGAATTGGCTGGCGTACTTTTACTACAGGAAAGAAATGCAGGTGACGGTCACCGGTTCAGCGGAACTCCACGCAGGGCTGTTCTGACTCCAGTGGCCGTCCCGGTACCCCAAGGCTTGATGGAGGAAGACAATGACACGCGAGGAAGCCTTCGCACGATGCACCTCGGACTCGTATGTCGAGTTCTATGGCGGCCGCTGGCTCGTAGTGCCGTTCGCGCAGGTGGAACAGCCGGCCTTCTTTGTCTGCTCCCCCGCAACCGTCCGCAGCAGCCATTAACCTGGAATTGAAGGACTGTGGCAGCGAAGTAAATAATCCCATTTGGCACATATTGCCTGGTAATTACTTTGCGCAGTCAATTTCCCTGCGCAATATTGGCGGGGCTAAAAACTCCGGAGACTTCCCGGAGCGCAAACGAAAAACTGCGGCTGCTCAACCGGCTCGAACGGAACAACCAGCCACCGGCCGCCATAGAACTCGACATAGGAGTCTTGGGGGCACCTTGCGTAAGCTTCTTCCCGGGTCATGATCTTCCCTCTCAATTCAAACGATGTGGACCTTTCTGTTGCTATTCATCATTTCGAAACGAGGGGGCGGGGGTAACGCCGTTTTCTGACGGTCCTGACTATCCTTTGGGGTGGCGGTGGCAGGGCCGGCGACGGGCCCTCCGTGGACGCGGTGGTCACCGCTGATTCCTGCAACCCGACGCAGCAACCCTTGGCCTGCCGGCTCTATCGCCGGCTCTACTTGGCGCCCACTGGTCCGCCGAAGTTCCTAGTGACCTACGTCTCGATTCGTCAACCGGTTGACCGCTCAGGAATAATGGAAGGGATCGAATGTCCGGCAAAGCCGGGCACGGCCCCAAGGCGACGCAACAGACGCGCTGAACAGACGGCGTCGTAAGCCTTCCGCCGGACCCCTTCGACTTCCCCCCAAGAACAAACCTTTTGACATCGCTCTGGAGTAAATATGCAAAGCGCCGGCATGATGGCCCTCTTTCTGTCCCGCTCTGACAGCCTGGCCACCAGCGCCCTGCCCGGGGCCCCGACTGTCGTTGAGGAAGCGAAGTCGCGCTCCGCAGCGTGGAACAGGTTCAGGGGCCGGACCGCCAGTTTCTTGCACCGCCTCGCCTGGGCGGTCGAGCCCAAGGTGACCGAAGGCCGCTGACCTGGTAGCTGAACGGCTCAGCGGAAGCGGCTCCAGCCGAGCCGGGCGTAGAATCGTTCCGTTGGTTTTCTGCCCGTTCGAGCACTTTGGAGTTTCAATGATCCGCAAGGCCATGGCCAGCGACGCTGCCGCCCTGGCTGAACTGGCGGCGCTCACTTTCCCGCTCGCCTGCCCGCCCGGCTCCTCGCCGGAAGACATCGCGCTCCACCTTAAGCGGACGCTCAGCGAGGAGAAATTTGCGGAATACCTCGCGGACAGCAGGATCGCCATCCTGGTGCTCGAGGAAGGCAGCCGGCTTGACGGGTACACCCTGCTCGTCGACCGGCAGGCAACGGACCCGGACGTGCTCCGCGCCCTGGCCGCAAAGCGGTCCGTAGAGCTGAGCAAGTGCTACGTTCACCCGGACCATCACGGACGGGGCGCAGCCTCCATGCTCATGCAGGCCTCATTGGACTGGGCTGCTGACCAGGGAGCGGCCAGCGTCTGGCTGGGCGTTAACAGCCAGAACGCCAAGGCCATCCGCTTCTATGAGAAGTCCGGCTTTACCAAGGTCGGGACCAAGTCATTCACCCTGGGCGATTCAGTGGAAAACGACTTCATTCTGGAGTACGCCCTCACGGCGAAGGGCTGACCGGCTCGCCGGGCCCGCGCGGCGCGCGCTTTCTCCGGAAGGAAGCGGACAGCTGCTGCTGCCAGGACAGGGGGCTGTTCCGGAGCACGACGGCGACTGCGAGCAAGCCGGCCAGCAGCACCACCGCGCCGCCGGCAGCCACCGACCAGCGGGCGCCGAAAGCGGTGCCAAGCCAGCCCATGAGCGGGGCCCCCAGCGCGGTGCCGCCCTGCAGCGTTGCCAAGTAGAGGGCAAGCACCCGTCCCCGGAACTGTGGCTCCACTGACAGCTGGATGCTTGTGTTGCAGCTGTTCAGGAAGGTCAGGGAGGCCAGTCCCACCGGGACCAGGACGGCGGCGTACAGCCAGAACGACGGCGAGACGCTGGCGATCAGTGTGAAAAAGCCCAGTCCCAGCGCACCACCCAGCAGGTAGCGCAGGCGGGGCCGCGCCCTGCGGGCGGCAAGCAGCGCACCGGACAGGGTTCCGACGGCCATAATGGAGCCCAGTAGTCCGAATTCGCCCGGCCCCATGCCGAATTCCGCCGTGGACATCAGCGCGTTGATGATGGGGAAGTTCATGCCGAAGGCGCCGAGGATGGCCACCAGGACCAGGATGAGCACCAGGTCCGGGCGCCTGCGCACGTAGCCAAGGCCCTCCGCAACCTGATGCTTGCCGCGGACTGCCGGTGTGGCCGGTGCCAACTCTGATCTGCGGATGCGGGCCAGCGAGATGATCACGGCGATGAAACTGGCTGCGTTGAGCAGGAACACGGGGCCGGTGCCGGCCCACGCGATCAGGATTCCTGCGAGTGCAGGGCCGGTAAGCCTGGCGGTGTTGAAGGACGCGGAGTTGAGGGACACGGCGTTGGCGATGTCGTCCTGTCCAACAAGTTCGGAGACGAAGGCCTGTCGGGCCGGCCCGTCAATGGCGCTGGCGATCCCGAGGAACAAGGCGGCAGCGTAGACCTGCCACAGCTGCGCAGAACCGGTCACCACCAGGAGCCCGACGACCAGCCCGCACAGGCCCATCGCCGTCTGCGTCCACAACAGGATCGCACGCTTGGAGTGCCGGTCCGCCAGAACGCCGGCGTACGGCCCGAGCAGCAGCATCGGAAGGAACTGCAGGGCCGTGGTGATGCCGACGGCGGTGCCGGAATGATCCGTGAGGACTGTCAGGACCAGCCAGTCCTGCGCCACCCGCTGCATCCAGGTGCCGATGTTGGAGACCAGGGCGCCGCCTGCCCACAGCCGGTAGTTGGGGTTCCGCAGCGCCCGGAAGGTGGCACTCATCGGGAAATCATCTCCTGGAGGATGTGCGCCGCGCGGCTCAGGGTAAGCCGGTCCTCCGGGCTTAAGGTGTCGACGCGCTGGGCCAGCCAGGCCGTCCGCTGGTCGCGTGCTTCTTCCAGCGCAGCCTCCCCGGCGGGGGTGATGCTGACCTGGATCTGCCGGCCGTCCTGCGGGTGGGCTGACCGCGACACAAAGCCCAGTTCCGCGAGGGCGTTCACGATCCGCGTCATCGACGGTGCCTGCACGTGCTCCCGGTCAGCCAGCTCCCGTGGCGTGTGTGGGCCGTGGCTGTCGAGCTGGGCCAGGACGGTGTACTGGCCCGGGGTGATGACATCGCCCGTGGCCTCGACCCGCAGTCGACGGGAGGTCCTCATGACCGCGGTCCGCAGGTCGATCGCCAGGGTATCCGGACTGATGGAAGCGGGAGCTTCTGCGTCTGCCGCTTGGGATGGTGGCATCTGACGCCTCCTCAGGATGTGGTTAGCTCAGCTAATTAGCATTGCTAAGTATTATTCTCCCAAGTTGCCCGCGCGGCAAGGCAAATCAGCGTGTTGTTGGCTACCCTGGGCCTGACATGAGGCGCTGCATCTGGTTGCTGGCCTCGCTTCCCGGAGCCGGGGTGTACACCACAATGTGGAGATCGGGCCGGTCGGAGGGGGAAAGCTGGTGATGCTCCAGCTGGAGGACTCCCACCGCCGGATGGTGGAACAGCCGCTCACGGGATTCAAAGCCCAGGATGTCGTACCGGTCCCATGCTGCCCGGAATTCGGGGCTGGCCTCCTGGAGCCGTTCCACCTGGTACTTGATGTCGGGATCACCCAGGCGCTGTCCGGTTTCGGCCCGGAATTCTGCCAGGAAGCGCTTGCTCGTGACGTCCCAGTCGGGAAGCAGGTCGCGGACATAGGGGTCCGTGAAGACCAGCCACAGAAGATTGCGGTCCGGCGCAGGAACCTTGGCGATATTTGGATAGAGCGCGGCATAGGCCGTGTTCCACCCCGCAACCCCCCAGTCGGGAAAGAGCGCGAACGCCGGATTGGGATCCAGCGCATCCATCAGCCGCTGAACATGGGCCGGCGCCGTGGCGGCAGCAGGGCTGGACGGCGCCGCTGTTGCGTAGCCCCCGAGCGACAGGACATACGCGAGGCCGGTGTCCGAAAGGTGCAGGGAGCGGCAGACGGACTCCAGCACCTGCCGGGACGGACTGATGTCCCTGCCCTGCTCCAGCCACGTGTACCAGGTGACGCTCACCCCGGAAAGGAACGCGATCTCTTCCCGGCGCAGGCCGCGTTCGCGCTTGCGGGCTATCGGCGGCAGGCCGTACTCGGCCCGCACTGCCTGGTCACGCCGGGCTCTGAGGAAGAGTCCCAGTTCCTTGCGTCTCTCCGAACCCTGCGCTCCAGTACCCTGCACCCCCAAATACTATTACTCTGGTACTCCCACTACTAGTATCAGGACCGTCTTCCAGTCGCCGGGAGGGCCATGCAGGATGGTAGGCATGCCTGCACTACGCTCTAAAACAGTCACCCACGGCCGCAACATGGCCGGAGCCCGCGCCCTGCTGCGCGCTTCCGGCGTCGCCAACTCAGACATCGGCAAGCCCATCATCGCCGTGGCTAACTCCTTCACCGAATTCGTTCCCGGCCACACCCACCTCGCCCCCGTGGGCCGGATCGTCTCCGACGCGATCCTCGCTGCCGGCGCCGTGCCGCGCGAGTTCAACACCATCGCCGTCGACGATGGCATCGCCATGGGCCACTCCGGCATGCTCTACTCGCTGCCGTCCCGTGACCTGATCGCCGACTCCGTGGAGTACATGGTCAACGCCCACTGCGCCGACGCCCTGGTCTGCATCTCCAACTGCGACAAGATCACCCCCGGCATGCTCATGGCCGCGCTGCGCCTGAACATCCCCGTCGTGTTCGTCTCCGGCGGCCCCATGGAGGCCGGCCGGGTGACCTTGACTGACGGCTCCGTGCGTTCCCTTGACCTGGTGAACGCGATCGCCGACGCCGTGGACGAGTCCATCTCCGACGCTGACATCAACCTCATCGAGGAGAACGCCTGCCCCACCTGCGGTTCCTGCTCCGGCATGTTCACCGCCAACTCCATGAACTGCCTCACCGAGGCCATCGGACTCTCCCTGCCGGGCAACGGCTCCGTGCTCGCCACTCACACCGCGCGCAAGGCGCTGTACGAGAAGGCCGGTGCCACCGTCGTCGACCTGGTGAAGCGCTATTACGACGGCGACGACGACTCCGTGCTGCCCCGCTCCATCGCCACCGCCAAGGCCTTCGACAACGCCATGGCCCTGGACATTTCCATGGGCGGCTCCACCAACACCATCCTGCACCTGCTGGCCGCGGCCCAGGAGGCGGGCGTGGACTACGGCCTGGCCGAGATGGACGCCAAGTCCCGCCAGGTGCCCTGCCTGGCCAAGGTGGCCCCGAACGTCGCCAAGGACAAGACCTACTACATGGAGGACGTGCACCGCGCCGGCGGCATCCCCGCACTGCTGGGCGAGCTGAACCGCGGCGGCCTCCTGCACAAGGATGTCCACTCCGTGCACTCCGCCGACCTGGACGGCTGGCTGGATGACTGGGACATCCGCGGCGGCAAGGCCACCGAGGAAGCCAAGGCCCTGTGGCGCGCCGCTCCCGGCGGTGTCCGCTCCTCCACGGCGTTCTCCCAGTCGAACGAGTGGACTTCCCTGGACACCGACGCCGAGGGCGGCTGCATCCGCTCCGTGGAGCACGCCTACTCCAAGGACGGCGGGCTGGCCGTGCTCCGCGGCAACGTGGCCGTGGACGGCGCTGTGGTGAAGACCGCCGGCGTGGACGAGTCCATCTGGACCTTCTCGGGCCCGGCCGTTGTGTGCGAGTCCCAGGACGAAGCCGTGGAAAAGATCCTGAACAAGACCGTCAAGGAAGGCGACGTGGTGGTCATCCGCTACGAGGGCCCCAGGGGCGGTCCGGGCATGCAGGAGATGCTCTACCCGACGTCGTTCCTCAAGGGCCGCGGCCTCGGCAAGAAGTGCGCCCTCATCACGGACGGCCGCTTCTCCGGCGGCACCTCCGGCCTGTCAATCGGGCACATCTCCCCGGAGGCCGCCTCCGGCGGCACCATCGCCCTGGTGGAGGACGGCGACATCATCAGCATCGACATTAGCCAGCGCTCCATGCAGCTGGAGGTCTCCGATGAGATCCTCGCCGAACGCCGCGAAAAGCTGTTGGTCAACGGCGGTTACAAGCCCAAGGACCGGGACCGCCAGGTCTCGGCAGCACTGCGCGCCTATGCAGCCATGGCCCTGTCCGCGGACAAGGGCGCCGTCCGCGACGTTTCCCTCCTGGAAAACTGACCGGCAAAGGTTGCGAAAGAGGCCAGGTCCTGTTCGCTCAAGCGGACGGGACCTGGCCTCTTTGTGTTGAATCCCCGGGGCGGGACTCAGTCCGCTCCGCCCCACAGGGCCTTGCGCAGCAGCATTTTCAACTGTCCGGCTTCGTACTCCGAAAGCGCTGTGAGCTGTTCATGCTCGCAGGCTTCCAGCGCCGCCCGGGCCTTGGCGTGGATGCGGCGGCCCTCCGCGGTTGAGACGATGATCCTGGCACGCCTGTCCTGCTTGCCGGTAGAGCGTTCCACGAGTCCCCGGCGCTCCAGGTCGTCCACGAGGCTGACCACCTGGCTGGGGTCGAGGCCCAGGAACATGGCCAATTCCCGCTGGGTCGGCTCCTGGCCGCTGCAGGCGAGCGTCAGTACCCAGAAGGAGCGTTCCCGCAACCCGAAATCCCCGAGGGCCCGGTTGTTCAGCGGAGAGCCCGCCGTGTGCAGTTTGGCCAGCAGCAGCCCGACGTCGTTGCCGATCCTGGCGGCCCCCAGCCGCGACGCACCGACTTTAATCTCCTGCATAGCCCTGCCAGCTCCACTAGTGGTGAAAAACAATCATTGACTTTATCAACGAAAGTCCCACGCGCTGTCGCCGGACCAAATTCCGCCGCCTCTATCCCGCGGCGGAAGCCAGCCCGGCGGGGTCAGCGAGGAACCGGGCGAACCCGAGTTCCGCCGCACCGATCATCATCAGGTTGGAGCCGAGCGCCGCAGGATGGACCTTGGCCTGGCCGGCGGGACCGTCCAGAGCCTGCGATTGCAGCAGCTCATCGAGCCTGGACGGTGCCAGTTCGTAGAGCACGCCCAGGAAGCCGTCCAGGATGATCACCTCCGGATTGAAGGTGTTGACGGTATTCCGCAGCGTGATGGCCAGGTAGCCCAGCTGGCGGATTATCTCTTCTGTCACGGCGGGGCTGCTTGATGCATGGAGTGCCTGTTCCAGCTGGGACGTGTCGCCGCCGGGAAGGTCCAGCAGTTCGAAGAGCCGCCCCTGGGAGACCTCGGTTTCCAGGCAGCCGGTGGCGCCGCAGTGGCACTCGGCGCCGTCGGTGCGGACGAAGGTATGGCCCAGTTCCCCGGCGTAACCGGAGGTGCCGCTCAGGAGCCTGCCGCCGGAAATGATCCCGCCGCCGATGCCGCTGGGCCCGCCGTTCAGGTACACGAGGTTGTCCCGTCCGGCGCCTGCTCCAAAGATCAGTTCAGCTTCGGCGGCGAGCGAGGCGTCGTTCGCGGCCTGGCACGCGTAGCCGGTGGCCTCGGCCAGCATCCGCGCCACGGGCTCGTCCCGCCAGCCAAGGTGCGGCGCATGGCGGACCGTCCCGTCGTCGGCGTTCACGAGGCCGGGCACCGCTATGCCGATGCCCGTGATCCGGTACGAGTGGTCCAGCTCTGTGCGCATCCCCTCGATCACGGCTGCGGCGATGTTGACCGCTTCCCGGGCGCTGGGGATCCGTTCGGTGGCGAACCGGATTTTTTTCTGGACGATGCCGCCGAGGTTGACCAGTCCGATGGTAACGGCGTCGATCTCCGGGTAGACGGCCAGGGCCGCAATGGACGGGCTGGGGCGCACCTCGGGGCTCGGCCGGCCCACCTGGGCTTCACCCGTTGGCGCCGTCTCGTACACCAGGCCGAGGGTGGCCAGCTGGCCGATCAGCGTTCCCACGGTGGACCTGTTCAGACCGGTCCTTCGCGTCAGCTGCGCCCTGCTGAGGACGCGGTGATGGTGGACCAGGGACGTGATCAGGGCCAGGTTGTTCCGGCGGGAGGGGTCGAGCTCGCTGGGCGCGGCGGTCGGGGCAGCCCGTTGGCGAGGGGAAGGCATCATCGGAACACTATCAGCTGCCGAAAACTGCCCGGTCCAGGAAGCTGTTGCGGAACTTCCCCTCAGGATCGAGCCGCTCTGCGAGGGCCTTAAAGTCGGCAAAGCGCGGGTACAGGGGCGCGAGGCTGGCGGCGTCGCCGTCGAACAGTTTGCCCCAGTGGGGGCGGGCGCCGAACGGCGCCAGTTCGGCCTCGATCACGGGAAGTACGGCCTCGACGGCGGGCTGGTCCTGCCGCCAGGTGAGGTGCAGGCCAATGCCGTCGGTGTGATAGTTCGGGCTCAGCCAGAGGCTGTCCGCCGCCATGGTGCGGACTTCCGAAACCAGCAGCAGCGGCGTCACCAGATGGGACAGCCGGCGCATTGCCTGGATGGCGTCTACGGCATGTTCACGGGGGACCAGGTACTCGCTCTGGAGTTCATCGCCCTTGCTGGGGGTGAATTCCATCCGGAAGTGGGCCAGCCGGTCGGACCACGGGCCGGGTACGCCAAACTGCTGCGTGCAGGTTGTTCCGGGGACGCCGGCGATCGGGTGCCTGGGTTCGGTGGCAGGGCTGCCCCCAAAGAATGCCGTCTGCTTCGGCTCCGCTTCCGGGTCCGCCGCCGCCCGGGACTTCAGCCACGCCTGGGCAATCCTGTCCCCGCTCCAGTCGGTGAAGAGGCTGACGCTGTACGCCGAGGAGGTCACGTCGTCGAAATTTTCCAGCACCCGGTCCCAGTCCAGGTCCTCGAACACCGTCTGGGACACGGCGAACGTGGGTTCGATGTCCAGCGTCAGGCTGCTGACCACGCCCAGGGCGCCCAGGTTCACCACCATGCCGTCAAAGCCGGCGTCGCCGCGGCGGGCGGTGAGTATCCCGCCGTCGGCCGTGACAATTTCAAGCCCGGCGACGGCGGTGGCCAGGTTCCCGTTGCGGTCACCTGATCCGTGGGTTGCGGTGGCGACGGCGCCCGCCACCGAGATGTGGGGGAGGGAAGCGAGGTTGTGCAGGGCGTAGCCCTGCCGCTGCAGCTCCGCGGCGAGGGTTCCGTACCTGGTGCCGCCGCTCACGGTTACTGTCATGGAGGCCGGGTCAACGTCGATAGCGGGTGCGAGGTGCTCCAGCGACACCAGGACGCCCGGGGTGTCTGCAATGCGGTTGAAAGAGTGCCGGGAACCGAGGGCGCGGAGCTTTGGTGCAGCGGCAACCAGGTCCTGGAGATCGGCAACGGTTGCCGGCTCCCGGAGCTCGGCGGCGGCATACCTGAGATTGCCGGCCCAGTTGTACTGCTCGGTGTGCAGCTTGGTTCCTGCTTCGCTAACCATGGCCAGCCCTTCGTTTTTTGGTGTTTCCGAGAACATAACACCGATCGGGTGTCAGAAGATAGCGTGTTTTGCTCCCCCGAGCGTCCATGAAGTCCCGGAAAAAACCTTGACAGCCACGCGGATTCGAATATGTTTGTTTGTGGAACATTTCCCCTCCACACCAACCGGGAGCACTCAATGGCGATTCAGCCCACGCGTGAAGACAAGTTTTCCTTCGGCCTTTGGACCATCGGCTGGGAGGCGCAGGACCAGTTCGGGTCCGCCACCCGGCCGCCGCTGGACACGGTGGAGGCCATCAACCGCCTCAGTGACCTGGGCGCTTACGGCATCACCTTCCACGACAACGACCTTTTCCCGTTCGGCTGCTCCGCCGCTGACCGGCAGCGGGAGATCGACCGGCTGACCGGCGCGCTGAAGGCCACCGGCATGGTGGTGCCCATGATCACCACCAACCTGTTCAGCCACCCGGTCTTCAAGGACGGCGGCTTCACCAGCAATGACCGCGGCGTACGCCGGTTCGCCCTGCGCAAGGTCCTGGAGAACATCGACCTGGCAGCAGAACTCGGCGCGGAAACCTTCGTGATGTGGGGCGGGCGTGAAGGCAGTGAGTACGATGCCGCCAAGGACATCCGCGGCGCCCTCGAGCGCTACCGCGAGGCCGTGAACCTGCTGGGCGACTACGTGACGGACAAGGGCTACAACATCCGCTTCGCCATCGAACCCAAGCCCAACGAGCCACGCGGCGACATCCTGCTGCCCACCCTGGGCCACGCCCTGGCGTTCATCGAGACGCTGGAGCGGCCGGAGTTGGTCGGTATCAACCCGGAGACCGGGCACGAGCAGATGGCCGGGCTGAACTTCACCCACGGCATCGCCCAGGCCCTATACCAGGGCAAGCTCTTTCACATCGACCTCAACGGCCAGCGCAGCATCAAGTTCGACCAGGACCTCGTCTTCGGCCACGGTGATCTGCAGAACGCCTTCTCCCTCGTGGACCTGCTGGAGAACGGCGGTCCCCAGGGCGGGCCTGCCTACGATGGCCCCCGCCACTTCGACTACAAGCCGAGCCGCACCGAGGACATCAATGGTGTCTGGGATTCTGCAGCAGCCAACATGCAGACCTACCTGCTGCTCAAGGAGCGGGCCAAGGCCTTCCGCGCCGACCCCGAGGTGCAGGCTGCCCTGGAGGCGTCGCGGGTTTCCGAGATCAACGTTCCCACCCTCAACCCGGGCGAAGGCTACGAGCAGCTTCTCGCGGACCGCTCCTCCTACGAGGATTTCGACGCCGATGCCTACTTTGGCGGCAAGGGCTTCGGTTTTGTAAAGCTCCAGCAGCTGTTCATCGAACACCTGCTCGGCGCGCGCTGATCCCGTGGCGGCTGTTCCGATGTCAACGGCTTTTCCTGTGTCGTTGGTTGCCGGGGTCGACTCCTCGACCCAAAGCTGCAAGGTGGTGGTTCTCGATGCGGCTACCGGTGCCCTGGTCCGGGAGGGCCGTGCCGGCCATCCCGAAGGTACCGAAGTCCACCCGGACCACTGGTGGCGGGCGCTGTCCGCAGCGTTCGACGACGCCGGCGGGCTCTCCGGGGTCAGTGCGGTTTCCGTGGGAGGCCAGCAGCACGGCATGGTGCTGCTGGACGCGGACGGCAACGTGCTGCGGCCCGCGCTGCTCTGGAACGACACCCGCTCGGCACAAGCCGCCGCAGCACTCACCGAAGAGGTGGGCGCTTCGGATTACGCCAAGCGGACTGGCCTGGTTCCGGTGGCCTCTTTCACTGTCACCAAAATCCGGTGGGTCCGCGACAACGAGCCGGACATCGCCAGCCGGGTGGCCGCCGTCGTGCTTCCGCATGACTGGCTGACGTGGCGGCTGCGGGGCTACGGCCCCGCGGACACCAGCCCTCTCGGGCCTGAGCTGGAGCAGCTCACCACGGACCGCTCCGATGTCAGCGGCACGGGCTACTGGAACCCCGCCACCGGCGAATACGACCTGGAGCTGTTCCGCCTGGCTTTTGGCCGGGAGGCTGTTGAGGCTTCGGACGGAGCCGGTAACGCCGGCGGTGAGGTGATCCTGCCGCGTGTGCTGGAACCCGGCGCTTCACCCGGTTCCGTCCACCCGTCCATCGCGGGGGAGTCCATCCTGCCGGGGCAGGCTGTCCAAGTGGGCGCCGGAGCGGGGGACAACGCTGCAGCGGCATTGGGCCTGGGCGCCCGGCCTGGGGACGTCGTCGTATCGGTGGGCACCAGCGGGACAGTGTTCGCCGTCTCCGACACTCCGATCGGCGACCCGAGCGGCACCGTGGCGGGTTTCGCGGACGCGAGCGGGCTGTTCCTTCCCATTACCGTGACCCTCAACGCGGCGCGCGTGCTGACGTCCATTGCCGGGCTGCTCGGAGTGGACTTCGACGAGCTGTCCCGGCTGGCGCTGGAGGCGGAACCCGGGGCGGGCGGCGTGGTGCTGGTTCCTTACTTCGAGGGGGAGCGGACGCCCAACCTGCCACATGCCACGGCGAGCTTCTCCGGGCTCAGCATCGCGTCGACCACGCGCAGCAACTTCGCGCGGGCCGCCGTCGAAGGAATGCTGTGCGGGCTGGCAGGGGGACTGGACGCGCTCCGTGCGCTCGGTCATCCGGCCGAGCGGCTGCTCCTGATCGGTGGCGCCGTGCAGAACCCTGCCGTCCAGCGGATCGCGGCCCAGGTCTTCGACCTGCCCGTCCTGATTCCCAGCCCCGGCGAGTACGTGGCCCGGGGAGCCGCCGTCCAGGCCGCGTGGGCGCTCTCCGGGGAGAGGCCGCAGTGGGAGGTAGCGCTGGACAGCACTCCCGAGCCGGACTTCCGGCCCGCCATCGCGGAGCAGTACAGGGCGGAACAGCGCAAGGTGGCCCAAGCCGCTGGTTGAGCCGTCCCGGCGCGACCAACTGGGTAGCCGATCAGGGCGTTTTCACATCTGGGAGCGCCCTGATCCGGCCCATAGGATTCGTCCCAGGACGGAGCCAAAAAAGTTTTTCAGATCCGTCTCCGTCTGGGCTCGAAACGGCCCTTTAATGTCAGTGCCCCTCGGCAGACTGTGTTCATGGAGGTTCCCGGGAATTCAGCAGTGAAGGCAGGGACGCCGAACGGCAACGCCCCGCATGCTGCCCCGGTTCCGGACGCCCTTTTCCCATACGCAGTTTTCGATGATGAATTCGCGGCTGGCGGGTTCGTGTATGACGATTACCTCGACGAGGTGGTTCCGGAGGACCCTTTCCCCGGTGGGGAGTATCCGGACGGCGTTTTCCCGGAGGACCCGTTTCCCGAGCTTCTTGATAACCCGTTTCTCGAGCTTCGTTCTAGGGACTACGTGTTCGCGGACGCCTTCGACGCCCATATAGCTCCTGCACAGAGGCTGAGTCTCGACGGCAGGCTGGCGGGGGCACAGGGTTTCTTGAAGCCCGACCTGACAGCCGACGGTCCCGGGTTGATCGACCAGACCGCGGTTCTGGAGAAATTCAAACGCTGGGCCACCGGGCAGCAGGCCAGGCTGGCCGTCGAGTTCGAAGCGAGACAGCGCCAGGAACAAGCCAAACTCGACGCCGCGAGCAGCCCGGCGCAGAGCAGTCCCGGCAACCTGTCGGCTGAGGATCTGGGCAGGAAGCGACACAAGGAAACGGGCCTGGGTGTGGCTGAGCAGATCGCCCTGGCCCGGGGTGAGTCCCCGCACCGCGGCGGCCGGCTGCTCGGCATGGCCAAAGCCCTTGTCATTGAAATGCCCCACACCCTCACCGCTCTGGATACCGGCCGGCTGAGCGAAGAAAAGGGCATGCATGTGGTGAAGGAAACGGCCGTCCTGACCGTCGAAGACCGGGCCGCGGTCGACGAGGAACTCGCCGCCGATACCGGGACCTTCGACGGGGTCGGGACCCGCGGCGTCATCGCCGCGGTCAAAGCCGCTGCGATCCGACGGGATCCGCGCTCGGTCACCCAGCGGGCCAGCCACGCCGCCACCGAGCGGGGCGTGAGCCTGCGCCCGGCCCCGGACTGCATGACCTACCTCACAGCCCTGTTGCCCGCCCACGAGGGCGTCGCCGCCTACAAAGCGCTCAGTGCCCACGCCGATGCCCTCCGCTCCGCCGGAGACCCCCGCTCCAAAAACCAGGCCATGGCCGACACCCTCGTCGAATCCGTCACCGGCACCCCCGGCGGGATCAGCGGCATCGACATCAACCTCGTCATGACCGACCGCACCCTCCTCCAAGGCGACAGCGAACCCGCGCGCCTCACCGGCTACGGCACCGTCCCCGCAGCATGGGCACGCGAACTCCTCAACCCGGACAAGGGACACAAGAGGCGCGGCCGGTCAACCACGGGCGATGCACACACAGCCGGCCACAAGGACGCAGTGCAGGAACTCAAGGTCTGGCTCCGTCGGCTCTACACAGCCCCTGACACCGGCGACCTGGTCGCCATGGACTCGAAGCGGCGGCTCTTCCCGCCACCGCTGCGCCGCTTCATCCAGGTAAGGGACGTCACCTGCCGCACCCCTTACTGCGACGCACCCATCAGCCACCACGACCACATCGTCCCCTGGCACGACGACGGCCCAACAAGCCTCGAAAACGGCGCCGGACTCTGCGAAGCCTGCAACCACACCAAAGAACTCCCCGGCTGGAAAGCCCAACGCAGACCAGGACCCCGCCACACCTACGAAATCACCACTCCAACCGGCCACACTTACCGCTCAACTGCACCGCTGCTACCGGGAACGAACCGGCCCGCCGCCTGCCTGCCCGAAAACGGTCAACGAAGTGGCCAGGGCCCGCCCCACGACGAGTAAGCCACCATGCAACGAGCACGGCGGCGGCGGTAACACCGCCGCCGCCTGGGAATCGGGCGTAACCAGGGCCAGCCCTACGAGCTGACCTCCGCGATCTGGGCTGCCAGGGTCGTCAGTTCCACGGCCTCCGGACGGGCCGCCGTGCTCTGGATCTGCACCGCGGAGCCGCTGTTTGCCGAGGCGAGCACGGACTCCATTACCTCGAGGGCGTGGTAAGCAAGTTGCCCCCCGGCGCGCGGCTCGGAACCCGGGGGAGTGGCGGCGAGGTCGGCGATCCCGAAGCCCCGGCCGGAATCCACGTAGCCGGCCGAGACGGGAAGGGTCTGCCAGTCCTCGGCGCCCAACGCGAAGAGCTGGACGTCGCCGTCGAAATGGTTCGGATCCGGCACCACCAGCGAACCGCATTCACCGTGGATTTCGAGGTTCGGCGACTTGGACTTCACGGCGTCGAAGCTCATGAACAGCGTCGACAGGGCGCCGGACGCGTGCACCAGCACCCCGGTGACGTGGGAATCAATATTCACCGGCACCGTCTCGCCGACGCGCGGCCCGGAGCCGATGGTGCGCTCGTTCCGGGTATGGCTCGCGGCGCCGATCACCGAAACCACCGGGCCGAGCAATGTGACCAGCGCGCTGACGTAGTACGGGCCCATGTCCAGCAGGGGGCCGCCGCCGGGCTGGTAGTAAAAGTCCGGATTCGGGTGCCAGCGCTCGTGGCCGGGTGTCACCATGGTGGCCGTTGCGCTGATCGGCGCGCCGATCAGGCCGTCGTCGATCGCCTTGCGGGCCGTCTGGATCCCGGTGCCGAGCACCGTGTCCGGGGCGCAGCCGACGACGACCCCCGCCTCCCGTGCCGCCGCCAGGACCTGCTGCGCCTCGGCAGTGGTCGCCGCGAGCGGCTTTTCCCCGTAGACGCTCTTCCCGGCAGCAATAGCCTTCAGTGCAACGTCCGCATGGGCGGCCGGAATGGTCAGGTTCAGGACGAGATCGACGTCGTCCGCCGCCAGAAGCTCGTCGACGGAAACCGCACGGACGCCGTCGTAGTCGTCCGCCACGGCCTGGGCGCGCACGGGGTCCAGGTCCGCCACAGCCACCAGTTCGATCTGGTCCAGCCGGCGGAAGTTCGTCAGATATTGGGCAATGATGGCTCCGCAGCCAATGATGCCCACTTTCAACGGTTCAGCAGCTTCTACCGGCTTGCCCACAGCAGGCCCCTTTCAATGATGGTGCGGACGTTCGTGTCCTGGAGGATGTCGACGCGGTGGCCGGGGGTGGCCACGAAAATCCGGCCCTTGCCCCACTGGCGCGTCCAGATGGCCGGGGACGTGACTTCGCGGTGCCACGGGTCCCACTCGCGGACCTTCTGGGTGGTGGTGGCGAGGACGTCGATGTAGTCGTCGGCCAGGACCCAGTACTGCTCCGTGACGAGGTCGAAGTCGCCGATGCCTTCGGTGATCGGGTGGTTGGCGGCTTCGGGGAGCATATTGACCGTGTAGGGGACATAGTTGTCCGACTGCTCACCAGTGCACTCATCAGGGTGCTTGCCCGGGTGGCAGGCGAACTGGCCGCCGATCAGGTGCAGGTAGTCCGAGTTGTTCCGGTAGGAGTCGGCGATCCCGCCGTGCCAGCCGGCCAGGCCGGTGCCGTTTTCGACGGCGGCACGCAGTCCGGCGAACTCCTCCTTTTCGATGGTGGTCATGGTCATGCACTGCATGATCAGATCGACGCCTGCCATGTAGCCGGCGTCTGCATAGACCTTTGGCGATTCCTCGACCATGACTTCGTACCCGTTGTCCTTGAGGTACGGAATGAAAAGTTCGGTGGCTTCAAAGGGCTGGTGGCCGTCCCAGCCGCCCCGCACCACCAGGGCGGATTTAGGTTCTGTCATAACGGAGTTCCTTTTGCTTGCAGCCGATGGCTGGTTGAAGTGGGGTTCAGCGGGTGGCGAAGGCGGCATCGAAAGCCGCGACCGGCGGGGCAATCGCCGCAAGGCCCTTGACCAGTTCGAGCGCCTGCGGGGCACCGGTCAGCCGGTCCATCCCGGCGTCTTCCCATTCGATGCTGGTGGGTCCGGTGTAGCCGATCGCGTTCAGCGTGCGGAAGATCCTGTTCCACTGCACGTCGCCGTGCCCTGCGGTGACAAAGTCCCAGCCGCGGCGCGGATCGGCCCACGCCAGGTGCGAGCCGAGCCTGCCGTTGCGCCCGTCCAGCTGGCGCACCGATTCCTTCACATGCACGTGCAGGATGTGCTCAGCGAAGTCCTGCAGGAACATGACCGGATCAAGGTCCTGCCAGATGAAGTGGGACGGGTCGAAGTTCAGGCCGAAGGCCGGCCGGTGGCCGATGGCTTCCAGGGTCCGCTTGGTGGTCCAGTAGTCGTACGCGATTTCGGAGGGGTGCACTTCGAGGGCGAAGCGGACCCCGACCTCGTCAAAAACGTCCAGGATCGGGTTCCACCGGTCAGCGAAGTCCCTGTATCCGCCGTCGATCATTGACTCCGGAGCGGGCGGGAACATGGCCACGGCCTTCCAGATCGACGAGCCGGTAAAGCCGGTCACGGTCTTGACGCCCAGCCTGGCAGCCGCGCGGGCGGTATCCATCATCGATCTTGCTGCCCGGGCACGGACGCCCTCGGGATCGCCGTCGCCCCAGATTTCGGGGGGCAGGATGCCCCGGTGGCGCTCGTCGATGGGATCGTCGCACACGGCCTGGCCGGTGAGGTGGTTGGCGATGGCGAAGACCTTCAGGTTGTTTTTCTCCAGGATCTCCAGCCGGCCCTGGAGGTAGGAATCGTCCTCTGCGGCGCGGCGCGGATCGAAGTGATCGCCCCAGCAGGCGATCTCCAGGCCGTCAAAGCCCCACTCGCCCGCGAGCCGGGCCACCTCCTCGAACGGCAGGTCCGCCCACTGGCCGGTGAAGAGCGTAATGGGTCGTGTCATCCGGGTTCCTTCTGCGCTCATGCTTCTCAGACTTTCTGCCATTGGCTGGAGTTGGCGGCGCTCGCCTCCACCGCGGCCAGTACGCGCTGGACCTGCAGGGCGTCCGCGAAGGACGGCTCCGGCTGCGTGCCCTGCGCTATCGCGGTGACCAGGTCCACCACCTGGTGGGTGAAGCCGTGCTCGTATCCAAGGCCATGGCCGGTGGGCCACCAGTTGCCCACATAAGGGTGTTCCGGCTCGGTGACGAAGATCCGGCGGAAACCGGCGTCGGGGGATTCGGCGGCATCGTAAAAGGACAGGGCATTCATGTCCTCGAAGTCGAAGGCAAGGGACGCCTTGGTGCCGTTCAGTTCCAGACGCATCGCGTTCTTCCGTCCCAGTGCGTAGCGCGTTGCCTCGAAAACGCCGACGGCGCCCGCGCCGGCCGCACCGCCGTCGGACCTGTTGGCTTCAAAACGGGCGCTGAAAATGGCCGCATCATCAACGGTGACGGCCCCGCGCGGGGCATCCCGGCCGACGTCGCCGTGCCCGCCCAACCCCACCAGGTCCCCGGCCAGGGGACGCTCGCGGACGAATGTTTCCAGCAGTGCGGAAACGCCGCTGATTTTCTGTCCGGTGATCCACTGGGCTGCGTCGATGCTGTGGGCGCCGATGTCTCCCAGCGATCCGGACCCGGACTTGCTCCGGTCCAGCCGCCAGGTCATGGGGGCGTTCTCGTCGGATAGCCAGTCCTGCAGGTACTGCGCGCGCACATGCCGGATGGTCCCCAGCCGGCCCCCGTCCACCATCCGCTTGGCCAAGGCCAGGGCAGGCGTCCGGCGGTAGCTGAAGCCGCACATCGCAAACACGCCGCGCTTGGCGGCCGCTTCGGCCACAACGGTCATCCGCTCCGCCTCCTCGACCGAGTTGGCCAGCGGCTTTTCGCACAGGACATGCTTGCCGGCCTCCAGGGCGGCGATAGCGATCTCAGTATGGGTGTTACCAGGCGTACAGATATCGATCAGGTCGATGTCGTCGCGTTCGATCAGGCGCCGCCAGTCCGTCTCGACCGACTCCCAGCCGAGCTTGTCGGCGGCCGCCCTCACGCCGTCGGCATTCCGGCCGGCGACGGCGGTGAGCTGCGGCTGCAGGGGCAGGTCGAAGAACCGGGGGGCTGTCCGCCAGGCATGTGAGTGGGCGGCGCCCATGAAGGCGTATCCCACCATCCCGACGCGCAGGGGCCTACGGTCACTCATTGGTTTGTTCCTTTCTTCCTCTGGCCCAGTTGCTGTAACCCTGGGCAGAGGCTCACTTGCTGAAACCGGCGGTCAGGCCGCTGAGCAGCTGGCGGCGGGCCATGACGTAGAGCACCAGCAATGGCAGCGTGGCCAGGACCACGGAGGCCAGCACAGCGGGGATGTTGGATGTGAATTCGTCCTGGAACGTCCACAGGGACAGCGGGAGCACCCGGGTGGAAGGGCTCTGCGTCAGGATGAGCGGGAACAGGAAGCCGTTCCACACGTGCAGGGCGTTGTAGATTCCGACCGTTACCACCGCGGGGCGCATGAGGGGCAGTGCCAGCCGCCACATCATGGTCCAGTCGCTGCATCCATCCAGCCGCATGGACTCGAACAGCTCATTCGGCACGTCCCGCATGAAGTTGGACAGGATCAGAACAGAGATCGGTATGGCAAAGGCGATGGAAGGCAGGATCAGCGCCAGGAGGGTGTCGTACATATGGGCGCGGGTGATCATCCAGTAGATGGGGATGATCGTGGCGTGCAGGGGGATAGCCAGGCCCAGCAGGAAGAGCTTGTTAGTGGAATTCACGAACCAGCCGCTGCCACGCACGATGGCGTATGCCGCCATGAAGGACACCAGCAGGGCGGGAATCACACTGCCGATGGTGACAATCAGGCTGTTGGCGAAATACATGGCAAAGTCCTTCTCCAGGACCAGCTTGTAGTTGTCCAGCGTTGGCTCTGTCGGCGGCATCATCGGGTTGGTGGAGAAGAATCCAGCCTGGTCCTTCAGGCTGGTGATGATGACGTAGTAGACGGGCAGGATGATCACGGCAAGCCAGATCCACCCGCCGAGCGAGCCGAGGAAATTGGGACGGCTGCCCGCGCCCTTGGTACCGCGCGGCACGGGCTGCCGCCGGGAGGCAGGGGCTGCAGGAGGAGCCGCGAGCTGGGTGGTTGAGGCCATGTCAGGCTCCTTCAAGTTGGCTTGCGCTGCGGCTGCGTCCGCCGAGCCGCTGCAGGAGGAGGGCCAGGACCAGGCCGATCACCACCAGGATGACTCCCAGGGCGCTGGCCGCGCCCATGTCGTTGGCCTTGAATCCGGTGAGATACATGTGCAGTGGAAGCAGCCGGGTGGAATAGCCGGGGCCACCGGCTGTCAGGACGAAGACCAGGTCGAAGTAGGCCAGGGAGCCCACCACCATGAGCGTGGATGAGGTGATCATGGTGTACTTCAGCTGGGGCAGCGTGACGTGGAAGAACTGCTTGATCCGGCCTGCCCCGTCGATCTGTGCCGCCTCATACAGCGAGGTGGGGATCTGGCGGACGCCGCCCTGGTAGATGAGGGTGTGGAAGGGGACGAACTGCCAGGCGATCACGAAGACCACCACGAACAGGACCAGATCCGAATTGCCGAGCCAGTCCTGTGCCAGGGCGGGAATGCCCAGCCCGGGTCCCATTCCGAAGTTGGGGTCCAGGAGGGCCTTGAATGCGATGGCGACGGCTGCGGACGAGAGCAGCAGCGGCACGAAGTACAGCACCGCAAGGGCAGCACGGTACTTCTGTGCACCGGAGGTGAACACGCCCAGCAGCAGGCTGATGGGTGCCTGGACAATGAACGAGAAGACGATGATCTTTGCGGTGACCACCAATGCGTTGCCGGTCACCGGATCGGTAAGGACGGAAGTCCAGCTGCCAAGGCCATCCAGCCTGATTTCGCCCAGGCCGTCCCAGCTCGTGAAGCTGAGAAAGAGCACCCCGCCCAGCGGGATTACTGCGAAGGCCAGGAAGAAAACGAGGGCCGGCACGGCGAGCCACCCGGACGGACCCTTGCGCAGGGGCCGCCTGCTCAGGGTCCGCCGGGAGGAGCTTGTAGTCAAAGCCACGGCTACTTCGCCACCGTCGCGTTCATGGTGTCCACGAACTGCTGGGGGGTGATCTTCTTCAGGAAGATCTGGTCCAGGTTGGAGAGCATGGCGTCACCCTGGTCGGGGCTCAGGGCCTGGTCCCAAGACATAGTGAACGTGGGTGCGTCCTTGGCCAGGCCATAGGCGAAGGTCAGGAAGTCCTTGTCCGGGGATGCCTCGAGCTTGGACTCGATGCCCTTGATCACCGGCACAGCGCCGGAGTCGATCAGGTCCTGGGTGTTCTTTTCAGTGAACATGCCGTCCTTGATGTAGTTCAGTGCGGCTTCCTTCTGGGATTCGGTGGCCTTGGAGGACACTGACCAGAAGTTGGACGGGTTGCCCACAACGTTCGCGGGGTCGCCCTTGCCGCCGGATACGGACGGGAACGAGGTGAAGCCGAGCTTGCCGCTGCTTACAAAGTTCCCGGCGTCCTTCTTCATGCCCTGGTAGATCCAGCCGCCCTGGAGGATCATGGCAGCTTTGCCGGTGTACAGCAGGGCCTGGTCGGCGCTGCTGTCGGCGGCGATCGAGGAGAAGCCGTTGACGAACCCTCCGGCGTCAACCAGTTCCTGGATCTTGGTCAGGGACTCCGCAACGGCCGGGTCGGACCAGGCGTTGGGCTTGTTCGCAGCGATGTTTGCGAACACTTCGGGGCCGCCGATGCGCTCAACCAGGTACTCAAGCCACATGAGGTTCGGCCACTTGGACTGGCCGGCCAGCGAAAACGGGGCAATGCCCGCGGCCTTGAACTTCGGCACCAGTGCCATCAGCTCGTCCCAGGTCTTTGGCGGCTGTGCGCCCACCTTGTCGAATACTTCCTTGTTGTAATAGAGGATCACCGGCTGGGCGTTGTTGTTGGGGATGGCGTAAGCCTTGCCGTCGATCTCGCCGTTCTTCAGCACGGCCGGCAGGTACCGGTCCTTCACCTCCGGATTCTTCTCCAGGAATCCGGTCAAATCCTCAACCTGTCCGGCATCGACGTAGGACTTCAGCACGCCGCCGCCCCAGCCGTAGATGAAGGTTGGTCCCTGCCCGGCACCAACTGCCGTGCGGACCTTGGTCTTGTATGCGTCATTCGCAAAGAACTCGACCTTGATGCTCTGGTCACTGTGGGCGCTGTTCCACGCGTCGACAGAATTCTTGAGCGGCACCTGGTTCCCGCCTGTCAGGCCCCACATGGAAGCAGAATCCGCATTGGCGGAGCTGCTGGACGGGCCGCTGGAGCCGCAGGCTGCCAGGGAAAGGGCGAGGGCGCCGGCAGTGAGGGCTGTCCCTGCGGCGTGCAGTTTGCGAAATTTCATCAGTCTTCCGTTCATCCTTCGGGGGCGTCGTTGGCTCCCAGGCTTGAAACCCCGTCTCCGCTGCGAGACGGGAACGAATTTGAAAGCGTGCTTCTCGAAACTTTTCGATAAGCGTTCGATACGGTGTAAACGTACTAGTGATCGGCGTCACGGTCAAGGCTTTCATAGGGGCCGAGCTGGCGCTGAATTCAGGCAGCAGTTGACGTTCTCGGCGGACTGGGCGAGACTTCTTGCGGCGAAACATTTTCGAAAGGCGGAATGGCAGTGTCCCTCTCGACACCCCCGAAGAAGACCACGCTGGCAGCTATTGCGAGGTTGACGGGCGTCTCGACGCCTACCGTCTCCAAGGTGGTCAACGGCCGCGAAGATGTGGCGGAAGAAACCCGGGCCAAAGTGCTGGCGGCACTGGTCGACGCCGGTTACCAGTCACCGTTGCAGCGCCGCATTGTCACGCCTGAGCCTTCAATCGTCGAGGTCTCCTTTGATGCCTTCACGCCTGCTTACTCGACCGCTGTCCTCAACGGAATCCTCGAGTATGCGGCGTCTGTTGGAGTGGAGGTTCTTATGAGCACCGCCAGCAGCGGGGCAATTCCTGGCCTCAGTCCCGAAAAACGGGCGGAGCGGATGGTTGCGCACGGCAGGATCGGGCTGATCCTGGTGACCTCTGACTTCAGTGAAGCCCAGCTGACAGCCCTCAGGCGGCGGAACATCCCGGTGGCCGTGGTGGATCCGCTTAACCCGCCGCCACCGGACGTGGTCAGTGTCGGAGCGACGAACTGGGCAGGCGGCAAGGCCGCCGCGGAGCACCTGATCAAGCTCGGGCACAGGGACATTGCTTACTTGGGCGGGCACGAGACAGCCGAGTGCAACCAGGCGCGCCTGCATGGCTACATGTCCGCCCTGGCGGCCGGGGGCGCGACGGTGAATCCGGAATACATCATTCACGGAAAATTCCGCACCCATCACGGCATCGAGGGGCTTCAGCGCCTGATTGCCCTGCCAAAACAGCCGACGGCGATCTTTGCCGGCAGCGACAGCGTTGCTGTCGGAGTCCTTCGGGAGGCCCGCCACCACGGCATCCGCATCCCGGAAGACCTCAGCCTTGTGGGTTTCGACGGAACCACGCTGGCAGAGGATGCCGTACCCTCCCTGACCTCGGTCTCGCAGCCGCTGCATGAAATGGGAAGGGCGGCGCTGCGGGCGGTCCTGAGCCAGGCGCGGGGCGAAGAGCTGGACTCCAACCGGGTGGAGCTTGCCACCCAGCTGGTGGTGCGGGAGTCCACTGCGCCGCCCCGCCATTAGGACCGCAGCGTAAAAAATTGATCTACCCCCCGCCGGTTTCCGCTGTGCCCGCTAGGCTATGACCACTGACCTTCAAGCAGCCGGAGGCACGTACTTCATGCTGCTCCGGGGGAGAGACTGATGGGTCGTGTAAGTGTGCCGCGGGACCGGCCGGGCGTTTGGCCAGACACCGGTTCCGGTACACCATTGGCCGACAGGGTGGACGCATTCTTTGGCGGGCTTGGCGGGCGCGGCGGCGTCGTTGTCAGGCAGTTGCCCCTTTCAGTGACGGTGCTGCTGGTGGTTGTGGCCGCCTGGGTTTTTTACCCGGAGACACTGGCTGATCCCCGCTTCCGGCTCGCCCTGCTGGCACACACCGCGCTTCTTACACTGAGCGTCGCCGTTCCCTGGGGCAGGCTTCCGGCAAAGGCGTGCGCCGTGATTCCGGTGCTCGACTGCGTGGCCATCGGCTTCACGAGGGAGGCCGGAGGTTCCAACTTCAACGTCCTGAGCCTGCTGCTGGTCTTTCCCGTGATTTGGCTGTCCGTTGACCGCGACCGGATGGGCGTGGTCCTCGCGGTGGCCGCGACGATCCTCAGCGCGATTCTTCCCCCCGCCGTTTTTGGCACCCCGCCCACGCAGGCATCGATGATCCGCACGATTTTCATGCCCCTTGTCATGGCCGCCATCGCCGTCACGGCTCACGTGGTGGCGGGCACGCTCTACCGGCAGAGGCAGACCCTGGTCAGGAAAGACGAAGCCCTCGCGGACACAGCCGCCGAGAGCGTCCGCCGGCAGCGGCTGCTGGATGCCGTGCTCTCTACAGTGAATGTGGCCGTCCAGGTCGTGGACCAGGACGGACAGGACGTGCTGACCAACAAGGCCCTGCAGACTGATTCCGCACTCTCGCGCCCGGCCCCGCCGGGCAGCCGGCCGTGGCTCTTCGAAGCGGACCGCACCACTCCGGTGCCGCCCGAACGCTTCCCCGCAGCGCGCGCGGCGGCCGGCGAGACGTTCACGGACGAACTGTACTGGGCCGGTGAAAGCTGGGCTGCTGAAGGCGGGGCCGGTCAGGGCGGGGCTAGTCAGGGTCGGGGCATGCGCGCTTACTCCGTCACGGCCCGCACCATGGGCTCCGGCAGCGGTGACCGCCGCGGCGCGGTGATCACGTTCGCCGAAGTCACGGCGCTGATCCATGCCCTGTCGGCCAAGGACAATTTCGTGGCCACCGTCTCCCACGAGCTGCGCACCCCGCTGACGTCCATCCTTGGCTACCTCGAACTGGTCCTCGACGAGCCCGGCCATGAGGACATCGAGGAGGAACTGAAGATCGTGCAGCGGAACGCCCACAACCTGCTGGGGCTTGTGAACGACCTGATTGCGATTGCTTCCGAGCGGATCGAGCTGGCGCTGCAGGAGGCCGACGTGGCCGGCCTGCTGGCCGGCGTCGTGGCCTCCTCCTCCGCCAAGGCAGCCGGCAGCGGCGTGGAACTCGTCCTCGACGTCGAACAGCCCCTGACCGCCCGCGTCGATCCCGGCCGGATCCGGCAGCTGTTCGGCAACCTGGTTTCCAATGCGATCAAGTTCTCGCCGCACGGGGGAAAGGTCACGGCGATTGCCCGCCGGGCGGACAGTCACGTCGTCTGTTCCATAGCAGACACCGGGATCGGGATGGACGATCAGGAGCAGGAGCAGGCATTCACCAAGTTCTTCCGGGCTGCGCGCTCGCGTGAAACGGCCATCCCCGGCGCCGGCCTTGGCCTGCCGATCAGCAAGACCATCGCCGAGGGCCATGGCGGTTCCATCAGCCTGAGCAGTGCGCCGGGCAAGGGCACTACCGTGACGGTGAGCCTCCCCGTCTCCTGAGCCCACGTAAACTGGCACCATGCGGTTGGTAGCGAGTGACATAGACGGAACGATCCTTGGGCACGACGGAAGAATCAGTGACCGCACCGTCCGGGCCTTCCACGCCTGCCGGAACGCCGGCGTCGAACTCGTCTTCGTCACCGGCCGCCCGCCGCGCTGGCTCCACCCGCTCGAGGAGCAGCTGGGGCACACGGGCACCGTGATCTGTTCCAACGGCGCCGTAGTGTGGGACCTGGAAGAGGACAAGGTTGTCTCGGCCCAGACCATGGCCATCGATGACATCTTCGAAATCCGCCGCATCATCAAGAACCTCCGCCCCACCGCCCTCTTCGCAGCCGAGACCCTCACCGGCTTCCACCTCGAGCCCGGCTTTATCGAAAACGGCTCAAGCGAGCTGCTGTCCGAATTCACCCCTGCCCCGCTGGCCTCGACGCTCACTGCGGAAGACGCCGTCGTGAAGTTCCTGGCGATAGTCCGGGAGGGCACGGCCGACGAGTTCCTCGCACAGGTAAGCCCCGCCGTCGGGAACCTCGCCTCGGTAACCCACTCAGCGCCGACCGTCGCCATGCTGGAACTCGCCGTGCCCGGGATCAACAAGGCCGTCACCCTGGCCGGGTATGCCGCCTCGCTGGGGATCGACGCCTCGGACGTGGTGGCGTTCGGCGACATGCCCAACGACATTGAGATGCTCCGCTGGGCCGGTCAGGGCTATGCCATGGCCAGCGGCCACCCGGAGGCGATCCGGGCTGCCGGCCAGCAGGCGCCGCACTTTGACGACGACGGCGTGGCCCAGATTCTGGAGGAAAGGCTCGCCGCGCTGGGCCTCCAGTTGCCGTAAGCCGGCTGTCGCCGGCCTGCCACCGAACTCCCGGCTGGCGGTCAACTTGCGTTCATGTGCGCACCTTAGGGTGTGGCGTGTTGGATGAGTGACCGATAGGGGACATCGTGGCCAGGAGAAAGACCAAAAATGCCGTCGAGGCTCCATTGCGGCCGGCGGAGCCGTCCGCTCACTGGTCGGCGCTGAGCGAGGGCGACCGCGTCACCGTCCGGCTGTCGCCCGGCTTTGAAACCGGCGGCCGTGTTTCAGCCCTGACGGCGGACCGTACCGTGGTGTGGGTGGATCTCGACGGCGGCCGCGGCCGCACGCTGCTGCACTGCAGCGACGGCGTGGAGATCCTGCCGGCCTAGGGTGCTCCGTTAAGCTTCGGGAATGACCGGACCCCTGCCTTACTTCTCCGCCGGCTATCCTTCCGGCTCTTCTGCCGCGTCAGGCAGCCCAGTGGCCATGGCGCACCGCGGATTCTCGCTGGAGGGCCTGGAAAACTCGCTGGCGGCGTTCAGCTCCGCCGTCGAACTTGGCTTTTGCCACCTTGAGACGGACGTCCACACCACGTCCGACGGTGAGTTGCTCCTGTTCCACGACCGCACCCTGGACCGGATTACCGACGGCCGCGGCAGGATCCACGACCTCACCGCGGACGAGGTCCGCCGGGTGCGGATCGGCGGGGCTGAGCCCGTGCCCACCTTCGACGAACTCGTGGCGGCGTTTCCGGGCACGCGGTTCAACCTTGATGTCAAGGACTGGCACTCCGTGCCCAGCGTCGTGGCCGCGATCGAGCGCCACCAGGTCCACGACCGCGTGCTGATCGCGAGTTTCTCCGACCTCCGGCGCCGTGCAGTCCTGAAGCGGCTCAGCCGCCGGACCGCCTCATCGGCCGGGACCCTGGTTAATGCCCTCTTCCTGGTGCTGGGGCCGCTGCTCTCGGTCCGCGGAGTCAGGTCCCCGGTGCGGGCCGTGCTGCGCCGGGCGCTGCGTGATGTCGATGCCCTGCAGGTGCCGGTGCGCTACCGGGCCATTCCCGTCGTCACACCGGAGTATGTGCGCCGCGCGCACGAGCTGGGACTCTATGTGCATGTCTGGACGATCAACGACCCCGCCGAGATGCACCGGCTGCTCGACCTCGGCGTGGACGGGATCGTCTCAGACCGCGCCGACCTGCTGAAGGAAGTCCTGCAGGCGCGCGGACAGTGGGGTTAGCCGGGCAGTGGGGTTAGCCCCGGCCCAGTCCGGTGCCGGGGTCCTGGTCCCCCTCGGAAGGATCGGCGCGCAGCTCCTCCGGGTCCGGATCGGGAAGCCCCGCCGGCCCGGGGACCCCGCGGGCTGCGTCCGGCGCGTCCGTGCCCGCCGCGCCTATGCCACCGGATGCCGCGGTTCCTGCTGACTCATCCGTGCCTGCTGATTCTTCCGTGCCATAAGCGCCGGATGTGCCTTGGCCGCCGCTCGCCTCGGTGCCCGGGCCCTGCGGTGTGTAGGTCGTGTGGACGCCCGCCCGCGGGCCGGCATCGCCGTCCCTGGCGTTGGAACCTTCGCTGATGGAGGAATGGACCTGGATGTCGTCGTCCTTTGAGCCAGGTTCGGGCACATGGGCGTCGTCGGTCGGCTCGGACGTCCGTGCCAGGTCCTCCATCGCGTTTTCAGCTGCTTTGCCAATGCTGTCGCCGATTCCCATCAGTTTGCTCCTTCGATACGTTCCGGCCGGGCCGGACTCTGCGGCATCTGACTGTTCCAGAATTATCAGCATGCTTACAATTAGTCCAGTGTTGCCGGACTGGTCCAGAGTTACCCACTCCGGCAGCATGAGTCCGTCAGTGAAGTCCGCCGCCAAGACCGGCGGCCAGAGCCAAGGAGGACCCGCGACCATGAGCACTTACCATCCCGAAAATGACCCCGCTAACCCGGACCGGGACGCCGCCAAGACAGGCGAAGCCGGCAAGGGTGAGCGTGGGGATTCAGCCGCCACACCCAACCCTGACCCCTTGAACGGCAACGTCACCGGCCTTGAACCAGGCGGGGGAGTGCCGCCTGGGGAGACGCCGCCCGCCGAAGACCAGATGAGCGGGGACCAGGGGCACGACGAATAAGCAGGACGACTGCCAGGACAGGACGACGATCAGGAGGAGTGTGTAATGGCTGACCGGCTGGTTGCCGATGTAATGGTGGAGCGCCTCAAGGCCTGGGGCGTCAACAGGGTCTTCGGCTACAGCGGGGACGGCATCAACGGCTTTATGGGAGCGCTCCGCCGCAGCGCCGAGGGCGGTAACGGCACCGAGGGCAGTAGCGGCACCGGGTTTAGTAGCGCCGGCGTGGAGTCTACCGGCGTCGAGTTCGTACAGGCCCGGCACGAGGAGACGGCGGCCTTCATGGCAGTGGGCCACGCCAAGTACACGGGCCAGGTGGGCGTGGTGACGTCCACCCAGGGCCCCGGCGCCGTCCATCTCCTCAACGGGCTCTACGACGCCAAGCTGGACAGCGTCCCGGTGGTGGCCATCATCGGCCAGCAGAGCCGCACTGTGCTGGGGTCGGCCTACATGCAGGAAATCGACCTGCTCACACTCTTCAAGGATGTGGCGGCGCAGTTCGCCCAGATGGTCAGCACGCCCGAGCAGCTGCCCATGGTGCTGGACCGTGCGTTCCGCACGGCCCTCGAAACCCGGACTCCGTGCGTGGTGATCGTGCCGCATGACATCCAGAGCGCCCCGGCCCCGGAGCTCGAACAGAAGCACGGCATCGTGGTCACCGCCCCGGAATGGCAGCCGGCCCGGGTGCTGCCCCATGAGGACGACCTGGGCAGGGCAGCAGAGGTGCTGCGGGCCGGCAGCAAGGTGGCGTTCCTGGTGGGGCAGGGTGCGAAGAACGCCCAGGCCGAGGTGCTGGCCCTGGCGGAGCAGCTGGACGCAGGCATCACCACCAGCCTCCTGGGGAAGCCGTACATGGATGAGACGCTGCCGTTCGCGGCGGGCACCATGGGGCACCTCGGGTCCACCGCCAGTGCCCACCTGATGGGGAACTGCGACACCCTCCTGATCATCGGCTCCAACGACCCCTGGACCGAGTTCTACCCGAAACCCGGCGCTGCGCGCGCCGTCCAGGTGGACATCGACGGGCGCAAAGTCGGCAACCGGTACCCCATTGAAGTGGGTCTGGTGGGTGACGCCGCCCAAACCCTTGGCCGGCTGGCGGACCTGCTCAAGGACGCCGACGCGCAGCCGGCCGGACAGCCGTGGACCGAAGCCCGCAAGCAGTGGCGGGCGGAGGGGGAGGAACAGGTCCGCAGCTGGCGCTCCCTGTCCGAGGAGCGCTCCCGTGTTCCGGCCAGCCCTGTGAACCCGGAGCTGGTGGTCCGGGAGCTCAGCGGCCGGCTTCCGGGCAACGCGCAGGTGAGTGTCGACGTCGGAAGCTGCGTTTACTGGTATGCCCGCCAGCTGGTCCTTCCGCCCGGAGTTCCGGCGCACCTTTCGGGGACGCTCGCCAGCATGGGCTGTTCCGTCCCGTACGGGCTCGCGGCCAAGCTCGCCTCACCGGACCGGCCCGTCGTGGCCCTGGCCGGTGACGGTGCCATGCAGATGGCGGGTATTGCCGAGCTGGTCACCGTGGCACACCGCTGGCGGCAGTGGGCGGATCCGCGCTTCGTGGTGTGCGTGTTCAACAACCGCGATCTCGCGGAGGTCACGTGGGAGCAGCGGGAAAACGAGTCCGAGCCGAGGTTCCCCGCCAGCCAGGAAATCCCGGACTTCCCGTATGCCGGATACGCTGAGCTACTGGGGTTGACCGGCATCCGCGTGGATTCCCCGGAGCAGCTGGCCGGCGCCTGGGACAGGGCGCTCGCCGCGGAACGCCCTGCCGTGATCGAGGTCCTCACCGATCCGGACGTGCCGCTCCTGCCGCCGTTCCCGGCGGGGGCGGAAAAGCTGGAGGACCTGCGTTCAGCACTGTCCGAAGAAGGCGGATCCGGGGAAGGGGCGGCAGCCCTGCTGGAGACGTATGCGCGCCAGGAGGTGCAGGGCAGGTGACCCGCTGCTTGTGTGACTCGCATTACGCGCCCGGCAAAGGCCTTGCGGGCTCCTGATGGCAGGATAGGGGCATGCGTATCCTCATCGCCCCTGACAAGTTCAAGGGATCACTCACCGCCGTCGAAGCCGCCGCCGCCATCGCCGAGGGTGCACTCCGGGTCTATCCCGACGCCGTCACCACCCAGTTTCCGGTGGCCGACGGCGGTGAGGGCACCCTTGAGGCGGCCGTTGCAGCAGGCTACGAGGAGCGGATCAACGCCGTGGTTGGTCCCATCCTTGCCCCGATAGGTGCCGCCTGGGCGTTCCGGAAGGACGACGCCGGCAGCACCGCCGTCATCGAGACCGCTCAGGCTTCGGGCCTGGCCCACATGGAGCCCACGCCGGAGAACTCCCTGCGGGCGCACAGCTACGGCTGCGGGCAGCTTATCGCGGCCGCGCTTGATGCAGGCGCGACGGAGATCGTGCTGGGTGTCGGCGGTTCGGCCATGACCGACGCCGGCAGCGGCGCCCTGCGCGCGCTGGGCCTCAAGCCGCTTGACGCTGCCGGGAACGTGGTGCCGCTGGGCGGCGGCTCACTGGCCGACGTCGTTTCCCTCGACATTTCCGAACTGGATCCGCGGCTCTCGGCCGTCAAGTTCCGGATCGCCTGCGACGTGCAGAGCCCGCTCTACGGCACCACCGGTGCCGCCCACGTCTTTGGCCGCCAGAAGGGCGCCGACGACGACGCGGTCGAGAAGCTCGACGCCGGCCTGCGCAACTGGGCTTCCCTCCTCCGGGAGCTGACGGGCCGGGACGTCAACGTCCCGGGCGCCGGCGCGGCCGGCGGCTTCCCGGCGTCGTTCCTTGCCTTCACCCAAGCCACGCTGGAAGGCGGCTTCGCGCTGGTGGCCGGGCTGACCGGGCTGGCGGAGCGGCTCGCCGACGCCGACCTGGTGATCACCGGCGAAGGGTCCATGGATTCCCAGTCGCTCACCGGAAAGGCGCCGATCGCGCTAGCCGAGGCGGCCCGGGAACGCGGCATTCCCGTCGTCGCGGTGGCGGGGCGGATCCTGGTCACGCCGGAGGAACTGGCCGAACACGGCGTGGTGGCCGCGGCGCAGCTGCTGGACGTCGCGCCCAGTACGCAGGAAGCCATCTCCGACGCCGGCAAATACCTCACGTGGGCCACGCGCCAGGTGCTCGAAGGGGCCTGACCGCTCAGTCTCCCTGATGCTCGGCCTTCCGGTGCAGGTAAACGGGGACATAGGCCAGGAGGATGGCCAGCACGGCGAGGAGTATGCCGCCGGCCACCAGCCCCACCGTGCGTCCTGCCGTTACATCGAACACCAGGGACGCCGTCCCGACGCTGAGTGCCGCCACTCCGCCCAGGGCGATTTTGGCGATGTTGTCCGCGCTGGTCACGAGGGTTTCCTTGAGGCGCTTGCGGAACAGCCTGCGGTGGACGCTGACCGGCAGGAGGATGAACGCCGTCGTAAGTGCAGCGAGGGCCACATTAACGAGGTAGAGCGTCTCCTGGTAGTCATCGAGGGTCTCAAACCGCTGCTGGAACGGGAGTGTCAGCAGGAAGCCTGCGAGGATCTGGACGCCGGTCTGCAGGACCCGCAGTTCCTGGATCAGTTCCATCCAGTTGCGGTCCAACTGTTCCTCTCGTGTCTCGTTCCTGCCGCTGCCAGCCGTGGAGTCCGGATCGCTCATTAGCCCTCCTTTGTCTGGCCCTTCGGCGGGCACTGTGCTCCAAACCTAGGCTCAAGTTGGCCCTAATTCAACAAATACTAAGTTTGCTGATTAGTTTTTTACCAAGTGGTGGACTTGCCCCTCAAATCTGCGTTAGGTTCGAAGAACTGCGGGCATGGATGACGCGCAGACAGCAGCCCGACCGTACTGCCCGACCGATGTGAGTAGGTGGACGATGAGCGACCAAGCGAAGCAGCCTCACCAGCCCGGCGATCCCCGGGGGACGTACCATTCGGGACCCTTCCCCAAGCAGGAACAGAAGCAGCCCGGCCTGACCTCGCCCATGGATCCGCAACCGGACCATGGTGAACTGAGCTACGAGGGAAGCGGCGCGCTGGAAGGCAAAGCCGCCCTCATCACGGGCGGCGACTCCGGCATCGGCAAGGCAGTGGCGATCGCCTTCGCACGGGAGGGGGCCGACGTCGCCATTTCCTACCTTCCCGAGGAGGAAGCCGACGCGCAGGACACCGCCGAATGGATCCGCAAGGCCGGCCGCCGGGCACTGCTCCTCGCCGGTGACGGCAGGAACGAGGACTTCAGCACGGCCATCGTGCAGGATGCCGTTGCCGAGTTTGGCCGGCTCGATGTGGTGGTTCTGAACGCCGCGTACCAGAAGAACCGGGACAGCCTTGAGTCGCTGCCCACGGAGGAGTTCGACCGGGTCTTCAAGACCAACCTGTACTCGCTGCTGTGGACCGCTCGGGCAGCGGTGCCGCACCTGAAAGCGGGTGCCTCGATCATCACCACGGCCTCCATCCAGGCCTTCAATCCGTCCCCCGGGCTCATTGACTACGCCATGACCAAGGCGGCCCAGGTGGCCTTTACCAAAGCCCTCGCCCAGGAACTCGGGCCCGAGGGGATCCGCGTCAACGCGGTGGCGCCCGGGCCGATCTGGACGCCGCTCATCCCCGCCACCGAATGGCCGGACAAGCTGCCCAAGTTCGGCCAGGACACGCCGCTGCAGCGCGCCGGCCAGCCCGCCGAGCTCGCACCCGCCTACGTCCTGCTGGCATCCAATGCCGGCTCGTACATCTCCGGCGCGGTGGTTCCCGTCACCGGCGGCAAGGGCCTTTGAGTTTTCCGCAGTGCCCAGTAATTCCCAGCCAAGCAATTCCCCACCAAACAGGAGGAACAGATGAGCCAGGACAACCAGCATGCAGCCCCTGAAGAGGAAGTAGGAGGCTACGGCACCCCCACCGCGGAACAGGAAGCAGGCGGCCAGCAGTTTGCCCAGCCCCGCGAGGAAGAGGACTTCGACGCCGCGGGCCTGAACCAGAACAGCCCCGAGGGTGAGACCTTCCAGACCGGCACCCCGAACCTCAGCCACTTCGCCGAGGAGGACCAGGACAGCTCGGGTGAACCCGGGGCCGGACGTTTTGGCGGAACCGACGACCAACTGCACGCCGAGGGTGAGAGCTCCGTGGCGGGCTTTGACCCGGTCCCCGGTGAATCGCCGCTGCCGCGTGACCCCGACGCTTCGCCCGGAGCGGGCGCCGAGGACGGGGATACCGCCGTGCCGTCGGCGGACGCCGAAATCGACGCGGGCAACGCCGACGAATCCAGCGCCGGGCAGTTCTCCTCGGAGCCGGGCCAGGAGGCTGCGGGCATTCCGGACGGCAGCGGGAACGACCTGCCGAAGGAGAAGTCACCCAACGACGAGGACGAAACGTTCGACGCCGGATAAACGCAGCGGGACGCCTCGGAGGCACCCCGGGAAGCAGCTAGCGCTTCTTGGGGTGCCTCTTCGCTGCGGCGTTCAAGGCGGCCTTGGCGGCGGGTGGCAGGCCCTGCTGCTCCGTCTCGGGCTCGGCGGCGGTGCCCCGCGCCTTAGCGATGGCCTTCATGCCGTGGTAGATCACCAGGGCAGCGGCTGACCCGAGGGCGATGCCCGTGAACTTCAGGTCCCCGACCGTCCAGGTGTAGTCAGCGATGCCGATGATCAGGGAGACCGCGGCCGTGGTCAGGTTGACGGGGTTCGAAAAGTTGACCTTGTTCTGGACCCAGATCTTGACGCCGAGGATGCCGATCATGCCGTACAGCATGGTGGCGGCGCCGCCCAGCACACCCGGCGGCACGGTGGCGATCAGCTCGCCGAACTTCGGCGAGAAGCTCAGCAGGATGGCGAAAGTGCCGGCCACCCAGTAGGCGGCCGTGGAGTAGACCTTGGTGGCCGCCATGACGCCGATGTTTTCCGCATACGTGGTGGTGCCCGAACCGCCGCCGAAACCGGCCAGCACCGTGGCGGCGCCATCGGCCATCAGGGCGCGGCCAGAGACCCCATCCAGGTTCTGGCCCGTCATGGCGGAAACAGACTTCACGTGACCGATGTTCTCTGCCACGAGGACCAGCACCACGGGGACGAACAGGCCAACCACGCCGAGGTGGAATTCGGGGGTCTGGAAGTGGGGGAGCCCCACCCAGGCGGCGGCGTCCATCTTGGCGTAGTTCACCTCGCCCCGGACCATGGCCACGAGGTAACCCACCACGACGCCGACCAGGATACTGAGCCGGCCGAGGATCCCGCGGAAGAGGACGCTCACCACGATGATGGTGACCAGCGTGACCAACGCCGTTACGGGGGCGGCGTCGAAGTTGTTCTTGGCGGCCGGTGCAAGGTTGAGCCCGATCAGGGCCACGATGGCGCCGGTGACAATGGGCGGCATCAGCCGGTTGATCCAGTCGGCCCCGAACTTCTGCACGATCGCGCCGATCACGGCGAGCCCGGCGCCGGCGAGCACGACTCCGCCCAGCGCCCCCGGGATGCCGAACTGCTGCTGGGACGCCATGATGGGCGCGATGAACGCAAAGCTCGAGCCAAGGTAGCTGGGAACGCGGCCCTGGGTGATCACGAGGAACAGCAGCGTGCCGATGCCGGAGAAGAAGAGGGTGGTGGCCGGCGGCATTCCGGTGATGATCGGCACCAGGAAGGTGGCGCCGAACATGGCCACAACGTGCTGCATCCCCACGCCGATGGTCAGCGGCCATGTGAGCCGTTCGCCGGGAGCAACCACCTCGCCCGGGCGTACGGCCTTGCCGTTGCCGTGCAGCTTCCATTTGATTCCGAGCATGCTCATTGGCGGGGCCTTTCGGAGGGGGAGTGTGCCCGCTCGCCGGGCTGGATCTTCACGAGCAAGAATACCCCGCCGGACGCGGGCGCGAGAGGGCCCGCCGCCGGCAGCCTTTCGTGAAAGGGGAAGAACGCCGGCATGTGTTAAACGTCACGTCGGCAATCCGGCTGTTCCGGGAAGAGCACGTCCCGGGATCCGGTTGAACCCAACGAAAGCAAACACGATTGCCCGGCGCCGCATACCCGGTGCCGGCCTAGCGAAAGGGGCGCGAATGACCATCGCCCATGAAGAAGCAGTGATTGATTCCGCCGCCGTTGACGCCATCTTTGCCGAAGCCCGCACCGCCAACGCCTTCACCGGCGAGGTCAGCGAGCAGCAGGCCCGCGCCATCTATGAACTGACCAAGTTCGGCCCCACCGCCTTCAACTCCCAGCCGCTGCGCGTCACCTATGTGCGCTCGGAGGAGGCCCGCGCCAAGCTCGTGGCCACGCTGTCCTCGGGCAACCGGGCCAAGACGGCCTCCGCGCCCCTGGTCGCGATCCTCAGCTACGACACCGCATGGCAGGAGCAGTGGGACAACTTCCTCCCCGGCTACAACGCCCCCAAGGCCATGTACGACGCCTCCCCTGACCTGGCCACGTCCACGGGCAACAACAACGCCCACCTGCAGGCCGGCTACTTCATCCTGGCCGTGCGCTCGCTCGGCTTCGCCGCAGGCCCGATGACCGGCGCTGACTTCTCCGCCATCGACGCCGAATTCTTCCCGGCAGGCGACCAGAAGAGCTTCCTGGTGGTGAACATCGGCCAGCCCGGCCCCGAGGCCTGGGGTGAGGCGAAGCCCAAGTTCGCCTACGACGACGTGGTCCGCACGGTCTAGTTTCCCCGGCCTGGATACCCGGCCCGGACACGGAATGCCTCCGGCAATATGGGGGACATTCCGGAGGCATTCTGGACAGTATTTCTGCAGTTCAGAACTGCAAGGCATGCATCCGGGCCACTTCCAATATTAGTCCTGTTTGGACCTGTTGCGCCGGTCCATATTCCGCAGGATGCGCATGAAGTACGCGCCTGGACGGCAGATGAAGAAAGCGCCGGATGGCTGATGCCATCCGGCGCTTTCCGGTTGCTGGCGGGTTCCCTGACAGGCCTAGGAAATGACCCCGTCCACCAGGGCCTTGGCTTCGGCCTGGACCTGCTTGAGGTGGTCGGCGCCCTTGAAGGACTCCGCGTAGATCTTGTAGACATCCTCGGTGCCGGAGGGGCGGGCCGCGAACCACGCGTTCTCGGTGACCACCTTCAGGCCACCGATGGAGGCGCCGTTGCCCGGTGCCTTGGTCAGCTTGGCCGTGATCGTCTCGCCGGCCAGCTCAGTGGCGGTGACGTCCTCCGGGGACAGCTTGCCGAGGGCGGCCTTCTGGTCCCGGGTGGCGGCGGCGTCAATGCGTGCGTAAACCGGAGCACCGAACTGGTCGGTCAGGCCCTTGTAGAGCTGCGACGGCGACTTGCCGGTGACGGCCGTGATCTCCGAGGCCAGCAGAGCCAGCAGGATGCCGTCCTTGTCCGTGGTCCAGACGCTGCCGTCCCGCTTGTTGAACGAGGCACCGGCCGATTCCTCGCCGCCGAACGCGCCTTCGCCGGAGAGCAGGCCCGGGACGAACCACTTGAAGCCCACGGGCACCTCCACGAGCTTGCGGCCCAGGCCGTCCGCCACGCGGTCGATGATCGAGGAGGACACGAGGGTCTTGCCCACGACGGAGTTCGGGTTCCAGCCGCTGCGGTTGCGGTACAGGTAGTCGATGGCCACCGCGAGGTAGTGGTTGGGGTTCATCAGGCCGCCATCGGGTGTGACAATGCCGTGCCGGTCGGCGTCCGCGTCGTTACCGGTGGCGACGTCGAAGGGAGTGGACCCATCCGCACCAACAGCCATCCTGTTGATCAGCGAGGCCATGGCCGACGGGGAAGAGCAGTCCATCCGGATCTTCTCGTCCCAGTCCAGGGTCATGAATGCCCACTGCGGGTCCACCGTGGGGTTGACCACTGTGAGGTTGAGCTGGTGGCGTTCGCCGATCTCGCCCCAGTAGTCCACGGACGCACCGCCCATGGGGTCGGCTCCGATCCGGACCCCGGCATCGCGGATGGCGTCGAGGTTCAGGACGGAGGGCAGGTCGTCCACATAGCTGCTCAGGAAATCGAACTTTCCGGTGGTTTCGGCCTCAAGCGCCTGGGCCAGCGGAATCCGCTTCACGCCGCGGAGCCCGTTCTCCAGCAGTTCGTTGGCACGGTTGGCGATCCAGCCCGTCGCGTCGGTGTCGGCCGGTCCGCCGTGCGGAGGGTTGTACTTGAAACCGCCGTCCGCCGGCGGGTTGTGGCTCGGAGTAACAACGATGCCGTCAGCCTGCGGGGCGCCGGACGGGGCGTTGCGGTTGTAGGTGAGGATGGCGTGGCTCAGTGCCGGGGTGGGGGTGTAGCCGTGCCGCGCATCGATGAGGACATTCACGCCGTTCGCAGCCAGCACCTCAAGGGCGGAGTTCTGCGCCGGTTCACTCAGACCGTGGGTGTCCTTGGCCAGGAACAGCGGGCCGGTGATGCCCTGTCCTGCACGGTATTCCACGATCGCCTGCGTGATCGCCAGGATGTGCCCCTCATTGAAGGACGCCTTCAGGCTTGATCCGCGGTGCCCGGAGGTTCCGAACGCCACGCGCTGCCCGGGATCCCCCAGGTCAGGCTTGACGTCGTAGTACGCGTCGAGCAGTGCGGTCAGGTCGACAAGGTCTTGGGGTTGGGCAACTGTGCCCGCTCGGCTAGCCATGGCACCAGCATGCCAGACGTCGGCGAAGGGCAACATTAAGTGTCCGGAATCCGGCCCCTGTGACGCAGAATGTCACCGATTTTTGCGGACTACTTGCATTTATCCGGAACAAAAAACTGAGTAGTGCCGGAAAAGTACTTATATACCCGCCCCTGAGGCGGCTGTTACGTTCAAACGGCAGGACGCCAGCCACCCGGTGGCGGGAAATTCGGCCCCTTTGGACCGGTAAATTTGTCCGGTCTTTCAGGGCGGGACGTTTACGCCCGGCTGATTTGGCGATGGCTGATTTTGGCTTGGGTGAATTGGCCCGGTCATTTGTTGGACGAGAGCAAGTGTTATACGAGCAAGCAAGGCAGAGGTGAACAATGGGGGCTGGAGATGCAGCATTCGAACGGACGAGGCTCGCCTCCGAACGGATCGCGCGGCTGAAGCGCGACCTCGGCTCTAATGAATCGGGTGCCCATGGCGGTGGCTGCCCCGGCGGCGCAGACCCGATTGGAAGCGGCCCTGTTCATGCTGGCCCTGTTCACATGGAGCAGGTGAACCACCTCGTGGCCGAACGGCTTGCCCGGTTGGGCGCCTACGGCTGGTTCCTCCTGCATGATGTCCACTGGCCGGGCCGCCCGCTCGCCCGGCTGGAACATGTCCTGGTGGGCCCCGGCGGGGTAGTGGTGGTCAACGCCAAAAACTGGTCCGGCCGCGTGGACGTCGTGGATGGCGCGCTGCGGCAGAACGGTCATGACCGGTTCCCGGCGGTGGAGGCGGCGCTGGCGCAGGCGGCCGCGGTTGCCGCGGTCCTGCCGGCACAGCGGCGGAGGCTGGTCCGGTCACTGATCTGCCTGACTGCCCAGCCGGAACTGCAGGGCACCACCGGTTCAGGCATCGAGGTGCGGGGGATCGACTGCGTCACTGCGGCCGTGACCGACCTGCCCGACGTGCTTGATGCGCCGTCGGTCTTGAAGCTCTACGCCCAGCTCGGGCAACTTCTTACCCGTCCGCAGGTACCGGACACGGGCCTGGCCCGGAATCCCGGCTTGCGCGGCGCCGCGGGCGGAAATGGCGGCGGAGCGGGCACAGCGCGCCTGGGCGCAGCCGGCCCCACAGGCCACCCCGGTACTGATGGCCGCCTCCGGCGCCCGGCCAAGAGACGTCCCGCTCCACCGCACTACCTGTACGGCCAGGACCGCCGTCCGGGCACGGTAACGCACGTGGTGGGGAGGTCACTCGTCGCCGGGCTCGTTTCTGCGGCATTGCTGGCGCCGCCCCTGTGGCTGTTGTGGGAGCTGCTCCCCAAGTGAGCAGGAGCCCCCAAATGAGGAGGAGCATTGTCCGGTGGCGGCGGTAAGGTTCTGTTGAGGACCACATGAGGGGATTTCCATGACCGAGCAGCGCCCCGGATCCGGTGACGAGCCGGCGCCGGACACCCGCCAGAAACCGCCGTACAACACCCAGGGCCCGGACATGCCGGCCCCGCCACTGTACAACCCTGCGCAGCAGGCCAGTCCCTATGGCCAGCAGTACGGCTACCAGTACGGCCAGCAATACGGCCAGCAGTATTCCAGCCCCTACGGCCAGCCGTCCTATTACGGAGCTACACCCCAGCCCAAGGGCCTGAGCATCGCCAGCCTGTGCTGCGGCATCGCCGTGTACCTGGGCTTCGGGGTCCTCGTCCTGCCGCAGCTGGCCGCCGTGATCCTGGGGCACCTGGCGCTGCGGCGCGAACCGTCGGGCCGTGGCTTCGCCATCGCCGGCCTGGTGATGGGGTATATCGGACTGGCCCTGACCGTTCTCGCGATCGTGGGGCTCACCATCCTGGCGAGTGTCGCCAGCACGTCCAGCACGGTCTGACTGGCTGCACCCCCGACTAAAACCCCAGCTGGGCCGCCACCTGCAGAAGCAGCGACTCGGAACCGGGCCGGCCAATCAGCTGGATGCCCATCGGCAGCCCTGTTCCCGGTCTGCCCCCGGTCCAGTGCACGGGAATGCTGACCGCCGGCAGGCCGCATACGTTGACCATCGATGACCACGGTGCGAATTCGCACTGCCTGCGGTAGTCGCCGTCGGCATCGCCTGCCCATTCCGACGCCGGCCACCGGCCGTCCCCATGGCCCGACCCCGTAAACCAGCCCACCGGGCGCGGCGTCTGGGCCAGGGCCGGCGTCAGGATCAGGTCCCAGGCTGAATACTGCGCCAGCGTGTCACGTTCGAACTGCCGCAGGAATGCGAGGCATTCGTTGAGTTTCGCGGCGCTGCGCTGTTGTGCCCGCCGCCGGAAGGTGCGTGTCAGCGGCGTCAGCAGGGCTTCCCGGTGCGGTGCGATCCGGGCCGCTCCCACTCCTGCCGTCCAGGCGGTGGTGAACGCGTCGGGGTAACGGTTGTCGTACCGGATCCCGGCCTCCACCACATCGTGCCCCGCACTCGTGAGCAGCCGGATGCCGGTGTCCAGCGCGTCCATTGCTTCGGGATCGGGGGTGAACGGGAAGATTCCAGCCCAAGGGCTGTCCAGGCTGACGCCGATTCGCAGCGGGGAAGGCGCCCGGTCGACGGTGGCCAGGTAGCCCACGCCGTCCGGATTTCCCGTGCCGTTGGGCGCCAGGACGTCCAGCAGCAGAGCGGCGTCGGCCGCGGAGCGCGCCAGCGGTCCGGCCACCACCAGGCCGGCGGGATCCCCGCTGCTCTCACCCGCCGGGACTATTCCCCTGCCGGGCTTCAGTCCCAGCAGGCCGCATGCCGCCGCCGGAATCCGGATCGACCCGCCGCCGTCGGTCCCGGGTGCGAACGGCACCAGACCTGCAGCGACGGCAGCGGCGCTGCCGCCGGACGAACCGCCGGAGCTCCTGCTCAGGGCGTGCGGATTGCGCGACGGCGGTGCAATGCGGTTTTCGCTGTACGCCGTCAGCCCGAATTCGGGAACCTGCGTTTTGCCGAGGGAGATGGCCCCCGCGTTCCGGAGAGCCGCAGCGAGGGCGCCATCAGTTGGCGCTGGACGCCGTTCCAGCGCTGCGCTGCCGTGCGTGGTGACCACGCCGGCAACATCGGTGAGGTCCTTGAAAGCGACGGGCATCCCGTGCAGCGGCGGCAGGGGCCGGCCGCGGTGAGGCCGTGCGAACAGGGCATCGGCCGCCGCTGCCTCGGCCATGGCCCGCGGCCCGGTAACGGTGATGAAGGCGCCCAGCCTCGGGTTTGATTCCTCGATCCGCGCCAGGAAATGGGCCGTGACCTCACGGGCGGAGAGTTCTCCGGAACGCAGCGCTGCCTGCAGCTGGACGGCCGGCAGGCGGTGGATGTCAGCCAGGCTCGGTGGGGCGGACACTGTGCTCCTTTGCTGTGCTCCATTTCGAGCGGTTCGCGGGCTTCGGACCAGCGTAACCTGTGCCGGCCGGAGGGTGCGGGGCGCTGCGCTGGCGATACGCTGGAGTTGAGAGCTTGAGATCAGAGAGCTTGCAGCAAGGAGAGGACTCCCATGAGCGACTTCGACACCGTCACCGTGAAGGACGTCCCCGCGGACGCCACCATCCTGGACGTACGGGAGGACTACGAATGGGCGGCGGGCCACGCCGAGGGCGCCGTGCACATCCCGCTGGACCAGTTGCCGGGACGCCTGGACGACCTCGACCCGGACGAGGACCTGTATGTCATCTGCCGGACCGGCGGCCGCTCCTTCCGTGCGGCGCAGTGGCTGGTGGGCCAGGGCTATTCGGCAGTAAACGTGGCCGGCGGCATGGACCAGTGGCTGGAATCCGGCAAACCGCTGGTATCCGACAACGGCCTCAAACCCGTAGTTCTCTGAGCCGTCCCGTTCGTTAGGCGGCTCCGTTCATTAGGCAGCTCCGCCTCTTTCAGGCCGTCCGGCTGCCTGAGCCCGCACTCCGTACCCGTAAGGAATATCCATGCCCGCCGCCCGCCGCACCTACACCTTCCTCGGCCCCGAGGGCACCTTCACGGAGGCGGCGCTGATGCAGGTGCCGGATGCGGCGGAAGCCGTGCGCATCCCGTCCTCCAACGTCAACGCGGCGCTGGACAGGGTCCGGGACGGGTCGGTGGACGCTGCCATGGTGCCCATTGAGAATTCCGTGGAAGGCGGGGTAACGGCGACCCTGGACGCCATCGCCACCGGACAGGAACTGCGGATCATCCGCGAGGCCCTGGTGCCCATCAGCTTCGTGCTGGTGGCGCGGCCGGGCGTTGAGCTGTCCGGGATCCGCCGGATCTCCACCCACGGGCATGCCTGGGCGCAGTGCCGCCTGTGGGTGGATGCTCATATTCCCGGAGCAGAATACATTCCCGGATCCTCGACGGCTGCCGCCGCGATGGGCCTGCTGGAGGATGACGCCCACTACGACGCCGCCATCTGCGCGCCGATAGTCGCCGTCGAGCAGCCCGGACTCCACGTGCTGGCCGAGAACATCGGCGACAACCCCGGCGCCGTGACCCGTTTCATCCTGGTCAGCCGCCCGGGAGCCCTGCCTGCCCGAACCGGCGCCGACAAGACAACCGTGGTGGTGCCGCTGCCCGAGGACCGGCCGGGCGCCCTAATGGAAATCCTGGACCAGTTCGCCACGCGCGGCGTCAACCTGAGCCGCATCGAATCCCGGCCCACAGGGCAGTACCTGGGGCACTACTTCTTCAGCATCGATGCAGACGGCCATGTGGGCGATGCGCGGGTCGCCGACGCCCTCGCCGGCCTGCACCGCATCAGCCCGGCCACTCGCTTCCTGGGGTCCTACCGCCGTGCAGATGCGCAGGCTCCCGTGGTGCCGGCCCACACGTCCGATGAGGCATTCCAGGCAGCGCATGCATGGGTCGACGGGATACTCGCCGGAGAATCTGTGGACTCGGGAACCCCGATCCAAGCTTCGCCGTCAGCGTAGATAAATGCCCCTCGGGGCACTTCCCTGCCCCTGTTGCGGTGCGTATGCTTGCCTGATCAACAAAGGGATGGCCCCAACGAAAGGAGCGGGTCATGTCGGACAAAAACAGCAATGACGGTCAGGGAATGATCGTCAATCCCAAGCCAACAGCGGAGAACCAGGACTGGGACGGGGACGAGGCCGACCGCGCTGACCGCCTGCGCTTCGAAGAGGAACAGGCCATGATCCGCGAACAGTCCGAAGCCCGGGCAGCCGCCAAAGCCGCAGCCGAGTCAGCCAAACACGCCGGCTCCGCGAAGACAGCCTAGGCCCGCGCAGTTTCCTCCCTGACCCGGACCAGCAGCGATCTGGGCTCCACCTGCACCGTCACCTTTGTGGCGGCCCCCGACGTGTCGCCGTCGAGTTGCGTAGGCATGGGTTCGGGGCACTTGATGACCACCTTGCCCGAGCGGTACACGCTCATGACGGGAAGGTGCCGCTTGTGCTTGAAGACGATCTTGGCGTACATCGCCAGCCAGCCAACGGCGCTGCGGGGGCTCATGACCACCACGTCCAGCATCCCGTCGTCGATCATGGCCTGCGGGATGAAGTCGATGCCGCCCGGAACCAGGCCGCAGTTGGCAAACAGGACACTACGGATCTTCCTGGACTGGTCCGGCTGGTCATCAAGGGAGATAGCGACTTTTTTCCTGCGCCCGGGAAGGTGGCGGACTCCCGCCTCCGTGTAGGCGAGCCAGCCGACGGCGCGCTTGAGGTCGTCGTTCGTGTCACCCACCACCTCGGCGTCCATGCCGATGCCTGCGATGACCAGGAACGAGTGGCTTGAGGAATGGCCGGTCAGCGAGTTCTCGATCTCCATCCGGGCTGTATCGATGAAGCGCTGGCGGCCAAAGAGCGCGGTCTGGATGTTGCCGTACAGATCGTAGACGTCCAGGTCCACGTTGCGGGCCAGCAGGTTGCCGGTGCCCAGGGGGATCAGTCCCATCGCCACCCCAGTGTGGGCCAGGGCCTCGGCCGCCACGCGCACTGTGCCGTCGCCGCCGCCCACCAGAACGACGTCGGCTCCATACTCCAGCGCCGCCCGGACCTGCGAATGGCCCGGATCCTCCGGCGTCGTTTCGAAGAACCGGGGCTCCTCCCAGCCGGCGGCCAGGCAGGCACGCTGGATGGTGGCGCGCGCTTCATCGGCCTTGGCTTTGATGGGGTTGAGGATGACCGCGACGCGCTGCTTTTCCAGCCCGTGTTCGTGGGCCTCTTCCCGCACGGCGCTGCGGATGTGCAGGGCCTTCAGCTTGCGCACGCCCCACCAGCTGGAGACGGCGAAAGCCAGTGCTACAGCGATCAGGACGTAAAGAAGCAGGTCGCTCATGGTGCTCCAACACTATCCCGCCCGGAGTGTCCCGCAGATTAGATACCCTTGTCTGGTGATCGACGTAAAAGACCTCAGCGAAAACCCGGACAAGTTCCGCGCCAGCCAGCGCGCCCGCGGTGTGGATGAAACCCTGGTGGACGCGATCATCGACGCCGACGCCGCGCGCCGCACGGCACTGATCAGCTTCGAAAACCTCCGCGCCGAACAGAACGCGTTCGGCAAGAAGGTGGCGCAGGCCAAGGGTGAGGAAAAGCAGGCGCTGCTCGCGGAGGTCCGCGAACTGGCGGGTGCGGTGAAGGCTGCCTCGGCTGAGGCCGATGCCGCCCAGGCCAAGCAGGAAGAACTGCTGCGCACCATTCCCAACCTCATTGAAGAGGGCGTCCCGGCAGGCGGCGAGGATGACTACGTCGTGCTCAAGACGGTGGGCGCGCCGCGCGAATTCCCGGACTTCGAGCCCCGGGACCACCTCGAGATCGGCGAGCTGATCGGCGCAATTGACATGGAGCGCGGCGCCAAGGTCTCCGGTGCGCGCTTCTACTTCCTCCGCGGCGTGGGTGCCCGGCTGGAAATGGCCTTGCTCCAGATGGCCATGGACCAGGCCATCGAGGCTGGCTTCATCCCCATGATCACCCCCACGCTGGTCCGGCCCGAGACCATGCAGGGCACAGGCTTCGATGTGAAGCACGACGCCGAGATCTACCGTCTCGCCGAAGACGATCTTTACCTTGTGGGCACCTCGGAGGTGCCGCTGGCCGGGTACCACGCCGATGAGATCATGGACCTTTCCGCCGGCCCCATCCGCTACGCCGGCCAGAGCTCCTGCTACCGCCGCGAGGCCGGTTCGCACGGCAAGGACACCCGCGGGATCATCCGGGTCCACCAGTTCAACAAGGTGGAGATGTTTATCTACACCACGGTGGAAGACGCCGCAGCCGAACATGAGCGCCTGCTGGCCTGGGAAGAGCAGATGCTGGCCAAGTGCGAGCTCCCGTACCGCGTGATCGACACCGCCGCGGGTGACCTCGGCATGTCCGCCGCCCGCAAGTTCGACTGCGAAGCCTGGGTTCCCACGCAGGGTGCATACCGCGAGCTGACCTCCACGTCCAACTGCACCACCTTCCAGGCACGCCGGCTCAACATCCGTGAGCGGGTGTTTACCGAGGACGGCAGCCCTAAGGGCACCCGAACCGTGGCCACCCTCAATGGCACGCTGGCAACCACGCGCTGGATCGTGGCCCTCCTGGAGCACCACCAGAACGCCGACGGCTCGGTCAACGTGCCCGCAGCCCTGCAGAAATACCTCGGCGGGCTCCAGGTCCTCCCGGTTCTCTAAACCCATTCCGCATGGCCGGTAAATACCCACACCGGGGACAACCTGTGGGTATTTACCGGCTGTTCATGCGCTGCTGTGCTCTGCGTCCTAGCTGGTGTCAGGGTCATCTGCTCTACTAGGAAGCATGACTACACTGACTGAATCATCAGCCGCTGGCATCGAAGACCAGCGAGAAGCACAACAGAAACTCATGATCGCCCTGGACGTGGACGGCACGCTCGTCGACCACGACGGCCACATGTCTCCCGCCGTCCGTGAAGCAGCGCAGGCCGTGGTCGCGGCCGGGCACGAGGTGATGATCGCCACCGGGCGTTCCCTCAACGCCATGCTTCCCATCATTGAACAGATCGGCCTGGACCGTGGCTACGCCGTCTGCTGCAACGGCGGTGTGACACTGCGGCTGGATCCCCAGCTGCCTGACGGCTACGACATCATCCACAAGGCCACCTTCGATCCCGGCCCGGCGCTCCGTGCCCTCCGCAAGCGCCTGCCGGCAGCGAAGTATGCGCTGGAGGATGAGGACGGCAACTTCCTCTCCACCGAGCGTTTCCAGGATGCAAGCTTCGGTGTCGAGGCCATCGGCGTGGACTTCCAGACCATGCTCGAGGCCACTGCCGTCCGCGTCGTGGTCTTCAGCGCGGAGAACACGCCGGAGGAGTTCAACGAAGCCATCGAGCACATCGGCCTTGCCGGTGTGACTTACTCAGTGGGCTGGACTGCGTGGCTGGACATCGCTGCTGCCGGCGTCACCAAGGCCAGCGCTCTGGAGACGCTTCGCAGCCGCCTCGGCATTGATCCTGCCGCTACGGTTGCCATCGGCGACGGCCGCAACGACATCGAAATGCTCGCCTGGGCGGGCCGCGGGGTGGCCATGGGACAGGCGCCGGAGGAAGTGGTGGCCGTCGCGGACGAGGTCACCAAGTCGGTTTACGACGACGGCGCCGCCCACGTACTGCGCGGACTCCTGTAAGGCGCGGCGCTACCGCACCCCTGGAATCAAAGGACGTCGGGAATCACCGCACGTCGAGGATCAGCGAGAGGAGCCTGGCCGCCGCCGGCCGGGCTGCGTGCTCCTCGTTCCACTGCGACCTCGCCACAGCTTTGCTGACAGCCTGGGAGGTAATGCCGAGCTCGGCCGCCACGGTCTTCTGCTGGCCGCGCACCCCCGGGGTCATCAGGTCAAGCACGCGCCACTCGGCCTCGCTCCTGTCCCGGACAATGTGGCCCAGCAGGCGGAGCACGGATTCGGACTCGGCCGCCACCTCCGCCAGGGGACCCTCGACGGCCACAGGGATGCGTTCTTTGCTGTTGCGGAGGCGGTCCACGGCGCGGCGGGCGTAGACCAGGCCGTGCCCGCTGGCGTCCTTGATCTGGTTCGGCAGTGGCTCATTCACCGGGCCCACACCGATCCCCACGTACCAGCTTCCGCAGCGGAGCGCGATCAGGGCGGCATCCACCGCCTGGTGCGGGCAATCCACGATGCCCTGCACCTCGTCCTCGACGGAACGGTCAAAGTCCAGCCGCGCCGGGATATGCCGCAGGTCCTTGAGGAGCTCCGGGACCCGGTCGCCGTCGCGCCGGCTGTCTGTTTGATTGATAGTCAGCGTGAACATTGGTCATCAGACTACCCGGTGGTAGCAGCGAGGCAAGCTGGCAGACGACGGCACGTTACGGATCTCACTCTAAAGAACGACGGCGGCAGATGCGGTTCCCAGAGAACCGCGCCTGCCGCCGTCGTTAGGGCGTGGGCCCCTTGCTTATGGGTTAGTGCGCTGCGGGCACGTAACGCTTGATGGAAGCCTCAAGCTCGGCTTCGGCGGCGGCGCGGTCGGCCCAGCCTTCGGCCTTGACCCACTTGCCGGGCTCCAGATCCTTGTAGCGGGTGAAGAAGTGCTCGATCTCCTTGATCAGGAACTCGTTGACGTCGCTGACTTCCTGGATGTGGTCGAACCGCGGGTCGGCCGGAACGCAGAGGACCTTGGCGTCTCCGCCGCCGTCGTCGGTCATGTTGAAGACGCCGATCGGGCGGGCTTCGACGATGACGCCCGGCAGGAGGTCGAAGTCCTGCAGGAGCACCAGTGCGTCCAGCGGGTCGCCGTCTTCGCCGAGGGTGTTCTCGAAGAAGCCGTAGTGGGTGGGGTACTGCATGGAGGTGAAGAGGACACGGTCCAGGCGGACGCGGCCGGTCTCGTGGTCGACTTCGTACTTGACGCGCGATCCCTTGGGGATCTCGATGGTCACGTCATGCTTCATGGAATGCTCCTCGACGATTGCTTGGTGTTCGCGGCACCCGCGATGATTAGCCAAAAATGGAGTGTCGGTGCCGCCGACTACTATTGAGGATATAGCGAGAGGCCCAGGTTTCAGGAACTAATGGGGTAATTTCAGGACTTGAGGACCAGCAGTATGAGCGGCACCAGGGGCACGGCGAGGGGCCGCGGCAGGCTTTCCAAAGGCACGCTTTCCAAAGGCAGGATCTCCACGGGCAGTCTTTCTGCAATGATCCGGAGCTGGCTCACCCTCCTGCTCACGGTCCTCCTCCTGGCGCTGGCCCTTCCCGCCGGGATGCTCATTGCGCCGGCGCTCACCGGGCCGGCCCAGTCCGCGGCCCAGCCGGCCCAGACCCCCGCCTGGCAGCTTGTCCCGGACCGCCTGTCCGTCCCGCAGGGCATCGACCCGCTCAGCACCGCCGCGCCCGTACCGGTTCCCGCAGAGGTGGTGGCCCGGCTGGACCCCGTCCTCAAGACCGACGGCGGCGGGACCTTCACTGCCGTGGTCCAGGACGCCGCCACCGGAAAGGTCCTGTATGACAGGAACGGCACCGCCAACAGGATCCCGGCCTCCAACATGAAACTCCTCACCGCGGTGGCTGCGCTGCGGGGGATCGGCCCCGAGGAACGGTTCAGCACCATGGCTGTTGCCGGGCCGGCTGCTGCAGCGACGCCTGGCGCTGCAACGCCTCGGGGGACTGCACCGAGGTCGGTCGTGCTGGTCGGCGGCGGCGACGTCCTCCTCGGCGCGGGCGAATCCGCCGAGGCCCAGGTCCTGGGCCACGCCGGGCTCGCCACGCTGGCCAAACAGACCGTGGATTCACTGCGGAAGGACGGCTTCAAGGGCCAGGTCCAGGTGCTGGTGGATGATTCCCTTTTCACCGGCCCCGCACTCAACCCGGCTTGGAGCCCGGACGATGTTGCGGCCGGAGAGATGGCACCGCTGTTTCCGCTGGCCCTGAACTCGGCCCGGTTCAATCCGGCAGACACCGCGGCGCCCCGGCCCCAGGACTCTGCGATGGCCGCGGGCGAGGCGTTCGCTGCCGGCCTCAAAGCGGCCGGCGCCGCCGCAGGCGTCACGGTGGCACCCGCCGTCGTACGCCTTGACGGAAAGGCGACGGCGGACGCCAAGGTCCTGGCCGAGGTGCAGTCCGCGACGGTGAGCCAGCAGGTGGACCTCATGCTCCAGACGTCGGACAACTACCTCGCCGAAACCCTGGGCCGCATGACCGCCGTGGCGGCCGGCCAGCCGGCAACCAACGACTCCGCGATGGCCGCCGTTCTCAACGAGCTCGCGCGCCTGGGCATCCCCACCGAGGGGATGGTCGCGGCGGACGTTTCGGGCCTGGCGCTGGGAAACCAGGTGTCCGCCCGGCAGTTCGCGGAGGTGGTGCGCGCCATCACCAACGGCACGGACCCGCGGCTCAGGGCCGCGCTGGCCGGGTTCCCGGTGGCCGGGCTGACGGGCACGCTCGGGGACAGGTACATCGACGAATCCACGGCCGAGGGCGCAGGACTGGTGCGGGCCAAAACGGGAACCCTGAACACCGTCATCGCCCTCAGCGGTTATGTGGTGGACGCCGACGGCAGGCTCCTGGTGTTCTCCTTCATCGGCAACGGCCTGACGCCGGGAGCCGCAGGCAACAAACGCGCGCTCGACACGGCGGCCACGGCGCTGGCCGGCTGCGGCTGCAGTTAGTTCGCCGGTCAGCGAACTTAAGGCGCACTGCAGGGCGCATATGTTCTGATGGACCGTATGGAGTCCACTGCAAGCCAGTCATCCGCCCCTGCCCAGGCCCTCATCAACTGGGACCTTGCCGCGTCCGCTGCTGCCCGGCTGGCTCCGCCGGGTCCGTCGCTGACAGCAGCCGAGATCGGGGACGCCGTCTCCCAACTGCGCGAGCTGGCGGATGCCTCCGTTCCGCACGTCCACCAGATCACCGGGCTGGAAGCCGCACGCGATCTGCGTGACTCGTCCGTCCTCGTCGTGGACCGCGCCTCCTGGGCGAAGGCCAACACGCAGAGCTTCGCGGTGATGCTGAAGCCCGCCATCGAAAAAATGCTGGAGAACCGCCGCGGAACCGTCAGCCCCGGAGCCGCCGCTGTGAGCGGCGCTGTCACCGGCAGCCAGCTCGGCGCCGTGCTGGCTTTCCTCTCCAGCAAGGTCCTGGGCCAGTACGATCCGTTCGCCGCCCTGGCGGAAGGTTCCCAGGCGCCGTCGGGCGGCCGCCTGCTGCTCGTCGCGCCCAACATCATCTCCGTCGAGCGAGAGCTCAATGTGACCCCCACGGATTTCCGGCTCTGGGTGTGCCTGCACGAGCAGACGCACCGGGTGCAGTTCGCCGCTGCACCCTGGCTCCGGCACCACATGCTGAACGAAATCGACAACCTCAGCGGGCACCTGCTGGGCAACGTCGACTCCCTGATGGAACGCGCCTCGGCAGCCGCGCGCTCGCTGAAGGACCGGGCCGTCTCCGGTTCGACTCCGGGCCGCGGCGCCATCCTGGACCTCCTGCAGGACCCCGAGGAAAAGGCGTCCCTGTCACACCTCACCGCTGTCATGAGCCTGCTCGAAGGCCACGCCAACGTGGTGATGGATGCCGTGGACGCCAGCATCGTCCCCTCCGTGAAGACCATCCGGCAGCGCTTCAACGCCCGCGGCAAGGACCGGGGCGTCATCGAGAAATTCATCCGCAGCCTGCTGGGCCTCGACGCCAAGATGAAGCAGTACAGCGACGGCGCCAAGTTCGTCCGCGCAGTGGTGGACGTCGCCGGCATGGAAGGCTTCAACCGCGTTTGGGAAGCCCCGGCGAACCTGCCCACGGAAGAGGAAATCCACAACGCCAGGATCTGGCTCGACAGGATGGGCTTCTAGGTTTCCGTGCAGCACCACCACAACACTGCAGGCGGGCCTGTGCCCGGCGGCCCTGTCCGCAGCGGACGGCGACGGCCGGGCCGGCTGGCGCCGGTGCTCGGCACCGCGCGGAAAATGCTGCAGGAGGCCCTTGCTGATGCGGGCTACCCCCCACGGGTCCTGGTGGCCTGCAGCGGCGGTGCGGATTCGCTCGCCCTGGCAGCTGTTGCCGCGTATTTTGCCCGGCGCGGCCACGTGGACGGCCGTCCGGTGGCCGTCGGCGCCGTGGTGGTGGACCACCAGCTGCAGGCCGGTTCGGCCGATGTGGCGGCCAGGACAGCGGGGACGCTTCGGGAACTGGGCCTGGATCCGGTGCAGATCCGCACGGTGGAGGTTGCCTCCACCGGTTTCGGGCCGGAGGCTGCAGCCCGCGACGCCCGCCACACCGCACTCGAGGCGGCGGCGCGGGAGTGGGGCGCCGGCGCCATCCTCCTCGGGCACACACTCGATGACCAGGCGGAGCAGGTGATGCTGGGCCTGGCCCGCGGCTCGGGCACGCGATCCCTCGCCGGCATGCGGCCGGCACGGGGGCTGCTGCTCCGGCCCTTCCTCGGCCTTCGCAGGGCGGAAACCCTGGAGATTTGCCGGGCTGAAGAACTTGTTCCCTGGCATGACCCCACCAACGCCGACCCTGCCTTCGCCCGTTCGCGGACCAGGGTGGAGGTCATGCCGGTGCTGGAGGAGAAACTCGGCCCGGGCGTGGCAGAATCCCTTGCACGCACGGCCGCCATCCTGCAGCTGGACGCCGACTACCTGGAGGACGTGGCCAGCAGTGCCTACGAGTCGCTCGTTGAGCACGACGGACCGGACACCAGCCTCCCGGAGGCGGCCCTGACGGACCTGGACCCGGCCATCAGGTTCCGGGTGATCGCGAAGGCAGCTGCCGGCGTCGGCGGCCAACAGCCCAGCTACCAGCGCCTGTTGGCGGCGGAAGCACTGCTGCGGCGGAAGGGCTCGGCCGGTCCGGTGGAACTGCCCGGCGGGGTCAGCGTCTACCGCCTCTCGCTCGCTGAGCTGCAGGAACAGGAACGCGCCCAGGGGCAGGACGGGGCGGCAGGCGTTCCCCGCGATGCCGCCCGCTGTGGGAAGCTTGTATTCCGGCTTAACAAACCGTCCCGCAAATAGTCGCACCCGCATCTACACAGGAGCAATTGGTGGATTCATCCGACGTCCAGGCAGACCTCAAGCACGTTCTCTACACCAAGGAACAGATCCAGCAGCGCATCACCGAGCTCGCGGCCCAGATCGACAAGGACTACGAAGGGCGCGACCTGCTCATCGTCGGTGTGCTGAAGGGCGCCGTCATGGTCATGGCCGACCTCGCGCGGGCACTGCACAGCCACGTCTCCATGGACTGGATGGCTGTGTCCTCCTACGGCTCCGGCACGCAGTCCTCCGGCGTGGTCCGCATCCTCAAGGACCTCGACACGGACCTGATGGGCAAGGACGTGCTCATCGTCGAGGACATCATCGACTCCGGCCTCACCCTCTCCTGGCTGAAGACCAACCTGGAATCCCGCGGCACGGCTTCGGTGGAGGTCTGCACCGCTTTCCGCAAGCCGACGGCGGCCAAGGTGGAGATCGACGTCAAGTACGTCGGCTTCGACATCCCCAACGAGTTCGTGGTGGGCTACGGCCTGGACTACGCCGAAAAGTACCGCAACCTGGACTTCGTGGGCACCCTGGCCCCGCACGTCTACGAGTAAACGCCTGCGGATTTAGACACCGCCGGGCACTTTTGCTCCACTTTCGCTGACCGCGCCGCCGTCGGGCCCTGATAATCAGGGTTCGACGGCGGCGCGCGCTGCTTCGAACCCGGCCCCACCAGCCACTACGCCCTGAGGGAACTTTTGTATTACACCGTGCGTGAATTACTCCGGACGGTGTATAGCTAGAAGCGACGCAGCACCACACGCGCGCAGTCCTCGCGCCGTGCAGCACTACCAGGAGGGACGGGGCCAGCCCCCGAACAGATGAAAGCTAAGAGTTTCTTCAAGGGCCCGGGCATTTGGATCATTGTTGTGGTCGGCATGCTCCTGCTGGCCTTTGCAACGTTGGCTCCGGGCGGCTCGACGCGCATCGACACGCAGCCGGGCCTCGAGCTCCTCGCCCAGTCAGGCAAGGTGGAACAGGCCAAGATCTTCGACGGCGAAAACCGCGTCGACCTGGTACTCAAGGACAACCTCGTCATCGACGGCCAGGACAAGGGCAAGAACGTCCAGTTCTTCTTCGTCAATGACCGCGGCCCTGACGTCGTTAAAGCAGTGACGGCTGCCAACCCCTCCAAGGGCTACACGGACCAGCCGGTGGAGAGCAACTGGCTCTCGGGGCTCTTCTCGCTGCTGGTGCCCGTGCTGCTGCTCGGCGTCCTGTTCTGGTTCCTGCTCTCCCGCATGCAGGGCGGCGGCTCCAAGGTCATGCAGTTCGGCAAGTCCAAGGCCAAGATGGTCAGCAAGGACATGCCGCAGGTGACGTTTGCGGACGTGGCCGGCGCGGACGAAGCCGTCGAGGAACTGCAGGAAATCAAGGAGTTCCTGCAGGAGCCCGCCAAGTTCCAGGCCGTGGGCGCCAAGATCCCCAAGGGCGTGCTGCTCTACGGCCCTCCGGGCACCGGCAAGACCCTCCTGGCCCGCGCCGTCGCAGGCGAGGCCGGCGTGCCGTTCTTCTCCATCTCCGGCTCGGACTTCGTTGAGATGTTCGTCGGTGTGGGTGCTTCCCGCGTCCGTGATCTCTTCGAGCAGGCCAAGTCCAACTCGCCCGCCATCATCTTCGTCGACGAGATCGACGCCGTCGGCCGCCACCGCGGTGCCGGCGTGGGCGGCGGCAACGACGAACGCGAGCAGACCCTCAACCAGCTCCTGGTTGAAATGGACGGCTTCGACGTCAAGACCAACGTCATCCTGATCGCGGCCACCAACCGGCCCGATGTGCTGGACCCGGCCCTGCTGCGTCCCGGCCGCTTCGACCGCCAGGTTTCCGTGGAGGCCCCGGACCTGATCGGGCGTGACCAGATCCTCCAGGTCCACGCGAAGGGCAAGCCGATGGCATCGAACGTGGACCTCAAGGCCGTGGCCAAGAAGACCCCCGGCTACACCGGCGCCGACCTGGCCAACGTCCTCAACGAGGCCGCACTGCTCACCGCCCGCTCCAACGCCAACCTGATCGACGACCGCGCACTGGACGAGGCCATCGACCGCGTCATGGCGGGCCCGCAGAAGCGCAGCCGCGTCATGAAGGAGCACGAGCGCAAGATCACCGCGTACCACGAAGGCGGCCACGCCCTCGTTGCCGCGGCGCTGCGGAACTCCGCGCCGGTCACCAAGATCACCATCCTGCCCCGTGGGCGCGCCCTGGGCTACACCATGGTGGTCCCGGAGAACGACAAGTACTCCGTCACCCGCAACGAGCTGCTCGACCAGATGGCCTACGCCATGGGCGGCCGCGTGGCCGAGGAAATCGTCTTCCACGATCCGTCCACCGGCGCCTCGAACGACATCGAGAAGGCCACGTCCACGGCCCGGCAGATGGTCACCCAGTACGGCATGAGCGAGCGCGTCGGCGCTGTGCGCCTCGGCCAGGGCGGCGGCGAGCCGTTCCTGGGCCGCGACGCCAGCCACGAACGGAACTACTCCGACCAGATCGCCTACATCGTTGATGAGGAGGTCCGCCGCCTGATCGACCAGGCCCACGACGAGGCCTACGCCATCCTCACGGAAAACCGGGACGTCCTGGACCGGCTGGCCCTGGAACTGCTGGAGCGCGAAACCCTGAACCAGGCTGAAATCGCCGACGTCTTCCGTGACATCCGCAAGCGCGACTTCCGCGAAGTCTGGCTGTCCAAGGAGACCCGCCCGGTGTCCATGGCCGGTCCGGTGGAAACCCCGCAGGAGCGCGCCGAACGCGAGGCCCAGGAAGAAGCCAAGGAAGCCCGCCTCGAGGAACCGCTGGATGCGATCCCGCCGCACCCGCAGGGTGTTCCGGAGGATGCCACCTTCCAGGGCGGAGTAACGGAATCCGGCCCAGACGGCCACCACGGCTAAGCTCATTGGTGTGACTCACTTCGACGACGACGACTTCACCGCCACCGCCGGCCATTCGGCGGTGGGCGGATCAGACCGCCACCACAAGGTGGACAAGCCCCGGATTGAAGCGGCCGTGCGGGAAATCCTGCTGGCCATCGGGGAAGATCCGGACCGCGGCGGACTGCAGGACACGCCCAAGCGCGTGGCCAAGGCTTATGCCGAGGTGTTTGCCGGCCTGCACCAGGATCCGGGCAGCGTGCTCGGCACCACCTTCGACCTCGACCACGAGGAACTCGTGCTGGTGAAGGACATCCCGTTCTACTCCACCTGCGAGCACCACCTGGTGCCGTTCCACGGCGTCGCGCATGTGGGGTACATCCCCTCGCACGACGGCAGGGTGACGGGGCTGAGCAAGCTGGCGCGCCTGGTGGACATCTACGCACGCCGCCCGCAGGTGCAGGAGCGGCTCACCACGCAGATCGTCGAAGCGCTGGTCACACACCTCAAGCCGCGCGGAGCCATTGCGGTGGTGGAATGCGAACACATGTGCATGTCCATGCGCGGCATCCGCAAGCCCGGAGCCAAGACCGTCACAAGCGCGGTCCGCGGGCAACTTCATGACCCGGCCACCCGTGCCGAAGCCATGAGCCTCATACTCGGAAGGTAAAAAACAGACTATGGATTCCCTAGCTGCAGCACCTGGAACCGGCCCCGCAACCTCACCGCTGCCCATCCTGCGCAAGCCGCGGCCGGCAGCCAAGTTCGAAGACCTGCCCACGGACCGCACGCTTGTCATGGGCATCCTCAACGTCACCCCGGATTCGTTCAGCGACGGCGGCAAGCATGCGACGGCGGACACCGCCATTGCCGCCGGGCTCCGCATGTTCTACGCAGGGGCTGACATCATCGACGTCGGCGGTGAATCCACCCGCCCCGGCGCCGAGGAAGTCAGCCCCGAGGAAGAGCGGCGGCGGGTGGTGCCCGTCATCGAAGCCCTCGTGAAGGCCGGCGCGCTGGTCAGCATCGACACCACCCACGTCTCCACCGCCGAGGCCGCGCTGAACGCCGGCGCGGCAATCATCAACGACATCTCCGGCCTCAGCATCGAACCCGGCATGGCCGAGCTCGTGGCGAAGGCGAAGGTGCCGTATGTCCTGACCCACCGCCGCGGCGACGCCAAGACCATGACCTCCCTGACGGAGTACGACGACGTCGCGGACGACGTCGTCTCCGAACTGAACGGCGTCCGCGACAAGCTGTATGCGGCCGGGGTCCTGCCCGGGCAGATCATCATTGATCCGGGCATCGGGTTCTCGAAGACGGACGTGCAGAACTGGGAACTGCTGCGCAACCTGGACCGGCTCGAAGCCATGGGCCACAGGGTGCTCGTGGGCGCGTCCCGCAAGCGCTTCCTGGGGACCCTCCTGACCGTCGCCGGCAAGGCGGCGCTCCCGGAGGAGCGCGACGCCGCCACCGCCGCCATCACCGCCATCAGCGCCGCCCGCGGCGCCTGGGCCGTGCGGGTGCACGACGTCGGACCCAGCCTTGACGCCGTCAAGGTGGCCGCCCGCATGGCCGCCCCGGACCCCGGCCGCTGACCAGGAAAGGCCAAACAGAACAGCCATGGACAGGATCTCGCTGACCGGTGTCACCGCCACCGGCTACCACGGGGTGTTCGATTTTGAGCGCCGCGAGGGCCAGCCGTTTGTGGTGGACGCCGTGCTGCACTTGGATTTCAGCCAAGTCGCAGAATCGGACGACGTCCGCGACACCGCACATTACGGTGAGGTGGCCGGACGGATCACCGACTGGATCACCGGCGAGCCGCTGAACCTGATCGAGGCCCTGGCGGTGCGGATGGCCGATGGCCTGCTCAAGGAATTCAGGATCCAGGCCGTGGAGATCACCGTGCACAAGCCGAAGGCGCCCATCGAGGTCCCCTTCGGCGACGTCGCCGTCACCGTTTACCGGGAGCGGACATGAGTCCGGCACCCGCACTGCATGAAAAGCCGGTGCAGGGTAAGCCGGCGCCGGCCCAGACCGGCTACACGCGGGCCGTACTGGCGCTGGGCAGCAACCTGGGTGCCCGGAACGAGACACTGTCCGAGGCCGTTGCGGACCTTGTCGACCGCCCGGAGGTGCGGCTCCTGGCCGTCTCACCGATATTCCAGACCAAGGCCGTCGGGGGACCCGCCGGGCAGCCGGACTTCCTCAACATGGTGATTTCCGTCGAAACATCCCTGGCTCCGCTGGACCTTCTCAGGCACTGCCAGTCAGTGGAAAACAAGCACCACCGCGTGCGTGAGGTCCACTGGGGGCCTCGCACGCTCGACGTCGACGTCGTCGTTTACGGCGACCTCACGAGCGATGATCCGGTGCTGACCCTGCCCCACCCGTTCGCCGCGCAGCGCGCGTTCGTGCTCTACCCCTGGGCCCAGATGGACCCGTCGGCCACGCTGAACGGGCAGCCCGTGGGGGAACTGGCCGCCAAGGCCGCCGATTATCCGGACCTGAAGCCGTTCGACGGCTTCGGCGACTTCGACGGCGTGCCGGACGGCGGGGCGGTGGAGCAGCCGTGAAGCCCGTGAGCCCGCTGCTGCTTGCAGTCGTGGGCCTTGCCCTGGCTGTCGCAGGCTGGTCCGCTGCCGTACTGACGGTCCGGTACGGCATGGCCACACCGGTCCTGCCGGCGACTGCGCTGGTGACCATGGGCGTGATCGTGGCCCTGACCCTGGTCCTGGGCATTCGCGTGCTCCGCTGGCGGAACGGCAAGAAGAAGAAAATGCTGAACCCCATCCTGGCGGCGTGGACGCTGGTCCTCGCCCAGGCCTGTGCCTACACCGGCGCGATGCTGCTGGGCTGGCACGCGGGGATCTTCCTGGACCAGCTGCGGTTCTGGAGCATCCGCAGCGGGCTCGATGTCACTTGGCTCGCCCTCGGAATGGCGGGCGGCGGCCTGGTCATGATCGTGGTGGGGCTCGTCGTCGAGCGTTTCTGCAAGATCCCGCCGGAGGACGGCGAGACGGACGCCAGCGAAGGCCTGCCCGGCCACGGTCGGGGCAAGGCCAAAGGGGAAGGCGAGTATGCCTACCGCGGCGATTGATCCCCCCGGGATTACCTGGCTGCGTGTGTCCCCGAAGTACGTCACTGTCCGGCTTGTGGAGTGGGCCCTGGGCAACCTGGTCATGGTGGCCGTGCTGAGCCTGCCGCTGGTGTTTGTCCGGCTCGGCTGGTGGCGGTGGCCGCCGCTGTGGCTGGCCATCGGCGTGCCGGCCTTCATGCTGCTGCTCGCGCTGTGGCGCCTGATTCTCATTCCCCGCCAGGTGCGCGCCATCGGGTACGCCGAGCGCGACGACGACCTGCTGATCCGCGGCGGCATCTTTTTCCAGCGCGTCATGGTGGTGCCTTACGGCCGCATGCAGTACGTGGACATCAGCGCCGGCCCGGTGGAACGCGGGCTGGGGCTGTGCACCCTGAAGCTGTACACAGCCTCCGCCGGCACCAACGCCGAAATCCCCGGCCTTCCCGCGGAGGAAGGCGCCCGGCTCAGGGAACAGCTCTCGGCGCGCGGCGAAGCCAGGCTGGCCGGGCTGTGAGCGCCGGCGGCCTCGCTTCCGGAAAGTCCGACGGCGAGTGGCTGCGTGTGCACCCGGCCACACCGTTCGTGCGGGGCTGGGTCGCGCTGGCAGCCATCGCCTACTTCTTCGGGCGTGACAGCTTTGAACGGATGCTCCAGGGCCAGCCGCTGATCGATGACCGCATCGCCGGACGCGCCCCGCTGCTCCTGGGCGGCGGTGCCTTGATGCTGGTGCTGGCGGTAGTGAGTTTCATCCTCTCCTGGTACTACACCCGGTACCAGGTGGCCGGAGGCTACGTCCGCGTCAACACCGGCTTCCTGTTCAAGCAGCAGCGGCAGGCACGGCTGGACCGGGTCCAGGCCATCGACATCGTCCAGCCGCTGCTGGCCCGGATCTTCGGCCTCGCCGAACTCAAGTTCGAAGTTGCCGACGCCGGTGAATCGGCCGTCCGCCTGGCCTACCTCCGCATCGATGATGCCCGGCAGCTGCGTGCCACCATCCTCGCCCGGGCCTCGGGCGTCCGGCTCGATCCCGCCCAGCCGGAAGCAGCCGCCCCCGAGGCGCCCGAGCAGCAGGTCCTGCAGGTCCCGCCGCCGCGCCTGATCGGCTCGCTCCTGCTCAGCGAGCAGAGTGTCTTCGTGGTCCTGGGCGCCGCGGCATCGGTGCTGCTGTCCGCACTCACCGAGAACCGGGCCTTCTTCCTGTACCTGATTCCGGCTGTACTAGGCCTCGTCGCGGCGTACTGGAGTTCGTTCAACAAGGGCTACAACTTCACCGCGGCCATCTCCCCGGACGGCATCCGGCTCCGGTACGGGCTGCTCGATACCCAGGCCCAGACCCTGCCGCCCGGCCGGATCCAGGCGCTGAAGGTGGCGCAGCCGCCCCTCTGGCGCCTCTTCGGCTGGTACCGGATGCAGGTCAACGCCGCAGGCTACGGAACCGGGGCCAACAACGGCGAAGCCGGTGCCCGCACCACGCTGCTTCCGGTGGGCACATGGGATGACGTCCTGAACATGCTGGCGCTCGTGCTGCCGGACCCGGGCACCGCCGATCCGCTGCGCGTTTTCCGGCAGGGCGTGAACGGCCTGGATTCCGACGCCGGGTTCGTCACCACGCCGCGCCGGGCGCGGCTGCTCGCGCCGCTGGGCTGGCGGCGGAACGCCTTCACCGCCACGGACACCGCGCTGCTAATGAGGTCGGGCCGCTGGTGGCGTCAGCTTGTGGTGGTGCCCCACCAGCGGACGCAGTCGATCGCGCTCCAGCAGGGACCCCTCGCGCGCAGGTTCGGGGTGGCAGACCTCGTCCTGCACACCACCGCAGGGCCGGTGGCACCACGCGTGATCCAGGCCGACGTCCGGGAGGCGCAGGCGCTCTTCGACGCGCAGGCGGCCCGGGCCAGGGCGGCCCGCCGGCGGCAGACCAGCGAGCAGTGGCTGGCACAGGTGGCTCCGGGGCTGGGGGAACCTCCCCGCCAGCCCACCGAAACCCAAGAACAGCCTGCTCAAGCACCCCAACAGGAAGGCCAGCAACGTGGCTAAGCCAGGACGCCTCGGCGTCGGAATCATCGGCGCCGGGAAGGTGGGCGCCGTCCTCGGTGCGGCGCTCCGCGCGGCCGAGCACGCCGTCGTCGGGGTTTCCGCCGTCTCCGACGCGAGCCGGGAACGGGCCGAAACCCTGCTCCCCGGCGTTCCCGTCCTGGAAATCCAGGACATCGTGGAACGCTCGGAACTGGTCCTCCTGGCCGTCCCTGATGATGCCCTCGCCGGACTCGTGGAGGGGCTCGCCAAGCTTGGCGCCTGGCAGCCCGGCCAGCTCGTGGCGCACACATCGGGCCGGTTCGGCGTCGGTGTGCTGCACTCGGTCCGGGCGGCCGGTGCCGTGCCGCTCGCGCTGCACCCGGCCATGACCTTCACCGGCATGAGCCTGGACCTGACCCGGCTGCTGGACTGCACGTTCGGCGTCACCGCAGACGCCGCCATGCTTCCCATCGCCCAGGCGCTCGTCGTCGAGATGGGGGCCGAGCCGGTGGTGATCGCCGAGGGCGACCGCACCATCTACCACGCCGCCCTGGCGCACGGTTCGAACCACCTGGTCACGCTCGTGGCGCAGGCGTCGCAGCTGCTGGCCGAGGTGGGCGTGGAGGCCCCGGAGCGCATGCTCGGCCCGCTGCTGCGGGCAACCCTGGAGAACGCGCTTGCCTCCGGCGAGTCGGCCCTGACCGGCCCGGTCGCCCGCGGGGATGCCGGTACGGTGGAAGCGCACGCCAGCGCGCTGCGGGAACACGACGGCGGAACCGGCGGCGACGTCCTCGCGGCGTACCTCGCCATGGCCAGGGCGACCGCAACACGCGCCGGGAAGCGCGGTCTGCTGAAACCGGACCAGGCGGAGAATATTCGTATCGCGCTTGATGGCACGGACGGCGGCCTGGACAACGGCCGCGCATGAAACGGCCCCAGGGCCAAGGGAGGACACTGACATGGCAATCCGACTCGTAACCACGGCGGATTCCCTTCGGGCACAAAGCCGGCTGCTGCTGACGCAGAAGAACGGCTCCTCGCTGGGCCTTGTGCCCACCATGGGCGCACTGCACGCGGGCCACGGGCGGCTGGCGCGGGCCGCCGTCGAACAGAATGACGTTGTGGTGGCCTCCATCTTTGTGAACCCGCTGCAGTTCGGCGAGGCACAGGACCTGGACCGGTATCCGCGGACCCTCGAGGCGGACACGGCGCTGCTCGAGGAGCAGGGTGTGGACCTGGTCTTTGCGCCGTCGGTCGAGGAGATGTACCCGGACGGACAGCCGCTGGTCAGGATCACCTCCGGTCCGCTGGGGGAGAAATGGGAGGGTGCATCCCGTCCCGGGCACTTCGACGGTGCGCTCACCGTGGTGGCCAAGCTGCTGCACCTGGGCATCCCCGGCACCGGCCTTCCCGGCGGCAGCGCGTTCATTCCCGGCTCCGGCGGCGGGCTGCCGGCGTACCGTGCCTATTTTGGGCAGAAGGACGCCCAGCAGCTGACCCTGGTGCGCCGGATGGTGGCGGACCTGAACTTCCCGGTCGAAATCGTGGCCGTGCCAACCGCCCGGGACGCCGACGGGCTGGCACTGTCCAGCCGCAACCGCTTCCTCTCGGCCGAGGAGCGGGAGGCTGCGCTTGTCCTGTCCCGCGCCCTGCGCATCATCGAGGAGCGGGCCAACGCCAACGAACCTCTCGACGTGGGCTCGGCGAGGGCACTGATCGAGTCCCAGCCCCTGGTCCGGCTGGACTATCTCGACGTCGTGGATCCGGTCACGCTGGAACCGCTCGCCGAGAACTGCCACGAGACACCCTTCCGCGGTGAAGGGCTGGCGCTGGTCGCGGCGAAGGTGGGCTCCGTACGGCTGATCGACAACGTGCCGCTCAATTCCTAGGGGCGAGCTCTTAGGGGGCATACAGTCCGGGTGACCTTCATCCCCTTTACGGGGAATGGGCAGCGTGCCGGGAATGTGCCGGGCCACTACACTGTTGGAGTCTGCAGCGGCGCTGACCGCAGCCACCCACTTCCAACTCCCTGAGGGCCTCGCCATGTCTACCAAAGTCACATCCACGTCGTCTGGCGAACCCGTCCCGGAGCCCGCAGCTCCCGTTGCATCCGCGGCCGCAGGGCCGCCGTCGAATGCAGCACCGTCCCCGGCGGCAGCACCGCCGTCGGACAAAATGTCCCGCGAGTCCGTGACGGTCATTGTCACACTGCTGGTGGCCACGTTCGTGGTGATCCTGAACGAAACCATCATGAACGTCGCCCTGCAGCGCCTGATGGTGGACCTGCGTGTGGATGCGCCCACGGTCCAGTGGCTCGCGACCGGGTTCATGCTGACCATGGCCGTGGTGATTCCGACCACCGGATTCATCCTCCAGCGGCTGTCCACGCGGTCGGTGTTCCTCCTGGCGATGGGCCTGTTTGCCGGCGGTACGGCGCTCGCCGCGGCGGCGCCCGGCTTCGAGATTCTCCTGCTGGCACGGATCATCCAGGCCGGCGGCACCGCCATCATGCTTCCGCTGCTGATGACCACCATCCTCACGTTGGTCCCGCTGGCCCGCCGCGGCGCCGTGATGGGCAACGTCAGCATCGCCATCTCGGTGGCACCGGCCATGGGCCCCACCGTCTCCGGGTTCATCCTGCAGCACTTCTCCTGGCGCTTCATGTTCATCTTCGTCCTGCCCATCGCGCTGGCGGCCCTGGCGATTGGTGCCAGGTTCCTCACCAATGTCGGTGAGACGGAGAAGACCCGGCTCGACTTCCTCTCCGTGGTGCTGACGGTTCCGGCCTTCGGCGGCTTCGTCTATGGCCTGAGCCAGATCGGCGGCGGCCATGGCGGCGGCAGCGGCCCGAGCACCCTTGCCGTGGTTGCGCTGGTTGTCGGCGTCGCCGGCCTGGCCGCCTTCACGTTCCGCCAGCTCCGGCTGCAGAAGTCCGGGGCCCCGCTGCTGGACCTGCGGGCGTTCAACCTCCGGATGTTCACGGTTTCCGTGCTGCTGATGGTCGTGTCCATGGTGGCTTTGTTCGGCGCCGTCATCCTGCTGCCGCTGTACCTGCAGGAAATCCGCGGCCTGCAGTCCCTCGAGACCGGTCTGGCCCTGCTGCCTGGCGGCCTTGCCATGGGCCTGCTCGGCCCGGTGATCGGCCGCCTGTTCGACAAGGTGGGGCCGCTGCCGCTCACTGTCACCGGTTCATCGCTCATGGTCCTGACGCTGTGGCAGTTCGCGATGCTCGTCGCCGGCACTCCGGTCTGGTGGATCGTCACCCTGCACGTGGGGCTCAGTTTCGGGCTGGCACTGCTCTTCACGCCCGCGTTCACCACCGGGCTGAACCCGCTGCCGCCGCACCTGTACTCCCACGGCTCAGCCATCATGAGCACGCTGCAGCAGGTGGCCGGCGCGGCGGGCACGGCGCTGCTGGTGTCCATCTTCGCCTTTGTTTCCGCGGGCTCCGGCCTCGTCGCGGGCATGAGCGCAGCGTTCCTGACGGCAACCGTCATCGCCGTTGCCGCCGTCGTTCTTTCCACGATGATGCGCAAGACGGCTGGCGCCGAAGGAGCGCCCGCGGCCCACTAGGCGATCCCAACCCCTGAGCCGCTCCAACCACTGGCGCGAACGTACAGTTAAGGCCCCAATTCCCGGCGGAAAAGGGGCCTTAACTGTACGTTCGCGCTGCTGGGTCAGCCGGCGAAGAACTCGCTGAGTTCGGTGATGAGCTTGTCCGGGGCGCGGATGACGCCGTCGTGCCCGAAGCCCGGCAGGATGGTGTAGCTGGAGCCGGAGAGGACGTCGTGGATCTGCCCGCAGGCCACGCCGAAGTAGGCCGGGCTCTTCTCGCCGACGATGATCAGGGTTTCCAGCGGCAGCTGGAGGAACGGCTCGGCCGGCATGTCCGCCGCGACGATGGCCTTGATTTCACGGACGCCGGTGCGCATCATTTCCCGCTGCTGCTTGCCCATGGACGTACCTGCCGTGAGCCGGTTGGCCAGGGTCAGCATGGACAGGGGCATGCGGGACGAGAACGGGCCCGCGGCCTCGAGCCCGCGCTGCAGGACGGCGAGGGCGCGGTCATCGTCTCCGGCAGCCGTGGCACGCTCGTACTCGACGGTCCAGTCGGCTGTGACGCTGTGGTTCACGGACACTGCAGGATCGTAGACCGCAAGCCGTTCCACAGGCAGCGTCCGCGCAGCGTGAAGGGCCACGGCCCCGCCGAAGCTGTGCCCGAACACATCCGTGCTGTCCGTGTGCTTCATGACGGTGTCGAGGTCGCGGATGTCGACGTCCAGGGTGTAGTCGCCCTGCTGTTCCGAGGAGGCGCCCCGTCCTCGGCGGTTGAAGGTGTGGACCGGCCGGCCGAGTTCGGCACTGAGCCGCTGCGCGAACCTCGTGTAATCGGAAGCCGTGACCATGGAAGAGATGACGACCACGACGCCGGATCCGGCCGAGGCCAGCGCTTCGCCCGTGCTGAACAGCTCAAGCTTGCCGCCGTCGGGGGTGCTGATGATCTCGCGAGTCATGTTCCGAGCCTATCGGAGGCCGGCGTGTGCTGACAGCCGGACTGCACCTGCCACCAGACGTGTTGACCTAGCGGCGCCGGCGCTTCCGGCTCCACGGAGTGATGGTCCCGTCCGTCCCGTTCAGAAAGCGGGCGATCCGGATGGCCAGGCGCTTCCCCGGCCGGATCGGCCCTTCGTGCAGCTGTCCCGGAACCACGGCGAAATCGATCGCCGGCACCGCCGAGGCCAGCTGCCTGCCGGTATCGGAAAAATATCCCGGGCTCCAGCCGCCACTGAGCATCAGCGTGGGGGTGGCCAGTTCCACGAAATCCGCGAGCTCGGCATCGGCATCGAGCACCGCCCGCATCTCCTTCACGGCCGTTGGCAGCAGTTCCCGCATTTCGGAGCCGACGTTGGTCCGGGCGGACATGATGCTCAGCATCCGCAGGGCGCCGAGGGGCAGGTAGGAGAGCGGGCCGGCCGTCGCCAGGCCCTGGACCAGGTGTGCCCAGGCATGGTTGAGCTGCCCGTCCGTCACGGCCTGCTCCAGTTCCGGCCGCCAGCGGTGGTGCAGGTTGCCGGAGAGGGACACCGCGGCGTCGTACGTGACCAGCCGGCGCAGCGGCATCTCGCGTGCCGCCTGGAGCGCCACGAAGCCGCCGTAGCTGTGCGCCACCACGTCCTCGGACCCCGTCTCCTTCATCACGGCGGCCAGGTCCCGGATCTCGGTCTGCACGGAATAGTCGTCCGGCTGCTCCGCGGAACGGCCGCGGCCGCGCCGGTTGTAGCAGTGGACGGGCCGGCTCAGGAGGAAGCTCAGGTTGCGGGCGAACGGGCGGTACAGCTGGTCGGTCACCAGCGTTCCGTGGATAAGTACGACGCCGGGAGCCGCCGCCGGGGGCGGGTCGCCCTGGGCTGTGGTGCCGTCGGCGGTACCGCCGTTGACTGTGGTGAGTGTGGCGGGCCGGAAGGAGTGCACCTCAAGCCGGCCGCCGTCGTCGTCCGTCTCAACTGTCCAAGTCTCCACCACCTGAGTCTATGCCCCGCCCCTGGCGGAGAACCGGACGAAAACTCCAGGGCGCCGGGGTGCCGAACGCCGAGGCGGGAAGTCCCGGTAAACTTGGTGACTGTGACTTCCCAAAACACCCCCGCCCCGAAGAACGCCCCGGAACCGCTCGACGCCAGCGAACAGATGCGCATCCGCATGGACAAGCGCGCCAAGCTGATCGAACGCGGGCAGGAAGCGTACCCGGTGGGTGTTGAGCGCACGCACTCACTCAGCGAGATCCGTGAAAAGTACGCGCACCTGCAGGCCGACGAGACCACCGGCGACGTCGTGGGCGTCACCGGGCGTGTCGTGTTTGTCCGCAACACCGGCAAGCTGTGCTTCGCCACGCTGCAGGAAGGCGGCACGGACGGCAAGGGCACACGGCTGCAGGCCATGCTCAGCCTGGCGAACGTGGGCGAGGAGGCCCTCGCCGACTGGAAGGCCCTGGTTGACCTGGGCGACCACGTCTTCATCCAGGGCGAAGTCATCTCGTCCCGCCGCGGTGAACTCTCCGTCATGGCCGACTCCTGGTCCATGGCGTCCAAGGCACTGCGCCCGCTGCCGGTGCTGCACGCCGAGCTCAACGAGGAAACCCGCGTGCGCCAGCGTTACGTGGACCTGATGGTCCGCGATGAGGCCCGCGAGATGGTGTACACCCGCGCCGCCATCACCCGCTCCATCCGCGAGACCCTCTTCCGCCACAGCTACGTTGAGGTGGAAACGCCCATCCTGCAGCTGGTCCACGGCGGCGCGCTGGCGCGTCCGTTCGAAACACACATGAACGCGTTCGACCAGAAGATGACCCTGCGCATCGCCACCGAGCTGTACCTCAAGCGCGCAGTGGTCGGCGGCATCGACCGCGTCTACGACATGGGCAGGGTGTTCCGCAACGAGGGCGTGGACTCCACCCACAGCCCCGAATTCACCACGCTTGAGTGCTACGAGGCCTGGGCGGACCAGTTCGTCATGGCCGAGCGCATCAAGGAGATCATCCTGGACGCCGCGGATGCTGTGGGCGCGGGACGGGTACTGCAGACTGAAGCCGGAGAGATCAACCTCGACGGCGACTGGGCCTGGGTGGCTGTTTACCCGGGACTTTCCGAAGCGGTGGGCCAGGAGATCACCCCCGACACCCCGCTCGAGGAACTGCGCGCCGTGGCCGAGAAGCACGAGGTCAAGGTCGATCCGAAATGGGATGCAGAGAAGCTGGCCGTGGAGCTGTTCGGCGAAATCGTCGAGCCCACCCTGCTGAACCCCACTTTTGTCTACGACTACCCGCCGTCTGCCCAGCCGCTGGCCCGCCCGCACCGCGAGGACGGCCGCCTGATCGAGGCCTGGGACCTGATCATCGGCGGCATGGAGCGCGGCACGGCCTTCTCCGAGCTCATTGACCCGGTCATCCAGCGCGAACGCCTCACCGAGCAGTCCATGCACGCCGCCGCCGGCGATGCCGAGGCCATGCAGCTGGATGAGGACTTCCTCCGCGCCCTGGAATACGGTGCACCTCCCATGGGCGGCATCGGCCTGGGCATCGACCGCCTGGTCATGCTCTTTACCGGCGCAGGCATCCGCGAAACCATTCTCTTCCCGCTGCTCAAGCCCGAAGGCCACTGATCATGGACTACATCGCCGTACTGCTTCCCTCGGTGGTGGTTGGCCTGCTCTTTTGGTTTGCCATGAAGTCGATCTTTAACGCGGACAAGGCAGAACGCCAGGCCGAAGCCCGCGCGCAGGCGGAAGCCGATGCCCAGGCTGAGGCTGATGCGCAGAGGGCAGCCGGAGACGATTCCCCCGAGCCTCCGGCCGAATCAGACAAATAGCAGGTGACTTTTTAAAGCCCCCGGTTATCCCCAAGGAACCATTGCGCGTTTTGACGCGTTGCCTTATTGGGGGAGATACTTTAGGTGGAAACATCCTGCTTTTCTGATTACACGTCCTTTCCAAAAGAGAGATTTTTGATGGCACAGAAAGTTAATATCGTCCTCGTGGACGATCTGGATGGGGGATCCGCGGACGAAACCGTTCGCTTCGGCCTGGATGGCGTCGGTTATGAAATTGACCTGTCCGCTGCCAATGCTTCAGAACTGCGGTCATCACTGGAACGCTTTGTTTCAGCCGGCCGCAAAACATCAGGCGGCCGTCCTGCCCGTGTCAAAGCACAGGGTGGACGCAGCCAGGACTCTGCCCAGATACGCCAGTGGGCGCGGGACCACGGTTACACCGTAAACGCGCGCGGCCGCATTCAGGCGGAAATCCAGGAAGCCTACCAAAAGGCCAATTCCTAGCCCGGCGCCCTGACAACCAGTTAGGGCACAAAAAGTTCTGAGCATATGTGTTGCGCCCCCGGATTTGCGGGGGCGCTGCGCTTTAACCGGATCTTTAGCCGGTCTCTTTAGCCAGTCTCTTTCGCCGGACAGCGCCCGGCGCATTTTGTCGGGAGCCTCGCCGATTTGTGGCCAAGCGCCTCTGTCGGACTGGTGAATGGGGCATCCTGTCCCGCAGGGAATCGGACCCCGGGAATCCGGCTGATTTCCAAAACAGGCGGCACCATGAAACCTGGACAATCGCTGCAGGGTGATTTCGGACACGGGAGCCCGGGAGCAATCTGCCCGGAAGCAATATAAAGACGGGCGGAGCTTGCTGGGCCCGTCCGGGTGTCGCAGTGGCGAGGCCGATACGGCAGCTCCGTGGAACTGTGCAAGGGCCCCGGTTTCCCCTGTGGCGAACAAGCTCCCCAAGTCGTGCTTCCCCCACGTAGCATCAAAGTACGTCGTAGCTAGGGAGTGTGGCGAAATGTTTGAGCGATTTACGGACCGTGCCCGTCGCGTAGTTGTGCTTGCCCAAGAAGAGGCACGCATGCTGAACCACAATTACATTGGTACCGAACACATCCTCTTGGGTCTGATCCACGAAGGTGAGGGCGTTGCCGCCAAAGCTCTTGAGTCCTTGAGCATTTCGCTCGACGGCGTCCGCGAGCAGGTGCAGGAGATTATCGGCCAGGGCCAGCAGGCTCCCTCCGGCCACATCCCCTTCACGCCGCGTGCAAAGAAGGTGCTGGAGCTTTCGCTGCGCGAAGCCCTGCAGCTTGGCCACAACTACATCGGCACGGAGCACATCCTGCTGGGACTCATCCGCGAGGGTGAGGGTGTGGCCGCGCAGGTGCTGGTGAAGCTCGGTGCCGACCTCAACCGGGTCCGCCAGCAGGTCATTCAGCTGCTCTCCGGCTACCAGGGCAAAGAGACCACCGGTGCCGGCGTCGGCCAGAGCCAGGCAGAAGGTACCCCCGCCGGCTCCGTCGTGCTGGACCAGTTCGGCCGGAACCTGACGCAGGCTGCCCGCGAGAACAAGCTGGACCCTGTCATCGGACGCGAGCAGGAAATGGAACGCGTCATGCAGGTCCTTTCCCGCCGCACCAAGAACAACCCCGTGCTGATCGGCGAGCCCGGCGTCGGCAAGACCGCCGTCGTTGAAGGCCTTGCCCAGGCGTTCGTGCGCGGCGACGTCCCCGAGACCATCAAGGACAAGCAGCTGTACACGCTGGACCTTGGTTCCCTCGTGGCCGGCTCCCGGTACCGCGGTGACTTCGAAGAGCGCCTGAAGAAGGTCCTCAAGGAAATCCGCACCCGCGGCGACATCATCCTCTTCATTGACGAGATCCACACCCTGGTGGGTGCCGGTGCCGCTGAAGGAGCCATCGACGCGGCCTCGATCCTGAAGCCGATGCTGGCCCGCGGCGAGCTGCAGACCATCGGTGCCACCACCCTGGACGAGTACCGCAAGCACATCGAGAAGGACGCCGCCCTCGAGCGCCGCTTCCAGCCGATCCAGGTCAAGGAGCCGTCGGTTGCGCACGCAATCGAGATCCTCAAAGGCCTGCGGGACCGTTACGAGGCCCACCACCGCGTCACCATCACCGACGGCGCCCTCGCCTCGGCCGCGAACCTGTCCGAACGCTACATCTCGGACCGGTTCCTGCCGGACAAGGCGATCGACCTCATCGATGAAGCCGGTGCCCGGCTGCGCATCCGCCGCATGACCGCCCCGCCGGAGCTCAAGGAGATGGACGAGCGCATCTCCGAGCTGAAGATGGAGAAGGAGTCCGCGATTGACGCGCAGGACTTCGAGGGTGCTGCCGCGCTGCGCGACAAGGAGCAGAAGCTCATCACCGAGCGCTCCGAGAAGGAACGCCACTGGAAGACCGGCGGCATGGACGACATCTCCGAGGTGGACGAGGACCTGATCGCAGAAGTCCTCGCGAACTCCACGGGCATTCCGGTCTTCAAGCTGACCGAGGAGGAATCCTCGCGCCTGCTGAAGATGGAAGACGAGCTGCACAAGCGCGTCGTCGGCCAGGACGAGGCCATCAAGGCGCTGTCCCAGGCCATCCGCCGCACGCGTGCCGGCCTGAAGGACCCCAAGCGTCCGGGCGGTTCGTTCATCTTCGCCGGCCCCACCGGCGTCGGCAAGACCGAGCTGGCCAAGGCCCTCGCCGAGTTCCTGTTCGGTGAAGAGGACGCCCTGATCACCCTGGACATGTCCGAGTACTCGGAGAAGCACACGGTGTCGCGTCTCTTCGGTGCCCCTCCGGGCTACGTCGGCTACGAAGAGGGCGGGCAGCTGACCGAGAAGGTCCGCCGCCGTCCGTTCTCCGTGGTCCTGTTCGATGAAGTGGAGAAGGCCCACGCGGACCTCTTCAACTCGCTGCTGCAGATCCTGGAAGACGGCCGCCTGACCGACTCCCAGGGCCGCGTGGTGGACTTCAAGAACACCGTGATCATCATGACCACGAACCTCGGAACCCGGGACATCTCCAAGAGTGTTGCCACCGGTTTCCAGTCGGGCACGGACACCCAGACCGGCTACAACCGGATGCGCGCCCGGGTCACGGAGGAGCTCAAGCAGCACTTCCGCCCCGAGTTCCTCAACCGTGTTGACGACGTAGTGGTGTTCCCGCAGCTGACGCAGGACGAGATCATCGAGATCGTGGACCTGTTCGTGACCCGCCTCGAGAAGCGCCTCAAGGACAAGGACATGGGCATCGAGCTGACCAAGGCAGCCAAGGTGCTCCTGGCCACCCGCGGTTACGATCCCGCCATGGGTGCCCGGCCGCTGCGCCGTACCATCCAGCGCGAGATCGAGGACCAGCTCTCCGAGAAGATCCTCTTCGGCGAGCTGCACTCCGGCGACATCGTGGTGGTGGACGTGGACGGCGAGGGCGACGACGCGAAGTTCACCTTCGCCGGAAACGCCAAGCCGCGCATCCCGGAGATCGCGCCGAGCGCGTAGCTCCAGGACAACAGCCGCACTCCAGCGCCAAGAGGCCCTGCCCGCCCCCGAAAGGGGGCCGGCGGGGCCTCCTGCTGTTGGGCCGCAGTCAGATGGCCGACGGGGCGGAGCGCGCAGTTCTGAAAGTACTGTTTCACTAATAGTGAACCGGCCTGTGATCCACCGCACAGCCGGTGTTGAATCAGCACATGTCAACTGAAGATGCAGCGACCCTGCGCGAGCAACCGGCTACCCCCTTCCATGACCTCGACCACTACCTGGCGATCCCCCGCGTCAGTGGCCTGGCCCTCAGCCCCGACGGCCAGCGGCTGGTGACCGCCGTCGCCACGCTCAACAGCAAGGGCACCGAATACGTTTCGGCTCTGTGGGAGGTGGACCCGGCAGGCGCGAACCAGGCCCGGAGGATCACCCGCAGCGCCAAGGGCGAAGCCGGCGCCGCGTTCGCGGCCAACGGCGACGTCTACTTCACCTCCGCCAGGCCGGATCCGGAGAAGGAAGCCGACGGCGACCCCGTCAGCGCGCTTTGGGTGCTCCCCGCCGGCGGCGGCGAGGCGCGCGTGGTGCTCTCCAGGCCAGGCGGCGTGGACAAGGTCATGGCCGCCAGGGACGCCAACGCCGCCTTCGTCAACGCCACCGTCCTCGCCGGCTCCAGGGACGAGGACGACGACGCCGAGCGCCGCAAGAGCCGCAAGGACAACAAAGTGGCGGCCATCCTGCACAGTGAATACCCGGTGCGCTACTGGGACGCTGACCTCGGCCCTGCCCAGCCCCGGCTCTTCGCCGTGGAGCCCGGGACCGATCAGGAACCAGGGAAACCCGCCACCGTGGACAGCGCAGCACCCCTCACGCTGCGCAACCTCACCCCGCAGGTGGGCTCCCGGCTCCGCGAGGCTGTCTCGGTGGTCGGCCCGGCCGGCAAGACCATCTACACCAGCCTGGTCAAGCCGCTGCCGAAGGCGGACCTGCGCTCGGTGCTCGCCGCGGTTGACGTTGCCACCGGCAACTTGAGGATCCTCCTCGACGAGGAAGGCATGAACTACTTCCCGGGACCGGTCAGCCCGGACGGCGGCACCCTCGCCGTCCTCAGCGAAAGCGACACGACCCCGCAGCAGGCCCCGCAGGTCAAGCTCCACCTCCTCGACGTGTCCAGTGGGGCCGGGCCGGAAGACCTGCAGCCCCTGGCGCATGATTGGGACCGGTGGGCCCACCCTGAGGCCTGGCTCCCGGACGGCTCTGCACTCCTGGTCACGGCAGACGACGACGGCGCTTCGCCGGTTTTCAGCGTGAGCGCTGCGGCAGGTGCCGCCCGGGGGAGCGTCACCAGGGTGACGCCGGATGCGGCGGCCTACACCGACGTGGTCGTTTCACCCGACGGGCGCAGCGCCTACGCGCTGCGCAGCTCTTACGAGTTTCCGGCCGAGCCCGTCAGGATCGACCTCGCCACCGGGGACGTCACGCGGCTGCCGTCGCCGGCTGAGCGGCCGCAGACCGCGGGGTCGCTGGAGCGGGTGGAGACGACGGCGGCCGATGGCACCCGGGTGCCTGCCTACCTGGCCCTGCCCGCCGGGGCTTCTGCCGGGAACCCCGCGCCGCTGCTGCTCTGGATCCACGGCGGTCCCCTGGGCTCCTGGAATGCCTGGACCTGGCGCTGGAACCCGTGGCTGCTCACTGCCCGGGGCTACGCCGTTCTCCTGCCGGACCCTGCGCTGTCAACGGGGTACGGCCAGGAATACATCCAGCGGGGCTGGGGCGGCTGGGGCAAGGCGCCGTACACGGACCTCATGGCCATCACGGACTCAGTGGTGCAGCGGCCGGATATCGACGAAAGCCGGACGGCGGCGATGGGAGGCTCGTTCGGCGGCTACATGGCGAACTGGGTGGCCGGCCAGACGGACCGGTTCAAGGCGATCGTGACCCACGCCAGCCTGTGGGCGCTGGACCAGTTCGGCCCCACCACGGACGCATCGCAGTACTGGCTCAAGGAAATGACGGCGGAAATGGCGCTGGAGAACTCCCCGCACCTGCACGTCGAGAAGATCCTGACGCCCATGCTGGTGATCCACGGCGACAAGGACTACCGCGTGCCCATCGGGGAGGGCCTGCGGCTCTGGTACGAGCTGCTGTCCAGGTCCCGGCTCGCGGCCGACGGCAACGGGCAGACCAGCCACAGGTTCCTCTTCTATCCCGACGAAAACCACTGGATCCTGCAGCCCCAGCATGCCAAGGTCTGGTACGGCGTGGTGGAACACTTCCTGGCCAGGAACGTCCTCGGCAAGGACATTCCGCTGCCCGCCGACCTGGGGCTCTGACACTGCTGGTCCCTGCCAGCCGGGGCGTGGGTGCAGCAGTCCGTAAGATGGGGCTGTGACTGACTCCTCCTTCAGCATCCGCCCGGCCCGGACCAGCGATGTGGCCGCCATCAAGCGACTCGTGGCGCCACTCGCCGAAGAGAGGATCCTGATGGCCAAGGAGACGGTGGCGTACTACGAGAGCCTGCAGGAGTTCCTGATCGCCGAGTCGGCGGCCGGCGAGGTCATCGGCTGCGGCGCCCTGCACGTCATGTGGGAGGACCTGGCCGAGGTCCGCACCCTCGCAGCTTCCGATGCCTGGCGCGGCAAGGGCGTGGGCCACGTCCTGGTTGAAAGCCTCCTGAAGCAGGCCGCAGCCCTGGGCGTCTCCCGCGTGTTCTGCCTGACCTTCGAGGTGGATTTCTTCAAGCGGCACGGCTTCGAGGTGATGGCAGACCAGTCGGCGGTGGACCCGCAGGTGTACTCCGAACTGCTGCGCTCGCACGACGAAGGCGTGGCCGAGTTCCTGGACCTTGCGCGCGTGAAGCCCAATACGCTCGGCAACACGCGGATGATCAGGACCCTCTAGGTCCGGTTCAATATCTGCGGGTAACATTCCTTTCCTTTTGTAAACTTGCTGGATAAACTCCTGGGGGACGGAAGGGACCGCATTGGGGGCTGTCCCTTCCGTATCCCTTCCAAGCCTTTTCTGGGTCCCCTCGGCGGTGCGAACGCCCGCGCGCTGAACTACCGCCGGACCGGTGCCGGTAGTAGGGTCAAAGCACATCCTGTTCGATGTCAATGAAGCACCGAGAGGCCAGGAGCCAGCCGTGAAGAAGCTCATCAATGACCCCCGCGCTGTTGTGGATGAATCAGTGGAAGGATTCGGACTTGCCCATGCGGATCTCGTGACCGTCAGCGCCGACCCGAAGTACGTCACCCGCAAGGATGCCCCCGTTGCCGGCAAGGTGGGCCTGGTGTCCGGCGGCGGCAGCGGGCACGAGCCGCTCCACGCCGGTTTTGTGGGCCGCGGCATGCTCGACGCCGCCGTGCCCGGTGCGGTGTTTACCTCACCGACCCCGGACCAGATCATTCCGGCGACGCTCGCCGTGAACTCCGGTGCCGGCGTGGTCCATATCGTCAAGAACTACACCGGAGATGTCCTGAACTTCGAGACGGCTGCGGAAATGGCCCAGGCCGAGGGCGTGGAGGTCCGCACCGTACTCGTCAACGATGACGTCGCAGTGGAGGATTCGCTGTACACGGCTGGCCGCAGGGGAGTGGGCGGCACTGTCCTGGTGGAGAAAATCGCCGGGGCTGCGGCCGAACGCGGCGACGACCTCGATGCGGTGGCGGCCATCGGCGACCGTGTGAACAGGAATGTGCGCACGATGGGCGTGGCACTCACAGCCTGCACGGTGCCGCATGCCGGATCACCGAGCTTTGACCTCGAGGACAACGAGATTGAAATCGGCATCGGCATTCACGGCGAGCCCGGCCGGCACAAGATCGCCCTGGAAAATGCCGACGGCATCACCGACCGCCTGCTGGAACCGGTTCTCAGCGACCTCGGAACGGTGTCGGGCGAGAAGGTTCTCCTGTTCGTCAACGGCATGGGCGGAACACCGCTGAGCGAGCTGTACATCGTCTACCGCCGGGCCGCCCAGATACTTGCGGAGCGGGGCGTCACGGTGGAGCGCTCCCTCGTGGGGAACTACATCACGTCCCTCGAGATGCAGGGATGCTCCATCTCCGTCCTGCGGCTTGACGACGAGATGACGGCCCTCTGGGATGCGCCTGTGCACACGCCGGCGCTGCGATGGGGCGTGTAGCAGTGGGACTGGACGTGACCTGGGCCGTCAAATGGCTCACGCTGTCAGCGCAGGCGATGGCGGAACACAGGGTGGAACTCATCGAGCTCGACCGGGCCATCGGGGACTCGGACCACGGCGAAAACATGGACCGCGGCTTCCAGGCGGTGCTCGAGAAGCTCGCCGAAAACCCTCCGGAAACCCCGGGCGCGGCGCTCAAGCTGACGGCCATGGCGCTGATGTCGAAGGTGGGCGGTGCCGCCGGGCCGCTGTACGGGACCGCGTTCCTGCGGGCCGCAACCACACTTGGGGATGCTGCTGACGTCGACTCCTCGGCGCTCGCCGCAGCACTCGCAGCGGCGCGCGACGGTATCGTGGCCCGCGGAAAGGCCGAGGCAGGCGACAAGACGATGGTTGATGCCTGGACTCCGGCCGCTGACGCAGCCGCAGCAGCCGCCGCCGACGGCGACACGCTGGCAGTCCTTATCGCCGCCGCGGAGGCTGCCGAGGCGGGTGCGGTCGCGACCGACCCGCTCGTGGCGCGCAAGGGCAGGGCCAGCTACCTGGGGGAGCGAAGCGCGGGCCACCGGGACCCCGGAGCGGCATCCAGTGCCCTGATTCTCCGCGCCGCTGCGGGAGCTGCCGCATGACGGTGCGGATCGTGGTGGTTTCGCACAGTGACAAGATAGCCGACGGCGCGGTGGAGCTCGCTGCCCAGATGGCGCCGGACGTGATGATGGTGCCGGCCGGCGGAACGTCCGATGGCAGGATCGGCACCAGCATGGAAAAGGTGATGGCTGCGCTGGAATCCGCGGCCGGAGGTGATGGCGTGGTGGTGCTGACCGATCTCGGCTCGGCCGTTATGACGGCGGAGTCGGCCATGGAGTTCGCCGAGGGCAACGCCCCGGTGCTTCTCGCCGATGCCCCGATCGTGGAGGGCCTCGTGGCGGCTGCGGTGGCGGCCCAGGGAGGTGCAAGCGTTCATGCTGTTCGCCGGGCCGCCGAGGCCACGCATGGCTATCCCGCCTCCCGTCCCAAGGCCGAAGAGCGTCTTCCTGCCGCTGCCCCCGCTGCCGTGGGGGCCGCGGCTGTTGCTGCCGCCCCCGCCGCCGGCGCCCCTGCCGGACAGACTGCCGGTGCTGCTGCCGCGCCCGCTGCCCCGGATGCGAGCGGCGACTTTGAGCTGGTTAACCAGGCCGGAATGCATGCGCGCCCGGCCGCCAAGATAGCCGGCGGCTTGTCCGCGCTGGATGCCGAAGTCACGGTGAACGGAGTGGACGGTGCCTCCATGACGGGGCTGATGACGCTGGCAGCCGGCAAGGGATCGGTGCTCCACGTGGAAGCGTACGGGCCCGACGCCGAGCGCGCCGTGGCGTACGTGGCGGGCCTGGTCAGGGACGGCTTCGGCGAACCCTGAGGCCGCGCAGGCCGGGTCAGTACAGCTACCGGTCCTGGCGGAGTCCGGCCTCATCCAGCACCACCGACGCTGAGACAAACCGCCCGCACTGCTCGCCGAACGGGTAGCCGCCCGCCGGGGTGAAGCGCAGCGTGCGCACCGGCAGGGGACTTCCGTCGATGGACGTTCCGGAGGCCGTGACTTCCATCGGTGACTCCGTCAGGACGTCCAGCATGAGCATTCCCCGCTTGGTTCTGTCCGGCTCCGATGTCGCGGAACAGATGCCGTCGGGCCTGGAGCCATCGGTGCAGCCCTGATCCACGGAAATGAAGCCCGGCGCCAGCTCCAGCTCAGCCTCCCTGCACGAGCCGTCCTGGCACGCCTTGAGATGGAGGGCTTTTACGGCCGGGGCGTAGCTGGCCGCAACCGTTACCGACACCCCTGACGCCTGGGCGATCGCCGGGCACGCCACCTCGAACACATGGCATCCGGAGAGAAGCACCGTCGTCGTGATTGTGGCCAAAAGTACCCCTGTTTTGCCCATACTTCAGGGTAAATCCGGCACGATACCGAGCGGACCCGCAGGGGAAAACTGGTACAGACATCGTTACCCCTGGGACCGGAACGACTGCCAATTCGAGATCAAAAGCCCGTCCTGCAGTGGCCGCGTACGGGGCTGGATACACCGCTACGCGGGCAGCCGGTACCCGCCCTGGTGCAGTTCGGCGAGGCCGTCGGCCAGGAGCCCGGCCAGCGCCCGTTCCAGCTGTTCCGGAGCGCAGTTCAGCCGGTGCAGCGCTGCCAGCGGCACGCCGATGCCGGCGGCTTCGAACCCGAGGTCTGCCGGGGCCTGCTGGAACATCTCCGCCGGCACCGGCGCGTCCGCCAGCCGGAGGACAGCCATCACGCCGCCGCGGACCTGGCGGTCGGTGCCGTGCCACGCCTGGCCCTTGGGGGTGTACGACGGCGGCGGCTCACCGGCGGCGAGCCAGGCACACCGGTCGCGCACCGGGCACGCCGAACACTTCGGCGAACGTGCAGTGCACACCAGCGCCCCCAGCTCCATGACCGAGGCGTTCCAGCGGACTGAACGGCCGGCGTCGGAGGGCAGCAGTTCCGCGGCGAGCCGCATCTCCGCGGCGGTCAGCGCCGGGGCGGGCAGGGCGGATCCGGAAAAGAGCCGTGCGTGAACGCGCCGGATGTTGGTATCCACCACCGTCTCGCGGCGCCCGAAGGCAAAGGCGGCGACGGCGGCGGCCGTGTAACTGCCTACGCCCGGCAGGCCGAGCAGGTCGGCATAGTCCGACGGGACTGTGCCGCCGTGGTCGCGCCCGATGGCGACTGCCGCCCCGTGCAGCCTCAGCGCACGACGCGGATAACCCAGCCGGCCCCAGGCCCGGACCGCTTCGCCCGCGGGTTCCCGGGCCAGCGCGGCAGGCTCCGGCCACCGGCGCATCCACTCCTCCCATACCGGCAGCACGCGCACCACGGGGGTCTGCTGCAGCATGATCTCGCTGACCAGCACACCCCACGGCGGGCAGTCCGGGGACCGCCACGGCAAGTCACGCGCCTCGGCGTCGAACCAGCTGTGCAGGGAGGAATGGATTTCGGTTAGTTCGGGGTAAGCGGTTGTGGTTTTGATGCCAATACTCTAGTGGAAACCACGACGGCGGTTCCCGCCCGGGTGCCGTCAGCTGGCTTCCTGTTCCACAGGAGGCAGTCCCTCCTGCCGCGGGGGCAGCCGCCTGACGTGGCCGTGCAGGGTCTCGCCGCCGCGCCCGTTTGGCGCCGGAACAGCAAGGGCCACCACAAAGCCGGCACTGTCCGCATCCACTGAGCGGATGGTCAGGCTGCGCGTTCCTTCAGGTATAGAGGGCGCAAAGAACTGCAGCTGGCGGGTGCCCACGGTGGCCACCTCGTCCAGCTTGTACTCTGTGCCAAAGTGGTCATGGACAACGATTTCGGGGGTTTGCGGCTCGTCTTCATTGACTGATGCGAGATGCAGGTTCACCACGATTCCGGTGTCCCAAATCTCAACCGCAAGCACCGTGAACTCAGTCCCCTGGCTCTGATGTTTGCCAAACGTCAGCGGCAGAAGGACGCGTTCGAGGTGACCGCCAGACACGTGATCTACCATCTTTCGTCCTCTCCAACTCGGCCCGGTAAGTGGTAACCGGGATTCAATTTTAGTAAGTGTGCTGACAGTTGTCACCCGAATTAGGGTCACGAATTGGACATGATGGGGCAGGGGCGGCGTGGTTGCGCCGCAGAAACCCTGCCGTTCCCTAGCCTAGAAAGATGGGCAGGCAAGACACTCCGAACTCCGGCGCGGGCCGGAACCGGTCTCCAAAACCGGCGGCACAAAAAACGGCACAGGGGAAAACTGTGTCAGGGAAAACGGCGTCCCGCGCCGTCCGCAAGCCGAGCCCCGCCGTGTACCGCCGCCGTCGGCTCTTTGCCGGAGTGGCGCTGCTGCTGGTCCTGGGCCTGATCGCTGGTGGTGTGACCACCCTGACCAGCCTCCTCGGCGGCGCCCGGCAGGTATCGTCCGCGCAGGATTCCCCAACGCAAGGCGCAGGTACCGCCCAGTCCGCCACGCCGTCGGCCACTCCTTCGGCGACCCCCTCAGCCTCGCCCGCCTGCGACCAGAAGCTCGTGACCGTCAAGGCGGCCACCAACAAGACGTCCTACGCCGCGGATGAAAAACCGGTATTGAGCCTCACGGTCACCAACGGCGGAAAGCTCCCGTGCAAGGTGAACATCGGCACGTCGCAGATGGACTTCCTGGTCACCAGCGGCTCGGACCGGGTCTTCTCGTCCGCCGACTGCCAGGCTGCCAGCACCGACCTCGTCAAGACCCTCGCGCCCGGCAAGAGCGAAACGGCCAACTTCCCGTGGCCGCGCAACCGGTCGGTGCAGGGCTGCGAGAAGCTGCCGGACGGTGCCGTTGCCGGCAGCGGGTACTACGTGTTCATCGCCAAGCTCGGCGCCAAGGTCAGCCCGCCGACGGTCTTCCAGCTCGGCTGACCGCCGGATCTCATCGATTGCTCCGTAAACGCCCTTGTGGGTGCCCAAAAGGGCTGGGCCCACGCCGGCAGGGTTCCCTGGCCGAGCTTGCGAGGCGAGGGGGCCGGTGGGGAGGAGCAGTCGACGGGAATCTAGAGGAACCGGTCCAGCAGGCTGGCTTCGGCCATCCGGCTGAGGCCCTCGCGGACAGTGCGGGCGCGCTGGTCACCGATGCCGTCCACGGTCATCAGGTCATCAATCGTTGCCGCCATGAGGTGCTGCAGGCCGCCGAAGTGGTCCACCAGCCTGTCCGCAACCGCTTTAGGCACGGCCTTAAGCCCGGAGAGCAGGCGGTAGCCACGCGGCTGGACCACGGCGTCGAGGGTTTCGACGCCGCCGGCAAACCCGATGATCCCGGCGATCTTGCTGAGGTCGATCAGCTCGGTGGGGCCGAGGTTCAGGAGTGCGCTCACGGCGCCGTCGATGTCCTCCGGGGATGCCTTCGGCCCTGCGTAGTCGCGGATGATGATGTCGCTGCCCGGGCCGCGGCCCACGGTGAGCTCATCGAGCTGGAGGGACAGGAGCCTGCCGTCCTCGCCCAGCTCCAGCACGTACTGCGAGATCTCCTCGGAGATCCGGCGCACCATCTCCTGGCGCTGCAGGGTCACCGCCACGTCGCGGACCGTCACCATGGCCTCAATCTCCAGGGCGGAGAGCGAACTCGTCACCTGGTCCAGCCGGGAACGGTAGCGCTCCAGCGTGGCCAGGGCCTGGTTGGCGCGGGCCAGGACCTTTTCGGAGCCCTCGAGCACATGCCGCAGCCCGTTGACATACAGGGCGATGATCTGCATGGACTGGCTCACCGAGATCACCGGTACGCCGGTCTGGATGGCGACGCGCTCGGCGGTCCGGTGCCGGGTGCCCGATTCCTGGGTTTCGATGCTGGGATCCGGCACGAGCTGCACGGCCGCCCGGAGGATGTTGCCGGCATCCTTGTCGCAGATGATGGCACCGTCCATCTTGGCCAGTTCGCGGAGCCGGGTCGGTGAGAAGTCGATGCCGATGTCGAAGCCGCCCGAACAGATCGAGTCGATGGTCCGGTCCGAGCCGAGCACGATCAGCGCGCCGGTGCGTCCGCGGAGAATGCGTTCCAGGCCGTCCCGCAACGCGGTCCCCGGGGCCACCCTCCCCAAAGTCGCTTTGAGCGATTCTTCAGGGCTGCGAGCCATAGATATTCCCTTCAAAGGTGCAGGCGGGGCCTGCAGGTTTGCCGGTTTTCAACAGTTCGCCGGCAGGATCAAAAGTACTCGGTCTCCCGCATGCACCATCCTAGAGGTAGATTACCCCAGCATCCGCACGGGCAAGCCTTAAAGTGCCCCGTCAGGGGCTTGCGGAACGGGCACCGGGAGTGCGTCCGACGGCGGCTGGCTGGGGCGCACTTTTGGCCCGCCTTTCGGTGCGGTTTCCGCCCCTGCGATAAACTTGAAGCCTTGGCTGGCAGGTTCCGCCGCCACATTCCCCAACCGGATCCCCCGCGGATCGCAGCGAAAGTAGCCCCGTGTCCCAAGAAGTGCAGAGCCCCGCCCGGGTGCACGAGATCCACAAGCAGGCCTCCCGCCGCCGGACGTTCGCCGTCATCTCCCACCCGGACGCCGGCAAGTCCACGCTCACCGAGGCCCTGGCCCTGCACGCCAAGGTGATTGGCACGGCGGGTGCGTCCAGCGGCAAGGCCAACCGCAAGGAGACGGTCTCGGACTGGATGCAGATGGAGAAGGACCGCGGCATTTCCATCAGCTCCGCGGCCCTGCAGTTCTCCTACCGGGATACCGTGATCAACCTGCTGGACACCCCCGGTCACGCGGACTTCTCCGAGGACACCTACCGGGTGCTCGCCGCCGTCGACTGTGCCGTGATGCTCGTGGATGCGGCCAAGGGCCTGGAAACACAGACCATGAAGCTGTTCGAGGTCTGCAAGCAGCGGAACCTCCCCATCATCACCGTCATCAACAAATGGGACCGTCCCGGCCTGGACGCGCTGGCCCTCATGGACGAGATCACGGAGCGCACCGGCCTGCAGCCCATGCCCCTGACCTGGGCCGTGGGCATCTCCGGCGACTTCCGCGGTGTCTGGGACCTGCGCAACGACAGGTTCGCTCGCTTCCAGCGGAACAACGCGGGCGCCAGCATCGCCATCACCGAATACTTCACCCCGGAAGAAGCCGAGCAAAGCCAGGGCAACAACTGGACTGACGCCGTCGACGAGGCAGGCCTGGTCATCGAATCCAACCTCGCCTTCGACGTCGAAAGCTTCCATGCGGGCAAGGCCACACCGATCCTCTTCAGCTCCGCCGCCCTGAACTTCGGCGTCAAGGAACTCCTCGACGCCCTGGTGGACTTCGCCCCGCCGGCCGCGCCCCGGCCGGATATCGACGGCTCGCCGCGGCCGGTCGGGTCCCCGTTCTCCGGCTTCGTCTTCAAGGTCCAGGCCGGCATGAACAAGGCCCACCGCGACCACGTCGCCTTCATCCGCGTCTGCTCCGGCGTGTTCGAGCGGGGCATGGTGGTCACCCAGACCCGGACCGGAAAGTCGTTCGCCACGAAGTACGCGCAGCAGGTCTTCGGCCGTGAACGAGAGGTCATCGACGAGGCCTACCCGGGCGACGTCGTGGGCTTGGTCAACGCGTCGTCGCTGCGGGTGGGGGACAGCCTGTTCCTCGAGGAGGCCGTGGAGTTCCCGGCCATTCCGCTGTTCGCCCCCGAGCACTTCCAGGTTGCCCGTTCCAAGGACCCCAGCCGTTTCAAGCAGTTCCGCCGCGGCATCGAGCAGCTCGAGCACGAGGGCGTCATCCAGGTGCTGCGCTCCGACGTCCGCGGTGACCAGGCGCCGGTGCTTGCCGCCGTCGGCCCCATGCAGTTCGAAGTGGTGGAGGACCGCATGGCCCACGACTTCAGCGCGCCGATGCGGCTGGAGCGCCTTCCGTACTCCATGGCCAGGATTTCGACGGCGGACGCCATGCCTGCGCTGGCCAACGTGCCGGGCGCAGAGGTGCTGCTCCGGTCCGACGGCGAGTACCTGGCCCTTTTCAACGACGTCTGGGCACTGCGCCGGATCGAGAAGAACCATCCGGACCTCACGCTGGTGCCGATCGGGACGCACAACCCCGCAAAGTAATGCCAGCACGGGGCTCCGCTGCCCCAACGGTCACCCACCCAACGAAGCAAGGTATCGCCGTGCCCACAAGCCAGCCTTCTGCAGCAACACCTGTAACCGGACCAGCCAGCGTCGTCGTGACCGGCATGGGTTCCATCAACCCGCTCGGGGCGAACGTCCCCGAGACCTGGGAGGCGATGCTGGCCGGGCGGTCGGGCATCGCGGCGCTGGAGGAGGGCTGGGCAGAGGCCCTGCCGGTGCGCATCGCCGGCCGGGTCACCGCCGACCTTGGCGCATTCCTGGGCACCCGCGAGCTGAAGCGGATGGACCGCTGCGGGCAGCTGGCGCTCGTGGCCTCCCGCGAGGCCTGGGAACAGGCAGGCAAGCCGGGCGTCGACCCGGAGCGGCTGGCCGTCGTCATCGGATCTGCCTACGGCGGCATGGACACCGTGCTCGCACAGGTCAGGGAGCTGGACAACGGCGGCCCGCGCAAGGTTTCCCCGCACACCCTGACCCGGCTCATGGTAAACGGGCCGTCGGCGTGGGTATCGATCGACCTCGGCGCCAAGGGCGGTGCCCGCACCCCGGTCAGCGCCTGCGCGTCCGGGGCCGAAGCAATTGCCCAAGGCGCCGACATGATCAGGTCCGGGGCGGCCGACGTCGTCATTGCCGGCGGCGTTGACGCCAGCATCAACGACCTCATCATCAGCGGTTTCTCCCAGATCAGGGCGCTCTCCACACGCAACGGGGATCCGGAGCAGGCCTCGCGGCCGTTCGACCGGGACCGCGACGGGTTCGTGCTGTCCGAAGGCGCCGGGATCGTGGTGCTGGAGAGCGCGGAGCACGCACGTGCCCGCGGCGCGGAGGTGCTGGGCGGCATTGCCGGATCAGCAGTGACCTCGGACGCGAACGACATCGTGGCAGCCGATCCGGACATGCAGGTGCGGGTCATGCAGAAGGCGCTCGCCTCCGCCGGAGTCACCGGAACTGACATCGGGTTCGTGCACGCGCACGCCACGTCGACGCCCGTGGGCGACCGGCTGGAGGCACAAGCCATCAAGGAGATTGCCGGAAACCAGGTCCCCGTGACCTCCACGAAGTCCCTCACCGGCCACCTGCTCGGCGGTGCGGGCGCGCTGGCTGCCATCGCCACGCTGCAGGCACTGCGGACCGGTGACCTGCCGGGCACCTACAACGTGGCCACCCTTGACCCCGAGGTGGACCTCAACGTCATCACCGGTACCGTCAGCGGGAGCACTGCGACGGCGGGACTCGTCAATGCCTTCGGCTTCGGCGGGCACAGCGCGGCGCTCGTGGTCACCCGCGCCTAAGTTCCTGGTTTAGGGCTAGCCTCCTGCCTTAAGACTGAGCAGATCCAGGACCTCGGTCAGGTGCCCGACCTCCCTCACGGAAAAGCCTGCCGGGACCTGGCCTGGACCGGTGGGGCTGGCAGGAACCACGGCGTGGGTGAAGCCCAGCCGGTGCGCCTCATGGATGCGCTGGTTGATGCCCGGGACGGGGCGGACCTCGCCGGCCAGCCCCACCTCGCCGAACGCGACCAGGCGCTGCGGCAAGGGCTTCTTGTGCTTCGCGGAGGCCACCGCCAGCGCCACCGCGAGGTCGGTGGCCGGCTCACTGAGCTTCACGCCGCCCACCGTGGCCACGTAGGAATCGTCCTTCTGCAGCGGGCAGCCGGCACGCTGCTGCAGGACCGCCAGGAGCATGGCCACCCGTGAACTGTCCAGGCCGCTCGTAGCCCGGCGCGGCTGTGAGTTCTGGGTCTCGGCCATGAGCGACTGCACCTCCGCAAGCAGCGGTCTGCGGCCTTCCATGGTGACGGTGATGCAGGTGCCGGACACGGGTTCCTTGGTGCGCGTGACGAACAGCCCGCTTGGGTCGGCGAGGCCCATGATGCCGTCCTCGGTGAGGTCGAAGCAGCCCACGTCGTCGGTGGGCCCGTAACGGTTCTTGACCGCCCGCAGCAGGCGGAGGCGGGAGTGGCGCTCGCCCTCGAACTGGCACACGACGTCCACCAGGTGCTCCAGCAGGCGGGGACCGGCGATGGAACCGTCCTTGGTCACGTGCCCCACCAGCAGCGTGGTCATGTTCCGGCGCTTGGCCGCCGAAATGATCGAGGCAGCCACCTCCCTCACCTGGGAGACACCCCCGGCACTGCCTTCCACATCCGCGCTGCTGAGTGTCTGGACGGAGTCCACCACCAGCAGCTTCGGCTCCACCTTCTCCACTTGGCCCAGCGCCTGGCCCAAGTCGGTTTCGGCGGACAGGTACAGGGTGTCGGCGATCGCGCTGATCCGTTCGGCCCGGAGCTTCACCTGGGCCGCCGATTCCTCGCCCGTCACATACAGGACGCTCTGCCCGGTCCGGGCAAACTTGGCGGCTACATCCAGCAGCAGCGTGGACTTGCCCACGCCGGGCTCGCCCGCGAGCAGGATGACAGCGCCGGGCACCACGCCGCCGCCGAGCACACGGTCCAGCTCGTCCACGCCGGTGGGCAGGTAGGCGGCCGTCGTGGCGTCAATGTCGGCAATGGGGCGGGCGGGCTCCAGAACTGTAGTGGCCGCCGTCGTACGAGCCACCGCGACGCCGGTTTCCTCAACGGTGCCCCACGCCTGGCACTCACCGCACCGGCCCACCCACTTGACCGTGGTCCAGCCGCATTCCGCGCATTTATAGCCCGGCGCCTTGGAAACCCGGGAAGTCTTTGTAGCCATTGCTCCACCCTAACCGGGGGCTGTGACATCCCCGGCCGCACCCTAACCTCGCAAGCTCGGCCAGGGAACCCTACGGCCGTCCCCAACCGCCCCCTAACCTCGCAAGCTCGGTCAGGGAACCCGGCGGTCGTGGGCCCAAGAGTTACAGCGGCGGGAGGAGGTCGCGGGCCTCGCGGGACTCGACGCCTGCCGCTTCCAGCAGGTCCACCATGAGCGGCCGGAACAGCATCACCACTGTCTCACCCTCGAGTTTCTGCACCTCAAGCATCCGCGGGTGCAGCCGCCCGGCGATCTCGCCCAGGTCCTGCCGCGCGCTCCGCAGGTGCGCGTGGCGCGCGCCCTCCTGGACTTCGGCGAGTCCGAGCGAGAGCTCGTCGACGGCCGCCGCTGTTTCCTGCAGGACGTCGGCGATGTTCTCGGTGGCCTCGTCGGACAGTGCGGCGTGGTTGATGGAACTCGTGAGCCGGCGCGCGAAGACGCGGCTGTTGCGCAGGGCAAGGTCAATGAACTCAAGCGACTGCTCCATCCGGTCCAGCTCGTCCCGGTGCCGCCGGTAAGCGGGCGCCAGCGTGGCCACCTCACTGGACGCCCGCAGGGAGTGCCGCATCGCATCCACCAGCGGCTGGCTGTTCCGGCCCCGGACCAGGGCATGCCACGCCCTGGTGGAATCGCTTTCCACCAGGGCCACGGAACATTCCCGCAGCACCTCCGCCAGTTCATGGAGCAGCTTCTGGACGTCCTTGCGCGGTTCCCGCCGGGGATCCTTGGGCGCCACGATGGTGACCAGCAACGCGATCACGCCGCCCACCACGGCGTCGATGCTGCGGGTGAACGGTCCGCCGGCGGGTGCCGGCAGCAGCACCACCAGCAGCGACTGCAGGGCCAGTTGAGTGGTGAAGATGTTGCCGCTGTCCAGGAAGCGGGCCAGCAGGATGGAGACCAAAAGCACGACGGCGGCCTGCCAGATCCCTGCTCCGAGCCAGTGAAGCAGCAGGTCACCCACGGCAATGCCGATGGTGCAGCCCAGCCCCACCTCCATCACCCTCCGCATGCGCAGATCACGGGAAAAGCCGAGCGCGATCAGGGCGGACGTGGCCGCGAACAGCGGCCCCGTATGCCCCAGGACGTACTCAGCGAAGGCGTAGGCTGCCACCGCACCGAAGGTCATCTGGATCGCGGGAACCAGTGAATTCCGGCTCCGGACCATCCCTGTCCGGATCCGGCCGCGAAGGAAGCGTCTGCTGGCGGCGATTCCGGTCTGGGACATGGCTTCAGTCTATTGCCGGAGCCGCCGCGCCGCGGGCCGTCCCCCTGTCTGTACCGGTGCGGTCTGTTCCGGTGGAGGGGTCAGCCGTTGATGACCTGGGGGACGCCGAGGTGCTTGAGGCCTTCGACGCCGAATTCGAGGCCGTAGCCGGATTGTTTGGCTCCGCCGAAGGGGACGCGGGGGTCGACGGCGCCGTGTTTGTTGATCCAGACGGTGCCGGCCTGGATGCGGGCGGCGACTTCGCGGGCGGCGGGGAGGTTGGGGGACCAGACGGAGGCGCCGAGTCCGACGTCGAGGGCGTTGGCCATCTCCACCGCTTCGTCAATGGTGCTGTAGCGGATGATGGGCAGGGCCGGGCCGAACTGTTCTTCGGTGACGAGGGGGTTGGTGTTGTCGATGTCGGTCACGAGGGTGGTGGGGTAGAAGTAGCCGGGCTGGCCCGGGTCGGGGTTGCCGCCGGTCAGGATCCGGGCGCCCGAGTCGCGGGCGGCTTGGACGAGGTTGGCGACGATGTCGTACTGGGCCTTGTTCTGCAGGGGGCCGAGGACGTTGTTCTCGTCCAGGCCCACACCCATGGGCATGTTGTTGGCGACGTGGGTGAGTTCTTCGCAGACGGCGTCGTAGATGGTGTCGTGGACGTAGAGGCGCTTGAGTGCGGCGCAGGTCTGGCCGGTGTTGAGGAAGGCGCCCCAGAACAGGTCGGTGGCGATGGTTTTGGGGTCGGCGTCGGGCAGGACGATGCCGGCGTCGTTGCCGCCCAGTTCCAGGGTGAGGCGTTTGACGGTATCGGCGGAGGAGCGGATGATCGCTTTGCCGCCGGCGGTGGAGCCGGTGAACATGATTTTGCCGACGGCGGGGTGTTCGGCGAGGCGGGCGCCGACTTCGCGGTCTCCGGAGATGACGTGCAGGACGCCGTCGGGGAGTTCTTCGTTGAGGACCTTGATCAGGGCCAGGACGGAGAGCGGGGTCATTTTGGAGGGTTTGACGACGGCGGTGTTGCCCATCCGCAGGGCGGGGGCGATCTGCCAGATGGTGATCATCATGGGCCAGTTCCACGGGCCGATCGCGCCGACGACGCCGATGGGCTTGTAGTGGAGTTCGGCGTAGGTTTCGCCGTCGTCGACGACGACTTCGGGGGTGAGATCGGTGGCGGCGGTGGCGCGGAGCCAGGCGGCGCAGGCGCCGACTTCGAAGCGGGCGTTGGGGCCGTTGAGGGGTTTGCCCTGCTCGCGGGAGAGGAGCTGGGCGAGTTCCTCGGCGGAGCGTTCGACGGCGTCGGCTGCCTTGAGCAGCGCGGCGGACCGGGCGTCGTGGCCCAGGGCGGCCCAGGCGGGCTGGGCGGCGGCCGCTGCCGCTACCGCGGTTTCGAGGTCTTCGATGGTGTGGACCGGTGCCTCGCCGACCACGCCGCCGGTAGCGGGGTCGAAGATGGTCCGGCTCTCCTGGCCGGGACCGGCGGTGACGGACGCGAGGAGGGCATCGTAGGTTTCCAAGAGGTACTCCACTTCGAGTAGGAAGGTGCGCTCAGCCGGGCGGCGAGGCGGGCATATCCAAGTGTTGTCCGGCCACGCCGCCCGTGGCTTGTCTTTGGGTGCAGGACCCTTGACTCGGGGCGAACTGTGCAGTGCTGACAATCCAGCGCTAACTATGCAGGGCTAGACCTTGGCGTCGGCCTTGGCTGTCTCAGTCGCCGGGATTCTGCTCCGGTCGAAGATGGTGGCGCCGGCCTCCTGCTCGGCCTGGTTGTTGATGCCCAGGTCGATGCCCTTGCGTTCCCGGATCACCAGCACCGCCGCCGTGGAAAGCAGCGCCACGATGAGCAGGTAGAGGGACACGGAGGCTGTTGTCCCGGTGGCCTGGACCAGGGCGGTGGCGATCATCGGAGCGAAGGCGCCGCCGATGATGGCACCCAGGGCGTAGGAGATGGCGACACCGGAGAACCTGATGGAGGCCGGGAACAGTTCACTGTAGAGGGCTGCCTGCGGCCCGTAGGTAAGGCCGAGCCCGACCGTGAACAGTGCAAGGCCAAGGAACAGCGCCCAGATGTTGCCGGTGTTCACCAGCCAGAACAGCGGGAACACCGTGACGATGAGGCAGCCGTAGCCGATGAGGTAGGTCTTCTTGCGGCCAATGCTGTCTGCCAGGTAGCCGGAGATCAGTGTGAAGACGAACCACAGGGCAGCGGAGGCGGTGACTGCCAGGAGTACTTCGGTGCGGTCCATGGCCAGGCCGGCAGGGTTGGCGGCGTAGCTGAGGATGTAGCCGCCGGTGGTCATGTAGCCCGCGGCATTGTTGCCGGCGAAAACCAGGGCCGCGATGATGACCAGCAGCCAGTGCTTCTTGAACAGTTCGACAATCGGGACGCGGGTCTGCTGCTTCTTTTGTGCGATCTCCTCGAAAACCGGGCTTTCCTCCACGCTGCGGCGGACCATGAAACCGACCACAATCAGGACGAAGCTGAGCAGGAACGGAATTCGCCAGCCCCACTCCACGAAGGCTGCGCCGGGGGAGACCACGCCGGACATGAGGGCCAGGACGCCGGCGGCCAGCAGCATGCCCAGGGGAACGCCGAGTTGGGGGAAAGCGCCGAACAGGCCCCGCTTCCCGCGCGGCGCATGTTCCACCGCCATCAGGACAGCACCGCCCCATTCGCCGCCTGCCGATATGCCCTGCAGGATGCGCAGGAGCAGCAGCAGGATGGGCGCCACAACACCCGCCGTCTCGAAGGTCGGCAGCACGCCGATGAGGGTGGTTGCCGCCCCCATCATGATCAGCGTGATGACGAGCATGGCGCGGCGGCCCAGCCGGTCCCCGAAGTGTCCGGCCAGGAACGCGCCCAGCGGGCGGAACAGGAAGCTGAGTCCCACCGAGGCGAAGGAAATGAGGATGCCGATGTTGTCGCCGGCGGGCTCGAAGAACAGTGTCGCGAAGACCAGGCCCGCGGCGTTGGCGTAGATGAAGAAGTCGTACCACTCGATGGTGGTCCCGATGATGGTGGCGAACGCTACGCGGCGGTCCGTTGCCGGGCTGCGCTGCCCCTGCTGGACAGTAGTCAATGTTTTTCCTTGCTGTGGGGACGGGTGGACACGTCGCTGTGTCAGTTGGCGTAGGGGTCGGCGATGCCGATGTATTGGGTGGTGGTGTATTCGGCGATCCCTTCGGAGCCGCCTTCGCGTCCGAGGCCGGACTGCTTGACGCCGCCGAAGGGTGCTGCGGCGTTGGAGATGACGCCGGCGTTGAACCCGACCATGCCGAACTCAATCTGTTCCGCGATGCGCAGGAGCCGGTTGAAGTCGCGGCTGTAAAGGTAGGAAGCGAGGCCATACTCGGAGGCGTTAGCCAGCCGGATGGCGTCCTCTTCGGTTTTGAAGGTGGTGACGGGCGCGACGGGGCCGAAGATCTCCTGGCCGAGGATTGCCGCGTCATTGGGGACGTTGGCGAGCACGGTGGGCTGGTAGAAGTACCCGGCACCTTCGACAGGCGCGCCGCCGGTGACGGCGACGGCTCCGGCGTCGACGGCGGCGCTGACCAAGGCGTGGACATCGTCGCGGGCGCCGGCGTCGATCAGCGGGCCGACCTGGGTGGCGGGTTGGGTGCCGCGGCCGGTGGTCAGGGCTCCCATGACTGCGGCGAATTTGCGGGTGAATTCCTGGGCGACGGTTTCGTGGACGAGGAAGCGGTTGGCGGCGGTGCAGGCTTCGCCCATGTTCCGCATCTTGGCGGCCATGGCGCCGTCGACGGCGGCGTCGAGGTCGGCGTCCTCGAACACGATGAACGGTGCGTTCCCGCCGAGTTCCATGGAGGTGCGCAGGACGTTTTCGGCGGCGTCGGCCATGAGGCGCTTGCCCACGGGGGTGGAGCCGGTGAAGGAGATCTTCCGCAGGCGCGGGTCGGCCAGCAGCGGCCCCGAAATCCCCGACGCGGAGGCGGAGGCGACGACGTTGAGGACGCCGGCGGGCAGGCCGGCGTCGAGCATGGTCTTCGCGAAGTACTGCGCGGTGAGCGGGGTGAGTTTGGCGGGCTTGAGCACCATGGTGCAGCCGGCCGCAACGGCGGGGGCGACCTTGCGGGTGGCCATGGCGAGCGGGAAGTTCCAGGGGGTGATGAGCAGGCACGGGCCGACCGGCTTGTGCTGGACGAGGATCTTGTTCTTGCCCTCGGGGGTGGTGAGGTAGCGGCCGTAGTCGCGGACGGTTTCCTCGGAGAACCAGCGCAGGAATTCGGCGCCGTAGGTGACTTCGCCGCGGGCCTCGGCCAGGGGCTTGCCCATTTCCAGGGTCATGAGCAGGGCGAAGTCCTCGGCGCGTTCGGTGACCAGGTCGAAGGCGCGGCGCAGGATTTCGGCCCGTTCCCGCGGTGCGGTGCGCGCCCAGGAGGCCTGGGCGGCGTCGGCCGCGTCGAGTGCGGCGAGGCCGTCTTCGCTGGTGGCGCAAGCGAGGGTGGCGAGCACCTCCCCGGTGGCGGGGTCGTGCACGTCGAACGTGCCGCCGTCGGACGCGTCCCGCCACTGGCCGCTGATGAGCAGGCCGGACGGCACGGAGGCGAGCAGCGCGGCCTCCCGCTCCGGTGAGATGGCAGGGGGCAGCGCAGAAGTAACTGTCATGGGGGGAGTCCTTACGAAGGGAAGAGTCAGTAGCTGGCGGGGGTTCCGCCGTCGGATGGCCGGACGAATTCGGCGGCGAGGGCCTCGGAGCCGCGGGCGAGGAGGGCGACGTCGGCGCCGACCAGGATGAAGGAAGCGCCGGCGTCGAGGTAGGCGCGGGCGGTGGCCGGGGCGAAGGCGTTCACGCCGGCCGGTTTGCCGGCGGCTTTGGCGGCGGCGAGGCAGTGTTCGACGGCGGCGCGCACCTCGGGGTGTTCCTGCTGTCCCAGCAGCCCCATGGAGGCGGCGAGGTCGGAGGGGCCGATGAAGATGGCGTCGACGCCGTCGACCTCCAGGATGTCCTCCACCGCTTCCACGGCGGCCGTCGATTCGATCTGGACGGTGACGCTGACGGTCTCAGAGGCCCGGGCGAGGTAGTCCGGGACCCGGTTCCAGCGGGCAGCCCGGGCCAGCGCCGAGCCGACCCCGCGGACACCCTGCGGCGGGTAGCGGGTGGCGGCCACCGCCGCTTCCGCCTCGGCGACCGAGTTGACCATGGGGATGAGCAGGTTCTGCACGCCAAGGTCCAGGTACTGCTTGATCAGGACGGTGTCGTTCACGGGCGGCCGCACCAGGGTGTGGACGGGGTAGCCGTGGATGGCCTGGAGTTGGGCGAGGATGGATTCGAGCCCGTTGGGGCTGTGCTCGGCGTCGACCAGGAGCCAGTCCAGGCCGGATCCGGCGCAGAGTTCGGCGATGAGCGGGCTGCCGGAGCAGACCCACATGCCGGCCAGCGGCCGGCCTGTTCTACCCTTTTGCTTTTGCCCTGCGAGGGCGGACCGGAACGTGTCTTCTACTCGAAGCGGCATGTGACGCTCCCCAGGGGTCCATAGTCGGCGTGGACGGTGTCGCCCTTGTAGACCCACAGCGGGCGGGTGAAGGACCCGGCGAGGATGATGTCGCCGGCCTTCATGCTGTCCCCGTGCGCGGCGATCTTGTTGGCCAGCCAGTGCACGCCGTTGGCCGGGTGGTCCAGCACGCCGGCGGCGACGCCGGTTTCCTCCACGGTCTGGTTCTTGTAGAGGATGGCCGAGACCCAGCGGAGGTCGACGGCGTCGGGCTTTACCGGGCGGCCGCCGACCACCATGGCGCCCATGGCAGCGTTGTCGGAGATGGTGTCCACGATGGTCCGGCCCTCCATCTGGATCCTCGAATCGAGGATTTCGAGGGCCGGAACCACGTAGTCGGTGGCGTTGAGGACGTCGAAGATGGTGCAGCCCGGGCCCTTGAGCCCGTCCTTCAGCACAAAGGCGAGCTCCACCTCCACCCGGGGATGCGTATATCGGTCCCACTGCACTGAGCAGCCGGTTTCGAGGACCATGTCATCGAAGATGGCACCGTAGTCCGGTTCGGTGATGCCGGTGGCATCCTGCATGGCCTTGGACGTGAGGCCGATCTTGCGCCCCACCAGGGTCCGGCCGGCCTCCTCGTTCCGCTGCCGCCACAGCCTCTGCACCGCGTAGGAGTCCTCCACCGTCATATCCGGGTAGCGGGCAGTCAGCCGGGGGACCGGGGTGCGGGTCCGGTTGGCCTCCAGCAGTTCGTCGGCGATGGCTTCGATCGTCTTCGCGTCCAGCATGGCCTAGACCTGGGCTCCGAGCTTGAAGCCCACTGCGTCCTTGCCTGCTGCCGCGTCCTCAGGCTTACGCGTGTAGGAGAAGCCGTCGGCGCCCACGGTCACGGCCATCTCGGACTTCTCCTCACGGACAACCACAGGCTGCGGGTTGCCGTCCAGGTCCAGGACCAGGGATGCCTCGGTGTACCAGGACGGGACGACCGGGTTGCCCCACCAGTCGCGGCGCTGGTTGTCGTGGACGTCCCAGGTGATGGTGGGGTTGTCCGGGTCGCCGGTGTAGTAGTCCTGGGTGTAGATCTCGATGCGGTGGCCGTCCGGGTCCAGGATGTAGAGGTAGAAGGCGTTGGAGACGCCGTGCCGGCCGGGGCCGCGTTCGATCCGGTCGCTGATGCGCAGGGCGCCCATCTTGTCGCAGATCTGGATGATGTTGTGCTTCTCGTGGGTGGCGAAGGCGACGTGGTGCATGCGGGGTCCGTTGCCGCCGGTGAGAGCGGTGTCGTGGACGGTCTGCTTGCGGTGCATCCAGGCGGCGTAGGTGACGCCGTCGGAGTCCTTGATGTCCTCGGAGACGCGGAAGCCGAGGTCCTCGAGGTACTTGCGGCCGCGGGGGACGTCCGGGGTGACCTGGTTAAAGTGGTCCAGGCGGACCAGTTCACCGGCGGAGTAGAGGTCGTAGCGCTGGGTGAGGCGCTCGACGTGCTCGGTTTCGTAGAAGAACTCGTAGGGGAAGCCCAGCGGGTCCTCGACGCGGACGGAGTCGCCGATGCCCTTGGTGAAGCCTTCCTTGCGGCGTTCGGTGCGGCAGCCCAGTTCCTTGTAGTAGGCCTCGGCGGCGTCCACCTCGGCGGGGGACTTCACCCGGTAGGCGAAGGCGGCGACGGCGGCGACGGGTCCCTGGCGGAGCACCAGGTTGTGGTGGATGAACTCCTCCAAGGAGCGCAGGTAGATGGTGTTCTCGTCCTCTTCGGTGACGTGCAGGCCGAGGACGTCCACGTAGAACTCGCGCGACTTGGCGAGGTCCGTGACCACGATCTCCATGTAGGCGCAGCGGACGATATCCGGTGCCGGGACGGTGGGGGTGGGAACGAAGTTGGTCATGATGTTCTCTCTTCTTTGAAAGGTGGGGTTTCTTTCCCAACTGACTCGCATTTGTTGTCGTTTTGGAGCCTCAAAACGACAACAAATGCGAGCTAGTTGGGTTTGCGGGGTTCTATGCCCCGAATTTCGGGGTGTGGACGCTGCCGAGGGTGATGTGGACGGCCTGCTGGTCGGTGTAGAAGTCGATGGAGCGGTAGCCGCCCTCGTGGCCCAGACCCGAGGCCTTGACGCCGCCGAACGGGGTGCGGAGGTCGCGGACGTTGTGGCTGTTCAGCCACACCATGCCGGCTTCCACGTTCTGGGAGAAGTTGTGGGCCCGGGTGAGGTTCTGGGTCCAGATGTAGGCCGCCAGCCCGTACTTGGTGTTGTTCGCCAGAGCCAGCGCCTCGTCGTCGTTCTCAAAAGGCGTGATGGCGACGACGGGACCGAAGATCTCCTCCTGGAAGATCCGGGCGTCGGGAGCGACGTCGGCGAACACGGTGGGTGCAATGTAGTTGCCTTCCGGGAGGCCTTCCGGCCGTCCGCCGCCGGCGAGCAGCCGGCCTTCGGACTTGCCGATCTCCACGTAGGCGGCCACCTTCTCGAAGTGCTCCGGGTGGACCAGGGCACCCACCTGCGTTTTGGGGTCGTGGGGATCGCCGACCACGATGTTCCTGGCGCGGGCGGCGTACTTTTCGCAGAACTCGTCGTAGATGGCGCGTTCGACGAGGATGCGGGAGCCGGCGGTGCAGCGCTCGCCGTTGAGGGAGAAGACGCCGAACAGGGCGGAGTCGATCGCGGCGTCCAGGTCGGCGTCGGCGAAGACGACGCAGGGGGACTTGCCGCCGAGCTCCATGGAGAGGCCCTTGAGGTTGGCGGCGGCGTTGCGGAAGATCGTCTGGCCGGTGGTGGTCTCGCCGGTGAAGGAGATCAGCGGGACGTTCGGGTGCTTGACCAAGGCGTCGCCGGCTTCCTCGCCGAGTCCGTTGACCAGGTTGAAGACGCCGTCCGGCAGGCCGGCTTCCTTGAAGATGGTGGCCCAGAGCGAGGCGGACAGCGGGGTGAATTCGGCGGGCTTGAGGACCACGGTGTTGCCGGTGGCCAGGGCCGGGGCGAGCTTCCAGGACTCGAGCATGAACGGGGTGTTCCACGGGGTGATGAGGCCGGCGACGCCGATCGGCTTGCGGTTCACGTAGTTGATCTGCGAGCCGGGGACCTTCATGGCGTCGTCGAACTGGGCCACGATCAGGTCCGCGAAGAAGCGGAAGTTCTCCGCCGCGCGCAGCGCCTGGCCCTTGGCCTGGGTGATCGGCAGGCCGGTGTCGAAGGTTTCGAGTTCGGCGAGGCGGGATTCCTGGGCCTCGACGGCGTCGGCGATCCGGTTCAGGACGCGGGCACGCTCGCGGGGCTTCATCTTCGGCCACGGGCCGCTGACGAATGCTTCGCGGGCGGCGGCGACGGCGAGGTCGATGTCCTCCTTCTGGCCGGCCGCGGCGGTGGCGTAGTTCTGGTTGGATACCGGGTCCAGGACGTCGAAGGTCTTCCCGCCGACGGAGTCAACGAACTGGCCGTTGATGTAGTGCTGGATGTGGGTGGGGAGGTTCTCGGGAACGTAATGCTTGGCTGCTGTTTCTACAGGAGTCGTCATCGTTGAAGTCCTAACTAGTGCTTGGTTTGGGAGAGGTAGGCGTCGAGGGTGGCGCTGCGGTGGAGCCGTGCCGCTTTTTCGATGGTGTCGGCGTCGGCGTTGTTTTCGATGAGCTGCAGGAGCGCCTCGTGTTCCTCCACGGATTCCTTGGCGCGGCCTGGCACGAAGCGGAAGGTCGAGGACCGCAGGGATGCGAGCCGGTTCCAGCCGCGGTGGACGAGGTCCAGGATGTGCGGGTTGGGACAGTGTTCGAACAGGACGCTGTGGAAGTCCTGGTTGAGCTGGGTGAACCGGACGGGGTCGAAGTGCTGGAGGCATTCGCGCATGTCCTCGTTCACGGCGCGGGCCCGGGCGATGTCCGCCGCACCGATCAAGGGGGCGGACAGCGCGGTGGCTGCACCTTCCACGATGCTGAGGGTCTGCATTGTGTAGAGGTATTCGGTGGGGTCGATGCCGGAGACGGTGGCGCCGACGTTGCGTTCGAACTTCACCAGGCCCTCGGCCTCGAGCCGGCGGATCGCTTCGCGGACCGGGACCACGCTAAAGCCGAGGTCCTTGGCGATGGCGGCCAGGACCAGCCGGTAGCCGGGAGTGTAGGTGCCCTCGACGATCCGTGCCTTGATGGCCTGGTAGGCCTGCTCGGACTTGCTGCCGGGGGAGGCCGTGGCGTCGACGCCGGATGCGGCAGCCGTTGTAGGGGCGGTGGCCGTCTCAGTCATTTGCCTTGCCTGCTTCCCATGACTTCCCATTCCTCAAACTTCGTACGCCATTCCGCGTTGAGCGGGTACAGGCCGTCCACACTGTGGCCCTGCTCCACCATTTCGGCGATGAAGACCTCTTCGCGTTCCTGGGCGATCGAGTCGTCGGCGACCTCCTCGGCGATGGCCGGGGGGATCACCAGGATGCCGTCCGCGTCGGCCACGATGATGTCGCCGGGCTGCACGGTGGTGCCGCCGCAGGCGATGGTGATGTCCGTGTCCCACGGGATGTGGCGCCGGCCCAGCACTGCGGGGTGCGGGTTGGAGTAGTAGGTGGGCAGTTCCATGGCGGCCACGGCCGAGAAGTCGCGGACGCCGCCGTCCGTGATGATGGCCGCGGCGCCGCGGACCTGCGCGCGCAGGGCCAGGATGTCGCCGATGGTTCCGGTGCCCTTCTCGCCGCGGGCTTCCATGACCAGGACCTCGCCCTCGTTGACGGAGTCGATGGCGCGTTTTTGGGCGTTGAAGCCGCCGCCGTGGGTCTTGAAGAGGTCTTCCCGGTTGGGCACGTAGCGCAGGGTCCGGGCCAGGCCTACCACTTTGCGGTCCGGCCGGGTCGCGGTCAGCCCGTCGATGCTGACGTTGTTGAGGCCGCGCTTGCGCAGCTGCGATGACAGGGTCGCGGTGCAGACAGATTCGAGCTTCGCCTTCAGTTTGGGGGAGAGAGCAGGTCCGACGGCGGCACTTGCGTCGGCAGGAAGGCCGGCGGCCTCCCGCGAACCATACGCCTCTTCCCGCTGCAGGTCATCGGCCTTGGGCTGGGCACCAAAGTCAGCGAACGCCGTCGTACCTTCCTCAACAGTGGTGACCAGCCGCCCGGTGGTGAGACCGCCGTCAATGGTGCTGACCTCCACCTCCAGCACGTCGCCGGGCACGGCGACCGAGGCGCCGGCGGGGGTGCCGGTGAGGATGATGTCCCCCTCTTCAAGGGTGAGCAGCTGGGAGAGGTCCGCCACGAGCCGGGCGAACGGGAAGAGCAGGTCTTCAGTGGTGTCGTCCTGGACCAGTTCGCCGTTGTGCCAGGTGTGGATCCGGAGTTTGGCGGGGTCGACGGCGTCTGCCGGAAGCAGTGCCGGGCCCACCGGGGTGAAGCCGTCACCGCCCTTGGACCGGAGGTTGGAGCCCTTGTCCGCGTAGCGGAGGTCGTACACGCCGAGGTCGTTGCTGGCCGTGACCGCGGCGACGTGGCTCCACGCGTCCTCGATCCCGACGCGGCGGGCGGCCTTGCCAATGATGAGCGCGATCTCGCCCTCGTAGCCGAGGAGTTCGCAGCCGGCCGGGCGTTCGACGGCGGTGCCGCTTAGGGACAGCGAGGACGACGGCTTCAGGAAGTAGGAGGGCTGCGCCGGCGTCCGGCCGCGCTGGGCTGCGCGACTGGGGTAGTTGATGTGCACTGCGATCACCTTGCGTGCCGCTGCCAGGGTGTCACCGTTGACCTGCTCCAAAGCACTCTCCTCATCAGGTACGAAATCGTATACGAAAAATACTGGACCGCTTCGGAGGCTTCGTCAACCCCCCCGGTTGGGGAAAGAAGCAGCTTCTTGTGGGTCCGGTCGGATGTGACGTACAGTACTGAACCATAGACCACAGTTTCGAATATCGAATCACTTGTTCCGATATAGAACACAGACTTTTGGCGCAAGCCCCCCACACAGTGAAGTGAGGAAAACCCGTGCAGTTCCACCACCACGGTTACGTTTCCGGTGACCCGCGCATCCAGCCGGCCGCCGGCGTCGGCATCAACCGCCCCGAAGAGCTCCCCGACGAGGTCGACGTGCTGATCGTGGGTTCCGGCCCCGCTGGCATGCTCGCCGCCGCCCAGCTGTCCCAGTTCCCGGACATCACCACGCGCATCGTGGAGCGCCGCCCCGGCCGCCTCGCGATCGGGCAGGCGGACGGCATCCAGGCCCGCAGTGTCGAGACCTTCCAGGCCTTCGGCTTTGCCGAGGAGATCACCGCGGAGGCCTACCGGATCACCGAGATGGCGTTCTGGAAGCCGAATCCGGAGAACCCGAAGCACATCTACCGTGCAGCCCGCGCGGTCGACGACGAGATGGGCATCAGCGAATTCCCGCACCTCATCGTCAACCAGGCCCGTGTGCTGGACTACTTCGCCCGGGTCATGGCCTATTCGCCGACGCGGATGACCCCCGACTACGGCTACGAGTTCCGCAGCCTCGAGGTGGCGGACGCGGGTGAGTACCCGGTCACCGTCACCCTGGTCCGCACCGCCGGCGAACTGGCGGGCCAGGAGCGGGTCGTGCGGGCCAAGTACGTGGTCGGCGCTGACGGTGCCCGCAGCAAGGTCCGGGAATCCATCGGCTGCACGCTCGCCGGTGACCAGGCCAACCACGCCTGGGGCGTCATGGATGTCCTCGCCGCCACGGACTTCCCGGACATCCGCACGAAGTGCGCCATCCAGTCCCACGACGGCGGCAGCATCCTGCTGATCCCGCGCGAGGGCGGGCACCTGTTCCGCATGTACGTCGACCTCGGCGTCGTGCCGGAGGACGACAACGGTGCCATCCGCAAGACCACCATCGAGCAGATCATCGCCCACGCGAACCAGATCCTGCAGCCGTACACCCTGGACGTCCGCAACGTTGCCTGGCACAGCGTGTACGAGGTGGGCCACCGCCTCACCGACAGGTTCGACGACGTCCTGCCCAAAGAGCGGAACAGCCGCACGCCGCGCGTCTTCATCACCGGCGACGCCTGCCACACGCACAGCGCCAAGGCCGGCCAGGGCATGAACGTGTCCATGCAGGACGGCTTCAACATCGGCTGGAAGATCGGACACGTGCTCGAGGGCCGCAGCCCGGAGTCGCTGCTGGCCACGTACTCGGCCGAGCGCCAGGTCGTTGCGAAGGACCTGATCGATTTCGACAAGGAATGGTCAACCCTCATGGCCAAAAAGCCCGAGGAGTTCAGCGACCCCTCGGAGCTGGAGGACTTCTACGTGCGCACCGCCGAATTCCCGGCCGGCTTCATGACCGAGTACGCGCCGTCAATGATCGTGGCCGAGGCGAAGCACCAGGAACTGGCCACTGGCTTCCCGGTCGGCAAGCGCTTCAAGTCCGCGCCCGTGCTCCGCGTCTGTGACACCAACCCGCTGCAGCTGGGACACCAGGCAAAGGCCGACGGACGCTGGCGCATCTACGTGTTCGCCGACGCCGCCGAAGCCGGCACCCCGTCGCCCACCACCGACTTCGCGCACTGGCTGGAGAGCTCGCCGGAGTCCCCGCTCGCGGCGACGCCGGAGGGTGCCGACGCCGATGCCTGGTTCGATGTGAAGGTCGTCTACCAGCAGGACCACCGGGGCATCGACATCAACGCCGTCCCGGCCGTGTTCAAGCCGGAGGTGGGGCCGTTCAGGCTGACCAACCTTGAGAAGGTCTACGGCGCGGACCCGAAGGCCGACATCTTCGACCTTCGCGGCCTGGACCGCGGCGGCGTTGTTGTGGTGGTCAGGCCGGACCAGTACGTGGCGAATGTCCTGCCGCTGACCGCGACGGCGGAACTGGGCGCCTTCTTCGCACAGTTCCTGCCGGCCCGTCAGGGACTGGTCGGCAATCACGCCTGAGCCGTCACAGCTGAAAAGTGAAAACTGCCGGGGGCGCGAACGCCTCCCGGCAGTTTCCTTTTTCCCTTCCGGCCATGCATGTGCGCTCAGGCACAACAACTGATCGCTGCCAGACAAGCCCCGGCGGCCGGGGACTGCCAAGCTGGAATCCGCGGTGCGAGGCCTTTGCCGGCACCCCTCCCCAACGCTCATGACCGTTAAGAAGGATCCAATGAGTATTTCAAATTCCGAATCCCGGACCGCAGAAGCAAGCCCGCGCAAGGAGCAGTCCACCGCACTCCGCGCGGGCAGCATCGGCGTTCTGGGCATTCTCTTTTTCGTTCTTTCAGCCCAGGCCCCGCTGACCGGCATCGTCGGCGCAGCCCCGCTGGCGGCTGCCCTCGGCAATGGCGCCGGGGCACCGGGCGCTTACCTGATCGTGGGCATCGTCATTGTCATCTTCGCCGTCGGGTTCGTGGCCATGAGCCGGAAGGTGCAGGCGAACGGTGCTTTCTATGCCTATATCACCGCCGCGTTCGGCAGGAAGACCGGTGCAGGCGCGGCCTGGCTGGCACTGCTGGCCTACAGCACTGTGCAGGCCGCCATGTACGGACTCTACGGTGCGGCTTTTTCCGGGCTGCTGGCTTCGGCCGGCGTGACCGTTCCCTGGTGGCTCCTCGCCGTCGCCACCATGGCAGGCGTGCAGGTGCTGGGCTCGATGAACATCGAGCTGGGCGCCCGCGTCCTGGCTTTCCTGGTGGGCCTGGAAGTGGCGATTCTGCTGCTGTTCGGCTTCACCGTTCTGTTCAAGGGCGGCGGCCCGGAAGGGCTCAACATGGCTGCGTCCTTTTCCCCGGAGGCAATCGCCAGCGGAGCTCCCGGCGTTGCGATCATGTTCGCTGTGGCCTCCATGTTCGGCTTCGAGTCAACGGCCATCTACTCGGGTGAGGCCAAGGACCCGCACCGGACAGTGGCGCGGGCAACGTACCTGTCGGTCGGGATCATCGCCCTGTTCTTCGCCTTCATTACCTGGATGCTGGTGAGCTTCTACGGGCCCTCGCACGTCATCGACGCTGCCGGCGCTGCCCTGGAGTCCGGAGATGCGACCTCCTTCGTGATCGGGCCCCTGGTTGAGCTGTTCGGCCCCTGGGCCGGCGTCACTGCGGGCGTCCTTCTGGTGACGTCGCTCCTGGCAGGCATCATCGCCTTCCACAACGGCATCAACCGCTACCTGCACTCGCTTGCCCTGCGGGGTTCGCTGCCCGCTGTCCTCGCCCGGACCAACACCCACGGCGCGCCGGCCTCGGCAGCCTGGGTCCAGACGACGGTGGCCGTGCTGCTCGTGGCTCCGTTCGCGGTGCTGGGCATGGATCCCGTGCTGACGCTCTTCTCCTGGTTCAGCGGGCTTGCTGTTGCGGCACTGCTGGTGCTCTACATGCTCTGCTCCCTGGCCGTCGTCGCATTTTTCCGCCGCGAACGCGTGACTGGCCAGCTCTGGCAGACCCTGATCGCGCCGGCCGTTGCCTCGCTGCTCCTGGCATGGGTCCTGTACCTGGTGGTCAGCAACTTCACGTCCCTGATCGGCGGAAGCGGCGAAACGGCCACGGCACTGCTGGTTGCCGTCCCCGTGATCTTCGTGGCCGGAGTGCTGGCGGAAACCGGAGTGGAAAAGCGGGGGCGGACCGAGCTCCTGCCCGCCCCCTGAGGCTGCCGCCGGCGGCGGCTAACCGCCCGTCGTCGTCTCCAACGGCCCGTTAGGGACGACGACGGCGGGTTGGCGGTCCCGCCGGCCGGCGCGCCGGCCGTCACGCCTGGCAAGGCCGGCGGCCAGCAGCAGAAGCAGGGCGATGCACGCAGCAGCCCCGCCCGCCGTTGCGGTGTCGCCGGGCCATTGCCCTGTCATGCCAAGCAGGGCGGGCGCCGTTGCCGTGGCCTGGCTGGCCAGAACCAGCGACCAGCCGATCAGCGGCGACAGCCGGCTGCGACCCAGCGCCATAGAGAAGAAAAAGAGCGTCCACAGGTAGGACCAGCAGAGCCACAGCACTGCCAGCAGCGGGTCGCTGCTGAACCAGGCCGCAGCGAGCAGGAGCCCGCACGCGCCCACCATTCCGCTGAACCAGCCAAGGCCCCTGGATCCGAGCCCCAGCAGGAAATCCAGGCCGACGTAGGCGTAGGTCAGGCCGAACAGGAACATGCCCGACGCCGTAAGCAGCGTCGGCTGTAAATGCCCGGCGAGGGCGTCCGGGCCTGTGCTGCCCGGATGCGTGAGGGCCGGATGCGCGACGGCCAAGTACGTGACGCCCAACAGCAGCTGCAGGCCGCCGATCACCAGGCTAAATACGGCTGCATCGCGGCGGGGGAGCGCGCCCAGCGTTGCCAGGCCGTTGATCAGCAGTGCGGCACCCGAGAGGAGAAGGCAAAGGTACGGCATCAATCAGCCTTCATCGCATACCGCATTGCCCGTATTTCCGTAGTACGAAATCTTACTGTCATAATACGGATAATAAGGCATGTTTAGCCCGGCCGCTTAACGGCTCGCGGGCCGAATCGGTTAGGTTGAAAGCTCAACTGTAGGGCGGCCGGCGATGTACTCCCAGGCCGCCGGCCGTCGAAGTAAGGAAAGATTCATGGATGCACGGCTGGAGGCCATCAGGGATACCGTCCTGGCGCGGAATCCCGGCGAGTCCGAGTTCCATCAGGCCGTGGGGGAGGTCTTCGAAAGCCTTGGCCCCGTCCACGACCGGCACCCCGAGTTCCTTGAGGCCGCCATCCTGGAGCGTCTCTGCGAGCCGGAACGGCAGATCATCTTCCGGGTGCCGTGGACCGATGACCAGGGCCGCGTGCAGATCAACCGCGGCTTCCGCGTGGAGTTCAACTCGGCGCTGGGCCCGTACAAGGGCGGCCTCCGGTTCCACCCGTCCGTCTATCTCGGCATAGTGAAGTTCCTCGGCTTCGAGCAGATCTTCAAGAACGCGCTCACCGGCATGCCCATCGGCGGCGGCAAGGGCGGCTCCGACTTCGATCCCCGCGGCCGGAGCGACGCCGAGGTGATGCGGTTCTGCCAGTCGTTCATGACTGAGCTCTACCGGCACATCGGGGAGTACACCGACGTGCCGGCGGGTGACATCGGAGTGGGCGGCCGCGAAATCGGCTACCTCTTCGGCCAGTACAAGCGCATCACCAACCGCTACGAGTCCGGGGTCCTGACCGGCAAGGGAACGTCCTGGGGCGGTTCGCTGGTGCGGCCCGAGGCCACCGGCTTCGGCACGGTGATCTTCACCCAGGAGATGCTCAAGACCCGCGGCTCGTCCTTTGACGGGCAGCGCGTGGTGGTTTCCGGCTCCGGCAACGTGGCCATCAACGCCATCGCCAAGGCCCAGTCACTTGGTGCCTCGGTGGTGGCCTGCTCCGACTCCTCCGGCTACATCGTGGACGAGGCGGGAATCGACGTCGGCCTTCTCCGCCAGATCAAGGAAGTGGAGCGCGGACGCCTCAAGGACTACGTTTTGCGCCGCTCCGGCGTTTCCTACGTGGAGGCCGGCTCCGTCTGGGATGTCGACGCCACCGTCGCGCTGCCGTGCGCCACCCAAAACGAGCTCGACGGCGACGCTGCCGCCCGGCTGGTCCGGAACGGCCTGCTCGCCGTCGGTGAAGGCGCCAACATGCCTTCCACCCGGGACGCTGTGGCAGTGTTCCAGGAAGCGGGTGTGCTTTTCGGGCCGGGAAAGGCCGCCAATGCAGGCGGCGTAGCAACTTCGGCGCTGGAGATGCAGCAGAACGCGAGCCGCGACTCCTGGTCCTTCGAGCACACGGAAGAGCGCCTCACGGACATCATGGTGGGAATCCACCACCGCTGCGCCTCCACCGCGGAAGAGTACGGCGCGCCCGGCAACTACGTGCTCGGCGCGAACATCGGCGGCTTCGTCAAGGTGGCGGACGCCATGCTGGCGCAGGGTCTGATCTAGGCGCAGGGTCTGATTTAGGCGGAGGGCCTGATTTAGCAGCCGGCTGCTTCTAAGCTGCGGCGCCGCGGCGCCAGTCGCTGGGGGATAAGCCGAAGGCCTCCCGGAACGTGCGGCTAAAGTGGGCCGCGTCCAGGAATCCCCACCGCGCCGCGACGGCACCCACGGAGGTGCCGGAGTGCAGCGGATCCCGGAGGTCCCGGCGGACCCGTTCCAGCCGGCGGCTGCGGATCCAGCTGGCAACCGTGCTGCCGGACTCGTGGAAGACGTTGTGCAGATGGCGGGTCGAAATGAAATGCGCGGCCGCAATGCTGGCCGGCGAAAGCTGGGGGTCGGCGAGGTTTGCCTCGATGTAGTCACGGGCTGACGTTGCCAGCAGGGCCTGCGGCTTCATGCTGTCCGCGGCCAGGTCGAGCTCCGAATGGAGCATGGTGGAGACGAGATCCAGGGTGTTGGCCACGAGCCGGGAACCCGTGGGGCCGCTGAGTGCCTCCAGGTTGCCCGCAAGCTGCGTGATGAACGGCCCCACAATGCCCGCCACACCGGATTCGGCGGCCAGGCGGACGGCGGACAGCTGGCCCACATATTCCGGCGGCAGCGACAGGGAGTCGTGCGGGAACATGAGCACCATCATGCGGGCCTGCTCCTCGAACGCCAGCGAGTACGGGCGGTTGGTGTCGTAGATGGCCAGGTCGCCGGGGCGGAGCACGGCCTCGCGGTTGTCCTGGATGAGGAGCCCGGTGCCCTCCAGCTGCAGGTTGAGCTTGAAATAGCGCTGGTCGGATTGGGCAAGAAGCGCCGGAGTGCGGTGGACGCTGTGACCCGAAGCGGACACTTCCACGATGCACGTCCGGTCCAGCACCCTGGAGCGCATGCGGCCGCGGAATTGCTCGGGCCGTTCCGTTTCTGCGGCCAGCGGCACGAAGGACTGCGCCACGAGGTGCCTCCAGTGGTCAAAGGAGGTTGCCTCGCTGGAGGTGAGGGTCTGGTCCGCGGGGCGGGCTGTGCTTGCTGGCATGAACGTTCCTGATGCAGGTTGGCTGTCTGCTGACGGGTCCCCAACACTGTGTCCTGCGACACAGTCATTTCAGGTTAGCGGCGATGCTGCGGGTCTGTCATCTTTTTTCAACAAATGGGGAAAAAAGATTTTCCGTGAACAAGAGCGGACCCTCACCTGTTCTTTCCCCGGGCGGCCACCGTCCAGCGGTCCACGAGGGCGCCGCCCCTGACCACTGCGACTTCGTCCACCAGGTTCATCGCCAGGCACACATGGTTGGGAATGACGCGCAGCCGGTCCCCGATGGCTGGCGCCGCAGCAGGCCCGGGCCACTCGACGGTCGCGTGATGCTCAGACAGTGCGGTGATCCGGGCGTCGGGGTAGTCCATCAGCCGCCCGAAGCCGCTGGCCCACGCGGGCCGGTCGCTGCCCAGAACCTTGCTGCCGGCGTCGAGGATGAAACGCGCGGGCCCGTCCGGAGCGGTTGCATGGTGGCTGACCACGGTGGCAGCAACCGTCAATGCGATGTCCTCGGCGGCGCACCGCCCCAGTTCCAGCTGCTGGGCGTCGCCAAAGACGTAGACACCAGGGCGCACCTCGGTGGCGGCCGAGTTCCCTGTCAGCATCGCTGTGGGAGTGGAGCCGCCGCTGCGGCAGGTGACCTCGAAGCCCGCCGCAGCAAGAGTTTCCGACGCCAGGCTCAGGGCCTGCTCCTCCTGACTGGCCGCCTCGACCGGCATGCCCGGCGCATAGCTGTGTCCCGGGAAGGTGAAAACGCCCGCGACCTTGAGTCCGGCCCGCACCGCCGCCTGGGCCACCGGCGTGACAGCCTCCGGGAGAACGCCGCTGCGGTGGTGCCCGCTGTCGACTTCCACGAGAACGCTCACGCTGCCTGCGGCACTTCCCAGGCTGGTCCCCAGTCCCGTTGCCCCCTCGGCGGAATCCACCCCGACGGCGATCTGCGCCGTCTGCGACAGGCGCCGGAGCCGCTCGGCCTTCTGCGCGGAAACCCAAAGGGGATAGGCGATGAAGAGGTTCTGCACGCCGGCAGCTGCGAACACTTCAGCCTCGCCGATGGTTGCCACCGTCAGTCCGGAGGCTCCGGCCGCAATCTGGCGGAGGGCGATTTCGGGAATCTTGTGCGTCTTGGCATGCGGGCGCAGGCCCAGGCCCCGCGAGCGGACGGCCGACGCCATCCGCCCGATATTCCGGTCGAGGATGTCGACGTCGATCATGATTTCCGGCGTATCGATTTCCTGCGGGATGGTCACTGCCGGGTCTCCTGGTTGTGGATCGGATATTGCTGTCCTCAGAGGCTAGGTGGTCAGCAGGGCCAGGAAGCCCTCGAGTTGCCCGTCCAGGCCGAGCTGTGTCTGGCCCTCCGGAAGCAGCGCGGCCGCGATCTGGGCCCCGAGCAGCATGTTGAGCAACTGCCCGGCGAGGCTGTCGTCGTCGACGGCGGTGCTCACGTCGCCGCTGTCCCGCGCCTCCCCGAGGTAGCGGCGGATCGAGTCGAGCCACTCCTGCATCGATTCCCGGTGGATCTGCGCCTTGTCCGGATCGTTGATGGCTTTCTGCCAGAAGGGGATCACGATGCGGGCCTCATTGATCCGTTCCTCATCCAGCGGCAGCACCTCGATGCAGAAGGCCCGCAGGGCCGCCAGTCCCGAAAGCCCGGCGGTGACCTCGGCGATGCGCCGGTTGGTCCGGTTGAAGACGTGGCCGAACGCGAACGTCAGCAGGGTGTCCTTGGTGGGGAAATACGGTTTGAGGGCGCCGTTGGCGAAGCCCGCCTCTGTGGCGATCTCCCGCATGGTGGCACTTTCGATGCCCAGCCGGGCAATGATCCGCCAGGTGGCATCCACCAGTTCCAGCCGCCGCTCGTCGTGGTCAACAATCTTTGGCACGCGGCCGCTCCCCGGTAAATATTTCGCCCAGACTCTTGTGAGCCATCTTACGTTCGCTTATTCTCTACAACTATAGAAAATAAAAACCAGACCCGCCAGGGTCCCTGACAAAGGCCGCCATGACGCTCTCCATCACAGAAACAGCCAGCCCGTTCCGCCTTACCTCAGCAGCGGAGATCAGCGAGGTGCAGGGCATTCTTCGCTCTGAAGGTCTCCTCGGCCCGGAGAAGCGCATTGCCTACCTGGGGCTGCTGGACCCTGCCCGCAAAACTGACGCCGCCCGTAAAACCGGCGCCGCCCGTAAAACCGGCCCTGCCCGGGAAACAGACCCCGCAGAGGAAGCCGGCAGCGTTGCGGAGGACCGGCGGTTCCGGGTCTTCATCCATGACGTTTCGGGCGCCCGGCCCCAGGACGTCACCGTCTCGGCCACCAGCAGCGAGGTGATCTCCGCCGTCGAACTCGATACCGCTGCCACCGGTGAACTCCCGGTCCTTGAAGAGGAGTTCGAAGTGGTGGAGCAGCTCCTGGCTGCCGACGGGCGGTGGCTGAAGGCGCTGGCTGCGCGGAACCTGGACGCCAGCAAGGTCCGGGTCGCGCCGCTGTCCGCGGGCGTGTTCGAGTACCCGGAGGAGAAGGGCCGCCGGATCCTGCGCGGGCTCGCGTTCCTGCAGGAGTTCCCCGGGGACAGCGCCTGGGCCCACCCGGTCGACGGGCTTGTGGCCTACGTGGACGTGGTCAGCAAGGAAGTCACCCAGGTAATCGACACCGGCGTCTTCCCCGTTCCCGCAGAGCACGGCAACTACACCGATCCCGAGCTGACCGGCCCGCTCCGCACCACGCAGAAGCCCATCAGCATCACCCAGCCCGAAGGCCCCAGCTTCACGGTGACCGGCGGGAACCACATCGAGTGGGAGAAATGGAGCCTTGACGTGGGCTTCGACGTCCGCGAGGGCGTGGTGCTGCACAACATCGCCTTCCGGGACGGTGACCGGCTCCGGCCCATCATCAACCGCGCGTCGATCGCCGAGATGGTGGTCCCGTACGGCGACCCGTCCCCGATCCGGTCCTGGCAGAACTACTTCGACACGGGGGAGTACCTGGTGGGGCAGTACGCCAACTCCCTCGAGCTGGGCTGCGACTGCCTGGGCGAGATCACCTACCTCAGCCCCGTCATCAGCGACGCCTTCGGCAACCCCCGCGAGATCCGCAACGGCATCTGCATGCACGAGGAGGACTGGGGCATCCTGGCCAAGCACAGCGACCTCTGGTCCGGCATCAACTACACCCGCCGGAACCGCCGCATGGTGATCTCGTTCTTCACCACCATCGGCAACTACGACTACGGCTTCTACTGGTACCTCTACCTTGACGGCACCATCGAATTCGAAGCCAAGGCCACCGGCGTCGTCTTCACGTCCGCGTTCCCGGAAGGCGGCTCGGACAACATCTCCCAGCTGGCGCCGGGGCTCGGTGCGCCGTTCCACCAGCACATCTTCAGCGCACGCCTGGACATGGCCATCGACGGCTTCACCAACAGGGTGGAGGAGGAGGACGTGGTCCGCCAGCCGATGGGCGAGGGAAACCCCCGCGGCAACGCCTTCTCCCGGAAGCGCACCGTGCTCACCCGCGAGTCCGGGGCTGTCCGCGAGGCCGATGCCCGCGCCGGCCGGACCTGGATCATCTCCAACCCCGAATCCCGCAACCGCCTAGGCGAGCCCGTGGGCTACAAGCTGCACGCCCACAACCAGCCCACCCTGATGGCCGACCCCGGGTCTTCGATTGCCCGGCGGGCGGCGTTTGCCACCAAGGACCTGTGGGTTACCCGGTTCGCCGAGGACGAGCGCTACCCCACCGGCGACTTCGTCAACCAGCACTCCGGCGGTGCGGGCCTGCCCGCCTATGTCGCGCAGGACCGTGACATCGACGGCCAGGACATCGTCGTCTGGCACACGTTCGGCCTGACCCACTTCCCGCGGGTCGAGGACTGGCCGATCATGCCGGTGGACACCGTCGGCTTCAAACTCCGCCCCGAAGGGTTCTTCGACCGCAGCCCGGTCCTGGATGTCCCGGCGTCCGGCCAGGGGGCCAACCACTGCCATCCGTCAAGCGACCACCGCCATGGCTGAGCGGATTCCGCTGCGGGGGCTCCCGGCATGACTTCGGCAGCAGTTGCCACGCCAGCGGTTGCCCCAGCAGCAGTGGCTCCGGCAACAGTAGGCGGAAGACCTATCTCCCGACGAGCTGCCTCGGGCAGCGTTGTCGGGGGGCCCTTCGGGGGAGCGGAGGGCCGGGCGGCCGGCGCTCGCCTCCACTCCCGAGTCTGCGCCGTGGTGACCGCCGCATCCTGCCTTGCCCACGTGTGGCTGGCCGCCGGCAGCCACCATGGACTGTGGCTCAACGCACTGATGCTCGTGATGGTGGCGGTCTGCGTGCCGTGCGCCGCTCACGTGTGGCGCCACAGCAGTCTCGCCGCCCTGCACCGGATCATGGCCTCGGGCGTCGCGATGGCGGCGATCCACGGTTTCCTGCTGCTCGCCCCGGGCGGCTCGGCCCACAGCCACACAGCGGCAGCGCCGGTGGTTCCCGCAGGGTCAGCCGGATCGGAGGGACCCGCTGCCGCCGTGTTGCTGGCGGTCATCGCCCTGGAAATGACGACGGCGTTCCTCGCCTCGACACTCGTGGCCCGCCTCCGCTCCCGCCACTAGCGCGAACTGTCAGGTAATGACTCCAAAACCGAGATTTGCGGGTAGTATCTCCCAGTTCGCGCTTCCGGGGGTCGGCGGAGACGGGGGCCTCAAGTGTCCGCTCGCGCTTAGACGCCGAACAGTCCGATGACCAGGCCCATCACCAGGTAGGTCACGAGCTCATGGGCGCAGTTCAGTGCCGTGAGTCCGGCAGGGCGGCCCTCGAAGGCGTCGTGAGTGATGAAGCGCGCCGCCGTGAAGCCTGCCCACAGTATGACGGCGGTGATGAGCGAATTGCCCAGGAAGCTGCCGCCGTAAAATTCCTGCGCGATGGCAACCGATCCCGCCAGGACAAGGGCGCTGACGAAACTCACTGCCAGGGTGATCAGGATGGGCTTGACGGCATCTTTCGCTTTGCCGCTCGGCGAGACCTTGGCCACGCGCATCCAGTAGTTGCCGAAGACCTTGGGCGTGTACCAGACCGACCCGACGACCATGGTGGACAGCGTCGCCACCAGGACCGCCCAGATGTTGATTTCAGGAACCATGTTCCACTCCTCACTCAGTGTTCAGTTGCGGTGTTGCCGGCTGTGCTGCTCATCAGTCTTCTCCCTTCGCCGCCACGCTGCTCGCCCGCCTTCGCGCCGTCCCCTGGACGGTTGCGGTTATGGTGCGCAGACAGAACGCTTCACGGCGCCAGCCGGCGGAACTCCGAGCCGAAGTGCACCAGCGGGTCCGGCGCCTCGGACGGTTCCGCGCCGCTGCCCATCGCCAGCACCTCACCCACAACCAGCAGGTGGGTGGCGGCCGGGTGGACCGAAACCGTGCGCAGTTCGAAGTAGGCGAGGCAGCCGTCGATGACCGCAGATCCGGTGGCAGGTCCGCGGCGGAAGGGCACCTGTGCGAGCAGCCCGTGCAGCGGCGTCCCGGGGCTGGCCAGCCAGGCCGCCGTGCCCTGGTGCTTGCCGGACAGCACGCTCAGCGCCCAGGTGCCCGCCTCCTCCACGGCCTCGCCGATGCGGGACTCCGCGTACAGGCTGACCAGCATGGTCGGCGGGTCGTAGGACACAGAGAGGAAGGCGCTGACCGTGGCCGCGTAGTCCCGGTTCCGCAGCCGGGTGGAAACGACGGCAACCCCGGCGGTGATGTCCGAACTCAGCCTGCGGTACAGGTCCACATCGGCGTCCGGACCCTCACCCAGTTGGTGCCCGTCCAGCGGCCCTGAGATCTCCATGGTCCCAATGGTGCCACGTGGGACCCAAGTTAAGGTTGTTAATCCTGTGGCGAAACCACTACGACTGTGGCGCATCCAACGCAATGGCAACGCAGTATCTGTAAGCCAATGGCCCGCCCTCGTTAACCCTGCGTTCACCTTGGACCCCAAAACTTGTTACCTGCGGCCCATAACTTCAGTGCAGGTACAGAAAGTACGAATTCCCGTTCGGACGTCTCCGGTCCGCACCGCATCGAAAAACCCTGGAAGGGGTACATCCAGTGAAGGCACTCCGCTTCGGCCGCCACGCGGCAATCGCAGTTATCGCCGCTGGCGCACTCGCGCTCACCGCCTGTGGTTCAGACAATGCCACGGGCACCGCCCCGGAAGGCAGCGCCCCCGCTGGCGGCGCCAAGGTCACCGGCACCCTGACCGGCATCGGCTCCTCCGCGCAGGGCGCGGCCATGGATGTGTGGAAGACCAACTTCGCCTCCGCCAACCAGGGCGCCACCGTGCAGTACTCCCCGGACGGCTCCGGCGCCGGACGCAAGGCCATCATCGACGGTTCTGCTCAGTTCGCGGGCTCCGACGCCTTCCTCAAGGATGAGGAACTGGAATCGGCCAAGAAGGTCTGCGGCCCCGACGGCGCCATCGAGATCCCGGTCTACATCTCGCCGATCGCCATCGCCTTCAACCTGCCGGACATCACCGAGCTGAAACTGGATGCCCCCACCGCAGCCAAGATCTTCCGCGGCGAGATCGCCAAGTGGAACGACCCCGCCATCGCAGCCCTGAACCCGGACGCGAAGCTCCCGGACCTCGCCGTCACCCCGGTAAGCCGTTCTGACGACTCCGGCACCACCAAGAACTTCACCGAGTACCTCTCGGCTGCCGCTCCGGACGTCTGGAAGGACAAGGCTGACGGCATCTGGCCTGCCTCGCTCAAGGGCGAGAACGCCAAGGGCACCTCCGGCGTCGTCAAGACCGTCACCGACACCCCGGGCGCCGTGACCTACGCCGATGACTCCGCCGTCGGAGGCAAGCTGGGCATCGCCGAGATCAAGGTCGGCTCCGAGTTCGTCAAGATCTCCCCGGAAGCTGCCTCCAAGGCAGTGGACGCCGGCAAGCCGGTTGAAGGCCGCGGCGAAAACGGCGGTGCCATCGAGCTCGACCGCACCACCACCGAGGCCGGTGCCTACCCCGTGGTCCTGGTTTCCTACCACATCGTCTGCTCCAGCTACGACAAGCAGGAAACCGTTGACCTGGTCAAGGCCTTCGAGACCTATGTAGTTTCCGAAGAGGGCCAGAAGGCTGCCGCAGAGTCCGCCAAGTCGGCTCCGATTTCCGCAGCGCTGACCGAAAAGGCCACCAAGGCTATCGAATCCATCAAGGTCAAGTCGTAGCGTTTGACCTGAACGACGAAGTTCCCCGCCCAGCCGACAAGCAGGGCGGGGAACTTAGCCGTGTAAAGCGCGGTTCCAGCACGATTCAATACGAACCATCAACACCGAAGGGCCGGGTATGACCACCACCTCCCTGACCAGCTCCCGAGGCGCAGGCCGCGCCGGGGACAAAGTCTTCTCCGGAGCGGCCCTCGCGGCAGGCTGCCTGATCCTTGCCGTGCTGTTCGGCGTGGCGCTCTTCCTCGTCATCCAGGCGCTTCCGGCCTTCACAGCCCCCGCCGAGGACATCCAGGGCGGGGAGGGCTTCTTCGCCTACATCTGGCCGATCGTCCTGGGCACCCTCATCGCGGCCATCATCGCCCTGGCTATCGCCACGCCGGTGTCCATCGGCGTCGCCCTCTTCATCTCGCACTTCGCTCCGCGCGGCATCGCATCCGGCCTGGGCTATGTGATTGACCTGCTGGCCGCGATCCCCTCCGTTATCTACGGTGCCTGGGGCGCCGCCTTCCTGGCCCCGCAGATTTCGCCCGCCTACGGCTGGCTGGCCGCAAACATGGGCTGGCTGCCCATCTTCCAGGGACCGGCCTCCGCCACGGGCAAGACCATCCTGACCGCCGGCATCGTGCTGTCCGTCATGGTGATCCCCATCATCACGTCCCTCTCCCGCGAGATCTTCCTCCAGACCCCCAAGCTGCACGAGGAAGCCGCCCTTGCACTGGGCGCCACCCGTTGGGAAATGATCAAGATGGCGGTCCTGCCCTTCGCCCGCCCCGGCATCATCAGCGCCGTCATGCTGGGACTCGGCCGGGCGCTCGGCGAGACCATGGCCGTGGCGCTCGTGCTGTCCTCCGGCGCGCTCACCGCCAGCCTGATCCAGTCCGGCAACCAGACCATCGCCGCCGAGATCGCGCTGAACTTCCCGGAGGCCAGCGGCCTCAAGGTGAGCACGCTGATTGCCGCGGGCCTGGTCCTGTTCGTGATCACCCTCGCCGTCAATATGATCGCCCGGTGGATCATCAGCCGGCACAAAGAATTCTCGGGAGCCAACTAAATGACCTCCACCCTGACCCCGGTCCGCAAGCGGTCCGCCCTGACCAAGGGCCAGCTGCCCAAGTACGCGCCCTACGTCGTCCTGGGCATCGCGCTGGTCCTCGGCGCCGCCATCCTCGCGCTGATCGGCTTCAACGCCTTCGGCTGGGGAGTCGTCTCCGCCATTCTCTTTGCCGCCGGCCTCGTGGGATGGAGCGCCGCCGTTGAGGGCTCGCGCAAGGCCAAGGACAAGCTTGCCACCTGCCTTGTGGTGGGGGCCTTCCTGGTGGCGCTGCTCCCGCTGATCTCCGTCATCTGGACCGTCCTGGTCAATGGCATTCCCGGCCTCCTCAACCCCCGGTTCCTCGGCACGTCGATGAACGGCGTGACGGGCGTGTTCGACAACAGGGCGGCCGAAGGTGCCGGGCCGGTGCTCGGCGGCATCTACCACGCGCTTCTCGGCACTGTGCAGATCACCCTGCTGGCCACCGTCATCTCGGTGCCGGTGGGCCTCCTGACGGCGATCTACCTCGTGGAATACGGCAACGACCGCCCGCTGGCCCGCGCCATCACCTTCTTCGTCGATGTCATGACCGGCATCCCGTCCATCGTGGCCGGCCTCTTCGCCGCAGCGTTCTTCTTCGCCGTCGTGGGGCCCGGCACCAAAACCGGCGCCGTGGCCGCCGTCGCACTCTCCGTGCTGATGATCCCGGTGGTGGTCCGCTCCAGTGAGGAAATGCTGAAGATCGTGCCCAACGAGCTTCGCGAGGCCTCCTATGCCCTGGGCGTCCGGAAGTGGCGGACCATCCTCAAGGTGGTCATTCCGACGGCGATCTCGGGCATTGCTTCCGGTGTCACCCTGGCGATCGCCCGCGTCATCGGCGAAACCGCCCCCATCCTGGTGACCGCCGGGTTCGCCACGAGCATCAACAACAACGTGTTCAGCGGTTGGATGGCCTCCCTGCCGACGTTCATCTACACGCAGATCCTGAACCCAACGTCCCCGTCCAACCCCGATCCGTCATCACAGCGGGCCTGGGGCGCAGCCCTGGTGCTGATCATCCTGGTGATGCTGCTGAACCTCGCCGCCCGCCTCATCGCCCGGATCTTCGCACCGAAGACGGGCCGCTAGGCCGGACGGCCCTTACGGGCCTGTGCGGCCGCGACTTAGACTCATTTCATACCAGCAAGTTAAGGAACATCATGTCCAAGCGCATCGACGTCAAAGACCTGAACGTGTACTACGGCAATTTCCTGGCCGTCGAAGACGTCAGCATCAACATCGAGGCCAAGTCCGTGACGGCGTTCATTGGCCCCTCTGGCTGCGGCAAGTCCACCTTCCTGCGCACGCTGAACCGCATGCACGAGGTGCTGCCGGGTGCCCGAGTTGAGGGTGAGGTGCTCCTCGACGGCGACAACCTGTACGGCCCCGGCGTGGACCCGGTGACGGTCCGCTCCCAGATCGGCATGGTGTTCCAGCGGCCCAACCCGTTCCCCACCATGTCCATCCGGGACAACGTCCTGGCCGGCGTGAAGCTGAACAACCAGAAGATCTCCAAGGGCGAGGCGGATGCCCTGGTGGAGCGCTCGCTCCGCGGCGCCAACCTCTGGAACGAGGTCAAGGACCGCCTGGAGAAGCCGGGCTCGGGACTGTCCGGCGGCCAGCAGCAGCGCCTCTGCATCGCCCGCGCCATCGCCGTGGAGCCGCAGGTGATCCTCATGGACGAGCCCTGCTCGGCCCTGGACCCGATCTCCACCCTCGCCGTTGAGGACCTCATCAACGAGCTCAAGGACGAATACACCGTGGTGATCGTGACCCACAACATGCAGCAGGCCGCCCGAGTCTCGGACAGGACGGCGTTCTTCAACATCGCCGGCACCGGCAAGCCCGGCAAGCTCATCGAGTTCGCCGAGACCAGCACCATCTTCAACAACCCGAGCCAGAAGGCCACCGAGGACTACGTCTCCGGCCGCTTCGGGTAATCCCCAGCCGCACCCCAGGCTCGCACGCTCGCCCGGGGACCCCTGCGGCTGTGGGCCCACCCACCGGCTCCCAGCCTTCGCAAGCTCAGGCCGGGGCCCTCGCCGGCGTGGGCCCAGTCCACACATCGATTGCTCCGTAACTGCCCTAATGGACCTTCAAAAAGGCAGCTACGGAGCAATCGTTGTGAAAGGCTGTGCTTAGCTGCTGATCAGCGGGGAGAGAGCCAGTTCGAGGATGAATGCCCCGGCGGCGGTGGTTACCGGAGTCAGGACCCACAGTGCCAGGATCCGGGTAACCAGCTTCCGGTCGCTGGTGGCGAACTGCTGGTTTTCCCCTGCACCGAGCACTGAGGACGTGACCGTGTGGGTGGTTGACACGGGCCAGTGCAGCCCGATGGCGCCAACGAACAGCATGAGCGCGCTAAAGCCTTGTGCCACCACGCCGCGCAGCGGATCGATCCGGGTCAGGCGGTAGCCGATGGTGTGCGAGATGCGCCAGCCGCCAAACATCGTGCCGGCCGTGATTGTCGCCGCGGACAGCAGCGCCACCCACAGGGGAATCGAGCCGCCGTCGGAATAGCCGGCAGCCAGCAGCGCAAGGATGAGTACCGCGCTGACCCGCTGGCCGTCCTGCAGCCCGTGGCCAAAGGCCACGGCGCCGGCGGCGATGGACTGGGCGGCCCGGAACCGCTTGTTGACCACGCTCGGCTGGGTGTAACGCGCGGCCCAGGTGACGGGAAACACCAGCAGGTAGGCGCCGATGAAGGCGATAAGAGGCGAGAAGATCAGGGGGAGGACCACCTGGAACAGGAGCGACTGGTCCACGCCGCCCACTGAATTGCCGCCCACCACCACACTGGCGGTTCCGGCCCCCGCGAGTCCGCCCACCAAGGCATGCGTGGAGGAGGAGGGAACGCCCCGCCACCAGAGGAAAATCCCCCAGGCGCACGCGCTGGCGAGGCCGGCGGCGATGATGGTCAGTCCGCTGTTCCCCGGCGGGAGGGAAATCCAGTTCTGGCTGATGGCCACGGCCAGGCCGGCGCTGAGAAGGGCGCCGATGAGGTTGAACAGGGCGGCCAGCAGTACGGCCACGGTGGGGGTCAGGGCGCGGGTGCGCACGGCCAGGGCTACAGACGTGGACACGTCCCGAAAACCGTTGAGAAAGGAAAAAGCCGAAGTGAGGAGCACCACCAGGGCGAAGATGGCCAGCGTCACTCAGGATTCCTTGACGATGATGCTGCCTACCTGGGTGGCGATCCGGCGCATGTCCTTGGTGACGTCGACCAGCTGGTTGGCGACGTCCCGGTGGCGGGCGTACTGGGCGGACTTCATGTCCTTGAGCATGTCCGCGACCCAGATCCGGTGCGTCCGTTCGGCCCGCTTGGCCAGCCGAAGGACCTCGATCCAGTAATCCTCAAGGTCGTCCAGGTTGTTCAGCCGGCGCATGGCCTCGGCTGTCAGCTCGGCCTGGCGGCTGATGATCTCCAGTTGGTCGGCCGCGCGCTTCGGCAGCCGGTCCAGGCTGTACAGCGCCACCAGCTCGGCCGCCGCATCCAGCCTCTCAATGGCTTCGTTCAAACTTTGGGAGAGGGCGTACATGTCCTCGCGCGGGAGCGGATTCACGAAGCTGCTGCGCATGTGCGTCAGGAGGGCGAAGTGCAGCTCGGCCGATTTTGCCTCGTGGTTGTGCATATCCTCCACCAGCCGGTTGTGCTCAGTGGCCGGGGCGCCCAGGATTTCCGCCATGGTGGCGCTGGCAAAGACTATCTGCCGGGCCAGCTGCGCAAGCAGGTTCAGGCCTGCGGATTCCTGGGGAAAAAGGCGCAGCTTCATGAGTACCGGTCTCCGGAGGATGGTCAGGGCGGGACGCCGCGGGAGTTTGACTTGACGTCCGAGCCGCAGCTAGTCAGTACTTTACCGGCACCTGCATTGGGGCATGAAAATGGTGCCGAACCGGATACGCCTCTCGGCGGTAGGCCGCTCTAGGCGGCTAAATGTTGAAGCCCGGGGGTTTCGCGGTTCGGCACCAGTTTCAGTGTTCTACTTTGGCTTGGCCAAGTCAACATTGACAGATCGGGCCTGATGGGTCAGTCAAGCTCACCCAGCCGCCAGGCGTTGGCGGCATGTTCCAGGTCCTCTGCCGTCTTCACGAGCAGGTGTGAGTTGCGCGTCAGCTTGCGTGCGTGGCTCTCGTTTGAATGCTCCGCACCGTCCGCGAGCGTGGCCTGGCCCAGGGCCACCACACGGCAGAACGCGGCGGACCGCTCCAGCGCAACGTCGAAGTCGCCGTCGAAGGCGCCGGACAGGATCGCGTCCGCCATGCTCCTCATTTCATCGGCGCCCGGCGGTTCGGCCGCGCCGGCCACCACATGGGAGACCTGCGCCGTGTCCTTGCCGGCCTTGAAATAAACGGAGATGCGCTCGGGATCCTGCACTGTTGCCGCGCGCAGGGCGTACAGCCGCCACAGCGCACCGGGCAGCGAGCGTGCCGGGCTTTCCGCCCACATTTCCGCAATCGCCTCAAGGCCCTGCTCGTCGGCCAGCTTGACCAGCCGTTTGGTGATGACGGGATCATCGCTGTCCCGGCCATGGCGCACCAGGGCCTGGGCGGCCAGGTGCGCAGCTTCCGAGACACGCGCCGGATCGGCGCCGCCTGCGAAAGGTTCAAAATCAATGGGCGCAAAAGGCTTCGGTTTGTGGTGCCGCTCCGCCCCGCCCGGGCCGCTGGTTCCTGCTTTCTGGCTCATGGTCCCACGCTACTCCTGCACGGAACCGGAATCGAGCGTCCTTATCCAGTGCACTCTCATCCACATCCGGCAGCCATGCCTGCCCAAAACCCTTTGCCGGTTCCCGGAAAGGACACGTTCGACGGCGGCGGCGGGGCGCCGTGCTGAAGTCGCCATTGTCTGCGGTACAGTATTAAACGTCCAGAAATGGACTGGAACTGTTTCGCGTGTGCAGGCTGTTGAGGTCCGCATTCAGCAGGCAGTTTGGGCCTTTAGCTCAGTTGGTAGAGCATCGGACTTTTAATCCGTGGGTCGTGGGTTCGATCCCCACAGGGCCCACTCTTTTAGCGAAGAGTGGAAAGTCCCCGGCTTCCTGGCAACAGGAATCCGGGGACTTTTTATATCCGCCCACGCACTGTCCGGGACCGTGCACTGTCCGGGACCGTGCACTGTTCGGGACAGGGAGCCGGATCCACCTAGGGCGCCGGCCGGGCAGTGAGCTCCACCTTGGTTTCCTGCGTCTCCGTACCCCTGCGGTACTCCACTGTGACGGTCTGCCCCGGGCTCTTGCTGCGGAGCGCGGCGAGCAGGCTCTCCGGCGACGCCAGTTCGTCGCCGTCGAGCCTGACGAGCACATCGCCTGGCCGGATGCCGGCTTTTGCCGCCGGGCCGCCGTCCGGAACGGATAGTGCGAGCGCCCCGCGGGTGTCCGGAAGTCCCAACTGGTCGGCGATCTGCTGGGTGATTTCGCCGAGCGACAGCCCGATGAAGGCATGGTCCGCCGTACCGTCCTCCCGCAGCTGGTCTGCCACCTTGACCGCAGTGGCGGCCGGAATGGCAAAGCCGAGGGCGACTGCACCAGCGGACGGAGGGATGTAGGCCTCGCTGATGCCTATCACCTCGCTTCTGCTGTTGACCACGGCGCCGCCCGAATTGCCCGGACTTATTGCGGCGTCGGTCTGGATCAGGTCCACCAGCGACTGGCTGCTTGAGGCAGAGCCGGGAATTTCGCGGTGCAGGCCGGAGATGATGCCTGCCGTCGCGGTGTTCTCAAATCCAAGCGGTGACCCGATGACCACGGCCAGTTCACCGATCCGCGGAAGGTCCGACTGGAACTTGGCGGCCGGCAGTCCCGTCCGTTTTGCCTCCACGAGTGCCAGATCGGAGATTGGGTCCGTGGCGCGGACGGTGCCGGCAACGCGCCTGCCGTCGGCAAAGGCCACTTCCACGCCGGTGTTACCGCGCACCACGTGCTCATTGGTGAGGATCAGGCCGTCCTCCGAGTAAACGACGCCGCTGCCCAGGCCTCCGTCCCTGGTAAAGATGGTCACCACTGAAGGCTGGACGTTGCTGACGATCGTGGGGATGTCCGCTGCTGCCTGCGGGAGAGCCAGGCCTGCCCCTCCCTTAGCGGCCCCGCCCTGTGAACGCTGACCTGACTGCGGCGTGCCGCGGGCGCTGCCGTCCGCTGTGGTTTGTCCGGGGGCCGTGGATTCACCGGGTGTCGTGCCCGGCCCGGGCACTGTGCTTTGCCCCGGCGCCGTGCACCCGGCTGCTGCGAGCGCCAGCAGCGCCGAGGCCACAAGGCACCGGGATTTGTAAGCGTGGTGGGAAGCGGTTGGCCGGGGTGCCATGGGACTTCCTCTCTGTGCCGGCAGGCGGGGAGTGCTTGGAAGGCTGGTTCAAACGTAGTCCTCCCAAGGAGCCGCTGCCAGAGGAAATTTGGCCCGCAGTATTCGCAGCCCAGACGAGCCGCCCGGGGCTTAGCTCGCGGCTGGGAGGCTGGCCTCAGGGCCCGTTGCCTCTTGGCACTTCCGTTCCGGGCAGCCCTGCCGGCTCCTGGTCTCGCTCGCGCCGGGTTCGTTCGCACCGGGTTCGTTCGCACTGGGTTCGTTAGCACCGGGTTGCACCTGCAGCCCGAACAGCGCCTCAAGGGCGGCGGTGTACTCCTCATGCCGGCCGCCCGCGGCCAGCTCACGTGCCCTCGTGGTGGGCACGTGCAGGAGCTGGCGCACCACCCGCCGCAGGGCGAATTCCACCGCTTCTGCCGTGGCCGTGCAGCCGTGCTGGTTCTTCACCCGCGCCACTTCGCCCGCCAGGACCGACTGCATGTGGTCACGCAGCGCTACGATCGCCGGATCCAGAAGCCGCGCCTGCCTTTCCTCCTCGAACCTCGCAGCGGCCAGCCGGACAAGCTCACGCGCCTGGCGGACCACAGCCGTCTGTTCAGGCGGCGAAGCCAGCAGCACATGCTCCAGCGTGATGAGGTCCAGCCCGGGCAGTTCGCCCACATCGCGCTGAAAGTCGCGGCTTAAAGCGAGGTCGACGACGGCGAGCGGGCCGGCGGTGTCCCGCCGGAAGGACCGGAAGTCGCGGGAGCTGAGCCGTGGTCCCCGGCCGCTGCAGCCGATCACCACATCCGCGCCGCGGATGGCGTCCGGCAGGTCCTCGGAGTACAGGGCGGTGGCGCCCCGTGCCGATGCAAAAGCCTCAGCCCGTCCGGACCAGGAAAAAACAGACACCGCCGGGCACGCCCTGGCCGCCAGGAGCGCCAGGGTGGAACCGGCGTAGGCGCCGGTGCCGATGACCACCACGGACAGGCCGGAAAGGTCCTTGCGTCCGAGCGTGGACAGGGTAAGGTCCAGCGCAACGGACACCATGGAGCGGCCGGCCTCACCCAGGGACGTCAATGATCCGACCTCGCGGGCGGTGCGGGAGGCTGCCTGGAAGAGCCGGACCAGGGGGCTGCTGGCCGCTTTGGCGTCCTGGGCGGAGGCAAGCGAGCGGCGAAGCTGCCCGGCAATTTCCCGTTCGCCCACCACTGCCGAGTCAAGGCCGGCGCCCACCGCGAAGAGATGCTCGGCCATGGCGGTGCCCGACAGACAGCGAAGTGCCCGGCCGAGCTCGGCCGGGGAAACACCTGAGCAGGTGCTGATGACAGCGAGTACCCGCTTCCTGGCGCTTTCCGGATCCGCGCCCGGAGCGACGTCGCAGTACACCTCGAACCGGTTGCAGGTGGAGAGCACGACCGCCCCGGCCACGCCGTCCACGCCCGCAATAACCTCGGAAGTAATGCGGACGGGTCCCGAGCCGAGACGGGCTACGAACTCCAGGCCGGATCCCCGGCCCTCCGCGCCGCCAACCGCTTCGAGACCCCCGTCTGCCCACCGGGAAACGGATCCCCGGTGGGCAGTGCGGGCATGGTGGGAAACCACAAGAGCAAACTGCCGTTCCGTCGGGGATAATCCCTCGATCGACCCCCCTGCGCCCTGCAACAATTCGGCCCCCTTCCGCCGCAATTTTCCCCACCTGTCCTGCCGCGTCACCTGGTGGCCGCCCCGGCTGGTGGCACCGCGCGGCCACCGCTTCCGGACCGGTCCCGCCGGTGGCCGCCGCTTATCTGGACACCGCCGGTTATCGCTGGGACCAGGTGCCGTCGCCTAACCCCAGAGCCAAGAGACCTTGCAGAAAGGTTCGGGGACGCACCTTGGGAAATTCTTGGCGGGCGGGCCGGCCAGCAGTCTGCAACGATGTATCGAAAGATGTTTGCGAGAACGATGGTCTGCCGCGAAAGGTGCCTTGCATGGCCGTGACAATGAACGATGTTGCCCGTGCGGCCGGAGTCTCTCTGAAAACCGTGTCGAATGTGCTCAACAACTATGAGTTCATCAGGCCGGCTACCCGGCAGAAAGTGCTCGAGGCCATCTCCGAGCTTGGCTATGAGGCCAACCTGACCGCCCGGAGCCTGCGTTCCGGAAAGTCCCGCATGCTGGGCCTGGTGGTGTCCGACCTTTCCGTGCCGTACTACGCAGAGCTTGCTTCCAAGCTCATGACCGCGGCCGCGGCCCGGGACTACCGGGTTCTGGTGGAGCAGTCCTCGGCGACCCGGGCCAACGAGCTCAGCGCCCTGCACGGATCCCTGAGCCAGCTGACGGACGGGCTCCTGTTCACCCCTTTGGTGCTCGACGCGGACGCTGTGGCGGCAGCACGGCGCGGAACCAAACCTCTCGTGATGCTCGGCGAGCATATCGACGACCCGCGGTTCGACCTCGTCACCATGAAGAACGTGGGCGCGGCCAAGGCCATGACAGCCCACCTGCTGGCGGGAGGCCGCCGTCGTATTGCCGTTATCGGTGCCGCACCCGCGGACAGTTTCGGTTCGCCCGGCCTTCGGCTGGCCGGGTACCGGGAGGCATTGGCCGAGGCCGGCGTCGACTTTGATCCGGCCCTGATTGTGCCCGCGGACTGGCGCCGTGACGGTGGCGCGTCGGCAGTGGGGCGCCTGCTCGAGGGCGGCCAGCCGTTCGACGCTGTCTTCGGATTGAACGACGCGCTGGCTCTTGGCGCGCTGCATGAGCTGCTGATCCGGGGGATCAGGGTTCCCGAGGATGCAGCCGTGGCCGGGTTCGATGATATTGATGAGGCGCGGTTCTCGTCACCGTCGCTGACAACGGTTGCGCCGGGCATGGACGAGATCGCCGAGCGGTCGGTGCAGCTGCTGATCGACCGCATCGAGGGGACCGAGAAGACTTCCGGTGGTGTGCATATGGAAGCGCAATTCGAGCTGCGGATCCGTGCTTCCGCCCCTTAGGCCTGCGGCCACCGTTTAACGGTGCGGGTTTCGCAGGGTGCACGGACGGGTACCTCACCAGAACCGGCAGCGGAAGGAAAGGTGACTCATGATTGCCCTGCTCATTATCGACATGCAGAATGCGTTCTTCGAAGCGCCGGAACTGGCAGAACAGCAGGAGCGGGTGGTCAGCTCCTGCAACAGGCTCCTGGAAGGGTTCACCGCCTCGGGGCACAAGGCGCTGCTGGTCGGCACCGAGCACGAGCGGGACAAGTCCACCTGGACGCTGAGCATGCTGGACGACGACCAGGGCTTCATTTTCCGCGGGAGCAAGCAAGCGGAGGCTGTGCCGGGCCTCGCCACCGACGGCCTGCCGCAGCTGAGCAAGACGCGGGACAGCGCCTTTGTGGGCACCGACCTGCTGTCCCGGCTGCGGAACTGGGGCGCCGATGAAGTGGTGCTGGCCGGCGTCTCCACGCACAACTGCATCGCCCAGACGGCTGCGGACGCCTTCGCCCACAACATCCGGGTTACGTACGCGGAGGACGCCATGGCCTCGGAGGACAACCAGGACGCCGCGGACATGCTGCGCATCCTGTCCACCACGTACCGGCAGCCCGTTCAGTCGAGCGACGAAATCCTCGCCCGAATCAGGGACGCAGCCAGCGGCGGCCGCTGAGCCTGACCTGACACTCCCGAAACGTGGCTGAAACGAATGGGGCTTAGTCTGGGTCCCACGCCGTCCCGCAGGCCATTGAAGGGATCCCCATGCATTTGCTGCCCCGTGAGCAGGAGAAGCTCATGATCGTGGTCGCTGCCGACCTCGCCCGCAGGCGCCAGACACGCGGACTCAAACTGAACTACCCCGAAGCCGTTGCGATCATCAGCTATGAGCTGATCGAGGGGGCCCGGGACGGCCGCACCGTGGCCGAACTCATGAGCTACGGCACCACGCTGCTCGCCCGCGACGACGTCATGGAGGGCGTGCCGGAGATGATCCACGAGGTCCAGATCGAGGCCACCTTTCCGGATGGCACCAAGCTGGTCACCGTCCACAATCCCATCCGATAGGGGAGGCCATGATTCCCGGAGAGTATGTCCTGCGTCCTGAACCGCTGGTCATCAACCGTGGCCGGGAGGCGATCGACGTCGTCGTCCTTAACACCGGCGACCGGCCGGTCCAGGTGGGCTCGCACTACCACTTCGCGGAGGCGAACCCGGCGCTGGAATTCGACCGCGACGCCGCTTACGGGCGCCGCCTGGACATCCCCGCGGGAACCGCCGCACGGTTCGAACCGGGCGACAGCAAGACCGTCCGGCTGGTCAGGCTGGCCGGGAGCCGTGAGGTCCACGGACTCAGCAACGCCGTGAACGGCCGCCTCGACGACGGCAGCGGCACCGGTGACCAGGACGGGAGTGCGCGATGAGCTTCGAATTGTCCCGCAGGCAGTACGCGGACCTTTACGGCCCGACGACGGGCGACGCCATCCGCCTGGCGGACACCGGGCTGTTCCTCGAAATCGAGAATGACCTCACCAATTACGGCGAGGAAGTGGTGTTCGGCGGCGGCAAGGTCATCCGGGACGGCATGGGCCAGAACGGCCAGGCCACGCGGGATGAGGACGTTCCGGATACGGTCATCACCAACGTTGTGGTGCTCGACTACACCGGCATCTACAAGGCCGACGTCGCGCTGAAGGACGGCCACATCTTCAGGATCGGCAAGGCCGGCAACCCGCAGATCTCCGACGGCGTGGACATCGTCATCGGCGCCAGCACCGAAATCATTGCGGGGGAACGCAAGATCCTCACCGCCGGTGGAGTGGACAGCCACATCCACTTCATTTCCGCAGGCCAGGTGGCCACTGCCCTCTGCAGCGGCGTCACCACCATGGTCGGCGGCGGGACCGGGCCCGCTGAAGGCACCAAGGCCACCACAGTCACCCCTGGAAAATGGCACATCCAGCGCATGCTGCAGGCAGCAGAGGGGCTTCCCGTCAATATCGGGCTGCTGGGCAAGGGGCACGCTTCCGCCGTCGAGCCGCTGGCCGAGCAGGTCCGGGCAGGCGCGGTGGGCCTGAAGGTCCACGAGGACTGGGGTTCCACCACGTCCTCAATCGACACCTCGCTGAAGGTGGCGGACCAATATGACGTGCAGGTGGCCATCCACACGGACACGCTGAACGAATGCGGCTTCGTTGAGGACACGATCCGGGCCATCGGCGGCCGCGTCATCCACACGTTCCACACAGAGGGCGCAGGGGGCGGGCACGCTCCGGACATCATCAGGATTGCCGGCCTGCCGAACGTGCTTCCGGCCTCCACCAACCCCACTTTGCCCTACACCCGCAACACCATCGAAGAGCACCTGGACATGCTCATGGTGTGCCACCACCTCAATCCGGACATCCCTGAGGATGTGGCGTTCGCCGATTCCCGCATCCGTGCCGAGACCATCGCCGCGGAGGACGTCCTGCAGGACCTCGGCATTTTCGCCATCACGTCGTCTGACTCCCAGGCCATGGGACGCGTGGGCGAGGTAATTACGCGCACCTGGCAGGTGGCAGACAAGATGAAGAAGCAGCGGGGAGTCCTCAAGGACCCGACCGGTGCAGTCCACGGAAGCGCAGACAGCGACAACTTCCGGCTGAAGCGCTACGTGGCCAAGTACACCATCAACCCGGCCATCGCCCAGGGCATGGCTGATGCCATCGGCTCGGTGGAGGAGGGCAAGTTCGCGGACCTGGTGCTCTGGGATCCGGCGTTCTTCGGCGTGAAGCCCGAGCTGGTCCTCAAGGGAGGCCAGATCGCCTACGCCCTGATGGGCGACGCGAATGCCTCCATCCCCACGCCCCAGCCGCGCACCATGCGGCCCATGTTCGCCACCCACGGCAGGGCGCTGCAGAAGTCGTCCATCACCTTCCTGTCCCAGGCCGCGATCGACGCGGGCGTGCCCGGGGAGCTGGGGCTGGAGAAGATCATCCGGCCGGTCTCAGGCATCCGCACCCTGGCCAAGGCGGACCTGAAGTTCAACGACGCCACGCCCGACATCCAGGTGGATCCGGAAACGTACAGGGTGACGGTGGACGGGGACGAGGTCACCTGCGAACCGTCGGACGTGCTGCCCATGGCGCAGCGGTACTTCCTCTTCTAGGAGCTTCACGTGATCATCGACAAGATCCTCGGCAACCTGCACGACGAGCCTGCGGACTCCTACTTCGGCATGCACCGTGAAAAGGTGGTGCTGCCGAGCACCCAGTTGGTCAAGCGCATCCAGCGCGTCACCACCGATCACGGCAAGGAAATCGGCATCAGGCTTCCTGCCGGCTCGCCGGAACTTCGTGACGGCGACGTGCTGCACGTGGCCGATACCAACGTGATCGTCATTTCCGTGCTGCCCACCGACGTTCTGGTGATCGCACCCCGGACCATCCATGAAATGGGCATCGTGGCGCATTCCCTCGGCAACCGGCACCTGCAGGCACAGTTTTTCGAAGCGTCGTCCGAATACGGTGCCGAGGTCATGGTGTGCCAGTACGACCACACTGTCGAGGACTATCTCAAACACGTCGGAGCACCCTACGACCGCCAGGAACGCGTGATGCCAGTGCCTTTCCGCCATGCCGAACACACGCACTGACTCCCTCGAGCCGGTTCCGGCTCCGGCGGATGTGCCCCGTTACCAGCTGGCGCTGCGGCAGTTGACTGATTCCGCGCTTCCTACCGGGGCGTTTGCCCACTCGCTTGGGTTTGAGACCTACATTGAGCGGGGGCTCGTGCGCGATGAGGAGTCTTTTGCGAGGTGGCTGCGGGCGTTTCTCTCGCAGCAGCTGACCTATTCCGATGCGTTGGCCATGCGGTTCGTGTACGAGGGCGTTCCTGTTGCTGAACTGGATGGGTTGCTGACCGCGCAGCTTTTGCCGCGCCAGGTGCGGGAGGCCAGCGTCAAGATGGGCAACCGGCTGATCGAAATCGGGGTGGAGGTGTTTCCGTCGCCGGAGCTGGCGGAGTACCGGGCGCTGGTGAGCGCGGGCCGGGCCGTCGGCCATCAGCCGCTGGCTTTCGCCGTCGTCGCCCGTTCCCTGGGGGTTCCGCCGGCTGAGGCGATTGCCGCCTATCTGTTCGCGACCGTCACTTCACTGACGCAAAATGCGGTGCGGGCCATCCCGCTTGGGCAGTCCGCGGGCCAGCGGGTGCTGCGGAAAGCGCACGACGGCGTTGCTGCCGCCGTCGAGCGGGCCGCCCGCCTGGCGCCGGACGACTTCGGGGCGGTCAGCCCCGGACTGGAAATCTCGCAGATGAGGCATGAGCGCCAGCGTGCCCGCATGTTCATGAGCTAACTGTGCTTTTGACTTAGGAGGACAAGATGACTGAACCCATCAAGATCGGCATCGGCGGCCCGGTCGGCGCCGGCAAAACCCAACTCGTGGAGCGGCTCACGCGCCACATGAGCGCAGAGATCTCCATGGCCGCGATCACCAACGACATCTACACGATCGAGGACGCCAAAATTTTGGCCGCCAATGGCACCCTGCCCGAGGACCGCATCATCGGCGTCGAAACCGGCGGCTGCCCGCACACCGCCATCCGCGAAGACACGTCCATGAACACGGCAGCCATCGAGGAGCTCAGGCAGCGGCACCCGGACCTGCAGGTGATCTTCGTGGAATCCGGCGGCGACAACCTCTCCGCCACCTTCAGCCCCGAGCTGGTCGACTTCTCGATCTACATCATCGACGTCGCCCAAGGGGAGAAGATCCCGCGCAAGGCCGGCCAGGGCATGATCAAGTCCGACCTCTTCATCATCAACAAGACAGACCTCGCCCCGCATGTGGGCGCCGACCTCGCCATCATGGAACGCGACTCCAAGGAATTCCGCGGCACCAAACCCTTCTGCTTCACCAACCTCAAAACCGACGAAGGCCTCGAGCACGTCATCAACTGGATAAGGCGTGACGTCCTGATGCTCGACCTGGCCGAATGACCACGACGGCGAGAGTGTCACCGGCCGGCCGCGCCGCCTCCGCGGGCCCGGCACCAATGGGGGAACTCGCTTTGCGCATCGCCGAGCGTGCCGGCCGGTCCTTTGCGGCGCATCAGTTTCACCGGGGCGCCCTGCGGGTTTTGCGGCCTCACTACTTGGACGAGTCTGGGCAGGTCTGCTACGTCGTGGTGAATCCGGGCGGCGCCTACCTTGGAGCCGATCGCTACCTGATGGATGTGGAGGTGGGGGACGGGGCCGACCTGCTGCTCACCACGCAGTCCGCCACGAAGATCTACCGCACTCCGGGTTCATTCGCGGAGCAGCGGATGGCCGTCCGGCTCGGCGAGGGGTCCCGGCTGGAGCTGGTGCCGGACCAGGTCATCGCCTACCGGGAGGCGAGTTACCGGCAGAACACCCACATCACGGTGCGCCCGACGTCGAGCCTGGTAATGGCAGAGGTCATCACCCCGGGGTGGTCCCCCGACGGGGGCTCCTTCCGGTACGAGGAGTTGCGGCTCCGCAACGAGATCCACGTCGAGGCAAACGGGGGAACCAGGCTGCTCGCCCTGGACAACCTGCTGGTCCGCCCGCCGCTCGATGACGTCACCGGCACGGGCTTCATGGAAGGCTACAGCCACCTTGGTTCGCTGGTGGTGGTGGATGCCCGCGTGGACCAGGCGCTCGCTGACGAACTGCACCGGCTGGCGGCAGGGTTCGACGCCTACACGGGGGTTTCGCTCGGTGCCACAATGGACGGCATCACAGCGCTGGTGCTCCGGTCCCTGTCCCATAGCACCGAGAAACTCAATGCCCTGTTGGGTGGCTGCGGCAACCTTCTCCGTCAGCGCTGGTACAGCCAGGCGCCCCTGAACCTGAGGAAGTACTGATGCGTGCCCTGACCCAGGTCGCCGCCATGTACCGCGAGCGTGAGCAGTTGCCGCTCCGGACGCGCCTGCTGGCCACGTTCACTGCGGTGGGCCTGCTGCACCTTGCCGCCGCCGTGCTCCTGGTTGCCGGCACCGCAGCATCGGGGCAGCCGCTGGCGTCCGGGCTCGTGCTCACGGCCTACCTGGCCGGGATCAAGCACAGCTACGACTGGGACCACATCGCCGCAATCGACAACTCCACCCGCAAGTTCGTAGCCCAGCGGCAGGATCCCATAAGCGTGGGATTCGCCTTCAGCCTGGGGCACAGTTCCGTGGTGATCCTGGCCGGTGCCCTGGTGGTTTCGGGAGTGTCGCTGGCGGGGAGGTTCATGACCGAGGGCAGCACAGGCAACCTTGCCCTGGGGCTGATCGGCAGCGGCGCATCCGGCCTCTTCCTGCTAACCATGGGGATCTTCAACGGCTCGGCGTTTCTCAGTGCCGCCAGGTCCTACCGCAGGGTCCGCGGCGGCGGAACAGTGCTGCCCGGCGAGCTCGAAGCCAAGGGCTTTATAGCCCGCCTTATGGCCCGGCCTCTGTCAAAAGTGCGTCGGCCCAGGAACGTGTACGTGATCGGGTTCCTGTTCGGGCTCGGTTTTGATACGGCCACCACCATCGGACTCCTGATGATGACGACGGCGGCTTCCCTGGTGGGCGTTTCGCCCGCCGCGCTGCTGGCCCTGCCACTCGCTTTCACCGCAGCCATGACCCTGTGCGACACGACGAATGGCGTTGCCATGATGCGGATGTACAGATCGGCCATCCACGATCCCTTGCGGAAGCTCGGGTTCAACGCCGTCATCACCGGGCTCTCGGCCCTGTCCGCACTCTTCGTTGCCCTGATAACCCTCGGCAGCTTTTTCAATGAGGCGTTTAGGCTGGAGGACCCCGTAACTGCCTGGCTGGGCAGCATAGACCTGGGTGATGCCGGTCTGCTGCTGGTGGCTGCCTTCCTGCTGCTGTGGGGTGCAGCGGGTTTGCAGGGGCGGCGGAAAAGCGCCCGGTGCCGGCGTGCCGCGGCTGTTGCAGCCCGTCGCACCTAGGACTGGATGGGCTCCAACCGCCGGCGCAGGAGGCAGAACTCGTTGCCTTCAGGGTCGGCCAGGACGTGCCACTGCTCGTCGCCGGTCTGCCCGACGTCGGCGGGACGGGCTCCGATCGCGAGCAGCCGTTCCAGCTCGGCGTCCTGGTCCCGGTCGACGGGATTGACGTCGATGTGCAGCGGGAGCTTTCCTCTCCGCGGATCGCTGCTGGGGCTCAGGATGATGGTGGGCTGCAGGCCGCCGAACCCGGCGTCGGGCGGGCCGATCTCGATCGCACCGTCCTCCCGGTCAAGTTCGACGTAGCCGAGCACCTCGCACCAGAACCGCGCGAGCAGTTCGGGGTCGGCGCAGTCGAGGACAAGTTCGCTGATACGGCATGCCATGGGAGTCAGTGTACGGAAGCGCCCGCCGCAGAGCCGGTAAGGACAACCGCGTCCTCGGACAGGTCGGCCAGAAGCTCGGCCACCGTGGGCGGGTTGGCTCCCGGCCGGCCAACGGTGATCGCGGCTGCCTTCGAGGCAGTGCGGCCCAGTGTTTCCAGCACGGCCGGGGCCAGGCCGTCCGATCCGCGCGCCAGCAGCCCATAGATCAGCGCCGCCATGTACGAATCGCCGGCGCCGATGGTGTCCGCCACCGTGGACCGGACGGCCGGCACCTCCAGCTGCAGCTCCGGTGTGGCCAGCAGCGACCCTTCGGAGCCGCGGGTGACCACCGCGAGTCCCGCACCCAGCTCCAGGATCCGGGCGGCAGCATCCTCAAGCTGCCGGCCGGGGTACAGCCAGCGGGAATCCTCGTCGCTCAGCTTGACCACGTCGGTGAGCGGAACCAGCTCTTCAAACATCGTCCGGGCTTCGGCCTGGCTGCCAAGCAGTGCCGGGCGCACGTTGGGGTCATAGGTCACCAGGCATTCGCGGTGCGCCCGTTCCAGGAGGGTCCTAACCGCCGCCGCCCCCGGTGCCAGAAAGGTGGCGATCGAGCCGGTGTGGAGCACCTTGGGAAGGGACGCCGGTGCCGCTTGCGGCAAATCCCAGCGGATGTCGAAGTCGTAGGTGGCCGAGCCGTCGGCAGCCAGTGTGGCGGTGGCCGTCGCCGTCCTCCCCGGTGTCCTGGAGCCGGGCAGGAGTGCGACGCCGGCGCGCTGCAGGTGCGCCTCGATGGCCTGGCCGCGGTCGTCGTCGCCGATGGAGGTGAGGAGCGCGGTCCGGATGCCGAGCAGGCCCAGCCCGTAGGCAACGTTCGACGGCGATCCGCCGGGGTGCTCGACGGTTCCGTCGGGGGATGCAACGACATCGACCAGCGCTTCACCGACGACAATGACTTCCGCCGTTGCCGTCCGGGATGCGAGGTTGGCGGTTCCGGAACTGCTGGTGCCTGCGTTGGAGATGGGGATCACGGTGGGGCCTTTCAGGGAGCCGTCCGCGGACCGGCTTCGGCCCGCGGACGGAGGTTGGTGCTGGGTATTGGGGTGGGTTGGGTGTTGCGTGTGGTCAGGCGGTGGCGGCGCCCGTCATGATGGCCACGGCATCGGTCATGCTGTGGGACTGCGGGGTGATGGTGGCGGCGCACTTGCCCAACCGCTGAATGTGGATCCGGTCCGCCACGTCAAACACGTGCGGCATGTTGTGGCTGATCAGGATCACCGGCAGCCCCCTGTCCCGCAGGTCGCGGACCAGCTGCAGGACCTGGTTGGATTCCCGGACGCCGAGGGCCGCGGTGGGTTCGTCCAGGACCACCACCTTCGAGCCGAACGCCGCGGCGCGGGCCACGGCCACCGCCTGGCGCTGGCCGCCGGACAGGTTCTCCACCGGCACGGTCACATCCTGGAGTGTCGAGATGCCCAGCCGGGTCAGCTCCTCCTTCGCCTTGCGTCGCATGCCCTTGGTATCCAGGACGCGGAAGAGCTTGCCCAGCGGGCCGGCCAGCCGTTCCTCGCGGCCCAGGAACAGGTTGGAAGCGACGTCCAGCGCCGGCGACACCGCGAGGTTCTGGTAGACGGTTTCGATGCCGTGGGCGCGGGCGTCCTGCGGCCGCCGGAAGTGCACGGCCTGCCCGGACACCTTCAGTTCGCCGGAGTCGGGCACCTCGGCGCCGGTGAGGCACTTGATGAGGGTGGATTTGCCGGCCCCGTTGTCGCCGATGACCGCCAGGACTTCGCCCGGGTAAAGGTCCAGGCTGACGCCGTCCAGGCCCACCACGCGTCCGAAGGTCTTGACGAGGTTCCTGGCCTGCAGGATCGGCTGCCGCACCGCCGTGCCGGACGGCTGCATGTCAGTGGCGGTCATGATTTCACCTTTCGGATCCACTGGTCGATGGACACAGCGAGGATGATGAGGACGCCGACGGCGAGGGTCTGGTACAGCACGTCGAGTCCGGCCAGGGACAGGCCGTTGCGGAAGACGCCCACGATCAGCGCGCCGAGGAGGGTACCCCAGACGGAGCCGCGGCCGCCGAAGAGGCTGGTTCCGCCAATCACGACGGCGGTAATGGAGTCGAGATTCAGGTCCACCCCGGCGTTCGGGCTGGCTGCGTTCGTCCGGCCGATCTGAAGCCAGGCACCCATGGCCAGGACGGCTCCGGCGGCGAGGTAGACACTCATGAGGACCCGGTTGACGGGAATGCCGGCCAGGCGGGCAGCCTCTTTGTCATCGCCGACGGCGTAGACGTGCCGGCCCCAGGCCGTCTTGCCCAGGATGAAGGCCACCGCGACGTAGAGCAGGAGCATCATGACCACCCCGGTGGAGATGCGCACCGGTCCCAGGGGGAACGTGCTTCCGGTCCAGGTGAGCAGGCCGGGCATGCTGGAGCCGCGGACGGTGGAACCGCCGGAGTACAGCAGCGTGACGGCGATGAAGATGTTGAGCGTCCCGAGGGTGACGATAAACGGCGGAAGCTTGAACCTGGTGACGAGGAAGCCGTTGAGGGCACCGGCTCCGAGGCCCACCACGAGCCCGGTCAGCAGGGCGAGCGGGGCGGGAATGCCGCCGCCCACGGCGAGCTGCGCCACCACCATGGATGAGAGGATCATGACGGCACCGACGGAAAGGTCGATTCCCGCGGTGAGGATGATGAGTGTCTGCGCGATCGCCAAGGTTCCCACCACGGAGACCTGCTGGGTGATCAGGGAGAGGTTTTCGAACCGCAGGAACCGGTCGTTGAGGAGGCCGAAGACCACCACCGCCACGAGCAGCACGATGGCCGGGCTGAGGGCGGGATACCGGTGGAGGACGTTGCGGACCCGGCCGAGCGTGGTCTGGCGGTCGAGGAATTCCTCGGCCAGGTCGCCGTGCCCGGTGGCGGGCGGACCGGCCGTCTGTTGCTGGGTCATGTTTGCTCCTGTCATGTCCGGCTACTTGCCCCAGCAGATCTGGGACGCGTCCGACGTCGTGATGCTCTTGACGCCGTCGGCGGCCTTGTCCGTCACGAGTTCCACTCCAGTGTTGAAGAAGTCCAGGCCTTCGGAGTTGGACGGCTTCTGGCCGGTCTTGGCGAGGTCGACGATGGCCTTGACTCCGAGCTCGGCCATCTTGACCGGGTACTGCTGGGCGGTGGCGCCGATGATTCCTGACTTGACGTTGTCGACGCCGGTGCAGCCGCCGTCGACCGAGACCACCAGGACGTCCTTTTCCTTGCCGGCGGACTTCAGCGCCTCGAAGGCTCCTGCAGCGGCGGGCTCGTTGATGGTGTAGACGACGTTGATGTTCGGGTTCTTGGCGAGCAGGGTCTCCATGGCCGTGCGCCCGCCGTCCTCCGCGCCCTGGGAGGCCTGGCTGCCGACGATCTCGTAGTCGCCGCCCTTGCCGCCCGTGTACTTGCCGGTCTTGGCTTCGTCGCCGTTCTTCTTCTTGTCCGCGGTGTCGATGCCGAGCCCGGTGAGGAAGCCCTGGTCGCGGTTGTAGTCCACCGAGACCACCTTGTCGTCGAACAGGTCGATGAGGGCAATGGTGGCCTTCTTGCCGTCCAGCTGCGCCGCCGTCCACTTGCCGATCAGCTCACCGGCGGCGAAGTTGTCCGTGGCGAAAGTGATGTCCGCGGCGTCTGCAGGGTCCGGCGGAGTGTCCAGGGCGATGACGAACAGGCCGGCGTCCTTGGCCTTCTTCAGTGCGTCGACGACGGACGGGCCGTTGGGCGTGATCAGGATGCCTTTATCGCCTTTGGAGATGGCGTTTTCGATGGCCTGGATCTGGGTGTCCTCATCACCGTCGGCCTTGCCGGCGGCGAGCTTGAGATCGACGCCGCCTGCCTCGGCGGCTTTCTTTGCTCCGTCCTGCATGGAGACGAAGAAGGGGTTGGACGTGGTCTTCACGATCAGGGAAACGCCGACCTTTTCCGAGGAGGAGCCTCCGGCGGAGGAGTTGGCGGTGGAACTGCCGCCGCAGGCGGTGAGGCTGAGCGTGCCGAGGGTCAGGACTGCACCGGCGGCGAGCAGGCGGTGGGTGAATGTCCGCGGGGCTTTGGAACTCAACATTGAATCTCCTGGTTTCGGGGCATTTGGTGTAACTGGTCTTTAACTGTCCGTGCTGAAACTGGTCCGTGCTGACAACGTTGTCAGGAGTCATGTAACCAACGTCACAAGGTAGAGTCAAGGCAAATGCATTGATGAAGGATGGATTAATGACAACGATGTCGAATCGTTACCAGCCCGAGGGGGCGAAGAGCCGGCCCACCATGCGCCACGTCGCCGCGCTGGCCGGCGTCGGGATTAAGACGGTGTCGCGGGTGATGAACGACGAGCCAGGCGTTTCGGAAGCCACCCGGCAGCGCGTGCTTGGCGCATCGCAGCAGCTGAATTACCAGTTGGACATGGCAGCAGGCAGCCTGCGCCGCTCCGGCCGGCAGACACTCTCCATCGGGCTCCTGTTGCCGAGCGTCGCCAACCCGTTCAGCAGCGAGATCCACCGCGCCATGGAGGATGCCCTGGCTGTCCGCGGAATCGCGGTCTTCGCGGCAAGCCTGGACGATGACGCCGAGCGGGAGAGGGCGCTGGTGACGGCGTTCCTCGGCAGGCGCGTGGACGGGCTGGTGCTCACCCCTATCGCCAAGAGCCAGGCCTATGTCATTCCCGAGCACTCCCGCGACCTGCCCATCGTCTTCATCGACCGCGAACCCGTAGGGATCGAGGCGGACGCGGTGGTGACGGACAACGCTGTCGGCGCCGCCAAGGCCGCCTCCCACCTGATCTCGCACGGCCACACCCGCATCGCGTACCTCGGCGACCGCGCCGACATCCAGACGGCCCGTGAGCGGCGCCGCGGCTTCACCGAGGAACTCGGCCGCGCAGGGATACCGGCGTCCTCGGTTCCGGTCCGCGAAGGGCTGCACGACGAGGAGTCGGCACGCCTTGCCACCCTGGAGCTCTTCAAGGGCGAAGACCCGCCCACGGCCATTTTCTCAAGCCAGAACCTCGTGACGTTCGGCGTGATGCGGGCCCTGAAGGAGCTCGGGCTGAACAAGCGCGTTGCCCTCGTCGGCTTCGACGACTTCACTCTGGCGGACATGATGGAACCGGGCGTTACCGTTATCGCGCAGCATCCCGACCGGATCGGGAAACTGGCCGCCGAGCGCCTGCTTGCCAGGATCGACGGTGACCACAGCGCTCCGGAAACCTACGTGGTCCCCTCCGAGCTCATTACCCGCGGGTCCGGCGAACTGCGACCGCCTGAATGAACCGCCCGGCTGAATAAACCTTCCGGCTGGCTAGACCCCTGCCCGCCAACACTCACCAACAGGAGAACCCATGACCAAGACGCTCTACGCCGAATTCACGGTCAAGCCCGGCAGTGAAGCACGCGTTGCCGAGATGATGCGCGAGCTCACCGAACAGGTTCGCAGCGAGCCGGGCAACCAGCTCTTCCTGCCGTACACCCGGGAAAACAATCCCAGGGAGTATTTCGTGTTCGAGGTCTATCAGGACGCTGCAGCGTTCCAGGAGCACATCACCGCCGATTACGGCGCCCGGTTCAACGGGGAGCTCGCGGACCATATCGAGGAGGACGGCTCGGTGCTGACCTGGCTGCAGCCGGTCCACTAGACCGGCTGCAGCCTGGCCTCTACTTCCCGTTCCTGGCCGGCAACTGGGCTGCCTGGAACATGGACTGGCTGAGCCGCGTGACAGACAGCGACTTCAGCCGGGCGGTGCCGCCTTCGGCAAAGAGCGCCACCTGGTTGGCGTCCTGCTGGAAAGCGGCCTGTTCCGGGAAGACCTGATCCGTGATGGTGCGCAGGCCGTTCTGGGCAAAGACCTCCACGGAGGACCGGTCGACATAGATCCGCAGCGTCACGTTGCCGCTGCCATCCACGGTCACAGGGGCGGCCTCAACCGAGGCAAAGAGCGGATGGAAGTCCGTGCTGCCGGAGTTGCTCCGGTCCACGTACAGCTCTCCGGCGGCCTTGTCATAGCCGATGACGGTCGATTTGCCGCCGTTCCCCAGCACCGTGATCCCGGCCTTCGACGCTGAGCCGGGGGAGAAGGTCACGTCGATCCGCTGGACGTCGCCCCACGCGGCGGCCGGCAGCGGATGGGTGCCGGCCGGAATGTTCCGGGCGCGTTTTTCCGCGTAGGTTTCTTTTGTGCCCAGGCCATCCACCTGCTGGACCGCCTTTTGCGTCAGGCGCGGACCGTCGGCCGTCTGCGTCAGTGCCACTTCGCGGGGCAGCGACATGGCGCTGCGCCACGGCGAGGTGGGGATGCTGTTGGCGTAGTCCCAGTTGTTCATCCAGCCGAGCATGACGCGCTTGTCCTGAGGCATGTTGCTGAAGGACACGGACGCATAGTAGTCCCGGCCATAATCCAGCCAGTCATAGGTCTGCAGCCTCGGCGTGGCCGGCCGCGGCGAGGCGATGAACTCGTCCGCCAGGATGTGACCCCAGCCGAAGCGGTTGTTGTCCACGACGCGGATGCTGGCCTGCCGCCCCCGGAACTCGGCAACGTTCCACGAAGCCCAGTCCAGGACCTCACTGTTGGCCCCCGTGGCCGTCCGGACCACCTTGCCGTCCACCACGAGGTTGACGGTGGTCTCGTCGGAACGGGGCACTGCGGCCTGGTCCGTCAGCATGACGTGGTCCAGTGTGAGGTGTCCCCACCCGCCTGTGGCCTGGTCCACGACCCGCAGCTGTGCCTGCTGTCCCGCGAATTCGGACACATCCCAGCCCTTCCAGTTCAGGGCGCCCGCGTCGTCCCCGGCGAGGGTGCGCACCACGGTGCCGTTCACCAGCAGCTGGACTTCCAGCGTCTGCCCGGAACCTGCCGTGCGGTGTCCGCCGCCCACCAGCATGCTCATGAAGTTCCGGTTTACCGTGAACGACGGCGACGTCAGGGTTCCCTGCCTGTCGTCGCCGGGTGCCCCGCCCGTCTCAAACGTGTTGATCCGTTTGGCACCGATATAGAAGTCGCCTCCGGCGGTTGCCGGCTGGAACCGGGGTTCCAGGTCCCCGGTTCCTGCCCATCCGGCGTCGGCCAGCGTGGATCCGTCCGGGACCTCAAAGCCCTTGAACAGCAGGTCCCCGGGCGGCGGGGTGTTGTCCAGCTTGTCCGAAACCCGCGGGTGCTGGCCGCCGCCCACGAGAAAGTTCAGGTAGTCGCTGTCCACGGTGAATTCGGGGGAGTCCATTGATCCCACCGGCCAGTCGCCGTCGTTGAACGAATTGACCAGCCCGGCGCCGGCAAAGCCGGTGACGGGGTTCTGGCCGGCGAGCGTGCCGGAGGCCGGGGCTCCGGCGAACGGCCCCTCTTTCAGGTTGCCGGGTTCGTTGCTGACCGTCCAGCCGTTGTACGTGCCGTCATTGAAGCCTGCCAGGGATGTGCCTGCCGGCAACGCGCCACTGGGCTTCGTGGTTTCCGACGTGAAGGTGGTGCCGTCGAAATTGCCCACGAAGTACTGCCCGGCCGAGCCTCCGGCCACGCCTCCGGGGTTGATGTTCACCACCATCACCCATTTGACGTTCGCGGGGTCGCCGTCGACGGCAAGCGGAAACAGGTCCGGGCATTCCCACAGGCCGCCCGTGGCATTGGCCGGACCAAACTCGCTGAGCCGTGTCCAGTCCTTGAGGTTGCCGGATTTGTACAGCACCACCTTGTGCTCCGTGGCTTCGACGGCGGCCATCACCCAGTAGCCGCCCCCGCCGGGGGAGTCGTACCAGAACACTTTCGGGTCGCGGAAGTTGGCGGAGTTGCGGTTGAGTACCGGGTTGCCGCTGTACTTGGTCCAGGTCCGGCCCTCATCCACGCTGTACGCGAGGGACTGCGCCTGCAGCCCCCTGTAGGGCGAGGCATCCTTGTAGGCGCTGGTGAAGATGGCCACCAGGGGAGGGTTCTCTGCTGTGCCGAGGCCCGAGGTGTTGTTTTTGTCCACCACGACGCTGCCGGAGAAGATGTCCTGCTGGTCGTCCGTGGCGATGGCCAGTGGCTGCTCTTTCCAGTGCACGAGGTCCGTAGAGGTGGCATGGCCCCAGGACATGTTGCCCCACTGGTTGCCGAAAGGATTGTGCTGGTAATAGAGGTGGTAGACGCCCTTGTAGAACACCATCCCGTTGGGATCGTTCATCCAGTTCTGCTGCGGCGTGTAGTGGTAGGCCGGCCGGAACTGCTCGTCGCCGGCAGTCCCTGCGGCCGCGGCTGTTCCTGCTCCGGCCAGAACCGCGGCCAGGCTGAGCCCTGCCGCGGTCAGCGCGGTACATAGTTGGAGGCTGCCGATTTTTTTCTGATGCATTGTGCTGGGGTCGCCCTTCATCGCGCGTGCCTTCTGCCCTTACCTCAAACTCCCGGGCGTTAGACAACGTTGTCAGTGAGTGGAACGCTAGGGGATGTCCGCAAGACAAGTCAACGGATCCCTGCGCCTGAATTTCCAGTGTTCGTTCCCCTGAGAATGAACCTCCCTGCGCCCAGACACCGTTGTCAGGAACGGAGTGTTGAGCTGCGTCGAAACCGGCCTTGTTAGGGTGGAAACATGAAACGCAGCCTCCTCGCCATGTCCATGCTTTCCGCCGCCGTCCTGCTGACGGGCTGCGCCCAGGCTGAGGAAGCAGCACAGAACGCGGCGAGCTCGGCGGCGTCCCAGGTTGCCAACGCGGCGGCCGAGCAGGTGAAGGGCCAGATCTGCAAGCTGATCGAGGACGGCCTGGTGAGCGCCTCGGACAAGGCTGCACTGACGGGCCTTGTCGCCGGCGCGGAGACGGCAGGCGTGCCGGCCGAAATCACCGTTCCCCTGAAGGCGATCGCGCAGGCCGGCGACCAGGTTCCCGGCGAATCGGTCCAGGAACTGCAGAAGGCCTGCACTGCCGCTTGAGTCGCTCCGGCTTGAGCCATGGAACCGGCGCAGCCTGCAATAATCGGAACCAGCAGTTGCGGGGGCGCTGAAAGCGGCCGGCCGCGACGGGCAGCAGCGTTAGTTTCGGGCCGATAACAGCAGACGAGGCGGACATATGAAGGATCCCAGCCAGCAGCACGGGATTTCCCCTGGAACCCATTCCCCTGAAAGCTCTCCCACTGAAACGCCGCTGGGCAATGAAGCACCGGCAGCCAACACCGCGGTCAATCCCGAACTGTTGCGCTGGCTGGCTGAGGCGTACGGTGTGGGCACCACCTACCAGGGGTGGGACGGGAAACCGTATGAGGTCGCGGCCGGTACCCTGATCCGCGTCCTGGCCGCGCTGGGGGTCGACGCGGACACTGACCAGCTCATTGAGCACGAACTGGCCGAAGCGGAACTGGCGCCCTGGCGGCGGATGCTGCCGCCCGCCGTCGTGCTTCAGGAGGGGACACCCGGGGAGGTGTTCGTCCATGTCCCGCACGGATCATCCGTCCGTGTCTGGGCCGTCACCGAGGACGGGCGACGGCTCGACGCCGTCCAGGAGGACGAATGGGCGGAGCCACGTGAAGTGGACGGCATCCTGACGGGTCGGGCCACATTCGCCGTACCCCAGAACACCGGGCTCGGCTGGCATACGCTGCATGCGGAGGCGGCCGGGGTTGCCGCTGAGTCGACGCTGGTGGTGACTCCCGCCCGGCTGGCCACGGCTGCCGGCCTCGAGCAGCGCAGGGGCTGGGGCCTGGCGACGCAGCTGTACTCCGTCCGTTCCAAACGGTCCTGGGGTGTGGGCGATTTTGCCGACCTCGCCGAGCTGGCGGCGGTGGCGGGCGCGCACGGGGCCGACTACGTGCTGGTGAATCCCCTGCACGCGGCTGATCCCGTGCCGCCCCTGGAGCCGTCGCCGTATTCCCCGTCGACCCGCCGGTTCTTCAACCCCCTGTACCTCCGGATTGAGGCCATTCCGGAGCTGGCGTACCTGAATCCGAAGAAGCAGTCCCTCGTCCACAGCCTCATGAAGCAGTCGCGGAAGCTGAACAAGGACGCCACGCGGCTGGACCGGGACAAGGTCTACGCCGCCAAGCTCGCAGCGCTTGAGCTGATATCTGGTGTCAGCCGTTCGCCCTCACGGCAGCGGGCGTACGAGGAGTACTGCCGGTTGGCCGGCGCCGGCCTGGACGACTTTGCCCTCTGGTGCGCCATCCGTGAGGACCTCGACGCCGATGATCCGTTGTGGATCGACCCAACAGCTGCGCTCGGCTCGCCGTTCGCGGAGAAACTGAGGGGCGAACTGGCGGACCGGATCGAGTTCCACCGCTGGCTGCAGTGGCTCTGCGACGAACAGCTCGAGGCCGCCCAGGCCGCCTCCCGCAAGGCCGGCATGCGCCTGGGCGTGGTCAACGACCTCGCTGTCGGCGTGGACCTCCAGAGCTCCGATGCCTGGACGCTCCGGGGCGTCCTCGCGCCCGGCGTCAGCGTCGGCGCACCGCCGGACATGTACAACCAGCTGGGGCAGGACTGGCACCAGCCGCCGTGGCACCCCACCCGGCTTGCAGAAGCCGGCTACAAGCCGTTCCGGGAGATGCTCGCCACGGTGCTCCGGCATTCGGGCGGCATCCGGGTGGACCACATCCTCGGCTTCTTCCGGCTCTGGTGGGTGCCGGAAGGAAACTCCCCGGCGGACGGCGCCTATGTCCGGTTCGACCACGACGCCATGATCGGCATTCTTGCCCTGGAGGCGCACCGGGCCGGAGCCGTGGTCATCGGCGAGGACCTCGGCACCTTCGAGCCGTGGGTCCGGGATTACCTCGCGGCACGCGGCATCCTGGGCACGTCGATCCTGTGGTTTGAGAACGACGGCGACGCCCCGCTGCCGCCCGAAAAGTACCGGCTGCAGGCGCTCTCCAGCGTGAACACGCACGACCTCCCGCCAACCGCCGGCTACCTCGCCGGGGACCACGTGACGCTGCGCAACGAGCTGGGGCTGCTGCAGCGCTCGGCCGAGGACGAGCGCCTGGAGCACAATGCCAAGCTGGAGAAAATGATGGACCTGCTCAGGCAGCGGGGCCTGCTTCCGTCCGGCGATGCCGGCAGCGAACAGGAGCGGATCGAGGCCCTGCACCGCCTGCTCGCGCAAACCCCGTCGGTCCTTCTCGGCGTGGCGCTGGTGGACGCGGTCGGCGAACGCCGGGTGCAGAACCAGCCCGGGACCACCTCGGCCCAGTACCCCAACTGGCAGGTGCCGCTGGCCAACTCCGACGGGGACCCCGTGCTGATCGACAGCCTGGAGGAAGACGAGCGGTTCAACTCCCTGCTCTCGGCTGTCGAAGACGCAATGCGGCAGTGACGTCCGGGGCTCCCGCCCGGCAGGCGGGAGCCCCGGTCCCTAGCCGGCCGTGATCAGGTGCGTGGTGTGGCTGTACCGGAAGGTGACAGGGCCGCCGTCGTGATCCAGCACGATGTTGGAGCCGTTCAGGGCGCCGTCCTGGCCGTAATTCTCAGTCCAGGAGCCGTTGATGGCGGCCTTGAATTCGTACCGGCCGGCCGGAAGGTCGGCCGTGAGCTTCCACAGGCGGTCAGCCGGATCGAAGGCCAGGAATGCGGCCCTGCACTCGGGCTGCCAGTCACCCGGGCAGCCCATCTCGCTGTTCAGGCTTCCCGCCACGGTGACCGAGTCGGGCTGCGGCGTGGCGCCGACCACCACCGTCCGTACGTCGCTCACCACGCTTGATCCGCTGAGCTTTGCCCGGTACCGCACTTCGGTTCCATCGGCGAGGTCCAGCGCCGCCAGGCCGTCGATGACCGTGTAGGCGGGCGACGACTCATCATTGGATCCGATGGCCGTCCATGGTCCGCCCGCGATACTGCGCTCAAAATGCACCACGCGGCTTGCCCTTTCCGGATCCGCCGTGGCCACCACTTCCACGTCTCCCTCCACGGTGCTGCCCTCGGCAGGCTGCTGGATGGTCAGCACCGGGTCCGGCACCACGGCGGAGCGGGCAGCGCTGACCGACGAGCGGCCTGCATTGTTCAGGACGACCGCGCGGTACTCCACCGCAGTGCCCGGATCGAGCGCCGTGACGTCGTGGAACACGCGGTAGGGTGCGGTGTCGTCGGTGCCCACGCGCTCCCACTGGCCGCCGGGCATCCTGGCCTCGAAGGTGACCTCGTAGAACGAGCTGCCGTGGACGTCCGCCGTCACCTGGATCCGCCCGTTGTCTCCGGCGGACGTGCCCGTGGCGGCCGCGGAGGCCGGGGGCTGCAGCGCGACGGCAGGCGGCGTCTTCTCACGGGGAATCCGGCCGGAGGACTGGTAGACGACGGCGGAAAGCGGCGGCACTGTGACGGTCAACTTGCCGTCGGCGGAAGTTCTGGATTCGCCGGCGGCATCGCCGTAGATGAGGCTGTAGTTGCGCTTGGCGATGTACGTGGGAAAAGCGGCAGTCTGCGGTTCCTCGCTGTTGTTCAGCGCCACCACGTACTCGCGCTGGTCCGTGGCGTCCGTGCGGGAAAGCGCGTAGATGCCTGCCCCGTCGGAGGCGTACCGGTTCTGGTGCGCCCCGTTCCGGAGTGTGGGATGCTCCTTGGCCAGCGCCGCGAGCTCGCTGATCTTGGCGTACAGGGGATGCCCGGGATTGAAGTTGTCGGTGGCGTGCGTGGCGGTGGTGCCGAGCAGGTCGTCATCGAGGTAGTCAGGCACCTTGCTGGCGAACAGCGTCTGGCGGGCGTCCTGGTCCCCGCCGGGGCCGGTGAAGCCCTGTTCGTCGCCGTAGTAGACCACCGGGTTTCCGCGAGAGAAGTACATCAGCTCATGGGCGAGTTGGTCGCGGGCCACGCGTTCGGCGTCATCCGCGTCCGGGTTGTCGGTGCTGATGAAGCTGCCGATCCGGCCCATGTCGTGGTTCCCCAGGAAGGTGGGCAGCTGGTAGACGTTGGAATCGGCATCGGTGTACCAGTCGTCCGCGGCGAAGAAGTCCTTGAGCTGCTTCGCGTCCTGGCTGCGCGAGGCGAAATTCCGGGCTGCATCCTGGAACGGGAAGTCGAGCACGGCCTGCATCTTGTTGCGGGTGGTGAACTGGGAGGTGAAGCTCTTGGACGTGTCGAAGACCTCGCCGAACATGAAGAACTCGTCCTTGCCCTGCTCCCTCGCATAGGCCAGGACCTCCGGACCGAACTGCTGCCAGAATTCGTCATTGACGTGCTTCATGGTGTCGATGCGGAAACCATCCACGCCGAAGTCCCGGATCCACGTCTCGTAGATTTCCGTCATGCCGGCCACCACGGTGGGGTGCTCGGTGAACAGGTCGTCCAAGCCGAAGAAGTCGCCGTAGTAGGCGTTTTCGCCGGCAAAGGTGGTGTCGCCGCGGTTGTGGTAGAGCGTCAGGTCGTTGAGCCAGGCAGGAACCTTGAGGTTCTGTTCCGCCGGATCAAGAACGGGCGTGTACGGGAAGGAGGTCCCGGCGTCGAGCTTGGGGAAGCCCGCGCTGCCGGCGAAATCCCGGTCATCGAAGGGTTCGCCCGTTGCGGTGCGGTATGGCTCCTTGTCCTTGGAGATGTAGCCGGTGCGGGCGCCCTCCTTATAGCCGATCACGTCCGCGGTGTGGTTGGTGATGATGTCGAAGTAGACCTTCATGCCACGGGAGTGTGCCTCGTCGATAAGCGCTTTCAGCTCAGCGTTGGTGCCCAGGTGCGGATCGATCTGGGTGAAGTCCGTGATCCAGTAGCCGTGGTAGCCGGCGGAGTTGTCCTCGCGCTGCACCGCCTTGTTTTTGAAGCTCGGCGTCAGCCAGATTGCCGTGGTCCCCAGCCCCTGAATGTAGTCGATCTTGTTGAGCAGGCCGGCCAGGTCGCCGCCGTTGTAAAAGCCCTTGCGGGTGGGGTCGAAGCCGGAGACCATCGGATCCGGTCCCAGCCCGCCGTCGTCGTTGCCGGCGTCGGCGTTGCTGAACCTGTCCGCCATGACGAAGTAGAAGTTCTCGCCCGAGACCGGAGCGCGGAGCGAATGGGCCGCTGTTCCCGGTTTAGTGCCGGAGGGTTTGGTGCCAGACGGTTTGGGGTCCGACGGCGGCGCGGGGCTCTTGCCGGCGACGGCCGCTTGGGCGGGAGCTGAGGTTGGCAGGGCTGCCTGGGCAGCTGGGGCCGATGTGGCGAGCAGGAGGAGCGCGCCCGCCGCTGCGACGGTTGCGAGGGCTGGCTTGGTGGGCCCGCTGTTACGGCGTGACGGATGGAGGCGAGGGACGGTGAACATGTGAGACCTTCCGCAAAGCAACGCTGCTTGTCCGGGCGGGGAGGCCCGGCGTTAGACTGCCGACTCAGCCAAGGCAGGCCCGGCCACCACCCCCTGTGATGACGCCGTATTGGAAATGACTGACGCTGTAATGGCTTTGTCGATTGCGGCTTAGCTTGCCACAATCAGGGCCGTGGGGGAACCCGCAACGAGGCGGTGAACGGGGCCATGCGGAAGACCCGTGGCGGTGTCCAGCCGGAAGGTGGTGATGTCGTGGGACCGCTCATGGGCCACGTGCAGCCATTCGCCGCGGACCAGGTGGTGGCGGGGCCAGTCGCCGCCGCTGGGGACATCGGCCAGCGGGCTGAGCAGGCTGCCCTCTGCGGATGAGGTCACTTCCAGTACGCTGATGCGGTTGGTTCCCCGGGTTCCGACATAGGCGAACCGCCCGTCCGCCGACAACGCAATTTCGGCGGCAGAATCACCCTCTTTGGCGCCGTCGGACGTAGCGGGCCCCTGGCCGGCCAGCTCGAACTTTCCCGCTGCCGAGGCGGACCGGACCGCAAAGACTTCGATGGAATACTCGGAGACCACAAAGACCGTTCCGTCCGGGTGCTGCACCAGGTGGCGGGGCCCGCTGTCCTTCGGAAGCACCAGCTCATGGTCCAGCACCAGGCCAGTCCCGGGGACACGGTTCCATACGCGGAGGAGATCGTGGCCCAGGTCCGTGGTCATGATGCGTCCGTCTGCGAGGACCAGGCTGGCGTGGGCCCGGCTGGGGCGCTCGTCCCGGTGCGGGTCGCTGGATGGCGCCGCCGGAAGGCGGCGGGCGATGCCGCCGTCGTCCTCCAGTTCGTAGAGCAATACCTGGCCGTCGCCCCAGCACGCGACGACCAGAAACTTGCCATGGGGGTCGACGTTGACGTGGCAGGCCGCTTCGCCCGCAGGCCAGGGCTCCCCGACGGGTTCGAGGCTGAACTCTCCGCGGCGCCGGTACGCCTGGACGGTCTTGGCGTTCTCCCCGACGGCGTAAACCATCGGCAGTGAGCGGTGCACTGCCACGAACGACGGCGAATCCGCCTTTGCGGCTGTCCCGAGCCAGGTCAGTGTCCCGTCAGCGCTGGACGATACGGCCCCGATGCCTGCTCCGTGGCCTCCGCTGTCCGCCGTGTAGGAGCCGGTCCAGATAAGGGTGTGGTTTCCGCTGTGGGTCATCGTTCCATCCTGCCAAGAATTGCCGGATCCGGGGTCGGATAACATAAATTTTGCAGTGCCAGTTTTGAGTGCAGCACTACCCGGGAGGTGAGGACAATCCACGCAATGCCAGCTGGGGCTCTCCCTGCCCGCCGCCGTCCGCTCCGCCGAGGCTAGCCGGACGAATGCACGGAGCGCCCATCATTCAAGTGAAGGACGCCTCCATGCCTGTTGAATCGCCATTTTCCCGCTCCACCGTCATCGGCAGGCTGCGCGCCGCCGGCTGCGTCTTTGCCGAAGAAGAAGCGGACCTCCTCCTGTCTGCGGGCCATGGTCCCGCTGAGCTGATCAGCGCCGTGCAGCGGCGGATCGACGGCTTTCCGCTTGAGCATATTCTCGGCTGGGCTGAATTTTGCGGTCTTCGGATCAGGGTGGAGCCCGGCGTTTTCGTGCCTCGCCGCCGGACGGAACTGCTGGTCCGCGAAGCTGCTTCACTTCTCGGCACTGCGCCCGCGGATCCCGTGCCGTCCGCGGATTCCGTTTCGTCCGCCGCGCCGGTTGTTGTAGATCTGTGCTGCGGCTCCGGAGCCGTAGGCGCCGCGCTGGCAGAACTGTGGCCCGGCATTGAGGTCCATGCTTCCGACGTCGACCCCGCCGCCGTGCGTTGTGCCCGCCTCAACGTCCTCCCCTTGGGTGGCGTGGTCCATGAGGGTGACCTGTACGCGGCGCTGCCCGCCCGGCTCAGAGGGAACGTTGACGTTCTCGCGGTGAATGCGCCGTATGTTCCCACGGCATCCATCGGCAGCATGCCCCGTGAGGCCCGCGTTCATGAACCACGGGTGTCGCTTGACGGAGGGCCGGACGGGCTCGACATCCAGCGCCGGGTGATTGCGGAAGCGGCTGCCTGGCTCCGTCCGGGCGGGCACCTTCTCATCGAGACCAGCCGGCGACAGGCACCTCTTACTGCGGCGGCCATGGCCGGTGGGGGACTGGGCCCCCGAATCGCCTGCTCAGCTGAACTGGACGCAACAGTGGTAATCGGCAAGCTGTAAGCACTGTCTGGGCTGCACTTAACGTCCGGCAGCCCGTGGCAGCGTTAGCCCGGCCGGCTCTGCCCGCCGTTCAACGCGGCGTCATTCCGCGTGTTCATGTTTTGTGGTGGTGGTTTTGTCGGGGTTGTTGGCGGGGGTCGATGTGGGGTGGCGGGATGAACCAGGGGGTGCCGTTTTTGATGTGGATTTTCCATTGTTCTTTATGGATGAGGTGGTGGTGGGCTGTGCAGAGGAGGACGCCGTTGTCGGTGCTGGTGGGTCCGCCTTGTGACCAGTAGGTGATGTGGTGGGCTTCGCACCAGGTGGCGGGGATGGTGCAGTTGGGGAAGGCGCAGCCTTGGTCGCGGGCGTTGAGGGCTTTGCGGATGTGGGGCGGGAAGATCCGGGTGGTGCGGCCGATGTCGAGGATGCGTCCTTGGCTGCTGAGGAGGACGGGGATGATGTCGGCGTCGCAGGCGATTTTGCGGATGGTGGAGGCGGTGACGGGGCCGGTGTAGGTGAAGGTCCCGCTGCCGGGGGGTGTGCCGGGTTGGCCGTTGAACCCGGCGCTTGCCCAGTTGATGCCTGGCGAATTGATGCCTGACTGGTTGATGCCGGAGAGCGTGTCGGCGGGGGCGGGCTGGTTTTCGCCGCCGGGCCACTTGTCCTGGCCGGTAGCCGAATCGGGCGAGGATCCGGCGTCGCCGGTTTGCCCGGTTTCCGTTGGCGATTCCGGACCGCTGGTTTGGCAGATGTCCGGGGTGGTGGCTGCGAGCGGTTCGGGAGGGCTGACCTGCCAGGTGCCCGGCAGGAGTGCTGGACCGGTGGCCGGCCAGCCGGGGGTGCCTGGTGGCTGGTTCGTGGTGGTGTGCCCGGTGTCGTTTGTTGGTGCGGGGCTGTTTGTTGGCCGGGTGCTGGCGCGGTTTCTGTTGTAGCGGGGGCCATTGGCTGCGGTGGCTTCGATGCTGTTGAGGAGGTCCTGGTAGGAGACGGTGACCATGACCTGGGGGCGGAGCCCGCCGGTGGCGGGCAGGGTTCCGGTGGCGAGGGCCGCCTTGCTGGCGCCGACGAGGCCGTCGAGGCGTTGTTGGGCCAGGGTGCGCCGGTCCAGATCCGGGAGCGGGGCAGGGGCGTTGAAGGCCTCGTCCAGGTCGACAGCGGTGGCGCTGCCCGTGTTTTCGCCGTCGCCATAGCCGTCGTTGCCGCCGCCGTCGGGGAGGTTGTTGCCGGCGCCGCTTCCGTTATTGTCCGCGGCGCTGGTGGTGTCGGGTGTGGTGGTGCGGGGGTTGGTGGCGGTGTTCATGGCGGTGGTGAGAACTTCGTATTGGTCGGTGGTGGCGTGGATTTCGAGGTGGTAGAGGCCGCCGCGTTTGGGGCGGATGAAGACGCCTTGGCGGTGGCGGAGGTTTTCTTCGGAGGGTTCGGTGCCGTCCTGGTCGAGGGCGTCGATCCAGCGGTGGGCGATGCGGGTGAGGAAGTCCTGGTCGTTTTCGATCGCGGTTTGGGTGAGGTTGCGTTCCATTTTGGCGAGCGCGTCTGGATCGGGGATGTGGCGGACTTTGTCCAGGGCGGTGGTGATGATGGTGCCGGCGCGGGAGGAGATGATCCCGGCGGTGAGCGCGGCCGCGGTTTCCTCGTGTATGGGCGGCATGGGCCGGCCGGCGAGTCCGGTGCGGGGGAGCACGTCGCCGGCCAGGGCGAGCCTGCGGCGTGCTTCGGCGCTGCTGATGCGAAGCCGGGTGCGGAGGAAATCAACCGTGTTGCGGGACCCGTCGTCGGCCGGGGACCAGGCCACCGCGCGGGCAGGGACCGTCAGCGGGTCAGCGGAAGACGGGGCCTCAGCAGGGCTGCCGACGGCGGCGGCCTCGGAGGGCTGAGCGTCTGGGGCTGCAGCGGTTTCGGGTTCATTGCCCCAGCCTGTGGTCCAGCCGGCCGCGCGATTGGCTGCTTCGGCGGCGCTGATCGCCTCGGCCCGCGTCCGTTCCACGGCCGCGGCAGCCTGTAGCTGAAGGTATTCGATGCGGCGGGAGAGCTGTTCTGTGAGTTCTGCGAAGTCGGCTGCTTCAGGGAAACTGGCTGCGGCGAGCTCTTCCTCCGCCGCAGCGGCTGCGGAATCCAGGAGCACCAGGCCCGCCCGCAGGTCAGCAGTTGCCAGCGCAGCGCCGCCGTCGGACGTGCCCTCGATACGGGCGCTGGACGGGGAAGCCGCGGCCGGCACGCTGTGAAGCCCGCGGCCCCGCAGCGGAGCAGCAGCATTCAGGCCGGAGACGTCAGTCCCGCCCGCGATGTCCGCTCCATGCTCCCCGATAGCTTCCATAGGTCTAGATTGTCAGCGGGGACTGACATTTAAGGCCGTGATCGTGGCCACGCTTGCCTTCAAGTCAGGGGAGGCGGCAGCACCGCCGTCGGACGAAGATGTGTCCGCAACGGCGGTGCCGGTTCCGGCTAAAGCCGGACGCCCGGAAGCGTGGACGCTGCGCATTGGGGCAGCACTCAGGCCGGGCACTGCTGCCCGGCCTGAGACGCTGCCTGCATTTCCCCCGATAGCTTCCACAGGAAAAGATTGTCAGAGGGGGCTGACATTTTTGCTTGTTGCCCACACCGCCTTGGATGCAGGCTTCAGCAGCCGAAGCTACTGTTTATTCGGATTCACGTTGGTGGTGGCACCGGCCTGACCGGTCTCCACGTCGGAGGTCCCCAGGTTCACCGTTTCCGGATGCGTGCTGTGGGCCGGCACGTGCGAGCTGTCCGCAGAAGTGCCGGCAGACGCAGAACCACTTGAAGCAGCATCAGAGTGTGTGTCGCGGTGCATGGCCGAGCCGAGAACGGTTCCCGCCCGGCGCGCGGCTTCCGCCAGCTGGTCCCCGACCTCCGGGGCCTTTTCCTTGACCGCTTCAGTAGCTGCCGTGACCTTGTCCTGGACCGGCTTGCTGTCCCAGATTCCTGCGGCCCGTGCTTTGAGCTTGTCGTACGCTGCCCGGCCGGACCTCGATCCGAGCACATAGCCTGCAGCGATTCCGGCGCCGAAGAGAAGTTTGGATTTCATGATGATCTCCTGCTCTTTAGGGGGATCTGTTCGGTTTTGGTTCAGCCCGTACGGGCCATGGGGGTGGGAAACCGGCCCCGGAGGTTCCCGGAGCCGGTTTCCGCACTGCTCCGTCTAGCGTGCGGTGCGCTTGGTAATCATGCCGTAGACCAGCAGGACAATCAGAGCGCCGCCGATCGCCAGCAGCCATGTGGACAGCGAGAAGAACTCGTTGACGCCCACGCCAAAGAGCGCGCTGCCGATGAAGCCGCCGAGAATAGCGCCCACCACACCGAGCAGCAGCGTGATGAAAATGCCGCCGCCCTGCCGGCCGGGGAGGATGGCCTTAGCGATGGCTCCGGCAATAAGGCCAAGAATCAGAAATGCGAAAAAACCCATTTTATCGTTCCTTCTTCATCTAAAGGAGTTACCCGGGTTGCCGGGTACGCTTCGTCCTTCTGCTCAATACTAATCATGCTTACTATTTTATTGCCAGTCGGCTTCCAGCCGCCCCGCGGGGAGGATCCGCGGTAAGCCCGCGTCCGGAGCTATTCTTCAATGGCCCTGGACGTCCGAATTCACACCCGCCTCGGGGCCTTCATCGAGGGTGCTGATGGCGGTCAGGTCTTCGTCATCCAAGGCAAAGTCGAAGACATCAATGTTCTCCTTCATCCGCTGGGGGTCAGCTGATTTGGGGATGGCTACGAGACCCTGCTGGACGTGCCAGCGCAGCACCACCTGGCTCACTGTCCGCCCGTGTTTGCCGGCGATTCTGGCCAGTACAGGGGCCGACAGCAGCCCAGATCCCGCCCCCAGGGGGCTGTACGATTCTGTGGCGATCCCATGCCGCTCGTTGTAGATGCAGTCGGCGGAGCGGGTTATCGAGGGGTTGAGCTGGATCTGGTTCACGGCCGGCACAACATCCGTCTCCCACATCAGTTCTTCCAGGTGGGCTGGCTTGAAGTTCGAGACGCCGATCGAGCGGACCTTTCCTTCCCTTTGCAGCCGCTCAAAAGTTTTCCATGTGGAGATGAATTCTCCGCGGCGGGGGAGTGGCCAGTGGATCAGGAGCAAGTCCACGTAGTCCAGGTTCAGGCGTTTCAGGGAACCTTCCAGGCCGGCTATGGCCTGGTCTCCACCCTGAAACTCCCCGTCCAGCTTGGTGGTGATGAAGAACTCGCTCCGATCCAGGCCGCTGGCCCGGATACCGGATCCGACGCCGGCCTCGTTGCGGTATCGCACGGCAGTATCGATATGCCGGTACCCGGCTTCCGCAGCGCGTACGACGGCGTCACTCACCTCCCGGTCATTCAGCGGCCAGGTGCCCAGGCCGATTTGGGGAATCCGGTTGCCGTCGTTCAGCCCGATTAATGGTGCTTGTACCATGCCGAAGAGTCTTTCCTATCGGGGCCAGTTTGCCCAGACCCGTTTGCTATCTCCCGAGGTCAGGTCGGGAATGCCAATGGGCCTCCTGTTGTTGCCATGAGCGCAAGGAGGCACATGCAGGTCTTGCTCAGTAGGCGCGCTGTGGTGGACGTTGCCGTTGCCATGGCTTGTTTCCTTGTGTCCGGGAGTTGGATCCTGACCGCTGCCCAAGCTGAAACAGCGTATTTCCTCGCCGCGTTGGGCGCCGGATTTGTTGTGATGGCAAATGCCGCGGCCTCCGTTTTCAATCGCAGGCCGCTGCTGACCACGGCTGCGGACCGCGTTACCCTGCTTCGCGCCGTCCTGGTGGCGTGCTGTGCGGCGACAACCGTTCCCGCCCTGCTCACCGGAACCGCTCCCGGCATGCCGCTGGTGGTGCTGGGAGCGGCAGCATTCGTTCTTGATGCGGTTGACGGGACCGTTGCACGGCGGCTGGAGTGCGCGAACCCGGCGGGAGGCCGGCTGGATGTCCAGACTGATGCGGCCCTTGTCCTCGTGCTCTCCTGTGCGGCTGTTCCCGCCGTGGGCCCGTGGGTCCTGGCCATCGGGCTGATGTGGTACGCATTCGTCGTCGCCGGATGGTTCCGGCCTGAACTAAAGCGGACGCTGCCTGTGAAGAGGCTGCGTAAGCTTATCGGCGCTTTTCAGCCGTTCGCCTTGCTGTTGGCACTAACGCCCGGCGTACCCGGTGGAATCGGCATGGCCGCTGTTGTCCTGGCGCTGGTGGCTTTGGCTGCTTCGTTTGGCCGGGACGTCGTGGAACTGGAGCAAAGCGACGGCAAGAGGACCGGCCGGCACTCCAGCACCGAAATGGTGAACTGAGGGGCACCTGCAGAAGCGACTGCCCCGCCTAACGGCGTCGGCGCCCGCCGCGGAGCCTGGTGACTATGGACTTACGTTGACTGCCGCTGGTAATGCTTGGAGCGGGCCCGTGCGGGAGCACGGGCCTTTCCGTCCAGCAGTTACTCCGAGACAGCAAAGGATCTAAACCATGAGCGAGACGCCCGCCGATCCGGAGCAGAATCCGCCGGACCAGCCTGAAAATGATTCACCCGCAGGCTTTCCGTTCGACCCCAACGAGGACCCGCCCCTGGAAGCACCCGCAGTTCCTCCCCAGGACAAGCCGGGGCCACCCACCGGCCGTGACGGCGAGCCTGACGAGCCTGCCCTGGAGGATCCCCAGCGGCCGCCCGCCCGTTAAGCAGGCGACTCCGGGGCCCGGCAGAAAGCGGCCCGGGTTACCAGGCGTAGTCCTCCGGAGCGGTGCGGTGGCCGGGGAAAATGCCATCCAGGCGCTTGAGCGCATCATCGTTCAGTGTCACGTCCAAAGCCCGGATGGCGGCGCCGAGCTGTTCCTGCGTGCGGGGACCGACGATGGGTGCGGTAATCCCGGGCTGCTGTAGCAGCCACGCGAGTGCAACGTCGCCGGGTTCATGGCCGAGCTCCCCGGCGAAGTCCTCGTACTCCAGGATCTGGTCGCGGTGCTTTTCCAGCGTTTCCGCTGCCCGCCCGGCCAGCCGCCGCACGCCGTCGTGCTCCTTTTTGAGCACCCCGCCCAAGAGCCCGCCGTGCAGCGGCGACCAGGGGATGATCCCGATCCCGTATTGCTGGGCCGCGGGAATGACCTCCAGTTCAATGTTCCGGGTCAGCAGGTTGTAGATCGACTGCTCACTGACAAGGCCGGTGTAGTTGCGGCGGGCGGCGGCTTCCTGCGCCTGCGCCAGGTGCCAACCAGCGAAATTGCTGCTGCCCGAGTACAGGATCTTGCCCTGCTGGATGGCCACTTCAACGGCCTGCCAGATCTCGTCCCACGGCGTGTTCCGGTCAACGTGGTGGAACTGGTAGACGTCGATGTAATCCGTCTGCAGACGCTTCAGGCTGGCATCGAGGGCGCGCCGGATGTTCAGCGCGGACAGCTTTGACTCGTTCGGCCGGTCTGTCATGGTGCCGTAGAGCTTGGTGGCCAGCACCGTGCGTTCCCGGCGCTCGCCGCCCTTCCCAAACCAGCGGCCAATGATCTCCTCTGTCCAGCCGCGATGGTCCGACCCGCCGTACACGTTGGCGGTGTCGAAGAAATTGATGCCGGACTCCTGGGCGGAGTCCATGATTGCGTGCGCTTCGGATTCCTCGGTTTGCGGGCCGAAGTTCATGGTGCCGAGGCAAAGCCGGGAAACCTTGAGGCCGGAACGGCCCAGATGGGTGTACTCCATGGATGGTTCGTCCTTTCGCTGGAGCCGGGAAGCGGGGTCAGAGCTGGGAGAACGCGGCCACGGCAGGGTCAGCGCCAATGCGGGATCCGGCCTCCAGCGCGTTGATTGATTCCACGTCCTCCGCAGTTAGCCGGATTGCTGCTGCCGCGAGGTTCTCCCGCATCCGTGCAGAGTCGGCGGACTTCGGAATAACGATATTGCCGGTTGCCAGGTGCCAGGCGAGCACGATCTGGGCGGGCGTGGCGCCGTGTTCCTTTGCGAGGCCTGTTACCGAGGGTGCGTCCAGATCCGCACCCTGGCCCAGCGGGCTGTAGGCCTCAACGGCAATCCCGTGGGAACGGCTCGTGGCCGCCAGCGGGGCCTGCTGGAAGGTCGGATGGAGCTCGAACTGGTTCACCGCGGGGACGATGTCGGCGTCGGCCAGGACGGCGTCAAGGTGCTCGTCCAGAAAGTTTGAGACGCCTATTGCCCGGGACTGGCCGGTGGCATGGATCTCTTCCAGTGTTTTCCAGGCCTGGGTGTAGAGGCCCTGGGAAGGCACTGGCCAGTGGATCAGGTACAGGTCCACGAAGTCCAGCCCCAGCGCCTTTAGGCTGTTCTCGAACGCCTCCCGGGTATTGGCCTGCTCGCCGTTGCGCAGCTTGGTGGTGATGAAGAGTTCCTCGCGCGGGATGCCGGATGCGGCAATCGCAGCGCCCACCCCGGCCTCGTTCCGGTAGGCCGCCGCGGTATCGATGTGGCGGTAGCCAGCTTCCAGGGCGTCCTCGACGATCCGCTGCGTCTCCTCCGGGGGTACCTGGAAAACACCGAATCCCAGCTGCGGGATGGGAACACCGTTGTTGAGGACGACCTGCGGGATCTCAAGGGCCTGGGGGACCGAACCTGTACCCGTCCCGTGAACTGTGGGCTCGGGAGTCTGCTGCATGTCTTCTCCTTTATGGTGCGGCTTGATAATCCGTGATGTTGGGTACGCCAGGCGCCAGGATGGGGCGCGGGGCTCCTTCCGAGCCTATGCACCCCGGGCTCCGGAGTCAGCAGCTATGGCTCTCCCTGTTTTTCCTAGGATTACCAGTCCTACCTACGTTGTAGAAACGGTGCGCGGGGGCAGGCACAATGGAGGCCATGGGTCAGAGCGCCGAGTTCGGCAAATTCCTGAGGGCAATGCGGTCACGGCTGAAACCGGAGGACGTGGGCATCGTTGGCAGCACAGGCGCGAGGCGCGTGCCCGGGTTGCGGCGGGAGGAAATCGCCCGGCTGGCGGACGTCAGCACGGATTACTACACGAGGCTCGAACAGGGCAGGAACATCCACCCGTCGCGTGCCGTCCTGGATTCAGTGGCGCGGGCGCTCAGGCTCGACGCCGGCGAACAGGCCCACATGATGAACCTCATCCAGCACTGCGCAGAGTCGTCGCGGTCGCCCCTGCCCGTCCAAGCGATCCGGTCCGGGCTTCGGCAACTCCTGGACGCCGTGGGCGACGTGCCAGCCCTTGTCCTCGGGCGCAGGACTGATGTCCTGGCCGGTAACCGGATGGCCTTCCTGCTGTTTGCGGACTTCCCGCAGCTGCCGTCTGCCGAGCGGAACCTCACCCGGTGGCTGGTCCTTGACCCCCGGGCGCGGGAGCTGTTCCTCGACTGGAAGACGGTGACGGCGGAGGCGGCAGGCGCCCTCCGGCTCGACGTCGGAAGGCATCCCAATGACGCCCAGGCCAACCAGCTCGTGGGGGAGCTGGCAGTGCGGAGTGAACATTTCCGCCAGTGGTGGGCAGGGCACCGGGTGGCCACCCGTTCGGCGGGCAGTGTGCGCCTTCACCACCCCGAGGTGGGTGACCTTGAACTGAACTTCGAAAACCTGGTGCTGCCGGACGACGCCGACCAGACGCTCCGCGTCTATTCGGCCCAGCCGGGATCGCCTTCAGCGGATGCGCTGGCGCTGCTTGGCAGCCTTGGCGCGGACACCCGGAACTCCTGTACCCCTGCCCAGCAGGACCAGAGTATTTTATCCATTCGTCCATTGGGCCCCGGCGCCGCTTTTCCTAGCCTTGGGGGAGAACTTCTCCCGCCCTCCAAAACTAAGGATGACCTTCAACGATGAAACGCATCGCACTGCTCCGGGAACGCCAGACGCCCTCAGCTTCCACCGGAACCCACTGCCCGGCGTCGGGAATGTGGACACCCGCGGGCTCGCCGGACGAGGCCCATGCCTTCTTTGAGGGACAGGTGTTTCCCGCCTTCCGCGGGGTCCCCACTGTGTGGCGGCGCAGCGCTGCCGGCCAGGATTAAGCAAGTGATGCGGCGCCGCTGAACAACAGCCGGCGCCGCATCACTGATCTCCGTTACTATGCGGCGGGATCTACTCCCGTTCCAGGCGGAATCCGAGTTTGAGCGTGACCTGCCAGTCGGCCACCTGGCCATTCTCGAGGTGGCCGCGGATCTCCTTGACTTCGAACCAGTCCAGGTTCCGCAGGGTTTTGGCGGCGTCGGCTATTCCGTTCCGGACGGCCGCGTCGACGCCTTCTGTTGAGGTTCCGACAATTTCAGAAATGCTGTAGGTGTTGTTAGACATCTTCGCTCCTCGTGATCGCCATCCATACCCGGCTGCGGGCCGTTCCTGCAGAGTATCGGACGGGGCGCCGCGGAACTAGACTTCGCGTTGACTCATGAAAGATGCCCGCGTAGCGGTATTCGAAGAATCATTTGAGAATGCCCGCGTAGCGGCGTGTCCGCCGGGGTGGCGTTTGCCGTGTCGGCACTGTGAGCCATGGAGCTTTCGATGAGTGAACGCAGGGCTGTCACGAAGGTCATCGCCACCCGCTACGCCCGCTCGGACCGGGCCGTGAAGAAGCAGATTCTCGATGAGCTGTGCGCGACGACGGGATGGCACCGCGACCACGCCCGCAAGGCCCTGCGGCAGGCGCTGGTACTGAGGGCCGTGCTGCCCAGGCCGACTCGGCCGCCTCTGTACGGGGAACCGGTGATCGAGGCGCTGCGGTTCTGCTGGGCGGTCCAGGGAACGCCCTGCGGGCGGCTCCTCGCAGCAGCGCTGCCGGACCTGGTCCCGCGGCTGCGGCGGTTTAAAGAGCTCCGCATTGACGCCGCCACGGCGGCCCAGCTGCTGACGATCTCACCGGCGACCATCGACCGCCGGCTCAAGGCCGACCGGGCGAAACTGGAGCCCCGCGGCCGGTCCCACACCAAACCTGGAACGCTGCTGAAGGACTCGATTCCGGTGAGGACCTGGGCCGAGTGGGATGATGCGGTGCCCGGGTTCGTGGAGATCGATCTGGTCGGCCACGAGGGCGGCAATAACCAGGGCGAGTTCTGCTTCACCCTTGATATCACTGACATCGCGACCGGTTGGACGGAGACCCGGTCGGTGCGGAACAAGGCGCAGAAATGGGTCTTCGCGGCGATCAAGGACGCCACCGCCGCGTTCCCGTTTCCGATCCTGGGGATCGATTCGGACAACGGTTCGGAGTTCATCAACTGGGAACTCTTCCGCTGGTGTGAGCAGGAGAAACTGACCTTCACCCGGTCCCGGTCCGGGAACAAGAACGACGGCGCCCATGTCGAGCAGAAGAACTGGCACGTCATCCGTCAGACCGTCGGCTACCACCGCTACGACACACCCGGCGAGCTGGAACTGCTGAACCGGATCTGGGCGCTCCAGCGGCTGCTGACCAACCACTTCGGACCCCAGCAAAAACTCGTCGCGAAAGTCCGGACCGGCGCGAAGGTCACCAAGACCTACGACGCGCCCGCCACCCCGTTCCAGCGCGTCCTGGCCGACACCGGCACCGTCACCAAAGCCACCAAAGCCCGCCTGAAACGTGAAAACCGGCCACTGAACCCGGCCGCCATCCAACGCCAGATCCAGGCCCTCTGCACAGAGCTCCTGACCCTGACCACCGCCAAGCAAGCCCCCAAGAAGCAGCCCGCCATCCGGGCAAAATCAAATGATTCCACGAATCAACCCAGGCGGGCATCTTGACATGATTCCTCGGGGACTTCCAGCACGTAGCTTCTGAGGTCGTCGAGGGTCTGCTGCATGTGGGCGTCCATGGCGTTGCGTGCGCGCTGCGGATCCCTTACAGCCAGGGCCTCGTAAATGTTCTGGTGGTGCCCGATGGCATGTTCCTGGATGTCCGGCACGTTCGAGGTCTCCGTCCGCCCCTTTTCGAGAACGCGGTGCAGAGGTTCGAAGAGCACGGCCACGAACACGTTCTCGGACGCGTGCAGAATCTGGTCATGGAACGCGAGGTCGGCTGCGACAAAACTGGCCACATCATTGCTTTGGTGTGCCTTCCGCATGTCCGCCACACAGTCCCGGAGGCCGTCAAGCTCGGCGTCGGTAATGCGGTGCGCCGCCAGCTCGCAGGCGCCCGTTTCCAGCATCCGCCGCAGCTCGATCAGCTGGACCGCGGCGGCCGCGCCATTCTGTCCCTCGGAGGCGGCCCGCAGCACCGCCTCCAGTGACGACCAGCGGTTCAGTGGGTTCACGAACGTGCCGCGGCCGCGTTCCACGCTAAGGATGCGCTGCGCCTCCAGGGTCTTCATCGCCTCTCGCACTGTCATGCGGCTGACATCGTGGCGTGCGCTGAGCTCCAGTTCCCCCGGCACGCTGCTGCCTGGCGGAAATTCCCCGGAGATGATGCGGTCAAGGAGTTCGTCGGCGACGACACCCACCAGTGATTTGCGTGCCATTTCTTCCGTTCAGCGTGTGCGGCCTTTATTGGCCGGGGATGTGTGCAAAAAGTGTACTTGCGCACGTGCTGTGCGTTATGCCACACTAGCATCAAACGCCAGATGTCTGACATCTGACACGTCAGTCCCTAGACAGATCCGACACAACGGAGTGCACAGTGCCCCTCGAATCCGATGTTCTGGCCGCCTTCCCCGCCGAACTCCAGATCCCTGCCCGGCAGGTCGCCGACGCTGTGGCCGCCACCGCCGCCACGTCACCGCGCGTTCTGGTGGTGCTCGACGACGACCCCACCGGCACGCAGTCCGTTGCAGACCTGCCCGTGCTCACCCGCTGGGAAGTTGCGGACTTCCAGTGGGCTCTCCATCAGGGTAAGCCCGCCGTCTACGTGCTGACCAACACCCGCAGCCTTGACCCGGGAGAAGCGGCTGCACGCAATGAGGAGGTAGTCCGCAACGCCCTCGCCGCGGCCCGTGACGGCCAAGGGGAGGTCCGGCTCGGCTTTGTGAGCCGCAGCGATTCGACCCTGCGCGGACACTTTCCCCTGGAACCGGATGTCATCGCAGCCACCGTGGCGGCGGAAAGCGGCGAGGCGACCGACGGCGTCGTCATGGTTCCTGCCTTCCCCGACGCCGGCCGCATCACCATCGGCGGCGTGCACTACACCCGCGGACCGGAGGCCGGCGGACTGACCCCGGTGGCCGAGACCGAGTTCGCCAAGGACGCCACCTTCGGCTTCGCCAACTCCGAGATGGCCAAGTATGTGGAAGAGAAGTCCCAGGGCCGCTTCGCCGCCGAGTCCGTCATTGTGCTGGACCTGAACATCATCCGCGCCGGCTCCGCCACCGGGCAGCCCGAGGTGTCTGCCAAGGCGATCGCTGACGCGATTGAACCGGCCACGGCGTCCACCCCCATCGTGGTGGACATCGTCACCGAAAACGACATGCGCGCCCTGGCCCTGGGACTCGAAGAGGCCGAGCGCCGCGGCAAGAAGCTGCTGTACCGGGTGGGCCCGCCGTTCATGCGCGCCCGGATCGGCCAGGACATCAGGCCTGAACTCAGTGGCGAGGAAGCCTACGCGGGCAACACCCCGTCCGAGGCCGGCGGCCTGATCGTCGTCGGCTCCCACGTGGGCGTGACCACCCGGCAGCTCAAGGTGCTCACGGACCGGCACAGCAGTGCCCGCATCGTGGAGATCGACGTCGAGAAGCTCCTCGGCGAGGAGGCACCCGCCTACCTCGACCAGACGGTGGACACCGTCGTCGAAGCGCTGCGCAGCGGCGACGTTATCGTCCACACCAGCCGCCTGCTCATCAAAACCGATGACCCGGCCGAAAGCCTGCGGATCGCGCGGACCGTGTCCGCCGCCGTCGTCGCCGTGGTGAACCGGACGCTGAAGACCTTCCCGCCGCGGTTCGTCATCGCCAAGGGCGGCATCACGTCCTCGGATGTTGCCGCTCACGGGCTGGAGATCCGGCACGCCATTGTCCGCGGGCCCATGCTGCCCGGCATCGTGAGCCTGTGGGAGCCCGTCGACGGCCCGGCGAAGGGGATTCCGTACATCGTTTTCGCCGGCAACGTCGGTGACGATGAGTCACTCGCCCAGGTCACCAGCAAGCTCAGCAACACTTTCTAGAAGGAACACCATGACCTCGAATTACACAGTCACCGTCCTCGGCCTGGGCGCCATGGGCCTGCCCATGGCATCCCGCCTCGCCAGCCAGCTGACCGTCCACGGGTTCGACATCGCCGAGCCGCGCCTGCGCCTCGCCGAAGAGGCCGGCGTGAAGACCTTCGCTTCCGCCCGGGACGCCGCCCAGGACACCGACGCCCTGCTGCTGGCGGTCCGCAACAGCGAACAGCTGGATGACGTCCTGTTCGGCGCGAACGGCGTGGCCTGGGTACTGAAGCCCGGCGCCGTCGTCATCCTGACCAGCACGGTGGGCACGGAAGCCATCCCGTCCACCGTGGCCCGCCTGGCGGAGTTCGGCGTCGGACTCGTGGATGCCCCGCTGTCCGGCGGCCCGAAGCGTGCAGGCGAAGGCGACCTGCTGATCGTCGTCGGAGCCGAGCCAGCAGCGCTGGAATCGGCGCGTCCGGTCCTGGAGCTGCTCGCCTCCACACTGACCGTGGTCGGCGACAAGCCCGGTGACGGGCAGGCGCTGAAGACCGTCAACCAGCTGCTGTGCGGTATCCACATCGCGGCGGCCGCCGAGGCCATGGCGCTGGCCGACGCCCTCGGCCTGGACCAGGCCAAGACCCTGGCCGCCCTCGAAGCCGGGGCCGCGGGCTCCTTCATGCTGTCCAACCGCGGACCCCGCATCCTGGAGGCCTACTCCGAGGAGGGCGCGGAAGTGCTCAGCCGGCTGGACATCTTCGTCAAGGACATGGGCATCGTGGGCAAGGCGACCCGCAGTGCAGGGCTGGCGACCCCCGTTGCCGCCGCCGCCGAGCAGCTGTACCTGCTGGGCCAGGCCCACGGGCTGGCCGCCGCGGACGACTCCGCCGTCATCAAGGTGGTTGCCCCCACCAAGCGCACCACCGGGGAGGGCTGATGCGGGCACAACTCGATGAGCTGGTGGTCGGCGCCCTCAAGCAGGGGTCGGCCGTCCCGGCGTTCACGTGCTACGACTTCACCACGGCCCTGGCAGTCGTGAGCGCCGCGGAGGAAGCACAGCGCGGCGTCATCCTCCTGGTGGCGCCCAAGACTGCCGCCACGGCTAATGGCCTGCGGCTCATCTCGGCCCTCCGGGGACTGGCCGACACCGCCTCCGTGCCGGTCTCCGTGCAGCTGGACCACGCCACCGACATAGACGTCATCACCGCTGCCGTCGCGGCCGGGGCGGACTCTGTCCTTGCGGACGGTTCGGCTCTTCCGTACGAAGAAAACATCGCCCTGGTGTGTGCTGTACGGGCCGCGCTCGAGGCTGAAGGGCATGCCGGCGTGGTCCTGGAGGCTGAGCTCGGCGGCCTGGCGGGCGACGAGGACAAGGCGTTCGGGGCCGAAGGGGAGGCCGCCGGGAACGAGGTTGCCGGCCTCACCGACTCCGCCCAGGTGGAGGACTTCGTGGCGCGGACAGGGGCGCAGCTGCTCGCGGTGGCCGTGGGCAACGTGCACGGGAAGTACAAGGGGGAGCCCCGGCTGCGCTGGGACGTCCTGCAGGACATCGCCGTGCGGACCCACATCCCGCTGGTGCTCCATGGTGCGTCCGGCATCCCGGCCGACGAGCTGGCCAAGGCCCCGGCCATGAACGTGGGCAAGGTCAACTTCAACACGGAGCTCCGCACCGGCGTCCTTGCCACCCTCGAGGAACAGCTTCCCGGGTACAGGGCCGACGGCGAGAACCTGCAGGGGCTGCTGGCGCAATGGAATGCCGCCGCGAAGGACTTCGGCACCAGCACGCTGGCAATCCTCAGCCGCTGACCCGGAAAACTCCATCCCGCCATAGACGGGCCAGCAGGAGCACAATGGAAAACACAACGACGTAAGCGAGTTCCATTGGTGGGGGCGCCATGAAGAATTCCTTGGAGCCCGGGACCGGGCGGGACGTGACCGTGCCCGCCCGCGACCTGGCCATCGATCTGGCACGCTTTATCTGCCTTGCCCTCGTGGTAGTGGGGCACTGCATGATGACCAGCCCGGTGCTGCACCCCGACGGCACCGTGACCACCGAAAACACCCTGGCCGAGCAGGACTGGTTCGAGCCGGTCATCTGGGTCTTCATGGTGATGCCGCTGTTCTTCGTAGCCGGAGGCATCACCGGGGCGCAGTCCTGGCGGCGCATGCAGGCCCGTGGTGGCAACGGCTTTGAGTTCGTCCAGTCCCGCCTGCTGCGCCTGGTGCGCCCGGCGACGGCCCTGCTGGCGGTGATGTTCGTTGGCCTCTGGGGTGCTTTGCTGGCCGGTGTGGATCCGCAGGTGGTGCAGCTGCTGGCCAGCGGGGCGGGCATGCCGCTGTGGTTCCTTGCGGCCTACCTGGCGGCCCAGCTGAACATCCCGTTCCTGGTCCGGCTGCACCAGCGTGCCCCGTGGCTGACGCTCCTGGGGCTGGTGGCGCTGGTGGTGACCGTGGACTGCTTCCGCGGCGCTTTCCCGACGCTCGCCTACATCAACATGGTGTTCGTGTGGTGCGCCGTGCAGCAGCTCGGGTTCCTTGTAGCGGATGGCTGGCTGGACCGCTGGAGCAGGTCGCAGCTTGTGGGGCTGGCGGCGGCCAGCAACCTGCTGATGCTCGTCCTGGTGATGCTGGGCCTGTACCGCGACAACATGCTGGTGAACCTGAATCCGCCCAACCTCAGCCTGTTCCTGCTGGGCATCTCGCAGGCTGCGGTGCTGCAGCTGTCCCGTGCCCTGCTGACCGCCATCGCCGCCGTGCGCTGGATCCGTGCGGTGGTGGCCGTTGCGGGCCGCCATGCGATGACCGTTTATCTCTGGCATCTGCCGCTGCTGGCAGCCATGGCCGGGTTCCTTTTGCTGACCGACTTCCCCAAACCCGCCTCGGGCACCGCGGAATGGTGGTGGTCGCGCCCGCTCGTTTTCCTCGGGGTGGTCCTGCTCCTGCTGCCCGCGGTGCTCGTGTTCGGGCGGTTGGAGGAACGGCCGACGCCGGCCATGCACTCACGGGGCCGGGCACCGGCCGCCGTGGTGACCGCCGCCGTCGTCGTTTTTGTTCCGGTGGCTGACGCCGCCCTCAACGGCCTGACGCTGGGACTCCTGGGCAGCGGCGCCGCCTGCTTCGCCCTGGCCGTGCTGTTGCTGGGACGTGTTCCCGCGCGCGGCACCCGGCCATTGCCAGCACAGCCTTTAAGTGCCAATGTCGAACCATGACGGAGAACACGGCAGCCACCGAGGACCATTTCACCCCGGACGTCACCACGTTCCGGAACGATGCGCTCCACCGCTACGAACTGCACGTGGGCGGGAAGCTGGCGGTGGAAGTCAGGTTCGTGGACAAGCCCGGGCACGTGGATTTCATCCACACGCAGACGGCTGAGCAGTTCCAGGGCCAGGGGCTGGCCAAGGTGCTCGTCCACTTTGCCCTCGATGACGTTGTGGCGTCAGGAAAGCGGATCATTCCGCATTGCCCCTTTACCGCCCGGTATCTGCGCAAACACGAGGTGTACACGCAGTGCATCGACTGGCCTGAGGCGGCCGCCCCTAAGCTTCTGGGCACCTGACGGACGCTTCCGCACGGCGCGCGGGTCCCGCGGAACTTGTGACCGGGGGGACATTTCCGTACGATCGGGCAGGGCTAAGCAGTTGGCCTTCGGACTCTCATTTTTGGGGACCTCTTGAATCAAAAACTGCGTGCGCCGGTGCGGATGGAGTATCCCCTGCGCGCTACTCCAGACTTCCGCGAGCACTGCTTTGGACCGGCCGGAGGCGGGCGATGACCGGCGCGGCGGTGAACGGCGAAGCCATCCGTGACGACATCGTGGCCGGTGAGATGTCCGACGAGGAACTGTGCCGCCTCCTGGACGGATCGCTGAACGTGGCAGTGGATCCGGCCGCAACCCTTGCGGCCATGCCGGACGCCCCGCTGGCGCGCCTGGCGGACGGGCTCTTCCGGCACCTGGACACGCCCAGCCCTGTCATTGGTGCCCGCTTCTGGTTCCTTCAGGTGACCGACGAACTTCGGCGGCGCCGCCTCGCTGGAGCCGGACCGGACGACGGATCCCCGGAAGGGTCCGCGCCGGAGGCGCAGCCCGGCGCCGACCCCTTGGCAAGCGAGGTCTCCGCCGGGTAGAACCGGACGATTACGACGGCGGGAGCTGCTTCGCGCGCTTCCGTTGCCATTGCGCTGCGTGCCAGAAAACCAGGCCGAGCAATCCCACGAGCCCGGCGAAAAGGATCTGGGGCGCGAATGTAATCCACATGTAGCTCACGGGCATGATCTGTGGCTCGGTGTTTGAGTTCAGTGATTCCTGCGCGAGCGTGAACACGGCGAAGGGCGACACCAGCAGGACCGCCACGAACACCCAGAGCGCTGCGATGAAGGGGTTTACCCCCAGGCCGCTCCGCTGCCCCGGGTCCGCCTCCTCGTAGGGGGCCGGCTGTCCCGGCACGGGACCCGGCGGCCCGGTGCCTGTCTGTCCGGGGCCTGGCTGCCCGGTGCTTGCCTGCCCAAAACCTGTGCGCCCGGAACCTGCCTGGCCAAAGCCTCCGGCAGGCGCCACCCGCCCGTAGCCGGTGGTGTTCCCCTGCGCATCCACTTCCCGAAAATTCAACGGATCATGCTCATTGCCTGACATGTCCCCCTGCTTCCTGCTGCAGCCGGCGCCTCTCGACAGATAGCGCCGTGCCAGAAGTCGCTATGCCGGAAATCACTGTGCAGAAACTCTACCCCGGCCGCCCCCCGCTGTCGCGGGTGGACATTATGTGACTTTCCGCCTCCTCACGAAAGTCAATGACTACGAGTGACGCAGAAAAAACCCCGCCGTTTCGCGGGTTTTCGGAATTACATCATAAAAGTTTGACTAAAAGGCGCACCTAAGTAAGGTTTACCTTGCTTGGCGCCAGTGGCTGGTGCCGGTCTCACATCACGCCGACAAAAGGACGACCCAATGACGCTGCTGCCCGACGTGGAGGAACCACGCGTGGACTTCGATGATGGAACGGGAACCTGCGCCCCCAAACGACCCAGCCAACAGCCATTCAGCCAGCAGGCAGTTAGCCAACAGCCAGCGAGCCAGCAGCCATCCGGCCGTTCGGCCGCCCAGGCACCTGCCCAGGCACCCGTCCAGGAACCTCTCCAGGAGCCCGCCGGCATGGACTTCGGGTCGGGCGTGGAACTGGCCCTCGCCGCCAGCAACCAGCTGTTCAATGCACGGAACGCCCCGCGCTACGTGGCCCAGGTGCTGCAGGGCGTCAACACGGTGGCCACCAAGCTTGAGCGCACCTCCCAGCCGTTCACCGGTGTCAGCCCCGCGGAGATGAAGCGCCGCGTGGCCGCTGTTGACCTGGAGCAGCCACTGCCGGACACCGCTGCCGCCCTCGAGGAACTGCAGCACACGTACCTGCGCGACGCCGTGTACTTCCACGATGCCAAGTACGCCGCACACCTGAACTGCCCGGTGGTCATCCCGGCGCTGGTGGGGGAAGCGGTGCTCTCGGCAGTGAACTCATCCATGGACACGTGGGACCAGAGCGCGGGCGCCACCATGATCGAGCGCCGCCTCATCGACTGGACCGCCGGGCGGCTCGGGCTGGGCGACGAGGCGGACGGCGTGTTCACCTCCGGCGGCAGCCAGTCCAACCTGCAGGCCCTGCTCATCGCGCGCAACCACGCGGTGGCGCAGCTCCGCCAGGACCCGGCCAACGAGGGGAAGCGCCTGCCGCTGCTGCTGGAGAAGCTGCGGATCTTCACCTCCGTGGACAGCCACTTCAGCATCCAGAAGTCGGCCTCCATGCTGGGGCTCGGGTTCGACGCGGTCGTGTCCATCGACTGCGCGGCGGACCACCGGATGGATCCGGCGGCCCTGGCCAGCGCCCTGGCCACGGCCTCCAAGGAAGGCCTGGTTCCGATGGCGGTGGTGGCTACGGCAGGCACCACGGACTTCGGCGCGGTGGATCCGCTGGCTGACCTGGCTGCCCTGGCCGGAGCCTACGGAGCTTGGTTCCATGTCGATGCGGCCTACGGCGGCGGGCTCATGGTCTCCAACCGCCACCGCCACCTCCTGGACGGCATCCGGCTGGCGGACTCCGTCACCGTTGACTTCCACAAGACCTTCTTCCAGCCCGTCAGCTCCAGTGCGCTGCTGGTGCGCGAGGGCGCAATGCTGCGCCACGTCACCTACTACGCCGACTACCTGAACCCCGAGACCGCCGCGCGGGCCGAGATCCCCAACCAGGTGGACAAGAGCATCCAGACCACCCGCCGGTTCGACGCCCTCAAGCTGTGGCTGACGCTCCGGATCATGGGCGCCGATGCTGTGGGCGCGCTCCTCGACGAGGCGATCGACCTGGCAGCCCGGGTGGGCTCCGTTCTTGCAGCGGACAACGACTTTGAACTCGCGGCCGAGCCCCAGCTGAGCACGCTGGTTTTCCGGTACCGGCCGGTCCTGGAAGATGGCACACGGCTTCCGGAGGACGCTGCCGACGAGCTGAACCCGGCCATCCGCGCCGCTGTGTTCGCATCCGGGCAGGCTGTGGTGGCCGGCACCAAGGTCGCGGGCCGGCACTACCTGAAATTCACGCTCCTCAACGCCGAGGCAACGCTTGAGGACATCCTCGAGATCGTCAGCCTCCTTCGAAGCACCGGCGAAACCCTGCTCGCCGGTTCAGCTACCGGTTACACAGCACGCACGGAGGCACACGCATGAGCACCCCAAACTTCAGCACCCCAAGCTTCAGGGCTTCAGACACAGGCCGCGTCTACGACTTCGCCGGCATCGGCGTCGGGCCTTTCAACCTGGGCCTCGCCGCGCTGAGCGAACCGGTCGAAGGGCTGGACGGCGTGTTCCTCGAGCGCCGCGAATCCTTCGACTGGCATCCCGGCATGATGCTGGAGCCCGCGCATCTGCAGGTACCGTTCATGGCGGACCTCGTGACCCTGGCGGACCCGACGTCGCCGTACTCGTTCCTGAACTTCCTCAAGCAGACCGGGCGGCTCTACCGGTTCTACATCCGCGAAAATTTCTATCCGCTGCGCGCCGAATACAACCAGTACTGCCAGTGGGTTGCCGGCCAGCTGCCGTCGGTCCGGTTTGGCACTGACGTCACCGAAGTAACGTTCGACGACGGCGTGTACACGCTTTCGGTGAACGGCCCGGCCGGGCCTGAGGTGCTTCGTGCTCGCCGGCTGGTGCTTGGCACCGGCACAGCGCCTTACGTTCCGGACGCCTGCCGCGGGATTCTGGCAGCCGGCGGAACTGTCCTCCACAATGCGGACTACCTGGCCCGGAAAAGCGAACTCCAGCAGCGGCGCAGCATCACCATCGTGGGCAGCGGCCAGAGCGCGGCGGAGATCTACTACGAACTGCTCCAGGACATCGACACGCACGGATACCAGCTCAACTGGGTCACGCGCTCGGGCAGGTTCTTCCCGCTCGAGTACACCAAGCTCACGCTGGAAATGACATCGCCTGAGTACGTCGACTATTTCCACGGCCTTCCGCAGGAGCGGCGCGACTCGCTCATCAGGAGCCAGAAGAACCTTTACAAGGGAATCAACTCGGATCTCATCGACGCGATCTACGACCTGCTGTACACCAAGAGCCTCTCCGGAATCGTGGACACCCGGCTGCTCACCCATTCAACGGTGACCGGAGCCGCCTGGAACGCCTCCACCGGGTCCCACACGCTGGAACTGTCGCACGGCGAGCAGGAGTCGGACTATTCGCTGGAGACGGAAGCGGTGGTTCTCGCCACCGGTTACGCCTACCGCGAGCCGGCATTTCTGGGCGGCGTGCAGGAGCGCATTGCCCGGGACGGCGCCGGCAGGTTCGCCGTGCAGCGCAACTACAGCACCGGCGTCGAGCCCGGCGAGATCTTCGTCCAGAATGCCGAACTCCACACCCACGGCTTCGTCACGCCGGACCTCGGCATGGCCGCCTACCGGAACTCGTGCATCCTCCGGGAAATCCTGGGCCGCGAGGTCTATCCGGTGGAGCGCAGCATCGCCTTCCAGGAGTTCGGCGCACCCGGTGCGGTTCCCGGCGCCGCAGCACAGGCTGCCGCGCCGGCTGGTCTGTCCGCCGGAGCAGCCGCGCAGATGGGAGTGCCCGCATGAGCTTTACGTTCCGCTGCTTCGATCCGCAGGAGGATGCACAGCTCCTCCACGGCTGGGTCACCCGCCCGTACGCCTCGTTCTGGGGGATGCTGAACGCGACGGTCGAGGACGTCACCGAGGAGTATGCCAAGATCCAGTCCAGCGGGCACCACCATGCGCTGCTGGGAATGGACGACGGCGTGCCGGCCTTCCTGATGGAGGAGTACCTGCCGGCTTCCTCGCCGCTCAATGCCGTCTACGCCGTCCAGCCCGGCGATATCGGCATGCACCTGCTGGTGGCTCCGCCGCAGGGGACACCGCGCAACGGGTTCACCGCCGATGTCATGGAATCGGTCCTGGACCGGCTCTTCCAAAAGCCCGGCGTGGACCGCGTGGTGGTGGAGCCCGACGCCCGCAACACCAAGATCCATGTCCTCAACGCCCGGCTGGGCTTTGAGCCCGCCGGCGAGGTGACCCTGCCGGACAAGCAGGCCCTCCTGAGTTTCTGCACGCGGGAGTCGTTCGAGTCCGCCCGCGCAGCCCGTTCTTCAACCCCCATTCATCAGGGAGCAGCACTGTGACCACCGTTGAACTTGAATCCGTCCTGGCCGCAGGCAACGCGGCAGACCACCTCTCGCCCGAACGCTGGGCTGTTGCCAACCGGCACCTGGTCCGCAAGGCGCTCGCCGAGTTCTCGCACGAGCGGATCCTTGTTCCGGAACCGCTCGGGAACAGCACATACCGGGTCCGCAGCGACGACGGCACCGCCGAATACCGTTTCGCCGCCCGGATCCTGCAGCTGGACCACTGGTCCGTGGATGCAGACTCCATCACCTGCAGCAGGGACGGGCAGGTCGCGCCGGTGGATGCGCTGCGGTTCGTCACCGAGTTCTCCGGCACCCTCGGCATCCGGGAGGAGATGCTTCCCGTCTACCTCGAGGAGATCAGCAGCACGCTCTCCAGCCACGCGTTCAAGCAGTGGATGGGCCAGCCGTCGTCGGCGGAGCTGGTGGCCGGCGTTACCGGGGGAGCGGATGCCGCCACGGATTTCCAGGCGATCGAACGCAGCATGACCGAGGGGCACCCGTGCTTTGTGGCCAACAACGGCCGGCTGGGCTTCGGAATCGCCGACTACCGTGCCTTTGCCCCTGAGGCAGGCGCTCCGGTGCAGCTGGAGTGGATCGCGGTGCACCGCAGCAAGGCGGTCTTCACCTCCAGCGCCGGGCTGGACTACGCCGGGCACTTTGAAGCCGAACTCGGGGCCGCCACCGTGGCCGTCTTCGACGCCGAACTCGCTGCCCTTGGCCTCGACCCGGCCCAGTATTTCCTGATGCCGGTGCATCCGTGGCAGTGGGAGAACAAGCTGACGGTCACGTTCGCCGCCGAGATCGCCCAGCGGCACATCGTCCGCCTCGGCACCGGGGCCGACAGCTACCAGGCGCAGCAGTCCATCCGCACGTTCTTCAACACCACGGCACCGGACAAGACCTACGTGAAGACAGCCATGTCCGTCCTGAACATGGGGTTTATGCGCGGGCTATCGCCGCAGTACATGAAGGCAACGCCGGCCATCAATGACTGGCTCCAGGACCTCATTGCCGGTGACAAAACGCTGCAGGGCCGGGGCCTTGCCATGATCCGCGAAGTGGCCGCGATCGGTTACCACAACAGCTACTACGAGGCGGCCTCCGCGAAGGGGTCGCCGTACCGGAAGATGCTGTCCGCGCTGTGGCGCGAGAGCCCGCTCCCGCTGCTCGAGGACGGCCAGCAGCTGGCCACCATGGCCTCGCTCCTTCATGTGGACGCCGCGGGCAGGCCCATGGTGTCGGCGCTGATTGAGCGGTCCGGGCTGGAGCCGGCGGCGTGGCTGCGGCAGTACTTCGAGGCGTACCTCGTGCCGCTGGTGCACTGCCTGTACCGGTACGAGCTGGCGTTCATGCCGCACGGCGAGAACGTGATCCTGGTCCTTGAGGACGGCGTGCCGGTCCGGGCCATCATGAAGGACATCGCCGAGGAGATAGTGGTGATGGGGGACAGGCTCGACCTGCCCGAGGACGTGTCCCGGATCAAGGCGGACATTCCCGACGGCGATAAAGTCCTGTCCATCTTCACCGACGTGTTCGACTGCATCTTCCGCTTCCTTGCAGCCCTCCTCGAGGAAGACGGCGTGCTGAGCGGCGAGGAGTTTTGGCGCACTGCGGCCGAAGCCGTTCGCGACTACCAGGCCGGGCATCCGGAGCTCGCGGACCAGTTTGCCCGCCACGATCTGTTCGCCCCGGACTTCGAGCTGTCCTGCCTGAACCGGCTGCAGCTGCGCAACAACCAGCAGATGCTCGACCTGGCTGACCCGTCCGGCGGCCTCCAGAAGGCAGGCAGGCTCACCAATCCGCTGGCCACATTCGCCTGATTTCGGGGCGGGGCAACTTCACCGGCCACTTCGCAGGCCCGGGCAGCTAGGCTGTGGGCATGACCCCGAACACCGCCAGACCCACAGCCCTCGTCACCGGTGCCACAGCGGGACTGGGCGCCGAATTTGCCCGCCAGCTGGCCGAACAGGGCAACAACCTGGTGCTCGTTGCCCGCGACACGGCCCGGCTGCAGGCCACGGCGGACGAGCTGCAGCGGCGGTACGGAACCACGGCTGAGGTGCTGACCGCGGACCTGACCGATGACGGCGGCGTGGCCGCCGTCGTCGGACGCCTGTCCGACCCGTCACGGCCGGTGGACATGCTGGTGAACAATGCCGGCATCGGGCTGCTGCACAACTTCGATGAGAACCCGATCGATGATGAGCGCAAGCACCTGAAGCTGCATGTGCAGACGGCGATGGAGCTCTGCCACGCCGCCCTGCAGGGCATGCTGGAGCGGGGCTCCGGCCGGATCGTCAACGTGGCCAGTGTGGCGGCCTTCCTTCCCCGCGGCTCCTACTCCGCGGCGAAGGCGTGGCTGGTCAGCTTCAGCCGCTGGGCGAACCTCGCGTACTCGCCCCGGGGTGTGAAGGTCACCGCGGTCTGCCCCGGGTTTGTCCATACCGAGTTCCATGACCGGATGGGGATGGACAAGTCAGTGGCACCGGGTTGGACGTGGCTGCGGCCAGGGCGCGTGGTCCGTGAAGCGCTGGCGGACAATGAGCGCGGGAAGGCCGTCTCGATCCCCACCAAGCGCTACAAGATCGTGGCCGCCGTCGCCCGGCTGGTGCCGGACAGGTTCATTGCCGGGCCGCCGCGCCGCCCGCAGGAGCCGGGCCTCGGTTCCGGCGCCAGCGGATAAAGCGCGAGCGGATAAGCACCACCACGAGAATTCCGACGCCGGCCCCCACCACGGTTTCGACGGCGCGTTCGGTGATCAGCACCTGCGGGTCGTCCGGCGCCGCCAGCTGGGTCATCAGCAGGATCACCGGCGTGAACGAGACCATCGCCAGCCCGTAGTGCCGGGTCATGAACAGCTCGGTGGTGAACTGGAAGACGATCACCAGCAGCGCCAGCACCGCGGCCTCCGCCCCCGGGAAAAAGCGCAGCGGGGCCCAGGGCCCGGGAAGCAGTACGACGGCGACCACCACCAGCCCGAGGAACGTCCCCATGATCCTGTGGATCCCGCGGTGGACGCTGCTGGGCAGGTCCGCGCCGGCGAGCGGAACCGCCGCTGCCGCCATCGCCCAGTGCGGGTGGCCGCTTCCGGACAGGACGCCGATGGCACCGGCGGCACCGACGGCCAGCACATGGCGCGAAGCGTGGATGGCCGCCCGGCGGCGCAGGGCTCCGCGCAGGCTGGCCGAGGGCCGCGCCGCGCCGGGTTTCCATGCCCTGCCGCGGACCCAGCCACCGAATCCCACGAGGATTGAGAAGGCCGCGGAGCCGACCGCGATGAGCAGGGCAGCGTACCAGGGCACGGCGACGGGCACGGATGCGCAGGCACCCAGCGCGAGGATTCCGAAGAAGGGGCCGTTGGGCCGGAGATGGACCTTGTCCGAGTAGAGGGAACCCACGCCGGCCAGGAGGGCTTCAATGCCGACCAGCCACCACGAGTGCAGGCCGTTGACCGACAGCACCACGCCCACTGTCACGCCCGATAGCAGCACGAGCGCTGCCTGAAGCTGGTGTTTGAGCCGGAGCTGGTGGGGCTCATTGCGGCCGTACATGCCGGTAAGCGCCCCGAACACGGCGTAAATGGTGAGGTCCGGCCGGCAGAGGAGCAGCAGGACGAGGGAAGGAACGGCCACGCTGATGGCCACGCGCCATGCCGAGAGGTGGTCGTTGCTGGCGGGGCCGAGGCTGTGCAGCTGCCGCAGGTGGTGCACTACAGACTGCACCGGCACGACCTCCTTCACCCTACGAAGGTAGCACCGCCGCGAAGATCCCGCCGCGGGCTGGGTCACATATGGCCCTCAACCCGCCGCGGGTGAACCCGGCGGCATGACGCCGCCACGGAAGGGCAGAGTGAAGGCCCGCCCTGCCTGCTCCCTTTGGGGAGCAAAGCGGGACGGGCCTTTAACCCGGACGCGGGGACCGACGTCAGGTGCCGGCGGGCACCTTGTTCAGTTCGTCGTCGAGCTCTTTATGCAGTTCATCAACGGTCTCGAACGGCAGTTCGTCGAGGTCGATCAGCGGGTTCTCATCCTGGGTGGCCACCAATTCACGGGCCTCCGCCTGGGTGTCCACGCTGGGCATGGAGCCGGGCAGCGGTCGCTGGGCGGATTCCTTCAGGAAGTAGATGGCCACGGCACCAACAGCCGAGGTGGCCATCAGGTAGTAGGCAGGCATCATGTCGTTGCCGGTGGCGTTGATGAGGGCAGCCACGATGAACGGCGTGGTGCCGCCGAAGATCGCGACGGCGAAGTTGTAGGCGATGCCCATGGCGCCGTAGCGGCTGGCCGTGGGGAACTGGGCCGGCAGCGCCGACGCCAGGTTCGCAACGTAGAAGGCCACGGGGAAGGCGATCAGGGACAGCCCGGCCAGGGTAGACCAGACGGTGCCAATACCGATCAGCATGAACGCCGGGGCAGCCAGGACCACGGTGCTCACCGCGCCGATCCACAGCACCGGGCGGCGGCCAATACGGTCGGAGAGCTTGCCGGTCAGCGGAATGCAGAGGCTCATGACGACGAGCACCGGAATGGTGAGCAGCGTGCCGTGGACGGGGTCGTACCCCTTGGACTCGGTGAGGTACGTCGGCATGTAGGACGTCAGTGCGTAACCGGCAGTGTTGGCCGCAGCCACCAGGATCATGGCCACGATGATGGAGCGCCAGTAGGCCTTGACGATGCCCACGGGGCCCTTTGCTGCAGCCTCATCACCTGCGGCAGCGTCCTTGGCGAGTTCCTCCTGGGCGTCCAGGGTGGCCTGGAACTGGGGGGACTCCTCGATCTTGTTCCGGAAGTAGATTGCGATAAGGCCCAGCGGACCGGCGATCAGGAACGGCAGGCGCCAGCCCCAGTCCTCCATGGCGGCCTGGCCGAGCGTCAGCTGCAGCACGGACACCAGTGCGGCGCCCAGGGCGAAGCCGAGGTAGCTGCCCATGTCCAGGAAGCTGGCGAAGAAGCCGCGGCGCTTGTCGGGCGAGTATTCGCTGACGAAGGTGGTGGCACCGGCATATTCGCCGCCGGTGGAGAAGCCCTGCACGAGCTTGAGCACAACCAGGAGTGCCGCTGCCCACATGCCGATCTGCGCGTAGCCGGGCAGCAGGCCGACGGCGAAGGTGCTTGCCGCCATCAGCATCAGTGTGGCCGCGAGGACCTTTTGGCGGCCAATCTTGTCACCAAGCCAGCCGAACACGACGCCACCGAGGGGGCGGGCGATGAAGGTGGCAGCGAAGGTGCCCAGGAGGAACAGCGTCTGGACGGTCTTGTCGGCCTCCGGGAGGAACACCGGACCCATGGTGGTGATCAGGTAGCCGAACACACCGACGTCGTACCACTCCATGGTGTTGCCCACGATTGTGCCGCCGAGGGCTTTTTTGAGCATGGGCTGGTCAACGACGTTTACGTCGGATTCCTTGAGCCGGCGCCGCGCGAGCAGCTTGGGTTTCTTCGCACCGTGGGGTGCGGACTGATTGGTTCCGCTGGCGTTCCTGGCGCCTGATGGAGAGTCGGTCGTGCTTCGGTCTGTGGGCATTTGGGCAACTCCTGTGGAGGTCATTTGCTTGCGACTTTTAGCTGCCCCGCTCCGGGCAGGCCTTCAATTTTACGGGATTTTCATGGTCTTCCAGAGTTTGGTGCCGTATGATCGCCCGGTTTAGGGGGTCCCACGGGACCCAACGCGGGATTTCTTTTGGCCGTTCCGGCCCCGGGATTCCGCGGATTTTCGGCAGCCGCGGCGATCGTTATCAAAACTTTTTCCGGAGCAGCGCTTTCGGGGCCGGTTTCCGGAGGATTCCAGCCATGTCGGACGGGCACTGGCCGGCCTCACGCCAGGAGAATCGGGCCCCCATTCTGGAGCGGTTGAACCGTTCAACAGCCGTGCTCGTCTGATTGGGTAGCGCAATGTTTCCAGGCCGTTCATATTTTCCAGACAGTTCACATTTCCAGACAGGGGTGTTCGCCATGGACTACGAGGTCAGCGGTCTGCCGATGCATGTGTTGCTCGTCCACGCCACGGTGGTCTTCGTTCCGCTGGCCGCCCTGTGCACGCTGCTGAGCCTGCTCTGGCCCGCTGCCCGGAGGCGGCTGGGGATCGTGACGCCGCTGATTGCCCTGCTGGCGCTCGTCCTGGTGCCCATCACCACCGCGGCCGGGTCGTGGCTGCTGGACCGCGTAGATTCCACTCCGCAGATCAACGCCCACATGCAGCTTGGCGGGACCCTGCTGCCCTGGGTGGTGGGTGTGTTCCTCGTGGCCCTGGCCGAGTGGCTGTGGTTCCGCTACGGCGGAACGCAGGGGGAGGGGATGAGGCGGCGCATGGGTGCCGTCGGTTCGCGCATCGCGGGGATTGCCGCCGTCGTGGTTGCCCTGGTGGTCTGCGGGGGTGCCGTTGCCACTGTGGTGCTCGTTGGGGAATCAGGGTCCAGGGCGGTATGGGAAGGATCCTTCCGGACCGGCGCCGACGACTGAGAATTCTCTTCCCGGGCGGCGTGATTCTGCCTAAGGTGGATCCATGGGAACACTGATCTTTGAGTAATGGACGCGCCATGGCGGCCCGAGTGACGGCTCCGCTTTTGGCCGCAGTGCCCGGCGTTCACCGCCGCAAACAACTCCGCCTGAACAGGATCCTGCCTCCGCAGTGCTTTTCGCCGGGGCGGGCTTCTTCGCTGGAGCAGGGATTCGCTCCCGGCGAGGGCGGAATCACGGATCCAATATGGGGAACACTTCATTTCATCGCGGAAGGAAGAACAAATGGCCGACTCCTATAAAGGAAGCAGCATCAGCCCGGATGTCGCTGCGCATCTGGCGGAATCGATGGAAAGGGCGCCGCTGCCCACTCCCGAGACCTTGGCCGTGACCTCGGCCATGGGCGGGGGCAGGCAATGGCCGGACGGCAACGGCAAGCGCCGCCACCCGAAGGAACACGGAGCAAGCCCCGGCCGCGTGGGACAGGGTGCTGCCGTGACGGCCATCCACCGGACCAGCCGCCCGCAAATGCCGCACTCGTCCTGATCCTGCTGCAATCCGAAACAGCCCGGTGACACCTGATATTCGGGTGTCACCGGGCTGTTTCCATGTCCCGCATGGTTCATAGGCCCTGGGACTCCACCACAACCTCCGCCGGTTCCTTGTCCAGCCGCCAGCCGCGCCATACAGGGTGGCGGAGCTTGCCGCTCCCGGTCCACTCACCGAAAGTCACCTCGCCCACCAGGTCGGGCTTGACCCAGCGGGCGTCTGCCGCGTCTGCCGAGGGGACGTCATCGAAGGGCCGCGTCTTTTGGGCCAGCCCCTCCAGCCTTTTCCGCAACTCCTCCAGTTCACGCATGCTGAAGCCGCTTCCCACACGGCCCACATACCGCAGAGTCTTGCCCTCCGGAATGCCCACAAGGAGGTATCCCACGGTGTTGGACCGGTCGCCCTTGCCGGGCCGCCAGCCGCCCACCACCACTTCCTGTGTCTGTTCGATCTTGAGCTTGATCCATGTGTGGGTCCGCTGCCCGCTCACATAGCGGCTGTCCGCCCGCTTGGCCATCACGCCTTCCAAGCCCAGTTCCCGGGCGCTTTCCAGGATGTGTTCCACCCGGTCGTCCAGGGTCTCCGACAGTTCCACCGGGCACTCGCCGGGTTCGAAGAAGTCAGCCAGCCGCTCCCGCCGCTTCCTCAGGGGCAGCTTGCGAAGGTCATCGCCGCCGTCGGCCAGGAGGTCGAAGAGCATCATCCGCACCGGGATGGTGGCACGCGCCCGCTTCACGTCGCCCGGCCTGGTCAGCTTCATTCTTCCCTGCAGGAGCCCGAAGTCCGGCCGGCCGGACGGCCCGACGGCGATGATCTCACCGTCAGCGATGAAGTCCTGCGGCGGCCAGCAGCTCCGGTCCGTGAATTCCGGATAGCTGGCCGACATGTCGTTGCCATTGCGGCTCAGGAGCCTGATCCGGTCGCCGTCCGCCACCACGAGCGCGCGGATCCCGTCCCACTTGAGTTCGAAGAGCCACTCGCTGCCGTGCAGATCCGCCAGGGTGCCTGCCGAGGCGAGCATGGGGGCCGGGTCCTCCTGAAGGGCGCTGACACCTCTTGGGGCCGCGGCCGGAGCCGCCTGAGCGGGCGCGGAGCGGGTGTGCGCGGCAGCGCGGGCCGGGCCCGCCGGTCCCTTGGTGCCGACCTGCTTTTTCCGTACGCCGGTGACCCTGTCCATCAGATGGATGAGCCACTGGGATTCCTCGCCCTGCCCCTTCCCCGTATGGATCAGGGCGAACTTCCTGGTGCCGCCCAGCCCGCCGCCCTCCTGGCCGGTCAGTGTGGCTATGACTTCCTTTCCGTTCACCCACTTTTCGAGCTCGTAGACGCCCTTGTCCCAGATGCTCACGCTGCCCGCCCCGTATTCGCCCTTGGGGATGTCACCCTCAAAGTCGGCGTAGTCCATGGGGTGGTCTTCGGTCTGTACGGCCAAGTGGTTCTTGTCCGCTGACTCGGGCACCCCCTTGGGCAGGGCCCAGGAGACCAGAACCCCCTCGTGCTCCAGCCGGAAGTCGTAATGCAGCCGGCTGGCGTGATGCTCCTGGATTACGAAGATCTCCTTGCCCGCCTGCGCGGAGGCGCCGTTGGCTTTCGCCGCGTGGTGTTCTTCGGCGGTGAACGGCTCGGGCGTTTTTCCTTGGTCGCGCAGGGACCGGTACTTGTTCAGCCGGGGATCGGCATGGCCTCCCCCGCGCGGACCGTCGGCAGCAGTGTGGGCGGGCCTGGTGTGGACGGGGCTGGGGTGGGCTGGGCTGGGATGGCCGGTGACCGCACTGATCGGCGCGAAGGGGTCCTTGCCGGCCGCCACCCGGCGCATGACCTCCTCGTAGTCCAGGTGCTTCAGCGACGGCGAACCCAGCTCCCGCCAGGTCCGCGGCGCCGCCACCGTGGGGTGCAGCCGCCCGCGGAGCGAGTACGGAACGATCGTGGTCTTCGCTGCGTTGTTCTGGCTCCAGTCGACCAGGACCTTCCCCGTCCGAAGGGCCTTCTTCATGTCGCTGACGGCAATGTCGGGATGGTCGGCCTCCAGTGCGCGGGCCAGTTCCCGCGCGAAGGCGGAAACCTCATCCGAGCTCTGCGTCCCCTTGAGGACTGCATACAGGTGGATGCCCTTGCTGCCGCTGGTGACCGGAACGGGGTCAAGCCCCACGTCCTGCAGGATGGTCCGCGCCAGTTTGGCCACCTCCACGCATTCGGGCAGGCCCGCGCCTTCCCCGGGATCGAGGTCCAGGACCAGCCGGTCGGGCGGCAAAGAACGTCCGTGGGAGTCCACCGTCCACTGCGGCACGTGGATCTCCAGCGAGGCGATCTGCGCCAGCCAGGTGAGGGTGGCCGGATCATTAAGCAGCGGATAGTAGTTGGTGTTGGTCTTGTGCGTGATGGCGGCACGGGGCACCCAGCCGGGCGCCGATTCGTCCAGGTTCTTCTGGAAGAACACCTCGCCCGGGTTGTCCTCAGTTCCTACTCCGTGCACCCATCGCTTGCGGGTCACCGGGCGGTTTCTGGCAGCGGGAATGAGAACCGGGGCCACCGCAGCGTAGTAGGCGATGACGTCCGCCTTGGTGGTGCCGGTGGCGGGATACATTATCTTGTCGAGGTTGGTCAGGGTCAGTTCGCGGCCACCGACCCTTACGCGTTCCTTACCGCCGGCCATGGGGCTTCACCTCCGGCGCTGTGTGCTGTTGACTGTTCTCATGAGAGCGATCTGGAAAGGCGCCATCGCGTTCGGGCTGGTCAACGTCCCGGTGAAGGTCTACAGCGCCACCGAGGACCACGACATCAGCCTCCATCAGGTGCACAACGCCGACGGCGGCCGGATCCGCTACCAGCGCCGCTGCGAGGTGTGCGGCGAGGTAGTTGACTACTCCGACATCGAGAAGGCCTACGAGGACGACGGCCGGACAGTGATCCTCACCAAGGACGAGCTCAAGGCCATCCCCGCGGAGAACAGCCACGAAATCGAAGTGGTGCAGTTCGTCCCCTCCGAACAGCTCGACCCCATCATGTTCGAGAAGAGCTATTACCTGGAGCCTGACTCGAAGTCGCCCAAGGCCTACATGCTTCTGCGCAGGGCCCTGGAGGACACCGAGCGTGTGGCCGTGGTGCAGTTCGCCCTGCGGGACAAGACGCGGCTGGGTGCCTTGCGGATCCGCGATGACGTCCTGATGCTGCAGGCTCTCCTGTGGGCGGACGAAGTCCGGGAGGCCGCGTTTCCTGCCCTGGACACCTCCATCCGCATTTCCGCGCAGGAACGGGAGATGTCCGCAGCGCTGGTGGAGTCCATGGCGTCCGACTTCGAGCCCGAGCAGTTCACCGACGACTACCAGGCGCAGCTTCGGCAGCTCATCGAGGCCAAGCTGGAAAAGGGCGACGCGCTGGATACGGAAGAGACGTTCGGTGCCGAAGCGGAGGGCGGCAAGGGTGAAGTCATCGACCTGATGGAAGCGCTCAAACGCAGCCTCGACAAGAAGCGCGGGGGAGGGGCGGCAGCCCGCGAACCGGATGAGGAGGAGCCGGCTGAAGAAGAGGCGCCCGAACCCGCCAAGCGCAGCGGGCGCAGCACCGGCGGAGGCAGGAGCAGCGGCAGCCGGAGCAGCGCCGCCAAAAAGGACGCCGGGGATTCGGAGGCTGAAACTGCCAAGAGCGGCACAACCAAGAGAGCTACCGCGGGCGCCCGCAGCAAGGCTGCCGGCCCGTCGAAGACAAGTACTGCCTCGAAGGCCGGCACTGCCTCCAAGACTGGCACCGCCTCTAAGTCCGGCACTGCCTCCAAGACCGGTACCGCTGCCAAGTCCGGGGCGGCGGCGAAGACCGGCACCGCCACCAAGTCCACGGCGAAGACCGCGCGGAAGGGCGCCTGACAAGGCGGGCGCTCCGCCGCGCGGCTGCACCTGCATGCGCTCAGGAGTTCCTGAGCGCTGAGATGAGTTCGCTCTTTTTCTTACCTGAGTATCCCTTGAGGCCGATGTCCTTGGCTTTTGCCTTGAGCTGGTCCACGGTCCAGTCCTCGTAGTCGCCGGCCTTGCCGCCCTTGCGGCCCACCTCGAAGCGTCCCTTCTTGGCTGCCGCGTTGGAGACACGGGCCGCCTTCTGTTTTGAGGCCCCTTCGTCGCGGAGCTCTTCGTAGAGTTTGGGGTCCTTCAGGCTGGGGTTCTTCTTTTCTGGCATGGCGTCCTCCGTGATGGAATGCGCGGCCGCAGCGAAACGGCCGGTGTAGTGGGTCAGCGGGCTCCCGGGCTGTCCACTTCGCCCCGGTCCACCCAGGCGCGCCAGGCGCCTGTCTCGATGCCCCGGGCCTCGATGAACTCCTTGAACCGGGCAAGGTCGGCGGACACCTGCTGCTCATCCACGTGGGCTGCGGCGCCGGCCCGCTCCAGCAGGGTTTCCGGCTCCCATTCGAGTTCCACGTTCACGCGGCAGAGGTCCTCGCCAAGTTCCTCGAAGGTCACCCGCCCAGCGTTGCGGGGCTTGTCCTTGCTGACCCAGGCAATGCACCGGTCCGGCGTCTGTTCCAGGATCTGCGCGTCGTACTCGCGTTTGACCCCGGCCACACTGGTGCGGAAGTGGAGCGAGGTCTCGTCGATCTGTTCGACGGATTCGACGCCCCTCATGAAACTCGGGAAGGATTCGAACTGTGTCCACTGGTTGTAGGCGGTGCTGACTGGTACCTCGACCTCAACGCTTTCCTGCAAGGTTTCCACTCTGTCATCCTCCTTCAGCCCGGCAGTTCCGCCGGTCATTCGAACGGCTGGCCACAGTTCCAAGCTAGTGGGACGCAGAATCAAAAACAAGAAACTACTAAGGTTGCTTACTTCACATCGAAACTGCCGCTGATCAGGGGCGATGCGCGCCTCGGTCACGCCCAGCGGCAATCCATCCCGGGAACGGCAACGGCCGGCCTCCGCACAGCGCCATAAGGGGCTGTTGCGGAAACCGGCCGTAAAGCGTGCGGTGCCTACTCGGCGTCGTGATCCGTTTCCAGGATCTGGACCAGGCGGTCAAGCGCGGCGTCGGCGCCGTCACCCTCGGCCCGCAGCACCACAACGTCGCCGTGCGATGCGCCAAGGCTCATGAGGGAAAGGATGCTGGCTGCGTCCATGGCCTCGTCGGCAGGCTCCCCTTCGCGGGCGATGGTGATGTCGAGGTCGAACTCGCCAGCAGCCTCGGCGAAGATGGCGGCGGGGCGGGCGTGCAGGCCTACACGGCTGGCGACGGTTGCGGTACGTTCGGACATTTCTGCTCCTTGCAATTGCATTGTTGGTTGAGTGCTGAAGGACAGCGGGATCAGACAGTTACCGGGACGGACTCCACCGTATCAACGGCCTTGCGGGCAGCCCAACGTTTGAGGGCCACCACGATGACGGCTGTGATCACCATTCCGGCCAGGATGGAAACGGCGAACATCAGGAGGTTGCCGATGGCAAAGAACACGAAGAAGCCGCCATGGGGTGCCTGTGACGTCACACCGAAGGCCATGCTGAGCGCTCCGGTGACGGCTCCACCGGCCATGCTGGCCGGGATGACGCGCAGCGGATCTGCCGCTGCGAACGGAATGGCACCTTCGGAGATGAAGGAGGCTCCCAGCAGCCACGCCGCCTTGCCGTTTTCGCGCTCGGCCAGGCTGAAGACCTTCTTGTCCAGGACGGTTGCCAGCGCCATGGCAAGCGGCGGCACCATGCCGGCGGCCATCACAGTGGCCATGATTTGCCACGGCGCCTGGTTGGTGGCGCTGCCGGCGCTCAGGCCGGCGACGGCGAAGGCGTAGGCCACTTTGTTGACGGGGCCGCCGAGGTCGAAGCACATCATGAGGCCGCGGATGCCACCGAGAACGACGGCGGATGCGCCGGTCATGCCGGAGAGCCAGCCGTTCAGGCCAGCGGTGAGGCCGGCGATGGGGCCGCCCAGCACCATGAACATGAGGCCGGAGGCGACGATGGAGGCCAGCAGGGGGATGATGACGACGGGCATCAGGCCGCGTAGCCAACGCGGGACGGCCCAGCTGCCGATGACGTGTGCGATGTAGCCTGCGAGCAGGCCGCCGACGATGCCGCCGAGGAAGCCGGCGCCCATGAAGCCAGCCACAGCACCAGAGACGAAGCCCGGGGCGATGCCCGGCCTGTCCGCAATGGCGTAGGCGATGTATCCCGCCAGGGCCGGCACCAGGAAGCCCATGGACAGGGCGCCGATTTTGAACATCACGGCACCCAGATAGATGGCGAGGCCACCTTCGGGCAGGTTACCGAAGTTGTTCTCCAGGACGACGGTGTCGGCCACTTCAGTGATGTCATACCCGCCCAGCAGGAAGCCGAGCGCAATCAGCAGGCCGCCACCGGCTACGAACGGGATCATGTAGCTCACGCCGGTGAGCAGTGCCCGCTTCAGCTTCTGGCCGATGTGCTCGCCCTTTTCGGCGGCTTCCCGCTCGGCCTGCTCCTCGGCACCGAAGTGCGGAACACGGTGCGCGTGCGGGTTGTCCGCCGCGTCAAGGGCTTCCTGGACCATTTTGCCGGGCTCGTCGATGCCGCGCTTGACCGGCGCGTTGATGACCGGCTTACCGGCGAATCGCTCCTTGCCGCGCACGTCCACATCGACGGCGAAGATCACGGCGTCTGCAGCGGCGATGACGGCCGGGTCCAGCGGCTTGGCGCCGGAGGAGCCCTGGGTTTCCACCTGCAGGTCCACGCCCACTTCCTTGGCTGCGGCCACGAGGGAGTCCGCTGCCATGTAGGTGTGGGCGATGCCGGTGGGGCAGGCTGTGACGGCGACGAGGCGCTTGGGCCCGCCGGCGGCAGTTCCGGCAGCAGCGCCAGTGGCTGCCGGGGCGGCCGTGGCCCCAGCCGTTTCGGGTGTGGCGGCAGCAGCCGGCTTGTCCGACAAGGCGTTGTCCACGAGCTCCACGATTTCTTCCCGGGTGGTGGCCGCGCGGAGCGCCCCCGTGAAGTCCTTCTTGATCAGCGAGCGGGCCAGCTTGGACAGCAGCTTCAGGTGCTCCTGGTCGGCGCCGGCCGGTGCGGCGATGAAGAAGATGAGGTCGGCGGGGCCGTCCTTGGCGCCGAAATCGACGGGCTGGGACAGGCGGGCCATGGCGAGGGTGGGTTCGGTCACGGCGGCCGAGCGGCAGTGCGGGATGGCGATGCCGCCGGGAACGCCGGTGGCGGTCTTCTGTTCGCGGGCGAAGGCATCCGTGAAGAGGCCTTCAACTTCGCTCGCGCGACCGTTGGCGGCAACACGGCCGGCCAGGTGGCGGATCACGTCCTCGGGCGAATTGCCCAGGTTCTGGTCAAGCTCGACCAGGTCCGCGGTGATGAGCTGAGTCACTGTCAATCCTTCCGGAGGGCCGTGATGGTTACGGCGTCGGGGGTTGTTTGGTGGACTGCCGGAACGGTGGAACCCGGCAGGGAAGCGGCGGCGGCGCCATGCGCCACAGCCTGGCGGAGGCAGTCGGCCGGGGCAGCGCCCTGGCTGGCGGCCAGCAGGTAGCCGGCCAGCGACGAGTCTCCCGCGCCGACCGTACTGACTGCGGTGACCGGCGGGTGCGTGGCCAGCCACGCGCCGTCGGCCGTCACGAGGACAGCGCCCTTTGAACCGAGCGTTGCCAACACGGCCCCCACACCGGAACGCACGACGGCGGCAGCTGCCGCCGCGGCAGCGTACGGATCCGCTTCGAGTTCCTCAGCCGTGCTTGCCGAGGAAGACCCTGCTGCTGCGGCCAGTTCCGCCAGCTCCTCGGCATTGGGTTTGAGCAGGTCCGGTTTCCCGGAAGCTGTTCCTGTTGATGTTGCCGGCGCCTCGTCGGCGACGGCCGCTGCCAGGGGAGCACCGGAGGAGTCGACGGCGATCATCGGAACGCCCGCACCGGCGTCGGCATTGCGCAGCCGACGGGTGACGGTGGCATAGAAATCAGCCGGCACGCCCGGCGGGAGCGATCCCGCCAGGACCACCCAGCTGGCTCCCCGTGAACGTTCCAGGAGCAGGTTGATCAGCGCTTCCTGGGTGTCCTCGGCGAGGACCGGACCGGGCTCGTTGATCTTGGTGGTGACCCCGCCGGGCTCGGTCAGGGCCACATTGGTCCGCAGCGGTTCGTGGATGGCCAGCGACGCGAACGGTACGCCCTCTTCACGCAGGCCGGCTAGCACGGGATCGGACTCCGCGCCGGGCAGCACCGCAAGGGTCTCGAGGCCGGACGTCACGAGGGCACGGGAAACGTTGACTCCCTTGCCGCCGGATTCCTGCGTGACGGAGACTGCGCGCTGGACTTCGCCGCGCTCAAGCGGGCCGGGCAGGGCCACCGTCCGGTCCAGGCTGGGGTTGGCAGTGAGGGTCACAATCATGCGACCACCACCTCCACGCCTGCCTCGGCGAGGGCCGCTGCTAGTTCAGAACCGGGTTTGCGGTCAGTGATCACGGTATCCAGATCTTTCAACGAGGCGAACTGGACGAGCGTTTCCGCTTCCAGCTTGGACGAATCGGCCAGGACCACAATGCGGCGCGCCGAATGGACGAAGGCGGCCTTGACTGCGGCCTCTTCGGAGTCTGGTGTGCTGAGGCCGAAGCTTGCGTGGATGCCGTTGGTCCCCACGAAGGCAATGTCCGGGCGCAGCTTGCCGGCTGCTTCCACCGTGCCCTGGCCCACAGCGGCCTGCGTGAGTCCGCGGACCCGGCCGCCCAGAATCTGCAGGGCGATGCCGGGGGTGCTGGCCAGCTTGGCGGCAATGGGAATGGCGTGGGTGATGACCAGGAGCTCCTGGGCGGGATCGGCCGGCTTGGCCGGGGCTGCGGCACCGCGGCGGGCGAGGAGGTCGGCCAGGACTTCGGTGGTGGAGCCGGCGTCGAGGAGAATGCTGCTGGAGGGGCCCTTCGGGAGGAAGTCGAGGGCGGCCTCGGCGATGCGCAGCTTTTGCGCCTGCCGCTGGATGGTCCGCTCGAGGATGCTTTCTTCCGTAGTGCTGAAGCGGTCGGCGGATACGGCCCCGCCGTGTACGCGGCGCACCGTGCCCGCCGATTCCAGAGCGGCCAGGTCGCGGCGCACGGTTTCGGTGGTGATGCGGAACCGCTCGGCGAGGTCGGTCACGCTGGCGCGGCCGCTGGCTGCAACAAGCCCGGCGATCTGCTGCTGGCGCTCCTCGGCAAACACATACCCTCCGTTGCGTAGTGGTGGATCACGGCTCTTCAGTGCTTCAGTGATGGCTGTCACAAATCTGCAAGTACTTGACTTTATCTTCGTTCATGTTGGTTTGTCAACGAAAAAACCACAGAAAACCAAAAGCCGGGCCAGACCCGAAGGTCCGGCCCGGCCATGCTTGGCGAGTCCGCTGCTGCCCGTCCTTGCCGAGCGGTTCTACAGTCCGTTGTCGCGGCTTTCATTCCGGGTGATTCGCTCGCCTGTGTTCGGATCCACGACAGAGCGCGTCTCACTGACCCGGCCCCTCCTGCCGGGGGAGGCGATGACCAGGGACGCGATGAGCCCGATGACACCGACGGCCATCAGGATGTAGCCGATCAGCGTCATGTCGACGTTGGGGATAAGGCCTGGCGTGACGGCCCAGGCGAGAATGGCGCCCAAGGCGATAAGGAAGATGGAAGAACCGATTCTCATGAGGTGCTCCTTGCGTTCGCGGACTTCTCACATCCGGATCCGTGCGGTTTGTCGTGCGCCGATTGCTAAGCATGCTGTCAAGCGTCAGGCTACATCCGGGTACCCCGACTTTCAATCAAAAGCGCAGGTCAAGGGCGCGCATGAGTTTTTGGATGACTCGCTAGGCTGATCGGATGGAGACGGTTGTATGGTCCAAGCCGGAGGAAGAGCGTGCAGGCACCCCGCTGCTGGTAATGATGCACGGCTACGGCACTGACGAATCCAGGATGGTCAACCTCTTCGACTATCTCCCAAAGGAGTTCACCTGCGCGGCGCTCCGCGCGCCCATGCCCATCGCCAACGGCTACGGATGGTTCCTGCTGGACTACTTCCTGACCAACGATTTTGCCGACGTCATCTCGGCGGCCAACTCAGTGTTTTCCTGGATCGACTCGGCGCGGTCTAACCACGCCAGCGTGAGCCTGCTGGGGTATTCGCAGGGAATGGCCATGGCGACCACACTCCTGCGCCTGCGGCCGCGGGACTTCCCTGCCGTGGTGGGGCTTTCCGGATTCGTCCTCAACAATGACCTGCTGGCACTCAGTGAATCCCTCGACGAGCGGCCCCCGTTCTTCTGGGGAAGGGACAAGGCTGACCTGATCATCAACGGGGACGCAATCGCCTATACCGAGGAGTGGCTCAACACGCACACCCGGCTCACCGCGCGAACGTATCCCGGCATGGGTCACGCCATGTCCAAGGCCGAGATGGTGGACGTCAGCGCGTTCCTGCGGCACTACGTCCTGAGCTGACTTATAAACAGTTGCGGGGCAAAGCTGCAAGCGTTTACACTCATCCTCGACCGGTGCCGGCCATAGCCGTCCACCGATGTTGGGGGCTGGAAGAGAACGACTCAAGAGTTTCGAAAGGGCAGGACCGCGCCATGCCTCCTTGCGCCACCCATCCTGCGCGGACGTTCCGCTGGCTTGCCCTCAACCGCCTGCACCTTCATCATGGACATAGGCCAAAAACCCTGCGCCCGCACATGGGCGCCTTCTGCCTGGCCCGCAATGCAGCGGTGCAACTGGCGGAACCGCGCGAATTCACGCGCCGGACATAACCCGTTTTCTTTCAGCCGTTCCGCTGCGGGCAGTGGAACGCCGCCGTTTCCGGCAGGGCAGCGCAGCCCGGTCCGCAGGAAGCCCCGGCTTTTGCAGGCTGCAGAACAAGCCAACAGAACCGTTCGGGCACGCGGCGCGCCTAGCGGAAGGTCGGGCTGAACGGGAAGGTCGCGCTGAGAGCAAGGTCGCGCTGAATCCAAGATTCCAGGCGGCAGGTTCTGCAGGCACGCCGCATCTCCCCTGGTCACCGTCGACCACGTTCGTGGTAGTTTCCCCAACACATTGCTGTCCAACCCCCGAAAGGACACGGAGAAAAGCATGACCGAAACCCTGAATACCAACGCTGGCAGCCGGCCGAACAATTGGACCGGCGCCGCGGCCATCCTCTTTGACCTGGATGGTGTGCTCACCCCCACTGCCATCGTCCACGAGCGCGCCTGGCAGGAACTGTTCGACGGCTACCTCGAAACCGTTCCCGACAAGGACGGGTACCGGGAGAGCGACTACTTTGACCACATCGACGGCAAGCCCAGGTTCGACGGCGTCCGGGACTTCCTGAGGTCCCGCGGCATCACCCTTCCCGAGGGCCCGGCCGATGACCACCCGGACAACGTCACAGTCCAGGGCCTGGGCAACCGGAAGAACAGGATCTTTAACGACATTGTCAGCGCCGGGGTGGAGCCATATGAGGGATCGGTGCGTTTCCTGGAAGCCGCGCTGGAGCGTGGACTGAAGGTCGCCGTCGTCTCCTCCTCCCGGAACGCCCCTTCGGTACTGCGGGCGGCCGGCCTGGCGGATCTTTTCCCGGTGGTTGTCGACGGCGTCGCGGCGGCTGAGGCAGGGCTGCCCGGGAAGCCGGACCCCGCCACCTATGAGTACGCTGCCCGGCTCCTTGACCTGCCCAGCGAGCAGTGCGTCGTCGTCGAGGACGCTGTCTCCGGCGTGCAGGCGGGCAGGGCCGGCAGTTTCCACTCCGTCATCGGCGTGGACCGCGGGGCGGGGCGGCAGACGCTGCTCGACGCCGGTGCCACCCTGGTGGTCAACGACCTCGAAGAACTTCTCTAGCCCCGAAGTTCCCGTGCCGGGTCCCCCAGCCCGGCAGAACGTCCAGCACCATTTCGACCGTCTAAGGAACGCCATCATGGCACTCATCAACGCCGACCGCGTCCGCTTCCCCAATGATCCCTGGAAGCTCGTGGAGACGAGCCACGCACCCGGCGACGCCGGGACGCTCGAGACGCTCTTTGCCCTCGGCAACGGCCACCTCGGCGTCCGGGGTGCCCACTGGGCCGCATCCGATGCCGAGCTGCCCGGCAGCTTCATCAACGGCTTCCACGAGATCTGGGACATCAAGCACGCGGAGAACGCCTACGGCTTCGCCCGCACCGGCCAGCGCATCCTCTACATACCGGATGCCAACAATTTCACGGTCATCATCGACGGCGAATTGCTCAGCCTCGCTGAATCGGCAGTGCTCGATTACCGGCGGTCCGTGGACTTTGCCACCGGCATCTACGAGTGCAGCATCGTCTGGCAGTGCCGTTCCGGTGCCACGGTGACCACCGTGGAGCGCCGGGCCGTGGGCTTCGAAGCGCGCGGCAGCCTGGGCATCTCGCTGGAGGTTTCCGCCGACCGGGCAGTCTCCGTGGACGTCACGTCGTCCGTCATCAACCGGCAGGACCAGCCCGTGGAGGACCATTCCGCGCACGACCCGCGCCGGGCCGGACGGCACGCGGGCCGCGTTTTGCTGCCTGTCCGGATGGAGGGCGGCGACGGTTCGCTGCGCCTCTCCTGGGAGGCCGCGGAGTCGAAGCAGCGGGTGGGGATCGCCGTCGATCACTGGACATCGGCGGGCCACCAGCCGTTCGATACGCTCGTGGACCAGGACGACAGCAGCGTCCGCTACGTGCTGGCGGTCTCCGCCGATGAGCCGTTCCGGCTGGAAAAGAGCGTCAGCTACGCCGTGGCCAGGGGAGCCCTGACGGGCCGGCCCGGCGTTGCGGACGCGGAAGCCGGGGAGGACCCGGCGGTTGCGGCGGAGGCCGGGCTGAAGCCGGTCGGCGATGTCTTTGCCGAAAGCGAAGCGCACTACCGCAGTTACTGGGCCAACGCCGACATCCAGGTGGGCGCGCAGCCTGAACTGCAGCAGGCCATCCGGTGGAACCTCTTCCAGCTCGCGCAGGCCACCGCCAAGGCGGGCGTTGCCGGCATCCCGGCCAAGGGTGTGACCGGTTCGGGCTACGACGGGCACTATTTCTGGGACCAGGAGATCTACCTCCTGCCGTACCTTACGTATTCAAACCCCGACGGCGCGCGCCAGGTTCTGGAGTTCCGGCACGAGATGCTCCCGGACGCCAAGATCAGGGCCAAGGAGCTGAGCGTGGACGGGGCGCTGTTCCCCTGGCGGACCATCAACGGGCTGGAGGCGAGCGCCTATTACGCTGCCGGCACGGCGCAGTTCCACATTGCCGCTGCCGTTGCTTTTGCCACCAACCGGTACGTCTGGGCCAGCGGGGATTCCGAGTTCCGCGCGGGGATGGGGGCCGACCTGCTGATTGAAACCGCCCGCATGTGGGCGTCCCTGGGCTTCTTCGGCAAAGACGGGCTGTTCCATGTCCACGGCGTGACGGGGCCCGACGAGTACACGGCGGTGGTGAACGACAACCTGTACACGAACGTCATGGCCCGGTTCAACCTGCGGGCCGCTGCGGCGCTGAACCACCCGGCCGTGGACGACGCGGAACGGGAACTGTGGGAGGCCGCCGCGGAGCGGATCCAGCTGCCCTTCGACGAGCACTTCCAGGTGTACTCGCAGGACAACGACTTCATGACCCTTGAGCCGTGGGACTGGACGACGCCGCGCTCGAAGTACCCGCTGCTCCTGAACTTCCACCCCCTGGTGATTTACCGCCATCAGGTACTGAAGCAGGCGGACACCGTGCTGGCCATGTTCCTGCAGTGGCAGGAGTTCACGGCCGAGGAAAAGCGCCGGGCCTTCGATTTCTATGATCCCATCACCACGGGCGACTCCACCCTCTCCGCCTGTGTCCAGGGGATCATGGCCGCCGAGGTGGGTTACCGCAAGGCTGCCCTGGACCACTTCACGAACGCCGCTTTCATCGACCTGGACAACACCCACGGCAACACGATCGACGGCGTCCATATCGCCTCCACCGGCGGGGTCTGGAGCTCGCTCGTGTGTGGCTTCGCCGGGCTCCGCGACCAGGGCCCCGTGCCGTTCTTCGATCCGCGGCTGCCCGAGGAATGGGACAGCCTGCGCTTCCACCTCAGGTTGCAGGGGCGGCTGCTCCTGGTGGAACTCGACCAGGGCGCCCTTACGCTGACCGTCCTCGACGGCGGAGAGCTGGACATCGACGTGCGCGGGGCCCGGTTCACTGTGGGTTCCCGGCCGGTCCGCGTTCCGCTGGAGCCGGTGCACGTCCCCGAACCGTCGGTGTTCCCCAGCGGGCCGCCGACGGCGAGCATCCCGGTGGTGCGCGCCCGCTAAGTGGCGCCGGGCGGCACCCGCGGCCCGGCGCCCCTGCTGGTGGCGCCGGGGCCCGCCCTCCGCTCTCAGGTGGCGGTCTCGGCCTCGACAGGGAGCGGGTCCCGGCGTTCGAGCGGATGGGCGATTTCGTCCGACGACATCCGGGCCACCAGCAGTGCCACCACCGCTATGACCGGGCAGACTCCGCCCGCCACCAGGAAGATGAGCCAGATCGGCAGGACGGAGGCAGCGGGGCCGGCCAGCGCCATGGACACCGGCATCAGCGCCAGGGACACAAAGAAGTCCAGGCTGGACACGCGCCCCAGCAGGTGCGGCGGTACGCGCCGCTGCAGCAGCGTTCCCCAGATGACCATGCCCACGCTGCCGGTGGCGCCGAAGATGAAAAGCGCCAGGGCAAGCAGCCAGAAACTGTCCATGAGCCCCACTGCCGCCAGCGGCAGCGTGCCCGCTCCCCAGCACACCATCATGAGGGTCAGGTAGCGGCGCGGCAGCCGGACCGATGCCGTCACCAGCGAGGCCACGGCGCTGCCCACGCCCATGATGGCCAGCAGGAACCCGAACATGCGGCTGTCCCCGCCCAGCTGGTCCCGGATCACGAAGGGCAGGAGCACTTCGATGGGGCCGATCAGGAACAGCACCGAGATGCAGGCCCAGAGCAGTGTCCAGAGCAGCCACGGTGTCCGGACTGTGTAGCTGACGCCCTCGCGGAGGTCGGCGAAGAAGGAGCTCTTTGCGGGTGCCTTGGCTGTGCCGTCCTCGCTGGCCCCGTCGCCCGTGGCGCCATCCCCCCTGCCGGGGGCCTCGAGGGCATGCTGGCCGAGGAAGTTCAGGACTATGAAGGCCAGCAGGTGGCACACGGCAACGCCGGTCACGGCGTGCGACGGCGACAGTGCGGCCACCAGGACGCCGGCCACTGCGGGGCCCGCCGCCTGCTGAAGCGTGGGCCGCAGGGTCCCTTCCATGCCGTTGGCCGCGAGCAGGTCCTCCGACGGGAGGATCCGCGGCAAAATCGCGGAGTACGCCGGGAAGAAGAAGGCCGCCCCGACGCCAAGGACGAAGGCGCCGGCCACCAGGTGCCAGAGCTGCAGCCAGCCTGCCATCGCCAGTCCACTGACCGCCGCGATGACGACGAGGTTGATCCCTTCGACGGCGATGATCAGCAGCCGCTGCGGAAAGCGGTCTGCCGCGATGCCGCCGGCAAGGACGAACGCCACGAGCCCCACGCTGCCTGCAGCGGCCACCAGGGACAGTTCGAGCGGGCCGCCGCCGATGTGGATGACCTGGTAGACCATGGCCACGGCCCACATGCCCGAGCCGAAGATGGAGATGGCCAGGGCACCGATCAGGACACGGTACTCGCGGTGGGAAAAGGGCCGAAGGGCGCGGGGGAGTGGCACAGGGCAATCTTAGGCCAGCCGCTGCGGCATGGAACGTCTCCGGGAGGGATAGGCTCTAGCCATGGGGAACACACCGGTACGGCCGGGGAGGCGCAATGTGGCGCTGATCGGCGCTAACTTCGGCCTTGCCCTGCACCCGGTGGACCGGAACGGCGTTCATATTGCCGGCGAGCCTGCCAGCTGCTTTGCTTCGTTCTGGCTGGCCGACTGGTCCCGGTGGGGAAGCGGGACGGTCCTCATGGTGGCCACGCTCCAGGGCTGGCGCAGCTACGGCTCCAACGAACTCCTTGCCTCATCCCTTGCCACCGAACTGACGCGCTTCCTTCCGGAGGCCGCGCGTTTTCCGCTCGGTGCGGTCAGCCACACCGGGGACGAGTTCGACGTCGAACTGGATCTGGAACGGGGCTTCCGGGCAACCGGAGGGCAGGCCGCCATCGAGATCTCGGGGGTGCTGGACCGCCGCCAGTTTTCCGCCCCCGACTTCCCGCTCGGGCCCGCCAGTGCCTCGATGAGCAACGTCTACCATCCGTGCAGCGGAGGCAAACTCTCCGAGTTCGGGGTCGAATGGCCCGGCGCCCCCACGGTCTACCCCGGACCGCGCGGTCCCTCATCCTCCGCGTACATGGCGCTGGCCGAGTCCTGGGCGCTGTGACGGGCTTACCCCGTGAGGGACTGCTTGTGAAGGATTGCCTGCGGCCAGTGATCAGCATGCTTGGTATGTTGGGGTGTGCCCTAGTGTTAAGGCTAGACGGCGGTCTCCGGCCGCCGGTTGTTCCGACGTAGAGGTGATGATGGCCAAGCGACGCAACCCCGCGATGAGAATCGCGCACGAAACAGCCCACAACGCCGTGTTCGACGCCCACGGCAATCCCAAACCCGGCGTACACAACCTGCTGCTGAAGGCGGTGGAGATCCAGCGCCCGCTGGTGGTCGCGAACATCCGCCGGCTTCAGCGCCGCAATCCGCGGGCGTCCGCCGCCCAGCTGGCGGACATCCTTGAGCGTGACTATCTCCGGGCAGTGACGGGCGGGGGCGCGCTGGTCGGGGCCACGGCCGTCGTGCCCGGTGTGGGCACCTTGGCGTCCCTCGGTCTCTCAGCCGCCGCCACCGTGGGGTTCCTGGAGGCCACGGCCCTCTACGCCACCTCGCTGGCCGAGCTTCACGGGATCCGGATGACGGACCCGGACAAGGCCAGCACCCTGGTGATGGCCGTGATGCTCGGCGAGGAGGGGACTGCGCTGCTCGGTTCCCTCAGCGGCCAGGCCATGGGCAGGGGCAAGGGCGCAAGCCAGGCCTGGGGCAATGCGCTGGCGGGCAGGATGTCCTCGTCCGGCGCCGGCTTCATCCGTGAACGGATCCAGAAGGCCTTCCTCCGGAACCTGCTGAAGCGGCAGGGAACCGCACTGTTTGGGCGTGCGCTGCCGTTCGGCGTCGGAGCAGTGGTGGGCGGTGCCGGCAACCTCATGATGGGCCGGACCGTCGTCGCCAATGCCAAGGAGGCGTTTGGTCCGATGCCGGACACCCTCCCGGGTGAGCTCAAGCCTGCAGGGGCAGAGGGCCCGGACGCCGGATCGCCGGCTGGCCGCCCACTGGATGCCGGCACATGGGATGCCGGCACACGCGAATCCGGCATAAGGGAAGGCGGTACGGGTGGATCTGAACGCTGACCTCGGGGAGTCCTTCGGCTCCTGGACCATGGGTGACGACGCCGCGATGTTCGAGCTGATCACCAGCGCCAATGTGGCGTGCGGTTTCCACGCCGGCGATCCCGTGACCATGCTGGACAGCTGCCGCGCCGCCTATGAGCTGGACGTCACCGTCGGCGCCCACGTCGGCTACCGGGACCTCGCCGGTTTTGGCCGCCGTTCCCTGGACATGTCCTTCGATGAGCTGTTCGGCGACGTGCTGTACCAGTTGGGGGCGCTGGACGGAGTGGCGCACGCGGTGGGCGCCACGGTGGACTACGTCAAGCCGCACGGTGCCCTCTACAACCGGGCGTTCCACGACGCCGAGCAGGCTTCGGCGCTGGTGGCGGCCATCCAGGCCTACGATCCCGGCCTGCCGGTGCTGGGCCTTCCGGGGTCCGAACTGCTCAAACAGGCCCAGGACGCCGGGCACCCTGTTTTCCGCGAGGCGTTCGTGGACCGCGCCTACCTGCCGGACGGCACCCTGGTGCCGCGCTCGCAGGAAGGTGCCGTGCTGCACGACGTCGAGCCGATCGTTGAGCGGGCAGTGCGCCTAGCGCTCAAGGGCGAGGTGGTGGCGGTGGACGGGACCGTGGTCCGGGTGGACCCCGATTCCCTGTGCATCCATGGCGACACCCCCGGCGCCGTCGACATGGCCGCTGCCGTCCGGGCCGGCCTGGAGGGAGCCGGGGTGGAGCTGGCCCCGTTCGCATAGGGGCCGGGTTCTCCTAGGGGATCGGCACCGGCCTCCCGGCCGGCGCGGTTCCCCGAGGAGCCGGTCAGCCGAACGCCAGATGGGCCACCGTGAAGATGGCCAGGCCGGCGAGGGATCCCACCACGGTGCCGTTAATCCGGATGAACTGCAGGTCCTTGCCCACCTGGAGTTCAATTTTCTGCGAGGTCTCCTCGGCGTCCCAGCGGGCCACCGTATCCGTGATCACCCCGGCGATATCCGACCGGTACGTGCGGACCAGGTAGCCGGCCGCATCGCCGATCCAGGCGTTGACCTTGCCGGCCAGTTCCTCGTCGGTGACCAGCCGGGTGCCGAAATCGCGGACCGCGGCCTTGAATTTCACGGTCAGTTCGCTGTCCGGATCGTCGACGGCGTTGAGCAGCGCGCCCTTGATGGTCGCCCAGGTGCGGGAAGCCAGTTCCCGGACCTCCGGATCGCCAAGCACCTGGGCCTTGATGCCCTCCGCGCGGGCGATCATGGCGGGATCGTGCTGCAGGTCCTGGGCGAGATCAGTCAGGTACTTGTCGATGGACAAGCGGACCTGGTGCTGCTGGTCGTCCTGGACCGCGCGGGTGAATTTCAGCAGCTCGATGTAGACCTTGTCGCCCACCAGGCCGTCCACGAAGCTGGGCACCCACTGCGGGGAGCGCTCGGTGACGAGCCGGCTGACCGTCTGGTGGTTGGCCGCAACCCAGTCCGCTGCCCGGTCCACGAGGAGGTCCACCAGCTTGTGGTGGTGGCCCTCGGCGAAGATCCGCTCGGCCATGCGTCCTACGGGAGGTCCCCACGGGGGAGCCAGGAGGTGCTTGCGGACCATGCCCTCGATTACGGCCTGCACGTCGTCGTCGTTGAGCACTTTGAACGTGCCGCGGATGACGGCCGCCCCTTCCTTGGCCACGCGCTCGGCGCCGCCCGGCCCCGACAGCCAGCTGCCCACCTTGCCGGCGATGTTGATGCTGGCCAGCTTGTCGTGGACCACCTGCTCGGACAGGAAGTTCGTCTCCACAAACTCGCCCAGGGACGCGCCGATCTGGTCCTTGCGGCGCGGAATGATGGCGGTGTGCGGGATCTTCAGCCCCATGGGGTAGCGGAACAGGGCCGTCACGGCGAACCAGTCGGCCAGGGCACCCACCATGCCGCCTTCCGCCGCGGCCCGGACATACTGCAGCCACGGGTACTGCTTCTGCAGCGCGAAGGCCACGACGAACACCACGGCCATGGCAAGCAGCAGGCAGAGCGCCACCAGTTTCATCCTGCGGAGGGCGGCCGCCTTTTCGGCGTCGCCCGCCGTGAGCTGATGGGGTCCGACGGCGGGCCGGGCCGGGCCGTCCTGCCCCGGACGCTCAGCGGTTGCCTCACCGGGGGGAGATGCCAGCTGGGTGGTTGGTTCAGAGTTCACCTGCATGTGCCAAGCCTAGTCCCGCTTTGGCGGCGGCGGTCGGCTAACGTGTGACCATGACAGCCGACGAGTCAGTCCCAGCCCGTCCCCTGGTCTACGCCCACCGGGGTGCCAGCGCGGATTTCGCCGAGCATACCCGCGCCGCTTATCTCCGCGCGCTCGCCGACGGTGCGGACGGTGTGGAGTGCGATGTGCACCTCACCCGTGACCAGCAGGTTGTCCTGCTGCACGATGCGAACCTGGACCGGACCTCGGACGGCACAGGTCCGGTGGCCGAACGGACGGTCGACCAGCTGCGGCTGCTGGATTTTTGCTCCTGGAAGGGCGTCCGGATCCCCGAGGCCTACGGGCCCAGGTCCGAACAGTTCCTCACCCTGCCGGACCTGTTGGACCTCCTCCGGGCCGCCGGGCGGGAGGTCGGGCTGGCCATCGAGTTGAAGCATCCCAGCCCCTACCAGCTGAAGCTGGAGGACCGGGTGCTGGAGCTGCTGCGGGCGGAAGGATGGGACGCCCGCACGTCCCGGCTGGGCAACATCCGGGTGACGTTCATGAGCTTCAGCCCGGATTCAGTCCGCCACCTGCTCAAGGAAGTGCCCCCGCAGTTCATCTGCCAGTTGGTGGACGACGTCAATGTCACCGAAATTCGCGAAGAACTGGGGCTGGGTCCCTTCACGGGCAGTGCGGTGGCCAACGTGATGAAGGCCGCGCAGCTGGAGGGGGAGCGGATCCTTAACGACGGCGAAGTGGCCATCGCCGGACCCGGCATCGACTACGTGCGCCGGCACCCGGGCACTGTGGGCCGGTGGCTGGATTCCGGCCGCCGCTTCCGGGTCTGGACGGTGGACGCAGAGAATGACGTGGCCCTGTGCCGGGAGCTCGGCATTCAGGAAATCACCACCAACCGGCCGGGCCAGGTCCTTGCCCTGCTCCGGCAGCCGGCCCTGGCAGCCGGCACTCCCACTCAGTCCCGGCCGCCGCTGTGATTGAGTGGGGGCATGCCCATCACCTGGCCCCCCAGCCTCCTGCGTTCCCCGGCGGTCCGCGTCGGACTGTCCATCAGCATCGCAACCGGCCTTTACGGTGTGTCCTTCGGCGCCCTTTCGGTGACCTCGGGCCTGGACTTCTGGCAGACCATGGCCCTGAGCCTGCTGCTTTTCAGCGGCGGTTCGCAGTTCGCCTTCATTGGAGTGGTGGCCGGCGGCGGCTCGGGCCTGGCGGCCATGGGGGCGGCCACCCTGCTGGGAATGCGCAACGGAATCTATGGCATGCAGCTCAACGTGCTGCTCCGGCCGAAGGGGTGGCGTCGTTACGCCGCCGCCCACGTGACCATCGACGAGTCCACGGCCACCAGCACCGGGCAGTCGGATCCTGACGAGCAGCGCAGGGGCTTCTGGGCCGCCGGCATTGGGATCTTTGTGCTCTGGAACGTCTTCACCGCGGTGGGTGCGCTGGCCGGAGGCGCGCTGGGAGACCCGAAGCAGTGGGGACTCGACGGTGCAGCCGTGGCGGCTTTCCTCGGCCTGCTCTGGCCGCGGCTGAAGGGCCGTGAACCGGTGGCGATCGCCGTCGTCTGTGCCCTGGCAACCGTGCTGGCTGTGCCGTTCGTCCCTGCAGGCGTTCCCATCCTGATTGCCGCAGTGGTGGCCGCCGTCATCGGCTGGCTAAGCCACGGCCGCCAGGACGAAGGGCTCGAGCCGGACATCGACCCGTACACCGAGCGGCACGCCGGCCATCACCCGGCCCCGGGCCACCATTCAGGCGGGCGTCACAAGGGCAACGGAACCAGCCCGGGAGGTGCCAAGTGAGCCTGTGGGTGTGGTTGTTGCTCGCCTGCCTTTTCGCCTACGCCTGGAAGCTGGTGGGCTACCTTCTGCCGGCCAGCCTGCTGCAGAACCCCAGAACGTCCCGGATCGCCGGGACCATGACCATCGGTTTGCTGGCGTCCCTGACCATCGTCAACACCCTGGCCAACGGGCAGGCTCTGGTTCTCGATGCCCGCCTGGGCGCATTGGCGGCGGCCGCTGTGGCACTGCTCCTGCGGGCACCCTTCCTGGTTGTCGTGCTGGCAGGGGCGGGGGCTGCTGCCTTGCTCCGGCTGGCCGGCTGGAGCTGAAGCAGCGGGAAATCTGGTATCCGGGTGCCTCCGGGGAAATAATGCCCAGGGGTGACGTGGGTCACTGCGGCTGTATGCTCTAAATAAGAGGTGTTGTACAAAATGAAGGCCGTCAGCAGACTGTCCCGGACCCGCGCCACGGATGCGCCGTTCGAAATGAAAGCCCCGGTGGACATCGTCCTCGAGCACCTGCGGCAGGTGGGGCCCGCGGTGGCGTCCCTGAGAAACGAGTCCTCACGCCTGGCCAAGTGGGGCGAGGAACTGGCCCGCCTGCTGCTTTCCGGAAACCGCCTGGTCACTGCCGGAAGCGCCGGTTCGGCGGCGGAGGTGCAGCAATTCACCGCGGAACTGCTTGGACGTCACGCGAGTGAGCGCCAGCCGTTTTCCGTCATCGCGCTGAGGCCAGGAGTGTCACCAGGCGCTGCCCCCGTCAGCGCCGTCGAAATTGCCCAGGGGCACGCGGATGAGGTCGCCAGCCTGGTGCGGGCCCACATCCGTTCCGGCGATGTTCTCCTGGCAGTGTCCGCCAGCGGTCACCGGCGTGCCCTGCTGGAAGCCACGGTGGCTGCGCGTGCCGCCGGAGCCACCGTCTGGGCTGTCACCGGGGCGGCTCCCAACCCGCTGGCGCAGGCGGCGGATGAGGCCATTTGCATCAACGCTCCCAAGCCCCAGGTGCGCGAAGCGCAGCTGATCGCGCTGCAGGCCATGAGCGAATGCCTGGCCGCGGCCCTGCACACGCTGTCCACCCAGCCCTAGCGGGCTGTGCCCGTCAGGGGCTCTGGCAAAGTGACGCGGGCTGCAGCGGCTCAGGCTGCGCCGTAGGCGTCGGGTGAGGCCGGCTCGGACCGCCGTGCGAGCTCTTCGGTGGCGAGGTCGTACCAGTCCTGGGCGCCGAACACGGGAGTCGGCGTATCAAGGTTCCGGTAGAGCGCGTCCACGATGATGGCAAGCTCATCGGTGGAGGCCGCACCCAGAGTGATTTCAGGATCCGTTGAATGTTTCATGAAGTGCGCGAGCTGTGAGCGGTTCATGATGCCACGGCCGGTCTGAGCTGGATACATGCTGGCTGAACACATGCAGGAAATGACATGGTGTGCTCCGTATATGGAACTGTCCGAGGCTGACTTCCTAACCCACCGGTGTGCCTAGCTTACTGTGCAGGGGCGGTGTGCGGAATATGCCGGACCCGCACAGCCAACTATTCGAACTGGAGCTATTCGAACTGTGACGAAGGGAGTGGCACCTGCGGGGGAAGGGCCCTGGTGGGACGTTCGGCGCGGATCGCGTCCTCAACGAGGGCGGCGGGCCGGCGCCAGGCGTCGGAGCCGGGCTCCATGGTGTCCACCACTCCGATCAGCATGGCCAGGAGCCGCACCATGTCCGTCAGCGAGATGTCCACGCGCAGGGTCCCCTGGTCCTGGCCGCGGTCAAGGAGGACGCCAACGGACTCGATCAGGCTTCCGGTGATGCCCGTCAGCAGATCCCGCCTGCCGGCCACGGCGCCGAGCAGGTTGGCGTTGTCACTGGCCGCTGTCATTACTGCGTCGATGACCCGGAAGAGGCCTTCGGCCGCATCGGTGCCCGCCAGGGCGACGTCGATAACCGGGTCCACGTGGAGCCGGAGCTGGCGGTTCAGGGCAGCCAGGACCAGCTGTTCCTTGTCAGAGAAATTCCGGAACAGCGTCGCCGGACCGACGCCTGCGGTTGCGGCAATGGTCTGCAGCGGAACGTCCGGGCCGTACTGCCGGAAACACTCGCGGGCGGCATTGATGATCTTGTCCACGTTGCGTGCAGCGTCGGCACGCAGTGGCTTGCGCTCTACTACGAGGTTCATGGACCAAGGTTAGCAACGCTGTGTCAGCCTGGCTCCGTTACCGGTTGGTAGCGCCGAATATGACACAGCCCACAGACCGGGCGGCACCCGGCGCCGTGTCAGACTGGACCCATGTTGCTTGCATTTTCAGTCGCCCCGTCCGGAATTCCCGCTGATCCTGCCTACGCCGCGGCGGGTGCCGGGGATGCATCCGTGCACGGCGCCGTGGCTGCCGCCGTCAGGATTGTCCGGGAGTCCGGGCTGCCCAATAAGACCGACTCCATGTTTACTACTATCGAGGGTGAATGGGATGAGGTGTTCGACGTCGTCAAGCGCGCCACCGAGGCCGTGGGCAAATTCGGTAGCAGGGTGTCGCTGGTGATTAAGGCGGACATCCGGCCCGGCTATTCCGGCGAGCTCACCGCGAAGGTCGAGCGCCTGGAGGGCGCCCTGGGCGGCACCGCGGCCGAAGGCAACTGACAGGGAAGCCTAGCCGGGCAGGGAGCTTGCTGGAAGACTGTGCGCATGTTTGAGCACAAGCCCCGGCCCGAGTGGACGGCCATGGAAAAGTACCTGTCCGACGTCGTAGTCCACCCCGATCAAGCCGTCCAGCGTGCCGTCCGGTCCGCCGAAGAGGCCGGAATGCCGCCGATCGAAGTGACCCCGAACGCCGGCAAGCTCCTGAAGCTGCTGGTGGCGGCGTCCGGTGCCCGGAAAGTGCTGGAGATCGGCACCCTGGCCGGCTTCAGCACCATCTGGATGGCCCAGGGAATGCCCGACGACGGGCGGCTGGTGACCTGCGAATACCTGCAGAAGCACGCCGACGTGGCCCGGGCCAATGTGGACGCGGCCGGCATCGGCCACAAAGTGGAGATCCGGACTGGCGCGGCGCTGGACACCCTCGCCGCCCTGGAGGCCGAAGGGCACGGCCCGTTCGACTTCGTCTTCATCGATGCGGACAAGGAAAATAATCCGCAGTACCTCGACTGGGCCGTGCGGCTGGGGAGGGCCGGCACGAGCATCGTGATGGATAACGTGGTGTGGGAGGGCGTGCCGCTGGACCCCTCGATGGATGAGGTCAACGCGCCGGGAATCATCGGTGCGCTGCAGATGATGGGCGAGGACAGCCGGCTGGACGCCACGGTCATCCAGACCGTGGGCTCCAAGGGCTGGGACGGCTTCGCGCTGGCGGTGGTGCGCTAAGGGTGCCATTGCCAGCATAAAGAAGCACCGCCCGCGTACAGGATGTACGCGGGCGGTGCTCTTTCTTGCTGGGTGCTCTGGGAGCTGCTTGCTCCGGGAGCTGGGAACTACTGGATGGAACTCATCGTGCTCCAGCCGCTACCGACGACGGCCTGGCCCAGGATGCCGGTCGTACCATTGCCGCGGTAGAGGATCAGGCCGCCCCTTGAGTCGCGGGCGATGATGTCTGCCCTGCCGTCACCGCTGAAGTCGCCGGGAGCCGTCAGGGTGTTGAGGCCGCCCCAGCCGGCGCCGAGCTGGACCCGGGCGAGGAACCCGCCGGCACCGTCGCCGCGGTAGAGCCAGAGGCTGCCGGCAGCATCGCGGGAGACGATATCGGGCTTGGCGTCACCGTTGAAGTCGGTGCCCAGGATAATGTTCTGGCCATTCCAGCTGCTGCCGATCTGGATCCGGGTGGTGAAACCGCCGTTGCCGACGCCTGGGTAGGCGAAGAGCCTGCCGGAACTGTCGCGGGCTACAAGGTCCGCCTTGCGGTCACCGTTGACGTCTCCGGCAGCGGTGATGGCCGTGAAGGAGTTCCAGCCGGAGCCGACCGGCGCACCGCCGAGGAATCCGCCGCTTCCATTGCCGCGGTACAGGTACAGCACGCCGCTTGAGGACCTGGCGATGACGTCGGCCTTGCGGTCGCCGTTGAAGTCGCCGGCGCTGATGATCGCCGTCATCCCGTTCCAGCCGGCGCCCATCTTGGTCCGGGGAAGGAAGCCGCCGCTTCCGTTGCCACGGTAGAGCCAGAGCGTTCCCGTGGAATCGCGGGAGATGACATCGGCCCGGCCGTCACTGTTGAAGTCCTGCACCTTGCGGTACGGGGCGGTGACAGTGGTGCCGATCTGCACCGTGCGGCTGGCCAGCGCACTGACATTGCCGGCAACGTCCGTGGCGCGGACCAGGAAGTTGTACGTACCGCTGGCCTGTTGATCCCACGTCTTCGGCGAGGCGCAGGTGGGATCCCACGTCACGTTGGTCGGCTGCAGTTGGCATTCGAACCGTGCGTTAGCGTCGTTGCTCGTGAAGCTCAGCGACGGCGTGGTGTCCAGGCTGGGCGAGGACGGGAATGGGGCTACCACCGAAGCTGTCGGGGCAACGGAATCCACGGTGAAGGTCAGCGTTGCCGACGTCAGGAACTCCGGCTGGGTGGGATCGCCGGCGAAGGCGGGGTTCGCGACCCGCGCCTGCACCGTGTTGCGGCCCTGCGGCAGGGCCGCAAGGGTTGCCGAGTAGTTGGACCCGGTCAGCGTGGCGGCAGTCGGTGCGCCGTTATTGACGATGAGCTGAACGGGACCGGAGACGCCGGCCGGAAGGGTTCCGGTGATGGTCGGCGTCGTGATCCGGGTGACGTTATCGGCGTTGGAGCGGCCACTGTCGCTGGCTGCCGCCAGATCCGGGGTGGACGGACCCGTCTCGGTACCTTCAGCGATCAGGCCCTGCACCGTGAAGAGGTTCGTGGTGGCAGTGTTGACGCCGGGCCCACCGGCGTTCGGACCGGTGATTGTCACGAAGTTGTTGCCCGAGGGGGCGCCGGTGACGGTGCGTGCGGTGTTGATGTCGCCCAGGGTGCCGGGAGCGGCACCATCCTGGCGGAGGAACGTTGCCGTGGTGCCCCGGCCAAAGTCACCCAGGAAGGCGGCGCCGACGCCGGCCCAGTTGCAGGCCGCGTCGGGGGTTGGGGCGCAGGCGCCCAAGTCAAACGTCTCATTAATTTCGCCCGCCGTATCGGCGACCAAGGTGTCCTCGCCGTACGGGTGGGTGATGGTGTACGAGGCGCCGGCCTGCAGGCTGACAAACCGGAACCGGAGGCGGGCGAAGCCCATCTGGTCTCCGTCGACCACGGCCTCGTTGGCGTGGGCGGCTTCCAGGGCTGCCTCGTAGCTGCCGGTTCCTACGTCGGCCATCGCCGCGAACCAGAAAGCCTCATCCGGGAAGTTGTCCGGGTAGGACACCGCCTGGCCAGGATTGGGCGGTTCGCTCAGGCAGCCCTTGCCTGCTTCATAGCAGAGCTGCAGCCTGACCGTGCCGTCCGAATACCAGGTAGGGAACCCGTTTGCCGGGTCGACTGGACCCATCCCGGCGGTTTCAGCGTTGGCGGGAACAGCGCCGAGCGGTGACAGTGCGGCTGCCAGCAGTGCGCCGGCAACGGCCGGGGCAATGCGCCCGGCGGTGGTGCTGGGCTTGCGGTGCGCTGGCCGGGAGCGCTTGGCTCCGTCAGGCATCGTGAGCCTCATCGCTGAATGCGACATGGTAACTCCTCATTGGACACTCGATTTATGGCCCCCAGTACCTACAAGGCCAAGCCGGGAGATGCGTTCCCAACTGCGTCAACAGTGGACGCCTCACCTTGGACAAAGGTCGGATAAAACCGATGGGAAAAAGTGGCTGCACGGCGCCAAAAGCCGGGTACACCCCCTGCTGCCCCCCGGATTTGTTCGCGCTCTGGCTGGGGAAAGCGAATTCGACCATCGATTTGAGGGGGCCCAATTGGGGGTGGTCCCCAATAACCCCCACGATTTCCCGCCCGGTCCGGCTTTTTACAAGCACGCCCCGCCATGCTGGACCCATGCAAGCCGGTCTCAAACCATCTTTTATCGGAAGGAGGCCCGGTAATGACCGTGGTCAGCCAGTCCAACGACCCCATGACGGCGGCACCGGCCCAATGGGACGGCTAGCGGCACACAGGGCCGACCCAAAAGACAGGGCCGACCCAAAAACGAGCGCGGGCCCGAGAACCGGGGCGGCCCCTGACGGCAATGCCATCCCCGGAAACTCTGCCGGCACTGCCCGCCAGGGTTTCCGGGGGAAGACAATCGCGACCGTGCTGCTGCTGGCCGTGGGTCTTCTCGCCTCCCGGCTGTGGCTGGTGGAGCCGGTGACGGTCAGCTCTGACAGTATGGCGCCGGCTCTGCCCAAGGGCAGCGTGGTGCTGATGTTCAAGCCGGGGCCGTTACTGGGGCCGGTCAGGGCCGGAGACCTGGTGGTGTTCACCAGCCCGGAAGACGGTAACCCCGCGGTGAAGCGCGCCATTGCCTTCGGGGGCCAGAGCGTTGCCATCGAGGATTCGGTGCTGGTGGTGGACGGGGTGCCGCAGGCCGAGCCCGGGATTGACCACAGCCGCATCGACGGCACCTATTTTGGCCCCGTCACGGTGCCTGACGGGCACGTGTTCGTCCTGGGTGACAATCGGTCCGGATCCATCGATTCACGGGCCTACGGGAGTGTTCCGCTGGAATCGCTGCAGGCAACGGTGCTGTGGCCCGCTGGCCGCTGAGGCGCATGTCCCCGCCACAAAGGGCTCGGCCCAAAACATAAGGCGGCGCAAGAGATAAGTATGCTGGGAATCATCCTGGCGGGCTGCCTGGCCAGCCAGGCATGCACATGCATTGGTGACGGCAGCGGAGGAAGACATGAAAGCATCCGAGACTCTGGCCAGCAATCTCCAGAAGGTCCTCACCGACCTGATCGAGCTGCACGTCCAGGGCAAGCAGGCGCACTGGAACCTGGTGGGCACCAACTTCCGCGACCTGCATCTGCAGCTGGATGAAATCGTGGACAGTGCCCGCCTCCTCGCCGACCAGACGGCCGAGCGCATGCGCTCCATCCATGCCCTTCCGGACGGCCGCAGTGCCACCGTCTCGTCCGGCACGCGGCTGGACCAGTATCCTGCCGGCCTGACCGTCACCAAGGACACCGTCAAACTCATCACCGCGAGGCTGGAACAGACGGTCAAGACGATGCGCGATGTTCACGATGAAGTGGATGAAGAAGATCCCACGAGCGCGGACCTCCTGCACGCGGCCATCACCCGGCTGGAGCAGCTGGCCTGGATGGTGAACGCGGAAGTGATGCCCGCCTCAGCGTCGGTCACCGAACCGGAAAAGGGATAGCACGGCCATGACCCGGCGCCCCGGACACTCAGCGGATACTGCATGAACAGTCCGCACCGCCAGTGGCACCCCGTCCGCTTCAGCGAGGCGCCGGCCCGGAAGGCCGGCGTCGGACCTGTGCCGGAAGCCGAAGCCGCACCGGGCACCGAACCTGCCTTGAACATTGAGCCGCTGCTGGACAGGGTTGTTTCGGCTGTCGGGGACATCCCTGCCCTCCTGGCCATCGCCCAGCAGGCCGGCCGTTCCGCACCGAAGCCCGGTGACGGGCGGACTGCCCGCCTCTGGGAGCTGCTGGCCTCGGTCGCGGCGGTGGACGTGGCGGCCGCCCGGGTTCTGGAGCCGCATTTGGATGCCGGTGCCATCCTGTCCCAGGCGGGAACTCCGGAAACTTTTACGGGAACGTGGGGCGTCTACGCGGCCGAGGCCCCCGGCACGAGGCTGACGGCTGAAGCCGCTGACCTTTCTGCTGAACCCGGCTCCGCTGAATCCGGTTCCGCTGAACGCGGCGGGAATCAGGGCGGCGTGCAGCTGAGCGGCTCCAAGCCCTGGTGCTCGCTGGCGCAGTTCGTGGACCACGCCGTCGTGACAGCGCACACCGGGGCGGGCGGCCGGGCTGCCTTTGCCGTTGATCTCAGGGCCGCCGGTGTCACATGCGACGTGCCGGAATGGACCAGCCGGGGACTTCGCGAAATCCCCAGCGGAACAGTCCACTTTGACCGGGTTCCGGCCGTGCAGCTTGGCGGTGACGGCTGGTATTTCGAGCGCCCCGGCTTTGCTTGGGGCGGCATGGGCGTTGCCGCGTGCTGGCTGGGCGGCGCCGTGGCGCTCGGCCGGCACTTCCAGGCTGCACTCCTGCGGGGAGCCAGATCCCAGCGCGAGCCCGACCAAGTAGCCCTCGCAGCCCTGGGCGAAGTGGACCGGATCCTGGCCTCAACGCTGCAGTACCTCGCCCGGGCAGCCGACGCCGTGGATGCCGCGCCGCGGGCGAACAGCGGCGCCGAACCGGGCGGCGGCGGTGCCAGCAGCGGCGGGGCTGTTGGTGCGTGGAGCGAGGCGCTCCGTGTCCGCGGAACTGTTGCTGCCGCCGTCGAACGCGTCCAGCTCCTGGTGAGCCAAAACCTGGGGCCCGGGCCACTGGCCTTCGACGAACGGTACGGCAAGTGCATGGCGGACCTGTCCCTCTACGTGCGGCAGCACCACGCCACGCGTGACGACGCCCAGCTGGGTGCGCTGACCCTCAAGGGTGAGCACGCATGGTGACGTTTTCGCACGCGGATGACGGAACGGATGAGCAGGCCTGGGCCAACAGCGGACTCGCCGCGATCGGTGAACTTCCGCTGGATCCGGCGGAACTGGCACGGATGGATTTCGTCGTCCTGGCTGCACATCCGGACGACGAATCCCTTGGAGCCGGAGGCCTGCTTGCCCGGCTGACGTCCGCCGGCGCCCACGTTGAGGTGCTGCTGTGTTCAGCAGGGGAGGCGTCCCACCCCGGTTCGCCCACCACGACGCCACAGCAGCTTGCCGCCGTCCGCCGGGAGGAATTCGCGGCTGCCATGGCGGCGCTGGGTTTGGCGGACAGCTGGCAGTTCCTGGACCTTCCGGACAGCGGGCTGGCGCAGAACCGCGCAGTCATTGCCGAACGGCTGGCGGAAATGATCAGCCAGCGTGGGGCAGCTGAGGGCGGCCTGGTCATTGTTGCCCCGTACCGCGGTGACGGGCACATCGACCACGACACCCTGGGAGCCGTGGCGGCGGAGGCCGCCGAAGCCGGAAGCCACGGGCTGCTGGAATACCCCATCTGGTACTGGCTGTGGGCCACGCCGGAGGACACGGCCTGGCGGAACTGGAACCGACTGCCCCTGAGCCCCGGCGAACAGCGCGCCAAACGTGCTGCCCTGCACGCCCACACCTCCCAGCTGCTGCCGCTCTCCGACCAGCCTGGGGACGAGGTGCTGCTGTCAGAACAGTTCCTTGCACATTTTTCCCGGCCCTTTGAAGTCTTCGCCTGGCGGCCGCCGGTCACCGGGCGGCGAAGCGCCCGGGACGCCGAAGCCGTCTTCGACGCCCTGCACCGCAGCACCGAGGACCCGTGGAGGTACCAGGACAGCTGGTATGAGCAGCGCAAACGCAGCCTGACCCTCGCCGCCCTCCCTGAACAGAAGTACGACGCCGGCCTGGAGGCCGGCTGCTCGATCGGCACCCTGAGCGAGGAACTGGCAAAGCGCTGCGGGCGGTTCCTTGCCGTGGACTGCAGCGGCACGGCCGTGGCCAGCGCCGCCGAACGGCTCGCCCGGTACCCGGGCGCCGAAGCCAGGCAGCTCACCCTCCCGGAACAGTGGCCGGAGGGGAGCTTTGACCTCATTGTGGTCTCCGAGATGGGTTACTACCTTCCGGCCGTCGAACTGGAGGAGCTGTTCAGCCGCATCTCCGGGTCCCTGTCTCCCGGCGGAACGCTGCTGCTCTGCCACTGGAGGCATCCGGTTGCCGGCTGGGAGCTCGACGGCGACACCGTCCACGCGCTGGCACGGAGCCAGCTACGGTGGCCGTCTGCCAGCATTTACCGCGAGCGCGACTTTGTGCTCGAAACCTTCATCGCGCCGGACCAGCGTGACGCCTGACAGTTTCCCACCGCTCATCTGCCGGGTTGAAGCAGTGATGCCGGTCCATAACGAGGAGTACCACCTGGGGGCCGCCCTTTCCGCGCTGGCCGCCGCAACTGAGGCGCTGGCCCGGCAACGGCCGTCCGTGGCCGTGGGACTCACGGTGGTCCTGGACCACTGCACCGACCGTTCGGCGGAGATCGCGGAGCGGTTCGCTGGGGCTCATGCGGGGGTGAGGGTGGTGCGCCGGCGGTTTCGCAACGCCGGGGCCAGCAGGGCTGCGGGAGTGGCGGCCGCCATCCGGCACCTCGGCAGCGAACTCCTTGAAAGCACGTGGCTGGCAAACACCGATGCCGACTCGCAGGTTCCGGAGGACTGGTTTGTGCGCCAGCTCCAGTTCGCGGATGCCGGCTGGGATGCGGTGCTGGGATCCGTAGAGCCGGACTCCGAAGGCATGGATCCGGAACTTCTGCGCAGCTGGCACCTCCGGCACCCGCGGGAGGAAAGGCACGGGAATGTCTACGGCGCAAACCTGGGCGTCCGCGCGTCGGCTTACCGACAGGCCGGCGGATTTCCGCCGCTGCTTTCCTCAGAGGACCGGGCCCTTGTGGAGCGGCTCCGCAGGAGGGGTTTTGCCATTACCGCCACGGACAGCATGCGTGTGGTGACTTCCGGACGGACCGCCTCCCGGGCACCGCACGGTTTTGGTGCCTACCTCCGTGTCCTGGGCGTGGAGACGGCTGCGGCCCTACGGGCGGCTGAGGCCGGAGACGCCGCCGGGCAGCTGCCTGCAGGCAGCTGCCCGGGGTAACGTCACTTCCTTCAGCGGCTGTTGTCGTTGCCCCCGCGGGAGGTGGCACCGCCACGGCCGTCCTGGCGGCTGGTGTCCTGGCCGTTGCCGTTCTGGCCGTTGCCCTGCTCGCTGTATTTCTCGCGCAGTTCGCGGCCCAACCGGATGTCTTCCTCTTCCTTCTCCTGGAGCTTGTCGCTCTTCTTGGTGTCGCGCGGCGGAAGCTGGAGTGTTTCCTCGGCCTCAATGCCCGCTTGCAGCTGACGGCCCCGCTCCATTTCGGCGTCGAACTCGGCACCGAAAAGCAGGGACATGTTCAGGATCCAGAGCCACAGGAGCATGACGATCACGCCGCCGATCGCGCCGTAGGTCTTGTTGTAGTTGCTGAAGTTTCCCACGTAGAACCCAAAGCCCACAGAGGCCACTACGAAGACGAGCAGGGCTATCAGCGAACCAAGGCTCATCCAGCGGAACTTTGGCTGACGCACGTTCGGGGTGGCGTAGTAGAGGATGGCAATGACCACAATGACCAGCGCAACAATGACGGGCCATTTGGCGATGTTCCACACGGTCAGGGCCACGCCGCCGAGGCCCAGGACATTGCCGACGGCTTCGGCCACAGGGCCGCTGATGACCAGCATGGCCGCAAGCAGCGCAACGATGATCAGCGAGGCCACGGTGACGGCCAGCATGGTGCCGCGGAGCTTGACGAAGCCGCGGCCCTCATCGATCTCGTAAATCCGGTTCATCGCGCGGCCAAAGGCCGTCACATAACCGGAGGCGGACCAGATCGCCGTCGCAAGGCCGATGATCAGGGTGAAGCCGGCTGCAGGCGAGGTGGTCAGTTCCTGGATGGGATCGCGGATCATCTCCACTGCCTGCCCCGGTGCCACCCCCTGCACGATTTCCAGGAGTGCCGCCGTCGTCTTTTCCGCCTGGCCGAAGATGCCGAGCAGCGAAACAAGGGCCAGCAGTGCCGGGAACATCGAAAAAATCGCATAGTACGTAAGCCCGGCGGCGAGGTCCGGGCATTGGTCGTTCGTGAACTCGCGCATGGTCTTGCGGAAAATGTACTTCCACGACGGCTTGTCAACGTCCGTGGGGCTGTCAGGCTTTCGGGCGTCATCGGGGGCAGGGGCACTGCCGGCCTTTGCCGTGCTGGTTTCCGGGGCTTCTTTGGTGGCCATGAAGCATCCTTTCGTTCGCCGGCAGGACGCCCGTGGTGGGTATCCCGCCCGCTGTCAGGGGTTTGGGCTCAGGGGTTTGGGCGGGGGTCCTGCGGCAGGTCCATCAAGTTTTCTTCCTATGCTCCGGGCGCCCTGGAAGGGTTCCGGCGGTCCAGGGTGAGCGGATCACTGCCCAGCGGAGCGTCGGCCGGCTGCTTCCCGGCAAGCGGATCGTCCGCAATCCGGGTCTCCGACTGCGGGCTTTCCGCCAGTTGCGCGGAAGCCAGTGGATTCGGGTCCTGGGCGGGACCCCGGCTGCCACCCTTGCGGGCCTGTTCCTGGCCTGTGCCTTCAACGTCCTCGGGTGGGGGAGCTCCCTCGCCCTGCGGCTGTTGATTCTCCGTCATGGCTGATACCTCTCCAACATGTCGGGTTGCCGGGCATTTGCCGGCAATTACTCGCCATAAATAGTAAGCATGATTACTATTAGATCGTAAGTACCCTGACTGCCGCTAGTTCAATCCGCTGTCCGCTCCGGAAGCCACATACCGGGCGCGGACGGCAGAGCCCCTGCCGGATAGTGACCGTGCTGGAAAAGAGAGAGGTGGATCCGCAGTGGACCCAACTGCCTGGATTTGGATCGTCGTTGCAATCGTCGTCATCGCGCTCATCGTGGTGCTTCTGATGTCCAGCCGCAGACGCAAGGAGGCATTCCGGCAGAAGCGCGATGAACAAAACCGCCAGCACGCCGCCGAGATCCGCCGCAAAGCTGAAAACGCCGACCTCGAGGCGCGCGAAAACGAAGCCCGCGCCATGCACGCCAAGGCCGACGCCGAAAAAGCCCAGGTTGAAGCCGCACGGCTTCGCCAGGAGGCGGAGCAGAAGCAGGCGGCTGCACAGGAGTTCCGGACTGACGCCGAGAAGCACCAGCACAAGGCGAACGCCCTGGATCCGGACGTGGACGCGGACGGTAACCGGCGCGACGACGCACGTGCGAACGCCGATGCCCGGAACGCCGATGCCCGCAGGGGTGACGGGCGGGGCCTTGACGCCCGGGCCGACGACGACCGGGACATGCGTGAGAGTGACATGCGCGACCGTGACATGGGCGGGCGCGCCGACGATATGCGGACCGATGGTACGCGCGACGCTGACACTCGCGATGTTGATGCCCGCCGCTCCAATGCCGACGCCACGACGGACCCCACCCGGCGGGACACCCCACGCCAGTAGGCGCGGGCGGGCCCCAGCAGGCCCGCGGGTGGGCCGCCGTCCGCGGGCCGTCCGCGGGCGGGCGCCCCTCCGGGTCTTAGCCCCGGCGGATGAGGCCGAGGAGGCTGCGCCGGGGTTTGAGCGGTGGAGACTCCGGCACGCCGGCGCCTTTGCCCATGCCGTCTATCACCTCGCGGACGGCTTCCAGCGACGCCGTGTGCGGCTCCCAGCCCAGCTCCTCCCGGATCCGGCGGGTGTCCATGATCGGCGCGCCGGCCGCCATCTCCACCCATCCCGAGTCGGTCTGCTGCAGCCGCAGTCGCCAGGTTGCATCAACGAAGGCATGGAGCGCGCGGACGGGGACCGGAAGGATCCGCTTGGCGGAAAAGAGCCTGGCGAGGTTCTGCGGCGTGATCACAGGTTCTGCGGCCACATTGAAGGCTCCGCTGGCCCTGTTCCTGAGCACGCGCCAGTAGGCGTCCGCGACGTCGTCGGCATGCACCGCCTGGAAGACCAGTTCCTCGGGAATCGGCAAAATCGGCAGTGCCGGCCGGCGCGGGACGAACCTGGGGTGAATCCACCCGAGGAAGTAGCGGCCGATTTCGCTGCCGGCCTTGGCCTGGAAGATGAGCCCGGGGCGCAGCCTGGCCACGGCGATCGAGGGATTGTCCGCCGCGAACTCGTCCAGCAGCTTCTCCTGCTCCGCTTTGTCCCGGCTGTAATGTGAGCCCTCAATGCCTCCTGCCGGCCAGGATTCGTCCACCCGGCGGTCCTTTGGCGCCTTGCTGTACGCCCCCACGGACGAAGCGCACACAATGTGGCTGACGCCGGCTTCCCTGGCCGCTGCCAGCATGTTCGCCGTGCCGGTGACGTTGGTGCGGTGCAATTGCGGGAGGTCCCGGTTCGGCTGGATCTGCCAGGCAAGGTGCACCACCGCGTCGGCCCCTGCAAAGGCCCGGGCCAGTTCCTGTTTCGCACCGGCGTCGCCCACATCAAGGGTGTGCCACTCGACGCCGGCGTAGGGCAGCCGCGTGCTGTCCGGGGCGCGCCGGCTGATGCCCACCAGCTCCAGCCCGCCCGGGCATTCCGCTCGGGCCTCATGGAGTCTGCGCAGCAGCGCCGTCCCTGCATTGCCGCTGGCGCCCGTGATCGCGATACGCATGAAATGCCTCTCTTGCCGTTACCGTTGCCGGTGCTGTTGAACGTTCCGGCCAGGCCGTCCGACGGCGGCCGTAACCTTGCTGCTTCTTTCGAGCCTATAGCCTCGGGAGCATTGTGTAATAAGCACGCTTATGATTTCCTTCTTCTAAGTCTTGCCGCAGGCTTTCTCGACCTTTCGATCGAAGGAACCCACGACAATGCCAGAAACTCCGCCTTCTTACTCCGTGACCGGCCCGCCCCGCGGGCCATCCCCGCAGGGGCCTCCCACGGGCCGCCTGCATGACGCCTTCGAGAACCAGCTGGTCCTCAATTACCTGGACCTGGCGGAGTCGCTTGCCTCGCGCTACGCTGCCCGCGGACGGGAGCGTTCGGACCTGGTCCAGGTGGCCTATCTGGGCCTCGTCAAGGCTGCCCGCGGCTTCGACCAGGAGAAGGGTGAAAGCTTTCCGGCGTACGCCGCGCCCACGATCAGCGGCGAACTCAAGCGGTTTCTGCGGGACCGGTGCTGGACCGTGCGGCCGCCCCGGCGGGTCCAGGACGTCCGGACGCAGATGCTGCACACCGCCCCTGACATGGCCCAGTCGCTGGGCCGCGTTCCGTCGGAGCAGGAACTGGCGGAGGAACTGGGGGTCACCGCCGCCGACGTGCGGGAGGCCCAGGCCGCGGCAAGCAGCATGCATCCCGACTCGCTGGACAGCCCCGATCCGTGGGGCGGGCCGAGCATGGGCGAAGGGCTGGTCTCGCCCGACCAGCCGATAGAGCACCTCGAAGAACTCGTGTGCCTCAACCAGGCCATCCAGGAACTGGAGCCTGATGACCGGGAGATGCTGTACCGGCGCTACTTCCGCGAGGAGACCCAGGTGGAGCTGGGCAAGCGGTTCGGCATTTCCCAGATGCAGGTGTCCCGGCGCCTGTCCCGGATCCTCGTATGGCTGCAGCGCAGGCTGCTCGATGAGGAGGGCCGCAGCGGGGAGGCGGGCGCCGGCAGCACCGGCAGCGCCCGCTAGCGGCAGGACCGGCCCGCCGGCGGCACGACTGGCCCGCCGGCAGGACCTGCGGGGGTCAGGCGAGCCGGAGCTGCCCGACGGCGGACAGGACGTCCTCCACGGTGACTGCCAGCAGGGCCGGATCAGGGGTGGCGGCAAATGTGTCGCCACGGCGTGCCTGGGCGTCGGTCAGCACGATGTGCGGGCCGGGCGGAGGCCCCCACACCTCGGCCGGAGCCGGGCCGAAAAGCACCACTGAAGGCCGCGAGTAGGCAGAGGCGAGATGCGCCGCGCCGGTATCCGCCGACACCACAAGCCGGGCTTCCGCGATGGCGGCCATGAACTCGGCCAGCCGCAGCCTGCCCGCGAGCACCTGCGTCTCGGGAAGGCCGGCCAGCCGGGCCACGTCCAGCGCCCGCGGCCGTTCTCCCGTGCTTCCGGTGAACACCACCTCGTGCCCATCGTCGGCGAGCGCGCGGGCGACCTCGGCGAAGCGGTGCTCGGGCCATAGCCGGCTGCCGTAGGCGGCCCCCACGTGCAGTACAGTGGCGCCGGGACAGGGGCCGGGAACGGCTGGCGGGAGGAGCCGGAAATCGTCAGGTTCTGCGTCGATGCCGTGCCACTGCAGCAACCTGGTCCACCGCTCACGCTCGTGGATGTCCTCCATCCATGCCGGGCCCGGCCGTTCCGGGGTCCGGTGGCCAATGAGCGTCCGGGGCCGGACGGCAGCGAGCCGGGCTTCGCTTTCGGGTCCGCTGCCATGCAGGTTTACCGCGATATCCACCTTGCCTGCATCGATGGGAATTGGAACATCCAGGCCATGGGTCGGAAGCAGTTCGTACCCGCCCACGAGTTCCAGTGCCTCTTCCAGCCAGCCTTGGGCGGCGTAGAGAAGGCGGTGTTCCGGATAAGCGCGGTGCAGCGCGCGGAGCGCCGGCACAGCAACCAGCAGGTCACCGAGCTTTAGTGCCCGCAGGACCAGCAGGACAGGTTGTTCGTGCTTGCCGTTCCGTGCTTCCACTGCCGTTCTTCTCCTCCTTGGACCGGCCCTGCCGGGCCGCCTTTCGAGGAGTCTAGCCGAGAAGAAGTGCCCGGCCGGTTGTTTAGGTCTCTGCCCTCCGGGGAACGGAGGGGATATGGCAAGTAACGCTTCTACGCTCAAGGCTGTGCTGTTCGACCGGGACGGAACGCTCGTGGTTGACGTGCCGTACAACGGTGACCCCGCGCGGGTCGAGCCGTATCCAGGTGCGCGGCGGGTCCTCGACGGGCTGCGCAGCATGGGCCTGGCAACCGGTGTACTGAGCAACCAGTCGGGTATTGCCCGCGGGCTGCTGACCGCCGAGGAGGTGGACAGCGTGAACGCGCGGGTGGAGGACCTGCTGGGGCCCTTCGACGTCTGGGAGGTCTGCCCGCACGGAGCCGATGACGGATGCGTGTGCCGGAAGCCGGCACCGGGCATGATCCACAGCGCCTGCCGCCGGCTCGGCATTGACCCGTCGGAGGCGGCGTTCATCGGCGACATCGGCAGCGACGTCGAGGCGGCCGCGGCTGCCGGCGCCAGGGGCGTCCTGGTTCCCACGCCGCAAACCCGTGCCGAGGAAGTCGAGGCCGCCCCCGAAGTCGCCGCGGACCTCGAGCAGGCCGTTGCCCTGTTGTTTCCAGAATCAGTGTTTCGGAAACCAGTACTTCATGAATCAGTGCTTCGAGGACCGGCATGAGCAGGGTCCTCGTGGCCCGGCTGGACAGCGTCGGTGACGTACTCCTGGCCGGCCCGGCAGTCCGGGCCGTGGCGAACGGACGGCGGGCCGACGGCGGCAGTCCCAACGACGTCGTCGTGCTTTGCGGGCCACAGGGCAAGTCCGCGGCCTCGCTGCTGCCCAACGTCGCCGACGTCTTTGCCTGGGATGCGCCATGGATCAGCAACCCGGCTCCGCCGGTGACGGGAGAGCACCTGGACTCCCTGGTGGGCTTCGTCCGGAATTCCCGCATCACCGAAGCGGTCATCCTCACCTCCTTCCACCAGTCGCCGCTTCCGCTGGCGCTCCTCCTGCGGCTGGCCGGCGTTGAGCGCATCACCGGGGCCTCCACGGACTACCCGGGATCGCTCCTGGACGTGCGGCTCAAGCCGGGCGAGGACTTTCCGGAGGAGCAGCCGGAAGCCGTGCGGGCGCTTGGCATTGCCCAGGCGGCAGGATTCCGGCTCAGGACCGGTGACGACGGAAAGCTCATGGTCAAGGAACCCCCGGACGTCCGGCACCTGGTGGGGGACGGCCCGTACGTGGTGGTCCACCCCGGCGCAACGGTCCCTGCCCGGGCCTGGCCACCCCTGCACCATGCGGCGGCCGTGGAACTGCTGGAGGGTGCCGGCCACAGGGTGGTGGTTACCGGCGGCCCGGGTGAAGCCGCCCTGACGGCAACCGTCGCCGGACCCTCCGCCATCGATCTGGGTGGGCGGACAGACCTTTCCACGCTGTCGGGCGTCCTCGCCGGCGCGGAGGTGGTGGTCAGCGGAAACACGGGGCCCGCACACCTTGCTGCCGCCGTCGGAACCCCTGTGGTGAGCCTGTTTTCCCCGGTTGTCCCGGCAGTGCGGTGGGCGCCGTATGGCGTTCCGCTGGAACTGCTGGGAGACCAAAACGCGCCGTGCCGGCTCAGCCGTGCACGCGACTGTCCGGTACCGGGCCATCCCTGCCTCAGCTCTGTTTCGCCGGAGCAGGTGGTGGACGCGGTCGAACGCCTGCTGAGCGGGGTCTCCTCGCTCAGCACACGGAGAAAGGTCCGGAAACGATGAGAATTCTGTTGTGGCACGTGCACGGATCGTGGACGGACGCGTTTGTCCGCGGCCGGCACGAGTACCTCCTGCCTGTCTTGCCTGAGGGAGGGCCCTGGGGGCTGGGCCGGGCGGGGCGGGACTGGCCCGCTTCGGTGCGGCAGGTCGCACTGGCGGAGCTGGACGCCGGCAGCATCGACGCCGTCGTGCTCCAGCGGCCGGATGAGGCCGCGGAGGTCACGCGCATCCTGGGCCGCCGGCCCGGCGTCGACCTTCCCGCCGTCTACGTGGAACACAACACGCCCAAAGGTGATGTCCCCTTCACCGTCCATCCGCTCGGGGAGCAGAGCGACATCCCGATCGTGCACGTGACCCACTTCAACGAGCTGTTCTGGGACAGCGGCCGCGCGCCAACGAAGGTTATTGAGCACGGGATCGCGGACCCCGGGTACCTCTACACGGGCGAAGTCCCGGAGCTGGGCGTCGTGGTGAATGAACCGGTACGCCGCGGACGCGTGACCGGCACCGATCTGCTGCCGCGTTTCGCCACCGCGGCCCCGCTTCAGGTCTTTGGCATGGGCGGTGACGGGCTGGCGGAGGCCACGGGCATTCCGGCGCCGCGCCTCACCGTGCGGGGCGATCTGAAAACCGCGGAGCTCCACCGTGAGCTGGCGCGCTGCCGGGTTTACCTGCATCCGCTCCGCTGGACCTCGCTGGGGTTGGCGCTGCTGGAGGCGATGCACCTCGGCATGCCGGTCCTTGCGCTGGACACCACTGAGGCTGGCCGCGCCGTGCCGGCGGAGGCGGGCTGCCTCTCCACTGACGTGGAGGAGTTGCGGCGGTGTGCCCGGCTGCTGGTCAACGACCCGGAGGAAGCCCGACGGCGGGGCAAGGTTGCGCGGGAGGCCGCGCTGGAGCGGTATGGACTCGAGCGTTTCTTGACCGACTGGGATGAGGTGCTGGCTGATGTGGCACCCGGGGGACTTTTACTTCCGGAACCGGCGCGCCCACATCATGATGGGAGGCCGGGCGGGGAGTGCGCGGAAGGGGTGGCGTCGGGGGATGCAGCTGTAAAGGGGTCCGGACCGGATGCCCTGTCCGCGGCGCGAGAAGGGAATATCCATTGAAGATCTCAATGATTTCGGAACACGCCAGTCCATTGGCAGCGCTCGGCGGAGTGGATGCGGGCGGCCAGAATGTCCATGTTGCCGCCCTGTCGTCGGCACTGGCCCGGCGGGGCCACCGCGTCACGGTCTACACGAGGCGTGACGCGCCCGAGCTGCCGCAAAGGGTGCGGGTGCATCCCCGGCTCGAGGTGGTGCACGTGGACGCCGGGCCGGCCGAGCATGTGCCCAAGGACGAGCTGCTCCCCTTCATGGGTGCACTGGCGGACGGTGTAGTCCAGGACTGGGGCGACTCGCCGCCGCACGTGGTGCACGGCCACTTCTGGATGTCCGGTGTGGCGGCGCTCGATGCCGCACGCCGTGAGCCGGGCGGTTTCCGGGTCCCGGTAGTACAGACTTTCCATGCGCTGGGCACCGTCAAGCGCCGCCACCAGGGCGCCGCTGACACCAGCCCCGCTGAACGGCGCTTCCTCGAGCCGTCCGTCGGCAGGTCGGCTGACCGCATCGTGGCCACCTGCTCCGACGAAGTGTTCGAGCTGAGGGCGATGGGGATAGACACCCGCCGGGTTTCCATTGCTCCCTGCGGGGTGGACCTGGACGTCTTCTCCAGTGACGGCCCGGCCGACACCCCTTCCCGCTCCCACCGGATCCTTTCCGTGGGGCGGCTGGTCCCGCGCAAGGGCGTGGACCTCGTGATCCGGGCCCTGCCGTACCTGCTGGAAGCGGGGTTCACCGACGTCGAGCTGCTCATCGTGGGCGGCGGAGCGGATGCCGGAGGGCAGGACCCGGAAGCGCGCAGGCTGCTGGAGCTTGCCCGGGAGCTCGGTGTGGCGGACCATGTGGAGCTCCGGGGACAAGTGGCCAGAGAGGCCATGCCAAGCATGTTCCGAAGCGCTGATGCCGTGGTCTGCACGCCCTGGTACGAGCCCTTCGGCATCGTTCCGCTGGAGGCCATGGCCTGCGGTGTTCCGGTGGTCGCCGCTGCAGTGGGCGGCCTGACGGACACCGTGGTGCACCAGGGAACCGGGCTGCATGTGCCGCCCAAGGACCCCGAAGCCATCGCCGAAGCCCTCGTCACCCTGCTGGCCAGTCCGGAGCTTCGGGCGAAGCTCGGCCGCGCCGGTGAGCGGAGGGCGAAGACGCGCTACTCGTGGAACAGAGTGGCCGCCGAAACCGAAAAGGCCTACCAGCTGGCGATCGCAGGCACCGCGGCGACCGGCACCCTCGAACCGATGGAAGGAGCGGCACTGTGACTCCGGAATCCCTGCGGGAGGCTGAGCTTCCTGCCATGCACCGGGTTGGCACTCCGGCCGGCCTTTCCTCTCCCGACCAGCTGCCCGCTCCGGACGCTCTGACCTCTCAAGACAGGGCCCCGTCCCCGGACACGGCCGGGCAGGATGCCGGCGCTGGCTTAAAAGGCGCTGGCTTGAAAGAGGAGGCCGGTTCGAGGGAAGCAGTGCGGACGCACCTGGAGAACGTCCTTCCCGCACTGCGGTCCCTGGAAAACCAGGCCGAGACGCTGACAGCCTGGGGCGTGGAGCTGGCCCAGCGCCTGCTCAGCGGGCAGAAGCTGCTGGCCGCCGGGAACGGTGGATCCGCGGCCGAGGCGCAGCACCTGACCGCGGAACTCGTGGGCAGGTTCGACGGCGAGCGGATGCCCTTCTCCGCGATCTCCCTGCATGCGGAAAGTTCGGCCGTCACGGCCATCGCCAATGACTACGGCTATGCGGAGCTGTTTGCCCGGCAGGTCCGTGCGCACGGACGGTCCGGGGACATCCTCGTGCTGCTGTCCACCAGCGGCCAGAGCCCCAACCTGCTCCGGGCAGCCGAGGTGGCGGCCAGGCTGAACATCACCACATGGGCACTGACGGGGCCGGCGCCAAACCCGCTGGCCTCCTGCTGCGATGAGGTGGTGGCCATTGATGCCGTCTCGGCCAACGCGCAGGAAGGGCACCTGATAGCACTGCACGCCATCTGCCGCGCCTTCGAAGCCGAGGTGGCCCGCAGGGGCCAGGGCGTTCCCGGGCCGGAGCGTGATCGCGCGTGAGGATCACAGTGGTGGGCGACGTTTTGCTGGACGTGGACCTCTCCGGGGAAGCAACCCGGCTGTCCCCCGACGCGCCGGTCCCGGTGGTGGACGTCTCGGACGTCCGCCGCCGCGCCGGGGGCGCAGGACTCGTGGCCCGGATGCTGGCCCAGGACGGCCACGGCGTCACCCTGGTGACGGTGCTTTCCGACGACGACGCCTCCCTGGCGCTGGAAGGCGCGCTCGCCGGCGTGCGGGTGGTTTCCGGGCCCTCCGGCACCAGAACGCCTGTGAAGACCCGGGTCCGGGCGGGCCGCCAGCCGGTGGTGCGGGTGGACGAAGGGTGCGAGCGGCCGGAGGTGCCGGCGGCCACCGCGGGCATGCTCAGGGCCCTGAGCCAGGCCGATGTGATCATCGTGGCCGACTACGGACGGGGCGTTGCTGCGAACCCGGAGATCCGGGAGCTGCTCGGGGCCCGCGCCGGCGACATTCCGATCGTATGGGATCCGCACCCGTCCGGCGCCGTACCGGTGCCGGGCGTCGCGGTGGTGACGCCCAATCTGTCCGAAGCCGCCAAGGCCGCGGATTCCGGGACCGCCACGCCTGCGGCGATTGCCGCCGTCGGAAAAACACTGCTCGACAACTGGCAAAGCCAGGCGGTTCTCGTCACGATGGGGGACCAGGGCGGCCTGCTGACCCAGCGCCATACCCCGCCCGTGACCATCCCGGCCCCCCGCACCGAGGTCACCGATCCCTGCGGTGCCGGCGACCGGCTCGCGGCCAGCCTCGCCGTCCACCTGGCGGAGGGCCGCAGCCTGGGCGACGCCGCGGAACTCGCGATCAGCGAAGCGGCCGCCTTCCTCGGCGCCGGCGGGGTTTCCGCCCTGCCGGACCGTCACCGGCCGGTCTGGCACCACAGCCGCGAGGAAGACGCCCTGGATCTAGCCCGGCGGGTGCGCGCCAACGGCGGAACCGTCGTGGCCACCGGGGGCTGCTTCGACCTGCTGCACGCCGGCCACGCCCGAACACTGGCGGCCGCCAGGGACCTTGGCGACTGCCTCATCGTATGCCTGAACTCGGACGAGTCGGTGCGCCGGATCAAGGGCGAGCAGCGGCCCATCGTCAGCCAGCAGGACCGGGCGGAACTGCTGTTGGCACTGGAATGTGTCGATGCCGTCCTGGTCTTCGGGGAGGACACCCCGGAGGCCTGCCTGGAAACCCTGCGGCCCGACGTCTGGGTGAAGGGCGGCGACTACCGCGCGTCGGACCTGCCCGAGGCCGGCCTGGTCGAAAGCTGGGGCGGCCGCTGTGTCACCGTGCCCTTCCACCAGGCACGGTCCACGTCAATCCTCGCGGACGCCCTGGCGAAGGTCAGCTGAACCGGCGCTTCAGCCGGCGAAGACCGGCTGAACCGCCGTCGAAAACTTGAAATTTGTCCCAAGCGAAAGGAAAACCATGACTGAATCGACTTTCCGGCCCGGCCGGGTCCTGGTAACGGGCGGTGCCTCCGGGCTGGGGGCCGCCGTCGTTGATGCCGTACTGAAAGCCGGCGGAACCCCGGTGGTCCTCGACCGGGACATCCGGAACGTCTCCGCGGCGAAGGCGTTTGAAGTGGACGTCTCGGACCGGATTGCGGTGACCGAGGCAGTGAAGCAGGCGGCGGAAACCCTCGACGGGCTGGACGCGGTGGTCACCGCGGCCGGCATCGACCGCTGCGGCAAGCTGGAGGACGTGGCCGCGGAGGAGTGGGAACGTGTCATCGGCGTTAACCTGATGGGCACGGTGTCCGTCGTTCGGGCAGCCCTTCCCTACCTGAAGGCGTCCCGTGGACGGGTGGTCACCATCGCGTCCACGCTGGGCAAGCGTGCACTGCCGGAGGCCACCGCCTACTGCGCATCCAAGTTCGGTGTCGTGGGCTTCAGCCACTCGCTGGCGGCCGAGACGGGCGGCGAAATCGGCGTGACCACCATGATCCCCGGCGGCATGAAGACGCGCTTCTTTGATGACCGTGCCGAGCAGTACAAACCGCAGGACGACTCACGCCTGAACGACCCCGGCAACGTGGCCCAGGCGATCCTGTTCGCACTGTCGCAGCCCACGGGCTGCGAAGTCCGTGAAATGCTTATCTGCCATGAAGAAGAGGGCTCGTGGCCGTGAGTTGCAGGACATCCTCGTAAACCTCTGAGGGTTCGACGGCCTTCACGGTGGACTCGTCATGGGGACACCGTGGGGCCGTCCACCCCACCTGCGTCATGTCAACGCCGCACACCTCGCAGCGGGTGGCCCAGCCGAGATGGATCCGGTGCAGGCTGCGGCCCAGCGGTGCGGCGTTGATGGCATTGCCCACCCAGTAGACGCCCACCGTCGGTGTGCCCAGGGCCTGGGCCAGGTGGCGCGGTCCGCTGTCATTCGCCACCACCACGCTGCTGCCCGCCAGCAGTGCCGCGAGCTCGCCCAGGCTGAGTTTGCCGGCCAGTGATTCCACGGCGGGCCGGCCCGCATTCGGCTCGACGGCCGGGCGGCCGTCAGGGGCGTGTTCGACGGCGAGCTCCACCACCGTTTCCGCCAGTTCCTTTTCGCTGCGGTCGCCCACCACATAAACCTGGAAGCCGTCGTCGGCGGCCCTGCGGGCCACCGCGGCGAAACGTTCGGCAGGCCAGCGGCGACGCGGATCAGTCGCACCCGGATGGATCACCACCACACGCCCGTTCCCGGATGCGCCGCTCTCCACGGCCAGGTCCTGCGCGAGCTGCTGCCTGAACTCCGGCAGCGGCTCAAGCCTTGCCTCCAGCCCAAGCGGGGGTGCACCGGCAAATCCTGCCACCTCGAGGGCACGGAGCGGCTCGTGCTGGTAGTACAGATAGGGCACGGTCCGTTCCAGCGGAACCGCGTCCGGGGTCCTAGTGCCCACGGTGTGCCGGGCGCCGAGGCGGAGCAGGAAGGGGTTTGAGTACCGTCCGCCGCCGTGCAGCTGGACGGCCAGGTCAAAGTTCCTGGTGCTCATGTCGGCGAAGAACCGTTCGAGCTCGCCGTCGTCCTCCGGCCCCGGGCGGACACCCTCGGAAAACGGCAGGATCACCGTCTCATCCACCGGCCCCGCCGTCTGCGACAGCAGCTCCGCATGGACCGGCGTGCCCAGCAGGGTGACGGTGGCACCGGGATAGGCGGCCTTCAGGGCAGCAACGGCGGGCAGGGCGAACATCAGGTCGCCCAGGCCGCCGCCCCGGAGCACGGCTATCCGCGATACGCCGCTGAAGGGCTCCAGGACCGGGCCGATTCCTTGGCCAGTGATGCGTGCTCCGCCGAAGTCGGCGTTGAAAAGTTCCATGGTGTCAGCCCTCTCGGCTCCGGACAGTTCAGGTCGGGACGGGTCCAGTGGGCCCACCATACGGTGCATCGGCGGTGTATTGCCAGCTCTGAAAACTCCTGCTGCCGGCGCGTGTAAACCCGCCGGCGCCCGGGTACGGATCACCTCAGAGAGGGGTGAAACGACCACCCCGAAAGGCACAGGCCAAATCCACAGTGAGGAGCCACATGCAATCGACGATCGCCAACGACCTGGCCCATGCGGAAGACGTGCTCACCATCCTGAATCCCAGAACCGGTGAAATGGTCGGCAGCCTTTCCGTGGCAGGGCCCGAGGATGTGACGGCAGCCGTGGCGGCTGCCCGTGCCGCCCAGCCGGGCTGGGCAGCCACACCACCGGCAGAGCGGGGAAAGTTGCTGCGCGCCGCGGCTGCGGCCCTCGATGCTGCCTCTGCGGAGCTGGCGGAGCTGAACGCGCAGGAGACCGGGCGCCCGGTGGAAGAGGCTCTTGCCGGCATAGCGGCAGGCGTATCCACGCTGGAGCAGTACGCAGAACTTGGCCCCCTGCACCGGGGACACAGCCTTCGCGGAAACCCGCTGGCAGCCGACTACACCATTGCCGAGCCCCGCGGCATGGCCGTCCTGCTGACGCCATGGAACGATCCTGTGGCAGTGGCGTGCGGACTCATCGGCGCTGCCCTGGTCACCGGAAACACCGCGATCCACAAGCCGAGTGAGCGCTGCCCCCATGTGGGCAAGCGCCTGGGGGAGGCGCTGGCACCGGTGTTTCCGCCCAACGTGCTGGTCACGCTGACCGGAGGCGCCGACGTCGGGACCCTCCTCACCCAGCAGCCCGACGTTGATATGTTCGCCCACGTCGGATCCAGCGAGACGGGGGAACGGATTGCGCGGGCCGCGGTGCTGACAGGCGCCTATGTCATCAGGGAGAACGGGGGCAACGATCCGCTGCTGGTGGATGCGGATGTGGATCCGGCCTGGGCAGCGGAGCAGGCGGCGATCGGGGCCTTCAGCAACAGCGGACAGATCTGCACGTCGGTGGAGCGGATCTACGTCCACCGGTCCATTGCCGAACAGTTCTGCCAGGCCCTCGCGGGGCAGGCCCGGGAGCGGAACAGCGGAAACCGGCTCGCGCCGCTGGTGGACACGCGGATGCGGGACGCCGTCCAGCGGCACGTGGCCGAGGCGCTGGGCCTTGGGGCGCGGGCCGTGGAGGGCGGTTCCGTTCCGGACGGGCCGGGCGCCTTCTACCCGGCCACAGTCCTCGTGGAATGCACCGACACCATGGACGTCATGGCCGAGGAAACGTTCGGCCCGGTGGCCCCGGTGCGCGTGGTGGACAGCTTCGAGGAGGGGCTCGCCCTCGCCGCCGCCGGCCGCTACGGACTGGCTGCCACCGTCCTGACCGGCAGCATCGCCCACGCCCAGCAGGCCGTCGCTGCACTGCCGGCGGGGACCATCAAGGTCAACGAGGTATTTGGCGGTGCGCCCGGCGGCTCTGCCCAGCCCCGCGGGGAGAGCGGGCACGGCTTCGGCTACGGACCCGAGCTCCTGGACGAATTCACCCGGGTCAAGGTGGTGCACATTGCGCCACCCCCGCCGGCAGCGGGCTCTTCAGCCGGTGCCGTGCAAGCCGGGGCAGCATCATGACCGCCACGGCACCCGGCACCGGGGGAGCCGCCGGGGACGACAGCACCACAACGCATTCTGAACCGGTGCTGTCAGAGCCAGTGCTCCCAGAACCAGTGCTTTCAGAACAGCGCGGCCTGGCAGCCTGGCTTCCCCGCAGGCTGGCGGAGGAGGCTCCGGCCATCACGGTTGTGGGCGACTTCATGCTCGACGGCTGGTGGAGCGGAACCATCGACAGGATGTGCCGTGAGGCTCCGGCTCCCGTGGTGGACATCGCCCGGCGGGACTTTGCCCCCGGCGGTGCGGCCAATACCGCCATGAACCTGGCTGCCCTGGGGGCCCGCGTCAGCGTGGCCGGAATCGTCGGAACGGACGACGCCGGCACGGAGCTCAGGCGCCAACTGGACGCGGCCGGTGTGGACACGGCGCTGCTGGCCGAGCACCCGGACATGGTCACCACCACAAAGATCCGGATCAGCAGCGGCGGCCAGGTCCTGCTGCGCTTCGACGACTCCGCGGCAACTGTCCCGGCCGACGCCCTGGCGGCGTTCGAGGCGGCCGTTCCGGCCGCCGTCGGACAGCAGAACGCGGTGGTGATCTGTGACTACGGAACGGGCGTCCTTGCGGAGCCGGTCCGGAACCGGCTCATTGAAACCCTGGCCCGGCGCGGGGAGGACACCCTGGTGGTGGTGGACGCCCACGATCCGCGCCCGTGGGCAGCGCTGGCGCCGGACCTGGTCACCCCCAACGCGCAGGAGGCGGCCAGGATGCTGGACCTCCGGCTCGGCAACGGACCCGAACGTGCGGCAGTGGTGACCCAGCACAGCAGCGAGCTGCTGCAGGCTACCGGTGCACGCGCCGTCGTGGTCACACTGGACCGGGACGGGACCGTCCTGATTCCGTCCGCCGGAAACCCGCACCGGACCTGGGCGCGGCCCGCCACCGAGAAGCAGGCCTCAGGCGCGGGCGATACGTTCGTGGCGGCCCTGACCCTCGCGCGGGCCGCGTCGCTGCCGCTGACGGCCAGCCTGGACCTGGCGCAGGCTGCCGCGGACGTGGTGGTCCACCTTCCGGGGACATCGGTCTGCGGCACGGACGAACTGGGCCGCTACCTGGAAAGCTTCGCGGACACCGCGCTGGCCGCCGATGAACTGGAACGCCACATCCGCGCGCACCGCAGCGACGGCCAGCGCGTGGTGCTGACCAACGGCTGCTTCGATGTGCTGCACCGGGGGCACACCCGGTACCTGAACCAGGCCAAACAGCTGGGTGACATCCTGGTGGTGGCACTCAACAGTGACGACTCAGTACGAAAGCTCAAGGGGCCGGACCGTCCCATCAACAGCGTGGCAGACCGGGCCGCCGTGATCGCCGCCCTGAGCTGCGTGGACTACGTCACGGTTTTCGATACCGCGACGCCGATTCCCCTGATCGAGCAGCTGCGCCCGGAAATCTACGCCAAGGGCGGGGACTACACGCCGGAGATGCTGGCCGAAACCGAAGCGGTGGAGGCCTACGGCGGCACAGTCACCATCCTCGACTACGTCGCCGAGCGCTCCACCACGGCCATGGTCCAGCGCATCCGCAACGGCCAGGGTGCGCCCGTGCCGGAGGCCTAGCACCCGGGCGTCCGGCAGTCTGCGGTCAACTAGGCTTAAAGGCATGACGGAAGCGGCGGAGAACTGATGGCACGGCGCACCAAGTCAGGCAGCAGGTCCGGTTCCAGGAAGGGCGCGGCGCCCTCCGCTGTGCTGGAGGCTCCCGGTGGAGCGCGCGCAGACGGCCCGGTTGAGGGCGTGTACTACATCGACACCGGCGACTGCGAGCTCATCGCGGACCAGGACAACTCCACAGGCTGGCTCCTGCGCATCAACGGCGTGATGAGTTCGCACATCGACCTTGCCGATCCGCTGTTCCTGGACTTCGAGTACATGCGCTGGATCTCCGCCCTCATCGAATCCCGCTGGGCTCCTGAAACCAAGCCCAGGCTGCGGGGCCTGCACCTGGGCGGCGGAGCCTGTTCACTGGCCCGCTACTTCCATGCCGCCTATCCGGACGCCCGGCAGGTGGTGGTGGAACTGGACGGGAAGCTTGCCGAATACGTCCGGGGCTGGTTCGACCTGCCCAAGGCCCCGCTGCTGCGGCTGCGCGTCGGGGAAGCCCGCGCCGTGACGGAAACCCTGACCCCGGACACCCGCGACTTCATCATCCGCGATGTGTTCGCCGGCGCCGTGACGCCTTTTCCGCTGACCACGGCCGAGTTCAACGGGCATGTCCGGAGGGTGCTCGCCCCCGGCGGGATGTACGTGGTGAATTCGGGGGACGGCCCGGACCTGAAGAATGCGCGGGAGGATGCGGCCACCATCGCGGCCGCGTTCGAACACACCATCATCATCGCGGATCCGGCCATGCTGAAGGGGCGCCGCTACGGCAACATGATCATGGCCGGCAGCGACGAGCCGTTCGACGACGATCCCCGGCTCGTGCGGCGGCTCCTCGGCGGCGCCGTGCCTGCGCACATCTGGAACGACGCCAAGGTACGGGCCTTCGCCGCCGGAGCCCCGGTCCGGCACGATCCCCGGCCTCCTGCTGATACCGGGCCCGGCACGGAGCCCGGGCCGCCGGCTTCATTCAGCGGCTGAGCTGCCGCGTCCCTGCCCCAGCAGCCACGCCCGGTGCGCTCTGGTCTGATCGCGCAGCGCCGACACCACGGCAGCGACGGCCGGGCGGCGCATCGAATCGGGCCGCAGGACCATCCAGTAGGGCAGGCGTTCGGCGATTTTTTCGGGCAGCAGGCGGACCAGGTCCGCGTGCCGGTCGGCCATGAAGCAGGGGAGGAACCCCACCCCGGCACCGGCCCGGGTGGCCTCGACGTGCACGAACACGTTGGTGGAGCTGACACCGTCGCGCATGGCCGGCACCAGCCGCCGCGGCGCATCGAGGTCGTCCACCTGCAGCATGGAGTCCACGAAGTACACGAGCGGGTGGGAGGTCAGGGCCTCCACCGACTCCGGCATTCCGTTGGCCTCGACGTAGGAACGTGAGGCGTACATCCCGAGCTCGTATTCGCCCAGGCGGAACGCTTCGGCGCGGTGCACCTGCGGCTCACCCACCACCACCTCGATGTCCAGCCCCGAGCGTTGCTGGAGCGCGCGCCGCGTGACGGTGACGATCTCCACGCTGAGCCCCGGATGATCCCTCCGCAGCCTTGCCACCGCCGGAGCGGCGATGTACGCACTGAAGCCGTCGGTCGCGGTCATGCGTACGACGCCGGTAATCGGGTCAGGCGGGCGGCCGGACGGTCCCAGCGCGCGCACCGCAGTCTCCACCTGCTCAGCCACCAGCACGGCCTGGGCGCCGAGTTCGGTCAGCTCCCAGCCCCCGGAGGCGCGGGCGAGGACACGGCCGCCCAGGGCCTTTTCCAGTGCGGCGATCCGGCGGGAAACGGTGGTGTGGTTCAGGCCCAGGACCTGGGCGGCGGTGGTGAATTTTGCGGAGCGGGAGACGGCGAGCAGCACCAGCAGGTCGTCCGGGTTGGCATCCATGTCTGCAATTTTGCACGAATCCAGTGCCTGATTAGTCATTGAACCGCGTTCCTTCTGCAGGAATACTCGGGTGAATCGGAAGTGCTGCACGCGTTGGAAGCAGACGGCGTGCGGCACGTGTCAACGTGGACACTTGGAGGAGCAGACTGTGGACGCACAAGGTCCGGACATAGAAAAGAACCTGAACGGCCGCAAGGCCCTGGTCACCGGCGGTGCCAGCGGCATCGGCGCGGCATGCGTGCGGGAACTGGCGGCCAGGGGAGCCAAAGTAGTGGTGGCCGACGTCGACGATGCCGGCGCGGCACGCCTTGCCGATGAGGTGGGCGGCACGTCCTGGGCTGTTGACCTCCTGGACGTCGAGGCGCTGGCCGCGCTGAGCCTGGACTGCGACATCCTGGTGAACAACGCCGGGATCCAGCGCATCAGCCCCATCGAGGACTTCGATCCCGTGGCGTTCCGGCGGATCCTGGCGCTCATGCTCGAGGCGCCCTTCCTACTGATCCGTGCCGCGCTGCCGCACATGTACGCCAACGGCTTCGGGCGCATTATCAACCTGTCATCGGTCCACGGCCTCCGGGCATCCCCGTTCAAGAGCGCCTACGTCTCGGCGAAGCACGGCCTTGAGGGGCTGAGCAAGGTGACGGCACTTGAAGGCGGCGAACACGGCGTCACGTCCAACTGCATCAATCCCGGCTATGTGCGCACCCCGCTGGTGGAGAAGCAGATCGCTGACCAGGCGCGTGTCCACGGGATTCCGGAGTCGGAGGTGCTGGCGAAGGTGATGCTTACCGAGTCCGCGGTGAAACGGCTGGTGGAGCCCGAGGAGGTGGCCTCGCTGGTTGGGTGGCTGTCCTCGGACGCCGCCGGAATGGTCACCGGGGCCAGCTACACGATGGACGGGGGCTGGTCGGCGCGGTGACGCCCCACCCGTCAGCTCTTCGACCCCGTCAGGGCGAGGGTGCCGCCGAGACCGATCATCATCACCCCGCCCGTGGTGGTGACAGCAGCCACCCGGCGGGGTGAACGGGCAAACCATTGCCGGGCCGTTCCGGCGGCGAGGGCCCAGATGCTGTCCGAGACCAGCGCGATGGCCAGGAAGGTGGCGCCCAGCAGGGCGAGTTGGACGGGGATGGCTCCTGCGCCATGGTCGACGAACTGGGGGAGGACCGCCACGAAGAACACCACGGACTTCGGATTCGTGGCCCCGACAATGAAGCCTTCACCCAGAATCCGCCGGGTGGTCGCGGACCGGGACGGGTCAGGCCCTGCCGGGCTGCCGCGACGGTGCCGAACTGCCTGGATTCCCAGGTAAATGAGGTAGGCCGCGCCGGCGAACTTCACCACCGTGAACAGCAGTACTGACTCCGCCATTATGACGCCGAGTCCAAGTGCCACTCCTGCGATCTGCACGAGCTCCCCGCCCGCATTGCCCAGGACACTCAGCAGCCCGCCCCGCCGCCCCAGGGCCAGCGAGCGTCCGATGACGAACAGGACACTGGGACCCGGGACGGAGATCAGCAGTGCGGAGACCAGGGCAAAGGCCAAGAGGTTCTGCAGCGGAAGCATGCCTGATGGTAGCGCCGTGGCTGGCGGCGGGCCACCGTTGGCGAACCCGAGACGCTGTATTCAGAATTCGCTCCTGTATTCAGAATCCGCTCCGCGGCGTTCAGGACGCGCGGCGCATCAGCTGCGTGGGCCCGGCGGGTTTTCCGTAAGCGGGTTGCCTGAGACCCGGATGTACTCCTCCACAGCTGATTCCGGTACGCGGTAGGACTTGCCGAACCGGTCCGCCGCCAGCGTTCCGGCGCGGACCATCCGGTAGACGGTCATTTTGGACAGCCGCAGGGCTTCGGCAACCTCGGCGATGGTGAGGTACGCGGTGGGCAGGTTGGCGATGGACATGGGATCGGCTCCTTGGTGCTTGGCTGGACTGGCGGGATGCCCCGCCTAGTCCGGCCGCCTCAGTTGCCGGTAATCGTAGAAGTACACCCGGCCGGAGGAACGGATTCCGATCGACCGCCCGTTCTTGACCACGACGGTGCCTTCGCGCCTGCCGTTGAACGGGTCGTCACCCACCAGGACGTCGCCAATCCTGTAGGGGACGGCGGCCGTGCGTGCCCATTTCAGAGTCTGGGCCAGGATGCCGGGCGACTTCCCGGAGTGAGCAGTTTGTGCCGGCGCCCCGGCTTGGATTTCCAACATGAGGACCACTCCTTCACAGTGTGACCAATCGTCGAATCACTGGCGGCGCGGGTCCGGTTCATCATCCGGGGTCAGGTCCCCAGCCGGCTGGCACCGTGTAGTCCACTGTAGGAGGGAATCACATGCGTCACATGCGTAACATCTACCTCATTTATCACATGGGTCACTCTTGTAACAAACATTAAGTACCTGTCTTGTTCCCTTTTTACTACTTGTTTTTGCCGATTTCAGCCCTCTGCGGCATTTTTCACGAAAATGCTACTCAGTTTTGGCCGCTGGCGACCACCGGCAGCGGTGAGGTCTCATCCTCAAGGTGGGCCCGCCGTCGTCCGTTCCCTTTGACCCAGAGCCGGTAGGCGACGACCAGCAGTCCCAGCCACGCAGCCCCCACGTAGAGTGCCACGCGGGTGTCCTCGAAGAAGCCCAGCACTCCGATCACGAGCCCCATGAAGGCGATGGCGAGGATGGAAGCGGCAGGCCACAGCGGGGAGGGAAAGTCCGACGCCGGCAGGCCGTTGCGGGAGATCTCCCGTTTCATCGCCACGTGGGAGGAAAGAATCATGACCCATACCCAGACAGTCGCGAAGGTTGCGATCGAGGCGATGAGCAGGAAGACATTTTCCGGGATGACCGCGTTCAGGACCACTCCCACGAGCAGGATTCCGGCCATCATCACCACGGTCATCCACGGCACGCCATGCCGTGAGACGCGTCCGAAGCTTTGCGGTGCGTGCCCCTGCTGGGCCAGGCCGAAGAGGATCCGGCCGGCCCCGAAGATGTCGCTGTTGATGGCGGAAAGTGCGGCGGTGATCACCACGGCATTGAGGATGTGCGGCGCGGCCGGGATGCCGAGGCCGCTGAAGATCTGGACGAACGGGCTCCCGTTGCTGCCCACCTCATTCCACGGGAAGAGGCTCATGAGCACCCCGAGGGTGAGCACGTAGAAGAGCAGGACCCGGACCGGCACCGTGTTGACGGCCTTCGGGATCACTTTCTTGGGGTCGGCGGCCTCGCCGGCCGTGATGCCGATGGTTTCGATCCCACCGAAAGCGAACATGACGACAGCGAACGAGGCCAGGAGCCCCTCGAAGCCGTTCGGGAACAGGCCGCCGTGTTCCACCAGGTTGCCTAGGCCCGGGGCGGCTGAGGCGTCGCCGTTCTGGAAGCCGAACGCAAGGATGGCTGCGCCGCCGGCGATCATGGCGATAATGGCCGCGACCTTGACCAGCGTGAACCAGAATTCGAGTTCGCCGAACACCTTCACGCTCAGGAGGTTCAACGCCGCGAGGAGGAAGATGATGGCCAGGATCCAGACCCACCGTTCCACCTCCGGGAACCAGAAGCCCATATAGATGCTGAACGCGGTGACGTCGGCGATGGCCACGATTGCCATTTCGAAGACGTAGGTCCAGCCCGTGACGAAGCCTGCCAGGGGCCCAAGGTAGCGGCTCGCGTACTGCCCGAAGGAGCCCGAGACCGGGTGCCGAACAGCCATTTCCCCCAGGGCGCGCATCACCATGAAGACGGCGGCGCCGCCGATCATGTAAGCGAACAGCACCGCGGGTCCCGCCTTCTGGATGGCCGAGGCCGAGCCGTAGAACAGCCCGGTGCCGATGGCGGAGCCCAGCGCCATGAAGCGGATGTGGCGGACGTTGAGCCCGCGGTTCAGGACGTTCTCGACCGCGGTTCCTACGGCGGTGGCGACGGCGGCGCGCGCCGTTCCGGCGGCGGGGCTGGTTCCGCTTTCGGGCACCATTTCGTCTGTGGGTTGGGCTTGTTGCATGCCAATACCTTCTCGTCATTGGGGAGGGGGATCGCTATCCAGCAGACCATGCCCGAGGAGGCTGTGATGAGACTCACGGGCTGTTGGTGTCTTTGATTTCAGACTGTCGGGTTGGGAAGGTCCGCCCGGCTGGACCCCACCCCCCTCAGCGGTAGCCCGTGGCGTCCGCCGGCAGCCCGGCTTCCTGGATCTCCTCCAGATAGCGCCAGCAGTCGGGCCGCGAGCCGTCGACGTCGGTGAAGCCGTACTCCTGTGCAATCCCGCCGGAGGAGAAGGAACCGCCGGTTCGGCGGTGTACTTCGGGGTCGGCGGCGAGGGCGGCGACCGCACGCCCCACAAAGCGGGGGCTTTCCGAGATGGCTGCGAAGTGCGGATTCGTGGCGGAAGCCTCCTGCCAATTCGTTTCGGTCACGCCGTAGTGTTCGAGCATCATTTCCGAACGCATCCAGCCCGGCGTCAGTGCCACAGCCGTGCAGCCGAACGGCTTCAGCTCCTCGGCCTGGCTAAAGGCGAGCCGCAGGACGGCGGACTTGGCGAGGTCGTAAAACACGGAGAGCCGGTAGTGCGCGGCGTTGTACTCCCGCGTTCCATCGGTCATTTCCACGACCAGTCCTCCCGGCCTCCGGGTAAGGAGCGGCAGTGCGAAGTGGCTGGTGACCAGGTGCGTGTCGACGGCGCCATGCAGCATCCGCAAGCCACCCTCGAGGTCGTGTTCCCACAGGGGTTTGTTCCACTCGACAAGGTTCTCGCCGCCCCAAATGTCGTTCACGAGGATGTCCAGCCGGCCATGCTCGTCATCGATGCGGCGGACCAGCGCTTCCACCTCCGCGGCGCTGAGATGGTCAACGGCCACTGCGACCCCGGTCCCGCCGGCCGCAGTCACCATGGCTGCGGTTTCTTCGATGGTCTCCGGCCGGCGATAGTCCGAGGCCTGGCTTTTGGTAGTGCGTCCAGTGCAGTACACCAGCGCACCGGCCTCGCCCAGGGCCACGGCGGTTCCCCGTCCTGCCCCTCGTGTGGCCCCTGCGACCAGAGCTATTTTGCCCTCGAGCGGAAATCCCATGCGCAAACGCTACCGCTGCACGGGAGTAAGCGGGATCATCAGCGGAGGAATGTCCGGTATCCCAGACAGGCCTCTGTGCAGCGGCGGGTGAGTGAGGCAGAAAGTGGCGCAAGCTTAAGTACGGGATACCGGACACCTTTCCGGTGAGATCCGCAAAGACAGTCACCAACAAGGCCTGGAGGGCACATGGCGGGCACGCTGACAGCAGCGGCGGCAAAACGGCCGGAATCAGCGGTCAAAGCGAAGGTTCCGGCCGCCGAAAACACGCTGCGGATCCTCAAACTGTTGGCTTCCAAACGGGGCCCGATGGCGGCGTCGAACATCGCCGCGGCACTCGGGCTGCCGCGCTCAAGCGTCTATCACCTCCTGGGCGTGATGGAGGCGAACGGCTTTGTCCTGCACCTGCATGAGGAGCAGCGCTATGGCCTCGGCATCAGCGCCTTCGAACTCAGCTCCGCCTACTCGCGGCAGGAGCCACTGTCCCGGCTGGGGCGGCCAATGCTGGCATCACTCGTTGACGTCCTTGGCGAAAGTGCCCATCTGGCCGTCCTGCACGGACGGGACGTGCTGTACATCGTGGAGGAGCGGGCCAAGAACCGGCCATCCCTGGTGACCGACGTCGGCGTCCGGCTGCCCAGCCACCTCACGGCCAGCGGCCGTGCCATCCTTGCCGCGCTGCCCAAATCCCAGGTCCGTGCCCTGTATCCGAACGCCGCCGCCTTCACCGCCCGGCATGAGGTGGAGGGCGCCATCATGAAGTACTCCGCACTGTCCTCGCACCTGGACCAGGTGCGGCAGCGCGGCTACGCCACGGAACACGGGGAGGTGACGCCGGGGTTTGGTTCCATCGCCGCCGCCGTCACGGATCACCTGGGATGGCCGACGGCGGCAGTAGCCGTCACGTTTCTGGAGGACAAGCTGCCGGAGGACCAGTGGCCGGTGCTCGCCACCAGGGTCCAGAAGGTCGCCGATGAGCTCTCCGTGCGCATCCATGGGCGTCCGGCGAAATAGGCTTCGCCATCGGCATCCGAGGTAAGCCGTATGAGTCTGGGATACCGGACAGCACCCCCTTGAAACCCCTGTCTGGCCCCGTCCCGAGGGGCTTTAGTTGATACAGAAGCACTTCCCGCTCAACGAAGAATCCGCAACACACCACAGCGAACCACCAGATTCCCGCAACACGAAGGAGCCACCATGGCACCCGCCGATTTCACCACCGGTGCCCGCCCGGTCAAAGCAGCCCGCGGCACCGAGCTCACCGCCAAGTCCTGGCAGACCGAGGCGCCCCTGCGCATGCTCATGAACAACCTCGACCCCGAGGTCGCCGAACGCCCCGATGACCTGGTGGTCTACGGCGGAACCGGCCGGGCCGTGCGCTCCTGGGCAGCGTTCGACGCAATCACCCGCACCCTGGAAACCATGGAGAAGGACGAGACCCTGCTGGTCCAGTCCGGCAAGCCGGTGGGTGTCTTCCGCACCAACGAATGGGCCCCGCGTGTGCTGCTGGCCAACTCCAACCTCGTCGGGGACTGGGCCAACTGGCCCGAGTTCCGCCGGCTCGAGGCCGAGGGCCTGATGATGTACGGCCAGATGACGGCCGGTTCCTGGATCTACATCGGTACCCAGGGCATTCTGCAGGGCACGTACGAGACCTTCGCCGCTGTCGGACGCAAACTCACCGAAGACGGACGCCACCCGGCTCCTGCCGTTGAAGGCTCCACCGAGGGCCCGTTGGCTGGCACCCTGACGCTGACCGGCGGCTGCGGCGGCATGGGCGGCGCCCAGCCGCTCGCCGTTACCCTGAACGACGGCGCTTGCCTGATCGTCGACGTCGACGAGACCCGCCTGCGCCGCCGCGCCGGCAAGCGCTACCTCGACGAGGTCGAGACCGACCTGGACGCCGCCATCGCCAAGGTCCTGAAAGCCAAGGAAGAGCGCCGCGGCTGGTCCGTCGGCTACGTGGGCAACGCGGCCGAGGTCTTCCCCGAGCTGCTCCGCCGCCACAAGGCCGGCGAGCTGACCATCGACGTCGTCACCGACCAGACCTCCGCCCACGACCCCCTGTCCTACCTGCCCGAGGGCATCTCGGTGGACGAATGGCACCGCGAGGCAGAGGCCGACCCCGAAGGCTTCACCAAGAAGGCCCAGGCCTCCATGGCCAAGCACGTCCAGGCCATGGTCGAGTTCCAGGACGCCGGCGCCGAAGTCTTCGACTACGGAAACTCCATCCGCGACGAAGCACGCAAGGGCGGCTACAGCCGTGCATTCGAGTTCCCCGGCTTCGTCCCGGCCTACATCCGCCCCCTCTTCTGCGAGGGCCTCGGCCCGTTCCGCTGGGTCGCACTGTCCGGCGACCCTGAGGACATCCGCGTCACCGACGAAGCCATCAAGGAGCTGTTCCCGGAGAACAAGCACCTGCACAAGTGGATCGATGCCGCCCAGGAGCGCGTGGAATACGAAGGCCTGCCGGCCCGCATCTGCTGGCTGGGCTACGGCGAACGCGCCAAAGCCGGCCTGCTCTTCAACCAGCTCGTGAAGGAAGGCAAGGTCAAGGCCCCCATCGTGATCGGCCGCGACCACCTGGACTCCGGCTCCGTCGCCTCGCCGTACCGAGAGACCGAGGCCATGGCCGACGGCTCCGATGCCATCGCCGACTGGCCACTGCTCAACGCCCTGATCAACACCTCCTCCGGCGCCACCTGGGTCTCGATCCACCACGGCGGGGGAGTGGGCATCGGCCGCTCGATCCACGCCGGACAGGTCTCCGTCGCCGACGGCACCGACCTCGCCGCCGAGAAGCTCGAGCGGCTCCTCACCAACGACCCCGGCATGGGCGTCATCCGCCACGTCGACGCCGGCTACGACCGCGCCGTCGAGGTCGCGAAGGAACGCGGCGTCCGCATCCCCATGAACGAGTCGCGCTAAACAAGCCCACCCCCATCGATTGCTCCGTAGCCGCCGTTTTGAGCCCGGAAAAGGGCCATAACGGAGCAATCGATGAGGGGACCCGGCTCAAACCCTCAGATTTAGGAAGATCACAATGACTATCCCCACGAACTCCCTAACCTCGTACGCTCGGCCAGGGAACCCTGTTCGCGTGGCCCCAACCCACGAACCGCTCACCGTCACCCTCGGGGCCAGCGGTGTCACGGCCGAGGACGTCGTCGCCGTCGCACGCCATGACGCCAAGGTGACCATCTCCCAGGAAGCCCTGGGCACCGTTGCCAAAGTCCGCGCGCACATCGACGAACTGGCCCACAGCGACGTGCCGGCATACGGCATCTCCACGGGCTTCGGTGCACTGGCCAACCGCCACATTCCCGGTGAGCTGCGCACCCAGCTGCAGAAGTCGCTGATCCGCAGCCACGCCGCCGGCATGGGCCCCGCGGTGGAACGCGAAGTTGTCCGCGGCATCATGTTCCTCCGCGCCAAGACGCTGGCATCCGGCCGCACCGGTGTCCGGCCCGTAGTGCTGCAGACCATGGTGGACGTGCTCAACGCCGGCATCACCCCGGTGGTCCGGGAATTCGGCTCGCTGGGCTGCTCCGGCGACCTCGCACCGCTGTCGCACTGTGCCCTGGTCCTCATGGGCGAGGGTGAAGCAACCGGCCCCGACGGCGAACTCTACGGCGGCGCCGGTCAGAGGACAGTTGCCGAACTGCTTGCCGCGCACGGCATCGAGCCGGTCACCCTGGCTGAAAAGGAAGGGCTGGCACTGGTCAACGGCACCGAGGGCATGCTGGGCATGCTCCTCATGGCCATCGCCGACCTGCGGCAGCTGCTGACGACGGCGGACATCACCGCTGCGCTCAGCGTCGAGGCGCTGCTCGGCACGGACCAGGTGTTCCTGCCCGAACTGCACGCCGCCCTGCGGCCGCACCCGGGCCAGGCGGCCAGTGCCGACAACATGCTCCGCGTGCTGTCCGACTCAGCCATCGTCGCCTCACACCGCGTGGGCGACTCCCGGGTCCAGGACGCATACTCGCTGCGTTGCGCCCCCCAGGTTGCAGGCGCCGTCCGGGACACCGTCGACCACGCCGAACTCGTAGCATCCCGTGAACTTGCGGCCGCCATCGACAACCCGGTGGTCCTGCCGGACGGCCGGGTCAGCTCCAACGGCAATTTCCACGGTGCCCCGGTGGCCTATGTCCTCGACTACCTGGCCATCGCCGTCGCCGACCTCAGCTCCATCGCCGAACGGCGGACGGACCGCATGCTGGATCCGGCACGCTCCCACGGCCTGCCGGCGTTTCTGGCCGCCGATCCGGGCGTCGACTCGGGCCTCATGATCGCCCAGTACACGCAGGCCGGGCTGGTCTCGGACAACAAGAGGCTGGCTGTCCCCGCATCGGTCGACTCCATCCCAAGCTCTGCCATGCAGGAGGACCACGTGTCCATGGGTTGGCACGCGGCCCGCAAGCTCCGGAAGGCCGTGGAGAACCTGCGCCGCGTGCTCGCCATCGAGCTGGTGACCTCGGCACGGGCGATCGACCTGCGCACCCAGCTGTCCGGGGGAGAGCTGACGCCCGGGCCCGCAGGGGCTGCGGTCCTCGAAGCGCTGCGGTCCGTCGTCGGCGGTCCCGGCACGGACAGGTTCCTTTCACCCGAGCTGGAGGCGGCCGACCTGCTGGTTGCTTCCGGTGCCGTGCGGACGGCAGCCGAATTCGCCGTCGGAAATCTCGCCTGACGGTGAACAATGTGCACCGCCGGCAAACATTTGCCGGCGGTGCCGAAATACTGCGCAATGCGCCGGGCAGAGAATCTGCGAGTGTAGTAGAACTAATGGTGTAGTGAAAGTCACATCAAAGATGCTGTGGCGTAAAAAGAACATCCACAAAGGGGTAGAAGTTCAAATGAAAGCACGCGGGGCAGTCCTGTCCAAACGTATCGCACACGCAGCAACGGTTTCCGACTGGGGAGCGCTGCAGGTGGGCGAGCGGGTCGAGATCATCAAGCATGCGCACGTTATTGCTGCAGGCGAGGTGGAGGAGGTCTCGCGGAGCGGAAACGTGTTGTGGCTCGTCTCCGCCGGGGCACATGAGTCGCAGCTCTTCATGAAGTCCGACGGCGTGCAGGTGCGCCGGATGTAATCCGCTGGCTAAGCCGCGCGGTGGTACGCGAACATAAAAAGCCCCCGACCTTGGATCATTCGGCCTTACGGCCGGCTGATTCCAGGATCGGGGGCTTTTTCGCGTGTTAGGCCGCGATGTCCTCGTGTGTTTCACCGAAGGGAACAGACTCGTCGAGGGCCACCGTGTAGCGGCCTGGCTCAAGGCGCGTGACCTTAATGCCACAGGTGCCTTCCTGGGCGGCCGTGGCGATCAGCGTCTCCACCGCGCTTTCCAGGCCATCGTGGACCTGGTCGGCACTGGTAAAGGCCAGGTCGATGGACCGGACATCCGCGGAGCGAATCACGTTCGCCGGAGCGGTTGGGCGCTCCATGGTTGCTGTGCTCATGTACTGACTTTCTTTGATTCTTGCCGGGGGGCAGTAACCCATTCTACCGCCGACGCTCGGAAAGGTCAGATGACTGTCGTTTGACAGGAAAGTTGACGATAGTTGTCGTATCAACCATTCTGCCTTCCGCTGCAGCGCGCCCTTGTGTCCTGGCAGCAGAAAGGGCGCCCTCTTTCCTGCTCCGCGCGCTAATGTGGGTCAAGTCTGTGAGACCGACGGCGCAGGAGGTGACCGTGTTCGAAGCTGCCAGCATCATGTTCGCCGCGGCGGGCGTGGCCGTTTTCGTCGCCGCCATCCTGCCCAAGGCGCTGCGGAACCTCCCCGTTTCGATGCCGATGGTCTTCCTCGGTGCCGGGGCCGCCGCTTTCGGCCTGCTCCGGGATCTTCCCAACCCCAGCCCCCTTTCCCACCCGGACCTGACGCTGCATCTCACTGAAATCTGCGTGATCGTCTCCCTGATGGGTGCCGGGCTGGCGCTGGACCGCGCGGTCGGCCGGCGGAACTGGGCCACCACGTGGCGGATGCTCGGCATCGCCATGCCCCTGTGCATCCTCGGCCTGACGCTTTTGGGGCTCTGGCTGCTGGGACTCGGACTCGCCGCCGCGCTCCTCGTGGCCGCCGCCCTGGCCCCCACCGATCCGGTCCTCGCCTCCGAGGTTCAGGTCGGTGAGCCGGCCGACGAGGAGGAGGACACCGACAAGGAGGACGAGGTCAGGTTTGCCCTGACCTCGGAGGCGGGACTGAATGACGGCCTCGCCTTTCCCTTTGTGTACCTGGCCATTGCCATGAGCCTCGTGGGAACGGCGCCGTCAGCCTGGTTTCCGGAGTGGTTCGGCGTGGACGTCCTGTGGCGCATCGGAATGGGCGTACTCCTGGGCTACGGCACGGGCAAGGCGCTGGCCCGGCTTTTCTTCTCCGCCCGGCACGACAGCATCAGGCTGTCCAACCACTCCGAAGGCTTCGTTGCGCTGGCCGCCACTTTCCTGGCCTACGGCGTCACGGAAATGCTCGAGGGCTACGGCTTCATCGCTGTGTTCGTCTGCGCGGTCACCATCAGGGCGGCAGAACGGACCCACGGCTATCACCGCATCCTGCACTCCTACGTGGAACAGCTCGAACGGCTCCTGACGGTGGTCATCCTGGTCCTCCTGGGCGGAGCGATAGTGCGTGGCCTGCTGGCCGAGGTCGGCTGGGCCGAGGTGGGCGTGGCGCTGGTTTTCCTGGTCCTGGTCCGTCCGCTGTCCGGCTGGCTGGCGCTGGCCCGCGGCAAGACCGGTCCCCGGGAACGGATCGCCATTTCCTTCTTTGGCATCCGGGGCATCGGGTCGCTGTACTACCTTGCCTACGCGCTCGCCCATGGCGGCTTCGGCGACCAGGCGGAGTACCTGTGGGGCATCATCGGGCTGGTTGTGGCTATGTCCGTGGTGCTGCACGGGGCCACCACTGCGCCCGTTATGAATCGCCTGGACCGGCTCCGGGAGCGCAAGGCGGCCGAGAAATTCGGCGACGAGGGAAAAGCCCCGCACACCCCTGTCTGATGGACTACCTGCGGACCGCAGCCGGAGCCTGCAAATATTCTGCTTTCCGTCCCGTCGTGTGGTGAGCTTGGATCATGGCAGGCAGAAGACTGATATCCCGTACGGCCCTTGCCCTGGCGAAGCTGCTGGGGTTCGTGATTGTCAGCTGCCTGTGCGGGGTCCTCGTGGCCGGCTTCCTGGTGCCCGGAGCTGCCCTGGCCGGCACCTCGGTCAGCAGGTCGATTTCCTACTTCAACAGCCTGCCCACCGAGCTCGCGGTGCCTGCCCCGTCGCAGACCACCCGCATGCTGACGGCCGACGGCAAGCTCCTCGCCACGTTCTACGCTGAGAACCGGGTCCGCGTGCCCCTGAAGCAGATGTCCCCGTTCGTCCGGAAGGCCGTCGTCGCCATCGAGGACAGCCGTTTCTATGAGCACAGCGGAGTGGACACGCAGGGCGTGCTGCGTGCGCTCACCAGCAACCTGACCCGCGGCGAGCGGCAGGGCGCCTCCACGCTGACCCAGCAGTACGTCACCAACATTGTGAACGAGTCCCTGATCTCCGAGGGCCGTGAGGACCAGGTGGTGCTCAGCGGGCAGAAGACCATGGGGGACAAGCTGCGCGAGATGCGGCTTGCGATGGCCCTGGAGAAGAAGTTCACCAAGGACCAGATCCTCGAGGGCTACCTGAACATCGTCTTCTTCAACCGCAGCGCCTACGGCATCGAGGCAGCGGCCCAGTACTTCTTCAGCGTCCCCGCCAGCAAGCTGAACCTGCCCCAGTCGGCACTGCTCGCGGGACTGGTGAACAGCCCCAGCTTCTATGATCCCGTGGCCAATCCCAAGAACTCCCTTGTGCGCCGCAACCAGGTCCTGGGTGAAATGCTCAAGCAGAAGATGATCACCAAGAAGCAGCATGCGGCCGCCGCGGCCTCCGGCGTCGGGGTGAAGGTCAAGCCCTCACGGCAGGGATGCGCCGCGGCCACCATGGCCCCGTACTTCTGCGACTACGTGACCCGGCTCTTCCTGAACAACCCGGCCTACGGCGCGGACACCGAGGCACGCGAACAGCGGCTTTTCCGCGGCGGACTGACCATCACCACCACGCTGGACAGCCGGCTGCAGGCCAAGGCACAGGCGCAGGTGAACGCCACCGCCGGCGCCAACCCGGACAAGTGGGGTGCTTCGCTGGTCACGGTTCAGCCGGGCACAGGCAAGGTCCTGGCGATGGCGCAGAACACCGTGTACCTGCCACAGCCGGGGAAGTTCGACACCCAGCTGAACTTCAACGTGGATGCCAAGGACGCGAACGGAAACGACCTCAATGGTGCCGGCGGCTTCCAGCCGGGATCCACCATGAAGCCCTTCACCTTCGCCGAGTGGCTGCACCAGGGCAAGACCATGACCACGGTGGTGGACGCCTCGAAGCGCGAGTACCCGCTGGGTTTCCGCTGGCGGTCCTCGTGCGGGAAGGTGGCTGGCGGCTACAGCACTAAGCAGCGCCGGGCAGGGCTTGAAACGGCCGACGACCTCCAAAACGCCTCGGCGGGTTACTACCGCAAGATGCCGGCTGACTACGGGCTCTACAACTCCATCAACACAGCCACCTTCGCCGAAGCCGCCCAGCTGGACTTCTGCGGAATCCAGAACATGGTCAACGCCGTCGGACTCCGCAGCGGGCTGGACGGGACGCCCGTCAACATGCACCAGCTGGGCAACCTCCTCGGCGGCACCGGAGTGGCCCCCCTGACGATGGCCAACGCCTTCGCCACCTTCGCCGCCGACGGCCGGTACTGTGCGCCGATGGTGCTCGCCGGGGTGACGGACATGGCCGGCAAGAAGCTTCCTGCCGAAGCCCAGCAGTGCAGCAACACCGTGAACAAGAACGTGGTACGCGGCGTGAACAAGGCCCTTCAGGACATGCTCACCAAGGGCTCCGGCATCTACATCAACCCCAAGGTGCAGAGAACCGTGCCGGCGGCAGCCAAGACGGGCACCAACAACAGCAACGGTGCCACCTGGGTGCTGGGCTACACCACAGGCCTGGCCACGGCCTCGTTCTTCGGGGACGCCCTCGAGGGCCAGCAGCGGCCGGGCCGGAACATCACCATCAACGGCAAGCGCTACGACCGAGTGGACGGCTACATGATCGCGGGGCCGCAGTGGGCGAACTACATGCTCCAGGTGGCACGGCTGTACCCCGCAGAGGCCTTCCCGAAGCCGCCGGCGTCGATCGTCAGCAAGCCCGCGGCGAAGCCCAAGGCGCCCGCCAAGCCGACACCTAAGCCCAAACCCAGGGATTAGGTGCGTGCCTAGGGATTAGGCGTGGCCCAGGGATTAGGCGCCCCATGGATTAGGCGCTGGCCGGCTGTCCCTAGCCGAGCAGGATGCTGACCAGCCGCGCGGCCACCCGGGCGGTCCGGTTGTCGATGTCGAAGGCCGGGTTCAGCTCTGCCACGTCCGCGTGCAGCAGCTTGCCGCTGGCCACCACCTGGCGGCACACGGCGCTGATCACCGGGAGCGGAACGCCGTACGCGGCCGGGGCGCTGACCCCCGGGGCCACCGCAGCCGGAAGCACATCCAGGTCGATGGTCAGGTAGAGGACGTCGATCCCGCTGAGGAAATCCGCCACAAACGCCTCGGCCGCGCCGGCGGTGCACTCCTCGTCCAGCAGGTACTTCACCCCCAGCTTGTCGGCGGTGCTGAACAGCGCACGGGTGTTGTTGGGTTCGGAAATGCCGACGACGGCGTAGTTCAGTTCGCGCCCTGCGGCCGCTTCCGCGCGGGCCATCTGGAGGAACGGCGTGCCCGAACTTGGGGCCGCCTCATCCCGGAGGTCGAAGTGGGCATCAAGGTTGAGCACGCCGAGCCTCTGGCCGTCACGGACCGCCCGGGACCCTGCCACGCCAAGGTAGCTTGCGTACGCGGTTTCGTGGCCGCCGCCGAGCACCATGGTGAGGCGGCCGCCGTCGAGCAGCGCCGCAACGGCGAGGCCCGCACGGGCCTGGCCGGCCTCCAGTTCGCCGCCGCGGACCACCACGTCGCCCGCATCAGCGACCGGGCGCCCGGAGTGGTAGGCGAGGGGGCCGAGCGCACTGCGGATGGCCGCCGGGGCGGCCGCGGCCCCGGTCCTGCCCTTGTTCCGGCGCACGCCCTCGTCGCTGCAGAAGCCGAGGATCGCGGCGGGGCGGGCAGCAGCGCCAATGCCAGCGTCAGCGTCAGCCGACGGCGTCACCCTGACGGGCGGATCCGCACGCAAGGGGCTGCCGTCCTGCCGGGTCTGTGAATGAGGGGTGACGGCCTGCCACCACCGGAGGTGGGCTTCGCCGTCGCCGTCGTAGCGGCCTGTCCAGGGGCGGGGTTGAACGTCAACTGAGAGCGCGGGAAAGTCCATGCTTCAAGCTCACCGCACGGACACAGCGAAAGCCAGCAGCGCCACCGTCGTGATGTCTGGAATGCCGGAAACGCCCCTTAACGCGAGATGGCACCTGCCGGCAGTGTCTGGAAGAAACACCGCCGCCAGGTGCCATCTGGGCGAAAGGGGAGGAACTATTCCATGCCGAGTGCCTGCTCGATCGGTCCGATGCCGAAGAACAGGACGAACGCCGCCGCGACGGCCCACATCAGCGGGTGCACTTCGCGGGCCCGGCCCTGGAAGGTGCGGATGAGGACGTAGGAGATGAAGCCGGCGCCCAGGCCGTTGGCGATTGAGTAGGTGAACGGCATCAGCGTGAAGGTGAGGAAGGCGGGCAGCGCGATGCCCCAGTCCTGCCAATGGATCTTGCCGACCTGGGCCACCATCATGAAGCCGACCACCACCAGGGCGGGGGCCACGGCCTCGAACGGCACGAGGTTGATCAGCGGGGTGAAGAACATGGCCACGAGGAACAGCAGGCCGGTGACGATCGAGGCGAGGCCGGTCCGCGCGCCCTCACCGATGCCTGCGCCGGATTCGACGTAGATCTGGTTGGAGGAGACTGAGGCGCCGCCGCCGACGATGGCGCCAAGCGCGTCCACCTGCAGCACGCGGTCAACGTTGGGGATGTTGCCGTCCTTGTCCACGGTTCCGGCCTCGTTGGCCAGGCCCACCATGGTGCCCATTGCGTCGAAGAAGATGCTGAGCAGGATTACGAAGGCGAGCAGGGCGGCGGCCACCACGCCGAGGTTGTCGAAGGCGCCAATCGGGTTGGCCTTGCCGATCAGGGACAGGTCGGGGGCCGCCCATTCGGTGAACTGGGGGGCCACCAGGGACCAGCCCTGCGGGTTGAAGTTCTTGCCGTCGAAGCTGGGGCCGATGTGCAGCGTGAACTCGAGGATGACCGCCAGGATGGTGGAGGCGACGATACCGATCAGGATGGCGCCCTTGACGTTGCGCACCAGCAGGGCGATGGTCAGGATCAGGCCGAATACGAACACCAGCGTCGGCCATCCCAGGAGCTTGCCGTCAAAGCCGAGCCCCACCGGAACGGTGGTGCCGGCCGCGTCCGGAACGCGCCGGACGAAACCGGCGTTGACCAGGCCGATGAGGGCGATGAACAGCCCGATGCCCACCACGATCGCGGTCTTAAGCCCGTCCGGAACGGCCCGGAACACGGCGGTCCGGAAACCGGTCAGGACCAGGATCATCATGGTGATGCCGGAGATGACCACGAGTCCCATCATGTCCGGCCAGGTCAGGCCGGGGTTGGTGGCCACCGTCACGGCCACGAAGGCGTTGACGCCGAGGCCCGTGGCCATGGCGAACGGGTGCTTGGCCCAGGCGCCCATGAGGATGGTCAGGATGCCGGCGGCAAAGGCGGTGACGGCAGCCACCGCCTGGAAACCGAGTGTGGTGCCGGAGGAGTCCGCGACGGACAGGATGAGGGGGTTCAGCACCACGATGTAGCTCATGGCGAAGAAGGTGGCAAAACCTCCGCGGATCTCGCGGGAGAGGTTGGACCCCCTTTCTGTGATCTTGAAATACCGGTCCAGTGCAGAGCCCTGCTTAAGCATTAGTCCTCCGGTGAGAGTGTGGGGGTTAGTTGAATCCTAGTAGGTTGCCAGGTGCCGACCCAGCAAATTCGCCTAGTCTGTAAGGAAGTCAACACTAGGAGAAGTCTGCCCATGCGTTTCACCCGCCAGTTGCTGTCCGCCCTCCTTGGCGCGCTCGCGTCCGTTTCCCTGCTCCTGACGGCGGGGCTCCTGACGGCGGTGCCCGCTTCGGCGCACGATGCCGCCGAATCCAGCAGCCCGGCTGACGGCGCCACCGTGGCAACGGCTCCTGACAAGGTCTCGATCACGTTCAACAACATCCCGCTGGGCCTCGGCTCCCAGGTCAAGGTGACCGATGCCGCCGGAACCGACTGGGCTGACGGCAAGGTGGAGATCGTGGACAACGTCGCTTCGCAGAAGTTGCGGGAGGGTGCACCTGCCGGGAAATACACGGTGGTGTGGCGTGTGGTGAGCTCGGACTCCCATCCGATCGAGGGCACGTTTGCCTTCACCGCCACGGCCGCTGCCGCAGGCGCGACGACGGCGCCAGCCGCGACAACGGCGCCGGTCGCGACTGCCGGCACACCCCAGCCGGGGCAGACCCAGGCCACCGAGACAGCCCCGGATTCCGCGGAGCCTTTCCCCTGGAGCATCGTCATATTCGCCGCCGTGGCCCTCGGCCTGCTCGTCATCCTGGGCGTCCTGGCCCGCCGGAAGCTCAGCGCCGGCGACAACGACGGCGCGCACGGCCCGGGAGGGCGCGGGGCGTAGGCCCCGCCGCACCCGGACCCGGCCGCCGTCGGGCTTTCAGCGCCTCAGATGGCCGCGGCGGGCAGCGCCGGGAAGCTTCCGGTCAATACTGACGGCACGCTATCCGGGTAGACCTTCGCCGAGATGGCGCGGCCCACCACCTTGGCCTGCCGCAGCACTTCCTTCGGCGTGGGCGTGATGAGCTCACCCACGCCGACCAGGTAAATGCCGATGGCGCGCATGGTGGCGACCAGGTTGGTGCCGATGGAGATGCCGAGGTCCGTCAGCATGCGACGCAGCTGGCTGTGGGCACAGCGGGTAAGCACAATGTGGTCGGCCAGCAGCACGCCGTCCGGGGTATGAACGGCCCAGCGGTGGAGTGAGGCCTCCGCATCTGGCCCCATCTTGTCCAGCATTACGGCCGAGGTGTCGCTGCGGATGTCCAGGTGGTGGCTCGAGGCGTAGTTGCGAAGGTGCCGGAGGATTTCGTTCCGCTCCTGGATCGACGCTGCCTCGGTGTCGTCACGCCGCTGCGGCGCTGGTTTCTGGAACGATTGGCCGATTCCGGGGGATTCAAGCCGGTCGACGATGATTGAATCAACACCCCGTCGCCGGAGTTCGGTGGCAATGGCCAAACCGGGAAGTCCGGTACCGATGACCACAGTGGTGGTCCGTTCTGCGCCGCTGAGACCAGGCATGCTTGACACTACAACTTCCTCCTCGAGAATTTCGAAGCGCAGGGCATCATTGCCCATGCACCGTCCACTGCCCCAGCAAGCAGACACACGACATCTCCGGACGGCCCCCGAGGGACAATCCGGATGGATGGTGCCTCGACACTACAGAATTTTTTGGTCGCTGGATACCCCTCCGGAAACTTTGGTTTGCAGGGCTTTGCACGGCGTCATCCGCCCATCGAAAGTCCCGCGGAACATGCGCGCGGAAGCACCGGAAAAAGGTCTTTCGGGAGGCCCGGCGGAGCCATGCCGGGCCCGCTTGCTAAGAAGTCGCCAACCGAGAATTATTGGCATTAAGGCAGGCGGTGCGAAACCGGGATCCGGACGGCCTGCCGGTTACGGTTAGCGAGGCCGCTTCTGGCAGACTAGCCGCATCATCAGGCAGTATCGCGAGGAGGCGGACCGAATGGACGCACACGAATTGCATCCCGACCCGGCACGGGATGGCGGTGCCCGGCACGCGAGACCCGAAGGAATCGTCGTCGGCGTTGATGGTTCGGACCACGGCCAGTGCGCACTCGTATGGGCTGCCCGGGAAGCCGAACGCCGCCGTCGCCCCCTCCACATAGTCACCGCCTATTCAGTGCCCATCTTCGCCGCATCCGGGCTCGACGGCGGCTACGCCACCGTGGACGACTCCGTGATCCGCGAGGGGGCCGAGGCCATACTGCAGCATGCCGTGGACAAGGTCTCCGGCTACAACATCGACGTCAGCGCCTCGGTCGAGAACGGAGACGCCTCAGGCGTGTTGCTCGACTTCTCTGAAACCGCCGAACTGCTGGTCTTCGGGACGCGCGGGCGGGGAGGATTCGTAGGGCGGCTCCTCGGCTCCGTCAGCAGCGCGCTTCCGGCCCATGCCAAGTGCCCCACGGTGACGGTTCCGCTGATCTGCTCTGACCGGCTGGGCGAGACGACGCAGGACAAACATATCCGGGCGGAACAGGCCAAGGCCGGCCACGGCGTTGTGGAAAAGACAGTAGTGGTGGGCGTGGACGGGTCCGAGCAGGCGCGCGTCGCCGTCCTGGAAGCCGCCGAGCAGGCCGAACGCCTGGGAGCGCCGCTGCGGGTGATCTGCGCTGTACCGCAATACAGCGGATCGCTTGCGTGGGTTCCCGCCCCGCTGGACCGGGAAGCGCTGTTCGCCGATATCCAGGTCCAGCTGAAGGCCGGGGTGGCTTGGCTGCAGAGCCACTTCCCGCGCCTGGCCATCGAGACCCGGCTGCTGGACGGTTCGCCCGTGGATGTCCTGGTGGAGGCCAGCCGGCACGTTGAGCTGATAGTGGTGGGAACCCGTGGCCGCGGCGGCTTCACCGGCATGCTCCTGGGTTCGACGTCGGACGGCGTCCTGCATCATGCCAAGAGCCCGGTGATGGTGGTTCCGGACCGGGAAGACCCGCGCCTCGCCGACCGTGCCAGCTTCGGACCAATGCTCGGCGCTTCGTAACACATGAGCGGGCTGGTGCTCGGCCTGGGGGACCTCAGCGCCTCCATGCTGCCGCAGGTTGGCGGGAAGGCCGCCAACCTGGGCGAGCTGCTGGCGGCTGGCCTCCCCGTGCCCGGGGGGTTCTGCCTGACCACCGAGGCCTACGTCCAGGCAGTCGGGCCGCTCGGGCTCGCCGAGGTGCATGAAGCCCTGCGGGACACGCCGGCCGACGACCTGGACGCCCTCGCGGGCCTGGCCGCCAGGGCCCGCAGCCTGATCACGTCGGCGGAATTGCCGACGGCGGTCGCCGGGGAAGTGCTGGCGGCTTACCGGGCGCTGGACGGCGTTCCTGTCGCAGTGCGGTCCTCGGCCACGGCCGAGGACCTTCCCTTCGCCAGTTTTGCCGGCCAGCAGGACACGTACCTGAACGTCATCGATGCTGTTGCCTTGCTGGACGCTGTCCGGAAGTGCTGGGCGTCGCTGTGGACTGACCGGGCGGTGGCGTACCGCGCCAGCCGAAACATCGACCCCGCAACGGTAGCCCTCGCCGTCGTCGTCCAGCGCATGGTGGATGCGGAGGCGGCGGGCGTGATGTTCACTGCCAACCCGGTAACCGGCAGGCGCCGGGAGGCTGTGATCGACGCCAGCCCCGGGCTCGGCGAGGCGGTGGTGTCGGGCGCCGTCAACCCGGACCATTTCGTGGTGGACACCGCCTCCGGAGCCATCCTGCAGCGCCGGCTGGGGGATAAACGGACGGTTGTCCGGCCGCTGCCCGGGGGAGGCACCGAGCACGTTGACCATGGCGCAGGGGCAGACCAGGCCCGGGCGGACACACCGTGCCTGACCGACGCGCAGATCCGGGAGCTGGCTGCGCTGGGGAGCAAGGCCGAGGCGCACTACGGCGCCCCGCAGGACACGGAATGGGCGCTCGACGGCGGCGGAAGACTCTGGCTGACCCAGTCCAGGCCGATCACCACGCTTTACCCCGTGCCGTCGAAGGCCCCGGCCCGGCGCGGCCCGGGGGATGAGTTGCGCGTCTACCTGTGCTTCAGCCTCGCCCAGGGCCTCACCCGGCCGCTGACCCCGATGGGACTTGCCGCCCTGCGGCAAATCGGCTCCTCGGTTGCTGCCGCCGCGGGCTTTGACGTCCCGGACCGCCGCGGCGGGCCGCCGCCCTACGTCGAAGCCGGCCAGCGCATCTTTGTCGACCTGACGGCCGCCGCGCGGAGCACCGTCGGCCGCCGGATCATCCCCAGCGTCTTTGACATCATGGAGGCACGTTCCGCCAAAGTCCTCCGCAGCGTGTTCGACGATCCCCGCCTCTCCATCACCCGCCGTACGCCATGGGACCTGCTCAGGCACGTAGTCCCCGTCGCTGTCCGGTTCCGCATCCCGGAGGCAGCGCTGCGGGCGCTGGTCCGTCCGGAGGCGGCGCTTAAACGGCTGAACCGCTTCACCGCCGATTTCAACGCCACGCTGGAACTGCCCCGCGGCGCTTCCCCGCGCCAACGGCTGGACCACGCCGAGGACATACTCTCGCGGCTGTTTCCCAACCTTCCGGCCGTGCTCCCGCTGGCCGGCCTCGGCTTCGCCATGCTGGGCCTGGCCGGGAAGCTCCTGGGAGCGGGCAAACTCTTTGGTGCGGGCAAAGATGGTGCCGGGTCAAACAGCAACACTGACCTCCAGCCCGTGCTCCGCGGACTGCCCAACAACGTGACAACCGAGATGGACCTCGAGCTGTGGCGCGTCGCGACCAGCATTAAGTCCGACCCGGACTCGGTGGCCGTGCTCACCGGACATGCCCCTGCCGTGCTCGCCCACCGCTTCGCCGCGGGCGAGCTGCCCGCCGCGGCCCAGGCCGGACTGGCCGGGTTCCTGGCCCGGTACGGGCACCGGGCGGTGGCCGAGATCGACGTCGGCATGCCCCGCTGGCGGGACGACCCCGCGCATATCCTGGGTGTCCTGGCCAACTACCTCCGGCTGGAGGATCCCGAGCGTGCCCCCGACCGCCAGTTCAGCAAGGCGGCAGCCGAAGCGGAGGCGCAAATCGAGCGGCTGGTGGCCGAGGCCCGTTCCAGGGGACGCCTCCGCGCCGTGACGGTCAGGGCAGCGCTTCGCCGTGCGCGGCTTTTCGCCGGGCTGCGCGAACTTCCCAAGTTCCAGATCGTCCTCGCCCTGGCCGAAGTCCGGAAACAGCTGGCCGAAGTGGGCGCGGTCCTGGCGGAGCAGACGCGGCTCGCCCGGGCGGACGACATCTTCTTCCTGGACTTTGCCGAAGCCCACCAGGCGCTGGACGGGGCCGACATGCAGGATCTCGTGGCGCAGCGGCAGGGCCCCTACTATCTGGAACTGGAGCGGCGCCACATCCCCCGCATGCTGCTCTCCGACGGAACGGAACCCGAAACGCTGCTTACCGACGGCGGAACCGCCGCCGGGGCACTGTCCGGCAGCCCGGCGTCGGCAGGAACAGTGACAGCGCCGGCCCGCGTCATCCTGGACCCCGTGGGCGCCCACCTGGAACCCGGGGAGATCCTCGTGGCGCCGTCCACCGATCCGGGCTGGACCCCGCTGTTCCTGACGGCGGGCGGCCTGGTGATGGAGATGGGCGGCCCCAATTCCCATGGTGCCGTGGTGGCGCGGGAGTATGGCATTCCGGCTGTAGTGGGTGTCGCTGACGCCACCTCACTGCTCAGCACCGGCCAGGAAGTGACGGTCGACGGCGGCGCCGGCACCGTGGTGCCGCGCGCTGCGGTGCCGGGCACCGTCGTACCGGACGCTGCAGTGCCGGGCAAGTGAGCAGCGGCTCTGGGCAACTGATCCGGGCAACTGAACAGGGTGGCGGCCCCAAAAAGGCGGTGCTGTGAACCGCGGCTACTGCCGGTCCGGCGCCGGTTTACCGCGGCGGATGCGCCGGACCACAAGCCACAGCACGAAGATGGCCAGCCCCGCGTAGACGGCGAAGTTGAGGTAGCGGGAGTACTGCTCAACCATCGCGTACTGCCGCCCCAGCAGTACGCCGAGGCCGATCAGCGCCCCGTTCCAGATGGCGGTGCCCGCGATGGTGAAGAGGCTGAAGGTGCCCAGGTGCATCCTTTCGGCACCGGCCGGCAGCGAAATGAGGCTGCGGACCCCCGGCAGCAGCCGGCCGAAGAAAATTGCAGACCTGCCGTGGCGGCGGAACCAGTCCTCGGCGCGTTCGAAGTCCTCCCGGTCCATGAGCGGCAGCTTGGACAGCCACCTGATCGAACGTTCAAGACCCACCTTCGCGCCAAGAAAGTACAGCGCCAGGGCGCCCAGATAAGCCCCCAGCGTGCTGGTCACGAAGACCAGGGCCAGGTTCAGGGATCCCTGCCGGGTCAGGAACCCGGCCAGCGGAAGGATCACTTCGCTGGGAATCGGCGGGAACACCGTCTCGAGGAGCGTAAAGAGGCCCACACCCCATTCCCCGAGCGATTCGATCGACTGGGCGGCGAAGCCCACGATGCCTGTCAGTTCATCGGCGGGACTGGATGTGGCACCGGGAATGCGCATTGGCTACGGGCTCCTGGAAGCTGGAAGACGGCGTCATACCCAGTCTGACCCACCGGCGGCTGCATGGGGAAACGGACACTCCGCCGCGGGGCTGCCACAGGAGGTGCCGAGGCGTAACCTGAGGGTATGACCTGCGACGTCGGAGCGGAGTTGACATGACTGCCATCTGGCTGCGGTGGGCGCCTGCCGTGGCCGTACCTGCTGTTATTGCTGCCGGAGTCCTGGCGGGGTCCTTGCCTGCGAGTGCCCGCGACCCGCTGCCGGAGAAGACGCCGGCCCAGGTCCTGGCGATGATCGAACAACACAAGACCACGTCCTTCTCCGGCACGCTGGAGCAGTCCTCCGAACTCGGCTTGCCCGATGTTCCACAGGTAGGGCCCACTTCAGGCGCCCCCACGGGTTCCCTCGCTGAGCTGCTGACCGGGCCGCACAGCGCCAGGGTCTACGTCGACGGACCAACCAAGGTGCGCATCCAGGTGATGGACCGGATGGCTGAGCGCGACGCCGTCCGCCAGGGCAACGAGCTGTGGCTGTACAACTCCAAGGACAACACGGCCACACACGTCACGCTTCCGGCAGCGGCGTCGAAGGAATCCCGCAAGCATGACATGCCGGCGGGCGTGGCAACGCCGGAGGAACTGGCCGCGAAAATGCTTGAAAAGCTGGACAGCAGCACCGAAGTGGCGGTGGCCGAGGACACCGAGGTGGCAGGCCGTGCGGCATACAACCTGGTCCTCACGCCGCGCTCGGATGTGACCCTGGTGGGCTCCGTGGCCCTCGCCGTGGACGGTGAGAACGGCATGCCGCTGAGCGTGGAGGTACGGGCGCGCGGGCAACAGGAGCCTGCCTTCCGGACCGCGTTCTCCAGCCTGACGCTTGGGGCTCCCGACGCAGGCCTCTTCAACTTCTCTCCTCCGCCGGGTGCCTCGGTGAAGGAACTTGCAGTGCCGTCCCACAAGAAGGACATGGGCCACAAGGATCCGGCTGACAGGGATCCGGCCAACAGGAACCGGGGACACAAGGACCCGGCTGACAAGGAGCTGCGCGAGCACACCCCCACCGTCACGGGCACCGGCTGGGAACGGATCGTCGGAATCCCGGCCCCGCCCGTGTCCTCCCCGTCCCTTGACTCCGGCAGGCAGTCGGTGGGCAAGCTGCTCAACGATCCGCTGCTGCGCCAGGCCACCGTGACCGTCGAGGGGGGCCGGGCGATCTCCACGTCGTTGGTCAACGTCCTGCTGACCGACGACGGCCGGACCTTTGTCGGTTCCGTCCCCCTGGAGCGGCTCCAGGCCGCCGCAGCTGCGAAGTGACAGCCGCTGGCCGCGGTCCGGGTTCCGCAACTGCCATAGAAACGCAGGGGCTGAGCAAGCGCTTCGGCCACCAGCTGGCGGTGAACAGCATCGACCTCGCTGTGCCCCGCGGTTCCGTGTTCGGCTTTCTGGGCCCCAACGGTTCCGGCAAAACCACCACCATCCGCATGATGCTCGGCCTCGCCGCCCCGACTGCCGGGGAGGTCAGGGTCCTCGGCTTGGACATGCCCCGTCAGCTGGATGAGGTCCTGCCGAGGGTCGGGGCTCTGGTGGAAGGCCCGGCCTTCTATCCGTTCCTGTCGGGCGCGGCAAATCTGCACCGCTTGGATGCAGCAGACCGCCATGCGGCACCGGCCACGCGCCGGGCACGGGTGGCTGAAGCGCTGGAACGTGTAGGGCTTTCCCACGCCGCCCGCAAGAAGGTGCGGGCCTACTCGCTCGGCATGAAGCAGCGGCTGGGAATCGCCAACGCGCTGCTGGCACGGCGCGAATTGCTGGTCCTGGACGAACCCACCAACGGGCTGGACCCGCAGGGCACGCGGGAGGTCCGGAACCTGGTGCGGTCCCTCGCCGCTGACGGCGCCACCGTGTTCGTGTCCAGCCATCTGCTCGCCGAAGTGGAGCAGATCTGCACGCATGCGGCCATCATGAGCGCCGGCCGGCTGGTGGCCCAGGGGCCGCTGCCCGAACTGCGGCAGGCCGGTACCGCGCAGCTCCGCCTGGTGACGCCCGACGCCGGTACAGCCTCGGGCGTTCTGGCGCACTTTGGTTTGTCCCCCGTGGTGGGGCATCCGGACGGCGCGGACGCCGTCATCACCTCCAGCTTGCCTGTAGGCGGAGAAGTCCCGGGGCCGGCCGGCGAACCGCCCGCAAATGGAGGCGTGGCACCGGAAGCCATCGTCGCTGCCCTTGTGGCGGACGGCGTGCGTGTCCGCGGGTTCATGGTGGAGCGCGGCAGCCTGGAGGACCGCTTCGTGGCTTTGACGGGGGAGGGCTTCGATGTCGCACAGTGACCGTCCGGCGGAACAGGAACCGGCAGCCGAGCAACTGCCGGTACGGAACGTGCCCGCGCCGGGGACCCGGCGCCGGGCATCCAGCGGCTCGCTGCTCGCCTCGGAGCTGAAGCAGCTGTTCCGCCGCCGCAGGACGCAGGCGATGCTCCTGGCACTGGCTGCCATCCCGGTGGTGATTGCCGTCGTCGTCCGTGTTTCTTCAACTGTTCCCCCGGGGAGGGGGCCGGCCTTCCTGGACCGGATCAGCCAAAACGGGCTGTTCGTGGCCGTCACCGCGATGCTGGTATCTGTTCCGCTGTTCCTGCCCCTGACCATCGGCGTGGTCGCGGGCGACACCATTGCGGGGGAAGCAGGACTGGGCACGCTGCGGTACCTGCTGGTGGCTCCGGCCGGAAGGGTGCGGCTGCTGCTGGTCAAATATGCCGGGGCGGCGGTGTTTTGCCTTTCCGCCCCGCTGGCCGTGGCGCTCGCCGGCGCGGGTATCGGCTGGGCGCTCTTCCCGGTGGGGCCGGTGGCGCTGCTCTCGGGCGACCTCGTGGAACCGGAGGAGGCGCTGGTCAGGATGCTGCTGATCGCCGCGTATCAGGCCGTGTCCCTGCTGGGGCTGTCGGCCATCGGGCTGTTCCTGTCCACGCTGACCGACGTGCCCGTGGGCGCCATGGCCGCGACCATCGTTCTCTCTGTTGTTTCCCAGGTGCTCGACCAGCTGCCGCAGCTGGAGTGGCTGCACCCGTGGCTGTTCACGCACTACTGGTTTGGCTTCGCAGACCTGCTCCGCCAGCCCATCGGCTGGGACTCGTTCGGTGACAACGCGCTCCTGCAGGCCGGCTACATCGCGGCCTTCGGGGCACTCGCGTACGGCAGGTTCGTGAGCAAGGACGTGCTGTCCTAGGGTTTTCCGTCTTGTGCCGGGATCAGTCCGGCCGGGATCAGCGGGCCGGGATCAGCCCGGCTGGGATCAGTACCGTGCAGCGACCGGGTGCAGCTGCATGCCGGCCATCATGCTCAGTTCCGTGACGGTGATGCCCGCGGACGGGTTCAGCGCCTGGACCACCTTGCCGCCGCCGAGGTAAATCGCCACATGGTAGAAACCCGGGGCGGATCCCCAGACCAGGAGATCCCCGGGCTGGGCCTGGGACAGGGGAACGTGGACGGGCGCCTGGGCGAACTGCTCCGCAGCGGTGCGCGGAAGTTGCTTTCCGATGGCTGCGAACGCGTTCTGGACCAGGCCCGAACAGTCGAAACCGTACGCGCCGTTGCCGCCGTACTGGTAGAAGTACGGCGAGCCCACCTTGGCCATGGCCACGGAAATGGCCGCCTGGTTGGAGCCGCTAGGAGACGGGCCGGGCTGAACCGGAGCAGGAGCCGGCTGAACCGGAGCAGGGGCCGGGGCAGGTGCTGGCCGTACGGGTGCCGGCTGTGCCGGCGCGGGAGCCGGGACCGGCCGTACGGGAGCCGGGGCCGGAGCCGCAGGCGCGGGAGCCGGGCGCACCGGGGCAGGATCGGCTGGGGCCGGAGCGGCAGGGGCAGGATCCCGCCGGGCCGGCGTCGCTGCAGGCGCTGAAGCGGCCCGGTCCACCGACGGCGCAGTCCCGCCGCCGGACGCCTCAGCGCTTCCTGCAGCTGCCTTGTCCGCCACGGCCTGGGCTGCGGCAGCACGTTCGGCGGCAGCAGTCACGGCGGCAAGGCGGGCCTGCTGGCGCTGGCGCTCCAGGCCGTCCACGCGGGCGGACTCCAGTGCCGCCGTCGTGTTGCGCAGCGTGGCGAGCTGCCCCACGAGGACAGTCCGCTGTGCCCTGGCATCCGCCACCGCCTTCGCCTGGGCTGCATTGGCCTGGTCCGCCTGGGCCTTGAGGGTCTCGGCGGTTTTTGCGGCGTCGTCTGCCGCGCGCTGCGCGTCGGCGGCAGCGGCGGTGAGTGATTCTGCAGCGGCGGCGGTGGTTTCGGCTTCTGCGAAGGCCCTGCTTCGGCCGGCGGTCAGGGCCTGCAGCGTTGCAGCCTTGGCGAGCACGTCGCCCGTTCCGGTGACCAGTCCGCTCAGCTCCGGATTGAGGCCGCCGTTCCGGTACAGGTCCCCGGCCAGCTGCCCCACGGCCTTCCGGCTCCTGGACTGTTCCTTGTCCGCGGCAGCGGCCCTTGCCGTGGCCACCGCGGCGGCCTCGGACCTCGTCTTCAGCTCAACGAGGGCATTGCTGTAGGCGTTGTTGGCTTCGAGGGTACGCGCGAACGTGACCTCCTGCGCCGCCGCGGCGTCGGCGAGGATGCCCTCAATGTCGGAAACCTTTGCCGCCGTCGCACTTTCACTGGACTTGGCGGCAGCGATGTCCGCGGGGGAGGGTGTCTCCGGCGCTGCCGGAACCGTCAGGGCTGCTGCCGCAAGGACCAACGAGGGCGTTACTGCAAGTGCCCGGTCAGCGCGTGCGGGTGCCGCAAGGGTTCCAAAGAGGACGACGGCGGTGCACAGGACCGCCGTCGTGCGGCCAGAGCCGGTCAAACCCATTCGTAACCTCGCAAGTCAGGGCGGGGCGAACGGAACGGGAGGCAGCACGGAAATGCGCCCCAGGAGATGCCCAGCCCTCTGAGGTTAGGTGCCCAATTGCCACTTTGGCAACACTGGTCACATCAATAACATAAACAACAGCAGTGTCATTCGCCGGGAGGCGCTTGGGCGTGTTGCAATACGGCTAAAGCGCAAACCGCCAGCGAAACGTCAGGCGTGCTGGCGCGATTCGTGCTCTGAGTGGCTGGCGGGTTCCAGCTGGAACGTGCAGTGTTCGGTGTCGAAATGCGAGCCCAGGCAGCTGGTGAGCTTGTCCAGGACCTGGTCCGTGCCCTTGGCGTTCAGCATCTCGTCCTCCACCACCACATGGGCGGAAAACACCGGCACGCCTGACGTGATGGTCCAGATGTGGATGTCGTGGACGGCCACCACGCCAGTCACCGAAAGGATGTGTTCGCGGATCATGCTGACTTCCACGCCCTTCGGGGTGGCCTCCAGCAGGACATCGACCACATCGCGGAGCAGGTGCCAGGCCCGGGGCAGGATCATCGCGGCAATGATCACGGACGCGATGGTGTCCGCTGCCAGATAGCCGGTGAACTTGATTACAAGGGCAGCGGCAATCACGGCGAACGAGCCGAGCAGGTCGCCGAGCACTTCCAGGTAGGCGCCGCGGACGTTGAGGCTTTCCTGCTGGGCCTTGCGCAGGATCAGCAGGGAAACGAGGTTCGCGGCCGCGCCCAGGACGGCGGCGTACAGCATGATGTCGGTGTGCACCTCGGGCGCAGAGCCAATGCGCCGGATCGCCTCGGTAAAGATGACTGCCGACACGACCACCAGGATCAGGGCGTTGGCAAGCGCGGCCAGCACTTCCGCCCGCTGGTAGCCGTAGGTCCGCAGATGGCTGGCCGGCAGCGCCGCGATCCAAGCGGCCATCAGGGCGATGAAGACACCGGCAGCGTCAGAAAGCATGTGGCCCGCGTCGGCCAGCAGGGCGAGGGAACCTGACAACAGGGACCCGACCACCTGGATCACCATCACGGAGAGGGTGATGGCCAGGACCGCCATCAGCCGGCTGCGATGCCTCCCCGTGGCCGTAAGGCTGTGGGCGTGGTTGTGGTCGTGTCCCATGCCTACAAGGCTAGTCCCAACCGAGTTCGTGAAGCCGCTGGTCGTCGATTCCGAAGTGGTGGGCAATCTCGTGGATCACCGTGACCGCCACCTCATCCACCACGTCCTCGCGCGAGGAGCAGATGTCCAGGATCGGCTGGCGGTAGATGGTGATGCGGTCGGGCAGGGAACCCGCATCCCACCATGAGTCGCGCTCGGTCAGCGGAACGCCCTCGTACAGTCCCAGGAGTACGGTGTCCGGGTCCTCGCCGGGCTGCGGAACGTAGTCGTCGTCGATGAACACCGCCACGTTGTCCATGGCCCGCGCCACCTCGGCCGGAAGCTGCTCCAGGGCGTCGCTGACGGCGGCTTCGAAGTCGGCCTCGGACATGTCGAAACCCGAAGGTTCGCCGTCTCCCTGCGGCACGATCGGGAGGCCGGGTGGCAGGTTTGCGGGCATACCAAAACTTTAGCGGGATCTGCGCCGGGTCAGGCCCACGCCGAGAAGGCAGATGGCACCGCCCACGAGCCCCCAGGCGCTGGGGATTTCGCTGAGCACCAGCCATGAGATCAGCACCGTGGTGCCAGGCACGAGGTACGTGGTGGCGGCGAGTTTGCCGGCATCAATCAATGACAGGGCGTAGGCCCAGGTGGTGAAGGCGATGGCAGTGGGAAAGATGCCCAGGTAGACCAGGCCAAGGGTGGCCGGCAGCGGGGCGGCCTGCAGTTCCTGCCCCAGCTGACCGGCGAAGGGAAGGCAGCAGATCAGGCCCACCATGATTCCGAACCACGTGGCCTGCCCCGCCGGAAACTTGCGCAGGACGGGCTTCTGGATGATGACGCTCACGGCGGCGAGTGCAGCAGCGAGGAGGCAAAGCAGCACGCCTGCCACGTCCGCCGTCGAACGCGTCCCCGAACCCAAGGCGATGACCGCGACGCCGCCGAATGCCACCAGGCTGCCGATGATCAGCCAGCGCGGGAAACCCTCCTTGAGGATGATGCCTGCCATCACGGCCACCAGGATGGGGTTCACGTTGATGAGCAGCGCGCTGGTTCCGGCGTCGAGCGAATGCTCCGCGGCGTTGAGCGCCACGTTGTACCCGGCGAACCACATGACGCCGTAGGCGAGAATTGGCCACCACTCGCGTCCCCGTGGCAGCACCCGCAGCTTGGGAAGCACCACCGCGCCCAGCACGACGGCGGCGATCGCCAGCCGCCCCAGCGTCAGGGCTCCGGGGGAGAAGCTTGGGCCCACGGCGCGGATGCCCACGAAGGCTGAGGCCCAGAGGACCACGGTCACCACGACGGCGGCGACCCCCAGCGGGCTCACGCGCCCCCGGGGCTGGTGCGTGTTCAGTTCGGAGTGGGGCTGCAGGGGGCTTGTGCCGGCGGAAGATGCCATGGTGCCAATCTAGTTCCGCTGCCCGTCCCATGGCTGGCGGAAATCGGTCATGTCTCACCAAGAAACTGCCATTCTGGCGGGCCTGCATTCGCCTGCCGTTTGGGTGGCCGTAGCCCCGATTTTGGATATTCCCTGCCTAGGCTCTATAGTTTTAGACGTCCGGTTCGGAGGAACACGAAAGGACAAGAACGAAAGGCTTCGGCCCTTTATTTTTGCCCTTGTTCAGCCAGATCGAGTCCAAGCCCCCATCGTCTAGCGGCCTAGGACACCGCCCTTTCACGGCGGCGGCACGGGTTCGAATCCCGTTGGGGGTACGCAAGGAAGTGGTCAAAGCAGGCAAAAAAGTCTGGTAGGCTGGAGTCCTTGAAAAAACGCGGTAGAGATACCGCGGAAAGCAAGAAATAGCAAGGCCCTGTAGCGCAGTTGGTTAGCGCGCCGCCCTGTCACGGCGGAGGTCGCGGGTTCAAGTCCCGTCAGGGTCGCTTTGATTGCCGGAAGAAATTCCGGCCGTCATGGTGACACGTCACCTAGGCTCTGTAGCTCAGTTGGTAGAGCGTTCGACTGAAAATCGAAAGGTCACCGGATCGACGCCGGTCGGAGCCACCAGCTAAACCCCGCTGTTCCACTTGGAACAGCGGGGTTTTTTCGTATCCTCCTTTTCTTCCCGTTCCGCCTTTCTCTGCCCCCGGCGAGCCGTCCTGACGCACTTTGGGGGTAGCGCCGTCGTAAATTCCGACGGCCGCCGGCGTGTTTGTGTCGGAGTGCCCCGTTTTGTTCGGCCGGGCGGCGCCCGTCTGCTGGACCCTGGCTGCCGGCGGCGGGCCGTCGTGTCACTCTGGGGCGCCGCGCCGAAAATCACGACGGCGGCTGGCGTGTTCCGTGTCATAGTGCCCCGTTTGGCCGGGGAGGGTACGGCCGGAAGCGTGTGACCAAGGCCATTGATGACGCGTTGATGAAGGCCCATTTGATTCCAAACCTGAACTGAGGCACGCGCGCGCAAACGAGATGCAAGCGCTTGCATCAGATGGGCACCTCCCGGGGGCTTCTGCCCAAAACCGTGTTGAACTCGGCTGACAACGTTGTCTAGCGTTGAGTGTGGGCCGCGAAATGTATGACATTTCCACTCGCCCAATGCGGGGTCCTACCCAAACCCTGCTTTTCCCTCGACACAACGGCGTCCTCGATGACGCCTGCCGTGTCAGCGGGGTCTCCGGAGTGCGGGGGAAAGGGCAGCTGCCCGTCTTCCACGAAATAACTCCGCGAGAAGAGCACAACATGCACAAGCACCCCAACACCCCCCGGATGCTGCGGTGGCGACCCGCCGCCGCAGCTCTGGCGGCCACTGTCGCCGCCACGGCGTTCCTCGCCGTTCCCTCGGCGCAGGCTAACGAGCCGTCTGATCCGCCGTCGAGCAGCCAGCTGCCGGCGCCGACTCCGGGCTTCCCCCTGCCGACGCCCCACACGCAGAAGGCCTACGACCCGGCGTCGGACTTCACGTCCAAATGGACCCGTGCGGACGCCAAGCAGATCATGGCGCAGAGCGACCCGACCGTAACGCCGGGCCAGAACTCCATGAGCCCCGACGTCACCATGCCGGAGATCCCTGAGGACTTCCCGACCATGAACGAGGATGTCTGGGTCTGGGACACCTGGTCCCTCACGGACGAACATGCAAACCAGATCAGCTACAAGGGCTGGGATGTCATCTTCTCCCTCGTCGCGGACCGTCATGCCGGATACAACTTCGACCAGCGCCACTGGAACGCCCGCATCGGCTTCTTCTACCGCAAGACCAACGCTGACCCGGCCAAGGATAAGTGGAACTACGGCGGACACCTGTTCGTGGACGGTGCCTCAGTGGGCAACACCGAATGGTCCGGTTCCACGCGCCTGATGCAGGGGAACCAGGTGAACGTGTTCTACACGGCCACCACCTTCCATGACGTGGCCGAGCGCAACGCCGGCGGTGGCGGGATTGCCCCCGATGCCGCGATTGCAAAGGCACTGGGCAACATCCACGCCGACAAGAATGGCGTGACCTTCGACGGCTTCAAGCACACCAAGCTGCTCGAACCGGACGGCAAGATGTACCAGACGAAGGAGCAGAACCCGGGCTTCGCGTTCCGCGACCCGTACACGTTCGCCGATCCGGCGCATCCGGGCAAGACCTTCATGGTCTTCGAGGGCAACACCGCCGGCAACCGCGGCTCGCACCGCTGCACGAAGGAGGACCTGGGCTACCGGCCGGGCGACCCGAACGCGGAGTCCCTGAACGAGGTCAATTCCTCCGGTGCCTACTACCAGACCGGCAACGTGGGCCTGGCTGTCGCCGAGAACAAGGACCTGACCAAGTGGAAGTTCCTGCCGCCCATCCTCTCCGCGAACTGCGTGAACGACCAGACTGAGCGCCCGCAGATCTTCATCCAGAACGAGGATGGCAAGAACAAGTACTACCTGTACACGATCAGCCACCAGTTCACCTATGCCGACGGCATGCGCGGCCCGGACGGCGTCTACGGTTTCGTCGGCGACGGCGTCCGCTCCGACTACCTTCCGGTGAACAACTCGGGCCTGGCGCTCGGGTCCCCGACCGACCTGAACCTGCCGGCCAACAACCCGAGCGGAACCATCTCCCAGCAGCAGAACGGCCGCCAGTTCCAGGCCTACTCGCACTACGTGCAGCCGGGCGGCCTGGTCCAGTCCTTCATCGACAACGTGAACGGCGTCCGCGGCGGCTCCCTGTCGCCCACCGTGAAGATCAACTTCCGGGACGGCGTCACCAAGGTTGACCGGACCTTCGGCAAGAACGGCCTCGGCCCGTTCGGTTACCTGCCCACCAACGTCCACGTTGGCGGCAACGGCCTCTACAAGTAGACCGTGCTGAAGCAATAACAGGCTGAAGCAATGACGGAAGGCGCCCGGACCCGGTCCGGGCGCCTTCTGCTGCGTCTGCATTCCATATATACGGGGCCAAAACCTGAACCGACTGCAAAGTGCACCCGGCCTGTCAACTTGGAAAGAGGCCAGCCGGCCGGGCTAGACTCGCACGCCGGGGGACGGGGGCAGGCGTTCTTCGGCTGCCCAGCCAGGCCGCCGAAGGCGGCGAAACCACTCCAGGAATGGAAACTGTGAAACATCTTGCCCGCCCGCTGTACGCCACCGCCCTTCTTGCCGTAGCGGCACTTACCGCCTGCTCCGCGCCTGCCTCCGGCAATGGGCCGTCGGCATCTTCACCAACCACGACGGCGGCCGGCAGCGCCGCCCCCACGGCGTCGGACAGCGCGGCGTCCGGTCCGTATGGCGGCTACGCCTCGGCGGCCGAGGCGTGCGACGCCATCTCCACCCAGGCCACGGGCGCGTCCCTGCTGCCGCTTTCCGCTGCACAGGGCAAGACTGCAGAACTGGAGCAGAAGAAGGCGGAACTGGCCGAGACCGCGGAACGGGCGCCGGAAGCGCTGAAGGCGGACTTCACGCAGCTGAAGGATGTGGCGCTGGCGGGCCTCACCGACCAGAGCGTGTATTCCAACGGCCAGTTCGAAGCCGCCATGGCCCCCGTGACCAGCTGGCTGTCCGCGAACTGCCACTAGCTGGGCCGCAGGGTCCCGGGCAACGGGCCCGGCCGCGGCCCCCGGGTGCGGGCTGCGGCGGGGGCCCCTGACGTTGTCCGGCCTAAGGGATAGGGTTGTGTTCAACAGAAGGGGAGTGCTGATGGAATACCAGAATCCACAAACCGCCGCCGTTCGCGCGGACCCTGCCCTGACGCCGGCCGCAGCCGGCGGGCGGACCGTCATCTCCGAGACCGCCGTGGCCAAAGTTGCCGGGATCGCGGCCCGGGCCGTGCCCGGTGTGTACTCCCTGGGCACCGGCTCCTCACGGGCGCTCGGTGCCATTCGGGACGCGGTCGGCAGCTCCGATCATGCCGCCGGCGTGCACGCCGAGGTCGGCGAGACCCAGGTGGCAGTAGACATAACCCTTGTGGCCGTCTACGGCACCCCACTGCATGCCCTGGCCAACCAGGTACGGGCCAGCGTTTATTCGGCGGTCGAGAAACTGGTGGGCCTGCAGGTCATCGAGGTGAACGTCGAGATCAACGACGTCTACATCGCACCGCCGGTGAAGCCGACCGGTGCGCCCGCCGCGGTCTCTGAGCGGGAGGCGGTCCTGTGAGCCCCACGGTGGTTGGAATCGCAGTCGGCGCCTTTGTGGCGTTCATGTCACTACAGTTCGGCCTCTGGGGCTTCCTGATTTCCTTGCTGTTCATGGGTATCGGTGCGCTCCTCGGCCGCGCCGCAGAAGGGAAACTGGACCTGCGCAGCGTCATTGATGCCATCAGCGGCCGGCGCTCGTCCTCATGAACGGTGCAGCCCGCATGAACGGTGCAGCCGACATGAGCCAGGCAGCCGAATTACCCACGCCCAGCCGCCAGTACAGCGGCCACAACAGGATCAGCACGCAGGCGCTCACCAGCCTGGCCAAAGCTGCCGCGGCCGAGGCCCTGGGCATCCACGCCCATGACGTGCGGGCTGACTGGGCGGACGACGACGGCCTGCTGGCCCTGTCGCTCGTCGCCCCCATCAGGGTCCCCAGCCTTTCCGCCGTCCTCCGCGACCCGGGACGCATCCAGGTCCTGGGCGGCTCCATCTGGGAAAGGACCGTGCACGCCAGGACGGACATCCTCACCAAGGTCACCGAGCTCAGCGGTGCAAGGTTGAGCAGGGTGGACATCCGCATCAGCGGGGCGCACGTCACGGAAGGGGGCAGGGTGCAGTGAGTTCCGTCGTCGAACAGCACCACGAGGCCGGCGGGGAGCCGGTACAGGGCGGCTCCGCCGCAGCGCACGCCGCCTCCATTGACATGAGGCGCGTCCTGCACCGGGAGACGCATTCCTCACGTGCCGTCGCGGCAGTCATCGCCGGAGCCCTGGTGATCGCGCTCTGCCTTTACGCGCTCCTGGAATTTGCCGTGCGCGCCATCGGCCAGCCGCCCTGGCTCATCGATCCGCAGACGGCTGCGGAACGGATCACGGCGCTCCCGGCGGGCGTGCCGCCGCTGCTGCTCGGAGCCGCCGGTGCCGTCATTGCGGCAGCAGGCCTGTTCTTTTTCCTGAGTGCGGTCCTGCCCGGGCGCAGGGCCAGGCATCTGCTGGATAACCGGCGGATTGCCGTGGTTGTTGATGACGAAGTCATCGCCGCGGCACTCGCCCGGAGCGCCCGCATCGCGGCCAACGTCACGCAGGAACAGGTCATGGTGGTGGTCTCCCAGCGACAGGTGGTGGTGAATGTCCGTCCCACCTCCGGCAGTCCGGTCAGCGAAAATGCCATCCTGCAGGCAGTGGAGGACGAACTGCAGGCGATGGGACCCACGCCCATGCCGCAGGTGACCGTCAACCTGTCCACCTCCGGGGTGGTGGGCGCATGACCGGCACACCCAGGCTTCTCAACCGGATCCTCCTCGGTATCCTGGGCTTCAAACTCCTGGTGATCGGCGTGCTGCTGATGCTTCTGGCTGCCGTCCCCGCTGTCGCCGCGTGGTGGCACTCCTGGTCCAGAGGGGTTTCGGAGACCGTGACAGGGGTCTTCGAAGGCACGCAGTTCCCCGGCCGGCAGGGTAGCTGGCTGTGGATCGTGCTTGCCCTGGCCGTGGTGCTGCTGATCGGCCTCATGGTTGCCTGGATCGCCCAGCAGGGCAAGGGCCGCACCGACCTCCTGCTGGCAGCGGAGGATCCCGGCGGGGTTCCCGGCGACATCCGGATCGGCGGGGGAGTGGCCGAGCAGGCACTGAAGAACGCACTGGCCGACCGTCCCGACCTCGCCGGAGCCACGGTGGCAATCTACGACGTCAAGGGCCAGCCGGCGCTGAAGCTCCGGCTGCACCCGCGGCCCGGTGTTTCTCCGCAGGCTGTCGCCGCCGAAGCGGCCGACCTCGTTGACGCACTGAGTGCCGTCGTGGGCCAGCGGACGCCGGTCCTGGTGCACATCGCGGCAGGCGCGCGGACCCGCTTCAGCCGTGCTGAGCGGGTCCGCTAGCCGGGTCCATTGGCCTGGGCTGCGTTAGCCGGCCACCAGGTACGCCGTGCTGTTGGGGGCAACCACTGCCTCGCCGCCACCAGGTTCCCCGGCAGGCCGTTCTTCAGCGCTTGACAGCGCCACCCGGTAACCGTCGGGGACCGGCGTCGGCTCCGCGCCCGTGTTGGCGACCACCAGGACATCGCGGTTGTGAAAGGCCAGTACGCCCCGTTCGGGGTCGTGGTTGTCCGCCCAGCAGAATGTTCCGGATCCCAGTCCGTGGCTCCGCCGCGCCGTGAGCGCGGAGCGGTACAGCTCCAGCGTCGAGCCCTTGACCCCTTCCTGCCGGTCCGCAGCGAGATCCCCGAACACCTCGGGCTGGGGCAGCCATGGGGCGGCCGGGGCCGGCACCGCGGAGGACGCTGCGAAGCCGTAGCCGGGGGCCGCGGATTTCCACGGCAGCGGCACCCGGCAGCCGTCGCGGCCCCGCTCGATGCCGTTGGTCCGGAAGAATGACGGGTCCTGGCGGGCCTCTGCCGGCAACGAGGTGTGCTCAGGCAGGCCAAGCTCTTCGCCCTGGTAGATGTAGGCGGAGCCGGGGAGGGCGAGGGACACAAGCGTGGCCGCCCTTGCACGGGCCAGTCCGAGTGCGGCATCCGGCTGCTCGTCCTCCGCGGCAATGCCCTTCGGGAAGGTGGTGGGGTCCTGCAATCCGAAGCGGGTCGGATGGCGCACCGTGTCGTGGTTGCTCAAGACCCAGGTGGACGGCGCACCGACGGATGCGGCCGCCTCAAGGGAATCCTCGATGGCCACGGCCATCCGCTGCGCGTCCCAGCCGGCCAGGAGGAAGTCGAAGTTGAAGGCCTGCTGCATCTCGTCCGGACGGATGTACCGCGCCAGCCGCTCAGCCGGTTCAACCCAGGCCTCCGCAACCAGCATGCGGTCGCCGTCGTACCCGGCCAGGACCCGGTTCCAGTCCCGGTAGATGTCGTGGACGCCGTCCTGGTCGAAGAAGGGCGACGGCGGATACAGCGGCGATACGGGCTCGTGCCCGGCGCCACCGGAGTCAGGGGCCGGGGACAGCGTGGACTGGGACACAGGGGCCGGGGACACGTGCGCCGTATGCGGTTCAACGGCCTCTCCGTGCGCGCCCGGAGGATCCGTCAAATGGGCTGCTTCAGCGGAACCTTCCACCATGGCCGCAACGCCCTCCCAGTCCGGAAGGCCGGCTTCCTTCACCATGCCGTGGGCCACGTCCACCCGGAAGCCGTCCACACCCCGGTCCAGCCAGAAGCGGAGCACGGAACGCATCTCCTCCCAGACCTCCGGGTTTTCCCAGTTGAGGTCCGGCTGCTTCGTGTCGAACAGGTGCAGGTACCAGTCCCCGGGCGTGCCGTCGGCATTCGTGGTCCGCGTCCAGGCCGGCCCGCCAAAGATGGACTTCCAGTTGTTGGGGGCGATGTTTCCGTCGCCGGAGCCGGCAACCTCGTCCTTCCCCGGCCGGAAGATGTAGCGCTCCCTGGCGGCCGAGCCGGGTTCCGCCGCAAGGGCTTCCCGGAACCACACGTGTTCATCGGAGGTGTGGTTGGGCACCAGGTCGACGATCACCTTCAGGCCGCGGCTGTGGGCTTCGTCCAGCATGGCGTCGAAATCCGCGAGCGTGCCGAAGGCCGGATCCACCTGCCGGTAATCGGCGACGTCATATCCGCCGTCGGCCTGCGGGGATTTGTAGAACGGCGAAAGCCAGACCGCATCGACCCCGAGCTGCTGCAGGTAGGGCAGGCGTGCGGTGATGCCGGGCAGGTCACCCATGCCGTCACCGTTCCCGTCAGAGAAGGAGCGCGGATAGATCTGGTAGACAACGGCGTTGGCCCACCACGTTGCTGTCTCGGAAGCCGGTGTGCTGATCGGGCGATGGGTCATGGTTGCCTCTCCGGTAACAATTCTGTGTAAACGCTTGCATATCTTCGGGCAACGTTACTAGTGTGACAGTCACCACATCAACCGCACGATTGATTTCCATGTCACTCAGCGAGGAGTCTCCAGCCCATGAAAACGCCAAAGTTCTTACTTCCGGTCGCGACCGCCGGCGTGCTTGCCCTGACACTGTCCGCCTGTGGCGGCGGCGGGGGCGGCACCACGGGCGGCGGTGCCGGCGGCGGCGATGCTGCCAACAACCTGGATGGCCGCGGTCCCATCACCTACGTCCAGGGCAAGGACAACAGCAACGTCGTCCGTCCGCTGGTGGAAAAGTGGAACGCCGCGCACCCGAACGAGAAGGTGACCTTCAAGGAGCAGACGGACCAGGCAGACCAGCAGCACGATGACCTCGTGCAGCACTTCCAGGCCAAGGACGCCGGCTACGACGTCATGTCCGTTGACCTCGTGTGGACCGCCGAGTTCGCGGCGAAGGGCTGGCTCCAGCCGCTCAAGGACAAGATGGCAATCGATACTTCAGCGATGCTGCCGTCCACGGTGGCCGGCGCTTCCTACAAGGACACCCTGTACGCAGCACCCCAGAACTCCGACGGCGGCATCCTCTACTACCGCAAGGACCTCGTTCCCACTCCGCCCAAGACCTGGGACGAGATGATGCAGATGTGCGACATCGCCAAGAAGAACAACATCGGCTGCTACTCCGGCCAGTTCAAGCAGTATGAGGGCCTCACGGTCAATGCCTCCGAGGCCATCAACTCCGCGGGCGGGTCCGTGCTGGACAAGGACGGAAAGCCGAGCCTGAACACGCCTGAGGCCAAGGAAGGCCTGTCCAACCTCGTTGACGCTTTCAAGGATGGCAGCATCCCGAAGGAAGCGATCACTTACCAGGAAGAGGAGAGCCGCCGCGCCTTCCAGTCCGGTAACCTGCTGTTCCACCGCAACTGGCCGTACGTCTACAACCTGGCCGTCACGGAAGGTTCGTCGAAGGTCAAGGACAAGCTGGGCATGGCTGCACTTCCCGGCAAGGACGGGCCCGGTGCTTCCTCCCTCGGCGGGCACAACGTCGGCGTGAGCGTCTATTCCGAGAACAAGGCAACGGCCCTGGACTTCCTGAAGTTCATCACCTCCGAGGAGACCCAGCGCTTCTACGCCACCCAGGGTTCGCTCGCTCCGGTCCTCACGAGCCTGTATGACGACGCCGCACTGGTGAAGAAGCTTCCGTACCTGCCGGTCCTGAAGACCTCCATCGAAAACGCCGTGCCGCGGCCGGTAACCCCGTTCTACCCGGCCGTCACCCAGGCGATCCAGGAGAACTCGTACGCTGCCCTGAAGGGCGACAAGTCTGTGGATCAGGCGCTGTCTGATATGCAGAAGTCCATCGAGACCGCCGGTGCAGGATCGTAGTTCAGCCATGGCTACCGAAGTAGGCTCGACGCCGGTCAAGGCACCGGCGTCGGGCGGCACCCCGATCCACCACGGTCCCAAGGGCGTCGGCGAGGACAACAAGATCCTGAGCCAGGGAAAGTGGGCCGCATGGCTCCTTGCCCCGACCATCATCGCCCTCGCCGTCGTCATCGTTTACCCGATCATCAGCGCCATCGTGATGTCCTTCCAGAAGGACGCCGGCCTGGACCCTGCCACAGGCCTCTTCACGGCCGGCGGACCCGCGGGCATCCAGAACTACGTGAACTGGCTCGGCCAGCAGTGTGCCGCCCCCGCCGGCGGCACCATTGCATGCCCGCCCGGCACCCTCGGCGCGCAGTTCTGGACCGCCACCGGCACCACGTTCATCTTCACCATCATCACCGTCACCCTGGAAACCGTGCTCGGCTTCTGGATGGCGATGATCATGGCCCGGACGTTCAAGGGCCGCAGCCTGGTCCGTGCTGCGGTGCTGGTGCCGTGGGCCATTCCCACCGCGGTGACCGCACAGCTGTGGCTGTTCATCTTTGACTTCCAGGGCATCGCCAACAAGATCTTCAACACGAGCATCCTCTGGACCGGAAGCGAGTGGCCGGCCAAGTGGGCAGTCATCATCGCCGACACCTGGAAGACCACTCCGTTCATGGCGCTGCTGATCCTCGCCGGGCTCCAGATGATCCCGGCCGAGGTTTACGAGGCTGCCAAGGTGGACGGTGCGTCGGCGTGGCAGCGGTTCCGGATGATCACCCTCCCGCTGGTCAAGCCCGCGTTGATGGTGGCCATCCTGTTCCGGACCCTGGATGCCCTGCGCATGTTCGACCTGCCGTACATCCTGACGGGCGGCGCGAACAACACCACCACGTTGTCCATCCTGGTCATCAACCAGATCAGGCAAGGATTCAACTCGGCGGCGGCGCTGTCCACCATCACCTTCATCATCATCTTCATTGTCGCTTTCATCTTTGTCCGTTTCCTCGGCGCAAATGTTGTTGAGCAGAGCGGCGCCACCGGTAAGGGGAAGAAATGACCGCCGCGACATCCTCCGCCACCAGCCTGCGTGAGGCGCAGGACAGGGGCCGCCGCAAGGCCCAGAACAAGGAGAAGCTGGCGCATGCCCGCACCTATATCAGCGCCGCGGTAATCCTGATCTGGTGCCTGGCACCTGCGTACTGGATGGTCGTGGTGGCGTTCCGTGAAGTCGGCTTCACGTACGACACCTCGATCCTGCCCAGCCACGTGACACTGGACAACTTCATCACGGCCTTTGACACCTCGTTCGGCAACCGCTTCGGCCAGGCCCTGCTGAACAGCATCTTCATCGGCGTGGTGGTCACCGCCATCTCGCTGCTGATCGGTGTTTTCGCGGCCTACGCGCTCGCCCGGCTGAACTTCCGGTTCAAGTACATGGTCCTCGGCTTCATCCTTGGCGCCTCCATGTTCCCCGGCGTTGCCCTGATCACCCCGCTGTTCCAGCTGTTCACCAACATCGGCTGGATGGGAACCTACCAGGCGCTGATCATCCCGAACATCTCGTTCGTCCTGCCGCTGACCGTCTACACGATGACGTCCTTCTTCCGTGAAATGCCCTGGGAGCTGGAGGAATCTGCCCGCGTGGACGGCTGCACGCAGGGACAGGCGTTCCGCAAGGTCATCATGCCCCTTGCCGCGCCGGCCATTTTCACCACGGCGATCCTGGCGTTCATCTCCTCCTGGAATGAATTCCTTATCGCCAGCCAGCTCTCCAGCGATGCGACCCAGCCGGTGACGGTGGCCATCGCCAACTTCGCCGGAGCGCAGCCGCAGCAGATTCCGTACACGGCGATCATGGCTGCCGGCACCATCGTCACCATTCCGCTGGTCATCCTGGTGCTGGTGTTCCAGCGCAAGATTGTGGCTGGCCTGACGGCGGGCGCCGTCAAGTGACACACGGAGCAGCACCACAGCACCGGGAGCCGGAACGGGCCGCACCCAAGCGCGCCCGGTCGGGTGAGGACTTCGACATCATCATCGGATTCCTCGGCTTCTGGGCCGTGGTGCTGCTCGTCGTCACCGTCTGGATGGAGGTGACGGCGCAGCCCGCCCTCGGCTGGGCGCTGGGGCTGCTGGCCACACTGCTTGCACTGTACGGAATGGTCAGGCTCCGCCGGCGCCTCCCCGCCCGCACGGCCACCCGCCGCAAGTGACTCCGGCCGGACTAAAATGGATTCTTGCCGCCGGGAGAATATGGCGGAAATCCGCATGAGGACATAGAGAGGACATCGTGGCGCGCACTACTGAAAGGGCACAGCGCGGTGGCCACTCAGGAGTCAGCATCGAGGACGTGGCCGCGGCCGCAGGTGTTTCCACGGCAACCGTGTCCCGCGCCGTGCGCGGCCTGCCGCGCGTGTCGCCGGCAACCCGGGAAAGGATCCTCGAGGTGGCCACCGCGCTGGGCTACGTCGCCTCGTCCTCGGCGTCGGGCCTGGCCACCGGCCGCACCAAGACCATCGGCGTGCTGGCCCCGTTTGTGAGCCGGTGGTTCTTCTCGAAAGCCATCGAGGGCGCGGACCGTGAACTGCACGCCCGGCAGTACAACCTTTCCCTCTTCAACCTCGGCGGCCACGGCAGCCACCGCGAGCGGCTCTTCAGCAAGACCATGGTCTACAAGCAGATCGACGCCCTCCTGGTCCTGTGTATGGCATTGACCCGCGACGAGCTCGAGCACCTGCAGAAGATCGACATTCCGCTGGTGGTGGTGGGCGGCCACGTGGAGGAATGTGCCTACATAGGCATAGACGACTACGCGGCGGCCTCCACCGCCGTCAAGCACCTGATCGAACTCGGCCACCGGGACATCGCACTGCTGCACGGCGACGACGAAACGGACCTCAACTTCGACGTTCCCCGGGTCCGCATTCTTGCCTTTCAGGACGTGATGACGGCTGCGGGCCTGGAAGTCCGGCCCGAGTGGGACGAGTGGGGTGACTTCACCGTCCGCAGCGGCCAGGAGGCATTCCGCCGGCTCTGGGCCCAGCCCGGCGCCAAGCCGACAGCCATCTTCTGCGCGTCCGACGAAATGGCCATGGGCGTCATCTTCGAAGCGAACCGCGTCGGTGTCCGGGTTCCCGAGGACCTGTCCGTGATCGGCATCGACGACCACGACTTTTCCGACGCCATCGGCCTCACCACCGTGGGGCAGCGGCCGGACGAGCAGGCCGAGCTTGGCACCAAGATGCTGCTGGACGAACTCTTGGGTATCCCCGATTCGGTGCGGTCCTCCGTCGCGCCCCACCGCCTGATCGTCAGGCGCACGACGGCGCCGCCCCGCTCTTCCTGACCGTCGGGGCTTAGGATGCGCGGGCCAGCTGGCGGATGGGGATCCAGCGCGAAGCGAGCCGGCGGTAGGCGGCGGCAGCGCCCGTCATGTCCCCTTCGGCGAGGCACTCGATGCCCAGCCGCACGTCCATGGGGGAGTCGTCCGGGTAGACCTTGTCCGCCACCGCGCCGTAGTCCAGCTCCACCATGGAGTCGGCATGGAAGAGCTCCAGCCATTCGGTGAGCTGCGTGAGGTCGTCCAGCATGTCCAGGTCCGGAGCGGCGAGAGCCAGGTTCGCGACGGCGTAGCGCACCCGGTCGAGGGCGTCGGAGATCGGTGCCCACACGCGCACGGTGAGGATCTTGCCGCCTGCCTCGACGACGTCCTGTGGGTCTGATTCGAGGAACAGCGAAAACCAGCTGAACGGGATGCCCCAGGTGGAGGCGCGGGTGTGCACCCGGGTGATCCCGTCGCGCGCGTTGACCTGGTCGATGCGTTCCTGGTGCCTGTCCCGCTGCTCCTCGGGGATCAGCAGCTCGGCCAGGGGCCCGTGGATGCCTTCGATCAGGGCGTTGGCCGCCAGCCCGGCCCGAAGCACCAGCTGGCTGGGGCAGTAAAGCAGCGCCACGCCGTCGGCCGCTTCCTCCTCGCCTTCCTTGGCGGCACCCTCCACGGGGACCCCGGGGGCACGGGTGACCCGCACCAGATCGGTCCGGCCCGTGGGGAACGGATCACCGCCGGGCCGGGTGATCCGTCCCAGCGAAGCCTGCAGCTCCGCGTTCTCGACGGCGGCGCGGGACACCGCGCGCTCGCCGGCTGACTTGATGGCGGCGCGCTGGTCCTCGGGAAACGCGTCCAGTGGCTCATAGACGCGCAGCGTGGAGGAAAACGGCAACCCGGCCTGGCCGCGGTAGAGGTTGCCCGTCATGAATGCCTGCCTGTCATCAGCCGTCAGCCCCTATCAGTCGGTCAGTTCCACAATCACCGGTGCGTGGTCGGACGCGCCCTTGCCCTTGCGTTCCTCGCGGTCGATCGATGCTCCGGAAACCCGCGAGGCGAGCGCGGGCGAGGCGAGCACGAAGTCGATCCGCATGCCCTCCTTCTTGGGAAACCGCAGCTGGGTGTAGTCCCAGTACGTGTAGACGCCCGGACCCGGGGTGTGGGGGCGGACGACGTCGGAGTACCCGGCGGACTCGAAGGCGTGGAACGCGGCGCGCTCAGGTTCGCTGACGTGAGTGTAGCCCTGGGTGAGGAAGAGGTCGATGTCCCACACGTCGTCGTCCGTGGGGGCGATGTTCCAGTCGCCCATCAGCGCTACCTGAGCGGACGGGTCCTCCGAAATCCAGCCGGCCGCGTGGTTCTTGAGGGCATCAAGCCACTTGAGCTTGTAGGGCATGTGCTCGTCGTCGAGGGAGCGGCCGTTGGGAACGTAGAGGCTCCAGACGCGGACGCCGCCGCAGGTGGCGGCCATGGCGCGGGCTTCCTGGACGGGATCCTTGCCCGCCTTGCCGAAATGCGGCTGGTCCGTGAAGCCGCGTTCGACGTCGTCCAGGCCCACCCGGGAGGCGATTGCCACCCCGTTCCACTGGTTGACGCCGTAGTGCGCCACCTCGTAGCCCATGCGCTCGAAGAGCTCCCACGGAAAGTTGTCGTCCTTGCACTTGGTTTCCTGAATGGCCAGGACATCACAGTCGGAGCGCTGCAGCCACGCCTCCACACGGTCGGCACGGGCACGCAGCGAGTTCACATTCCAGGTAGCTATCTTCACAGTCCTAACTTACCGAACTTGGACGCCGATGGGACTCCCGGCAAACGCCCGCCACGGCTGCCCACACTCGCCCCGGGACTCTGGAATTTAGTAGGAAGTCCGAGTAGATTCAGCACCAGAGATGACCGGGGTCATGCAAAGGAGCATCCATGGTTCGCGAACTTTCCCACTACATTGGCGGCCGGCGGGTCGATGGCACGTCCGGCCGGTACAGCGACGTCTATGATCCCTGCACCGGAGAGGTCCAGGCCAAGGTGCCGCTGGCCGGCGCGGAAGAGGTCCGGAACGCTGTCGCCAACGCCGAAAAAGCCCAGCCGGAGTGGGGTGCCATGAACGCCCAGCGGCGCGGCCGCATCCTGCTCAGGTTCGTGGACCTCGTGAACCAGAACATGGATGAGCTCGCCGCCCTCCTGTCCTCCGAACACGGGAAGACCCTCGCGGACGCCAGGGGCGACATCCAGCGCGGCATCGAGGTGGTGGAGTTCGCCGCCGGCGCCCCGCACCTGCTCAAGGGCGAGTTCTCCGATGACGCCGGCGCAGGCATCGACGTCCACTCCATGCGCCAGCCACTGGGCGTGGTCGCCGGCATCACGCCGTTCAACTTCCCCGCCATGATCCCGCTGTGGAAGTCCGGACCGGCGCTGGCGGCAGGCAACGCCTTCATCCTCAAGCCGTCCGAACGCGACCCGTCCGTGCCGCTGCGGCTCGCGGAGCTCTACTCCGAGGCGGGGGTCCCGGACGGCGTCTTCAATGTGGTCAACGGCGACAAGGAAGCCGTGGATGCGCTGCTCGAGGACGAGCGTGTCCAGGCCATCGGCTTCGTGGGTTCCACCCCGATCGCCCAGTACATCTACGCCACGGCGGCGGCCCACGGCAAGCGGGCCCAATGCTTCGGCGGCGCCAAGAACCACATGGTGATCATGCCGGACGCGGACCTGGACATGGCCGCCGACGCCCTGATCGGCGCCGGCTACGGCTCGGCCGGGGAACGCTGCATGGCGGTGTCCGTGGCTGTCCCTGTGGGGGAGGAAACCGCGAACAACCTCGTGGCGAGGCTGCAGGAGCGGATCAAGTCCCTGAAGGTGGGGCACAGCCTGGCCAAGGACTCGGACTTCGGTCCGGTGGTGACGCCGGCGGCCAAGGAGCGGATCGAGGGCTACATCAGGTCCGGCGAAGAGGACGGGGCCTCGCTCCTGGTGGACGGCCGCGGCCTGACCGTGGACGGCTATGACGGCGGCTTCTGGATTGGCCCCACCCTGTTCGACAACGTCACCAAGGACATGAAGATCTACCGCGAGGAGATCTTCGGCCCGGTGCTCAGCGTCCTCCGCGCGTCCGACTACGACGAGGCCCTCCGGCTCTGCAGCGAGCACGAGTTCGGCAACGGGGTGGCCATCTTCACCCGGGACGGCGACGCGGCGCGTGACTTCGCCAGCAGGGTGCAGGTGGGCATGGTGGGCATCAACGTCCCCATTCCGGTGCCCATTGCCTACTACACGTTCGGTGGCTGGAAGGCATCCGGGTTCGGGGACCTCAACCAGCACGGCGCCGATGCCTTCCGCTTCTACACCAAGACCAAGACCGTGACCTCGCGCTGGCCCTCCGGCATCCGGCAGGGCGCCAGCTTCATCATGCCGGAAGGAAGCTGATGACTGAACCTGCCCCGAACGGAATGCCGGCAGACCCGGCAGCGACCTCTGCACAAGGGGAGCTTCCTGAAGAAGACGGATTGTTCGACCAGGACGTGTTTTTCGAGCAGCGGGGCAGGCTGGGGGTGGTCACGCTCAACCGACCCAGGGCAGTCAACGCGCTCACGGCCGGCATGGTCGCCGCCATCCTGGAGCAGCTCACCGCCTGGGCCGACGACGACTCCGTGGCCACCGTGCTGGTCCAGGGCGCGGGCGACCGCGGCCTGTGCGCGGGCGGGGACATTGTGGCCATCTACCGGGACATTCTTGCCGGCGGCGACGAAACGGCACGCTTCTGGGCGGACGAATACCGCATGAACTCGCTGATTGCGCGGTTCCCCAAGCCGTATGTCGCGTTCATGGACGGGCTGGTGCTGGGCGGCGGCGTGGGCATCTCCGCGCACGGCTCCCTGCGCATCGTCACCGAACGCACCCGGAGCGGGATGCCGGAGACCACCATCGGGTTTGTGCCCGACGTCGGCGGGACCCTCCTGCTCTCACGCTCACCGGGGGAGACGGGCACGCATGCCGCCCTCACAGGCGCCCACCTCAGCGGGGCGGACGCGCTGTTCCTGGGGCTTGCCGACCACTTCGTCCCGTCCGGAAGGCTCGCGGAGCTCGCGGCGGCGCTGGAACACGAAAGCGCGGAAGCCGCCGTCGCACGCTTTGCCGAAACGGCTCCCCCCTCGGAACTGGAAGCACAGCGGGACTGGATCGACGCCTGCTATTCCGCCGACGACGCCGAGGAGATCGTCCGGCGGCTGCGGGCCGCGGGCGGGGATGCCGCGGCCGCCGCAGACACGATCGAGGCGAAATCGCCCACCGCCGTCAAGGTCACCCTTGCCTCGCTGCGCAGGTCACGCGGACTGAGCCTGGACGAAGTGCTCGCGGAGGAATACCGGGTGGGACTGCACTGCCTCGGCGGCCCTGACTTCCGGGAGGGGATCCGGGCACAGGTCGTGGACAAGGACCGCAACCCGCAGTGGCGGCCGGCCACACTGCAGGAGGTGCGCACAGAGGACGTCGAGCGGTACTTTGCGCCGCTGGGGGACCGGGAACTGGTTCTGTGGGAAAAGGAGTCGGACCATGCCTGATGAAGTGAACGGGCCTGATACAGCCAAACCGCGGGTTGCCTTCCTGGGATTGGGCCACATGGGCGGTCCCATGGCGGTCAACCTGGTCAAGGCAGGCTACGAGGTCATCGGCTTCGACGTGGTGCCGGCCGCACTGGACGCTGCGCGTGAGCACGGCATCCCCACCGCGGCGACTGCGGTGGAGACCGTAACCGGAGCCGACGTGGTGCTCACGATGTTCCCGAGCGGCCAGCACGTGCTGGACGCCTACCAGGGCAACGGCGGGGAACAGGGACTGCTGGCCGCCGCGGCACCGAACACCATGTTCCTGGACTGCTCCACCATCAACGTCGACGAAGCACGCGAAGCCGCCAGGCTGGCCCTCGACGCCGGGCACCGCTCCGTGGACGCGCCGGTTTCCGGCGGGGTTGTGGGGGCGGAGGCCGGCACGCTGACGTTCATGGTCGGTGCCCTGCCGGAGGACTTTGAAACGGTGCGGCCCCTGTTCGACGTCATGGGCAAACGCGCCGTACTGTGCGGGGAGCACGGCGCCGGCCAGGCAGCGAAGGTCTGCAACAACCTCATCCTGGGTGTCTCGATGATCGCGGTCAGTGAGGCGTTCGTCCTCGGGGAGAAGCTCGGGCTGACCCATCAGGCCCTCTTCGACGTCGCGTCCGCCGCGTCTGGACAGTGCTGGGCCCTCACCACCAACTGCCCTGTCCCGGGACCGGTTCCCACCAGCCCGGCCAACCGCGACTACCAGCCCGGATTCGCCGGAGCACTGATGGCCAAGGACCTCCGGCTGGCGCTGAACGCCCTCCGGTCCACCGGCGTGGCTGCGCGGATGGGGCCGCTGGCCTCCGAAATTTACGACGCCTTCGCGGCGGAGGGCGGGGCGGGCCGGGATTTTTCCGGCATCATCACCGACATCAGGGACAAGTCAGGACAGTAGGCTTAGTTTCAGGACGTAGCAACCACGTGAGGGGCATGGATGACGCACGAGTACGGGAACATTCTGGTGGAGCGCCGCGGGCGCGTCGGCCTCGTTACCCTGAACAGGCCCGAGGCGCTGAACGCCCTGGACAGGACGACCCTGGAAGAACTCGTGGCGGCGGTTTCAGCCATGGACACCGACCCCGGCGTCGGAGCCGTCGTGATTACCGGCTCGGGGAAAGCCTTCGCCGCGGGTGCCGACATCAAGGAGATGGCGGACAAGGGCTACCTGGAGATGTACGACGCCGACTGGTTCCGCGGGTGGGAGGACCTCACCCGCCTGCGCATCCCCCTGATCGCCGCGGTGTCAGGTTTCGCTCTGGGCGGCGGCTGCGAGCTGGCCATGATGTGCGACTTCATCATTGCCGGGGATAACGCCAAGTTCGGCCAGCCGGAAATCAACCTCGGAGTGGTTCCCGGCATGGGCGGGTCCCAGCGGCTCACCCGCGCGGTGGGCAAGGCCAAGGCCATGGACATGATCCTCACGGGCCGGTTCATCGACGCGGCCGAGGCGGAACGCTCGGGCCTGGTGGCACGGGTGGTGCCGGCCGCGGACACCGTGGAGGAGGCTCTGAAGGCCGCGGAGGTCATCGCTTCCAAGTCGAAGCCGGCCGCCATGCTGGCAAAGGAAGCCGTCAACGCGGCCTTCGAGACGGGGTTGGCGCAGGGCGTGCTGTTTGAACGCCGGCTGTTCCATTCGCTCTTCGCCTCGGAAGACCAGAAGGAAGGCATGGCTGCTTTCACGGAGAAGCGCCAGCCGGAGTTCAGGCACCGGTGAGCACTCCGCTAACCGGGGAACGAACCGCCCAGGGGACCTCCCTGCGCGTCGTCCCGGCAGCCATGGTCTCGGCGGCCGGCTTCGTCCTGTTCGTCCTGCACCAGCCCCTGCCGGGCTACGCCCTGCTCGCCGCAGCACTCGCGGTTGCGGCGCTGGTGGACCGGCTGCTGTGCCGCGACCTCGCGCTGATTGCAGCCGGAGTGGCCATCATCAGTGCCGTGCCCATCACCACCGACGTCAGCACGTCCCACATGCTCGTCATGGGTTCGGCGATGATCGCGGCCGTCGGGATTCCCTACGCCGTGTCGCGGTTCGTCACCAAAGAGCATGCGGTGGTGTTCCCGGTCCTGACCGGGCAGAAGTGGACACGGGCAGAGAAGTGGTACCTGCCCGCCGTCGTGGTGATTGGCTATGCCCTGCTGCCCGTGTACATGATCCGGACCGGCGTCTACATGAACTGGCCTGCTGTGCACGACCCCGAGGGCATCGCACGGCTCTTCATCGGCACCAACGCCCTGGGCATCTGGGATGAGCTGTTCTTCATCTGCACCTGCTTCGCGCTGCTGCGGCGCCACCTGCCCGACTGGCAGGCCAACCTGCTGCAGGCGGTGCTGTTCACCTCGTTCCTGTGGGAACTGGGATTCAAGTCGTGGGCGCCGTTTTTCATCTACCCCTTCGCACTGCTGCAGGCCCGCATCTTCACCGTAACGAAGTCCCTGTCTTACATCGTCAGCGTGCACCTGCTCTTCGACTTCGTGCTGTTCCTGGTGCTGCTCCACGCGCACAACCGGACGTGGATCGATATCTTCCTGTACTGACCAAATCGCCCTTACTGACCAAATTGCCGCCACGAATTCACCCGCCGTTAATCGCCATGCCTTAGCGTTGCACTTCAGGCACCCTGTTATTGCAGGCAGGCCTGTCAATCGAGGCAACGCGCAAAGGGGAACGATCGTGGCCGATATCGCTGCTGTACTGGGACGGCTCACAGCCGCTGAGCTTGAAGAAATCCACGCCACCGGCCCGCAGGGGCATCTGAGCCGCAGGATCGTGGAGGCACTGGACCGTGCCGCCGGCGGTCCCGGCGGCGGCCGCGGCTACTATGTTCCGGCCGGAAGTGTCAGCGGAACGGGCAGCCCGCACGTCGTGCTGAGGAGCGACGTCGCGGCCTGGCTTTTCGGGCATTCCGCACCGGCCGCCGTCGCCGACCCCGCCTAAAAGCCTCCGGCGCAAAAGTCTCCGGCTAGCCTGCGGCCTGTGCCGCGGACGTCAGTGACGGCGCCGGTGCCGTGGCTGGGGCGGCACCGGATCCGCCATTCTGGCGCAGGCCGCCGTCGAGGATAGCGCCCAGCAGGCCGCGGGCGGCGTCGAGGACTTCTCGCACCTCGGGGGACGTCAGTTCGTAGAAGAGGCGGCCATCCTTGCGGGACGGGACGATCAGCCGCTGGCGCCGCAGGATGCCAAGGTGCTGTGAAAGGTTCGAGGCTTCGAGGCCGGTGCCGTCCCGGAGGCTGCTCACGGTAACCGGACCGCTGGCAAGCATTTCCAGGACCAGGATACGCGCAGGGTGGCCCATGGACTTAAACAGGTCCGCCTTCACCTCGGTGTGGATCACGCCGTCGGGCATGTCACCCATTGTGGATTCCTTCCAGTGTTCCTTGCCAGGCATTGCTCGTCCCGCCAAACTGATGCCCCCAAGACGTACAGATCTAAGTATAGAGACAGAACGGTCTGTCTCAGACGAACGGGATCAACTTTTGTTGGCGAACCTGTCCTGCACAGGGACGGAGGCGCGCCGGAGGCCGGGCGGACCCTTGCCAACGCGCGGGAAGTAGTTCACAATTTCATAAATTCTTCAATTTCCGCCCCTGCTCATCCGCGGGTGCGGAACCGAGAAAAAACTTCAGCTGCTTCCGGCACGACGGCGTCCCGGACGCCGTGTTCCCGGATCCAGGAGGGCTAATGGCTGGCATGTTCGAACTCTTCACCGACGCAGACGCTTCATTCAGATTCCAGCTCACCGCCCCGGACGGCACCGTGATGGCCGTGTCCCGCCCTTTTCCCAGCAAAGCCGCCGCGGTGGAGGGCATTGCCGCCGTCCGTGAATATGCGGGCATGGGACACGTGAAGGAGCTGGCCGCGGCACCGGCGGAGCGGCTCCCCGGCTCCCGCCCCCGCGCGGCCGTGCACCCGCTGCCCAAGCGCATGCCCGTTCAGTGCCAGGGGATGGCCGGGTAGGGAGTCCCATGAGTCTTCCGAAAACCGTCCGTGCCTACTCGAGTGCCCTCGGGCCAGCCGATTGTGTTGCCGGCACGTTCCACTACGACGCCATTTCAGGCCGGCTTGAATGGTCGGACGAGCTGTACGCGCTCCACGGGTACCGCCGCGGCGAGATCGTGCCCACCGTGGAGCTTCTTTATGCACACAAGCACCCCGATGACAGGGAGCGCTGCCACGACATCTTCATGGCAGCCTGCGAAGCGGGCGGATTCTTCTGCAGCTACCACCGCATCATTGATGCGCGCCTGCGGGAACACCGTGTCCTCACCGCCGGCGAGGCGCTCACGGGTAACGGAGGGCTCGTTGCTGTTGAAGGGTTCATCGTGGACCTGACCAGCACGCTGCACTGGGAAACCGAACGGGCGGCGCGGGAAGCGGTTGAAGGCGCGCTTGGCACGCGGAGCACCATCGAGCAGGCCAAGGGCATTCTGATGGGGATCCTGCGGATTGGCTCCGAGGCGGCCTTCGAGCTGCTGGCCCAGTACAGCCAGCACACCAACATCAAGGTGGCCAGCACGGCAGCCGACCTCATCCGGCTGGCCAACAGCCCGGAGCAGGCGGCCTTGCTGGACGCGTTCGTCCAGGAGCTCCAGCGGCGGTCGGAAGACCATGCGCAGAGCCGGGCGGACAAGGATGGCGTGCCGAGCGGCTAGCCGCAGGGGGACCGGCAGCCCCAGGGGCCGGTTAGTCTCAGGATCAGGCCGGCCCGCAAGACCGGGCCGGCCGTTCCGTAATCCCGCTCAGTCGGTAAAATCCCCGGCGCCGTGGCGGAAGTCGCGCAGGATCCGGATCAGCTGGTGGAGATCCTGTTCGCCGAAACCTGACTGGCTGAATACCTCGCTGTTGAGCACCGCCGTCGCCCTTTTTGCCAGCGTTCGGCCCTCGGCCGTGAGTTCGATCAGGGTGGTGCGCCCGTCGGTGGGGTGCGGTGACCGCACCACCAGTCCCGCTGTCTGGAGCCGGTCGACGGCGTTGGTCACGGAGGTGGGATGGACCTGGAGCAGGGCGCTCGCCTTGTTCATGGGCAGCGCGCCGCTCCTGGCGAAGCTGAGCAGCGCGAGCAGTTCATACCGTGCGAAGGTCAACCCGAACGGCTTCAGCGCCCCCTCAATCCGCGCCATCAGGATTTGCTGGGTGCGCATGATTGCCGTGATGGCGGCCATCGGTGCGGCGACGTCACCCCAGCCGTGGATTTCCCAGTTGCGTTGCGCGGCGGCAATCGGGTCACGGGGCAGTGGAGAGCCCACGGCTCAGCCCTGGCTTTTCAGGCCCGGAAAATCCGTCTCGGAGTATTCCGTGCCCAGGCCGCGGGCAGCGCCGGCCGGGCCGGGCCGGGCGCCGTCCGCGTGGCGGATCTCCTCACTGTGCCGCAGCTCGACCCGGCGGATCTTGCCCGAGATGGTCTTCGGCAGCTCGGCGAACTCCAACCGGCGGATGCGCTTGAACGGCGCCAGGTGGTCGCGGCAATAGCGCAGGATCTCCTCGGCGAGCTCCGGCCCCGGTTCGTGGCCAGCCGCCAGCACCACGAACGCCTTGGGTACGGACAGTTTGAGCGGATCGGGGGAGGGGACGACGGCGGCCTCCGCCACGGCCGGGTGCTCGATGAGCACGCTCTCCAGCTCGAACGGGGACAGCCGGTAGTCGGAGGACTTAAAGACGTCGTCGTCCCGGCCCACATACGTGATGACGCCGTGCTCGTCCCGGCTGGCCATGTCGCCGGTGTGGTAGTAGCCGCCGCGGAAGGCCTCGGCCGTCTTCTCCGGATCGCCGTAGTACGACTTCATCAGCCCGGCGGGGCGGGGGTCCAGGCGCAGGCACAGCTCGCCGTCGTCGGCCTCTTCCCCGGTGGCCGGATCGACGAGGACCACGTCATACCCGGGCAGGGGCTGGCCCATGGCGCCGATCTTCACGGGCTGGCCGGGCGTGTTGGCGACCTGCACCGTTGTCTCGGTCTGGCCGAAGCCGTCGCGGATGGTCTGGCCCCAGGCGCGCTGGACCTGGCCGATGACCTCGGCGTTGAGCGGCTCGCCGGCTGAAACAACCTTGGTGGGAGGGTTCTTGAGGAGGCCAAGGTCTGCCTGGATGAGCATCCGCCAGACCGTGGGCGGAGCGCAGAAGCTGGTGACCTTCTCGCGGTCCATCTGCTCCATGAGGGCCTTGGCGTCGAAGCGTTCGTAGTTGTAGACGAAGACGCAGGCCTCGGCAATCCACGGGGCGAACAGGTTGGACCAGGCGTGTTTCGCCCAGCCCGGGGACGCCACGTTCAGGTGCACGTCGCCCGGCTCCAACCCGATCCAATACATCGTGGACAGATGGCCCACGGGGTACGACGTATGCGTGTGCTCCACGAGCTTGGCCTTGGAAGTGGTGCCTGAGGTGAAGTAGAGGAGCAGGGTATCGTCCGCCTGGGTGGGGGCGTCCGGGTGGAACTCGGCGGGGGAGGCGGCAGAATCCGCGTACCGCAGAGCGCTGCTGGCGGGGGCGCTGGCGGCACTGCTGCCGGCGTCGGCGATTTCGATGAGCCGGTAGCTGCCGGGCACCTCGGCAAACTTCCCGAGGTTTGAACTGCCGACGGCGGCCCAGCCCGCTTCCCCGCGCTCCACCCGGTCCTTCAGGTCCGCCGGTCCCATGAGGGTGGTGGTGGGGATCAGCACGATGCCAAGCTTGATCCCGGCCAGCACGAGTTCCCACAGTTCCACCTGGTTGCCGAGCATGATGATCATGCGGTCGCCGCGCTTCACGCCCTGGCTGCGGAGCCAGTTGGCCACCTGGCTGGACCGTGCGGACAGATCGGTGAAGCTGCGGCGGGTGGCCGAGCCGTCCTGTTCCACGATCACCAGTGCAGGGTTGCCGCCGGTGGCAGGATCGGCCCCGATGGCGTCGAACCAATCGAGTGCGAAGTTAAACTCCTGGGGCCGGGGCCATTCGAAGCGGCTCCTCGCCTGGCGGTAGTCCTGGCGCAAGGCGAGCAGCTGGTCGCGTGCGGCGCGGAAGTCGTCGGTGACTGTCATGGGGCACCTTTCACCCGGGGGTTCACGTCCTAGTGATCCACATCGCTGTGCTATATATACTAGGACATCCAAGGGTTTGGAAGAGCGAAGGGATGTATGCCCGTGCAGCCACAACGACGTGACAACGGACAGCCCGCAATGGCCACGACTGAAGACGCCGCTAGTGTGCCGCTGCCGTTTGCCGATGCGGACCTCATGTATGTTGTGGATCTGCTTCCGCCGGCCGAACGGACCCGCTACCTCGAAATCCGGGACTTCCTGCAGTCCAGGGTCCGGGCCCAGTCCATCGAGTACTGGAACCGGGAGGAGTTCCCGTTCGGTCTCCTCGCGGAAATGGGCAAGCACGGACTTGGCGGGCTGCAGACGGACGGGACCTCCACGCTGTTCAAGGGCCTGATGTACGTTGAGGTGGCCCGTGCCGACGTGTCCCTGTCAGCGCTGGTGGGCATCCATAACGAGCTGATCGTGGGCATGATCGACGCCCTGGGATCGGAGGAGCAGAAGCAGCGCTGGCTTCCGGGCCTGAGGGCGTTCACGCAGCTGGGAGCCTTCGCGCTGACCGAGCCGGAGCACGGTTCGGACATCGCAGGCGGACTGGCCACGACGGCCCGGCTTGAGAACGGCGAGTGGGTAATCGACGGCGCCAAGCGGTGGATAGGCGCCGGGACCATCGCCGACTTTGCGCTGGTGTGGGCCCGGGACACCGCCGACCAGCAGATCAAGGGCTTCATCGTTGAGACGGACCGCCCCGGATACACGGCCACCAAGATCAGCAACAAGATCGGGCTGCGGATCATGCAGAACGCGGACATCCAACTGGACGGCGTTCGCATTCCGGAGGCCAACCTGCTCCCGGGGGCCACGGATTTCACCAAGGCCAACGAGCTCCTGAGAGATTCCCGGGCCTGGGTCGGCTGGCAGGCCGCCGGCATTCAGCTCGCCGCCTTTGACGTCGCCCGGTCCTACTCACTGCAGCGCCGCCAGTTCGGCAAGGAGCTGGCCCGCTTCCAGCTCATCCAGCAGCAGCTCGCCGAGATCCTGGGCAATGCGTCGGCCTCGCTGGCGCTGATGGCGCAGCTGGCCCGGATCCAGGAAGAGGGCAGGCTGGAAATGGCCCAGGCGGCCATGGCGAAGGCCACCACCACCCGGCTGGCCCGCGCCTCCGTAGCGCTGGGGCGGTCGCTGCTGGGCGGAAACGGCATCAGCAGCGACTTCGAGATGGGAAAGCTCTTCGGGGACGCGGAGATTCTCTACACCTACGAGGGCAGCTACGAAATCAACTCGCTGATTGTGGCACGCGCCGTGACGGGAAAATCAGCCTTCGTTTAGGGCGTTCCACCCGGGCCGGGTCACCCTGCAAGTGCGGCGGCTTCCCGTGCCGCCGCTTCCAGCCGCTCCACGTAGCCGGCCTGCTCCGCGGCGCCCCGCGCGGGCAGATTGGGGTCGTTGGGCCCCTGCCCGGTGGAGCCGTCGATGAATTCGCGGATGATGTCTGCGTGCCCCAAATGCTGGGAGGTCTCGGCGCACATGTGCACCAGCATCTGGTGCAGGGTGACGTTCCGGCGCTCCTCCCGCCACCAGGGCACAACGCCGGGGGCGTCCAGGGGCAGCGCTTCGATAGTGGCGTCGGTGTGCGCCGCCGAGAAGTGATGGAGCTCGACGATTTCCGTTCGGGTCTGCTCAGCGGTGGCCCACATGTCCGCATCGGGCTCGGCGCCGTCCGCGAACCAGGGCAGTACCCGGCCGCTCGGCCGTCCGAACACCTCGCCGAGATAGTCCAGTTGCACGCTGGCCACGTGCTTGACCAGTCCCAGGAGGTTCGTTCCCGTGGGCGTCATTGGCCGGCGGATGTCATATTCACCCAGGCCGTCGAGCTTGGCGAGGAGCTGGGCGCGTCGGGTCCGCAGGTAGTGGTGCAGGGTCGCTTTTTCATCCATGGCGGCACTCTACCGGGCAGAAACCAAAGACTCCCCTGTGCGTGCCAGGCACGGACAGGGGAGTCTTGGAAAGCCGTTACAGCGGGCGGATGTTCTCTGCCTGCGGACCCTTGGGGCCCTGGGTCACTTCGAATTCGACCTTCTGGTTTTCATCCAGGGAGCGGTAGCCGCTGGAGGCAATTGCCGAGTAGTGGGCGAATACGTCTGCCGATCCATCATCCGGAGCGATGAAGCCGAAGCCCTTTTCGGCGTTGAACCATTTAACTGTGCCTGTTGCCATTGCTACTTCCTTTGTAACCCTTTTCTGGTCCTGCTCCGACAGCAGGCAGAGACGGAAACTGTTGTCCGCTGTCTCCAACCTATGGGCCATCCGCCGGGCGTGCAATAGCTGCCGTCATCAGGAGTCCCAGCTGTAACGGGAGAATCTGCCGATTAATATGCGTCGGAGACGCTGCGGACCGTCCCGGCCTAGGTTGTGCTGCCTTGCTTCTGTCCGGTGTCCTCCCACATGACGTCCAGATTGCGGAACACCGGGGGAGCATCGCACAAGGCGGCCATCTTCGCGGCAAAGTCGGAGGTTTCCGGCCGGTTGGAGTTCTCCATCGCCGACTCGTAGGAATCAAATTCCACGATGGTGAAGTACGTCCCGGGACGGTCGCGGTCCGCTGTGGCGCTGATGCGCCGGAACGTCGGGAGTGTGGTTCCCTCGGTTCTTGACGGGCGGCCCAGCGCTTCGATCTCCTCGATGCGTGAGGTCTGGAATTCGATGATCTGCACAAACCCTGCCATGACGGCTCCTCGACGGCGGTGGGAACTGATGCGCATCACGGTAGACCCGGTCCCGTGGGTACGCAACCGTTTTTTACGGCGTCAGCAGCACCTTGATGGCCCGGCGTTCGTCCATCGCCTTGTACGCTTCCGGAGCGTCCTCCAGGGGCATCTCGACGTCGAACACCCGCCCGGGATTGATGGCGCCGGACAGCACGTCCTTGAGCAGTTCGGGGATGTAGGTGCGGGCCGGGGCCATACCGCCGGCCACGGTGATGTTCTTGTCGAACAGATAGCGCAGCGGGATCTCCGCGCCGCCCGTCGGAACACCGACGAAGCCCAGGGCGCCGCCGGGCCGGACGGAGTGCAGCGCCTGTTCCATCGACTCCTTGGTCCCCACGCACTCCAGCACGGAGTCGGCCAGGACACCGCCGAGCAGTTCGCGGACCTTGGCAACGCCGTCGTCGCCGCGTTCCGCCACGATATCCGTGGCGCCGAACTCGCGGGCGATGGCCTGCCGGTCCGCGCGGCGGGACATTGCGACGATCCGCTCGGCCCCGAGCCGCCTGGCGGCCAGGACGCCACACAGCCCCACCGCGCCGTCGCCCACCACCACAACGGTCCGGCCCGGGCCCACCTGGGCGCTGACTGCGGCGTGGTGGCCGGTGGCCATGACGTCGGAGAGGGTCAGCAGGCTGTTGCGCAACTTGGGGTCCGGTTCGCGGACCCCAGGCACCTTGACGAGCGTCGATTCGGCGAGGGGGACTCGCACGGCCTGGCCCTGGCCGCCGCTGACCGGGAATCCGGCGTCGTCCTTTCCGCCCCAGCCGGCGAGGCGCTCGCAGGCCACGGTGACCCCGTTCCGGCACTGCGGGCACTGGCCGCAGCTGACCACGAAGGGGGCGATGACAAAGTCGCCGGCGCGGAGCGCGGACACGTCGGTGCCCGTGCTTTCCACCACGCCGACGAACTCATGGCCGATGGCGGTTGGCCGGTGGACCGGCTTCACCCCGCGGTAGGGCCACAGGTCCGAGCCGCAGACGCAGGCAGCCGTCACCCGGACCACCGCATCCGTGGGGAGCTGGACGGCCGGATAGTCGCGGTCCTCCACCCTGATGTCTCCAGGGCCGTGGATGATGGTGGCGCGCATGGCTGTTCCTCTCGGAGGGCAGGGGGGCTGGGACAGGGTCGAGTCTAGCCCCCGCTGCTAGCGCATCCCCTCGCGGCGGATGGCGGTGGCGATAGCCGCGGCCCGGGTGTCCACGCCCAGCTTGGCATAGATGTGGGCGAGGTGGGTCTTGACCGTGGCTTCCGAAATGAAGAGCCGCTGCCCCAGCTCCCGGTTGCTGAGACCCTCGGTGAGGAGGCTCAGGAGCTCGGCCTCCCGCGGCGTCAGCACCTCGTCCGGGTTGCGCAGCTGCTGGAACAGGCGCGAGGCCACCGGCGGGCTCATGACGCTCTTTCCCTGGACGGCGCCGCGGATGGCAGCGAAGATCTCCTCGGGGGCGGCATCCTTGAGGAGATACCCCATGGCCCCGGCGTCCACGGCACGGACGATGTCGGCGTCGGAATCGTAGGTGGTGAAGACCAGCACAGCCTGCCGGCGGTTGCGCTCGCGGAGTTTCCTGATCGCCTCGATCCCGTCCATGCCCGGACCCATGGCCAGGTCCATCACCACGACGTTGGGTGAGTGCTCCTCCACGGCCGCCAGGGCCTCCTCGCCGGAGGATGCCTCCGCCACCACATCGATATCCGGTTGCGTGCCCAGCAGGGCCTTCAGCCCGCTTCGGACCACAAGGTGGTCGTCCACCAAAAGCACGGTGATGACGCTCATTCTTCCCCCTTGGCCGGCAGCTTGACTGGCGGCGGTGCCGGCAGCTGTGCCGCCACAACAGTTCCCTCGCCCGGGGCGCTTTCCACCGAGAAGGCGCCGCCGAGCTGCTCAACCCGCTGCCGCATGGCCCGCAGGCCGTAACCTCCGGCGTCCGACGGCGGTGCTACCGCTGCCGGATCGAAGCCCGTGCCGTCGTCGTAGATGTCCAGCGTAACCGCGTCCGGAAGAAAGCCGAGCGTGATCGTGGCGGTGCTGGCGGAAGCGTGCAGCTTGATGTTTGCGGCGGCGCTCTGGACCACCCGCAGGAGCGCATGGCGCACCTCCGCCGCCACCTGCCGGGGCTCGCCGGTGACCAGCAGCCTGGCGCCCGGCACGTACTGGAGGGCGGCCTGCCGCAGGGCGTCCGGCAGCGGCGAGGCGTCGAGGCCCGGGGAAGCCAGTTCGTGGACCAGACTGCGGGTGTCGGACAGGTTCCGGCGCAGCAGTTCGCTGGCCTGCCGGAGATCCCGCCGCGACGCCGGTTCCGGCCAGGCGCGGTTTGCGGCTTCCAGCAGGAGCAGGCTGCTGGCCAGGCCCTGGGTCACGGTGTCGTGGATTTCCCGCGAGACGCGCTCGCGCTCCGCGATGGTGCCGGCCCTGCGCTCGCTGGCGGCCAGCTGTCCCTGGGCGAGCGAGACCTCGTGGTGCAGGCGCCGCTGCTCGGCGGCGTCGTGCTCAATCCGGTCGTAGATGAGCGTCAGCAGGACGCCGACGGCGAGCGGGCCCAGGAGCATGGCCAGGTCCGTGCCGTCGCTGAGCCGGAACAGTCCCGCGGCGGTGGCTGCCGCCGTCGCTCCTGCCGCCGCATAGGCGACTGCCCCGGTAAAGGCGATGCGGCACAGGAAGAACAGTGCGAACGAGCACCAGGCAAAGCTGGGCGCGGAGACCACCAGGACGGCCCAGACCGCCACGAGGACGAACATCCACAGCGCCCAGGGGCGTCGGCGCTGGGCGAGCACGGCGATGATGGCGTACAGGGCACAGGCCGCGGCCGCCAGCGCGAGCACCAGCAGGTTGTCCGCGGGGCCGTGCCGCATCACGTACCGCACCGCGGAGGCCACGATGAGGACGGCGAAACCGAGGTGGACCGCCGCGTCGATCCGTCCCAGCCGGCTGCCTGCGGCGGGGGGAGCAGGGCCGGTGGCGGCGGGAGGCAGGTCCGGTGCGGCGGGAGGGGCTGGGGAGGGCATGGCGGGTCCGGTTCCGGTGGTGACGTGCTACGAACCATGCTATTGCCCGCGCCGTTGCTGGTCTCTCAACCTTTTGGCTGATAGCGGCAGCTGAAAGGACCAGCCAGCCCCAACTGATGGCCTGATGTGCCCGGACCGGCACGGGGCCACCATGGATATGTAGCTGTTTGGCACACCGATCGCTCACAAGAAGCCGCTCATTGAAGGAGAACCACCGTGAAGAAGTCCCAGAAGATTTTTGCCGCCGCGGCAGCCGGAGCCCTCGTCATCACCGCCGGTGCCACCGCCGTCGCCAACGCCGGATCAGGGTCTTCAGCCGCGGCTGCCCAGCCTGCTGCGCAGCCGGCAGCAGCCCCGGCGGCCGTGCCGGCCGCGGACGTCCAGCCGATCGATGAGAATGTGGTCGCCCAGAACCGGATCACCGTCGGCGCGTCGGCAAAGGCGGTAGGTGCGGCGCTTGCCAAGTGCCAGGCGGACAAGCTGCCGTTCGTCACGGTGGCCCTGGTGGACCGGTTCGGCACCGTGCAGGCACTCCTGCGCGGTGACAACGCTGCCGAGCACACCATCGAATCCGCCAAGCAGAAGGCGTACACGGCCGCTGCCTTCGGAAGCCCCACGAGCGAACTCGCCAAGCGGATCAGCGGCACCGGTCCGAGCATCGCTGACCTTCCCGGCACCCTCTTCCTCCCCGGCGGCGTCCCGCTGAAGGTGAACGGCGTCTCCGTGGCAGGCATCGGCGTCGGCGGCGCCCCGGACGGCAAGCTGGATGAAGCGTGCGCCGAGGCCGGCGCCGCCGTGATCGCCGCCAAGTAGGCTGCGGCACGTGGCAAGGGACGTGTACGACGGCGGGCGGGCGGGTGCCGCACTTCCCCTCGCCGGCCTGGCGGTAGCGGCTGTTCTGTTGGCGGGGTGCGCCCCCGGGGCACCCTCCGCCGGCAGTTCCAGTGCCGCCAGCCCCCAGTCAGTGAGTCCGACGGCGGAAAATCCGGCGGCGGGAACCGGGACCGGCCCGGGCAGCGGCACCGCAAGCCCGGCGCCGTCGTCCGCTGCCGCCAATGCCACGCCGGCTCCGCCGGCTTCCGCGCCCACCACCCGTCCTGTTTTGTCCCCGGCCGAGCAGCAGAAGCTGGACCAGCGGCTGGTCCGGGCTGCGAAGGCCAACGACGTGGCCCTCGTGGCGCAGCTGATCCGCGAGGGCGGCAACGTGAACGCCAAGGACTCCATCCAGGATTCGGCCTTCCTGTACGCGGGCGCCGAGGGCTTCAATGAGGTTCTGCGGCTGACCCTTGCGAACGGGGCGGACGTGAGGAGCACCAACCGCTTCGGCGGGACCGCCCTGATCCCGGCCAGCGAGCACGGACACGTGGAAACAGTCCGGATCCTGATCGAGGCCGGGGTCCCGGTGAACCACGTCAATAACCTCGGCTGGACCGCCATGCAGGAAGCCATCCTCCTGAACAATGGCGGGCCCAGGCAGCAGGACGTGGTCCGCCAGCTGCTCGACGCCGGGGCGGACCCCAACATCCGCGACCCGCAGGGCAGGACCGCGCTGGAGAACGCCGAGCGGCTGGGCTTCACCGGGATCGCCCGGCTGATCCGCGGGCGGGGCTGAGAGTACTCAGCAGCCGAAGGTAATTACGGCCGTCCCTGTTGCCGGGCCGGTTCGGCGTGCAGCTCCGCGGCCACGCTGAACCCGGCTTCGGTCTTTTCCCGGATCTCCTCAACCGTGACCCCGGGGGCGAGGCGGGTGAGGGTGAGCTGCCGGCCGCCGTCGCGCTTTTCCAGATCGAAAACCGCAAGGTCGCTGATGATCCGGTCCACGACGCCGACGCCGGTGAGCGGAAGGGTGCATTCGGAAACGATCTTGGCTGAGCCGTCCTTGGCGTTGTGTTCGGTGAGGACCACCACACGCGGGGTTCCGGCCACGAGGTCCATGGCGCCGCCCATGCCTTTGACCATCTTGCCCGGGATGGTCCAGTTGGCAAGGTCCCCGGTGCCGGAGACCTGCATGGCGCCGAGGATCGCGACTTTCACGTGCCCGCCGCGGATCATGCCGAAGGAGGTGGCGGAGTCGAAAATGCTGCCGCCGGGCAGGACCGTGACGGTCTGCTTGCCGGCGTTGATGAGGTCGGCGTCCTCCTCGCCCTCGTACGGGAACGGGCCCATGCCGAGCAGGCCGTTCTCGCTCTGCAGGACCACCCGGACGCCGTCGGGCAGGTTGTTGGCGACGAGCGTGGGGATGCCGATGCCGAGGTTGACGTAGTCGCCGTCGTTCAGTTCTTCGGCCGCGATGGCAGCCATTTCATTCCGGGTCCAGGCCACGGGAATCTCCTTCTTAGTTGTTGACGAGTTCAGCGCTGATCCGGTCGCCAGCAGGGCGGACGGTGCGCTGCTCGATGTCCTTGACCCTGTTGCTGGCCTGGACCAGGTGCTGGACGTAGACGCCCGGCGTGACGATGTGGTTTGGATCCAGGGCGCCGGGTTCGACGATGACCTCCGCCTCCGCGACGGTGACGGCCCCCGCGGTGGCAACCACCGGGTTGAAGTTCCGAGCGGTGTAGCGGTAGATCAGGTTGCCGTCCGTGTCCGCGGTGTGGGCGTGGACCAGGGCGACGTCAGCCCGGATGGCCCGCTCCTGGACGTACGTCCCGCCGTCGAACTCCGCCAGCGGCTTGCCCTCTGCGACCAGCGTGCCCACACCTGTCTTCGTGTAGAACGCGGGGATGCCGGCGCCGCCGGCGCGCAGCCGCTCGGCCAGAGTGCCCTGCGGGGTGAACTCCACTTCGAGGTCCCCGGCGAGGTACTGCTCGGCGAAGAGCCTGTTCTCGCCGACGTAGGAGGCGATCACCTTGCGGACCTGGCCCGCCTCGATCAGGACGCCCAGGCCCTTGCCGTCAACGCCCATGTTGTTGGACACCACGGTCAGGTCCCGCACCCCGGAATCCCGTACGGCCTCGATCAGATCGGCCGGAATGCCGCTCAGCCCGAACCCGCCCACGGCAAGGGTGATCCCGTCCTTCAGGACATCGCTCAGGGCATCGGCGGCACCGGATTTAAGTTTGGACATCGCATCTCCTCGTTGAGCTGTGGCGCAGTCCACTTTGTGGACGCTGCTTCTGCCTGTGGAGCGTATGCGGGTGCCGGAGTGGGTGTCAAGGATTCAGGAGCCCGGGACCGTCGCCCTTTTACACTGTGGACGGTAGGCTGGGAAGTGTCCACAATATGGAGCATCGGGAGTGATCATGAACCAGGCACCAGTCCAGGGCGCACAGGTCGTGAGCCGCATTGCAGGCCTTCTGCGCATCGTGGGACGCAAGCCTGAGGGAAGCCCGCTCGTGGAGCTGGTACGGGACTCAGGGCTGACCCGTCCCACCGTGCACCGCCTGCTCACGTCGCTCGCGGCCGAGGGCCTCCTCGACCACGACCCCCTGAGCGGGAACTGGGTGCTGGGTCCCGAAGCGCTGCTGATGGGATCGGTGGCCGCGGCGCGCTTTCCGCTGGAGGACCTCGCCAGGCCCAGCCTGCGCCGGCTCGCCGAGGAAACCGGTGAGAGCGCCTTCTTTTCCATCCGGCGCGGCGCCGAGACCGTGTGCCTGCTGCGGGAGGAAGGCAGCTTCCCCGTCCGATCCTTCGTGCTGCATGAGGGCGTCCGGTTTCCGCTGGGCGTAGCCTCGGCCGGAACGGCGATAATGGCCTTCCTGCCCGAACCCGAACAGGAGCAGATCCTGGGTGACTGGGCCGTCCACGCCGGCAAATACGCCAGCGGGCACCCGGAAGACGTGGTCCGGAACAACCTGCAGCAAACCCGCCGGCGGGGCTACTCAGTGAACCCGGGCCTGGTGCTGGAGGGCAGCTGGGGCATGGGTGCGGCCGTCTTCGACCAGGCCGGTCGGCCGTCGTGGGCGCTGTCGCTGACCGGCATTGAGCCCCGGTTCCGGGAGGACCGGCGCGAACTGCTGGGGCGGCTTCTGCTGGAGGAGGCCCACCGGCTCACAGTCCGGCTGGGCGCGGGCGGCGATCGCCGGCGGCCGAACCAGCGGCAGTAGCCGCAGGCCGCCGTCGGACGGCCGCCTCCCTCGAAGCCGTGCAAAAACTGTTGTGGTGCCTGCCGGGCATGCCTACCCTTGCAGAAGAGTTCCTCCCCTCGTAAAGCCTGGACAGCATCGAAGGAGCCAGAGCCATGAGCACACGGGTCTACTTTGAGGAGTACGGTGATCCGCAGGTCCTGAAGGTGGGTACCGAAAAGCTCCCCGAGCCAGGTGATGGCCTGGTGAGGGTGGAGTTCCGGGCGGTAAGCGTCAACCCCGCGGACTGGAAACTGGTGGCCGGTTACCTGAAAAAGTGGGTCCCCCTGGACTTTCCGGTGGTGCCCGGTAGCGAGGCAGCCGGTGTGGTGACCGCCGTCGGGCCCGCTTTTGAGGGATTCGGCGTGGGTGACGAGGTCATCTGGAACGGACTCCTCGGCGGCTACCGGACGGAAGCCGTGGTGCCGGCCGACCAGCTGACCCCCTTGCCGGCGGGGGTGGACTTCGAACAGGCGGCGTGCATCCCGGTGGCCGGAGGGACGGCGTATTCGGCCCTGAAGCAGCTGGCGCTGGGAGCCGGGGACACGGTGCTGATCCATGGAGCCGCCGGCGGGGTTGGCTCGGCCGCGGTCCAGATTGCGCAGGCCTTCGGTGCACGGGTGATCGGCACCGCGTCGGAGGCCAACCAGGAGTACCTGCGGGAACTGGGTGCCGAACCGGTGGTATACGGTTCCGGGCTTGCGGACCGGGTGCGTTCAGTCTCTGACGACGCCGGCACCGTCACGGCAGTCCTGGACACGGTGGGGAGCGAGGATTCGCTGGCGACAACCGCCGAGCTGCTCCAGGGGAACGGCCGTGCAGTCACGACAGTTCCGGGCGAGCAGTCAGCGGCGGCAGGCCTGGCGGCCGTCCAGCAGCTGGAAAACCGGGTGGCGGAGGTGGCGACGCTCGCCGCGGAAGGCCAGATCACCTTCACGGTCTCGCACCGCATGCCGCTGATCGAGGCCGCCGACGCCCTGGACATCAGCCGCGGCGGCCACGGACGCGGGAAGATCCTGCTGCTGCCCTAGGTGGACTGCCCAGGGACGGCTGACCCAAACGGGCGCCGCCGCACCGGATCCCCGGCGGGTTTTAGAGTCCCGCCCGGGGCTCCTCCGGGCCCTCGCCCTTCCACCAGGAGTCGAAGATGCTGACCGGGACAGTGCGCTTGTGCCGGGTCCGCAGGTACTTCTCCTCGATCAGGGCCGCTGCGCCCTCGGTCACCTCGCGGCCCTCAAGGTAGTCGTCGATCTGGTCGTACGTCAGGCCGAGTTCGTCCTCGTCCGTCCGGCCCGGCTTGTCGTCCAGGAGGTCGGCGGTGGGCACCTTCTTCCATAGCCGCTCCGAAGCGCCGAGGTGTTCCAGGAGGGAGCGGTTCTGCCGCTTGTTCAGGCCGAAGAGCGGCAGAATGTCGGCGCCGCCGTCACCGTATTTGGTGAAGAACCCGGTGACGGATTCAGCGCCGTGGTCCGTGCCGATGACGAGGTAGTTGTGCTCGCCCGCCAGGGCGTACTGCGCGATCATGCGGGTGCGGGCCTTGGTGTTGCCCTTGTGGAAGTCGGAAATCCCGTTGCCGACAGTCTTTTCGAACTCGTCCTCGAAGCCGTCCACGGCGGCGGAAATGTTGAACGTCCATTCCCTGGAGGCCCTGATGAAGTCCAGGGCTGCCTGCGCGTCCTCTTCATCGTGCTGGACGCCGTAGGGGAGGCGGACTGCCACGAACTGCGCATCCGTGCCCTCCGCCTGCAGCTCATCGACGGCCAGCTGTGCCAGGCGCCCGGCCAGTGTGGAGTCGAGGCCGCCGGAAATGCCCAGGACGAAGCCCTTGGTGCCGGTGGCCTTCAGGTACTCCTTCAGGAAAGTGACGCGCTTGCGCACCTCCTCTGCGGGATCGATCTGGGGCTGAACGCCCATTTCTTCGATGATCTTGGCCTGGAGTTTGCGCATGTGGTCCACACTAGTCAGCAGGATTAGCAAGGCTCAACTGTTTCCGCCCGGGATCAGGGGCTTAAGTCTCTGTTGGCGCTCTGTGCTGTGAGTCTCTGTTCCGGGGTGCAGCGGGAGGCGTACCGTATGGCTCATGGAGAGCACAGGATGCGCGGTGGTGGGCGGCGGGCCCGCCGGCATGATGCTGGGACTCTTGCTGGCACGGGCCGGCGTCCGGGTCACCGTCCTCGAAAAACACGGCGACTTCCTCCGGGACTTCCGCGGCGACACCGTCCACGCCTCCACCGTCCGGCTCATCGACGAACTCGGGCTCGGCGCTGAGTTCCGTGAACTGCCGCAGAGCCGGCTGCGCAACGTCGCCTTCCCGCGCCCCGGAGGCGGCCTGGTCACGCTGGGCAATTTCGGCGGGCTCCGTCCGCCCTACAACTACATCGCCATGATGCCCCAGTGGGACTTCCTGAATTTCCTCGCCCGCGCTGCTGAGCAGGAGCCCACGTTCACGCTTCTGATGGAGCACAAGGCAACTTCCCTGATGTCCGACGGCGGCCGGGTCGCCGGAATCCGGTACGTCACCAAGAACGGGACAGAGGGTGAACTGCGGGCAGACCTCGTGGTGGCCACCGATGGCCGGCACTCGGTGCTGCGCCAGAGGGCCGGCCTGAGGTCGAAGGAATACCCGGTGCCGTTCGATACCTGGTGGTTCAAGCTGCCCCGGGCGGAATCGGAGAAGGGGGAGGTGGCGGGCATCGTTCCGGCGTTCGGGGACCGCGACGCCGTCATTGCCCTTTTCCGGGACACGTACTACCAGATGGGCTACTTCGCCCCGAAAGGCTCCGACGCCCGGATCAAGAGCGAGGGTGTGGAGCGGTTCCGGGATCGGATCGCCGCGCTGCGCCCGGACCTCGCCGACCGCGTCGGCGCTATCCGGTCCCTGGACGACCTGCACTGGCTGGATGTCCGCCTGGACCGCCTGCGGCGCTGGTACGTTGACGGGCTGCTGTGCATCGGCGATGCCGCTCACGCGATGTCCCCGGCGGGCGGGGTGGGAATCAACCTTGCCATCCAGGACGCCGTGGCCGCGGCCGCCCGGCTGGCGCCTGCCCTGCTGCGCCGCAACGTCACGGTGCAGGATCTTGCCGCGGTGCAGCGGCGGCGGCAACTGCCCACCGTCATCATCCAGTCCGTCCAGCGCCTCATGCACCGCGGGGTGTTTGTTCCGCTGTTTACCGGCAAGAGGTCCGGGCCTCCGGCGGCGGTGCTGTACGCGGTCCAGCACCTTCCCGTGCTGACGCGCCTGCTGCCCCGGCTGATCGCGCACGGACCCTTGCCCGAGCACGCGCCTGCTTTCGCCCGCCGTCCGGGGGCGAAGCCAGGGGAGGTGGCCGGCCCGACTAAACTGGAACCCATGACTGCCACCCCGGACTCGCTGTCCAATGCCGCTGCCCGTGCCCGACTTCTGGAACTGATCAAGGAGCTCGCGGTTGTCCGCGGCAAGGTCATCCTGTCCAGCGGCGCGGAAGCCGACTACTACATCGACCTGCGCCGCATCACCCTTCACCACGAGGCATCCAAGCTCGTGGGCCAGGTCATGCTGTCCCTGATTGACGACGCCGGCATCGACTTTGAGTGCGCCGGCGGCCTCACGATGGGGGCGGACCCGGTGGGCACCGCCGTCATGCACGCCGCCGCCAACGCCGGCCGGGCGATCGACGCGTTCGTGGTCCGCAAGGCCCAGAAGTCCTACGGCATGGGCCGGCAGGTGGAAGGCCCCTCGGTCGAGGGCCGGAAGGTCCTGGTGCTCGAGGACACCTCCACCACCGGCGGGTCAGCCCTGACCGCCGTCGAGGGTGTGCGCAACGCCGGCGGCAACGTCGTGGCTGTTGCCGTCATCGTCGACCGCGACACCGGCGCCAAGGAAAAGATCGAAGCCGAAGCCGGCGTGCCGTACCTCTACGCCTTCAGCAAGGACGAGCTCGGCCTGGACTGAGCTAATTTAGCGGCCGGAACGGAACCGTCCGGAACTGAACTATCCGGAACGGAACCGTCCGGAACTGAACTGGCCGGAGCGGAACTGCAGCGGACGACGGCGGGACCTCCCGCCGTCGTCCGCTTCGCTTTTTGCCCACCCGCGTCAGCAGGGGACACGCCCGCTTGTGTTGCCCCGCCGGCCTGTGCCTAGGGTAGTTCAGTGCCATATGAAGGGGCCGCCGGCCAGACGGGCCAGCATCAGGCGCCGGGCGGGGACGCAGCCCGGCTGCTTCGGCGCGCCGCGGACCTGAAGCGGTTCTCCCGCCGGACTTTCCTCACCGGAGCCGGCGCCTCCACGGTCCTCGCCGCGGACATGCTGTTCACCAAGCGGGTGCAGGAGGAGCGGCAGGTCCACAAGATCCTCGTGGTCGAGGACGACTTCGCGCAAAGCTACTTCCCGAACGCCAGCTGGATCCTGTTCCCCGGCTACAAGACCAGCTGGGAAGAGGCCCAGTGGATCCTCAACTCGCTCCGCGGCAGCCTAAGGCTCCGCGGCCAGCTCGCGGCGGCCGGATACTCCAACCTGGGACTTGACATCGACCAGCTGGTCATCGCGGTGATCGAGCACGTCCGCGCAAACAACCTCAGCACGCTCTACTTCTACGGACACAGCTTCGGCGGCATGGTGGCCACCCAGGTGGCCGCCCGGCTGCTAGAGCTGCACGGCGTCAAGGTGGAACTGATCGTGCTCGACTGCAGCCCCTACAGCAAGTTCGACGTCCTGGACCAGAGCTGGTTCGACGGCGTGGTCTTCCTCTATGAAAGCGGCTTCCGGATCCCGTCGGTGCTGCGCGGTGGCTACGAGCTGGGGGAGAGGGTGGCCCACAAGGACGAGCGCACCTGGCGCCAGATCCTCAACCAGACATTGGAGCAGCTGTCCCCGCTCGCCCCCTCCAGCGTGCTGATCCAGACGGAATCGGCCTATATCTATCACTTCGATGCCACGCGCTTCGCCGGCCAAATCGGCGACACCCGGATGGCCTACATCGGAAACCAGCGGGACCAGACCGTCAACTACCGGACAGCCCGCGATTCGTGGGCGCGCACGTTCGCCGCCAACATGGTCTCGTCCGACCGGCAGACCACAGGGGCGCTGCCGGCACACGCGAGTCCGGGCTGGAACCCGTTCGTGTACCGGCCCATCCTCGAGGACCTGGAGAACGAGATCTTCCCGCTGCCCGGAGGCGGCGGGAAGATGACCCCGTTCTGATGCCGCCAGCCGCGGCCTGTGTCAGAGCTGGTTCTTGGTCAGATCTGGTTCTTGAGGTCCGCGACGGAGGCCAGCACCTGGTTGGGGCGGAACGGGTAGGAGGAAATTTCGTCCCGCTGCGTGATGCCGCTGAGCACCAGCACCGTGTGCAGCCCGGCCTCCATGCCCGCGATGATGTCGGTGTCCATGCGGTCGCCGATCATCGCCGTGGTTTCCGAGTGCGCATCGATCTGGTTCATGGCCGAGCGGAACATCATCGGGTTCGGCTTGCCCACAACGTACGGTTCCCGGCCGGTGGCCTTGGTGATGAGCGCGGCGATGGCGCCGGTTGCCGGTAGCGGGCCCTCCTTGGACGGCCCGGTGGCGTCCGGGTTGGTGGCGATGAAGCGGGCCCCGGCGAGGATCAGGCGGATGGCCGTGGTGATCGCCTCGAAAGAGTAGGTGCGGGTTTCGCCGAGCACCACGAAGTCGGGGTTCTGGTCGGTGAGGATGAAGCCTGCCTCGTGGAGCGCCGTCGTCAGCCCTGCCTCGCCGATGGTGTAGGCGCGGTTTCCGCTGTCCGGTCCGCCGGCCGATACCTGGTCCTTCAGGAACTGGGCTGTGGCCAGCGCCGACGTCCAGATGTTCTCCTCCGGGATTTCCAGGCCGGAGGCACGCAGCCGGGCCGCGAGGTCACGCGGCGTGAAAATCGAGTTGTTGGTCAGCACCAGGAAGCGCCTTGAGGTGTCCACCCAGCGCTGGATCAGTTCCGCGGCCCCGGGCACGGCCTGGTTCTCATGCACCAGGACCCCGTCCATGTCGGTCAGCCAGCACTCGATCTCCTGGCCGCTGCGGTACACGGCCGCCGATGTCTTTACCTTGTCCGCTTCTGCCATGTTTATCCTCACCGAGATGTTTGCGTTCCGGAGCCCAGTCTAGTGTTGAGGGGTGACGCAAACGCCCGGGACACCCGAACCCCAACCAGACCCACCCCAGCCAGACCGGAACGGGACGCAGGAGCCAAAACCCGAGGTCGGCGTCGGGCCCTGGGAAGGTGACTGGCCTGAAGGCGACCACTGGGACCCGGACCTCCTGGCCGACGGTGACCGGCGCAACGTCGTGGACAAGTACCGGTACTGGCGGCACGAGGCGATCGTCGCGGACCTGGACTCCAAACGCCACGACTTCCACATCGCCATCGAAAACTGGCAGCATGACCTCAACATCGGCACCGTGGTTCGCACCGCCAACGCGTTCCTCGCCAAGGAGGTCCACATCATCGGACGACGGCGGTGGAACCGCCGCGGGGCGATGGTCACCGACCGCTACCAGCACGTCCGCCACCACCCCACGGTGGAGGATTTCGTGGCCTGGGCCCAGGGGGAGGGACTGGCCATCATCGGGATCGACATCTTCCCGGACTCCGTTCCCTTGGAGACGTACGAACTGCCGCAGAAATGCGTGCTGGTCTTCGGGCAGGAGGGCCCCGGACTGACCCCGGAGGTGCACGAGGCCGCGGAGGCCACGCTGTCCATCGAGCAGTTCGGATCCACGCGCTCCATCAACGCGGGCTCGGCCGCGGCGATCGCGATGCACGCCTGGGTGCGCCGGCACGTGTTCGGCCAGCACGTCTAGCTGGCTTCGCCGAGATGGCACTTCCTGCCACGCCGGTGCCACGGATCGAAGTTGCGCCAAGTGTTACCCGGCCGGGTGATCCGAAACACTGCCCCTGAACAGAAATGGCTAGGATGGTTTTAGCCGACGAGGTTCACTCCAGGGTCTACCCAACCCGCAGACGAAATTCGATTTAGGAGTCAGCATGCCCATTGCAACCCCAGAGATCTATGCCGACATGATCGACCGTGCCAAGAAGGGCGGCTTCGCGTTCCCGGCGGTCAACGTCACTTCTTCCCAGACCCTGAACGCTGCCCTGCGCGGGTTCGCTGAGGCCGAGTCGGACGGCATCGTGCAGGTTTCCACCGGCGGCGCCGCGTACTGGTCCGGTGCGTCCACGAAGGACATGGTGGCCGGTTCGCTGGGCTTCGCCGCGTTCGCCCGCGAGTGGCCAAGAACTACAACGTGAACATCGCCCTGCACACCGACCACTGCCCGAAGGACAAGCTGGACGGGTTCGTGCTGCCGCTGCTGGCCGCCTCCGAGGCCGAGGTCAAGGCCGGCCGCAACCCGCTTTTCAACTCGCACATGTGGGACGGCTCCGCCGAGACGCTGCAGGAGAACCTGCGCATCGCCCGTGAACTGCTGGACCGGACCGCCGCAGCCAAGATCATCCTCGAGGTGGAGATCGGCACCGTCGGCGGCGAGGAAGACGGCGTTGAGCACGAGATCAACGAGAAGCTCTACACCACGGTGGAAGACGCCCTGGCCACCGTCGACGCCTTGGGCGCCGGCGAAAACGGCCGCTACATCACGGCCCTGACCTTCGGGAACGTGCACGGTGTGTACAAGCCGGGCGGGGTGAAGCTGCGTCCGGAGATCCTGAAGGACATCCAGGCCCAGGTCGGCGCCAAGATCGGCAAGGAGAACCCGTTCGACCTGGTGTTCCACGGCGGGTCCGGTTCCTCGGACCAGGAGATCGCGACGCCGTGTCCTACGGCACCATCAAGATGAACATCGACACGGACACCCAGTACGCGTACACCCGTCCGGTGGCGGACCACATGTTCCGCAACTACGACGGCGTCCTCAAGGTCGACGGTGAAGTGGGCGACAAGAAGACCTACGACCCCCGCGTCTGGGGCGCGTCCGCCGAAGCCGGCCTCGCCGCCCGCGTCGTCGAAGCCACCCAGCAGCTCGGCTCCGCAGGCAAGACCTTCTAATCATGTCCGACGAGTTCCGCAAGAACCTGCTGGGCCCCGAGCCCACGCTCCTGCCCGCCGAGACCGAGGTGTACCAGCACCTCGCGCTCGGCGCTGAGGCGCTGGACCTCGTGGAAAAGCACCCCACATCTTCGCTGCTGTGGGCCGTGCTGGCAGAGGAAGCGTGGTCGGAAGGCCGCACCATCGATTCCTACGCTTACGCGCGGGTGGGCTACCACCGCGGCCTGGACTCGCTCCGCCGCAACGGCTGGCGTGGCGTCGGGCCCATCCCGTGGGAGCACGAGCCCAACCGAGGCTTCCTGCGGGCGCTCTACTCGCTGGGGCGTGCTTCCGCGGCCATCAACGAGGCGGAGGAGCCGGAGCGGATCGAGAAGTTCCTCAACGACTCCGACCCCACGGCCAAGGCAGCCATCGAGGGCAAGCAGCACAACTGAGTTAAATACGACGGCGGGCGGTCACCTTCTCCTGGGAAGGTTGGCCGCCCGCCGTCGGTTCAGCCCGTTCGCGGCTTGGGTTATGCCTTGCGGATACCCGTGCGGGCCATGGCGTCGGCGTAGGCGACGTGCATCTCGTCGAGGTACTGCTTCTGCCGCTCCGGCGTTCCGGCGAAGGAGCGGCCACTCAGCGAGCGGACCTTGTAGGTCTTCAGTCCCCGGCGCCACAGCAGCGGAACTTCGGTCTTGAGCAGGAGGCCGGCGAGGCGGTTGGCCTCGGTGCCGTGGGCCACGATGACCGAGGCGCGGGGCACCAGGGCCAGGACTTTCAGCAGCGGCTTGAGGCCGGCCTGGATCTGGTCGGGCGTGAACTTGCCGTTCGGCTCGCCAGGCGTGTGCCAGGGGTGGACGTTCCACGGCATGATGTACTCCGGCCGCAGGCCCAGCTTCCACTGGATGCCCAGCATGCGGGTGGCGGCGTCGTCGTCGCCCGGCATGATGAAGCCGGTGGGCGATGCCGTGCCGATGTTGGAGTAGAGGCTGATGATCCGGCATTCCTCGACGTCGTGCGCGGGATCGACGTACGGCACCTGGGTGCCCGGCTTGGCGAGCTGCAGGGCGTCGCACAGTTCGTTGACAGCGGCGACGTTGGGTTCATAACGGCGCGTCAGGAGCTGTTCGTGGAAGGATTCGGTAGCCAGGGCTGTCATGTGGTGCTGTGTCTCCTGCAGGTGGGTCGCGCTGCCGCGCCGCAGGACCGGCACGCCGCAGGCATGCCGAATGCGGCGTGGTGTGAAATGAGGTGTGGACCGGTACCTGACCGGTCCTCCCCAGTTTAGCAAGGCGTCCGGACCGCCAGGCCCTCCGCTCACACGCCCCGCTGGCCGAGTCGCGGAGGGAAGGGCCGGCTGCGCGACAAATGAGGGCTAAATCACTTCAAAAGCCTTTTGGTGGCAAAGCGCTTGCCCTCGCCGTCGGGCAACTCCTCGGCTGGCCCTGTGGCGCTGCGTGTCCCGTGAGAGGGCCGCGACAAGGGAGAACGGGGCGCCATCGGCTAAACTTGGGTGGTAAGAGCCCCGGGGCCGTTGCGCCGCCGTTCCTGCGAAGGAACAGCGAAAGCCGGTCCACTCGGGGCATTCTCATGAACGGCGCCGACCTCCGGTTGAAGCACCTCGGTGATCCAACCGGGCTAGGCCCGAACGAATGGGGGAGGATCCCATGCCAGCAATCGTGATCGTCGGAGCCCAGTGGGGCGACGAAGGAAAAGGTAAGGCCACCGACCTGCTTGGCGGCCGCGTCGACTACGTTGTGAAGCCGAACGGCGGCAACAACGCCGGGCACACCGTCGTCGTAGGCGGTGAGAAGTACGAGCTCAAGCTCCTTCCAGCCGGCATCCTCAGCCCCAACGCCGTCCCCATTATCGGCAACGGCTGCGTCGTCAACCTTGAGGCACTGTTCCAGGAGATCGACGGCCTCGAGGCCCGCGGCGCGGACACCTCGAAGCTGCGCGTCTCCGCCAACGCCCACCTCGTCGCCCCGTACCACCAGGTGCTGGACAAGGTCACCGAACGCTTCCTCGGCAGCCGCGCCATCGGCACCACCGGCCGCGGCATCGGCCCCACGTACATGGACAAGGTTGCCCGCCTGGGCATCCGCGTCCAGGACGTCTTCGACGTGTCAATCCTGCGCCAGAAGGTCGAAGGCTCGCTGCGCCAGAAGAACGAGCTCCTGGTCAAGGTCTACAACCGCCGCAGCATCGAGGCTGATGAAGTAGTCAACTACTTCCTCTCCTTCGCCGAGCGGCTGCGCCCGCTGGTCATCGACAGCACCCTCGTGCTGAACGCCGCCCTGGACGAGGGCAAAGTGGTTCTCATGGAGGGCGGCCAGGCCACGTTCCTCGACGTCGACCACGGCACCTACCCGTTCGTGACCTCCTCCAACCCCACGGCAGGCGGCGCCTCTGTGGGTTCGGGCATCGGCCCCACCCGCATCTCGCGGTCCATCGGCATCATCAAGGCCTACACCACCCGCGTCGGCGCAGGCCCGTTCCCCACCGAGCTCTTCGACGAGATGGGCATGTACCTGCAGAAGACCGGCGGCGAATTCGGCGTCAACACCGGCCGCCCTCGCCGCTGCGGCTGGTACGACGCCGTCCTGGCCCGCCACGCCTCCCGCGTGAACGGCTTCACCGACTACTTCGTGACCAAGCTTGACGTCCTCACCGGCATCGAACAGATCCCCGTGTGTGTGGCCTACGACGTCGACGGCGTCCGGCACGACGAAATGCCGATGACGCAGACCGAGTTCCACCACGCGAAGCCGATCTTCGAGTACTTCGAGGGCTGGACCGAGGACATCACCGGCGCCCGGACGCTGGCTGACCTGCCCGAGAACGCCCGCAACTACGTGCTGGCCCTCGAGAAGCTGTCCGGCACCCGCTTCTCCGCGATCGGCGTGGGACCGGACCGGGACCAGACGATCGTTGTCAACGATTTGATCCTTGACTAAAACTGACTGACGCCGGAGGCGCCAGCACCAACAACTCAAGCGAGCAGCGCCCGACGGCGGCTGGTCACCTTTCGGTGGCCCGCCGCCGTCGGGCTTTATGCCAGAAAAAATCCCGCGTTTCCAAGGGAAACCTTTCCGCCAGAAAAAGTTTTCCGGGTGCGCGTAACCTGCCGGACCGCCGCGGCGATTACGTCTATGTAAGCGCCGGGCGGAGGTTGTCCCCCATCGGCCTCCGGCCCGGCCTTCAAATCAACCAAAGGACTTTTTTCTGATGAAGAGTGTTAGCAAGACCACCAAGATTGCTGTCGCAGCCGCCATCGTTGCTGTCGGAGGTTTCTCCAGCATCGGACTGGCGAACGCCGCCCAGGTGTCCAGCACGCAGCACGCAGAGGTGACCCCCGCTACGCCCGCCATTCCTGCCACCCCCGAGGTGCCGGAAGTTCCGACCGTCCCGGCCACGCCGGCTGTCCCTGCCGCTCCGGCTGCCAAGGCCAAGGCCGCCGGTGAGGCTGCAGACGCGGCCGACGCCGCCGTCGAAGCTGACGAGGACAACGCTGCCGCCAACGCCAACGTCTCCGCCGGGGACAAGGCCGCCGGCGCCGACGTGACCGCTGCAATCCCCGCTGTTCCCGGTGGCGCCGGCGTTCCGGCCGTCCCGGCCGTTCCCGCCGTCCCGGCCGTTCCCGCCGCCCCGGAGGTGCCCGCCGCACCGGCCGTGCCGGATGTTGCGGACCACGCGGCCCAGACGGCCGATGCGTCCGTCACTGCAGGCGCTGACGTCAAGGTTGACGCTGGTGCCGACCTGCCCACCGGCAAGTAGTTCACAGCACGCGAAACAGGGCGTTCCCCGAATAGGGGCGTGAGGTGTGCGGCGGCTAGGCTTACTACCGCCGCACACCTGCAGTAAAGGGAAGGACAGCTCCTTGGCAGCTCAGCTGACCGATGACGAATTGTCAGCAGCCCTTTCTGGCGACCCCTCCGGCTTCAGCGCTGTCTACAGCACCATTTCCCCCGCCGTCCTGGGCTATTTCCGGGCGCGCGGCGTGGATGACGCCGAAGCCCTGACGCAGGACGTCTTCGTTGACATTCTGCCCAAGCTCAGCAATGTCCGGGGCGGCCACTCCGGGCTGCGGACCTTCATATTCTCGGTGGCGCACGCGCGGCTTGTGGACTACCGCCGCCGGTCCGCGAGGACGCCGCAGCTCACCGAGTTCGACCCGCTCCTGGACGAGCGGCGGTCGAACTCGGCCGAGGACGAGGTGCTCGGCTCGCTCGGCGGAATCGCTTCTTCACTTGCCCTGCTCAACGACGACCAGCGGGAAGTTCTGGTTCTGCGGATCGTCGCGGACCTTTCGGTCGAACAGGTGGCCGGCATCATGAACAAGACCCCCGGGGCCATCAAACAGCTCCAGCGCCGCGGGCTCATCGCCCTGCGCGAACTCGTCAAGGAAAAGGACCACGCAGCATCATGAGTGTCATGCCGGCAGGCCGCGAAGAAGGAGAGATCCAGGCGATCCTCCTGGATTCCGGGCTCGAAGACGACGCCGATCTCCGCAGGTCCCTCGAAGAACTGCGCGGACTTGGCCAGGACCCCGCACCCCAACCGCGTGCCGATCTGGCCGCGCTGCTCGCCCACGGTGCCTCCGCTGCGGGCGCACCCACTGCGGATGCACCCACCCAGGCGATGCGCCGGGCCTCGACTCCCGACGTCGCCAGCCTCGAGCAGCACCGCCGCAACCGGCAGCGCCGGATGGGCATGGTGGTGGGCGCGGCTGTAGTCGGTGCCATGGGACTTGGCGCCGGCGCCGTCGCAGCCTCCAGCGAGGATTTCCGCAACAGCGTAGGCCATACCGTGGTCCGGATCTTCCAGCCGGCCAGCGAGACAACAGCACCGGCACCAACGCCCACGTCGCCCGCCGACCTTCCGGCGGTCCCGGCTCCCACGGTTGCTGCGCCCAAGCCCTCAGCTACCGGAACTGCTGCTTCGCCGTCGGAACCGGTAGCCCCGGCCCAATCAGGTTCGTCCGCTTCACATGGTTCGCCCAACGCATCGGCCGGTTCAGCAGCTTCCCACGGAGCGGCAAAGAGCGAATCGCCGACGCCGGCCCGTCCAAGCCAGCTGCCCACCATCCCCGAAACAGGATTGGTGCCCAAGCTTCCGGCCAAGCCGCTGCCGGCAGTGCCCACGCTGCCGACCGTCCCGGCGAAGCCCGTGCCAGGCACGCCGTAGGTTTCCCGGCTTGTCCTGAGGGATCCGCCCTGGTGGACCGGCGCCGGGGAAGGCCGAAAAAAGATTTTAGAAAGTTTTGGAATCCGCGTAACCCCTGAGGGTTCCCCGTCGATTACCAAAGTGAGAGTGCCGGGCTGGAAGTTGTCCCCCATCAAAATCCAGCCCGGCATTTTTCATTCTTTCGGTCTTGCCGGCCCTGTTGCTAGGCCAGAACCTGCCGCTTCGAGGAGATCACTCCCGTGTCGAAGCCGGCAAGGTGGAGCCCGCCGTGGAACCGGGCGTGCTCGATCTTGACGCAGCGGTCCATCACCACGTTCAGTCCCGCCGTTTCGGCATCCTTTGCCACGCCCTCGTGCCACGAGCCGAGCTGCAGCCACAGCGTCTTGGCGCCTGCGGCGACGGCTTCGTCCAGTACGCCCGGCAGGTCATCGTGCTTGCGGAACACGTCCACGATGTCCGGGCTCTCCGGCAGGTCCGCCAGCGAGGCGTACGTCGGCTGGCCGAGGATCTCCTTGACCACCGGGTTCACGAAGTACACCTTGTACCGGGTCGAGGACTGCAGGTAGGTGGCCACGAAGTAGCTCGCACGTGACGGCTTGTCCGAAGCGCCCACGATGGCAATCGACTTCGCTTCACGCAGCAGGCCCAGGCGCTCCGGCGCAGACGGGCCGGTCCAGGTTCGCTCAGTGGTGCTCATGCGTGTGCTCCAATCGTGCAGCTGTCAGCAGGCTCTTCGAGGACGGCGGCGTTATCCGCGGCGGCGTTCTGTGCCTCAGTGAGCGCCTGGTCCAGGTCCCACAGGATGTCCTCCAGGTCTTCCAGGCCTACCGAGATGCGGACGAGGTCCTCCGGTACGCCGGCGGACACGAGCTGTTCGTCGCTGAGCTGCTGGTGGGTGGTGGACCCGGGATGGATGACCAGGGTGCGGGCGTCGCCCACGTTGGCCAGGTGCGAGGCCAGCTGCAGGGACTCGATGAACTTCTGTCCGGCGGCCCGTCCGCCCTTCACGCCGAAGGAGAACACGGAGCCCGGCCCCAAGGGGAGGTACTTCCGCGCCCGTTCGAAGTGCGGGTGCGACGGCAGGCCGGAGTAGTTCACGTAGGCCACGCGCGGATCGGCTTCGAGCCATTCGGCCACGGCCTGCGCGTTTTTCAGGTGCTCGTCCAGGCGCTGGGGGAGGGTTTCCACTCCCTGCAGCAGCTGGAATGCGGCCAGCGGCGTCAGGGCAGGTCCGATGTCGCGCAGCTGCTCGCAGCGCAGCTTGGTGAGGAACCCGTATTCGCCGAAGTTGCCCCACCAGGAGACGTTGCCGTAGGAGGCCACGGGCTCGGTCATGGTGGGGAACTTGCCGTTCCCCCAGTTGAAGCGGCCGCTCTCGACGATGACGCCGCCGAGGGTGGTGCCGTGGCCGCCGATGAACTTCGTGGCGGAGTGGATCACGATGTCCGCCCCGTGTTCGATCGGCCGCACGAGGTAGGGCGTGCTCAAGGTGGCGTCGACCACAAGGGGGATGCCGGCGTCGTGCGCCACCTTGGCCAGGGCCGCAAGGTCCTGGACCTCCGATGACGGGTTGGCCACCACCTCGACGAAGATCGCCTTGGTGTTCTCCCGGACGGCCGCAGCGTAGTCCGCGGGGTCGGTGCCGGGCACGAACGTGGTGTCCACGCCGAAGCGGCGCAGGGTCACGTCGAGCTGGGTGACGGTGCCGCCGTAGAGCTGGGACGCCGCGACGATGTGGTCGCCGGACTGGGTGAGGGCGGCGAAGGTGATGAACTCGGCGGCCATGCCCGACGACGTCGCCACCGCCCCGATGCCGCCCTCCAGCGAGGCAATGCGCTCCTCGAACGCGGCCACGGTGGGGTTGCCGATGCGGGAGTAGATGTTGCCGTACTTCTGCAGGGCGAACAGGTTGGCGGCGTCCTGGGTGTCCTTGAAAACGAACGACGTCGACTGGTAGATGGGCACCGCCCGGGCGCCGTGCTCGGCGTCGGGCGTGCCGCCGGCGTGCAGGGCGCGGGTGCGGAAGCCGAATTTGCGGTCAGCCATTAGACAGCCACCGCCTCGGCAACAGGAGTGCTCGAAAGGTCGAGTTCCGTGCCGTTCCTGCGGGCCAGGTCCGCCTCGAGCTCGCGGACGATCGGCAGGACATCCCGGCCGAACGCGGCGATTTCCTCCTGGAAGTGCAGGTAGCCGGTCAGGAAGAGGTTCACGCCGATCTTCTTGTACTCCACGATCCGCTCGGCGATCTGCTCCGGGGTGCCGATCAGCTGGGTCTTAAAGCCGTCGTTGTACTGGACCAGGTCCTCGAACGTGGAGTCCGCCCACATGCCCTTGCCGTCCTTGGTGGACGGGCCGGCTTCCTGCACGGCGTCGCGGAAGCCCTGGACGGCCGGCTTGTGCGCCTTCTCCACGATCTCGCGCAGCGTGTCGCGGGCCTCCTTCTCCGAGTCGCGGGCAATGACGAAGCCGTTGAGGCCAAACCTTGGGGCGGCGAGCTGGCCTTCGGTGCCGCGCTTGGTTTCGCCGGAGGCGGCAACAACACCGGCGATGTTCTCCTTGAAGCCTTCCAGGTCCTTGCCGTTGGAGAAGTACCAGTCGGCGACGCGGCCCGCGGTGGCCTGGGCCGCCGTCGAGTTTCCGCCGAAGAAGATCTCCGGGTGCGCGCGGCCCGGAACGGCCACGGGGGCGGGGTTCAGGGTGAAGTCGGTGATGTTGTAGTACTTGCCGGCCTGGCTGTATTCCTTCTCGGTCCACAGGCCTCGGAGCACCCTGATGAATTCCTCGGTGCGGACGTAGCGCTCGTCGTGCTCCAGCCATTCGAGGCCGAAGTTGGTGAACTCGTTCTTGAGCCAGCCGGAGACGATGTTCACGGCGGCGCGGCCGTTGGAGATGTGATCGGCGGTTATGACGAACTTGGCCAGCACGCCGGGGTGCCACATGCCCGGGTGGACGGCGGCGATCACCTTGAGGCGTTCGGTCGCGGCGAGCAGGGCGAGGCTGAAGGACGTGGCCTCGTGCTGCTTGTCGGCGCCGTAGGACGCGGCGTAGCGGGTCTGGGTCAGTGCGTATTCGAAGCCGGACTCCTCGGCGATGCGGGCCAGCTTCTTGTTGTAGTCGAAGTCCCAGCTGGTGCGCTGCTCGATGGTGGAGACCACCAGGCCGCCCGATACATTCGGCACCCAGTAGGCGAATTTCAGCGGTTCGGAAAGACGGGCCACATTGCTGATGTCGTTCATATTCGTTCCTTTACTTCTGGCCGGTGTTGGGGAATCCGGTGTTGGGGTTTCCGGGGATGGCGGCAGCGCGGCGGCGCAGCGCATCCTGGATGCCGGCGATGGCCGGTTCGTTCTGGAGTGAGGTGGTGTCGCCCAGTGCCGTTCCCTCAAACAGCTGGGTCAGCAGGCGGCGCATGATCTTGCCGCTGCGGGTCTTGGGCACATCCGGGACAACGACGACGTCGCGCGGCTTGGCGATCGGGCCGATCTCCTTCGCGACGTGGTTGCGGAGCTCGTCGGCAGTTGAGCCGGTGGTAGAGCCCGCCGGAGCCCCGCCCTTGAGGACAACAAAAGCGACGACGGCGTGCCCGGTCTTGGGGTCGGCCACCGGACAGACCCCGGCCTCCACCACGTCCGGGTGCGTAACCAGGGCGGACTCGATCTCGATGGTGGAGAGCAGATGGCCTGAGACGTTGAGCGTGTCGTCCACCCGCCCCAGGATCCAGATGTCCCCGTCGTCGTCGTACTTGGCGCCGTCTCCGGCGAGGAACCAGCCCTGTCCGGCGTACTGGCTCCAGTAGGAGTCGAAGTAGCGGCGCGGGTTGCCCCATACAGTGCGGGCGATGGCCGGCCCCGGCTGGTCCACGACGATGAAGCCCTGAACGCCCGGTGCTGTGCGGTTGCCGGCCTCGTCCACCACACGGGTGCTGACACCAGGGAGGGGGCGGGCCGCGCAGCCGGGCTTGAACTCGGTGTCGGTGGACGCGGGGGACATGATGGTGGCACCGGTTTCGGACTGCCACCAGGTATCCACCATCGGGGCGGTGCCTGCGCCGAGGTTGTCGCGGAGCCACCGCCACGCCTCCGGGTTGACGGCCTCTCCCACGGTGCCCAGCAGACGGATGGACGAGAAGTCGTAGGTTTCCGGCACGCCGTCCGGGAACCAGCCCATGAGCGAGCGGACCAGGGTAGGGGCCGTGTAGTACTGCGTGACGCCGTAGCGTTCAATGATCTCGAAGTGCCGGCCCGGGTGCGGGGTGTTGGGGGTGCCCTCGAAGATCACCTGCGTGACGCCGTTGGAGAGGGGGCCGTAGATCTCGTACGTGTGCGCCGTGACCCAGGCGAGGTCGGCGGTGCACCAGTGCACATCCTGGTCCCGCAGTGCCGGGTCCGGGTTGCTGAACAGGTGCTCGAAGCTCCACGACGCCTGGGTCAGGTAACCGCCCGAGGTGTGTACGAGCCCTTTGGGCTTTCCCGTGGTGCCGGACGTGTACATGATGAACAGGGGGGTCTCGGCGTCGAACGCCTCCGGTTCGTGGACATCGGAGGCAGGTTCGACGACGTCGTGCCACCAGACGTCGCGGCCGGCGGTCATGGGGACGGTGGAGAGAGCTTCGGGGGCGGTGGTGCGGTTGATGACCAGGACGCGCTCGATCGCGTTGTCCCCGGCGAGGGCGGCATCGGCGTTGTCCTTGACCGGTACGGCCACGCCGCGGCGGAACTGGCCGTCAGTGGTCACCAGCAGCTTCGCCCCCGTGTCCTCGACCCGGAACCGCAGGGCCTCGGCGGAGAACCCGCCGAACACCAGGGAGTGGACGGCGCCGATCCGTGCCACAGCAAGGGTAATGATGACCGTTTCCGGGATCACGGGCAGGTAGATGACCACGCGGTCACCCTTGGTGATACCGAGTGCCAGCAGTGCGTTGGCCGCCTTGGAAACCTCACGCTGCAGTTCGGCGTAGGTGATGGTGCGGCGGTCGCCCGGTTCACCCTCGAAGAAGAGGGCCACCTTGTTCCCGCGTCCGGCTTCGACGTGCCGGTCCACGCAGTTGTATGCGACGTTCAGTTTGCCGCCGTCGAACCACTTGATCTCGGGTCCGCGGCCGGTTCCGACGTCGGCGGGCACCCAGCTGTGCGCCGTATGCCACGGCCTGTGGCTGCCGGACTTTTCAGCACCGGGCAGCTCGGCCCAGTCCAGCCGGAGGGCCTGTTCTTCCCAAAAGGCGACGTTGCCGGGGTCGATGCTGGAGGTGGTACCGCTGTGACGCGCCGGCCCGTCGGTGGGGACGCCGTGCACTGCGCCGTCCGTTGGCTCGGTCGAGGACCATCCCGAAGAGCCGGAAGAGGAGCCGGGCGCGTCACGCAGCCCTGCTTCGACCGCCGTCGCGTCCGAAGTGGTATGTGGGGTTGCCTCAGACGGAATCCGGGCAAGGGTGGGCAGGGCAAAAGTATTCTCTGGGGTCATTGCAGCACTCCATCGGTCCTGGCAGTAGCACCCCCAGCTCCGCCGGGGCGGAAGAACAGCGCCGTGGGAATGGTCGTCTCACGTCACCGGGGGTTGCTGCGGCTTCATCGATCCAGGTCTCTCGGCCGCTCGGGATGGTCGTTATCTACTCAAGCCCAGATGCACGATTTCACAAAATCGGCCTTTTTTGAACGGTAATATTCGTTCATCACGCCCGATTGACCGACGTGACCTTCAGATATTCGGGAATCATCCGGAAATGGCGCAGGAGTAGAGTTGATACATGGCTCACAAAAACGATCAGGCGGTAATTGACCGGCTCATGCGAACGAAGGGTACCTGGGCGATAGTCGGCCTCACCCGGAACGAGTGGCGCTCCGCGTACGACGTCTCGCTTTTTATCCGCGACCGCATGGGCATGGAGATCATCCCGGTCAACCTGCCGGGTGACGACGTGCACGGGGAGAAGGGGTACCGCAGCCTCGCGGAGATTCCGGCGGAAAAGCACCCGATCGACGTCGTGGACTGCTTCGTCAATTCACAGAAGGTAGGGGCGGTCATCGACCAGGCCATCGCCGTCGGCGCCAAGGCCGTGTGGCTGCAGCTGGGCGTGTTCGACGACGCCGCGGTGGAAAGGGCCAAGGCCGCAGGGCTCGATGTTGTGGTGAATTCCTGCCCCGCCCGCGAAGGGTGGCGCGTGGGCATCTAGCCCTGACAGGTCCCGTGCACAGGCGCCGGCCGCAACATTTAGCGCTTCAGCAGTCCCGGATAGTGGCGCTCCGTGACATCCGGATGGGCACGCATCCGGCCTTTGAGCATGTTCAGGCCGAATGAGGCGAGCATCGGATTGGACGGGTCGTCGGAGATGCCGCGGGCCTGGGCTTTGAGGTCCTCAGGCAGGGGCACCGGCTCTATCACGGCATCGAGGCGCGGGGACCAGAAGAATGGAACGGAGTATCGGTCAACCCCGGGCGGCGGGGCCTGTACGCGGTGGATGGTGGCCGCGAGATAACCCTCGGTGGCAACTTCCAGCATCTCGCCAAGGTTCACCACCAGCGCATCGGAAATGGGCTCCACCGGGACCCATTCGGTGGTTCCCGGCGGCAGCACTTCAAGACCGCCCACGTCATCCTGAAGCAGGAGGGTAACGAAACCGTAGTCCGCGTGCGACCCGACGCCCTGGTCACCGGCCGCTTCCACCACGCCGCCGACGTAATGGACCAGTTTGCCCATCCAGGCCGGCGCGTCCCCGAAGGGCTCGTCGAAGTAGTCCTCGGGCAGCCGGAGGGACACTGCGATGGCCCGCATGAGTTCCGCTCCCACCCCGGACATGAGTTCAGCCCAGGCCATTGCCGTGCGCTCCAGCTCCGGCATCGCCTCGTCCGGCCACAGGTTGGGCCCCTGAAGGAGCCAATAGGGCTGGTCCGCCGGATAGTCCTTCACCGGCTCACGGTCGGGTGAGTAGTCGATTTGCTCGCGCGCATCCGCCCTTCCCTGGGTGACCTCCGTGCCCATCCTGGTGTAACCGCGGAAATGCGGAGACAGGCGGTTGTCGAGCTTCATACGTTCTTCGAGGGGAAGGTCGAAAAAACGCCTGATCGTTGCCAGCAGCTCCTTCGCCTGGCCGGGGGCACCTCCGTAGCCCATGACCTGGAAGAAGCCCACCCGGTGCGTGGCATCGCGGAGTTGCGCTATGAATTCAGGGCTGAACGACCCGTCGGCCCGGCGTGCGGAGCCGAGATCCAGCACAGGTATGGTCTCCTGGGCAGCTGCCATGATCGCAGACTAGCACTGCCCGGGAAGGCTTTGTAGGCTCGCTGCATGGACCCAGCCGGACTGAGAGAAATCTGCCTGTCGTTTCCGGGGGCCTTCGAGGACTTCCCGTTTGGCCCCGAAACATCGGTGTTCAAGGTGAGGGCGGCGGTGTCCGGCGGGGCGCGTCAGGAGGCCAAGATGTTCGCGTTGTCCGCCATGGATCCGGATGACTGGTCGGTCAGCCTCAAATGCGAGCCGGCCCTGGCCGAACAGCTGCGGGCCGTGCATCCGGAAATCACCGGCGCATGGCACATGAACAAGACCTACTGGAACGGGGTCCGCCTGGACGGAGCCCTGCCGGACGACATGGTCCGGGACATGGTGGAGGACTCCTACGACCTCGTAGTCGCTTCGCTGAACCGCAAGCAGCAGGAGCAGCTCGGCTGGGCACGGCTTGCCGGGGTGCGGGGCCGGAGCCAGGACAGTACGGGTGCAGCACGGAGCCGGTCAGATGACTGAGCGCCGGCTGGCCCGCGGCGAGCTGAACTACCCGGACATCGGCGCCACCGAACATGGCGGGTCTCCGGCCGGGTACCGCAAGGTGGCATCCAGGACCTATCTCGGCGAAGGGACCGCCGCCTACCACCGGGTGGCCGAGGGAATCCTGGCCTGGGAGCTGCAGCGGCGGTCCGGCCTGCGCGTCCGGACCGAGTCCGGCGTCGTTGTTCCCGGCGCACGCGTGGTGAGCGGTTTCGGCGTCGGGCCCTTCCGCCTCAACGCACCCTGTGAGGTGATCTGGGTGCACCGGCCCGCCCCCGGTGGCGGCCCACAGTCGGCCGGCTTCGGTTACGGCAGCCTCCCTGGCCATCCGGTGCGGGGGGAGGAGTCATTCGTGGCCGAGATCGACGCCCAGGGCCGCGTGTTCGTCAGCATCACCGCGTTCAGCAGGCCGTCCAACTGGTTTTACGCTGCGGGCGGCGCGCTGGCCCGCCGGGCGCAGCGCCTCATGACTTCCCGATACATTGAAGGTGCACGCCAACTCGCCGCCGGTGAAAGCTGATCAGGAGAGATACATGCTGGACCAAAAGACCCTTGACCTGCTGTGGAACTTCGAGGATCCCAAACTGTCCGAGCAGCGCTTCCGGGAAGCCCTGGCCGACCCGCGGTACGACGCCGACGAGCGCGCCGAGCTCGCCACCCAGTTGGGCCGCGCCATCGGACTCCAGGGGCGCTACGAAGAGGCTGACGCCCTCCTCGACGCCATCGACGGGGACGAACCGACCGTCGGTGTCCGCGTCCTGCTGGAGCGCGGGCGCATTTTGAACTCGAGCGGCCACGCGGCCATGGCGGTGCCGCTGTTCGAGCAGGCGGCTGAGCTCGGCGACCATCTGGGTGAGGAGTACCTGACCGTCGACGCGCTCCACATGCTGGCCATCGCCGACACCGCCCACACGGAACCCTGGACCCGGAGCGCCCTGGAGTACGCCTCCACCGTGCACGATGAGCGCACCAAACGCTGGATGGTGGCGCTGCACAACAACCTGGGCTGGACCCTGCATGCTGCGGGCCGGCTCACCGAGGCGCTGGTGGAATTCCAGCTGGCCGAGCAGTGGGCAGAGCGGGTCGGAACCCCGGCCCAGCAGAAGTACGCGCGCGAGGCCATCGAAGAGTGCGAGCAGGCGCTCGCCGCCCATTAACCCGCCAACACAACTGACCCATCAACCCAACGAAAGGCATAGCCCCGTGATCTTCATCGTCGTCAAATTCAAGGTCAAGCCCGACTGGTCCGAGAAATGGCTCGGCCTCGTTGCCGACTTCACCGAGGCAACCCGCCAGGAGCCCGGCAACCTGTGGTTCGACTGGTCACGCAGCGTGGATGATCCCAACGAATTCGTCCTCGTCGAAGCCTTCAAGGACGACGCCGCGGGCGACCACGTCAGCAGCGCCCACTTCAAGAAGGCCATGGCGGACATGCCGCAGGCCCTCGCCGAAACCCCGCGCATTATCAGCCGCCAGCTCGACGGCGAAGGCTGGGACACGATGGGCGAGCTCACCATCTGAGTCCCGTCGAGTGCTCCGTAACTGCCCTTTTGAACCCTCAAAAGGGCAGTTACGGAGCACTCGCTAGCATTAACGGCATGTGGATCGGCTGGATTGAGTTCGACATCCTCCTTGGTGACGTACACAGCCTCAAGGAGAAGCGGTCCGTCGTGCGGCCCCTGCTGGCCGAGGTCAAGCGGCGCTACGAGGTCTCCGTAGCCGAGGTGGGGGACCACGACCAGTACCGGCGCACCCGGATCGGCGCCGGCCTGGTTGCCGCCGACCGGGCGCACCTCGTGGAGGTGCTAACCGCCGTCGAGCGCTTCGTGGCCTACCGCCCCGAACTGGAGCTGCTGAGCGCCCGGCAGCGGGAGATCCACAGCGAGGATTGAACCCCATCGACTGTTCCGCAACTGCCCTTTTGAGCCCTGAAAACGGCGGTTACGGAGCAATCGATAGGGGCTGTGGATAACTTCAGCAGCAGAGGCGTTCTTTCTGCTCTCATGTAGCCATGAAGACCGCACGCCCGCTGCCGAACAAATTCCAGGACAGGCCGTTCACCGTTGGCGAGGCCGGCCGCGCCGGCATCACGTCCAAGCGGCTGCGGCACCGCTCGCTCACGTCGCTGGGCAGAGGCATCCGTGCAGGATGCCCGACGGCGGAGCTTGCCTTGAGCGTCAGGGTGCGGCCCTTCATCGAAGTCAACGAGCGATGCGCCGCATCGCACTTCACCGCGGCCGAACTTCTGAACCTGCCGCGACGACGACGGAAAGGGCGTTCGGATATGTTCGACATCATCAGGCCTGAGGGTGCGGCCCATCTAAACCGGCCGCACGTCATCGTCCACCGGATGAAGCTCTACGACGATGAAGTCACCACCGTTGACGGCATCCCCGTCACCACACCGGAACGGACGTGGCTCGATCTCGCCGAAATGCTGAGTGTGGACGAGCTTGTGGTGGCGGGCGACAGCTGTGTGCGTATTCCCCGCCCCGAGTTCGAAGACCGGGACCAGCCGTTGTGTACGCTGGCGGACCTCCAGCGCATGATCGACAGGCACAAGGGCAAGCGCGGGCTGCGCAAGGCCAAGGAGGCCATCAGGCTCATCCGGGTGGGAGCGGACTCACCGCAGGAGACTATGCTTCGGCTCGCGATTGTCCGCGCGGGCCTGCCGGAACCGGAAGTGAATGTGCCGATCCTGTCCGATGATGGCGTGCGTCATCATGAGCCGGATCTGTCCTACAAGCAGTACCGGATAGGCATCGAGTACGAAGGGGAGCACCACGGTGACGAGCTGCAGATTGAACGCGACATCGCCCGCTCAGAACGCTATGCGGCCCTGGGCTGGACGGAAGTCCGGATCTCCAAGCGTCACCTGCTCAATGACGGCAAGGCCGCCGTTGCCAAGGTCCGCAGTGCGCTGGTCCAGGCCGGCTGGCGGCGCGGGAGTTAAACAACGATTGCTCCGTAACTGCCCTAATGACGGGTCAAAAGGGCAGTTACGGAGCAACCGATGGGCTTGGGCCCCTAGCCGAAGTACTTCGGCAGGGTGGCCTCGTGGGCTTCGCGGAGGGAGTCCAGCGAGAGGGTGTCCACGCCGTTGATCTCCAGCTGTCCGCTGGCTGCGTCCACCACGCCGATGCGGAGGTGATCGAAGCCGCGGGCGGTGCACATGTCCTTGAACCGGACTTCCTCAGAGCGGGGCACCGAGACGATGGCGCGGCCCTGGGATTCGGAGAACAGCGCGGTGAAGAGGTCAACGCCGTCGCGGTCCAGGACATCCTGGAGCGCGATCCGGGCACCGACGCCATAGCGCAGCGACGACTCCACGAGGGCCGCGGCGAGGCCGCCCTCGGAAAGGTCGTGGGCGGAGTCCACCATGCCGTCGCGGGAGGCGTTGATCAGGATCTCGCCGAGGGCGCGTTCCTTCTCCAGGTCAACCTTGGGAGGCAGGCCGCCGAGGTGGCCGCGCAGGTTGGACCATTCCGAACCGTCCAGTTCGGCCGCGGTGGTGCCCAGCAGGTAAATGGCTGCGCCGTCTTCCCGCCAGCCGGACGGCGTCCGGCGCGCGACGTCGTCGAGCTTGCCCAGCACTGCCACCACCGGGGAGGGGTGGATCGGCGTCGTGCCCGTCTGGTTGTACAGCGAGACGTTGCCGCCGGTGACCGGGATGCCCAGCACCATGCAGGCGTCGGACAGGCCGCGGATGGCCTCCGCCAGCTGCCACATGACGTCCGGGTCCTCGGGGGAGCCGAAGTTCAGGCAGTCGCTGACGGCCATCGGCACGGCGCCGGAGGTGGCGACGTTGCGGTAGGCCTCTGCCAGTGCCAGCTGGGCACCGTGGTACGGGTCGAGGTAGGTGTAGCGGCCGTTGGCGTCGGTGGCCAGGGCCACGCCCAGGCCGGATTCCTCGTCAACGCGGACCACACCGGCGTCGTCGGGGAACGCCATGGCGGTGTTGCCGCCGACGTACCGGTCGTACTGGTTGGTGATCCAGGACTTGTCGCACATGTTCGGCGAAGCGACCAGCTCGGTCACCGCCGCGGCCAGTTCAGCCGGGGCAGAGGGGCGGCCGGCGTCCTGCACGGAACCGGTGAACTTGTCGGCCTGGACGGCGTCCTGCCACTCCGGGCGGGCAAACGGGCGGTCGTAGACGGGACCGTCGTGCGCCACGGTGCGGGGATCGACGTCGACAATCACTTCGCCGTCCCAGGTGATGATGAGCCGGCCGGTGTCCGTCACCTCGCCCAGCCAGGCGTACTCCACGGCCCACTTGTCCATGACAGCCTCGAAGGCCTCGACGTTCTCCGGCGTGACCACGGCCATCATGCGTTCCTGCGACTCGGACATCAGGATCTCGCCCGGCGTCAGCGTGGGGTCGCGCAGCAGCACGGAGGTCAGCTCAACCTGCATGCCGCCGTCGCCATTGGAGGCGAGCTCGGACGTGGCGCAGGAGATGCCTGCCGCACCAAGGTCCTGGATACCCTCAACCAGCGAACCCTTGAACAGCTCCAGGCAACACTCGATGAGGACCTTTTCAGCGAACGGGTCGCCCACCTGGACGGCCGGGCGCTTGGACGGCTTGGTGTCGTCGAAGGACTCGGATGCGAGCACGGAGGCGCCGCCGATGCCGTCGCCGCCGGTGCGTGCACCGAACAGGACCACCTTGTTGCCCTTGCCCGAGGCGTTGGCCAGGCGGATGTCCTCGTGGCGCATGACGCCCACAGCGAGGGCGTTGACCAGCGGGTTGCCCTGGTACACGGAGTCGAACACCATCTCGCCGCCGATGTTCGGCAGGCCGAGGGAGTTGCCGTAGCCGCCGATGCCCGCGACCGCGCCGTGCATGACGCGTGCCGTGTCCGGGTGGTCGATGGCGCCGAAGCGCAGCGGATCCATCACGGCAACCGGTCGGGCGCCCATGGAGATGATGTCGCGGACGATGCCGCCGATGCCGGTGGCGGCACCCTGGTACGGCTCAACGAACGACGGCGAGTTGTGGGACTCGATCTTGAAGGTCACGGCCCAGCCGTCCCCCAGGTTGGTAACGCCGGCGTTTTCGCCGATGCCCACCAGCATGTCCTTCTTCATCTCGTCCGTCACCTTTTCGCCGAACTGGCGCAGGTGGTTCTTCGAGGACTTGTAGGAGCAGTGCTCGCTCCACATCACGGAGTACATGGCCAGCTCGGCGCCGGTGGGGCGGCGGCCCAGGACCTTGACGATCTCGTCGAATTCGTTCTGCTTCAGGCCAAGTTCAGCCCAGGGCAGTTCGGTGTCCGGCGTCTTGGCCGCGTTCTCGACGGTGTCGATGTTGAACTTCTTGTTCTCGGTGATCGAGCTGGTTGAGATCTCGGTCATTTGTTCGCTCCCACAATCTTGTTCAGCACGGAGGTGAAGAAGCCCAGGCCGTCGGTGTCCGTCCCGCCGATGCCGTCCAGGGATTCGGGGCCGAAGCCAACTTCCACTGCGTGCTCCGGGTGCGGCATGAGGCCCACCACGTTGCCAGCGGCGTTGGAAATGCCGGCGATGTCGCGGCGGGAGCCGTTGGGGTTGAAGCCCACGTAGCGGAACACCACGCGGCCTTCGGCCTCAAGCGCGTCCAGGGTCTTTTCGTCGGCGATGTACTGGCCGTCCTGGTTCTTCAGCGGCACCGTGATCTCCTGGCCCGGCGCGTAGTCCAGCGTCCAGTCGGTGCTGTTGTTCTCCACGCGCAGCACCTGGTCGCGGCACATGAACTTCAGGTGGTCGTTCTTGATCATGGACCCGGGCAGCAGGTGCGACTCGGTCAGGATCTGGAAACCGTTGCAGATGCCCAGGACGGGCAGCTTCGCGTCGGAGTTGGCGGCGTCAATGATCTTCGACATCAGCGGGGCAAAGCGGGAAATGGCGCCGGCACGGAGGTAGTCACCGTAGGAGAATCCGCCGGGGATCACGACGGCGTCCACGTCACCCAGTTCGGTGTCCGCGTGCCAGAGCGCGACGGGCGTGCCGCCTGCCAGGCGGACCGCGCGGGCGGCGTCGCGGTCATCCAGGGTGCCGGGGAAGGTGACGACGCCAATTTTGGCACCGGCGAGCCTGCGAGCACCAGGAGCGTCGGCGGCGACGGCGACTGCCTCGCCGATCAGGGGAAGTTCAGTCATCTCAGGCCTCGACGACCTCGACGTTCACGACGTCCTCGATCACGGGGTTGGACAGCAGGGTTTCGGCGGCATCGCGGGCCTGGGCCAGGATGTCCTCGGTCACCTCGCCGTCAACGGTCAGTTCGAAACGTTTGCCCTGGCGGACAGAGCTGAAGCTGGTGAAGCCCAGGCGGGGGAGTGCACCCACGATGGCCTTCCCCTGCGGGTCCAGAATCTCGGGCTTGGGCATGACGTCGACAACGATCCGGGGCATCCGGTAACTCCTGTGCATGTGCATTGGGTAAGGGCGCAGCGGAGTGGTGCCGTCTCACGCCATTCCTAAAGCTGCCTGGCTGTTCAAATGGCACCGCATTCAATCGGCACGGCATTCATTTGGCATGGCACGGACGGGCGCTCCGCGAGCTTGCATGCCCTATTCTACCGGGCCCGGCGCACCACTTTCGTATCGGGTGCGGGGAACGCCGGAGCGCGGGAAGAACGACGCCGGCTCTGGCCCGCCGCTGGCATGCTCAGTAGGATTGCGGAATGGCTGAGAAACCGAAATCCGTCCTGTTGCCGGTGATGGCCGCGGCGGTGTTCGCCGGGCTCGGAAGAATGGTGGTCCAGAAGATCAGGGCCGACCGTGCAGCCCGCAAGAGCGGTGCCGGACGGGGCGGTGCCGGACAGGACGGTGCTGGGCAGAACCGGGTTGCGCAGAACCGCGTTGGGCGGGGCGGCGCCGGACGGGGCGGAAAAGTCCGCGGCGGTGGCGGGCAGGACCGGGTGGCGGGTCCGGTGGACGAGAAGACGCGCCAGTGGATCAGCGAAGTGGTCCGCACGCCCCGGCAGTAGCTCCTCCGGGCAGCAGCTCCCGGCAGGACGGAGCGGCAAACTTTCTCTCTCCAGCGGCGGGTGCCTTTCAGGGCGCCCGCCGCTTTTTGATGCCTGTGTCGAGGACTGTGACAAAAAAGTAAATTCATGGTTTGTGCCCTATGTCATATGCGGCTCTCAGTAGGTACTGTGGGGATCGGTCGCGATTGCTGGGATCGACAGGACCTGTCATCTTCACGTGTCGTTGCCGCCTGCGCCCGGCAATGTAGCCGGGGCTGTTCCTTATGAAAGGTTCAAACCACTCGTGAAATCAGCAGGAAAAAGCTTCTTCCGAAGCCGGGGGGCCCGGAAAGCAGCGGCACTGGTTGTCGGCTTGCCTTTGCTCCTTTCGTCAGCCGGCGCACTGCCGGCAACCGCGGCGCCGTCGCAGAATGCGGCTCCCGCCGTCCAGCAAAAGAACGTCGACCCCAACGACTACTCGGCCGGGCGCTACATTGTGGTCCTGACCGAGAAGCCCGCCGCCACCTACGAGGGCGGCACGCCCGGCCTGCAGGCCACGAAGCCGCGCTCCGGCCGCAAACTCGACGCGAGCCGGGCAGAGGTGCGCCGGTACCAGGCCCACCTGGAGGCAAAGCAGACTGCGCTGGCTGAAAAGGAAAAGGTCCAGATCCGCCGCACGTACACCGCGGCGCTCAACGGCTTCAGTGCCACACTTACCGCCGAACAGGCTTTGAACCTGGCCAAGAACCCCCAGGTCCTCGCGGTGGCCCCCGATACCCAGCAGAAGCCCGACTATTCCACCACGGACTTCCTCAAGCTCAGCGGGGCCAACGGCACCTGGAACACCCAGTTCGGCGGCAAGGCCGCTGCAGGCAAGGGCGTCGTGGTGGGCGTCATCGACTCCGGCTACACGCCAGGCAGCCAGTTCTTCGCCGGCAGTGCAGTCGCCCAGCTCAAGGGCAACCCGAAGGTAGGCGTGCCCTACCGCACCACCGGCGGCAGGATCGCCATGCTGAAGGCGGACGGCAGCACTTTCGAGGGCGAGTGCCAAAAGGGTGAGGGCTTCAACGGAACAGCCTGCAACTCCAAGGTCCTCAGTGCCAGGTACTTCTCTGATGCCTTCGAGGACTCCGTGGCCAAGGGGGACCGGGCCCCGGAGGAAGTGATCTCGCCTGTGGACGTGGGAAGCCACGGAACGCACACGGCAAGCACGGCGGCGGGCAACGCTGACGTGGAGACCTTCGTTGACGGACGCAGCTTCGGCCTGACCGGCGGCATCGCACCCGCCGCGAAGCTCTCCATCTACAAGATCTGCTGGGAGGACAAGGATCCCAACACCGGCGGCTGCTACACCTCGGCCGCCGTCGACGCCATCAACCAGGCAGTCCTCGACGGAGTCGACGTCCTGAACTACTCCATCTCCGGCACCACCTCCACCACCACGGATCCTGTGTCCATGGCATTCCTCTCCGCTGCCTCGGCCGGCATCTTCGTGGCCACCTCCGCAGGAAACTCGGGTCCGCAAGCCAGTACCGTGAACCATGGCGAGCCGTGGGTCACGACGGTAGCGGCCAGTACCTTCTCGCAGGAGCTGCAGGGCACCGTCGAATTCTCCGACGGCAGCAAATTCCGCGGGGCCAGCATCATGAACCGCGAAGTTGCCGGCGCAGGCGTTGTGCTCGCCGCCAACGTGGCATCCGGCCAGGCGGCCGACCCGTCGCTGTGCGCCCCGGGCTCGCTCGATCCGGCCAAGATTTCCGGCAAGGTGGTGGTCTGTGACCGCGGCGTCTACGACCGGGTGGCCAAGAGCGCCGAGGTTGCGCGCGGCGGCGGGGTGGGCATGATCCTCGTCAACCTGGCCACGTCATCGCTCGACGCCGACAAGCACTCCGTCCCCACCGTGCACGTGAACCCGCCTGCCACGGAGACCATCAAGGCCAAGGTGGCGGCGAACCCGGCCCTCACGGTCTCCCTGGTCAACAAGGACACCACGGGACTGCCCCTCGAGGCGCAGCCGCAGATCGCCGGCTTCTCCTCCCGCGGACCGCTGCTTGCCACGGACTCTGATCTCCTGAAGCCGGACGTCGCCGCGCCCGGCGTGGCGGTCCTGGCCGGCGTTTCCCCGATCGGCTCGGGCGGCGACCAGTTCGGCTTCATGTCCGGCACCTCCATGGCCTCACCCCACGTTGCCGGCTTCGGCGCGCTCATCCTGGGCAAGAACCCCACCTGGTCACCGGCCACCGTGAAGTCCGCCATGATGACCACCGCCAGTGACATCAAGCTCGCAGACGGCAGCAAGAACACCGACGTCCTCGCCACGGGTGCAGGCCAGGTCGATCCGGCACGTGTCCTGAATCCCGGACTGGTGTATGACGCCGGCAGCGATGACTACCTGCGCTTCATCCAGGGAACCGGCATGGACCTGGGCATCGCCGGACTCGGCAGCACGCGGCCGCGTGACATGAATGTCCCGTCCTTCTCGCTGGGAAACCTGGCGGGCAGGATTGAAGTCACGCGCACCGTGACGGCCCTGACAGCAGGGACCTATAGGGCCACGGCCCGCGTGCCCGGTGTGAAGGTGACGGTAACCCCGTCCATCCTCACCTTCGGTGCGGCGGGAGAGAAGCGCACGTTCAAGGTGGCCTTCGAAAACCAGAGCGCTCAGCTGGGCGAGTTCACGGCAGGTTCACTCACGTGGCAGGGTGCCAACAAGACCGTGACGTCACCGATCGCAGTCCGGCCGCAGTCGGTAGTGGCTCCCAAGAACATCGCCTTCACGTCGGAGGGGGCCAGCGGTTCCGGGAACATCGGTATCGTCTCGGGTTCAGGCTCGCCCACGAACGTGACCCTCGACGGCCTGTCGAAGGCGGACTCCTCGGCCATCGAACTTGTGCCCGGGCCCTTCCGGTACGCGACTGACGCGTCGAATTTCACGAAGACCGTGGAAGTCCCGGCCGGGGCACCGTTGGCCAAGCTGTCCGTGATCTCCGCGGATGAGAACGCCGACTTCGACATGGTGGTCATCACCCCGGACGGGCGGGGGATCGTGGCCGCCACCGGCGCGGCAAGCGAGTCCGTTTCGATTCCCAACCCTGCTGCAGGCACGTACCGCATGTTCGTGAACCTTTACGACAGCCCCAACGGCCAGGCGACCAGGGCTTCCGTGGACGCGGCGGTCCTGGGCGCAAATGAAGGCAACGCCACCGTGACCCCGGATCCCGTCCGCCTTGCGAACGGCCTTGGCGGGGAGCTCGTCCTTGCCTGGAAGGACCTGGCTCCGGGCTCCTACATCGGACGGATCACTTTCGACGGGACCAGCTCCCCGACGTTCGTGAACGTGGTGGTGGCGGAGGGCGGCGCCGTCGCGGTTGCACCGGCTTCGGAAGATCCGAAGGAAATGAAGGAACAGGGGAAGGTCCAGAACGAGGACCTGACGCGGTCACCGGATAACTCCATCTAGGAAGGTCCCGGAACCGGGCTCCCGGAAGGGCCCCACAGCGAAGGCCGGCGGGCGTGGCTCAAAAAGCCAGGGTCCCGCCGGCCTTCGCCGTGCCTGCCGCAAGATCTCCGCCAGCTCAGATGGCGCCGGAGGACCCGGCCACTCCGCCCAGCAGCGGGGACAGCGCCCGCCAGCGGGCAATTTCACAGCCGTCAGTCAAAGAAAACCGTGAGTTCACATCGCGGCCGTTGAAGGTGCCCGTCACCACCGCCACCTGGGGGCCGCCGTACTGCTGGGTGCACAGCTTGGGCGGGCCCGGCTCCGGGAAAAAGATCCCTTCGCCGAAGCGCCCGACGGCGGCAATCGCCGCCGCTGGATCCGGCAGCGTTGATTCGACGAGCTGGCCGGAACGGCTCACGAGGACAAAGACGTGTTCCGGGCCGCCCGGTGCATGCGTAAGCGCAACGGTCAGGTCAAGTTCCAGGTCCGGGGAACCAGGCGTCTCGGTCACCGTCAGGCCTCCGGGTCGAGGCCGTCGAGGAGCGGCGCCAGGGCAGCCAGCAGCCGGCCCCGCAGCACCTGGGCTTCGGCGGAGAACGCCCGCTGCTGCTCCACATACGCCGCCTTGCCGTCCGGCGTCTCAATCGGAATGGCCGGGTAGCCCCAGTCGGTGAGGTCATAGGGGGAGGCCTGCATGTCCATGGCGCGCACCCGCCACGACAGCTCGAAGCAGTCCATCACGAGTTCGCTCGGCAGAGCGGGGGAGAGCTTGTAGGCCCACTTGTAGAGGTCCATGTTGGCGTGCAGGCACCCGGGTTGTTCCATGGTCCGCTGGTTCTCCCGGCTGGGGGCCAGTTCGTTGCGGGGCACGGCGTCAGGCGTGTAGAACCGGAAGGCATCGAAGTGCGAGCAGCGGATCCGGTTGTCCTCCACCACTTTGTCAGTTCCGGCACCGCCGAGTCTCAGCTTGAGGTACTCGTGGCGCAGCTCGAACTTCTCCTGCCGGTAAACCATGGCCCACTCGTGCAGGCCGAAGCACCCGAACTGCGCCGGACGCGCGGCCGTTCCGGCGAGGATGATCCGGGCAAAGCGGAGCGCCTCACGCCGCTCGGCCAGGAACGTCTCCCGGTCGAAGGTCACCGCGACGCTTCCGGACGGCAGGCCCAGGAGTGCCAGCTCACCGCCGTCGAGCGCTCTGTAGCACTTCCAGTCCTTGCGGGCGGCTGCCTCCGCTCCGGAAAGCACCACGCCGTCCCCGGGATGCCAGCGCAGCAGCTGCCCGGGCTTCTGGGTGTAGTAGGTGAAGAGGAAGTCCTCCACGGGATGCTTCCGCCCGGCCGAGCGGCGGGCGAGGTAGGGGTCGGCGTACCGGCGTACCCGGCGGGCATGTGCCGCTTCCCGTTCCCGCCAGTCAGCCGGGGAGAGGACCTGGGCAGCGCGGATCGTCAAAGCTGTTCCTGCCATGCTGCTAGAGTGCCCCGGCTGCAGCGCCGAGGATGTCCTTGGCTGCGTTCCAGGCTCCGATCTGGCAGCCGTCCCGCAGGGCGAAGGAGGTCTCCACGGGGGTGCCATTAACCTCGCCGGTCACGCTGGCCACCTGGGGGCCGGCATACTGCTGGGTGCAGGAGATGCCCTTGGGCGGAGTGGCGCGGTTCAGGATGGCTGCATTGTTCTTCAGCGCCGAGCAGGCCGCGGCCGCGCTGGGGTGCTGGCTCTCTGCCATCGGGACGCCGCCCTTGCAGACCAGTGTGTAGTTGACGGCCTTGCCGTCCTTCGAGGCCTTGACCGTGATGGACAGTTCGGCGTCTCCGGCGCTGGGGCCGGACGGCAGGGGAGCAGCGGAAGGCGGGGCGGGCGCAGGGACCGTTGTCTCGGCGTCGGGCGGTGTTGTGCCGGGGGCGGGGATACTGGGGCTGCCGGTGCCGGGTGTACCGGGTGACGCGGTGCCGGGCGTCTGGGTGCCAGGCGATGAGGTCCCGGGCGAGCCTGTGGTGGCACCCGGGGTGGCCGTGGGCTGGCCGGTTCCGGTGTCGGGGGTGCAGGCTGCGAGACCGCCCGTCGCTGCGAGGGCGAGCAGCACAGAAATCAGTGGCTTGCGCATGCCGGGTCTCCTCAAGTTTTTCCCATTCTACCGTCGGGGCACCGGACGGTCCGGAACGGGCGGATAACGGTACCCGGCAATTGCTAACGGAAGGGTATCGATTCTTCGGTGCGTAGGCGGTATCTTTCTGACATCAACGGGTGCGCGGCATAACCATACAGTGATGACGCCCATGGGGGGCAGAGCGTCCAGTTCGTGGGACCGAAGGTCTACAGGTCCTGAACAAAGGAAGGCATCCCCCATGATCCCTCAGCAGTCCACTACCCGCCCCGGATACGGCCGAAGGCTGCCGGCCATATTTGCCGTCGGACTGGCCATGGTCGTTGGCCAGGGCATCGCAGCCCCGGCCGCCGTGCCGGCAACGGCAGCCACCCAGCCAGCCGCCATTCAGCCAGCCTCTTCGCCACTCGACGACGGGCGCTACATTGTGATGCTCAAGGACAAACCGCTGGCCACCTACTCCGGTGGCGTGCCCGGCATCCCGGGCACGGCGGTGCCCAAGGGGAAGAAACTGAACCCGTCCGGCCCGAACTCACGCAAGTACGACGCCCATCTCAAGGCCAAGCAGCGGCAGGAGGCAGCGTCGAAGGGTGTGACCATCAGCAGGAACTACACCTTGGCCCTCAACGGCTTCAGCGCTGTCCTGTCCGCCGCGCAGGTCAAGGCGCTCGCGGGTGATGGCGACGTGCTGGCAGTGGTCCCGGACAGCATCCGCAAGCCGGACTACTCGAGCACAGATTTCCTCGGACTGCCCGGCAGGGACGGCGTCTGGGACCAGCAGTTCGGGGGCAAGGAAGAGGCTGGCAAAGGCATCGTCGTGGGCGTGCTGGATACCGGCTACACCCCGGACAACCCGTTCTTCGAAGGGGAGACGGTTGATCCCTTGTCCGGCACCCCGGATGTCGGCGTGCCGTACCGCCTTCAGGGCAACGTGATCGCGATGCGCAAAGCCAACGGCGGAACCTTTGTGGGTGACTGTGTGGCCGGCGACGCGTTCGATGGCACCGAATGCAACAGCAAGGTCATCGGTGCCCGGTTCTACGACAAGGCCTACAAGGCAGCGGTCCCTCCGGAGTTCCGGTCCCCGGAGGAGAAGTTCTCGCCGCTTGACGTCAACGGCCACGGATCCCACACGGCCAGCACGGCTGCGGGAAACAGTGACGTCACCCAGACGGCAGGCGGCCGGGACTTCGGCGAGAGCTCAGGCGTTGCGCCCGCAGCGAAGATTGCGGTGTACAAGGTCTGCTGGGAGGGCGCCATTCCCGAGGCTACCGGCTGCGTGGAATCGGACATTCTCAATGCCATCCAGGATGCCGTCCTCGACGGCGTGGACGTGCTCAACTTCTCCATTTCCGGAAACAACAACTCCACCGTCGATGCCGTTTCGCTCGCGTTCCTCAACGCCGCGGCCGCAGGGATCTTTGTGGCAGCCTCCGCCGGCAACTCGGGCCCGACGGCCTCCACCGTCAACCATGCCGGCCCCTGGATCACCACGGTGGGCGCCTCCACGTTTGACAACACGCTGCGCGGAACCGCCGAACTGTCGGATGGCAGCAAGTTCGCCGGGGCGAGCGTCATGAGCAGCGAGGTGGACTCCCAGCCGATCGTGCTGGCCGCGGACGTGAAGGCGGCCGCGGCAGCGGCTGCGGACGCGGCCCTGTGCGCGCCGAATTCCCTGGACCCCGCCAAGGTTGCCGACAAGATCGTGGTCTGCGACCGCGGTGTGATTGCGCGCGTGGACAAGAGCGCCGAGGTCCAGCGTGCGGGTGGCGTGGGGATGGTCCTGGTCAACCTGGTGCCGGGCTCACTCGACGCTGATCTGCACAGTGTGCCCACGGTCCATGTGAACGACCCGAAGATCAAGGACGTGGTGGCGGCTACGCCGGGCATGACGGCAAGCCTCAAGGCGACCGATACCACCGGAGCCACACCGCCGCCAGTGCCCCAGATTGCGGAGTTCTCCTCCCGGGGTCCGAGCCTGGCCTCCAACGGAGACCTGCTCAAGCCGGATGTGGCAGCTCCCGGCGTGGCCGTGCTGGCTGCCGTTTCTCCGGTGGGCTTCAACGGCGAGACCTTCGGGTTCCTCTCCGGCACGTCCATGGCGGCCCCGCAGATTGCAGGCTCGGGCGCGCTGCTGCTGGGCAAGAACCCGCAGTGGTCCCCGGCGGCCGTGAAATCAGCCATCATGACCACGGCCTATGACCTGGTCAACGCCAAGGGAGCCGCAGTGCATGACGTCTTTGCCCAGGGCGCCGGCCATGTTGATCCGGCCCGGTTTGACTCGCCGGGGCTCGTCTACGATGCCGGCATCAGCGACTGGATGGGCTTCCTCCAGGGCCAGGGGATTGACCTTGGTGTGGCCCCCATCGCAGCCAAGGACGTGAACCTTCCCTCCGTGGCCCTGGGCGCCATGTCCGGCAGCCAGACGGTCACGCGCACTGTCACCGCGGTGACGGCAGGAACCTACCGGGCGGCGATCACCCTCCCCGGCATCACCGCGACTGTCAGTCCGGCAGAAGTGACCCTGGCCGAGGGCGAAAGCGCCAGGTTCACCATTACCTTCATCACCGCCGGGGCTCCGCTGAACGCGTATTCCACCGGATCCCTGACATGGACCTCGGGCGACAACGCCGTGCGTTCACCGGTGGCGGTGCGGCCGGTGGCCTAGTGCCGCAGTTCCCCAGGACGGACGACGCCGGGACTCACCACGCGTGGTGGGTCCCGGCGTCGTGGCTTAACTGCTTTGGCGCAAGGTGGGCGGGTGGGGAGCGGCAATAGTTAGTGCACTAACGGTCGGTGTATCCTTGATAGTGGCAGTAGTCCTGAAATGGAGTGGATACCGTGGCAAAAGAGAACGCCGTACAGCGGTTCATGCGGGCAACAGGCAAGCTTAGGGCGGTCTTTGGCCCCGCGAACAGGAGTTCGCTGGTGCACGACATGACCGAGGAAAACCGTAAACTGCTCGCCCAGCGCGAGGCCGAGACGCAGCAGTGGGAAACCGTCCGCCGCCCCGACGGCAGCACGTATGTTGTGCCGCGCAACCCGGACGATAAGTCCCTCCGCTAACGGACGCTGAAAACCCCGGCGGCCTGGACCATGCCGGCGGCTGAACCCTGCCCCGTCGGGGTTCTTTTCGCGTGCCGCGGCGTAAAATAAGGGCACCGGCAGTCGAAGGGCAGACGCTCTCCGCCTTCAAGCAGGGAAGGGGGTGGGACTTGTGGCACATGTGCTCACTGGCTTTATGAATCTGACGGACAGGCTCCGGTTCGTATTCGGCCCTGCCGCTGTAGGCGACTCAGCTGCACCGGTGGTTCACCTGCATGACGATTACGAGCACGCTTCCGAAGAGGATCTAGCCCAGTTCGAGGTCGAGACCGACTCCGAGGGGCACCACTATGCTGTCCGCAAGAGCGACCTGAATAAGTGACAAGCCCTGTAAGTGAAGAAGCCCGGTGCGCGTGAGCGCACCGGGCTTACTTCTGCACTGGCGAAGTGCCAGCAGGCACCTTAGCGGCCGGTACCGCCGTAGACGGTGGCGACGGCTTCGCTGTCCAGGTCGAACGCCTTGTGGATGGCGCGGACGGCGTCATCGAGCAGGTCAGCGTGGGTCACCACGGAAATGCGGATCTCCGACGTGGAGATCATGTTGATGTTGATGCCTGCGGCGGACAGGGCCTTGAAGAACGTGGCTGAAACGCCCGGGTGGGAGCGCATGCCGGCGCCGATCAGCGACAGCTTGCCGATCTGCTCGTTGTACTCGATGCTTTCGAAGCCGATTTCAGCCTGCGCGGCGTGGAGGGCGGCAAGGGCGTCGGCGCCTTCGACGATGGGCAGGGTGAAGGAGATGTCCGTCCTGCCGGTGCCGTGCGTGGAGACGTTCTGGACGATCATGTCGATGTTCGAGTGCGCGTCCGCGATGACCTGGAAGATCGCGGCTGCCTTGCCCGGGATATCCGGAACACCCACAACGGTGACCTTTGCTTCCGAGCGGTCGTGTGCAACACCGGAGATGATTGGCTGCTCCAAGGCAACTCCCTCTTGAGTCGTGATCTTGTCATCGGCGCCGGGCATGACCCAGGTGCCTTCGTTCTGGCTGAATGAGGAACGGACATGCAGCGGCACGCCGAACCGCCGGGCGTATTCGACGCACCGGAGGTGGAGGATCTTGGCGCCGGAGGCGGCCAGTTCCAGCATCTCCTCGCTGGAGATGCGGTCGATCTTCTGGGCCGACGGAACGACGCGGGGGTCCGCGGTGTAGATGCCGTCAACGTCGGTGTAGATCTCGCAGACGTCCGCCTCGAGGGCGGCGGCGAGGGCCACGGCCGTCGTGTCCGAACCGCCGCGGCCTAGCGTGGTGATCTCGTTGGTGGCGCGCGTCATGCCCTGGAAGCCGGCGACGATGGCGATGTGCCCCTTGTCCAGGGCGGTACGGATGCGGTGCGGGTCGACGTCGATGATCCGGGCTTTGCCGTGGATGCCGTCCGTGATCATGCCGGCCTGGGAGCCCGTGAAGGACTGCGCGGATGCACCGAACTTGTTGATGGCCATGGCCAGCAGGGCCATGGAGATGCGTTCGCCTGCCGAGAGGAGCATGTCCATCTCGCGGGCCGGGGCAGAGTCGGTGACCTGGGCGGCAAGGTCAAGGAGTTCGTCGGTGGTGTCACCCATTGCGGAGACGACGACGACGACTTCGTTGCCGGCCTTCTGGGCGTCGACCACGCGCCTGGCCACGCGCTTGATGCCGTCAGCGTCAGCCACCGAGGAGCCGCCGAACTTCTGCACGATCAGCTGTTTGGTGACAGCAGCATTTGCGGGCAGCTCCTGCGGCTGCGGTTCGGTTTTCACATCGGTACTGGGCATACTCATGCGTGCACCCTCACTGGATCAAATTGGGTTCTGGAGGCCAGACGGCCTTACGGCACGGCGGCATATTGATTTCAACAGTTTATCGCCGCGGTCTGCCGCCTGTGGAATTGTGACCGTTCCGGTCAGCTGAGCGCGTTCCGGCGGCCCTCGAAGGCCCTGCCCAGGGTGACTTCGTCCGCGTATTCGAGGTCGCCGCCCACGGGAAGCCCGGAGGCGAGCCGGGTGACGGCGACCCCGATGGACTGCAGCATGCGCGCCAGGTACGTGGCCGTCGCCTCGCCCTCAAGGTTCGGGTCAGTGGCGATGATGATCTCCTGGACGGCGCCGTCACTGAGCCGGTTGAGCAGTTCGCGGATCCTCAGCTGCTCGGGGCCCACCCCGGCGATCGGGTTGATGGCGCCTCCGAGCACGTGGTACCGGCCCCGGAATGAACGCGTGCGCTCCACCGCCAGCACGTCCTTGGACTCCTCCACGACGCAGATGACCGAGGGGTCCCGCCTCGGGTCGCGGCAAATGTTGCACAGCTCCTGCTCGGTGACGTTGCCGCAGGAGGCGCAGAACTTGACCCGCTCCTTGACCGTGGTGATGGCCTCCACCAGCCGCTTCATGTCCTGGGGATCTGCCTCCAGGATGTGGAACGCCAGGCGCTGCGCAGACTTCGGCCCAACGCCGGGAAGGCGTCCGAGCTCGTCGATCAGCTCCTGAACTGCACCCTCGTACACTTTGTCCTCGATTGTTTGGTTGAAACTCGTTGCTTGGTCTGGGGATGACCGGGCAGGTGCCGCTCACGGGCGGGGCGCGGGTTGCCGTGCCCTAGTACCTCGGCATCAGGGGGCTGCCGTCCAGCGACCGTTCCTCGATGAGCTTTCCGCCCAGAATACGCTCGACGGCGGCACGGCCAAAGACGCCCGACTCCTCAATGGTTTCGTCATCCGCGCTGGGAATGTCCTGCACGTATGGCGCCGGTTCTTCCACGCTCCGCGCGGGCGCCTTGGCCCGTCCAGCCTCTGCCTCCGGACTGTTGGAAAGCCTCTGGTACAGGCTCAGCTTGCCCCTTGCAGGAGTCTCGGGTGCAGGGGCGGGCGCGGCGGTACGGGCGGCGGCAACAGCGGGTCCCGCCTGGATGGCGGGCCGCGCCTGGATCGCTGGTCCGGTTTGAACTGCAGGTCCTGCCTGAACTGCAGGTCCTGGGCTGGCCGCGAACACGGGAACCCTGACGTGGGCGACGTCCGTGGCATCGGCCACGGCCGGCGGGCGGACACCCTGGGCCGGGGTGGATACCCCGTACTCGGAGCTGGCAGCCGGTGCGGAAGCCATGGCGTAGGCAGGAGCAAACTCCGGTGCACCCCGCTCGGCGGTTTCCGGAGAGGTCGCGCCCTGCACATCCTCGGCACGGCGGCTCCCGCCCTGGCCGTCGCTCTCGCCCGGAGCGCTTTCACTCCAAGCCGTGGACGGCTGGTTTTCCGCAGCCGCGCCCCCGTTGCCGTGCGGCGGCTGGGCGGCAGCGGGCGGGTAAGCCGGCGCAGCGGACTCGTCTGGATCGTCGCCGTTTTGGTCGTCGGCTGCGCCCCGGTATTTGCCCACATTGCTTTCGGAACCGAGAAGCCACACGCCGGGCGTTTGCTCCACAGCACGGGACCACGGATCAGCGGAGGTGTCGGGCCCGGATTGACGTACCGGTGGTGCCGAATCAGCAGTACTGGCATGAATTTTCGGCGCCGGCGGTGCAGACGCGGCAGCGTCGCGTGCTTCCGGTGCCGACGACGGCGCGGGGGCCTGCCACTGGCGTGACGGCTCCCAGTCCATGGGGGGCTCTTCTTCCAAGGGAGGCGCGTCCTCGTCCAGCGGAGGACCCCAGTCGTCATCCGGATAGGAATAGTCGCCGGCTTGGTGCTGCGGTCCGGACGCCGCATCCTGCCTTGCCGGCGGCTGGGGAGCTGGCTGTGTGGCACCAGGTTGTGTGGCACTCGGCTGGGCAGCACCGGTTGCCTGCGCGGCATCGCTGGTGGTGGCAGGCTGGTGGCCAGCGGCGGCCAGTCCATTGCCTGATTCACCGCGGGCGTTGCCGTCGCCGCCAGATGCGAGGTTCGCAGCCGGCGCGGCGGGGCTGGATGTATCACCGGATCCGGTGGCGGTGCCCGATGGGGACGCCGTGATGTTAGGCCCGGACCACTGCGGCGCGGAGCTCGGTCCAGCTTCCGGTGAAGACGGGCTGACTCGTCCGGCGGCGGAGGTGGCGGTGTCGGATGGGGACGCTGTGATGTTAGGCCCGGACCACTGCGGCGCGGAAGGCGCAGGAGCCTGGGGTGAAGGCGATGCGGCGTGCCCGGCGGCAGGCGCGGTGGACGGGCCTGCGGAACCGGGCACCGAACCAGCCTCCGGGCGGGCCGGAGCGGATTCTGCTTGCAGTGAGCCACCCGCCACGGGGGCGATGCCCCAATCCGCGTCAGTGGTGGTAGCCGGAACGTCCCGGCTAGTACGCGCTTTTGGGTTTGGTTCAGAGCTCGCTGAGCTGCCGGCGCCTGCAACGGCGGTGATCTGGCAGTCGATGCCGATGGTCTTGTGGATGGCCTGGCGCAGGTTCTCGGAGTGGTCCGCCCGGCCGAAGGCACCGGCGAGACCCGAGGTGGTGAAGATAAGCGTAAGGACCTGGCCGTCGAACTGGCCGACCTGGGCGTTCGGTTCCACGAGTGCCCAGGTGCTCCGCTTGATCTTTGCCAAGGTCTGCAGGACCTCGGGCCACGCACGGCGGAGTACTTCGACGTCGGCGTGCCCCGCGGAAGGAGGCAGGCCGGCAGAGGACGCGCCGGAAGGAGACGCACCGGCAGAGGTTTGCGGGGCAGAGGCTTGCGCGGGGGAGGACGGGGCGGGAGATGCCGGGGCAGCCTGTGCCGCCGCCGGCTGCGGACGCTGCGTCTGTTCGGGACGCTGGGCCTGTTCGGCGCGCTGGGCCTGTTCGGCGCGCTGGGTCTGTTCCGGACGGGTCTGTTCTGGCTGCGCGGCGGACTCCCGTGCTGGCGCGGCGGACTCCCGTGCTGGCGCGGCGGCAGGACGCTGGAATGCAGGTTCCCGGCCCTCAGCGGCGTGTGAATCCGGGCCGGGCCGGCGGTCGCGTGCGGCGGCCTCGTCCATGGGCCAGTCACCGGTGGTGATGCGCGGCGCAGCCAGTGCTTCCCTTTCGAGTGCAGCCTGCTCCGTGGGTGCGGCCTGAATGCTGGGTGGGCCCGGCACCTGCTGACGGTTCTCGTCAGGCGACGGAACGGATGCGGGAGCCGCCGCAGCGGCGGCAACTGCCGCAGGAACTGACGGAGCAGGCGCCTGAGCAGGTGCGGCCGGCGACTGAGCAGCAGGCGTGGCTGGGGCCGGAGCCGGCACGGCTGGGGCAGCCGGAACGGCGGCTGGAGCACCGGCGTCGGACCCCGAGTAGTTCAGGCGCCGCTCCACACGGTCGATCCGGGCGGCAATGCCGCGCTCGCTCTGCTCAGAGCTGGGCAGCAGGATCCGGGCGCAGAGCAGTTCCAGGTGCAGCCGCGGCGACGTGGCGCCCGTCATTTCCGTCAGGGCGGTGTTGGTGACGTCCGCCGCCCGCGAGAGCTCGGCTGCGCCAAGATTGTGTGCCTGGTTCTGCATCCGGGCGATTTGGTCGGCCGGCATGCCGCGGAGGATCGCCTGGGCGCTTTCCGGCATGGCCTGGACGATGATGAGGTCCCGGAAGCGCTCCAGGAGGTCCTCCACGAAACGGCGGGGATCGTGCCCCGTCTGGATGACGCGGTCCACGGCACGGAAGACGGTGGCGGCATCGGAAGCGGCGATTGCTTCGACGACGTCGTCCAGCAGCGAGGCGTGCGTGTAGCCGAGCAGTGCCACCGCGAGCTCGTAATCGAGGCCGTTGGGTCCTGCGCCGGCCATGAGCTGGTCCAGCACGGACAGCGAGTCCCGGACGGATCCGGCACCTGCGCGGATCACCAGCGACAGTACCCCGGGGGCCACCGGGACGTTCTCCTGGTGGCACAGCTGCTCGAGGTACGCCATCAGCGGCTCCGGCGGCACGAGCCGGAACGGGTAGTGGTGCGTGCGCGAGCGGATGGTCCCGATGACCTTGTCCGGCTCGGTGGTGGCGAAGATGAACTTGATGTGTTCCGGCGGCTCTTCGACGATTTTCAGCAGGGCGTTGAAGCCGGCCGAGGTGACCATGTGGGCCTCGTCAATGATGAAGATCTTGTAGCGGTCCCGCACCGGAGCATAGGTGGCGCGTTCGCGAAGGTCGCGGGCGTCGTCAACGCCGCCGTGGCTTGCGGCGTCAATCTCGATGACGTCGAGGGAGCCGGCTCCGCCGCGGGCAAGTTCGATGCAGCTGGGGCAGACGCCACACGGGGTGTCCGTGGGGCCCTTTGCACAGTTCAGGCAGCGGGCCAGGATGCGCGCAGAGGTGGTCTTGCCGCAGCCGCGCGGGCCGGAGAAAAGGTAGGCGTGGTTCACGCGGTTTTTGCGCAGTGCCGTCATCAGCGGCTCCGTGACATGCTCCTGCCCGATAACGTCCGCGAACGAGTCCGGGCGGTACCTGCGGTAAAGGGCAGTTGTAACAGTCACAGGGAAAACCTACCTATAGGGACTGACATTTAAATAAGAGACCCCTCATGCACCCGCCAGAGCCCATCTACCCTTGCTACCTTCCGGTCCTGGGGGAGTTCAACAGGATGACGCCACATGAGGGGCCGTCAGATACTTTACCCGAACTTTGGGTGTGGCCCGAATCGGCTCCGGCTGACCAGCGGCGGGCGCCGCGCACGTCTCACCGGTGCCCGTTCACGGGCCAGCTCATGAACGCCGGCTCCTCATAGGGGTGGGCCTGCCGCAATCCCTGCACGACGGCGTCGAGCACGTCCTCTTCAACGATGCACTCGATCCGGACCTCGGAAACTTTCTCCGGCTGGCCCGGGGTGCCGATGAAGGGCCGGGCCCCGGACAGCGGGGTAAAACGTCCCGTACCCGGCGACGTGAACGAGCAGTGCGAATAGTCGCCCAGCCGGCCGGCGCCGGCGTCACCTATCGCGGTGAGCACAGCTCCGGCGTGGGAATCGGGCACGTAAACCACAAGCGCATGCAGCTGGATCATGGCTCCATCCTGCCATCAGAGCCACGGCGTTCCGGGCCTTGGATGCCGGCGCCGTAGCCGCCGCAAAAGGTGCCTGTCCGGGAGGCCAATCCGGCCGATTGGGAGATGCCGGAAAGTTCAGGTATTCTAGTATCTGCTTTTGGTTCAAGAGCAGCTGGAGAATTCGCCTAGCGGCCTATGGCGCACGCCTGGAACGCGTGTTGGGTTAACGCCCTCGGGGGTTCAAATCCCCCATTCTCCGCCATCGGAAAACCCGGTTCTGACATCGTCAGGGCCGGGTTTTCTGTTTCCCTTTCTGAATGCCGAACAAATCCGGTGCGGGAGGCGGCTAAGTCACGCCCAGCCTCCGTAGCCGCTCGCGGGCGGCCAGCTGGCTCGGGCTGGCCGGGCCCAAGGCGCGGCGTACGACGACGAGGGTCGCCTTGGCGGCTAGACGCACCGGCAGCGGCAGCGGACCAAGGCGGGCGGTATGCAGCCCGAGCAGCCGGCGGTAGTCAGGATCCAGACTCAGGACAGCGGCATTGAACAGTACCCGGTAGCCCGGCTTCAGGAGCGGATGCAGGGGTGGATGCCGGATGAAGGCAACAGTTTCGGCAACCCGTTCGTCGCAGCGGAGGGTGCCGGTGGCAAGCCACTCTTCGAGTTCCCGCTCGAGGGCGGCTTTGCTCTCCGGCGGAAACTCTACGCCCATGAGCCTGCCTGCCTGGGCCCATTCGCGCACGTACGCGTCCGGGCCACCGGGGATGGGGCCGTCCCACAGCTCATGCGCGCGGAGAAACGAGTCCGTGAAGGTAATGTGCACCCAGCGGAGCAGCTCGGGGTCGTTGGCGGAGTACTCCCTGACGGTGCCGTCGCCGTCGACATACTTTCCGAATACGGACTCGTGCAGCCGGATCACCCTCGATGTTGCCGCCTGGGCTTCAGCGGTGGACCCGTAGGTGAGCGCATGGATCCACGCCGTGGTCCGGGCCAGACGCCCCAGCGTGTCCTCGCGGAAATTCGAATGGTCGTGGACCCCGGCGAGGACTGCGGGGTGAAGTGTTTGCATCAGCAGGGACCGGATACCGCCGATGATTGTCGCTATGCCGCCGTGGACGGCCCAGACCGCAGAGCCGGGGAGGAAATATCCGGGGTCATCACCCTGGGCAAACTTCCGGGACCAGTCCGGCACAGCATCCGGACTGCCGGTCAGCGTTCTTTTCAGTTCCGCCTGCCATTCCCTAAGGAAAGTCCGCATAACTCATTCTCGCGCGCCGAGGCGGCCCGGTTAAGCCTATGAAACCGGACCCGCTGGCCCCCCAGTTTTAGGGGTACCGCCGTGCTTGGGGCTGTGGCCACAATGGAGGACACGCTCGTCGAGATAGGAGTTTGGCGGGTACCGATCCAGGAGAATTCTGTGGCAAATCACGGGGGACACAAACATGCACCGAGGGCGACCGCCCCGGGCCGGATCGCGCTGCGGAGCTTGTCCGCAGCGGTGGTTGTAGGCTTTTCCGTCTTTGCCTTTGGGTTCCAGGGGCCAGCCGCCTCGATCCAGCAGCCCGTGGGCGCTGCCGTCCCGATCGCACCTCCCTCGGGTGTCGTCGGACCGGAGCTCCTGGATCCCGACAGCACCCCGCCCAGTTACGCGATCAGTGGGTCCGGCACCGCCGCACCCGCGAAGGCTCCTGCCGGCCGCACCGTCTCGGGCTCCACCGTGAAGGCCTCTAAGACAGGCATTGCCAAGTCTCCCGGTGTGGCCTCCACCGCGTTGAAGCGGCCGGCGGCCGGCTTCCTCATGGCACCCTTGGAAGTCCTCACCCCCAGTTCCTCGTTCGGGCTGCGGCACAGTCCGATCACAGGCGAGGCCGGCGAGTTCCACTGGGGCCGGGACTTCGCCGCCGCTTGCGGCACCCGCGTTTACGCCGCCGACGCCGGCGTGGTCCGGGCAGCCGGATGGCACCCCTGGGGCGGGGGCAACAGGGTCGAGATTGATCACGGCAACGGCCTGATCACCACGTACAACCACCTGCAGGGCATCGCCGTCGAGAAGGGCGATGCGGTGCGCGTCGGCCAGGTCATCGCAGAAGTAGGCACCACCGGCTCCTCCACCGGATGCCACCTGCACTTCGAGGTCATCAAGAACGGGCAGCACCAGGATCCCGCGAAATGGACCCTGCTGCCCATCCGGCAGACGGACGCGCTGACGCCGGCGGTCTTTACGAGTTTCGATACCGACGCCGCAACCACTTCCGGCTGGGCGATCCCCAATATTCCCGGGAACAGCGGACCGGGCAACACCGACGACAGCCTGACCCCGGCCACGGCAGCCGCAATCGCCAACCCCCGCAGCGGCAAGTCGACCCCGGCCCGGACCACGTTGGTCGTCAGCTCGTCGACCTCCGCTCCGTCAACTTCCCGCCCGGCATCAAAGCCGGCAGTTACAACGTCCCCCACGCCGACGGCGCCGAAGCCCGCCGCCGTGAAGCCCAAGCCGGCCACGGCGCCGGCACCCACACCCACACCGACGCCGACTCCCACACCAACGCCTACCCCAACCCCAACTCCCACACCCACCCCGACGCCGACTCCCACACCGGTGGACCCCGCTCCGGTAGCCCCGGCACCTACGGAGCCGGTGGCTCCGGCCGAGCCTGCGCAGCCGGCACCCTCCGACCAGGTTGCGCCTTCAGCACCGATCACCAGTGCCGAACCGGCCCCAACAGAGGCCGCGCCTGTGGAGCCCGCCCCGGCGCCCGAGCCGGATCCGGTCCCGACGCCGACGGCCGTGGAAATCACGGCACCGGCCCCAGTTCCCACGTCGGAACCGGCGACCGCCCCCGCGCCCACTGTTGCGCCCAGTGTTGCGCCAACAGAGGATGCGGCAGCGGCGGAAGCTGTCCCGGCGGCACCGACGGCGGAGCCAACGACGGCGCCGTAAGCGGTGGCGGACAGCCGCCGTCGGGCTGTTCGCACACCAGATGAAGTCAAATGGTCAGGAGGTCCAGGGAATGCAACGGAAGCCAACGCCGTTGATACTAGTGACAGCCATGCACCCGGCGAGAGAGCACGATGTGACTTCCCTCCGAACGATTCCGCCGACGCCCGACGGAAGCCGCGCGGGTTTCGGCTGCCTGACCGGCGATCCGGTGCCCGAGTCGGGCCCGTCGGCCGACCCCGCATGTACAGGCTGTACCGGACTTGCCGGCCGGCTGGCCCGACCGGCGCTAGTGCGCGCCGTCGTCCATGGCATAAGTAGCCCCACGCAAGGCAAGCCGGGCACGTTCCGGAAGAGCCTTCCGCCCGGAACAGCCGGCGGACTCCGGGTCCTCCCCTTTATCTCTGCAAGCTAAATAACGCGCGGCAAATTAACGAAGCGGCCATCAGGATGGCCGGGCAAGGAAACGAAAGCGAGGAAGGTAGCCTGGACGCGGCGGCGGTGTCGTAATTTTTCAACATGCTAACTCCCGTTTCCCCATAGTTCGCTTTTTATCTGGTTGGATGGAGCGTACTGAGAGGGAACACAGGAGGCGCCCCGCTTCCTCACTACCGCGAAGGCAGCAATGGAGCTCATCGAGGCCGAGCACCCCCGGCCACGCCATTTTCTACTCCACCTGAGTGACCCCCATCTGTTGGGAGGTCCGGACCCCCTATACGGCGCAGTTGACAGCGAAGCCCGCCTGATTCAGCTCTTCGACGAGGTCAAGGCGTCCGGTGCCCGCCCCGAAGCCGTGATTTTTACCGGCGACCTGGCGGACAAAGGCGATCCCGAGGCCTACGCCAAGCTCCGCGCAATCGTCGAGCCTGCCTGCCAGGATCTCGGTGCGCAGGGCATCTGGGCCATGGGCAACCACGACAACCGGGCCAACTTCCGGGCGGGGCTCTTCGGCCAGCATGGCAACGACGATCCCGTGGACCACAGCTACTACGTCAACGGGCTTCGGGTCATCACCTTGGACACGTCCGTGCCCGGCTACCACCACGGCGAACTCAGTGACAACCAGCTCGACTGGCTGGCAGGGCAGCTGGAGACCCCCACGCCGGACGGTACCATCCTGGCGCTGCACCATCCGCCGGTGCCGTCGGTGCTCGACCTGTCCGTGCTGGTGGAACTACGCGACCAGGCGTCGCTTGCCGCCGTGGTCCGGAACTCGGATGTGCGCAGCATCCTGGCCGGCCACCTGCACTACTCCACGACGGCGAGCTTCGCCGGCATCCCTGTGTCGGTGGCCTCAGCCACGTGCTACACCCAGGACCTGAATGTTCCGGTGGGCGGCACGCGCGGCCGCGACGGCGGTCAGGCCTTCAACCTGGTGCACGTTTACGAGCACACCGTGGTGCATTCAGTGGTGCCGCTGGGTTCCACACCGACTGTGGGCGAGTACGTCAGCCCTGAGGAGACGGAACGCCGCCTGGCTGCAGCCGGAATCCGCATCCCCGAGGGCGCCAAACGCCCGATCCTCACACGGAAGTAGCGTCACTACCCACGAAAGAACCCCGCCAGTAGCCTGGCGGGGTTCTTTCCGCATTGCAGGGGCCTCGGCTTTCCCGGTTTTACTTCTCCCAGGGCGCCTTAATGGGGTAGTACTTTTCCAGGAACTCGGTAACCAGCTCCGCGCGTTCCTCCGCCGGAACTTCCGGAAAGCTGCCGTCATTGAGGCAGAAGAAGTCCATGTTGCGCTTGTTCAGCAGCTTGGGCAGGTACTTCAGCCCCGACCGGAGTGTGGTGTCCACATACCGCACCTTGGCCGCCGTCTGGGTCACGGCCCGGCCGGTCAGCAGTGCGTAGTAGTGGTAGAAGGAGTTCGTGACGGAGATGTTGTCCGCAGCACGGAACGTGCTGGCGGCAGTGCTTGCAAACTCCGCCGGGAACTCCTGCTCCATCTGCGCCACGAGGCTCCGGCGCAGCGGGGCGGCCGTGTGCTCCAGGTGGCGGGTGGTGATCCGGCCGAAGCGGTTCCAGAGCAGCTTCCGGTTGACCCGGGCCGCGTTCTCAAAGCCGCTGCGTTCGGCATCGTTCTCGCCGAGGCCGATGCGGGTCTCCGCCTCGATGAACTTGGTGATGCCGCCCGGGGTGAAGAACATGTCCGGGCCCACAGGGCGCCCGAAGAACATGTCATCGTTGGAGTAGAGGAAGTGCTCGGAGAGCCCCTCGATGTGGTGCAGCTGGCACTCCACAGCCTGCGAGTTGTGGGTAGGCAGCACCGACGGGTCGGCGAAGAACTCCTCGCTGCGGACGATGGTCACTGACGGGTGGTCGCTCAGCCACTCGGGCGCGGGGGAGTCCGTGGCGATGAAGATGCGGCGGACCCACGGCGCGAACATGTACACCGACCGGAGCGCATATTTGAGCTCATTGATCTGCCGGTAGCGTGCCTCGTGGTCGTCGCCCTCGCCCAGGACGGCTTGCGACTGCCGGGCACGGCGGGCGGCGATGTACTCCGGCGAGCTACCGTCCACCCAGGAGAAAACCATGTCGATGTCGAAGCTGATGTCGCTCGCGTGGTCAGCGAACATGTTCTCGATGGTGGGCCACGTGTGGCCGTAGCGTTCAACCGTTCCGCGGACGGCCTCGTGCGCCATCATGGTGCGGCGGGTGAGGGAGTTTTCGATGGGCAGGATCACTTCGTTGCCCAGGAAGCTCCACAGTTCAACCTGGACGCCGGCGGAGGCACCGAATTCGAAGCCGCCCACCGGCTCGACCCGCGGGCGGTACAGCCGGAAAATACGTGCCTGCCGGTTGACGGACAGTTCGCCGTCGGCGACCAGGACGGACATTTTCTTCTTCGCGTCCACGGTCATGGAGTAGAACGGCTCGTTCCGGCAGGCGGCAACGAGGGCGGACCGCAGCTTCTTGCGGTCCTTCCAGTCAAGGGCGATCACCGGGCGGTCATTGTTGCCGCGGACCAGCAGGTAATCCAGCCCGGCACCATCCAGCACATTCCGCAGGAAGAGCAGGTCCTCCACCATGGCCTGGTAGGGCGTCCGGGTGTCATTGATCAGCGCGTACCGGCCCGATCGGCGAATGACGTCGGGGCGGTGCTTGAGGCGCGCGACAGCCGCCGGCGACGTTGCCTCCGCGAGTACGGGTATGTCCTCGGATGCCTCGGCGCCGTAGTAGATATCGTCCTGAACCGTCACGTCGGTAATGGTGTTTCTCCCATGCTGTTGGGGGTGAAGTCTTACTTGCATGATAGTCCTGCTCGGAAAACGTGCAGGGCAGGGGGAGCTAGCCGAGCAGCGCCTGCCGCCAGCTGGACAGGAAGGCCGCGCCGGCGTCGTCGTGAATGACCGTTTCGGGCAGGCCCAGGTCGGCGGCGGTGAGAATGTCGTAGGGCTTGGCCGGGACTCCGTCTGCAGGGCGGACGTCGACGTGTTTGACGGCGTGGTCGTTGTGGTGCAGCCAGTCCGCCATGGCGTAGTCCGTGCGGGAGTCCCCGACCGTCCGCCAGGCCTGCGGTGTGATGCCCTGGGCCGCCAGCATCTCCACGGCGCGGCTCGCGCCGAGGTCCTTGCCCAGCTGGACCGACTCAATGTCAGTGGAAATGATCGTGGGGTCCAGGCGGTAGTCGATCTCGTCGTCGGAATTGGGTGCATGGTGGTCCAGCCGCACGACGCCCAGGTCGTGGCGCTCCATCAGTTTCAGGGCCTCGGCATCAAACAGCTTCTGCTCGGCGAGGTATTCACTGTTGGGCACTTCAATGTGCTGTTCCACGGACACCATGGCGCGCTTGGTCTCGTCGAAGAACATGTGGGACGAGTAGTCCTCGGCCACCATGCGCCGGATGTCATCGCCGAAGGCCGCGGGCATGGCCAGCTCGTGGTCCACGTGGATGGGCCCCGGACCGGCCGAGGTGTAGCTGAACCACACGGCGCCCTTTTCACAGATGGCGTGGATCAAGGTTCCGCTCGGCATCCCGGCCGCGATCATGGGCTCCATGACCTGCTCGCGGATAAACGTGTCCGAGCGTCCCGTGTTGAAGATGACCGGCACCCCGGCCTTCGCGAGCGCAACCAGGTCGGCAATGATCTCCGGTTTCACATCCCTCGTGACCGGGCTGGCAACGGGTCCGTCAACGTCCAGGAGAAGGGCCAGGGCCGGTTCCGACGGCCTGTGGGTGCCGAAGCGCGGGGCAGCATGCGCAGAGGGTGCAGTCATGCTTCCATTCTGTCAGCCGGCACCGGCGAACCCGTTCCGGTCCGGGTTGGCCGCCCGGATGTGACACATAGTTACTGTTTGGCCACAACCTCCCGCGGCACGCTGATTCCACATTCCCTTGAACCTGCCGGTTGCATACGCTTGCAGGGTGATATTCAAAGCTGTGGGCGAGGGACGCCCTTACCCCGACCATGGTTTCAGTACCCCCAAAGACTGGGCGGCCCTTCCGCCCCGTCCCGTGCGGCTGGATGAACTTGTGACCACCAAGCGGACCCTGGACCTTGAAGCGCTCCTTGCCGAGGACTCCACGTTCTTTGGCGACCTTTTTCCCCACGTGGTGCAGTACCAGGGCACCCTATACCTGGAGGACGGCCTGCACCGGGCGGTGAGGACAGCACTCCACCAGCGCACCGCGATACATGCAAGGGTGCTCGTGATCGATGGCTAGAAAACCCAAGGACCTGACCGTCCTGCACGGTCACCGCGTGATTACGGGCCCGGAGCTCCGGGCCACGTTCGTCGATGATGACGGGAACGCGGAAAACCCCGGCCGGCTGCGCCGCCGGATCCTGCACGGCGTGGTCCTCGTGCTGTTGCTGGGCCTCATTGTCGCGGGGATCATGGGGGCGATGGGCGTGATGAGCGGGCAGATCAAGTTTCCGTCCGCCATCCAGGCCCAGGAGAATTCTTCCGCCTGCCCCGCCACAACCTTCGACTACACACCGCCGGCCAAAGTGAAGGTAAACGTCCTCAACGCCACGAACCGCAACGGCCTGGCCAAGGCGGCGGCCAATGAATTCAAGGCCCGGAAGTTCGTTGTTGGCAATGTGGCCAACACCGAGACCGGGTACCGCGGTGTGGCGGCCATCGTCTCGGGTGCTGCCGGACAGTCGGCGGCCTTCACTGTCCAGCGGAACCTCCCGGGCTCTGACTACTTCCAGGACGGCCGTAAGGATGCCAGCGTGGATGTGATCCTGACCAGTGATTACCGCGGTTTGGTCAAGCCGCAGCTTGTCGACCAGACCCCGGGCCAGCTCAGCTGCCCGCGGGAAAGCCGGCGAGTCGCCGACGATTCGCAGTGGCCGGTCATGCCCACCCAGGGCGCCACGCCCTGATCCTGGCGGGCTGATCCTGGGCGGGGACGGCTGACGCTTAGCCGGCCGCAGCGGCCGGCGGGTGCAGTCGTACGGGACGGCCGCCGTCGTCGAACCGTGCCCCGGCGCCCAGTTGGATGAAGCGGACCGTGCGCGAAATCCTTTCCTCCAGGTCCTCGGAGTCGTCGCCGCCGCGGGCGGCGCTGGAGGAGAGCGTGCCGTGGATCAGCTGCGCCTGCTGGAGCGGGTCGGCCGCCGGGAAGTAGCCCTGGTCCATGCCGTCGCGGAGAATGTCCTGCAGCATGTCGCTGAGCCCGCCCACGTGGTCAGCCAGCTTGGCGAACGACGCCGGCGAAAGGACGGCACCCATGGCTGGACCCGGCGGAAGGTGGCGCCGGCTGAGGTCCTCCACCTGCGCCCGCACGTACAGGGCCAGCCGGTCCACCGGGTTGTCGAGCCGGGACAGCGACTCGCGCAGCCCCGCCATGAACCGCTCCGTCTCCACGAGGGCGTAGGCGATCAGGAGCTCTTCGATGTCCGCGTAGTAGTTGTAGACGGCTGTGCGGCCAACCCCAGCGTGCCGGGCCACATCCGTCATGGTGAGCCCGGGCAGCCCGTGGGAGAACAGAAGCTCGCCGAAGGCGTTCAGGATACGGCGCTGGGTCTCGGCGCGTTGTGCAGCGTTGCTGGGGGCCGAAATCCGGGGCATGGGGACACCTTACCGCGATCTGTCACTAAACCGCTCCCGAGTTTTCCGTTCGTAATCCTGCCGGTTCAGACGGGGCAGCCGTCCGGGCCGCAGGCCTCGGCGTCTCCCGCCACGTTGCCGGATCTGTCCGAGCCCACCATCACCAGCGGGTGCGCTTCCTGCCACGCCTGCTCCAGCGCCATGCTGAATGTAGCCGCCGGCTGCGCTCCGGACAGTCCGTACTTGCGGTCGATCACGAAGAAGGGAACGCCGCTGATGCCCAGGGCACGGGCCTCGGCGAAGTCGCGGCGGACGTCGTCGGCGTATTTATCCGTGCTGAACAGCTCGCTGATTTCGCCGGAGTCCAGGCCCAGGTCCGCGCCGAGCGACGTCAGGTACTCGCGGCTGCCGATGTCCTTGCCGTGTTCGAAGTGGTCGCTGAGCAGGCGTTCCTTCGCGGCGTCCTGCTTGCCGTGGGCGGCGGCCAGGTGGATCAGCCGGTGGGCGGTAAAGCTGTTGGCAACCACGACGGCGTCGAACCGGTAGTTCAGACCCTCACCTTTGGCCTGGGCTGCTACATGGTCGAACATCTGTGTGACCTGGTCCGGGGCCAGGCCCTTGCGCTTGCTGAGGTAATCGAGTTCGGTGCCGTCGTAGTGCTCGGGCACGGTCGGGTCCAGCTGATAGCTGCGCCACTGCACCTCCACCTGGTCGCGGTGCGGGAACTCGGCAAGGGCGGTCTCAAACCGGCGCTTGCCGATGTAGCACCACGGGCAGGCAACGTCTGACCAGATCTCAATCTTCATGCCTGCGACAACTTCCGCGGCTTCCCCGGCATTCCTGTCCCGGACAGTTGCTTTGGTCACTTCGCTGGATACTGCCATCTGGGAGCCGGATTTCACGTAGCCCTTGTCCGGAGGGAGGGCCCGCCATAGTGTTTGGACTAACTCCCGGCGGGCACGCCACAGATCTGCGGGAGATGACAATGCGCATTGGACTGATATCGGCTCCGTGGATCCCGGTTCCGCCGCCGGGGTACGGCGGCACAGAACGGGTGGTGGACAGTCTTGCGCGCGGGTTCGCGGCGGCAGGGCATGACGTCCTGCTGGCCGCCCCTTCCGACAGCACCTGCCCCGTTCCCCTTGCCCCGCGGATGCGCCCCTCCGAACCGGCCGACCTGGGCCTCGCACTGTCTGAACTGAGCCACATCATTCGGGCCTACGACGGCATGACCGGCGTCGACATCATTCATGACCACACCCTGAGTGGCCCCCTGTACGCCCATCGGCCGGCCGGAATCCCGGTGGTTACCACGATCCACATCCGCCTGGCCCGGCAGGCCGCGGACCTGTACCGTGCCATCGGGAAGACCACCGGAATTATCGCCATTTCCCATGACCAGGTCAGCCGGTCGCCGGAGGTGCCGGTGGTGCGGGTGATCCACCACGGCATGGATGTGGCGTCCGTTCCCGTCGGCAAGGGAACGGGCGGCTACCTGTGTTTCGTCGGGCGGCTGTCCCCGGACAAGGGCATCCTCGAATCGATCCACATTGCGCGGGCGGCAGGGATCCCGCTGCGGGCCAGTGCCCGGATCCAGGGACCCGCGGAACAGGGCTATTTCGACGACGTCATCCGGCCGGCGCTCGGACCGGACGTCGAGTTCATGGGACAGCTGTCCGACGCCGAAAAATACGAGCTGGTGGGCGGCGCCATCGCCTTCCTGAATCCGATCCAGTGGCCCGAACCCTTCGGCCTCGTGATGATCGAGGCACTGGCCACCGGGACACCCGTGGTGGGAACGCCCGCGGGTGCTGCCCCGGAAATCGTGGAGCACGGCGTCACGGGATACCTGGGCGGCGTCGACCAGCTGGCGGCGTTTGCCGCCGAGGCTGGCGGCCTCAGCCGCCAGGCCTGCCGGGCCGCGGCGGAAGAGCGCTTCAGTTCGGCCCGCATGGTGGCCGACCATCTGGCCCTTTATGAGCGGATTCTCGGCGGGCAGGCGCGGTAGGAGCGTTTCCGAGGCCTTCTAGACGGTGGGCGCTGTGGGGTTCCAGTCCTCGGGGAGGGCCGCGGACGCGGGCGCGGAGCTTTCGACGTCGACGAATGTTCCGGACTCGATGGACTCAGCGATCGAGACCATCGTGTCCAGGACGTGGTAGGCGAGGTTGCCGGTGGCGCGGTGCGGAACGCCGCCGCGGATGGAGCGGGCCATGTCCAGGACCCCCATGCCGCGGCCGTTGGCCGGTCCGGTGGCGGGGATGACCGTCCAGTCCTCATCGCCGGCGCGCCAGAGCTTGATGTCGCCGTCGAAGTAGTTGGGATCCGGGAGCGAGATGGTGGCCTCGGTACCGGTGATCTCCACGAAGCCCATCCGCTGGCGGGGTGATTCGAACGAGAAGACGCTGTGCGAGGACTGGCCGCCTTCGAATTGGGCCATCGCGGAGACGTGGGTGGGGACGTCCACGGTGAATTCCTCGCCCGCCTTCGGGCCGGAGCCGATGATGCGGACCTCTTTGGCCTTGGAGCCGATGGCGGCCACCTTGCGGATCGAGCCGAACGTCTGAATGAGCGTGGTGAGGTAGTACGGTCCCATGTCGAACAGCGGCCCGGCGCCGTACTGGAACAGGAACGCCGGGTTCGGGTGCCAGGACTCCGGGCCGGGGGTCTGGAACGTGGTCATGGCGGTGAGCGGGGTGCCGATGTCGCCGCGTTCGATGAGCCGGCGGGCGGTCTGGAGTCCGGCGCCGAGGAAGGTGTCCGGCGCCGTGCCGAGGCGGATGCCGGCGGCGTCGGCAGTCTTCAGCAGCCCCAGTCCCGATTCGCGGTCCAGCGAGAAGGGCTTCTCGGTCCAGACGTGCTTGCCGGCGCGGACGGCGGCGGTGGCGACCTCCACGTGTGCGGCCGGGATGGTCAGGTTGACGATGATTTCGACGTCGGGATGGTTCAGTGCGGCGTCCACGCCGCCCCACTCGGGAATGCCGTATTCCTTGGCGCGGGCCTCGGCAGCCTCCTCGAAGAGGTCGGCGATGACGTGGACTTTCAGGTCCGGGAAGACGGTCAGGTTGTCCAGGTACTGCTTGCTGATGTTGCCGGCTCCGATGAGGCCGACGCCGACCGGACCCCGGCGGGAAGACGGCGTGGATGCGGGGGCGCTCATGCCTGGGCCCGTTCAGTGGCCTTGGCGGAGCCGGAGTTCAGGAAGTTCAGCGACTGGGTGATGCCATCGAAGATATCCCCGGAGTAGTCGTCGAATTCCACGACGCCGACTTCCAGCGACCTGGCGGCGTTGATGACGTCCCGCACCGGGATCTTGCCCTGGCCGGCAGGCTGCTGTGCCTTGGTGTCCGTGGTCAGGGGGCCGTCCTTGATGTGGATGAACTTCACCCGGTCACCCAGTCTGGTCAGGATGTCCACCGGGTCCTGGCCGCCCACGGCAGCCCAGAAGGTGTCCACTTCCAGGACCAGTTCGGGGTCCAGCAGCCCTTCGAAGTACTCCAGCGCGGTTTGGCCCTCGATGCTGGACTCCAGCTCCCAGGCGTGGTTGTGGTACCCCACGCGGATGCCGTATTCGGCGCCCTTCCTGGCGGCGGCGTTGAGCTTGGCCGCGGTGGCCTGGATGGCCTCCGCGTCCTGCCAGTGCTCAGCCGTGATGTACGGCTCGATGACGGTGCTGATGCCGAGCTCCTTGGCGGCGGCGAAGATTTCGTCCTGGTCCTGGCTGAGCAGCGGAGCGTGGCCGGACGGGGCGGTGAGTCCGTTGTCCTTCAGGGCGGCGCCCAACTCCTGGGCTGTGGCCACGAAGTTGTAGGGCTCCACCTGCGTGAAGCCGATCTCCGCCACCTTCCGGATGGTGCCGCTCAGGTCCGCCTGGATCTGGTTGCGGAGGGTGTACAGCTGGAGCGAGTAGGACATGATTTTCCCCTGACATGAGTATTGGAAAGCTGCGAGTCTCGGGTCTGCAAACGTTGAGCCACAGTTCTATGCGCTTTGATCAACGTGTCACCTTCATCCAAGCGCACCCAAGTTCGCCTGGCAACAGCGCTTGTGCGGCCCCCTCCGGCTTCAGTCCTTGCTGCTGAAGGCGGCGTCGAAGCTGGTCTGGGAGGCCGGGAAATCGAACTTCCTGAGGGCAGCGAGGGCTTCGGGGGCGCCGTGGAGGCGGTCCATCCCTGCGTCTTCCCACTCGATGCTGATGGGTCCGTCGTAACCGATCGCAGTAAGGGCCCGGAAGGAGGATTCCCAGGGCACGTCCCCGCGGCCTGCAGAGACGAAGTCCCAGCCGCGGCGCGGGTCGCCCCAGGGCAGGTGGGAGCCCATGACGGTGTTCCGGCCGGTGAACCGGAGCTTCGTGTCCTTGCAGTCGACGTGGTAGATCCGGTCCTTGAAGTCCCAGATGAAGGAGACGGGATCGATGCCCTGCCACATCATGTGGGAGGGGTCCCAGTTCAGGCCGAACGCTTCGCGGTGGCCGATAGCTTCGAGCGTGCGGACGGTGCTCCAGTAGTCGTAGGCGATTTCGGAGGGGTGTACTTCGTGGGCGAAGCGGACACCGCATTCGTCGAAGACGTCCAGGATCGGGTTCCAGCGATCGGCAAAGTCCTGGTACCCGGCGTCGATGACCTTCTCGGGGACGGGAGGGAACATGGCAACGTACTGCCAGATGGAGGAGCCGGTGAAGCCGACGACCCTGTCCACTCCGAGTGCTTTGGCCAGGCGTGCGGTGTGTTTCATTTCTTCGGCAGCGCGCTGGCGAACGCCTTCGGGGTCGCCGTCGCCCCAGACCTTGGCCCCAACGATTGCTTCATGCCGGAAGTCGATCGGGTCATCGCAGACAGCCTGGCCCTTGAGGTGGTTGGAGATGGCCCAGACCTTCAGGTTGTACTTCTCGAGGACGGCGAGCTTGGATTCGACGTAGCCGGGTTCGTCCCAGCGCCAGGCGTCCAGGTGATCGCCGGAGACGGCGATTTCCAGGCCGTCGTAGCCCCAGCCGGAGGCGAGCTTGGCGACTTCCTCGAAGGGGAGGTCGGCCCACTGGCCGGTGAACAGGGTGTACGGGCGAGGCATGTCAGGCTCCTTCGGTGGTGCCGGCCGTGTCTGTTGGTCCGGGGTTGGTGAGTTGGATAATGGAGGACTTGGCGTTGGCGGACTCTTCGATGGCTGCGAGCACGCGCTGCACGGTAAGGCCCTCCTCGAACGAGGGCGACGGCGAACCGCCGCTGCCGATCGCGGCCAGGAAGTCGCGGATTTCGTGGGTGAAGGTGTGTTCCCAGCCAATGATGTGCCCCTGCGGCCACCACGCGTCCATGTAGGGGTGCGCGGGTTCATTGACAAGGATCCGGCGGAAGCCCTGTTCCCGCATGGGGACGGTAGCGTCCAGGAACGTGAGTTCGTTCAGGTTTTCCAAGTCGAAGAGTACTGCGCCCTTGTCGCCATAAATCTCCAGCTTCAGGGAGTTCTTTTGGCCGGTGGCCACCCGGGAAACTTCGACGGAGGCGATGGCCCCGGAAGCGAGGGACAAAGTGGCCCAGGCGGCGTCGTCGACCGTCACATCCTCTGGACCGTTCTTGCCCGGCCGCACCGGCGTGAAGGTGTGCAGCCGGCCGGATACCTCTGTGACGGAATCTGCGAGCAGAAACAGCACCTGGTCTATGGCGTGGGAGGCGATGTCACCAAGCGCCCCGGAGCCTGCGGTTTCCTTGTTCAGCCGCCAGGTCATGGGTGAATCCGGGTCGGCGAGCCAGTCCTGCATGTAAGCGGCCCGTACATGCCGTACCGTGCCGAGACGGCCCTCCTCGATCAGCTCACGCGCCAGTGCCAGGGCAGGAACCCGCCGATAGTTGAACCCGACCATCGACTGGACACCGCGGGCACGGGCCTTCGCAGCAGCGGCGGTCATGCGTTCGGCCTCTGCCAAGGTGTTGGCCAGCGGCTTTTCCAGGAGCACGTGCTTGCCCGCTTCCAGCGCGGCGATGGCGATCTCGGCGTGCATCCAGCCGGGGGCACAGATATCAATGATGTCGATATCGTCCCTGGTGATGACGGTCCGCCAGTCGGTGGCGGACTCGGCCCAGCCATATTTCGTGGCGGCGTCGGCAACGGCTTTAGCATCCCGGCCGACGAGGACTTTTTGTTCAAAGGCCGGGACATCGAAGAAGCTGGCCACATTCCGCCACGCATTTGAATGCGCCTTCCCCATGAAGGCATAGCCGATGGCGGCCACGCCGAGCGGACGGGCTGCCGGGGTACCCGGCGGACCGGACATGTGTGGGGTAGTGGTCATGAATTGTTCCTGCTTGCTGTAGGGGGCACTTGCCAGAGGGGTGCTTGCTGGGATCCATCCCCGGGAGGACCGGGGAGGCCAGAATGGAGCTTTCAAAGTTCAAGTAGGTGCTGCCGTGAGCCACATGAACCAGTTGATCTAAAAATTCGACAGAGCGCTATAGAACCCTCGAAGTTCAGCCGTCGCGTCTCCGGCGCTTTCCGCGTTTTGGACGCCGGACCGAGGGGTTACGGCATCGACTGGCCAGGACGTCGGGATCCAGTGCTCAGGCCAACGCATCCACCGATAAGGGCTCGAGGGCTTCGCAGGTTCCGTGGAGCCGAACTGGCCGGGCGGGAGGGGCACCTTTGGTCCTTTCACAGAAGCGCTCCGAAGGGGCGGTGCTGGATAGTTTTGGTCCAGAGGCGCGGGTGCCCTGTCGGCGACAGGGCACCCGCGCCTCACGGTCCTACGACTCGAAGGCCGTCGGAAGGTACTGCTCCACGTTTTCGCTGGTGACAACCGGCGCGTTCAGAACGATCCGCTTCGGTACTTCCACTTCCACGAGGTCGCTCATGGCCTTGTTCTGGGAGATCAAGCGGGCGAGGCGGACGCCGTCTGCCGCCTGGGTGGAGGGGTAGATGACGGTGGCGCGCAGGACACTGTCGCCGGCCTGGATTTCACGCATGGCGTTAGCCGAGCCGGCACCGCCGACCATAAAGAACTCTTTGCGGCTCGCGTTGTCGATGGCGGCCAGGACACCCACGCCCTGATCGTCGTCGTGGTTCCAGATGGCGTCGATCTTCGGCGCAGCTGACAGGAGCTGCGACGTTGCTGCTTCACCGCCCTGGACGGTGAAGTCGGCTGCGACCCGGTTGTCCACGTTGAGGCCGCAAGATTCCAGCGCGTCTGCGAAGCCCTTGCTGCGGTCCTTCGTCAGGGGCAACGAGTCGATGCCCGCGATCTCGGCGACGACAGCATCCTTCTTGTCTTTGAGCTGCTCGCAGATGTACGTGCCGGCGCTGACGCCCATGCCGTAGTTGTCGCCCAGGATGGTGGCGCGGGCTGCGAAGGAGCTTGAGAATTCCCGGTCAACGTTGATGACGGGGATTCCTGCTTCCATGGCCTGCGTGGCGACCGGGGTCAGGGCAGCGCCGTCTGTCGGCAGCAGGACGATGGCGTCAACCTTGTCGTTGATGAACTGCTCTACCTGGCTGATCTGCAGGTTCGCGTCATTGGTTCCCTCGGCCACCCTCAAATCGATGTCCTGGTACTTCTTCGCCTCGGCAAGCGCCGCTGAGTTGATGGCGCCGAGCCAGCCGTGGTCTGCCGCGGGACCGGAGAAGCCGATGACTACCTTGTCACCCTGGGCCTGGTTGCCTTCAACCGATGCGTTGGTGGGCTGAGTGTTGGCCGCGTCTGCGCCTCCAGTGCACCCGGTGACAAGGCCGCCAACAGCAAGAAAGGCAGCGGTGGTAACGAGCATCTTCCGGCCCGTACGAACTGCAAGCATGTGTATCTCCTCAATGAGTTTAGGTGCGTCTTCGCCTGGTGCAGCATGCCTTTTCATGCCCGCAACTGTGCGTGACTGCTATCACAATAACAGAAGGTCAAGCGAAATCGACGAACTTATACCGATCGCCGACATAATGTGTTAGGTTCGTCGCATGTTCGAAGAAGATCAGCCACAGCCGTTGCTCGAAGTTCGTGGACTCACCAAGGGTTTTGCGGGAGTCCAGGCGCTCAAGGGCGTCGATCTGCAGGTACTTCCGGGAGAAGTTCACTGCGTTATGGGCCAGAATGGCGCCGGCAAGTCCACCCTCATCAAGACACTGGCAGGCGTCCACCAGCCGGATAGCGGCGAAATCCGTTGGGAAGGCAAACAAGTTACGCTCCCGGGTCCTACGGCCGCACTGGATCTGGGCATCGCCACCATGTACCAGGAGCTCGACGTCGTCGACGGGCTTTCCGTAGCCGAAAACATCTTCCTCGGGCACGAACGTGCAACAGGAGGCGTTCTGCACGTGAAAAAGGCGAACGCTATTGCGCGCAGCCTTCTGAAGCGGCTCGGGCACGGCGACCTTTCGCCGTCCACAGAAGTGGGTACGCTTTCTGCGGCCAACAAACAGATCGTGAGCATGGCGCGTGCCCTGTCGCGGGACACCAAGCTGATCATCATGGATGAGCCCAGCGCAATCCTCGACTCGGGTGAGGTGTCCAATCTGTTCCGCGTGGTTCGCGAACTCACTGCCCAGGGCATCGCCGTCGTATACATCTCGCACCGGCTCGAAGAAATCCGGCAGATCGGCGACCGTATCTCAGTGATCAAGGACGGGCGCAGCACGGCAAACGGGCTCAGCGTCACGGATACAGCCAAGTCCGAGCTGATCCGGCTGATGACTGGTCGGGATGTCGCGAATGTGTTCCCGGAGAGGAAAGCCGTGGCGGCCGATGCTCCTGTCGTGCTCGATGTGAACGACCTCGAGCTTTTTGGACACTTCGAAAAGGTCAGTTTCACCGTTCGGGCGGGCGAGGTCCTCGGTTTCGCCGGCCTGGTAGGATCCAAGCGCTCTGAGATCCTCGAGACCATCTATGGTGCCCGCAAGGCCTCTTCCGGCAGCGTGTCCGTGAACGGCAAGGTGCTCCGGCCGGGCTCTGTGACGTCTGCCGTCAACGCTGGCATCGGGCTCTCGCCCGAGGAGCGCAAGAGCCAGGGGCTGATTCTGGATGAGCCGATCTTCAAGAACGTCACCCTGTCGACCTTCGAGCGTTTTGCTCGGGCCGGTCGCTTGAACGAGGCGGCTGAACGGGAAACTACACGTGAGCAGATCGCCGCACTGGAGTTGCGTCCGGCTGATCCGGACCGTCCTGCACGGACCCTTTCGGGCGGAAATCAACAAAAGATCCTCCTCGCCCGTTGGCTGGTCCACGGAACGTCGGTCCTGCTGCTGGACGAGCCCACGCGGGGTGTCGACGTCGGGGCGCGCTCCGAGATTTACGCCCTCATCCGCAAACTGGCGGCGGCCGGCACGGCGATCATCGTCGTTTCGAGCGAAATTGAAGAAGTTCTGGGCCTCGCCGACAACGTACTCGTCATCGATGACGGCAAAGTCCTCACCCAAACGAAAGCAAGCGATATAGACGAGCACGGAGTGCTCGACCTCGTCATGAAGGGAAGTGCCGCGTGAGCGAGCAGACTACCAAGGTGGCAGAGCCGGTAATTACCGAGCCGGCCGGCCACACCACTCCCAAGGACAGCCGTCTGCAGGGCATCCTGAAAGGGCCCGCCGGCCGCAGCCTGGGGCTGGTTATCGCGCTCGCGCTGCTCGTCGTGGTGGGTGCAGTCACCAGTGGGGACCGGTTCCTCAACGTTGAGAACATGCTCACCATCCTCCGGCTCGCCTCGATCATCGGCGTGATCAGCATCGGCATGACCTTTGTCATCACGGCGGGCGGCATCGACCTCTCCGTCGGATCAGTCATGGGCCTGACCTCGGTTGTCGCGACGACGGCCAGCATCCAGATGGCCGCCAACCAGTCGTCGTGGCTCCTGATCGTAGTGGTGGCGCTCGGGGTGGGCCTCGTTGCCGGTCTTATCAACGGACTGGTGATCGCATATGGCAAGGTGGTCGCCTTTATGGCCACCCTGGCCATGTTGGTGGGCGCACGCGGCCTGGCCGAACTCATCTCCGGACGCAGCACCCAGATTGTGAGTAACCGGGACTTCCTGCGGGTCATGCGCGCCGAAGTGCTGGGTGTTCCCCTCCTGATCTGGATCTTCGTCATCGTGGCCATCGCGGGATGGTTCCTCCTGAACCGCACCACCTTTGGCCGCCGCACCATCGCCATCGGTGGAAACCTTGAAGCTTCCCGGCTCGCCGGTATCAAGGTGAAGCGCCACCTCGTCTACCTGTACGTCCTTGCCGGTCTTGCGGCAGGCATCGCCGGCGTCATGATGCTTGGCCGAACCACCGCGGGTACCTCCACGCATGGCCTCCTGTACGAACTCGACGCGATTGCCGCCGTCGTTGTGGGCGGGACCCTGCTCATCGGCGGACGGGGAACGATCATGGGCACGGTCCTTGGCGTACTGATCTTCAGCACCCTGACCAACGTGTTCACCCAGAACAACCTGGATACCTCCGTCCAGGCACTCGCCAAGGGCCTCATCATCGTCGTCGCTGTTCTTCTGCAGCAGCGCTTCGCAAGCCGCGGTCCACGACGAGGAAAAAGCTAGGTTTGCCTGAAGCCGGCAGATAGACCGCCTCGGGCATCCCCGGGGCGCCAGGACAACGAAGCGGAGGGCGGTGCCGTGACCCTAAACGTGGACCACGCGCTCAACGGCAACGCGGACCTCGAACTGGTCGAGGATGCGCTCCAGAGATTCTTCGATGAAGCGAAGCTGCGCGCTGTCTCCGTGAACGCGACCTATCTCGGCCTCTGGGAAGCACTTGAAAGGGCAACCGCGGGCGGAAAGCGCTCCCGCCCGCGGTTGGTCATGCTGGCGTACCGGCAACTTGGCGGCACTGATTTCTGCAGCGCGGCGGCGCTCGCCGCCTCGTACGAGCTCCTTCATAGCGCGCTGATCATTCACGATGACGTCGTTGACCGCGATTTTGTTCGCCGCGGTATCCCCAACGTTTCCGGTCACTACCGGAACCGGGCCCTGCGCACCGGTGTCTCTCCGGTAGCCGCAGAACACGCCGGAGTGTCGGCAGGGCTTCTCGCCGGTGATCTGGCTTTATCCGGCGCTTACCGCCTGTTGAGCTCCATGGAAGTGCCGGTGGCCCTGCGCCAGCGCCTGAACGACATCCTCGATGACGCGATCTTCTCCTCTGTGGGCGGGGAGGTCCTGGATATTGAGTTCAGCCGGACGGCGGTGATGCCTTCAATCGAAGACATCACCAAGACGGCCCACCAGAAGACTTCGGTCTACTCATTCGAGGCACCGCTGCAGGCGGGCGCCGTTTTGGCCGCGGCTCCCGAACCGGTGGTGACCGCTCTGACATCCTTCGGACGATATGCCGGAATCGCCTATCAGCTCGCCGATGACGTGCGAGGCGTTTTCGGCAAGGAAAGCCTCACCGGGAAAACCAACTGGGGGGACCTCCGGGAAGGCAAACGGACTGCCCTGCTCTCCTACGCAGCCACCCGCCCGGAGTGGAGCAGGATCGCTCCACTGATCGGATCCCAGGATATGACGGCCCGGGACGCCCACTGTGTCCAGTCCGTGCTGGTGTCCTGCGGGGCAAAAGACTACGCGGCTAACCTTGCCACCGAGAATGCCCACCTCGCCGTAATGCACCTGGCGTCCGGCGGTGTTCCGGAGGCCCTGCACAGAAGCCTCAAACGCATGCTGTTCTCCGCCATCAGCGACGTGGACTCACACTAGCAGCACCTTGGCGGTGCCCCTCCGTAGATCCTGCCCTTCTGCCGCTATCATGAGAAAACGAATCCGGCACCGAGGCGATCTGCCAGGAAGGACCTGAACCGGGGTGGAAGGGAAGTCGGCGGCGCGCACGCTCGCCGGTACCAACCTTGGAAACAACCGGGACACCACCCGCCAGCACAATCTTTCAACCGTGTTGGGCCTGGTGCACTCCATGGCCGGCGTCTCCCGTGCGCAACTCACGCGGGCTACCGGGCTGAACAGATCAACGATCGCCGCCCTCGTCGGTGAACTTGCCCAGCTAGGCCTGGTGGTCGAGAGCGATCTCGACCAGGCACAGCAGCACGGCCGGCCCAGCATCATGATTCAGCCGAGCCCCGGGGCGCTGGCACTCGCGGTCAATCCGGATATAGACGCTGTCAGCGTGGCGCTTGTCTCTCTTGGCGGCCAAATTGTGAACCCTGTCCGCTTCCATACAGTCCGGCCGCCGTCGGTACCGGAAGTAGTGAACATCGTGACGGCGATCTACACGGGAATGCGAACGTCCCTTCCGTCCCGGAACCGCATCGTGGGGCTTGGGCTCGCCATACCGGGCCTTGTCGATCCCCTGGATGGCACCGTTATTGAGGCGCCGCACCTTGGCTGGCGCGACCAGCCGCTCACAGCGCTCCTCAGTGATGCCCTGAAGCTTCCGGTCATCGCCGCAAATGACGCCGTTGCGGGGGCACGTGCCCAGGCGACCTTCGGTGCGGGCCGCGACGTTTCGGACCTCGTCTACCTCTACGGAGGGGCGAGCGGCATTGGGGGAGGGGTCATCAGTGGAGGCCGCCTCATTCGTGGTGCTACCGGATTTGCCGGGCAACTTGGACATACGCACGTGCGCACGGGCGGCGCGGAATGCAACTGCGGATCGTCCGGCTGCCTTGAAGCCGAGGTCACCCGTGAAGAATTAATTGCTGCAGTCGGACTCCCGGCCGGTGAGACGGAGAATCTCGAAGACGCCGTATTGGAGAAGCTCCAGGACGATTCGGCGTCCGAGGAGCTGCGGGCAATCATCGACCGGCAGGTCCGGCTGCTGGCCGTCGGGCTGAAGAGCATCGTCAACCTGCTAAATCCCTCACTGATCGTCTTGGGCGGGTTCCTGCGGATCCTCGTGCGGGCCGCGCCGGATGCACTCAGCGATGCCCTGCGATCTCCCGGAACTCGTGGTCCCCGGGAAAATGTGGCGATTGAGCTCGCTCCTCTCGGCGAAGATTCCATCCTGGTCGGTGCTGCAGAGCTGGCCTTCGAACCCCTCATCCGGGATCCTGCCGGTTTCCTGGGTTCACAGGACGACGGCGGCGGGCAAGTTCCGCCCGCCTGATTTCCCAGCAGTCTGCAGCCTGCTAGCAACGAAAAGCGGCCCCTGTCCCAGCCTTGGCTGGGACAGGGGCCGCTTTTCCCGCGGCTGGTTGGCCGCTAGGGGGCAACGATCGGCACTCGAAAGAGCATCAGTTGCCGGCCACCAGAACCACCTCAGCGGTTCCGGTCAGCGGGGCCGAGGCGGCGTCGCCGGCATCGGTGTAGCTTGCGCTGAAGACGGCCGAGAGATCATCCACTGCGGGGTCGTGGCCTTCGGGAACGGTGGTGGTCAGGGTTCCGGTGCAGCCCGAGGTGGTGGTCTGCGGGTGACCGTGCGTGTGGTGGCCGAGGATGTAGCTCACCTTGACCAGCGAGCAGTCAACCGGCTGGTCATCCGTAACCCGGACCTCGTAGGTGACGGTGTCACCGAAGTGGAAGTCCTGGCCTGCTACGGGGCTGATGAACTCGATGACCGGTGCCTGGTTGCCTACCTCGATTGCCACTTCGGCAGAGGAGCTGCGCCCGCGGTGCAGGCCGCCCAGATCGGTGACCTGCAGGCTCGCGGTGTAGGTTCCGATTTCCTCATAGGTCCACGTGGGATTGGCTTCCTCGGAGTCCACGACGCCGTCGGAGTTGAAGTCCCACTCGTAGCGGATCTTGTCGCCGTCCGCGTCAGTGGTGCCTTCGCTGGAGAACTGTACGGTCAGCGGTGATGCCCCGGCAGTCGGCGTGCCGGAGGCCACGGCCACGGGGCTGTGGTTGCCGTTGGCACCGATGAAGTCGATCCGGGAAAGCTGCGCGTCGGGGTTCTCGCCGAAGTAGCCGTCTCCGTATTCAAGGACGTAGAGGGCGCCGTTGGAACCAAATTCCATGTCGATCGGGTTGTCGACCACAAGGGAGTCGACGACGTTCTCAATCGAAGTGAGGTCGCCGTTTTCCGTGGTCATGGCCTTGATGTAGTCGCGGGTCCACTCGTAGAAGAAGGACTTGCCGTCGTAGTAGGACGGCCAGGCGACAGGGGCGTTGCCCTTGGTTGCCTTCTCGTCGAACTCGTAGGCGGGGCCGGCCATGGGGCCGATACCGCCCGTTTCCAGCTCAGGGAACTCGGCGGAAGCGCCGTAGGAGTACCAGGCCTCCGGCTGCGAGACCGGGGGCAGCTCGCGCAGGCCGGTGTTGTTCGGAGAATCGTTCACGGGCGCAGCGCAGTTGAAGGCTGCACCGGAGGTGCCGGTGGCGAAGTCGTAGTCAACGTACGGCAGTTCTGCGGTGGCGCAGTAGGGCCAGCCGTAGTTGGAAGGTTCGGTGACTGCCATCCACTTGCCGGTGCCGGCAGGGCCGCGAAGGGGGTTGGCGGTGCGTGCGTCGGGCGAGTAGTCGGCGATGTAGAGTTCGCCTGTCTTCTGGTTCAGGTCCACCCGGAAAGGGTTGCGCAGGCCCATCACGTAGATCTCGGGGCGGGTCTGGGGAGTGCCCGGCTGGAAGAGGTTGCCTTCGGGGATGGTGTAACCGCCGCCGTCCTTGGGCGTGATCCGCAGGACCTTGCCGCGCAGGTCATTGGTGTTTGCGGAAGTCCGCTGCGCATCGAGTGCGGGGTTGCTGGTGGGGCGCTCGTCGATCGGCGTGAAGCCGCCGGACTGGAACGGGTTGGTGTCGTCACCTGTGGAGAGGTACAGGTTGCCCTCGGCGTCGAACACGATGTCACCGCCGACGTGGCAGCAGATGCCGCGGTCCACCGGCACATCGATGATGTGCTGCTCGGTAGCGAGGTCGATGGTGGAACCGTTGAACTGGAAGCGGGAAAGCGTCAGGGATCCGCTGAACTTTTCGAAGTCTGCTGCCGTGCCGCTGAAGGGCGCGTCGCCCTCGTTGACGCCGGGGGTGGCGGGATCATCCACCGGGGTGTCCTGCGGGGGCGAGTAGTACAGGTAGACCCAGTTGTTGCCCTTGGTGCCGAACTTGGGGTCGAGCGCGATGCTCTGCAGGCCCTCTTCGTCATGCTCGTAAACGTCGAGCTTCGCGGCCAGGGTGTTGAGGCCCGTCTTGTCGTTGTTGAGCCAGACCTCGCCGCCGCGGGTGGTGTGCAGGACATTGTTGTTTGGAAGCACGGCGAGGTCCACGGGCTCGCCCGGAGTGTCGTTCAGCGTCACTTTCTGGAAGCTGCTGTCCGCGGGGGCCACACCTGAAGCGGTGTCACCCGGCTGCGCCTGAGCGGGGGCGACGGCAAAAGCGGTGGCCAGCAGGCCCGCCATTGCGAGGCTCGCGCCCGCTTTCGCTATCCCATGTCGATTGACTGTCATCGTTCACTTTCTTCTCGTCATTGAGGAGCCGGACTAGCCGGACTCGGATGCCTAAAACGCTAATTGAAATGCGTCGATTTACCTAGTGGTTTCAAAAAACAAAGTTGAGATATTTTCATGTCCCGCGAAGCGAGTGGATTATCAAGAGCTGAAAAACAGCGCAAGAAAGCGGCCTAAGAGTCTTAGGCCGTTTGTTGTTTGAAAAAGCTAAATGCTTTGGCTGGGCCTAGCCGTCGATGCCCTGCGTCTGGAGCACCAGGCCCTTCACGGCAGCGGCGGGAACCTGCCTGCCGCTGTTCACGAGCGCTTCCACTGAGGAAGGGATCTGGGCGCTGGAGCCAATGATCAGGGGCGTACCGTCAGGCGAACCAGGAAGCCGTCCGTGGGTCCCCCGCACATGTGACGGATCGAGGGGCACCGTGCTCATGGCGTAGCGCAAGCCCAGCTTCTTCTTCACCAGGTTCAGCCCCGCTTTGGCCTTGGCCAATTTGTCTGCCGGGTCGAAGAAGAGTTCTGCGGGGTCATACCCGGGTTTCCGGTGAATATCCACGCCACGCGCATACTCCGGTGCCCGGTCGTCGTCGAGCCAGAAGTAGTACGTGAACCACGCACCCGGTTCCGCGATGACAACCAACTCCCCGGATCTTTCGTGATCGAGCCCGTAGCGGCCCTGCGCTTCGCGGTTGAGGACCTCGTCCACTCCATCAACCCCGCGAAGCAGTGCCGCCACCCGCTCAACGTCCGACGGGTCGGAGACATAGACATGTGCTACCTGGTGGTCGGCGACGGCAAAGGCGCGTGAAGTCCACGGATCAAGCTGTTCCCTGCCCTCCTGCACGTAGACCTCCAACAGGCCTTCCCGGCGCAGGACGCGATTAATATCCACCGGCCGGCGTGCATCCTCGATCCCGTACTCGGCCACCGCAATGATGCTATAGCCGCGCTCTGCGGCCTCATCCAGGAGCGGCGCGAGGGCGCCGTCGAGCTCGGCCGCGGCCTGGTCAGCCTGCGGCGAGTCCGGCCCGAAACGCTGCAGGTCGTAGTCCAGGTGCGGCAGGTATGCCATCAGCAGATTTGGTGACTGGCTCCGCATGACGTGCCGGGTGGAGTTGACGATCCATTCAGTGGACCGGATGGTCGCGGTCGGACCCCAGTACTGGAAGAGCGGAAAGTCGCCGTACTCGGTCACGAGTTCGTCGTGCAGTTCCGCCGGCCGCACATACGCATCCGGGGATTTGCGGCCGTCCGCGTGGTAGATGGGCCTGGGTGTCACCGTCAGGTCTGTGGACATTCCCATGGCATACCACCAGCAGATATTTCCTGCGCGGTAGCCGGGATGCTGCCGGCGGGCCGTCTCCCAGATGTTCTCCCCGCTGACGAGCCTATTGTGCTGGCGCCATAGAAAGACGTCCCCAAGTTCCCGAAAGTACCATCCGTTTCCCACGATCCCGTGCTGGGCCGGTGACAGGCCGGTCAGCATTGTGGACTGGACGGTGCATGTCACCGCAGGCAGTACGGTGGCCAGTTCAGAGGACCATCCCTGCGAGGCCAGCCGCGACAGGCGGGGCATCTGGCGCAGGGCCTTGGCAGTCAGGCCAACGACGTTCAGCAGCAGTACTGGTTTCACAGGTTCTTCCTTGCTCAGGGTGTCAGGGAACGCGCCTCGGTCAGCGGACCGGTGCGGCGTCCAGCAGGTTCGACTTCGCCCACGCGATCTCGGCCGCGATTCCCTCGGTGATGCCCACCGAGGCGCCGGGCAGCACGCTCCAGGTATAGGTTTCGATGTCGAGGTGGACCTCAGGTCCGTACGGCAGCTGATCAACTTCGGCAACTGTCTGGCGGAGCACATCCACGGTGGTTTCCAGTGGCTCCGCGGGCACGTGGTGGAGCGGGATGTGGAAGTGGACCCGCCACGCGTTTTCCCCCGGCAGATCCCTCAGGGCTTCGTCGAGATCGTCGGCAGGGACAATGCCTGCCGGTTGCGACTCACGCACCTGGTGCAGGTACCGCGGTTCGACAAAGCCCGCCAAAGCATCCCGGGCCGCCGGATCGGAGGGGTCCGTGACATGCAGCGCGGCGGATGCCTGGACCTTGACGACCCGCAGGCCCGCGGCGTCGATCTGGCGGACAGCGCCGGCAGGGTCGGCGAACGAAACAGCAAGGTGGCAGGTGTCCACGCACAGGCCCACGAACTCCGGATCGATGCCCCGTTGGATCCGGGGCGCCAGCCAGCTGACGACGTCGGCGACCGTGTCGAGAATGCAGCCCGGTTCAGGTTCGACGGCGACACGCACCGTTTTTCCCGTACGGTCCCGGAGGTCCCGGAGGCGTGAGCTCAGCTCGGCAAAGGCCGAGGTGGCGGCGTCGTCGTCATTTTCTGTCCAGTCCGCACGCCATGCGAGCGGTAGAGTCGAGATTGACCCGGCTGTATCCTCGGGCAGCAGGGCCGCCAGCACCTCCGCGCAGTCCAGCGTGTACTCCAGACGCTCACGCTCCGCCCACGTCGGCTTGTAGACGTCGAGCTTGACCACTTCATTATGGAAGCCACCGTACGGGAAGGCGTTGATGGTGTGCAGCTGCAGTCCCTCAGTATCAAGGACGTCCCGGAGGGCGGCCCGGTCCTCCGCACTTCCCGCCAGCTGGCGGGCCAGCCCGGCCGGCAGCCACAGCCCGACGCCGAGGGTTTCCAGGCCAGCCCTGCGGCGGATCGGACCTGCGTACTCGCGGAGCTGACGGATCACGCCGTCAAAGTCCTCGGCAGGGTGGACGTTGGTGCAGTATGAAAGGAGCATTATGCGCGTGCCCCCCGCAGGACCGAGTTGCCCTCGAAGCCCGCTGCCGCATCCGGCAGCTCCGCCGCATCGAAACCAGGGATCGGGTCAAGGATCAGCTGGCCGCTCTGGCCGTAGAACTCAACCGGATTGCGCCAGAGCACCTTGTCTACGTCGTCAGCAGTGAAACCTGCCGCCAGCATGGCGTTGGCTGTACTGAGGGTTTTTAGGGGATCGGACCGGCCCCAGTCAGCAGCAGAGTTCACCAGCACCTTTTCCGTTCCGTAGGTGCGGAGGATTGCCACCATGCGGTGCTCGTCCATTTTGGTGTCGGGATAGATGGAGAATCCCATCCAGGCTCCGGCGTCCTTGACCATCTCGACGTTGGTTTCATTGAGGTGATCAACAACCACCATGCCAGGTGCAACCCCGGACTCACGGACCACGTCCAGGGTCCTGCGGGTACCGGCGAGCTTCTCCCTGTGCGGTGTGTGCACCATGGCAGGCAGCGAGAATTCACGCGCCAGCTCCAGCTGTCGGCTGAAGGCCTCGTCCTCGGCGGGAGTCATCGAGTCGTAGCCAATCTCGCCGACGGCCACCACGCCCTCCTTGATCAGGTAGCGGGGGATCTCCTCCAGGACGGGAACGCACCGGGGGTCGTTCGCCTCTTTGGGGTTCAATGCGATCGTGGCGTGGTGCCGGATGCCGAACTGGGCGGCGCGGAACCGCTCCCAGCCCAGCAGCGCGTCGAAGTAGTCGATGAAGGAGCCGACCTTGGTGCGGGGCTGGCCCAACCAGAACGCCGGTTCCACGAGGGCCCGCACTCCGCTGGCATAAAGAGCCTCGTAATCGTTGGTGGTGCGGCTGGTCATATGGATATGGGGATCAAAGATGCGCATGGCGGGCTTTCCTTATTAAGAAGTCGAAGAGCGGGAGAAGGACCCGGTGATCAGGTGGACGTCATCCGGGACCGGGCGTCCTGCGGCCTGGCGTTCAGCGGCAAAATCGCCTGCCATCCTGGCGAGCTCGTCATCGGCCCGTTCCATCAGGTCCGTTACGGCACTGAGGCTGATCCCGAGGAAGATCAGCTTCAGCACGGCGTGGCGCCAGCTGTGCTGGTCCAGGTAGGCGGCTGCGAACGGACCGACGGCGGCGGCAACCAGGCCGCTTTCGTTGGTCCGGAGGGCCTGCGCTGTCACGTGCAGTCCTGCGGCGACGACGGCGGCCGGCAGTTCAGGTGTGGCGGCAGCCAAGGCTCCCAGCCCTTTCAGGACGCCGCGGCGTTCTGCGGAGTCACCGCCGTCGTACAGGGCCGGCAAAGCTTCAGCCAGCCCATCCGCTGCCAGGACTTCGTGCAGCCGGCCGATTAGCTGGCCCCGTGCGTGATCGGTGACGGTGCCGAACAGGACGCCCGTCGGGTCGACGTCCGGACGGAGAGGGTCGCGGCCCAGCCGGCGGCCAGCCGTGGCGAATATCCTGGTGAGGGTGCCGCGGTCGGCTGCGACCGCCGTCGTACTCTCCTCCAGCCAGCGTTCAACGTGCCTGTCCCGGACTGATTCCTCCCACGCGGCGCGAAGCGCGGCGATGCTCCGCGCGGCCAGCCCCGGAGCATCGTGCGAGTGCCTGGGCAGCTCGACGGCGGCCACGCCGCGGTAGCCCAGTTCCGCCAGCGTGGCGAGTGCGAGGGGCAGATCTACGGCGCCCTCACCGAATGGCAGGTGCTCATGGGTGTGCGTGGGCATGTCGTCCAGCTGCACGTTCGCCAGCAGAGGACCGGCCTCCAGGAGGGCCCCCCGCACGCCGCCGGGCTCAACCACCACGCAGTGGCCGATGTCCACGGTCACCCGCAGATTGTCCGGGTCCCCCAGTTCCGTCCGAAGGCGCAGAACGTCGGAAACGGTCTCCACCAGCATGCCCGGTTCAGGTTCGACGGCGACCACGACGTTCCTGACGCGGGCATAGTCAACGATGTCCGCCACGCGGGGGGTCAGTCGCTTCCATCCTGTTTCCGGGCTGGCATCCGCCGGCAGTATCCCGGAGAAAAAGGAGACACATTCAGCCTGCAGGGCGGCGGCGATGTCGACGGCGCGGCGCAGGAACGCGACCCGGACTGCGGCATCGTCATCCACCAGCGCAGGCCGGTGCTTGTGGCGAGGGTCCAGCAGGAAGCGGGTGCCGGTTTCAATGACGACGCGAAGCCCGAGCTCTTGGAGCCGTTTCCGCAGTGACTGAAGTTGGACATCCAGATCCTCGGCAAACGGATCCAGGTGAGGATGGCCCAAGGTCAGCGCCACGGCCTCGTAGCCCTCCTCGGCGAGGAGCTCCAGCGCGATGGGAAGCGGATGGTCTGTGAAGCCGTTGGTGCCGTACCCGAGACTGAAGGGCATGGTGGTTTGGGGTGCTGTCATGACTCGCTGATCCTCAATTTCCTGGGCCGGGACCGCAGGACCTTGCCGAACAGGTCCACTGATGCGAGCACTGCGGCCGCCACCAGGTTTCCCTGGCGCAGCGTGAGCGCCGTCTGCAGGGGGACCATCGCCCGGATTCCTGCCTTGGTGGCCTCAAGGGCATTCTTCGGCAAGGGGTTGCGTGCAGCCCGCACCTGGGCCGGTGCGCATCGAGCGGCGTAGAAGGCGGTCGCCAACAGTACGGGGAGGACTTGGTTGCGGGGGCCAGCGGAACCGGCAAGCACGGCGCCGGCAACCAGGCCAGTGCCGGCGGCTACGCCGGAAGCCGTCGTCGTGGTTGTTCCCTCGACTTCACCGTGGGAAAGGACGGTGACAGCCACGGTGTGGGCACCCATGATGCCGGCCGCGCCGAGGGCGGGGCGGAGGTGTGCCGAGCCTGCGCCCATGAGGACGTCAAGTGCCCGGCAGCAGCCCATGGTTACCGCGCCGGACACCGGATGGCCCTTGGCCACCAGGTCGTAGGTCCAGATCGCGGCGGCGAGCGGAAGTCCCACCGCCAGCGAACGCCTGCCTCCACCGGCGGCGCTGAGGCTGAGTCCGGCCGCCGTAAGGGCAGCCGCCGCGGTGAGGGCCTTCTTGGGGGTAATGCGCCCCGAGGGGATGGGCCGTTCCGGCCGTTCGCGGGCATCGATCCCACGATCGGCGTAGTCATTCAATGCCATGCCGCCGGCGTACAGGCAGGCGCTTGCCACGGGGAGGAGCATCCTGCGCCCGCCCAGCCGGTGCCCGGCCGCTGACCCGCCGGCGATCGTATCGCCGAGGACCGTAAGGACGGCCGGAGCGCGGACGAGTTCCAGGTAGTCGTTGGTCTGGCTCACTGCTAATCATGGCTCCCGGTGCCGGCAGGCAGTTTGGCGCTGGCGGTCTTTGCCCACTGCATCAGGTCGCGGCTCTGTTCCGCGAACGAGTGTTCGTCGCTGCCCCAAGGGTCCTTGAAGAAGAATCCAAGTGCGCGGAGGTGGCCTTCTTCTCCGGCGGCGTCAGCCAATGCCATCAGGCGTGAGAGGTCAAGCACCATGGGTGCAGCAAGCATGGAATCGTAGGCGCTCCAGGTGGTCTGCAGCGTGAGGCGTGATCCGAGGAACCCTTCGACGTTGACGTGGTCCCAGGCCACCTTCGTCTCGCCGAGATCCTGCACGTTGTCGATGTGGAGCGGGGTCACCGCACCGCCGGTCAGTTCCTGGAGCCCGCGGTTCTTGGACTGCAATTTCCCCGAAACCGCCAGCGGGTCAGCGAGGGTGGCGCCGTCGCCGCCGCCCAAAAGGTTTGTTCCTGCCCATGACAGGACCCGCAGCCCGCGTGCTGCGAAGGCCGGCGCCAGGACAGACCGGAGCCAGGTCTGGCCGGTCTTTCCGTCCTGTCCCGCGGTGGGAATCCGGTGCCTCGTCGCCAGTTCACGCAGCGCCGGAAGGTTGAGAGCAGGGGAAGGGGTAAAGCACACGTAGGGAGAACCGGCGAGGACGGCGGCATAGGCGCTAAGCGAGCTGGGTGGCAGCACCGAGCGCGCAGGGTCCTCCAGCGCGGCCAGCAGCAGATCTGCGTCCTCGAACTCGGGGAGCGGTTCAACCGGCGCTTCAGTGGAAGCGACGTCAAGAACAATGACGCGGCTCAGACCGTGGGAGCGCTTGAAGTCAAGGATGTCCTGCGCCAGCCTGCGGGCCGCTCCAGCCTGCGTCTCCGACTGTTGCGCCGAATCGTAGCCGGGCCGCACGCGCTGGTCGGCTTCCACCAGCTGGGACCGGACAGATTCGACGAGGTGAAGCGGCAGCATGCCTGACTCGACCAGCGCCTCGGCACGCTTCGCAATGCAGACATTGCTGATGTCATGGCCGCCCACCACGAGGTCCGCAAAGTCGGGCAGCGCGACTTCGCCAAATGACTCCTGTTCGGTGACGCAACCGGTGGCGTTCGCGAGCCCCGCAGAGATGGCGGCCAGTCCCACGGTGGCTGTTGTCGCCACGGAACCGCGGGCGCCGACCAGCCAGATGCCTGTCTTGCCGTAGGAATGGGAGGTTGATTCCGCGCCCAGGCCTGGCGTCCCTTCAGCTGATGTGTCCGTTTTTCTGCGCAAATCTTCCTCCTTGAAGTGGTGCTGCGGTCTGCCAAAGATCGGGCTAACAAGCGAGCCAAACGGTGGCGTCGATCACAGAAGGAAACCTAGCACGAGTAATGACGACCGAACAACGAATGTTTGGTATCGCTCGATATAAAGCCGTAAATGCGGGCGCGACTTGCAGCGAATCAGGTCAGGTTTAGGGCCGACTTCATTCCCGTGAAGCCCTAGTAAAGAGCGCTTGACGTTTCAAGCCCAAGGCTGGTCGGGTACAAGGGCGTTCCGTCGACGAATGTGCTGTAATTGATCGATGGATGACATAAGTAGCTTCAACGGCCTCGGTTCGTCCGGAGCGAGTGACCTGTTCCAGATTCTTCGAGACGGACGCCCGCGTACCCGAAGCGAGCTCGCGGAGCAGATGGGCCTGGCCCGTTCCACGGTGACGCTGCGCATCGAGGCGCTCATGGAACTTGGGTTGGTTGGCTTCGTGGACGACGCGGTTTCCACGGGCGGCCGCCCCTCCTCGCGCATTGCCTTGAAGGCCGGCAGCAAGATTGTCCTCGGCGTTGACATTGGAGCGTCCCACCTGCGGCTCGCGGTTACCGATCTCACGGGACACCGTCTGCAGGAGGACGGGCGGGCAATCGAAGTGACGCAGGGCCCGGACGCCGTTCTGCAGGCCGTTGTTGAACTGGCGTCCGAACTGCTTCAGGCCTCCGGTCGCTCCATGACAGACCTCCTGGCCATCGGCATCGGCCTCCCCGGGCCGGTGGAGCATCGGACCGGACGGCCGATCAACCCCCCGATTATGCCTGGCTGGAACGGCTTCGATGTCCCTGGCTACCTGCAGGCGCACTTCCAGGTTCCGGTCCTCGTGGACAATGACGTGAACATCATGGCCCTCGGGGAGCGCAATGTTGCCTGGCCCAACGTGGATGATCTGATTTTCGTCAAAGTCGCCACCGGTATTGGCTCGGGCATCGTCTCCAGCGGGATGCTCCAGCGCGGTGCAGACGGCGTGGCCGGTGATATCGGCCATGTCAGGGTGCACAGCGGATCGGGGGCGCCGTGCCACTGCGGTAATACTGACTGCCTGGAAGCGGTTGCGTCCGGCCCGGCTGTCGCATCGAAACTGCGCGCTCTGGGGCTGGAAGCAACCAGCAGCGAAGACGTGGTGAGGCTGGTTGGAGCCGGCAGTACGGAGGCGGTCCATGCCGTCCGCCAGGCCGGCAGGGACGTGGGTGAGGTTCTTTCGGCCTGCATCAGCCTGATCAACCCGGCAGTGATCGTCATCGGCGGATCCATGGCTTTGACGGGCGAGCACTTCATCGCGGGCATCCGGGAAGTGGTCTACTCGCGCACCATGCCGCTGGCGACCCAGCACCTCCAGATTGTGCAGTCCACGTCAGGGCTCGATGCGGGCGTGCTCGGCGCCAGCATGCTGGCTATCCACCATGCCATGTCCCCGCAGCGGATCGACGAGATGGTTTTGGGTCTGACCGGCTCCCAGGCAAGCTAGCCGGGACACTTGTTCCGGCGTCTTGCCGACTTTTGCTTGACACGCAACAAAAGGCGGGAATAGGCTCACATCAGAAGTCCGGTCGACGGTGATAATGCTTCGAGTAAGCGAGACGCCGTCGCCCGGCCAGGGGGAAAGCGAATACTTTCTGCCTGGGTTTCAGGCGTCTACAAGCGCGTGAAATCAGGGAACTCTTGCCAGCGAGAGCGCACAGCCCCTTTGCACGCATGAGTTCCTGCCCCTATCGCGTCTGTTACTGATCACTGGGAATGGTAGCGCGGAGCCCGTGGCGAAGACGCTGCGGGTGAAGCAACTAACCGGGGGTGGCCTGCCCTTTGGCCGCGTTCAGTGGCTGCCGCGAACATCCAACACGCCGCTGCGATGCAGCTATGCCCGCTTTCCCTCCCCCCATTCGGTGGAGGACCGCACTTACTGTCAGGAAAGGCAACTCATGTGCTTCGGATTCAATGCCCCAGGCGCCCTTCGTCGCTCGCTGGAAGAAAAGGGCGTCGATCGCCGCGGCTTCCTTAAGGGAGCAGTAGCGGCCGGCGTGGGCGTCGGCCTCGCCGGTATCGGCGGAACCGCTGCAGTCGCGGCTCCGGCTCCCCAGGCTGCTGGCCGGCCGGTTCCCCCGGGACTGATCAGCATTCAGCTGTACACGCTGCGCTCCATCATGAGTGGCCAGGGCGTTGACGCCACGCTGGCGAGCCTGGCCAGCTTCGGCTTCACCAAGGTAGAGCTCGCCGGCCTGTACGGCCGCACCGCCGAAGCGATGCGCTCGACCCTTGATTCGCTTGGCATCACCCCTTCCTCGAGCCATGACGGAATCAGCGCCACACCGGCAGCCCTGGAGACCAAGCTCGCCAACGCTGTAACTCTCGGCCAGACCCACATTAACGTGCCCTACCTGGTTTCCAGCTCTGCGGATGACTGGCGCCGCTGGGCGGACCAGATGAACGCTGAAGCAGCTGTCGCGCAGCAGGCTGGCGTGAAGTACGGCTACCACAACCACGCCCACGAGTTCACCACGGACCTTGGCGGCGGCCTGACTCCCTGGGACATCTTCACCAGCCGCCTCGACCCCAGCCTGGTCCACCTTGAGGTGGACCTTTACTGGGCCGTGACCGCCGGTTTTGGCGTCGGTGCGAAGGATCCGATCCAGTTCGCCATCGACACCATCCTCCAGGCTCCCCAGAAGGTCCTGCAGTACCACGTGAAGGACCGCGACGCCGCAGGCGACTTCGCCGACCTCGGGACCGGAAAAATCGACTTCGCACGCATTTTCCGGGCGCACACTCCCAAGGAATTCATCGTGGAGAACGACCGGCCCGACGTCACGCCGCTGCAGACGGCCGAGGTGGGCTACAACTACCTTCGGGGTATCCGGTTCTAACAGGACCACTTGTATCCGCCGCGGAAGCCGGGCTTTGTTCCTATGGGGCGTACAGCCCGGCTTCCGCCGTTTGCCCAGCGTCCGTCCCCGCGTTCCAGGATATTCTGCAGGCAGGCGGGGATAGCTCTCCATAGTGAGGCGTAATGGAGGATCCGATGACTGTTACACATCCCATCCATATCGAGGTGGAAAGTCATGAGCTGCGGGATGAGCGTATTGACGCTGCTGTCCGGCAGTTACAACAGAAGTCGATAGACATGGCAGGCCTCGGAATACTACTCGTCCGCCACGCGGCCGGCAGATACACTGCGGCGCTGTCGCCGGAGGTCCCCTTCGGAGTTACCTATGAGGCTCAGCTATGACAGACAAAGAGCAGGTAGTACTCCTCGACGAAAACGGCCAGGCCTGTGGGTCAGCGGCCAAGGAGGAAATCCATAGCCACAACACGCCGTTGCACCTTGCGTTTTCCTGCTACTTGTTCGACCGATCGGGGCAAATTCTCGTTACCAGGCGGGCACTTACAAAGGTTGCTTGGCCGGGAGTGTGGACGAATTCCTTCTGCGGGCATCCGGCCCCGGGGGAAAACATGATGGACGCGATCCGACGAAGAGGCCGCTGGGAACTCGGAATCGAGCTATCCGACGTGCAGGAGCGCCTGCCGGAATTCAGGTACCGGGCTGTTGACCCGAATGGAATTGTAGAGAATGAGCTGTGCCCTGTGTTCACCGCCGTCACGACGGGTTCGATAGTGCCCCGGCAGTCGGAGGTGTGCGAGTATCGGTGGGTTTCGGTGCCAGATCTGCTCACAGCAGCGGAATCGGCACCATGGGCTCTGAGCCCATGGCTCGTGCTCCAACTCAAAGAGCTGGCCCCCACCCTGTTAGCTGGTTCTTCAAAGCATTGAGACTGGGTTCCGAAAGGGTAGCCGCGTAGCCAGCGAAGGGATATCAAGACAGTATGGCAACAGGCACGTTCGTGTGGTTTGAACGCGGAGTGAGCTTCGGCATCGTCAGCGAAACGGAGTCTTGAACATTGAGTACGCAGAAAAACGCGCCACTAAGGGTCGGCGTCGTCGGCATCGGCTGGGCCGGCCAGCAGCACATCAAGGCCTACAAGAACATGGACGGCGTGGAGCTCGTCGCGGTCGCCGCGATGGAGGCGGACCTGTTGGCGAAGATCAAGGACGAGTACAGCGTGCCCCACACGTTTGCGCGCTGGGAGGACCTGATCGAGCTTGAAGGGCTCGACGCCGTGAGCGTGGCCGTGCCGACGTTCCTGCACGCCCCGATCGCGATCGCCGCGCTGGAACGCGGGCTGCACGTCCTGAACGAAAAACCCCTGGCCCGCAACGGCGAGGAAGGCCGGCAGATGGTGGAAGCGGCGCGGAAGGCCGGCCGCGTCCTGGACGTGGCCTTCAACCACCGCCGCCGCGGCGATATCCAGAAGCTGAAGGGCATCATCGACGACGGCGAACTGGGCCGGCCCTACTACGCCAAAGCGTCGTGGCTCCGGCGGCAGGGCATCCCCATGCTCGGCAGCTGGTTCACCAACCCGGCCCTGGCCGGCGGCGGCCCGCTGGCAGACATCGGCGTCCACGTCCTGGACTACGCCCTGCACCTGCTGGGCGAGCCCAAGGTGCTGTCCGTCTCGGCGTCGACGCACTCCGAACTCGGCCCCCGCGGCCTGGGCGGCAACGCCCGCTACACCGCCATGAAGTCCACGCACAAGTTCGAGGTGGAGGACTTCGCCTCGGCGTTCATCCGGCTTGAAGGCGGCGGCACGCTGATCCTCGAGGCCGGCTGGGCAGCCTACCGGGAGGAGGAGGACCTGATCGACTTCACCGTGTACGGTACTGACGGCGGTGCCGAACTGCGCGCCGTCGGGGCCTCCAACGTACCCGTCGCAGACGTCCGGATCTTCAAGGAGAAGGACGGCGAGAACGCCGACTACGTGGTGGTGGCCGAGCCGGGCCGGGCCCACCAGGCCGTGGTGGAGGACTTTGTGGAGGCCGTCCGCGGCGGGGAGACTGTATGGGGCGCCCACGACGGGTCACTTGCCCTGACCCGCGCCCTGGTGCTTGACGCCTGCTACAAATCCGCCCTCGAACAGCGCGAAGTGAGGCTCTGACATGACTGAAAAACTCAACATCCTGGTCTGGAACGAAGGCGTCCACGAGGCCCGCAACCAGCCGGAAACCATGGCCGAGATGTATCCCAACGGCATGCATGGCGCCATTGCCGATGGATTGAGGGGCTTCTACCCGGACTCGAATATCAGCACCGCCACCCTCGCCGATCCGGAGCACGGCCTCTCCGAGGAGACACTTGCCGCCACTGACGTGCTCCTGTGGTGGGGCCACTGGGCACACGGCGACGTCAGCGACGAAGTGGTGGACCGCGTCCAGCGCCACGTCCTGGGCGGCATGGGCCTGGTCGTCCTGCACTCCGGGCACTTCGCGAAGATCTTCACCCGGCTCCTGGGAACCACCTGCTCCCTGAAGTGGCGCAACGAGGGCGAGCGGGAACTCGTGTGGACCGTGAAGCCCTCGCACCCGATCGCCGCCGGAGTGGAAAGCCCCATCGTCATCCCGAAGCAGGAGATGTACGGCGAACTCTTCGACATTCCGGAGCCCGACGACCTCATCTTCATCAGCTCCTTCGAAGGCGGCGAGGTGTTCCGCTCAGGCGTGACATTCACGCGCGGGAAGGGCCGGATCTTCTACTTCAGCCCCGGCGACCAGGAGTACCCCGTGTACCACCAGCCGGAGATCCGGCAGGTGATCGCGAACGGAGTTGGCTGGGTGGCGCAGCCGGGCCGGTTCCGCGAGGAGCCGGGCGTCAGCAACGCACCCCGCGACTGGTTCCTGAACACCCCCTAAAGGAACGTGCTGAGCGCGAACGGACACTTGTGGCCCCAGCCATGAGCGGACTTCCCGCCGTTCGGGGCGCCGCGTGATAGCAATAGGAGTGATGAAACCCCGTTCCCGCTTCCAGCCCCCTGCCCCCTGCACCGCATGAGGGGCGCCACCGGAACCGCGATTCCCCGCAGCTGGATACTCCTTGCCTGCATCGGCCTCATCGCGCTGAACATGCGGGGACCGTTCGTGGCGGTGGCTCCGGTTCTGGGGCCGATGCAGCAGGAACTGGGGTTCTCGCCCGTGGAGCTGGGTCTGCTGACCGGCATCCCCGTGCTGTGTTTCTCGCTCGCGGCGCCCCTTGCCTCACTCGCCGGGCGCAGGTTTGGCGCGGAACTGGCCATCACCCTCACGCTCGCGGGGGTCCTGGCCGGCGTCGCGGTCCGGTCGGCCGGCAGCGGCGCCATGGTGATGGCGGGAACGGTCATCCTCGGCCTGGCCATCACCGTGGGCAACATCGCGGTGCCGCTGATCATCCGGCGGGACTTTTCGCCGCGGCGCCAGGGGACTGCGATGGGCATCTACACGGCTGCCCTGAACGTCGGATCGTTCGCCACCTCCGTGATTACGGCGCCGCTGGCCGAATTGGCCGGCTGGCGGGCCGCCGTTGCGGCCTCTGCGGCCTTTGCCATTGCGGCCATCGGCTTCTGGGTTTTCGCGTCCGGGCGGCGGGCCTTCGTCCCGGCGGCCGACGACGGTTCCGGCGGCCCGCCCGCAGCCGGCCGCCCGGCGTCGCAATGGATCACGGCGGGCCTGACGGTTGGGTTCGCCGGCCAGGCCATCTCCTATTACGGCGTGACCGCATGGCTGCCCACCCTGCTGTCCGATGAACTCGGCATGACGCCGGCGGCTGCGGGCACAGGCTCCTCCCTGTTCCAGATCATGGCCATCGCCGGCAGCTTGGGTGTGCCGCTCGCGGCCCGGTTCATGAGTACGACGGCGGTTGCGGTCACCTTGGGTGCCATGTGGCTGACCGTTCCGCTGGGGCTGCTGTTCGTTCCCCAGCTGTGGTGGCTGTGGTCCTCGCTCGGGGGAGTGGCGCAGGGCGGCGGCATCACCCTGATCTTCATTGCGATCATCAAGCTTGCCCGGGACCAGGCCTCGGCGGGCAGGATGTCTGCGGTCGTCCAGGGCGTCGGCTACTGCTTCGCGGCGCTGGCTCCGACCGTGGTGGGCTACGTCCACAGCGTCTCGGGGACCTGGTCGGTGCCGCTCCTGCTGATCCTCGGTTCCGTGCTGGCGTTCTTCATTCCAACCACCCTCTCGGTACGCAAGGTGCCCCGCCAGCGCTAAGGCGCGTACCGCCGTCGTACGTTCCGTTAAACCCAAGCGCGAACGGACACTTGTGGCCCCTGTCAGGGTGCTTAAGTGTCCGTTCGCGCCTTAAGGATGGTTCCGCTGCCGGACCGCCTCCCCGGCCTTCGGGGTGCCTGTTGCGAAGGGCGTGGCGGCCCGGCGGGCGGAAATCTGCGCCGGTCCAGGCTGCGGTGCCTGGGCTGTTGCTAGGCGGCGACGAGTTCGTCCTCGATGGCCTCGGCCGTGGCATCGATGCCCTCCCGGGCTTCGTGCAGGTACCGGGCGTAGGCGGGGACGGTGAGGAAGCTGGGGAACTTGTCGCTCAGCGTGACCTCTTCGAAGATGTCGCGGGCGTCGGCAAACCGGTCACCGTCGAAGCGCTCCAGGCGGGCGAACTCCTCGTCCAGCATCTCCTGCACCCATTCCCGGCTGATGATCTCGCCGTGGTCCGTGATGGCACGGGAGTAGATCCACTGCCAGAGCTGTGAGCGGGAGATCTCCGCGGTGGCGGCGTCCTCCATCAGGTTGTGGATCGCGACTGCTCCGTTGCCGCGGAGCCAGGACTCGATGTAGCGGATGCCTACTTCGATGTTGTTCCGGATGCCCTGTTCGGTGATGGTGCCGTGCGTGGCGGCGACGTTGATCAGCGCGCGGTCGTCAGGGGTCACGTCCTCCCGCAGCCGGTCCAGCTGGTTGGGCTTGTGGCCGAGGACGTTGTCGAACACGTCCCGGCACACGGGGACCAGGTCCGGGTGGGCCACCCACGAGCCGTCGAAACCGTCGGCTGCCTCGCGGGTCTTGTCCGCACGGACCTTCTCGAAGGCGTTGGCGTTCGCGGCCTCATCCTTGCGGTTGGGAACTGCGGCGGCCATGCCCCCAATAGCCATGGCGCCGCGCTTGTGGCAGGCGCGCACAAGCTGTTCGGTGTAGGCCCGCATGAACGGGGCGGTCATGGTCACCTGGCCGCGGTCCGGCAGGACGAAGCGTGGGCCGCGGGTGCGGAAGTTCTTGATGAGGGAGAAGATGTAGTCCCAGCGGCCGGCGTTCAGGCCCGCGGCGTGGTCGCGGAGTTCGTAGAGGATCTCTTCCATCTCGAAGGCGGCGGTGATGGTTTCGATCAGCACCGTGGCGCGGATGGTGCCCTGCGGGATGCCGAGCAGGTCCTGGGCCAGGATGAAGATGTCGTTCCAGAGCCGGGCTTCGAGGTGGTTTTCGATCTTCGGCAGGTAGAAGTACGGGCCCTTGCCCTGCGCCAGGAGGCGGCGGGCGTTGTGGAAGAAGTACAGGCCGAAGTCCACGATGCCGCCGGCGATGGGTTCGCCGTTGATCAGCATGTGCTTCTCCGGAAGGTGCCAGCCGCGGGGGCGGACCACGATGGTGGGCAGGTCCTCGGCCGCCTTGAGCCGGTATTCCTTGCCCTCCGGCGAGATGAAGTCGATGCGGCGCTCCAGCGCGTCCGTGAGGTTCAACTGGCCCTGGATGACGTTGCGCCACGACGGCGTGGAGGCGTCTTCCATGTCCGCCAGCCAGACCTTGGCGCCGGAGTTCAGGGCGTTGATGGTCATCTTGCGGTCCACCGGGCCCGTGATTTCCACCCGGCGGTCTTCCAGCCCGGGGGCCGGGGGAGCGACGCGCCAGTGCGGATCGTTCCGGATTTCCTCCGTTTCCCGCAGGAACCGGGGGTCCTGTCCGCGGGCGATGTCGTCCCTGCGTGCCCGCCGTGCCCGAAGCAGTTCCTCGCGCCGTCCGGCCGTGGCCTTGTGCAGCCTGGCAACGAAAGCCAGTGCATCCGGTGTAAGCACCTCGCCCTGCCGGCAAATCGGCTGGGCAGTCAGAGTGATCCCGTTGATCGTGAAGTTGTCGGTGAAGCTGTTCATTTCTGTCTCCTTGGGACACCCAACTGACTGGCAGTAGATGCCGTTTTGAAGGCTCAAAACGGCATCTACTGCGATCTGGTTGGGAAAGATTTAGTGGAACTGGCCTTCTTCGGTGGATCCCACGAGAGCCAAAGTGGATGCGTTCGGGTTGAGCGCAGTGGAGATGTCGTCGAAGTAGCCGGTGCCGACTTCGCGCTGGTGCTTGGTTGCGGTGTAGCCGCGGGACTCGGAGGCGAATTCCTTCTCCTGCAGTTCGACGTAGGCGCTCATGCCTTCGCGGGCGTATCCGTGGGCGAGGTCGAACATCGAGTAGTTGAGGGCGTGGAATCCGGCCAGGGTGATGAACTGGAAGGTGAAGCCCATGGCGCCGAGTTCACGCTGGAACTTGGCGATGGTGGCGTCGTCCAGGTGCTTGCGCCAGTTGAACGACGGCGAGCAGTTGTAGGAGAGCATCTGGTCCGGGAACTCGGCCTTGACGGCTTCGGCGAACTTGCGGGCCAGCTCCAGGTCCGGGGTGCCGGTTTCCATCCAGATGAGGTCGGAGTAGGGGGCGTAGGCCTTGGCGCGGGCGATGCAGGGTTCGATGCCGTTGCGGACCTTGTAGAAGCCTTCGGGGGTGCGTTCGCCAGTGATGAATTCCTGGTCACGTTCGTCGACGTCGGAAGTGATCAGCGTTGCCGCCTCGGCGTCGGTGCGGGCGATGACGACGCTCGGGGTGCCGGCGACGTCGGCTGCCAGGCGGGCGGCGTTCAGGGTCCGGACGTGCTGCTGGGTGGGGATCAGGACCTTGCCGCCGAGGTGGCCGCACTTCTTCTCGGAGGCGAGCTGGTCTTCCCAGTGCACGCCCGAGGCGCCGGCGGCGATCATGGACTTCATCAGCTCGTACGCGTTCAGGGGGCCGCCGAAGCCGGCCTCGGCGTCGGCGACGATCGGAACCAGCCAGTCCTCGACCGTCTGGATGCCCTCGGAGAACTCGATCTGGTCGGCGCGGAGGAGGGCGTTGTTGATGCGGCGGACAACCTGCGGTACGGAGTTGGCGGGGTACAGGGACTGGTCCGGGTAGGTGTGGCCGGAGAGGTTGGCGTCGGCGGCCACCTGCCAGCCGGAGAGGTAGATGGCTCGGAGGCCGGCCTTGACCTGCTGCACGGCCTGGTTGCCGGTAAGGGCGCCCAGGGCGTTGGTGTACTTGCCTTCCTTGTGCTCCCCGGTCAGCTGCTTCCAGAGCTTTTCGGAGCCGCGCTTTGCCAGGGTGTGCTCTTCGGAGACCCTGCCGCGGAGGCGGACGACGTCGGCGGCTGCATAGTCCCGAGTGACACCTTCCCAGCGCGGGTTGGCAGCCCACTCGAGCTCCAGTGCGGCGGCCTGCTGTTCGGGCGTCTGCTGGGTGGGCTCAAATGCTGCAGTCATCTTTGTCTCCTTGTTAGCTCCCGGGCCATTCCGGGGGTTCTGGTTTCCGGGCCGGCCGTCCCTGCGCCTTTGCAGGTCCGGCCAGTTTCCGGAGGGGTTTTCCTTCGTGACACCTACTTTTCTGCACTTCCAAAGCGCTTTCTAGAGGAAAAAGCTGGAAAGAAATGCGTTTCTTCACGTATTCTTCAGAAATGTCGCCTTCAAGCTGGAACAGGGAAGTCTCACAGCCGCCGTCGTCCCCGCCGACGGCCGAACTGGACGTGATCGCGCTGGGCCGCCGCGTGCGCCACCTGCGCAAGCAGGCCGGCCTGACCCTCGATGACCTGAGCGCCGCCGTCGGGACCGCGCCCAGCCAGCTGAGCCTCATCGAGAACGGCAAGCGGGAACCAAAACTCGGACTCCTGCAGCACCTGGCCGGGGCCCTCGGCGTCGGCATTGACCAGCTGCTGGGGGCCGAGCCGCCGAGCCGCCGGGCGGCCCTGGAAATCGAGCTCGAACGGTACCAGCGCGGCCCGCTCTACGAGTCCCTGAACCTGCCCAAAATCCGCATCAGCTCACGGTTGCCGATGGATGTCCTCGAGGCCCAGGTGGGCCTCCTCCACGAGCTCGAACGCAAGATGAACGAGCAGGTCGCGACACCTGAGGAAGCCCGCCGCGCGAACGGTGAACTGCGCGCCATGATGCGCGAACGCGGCAACTATTTTCCGGAGTACGAGGCCGAGGCGCAGAAGGTGCTGAAGGAGGTTGGCTACACGTCCGGGCCGTTGAGCCAGCACGTTATTGCGGACATCGCGGCGCACCTCGGATTCACCCTCCATCACGTGGGTGATTTGCCGCATTCCACGCGCTCGGTGACCGATTTGAAGAACCGCAAAATTTACCTGACGCAGAGCCAGCGGCAGGACCACGACCCCCGATCGGTGCTGCTGCAGGCTTTGGGGCACTACGTCCTGGGACATGAGACGCCCAAGAACTACGGCGACTTCCTGGCCCAGCGTGTAGCCACCAACTATTTCGCCGCTGCACTCCTCCTGCCCGAGCAGGCCACCGTGGAATTTCTGCAAAAAGCGAAGGCCGCGAAGGAGATTGCGGTCGAGGACATCCGGGATGCCTTCGCGGTGTCCTACGAGACCGCGGCACACCGCTTCACGAATCTGGCCACCAAACACCTGGGGATCACCACCCATTTCCAGAAGACCCACCAGAGCGGGATCATCTACAAGGCGTACGAGAACGACGGCGTGAACTTCCCACAGGACCACACGGGCGCCATCGAGGGGCAGCCGTCCTGCAAGGCCTGGACGTCCCGGGCCGTGTTCGATGTGCCGGACAAATTCAGCGCCTACAGCCAGTACACGGACACGCCTTCCGGCACGTACTGGTGCACCGCCCGAACGGACCGCTCGGCCACCGGACAGTTCTCGCTGAGTATTGGTGTCCCGTACCAGCACGTCAAGTGGTTCCGCGGCCGCGAGACCACGGCGCGGGCCACGTCCAACTGCCCTGACCCCAACTGCTGCAAGCGGCCGCCGGCCTCGCTGACCTCGGAGTGGGCAGGAAACGCCTGGCCGTCCGCCCGCGCCCATGCGCACCTGCTGGCGGCCATGCCCCCTGGCGCCTTCCCCGGCGTGGACGAGACCGAGGTGTACACGTTCCTGCAGGCCCACTCGGGAAGTTAGGAGCCTGCTCCGGAACTGACGGACTCTCTCGCAGTTCGTGCAGGCTTTCCTGCCACGCTTACGCAGTTTTGGTCGGCTTTCCCGGACAATCGCCGGTTGTTGCGGCAAGCCTTTTCAACGGGGCCGGTCTGCCTCCGCGGCCACCCCGCGGCAGAAGATTTTCGTGGTGCATCCCGTGATAGACGACGGTGTGCAAAGCCCGTTTGCCTTCGCGAGTGCCGGACCACCGGCCCGTATCCACCAGAAAGTGAATGTATTCGTGCAGTGAAGCACAGAAAGAGGCTGCTAATTCGGCATCATATTCAATGAGCGATGCCACAAGTGCAGCGATGAGTTCAGGGTCCATCTCGGTTACTGCGGCCCCGTCAGAGATGTGCGCGTAAGCCGTGAAGAACTTCATCATGTGCTCCAGGACAGGACGGTTGTCAGGCGATGTCCCGTGCTCCCGGTGCCAGGTGATGAATTCGATCAGGGAACCCATCTCCTGGTCGCGCTGGTTCGGTGCGCAGAGAACTGGTCTGGGGGCGCGTCGCCCGGCCGGATGCCCACTACGGGTGTTTCGTTTTTTCAACCGGCGGCGGCGTGATTTGTTGGCCAAAGTCGATCCTCACTGTGAATAGGGAGACAGGCAGATTGCCCTTCCACCACGCTAAGAGCGGGGACACTGGGACTCCATGGGGTCGAGTCCGTATGTGGAAAACGGGCCCACCGGTCCTGCACCTGAGACCCTGCCAAGGTACGCGGACTATATTGGCCCTTGTCAGCCCACCAACTGATTGCGGGAGCGTGCACCCATGGCCAAGGAACTTGCAACCCAGCTCATCGAACAACTCCAGGCTGCCGGCGTCCGGCGAATCTACGGAATCGTCGGGGACAGCCTCAATCCGATTGTCGACGCCGTCCGCCAGACCGGCGGCTCAAAGCAGGGCGGCATCGACTGGATCCACGTCCGGCACGAGGAAGCCGCAGCCTTTGCCGCCGCGGCTGAGGCCCAGCTGACAGGGAAGCTTGCCGTGTGCGCCGGCTCCTGCGGCCCGGGCAACCTGCACCTGATCAACGGCCTGTATGACGCCAACCGTTCCGGCGCACCCGTCCTGGCCATCGCCTCGCACATCCCCAGCAAACAGATCGGCAGCGGCTTCTTCCAGGAAACCCATCCGGACCGGATCTTCAACGAGTGCTCCGTCTACTCGGAACTCATCAGCACCCCGGAACAGGCGCCGCGGGTGATGCACAGCGCCATCCAGCATGCCGTCGCCCTCGGCGGAGTCGCCGTCGTCACCCTTCCCGGCGACATAGCCGGCATGGAGGCCACGGGCGAAACCCCGCTTCCCGCTAACTTCCGGCCCGCAACCCTCATCCCGTCGCAGGAAAGCGTCCGGGAACTCGCCGATGCCATCAACGCGGCGGACAAGGTGGCCATCTTCGGCGGGGCCGGCACCCATGGAGCCCATGACGAGGTTATCGCGCTCGCGGAGCTGATCGGCGCGCCGGTGGGGCACACGCTGCGGGGCAAGGACTTTCTGCAGTACGACAACCCGTACGACATCGGCATGACCGGCCTGCTGGGTTATGGCGCCGCGGCGGAGGGGATCGAGGACGCCGACCTGCTGATCCTGCTGGGGACCGATTTTCCCTACGACCAGTTCCTGCCGGACACCCGCACAGCACAGGTGGACCGTGCCGCCCACAAGCTCGGCCGGCGGACCGACGTCGACATAGCCGTCCACGGGGACGTGCTGCCGACGCTCAAGGTGCTGATGCCGCTGGTGGCTCCGAAGAAGAGCCGGCGTTTCCTCAACCAGATGCTGAAGAAGCACGACAGGCTCATGAACAAGGCCGTCGGCGCATACACCCGGAACGTCGGGAAGAAAGTACCCATCCATCCCGAATACGCCGCCTCGCTCCTGGACCAGGTGGCGGCCGAAGACGCAATTTTCACCGCGGACACCGGCATGTGCAACGTGTGGTCCGCCCGCTACATCAACCCGCTGGGCACCCGCAGGCTGATCGGCTCGTATCTTCACGGTTCCATGGCCAACGCGCTGCCGCACGCGATCGGGGCGCAGGTGGCGTATCCGGACCGCCAGGTCATTTCCGTCTCGGGCGACGGAGGGCTGTCCATGCTGCTGGGCGAGCTCATCACGGTTGCCGCGCACCGGCTGCCAGTGAACGTAGTGGTGTTCAACAACTCCACGCTTGGCATGGTCAAGCTCGAAATGCTGGTGGACGGGCTGCCGGACTTCGGTGTTGACGTGCCCGACGCCGATTACTCGGCTGTCGCCCATGCGCTCGGCTTCCACGCGGTTCGGGTCACTGATCCAACCAGGATCGAGGACGCCTACCGGGAGGCCTTCGCCCATCCCGGGCCCTCGCTCGTGGAACTCATCACCGATCCCAAGGCCCTTTCAATTCCGCCCAAGATCAAAGGCTCGCAGGTTCTGGGGTTCGCCACTGCCATGTCCAAGGTGGTCCTGAACCGCGGCGCCGGCGAGGCGGTGAGCATGGCCCGCAGCAACCTCAGGAACATTCCCCGGCGATAGCGGTTACCGCGCCCGTCGTTCGGCGGCGAGAAGCGCAGCCGTCCGTCCGATGAGGCCGTAGGGGACCGGCTTGCCCAGGGGGAATTTGAGGGTGCCCTTGCCAGTCCGGAAGGGCGCGATGTCTGACTGGAAGGCGTCGTCGCCGGAGGGCACCGGATACACCGAGATGTGGTGCGCCCAACCCGCGAAGTACACCACGTACTTGCCGCCAAGGGTGACCGTGGGGATGCCGTAGCTGATCATCTCCCCGGAGTCCGGGACAGCCTCGCGGCATCGGCGCCGGACCTCCTGGAGGACATCCTGCACTTCGGCGGGAAACTGCGCGATGTACTCGTCGACGCTGTCGAACTGCTGGGCCATGAGGCTCTCCTCCACGAGTCCGGGTGCCTCGAGAATACGCCCCCGCGGCACTGAGAGAGCGTTGCCGAAAACGTTGCGGAAAGTGCGAGAGGGGCGGGGAGTGAAACCAAACCGACGGCAAACCGTGACCGGTCCGGCATCGATACTGTCAGTGCCCGCTGGTTGACTGTGGACGTACGGAGTTCTGCGGACGAGCCGAGGACTGCAATGAACAGGATTCGAATGGCCAAAATAGTGGCGGCTTCCGCCGCCGTCGCGCTCGCGGCGGCATGTTCGGCCCCGGTGCCGGCCATGTTGAAGGCCGACGGCGTGGACCGGGTTGCGCTGGATGCCACGGCTTACGCCGCCGAACTTCGCGCTTTCCGGAACTCCGCCCTTGGGCTCGGCCAAGCACTGCTCGCCGACGGCGGTAACGGGACAGGCGGGAACGTGGTGTCCTCGCCCGGGAGCCTGCTGGTTGCCCTCGCGATGCTCCGCGCCGGGGCGTCCGGGGAAACGGCCGCCGAACTGGATGCCGTGCTGGGGCTGCCACGGGACGGGCGTGACGAGGCCATGAACGCGCTGCTCGCGTCCCTGGCCAAGTTCGACGGCGACCCGGCCACCGTGGACGAGGACAATCCGCCCCGAAAGCCTGTCATGCATGTGGCCAATGGACTGTTCGTGGACAGGGAGGTGCCAACCGGCGAGGCCTACCTGAACACTCTGGCGAGGCACTACGGAACCGGCGTCTATCCGGTGGACTTCAGCAACCAGGGCGAGACCAAGCCCGCGATCGATGCCTGGGTGGACAAAAACACCCGTGGCCGGATCAAGGAGGCGCCCGCAAAGTACGATCCCCGGAACACGTTCAGCCTCCTCAATTCGGTGTACTTCGCGGCGGCCTGGCGGGCCCCGTTTGACCCGGGCTCCACAGAGGATCTGCCCTTCACGACGGCCAGGGGAGAGCAGATCGACGTCCCCGCCATGCACAACCTGCTTGAGATGAAGTACGCCGAAGGCCCCGGCTGGCGGGGTGTGGACCTTCCGTATGCCGAGGGATTCGTGATGCGGCTTGTCCTTCCGGACTCCGGAACAGATGCCCCGGCCCTATTCAGGGCATCAGGACTTAGGAAAATGGCCGATGCCCTGGACGCCGCACCGCTGGCGACCGTACAGATCCAGTTGCCGCGGTGGGACCACAGATGCAGCTTCGACCTCCGCAGGGTCCTCGAAGCAGCCGGGCTGCAGAAGACCCTCACAACCACTGAGGATTTCAGTGCGATCCAGCCGGAGATAGCCATCACGCAGGCCGCCCAGGCGGCCAACATCACGGTGGCCGAGAAGGGAACTGTGGCTGCCGCGGTAACCCAGATCAACGGCATGGTCACCAGCGCCCCGCCCCGGCCGGAGCAGACCATCGATTTCGACCGGCCGTTCCATTACCAGGTCGTGCACGTCGAAACCGGGGTACCGCTCTTCATGGGAGCAGTGGCCGACCCCCGCTCCTGACGTCCGAGCCAGGGTCAGCGGGGCCAGGGTTAGCGCGGGCCGCCCTGCCAGAGGGCGTCAAACGGGGCGCCGGAGGCCACGCGGTTCCGGATGCCGGCGGTCACGAACTCCTTGGCGGACCGTGCTGCCTCCAGCGGCGACGCACCCTTGGCCAGTTCGGCAGTCACCGCCGCGGCGAGTGAGCAGCCGGCGCCGGAGACGGCCACCTCGCCCACCTTCGGGGCGGCCAGGACCTCCAGGGTTTCGCCGTCGTAGAACACATCCACGGCGTCAGGCCCGGACAGCCGCACGCCACCCTTGGCCAGCACTGTGGCTCCGCTCAGTTCGTGGATCCGGATGGCCGCAGCCTTGAGGGACTCGACGTCGGTGATCTCCAGGCCGGACAGCGACTCGGCCTCGAAGTGGTTGGGTGTGACGAATGTGGCCAGCGGCAGGATCTGGGTCTTCAGCGCCTGATCCGTGTCCAGCGCGTGTCCGGGCTCCTGCCCCTTGCAGATGAGTACCGGATCCAGGACTACGTTGCCGAACGCACCGGCAGACAGCGCGGAGGCCACGGTTGAAATCGTTGCCGGGCTGCCCAGCATGCCGATCTTCACGGTATCCAGCACGGAAGGTGCGCCGGAAGCGGCACCATAGGCCGCCGTCGTCGCTTCCAGCTGGTGCGCGATGACATCCTGGTCCACCGGCACGAAACGGTGGTTCCACTCATTGTTCGGATCGAACGAGACGATGCACGTGAGGTTGGCGATGCCGAAGACGCCCAGCTCCTGGAAGGTCTTCAGGTCGGCCTGGGCTCCGGCACCGCCGGTGGCCTCCGAGCCTGCGATGGTGAGGACGACGGCGGGAGCGGCGGTGGTGCGGTTGTCAGAAGCAACAGAAGTCATCGTTCCATCCTGCCATGCCTAACCGTGCAGCCTGCGGTAGGCCTCCGCTGCAGCGGGATGCAGGGGCAGGTCGGCCGTGTTGATCAGGGTTTCCGGGCTCAGGAATTGAACGCCGAGACTGGAACGGGGAACGAGCTCGTCGGCATGATCGACCAGCAGCCTGACGGTGTCCCGGACGATGTTTCCCTCGAGATCGCCACGGCACAGCAAAAGGTTTGCCACGCCCACTGTCCAGACGGACCCGGCCCCCGGGTAGCCGCTTCCGGGAATCAGCACACGGTCGTAGAAGGCGCCGAAGCGCTCGCGAAGGGGCAGCACCAGGTCGGAGAGGTCGAGCAGCCGGAGCCCCGACACGTCGTTCGCTTCCGTGATGGCGGCTGTCGGAACACCCCCCGACCAGAACAGCACGTCCACAGCCTTCCTCCGGAGCGCGGCGAGCCCGTCATTGAGGCCGAGATTGACTTCCGTGACGGCCGTGGCCGAGCCCGCAAGCCCTGACACTTCCAGGATCCTGTGGGCAATCAGTGATGTTCCCGACCCCGCCTCACCAATCCCGATCCTCCTGCCCGCGAGGTCGCGGTGGCTCCTAATTCCGGTGTCCCGCCGTACCAGGCAGTGGACATAGTTTTCGTAGACCTTCCCGACGGCGACCATCGCCCCGGCGGGGCGACCCGCCGTCTGCTGCGCTGCTGCGTGCTGCACTGCGGCGTCGAGGAGCGCGACGGCGAAGGTTGCCTTCCCGGCGACCAGCCGCTTCATGTTGTCAATACTGCCCCCGGTGGTCAGGGGTTCTGCTCGCTGGGCGATTCCGTGGCGCTCGAGCGACTCGGCAAGAAGTGTGGCGAACTCGAGGTAGAAGCCGCCGGCTTCACCTCCAGCCACGGATACCTCGGCCGGACCCCGTGACGCAGTGCATGCGGCAATTCCCGGGAGGCCAGCAGCCCCGAGGACCAGGCCCAGTCCGGACTTCAGGAGCGCGCGCCGGCCCATCGGGTGCTGTTGTCCCCGCCTCATGGTTGCCGTCCTCCCTGATCAGCGGCGGGAAACTCCAGGAGCGCCACGAGTCCGTGCGGATCGCGTCCCCGAAGGATCAGGCGGCCCCCGTTCGCACCGGCCAGCCGGTCCACAATGGTCATTCCCAGTCCCGTACCCCGAATGTCGCCGTGGTCCGGGGAACGCCAGAACCGTGTGGCAGCAGCAGCGAGCTCTTCGGGCGGCAGGCCCGGCCCGTCGTCGGACACTTCAACCACGACTGAGCCGCCCTGTGGGCGTGCGTCCACGGAAATGGTGGCCCCCGGTGCGTACTTGATGGCGTTAGTGACCAGTTCACCCACCATCTGGGCGAGCTCGGCGGCACTGCAGTGAAGCTGAAGGGGCGGCTCCGGGGGAGCTTTCAAAACGAGGCTGGAGCCGATGCGTTTGGCTGCCGGGCGGGCGCGGTCCACTTCCTCCTCCAGCACGGGGTACGGATCGATGGGCTGCACAGAGCCGCCGGCGGCCGGCGTGCCGGTTGGGCTGGCACCTTCGGAAGCCCGGTGCTCGGCGGTGGCCAACTTCAGGACGTCGTCCAGGATCTCCTCGACGCGTTCGAGTTCCTTCACGACCCCCGCAGCCTTGGCCCATTCAGCGTCTGTCCGGAGTTCGAGCTGCAGCAGGTCGATCCGCAGCCGCAGTGCGCCGATGGGGTTGCGGAGCTGGTGCGACGTGTCGGCGATGAGCCGGCGCTGGGACTCGGTGCTGTTGCTGACGGTCTCGGCCATCTTCATGAAGGAACGGCTCAGTTCCTTGAGCTCGGGTGGACCGGCTTCGGGAAGCCGGGCCGCCCTGCCGGTGGCCTCCAGTTCAGCCACCGCCGAGTTCAACCGCAGCACCGGCCGGATCACCGACCCTGTGGCACGGAGCGCGCCCAGGAGCAGGACGGCGGAGAGCCCGGATGCGCCCAGGCCCACCAGCAGCCAGCGTTCGCGAAGTTTCTGACGTGCCGCCTCGAGGTCCACTTCCAGGACAGCTTCACCCAGCACCTGGCTGGCGCTGCCGAACGACCGCGAAATAAGTGCCCTCCCGGAGCCAAACGGCTGCAACGGCTCAAGCGTTGTGTCATTGAGGTTCAGGCTGGCACGGGAGATCGCATCCCGCACATCGGGGCGGTCCGGGCTAAGCTCGCCCGACTGCACCGTGGCGGCTTCCTCCAGCCGAACGAGGACGCCCTCGCCGTAAAGGCTGGAGTAGCGCTCCATCTCACGCCGGAGTTGGGTCGGGTCGCCGCTTTGCGAGGCGTCATACGCAACCTGGGCAAACCGGTTGAGTGCCGAGACACGGTTGATCTGGACTTCCTGGGTCAGCTCCCGCCCGGCCGAGGTGAGGATGGCGCTGGAAATCGCCAGCACCATCACCAGGGCGAACAGGCTCAGGATGCCCAGGACCCGGCGCTTCACGCGGGTTCCGCTTCGATCCGGTATCCCACGCCCCGGACGTTGATGATGAAGCCGGGCATCTGCAGCTTGGACCTCAGCCCGGTGAGGTGCACATCCAGGGACCGGGACGAGGCCAGGAAGGCATCACCCCACAGGGCATCGAGGATCTGTTCGCGGGTCACCACTGAGCCTGCGTTCCGGGCCAGCAGGGCCAGGAGATCGAATTCCGTTGCCGTCAGCGGGAGGACCCGGGTTCCGATGGCAGCCACCCGCCGGTCCAGGTCGACGTCGAGTTCCCCCAGGACAATGCTGTGGGACTTCTGGGGGCCGCTGCGGCCCACCCGCCGTGTGACCGCTTCAATCCGGGCAAGGAGTTCCACAAGCTTTACCGGCTTGACCAGATAGTCGTCAGCGCCCGACCGGAGGCCAAGGACCACGCTTCGCTCGTCGTCGCGTGCGGTGAGGATGAGGATGGGACAGGCCGTGACCTGGCGAAGCTTGCGCAGGAGGTCGAGGCCGTCCATGTCCGGAAGCCCGAGGTCCAGAAGGATGACATCGTGCTCCCGGTGGACCAGCAGTGCATCGGCACCCCGGGACACCCGATGCGCCTTGTGGCCTGCGGAAACGGCAGCCGCCTCGAGGGCCGACGCCATCGCGTCGTCATCCTCGACGATGAGCACGCGCATTGCCTGTTTACCTTTGCCTTCATTGCTGTCGGGGACACCGGAGTCCGTTTGGACAATACTCCTTGTCCGCGGATTTCGCCTTGTTGCTTCCGCGGGGAACCACGGAGTGCCTTCCCTGCCCCGCTGGTGAAGCGCAAAGGGGACCCGCCGCCGTCGGCAGTTTCCAATTCTTAAGGAAGTGTTAGGAAATGCCTCTCCGCGTTGGATGTGCCAAGGATCACGCATAAGTTGGCAGGTGTCCTCTTGCAGGATCTGCCGGCCAGGCGCCCGGTTCGGGCCACGAACCGCTCACCGCCGCCGGACTGTCACAGGGGAGGCCCGGAACGGGGATTCCGGCAGGACACCCATTTCGCACCTCGGACGCCGACGGTGGCACCGACCAGGAAGGTTCATTGATGAGCACCCAGCACGCCGCACCCCAAAGCGCGGCACCCAGCGAGGCCGCACAGACACGCAGGGCCGTGAGCAACATCCTTAAAGGCTCCGCCGGCAACCTCGTGGAGTGGTACGACCTCTACGTGTACACGGTTTTCGCGGCGTACTTCCAAGCGCACTTCTTCAACTCCAAGGACGAGCTGCAGGCCGGGCTCGAGGCGATGGCCGTCTTCTCGACGTCGTTCCTCATGCGCCCCATCGGCAGCTGGTTCTTCGGACGCTACGCCGACCGGAACGGGCGCAAGGCCGCCCTCACACTCAGCGTGACCCTGATGTCAGCCGGGTCCTTCGCAATCGCCATCCTCCCCACCCAGGACGTTATCGGCATCTGGGCCCTGGTCCTGCTGATCCTCATCCGTGTCCTGCAGGGCTTCTCCGTGGGCGGCGAATACGGCACCAGCGCCACCTACATGTCCGAAGCCGCCACCTCCAAGCGCCGCGGCTTCTTCTCCAGCTTCCAGTACGTGACGCTGGTGGGCGGCCAGATGCTGGCCCTTCTGGTGCTGGTGATCCTGCAGAACGCCCTGGGCAACGACCTGCTGAAGGAATGGGGCTGGCGCATACCGTTCGCCCTGGGCGGCGTTGCGGCGCTGGTGGTCCTGTGGCTGCGGCGTTCCATGGAAGAGACGGTTTCCGCGGAGCAGGTCCAGGCCGCCAAGGCTCCTGCCACATCCGGCGAGGCCCAGCCCGGCACCATGCGGCTCCTGTTCACCCAGCACTGGAAGCCGCTGCTGATCTGCATCGGCGTGACCCTGGGCGGCACCGTGGCCTTCTACACCTACACCAACTTCATCCTGAAGTTCATGAACGATACCTCCGGCATCGCCAAGACGGACACGTCGGTGATCAACTTCTGGGCACTGTTCATCTTCATGCTGCTCCAGCCCGTCTACGGCCTCATCTCCGACAAGGTGGGCCGCAAGCCGCTGCTTCTCTGGTTCGGCATCACCGGTGTGCTGTTCACCTGGCCGCTGCTCTCCACCCTGGCCGGCACCAAGGACCCGTTCACCGCGTTCCTGCTGATGATGGGCGGCCTGCTGATCGTGGGCGGCTACACCTCCATTAACGCCCTCGTGAAGGCCGAGCTCTTCCCGGCCTCCATCCGCGCGCTCGGCGTCGGACTCGGCTACGCCATTGCCAACTCGCTGTTCGGCGGCACGGTCCCGCTGATCGGCGCCGCCCTGCAGAAATCGGGCCAGGTGGACCTCTTCTTCACCTACGTCACCATCGCGATCGGCTTGTCCCTGCTGGTCTACATCTTCGCGCTGACGAACAAAAAGACCACGCACCTGGACCGTGAACAGGGCGACGCCTGGTCCGGCACGCCGGCTGCCTCCGCTGCCCCGGGTGCCCTGGCTGTCGCCGGACGGAAGGACGACGACGAGGAGCTCGTCAACGTCTGACCTTCAGTAACGCATCAGGAATAACGCACGACGGCGGGTGGCCGGCACCGCGGTGACCTTCGGGTCCCCGGGGCGGCAGCCCGCCGTCGTCCGTTTCCGTACGGGGGTTCGGCGCATCCGGTACCGGCATAGGTGGGAGAATGGAGGGCGGTTTCGGCGGCCATCCCGGCGGAACCCGTCCAGTGCTAATACAGCCAGCTGCACAGCGGTCCTTAGACCGGCAGCCGTGCGAACCACTACGAACGGAACATCCATGACCACCGCCAAGTCCTCCCTGCCGCAAACGGCGCCGAAATTCGCCTCGATCGGTTCCCCCTACTTCGGCATTATGCTCGCGGTCATGGCCGTGGTGTTGATCCTGTCCAACATCGGCGCCTCCAAGGGCGTGGTGCTGGGCCCGATCATCACGGACGGCGGCTTCTTCCTTTTCCCGCTCGCGTACATCCTGGGCGACGTCATCAGTGAGGTCTACGGCTTCAAGGTTGCCCGCAAGGCCATCGTCACCACGTTCGCCCTGTCCGTCTTCGCCTCGCTTTGCTACTGGGTGATCATCGCCCTGCCAGGTTTCGATGACGACTTCGGCACCGCCAAACAGGCCGCCCTCGAAGGCGCGATCGGCCCAGTTCCGCAGATTGTCCTGGCTTCGCTCCTCGCGTTCCTCGCCGGGCAGACCATCAACTCATGGATCCTGGTCCGGATGAAGGCCCGTACCGGCGAGAAGACCCTGTGGGCCCGCATCATGGGCTCCTCGGTGGCGGGGGAGTTCGTGGACACGCTGATTTTCTGCAGCATCGCGGCCTCCGTGATCGGCATCAGCGATTTCGGCATGTTCGTGAACTACGTGCTCGTGGGCTTCCTGTACAAGACCCTCGTGGAGTTCCTCTTCGTCCCCGTGACAGCCCTGGCCATCGGCTGGGTCAAGAAGCGCGAACCGAGCTACGCGTAGCCCCTGCACCGGATTGCTGCCGCGCCGAGGCCGCCGGAATCATTCGAGGTCGCCGGAACGTTCCGGCGGCCTCGATGCGTTCCGGCGGGTTCGACGCCGAGAGTCGCCCTCACCCGGTTTACCGGCCGGCCAGCGCATGGAGAACGCGGTACTTAAACCGTGCCTCGTTGAACAAGTCCTTCCACACGACCCGAACGAACCTCCATCCCTCCTCCGTCAGGGCATTTTCCCGCTGACGTTCCTCGAGAAGGACCTGCTCGGTGGGTTTGTAGTCGAAGTACTTGACCTTGCCGTCGAACTCCAGAGCCACTTTCTCTTTTTTCCACGCGAAGTCCAGGCGGTGCCGGCCGATCGGACTCGTGACCTCAAACTGGGGCGTGGGCGGCCTGATCCCGAGCCGGAGGATCAGTTCCCGGGTGAGCGTTTCACCGGGGGACTCCGAACGGGCGTCCGCGTACTGCAGTGCCCGGCGGAAGGTGCGGACACCGCGCCTCCCATCCAGTGAATCCGCCATCCCCTGCAGCAGGGTGCGGTCCGCGCCCAGCCGGAGCGCATGGTCCATGACGATCAGTGCCTGCCGGTATGTCAGCATCATGGCGCAGTCGGCGGTGGTCCGTTCCAAGGAAGTCACGCGGAGTCCATTCAGCGTCACTATCTCGTCGTCGGAAAAGGGACTGGTATGGCATCTTACGTCCCTTCCATGCCGCTCACTTGAGGGATTCACCCGTTGCAGAACATGGATCAGATCGTCGACCTTCCAGAGATAGAGAGAATGGAGCCGTGCCGCGGAGGTGTGGCTGTATGCGAACTGGCCAGTCGACGTCGTGCGTGTTCCGTGAGCGTGCGCGTAGATGAGCTGCCGACTGCGGACGCCCGCGGACTGGGCTTCCCAGACGCTGGCGCGGAGATAACAGCCATAGCGCAGCCTGACCAGTGATCCTGAATCCTGCAGGGACTTGATGGACCGCGAGCTGTAGCCAAGATCCGTCAGCTGGCCGGTGCGCCAGAGGTTGCCGGTTGGCGGGAGTTTCGGCTCGTCGTTTTGCTGCATGGGATGAGCATCCGGCACCGCAGCCCCCGCCGGCAGGTCCCGCCGTCGCTATGTGGAAAAGCGAGGTCGCCGGAAACGTGCGAGGTCGCCGGAAATTTGCGGCGACCTCGCACGTTTCCGGCGAATTCGCCGGACGTACCCGCAACCTAGGAGTAGTACCTGCCCAGGGTCTCGGCCTTGAACTCGAAGAAGTCGCCGGACTCGATGGCCAGCCGGGCGTCGTCCACCATCTTCACCACGAAGCGCTCGTTGTGGATGGAGATGAGCGTGGCGGAGAGCATCTCCTTGGCCTTGAACAGGTGGTGGATGTAGGCCCGGGAGTAATTGAGGCACGCGTAGCAGTCGCAGCCGTCCTGCAGCGGGCCGAAGTCCCGCTTGTACTTCGCGCCGGAGAGGTTGAACCGGCCGTCAGGGGTGTAGAACGCGGAGTTCCGGGCCACGCGGGTGGGGGAGACGCAGTCGAAGGTGTCGGCGCCGTTCTCGATGGCCGTGAAGATGTCGTCCGGCTCGGAGATGCCCAGCAGGTGCCGCGGCTTGTTTTCGGGCAGTTCCTCGTTGCACCAGCGCACAATGGTGCCCAGGTTCTCCTTCTCGAGGGCACCGCCGATCCCGTACCCGTCGAACGCCATGGCACCGAGGTCGCGGCAGGCTTTCCGGCGCAGGTCCTCGTACTGGGCCCCCTGGATCACGCCGAAGAGGGCCTGGTAGGGCTTCCCCGCCCGGGCTGCCGTGAGCCGGAAGTGTTCCTCGAGGCACCGGACCGCCCACAGCCGGGTCCGCTCCAGCGATTCCTCCTGGTATCCACGGGAGTTCTGCAGCGTGGTGAGCTCGTCGAATGCGAACATGATGTCGGCACCGATCTGGTGCTGGACCTGCATGGAGATCTCGGGCGAAAAGCGGTGGCGGTCCCCGTTGAGGTGGCTCTTGAACCACACGCCGTCGTCGTCAATGTGGGCCAAACGCTCCTTGCCCGGGGCCACAGCGTCATCGGGCCCGGACGTATCCACGGACTTCATGTCGATGACCTTCTTGAATCCGGAGCCGAGGCTCATCACCTGGAAGCCGCCGGAATCCGTGAAGGTGGGGCCGGGCCAGTTCATGAACGCGCCCAGCCCGCCGGCCTCGTCGAGGATCTCCGGGCCGGGCTGCAGGTACAGGTGGTAGGCGTTGGCCAGCAATGCCTGGGCTCCGAGCTCGGCCATGGACTCGGGAAGCACGGACTTCACCGTGGCCTTGGTGCCGACGGCGATGAAGGCCGGCGTCTGGATCTCGCCGTGCGGGGTGGTGATGGTGCCGGTCCGGCCGAGGAACCCGCCGCCGTTGCCTGCCACCTGCCCTGCGGAGGGGCTGCACGTTTCCGTCAGCCGCTTGCCCACGCGGAAGGAAAACTCGGACTGGCGGGCGGCCGGTACCGGTTCCGGCAAAGGCAGGTCAGTCCGGGCTGGCGGTTCAGGATTGGCTGGCACGGTTCAAGTGTGCCAGCTAACGGCGCGGGACCTTCACTGGATGGGTTCTGATGTGGGGTAGTTCTCAGAGCGCCAGTCGTCCCACAGGGTGCGGATCGTTTCCATGCTGTGGGCGCCGAGGTCGTACAGGGAGAGGATCACCATGGACCCGCCGTCGGGCCTCTTCTCCGGGATCACTGGCTGGTCAGCCACGATCAGCAGGCCGTCGCCGTGCTCCGCGTAGCTGTTCACGGTGAGCCCCACCTGGTGGTTGGTCTTGTGCCAGACCCGGCCCGAGATCTCTTCGCCGGTGCCTAGGGTGAGCGAATACTCTTCTCCCGGCTTGGGGATATCCTTCAGGCCGAGTTTCTCGATGGCCGAGCCGTCCGAACCGGGGACGGAGAAGTAGCAGGTGCGGCGCTTGCCGTGCGGATGCCGTTCCAGCGCGAACCGCAGCTGCTGGAGGAAGATCAGCCAGCCCTGGGTGATGTCCTCGTCCCACGCGGCCCATTCCGAGTTGTGGTCCACGCCGGCGCGGGTGACGCTGACCTCGGTTCCGTTGGCCACGGGCTTCAGCGTGAAGATGTCGCCGCCCTCGACAGTCAGTGAGGTGTGGTCCGGCGCCTCAACCACCGATTTGTTGAAGTAGATCTCGTTGATTTCCGCCGCCAGCTCGTCGGTCTCCCAGCCATGCCACTGTGCGACTTTCGAGGGTTCACGCAGCATCGTCCAAACCTGCGGCGCGTCCGAATTGATCACAACGCTGAGATTGTTCGTCATGGCCTGAATCTACAACTTGGGGCACAACCCGGGCTAGAGGAAATTCCGGCCGAAAATGGGCACGGGAACGGCTCGAGGAGCCTAGCCCCGGACGGACTCCAGCTCGTTCGCGATCCGCCGTTCGAGTTCGGACGGGCTGATGGTCTGCGATCCGCCGTGGGCGCGCAGGAACAGCAGCGATTCCAGCCTTAGCAGCCGCCATTCGCGCTCGGCCTCGTGGTTGGAGTTGTCGATGGAGCGGAAAATTTCCTTGTCGTACAGGTTCGGCTCGTTCAGCGACCGCTGGCGCACCCTGGCCTGCATCCGCGCCTTGAACGGATCCGTCTCCTGGTTGTCCGGTGCCCGGAGCAGCTTCTCGTACACGGCCGCGCGGTCCGTATGCCCTGTCTGGCGGCACACGTAGCTGGACAGCGCCAGCGACGCCTCCACTGATCCCCAGCGGCCCGGGTTGCCGTCGAAGGGCAGCACGTTCAGCAGGTCGGCCACCTTCAGCGACGCCTCGGCATCCTTGAGCATGATGAACAGCTCGTGCGCGAGGTCGCTCAGGTCCTTCAGGCAGCTGCCGGACTTGGTGTTGATGCCCTTGACGAGTTTGTCCGCGAGCAGCTGCACCCCGACGGAGTCCGGGTGGGCCTCCGCCACGGCCTCCACCACCGATTCGGGCGTTCCGGAGGGCTCCGGGATCAGGGCCAGGTCTTCGGCGCTGGGGCCGATCACCACCGGGGTGGTGGATGGCAGCGGAGGTACGACGACGGCGGCAGGCGCCGTCCGCTTCTGCCCCGCACCGTCCGGGTTCCCCACGACGGAAAGGGGAGTGCCGGCGTCGGACTCCGGAATGTCCGGCACCTGAATGTCCGACGGCGGGGCGGCACCGTCCGCTGTTCCGGCGCCGTTTGCCGTTCCGTCGCCGTCACCGACGGCGGCTGCCGGGCCGACGGCGTGGTCCGGGGAGGGGAAGTCGTCGGCCGCGGGTCCGGGGATCCGGACGGTCGAGCCGGCAGCAATGCGCAACGTGCCTCCGCCGGTGAGGGTCGCAAGAACGATGGCGGGGCTGCCGAAATCATCGGTTTCGACTTCCACGGAGTGGATTTCCGCGGACCGCTCGCCGTCCGGCAGGAGAAGGTGGTCGCCCGCCCGCAGAGAGCCCGCCTGCTGTTCACGGTAGGTCTTGGCAGCTGCAGGGTGGTTCATCGGGAGTCCTTAAGTTCTCTTGCGGTCCGCCCAACAGTCTACAAAGGAGAGGGTGCGAAGTCGGGGAGGCGCGGGCCCCCGGGCGTCAGGCGCCCACCCCGGCGTAGGCCAGAGCCTGCCGAACCAGGGCGCCGCGGCCGCCGGTGAACTCGAGCTGCACGCCGTCGCTGAGCACCTCCTGCGGCGTCATCCAGGTCAGTTCGAGCGCGTCCTGGCGGGGCTCGCATTCGCCGGTCACCGGAATGATGTAGGCCAGTGAAACGGCGTGCTGGCGGTCATCGGTGAAGCCGGTGTGTGACGGGGCGGGAAAGTATTCGGCCACGGTGAAAGGCACGGGGCTGATGGGGAGCTGCGGGAACGCCAGCGGGCCGAGGTCCTTCTCCATGTGGCGCAGCAGGGCGGCGCGGATGGTCTCGCGGTAGAGCACCCGGCCGGAGACGAGGGACCGGACCATGGTGCCGTCCTCGTCCGCCTGAAGCAGCGTGCCCACCTCATTGACGAACCCGAGGGGATCCAGCCGGACGGGCACCGCCTCCACGTAGACCATGGGGAGCCTGCCTCGGGCTTCGAAGAGATCCTCGTCCGAGAGCCAGCCGGGGTTGGGGTCAGGGGTGCGCACGTTCATGAATCATTTTTACCCCATTGCCGCAGGTCCGGCCGCCGAAGCGTGGGATCCCGGCGTTTAGCGGCGGCCAAAAGGACGGGATCCGCCCCTCGACGCGCCGTCGCCGAACATTCCGGGCTACGACGGGCGGCGGGCCGAGATCCAGAGCGGTGCCCGCTGCGCTGCCGCACCGTCTGCGTCCGGGTGCGGCACATGCAGGGTGCGTCCGAAGGCCTCCTCGGTCAGCGTCACCTCGTGTCCGGCGGCGGTCAGGCGGAGCCGCAGGGCGTCAAGGTCCCCGGTGTATTCAAAGCCGAGTCCCGCGTGGGCCGCGCCCGTGCCGGGCCTGGCCATCAGCACGCCGCCGTTCTTGGCCGTGAAATCGGCGGTTTCGTCGTCGTCCGGGACCGGCCGGAACCGGGCGCCAATGTCCCGCAGCGCCTGGGCGGCGGCTGTGACGTCCTCGCTGAACCAGACCTCCACCACGGCCAGGGCGGGATCCGCATCGGCACAGTGGGCCCCGTGGGTTGCCTTGTCGGCGAAGAAGCTGAAGCCGTCCGCTCCGGTGATCCGGCAGGAATCGCCGTGGTCCGCCCGGACGAGTTCGGCGGAGGACGTGTCCGATTCCGCGCCGGACTGGTTGGTGCGCCGGGCAAACTCCTCTAGGTCGCCGACCTCCACGCCAAAGTGCGTGACGCCGTCCTCCGCGGCGCCCGGTTCGGCCTGATGCAGTGCCAGCCGCCCCGCCCCCGCGTCGTATTCCCGCCAGGAGCCCTCGTCGGTGGACTTGATCATCCCCAGGTCGGTGAGGAGCCGCTCCCAGGGCTCAATCCGGGACGTGAAGTGGATGGGGCGGACACGAAGCATGCTCTCTCCTCGAACTCGAAACACCAGGATCTTCGAAAACGGCGCCGACATGGCCATGATGCCACGTCTTCAATCGCGTGGCACCGGGTTGAATCGCGCAGCACTGGCTTGAATCCAATGGCTCTGAGGGCAGAATAGGCGCATGGCTGTTGAACTCGAGGAACTGCTGGTGACCGACGCCGCCGGCTGGCGGACCTGGCTGGAATCCCACCACGCAAGCAGCCCCGGCGTCTGGCTGGTCCTGCACAAGAAGGGCGGCAACGTCACCGAACTCGACTACGACGCCGCCCTGGACGAGGCGCTCTGCTTCGGGTGGATCGACGGCCAGGTGAAAAAGCGCGACGGCGAAAGCTACTTCCAGCGCATGACCCGCCGGGGTGCCAAAAGCCCCTGGTCGGAGCGGAATGTGGGCCATGTGGCCCGGCTCGAAGCGGAAGGAAAGATGACCACTGCCGGCAGGGCCGCCGTCGACGCCGCCAAAGCAGACGGCCGCTGGGAGGCCGCTTACGCGGGACCGGCGACGGCGGAGGTTCCGGCCGATCTGGCCGCCGCCATCGCCGCCGTGCCCGAGGCGCAGGCCATGTTCGACGTGCTCACCTCCGTGAACCGCTATGCCCTGATCTACCGCACCAACTCGGTCAAGCAGGCCTCCACCCGGGAACGGAAGATCGCCGGCTTCGTCGAGATGCTGGCCCGCGGTGAGACCCCGTATCCGCAGAAGAAGCGCCCGGTGCAGAGCTCCGCTGGTTGAGCCTGCCGAAACCCCGTGCCGGTCAGGAAAGGCCACCCGCGCTAAAATTGGTGCCAACCCCCAACACGAACGGCGAACATGCAGCGGTATTCCCTACGCACGCTGGGCCCCCGCGGGCGGTGGATTGCGGCGGCAGTGGTCCTGGCCCTGGTGCTGGCCGCGGCTGGAGTGATCGGCCTGGCCGGGCGTTCGGGCGACGGCGCAACGCCGGATGGCACCGCAGCCCAAAGCAGCGGCAGCCCGAGTGAAGCCCCGAAGTCCTTCAGCAGGCCGGAGGGTGCCTCGCAGTTCCGGCCCTCCTACCACCTCACCCCCGCCAAGGAGTGGATGAACGACCCCCAGCGGCCCTTCCTGCTGGACGGGGTGTGGCACTACTACTACCTCTACAACGCCGACCACCCCGAGGGGAACGGCACCGAGTGGTTCCACGTCACCAGCACGGATCTGGTGCACTGGAAGGACGAGGGCGTTGCCATCGAGAAGTTCAAGAACGGCCTCGGGGACATCGAGACCGGCAGCGCCGTGGTGGACCAGGACAACACCGCCGGCTTCGGCAAAGGTGCCGTGGTGGCCATCATGACCCAGCAGGACAAGGGCGTGCAGCGGCAGTCACTGTTCTACTCCACGGACAAGGGCTACACCTTCAAGGCCGCCGAGGGGAACCCGGTGATGGACAACCCGGGCGCGCAGCACTGGCGCGATCCCAAAATCATCCGGGACGAGGCCCGCGGACAGTGGGTCATGGTGCTGGCCGAGGGGGAGAAGATCGGCCTTTACACCTCGCGGAACCTCAGGGACTGGCGTTATGAGTCCGGCTTCGAGCGGAAGGGCCTCGGGATCCTCGAATGCCCCGATCTCTTCCAGCTGGACCTCGACGGCGATCCCGCCAAACGCACCTGGGTCCTGGCCGTCAGCGCGAACGGCACGGAGGAAGGCCGGACCACCGGCGTTGCCTACTGGACGGGGACCTTTGACGGGGCAAAATTCACGCCCGCGGATGAGAAACACCAGTGGCTCGACGCCGGCGCGGACTTCTATGCCGCCGTCACCTGGGACGATCCCCGGCTCCCGCAAAACGAACGGATGGCGTTCCGCCATGCCATCGGCTGGATGAACAACTGGACGTACGCCCGGAAGCTGCCCACCGCAGACTGGCAGGGCGGTGCCGACTCCATCGTCCGGGACATCCGCCTGAAAACCGTGCAGGGCCGGCCCACCCTCGTGTCCACCCCCACTCCCGCCCTGGCCACGCTGGAGGGTGAGGCCCAGACGGCCGGCAGCAGGCCGCTCACACAGGAGGGGGCGGGCGAGCTTCCCGTGCCCGAAACCGGAGCCTACCGGCTGGACGTGACCGTGGAACGTGCGCCGGGCGACGACGGCACGGAAGCCCTGCTGAAACTCGGCAATGGCGGAACGGACTACGCAACGGTCGGCTACAACTTCGAAGCGGGCACGGCGTGGGTGGAGCGCGCAGCCGTGGCGCCGGGCGCGGAAGCCCTCGGCCCGCTCTTTACGGACCGGAGGAGCGCCCAGAGCCCGCCCCGAAGCGGAAGCCAGCAGGGGAACACCGGTTCACCGGAAAACGGCAGCGTCGACCTGACCGTCTTCGTCGACTATTCGTCCGTGGAGGTCTTTGTGAACGGCGGGGAGCAGACCCTGACCTCGGTGGTGCTGCCAAAGCCCGGACAGCCGGCGGTCAGCGCTGCAACGGCCGGCGGGAAACTGACGCTGAAGTCGTTCAAATACACCCCGTTGGCCACGGCTCTTGACGCGCGTTAGACGCGGCGAACGTCAGACGGGCTCGGGCGGGAAGGCCACTGCTTCCCCCACCACGCGCAGGCACAGTTCGGTCCCCGGCTGGGCGATGGACGCGTTCCAGTGCCGGATGGTGATGACTTCGCCGCCGCCGGGATAGCGGTGGTCGGGCATGGCGCCGGCCAGCTTGGGCGGCACGGCGAGCTTGAGCCGGACGGTGGTCTCGGGGCCGAAGTAGTCGGTATCCACCACCACGCCGCGGATCGGCCCGTCCTCGGCAATCCGGATCTGCTCCGGGCGCAGCATGAGCTGGACGCGGCCCTGCGCCGGCGGGCGCCGGACCGGGATTCCGCCGAGCGAGCAGGTGGCCAGCGACCCCTCCATCCAGGCATCGAGGATCACGGCATCGCCCAGGAATTCGGCCGTGGCACGGTCCGCCGGCCGGGTGTAAACCACGAACGGGTTGCCGATCTGCGCCAGCCTGCCGCCGCGCATGACCGCCACCTGGTCCGCGAAGGACAGGGCCTCGGCCTGGTCGTGGGTGACCAGGATGGTGGTCACCCCGGCCTCGTTCAGGACCTTGGCCACGGCGCGCCGGGTGGCCACGCGCAGCCCGGCGTCCAAAGCGGAGAACGGCTCGTCCAGCAGCATGAGTTCGGGTTCGCGGGCCAGTGCCCGGGCCAGAGCGACGCGCTGCTGCTGCCCGCCCGAAAGCTGGTGCGGCCGGCGCTTGGCCATGGCCGTGTCCAGCGCCACCATCTCGAGGAGTTCGTTGACCCGTGCGTTAACCGCGCGCCGGCCGCCGTCGAGCTTTGCGGCACTGAGCCCGAAGGCGATGTTCTGCCCCACAGTGAGGTGCGGGAACAGGGCGCCGTCCTGCGCCACGTAGCCCACCTGGCGCTTGTGCGCGGGCTTCCATACACCGTCGCCCGCCACGGGCGAGCCGTTCAGCGAGATGGTGCCGGTGCCCGGGTGTTCAAAGCCTGCGATCAGCCGGAGCAGGGTGGTCTTGCCGGAACCTGAGGGGCCCACGATGGCGGTGGTTCCGCCCTTGGCCACGGACAGGTTGACGCCCTTGAGGACAGCCTGCGAGCCGAAGTTCTTGGTGACGGCGTCGATCTCCAGGTGGCTGTTGGTGCTGGGCGCCACGGACGGTGAGATCCGCGGTGCCGGAAGCCTGGACGGGGATTGTTCGGTCACTGTCCCGCTACTTTCTTGGACTGCTGGAAGAGCAAATAGGTCATGGGAGCCGAGATCACGATCATGAGCAGGGCATACGGGGCGGCGCCGGCGTAGTCGATCTCGCTGCTCTTGCTCCAGAACTCGGTGGCGAGGGTCCTGGTCCCGTTGGGGGAGAGGAGCAGGGTGGCGGTCAGTTCGTTGGCGATGGCGAGGAATACCAGCGCCGCTCCGCCTGCGGCCGCGGGCGCGGTGAGCCGGAGCGTCACGCGGATGAAGGACAGCAGTGGAGGCGTGCCCAGGGCCTGGGCCGCCTCATCCAGTTCCTTGGGCGCCTGGGCCAGCCCGGCGCGGATGTTGACCAGGGCGCGGGGCAGGAACAGGAGGACGTAGGCGGCCACCAGGACTCCTGCCGTCTGGTAGAGGTCCGGGAACAGGCGGATGCTGACCGTGACGAAGGCCAGGGCCACCACAATGCCCGGCAGGGAGCTGGTGACGTAATTGGACAGTTCCAGTGCCTTGCTGAACTTGCTGGCATGCCTGACGGCAAGATAGGCCATGGGGAAGGCGACAACGGTGGTGGCGGCGGCGCCGGCAAGCCCGTACAGCAGGGTCTGCCACAGGGCCGGAACGAACTCGTCAACCGCCCAGATCTCCGCTCCGCCGGCGAAGATCCACCGCAGCACGAACAGCAGCGGAAGCCCGAAGGCCAGCATGGTCAGGGCAAGGAGGGCCAGCTGGGCCGGCACCTGGTACACGTGCAGGGGCAGGCGCAGGGCCCGGGCCTGTGCACCTGAGCCGACCCGGGCGTAGCGGGCGGTTCCGCGGCTGCGGACCTCCACGAGGAGCAGGATCAGGCAGAAGAACACCAGCACGCTGGCCAGCATGGTGCCGGCCGTGCCGTTAAACGTGGACTGGTACTGCACCATGATGGCGGTGGTGAACGTGTTGAAGCGGATCATCGCGAAGGCGCCGTACTCCGCCAGCAGGTGCAGTGCCACCAGCAGGGCGCCGCCTGTCATGGCGATCCGGAGCTGGGGCAGGACCACGCGGAAGAAGGTCCGCCAGGCGCCCAGCCCGAGGGACGCAGCCGACTGCTCCACGGCGGGGTCCAGCCGGCTCAGCGTCGCGGCCGCTGGAATGTAGACCAGCGGGAAATAGGAGAGGGTGGCGATGAGCACGCCCGAAAACAGGCCGTGCAGGGACGGCACGGCGGAAACCCACGCATAGCTGTTGACGAAGGCCGGGATGGCCAGCGGGGCCGCAAGGAGCACGGCCCATACTTTGTGCCCGCGCAGCGTGGTCCGTTCCACGAGCCACGCGCCGCCCACACCCAGGATGAGGCAGAGGGGCACCGTGAACACGATCAGGAGCACGGTGTTGAGCAACAGCTCGCCGACGCGCGGGCGGACAATCAGTTCAATTGCGGTGTCCCAGCCGGTGGCCACGGTCATGAACACCACGTAGCCCAGCGGCAGGAGGGAAAACAGGGCAATCAGCACGGCCAGGATGGCCACTGCTGAAACGCCGAAAGGCGGGCGGGGGCGCTTGCCCCGGCCCGCCGTCGTCGTGCTTCCGGATGTCTCCGGCGCCGATACTTGCGTGATCACAGAATCAGAGCAGTCCGGCCCCGGTCATGAGCTCGGTGACCTTCTTGGAGTTGAGCTTGGCCGGGTCCACGGTGGGAGCCTCAAGTTCCTTGACCGGGACAAGCCTTTCGTTGGCCGGGACGCCGGAGGCGATGGCGTACTCGAAGGAGGTTCCCTTCTGCAGGATTTCCTGGCCCTTCTTGCCCGTGATGAACTTCAGGAAGGCCTGGGCCTTGTCCGCATTCTTCGACGACTTCAGGACGCCGCCGCCGGAGACGGAGAGGAACGCGCCCGGGTCCTGGTTCTTGAAGTAGTACGGCGTGACGTTCTTGGAGTTCTCGCCGGTCTTGGCCTGGTCGCCGTAGTAGTAGTAGTGGTAGATCAGCGCGGCATCAACCTCGCCGGCGTTCACAGCCTTCATGGCGGTGTTGTTGCCCTTGTATTCGGTGAAGTTTTCCTTCATGCCCTTCAGCCATGCGGCGGCTGCGGCTTCACCCTTGAGTTCCACGAGGGCGGAGACGATGGCCTGGAAGTCGGCGCCGCTGGGGGATGCACCCCACTTGCCCTTCCACTCCGGCTTGGCCAGGTCCAGCATGGACTTCGGCAGCTTGTCCTCGGAGATCTTGTTCTTGTCGTAGACCAGGACGGTGGAACGGGCGGCAATGCCGGTCCACTTGCCCGTGGACGGACGGAATTCTGCGGGGACCTGGGCGATGGTGGCCTTGTCCACGTCGGCGAAGAGTCCTGCGTTCTCCACCTGCGCCATTGCGGGGGAGTTTTCGGTGAGGAAGACGTCGGCCGGCGAAGCTGCGCCTTCCTGGATGATCTGGTTGGACATTTCGGTGTCCGAGCCCTGGCGGAGCGTCACCTTGATGCCGGTTTCGGTGGTGAACGCGTCCGCCCACTCCTTGGTGAGGCTTTCGTGCTGGGCGTTGTAGACCGTGATCTCGCCCTTGGCGGGGTCAGCGGAGGGCGAGGCGGCGGGGGCCGTGTTGGAGCCGCAGGCCGACAGGCCAAGGGCTGCGGTGGCGGCGATCGCGATGCCGGCCAGGGCGTTGATGCGGATCTTCATCGGGGTGCTTCTTTCTGCAAAAAGTCAGGCGGGCGAGGCCCTGTGTGAGCTGGGGAAGTTAGGCATAGCTCACTCGAGAAACTGTAGGTTAGCCAAACCTAAGCAACCAAGCACGCGGCGGTTTAAGTGATGAGGATCACATCAATTACGGCACTGTTGCCTGTCCTAATTGCCGTCTGCCCCCGGGGCCCCTTCGCTGCGCGGGGCCATGGCTGCCGCCGCCACTGTTGCCGCTGACTCCAGGGCCATCCAGGCCTGGAGTTGGGTGGAAAGTTCGACGGCGGCACCCGGCGGATAGGTCTCGCCCGCCGGCCGCCGGGGATCTGAAGAGAAGATGTGGCTGCCGGCCTGTGCGTGGCGGGCCAGCGGTTCGTCTGCCCCAACCGGCCGCCGGCCGGCCCAAAGGGCCCCTGCGGTGCCGGTGACCAGTCCGGCGGCAGTGGTCCGGGCGTCCTGCGGCAGCCGCCGGTCGGTTGCGGCCTGGGCCAGGTAGCGCGTGAGGATGCCGGTGAAGAGCCCGCCGTCGCCGGTTCCATCGCAGCGGAGGACCGTGCTGGTGGCGGGGCCGCTTGCGCCGCTTGTGCTGGCGCCGGCCGTGTCCGGGAGTGTCAGGTGCGCGGCCACGGCATGCACCACGGTCGCCGCACGTTCCAGGTTGGCGGTGCCGCCCAGTTCCAGCAGGGCGCCGAGGACCGGCCCCTGGTTGTAGGTGTAAACCGCATCTTCCAACACGGTCTCGCCGGTGCTGCGGATCCGGATGCCGTCCAGATAGAGTCCGCGGGTGGGGTCGAACAGCCGCGCATCCAGCCAGTCGAGCAGGGCCTGCGCCTTGGCGGTGTTGCCCGTGCGGGCGTAATAGAGCGCCACCGGTGCCGTCGCCGGGGTGTTCTTGAAGTCCCGCTTGGTGCTCCAAAACGTGCCGCCGCCCAGGTCGTCCGTGGACGCCGAGTCGAACTGCAGGGTCAGGCTCTTGCGGATTTTCGCGTGCCGCCGGGGGCTGGGTCTGCGGCTCTCTTCGGCCAGCCGCTCCAGCCTGAGGGTGGATAAAGCCAGCCAGGCCATGTCGTCGTAGTAATGGTTGACGTAGGTGAGGAAATTCCGCAGCCGGATGCCGGTGACCAGCCGCGAGGCGAGCTGCCCGGCGCTGGGGCGGGCGGCGCCGTCGAACTTTTCCGGCGGCTGCCCCGCCCTGCCAAGTTCGCGAAAACCCGTGTCCACGAGGCAGTCCAGGTAGTGGGCCTGCCACCAGTAGTGCCAAGGGCGGCGGAGGTTCCCGAAGCGGTCGGAGGGGCGCGCGGTGGCGGCGATGTGTGTCCCGGGCAGGAAGAACAGGCGCTGGCCGAACAGGTGCGTCACAGACCTTGCGGCCTGGTTGGCCCGCTCCGCCCAGGCGATGGCGGGCTGTTTGGCGGGAGGCTCGTCGGCGGTGTCCGGTGTGGCGTCAGCGTCTGGCTGGGTCATGGGGCCAGCCTAGCGAACGGCCGGCCCGTGGGCGGTTGGCCCGGCCGCGGGGTGCGCCTGCCGCGGGTTTCAGTTAACATTCACTAACTAACGCTCGCGGCGGCCGGAGACCCGGATCCGCAGCGACCGGTTCCGCATCAAGGAGGATGTATGGAAATCGAGGGTTCCGTTGCGCTCATCACGGGCGGCGCGTCCGGGCTGGGCGCCGCCACCGCCCGGAGGCTGTTCGATGCCGGCGCTTCCGTGGTGCTCATGGACCTTGGTTCCTCGGCCGGCGCGGCCTATGCCGACGAGCTGAACGCGGCCGGCCCCCGGAACCTTGCGGGCCGCACCTCAGGTGTCCCGAAGGCCGTCTTCGTTCCCGCGGACGTGACCAGCGAGGAGCAGGTGCAGGCCGCCGTCGACGCCGCCACTGGGCTGGGGCCGCTGCGCATCCTGGTGAACTGTGCCGGCGTCGCCACTCCGGGCAAGGTCCTCGGGCGCGACGGCGTGCTGCCGCTAGAGACCTTCCAGCGCGTCATCCAGGTCAACCTGATAGGGACGTTCAACGTGGTCCGGCTGGCTGCTGCCGCGATGGCAACCACCAGGCCTGCCGTCACTGAGCTCGGCGGGGAGGAGCGCGGCGTCATCATCAACACCGCCTCGGTGGCCGCGTTCGACGGGCAGATCGGCCAGCCTGCCTATGCCGCCTCCAAGGGTGGCGTGGCCGCCATGACGCTGCCGCTGGCCCGCGAACTCGCCCGGTCGTTGATCCGGGTGGTCACGATTGCCCCCGGCATCTTCGAGACGCCGATGATGGCCGGGCTGCCGCAGGAGGCGCAGGAGTCGCTGGGCCAGCAGGTGCCGCACCCGTCCCGCCTGGGCCGGCCCGCGGAGTACGCCAACCTCGCAGCGCACATTGTCGAGAACGCCATGCTCAATGGCGAAACCATCCGCCTCGACGGCGCCATCCGGATGGGGCCGAAGTGAGCGGGACTGAAGTGAGCGGGACTGAAGTGAGCAGGACTGAAGCGGGCGGGACCAACGTGGGCGGAACCGATGTGGGCGCCCCCGCGCAGGTGGGGCCCGCCGTCGACCTCCTGCCCACCGCCGATTTTTTCGCGTACGAATCACTGCTGAGCGCCTCCGAACAGCGCAAGCTGAACGAGCTCCGCGAGTTCCTGGCCGCCGAAATAGCGCCGCACGCCGGGGAGTGGTGGAACAAGGCTGAATTTCCGGCGCATATTCTCCCGAAGCTGGCCGCGCTGGAGTTGAGCACGCCGGCCCAGCGCGGTTACAGCCACCTTTTCGCCGGGCTGGTGATCGCGGAGATGACGCGGGTGGACACGTCGATCGCGACGTTTTTCCTGGTTCACCACGACCTCTTCGTCGAGTCGCTCTACCGGTTCGGCTCCGAGGATCAGCGCGGCCGGTACCTCGACGACGCCTCGAACCTCAGGACCACGGGCGCGTTTGCCCTGACCGAACCGGATCACGGCTCGGACGTGGCCGGCGGCATGGAGACGCGGGCGCGCCGGATATCCAGCCATACGGGGGAGGCCGACGCCGCCGGGGACTGCTGGGTGCTGAACGGCGCCAAGCGGTGGATCGGCAACGGGACGTTCTGCGACTACATGCTGGTGTGGGCGCGGGATGAAGCCGGCGGTGCGGTACGCGGCTTTATTGTTGATGCCGGTCTGCCCGGCGTCAGCCGCAGCCGGATCGAGAACAAGATCGCGCTGCGCACGGTGCAGAACGCCGACATCGCGTTTGAGGACGTCCGGGTTGCCGAGGCCGACCGCTTTGCCGGCATCGGCAGTTTCGGGGACACCAACGAACTGCTCCGCGGTTCACGCATCATGGTCGCCTGGCAGGCGGTGGGGCAGCAGCTGGCGGCGTTCGACGTCGCCCGGCAGTACGCCGTCGAACGCCTGCAGTTCGGCCGCCCGCTGGCGAGGTTCCAGCTCATCCAGCAGCAGCTGGTGTCCATGCTGGGCAATGCAGTGGCGAGCATGGGCATGATGGCCCGGATCGCCCAGCTGCAGGAGCAGGATTCCCTGGAACATGGCGCCGGGATGGCGCAGGTGGCGCTGGCGAAGTCCTACACGTCCGCCAGGATGCGCGAAACCGTGGCGATGGGCAGGTCCATCCTGGGCGGGAACGGCATTGTCACGGATTACCGGATGGCCAAGATCTTCGCCGACGCCGAGGCCATCTACACCTACGAGGGCTCGTACGAGATCAACACACTGATCGTGGGCCGGGCCGTCACCGGGGTCTCCGCGATCACCTGACGGCCCGCACCGCCGTGAGCTTAGCGCGAACGTACACTTGTGGCCCCGTTCAAAGCGTGAAATGGGGCCACAAGTGTACGTTCGCGCTCTTCGCACTCAGGAGCTCAGGAGGCCGGCTGCTTTTCGCCGGCCTCGATCCGGTAGTCCAGGCTGTTGTTCCGCACCGGCATGGGGCAGGTCCCGTAGGGCGTGAAGGCGCTGGGGTAGTTGATGGCGCGGTTGAAGTCCAGGACCACGGAGCCGTCCGGCCGGGGGCGCGCGGTGGACACTTTGCGCCACTCGTCCGTCTCGTTGCCGTTTGTCTCGTCGTGGAACGTGACGGTCAGGGCGCCGAGCTTCTCTTCCTCGGCCTGGAGCCGGTACTCGTGGTCCTTCCCGGGCAGCCGGAACACCAGTTCACCGACGCTGCGGTGCACGCCGTCCACCAGGGGATTGGCCGTGGAAATGGGCACGTCCACGGGCTCCGGATAGGCCTCGAATTTGGCGTCCACCACCAGGTCAGGCCGGTACTCGAAGGTGGGCACACCGTCGAACCCGGTGAACACTGGCGACTCGGAATCCCGGGTGCGGATGGCGTATTTGTCGGCCCGCATCGCCAGCTCCACCACCACCTGCCGGCCGTCCGGGCCGCCGAACTGCACCCACATCAGCGACTCCTCATTCGCAAGCCGCGCAGTGACTGTCCCATCCACCGGCTCCCCGGTCTCCACGAGCGTCAACCCGTCCGACGCTGCAGCGGTGAGCGCCGTCGTCGTGTCGTCCGCTGACCACAGCCCGGGGACGAGGTCGACGGCGGCGGGCTGGCTTTCCAGCCACTGGAATGACGTGAGCGTGAGCCAGCCGTGATCGGCCGCGAGGGCGGTGTTGCGGCTTTTGCGGAAGCGGAGCCAGCGTTCGAGCTGGGCGTCTGCTGCGGTGCTCATGTGTCCTCCAATATGTGTCCTTGCGCGGCCTCTGCGACAACCCCGCGTGGTGCCGGTACATTCCGGCGTAGCCTTGATGAAGGGGCCCGATCCGGGTTGGCCGTGTCCCGGTTGCATCCCTAATACAGCGAGCGGATGCTGGGTTCAAGGGCGCGACAGCATCTGAGACATATTCCCCGGCTGCGGCCTGCTGCGGGTAACATCCCATAGGAACAGTAATCCGGCTCACAGTATCCAGCGCAGTGTACGGGCCAAAGTCGAACACTCGAAAGATAGTTTCCATGGCTGACACTGCAATGAATTCCGAAACAGATCTCGCCGCCGAACTCCGCGCGGACGTCCGCCGCGTCTCCACCCTGCTGGGCGAATCCCTGGTCCGTCAGCACGGGCCCGAGCTCCTCGACCTGGTGGAGCAGGTCCGCCTCCTGACGAAGGAATCCAAGGAGGCCGCCCGGGGCGGCGCGGACGCCACCGGCCCGTGGAGCGCGCACGACGTCGTTGCCCAGGTCCGCGAGCTGCTCGCCTCCCTGCCGCTTGAGCAGGCGACCGACCTGGTCCGCGCCTTCGCCTTCTACTTCCACCTCGCCAACGCCGCCGAGCAGGTCCACCGGGTCCGCGGCCTGCGCACCCGGCAGGAGAAGGACGGCTGGCTCGCCAAAGCCGTTGAGGACATCGCAGGCCAGGCCGGCCCGGCGGTGCTGCAGGAAGTGGTCAACGAACTGGATGTGCGCCCGATCTTCACCGCGCACCCCACCGAGGCGTCACGCCGTTCGGTGCTGGACAAGATCCGCAAGCTCTCCGACGTGCTGGCCCAGCCCACCGAGGAAGGCACCAGCGCCCGGCGCCGGCAGGACCGCCAGCTGTCCGAAATGATCGACCAGATGTGGCAGACGGACGAGCTGCGCCAGGTCCGGCCCACGCCCGTAGATGAGGCCCGCAACGCCATCTACTACCTCAACAGCATCCTGACGGACGCGCTGCCGGAGATGCTCACGGATTTCTCGGAGCTCCTCGGTGAGCACGGGGTTGCCCTGCCGGCCAAGAACGCGCCCATCCGGTTCGGCTCATGGATCGGCGGCGACCGCGACGGCAACCCGAACGTCACCGCGGCCGTGACCCACGACATCCTGCAGCTCCAGAACCAGAACGCGGTGCGGATCAGCATCGCCATGATCGACGAGCTCATCTCCGTCCTGTCCAACTCGACCGCGCTCGCCGGTGCCGACCAGGCGCTCCTGGACTCCATCGACGCAGACCTCGCGAAACTGCCCGGACTGGACCGCCGCATCCTGGAACTCAACGCCCAGGAGCCCTACCGGCTGAAGCTGACCTGCATCAAGGCCAAGCTCATCAACACCGGAAAGCGGGTCGCCGCCGGATCCAAGCACGAGGCGGGGCGGGACTACACCTCCACCGAGGAACTCATCGGCGAACTCGAGCTGCTGGAACTGTCCTTGCGCAACCACTCGGCGTCCCTCGCGGCGGATGGCGCGCTGGCACGTGTCCGCCGGGCCATCGCCTCCTTCGGCCTGCATCTGGCCACCCTCGACATCCGTGAGCATGCCGACCATCACCATGACGCCGTCGGGCAGCTCATGGACCGGCTTGGCGGTCCAGGCATCCGGTATGCCGAGCTGACCCGGGACGAGCGCCTCGAGGTCCTGAGCGCGGAGCTTGCCTCCCGCCGTCCGCTGTCCGGCCACCCGATCAGGCTCGACGGCGCCGCTGACGGCACATACGACGTCTTCCGGGAGATCCGCCGCGCCCTGCGCACGTACGGTCCGGACGTCATCGAGACCTACATCATTTCCATGACCCGTGGTGCTGACGACGTCCTGGCCGCCGCTGTGCTGGCGCGCGAGGCCGGCCTGGTCAGCCTCTTCGGCGACGCCCCGTACGCCAAGATCGGTTTTGCGCCGCTGCTGGAAACCGTCGAGGAACTGCGTGCGTCCGCGGAGATTGTTGACAGGCTGCTGTCCGACTCCTCCTACCGCGAACTGGTCCGGCTGCGCGGGGACGTCCAGGAGGTCATGCTCGGCTACTCGGACTCCAACAAGGAATCCGGCGTGATGACCAGCCAGTGGGAAATCCACAAGACCCAGCGCAAGCTGCGCGACATCGCCACCAAGCACGGGGTCCGGGTGCGCCTGTTCCACGGCCGCGGCGGTTCCGTGGGCCGCGGCGGCGGGCCCACCTACGACGCCATCATGGCGCAGCCGAACGGTGTCCTCGAGGGGGAAATCAAGTTCACCGAACAGGGCGAGGTCATCTCGGACAAGTACTCCCTGCCGGAGCTGGCCCGGGAAAACCTGGAGCTTTCGCTCGCCGCCGTGCTGCAGGGCTCTGCGCTGCACCGCACGCCGCGCACCTCGGACGACCAGCGCGAGCGCTTCGGCCATGTCATGGAGACCATCTCCGACGCTGCCTTTGCCCGCTACCGCAGCCTCATCGACCACCCGGACCTGCCGGCATACTTCCTGGCCTCGACGCCGGTGGAGCAGCTCGGCTCTCTCAACATCGGCTCACGCCCGTCCAAGCGACCGGACTCAGGTGCGGGGCTGGGCGGCCTGCGCGCCATTCCGTGGGTGTTCGGCTGGACGCAGTCGCGGCAGATTGTGCCGGGCTGGTTCGGCGTGGGGTCCGGGCTGAAGGCGGCACGCGAAGCCGGCAACTCCGCCCAGCTCGTGGAGATGATGCAGGGCTGGCATTTCTTCCGCTCGGTGCTGTCCAACGTGGAAATGACCCTCGCCAAGACGGACATGGAGATCGCGGGCTATTACGTGGACACCCTGGTCCCGGAGGAGCTGCACCACCTCTTCCGTGCCATCCGTGACGAATACGAGCTCACCGTCTCCGAGATCCAGAACCTCACCGGCGAGAACGTGCTCCTGGACGCCCAGCCCACGCTGAAGCGCTCACTGGAAATCCGCGACCAGTACCTCGACCCGATCAGCTACCTGCAGGTGGAACTGCTCCGCCGCGTGCGGGCCGAGGGTGCCGGCATGTCCAAGGGCGAGATCGACGAGCGCCTCCAACGGGCCATGCTGATCACCGTCAACGGTGTGGCAGCAGGCCTCCGCAACACCGGGTAGCCCGGACGCGTCCTCACGTTTGGTCGCTTCCTCCCGGACGCGTCCTCACGTTTGGTCGCTTCCTTCCGGACCCTTCCTCACTCACCGGCCTGTCCCGCAGCCGGCTGCAACTGTGGGGCACCCTGTACCGGAGTAACCGGCGGGTCCGGCTGCCCCGCAGTCGTGACCACCGGGAGGGCCTGGACCGGGGTCATCTCCGCCGGAGTCGGCGGCTGCGGGACGACCGGCAGCGGCGCGGCCGGCACGGATTCGGCCGGTACGGCCACGGACAGCACCCCGTGGCGGACCAGCAGCGGAAGCGGCTCCAGATGCAGGCCCTTGTCGTCCAGGCACACCCCGGCGCGGTGCAGATCGAAGTGGCCGCGGCAGGTGGGGCAGCAGAGGACTGCGCCGCGACCCGGTTCGGCCGAGGGCCGCTGCAGCGTAGCCCCCGTCATGGAGCCTGTGCACCGCGGGCAATAATCGTGACACGCGAAGATGTCCTGGCCCAGGCGGCATGCCAGCACCGGGTATCCGCGGACCAGGAAGCCCGCCACCTCGCCGGGTTCGAGCCCCGCGATTTCCGGTACAGGTTCCCAGGTGCCGCCCGGCATGTCGTGCCACGACGCCACCGGCGTCCCTGCCGACGGAGTGTTCTCCCGAATCACCAGCGAGTCCACCGATATGGGCCCGGAAGGTCCTGCCGGTTTTTCTCCTTCGACGACGTCGATGGCTGTGATTTCCGGTGCCGCCTCCCCAATGGCGCCCTCCACAGCGGACCTGAGTGAGGCAGTCGAAGCGAGTCCCTCCTGGCTGATGAACAGCTTCAGCCGAACCACGCCGTCCGGGCTGATGCCTTCCAACTCCACGTCACCGCCGTGTGTGCCAAGGTAGGGCCGCATGCTGTCCAGTGCGCCGGCAACCCGTGCCTCCAAGGAATGGGGATGCAGGCCGTGGACCAGCAGAAGGTCGGATACCAGTTCGTCAGCTGCCAGCGCATCCAGCGTGGCGTCGTCGAGCTTTCCTTGGTTCTGCAGGATTTGCATGATACGCCGAAGCGCAGTGCCATAGCGCTCCGTCACCTGCCGGACCAGGTCCTCCTCTTCATTGCCGGATATCACTCCCTTAACGCCACCGGCACTGAGGAGCGCGCCAACCTGGTCGCTGTTCGGCAGCGGCCGGTCTTCACCGAGCATGGCCTACACCCCCGTCGGAGTGGGGCAGGACGGATGGCCTGAACTGAATCCGGGACTGATCCCGGGCAAGTGGGTGAGGGCTTCTTCCGCCTTTTGGGCAGTTTCAGTAGGCATCATTGCCTCTTTCGTCCCTGTGGGGGCTGGTGTGCTTCTGTCGTCATCCGGCCACCTTGCCGGATGGTTGTGTGCTGCGTCCCCCCAGATATGAATGCGGATGCCGGCCTCGTTGTCGCGCCGCCTGTCTTGGCCACTGTTCTATAGTGCCTCCAGGGGGACACAGACTGGCAGAAGGCTGGACGGCATTGAATAGCCGCTCGCTTGCCGGGTCAGGAACGGCGTCAGCGAGGCACGGGTGACAGAGAGATCATGCATGGTCACGCCCCTTTGCTGCCAAGATAGGCCCGCCTCAAACAAAACGCAACAGCCCGCGTTGACTCATGAAAGATGCCCGCGTAGCGGTATTCGAAGAATCATTTGAGAATGCCCGCGTAGCGGCGTGTCCGCCGGGGTGGCGTTTGCCGTGTCGGCACTGTGAGCCATGGAGCTTTCGATGAGTGAACGCAGGGCTGTCACGAAGGTCATCGCCACCCGCTACGCCCGCTCGGACCGGGCCGTGAAGAAGCAGATTCTCGATGAGCTGTGCGCGACGACGGGATGGCACCGCGACCACGCCCGCAAGGCCCTGCGGCAGGCGCTGGTACTGAGGGCCGTGCTGCCCAGGCCGACTCGGCCGCCTCTGTACGGGGAACCGGTGATCGAGGCGCTGCGGTTCTGCTGGGCGGTCCAGGGAACGCCCTGCGGGCGGCTCCTCGCAGCAGCGCTGCCGGACCTGGTCCCGCGGCTGCGGCGGTTTAAAGAGCTCCGCATTGACGCCGCCACGGCGGCCCAGCTGCTGACGATCTCACCGGCGACCATCGACCGCCGGCTCAAGGCCGACCGGGCGAAACTGGAGCCCCGCGGCCGGTCCCACACCAAACCTGGAACGCTGCTGAAGGACTCGATTCCGGTGAGGACCTGGGCCGAGTGGGATGATGCGGTGCCCGGGTTCGTGGAGATCGATCTGGTCGGCCACGAGGGCGGCAATAACCAGGGCGAGTTCTGCTTCACCCTTGATATCACTGACATCGCGACCGGTTGGACGGAGACCCGGTCGGTGCGGAACAAGGCGCAGAAATGGGTCTTCGCGGCGATCAAGGACGCCACCGCCGCGTTCCCGTTTCCGATCCTGGGGATCGATTCGGACAACGGTTCGGAGTTCATCAACTGGGAACTCTTCCGCTGGTGTGAGCAGGAGAAACTGACCTTCACCCGGTCCCGGTCCGGGAACAAGAACGACGGCGCCCATGTCGAGCAGAAGAACTGGCACGTCATCCGTCAGACCGTCGGCTACCACCGCTACGACACACCCGGCGAGCTGGAACTGCTGAACCGGATCTGGGCGCTCCAGCGGCTGCTGACCAACCACTTCGGACCCCAGCAAAAACTCGTCGCGAAAGTCCGGACCGGCGCGAAGGTCACCAAGACCTACGACGCGCCCGCCACCCCGTTCCAGCGCGTCCTGGCCGACACCGGCACCGTCACCAAAGCCACCAAAGCCCGCCTGAAACGTGAAAACCGGCCACTGAACCCGGCCGCCATCCAACGCCAGATCCAGGCCCTCTGCACAGAGCTCCTGACCCTGACCACCGCCAAGCAAGCCCCCAAGAAGCAGCCCGCCATCCGGGCAAAATCAAATGATTCCACGAATCAACCCAGGCGGGCATCTTGACATGATTCCTCGGGCAGCCCGCGTGGCGGCCTGCCGCGTCCAGCGCGAACGTACAGTTAAGGCCCTTGCGGAGCCGCATTTTGGGGCCTTAACTGCCCGTTCGCGCTGGGTTATTTGCGCCCGGCACTAGGGTGGGAGGATGCCGTCCTTCCAGACCAGACTCAAGATCACCGGGCTTAGGCCGGGCAACCCTCCCGAGGCCGTGATGGATACCGCTGTCGAGGCTTTGGGGTCGCGGCACCATGTGGAGTCACACCAGCTGGAACTGGCCGGCGGCGTGCCGCAGCTGAACCTGCGGTTCCTCGTGGAGCCCACCGAATACAACGGTGAGAACAGTGCAGCCCGGGAATCGGCAGCCATGATGCGCGACGCCGTCGAACGCGTTGCGCTGACAGGCTCGCTTGCGGTGCTCCGCCGCAGCCGTGGCCGCTGGGCGCCAGTGTAGGCGCCTAGGCGCCGGACTCTGAAGGGCCGTCCGGCTCGTCGACGGGGGAGCGGTCGCCGCGCCGGCGCGTGACGATAAGTCCAACGACGGCGCCGATCACCAGGCCAACCGCCACGCCGATCAGTGAACTCGCCCAGAAGGGCAGCCGTGTGGCGGAGCCCGTGAAGTAGCCGAGGCCCACGAGCCAGGTCGCCCACAGCAGCGCCCCCAGTCCGGCGCACAGGCTGAAGCCCTGGGTGGAGACGTCTGCGATGCCGGCGGCCGCGGAGGTCGCGAGCCGGCCTCCGGGGATGAACCTGGCGCCGATGATGGTGCCGTAGGTGGAGGAGCGGCCCGCTTTGGCGATTGCATCATGGATGCCGTGGTGGACTTTGCGGCCCCACCTCCAGCGGTCCAGGATATGGCTCAGCCGGCGCTTGAACAGCTGGAACACCACCACGTCGCCAAGCCAGGATGCGGTGGCGGACAGGACGCCCACCAGGAACAGGTTGGCCCGTCCTTCGGCAGAGAGTGCACCGCCGGTGATCAGGACCATCTCGGACGGGATGGGCGGAAAAATGGCATCGCCGAGCACGGCCGGAACGATCCAGAAATAGATCGCGGTGCTCCAGGTGTCCGGGTTGCCGAAGTCCATCTGCACAAGGTACCGCACCCGGAACGGCGACGCGCCGGGAAATCCGTGCGCCGGTGTACCCCTACGTTTGACCTGGTGGCAGTGCCAGACTGGCTGCATGCGGATAGAGATCGTTGAGGGCGACATCACCGGACGTCCGGTGGACGCGGTGGTGAATGCAGCCAATTCCTCCCTGCTGGGCGGCGGTGGCGTGGACGGCGCGATCCACCGGGCAGCGGGGCCGGAACTGCTGGCGGCCTGCCGCGAGCTGAGAGCGACGACGCTCCAGCACGGGCTGCCGGTTGGCGCTGCTGTGGCCACCCCCGGGTTCGGGCTGCAGGCGCGCTGGGTCATCCACACCGTCGGACCCAACCGGCACGCGGGGCAGACCAATCCGGCACTGCTTGCGTCCTGCTTCAGCGAGAGCCTGCGAATCGCCGAGGACCTGGGCGTGCGCTCGCTGGCCTTCCCTGCGGTGAGTGCCGGGGTCTACGGCTGGGACGCCCGGCAGGTGGCGCAGATAGCCCTCGACGCCGTCCGCTCCTACACCGCCCGCGCTGGTGAAGGCGGCGTGGAACTGGTGGAGTTCGTGCTCTTCAGTGCGGAAACCGCGGCGGTCTTCCGGAGTGTCTTTGAAGGTGCTTCGTAGCCGATCCGGCTAGCGGACTTCACTCAGCCGGAGGCGGCTGCGGTACTCCACCGGCTTCTTTGAAATGGGGTCCACGAACCGGATGCCCCGTGCCAGCAACTGGAGGGGCTTCGTGTAGTCGTCCGGCGCCTTGTCCAGCAGCTCGGGGTAGAACGCGTCGTGCAGGATGCCCAGGCCCAGCGAGGCCATGTGCACGCGCAACTGGTGGGTTTTCCCCGAATGCGGCTCGAGCCGGTAAAGCCCAAGGCGTCCGGCGGCGATGCTGCCAGGGTGGGTGCCGCCGTCGAACGTCCGGAGCAGGTCGATGCGCGTCTCCGCATTCGGTTCGCCGTCGATGACCTCCGCCAGCAGGTAGCTCCGCGACTTTGTCATCCGGTTGCGGACCACCACCGGGAAGTCGACGGCGGGGTGCCCGGCCGCCGGCTCGGCGGCCGAGACGCACTCATATTCCTTCTGGACCTGGCGCTTCTCGAAGAGCACCTGGTACTTGCCGCGGGTCTCTGGGTTGGTGGAGAGCAGGAGGATGCCCGCCGTCATGCGGTCCAGCCGGTGCATGGGGATCAGGTCCGGGAGGTCCAGCTGGTTCCGCAGGCGCACCAGCGCCGATTCCTGGATGTAGGTGCCGCCGGGGGTGGTGGGCAAAAAATGCGGCTTGTCCACGACGAGGATGTGCTCGTCCTGGTGCAGGATGTTCAGCTCCACGGGCAGCCGGGTTTCCGGCGGCAGCGTGCGGTAGTACCAGATGAAGGTGTGGTCCTCGAGCTTTGTGCCGCGGTGCAGGGGGATCCCGCCCTCGCCGACGATCTCGCCGGCGTCGAACCGGTCCTCGATGCCCTGCGGGTCGATGTGCCCCCAGCGGTGCATCATGTAGTCCATCGCGGTGTCCCAGGGCCCCTCGTCCGGAAGGCGCAGGCGGGTCGCGTTTACGCCGTCGCGCACGGGAAGAGGGGATTGCATCACCGGTCCATTCTACGTTGGGCCCGACCTGCCCTCGTCCTGTCGCCGTCCCCGCACTTGGCGCCGTCCCTGCCCCGTCCGCCGTCGAAACCGCTGGAAAACTGCCGCCCCGCCGGAACTCTACGGCGGTCCCGCACTGTTCCCGCGATCTCGCCGACACGGACGAGAAAAAAGTTCTTGACAAAAAAATTCGTCGGTACGGATACTTGGACCATGCTGGACATCGAAGTGATCGAGGACCCGGCGGCGGCTGAGGCCTCGCTGGATCCCATCCGGACCCGGATCCTCCAGGAGTTGGCGGAGCCGGGCTCGGCAACGCAGCTTGCGGCGAAGGTGGGCCTGCCCCGGCAGAAGGTGAACTACCACCTCAAGGCGCTGGAGCGGCACGGCCTCGTCGAACTGGTCGAGGAGCGCCGCAAGGGAAACGTCATCGAGCGCGTGCTGCGGGCGACGGCGGCGTCCTACCTCATTTCCCCGGTGGCCCTGCAGTCGGTGGCGCCGGATCCGCGCCGTTTTGCGGACCGTTTCTCGGCCTTCTGGCTGCTGGCGCTCGCCGGCCGCATGGTCCAGGAAATGGGGAAGCTCATCACCGGCGCTGCCGCCGCACGGCAGAAACTCGCCACCTTCGCGATCGACGGCGAGATCACCTTCCGCACCGCCGCGGACCGCGCTGCATTCGCCGAAGACCTCGGGGTGGCGGTCACCCGGCTCGTGGACAAGTACCACCACGGCGGCGCCGGCGGTCGGAAGCACCGGCTCGTCGTCGCACTCCACCCCGCACTCAAGCCGCAAAACACAGACCCAACCAACGCCATCACAGCTAAGGAGCAGGACAATGACTGACGACCGGAACTTCGAGATCGTTTTCGACACCGAGCTGCCCGGCACCCCGGAACGGGTCTGGGAAGCCGTCACCAAGGGCACCCCGGGCTGGATGTTCCCCACGGACCAGTGGCCGGACGTGAAGACGGTGGAGGAGTATCCGTACCACCTCGTGTCTCGCATGGACGGTCCGGACGGCTGGTTCAACCAGCTCGAGCATGTCCTGGAACCGCTCGACGGCGGCCGGGCCAGGCTCCACTATGTCCACAGCGGCATCTTCGCGGACGACTGGGACCAGCAGTACGACGGCGCCAGCAAGCACACGGAGTTCTACCTGCACACCCTGGGCCAGTATCTGCAGCACTTCGACGGCCGGCCTGTGGTCTTCACCGATATCCAGGCACCCGCCGAATCGCAGACGCCAGACGGCTTTGTGCAGCTCAAGAAGGCGCTGGGCGTGGACAGTGCGTCGCAAGGCGACAGTTTCGATGTGGAGGTCGACGGCGTCGGGCGGCTTACGGGGCAGGTGGACTTCTCTAACGAGAACTTCCTCGGCCTGCGCACCAAGGACGCCCTGTACCGGTTCTTTGGCCGGAACGCGTTCGGGGCGCCGGTGGGCATGACCGTCCATGACTTCAGCGGCAGCGGCGATTCCGAAACGACTGCCGGTGCCTGGGGCGCGTTCCTGGGGAAGGTCTACGCGTAGTCCGTCCGGATTCCTGCGACGCGCAATCTGACCGATGACGCGCAAATCGCCAGGCGACACCTGAATTCCCGCGTCGCCAGGGGAAATGCGCGTCGTGGGAGCGAATGCGCGTCGCGGGGTCGCCTGTGCATCAGGCTATGGCGGCGGCAGGCGAATCCCTGAGGGTCCGGCGCAGCTGCGGGGCGGCGTCGAGCCTGTCCTGGGCTGCCCGCAGGGCGAGGACGGCTGTCTCAAGCTGGTCCGGCGGCAGAGTGAACGGAATGCGGAGGTAGTTTTCAAACACCCCGCCCACACCGAAGCGCGGGCCGGCGGCAAGGCGAATGCCGAGTTCCGGGGCGATGACGGTCAAGGCCGTGCTGTGCGGTGACGGCAGCCGGCACCAGGCGGCCAGCCCGCCGTCGGGCCTTTCCGCCTCCCACCGCGGCAGGTGGAGCTTAAGCAGCTCCAGCAGCGCGGAACGGTTCTCCCGGAGCGCCGCCAGGCGGGCCGGAAGGGGATCGGCCAGGTTCCGCACCAGGTGGGCCGCCGCAAGCTGCTCCACCACGGGGCCGCCCAGGTCCATCGTTGACCGCACGGCCGCGAACCGCTGAATCAGGCTCTCCGAGGCACGGATCCAGCCCGTGCGCATGCCCGCCCAGTGGGACTTGCTCAGCGACCCGATGGACACCACGGCCGGGCTGAAGGAAGCCAGCGGGGCCGTTGTGCCGCCGTCGAGGTTCACTGCACGGAGTGTCTCGTCCACCACCAGGACAGTGCCTGCCGCCGCGGCGGCGCGGACTAGGCGGAGGCGCTGGGCGTCGGGCATCAGCCGGCCGGTGGGGTTGTGGAAATCCGGGACCGTGTAGGCCATCCGGGGCCGCTGCTGCATCAGGGCGGCTTCGGTCGAGTCCAGGTCCCAGCCCCGCTCCGGCGCAGGCGGAAGGGGCACCGGCACCATGCGGCAGCCCGTGGCGCGGATGGCGTCCAGTGCGTTCGGGTACGTCGGCTGTTCCACGAGGACCTTGTCCTGCTTTCCGACGAGCGCCCGCAGCACGATGTTGAGCGCATGCTGCGCGCCGGACGTCACCATGATCTGCCCGGCCGTGGTGGGCACGCCGGCGTCGGCATAGTGGCCGGCAATCGCCTCCCGAAGGGCAGGCACCCCCAGGGCGTCGTAGCCGAAGCCGGGCAGCAGGGCGGGCAATTCAGTCAGGGCGGCGGCGAAGGCCTGGTGGACCGCTTCACCGCTGGCGGGGAGCGACGCGTACGCGAGGTCGATGACGCCGTCGGGAACGGCCAGGCCCGGCGCGCCGGACAGGGCCGCCCGCGAGTCCCGCTCCTGTCCGGCCGTGTAGGCCGTCCGCGGCAGGCAGGTGCGGCCGCGTGTGCCCTGGCCGCTGCTCAGGAATCCCTGTTCGCGCAGGCTGGCATACGCGGCGGTCACCGTGGTGCGGCTGACGGCGAGGATCGCGGACAGGGTCCGTTCGCTGGGCAGGGCGGTGCCCAGCGGGATGCGTCCGTCGAGTACCAAAAGACGCACGACGTCGGCCAACTCGCGGTAGGCGGGGGCGCTGCCCCTTTGCCACTGGCCCAGGAGACGGGCGAGGGCGGTGGGCGTGAGGGATCCGGACATGAGGCCAGTATTTCAAACTGGCCATGGAAAACAAGGCCAGTTTTCCCGGAGGATGGTTCAATGATGATCCGCAGACTTATACAGCTCTTCACCGGCCTCGCCATGTACGGCATTTCGCTGGCCCTGTTCATCCGGGCAGGGCTTGGGCTGGACCCCTGGGACGTGTTCCACCAGGGGGTTGCCGGCAAGACCGGACTGAGCATTGGCGCCGTGGTCATCATCGTCAGCTTCCTGGTGCTCCTGCTGTGGATCCCGCTGCGCCAGCGGCCGGGCTTCGGTACTCTCTGCAATGCCATCCTGGTGGGCGTCTTTGCCGACGTCGGGCTTGCCCTGATCCCCGCGTTCTCCCACCTCGGAGCCCAGATCGCGCTGCTGGGCGGCGCTGTGGTGCTCAATGGCATCGCTTCCGCGTGCTACATCGGTGCCCGCTTTGGCCCCGGGGCCCGCGATGGGCTGATGACAGGCCTGGCCCGGCGCACCGGCTGGTCCGTGCGCCTGTCCCGGACACTGATCGAGGTGGTGGTGCTCGCCGCCGGCTGGCTCCTTGGCGGCTCGGTCGGCGTGGGAACCGTGGTTTACGCGCTGGCGATCGGGCCGCTGGTCCAGCTGCTGCTGCCGTACTTCATGGTCCCCGCCCGGATCCCTGCCACCAGCGGAGGCGCCGGAGAAACGGCCGGTTCAGCTTCCGGGGACCGCGAGGGCGAATCCGAGGCGCCGGTGGCCGCCTCCTGACGCGCATCTTTCGTGTCCGGCGTCCGGGCAGTCAGGCTTCGGGGGCACCCAGCAGCGGCTGGCACCTGGGGCAGAAGTAGATGTCGCGTTCCTCGGTGACTGTCCCCGCTGCACCTGCCCCTGCAACGCCGCCCCGCGTGCTGATACCGGGCCTGCTGCTGTCAGGGACGCTTTTGCCCAGCACTCCGTGGCGGATGGGCGTCCGGCAGCGCAGGCACGGCTGGTGCTCGCGGCGGTACACCCAGTAGCCCGGCCGGCCGGCTGCCCGGCCCACCGGGGTACCACGGGCGTCGAGCAGGGTTGTCCGGCGGCCCGGCCCCAGGTTTGCCTCCAGGAGCTGCTTGGCGTCGGCAAACATGCTGGGCCAGTCCTTCACTGCGGCAACGGGCGACGCCGGGTGGATGCCGGCCAGGAAGCACACCTCGCAGCGGTAGATGTTCCCGATGCCCGCGAGGTTGCTCTGGTCCAGCAGCGCCACCCCGACCGGCACGTCGGGCTTCGCCGCCACGCGGCGCTCGGCCTCGGCCGGGTCCCAGTCCGGGCCTAGCAGGTCGGGGCCGAGGAAACCGACTGCCTTGTCCTCCTCGCTGGTCTTGATCACCTCAAGCAGGCCCAGGGAAAACCCGACGGCGTCGGCTGCGGCCGTGCGGAGCACGCACCGGGCCGTGAATCCCGGCTTCCGCCACCTGCCGCCCGGCGGGTAGATCTGCCAGCTGCCCTCCATTTTCAGGTGTGAGTGGATGGTCAGCCGTTCCTGGGCCGGGCCCACCAGCCGCATGAGCAGGTGCTTGCCGCGGGGGAGCACCTCCTCCATGGTCCAGCCGGCAAGGTTCAGCGTGGCGAAGCGGGGCACCCGGAAGTCGGACGCAAGAACTTTCTGGCCGGCGAGGGCAGCGTGCAGCTGGCTGGCGGCGCGCCAGACGGAGTCGCCCTCAGGCACGGATCCTCAGCCCCTTCGGCGTGGAATAGGCGCCGGCGGCGGTCAGCGCCGACGCGGCGGGGGTGTCCAGGATGTCATGGCCGTTGACTTTTTCCATGACGAGCTTGTCCACGGCGCCCCGTTTCACGACGTCCACGAGGGCACCGGCCGCGGCGGCGAGGACGGATTCGTCTTCCGTGAAGACCAGCAGCGTCTTGCCGCCGCGTTCGACGTACAGCACCAGTGCGCCGTCGACCAGCACCACCAGAGCACCGGCCTTCCGCCCCGGACGGTGGCCCGTACCGGCGTCGGCCTCGGTGGCGGGCCATGCCAGGGCGGCGCCGTAGGGGTTGGCCGGATCTGTTGCCGCCAGAGCCAGTGCCACCGGTTCCGGCTTGGCCAGCTGGGCGTCCTCTGTGTAGGAGCGCAGCCGGTCGACGGTCGCCGGCACTGCGAACTGGGCGGCACCCAGATGCTCGATGAAGTAACCCCGCCGGCACCGTCCGGCCTCCTCCAGCCGGGCCAGGACCTTGTACATGAGGCCGAATCCGCCCAGGATGTTCTCGGCCATGACGGATCCGCGGGTGACCACGCCGTACCTGTCCAGCAGCAGCTCCGCGGTGGCGCGGGCGTGGATGGTCGGATCGAGCTCGGGCGTCGGGAGCGCGGACCAGCGCCCCGCGGCAAGCGGCGGGGTGGGCACTGCGCCGCTGCCTGACCCGTAACGTCCGCCGGACAGGCCCGGCGAACCGAGCAGGCCCGTGCCATGGGACCGTCCGAGCCGGCTGAGGCGCGGCGCCCTGGCCCGGGGGGCCCGCGCCACCTGCCGGTGGGCTGTGTGGCCGCCGGCGATGAGGGCCCGGACCGGGGCGAACGTGTCCCCGGTGACCCGGCCGGCCCAGGCCAGGTCCCAGATCGCGGACACGACGTCCTGGTCGCCCAGCACCGCGTCCATGCCGCCGGCAATGTCCGTCAGCTGCCGGAAAAAGTAGCCGCCGCCGTTGGCCTGCAGGTGGTCCAGCAGCCGCCGCTGGGCATCACCCGGTTCAAAGTCAGGGGCCGGGTTCAGTGTCAGTTCCACCGAATCCGCCAGGTGCAGGCTGATCCAGCCGTCGTTGCCCGGAAGTGAGCCGGCCCCCGACCAGAGGACTTCCCCGGCGGCCATGAGCTCGTCCAGCATGGCGGGCTGGTAGTTGGACACCCTGCTGGCGAGCACCAGGGACTCCCAGGCGGAGGCCGGTATGGGCACGCCGGAGAGCTGGTCCACGGCGGTGACGATCCCGTCGAGTCCGCGCAGCGCCGGCTGACCCCGCCCGGCGCCGGGAGTGCGGACATGCTGCCAGGCCGGCAGGAACCTGCCATAGGCGGTGATGTCCACGGGCTCCACCTCGGCCCGCAGCGCGGCGAGCGAGCGGCGGCGGAGCTTGCGGAGCACTTCGGCGTCGCACCATTCGCTGCCGGCCATGGCCACTGATGCTGACGCGACGGCCGAGGCAGCGGCCGCTTCGGCCACGGGGTCAAGGCCGGAACCGGGCTCTGGCCGGGACATTGCCACGGCACCTTCATCGGCTCCTGGCTCTGCGGCGGGGGATTCCGCATGGGGGCGGAACTCACCCTCCACCACGCGCCCGTCGGCCGCCAGCCGCTTGAGGGCAGTTCCGACGACGGCGGCACCAAGTCCCAGCCTGGCGGCGGCTTCGGTGGCGGTAAACGGGCCATGAGTGCGCGCATAGCGCGAGACGAGGTCGCCCAGCGGGTCTGCCACCGGCTCGATGAAGGCCAGGGGGACACCCATGGGCAGCGGCACCCCGATGGCGTCGCGCAGCCTGGCCGCGTCTTCCACCGCGGCAAAGCGTTCGACGCCGGCGATGGTCACCTTGATCGCCCGGTTCGCCCGCTGAAGGGCGGCGAGGTGGGCGGCGGCTTCGGCCATGGTGGATTCGGACGGCGGGGTCTCGGCTTCGGCAGGCGGGGTGTCAGCAGGCTCACCCAGCGTCTCGTCGGCTTCGGTGGGCGGGGCACCGGATTCGACAGGCACAGCCAGCCGGTCTTCGGCTTCGGCCGGCGGGGTCAGCCTGGCAGCGACCTCGCCGGGGTCCAGGGGGCCGAGCAGGCGGAGGAGATCGGCCACGCCTTCGAGGCCGCGGACTTTCCGGTCGGGGGCAAGTCGCTGCAGCTCGCGTTCGGTGGCGTCGATGACCCGGGCGTCCAGGAGTTCGCGCAGTTCCACCCGGCCCAGGAGCTCATTCAGCAGCGTGGAGTCGAGCGCCAGCGCGGCCGCCCGGCGTTCGGCAAGGGGGGAGTCGCCCTCGTAGAGGAACTGCGCCACGTAGCCGAAGAGCAGGGACTTGGCGAACGGGGACGGCTGCTGGGTGGTGGTCTGGACAATCCTGAGCTCACGCCGTTCAACCGACGCGGCAATGTCCTTCAGGGCCGGGAGGTCGTACACATCCTGCAGGCATTCGCGGACGGTTTCCAGCACGATCGGGAATGACGGGTACTTCCGGGCGACGTCCAGCAGCTGGGCGGACCGCTGGCGCTGCTGCCACAGCGGCTGCCGCTTGCCGGGTGTCTGCCGGGGCAGCAGCAGGGCACGCGCCGCACACTCACGGAAGCGGGACGCGAACAGGGCGCTGCCGCCGACTTCGGCGGTGACAATCTGTTCCAGCTCCGCGGGATCAAACAGGAACAGCTCGGCCCCGGGAGGCTCGTCCTCCATCATGGGCACCCGGAGCACGATGCCGTCGTCCGCGGCCATGGCCGACCCGTCCAGCCCGTAGCGCTGGTTCAGCCGCTGGCCCACGGCAAGGGCCCAGGGCGCATGGACCGGCATGCCGAACGGGCTGTGCAGGATGACCCGCCAGTCGCCGAGTTCGTCGTGGAAGCGTTCCACCACGAGGGTGGTGTCGCTGGGAACCACCTCGGTGGCCTGCTTCTGCTCGGACAGGTACTGCAGGAGGTTGTTGGCGGCGAAGTCGTCAAGTCCGCTGGCCCGGCAGCGTTCGGTGGCAGGGCCGACGTCGGACGCTGAGAGTTCGCGGACGAACGCGCCAAGGGCGCGGCCGAGGTCCACGGGACGTCCCAGCGAATCACCCTTCCAGAAAGGCAGCTTGCCGGGCTGCCCGAAGGCCGGCGAGACGAGCACGCGGTCGTGCGTGATGTCCTCGATCTTCCAGCTGGTGGCGCCCAGGGCGAAGATGTCGCCGACGCGGGATTCGTAGACCATCTCCTCGTCGAGCTCACCGACGCGCCGGCCGCCCTTGGCCGGGGCCGTGCCGGAACCCTTGCCGTCACCCCCTCCTGCAGGTGAGGCTGACCCTTCCGTCTCCGTGCCGATGATGTAGACGCCGAACAGCCCGCGGTCCGGGATGGTGCCGCCGGAGGTGACGGCCAGCCGCTGGGAGCCGGGCCTGCCCTCGATGGTTCCGGCGTTGCGGTCCCAGACGATCCGGGGGCGGAGCTCGGCGAATTCGTCCGAGGGGTAACGCCCGGCCAGCAGGTCCAGCGTAGCCTCGAAGGCCGACCGGGGGAGCGTGGCGAAGGGGGCGGAGCGGCGGACAGTGGAAAACCATTCCTCAACGTCGATGCTGCCGAGCGCGGTAGCGGCAACTGTCTGCTGGGCCAGGATGTCCAACGGGTTGGCGGGCACGCTCAGGCGCTCGATCTTGCCGTCCAGCATGCGCTCAACGGTGATGGCCGTGTGGACGAGGTCGGCCCGGTGCTTCGGGAAAAGGTAGCCCTGGGAAATCTCGCCCACCTGGTGCCCGGCGCGGCCCACCCGCTGCAGGCCGCTGGCGACCGAGGGCGGGGACTCGACCTGCACCACGAGGTCCACGGCGCCCATGTCGATTCCAAGTTCCAGCGAGGACGTGGCCACGACGCAGCGGAGCCTGCCGGACTTGAGATCGTCCTCGATCAGGGCGCGCTGGTCCTTGGACACGGAGCCGTGGTGGGCGCGGGCCAGCAGCGGTTCGGCGCCCGCGGTGCTGCCGGCCTGCGCCATCATGTGCGCAGGGGTGGCTGTCGACGCCGGAACGCTTCCCGGCACGGACGGAGCGGGATCGTCCCAGCCCCCGCCGACCGTCAGGAGCTGGCGTTCCGCGTGGATCTCGTTGAGCCGGGCGGTCAGGCGTTCAGCCAGCCGGCGCGAGTTGGCGAAGACGATGGTGGACTGGTTGGCCAGCACCAGGTCCACGATCTTTTCCTCCACGTGCGGCCAGATGGAGGCCTGCGGCTGCAGGCCGGAAGCCGGACCGGAATCGAAGGCTCCGGCGGCGCCCTGGAGATCGGACATGTCCTCCACCGGGACGGAGACCGTGAGGTCCCAGTTCTTCCGGGAGGGCGGCGCCACGATTTCCACGGGTGCCGAACCGGCCAGGAACTGTGCCACGAGTTCCCGCGGTTCCACGGTGGCCGAGAGCCCGATCCGCTGGGCCGGGGCAGGCAGCAGGGCGTCCAGCCGCTCGAGCGAGACGGCGAGGTGTGCGCCGCGCTTGGTGCCTGCCACGGCGTGGACCTCGTCCACGATGACGGTGTCCACCTCGCTGAGCGTTTCCCGCGCCCTGGAGGTGAGCATCAGGAAGAGGGACTCGGGCGTGGTGATCAGGATGTCCGGCGGGTTGCTGAGCAGCGCACGGCGGTCCGAGGCGGGGGTATCGCCGGAGCGGACTCCGACGGTGATCAGCGGTGCGGGGAGGTCCAGCCGTTTGGCGGTCTGCGTGATGCCGATAAGGGGAGACCGGAGGTTGCGTTCGACGTCCACGCCAAGCGCCTTGAGCGGGGAGATGTACAGTACGCGGGTTTTCCGCTTGGGCTTCCGTGCCCGTGATGGCTTGGCCTTGGCCCCGGCTGGGGGTTCTTCGAGGCCCGGCAGCACCTCGGCCCCGGGTGAAGCCTGCGCCCCGGCGGCGGGTGCAGCCGGCCCGGATACCAGGAGCCGGTCCAGTGCCCAGAGGAACGCCGCGAGGGTTTTGCCTGAGCCGGTGGGTGCGACCACAAGGGCATGGGAGCCGGAGGAGATGGCGTTCCACGCGCCCTGCTGGGCGGGCGTGGGTTCGGAGAACGCACCGAGGAACCACTCCCGGGTGGGCCGGCTGAACTGGCCCATCGGGTTCCCTGATGGCGTGCCGTCGGACTCCTGTGACTGCATGCCGGCGGGCTCCTGTGACTGCATGCCGGCGGGCTCCTGTGACTGCATGCCGGCGGGCTCCTGTGACTGCATGCCTCCATCATGCCTCACGGCACTGACAGCGATGGCGGCATCAGGCAGACATGCCTTACTCAGCGGCGGGGAGGTCCCGGGTGGCTGGCCCCTCCAGCACCTGCCCGGTGCTGGTGAACCGGGAGCCATGCAGCGGACAGTCCCAGGACTTTTCGTTGTCGTTCCAGTGCAGGATTCCGCCCAGATGGGTGCACACTGCGGACAGGCTGCAGGTGGTTCCGTCAACTGTGGAGGTGGCGACGGGCCTGCGTCCGCGCATCGCCACGGTGCCCGTGCCCTCTGCCGGTGCGGTCCCGTCCGACGGCGGCAGCTTTTGCACCCTGCCCCAGTCCTTTGCCAGCGTGGCGGCTACTCCGGCGTTGAGGGTAACGGCTGAGGCCGCGCCCGGAGGTGAAGTGACCCTGCGGTGGATGGTGTTGGCCCATGGCAGCTGGCCGCCCAGGATATCCGCAGTGATGCCCAGGGATGCGGCCACCGCGTTGGTCATGCCCCATTTGTTGTAGCCGGTGCCGAAGAAGATGCGTCCGCGGCCGCGGGGAAGCTTGCCGAAGAATGGCATGAGGTTGGTGGCCTGGTAGTCCTGCGCAGACCAGGTGTGGGTAACAGTGGCGCCGGGGAAGTGCTGCTGTGCCCATGACAGCACATTTTCCAGGTGTGCCTGTTCCGAACGCGCCTTGCCCACCGGGTGCCCGTTGCCGCCCACCAGCAGGAGATGCCGGCCGTCCGCCGGATAGTCCCGGATGGACCGCACGGGCTGCTCCACGGAAATGTACATGCCCTCGGGCGGCGTCGCGTTGCCGGCGAGCTCCAGTGCTGCGGCGTAGGAACGGTTTGGCTTCAGTTTGGCGAAGTAGAGGCCGCGGTTCAGGACGGGGGTACCGGTGGCCAGCACCACCGAGTCGGCCTGGACCGATCCTTGGCCCGCGTGGACTGTGGACGGCCCCGCCCCGGTGACGTTCCGCACCCTGACGCCGGTAACAATGCGGCCGCCGTGGCTCCGGACGTCCTCGGCCAGCGCGGTGAGCACGTCCATGGGGTTGATCTGGGCCTGGCCGGGAAGGCGCACGGCTCCCCGGATGGGAAACGGCAGCCCTGCGTCCCGGACGTAGTCCACCTCCAGATCGGCGGCGAGGGCGGCAGTGAGCTCCGCGCGGACCGCCTCCGTTCCCTGCTGCGTGGCGGCATAGGTGTAGGCGTCGCGCATCTGGAACGGCACGCCGCGCTGCTCTAGGTACCGCAGCAGCCAGGCCTGTCCCTCGCGGTTGCCGGCCACGTAAGCGTCCACCACCTTCTGCGGGTATTGCTGCCGCAGGGATGAGAGCACCGTGCCCTGCAGCAGGGTGACCTTCGCTGTTGTGTTGCCGGTGGTCACAGCGCCCAGGCCGCGTGCCTCCAGGACAAGAACGTTCTGTCCCGAGCGGGCCAGCAGCAGCGCCGTGACCAGGCCGGTCAGGCCGGCGCCGACCACCACGGTGTCGCAGGACTCGCCGGGGGTGAACTGGTCGCTGGTGAAGGTGTCGGTGCGGTCCAACCAGAGTGACGTCACGTGTCTCAACCTGCCTTTGGCCTGCGTCTATGCCGCGGGGCGTTCCCGCGGCAGGCCCCGCGCTGCCAGCGGGATCCCGACGTAATCGTGAGTGTACTTACGAAGTTGGGGCCGGAATAGGGCCAGGACGGAGCAGGTTTGCCCGGCACAGCGGTGGCCTTAGCGTGCCTGGAAAGCGCCGATGCTCAGGAGCTCAATGGAGGCGTTGCTGCAGGCATCCGACGGCCGGGCCACGAACAGCGACGCCGTGTCCTCCGGCGGGTAGATCCGGAACCCGGCGGCCGCGGTCTTGGTGCAGTCCGGGTAGTTGCCCGCCTGCGTGTAGCGAAGCACCGCGGTGCCGGACTTCCCCGGAGCCAGCAGCACATCCTGGACTGCCGCCGAGGTGTCGCGCCGCGCGGGGGCCCCGATTGGCTGCCCGTCAGGTCCGCTGGTCAGCGACACACCCGCGAAGCCCTTCAGGCGGCAGGACGCCTCGCCTGTGTTGGTGAGGATCAGTTCCATGTAGACACTGCCGGCGGCGCCGCCGCCTGTGGCATCAGTGGTGGCTTTCAGTCCTGAGGCCGTGCACAGCTGGGTGCCGGCGGCGGTGGACTGCGGTGCCGCTGAGCCAGGAGCCGGCGTAGCCGGCTGCGACTGGGCAGGCGAAGAAGGGGACGACGGCGGGGCGGACGTTTCGGGGGCGGCCTGCGTGCTCGGGGTGGCTGAGCCGGTTGCCGGTTCAGTTGTCCCCTGCGTGGCGGGCTGGCTTGGTCCGCATGCGGTGAGCAGCAGCGCCAGTGCGGCAGCCGCCGTCGTGCCTGTCAGTCCTTTGTTGCCCTTATTCGTTCGCAGAAGCGTCATGGCTCTAACATTGCGGGCGTTACCGCCCGAGTCAACGAAGGCACGGCGCCAAACTGATTTGATGTCCGGATCGTGACATGCCCGCCGGAACCCCGGCCGTTCCGCACAAGCGTTCCGCACTGACAATGATGCAACGATAAACCAATTTGGTAGTGCAAATTGGCCACTTTTCGGGAAAAAGTTGCGTTGATCTGCAGTTTTCGGTGTGCCAAAATGATCCTGATCTCGCTTGTCCGCACCTTGCAGGAATTGAAAGGCCGGCAAGGAAGTAACGCTCAGAGTCCGGCCGCGGTCCATTATCAGCCCCGTGGCCAGCAGTGTCCCCCGGCAAGGGGACGCGCAGGGTTGAAGGGGAGACAGCTCCGCACTCGTCCGCGGCAACGCCGCCGCGGACGTTCCTGAAGAGGCGCATCAGTCATTGGCTTCCGGCAAGGCCGCCGAAGCTGATAACGATGGGGGCTGCCGTTATGACCGGTTGGCTTGTCCGCTGGAGTCTTAAGTTTCGTTTGATTGTTTTAGCCGCCGCGGCCGGCATCCTGGGGTACGGAATCACAGCCCTGCCCTCAATGCCAGTGGATAACCTTCCGGAGTTCTCTCCGCCACATGTGGAAATCCAGACCGAGGCGCTGGGTCTGTCTGCCATTGAAGTTGAGCAGCTCATCACCTCTCCCATGGAGAAAGACCTGCTGAACGGGGTGGCCTGGCTCGACGAAATCCGTTCAAAGTCGGTGCCCGGTCTGTCAACCATCGAGATGGTTTTCGAGCCGGGCACCGATATCCTGCGGGCACGGCAGCTCGTTGCGGAACGCCTGACCCAGGCGCACGCTTTGCCCAACGTCTCCTCTCCTCCTGTGCTCATGCAGCCGCTCTCCTCCACAAGCCGCGTCATGATGGTGCAAATGAGCTCCGGGACCGTGTCCCCGATCGACATGTCCGTTCTGGCACGCTGGGACATTAAGCCGGCGCTGATGGGCGTCCCGGGCGTGGCTAACGTCTCCATCTACGGCCATCGCGAACAGCAGCTGCAGGTCCAGGTGGATCCGAAGCAGCTCCGCGCGAAGAACGTCACCCTCAAACAGGTGGTCGAGACCGCCGGCAACGCGGTCTGGGTGTCCCCGCTCAGCTTCCTGGAAGCCTCAACTCCGGGCACTGGCGGCTTCCTCGAATCCGCCAACCAGCGCATCGGCATCCAGCATGTGCTGCCGATCCGGACGCCGGCAGACCTTGGCAGGGTCAGTGTCGAAGGCGCAGCCGACAAGACCCTCACGCTGGCCGACGTCACCACGCTGAGCGAAGACCACCAGCCCCTGATCGGTGATGCTGTCACCGGCACATCGCCCGGCTTGCTGCTGGTCATCGAAAAGTTTCCGGACACGAGTGTTGCGGATGTGACACGGGGTATTGAGGCGGTGCTGGACGGTCTGCGTCCAGGTCTTTCCGGCATCACCATGGACTCCACCGTCTTCCGCCCGGCTTCATTCATTGAGTCCGCTGTTGGCAGTCTGGGCCTGGGCCTGCTGGTCAGCCTTCTCATGGTCACCGCGCTGATCGGCCTCGTGTTCCGCTCCTGGCGGTATGCCCTGTTGGCCCTGGTCTCCATTTCCGTGGCGGCCACGGCTGCGGCGCTGGTGCTGCAGTTCCAGGGAGCCGTTCTGAACGTCATGGCGTTCGCGGGCCTGGTCCTTGCACTCGTGGTTGTCATCGGCGATGTCATCATCGATCTCCACAGTTTCCGGCGGGAATTGGCCGATGAGCGGGTGTCGCGTGAAGTCCTGCTCGCCCACGGGCTGCAGCGGTCCCGCATAGCTGTCCTGTTCGCCGGCCTCGCAGCCCTGCTGGCACTGGCACCGGCACTGTTTGTTCCCGGTGTTGAGGGGGCGTTCCTGAAGCCACTGGTGCTGTCCTATCTGCTGGCGACGGCGGTGGCGATGCTTATCGCCCTGACGGTCACTCCGGCCCTTGCGAGCCTGCTGGTGCGGGGCCACCACAGGCCTCCGCGGCGCACCCTGCCGCTGGTCCGCAGGGCCAGGCTCGGCTACGAGCGTTCGGCGCGGGCCTTTACGGGAACCGTTGCCACAGTGTTCGCCCTTACCGCGGCGGCGTTGGCTGTCACGGCACTTGTGATGATCCCGGGCGCAACGAAGGACCTGCCGGTTGTGGCCGCTGTTCCTGACCGGACCCTGCTCATCGAATGGGAAGCCGCGGCAAGCACCGGGGCCGACGTGATGGACAGGGTAATGACTAACGCCAGCGAAGAGCTCAGCGGAATCCGCGGAGTTTCCTCCGTAGGCGGCCATGTGGGACGTGCCGTTACCTCCGATTCTTCCTCCGACGTCAATGCCGGAGAGCTCTGGGTGACCATCGAGGACGGCATTAACATGAACCGCGTGCGCTGGGAGGTATGGGAAATCGTCGGGGGGTACCCGGGCCTGACGGCGACGGTGACCACCTACCCGGAGAAGCAGGTTGCGGCCGCCAGCGCGGTCGACAACCGCCAGTTCCGGGTGCGCGTGTACGGCGCCGATCTGGATGTCCTCCGCCAGAAAGCTGACGAAGTCCGCGAGATCCTTGCCGGTACGCAGGGCGTGGTGGAGCCGCACGCGGACGTCACCGTAGAGCAGCCAGTTGCGGAAATCGAAGTCGACCTGGCGGCAGCGCAGAAGCAGGGCATCAAGCCCGGCGACGTCAGACGGGCGGCCGCCACCGTCCTGCAGGGCATCGAGGTGGGGTACCTGTTCGAGCAGCAAAAGGTCTTCCAGGTGGTCGTCAAGGGCACGGAAGCCACCCGCAGCAGCCTGACCAGCGTGGCCGACATGATGGTGGACAAGCCGGAGGGCGGGCAGGTGCGGCTGGGTGACGTGGCCAAGGTCTCGCTCCGCCCGAACCAGTCCGCGATCCACCACGACAACACCTCCAGGTGCCTGGACGTCGTAGCGGACATCCAGGGCCGCAGCCTTGGCGACGTCAGCCGGGACGTCGAGGCGGCCATTCAGGGAATGCAGTTCCCGGTGGGGTACCACGCGGAGATTCCGTCCCAGTACGCCGAACGGCAGGCCGCGAGTGCGTTTATCTTGTGGCTCGCCCTGGTGGCGGCAGCCGGCATCCTGGTCCTGCTGCTGACGGTCCTCGGCAACTGGCGGCTCGCGGGGCTGGTCTTCCTGCTGCTTCCGGTTGCGCTGTCCGGCGGCATCCTGGCCGCTGAGCTGGGCGGCGGTTTCGGGTCCGTTTACGTGCTGGTGGCCTTGGCGGCGGTGCTCGCCGTGGCGATCCGGGACGTGGTCATGCTGATGGGTACCTACCAGTCGCTGCAGTCCCGTACTCCGGACGGGTCGCCGGCCCACCTCATGCGGAAGGCGGCCGGGGAACGGCTTCTGCCGACTGTACTGACCACAGTGATTACCGGGCTGGCGCTGGTTCCGCTGGTGCTCCTGGGTGGTCCGGTAGGCGCCGGAATGCTCCTTCCGCTGGCACTGGTTGTGTGGGGCGGGCTCATTACCTCGGCCCTGCTGACCCTCTTTGTTCTGCCGATCCTCTTCCTCCGGATCGGTCCGGGCAACAACACGGACTGGGGGAGTTCGTCTATGGTCCCGGCCACGCGCCAGACCGTGTCGAAGGCATAGTCCCTGCTCTTGCTGCCCTTGGCCTTAATGTGTCTCCTGTCAGCGAAAAGATCTGCAACCATTCAGGCGCGTGCCGCCGCTCCGCCATAGACTGCTGGCGTAAGTCACCACCCCCAGATTGAGGAGTAGCGATGAACTACAGCGGAAGCCAGTATGAGAAGGCCGTGACGGCGGGGGAACTTGACCGCAGCCACATCGGCCAGACAGTGAGCTTTCAGCCGAACGATTTCACTGTGGTGTTCGGCAGGATCGCGGGAATCGCCCGCACTGACGCCCAGGTGTACCTGACCTTGGACGGGGTTGGCGGCGGCACGCACCTGAAGGATGAGTACGACCTGCCTGTGACGCATGAGGTGTACGTGCAGCTGGATCCGCTGAGCACCGCCGGGAAGACCATCTCGGATGCGGAACGGGTCATCAAGGAGAAACTGGACGAGATCAGGAAGAACCTTCTGGACCGGGATCAGAAGTCCGGCACTGATCAGAAGTCCGGTTCAGAGCTGTAGTCCAGTTCCGGGTAACAGCCTTAGACGAAGAGCCCCGCTGCACGTGTGCAGCGGGGCTCTTCTAGGCAACCGCTCCGCATATGGGGGAATGCGGAGTGTTCCTGTCAAAACTAATGGACAGCTTGCTTAGGTTTCAAATCGGCGTCACTTTTTCCCAAGCCCCCGGCGGTACTATCCCCTCTACCGTCGCTGTAACGGGTCTCCACGATCTACAGCGTCGGTAGGCGGCCCGCTCTGCGAACCGGGGAATGAGCGGGCCGCCGCCCCTGGACGACACAGCCGGGCGTGACAGGCAGGATCCAGGCTTTAGTCCCCGCCCGGCCGGTGGCGCCTCGCCGTCAATCGGAGCGTCCAGCGGACTATGAGCGTTACCGCGACAATCACGCCGACGGCGACGACCACCATCACCAGCAACAACATCACGTGCCAGCCTTCGATCCGCATATCTCCCCCAAATTCCGCAGCTTCGTGCTCTGACTCTACCGTCGCTGTAGGAGCTGACCGGCGGTGCTTCGGTCTCCCGCTATGTCCGTCCGATTGACCGCGGAGCCCCCAGGTGGCTAGGTTATCGATATTCGTTATTAACGGAATTCGATAATTGGGGGACCGATGAAACTGAAACGAACGTCCGCTGAGACCGGGCAAAAGAGGATTGTGTCGAGAGCTGACGCGGTCGCCCTGATGATTGCCTCCGCCTCCGCGGCACTCCTGACAACCGCAGCGACAGTGTCCGGCATTGTCGCCCTGTTTACGGGGCCGGTGACGCTGGTGCTCCCGGTCGCCACCTCCCATCAAGTGGCCAGGGGCCTTGCACTGGAAGCCACGGGCCATTTCACGTCAGTGGAGGCAACCATCCCGGTTCTGCCTTCCGGGCCTGCGGCAAGCCTGGCATGGGCCGGCGGGCTGAACCAGGTAGGCGTCCTGGCAGTCCTGGCACTGCTGTTCCTGCTTGCCTACCGGCTCCAGAGCCGGATCCTCTTCACGGCGAAGTCCGCCCATCTGGTCGGGGCAGCCGGGGTCATTCTTGCCCTTGCAGGTACCGTTGGCCAGGTGCTCGATGGGGTCGGCCGGAGCCGGCTTGCGGAAATGATCGGCGCCAATGCGCGCACCGCAGGGGAGGCCCAGGTGTTCTCGGCGGAGTTCAATATAGGGCCGCTGATGCTCGGCATGGTCCTGCTCCTGGTTGCGGGAGTCTTCGAATACGGCCGCCGGCTGCAGAAAGACACTGAAGGGCTGGTCTGATGCCTGCAGATGACTCCTCCGACATCCACTGCCGGCTCGACGAACTCTTGGAAGCCCGAGGCATGACACTCACGGAGCTGAGCAGGCAGGTCGGAGTGAGTCTGGTGAACCTGTCCGTACTCAAGAATGACCGGGCAAAGGCGATCCGTTTCTCTACCCTGACAGCGATCTGCGACGTCCTTGACTGCCAGGTGGGGGACCTTCTCGTGACCACCCGCTCCAAGACGTGACAGAACGGCAACCTTCGCCACAGCCGGCCCGTGGGATGCTTGGCCCATGAAGAGGCTGCACGGGATCGCGCTCGTCCTGATCCTCGCGTCCGGAACGGCAGGTTGCGCTACCCCCGGCGTCTGTCCGGCGATCGGCTGGAGCAACTCAGTCACAGTGATCCTGGACGGACGGGTCGACGCCGTGGCCGAGGTGCAGTTGTGTGCGGACGGGAAGTGTTCAATCAGGCCGCAGCCGACGACGGCCCCGAAGGTTACTGTCACCCCCAGTGCAGAAGCCGTGCCCGGCCGGGCAATCCCCGTTGCCCCTGCAACACGGGGAACGCCCGTCGGCGGAACCGAATACAGCCCGTACTTCGGCCGGAAAGTCGATGACCGCACCTGGCAGTTCAGCGCGCCTATGCGCGCCCCGAAGCGAGCCACAGTGCGGGCCCTGGATGCCGGGGGAGAGGTGCTCGCCCAGCGGGACGTGGAGCTGACATGGACGCGCGTTGGCGGCAGCGAACAGTGCGGCGGTCCCGCGACGGCAGGACCCGTCTCCCTGTCCCTTCCGTAACGCCCTAATGCAGGCAAAGCAAAAGACCCCGGGTTCCCTCTTTGGGAGGGAGCCGGGGTCTTGCTACGTGGCGGTGACGGTGGGATTTGAACCCACGTTGGCTGTTACACCAAACAACATTTCGAGTGTTGCACCTTCGGCCGCTCGGACACGTCACCAACCTGAATAGGGTACCGGAGCAAGGCCCGCATCCCCAAAACGGCATGCTATTCCCCCGCGCCACAGGCCTCAGCGGCAGGCGCGCCGGGACACATCTTCCCGGAAATCGGGGCCGGGCACTAGATTCGTAAGCAAGATGACTAACCAGCAGCAGAACGAAGCAACCGCATATTGGACCGTGGGCCCCGGCCGGGGTGAACTGCGCAGCGAGGCGCTGCACGTCCCCGGCCCGGAGGAGGCGCTGGTGCGCTCGCTGTATTCGGGCATCAGCAAGGGCACCGAACTTGTGGTCCACCACGCCGCCGTCCCGCCCTGCATCGCCGAGGAGATGCGCGCCCCGCACCAGGAAGGCTCCTTCCCGGCACCGGTGAAGTTCGGCTACCTGTCCGTGGGCGTCGTGGAGCAGGGCCCGGCGGACTGGGTGGGGCAAACGGTCTTCTGCCTGCATCCGCACCAGGACCGTTATGTGGTTCCGGTTTCCTCGCTCACCCGCGTTCCCGACGGCGTTCCTCCCCGCCGCGCCGTCCTCACCGGCACTGTGGAAACGGCCGTGAACGCGCTCTGGGAGGCAGGCCCCAGGCTGGGCGACCGTGTCGCCGTGATCGGCGCCGGGCTCGTGGGCGGCATGGTGGCCACACTGCTGCGGACGTTCCCCCTCGCGCGGCTTCAGCTGGTGGACCTGGACCCAGCCCGAAAGGACCTCGCCGACGCCCTGGGCGTGGACTTCGCGCACCCGGACAACGCCCTGCCGGACTGCGACATCGTGTTTCACTGCTCCGCGTCCCAAGGCGGGCTGGAACGCAGCCTGCAACTGGTGGGGGACGAAGGCGACATCATCGAAATGTCCTGGTACGCCGACCGGAAAATCACCATTCCGCTCGGCGAGGACTTCCATGCCCGCAGGCTCTCCATCCGTGCCAGCCAGGTCGGAGCCGTGGCACGCGCCCGCCGGCACCGGCGGACCAACGCCGACCGCCTGGAACTCGCTGTGTCCCTGCTGACGGACCCGGTGTTTGATGCCTTCCTCACGGGCGCCTCCGCCTTCGCCGAACTGCCGGGCGTGGTCCAGGACCTGGCCGACGGCCGGCTCGAAGCGCTCTGCCACGTGATCGAGTATCCGGCCGCCGATAAGCCCTCCATTCAAGACCAGATCCCAACGACCGAAAACGTGAGGTAACCATTGTTCAGCCTGACCGTACGCCGCCACTTCATGATCGCCCACAGCCTTCCCCGCGAAGCCTTCGGGCCCGCCCAGGGCCTGCACGGGGCAACCTTCGTGGCGGAGGTGACGTTCCGCCGTCGTACCCTCAACGATGACGCGATTGTGCTGGACATCGGCGCCGCCGGCGGGATGATCGAGGAGGTGCTGGCCGGGCTCAACTACCGCAACCTGGACGAGCACCCGGACTTCGCCGGGAAGCTGAGCACCACGGAGGCGCTGGCGCAGTACATTGCCGACGCCGCCGCGGAGCGCCTTCGGGAGGACGCAGACGGCCGTGAACTGGCCGGCATCGAGGTCACCCTGCGGGAAAACCCCGACGCCTGGGCTACCTACTCCCTCGAGTTCGGCCCCCGCTGAGGCCGCCATGCCGCCCACACCGCCGGCCATCCGGCTCCTGGTTCCCGCCAACATCCGCCACAACTCAGGCGGCAATGTTTACAACGCCGCGCTGGCGGAGGGCCTGGAGCAACTGGGAACCGAGGTAACCATCCAGCCGGTCAGCGGCGACTGGCCGGTGGCCAGCAAGGAAGAACGACGGCGGCTGGCCGGCTTGCTCACGTCCGGAACCGCGGCGCCCGCCGGGACCATCACGATCGTGGACGGCCTGGTGGCCTCCGGCGCCCCCGAAGCGATGGAGGCCGCCGCCGCCGGCGGCCAGGCGCCGTGGGTCCTGATGCACATGCCCCTGGATGACCACCCGGACCTCGAAGCCCGCTCGCTTCGGGCGGCGGCGGGCGTGATCTGCACCAGCGGTTCGGCCGCAGCCGAGATCACCCGGCGGCACGGCCTGTCCGGGGTCCGCGCCGCGCTGCCCGGAACCGAACGCGGCCCGCTGGCCCACGGTTCCGAGCCGCCGCACCTGCTGGCCGTGGCGGCTCTGCTGCCCAACAAGGACCAGCTGATACTCCTCGCCGCCTTGGCCCGGCTCAAGGACCTGGACTGGACCGCTGCCCTCGTCGGCTCGGCCACGGCGGACCCGGACTATGCCCGCCAGGTCGTAGCGGCGGTCGACCGGCACGGGCTGGGCGGCCGGGTGCAGCTCCCGGGCGAACTGACCGGCGATGCCCTCGAGCAGCAGTGGCTCGCCGCGGACCTGAGCCTGCTGGTTTCCAGGGTGGAGGCCTTCGGCATGGCCGTCACCGAGTCCATAGCCCGCGGGGTGCCCGTCATCGTCCGTGCCGGCACCGGGGCAGTGGAGGCGCTGGGCCAGGGGGCAGAACCGCAGCCAGGCCACGGGAATGGGGCGGAGCCCGCCCTGCCAGGTGCCGCCGTCGAACTGGGCAGTGCTCCGGCAGGTCCGGACACCACAGGCGGCGAAGCCAGCGAATCTGCCGAGGGGAACCCGGAACCGCTGGCCGCCCTGCTGCGCAGCTGGCTCACGGATCCCTCGGTGCGTGCCGAATGGCGCCGGCGGGCGTTGGCCGGCAGGGAACTGCTGCCCGGCTGGGATGCCACCGCACGGCGGGTGCTCGGCTACGTGGCGCCGGAAGCGGCGCCGGGCAGCCATTCCTCGCACCGGCCTGCTGATGGAGAATGAGGCCATGGCTACCCACGTTGTGCCCGCCCGCCCGCTGGAAACCGCGGCAACCCTCACTCCGGAACTGCTCCGCGCCTGGGCCTGGCACCGGCAGGGGCTGGACGGGTCACTCGAAGGCCGCACCTCGCAGGAGGTGCTCGCCACCGCCGGCTGGGCCAGGTCAGTGGGCGGCGCCAATCCTTACCTGACGCTCTTCGCCCGCGCCGGAATCCGCCGCGGGCAGGTGGACCGTGACGTCCGCGAGCTCAAGATCCATGAGCTGCCCACCGCCCGCGGCTGCACCTACGTGCTGGGCCGGGAGGACTTCGACTGGGCGCTGAGCCTGGGCAAGAACGCTGAGGAGGCCTTCCGGGTGCTGGCCAGGCTCGGCGTGGACCGCGGCGAGATCACGCTGCTGGAGGAACAGATCCTCCACGTCCTCGCCGAAGCAGACGGTCCGCTGGACCCGCGGCAGCTCAAGGAGGAGCTCGGGGAGTCGGTGCGGAACCTGGGCGAGGAAGGCAAGAAAAAAGGTGCCGCCACGACGCTGCCCACCGCGCTGGGGCTGCTGCAGGCCGACGGCCGGATCCGCCGTGTTCCGCTCAACGGGCGGTTGGACCAGCAGCGCTACGCGTACACGCCGTGGGGCCTGCCGCCAAGCCGGCTCGGTCCCGAAGGTGCCCGCGAGGAACTGATGCGGCGCTACCTTGGCTGGACGGGCGGCGCCACCGTCAGGCAAACCCAGTGGTTCACCGGCTTCACCCTCACCGACAGCAGGGCGGCGCTCGCCGCCGTCGGAGCAGTGGAGGTTCCCACCGCCGCCGGCGACGTGCTCTGGATGCTGCCGGCCGACGTCGAACGCCTGGCGGACTTCAGCCCGCCGGAAGGGGAGCAGATTCAGCTGCTGGCCGGCACCGATTCGCTGGTGCTGCACCGGCGGAACGCGGCGGACCTGTTTGCCGGGGAGGACCGGGACCGGAAGCTCCTGAACGCCACCTTGGCGCTGCAGCCTGACCTGCCGGACCACCCCATCTTTGACCGGGGCAGGATCATCGGACTGTGGCAGTACGATCCGGGCAGGGAGAGGATCGCAGCCTGGCTCTTTGCCGGCAGGACGCCAGCCGTCGAACAGCGCATCGCCGAGGTTGAGGCATGGATCCGGGAGGACCTGGGCGACTTCCGCTCCTTCAGCCTGGATTCGCCGGCGTCGCGGCAGGCGCGGATCGACGCGCTGGACGCCGCCGCCGATTAGCTGGCCCGGCGGGTGAGCTATCCGAGTGCCGAGCTGCCGGTGCGGTGCGTTGCGAAGAACTCCCGCAGGAGGCCGCCGCATTCCTCCTCCTGCACGCCGGCATAGACCTCCACCCAGTGGTTCAGGCGGCGCTCGCGCAGAATGTCGAACACGGAGCCCGCAGCCCCCGCCTTCTCGTCCCAGGCTCCGAACACCACGCGGTGGATCCTGGCCAGGACAATAGCCCCGGCGCACATGGCACACGGTTCCAGCGTCACCACCAGCGTGCAGTCCTCCAGCCGCCAGCCGTCGCCGCTGCTGCCATTGCGGGCAGCGCTTTGGCGCAGCCTCGCGGCGGCCTCCCGGATGGCCACCACCTCGGCATGCGCGGTGGGGTCGCCAAGGGCCTCGCGCTCATTGCGGCCGGTACCCAGGACAGTCCCGTCCGGACCGATGACGACGGCGCCGATCGGGACGTCCTCCGTGGCCAGGGCCCGCCGGGCTTCGTTGAGGGCAAGGCCCATCCATTCCAAGTGTTGCGGATCTGCCGGGGCCATGGGTCAATGATAGGTTCTAAGGATACTTAGCATTGGACAACGCAAGCGCCGGGAGTAGCGATGAAGTCCCTGACTGAGAGGTACGGCAGGTGGCTCGGGCCCTACGCGGCCCTGTGGATCACCCTGATCATCGGCGGCGTCCTGGTGGTTGCCCTGACGCTGCTCAGTGCCGAGGTATACAACAGCGTGGTGGACCAGGACGGCGTCTCGGGACTGGACAAACCCGCCCTCGAACTGGCCAAGGAATACCGGAACCCCGGACTCGATTCAGCCGTCACAGCGTTTACGAACGTCGGCGGGGGCATCGGCATGCCCATCGTGGCGAGCATCCTCGTGGCATGGCTGATCTATGCCAGCCGCAGCTGGCGGCCCCTCATCCTGGTGGGCGGCGCGGCGGCAGTCTCCGTCACTGCCACCAGCGTGGGCAAGACTCTGATGGGCCGCACCCGCCCCGACCACGTCGACGCCGTCCCGCCGTTCGAATTCTCGCCGTCGTTCCCCAGCGGACACACACTGAACACCACCGTGGTAATCGGCATCATCGTGTACCTGGTGTGCCTGCAGTTCCGGAAGACCTCGGCCCGGACGTGGGTGATCATCGCAGGAGCGGTGTTCATCATCGCCATGGGACTGAGCCGCGTGTTCCTGGGCCACCACTGGCTGACGGATGTGATGGCCGCCTGGCTGATCGGGGCCGCGTGGATGGGCGTCGTGATCCTGGCCCACCGGCTGTTCCACGTCATCCGCCGACGGGAGCATGCCGGCCCCGCACCCACGTTCGAGCATCCGGCCCACATCAAGGGCAGCAAGGCCGACCGGGCGGAGCGCCTTCAGGGCACTCCCGATGCCGGGGGAGCGGCAGGCGCCAGGGGCGGGGAACCAGGCCCCGGGTGATAGTTTTGACCAATGCGCACACTCGTCGTGGACCATCCGCTGGTCGCCCACAAGCTCACCGTCCTGCGGGATAAGAACACCCCGTCGCCGGTATTCCGCCAGCTCACCGAGGAACTGGTGACGCTCCTGGCCTATGAGGCCACGCGCGATGTCCGCACCCAGCCGGTCACCATCGAAACGCCGGTTGCCACCACGGTGGGCACCGCGTTCACCAAGCCAACCCCGCTGGTGGTGCCCATCCTGCGCGCCGGGCTGGGCATGCTGGAGGGCATGACCAAGCTGGTCCCCACAGCCGAAGTGGGTTTCCTGGGCATGGCCCGCGACGAGGAAACCCTGGACATCATCACCTACGCGGAGCGCCTGCCGGACGACCTTTCGGGGCGCCAGATCTTCGTCCTCGACCCCATGCTCGCCACCGGCGGCACGCTGCGCGAGGCCATCAAGTTCCTGTTCAAGCGCGGTGCCGCCGAGGTCACCTGCATCTGCCTGCTGGCCGCCCCGGAGGGCCTGGCCAAGCTGGAGGAGGAACTCAAGGACGCCAACGTCACGATCGTCCTTGCCTCCATCGACGAGAAGCTGAACGAGAAGGCCTACATTGTGCCGGGCCTGGGCGACGCCGGTGACCGCCTTTACGGCATCGCCGGTTAGGCCCCGCCCGCGCGGACCCGGAGTTAACACCTCCCGCACAGCTCTTCCGGCGCGCCGGGCGCCCCGGCTAGCCTGTGCAGCATGGACTGGAAACTTGAACTCGTCTTCGTCCCGGTGTCCGATGTGGACCGCGCCAAGGACTTCTACGTCAACAAGGTCGGCTTCAATGCCGACTACGACGAGCGGCCCATGGACGGCATCCGCTTCGTCCAGCTGACCCCGCCCGGTTCGGGCTGCTCGATTGCGATCGGGGAGGGTCTCAACGATGCTCCTCCGGGGACAGCGCCCAGCCTTCAGCTCGTGGTGAGCGACATCAATGCCGCGCACGACCAGCTCAAGGCGAACGGGGTGGATGTCAGCGACGTGGACATCCAGGACTGGGGCCACTTTGTTTACTTTGCCGATCCCGACGGGAACAAGTGGGCGGTGCAGTACATCCCCCACCGGCCGAACGGCTGAGTCACAAACGGCACGCTGCGATCCGGATGAGGCAGGATGGAAGCCATGAGCCTTCCCGCCGAGTCCGCCACCATCACGCTGACAGCCCGCGCGGTCCTGTTCGACATGGACGGCACCCTCGTGGATTCCACGGCCATCGTGGAGCGCGTGTGGACAGAGTTCGCCGGCCGCTACGGCCTTGATATCGCCGAAATCCTCCGCACATCCCACGGCGTCCAGGCTTTGGATACAGTCCGCCGCTTCGCTCCGGAGGGCGCCGACATCCACGCCCTGGCCGCCGAACTGGGCCAGATGGAGCTGACGGAAACCGACGGCATCATCGCCATTCCGGGTGCCCTACGGCTGCTCGAGTCCCTGCCGGCCGACGCCGTGGCACTGGTAACGTCGGCGTCCCGCGACCTCGCCACCGTCCGGATGGCAGCGGCCGGGGTGGAGCTGCCGGCAGCGATGGTCACCGCCGAGGACGTGTCCCACGGCAAGCCGCACCCCGAGGGCTACCTGCTCGGCGCGTCCCTGCTGGGGGCTTCGCCGTCGGAGGCGGTGGTGTTCGAGGACGCCCCCGCCGGCATCGCCGCAGGAGTGGCCGCCGGCATCCGGACCATTGCCGTTGGTCCGAACACCGGCGTCCTTCCCGACGGGGTGCTGCACATTCCGGACTACACCGCCGTCACCGCTTTGGTGGAAGCCGGCGAGGACGGGCGCCGGGTCATCTCCCTGCAGCTGTAGCCCTATTTGGTCAGCTTGTAGACGGTGGAGTTGCCGACCGTCTGCGCCTCGAAGTTGGCGGCGACCCAGGTGGCCACCTCGGAGTTTCCGCCGCGTCCGCCGCCTCCGCCCATTCCGCCGCCGGAAATGAAGTACCCGATCTCGCCGTTGGCCACCATCTCCTGGAACTGCGCGAGCGTGGGATAGGGGTCCCCGCCGTTCCAACCGCCCAGGGCGATCACGCTGCTACCGGAGGCGAGTTCCAGGCTGGCTGCCTGGCTTGCGCCGGAAACAATTCCGGACCATTTGGCGGTGCTTGCCCTCAGCAGCGCGGTGAGTTCGGAGTTCGCCGTGCCGGCGCCGTCGGAACCCATTGTGCCGCCGGGACCCATTCCGCCGTCGGGACCCATGGCACCGCCGCCGGGACCTATTGCGCCGTCGGGACCCGTTAGTCCGCCGAAGTTGCGTCCGCCTTGGCCCCCCGGTCCGCCCATCGCGGATGCGGCGGGGCCCGACGTCGGAATCGATCCGGAGTGGGGCTGGCCTGCCGTGGCAAAGGTCCACGCAGCGCTGCCCAGGGCGCCGGCCAGCAGCGAAACCACCACGACGGCTGCCGTCGCCGTTTTACGGAGCCGGGCCGGAATGGCCTGGAACGAGTCGAGCCGGAACAGCAGCGCGACGGCAGCCAGCACGCCCAGAATCACCACGGCCACCTTGAGCCACGGCAGCCAGCCGGCGTCGCGTCCCAGAAGCACCGCGGACCAGACCGCGGCGGCCATGACCGTGACCGCCAGGGTAATCCGGGCGGGAAAATAGGCCCGGCCGCGCCACAGTTCCACGGAACCGATGCCCACCAGCGCGGCAATCGCCGGAGCCAGCGCCACAGCATAGTACGGGTGGACGGTGCCGCTCATGAAGCTCAGGATGCCGGCGGTCACCAGCAGCCAGCCGCCCCAGAGGACCAGGGCTGCGCGGGTACGGGAGGTGCGTGCCTCACGGCGGGTGAACCACAGGCCGGCACCGAGCAGGATCAGGGCCGACGGAAGCAGCCAGGACACCTCGCCGCCGAAGCTGGTCCCGAACATGCGGGTGATCCCCGCGGCACCACCGAAGCCGACATTTCCGCCCATGCCGCCACCGCCGGGAATCCCGCCTCCGCCGGGCATACCGCCGCCGGAGCCGGCTCCGGAGCCGATGATGCGGCCCAGGCCGTTGTAGCCGAAGGTCAGCTCAAGGAAGCTGTTGGTCTCGGACCCCGCCATGTAGGGCCGGGCGGACGCGGGCGTGAGCTGGAACAGCGCGATGTAGCTGCCAGCCACGAGCACAATGCCGCCTGCCGCCGCGAGCAGGTGCAGGAAACGCCGGCCGATGCTCGTGGGGGCAGCCCAGAGATACGCCAGGGCGAGGCCGGGAACGATCAGGAAGCCCTGGAGCATCTTGGTCAGAAAGGCCAGGCCGATCACTGCCCCGGCCGCGGCGAGCCATTTCGAGCCTGCCTGTTCGATGGCGCGGGTGGTCAGGTAGGCGGCCAGCACCAGGCAGAGGGTGAGCAGAGCGTCGGGGTCGTTGAACCGGAACATCAGCGCGGCCACGGGGGTCAGCGCCAGGGCGCCGCCGGCGAGCAGTCCGGCCGCCGGGCCGGATATGCGCTTGACGGTGAGGTAAAGGAGTCCGACGGCGGCCACACCCATAAGTGCCTGCGGCACCAGCATGCTCAGCGGCGAGAACCCGAAGATCCTGCCCGCAAGGGCAGGAACCCACAGCGCCGCCGGCGGTTTGTCCACGGTGATCGCGTTGCCGGCGTCGAGGGAACCGAACAGCAGCGCCGTCCAGTCCTTCGTGCCCGCCTGGATGGCTGCAGCGTAGAACGAGTTGGCGTATCCCGTGGCTTCGAGGTTCCACAGGTACAGGATGGCGGTGAACGCCAGCAGAGCTGCCGCCGAGGGGCGGATCCAGCCGGGCTGGTTTCCCAGCAGGATCCGGGATGCCCTGCCGCTCCGGCGGGTTCGCTCCTGGGCGGTCCGGCGGGGAACCTCGGGCGCGGCCGGGCTCTGTACCGCCGGGGCCATCGGCTCGTTTGCTGTCTGGTTTGGGGGAGTGGCGGTGGTGCTCATGACTGGGTCATTTCTGTGGTCGGGAGCGATGACTGCGGAAGGGATGCCTCGGAAACGGCAGGATCTGATGGAGCGTTGGTGGCGGAGGCGGCAGGAGCTGCGGGAGCGTTGGTGGCGGAGGCGGCAGGAGCTGCGGGAGCGTTGGTGGCGGAGGCGGCAGGAGCTGCCGGAGGGGTTGGCCGGCGTCGGAAAACCCACAGCCGGAACAGCAGGAACTTCAGTGCAGTGGCCGCGAGGTTCGCGGCGGTGACGGTCGCCAGCTCAAGCCAGCGGTCCGGCGTCGTACCTCCCGGCAGGGCGCCGCTGTGGACCAGGGCGAGCGCGCCGGAAGTGAGGGTCAGACCGATCCCGAAAACCAGCAGCCCCTCAAAGTGGTGACGGGCAACCTCGCTGTTGCCGGTGATGCCGAACGTGAAGCGCCGGTTCGCTGCGGTGTTGGCCACCGCCGTGGTGAGCAGCGTCAGCAGGTTGGCGAGCTGCGGGTCCATCAGGTTGCGGCAAAGGTAGAAGAGGACCAGGTAGGCGACGGTGGAGGCGACGCCGATGGCGCCGAACCGGACCAGCTGGCCGAACAGGCTCCCACCGGGGCTCTGTTCCTGGCTACGGGAAGCTGCCGGGAAGGGGCCGCGGGCCAGGGCTGCGCGGAGTTCGCCGACGGGGATGCGGCCGGTGACCATGTCCTTGCTGAGCCGGGCCATGCCGCGGACATCGGCGAGCGCCGTCTGGACGATGTCCACGCTGGAGTTGGGGTCGTCGGTCCAGTCCACCGGCACTTCATGGACGCGGAGGCCGCACCGTTCGGCGAGGACCAGGAGTTCGGTGTCGAAGAACCAGGCAGTGTCCACGGTGTGCGGGAGGATCTGCTGGGCGATGTCGGCGCGGATGGCCTTGAAACCGCACTGCGCATCGCTGAAGCGGGCACCCATCAGCGACTGGAGCAGGAAGTTGTAGCTGCGTGAGATAAATTCGCGTTTCGGCCCGCGGACCACCCGGGAGTTGCGGGTCAGCCGCGTGCCGATGGCCAGGTCCGAGTGCCCGGAGATCAGCGGTGCCAGGAGGGGGCCCAGCGCGGCAAGGTCGGTGGAGAGATCCACGTCCATGTAGGCCAGGACAGGTGACGGCGACGCGAGCCAGACTTTTCGCAGCGCGTTGCCGCGGCCCTTCTCCTCAAGGTGCACCACGTTGACCTCACGGAGTTCCCGGGCCACCCGCTCGGCAGTCTTGAGCGTTCCGTCGGTGCTCGCGTTGTCCGCAACCGTGATGCGGAAGGAGTGCGGGAACGCGCCGCTCAGATAAGCGTGCAGCCGGCGCAGGCATTCCTCCAGGTCGCGTTCCTCGTTGTAGACCGGTATGGTCACGTCCAGGACCGGTGCCGCGCTGGAGGTGTCGATGGGCTGCCGCCGCGGGTGGGGCTGGGTTCCGTAGGCCTGGTCGGTGATGGTCATGCATCAACAGTGGAGGCCGCTGTTATGAGGGCTTTAGGGCGAAGCTGTGCAGGGGCTGTGGAAGAGTTCCTGCACGATTCCCTGCACGAGGGCGGCCGCAGTTCTGCACCGCTTTGCCGGCCGCGGGGGAGCCGAAGACAGCGCAAAAGGGCCCCGGATCCTGGCGGATCCGGGGCCCTGGGCAACCATGCCGGTCACCCTAAAGCGGTGCAGAATTGTTCGCCGTCAGCCGGGCTGGCCGCGGGAACCGGTCAGTACCAGTTGTTGGCGAGGTGGAAGTTCAGCGCACCGCACGGGGAGCCGTAGCGCTCCTTGATGTAGCCAAGTCCCCAGTTGATCTGGGTGCGGTAGTTGGTGCGGTAGTCCGCGCCGGAGCTCGCCATCTTCTCGGCAGGCAGCGACTGCACGATGCCATAGGCGCCACTGCTGGGGTTGGTGGCCGTGGTGCGCCATTCCGATTCCTTGGTCCAGAGCCGCTTCAGGCACTGCATCTGGTCCGCGGACCAGCCGTAGGAGCCGAGCTTGCTGGCGGCGTAGGCCTGCGCACCGGCGGGATCATTCACGGCAGCAGGGGCAGCAGCCTTGGCCTTCGCCTTGGCGGCGGCAGCTTTGGCGGCAGCAGCCTTGGCAGCGGCGGCCTTTGCCTGGGCAGCAGCAGCCTGGGCAGCAGCAGCCTTGGCGGCAGCGGCATTCCTGGCGGCGGCCGTCTTGGCGGCAGCGGCCTTCGCCGCGGCAGTCTTAGCAGCGGCAGCCTTGGCGGCAGCAGCCTTAGCGGCGGCAGCCTTCGTAGCCTCGGTGGCCTTGGGGGCGGACTGCGGCGTGACGGACGCCGCGGACGGGGCCGGCAGGGCGGAGATGAGCGTCTTGTCGAAGCTCAGCGTCTGGCCGGCGTCGGCGGTGGCAGACGTCCCGGCGGCGGTGGGCGTTACCTGGTCAGCCGCCTGCCCTGCGGCGCCGACGCCCACGAGCACGGCGGCGGCAGTGGTCAGGACGGCAGCCCGGCGCCCGAAGGACGGAAGGCTTGCGGCGAAGCGGCCGAATGCAGTGGTGGGACGGGCCGGTTCCGCGCGGTGCCGGGAATTGGCGGGGCGTGACGTCGTGCGGTCAGACTCGTGCGAGGCGCGTTCAGGGCGCGCCTGATCCTTAAATTCAGACATGGTGGATTGCCTCTCAACACCTGCGGAGTTAGCTGTCGGGTTCGGATGAGGTCATCCGGCCGCACGGAAACTACACGTGTCGGCTTCACCCCAAGGGCTGATGCGGAAAGCCCGGGACTCTGGTTCCCCCGCCTCTGCCTGAAATAGCGGAATCCGGGAAGCGGCAGAGCTGGGCGTCAATCCGGACATGCGGCTCAAGTGGCGGCCGCACTCTATCGACCGTACAGGAGCCTTTTGATTAAGTCACATTTAGATAACGGACATCACGACGCCGGCGCGGCGCCTTGCGCGGGCAGTCGGACAGCGAATTCGGTCCGCCCTGGCCGGGATGTCACCTCCACCGTTCCGCCGTGGGCCTCGACGATGGACTGCACGATGGACAGGCCCAGGCCGCTGGTTCCCTCGGCCGAGGCCATGCCCGCTTCACCCTGCAGGACATCCGGTTTTCCCTGTGAATCCGGGGCATGCAGGGGTGTTCCCGCGCTGGCGGCGCCGGCGCCGGAACGGCTCGCCGTCGCCCATGCCGGAGCCAGGACCGGCTGCCCCGGTGTCGCACGTGATGCGTCTGCGCGGGCGAAGCGCGCGAAGACCCGATCCACGAATTCGGGCGGGATGCCAGCGCCGTCATCCGTGACTGAAATCACAGCAGAGCCGTCGGCTGACCGCATCACGCCGGTGGTCACCGTGGTGCCGGGCGGGGTGTGCTTGCGTGCGTTGGAGAGCAGGTTGACCAGCACCTGGTGGAGCTGTGAGGCGTCGCCCCGGACCGATATGGGTTCCGCCGGAAGTTCGAGATGCCACGCCCGGTCCGGTGCCATGACTTTTTCGTCGCTGACGGTCTCAATCACGAGCTGCGTGAGGTCCACGTCGCCGAGTTTGAGCGGCTGGCCTTCATCGAGGCGGGCCAGCAGCAGGAGGTCCTCCACCAGGGCGGTCATGCGTTCCGACTGGCTCTGCACGCGGGCAAGCGAACGCTGGCCGTCCGGGGTGAAGTTTTCCGTCATGCGCATCAGCTCCGTGTAGCCGCGGATGGCCGTGAGCGGTGTGCGGAGCTCGTGGGAGGCGTCCGCCACGAACTGCCGCACCTTCATCTCGCTTTCCTGCCGCGCCTCCAGCGCGCTGGAGACGTTGTCCAGCATCAGGTTCAGGGCATGCCCCACGCTGCCCACTTCGGTTCCGGGATGGGCGTTCGACGGCGGAACGCGGACAGCGAGTGCCACCTCACCGGCGTCCAGCGGCAGGCGGGAAACCTGGGTGGCCACCTCGGAGAGTTGCTCCAGCGGCTTCATGGTGCGCCGGATGAGCACGGTCCCGGCCAGGCCGATCAGTACGAGGCCGCCCAGCGACACGATGGTGATGGTCCAGACCAGCGAGGTCAGCGTGTTCTGCTTGTCTGCCAGCGGGAGCCCGGTCACCATGACGTCGCCGTAGGGAGTCTGGGCGGCCACCAGGCGGTATGTGCCCGAGGACAGAGTGCGTTCGACCGGCACGCCGTCGCGGCGGAGATTCAGAAGGGTCTGGTTGTCTGCAGCGGACAGCGACGCTCGGGTGGAATCTGTGGCGATGAATCCGCTGCCGCTGACGGTGCCGTTGGCGATCCTGGCGGTGAGCGTTCCGATCCGCTGGCCCCGCGCGTCCAACGGGTCAGGACGTGTACCCGGGTTGCCCAGCGGTGGCCGGCCAAATTCACTGGACCGCCGCGCGGCGTCCGTGAGCTGCTTGTCCAGCTGCTGAGTCAGGAAGGAGTCCATCGAGGCGTAGCTGAACAGGCCGACCGCACCGCAAATCGCCACCAAGAGAGCCATGGCCACCAGGACCAGACGGGTACGCAAATGCCAGGTGCCTGGTTTCAGCCAGCTTCGGCGCTGGGTGCGGGAGGCCCCGGAAAGGTTTGCCACAGCCTACTCTGCCGGCTTGATGACGTAGCCCGCGCCGCGGACCGTGTGGATCATGGGCGGATGCACGGCATCAACCTTCTTGCGCAGGTAGGAGATGTACAGTTCCACGATGTTGGCCTGGCCGCCGAAGTCGTAGTTCCATACCCGGTCAAGGATCTGCGCCTTGCTGACCACGCGCTTGGGGTTCTCCATGAGGTAGCGCAGCAGCTCGAACTGGGTGGCTGTCAGTTGCAGCTCGTCGCCGGCGCGGGTGACTTCGCGGGTGTCGAGGTTCAGGACGAGGTCGCCCACCACGAGTTCAGCGGAATCCATGGCGGCGACACCGGAGCGCTGGACCAGGCGGTGCAGGCGGAGCAGGACTTCCTCCATGCTGAACGGCTTGGTGACATAGTCGTCGCCGCCCGCAGCCAGGCCCACGATGCGGTCCTGTACCGCGTCCTTGGCGGTGAGGAAGAGGGCCGGGACCTCCGGCGCGAAGGCGCGGATCCTGCCCAGGAGTTCGACGCCGTCGAACCCGGGAAGCATCACGTCCAGCACCAGCACGTCAGGGCGGAATTCCTTGGCGAGTTTCACAGCTTCGGGACCGTCGGCGGCTACCGCGACCGACCAGCCGGCCATGCGCAGGCCCATGCTCATGAGCTCGGAAAGGCTTGGCTCGTCGTCGACCACCAGGGCACGGATGGGGGAGCCGTCCGGGTGGGTCAGTTGGGGAAGGTTGTTGGTCATGGAGTGCGAAGTGGCCATGTGACAACTCTCCGTTCTGGTGTTTAGCCCGCGCTTTGGCAATCCTGTGCGCCGGCTGTGAATCCCAGCGTAGCGAGCTGAATGGCGCCGTGTACGCACCATGCTGCAGCTGACCACCCGGAAGGTAGGGCGGCAGCCAGGGGAACCGGGCTGCCGGCATCGTCCTTGCGGATTTGACCACCAACCCCATCCGCGCCTCAGCGGATATACCCCGCATCAACCGCGTCATAGCTGGACAATCGGGGAATCATGTCTGCGGGTTTCCGGCAATTCGAATGTCGTTGAATATTCAGCGCGTATTCATGGAAAAATCGAACATGATTCTGTAGGCGCAGCTTTCCGACCGTTTGTTCAGGAAAATGAATCAAGAAAATGCCCGCTGAGAAAACTGTGATTTATCACACAAAGACGTTGTTTGTCTCAGTATGCGGACAGTTCCGTCCATTGTTACTTGCAAGTTTTCATTGTTACGTTGCACACTTTCAAATGTGAACAAGAACTCAACAGCACCTGCAGTCGCAGAATATTGGCCCAGCACACCCGCTGCTGCCGACATGCGCTGTTGTCGAATGCACGCCTAACTTTCACCACCCCATCGAAGTTTTTAGGCATTCGCCCCCAGCCCAGCGTAGGGCGCCCCTCCCCAGACATTGCGGGGATCCAAGCATTCGAGCCGCGATGACGGCCATTCACATTGAGGTAAGCAAACATGTCAGTTGCATCCGGATACGTCCACATCTCAGTCCGTAACGCCAACAAGGCAGGCCAGGCGCCGGGCCTGCGCCAGGGATTCGGCGCCCGCCCCGCCTTCGCTCCGGGCAGCCAGGCAAACAGCATTCCCGCCGCGCCGGGTTACACACCGCAGGGCTACAACCCGAACTCGTACGGACAGCTCCGCGCCGTGCAGGCTGACGAAGCCGCACCGCTGACCGCGCCCACTCCGTTGGTGGCCCCTGCCGCCGCTGCGCCTGTCCGTCCTGTTCCCAACGAAAACGTGGCCCGCGGGTTCGTCCTGTACATGGGAATTGACGAGGAAACCGCGGCTGCCGCCGGCACCTCGATCGCCAAGCTTGCCCAGGAGATCCGGGCCTACGCCCAGTCCCTGGTTACCGGTGCCGAGAGCTACGCCGCCGTTGCTGTGGCGCCGGCCAGTGCGCCCGGTTCCGCGCTCGACGTCGTCCGTTCCACCTTCGGTGACCCCACCGTCAATGCCCGGCAGCGCACGGAAACCGCCCGCGTGCAGCCGGCCCAGGATCCGCGTCCCTCGGGCGTGCTGATCGACCTCGCCCGCCGTGAGGTCCACCTCGACGGCGAGTCCCTGAACCTGACGTTCAAGGAATTCGAACTGCTCAACTACCTCGTGGAGAACGGCACCCGTACCGTGGGCCGCGACGAACTGCTCGAGGGCCTGTGGCGGAACGCCGAGGAAGTGCCGAACGAGCGCACCATCGACGTCCACATCCGCCGGCTCCGCTCCAAGCTCGGCCGCCTAGCCAACACGGTTCGCACCGTCCGCGGCCAGGGCTACCGCTTCTATGAGCACCCCGAGGTTGTCGTCTGGGCCGCTCCGGAGTACTCGATCTAGCCTCCTCCGCCGCTTTTGCGTGGCTGGTCCGGGTGGCGCACTGGCCTTCCGCGGCTGATAGTAGGGTGAGTCCATGAGTGCTCACCATAAGAAGCGGCTGGTTCTCATGCGCCACGCCAAAGCCGACTGGCCGGGCGGGGTGGCGGACCACGAGCGTCCCCTGGAGGAGCGCGGCCACCGCGAGGCCCCGCTTGCCGGCAAGTGGCTGCTCAAGCACAACATCGTCCCGGACTTCATCCTGTGCTCCAGTGCGCTGCGGACACGGCAGACCTGCACCTGGGTATGCAGCGAGCTTGGCGAGAAGGCCCCGACGCCGAAGCTTGAGGACGGGCTCTACGCCGCCTCTGCGCTGCGCATGCTGGCTGTCATCAACCATGTGCCGGACACCGTGACCACGCTGATGGTGATCTCCCACATGCCCGGCGTGCAGGACCTGGCCATGCATCTGGCATCCCGGGATTCGAACCACGACGCCTACATGGACGCCGCCACGCGCTTTCCCACCAGCGGACTGACCGTGCTGGAGACGGAGAAGCCCTGGGCTGAACTCGATGGCCAGGACGCCAAGCTCACCCACTTCAAGGTCCCGCGCGCCCACTAGCGGCACCCCCGCGCGGACACTTGCCCGGGCGAGTAAGCTTGTCCCCAGCGTCGTCTAGTGGGGAAGAGCCGCCATGCCGAATTCTGTAGCCGCCCGCTGGCGGGCCGGTGCCCGGCGGTTCACTGCCGCCGTCGTCGTTCTTCTGCTGCTTTCCGCGGGCGCACAGCCGGCCACGGCGGCACCCTCCGGTGAGGTCCTGTCCACGCAGGTGGTTTCGAACCCCAGCCACGAGTGGGTCCTGGTCAACAAGTCACGCCCGCTAAACCCGAGGCAGTTCGCGCCGGCGGACCTCGTCAGCTGGAATGGCACCGGCCACCTGCTGCGGCGCCAGGTCGCAGCTGCCCTGAGCCAACTGTCCACCGGGGCACGCACCGCCGGACATTCCCTGGAACTCCTCAGCGGTTACCGCTCCTACGCCACCCAGAGCAGCCTGTACAACTCCTATGTGCAGATGTACGGGCAGGCCTATGCCGACCAGATCTCTGCCAGGCCCGGCTACAGCGAACACCAGACCGGGTTGGCGGCGGACATCGGCAACGCAGGCGGCGGCTGCGGCCTCACGGCCTGCTTCGGGACCACGCCGGGCGGGCGCTGGGTGGCGGCGAATGCCCACCGCTACGGCTTCATTGTGCGCTACCCGCAGGGTTACTCCGGCACCACCGGCTACACCTACGAGCCATGGCACCTGAGATTCGTCGGTGTTCCGCTGGCCACTGACATGAAGAGCCGCGGCATCCCCACCATGGAGCACTACTTTTCAGCCCGGCCCACCGTCAGGAGCGGGGCCGACGTGCTCGCCGCGGATTCCGCCGGCGTGCTGTGGTCCTATCCGGCCACTGGCCGGGGCGGGTTCGGCACAGCCGTCCGGATCGGAGCCGGCTGGTCGGACCTGAAGGCCGGCTTTGTCGCCGACTGGAATGCCGACGGCGTGAACGACATTGTGGCCCAGTGGAAGACCGGAAGCCTGTCTGTGTACCGCGGCAAGCTCTCCGGCGGCTTCCTCAGCCCCGTCCGCGTGGGCGCTACGGGATGGCAGTCCATGAACGTCACCGTGGGCAAATGGCAGAGCGCCAACCGGTACCCGGGCGTGGTGGCTACGGCAGCCGACGGCGCCGTGTACTACTACCCGAACACCAGCGGCGGCGCGCTCAGCACGGCGCTGCGGATCGGGCAGGGATTCCAGGGCATGAAGCTGGCCATGGCGGACTTCGACAATGACCGCCGGCAGGACCTGCTGGTCACCAGGGGGTCCGGTGAGCTCCTGCTCTACAGGTCCGACGGCGCAGGAAAGTTCGTCACGGAACCCCGCCGCCGGGTGGGGGCGGGCTGGGGTGCCGTGGTCCAGTCCCATGCCTCGTTCGGGTTCCAGGGGTCCGGAACGCGCGGGCTCACTGCGAAGACCACCGACGGTCGCCTCTTTTACTACGGCCTGGGCAACAACCAGTTCACCGGCTCCTGGCCCGTCGGGCTGGGCTGGCAGTCGTTCAACATCTTCCGGTAGCCGGTAGCCGGTAGCCGGTAACCCACGACGCCGGGTGGTCGCCGTTTCGGGGCGCGCCCAGTCAGCGGCGGCGCCCCCCATCAGCGGCGGGGCGTCCTTGCGTCGGATCGCTGGGTGGGTGTGCGCGGGGCGGGCGTGCGCTGGGCGGGTTGCCTGGCACTTGCCGGAAGCCTCACCGCCGGACGCGACGGTGCCTGCGCCGGTGTTTGGGTCGCCCGGGCGGACGCAGCCGGTTTCCTGGTCGACCGGGCCGGGACTGGGCTCCCGGGCTTGGCCGTCCCTCCGCTCCGGGAACTGGCCTTGCCATTTGGCCTGGCCGCGGCGGAAGGCCTCACCGCGCCCGAAGCTCCTCCGCGTTCCTGCTGGCGCCGCCGGCGCGACGGCCAAACCGCTGCGCTGAACAGCACCAGCAGGGTCAGCGCCGCTGAAGCCGCCGCCAGGTAAAAGTAGATGTCGGAATCCCTGCTGGTTACAGCCTGGCCGAGGGCGGCTGCGTCCTCGTTGAAGGCCAGTCCCCACATGCGCAGGAAGGCTATGCTGCAGCCGACGAACAGGCTGGTCCCGGCCCCGCCCGCCAGCAGGGCAAGGTAGCGGCGCCTGGCGAAGGCTTCGGCCACGGACGCCACATACCCCACCGCCACGGCCCCGAGGAATGCAACGAGCACCGCCTCCTCCAGGGTCATGGCGGTCAGCACCAGCAGTCCCGCTGCCGCGGCAAACGCGCCGATGGCTGTCTTACCGCTGTTACCCATGTGGCCCATGGGACTAATCATCCCTGAGGTTTGGATCCCCTCAGCGCGTCGCCGCGCACGATTGTCATGATGACTGCAACGCTTTGGTCACGGAGCATCAGAGGCCATACTTCTCGAGCAGCCGCAGCCAGACCTCGCTGACGGTGGGGTAGGAGGGCACTGCATGCCAGAGGCGGTCCAGCGGAACCTCCCCGACGACGGCGATTGTCGCGGCATGCAGGAGCTCGGCGACGTCTGGCCCGGCAAAGGTTGCGCCGAGAATCACCTTGCGGTCCTCGTCAACCACGAGCTGCGCCCAGCCTGCATAGTTCTCCGCGTGCAGGGAGGAGCCCGCCACTTCGATGGGCAACGCCACGGACGACGCGTTGTAGCCGTCCTTGCGGGCCTGCTCCAGCGACCGGCCGACGTTGGCCAGCTCCGGATCGGTGAACACCACGTTGGGAATGGCGTGTTCGTCGGCTGTCTGCGCATAGCGGCTCCACGGCGCGGGTTCACCCCGAAGCTCGCCCTTCGCCCGGGATGCAATGGCGGCGCCGGTGGCCCGGGCCTCGTACTTGCCCTGGTGGGTCAGCAGCACTTTGCCGGCGGCGTCCCCCACCGCATACAGCCAGGGAGTCTCGCCGTTGCCCGATGCGTCCGCCACCAGGCCGGTGCTGTCCGTGCGGATGGCCAGGGGCTTGCCGTTCCCGGCGGACAGCCCAACGCTCTCCAGGCCCAGCCCTTCCAGTGCGGGCCGCCGGCCCGTGGATACCAGCAGCTTGTCCACCGTCACGGTGTCGCCGCCGTCGAGCGTGAGCGTCAGGGAACCGTCGGAGTTCCGCCGGACGCTCCGGGTCCTGGTGTCGAGCCGGAGGTCCACTCCGTCGGCCCGCAGGCCCGCGGCCACCAGTTCGGCGGCTTCGGCGGGGAAGTTGCGCAGGAGGCCGCTGCGGGCCACCAGGGTGACCGTGGACCCGAGGCGGGCAAAGGCCTGGGCAAGCTCCGTCCCGGCAACGCCGCCGCCCAGCACGCCCAGCCTTTCGGGAACCTCTTTTGCCGAGGTCGCCTCCCGTGTGCCCCAGTAGTCAACCTCGGACAGGCCTTCGATGGATGGCTGGTTGGGTGTGGAACCGTTGGCAAGTACGACGGCGTGACGCGCCGTGAGCGCGTAGTCGTCACCGTCCAGCCCGGCTACTTTTACCGCCCGCTCGCCGGTGAGCTGTGCCCGGCCCCGGATCAGTTCGATCCCTGCGCCCTCCACCCATTCCACCTGGCTGGCATCCTGCCAGTGGGAGGTGAAGGAGTCGCGCCGCTTGAGCACGGCCGCCGCGTCGAGCGTTCCGGTCACTGCTTCGCTGGCGCCGGGAACTGCCTGTGCGCCGTGCAGTGCCGTGCCCGGGCGCAGCAGCGCCTTGGACGGCATGCAGGCCCAGTATGAACATTCGCCGCCCACCAGTTCGGCCTCCACGAGGACCGCTGTCAGGCCTCCCTGCACCACGCGGTCCGCGGCGTTCTCGCCCGCGGCGCCGGCGCCAATCACAATGACATCGAATTCCCGTTCAACAAGACGTGGCATGGCAACAGACTACGCCCGCCATTGCCGCGGATTTCGGCCCGCGGTGCCGTAACAATGAAGCGGGCCGTTCTGGGGACATGGGACATCCGTTACGGTGAGGAAAAGTACGGCCAGTGCAAAGGAGCCCTCCCATGCAGCCCTCCAACGTGGTTCCGCCCGCCCGCTTCAGTGCCCAGGCCCGCCTGCGGGCCCTGCAATCGGACATCATGGAGCTGATCCTGGAGCGTGAGCTGGAGCCCGGAGACGCCCTTCCCACCGAAAACGAGCTGTGCCTTGCCCTCGGCGTCGGCCGGAACACCCTGCGGGAGTCGCTGAAGGTCCTGCAGGCGCTGGGAGTGATAGAAATCCGCCACGGCTTTGGAACGTTCGTAGCCCCCAGCAATTTCGACTCCCTCGCAGACGGGCTGATTTTCCGCGGGCGGCTCTCGCTGCGGCACCACGGACTGGAGGCGAAGCAGCTCGTGGACGTCCGGCAGGCGCTGGAGGCGGGTCTCATCGGCAGCGCAATGGATGAAATGACGGCGGAACAACTGGCCGCGGTCGAGGAGTGCGTGATCCGCATGGAGCAGAGTGCCGCCGCGGGGGACGCCTTTGTGGAAGCAGATGCCGAGTTCCACCGCCGGCTCTTCGAACCCCTTAACAATGAGCTCCTACTGAACCTCCTGGGCGTCTTCTGGAAGGTGTACCGGAACATCTACACCGAGGTCGGGCCCGGCGTCGAGGACCTGCCCGCGCTCGCGGCGCTCCACCGGAGCATCTTCTCGGCAGTGGCGGCCGGGGACAAAGCCGGGGCAGCCCGCGAGCTGGCCCGGCACTTTGAGGGGTTCCGCCAGCGGATACGTGAGGCGGTCGGCGAATAGGGAACTGCGCCGGCCATTAGCTGCTTTCGCGCTCTATGGTCCGAGCTTAACGCAGAAGGTCCGCACCGGTTTCCCGGTGCGGACCTTCTATTTGTGCGCCCAAAGGGATTCGAACCCCTGACCTTCTGTTCCGTAGACAGACGCTCTATCCAGCTGAGCTATGGGCGCATCTTCCGGTTCTCAGTGAGCTTTTCTCGCTCACCCCCGAACCTCGAATAACTTTACGGGAGAACGGCCGCAGTTCCAAATCGAGAACCGTGTAATTTAGCCGACTAGACCGGTCTATGTGACCTTCATCACTAATTTCAACTTTTCTAAATTCAAAAACCGCGAGTTTCCGCGGAATTTGTCTCGAGCAAGCCGGGAGGTCCGATGTCTGACAGGGAATTGGTCCAGATCATCAGAAATAGCATTTAGCACACACCACCGAACCCGAGGAAGGGAACCGCAATGGCCCACTTGGCGCGACTGCCGCTGCTTGAGAAAGCACCCACTACCCATGCTGGCCTGCTGGCGTGGGTTGAAGAGGTCGCTGGGCTGACCCAGCCGGACCGCATTCACTGGGTTGACGGCTCTGAGGAAGAAAACACCCGCCTCACCGATGAACTCGTCGCAGCCGGCACGCTGAAGCGGCTGAACCAGGACCTGTTCCCCAACTCCTTCGCCGCCTTCTCGGATCCGGCCGACGTGGCCCGCGTCGAAGAGCAGACCTTCATCTGCTCTGAAAACAAGCACGACGCAGGCTTTACCAACAATTGGATGGCCCCGGCGGAGATGAAGGAGAAGCTGCGCGGGCTGTTCTCCGGCTCCATGCGCGGCCGGACCATGTACGTCATCCCGTTCGTGATGGGCCACCTCGACGCCGAGGACCCCAAGTTCGGTGTCGAGATCACCGACTCCGCCTACGTGGTTGCCTCGATGCGCATCATGGCCCGCATCGGTACGGACGTCCTGAACAAGATCACCGAGACCAACGCCTTCTTCGTGCCGGCCCTGCACTCCCTGGGTGCTCCGCTGGAGCCCGGCCAGGCGGACGTTTCCTGGCCCTGCAACCCGGACAAGTGGATTGTGCACTTCCCCGAAGAGCGCTCCATCTGGTCCTTCGGTTCGGGCTACGGCGGAAACGCGCTGCTCGGCAAGAAGTGCTACGCCCTGCGCATCGCCTCGGTCATGGCCCACGACGAGGGCTGGCTTGCTGAGCACATGCTCATCCTCAAGCTGACCTCGCCGGAAAACAAGACCTACTACGTCTCGGCAGCCTTCCCCTCCGCCTGCGGCAAGACCAACCTTGCCCTCCTCGACCCCACCATCGATGGCTGGAAGGTGGAGACCCTGGGTGACGACATCACCTGGATGCGGTTCGGCAAGGAAGGCGAGCTCCGTGCCGTCAACCCCGAGGCCGGCCTCTTCGGCGTGGCACCCGGTACCGGCTGGGGCACCAACCCCAACGCCATGCGCGCCATCGCCAAGGGCAACAGCATCTTCACCAACGTTGCGCTGACCGACGACGGCGGCGTCTGGTGGGAGGGCATGACGGAGGAAACCCCGGCACACCTCACCGACTGGCAGGGCAACTCCTGGACGCCCGAGTCCGGCAAGCCCGCGGCCCACCCGAACTCCCGCTTCTGCACGCCGATCGACCAGATCGACATGCTGGCCGAGGAGTACCACAGCCCGAACGGTGTGGAGCTGTCCGCCATCCTGTTCGGCGGCCGTCGCAAGACCACGATCCCGCTGGTCACCGAGGCCCGCGACTGGACCAACGGCATTTTCATGGGCTCCACTCTGTCGTCCGAGACTACCGCTGCTGCCGCCGGTGCCGTCGGCGTGGTTCGCCGCGACCCCATGGCCATGCTGCCGTTCATCGGCTACGACGCCGGTGACTACCTGAACCACTGGGTCAACCTCTCGGCCAAGGCCAACCCGGAGCGCCTGCCCAAGATCTTCCTGGTCAACTGGTTCCGACGCACGGCTGAGGGCGGCTTCGCCTGGCCGGGCTTCGGCGACAACGCCCGTGTCCTGAAGTGGGCCATCGAGCGCCTCGAAGGAAAGGCCGACGCCGTGGAGACTCCGATCGGTTTCGTCCCGACCGGCGACTCCATCGACCTCACTGGGCTGGACATGACCCCCGCGCAGGTGGAGGAGGCGGTCCACGTCGACCCCGACGAGTGGAAGACCGAGCTCGCCTCGATCGAGGAGTGGTACTCCAACTTCGGTGATTCCCTGCCGGCAGCGCTCCAGCAGGAGCTGGAAGGCCTGAAGGCCCGCCTGGCCTAGTCCCCACTGCCTCCCCAATCTCGCAAGCTCGATTGGGGCCCCTCGGCAGCGTGGGCCCAACTGCCTCCCCAATCTCGCAAGCTCGATTGGGGCCCCTCGGCAGCGTGGGCCCAACTGCCTCCCCAATCTCGCAAGCTCGATTGGGGCCCCTCGGCAGCGTGGGCCCAACTGCTTCCCCAATCTCGCAAGCTCGATTGGGGCCCCTCGGCAGCGTGGGCCCAACTGCTTCCCCAATCTCGCAAGCTCGATTGGGGCCCCTCGGCAGCGTGGGCCCAGCCTACGACGGCGGCCCCGCACCTTTTCGAAAGGTGCGGGGCCGCCGTCGTCCGTTAAGGAGTTCTGACTAGGAGGCCAGCCAGATGTCCGGGCCGAAGACCTCGTAGTGGATTTTCGTGGCCGGGATGCCGGCGTTGATGGCCTCGTTGCGGATGTTCTTCATGAACGGCAGCGGACCGCAGAGGTACAGCGAGGCGTTGGCCGGAAGGTCCACCTCGCGCAGGGACATGAAACCGGCCTTGGACCCGGCTTCCGGCTGCTCGAGCCAGAGGTGCAGATCGGCGCCGTCGAGCCGTTCGACGTCGTTGGTCATCTGGGAGCGCAGCGCCCAGCTGTCCAGGGTGCTTTCGGCGTGCAGGACCAGGACCTGGCGGTCCGAGCCGGTCTCGGCGAGGGAGCGCAGAATGGACGCGGTGGGGGTGCAGCCGATGCCGGCCGAGGCGAGGATCACCGGGCCGTCGCCGTCCTTGAGGGTAATTTCGCCGTAGGGGTTGGAGATCTCGATGATGTCGCCGACCTCCACGCTGTTGTGGAGCACGGGGGAGACCTCGCCGCCGTCGTCCAGCTTGGCGGTGAAGCTGCGGCTGGTGCCGGCGCCGCCGGAGAGGGAATACTGGCGCACCTGGCGAAGGCCGTCCGGCAAGGTGACCTTCACGCTGACGTACTGGCCGGGAAGCGCTTCGGTGACGGGCGTGTCATCGGCCGGTTCCAGGGTGAAGGTCATGGAGCCGGTGCCGGCGGGGGCCTTGGCGGCGACCTTCCACGGGGTCCACATCTTGCCGTTGGCCTGGGCGGCGTAGAGGCCCTTTTCCAGCTTGATCAGCGCGTCTGCCATGAGCCAGTAGACCTCGGTCCAGGCTTCGGCGATCTCAGGGGTGATGACCTCTGCCAGATCCTCGGCGATGGCGGCGAAGAGGTGTTCGTAAACCACTTGGTACTGCGGCTCGGTGATGCCGAGGGAAGCGTGGCGGTGGGCGATCCGGGACAGCACTGTCTCCGGCAGGGTGCCCGGGTTGTTTACAAGGTGGCTGGCAAAGGCGGCGATGCTCCCTGCCAGGGCCTGCTGCTGGGTGCCGTTGCGCTGGTTTGAACGGCTGAACAGCCCGTCCAGAAGTTCCGGGTGCGCGGCGAAGAGGCGGGCATAAAACTTGGGGGTGATTTCGCCGATTCGTGAGCCGACCAGGGGAAGGGTGGCTTCGATGACAGGGCGGGCTTTGTCCGAGAGCATTGACACTCCTGAGCTAGTGGTCCGGGGTCTTTGGCCGGACCGGAACTGGCTGATACTTGCATTTGAAATACGAGTTTCTGCTGGTTCTTTTCTACACCCTGTAGAAGTGTTTTTACAAATGTGGCCGGTTGCGTCCGGAGCGGAGCGGGGTGTCCGGGGGGGCTGCCGGGATATCGGGTGCGGCGCTTAGGCGCCGGGGCGCAACCCGATCGCCTCAAAAACCGGCGTCATCTGACGTGAGGTGGGCAGATCAGCCACCACGACGTCGTCGAGCTCGCGGTAAAAAGCCTCGCGCGCCCTGGCGATGGCGCCCCGGAGCCGGCATTCACTGATGAGGGGGCAGCTGCCGGCGGGGCCGATGCACTCGGCGGCGTCCTCCCGGGTGTCCAGTTGGCGCAGGACTTGGCCCACCGTCACGCGGCGGCCGGCTGCGCTGAGACGGGAGCCACCGTTGCGGCCGCGCTCAACGTCGATCAGCCCCAGCATGCGCAGCTTCGCGACGGCCTTGCTGACGTGGTTGTAGGGGGTTCCGACCGCGTCCGCGACGTTCTGGGTGGTCAGCAAACCGCCCTCGGGGGCGGCAGCGAGCACCATCAGGGCGCGCAGGCTGACGTCCGCGAAGGCGTTGATTTTCATGCTTCTAGCTTAAGGGCCTGTGCAAATCGCCCGGTTGCCGCTTTAGTCGGCCCAAATCACCGGCTCGTTGGCGTCGGCCGCAACGTCGCCGAACTCCCACTCGCCGGCGTTCTCGGGCGGCGAGTAGGGCAGGACTGCTGCGAACACCGCGCCGTCCCGGTGCTCGGTGGCCACATGGATGGCGTCCGTGTCCTCCTCGACCAGGGTGATGTCGCAGACAATGGCTGCTGCGCGGAACTCGTCCCGGTGCTGGCGCAACAGTTCGGTGATGTCGCGGATCATCCCGTCGGCGTCGAACCCGGCGTCGCCGCCGGCCTCCGGATCTGCCGGCGAGACAGCCACAAGGCGGACGTCGCCGTCGTTCTCCACCACGAGGGCAAACGGCAGGAACCCGCCGCTGCGCTCGAGCTGCTCCTGGGCCGCCGCCAGTCCGGTGCCCATGAGGTTCTCCAGATCCGTGGCCGTGGCGTCCGGCACGGAGGCCCGCCAGGATGGCTGGGCCGGAGTGGAATCAGGCGCTGCCATGGTCTGCCCTAGCTGCGGACCAGGGCCAGCACACGGTCGCGGACGCGCTCCATGGTGGCGCGGTCCGTGGCTTCGGCGTTCAGCCGCAGGAACGGTTCGGTGTTGGAGGGGCGCAGATTGAACCAGAAGCTGCCGTCGGTGGCCGTGAAGGTGCTGCCGTCCAGGTGGTCGACGGCCACGTCCTCGGCCTCGAAATCCGCGCGGACACGCTCCACTGCGCCGGCCTTGTCCTCGATTTCGGAGTTGATCTCGCCGGAGGAAACGTACGGTTCATACTCCCGGCCGAGCTCGGAAAGCGGGCCGTCCTGTTCACCGAGGGCGGCCAGCACGTGCATGGCGGCAAGCATGCCGGTGTCTGCGTTCCAGAAGTCGCGGAAATAGAAGTGGGCGGAGTGTTCGCCGCCGAAGATGGCGCCCTCCTCGGCCATGACGGCCTTGATGAAGGAGTGGCCCACGCGGGTGCGCACTGCCCGTCCGCCGTCTTCGGCGATGAGTTCCGGCACGGCGCGGGAGGTCAGGAGGTTGTGGATGATGGTGGGCTGGGCCTCGCCCTGTGCCTTGGCACGGGCGATTTCCCGGCGGGCCACCATGCCGGTGATGGCCGACGGCGACACAGCGTCGCCTTTTTCGTCGATGACGAAGCAGCGGTCGGCGTCGCCGTCGAACGCCAGGCCGATGTCCGCGCCGTGTTCGACGACGGCGGCCTGCAGGTCACGCAGGTTTTCCGGCTCCAGGGGGTTGGCGGGGTGGTTCGGGAAGGAGCCGTCGAGTTCGAAGTAGAGCGGAACGATCTCGAAGGGCAGTTTCGGCAGCAGCGTGTCGCCCAGGACTGCCGGCGTGGTCAGCCCGGCCATGCCGTTGCCGGCGTCCACCACGACCTTGAGGGGGCGCGAGCCGGAGAGGTCAACGAGCGTGCGCAGGTACTCGGCGTAGTCCTTCAGCACGTCGCGGACGCCGATCTGACCCTGCGTTTCGGCGGCGGGGATCGAGCCGGTGTTCAGGTACTGCTCGGCGAGTGCCTGGATTTCCTTGAGGCCCGTTTCGGAGGAGATGGGGACGGCGCCGGCCTTGGCCATCTTGATGCCGTTGTATTCGGCGGGGTTGTGGCTTGCGGTGAACGTGGCGCCCGCGGCGTTCAGGGCTCCGCACGCGTAGTACAGCTCGTCCGTGGAGATCAGGTCCAGCAGTTGGACATTGGCTCCGCGGGTGGCGGCGCCGGTGGCGAACGCCTTGCTGAATTCGGGGGACGAGGGGCGCATGTCACCGCCGACCAGGACTGTCTGGCCCTCCAGGCCAAGCACGTCAACGAACGCTGCGCCTACGGCTTCGACGATTTCAGCGGTGATGGATTCACCGACGATGCCACGGACGTCATACGCCTTGAACGAGGCCGAAAGGTCATAAGTACGGGTCTGGTCGCTAGTCACGGCACTTATCTTACGGGCAAGCCTGCGGCAGGCCCGTGAAGGGCAAGTCACAGAAGTGTGCGCCGGCCGTTGTCCACATAGCCGGTGCCCGGGGTTTGGCGTGTCAGAGGCGGCTGGGATACTGAATCAATGGCAAATAACCAGCACGCCCCGGTCCTTTCCACTGCCACCGGCCCCTCTGGTGCCGGAAGCGAACCTGGAACAGCCACTGGTACCCGGAGCCAGGCTCTTTCGGTGCTGCGCGAGCTGGTCGGTCGGGCGGATGCCGACTTCCACGACGGCCAGTTTGAGGCCATCGAGGCGCTGGTCGACGGCGGCCGCCGGACGCTCGTGGTGCAGCGGACCGGCTGGGGAAAGTCAGCCGTTTACTTCGTGGCGTCCCTGCTGCTCCGGCGGCGCGGGGCCGGGCCCACGCTGATCGTTTCGCCGCTGCTGGCCCTGATGCGCGACCAGGTGGCAGCTGCGGCCCGGGCCGGTGTCCGGGCCGTGGCCATCAACTCCGCCAACCAGCTCGAGTGGGACGCGGTGCGGGAGCAGCTTGCCGCCGACCAGGTGGATGTTCTGCTGGTCTCCCCTGAGCGGCTCACCAACCCCTCCTTCCGGGAAAACCAGCTGCCCGAACTCATCCGGCGAACGGGACTGCTGGTTATCGACGAGGCCCACTGCATCTCGGACTGGGGCCACGACTTCCGGCCGGACTACCGCCGCATCGCGGACCTCATCACGCCGCTGCCGGATACCGTGCCTGTACTGGCCACCACAGCCACTGCCAACTCCCGGGTGGTCCACGACATCGAGGAACAGCTCGGCGACGGCGTGCTGACCATCCGCGGCGCATTGGGCCGGGAGTCGCTGCGGCTCGGAGTCCTGGCGCTGCCGGACTCCCGCGAGCGTCTCGGCTGGCTGCTCACGCACCTGGGAGACCTGCAGGGCAGCGGGATCATCTACACCCTGACGGTTTCCGCCGCCGAAGACACTGCCCGGCTTCTTGCGGAGGCCGGGCATGAGGTGCTGGCATACACGGGACGCACCGACCCCGCGGACCGGGAGCGGGCGGAGCAGCTTCTGAAGGACAACCAGGTCAAGGCGCTCGTGGCCACGTCCGCGCTGGGGATGGGCTTCGACAAGCCGGACCTCGGTTTCGTGGTCCACCTCGGCGCCCCGTCCTCCCCGGTTGCCTACTACCAGCAGGTGGGCAGGGCCGGCCGTGGCGCCGCCAACGCCGATGTCCTGCTCCTGCCCGGGTCCGAGGACCGCGAAATCTGGCAGTACTTTGCCACAGCGTCCATGCCCTCCGAGGAGAAGGCCACCGCCGTGCTGACCGCGCTGGCGGAAGCAGGTTCGGCCGTGTCCACCGTGGCTCTGGAGGCGCGGGTGGACCTGCGCCGGACGCCGCTGGAGCTCCTGCTGAAGGTGCTCGCTGTGGACGGCGCGGTGGAACGGGTAGGCGGCGGCTGGCGGTCCACCGGCATGCCGTGGACCTACGACGCCGAACGGTACCAGCGGATCGCGGAAGCCCGGGTGGACGAGCAGGACTCCATGGTCATCTACCAGGACACGTCCGGATGCCGGATGGAGTACATCACCTCCGTCCTCGACGACGAGACCGCAGCTGCCTGCGGCCGCTGCGACAACTGCGCCGGCCGGTGGTTCCCGGCCGACGTCGCCGCCACGGCGACGGAGACGGCCGGGCAGACCCTGAGCCGGGCCGGCATCGTCCTGGAGTCCCGGCTGCAGTGGCCCAGCGGGATGGACCGCCTCGGCGTGCCGGTGAAGGGCAAGATCAAACCTGACGAGAACACAGCGGACGGCCGGGTCCTCGCCAGGCTGACGGATTTGGGCTGGGGCGGCGCGCTGAGGGAACTTTTCGCGGCCGGGGCTGCGGACCGGCCCGTCGATCCCGGCATGCTCCAGGCCTGTGTCCAGGTTCTGCGCGAATGGGGAGCCGGTGACTCCCGGATTCCGGGCTGGAGCGGCGCAGGCAGGCCGGCGGCCATTGTCAGCATGCCCTCCCGCAGCAGGCCCGAACTTGTGGACTCCCTCGCGCGGGGCATCTCGCAGATCGGCCGAATCCCGTATCTCGGTCAGCTGCAGCTCGAACACGGCGGGCCCACTGGCGGCCGCGGCGGCAACAGCGCCTACCGGCTGGCCGGGGTGTGGGACCGGCTCGTGGTGGGGGAGGCGCTGGCTGCCGAGCTCGCCGGACTGGGCGGCGGCAGCGTGATGCTTATCGATGACCTCGTGGACAGCCGGTGGACCGTCACCGTGGCAGGGCGCGCGCTCAGGCGGGCCGGGGCGGGCGCGGTGCTTCCGCTGGCGCTGGCCCAGGCCGGCTGACCTCGGCCCCTGCGTCGCGGTGCAGCAGGAGGCTGTCGACGGTGCTGAGGAGCATCAGCACCGCAATCGAGAGGAAGGCGCCACGGTAGGCGGCCACTCCGCCGCCGTCCGGTCCTGCTGACAGGATGCCCAGGCCGGACAGGAGCAGGGAATCCGACTCGAAGAGGCGCAGCAGGAGGGCGCCAACCGCGATGCCGGCCCCGGTGGCCAGCTGGACAACCGTGGCCGATACGGCGTTGGCGGACGTTAGCTGCCCGGGCAGGATATCGGCGTACTGGACCGAGGCGTAGGCGGAGAATCCGATGGAGCGGAACGCCCCGCTGCACACGAGCAGTGCGAATACCAGAGGCTCGGGTGTTTCCCGGGACAGCATCGCGCAGAGGACGAAGGTCGCAGCTGAGGCCAGGGACGCGAACACCAGCACCGGCTTGAACCCAAAGCGCCTGATAAGCGGCGTCGTGGCCGGTTTGATGCCGATGTTGCCGATAAACACGGCGGCCACCATGATGCCGGCATGCAGCGGGCTCCAGCCGAAGCCGTTCTGGAACATGAGCGGGAGCAGGAACGGCACGGCGCTGATGGTCAGCCGGTAGATGAAGCCGCCCGAGTTGGTGGCCCGGAAGGTGCGGGTGCCGAACACCGTCAGGTCGAACAGCGGGTGGGCTGCGCGGCGCATCCAAAGAACCGCTGCCGCAAGGGCGAGAACGCCGGCGAGGATGATCGGCCAGGTCAAGGAGCCGCCGAGATGGCCGCTGGCCAGTTCGAGGCCGGCCACCAAAGCGCCCACGCCGGCCGTCGTGAGGGCAAGCCCCAGCCAGTCCAGCCGGCGGTTCCGGTCCCCGGGAACTGCCGGAACCAGGCGCAGCGCGGCCAGGAGGGCTGCGGCGCCCAGCGGCAGGTTGATCAGGAAGATCCAGTGCCAGGACAGATAGGTGGTCAGTGCGCCGCCCACAAGTGGCGCCAGGACGGGAGCAAGCAGGCCAGGCCAGACGAGATAGGCAGTAGCCCGCAGCAGGTCCGACTTTGGCGTCCCGCGAAGCACCAGCAGGGTACCCACCGGCACCATCATGGCCCCGCCCAGGCCCTGCAGGACCCGGCTGACGGTCAGCATCGTGAGATCCTGGCTGGCCGCGCACAGCAGTGACGCCAGGGTAAAGACGGCGATGGCCAGGCAAAAAATCCGCCGCGCTCCCAGGCGCTCCGCCAGCCAGCCGCTCAGCGGGATGCCCATGGCCACCGTCATCAGGTACGCGGTCATGGTGATGTTGACGCTGGCCGACGCCACCCCGAAGTCCGCGGCGATGCTGGGGATGGCGGTGGTCAGCACCGTCCCGTCCAGGAATTCCATGAAGAACGTGGCCGCCACGAGCAGGGCCAGCCTGGGGCTCCAGGCCTGGTTGGCGGATAGTTTGTCCATACAATCATCCTGCCAGCGGAAGCGGTCCATCGCCTCGGGTGTCCGGCACGCGGACGGAGGCTGTGGCGGGGTGCGCGGAAGGACGGCTTGTGCGAAAGGACGGCTTGTGCGGAAGGATGGCGTCCGGTCTGTGCAGAAGAATCGGCGCCGGGAACGCAAAAGGCCCCGGTCGGAGGACCGGGGCCAAACGCGGAGACGGGGGGATTTGAACCCCCGGTCGAGTTTAACCCCGACCCTTCATTAGCAGTGAAGTCCATTCGGCCGCTCTGGCACGTCTCCAATTGCTATTACTAGCCCACCAAGGATACGCAGAACCGGGCAGTCAGTGCAAAACGGCCGGGTCGGCGGGTCAGGCCGTCCCTTCCGCCAGCGCCTTCCAGAGGAAATGCTGGCTCCTGCCCTGGAGCGCGGCGGCCTGCCGGTTGTCCGAGGCGCCGGCGTGCCCGCCCTCGAGCGCTTCGTGGAACCAGACGTTGGGGATGCCCATGGCCAGCATGCGCGCGGCCATCTTCCGGGCCTGAACCGGCCCCACCCGGTCATCGGAGGTGGCGGTCCAGATGAAGGTCTCCGGATACTCCACGCCGTCCTTCAGCTGGTGGTACGGGGAGAAGGTCTTCATGAACTCCCAGTGCTCGGGCACGTCGGGGTCGCCGTACTCGGCAATCCATGAATGGCCCGCCGAGAGCTTTGTGTACCGGCGCATGTCCAGCAGGGGCACCCCGCAGGACACAGCCCCGAACAGCTCGGGGTACCGGGTCAGCATGTTGCCCACGAGCAGCCCGCCGTTGGAGCCGCCGACGCAGCCGAGCCGCTCCCTGCTGGTGACGCCCCGTGAGATCAGGTCCCGGGCCACCGCGGCAAAGTCCTCATAGGCGCGGTGCCGCTTTTCCTGCAGCGCTGCCCGGTGCCACGAGGGGCCGTATTCCCCGCCACCGCGGATGTTGGCCACGACGTACACCCCGCCCCGGCTGTGTCCCTCCGCGCCGCCGTCGCCCTGCACCGCTGCCGTGCGCCGCTCCAGCCACGCCCGGCCGATGGTGCCGCTGTAGGACGGTGTGCGGGAGACCTCGAAGCCCCCGTAGCCCGAAAGCTGGGTCGGGTTCTGCCCGTCCAGCACCAGACCGCGCGCCGCCACCTGGAAGTACGGCACTTTCGTGCCGTCCGCGGAGACGGCAAAGTGCTGCTCCACCTCGTAGTCCGCTTCATTGAAGAACGACGGCGATGCCTTCACTACCGCATGGCTGCTCACCACGCCTGCCGCGGCAGTCCCGGCGGACTCCCCGTCTGCAAGAGAGTCACCGGAAGCACCGTCAGCAGCAGCGTCAGCCGCCCGGGACAGCGTCCCGCGGGTCAGGGTGCTTGGCGTTGTGAAGCCGGTGGCCACGAGCCAGAAGTCGTCCCCGGACCCGCCGTCGGCCTCATCCTCGTCGTCCACGGCGAAGGCGTTGACGTCGTGCAGCGGCGGGCAGGCGTCCAGCAGCGAAGACCGCCAGGAATCGGCAGGATCGAGCACGCGGATTTCCGAGGACACGTCCTTCAGCAGGTTCAGCAGGAGGAAGTTCCGGGTCCAGCTCCAGGACTGCAGCGAGGTGTGGGCGTCCGGGGCGAAGAGAACCCTGAGCTCGCGGCCGCCCCCGAGATACGCCTGGAAATCAGCAGCAAGCAGGGAACCGGCCGCGTACGTTGTGCCGTTCACGGTCCAGTCACGCTGTGGCCGGAACAGCAGCCATTCCCTGTGCGCGCCGGTGTTAACGTCGGTGGGCACGTCCACCGGCACCCAGTCGCCGTCCTGCAGCACGGAGGTGCGGCGGTTGAAGAAGTCGATCCAGTCCACCGCGAACGTCCGTTCGAAGCCGGGCGTGGAGTCATGGGCCACGATCGCCATCATGTGGTCCTCGGGGATCTCGAAGATGCGCGGCGCATCCACCAGGGCCTGGCCGCGGTGGAGCCGCACGGCGGTCCGGGCGTACGACGACGCCGTGCGCGGCAGATCCCCGGCGGTGCTGGCGACCAGCAGCGTGTCCGCATCGAGCCACGAGACGTTCCCCTTCGCCGTCGGGAGGTCAAAGCCTCCCGCGGCGGGATCAACGAAAGCCCGGGTCTCGACGTCGAACTCCCGGTAGCGGTTGGCGTCACCGCCGTCGGGGGAGAGCGCCACCATCGCGCGCCGGTACGGCTGCCCGGGCTCGGGCCGGAGCAGGTTGGCCCCGTGGAAGACCCACTCCACGCCGTCGGCGGCGGCCAGGGCATCAACATCGAGCAGCACCTCCCACTCCGGGGCATCGCTGCGGTAGCTGTCCCAGCTGGTCCGGCGCCACAGGCCCTTCGGGTTTTGCCGGTCCTTCCAGAAGTTGTAGTACCACTCGCCGTGCTTGCTCACCATGGCGATCTTGTCCGTCGAGTCCAGGACCTCGAGGATTTCGCCCTCCAGCCGGGCATACTCGGCGTCCTCCAGCAAGTCCTCCGTGCGGGCATTCTGCTCGCGCACCCAGGCCAGCTGTTCCTCGCCGTAGATGTCCTCCAGCCAGATGTTCTCGTCGGTCGGCGCGGGTGCGGTCCCGGCGGGGGCCGCACCGGACGCGGGGGCAGAATCAGCTGCAGTGGTGGTCATGCGCCCATCCAAACAACATCCCCGCTCAGCTAGCAAGTCACATGCCGATACTCTGGAAGGCGTGGTTATTTCGCAGAGCATCCGGACGGCGCTGATTGGCGCCGGTCCGCGGGGCACCAGTGTGCTGGAGCGGCTGCTCGCCAACTGGTCCGCCGCCCCCGCCGGAGCCCGCCTGCACATTGACCTGATTGATCCGTTTCCCGCCGGCCCGGGGCACGTTTGGCAGCCGGGGCAGTCACGCCTCTACCTGATGAACACGCAGTCGTTCTACCCCACGCTGGTTCCCGAGGACCCGGGGCTGGCTGCGCCCATCGCCGGCACCACCTTCGACCGCTGGCGGACAGCCCAGCAGCACAACCCGCTGCCGGAGCTCACCGACGACGAGCGGGCAGAGCTCGCCGTGCTGGGGTCCGGTGACTTTCCCAGCCGCGCCATCTATGGCCGCTACCTTCGGTCCACGTTCGAGGAACTGCTCGCCGCCCTGCCGGACGGCGTCACCATCGACGTGCACCGGGCCACGGCCACCGCCGCGCGGCGGCGGCAGGACGGAAGGTTCGAGGTCGAACTGGACACCGGCGAAGTGAACGACGGCGCGACCCTCACCGTCGATTCCGTGGTCCTCGCGCTGGGACACCTCGCGTCCCGCCTCAGTCCGGAGCAGCGCGAACTGCAGGCAGCCGCCACCCAGTTCGGCCTGCGGTATCTGCCCCCGGCCGTTCCGGCCGACGTGGACTGGGGCGTGATCCCCGCGCAGGAGCCGGTCCTGGTCCGCGGGATGGGCCTGAACTTCTTCGACGTGATGGGCCAGCTCACGGAAGGCCGCGGCGGAATATTCGTGGAGTCCGGGGATGGCCTCGAATACCTGCCCTCGGGGCAGGAGCCCTTCATTTTGGCCGCATCGCGGCGGGGAACACCGTACCGGTCCAAGGCCAACCTCGCTGGCTACTATCCGGCGTCGGTTAGGCTCCGCTACTTCACCGGGAAGGCCATCAGGAGGTTCGCCGCGGCGGGGATTGTTCCGGCCTTCGACCTCGACCTCTGGCCGCTGCTGCACCGGGACGCACTCTGGACCTACTACAGCACGCTGGTGCGCTCGCAGCCGGACGCCGTGCAGGACCATGACGCGTTCCTCAAGGAGCTGGACGAGGCACTGCACCCGCACGCCCACACGACGGGCCGGTGGGAGGAAGACTTCAACGCCGTCGTCGGCCGCCATGTCCACCCGGGCAGCCGGCTGGACCTGCGCGGCCTTGCCGCCCCGCTGTCCGGGCGGAGCTTTGCCTCGCGCGCCGAGCTGGATGCCGCCGTCGTGGATTACCTCGACGACGACGCGCGGCGCTCAGCGCTCGGCGAGGACGACCCCGTCAAGATGGCCATCGGCGCGCTGCACCGCGGCCGCGCCGTGCTGAAAACCGTGGTGGCCGACGGCGGGATCACCGATGAGTCGTGGGTCGCCGGGCTGCGGGGCTGGTTTGAGTCCCTCGTGGAAGGCCTGGCCAGCGGTCCTCCGGCGCTGCGTGCCGAGCAGCTGGCGGCTTTGGCGCGCGCCGGAATTGTCAGCTTCGTGGGCCCGGACCCCAAGTTTGGCGTGGACCGCGGAAAGCGAACCTTTACCGCCGCTTCGCCGTGGGTCCGGGGCGGTGCCGCCCAGGCACGCACGCTGGTGGAGGCGCTGGCGCCGGCCAACCGCGTGGCCCTCAACGAGTCGCCGCTGCTGGAACAGCTCCTCGCCGACGGGATCGTGCGGCCGCGGACCATGATGACCGTGGAAGGCACGCCGGTGCAGGCCTCCGGGCTCGACGTCCGCCCGCACCCCTACCGCCCGGTGGCAGCGAACGGCGAGGTCAACGACAGGCTGTACGTGCTGGGGCTTCAGCTCTCGGCCTCCCAGTGGGGAACGGCCATCGCCGCCGAGGCAGTCCAGAACGCGGGTCCCGTGTACCCGAGCGGCCAGCGCACCCTGCGCGACGCCGACGAGATCGCCCGCGCCATCCTCGGCCTGCCCCAGAACCCTTCCTCACCTCCTGCCGCTTGATCCCGAACGCGTCCTCAATCAGCCCAAAAAAATGCCGGCCGGCGGCTTCCCGGGGAAGCTGCCGGCCGGCATCTGCGATCGGTTACAGGGCGCCCTGTCCGCCAGTCCCGGCGTCGGCCGCGTTGCCCTGGCCCGTGTCGGCGATGAGCTTGAACCTTGCCCCGGTGGGGTCCGTCAGGGTGGCCAGCCGGCCGAAGGGGGTGTCATCCGGACCGTCGACGAGGGTCGCACCCAGGCTGACGGCCTTATCGATCGAGGCGTCTGCGTCCTCGACGGCGAAATAGACCACCCAGTTGGAGGGGACCCCGGCGGGAAGGTCGGAGGTGGCGTCGTAGATCCCTGCTTTGGCGTCCCGGCCGGACCCCAGCGTGGTGTAGTGGAATTCTGGGGTGTCGCTCATGACGTCGGTGTTCCAGCCGAACACGTCCTGATAGAACTTCACCGCGGCGGCGTAATCGTTGGTGTGGAGTTCGTGCCAGGCCGCCGCTCCGGGTTCGGCAACAAGGTCAAAGCCGCGCATCTCCTGCGGCTGCCAGGCGCCGACGGCGGCTCCGGAGGCGTCACCCAGGATGGCCATCTTGCCCTGTTCGGGAACGTCCATCGGTTCCATGTGGACCTGGCCGCCGCTGGCCGTGGCCGCCGCGGCTGTGGCGGCGACGTCGTCGGTGCGCAAGTATACGGACCAGGTATCAGGCATGGCTGCCTGGTCCTCCATCTTCTGCATGATGCCGGCGACGTTCTTGCCGTTTTTGGTGGCGGTGATGTACCCGCCGTACTTTTCCTGGTCACCGGTCTGGAAATCCCAGCCGAACAGTTCGCCATAGAACTGCTTTGCCTGGTTGCTGTCGGTGGTCATGAGGTCGATCCAGCAGGGTGCGCCGGGCGTGATTTCAGGTGTGGGCATAGTGTGCTCCTGGTGTGCTTTGCGGGAAGTCACCGCAGGTCATGGAGGTACTACGGACAGAGCCGAGACTATGCCGGGGGTGTGACAGTTTCAATGGGGGCAGGGCCTTCAATAAGGGGCAGGGCCCAAAACCGTCAGCGCTGCTCCGAGTAGGAAGTACCCGGCTCCTGGTCGTCGTCGGCCTCGACCCACTCGGTGAAGTCCTTCAGCGACATGCACCAGTAGTAGTCCGAATACCTCAGGCCCTGCTTCTCGGCCTTGCCCATGACCTCGACCCCCACATGCAACGGTGGATGCGGAAACTCCGTCCCACGATCGAGGGAAAGAGCGGTGCTGGTTACAGTGAACGCCTTCGGGCCCTTGCTGCGCATGAGTGGCGCGTACTCGAATTTTGCCGGGCAGGTACTCGGATTACCTGATTTTCGGGCCCACCGTCCGCACCCCTACCTGCCGCCGGTCAGGGCCACCACTTACCAGGGTAAAAAGGCCCTGCCGGCCCACGCAAAAGGCCGGCCGAACCAACCCTTCGGTTGGCCCGGACGGCCTTCTAATTGGCCGTCGCAGTGCTTTCTGCACGGCGGCGGTCCCTGCGCGGAAGGTAAGAGATTCGAACTCTTGGTACGGGGTTACCGCACACTGGTTTTCAAGACCAGCTCCTTCGGCCGCTCGGACAACCTTCCCTAACTAGTAGTGTTTCATAGGCAGTTGGCTCCAACAAAAACCGCCGCGTGGCAGTTGTTGCCGCTGCACAGTATTTTTGGGGCAGGAATCAGCTAGAAATCGGGAGTTCGCCATGAAAGCCGTCTTTATCTCGGAGCCCGGCGGGCCGGAAGTGCTGGAAATCCGCGAGGTGCCGGCTCCCGAGCCGGGCCAGGGCGAGGTCCTTATCGACGTTGTGGCGGCCGGCCTGAACCGCGCCGATGTCCAGCAGCGGAGGGGCTACTACCCGCCACCGCCGGGTGCCTCGGAGATCCCCGGCCTGGAGGTTTCCGGCAGGATCGCGGGTTTCGGGCCCGGCGTCACCAAGCCGTTTTCCATCGGGGACAAGGTGGTGGCGCTGCTGGCCGGCGGCGGCTATGCGCAGCAGGTCGCTGTGCCCTCGGAACAGGTTCTGAGGATCCCCGACGGCGTGGACCTGGTCACCGCTGCCGCCCTGCCTGAGGTGGCGGCCACCGTGTACTCGAACCTGGTCATGACCGCGCAGCTGCAGCCGGGGGAGACGGTCCTGATCCACGGTGCCACCGGAGGAATCGGCACCATGGCAATCCAGCTGGCCAAGGCCCTGGGCGCCACCGTGGCCACCACTGCGGGCACCGACGAAAAAGTCAGCACCGCCAAGGCATTCCTGGGTGCCGACATCGCCATCAACTATGCGGAGGAAGACTTCGCCGAGAGCCTCCGCGCCCAAAACGGGGGCAAGGGTGCCGACGTCATCCTGGACGTCGTGGGCGCCAAGTACCTGCAGAAGAACGTTGACGCACTGGCGGATTACGGCCGGCTCGTCGTCATCGGGCTGCAGGGCGGTGCCAAGGGGGAACTGGACCTAGGACAGCTGCTGCGCAAGCGTGCTGCCGTGGTGGCCACAGCGCTCCGCCCCCGCCCCGCTGCCGAAAAGGGCGTCATCATGACGGCGGTCAGGGACTCCGTGTGGCCCCTCGTCGCTGACGGGCGCATCCACCCGCTGGTGGCCAAGACCTTCCCGCTGGATCAGGCAAGGGCGGCGCACAGGTACTTCGACTCCGGCGAGCACGTGGGCAAGGTCCTGCTGGTGATGTGAGAGCCTGATGTCCATCCGCCATAGCCTCCTCGCCCTCCTGCAGGACCAGCCGCGTTACGGCTACCAACTCAGGGTCGAATTCGAAGACCGCACCGGATCCGCCTGGCCGCTGAACATCGGGCAGGTCTATACCACCCTGGACCGGCTGGAACGCGACGGCCTGGTCAGCAACGACGGCGGCGACGGCGAAGGCCACGTCGTCTACAGCATCACCGAAGCAGGTAAGGCGGAGGTGCAGGGCTGGTTTGAGGCGCCGGTGGAGCGCAGCAACCCGCCCCGGAACGAACTCGCCATCAAGCTGGCGCTCGCCGTCACCCTTCCGGGGGTGGACGTGGCAGCCATTATCCAGGCCCAGCGTGGAGCGTCCATGCGCGCTTTGCAGGACTACACGAAGTCCCGGCGGGACACCGCCGCAAACCAGCGGGCCGCTGATACGGCCTGGCTGCTGGTGCTGGATTCGCTGGTCTTCCAGACGGAGGCCGAGATCCGCTGGCTGGACCTCTGCGAGGCCAGGATGCTGCAGCTTGCGCAGGCCTCCGGGCCGCTCTGACATCCGGCAAGGACGGGCCCGGGCCGTCCGCTCACCGCGGCACCGGGACCGTTCGGCGATTCCTGCTGTAGGGCGCCCTGAATGGCCAAGCCTATTGTCCTACCCGCTGGTAGGGTGCCGGTGGCACACTCTGTGCCAGCTGGGACTCTCAAGGAGGAGACATGGGCACCACGCCTGAGGACGGGACCCGAACAGCGGCCGAGGACCCCAATCCCGCCGCCGACGCAGCGCTGCCGCCGGCGTCCGTTGATGATGCGGTCCGCGACGCGGAGGAGCGCCGATGGACCCCTGCAAAAATTGCCACCTGGGTGGCCATCGCCCTGCTGGGCGGCGTGGCCTGGTTCATGCTTGCCCTGATCAGGGGCGAAACCGTCAACGCCATCTGGTTCGTGTTTGCCTCGGTGTGCACCTATCTGATCGGCTACCGCTTCTATTCCAAGGTCATCGAGCGGTATCTGCTCAAGCCGGATGACCGCCGCGCCACGCCGGCAGAGTACAAGGCCGACGGCAAGGACTTTGTCCGGACGGACCGCAACGTCCTCTTCGGGCACCACTTCGCGGCCATTGCCGGGGCTGGCCCTCTCGTGGGCCCCGTCATCGCCGCCCAGATGGGGTACCTCCCCGGCACTATCTGGATCATCATCGGCGTTGTCCTGGCCGGCGCCGTCCAGGACTACATGGTCATGTTCTTCTCCATGCGCCGCGGCGGCCGTTCCCTCGGCCAGATGGCACGTGAGGAACTCGGCGTCATCGGCGGTACGGCCGCTCTCATCGCCACCCTGCTCATCATGGTGATCATCGTCGCGATCCTGGCGCTCGTCGTCGTCAACGCGCTGGGGGAGAGCCCCTGGGGCGTCTTCTCGGTAGGCATGACCATCCCGATCGCCCTGTTCATGGGCGTGTACCTGCGGTACCTGCGGCCGGGCAAGGTCATGGAGGTTTCGATCATCGGCTTCGTGCTGCTGATGGCTGCCATCATCGGCGGCGGCGCCGTGGCCGGCACCGAGTGGGGCGCCGCGTTCTTCCACCTGGACAAGGTCACCATCGCCTGGGGCCTGATCATCTACGGCTTCATCGCCGCCATCCTTCCGGTGTGGCTCCTGCTCGCACCGCGTGACTACCTTTCGACGTTCATGAAGATCGGCGTGATCGTGATGCTGGCCGTGGCCATCATCGTCGTGCGCCCCGAAATCGCCGTTCCCGCCTTCAGCGAGTTCGCGGGCCGCGAGAACGGGCCTGTCTTCTCCGGAGCACTGTTCCCGTTCCTGTTCGTCACCATCGCCTGCGGCGCGCTGTCCGGCTTCCACGCCCTGATCTCTTCCGGCACCACGCCCAAGCTCATCGAGAAGGAGCGGCAGACCCGCTTCATCGGCTACGGCGGCATGCTGATGGAGTCCTTCGTGGCCATCATGGCGCTCGTCGCAGCGATTTCCATCGACCGCGGCATCTACTTCGCCATGAACGCCCCCGCGGCGCTCACCGGAGGAACGGTGGAGACGGCGGCCCAGTGGGTCAACAGCCTCGGCCTGGCCGGCGTCAACATCACCCCTGACGTCCTGGCCCAGACAGCCGCAAACGTCGGCGAGGAGAGCATCGTCTCGCGTTCCGGCGGTGCGCCCACACTGGCGGTCGGCCTCGCCCACATCATGCAGCAGTTCATCGGCGGCCCCGGCATGATGGCCTTCTGGTACCACTTCGCCATCATGTTTGAGGCTCTGTTCATCCTCACAGCGGTCGACGCCGGAACGCGCGTTGCGCGGTTCATGCTGCAGGATTCGATCGGCAACTTTGCCCCCAGGTTCAAGGAAGCCTCCTGGCGGCCGGGCGCGTGGCTGTGCACAGCCGTCATGGTGGGCGCCTGGGGAGCCGTGCTGCTGATGGGCGTCACCGACCCGCTGGGCGGAATCAACACCCTGTTCCCGCTGTTCGGCATCGCCAACCAGCTGCTGGCCGCGATCGCCCTGGCGGTGTGCATGGCCATCGCCGCGAAGCGCGGCACGTTCAGGTACTTGTGGATTGTCGCCGTGCCGCTGGCCTTTACGGCGGTCGTCACCATCACGGCGAGCATCCACAAGATTTTCTCGTCCGTCCCGGCGGTGGGGTATTTCGCCAACAACGCCGCCTTCAGCAAGGCACTGGCTGAGGGGAAGACGTCCTTCGGCACGGCCAAGACCACGGCGGCCATGGAAGCCGTGGTCCGCAACACCATGATCCAGGGCTGGCTGTCCGTCATCTTCGTCGTCCTGAGCATCATCGTGATCGTCACGGCGGTGGCCGCCACCGTGAAGGCCTTCAGGAACACCGCGGCCGGCGTCCCCAACGTCAATAACGAGGACCGGCCGCACCCGTCGCGGGTATACGCACCCGCCGGGCTGGTTCCCTCCCCGGCCGAGCGCGAGCTCATGGCGGAGTGGAACAAGCTTCCCGCGGACCTGCGCACCGAACGGGCAGGCCACCACTGATGAGCTCCGGACCGGCCGGGCTGCTGCATCCGGTGGCAGGAGCCTTCCGCGGCATTGCCCGGTACCTGCAAGGGGTCATGGGTGCCGACGCCTACCGGAAGTACCTGGAGCACCATGCGGCGGCAGGCCACAGCACGCCTCCCATGGACGAGCGGACGTTCTGGCGGGACAGGACGGACCGCCAGGACACCAACCCGCAGGGCAGGTGCTGCTGACCGCGGCAGTCCCCGGACTGGCCATCCGCAGGATCGTGCCGGTGATTGCCGGCGCCTACCGCGCTGGCAGCCACGGGCAACCTCTTTGACGAAGATCCGGCCATTGCGCCGTCGGGGGATCTAACCCCCGACGGCGCCCGGAACGTCCCGGCCGGCCACTCGGTTCTCCTGTGGCTGGCTGATCTTTACGGCGGCTGCGGTTTCGCTAAGGACGAAGGCGAAATCCTGGTCAAGGAGCTTCATTGACGGACTCCGCGTTCCGGGCGCGTGAGAGTATGAACGCATGAGCGATCCCGAAGACACTCAACGCATCCAGACGGCGGATCCGCAGGCCGCCGTGCAGCCCGGCCAGCCGGGCAGGCAGCCCGCGTCGGAACCAGACGGGCAGCAGGCAGCAAAGCCTGCTGTGGCGGCGGAGGACGAGGAGCCGGTGGAAGGTACCACCCTGGACGCTGGCGCCGCTGACGGTCCGGTCGAAGCCGAAAAGCCCAAAGCCGCCAACCTGCAGGACCTTGTGGATGAACCCGCCAAGGTGATGCGGATCGGCACCATGATCCGGCAACTGCTGGAAGAGGTGAAGTCGGCGCCCTTGGATGACGCTGCCCGGGGCCGTCTGGCGGAAATCCATGAGCGCTCCATCAAGGAGCTTGAAGACGGGCTGGCGCCGGAACTGGTGCAGGAGCTGGAACGGATCAGCCTGCCTTTCCCGGACAACGCCACGCCCTCTGACGCCGAACTGCGGATCGCCCAGGCCCAGCTGGTGGGCTGGCTGGAAGGCCTGTTCCATGGCATCCAGACCGCCATTGCCGCCCAGCACGCAGCCCGGGAACACACCCTGGCCCAGATGCAGCTCCGGCAGCTGCCGCCCGGCACCGTCATCGCGCCCGGCGTCGTTATCGGTGAAAACGGCGAACCGCAGCGCGCCAGGGCGCCCCAGCCCGGTGCCGACCCGCTCCACCCGGGCCGGAAGGAAGACTCCGACCACGGCCCCGGCCAGTACCTGTAGGCCTCTTTGGGATTTTTCACGGCCGCCCGGCAGGGGCGGAAAGACGACGCAGAACTGGGCAAGGGCCTTTGGCGCCGCGCCCATGACCGGTTCCACCGCGGCCTGGACCGGTACCATCAGGTGCTTGAGGGCGTGGAGGACGAACAGCTGTACGCGGAGCTGGTCGAGATAGCCAACCAGCTGGCCGGCCTCTCCGGCCGGGTCAGGGAGATCTGCGTCGAGGCGCAGCGGCGCTCGCCCAGCGACGGCCTGGATATTCCGCACTCCCTGTCCGGCGTCCACCGTGCGCTGTCCAAGGCCGGCAATTCGCTGGCTGCCACCGCCGAGGCGGCCGCGATGCTCCGGCTTGCCGTGGGGCCGGTACCCGTTGGTGCGGCCTCCGTCTGGCGCCGTGCGGAAAGTGTGTTTGAGCAGGTGGCCGACGCCGAGCGGAAACTTTCCGAGTCCTGACACCGTGCGTTTAGCACGCCGCGGAAATATTCCCGGAGGCGGTCCGTTACGCGGCTAGCTTAGCTTCACCATATTCGGCGGGCTTCAAGTTCTGTTGTTGGCAGGATGGAGACATGACTTCTTCACCAACACTGACTTTCAATGACGGCAACACCATTCCCCAGCTGGGCTACGGGGTCTGGCAGGTTGAAGACGACGTGGCCGAGAAGGTTGTCTTCCAGGCGTTCCAGGCCGGGTTCCGCCACATCGATACCGCCATGATCTACGGCAACGAATCCGGTGTGGGCCGGGCGATCGCGAGCTCCGGGCTGTCGCCGGAGGAAATCTTCATCACCACCAAGCTGTGGAACTCCGACCAGGGTTACGACTCAACGCTTGCCGCGTTCGAGGAGTCCCTGGAGCGCCTGGGCCTTGAAACCCTGGACCTGTACCTGATCCACTGGCTCCAGCCCAAGCAGGACAAGTACGTGGACACGTGGAAGGCTCTGATCGAGCTTCAGAAGCGCGGCAAGGTCAAGTCCATCGGCGTCTCCAACTTCACCATCGAAGGCCTGCAGCGGATCATCGATGAAACCGGCGTGGTTCCCGCCATCAACCAGGTGGAACTGCACCCGTACTTCAACCAGTCGGAACTGCGCGAGTTCAATGCCTCCCGGGGCATCCTGACCCAGGCATGGTCTCCGCTGGGCCAGGGCGGCGAGCTGCTGGAGGATCCGGTTATTGCGGGTATCGCGCAGAAGCACGGCGCCACCCCGGCACAGGTGGTTATCGCCTGGCACCTGGCCATCGGGAACGTCGTCATTCCCAAGTCCGTCACCGAGTCAAGGATCCGCGAGAACTTTGACGCCCTGAACGTCACCCTGGATGCTGCCGACGTCGAGGCCATCAACGGGCTGGACCGCACCGCCGAAGGAAGCGGCAGGATCGGGCCTGACCCGGCTGTCTCCGACTTCGCTTAGCCTCTGGCCCCCGAGCAGCCCGCTGACCTCGCTTAGCCCGCCGGGGCTTCGCCCGGGTCCTCGGGCCCGGTAAGTCGCAGGCTGCCAGCTGAGAGGCCCCGCCACGTTCGCTCAAGCGACAGGCGGGGCCTCTCAGCGTTAAGGAGGCCTCGCTGGTCAGCCGGCGGGGGCCGGGTTAGTACAGCTAGGCGGCGAGCTGCTCCTGCTGGACCGCGACGGCGTCGATGATGGCCCAGCTGTCCTCGCCGGTGATGTTGCGGCTGGCGAAACGCTCTGCCGCCGCCACGGTGTCGAAGACCTCGCTGCGGATCCGGCCGGAGTCTGCGTCGAAGTACGTTACGTGGAATTCCTGATTATTTTCCATGGCTCCATGGTGCAACCGGGGTCTGACATTTTTGGCAGTTCAGTCCGGCGTGTTGCTGAGCCGGAGCACACGTTCCTTCGCCAGCAAGGCTGAACGCTCGCTTTTCTCCGCTGCCCGGGCGTACTGCTTCGCCTCTGCGGCAGCGGTCTCGCGTTCCTTGCGGGCGGCGTCGAGCGAGAGTTCCAGTGTCCGGAGCCGCTGCCGTGCCTCGTTGACTTCTGCGGTGAGCCGGACGAAGGCTGCCGCGGCTTCCTCCTGGGCCTGGGCGCGGCGTGCAGCCTCGGCGGCGGAATCGGCAGCAGCTTCCTCCGCCTCCGCCAGCGCTGCCTCGGCCTTCTCCAACAGGGACGGCGTGACGGGACGGGGAGAGGTGCGTACGGCGCGGAGGCGCGGCTTTTCGCGCTCTGGGGCTGCCGCGCCGGTATCCGTCCGGGCTGCGGCCTTCGTCGGCCGGGTCCGTGTGCGCTGAGTCGCCGGTGCTTCCGAGGCCGCCGGCTCTTCCCGGCGCCCTTTCGCTGCCCCGCCAGCCGGGCGCTGTGCCCCGCCAGCCGGGCGCTGTGCCCCGCCAGCCGGGCGCTGTGCCCCGTCCGCCGGACGCCGTGCCGCACCCGGTACAGCCAGCGGGCGTGGCGGCGGCAGCTTGCCCAGCGCGGACGGAACGGCCACCGCGTTGCTCAGGTCAACCTGGTCCACGCCGTCGGCGGACAGCCCGTGGAGCAGCAGTCCGCTTTCGACGGCGGCGGCAGCGGCCAGATCGGCAGTGGCAGCGCGGAGTGTCTCTTCCACCTCCGTGGCCACGGGATCGCTGACCTTCCGGCCCTGCTCCTCAGCGGCGAGCCGGGCTTCACCCACGGCGGAGCCGAGGAGCTTCCGCCGTTCCTTGGCGAGTTCCCTCAGTGCTGCGGCATCGAGCGAAGCCTGCGCCTCCTGCATGGTTTGTCCGAGAGTCCGCAGCTGCTGTACGGCGCCGGGGTGGTGATGGGCCAGCATGTTGACCGCCCATGCCGCCACGGAAGGCTTCGGCAGGCTCCGGATCGCCTGGGCAAGAGGTTTGTTGGATGTGGCGGCGTCCTTCGCGGCGGCCGTGCGGGCGGCGACAAACTCGTCAAAGGGAAGCGCGTACAGGGCCTGGGCGGCCCGCTCCAGTTCCTCCTCCATGACAGCCATCATATGTACCGGCGCGCAGGTCTCAGCACGCCCTCGCGTGGGGCGGGCGATATGGGGAGACGCCAGCGCCGGAGCGCTCTTCCGCCTTAGTGTGCGGTCAGCCTGCCGCGCGGGCGGTTCTGCCACCTGTCCAGAAGGTGGTGATACATCCTGAGGACAGCTTTATAGAGGCCAATGGCCACTGCATTGAGAAGCAGAACGATGACTTGCACGGCGCCGGCCACGAGCAGAAGAAGGCCCAGACTGGCGATCACCGGCAGGAACATAAGAAAAACGGCTATCGCAATTGCGATATAGCCGAACGCATAGTTGACGAGTGTCGCCTGATCCACTGGAATTCACCACAACAAGCTCAATGACTCCGGATGCTGCCGCTGCCCCTTTGCAGCTAGGGTGATGTGGTCCCCGGCTGCTCCTGCAACCGGGGACCACTTAGCGGGATTAGGATCCGCACGCTGATGATGCTGCACCTGCACAATTTGTGCTGTGGCGTTCTCTCTAAGCTCACCGCCCAATAAGCAGCTTTGCGTTTACCGGTATCCCGTCCCGGTCCATGAGGCAATTGACTTCCTGCCGGGGATCCTCCTTGACCTGAGTTCCAATGCTGACTGATACCGATTTTTATAGCACCGCCGGCAAAGGCCTGACAAGAGAATTTTGACGTCACGGGCAACGGATGCTTGCCAGCTACTAAGCATGCTGATTAACTCATCTCTATAGCTGGTGCCACACCCGCGGTACCTGTCTGGTGGAAAGGAAAGTGCATCATGGGAATTCTTGGATTTCTCCTGCTCGGTCTGATTGCGGGGGCCATTGCAAAAGCCATTCTTCCCGGGAGGCAGGGCGGCGGTTGGATAGTCACCCTCGTCTTGGGTGTCGTCGGGGCCATCCTCGGCGGCTGGATCGGTTCGCTAATCTTCGGTGGTGGCTTGGGTGACTTCTTCGACCTGCGGACCTGGCTGCTGTCCATCCTTGGAGCTGTGATCGTGCTGCTGATCTACGGCGCCGTAACACGCAGAAGCCGGGTCTGACCTGACTTCACAGCATCGGGATCTGCAAGTGGGGCCGGCCAGGCAAGGGCCGGCCCCACTGGTTCCCCTGCGTCTCCACGGCAAGCGGGGCCGCCGGGAGCAACGATTTGCTCGAGAGAATAGTCTCGATCGAAAACAACAAACCGGGGGGAAGCGTTCGCGGCAGTACGGGAGGTGCCCATGACGCGCGCTGCTGAGGATCGGACAATGAGACGTCAGGTCATGGACGTCATCGTCGACGTTCTGTCTGAGGTTGCCACGGGTCCGGATGTGCGCATCAGCCTGCTGCGCCACCTTGAAGAAAACCCGGGCAGCCCGGAAAAGGCTCTGCTGGCCCACCTTAGGGACCGGAGCACCGCCGACGGCGTGGCGTAGCGGCGCCCGTCGAAGCTGCCGTTTCCCGGCTGAACAGGGAGGCTACCCCCGCGCCCGCAGTGCGCCGCGCAGCGCAAAGCCGACGGCACAGACCAGCGGGACCAAGCAAGCCGTCACCGACAGGGGGTTCGGGCGGAAGACCAGCCGGCCGCCGTCGTTTTGGACGTAGACGCCCAGAGGGAAAACGAATCCGCCGCCTCCGCCGCCGGAACCCGCCGCCTCCGGATCACCGCCTTCGGTGCCGCCGCCAAATCCGAAGGAAACGAGCGCAACGGGAACGATCTCCTTCCCGCCGAGCCGCACCGGGTCGCCGTAGGACCTGGCCACGCCCACATTCTTGAAAGTGTCAGTCAGGGACTGCATTGCATCTGCCATGGCCCCACTCTAGGGCTTCTGGATAAGGTAACCAGCACCTCCGGATTTCCCTGATCCAGTCATTTTTAGGGTCTGGACACAGGCGAGCGGCGGACCTACCTTTCAGGTGGCGGCTGTTGTTGGAGACGGCGGCAACTGCCGATGGCCCCCTTTCGGGCCACCCCGTTATGACAGGAGGAAGCAGATGGAAACTGTTGAAGAGACCGTTGATGTCGCAGTTCCGGTCCATACGGCCTACAACCAGTGGACGCAGTTTGAATCATTTCCGCAGTTCATGTCTGGTGTGGAATCCGTAACCCAGCTGAGCAACACCACCAATCACTGGGTTACGAAGGTCGGCGGTGTGAAGCGGGAATTTGATACAGAAATTGTGGATCAGGAGCCTGATGACCGGATTGCCTGGCGGAGCACGGACGGCAAGTCCCACGCCGGCATCATTAGGTTTACGCCTCTGGACGCCAATCACTGCAAGGTAAAGGTCCACTTCGAATGGGCACCGGAAACCGTGACTGAGAAGGCAGGGGCTGCATTCAAGATCGACGAGATGCAGGTCAAGGCCGACATGCGGAAGTTCAAGGACTTCATCGAATCACGCGGCACCGAAACCGGCGGTTGGCGCGGCGAAGTCAAGGACACCGGTCCGACCGGCCAGTTCTAGAACCGCACAGCACTAAGACCAGGTAACACTGGAAGCACTGGCCGTGGACCTGTTGCATGAACGACAGGCCTGCGGCCCGTGCTCTGTTGTGCCCGGGACCCATGCGCGCAGGTCCCGTGCCCGCGGACATCACCCACGCCGGGGGCTCGTAGTCGTGGCCATCGCCTTGGCGGCGGCGATTGCTGCGCTGCCGGCCTGCACACCGCCGGAGCCCCCGGAACCCCGCGAGTCAGTTCAGCAACTGCCGATAACGGTGGAGGTGAACCAGTCACGAGACCAGTACGGAAAGCAGGCCATCCAGCTCCTTCTCACCAACGTGTCCGGCAGTTCCCTGACCGTGGCCGGTGCGCAGCTTGCGTCCCCGCTGTTCCAAGGGGACATGCTGGGGGAGCCAGCCGGCGGCAGCCTGGAACTGCCGCCCAACCAGCCGAAGAGTCTTCCGGTCCGGCTACCGTCCCCCGTATGCCAGGGCCAAACCGCAGGGCAGCAGCCAACCGCCCGCGTCAGGTATTCCGAGCCCGGGCAGGCGGGCCTGCGGGAGACGGAGCCGGTGGCCGCCGACCCCTTCAGGGTCCTTGAGCGGAACAACGCGGAACTGTGCCTGGCGTCGGACGCGGCCGCCGTCGCGGACATTCTCCTGGACCCCCGCCTTGAGGCTGCCGCGGACGGCAGCACCGCCGTCGTCCGCTTGGTCATCACGCCCAAGGGAACGAGCACGGCGAGCAATGACGCCGCGGGGCGGCCGCTGACCATCGGGAGCATCGACGGAACCACCCTGATTGCTGAGCCGGCGGAGGAGCCGTGGCCGCGGGATGTCCGGATCGTGCAGGGGGCGGGTCGCTCTGAGCTGCGCCTGCGGATCCGGCCTGCACGCTGCGATCCGCATGCCATTGCCGAGGACAAGGTGGGCACGCTGCTGCCCCTGCACGTGAGCGTGGGAGGACGCACGGGGCTGCTGAAGATCCCCGCCGGTACCACGTTGCGTGCGCAGATCTATGACTTTGTGGCCGCGGCATGTGCCCGGGGCTGAGGTGCTGGCAAGGGGCTTCGTCAGGACGGTGTGGTGTCCGGACTGGCATGGCAAACCAGGCGTGGGCGTCCCAGGAGGGCTCCCTGCAGTTCCGGCAAATGAACGTCGATTTCCCGCGCCGTGCCTGCGGCAGCTGTCAGGTCAGCGGCGACCAGGGCCTTCTCGAGTTTGGCGCACAGGTGGCTCATGCGCAGGGCACCTGCCATGGCCGACGCCGTTTGGAGGCTGAGTGCGGCATCCACCGCCTTCCCCCGGTCCCCGACGCCGATGGTCCGAATAATGCGGTCAACGCGCTGGCGGAGGAGGGCCCCGTAGTTGTCCGCGAAGGAGTCAGCCGCATCCGGCGAACACACTTCTGCCAGACGCCGGAGGTACTGCCCGTCCAGGGTAGGCTCAGATGCTTCAGCCATCAGCCGGTGATTTTGCACGGGCGTGCTGCCTTCCGATGGGCCCCCTCCGCCGCGGTTCTGGGGCCAGACGACGGAGGGGACGTTTTTGGGGTTGTTTGTCGGCGCATCACCGGCGTCCCTGCCGGCACCCAACACTATGCTTCACTTGACTCAAGGACCCCTCGGATGCCGCTCAATCTTGGCTCAAGAAAACCGGCACCCAACACTATGCTTCACTTGACTCAAGGACCCCTCGGATGCCGCTCAATCTTGGCTCAAGAAAAGGCGCGCGGCTTTGGTGGAGGCCGTCGAGGTTTATAAATTCCTTGTACTAACCCTTGGTGGCGAGGCGGCAGGGGCGCGTAGTCTGATCCTCCAAGGCTGCACTTGGCCGTTCACGACGTGGTCTTCGGAGAAGATGGCTCCTGCCCCTCCACCTGAGCGGCGAGATCTCGGCAATCCACGTCCTGGTACTTCTCCTGTGGTTTTGGCTCCGCAGGCTACTGCGCAGGACCGGCAACTGAGGCCGTAGGTGCACGCGCGCATTGGAGGTTAACCAGCAAAAAACCCCGTACCGCCATAAAACCAGCGACAATACGGGGTTCTTCCCGAGCTTCCTATCAGAATCGAACTGATGACCTTTTCATTACGAGTGAAACGCTCTACCGACTGAGCTAAGGAAGCACCGCACCAATCAGCCGGAAAACCGGCCGGTTCATGCAAGAGACAACTGTAATAGAGTCCCCGCGTCCGGGTCAAAATGAGCGTCCGCAGGCTGCGATTGACGTTGGCGGGACGTTCATTCCGCCGTCGGATTCGGTTCAGGCCTGCAACAGCAACGGCCGCGATGCTGGGTCCCACAGTGTGGCGCAGTACGCCTGCGCTCCAGCGGCAAAGGAGCTCGACCATGACACCAGACAGCTCAATCTCAACCGGCAGCGCACTGCACAGCGCGCTTCTGATGAACGCGGACGCGGCGGAGCATGGACAGCCCGTCCGGCTGGCCGTGCTGGCCATGGTGGGAACCACGGTGTACGACGGCGGCCTCATGGACCGGGCGCTGTCCCGCACGCTGGTGGAACAGGGAGTCCCGGCGGGCTCTGTCCGCTTCGAAGGGATGCTGCGCTACGCCCGGGAGCGCTCCGGCATCTCCCGGATGACGGTCTTCAGCGAGCTGTTCGACGACCCGCTGGCAGCTGCCAGCGCCAACAAGAGGTTCGAGCTGAACTGTGACGAGCTCATCGCTGACGGCGGGGTCCGGGCCGTCCCCGGGGCGGAGGAAACCATCGGCTGGCTCCGGGACGCCGGCATCAAGGTCTGCCTGGCCACCGGCTTCGGGCGACACACCCAGAACATGGTGCTGGAGTCGCTCGGCTGGATGGGGCTGGCCGACCTCAGCCTGTGCCCTGCTGATGCCGGCCGGGGCAGGCCGTTCCCGGATATGGTCCTGACAGCAGTCCTGGCCCTCGACATCGACGATGTCCGGAAGGTCGCCGTCGTGGGGGATTCCACGGCGGACATCCATTCCGGCCTCTGCGCCGGCGCGTCGGTGGCGGCCGGGGTACTCACCGGATCGCATTCCGAGGCTGCGCTTCGCGGCGCCGGTGCCACCGATGTTGTGCCTTCCATCAAGGATTTCCCGGCCCTTCTGGAGCGGCGGGCGTCCCGGCTCTGAGGCCGGCCCGGATCAGCAGACGGTGTTGTCCGCCGGCTCCTTGCCGTCCACGAGGTACTTGTCCACGGCGTCCCGGATGCAGCTGTTGGACCGTCCGTAGGCGGTGTGGCCCTCACCCTTGAACGTCAGCAGGGATGCGTTGCCCAGCTGCTTCCGCAGTTCGCTGGCCCATTCCACCGGCGTTGCCGGGTCTCCGGTGGTACCGATGACGACGATGGGTGCGGAACCGCTGTACTTGACGGCTGACGGGGTACGGACGCTCTTGTACGCCCAGTCGGCGCAGTTCGCACCACCGTAGGCGAAGAAGTAACCCAGGGTGGGGGAGGCCTCGCGGAGCCGCTGCTCTTCTGCGCGCATGGCAGCCGGATCGCTGCTCATGGGGTAGTCCAGGCAGTTGATCGCGCCGAAGGCCAATGCCGTGTTGGACGTGTACTTGCCGCTGGGGGAGCGGTCCGCGCCGAGGTCGGCCAGGCGGAGCATGGGGCTGACATCGCCCTTCATGGCGGCTTCCAGGGCCTGGGTCAGGGCCGGCCAGCTTTCGTTGCCGTACATCGGCACAATCAGGCCGCTGACAAAGAGGTTGCCGCCCACCTGCCTGCCGTCCTTGGCGCTGCGCGGAGTCTCGATCACAGAGTTGATGAGGTCGCGGATCTGCTGCACGCCGTCGTCGACCGTGCCGCTGAGGGGACAGCCTTCGTCCCCCAGGCAATGCTCAACGTAGGCGCGCAGCGCCTTTTCGAAAGCCCGGGCCTGGCCCAGGGTCAGTTCCTCGGCGCTGAGCGTGGGGTCGATGGCGCCGTCGAGAACCAGGCGGCCCACGTTGTCAGGGAACAACGATGCGTAGGTGGAGCCGAGGAAGGTCCCGTATGAAAAGCCCACGTAGTTCAGCTTGGAGTCGTTGAGCACGGCCCGCAGGACGTCCAGATCCTTGGCTGCGCTGACGGTGTCGATGTGGCCGAGGACGGGACCGGTCTGCTCCGCGCACTTGGCCGCGATGGCCTTGTTGTCCGCGAGGAGCGTGGCGAGCCCGGCGTCGGTGTCAGGCGTGTAGATCTTGGCCCGGACCTCGTCCCGCTCCTTGTCGGTGAGGCACGTGACCGGCGCGGAACGCTTGACGCCGCGCGGATCGAAGCCCACGAGGTCGTAGTTGGCGCGCACGCTCTCGGAGAAGTGGCTGTTGCCGGCGTCCCTGACGAAGTCGTAGCCGGACGCGCCCGGACCGCCCGGGTTGACCAGCAGGCTGCCCTTCTTGTCCCCGCTCGTGGAGATCTTCACGGCAGCCAGTTCGATGGTGTCGCCGGCAGGCTTCGCGTAATCGACAGGCACCTTGACTTTGGCGCACTGCAGCTTGTCCTCGCAGGATTCCCAGATGATCTTCTGGGAGTAGAAGGCCTTGAGCTCCTCGGGGGCGGCCGCCGCTATGGAGGGGTCGGCCTGTCCGGTGGAGCTGTTCTGGGAGGAGTCGTCTTTGGACGTGCCCAGGGCACTGCACGATGCCAGCAGCACGGCCAGCGCCATGGCGCCGGCCGCCCGCATCCCGGCCGCGAGGGTCCGGGGTCGCGAGGACAGAGGCGGTGCAGACATCATGCGGTTTCTCCTTGTAGGCGGCGTCAGCTCGGTCAGGCAAATTGCGGGTGGTGGCGTGGCTACTGGATCAGGCTTGCGGCCATTGACTCAACGGCCAGCAGCGGAGCGACGTTGGTGGTGGTGATGCGCTTGCGGGCGTTGTTGATCGCGTCCATCCGGGCGAGGGTCACTTCCGGCCCGGACCTTTGGGCGAACTCTTCCAGCTCGCTCCTCAGCTCAACGTTCACCAGTTCCACTGCGTTCCCCAGCTGGATAATCAGGACATCCCGGTAGAACGAGAGTAGGTCGGTCAGGGTACGGTCCAGGGAATCGGTGATGGAGCGCTTCGCACGCCGCTTTTGATCGTCCTCGAGCTGCTTCACCTGGCTGCGCATGGCGGGCGGCAGGGTTCCGGTCTCCGGCGCGCCCAGGGTGGCCAGCAGGGCAGCCTTTTCGGCGGCGTCACGTTCCTCGTTGGAGCTCGTGGCCTCCTCGGTGGCGATTTTCACGAGCTTGTCAGCCATCATCACGGCCGCCGTGATGCCCCGGAGCCCCAGCGGGAACCGGACGGTTTCCAGCCGCCGCTCCCGGGCTTCGGCGTCGCGGGCCAGCCGCCGGGCGATGCCCACGTGGGACTGGGCCGCGCGTGCTGCACGCTCGGCAAGAGCCGGATCCACGCCGTCGCGCTTCACCAGCAGCGCCGCGACATCCGCGGCGGGCGGCAGCCGCAGGGCAACCGCCCGGCACCGGGACCGGATGGTCACCAGGACGTCGGCGGGGGAGGGGGCGCACAGCATCCAGATGGTCCGCGGCGTGGGCTCCTCGATGGCCTTGAGCAGCACGTTGGTGGTGCGCTCCGCCATGCGGTCGGCGTCCTCCACCACGATGATCCGCCACCGGGCCGAGGACGGCCGGTTGCCCGCGGTGGCCACGAGTTCGCGGGCCTCCTCAATGGTGATGGTCACCTTTTCGGTGCGGACAAAGGAGACGTCGGCGTGCGTCTCGCCCAGGATGGTCAGACACGCCGCGCAGGTGCCGCAGCCGCGCATCGAGACGTCGTCCTGGTCGCAGTTCAGCGCGGCGGCGAAGGCCTTGGCGGCATTTGAACGGCCGGACCCCGGGGGCCCCGTGAACAGCCAGGCGTGGGTGAGCCCTTCACCCATGGCCGCCTGCCGCAGCTGGGCGACGACGGCGGTCTGCCCCTGCAGGTCATCCCAGACGGTCATGGCCGCCTGCCGGCTGCTGCAAGGAGCTCTTCGACCCGCCCCAGGATGAGTCCCGCGATTTCCTCGACGGGCAGGCCGGCCTCCAGTACCAGGTAGTTCTCCGGCCGGGCCGCGGCGAGGTCCAGGAATGCCTGCCGGATCCGCGCGTGAAACTCGTCGGCTTCGGACTCCATTCGGTCCTCGGCGGCGTCGCCGGCGGTGCGGCGGCTGCGTCCCTCGGCCGGGTGGACATCCAGGAGCACGGTCAGATCCGGCCGCAGCCCCGACGTCGCCCACTCGTTGACGCTCAGCACAGCGTCCGCGCCGAGGCCACGGCCAGCGCCCTGGTAGGCCACGGAGGAGTCGATGTAGCGGTCCGTCAGTACCACCTCGCCACGGGCCAGTGCGGGCCTGATGACCTGGCTGGCGTGGGCCGCCCGGGACGCGGCAAAGATCAGGGCTTCGGTGTGGGCATCGATATGGCCGTGGCCGTGGTCCAGCACCAGGGAACGGAGCTTCTCGCCGATCGGGGTTCCGCCGGGCTCCCGCGTCCGCAGCACGGTGAGGCCGCGGGATTCGAGCGACCCGGCCAGCCGGGCCGCCTGTGTTGACTTGCCGGCACCGTCACCGCCCTCGAAGGCGATGAAAAGTCCGGGGCTCTGCATATTCACTTATCCAGCCTACCGATATCCACCGACGAAAAAGCCCGCCGGGGGCGCGGGCAGGCGGTCAGAAGCGGCAGGCGGCAGCGCTTTTTTCAGCGGGCAGGCACCCAACGTACCCTTTGAACATGAGCCTTTCCGATCAGCACGCCGCCTCACTGTCTGCCGAAACGGTGGTTGTGGCCGCCGGCCGCCCGCCCCGTGAACACGATGCGCCGGTCAACCCGCCCATCGTGCTCTCCTCCACATATTTCGGCACCGGCGCGCTCGACGACGGCGACCGGGGCTACGGCCGCTACTCGAACCCGACGTGGGACCCGTTCGAGGAGGCCCTTGGCCAGCTCGAAGGTGCCTCGCTCCCGGGCCTGCTCTACTCCTCCGGCCTGGCCGCTGTCAGTTCCGCTCTGTCACTCATCCCCAACGGGGGTGTCCTGGTCATGCCGTCCCACAGCTATTCCGGTTCCCTGGTGATGGCCGCCGAACTGGCGGAAAAGGGCCTGCTCGAACTCCGCACCGTGGACATCGCGGACACCGATGCAGTCCGCGCCCAGATAGCGCCGCAGGGCGGCAAGCCTGCGGACATGCTGTGGCTGGAAAGCCCCACCAACCCGATGCTCGGCATCGCTGACATCCGTGCACTCACGCAGGCCGCCCACGACGCCGGCGCCATCGTCGTCACGGACAACACCTTCTCCACGCCACTGGTGCAGCAGCCGCTCAGCCTGGGGTCCGACGTCGTTCTTCACTCGGTGACCAAATACCTGGCCGGCCACTCCGACGTGGTGCTGGGCGCGCTGGTGACCGGGGATGCGAAACTGCGTGAAACCCTGCTGCACCACCGCATCATCCATGGCGGAATCGCCGGGCCCTTCGAGGCATGGCTGGCGCTGCGGGGCCTGCGGACCCTTGCCCTCCGGATTGAACGCTCCCAGGCGTCGGCCGCGGTGCTCGCCGAGAGGCTGAGCGCGCACCCCGCCCTGGAGAGCGTGCGGTATCCGGGCCTGGAGTCCGACCCGGGACACGATCTGGCCAAGTCCCAGATGACGGGTTTTGGTTCCATCCTCTGCGTCCAGGTTGCCGCTGCAGGCGGGCTGAGCGCCGCGGAAACTGCGGACAGGCTGGTCCGTGGCCTGCACCTGTGGCTGCCGGCCACGTCCCTCGGCGGGGTTGAATCGCTCATCGAGCGCCGGCGCCGGCATGCCGCGGAACCCGCCAGCGTCCCCGAGAACCTGGTCCGGCTGAGCGTCGGCATCGAAAACGTCGAGGACCTCTGGGCCGATTTGAAGCAGGCGTTGGACGCCCTGGACCGATAGGCTGGGCTGGTGGACGGACGACTACTGATTTTCTACGTTGAGAGCACGGTCTACTACATCCTGGGGCTGATAGCACTCGCCCTCGAGGTTTGGGCCTTCTTTGACTGCGTCCGCCACCGGGCCAACGCCTTCGAGGCCGTGGGCAAGCGCACCAAGACGTTCTGGCTGGCATTGACTGGCGGCAGCCTGGCTGTCGGGGCACTGTCCGTGCTGGGCGGGGGATCCGGTGGTTTCCTGGGCCCGCTGGGCCTGTTCGGCCTCGCCGCCGTCGTCGCAGCTTCCGTCTACCTGGCCGATGTGCGGCCCGCTGTGAAGGACGCCGGCCGCGGCGGCAGCAGGAACATGGGCCCCTACGGCCCCTGGTAACCAGCGTCCGGTGCCACTGCCTCCCACCCGACGGTAAGTTCCCCGAGGCGCCAACGCGAGGGGCCATCGTGCACCGGCCACCCGCCGTCGAGCAGTGCCCTGCACATGGCCGTCCACCGCTGGCGGTTTCCAAAAGGCGCCAGCGGCGCGGCCTCGAGCCAGGCCCGGTCCATCGACTGCAGCAGCGTGTGGATGCGTTCGCCGGGAACATTGCGGTGGATGAGGGCTTTGGGCAGGCGCTCGGCAACCTCGGACGGCAGCCTGAAACTGCCGAACCGCACCGACACGGTGAGGCTGACCGGGCGCTCCGCATCAAGGGCAATCCAGGCGGAGCGGCGGCCGATCTCGTCGCACGTTCCGTCGATGAACAGGCCGTCCGGAGCCAGCCGGCCCTGCACCAGCTCCCAGATGCGCCGGACATCCCCTTCCTCGTACTGCCGCAGCACGTTGAAGGCGCGCACAAACACCGGATTCCCGGGTACCGGAAGTTCGAATCCCCCGTTGCGGAAACTCAGGCCCGGCCGTTCCAGGGGCTTCGCGGCACGCACGCGCTCGGGTTCGATCTCGATCCCGCAGACGCGCACATCCGGCCGTACCGCCTGAAGGCGTTCGAAGAGTTCGACGGCGGTGGCGGGCGAAGCGCCGTAACCCAGGTCCACCACCAGCGGGTCAGCCGCCCGCCGGAGCCGCCAGGCCTGAGGCCCGGCCAGCCACCGGTCCAGCCGGCGCATGCGGTTCGGGTTGGTGGTTCCGCGGGTCACGTTCCCCACCGGCTTTCCCCGGCTGGTCACCACCCGCTCTGCTTTCTGCACCACGGCCTTAGCCTATCGGGCCGCACTGCCGCGTGATGTAACTCTCGGCGCCCGCTGGCCGCGCTCGGCTAGGATGAAAATCATGACTTACAAGCTGATTCTGCTGCGCCACGGCCACAGCGAATGGAACGCCAAGAACCTGTTCACCGGCTGGGTGGACGTTGACCTGAACGACCAGGGCCGCGAGGAAGCAGCACGCGGTGGAGAGCTCCTGGTTGAGAACAACATTCTCCCGGACATCCTCTACACCTCGCTCCTGAAGCGTGCCATCAACACGGCCAACATCGCCCTGGACAAGGCTGACCGCGGCTGGATCCCGGTCAAGCGCGACTGGCGCCTGAACGAGCGCCACTACGGTGCGCTGCAGGGCAAGGACAAGGCCCAGACGCTGGCCGAATTCGGTGAGGACCAGTTCATGCTGTGGCGCCGTTCCTACGACACCCCGCCGCCGCCCCTGGACGACAGCAGCGAGTTCTCCCAGTCCCGCGATCCGCGCTACGCGGACCTCGGCGATGACCTGCCCCGCACCGAATGCCTCAAGGACGTCCTCATCCGCCTCCTCCCGTACTGGGAATCGGACATCAAGGAAGACCTGAAGGCCGGCAAGACGGTCCTTGTCACCGCCCACGGCAATTCCCTGCGCGCCCTGGTCAAACACCTGGACGGCATCAGCGACGACGACATTGCCAGCCTGAACATCCCCACCGGCATCCCGCTGGTTTACGACCTGGACGAAAACTTCCAGCCGATCACCCGCGGGGGAACCTACCTCGACCCCGAGGCAGCAGCCGAGGCCATCCTGGCCGTGGCCAACCAGGGCAAGAAGTAGCCCGCCGGCCTCCGCTGGCTCTGACTAAACCAAAACGGACGACGCCGGCCGGTCACCCCAGGTGACCAGCCGGCGTCGTCCGTTTAAGTACAGGCGGGAATTATCAGCCGTGCTCGATGCTGTTCGGGTGCCATGCACCGGTCACGAGGTAGGTGACCTTCTGCGCCACGGAAACACCGTGGTCAGCGAACCGCTCGAAGTAGCGGCTCGCGAGGGCCACGTCCACCGTGGTGGCGGGGGATTCCTGCCAGTCCGGGCGGGCGATCGCCTTGAAGACGCTGAGGTGGAGGTCGTTCACCGCGGAGTTGGCCTTGAGAATGTCCCGGGCAACCTCGAGGTCGCGGGTCTCCAGCAGCTGGGTGAGCTTGTTCGCGATCTCGATGTCCTGCTCCGCGAAGCTCTTGAAGGTCCCGCTCAGCGACTCCGGAATCACGTTGGCGGGGAAGCGCAGCCGGGCGAGCTGGGCGATATGGCGGGCTAGATCGCCCATGCGCTCCAGGGATGCGCTCATCCGCAGCGACCCGACGATCATGCGCAGGTCGCTGGCCACCGGCCCCTGCAGGGCAAGGATGTCGATGGCGCGCTCGTCGAGGCTGTTCTGCAGGAAGTCGATCCTGGCGTCCGCGGCGATGACGTCCTGGGCCAGATCGACGTCGGCACTCTCGAATGACGTGGTTGCCTTGCCGATCGCTTCGCTGACCAGCTTTGAAATCTCGATGAGGTCCTCGCCCACATGGGCCAGCTCCTCCTGAAAAACCTTGCGCACGTAGGCGTCCTTTCCTCGGAAACTCCGCCCCGCTGCGGCGGTCAGAATTTCGTGTCACCGTTCCGGCAGTCCAACCGCACACTCTTCCAGTGTTCGGTGAACTGTTACACATCCCAAGATGAACGTTAGCTGAATCCGTACCGCTTGGGCTGTTTATCGGATATTGGGGCTTGCCGGAAGCATAAGCTGGAGGCGTGGATCCAATGCTCTTAGGTGTCATCGCCGGCCTGCTGGGCCTGTCGTTCGGCGTCTTTGGCGTGCTCGCTTTCCGTGCCAGCGAGAAGCAGCGCGAGCTCGTGGAGATTGAGTACGACGAACCGGCGCTGCCCCAGGGCTCCGCGCAGGTCCTCGCCGTCGTCGGGCAGGCTTTCGTGGTGGTGGACGCAATCGACGGCGTCGTCCGGGCCAGCCCGGCGGCCTACGCTTACGGCCTCGTGCGCGGGCACACGGTGGTGCACCGCGAGCTGCTGGACATGACGGCGAACGTCCGGCGTGACGGCGTGATCCTTGAGCGGCAGCTGGAACTGCCGCGGGGACCGCTCGGGCAGGGCACCATCATTGTGCAGGTCCGGGCAGCAATGCTCGGCGAGGAATACATTGTCCTGCTGGCCGACGACCGCACCGAGATCACCCGCACCGAGGAGATCCGCAACGACTTCGTGGCCAACGTCTCCCACGAACTGAAGACCCCGGTGGGCGCCATCTCACTGCTGGCCGAAGCGCTGGAATCGTCGGCGGACGACGAGGATGCCGTCCGCCGCTTCGCCAAGCGCATGCACAAGGAGTCTGCCCGCTTGGCTGCGCTGGTGCAGGACATCATCGAGCTCTCCCGGCTGCAGGGCGCGAATGTGGCGCAGCAGGGGCACCCTGTGGACATCAACGACGTCATTGCAGAAGCCGTGGACCGGTCGCAGCTGCCGGCCGAGAGCAAGAACATCCAGATCGTCATTGGCGGCCGCGCCCAGGCCAAGGTGTACGGTGACCGCGACCTGCTGGTTACGGCGCTGCGCAACCTGATCGACAACGCGATCCGGTACTCGCCGGAAAATACCCGCGTAGGCATCGGCGTGCGGTCCAAGGAGGGGCTGGTTTCCGTCTCGGTCACGGACCAGGGCGAAGGCCTCTCGCCCGAGGACCAGGAACGGGTCTTCGAGCGTTTCTACCGGGTGGATTCCGCCCGGTCCCGCCACACCGGCGGAACCGGCCTCGGCCTGAGCATCGTCAAGCACGTTGTGTCCAACCACGGCGGCGAAGTCACGCTCTGGTCCCAGCCAGGCCAGGGCTCGACGTTCACCCTGCGGTTGCCGGAGATGGAAGGGCAGGAGGACGAGTCTGCCCCCCAGTCCGATGGTGCCGCCCAGACCGATCGCGCAGCTGTCCAGGAAGCCAAGGCACAGGCCCCCGCCTCATCGCAGGGCCAGCCTGACCGGCCGCAACAGGCCAAGGAAGTACACGACGCCGCCGGCGTCCACGAACGAGGAGCTAACGCTTGAGCAGGATTCTTATTGTCGAGGATGAGGAGTCGTTCAGCGACCCCCTGTCCTATCTTCTGGGCAAGGAAGGGTTCGAAGTAGAGGTTGTGGACAACGGCCTCGACGCCATTACGGAGTTCGACCGCAACGGGGCGGACCTCGTGCTGCTCGACCTCCAGCTGCCGGGACAGTCCGGCACCGAGGTCTGCCGTCAGTTGCGGCAGCGCTCCACCGTTCCGGTCATCATGCTGACCGCCAAGGACACCGAGATCGACAAGGTCGTCGGCCTGGAGCTGGGTGCCGACGACTACGTCACGAAGCCCTATTCCTCCCGCGAGCTGGTGGCCCGTGTCCGCGCGGTGCTGCGACGCCAGGGCGAACCGGAGGAACTCATCTCCTCCACCGTCCATGCCGGCCCCGTCCGGATGGACATTGAACGTCATGTGGTGAGTGTCGACGGCGAACAGGTGTCGCTGCCGCTGAAGGAGTTCGAACTGCTGGAGATGCTGCTGCGGAACTCCGGCCGCGTGCTGACCCGCGGCCAGCTGATCGACCGGGTGTGGGGCTCCGACTACGTGGGCGACACGAAAACGCTCGACGTCCACGTGAAGCGGCTGCGCAGCAAGATCGAGCCGGACCCGTCCCTGCCGCGTTACCTGGTCACCGTGCGCGGGCTGGGCTACAAGTTCGAACCGTAATAGCCAGCTGCCGGCGGGGGAGTGGTCCACGGGACCGCGCATACTGCAGGAAGCACTGACAACACGAAGAAGGAGGGGTTCCCGGCCGGGAACCCCTCCTTCTGCGTGTTGCAGCCCTAGTGGCCTTGCCCTATTAGTGGCCGCCTTCGGCAGGTGCGTGCGTGCCGCCCTCGCTCGGCGTTGCGGTCTGGGTCGGGGTGGCAGACTCGGTGGGCGCGCCGCCCGGCAGGTAGGCAGCGTATTCCGGCAGGGTACCGTCCACCACAGGAATCTTGACGGTCTTGTTGACGTTGGTGCCGTCTTCGGTGACCTGGATGTCCACGAGGGATCCCGGGCGGCCGCCGGCCGAGCTCAGGATGGCTTCGTCGGCGGACTCGTTCAGGAGGGTGTAGGAGTTCTTCTTGACCGGAACTTCAGTCTGCGCGCCTTCGGCCCCCTTGAGGGTGACCTTGACGTCCTCCGAGGAGGAGTTGTAGACGGCGCCAATGACGCGGCCCGGCTGGTTCTCGTTCGCGGACACGATCAGCATGTTCCGGAGCTGGACCGGGCCGACGTCGGCTCGCGTTCCGTCGGAGGCGGCGTACTGGTGAGAGGTCTGCTGGGCGTTGACGTAGCCGCAGCCCGTCAGGCCCAGCAGCCCGATGCTCAGGGCGGCTGCCGCCATTGCCATCTTGCCGCTCTGGCCCCGGTTCATCGCAGTGAAACGCACGTCACGCACTCCTAGAAAAGTCTTTGAAACAGTTTTCAGGCATAGCCTATCGGCAAAGAGGGTCAAACAAGGATTCGGCCCCTCCACATGACTGGCCTCTGCGATGCCGGTTTGCGTGCCCCACAAAGCCTCCAGGAGGGTGCCCAACTACCCGCGCGTAGCGCTTGTGGGCGCGCATGCGATGCACTATTGTTCGCATTCGTCAAGGGGTCTGAGGGGCTGATTTCGGCCATTTTCCGCGGATTTACGGGGTTCCCGACCCGTATCCATGCCAGTCATATGCCTTAATCGTGATAAACTGGTCTGCGGGAAAGGGGAAAGTCCACATGGTTTTTGAGGTCGGCGAGACAGTAGTTTACCCTCACCACGGTGCAGCAAAAATTGAAGAGATCAAGATGCGCACTGTTAAGGGCGAAGAGAAGATGTATCTCAAGCTCAAGGTGGCTCAGGGTGATCTGACCATTGAAGTTCCAGCAGAAAACGTTGACCTCGTTGGGGTACGCGACGTAGTGGGCAAAGACGGTTTGGAGCACGTGTTTGATGTGCTTCGTGCCGAGTTCACTGAAGAGCCCACCAACTGGTCGCGTCGTTACAAGGCAAATCTGGAGAAGCTTGCTTCCGGTGACGTCATCAAGGTTGCAGAGGTCGTCCGCGACCTGTGGCGCCGCGATCACGACCGGGGCCTTTCCGCAGGCGAGAAGCGAATGCTGGCCAAGGCCCGGCAGATTCTGATCTCAGAATTGGCTTTGGCTGAAAAGACCGACGAAGAGAAGGCTGCCAGCGTTCTCGACGAGGTCCTGGCTTCCTAAGTAGCAGGAGCTTCCTAAGAAGAATTGAACCCCGGTGGCAAGGTGCCGCCGGGGTTTCTTCTTGCCCGAAAACGTCTGGCTCATCCCCACCTAGGTAATGGTTGGGGTGATGGAGGGGGATCCCGCAGGGACGTAGGCTAGAGCGCATGAACACTGCACCCAAGCGCCCCGTTACCGCCGTGATCCTCGTCGCCGCCGGTTCCGGGCAGAGGCTGGGTTACGGCATGCCGAAGGCGGCCGTGCCGCTGGGCGGTGAACCGATCCTGATGCATGCGCTTCGCGGCATCGTCGCGGCTGGCATCGCCAGCCAGGTGTGCATCGCGCTTCCGGCCGGCGACGAGGAGCTCCGCCGGCTCTGTGAGGACTTCCGCGTGGAGCTGGTGGACGGCGGGCCGCTCCTGACAATGGTCGACGGCGGTGCCTCCCGGGCGGATTCGGTGCGTTCCGCACTGGCCGCCGTGGAGGAGGGCACCGAGGCGGTTCTGGTTCATGACGCCGCCCGTGCCCTGACCCCGGAGCACGTCTTCCACCGCGTGGCCCAGGCCCTCGCCGCCGGCGCCGAAGCAGTGATTCCGGTGATTCCCGTGGTGGACACGGTCAAGACGGTCGCCGCGACCGAGGGGCAGGCCGCGGATGTCGCACCGGAACTCGTGACCGGAACCGCGCCCCGCGAGGAGCTCAGGGCAGTACAGACCCCGCAGGGCTTCCAGCTCCCCGTGCTGCGGCGAGCGCATGAGGCAGCCGAGGGCTTCGATGAGCGCCAGGCGGCCGCGGTCACCGACGACGCCATGCTGGTGGAGCTTCTCGGCGTGCCAGTGCACGCCGTCCGCGGCGCCAGCCAGTCCCTGAAAATCACCACCCCCCTTGACCTCATCATCGCTGAGGGTCTGCTCGAGGGACCCCTCGGCGCCCGCTGGGTGGAGGGCTGACACACCATATGACGGAAGGCTCAATGAACGGCACGAATCCGACCAACAACGCTTCGCGGACCCCGCTCCTGCCCCGGACAGGCATCGGCATCGATGTGCACGCCTTTGCTCCGGAGAGCGACCCGCAGCCCCTTTGGCTGGGCGGGCTTTTCTGGGAGGGGGAGCGGGGCCTCGCCGGCCATTCCGACGGCGATCCCGTCGCCCACGCAGCAGCGGACGCACTGTTCTCCGCCTGCGGCATCGGTGACCTGGGCACCCACTTCGGCACGGACAGCCCCGAATTCGCAGGTGCCTCCGGGGTTACGTTGCTGGCCGAAGCTGCCCGCATCGCAAGGGCAGCCGGCTTCGAGATCGGCAATATCGCCGTGCAGTTCGTCGGCAACCGGCCCAAGTTCGGCCCGCGCCGGGAAGAGTCCCAGCGTGTTCTCACCGAGGCCGCGGGCGCCCCCGTCAGCGTCAGCGCCACCACCAGCGACGGCCTCGGCTTCACCGGGCGCGGCGAAGGAATCTCCGCTGTGGCCACGGCCCTCGTCTACCCGGCCGTGTAGAGCCCTGCCGTCCAGTTGCCCGGCCGGCGAGTTGCCCCGCCGGCCAGCTGACCCACATCGCCGCTGCCCATCCGGCAGCATCGCCTACGCTGGAATAAGCACCAGTACCGCAATCCCAGGAGACCCGCCGTGAAAAAGTTGCTTCCCGCCGTCGTGATCGCAGGGATGCTTCTGGCCGGCTGTGCCGGCAGCCCGCGCATGAGCGTCGAGGAAAGCTGCAAGTTCCTGCAGGGGGACACGTTCAAGCCCACGGGCAACCAGCAGCAGCAGGCCGACCAGATCGCCAAGCATTACCAGGAGGTCGCCGACAAGGTGGCCCAGGAAGTTGCGGACCCCATCCAGAAGATGGCCGACATCATGAAGCAGGTGGCAGGCACATCGCTGGGAACCAAGACCTCCGAGCAGACGGCGGAGCTTGCCAGGCAAAACAACAGGATCGGCGAGGTCTGCAAGTAAGCGGGAACATTGGCATCGGCTAATCTGGAGCGGTGACCCTGCGCTTTTACGACACTGCATCCGCCGAAGTCCGCGACTTCGTTCCCCTGGCACCGGGCAAGGTAAGTCTGTATTACTGCGGTGCCACGGTGCAGGGCATGCCGCATGTGGGGCACATCCGCTCCGCCATCGCCTTCGACCAGCTCACCCGCTGGCTGGAATACCGCGGCTTCCGCGTCACGGTGGTCAGGAACGTCACTGACATTGACGACAAGATCCTCGCCAAGTCCGAGGCCTCCTTTCACCCGGATTTCGAGCAGGAACCCGGCGCCGTGCCGGAGGAGGAGTGGTGGGCGCTGGCCTACCGCTATGAGCAGGAGTTCCTCAAGGCCTACGACACCCTCGGGGTCTCCCGCCCCACCTACGAGCCGCGGGCCACGGGCCACATTCCGGAGATGCACGCGCTCATTCAGCTGCTGATTGACCGCGGCCACGCCTACCCTGCCCTCGACGGCTCCGGTGACGTCTACTTCGATGTGCGCTCCTGGCATAAGTACGGTGCCCTGACGCGGCAGAAGATCGACGACATGCAGGGGGCCACGGACGTCGAACCTCAATTCAGCAACAGGAAGAAGGACCCCCGCGACTTTGCCCTGTGGAAGGGGCACAAGGAAGGCGAGCCGACGACGGCGAGCTGGGTTTCGCCGTGGGGCGCCGGCCGTCCGGGCTGGCACCTCGAATGCTCGGCGATGGTCACGAAGTACCTCGGCACCGAGTTCGACATCCACGGCGGCGGCCTGGACCTGCGATTCCCGCACCACGAAAACGAGATGGCGCAGTCCCAGGCGGCCGGCCATGGCTTCGCCAACTTCTGGATGCACAACGGCATGGTCACCTACCAGGGCGAAAAAATGTCGAAGTCCGTCGGCAACACGGTCAGCCCGGCGGAGATGCTGGAGCTCGCGCCGCCCCGCGTGGTCCGTTACTACCTGGGCCAGGCGCAGTACCGTTCGGTGCTGGACTACCAGCCGACGTCGCTGCAGGAGGCCGCAGCCGCCGTCGAGCGCATTGACGGCTTCATTGCCCGCGCCCTCCGGGCGCTGTCTTCCGACGGTGCCCTGCTGTTTGGCAGCCACGGCACGGTACCGGACGCCTTCGCCGCGGCCATGGATGACGACCTTAACGTGCCGCAGGCCCTCGCCGTGCTGCACGACACCGTCCGCTCCGGTAACTCGGCGCTCACCGACGGCGACCTCGAGGCAACGCGGCAGGCGCTTGCAGGCGTGACCGAGATGCTGCGGGTCCTGGGCATCAGCGCTGCCGCGCAGCCGGCAGTTGACGACCAGACCACCAGTGCTCTTGGGACGCTGATTGAGGCGCAGCTCGCCGCCCGCGCCGAAGCCCGCTCCAGGAAGGACTGGGCCGCCTCGGACGCCATCCGCGACACCCTTGCGGCGGCAGGCATCCTGGTGGAGGACAACGCCGACGGCGCCACGTGGAGCCTGCAGCGCGGCTAGCATTCCCGGCCGCTGGCCCGCCTGACCGACGATTTAACGCCAGTCAGTAGACTGGAGTGCAGACTTACCCAATACAAACAAGGTGGAATCATGGCCAACAACGGTCGCCCGGGCGCAATCCGCAAGAACAAGAAGGGCCCCACCACCGGAACCGGTGGCCACGGCCGCAAGGCCCTCGAGGGCAAGGGGCCAACCCCCAAGGCCGAGGACCGCCCGTACCACAAGGCGTACAAGAACAAGCAGCTCGCCGAGCGTTCCGCAGCCAAGCGGTCAGGCAGCGGCACCCGCAGCGCCGGTGCCCGGTCGGGCCCGAAGGGGCGTGCCACCGAGGAAGTCGTCACCGGCCGCAACTCGGTCGTCGAGGCTCTCCGCGCCGGCATTCCGGCCAAGGCGCTGCACGTGGCCATCCGCATCGAGATGGACGACCGCGTCAAGGAATCGCTGAAGATCGCCGCCGAACGGGGCATCCCGCTGCTGGAAACCGGCAAGCCCGAGCTGGACCGGATGACCGACGACGCCGTGCACCAGGGCCTCGTGCTGCAGATCCCGCCGTACGAGTACCAGGATGCCTACGAGCTGGCCGAAGAGACAGTTACCGGCTGGAAGAAGGGCCACATCGCAAACGCGCCCCTCTTTGTTGCCCTCGACGGCATCACTGACCCCCGCAACCTCGGCGCGATCATCCGCTCGGTCTCGGCATTTAGCGGCCACGGTGTCATCGTCCCCGAGCGCCGCTCCGTCGGTGTCACGGCTGCGGCCTGGAAGACCAGCGCCGGCGCTGCCGTCCGCGTCCCGGTGGCCCGGGCCTCCAACCTGAACAATGCCCTCAAGCAGTTCAAGGACATGGGCGTCTTCGTTTTGGGGCTCGACGGCGACGGCGACGTTTCGCTGCCGGACCTCACCCTCGCCACTGAACCGGTCTGCATCGTGGTCGGTTCCGAGGGCAAGGGCCTGAGCCGCCTCGTCCGGGAGAACTGCGACCAGATCGTTTCCATCCCGATCGACTCCGCGATGGAATCCCTGAACGCCTCCATGGCAGTCGGCATCTCCCTCTACGAAGTCTCCCGCCAGCGCGCCTCCAAGTAAGCCCACGCGCCGGCGGCCGATCCCGCCGCGCCCCGCTGTCCAAAACGCTCCCTCAGCTTTCGCAGGAAAAAGCCCAACGCTCCATCAGCTTTCGCAGCCAAACGGCAATCGCTCCTTCACGTCGTGAGGGAGCGTTGTCGATCTAGCGGCAGGATCTGATGGAGCGTTTGGGTTTGGGTGGCAGGAGCTGATGGAGCGTTTGGGTTTGGGTGGCAGGAGCTGATGGAGGGCTTGGGTGTGGGCGGCAGGAGGTGAGGGAGGGTTTTTTCTAGAACTCGCGGCGGTTGGCCAGGACCGGGAGCTTGGTGCGGGCTTCCTTGACCAGTGCGGGATCGAGGTCAGCGAACAGGAGGCCGGGGGCGCCGTCGAGCTCTTCAAGGACCGCGCCGAAAGGTGAGACAACCGCGCTGTGTCCGACGCCGGTGGGCGCTGCGCCGCGGGGCTCGACGCCCATGGTGGCGGGGTCACCCTGGCCGCAGGCGAGGACATAGGTGGTGGTGTCCACCGCGCGGGCGCGGGCCAGCAACTGCCACTGATCCACCTTGCCCGGACCGGCACCCCAGGAGGCGCAGACGATGTTCGCGACCGCTCCGCGCTCGGCGTTGGCCGTGAAGAGGGCCGGGAAGCGGATGTCGTAGCAGGTGGCCAGGCCGAAGGTGAGGCCGCCGGCGTCGAACGTCACGGGGCCGGTCCCGGCGTCCACGGTATCGGACTCCAGGAAGCCGAAGGCGTCGAAGAGGTGCACCTTGTCGTAGCTGGCTTCCACGCCCGGCCCGGTCACCAGCAGCGTGTTGCGGACTTTCGTCTGTCCTTCAGGGGATGGTGAACCGGGGGTGAACATTCCGGCAACAATCACGATCCCGAGCTCGTCAGCTATCGAGCGGATACGGCTGGCCCAGGGGCCGTCTATGGGTTCGGCGATGTCCAGCAGGGAATTGCCGAACGCGCGCATCGTGGCCTCGGGGAAGACGACCATCTCAGCCCCGCCGTCCTTGGCGCGGCGCGCGTATTCCTCAACCACACTGAGGTTCCCGGCGATATCCCTTCCGGTGATGATCTGGGCCAATGCAATCTTCACGAAAACCTCCACGTCAGTGCGTCATTTAGCATTCAGCAGTGCCGCCACAGCCCTCTACGCGTAACATGCGGGACAAGATCAGCTATTTTGCTGTGACGGCTAAGCTTTAATTGATGGTAATGCCCCTCTTAGACACAGCCCTGACGGTGGACGACTCCCAGGCCTTTCCCCTCGGGGTCCGCGAAGCGCGCCACGCTCCGGTGGGCAAATCCGGCAGCCGCGCAAGCGTCGCGGTCTATGCGCCCGGCATCACCACGCTCGAGGTGGCGTACCAGGCACCCGGGCAAAGCTGGCGCCTGCACGCCCTGTCCGCTCTCCCCAGCGGTATCCACCACGGCGTGGTGGACGGATTTCCGGTGGGAACCCGGTACGGCTTCCGCGCGGCTCCGAAAGCCTCCCCGAAAGGCGATCAGGCCCTCCCGCTTGCGGTCCCCACAGTCGATTTTGACGGCGACGGCGGCCAGCCGCTGTTGCTCGACCCCTACGGCCGCGCCGTCGACGAACGCGACGGCTTCCTGACCAGCGTCAGGACTTCTTCCGACTTCGAGTGGGGCAGCGACCAGAAGCCGGACACCCCGTGGCGCAGCACCATCGTCTACGAGGCACATGTCCGCGGGCAGAGCATGCTGCATCCGGACATTCCAGAGGCGCTGCGCGGCACGTACGCCGGCATGGCCCATCCCGCCATGATCGAGCACCTCACGGGACTTGGCATTACCGCCCTGCAACTGCTGCCGGTGCACTTCCACCTGGACGAGCCACACCTCCAGAACCTCGGCCTCACCAACTACTGGGGCTACAACACGGCCGCATTCTTTGCCCTGCACCCCGCGTACGCCACCAAGGCCGCCCAGGAAGCCGGGCCGCAGGCTGTCCAGGATGAGTTCAAGGACATGGTCAAGCTGCTCCATGCGGCCGGCATCGAGGTCATCCTTGATGTCGTCTACAACCACACCGCAGAAGGTGGTCCGGACGGTCCCACCCTGAGCTTCCGCGGGCTCGGCGAGCAGAAGTACTACCGCACCGACGGCCACGGCAAATACGTTGACACCACGGGCTGCGGCAATACACTCAACTTCGCCGAACCGCGCGTCATCCAAATGGTGGTGGACTCGCTGAAGTACTGGGTGGACGAGTTCCACATTGATGGTTTCCGCTTTGACCTGGCCGTCACGCTCTGCCGGAACGCAGCCAACGAATTCGATCCCCACCACGACTTCCTCAAAGCCGTTGCCGGGGACCCCTCGCTCTCCAAGGTCAAGCTGTTCGCCGAACCGTGGGACATCGGATACGGCGGCTGGCAGACCGGACGCTTCCCCGTCGGCTGGGTGGACTGGAATGATCACTACCGCGACGCTGTGCGTTCCTTCTGGGTAGCCGACCGGGCCGCCCTCGACAACGGCGGCCGGGGCGGATCCGTGGCCCGGCTGGCCGATGCCCTGTCAGGTTCAGCCAGCCTGTTCGAACCGTCGGGCCGTACGCGCCTGGCCTCGCTGAACTACATCACCGCCCACGACGGCTTCACCATGACCGACCTCGTATCCTACGACCGCAAGCACAATGAGGCGAACGGTGAGCAGAACCGGGACGGGCACGGCGACAACCGCAGCTACAACCACGGTTTCGAAGGTCGCACCGAGGACGAGGACATCCTGGCCCGCCGGGCCCAAAGCAAGCGCAACCTCATGGCCACGCTCATGATTTCCCTCGGCGTCCCCATGATCACCGCGGGGGACGAGCTCGGCCGCACCCAGCAGGGCAACAACAACGCTTACTGCCAGGACAACCCGCTCACCTGGGTTGACTGGACCAGCACGCCGGAATCCCACGCCATGCTCCGCAGCACCAAGCGTGTCATCCGGCTGCGCGGGGAGTTCCTGGCCGCCCAGCCGCACGACTACCCGGTCCGCGACGCCCGCTCCTATCTGTACTGGTATGACCGGAACGGGCAGCCCATGTCCATGGACCGCTGGAACGACAACGGGAACCGGGTAGTTCAGCTGCTCCTCGGGTCTGACGACGGACCCGTGGCCGGACTCATCGTGGTCAACGGCGGCCCCGAGGACATCGAGGTCACCCTTCCACGGGTGGCCAACGACGACGGCACCGGCAAGCGGGTGTTCGACCTTCGCCTCACCACGTCCGAGCTTCACGACCGGCGCCAGGGCACCCTCGTCGCGTCCGGCGAGCCTGACGAGGTGCAGGCCTACACCATCAACATCTACCGCACATAGGCTTCGGGGAAACAGGCATGCGCAGGCGTTGGGCTCTCGGAACGCTGCTGCTGGGGCTCGCCGTCGCTGCCCTCGCAGTCTTCAACCTCTTCATCGCACCGGGCGGCGCACCCCCCGGGACGGGTGGGCAGAGCGCGGGACTGCAGGAAACCGCGACGCCGGCCCCCGCCTTTTCGACGCCGGCACCCACTTCCGCGACGTCGGCACCCGCCGCAGCACCGCCGTCGTCGTCCAAAGCCACCGGCGCACCTAACGCTGCCGGCCTCCCCGCCATCCGGGAGTCCCAGCTGCCCGCCGAAGGCCGGCGGACCCTCGCACTGATCCGGCAGGGCGGACCCTACCCGTACACGCGCGACGGCGTGACGTTCGGCAACTTCGAGCGCATCCTGCCCCGCAAGGCCAGCGGGTATTACAAGGAGTACACGGTTCCCACGCCCGGCGAATCGGACCGGGGAGCCCGCAGGATCGTGGCGGGACAGGCCGGCGACAAGTACTACACGGCAGACCACTACGAAACGTTCAAGTTCATAGCAGAAGGCAAATAGCACCATGAAGATCTACTCCGGCGACACCTGGACCCTCGAGGAACTGAAGGACCAGGCGGCGGACGCCGGCCGCCGCAGCCTGCTGGTTCCGGCTGCCGATTCGAAGAAGTCCGTGCTTGCCGCCTTCGGCGAGGCCCTGGACTTTCCGGAACACTTCGGCGTGAACCTGGATGCGCTCAACGACTCACTCCACGACTTCGCTGACGCCATTTCCGACGACGGCGCGGAGCCACTGACGGTGATCTGGCAGGTGCCGCCGGCCTTCCGCAGCGACCGCACCTTCGGCGTCATCTGCGAGATCCTCCAGGACGCCGAGAGCTACGCCGGCAAGGACCTGGCGGTCATAGCTGTGCTGCTGTAGCCCGCGGCGCAACTGCGCCGCGGGCTACATCAGGAGCGTCTAGGCGTTGACGATCAGGCCCAGCTCGGCCTTGGACGCGAGGGCGTCGTGCTTGGGCAGCACCCGAACGGTGTAGCCGAAGGAACCGGAGCGGTCGATCACGATGGACCCGGCGAAGAGGTAGCGGCCGTTGCCGAGTTCCTCCTTGGCTTCCAGTTCCACCAGCGTCACGTTGGCCAGTTCGTCGTTGTCGGCTGCCTGCCCGTACGCCACCTCGACGGCGACGTCCTGCGGCGAGAGGTTGTGCAGCCCGACGTAGGCGTTTACCTGGAGGGTGTCGCCGATCTGCGGGTCCTCCGAGACGCCCAGCGAGTCCACGTGCTCCACGTGCAGCTGGGGCCAGGCCGCGCGGACCTTGGCGATCCATGCTGCCAGCGCCTTGGACTGGGCGTAGGAACCCGCCACCGCCTCGCGGCCCGAAACCGCCGCCGGCCGGTACAGGACGTTGACGTAGTCCTGCAGCATCCGTTCCGCCGAGACGGCCGGGCCAAGGTGGGCCAGCGTGTGCTTGATCATGGAGACCCAGTGCGTGGGAATCTTCTCGTGGCTGGACTCCGACGGCCCGGCGGCGCCGGCCGCCTCGGAGACGGTGCTGCCGTAGAACCGCGGCGCCACCTGCGTCTCGAGCAGCTCGTACAACGCCGCCGCCTCGATGTCGTCCCGCTCGTCGGCGGACGCGCCGTTGTTGGCCGTAGGGATCGCCCAGCCGTTCTCGCCGTCGTACATCTCATCCCACCAGCCGTCCAGGACGGACAGGTTCAGGGAACCGTTGATCGCGGCCTTCATGCCGGAGGTGCCGCAGGCTTCGAGCGGCCGCAGCGGGTTGTTCAGCCAGACGTCGCACCCGGGGAACAGTGTGCGGGCCATGGCGATGTCGTAGTTCGGCAGGAAGACGATGCGGTGCCGGACCGCGGGATCGTCGGTGAACCGGACCAGGTCCTGGATCATCTTCTTGCCGGCATCGTCCGCCGGGTGGGACTTGCCGGCGATGACCAGCTGGATGGGGTGATCCTTGTGCAGCAGCAGGGCCTTCAGCCGCTCCGGGTCCCGCAGCATGAGGGTCAGCCGCTTGTAGGTGGGCACGCGGCGGGCGAACCCGATGGTCAGGACGTCCGGGTCCAGCACGGAATCGGTCCAGGCCAGCTCCGCATCGGCTGCGCCGCGCTTCTTCCACGCGGCCCGCAGCCGGCGCCGCACGTCCTCCACGAGGGAAACGCGCATCTCCCGTCGCAGCGCCCAGACCTCGGCATCGGACACGTTGTATGCCAGGTCCCAGCGGCCCGTCAGCTCGGTGTCGGGGCCGAACCGCTCCCGGGCGAGTTTCGAGATGCGCGGATCCACCCACGTGGGCACATGCACGCCGTTGGTGACGGAGGTGATCGGCACCTCCGAGTGGTCGAATCCCGGCCACAGTGCGGAGAACATGCCACGCGAGACTTCGCCGTGGAGCTTGGCCACGCCGTTGGCCCGCTGCGCGAGGCGCAGGCCCATCACGGCCATGTTGAAGACAAAGGGGTTGCCCTCGTGGAAGTTTTCGCGGCCCAGGTCGAGGATGCGTGAGGTGGGGACGTCCGGGGCCAGGCCGGCCTCGAAGAAGTGCTGGATCTGCGCGGCCTCGAAGCGGTCGATGCCGGCCGGAACCGGCGTGTGTGTCGTGAACACGGTGGACGAGCGTCCGGCGGCGAGGGCCTCGTCGAAGGTGAGCGCCTGCTCGCCTGACATCAGTTCCTGGATCCGTTCGATGCCCAGGAACCCGGCGTGGCCCTCGTTCGTGTGGAACACCTCCGGGGCGGGCGTGCCGGTGAGCTTCTGGTAGGCGCGCAGCGCCTTGACCCCGCCCATGCCGAGCAGCAGCTCCTGCTGCAGGCGGTGGTCGCCGCCGCCGCCGTACAGGCGGTCGGTGATGCTGCGGGCGGCGTCGTCGTTTCCGGGGACGTTGGAATCCAGCAGCAGCAGGGGGACGCGTCCGACGTCGGCACGCCAGATGTGTGCGGCAAGGTGCCGTCCGTTGGGCAGCGGCAGGGAAATTTCCAGCGGCTTGCCGTTGCCGTCCGCGGCCGGCTCCCGCAGCAGCGTCAGGGGCAGGCCGTCGGGATCGATGACGGGATAGGTCTCCTGCTGCCAGGCGTCACGGGAGAGCGACTGCTTGAAGTAGCCGGCCTGGTAGAGCAGGCCGACGCCGATCAGCGGCACGCCAAGGTCGGAGGCGGCCTTCAGGTGGTCGCCGGCGAGGATGCCGAGGCCGCCCGAATACTGCGGCAGCACTTCGGTGATGCCGAATTCGGGGGAGAAGTAGGCAATGGAGGCGGGGGCGTCGCTGCCCAGCCCCTGGTACCAGCGGGGTTCCGTCAGGTACCGGTCCAGGTCCGCGGCTGCCGCCTGGACCCTGGCCACCACGTCCTTGTCCGTCGCGAGCCGGTGCATCTCTTCGCGGCCCACCAGGCCCAGGAAGCTGACGGGGTCGTTGCCGCACTGGGCCCAGACCCGCGGGTTTAGGCTTTCGAAGAGTTCCCGGGTGGGCCGGTGCCAGGACCAGCGGAGGTTGGTTGCCAACCTTGCCAGCGGCCGGATCGGCTCGGGAAGAACGGTACGGACAGTAAATCTGCGGATTGCCTTCACCTGCGCCACACTAATGGACAAGGTGAACGGCAGGAACTGCATTCGATTACTTTCCGGTAAATGACGAATCGCCTCAATAATTAAGTTCGCAGGCTTAGCAATCCGCCCCATTTCTCGCTAACGTCGAGCTTGTGACGACAAACACGCGAACCAGTGCCCCAGCAAAGCAAACGCCGAAAGTTTCGATCACGGAAGGCCTCCGGTTTGGCCGCTTCCCCATCACGGACGTTCAGCCTGTTGTCGAAGGGGGGAAGTTCCCGGCCAAGGCGCTGCCTGGTGAAGGGATCGTGGTCAGCGCCAGGTCCTTCCGCGAGGGCGACGACCAGTTGGGCGTCAGCGCGGTCCTCCTGGATCCGAAGGGCAATGAACGCCAGCGGGTCCGGCTGCAGCCCCCGGCCGGTGACCGCGGGAAGGGCACCGACCTTTGGGAAGGCCTGATCACCCCGGATTCCACCGGAAAGTGGTCCTTCGTCATCGAGGCGTGGCACGACCGCTACGGCACGTGGCACCACAACGCCGAGGTAAAGGTGGACGCGGGCATCGACGTCGAACTGATGCTGGCGGAAGGGGCGGCACTGCTGTCGGAGGCAGCCGAGGAGCCGGCCCGGAACGACTCTGACCGCCAGACGCTGCGCTCGGCGGCCACCGTCCTGTCCGACACCTCTCTGTCGCCCGAAGACCGCCTGGCCGCCGGCTTCAGCCGCGACGTCGCCGCCGTCGTTGACCGCGAGCCGATCCGCGAGCTCGTCACCGTCTCCGAACAGTTCCCCCTGCTGGTTGAGCGGGACCGCGCCGGCCGCGGATCCTGGTACGAATTCTTCCCGCGCTCCGAGGGCGCGGTGCGCAACCACGACACGGGCGAGTGGACGTCCGGCAACTTCCGGACCGCCGCCCAGCGGCTGGACGCCGTCGCCGGCATGGGCTTTGACGTCATCTACATGCCGCCGATCCACCCGATTGGCGTGCAGCACCGCAAAGGCCCCAACAACACCCTGATTGCCGGACCGAACGATCCGGGTTCGCCGTGGGCCATCGGCGCCAAGGAAGGCGGGCACGACGCCATCCACCCGGACCTCGGAACCTTTGAGGACTTCGACGCCTTCGTGGCGCGGGCCAATGAGCTCAACCTCGAGGTGGCGCTCGACCTGGCACTCCAGGCGGCACCGGACCACCCCTGGGTCACCGAGCACCCCGAGTGGTTCACCACCCGCGTGGACGGCAGCATCGCGTACGCCGAAAACCCGCCGAAGAAGTACCAGGACATCTACCCGCTCAACTTCGATAACGACCCCGAGGGCCTGTCCAAGGAAATCCTGCGGATCGTCCAGCTGTGGGTCAGCCACGGTGTGAAGATCTTCCGGGTGGACAACCCGCACACCAAGCCGGTGTGGTTCTGGGAATGGCTCATCGCCAAGGTGAACAAGAAGGACCCCGACGTCGTCTTCCTGGCCGAAGCGTTCACCCGCCCCGCCATGATGCACGCCCTGGGCAGGGCCGGCTTCCAGCAGTCCTACACCTACTTCACGTGGCGCAACACCAAGAAGGAGCTGGAGGAGTACTTCCACCACGTCAGCCACGAATCGGCTGCCTTTTTCCGGCCCAACTTCTTCGTCAACACTCCGGACATCCTCACCGAGTACCTGCAGTACGGCGGTCCGGCGGCGTTCAAGATCCGGGCTGCCCTCGCGTCAACCGCGAGCCCGCTGTGGGGCGTGTACGCCGGCTACGAGCTGTACGAGCACGTGGCCCGGTCCGGTGCCGAGGAGTACATCGACAACGAGAAGTTCGAGTACAAGGCCCGTGACTGGGACGCGGCGAACGCCTCCGGCCGGACGCTGGCGCCGTACCTGACCAAGCTCAACGAAATCCGCAGGGCCCACCCGGCGCTGGGGGACCTGCAGAACCTCACCCTGCACCAGTGCACGGACGACGCCACGGTGGTCTACTCCAAGCACAAGACCCTCCCGGACGGCACCAGGGACACCATCATCGTGGTGGTCAACGTGGACCCGCACAGCGCACGGGAAGGCATGGTGTCGCTGGACCTGGCTGCGCTGGGGCTTGACCCGAGCGAGCTCACCCCGAACGGCGGCTTCTGGGTGGACGACCTGATCACCGGCCAGTCGTGGGAATGGGGGGAGTACAACTACGTGAGGCTGGATGCGCATGTTGAACCTGCACACATCCTGAGCATCCGGAGGTAGCCGCCAGTGAGCTTCAGTCCGCAGAGCCCCACCCAGCACTTCACACCCAAGAGCACGTTCGAGCTCAATGCACCCGGTTTGCAGCATGACCCGCTGTGGTACCGGAAAGCGGTGTTTTACGAAGTGCTGGTCCGGGGCTTTGCGGACGCCAACGGCGACGGCTCGGGCGACTTCCACGGGCTGATCGAGAAGCTCGACTACCTGCAGTGGCTGGGCGTGGACTGCCTGTGGCTCCCGCCGTTCTTCCAGTCCCCCCTCCGGGACGGCGGCTATGACATCTCGGACTACAACTCCGTGCTGGACGAGTTCGGCACCATCAGCGACTTCAAGCGACTGGTGGCCGAGGCCCACGCGCGGGGCGTCCGGGTCATCATCGACCTTCCGCTGAACCACACCTCGGACCAGCACCCCTGGTTCCAGGAGTCCAGGAAGGATCCCGAGGGCCCGTTCGGCGACTTCTACGTCTGGAGCGACACGGACGAGAAATACCAGGATGCGCGCATCATCTTCGTGGACACGGAGGAATCCAACTGGACCTTCGACCCCATCCGGCGGCAGTTTTTCTGGCACCGGTTCTTCAGCCACCAGCCCGACCTGAACTTCGAAAACCCGAAGGTCATCGACGCCGTGTTCGACGTCGTGCGGTTCTGGCTGGACCAGGGGATCGACGGGTTCCGGGCGGACGCCATCCCGTACCTGTACGAGGAGGAGGGGACCAACTGCGAAAACCTCCCGGCAACGCACGAGTTCCTGCGCAGGCTGCGGAAGATGGTGGACGAAAGCTACCCCGGCCGGGTGATCATCGCCGAGGCCAACCAGCCGCCCAACGAGGTGGTGGAGTACTTCGGCACCGAGGAGGAACCGGAATGCCACATGGCGTTCCACTTTCCGATCATGCCGCGGCTCTACTATGCGCTGCGGGACCAGAAGGCCGCCCCCATCATCGAGACGATGCACGACACCCCGGACATTCCTGAGGGTGCCCAGTGGGGGACGTTCCTGCGCAACCACGATGAGCTGACGCTGGAAATGGTCACCGCCGATGAGCGTGCCGCCATGCTCGGCTGGTACGCCCCGGACCCGCGCATGCGGGCCAACATCGGCATCCGGCGCAGGCTGGCGCCGCTGCTGGACAACTCCAGGGCGGAAATCGAGCTCATCAACGCCCTGCTGCTGTCCCTGCCGGGCAGCCCCTTCCTGTATTACGGGGACGAAATCGGGATGGGCGACAACATCTGGCTCGAGGACCGCGACGCCGTCCGCACCCCGATGCAGTGGAACCCCGACCGCAACGCCGGGTTCTCCAACGCCGATCCCGGCAAGCTGTACCTCCCGGTGATCCAATCGCTGGTCTACAACTACGCCATGGCCAATGTCGAGGCCGAAGCCGCCCACTCCGGGTCGCTGCTGCGCTGGACCCGGCAGATCCTCAGCGTGCGGAAGAACCATCCGGCGTTCGGGCTCGGGGCGTTCAAGCACGTGGAGGCGGACCACGAGGTGGTGCTGGCCTACCTGCGCGAACTTCCGGAGGGCAACGCTGCCGGCGAACCGGCTGAAACCATCCTCTGCGTCTTCAATCTTTCGCAGCACCCGGTGTCCTCCACCCTGAGGCTTCCGGACTTTTCCGGACGGGGCCTGCGGGATGTCTTCGGGGGACAGCCGTTCCCCGGCATCGGCGACGACGGACACCTGACACTGACGCTGGGCAGCCACGACTTCTTCTGGCTGCGCCTGAGGTCCATGGCCTCCAACCCAGCTTCACCCTTTACGCAAGCGATGCCGATACTGTCGATTGAGGGATGAGATGACCCAAACCATGCTGACACCCACACTCGAACAACTGCTCCGCGACTGGCTCCCGGCCCAGAGATGGTTTCCGGTGAAGTCCCCGGACTTCACCCTGGCGCCGGTGGGCGGCCTGTTGCTGGAGGACGCCACCGGCAAGGCCGGCCTGGAGGTGTTCCTCGCCTCCATCGTCTCCACAACGGCCGACGGCGTTTCCCGCACCGATGTTGTGCAGATCCCGCTCAGCTACCGCAGCCAGCCGCTGCCCGGTGCTGAACGGGCACTGATCGGTGAAAGTGACGACGCGGAGCAGGGGCACCGCTGGGTTTACGACGCCGTCCACGACCCCGCGTTCATCGGCGCGTGGCTGGACCTGATCCGGTCACGAAAAACCGCCGGCACCGTCACCGGTCACCTATCCGGAGCCGGCCAGCCGCTGCCGCAGGCCACCGGAACTGTCCGTGTCCTGTCCGGTGAACAGTCCAACACTTCAGTGATAGTGGACGACGGCGACTCCGCGGCCATTGTGAAGTTCTTCCGTGTGCTTTCGGCCGGTAAAAACCCCGAAGTGGAAGTCGGGGCCGCCCTGTCCGCGGCGCGAACCCCGGAGGTCCCGGCCACGCTGGGCTGGGTCACGGGCGAGTGGTACCCGCAGAGCCAGCTTCCCCAGGAAGGGGCCGCGGGCGGCGGCCCCGCCCAGGGTGAACTGGCGGTGGCCCACGAATTCCTGGCCGGGGGCCGGGACGCGTGGCGGCTCGCGGTCGACGCGGCGGCCGGGGGAGTGGACTTCACCGCCGAGGCGCATGCCCTCGGCCATGCCACGGCAACTGTCCACCGCAGGCTCGCCGAAACGCTGGGTGTCTCGGCCGAAGCGGTTCCTGGTGGGGATATTGCCCCCGGAGTAGCCCAGCGCATGCGTCAGATGTGGATGGAGGCTGCGCCCGCCGTCGGACCTTACCAGGAAGGGCTGGAACGCCTGCTCAGCGAGCTGGAAGGCACTCCCGCCGGTGCGCTGCAGCGCATCCACGGTGACCTTCACCTCGGCCAGATCCTCCAGGTGCCCGGCGCCGAAGGCGGCCGTGACCGCTGGGCCATCCTTGACTTCGAGGGGGAGCCGCTCCGGCCCATCTCCGAGCGCAATTTCCCCGACGCCCCGCTGAGGGACGTGACCGGCATGCTGCGCTCCTTCGACTATGCCGCGGGCGCTGCCGAGCGGGAACAGCCGGGTGTCCGCGTCCCCGAGTCCTGGGTGGACGACTGCACGGAGGCGTTCCTGGCAGGCTACGCCGAGGTCGCTCCCGGAACGGTGGACCGAAATTCGCCGCTGTTTGTGGCATTGTGGCTGGACAAGGCGCTCTACGAAGTCGTGTACGAGTTGCGCAACCGACCGGGCTGGCTGGCCATTCCGGTGAATGCGGCCAGGCGGCTCCTCAGCACTAAAAGCTCCGGCGAACCGGCCGGAGCAGCAGCGGAAGGTAAGAAGATGACAGGCTCTGCACATACCGACAGTCCCCACGCACCGTTGCACGTGGACGCGCACACGCTCTCACGCGTCGCGGCCGGTGAACACCATGCCCCGCACTCGGTGCTTGGTGCGCATTTGGACAACTACGGTCACGTGACCATCCGCACCGTCAAGCACCTCGCGGAAGCGGTCAACGTGGTGACGCAGGCCGGAACCGTGCCCATGACCCACGAGTCCGAAGGCGTCTGGGTGGCGGTCCTGGAACCGCTGCAGCACGGCCACGTGCCGGACTACCGCCTCGAGGTCACCTACGAAGGTGCCGAACCCATAACCGTGGATGATCCGTACCGTTACCTGCCTACCGTGGGCGAAGTGGACCTGCACCTGATCGGCGAGGGACGCCACGAGAAGCTGTGGACTGTGCTGGGCGCGCACGTGCAGCACTACAAGTCCTCGCTGGGCGACATCGACGGCGTGTCCTTTGCCGTGTGGGCGCCGAACGCGGAAGCGGTCCGGGTCAAGGGCGACTTCAACGCCTGGGACGGACGGGAAAACTCGCTGCGCTCCCTCGGTTCCTCGGGCGTCTGGGAACTGTTCATCCCCGGGGTGCAGGCCGGCGCCTGCTACAAGTTCGAAATCAAGACCAAGGGCGGCTGGTGGGTGGAAAAGGCCGACCCCCTGGCCTTCGGCACCGAGGTGCCCCCGCTCACCGCCTCGAGGGTTGTTGAATCCCACTACCAGTTCAAGGACGCGGACTGGATGAAGGAACGCGCCGCACGGGACCCGCACAACTCGCCGATGAGCGTCTACGAGGTGCACCTCGGATCCTGGCGCCTGGGCCTCGGCTACCGCGAACTGGCCAAGGAACTCGTGGAATACGTGAAGTGGCTCGGCTTCAGCCACGTCGAGTTCATGCCCGTGGCCGAGCACCCCTTCGGCGGCTCCTGGGGCTACCAGGTCACCTCCTACTACGCGCCCACCTCGCGCTTCGGGCACCCCGATGAGTTCCGTTACCTCGTGGATTCCCTCCACCAGGCAGGCATCGGCGTCATCCTGGACTGGGTGCCGGCACACTTCCCGAAGGACAACTGGGCCCTGGCGCAGTTTGACGGGCAGCCGCTCTACGAACACGCCGACCCGAACCTGGGCGAGCACCCGGACTGGGGCACCCTGATCTTCGACTTCGGCCGCACCGAAGTCCGGAACTTCCTGGTGGCCAACGCGCTCTACTGGCTCGACGAGTTCCACATCGACGGCCTGCGCGTGGACGCCGTCGCCTCCATGCTGTACCTGGACTACTCCCGGGAACACGGGCAGTGGCAACCCAACCGCTTTGGCGGCCGCGAGAACCTGGAGGCCATCTCGTTCCTCCAGGAGGCCAACGCCACCGTGTACAAAACCCACCCCGGTGCCGTGATGATCGCCGAGGAATCCACCGCTTTCCCCGGCGTCACGGCGCCGACAAGCCAGGGAGGCCTCGGCTTCGGGCTCAAGTGGAACATGGGCTGGATGCACGACTCCCTCAAGTACGCCTCCGAAGACCCGGTCAACCGCAAGTGGCACCACGGCACGGTGACGTTCTCCATGGTCTACGCCTCCACCGAGAACTTCCTGCTGCCGATCAGCCACGATGAGGTTGTCCACGGCAAGGGTTCCATGCTCCGCAAGATGCCGGGTGACCGCTGGCAGCAGCTGGCCAACCTCCGTGCCTTCCTCGGCTACCAGTGGGCGCACCCGGGCAAGCAGCTGATCTTCATGGGCACCGAATTCGGCCAGGAAGCCGAGTGGTCCGAACAGCATGGACTCGACTGGTGGCTCGCCGAGATTCCGGCACACCGCGGTGTTCAGCTGCTGCTCAAGGACCTGAACGAGCTCTACAGGTCGACGCCGGCGCTGTACTCCCGGGACAACGAGCCGGGCGGGTTCCAGTGGATCAACGGGGCAGACGCCGACCGCAACGTCCTGACCTTTGTCCGGTGGGACACCGAGGGCAACCCACTGGTCTTCGCCGTGAACTTCTCCGGCGGCCCGCACAAGGAATACGCCCTTGGCGTGCCGTCCGCCGGAGCGTGGACCGAGGTCCTCAACACCGACTCGAAGGAGTACGGCGGATCGGGCGTCCTCAACGGCGGCACCCTGGTTGCAGAGGACGAGGGGATTGACGGCCAGCCTGCCACTCTGACGGTGACGCTGCCGCCCTTGGGTGCTGCGTACTTCCGGCCGGCCGACTCCGGTGTGATCACCACGTCGGCCGCGGCCCGGGCGAAAGCCAGTGAGGTTGGATCCGGTGTTGCCGCTTCCCCGACTGCCGGTCCGGGCGGTGCTGTGACCCGGGCTGCTGAGCCTAAGGGTGCTGAGGCTCCGGCTGTTGAACCGGACGGTGGTAAGCCGAAGGGTGACACCGGGAAGTCGGCTTTGCCGGGCGGTCCGCTCGTCTGAGTCACTCTGGTTCCTCGGTCCACGACCAGGGGGAGGCCCCGGAATCCCTTGAGATTCCGGGGCCTCCCCGGCGTTGCTTCGGCCCACTTGGCATTCCGGGGAGGTAGTGGTAGAGTTTATTTCCGCGCCGCTCCATGGAGCGAATCGGCAGGGAGATCCGGAAGCCACAGGCTGGGCCGGACGGAAACCGCCGATTTGACTCGGACGAAGCGAGCGGGTATGTTTGAAAAGTTGCTCCGGAGCGATCCTGAACGTTGGTTTGGGTGGTGCCGGGTGTGTCTGTTGTTTGAGAACTCAATAGTGTGCCAAGTTTATTGATACCGATTTTTTATTGATTGGTTGAATTGCCGGGCCGCCCACCCCCGTGGTGTGGTCTGGTGTTTTGGCTGGTTTCAAATTTTGTGCAGCCGGGTGTGGTGTTATTTCCATTGTGCCTGGTTGTGTCTGTTTTACTTCAACGGAGAGTTTGATCCTGGCTCAGGATGAACGCTGGCGGCGTGCTTAACACATGCAAGTCGAACGATGATCCGGTGCTTGCACCGGGGATTAGTGGCGAACGGGTGAGTAACACGTGAGTAACCTGCCCTTGACTCTGGGATAAGCCTGGGAAACTGGGTCTAATACCGGATATGACTCCTCATCGCATGGTGGGGGGTGGAAAGCTTTTGCGGTTTTGGATGGACTCGCGGCCTATCAGCTTGTTGGTGAGGTAATGGCTTACCAAGGCGACGACGGGTAGCCGGCCTGAGAGGGTGACCGGCCACACTGGGACTGAGACACGGCCCAGACTCCTACGGGAGGCAGCAGTGGGGAATATTGCACAATGGGCGCAAGCCTGATGCAGCGACGCCGCGTGAGGGATGACGGCCTTCGGGTTGTAAACCTCTTTCAGTAGGGAAGAAGCGAAAGTGACGGTACCTGCAGAAGAAGCGCCGGCTAACTACGTGCCAGCAGCCGCGGTAATACGTAGGGCGCAAGCGTTATCCGGAATTATTGGGCGTAAAGAGCTCGTAGGCGGTTTGTCGCGTCTGCCGTGAAAGTCCGGGGCTCAACTCCGGATCTGCGGTGGGTACGGGCAGACTAGAGTGATGTAGGGGAGACTGGAATTCCTGGTGTAGCGGTGAAATGCGCAGATATCAGGAGGAACACCGATGGCGAAGGCAGGTCTCTGGGCATTAACTGACGCTGAGGAGCGAAAGCATGGGGAGCGAACAGGATTAGATACCCTGGTAGTCCATGCCGTAAACGTTGGGCACTAGGTGTGGGGGACATTCCACGTTTTCCGCGCCGTAGCTAACGCATTAAGTGCCCCGCCTGGGGAGTACGGCCGCAAGGCTAAAACTCAAAGGAATTGACGGGGGCCCGCACAAGCGGCGGAGCATGCGGATTAATTCGATGCAACGCGAAGAACCTTACCAAGGCTTGACATGGACCGGATCGCCGCAGAAATGTGGTTTCTCCTTTTGGGGCCGGTTCACAGGTGGTGCATGGTTGTCGTCAGCTCGTGTCGTGAGATGTTGGGTTAAGTCCCGCAACGAGCGCAACCCTCGTTCCATGTTGCCAGCACGTGATGGTGGGGACTCATGGGAGACTGCCGGGGTCAACTCGGAGGAAGGTGGGGACGACGTCAAATCATCATGCCCCTTATGTCTTGGGCTTCACGCATGCTACAATGGCCGGTACAAAGGGTTGCGATACTGTGAGGTGGAGCTAATCCCAAAAAGCCGGTCTCAGTTCGGATTGGGGTCTGCAACTCGACCCCATGAAGTCGGAGTCGCTAGTAATCGCAGATCAGCAACGCTGCGGTGAATACGTTCCCGGGCCTTGTACACACCGCCCGTCAAGTCACGAAAGTTGGTAACACCCGAAGCCGGTGGCCTAACCCCTTGTGGGAGGGAGCCGTCGAAGGTGGGACTGGCGATTGGGACTAAGTCGTAACAAGGTAGCCGTACCGGAAGGTGCGGCTGGATCACCTCCTTTCTAAGGAGCACCTACAGCATGGTGGCCGGGTGTATGCCTGGTGGCTGGTGCTGTCAGGAGTAAAGGCCCGCAGCACAGACGGATGTTCTGTGGCGGGTGCTCATGGGTGGAATATCAATAAATAGCTGCCGGACGGTTCGTTGTCCCTGGTTTAGTACGGTCGGTGCCTTTGCGGGTGCTGTCCTGGAACGGCGGGGCGGGGGTTGTTTGGTTTGGTGTTTGGCACACTGTTGGGTCCTGAGGCAACAGGGCCGGGAGGGGTTGTTCTTTCCCGGGTTGTTTGTTTCTGGTTTCCTGGCTGCACCGATCGCATGCACTGTGTGTGTGTGGGTGTGTGGTACGGGGTTGTTGTTTGAGAACTACATAGTGGACGCGAGCATCTTGTATAAGAAGCAATTTCCAAGATATTAGAACCTGGATCTGGCCTGCCTTTGGGGTGGTGGTGGTTTCTGTGGTTCTCTCGAGAAAATGTTTTTGATCTTTGTGGTCAAGTTTTTAAGAGCACACGGTGGATGCCTTGGCATTAGGAGCCGAAGAAGGACGTAGGAATCTGCGATAAGCCTGGGGGAGTCGATAACCGGACTGTGATCCCAGGGTGTCCGAATGGGGAAACCCCGCCAGGCGCGTGAGTGACCTGGTGACCCGCATCTGAACACATAGGGTGCGTGGAGGGAACGCGGGGAAGTGAAACATCTCAGTACCCGCAGGAAGAGAAAACAACAGTGATTCCGTTAGTAGTGGCGAGCGAACGCGGATCAGGCTAAACCGTTTCCATGTGTGATAGCCGGCGGGCGTTGCATGGGCGGGGTTGTGGGACTTGTTGTCCTGGTTCTGCCGGACCGGGGAGGTGAGGGTGCTGGTATAGGTGAACGGTCTTGAAAGGCCGGCCGTAGAGGGTGTTAGCCCCGTAACCGTAATGCTGTGCACCGCCTTTGATGAGTATCCCAAGTAGCACGGGGCCCGAGAAATCCCGTGTGAATCTGTCAGGACCACCTGATAAGCCTAAATACTCCCTAATGACCGATAGCGGACCAGTACCGTGAGGGAAAGGTGAAAAGTACCCCGGGAGGGGAGTGAAACAGTACCTGAAACCGTGTGCTTACAATCCGTCGGAGCAGCCTTGTAGTTGTGACGGCGTGCCTTTTGAAGAATGAGCCTGCGAGTTAGTGTTACGTCGCGAGGTTAACCCGTGTGGGGAAGCCGTAGCGAAAGCGAGTCTGAACAGGGCGTTGCAGTGGCGTGATCTAGACCCGAAGCGAAGTGATCTACCCATGGCCAGGTTGAAGCGACGGTAAGACGTCGTGGAGGACCGAACCCACTTCAGTTGAAAATGGAGGGGATGAGCTGTGGGTAGGGGTGAAAGGCCAATCAAACTTCGTGATAGCTGGTTCTCCCCGAAATGCATTTAGGTGCAGCGTTGCGTGTTTCTTTCCGGAGGTAGAGCTACTGGATGGCTAATGGGCCCTACAAGGTTACTGACGTCAGCCAAACTCCGAATGCCGGTAAGTGAGAGCGCAGCAGTGAGACTGTGGGGGATAAGCTTCATAGTCGAGAGGGAAACAGCCCAGACCACCAACTAAGGCCCCTAAGCGTGTGCTAAGTGGGAAAGGATGTGGAGTTGCTCAGACAACCAGGAGGTTGGCTTAGAAGCAGCCATCCTTAAAAGAGTGCGTAATAGCTCACTGGTCAAGTGATTCCGCGCCGACAATGTAGCGGGGCTCAAGTACACCGCCGAAGTTGTGGCATTCACACATGTTCTAAGCCTTTGTGGTTCAGGAGTGTGGATGGGTAGGGGAGCGTCGTGTGGGCGGTGAAGTCGCGGTGTAAACCAGCGGTGGAGCCTACACGAGTGAGAATGCAGGCATGAGTAGCGAAAGACGGGTGAGAAACCCGTCCGCCGGATGATCAAGGGTTCCAGGGTCAAGCTAATCTGCCCTGGGTAAGTCGGGACCTAAGGCGAGGCCGACAGGCGTAGTCGATGGACAACGGGTTGATATTCCCGTACCGGCGAAAAACCGCCCATGTTGAACAGGGGATACTAACCGCCCGAGACCTGCCTGACCGTCCTTTGGACGGAAGGGTTTTGGTGGAGCGCGGGACCTGATCCTGGGAGGCAAGCGTATTAACAGGTGTGACGCAGGAAGGTAGCCGAGCCGGGCGATGGTTGTCCCGGTCCAAGGATGTAGGGCGAACGGTAGGCAAATCCGCTGTTCATGTGCCTGAGATCTGACGGGACTCCCGTAAAGGGGGGATTCGGTGATCCTATGCTGCCTAGAAAAGCATCGGCGCGAGGTTTTAGCCGCCCGTACCCCAAACCGACACAGGTGATCAGGTAGAGAATACTAAGGCGATCGAGAGAATTATGGTTAAGGAACTCGGCAAAATGCCCCCGTAACTTCGGGAGAAGGGGGGCCCCAACCTTGAACGGCACACGCTGCCGGGAGGGGATCGGGGCCGCAGAGACCAGGGGGAAGCGACTGTTTACTAAAAACACAGGTCCGTGCGAAGTCGCAAGACGATGTATACGGACTGACTCCTGCCCGGTGCTGGAAGGTTAAGAGGACCGGTTAGCCCTTCAGGGCGAAGCTGAGAATTTAAGCCCCAGTAAACGGCGGTGGTAACTATAACCATCCTAAGGTAGCGAAATTCCTTGTCGGGTAAGTTCCGACCTGCACGAATGGAGTAACGACTTCCCCGCTGTCTCAACCATAAACTCGGCGAAATTGCAGTACGAGTAAAGATGCTCGTTACGCGCAGCAGGACGGAAAGACCCCGAGACCTTTACTATAGTTTGGTATTGGTGTTCGGAGTGGCTTGTGTAGGATAGGTGGGAGACGTTGAAGCCCGGACGCCAGTTCGGGTGGAGTCATCGTTGAAATACCACTCTGGTCACTTTGGACATCTAACTTCGGCCCGTAATCCGGGTCAGGGACAGTGCCTGATGGGTAGTTTAACTGGGGCGGTTGCCTCCTAAAAAGTAACGGAGGCGCCCAAAGGTTCCCTCAGCCTGGTTGGCAATCAGGTGTCGAGTGTAAGTGCACAAGGGAGCTTGACTGTGAGAGAGACATCTCGAGCAGGGACGAAAGTCGGGACTAGTGATCCGGCGGTACATTGTGGAATGGCCGTCGCTCAACGGATAAAAGGTACCTCGGGGATAACAGGCTGATCTTGCCCAAGAGTCCATATCGACGGCATGGTTTGGCACCTCGATGTCGGCTCGTCGCATCCTGGGGCTGGAGTAGGTCCCAAGGGTTGGGCTGTTCGCCCATTAAAGCGGTACGCGAGCTGGGTTTAGAACGTCGTGAGACAGTTCGGTCCCTATCCGCTGCGCGCGCAGGAAATTTGAGAAGGGCTGTCCTTAGTACGAGAGGACCGGGACGGACGAACCTCTGGTGTGTCAGTTGTACTGCCAAGTGCACCGCTGATTAGCTACGTTCGGATGGGATAACCGCTGAAAGCATCTAAGCGGGAAGCTCGCTTCAAGATGAGATTTCCATACACTTTTTGTGTGAGAGGCCCCCAGCCAGACCACTGGGTTGATAGGCCGGATGTGGAAGCGAGGACTAACGACTCGTGAAGCTGACCGGTACTAATAGGCCAACAACTTGACCCACCAAGAAACACAACTGCTTGCGTCCACTATGTGGTTCCCAACCAACAAACCCCCCGGGTTTGCCTGGCAGGAACCAAAACAACTGAATACGTCACCACAAGTTGGTAACCACAGTCTTCCCACCCCCGCCGGCACACGCCAGGGGGTCCGGGTAACAGGGTTACGGCGGTCATAGCGTGGGGGAAACGCCCGGTCCCATTCCGAACCCGGAAGCTAAGACCCACAGCGCCGATGGTACTGCACCCGGGAGGGTGTGGGAGAGTAGGTCACCGCCGGACACTATTTACGGTTCAGGCCCCGACGATGAACGTCGGGGCCTGAACCATTTAACCGCCCAGCCCACCGGACCCGTCCTCACACCCTGCCGCCATTTCCCAAACGCGTCCTCAGTCCCACGACCACACGTGAGGGCGCGTCTGGCTTGAGGCGACAGGAGCTGACTGAGGGTTTGCTCTGAAACGGCAGGATCTGAGAGAGCGTCGCGTTTGAGACGCCAGGATCTGATGACGCGTTGGGTTAGAAGCCGTCGGTAGTGATAGAGCGTTCCAGGATCAGTTGATCGATTGAAACGCTCCTTCAGATCCTGCAGGTTTTTCACCGACCCTCCCTCAGATCCTGCGGCTATTTCCGAAACGCTCTTTCAGATGTTGCCGGCTTTTCCTATACGCGTCCTCAGATCCTGCGGGTTTTACACCGACGCTTCCTCAGATCCTGCCGGCTTTTCCTAAACGCGTCCTCGGCCCCTGGGCAGAGGTGAGGAGCAGGCTTGTTGGGGGCCGGTAAAGTTGGTAGGGATGGAAAACCTCTTCAGCCACGCCCCCGGCAGCGACGTTCCGGAGCCTGCAGTCAGCCTGGAACCCGTCATCTGCACGGTGGTCGTCCCAGGGCCAGTGTCGCGGGCCTTTATGGGCTTCACTGACCACACGCATCTCTGGTGGCCAATGGAGACCAACAGCGTGTACGGACCCGGCTCCTACGTGGAGTTCGAGGAGAACCTGATCCTGGAGTCAGCCGAGGACGGGCGGAGCACCACCTGGGGAACCATTGACGACTGGCAGCCGCCGCTGTCCTTCCACGCATCCTGGTACCCAGGCAGTACCGCCCTGTGGTCCACCGAGCTTCGCGTGGTATTCCGCGGCGTCAAGGAAGGCACCGAGGTGCGGGTGGTCCACGACGGCTGGGAGGGCGCCGAGGATCCTGCCGGCACCCGTACGAGCTGGGAAACGGACTGGCCGGAGGTGCTGAGCCGGTTCGCGAGGTTCATGGCGGCGCCGCAGAGTAGGGGCGGCCGCCGGCACTTAGACTGAAGCAAAGTACGTGAACGGGAGATCCATGGGCAGCATCGCCGACGAACTGACATCAATCCTGGGACCGGGCAAAGTTCTCCGGGACGAGGCCTCGCTTGCCGCATACGCAGTGGACCAGGCCCCCGTGGTGGACTACCGGCTCCCGGCTGCCGTGGTGCTCGCGGAGTCCGTCGATGACGTCCAGGCCACCGTCAAAGCCTGTGCTGCCAGGAGCGTGCCGCTGGTGCCGCGGGGCGCCGGGACGGGAGTCTCGGGAGGCGCCCATGCGAGCGAGGGATGCGTCGTCCTTGGCCTGGAGCGGATGAACCGCATCCTGGAGCTCAACGCGGATGACGAGACCGCCGTCGTCGAACCCGGCGTCATCAACGCCGACCTGAACGACGCCGCCGCGGCGCACGGGCTCATGTACGCTCCCGACCCCGCCAGCTTCAGGATGTCCACCATCGGCGGTAACGTGGCCACCAACGCCGGCGGCCTGCGGTGTGCCAAGTATGGCGTAACAAGGGACTCTGTGCTGGCCCTGGACGTGGTGCGCGCGGACGGTTCGCTGCTGCATACCGGACACCAGACCTTCAAGGGCGTGGCCGGCTACGACCTCACAGGCCTGTTCGTGGGGTCGGAAGGCACGCTGGGCATCGTGGTCGGCGCGACGGTCCGGCTGAAGTACCTGCCCCGCGAGGTGCACACCATCGCCGCCTTCTACCCTGACTTCCGCCAGGCGGCCGCCGGTGTGCTGGCCGTCGGCAAGGCCCGCGTCCAGCCGGCCATCATGGAACTGCTCGACGGCGGTTCGCTTGCCCAACTGGACGAGCTGCACGGCTCGGATCTGGTGTCGCGGGGAGCTTCGCTGCTCCTGGTCCAGACGGACGGCTTTGGAGCGGCGGCGGAGGCCGACGTCGTGCGGCAGGTATTGGCGGCCGGCGGTGCCGTGGTCACCACCGAGGCCAGTGCCGAGGCAGAGCGGCTGGTGGAGCTGCGGCGCAACAGCAGGGGCGTCGAGCTGGATGACGAGTACCGCGTGGGCGAGGACGTTGCCGTGCCGCGCTCCAGGTTGGTGGACTACGTGGCGGCGCTTGAGGCGCTGGCTGAGGTTCATGGCGTCCGCCTTAAGGTGGTGGCCCATGCGGGCGACGGCAACCTCCACCCGACGTTCTGGATCGAGCGGGTGAACGCCCAGGTTGATGTTGACGCCATGGCACGCCTGAACAAGGCCCTTGACGAGTCCATTGTGGTGGCCTTGGAAATGGGTGGCACCATTACCGGCGAGCACGGCGTGGGGCAGTACAAGCTGCGCTGGCTGGGCCTGGAACAGCCCGAGCCGCTCAGGGAGCTGCAGCGCCGGATCAAGAACCTCTTCGACCCTGCCGGCATCCTGAACCCCGGCAAGGCCATCTGACCCAGACCCGGAAAACACAGGCCCGGAAACCCGGGGCAAGGGAATTCAGTCGTCGGCGTCGGGGTATTCGTCGATTGACTCGTCGCCGCCGTACCGGGACTCCTCGGTCTCGACGGAGAGGATCTTCAGCAGTTCCGTGTCCGGGTTGAGCATGATGGCGGCCTCGTCACGGCGGTGGCGCAGGATGGAGTCGATGTAGGACTGCACGGCCTCGGCCAGCGGGATGTGCCGTTCCTGCTTCTCGGACATGTACCAGCGGTGCTCCAGGACCTCGTGGACGGCCTCGGCGGGTTCCAGCTTTCCGGACAGGTCGCGGGGGATGGACCGGACGATCGGCTCGAAGATCTGGCTGACCCACAGGTGCGCGCTGTATTCCTCGTCCATGTCCGGGTTATTGTCCGCCCGGAACGAGTCCATGTCGTTGAGCAGGCGGCGGGCCTGGTTCTCCTGGGCGTCCAGCCCCGTCAGGCGCAGCAGGCGGCGCATGTGGTGGCCGGCGTCGACAACCTTCGGCTGCAGCTGGATGGTGGAGCCGTTCTGGGTGGTCTTGATCGCGTACTCTTCGACGTCGAAGCCGAGTTCGTTGAGCCGGCGGATGCGTGCGCCGACGCGCCACCGCTCGCCCAGCTCGAAGGATTCCTTGGCCGTCAGCTCGCTCCACAGGCGCCGGTAGCTTTCCATGATGAGTTCGCTGGTGGCCACCGGGTCCACCTTCTCCTCGATCAGGCCGCCGTCGAGCAGATCCATGAGCTCCCCGGCGATGTTGACGCGGGCGATCTCCAGATCGTACTCGCGCTGGCCGGTGGAGAGGTCCGGGTACAGTTCGCCGGTTTCGGCGTCCACCAGGTAGGCGGCGAAGGCGCCGGCGTCCCGGCGGAACAGGGTGTTGGAGAGCGAGACGTCGCCCCAGTAGAAGCCGATGAGGTGCAGCCGGACCAGCAGCAGCGCCTGGGCGTCGATGAGCCGGGTGAGCGTGTCTTTGCGCAGCATCTGCGAGAACAGCGCCCGGTACGGCATGGAGAACTTCAGGTGGCGGGTCACCAGGACGGGGTTCAGGGGGCGCCCGTCGGGCGTGGTGCGGCCGGTGATCACGGCGACGGGCTCCACGCAGGGCACGTCCAGCCGCGCGAGCTTGCGGAGCATGTGGTACTCGTGGCGGGCCACGTGCTCGGACGTTTCCTTGATGGCGATGACGGAGCCGCCGAGGTGGGCGAACCGCACGATGTGCCGGGAAATACCGCGGGGGAGCGCGGCCAGGTGCTCCGCGGGCCAGTCTTCAAGCGCGATGTGCCAGGGCAGGTCCAGGAGCTCCGGATCGGCGGCAGCGGCGGTGATGTTGAGGTTGCTGGCGACCGAGGCTGCCTTGTCATCGTTGGCACTGGCCGCCTCGAAGCGCGGCAGTTTGCCGATCTGCCCGTAGTCGGTGGGTTCGTCGTGCCACTGCGCGTTGCGTTCCTCGGTCATGGGTCAATTCTTCCGTATTTTGCAGGGGGTGCCTAAAAGGGCGGCGGTTAAAGCCCGACGGCGGCCCTCCAGTTGGGGAGGACCGCCGCCGTTTGCGTTGGGCCCACGCCGGCAGGGTTCCCTGGCCGATGCGGAGCGAGGTTAGGGTGCCGGTGGGGATTAGTCGCCCAGGCGCTCACCGGTCTTGGTGTCGAACAGGTGCACGTGGCCGGACTGCGGACGGACCCAGATGGACTCGCCCTTCATCGGGGGACGGCGGCCGTCGACGCGGGCTACGATGTCGTGGCTCTTGCCGTCCAGCGTGGTGTGACCGTAAACGTACGCGTCGGCACCAAGTTCTTCGACGACGTCGACCTCAACCTGGAGGCCTTCGCCCTGGGCAGCGGTCTCGAGGTCTTCGGGGCGGGTGCCCAGGGTGACGGTGCGGCCGTGGGCCTCGTCGAGGATCTCGTGCGGCACGGGGTAAACAGTGCCGCCGAACTGGACGCCGCCGTCGACCACGGGGAGTTCCAGCAGGTTCATGGCGGGGGAGCCGATGAAGCCTGCAACGAAGACGTTCTTGGGGCGGTCGTACAGGTTGCGCGGGGTGTCCACCTGCATCAGCAGGCCGTCCTTGAGGACTGCGACGCGGTCGCCCATGGTCATGGCCTCGACCTGGTCGTGCGTCACGTAAACGGTGGTGACGCCAAGGCGGCGGGTAAGGGAAGCGATCTGGGTGCGGGTCTGGACGCGGAGCTTGGCGTCCAGGTTGGAGAGCGGCTCGTCCATGAGGAAGACCTGCGGGTTACGCACGATGGCGCGGCCCATGGCAACACGCTGACGCTGACCGCCGGAGAGGGCCTTGGGCTTGCGGTCCAGGTACTGTTCGAGGTCCAGGAGCTTTGCTGCTTCGCGGACGCGCTCGGCGCGCTCTTCCTTGCTGACGCCGGCGATCTTGAGGGCGAAGCCCATGTTGTCCGCCACGGTCATGTGCGGGTACAGCGCATAGTTCTGGAAAACCATCGCGATGTCGCGGTCCTTCGGCGGAACGTCGGTGACATCGCGATCGCCAATGAGGATGCGGCCGGCGTTGACGTCCTCAAGGCCGGCGAGCATGCGCAGCGAGGTGGACTTACCGCAACCGGAGGGTCCCACGAGGACCAGGAATTCGCCGTCGGCGATTTCGATGTTGAGCTTGTCAACAGCGGGCTTTTCTGTGCCCGGGTACAGACGCGTAGCGTTGTCAAAAGTAACTGTTGCCACAGTTATCAATCCCTTCACCGGCAGGTACGTGCCGGACGATCCGTTGTGAATGGTTCATGTAATTCAGTTGTGCCCTACATGATGACTCCCCGGCCGGGGCCGAGGAGCATCGAGTGACGCCGCACGGTTCCTGTGCGCCACATCACAAAGAAGAGTATGTCAGGTTTATCTTGAATCGGACAAAATGTTACGGACGTCACATATGACATACCCCACTGGTGCTTCCTAACTGGCGGTGACGGCCTTCCGGCGTTCCCGCAGCAGGGCCTCGAGGAGTTCGGCGATGTGCACCGGAGCCTCCACCCGGAACTGCGCCTGGGTGAAGTCGAGGCCCACCTTCACGCCGACGTCGTCCTGCCCGAGGCGGCCCAGGGCGTCCTCGTCGGTAGTGTCGTCCCCCGCGAAGAGCACGGCTGTGGCCCCGGTCGCCTGGCGGAGGAAGTCGACGCCCTCGCCCTTGGACGCGTGCACCACGGAGGTTTCGAGGACCCGCTTGCCGTTCTTGAGGTAGACGCCGGGGCGGTCCTGAAGCGCGGAGCGGGCGGCAGCGACGGCATCCTCCGCGACGTCGTCCGCCGCCAGTCGGGTGTGCAGGACGACGCCGGCTGGCTTCTCCTCCAGCAGAGTGCCGGGTGCCACCGCCACGATCTCGGCCAGGACAGCCCTGACCTCGTCGAGGAGGGCCAGTTGCTCGGGGTCGAGGGTCAGCGGGGCGGAGCCGGGACCCAGCCACGCCTCGGCACCGTGGCTTCCGATCAGCAGGGTCTCCTCCGGCGGGGAGGCGACCGCACGCAAACTGTCCAGTGCCCGCCCCGAGATGAGTGCCGTCGTCGTGCGCGGCAGTGCGGTCAGTTCGGCGAAGGCGGCAGCCGAGCGGGGGAGCGGGCGCGCATCCCCGGCGTGGTCCACAATGGGTGAGATGGTGCCGTCGAAGTCCATGGCCACCAGCAGCTGCTCGGTCCCGGCGATGCGGCGCACCGCCTCCAGCAGTTCGGGGGACAGGGTCAGCCGGGTGCTGCCGGCCTCGGTGTGCTCTGCCTCAGGAGTCATCGCGGACCACCTTCTCGTTGAGTGCGTTCAGGAAGTCGGCCGACCAGTGGTCGACGTCGTGGTCCAGGATCTGCTTGCGCATGGAGCGCATGCGGCGTGCGGCCTCCCTGGGGGCCATGTTGACGGCCCGCATCACGGCGTCCTTGAGCCCGTCGATGTCGTGCGGGTTCATCAGCAGTGCCTGCTTGAGCTGGTCGGCGGCGCCGGCGAACTCGCTGAGGACGAGGGCGCCGTCGTTGTTGGTGCGGGCGGTGACGTATTCCTTGGCCACGAGGTTCATGCCGTCGCGGAGGGCGGTGACCAGCATGACGTCCGCCGCCAGGTACAGCGCCACCATCTCTTCCACCGGGTAGCTGTGGTGCAGGTAGCGGACGGCCGTGTTTTCGATGGTGTCGTAGGTGCCGTTGATGTGGCCCACGGTGCCTTCGACCTCCTCGCGCAGTAGGCGGTACTGTTCCACGCGCTCGCGGCTGGGGCTGGCAACCTGGATCAGCGTCGCGTCGCCCACCTTGAGCTTGCCTTCGTTCAGGAGTTCCTCGTAGGCCTTGAGGCGGTGTCCGATGCCCTTGGTGTAGTCCAACCGGTCCACGCCCAGGAGGATGGTCTTGGGGTTGCCGAGGTCCTGCCGGATCTGGCGGGAGCGCTCGATGATCTCGGGCTTCTGCGCCAGTTCAGTAATGTGCTGGACGTCGATGGAGATGGGGAAGGCCTGGGCCCGCGCGATGTGGGTGAGGTCGCCGTTGCCGTCCTTGACGTGAACCTGCTGCTGCTTGACGCTCGCGCCGAGGAAGCGCCGGGCGGAACGCATGAAGTTGCCGGCGTCGCTGCTGCGCTGGAAGCCCACCAGGTCCGCTCCCAGCAGCCCGTCAATGATGGCGTGGCGCCAGGGGAGCTGGGCGAAGATTTCCGGCGGCGGGAAGGGGATGTGGTTGAAGAACCCGATCCTGAGGTCCGGCCGCGCCTGCCGCAGCATCCGCGGCACCAGCTGGAGCTGGTAGTCCTGCACCCAGACAGTTGCGCCTTCATCGGCGGTACGGACGACGGCGTCGGCGAACCTTCTGTTCACCGTGCGGTAGGCGTCCCACCAGGTTCTGTGGAACTCAGGAGGCGCGATGACGTCGTGGTACAGGGGCCAGAGGGTCGCGTTGGAGAAACCCTCGTAATACAGCTCAACATCGTCGCTGCTGAGCTGGACGGGGACCAGGTCCATGCCGCCGTGGCTGAACGGCTCGACGGTTTCATCGGCGGCGCCGTGCCATCCCACCCAGGCGCCGTCCGTCCTGGTCATCATGGGGGCGAGGGCGGTGACTAGGCCGCCGGGCGACCGCCGCCACCCGGAGCCGTCATCGCCGGGCTCGCCGGGCGCACAGCGGTCCACGGGCAGTCGGTTGGAGACCACCATGAAGTCGTACTTGGTGGTGTCCTGGCCGGCGTCCTTGATGGCGTCCGGGCTGCTGCCGGGCACGGCCGCGCTTTCCGTATTTGTGTCGGATTTGTCGCTTACAGCTCCGTGCATGGGGGCTCCCTAAGGTTGCTTATGGCTCTTATCAACCTTAACGGGCTGGAATCTTCCCGGCCATTCGTCCGTTGGTCAGGCTGAAAAGGAATGCTTGAAGGCGCAAGCTCCGGTGTTCTCCCCTAAACTGGGGGAGTTGCCCCGAAGTGGTCGCACCTGTCCGCACGACACGAGGAACTGATGAGCCCCGCAAACGAACCCCGCAAGTCCAAAGCAGAACGCACGGCTGAGGCCCGCGAAAAGGCCCGCGAAATCCGCGAGGCGCAGCTTAAGAAGGATAAGCGGAACAAACTGCTCATTGGCTGGGGCATCGTGGTCGCCGTCGTGGCCATCCTCGCCGTCATCGCGCTGGTGGTGACCAGCAACATCCGGAACAACGCCCCCGTGGCTGACCAGGGCCCGACGCCGGCCAACGGCAACGTGCACGGCGGCATCACGCTGCTCAAAGGCACTGAGGTGGCCAAGTCCGAGCCCGCAACCGTGAACGTGGCGGACATTCCGTCCCCGGCCGCCTCGGCGCCGGCAACCATCACGGCGCCGGGCGCGGAAGCCGAGGCCGGCAAGCCGGTCAAGGTGGTCCTCTATATCGACTTCATCTGCCCCGTCTGCAAGAACTTCGAGGCGACGTACAACGAGACCCTGACGAAGCTCCGCGACGAAGGCAAGATCACCGTGGAATACCGTGCCCTGGGCTTCCTGGACAGCCGCTCCACCACCAACTACTCCTCCCGTGCAGCCAACGCCGCTGCCTGCGTGGTGAACGAATCCCCGGAGAAGTACTCGGCGTTTGTGGACGCGCTGTTCGACAAGCAGCCGGCCGAAGGCGGCGCCGGCCTCTCCGACGACGAACTGAAGAAGCTGGCCACGGAGGTCGGCGCCAAGAGCATCGACTCCTGCGTCGAGAACAAGACGTACCGTCCGTGGGTCAAGTACACCACCCAGGAAGCCGCGGCCATTGGCGTGACCGGCACGCCGACGGTCATCGTTGACGGCAAGCAGTGGGGCAAGGGCGACAGCGCCCAGACCGAATTCCCGGCCTTCGTCGAGGCGGCCATCAAGGCCAAGGCCTAAACGTTCCTGCCTTAACACGGTGGTGGCCCGGCTCCCGGATTTTTCCCGGGGCCGGGCCACCTTCCTGTTTTTACGGGCGGGCGGTCCTTGGGCTACCCTTATGTAGCGCGCCGTTGCGGCGCCTGCCCTGACGGGCACGCCTCCTTAGCTCAGTTGGCCAGAGCACCGCTCTTGTAAAGCGGGGGTCGTCGGTTCGAATCCGACAGGGGGCTCTTAGTCTGCCTTTCGCCTGCGGATTGCGAGGCGATCCTGACGCCGGCCTGTATCTCCTGGCACCTCACCGACCACTATCCCTTCCGGGTCGAGTTCCGCCTTGAGATGTCGACATTCGTTTGAGGCGACTGACCCGAAACGTACTTCGTATACCTTCTCCCTCGAAGCTCGTAACCTGTTGCTACGGGTGAAGAGCTCTCACCCGCTCCACCCGGATGGAACAGATGAAAAGCCTGGCGATGCGTCCTGTGGACCGCGGTCATGGCCTGGATGCCGCCAGTTCGGAGAGGAGAAGCGATGGAAACGCGGTCGGAATCAAAAGCACTGTGGGCGAGGACCGGAGCAGTGGCGCTTCCCCTCGGCGTCATCCTGTTGCTGGCAGCCACGGCAGTGCATCCGTCCAGGGAAAACCCCATGAACCACGAGGCGGTCTTTAGGGAGTATGCGCTGACCGACGGCTGGATCGCCATCCACTTTATCCAGTGGGTAGCCGCTTTAGCGTTTTTCGGCGGTCTCGTCGCACTGCATTCTGCCATGACTGCCCAGCGTGAAGGCCCGACTGCGCTAGCCCGCTTCGGACTGATAGGAGTGGTCCTGACCGCGGCAGCCATCACCATGCTTCAGGCAGTGGACGGGATTGGTCTCAAATGGGCCGTGGACACGTGGGTCGATGCGCCTGCCGATCAGGAACAATCCATCCTTTCGGCAGCCATGGCCTTGAGGTGGACCGAGTATGCCCTCCAGAGCTATTCCAACATTCTGCTCGGACTTACGCTCATCTTCTTCGGTTTGGCCATAGTGCTGAGCGGCGCGTATTACCGCTGGCCGGGTTGGCTCGCCGCAGCGGCGGGAGTCTCGTGGATTATCCACGGCCTGATGGTGCCGTATGTTGGCCTGTTTGATTCACCAGCCAGGGGTGCCGCCTTGGTACTCACTGCTGGCTGGGCGTTCGTCATGGCTGTGCTCATGTGGCGAAGCGTCAGTCGTGGACATGCAGCCCGAGCCGCTGCGCCAGGGGGCCCGGTCAGCGCATAGCACTGCCGGTGTGAACCAAGACGGTTTAAAGTGTCAGGTGGGCTCTCTGAGTTTCAATAAGGGGTGTCGGGAGATCCGTTTGGGATTCTGTCCTGACGTTCTTTTCTTACATTCCTGACGTCAGGTTGGAGTGTGGCTTGTTTGGAAGCCGAAATAGTTCTCCCGGTTGGATTTCGTGTTAGCTCGCGGGTAGGGCTCTGGATCGCGTTTCTCCGGATTCGAACAGCCCCGCGCCGGGTCCTGCCCTGTCAACGAACGACGTAGCTACCCGCTGGGAGGCGACGGTGCGCCCGGCCAGCAGGCCCAGAAGTCCCTGGACGCCTAGCCTTCCGATGGCTGCAGCATCGTTGCGCACCCCGCTGACGGCGGGAACGACAAACTCGAACCAATCGAGATCGTCAAATGAGACGATATCTATCAGGGATGCCTGTTTGGCCCCGAGCCTTCGCCTGAGCGCGCGCATTGCGCCAAGTGTTGTGGGTCCATTAGCCCCGAATACGGCTGTCGGGCGGGCACCTCGATCCAGAATCCGGTACATGGCCTCCTCTGAGCCGTCAGCAAGGAAGTCGCCGGCATCGACCAATGCGTCGTCCAGGCTGATACCGTGAGCCTCGCGGCCAGCCAGGTAGGCGGCCCTTCGTTCGGAACCGGTGGAGATCCACTGCGGTCCGCCCACGAATGCCACGTCACGATGCCCTCGGGATTGGAGCCATGTCAAGACGCTGGCAACGCCTCCGGCATTGTCTGTTGCAAAAAGCGGCGCGTCGATACCCTCCATTTTTCTGTTGAGAAGAACAACAGGAAGCCCCGAGGCCAACAGGCCGTCCAACTGCCCAGACCGGCCTCCCTGCGGGGCCAAGAGAAGACCGTCAATGCGTTGAGCGGCGAAGGTTCGAAGGTACTCGTCGGCCTGGGCGGCGTCTTCATTGGCATTGGCAAGAAGCACTGTGTATCCATGCTTCCTCGCCTCCTGTTCCGCGGCATGAGCAAGTTCGGAGAAGAACGGATTGCGGATGTCGGACACAAGAAGGCCGATAACGTCCGTCTTCGATCGACGCAGGGACCGTGCCGGCCCATTCGCGATGTAGTTAAGTTCGGCAGCTGCTGCCAAGACCCTCGCCCGGGAATCCTGCGACGTGTGGCTACTTCCGCTCAATACCCGCGAAGCCGTGCCCAAGGCAACGCCTGCGCGCTCTGCGACGTCCTTGATGGTAGCTACTTGGCTCACCCCTCCCCGTGGAAACGTTTCAACAGTAGTGCGAGGGCGGCGCCCTGGCAAGGAGCCAAGCGGGGCCTGGGGCGTGTCAGGCAGTTGGGGGCGGGGTCCCTGTTGACATCCAAAAAACGCATGGGCATACTCATGGAAACCTTTCCATGGAAACCTTTCCATAAGGCCACGACCAAGCCTTAGGGATATTGATCGTGTATTGCCGGAAGTCACCAAGGAGCAAAGCTATGAACACGGTCTTCGTGGTCGGAAGCCTGAACATCGATCAAAACATCCGGGTCCCGTCCTTTCCCCGCGCCGGTGAAACAATCCAGGGATCGGACGCTACGTTCAGCCCGGGCGGCAAGGGAGCCAACCAGGCGGTGGCCGCCTCCCAGGCGGGGGCCGGCGTAAAGCTCGTGGGCTGTGTTGGGCATGATGCCCACGGGGCGGCCATCCTGCAGGTGCTGGCCGAGTCCAATGTCGACGGCAGCCACGTGAAGCTGGTGGATTCCGCTGCCACTGGAACAGCAGTCATCGCCGTAGATGACCTGGGTGAAAACCAGATCATCCTCAGCCCCGGAGCGAACGCTGCACTGTCATTCGCCGATGTGGACGCAGGGCTGGCGACTATGACTCCCAATGATGTGCTGGTTCTCCAACTGGAAATTCCCCGGGACATCGTTCGGCACGCCGCGCGTGCAGCCAAGCTCCGCGGCGCCTTCGTCATCCTCAACGCTGCTCCATCTCCACACGAGATTGAAGGGCTATTCGATGACATTGACCTACTCGTAGTCAATGAGCAGGAAATTCAGGACCTCGCCCGTCTGGCCGATGCATCGGGCGACCTCGCCGACCTGACGGAGATCCTCCCGCCCGTCCTGGGACCGGCAGTGCTGTGCACTGCGGGAGCGCAAGGCGCCGTCACTTTCCTCGGCGGCCGGCATGTTCACATACCGGCACCTGAAGTATCCGTCGTGGACACGACCGCCGCGGGCGACACGTTCGTCGGATACCTCGCCGCATCCCTGGCTGCTGACTGCGAACTCCCTGCCGCGATGGCCATTGCCGGCCGGGCGGCATCGATCGCAGTGACCCGCGCCGGCGCCGTGGAATCCATTCCCTGGCGCCGTGAACTACCAAGCCTGCGTGACCACGATCACAAGTCGCCAGCCCCTTTCCTTTCCCACCACTAGGAGTCACATGAAAATCGTTCTTGGAAATGACCACGCCGGCTTCCCGCTGAAGGACTTCGTCCGCTCAGTCCTGGAAGGCCTCGGCCACGAGGTCATCGATCGCGGCGCGCCCGACGAGTCGCCCGTTGACTTTCCTGACATCACCAGCGCCACCTGCGAACTTGTCCTCACCGGCGAAGCCGACAAAGCCGTCTTGGTTTGCGGAACAGGCGTTGGGGCCGTGATGGCAGCCAACAAGATCCCGGGCATACGTTGCGCGTTGGGCCACGACGTCTACTCAGCGCATCAGTCCGTGGAGCACGACGACGCGAACGTCATCGCCATGGGGGCCTGGCTCGTCGGCCGCGCCACAGCCAAAGAAGTCCTCGAGGCTTTCCTCGTCGCGAAGTTCGACGACGACGAAGACACCAGACGGCGGGTAGCAAAACTGCGGGAACTCGAACTTATGGGAGCCAGGAAGCTGGCGCACGACATCTAAACCTGCACCACCCAAACCCAAAAGACACAATGAAAATATCAAAGGAGATATCACGATGACGGCACAACTTTCCGACCGCTCCCAGCAAGCCGCCCATGGGTCCCCAGGAAAATTCAAGACGGCCCTCGCGTCCGCCGCCGGCACCTGCGTCGAGAACTACGACTTCGTCGCGTACGGCACCGCTGCCGCACTGTACTTTGGCAAGGTCTTCTTCCCCAACACCGACCCTGTCGTCGGGACACTGCTCGCCTTCGCCACTCTCGCAGTGGGCTTCTTCATGCGACCCCTGGGCGGCGCCATCGGCGGCTACCTCGGTGACAAACACGGACGCAAGCCCGTGCTCGTAGGAGCGCTCCTGACCATGGGAATCGCCACCGTGCTCATCGGCTGCCTTCCCACATACGACCAAGTCGGCATTCTCGCTCCCATCCTGCTCATTATCATTCGAATGATCCAAGGGCTGGCCTTCGGCGCGGAGTGGGGCGGAGCAGTCATGATGACATTCGAGCACGCGCCCTGGAAGAAGAGGGGGCGCTTCGCCGCCATCCCTCAAGCCGGAAACCCGCTCGGCATCACGTTGGCCAACGCTGCCTTCCTGCTCTCCGCGTCCCTGCAGACCGACTGGGCGTGGCGGCTGCCCTTCCTGGCAAGCGCCGTCCTCATCGTGGTCGGGCTCGTCGTACGGATGAAACTCGAAGAATCCCCGGAATTCGTCAACGCCAAGCACCACGGCGCGATTGTGAAGAATCCCCTGGCAACAGTCTTCAAGAACGACTGGCGCAACATCCTGCGCGTGATCTCCCTGCGTATCGTCGAAAGCTGCGCCTACTACGTCACCGCAACGTTCCTGCTCTCCTACATCACCCAAAACAACCCCGCAGACCGCGCCGTAGGCCTTACCGGCATCGTCGTCGCCAGCCTCATCGCGATCCCCGTTACCCTGCTCGCAGGCAGCCTGACCGATCACATCGGCCGCCGCAAGCTCTACCTCGGCGGCGCAATCGCCGTGATTGTCTTCGGCTTCCCGATGTTCATGCTCAGCAACACCGGTAACCCCGTCCTGATCGTGCTCGCCTTCGTCATCGGCATCGGCATCATCCACGCCACCTTCACCGGAACGCAAGGAGCCTGGTTCGCAGAACTCTTCCGGACCAACACACGGACCTCCGGCGCCTCCATCGGCTACCAGGTAGCAGCCTCAATCTCAGGGCTTGCCCCCTTCCTGGCAGTACTCCTGGCAGCGAACTTCGGATGGGCCGGCGGCGCGTCCCTGTACGTTCTTGTAGGCATCATCGGGCTGCTCGGCGTACTAACGACGCGCGAAACGTGGGGTACCAAAGAAAAAGCTGAGGTGGACTCGATCCTCGCAGGCCATACAAATAGCGAAGTAACAGAGGCCCCTGACCGGAACGTAGAACAAATCTCCACCAGCCATAGCTAGGGCGCTAGCTAGGCAAGGTGAGAGCCAGCGGACGACTCAGGACGAGGTCAGTCCGCTGGCTCTCCAGCACAAACTGCGGGTCATGACGAAGCAACGAGCAGCTTCTTTTCCCGTCCCTTACTGCATGAACGGTGTTCACGCAGTAAATAAACCAGCCACACCGGCCTTCGTGAGGGAGCTACTACAGGCGGCACCCGCCCGACCCGTTGCAAGCCTCATTCCTGGTGCCCTTGCAATAAATCACGGCATCAGGGTGACCAGAACCGGACCCGGACAATTCACCGTCGAAACCGCCTCGGACGTTGCCTGCGGCTATACGGTTCTGAGCCGCATTTGATGTGTTCGGGGATCCACAGGACGCCGCTAATCCGCCCTCCCGCGTGCTTTGCGGCTTCTATTGTCAGGTTGGGGTGTAATTCAGGCGGACAAATCAGCGGCCCGACACGTCGAACAAGGAGGAGCATCAGCGCGCAGCTCTTTGCCTAGTCCTGATGCGACATGTCGGGACACAGCTTCTGAAGCTGTGCGAGGGTCTCACGAACGGCGGCTCACTCCGGCCTAACCGGCGGGACGCCACATAACAGCGCCCCGGAGTTCCTTTGCTGCCTGTGCGGGGTCAGCTGCACTGTAGATGGCACCGCCGACGACGGCGACATCGGCGCCGGCCTGCTGGACAGCATCGATGGTGCTGGGCTTCACGCCGCCTGCCACGGAGAACGGAACGCCGGCTTTTACTCCGGCGCGCAGCAGGCCGTTCAGGTCGAAGCCGGGCTTGGCCTGCTCGTCCAGGCCGGCGTGCATCTCAACGAACTTGGCACCCAGGGCGTGGACTTCCCGGGCGCGGGTGACCTTGTCTGTCACGCAAATGAGGTCGACGACGACGCCCTTGTTGTGGGCCTGGGCTGCCTTGACCGCACCGGCGATGGTGGAGTCGTCGGCGGAGCCGAGAACGGTGACCAGGTCGGCGCCGGCCTTGAAGGCGATGTCGGCTTCGAGTTCACCGGCGTCCATGGTCTTCAGGTCGGCGAAGACGATCTTCTCCGGGTGGGCGTTCTTCATTGCGGTGATGACGGAGAGGCCTTCGGCCTTGATCAGCGGGGTGCCCAGTTCGATGATGTCGACGTGCTCGGCAACCTTGCCGGCCAGGTCGAGGGCAGCTTCGGTGGTCAGGAGGTCGATGGCAACTTGCAGTTTCATGATGTTGTTCCTTTCCGCAGGGAACTGCGAAGCATGTGCGCAGTCCCCGGGTGCCGCCGTGGGGCAGCGCCCGGGGACCGTCTGTGTGGTGGTTAGTGCTGTGTTGCTGGTTTTTGGTGCTGGTGGTTAGTGGTTGTTGCCGGTGGAGCAGTGGCCGCCGTTGGTGGTGCGGGTTTCGGTGGGGAGGTTGAGGGTGGGGTTTTGGTTGAAGAAGCCGTGGGGTTCGAGCATGAAGCCGATGTTCTGGCGGGGCATGACGGGCCAGTCTTCGAGGCGGACGACGTGGTGCATGCCGAAGGTGTACCAGACCACGAGGTCCTGATCGACGATGTTGCGGTCTTTCTGGGTCCAGATGTGCAGGCCGTCCTCGGCGCCGGTGGCCTGGTTGGGGTACTCGCCGGCGGCGAAGCGTTCGGTCCGGTCGTAGGCGGTGACCCAGAGGTTGTTCCGGGCGAACTGGGCGCGTTGGGAGACGTAGGACTCGTCTCCGGCGGCGAGCTGGATCCCGTTGGTGGGGATCAGGCGGTAGGCGACGGTTCGTTGACGATGTTCTTGGAGTCGTGGTTGACGATCTTCCAGAACCGGTGCTTGGCCTCGTCGGTTTTGCGGATCGCGGCCTTCTCGGTTTCCAGGAGCCGGTCCACGGCCATGAACGCGGTGTGGGTGGGGTTGTGTTCGGGGTAGGCCATGTCCACTTCGTAGACGGCGTTGTTGGGCCCGTCGACTTCGAAGTCCATGCGGACGTTGAACATGTGCTGGTGGATCGGGGCGTAGAGGCCGTCGTTGTTCAGGGACTGGCCGTACGGGCTCTTCTCCCCGGGCTGCTGGCCGGCGGTGGAGAGGATGCCGGTGGCCTTGACCAGGAACTCGATGGACCCGTCCAGGAACAGGTGCCAGTAGAAGGCGTATTCGTAGTTCGCGACCGTGGCGATGAAGGAGATCACGAGCTTGCGGTTGCGGCGGGTCTCGGCGGTCCTTCACGGAAGTCGAAGTGCTTCCACAGGATCGAGTCGTCTTCTTCGTGCATGCAGATCGCGTTCTCGATCGTCCACGGGTTGCCCAGGGAATCGACGGAGTGACCGTCGAAGTACTTGATCTCGCCCAGGCAGTCACAGCCCAGGGTCAGGGAGTTGGCCATGTTGCCGATGTTGTACTCACCGGAATCGAACGCGTTCTTCTTCGCCTGCACCGGGGCGGTGTCACCGTACGGGACCACCATTTCCGAGAGGGAGGCGCGGTTGATGACCGGGCGGTCCACGTCCTGGTCACGGAATTTCAGCTGGTGCAGCACCAGGCCTTCACGGGGGGTGAAACCGACCCGGAAGGACCAGTCGGCCCAGCGCACGTGGTTGCCGGTGACCTGGAAGGAGGCGCCCTCGGGCTGGGTGATCTCGATCGGCTTCAGGTCCGTGCGGGCCGGGCCGACGTACTTGGGCAGGTAGTTGCCCCGGGCGGAGGGACGGGGATCTTCTGGTCGTCCTCGAGCTTGACGACCTCCCCGGCGTTCAGGTCATAGAAAACAATGAAGTTCTCGATCGGGTGCGCGTACGGGCTGTCATCGGCCTCGTCCCGGACGAAGACCAGGGCACGCATCAGGCGCCGGCCCTCGTTGTCCTCACCGAAATACCCCACGCTCCACGGCTCGAAGCAGACCAGGTCCAGGTCCGTCAGGCCCCGCTTGGCCAACGCGGCGATAACGTTCGGGTCCTTCCGGCACGCTTCCTCGCACTCGGCGAACTCATCAAGCATGAACGGCGGCTGGACATTCTCCGCCAGCTGCTTCCACGCATCCACCGTGCCCGTCTCCAGGTTCACGACCGCCTCGTACGACCGCGCGACCGCCCGGTCCACCAGCACCGCGTCCGCCTCACGGACCACCTGCACACCATTGCGCAGATCAGCCTTGGACGGCTCACGCAGCTCAACACTGATAAAACGGAACGACTCCGCCGCAGCAGGACCAGCCTTCAAAATCCCCACCGCACGCGAAATCTCCTCCCGCGACAACGGATCCAACGGATGCGCCACCCCAACAACAGTCGAAGATTCAATATCAAGAGTCATGCTTATCTCCTAGATAGAACGAAAATGAGGATGCCCGAGGCACGAAAAGACCGCGCACACCCGGTACGGGCGGTGGTGGTGTTTCCGTGGGGGCCACAAGGCCGAAAGGTCCCTGGATTCTCGGTGCCGGCGTCGCTGCCGGAACTGTTCGTCTCCGGTGCAGGTCATCCGGTGTGATGCCGGTCACCTGCGTTCCTTTCACAAGCAAAACTACGTGAGGGAATTCGTTTACGCGAGGGATCCATAAACATTTACGTGAGAAATTCGGAGGCACAAATTCCCGCCCCAGTTAACATGCTGGAAACATTCGGAAGCATGCCGGGTGCCGCCGTCGGACGCCCTGCGCCCGGCCCCCAACGGTCACGGCGACCCGGCTGGGGGAGGCACAGTACGCGTTGGTAACAGGAGCGCCCGGCCCCCGGTGCGGACAACAAGCGGATGCTCCCAACGACACAGACCCACCGGCTGTCATGGTTCTCAAAACCGCTAGATGGCGCGGCGCGTGAGCTGGCTCTTCCAGCTATTTGGGCCCTTCGAGGACATCGATTGCCCTCCGGCCCAGGCTTCCAAGGACGTGCCGCTGCATGACTTCACGGGCACGATCGGCCTGACCGGCAATAACGGCTTCGGCTATCTGGACGTGTTCCTGCTGGACGCGGTCCTGGTCCGCTGAGGAGTCCTGCTGGTTTTGCAATCCAATCTGGCGGTACTGGTCTGCTTTATCCCACAGACCCTCGAGGATTCCGATGAGGAGAGGGTTGTGGGATGCCACGTAGATGGCACGGTGGAAGTTGCGGTGTGCTGTCAGTGCATCCAAATCGCTGGAATCACTCAGCGGAGTGAGCCGCTTTAATGCCGCTTCGATACTCGAGACGTCATCCGGTGTTCGGCTTGTGGCGGCCAGCGCTGCGGCCAGCGGGTCGAGGTTTTCCCGGATGACGTAGAGGTTGCGCGCTTCGTCTGCGGTGAGGGGGGTGACTCTGGCATCCCTGTGCGAGTCAAGTTGCACCATGCCTTCGGCGGCGAGCCTGCGGAGGGCTTCGCGCAGGGGAGTGGTGCTGACTCCGAGTTCCTGGGCGAGCATTGTCTGGCTGAAGACTGAGCCCGGCTTGATCTGGCCGGTAAGTATGCGGCGGCGCAATTCGTCGTAGGCGTAGGCGCTTTTCGTCAGTGCAATGGGAGGGATTGACACGGTGTGCTCCTTACGCGCCTTCCTACTTCATAGGCTATGGGCTACATTACCGCCTCGCGGTTCCCCGCCCTACCTGGTTGAGACCGGGGTGGAGGCGCCGTGGCGCGCTCCACCCCGGAACTCGGTGAGCGTCGGGAGTTGCTAGACGTCCTGGCGGGCGCGGGCAGTGATCCGGCGCCAGAGTGTGTAGGCGAGCACCATGGCCAGAATCCCGTAGAGCGTCCATGTGACGGGGCTGTCGATCAGGACTGAAACCTGGCCGCCGCTGGACATCATGGCGTTGCGCAGGCTGGTCTCGGCCAGGGGGCCGAGGACGACGCCAATCATGATGGGAGCCAGCGGGAAGCCGTACCGGCGCAGAACAAAACCAAGGACTCCGATGGCCAGCACGATGTAAAGGTCGGCAACAGCTGCGCTGGTGGCGTAGACGCCGAGGCCGCAAAAGACTGTGATGCCGGCATACAGGTAGTGCTTGGGGATCAGCAGCAGCTTGGCCCACAGCGGGGCGAAGGGAAGGTTAAGGACCAGCAGGACCACCAGACCGATAAAGAGGCTCGCCAGCAAGGCCCACACCAGGTCGGCGTTGCGTTCGAACAGGAGCGGTCCGGGCTGCAGCCCGTACTGCTGGAACGCTGCCAGCATGATTGCTGCCGTGGCTGACGTGGGCAGGCCGAGTGCCAGGAGGGCGCCCATCGCGGTGCCGGAGGTGGCGTTGCCGGCTGCCTCCGGTGCTGCGACGCCGCGGATCGCCCCCTTGCCGAACTGCGGTTCGCGGCGCTTGCGGTCCAGCTGGCGCTCAGTTCCGTAGGCCATAAAAGTGGGCACTTCGGCGCCGCCCACCGGAATGACACCAAAGGGCACGCCGAAGGCCGTACCCCGGAGCCACGCGGGTAATGCCTCACGGAATTCCCGCTTTGAAAGGTAGGGGCGGCCGGACACGGCGATTGCTGAGAGCTTCGGATCGCGGTGGATGCGAGCAGCAACGTGGAAGACTTCGCCCAGGGCCAGGATGCCGACCGTGATGACGATGATGCTGATTCCGTCAAAGAGCTGGGGCACGTCGGCGGTGAAGCGGGACGCTCCGGAGATGCCGTCGATACCCACGATTGCGAGGGCCAGGCCGATGGCGAGGGCGGACAGGCCTTTGATGGCTGAGTCTGATACCACGGAGGCGGTGGCGATGAATGCGAAGACGGCAAGCGCAAAGTATTCGGCAGGGCCGAACATCACGGCGATGTCGGCAAGCTTGGGAGCAAAGAACACCACCAGCGTGGTGGCGATGAGGCCGCCGATGAAGGCACCGATCGCGGAGGTTGCCAGCGCCTGAGGTGCCCGACCGAGTTTGGCCATCCGGTGGCCTTCAAAGGTGGTGGCGATGGCGGTTGAGCCGCCCGGGGTGTTCATCAGAATGCCCATGGTGGAGTCGCCAAAGAGCCCGCCGAAGTAGACGCCGGCGAACATGATGAAAGCGCCCACGGGGTCAAGGCTGAATGTCACCGGAAGCAGGAGCGCGACGGCCATCGAGGAGCCCAGGCCCGGGATGACGCCGACGGCGGTGCCCAGGAAAGCGCCGACAAAGACCCAGAGCAGGTTCATGGGTGTGAAGGCCTGTGAGAAGCCCTCCAGGAGCAGGTTAAGGGATTCCATCAGCCGTAGATTCCTTCCAGGATGCCGCCGGGCAGGTTAAGGCCCAGGCCGGCGCCGAATGCCAGCTGGATGCACGAGGAGAAGACCAGAGACAGGCCGACGTCGAACAAAGGGCGCCTGCTTCCCAATGCGCGGGATACCCCCCAGAACAGCACTGCCGCGGAGAGGAGCCAGCCGACCGGGATGAGCAGCAACGCGAATGCCAGGAAAGCGCCGAAGACGAGCCCGAGGGATTTCCAGTCAGTATGGAAGCGGTGTCCCGTGTCGGCTTCCGCGACGTGCTCGGGCTTCCGCAGAGTCTGTACTGTCAGCAGAACGGCCAGAACGAAAATGGCGATGACGATGAGGATGGGAAAGAACGTCGGCCCCGGAGCTTTGGCCCCTTCCGGCACGTCCATGGTCACGATGCCCGCAGTGAGGTAGGCGCCGATCGCAGCGAGGATCCCCGCTACCGCCAGGCCGCTGCGGCCCGCCCAGAATCCGTGCCTGCTGTTTGCCGGACCGTCAGAGGGAAGGAGTTCCCTGGCAGCTTCGGCGTTGTTGCCTGCTTCAGTGATCATCGGAGGCCGCCTTTACAGTCAGGACGGGAACGGTCGAGCCGAGGATGATGCTCTGGGCATCGGAGCCGAGGATGACTTTGCTGACCCGGGAGCGGTTGCGGACGCCGATCACCACAAGGGTGGCACCGGTTTCCATGGCGCTGTCCAGGAGTTCTTCAGCGGGGTGCCGTCCCTGCGGGTCCCGGTGCAGGAGTGTGGCACCGGCTTCGACCGCCTCGTGCACGGCGGCGTCCCCGGCCTCGCGGGTGGCAGTCTGATGAATTTCCCCGAGAGGGAAGATGGCCAAGGGCTTACCGGCAAGTTCAGCCGCCTGCAGACCGTGGCTGAGGGCGGCGTTGCCCTCGGGGGTTTTTGTGTATCCGACCAGGATTGTCATGTCTTCTCCAGCGTTGTGTGTGATGGCAGGGAGGTCAGTAGCCGAGTTCGTTCCAGATGTTGTTCACGGCTTCACTCTCGTCGGCGATGAACCGTTCGAATTCCTCTCCGGCGAGGAATCTGTCAGTCCACTGGTTCCGCTCTATGGCGTCTTTCCACTCAGGGGTCTGCACCACTTCGGTCACGATGTCCTGCAGTACCTGCTTCTGTTCGGGCGTGATGCCGGGGGCGGCAACCATCCCGCGCCAGTTGGTCAAGCTGATGTCGTAGCCGAGCTCCTTCAGTGTGGGCACGTCGATCGACTCCACCGGTTCCGGGGCCGAGACCGCGAGGGCCTTCAGGCGTCCGGCTTCGATCTGGTCCGCGAAGTCCACGTAGCCGCTTACTGAGGCTTTGATGGTTCCGGACATGAGCGAGGTGGCCAGTTCACCGCCGCCGGAGTATGCGATGTAGTTGACCGCAGTGGGTTCGATGCCGCCGGCTTGGGCGAGTTGCGTAATGATCATCTGGTCGACGCTGCCGAGCGAACCGCCGCCGAAAGCGAAGGAACCGGGGTTCCGCTTCCAGGCGGATACCAACTCATCCACCGAGTTGTAGGGCGAGTTGGCGGGAACCACCAGGACGTCGTAGTCCTCCGTGATCCGGGCGATGGGCGTGACATCCTCCAGGGTGGTGTCGGAGCCATTGATGTTGATCGCGCCCAGCATGGTGATGCCCATCAGCATCAGCGTGCTGCTCTCGCCTTCCATCCCCGCGAATTTCGTCAGGCCGATGGTTCCTCCGGCTCCGGGGATGTTCACCACCTGCGCGTTGTTGACAAGGCCCTGCGCGCGCATTGCCTGCTGAGCTTCACGTGCTGCTCCGTCCCAGCCGCCTCCCGCACCTGCGGGCGCGATCAGGGTGAGCCGGTTGCGGGCGTCATCTCCGGAGCCGCTTGCCGACGCGTTCACGGAGGCCAGGGCGACGGCGGTGATGCCCAGGACGGCGAAGGCGGCGCGTGCCACCTGCTTCATGCGGGAGGTTTTCTTAACAGACGTCGGATGGGGCTCCATCGCCCTTCCTTCCTTTCGGGGAGTACAGCAGCGGCCCTTTATGTGATTAGCGCCACCGCTGTAGCTTATAAGCTATGATCTATATCTGTCCACCGGTCCGCTTGACGAGGGGCGGTGGGACAACATCCCAAGTGCAAGCAGCAAGCGTCGGTTTGGGTACTCCAAACGGCACGTCCTGCTACCCGGTCGGGGCAGGAAAGCGAAGAGAAGGTGTTGCAATGACGCTCCAAACCGGAACCACCATTGGTCATCAGGCCATTGCGGTAGGGGGACGCAGGTTCCGCATTACCGACGTCCGGGCCGCGCTGGGCCCGGACTTCCACCGGTTGCCCATGGTGCTTCGCCTGCTGGCGGAAAACACCCTCCGCAGGTCAGTGCCGGCGGAAGCCGCCCGGACGGTCGGGAACCTGCGCAATTGGCTCCGGGCCCGCAGCTCTGAAGAGGAACTGGAGTTCTGGCCGCAGCGGGTGCTGATGCATGACACCACCAGCACCCCAGCCCTGGTGGACGTGGCGGCAATGCGGGACTCGCTCGCGGAAGCCGGCGTGGATCCGTCCACGCTGAACCCCATGCTCCGAGTGGACGTTTCGATCGACCATTCGCTGGCCGTTGAGGAGTACGGCCGTCCGGACGCAGCCGGCCGCAACCTGGTCCACGAATACCGGCGGAACCGGGAGCGCTACCGTTTCCTGAAGTGGGCATCCCAGGCGATGGAAACAGTCCACATCAACCCGCCGGGCACCGGCATCATGCACACCATCAACCTCGAGCAGCTGGCCACGGTAGTCACCACGGTTGAAGATCACGACGGCGGCCTGCCGTGGGCAGTCCCGGACATGATGATCGGCACGGACAGCCACACGCCCATGATCAATGGCCTTGGCGTACTTGGCTGGGGCGTCGGCGGCCTTGAAGCCCAGACTGTTATGTTCGGCATGCCCACCACCCTCCGGATTCCGGACGTCATCGGTGTCAGGCTGACGGGCGCCCTCCCTCCCGGTGCTACTGCAACTGACCTGGCCCTGACCGTCACCCAGCGCCTGCGTGCCATGGGGGTATCGGGTGAATTCGTGGAGTTCTACGGTCCCGGTGTGGCCGGTCTGACGGTGGGGCAGCGGGCAGTGGTGTCCAACATGGCGCCCGAATACGGGGCCACCACCGGCTACTTCCCGATCGACGCAAACGTCCTGGACTACCTGCGTGAAACAGGCCGCAGCGAATTCCAACGCACCCTCGTGGAAACCTACGCCCGGGCCTGCGGCTTCTGGTTCGACCCGGATGCTGAGCCCGACTACACCTCCACCATCACGGTTGATCTGGCAGCCATCGAACTGCGCGCTGCGGGGCCGCGCCGCCCGCAGGACCTGCTCGCGCTGGCAGAGATACCGGCGGTCCTGCACACCGAAAATCCCCTCCGGGAACATGCCGGGGACCTGCCGCTGTTCCCCGTTGCGCTGGCCGCGATCACCAGCTGCACCAACACCACGGACCCCAAGCTGCTGATCGCTGCCGGCCTGGTTGCCGCCAAGGCCCGAAAGCTGGGACTGGGCCTGCCATCATGGGTCAAAACCTCACTCGCCCCGGGGTCGCCCGCGGCGGCCAGTTACCTCAAGCGCTCCGGCCTGCTGGAAGACCTCGGTGCGGTCGGTTTCGACATCGTTGGTTTTGGCTGCACTACCTGCATTGGCAACCCTGGCCCCCTTCCCGACCGCATCAGGGCAAGCCTGGACGAAGGCAGGATCCGCCCGGTGGCCATCCTCTCCGGCAACCGCAACTTCCCTGGCCGGGTACATCCGGACCTTGACCTCGGCTTCATCATGTCCCCGCCCCTCGTCGTGGCCTACGCCCTGGCCGGCCGGGCGGACGTCGACCTGGCCTCCTACGATTTCCGTGCCGGGAGCGGCGCGGAAGGTGCACCGGTCAGGCTCGCTGACCTGCTGCCGACACAGGCGGAAATAGATGTGGCGTGGGAAGCGGGACAAGACCCGCTGGACTTCGCCAGGGACTTCTCGGTGGCCGTGCGGAATCCCATGTGGTCCCGGCTCGAAGCACCCGACACGCCGCTCTTCCCCTGGGACCCCGGCTCCACAATCCTGCGCCGGCCACCGTTTGCCTCGCCAGACCAGGGAAGCCAGCTGGGCCACTACATCGCCCACCCCCTGCTGGTCCTTGGCGATGACATCACCACAGACCACATCTCCCCGGCCAGCGCGATCCCGGCAGACAGCCTCGTGGCAGACTTCCTGGTGGAACGCGGCGAAGACCGGGCCGATCTCAACGTCTTTGCCTCGCGGCGCGGCAACTGGGAAGTGATGCTCCGCGGCGGGTTCCACAACAAGACCGTCAACAACCACCTCGGGACCGCAATCCCCGGCGGCCTGCCGGTTGCCCACACCGTGCACGGCCCCAGCGGCGAGGTCTTGCCACTGCCAGAGGCTGCCGACCGATACCGCCGGGAAGGGAACTCCACGGTCATCATCGCCGGCGAAAGGTTCGGCACCGGTTCCTCCCGCGACTGGGCAGCCAAAGTCCAGAGGCTCCTCGGTGTGCGGGCGGTCATCGCAGGCAGCTTCGAGCGGATCCACCGCTCCAACCTCATCGGAATGGGTGTGCTGCCGCTTATCGCCCCCGAGAATGTCCGCGGCAGGCTTCAGGATCTGCGGCCCGGGGACCGGATCGAGATCGTTGCACCCGCCGGCGCACTTGCCCCGCGCACCCGGATCCGTGTTGTCCTGCACCTCGCAGACGGCCGGACCGAGGAGTTCAACGCAAGCGCCGCCGTCGAAACCGAACTCGACGTTGCCCTGCTCCGCGTCGGCGGCGTCATCCCCTCCCTGCTGCGCACCACCATCGAAGCCTCACCTGCAAAGGAACCCGAAACAGCATGAACAAGGTCAGCGTCAACCAGCCCATCGTTGAAATCGACGGCGACGAGATGGCCCACACCATGTGGACCCTCGTCAAGGACAGACTCATCACCCCGAACGTCGAGGTGCCCATCCTGCGCTTTGACCTCTCGCTCCGCAACCGCGAGCGGACCGGGGACAGCGTCACGCTCCAGGCCGCGAAGGCTGTCGCCGAGCACCAGGTGGGAGTGAAATGCTCCACCATCACGCCGGATGCCGCGCGTGCGGCGGAGTACCGGCTCACCAAGCTCTGGCCCTCGCCCAACGGCACCCTGCGAAATGAGCTGAACGGGGTCATCTTCCGCGAACCCGTCATCATCGATTCCGTGCCCCGGCTCGTCCCAGGGTGGGTTAAGCCGATCGTCATCGCCCGCCATGCCCACGCCGATCAGTACAAGGCGGTGAACTTCGCGGTCCCCGGCGCCGGGCGGCTCACGCTGACTTACACGCCCGACGACGGGTCCCCGGCCACCAGCCACGAGGTCGCCGCCTTCCCGAAGGGTGGAGGAGTGGCTATGGGCATGTACAACTACACCGATTCCATCCGCGACTTCGCCCGGGCCTGCTTCGCCTACGCGCTCACACGCGGCTACCCGGTGTACTTCTCATCCAAGAACACCGTGCTCAAGGCCTACGACGGACACTTCAAGGACGTCTTTGAGAGCGTCTACGCCGACGAGTTCCAGTCCAGCTTCGAAGCAGCCGCACTCTTTTACGAGCACCGGCTCATTGATGACATGGTGGCCTCCGCCCTTAAATGGGAAGGGGGCTACGTCTGGGCCTGCAAGAACTACGACGGCGACGTCCAGTCGGACATCGTCGCCCAGGGTTTCGGCTCCCCAGGACTCATGACCTCCGTCCTCACTTCCCCGGACGGCAGCATCCAGCTCACCGAGGCCGCCCACGGGACCATCGCCCGGCACCACCGCCGCCGGGAAGCCGGCGAAACCACCTCCACCAACCCCACCGCCACCATCTACGCCTGGACCCGCGCACTCGCACACCGCGCGGCCCTGGACGGCAACACTGCACTGGCCGGCTTCGCCGCCGATCTTGAGCTTGCCACGGTCAAAACCGTTGAGGAGGGAACGATGACTGCCGACCTGGCCCGGTTAGTCCCCACTCACGCCGAAGCCGTCACTACCGAAGGGTTTATTCAAGCAGTAGCCGACCGCCTGGCGGCCCGTTCCGGCGGGGGAGCAACGTGAGTGCGCCATCCGACACTCGTTGCGAGGAATCCGTTACGTCGGGTTGGCGCTGCCAGGGTCAGCCGAGAACCTGCCGGGGCTGCCCGAACTGCGTCCGGACGCCGGGGGAGTACAGCACTGAGTCAGGCGGGCCGTGGACCGTGATTCCGGCGGCGCAGACCAGTGCGTCTTCCCATGCGGCTGCCGCAGCGCAGTACAGCGGCCAGGGCCGGTGGGCAATGGGCAGGTAAAAGACCCGCCGCCCCGCACGGGTATGGAGTCCGAACCGGGCTGTGAGCCAGAATGACAATCCGTCCAGGGCCGGGTGGTCCATGTCCGGATAGGCGCCGAAAGAAGACTTTGCCTGCCCGCGGAAGCGCTCCACTTCGTATCCGTATCCCCGGGAGGTGCCGCGCATCGCCGTGGGGCGGCAGCGGGACCATACGTATGGCACTCCGGCGGCACGGGCGGCCAGAACGAACGCGAGCCTGTCCGCGTCCAAGGACAGGAACACCACCCCGTGCCGCCCCGCAGCGTCACGGGAGTACAGCCGGACATTGACCTCGGTGAACGCTCCGGCATAGGGGAGACCTAGGCGGGGCCCCAGGCAGGTACCCGTAACCCGGAAGCCGATCAGGCCGACCCAGGTCGACCCGGCATGCACGTCAGGCTCCACACCCGGGGGCATGTAAGGGCCCGCTACTGCCACCGGAATCCTCCAATGAAGGAAAACCACATCAGCCCATGACTGATACACCGGCAACGGGAAAAATCGACGGTCTCCGCTCAGCGTCCGTGTCCGGGCGTCAGCGTCCGTGCCCATCTCTCTCCCCCCAAGCATGCTGGGACCGGCCCATGTACGCATGCACTCATCGTGCGCGTCCCGGCCGCTGGCAGCAAGACCTCGCGTTGACTCATGAAAGATGCCCGCGTAGCGGTATTCGAAGAATCATTTGAGAATGCCCGCGTAGCGGCGTGTCCGCCGGGGTGGCGTTTGCCGTGTCGGCACTGTGAGCCATGGAGCTTTCGATGAGTGAACGCAGGGCTGTCACGAAGGTCATCGCCACCCGCTACGCCCGCTCGGACCGGGCCGTGAAGAAGCAGATTCTCGATGAGCTGTGCGCGACGACGGGATGGCACCGCGACCACGCCCGCAAGGCCCTGCGGCAGGCGCTGGTACTGAGGGCCGTGCTGCCCAGGCCGACTCGGCCGCCTCTGTACGGGGAACCGGTGATCGAGGCGCTGCGGTTCTGCTGGGCGGTCCAGGGAACGCCCTGCGGGCGGCTCCTCGCAGCAGCGCTGCCGGACCTGGTCCCGCGGCTGCGGCGGTTTAAAGAGCTCCGCATTGACGCCGCCACGGCGGCCCAGCTGCTGACGATCTCACCGGCGACCATCGACCGCCGGCTCAAGGCCGACCGGGCGAAACTGGAGCCCCGCGGCCGGTCCCACACCAAACCTGGAACGCTGCTGAAGGACTCGATTCCGGTGAGGACCTGGGCCGAGTGGGATGATGCGGTGCCCGGGTTCGTGGAGATCGATCTGGTCGGCCACGAGGGCGGCAATAACCAGGGCGAGTTCTGCTTCACCCTTGATATCACTGACATCGCGACCGGTTGGACGGAGACCCGGTCGGTGCGGAACAAGGCGCAGAAATGGGTCTTCGCGGCGATCAAGGACGCCACCGCCGCGTTCCCGTTTCCGATCCTGGGGATCGATTCGGACAACGGTTCGGAGTTCATCAACTGGGAACTCTTCCGCTGGTGTGAGCAGGAGAAACTGACCTTCACCCGGTCCCGGTCCGGGAACAAGAACGACGGCGCCCATGTCGAGCAGAAGAACTGGCACGTCATCCGTCAGACCGTCGGCTACCACCGCTACGACACACCCGGCGAGCTGGAACTGCTGAACCGGATCTGGGCGCTCCAGCGGCTGCTGACCAACCACTTCGGACCCCAGCAAAAACTCGTCGCGAAAGTCCGGACCGGCGCGAAGGTCACCAAGACCTACGACGCGCCCGCCACCCCGTTCCAGCGCGTCCTGGCCGACACCGGCACCGTCACCAAAGCCACCAAAGCCCGCCTGAAACGTGAAAACCGGCCACTGAACCCGGCCGCCATCCAACGCCAGATCCAGGCCCTCTGCACAGAGCTCCTGACCCTGACCACCGCCAAGCAAGCCCCCAAGAAGCAGCCCGCCATCCGGGCAAAATCAAATGATTCCACGAATCAACCCAGGCGGGCATCTTGACATGATTCCTCGGGGACCTGGAGCCGGTCCAGACGGCGTCGCCGCCCCGGGTCCTGCTTGCGATCGCCCCGCCGACCACGGGGATGCGGGTCCACCGCTGGCCTGAATAACCGCTGGCCTGAATAAAGGAGGGGCGGGACGGCACTTCCGGGCTACTCGCCACCCCCAGCCTTATAGGCATTGCTGTATAACTGTATACAAGTACGTTTCTTTGTGGAGGTCGAGTTCGTGCCTGATACCCCTGCCCGGAATACCGGCGCCCATGTCGCTTATGCCGAACTGAAGCGGCAGATCCTGACGCTTGAGCTGAAACCCGGGGAACGGATATACGAACCTGCGATGGCGGCGGCGCTCGGGGTCAGCCGCACGCCCCTGCGGGAAGCGATCAGGCGCCTGATTTCCGAGAGCCTGCTGGAGCAGCAGGCCACCGGCGGTGTGCTGGTTCCGGAACTCGACGAAGCAGTGATCTCCGAACTGTATGAGGTTCGAGCCGCAATGGAATCCCTGATGGCGCGGAATGCCTGCCTGAAAGCGACGGCGGCCGACATTGAAGCGCTCCATGGCATCCTTGCCCGGAATGCCGCCATGGTGGAGTTCGCCGACGACGCGATGCAGCAAGGCATGGCGCTGCACGCGAAGATTGCCGAAATTGCCGGAAACTCGTGGGCCCGACGGTTCCATGACCAGATTTCCAGCCAGATGGAGCGGTACCGGCACTTCACCAACAGCACCCAGGAACGGCGGGACCAGGCCCTCACCCAGCACCGGACGCTGGTGGACGCCGTGGCGGGCGGTGACCCGGAGCAGGCCGCCAAAACCGCCTTCGAGCATGTCATCGCCGCCCGGGATGCGGCACTGCGGGTGATTTCCGGCAGCGGTCTTGGCATCTCATGATTGGTGAACTTGGACGCCGCTCGGCTGCCGCCCTTCTCACGCACTCCGCGCTGATCCAGGCCGTCACGTTCCTCGTGCGCCCGGCCGCCACCTACCGGGCCCTCGAGTTGGACGTTCCCGACTTTGCCTTGGGGCTTCTGGCAGCCAGCTACGCAGTCTTTCCCCTGCTGCTCGCCGTCCCCACCGGCGGTCTGGTGGACCGCCTGGGTGAACGCCGGCTGATGGCGATCGGGTCCGGCGTCGTCCTTGCCTGCTCGTCCTTCCTCCTGCTGGCAGGATCATCGATCGTCGCGCTGGTCATCGGAACTGCACTGCTTGGCGCCGGCCAGCTGGCCTGTGTGGTGGGACAGCAAGCGGTGATAGCCAATAACGCGGCCTCCTCCCGAATGGACTCAGCTTTCGGGTACCTGACATTCGCCGCATCACTTGGGCAGGCGCTGGGACCCATGGCCATTGCCCTGGTGGGCGGCGCCTCCGTCCGCCCCGACACCCAGGCGATCTTCCTCCTGTCCGTCTGCATGAGCCTGGTGCTATTTGTGACTACTTTCGTGCTCTCCGTGGAGGTCAACGGAGGCAAGAGAAGGGCTACCGCGGCAGATGGCGGCAAAGCCAGTGCTGTTTCCTTGCTCAAGGCTCCCGGTGTTGCCCGGGCTTTGGCCACCAGTGCCACTGTCCTGGCCGTGGTGGACCTGATCATGGTCTACCTCCCTGCCCTGGGTACCGACCGCGGCCTGACGGCCGCAACTGTCGGCGCCATGCTCACAGTCCGCGCGGTGTTTTCCATGGTCTCCCGGCTCCTCCTGGGACGGGTCTCGCGAAGGATCGGCCGCATGAGGTTGCTGGTGTTGAGCCTTGCCCTGTCCACGGTCGCGTTGGCGGCGGCGGCCATTCCGATGCCGGCCTGGCTGTTATTTGTTGTCATGGCCGTTCTCGGGCTGGGCCTTGGCATCGGCCAGCCCCTCACCATGTCCTGGCTCTCGTCCCAGGCTCCAGAAGGCCAGCGTGGCCGGGCGCTTGCCCTCCGACTGGCCGGGAACCGGGTGGGGCAGGTGGTGCTGCCCAGTACCATCGGTGTGGTGGCAGCAGGGCTCGGTGCCGCCGGAGTCTTCCTCGCCTCAGCCCTTGTAGTGGGCGGAACGCTCGCGCTGCTCCGGGGCGTGCGGCTGGACTAGATCCCGGTAAGCCAAGACACGGCAGAGATGCCTGCCGCAGGCACCCTCATCTGTCAGTCTATGAACACGAGTCGTTGTGGTGCCGGGAAGCTGGGAGGAAAACCAATGGAACTCATTGCCGAAAGAACAGCTGTTATCGCTGTCCACTGCCAGGGAGACATTGTTGCGCAGGAGGGGGCCTTTGCATCGTTTTTCCACGAGGAGGTCAGGCGCCGCGGTGTCATCGAGAAAATCGGTAACCTGCTGGGCGCGGCCCGTAAGGCCGGAATCCACGTAATCTACACTCGGGTTGCCTTCGCTCCTGACTACAGCAACCTCGTACCGAACTCACCGCTGCTGCAGGAGGTGCGGCAGGGCGGCTCCCTCAAGGACGGCAGCGCCCTTGCCCAGATCGTTGAACCTCTCGCGCCGACGGCGAATGACACTGTCATCACGCACGCCTCGGTGGGTGGCATGAACGCGGAACTGCATAAGCTGCTCTCCGAACGGAACATCGACACCTTGCTATTCGCCGGAGTGGCAACCAACCTGAGCGTCGAAAGCACCGCCCGTGCGGCAGTTGATCTCGGATACAAAGTATTTCTGGTCGAGGACGCCTGCTCGGCCGCCAGCCCGGAAGCACATCAGGCCACTGTGGGCTCCCTTTCCCTGCTCGGCGGAATCACCACCGTTCAGGAAGTCGGGCTCACTCTCTTGACGACGCAGCCGATTTAGCGGGCGCGCCACACCCCCATCCGCGCACCCTCTCCGGGCTCACGCCGGAGGGGGCGCCGAGGAGGCCCGCACGATCAAAGACGGGCTGAATACTTCGACCATGGGCTCCATAGTCGGGTTCATTGATCTCAGAATTGCCACCTCGGCGGCCCGTCGCCCTAGGTCGACGGGGTGAAGGTCCACGGTTGTCAGGTCGACGCCGGGCAACTGGCTCGCGGAAGTGTTGTCGTAGCCGACGACCGTGATGTCTTCGGGCACTTTCAGTCCCAGCGCATGGGCGGCGTCGAGGACGCCCAGCGCTGTCTGGTCATTGTGGGTGAAGATGGCTGTGGGGCGCTCTGCCGAGTCCAACAGCGGTGCTGCGATGGCTGCGGCGGCACTCCTGCTGTAGTCGCATGTGATGGTCTGGGGTTTGAGCCCCGCTTTTTCCATCGCCCGGATGTACCCGTGGCGGCGCTCCAGATAACCGTCTGTGGGTGGCGAAGCCAGGTGCACGATGCGTCGGTGGCCGAGCTCGAGCAGATGCTCCACCGCCATCGTGGCGCCCAGCTTGTTATCCGATGCGACCGCGTCGAAGCCAGGGACGGTTCGGGCCACGCTGACGAGGCGAAGCCGCCCCAGATACGAAGCCAGTTCCTTGTCCGGCAGGAGAAGGCCCGCAGCAATTGCAACATCCACTCGGGTCCTGACAAGGGAATCGAGCGCCGGACGGTCGAGAGCGCCCCCAACGGAGCCCACGGACAGAACCAATTCGCGATCGTGCGGCTGCGCCGCTTCCCGCATGCCATCAAACATGTCGGCGAAGACCTCGTTGTGGAGGTCGAGGAGGAAGACGCCTATGGTGCCGTCTGACTTGCTCGCGAGCCTTGACGCGACCCGGTTGGGTTCATACCCCATGCTCGCAGCCGTTTTCAGGATGTGCTCGCGGGACTTCTTGCTGACGCCGTAGGCATCCCGGAATGCCAGGGAAACCAGTGCGGGCGAGACTCCCGCAGCGCGGGCAACATCGGACATCGTTACGTTCACGGACCCTCCTTCAAGCTCATTCTAGTGTTGTCTTGACAAACATTTCTAGTGCGCTCTAGATTGTTAGCACCATCACATCTAGTGCGCTCTAGATAATCAGACGATAGCAAGCGGAAAAGCCGGTTCGCCGGCGCGAATCCTGATTCAGGGGCGCTGTTCGGCCGTCCACATCGGCCGTTATTTGAAACGAGGAACTCGATGAAGAGTTGGAAGTCTGTGGCAGCTGTTGGTGTGGCCACACTCGCATTAGGGCTGAGCGCCTGCGGCACCGGCGGCAAGGCGTCTGAGACCGGCGGTGCGGCGAACGCCGCCGCCGGCGGCGCCAAGCGCGACCTGTCCTACGCCGTCGTTATCCATGGCAACCCGGACGGTTCTTTCTGGAATGTCGTCAAGCGCGGCGCCGAGGACGCGGCCGCACAATATGGTGTCAACGTCAGCATTACGGGAGACGTGGAGGGCTCCAAGCAGGCAACACTTCTTCAGGCTGCCTTGGCAAAGAACCCCAATGGCGTTGTCGTCTCCCTGGCCAACCCCGACGCCCTGGGATCTGCCTTGGGGGAGGCCAAGTCCAAAAACGTTCCCATTGTCACGATCAACTCCGGCGCCGAGGTCGCGGCCAAGCTCGGCGCCTTGGAGCATGTGGGGCAGACGGAGACGGCGGCCGGTACCGGAGCCGGGCAGAAACTCGCCGAGGCCGGGGGCAAGAAGGGGCTCTGCATCATCCACGAGGCCGGCAACATCGGCCTCGAGCAGCGTTGCGAAGGAGCCGCCAAGGCTTTCGGCGGCCAGATTGAAAAGCTCCAGGTAGACCTGAACAACCCGCAGGGCATCCAGGCCACAGTGAAGTCCAAGCTGCTGGGTGACAAGTCCTTCGACTCGATCCTGGCCCTGGAGCCGTCGGTGGCCACAGCGGCACTGGCCGGCATGAAGGACGCCGGAAGCGCCGCAAAGCTTGGCACCTTCGACATCAGCAGCGATGTGCTGAACGCCGTCAAGGCCGGGGACATCCTGTTCACGGTGGACCAGCAGCAGTACCTGCAGGGCTATCTCCCGATCGCCTTCCTGGTGCTCAACCACGACAATGCCAACACCGTCGGCGGTGGCCAGCCGGTACTGACCGGCCCGGCCTTCATCACGAAGGACAACGTAGACACCGTCACCGACCTCGTCAGCAAGGGAACGCGATGACCATGGCACAAAACCTCAACGCACACAGCACGCCCCTGTCCGGTGTGGATGCGCCCCAACCTGCGCCCTCGAAGGCATCTCACGACGCCGACGACCGGCAGTTGACCGTCGGCCGGTTCCGGCGGATCTTCATGTCTCCTGAGTTCGGCTCCGCCTTCGCGGCCGTCGTCGTCTTTGCCGGTTTCGCCATTATCTCCCCGGCCTTCGCCAGCCAGGCCGGCATCGGCAACTTCCTGGACCCAGCAGCGACCCTCGGCATCATGGCAGTTGCCGTCGCACTGCTCATGATCGGCGGAGAATTCGACCTCTCAACCGGCGTGATGACCGGCTCCACCGCCCTTGTCACCGCCCTGGTGACCACGCAGCTGAACACCAACATCTGGTTCGGTATGGCCGCCTCGCTGGTCTTCGCCCTCGCCATCGGCTTCTTCAACGGCTTCCTGGTGCAGAAAACCAAGCTCCCCAGCTTCATCATCACCCTCGGCACCATGTTCATGCTCTGGGGCCTGAACTACGCCGTCACCACCAACCTCACTAAGCAGGTCACCGTTTCCGGCATCTCGGAGTACAACGGCTTCGACAGCGCCAAGGCCCTCTTCGGCTCCTCGGTCGGCGGCTTCCAGGTCTCCCTGATCTGGTGGATCGCCCTGACCATCGTCGGCATCGTGCTCCTCAACCGCACCAAAATCGGCAACTGGATCGCCGCCGTCGGCGGAAACGCCACCGGCGCACTGGCCGTCGGCGTCCCGGTCGCCAAGGTCCGCATCGGACTCTTCATGGGCACCGCAGCAGCAGCCTGGCTCGTCGGCCAGCTCACCGTCGTCCGCTATTCCTCAGCGACCGTCACCACCGGTATCGGGGCCGAATTCAACTTCATCATCGCCGCCGTCATCGGCGGGTGCCTCCTCACCGGCGGCGCCGGCTCCATCCTCGGCGCATCCATCGGCGCCCTGATCTTCGGCATGGTCCAGCAGGGCATGCCCCTGGCCGGGTTCCCCAGCGAACTGTTCAAGTTCTTCCTCGGCGCCATCCTCCTGGTCGCCGTCTTCATCAACCTCTACCTCAAGAAGAAGTCACAGGCGGTGGGATCATGACAACCCCCATTCTCGAAGTCCGCAACATCAGCAAAAACTTCGGCCACGTGCGCGCCCTCCAGGACGTCACCTGCGCCGTCCGCGCCGGCGAAGTTACCGCCGTGCTCGGCGACAACGGCGCCGGCAAGTCGACCTTCATCAAGACCCTCTCCGGCGTCCACGCCCCCGACAGCGGCCAGTTCATGGTCGACGGCGAAGAGGTGCGGTTCGCTTCACCCCGGGACGCCCTGCAGCGCGGCATCGCCACCGTCTACCAGGACCTCGCACTCTCACCGCTCATGCCGATCTGGCGGAACTTCTTCCTCGGATCCGAGCCCACCCGGCGGGGCTTCCTCACACCCCGCAAGAGCAAGGACATCGTGGTCGAGGAACTGGCCAAGATGGGCATCACCATCCGCGACCCCGAGCAGGCGATCGGCACCATGTCCGGCGGCGAACGCCAGTGCGTGGCCATCGCCCGGGCAGTGTACTTCGGGGCGCGGGTGCTGATCCTGGACGAACCCACCGCCGCGCTGGGCGTCAAGCAGTCCGGCGTCGTCCTGAAGTACATCGTCCAGGCCCGGGACCGCGGCCTCGGGGTCATCTTCATCACCCACAACCCCAACCACGCCTACCCGGTGAGCGACCACTTCGTCCTCCTCCAGCGCGGCCGGACCATCGGGGACTACTCCAAAGACCAGATCACCATCGCCGACCTCGCCCAGCAGATGTCCGGCGGCGCCGAACTCGAAGCCCTCCAGCACGAACTCCACAGCATCGGCCGCTAGGCCAGAAAGAACCGGCCGCTAGGCCAGAAAGAGAAGAACACATGACTACCACGCTCCGCATCGGCATCATCGGCGCAGGCATGGCCGGCCAGGCCCACGCCTTCGGCTACCGCAACGCCATGATGGCCCGCGACCTCGCCGACGTCGACGTCCAGCTGCACACCATCGCCGACCCCAACCTCGAACTCGCCCAGTCCGTCGCCAAGCGCTACGGCTTCGCCAACGCCGTCGCCGACATCGACGCGTTCCTGGCCAACCCGGAAATCGATGCCGTCAGCGTCGCCCTGCCCAACCACCTGCACGCCCAGATCCTGCCCAAGGTCATCGCCTCCGGCAAGCACCTCTTCGCCGAGAAGCCCATCGGCCGCACCCGTGAGGAAGCTGCCTGGCTCGCCGACCTCGCCCAGGCCTCCACCGCCGTCACCGGCGTCGGGTTCTCCTTCCGCCGCCTGCCCGGCCTGGCCGCGCTCGCCCAGGCCGTGGAGAACGGCGCCGTCGGCCAGATCCACACCGTGCGTGCCTGGTACAACGCTGACTACGCCGCTGACCCCTCCGGCGCCCTGTCCTGGCGCTACTCCCAGGAACAGTCCGGCGGCGGAGCCCTCCTGGACATCGGAGCCCATGCCATCGACGCTGCCCAGTTCGTCGTCGGGCCCGTCAGCCGGGTTCTGAACTCCACGCTGCGGACCGTCATCACCGAACGCCCCAAGCCCGCAGCCGGTGCGATCGGCCACGGCGGAACCACCACCAGCGAACGCGGTCCCGTCACCAATGACGACGTCGCCCTGGTCACCGTCGAATTCGACGGCGGCGCCGTCGGCCAAATCAGCCTCAGCCGGATCGCCAGCGGCATCCCCAACTCCCTGGGCGTGGAAGTGTTCGGGTCCGAAGGGCACGCGCTCTTCGATTCGATCAGCGCCGGCGAGTTCCACCTCTTCCAGAACGGCACCGCCGCCGCAGCCGTCAACGGCCCCCGCCGGATCTTCACCGGACCCGAACACCCCTACTTCAACGACGTCGCCGCCATGCCCGGCGCCGGGGTCGGCACCGGCTACGCCGAAGCCTTCGTCGCTGAGATCCAGGAGTTCCTCCGCTGTGTCCGCGACAACCGCACCATGGACACCAACTTCAACACCGCACTGGCCATGATGGGCGTCGTCGGAGCAGCCCTGGAAGCAGCCGAGACCAACACCACCGCGGACATCAACCACCCCCAGCCGGCCTAACCCCGACAACGGACTTTTAGACAGGAGAACACCTATGGCCACCATCCGCGTCGGCACTGCCCCCGATTCCTGGGGCGTCTGGTACCCGGACAACCCCAACCAGGTCCCCTATACCCGCTTCCTCGACGAAGTCGCCGCCGCAGGCTACCAGTGGATCGAACTGGGCCCCTACGGATACCTGCCCACCGATCCGGCCCAGCTGAAGGACGAACTCGGATCCCGCGGCCTGCGGCTCTCCGCCGGCACGGTCTCGGAACGGCTCCACCAGCCCGGCTCCTGGGACGCCGTGTGGAACCAGGTGACCGACGTCGCCGCCCTCACAGCCGCGCTCGGCGGGGAACACGTCGTCGTCCTTCCCGAAATGTGGCGCGACCTGTTCACGGGTGAAGAACTTGAGCCCGGCGAGCTGACCGCCGAACAGTGGGCAGCGAAAACCTCCGGCGCGGACCGGCTCGGCAAGGCAATGTTCGAGGAATACGGGGTTCACCTCCAGTACCACCCGCACGCGGACAGCCACGTGGACACCGAGGAGAACATCATCCGGTTTCTGGAGAACACCAACCCGGAATACGTGAACCTCTGCCTGGACACCGGCCACGTCTCCTACTGCGGGGGAGACAACCTCGCTATCATCAACCGCCACCCGGAGCGCATCGGCTACCTGCACCTCAAGCAGGTCAACCCCGAGGTTGTCGCCAGGGTCCAGGCCGGGAACCTCTCATTCAGCGAAGCCGTAACCCTCGGCGCCATGACCGAACCGCCCCTCGGCGTGCCGGAATTCCCGCCGCTGCTCGAAGCCGTCGCCAAACGCGGAGTGGATGTCTTCGCCATCGTCGAACAGGACATGTTCCCATGCCCGCCCGACGCGCCCCTGCCCATCGCCCAGCGGACCCGCAACTACCTCGGGGGCTGCGGAGTCCACAGCCTCCGGTTCGCCGAACCCGCGCCGGCCGCTGCTGATGCGCGCTGACAACACCGGCAACGCTGCCTCGGGTGCCCTCAGCATGGGGGCGCCCGGGGCGGGAGCACCCTACTCACAGCTGCTGCAGCTGAAACGCAGCGGTCCGGAACCCCTTTACTACCAACTCGCCCAGAGCCTGGAACGCGCAGTTGCGGATGGATCCATCAGCCACGGAACAAAACTGCTGCCGGACTCAGACATGGCCAGGGAGCTGAACCTCGCCGTCGCCACCGTGCGCAGCGCATGGACCTACCTGGAACGAAAGGGCTTGCTCACCCGCCGGCGCCAGGCAGGCACCTTCATCCGGTAGCGGTAAAAAGCGCTGCAACACGGCGGTGGCACAGCCCCTTGGCCCCCTGGGCACGTGGCCGAGGTCACGTCCCGGCAAAGTTTTTGGTTATTCTGTTATTCACCCTCGTCCCATTAACAGCCTGTCAGGTCCGTTCTATCTAGAGCGCTGTAGATGCCGGGCGACGACAAAGGAGTCTCATGCTAGACACGCAGATCTCACAGGCGCGGCCGGCACCCGCTTCTGGCTTACATACGAAGCGCCTGGGCCTTGTCACCGTTATCGCCACCCTGGGCGGCCTTCTGTTCGGGTACGACACCGGTGTCATCAACGGCGCCTTGGAGCCCATGAAGGCGGAGCTGGGGCTCAGCTCGTTCACCGAGGGAGTGGTGACAAGTTCCCTGCTTGTCGGGGCAGCGATCGGGGCCGTGTCAGGTGGCCGTCTCGCGGACGTCCTGGGCCGCCGAATCACGATCCTTGCACTGGCGATGATGTTCTTTGCCGGAACGCTGGCCTGCGTGTTCTCGCCAAATTTCGAGGTGATGGCCGTCGCACGGTTTATTCTCGGCCTGGCCGTGGGCGGAGCGTCGGTTGTGGTTCCCGTGTTCCTCGCGGAAATCGCGCCGGCCGAACAAAGGAGCACGCTGGCCGGCAGGAATGAACTCATGATCGTGGTGGGGGCACTGGCCGCCTTCATTGCGAATGCCATTATCGGCAGCCTTTGGGGCCAGCATGAGGGTGTTTGGCGCATCATGCTCTCGGTTGCGGCACTTCCTGCTGCCGCCCTCTTCATCGGCATGTTGGGCGTACCTGAAAGTCCGCGCTGGCTCTTGTCCAAGGGACGGGAGGCTGAAGCGCTCGCCGTCCTCAAGCAGGTACGGCCGGAATCCCGCGCCGAAGCTGAACTCGCGGAGGTCCGCCAGCTCACCGAAGAGGAGAAAAACACCGAGGGCGACGGAATCGGTGCCCTGCGGAACCCATGGATCCTGCGAATCATCCTCATCGGCATCGGGCTGGCCGTCGCACAGCAGCTGACGGGCATCAATTCGATCATGTACTACGGCCAAACGGTCCTCACGCAGTCCGGCTTTGACGCAAGCGGAGCGCTCGTGGCCAACATCGCCCCCGGCGTCATCTCCGTCGTCGGAAGCATCGCCGGACTGGCCATGATGGGGCGTATTGCACGCCGCAAGCTCCTGCTGACCGGCTTCATCCTGACAACCACGATGCACCTGCTCATTGGCACATGTTCGTTCGCCATCCCGGCGGATGCCGGTTACCGGCCCTGGGTGATCCTGCTCCTTGTCGTGGGCTTTGTTGGCTCCATGCAGACCTTCCTCAATATCGCGGTATGGGTGACACTCTCCGAAATCTTCCCGCTGAAAATCCGCACCTTCGGCATGGGCATCGCAGTGTTCTTCCTCTGGATCGCCAACGCCGTCATCAGTCTCTACTTTCCCTCCGTCGTCACCGCTCTTGGGATCTCCACCACCTTCTTCCTCTTCGCGGGGGTCGGGGTGCTGGCCATCATCTTCATCGCAACCCAGGTCCCCGAGACCCATGGACGCTCCCTCGAGGAACTCGAAGAGGACATCTCCACCGGGGCCATCTACGTGGTGCGAAGGGCCTGAGGGTCAGTCGGTTTCGGGACCTTGGCAGAAGGGACAGTCGTCGTCGCAGTCCGGACCCATCGGTACCGCGTTGATGACGACGAGCGAACGGAGGCGTGCAGGCGAAGAGGCAGCCAGTAAAGGCTTGCGGTCCAGCAGGGCGGTTCGGGATTTCATGGGGGACTCCTTGGGCGGTGAACGATGCTAGTAGGCCTTGACGCGCTGTTCCACCACGAGATGGATCAGGGCGAAAACGTGGTTTTTCTCGATGGCGTTGAGTGCCGCTTGCAGTGCTGCAGGGACGTCCTTGTCCTCTTCGACGCGGATGCCGAACCCGCCGAACGCGCAAGCCATCATCGCGAAGTCAGGGTTCCGGAGTTGGGTTCCGGAGACGCGGCCGGGATAGTGGCGTTCCTGGTGCGTGCGGATGGTGCCGTATTCCTGGTTGTCCATGACGATAACCAGGGGAGTGGCTCCGTATTGCGCCGCGGTGGCCAGTTCCTGGCCGTTCATCAGGAATTCGCCGTCGCCGGCAACGGTGACTATCCTGCGGCCAGGATGAGCCAAGGATGCGGCGATCGCTGCGGGGATGGAGTAGCCCATGGAGCCATTCCTTGCACTGAGCATGGAGGCGTAGCGTCGGGTGGGGAAATACCGGTGTGCCCAGTTGGTGTGTTCGCCGGCTCCGAAGCTCACCATCGCGTCCTCGGGAAGGCCTGGAACCAGGTGGGCCATGAGGGTGTCCATCCGGGCTGGGCCCGGGCGTGGCTCTGAAGAGGGGAGCGATGCGAATGCCATTTGCTCGCCCCGCATCCGGTGCGTCCACACTTTCCAGTCTTCGCGGAAGGGCAGTTCGATTTCCACGAGGTCGCGGACGAATACGTCGGGTTTGGCCACGATCTGCCAGGAGACGGGGCCTGAGCGGCCACGGAGGGCCGGATCGATGGTGACCAGGAAGTTTTTCTTGTTCCAGTCCTGCCGGCACACGAAACCGTCGGTGATGACGTCCCCGGGAACGGTGCCAACGAAGACGAGCAGGTCTGTTTCTTCCAGAAGGTCGTAGGTGGGACGCGGGCGGCCGTAGCCGATTGGCCCCACGTAGGAGGGTGAATCGAAGGGAACGGTTCCCTGGGTGCGCCATTCGGCAGCCGAGGGGATGTGGTGCTTTTCCAGCCATGCGGTCAGCTGGTCCGCTGCGGCCTGGGACCAGTCATTGCCTCCGGTGACGAACAGGGGTTTGGAGGAGTACACCAGGGCCGCTTCCACAGCCTTGGCATCAAAGCTGGTCATCCCGCCCGTCGCCACCGGAATGGTGGGGTGCAGGGCGGGCTCGATCTGCTGGCGGATGATGTCCTCGGGCAGGCCCACCACCACAGGACCGGGACGTCCGCTCATGGCCGCGAACATCGCTTCCGCCACGATCTCGGACGCCCGCTCCGGATGGTCAAGGACCATGACCCGCTTGGCGCCAGTATCGAACCAGGCCTTGATATCGAACTCCTGGAACGCTTCCCGGTCCCTGTGCCCGAACGGGATGAGGCCCACGAACAGGACCATCGGCGTCGAATCCTGCCAGGCTGTGTGCAACCCGACGTGGGCGTTGGCGGCACCGGCCCGCGCGTGACCATCGCGACGCCGGGCACCTGGTTCATCTTCCCGTCCGCCTCGGCCATGTACGCCGCGCCGCCTTCATGGCGGCACACGACCGTCTGGATCGGCGAGCCGTGCAGCCCGTCCAGGACATCGAGGAAGCTCTCCCCGGGAACCACGTAGCTCCGCTTCACGCCGTGGGCCACGAGCGAATCGACAATGACGTGGCCGGCAGATTTGGTGGTGGGAGCGTCGGCGGTTTGAACTGTTTCCGTATCCGTCAACTGCGCTGTCATGGTGATCGGGGAGCTCTTTCTGTCTGGCTGGGGCTGGATGACGTACGACGGCGGTTGGCGGCTTAGGCGTTTGAAGCCGCCGGAACGGCGGGGGAATGGGCGGCCGCGAAGGCGGCCAGGAGCCGTTCAGTGTCCTTCATTTGGTCCTCCCAGATGGCGCGGACGATATCGATGCGGTCTTCGGAGTCCTGCAGTCCGGAGATATAGGCGCCAATATTGGCGCCGTGCTCGCCGGCGTTCTCGTGCAGGCCGATCATCCTGGCCACGAGTTTGGTTTGCATGCCGTAAACGGGGATCTGCGGGCCACGGGGTGCAATCATGCCCACGTAGTACAGCTTTTCCAGTCCTTCGGGGATGATCCCTGCGCCGTAACGGATGGGCGCACCCTTCCGGCGGGGGACCAGGTTGGCGTCAAGGAAGGGGACGCTCGAGTGGAAGCCGGTGGCCCAGAGGATCGTGTCGTATTCCCGGGCCGTGCCGTCCGTGAAGTGGACGGTCTTGCCCTCGAAGCGTTCGATGCCCGGAACGATGCCGACGCGGCCGTGCTGAACCCAATACGGCAGGAGACTGTTGACGACGGTGCTGCCTTCGGCCAAGGTGCGGTGCTTGGGTTCGGGCATGCCGGGGTAGTCGCTCCATTCGCCGATGGATACCCGGGCCAGGAGGCGGCTGATGAGGTCTACTTCGTCCGGAGCGAATTGCTTGAGGAAGTCCAGTTCCTGGCGGGGTTTGCCGAAGTAGGCTTTGGGCTGGAAGTAGGTCCCTTCGCGGATGACGATGTCTGCCTCGAGGCGGTGCTGGGCGACGTCCACGGCGAGGTCGCAGCCGGAGTTGCCAGCTCCGACCACCAGGACGCGGTTGCCGTCGATGTCTTTGACGTTGTTGTACTCGCTGGAGTGGAGCTGCTTTCCGGTGAATTCGCCGGGGAACCGGGGAACTTTCTTGTCCCAGAGGTGTCCGTTGGCGACGATGACGCCGTCGTAGACGTTCGAGCCGTTGGAGGTGGTGACGGTCCACCCTGCTGAACCGACGGGCCCTTCTGTGGGGACGGGGGTGACGGAGAGGACCTCGGTGTTGAACTGGATGATGTCGTAGAGGCCGTGGTGGTGGGCGTAGGACTCGATGTAGTCGCGGACCTGGTCCCGGCGCGGGAAGTGCGGGTAGTGCGCCGGCATCGGGAAGTCTTCGAAGTGGGTCATGTCCCGGGCGGTAATGAGGTGCAGCGCCTCGTAGTCGGTGTGCCAGTGGCCGCCAACGCGGCCGCTCTTTTCGAAGCAGTCGACGTCGTAGCCGGCCTGGCGCAGTTGCTGGAGTGCTGAGATGCCTGCGGCGCCGGCGCCGATGATGCAGTAGCGGGTCATGGTGAATTCCGTTCAGGTAGAAGTTTGCAGGTGGAAAGTGGCCGCGGTTTAGCGGATGACATCGCCGCCGGAGAGGGTGACGGTCTCGCCGGTCATGAAGCCGGCCGCGTCGCTGCCGGTGAGGAGCCAGGCCCAGCGGGCAATTTCTTCCGGCTGCGCGACCCGGCCTACCGGGATGGAGGCGGCGGCGGCTTCCATGCGTCCGGTGGCGCGGTTTCCGGGGGTGTCCACCCAGCCCGGGGCGATGGCGTTGACGCGGATCTTGCGGTCCGCGAGTTCCAGTGCGGTGGCCTTGGTGATCATGATGACGGCGGCCTTGGAAGCTCCGTAGACCAGCTGGCCGGGGGAGACGTGGTAGCCGTCCACGGAGGCGAAGTTCACGATTGCGGACCCTTCAGGCATGGACCGCTTGGCGGCTGCCATGACGTTGAGGATGCCCAGGACGTTGACGTCGAAGACCAGGCGGTAAAGCTCTTCGGTGTAGGTGTCCAAGGTGGACGGCGGGTAGACGCCGGCGATGTTGGCGACGGCGTGGATCGCGCCGCCCAAGTCCGGGAGGACGTCGTCGAGCTTTTCCTCGAGCGAAGCGCGGTCCCGTACGTCGGCGATCACGGGTGTGACATGTGCGGAGTGGCCGTTGAATTCGGGGGCGGTAACGTCGACGGCGATCACGTGCCAGCCTTCGTTCAGGAAGGCTTCGGCGGTGCTGCGGCCCATGCCGCTGCCGGCTCCGGTGACGAGGGCGACGCGCGGGGATGTCTTGTTCATGGTGACTGTTCCTTGGATTTCTTAACCCTTGACCGTGGTCAGGATTTTGGTGGTCAGTGAGGTGAGGGACTTGTTGCGGGTCTCTTCGGCCCAGGCGATGCTGATGGCCAGGCCCAGGAGGGTCAGCCCGACGCCGATCATCATGGTGGGGCCGGTGCCCAGACCGCTGAGCGACAGGGGGACCATGTAGGTGCCGATGGCTGCACCAATGCGGCTGATAGCGGTGGCGAGCCCGACGGCGGACGCGCGGACGCTGGTGGGGAACAGCTCGTTGGGGTAGATGAAGACGAGGATGGTTCCGGCGCCGCTGGCCACGGTGAACAGGAAGAAGAACACCATCACGAACCAGCTGGGTCCTTCCGGCCACAGCCCGAGCGGGAGCAGGAAGACTGCTGCTGCCACGAATGTCCAGATCATCAGGGGACGGCGGCCAAGGGTCTCAACCCACCGGAGGGCCGGGAGGGTGCCGATGAGGAAACCCAGATTCAGGACAATCTGGCCGAGGGTTTCTTCGGCGCCGCCGTGGGCCAGGCCGAACTGGGCCAGGATGATGGGCCCGTAGGTGAAGAGGGCGAATTGCGGGAGTGCGATGCACATCCAGGTCAGGCCACAGAACAGGGTTCGTTTAAGGAAGGGGGCCTTGAGCAGTGAACCGAAGCCTGCCTTGGACTCGGGTTCATCCGTCCTGACGAGGGCGTGCACTTCCTCGATGGTGACGTTGCGTTCGAGCGCTTTGGAGAGGGCGTCGCGGGCTTCGTCGAACCGGCCCTTGGCGACCAGCCAGCGCGGGGACTCGTGGGCGCCGAAACGCAGGAGCATCACGATGAGGCCGAACACGGCGCCGCTGGCGAGCATCCAGCGCCAGGACTCGGGCCCGAACACTGTGGAGAGCAGGAAGCCTACGAGGTAGGCGACGATTGCCCCTACAAGCCAGATGGTTGAAAGCCATCCGATAATGGCGCCCCGGCGCCTCTTGGGCATCCATTCGGTCAGGAGCGCGGTGGCGATGGGGTAGTCGGCGCCGACAGCGAGGCCGACGACAAAGCGGAGGAGGATGAGCTGGAAACCGTCACTGATGAACAGGCAGGCGGCCGAGGCAACGACCATCGCCAGCAGGTCCACGGTGTACATCATCTTGCGGCCGATGCGGTCCGTGATCGGGCCCAGCAGCAGGCTTCCAAGGAACAGGCCCACCAGCGATGCCGCTCCGGCAAGGCCAAGTTCGGCCGACCCGAGGCCGAGTTCGGCGCTGGCACCGGCCAGGGCCACGCCCACGATGCTGAGCAGGTAACCGTCGAGGAAGGGGCCACCCGAACAGGCGGCGATGAGCCGGCGGTGGTACCTGGTGAGCGGCCCGTCGTCGATGAGATGCCCGGACGGAGCAGTAATCGCAGTCATGAATGGTCCTAAGTCAGTGGAAAATAAGCCGGAGTCGGCTGGGTATGTGATTGCCGTCACCGGCTGTGAAATCAACAGTACGTACGCTTTTGCCCGAGGTGTAGACTCAATTCACGACCCTTCCTCAAGGAAATGCCTATGTCTAATCTGACGCTGCAGCAGCTTCGCTACTTTCTCTCCGCCGCTAAGCACAAGACGTTGTCGGCGGCCGCGGAGGCCGAGCACATCGCCCAGCCGAGCCTCTCCGAGCAGATCCGCCGGCTGGAACAGAGCCTCGGCGTGAAGCTGTTCACCCGCACCAACAGGGAGCTGCAACTCACCGAAGCCGCGCGGCTGCTCCTGCCGAGCGCCCAGCGGGCGCTCGCAGAGGTGGACAGCCTGGCAGACCTGGTCCGCGAAGTGCGCACCCTGCAGGGCGGCACGGTGTCTTTCGGCACCTTCAACAGCGCACACCTCTACCTGCTGACGGGCCTGATCCGCGACTTCCACGAGCAGTATCCGCTGGTCAAGATCCGTGTGGTGGGCCTGAACTCCTCTGAAGTCGCGGACGCCGTCCGCTCCGGCGAGCTCGAAGCCGGACTCGTGCAGCTTCCGGTGGACGACAGGGGTCTTTCGGTCGGGCCTCCGGTGCTTCGCGACGAGGTGGTCTACGTCAGCGCCGACCCGGGACGCCTGCAAGGTCCCATGTCGATCGAAAAGCTGGCGACAGCGCCCCTGATCCTGTCGGAGGCGCGGTGGTCCGATTCGGATCCCCTGCGGCTGTCCGTGACCGAACGCGCCCAGCATGCAGGGGTCACGCTGGATCCCATCGCCGAGGTGGAGTTCCAAACGCACGCCGTGGAGCTGGCGGCCCAGGGCGTAGGGGACTCGCTGGTGTCCTACCACGTGGCCAAATCCATGCTCCAGCAGCACGGGCTCGGGTATGTCCCGCTCGAGCCGGCCTTCCACGAGCACTTTGCCTTCATCACCCGGACCAACGGCTCATTGTCGCCCGCAACCCGCGAGTTCATTAAGCATGCGCACCGGCATATTTCGCTTCTGCAGAACAGCAGGCCCGGGGAACAGAAGGGCCGGTAACGGCGGCCGGTCCTGCCGGCAACCAGGCGCCGGCCGGGATTGCCGGGCCGGCGCCTGGGTGTCATGCCGCTTTGGCGTTCTGGTGAAACTGCCGGACGGCCGTCACCGTACGGTCACCCCGCCGTCGATCAGGAAGTCCGCCCCGGTGGCAAAGGAGGACGCGTCTGTGGCCAGGTACACCACCAGCGGCGAGATTTCTTCCGGCCGTGCCCGGCGGCCAAGCGGGGTGCTGGAGGAAGTGCCGCCGGCGGGTTCGTCATCGTTCATGGGTGTTTCAACGCCGCCGGGGCTGATCGAGTTGACCCTGATGTTGTGCGGTGCGTATTCCAAGGCAGCTGCGCGGGTGAGGGCCAGGACAGCCGCCTTTGACGCGGAGTAGGCGCCGTACGCTTCCGCGCCGCGGTGGGCGGCGGTGGAGGCGACATTGATGATCGTGCCCCCGCCGCGCCGGGCGATGGCGGGGAATGCGGCTTTCATGCCGAGCAGCACAGAGCTGGTGTTTACCTTCTGCACCAGGTCCCACTCGGCCAGGCTCAGCTCGTTCAACGGGGTGACCCGGATGATGCCGGCGTTATTGACCAGGGTGTCCAGTCCGCCGTCGTGCTTTTCGATGTTTTCGACGGCGGCCGCCCAGGCCGCCTCGTCAGTGACGTCAAGGTGGATGTAACGTACGGCGTGGCCCTTCTCCGCCAGAGCGGCCGCTGTCTTTTCGCCGGCCTCGTCCAGGACGTCGGCTATCACCACCCGAAGCCCCGACGAGGCGAGAGCTTCAGCGTGTGCGGCGCCCTGTCCCCGGGCACCTCCTGTAACGAGCGCGACCCGTTCCGTGAGTTCAGTCATTAGGCTGTTCCTTAATCTTGTGCGGGGTTCTGGTTTAGAGCATGTTCGGTTCGCCGACTTCGGCGGCGCTGGGGTCCATGCCGTACTTCTTCAGCAGTTCGGCGATGGTTCCGTCCTTGCGCAGCTCCTCAATGTTTTCGTTGAGGGCTTTGGTGAGTTCGGTGTTGTCCAGCTTGGTGGGCCAGTTCAGCTGGCCCGGGTGTGCCGTCACGGGGATACGGGAATCGGGCTGGAGCGGGACGATCTTCGCGTCTTTGATGGGGTTGGCTTCGAAGCGGGCTGTGGTGGCGCCGACGCTGTCGATGACGGCGTCAATGCGGCCTGCAGCGAGGTCGTTGAAGACGGCTTCCGGGTCCTGGTAGACGGAGAACTTGTCGCCAAAGACCTGGGCGAACTCGTCGTTCCAGAGGTTTCCTGACACGGAGCCGATCTTCTTCCCGTCGAGTTCCGCGACTGTCTTGTAGCCGGCGACCGATACCAGGGCTCCCTGGTCGAGATAGACAGGGTTGCTCAGGGCCACAAGCTTTGCCCTGGCCTTGGTGCGCCACCAGTCGCCGGCGGCCAGGTCAGACCGGCTGGCCTGCACGGCCGGGATGGCGGCGCCGGCGCCCCCGGAGGCTTCGACGGTCACGGTGAGGCATTCCCTCTTGGCAATCTCATTGAGGAGGTCTCCTTCGACGCCTGAGAGCTTGGTGCCGTCGAGTTTCATGTGCGGGGCGAAATCATACGTGGATACCGTCAGCGTGCCCTTGGTGATGGTGCTGAACTGGTGCTTCGGTGTGCAGGAGGGGTCGACGGCGGCACCTGCGGTGGGGCTGCAGCCTGAGAGGGCGAGTGCGAGCAGGCCGGCTGCTGCGCTGAGGGGAGCGGTCCTGCGGATCCATGCGGGGGATGTCTTCACGGTGGGTCCTTCTTGTTGGGGGTGTGGGGTTAGAGGTAGTGGTTGAGGCGGCGTTCGCCGAGCCGGACGAAAGCGAGGGCGATCAGGGTGATCGAGCCGTACAGCACGGAGGTGAAGCAGAAAATACTGAGGTATTCGAAGGTGATCGAGCCGAGTGCGTAGGCCTTTGACATCAGCTCGGGCACGGCAATGACGAAGGCCAGTGAACTGGTCTGGAAGATGGTGACGGCCAGGCTGGCAAGCGGTGGTGTGGATATCCGGATGGCCTGGGGGAGGATGATGTAGCGGAATCCGGTCCAGCCGTGCAGCCCCGAGGTCATTGCGGCTTCACGCTGCCCCTTGGGCACCGAGGCGAGCCCGGAACGGAACAGTTCGCTGGAGTACGCTCCGGTGGTCCAGGACAGGGAGACCACCGCTGTGGCGAAGGCCGGGAGCGTGATGCCGTTTTCGGGCAGTCCGAAGTACAGCAGGTACAGCAGCACCAGGGCGGGGGCGCCCCGGCCGATTTCAACCAAAATCAGGGCTGCGATGCGCAGGGGCGTGGCCTTGCTTTCAACGGCCAGTGCCAGCAGCAGGCCAAAAGGCATGCCGAGCAGAAGGCAGAGGCCAGTCAGGCTCAGGCTGACGCCGAGTCCGGGGGACAGGGCGGGAAGCCATGCGATCCATTGGTCAAGAATGGTCATCAGGCCACCTCCACTTTCTGGCGAAGGGTGCGGTCCACCCGGCGGGCGGCGAGGGCCAGGGGCGCGCTCATGGCGATGTAGAGAGCTCCGGCAATGCAGAAGGCGAGCAGGCCCTCGTAGGTGGCGCGTGACGCCGCTCCGGCCTGGTAGGTGATTTCGTGGACGCCGATGGTGGAGGCCAAAGCCGAGTCCTTGAGCAGGGCGATGGCGTAGGCGGCGACTGCCGGGAGTGTAACCCGGAAGGCCTGCGGGGTGATGATGCTTCGAGCGGTGGCGAAGAAGCCCATGCCCAAGGCTGTGGCGGCTTCCCACTGGCCACGGTGAATGCCGAGCAGGCCGGACCGGTAGGTCTCTGCCATGTAGGCCGAAGCGATCACGGAGAAGCCCAGGATGGAGGCGGTTACAGAGTCCAGCCGGAGGGCGTACTGGGGAAGCCCGAAGTAGATGAGGAACAGCCAAGTGATGGGCGGAATGGACCGGACGACGTCAATGTAGACGGTTGCTGCGGCCCGGAGGGGGAGCCAGGTGGAGCGGCGGGCGGCGACCAGCGGCAAGGCGGCCACTCCGCCGATGCCCAGGGAAGCCAGCGTGATGTAGGCGGTGAGGCCGATGCCGGAGGCGATCTGCGTGAGCATGCCGATCACCGGTCCAGTACGGCGCGAAGGAACTTCTTTGTTCGTTCGTGCGTAGGGGCGGTCATCACCTGTTGGCTTGGCCCGAGCTCCAGTACCCGTCCGTCGGCCATGACCATCACCCGGTCTGAGACGTCGCGGGCGAACTGCATTTCGTGGGTGACCACGATCATGGTCATGCCTTCGTCGGCGAGGTCGCGCATGACGGCGAGGACCTCCAGTCCCAGCTCCGGGTCAAGCGCGGAGGTGGGCTCATCGAACAGCATTACTTTGGGAGTCAGAGCCAGGGCGCGGGCAATGGCAATGCGCTGCTGCTGCCCGCCTGAAAGGCGGGAGGGGTGCTGGTCGCTCTTGGCTGTCAGGCCTACCCTGGCCAGCAGTGAGTCGGCGACGGCGCGGGCCTCTTCGCGGTTGCGGCCCAGGACCTTCATCTGGGGAAGGGTGATGTTCTCCATCACGGTCAGGTGGGGAAACAGGTTGAATCCCTGGAAGACCATTCCCGTGACCCGCCGGAGCCTGTCCAGACTGGCACGGTCCGGGCGCTTGGCACTTGCGTCCACTGTTGTTCCGCCGATGGTGATCGTTCCCGCCGTCGGGACTTCCAGGTAGTTCAGGCAACGAAGGAAGGTGCTCTTGCCGGCCCCTGAGGGGCCGATGATTGAGACCACCTCGCCTTCGGTCATCTGCAGGTTTACGTCGGTAAGCACAGTGTGCTTGCCATAGGACTTGTGGAGCCCCGCCACCTGCACGGCACCCAAACTGGGCGGTGACGTGGCGGGCACTGTTGCGGTTTCCATGACATGGCCTCCCGGCTATCCATAGGTTTTTTCTGGGGATAGAGAAGATGTAACCAAGTTCACCTTTAGATTACAAGGGACTTGACGCAAGTTTCCGGCTTAAGTTGCTCTAATGACGCATGGGGCTCGGTTACCTATAGGTCGCGTCTATGCCATGCAGAGAGGACGCCTATAGACTGGCAGCACGCAATGAAAGGGGCCATTGGTGACCATCCTTCAGGTTAACTACTTCCTGGCAGCGACTGCTGCGGGGTCTTTGACGCAGGCCGCCGAAGAGTTGGGGGTTTCCCAGCCAACACTGTCCGAGCAGATTCGGAAACTTGAGCAGGGCCTCGGCGTCGCCCTCTTCACCCGCGCCAAGCAGGGACTTACGCTAACCGAAGCCGGCCAACGATTCCTGCCCCACGCCCGTAAAGTCGCACGCGACTACGAGGCGGCCATGGAGTCGGTCACCGGAATCCGGGACCGCGAAGAAGGCACCGTCGCATTCGGAATGTTCAACAGCGGCCAATACGTCCTGTCCGGGCTAATCCCGGCCTTCCGAACACTGCACCCGAATATCCATGTGCGGGTAGTGGGCTGGAATTCCGCCCAAGTCGCTGACCAGGTCCGGGCCGGGCGGCTTGAAGCCGGTGTTGTCGCATTGCCGATCGACGCCCGCGGGCTCACCATCAGTGACGTCCTGTGGTCCTGTGAAGCAGCCTACTTCCACACCAAGCCGGCCTTAACCGAACCGGTCACCATCGAAGGGCTGCTGCAGCGCCCGCTCGTGCTCCCTGACTCGGGATGGGCGCAGAACGACCCCACACGGCGCCAACTCAGCGAGCGGGCCCAAACCCTCGGCATTCCGTTCACGCCCGACATCGAAGTCGAAACGGGCTCCGCCGCCCTATCGGTGGCTGCCAGCGGCACGGCCGGCGCAGTGGTCTCCGTTCCAGTTGCCGAAGCCCTCGGCTACACAAAAAAACTCAACTGGGTCAGCCTCGACCCACCCCTGATCGAAACCTTCGCCATCATCAGCCGGGACCCCGCCAGCCTCTCCCCGGCCACCCAGGCCATGATCAAACTGGCCGAGGAACACATGCGCATGCTCCACCGCGAATACCAGCCGTCGTGACGACGCCCCCAGCGCGCATTCGACCCCGCATTGAAATTCAAACGTACGACCCGGGTCGCTGATTATGTTGCGGGGTACTTCCAGACCCAGCCCCCTATGCCGTTCGGGACGAACGAAACTTCGCCAGCCGGCGTCGTCACGTCAAGGATGACCAGACCGGTCAGCTTTTCGCCTTTGCCGAAATAGCGGGGCAAAAGCTTGGTTTTGTCGGCAAGGCAGCCATGCTCGACGGCGGATTGAACGGTAGTCATCCGGGTGCCGCCGGAGGCGTAGCCCTTCCAGTAGTGCGGGCCGAAGCTGATCATCCCTGACTGGCCATCCACTTTCAGCGGTCCCGAGAACCTTGGGGAGGCAACGATTTCCAGGGCCACCGCGATGGCAGTCCCATTTGGCCGGGGCGCGTTGGGCGCGTCGCATTTGATCGGCTTTATGGACGTCACCTTGAAGGTAAGGGTGGGAGGGGCGTCGTAGCCGTCGGTAACGAGTATGGCCTCTTCACCGATCTTCGTGACCAGCTGGCCGCGTTCGTTCTCAGTACCGGTACCGGTAGCGGCCGGAGCCGGGGTCGGTGTTGCGCTAGGCGTCGATGCCGGGGCAACTGAGGCTGTGGGTGCCGCCTGGGGCGCCGGGCCGGAGCACGCAGTGAGCAACAGCGCCAAGACGGCAGTTCCGGCGGCAATCCGAGAAGTATTCATTTCTCCCCTTAGATTCAATTGACGGACCCCGACGGCGTAAGTGCCGCCGGGTCCGGTGACCGTCCCCGCCCTGCTGGTTCTAGCGGAAGATGTTGTAGTTACCCCAGCCGGAGCCGACGATGGTGCGGGCAGCCCAAGTACCTTTGCTGAAGGGGTAGCGGGCGAGGCGGCCGTCGCTGAGCCGGCTCATGAGTCCGTGACCACCTGTGGTGAAACCGTCGACTGCGGTGATGCTGTTGATACTGTTCCAGCCGGTGCCTACCGTGGGCCTTGCTTCTGAGACGAAGCCTCCGGTTCCGGTGGAGCGATACAGCAGCAGCCTCCCGTCGCTGCGCTTGGCCAGCAGGTCTTGCTCCCCGTCCTGATCGAAGTCGGTCATGGTGAGGTACAGGCCGCCCCACCCGGTCCCGGTTGTGATCCGGGGCGACAGCAATGATCCGGTGCTGTTGCCGTAGTACCAGAGGGTCCCTGCGGCGTCGTACGCGAGGATTCCCGGATACCTGTCGTTTGTGCGCCAGCGGCCGACGGTGACGTGGTACCCGCCCCAGCCAGTGCCGATGGACCGGGCGGCGGCGAACCCGCCGCCGGGCCTTCCGGGGTAGAGGCTCAGCCGGCCGTTCTTCCACTGGGCGATGAGGTCGAAGACGCCGTCGCTGTTCCAGTCCGTCACCAACCCCTTGTTCAGGGCGGACCAGCCGACGCCGATCTTCTGCCGGGCCTGGAACCCACCCCGGCCGGTGGCCGGGTAGTTCCACAGCACTCCGTCGGGACCGGACGCGACGACGTCCGCCGCGCTGCGGATGGACGGACTGATAGCGCCGCCGGCGCCGCCGGTGGGGTCGTAGTAGTGCCAGTAGCGGCTGGTGGCGTTGACGTCGGCGAGCAGCAGCAGGCCGCTGTTGGCGGTGCCCCGTGCGGTGCTGTTGAGGTTCTGCTTGGTCGAGGTCACGTTGTGGACGTACTGGTCGGCGTCCACGATCCGGGCCGTTTTCGTGGTGGTGAAGCTGATGTTGTCCAGGGGCGTGGACTTCTCATAGATCGCACCTCCCGAGCTGGTGCAGACCCCGGCGTTCGTCGTGCCGGACGGTTTGGGGTAGGTGGCGAAGGTCCGGACCCTCTGCGCGCTCTCATCGATCATCACGATCACCCGGTTCGGGCACTCGGCCACGGTCGCGATCGTGGTCGCGGACCACGCCGTGCCGTTGAACGCCAACAGCTGGATCAGCGGCTGGGATGCCGAGGTGAACGAGGTCTTGATCGCGGCGAACACCCGGCTGCTGGAGGAGTCCAGCCACTTCAGGTTCATATGGTCATCACCGGTGCGCTGGCCCTTGACCGCCGCAACCGGCGTAGTCCAGGAGGTATTGCCCGCTCCATCCACGTGCGAGCTCCAGTACATGCCGTCACTGGCGTCCCCGACCTGCCGGCTCCACATCAGGCCCATCTTGCCGGGCCCGAAGGCGATCAGCGCCGAGTTGTCATCCACCGACACGTTGGCCAGCGACGCAGGATGGGCGAACGGGGTCCCCCAGGTCGCGCCGTTGGTGCCGGTGACGTTCAGATAGATCCGGTTGCCCTGCTGCCACGTGGCCCACAGCCGCCCGGTCGAGTCCTTATCGATCGACAGGGTCTCCACCCGGTGGTTGTTGATGTTGGACGAACCCAGCAGCGTGTACGTCTTGGCGCTGGAGTTGTAGCTGTACCGGCGCATCGTCGACGGGAAATTCGGCTCGGCCGGCAGGCCGTCATTGACGAACCGGTAACTGGCCACATACAACGTCGACCCGTCCCACAACACGTCATGATGGGTGTTCGCACGGGTATCCGTCGCGACCTCCGTATCCACCCACGAACTCGTCGCGGCATTGAACCGGAAGATATGAAAATCCGAGCTCGCGGTATCCCACAGGTTCCCCCACCACAACCCGTCATTGAACCACAACGCATTCGTCTGCCGCTTCGTACCCGTCGGCGTGCCCGTCCCCGAATGCGACAAACCCTCCACCCCAACATCACCTTCGGCGGCTGACGCCGTAACGGGCACCACCAGGACGCCCAGCGCAAGCGACAGCGCGGCCAGCAGTGCGGGGAGCCTCAGATGTCGCGACCCGTGCAGACGAAGAACAGGTGGGGGGCCGCCTGCCCGCCGTACATTGAGCCAGGAAGCCCAGTGGCCTCTACCACGCCCGACCGTGGGGAAAAATCTGTAGTTCACGTCGTTTTGCATAGGGATGGCCACCAGCCTCACCACTCGTATTGGAGTTGTTTGCCTATGCCAGTCCCCAGCGACGTTCCCTACTGGATACGAGAAATCAAAGCCCGTGCTGCTGCAGTTCTGGCAACTTCGCGTATACCCTCGAAACATATTCGCTCAGGCAACTTGTAAAAAGCTTGGTATTTCTTGGAACGGATGGGTGGATGGCCGCCCTAGCGGCGTCCGGGGGAGAGGCAGCGAAGAGCTGTTGGCATATGCCGGATGAGCCGCCCCGCGAAAACGGAGCGACCACGTCCGTTGCGGTCACTTGAGTCCGGCGAGGACGGCCGGCGAAAGAGCCTTTTCGAGTTCCTGTTCGTCGAGGAGGCCGCGGGATAGGACGAGCTCTGCAATATTGCGGGTGCAAGTCAACGCTTCCTTGGCCAACTCCGCGGCTGTCGTGTAGCCGAGCAGGGGCGCGAGGCCGGTGACGACGCTGATGGACTCCGCCATTCGCTCTGCAAGCAGAGGCCTGTTCGCCGTGATGCCGTCGACGCAGTGAGTACGTAGCTGCCGGCACGCCGCCGTTAGCCAGGCTATTGATTCCAGCAGCGCGTCAGCCATAACGGGCTCGAAGGCATTGAGCTGCAGCTGGCCCGCTTCGACTGCCATGGTCACCGTCGCGTCCGCGCCGACGACGCGGAACGCTACCTGATTGACCATTTCCGGGATGACTGGGTTCACCTTGCCGGGCATGATGGAGGATCCGGCTTGGACGGGGGGAAGGAGGATCTCGCCGAATCCGGACTGTGGCCCGGAGGACAGCAGACGCAGGTCGTTGCAGACCTTGGATAGCTTCACCGCAGCCCGCTTCAGCACCCCCGAGGCCAGGAGGAATACCCCGGTATCGCCGGTGGCTTCCACGAGATTCGCCGCCGAGACGACGTCCAACCCGGCGACTTGGGCCAGCTCGGCGACAACAACGTCCCGGTATTCGGGGGGAGCGGTGATCCCTGTGCCGATGGCTGTGGCGCCGAGGTTGGATTCGCGCAGGTGGGGCAGCAGCTCCTCAAGCCGGTACCTGTCCTCGCGCAGTGTCTCGGCGAACGCCCCGAATTCCTGCCCCAGGGTCATGGGTACTGCGTCCTGAAGCTGGGTCCGTCCGACTTTGACGATGGCGGCGAATTCTTCTGCTTTGGCGTCGAAGGCTTCGCTGAGCCTGCCGTGTTCGGAGCACAGTTCTATCAGGTCCCGCTGCAGTGCAAGTTTGACCGCGGTGGGGTAGACATCGTTGGTGCTTTGGCTGCGATTTACGTGATCGATGGGGTGCAGCTGCGCATAGTCACCCTTGCTGTGGCCCAGAATCTCCAGGGCACGGTTGGCGATGACCTCGTTGGCGTTCATGTTGGTGCTGGTTCCCGCGCCGCCTTGGATCCTGTCGACGACGAAGGAGGAATCGAACTGGCCTTCCATCACCTCGAGGGCAGCTGTCTGGATCGCTTCTGACTTGTCGGCCGGGAGCAGGCCGAGGGATTCGTTGGCCCGTGCGGCCGCGTATTTCACCGCCCCCATCGCCCACACCAGGGAACGGAAACTGCCGATGCTGCGGCCGCTGACCGGAAAATTATCGACAGCGCGGAGGGTGCTGATGCCCCAGTAGGCGTCAGCGGGAACAACTTTTTCCCCCAGGCTGTCGCGCTCCAGCCGGCCAACTGGTCCGGAGCCTGTGGGAGTCGTTTCATGCGTCATGGTGTGGCTTCCTAGGTCGGTGGTTTACTGAGGGGTTCCCAGATAGTCAAGGGCGGTTAGGGCCAGGGCCGTCGCGCCATCCTTAATGGCGCGGTTGGCGGCGTCGCCTACACAGAACGCTGCGAACTCGGGCTGGTGGTTCGCGGCGGGGAAACACCCGAGGCCGATGTACGGGTGGATGGCCGGGACAATCTGGGACACGTTTCCCATGTCTGTTGACGCCCGGTTCATGGTGGCCTGCTGAGCGGGGGCATTGAAGTCCCGGCCCAGCGCCTTGGCGTGCCGCACGTAGAGCTCGAGTGCCCGGACGTCGGTGCGGAACTCGGAGTACGGCTCGGATTCCGGGGTTATCGAAAGTTCGCATCCGGTGGCCAGTGCGCCGGCTTCGAAGCACTGGTAAACGCGCTTTTCCAGAGGCTCGAGATCAGCCAATGTCTCTGCCCGTACGTACCAGCGGCCCTCCGTCTTTTCGGGTATGGCGTTGGGCGCTTCCCCGCCCCTGGTCTGGATGCCGTGGACACGGGTACCGGCGGGCAGTTGCTGGCGAAGCAGGCCGAGCGCGACCTGGGCTACGACAAAGGCGTCGTTGGCGTTCACGCCCTGCTCGGGGTAGGCAGCCGCGTGAGCTGACTTGCCGTGGTATTCCACGTGGCTGTGGGCAACGGCGTAGGGACGCGCCTCCGCGGAGTCCACCGGACTCGGGTGGGTCATCATGGCCAGGTCCAGACCGGCGAAGGCGCCACGCTTGAGCAACTCGATCTTGCCGCCGCCACCTTCCTCTGCAGGGGTTCCGTAGAGCTCCACCGTGAGGTTCCGTTCGGCAGCGAAGTCCTTCAGCGCCAACGCCGCACCACAGGAGGTGGCCGTGATGATGTTGTGGCCGCAGGCATGGCCGAGCCCGGGAAGGGCGTCGTATTCGGCCATCAGGCCAACCCTGCGCTTCCCTGTGCCGTAGAAGGCCCGGATGGCGGTGGGAAAGCCGAGGTACCCACGCTCGACGGTGAAGCCGTTCGCCTCAAGGTAGTCTGCGGTCCATCCGGCGGCCTGGTGTTCCTGCCAGCCCAATTCCGGATTTGCATGGAGCTGCTCGGAGAGGTGCACGAGTGCCGGGTGGGCGGCGGCCACCGCCGCCAGCACCCGTGCCTGTTCTCCGGTGGAATCCGGCATCGCTGTTGCCGTTACAGGTTCAGCGGTCATCGCCGGGCACCCCGTATCCGACGGATGATGCAGGATCCAGCCCGCGCACCACGTAGTCCTCACGCTGGGGAAGCCACACCTGCAGCAGCCTGTCCAGCTCGTTGATGGGTTCTTCGTGCCAGTCGACCCGCAGGTCGGTGTCACGCCAGCCGTGGCCGGAGACGATGGAGATGCCGGCTGAACGGACGGGACCTTTCTCCCCGCCGGCCTCCAGCGCTGCCCGGAGTGCGCGCAGGAGCCTGACTTCAAGTTCCCCGACCGAGGCCTCAAAGGCATCGCACATTGCTTGCGGGACTTCCCGGTTGGCAAGCATGTTGCCGGCCGCGACGCTGTAGCTGCCCCGCCCTTCTGCATAGACCCCGAGAGTATGTGCACCGCTGAACACTGCAGAACCGCCATGAGCGTCGAGAACCACAAGCTGACGGTAATCAACCGAGGGTGCCTCCAGTGCGACGGTGTCGACGGCTTCCCGGGCGGATGCACCCGACTGGAGCCGGTCCAGCAGGAGTTTGCCGAGGCGCGGATCGGTGATGTTTTGAGAGCTGACGGCTCCGATGTTGTCCCTTAAGTGGGCGCAGCGCGCTGCCACGGCTGGTGAGGAGGAGCTGACAGCGATGCCGAAGCGACCGTGGCCATCTGTGGCGGCAATACTGAAAGTCACTGTGACGCTCCCGTCGACAGCACGGCTGTGGCATCGATCTCGACGAGCCATTCTGGGCGGGCGAGGGCCTGGACGACGATGCCGGTCGAAACCGGAAAGACGCCCCTGAGCCACCGGCCCATGGTCCTGTAGACGGTTTCGCGGTACCGCGGGTCGATGATGTAGACGGTGACCTTGACGATGTCCTCAAGGCTGCTGCCGGCTTCCTTCAGTAGCATGTCGATGTTTGCCATGGCCTTTTCGGTCTGGGCCTCCACGTCCCCGATACCGACAGATTCCCGGGTGTCCAGGTCTTGGCCGATTTGTCCGCGGAGGTAGACAACGCCGTTGGCAACCACTGCCTGGCACAGATCGTTGTCCAGGTTCTGCTCTGGATAAGTTTCTTTGGTGTTGAAGGTGCGCAGACGCTGGTGCTTCATTGTGCTTCCTAACTCGTGGAGGGGTGGCTAAGGGGGTTCTTCAAGCTTCACGGCCGTGCAACTCATCTGTCCAACAGTCATTTCCGCTCTTTCGTATCGATTTTTTCGATCTAGTGGCCTACATTGAACGGATGGATGTGACCCTTACTCAGCTCAGGTACTTCACGGAAGCGGCGGCGCAGCTTTCGATGACAGCGGCCGCCGGAAGGCTTAACGTCGCCCAGTCGGCGGTATCAGCGGCGATAGCCCAGCTTGAGCGATCGGTGGGTGCCCAGTTCTTCATTCGCCAGCGTTCCAAGGGGCTGGTGCTGACGTCGGCAGGGGAGTTGTTTCTCCGGGATGCCCAGTCGATTTTGGCCCACGTCGAGGAGAGCCTTGATCATGCGCGGGGTGAGCAAAAAAGTGTCACAGGCCGCATCCGAATGGCCTGCTTCAGCACCCTCGCCCCCTTCCTGCTGCCCGGACTGCTGACGCGCCTCAACGATGAGCACCCCGCCTTGGAGTTGGAGGTCATGGAGGCCGACACCGCAGGATGCGCCAACGCGCTGCTCAATGGGCAGGTCGAGTTGGCGCTGTGCTACGACATGGGCCTGCCCGAGGGCATCGCCACCACGGTCGTTGACCGCTCCAGGCCGTATTTGGCGCTTCCCCCGGATCACCCGCTGGCCGGCGCGGGAGCGCTGGCCCTGACCGACCTCAAGGACGAACCGTTTGTTCTCCTGGACCTGCCCTACACGCGGGACGTGATGCTCTCGCTGGTGCGCAAGGGCGGCCACGAACCGAACGTCAAGTTCCGGTCCGGCAGTTATGAGACCGTGCGGACCTTCGTCGCCCACGGACACGGATATTCCATCCTGCACCAGAGACCCCATCACGGCATGACGTACGACGGCGGGCAGATCGCCACTGTGGAAATCAAGGACGATGTTCCACATTTGAAGACCGTTGTGGCGCGTCTTGAGACGCAGCGTCCCACTGCCCGCCTGCGTGCTGTTGGACAGGTCGTGAGGCAGCAGATCGAGGCGGCTCACTCGAGCCGCCCAGGCGGCCGGGTTCAGCAGGAGCGACCCGCGTAAAAGGGCAGGGCACTAAACCTAAGACATGTGGTGGCCGTCCGGAAGGTTGTAGTGCCCTGCCCATTCGTTCACTGGCTTAGGGCTTGGAGCGCCCGCTCGCGTCCGGAACGCCTTAGACCGCCGCTTTCTCAGCCAGGATGCTGGCAGGAGAGTCGTCGGTCGATGTCTGTGCCCGCTCGAGCGGCTTGTCGTTCACGTGGGCTGCGTAGCCCCGCTGGATCATGATCTGGTCAGCCACGTAACCAGCATCGTGCCATACTCCCCAAATGAAGCTTGAGCCGCGGCGGGATTGCCAGGGCAGTCCGAGGAAGTACACACCTGGCTCAGCAGACACACCGCGCTGGTGCTTTGGCTTTCCGCTGGCGTCGACGGCGTTGTCAACCTTCAGCCAGCTGTAATCGACCGCGAACCCTGTCGCCCAGATGATTGAGGTGACGCCTGCAGCGCTGAGATTGAGCTCGAGAAGCGGGTTGGTCACGCTGTCCGGGGCATCTCCGAGAACACGCGCTTCAGGCTCTTCCGGGAAGTCCAGGCCGTTGCGGGCAACGTACTCGTCGGCTTCGTCAAGCACTGATAAATAGTTGGCGTCACCTGCCGCGACATTCACGGCAAGATCCGTTGCGAAGCGCATGATGCCGTTGTCATAGGAAGCAGTCCGGCCGACCAGCGTGACGCCCACGGCAGCGAGGGCGCGGAAGTCTACGGTATGGCCGCCGTTTGCCCCGCTGACGGCGATCGTGACGTGCTCGGCCCCCTTCGGCGGAGCCGACATTTCCCATTTGCCGAGGACTCCGAGCCACCAGCAGAAGTCCTTGCCGCGGTACTGCCGCGGGGGCCGGTCGTGCGGGCCGACGGACAGGAAGACCTCGCGGCCCGACCGCTGAAGCTCTTCGGCGATTTGAACACCGGACGAGCCGGCACCCACGACCAAAACCTTGCCGGCCGGCAGCTGCTGCGGATTCCGGTAGGAACTGGAGTGGATTTGCTGTAGTGCTGCGCTCTCCGGGACGACCGCGGGAATGACCGGCCGCTGGAACGGCCCGGTCGCCGCCACGACGTAACGGGCGTCGAAAACTCCTTCTGACGTGTCCACCTGAAAACCGGTTGCGCCCGCCTTCTTTCGCACGGACTTCACCTCAACACCGCACCGGATGGGGGCGTTGAACCTGGCCGCGTAGGCTTCGAAGTAATCCGCGACCCGCTCCTTCGGGGCGAACTCATCTGGCTCGAGATCGTCAAATTCCATACCCGGAAAGCGGTCGTGCCAGGCAGGGCCGTTGGCCACCAGGGAGTCCCACCGTCCCGTGCGCCACCGCTCAGCGATCCGGTCCCGCTCCAGCACGATGTGCGGCACGCCGCGGTTTGTCAGATGCTCGCTCATGGCCACTCCGGCCTGGCCCGCGCCGACGACCAGAACTTCAGTCTTTTGGCTCGACATGCCAACCTCCATTGCAAATAAGTAAGTGTGATTCGATGCGACGCAAGCAATCCGTGGGCCCGGAGGGCGTTACTGGGAGCCTCGTTCGTGCATCTCGATGTATTCACGAAACCGCAGCGCAGCCGCCGATTTCAAACATCAGTTCCCGCCTAAGTGCATCGTTTTTTCAGATTCACCCATCGCTAACGAATCATCTGAGCGAATCAACTGCGCAAAATCGGATGGTGACCCTGCTGGTCTGACAGGCTTTCAAGGCCGGGGCGGAGATCCAGCGACCGCATCTGTAAAAGCGATGCACTTCCAGAATTAAAAGTGTTGGACAGATGTTTTTGGCAGGGCGTGAAATGGAAGCCAAGGATCCGAGGACCAAACCGCAACGAAAGTCCAAGCGCGCAGGGGTGGGACGAAGACGTCCGACACACTCGCTGCCAGTCAGCCCTATCTCTCAGGAATTCCCCGCAGGAGGAACCGTGACCATCAACCAACCGGGACTGCCGGTCAACCAGAAGGGCCTGCGCAAGAGCGTCATGGCCGGCTCGATCGGCGTCTTTGTCCACTGGTTCGAGTGGGCGATCTACGCCTACTTGGCGTCAACCATCGCCACCATTTTCTTCCCGCAGCAGGATGCAACAGCTGCCCTGCTGTCGGTTTTTGCTGTTTTCGCCATCTCTTTTGGAGTCCGTCCGCTCGGCGCCCTGATCTTCGGCACACTCGGCGACCGCATCGGCCGGAAGAAGACGCTGTCAATCGTCATCTTGTCCATGTCCGGGGCGACGCTCGTCGTGGGCCTTCTGCCCACTTACGATGCCATCGGCCTCTGGGCCCCGGTGCTCCTGGTCGCCGCGCGGGTTGTTCAGGGCCTCGCAGCCGGCGGAGAGTTCGGTAGCGCTGCGGCCTTCCTGGCCGAGTACTCGCCCCGCAAGAACCGGGGCTTCGGCGTGAGCTGGCTCGAATTCGGCAGCCTCCTGGGGTTTCTGGCAGCATCGCTGGTCGTCTTCGTGCTGACCTCCTTGGCGGACGCCCAGGCCATCGAAAACGGTGCATGGCGGATCCCGTTCCTCATCGCCGTTCCCCTCGGCATCGTCGGCTTCTACATCCGCACAAAGATCGAGGACACCCCCGAGTTTCTCTCGCTCGAAAAGCTGGAAAACGTGCCTCAAAGCCCGGTCAAAGAGGTCTTCCGGCTTCACTGGAAGCAGCTGCTGCAGATGAGCGGGCTCGAGATCATGATGCACGTGACGTTCTACGTCGTGCTCGTCTACCTGCTCACGTACCAGGAGAAGGTTTTGGGCTTCGACGCAGGTACCGCCGCACTGCTGTCCACTGTCGCCTCCATCGCCGGACTGGTCCTCGTCCCGGTCTGCGGTGCACTCTCGGACCGGATCGGCCGCCGTCCGCTGCTAATCATCGCCGCGGTTGCCCTGATCGTCCTTTCTGTGCCGCTCTTCCTGGTCATGGGTTCAGGTGTTTCCTGGGCCGGAACTGTTGGCACCCTCGGCCTTGGAATAATCCTGGCTCTTATCCTGGGAGTCCATGCTGTGGCAGCCGCTGAACTCTTCCCTACCCGTACACGCCAGACCGGCCTCTCGCTGGCCTACAGCATCACCGCCGCCATCTTCGCCGGCACAGTCCCCTACGTCCTGACGTGGCTCATCGCGCAGACAGGAAACGACATGATGCCAGCCTTCTACCTCATCCTCGTGGGAATCATCGGCCTGGTGGCCGTCCTGAGCATGAAAGAAACCAAAGGCATCGATCTGCTCAGCGGCGCAGACGTCATCCCCACGGCCGCGCCGGGCATTGGCTCTGAACAGCAGCCAGCATCGTCTCAGTCATAGCGAACGGTCAAACCACGAAAGGCCGCGTCCTGGGTCTGAGCACTGGGACGCGGCCTTTTTCCTTGCCTGGCTTAACCATCAGTCTGCAACGGCTTTTCCTAGGCTGCGGTTCTCCCGGGGCTGCCTTGCGCCAGGCGCACAATGGCTCTTTCCATCAAGTGACGCTGCCGGGAACCGGTGACAGCGCCCGGGTCCAGCATGGACGTGACGTGCAGGCCCATCATGATGTTCAGCAGTTCATCGACGACCGTGTCCGGGTCCGCCAAGGGCGGGCATTCGCCGTCGTGTTCTGCTTCGGCGAGAAATCCCAGCATCAGGTCCCGCCAATGCAGCAGAGCGTCCCGTCCCACAGCGCGGAGGGAATCCTCCGTCTGGGCGCGCTGCCAGAAGGACACCGCCACCCGTGCCTCCACGACGGTGAGGGGGTCTGCCGGGATGATTTCCATGCAAAGGCCTCGCAGCGCCGCGAGCCCGCGGCGGCCCTCCGTGCCAGCGGTAATCCTTTCGTTGGTGCGCTCGCAGATCAGTTCGTAAGAGGCGAGCAGGAGCGCGTCCTTGCTGGGGAAATAGTGCGCCAGGACTCCGGGCGCGGCGTAGCCGCATTCCCGGGCGATGTCCCTCATACTGGCGTTTTCGATGCCCTGTTCCGCGATGAGCCGCCACGTGGTTTCGATGATCGAGCGGCGTCGTTCCTGGTGATCTACCAAGCGGGGCATGGTGCTCCTTAGTCCACAGGCGGGGTCTGTCGAGCCGCCGTGTGCACCCTACCACCGCGGGAACCCTGACGCGTTCCCGCGGCTGCGGGGTGACTCAGTGTGCGCAGGTTACGGGCCCGGAGCTGTCGGAGACAGTGCCTCCGGCTGCGGTTCCGCTCGCGCAGTGCCGGGAAGCGGAGGGTGGGACGTTCAGTGTGGGGTTTGAATCGAAGAAGCCGTGCGGCTTCAATGTGAATCCGGTGGTGTCTACCGGCATGATGGGCCAGTCCTCCGGGCGGGGGAAGTGGGTCAGGCCGAAGGAGTGCCACACGACGAGGTCCTGGCCGTCGAGGTCACGGTCCTGGGCGATGTAGGCGGGAAGCCCTGCATCACCTGGGTGCTGGTTGACGAAGTCGCCCGCTGCATAAAGCTCGCCATCCCCGTACTGGGTAACCCACAGGTGGTGCCGGGCGAATGCGGCCCGCGATGCAATGGACGAATCGTCGGCCATCGCAAGGGTGGGATTGCCTTCTGGGTACAGCGTGTAGCCGACAGGGTGGCCAAGCTGGTTTAGGGACTCGGGGTTGCTGACGTGCCAGACTCGCCCCTTCGTGCCATCTGCATCGCGTACCGCCTCGGATTCGCGCGCCAGGAGGGTGCGTTTTTGCGAGAATGCGTTGCCGTGGGGGTTTCCCGGGCCCTTCGGAAGCCGGACGAGGTCCAGTTCCTCTATACGGTTGGCGGGACCGTCGATCATCATGTCCAGGCGGGCACTGAATAGGTGCTGGTGGTAGGGCGCACCAAGCCCGGGAGCGATCTCTGAGGCGTAGGCGTACTTCTTGTCTGGCAGGGCGGCTGTGAACACGATGCCGGTTGCCTTGGCCTCAAACTCGATGGTGCCGTCCAGGTAGAGATACCAGTAGAAGCCGTAATCGTAATTGCCCACGGTGGTGAAGAAGGACACCACCAGCCGGCGGTTGCGGCGTACCTCGTTGGAACCGGCCCATTCATCGGTGTGCTTCCAGAGGATGCCGGCGTCTTCTTCGTGAATGCAGATGCCATTGTCTATGGTGCGCGGGTTCCCAAAGTCATCGGCTACGACGGGGGACATGTACGTGATCTCGCCGAGGCAGTCACAACCGAGCTTCAGGGAGTTCGCGTCCCGACCGACAAGATATTCGCCGGAGTCGAAGTAGTTCTGCCAGCTGCGGTAGGGGGAAGGATCGCCGTATGGGACGACCATTTCGGAGATGGAGGCACGGTGGACGAGGGGGCGCCGCCGGCCGTCGTGTGTGTGGTGGAGTTGCTGGAGGACAAGTCCTTCACGGGCGTCGAATCCTACTCGCAGGTCCCACCCGGCCCACGAGAGGTGATTGCCCTCTAAAGTGAAGCTGGGACCCTCTGGCTGGGTGACTTCGATCGGTTTCAGGTCGGTGCGGAGCTCGCCGTGGACTGATGCGTCTGTGTAGTTTCCGTTGACGTCCGGGACGGGCACGGGTCCGTCGTCGATGAGGTGGTTCACGCGGCGGTTTTCCACGTCGACGAAGGCGACGAGGCCGTCGATGGGGTGGGCCCAGGCATGGTCGAGCGGGTGGTCCTGCCGGAAGCCGAGTCCGCGGAGGAGCCGCTTGCCCTTCTCGTTCTCGTACTCGAAGACTCCTGCGGAGAGCGGAGCTACGCGCACCTGCGCCGGGGTCAGACCGCGTGAGGCAAGGGCAGCGCTCCATTGCGGATCTTCGGCCAGGACATCCTCGATGATTTCAAACTCTTCGATCAGGACAGGGAGCTGACCATCGACGGCGGGGTCCAGCTTCCGCTGGTCGAGGATTTCCCTGGTGGTCAGGGACAGGCGGACGTCGAGCGAGAGGGATCGGGCAGCATCCCAAAGCATTACACGGATAGTGCGGTCTGCGCGGCCGCCGCCCCCTTGAAAGACGGATTTCGGGGGTTCCAGCAGACCAAGGTAGGCGAAACGGGTGGTGTCAGCCACCAGCCCAGCATCCGCCAGGATGTGCCGCGCTGCGGAAATTTCCTGCGCGCTGAGCTGTTCGAGGGGGTGCTGCTTGACTGCAGCCAATGTGGGTGTTTCCAGAGTCATAACACTTCCTGAAGTCAGATTTTGATGATACAACTGTTCCATCAAAAGTTGATGTTACCCATCTCACAGCGCCGACGTAAAGTGCGATCAGGCGCCGGGAAGCCCCGAGGAGCACCATGGACCCACACGCCCCAGGGCGCTCTGTCCCCCTGCCCGCCGTACGGCTTTCGTCGTGCATCGTCGCCACGGCCGTGGCGGTCAGTGCTGGAGCCCACTCGGTGGCTGCGGCAGCCGGACCGGCCGGAGCGATGGGGTGGTGGATGGCCGCGATGGCTGCCGTCTGCCTGACCTGCGGCGCCCCGTTGGTAGTGGGTCGGCGCTGTGCCGGCAAGGCCGCCGGGCACCTGCTCGCCACAACTGGGGGGATGGTCCTTATCCACGTGGTTCTCCTAACGGTGCCGAACCCTGGAGCTCATCACGTGACCGTCGCGGCTGCCGGCGCTGCTGTCTCCATGGCGCACGCGCCGGCAATGCTGGCGGTGATGGGGGTGGAGCTCTTGTGCATGATGGCGGCTTCCGCCGTCCTCCGCCTGTCCCGACACAACGCCGCCGGCCCGGCTTTGCCCGCCGTCGTCCCTTGACCTTCCGTACTGACCCGAACACAAGCCGCCTACGGCGGAACCGATCCCAGGAGCCACTATGAACAGCACCACCATGATTTCCTCCGACTGGCAGAGCCGGGCCGATGCCCTTGCAATCGACGGAAGAGCGTTCGTCGACGGACGAAGGGTGTCCGGCAGCGAACGGCTCACCCGGCCCGCCGTCAGTCCCATTGATGGACGCGCCCTCGCCGAACTGACCTCCTGCGGTCGCGCCGACGTTGACACCGCGGTGGCTGCGGCACGGCGCGCCTTCCCGGCCTGGTCACGCAGGGCTGCCGTGGAGCGCAAGGAGTCACTGCTGGCACTGGCCGCGCTCATGGAGCGCCATGCCGACGAGCTGGCCCTCCTGGAAACACTCGACAGCGGCAAGCCCATCCTGCAAACCACTACCGTGGACGTTCCTGGTGCCATTTCCACCCTGCGCTGGTATGCGGAGGCAGCGGATAAACAAGGCGGGGAACTGCCTGCTGTTCCATCCGGAGCCATAGCTCTGGTCACCCGCGAGCCTTTGGGTGTAGTGGCAGCCATCGTGCCCTGGAACTTCCCCCTTGAGATAGCGGTCTGGAAACTGGCTCCCGCGCTTGCCGCCGGGAACACGATGGTGCTCAAGCCGGCGGAGCAGACTTCCCTGAGCGTCCTGCGGCTCGCTGAATTGGCAGCCGAGGCAGGGCTTCCTGATGGCGTCTTGAATATCGTCACGGGCAGTGGGCGGGAGGTGGGCGCCGCGCTGGCGAACCACATGGATGTCGATGCCCTGGCCTTCACCGGCTCCACGGCCGTTTCCAGAACCTTGCTGGAGGCCTCGGCCCGAAGCAACCTCAAGCGCCTTAGCCTGGAGGCCGGCGGCAAAAGCTCCAACGTTATTTTTGCCGACACCGCCGATCTTCCGCTCGCGGCCGCTAAGGCCGCCTTCGGCGCCTTTTACAACCAGGGGCAGGTCTGCTCGGCCAACTCCCGCATCCTGGTTCAGCGGCAGGTTCACGACGAGTTCGCCGCGCTGCTTGCCGACGCGGCCAGCGCGTATGCTCCGGCCGACCCCCTCTCCGGCGGAGAGGGCAACGGTGCCCTGATCAGCAGCACCCACACGCACGACGTCGAAGCCTGGGTCACGCGCGGACGCACCGACGGGGAAGTCCTCTTTGGCGGTGGGCGGCGGATAATCCGGGGTTCTGACGCGTACCTGGAGCCCACACTCTTGGGGGGTCTATCCGCTGACCATGCTGTCCACCGCGAGGAAATCTTCGGTCCGGTCGCCGTGCTGCACGCTTTCGACACCGAAGCTGAAGCGGTGGCAATGGCCAATGCCACCGACTACGGACTGGCGGCATCGGTCTGGACGTCGGATCTGTCGCGGGCGCACCGGGTGGCAGGCGATCTCCTCGCTGGCACCGTTTCCGTTAACACTGTAGACGCGCTGGGGAACACCACACCCTTCGGCGGCTTCAAGCAGTCCGGGTTCGGGCGGGACTTGTCCCTGCACGCCTTCGACAACTACACGGCGCCGAAGACGACCTGGATCCAGTTCGGCTAAGGGCATCAGATAAGCAGATGCATCGGATCACTATCCCATGTTTTACGTGATGCAGTTCACGGGCCTACCTTTAGTCAGCAGCAGAATGACACCAGGCAACAGCGAGGCGAGGAACCGCTGGTCCGCCGGAATCTGCAAACACCCCTTTTTGCGCATTAGCAATCGTCAGCAGTAGCAAAGGACAGATCATGGCTCAGCCAACAACATCAACGCCCCTGGCACAGGAACAAAGCAAGCACCTGCAAAAATCCCTTGGCCGCTTCGACATCCTGCTGCTGGTTGTCGCTGCCGTCATCTCAATCGAAGTTCTGGGCCAGGTCTCCGGCTTCGGCGGCGAAACCTTCACGTGGACCCTCATCCTTGCCGTTACCTTCATGGTCCCGTACGGACTCATCTTCGCAGAGACCGGCGGGGCCTTCACCGAGGAAGGAGGGGTCTACGTCTGGACGAAAATGGCGTTCGGCCGTGTGGTGGCTGCCATCACCTCCCTGTTCACCTGGGTGACCCAGCCCGTCTGGGTGGGCGGCGCCATGGCGTTCGTGGCAGTGGAAACCTGGTCTGAATACGTGGGCCACGTAGAGGCCGGCAGCGTGGGTGACTACATCTTCAAACTGCTGTTCATCTGGATCACTGTCTCCTCAGCCATTGTGAGCCTCAAGCACGGCAAGTGGCTGCCGTCGCTGGGGGCCATCCTCAAAGTCGTTTTCCTGACCTTCTTCATCCTGGTCACGCTTGCCTATGGAGTGCAGCACGGCTTCAACGGCCTTGATCTGGGCTTCTTCGCACCCACCCTGGCGGGCTTCCTCGGCGTCACACCCCTGCTGCTGTTCTCCTTCCTGGGCTTCGAATCCGGCAACAGCGCCGCGGGAGAGATGAAGAACCCCGCCAAAGACGTCCCCATCTCCGTGGCCCGCTCCTCGATGATTGCCGCCGCAAGCTACCTCCTGCCCATCCTCGCCATCCTCCTGGTGGTGCCGCTGGACCAGATCACCGGCATCGGTGGCCTGTTTGGTGCCATTTCCACCGTTTATACAGTCTTCGGCCCCGCCGCCGACGCGATGCTTGCCGTCTCCGCGATCGTCTTCTGCTTCGTACTTGTGGCCCAGGGGGCGGCGTGGATGATCATCAGCGATCGCATGCAGGCCATGGCTGCAGCTGACGGTTCGTTCTTCGGCGGATTCTTCGGCCGCTTCCACCCGAAACTGGGAACACCGATCCGGGTCAATACGCTCTCCGGCGTGGTGGCCACCTTGTTCATGCTGGCAGCCATGCAGCTCAGCGGTACCAGCAGCGCACTGTTCGGCGTGGTCCTGTCGATTGCCATCTCCACGTTCCTGCTCAGCTACCTGCTGGCCATCCCCGCCGCGGTCAGGCTTCGCACAAAGTACCCACTGACCAACCGGCCCTTCAAAGTCCCTGTCTCCGACACAGGATTCCGGGTCCTTGGCTGAATCTGCTTCATCTGGATTCTCATCGGATCATGGGTGGCGATCTTCCCCGGAACACTGGAGATGCTGTTCGGCCTCGACTACGACTTCGAGGAAACCTGGGGCGTCTCGCAAGTCACCTTTGAAGCATTCGCCCTCGGTACACTCGCCAGCATCCTCGCCCTGGGAATCGTGGGCTACGTCCGGGGAAACAAGGTGCGACGGGATCCTGTCACAGACCCCTCCAAAGATTCTGAAGCAGCCCTGCCGGGCGTCTAGTCCTAACGCGCCGCGAGGGGAGACCGCGGTTACGGGGGGTGCTCAAGACCCAGGCGCGGAGCACCCCCAGCCGGATCTCCAAGGACTTATCCGCAAACCTGAGGCCCCCCCGTGACTTCACCTTGGAGCTGCACCGCGACGTCCCGTATGGCGAGACCATTGAATCGGATACCAGGTGAAATTCACTCGTCCTCGAAGAGGTGTGTGACCGTGCGAGTCTGAGCCTGCTGGAGCTTCGGATCACTCCCGGTGAGTCGGGTTACGTGCACAATGATGACCTGGACGTCTTTGGTGCCGTCGTAACGGAGGTCGTAAATGACGTCGAGCCCTGTCGATGTGCCAGGTTCCAGGGCGAAGTCGCCTTTGTCCTCTGGTCGGCTGGAGATGGACTCGATCCAGCGTTCTGCTGATTCACCTGGAATGCCGTAGCGGTCCACGCCGTCACGGAGGAGGGCGGTGAAGTCCTCCAATGACCTTGCCGTGAGGAAGTATGTGACCTGGCTGAAATCGGGCCCGTTGTTCATGCCATTGAACCGCAGCCGGTCCGTGTGGGCACGGACGGTACCCGTTGGCCCTTCGATAATCAGCTCCATCATGCCGTCGCGCATCAGGACGTCCGGTGCCTGGCTTGTACCGCTCTCAAGGCCGACGCTTTCTTTGGTGAGCTGTCCGGAGGTCATGTCCAGCCGGGCGGATTTGGACGCCTTGATTTGTGCGATCCCGGCCTCATCCAGGCGGGCATAGCCGTTGGTGGCCGCCGTTGCTGTGGTGGCAGCGCCAGCCCCTTCGTAGGGGGACGACGCAACCGGTGAGCAGCAGCGGAACGAGCAGAAACGACGCAGCAATGCCCTTCATTCTTATCCCCCAAATGAACGTGTACGGTCAGGTCAGTAAATCACCTGGGAAGGACGATCCAGGAACTCCGGGACAGGGTAGTTGTGCCCATCGCCGGGACCGGACAAGTGTGGAAACATTCCATGGGCACGCCACGATTGGTGGTCCATGGACTGGTCAGTGGGGAAGAACTGGCTGTGCTGGCTGAACGTCGTTCCTATCGTGACGTGCCTGGCTGGTCGGGGTGTTCCTGGCCCAGCTCCAAGAGGTTGATGTCGACCGCGCCGGAAGTGCCCGGCTTTGGGGAACCCCGCCGCTTACGTAGCTGGGTGGCGCGGTATTCGTTGCGGGCGAGGATGAACGCGTAGGGCGTGAAGAACCCGGAAATGCCGATGAGCCACAGGGCACCCCACTCTGGGGGCTTGCCCTCCCATAGAGGATGCAGGAACAGCCACACGGAGGCGAGCAGGATGGTCCCCGATACGAGCATGAGGATGCCCATGCCCCACCAAGTGCTGACTTGCGCCTGACCGCGGCCGGGAGTGAAGCCGATCTCATCGCCTGGGTAGCTGTGCAGTTCACCTGCGCTGGTGGTCCGGAGGACCCGCTTCTCACCGGCTGCGAGGGCCCTCTTGTGCTCGGCGTACACGGCATCATTCCGCCGCTCCTGCTCGCTGTAAAACACCACTGTCAGTACCCTCCGGGGGCAGCGTATCCCGGCTCGCCGGGAATGGAGATGATGAACGCCGCCATCCCGAAGAGCAGGGACAGCGGGGCCAGGCTGGCGGGAATGGTCATGATGACGGCAACGCAGTTCACTGATGCAAGTTTTCCTTCTGGGATGAGGCGCGCGAAGGCGGCGCGCCCCCAGCACGATGCAACTTCAGGTCCCGGTGAATACCGGTACCTGTGGCTTACGTAGACTTCACACTAGCGAACAGCCGAGGTGTCTTGCCCCCGAAAAGAGCTTGCGCTAACCACGGCAACTCTTGAGACTTCATACCAGACAGCTTTGGGCGGGACTGGCGATCGGAGTCGAGACAACCATGGATATGAAACCGGATGTCGGCGAACCCGATGCGGGGCCCTGGCAAGCCGAGCCACTGGAAAGCTTGGTGCAGCGGTTACTGCCGGCAGCAGGACAGCGGCCCAAGCGACCCTGGATTGTAGCGGTAGATGGAAGGAGCGGGTCAGGCAAGACCACTCTGGTCGATCGCCTACTCGCTCGCGTGCCGGAGTCAGATGTCGTTCACACGGACGATGTAGCGTGGCACCTCTCCTTTTTTGATTGGGCGGATGAACTCCGTGACGGTGTCCTCGAACCCCTGCTCCGGGGCGAGGCAGTCCATTACCGTCCGCCGGGTTGGGTGGCCCGGGAACGTCCAGGTGCCATAGCTCTGCCCGCCGGGCGGTCCGTGGTGTGGGTGGAAGGGAGCGGATCATCACGCCAAGCGCTCTCCGACCTGGTCGACGCGTCGATCTGGGTGCAGTGCGACAACCTTGAAGCCCGACGTCGACTCCTGGCGCGGGATGGCCAGGAAGAAGAAGAGCTGCACAGGGAGTGGGAAGAACAGGAAATACCCTTCCTGCTTGAAGACCGGCCGTGGGAGCGTGCTACAGCGATTGTGGCCGGCAGGCCGGCCCTGACGCACGATCCGGACACCCATGTAGTAACCGCTCAGCCGAAACCAGCATGTGCGGAGATCACCTAACGGACGGGCTCGCCATCCGCATTGCCGTGTACGACGGCGGCCAGCACCTAAGCGCTAAGGTGCGGTCCGGCGTCGTGCATGAAGTTTTTGGTGCCTCTTCAACCCAAAAACTGGGGGCCCGCTCAAGAAAACACCAAGCTTTTCACAAGTTGTCCAGCCGACCATGTTCCGAGGGGGAGTGCAGGCAAGGAGCCAGGACGGCAGCAGGCGCTTCGATTTCTCGTACCCAACCGGGAAAGTTGCTCGGAACTGGCATAGGCAGACAACTCCAGTAAGAGTGGTGAGGCTAGTGAGCATCCCTATGCAGGCCGACGGTCAACGCCGGAGATCAACGACCCTGGACTACCTTTTGCATGTGGGCGGGCGCGGCAGAGGTCGCAGGAATCTGCGGATTCAGGCTCTGCTCGCCGCTGTGCTGGTTGCGCTGGGTGCTCTGGTGGTGGTGCCGGGGCCGGCGTCGGCTGCTCCGGGTGATGTTGGGGTGGAGGGTTTGTCGCATTCGGGGACGGGCACGCCGACGGGTACGAAGCGGCAGACGAATGCGTTGTGGTTCAATGACGGGTTGTGGTGGGGGAACCTGTGGGATACCGCGAGCTCGGATTTTCATATCTTCCGGTTCAATGCCGCGACGAGTTCGTGGGTGGATACGGAGGTCGCGACGGATACCCGTGCGAACACCCATCATGACGTGTTGTGGGACGGGTCGACGTTGTATGTGGCCAGTTACCGGTTCGTCAATGACGGCCTGCCGGCCGAGCCGAATTTCCCGTCGACGATGCGCCGGTACAGCTACAACTCCAGCGCCAAGACGTACACGCTGCTGGGTTCGTCCAACATCAACAACCACCGGGTGGAGACCCTGTCGATCGATAAGGACTCGACCGGGCGGCTGTGGGCCACGTGGCAGCAGGGCAACCGGATCTATCTGAACGTCACCGGCACCAACGGCGCGACCTGGGGGACCCCGTTCGCCCATCCTGCGTCGCTGGCCAACGTGTCGGTGGATGACAACTCGGCGCTGATCGCCTTCGGGCCCGGCAAGATGGGCCTGATGTGGAGCCGGCAGGTCGGGGACGCCAGTGACGGCATGTACTGGAGCTCGCACGTGGATGGAGCGGGCAATACCTCCTGGACTACGCCGGTTGCGGCGGTCAAGGGCCAGCGCACCGGTGATGACCATATGAACCTGAAGTGGCTGGACTCCTCCAGCAGCCGGGTGTTCGCCGCGATCAAGACCTCGTTCACCTCGGCATCCCAGCCGCTGATCCAGCTGTTGGCGTTCAACGGCACGGCGTGGTCCGCGACCACGATCGCGACCGTGGCCGAGTGCCCGAACCGGGTGATCGTGATGATCGATGAGAGCGCGCAGAGGGTCCGGACCTTCGCCACCTACCCCAAACCGTCCGGCACGACGAACGCCGGGGTCTGCACCAGCTCGGGAGGTGCGATCTATGAGAAGTCCACGCCCCTGGACAACATCAGCTTCACCACCACGAAAACGGCCCGGATCGTGGACGCCGACCAGTACGTCCACAACGTGACCTCGACCAAGCAGAACCTCAACAGCACCGCACGGGGCACCGCCAACAGCGGCCTGCTGCTGCTCGCCGACGTCAACGCCACCAGCCGCTACTGGCACTACTACGACCCCACCGGCGGCGCCGGCGGCGGCACGGCGGATACCACGGCTCCGACGGTGTCGGCCACGTCTCCGACTACCGGTCAGGCTGGCGTAGCGGCGACGGCGAATGTGACGGGAACGTTCTCCGAGGCGATGAACTCCACGACGGTCAGCACGTCCACGTTCACCCTGACGTCAGCGGCCGGGACAGTGGCAGGCGCTGTGTCCTACAGTGGCGGGGTCGCGACGCTGAACCCCACTGCCGACCTGGCCGCGAGCACGACCTACACGGCGACCATCAAGGGCGGTGCCAGCGGGGTGAAGGATGCTGCCGGTAACGCAATGGCGGCGGACAAGACCTGGCAGTTCACCACGGCTGCCGCGGGCGGCGGCGGTACGACACCGCAGACGGTCACGCTGACGGCCACCGCCGACAGCTACGTGACCAGCGCGTCGCCGACGACGAACTTTGGCACGAACACCCTGCTGGGCGTGGACAACAGCCCGGTCGAGGCCACCTACCTAAAGTTCGACCTGACCCCATATGCGGGAAGGACGCTGCAGGGTGCGACGCTGCAGCTGCGCAGTGCCGGGAGCGGGTCCACGGGTACGCAGAACGTGAGAGTGGTCGCCGATGACAACTGGACCGAAACCGGGATCACGGACGGCAACAATCCGGCGCTCGGCACCACCAGCATTGGGACACTCGGCCCGACAACGACCAACACCACCTACAACATTTCGCTGACAGCCAGCGCAGTGGGCGGCGAACTCGGACAACAGCTCTCCCTTGGCTTGAACTCCAGCAGCAGCGATGGCCTGGACCTCAACTCGAGGGAGGTCGGAAGCACTGCGGCACCCAAACTGGTGCTCACACTGGGGCAGTAGGCGGCCGCCGTCAACACGGCCGACACGATCCGCACCAGCAACACCATCCCACCCGACCAACCACCCAGACAGAGGACGACCATGCACACCGGGCAGACCAAGGCACTGCACTTCGACATCCACGGCCGCGTCACGATCCGCGTCGACGCAAAGGCGCCGGCAGCAACCCAGCTCCAGACCATGTTGGCTTGTTTCGCCACTGACGCCGAAGGGCCGGCCAACATCGTCGTTGATGACCGGCCGGAGCCGATGCCGGATGCAGGCCTGGTCGAGCACGAGCTCGCCTACACGGGCAACAGCGTGCGATTCCAAGCCGAACACGTCCAGGTGGTAAGGGACGGAGAACAGTGGCGCATTCACGGGCCGGGCGAGCTGTTGACCTCTGTGGTCCCTGTTCTCGACTCCGCCATGGTGGGTCGAGGAGCCGCCATGATCCACGCGGCCACGATGGCGTACCGGGGTCACGCGATCGCGCTTCCCGCCGCTGGGGGGACCGGCAAGACGAGCACCGTCGCCAAGCTGATGCGGCGCGAAGGGTGGTCGCTCATGGGCGACGACTGGGCCTTCCTCGCCGAGGACGCCACCCTGCTCGGCTACGCGAAACCAATGTTCATCAAGCCGCACCACCGGGCCATCTACCCGCACCTGTTTGAAGGTGTCCGGAAGCCCCTCATCCCGTCGCGGCTCTCAGGAAGCGTAGGCCGTCTCACCACAGTGGTGCACCCGTACGTCATCCGTTATCCGCGCCTCGCTGACTTCTCCCGGCGATGGTCACCGGAGCACCGCATGGTCGCCCCGGCGGCGGCGTTCCCGGGACGGAAAGTGACCACCTCGGCCCCGCTCGCGGCCGCCATCTACGTGGAGCGCTTCGAGGGCACCCGGACCCGGATCGTCGAGCGGACGAGCGACTGGATGGTCGACCGCATGCTCGGCAACTTCCACATCGAGATGGCGGGCTTCTCACAGCGGGTCGTGACCGGCCTGGCGGCCACGTCCGTGGTCCCGTGGCGGGAGCACTTCGCGGCTAAGGGGCTCGTGCTAAGCAAGGCCCTCGACGGACGGCCCTGCCACCTCCTGCAGGTGCCTTCCGAGTACACAGCGGACGAGGCGTCGGACGACATCGTCCGGCATCTTGAGCAACTGCTGCCGTCGGTCCTCGATGAGCAGGAATAAGGGGTGGGACACGATGGGTAACAGCCCTGCCGATGTCACCGCCGTCGTTCCGGCCCGGAACGCGGAGGACCTGCTCCCACGCTGTCTTGAGGCCCTGCGGCAATCGGGTGTCGCTGAGATCATCGTGGTGGACGGATTGTCGACCGACCGCACCGTCGACATCGCCCTGGCGGCTGGTGCCCGGGTCCTGAGTGACGAGGGCCGCGGCCTGCCGTGGGCTCGAACGCTCGGCGTGCGGAGCAGCAGTACCCCTTGGGTCCTCCTCGTCGACGCCGACGTCGTGTTTGGGACCACGGGGGTGGCCGACCTGCTTACCGAGATGGTCGAGGGCCGTTACGACGCCCTCCAAGCCGGTCTGGAGAGTGTCGCTGGCCCAGGCTATTGGGGGCAGGCGCTGGCACATCATCATCGGACCGGCCGTAGCCGCAACTGGTTCGGCCTGGTGGCGACGCTCGTCGACCGGGACCTGATGCTGGGCCTGGGTTTTGACGACTCGTTCAAGTCGGGGGAGGACATTGAACTGCGTTGGCGGATGCGGCAGTCCGGGCTGCGAACAGGAGTGTCACGCCGGGTCCTCGTTGAACACCGTTTCGCCGCCGATGACTTTGACTTCGCACTCGATCAGTTCCTCATGGACGGAACGGGACTGGGGCGGATGATCCGCAAACACGGCTGGCGCGGTGCGAGGTTGGCGCTGCTGCCCGCCGCCGCGGCAGTCCGGGGCAGCGCCTTGAGCCTGGTCGCGGGCCAGCCCCGGTGGTTGCGCTATTACGCTGCCTTCTGCTGGTACAACTACGTGGGCGTGACCAGGGGCATTGCGTCGTGAGGGCTAAGGTCGCGAGGGCTAAGCGGGGGACCGCCGTCAAGGACGCCTCGATCGTCCGGCACTCCGCCCTGCGCAGCTCGCTCGGCCTCGTCGTGGCCAAGGCTGCCCAGACGGGCGCTGGTTTTGCCTTCTGGATCGTTGTTGCGCGCGCGACGTCTGACCGTGAGGTCGGTCTCACCACGGCCGCGGTCTCGGCAGTGATGATCTGCACGCAGCTGGCGGTACTGGGAGCCGGGTCTGCCGTGATCGTCTCGGTTGGCCGAGGGGAGCCGCCCGCACGGGTGCTGGACGCGGCATTCGCCATCGTGGGCGTAGCCGGAACAGTGCTGGCCCTCGGCTACCTCGTTCTCCAGTCTGCGGTGATGCCGGACACGGCCTCGGCTTCGGTTCTCTTCTGGCTCACGTTCCTCGTGGCTGCCGTCGCCGGCACTCTGGTCATCGTGCTGGACCAGGCGCTCGTAGCATTGGGACGCGGTGCCAGCGCCACCTCGAGGTATGCATGGGGCGGCGGGGTCTCCCTCGCGGCTGCAGGGCTCGTGGCCTGGTGGGCGCACGGCGCCTCCGCCGACGTGCTGCTGGCATGCTGGACCCTCGGGACGGCCGTGGCATGCGTCGTCGGAGCGGTCCAGCTCCGACGACTCGTCGGCTACCGGCCGCGGCCGTCCCTGCGCTTGGCGCGCGGCCGCCCGCTGCTGGCGCTGGGCATTCCGCACCAGCTCCTCACCCTCACCGAGCGAGCCCCCGGGCTGGTGCTGCCGCTCCTGCTCGCCCACATCGTGTCGCCGGAGGCCGCTGCCTACTGGTACCCCGCGTGGATGATGGCCTGGGCCGTCTACACCGCTCCGACGCTGATGGGCATCGTCCAGTTCTCCGAAGGGGTCCGCGACGCGGGCCGCCTCGCGTCGACCACCTGGGCGAGCCTTCGGTGGTCGCTGACCGTGGGAGGTCTGGCTGCTGCCGTCCTCATCCTCCTAGCCCACCCGCTGCTCAGCCTGCTGGGGGAGCGGTACGCCGACTCGTCCGCGGACGCGCTGCGGTGGTTGGCCGCGGGGCTCGTGCCGTACGCGGTGCTGCAGGCTTACAACGCCGCCTGCCGGGCCTGTGACCGCTACGCGGAGGCGACCCTGGTCGGCGTAACGCTGGGAGTCGCCCTTTGCGCCTCATCGCTGATGGCCGCCGACAGGGGCGCAACCGCCATGGCCCTCGCGTGGCTGGTGGTGCTCTCCATCGGGGCCGCGGTGGCGGGCCTCCGGCTGGTTGCCATTCTCAAGCGTGTTAAGCAGGAGTCGCGATGAGCAGCGCAACAGAGGCTCCCGCCCCGTTCGACAAGCCGCAGGGCCGTGGCCGGCATGTGGATGATGGAGCTGCGCCTCTTCCATCTTCGCGTTCCGGAACTGCTCGCGTGGAAGGCGCCGGGCATTGGTGGCTCGTCAGCGATCTCCACCTGGGCATGTCCGACGACGATATCCGGTGGCCCGGCAAGGTGCTGCCCGATTTCCTGTGCCGCGAGGTGCTCGCTGCGTCCGGTGCGCAGCAGCATGTCGTCTTCGTCGGTGACACGTTCGAGCTGGTCGGGATCGCCGAAGAAGAAAGCCTAACCCGGCTGGAGTCCATCCTCACCCGCCACAGCGACACGTTCCAGGCGCTCCAGGAGTGCACCTCCCGCGGCGTGCAACTGCACTTCGTGTGCGGAAACCACGACGCCGAGCTGGCCCGGCCCTCGGTTGCCGCCCTCCTGTCGGAGCTGTTGTCGCCCGCGGAGCCAACGCGGGTCAGGGTTTACCCCTGGTTCCTGCACGTGCCCCACGTACTCGTGGCCGAGCACGGACACCAGCATCACGCACTGCACCGGATACCCGAGGTGCTCCGCGTGGCCGTCAACGGCACCGACGAGTTGGACCTGCCACCGCTGGCCGCCTGGAACGCCGATCCTACGAGGTCGCCCCTGAGCCGTGCCGGGGCCGTTCTCCGTGCCTGCCTCGCATCCGAGCGGGCGGAACGCCGCGTCCGGCAGTTCGCCTACACTCAGCTGTTGCAGGCCGAGTCTCTGCGGCTCGCGCTTGACGTGGTGGCAGTTCGGGACTTGGCGCACCTTTCCCGGTTCCGGACGCTGTCGGCCCTCCCCGTCGCCGCAACTCGCATGCTGCTCGCGGCCGCCGGGCGCACGATCGCCCGTGAGGACGCTCCTGCTGCCGCTGGCCGGTTCGCACGGACCCTCGAGGCGCACGGTGCCGGGGTGGCCTGGTACGTCTCAGGCCACACCCACCGGGCCCTTGAGGGGGCGCTCGAGGCGTGCGCCACCCGGTATGCCAATACCGGCACGTGGTGTTCCGATGTCCGCGGCCGCGGACCTGACCAATCGGACCGTGGGGTGTTTCCGTACGTCAGGGTCGATGTCGCCTGCGACGGCACCACCAGCGGCGGGCTCCGCTATTGGCGTCCGGAGGGTGGCCGGGCCGGTGAGTTCGCCGGTGCGGACCACGACTCCACCGACCGTTCCTAACCCGGCTTTCCTCCGGGAAAGATAAAAGTTAGACGCCGGCTTTGGTCAGGAGTGCGTCGACGAGTGTGAAGAACATGGTGCGGTGGTCGGTGGCTTTGGGGTTGGTGAGGTATTGGATGGCTGCGCCGTCGTAGATCATGAGGAAGGACCGGGCGAGGGTGGGGAAGTCTATGAGGCTTTTTTCGCGGTTGCTTTCGGCTGCGGTGGAGAAGATGTTGCCGAGTTCTGTTTCGTAGGCGGGGTAGATTTTGGCGGCGAGGGGGCTGGCGGGGGCGTTGCGGGTGGCCCAGAGGATGAGTTCGATTTCGGCGAGGAGGCTGGCGGGTTCTTCTTCCAGTGCCCGCCAGTAGCCTTCGGCGACTTGTTCGACGGCTTTGCGGAGGCCGAGTTCGAAGTGGATGTCGCCGGAGAAGCTGCTGAGGTTTTTGAGCCAGGCTTCGGCGGCGGCGTCCATGATTTCGTCTTTGCCGCTGAAGCAGTAGTGTGCGGTGGCCAGGGGCGCGTTGGCTTCTTTGGCGATGGCCCGGACGGTTACTGACTGGACGCCTTCGCGCCGCATCAGTTCAACGGTGGCTGCGATTAGCTGTTCTTTGCGTTCCTCTGCGGGTACCCGCATAGCTCACTCTCTCGTCTCCCGGCATCAGGCCCCCGGTGAGGGCCTTGTCCTAAGACTATTGCCTGGATAAACATCGCGCACCATTCATGAACTATTGACTCGAACGGTTGTCCCTGTTGCTGATGGTGGCGTCCAGAAGTCGCACGGACGCCCCACGGTCCAGTGGGACCGCGGGGCGGGGCCGTGGGCCGGGTTTGCGCGAATTACCTTGCGGCCAAGGTATCGGTGAGGTCCTCGGGGGTGTCGGTGTCGATGTCCTGGCCGGTGTTGATGTCCTGGCCGGTGTTGATGTCCTGGCTGGTGCCGTGGAGGTAGCGTTCGAGGGAGTCGTCCATGGCGTTGAGCCAGCGGGTGTGGTGTGGGGTGGCCATGGTCCCGGTGATGACGGAGCGGTGGGTCATGTCGCGGTAGCCGAGGATGTTCTCGTGTTTGTGGCGCATCCAGTCTTTGAAGAGCTGGGAGACGGCGTCCAGGTCGAAGGGCGGGTAGTCGGTGGCGTTGATGAGTTCGCGCAGGTAGTCGGTTTGGAAGTCGGCTTCGGCGTCGTGGTCGGGGAGGCGGCCTGGCGGTCGAGCCAGTGCCGGATGTCGGTGTCGCGTTCGGTGATGGAGGGCAGGTCGATGACGCCGGTCATGACGTCGCGGGCGAACCAGGCCTGGGCGTCGAACATGTTGAAGGTGTAGTACTGGTCCTGCGCGCCGAGGTAGAACAGGTTGGTGTTCTTGCTGCCAGACCACGCCCTTTGTAGAGGTTGCCCGGGTAGAGCACGTTCGGCGGATGTCAGGGAGAGTTCGCTGGGCAGGAAGGGGTATTTGTGCTGGTAGCCGGTGCAGAGCACGACGGCGTCGAAGTCGTCGTGGGTGCCGTCGCTGAAGTGGGCGGTGCTGCCTGGAAGTGGTGACGAGGGCGCTCCACGGTGGTGTCGGGCCAGTGGTAGCCCATGGGGTTGCTGCGGTAGCTCATGGTGATGGCGGCGGCGCCCATTTTATGGGCCTGCATGCCGATGTCTCGGCGGAGTAGCTGCTGCCGATCATGAGGAGGCGTTTGCCGTAGAAGCGTTCGGCGCCGCGGAAGTCGTGGGCGTGCATGACTTCGCCGGGGAAGGTTTTGATGCCCTTTGAATTCGGGGACGGCGGGGACGTGGAAGTGGCCGGTGGCGACGACGAGTTTGTCGAAGACGTGGGTTTCGGTGATCCCGGTTTTGAGGTCCTTTCGACGGTGACGGTGAATTCCCGGGTGGTTTCGTTGTAGCTGGTGTGGCGGGCGACGGTGTTGAACCTGCACGTACTGGCGGACGTCGGATTTTTCGACCCGGCCCTTGATGTAGTCGAAGAGGACCTCCCGCGGCGGGAAGGAGGAAATGGGCCGGCCGAAGTGTTCGTCGAAGGAGTAGTCGGCGAACTCGAGGCATTCCTTGGGGCCGTTGGACCACAGATGGCGGTACATGCTGGAGTGGACCGGTTCGCCGTGGCCGTCCAGGCCGATCCGCCAGCTGTTGTTCCACTGCCCGCCCCAGTCGTCCTGTTTTTCGAAGCACTTGATCTCGGGGATGGCGGCGCCTTTCTGGCGTGCTGATTCAAAGGCGCGCAGCTGGGCCAGGCCGCTGGGGCCGGCACCAATGATTCCTACTCGCAGTGTCATCTTGCTCTCCAATTCCAATGAAAATTTCGGTCACGGATCCGGATCTCCGGTCGCGGATCCGCGACGGTATGGGGACGCGCTAACGCGCTGGGCGGGGTGGGGATGCTGCCCGGGGGATCAGGCGGGGAAGGTGCGGTCGCCGGTGAAGAAGCCGAGGCCGTAGTCGGGGGTCTCGAACCTGACGGTCGTGCCCTTTCGGGAAGAACAGCACGTCGCGCTCCCTGGCGTGGGTGACTTCGCCGGTGGTTTCGTCGGTGAGGATGAACTCACCGGCGATGACGACCTTCATCTCGTCGTAGGTGTAGGTGTACACCAGGGGTTCGGAGGCCTTCAGCTCGAAGAAGCCGGCGCTCATGACCGAGCCTTCCGGGTTGTGCAGGGAGTCGCCAATCGCAGCGACCGTGCCGGGCTCGTTCATCGACGGCAGACCGGTGTAACCGCCAACGACCTTGTGGATGGATCCGGCCTTGCTCAGGGTTCCTACGAGGGTTTCCATAATCTCTCCTGGATCGATAGTGCGTGCATGATCAGCCCAGAACTGCGCCTTTGACAGAACTGGAAGCGGACGGGACCTGCGGGGCTGCACCGAAGGCAGCCGGGGAGCCCGATCGGGGCTCCCGCGAGAGTCAGTTGCAAACCGGAGTTCTCCGGATCTGCAGGGCCAACCAAACCCGGCTGGTGTGATGCCAGTCACGTTTGCTCGTGGCAGAAACTCTGACATGAACGGATGTATTAGTCAACCGTCCAAGAAGAACTTCTCGTGTACATGAAACTCGATTTCCACCCGTTGACTGAGACGAGCGTCCATGTCACAGTGTTGGACAACACGCTGGCTCAGAGCATCTGGATCCGGCCGCACGAGATTCCCCGAGGCCTTCGCAATAGCAGCATTTACCATTCGAGAAACGGGTAAAAGACAATGACAACAACCACCCCTCAGTTCCAGACAACAGCCGCCGATGAAAATATCGATTTCTGGCCGGCGGAGTCCATGACACCTATGAAGGACGAATGGCCGCGGTTGCGCTGCAGGTTCATCAACTCCAAGCCTGTAGGCCGGTGGAGCGAGTTCATCCTCTCGGAGTGGGAGCTGGAGGCGTGTGGCTGGGAGGACTTTCATCCCCACACCGAGACGAACTTCGTCCTGGAAGGCGAACTCCACATCCAGAGTGAAGGCAAGACGGTCATCCTCAAGCCGGGCGACGCGGCGCGTGTTAATTCAGGACAACTGGGGCGGTACTGGGCGCCCGTCTACGCCCGGATGGTCACCACGTACGGCCCGAACCCGGAAGGTGCAGAGTCGCACTCCTTCCGGTACTTCGAAATCTGAGGGAGATACCCCGCCGCGAGCTGTAGCGGAAATGAACAATAAGCTGGGGCAAACGTCGGGGAACGACGCTGGGCGGAAGCGCCGCAGCGCTTCCGCCCAGAATTTCTGACGAACTATCGTTCGTTCCCTGCGTGCCCAGCGTGCACGCAGCCCCGATCAGACCAGAACTTCGATCGTCTCGGTGACCGGCTGGGGTACCTGGCGGCGAAGCTTCATGGCTTCAAGAACGCGCTGCTCGGCCAGCCTGTAGGCCGCTTCGTGTGGAGTGAGGCCGGCGCGGCAGCTCTCGTCGAGGACGGCTGCGGTGTTGGCCCTGAGCTTGTCCGAGATCATCGTGAAGATATCGGCCGGGTCCACAACGAACGGGGAGTAGCGTGCGGCCATGGAGTGCGCTGCTGCCACGATGCCCCCGGCGTTGGCGATAAAGTCGGGGACCACCGTAATTCCGCGTTCGTGCAGGATTTTGCGGGACGTGGGGGAAGTAGGAAGGTTGGCGCCTTCCACGATCAGTTTGGCATTGGTGCTGGCTGCGACGACGTCATCGATGGTGTCTTCGCGCGCGGCGGGAATGAGGACATCCGCGTCCACGTCCAGGGCAGCGCCGGCGGGAAGCACGGCGCCGTAGTGCTGAACACATGCGTCGCCTGTGGCCGCGCGAAGTTCTACGAGCTTGGCGATGTCCAGGCCGCTGGGGTCGTGTACGGCCCCACTGGCGGTGGAAACCGCAACCACGACGGCGCCCAGCTCACCGAGGCGGGTTGCGGCTGCCTGGCCCACCGCGCCGAAGCCCTGGATCGAAACACTGGCGCCCTGAAGGCTGATGCCGCGGTTCTGTGCCGCTGCTTCGGCCGCTTCCGCTACACCGTATCCGGTCACGCCGAGCTGGTCGTAGGGGAGCCCGCCCAATGCCCGCGGCAAGCCGGTGGAGGCGCCCCTGTCCCCGAGCTCATCGAGGAAGACCGCTGCGTCCTCCTCCGCCAGGCCCATGTCGAGGCCGAAGACATATTCTGCCGGGACCTCGTTGGACAGGGCCCTGGCAAAGGCCCGCAGGATGGCTTCCTTGTTCGGATCACCGGGATCTCCCAGGATGCCTGCTTTGGCACCCCCATGGAACAGGTCCACCGCCGCCCACTTCCAGGTCATGGTGCGGGCCAGCCGGGCCACTTCCTGCACCGTGAGGTTGGGGCCCATGCGGGTGCCGCCCTTGCCGGTTCCCCGTGCGGTGTTGTCGATGACGAGGACCCCCCGCATTCCGGTCTTCCGGTCGGAGACGACCACAATTTTTTCAGGTCCCCACTCGTCAAAGAGTGAGAAGGTGCTGTCGGCCATTTCGGTGCTCCTGTTCTAAAAGGGGTGATGGTTCAGGCAATATGGACGCCGTGCAGGCGCTGGGCGGTCTCAGTGCTGGCATTTCTGAGAGCCGCTAATGCCCCCTCGACGGCGGGGTTCGACGCGCTGGGCCCATGCAGGGCCACCACGTGCCTGCGAACGGAAAGGTCAACGATGGTTGCGGAGGCGACCGACCCCCGGACGTGCCCCAGCGCGGGGACGAGCGCCACACCCAGGCCGGTGCTGACAAACCTCCGGATGACGTCGTAGTCATCGCTCCGGTAGTGCACCTCCGGCTCGAATCCGGCCCCTGCGCAGGCACGGCGCAGGGATAGGGCGCCGGAGGTCCGTTCTCCCGTGGCCACCCACGTTTCCTTTTCCAGGTCGGCGAGGGAAATCTCAGAACCGGCAAATCGGTGGCCGGGCGGCAGCAGCAGGACCAGTTCCTCGTGCAGCAGCGGCTCGGCCTGGAGTGCCTTTGGCCATTTCCGGGGCACCAGGTCGTAGTGGTACACCACCGCCAGGTCCAGGTCCCGGTCCAGCAACAGTGGTACGAGTACGTCCGGCTCGCCTTCGTCCAGGTCTACGCGAATCCCGCCATGCGTGCGCGCGAAATTGGAGAGCGACGACGGAAGAAGCTGCTGGCTGGCTGTGGGAAAGCTGCCGAGCCGGACGTGCCCGAAGTTCCCTTCAGACATCGCCTTCACCTCATCCTCAAAGGCGGCAAAGGCGGTAAGGACATCCTGTGCGCGTTCGGCAAGGAACCCCGCTGAGGGCGTGGGCCGGATGCCGTGGGCATCGCGTTCGAAGAGCGTCATCTTCACTGATCGCTCCAGGCAGGACATTTGCTGCGAGACCGCGGAACCGGTGTAGCCAAGCGAGCGTGCAGCCTCAGCGAACGATCCGGTCCTCAGCACCACGATGAAAGTCCGCAGATGAAGGGCATTAATCATTTGTTTGTCAGCCAGGGATCTATCAGGTCTGCCGTCAGATGCCCCGGCCCGGGGTGAGGATTCCCAGGGGGTCGAAAGCGGACTTGACCAGGCGGTGCGCCGCAAGAGTCTCCGGGTCCAGCTGCTTGCCGAGCAAACCCACCTTCAGGGAGCCGATGCCATGCTCGCCGCTGATGGTGCCGCCAAGCACGATCGCCTGGTCCGTGATCAGGTCAAGGATGCGCTCCGCCTCCGCATACGCCTCGACGGATTCGTCTGCGATCACCACGGACGGGTGCAGGTTTCCATCCCCGGCATGGGCGAACGTCGGAATTTCCACGTTGTTGGCGGCCCCGATCTGTTCCAGCGCAACGAACATGTCGGCCAGCCGGGAGATGGGGACGGCGACGTCGCACGACGCCCGGAGCCCGCGCGCATCGAGGGCCTTGCCGGAGACGCGGCGGGCCTCCAGCAGGACGTCGCCGTCGGCCTGTTCGACGGCGGTGGCACCGGCCCGAGTGCATAGGGCGGCCGCCACGGCTGCATCCGCTTCCGACGACGGCGAAACAAACTGCCCGACCAGGATGGCGGCGCCATCCGTGGACAGGCCCGTCGGATGAAACTGCTCAACGATCCGGACACTGGCCCGGTCCATCAGTTCCATGACGTCGGGAACCACAGAACTGCCCATGATGGCGGAAACTGCTTGGCCGGCTGAGGCGGCCGTGGGAAAGGTGGCCCGGAACGTTACCGCCTTGCCTGCTGGACGGGGAACCAGGCGCAGGGTCGCGCCGGTGACAATTCCCAATGTCCCCTCGGAGCCGACGAAAAGGCTCGTGAGGTCGTATCCGGCCACATTCTTCCGGGTCCGGGCACCTGTGGAGATAACATCTCCGTTGGCCAGGACCACCTCCAGCCCCGCGACGCTGTCCGTAGTAACGCCGTACTTCACGCACCTCAGGCCACCGGCGTTGGTGGCGATGTTGCCCCCGATGGTGGACTGACGGTAGCTCGCCGGATCCGGTGCGTACATCAGGCCATATTCGGCGGCAGCGGCGTCAAGGTCCGCTGTAACCACTCCTGCCTGGACCTCGGCGAGGCGGTTGTCCGGATCGATGCTGTGGATGGCGTCCATCCGGGCAAGGGAAATCACCAGCCCGCCTTCGTAGGCCACGGCTCCGCCCGCCAGTCCGGTCCCGGCGCCCCGCACAGAAACGGGAGTACGGTGCCGGGCGGCCCAGCGGACACCGGCAACGACATCCAGGGTGGAACGCGCTGCCAGTACTGCTGCAGGCGTCCCTTCCGGAACGGCCCGTGAGGCGTCACTGCTGTAGCGGACAAGGTCGGCCGGAGCGGTCAGCACCTGGGAACCGAGGTGGTGGCGGAGCTCCTGGGTTGGTGTCACTGGTGGTGTCCTTTACTGTGTGCTGGAGTGCCAAGGCTTTGCGGGTGGTCGGAGTGTGCAGGCGGCGGTAGGCCCGCCGCCTGCACGTCTGGTCCTCAGATGAACTCGACACCCTGAGCGAGCGGGAGCTGTCCGGAGAAGTTAATCGTGTTGGTGGCCTGCCGCATGTAGGCCTTCCACGAATCCGAGCCCGATTCGCGGCCGCCGCCGGTTTCCTTTTCGCCGCCAAAGGCGCCGCCGATCTCCGCGCCCGACGTGCCGATGTTTACGTTGGCGATGCCGCAGTCCGACCCGCTGGCCGAGAGGAACAGCTCAGCTTCGGTCTGGTCCTGGGTGAAGATGGCCGAGGACAGGCCCTGCGGGACGGCATTGTGGACCTCGATGACCTCCTCGAGGCTTTCGTACGTCATGACGTACAGGATGGGGGCGAAGGTTTCGTCATGGACGACGGCGGTCTGGGCCGGCATGCGCACGACAGCCGGTTCCACGTAAAAGGCCTCCGGGTGTTCGTCCGCCAGCACGCGGTTGCCGCCCTGGACGATCTCGCCGCCTTCAGCGACGGCCTGGGTCAAAGCATCCTGCTGCGCCTTGAAGCTGCCGGCGTTGATCAGCGGTCCAACCAGGGTTCCCTCCTGGGTGGGGCTGCCGATGTTCAACGTGCGGTAGGCCTCCACGATCCGGGGAATGAGGGCGTCGGCGATCGAAGAGTGCACAAAGAGCCGGCGCAGCGAGGTGCAGCGCTGCCCAGCCGTCCCGGCCGCGGCAAACACGATTCCGCGCAGGGCCAGGTCCAGGTCGGCAGAGGGCGCGACGATGGCGCCGTTGTTGCCGCCGAGTTCCAGCAGTGCGCGGCCGAACCGGCGGGCGATGGTGGGGGCGATCTCCTGGCCCATGCGGACGGATCCGGTAGCGGACACGAGCGCGATGCGCGGGTCCTCAACGAGTTTCTGGCCACCGGTGCGGTCGGTCAGCAGCAGGTGGTGGATGCCGGCAGGCGCGCCCACGTCCTTGACCGCGCGGGCAAGGAGGGTGTCGACGGCGAGGGCAGAGAGGTGGGTGGCATCGGCCGGCTTCCACACCAGGGTGTCCCCGGCTACGAGTGCCAGGGCGGCGTTCCAGGCGAAGACTGCCACGGGGAAGTTGAAGGCGGAAATGATCCCGACTACGCCCAGCGGGTGCCACGTCTCGGCCAGCCGGTGTCCGGGACGCTCCGAGGGCATGGTCTTGCCGTACAGCTGGCGGGACTGGCCCACGGCGAGGTCCGCGATGTCGATCATTTCCTGCACCTCGCCGAGGGCTTCGGAACGGATCTTGCCCACCTCAGCCGTGATGAGGGACGCAACGTCCTCCTTGTGTTCGGTGAGCAGTTGGCCCCAGCGTTTGACGACGGCGCCGCGGACGGGTGCGGGTACGTTGCGCCAGGTTTTGAACGCCTCGGCGGCGGTGGAAATGGCTGCCTCGATATCGGCGTCGTCATGGACTGCGGTGGAAAGGATGACTTCACCGGTGATGGGCGTGCGGGTTTCGCGCGGGCCGTTCAGCAGAACTGGATCAACGCCGATGGACTGCAGGCTCTTCTGGACTTCGGCGGTGATTTCGGACGTGGCCGGGAGTGCGGGGGCAAGGGTTGTCATGGTGGCTTCCTTTGGATTGGTATTACTTGTTGGAGGGGATATCGGTGATGGTGATGCCCAGGGTGCGCTGCGCCTGAGCCAGTGATTCCGAGCGCTGCGCCGAGTACAGCTCGTTGGGGTCAAAGATCCGGCGGCCCAGGACTTCGGACAGGCGGTTGATGTCGTATGGCGTGCCGGTCTGCCCGTCGTCACGGGACCCGTCATCGGTCAGGTTCGACTGGAAGATCCCTGCGGCCGAACGCGGCAGGAAGTCCTCGTAGACAATGGGCTCGGGAACCAGGATCCCGGCCTCGACCAGTTCGCGGAGGGACGCGGATACCGTGTGGCCAACGGGGGCGGTGTTTGCGAGGCGGTAAGTGAAGTAGGCGAGGTCCTGAAGGGCCAGTTCCTGCTCAGTGCCCGGCAGATGTTTCCGCCAGACCTGCTCAGCGATTTCGGCGCGGCTTGTCACGACGGGGCTGGCGGCAAGCCACGAGTCCACCTCGGCGACCATCCGGTCGTAGAGGTTCCTGCCCTTTTCAGTTAGGGCAATGCCGCGCTGTTCCACTTCGCCGAACCGGACACGGAGCGATCCTGGGCGGATGCCGCCGTCGGCATGGCGGAAGGTGCGCTCCTCGGCGAGGGCCCGGAAGGACGTCTGCCGCAGCAGGATGTCGGGTCCTTCCCAGTGGGGAGGACCCTGGATCTCGTCGATCATGGTGATCCCGCGGGCCTGCATCCGGGCGTACAGGTCGTCGATGTCCAGCACGCGGGGAGTGAGGTGGTTGATGTGGGTGGAGGGAACGCCGCCGATGTCCGCCGCAACCGCCGAGATGGCCTCCAGCTTGAAGTACCAGTCGTGGTCGACCGGGGTGGGGGAGAGCTTGAAGGAAGAAGTGGCCAGTTCCAGGAGCCGTTCGGCCTCGTTCCCGTCCAGTCCGCCTTCCTCGGCGCTCTTGTCGGCAAGGTCCAGCAGTTCGTCGGGGAACAGCGTCCGTGCCCCGACGAAGCGCTCAAGCTGATGCTGCGTCTCCTCGTCGAAGAACCGGCGGTCGTCGTGGGCCAGCATTGAGGTGAAGACGCGGAACGGGTTCTTGGCCAGTTCCTGTGGATCGACCGGGCGGAATGCGGTGGAGACCACCGGTACGGAGCTCTTTGAAGCGTCCCGGAGATCGTAAAAGCCAACGGGGTGCATGCCGAAAGCGGCGAAGATCCGGGACACCTGCGAAAGTTCCCGGGGCGAGCCGACGCGGATGGCGCCGTGGCGCTCCGCCGTGACCCGCTCAACGCTGCCCAGGCGCTCGGCGTCCTCTCCGTTCCTGCGGATGAAATCCTCGTTCACCTCCCGGGAGACGTCCACCAGCGTGTTGTATGCGGGAACTTCGTCGCCGTAGAGGCTTGCGAGGCGTAGGGCGAATGCCGCCCTCAGCTCCCACTGCTGCAGCTTCGTTGTTGTTGGCATGGGCTTTCCTTTCAAGCCTGATGATTGCTTGCGGGTAAGCAGCGGCCGGAGGCCGGAGCTAGATGATGTGTACTTCCTTGACGCGGGACAGCTCGCCTGCGAAGCGGGCAGCGCTGAACTGTTCCGGATCCATGAAGGATTCCCTGCCGAGATACATGTCCCTGACGAGCTCCCCGACGGCCGGACCCTGCAGGAATCCGTGCCCGGAGAACCCGGTGGCGTACATGAATCCCTCGACACGGTCGGAGGAACCGATCATGGCGTTGTGGTCGGGCGTGTTCTCGTACAGTCCCGCCCAGCCGACCTCCAACTCCTGGTTGGCCAGCGAAGGGGCCACTGCTTCCGCCGCCCGGTTGAAAGCGGGAAGCCACTGATAATCGAATTCGCGGCAGAACCCCGGTTCCTGGTCCTGGTTGGAGATGCCCAGCAGCATTCCGTTGAGGTAGTTGTGGAAGTACAGCGTGGTGGACAGATCCAGGGTGAACGGGACGGTCGGGAACGGAGACGTTCGCTGCGGCGTCATTCCGATCTGGCGCCTGACCGGTTGAATCGGTAAATGGACGCCGGCCATGGCGCCCAGCCGGGTTGACCAGGCCCCGGCAGCGCAGATCACCGTTCCTGTGCGGATCGGTCCGCGGTTGGTGTGCACTTCCCGCACCGCACCGTGGCCGGCGTCGATATCCAGTACCTCCGTGTCCTCGCACACCGTTACACCCAGCTCCCTGGCTGCCTCCGCATAGGCGCGGACCACCTTGGACGGTTCTGCAAATCCGTCCCGGGGGGAGTAGGAGGCCCCGAGCAAGGCGTTCGGATCAAGGAAGGGGTTGATCCGCTGGGCTTCCGCCGGCGAAACCATACGGCTGGAACCACCCAAGGAGTTCTGGATGTGGGTGCTTTCCTCCACCTCGAACAATTCTGCCTGCGTGCGGCAGAGGAAGAGATAGCCCACCTGGCGAAGCCCGATGTCGGCCCGGAACTTTTCGCTGAAGCGCTCGTAGGCCTCCAGGCTCCGCTGCCCGAGGCGTATGTTTCCCGGGTCGGAGAACGTTGCACGCACTCCTCCCAACGGTTTGGCCGACGAACCGGAACCCAGTGAATTGCGTTCGATAAGAACGATGTTGCGGACACCAGCCTCCGCCAGATGAAAGGCGATGCTGGTCCCCATAATCCCGCCGCCCAGGATCACCACGTCTGCCTCCGCCGGAAGCGGAGCAGCAGGTGACTTGGCCAGCGGGACGACGTTGTCCACGTGCTTGGTCTGCATGTTTTCCTCCAAAAGCCTGTCTTGGAACAAGCTTGGAGGGCCAAGGGTATTTAGGTCTATCGATGATTTTTCGACATAACGTATAGATTTGCTATATGAAGTGGACCTTCGAGCAGTTGAAGACATTCAAAGTGGTGGCCGAACTGGGAACCATGACGGCGGCGGCGGAAGCGCTGGGCTTTACCGCCGGTGCCGTGTCACAGCAGATGGCATCCCTGCAGGGCAGTGTTCCCAGGCCTCTGTTTGCGCGGGACGGGCGCAGAGTCGCCCTGACAGACGCCGGAAAGACGCTTCTCCACCATGCCGCGGTGCTCATCGAAGACGAACGCCAGGCTGCTGCAGCGCTCAGCGGTCCCCAAGCGGGACAGCGCGCCGTCGTGTCTGTTGGTGTCTTCGGCTCAGCTGCGGTGTCGGCCATGCAGCCCGCAATCGGCCGCCTGCGTGAGACGTCACCCAACGTGGCAGTGCAGGCAGTCGAAGTCGACGTCGAAACCATGCCCCAGGCCATTCAGGAATCGCGGATCGACATCGCTTTGGGATTGAACTACGAGGACGCACCCCAGCCTCCCCTGCGCGGTGTTGTGTCCCAGGTCCTGCACCGGGAGCCGTTCCTGATGGTCCTGCCTCCCGCAGCGCACGAACTTGTCCACGACGACCGGTTGCTGATGGAGTATGCCAACGACTGTGACTGGATACTTCCGCCGGTGGACACCTACTTCGGCCGGGCCTGCAGGTTCGCCTGCGCCAGGTCAGGCATCGAACCTAACGTCCAGCACCTCGTCACCGACACCGCCGTCTCGATCGCCCTCGCCGAATCGGGAATCGGTGTCACCCTGGCCACGCCGCTCATGATGGGTCTCCGGCCAACAGCCGCGCCAACAGCCGTGTTGCCGGGGAAATCGACCCGCAGCATCGTGGCCATCGTGCGGTCCTCGGCGCTGGAGCGGGATAGCGTGCGCGCCGTCCGCGACGCCTTGGTCCACGCCTTCAGCCAGCCGCCCAAGTTGGGCTGAAGGCTTTCGTCAGAGATTCCAGGCAGGCCCGCCAGCGAAAGAGTCGCTTGGGTCAGGGCCACGATCCCTCGGCCTGAAGTGCTTCCGGCCACAGTCCGGCTCATCCATAGTCGTTGAAGCGCCACCACTCGATGGATGCAGTCCGAACACAGGCCGGACACACTAAGACCGAGAGATAAAAAGCCCATGAATTCTGAACGTCAATTGCACGGGAACCTCAAGCCGCGCCAGCTCAGCATGATTGCCATCGGCGGGGTCATCGGGGCCGGCCTCTTCGTCGGCTCAGGTGTGGTGATCAACGACGCCGGGCCCGGAGCATTTCTTAGCTACGCCATCACAGGCGTGCTCATGATCCTGGTAATGCGCATGCTCGGCGAAATGGCGACGTCCAACCCTTCAACCGGCTCCTTTGCCGACTACGCTCGCAGGGCACTCGGGGGATGGGCCGGATTCTCGGTGGGCTGGTTGTACTGGTACTTCTGGGTCATCGTCGTCGGCTTCGAGGCGGTTGCCGGGGCCAAGGTCATCTCCTACTGGATAGATGCCCCGCTGTGGCTGCTCTCACTTGGCCTGATGGTGCTGATGACCTGCACGAACCTGTTCTCCGTGTCCTCCTTCGGCGAATTCGAATTCTGGTTTGCCGGCATTAAAGTGGCGGCCATCGTCGTGTTCCTGGTCCTCGGCGGCGCCTTCGTCCTCGGGGTCTGGCCGGAGCGGACGATGGATTTCAGCAATCTCGTTGTCCACGACGGGTTCCTTCCGCATGGCCCCGAGGCGATCTTCTCGGCCATCGTCGTCGTGATCTTCTCCATGGTTGGGGCGGAAGTCGCAACCATCGCCGCGGCCGAAACAAGGGACCCCGCACGCTCAGTCACCAAAGCCATGAAGTCGGTGGTGGTGCGGATTTCCATCTTCTACGTGGGCTCCCTGTTCCTCCTTGCCGTTATCGTCCCCTGGAACTCGACGGATCTGGGCGCTTCGCCGTTCGTTACCGCGTTCACGGTCATGGGAATTCCGTTTGCCGACACCCTCATGAATGCCGTGGTGCTCACGGCGGTGCTTTCCTGCCTGAATTCCGGCCTTTACACCTCGTCCAGAATGCTTTTTGTCCTGGCTGCCCGGCGCGAGGCGCCCGTTGCATTGACCCGGGTCAGCCGGCGCGGAGTGCCGGTGGTCGCGATCCTGGCTTCCTCGGTGGTCGGATTCCTGTGCGTGCTCGCGGCAGCGATTTCCCCCGACGGCGTATTCCTCTTCCTGCTCAATTCCTCCGGCGCCATCATTCTCTTCGTCTACCTGCTGATAGCACTCTCACAGATCGTTCTGCGTCGGCGCGCGAAGGAAGGCGAACTGAAAGTGAAGATGTGGCTCTTCCCGGGGCTGTCCGTCCTCACAGCCGCCGCGATCGCCGCCGTCCTTGTTCAAATGGCCGTCAGCCCGGGTACTCAAATCTCGCTGACGCTCAGCTGCCTCTCATGGGTGCTGGTGCTGGGCGTGTACCTCGTCGTGCGGAGGCGCGGCGGCTCCGTCACCATTGCTCAGCGTGTTCATGCCGAGGCGCCCAGCTCCGCCCTGGTTGCAGCGGAGTAGCAGCCGGTTCCTAAGGACGCTCGTAAACACCGGTTCATGCCGGCAGGCAAACCGGCAGACCCGTCGACGGTTCCCGTCGACGGGTCTGCCGTGTCACGGGAGTTGGGAGGAGAATGAGCGTCCTGGAGTGCTGACGTAGAGGAACTCTGATGCCGTGAGGACAAGGAGAAAATCTATTGCATTAATCATACAATGATGTATCTTTGATTTGTGACCTGAACCACACGCCCCTCCTTCTGAACCCCTTCACACTGCGTGAACGCTCGCTTCCCAGTGTCGCGAACAAGGCGAAAACCGCCCCCGTCCATCCCCCTTCCAGGAGTGACCGTCCCATGTCATCCATGAAGAACCCGGCTACGCACCGTGGCGTGGCCTCAGCCGCAAGCAAGCGGCGCTTCCTCGTCCGAATGGTCACTGTCCTGGTCGGCGGGATGTTCTTGGACGGCTACGTCCTGGGCATCCTCGGGCCCGTGACGGGAACGATGGCCGAGGACCTGCAGCTCACGGCGGCCTGGGAGGGCCTGATCGCCGCGGCCGCACTGGCCGGCATTCTGATCGGCTCGCCGCTCGGCGGCTGGGCGGCCGACAAGTGGGGCAGGAGGTCGATCTTCATGTTCGACATCGCCCTGTTCGCGGTCGCTTCGGGCATGCAGTTTTTCATCGATTCGCCCGTGTGGCTCATCGTGGTCCGGCTGCTGATGGGCATCGCAATCGGCGCGGAGTATGCCGTTGGCTGGCCCCTGATGGGTGAGTTCGCGCCCACGCATTTGCGGGGACGGCTGCTGGGCGCAATGCAGATCGCCTGGTATGGCGGCTTCATGATCGCGTTCCTGATCGGCTATCTGCTCAGTGAATACACCGACGTGAGTTGGCACGTCATCCTGGGTACGAGCACCTTCCTTGCGGTGGCACTGTTCCTGGCCCGGATCGGCCTGCCGGAATCTCCCCGTTGGCTTTGGAGCGTGGGCCGGAAGGACGAGGCCCGCGCCCTCGCCTACAAATACATGCCGGACGATGCGCTTGACGATGTCCAGCACGAGGATGTCCGCAAGGGCAGCTTCGGAATGCTGTTCTCCAGGCAGTACTGGCGGTCCACGCTCTTCATCTCGGGCTTCTGGTTCTGCGCCGTGACACCGTACTTCGCGATTGCCACCTTCGCCGACAGTGTGCTGAAGCAGTACGGTCTCGCCGGCGGCCTCGCTGGCGGGGTTGGTCTCTCGGCCCTCGCCCTGGCCGGGGTCGTGCTCACGTTCTTCCTGATCGACAAGGCCGGCCGCCGCGTACTGACCGTCCCGCCGCAGTGGCTGTGCGCCGTCGTTTTGGCAGTCATCGGCCTGTGGGCCGGCGCTCCCGCCATGGTTGTGCTCATCCTGTTCCTGGTGTTCTCGTTCTTCAACGCGATGTACAACGCGCTGACGGGCGTCTACCCCAGCGAGGTCCTTCCGACCGAAATCCGGGGACTCGGCACAGGATTCGCGGCCGCCTTCAGCCGAATCGGGGCGGGCATCGGCATCTTCCTGATGCCGATCTCGATGGAGACCTTGGGTACCGGCCCCACCATGCTGATCGCCGCCGTCGTCGCCCTGGCCGGCGCCGCGCTTTCCCAGTGGCTCGCACCCGAGACGAAAGGGAAATCCCTCACTGAATGCGCTGCCGGGTACACGCATTAGCAGCGGCCATCACCCGGCCTGGAGCCGGCATTTGAACAAAACCCCGGAAGAACCAGGGAGAGTACGACGCCGGCCGGTCACCTTGTGAGGTGACCGGCCGGCGTCGTTGTTGGCAGCTCAGCAGACCTGCCCGTTGGGCATTGGCTGCCCAACTCCGGGGTGCAGGGGGTTCTCCCGTAGCACTTCGGCAAGACTTCAAGAAAGCTATTGCATTAATCATACAATGATGTATCTTTAATTTGTGACTAGGCGCACACCCCCGCTCCTGGACCACACAACGGTTACGGAAACCCGGTGAAGCCCGCCCGCGCTGTCAACGAAGAAGCGCCCAGGAGTCCGTTGCCACACACGTTCCACACCAGATGCTCCCGCCCAGGCGGCCGGCTCCTGGTTCCCCTGAGTAAGAAGGTTCAAAATCATGAAAGATGTAGTCATCGTCGGTGCTGGACTCGCCGGCCTGTCGGCAGCATGGCGCCTGCGGCACTGGGACACCGTGGTCCTGGAGTCCGAGAACCGCGTCGGCGGCCGGATCCGCTCGGAGCGCCGCGGTGCCTACTGGCTGAACTGGGGAGGACACGTCTTCGCCGGCGCCGGATCCTCCACCGATGCACTGCTCAACGAGGTCGGCGTGACCGCCGTCAACATCCCGGGTTCGCTGCAGGCACTGTCCATGAACGGGAAGTTCATCCGCAAGGGGCACATCGCCACGTACCCGTTCCGCATTCCGATGTCGCTGTCGTCGCGCATCGACACGCTGCGGGCCGGCATGAAGGTTGTCAGCGGCGTCGCCAAGTACACCGGCGTTGTCCGGAAGCGCGCAGGGGAGTCCGGCGCAATGCGGCAGCAGCGCATCTACGATTTCGAGAACCAGAGCTCCTTCCAGGACTTCATCGGGAACCTCTCCGAGGATGCAGCAGCACTGTTCAAGACCACGGTCACCCGCTCGGCCGGCGACATGAACGAGATTTCCGCCGGCGCAGGCATCGGCTACTTCAGCCTGGTCCTGGGCATCGGCCAGGGGCTCAGCCAGGGCATTGTCGGTGGCCCCTCCACCCTGACCGAATCCATCGCCGCCTCCCTCGGCGACCGCATCCAGCTCGGTGCCGCCGTGCAGGAGGTCGTGCACAAGAAGGAGTCCGTCGTCGTCCGTTACACCCAGGGCGGCGTGGACCACGAAGTGGAAGCCCGCACCGTCGTCCTCGCGACCACCGCCGACGTGACGCACCGGGTCGGCGTGGACCTTCCGGAGGAGCTGCGCGGGGCGCTCGGCCAGATCAAGTACGGCCCGCACGTCAGCACTGCCTTCCTGACCAACGAGACCTCGGCCCGTCCCTGGGACGACATTTACGCCATCGCGGCGCCGAAGCGCTCGTTCGCGATCGCGCTGAACCAGGCGAGCATCGTCCGCGGCACCGAGTCCGTGCGCAAGCCCGGCGGCAGCTTCATGACGTTCTCGCCGGCCAGCCTCGGAAAGGCCCTGCTGGACAAGAGCGACGAGGAAGTCATCAAGACCCACCTCACCGACCTCGACCAGGTCCTCGGCCACGGGTTCGCCGACAGCGTCGTCGAGGCCAAGACGGACCGCTGGAAGGTTGCTTCCCCCTACTGCTTCCCCGGCCGGGCGAAGCTGCAGTCCACGCTCATGCGCGGCACCGACCGCGTCTTCCTGGCCGGCGACTACCTCGGAACCCTGTACACCGAAAGCTCCATCACCACCGGCTTCTCGGCAGCACAGGAGGCCGCGAGCCTGCTGGCCACTCACCGCCAGGCCCCGCCCCATTCCGGCCTCTCGGTCGTCGCCTGAACCCAACAGGCACCTGAATCAACCATCGTTTTCCACCCCCCGTACTTAAGAAGAGGAACCATTCCATGTCCAACGACCTTCGCGGTGTCCTGACCGCACTCTCCACCCCCTTCGCCCAGGACGGCGCCATCGACGTCGAGACCCTGCGCCGCATCGTTGACCGCTCCATCGACGCCGGCGTGGACGGCGTCGTCGCTGCCGGCTCCACGGGCGAGGTCGGTGCCCTGTCCTCGGAGGAGCGGCTGCTCCTGATCAACACCGTCATCGAGCAGGCCAAGGGGCGCGTCCCCGTCATCGCCCAGACCGGAGCCACCTCCACGGCCGAGGCCATCCGCCTGTCGCAGGCCGCCGAGAAGGCCGGCGCGGACGTGCTGATGCTCATCACCCCCTACTACGAACCGCTCTCCCTGGAGGAGACCGTCACGTACATCAAGGACGTCGCCCGGTCCGTCACCATCCCGGTCATGCTCTACAACATCCCGGCCGTCACAGGCGTCAACCTGGACCCGGCCACGGTCCGCGCCCTGGCCGAAGAAGTGGACAACATCAAGTACATCAAGGACTCCAGCGCGAACTGGGAACAGGCACTGCAGCTGATCCACCACCACTCGGACGTCATCGGCACCTTCATCGGCTGGGACGTCTACCTGTACAGCGCCCTGGTCGAAGGCGCGGCCGGCGTCATGGCCGGCACGGCCAACGTTGTCCCCGACGAAATCGTCGCCGTCAGCCGCCTGATCTCCGAAGGCGATCTCACCGGCGCCCTGGAGCTGTGGAAGAAGCTCTACCCGGTCATCGACGCCCTCCTCTCCGTGCCGTTCATCCCGGCCGTCAAGGCGGGCCTTACCCTGCAGGGGCTTCCGGCCGGCTCCCCGCGCCAGCCCACGGCAGACCTGAACGCCGACGACCTCGCACGGGTCCAGCAGGCCGTGTCCGCCCTCTACCAGAACGTGGGTTAAGACCATGACGACAGAAACTGCACTGTTCACCGTCATCCGGGCGGACGCGACGCCGGCGCCTTCCCTTCCCGCCTTCGGCCAGTTCATCGGCGGGAAGTTCGTCCCCTCCACGTCCACCTCGACGGTGGACATCGTCAACCCGGCCACGGAGGAAGTCCTGACGCAGGTCCCGGCCGGCACCGCGGAGGACGTGGACGCCGCCGTAGCAGCCGCCGTAGCAGCCAAGGACGCCTGGGCGGCAACGACGCCCCGGGACCGCGCCGCTGTCCTGCTGAAGATCGCGGACATCATCGAGGCCAACCGGGAGCTGTTCGAAACCCTTGAAGCCGCCAACACCGGCAAACCCCCGGCGGTGGCGGAAGACGACATCTCCAGCGCCATCGACACCTTCCGGTTCTCCGCCGGCGCGGCCCGTGCCTACAGCACCCTCGGCGCCGACGACTACGCCGAAAACCACACCTCGGTGATCCACCGTGAGCCGGTCGGCGTCGTCGGTGTCATCACGCCGTGGAACTACCCGCTGCTGATGGCCGCATGGAAGATCGCCCCGGTCCTCGGGGCAGGCAACACGCTGGTCCTCAAGCCCTCCGAACAGACGCCGCTGACCACCCTCAAACTGGCCGAACTCATCGCCGGCGAAGTCCCCGCAGGCGTCCTGAACATCGTCACCGGCCCCGGCCGCGTGGTGGGCAATCGCCTCTCCGAGCACCCCGACGTCGACCTCGTCGCCATCACGGGCAGCGTGGGCAGCGGCCAGAAGGTGGCCGCCGCAGCTGCCGGTTCGGTCAAGCGGGTGCATCTTGAGCTGGGCGGCAAGGCACCCGTCGTCGTCTTTGCCGACGCCGACCTCGAGGCCGCCGCGAAGGGCGTCCGCAGTGCCGGGTTCTGGAACGGCGGGCAGGAATGCGGCGCGGCGTGCCGTGTCCTGGTCCATGAATCGGTGGCAGACAAGTTCACCGAGCTGCTCGTCCGGGAAATCAGCGAAATCACTGTCGGCACCCCCGGCGCAGCGGACGCCGAAATCGGCTCCATGATCTCCAAAGCCCACTACGAGCGGGTCCTCGCCGCACTCGACGACATCCGCAAGGACGGCCTGACCATCGCCGTCGGCGGACGGGCCATCGAGGGCCGGGGCTACTTCATCGAGCCCACCGTGGTCACCAACGTCCCCGCGCAGGCCCCGATCACCAGCAACGAGATCTTCGGCCCCGTTGTGTCCGTGGAAACGTTCAGCACCGACGAGGAAGCCGTCACCCGCGCCAACGAAACCATCTACGGCCTGGCAGCCTCGGTGTGGACCAAGGACTCCGCCCGCTCGCTGACAGTTCCGCGGAAGCTGGACTTCGGCACGGTCTGGGTCAACTCACACCTTGTCATCGCCACCGAAATGCCCTGGGGCGGATTCAAGGGATCCGGCTACGGCCGCGACCTCTCCAGCTACGCCCTGGACGACTTCTCCCGCACCAAACACGTCATGTACAACCGAGGCTAAGCCAGGAGTGACCATGTCATCCACGAAGAACCCGGCCGATCATCGCACCGATACCTCGGCGGCCAGCAAGCGCCGCTTCCTGATCAGGATGGTCACCGTCCTGATCGGCGGCATGGTCCTGGACGGCTACGTCCTTGGCATCATCGGACCGGTGTCAGGGACCATGGCGGAGGACCTGCAACTCACCGCCGTCTGGCAGGGCCTGATCGCGGCGGCAGCCCTTGTGGGCATCCTGATCGGCTCACCTATTGGCGGCTGGGCCTCCGACAAGTTTGGCCGCAAGCCGATTTTCATGTTCGACATCGGGCTGTTCGCTATCGCATCGGGGATGCAGTTCTTCATTGACTCTCCGGTGTGGCTGGTCGTGGTGCGGCTGCTGATGGGCATCGCGATCGGCACGGAGTATGCGGTGGGCTGGCCCCTGATGGCTGAGTTCTCGCCCACCCATCTGCGCGGCCGGCTGATGGCCGCCATGGGGATCGCCTGGTACGGCGGCTTCATGATCGCGTTCCTGACCGGTCATTTGCTCAATGAATACACGGATCTGAGCTGGAACTTCATCCTGGGTACCAGCACGTTCATCGCTGTTGCCATCTTCCTCGCCCGGCTCGGCATGCCTGAGTCACCGCGCTGGCTGTGGAGTGTGGGCCGCAAGGACGAGGCCCGCGCCCTCGCCGCACGGTACATGCCCGACGACGCGCTCGACGATCTTCAGCACGAGGATGTCCGTAAGGGCAGCTTCGGGATGTTGTTCTCAAAGGAGTACTGGCGCTCCACGCTGTTCATCTCGGGTTTCTGGTTCTGCGCCGTGACACCCTATTTCGCGATCGCCACGTTCGCCGACAGCGTCCTGAACCAGTACGGTCTGGCTGGCGGGCTTGCCGGCGGCGTCGGGCTTTCAGCCGTCGCGCTGGCCGGGGTCGTGGTCACGTTCCTGCTGATCGAAAAGATCGGACGGCGCGCGCTGACCGTTCCCCCGCAGTGGCTGTGCGCCGTCGTCCTGGCGGTCATCGGATTGTGGGCCGGTGCGCCCGCCATCATCGTGCTGATCCTCTTCCTGGTCTTCTCGTTCTTCAACGCCGGCTACAACACGCTGACGAACGTCTATCCGGGCGAGGTCCTGCCGACGGAGATCCGGGGGATCGGAACCGGTTTCGCGGCCGCCGTCAGCCGGGTAGGGGCCGGCATCGGCACCTTCCTACTGCCCATCTCGATGGAGAACCTGGGCCCCGGCCCCACCATGCTGATGGCCGCCGGTGTCGCCTTCGTCGGAGCCGCTCTTTCCCAGTGGCTCGCCCCGGAGACCAAGGGTAAATCGCTCACTGAGGCAGCCGCCGGATACGCGCACTGATAAGGCGCGCCAGCTGAGAGGAACTTTGCCAACGCTAAGCCTGCCCCGGAACCACTCCGGGGCAGGCTTAGCGTTGCCCTGTGTGACCACGTACATTGATGCGTAAGCCGATACGGAACGGAGTGCTTGCGTCATCGAATCTCTGGCCAGCCTTGCCTACAGGGTCATTGCCGACAGAATCATCACCCTCGATATCCGCCCCAATGAGGCAATCAACGAATCGCAGTTGTCCAAGGACATGCAGATGGGCCGCACGCCGATCCGCGAGGCCCTGGGCAAACTCGAAAACGACCGCCTCGTGGTGACAAAGATGCGCAAAGGGGCTTTCGCCGCCCCCGTCGATCCCAGTGACTTCCGCCAGGTTTCCCTGATCCGCCATGCCCTCGAACCAGTAGCGGCCGGACTCGCGGCTGAGCATTACCACCCGGGACACGCAGAGACCCTTGACCAGCATCTGGAACTCCTGCGGTCGCTAAGAACGCGCTCCCTCGAACAGAGCGAACTCATGCGGCTCCACCTTGCGGTGCATAAACTCATCTATGGCCTGAGCATGAACCGGCACCTTGAGGACACGCTCACACGATACGCCCACCTGTCCATCCGGCTCTGGTCACTGCTCCTGGAACGCCAGCCGCCTGTCGTCGAACGGACCCTGGAACTGGCCGAAATCCTGGAACGGATCGAGGCAAATGACAGCGAGCAAAGCCGCAGCCTGATGGATCAGCATGTCCGTGCCTTCGACAACTACCTGGCCGGGCTCCGCTAGCCGGCATCCAGCGTCACGTTCCCAAGGAGTTCCATGGACATCCATGCCGCCATCGATGAAGCACGCTTCTTACGGTTCCACAAACGGCTGGTTGCCGCCTGCCTGGGCGGACCCGTTTTGGCCGGCTACATCCTCGGCATCATCGCAATTGCCATGTCCGGTATCTCGGCTGACTTCGGGGCCAGCCCCCTGGAGACCAGCCTCATTGGTGCCTCGGCGCTGCTGGGCATCTTCCTGGGAGCCCTCGTCTTCGGGCCGGTAGCGGACAGGATCGGGCGTCAGTTGATGTACACCATCGACCTCTGGGTCCTCGTGGCAGGCTCCCTGCTGCAGTTTTTTGTCCAGGATGCAGTCCAGCTCATCGCCGCGAGATTCATCCTGGGCATAGCGATCGGCGCCAACTATCCAATTGTCAATGCCCTGCTGGCTGAATGGCTTCCGCGCCGGCGCCGCGGCCGGGCGCTTGGCCTTCTCCAGGCGGGGTGGTTCATCGGTGCTGCCTTCGCGTCGCTGGTGGGCTACTCCATGTTCGAAATTCTTGGTGCGGCGTCATGGCGCTGGATGCTCGTTTCCTCAGCCGTACTCGGGGTCATCGTCCTGACGCTCAGGCTCGGCATGCCTGAATCCGCACGGTGGCTCCTCCACAAGGGCAGGCCCAAGGAGGCGAAGAGCGCCGTCCGTGCTGCGCTCGCAGACCAGCCCGGTATCGGGCTCCTGGTGATTGATACCACGGGAAGGCAAGACGAGGCCGCAAACGGACAGGGACTGCGCATCCTGCTGCAACCCAGATACTTTCGGAGGCTAATTTTCTGCAGTGGCTTTTACGCCCTGCAGGCGGGCCCGCTCTTTGCCATCTACACATTCGGTCCCACGATCCTCTCCGCCCTCGGTTTAGCCCAAGGCAGCCACTCGACCCTCGGCTCCGCGGTGATCAATTTGGGGTTCCTGGCCGGCTGTCTTGCCGCCCTTGGCCTGGTCGACACCTGGGGCCGGCGCCCGCTCATCATTTGGGGCTTCGCTCTGATGTCAGTTCCGCTGTTAGTTCTGGGCATCATTCCATGGGCTCCCGCAGGCGTCATCATCGCGTGTTTCTGCGCCTATGCCTTGTTCTCCGGTGGTCCGGGCATTTTGGAGTGGGCCTACCCCTGTGAGCTCTTTCCGACCAGCGTTAGGGCCAGCGCGGTGGGAATCAGTACCGCGGCCAGCCGCATCGGGGCTGCTCTTGGCACCTTCGGTCTGCCCCTGGCACTGGAAGCCTGGGGAATCGGCGCAACCATGCTGGTTGCTGCATTGATGACCGTGGCGGGACTCCTGCTGTCTTTCTTCCTTGCCGTAGAAACCAAAGGTGCCCCTCTGATGCACTCCAGCGGGGAGAGCACATCCGAACTTCGACCCGCTTCCGGAGCCGCCTGAGCGTGCCTTGCCAGGCACATGGAGCACCGCGGTGATGAGGCCTGCTTCACATTCTGGCCCGTCCGCCAAAAATGTTGACTGCATCACAGCACGTGGCATACCGTTCCTAGTGTTCTGATATATCAGCTGTTGACACGGCAATGAGGCCGTGCCACTGTCGGGAGGAACCCGTAGATGACACAAGTTGGCTTAACCCAGGCGCGCGTAGAGACTCAACAAAAGACGAGCATTCCTCGGATCCTTACGTACGCCGGCGCCATTGTCGCCTTCCTCATCGGTTCGGGCTTCGCTACCGGCCAGGAAATCCTCCAGTACTTCACGTCGTACGGGTATTGGGGCGTGTTCGGGACCGGCCTGCTGGTTCTCGCCCTGATGACGTACGTCGTCATTGAGTTCTTCGTGGTAGGCCAGGCGAAAAGCTTCGATAAGCCCTCACGAATCTTTCACTATTACTGCGGCAAGTACCTGGGCACCTTCTTTGACTACTTCTCCATCCTCTTCGTGTTCCTGAGCTTTGCCGTCATGGTTGCGGGTGCCGGCGCCGTTTTCGAGGAGCATTACGGATTGTCAAAGTTTGTTGGCGGCATCGGACTTGCAGTGGTCGTCGGGCTCACCGTGTGGTTCGGGTTGAAGAACCTGGTGGACGTGATCGGCAAGATTGGCCCGCTCATCGCCGTCATCGCCATCGCGCTCGGCGTCCTGGGCATTGTCCGGAATCCAGGCGGCATCGCCGAGGGGAACGCGCTGCTGCCCGGGCTGGAGCTGACCCAAGCCTCAACGAACTGGTTCATGTCCGGGCTGTCCTATGTGGGTTTCTGCATGCTCTGGTTGGCTGCATTCCTCACCGCACTGGGCAAGACGGCACGCAGCCGCAAAGAAGCTGCCACTGGCGGTTTGGTGGGTTCAGTTGTCTTCTCGGTGGCGTGCATCATCGTCGGGTTGGGGCTGCTCGCCCACATCGCACGCGTGAACGGCACCGAAATTCCCATGCTCGTGCTGGCTAACGACGTAAGCCCGCTGCTGGCCGCCGGGATTTCCGTCATGATCCTTGCCGGCATCTACACAACCGCCGTCCCGCTGCTCTGGACCGTATCCTCACGCTTCTATTCCGACGAGAAGCCGGGCTTCAAGTACCTGACCCTCGCCCTCGCAGCGGCCGGAACCGTTGTGGGCCTGGTCGTCCCGTTCTCACAGATGGTCAACGTTGTCTACGTGATCAACGGCTACGTCGGCATCCTGCTGCTCTTGCTGATGCTCGTCAAGACAGGAAGCAGAGTGGTACTGCGCCGCGCCTTCTAACAGCGTCAGGAACAGTGGTGGGGCGCCAACGCAAGCGGGCGCCCCACCACCGTTGACTCCTCAAAACCATCAAAGGAGATGGACATGAAAAGCATCGAGGCAATGAACGCTCTACGCCCGGCGCGACGCGCCGTTGCCACCGGGGTCCACTGCCCGCACACAGGTTGGTGGATCCCTGAAGGCCAGCAAGGAGGCACAGCCCGTTACTTGTGGCAAGGCTCCCTAATGCCCGGCCTGCATGGACAAAGCGTGACATGGCGGCTGGCCAAAGCAGACCCGGCAGGGAGCCAGGCAGTGAGCCGTTAATCGGCGTCGATCTCCTCCAGCAGGTCCTTGGCGGCCTTGCTGATGTCGTCATGGTCGTACTGCGCCGCCCGGCTCTCCAGGGAAATAATGGCGCAGCGGTGGACCTTCTTGAAATCCCCGAAGGGAAAGCTCACGCTGCCCTTGGTGCCTTCCGATTTCTCGCTGTCGATGCCCAGGTGCCACTTCGAGAATTCGTCGAAGCCGTGCTTGTCGACAAACGAGTTCTCCTCATCCGTTGAGGGAGTATGCTCGCTCCAGTCGTCACGGATATCCCGTTCCACTTTCCCTTTCTTTACGAGGCTGCGTGCATGCTCCAGTGCCTTGCGGTTCAGTTTCGTAGCCATGTGGTGCCTCCGGCGGTCAGATCCAGGAACAGCTCAAGGCTAAGACCGACGACGGCGGCCCGCCAGTGGTCGCCCGGATGCGTTAGTGCCCTGAAACTTAACTGCCCGGAGCCCCCGGCAAGCCCCCGAAACAGGCGGAAAAGACCCATTAGTGTCGCTTTGGCCACACTATTCTTGACGTTGCTGCTTTATGACCTAAACTGCTTCACTGAGGTGCCTGAATGGCGCTGTGCAGCAACGAAAGTGAACAACGCTATGGCTACCGATTACGACGCCCCACGCAAGACAGAAGAAGAGTCTCCCTCCGAATCTTTGGAGGCCCTCCAGGCGTCCCGCGGCGGCGGTGCCCAGACCGCCGTTATCGACGTCGACGAGAATGACACCGCCGAGGGCATCGACCTTCCGGGCGCCGATCTTTCCAACGAGGAACTGACGGTTATCGTCGTTCCCGAGCAGTCCGACGAATTCACCTGCGGCTCCTGCTTCCTGGTCCGTCACCGGTCCCAGGTGGCGAAGGAAAAGAACGGCATGAAGTACTGCCACGACTGCGAAGGCTAAGACAGCCCGACTGTGCATGGCCATGCGAGGCGCCGGCTCCCATTTGGGAGGCCGGCGCCTCGCATTTTGCGTCCTGCTTTCCTCACACCCGCAATATGGCCGCAAAGGGCCCGTTATGAGCGGTAACGGAAGCATGGAGAAAGGGCCACAAACGACTCTCGACGCCCTCAAAAAGACCCCGGCGATTACGTCCCCGTGACCCGCTTTTTGCAAGATTAACGGTTGCGCCCCGAACCGGCCACATCCCTCGTTTAGGGCTTTTGGCGCTCCTACGCTGGAGCTATCCAATCGCTCACTCGAAAGGGGTGGCCAAATGAAAAAAATCCCCGCCTGGTTCACAGTCATTCTGCTGGCTGTTGGACTGGGCCTGTTGGCTCCGGGCTCTGCCTCGGCAGCCTCCTACTGCGGGCAGGTGTGGGGCTCGCTGGCGAAGGCAGACCAGACCCTGAGCACGGCAGCCGTCACTAATGTCCGCACTGGCCAGCACCGTTGCTTCGAGCGCCTGGTGATCGATCTCAGGGGCAAGGCCAAAGGCTACAACATCCGCTACGTTTCCCAGGTTGCCCAGGAAGGGTCCGGCCTGCCAGTCAAGCTCCGCGGCGGCGCCTTCCTGCAGCTCACCATCAACTCGCCGGCCTATGACAACGCCACCGGCAAGGCCACGTTCATCCCGGCCAACCGGTCCGAGGTGACCAACGTGTCCGGTTACCACACGTTCCGGCAGGTGGCCTGGGCCGGCAGCTTTGAGGGCTATACCGCCCTTGGCCTGGGCGTCCGCGCCCGGCTGCCGTTCAGGGTGTTCACGCTGGACGGTCCCGGCTCGGGCTCACGGCTCGTCGTCGACGTTGCGCACTACTGGTGAGGTGCCCGCGCCCATCAAAACAGCGGTGCCCCGCCTCCCGGGACCTGTTTGGTCCGGGAGGCGGGGCACCGCCGCTGTTGCAGGATGAAGCAGGCTGCTACTCGGGAACCACCAGCGCCGGGGTGTCCCTGCGGATGGTGTCTCCGCGGAAGTAGCCGGGCTGCAGCCGTGCCATCACCAGCATGAAGACGATTCCCAAGGCGAGGATCCCCACTCCGAGCACGAACACGAGCCCCACGCCGAAGATCTCCGAACCGCTGCCGAACTCAGGCGCCCAGCTGTCGATGGCGGTCTGCAGGAAGACCACCGTCAGGCCAATGCCGCCCAGCAGCGGGCACAGCAGCCGCAGCACGAAGTTGCGGGCGTTGCTGAAGACGCTGCCGCGGAAGTACCAGGCGCAGGCAAAGGCGGTCAGTCCGTAGTAGAAGCAGATCATCAGGCCCAGGGCGAGGATGGTGTCGTTCAGGACGTTCTCGCTCACCACATGCATCACGGCGTAGAACCCGGCGGACAGCACGCCGGCCGCGATCGTGGCGAAGCCCGGCGTCGAAAACTTCTTGCTCATGTGGCTGAACGGCCGGGGCAGGGCTCCGTAGTGGGCCATCGCGAGCAGGCTGCGCGAGGGCGAGGTGAACGTCGACTGCAGCGATGCCGCCGAACTGGACAGGACCGCCAGGGACATCAGGATGGCGAACGGGCCCATGATGGGCGAGGCCAGGGCGGTGAAGACGTTCGCGTGGTTTTCCTCGTTGTTCAGGCCGATCCCCGTATCGCCCACGCCGGCGAACATCATGGTGGCGATGGTCACCAGCAGGTAGATGCCCAGGACGACGACGGCGGTCAGGGTGCCGGCGAGGCCGGCGGTCTTCTTCCCGTTGGCCGTTTCCTCGTTGACGGTCAGGCACACGTCCCAGCCCCAGTAGACGAAGATGGACAGTGAGATGCCCGCGGCGATCTGGCCGAACGTCTCGATCTTGCTCACGTCGAACCAGTCCCAGCTGAACGGGATGGCGGTGGAGGACGTGGACCAGTTGGCGAACGCCATGGCCACGAAGAGGCCCAGCACGAGCAGCTGGAAGCCCACCAGCCCGTACTGGACAAGCTTGGTGGTGTGCAGGCCGCGGTAGCTGACCCAGACAGCCAGGGCCACGAACACAAAGCATGTCAGCACGTTCAGCGGCTTGTTGGCGGCAAGGTCCGCCAGTTCCGGCGACCCGGTCAGCTGTGCCAGGAACAGGTAGAAGAAGTCCACCGCCACCCCGGCGAGGTTGGACAGCACAATGATGTTGGCGGCCAGCAGGCCCCAGCCTCCCATCCAGCCAACCCACGGTCCGAAGGCCTTGGTCACCCACGTGAAGGTGGTGCCGCTGTCCGGGGAGTCAGCGTTCAGCTCCCGGTAGGCGAGCGATACGAGGATCATGGGAATGAAGCCGATGAGGAAGATCACCGGAAGCTGGAGTCCCGCCTCGTTGACCGTGGGACCGAGCGCGCTGGTCAGCGTGTAGGCCGGAGCGATCGTGGAAATGCCCAGGACGACGACGGCGAGCAGGCCCAGCTGCCCGCCCTTCAGGCCCTTCCGGGTGATGCCGTGTGCTGCGTCGCCGGCCGGGGAAGCGCTCTTCCCGCCGGGCTGGATGCTTTCACGCGTGGTTTGGCTCATGAGTGGCCCTTTCTAGATGGCAGCGGGCTGCTGCTGGGTGATGCAGTGGATCCCCCCGCCGCGGGCGAAAAGTTCGCGGGCATCGATGCCCACAACTTTGCGTCCGGGATAGGCGTCCGCGAGGATACGGAGCGCCTTTTCGTCGTTGGGGTCGGAGAACGTGCAGGCGATGACTCCGCCGTTGACCACAACGTGGTTGATGTAGCTGTAGTCCACGAAGCCCTCCGGGTCCGTCAGGGCAACGGGCGCCGGGACTTCGATGATGTTCCATTCCCGGCCGGCGGCGTCGGTCGTGGAGGACAGGAAGCTGATGATCCCGCGGCTCACCTCATAGTCCGGGTGGGCAGGATTCTGCTGGGAATGGACCAGCAGGTTGCCCGGGGACGGGATGGCGGCCACGATGTCCACATGCCCGCGCGTTCCGAACCGCTGGGAATCCCGGGTGAGTCCGCGCGGCAGCCAGATCACCTTGGTGGCGCCGATGGTCCTGGCCAGTTCAGCCTCGACGTCGGCCTTGCCGAGTCCGGGATTGCGGCCCGGATCCAGCTGCACCGTTTCGGTGACCAGCACGGTTCCTTCGCCGTCCACCTGGATTCCGCCGCCCTCGTTGACCAGCTCGGAGACCAGGTGCCGGGCGCCCGACCGGCCGGCCACCTCGGCGGCGACCAGTGAGTCCTTGTCCCACCTCGCCCAGTCCTGTGCGCCCCAGCCGTTGAAGACCCAGTCCACGGCACCCACGGACCCGTTTCCGTCCAGGACAAACGTGGGGCCGATGTCGCGCATCCACGCGTCGTTGAGTTCCGCCGTCAGCACCTCGACGGCAGGGGAGAGGTAGCGGGCGGCGGTGCCGACGTCGGACGGGTCCACCACCATGGTGACCAGTTCAAACTCGACGGCGGCGTTCGCGACGGCGGCCCAGACGGAACGGGCGGCATGTGCCGCCTCCGCGGTGTCCCCGAGCGTGTAGCCCGCGGTGGGGAAGGCCATCCAGAGCCGCTCCTGGCGGGCCGTTTCAGCCGGCATGCGCCACGTGCTCACGCCTGCACTCCGGCCTCGGCGAGCTCGGCCGGGGCATTAGGCGTGCCGAACGGCTCCCCGGAGCGGACCGGCTCGGTGAGCCGGGCATAGGTGTCCGGGCGGCGGGTGGTGAGGAACGGGAAGAGCGTCAGCCAGTCCTTGCGCTGGTCGAGGTCGAGGTCGGCCACGAGGACCGCCGACTCGTTCCGGGGTGCCTGGACCAGGACGCGGCCGTAGGGATCCGAGATGAAGGAGGAGCCATAGAAGTTCAGGCTGCCCTCCTGGCCCCAGCGGTTCGGGACCACCATGAACAGGCCGTTGGCGATGCCGTTGCCCACGATGACCTGCTGCCAGAGCGGCTGGGTGTCAAAGTCCGGGAACAGCGGCTCGGAACCGATCGCCGTCGGGTAGACGAGCAGTTCGGCGCCGCCGAGGGAGTACATGCGCGCCAGCTCGGGGAACCACTCGTCCCAGCAGGTGGGCATGCCCAGCCGGGCACCGCCGAGTTCAGCCGGGGCATGAACCTGGTAGGCATCCTCCGCGGCAGGACCCTGGCGGAAGAACTTGTCCTCGTAGTATCCGGCGGTCACCGGGATGTGCAGCTTGTGGGTGCGGGCCAGGAGTTCGCCGGACGGCGAGACCAGGATGGAGGTGTTCAGGCCCAGCCCGTCGTCGGAGCCGTCCGGGTTGGCGGCCCGCTGGTAGAGCGAGGCGTGCACACTGATGCCGTTCCGGCGGGCGGCCTCGGCCGCGAAGCGGAAGGTGGGGCCCGTCAGCAGGTCCTCGGCGGCGTCGGAGGGGCGGGGGCGGTGCTGCCCCTGCAGCGCCAGGTCGTTCTCCGGAACCTGGTCGGCGGGGTAGCGGGAGAGGGTGAGCTCGGGCAGGAACACCACGGTGGCACCCAGCCGGGCGGCACGGTCGATGCCGTCGTTGAGCTCTGCACGGAGTGCGGCGGCGCTGCTGTGCCAGCGGTGCTGTACGACGCCCACCCTCAAGGAAGGACGTCCGGACGGCGCTGTCCGGGCGAGCGAAGCAGGAGCGTTGGGGCAGTTTATTTCGATCATGATGATGATTACTCCAGTGAGACGACCGTCACTAAATGAATGACGTTCATTTAGTATGCACGTGCGGCCGTGGCGTGGCAAGGGTTATTTGAATGCCGATCATTTATGACCCTGCCCGCTCGCGACCGGAAGTTGGTGCCCGGAAAATTAGTAAGTAAGCTGATTGTGAAATTCGCACTCCGCTGCTCCCCGTTCTGGAGCGCCTGCGGTAGCGTCGAAAGCACTGGACCATTCGAGGAGGATTCATGAAGGCTTCACCGACACTGACCAACAACATGCAGGCCGTCCTGACGGACCTGATCGAACTGCACATCCAGGGCAAGCAGGCGCACTGGAACATCGTTGGAACCAACTTCCGGGATCTGCACCTCCAGCTGGACGAAATTGTCACCGCCGCCCGGCTCTTTGCCGACGACATGGCCGAACGGATGCGCGCCCTGCATGCCCTGCCGGACGGACGCAGCACCACCGTGGCCAAGTCGACGAACCTTCCCCAGTTCCCGGAGGGGCTCATCAACACCAAGGATGCGATCGACCGCATTGTGGCCGCGCTGGAAGCGGCCGTGGGCACCATGCGCAAGGTCCATGACGAGGTGGATGAGGAAGACCCCACCACCGCAGACCTGCTGCACACCTTCATCGAAAAGCTCGAGCAGTTCGCGTGGATGACCGCCGCCGAGAACATGAAGGCGACGGCCAGCGTCACGCAGCCTGACAGCAAGTAGCCGCGCGGGCAGTTATTGCCCGCGCCGGTTGTCATGGGCGGCCCTGGAGGGATTCCACCGGGGCCGCCCGATTCTGTGTCTGCTACTTCTTTGTGCCCGTTACTTCGCGCGTCCCGACTACTTCTCGCGGTGCCCGCTACTTTGCGCGCGGGATGCGGCGTAGTACGACGGCGGCAAGGGCCGATGCTGCAGCCATCAGTACCAGCCCAATCGCCGCAGTGATATGGACGCCGGAGTCAAAGGATGCCCGGGCTGCTGCCGTCAGCGCCTCGGCCAGCGGTGCCGGCAGCGATCCGGCGAGCTCCATCGCGCCGGCCAGTGTTTCCCCGGCCTTGTCCGCCGCCGCTGCAGGGACCGTCTCCGCAACGACTGCCGGCAGGGCGAGGTGCTGCTGGTAGGACGCGGTCAGGATGGATCCCAGCACCGCCGTGCCGAGGAGTGAGCCCACTTCGTAGCCCGTCTCGGAGATCGCTGCCGCTGCGCCGGACTTCGCTGCCGGCGCTGCTCCCAGAATCAGGTCGTTCGAGATGGTCTCGGCTGCTCCCACACCCACGGCCAGGAGAAGGAGGGCGGCCAGCAGCGTGGCGGGGCCGCCGTCGTGATTTCCGAACGTGACCAGGCAGTAGCCGGTGGCGCTCAGTGCCAGTCCCGCGGCCACCACAAAGCCGGGCCGTACCTTCCTCACCAGCGGAACCACCAGCAGGCCCGCCAGCACCATGGCCGTAAGCGCGGGCACCATGGCGGTGCCGGACTCCGATGGTGACATGCCTTCGAGCAGCTGCAGGTGCTGTGCCAGGAACAGGATGAAGCCGTTGTAGGAGAACAGCGACAGGATGTTTGCCGTGATCGCCGTGCTAAACACCGGGTTCCCGAACAGGGACAGGTCCAGCAGTGGCGATGCCAGGGCCTGCTGGCGTCGGACGAAGAGGAAGCCCATGGCCATGCCGAAGGCCATGACGGCGAAGGGGGCCAGGCCGGGCCCGTGGGTTGCCAGTTCCTTGATGCCGTAGACCACCGGCACCATGGTCAGCATCGACAGCACCACGCTGGGGGCATCCACCCGTCCCGGCTTCGGATCCTTGGATTCGGGGATGAGGAAGCGGCCCAGGATCAGCGGCGGCAGCATGATCGGCACGGCCACCAGCAGGACTGCGCCCCACCAGAAATGCTCCACCAGCCAGCCGCCAAAGATCGGCCCCAGCGCTGCACCCCCGGAGAAGCATGCCGCCCAGATGGCAACGGCCAGCCTCCGCCTGCCCGGTTCCTGGAAGATGTTGCGGATCAGGGACAGCGTGGACGGCATGAGCATCGCGCCGAAGAACCCGAGTGCTGCGCGGCCGGCGATGAGCCATTCGGCACTCGGTGCGAACGCAGACGCTGCGGACACGGCCGCAAAGCCCGAGATGCCGACCAGGAGCAGGCGGCGGCGTCCGATCCTGTCTCCAAGGCTGCCCATTGCCACAAGGAGCCCGGCAAGGACCAGCGCGTAGGCGTCCACCACCCACAAAAGCTCCACGCCTGAGGGATCCAAGCTGCGCGCGATGGCGGGAAGGGCGAACGTCAGTGCCGTATTGTCCACGGCCACCAGGAGGACCGGGAACATGAGCAGGGCCAGGGCGAACCAGTCGCGGCTCTTGTGTGCAGCCGCGTTGCCGCCGGTGAGCCTCGGGCTAAGCGTCGAGTGGATCGTCATGAAATAACTATACCGTCTGGACGGTACAGTTATCACCCTCTTTGCCGGAACCGGGCATGATGGAATCCATGCCCAGAAAACCGGTCGCGCGCGGCGCAGTCCTCGATGCCTTCGAATCCCTCCTGATTGAGGTGGGGGAGCGCGCTGCCACACTCGACGCCGTGGCCGCCCGCGCCGGCGTCTCCAAGGGCGGGCTCCTGTACCACTTTCCGAACAAGGAGGCGCTGATCGGCGTCCTGCTGGACCGGCTGGATGAGTTCGCCGAGGCGGATGCCCAGGCCATGGCAGCGGCCCCCGAGGGTGCTGCCGCCTACTTCATCAAGTCATCGGTCTGGGCCGATACGCCGCTGGACCGGGCCATCGTGGCTGCCACCCGGCTCGCCGAAGTGGCGCACGAGGAAACGCGGCGCCGGTTCGCCCACATCCAGCAGCGGTGGCTTGATGAGATCGCACGCGATGTCGGACCGGGCCTGGCCAAGGCTGTTTTGTACATGGGTGACGGGCTCTACTTCAACGCCATGCTGTCCATTGGCCCCGCCGCGACCCCGTCCGAGACGGCTGCGGACGTCGAAAGCCTCCTTGCCGCCCTTGACCGGCTGCGGGGGTAGGCCGGCTTGCGGCCGGGCTGCCGCCACGGTTTGTGGACGCGAACCCGCCGGAACGCATCGAAGCCGCCGGAAATTTCCAGCGAACGGGAGGCCTTCCGGCGTTTTCGTTCTGGGGCCGGCCGTCATGCCTCACCCTGCGCCGACACGGTTTGCGGACGCGAACCCGGAGTAGGAGAATGGGCTCGGTGGCAGCTGTCACCGCCCAACTTAATAAAGCCTTTGATCTGCGGCGGGAGAGTCCTGCAAGTAGGTACAAGCAGGCGCCGTAGGAGCAAAACCTCCCCAGGAATCTCTCAGGCCCACGTACCGCCGCGGCAAGGCAACTCTGGAGAGCAGCAGGCTGTCCCTGAAATGCTCCGCTCCACGCGGACGGTTCAGGGCGTGCTGTGCTCACCGACGGTGCAAGCGGGGCTGTGCGAGGGCGCAGCAACGCGGAATCTCTCAGGTCCAATACAGAGCGGGGAGGAACCCGAATCAATGTGGCGTACCCTGCGCCGCCTTAGTCATGGAGTTCCTTTTGACCGTTAGTTCAGCCTCCTCGTCCTTCGTCGACCGGCATATCGGCGCCCGCCGCCAGGCCGACGTCGAAGCCATGCTCAAGGCCGTCGGCTACGACACCCTCGACGCGCTGGTTGATACGGCAGTGCCCAACGACATCCGCCAGGACTCCCCGCTGGCGCTCGCCCCCGCGCTGAGCGAAGTGGAAGCCCTCGCCGAACTCCGGAAGCTCGCGGCGAAGAACAAGACTGCCGTGCAGATGATCGGGCAGGGCTACTACGACACCGTGACGCCGCCGGTGATCCGCCGCAACATCCTCGAGGCCCCCGCCTGGTACACCGCGTACACCCCGTACCAGCCGGAGATCTCCCAGGGCCGGCTCGAGGCGCTGCTGAACTTCCAGACCATGGTCCAGGACCTGACCGGGCTGCCCATCGCCAACGCTTCCCTGCTGGATGAAGCCACGGCCGTGGCCGAGGCCGTGCTGCTGATGCGCCGGGCCAACAAGAAGAACGAGGGCAAGACCGTCCTGGACGCTGACTGCCTGCCGCAGACCATTGCCATCGTGAAGGGCCGCGCCGAAGCGCTTGGCTTCGAGGTGGAGGTCGCGGACCTCGCCCAGGGACTGCCCGACGGCGACATCAACGGCGTCGTGCTCCAGCAGCCCGGCGTTTCGGGCCGGGTCTTCGACCACTCCGGAGTGATTGCCGCCGCCAAGGAGCGCGGCGCGCTGGTGACGGTGGCCGCCGACCTGCTGGCCCTGACCCTCATCACGCCCCCGGGCGAGCAGGGCGCGGACATCGCCGTCGGCACCGCCCAGCGCTTCGGCGTGCCGCTGTTCTACGGCGGACCGCACGCCGCCTACATGGCCGTGCAGAAGGGTCTTGAGCGCTCGCTGCCCGGCCGGCTCGTGGGTGTCTCCAAGGACTCCGCAGGTGTTCCCGCCTACCGGCTGGCGCTGCAGACGCGAGAGCAGCACATCCGCCGCGAGAAGGCCACGTCCAACATCTGCACCGCGCAGGCCCTGCTGGCCATTGTGGCCTCGATGTACGCCGTGTACCACGGCCCGGAGGGTCTGAAGGCAATCGCCGAAACTGCCCACGGCCACGCCAGGACTCTCGCCGCGTCGCTCAAGGCTGCCGGGCTGGACGTCCTCCACACCAGCTTCTTCGACACCGTGACGGTCTCCGTCCCGGGCAAGGCGGCCGCCATCGTCGCCGCCGCCGAGCAGAAGGGCATCAACCTCCGCAGCATCGACGCCGACACCGTTGGCATCTCCACGGATGAAACCACGACGACGGCCATTGTCGCCGACGTTCTCGCCGCCTTTGGTGCCACGGCAGTGGAGGCGGGTGACGGTTTCGCGCTGGAGACCGCCGTCGAACGTTCCTCCGCGTACCTGCAGCATCCGGTGTTCAACACGCACCGCTCCGAAACGCAACTGTTGCGCTACATCCGGAAGCTTTCCGACCGCGACCTTGCCCTGGACCGGACCATGATCCCGCTGGGTTCGTGCACCATGAAGTTGAACGCGACGGCTGAGATGGAGGCCATCTCCTGGCCGGAATTCGCCTCGATCCACCCGTTCGCCCCGGACTCCCAGACCGCGGGCTGGCGCGAACTGATCGCCGACCTTGAGGGGCAGCTGACGGAGATCACCGGCTACGACCAGGTGTCCATCCAGCCCAACGCCGGGTCGCAGGGCGAGCTCGCGGGCCTGCTGGCCATCCGCGGTTACCACCGCTCCCGCGGTGATGAGCAGCGCAACATCTGCCTGATCCCGGCATCCGCGCACGGCACCAACGCCGCCTCGGCCGTGCTGGCCGGCATGAAGGTGGTCGTGGTGGCCACTGCCGCCGACGGCACCATCGACCACGCGGACCTGTACGCCAAGATCGAGGCCAACAAGGATGCGCTCTCCTGCATCATGATCACGTACCCGTCCACGCACGGGGTATACGACGGCGATGTCCGCGAGGTCTGCGACGCCGTGCATGCCGCCGGCGGCCAGGTGTACGTCGATGGCGCGAACCTCAACGCGCTGGTGGGCCTGGCGCAGCCGGGCAAGTTCGGCGGGGACGTCTCGCACCTGAACCTGCACAAGACCTTCTGCATCCCGCACGGCGGCGGCGGACCGGGCGTCGGCCCCGTCGCAGCCAAGGCCCACCTCGCCCCGTTCATGCCGGGCGACGCGGCGACCTGGACGGAGGGCAACGACGTCCCGATCTCCGCGTCGCGCTTCGGCTCCGCGGGCGTGCTGCCCATCTCCTGGGCGTACGTGAAGCTCATGGGCGGGGCTGGCCTGACCGAGGCCACCAAGTCTGCGCTGCTCGCAGCCAACTACGTGGCGGCCAGCCTGAACGACTTCTTCCCCGTGCTCTACACGGGCGAAGGCGGCCTTGTGGCGCACGAGTGCATCCTGGACCTGCGCGAACTGACGGCCAAGACCGGCGTCACCGCCGAGGATGTGGCCAAGCGGCTGATCGACTACGGTTTCCACGCGCCCACGCTGGCGTTCCCGGTGGCGGGAACGCTGATGGTGGAGCCCACCGAGTCCGAGGACCTGGGCGAAATCGACCGGTTCATCAAGGCCATGATCGCCATCCGCGGCGAGATCGACCAGGTGGCCAACGGAGACTTTACGGTCCAGAACTCGCCGCTGCGGAACGCACCGCACACCGCGGCCGCCGCGATCAGCTCCGACTGGGACCGCGCCTACCCGCGCGAGCAGGCCGTCTTCCCCGGGCACACGCACAAGCAGGACAAGTACTTCCCGCCGGTGGGCCGCATCGACGGCGCAGCGGGTGACCGCAACCTGGTCTGCTCCTGCCCACCTCTCGAAGCGTTCGAGGACAACACAGCAGCGTTCGAAAACTAAAGCTCCCATGGTGGGCAGGCCGAAGCCGTACTTCGGCCTGCCCACCAGCACCCAAAGGATTCCTCAATGACTGAGAACTACACCGCCCTTTACGAGGAGCACAAGAAGCTTGGCGCCTCCTTCACCGACTTCGGCGGCTGGCAGATGCCCCTGAAGTACGGCTCCGAACTGGCCGAGCACCACGCCGTCCGCAATGCGGCCGGCATCTTCGACCTCTCCCACATGGGCGAAGTCTGGGTGACCGGCCCGGAGGCCGCAGCCTTCCTGGACTACGCCCTGGCCGGCAAGATTTCCGCCATGGCCGTCGGCAAGGCCAAGTACTCCCTGATCTGCAACGAGGACGGCGGCATCATCGACGACCTCATCGTGTACCGGCGGCCCTCTGACATTGAGGACAGCGACAGGTTCCTCGTGGTCCCGAACGCCGGCAACGCCAAGGTCGTGGCCCAGGCACTGGCGCAGCGGGCTGCCGGCTTCAACGCCGTTGTCGAAGACGTCTCCGCTGAGACGTCGCTGGTCGCCGTGCAGGGTCCCAAGGCCGAGGAGATCCTCCTGCGCCTGGTCCCGGCCGCCCAGCACGAGCTGGTCACCGGGCTGAAGTACTACGCCGCCGTCGAGGTCCCCTTCCTGGTGGGCGGTGCCAGCCGGAACCTGCTGCTGGCCCGCACCGGTTACACCGGTGAGGACGGCTTCGAGATCTTCGTGGAGAACGAAGGCGCCGCCGCCCTCTGGCAGTCGATCGTCGCCATCGCGGACGAGGGTGAGCTGACGCCTGCCGGTCTTGCCTCCCGTGATTCACTCCGCCTGGAGGCCGGCATGCCGCTCTACGGCAACGAGCTTTCCCTCGAGGGCGACCCGTTCGCCGCCGGCCTCGGCCCCGTCGTCGCGCTGTCCAAGGAAGGCGACTTCGTGGGCAAGGCCGCGCTGGCAGCCAAGAAGGAAGCCGGAGCAGGCTCCGCCACGGGCCGCAAGCTCGTGGGCCTCAAGGGCCTGGGCCGCCGCGCCGGCCGCGGGCACTACCCGGTCCTCAAGGACGGCAACGTCGTCGGTGAAGTGACCTCCGGCCAGCCCAGCCCCACCCTCGGCTACCCGGTCGCCATGGCCTACGTCGACGTCGCCTACGCCGAACCCGGCACGGCACTGGACATCGACCTGCGGGGCAAGGCGGAGCCGTTCGAAGTCGTCGCACTGCCTTTCTACAAGCGCTCAAAGTAGCCCAACCAGTCCTGCCCCCTAGTGCCGTTCCCGGCACCGGCCCCGTCGGGGCTGACATCCTCCGCGTGCTCGGTCGCGTAGACGCCCGCTGAGCGGACGTGACGCTCCCGAATGGGCCCACGCCGTCAGGGTGCCCTGGCCGAGCTTGCGAGGTTAGGGAGACGGTGGGGAGCACGCTTCCGGATGCCAGCCCCTAAGGGGCCTCTGTCAGCTCACCTTCGGGCAGGACAGCCGTCTCCAGTACGGGCGCCATCGAAAGCCAAAAGTGCTGGGGGAGGGGTGCCGGTGGAGTCCCCTGGAAACCTAGCATCGCCGAGTTAGTGCCTTCGAAAGCCAGGGCTCCAGCGCGTCTCGGCGAGCTCGATCACTGGGGATTGAGCTTGCCGAACTGTGCTCAAGAGCGGCCGAAGGCGCAGTGATTTTTGAATTGCCAGCGTTCTCTTCAACGGAACATTGGCACAAGCGGCGGGAGCGCGGTATCCGGAAGCGTGCGTCTAAGGGAGCGTCGCGTCCGCTCAGCGGGCGCCTTCGCGACCGAGCACGCGGAGGATCCCGTGTCCCGTCGCGTAACCCAGCCACAACTGTTTTTGTCCGCGAGTTTCACGAGCAAAGGAAAAATAAATGGCAAAAGTTGCCGCTGAACTGCAGTATTCCGCCGAGCATGAATGGGTTTCCCGCGGGGACGGGAATGTGGTGTCCATTGGCATTTCCGCCGTGGCCACTGACGCCCTCGGCGACATCGTTTACGTTGACCTGCCCGAGGTCGGCTCGGCCGTGACCGCGGGGGAGACCTGCGGCGAGGTGGAGTCGACGAAGTCGGTCTCTGACCTGTACGCCCCGGTCACCGGTGAGGTAGTCGAGATCAATGACGACGTCGTTTCCGATCCCGCGCTGATCAACAGCGACCCGTACGGTGCGGGCTGGTTGTTCAAGGTGGCCGCTGAGTCCGAGGGGCCGCTGCTGTCGGCCGAGGAGTACGCGTCCACGAACGGCGGCGAGCTGTGAGCGGCGCAGGTGCCGCAGGCACAGAAACAGTTGCGTTTGAGCAGGTTGTGTCGCCGAGCCTGAACGCTGACCTCGCGGAGCTGGATCCGGAGATCGCGGTGAAGATCGATGACGAACTTGGCCGCCAGCGCTCCGGTCTGGAGATGATCGCGTCGGAGAACCACACTGCGGCTGCGGTGATGCAGGCGCAGGGTTCGGTGCTGACCAACAAGTACGCCGAGGGCTACCCGGGCAAGCGGTACTACGGCGGCTGCGAGCACGTTGACGTGATCGAGCAGCTTGCCATCGACCGGGTCAAGGCCCTGTTCGGTGCCGAATACGCGAACGTGCAGCCGCACTCCGGTGCGCAGGCGAACGCCTCGGTGATGCACGCGCTGATCAAGCCGGGCGACACCATCATGGGCCTGAACCTGGCCCACGGCGGGCACCTGACCCACGGTATGCGCATCAACTTCTCCGGCAAGCTGTACAACGTGGTCCCGTACCAGGTCCGTGAAGATGACCACCGGATCGACATGGCCGAGGTGGAGCGCCTGGCCCAGGAGCACAAGCCGCAGCTCATCGTGGCCGGCTGGTCCGCGTACGCCCGGCAGCTGGACTTCGCCGAGTTCCGCCGGATCGCCGATTCCGTGGGCGCCTACCTGATGGTGGACATGGCGCACTTCGCGGGCCTTGTCGCTGCGGGGCTGCACCCGTCCCCGGTGCCGCACGCGCATGTCACCACGTCCACCACGCACAAGACCCTGGCCGGTCCGCGCGGCGGGATCATCCTGACCAACGACGCCGACGTCGCCAAGAAGATCAACTCGGCGGTGTTCCCCGGCCAGCAGGGTGGGCCGCTGGAGCACGTGATCGCGGGCAAGGCCGTGGCCTTCAAAATCGCCGCGTCCGCGGAGTTCAAGGAGCGCCAGGAGCGCGTGCTCGCCGGTGCCCGGATCCTGGCCGAGCGCCTGGTCCAGCCCGATGTGACCGCGAAGGGCATCTCCGTGGTCTCCGGCGGAACGGACGTGCACCTGGTCCTGGTGGACCTGCGGAACTGTGAGCTCGACGGGCAGCAGGCCGAGGACCGCCTCGCCGCCATCGACATCACCGTGAACCGCAACGCCGTGCCGTTCGATCCGCGCCCGCCGATGGTCACCTCCGGCCTGCGCATCGGTACCCCGGCCCTGGCCACCCGCGGTTTCGGCGAAGCCGCCTTCGCCGAGGTGGCGGACATCATCGCAGAGGCACTGACCGCCGACGCCGGCGCGGACCTCTCCGGACTGCGTAACCGGGTAGAGGCCCTGGCCGAAGCCCATCCCCTCTACCCGGGCGTCGCAAACCTCGCCTGACCCCGAGGGTGGAGTTTTTGTACAGATGTCGCGGGTTCGGGTGCCGCCCTTTGGCGGCCATGATCTGAACAAAAACTCCACCCTCACCCGACCCCATGCCTAGTTAGGATTAATTTATGGCCGTTGGAGTCTTTGATCTCTTTTCCATTGGGATCGGACCCTCGAGTTCCCACACCGTGGGTCCGATGCGTGCCGCTGCCGTTTTCGCCGGGGAGCTGAAAGCTGGCGGGAAGCTGGACAGCGTGGCCTCGCTGCGGGTGGACCTGTACGGCTCGCTTGCGGCCACCGGGCACGGGCATGGCACCATGACAGCGATCCTGCTGGGCCTGGAGGGGTTTCACCCGGAGCTGATCCTGCCTGATGAGGTTGAGGAGCGGCTGGCGTCGATCGCGGAGACTGGAATCCTGAACCTGGCCGGCTCTGTGCCCCTGCCTTACGGCGTGAAGGACATGGTCCTGCGCCCGCTCACCGTTCTGCCGCGGCACACCAACGGCATGACCTTCGCGGTGTCCGACGCCGAGGGGACGGTGCTTCACGAGGCGACGTTCTTCTCGGTCGGCGGCGGGTTCATTGTCCGTGAGGGCGAGGAGGACGCTGCACAGCAGGAGCTCGACGAGTCGAAGAAGGTACTGCCGCTGCCGTTCCGGACCGCCGCCGAGCTGCTGGAACATTGCCGTGCCCAGGGCCTCTCCATCGCCGACATCATGCTGATCAACGAGTGCGCCTCGCGCTCCGAGGCGGAAATCCGGGAGGGCCTGCTCCACATCTACTCCGTGATGGAGGGCTGCGTGGACGTCAGCCTGAAGCGGGAGGGGCTGCTGCCCGGCGGACTGAAGGTCCGCCGTCGTGCCCCTGACTGGCACGAGCGCCTGCTGAAGGAAGGCCGTGACCACGGAGGGGACTATCACGATCCCAGGTACTGGCAGGAGTGGGTGAACCTGATTGCCCTGGCGGTCAACGAGGAGAACGCGTCGGGCGGTCGCGTGGTCACCGCTCCGACGAACGGTGCGGCGGGCATCATTCCGGCCGTGCTGTACTACGCGCTGCACTTCGCGCCGGGCATGGACAAGGCTACCCAGGAAGACCGCGACGACGTGGTGGTCCGTTTCCTGCTGACCGCGGGTGCGATCGGGGTGCTCTATAAGGAACAGGCGTCCATCTCCGGCGCGGAGGTGGGCTGCCAGGGCGAGGTGGGATCGGCGTCGTCGATGGCGGCCGCCGGGCTCGCCGAGGTCATGGGCGGCACACCGGCGCAGGTGGAGAACGCGGCCGAAATCGCGATGGAGCACAATCTGGGCCTGACGTGTGATCCGATCGGCGGGCTGGTCCAGGTGCCGTGCATCGAACGGAACGCGATCGCGGCGGCGAAAGCGATCAATGCGGCGAAGATGGCGCTGTGGGGTGACGGTTCGCACCGGGTCTCATTGGACGAGGTCATCGTGACCATGCGCGAGACCGGCAAGGACATGAGCTCCAAATACAAGGAAACCGCGATGGGCGGCCTCGCCGTCAACGTCGTCGAGTGCTGACCGCTCACCCGCCTTCCGGGACCTAGTTGTTGGCGGCGGCCCAGAGATTCAGGCTCGAGGCAAAGACGACCCACGACAGGTACGGCAGCATCAGCAGGCCGGCCGTGCGGCGGATCGGCCCGAACAGCAGCACGCAGGCGGCCACAGCCAGCGCCAGCGCACCGATAATGCCCAGCGCCAGCCAGAGCGCGGCCGCACCCCACACCGGATAAAGCCCGAAGAACACGGGCGTCCAGGCCAGGTTGAGGGCAAGCTGCATGCCGTAGACGGTGAGCGCAGCCCTGCGGTTCGGGCTGCGGCTGCGCCAGACGAGCCAGGCCGCCACGGCCATGGCCGTGTACAGCATGGTCCAGACCGGACCGAACACCCAGTTGGGCGGGGACCACGGCGCCTTGTCGGCCACCGCGTACCAGCCGGTGACGTTGGTGATGGTTGCCTGCGAACCGAGCCAGGCCACGAGGGCGGAGGCCGCCAGGAACCCCACGAGTGCGGCCAGGTCGACGGCGGTGCGCCGCGGCTCAGGCTGCGCGCCGCCACCCGTGCGTTTGCCGTCTGTTCCGGCTCCCGCGGCCGGTGCGCTGTCCCTGCTGCCCATTTCACTACAGTTGCCAAGGGCACAGGCAGAGTCAAGCTGCTGACCAGGATCACGTGCCGGCATCGAGCGGGCAGGGAGGCCTGCCGGATAGACTTGAGGCTGCTTCTCCGGCATCTGCACGAAACGTAAGCGAAGATTGGACACGGCACACTTGCGAGAATTCACTGCCCGCTTTGCCACCTCCGAAGAGGTTGCCAACTGGGACTCCCACGTCACCGCGAATCCGAACGGCGGAAACCTGCTGCAGTCAGAGGCCTTCGCCGAGGTCAAGCAGCACTTCGGCTGGAAGACCCTGCACCTCGTTTACGAGACGGCCGACTACACGAGCTACAACCTGGTGCTGGAAAAGAGCTTCCCGGTGCTGGGCAAGCTCTGGTACCTCATCAAGGGACCGGACGTGGCCGGCGTCGAGGACATTCCGGGCATCGCCGCGGCGAACGCCGAGTTCGTCAGGCGCGCACGGCTCGGCGTGTTCGCCATCAAGATCGAGCCGGACATCATCCTCAGCGACGCCGCGCGCTCCGTCATCGAGGGGGCCGGCCTGGTCAAGACGCATAACCTGCAGCCCAACGACTCCACGGCCCTGCTGGACATCTCCCCGGAGGAGAACCAGCTGCTCCGCAACCTCCACTCCCGGGGACGCAACGCCATCCGCCGCGCCATCCGCGAGGGCGTCGAGGTGCACAACGTGGACCCCAGCGAGGAAAACTTCAAGGCCATGTACGCCCTGATGACCGACACGGTCCAGGCGAAGTCGCAGGTCCGCGTCCGCGAATACGAGTACTACCGCCAGTTCTGGACCAACTTCATCAAGCGCGGCCAGGGCCGGCTCATGTTCGTGTACGAGAACGGCGTTCCCTCCGTGGGTGCCTTCGTCATCAACTACGGACGCAAGGGCACGTACAAGGACGGCGGATCCCTGCAGAAGCGCAGCCAGTACGGCGATTCGCACCTGGTGCAGTGGACCGCCATCAACCAGCTGAAGGAGCTGGGCTGCACGGAATACGACTTCTGTGGAACGCCGCCCAGCGACAAGCTGAAGGACACGTCGAATCCCTTCCACGGGCTGGGGCTTTTCAAGACCAGTTTCAGCAAGACCGTCACGGACTTTGTGGGCTGCTATGACCAGGTCATCAGCCCGCTGAAATACAAGGCATGGATTGCTGCCGGCGAACGCGTGGCCCGGCAGCTGTACACCCGCCGCACCGGGCAACAGTTCTACTGACCGGGACGTTTAACGGCTAAGGCACCGAAACGGCTAAGGCACTGACAGAGGGGAGCCCTGATGACTAAACAACCCCGCGGCGCCAACCGGCCGCCCACGGACGGGCTGCCGAAGACGGAGCCGCTCACCGCCTCGCAGCTGCACCAGAATGCGGCGGCCAAGCGCATGCTGCGCCGCTTGGTGCAGGGGGAAAACCCGCCGACGGCGCCGCTGAGCATCGTGGACCGGCTCGCCGGAAGCCCCTACGCCAACCCCATGATCCAGGTGGGCGGGATCGACGAGTCCGCCCGCAAGACAATGGACTTTGCGCTGCATCTTGCCGAGTCCATGTTCCGGTACGGCGCCGGCGCCCTCGAGGTGGAAACAAGCATCATCGCCGTGACGGCGGCGCTGGGGCTGAAGAACATCGAGGTGGACATCACCAACCAGTCCGTGGGCATCAACTACGCGGCCAAGGACCAGACGCCCATCACCCTCCTGCGCGTGGTCCGTTCCTGGACGAACAACTATGCGGGGCTGGCCCAGGTCCACCAGCTGGTGACCGATATCGTTGCCGGGGGAGTGGGCCGGGACGAGGCCGTCCGCCGGCTCGACGAGATCGTCCGCCGCCCCAAGCCCTTCCCGCGCTGGATGGTGACGGTCGCATTCGCTGTGTTCTCGGCCGTGTTCGTGGGCGTCATCGGCGGCGGTCCCGGCGCCTCCGCCGTCGCGTTCGTCTCCAACCTGCTGATCAGCCTGGTGGCCCGGAAGCTGGGCCGCTGGCGGACGCCTGACTTCTTCATCACGGCGGCCTGCTCGTTTGTGGTGACGGTCATCGCGCTGCTGCTGTGGCGGTTCGGCAGTCCTTTGGGGATCCGGCTAGCGCCCGCCATTGTGGTGGTGGGCGGAATCCTGCTGCTGCTTCCCACCGGGCGGCTCGTGTCCTCGGTCCAGGACGCCATCAACGGCTTTCCCGTCACGGCGGCCGGCAGGTTCCTGTCCACCCTGCTGACGTTCGGGGCTGTCGTCGCCGGAATCGCCGTCGCGTTTGTGGTGGGGGACAGGATCGGCATGGAGCCGATCGACGTGACCGAGACGTTCCCGCCCGCATACCCGTTGTGGGCGCAGGTGATCCTGGTTGCCATCGCCGTCGTGGCAATCGGCATTACCGAGCAGACAAACTGGAAGCTGCTGCTTCCGACGGCGGCCGTCGGTGTGGTGGGGCACCTGACCCTGATCGCGGGGGAGGCGCTCGGCGTTGGCTCACGCTTCTCGCCGGCGCTCGCTGCCGTGGTGATTGGCCTGCTGGCCCGTGTGGTTGCGCTGAAGATGGGGGCGCCGCAGCTGGTGGTCGCCGTGCCGGCCGGCCTGATCCTCCTGCCCGGCCTCACGATCTTCCGGTCGATGTACGTGCTGACCATCGAGGAGTCCGAGATCCTGCTCGGGGCCGGCGGAATGCTCAGCGCCGGGGCGATTGTGTTCGGCGTGGCGGGCGGCATTGTGCTTGGCGACACCCTGGCCCGCCCGCTTACACGGAACCTGGCCAGCAACGAGCGGCGGCGTTCGCGCCGCCGCTAGGACAGGTTGGACGGGCGCCGCTGAATCCTGGCCGGTTTAGATCTGGCCGATGGGGAGCTTCTTCTCGGCCTGGAACACGTCCTCGACCCGGCCCTTGGCCCAGTAGCCGGACAGCGAAACCTGGCTGCGGTCCAGGCCCCGCTCGCGGAACAGGACGTCCCGCAGGCCCTTCATGTAGCCGCGCTCGCCGTGCGCGAAGACGTTCACCCGGCCCTCCGGCCAGGCGGCGTTGCGCACCGCCTCCACGAGCTGGTCACTCTCGCCGGCGGCGACGCCGCCGCGCTGCAGCCAGACCAGTTCGAGCCCGGCCGGCGCAGCGAGCTCCTGGATGTCCGCGTCCGAGCCCACTTCGATGAAGGCCAGGCCGCGGGCGTGCTCCGGCAGGGACTCGATGACGGCGGCCATGGCCGGCAGGGCCGCTTCGTCCCCGGCCAGGAGGTACCAGTCCGCGGCCGGATCGGGGTTGTACGCGCCGCCCGGCCCGGTGAAGATGAGGCTGTCACCCGGTTCGGCCTTGGCGGCCCAGGGGCCGGCCAGGCCCTCGTCCCCGTGGACCACGAAATCAATGGCCAGTTCGCCTGCCGCCGTATCCACCCAGCGGACCGTGTAGGTCCTGGTGTAGGGCCACTGCTCCCGCGGCAGCGTTTCCCGGATGGCCCAAAGGTCCAGGGGTTCCGGGTAATCCACGCCAGGCTGCGGAAAGACGATTTTGACGTACCGGTCGACGAAGTCGTTGTTGATGTAATCAGCGAAGCCCGGGCCGCCGGCAACGATCCGCACCATGTGGGCGGAAAGCTGCTCGCGCCGAAGGACAGTCAGGGTGACCTGCGGGCGGGATTTCTTGGTGGCGGCCGTGGCGGCCGGGAGGGAACTCATGCAGGTAAGCCTAGCCTAAGCTCCTTAGGGGACGGCGGGGATCTCCCAGTCCACCGGGCAGGCGCCCTGCTCCCTCAGCAGTGCGTTGACGCGGCTGAACGGCCGGGAGCCGAAGAATCCGCGCGAGGCGGACAGCGGGCTGGGGTGGGCGCTGGCCACCACAGGCGTGCTGCCCAGCAGGGGGCGGACGCTCTCGGCATCCTTGCCCCAGAGCACCGCGACGAGCGGGGCGGCGGTTCCGTCCGCTGTCCGGCGCCCGGCGACGGCGGTGACGGCCGCCGTCGAGATGGCCTCCCAGCCCTTGCCTCGGTGCGACCCGGCGGCGCCCTCGCGTACGCTCAGCACCCGGTTGAGCAGCAGGACGCCCTGCTCCGCCCAGGCGCCGAGGTCACCGTGGATCCGCGGCGGCAGGCCAAGGTCGGATTCAAGCTCCCTGTAGATGTTGGCCAGGCTGCGGGGGATGGGGCGTGTTCCGGCGTCAACGGAAAAGGCAAGCCCCACCGCATGGCCAGGGGTGGGGTAGGGATCCTGGCCCACGATCAGGACCCGCACACCCTTCAGGGGCTGCCGGAAGGCCCGGAGGACATTCGACGCCGACGGCAGCACCCGGCGCCCGGCTGCCTCCTCGGCGGCGAGGAAAGACAGGACGGACCTCAGCTCGGCTTCCACCCCGGACAGGGCCTCCGCCCAGTCAGGCGCCATCAGTTCGCTGAACGGCAGCCTGGCGAGCTCCGCAAAATCCGGGCCGGCGGTCCCGGCTGGTTCCAGGTCGAAGAGGGGTTCGGGTTCCATCACGCCGTCCATTCTTCCGCAAGGCCGCGCGCAGGCGCTTGCCGGAGCCTTTCTGGGAGCGTGCAAGGGGCCGCCTCCGGCAGCCGCGCCGCAAATGACAAGGCTGTTATTCCTCCGTAACATAGGGGAGGTACTTTGACCGGATTCAGCTAAGGAGAGCGCAGTGGCCGAGCCGTTGCAGGACCACCTCGCAGCTCAGGAATCACACCAGGATTCAGGGCAGGACGCTGAGCAGGATGCAATGACGGGGCACGGGCTGCGCAGCGGCTCGCTGCTGGACGACTTCAAGCTCCGGGACTCGCCGCTGAGCGAGCGTGAGCAGCAGATCCTCGCCCTCGAACGGCAGTGGTGGAAGTACGCTGGAGCCAAGGAACAGGCCATCCGGGAGCTCTTTGACCTGTCCGCCACGCACTACTACCAGATCCTCAATGCCCTGATCGATACCGAGCATGCGCTGGCCCACGACCCCATGCTGGTGAAGAGATTGCGTAGACTACGTACGTCACGTCAGCGGGCCCGCACTGCACGCCGCCTTGGATCTGACGCGTAATTGCTAGTGCCGGACTGCCGGCGAAAACCAACAAGGACGCCTGTTTACCATGACTAATTTTGCTCGGGACGAATTCGACAGGGTGCCTGAGGTCTCCTCCCGGCAGGGCGTTCACCGCGCCGTTGCCGCGCCGTCCCGCCCGAAGTTGTGGCCGATCCTGTCCGTGGGTATCGGGGCGCTCGCAGTGGGCCTGGTTGCTTTCCTCCTGCTGCCGCAGCTCGGTTTCCAGCCCGTCATCGCACCGCCGTCGGCCGCGGCGGCCGGCACTTCCGCGTCGGCAAGTGCAACGTCGACGCCCTCTGCAAGTGCGACACCCAGCGCCATTGCGTCGGCGTCACCGTCCACCTCTGCCTCCGAGCCCGCCTCCCCTTCCGCCGTGGAGCCTGCCACCTCGGAAACCATCGCCCCTGCGGCTGCCGACAAGTCACAGCCCGTCGACATCTTCAACGGAACGCTCACCTCCGGCCTGGCAGGACGGGTGGGTGCCACGGTCCAGTCCGACGGCTGGGTGCTCGGCGAGGTGGCCAACTGGCAGGGCGCGCCCCAGCAGCAGTCAGTAATCTTCTACTCCGCCGCCCACCGCGCCAACGCCGAGGCGCTCGGTGCATTGCTGAACATCCCGACCCTGGTGGAAAGCGCGGACTTCGAAACGTCCGTGGCAGTGGTGCTGGGTCCCGGCTACCAGTAGCCATCCGGTTACGCCTGAATAACTATTGCCTCCCTCCGGGGCCGCCGGCCTCCGCCGCCAAGGGCCTGTTTGGATAGAGTGAAGGCAAGCTTCAGGGCGTAATTCACGGCACACACCGACGTGGGCCTTACGGAAGCAAACGTGAAAGTGTGGGGATCATGGCATTGGGAACCGTGAAGTGGTTCAACGCCGAGAAGGGCTACGGCTTCATTACCGTCGACGAGTCAGGCGACGACGTCTTTGTGCACTGGTCGGCCATTCAGACTGACGGCTACCGGTCGCTTGACGAGGGCCAGCGCGTGGAGCTGGAAGTCGGCGAAGGTGAAAAGGGTCCGCAGGCAGAAATGGTCCGGCCCGTCTAGTGGCACGCCGCACAGGTTTCCGGGGCCCTGCTGCCTGGGGTGCCGCCGGCTGGTGTGCCGCCGCCGTGCTGGCGCTCGGCGCCTGCTCCGGTTCCGGGGACAATGCCCGGACGGCTCCGGCTGAAGCCAGCGGCGACGGAACCCTGCGGATCGGGCTGATCCTCGACAACACCGGGCCCCAGGCCTTCCTGAACGCCGCCCAGCTGGCCGCTGCCAAACTGGCCGTCCAGGAGATCAACGCGGCGGGCGGGCACAAGGGCCGGCCCGTGGAGCTGCTGCCCGAAGCAACCGGCGGCGACACAGCCGCCCAGGCCCGTGAACTGGTCAATGCCAAGGCCGACGCCGTCATCGGCCCCACCGATTCGAGCCGCGCACCCGCCGCCATCGACGTGCTGTCCAAAGCCAGGATCACACTCATCTCACCGGCCAACACCGCCCCGGAGCTCAGCAGCTACAAGAGCGGCGGCTACTACTTCCGCACAGCCGCGTCGGACATTGCCCAGGCGCCCGTCCTGGTCAAGGTGGCCAAGGACGCCGGAGCCAAGAGCCTCGCGGTGGTCTATGAGGACAGCAGCTACGGCGAAGAACTGTCTGCGGCCGTTTCTGCTGCGGCCAAGGCAGGCGGGCTGGACCCCGTGACCCTCACCGGCTTCAAGGCGGGCGAGGCCGGGCAGTCTGCGGCCGCTGCCCGCGACGCGGCGCCGGACGCCGTCGTCCTCATTGCCCGGGACGGCGCGCAGGGTGCCATCGCCGAGCTCGCCAATGCCGGGCTGCCGGGCAACAAACTCATCCTGGGCGACGGCGCCTTCAGGCAGTACGGTTCCGCCCTCGGCTCCAAGGCGCTGGAGGGGGCGCGCGCCCTGGTGCCCGGCGTCTTCCCCTCGGCGCACTTCCAGGCTGAACTGGTGGCCATCGACGAGGGTCTCAAGGACATGACGTTCGCGGCTGAGTCCTATGACGCCGTGAACCTCGCGGCCCTGGCCGCCGCCGCGGCAGAGGACGACGCCGGTGCCTCCATTGCCGGTGCGCTCATCTCCGTCTCCGGCGGCACGTCCGGCAGCCGTGCGTCCGTCTCGCCGTCCGGCCCGGCGACCGTCTGTTCCACGTACAAGGACTGCCTGGCGGCAATACGGGACGGAAAGGCCATTGACTACGACGGCGAGTCCGGCCCCGTCCGCTTTGATGCCAACGGAGACGTCACCGCGGCGAAGTACATGGTGTTCACCTACGGCGCCGACAACAAGGCCAAGCTCACAGGCAGCGAGGCCGCCGGCAGGTCTGCGGGCTGATCGCTGGCAGCGAATACTGCTGCCGGTGCACGGGACAAACAAGGGCATCTGCTTGCACTCTCCCCGGGGGAGTGCTAATTATTGATTAGCACTCCAGCGTGCCGACTGCTAAAGGGTCGTCCGGTTCCGGCCGGCATACCGACGGCGGCGGCGCAAGGAGCGAAAGAAACACCTGGTTGGGGTGAGATCCGGACTGTCGGGCGTACAGAGGCCTGCGGGAAGGATCGTCCGTCGCGGGCACCGCAGCAAGGTTCCTTCTTAACGACTGTCCCGAAAGGACTACTGCCGTTATGGCCAAGATCATTGCATTTGATGAAGAGGCTCGCCGCGGTCTTGAGCGGGGCCTGAACACCCTCGCCGACGCCGTCAAGGTCACCCTCGGCCCGCGTGGCCGCAACGTCGTCCTCGAAAAGAAGTGGGGCGCCCCCACGATCACCAACGATGGTGTCTCCATCGCCAAGGAGATCGAGCTGGACGATCCCTACGAGAAGATCGGCGCCGAGCTGGTCAAGGAAGTTGCCAAGAAGACGGATGACGTCGCTGGCGACGGCACCACCACGGCCACCGTCCTGGCCCAGGCACTGGTCAAGGAAGGCCTGCGCAACGTCGCGGCCGGCGCTGACCCGCTGTCCCTCAAGCGCGGCATCGAGAAGGCCGTCGAGGCCGTCACCGCAGAACTGCTGGACTCCGCCAAGGAAATCGAAACCAAGGAAGAGATCGCAGCCACGGCTTCCATCTCCGCCGGTGACGACGAGATCGGCGCCCTGATTGCTGAAGCCCTCGACAAGGTGGGCAAGGAAGGCGTCATCACGGTCGAGGAGTCCAACACCTTCGGCCTCGAGCTGGAGCTCACCGAAGGCATGCGCTTCGACAAGGGCTACATCTCCGCCTACTTCGTCACGGACACCGAGCGCCAGGAAACGGTCCTCGAGGACCCGTACATCCTGATCGTCAACTCCAAGATCTCCAACGTCAAGGAACTGGTTGCTGTCCTCGAGAAGGTCATGCAGTCCAACAAGCCGCTGCTGATCATCGCCGAAGACATCGAGGGCGAGGCCCTGGCCACCCTGATCGTCAACAAGATCCGCGGCACCTTCAAGTCCGTCGCCGTCAAGGCCCCGGGCTTCGGTGACCGCCGCAAGGCGCAGCTGGCCGACATCGCCATCCTCACCGGCGGACAGGTCATCGCCGAGGAAGTCGGCCTCAAGCTCGAGACCGCCGGCCTCGACCTCCTGGGCAAGGCACGCAAGGTTGTCGTGACCAAGGACGAGACCACCATCGTCGAGGGTGCAGGCGACGCAGACCAGATCGCCGGCCGCGTTTCCCAGATCCGTTCCGAGATCGAAAACTCCGACTCCGACTACGACCGCGAGAAGCTGCAGGAGCGCCTGGCCAAGCTGGCCGGCGGCGTTGCAGTCATCAAGGCCGGTGCCGCCACGGAGGTCGAGCTCAAGGAGCGCAAGCACCGCATTGAGGACGCTGTCCGCAACGCCAAGGCTGCCGTCGAAGAGGGCATCGTTGCCGGTGGTGGCGTGGCCCTGATCCAGGCCGGCGCCAAGGCATTCGCCAACCTGCAGCTCGAAGGCGACGAGGCAACCGGTGCGAACATCGTCCGCGTTGCCATCGACGCCCCGCTGAAGCAGATCGCCTTCAACGCTGGCCTCGAGCCCGGCGTTGTGGTTGACAAGGTCCGCGGCCTGCCCGCCGGCCACGGCCTGAACGCAGCATCCGGTGAATACGTCGACCTGCTGGCTGCCGGCGTGAACGACCCCGTCAAGGTGACCCGCTCTGCCCTGCAGAACGCGGCTTCCATCGCCGGTCTGTTCCTCACCACCGAGGCCGTTGTGGCCGACAAGCCGGAGAAGGCTGCTCCGGCCGTCGGCGGCGGCGACGAGATGGGCGGCATGGGCGGCTTCTAGCCTCCCGCTGCTCCCAGCTGGCTAAAGAGTGCGGCCTCCTCCTGGCGAGGGGGCCGCACTCTTTTTGTCTGCGCATTTTTGTCCTTGCAGTCTGGCAGGATGGTTCGGTGACGATTACTGCAGCAGCCGACGGTTCGGCATTGGGAAACCCGGGTCCCGCAGGGTGGGCCTGGTACGTGAACGACGACTGCTGGCGGGCCGGCGGCTGGCCGCACGGCACCAACAACCAGGGTGAGCTGATGGCTGTCCTGGACCTCTTCCGCTCCACCGCGCACCTCCCCGACGAGGACCTGCACATACTCTGCGACAGCCAGTACGTGATCAACTCCGTGACCAAGTGGATGCCGGGATGGAAGCGCAAAGGCTGGCGGAAGGCCGACGGCAAGCCCGTGCTGAACGTGGACATCCTCAAGGACATCGACCGCGAGCTGGCCGGGCGCAAGTACCGGTTCGAGTGGGTCAAGGGCCATGCCGGGCACGAGCTGAACGAGGCCGCGGACGAGCGGGCAAGGGCCGTGGCACTCGCCTACCAGCAGGGCGTGGCCGCCCGCTCCGGACCCGGGTTTCCCAACGCGGAACCGGCGACGGCCCGGCGGGCCGTCAAGGAGGGCCGCGGCGTGGGCGGTGTCCCGCCGCTGCTGGAACCGGAGCCCGAAGTCCCGGCGCTCTTCGGATCCGGGGAACCTGATCTGTTCACCGAACTGGGACTGGATGAATCGGACGCTGAGGCGTTTGCCGAACCCCCGGCAGGCGTCACGCCCGAGGAAATCGTCGAGGCACTGGAACGGGAACTCCTGCGCCCGGACGTCCGCAGCGACATCGGGCGTATAGGCCAGCTCCTGCACCCGGACTTCACGGAGATCGGCACGGCCGGACGCCTCTGGACCCGGGACGCCATGATGATGTCCCTCGAGGAAAGCCCGGCCGGCCCTGTTGACCTGGACGTGCTCAGCGCCGACCGGATCGGCACCGACACGGTCCTGCTGACCTACCGGAGCTACTCCCGCACCGGTTCCGCGCTGTGGAGCTCCCTGTGGGTCCTGGACGGTGGACAGTGGCGCCTGCGGTTCCACCAGGGCACCCCCGAAGCCTGACCTGCGCGCGCCAGTGCTCCGCCGGCGTCAGCTGAAGCGCTGCGTGTTGCCCAGCTCCGCCTGCGCATACGTCTCAGCCGCCGAGGACAGGGCCAGCGTGATGGAGGCGAGCGAGGCCTCGACCTTGCCCTGCGTCAGCGTCCACTCGGCGATGAGCGCCTGGAAGTTGGTGGCGGCCGACCCGCGCCACGTGGCCTGAAGTTCGTCCAGGCCATGTTTCATGGCCTGGACGTCGGCACTGATGCGGTCAACAGTCGCTTTCACGTTGGCTGATTTCGCCTGCAACAGGTCGGTATCGACGGAAATGATGCTCATGGCGGGCCTCTCGACAACTTGGAGGACTGCCCCGGCCGGACAGTCGCTGTGGGTGGCGGACCAGCCGTTCCGGTCCGCTATGTCGAGCCTAGAAACCCGGCGGCCGATGGCGCCACGGCAGGTTCGGCTATGTGGATAACCGGTTCCCGCCGGCAGCCCGGCCTCCGCCCGCGGCGCGGTTCCCGGCAACGCGGTCCCCGGCCATATGCTCCCCGGCAACACGCTCTCCTGCGCCGCTGTCCGAGAACGTCCCGATAGCGTCCGCCTCGGGGCCGTCCGCCGCATGACTGTCGGTCTCGGGGGAGTCCTCGCGGAAGGGGAGGCTGACTACGAGCGTTGCGCCGCCGCCGTCGGTACCTTCGACCCGGACGGAGCCGCCGTGCGAGCCGACGATGGCGGCCACGATCGCCAAACCAAGCCCGCTGCCGCCCGTCTCGCGGGTGCGGGAGGTATCGGCCCGGTAGAAGCGTTCAAAGACCTTGGGCGCCTCCGTGTCGGAGATCCCGGGGCCATGGTCCCGGACCTCCAGGACCGACTGAGCGGAACCGTCGCCGGCCCGGCGGACGCCGACGGCGAGCTCCATGGGCGTTCCCTCGGGGGTGTACCGCAGCGCGTTGCCCACCAGGTTGCCGATCACCTGGCGCAGCTTCGCCTCGTCGCCCAGCACGGGCGCCGGTTCGGCGCTGCCGTTGTCCAGGCCGGTGAGGCGGATGGCGCGTTTCCGGTCACTGGCCTGGGTGTCCACCACGGCGTCATGGGCCAGCAGCTGCAGGTCGATGGGCTTGCGCTGCAGCGGCCGCTGCTCGTCGAGCCGTGCCAGCAGCAGCAGGTCCTCCACCATGGAGCCCATCCGCTTGGCTTCGCTCTCGATCCGGCCCATAGCGCTGGCCACGTCCTCGGGCGACTGCAGCGCGCCGTGCCTGTACAGTTCCGAATAGCCCCGGATTGTCACCAGGGGGGTGCGCAGCTCATGGGACGCGTCCGCGGCAAACCGGCGCATCCTGTTCTCGGAGGCCATCCGGGCCGCGAAGGCCGCCTCGATGTGGGCCAGCATGGCGTTCAGGGACCTGCCGAGGCGGCCCACTTCCGTGGCGGGGTTCTCCACATCGACGCGGCGCGACAGGTCGCCGGCTGCAATGGCGGCGGCGGTCTTTTCCACCCTGGAAAGCGGGCGGAATGATCTGGTCACGGTCCAGTTGGCGATGAAGAAGGCAAGGATGAGTGTCAGCAGGCCCACACCCACCACCACCAGGGTGGCGTGGCGCAGCACCGCATCCACGGGGGACAGCGGCAGCCCGATGACCACCACCGCGCGCTGCTGTTCACCGCCCACGACAACGGGAACGGCCACCACGCGCCAGTTCTTGCCGTCCGTGCCCCGGACCTGGTACGGCCTCAGGTCGCGCTCACGTGCCTCCTCCAGGGAAACGGATGCAATGGCGGGACGGGCATCCTTGTCGTCCAGGTCGCTGGCCTCGGCTCCCGGATAATAGAGGGTCACCGTGTAGTCCGTGGGCACTGCCGGGTTGGCTATGGGGGAGATGGAGCGCTGGCGCTGGGCCGCGTCGACGGCGGCGCCCAGCTTGTCGTCCACCTGGCCTTCGAGGTACCCGCGCAGCAGCGTCAGCGCACCCGTCCCGGTGACGGCCAGCGCCACCAGCAGGAGGGCCATCATGATGGCCACCAGCTGGGACCGGAGGTTGGCGGACTTCCAGCGCTCCAGCAACGTCAGCGCTTTTCTGCTGTCCGCAGCACGTAGCCGACGCCGCGCTTGGTCTGGATGAGGGCCGGGGCGTCCGGATCGATGTCCACCTTGCGCCGCAGGTAGGAAATGTAGGACTCGACGATGGAGGCGTCACCGTTGAAGTCGTATTCCCAGACGTGGTCCAGGATCTGTGCCTTGGACAGGACCCGGTTCGGATTAAGCATCAGGTAGCGGAGCAGCTTGAATTCGGTGGGGGACAGCTCGATCACCTTGCCGCCGCGGCGCACCTCGTGGGCGTCGTCGTCGAGCTCCAAATCATCGACCCGGATGACGGCCTCGTCATCCTCCAGCAGCGGCTGCGTCCTGCGGAGCACCGCACGGATCCGGGCCACCACCTCGTCGAGGCTGAAGGGCTTGGTGACGTAGTCGTCCCCGCCCACCGTCAGCCCGGTGACCTTGTCCTCGGTGTCGTCCTTGGCCGTCAGGAAGAGGACAGGGAAATGCTTGCCGGACGCGCGCAGCCGGCGGGTGACGGTGAAGCCGTCCATGTCCGGAAGCATGACGTCCAGCACCGCAAGGTCGGGTGCGTGCGCCTCGACGGCGGCCAGCGCCTCCCGCCCGTTCCCGGCGGACACCACTTCAAAGCCGGCGAAGCGCAATGACGTGGAAAGCAGCTCGCGGATGTTGGGCTCGTCATCGACCACGAGGAGCTTCGCTTCGGCGCTGTTCTTTTTCATATTTCCCATGATGCTCCCAGAATCTGGGAGTTTTCTGGATGAAAGTTGTGTGTTGCTTGGGTCAGCAGGACTCGACGTCCTTGGCGTCCATGATGCGGTAGGCGTACCCCTGCTCGGCCAGGAAGCGCTGGCGTTTGGCGGCGAAATCCTGGTCGAGGGTGTCCCGTGCGACGAGCGAGTAAAACCGTGCCGCCCGCCCGTCCTGCTTGGGCCGCAGCAGCCGGCCAAGGCGCTGGGCCTCCTCCTGGCGCGAACCGAAGGACCCGGAGACCTGGATGGCCACGGAGGCCTCGGGCAGGTCGATGGAGAAGTTGGCCACCTTGGACACCACGAGGGTCTGGACCTCCCCGGCGCGGAAGGCGTCAAAGAGTTTCTGGCGGGCTTTGACCGAGGTTTCGCCCTTGATGACCGGGGCGTCCAGCCGCTCACCCAGCTCGTCCAGCTGGTCGATATACTGCCCGATCACGAGCACCTGCTCGCCACGGTGGTGTTCCACCAGCTGTTCGGCCACGAGGGTCTTCGTCTCGGACGTGGCGCACAGCCGGTACTTGTCGGCATCCTCGGCCATGGCGTACGCCACGCGCTCGTCCTTGGGAAGGTCGACGCGGACCTCCACGCAGTCCGCGGGGGCGATGTAGCCCTGGGCCTCGATGTCCTTCCACGGCGCGTCGTAGCGCTTGGGTCCGATGAGGCTGAAGACCTCGCCTTCCCGGCCGTCCTCACGCACCAGCGTTGCCGTGAGTCCGAGCCGGCGCCGTGCCTGCAGGTCCGCCGTCATCCGGAAGATCGGCGCGGGAAGCAGGTGGACCTCGTCGTAGATGATCAGGCCCCAGTCGTGGCCGTCCACGAGCTCAAGGTGCGGGTACACGCCGCCGCGCTTGGTGGTGAGGACCTGGTACGTTGCGATCGTCACCGGCCGGACTTCCTTGACGGCGCCCGAATACTCGCCGATCTCGTCCTCGGTCAGCGAGGTCCGCCTGAGCAGCTCGTCCTTCCACTGCCGTGCCGAGACGGTGTTGGTGACCAGGATGAGGGTTGTGGTGGAGCCGGTGGCCATCGCCGCGGCACCCACGAGCGTCTTTCCGGCGCCGCAGGGGAGCACGACGACGCCGCTGCCGCCGGCCCAGAAATTCTCCGCAGCCAGCCGCTGGTACGGCCTCAGCTTCCAGTCCGACTCGTCAAGCATGATGAGGTGCGGGGTCCCGTCGACGTAGCCGGCCAGGTCCTCCGCCGGCCAGCCGATCTTCAGCAGCAGCTGCTTCAGCTGGCCGCGCTGGGAGGAATGGACCACCACCGTCTCGGCGTCGATCCGCGGCCCCAGCAGCGGCTGGATCTTCTTGGCCCTGCTGACCTCCTCCAGCACGGGGTAGTCGCTGGTGCGCATGACCAGCCCGTGCTGGGGGTCCTTCTCCAGCCGCAGCCGGCCGTACCGGGACATGGTTTCTTCGATGTCGATCAGCAGCGAGTGCGGCACCGGGAACCGGGAATAGGTGAGCAGCGTATCCAGCACCTTCTCGGCGTCGAGCCCTGCGGCCCGGGCATTCCAAAGCCCCAGCGGCGTCAGCCGGTAGCTGTGCATGTGCTCGGGCGCGCGCTCCAGCTCGGCGAAGGGCGCGATGGCGTGCCGGGCTTCCGTTGCCTGCTCGTGGTCCACTTCGAGGAGGATGGTTTTGTCGCTCTGGACAATCAGGGGTCCGTCATTCACGCAGGTAGAACCTTCACTGCTGCATTTCCTCTGCTGCCTCGATATCAATGATCCGGTGGATGGAGAGCACCCGCTCCGTGTCCTTCGCGGGGTCGAACACGCGGACGCGTCCACCCGCCACGGAGACCGGAACAACTGTTTCCAGTTTCGCATTCCCCAGGCTGTCCACGACGTTCATCACGACTTTCTGCCTCAGCCTGATGGCCTTGTGCAGGGTCTCCAGGCCCAGCTGGGTTGCCTCCTCGCTTCCGGCTCCGGCCGGGCGGGAGCCGTTGGGGCTGGTGCCCGCCGGGCCATGGCTGCGCAGGACGGCGAGCTGCGCGGTGACGTCGGCGTCGGGAAGGGCGGTGCGGGGTGCGCTGTAGACGGGGCGCCCGCTGCCCGGAACAGGTGCGGTGCGGTCAAGGCGGACGACGGCGGAGCCGGCCTCTTCGACGGCGGGCGACAGTCCCAGCCCCCGCAGCACGAGGGCCGTCTGCCGGGGAGAGGCCATGGAGACCAGGACGGTGGGGGCGATCCGGACCAGGCCCAGGGACGCGGCCGCCGCTTCCCGGCAAAGCTCGCCGAGCGCGGCCTCATCGTCACTCTGGATGAAGCTGGCGGCAGCCCCGACCCGCAGCTTGCCGTGCCGGGCGGCGGTGTCCTCCACGAGGTACTGCAGCGGCTGCGGCACGGCAGTGGCGGAGTGCCGGCGGAGGAAATCGAGGATCGCTGCGGCGTCCTTACCCGAGTCCAAGGCCCGCCGGATGGACTCCACGGAAAACCGGTACGTCGTGGCCGGGCCCTGCCCTTCGGCGTCGGCCATCTGCAGGAGCTGTTCGGCCAGGTCGGGGGCAAGGTACCCCGGCGCGACGGCGGTCAGGTCGGCCTGCAGGAGCACGTGGTTGAGTGCCGCGGGCAGGTGTTCGCCAAGGAGGTTCATGGCCTGCTCAGGCGCGTCCGCCGCGATGGCGGCACCGAGCTGGCTTAGCGCACCGGACCCGATCAGCCCCAGCAGCTCCGCCTCGGCCAGGACGCCGGCGATCAGCGAACTGAACCGCCGCGCCATGCGGGGCTGTGACCACTCGGCACGCTGCAGGACGGCTTCTGCGTTGAGCACCGGCGCCCCGCCGTCGGGCATCTCGGCCTCCTGCGTCAGCTCCCGGAGGATCTCCAGGATCCGCTTGCGGATGACGGGCGCATCGGACCGCTGTGCCTCCGCGGACAGGGCATTGACGGTGGCCGCAGCGGGGGAACGGTGGTTGGCGGTCCCGGCAGCCTGGCTACTGATGGGCTGCCCAACGAGCGACGGGGCGCGCTCGCTGGCCAGCCAGGCGGTGACGAGCCACAGCCACTGTTCCTGCCGTGACAGCCCGAGCCACTCCAGCTGCGGCGGCTGCACCCAGCAGGAGGTGTCCACGTCCAGCCGGATCAGGCCGGACAGGGCACAGAGCTCCAGCAGCACAGCCGTGGTGTGCTGGTCCACGCCGAGGGCCTCGGAAAGCCGGCGCATTTCACGGATCCCCACGCCTCCGCTGCGCAGGGTGGCCAGCGGCTGGTCCCTGACAGCATGGAGCACCTCGCCCGTGAGGCGCAGCGTCTCGGCGATGGCGCCGAGTGCGGCGTTGCGGCGGAGCGCCGCGGTGGTGACGCCGAGCGTTGGCGTCGGGGGAGTCAGGGTGAAGTTGTCGATGATCGCCCCGCCGCGCAGGGAGATGCCTACGCTGTGCGGAAGTTCGACGTGGGCGGCGTCCAGCGGCACCAGCAGAGCCCGGGCCAGCAGCCAGTCGACAGGCCCGACGTCGTGACCTTCAGTGGTCACTGAAGCCTTCCGCTGGGCCTGGGGTACAGCGCCCATGGCCCAGTTGCTGAACCGCGCCAGCAGCGCCGTCGTTCTTTCCGGGGCGGTGGCGAGGAGCGCATGCAGCGCCTCGGGGGAGGACGTCCAGTGCTGCAGCGCCAATGCTGCATCCATCGGAGTGGTGGCCGCCCGCACGGCCGCGCCGCTGCGGTGCAGCTCCCCGACAAGCTGGACGACGCGCTGGGCGAAGGCAGGCTGCAGCCTGACCAGTTCGGTGTAGCTGCGCCCCAGCCCGGCGGGGTAGATGCCGACGACGTCCTTCAGGCTGCTCACCGGAAGGTAGAAGCGCTGCCGCTGCGCGCCGGGGGCCGCACTGTGCGGCGGCTCCGCCCGCTGGATCAGGGCGAGGTCATGCAGCGACTGCAGGAGCTGTTCGACGGCGGCGACCGTTGAACCTGCGATGGCCTTCTTCAGCACCGCCGCCGATGCGCTGTGCCCGGTGTCCGTGTTGGTGCACAGGTGCAGGGTCTCCAGTACCTGCATCTGCGGGCGGTTTAGGCGTTCCAGGGCGCGCTGCACGCTGACCCGCGCGCTGGCACGGGCCGCCAGGGCCGGGAAGTCCGGAACGCCGGGGGAGATCAGGTCCGGCCGCGCAGCGAACAGAGCCCGCAGCGACTCGTCACTGCGTGCCTCCAGTTCCTTGCTGAGCGCACGAATGAGGGACATCAGTCCAACGTTACCGCCCGCCGGAGGTTCCTGCCCGGCGGCGGGCGGCAACGCCGTCGGCCACCAGCACGAGCATCAGCAGGAACGCTGCCGGAAGACCATAGAGCGCCGTTGACGTGACCCACTGCGGGGCAGCCTGGCCCGCAGCGGCCAGCGCCATGACCACACCCACAGCTGCGAGGGACAAAACTGCAAGGACTGCTGCGGCTGCCGTCAGTGGCCGCCGGATACGCGCGGATGTCATGAACGTAACGCTAACAGCAGCGCGGCGGCGGCGCCTCAAAGCAGGATTAGCCTGCCAATCAGGATAACCTTGAAGGAGCAGACCAACATGGACCAGGCAGTCATACCCTGAACCCGCACATCAGTGCGGATGCGGTGACGGCCGGCCATGTCCCAGAACATCAGAACGAAGAAGGTTGATTAGGTGCCTACCGGCAAGGTCAAGTGGTACGACAAGGACAAGGGTTTCGGATTCCTCGCAGCCGAGGACGGGCAGGAAGTGTTCCTTCCCAAGTCCGCGCTGCCCGCCGGAGTTTCTGAACTGAAGGCCGGCACCCGGGTTGAATTCGGCGTCGCCGACGGACGCAAGGGTGCCCAGGCCCTCGGCCTGCGCGTCCTCGAAAAGACGCCGTCCATCGCCAAGGCCAAGCGGCCCAGCGCACGGGATCTGGCCCCGCTGGTGCAGGACCTCGTGACGGTCCTGGACAACCTGTCGGGGACGCTGTCCTCCGGCAAGTACCCGGACAGCAACAAGGGCAAGGCCATTGCCGCGGCCCTGCGTAAGGTTGCCGACGAGCTGGACGCCTAGGCTCTTCGATGAATCCGGAACCTGAACAGGCCGAATCCAAGGCTGAACCCAAGGCGCCCAAGAGGCGCGCCGGTGTCCCGGTGTGGCGGACGGGGAAGCCCGACGCCGTGCTGGCCGCTGCCGTGGGCACCGCCCGGACCGCCATCGAAGGCATTGCGAAGGCATCCGAAATCGGGGACCACCTCGCTGCCCGCACCGAGGGCGATCGCGTGGTGACGCACCTTTTCGAATCGCGCCTGCCGGGGTATGTCGGCTGGCAGTGGTACGCGGTGCTGACCCGCAACTCGCGTTCCAAAGTGATTACGGTCAACGAGCTGGGCCTGCTGCCGTCCGAAAACTCGATCCTCGCTCCGGAATGGGTGCCGTGGGCCGAACGCGTCCGCCCGGAAGACGCTCAGGAGCAGGAAGCAGACGACCAGGAGCAGGACAGCCAGGAAACCCAGGAGCCGGAAGCACCGGACGCCCAGGATCAGGACAGCCAGGACGAAGGGGCCGCTGAAGGCGCCGCTGCCGCTGCCGCGGCCCGGGAAGCGGTTGCGGATGCAGCTCCGGCGGAGGGCGCCGCTGGTCCTGAAACAGAGCCCGACGGCGGCACGGGGTCTGGTACTGAGACGGCGGCCGAAGGGGAAACAGAGCCCGTCAGCCAGGAGCACGCCTAACCACACCGCCGAATCAACCGGTCTGGATGTGAGAGCGGCCCCCGCGTTCTTCGAACGCGGGGGCCGCTCTCGTTAACTCGCCCAAGCCCTTTAATAGCCAGACAGCGGACGGCGCCGGCCGGGACAGAAGCCCGGACGACGCCGTCGAACGCTGACGCTTCAGCGTCACCGATGATTCAGGCTGGCTACTTCTTTAGCTCGCCCACCACGTAGTCGATGCACTCCAGGAGGGCGGAGACGTCGGACGGCTCGATGGCTACGAAGGTGGCGATGCGCAGCTGGTTGCGTCCCAGCTTCCGGTACGGCTCCGTGTCCACGATGCCGTTGGCGCGGAGCACCTTGGCGATGGCAGCGGCGTCGATCGAGTCATCGAAGTCGATGGTGGCGATCACGTTGGAGCGCTCGGCGGCGTTGGCAACGAACGGCGTGGCGAACTCGGAGGCTTCCGCCCACTTGTAGATGCGTCCGGCCGAGTCGGCAGTCCGTCCGGCGGCGAAGTCCAGGCCGCCGTTTGCGTTGAGCCACTGCACCTGGGCGTCCAGCGTGACCAGCGTGGACAGGGACGGGGTGTTGTACGTCTGGTTGAGCTTGGAGTTGTCGATGGCGGTCTTCAGGTCCAGGAAATCCGGGATCCAGCGCCCGCTGGCCTTGACGCGCTCGGCCCGCTCCAGCGCCGCCGGGGAGAACAGGCCCAGCCACAGCCCGCCGTCGGAGGCGAAGTTCTTCTGGGGCGCGAAGTAGTAGACGTCCGTCTGGGCCACGTCGACGTCCAGCCCGCCGGCAGCGGAGGTTGCGTCCACGAGTACCAGCGCGCCCTCATCAGCGCCGTTCACCCGCTGGACGGGCGCGGCAACGCCGGTTGAGGTCTCATTCTGCGGCCAGGCGTACACGTCGACGCCGGCCTCCGCCTTGGGTGCGGGGCATGTGCCGGGCTCGGACTTGATGATGGTGGATTCCGCAAGGAAAGGTGCCTTGTTCGTGGCTGCGGCAAACTTGGAGCCGAACTCGCCGAAGGACAGGTGCTGAGCCTTCTGCTCCACCAGGCCGAAGCTGGCGACGTCCCAGAAAGCGGTGGAGCCGCCGACGCCGAGGACCACCTCGTAGCCTTCGGGGGCACGGAAGAAGGTGCTGAGGCCTTCGCGGACGGAGCCCACGAGGTTCTTCACCGGCGCCTGGCGATGGGACGTGCCAAGGAGCGTGGTGGCGGCTGCGGAGAGCGCCTGGATCTGCTCCGGCCTGACCTTGGAGGGGCCGGCGCCGAACCGTCCGTCCTTGGGCAGGAGGTTTGCGGGGATAGTGATGCTGGTGTCGCTCACAGTGGCTCCAATTTTCGGCATGGAAGTGCGGTTCGGCTGGGACGGGGCGATGGCCGGCAGGCAACCGTGACCGCCACGAAGACCCTCCTTATTCTGCCCGAAGCGCGGATACCGCGGGAACACGGACCCGTCATAGTCCGGACACTGAGATACTGCCAGGCGAGGCTTCACGAATTATTCGGAGCTATTCAAAATAGGCTAAGCTGGCAGTACGTACGGGCAGACAGCCGGTGCTGCGCCGCCGTCGGAAATAGCGACCGCCGCAGCAGCTTGCCGGCTCCCGGTGCGGTGGGCCCGCGGTACGGTGGGACGGACACAAATACTGTGCTCGAGGAGCTGAGCTGAATGACGGATCTGATCGACACCACGGAGATGTACCTTCGCACCATCCTGGAGCTGGAGGAAGAGAACATCGTGGCGCTTCGGGCACGCATCGCCGAACGTCTCCGCCACTCGGGCCCCACCGTTTCGCAGACCATCGGGAGGATGGAGCGCGACGGCCTCGTCGTCGTCTCCGGCGACCGGCACCTTGAACTGACGGAGGTGGGCCGCAAGCGCGCCACCGAGGTGATGCGGAAGCACCGGCTCGCCGAGCGCCTCCTTGCCGACGTCATTGGCCTGGACTGGGCGTACGTCCACGACGAGGCCTGTCGCTGGGAGCACGTCATGAGTGAACGGGTGGAGCGCAGGATCTACGAGATGCTCGACCACCCCACCGAATCGCCCTACGGGAACCCGATTCCCGGCCTCGCGGCACTGGGCGGGCAGCCGGCCCGTCCGTTCGCCGACGGTGTGGTGAATCTGCTGGACGCCATGACAGGCTACGGCCCGAATTCCAAGGTCACCGTCAGCCGTCTGGCCGAACCCATCCAGGTGGAGCCGGAGCTGCTCCTCCAGCTGGATGAGGGCGGGATCCGTCCCGGCGCAGCCGTGTCGCTTGAACGCGTGGGGGAGTACATCTCCGTCCGCGTGCCGGGCTTCGAAGGTGCCCTTGAGCTGCCTCCGGAAGTTGCTGCCCACGTGTTCGTACACGTCGCCTGATTTCCTCGCGCTACGGGGCTTGAGAGGCTTCCTGTCAGACATCTGCAGGCAGGATGACCTACCACTTTTGCACAGTGAATATAACGGAATTATTACTGTGCCCTTTAATCCCCTATAGTTAAACGGCAACGCCGATGCAAAAGCGTTACCTGATCTGGAGCCGAACCCTGCCAGCAGATCAGTAGCACGAGTCACCCACTGGCAGGGGCGGGGGAACCACAAACGGCTGTATCTACAGCCTTGGGGTGAAGTCCGCAGCAGCAAGTCTTATCCGCAGAAGGAATCCTCCCGGGATACCCCTGTGCCGGATTGGCTTGCCATGGCGGACCGGGTCTACGCACTCTCTGACCCGAATCCGACAGCTAACTTCGCAGGCTATCCAGAGAGGAAGCAGTACTTGTCCATGCAGAATGCCCGGGGCCGCCGCCGCGCGACCGGTCCCGCTCCGGAGCCGCGCCCTGCGGAAGCCATTGCCGCGGACCGTCCCCGGGACGCCCAGCGTGAAGCGCGCCGCAAGCGCCGGGGTGCGTTCCGGCAGGTCACGGATTTCGCCTCGGCCAGTGGAGTTGGGCAGAAAGCCGGCGTAGCCCTCGCGGCCACCGGCCTGCTGCTGACGGTTACTGTCCCTGCCACGAGCCCTGTCCTGGCTGCCGGCGAGCAGCAGTCAGGGGCGTCCGCTTCGGCAGCCGCACCGGCGGCCCAGCCGAAGGTTTCTGCAGAAGCGGCAGCAAAGATCGATTTCAGCCGCACTTCCGTCTCCACCACGGGTGACCCGGACGGAAAGCTCAAGCAGCTCCTCAGCGCCCAGTCCGCCAGCAGCATCAGCCGCTCGGCGTCGCTGGGAAGCCTGGGCGCGCCGCTGTCCACGATGGTCAAGTCCTCGCCGTTCGGTTACCGGGTCAGCCCGATCACCGGCGGCGCCGGCGAGTTCCACCGCGGCCAGGACTTCGCCGCCCAGTGCGGCACGTCCGTGCTGGCCGCGGCCAGCGGCAAGGTTACCTTCGCCGGGTGGCACCCGTACGGCGGCGGCAACCGGGTGGTCATTGACCACGGCAACGGCCTGGAAACCACGTACAACCACCTGTCGTCCTCCAGCGTCCAGGTTGGCCAGAAGGTCACCCGGGGCGAAGTGGTGGCCCTTAGCGGGACCACCGGCGCTTCCACCGGCTGCCACCTCCACTTCGAGGTGATGGTCAACGGTGACGTCGTTGATCCCGCCGGCTGGCTCTGAGCCAAGCCGAGTGAGAACTCTCATTCCTGTGACACGCCGTGACCTGAATGTGACTTTCGCTCTGAACTGCTGTACCGTCTAAACCGCGTCAACTTCGCCGAAGTTGACGCTCTTGAGTGGATTGCCTAACTCTGCCACCGCTCAAGGTCCGTTCGCATTACATCGTCTGGCAGGGGCGGGGGAACCAATTTTGGTCTTCGCAAGAAGGCCTTGGGGTTAAGTCGCAAAGCTTCCCAGGAAGCAGCGCGGCCGGGTGACTCCCATCCGAATCCGACAGCTCACCTCGTAGGCATTGGGAGAGGCTACCTTCGTGTCTTCACGCCACAATGCCGCGCGCCATCGCGCGCAGACGGTTCGTATGAACCCATTGGACTCCGTGTCCAAGGCGGTTAGCGCCAATGCCGGCACAGTAGGTCGCCAGGCAGCTGTGATCGCAGCTGCTTCAGGACTCATCCTGAGCGTTGGCATGCCGGCCAACGCAGCCGACGCCAACATCGGTGTTTCCGCCTCCTCGGAGACCGGATCCCAGGCCACGCAGCTTGCTGTGACCGCCGCGCCCACCGCCACCATCTCCTTCGAGCGTCCTGCCGTCACCACGGTGGCAGCCCCGGTCGCCGAGATCATTGCTCCGCAGTCGAGCGATGAGGGCCAGACGGCCGATGCAGGCGACGCCACCGATGAGAGCGCCGACGCGGCCCAGGCAGTCACTGCAAAGTCCACCGATGGTGCGGCTTCCGCCGCGGCGTCCGGGCTGGCTGCAATCGCGTACACCGGCATCGGCAGCCCCTACGTCTGGGGCGGCACCACCCCCGGCGGCTGGGACTGCTCCGGCTTCACTCAGTGGGTTTACGCGCAGGCAGGCATCAGCATTCCCCGCGTCAATGCGTGGAACGCCATGAAGCCCACCTCCACGCCTGCTCCCGGCGACCTGGTCATGCAGAACGGCGGCGCCCACGTGGGCATCTACGTCGGCAACGGCATGATGATCAGCGCGCTGAACCCCTCGCAGGGCACGCTCCTGCACGCGGTGTCCGCAACGGGCACGTCCGCTTTCTTCACCCTTCGCTAAAAATCCGATTCGAGACGGGCCGGCTTACCCCCAAGATGCCGGCGCGTCGATAACCCACGGCCTGCTACCGCGGTCCGTGGAACACGAAAGAGAGAAACTTAATGACTACACGTGCGACCATTGCACGGCACCGCGCCGAGGTCACCAAGACCAACTCGCTGGCTGTCATTGCCAAGGCCGTCGGCGACAACGCCGGTGGCATGGGCCGCCAGGCCGCAGTTATCGCTGCTGCTTCCGGTCTTGTCCTGACCAGCGGCATCGCCGCCAACGCTGCTGAGACCAACGTCCAGCGCGAATCCGCCGCAGCTTCCACGCTGGAAGTCAAGTCCGCTGCCCCGGCCGCCATCTCCGCAGCTTCCAGCATCGCCATCTCCTTCGAGAAGCCTGCTGTCTCCACCACGCCGGCCCCCGTCGTCGAGGCCCCCAAGCCTGTTGTCAAGGTCCAGGAAGCCGCTCCTGCCGTTGAAGCTGCTCCGGCTGCTGAGACTGCTCCGGCTCCCGCTGCTGAGACCGCTCCGGCTGTCAAGACCGCCGCCGCCGTCGAGACCGCTGCCCCGGCCGCTCCGAAGACCACTGCCGCCAGCGGCAAGGGTGCTGCGATCGCAGCTGCCGCCTACGCCCAGCTGGGTGTTTCGCAGGACTGCACGATGCTGGCCACCAACTCCCTGGCCGCTGTGGGCATCAACTACCACGGCTGGCCGGCCGGCTACCTGTCCCTCGGCCGCACCGTCAGCGCTGCTGAAGCCCGCCCGGGCGACCTCGCCTACTACCAGAACGGCGGCATGGGCCTGGCCCACATCGCTGTTTACGTCGGCAACGGCCAGGCCGTCCACGGCGGCTGGAACGGCGGAACCACCGCGCTGTTCAGCGTGAACGTCGGCTCCGGCCCGGTCTTCATCCGCGTCGGCGGCTAAGACCCCCAAGCACCACAGAAGGACCCCCGCCAGCGGCGGGGGTCCTTTTTTGCCTTGCGTGCGCATGAATTTTTGGTGACACGCCACGACGAAGCTTGTGTTCGATTCGCTCATCTGCCTAGTGAGTGTTTACTCTTGTGGTGTCGATCCATAGCCCGGACATGCAGAGGGCAGCCGGCCCTCGCGCCTCTGCCGGGTGCGGCCGTGAAGAGGTATGTGCATGCGCACTCTCGTTCTGAATGCTGGATATGAACCGCTGGCGGTAGTGACCTTCCGCCGGGCGCTGGTCCTTGTGCTCACCGGAAAAGCAAGCGTGGTGGCCGAAGGCGACGATCCTGTCGTCGGGCCGCAGGACATCATGGGCCGTCCGTCCGTGATTCTCCTCAACCGCTACATCCGGCCACGGTACAACATGATCACCGCGGTAAGCAGGCGCGGCGTTCTTCGCCGCGACGGCCACCGGTGCGCCTACTGCGGGAAAGCAGCCCACACCATAGACCATGTCCAGCCGAAATCCCGGGGCGGTGCCGATTCCTGGGAGAACCTCGTTGCAGCCTGCCTCCGCTGCAACAACGTCAAAGGTGACCACACGCCCAGTGAGATGGGCTGGAAGCTCCGGTTTGAGCCGGCTCCGCCGGTGGGCACGATGTGGCAGATCAAGGAACTGGAGAAGCCCACACCGGCGTGGGATCCGTTCCTGCTTCCGGAAAGGGCGGCCTGACCATCGCCTGAGCATTCCAGCATTACGCTGGGTGTGTGGACTTTGACGCAATAATCCTGGCCGGCGGCCGCTCCTCGCGGCTCGGCGGCTCACCCAAGTCTGCCCTGATGTTCGACGGCGCCACCCTCCTCGAGCGGTCGCTCGCGGCGGCCGCAGGTGCCCGGCACACTGTTGTGGTGGGTCCCGCAGTGGCGGGCCTTCCGCCCTGGGTGCTCACCAGCCGTGAGGATCCGCCCTTTGCGGGGCCCGCGGCCGCCATCGCCGCGGGCCTTGCCGCACTCCGCGGCGCAGGCCCGGCGGACAAGGTCCTGGTCCTCGCCTGCGACATGCCCGGCGTCGGGGCTGCTGTCCGCGCCCTCCGGGAAGCCCTTCCGGGTTCGGGGGCCGACGGCGTCCTGGCGGCGTCAGCGGACGGGCGGCTGCAGCCTCTGGTCGGTTTTTATGGCACAGCTGTGCTGGAACGCGCGGTGCAGGAAGCCGCCGCGCGCAACGCCCTGGTGCACGGCTCGGTATTCGCCCTCCTTGCTAGTCTTGACGTGCAGGCTGTGGCTGTCCCTGCCGGTTCCACGGACGATGTGGATACCTGGGATGATGCGGCCGCTTTGGGAGTAGCTGTCCGGGAGCAATGAACCGCTTCCCGGACCGCAGTGGATTTGGAGGCAGGCATGAAAACCCAGGACGAGACGCTTGAGGAATGGTGCCGTTTGCTGCTGCGGGCCTTTGAGCTCGAGGATGTGGACGTGGACATCAACGAGGTACTGTCCGTTGCGGGAGTGGCTGCCCACTCCGTGGTGCGCCCGGCGGCGCCTCTGACCACCTTCATAGCCGGCCTCGCCGTCGGGCTCGCTTCCGGTCCGGGCCAGGCGCCCGATCCCTCCTCCATGCAGAAAGCCATGGACGTGGCGCGTTCCGTGGCCAAGGCCTATGCGGCCGATGAGGCCCAAACTGTGGCAGGTTCCCCGGCCGAGGGTTCCGGCGGAGCTTCGGTGCCCACCGGGACACCGGGGGAATGACAGCCGCACCCGAGCACCGCTCCGACAACTCCACCTCTGCCGGCACTCCGAACTCCGCAGGGGACGCGGGCCATGGGAATGCTGGCCCGGGGGAGGACGCCCCTCCATCCGGGGACGTGGCGGTCCCGGACGGCGAACCAGCCGCGGATGACGAAGCTGTACCGGAGGGCGAAGCAGCTTCGGACGCTGAACCTGCCGCGGATGACGAACCTGCCGCGGATGGTGAACGTGCCGGGGATGGCGAACCCGAGGCGTCGGGGGAGCAGGATGCACACGCGAAGCACCTGGCGCACACCTGGGAGGAAGCCCGGCAGGCAGCTTTTGACTGTGCCACCCCCATTCCGGCCGCCCCGGTACCCCTGCGCGACGCCGTGGGCCGGACCCTGGCCGCGGACATCACCGCCCGCCAGGACATGCCGCACTACGCGTCGTCGGCCATGGACGGCTGGGCCGTTAATGGAACCGGCCCTTGGATCCTGGCCGAACCGGGCCAACGGCTGGCTCCGCACCAAGCGAGCGTGATCGTCACAGGCGGACTGATTCCCCCCGGCGCCAAGGCAGTGCTGCGCAAAGAGAGCGGTGTAATTTCCACAGACGACGACGGACTCCCTGTCCTGACGCTCGGCGGCACCGCCCGTCCCGGCGAACCGCGGAACGGCCAGCACATCCGCAAGGCCGCTGAAGAGGCGACCGCCGGGGACGTGCTGGTCAGGGGCGGCGTGGTACTGAATCCGGCCCACGTTGCGCTTGCCGCCCTGGCTGGGTACGACGAGGTGGAGGTCCTCGGCAAACCGGTGGTGAAGCTGCTGCTGACAGGTGCGGAAGTCGTGGAGCAGGGGCTTCCCGAGCCCGGGCGCGTGCGTGACACTTTCGGACCTCAGCTGGGCACAGTGGTGGAAATGCTAGGCGGGCTGTGCCGTGAACAGGCCCGGATCGGGGACAGCTATACGGAATGGCTGGAAGGCCTGGAAGACTTAGGCATCCCCGAGGCACAAAACCTGCCGGCCGACGTCGTCATCACCACCGGGGGCACCGGCGTCTCCGGGACCGACCACTTCCGGCGCGCCGTGGCTGAACTGGGCGGACGGCTGGTCATCGACGGCGTGGCAATGCGGCCGGGGCACCCCACGGTCCTTGCCGAACTGCCGGACGGGCGCTTCGTGCTCGGGCTGCCAGGAAACCCGCTGGCCGCCATGATGGCCCTCTCCACGGTAGGGGCGCCGCTTCTGGCCGCCCTCGGGCACGGCCAGCTGCCGCCGGTCCGGGAAGTTCCCTGCGGCACCATGCTTGAACCCGAGCCGGGCCGCACCCGGCTTCTGCCCTTCCGGCTTCTCTACGGCATGGCCTCGCCCGCACAGCACACCGGCCCCGGCATGATGCGCGGACTGGCGTCAGCCGACGGGGTCATGGTGGTTCCGCCGCACGGAGTGCAGCTCGGCGAGATGGTGCCGGCTTTCGCACTGCCCTGGGGCCCGCCCATCCCCGAACCCAAGGCCGCCGAGTCCAAGGCCAAGGGCCCGGCGCGGAAGTCTGCCTCCCGCACATCCAGGCAGGGGGCCCAAAGCGGGCCGGTGGACTGGAGTGCCCTGCTCGACTGAGAACTGTCCGTGAGATGCAATGATGGAGTCATGAACAGCCACTCAGCGCGGAGTACCTCATGGGCCGTGTAACGCAACGACGCAAGGTGCACCGCTACGTCCTGGACGGGTCGGCAGCCGCACTCGAGTTCCCGGTCCGGCACCGTGAGGACGTGCTCGCCGTGGAGGAGCCGCTTGAGATCCGGCTCGGAAACCTTTCCTACTCGGTCACCATGCGCACACCCGGGGATGACTTTGACCTTGTGGCAGGTTTCCTCGTCTCCGAGGGGGTCATCTGGGACGCCGACCAGCTGGTCTCGCTCAGGTTCTGCGCCGGCGAGGACGAAAACGGCGTCCAGACCTTCAACGTGGTGGAGGCCCAGCTGCGGCCCGACGTGCCGCTGCCGGACACCGGCCGGCGCGTCTACACGTCCAGCTCCTGCGGGATCTGCGGCACCGACTCGATTGGAGCGGTCACGAAGTCCTCACACTTCAACCCCGCCGCGGACCGGCTTACCGTTCCGGTCGAAACGCTCGCCTCCCTACCGGACAAGCTGCGGGAAGCCCAGGCCGTGTTCGAGGTGACCGGGGGAGTGCACGCTGCCGGACTGTTCAGGATCGACGACGGCGGCGGCGCCGAGCTGCTCTGCCTGCGGGAGGATGTGGGCCGGCACAACGCGGTGGACAAGGTGGTTGGCTGGGCACTGCGCGAACGGAAGCTGCCGCTGGCCAACACTGTCCTTCAGGTATCCGGGCGGGCATCCTTCGAGCTCGTCCAGAAGGCCGCACTGGCCGGCATTCCGGTGCTCGCCGCGGTCAGTGCCCCCTCAAGCCTCGCGGTGGAGCTTGCCGAGTCCACCGGCGTCACGCTCGCCGGGTTCAGCCGCGGGACCAGCCTGAACGTTTACGCAGGTCCCGGCCGCATTTCCGCCCCTGCACCGGCGGCGCGGTAGGGGCGTGCCCTTGGCGGTGGGACACCAACGCAGTAGATTTTATCCATCGAATGGAAGCGTAGCTCCGCTCAGGGGCGAATTGCCCGGACACGAGCTGACCGCGCCGCCCATGCCCGCACGAAAGCCAGCACACCCCGCTTCCGCTTTCACGTACTAAAGAGGTACACATTGCACGACGACCGCCGGATCACGGAAGTCCGCCTTGACCGCTTTGTCCGCGAACGGATCGCCCCTGCCGTCTATGGGCGCAGCGTGCCCCTGGAACTCAGCAGCTGGGACGTTCCGGATGAACCCGTCCCGGTGCTGGAGGCCCTGCGCCAGGAGTTCGTGCCGCAGGAACACGGTGCTGCGTGGGGTCGTCCGTGGAGCACCAAATGGTTGCGGCTGCAGGGGGAGGTGCCGGACGCCTGGGGAACCGCGCCGGACACCGAGGTGGAGATCGTAGTGGACCTCGGCTTCACCACGGAAATTCCCGGCTTCCAGTGTGAGGGGATCGCATGGCGCCCGGACGGCAGCATCATCAAGGCCATCTCGCCCCGCAACCAGCACATCCCGCTGAAGCTGCTGGGCAGCGGCCTCGCCGTCGACTTCTACGTCGAGGCGGCAGCCAATCCTGATGTCGCCCAGGGCTGGAGCTTCGCGGCAACTCCCTACGGGGACAAGGCCACCGCTGGAAACGAACCGCAGTACCGCCTGGGCAGCATCGCCATCGCCGAGCTGAACCGCGCCGTGTGGGAACTCCAGCAGGACGTGCTGACGCTCAGCGGCCTGATGCATGAGCTGCCCACCGAACTGCCCCGCCGGCACGAGATCCTCCGCGCCCTGGAACGCATGATGGACGTCATGGACCCGGATGACGTCGCCGGCACAGCGCCCGCCGGACGGGCAGCGCTCGCCGAGGTGCTGGCCAGGCCCGCCTACGCCTCCGCCCACCAGTTGCTCGCCACGGGACATGCCCACATCGATTCAGCCTGGCTGTGGCCGGTTCGGGAGACCATGCGCAAGTGCGCCCGGACGTTTTCCAATGTGGTTGCGCTGATGGACGAGGATCCGGACTTCGTGTTCTCCTGCTCCTCCGCCCAGCAGCTGGTCTGGATGAAGGAGTACTACCCGGAGCTCTTCGGCCGGATCCGCGAAAAAGTGAAGTCCGGCCAGTTCATTCCCGTGGGCGGCATGTGGGTGGAATCGGACACCAACATGCCCGGCGGGGAGGCCATGGCCCGGCAGTTCGTGGAAGGCAAGAGCTTCTTCCTCAGGGAGTTCGATATCGAGTGCAGGGAAGCCTGGCTGCCGGATTCCTTCGGCTACTCCGCTGCCCTGCCGCAGATCGTCAAGGCCGCCGGCAGCCGCTGGTTCCTGACCCAGAAGATCTCCTGGAACCAGATCAACCGGATGCCGCACCACACCTTCAACTGGGAGGGCATTGACGGCACCCGCCTGTTCACGCACTTCCCGCCGGTGGACACGTACAACTCGGAACTCAGTGCCCGGGACCTGGCGCATGCCGAGCGCAATTACCGGGACCACGGGTACGGCACCACCTCGCTGGTTCCGTTCGGCTATGGCGACGGCGGCGGGGGACCCACTCGGGAGATGGTCGCTGCCGCGCACCGGGCAGCCGACCTGGAAGGCTCGCCGAAAGTCCGGATCGGTGCGCCGCGCAGCTTCTTCGAACAGGCCGAGGCGGAATACACCGCACTGCCGGTCTGGGTGGGCGAGATGTACCTGGAACTGCACCGCGGCACCTATACGAGCCAGGCCAGGACCAAACAGGGCAACCGCCGGTCCGAGCATCTCCTCCGCGAGGCAGAGCTCTGGTGCACCACCGCGGCCGTGCGCTCCGGCGGGACGTACCAGTACCCCGCGGCCGAGCTGAAGCGGCTGTGGCAGCTGGTGCTCCTGCAACAGTTCCATGACATCCTGCCCGGCAGCGCCATCGCCTGGGTGCATCAGGACGCCGAGCGCAACTACGCGGCCGTGGCCAAGGGGCTGGAGGCGCTCATCGCAGAGGCAGCCGCGGCCCTCCTCGGTGAGGGGACGCAGGAGTTCCTGCTCAACGCCAGTCCCCATGCCCGGCTCGGAGTCCCCGCGCTCGCTGCAGCTGCCGCGCACACTTCCGGGGATGCGGTCCAGGCCACGGCACAGGACGGCGGCTTTGTCCTGGACAACGGCATCATCCGTGCCGTGCTCGATGACAACGGGCTGCTGACCTCCCTGCGGGATCACGGGACAGGCCGCGAGGCTATCGCCCCGGGGCAGTTCGGAAACCATCTGGAACTGCACCGCGACACCCCCAACGAATGGGATGCCTGGGACATCGACGAGTTTTACCGGCGCAACGTTGTCTCTTTGGACGACGCCGCAGAGGTGAGGCTGGAGCGGCACGGCGGAGACGCCGTCGTCGTGGTGGAACGCCTGACCGGTTCCTCCCGGATCATCCAGCGCATAACGCTGGCGGCGGGCAGCCCGTCCCTGCGGATCTCCACCGAGGTGGACTGGCAGGAACGCGAGAAGCTGCTCAAGCTGGGCTTCCCGCTGGACCTCAGGGCCGACCGGTCGGCGGCGGAGACCCAGTTCGGCCACGTCTTCCGGCCGACGCACGTAAACACCTCTTGGGAGGCGGCGAAGTTCGAAATCTGCGCGCACCGCTGGATCCACGTCGCCGAACCCGGGTACGGAGTGGCCATCGCCAACGCCTCCACGTACGGTCACGACGTTGCCCGGTCTGTCCGGGACGACGGCGGCACCACCACTACCGTCCGGCTCTCGCTGCTGCGGGCGGCCAAGTTCCCCGACCCCAAGGCCGACCGCGGCAGGCATGTGCTGGACGTCTGGGTCCGGCCGGCGGCGGGAATCGCCGAGGCCGTGGAGGAGGGTTACCGCGCCAACCTCGCGCCCAGGACGGTGCGGGGCGCGCACCCGGCCGAGGCGCTGGTCTCCGTGGACAACACGGCGCTGGTGATTGAAGCCGTGAAGCTCGCGGAGGACGGCTCCGGGGATGTCATCGTCCGGCTGTACGAATCACTGGGCCAGCGCTCTGCCGGCCGGCTCACCGCCAATTTCCCGGCGAAGGGAATCCAGGCCGTGGACCTGCTGGAGCGGCCGGTTGAGACCACAGGCGTTCTGGCCAGGGCGGACTCCGCGGAACTCACACTGCGCCCGTTCCAGCTGGTGACCCTGAGGCTCGCCCGCTAAACGGTGACTCGCCACGGGCGAATTGCCAAAAAGGGCCGCTCAGCTTGCTGCTGGGCGGCCCTTTTTGGCGAAATGGCGAAGGTCGGGGAGGCTGCCTTCGTGCTTCGTGCTTCGTGCTTCGTGTGGGCTGGCGAGCCGTCACTTTGCTGGGGGCTCGTTGATTTACCCAAAAGGGCCGCTCGAGGGGCGATGGTCCAAGGATTTACCAAAAAGGGCCGCGTAGCTTGGCTGCTGGGCGGCCTTTTTTGGCGAAATGGCGGAGGCCAGCGCTGCCGGCAGCTACCCCGGCTTAGAACTCGTGCAGCAGGCGCCGGACGAATTGCCGGGTCCGCTCCTGCCGCGGGGCACGCAGGACTTCTGCTGCCGGTCCGCGCTCCACCACGAGGCCGCCGTCCATGAAGATGACCTCGTCCGCCACCTGCCGGGCAAAAGCGAGCTCGTGGGTGACGATGACCATGGTCCACCCCTCGTCGGCGAGTTCCTGGATCACGCCCAGCACGTCGCCCACGAGTTCCGGGTCCAGCGCCGAGGTGGGCTCGTCGAACAGCAGCAGCTGCGGTTTCAGGGCCAGGGCACGCACAATGCCCACCCGCTGCTGCTGGCCGCCGGACAGCTCGAAAGGATACGCGTCGCGCTTGTCTGCCAGCCCCACCCTGGCCAGGAGCTTTTCGGCCTCGGCAACCGCCTCCGTCCGCTTCCGCTTCTGCACCTGGACCGGCCCCTCAATGACGTTTTGCAGCACGGTCATGTGCGGGAACAGGTTGTAGTGCTGGAACACCATGGCGCTGCGGTCCCGCAGCTCCGAGATCTCTTTCTTGGAGACCTTGGCAGAGAAGTCCAGGACAAGGTCGGAGCCGGGACCCGTAAAGGTGACAGTGCCGGCGTCGGGCATTTCCAGCCCGTTCAGTGAGCGCAGCACGGTGGTCTTGCCCGAACCCGACGGCCCGATCAGGGCCACCACGTTGCCGCGGCGCACGTCCAGGTCGATGTCCCGCAGCACCACGTTGCTGCCGAAGGCCTTGGCGAGGTTGCGGACCGACAATACCGGCCTGGCCTGGGACGCGGCGCCGGAAGAGGCGGCGCGGGCTGCTCCGTCAGTGGGCGACATAGCGGTCCAGTCTCCTTTCAAGGACGGACTGCCCGGAGGAGAGCGCCAGGCAGATGACCCAGTAAATCAGGGCAGCCTCGAGGTACAGCACCATGAACTCCTGGCTGAAGGCTGCGATCTGCTGGGCCACACGGAAGAGTTCGGTGACCAGGATCAGCGAGGCCAGCGACGTGTCCTTGACCAGCGAAATGAAGGTGTTGGACAGCGGAGGCACGGACACCCTCGCAGCCTGCGGCAGGATGATGCGGCGCAGCGACTGGCCCTGTGACATGCCGATCGTGTGGCCGGCTTCCCACTGGCCCTTGGGCACTGACAGGATCGCGGCACGGATGACCTCGGCGGCATAGCCGCCCACGTTGAGCGAAAAGGCGATGATGGCGCTGGGCCACGGATCAAGCTTCACGCCGACGGTCGGCAGGCCGTAGAAGATCACGAAAAGCTGCACCAGCAGGGGAGTGCCGCGGATCACTGAAACGTAAAACCGGGCGATGCCGGACACCACCGTATTCCGGCTCAGCCGCATCAGCGCCACCACCAGGGCCAGCGCAAGGCCTATTGCGAAGGACGCCAGGGTAAGCGGGATGGTGCCGGTGACCGCCCCCACGACGAGGGGGCCGAAGGAGCTCCAGACGAGATCCCAGTTGAACGGCATCTACTTGGTGACGTCAGTGCCGAAGTACTTCTCGGAGATCTTGGCCAGCGTTCCGTCAGCGCGGAGGTCATCCAGCGCCTTGTCCACTGCGGCGGTCAGTTCCGTGGAGCCCTTGCGGAACACAAAGGCGCTTTCCGACTTCTCCGTGGTCTCGGCGGCGATCTTCAGCCCGGCGTCCGGATTCGTCTTGGCGTAGTCGAGGTAGGTGAGCTTGTCATTGACGATGGCGTCCACGCGTCCCTGCTGCACCAGCGCCACGCCCTGGGCCCAGCCCTCCACCGACTGGACGTTGGCGCCGGCGTCGACGGCCATCTTGTAGAAGTTGCTGGTCAGCGACTGGGCTGTGGTCTTGCCCTTCAGGCTGTCAAAGCCGGTGATGCTGTTGTTGTCCGCCTTCGTCACGATCACGCCCGTGGAAACGGTGTACGGCTTGGAGAAGTCGTACTTGGCCTTGCGCTCATCGTTGATGGAGATCTGGTTGGCGATAGTGTCGAAGCGCTTGGCGTCCAGGCCGGCGAAGATGCCGTCGAACTGCGTCTCCTGGAAGGTGGCCTTCACTCCGAGCTTCTCGGCCACGGCGCGGGCGATCTCGACGTCATAGCCCGTGAGGTCGCCGGCTCCTTCTGCATGAAAGCTGAACGGCTTGTACGTGCCTTCGGTTGCGATGACGATCTCACCCTTCGATTTCACATCGCTTAGTGAGGTGTCTGAGCCGGCGGCGGTACCCGGGCTGCTGGCGGCCGGAGCCTGGGATCCGCCCCCGCAGGCCGTCAGAGCCAGGGCCAGTCCGGCAAGGGTGGCGGCGAGTGCGGAGCGGCGGGAATGGACCTTCTTCATGGCGGGTACCTTCTTCTTCAGGCGGCAGCGGCGGGCAGCGCAGCGGCCGGGGCCGCTGCGACGCCAATCCATGCAACGCATCGGAAAACACGTTTTATTTCGCCATCATACGGGGGTGGCAACGCCGCCAACGTGCAGGTACCGGCGTGCCCTTAAATAGGCTGAGTGGGGGCGGTCCCCAACGGCCGCCACCACTCATCCCCCCAATGTATGCTCCGGCAGGCGCCACGGCTTGTGAGCCAGGCAGCAACTGCTTTCACACATTCATGATTCTCTCACGGTCTAATGATTTTGTGAATCCGGATTTGCTACCCCTCGGTAGATGACGTTCCATGACTGCCGTGCTTGGCTGCCTTTACCCTGGCAAGCCACACCAGCACCAGGCCGGATATGAAGAAAACCACGGCTCCGTTGTTCACCGCGGGCGCCGCGGCAAACAGCCGGAGGGGCGCGAATTCGAGGCAGAATCCGGCAACAGTGGCCGCTGCCCCCGCCGCCATCAGCGCTGCCCCGGTCCTGACAAGCGGGGGCAGTTTTTCCCTCACGCTGCGGAGCAGGGCGGGCAGCAGCGCAAGGGCCACGTAGGCAAGGTAGCCCCGGGCCGCGGCCCAGTAGTAGGGCATCAGCGCCTCATTCCGGTCGCTTGCGCCGGCCACGTCCCTGAAGCCTGCCGACGTCGCGGAGTGGTCCATCAGGAGGAAGACGGCCACGAGGACAGCACAGAAAACCGCAAGCACGACGAGCCCGGGACGCCCGGCGATCATGCGGTGGGCATCCGGGGCACCAAACCCCTTCGTGACCCGGACTGCAATGAGGTAGATCGTTGCAAAAACAACCAGGCGCAGGAGGAGGTGGGCAATGTTCAGGCCGCCGAGGGCGCGGTCAATGGCCACGTAGAACTGTTCGATGCTCAGGACCGCGGCAGCCGTCGCCAGCAGGAAGATGAAGAACAAGGTTGGATTGACCCCGCGAAGGGCGCTCGGGATCCGGGCCAGGGCGGCGCCCGCACAGACAACCAGCGTTATCCACGGAAGAACTTCGCTCATACCAGGTTCTCCCAAATTCTTTCGGTCTGTTCCTGGTCGTGTTCCTGCCGGCGCAGGGTTTTGCCCAGTGCTTGGAGGCGGTCGCCGGCCAGGGCGGTGAGTTCGCCGTCGGTCAGCCGGTCCAGGGCTGCCTGCCGGGCGCCGGGTGGCCAGCCGGCTTCGGCTTCGGTGACGAGCCCGGTGGCCACGAGTCCGCTGGCGGGTCCGACGCCGGCAGCCCGGGAGGTGGCGACGGCCAGTTCGGGGGCGAGCCGGTTGGCGGTCAGCTGGGCGGAGTAGTTTTGGGGAGCGACGCCGGTGGCGGCGGAGACGCGGTGGCGGAGTTCGCCGTCGTCGATGGCGTCCACCCAGTTCTTCACGGAGGTGGCATGCGGCGGCGGGCTGAGCGCAGTCTTGGCCCCGCCGGCGAACCCCTCGGGGGCGGTCCGGGCAATGACTGCCCGCAGGAGGTCGACCGTGGCAATTTGGCTTACCAGTTCCTTGTCGGTCGGAGGGACCGGGGAACCGGCGAGGGCGCTGTAGCTATCGAAGGTGGCCAGCGCGGCGACCGGATTGATGTTGTAGGCCCGGCTGATGCTCACGACGGTGGCCTCGGCAACCTTTCCCCGCACCATCTGCTGGGCGAGGGTGGTGCGCTTGACGCCTGAGACCCGGCAAATATCGGCAGTGCTGGTATCCGGTGCTACGCCACTAAGCCAGCGCTGGAATGCTTTGGCGGGGAGGGGCATGAAACGCTCTCTGCTGAACGAAATGTTGGACTCATACTAGCGGCGCCGGGCGGACACCGGTCCCGGCTTCCGGCGTGCCCGGCTGCCGGCCACCCAAATGAGCGCCAGGCCGACGACGAAGCAAAGGATGGCCGTGTAGTTGATGATGAAACGCAGGAAACCCAGCTCCGGCGGGATGGCCGGGAACAGCAGCGAAAGGGGGATCGCGATGGTACCCACGGCCAGGAGCGCCGCACTTATCCGCAGCAGGGCGGGCAGCTGGCCCTTGACGGCCCGCAGCAGTCCCGGCAGGATCGCGAGGCACACATAGGCAGGGTAGGCGCGGCCGGCGGCACCGTAGTACTCGACGAGCAGAGCGTTCCGCGGGTTCTTTGCCGCCACTTCCGCCATTCCTGCCGACGACCCCGATGTGTCCATGAGGGCAAAGCAAACCAACATCGCGACAGAAATCAATGCCAGGGCCGCCGTGCCGATGTTTCCCCTGATCAGCTGCCTTCCGCGGCTGTCGCCAAAGCCGGCGGCAATCCGAAGGGCAAGGAAAAAGATGGCTCCGAAGATGATGAACCGCAACAGGAGGTTGGCAAGGTTGGTCCCGCCAAGCGCGGCGTCGATCGCCATGTAGGGGCCGTGGATGCTCAGCAGGATGGCCAGTGTCAGGAGCGCCAGCGCATAGAAGATGGACGGGTTCTTCCGGCGGACCAGGTTGGGGATCCGGCTCAGCGCTGCGGCGCCGGACGCGATCAGGGTGGTCCATTGCAGGATCTCAATCATCCGAGGTTCTTCCAGATCTGTTCGGTTTGTCGTTGGTCGTGTTCCTGCCGGCGCAGGGATTTGCCCAGTGCTTGGAGGCGGTCGCCGGCCAGGGCGGTGAGCTCGCCGTCGGTCAGCCGGTCCAGGGCTGCCTGCCGGGCGCCGGGTGGCCAGCCGGCTTCGGCTTCGGTGACGAGCCCGGTGGCTACCAGTCCGCTGGCGGGTCCGACGCCGGCAGCCCGGGAGGTGGCGACGGCCAGTTCGGGGGCGAGCCGGTTGGCGGTCAGCTGGGCGGAGTAGTTTTGGGGAGCGACGCCGGTGGCGGCGGAGACGCGGTGGCGGAGTTCGCCGTCGTCGATGGCGTCCACCCAGTTCTTCACGGAGGTGGCGTGCGGCGGCGGGCTGAGCGCAGGCGGCCCTGCGGCTGTCGCGCTATCCCCGTCCTGCTCGCTGCGGGCAATGATGGCGTGCAGCAGGTCCGCGGTTGCGATCTGGCTGACCAGTTCCTGCGGCGTGGGCGGAACCGGCGGCTTCCCCAGATCCCGGTAGGTGTCGAAGGAGCCGAGCGCCGCCACCGGGTTGATGTGGAACGCCCGGCTGATGCCCACCACGGTCGTTTCGGCCACCTTGCCGCGGACCAGCTGCTGGGCAAGGGTGGTGCGCTTGACCCCCGACGCCCTGGCCACATCAGCAATGCTGGTGTCCGGCGCCACCTCATGCAGCCAGCGCTGGAAGGCCTTGGCGGGTAGGGGCATGGAACGCTCTCTGCTGACGGTACAGGCTGACGGTACAAAGGGGCGGCCGCCAGCCTCGATTTTGCATAGCCCGCCGCTTCAACTATGCTAGTTGGTCGAACCCGCTGGTCCGTACACCCCCCAAGTCCGGACCAGCGGGTTCTTTCATGCCCGCCCGGATTTTCAGGCGAAGACGGGCAGCGGTGAGAGGATGGATTGATGACTGCAACCCTTGTTGCGAAGGACCTTTCGGGCGGTCACGATCACCGCACCCTCTTCTCCGGGCTGTCCTTTACGGTAGCCCCCGGGGATGTTGTTGGCGTGGTCGGCGCCAACGGTGCAGGCAAGTCCACGCTGCTGCGGCTCCTCGCCGGGGTGGAGCAGGCGCAGGAGGGCACAGTCAGCCTCGCCCCGTCGGACGCGTTCGTGGGCTGGCTGCCCCAGGAACACGAACGGATCCCCGGCGAAACAGTCGCCGCCTACATCGCCCGGCGCACCGGCTGCGCGAAGGCCACCGCGGAGATGGAAGCCGCGGCCGAGGCCCTGGGCTCGGGGGCGCCCGGCGCCGACGACGCCTATTCGACGGCCTTTGACCGCTGGATGGCCTCCGGCGCCGCGGACCTGGACGAACGCATTGCGCCCGTCCTCGCAGACCTGGGCCTGGAGGTCGGCCCCGACGCCGAAATGACCAGGCTGTCCGGCGGGCAGGCCGCACGCGTGGCGCTCGCCGCCCTGCTGCTGAGCCGCTTCGACGTCGTGCTCCTGGACGAGCCCACCAATGACCTTGACCTTGACGGCCTGGCCAAACTGGAAGCCTTCGTGCAGGGGCTTCGCGGCGGCGTGGTGCTGGTCTCCCATGACCGCGAGTTCCTCGCCCGCTGTGTGACCTCCATCGTGGAACTCGACCTCGCCCAGAACTCTGTGGCGGTGTACGACGGCGGCTACGAGTCCTTCCTGGAGGAACGCGCCGTCGCGCGCCGGCACGCCCGTGAACGGTACGAGGAATTCGCCGCCACGAAGGCGGACCTGATGTCCCGGGCGCGCACCCAGCGCGAATGGAGCTCGCAGGGCGTCCGGAACGCGATGCGGAAAAGCCCTGACAACGACAAGATCCGCCGTGCCGCGAGCACCGAGTCATCCGAGAAGCAGGCGCAGAAGGTCCGGCAGATGGAATCGCGCATCGCCCGCCTGGACGTGGTGGAGGAACCGCGCAAGGAATGGCAGCTGCAGTTCAGCATCGGGCAGGCGCCCCGCTCCAGTTCAGTGGTGGCAACGCTGCGCGACGCCGTGGTCCGGCGGGGCAGCTTCACCCTGGGGCCGCTGAACCTGCAGCTCAACGCCGGTGAACGGATCGGCATCACCGGACCCAACGGCGCCGGAAAGTCCACGCTGCTCCGGCTGCTTCTGGGAACCCAGGAACCGGACTCCGGCGACGCTTCCCGCGGCGTGTCCGTGGCCGTCGGCGAGATTGACCAGGCCCGCGGACTGCTGGCCGGACACCTGAAACTGGCCGACGCCGTCGAATCCGTCCTGACCGACCACACCTCCGCCGAGGTCCGGACCCTGCTGGCGAAGTTCGGCCTCAAGGCCGACCACACCCCGCGCACCGTGGACTCGCTCTCGCCGGGGGAGCGGACCCGCGCGGCCCTGGCCCTGCTGCAGGCCCGGGGCGTGAACCTGCTGGTCCTGGACGAACCCACCAACCACCTGGACCTCCCGGCAATCGAGCAGCTTGAAGAGGCACTGGAAAGCTACGACGGCGCCCTGCTGCTGGTCACCCACGACCGGCGGCTGCTGGAAAACGTCCGGCTGGATGTGCGCTGGAACGTGGACAACGGCGTCGTCACCGAACTGGTGGCAGGCAAGATGGAGCAGAACCAATGAGCATGGATGGCGTCGCCTGGCGCTCGCTGCATCAGATCACCCGGGCCAAGAGCGGCTCAAAGCCGTTTTCGAAAGAGACCCTCAAACGGGTCCTGGGCTTCGCCCGGCCGCACCGCGGCAGGCTGGTGGCCTTCGTGGCCGTTTCCATCGCCATGGCTCTGCTTGCCGTGGCCACGCCGGTGCTGGCCGGGCAGGTGGTCAACACGATCGTGGCCCGTGCCGATGCCGGTGAGGTGATCCGGCTGGCGGCCCTCATCGCCGGCGTCGCGGTGGCCGAGGCAGGCCTTGGCATGGTGAGCCGCTGGCTGTCCTCCACCATCGGCGAGGGCGTCATCGTGGACCTGCGCACCAAGGTGTTTGACCACGTGCAGAGAATGCCCATCGCGTTCTTCACGCGGACCCGTACCGGGGCCCTGGTCAGCCGCCTGAACAACGACGTGATCGGTGCCCAGTCTGCCTTTGCCGGAACCTTGTCCGGCGTGGTGAGCAATGCCGTCGCCCTCATCCTCACCCTGGTGGTCATGCTGAACACCTCCTGGCTGGTCACCGTGCTGGCCATGGTCCTGCTGCCGATCTTCCTGATCCCGGCCCGGCGGATGGGCTCCCGGCTGGCCGACCTGCGGCGCGAGGCGGCCGAGCACAACGCCGCCATGGGCACCCAGATGACCGAGCGCTTCTCCGCCCCCGGCGCCACCCTGGTGAAGCTCTTCGGCCGGCCCGACGACGAGTCCCGCGAGTTCGCCCTCCGCGCCGGCCGCGTCCGCGACATCGGCGTGCGGACCGCCATGCTGCAGTTCACCTTCGTGACGGCGCTGACGCTCGTCTCCGCGCTGGCCCTCGCTCTGGTCTATGGACTGGGCGGCTGGCTGGCCATCGGCGGGCAGCTCGCCCCGGGCGACGTCGTGGTGCTGGCACTGCTGCTGACCCGCCTCTACGCTCCGCTCACCGCGCTGTCCAACGCCCGGGTGGAGATCATGAGCGCCCTGGTCAGCTTTGAGCGCGTCTTCGAAATCCTGGACCTCGAGCCGCTGATCAGGGAGAAGCCCGGTGCGCTGGAAGTCCCGCCCGGGCCCGTGGCCGTGGAGTTCGACGACGTGCGCTTCTCCTACCCCTCCGCGGACAAGGTCTCGCTGGCCTCGCTGGAGGAGGTCGCCACCTTGGACACCCGCGGCGGCGAGGAGGTGCTGCACGGCATCAGCTTCCGGGTGGAACCCGGACAGACCGTCGCCATCGTGGGATCCTCCGGGGCCGGCAAGTCCACCATCGCCCAGCTGCTGACCCGGCTGTACGACGTCGATTCCGGCGCCGTGCGCCTCGGCGGCTTCGGGCCCGCCAGCGGCCTGGACGTGCGGGACCTGACGTTCGGCTCCATCCGCGCCACCCTCGGCATGGTCACCCAGGACGGGCACCTGTTCCACGAAACCATCGCCTCCAACCTTCGGCTGGCCCGCCCGGAGGCCACCGCGGAGGACATGTGGGCGGTGCTGCGCCAGGCCCGGCTTGAAACCATGGTCCGTTCCCTCCCCGACGGCCTCGAAACCGTGGTGGGGGAGCGCGGCTACCGGCTCTCCGGCGGTGAACGGCAGCGGCTCACCATAGCCCGGCTGCTGATCGCCCAGCCCCGCGTGGTGATCCTCGACGAGGCCACCGCCGCGCTGGACTCCACGAACGAGGCCGCCGTGCAGGCGGCGCTGGGCGCTGCGCTGGAAGGGCGCACCGCCGTCGTCATTGCGCACCGGCTCTCGACGATCCGTGCCGCCGACGCCATCCTGGTGGTGGAGGACGGCCGCATCGTCGAACGCGGCACCCACACGGAGCTGCTGGCAGCAGACGGCCGCTACGCGGAGCTGTACCGCACACAGTTCGCCGAGGCCACGGCCGTCGCGGAGGAGGCGGTCCCGGAGTACTGAGCCTCGCCGTTCAGCGGCCGGATTCCGCCAGCGCCGGCAGGATATGGTCCGTGAGCAGCGGCGCCAGGTCGCCGGGCCACTCCGCCGCGAGGTCCAGCCACCGGATCTCGGCGATCTCGGCGGACGGGTGGGCCACCCAGGTGCCTGGGGCCGTGAAGACGGTCGCCTCGATTTCTGTGGCCGCCTCGTTGGCGGCGTCGGCCAGCCACACGCCCATGAGCGTCAGTTCGCGGGGGTCGACGATGATGCCGACTTCCTCCTGCAGCTCCCGCGCGGCGGCCTGCACCGCGGTCTCCCCGGGCTCGGGCTTGCCGCCGGGATGCATGAACTTGTCGGTCCCGCGCTTGCGGACTGTCAGGAGCCGGCCCGCGGCGTCGTAGACACACACGGCGGAAACGATGATGCGCGGATTCACGGGTTTGAGCCTAGCCCGTCAGGTTGTGCTGTGGCGGCCGGAAGCCGGCACAGCACGGACTCCAGCAGCAGGTCCTTGCGCGGGCCGGTGACATCCCACACGTAGCTGAATTCGTTGTCGCCGCGGCGCACGTACGTGACCCGGTAGGTATCCGGATCGCACCAGTGCCGGTCCTGGCTCGCCTCCGGCGAGAAACTCATCCGGTGGAACGGCCGGCCGTCGGGGAACAGCATGTCCATGGCGTCGGGCGTGTCGGCGGGCCGGAGCAGGTAGTCGCGGGTGGCCGGGCCGGTGAAGGTGTCATTGTCCCCGGCAGGCCAGTTCACAGTAGGCCAGACCACTGTCCCTTCCTCATGGAAGCGGAGCCCGCCGTCGCCGTCGGGGGAAAAAATTACGACGCCGGTAAAGGTGCCGCGGGTGCCCGCGGCCCGGTCCAGCATGGTCCGCTCCACGGACCACCGCCCTGCCCGGGGAGGGCCGGAGGATGATGGGTCCGCCTGTGGTGCGCCCAGCAGATAGTCGCGGAGCCCGGACGGGTGCTGCAGATTCAAGTGCCCTCGATTGGAATCGAACCAACGACACCGGCTTTAGGAGAGCCGTGCTCTATCCACTGAGCTACGAGGGCGGGCGCCCGCCGCGGCCGGTTGGTGGACCGGCCCCTTCGCGCACGCCTATAAGCATACAAGGTGACGGCGCGTACTACGCTCTTGCCATGGCCGCCGCAGCTCAAGTTCCCGCCTTTAGGGCAACGTTCCTGCCAGACACCGCCTCCACGCGGCAGTACATCGGGGCGTGGGCGGTGCTCAGTGTCGTGCAGTATCTCGTGGCGGAGGCCGCGGTCATCGGCGCCTGGGCCGGACCGGCCCCCTACAGCCGGCGGACCGGGCTGATCAGCGATCTGGGAGCCGTCACCTGCGGAATCTACGACGGCCGCAGCATCTGTTCGCCGCTGCACGTGCTGATGAACACCTCCTTCGTTGTGCAGGGCCTGGGAATGCTGCTGGGTGCGCTGCTGCTGAGCTCGGCGCTGCTGCGGGTGGCCGCCCGGGCCGGTGTGCGGGTGGCGGCGAGCCATACCGGCGAAGTGCCCTGGTACACGGCAGTGGCGGTGCGCATCCTGACCGGGACCGCCGGCACCGGCACGATCATTGTGGGGCTGGTCCCGGAGGACCTGGAATCGGCCTGGCACTACGCCGGCGCCGTGATGTACTTCATCGCCGGCTCCCTGGCGCTGCTGCTGCTCGGCACGCTGTGGCTCCGCCAGTCGCCGCTTGGCTGGTTTGTCCTGGCCGCCGGCGGCGTGTCCACGGCTGCGCTGGTCACGGCCGCCGTCGCTGGCCTGGACGTCCCCGAGCCCGGAACTCTGGAGCGGCTGATGGCCTATCCGATCACTATGGGGCTCTCCGCCGCCGGCCTTGTTGTCGCCCAGCGCGTCCGGAAGGAACGGCAGGTGCGCAAGGCCTTCGCCGCCCGGGCCCGGGCGGCGTCCGGCGGCTAGGCTTCCTGCTGCGGGGCGGCTTTCTTCGAAGACCGGCGTCCCAGGAACATGGCGGCGCCGCCGGCGAGGAGGCTGGCCACGAACAGCACCCAGCCGGCCACGGTGAGGCCCGACGCCAAGGCGACCTGGCCGGCGTCGAGGTTAACGGCGGCGATCATGGAATCTATGGTGACGTTGCCCCACAGCCGGACCACCACGAATAGCAGCGGCAGCGCCCACAGCGCCCAGCGCAGCGACTTCCGGGCCACGTTGGTGCCAATCACCAGAAGCCAGGTGAAGCCGAAGATCAGCGGAAACAGGGTGCCTGCCGTCTTGTGGACGTAGTTGAGCTGGCCTCGGGCGTCCCCGTCAAGGGCGCGGCGGAGCTCTTCGACGTAGCCCGTGTCGAAGCCGCCCACCAGGGAGTCGGGCATGGCCAGCCCGCCGGAGAGCTGCGTGAGCTGGTTAAGCGTGAGCAGGTGGAGGTACCAGAACAGGAACAGGCTCGCCACCAGGCCCGCGATGACAATCAGGTTGGCGTTGTTCTGTGCCTTCGCGGGCGAGCGGCTGGTGCCGGGGTTGATCACCGGCGGCAGTTCGTGCTGGGGAACTGCGGCCCTTGCGCCGTGCTTCTTGATCCGCTGTGCAGGTGTCTTGGCCATGCGTCCATTATCGCCCGCCCCGATGCACCCGCCCCTCCCCACCCGGCGTGCTGTGCAGGGCAGGCCCGGCGCCGATAGGGTGGGAACCGTGACGGAACTGGGCAGACACAAACTGGGCAAACACAGCGCCACCAACCTGAGCCCCGGGCTCGATGACTACGAGCTGGCCGCCGAACTGGTCCGCGAGGCCGGGCAACTGGCACTGCTGATGCGGCAGGGCGGCCTCGACGCCCAGCGCAAGACCTCCATCTCCGACGTCGTCACCGCCGCGGACCACGCCGCGGAAGCGTACGTCCTCGAGCAGCTGCGGCGCTGCCGCCCCGACGACGGCGTCCTGGGCGAGGAAGGCGCCGCGGTGCATGGCAGCAGCGGCCGGACCTGGGTCATCGATCCGGTGGACGGCACCTACAACTTCCTGCAGGGGTCCACGTACTGGTGCTCAGCCATCGCGCTCAAGGACGAGTCCGATGTGCTCCTCGGCGCCATTTTCCAGCCCGAGGAGGACAAGCTCTGGATCGGCGGCAAGCAGCGCGCCACCACCCTCAACGGCGACCCCGTCACCACCTACCGCGAGGACGGAACCAACCGCAACGCCGTCGACATTTCCCACCTCGGCGCCGCCACGTACATCCATCCGCGCTGGCTCTCCGACCCGATGTGCGCCATGCCGTGGCACACCGCCGCCGTCTCCGCCGCGACGCTGCGGATGCTCGGATCCGGCTCCTGCGACCTGGGGCGCGTCGCCGACGGGCAGCTCGGCTGCTGGTTCCAGCACAGTTGCCCCGAATGGGACTGGCTGCCCGGAAAAGCGATCGTGACGGCCGCCGGCGGCATGGCCGGCACCGTCCGCGTCAACGGCCTGGAATGGTTCATGGCGGGAGGAACGACGGCGGTGCACCAGTTGCGTGCCGCCCTCGAGTCCGGCTCGGTCGACTAAGTTTCCGCTGGCCGTACATTTTTGGGTGGCCTGCTTTGGCGGCCCGCCGCCTGAGTTATCCACAGGGCGGCTTCGGGTGTCAGTCCCACCGCCTAGACTTGTAGTCACCATGGATATGTTGTTTGACCCCTACGCTGACGGTCCGTTCAAGGCTGGTTCCCACGCCGGTGCCATCACCAAGTCGCGCCCCGAAACAGGGCTGATGACACCCGCATTCGGCGCCGGCCCGGGCGAACCCGCGGGCCACCCTGCAGCCGGCCAGGCAGACGAACATGCAGGGGAGCACGCCCGGCACCAGTTCCCGGACGCCGGGGCGCTGCTGGCAGGCCTGAACCCGCAGCAGGAAGAAGCGGTCAAACATTCCGGCAGCGCACTGCTGATCGTGGCCGGCGCCGGCTCGGGAAAAACCCGTGTGCTCAGTAACCGGATCGCCTACCTCATCGCCACCAAGCGCGCCCACCACGGCGAGATCCTGGCCATCACGTTCACCAACAAGGCCGCCGCGGAAATGCGTGAACGCATCGAGGCCCTCGTGGGCGGCCGGGCCAAAGCCATGTGGATCTCCACGTTCCACTCGTCCTGCGTCCGGATCCTGCGGCGCGAGGCCGCCAACGTCGGGCTGAAATCCAACTTCTCCATCTATGACTCCGCCGATTCCCTGCGGCTGATCACACTGGTGGCCAAGAACCTGGACCTGGACCCCAAGAAGTTCGCACCCAAGGCCATCCAGCACAAGATTTCCGCGCTCAAGAACGAGCTCATCGACGCCGATTCCTTCGCCTCCGCTGCCAACCACAGTGACCCGTTCGAAAGCGCCGTGGCGGATGTCTTCAAGGGGTACACGCAGCGGCTGCGCCAGGCCAACGCGATGGACTTTGATGACCTGATCGCCGAGACCGTCTACATGTTCCGGGCCTTCCCGGCGCTCGCCGATTCCTACCGGCGCCGGTTCCGGCATGTCCTGGTGGACGAATACCAGGACACCAACCACGCGCAGTACGCCCTGGTCCGGGAGATCGTCGGCGAGGGGCCGGGAGCGGCGGAGCTGACCGTCGTCGGCGACTCCGACCAGTCCATCTACGCGTTCCGCGGCGCTGACATCCGCAACATCGTAGAGTTCGAGAACGACTACCCCGACGCGCACACCATCAAGCTGGAACAGAATTACCGCTCCACCCAGAACATCCTGAGCGCGGCCAACTCCGTCATCTCCCGGAACCCCAACCGCCCCGAGAAAAGGCTGTGGACCGCGGAGGGCGAAGGCCACAAGATCATCGGCTACGTGGGTGAAAACGAGCACGACGAAGCCCAGTTCATCGCCAAGGAAATCGACCGGCTCCAGGACGAGGACAACCTCCGCCCCGGCGACGTCGCCATCTTCTACCGCACCAACGCGCAGTCGCGTTCCATTGAGGACGTCCTGGTGCGCGTGGGCCTGCCGTACAAGGTGGTGGGCGGCACCCGGTTCTACGAGCGCAAGGAAATCAAGGACGCCCTGGCTTACCTGCGCGTGCTGGTCAACGCGGACGACGACGTCAACCTCCGTCGCGTCCTCAACGAACCCAAGCGCGGCATCGGGGACCGGGCCGAGGGTGCCGTGGCCGCGCTGGCAGAGCGGGAACGCATCTCGTTCATGGCCGCTGCCCGCCGCGCCGACCAGGCACCCGGCATGGCCACCCGCTCCGTCAACGCCGTGCTCGGTTTCGTCAAGCTCCTGGACGACCTCGCTGAGGTGGCCGCAGGCTCGGGAGCCGCGGCTGCGCTTGAGGCCGTGCTGGAACAGACCGGCTACCTCGCCACACTGCGCTCCAGTACCGATCCGCAGGACGAGTCCCGGGTGGAAAACCTCGCCGAGCTCGTCGCCGTCGTGCGTGAATACGAGCAGGAGAACCCCGAAGGCTCCCTCGAGGCGTTCCTGGAACAGGTATCGCTGGTGGCCGACGCTGACCAGATTCCGGACGCCCCCGGCGCAGACATCGACGCCGCGGTGGCCGAGGCGAAGCGGCTGGGCGTGGTCACGCTCATGACGCTGCACACGGCCAAAGGCCTCGAATTTCCGGTGGTGTTCCTTACCGGCATGGAGCACGGACTCTTTCCGCACCAGCGCTCCGCCACGGACCCCAAGGAACTGGCGGAGGAGCGCCGGCTTGCCTACGTGGGACTGACACGCGCCCGGAAACGGCTGTACGTCACGCGGTCCGAGGTCCGCAACATGTGGGGGCAGAGCCAGTACAACCCGGCCAGCCAGTTCCTGGAGGAAATTCCCTCCGAGCTGGTCGAATGGAAGCGCGAGGGCACCAGCCGGCAGGTTGGGGGCTGGGGGAGCGGGGCGTCCATCGGGTCGAACCGGTACAGCGGATCCTTCTGGGGCGCGGGAACGGCCCGGGGCAACAGGGCTGATTCCTCCGCAGGGTTCAACGCCGACGTCCCTGTCGCCGTCGCGAAAAACCGCGTGCAGCCGCAGAAGGAAGTCATTGCGGTCAGCGTGGGGGACAAGGTCAACCACACCAGCTTCGGCAACGGCACGGTGCTCGCGGTCGAAGGCGCCGGGGACAAGACCGTGGCCAAGGTGAAGTTCGACGTCGGCGAGAAGCGGCTGCTGCTCCGGTACGCGCCGCTGACCAAGATCGACGCCTGAGCGTGCCGGTGCGGCGCCCCGAACGCGTTGCCGCCGGCCTGGCACGATTCTCCCCGGCGGCCCGGTTCTCCCCGGCGGCCCGGATCGCCATGGCCCTGGTCTCTATGGCCCTGGCCGGGTGTTCCGTGACCGTCGCGGATCCTGAGTACACGCCGCCGCCACCGCTGCCGGCCCTCGAACAGCTGAAACAGGCGCCGCTCACCGACCCCGCCGACTTCGCTGCGGGGGAGGACGTGCTGGCGTTTGTCACCGCGGACCGGAACGTCGTGTGCGCACTGACCTCTGCCCGCGGGCCACACCTGAACCTGCCGTACGAACCCAACAACTTCGGCGATCCTGACAACGCGAAACTGGCAACCGTGCCCGTGGCGCACTGCCAGCTCGCCGTATATCCCGCTCCGGCGGCCGCCGACGTCACCGACGACTGCTCGGGGACCGGGCTGGGTTTCCTGGGCGGCGCCGCACTCCTGACGCCTGACCGGGCCCGGTACGGCGAATGCAGGTCGGGCGTCACGCAGATGGAGGCCGAGTACGGGCCGAAGGGGAGGCCCGGCGGGCCCATCTCAAAGCTGCCCGTCCTGCCCGACGGCGGCAACCTCGAACGCAACGGCTTGCGGTGCTCCGCGTACCGTTCCGGGGTGGCGTGCGGAAACGTCTCAGCGGGCGTCGGTTTCTTCCTCAGCCGGGATCATTACGAACTCATGCCGGCGAAGGGTAAAAACGCCCAAACGGCGCCCGCCAAGGCCCCAAAAACCCCGTAATCCCGCGGTTTTTCTACGATCCATAGAATAGTGTCGTTACTCACAGAACAGGTAGTCTGGAACCGGCCGGTCCCTCCAAAGGACTAAAGTTCCGAGAGGAGCATTACGCCGCGTGGCTCGTTTCCGGACCTGCCGCAGGGCGCATAAATTCCGCAGCCCGGTCCCCACCCTTGGGTGTTGTCCGGCTGTACAGAAACTACTTCGACGTAGAAGGACACTAAACCGTGGACCTGTTTGAATATCAGGCGCGCGATATGTTCGAAGCGCACGGTGTACCCGTGCTCGCCGGCATCGTGGCGCACACTCCTGAAGAAGCAAAGGCAGCTGCCGAGAACATCGGCGGCGTAACTGTCGTCAAGGCACAGGTTAAGGTCGGTGGCCGCGGCAAGGCCGGCGGCGTCAAGGTCGCCAAGTCCGCCGATGAGGCACTTGAGCACGCCACCAACATCCTGGGCATGGACATCAAGGGCCACACCGTCAACAAGGTGATGATCGCCCAGGGTGCGGACATCGCCGAGGAATACTACTTCTCCGTCCTGCTGGACCGGGCCAACCGCAACTACCTGGCCATGTGCTCGGTTGAAGGCGGCATGGAGATCGAGCAGCTCGCCGTTGAGCGGCCCGAGGCCCTGGCCAAGGTTGCCATTGACCCCGCCGTGGGCATCGACCAGGCCAAGGCCGACGAAATCGTCGCTGCCGCCGGCTTCGCTGAGGAACTGCGCGGCAAGGTCGCCGGCGTCATTCTGAAGCTCTGGGACGTCTTCAAGAAGGAAGACGCCACCCTCGTGGAGGTCAACCCGCTGGTCAAGACCGGCGCGGGCGAGATCGTCGCCCTCGACGGCAAGGTCTCGCTCGACGAGAACGCGGAATTCCGCCACCCGAAGCACGTCCAGCTTGAGGACAAGGAATCCGCGGACCCGCTCGAGGCCAAGGCCAAGGCGCAGGACCTGAACTACGTCAAGCTGGACGGTGAAGTCGGCATCATCGGTAACGGTGCAGGCCTCGTCATGTCCACCCTGGACGTCGTCGCCTACGCCGGTGAGAAGCACGGCAACGTCAAGCCCGCCAACTTCCTGGACATCGGCGGTGGAGCCTCCGCCGAGGTTATGGCCGCAGGCCTGGACGTCATCCTGGGTGACGAGCAGGTCAAGTCCGTGTTCGTCAACGTCTTCGGCGGCATCACCGCCTGTGACGCTGTTGCCAAGGGCATCGTGGGCGCGCTGGCCGAGCTGGGCCACTCCGCCAACAAGCCGCTGGTCGTCCGCCTCGACGGCAACAACGTCGAAGAAGGCCGCCGCATCCTCGCCGAGGCCAACCACCCGCTGGTTACCCTGGCCGCCACCATGGACGAGGGCGCCGACAAGGCCGCCGAGCTCGCCAACGCCCGCTGATCGAGCCGGTCGAGATCTAGGAAAGAAAACATGTCTATTTATCTGAACAAGGACTCCAAGGTCATCGTCCAGGGCATCACGGGCGGCGAGGGCACCAAGCACACCGCCCTCATGCTCAAGGCCGGCACCAACATCGTTGGCGGCGTCAACGCCCGCAAGGCCGGCACCACGGTCCTGCACGGCGATAACGAGATCACCGTTTTCGGCACCGTCAAGGAAGCCATGGCGGAGACCGGCGCCGACGTCTCCATCGTCTTCGTGCCACCGGCATTCACCAAGGCCGCCGTGGTCGAGGCCATCGAGGCCGGCATCGGCCTGGTCGTCGTCATCACCGAAGGCGTGCCGGTCCAGGACTCCGCCGAGTTCTGGGCACTGGCACAGGCCACGGTCGACGCCGACGGCAACCAGGTCACCCGCATCATCGGACCGAACTGCCCCGGCATCATCACCCCGGGCGAGGCCCTCGTGGGCATCACCCCGGCGAACATCACCGGCAAGGGCCCCATCGGACTGGTGTCCAAGTCCGGCACGCTGACCTACCAGATGATGTACGAACTGCGCGACCTCGGCTTCTCCACCGCCATCGGCATCGGCGGTGACCCGATCATCGGCACCACGCACATCGACGCCCTGGCCGCGTTCGAGGCCGACCCCGAGACCAAGGCCATCGTGATGATCGGCGAAATCGGTGGCGACGCCGAAGAGCGTGCCGCCGACTTCATCAAGGCCAACGTCACCAAGCCGGTCGTCGGCTACGTGGCCGGCTTCACGGCTCCGGAAGGCAAGACCATGGGCCACGCCGGTGCCATCGTCTCCGGTTCCGCCGGTACCGCCCAGGCCAAGAAGGAAGCCCTCGAGGCTGCAGGCGTGAAGGTCGGCAAGACGCCGTCCGAGACCGCCCGCCTGCTGCGCGAGGTCTTCGCAGCCCTCTAGGCCGCACCTCAGCCAACGCGGGGTCACTCCCAGCCCAATCCACCCCCCGGATTGGGCGACGAGTGACCCCGCGTTTCTGTTTAACTGTTGCGCCCGGACGGTTTGAGGTCTAGCGTGTGGCTGCAGCCAGGAAGGACCGATCATGAGCAACGCACTCCAGTTCACCGTCCCGGACAATGTCCCCTTCATTGACTGGCAGCGGGAGTTCGATTTTCCGGCGGCGGAGGTGTTCCGCGCCCACAAGGAGCCCGGGCTGTTTGCCCAGTGGCTGGGCCCGCGCGGCACCAACGTGGATATCGGCCACTATGACTTCCGCTCCGGAGGAAGCTACCTGTACAACCACGCCGGTGCAGACGGTGTCATGCAAACAGCCAACGGCATGTTCCACACGGTGCGGGAGAACGAGTTCACCGTCCAGACGTTCGAATTCAGCGGGTATCCGGATGTAGTGATGATCGAGTTCACGAACTTCGAGGACCTCGGCAGTGGCCGCTCCCGCCTCCGTGGCCACCTGGTATGCCCCACTGTCGAGGCCCGCGACGGCATGGCCCCGCAGGAGATGGAAAGCGGCATGCGTGACAGCTACGAGCGCCTTGAGGAGATGCTCGCCAAGTAGGGCCGACAGTCAAAGAACATTACGACGGCGGCCGGTGACCTTCAGTTCGAAGGTCACCGGCCGCCGTCGTCCGTCTTAACACCCAACTGACTGACAGTAGATGCTGTTTTGAGGGCTGAAAACGACATCTACTGCGAGCTGGTTGGGCAGGGTGCGAGGCAAGCCCTTGCGCGATGATTCAGGTTTGATAGTATGTCAGAACAAACTGTCAAAGGAGATGCAATGCCGCTCGTGCGAATCGACGTCCACTCGGGACGCAGCCATGATGAACTCAACCTCTTGAGCAGGGGCATCCACGACGCGATCCTGGCCGAATACGGCATCCCGGAGCGCGACTACTTCCACATCGTTACCGAGCACGGCCCGGGGCAGATCGTGGCCCAGGATGCCGGGCTGGGCTTCGAGCGGACGCGCGACGTCGTCATGATCCAGATCTTCACGCAGGGCGGGCGAAGCCAGGGGGCGAAGCAGAGCCTTTTCGCTGCCGTCGCTGAAAAATTGGGGACCCTGGGCGTTGCCGGCGAGGACGTTTTCATTGGCTACGTCGAGAACACTGCGGGGGACTGGTCCTTCGGGTTTGGCCGCGCGCAGTACGTCACCGGAGAGCTTGCCGTTCCGAAGAAATAGGGGCGGAAAATCCCGCTCAGGCCGTCTTTTGCCGTGCTGCAAGAGTCGCGCTGGAAGTGCCATTCTGCTTGTTGTAAATATGTCAGTACAAACCTTTGACAGGACATAAATTCTAGGGCACAGTAGTTCTTGTGGCCCCGCTCACGGGGTCGCGGAACGGAGCTCTGGCCGTTCGGCTGCTTAGAGGTTGAGATCCAAAAGAAAGGTCCACGATTACCGTGACCCACGAACTGCTCACGATCGGGCGAATCAGCGTTGATATCTACCCGAACGACATCGGGGTGGGGCTGGAGGATGTGACGTCCTTCGGCAAGTACCTCGGCGGCTCCCCGTCCAACGTTGCTGTTGCCGCCGCCCGCCACGGCCGCCGCACCGGCGTTATCACCCGCACCGGCGATGACCCGTTCGGTACGTACCTGCACCGCGAACTGGAGAAGTTCGGCGTGGACGATTCCTTCGTCTCCCCGGTCCAGGGCCTGCAGACGCCGGCCACGTTCTGCGCCATCATGCCCGAGACCCATGAGTTCCCGCTGTACTTCTACGGCCGGTTCCCGACGGCACCCGACCTGCAGATCAAAGCCGACGAGCTCGACACCGACGCCATCCGCAACGCGCAGATCTTCTGGTCCACGGTGACCGGCCTGTGCCAGGAGCCCAGCCGCGAGGCGCACATCAAGGCCCACGAGGCACGGCCCCGCACCGGCCTGACCGAAGGCCAGCACACCATCCTGGACCTCGACTACCGCCCGATGTTCTGGGCCTCCGAGGAGGAAGCCCGGGAACAGGTGGCCCGGATCCTGCCGCACGTCACCGTCGCGATCGGCAACGACCAGGAATGCTCCGTGGCCGTGGGCCCGGGCACCCCTGATGAGCAGGCCGACCGGCTGCTGGACGCCGGCGTTGAAATCGCCGTCGTGAAGCTCGGCCCGGAAGGCGTGATGGCCAAGACCCGCACCGAGCGCGTCGTCTCCGCCCCGGTTCCGGTGGAGACGGTCAACGGTCTGGGCGCCGGCGACTCCTTCGGCGGCGCCTTCGTGCACGGCCTGCTCTCCGGCTGGCCGCTGGCCCAGGTCCTGGACTACGCCAACGCCGCCGGCGCCATTGTCGCCTCCCGGCTGTCCTGCGCGGATGCCATGCCGACGCCGGCGGAGGTCACCTCGCTGCTGGCTGAGCGCGGACGCCTCGTTCCCGATGCTGCTGTTCCCGGCCAGGATTCCACTGCACTTACCCCTGAAGGAGCGGCCCTGTGAGCCTCCACCCCGGCACCGCGACGATCGCGGTGGATGACGACCCCCGCCGCTACGAGCACCTGAGCACGATCCGGCTCGAAGACCCTTCCGCTGTGGCACGTGCCGCGAAGGCCCGCCGCCGCCACTCCGGCCTGAAGTACGGCCGGCAGAACTTCATCGTTGCCGCCGACCACCCGGCCCGCGGCGCCCTCGCCGTCGGTAACGACCCGGTGGCGATGGCGGACCGCCGCCAGCTCCTGGACCGGCTGCAGATTGCCCTGGCCAACCCGGCCGTGGACGGCATCCTGGCGTCCCCGGACATCATGGACGACCTGCTGCTGCTGGGGGCGCTGGAGGGCAAGCTGGTCTTCGGGTCGATGAACCGCGGCGGCCTGGCCGGGCTGGTCAACGAGTTCGATGACCGTTTCACCGGCCACACCGCCGCCGCGCTGGAGGAACTGGGCGCGGACGGCGGCAAGATGCTGACCCGCATCTGCCTCGGCGACCCGGACACCGTGGCCACCCTCGAGGCGACCGCGAAGGCCATTGATTCTTTGGCCGAGCGGAAGCTCATCGCCATGGTGGAGCCGTTCCTGTCCGTCCGCGAGAACGGCCGGGTCCGCAACGACCTCTCCACGGACGCCGTGATCAAGTCGATCGGCATCGCCGAGGGCCTGGGGTCCACCAGCGCCTACACGTGGATGAAGCTGCCGGTCGTGGACCAGATGGAACGCGTCATGGCCGCGACCACCATGCCCACCGTGCTGCTGGGCGGAGACCCGGCCGGCACGCAGGACGAGGTGTTCGCCACCTGGGGAGCCGCCCTCGCCCTTCCCGGCGTGCAGGGCCTCACGGTTGGGCGCACCCTGCTCTACCCGGCCGACGGCGACGTTGCCGGGGCTGTGGCAGCGGCCGCGTCGCTCCTTCACCACACCACTGAAGTATCGGAGTAAACGATGGGAACTGGAACCCGCCGGATGACCGTGGCGCAGGCCGTGGTCGAGTATCTTTCCAAGCAGTACACCGTTGATTCCGTGGGTGGGGTCGATTTCCGTGAGCGGCTGATCCCGGGCACGTTCGGTATTTTCGGGCACGGCAACGTGGCCGGCGTGGGCCAGGCCCTGAAGCAGTACCAGTCCCAGGACCCGTCGGTGATGCCGTACTACCAGGGCCGGAACGAACAGGCCCAGGTGCACCAGGCCGTCGGGTACGCCCGGCACACCCGCCGCCGGCAGACCTACGCGGTCAGCACCTCGATCGGCCCGGGTTCTTCGAACCTGCTCACCGGCGCCGCGCTGGCCACCACGAACCGCCTGCCGGTCCTGCTGCTCCCGTCCGACACCTTCGCGACCCGCGCCGCGGACCCGGTCCTGCAGCAGCTCGAACAGCCCTATGCCTACGACCTGACGGTCAATGACGCGTTCCGGCCGCTGTCGAAGTTCTTCGACCGGGTCACCCGGCCGGAGCAGCTGTTCTCCGCGTTCCACCACGGCCTGCGCGTCCTGATCGACCCGGCCGAAACCGGCGCGGTGACCATCTCCCTGCCCCAGGACGTCCAGGCCGAAGCCTTCGACATCCCCGAGGAGTTCCTCGCCGAGCGTGAGTGGCGGATCCGCCGCCCCGAAGCGGACGACGACGACATCGCCCGCGCCGCCGAGGCCATCCGGGCCGCGAAGCGGCCGCTGATCATCGCCGGCGGCGGCGTCCTCTACGCCTACGCCAACGAGGAACTGGCCAGGTTCGCGGAACTGACCGGCGTCCCGGTCGGCAACACCCAGGCCGGCGTCGGCGTGCTGCCCTGGGATCACAAGTACTCCCTCGGTGCGATCGGCTCCACGGGCACGACGGCGGCCAACGCCCTCGCGGCCGAAGCGGACCTGATCATCGGCATCGGCACCCGCTACGAGGACTTCACCACCGCCTCCCGGACCGCGTTCCAGAACCCGGACCTGAAATTCATCAACATCAACGTCGCCCCGATCGATGCGTACAAGCACGGCACGCACCTGCCGATCGTCGCCGACGCCCGCAAGGCCCTAGTCAAGCTGAACCAGGCCCTGGGGGGCTACCGTGTCGGCGCCGACCTCGAAGAAAAGGTCGCGGCCGAGAAGAAGCGCTGGGACGCGACCGTGGATGAGGCCTTCGACACCCGGTACACGCCCCTGCCGGCGCAGAACGAGATCATCGGCGCCACCAACCGGGCCATGGACGCCCAGGACGTCGTGATCTGCGCCGCCGGCTCCCTCCCGGGTGACCTGCACAAGATGTGGCGGGTCCGTGACCCGTTCGGCTACCACGTCGAATACGCCTACTCCTGCATGGGCTACGAAATTCCGGGCGGCTTGGGCGTCAAGCGCGCGGCCATCGCCGAAGCCAAAGCCGGCGGTGAGAAGCGCGACGTCGTTGTGATGGTGGGGGACGGCTCCTACCTGATGATGCACACCGAACTGGTCACCGCCGTCGCCGAACGGATCAAGCTGATCGTGGTCCTGATCCAGAACCACGGCTACGCCTCCATCGGCTCGCTCTCGGAGATGCTCGGCTCCCAGCGTTTCGGCACCCAGTACCGGGCCCTGGACGAGGAACACCACTCCTTCGACGATGGCGACCGGCTCCCGGTGGACCTGGCCCTGAACGCCGAATCCCTCGGCGTGAAGGTCATCCGGATCGAACCCGGTGAGAAGGCCATCGCCGAACTCGAACAGGCCATCCGTGACGCCAAGGCCGCCCCGGAAAACGGCGGCCCGATCGTGATCCACGTCGAATCCGACCCGCTGCTGGACGCCCCGTCCTCCGAATCCTGGTGGGACGTGCCCGTCTCAGAAGTCTCGGAGTTGGAGTCCACCCAGCAGGCCTACAAGACCTACACAGACCACAAGAACCGCCAGCGCAAGCTGCTCGGCTAACCCCAACTGCTTTCCGACAAGCCACAGACCAAGGAAGTCATACATGTCAACGACGACCGTCACCACCACCATCAACCACTTCATCAACGGTGCCGAGACCGCTGGCGAGGGCGACCGCACCACCCCGGTCTACAACCCGGCCACCGGCCAGGTCAGCGCGGAGCTGCGCCTGGCCAACCGGGCAGACCTGGACACCACCGTCGCCGCCGCACGTGCCGCTGCCGATTCCTGGGGCGACATTTCCCTGGCCAAGCGCACCGCCGTGCTGTTCAAGTTCCGTGAACTCGTCGCCGAGCACGTCGACGAACTCGCCCAGCTGATCACCGCCGAGCACGGCAAGGTCCTCTCCGACGCCAAGGGCGAGATCGGCCGCGGCCTGGAGGTCATCGAATTCGCGTGCGGCATCCCTCAGCTGCTCAAGGGTGACTACTCCGACCAGGTCTCCACCGGCATCGATGTCTTCTCCTTCCGCGAACCCCTCGGCGTCGTCGCCGGGATCACGCCGTTCAACTTCCCGGTCATGGTGCCGCTGTGGATGGCCCCGATGGCGATCGCCACCGGCAACGCCTTCATCCTCAAGCCCTCCGAACGCGACCCCTCTGCGTCCCTGCTGCTCGCGAAGCTGTGGAAGGACGCGGGCCTGCCGGACGGTGTGTTCCAGGTCCTGCATGGCGACAAGGAAACCGTCGACGGGCTCCTGACCCACCCGGACGTCGACGGGATCTCCTTCGTCGGCTCCACCCCCATCGCGAAGTACGTCCACGAGACCGCCACCAAGCACGGCAAGCGCGTCCAGGCCCTGGGCGGGGCGAAGAACCACGCCATCGTGCTGCCCGACGCCGACCTGGACAACGCCGCCGACCACCTGGCCGCCGCCGCGTTCGGCTCGGCCGGGGAGCGCTGCATGGCGATCTCCGTCGCCGTCGCCGTCGGGGACGCCGCCGACCTGCTGGTCAAGAAGGTCGAAGAACGCGCCACCGCCGTCAAGGTCAACAACGGCACCGTCCCCGGCGCCGAAATGGGCCCGGTCATCACCCCGGCCTCCAAGGAACGCATCGTCAAGATCGTCACCGAAGCCGAAGCCGCAGGCGCTGCCATGGTCGTGGACGGCCGCGACCTCGTCATCCCCGGCCACGAGGAAGGCTTCTGGGTCGGGCCCACCGTCCTGGATCACGTCAAGACCGAAATGAGCGCCTACACCGAGGAGATCTTCGGACCCGTCCTCGTCGTCGTCCGCGTCGACACCCTCGAAGACGGCATCAGGCTGATCAACTCCAACCCCTACGGCAACGGCACCGCGATCTTCACCTCCTCCGGCGCCGCCGCCCGGAAGTTCCAGCGCTCCGTCACCGTCGGCATGATCGGCATCAACGTCCCCCTCCCCGTCCCGGTCGCGTACCACTCCTTCGGCGGCTGGAAGGCCTCCCTCTTCGGCGACAAGCACATCTACGGTCCCGAAGGCGTTTCCTTCTACACCCGCGGCAAGGTCGTCACCTCCCGCTGGCCCGAACCCACCCACGCCTCCGGCGCCTCCTACAACTTCCCCTCCAACTAATCCCCACCACCGTCGATTGCTCCGTAAACGCCGTTTTGAGCGTCCAAAACGGCACCTGCGGAGCAATCGACGCAAAGGAACAGACAAATGACTGAGAACAAGCTGATCATCGGCACCGCGCCCGACTCCTGGGGTGTCTGGTTCCCGGATGACCCCAAGCAGACCCCGTGGGAGCGCTTCCTGGACGAGGTGGCCGAATCCGGCTACAAGTGGATCGAGCTGGGCCCCTACGGCTACCTGCCCACCGACCCCGCACGTCTGGCCGAAGAACTGAAGCAGCGTGACCTGCAGGTCTGTGCCGGAACGGTCTTCACCGCTTTCCACCGCGGCCTGGACCAGTGGGAGACGGCCTGGGAGCCGGCCCGGAAGGTGGCCGAACTGACTGCAGCCATGGGCGGCGAGCACATCGTGGTCATCCCGGCCATGTGGCGTGACGACGTCACCGGCGAGGCCGTGGAGAGCGGCACGCTCAGCGACAAGGCATGGGGCGACCTGTTCGCCGGCCACAACCGCCTCGGCAAGACGCTGCTCGAGGACTTCGGCCTCAAGCAGCAGTTCCACTCCCATGCCGACTCGCACGTCGGAGCCCAGGAGGACATCGAAACTCTGCTGGGTGCGACCGACCCGCAGTACCTCAACCTGTGCCTCGACACCGGACACGCTGAATACTGCGGCGCCTCCAGCCTGGAGCTCATCAAGAACTACCCGGACCGGATCGGCTACCTGCACCTGAAGCAGATCAACCCGGACGTCCTGAAGAAGGTCAACGAGGAGAACATGACCTGGGCAGCGGCGAACCTGGCCGGCGTCATGACGGAACCGCCCAACGGCCTGCCGGACCTGCGCGCGGTCATCGAGGCCGTCGAGGGCCTGAACCGGCCGATCTTCGGCATCGTGGAGCAGGACATGTACCCGGTGGCCTTCGACGTCCCGATGCCCATCGCCAAGCGGACCCGCAACTACCTGCTGTCCTGCGGCTCCCGCACTGCGGTCAACTGACAAAGCGGTCGACCAGCAACACCCGATCCGTCCGAACCAAAAGGAAGAACAATGACTGAAACCCTTCGCGTCGCCGTCATCGGCGCCGGCCGCATGGGCGCGGACCACATCCAGCGCCTCAGCAAGCGCATCCACGGCGCTGAAGTTGCCGCCGTCGTCGATGTTGACCTGGCCCGTGCACAGGCCGCCATCGAGGGAATCCCCGGGGCTGTTGCCCTGGCCGACGCCGAAGAGGCACTGAACAATGGCGACGTCAACGCCGTCCTCATTGCCACCCCGGGCTTCCTGCACGAGGAAATCCTGCTCAAGGCCATCGCCAAGGACATTCCGATCCTTTGTGAGAAGCCGCTGACGCCGGACGCGGAGTCGTCCTGGAAGATCGTCCAGGCCGAGGAGAAGCTGGGCCGCAAGCGCATCCAGGTGGGCTTTATGCGCCGCTTCGACGCTGAATACGCCGCCCTGGGTTCGGTCATCCGCAACGGTGAGCTCGGCGAGCTGCTGATGCTGCACCACCAGCACCGGAACCCGAGCACCCCGGCGGGCTTCACCAACGAGATGCTCATCAACGATTCCGTGGTCCACGAGTTCGACGCCATCCGCTTCTTCACCGGCGAGGAGATCACCTCGGTCCAGGTCCGGCTCGGCAAGGCCACGAAGAACGCCCCGGCCGGCCAGCACGATCCCCAGCACGTCCTGATCGAAACCGAGTCCGGTGTCCTGGCCGACGTCGAAATCTACGTGAACGCGAAGTTCGGCTACGAAGTGGCCACGCAGGCGTCCTTCGAGGACGGCATCGTGAGCATCGGCGGCGACAGCGGCCCGTACCTGCGCAGCAATGGCCGCTGGGGCGGCAAGGTCACGCCCGGCTTCGAGGAGCGTTTCGGCGCCGCTTACGACGTCGAAATCCAGGCCTGGGTGGACGCCGCCCTCCGCGGTGAAATCGGCGGACCCAGCGCCTGGGACGGCTACGCCACGGCGGCCTGCTGCGAAGCGGGCGTGGAAGCCCAGAAGAACGGCGAGAAGGTCGCCGTGAAGCTGAACGCCAAGCCTGCCCTCTACAGCTAGCACTGCACCTGGAGTTTTTGTCCAGATAATGCGCCTTCATGCCCGCTCACGGCCGCGTTATCTGGACAAAAACTCCTTCTGTTATCCGACTCTTTCCACAATGGAGTGTTCCTCGTGAAAATCGCCCTTGACCCCACCCCGTTCCACCACAGCCACAGCCTGCTGGAGTTCCCGAAGGTGGTGGCGGACCTCGGCTACAAGTACATGCAGATGACGCCGCATCCGGATTTCATCCCCTTCTACAACCACCCCAAGGCCGACGACGAGCTGGTGGGCCAGCTGAAGAAGGCGTGCACCGACGCCGGAATCGAAATCGCGTCCATCCTGCCTGTGCTGCGCTGGTCCGGTCCGGACGAGGACGCCCGTGAGGCAGCGGTGCGCTACTGGAAGCGCGCCATCCAGATCGCCGTGGACCTGGGCGTGAGCACCATGAACACCGAGTTCAGCGGCCGGCCGGAGCTGGCTGAGGAGTCCGAGCGCGCTTTCTACCGCTCCATGGAGGAACTGCTCCCCATCATCGAGCGCGAAGGCATCGACCTCCTCATCGACCCGCACCCGGACGACTTCGTGGAGGAGGGCCTGGCCGCGATCCGCGTCATCCGTGGCCTGAACTCGAAGAACGTCGGCATGGTCTACGTGGCCTCGCACAGCTTCCACATGAAGAACTCGCCGCTGGACATCATGCGCGCGGCGGGGGACAAGCTCCGCCTGGTCCACGTTGCGGACACCATGGACCACCACGCGTCACACGGCCTGCGCTACATCACCAATCCGCCGGGCAACGCCGTCCGGGTGCACCAGCACCTGAAGATCGGCGACGGCGACGTGAACTGGGACGAGTTTTTCGGCGGTCTGAAGGAAATCGGGTTCCTGGACCGGGATAACACTGTGATGGTCTCCAGCGTCTTCGCCGAAAACGAGAACGCCGACGAGGTATCCCGCTTCCAGCTCGAGACCATGAAGCAGTACGTGCAGAAGGTCAGCGTATGACGGCCGCGCCTTCTGGGAAGGCCGACTTAAGGCACAAGCGGGCACACTTGAAGCACAAGCGGGCGCTCCGCACCGTTACCATCATCTCCACGTTCGGCGGCCTCCTCTTTGGCTACGACACCGGCGTCATCAACGGTGCCCTGCCGTACATGCAGGAGGACCTGGGCCTGACCCCGCTGGCCGAGGGTATGGTGACGTCGTCACTGCTGTTCGGCGCCGCTTTCGGTGCCCTGTTCGGCGGCCGGCTGGCGGACCGGAACGGCCGCCGCAAGATGATCATGGTCCTGGCCGTGATCTTCCTGGTGGGCACGCTTGCCTGCACGCTGGCTCCCAGCACCGAGTTCATGGTCGCGGCCCGGTTCGTCCTGGGCCTGGCCGTGGGCGGAGCGTCCGTGACGGTGCCCGTGTACCTGGCCGAGGTGTCGCCGTCGGCCCGCCGCGGGCGGATCGTGACGCAGAACGAGCTCATGATCGTCACCGGCCAGCTGCTGGCCTTCATCTTCAACGCCTACCTCGGCAACACCTTCGGCGAGGCCGGCGGCATTTGGCGCTGGATGCTGGTGATTGCCACGCTGCCGGCGGTCGCGCTGTGGATCGGCATGGCCTTCATGCCCGAAAGCCCCCGCTGGCTGGCCTCCATGGGCAGCTTCGGCGAGGCGCTCGGCGTGCTCCAGCGCATCCGGTCCAAGGCCGAGGCAGCGGCGGAGTTCGAAGAAGTCAAGGCCATGGCGGTGGAGGACTACAAGTCCAAGATGGGGTCCTGGAAGGACCTGCAGGTTCCCTGGCTGCGCCGGATCTTTTTCGTGGGCGTCGGCCTTGCGGTCATCCAGCAGATCACCGGCGTGAACTCGATCATGTACTACGGCACGCAGATCCTCGCCGATGCCGGCTTCGGCCGGGAGGCGGCCCTCAGCGCCAACATCGCCAACGGCGTCATCTCCGTGCTGGCCACGTTCGCCGGCATCTGGCTCCTTGGCAAGGTGGGGCGCCGGCGGATGCTCATCACCGGGCAGGTCGGAACCACCTCGGCGCTGCTGCTGATCGGCCTGTTCTCGCTGGTCCTGCCCGCGGGCACCGCCCGCGGCTACGTGATCCTGGCACTGACCGTCACGTTCCTGGCCTTCCAGCAGGGCGCCATTTCGCCGGTCACGTGGCTCATGCTCTCGGAGATCTTCCCGCTGAAGCTCCGCGGCCTGGGCATGGGTGCATCCGCCTTCGTGCTCTGGATCGTGAACTTCCTGATCGGCTTCGGCTTCCCGCAGCTGCTGGCAGCCGTGGGCATCTCCAACACGTTCTTCGTGTTTGCAATCCTCGGGGTGGGGGCGATTCTGTTCGCCGCAAAGTACGTTCCGGAGACCAAGGACAAGAGCCTCGAGGACGTGGAACACTACTTCAAGCACCAGGCAGGTGTCCCCACGGAGGCGGCGACTGCCGGAGCCGGGACCGCCGGCGAAACGCGCACCCCCGTCCACTGACAGAAACACTGAATTCTACGAACGGGTAATGCCCCCTCAAGGTCCTCGAGGGGGCATTACCCGTTCAAGGACCGGACCGGCGTGAAACTACACGCCGGCGTGGAGCCGGGGGAGGGCTTCCACCAGGGGCGCCAGCTCCGGCACCTGCTGCGCTTCGGCCAGGGTCCGCTCCAGTGTGGCGTCGTGGACCGGCCGCGCGTCTGCCAGCAGTTTGCTCCCGCTGCCGGTGAGTTCGGTGTAGATCCCGCGCCGGTCATCCGCGCACAGGATCCGTGTCAGCAGGCCGCGGTCCTCCAGCCGGTTCACCAGGCGCGTGGTCGCGCTGGGGGAGAGGGCGGTGGCCCGTGCAAGCTGCTGCATGCGCATATGCCAACCGTCCTGCCGGCTGAGCGCATCCAGCACCGTATATTCGACGACGGATAGCTGCGCCTGTCCCTGCAGCGACCGTTCCAGCTCCGCCTCGATCAGCCCGTGCAGGGCGGCAAGTGTGCGCCAGCCCTGGGCACGCACCTCCACGGCGTCGTCCTTGATCCCCACAGGCCCCACTCCTTCAGCTCTACGGCTCCCAGAAGGGAGCACCGCACAAATAGTTGCTTGCGCGGTATATTTTTTCATGCAATAGTTGCTTCTGCAACGAAATATAGCGCGCTTGCAACTAATAGCTTACGCGGCGCTTCCCATTCAGTACAGTTCCGAAGGAGCACATCCATGCCTGTTGGCCTGATAGCCCTAGCCCTCGGCGGGTTCGGCATCGGACTCACCGAGTTCGTCATCATGGGGCTGCTCCCCGAAGTGGCTGCCGACTTCAGGGTCAGTGAAGCCTCAGCCGGCTGGTTCATCTCCGGCTATGCCCTCGCCGTCGTGGTGGGAGCCCTGGGGCTCACCGCCGCCGTCTCCCGCTTCCAGCGCAAGCCGGTCCTGGCCGTGCTGCTGGTGCTCTTTATTGCCGGCAACCTGCTCTCCGCCGTCGCCCCCGACTACTGGACGATGATGGCAGGCCGGGTGGTGGCAGCCCTTGCGCACGGCGCCTTCTTTGGCATCGGTGCGGTGGTGGCTGCCGGAATGGTTCCTCCCACCAGGAAGGCGGCCGCCATCGCCATCATGTTCACCGGGCTTACAGCTGCCAACGTCCTCGGGGTTCCGCTCGGCACCCTGCTGGGGCAGGCGGCAGGCTGGCGTTCCACCTTCTGGGCCATCACCGGCATCGGTGTGCTGGCGCTGGCAGGCATCCTGGCCCTGGTGCCCAAGGCCGGGAGCGGCGAGGCGGCTCCGGGCGGCCTGCGCAGCGAGCTGCGAGCCTTCCGCTCCGGGCAGGTGTGGCTGTCCATCCTGGTGACCGTCCTGGGCTACGGCGGAATGTTCGGCGCCTTCACCTATATCGCCTTCACGCTCACGGAGGTTTCCGGATTCGCCGCCTCCACGGTGCCCTGGCTGCTGATTGTCTTCGGCGTGGGCCTGTTCATCGGCAACACCCTCGGCGGCCGGGCGGCCGACCGCAACGTGGACCGCACCCTGCTCGCCGTGCTTTCCGTCCTTGTGGTTGTGCTGGTGGCGTTCGCCCTGAGTGCAGGCAACCAGATGCTCACCATCGCCTCGCTGCTGCTCCTGGGCGGTTTCGGCTTCGCAACGGTGCCGGGCCTGCAGATGCGCGTCATGAAGTACGCGGCCAAGGCGCCCACGCTGGCGTCCGGAGCCAACATCGGCGCGTTCAATGTGGGCAACGCCCTGGGTGCCTGGCTCGGCGGGGTCACCATCACTGCCGGCCTCGGCTACACCTCGCCCATCTGGGCCGGGGCAGCGATTACCGTGCTGGGCCTTCTGGTGATGGCCGGTGCCGCCGCCGGGGCAAAGGCAAGTGCCCGCCGGGCTGCGGCTACCGGGCTAACGGCCGCGTCCCAGACGGGGATGGAGGCGGAAGTGGCCGGTTCAACCGAAGCTGAACCGGCCGACGTCGAACCCGTCTCTGTGCGCTAGGCGCACCTACGCCTTGAAAGGCAGCCGCGGGTCGATGTTCTGGCCTTCCCAGGTCTGGCGCACCCAGCCATGGTGCGGGTCATCGCTGATGAGCCAGTCCCGGACGCGGCCGGGTCCGGCCATGACGTTGAGGTAGTACATGTCGTAGCCGGGCGCGGCCATGGCCGGGCCGTGCCAGCCGTAGGGGACCAGCACCACGTCGCCGGTGCGGACTTCGGCGGCGACGTCGATCGGGCGGTCGTCGGAGGCGTAGACCCGCTGGTAGCCGATGGCATCCGCATCCCCGCCCGGCCCGGCCGGACCCGGACCTGCCGAACCGGCTCCGTTGGCCACCCGCGTCTCGAAGTAGTAGATCTCCTCGAGCCGGGTCTCGCCCTCCTTCTCCTCGTCATGCTTGTGCGGCGGGTAGGAGGACCAGTTGCCCGCCGGCGTGATGACTTCGCAGACGATGAACCGGTCCGCCTCCAGTGCGGCGGGGGTGCCGAAATTGTGGACCTGGCGCGAGCAGTTTCCGGCACCGCGCAGCTCCACGGGCGTCTCCGCCGCAGTGACCAGCCGGGTGGGGTACTGGACCTTGGCGGGAGCCGTAGCGATGGCAACCCGGCCGCCGTCGGACGACGAGACGGTAACCGCCTTGTCCGTCCCGGAGTACAGCACATCGGTGGGGCCGCTGAAGACACTGGCCCGCCCGGCAAGCGGATGATCCAGGCCGTCAACCGTCACCGTGAACGCCCCGCTCAGCGGGATGACAATCCGTTCCTCGGCGGCCGCGGGGAGTTCGACGGCGGCGCCCGGCGCCAGCGTGGCCACCTTCAGCCCAGTGTGCTCCCAGCCCTGCACGGCAAGTTTCGAGTCCGACGTTCCCAGCGAAACGTCCCAGCAGCCTTCGGCGGCGCTGCCCAGGGGGTATACCCATTCGGCCATAAGTTCGTGTCCCTTTCGGATAGGTGGAAATGGCGCCCCGCCGGCAGTCGGCAAAAGGCCAGGCCAACGGCTGCCCCCACGCGGGCGGGGGACTGAACCGTCCTTGCTTTGCCGGCCCGGCGCTGAATCGCGCTAGCGCTGGACCAGTGTCATTTCGAAGCTGTAGGAGTCTCCCCGGTAGACGTGGTGTCCGGTCTCCACGTTGCGCCCCGTGTCGTCGACGGCGGTGCGTTCCATGGTGACCAGGGCGGAACCGGGCTGGGTGTCCAGGAGCGGGGCCTGGTAATCGTTGGCCACCATGGCGCCGATGCGCTGCGTTGCCAGCCGGAAGTTGACGCCGCCGCTGCGCAGGATGCTGTACAGGCCCTGCGTCTTGAGCAGGTCCTCATCAATGTGCGTGATGTCGTCGCGCACCCAGTTCTCCATCAGGGCCAGTGGCTTGCCGGCCACTTTCCGGAGCCTCGTGAAGTGGTAGACCTTGGCCCCGGCGGTGAGGTGGAGGGCCTCCCGGGTTGCGGCGTCGGCCTCTATATGCGCAAAGGTGAGCACCTCGGTGGTCGGCTTGCTGCCGTTGTTCGTCAGGTCGTCGTACAGGCTGGACAGTTCAAGCGGACGGCGGACCTGGCTCGACACCACCTGAGTGCCGACACCCCGCTTGCGCACGAGCAGCCCGGAACGGACCAGTTCGTCCATGGCCTTGCGCATGGTGGGGCGCGAGAGGTTCAGCTGGGCGGCGAGGTCGATCTCGTTCTCCAGCCGGCTGCCGGGTTCCAGCAGGCCGGTATGGATGGCAGCTTCAATGCCCTGGACCACCTGATGGTACAGCGGCACCGGCGACGACCGGTCGATGCTGAGGTGTAGTTGGTTCGCCATTGAATGCTCCCTTTGTGCCGCAGGTTCCTGCGTCCAGGAAGCCTGTATGTCAGTGCATGTCCGTTTGTTAGGACATACTCTGATTTTGATCATAGCAGGGCGCGGCCGCCAGTCAAGGAGCGGAACCGGTCCGCACGGCAGCCGAGGTGCTTCGCCGGTCAGGGCTTGCCGCAGGCCTCCACGAAGACACGGAACGGGGCGAGCCTTTGCTCTTCGGTCAGTTCCAGGGCCTCCGGGTGCCACTGCACCGAGGCCACCCACCGCTCCGGATCCTCGAGTGCCTCCACCGTGCCGTCATCCGCGACGGCGGTCACCAGCAGCCCCGGAGCCACCCGGTCAACGGCCTGATGGTGGCCCGAAGCGATCTTGACGCCCATCGCTGCAGTGTCGCCTGCGGCTGCATTGCCCGCAGCTGCCTTACCCGCGTCCGCAGAGGCTGCGCCCGCCGAGGCCGCCGTCCCGCCGTCCGGACTGTCGACGGCGGCATACATCTTTGCCACCTTGGAGCCCGGGTTGATGGTCACCTCGTGCCAGACCCAGGGCCTGTTGGCGGCTGCCGGGATCTGGCGGTGCGGCACGGTTCCTGGCGTCATGTCCTGGATCAGCGTCCCGCCGTACAGCACATTGAGCAGCTGGTGTCCGCGGCAGATGCCCAATACCGGCATGCCGGAATCCAGCGCGTGCCGCGCCACCGCGAAGTCCAGCCGGTCCTGCTCCTCGCTGACGTCGTAGAGCGTAGGTCCCGGCTCCTCGCCGTAGAGGCGGGGGCTAATGTCACCGCCGCCGGGAAGTACGACGCCGTCAAGCGCCCCGGGCGCGTCCGGCGCCTTTTCGCCGCCGGAGGTTCCGCCGTCGGCCGTTCCACTGTTGGGGGTTCCGCGAACTCCCGGCTCCAGCGACTCAGGGGTGAGCAGCACCGGCTCCCCGCCAGCATCGCGGATGAGGCTGACGATGCAGCCGAAGAGGCGGTTGGCCTTTGCCACCCGCGGATCCGGATCCGAAGTGTTATTGAGCCGGACAGGGATACCGATTCGGGGCCGGCGCCCATGGCCCGGCGTCGTGCTGTCTGTCGCATCCCGGTTCTGCGCTGTGTCCAAATCCTGCACTGCCTCCGGATCCTGCACTGTTCCTGAATTCCGCGTTGAATCCTGCATCCTCAAATTCTGCCCCATGACGGATCCTTTTTACTGGGTCTGCCGCGGTTCGGTAGTGTTGGGAGCAGTAGGCAAGGCGAAAGTAGGGCAGTCGATGGGGCGCAGGACACTTGTTGACGACCTCGTTGACGGTCTGCTGGACGACATTCTCGATGGCAGGCTGAAGCCGCACGATGCACTGCCGCCGGAAGCCGACATCGCCAAGGCCTACGACGTCAGCCGGCTGACCGCCCGTGAAGCCCTGAAAGCACTTCGGGCCCAGAACATCCTGTACGTCAAGGCCGGCCGCGGCACGTTCGTAAACCCTGCCGACAACTGGACTGGCCTCGATGCCATCATCAAGGCAGCCTCGCACGGCAACGCGGACGACCAGGTTTCCCGCGGGCTCATTGAGGTGCGGCGCATGGTGGAAACCGGTGCCGCTGCGCTCGCCGCCCGCCGCCACACCCCCGAACACGCCGAGGAGATGAGGGCGTCCATCGCGGACATGAAGCGGTTTCACCAGGACCGCGACCTGGACGGGTTCGTGGCCGCGGACATAGCCTTCCATGACACCGTCCTGAAGGCCTCCGGCAACCCGTTTGTGCGTGCCCTGCTGGCCCAGCTGGGCCAGTCCCTCTACCGCGCGCGCCGCGAGACGTCGGCCATCGAGGAGATCCAGCGCCACGCCATCGCCTTCCACCAGCGCGTGCTGGAAAGCATCCTCACCGGTGACCCGGAGCTGGCCCGCAAAGCCATGGATGAGCACATGGACCAGACCTTCGAGGACTACGAGCGCTACGTTCACGGCAGCCGCTCCTAAGCCCCCTTTTCTCCTTCCCCGGCTCCACCCACTGTTCCCGACTTTTCTCCAGGTCCGGGAGTGACTGGGCGTGTCTTTGGGCGGGTTCGCCCTTCCGCCTTGACGTAACGCTCGTCACCCTCCTAAGCTTTTGGTCATGTTCTTCCGTCAGATGTCTGACATCAGATAAAGCAGACATAATCGCTGATCGGAATCCACAAAGATAAGCAGCGGAAACCCACCCGCAGAGCCGCCGGGCCGGGAACCGCCAGACAGAAGGTCGATGATGACTTCATTAACCAAAACGTCCTCCGGACTCGGCGAGCTTGGAGACCGCACGCTCCGCAAAGTCCGCCGCCGCGTCATGCCGCTGATCGTGCTCCTGTACTTCATCGCATACCTGGACCGCAACAACGTCGGCTTCGCCAAGCTGACCATGAGCGAGGACATCGGCCTGACCGCTGCTGCCTACGGTCTGGGTGCGGGCATCTTCTTCCTCGGCTACGCACTCCTGGAAGTACCCAGCAACGCCGGGATGTACAAGTTCGGCGCCCGCAAATGGCTGGCCCGCATCCTGATCACGTGGGGCATCTTCGCCACGGCCATGGCCCTGGTGAACGGTGAAACCACCTACTACATCATCCGGTTCCTGCTCGGCGCCGCCGAAGCCGGCTTCTTCCCGGCCATCCTCTTCTACCTGACCCTGTGGTTCCCGGCCGCGCAGCGCGTCACCGTCCTGGGCATCTTCATCCTCGCCCAGCCCATCTCCAACGCCCTCGGCGCCCCGGTGTCCGGCCTCCTGCTGCAGATGGACGGCATCTGGGGCCTGCACGGCTGGCAGTGGCTGTACATCATCGAAGGCATCCCGGCTGTCCTGCTCGGCCTGCTGACCCCGATCCTCATGACGGACCGCCCCCGCGACGCCAAGTGGCTCAACGCCGATGAGCGCGAATGGCTGACCAACACCATGGACGCCGAACTCGCAGCCAAGTCCAAGGGCGGCAACCACAACTTCCTGGCTGGCCTCAAGGACAAGCGCACCGTTGTTTACTCTGCCCTGTACTTCGGCCTCGTCTGCGGCATCTACGGCCTGGGCCTGTGGCTTCCCACCATCGTGGCCGCCCTGGGTGACTTCTCCACCGCGCAGGTCGGATTCATCGTCCTGGTTCCGTACTCCATCGCAGCAGTCTTCGTCTACTTCTGGAGCAAGCGCGCCGACAAGACCGGCAAGCGCGCCTGGCACACCTCCGTCAGCATGGTGCTGGCAGGTCTTGGACTCCTCTCCGCCGGTTACCTCCTGCAGGTCAACCCCGTCCTGGCACTCATCGCCCTGACCGCAGCGGCCATGGGCATCTACGGAGCCATCGCCCCGTTCCTCTCCATGCCGTCCGCCGCCCTCACCGGCGCGGCAGCCGCTTCCGGCCTCGCCCTGGTCAACTCGCTGGGCAACCTTGGCGGCTTCGTGGCCCCGTACGCCGTCGGGATCCTGAAGGATGCCACCGGCAACAACCAGAGCGGCCTGCTGTTCCTCTCCTTCTGCCTGTGCGTCACGGCTGTGGCCACCTACCTGTATGCCCGTAAGCGCCCCGAAGGCGATGCGGCACTGGACCCGGCAGTCAAGGTCACCGCAGACGTCCCGGCCAACCGCTAAAGACCCATCCGAGAACCACCCGAAGGAATACCCGCAATGAGCTCAACCACCCCCTTCCCCGCAGAACGCACCGTTGTGCTGACCGGCGCGGCATCCGTCCGCGGCATTGGCCGGGCAGCGGCTGACCGCATGGCCAGCGAGGGCTGGTCCATCGCAATCCTGGACATCAACGCCGAGGACGCGAGGGCCGCCGCCGCGGAGATCGGGTCGAACCGTGCCGTGAAGGCGATCGGCGTCGGAGCAGACGTCTCCGACGAAGCATCCGTGGACCGGGCGACCACCGAGATCGAAGAGTCGATGCCGCCGATCGTGGCACTGGCCAACTTGGCCGGCATCAGCTCCCCGACCCCCTTCATGGAGACCACGGTTGCCGAGTGGGACAAGGTCTTCGCCATCAACATGCGCGGCACGTTCGTGGTGTCCCAGCGGGTGCTCAAGGGCATGATCGAACGCAAGCTGGGCCGCATCGTCAGCATCTCCTCCATCTCCGCCCAGCGCGGCGGCGGCACCTACTCCAAGGTGGCCTACAGCGCCTCCAAGGCCGGCATCATCGGCTTCACCCGTGCCCTGGCCCGCGAAGTCGGCGAGTTCGGCGTGACCGTGAACGCGATCGCCCCGGGCCCGATCGACACCGACATCATGGGCGGAACCCTGACCGAGGAGCGCAAGGCCCAGATGTCCGAGGGCATCATGATGGGCCGCGTGGGCACCCGCGAGGAAGTGGCTGCGCTGATCTCCTTCCTGCTGGGTGCGGACTCGGGCTACATCACCGCCGCGACCTACGACATCAACGGCGGCCTCCAGGTCTCCTGACCTGGTTTCTTAGCCGTTGGATTTTCCCGAAGTGCCCCGCCGGTCTCCCGGCGGGGCACTTCGCTTTTGGGCCCTGTGCGCTCCCGGCACCGCATTAGGCTAGGCATCATGAACCCCTCCGGCAGCCTGAACCCCAGCCCGCGGACCCTTGAGGTGGACAGCGTCGCCAGGTTCGACCGGCTGGTGAGCGCCGGGGCCACGGCGATGCACGGCTGGCACGCGCAGTCGCTTGATCTCCGCGGACGGGGCACTGCCTTGGCTGCCCTGGACGCCGAGGGGGCGATTTTCCTGGGCTGTACGTTCGACCCGGGCGTGGAGGCGTCACTCCGCAGCCGGGGTGCCCTGATTTTTCCAAAGCTCACCGGCGTTCCTTTCAACCCGTACCGGGCCGGGCTTTACACTCCGCAGGAGCTGTACGCAGGCATCCTTGACGGGCCGTACGAGAAAACCCCGGACGCTTTGGTCTATCAGTGGAGCATGCGGCCAGGCCAACGGCACCGCCTCGATTCCACCCTGGCGGCAGCCCTGCACGATCACGCCGTCGGGGACTCCCTGGAGGAATTTGTCCGCACCCTCAACAGCGGCGGCCGTTCCATCGTCGGGGTCATGGGCGGCCATGCCCTGCAGCGGGGGACCACCGGCTTCGCCGCCGCGGCCCTGCTGGGACGGCTCCTGGCCCGCCGCGGCCATCTGGTGGCTACCGGCGGAGGCCCCGGCGCCATGGAGGCCGCGAACCTGGGTGCCTACCTGAGCACCGCCAGCGACGCCGACTTCCAGGACGTGCTCCGTGACCTGGCAGCCGTTCCCGGCTTCCGTCCCTCGGTGTCCGCCTGGGCACGTGCTGCGGCAGCCGCCGTCGAGCGCTTTCCGGCCGGGACCCCTTCCCTGGGCATTCCCACTTGGTTTTACGGGCACGAGCCGCCCAACTATTTCGCCACCCACATCGCCAAGTACTTCGCCAACGCCGTCCGCGAGGCCATCCTCCTGGAGGTCTGCAACGGAGGGATCGTGTTCCTGCCCGGCGCCGCGGGTACGGTCCAGGAGATCTTCCAGGACGCCTGCGAGAACTACTACGGCGTCCCGGAGACCATGACCCCCATGGTGCTCGTGGGCAGGGAACACTGGGAGCAGAAATTTCCGGCCTGGCCCATGCTGCAAAGCCTCGCCGCGGGCCGGGCCATGGAGCAGCGGATCTTCCTGGTGGACAGCGTGGACGAGGCGCTCGCGGTCCTCGGCGGGTAAACCGGCGGGCCGGGTGAACGGGCTGCGCCGGCTTACAGGTCCTTGCGGCAGGGTGCTTTGCCCAGCCGATACAGGCCGTTCAGGTCGCCGGCCGCCAGGCCCTCCGGCGAGCCGATCTCCGGGTACATGAGCTGGAAGGGGTCGTTCACGTGCTCCAGCCCCATCACGTGGGCCAGTTCATGGAGGATGACGGCACTGGCGTAGGAGGTACCGTCCGGGCGTCCCAGCTCCACAGCCATTTGGGGTGCATCCAGTTCCAGGCTCCCGGTGACATAGCTCTGGGGCCCGTTCCCGTAGCTGTACAGGGTGCTGCCGCCAGTGCCGATGACCTTGCCGCCCAGCTTCGGGGCCACCTCCGGCGTGGTCCAGCTGATGAGCAGGGGTGCCCAGCGGTCGCCGTATTTTTCGGGCTGGTACGGGGCGCGCCGGGCCGACGGCTGCTCGTCGGTGACGCCGTCGTTGACGAACTGGATGCCGGTGGCGCGGGAGATGGCCTGGATCGCTGCCGGAACCAGGCCTGCAGCACCTTCCGGGGCAAGCCTGGCATCCACCACGTAGTGCAACGGGCGGCACGGCGAGTAGCCCACGGGGGAGCCGTCGGCGTTCACGGCCAGAAACTTGAACGACTTGCTGGGCTTCGGGGGCGCCTGCGGCCGGCCCAGGGGAGTGGCTGCCTCCCCGAGGCCCGGCGGGGGCGCGCCGGCGGCAGCGCCCGTGCCTCCGGGCACACCGGCCTCCGCCCGCCTCGGCTGCGGGCTTGGTCCGGCTTGGGCAGGTACCGCGGACGGGTCTTGTTCCGTATGGTCGTGCCCTGCCTGGTCCTGGCCGGTGTCCTGCTGCTGGACGTCCTGCGGGGCATCCTCCTGCCGGGACGCGGACGGATCCCCGGAACCGATGCGGAAGTTCAGAGCGCCGGCAAAACGGGGGTCGCCGTAGGCCATCCCCGCTGCGAGGAATGCGGCACAACCGAGGGCAGCGAGCACGACCAGACTGCGGATGAACCTTGCCGCTGCCGTGGCCGGGCCGGAATGGCGCGGCCGGTGCCGGTGTCTGGGCTGGCTGTTTCCCGGATCCTGACGCTCCACTGCACCCCTTTCGCGGCATTCTCCTGCCACGCCGCCCCCACCACGGAACCGGGCGCGGGGCAAACAAGGCAACAATCACTAAGCAAGCTTACTTTACAGTTCCGCCCGCCAGGCCGGTAAATTGGCCGAAATGCCGGTGAGTCAGGCTATGACGGCGCCGAATACCATTCCCAGGAGGTACGTGACGCCGGCTGCTCCGAGCCCGATGGCGAGCTGCCGCAGGCCGCGGGTCAGCGGCGACGTGCCGGACAGCAGCCCGACAGTCCCGCCGGTGGCCAGCAGTGCGACGCCCACCAGGACTGCCGCCACGATGAGGGCACTGACTCCGGTCATGCCGAAGATAAACGGAATGATGGGCACGATCGCGCCCGAAGCGAAGAAGCAGAAGCTGGACAGCGCGGCGCCCCAGGCCGTGCCGACGGCTTCGTGCTCGTCCTCGGTCTCGGGCAGTTCAGGATGCAGCGAGAGGCTGGGATCGCAGTCGCACGTGAAGAGGCCCATGCGCTCGGCCACCCGGTGTTCGGCAGCCTCCCGGGACATGCCGCGCGCCAGGTACACCAGCAGGAGTTCGTTGTGCTCAATGTCCAGCTGCGGCGCCGCCACCAGCGTCACCTGGGTGGGGCGGGTCGCGTCGAGGAGCTCCCGCTGGGAACGGACGGACACGAATTCGCCCGCGCCCATGGAGAACGCGCCGGCCAAAAGCCCGGAGATGCCACTGAGCAGGACCACGCCGCTGCCAACGCCCGTGGCGGCCATGCCCATCACCAGCGCGAGGTTGCTGACCAGGCCGTCGTTGGCTCCGAAGACAGCGGCGCGGAACGTGCCGGCGAGCCGGTTGCGGCCGCGCGTTGCCAGCCCCCGGACCACTTCCTCATGAATCTGCTCGTCGGCCGCCATGGCCGGGGTGGCCGACGGTTCCTTGGTGTAGGGGGAGCGGCCCTCGGCCCGCTGCGCCAGCGCGAGCACAAACACCGAGCCGAAGTGCCGGGCGAGGAAGCCCAGCAGGCGGCTGCGGAAGGAGGCGTGCCGGGGCTTGCCGGCATGCTCCCCGAGCAGCTTCAGCCAGTGGGCTTCATGCCGGCCCTCGGCCTCGGCCAGGGCCAGAAGGATGGCGCGCTCTTCGCCGGAGCGGTTTTGGGCGAGGTCACGGTAGACGGCAGCCTCGGCCCGTTCGTCCGCGAGGTACTGGCGCCAGCGCTTGATGTCGGCGGGGCTGGGTTCCGGGCGGGATGCCTGGGCACCGGCGGGAAGGCGGTTGGTCGAGCCGGGCGCGTCGCCGGTGGTGTGGGGGTCAGATTTTGCGTGCTGAGACACGGGAACTCCTGGGTAGATGGGACGGATGCGGCCCCATTGCATCGCCCACTTTACCCCGGAATTCCGCGGATTTTCGGCCGGTAAGCCTTAGCCGGAAGTTTAGGGAAACCTCAATAACCCTGTCTGCGGAGGCAATCCCGCCTGCCTGCCTGAACGCCCTTGACCCCCTGCACCGGCGGTGATCTGATGAAAATGTGCCGCGCCGACGGCGGGGTATTGAAGTAGTCCAACCACACGGAGGTCTGCCTGATGAACACCAACGGAACGCACCCCGAGCCGGACACCCGCATCGACTCCGATCCCGCCTACGACTTTGCCGAGGACGCGCCGGTGGAAGACTGGGACGCGGAAGACGAATTCCTTGATTCCGAGGAGCGGGTTGTTCCCGGCAACTCCGAGGCAGCGGACGGCGACGAACGGGTGGTTCCGCTGGACGCGGACGACGAGTTTCGTGCGGACGAAGGCTACGAAGCCTAAAGCGCCTTCTAGCGCTGATCCTTTCCGTCCCGCTTTAGCCCAACTCGTTAAACCCCGACGGCGGTGCCTCCCCGCGCTGGGAGGCACCGCCGTCGTCGTGCTTGTACTTAATCTGCCAGCGGCAGATCACCGGACGCTTTACAGGGAGCCGGCCGAAACCGGCACCTCCTCGGTGTCCTTGCCGGTGACCCGAAGGAACCAGCGGTTCATGACCGCGGGGTCCGTGGGCTTGGTCAGCAGCGACACTGCAACGTAGACCACTGCCGAAGCGATCAGGCCGTAGTAGATCGGCTCGTTGGCGAAGACGCCTTCCAGCGGTGCCTTGGCATTGATCTCCAGAACGATCATGGTGCCGAGCGTGACGACGGAACCCACGGCCATGGAGGCAGCAGCGGCGATGCCGGTGCCGCGCCTCCAGACCAGGCCGCCGAGGATGGCCACGAGCAGGCCGCCCACCAGGATGTCGTAGGCGATGGTCAGGGCCGCGACCACGTCCTTGGTGATGATGGCGATCAGGATGGCCACAATGCCCAGCCCGAGGACCCACATGCGGTTGGCCTTGACGTCGTGCTCGGGGTTGTCGGAGTCGTCGGTGTTGATAGTCTTGCCGAACCAGCCGGCGACGAAGGGCAGGACGTCGGCGCGGGCCACGGTGGCGGCGGCGATCAGGGCACCTGATGCGGTGGACATCATGGCTGCGACGGCGGCGGCGAGCACCAGACCGCCGATGCCGATGGGCAGCAGGTTCTGTGCCACCTCGGCGTAGACGACGTCCTTGCCCTCGGTGGCGACATCGATGTTTGGCAGCGCCACCCTCGCGCCGAGGCCGATCAGCGCGCCGGCGGCGCCGTACAGGATGCAGTAAATGCCGGCGGTGGCACCTCCCCAGCGGGCAACCCGCGGCGTCTTTGCCGTGAACACGCGCTGCCAGATGTCCTGGCCGATCAGCAGGCCAAGGGTGTAGACCACGAAGTACGTGATGATCGTCTGGACGCCGATGCCGTCAATCTGGAAGAAGCTGGCCTCCACCCGGCTGCGGATGCCGTCAATGCCTCCTGCGGCGTTGAGCGTGAAGGGCAGCATGAGGACGAAGATGCCCACAGTCTTGATGACGAACTGGACCTGGTCGGCCAGGGTGATGGACCACATGCCGCCGATGGTGGAGTAGACCAGTACGATCGCGCCGCCGATGGCGATGGCCAGTGCGCGGTCCCAGCCGAACAGCACCACGAAGATGGTGGCGTATGCGCCGGTGGAGGTGGCGCACAGCATCAGGGTGTAGGCGAGCATGACGATTCCGGAGGTCCGGGTGGCCTCGCTGCCGTACCGCAGGGACAGCATCTGGGAGACGGTGTAGATCTTCAGCTTCTGGATGGTGCCCGCGAACAGCAGGCTCAGCAGCAGGACGCCGGCGCCGATCGCCACCACGAGCCACATGCCCGAGATGCCGAACTTGTAGCCCAGGCCGACGCCGCCGACGGTGGAGGCGCCGCCCAGAACCACGGCTGCCATGGTTCCCGTGTAGAGCAGCGGACCCAGGCGGCGGCCGGCCACGAGGAAGTCGCTGTTGTTTTTGGTGCGGGACTTGCCCCACCAGCCGAAGGCCAACATCGCGGCCAGGTAGGCCACCACGATGGCGATATTGACGAAACTTGCGTCCATGATTGGGGGATCCTTGGAGCTTTGGCAGCTTACGGACCGGTCCTGGAAACGGGGCCTCCGGGACGGCGCTGCATTGAACGGAAATCTGGGGAAACGCTGGGTTCCTTGGTGTGCCTCTCCTCGTGGGAGTTGTTCCACAAGCAACACATGTTGCATAAAAGCGTAGGCTGTGATTCCAGTAACAGTCAAGACGCAAAGCCCGCAAGGCGCGCCTGGCCCGCGTCACAGAAGGGCCAGGCCGATAATATGGCTCCAATGTTGGGGCCGTGCGGCCGGCCGTGAAAGGTTCGTAAATGAAGGCACTTCCAGTTGAGCCGAGCAATGTTCCCGTTGCCATCGGTTCAAGAATCCGTGCCGCGCGCCAGTCCCAGCGGCTCACCATCGAGCAGGTGGCCGACGCCACCGGATTGACCAAAGGCTTCCTGAGTCGAGTGGAGCGCGACCTGACCTCGCCGTCGGTGGCCTCGCTCGTCACGCTGTGCCAGGTCCTGTCGATCTCCATTGGAGACCTGTTTGCCGCGCCCGAAACGCACCTGACCAAACGCGATGCGGGGCCGCGCATCTCCCTCGGCGGACAGGGCATCGTCGAGCGGCTGCTGACCGCCCGGTCCGAGCGCCGCGTGCAGATCATCCAGGCGGTTATCGACCCCCGGGGCCGCGGCGAATCAGAGCTCTACGCCGTGGACTGCGATGTCGATGTCCTGCACGTGATCAAAGGGACCATCAAGCTCATCCTCACCAATGAGGAGTACGAACTGACCACCGGTGACACCGTCACCTTCCCCGGGCGGGAGCCGCATACCTGGGTCAACCCCACCGATGAGTCTGTCGAAGTCCTCTGGGTGCTGGTGCCGGCCGCCAGCCGGTAGGGCTTTCGGTTGATGCCCGGGCCCGCATGTCTGCTGTGGGGCCCGGGTTTTTTATGCCCCGGCTTCGAGGCCTGATGTAAACAGCCGGTGCACATTGGGCAACTTCGAGTGTATGATGGCTGTCACAACCCACCCTCGACATTCAATCCTCGAAGGAGAGGCGTTCCTTTGGAAGAGCTGCGCATCGAAGCCAACGGCAACCTTGGCCCCATCGATTCATCCCGTATTCCCCGCTACGCCGGGGCCGGCACCTACGCCCGCCTGCCGCGCCTGGACCAGGTGGCGAAGTCCGACATCACCGTGGTGGGCGTGCCCTTTGACTCCGGGGTCTCCTACCGGCCCGGTGCCCGTTTCGGCGCCAACCACGTCCGCGAGGCCAGCCGGCTCCTCCGCCCGTACAACCCGGCCTGGGATGTCAGCCCCTTCGAGAACTGCCAGGTGGCCGACGCCGGTGACATGGCCGTGAACCCGTTCAACATCAACGAGGCCATCGAAACCATCCAGCAGAACGCCCTCGATCTGACGGCGGCCGGCAGCAAGCTGCTCACCCTCGGCGGCGACCACACCATCGCGCTGCCGCTCCTGCGCGCCGCCGCCGAGCGGGCCGGCGGCCCCATCGCCATGCTGCACTTCGACGCCCACCTGGACACCTGGGACACCTATTTCGGTGCGGAGTACACCCACGGCACGCCGTTCCGCCGTGCCGTGGAGGAGGGCATCCTTGATACGGAGGCCATCAGCCACATCGGCACCCGCGGCCCGCTGTACGGGAAGAAGGATCTCGACGACGACCACCGCTTCGGGTTCGGGATCGTCACCTCCGCGGACGTTTACTACCAGGGCGTGCTGGAGACGGTGGCCAAGGTGCGGGACCGGATCGGAAACCGGCCGCTGTACATCTCCGTCGACATCGACGTCCTGGACCCCGCCCACGCCCCGGGAACCGGCACGCCGGAAGCCGGCGGCATCACCAGCCGTGAACTGCTGGAGATCATCCGCGGTTTCCGCGGCATGAACCTCGTGGGCGCCGACGTCGTCGAAGTGGCCCCGGCCTACGACCATGCCGAGATCACTGGTGTTGCTGCAAGCCACGTTGCCTACGAACTTGTCACCCTCATGGCGGACAACACCGTAGCCGGCGACCGCTTCGGCGCCGAGACCGGCTATGCTGCCCAGGCGCTGGGCCGGGAAGTCCGGCGTCCTGCAGGGTTCGCGGCAGCCTCCCCGGCGCCGGCCGACAACGGTACTGTCCGCGCCGCCGTAGGCTCCAAATGACCGGCACCGAACCCGGCGCTGCCTCGGGATCAGGCTCCGGGGAGGGTGTGCGCAATGGCGGGGACCTCGTCGTCGAAACCCTCGAGGCGCTCGGCGCCAAGACGGTGTTCGGCATTCCCGGCCAGCACGCGCTGGGTCTCTTCGATGCGATGGGCCGGGGCAACCTGAAGTTTGTGTCCTCCCGAGTGGAGAACAACAGCGCCTTCGCCGCCGACGGCTACTCGCGCGCCACGGGGGAGGTGGGCGTGCTCTTCCTGTCCACCGGGCCGGGCGCACTGACCTCGCTCGCCGGGCTGCAGGAGGCCTATGCCACGGGTGTGCCCATGGTGGTGGTTGCCAGCCAGATCCCGCTTGAGGGCCTGGGCGCGCGGCGGAAGGGCATGCTGCACCAGCTGGATGATCAGAAGGCGTCAGCTGCCAACGTCACCAAGAGCCAGCGCCTGATCCAGCATGCCTCGGGCATTCCGTCCGCCATCCAGGACGCCTGGACCGAGGCGATCTCCTCGCCCCAGGGGCCGGTGTGGCTGGAAATCCCCCAGAACGTGCTGCTGGACCCCATCGTGGTGCCGCCCGTCGAGGACGCGCTGGCCGAAGCAGCGGACAACCCGCCGCGCGTCGAGCTGGTTCGGGAAGCGGTGAAATGGCTGTCGGCGGCGGAGCGTCCCGCCATTATCGCCGGCGGTGGAACCCGCCGCGGCCGGGCGGAAAAATCGCTGCTCTCGATCGCGGAAAAGCTCCGTGCCCCCGTCATCTGCACGCCCGGCGGCAACGGCGCCTTCCCGTGGAACCATGAACTGTCGCTGCAGTCGTGGATCGAGGACCGGCACATGACGGACCTCCTGGAGGACGCCGACGTCCTGGTGGTCATCGGCTCCTCGCTGGGCGAGGTCACCTCCAACTACTTCACGTTCGAACCGCGCGGCCGCATCATCCAGATCGACGCCGAACCGCGCGTCCTGGAATCCAACCGCCCAGGCCTGGGAATCCGCGCCGACGCCGGACAGGCGCTCGCGGCCCTTGACGCTTCCCTGTCGGCCCCGGCCGAACCGCGGGTTGACTGGCACGGCATCTCTCCCGAGGACTTGGTGCGGGAGTCACTGCGCAAGGTGCGGGAGCGGCTGGAGTCGCAGGACCTGGCCAAGGAACTGAAGTTCATGGCCGACATCCGCGAGGCGGTTCCGGCGGACATGCAGACGTTTTGGGACATGACCATCTCGGCGTACTGGGGTTGGAGCTGCTGGGACGCCCGCGAGGGCCAGTTCCATTCCGCCCAGGGCGCCGGCGGCCTCGGCTACGGCTTCCCGGCGGCGATCGGCGGGGCCGTGGGCCTGGAAACCGTGGGCAAGTCAGCGGCCTCAGCCCGGGTGCTCGCCGTCTCCGGCGACGGCTCGGCCATGTACTCCATCGCCGAACTCGCCACCGCGAAGCAGCACAACGTGCCGGTCACCTGGCTGATCGTGGACGACGGCGGCTACGGCATCCTGCGCGAATACATGGTGGGCGCCTTCGGCAAGGCGACGGCCACCGAACTCGCCCGCCCGGACTTCGTGAAGCTGGCCGAATCCTTCGGCGTTCCCGCCACCCGGGTTGCCCCGGAAAACGTGGGGGACGCGCTCAAGGCCGCCTTCACCGCGGACGGGCCCAACGTCGTCGTGGTTGAAACGCTGCTGAAGATGTTCGCCCCGACCCACCTGGACACCTGACCCTTCGACCACCTGACACCCCCACCCAGCGCGAACGTACAGTTGTGGCCCCATTTCCACCCGGATTTGGGGCCACAACTGTACGTTCGCGCTTCTGTCATTTAAAGGGGACCGCGGGCAGCACCCATTACTTAGTTTCCTAAAGCAACCATTTATTGCTATAGTTGCCTAAGGCAAGCAATGAGGGGTTTTCCACTATGGCAGTTGCACCTAACACGGCCGCCGAACTCATGCGGCAGATCTTCGACCTCCAGCGCGCCGTGCGGTGCGTGACCGTCTCGACCTCCCGTGGTCTGGAAGCCGGTGTTGCGCTGCAGGGCGTCCTGCGGTTCGTGGGGGAGCAGGAATCGCGCGCCACCCACCTCGCCGCACGGCTGGGCGTCAGCGCGCCGGTCCTCAGCAGGCACATCGCAGAGCTCGAGGAACTCGGTCTGGTGCACCGCCGGCCCGATCCCGACGACGGCCGGGCGCAATTGGTGGCCCTCACCGACGCCGGCCGCGCGAAACTCATCGCCATCGAGGAGCACCGCGTCGCCACGCTGCAGGAATTCCTGCGGGACTGGAGCCAGCAAGACGCCGAGGAGACGGCGAAAGTACTCCACAAACTCTCGGAGTCCCTTAGGGAATCCGCCCGGGCCACGGCGGCCGGGCCGAACACAACCACCAAACGCAAGGAGCACATCAATGGCTAGCCACGCCGCCGTCTCCGGGACGGCCACGCCCCGGCCCCCGGCCCACACGCCAGAGGCGCCTATGACGCACCGGCAGATCATGGAGGCCCTGACCGGGCTCCTCGCCGCCTTCTTCACCGCGATCCTCAGCAGCACCATCGTGGCCAACGCGCTGCCCACCATCATGTCCGAGCTCAAGGGCACGCAGACGGACTTTGCGTGGGTCATCACGGCGGCGCTGCTGGCCAACGCGGCCACCACACCCATCTGGGGCAAGCTCGCTGACCTGTTCGACAAGAAGGTCCTCGTCCAGCTCAGCATCGTGATCTTTGTGGCGGGATCGGTAATGGCCGGCCTGTCTGAAAACATCCCGCTGCTGCTGACGGCCCGTGTTGTCCAGGGCATCGCCATGGGCGGCCTTACGGCCCTGGCCCAGGCGATCATCGGTTCCATGATTCCGCCGCGCGACCGCGGAAAGTACTCCGGCTACATGGGCGCAGTCATGGCCGTCGGCACCGCCGGCGGGCCGCTGCTGGGCGGCTTCATCGTCGACAGCCCGCTGGGCTGGCGCTGGACGTTCTTCGTCTGCGTGCCGCTCGCCGTCGTCGCCCTGATCCTGCTCCAGATCACGCTGAAGATCCAGCACGTCAAGCGGCCGGCCAGGATCGACTGGCTCGGATCCATCCTCCTGACCTCCGGCGTCAGCCTTCTCCTCATCTGGGTGTCGTTCGCCGGCAACCCCGACTACTACGACTGGTGGTCCTGGCAGTCGCTGCTGATGGTGGGCGGCGGCGTCGTGCTCCTGGCGCTGCTGGTGGTGGTCGAATCCAAGGTTCCGCAGCCCATCATCCCGCTCAAGATCATCTCCGAGCGCACCACGGCCCTGGCCATCTGGGCCTCCGTGGCCGTGGGCGTGGCGATGTTCGGCTCCTCCACCTTCCTGGGCCAGTACTTCCAGGTGGCGCGCGGCGCAACACCCACCGAGGCCGGCCTGCTGACCTTGCCCATGATTGCCGGCAACCTGATCGGCTCCGTACTCTCCGGGCAGCTGATTAGCCGGACGGGCAAGTGGAAGCGCTACCTGATCGCCGGCTCCGTGCTGCTGATCGCCGGGCTGGGTCTCGCCGGCACCATGGACCACACCACGGAACTGTGGCACTCCGGAGTCTTCACGGCCATCCTTGGCCTCGGGCTCGGCATGCTGATGCAGAACCTCGTCCTGGCCGTGCAGAACACCGTCAGCGCCAGCGACATCGGCACCGCCAGTGCATCTGTGGCGTTCTTCCGCTCCGTGGGCGGCGCGATCGGCGTGTCCGTGCTGGGCGCGGTCATGAGCAACCGGGTCAAGGAACTGGCCACGCAGGGCCTCGCCGACGCCGGAATCAAGGCCGGCTCGGGCTCGTCCGGGGCCAGCCTCGACCTGGTCCACATGCCTGCCCCGATCCGGGACATCATGCGGGCCGCCTACGGTGACGCCACGGCCGAGATTTTCCTGATCGCCGGCGCCATCTCTGTGGTTGCCCTCCTCGCTGTGCTCCTGATCAAGGAACAGCCGCTGCGCCGGACCGTGGACATCCGGCCGGACGCGGCTCCGGATTCTGCCGACGGCGGTTCAGGGGACGCTGCCCCGGTTTCCGGTGCGGCTTCTGACCCGGTTTCCGGGCTCGCCGCGGCCGACTATTCCGACGACGACCTTGAGCGTGAGTTCGCCGAGGTGCTGAACCGCCAGCTGGCCGGCAATGCCAAGGCGGCGTCCTATCCCGCCCGGCAGAGTATGCCGGAACCCGTCCTGCCCATGAATGAACCGCCGGCGCGGGCGCGGACCTTGCTCGCCGAGATGCACAGCCGGCCTGCGGACCTGCTTCCCCTTATCCAGGAAACGCAGGGGCTCCTCGCGGAGCAGCAGCTTCAGCTCGCCAAGGCCCTGAACACCGTTGCACTGCAGGCGGAGCAGCAGCGGCTGGTCGCGCAGGAGCAGGCCCGGGTGGGCGAAGAACTTAAGGCACTGAGCCGGCGGCTGGCCAAGGAACGAAAGCTCCAGAGCGCCGCTGCCCATTACATCGCCTCGCACGGCAAGCACCGGAGCGAGTAACCAATAGCGCGAACGTACACTTGTGGCCCTTGGGAACCGCTTTCCTGGGGCCCCAAGTGTACGTTCGCGCTGGGGCCCGGTGGTGAGTCTGGGGTGGGTTCCGGCGTCGTCCGCTGGGATGATCTTTGCCCGAGACGTTTCGCACGGGCAACGGATTTCGTAGAGTTGGATGGCTTTGCTGTCAGACCCGTCTGCTATTACTTCTCTTGACTCATTCGCGCTCTCCCGAAGGACCCGTGAGCATGCTCGTCACCCTGATACGGCGCTACTCCAAACCGTATTTGCCGTACATCCTTGCTGTGATCGCCTTCCAGCTGGCATCCACCATCGCGGCGCTCTACCTGCCCAGCCTTAACGCACAGATCATCGACGAGGGCGTCTCCCGCGGCGACACGAATTTCATCTGGCGCACCGGGGCGCTCATGCTCCTGGTGGCCTTCCTGCAGGTGGGCACGGCCATTGCCGGGGTCTACTTCGGGTCAAAGACGGCCATGGCCGTGGGCCGGGATCTCCGCCGCGGTGTTTTCCGCAAGGTGACCAGCTTCTCCGCCAAGGACGTCAACGCGTTTGGCGCGCCCACCCTGATCACCCGCGGCACCAACGACGTCCAGCAGGTCCAGATGCTCGTGCTGATGGGCCTGAACTTCATGGTGTCCACACCCATCATGTGCATCGGCGGCATCATCATGGCCCTGCGTGAGGACATCAACCTGTCCTGGCTGGTCTGGGTTTCGGTCCCGGTCCTCTTCGTGGTGGTGGGCTACCTCGTCGTGCGTCTCATTCCGCTGTTCCGCTCCATGCAGACAAAGATCGACCGCATCAACGAGGTCCTGCGCGAGCAGATCATCGGCATCCGCGTGGTCCGGGCCTTCGTCCGGGAACCCTACGAGACGGAGCGGTTCGGCCAGGCCAACAGGGAACTGACCGACGTCTCGCTGAAGATCGGCGCATTGTTCGTTCTGATGTTTCCCGCCATCGGCATGATCCTGCACCTGTCCACCGCGGCGGTGCTCTGGTTCGGCGGCCAGCGGGTGGACTCGGGCGACATGCAGGTCGGCGCCCTGACAGCATTCCTGCAGTACCTGCTCCAGATCCTGATGGCCGTAATGATGGGCACCTTCATGGCCATGATGATCCCGCGCGCGTCCGTCTGCGCGGACCGCATCGGCGAGGTGCTCGACGTCGAACCCTCCATCCATGAGCCCCGGCAGCCGGTCACCCCAGGACAGCTGGAAGGCGTGGTGGAGTACCGCAACGTCAGCTTCGCCTATCCGGGGGCCGAGGCGCCGGTCCTGAGCAACATCAGCTTCACCGCCCGGCCCGGGGAAACCGTGGCGATCATCGGCTCCACCGGTGCAGGCAAGACCTCCCTGCTGTCACTGCTGCCGCGGCTCTACGACGTCGTGGACGGTGAAGTACTCCTCGATGGCGTCCCCGTCAGCCAGTTGGACCGTGCGGAAATCACCAGGCGCGTTGCCCTGGTTCCGCAGCGGCCCTACCTGTTCTCCGGAACCATCGGACATAACCTCCGGTTTGGAAATCCGGAAGCCACCGACGACGAACTCTGGGACGCCCTTCATGTGGCCCAGGGTGACGGTTTCGTGAAAGAGAAGAAAAACGGGCTCGCATCCCGCATCGCCCAGGGCGGCACCAATGTGTCCGGCGGCCAGCGCCAGCGGCTCTGCATCGCGCGCGCCTTGGTCACCAGGCCTAAGGTCTACCTGTTCGACGATTCCTTCTCCGCCCTGGATGTCGCCACGGACGCCCGGCTGCGTGCCGCGCTCAAACGCACCACCGCTGATGCCACCGTCATTATCGTCGCGCAGCGCATCTCCACCATCACGGAAGCGGACCAGATCCTGGTGCTCGACAACGGCAGGATCGTGGACCGGGGAACGCACCAGGAACTCCTCGAAACGTCGCCCACCTACCAGGAAATTGTTGAGTCCCAGCTGAGCGTGGAGGAAGTGGCATGAGCGCCGACCAGAAGGGCGGCCAAAACCCCGCCGAAAACTCCACGACGGCAGCAGACCAGGGCGCAGTGCTGGAGGATGACGACTTCGTGGAGGAGGAGTACCAGCCGGGTGAGGCCGACGGCGGCATGTTTGGTGCGATGCCGGCCAAGAAGGCCCAGCATTTCTGGCCCTCGGCCAAGCGGCTCATGGGCCTGCTGAAACCGGAAGCCGCCGGCATCTACGTCGTCGTCGGCATGGTGATCGTGTCGGTGATCCTCAACGTCATTGCCCCCAAGGTGCTGGGCCAGGCAATGGATGTGATCTTCGGCGGTGTCGTGGGCAAGCAGCTGCCCGCCGGCGTCAGCAAGGACCAGTTCGTCGAGGGACTGCGGGCGCAGGGGCAGAACAACTTCGCGGACATGGTCTCCCGGATGGAGCTCGTGCCCGGAACCGGCATCGACTTCCAGAAGCTGACCGTCCTGATCTCAGCCGTGCTGCTGATGTACTTCGTGGCCAACATCTTCCTGTGGCTCCAGGGCCACATCCTCAACAGGATCGTCATGAAGGTGATCCGGCAGCTCCGCGACAACACCGAGAAGAAACTCAACCGGCTGCCGCTGAACTATTTCGACACCCGCCAGCGCGGTGACGTGCTCTCCCGGGTGACCAACGACGTCGACAACGTCCAGCAGGCGCTGCAGCAGGCGTTCGCCCAGCTCATCAACTCGGTGCTGACCGTGCTTGGCATCGTCATCATGATGTTCATCGTCTCGTGGCAGCTGGCGCTGATCGCCCTCATCGCGCTGCCGCTGTCCGGGGCTGCGGCCGGTGTGATCGGCGCGCGGAGCCAGAAGCTGTTTGCGGCGCAGTGGAAGAACACCGGTGAGCTGAACGGCCAGATCGAGGAGTCCTTCTCCGGGCACGACCTGGTGCGGGTCTTCGGCCGCGAAGCCGACATGCTGGAGCGCTTCGAGGAGCGCAACGAGGCCCTGTACAAGGCCAGCTTCGGCGCGCAGTTCGTGTCCGGCATCATCTTCCCCGTGATGCAGTTCGTCTCCTACCTCAGCTACGTCGGCATCGCGGTGGTGGGCGGCCTGCGGGTCGCCTCGGGAAGCATGAGCCTCGGCGACGCCACGGCCTTCATCCAGTACTCACGCGAGTTCACCCAGCCGCTGGGGCAGATGGCCGGCATGGCCAACATGCTGCAGTCCGGCGTGGCATCGGCCGAGCGGGTGTTCGAGTTCCTGGACGCGGATGAGCAGGACACCGAGACCGCCACGCAGCATCTGCCGGCCAAGACCGATGGCCATGTGGAGTTCCAAAACGTCACGTTCAGCTACACGCCGGACAAGCCGCTGATCGAGGACCTGTCCTTCACTGCCAAGCCGGGCCATACCGTGGCCATCGTGGGCCCCACCGGCGCGGGCAAGACCACCCTGGTGAACCTGGTCATGCGCTTCTACGAGCTCAACTCCGGCTCCATTACGCTCGACGGCGTGGATGTCACCCAGCTGAGCCGCGCCGAGCTGCGGTCCAAGGTGGGCATGGTGCTGCAGGACGCCTGGCTGTTCGGCGGATCCATCTACGACAACATCAGGTACGGCAACCTGGACGCCACCGAGGACCAGGTCATGGCGGCGGCGAAGGCCACGTTCGTGGACCGCTTCGTCCGGGCACTTCCCGACGGCTACAGCACCGTCATCGATGAGGAGGGCAACAACGTCAGCGCGGGTGAAAAGCAGCTCATCACCATCGCCCGCGCGTTCGTGGCCAACCCCTCGCTGCTCATCCTGGACGAGGCCACCAGCTCCGTGGACACGCGCACCGAACTCCTGGTGCAGAAGGCCATGGCTGCACTGCGCACGGACCGGACCAGCTTCGTCATCGCCCACCGCCTCTCCACCATCCGCGACGCCGACACCATTCTGGTCATGGAGAACGGCAAGATCGTGGAGCAGGGCAACCACCACACCCTCTTCGCCGCCGAAGGCGCCTATTACCGGCTGTACATGTCGCAGTTTGCGGGCGCTGATGCCGAAGAGACGGCCGTGGACGACTCGACGGCGGTGCGCAGCTGAGCGCGCACAAGCCCGGAGGCCACCCGGCTCCCCGGCGCATCGAGGTGCCCGTGCCCATGCGCTGGGGGGACATGGACGCCTACGGGCACATCAACAACGTCCAGATCGTGCGCATGCTGGAGGAGGCCCGCATCGCCGCCTTCGGCCCGCCCGCCGGTGCCGGGCTGCCGGGGATCGATCCCCACGTGTCGCTGTTCAACACGGTTCCCCAGGGCACCATGGCGCTCGTGGTGGACCACAGGATCCGGTACGTGAAGACCCTCGAGTACCGCAACATTCCGGCGGTGGTCCAAGTGTGGGTCGGCGCAGTCAAGGGCGCCAGCTTCGATATCCACTACCTTGTGCAGGACCCGGTAACTGGCGACGATTGTGTGAAGGCCTCAAGCCATTTGGCCTTCGTTGATGAAGCCACCGGAAGGGTGCTGCGGCTGACTCCGGAACAGAAGCAGCTGCTGGAGCCCTTCATTGAGCGCAAGGAGCATTGACCGTGGGAAAGCGGAACCTGGGAAGGAAAGACATGGCCTGGAAGAAGAAGTCCTGGAAGGAACTTCCCCCTGCCGCCCGCATCGGCACGATCGTCATCGGAGCTGCGCAGCTCGCCTACCTCACGGCGGCCCAGCGCGACCTTTCACGCCGCCCGGCCGAGCAGGTCCGCGGCTCTAAGTTGTTCTGGCGGCTGGCAACCCTTATCAACTTCATCGGCCCGAGCTGCTATTTCGCCTTCGGCAGGAAGCGGCTGCCCGCTCCTACCCGGAAGTAGCCTTACCTTCGGGCATGGTGCTGGCGCTCAGCTTAACCCTGTAAATTTGAACGCATGACCCCCGCCCCAAAGCCTGCCATGCACCGCGCCCTCGGAGTCTCCAAAGAGATCGAGGAAGCCGCCTGGTTCGTGCTTGGTGCCGGTCTTCAGGGCAGGCCGTCGGCATTGGACGGCCGCACGCAGACGTGGACAGCGGAGGCCGCGGCGGAGCTGCTGGAACGGCTCGAGCGGGGAGTCGCCGACGCCAAGGCGCCGATGATGACCAACCTGCGGCACAACCTGGCGGACGCGTCCCCTTCCGCGAAGCAACTGGCCGTGGAGCTCCTCTTCCTGCAGTCGCTGCCGCTGGCGCACGAGGTCAAGTCGCTCAAGGTCAAGCGGGCGCGGGTCGCCGAGGCAGCGTCCTGGCTGGAGCCGCCGCTCGAGCTCCCCGAGGAGCTGTACCGCGGCATGACCGACCACGGCGTCATCCGCGACCGGACTGCGGAGTTCAACTGGACCATCTGGGACCACCTGAAGTGGCTGTGCCGGTTTGTGCACTACGTCGACCGGCAGTCCACCGCGGTCATCAGCCAGGCGCTGAAGGATCCGCTGGCCTTCCACCAGCTGGCTGCGGGCACGCCGGAAGATCAGCCGGCCATCCGGCGCAGCATCGAATACCTCGCCTGGCCCAGCTACTTCGAGCCGGTGGTGGCCGACATCGAACGCCAGGAGATCAGGGACGCCTTCGCCTCCCTCGTCGGCGGCGCGAAGGGGGACAGCGAGGAGGAAATCACCGCCGACATCCGCCGCATCCGCCTGCACCTGGACGAGCAGGCAGGCCAGCGCATCGACTGGTACTCCCGGCAGCTGGTGAGCCAGTGGCGCAAGGTCGGGGACCCGGGCCGCCGTGCCTGGCTGCTGCGCACCCACCACGACAACGCCGAGCTCCTGGCTGCCTGGCATGCAGAGGAGAAGGTGACGCTCGACGTCGAACACCTCCGCCTGCTTGACCCCGGCGTAACGGCGGGGCTGGTACAGCACGCCGTTGACGAGGACTACAAGCACCTCGGCTACGTGGAGCGGGAGGACACCAAAACCGCCATCTTCGCCTTCCTGACCGTGATGAAGCCGGGCGACCTCGCGCTGTACCAGAGCGCCGGTACGGTGCGCATCGGCGTCGTGCTCGGGGAGCCGGACCACAACGGCGACAACCGGCGGCTGCGCCGCAAGGTGCGCTGGTTCGACGAGGCGCACGCCATGACCGACCTGCCGCGGCACATCCAGCGCCAGCTGGCCACGTCGGGCATCGTTGTCGACGTGACCCGGGTGGTGCAGGCGCTGCAGGCGCTGCTCCCGGCGGAAGCGGAAACCGAGCCCGACGCAGACGCGTCACCGGCCACCGTCGCCCTCCCCGTGCTGGGCGGCTTCCGCCCCGTCACCAAGGAGTTCGCGGACTCCCTCCACATGGAGGTGGAGCCGCTTCAGGAGATTGCCGACCTGCTGGAGGAGAACCGGCAGCTGGTCCTGTACGGGCCGCCGGGAACCGGCAAGACCTACCTGGCCAAGCACCTCGCTGCGGAACTGGCGCAGGACAGCACCGACGAGCGCGTGAAGCTCGTCCAGTTCCACCCCTCCTATGCCTACGAGGACTTCTTCGAGGGGTACCGGCCGGACAAGACGGACGAGGGCCAGGTCTCCTTCAAGCTCGTGGCCGGTCCGCTGCGCCGGCTCGCGGAGGAGGCGGCGAAGCCGGGCAACGAGTCGAAGCCGCACTTCCTCATCATCGACGAGATGAACCGGGCGAACCTGGCCAAGGTGTTCGGCGAGCTGTACTTCCTGCTGGAATACCGCGATGACCGGATCTACCTGCAGTACAGCCCAAACGAGCCGTTCACGCTCCCGGACAACCTGTACATCATCGGCACCATGAACACGGCGGACCGCTCCATCGCGATGATGGACGCCGCAATCCGCCGCCGCTTCGCGTTCATCGAACTGCACCCGCAGACCGAACCGGTGAAGGGATCGCTGCTGCGGTTCCTGGAAGCACGGCAGCTGGACACCACGCCGGCGCTGCTCCTCGATGCGCTCAACCAGGCGATCGATGAATGGGACCGCGATCTCATGATCGGGCCCTCCTACTTCATGAAGAAGGCCGCGCAGACCCCTGCCGGCCTGCGCCGCATCTGGAAGTACGAACTCATGCCGCTGCTGGAGGAGCACTACCACGGACAGCTGAACCGGGCCCAGCTTGAGGAACGCTTCGGGCTGGACCAGCTGCTGGGACGCCTTGCGGCTCGCTAGTCCCGCCGGCCTCGGCCTGACGGCCGGCTTCCGTGCCCCCGCGGGTTTCCCGACGGCGGGCTCGGCGGCCGTTTCCCCGACGGCAGGTGGGTTCCCGGCGGCGGCCGGTTCCGGCGCCGCTGCCCGCGGCAGCCGCGGCAGCCTTGGCTCCGCCCCGGGCAGGCGGCACATCGTCCTGGATGAGCTCTCCGGCGGCACCGTGGAGAAGCTCGACCCGGACAGCGCCGCCTTCGTGAACTCCAGCGGCCTGGCCAAGGCAACACCCATGGGCATGGGGCTGTTCCGGATCGAGACCCTCGGCAGGGTGGGGTCGGTACGCACTCCGCAGGTGCAGCTGGACGTGCGGCCCAAGGGCCGGCTGGGGCTGAACCGGCTGCTTTTCCTCCTGAGCTACGCCGGGGACCAGGGCTTCCGCGACGATACCGTGGAGGCGGACGAGGACGCCGAGCTGTGGAGTGCCCTGGCGGCATCCCTGGCGCAACTCGCCGAGCGCGCCCTCCAGCGTGGCGTCCTGCAGGGGTACGTGACCGTGCACGACTCGCTCCGCACGGTCAAGGGCCGCATCCGGATCTCGGACCAGATCTCCCGCCGGCCGGGGATGCTGGTGCCGCTGGAAGTGTCGTACGACGAGTTCACTGAGGACATCCCGGAAAACCGCATCCTGCGCGCCGCCCTGGACCGCATGTCCCGCGTCCCGGGAGTCCGCCCGGATGTCCTTAGCCGCCTGCGGCAGCTCAAGGGAAAGCTCGACGACGTCACCCGCCTCCACGCGGGCGCTCCGCTTCCGCCGTGGCGGGCCAGCCGGCTGAACCTCCGCTACCACGCCGCCCTGCGGCTCTCGGAGGTCATCCTGCGCAATGCATCCGCGGAAGCGGGGGAGGGGAAGCAGCAGACGGCATCGTTCGTCGTCGACATGGCCCAGGTCTTTGAGGATTTCGTCGGTGCGGCGCTGCGCCGGGCCATGGCGGCCTTCCCCGGCGAGATGAGGCTGCAGTACAACGCGATGCTGAACGAGGCCGTCCGGGACTCTGACCGGCTGACCGTGAACCCGCACGCCGTGCACCTGCTGGGCGGCCGGCCGGTGGTGGTGTACGACGCCCAGTACCGCGCCGGCAGCGATCAGGGCGCGTCGCTTACGGCGGACCATTTCCAGATGCTGGCCTATTGCACGGCGTTGCGCGTTCCCACGGCATGGCTGATCTACGCCGGAGCGGGCGAGATGAAGCTGAGGCGCATCCTCAACACCGACATCGACATTGTGGAGTTTCCGCTGGATCTTTCACGGCCGCCGTCGGAGATCCTGGCAGCCGTCGCCGACCTTGCCCAGCAGTCTTGGGGAGAAGTGGTGCGCCAGGCGAGCCTGGGCCGCTAGGCCCGCTGTTCCTCCGGCTCGCCGTGAGGTGCAGAACCGTACACCTCGGTGCTTTCCACCTCAGAATCGTGCAGCTCGGAAGTGTGCAGCTCTGAATCGTGAAGGGCATGAAGATGCTCGAGGAGGGCCTTTTCCGGGGACCCGACGTTGTGCGCAAGACACTGCCGAAGCCGTTGCCTGGCACCGGCGCAGGCTGGATCGCTGTCCTCCAGCACAGACGCAATGATGCCCAGGACCTGCCACCGCAAGGAGTTGTTGTTGGGGCGGTCCACGTCCACGCCTTGGTCGGGAGGGCCATCTGGCCACGCATTCTCTGACGGGGATGAGAACGGCTCAGCCACCCGGAAGTCGGCCGCGTGGAAATACGCATCAGAGTGGAGAAAGTTGTGGGCGTCCCACCGGAGATAGTCTGCCATGCTGACAGTCCAACTTTCAGGTATGCCTCAGTGTGGGGCAGTGACCGGGCAGGACCATTTGCCTAGGCGCCTGCAACTGAAGACCATGCACTCAAACAGGAGCAGAAGCACCCGAAAACTGTACGGACTTACTAAGAACAATATCCCAAGACAGACAGGTCTGTCTCGCCTTTTGCGATAGAATAATCGCAATGGCAGAGGTACCCAGCTCCCAGCAGTGGAGCGCCGGGAGACCACCTTCCGGAATGCTTCAGACTGGGCCGCAGCCGGCCGCCACTGAAGGTTTCCCGTTCACAACGGGAGGACGGACGATTGGCGAGGAGATTGCGGCGTCCGGTGTTGCCAGGATGCGCGAACGGATCGTGAACTCCGCGTACGACCTCTTCGCCCGGCGCGGCATCCGGGATGTCGGCATCAATGAACTCATCAGCAGCTCGGGCGTCGCAAAAGCCACCTTCTACCGCCATTTCGCTTCCAAGGATGAGCTCGTGTTGGCGTTCCTCGAGAAACGCGACCAGGTCTGGACAGTCAACTCCATCATGGGGGAGGCCCGGCGCAGGGCGGACGCTCCCGAGCAGCAGCTGCTCGCCATCTTTGACGTCTTCACGGACTGGTTCCACCGCACGGACTTTGAAGCCTGTTCCTTCATCAATGTGCTGCTGGAAATGGGCGCCTCCCACCCGCTGGGTCGGGCCAGCATCGACTACCTCGCCAAGATCCGGGAACACGTGAAGCAGCTCGCGGACGAGGCCGGGCTGCAGCGGACTGACGATTTTTCCCGCTCATGGCACATTTTGATGAAGGGCTCGATCATCTCGGCGGCGGAGGGCGACCTGGACGCGGCCCGGCGTGCGCGCCGGCTGGGCAGATGGCTGATCGAGGACCACCGGGCATAGCAGCGAAGGGCGCAGCACCCGGATCTCTCCGCTATGGATAGCTCGATGCAGAACTCAGTTCTGCACGGGCACCGCGAACGTGAACGTGGTGCCTTTCCCCACCTCGCTGGCGAGCGAGACGCGCCCACCGTGGGCTTCCACAATGGCCTTGCTGATGGACAGGCCCAGCCCGACGCCGGGAATCGTCGAATTGCGGACGGCCGCGGACCGGAAGAACTTGGCGAAAACCTCCTCCTGGTCCTGCTGGCTCATGCCCATGCCCGTATCGCTAACGCTGCATACCATGTGGCCGTCCTCGGACCGCAGCGACACCACTACGTCGCCGCCGTCGGGAGAGTACTTGATCGCATTCGAGACGAGGTTGTCCAGCACCTGGGAGATGCGCGCGGCATCGATCTGGGCCTCAAGCGTGGCCGGCGCGTCGGCTCGCAGCTGGATGCCCGATTCTGCGGCACGCGGCAGGGCGGCGGTGACGCTGGTGCGTACCAGCTCAGCCACGTTCACCGCCTCCGGGGTGACCAGCAGCTGGCCGTTGCGGCTGGAGAGCAGATCCGAGACCAGTGTGAGCAACCGTTCGGAGTTTCGCCGGATGATCTCCAGCGGGCCGCGCTGGGAGTCGGTGAGATCGTCGTCGTCGTCCAGCAGAAGCTCAACGTAACCAAGAATCGAAGTGAGTGGAGTCCGGAATTCGTGCGAGACGTTGGAGACGAAGTCGTCCTTGGCGGTCAGCGCGTTCACCAGCTCGGTGACGTCGCTGAACACAATGACGGAGCCGGCGAAATTGCCGTCCTGGTCCTGCATGGGCCGCGCGCTGGTGGATATTGCGCGTTGTTCGGCTCCCGCTCCGAGCCACACCAGGTAGTCGGTGAATTCCTCGCCGAGGATCGCGCGCCGGACGGGCCGCTGGTCGGTGGGGACCAGCGTGGTCCGGTCGGCGGCGAACACCAGCAGCTGGGATTCGTTGGGATCGTCAATGGTTGGCGGCGTGGCCAGCTGGTGATGCTTGCGCTGCTTGCGGTTCATCAGGATGTCATTGCCCTGGGCGTCGACGGCGAGGACGCCCAGGTGCACCGTGTCCAGAACAGTGTTCAACAGCCGTTCCTGGCGCTTGCTTCCGGTCAGCACACCGCGAAGCTGGGAGTCCTTCTCCTCGAGATCCCGCTGCTGCCGGACCATGCTGAGCGTCATGACGGACACTGTGACTCCAATACCAAGCATCATTACTGGCAGCAGGAAGGAGCGCGCAAGGCCCGGACCTGAGACGTCGCCGCGGAGAAACAGCGGTACCCAGATGATTCCCAAAGGGCCGAAGAAGGACAGTGCCACTGCCGTCTTGGGGAACAGCCCGGACGCGCATAGCCAGATCACCGGAAAAACCGCCATCAGGCTCAGTCCCGTCAGGCTGTCCTGGCCTCCCTCCCTGCCGAGGGAAATCGAAACCAGATCCAAGAGCGGTATCACCAGGAAAGAGGGGTAGGGAAGCTGCTGCCAGGGCACGGCAAAACAGAGGATCAGTATTACCGCCTGTGACAGCAGAAAACTGATGAAAAGGGGATTTAGCAGCGTTTCTGGGAAGAACGCCAAGATAAGAAAAGCCGTGATTCCTACCGTGACGGACAGCGGCATTTGGCTCAGCATCACCCTGCCCCGCAGGGAATACTCGTGGAAAGGCCGCCGGAAGAACCGGATCCGTCCGGATGAGTCTTTCCAGGTACTGCTCATGGGCGATGGTCCATCTGGACGGGGCGTGAGAAACGCATAGGAGCAGGATATCCGCCGGGAGCTATACTGCAGACGGGATGTAGCGGGCTGAGGGGGCTGCGATGGGTGATACACGCGTAGGACTGGTCATTGAGGATGACCACGATATTCGCGAATTGGTGCGCGTTGTTTTGACGCAGGCGGGCTTTGAAGTGCGTGCGGCAAGCAGCGGAGCCGAGGGTGTTCTCGCCGCCAAGGAACTTGACCCGGCGGTCATCACGCTCGACCTCGGACTGCCGGACATCGACGGCTTCGAAGTCGCCCGGCAGATCCGCCAGTTCTCCGACGCATACATCGTTATGCTCACTGCCCGTGCAGAAGAGCTGGATACCCTGATCGGACTTGAGTCGGGTGCAGACGACTACCTCACCAAGCCGTTCCGGCCGCGCGAGCTGCGTGCCCGGGTTGCGGCCATGATGCGCCGCCCACGTTCGACGCCGGACCTTGCCGAAGAGGGCGGCTCACCTGCCGCCGCTGTGAGTGAGGCGCGGAAGTACACCCACAACGGCCTGGATCTGAGTTACGAATCCCGCACCGTTGCCGTTGACGGCCATGAATTGAGCCTGACGCGCACCGAGTTCGACCTGCTGCATGCCCTGCTCGAGGCGGGCCGCATGGTCCGTACCAAAGCGGACCTGGTGCGCCGTCTACGGGACGAACCATACGACGTCGGAAGTTACATCAGCGAAGCGGACGAGCGGTCCGTGGAAGTGCACATGGGCAACCTGCGCAAGAAACTCGGCGATTCCGCACAGAATCCGCGCTGGCTGCAGACCGTCCGCGGCGTGGGCTACCGGCTGGCTCCCGCCGAGCACTGAGGCCCGTGGCCTCGCTCCCGATCAGCCTGCTGCGAGAAACGTCTCCAGCTGCTGCTCCACGGCGGAGAGGTCCCTGAGCTCGCACTCCCAGACGGTGAGTACGTCCCAGCCGTCGTTTTCGAGCTGACGGCGCTGGCTGGCGTCGCGCTCCCGCGTGCGGGTGCGTTTCGTTTCCCAGAATTCGGCGTTGGCCTTGGGGGAGTGCTGGCCCACCTTGCAGTCATGGAAGTGCCAGAAGCAGCCGTTGATGAAGATCACCTTGCGCCGGCCGGCGAAGACGAGATCGGGGTTTCCCGGCAGCTTGACGCCGCGCGAGGCCCCGTGCAGGCGATACCGGTAGCCCTTGGCATGCAGGAGGCGGCGCACCAGCAGCTCGGGCTTGGTGTTCTTGCCCCGGATCCGGGACATGTTCCAGCTGCGCTGCTCAGGTGTCAGCCGGTCCGCCATGCTCCCAGTTTAGGCCGGCGGCCCCGCTAGAAATCGCGCTCCGGCTGCTCGCCGAACTGGAAGTGCCGGCCGGTCACGGAGCCCGGATCGATCTCGACGTAGAAGTCCTTGAGCGTGGGCACCCAGGATGCGAGTCCCAGCTCCTCGGCCTCGGCAATCTCCGCTGACTTGCTCAGCACGCGCGCAGTGCCGCGGAGTACCACCGACCACGCCTGGTCCGACATGATGCCGTCCGTCTCGAAGAGGACCCTGTCGTTGATGGTGACCTGGGCCAGCTTGTTGCCCGGCGCCGTGCGGAAGTACAGCTTTCGGCGGCTGGTCACGTAGTTGACGGGGAAGATATCCGGCTCGCCCGCCACAGTGACCACGAGCCTGCCGTGCTTTGTGTTTTCCAGAAGCTGCCAGCATTGCTCTTCGTCGAGGATCAGGATGGGATCGCCGTCGGTGTGGTTGAACATCATGCGCTCCATTCTTCTACGGGCTGTAGAAAAAGGATAGGGGTACGGAGAGATTTTCCCAGCAACCACGGTGAGGCGCCATGGGCGGCCTGTGGATAACTTTGAGCCGGAAAGTGTGACCTCGGTTACCCTTTAACCATTGTTCGGACACAGATGTCTTGAAACCTATCCGGGGGGATTAGCGCATGACTTCTCGTACCTGCTCTTCTGAACGCCTCCGTCTGCCTTTGATCTCTGCCGTAGCTGTGTCCGTCCTTGTGCTCACCAGCTGTAGCGGTGGAGGCGAGCCTCAGGCCGGACCGACTGCCTCTGCTGTGGCGTCGCCAGCCCTGTCCACTTCCGGTTCGGCATCCGCCACACCCAGCGCCACTCCGACGCCCAAGCCGACACCCGTCTACAAGCCGGCCGATGCCAAGGGCCGGGCGCAGAACGTGCCTGTACCGGTCAAGCCGCCCCTGGCCGACAAGAATACGAAGGAGGGCCTGGAGGCGTTCACGAAGTATTGGTACGCCCTACTGAATTACGGCTTCGAGACGGGTGACTTGTCGTCTTGGGCGGAGCTAACTTCCGGCTCTTGCGAGTTTTGTAACCTTCTCAAGAAAAGTATTGCGATCGGGTACAAAGAGGGGCGTTGGCAGGTTGGTGGTCGTCTTTCGGCTCCTTCAATTGAGGCGAATTTCAAGACGGGAGCGGGGAGTCAGCAGGTTCTCGTGCAGGTCATCCAGGAAGAAACGCAGTTCTATAAGGCGGATAAAAGCGTCGGAAGAAGTCCTGCTGCTGGATCGAATACCGCTTCGGTAGTTATAGCGACGTATTCGGGCAATCGCTGGACCGTGGCTGACCTGCATCCCGTTCGCTGATCGGCGAAATCGTGACAAAGCGGGCGATTATTTCAGTTACGCTTGCCGCATTGCTGGCATTTAGTTTCCAACAGCACGGTTATGCACTGGACGACGATTACGGTGGTTCGGCCACATACGGCGAAACACACCTCGTTGTTGGCGCTTGGGTCCCGGACGAGGACAGTGGGGAGATGGTTCCCGCCCCGCCGGGCTATGTCAGCAACGATCCGAACCAGTACAACGCATTTCCCCAGTGCCAAGTGGACGACGGCAACTTGGCTATCGATTGCTTGGCAAATCAACGCATTTGTCCGCCCAGGGCCGATGGGAAGCCGGGGACCCCTGTGGTCTGGAAGGTTGCTCCTCGGGAGATAGAGAAACCTCAGTGGACGGACTGGACAGGAAACGGTGGCGGCCCGACGTGCCTTTATGATCGGAACCCCGAGGACTTGCTGCCGAGGATCGCTGCCCGGATTCAAGAGGCGTTCGAAAACCTGCCTATTGCGCCGGGAACGCTGACGGCGCAACCGAGCCCCCACACTCTTCGTGGCGCGGAAACCAACTTCTACGCAAAGGCCACAGAGCAGCCCTTCGACATCACCATCTTGGCCCAGCGAATCCACATCATCGCCAAGCCCGTCCAATACCGGTGGGACTATGGTGACGGGACTTCGCTTGGCCCGACTACCACCATGGGCGGGCCGCTCCCTCAAAACCGCTGGGGTGAGAAGACCCGTACCAGTCACGCCTACGCAGCGACCGGTGACTTCAATGTCGTCCTCACTACATACTTCCAAGGAACGTACTCCGTGAACGGCGGCCCGAACCTTCCCATACCGAATCAAGGTCAGTTCAGCTCTCCACCCCAAACGGTGAGTGTCTGGCGATCCGTCACGCGCAACTACGCCGACGATTGCCTCGCAAACCCCCGCGGCGAAGGCTGTCCCTTGGGGAGGTGAAGTGCGGCACACACGGAATAGTTGCACGCGCGCCACAGTTACAGCTGGTGAACCTGATGCATTGTGAAAGGAACTCCGCATGCTGTTTTCCCCGCTGACACTCGGCGAGCACGAACTCCCCAACCGCCTCGTCATGGCACCCCTGACCCGTGTTCGCACCGGCAAGGAAGGCGTACCCGGCCCGCTCGTTGTGGAGCACTACCGCCAGCGCGCGTCCCTCGGCCTCATCGTCAGCGAGGGAACCTACCCCAGCCCCGCCGGCCGTTCCTACCCCGGACAGCCCGGGCTGGTCACCGCCGAGCAGATTGCAGGCTGGAAGAAGGTCACCGACGCCGTCCATGCTGAGGGTGGCCGGATCTTCGCCCAGATCATGCACGGCGGCCGCGTCTCGCATGAGGACATCAACGGCGGCCACCGCGTCGTGGCTCCCAGTGCAATCGCCGTCGAAGGTGAAACGCGCACCTACAACGGCAAGCAGCCGCACCCGGTCCCGCACGAGCTCTCCATCGACGAGCTGCCGATCGTCCGAGAGGAAATCGTCGCGGCCTCGCGCAATGCCATCGAGGCAGGGTTCGACGGCGTGGAGCTGCACTCCGCCAACGGTTACCTTCTCCACGAGTTCCTGGCGCCGAACACCAATGTCCGCACCGACAGCTACGGCGGCTCGCCCGAGAACCGCGCCCGCTTCGTGATCGAGACGGTGAACGCCGTCGTGGAGGCACTCGGCGCCAACCGCGTCGGAATCCGCATCTCGCCCGAGCACAATGTCCAGGGCATCGAGGAAACGGATTCCGCCGACGTCCGGGCAACCTACGAGGTGCTGGTCAACTCGATCGCCCCGCTGGACCTGGCCTATCTGAGCATCCTGCACGCCGACCCGACCGGCGACCTGGTCCAGGACCTGCGGTCACGCTTTAACGGGCCGTTCCTGGTCAACACCGGCTTTGGCGTCATCACCACCCGCGAGGAGGCTTTCTCGCTCGTGACCGATGGACACGCGGACGCCGTCGTGGTGGGCCGGCCCGCCATCGCCAACCCGGATCTCGCCCGCCGCTGGCGTGAGGGCCTGCCGCTGAACGAACCTGACCAGTCCACGTTCTACGCCGAGGGTGCGAAGGGCTACACCGACTACCCGGTGTACCAGCCGGCCTAGCCTCCTCTGCTCGAACGAGCCGTGATCCACTGATGGAGCCGCCCCTTCGCCGGGGGCGGCTCCATTGGTTTAAGGGGCAACGTTCTTGAGTGAATCTTGACGCTTTGGCGCATGGATACCTGAGCGGGGGACGGCATTGTTCTTTCCAGGGGAAATCTATCCATCACTTCTTGAAGGGTCTCACCATGAAGAACAGCGCACTAATCAAGGGAACCGCCGCCATCGCCGTTGGTGCGGCGCTGCTGCTGGGTGGAGGCGGCACGCTGGCCTCCTGGAACGCATCCCAGTCCGCCACTCCCGGCACAGTCGTCGCCGGCGACCTGAACGTGGTGGCAGACACAGGTGTCTGGACGGACGACGCCGGCCTCACCATCGCCAACATCGGCAACTACAGGGTGGTTCCCGGCGACAAGCTGACGTACACCCAGGTCCTGAACGTCACCCTCGTCGGCGACAAGATGGCTGCCAGCATCGCCGCCACAGGCACCGGTGCCGTGAACGGGTTTACCGCCGACAACGTCGTTGTGACCAACCCTGTCCTGACCGCCGGTTCCCCGAGCGCGGTTGTGAGCAACCCGCTGACCACCAGCGGGACGGTCACCGCCACAATCACCTTTGAGTTCAAGTCGGGCACTGCAAACCGCGCCGACGTAACCAAGAGCTACAACTTCGGCAGGGTCGCCTTCACTTTGAACCAGATCGTCCCCGTCGTAGCCGGTACCTAAGCCGCTTCCGGCCGCCGCTCGAGGCGGCCGGAAGTCCAAACGCCAGTACCACCAAACTAGGGTCAGGAGGAGCCATGAGCATCCCGCGCCACCTGCGGGCCGCGGCACTTGTCGCCGCGGCGGTGCTCTTGGGCCTCCTGACCGTTCAGGGCAGCTACGCACTCTGGTCGGCCGCTGCTGCCGCAGCGCCGGGCACGGTGACGTCAGCATCTTTCGACGTCAACCTCGCCGGGGCGCCTTCCAACCAGCTCACAAGCATGACAGTGGCAGGGACTCCCGCAAACCTGGCGGTCACTACCCAGTCAATTCCCCTGGCCGCGCTGATGCCCGGAACCGCTGTCTACGCCAGCATTACCGCCACGAACAATTCCGACGCCGGTGGCCAGTTCAACATCAGCGTCACCTCAGGCGCGCCGGTGCTTACCAACGCCGGGGGAGGCAGCTTGGCCACGTACCTCACCGTCAGCGCCAAGTCCGCAACAAGCGCGGCCACGTGCGGCACGACGGGGTACACCGGCCTCACTCCGGTCACTGTCCCGAAGGGCGCCAGCACGACGCTGTGCTTTGAAGTCAGGCTCGCCTCCAACGCTCCAGCCGCCGTGAAAGGACAAGCCGTGAGCATCTCGATTCCCCTCACTGCAACGCAACTTTGCGGGGTGCCCAGTGGCTGCGCCTAGCATTCTTACGACGGCGGATGCGTCCGCTGCCCGTCCCGCTGACGGTGCGGATCCAGGCGACTCCGGCACGGACAACACCCGCGATGGAGTCCGCCCGCCCCTCCGCTGGCTCGCGGCGGCAGGCAGAGCCGTCAACTTCGTGCTGCTGATGGTCGCGCTGTTCGCCGCCCTGGTCCTGATCCTCGCTCCGAAGGCCACCGGCTCCCAAACCTACGCCGTTCTGACGAATTCCATGGCCCCCAAGTACTCACCGGGTACCTACCTCGTGGTCAAGCCCACGGCTTTTAGCGAACTGCAGGCCGGGGATGTCATCACGTTCCAACTGGAGTCGGGAAAGCCCGCGGTGGAGACGCACCGCATCGTTGGCTTCGGAACCACCCAGACGGGGGAGAAGACCCTCATCACCAAGGGCGACAACAACGACACCAGCGATCCCAACCCCGTTCGTGAGCCACAGGTGAATGGCAAGCTCTTCTACGCCGTCCCTTACGCCGGTTATGTCGCCAACGCGCTGGGGAATTCCGATCGTGGCCTTTGGGTGACGGTGGGCGCTGCCGGCCTCATCGGATACGGCGCACTCCTCATCTTCCGGAACGTCCGCAGCCGGCGCCGCGAAGCAGGCACGGCGGCATGAAAACCCCGGACGTCGTCCAGGCCAAGGTCCCCGGCGCAATGCTGGCGCTCTTCGCTTTCATGCTGACGGTGCTGCTGGGCATCGGCGGGAGCTCCGCCGTCGCACTCTGGCAGCAGTCAGCGACGGCGAACCTGACAGTCTCCGCCGCCGACTGGTCCCCGATTTCCATCGCCTGCACCGAGGGCTCAAACAACAGCAACAGGTCCCTGACCCTGACCATAACCACGGTGGGAACGGTCAATCAGCCGCCACTCATCTCCTCACGCAGCCTCTCCGGCTCCTACGGGACCGAATCCAGCGTGGGATCGTCCATTGTCCTCCAGCCGTCGTCACCGCTGGTGACGTCCGCCATAGGCTCAGCCAGCGCGGGATTTGCTGTCCGGGTACGAGCCCAGGTTGACGGGCAGTGGGTGTCCGCTGAAATCACCACACTGTCGGTCAACACAAATAACTCCAAGATCTTCTGCGCCTGATGGCAATGTCACGGGTGCAGCCCTCCCTGAGGCCTCCCTATAGGATCTGATCATGCAAAAAGCGTCCAACGGCACCCGCGCCGGCAGCCGGCCCGAGGATCAGACCGGGCGCAAGGGAGGCCGGACGGTCAGCCGTCAGGTCCTGGCCGACCACGTTTACGAGGAGCTGCTCGCCTCGCTGATGGACGGCAGGCTGGAACCAGGGGCCGCCGTCAGCATTGACGGAACTGCCCGTGAGCTGGACGTTTCCCCGACTCCTGTCCGCGAAGCACTGGCCCGCTTGGAACACACGGGCATGGTCCGCAGGGTGGCGCTCAAGGGGTATCGCGTTGCGCCGGTCTTCACCCGGGAGGACTTTGCGGATCTCATGGAGGCCCGGCTGGCGATCGAGCCCGTCAACGCCCGCCTCGCCTGCGCGCGCTTGAACCCGCACCGCCTTGCCGAGCTTGAACAGACAGTCGAGGACCTGAAATCCGCGCCGCGCGGCCCGTCCTTTGTGGAGTACAAGGACTATCTCGAAGCCGATGAGCGCTTCCACCAGCTGATCGCACAGCAGACCGACAACCAGTTCATGGTGGGTGCCTATGCGGCCCTGGGCGGACAGGTCCAGCGCTTCCGGCTTTTTGGCGGGGTGGGCATCACCGACGCGGAATACGCCATCGCCGAGCATCAGTCCGTCCTGGACGCGCTGTCGAGCGGCGACCCGGACAAGGCAGAAGCGGCCATGGCGGCGCACATCCAGAAGGTCCGCGAACGCGCAATGGCCGACGCCCCGGAGGAGTAGAGCCGGGCCCGCCCCGGAGGAGAAGGGCCGGTGCCGCCGCCAATGTAAGAAGCAGCAGAGGGTGTTTCCAGGTCTGGGAACGGCCTCTGCTGCTACGTGGCTGGGAGAAGCGTAGCGTGGAAGGTGCAGTGGCGCACGGCTTCCGATGTGGGCCGCTTCACAGGCCGGCGTCATCCCTATAGGATCTTCGATGATCGCTCAGAAGAATGCGCTTCTTGAAGGTGTGACCTTGACAACTGCTACTAGATAGTAAATCCTATAGGAAACAGGATTCCACGAGGGAGTGAACACGAATGGCTTACACCGCCGACAACTGGCCCATCACCGCCGCTCTGCTGCAGTTCCCGGGCGTTGACGCTCAGGGCACCCACATCAACGACGCCGATGCCTCCGCCTGGGCCGAGGTCTTCACCGAGGTCAAGGAAGCAGGCTTCGCCAATGCCGACCTCACCGACAGCTGGGTCCGCCCCGGCGACCTGAGCAAGGAGCGCCTCGCCGAGTTCAAGCAGACCGCTGACAGCGTCGGCATCGGCATCCCGGTCATCTCCGCCATCCGCCAGAGCATCATTCAGGAGGGCAAGTGGGAGGACAACCTGGCCTACAGCCACCGCACCATCGATGCGGCAGCAGAACTGGGCTGTGAAGTCGTCTCCTTCGGGCTGCACCAGGCAATCACCCCGGAGCAGCAGAAGCAGCTCTGGTTCTGGACCGTCGAAGGCTACAAGGACCCGGTCGGGGACAAGGAGGCCTGGAACAACGCCGTCTCGCGTTTCCAGGAACTTGGGCGCCACGCTGCTGAGGTTGGCATCCTGCTCTCGCTCGAGATGTACGAGGACACCTACATCGGCACCGCGGACTCCTCCGTGCAGTTCGTCCAGGACATCGGCCTGTCCAACGTCGGCCTCAACCCGGACCTCGGCAACCTCATCCGCCTGCACCGGCCCATCGAGGACTGGCGGGAAATGGTTGCCAAGACCCTGCCGTACTCCAACTACTGGCACATGAAGAACTACATCCGGGACGAGGACGTGGCCCGCGACATGTACGTCGCCATGCCCGCCCCGATGGAAAGCGGCCTGATCAACTACCGCGAGGCGTTCAAGGTGGCGCTCTCCGTTGGTTTCCAGGGCATCCTGTGCACCGAGCACTACGGCGGCGACGGCCTCTCCGTGACGGCCAGCAACCAGGACTACCTGCGCCGCCACGTCCTGCCCAAGAAGGACGGCTACGCCCTCGGCCAGAGCCAGGTGGCGCAGGGACGGCAGCAGCCCGCCGCCGTCGCCCGCTAGAGGCGCCTCACTAGAAGCAACCGATCATCCAACCCGGATTCAATGAGGAACCATGACTCAGATCTTCGACAATCCCGCTGATTTCGCAGATGAGGCGCTGGACGGTTTCGTCGCCGCCAACCGCGGGTACGTTGCCCGCGTGGACGGCGGCGTAGCCCGCTCCACCGAGATCCCCGCCGGCCAGGTGGCCCTGGTTGTGGGCGGCGGCTCGGGCCACTACCCGGCCTTCGCCGGCCTGGTCGGGCCCGGCCTGGCCGCCGGTTCCGCGTGCGGCAACATGTTCGCGTCCCCGGCCGCCGGACAGGTCTACCGCGTGGCCAAGGCAGCCAACGCCGGCGGCGGCGTGCTGCTCAGCTACGGCAACTACGCCGGCGACGTGCTGCACTTCGGCCAGGCACAGCTTCGCCTGAACGCCGAGGGCATCGAGACGCGCACGGTACTGGTCACGGACGATATCGCCAGTGCCCCGCTGGACCAGATCGAGAAGCGCCGCGGCATCGCCGGCGACCTGACGGTCTTCAAGATCGCAGGCGCCGCGGCCGAGGCGGGCCTGAGCCTCGACGAGGTGGAGCGCCTCGCCATCAAGACGAACTACCGCACGCGGTCCCTCGGCGTCGCCTTCGACGGCTGCACGCTGCCCGGCGCCACCGAGCCGCTGTTCCACGTGCCGGCCGGCCAGATGTCGCTTGGCCTGGGCATCCACGGCGAACCGGGCATCTCCGAGCACCCCATGCCCACCGCCTCCGAGCTTGCTGAACTGCTGGTGTCCCGGCTGCTCGAGGACAAGCCGGACGACGCCGGCGACCGCGTGGTTGCCATCGTCAACGGTCTGGGCACCGTCAAGTACGACGAGCTGTTCCTCCTGTTCGGCAAGGTCGAAAAGCTCCTCAACGCCGCCAACCTGACGGTCGTTGAGCCGGAGTGCGGCGAGCTGGTCACCAGCCTGGACATGTCCGGGCTCTCCCTTACCCTGCTGTGGCTCGACGACGAACTCGAGCAGTTCTGGGCCGCACCGGCAGACACCCCTGCATACCGCAAGGGCAACACCGCGCCGCGTCCCCGCCGCGAACTCACCGGCACTGACGAGTCGGCGGAAGCGGAGACCGAAAAGGCAACCGCGGCGTCCGCCAACCTGGGCCGGCTGGCAGCCGCCGTCCTCGCCCAGGTGCGGGACGTCGTCGTCGAACATGAAGCGGAACTGGGCGACCTGGACGCGATTGCCGGCGACGGCGACCACGGCATCGGCATGCGCCGCGGTGTTGACGCGGCCGCCGCCGCCGGCGAGCAGAACGCCGGAGCCTCGGTTGAACGCGTGCTCACCGCCGCGGGCGAAGCCTGGAGCGAGCGCGCCGGCGGAACCTCCGGCGCGCTGTGGGGGACGGCCGTGATGGCCGCAGGTCTCGCGCTGGGCAACCGGGAGTCGTACGACGCCGGGGACGCGGCCGCCGCCGTGTCCGCCTTCACCAACGCCATCACCGAACTCGGCAAGGCAGAGCCGGGGGACAAGACAATGGTTGACGCCCTCCTGCCGTTCCGCGACGCGTTCAAGGATGCGTTCGACGGCGGGACCTCCCTTGCCGGAGCCCTCACCAGTGCCGCTGCCGCCGCCACCGAGGCGGCCCGCCGGACCGCGGACCTGCGCCCCCTCAAGGGCCGGGCCCGCCCGCTGGCTGAAAAGAGCCTCGGCCACCCGGACCCCGGTGCAATTTCGTTCGGACTGATTGTCGAACGGGTTGCCACCTACCTCGCATCTGAAACGGCCGATTCCACACCGGCCGTATCCCACATGGCCCCGACGGCCGGAAACGGAGCAACAGAATGAGCAACACAGAAGGCTGGCGCATTGTCATCGGCAACGATGAGGCCGGCGTCGAATACAAGGAAGCACTGAAGGCCCTGTTGGAGGCCGACCCGCGCGTTGCCTCCGTCGAGGACATCGGGGTGGCGGCCAACGACTCCACCGCCTACCCGCACCTGGCTGTGGCTGCCGCCCGCAAGGTGGCCGAAGGCGAAGCGGACCGCGCGCTCCTGATCTGCGGCACCGGCCTCGGCGTGGCCATTGCCGCGAACAAGGTGCCCGGCATCCGTGCCGTCACCGCTCACGACAGCTACTCCGTGGAACGCTCCGTGCTCAGCAACAACGCCCAGGTCCTCACTATGGGCCAGCGCGTCATCGGGCTGGAACTTGCCAAGAAGCTCGTGGGCGAATGGCTGGGGCACCGCTTCGATGTGAACTCCTCCTCAGCCGCCAAGGTTGACGCCATCTGCTCGTACGAACCCGACTACACGAAGGCCGACTGAACATGACTGAAACACCCACCAGCTCACGCAAGTTCGCCGTCGTCGGCTCCGGTTACATGGGCGGCGGCATCGCCCAGGTGCTCGCCCTTGGCGGTGCCCGCGTCGCCCTCGCCGACGTGTCCGCCGAGGTGGCGCAGAAGAACTACGAGCGCCTGCTCACCGAGTCCGACCAGTTCGTCGCCGACGGCCTGTTCCCCGAAGGCTCCACCGAGATCCTGAAGCAGAACCTCTGGGCCGCGAAGGACATCGAGGAGGCCGTGGCGGACGCCGACTTCATCGAGGAGGCCGTGCCTGAGGTCATCGCCATCAAGCACGAGACCCTGGCCCGCATCAGCGCTGCCGCCCGTCCGGACGCCATCATCGGCTCCAACACCTCCACGATCTCCATCGCCGAGCTGTCCCAGCCGGTCGCCAACCCGGAGCGCTTCCTCGGCGTGCACTTCTCCAACCCGTCGCCGTTCATCCCCGGCGTGGAGATCATCCCTCACGAGGGCACCTCCACCGAGACGGTTGCCGCGGTCCGCGACCTGGTCCACTCCGCCAACAAGGAGACGGCCGTGGTCAAGGACGTCACCGGCTTCGTGCTGAACCGCCTGCAGTACGCGCTCTTCCACGAGGCCGCGCAGCTGGTGGAGCAGGGCATTGCGACGGCGGAGGACGTGGACACCCTGGTCCGCACCACCTTCGGCTTCCGGCTGCCGTTCTTCGGCCCGTTCGCGATCGCCGACATGGCCGGCCTGGACGTCTACAACTTCTGCTACAAGTCGCTGCAGACCGACTTCCCGGAGCGCTTCGCCACCCCGAAGATCCTTACGGACCTCGTCGAGGCGGGCAAGCTGGGCACCAAGACCGGTGCAGGGTTCCTGAACGTTCCGGCCGAACGGACGCCCGAACTGATCGCCTACCGCAACAAGGCCTACGTTGCGATGCAGAAGCTGATCGAGGAACTCGGCCCGGCACCGATCAACTAAGCACCGATCAACTAAACACCGATCCACTAAACACCACAGCAGGCGGGCGCTGCCCCGGGCAGCTGCCCTCCTGTTGTGCTGCCCGATTTCCTCCGGTTGCTGCCGGTGATTCCGCCCGGCAGCAACCGGTCCCTTACCACTCAGGAGAACATATATGAGCACTTTTCCGTCCGAACGCACGGCCATCGTCACAGGCGCCGTCTCCGAGCGCGGCATCGGCCGGGCCACGGTGAACTACCTGGCGGAGCAGGGCTGGAACATCGGCATCATCGACCTCGACGACGCCCTCTGCCAGGCCACGGCCAAGGAGATCGCCAGCCAGTACGGTGTGAAGGCGCACGGCGTGGGAGCGAACGTCGCCGACGAGGCGTCGGTCCGTGCGGCCATCGACTCGATCGAGGCTGAGCTGCCGCAGATCGTGGCCCTCGCGAACGTTGCCGGCGTCAGCTCGCCGGTCCCGTATCTGGAACTCGAGGCCGCCGAATGGGACCGCGTGCTCAACATCAACCTCAACGGTGTCCACTACGCCACCCGCCGCGTCGCGGAGTCCATGGTGAAGAACGGGATCGGCCGCATCGTGAACATCTCGTCCGTTTCCGCACAGCGCGGCGGCGGAACGTTCTCCAAGACCCCGTACTCCGTGGCCAAGGCCGGCGTGATCGGCCTGACCCGCTCCACGGCCCGCGAACTGGGCGAGTACGACATCACCGTCAACGCCATCTCGCCCGGCCCCATCGACACCGACATCATGGGCGGCACCCTCAGCCAGGAACGCAAGGACGAACTGGTCAAGGACCTCGTGGTGAACCGCGTCGGTTCCACCCGGGACATCGCCGCAGCCATCGCCTTCCTCATCAGCGAGGACGCCGGGTACATCTCCGGCCAGACGCTGAATGTGGATGGCGGCCTCTACATGCACTAGGAAGGACCACAATGCTTAGCTCGTGGACCAAGGAACGCAAGATCTACCTGGCCGTCGGCGTCCTCGCCTGCCTGGCCGGCGTGCTGCTCATCGCCTTCGGGATCTGAGTTTCTCGCTGTAACAACCTGATTTACCCGGAATCCGTTCCTCCCGGACGGGTCCGTTCGCTGTGCCCTGATTTGCTCACTTTTACTCAAAGAGGAGTTTGAATGACTGTCACATCCACATCCGCCACGAAGGAGCTGTTGGAGTCACCGGTTCTCAAATCGGCCATCTCCAAGGCATCCTTCCGGCTCATGCCGATGCTTGTCATCCTGTACATTGTTGCCTTCCTGGACCGCACCAACGTGGGGTTTGCCGAGGCTGCGCTTGAGGCGGACAAAGGCATCACCGCAGGCGCCTACGCGCTGGGCGCCGGCATCTTCTTCATCGGCTACGCGCTGTTTGAAATCCCCAGCAACCTGCTCCTGACCAAGTTCGGCGCCAAGGTGTGGCTGGCCCGCATCGCCGTCACCTGGGGCATCGTCTCCGCCTGCTTCGCCTTCGTCCAGGACGAGGTCTCCTTCGTGATCCTGCGGTTCCTCCTCGGCGTGACGGAGGCCGGGCTCTTCCCGGGCGTCATCATGTTCCTAGCCGCCTGGTTCCCGAACAAGGTCCGCGTCAAGATGTTCGCCATCTTCTACCTGGCCCAGCCCTTCTCCCAGATGATGGGCGCCCCGCTGTCCGGCTGGCTGATCAACATCGGCGACCAGGTTCCCGGCGTGCAGGGCTGGCAGGTCATGTTCTTCGTCGAAGGCATGCTCGCGGTCGTGGCCGGCATCGCCGCCTACTTCTTCCTGATCAACAGCCCGCAGGAGGCCAAGTTCCTCAACAGGGACGAGAAGAAGGCCCTGCAGGACGTCATGGCCCTCGAGGACAACGTCAAGGAAGAGTCCGGCCCCCGCGGCGTCCTTGCCGCCATGAAGAACGGCCGTGTCTGGTACTTCACCGTCATCTACTTCTGCCTGCAGATCGCCGTCTACGGCGTGACCTTCTACCTGCCGCAGCAGGTGGCCCAGCTGACCGGCCAGAAGGTGGGTCTCGCCGTCGGACTTATGGCCGCCATCCCGTGGTTCTTCGGCATCTTCGCCTGCTACTTCATCGGCAAGGCTGCCAACACCGTGATCCGCCGCCGCACCTGGGGCACCGGGCTGTTCATCTCCACGGGCCTGTGTATCTTCGGTTCCGCCTGGGCGGGAGCCAACCACCTGCCGGCGCTGGGCATCGTGTTCATCACCCTCGCCGTGTGCAGTTTCCTCTCGATCGGCCCCATCGCGTGGTCCTACCCGACGGCGTTCCTCACCGGAACTGCCGCCGCAGCGGGCATCGGGCTCATCAACTCGCTGGGCAACCTGGGCGGGTTCGTCGCCCCGATCCTGCGGACCACCGTCAACCAGGTCACCGCCTCGGACACCGGCACCATGGGCGTCTACGCGCTCGGTGTGCTGCCGTTCCTCGCAGCGATCTTGATGTCCGGCACCCGGAAGTTCAAGAACAAGGCGGACGACCTGCTCGGAACCGACGCTGCCGGCATCGCAGGCACTGCAGAAAAGCAGCCCGTGCTGGAAAAGTAGCCAGCAGCAAAGGCGCAGCAACACCATTCAGCACCACCAGCAAAGGCAGGAAACCCCGTGACCCAGCTCAGCCAGGCCATCAAGGACCCCGGCACGACTTTCGTCGGCGTCAGCACCAAGATGTACCTCGGCTACCGGGACAGCCTGCGCTGGCTGGATGAACTGCGCCAACAGGTGGACGCCCGCCCGGCCCTCGCGGCCGGGCGGGTGGTCCCGTTTGTGATTCCCTCTTTCCCCGTGCTTCCAGCGGCAGGGGAAATCCTTGCCGGGTCGGCGCTGGTCCTGGGTGCCCAAAACTGCGGCTGGGCCGACGGTCCGTGGACTGGTGAGCTCTCACCGTCGCTGCTCGCCGAGCTGGGCGTGGGACTGGTGGAGATCGGGCACGCAGAACGACGGCGGCACTTCGCTGAGGACGACGCCATGATCGCGCTCAAGGTCAGGGCGGCCGACGGCGCCGGCGTCACCCCGCTGCTCTGCGTGGGGGAGGAGACGCGCGCTTTATCTGATGGCGGTGCCGGCGCCGGCAGCACCGATGGCGGCAACACGGCCGGCGCGGAAGCCGCCGCCCAATTCGTCTATGGCCAGATCGGGGCCGCCGCCGACGGCGACTGGGACCTGGCAGCCCGCCTGGTCATCGCCTATGAACCTGTCTGGGCCATCGGCGCAGCCGAGCCCGCCAGCGCGGACTACGTGTCCGCCGTCGTACGTGTTTTGCGGGAGCTGCTCGGTGCCCACGCGCTGCAGGACCTCCCCGTCATCTACGGCGGCTCCGCGAAACCCGGCCTGCTGCCCACCCTGGACGGTGTCTCTGGCCTCTTCCTCGGCCGGTTCGCTCACGACGCCGCGAACTTCGGGAAGGTGCTGGATGAAGCGCTAGCCGAGGTTAGCGGCGGGGCATAGCCTTCCCACACCCAGGAAATGCGGCGGCTGGCTGCGTTACGGCGTGACAGTGGATTGGGGCGTCGATGGCGGGTCAACCGATGTTGCCGGCGGCGAGGGCACGTCAGTGCCGGTGTAGGTGGGATCCGGGCCAGGGGTGCTGGTGCCCGTAGTCGGTGACGGTTCCGGTGTGTCAGCTGACGTTGTGATAACCGGCCCTGGTGTGGCGGTGGCTGCTGTGGTCCGGCCGTCCAGGTAAACGATTGCCAGCGGTTTTTCCTCTTTCGAGCGCAGAACCACTTCAGCCTTCGAACGGCCATCACCGCCGGGCCGGAACGAGAATTCGATTCTGCAGCTCTGGCCTGAACCGAGATCAGCGCCACTGCAGGTATTGCCTGTGATGGAGAAGTTGTCCTGTCCGGCGAGAGTGGACAAGGTCACCGACGATATGGACAGGCCTTCGTCGCCTGCCTTCACCTCCAGTGATTCCGTCTCCGGAGTCCGGGAGTCAGCCGGCGCAGCAAAGGCGAGCGTGCGTGGGGGCGGCGCGCCCTGCGGCAGAGGTATGCCGCTGGGCTCGGGTTCTCCCGAGGGCCACGGCGGAACGACACCGCCGGTCGGCTGTCCACCGGCGATGAGAGTCACCTGGCTCGAAGCCTGGCCGGGATCGCAGCCACCCAACACCATGGTTAGGACCGCGAGGCCAGACAATACGAACAGCGGCGAAATTATGGTCATCGGCGGGTGACTCCTCCCGGAGCGAACTCAAGGCGTATATCCGGACTGTCCGTAAGAACAACAGCTGTACCCGACTCCCTGGACCAGCCCTCGGACAGAAGGAGGTATTTCCCGCCGGCCGTCATGATGAGCCGGAGCCCTGTGTACCTGAACCGGTAAGCGACGTCACCACCCGGCATCCTTTGCTCCATCACCGGACGGGAAATAGCCAGCGACTGCTTGCTGAAAACGGTCACCAGCGGACGTTTGCCAAGATCGCGGACTACATCCAGGGCCCGGTTGCTGCCAAGCGCCGACGCGAATTGCGCGGACGCCCAAAAAAGATTCAGGACCACGATCGAAACCACGAGCCAATAGCAGCGGTACTCCCACCGGGGGATACCGGTCCGGGGCGGGTGCTGCTGTGCAGCGTAGAGCCGGCGCAGCAGGAAAAACCCGAAGGCTGCCACCGCAAGCCCCCCGCCCTGAAGGAACGAAGGCACCAGATAGGGGGACACGAACTGCACCGGGACAAACATTGCCCAGATCCCCAGGACGGCGGCGGATATGCCGGCAACAAGCGCCGTTATGCCAGTCCGCCGCAGCGCGGGAAGCGCGCGCCCGCGTCTGCGCAGCCCTGAGATTCCAGCATGCAGCAGCAGCGCCGCCAGTACCAGGAACAGGATTGCCGCAGCGGGAATATAGATGGCGTCGACGCTGCGCAGCACGTAATCGGCGGTGGTAAGTCCCAGGATGGTGTGGTCGATGCCGAAGTGGGCGAGCCGGGAGCTCGTGTAGGTCCAGCCGAACACGAACAGCAGGCCGGTGACGGCTGAGAGCGCCGGAATGGCGACGCCCAGCCACTCGAGCAGCGTATGACTGGCCCGGGCGGCCGCGGTTTCAACGTCAGCCGCTGGCGACGGCCGGACAGAATCCCGGGAGGAGCGCCGTGCGGGACCATCGGTGGCCGGCCGCTTCGCTGAACGCACCCGCTGGTTTCTCACCGGGCATCAACCCCTGGGAAACTCGTGAAGACCATTCATGTCGCCCTTCCGGCGCGGCGGTGCCATCAGACTCCCTCAGAGGAATGCCTCGCGGCCCGTCCCCTCGCTGAGCACGAGTTCGCCGTCCTCAATCGACACAAGGAGGCTCCGCGGCCTGCCGTGGAGCTTCATTTCCGCACTGAGATTGCGGCTGGTGACTTCAACCCCCACCGTTGCGCCCTTCGCCGGAAGTTCAATGGAGACTTCCTCGGCCATCCCCAGGAGCTCCCGGGTGGTGACATCGCGGTCGTACCGGGCCTCCTTGCCGTTGACCGTGATGGCGACTTCATCGTCATCGAAGCCGTCCTGAAGAATGATGAGCAATTCCTGCATGATGCACCGCCTAAGTCGATGACCTCCGCTGCATACAGTCACTACACCACTTAAGGTCGGCCGTGGGTAGTGCGGTTTGGTCCCGCGATGCAACCCGGGATCGGCCCGGATGGGGCCGCGTAGGGCAAAATGTTCTGGTGACTCAACAGCCGCAGCACCCTGCAACGCCCATGCCAAGCCCCGCCACCGCCGCCGGGACCAAGCCGAAGGACACCCCCGCGCCCCGGCCGGGCAGCCAGCCCGATGATCACGTGTCCGCCCGCATAGCCGAACAGATCGCTTCCGAGCTCGGGGTGAAGGCCTGGCAGGTTAGGGCGGCCGTGGAACTGCTCGACGGCGGGTCAACCGTTCCGTTCATCGCCCGCTACCGCAAGGAAGCCACCGGGACGCTCGACGACGGCCAGCTCCGCGAGCTCGACGAGCGGCTGCGCTACCTCCGCGAACTGGAGGACCGCCGTCGTGCTGTCCTGGAGGCAATTGCCGCGCAGGGGAAGCTGACCGCGGAACTCGAAGCCGCCGTCGTGGCCGCCGATACGAAGTCCCGGCTCGAGGACATCTACCTCCCCTTCAAGTCCAAGCGGCGCACCAAGGCGCAGATTGCGCGCGAGGCCGGGCTCGAACCGCTGGCAGACGCGCTGCTCAAGCGCCCGGAACTCGACCCCGAGCGCGAGGCGGCCAAGTACCTGAACCCGGACCACGCTGTCGACGATGCCGCTGCGGCGCTCGCCGGTGCGCGGGCCATCCTCGTGGAGCGCGTCGCCCAGGACCCGGATCTGGCGGAGAACCTGCGTGAACGGCTGTGGACGCAGGGCCGGATGGTGTCGCGGGTCAAGAAGGGCAAGGAGTCCGAGGGGCAGAAGTTCGCGGATTACTTCGAGTTTTCGCAGGCGCCGTCGGGGATGCCGTCGCACCGTGTCCTCGCTCTGTTGCGCGGGGAGAAGGACGGCGTGCTCGAGCTGGACCTCGCCGAAGCGGACCCGGCCGACGACGACGCACTTGCCGCCGCGCGCTCCCGGTACGAATCCGCCGTAGCCCGGTTCCTCGGGGTCGCCGACCGCGGCCGGCCCGCCGATTCCTGGCTGCTGCAAACCGCGCAGGTGGCGTGGCGCTCCCGGGTTCTTGCGCGGCTCACGGCTGACCTCCGTGGACGGATGTTCGCCGCCGCGGAAGACGAGGCCGTGCGCGTTTTTGCCGCCAACCTGCGGGACGTGCTGCTGGCAGCGCCCGCCGGAAACCGCGCCACGCTGGGCCTCGACCCCGGGCTGCGGACCGGCGTGAAGGTGGCCGTGGTCGATAAAACCGGCAAGGTGGTGGCCACGGACACGGTCTATCCGCATGCCCCGGCGCGCAAGTGGGACGAAGCGCTGGCGACGCTGACCCGGCTGGCGCGGCAGCACGCCGTCGAACTCGTGGCCATCGGCAACGGGACGGCGTCGCGCGAAACGGACAAGCTGGCGGCCGAACTGATTAAGCGGCTTGCCTCCGCTGGTGACTCCGGCACGGGCCCGGGTACCGGTGTGGCGGCGCCGCAGAAGCTGGTGGTGTCCGAGGCGGGTGCATCCGTGTACTCGGCATCCGCTCTTGCCGCCGCCGAACTCCCGGGGATGGATGTCTCGCTGCGCGGTGCGGTGTCCATCGCCCGAAGGCTGCAGGACCCGCTGGCAGAGCTGGTGAAGATCGATCCGAAGTCGATCGGCGTGGGCCAGTACCAGCACGACGTCACGGCATCGAAGCTCGACCGAAGCCTGGATGCCGTGGTGGAGGACTGCGTGAACGCCGTGGGCGTGGACGTGAACACGGCCTCGCCGGCGCTGCTGAGCCGGGTGGCGGGCGTCGGGCCGCTGCTGAGCGAGAACATCGTGAAGTACCGCAACGAGCACGGGCCGTTCGCCAAACGCAGCGAGCTGAAGAAGGTGCCCCGGCTGGGTGCCAAGGCGTTTGAACAGTGTGCCGGCTTCCTGCGGATCACCGGGGGAGCGGAGCCGCTCGACGCCTCCAGCGTTCACCCGGAGGCCTACTCTGTGGCGCGGAAGATCCTGACGGCGGCCGGTGCCGGGCGTGGTTCTGGTGGTTCGGGGGCTTCGGGAGGGGCGGGCGGGCTAGCTCCGCTGGCCGACGCCGGCCGGCTGAACCCTGCCGATTTCGTGGACGGAACCTTCGGGCTTCCGACGGTGCGCGACATCATCGCCGAGCTGGAGAAGCCGGGACGCGATCCTCGCCCGGCGTTCAAGGCGGCGGCGTTCTCTGAGGGCATCGAGAAGATCTCCGACCTGAAGCCTGGAATGGTCCTCGAGGGAACCGTCACCAATGTGGCCGCGTTCGGCGCGTTCGTGGACGTCGGGGTCCACCAGGACGGGCTGGTCCACGTGTCGGCCCTCGCCAACCGGTTCGTCGCCGATCCGCGCGAGGTGGTCAAGTCCGGACAGGTGGTCAGGGTGAAGGTGCTGGAGGCTGATCCGGAGCGGAAACGCATTTCGCTCACGCTCAGGCTCGACGACGAACCCGGGTCGTCCGGTGATCGGCCGGTTGGGGGCAGGCAGCCTGGGGGACGGCCGGCTGGGGGATCGCAGCCTGGGGGACGGGGCGGCCGGGACCGTGACCGTGGCAGGGACCGCGACGGGGGCCGCGCCGCCGATGGGGGCCGCGCCGCCGGCCACCCGGCAGGCGCCGACCGCGACGGCGGCCGGAACCGGACGGGCGATTCTGGCAATGCCAGCGGAAAGCCCGGACCGCGCCAGGGGAATGATCCGGGCCGCTCGGCGGGCGACCGGAACAGCAGCCGGCGGCAGCCGAAGCAGTCCGGCCAGCCAGCCCAAGCTGATACCGCCATGGCCGAAGCTCTGCGGCGGGCCGGCCTGGGCAAGTAGGGTCGCGCGGTTCACGTAGTCTCTGGCCTGTCGGGCGGAGCGTGTCGCGCGCGCCCTATCCGTGGTGCGGCGGAAACCGGTGACTACAGTAGCCCCTATGAGTTTTACGAGGCCGGAGACTTTTACCACCCGTCCTACGCTGCAGGGCACGTTCGGCATGGCCGCCAGCACCCACTGGCTCGCGACCGGCACTGCGCAGGCCGTGTTGGAGCGGGGTGGCAACGCGTTCGATGCGGCCACGGCGGCCGCCTTCGTGCTGCATGTGGTGGAGCCGCACCTCAACGGGCCCGGCGGCGACATGACCGGCGTCTTCAACACGGCCGAGGAGCCCGGGAAGCCGGTGATCCTGATGGGCCAGGGCCCGGCCCCGGCGGGCGCGACGGTCCAGCACTTCCGTGGGGAAGGCCTGGAACTGGTGCCCGGATCGGGTGCGCTGGCCGCGGCGGTTCCCGGCGCCGTCGACGCCTGGCTGTTGCTGCTGCGGGACCACGGAACATGGGAACTGGCCGAAGTTTTGGATTTCGCCATCCGGTACGCGCGCGACGGCCACCCGGTGTTGGCGCGCGTGTGCGGCACGATCTCGGCTGTGGCGGAGCTGTTCCGGGAGCACTGGCCCGCGTCTGCCGAACTGTGGATGCCAGAGGGGCGCATCCCGGAGGAAGGCGACCTGGTCCGGAATCCGGCGCTCGCACGCACTCTGCAGAGACTTGTGCAGGCCGGCGCCGGCCTTGGGGAGGCATTTGCGGCAGAGCCGGCACACACCCGCGAGGAGCGCATCGACGCTGCCCGCCGGGAATGGAGCGAGGGTTTCGTGGCCCGGGCCGTGGCCGAAAGCGTCCGCACGCCGCACCGCCACTCGTCCGGAACTGACCACCGCGGCGTCATGACCATGGCCGACATGGCCGGCTTCCGCGCGTCGTACGAGGAACCGGCCATGTTCGAGTTCCGCGGGCACACGATCGCCAAGACCGGCCCGTGGGGCCAGGGACCGGCCCTGCTGCAGACGCTCGCGATCCTGGCCGGCTTTGACGAGGAGCGCCTCGATCCGTCCACGGAACTTGGAGCGCATACGATCCTGGAGGCCCAGAAGCTCGCCCTGGCGGACCGCGAGGCTTACTACGGCGACGACGACGTCCCGCTCGGTTACCTGCTGTCCGAAGAGTACGCGGCATCCCGCCGGGAGCTGATCAGGGACGAGGCGTCGCACGAGTTCCGTCCGGGTTCAGTTCCCGGCCGTGAGCCGTACGTTCCCGCGCTTCGCACCGAGTACGTCCCGCCTGCGCTGTCGAATGACGACGGCGGCGCAGCCGCTTTGGGTGGTTCTGCCTCTTCCGGCCGCGGACGTTCGGCGGCTGCCGCCGCCGGCGTAGGGGAACCCACGATCGGCGAACCAGACGTGGCACGCAACGGGGAGACCCGCGGCGACACCTGCCATATCGACGTGGTGGACCGTTGGGGCAACATGGTTGCGGCGACGCCGTCCGGCGGCTGGCTGCAGTCTTCCCCGGCGATCCCCGAACTCGGGTTTTGCCTGGGGACCCGGTTGCAGATGACATGGCTCGAGCCCGGCACGCCGTCCACGCTGACGCCGGGCAATCGACCGCGGACCACGCTGACGCCGACGCTGGTGCTGCGCGGCGGCGTTGCGGTGTCGGCGCTGGGCTCGCCGGGGGGAGACCAGCAGGACCAGTGGCAGTTGCTGTACCTGCTGCGGACCATCGTGGGCGGGTACTCGCCGCAACAGGCCATCGACGCACCGGCGTTCCACACGACATCGATGCCCGGGTCCTTCTGGCCGCGCACCTGGGAGCCTGGCGGTGCCGTCGTCGAGGATCGATTGGGCGATGACGTTATCGCAGGGCTCGAGCGGCGGGGACACCGGATCACCAGGGCAGGCGACTGGACGCTGGGACGGCTGTCCGCCGTCGTACGCGATCCCGGGACCGGCGTGCTGCAGGCTGCCGCTAACCCGCGCGGTGCACAGGGATACGCGTCCGGACGGTAGGAACGGAGTCTCTCCCAGGGAGGTTCGGTGTGCCGCGGGTGCTCTTCATTCCCCACAAGCGGCTCATTCCCCATCAGCGGCGGGGCAGGGTTTCTGGCGCGCCGGTTATCTGCAAGGCTGGGGGAATGAACTACTTCCTGGAGTACACGATTCCCCCTGCCCCCGATGACGCCGAATTCGAGTTCCCGCACGACGAGATTCAAACCGGGACCACCATCCCGCTCTCGGAGACCAATGCCGAGGTAGTGCACACCCCCGCCCTTCCGGCCCGCACAGGGATCATCGGAGCCACCGTGCCGGAGGCGAAGCTGGAAGCCGAGCAGCTCATCACCCACAGCCGGGCAACCGAGGCTTCGCTGTACGAAGATCCATCGAATTCGCTGCAGGCAGGCGTGGGCACCCTAGTTGCCACATTCACGGAAGGCAGCGGCTGGCAGGACGTATAGCAGCCGCAAGTTTCGTTCCATCGGAAGCGCCTGGTCCCGGTTCTTTGGGGCTGGCGCTTCCGCGTTTTTCGACCCTGTTTTCATCGGCCGCGAGTTCATTCCGCGTGTTGAACGCGGCGTCATTCCGGGTGTTCATGTTTTGTGGTGGTGGTTTTGTCGGGGTTGTTGGCGGGGGTCGATGTGGGGTGGCGGGATGAACCAGGGGGTGCCGTTTTTGATGTGGATTTTCCATTGTTCTTTATGGATGAGGTGGTGGTGGGCTGTGCAGAGGAGGACGCCGTTGTCGGTGCTGGTGGGTCCGCCTTGTGACCAGTAGGTGATGTGGTGGGCTTCGCACCAGGTGGCGGGGATGGTGCAGTTGGGGAAGGCGCAGCCTTGGTCGCGGGCGTTGAGGGCTTTGCGGATGTGGGGCGGGAAGATCCGGGTGGTGCGGCCGATGTCGAGGATGCGTCCTTGGCTGCTGAGGAGGACGGGGATGATGTCGGCGTCGCAGGCGATTTTGCGGATGGTGGAGGCGGTGACGGGGCCGGTGTAGGTGAAGGTCCCGCTGCCGGGGGGTGTGCCGGGTTGGCCGTTGAACCCGGCGCTTGCCCAGTTGATGCCTGGCGAATTGATGCCTGACTGGTTGATGCCGGAGAGCGTTTGCGGGGGCGGGCTGGTTTTCGCCGCCGGGCCACTTGTCCTGGCCGGTAGCCGAATCGGGCGAGGATCCGGCGTCGCCGGTTTGCCCGGTTTCCGTTGGCGATTCCGGACCGCTGGTTTGGCAGATGTCCGGGGTGGTGGCTGCGAGCGGTTCGGGAGGGCTGACCTGCCAGGTGCCCGGCAGGAGTGCTGGACCGGTGGCCGGCCAGCCGGGGGTGCCTGGTGGCTGGTTCGTGGTGGTGTGCCCGGTGTCGTTTGTTGGTGCGGGGCTGTTTGTTGGCCGGGTGCTGGCGCGGTTTCTGTTGTAGCGGGGGCCATTGGCTGCGGTGGCTTCGATGCTGTTGAGGAGGTCCTGGTAGGAGACGGTGACCATGACCTGGGGGCGGAGCCCCGGTGGCGGGCAGGGTTCCGGTGGCGAGGGCCGCCTTGCTGGCGCCGACGAGGCCGTCGAGGCGTTGTTGGGCCAGGGTGCGCCGGTCCAGATCCGGGAGCGGGGCAGGGGCGTTGAAGGCCTCGTCCAGGTCGACAGCGGTGGCGCTGCCCGTGTTTTCGCCGTCGCCATAGCCGTCGTTGCCGCCGCCGTCTTTTTGCCGGCCGCTTCCGTTGTGCCGCGCTGGTGGTGTCGGGTGTGGTGGTGCGGGGGTTGGTGGCGGTGTTCATGACGGTGGTGAGAACTTCGTATTGGTCGGTGGTGGCGTGGATTTCGAGGTGGTAGAGGCCGCCGCGTTTGGGGCGGATGAAGACGCCTTGGCGGTGGCGGAGGTTTTCTTCGGAGGGTTCGGTGCCGTCCTGGTCGAGGGCGTCGATCCAGCGGTGGGCGATGCGGGTGAGGAAGTCCTGGTCGTTTTCGATCGCGGTTTGGGTGAGGTTGCGTTCCATTTTGGCGAGCGCGTCTGGATCGGGGATGTGGCGGACTTTGTCCAGGGCGGTGGTGATGATGGTGCCGGCGCGGGAGGAGATGATCCCGGCGGTGAGCGCGGCCGCGGTTTCCTCGTGTATGGGCGGCATGGGCCGGCCGGCGAGTCCGGTGCGGGGGAGCACGTCGCCGGCCAGGGCGAGCGCGGCGTGCTTCGGCGCTGCTGATGCGAAGCCGGGTGCGGAGGAAATCAACCGTGTTGCGGGACCCGTCGTCGGCCGGGGACCAGGCCACCGCGCGGGCAGGGACCGTCAGCGGGTCAGCGGAAGACGGGGCCTCAGCAGGGCTGCCGACGGCGGCGGCCTCGGAGGGCTGAGCGTCTGGGGCTGCAGCGGTTTCGGGTTCATTGCCCCAGCCTGTGGTCCAGCCGGCCGCGCGATTGGCTGCTTCGGCGGCGCTGATCGCCTCGGCCCGCGTCCGTTCCACGGCCGCGGCAGCCTGTAGCTGAAGGTATTCGATGCGGCGGGAGAGCTGTTCTGTGAGTTCTGCGAAGTCGGCTGCTTCAGGGAAACTGGCTGCGGCGAGCTCTTCCTCCGCCGCAGCGGAATCCAGGAGCACCAGGCCCGCCCGCAGGTCAGCAGTTGCCAGCGCAGCGCCGCCGTCGGACGTGCCCTCGATACGGGCGCTGGACGGGGAAGCCGCGGCCGGCACGCTGTGAAGCCCGCGGCCCCGCAGCGGAGCAGCAGCATTCAGGCCGGAGACGTCAGTCCCGCCCGCGATGTCCGCTCCATGCTCCCCGATAGCTTCCATAGGTCTAGATTGTCAGCGGGGACTGACAGTAATGATGAAATTGGCTTGTGCTGCCGGTGTGGCTCTGGTTCTGACTGACGCCCCCCGCGAAGGGTTTGTCTTGAAAATGATTTGTCCGGCCGTCGGCACAGGCTGCAGTAAACGCGGCGGCCAGGTGGACATGACCTCATAGGAGCCTGCTCGAAGAATCCCATTACTGTCTTGTCTGCCCACCCGGCCGGCGTGCCCCTTTGTGTCCCACCGCACGCAACGGAAGGCAGGGCTAGCTTCATCATGGCAAACCAACATCTGAAAGTCATCGCCGGGATCGACACTCACGCCGACACCCACCACGTCGCAATCATCGACGAGACCGGCAGACACATTACGGACAAAGAGTTTCTCGCTGTGGGTTCGGGCTACCGGAGCATTGCGGCCTTCATCATCGGGTTCGGCCAGGTCATTGCCGCCGGGGTGGAAGGCACCGGCAGCTACGGTGCCGAACTCGCCCGTGTCCTGACCGGGGAAGGCATCCGGGTTCTGGAAGTCATGCGCCCGAACCGGCAGGGACGCCGGCTCAGGGGCAAATCCGATCCCCTGGACGCGTACCAGGCGGCCGAGGCTGCGCTGGCCGGCCGGAACGTTGCAACACCAAAATCCAGGGATGGCGCGGTGGAATCCCTGCGGGTCCTGCGCGCCGAGCGGGCAACGGCCATGCGCGCCCGGGTAGCGGTCATGACCCAGATCAAAAGCATCCTCACGGCAGCACCCGAGACGCTCCGGGCCAAATACCGGCACCTGACCCGCGCCGCCATGATGGCCGCCCTGGAGAAAACCCGCCCCGCAGGGGACATGACAAAACCCGTGAACGCCACCGCGGCCGTGCTCAAACGCCTCGCCATCCGTTACCGCGCCTTGGATCAGGAAGTGGCCCGTGATCGACGCCGAGCTCGACGCGATCATCAGAATTCATGCCCCGATGCTCCGCGACGTCAGGGGCGTAGGAACGGACGTCGCCAGCCAACTGCTGGTTACCGTCGGCGATAACCCCGAACGGATCACCTCTGAAGCCAAATTCGCTGCCCTCGCGGGTGTCGCGCCGATACCGGCTTCCTCAGGAAGAACGACGCGGCACCGGCTCAGCCGCGGTGGTGACAGGCAGGCCAACAAAGCCATCCACCACGTCGCCCTGGTCCGGATGAGAACCGACGCCCGTACCAGGAACTACGTGGCTAAGCGCCAGGCCGAAGGCAAAAGCACCACCGAGATCATCCGGTGTCTCAAACGCTACATCGCCCGCGAAATCTACGACCAAATCATCCATCCGCATCCGGCACCGGACGCCGGGTCACTTCGCGTACTGCGCAAGACCAAGAACATCACCCTCCAAGCCGCAGCGGACAGCCTGCACGTCTGGCCCACCTCGCTCTCCCGCCTCGAACGCGGAATTACGCGCAACGACGAGTTCTACCAACGGTACGAAGACTGGCTCAACTCGCCGTCCGCAGAAACCGCAAAAACACCTTCTGTGTTGCGGATCCGGCCGGCTGGCGCCTAGAAGGGGCACGGACCAACGGTGACCGGGCTCGGCGCCCCGCGACCCCTGCAGTAATGACCGGGGACGCTCTGGGGTCAAGGGCGGCCGGAGGCCGTCGCGCAGCGATCGATAGACCCTTGACGCCACTAGGCAGTTCCCCGGTCACCCCTGTCACGACGCGGGGCGCCGAACCGTTGACACCAATAGGAGCATCATTTTTAGACGTGATAAGGGTCACTTGGGACGAAAAGGGAAAAATTTTTTGAAAAATTTTTTCGGTGCCCGCCAGTTCGGCCTCACCCCTTCATAGGGCGGTGCCTAAGTTACGGGTGGCGGACTCCGACGCCGGCCAGAATGTCTCGGTAGCCTTCGCGGAAGGATGGGTACTTGAAGGAAAACCCGGTTCCCCGAAGCAATGCATTGCTGCACCTCTTGTTGCCGCCCCGTGCATCGCCGAGGGCAGCCGTCGGCGGGACGGCCATCCCCAATTCGGTTGCCAGGAAGCGCAGGACGTCGCCCAACTCGGCCGGATCGTTGTCCACGCCCAGGTACACCGGAGCCGGCTCGCCAGACATAGTGCACAGATGCACGATGGCGCTGGCGGCGTCGTCGCGGTGGATGCGGTTGGTAAAGCGCGGTTCGGCAGGAATCACGGCGGTACCGGTTCGTACCTGGTCGATGAGCCTGGTGCGGCCCGGCCCGTAGATTCCGCCAAGCCTCAGCACGACAGGTGTCGTGCCGGTTCCATCGAGCCGCTTCAGCAGCAGGTCCTCGGCTTCACGCATGATGCGGCCCGAGAACCCGCCAGGCTCCGGCGTAACGCTTTCGTCGATCCACGCGCCGGCGGCGTCGCCGTACACGGCTGTGGATGAAACGAAGAGCACGCGTTCCGGCGTTACGCGGTCCCGGGCAAGCGCGTCGAGAACATGCGCAACCCCGTTCACATAGGCGCTTCGATATGCCTCTTCCGTGGGGCCGTCCGCAGCCACTGCGATGACGACGGCGGTAGTGTCCGCCGGGACAGGCGGCAGTTCAGCTGTGCTGAGGTCCGCAGCGGCGCCGTCGATCTCAGCTGGCAGTTTGTCGGGTGAACGGCGCCAGCCGACAACCCGGTGTCCGGCAGCGGCAAACTGCAGCCCCGCTTCCGTGCCGAGGTCGCCGCAGCCGGCCAGCAGGATAGTCATGTTGGTCAGTTTGCCATCTCCAAGACCCCGCGCCGGAATCCGACTAATTCATCTGGGCGGGGCGGTCTGGAACAGCGTGGGCGATGGGCGTGGAACGTCAGGGGCCTGCCTTTGCGCGTAGGACCCGGCGTTCAGGAGAACGCCCAGGACAAAAAGTGCCAATGCAAGGTAGAGGAAGACCGCCAGACAGCCCGTGGGCTTGCTGCGGGTTCTCATGTTCCTGCGGGACATGGCCGGTGCAGGTACGGTATTCTGCCGCGACCGCCAGGTGTCCAGGGCAACCGCAGGACCCGCACCAAGTCCCAGGTCCGCGGGTCCGGCGTTCCAGACCCTCGTCGTGAGCAGGGGCGGGCTGTTCTTTCCGGAAAGGAGGCCGAGCAGGTAGCTGTGAACGACCTGCACCGTGGCCGGGTCGAGTTCATTCGGCAGCGCCTCCACGGCGCGGCCCAAAGTGGCGAGGCCTTGGATTCGCACCCCGGTCGCGGACTGCCCGTCCATGTCCGGCTGGTCCACCATGCACAGCCAGGCCTGAACTAACCGGCGGTGCTGAGGTTCGAGCAGTGCGGCCACGGCGGCGGCCTGATCGGCTACGGCGGAAATCTCCCGCTCCCTGGAATATCCGTTCTGGCGGAGAACCCCGTTCCGCAGTTGGACGTCCCCAGACCAGCTCTTGGCGTCGATCACAATGATGCCGCCGGGTCCAACGAGGATGTGATCCAGGTTGGCCTTTGGCCGGCCGGGCCAGTGGACGTCGTGCAGGGCGAGCCATCCCTTCGAACTCAGCTCGTCCAGCACCTGCCCGACGCGGGCTTCCCCCTCGGCGCCTTTGGCCCAGGCCCTCTCCCTCCGCTCGGCCTGTTCCAGCTGCTGCCTGAGCTTTGCCACCCGCTCGGCCGCCAGCCGTGCCTGCTCGGCTGCTCCTTCGCCTGCCAAATCTGAATCCCCCAGTTCGCACGGTTCCCGCAGTGCCGCGGGCCACACAGCAACTGTAAACGAAGTGCATGAGGCCTATCACATCGTTCCCTAGGGAAAGCTTCAGCACCGACCCCTCAAGGGTCAGCGAAGACTCAGAGCGCCGGGACGGGGAAGAAGACGCGGGGGTCCTGCAGCAGCGCCGGGTAGTCGAACTCTGACCGGTCGATGATGTCGGTGACCTTGAAATTGCGTCCAAAGCGGCCGTCGTCGAGCGTGATGGGACGGCCCAGAACCATTCCGACGGCGAACTTGCTGCCGCCGTCGAACGGTACGGCCACCGGCGACTTGCCGGGCAGAGTTGAGAAGGCTGCCTCCTGGCGCTGCCGCTTGCGGGACGGTTTCTTGACCAGCGGCCTGGCCGGGGCCTTTTTCGCCGCCTTGGACGGCCGGCGCGAAGTTTCCTCCGCGTAGACGAACTGGTAATCGTCGTCGGAATCGCCGGCGCCCCCGGAACCAGACACGGTACCAGCCCCAGAACCGGCACCGGCGCCCGCACCGCCCGGGGCGCCAGCAGCGGAAGCCCGGCCCACAGCCGGCAGCCCAACCTTGTCCAGCTGTTCGGGGTCGCCGTGGCCAACGTGCTCGCGCAGAATCCAGAGAACGTCACCCTCGGGGTCCTCCGGCAGGAACTCGTGACGGGGCTCCGGCCAGACGTACTCCAGCCCATGCTCCGTCCCGGGGAAGACCTCTTCGTAGAAGTGCGGGTCCTTGCGGATCAGGTTGGAGCGGTGGCTGAGGTGGAACTCGGGGTCCCCGAGCCACGGCGGAAGCAGGATCTTGGCGGCGTAGTCCGGATGCGCAGCCTGCGGAGCGAACTCGCGGATATTGTCCCGTGTGGTGTCGGCGAAGCCGCGCTTGGTCCATTCGTCCACCATGGCGAGGCCGTACATGGTGAGTGCAGGGACGTGCCCCATCCACATTCGGATGGCGGGGTGTGACTGCCATCCGTATTCCGGGATGACCAGCGCGCGGAGTGTCTGCAGTGCTTCGACGCGCTGCTTGCCCAGCCGGGGTGTGTCCAGCGCGGCCGCGCTTTGCCGGAAATCGGGATAGGGGAGGAAGGTTTGCATCCCTTCAGTCTGCCGTCCCTGACGCGATGTGCCAATTGAAGTGCCGCGCGGCACAGACAGCAGCCAAAATGGACATCCGGCTGCTCACAATGTGGACGCCTGGATGCGGAAGGTTGATTAATCCACTAAGATATCCGAAACCTCAACAGCGTCCGGAAGCAAATTCATGACTCTTACCTCTCCCGCGCCCCTGTCGTCCGTCCCTGCAGAGGCGAATTCACACCTTTCACAGGAGCCTCAGCTGTTCGTCCCAAAGTACGGTCAGATGCTGGGCGCCGACGCGAACGGAATCCTCATTCTCGACGAGTTTACGCTGGACCCGGCTGCTGCGCGCAAGGACCAGCACCGCTTCCGCACCGCGCTTGCTTCCGTTGCACTGACCCTGCGCCGGCTCGTCGCCCTGCGCGTTTTCATCGCAGTGGTGGCCGTCGCCAACCTGCCGCTGTTCCTGATGTCTACCGGTTGGTGGATCTACGCCGTTTCGTTGGCCCTGGTCATCGGCGTCCACGCTGCCGTGAACTGGCTGAACAAGCATGAGCCGCGCGTCAAGCAGCGCCATGCGCTCGAACTGCACCTGCACCGCGAACGCAGCGACAACTACCGCAAGATGCGCGATGCCGTGAAGTTCGTCATCGACAGCCCCGCCCGTGTCAACGAGCACCTCTACCTCGAGCTGCTGCACGCCAAGCGGGTTGCCCTGCACATCGCCTCCGGCACCGTTGCCCTCCTGGACACCAGCGACGACGCCGCCTGGAAAGTGCGCATCGTCCGGGAGCTTCCTGCCGCGGCGTAGCCGTTTACCGGCGGCTCCGGCCGTCACGCTGTAGAGAATAAAAGTACGACGCCGGGCGTCCCCACTTAAGGGGGCGCCCGGCGTCGTCGTATTCGAAGGGACGCGACAAGAAAGCAGGCGCAGCGACGGCAGCTTCAGCGAAGCCGGGCACAACCCCCAGACACAGCGACGCCGGGCGGCCCCGTAAGGGACGGCCCGGCGTCGAGCTTTAGCCGCTAAGCGGCCTGATCAGCCAGATTAGGCCGGCAGCTGCAGAACCTGTCCGACGAACACGAGGTTCGGGTCGCTGATGGTGTCAGCGTTGGCGTCGGCAAGGTGCTGCCAGCCGCCGTGGATGCCGAGCTTGTCGGCGATCTTGCTCAGGGTGTCGCCCTCCTGGACCGTGTAGGTCTCGCCGCTTACGTTGATGGCGGCAGCGTGACGGGCCTGGACCGGTGCTTCGGCCACGGGAGCCTGGGCGACGGGCGCGGTCTGGACCGGAGCCTGGACGGGCGCGGCCTGTACTGTCGAGCTCTGCGGCTGGATCTGCGGTGCAGGAGCGCCACCGCCACCGGTCAGGCCGAGCTTGGCCGAGCAGGCGGGCCATGCGTTCCAGCCCTGGGTTGCCTGTACCTTTTCGGCCACGGCGATCTGCTGGGCGCGGGAAGCGTCCTGCGGCGCACCGGTTCCGCCGAAAGCAGCCCAGGTCTGCGGGGTGAACTGCAGGCCGCCGGAGAAGCCGTTGCCCGTGTTGATGGCCCAGTTGCCGCCGCTCTCGCACTGTGCGAGGGCGTCCCAGGTGGAGGCGCTCGTAGTGGTGGGCGTTGCGGCGTTGGCCGCGGTGGCGGAGAGGGCCAGGGATGCGGCGGAAACGGCGGCCAGGGTCACTCCACGGCGCGCGGCAGTGCTGATGGTGGATTTCTTCATTTTGGGATGCTCCTGAGGCCACCCGCGCTCGGTCCGTCCCCGGACGTTGTCGCGCTACTGCCCGCCCCTGACGAACTAGAGGTCATTTCGGTGTCCGCCGGCCGGGCAGTAAATGGTGGAGGCGGCACCGGGCATTCATGGGCCCGCGTCGCGCGCGGGCATGTGTCCCACCCTAAACGGGTCGCGCTCCGTTATCAAATCGAGATGTTTGGGTTCGATCCAGGGTTTAGTTCCGTCCCCCGAGCGCGGATGCCAAATAACGGGCAGTCCGGCTGTCGGGTGAACCGGCCACGTCGGCGGGCGTTCCGGAGGCCACGATCCTGCCGCCGGCGTCTCCGCCGGCCGGCCCGAGGTCGATCACCCAGTCTGCTTCTGCCACCACGTCCATCTCGTGCTCCACCACAACCACTGAATTCCCGGCGTCGACGAGGCGCTGCAGCTGCGCCATGAGGAGCCGGACGTCGGACGGATGTAGCCCGGTGGTGGGCTCGTCCAGCAGGTACAGCGTGTGGCCGCGGCGTGCCCGCTGCAGTTCGGTGGCGAGTTTGATGCGTTGGGCCTCGCCGCCGGACAGTTCGGTGGCGGGCTGTCCGAGCCGCAGATAGCCCAGCCCTACTTCCCGCAGCGTCTGCAGGCTGCGCGCCGCCGGGGCAATGTCCTGCAGGAATTCGGCGGCGGCGTCCACGGTCATGCCCAGGATCTCGGCCACGTTCTTGCCGCGGTAGGTGACTTCCAGCGTTTCGGGGTTATAGCGCGACCCGTCGCATTCCGGACAGGGGCCGTAGCTGCCCGGCAGGAACAGCAGTTCGACGGCGACGAATCCCTCGCCCTGGCAGGTCTCGCACCGCCCGCCAGCCACATTGAAGGAGAAGCGACCGGCCCCGTAGCCCCGTGCGCGGGCTTCGTCCGTGGCCGCGAATTCCTTGCGTACGGCATCGAAGAGCCCGGTGTAGGTGGCCAGGTTGGACCGGGGCGTTCGGCCGATCGGTTTCTGGTCCACGGTCACCAGCCGGTCCACGTGGTGCAGGCCGGTCACGTTTCCAACACTCAGCGGCGTGCCGGGGTCGCCGCCGTTCATGGGCTGGTCGTCGTCGGTGCCAAGGGACCCCGCGGAATCTGTGCCCGCGCCTCCGTGCAGTTCAGATCCGACCACCCCGGCCAGGACGTGGCTGACCAGCGTCGACTTGCCCGAACCGGAGACGCCAGTGACCGCCGTCAGCACCTGCAGCGGGAACGAAGCATCGAGGCCGCGGAGGTTGTGGCGCGTGATGTCCTTCAGTTCCAGCCAGCCGGCAGGCTCCCGACGGCGGCTGGTCTGGTCCCTGCTGTCAGGCCCGCTGTTGTCAGGCCCGCCGCCGCCCGGTTCACTACCGGGCCGTTCAGTACCACCCGGCGAAGCGCCGCCAGCGGCGTCGTCCGGAACGAGGAACGGGCGGGTGACGGAGGCCTCGACGTCGGCGAGGCCGGCCACGGGGCCGCTGTAGAGCACTTCGCCGCCGGCCTCTCCTGCCCTTGGCCCCACGTCGACGAGCCAGTCGGCGCGGCGCACAATGTCCATGTTGTGCTCCACCACGAAGACCGAGTTGCCCGACGACTTGAGCTGTTCCAGCACCGCCAGGAGGGGCTCGGCGTCGGCGGGGTGCAGCCCGGCGGACGGCTCGTCCAGCACATAGACCACGCCGAACAGACCGGAGCGCAGCTGGGTGGCGATCCGGAGGCGCTGCATCTCGCCCGGCGAGAGGGTCGGCGTCGACCTGCCGAGCGCAAGGTAGCCGAGCCCCAGGTCCAGCAGGACTGTGATCCGCTGGAGGAGGTCGCGCGTGATGGCGACGGCCACCTCGTTGCGTTCACCGGCGGACTCCTTGCCGGGATTCAGCTTCCGCGAGGCGGTGCCGACGTCCTTCAGCTCGGTGGTCGGGCGGATGATGTCCGCCAGCTCGGCCATCGGAATTGCGTTGAGTTCGGCGATGGTCCTGCCCGCGAATGTCACGGCCAGGGCCTCGGGGGTGAGTCCGCTGCCGCTGCACCGGCGGCAGTGGCCGGTTTCCATGAAGCGGAGTACCCGTTCGCGCATCGTGCTGCTCTTGGAGTCTGAAAGCGTGTGGAGCACATGGCTCTTGGCGCTCCAGAACCTGCCCTTGTACGGCTTCTCCACCCGGTCCCGCTGGGGCGTGATCTCGACGACGGGCTGCTCGTCGGTGAAGAGGATCCAGTCGCGGTCTTTCCGGGGCAGGTCCTGCCACGGGGTGTCGACGTCGTAGCCCAGGTGGATGAGGATGTCGCGTAAATTCTTGCCCTGCCATGCCGTGGGCCAGGCCGCGATGGCTCCCTCCCGGATGCTCAGGGACGGGTCGGGGACCATCGAGGCTTCAGTCACGGTGTGTGCCACGCCGAGGCCGTGGCATTCGGGGCATGCGCCGGCTGCGGTATTGGGTGAGAACGCGTCCGAATCCAGCGGGCTGGCCCCGGCCGGGTAGCTGCCGGCGCGCGAGAAGAGCATGCGGAGCGAGTTGGACAGTGTGGTCACCGTCCCCACCGTGGAACGGCTGCTCGGTGTGCCGCGGCGCTGTTGAAGTGCGACGGCGGGCGGCAGCCCCGTGATCATCTCCACCTTGGGATTGTGGCCCTGCTGGATGAGGCGGCGGGCATAGGGGGCCACGGACTCGAAGTACCGGCGCTGGGCCTCCGCGTAGATCGTCCCGAACGCCAGCGACGACTTGCCCGAGCCCGAGACGCCCGTGAACGCAACGATGGCGTCGCGCGGGACGGCCACGTCCACACTGCGAAGGTTGTTCTCCCGGGCACCGCGCACCCGGACGAAGCCGTCAACAGAATGGTCGGCTCCCGGGCCACTGTCCAGGGACCAGTCCAGATCGGCCAACGGGTCAGCATACTCTTCAGTCCGCATCTGATCGACTCTAGCGGTTGGGCCCGGTCCGGGGACTATTCTGTCGGGGTGAACACTTACGACGGCGCCGCCGAATCCACTGATTCCACTGTCCTCTCGGCCGGAACTGCGCCTTCACCTGGAACGGCGCGAACTACAGAAACTGCGCCGGTGACAGAATCAGCGCCATCGGACGAAGCGGAGGTGACGGCGCCCCCGTTCCCGTCTCCCTTGGCTGAGCTGCATTTGCATATCGAAGGGACGCTGGAGCCCGAGCTGATTTTCGCGCTCGCGGAGCGCAACGGGATCGAGCTGCCCTACGCGAACCTCGACGAGCTGCGCAGCCGGTACGAGTTCACGGACCTGCAGTCCTTCTTGGATCTCTATTACGCCAACATGGCGGTCCTCCGGACGGAGCAGGACTTCGCGGACATGACCCGGTCCTACCTGTCGCGGGCCGCGGCGGCCGGGGTGCGGCACGCGGAAATCATGATGGATCCGCAGGCCCATCTCTCGCGCGGTGTCTCCCTGGAGACCTGCGTGAACGGCGTGGCCTCGGTCCTCGCCACCTCCAAGGAGGAGTTCGGCATTTCCACCCTGCTGATTGCCGCCTTCCTCCGGGACCTCTCCGAAGACTCCGCCCTCGAGGTCCTGGACGGGCTGCTCGCGATGAACGCACCGATCGCCGGCATCGGCCTGGACTCAGCGGAGGTGGGGAACCCGCCGTCGAAGTTCACCCGGCTGTTTGCCCGGGCGGGCGAAGCAGGCCTGCGGAAGATTGCCCACGCAGGGGAGGAGGGCCCGCCGTCGTACATTGTGGAGGCGCTGGATGTGCTGGGAGTGGAGCGCATCGACCACGGGATCAGGTGCATGGAAGACCCGGACCTTGTGGAGCGGCTGGTCACCGACCGTGTGCCGTTGACGGTCTGTCCGCTGTCGAACGTCAGGCTCCGCGCCGTGGACACGCTGGCGGTCCACCCACTGCCGGCCATGCTGGCGGCCGGGCTCAACGTCAGCGTGAACTCGGATGACCCGGCCTACTTCGGCGGCTACGTCGACAACAACTTCGAACAGCTCGAGTCGGTCCTGGGGCTGTCCGAATTCGACAGGGTCAGGCTCGCCGCGAACTCCATCAGGTCCTCGTTCGCCAGTGAGGAACGGAAGCAGGAACTCCTGGACGAACTGTCCAGCTAAGGCTCGCTCCAGCTAAGGCTTAATCCAGCTAAGGCTCAGCCGGGCCGCAGCCTTCTTGCTCCACTTTTCCGGGGCTGGGCCGCCGCCGGACCCGGGTCATCCGCTCGGTCACGCGGTTTTCCCGGGTCCGGCGGCGGCGCTGCTATCCGAAAGCGGTGCAGAAAATGTCCGCGGCCCGCGGCCGGTCGCTACGGGGTCGGGCTGCCGCCGTTGACGTTCAGCGTTTCGCCCACCACGAAGCTGGACTCCGCCGAGGCCAGAAACACGTACGCCGGGGCGAGCTCGGCAGGCTGTCCGGCGCGGCCCAGGGGGGTGTCCTTGCCGAACTCTGGCAGGGCTTCCTTCGGCTGGCCGCTGCTGACCTGCAGGGGTGTCCAGATGGGGCCGGGAGCAACGGCGTTCACCCGGATGCCCTTCGGCGCCAGCTGCTGTGCCAGTCCCTTCGTGAAGTTGTTGATGCTGGCCTTCGTGGTGGCATAGTCCAGCAGCGTCGGCGACGGGTTGTATGCCTGGATGGACGTGGTGTTGATGATCGTGGAGCCGGCCGGAAGATGCGGCACCGCGGCCTTGGTGAGCCAGAACATGGCGTACACGTTGGTCTTCTGCGTGTGGTCGAACTGCTCGTCGGTGATCTGGCCGATGTCCTCCTGGGCCACCTGCTTGCCGGCGTTGTTCACCAGGATGTCCAGGCCGCCCAGTTCCTGCAGCGCGGCGTCTACCAGCTTCTGGCAGGTCGCGGCGTCCTTGAGGTCGCCGGGCATCTTCACAGCTTTTCTGCCGGCCTTCTCAATGAGATTGGCGATCCTGGCGGCGTCCTCTTCCTCCTCGGGGAGGTAGGAAAGCACCACGTCGGCCCCTTCCCGGGCGAAGGCTATCGCCGTCGCTGCACCGATGCCGGAGTCTGCGCCCGTGACGATGGCTTTCCTGCCATCAAGGCGGCCGGTGCCGCGGTAAGTGTCCTCGCCCAGGTCGGCCTTGGGGTCAAGCTTCGCGTCCAGGCCGGGCTCGGGCTGGTGCTGCTTGGGCGGCTCGATGTGCTCGTAAGCGGTGACGGGGTTCTTGAAGGTGTACTGGTCGGTCATGGTTCTGCTCCGGGGTGGTGTTGAACGCGGACAGGAACATCGGGCTCGACTCGGTGCCTGATGTTCAAGGGCAATGCTAAGCATGCTTACCGTCTACCCTAGCCAGACGACGGCGGTGCCGCCAGTGGTGCCTTGTGGCCATTGCGAAAGGGTGACCGGGAAGCCCTTCCGCCGACCGCATCAGCTGATTAGGCTGGCAGTCCCGGCCCCCTCGAATGGTTGGGGCGGCGGTTGTTAGGGCGGCGGTCCCAGGCTGCGGCTCCCATGAGCGTGCACCGGCAAACCAAGGAGTGAAGGCGATGGATAACCAGGACATTCTGCAGCGCATCCAGGCGCTGGTTGACGAAGAGCATCAACTCCGTGAGCCGGCGGCGGCAGGTTCCGCCGGCGGCTCGGGGGATGCCGGCGCGGGCGGCGCTGCGGGTGATCAGGACCGTCTTGCCCGCCTGGCGCAGGTTGAGGCCGCCTTGGACCAATGCTGGGATCTGCTGCGGCAGCGCCGGGCGAAGGCGAAGGCCGGCGAGGATCCCAATGAGGCGGATGCCCGTCCACCGAGCGAAGTGGAAGGTTATGCGCAGTAGCCTGGTCAGCAGCGCCGAAGGGCGGCCGCGGACGGCTGCCCTTCAACGTTGCTGAGGCGTCTGCCTGTGCCTGCAGCTGGCTACTGCCCGGTGTCAATTACTGCCGGCGTCAGTTACTGCTACTGCTCCTGGCCGCTGTGCAGGCCGTCGTCGCTGCTGTCCGCGGCGGCCGTGTCCCGGGTGTCGTCGGAAAGGTCCATGCTGCCGCGGGCCTCTTCCATGGTGGGGCCGCCGGACGGAACGCTGTAGCGCTCCGGGCGGATACCGTGCGACTGCTCCTCGATAAGTGCCTGCTCCTCGCTGAAGCGGATGGCGTTGGCGTCATCACCCGCGTCGCCGGGAACGTCGTCACGGAGCTTCGAAGGGTCCGGAACGATAAAGCCGTCTGGGTTGCTGCTGTGGTCACTCACTGAATTCATCCCTTCCGTTTGGTGCTTCGCTCTATATGGTAAGCCTACTTTCTATTCCCGCCGCCGGGAAATGGCATGCTCGCCCGGATGGGGGAAGCGGGCCTGGGCGCGCGGGCCGGGAAGGGCGTCGCGGGCCTGCCACAAGCGAGATCTGTGGCTCAGTTCGGGTGTAATCTCCGTCATAGTCGGTCACGACACACAATGTTTACCTACTAAAGTCGCCAGATTCGCCCAGCGCTTGGCAAACTACTGTGGGAACAATCGCTCTGTAAGGGGAACCATGCGCAAGACTGCCGCTGAAAACACCAACATCCGCCTTAAGGCCGTGCTGGACGTTCTGTCAGAGGGGGTGTTGTCGGGTGAGTCGCAGAACGCTGGCGCCGTGCTGGCTGAAGCCCTCGTCCGGGTTCCGCTGAACGCCTACGAGGCTGAACTCCTCAGTGGCGGCATTCCCCGTGGCCACAAGTCGCTGACCACCGCCACGGCCAAGCTGGTCAAGGCCGGCTGGCTGGTCAAGGGACGCTCCGGCTGGACCATCACCGAGGACGGGCAGCGCGCTACCGTCGCCTTCCCGGACGCCGCCAGCTTCTCGGCAGCGCTCGACGCCGGTACTCCGGTCCCTGCCGATACGCCCCTTCCGGTGGCCGCACCCGCCAAGCCCGCTGCCGAGAAGGCGCCGGCGAAGGTCGCAGCCACAAAGGCAGAGAAGGCTCCGTCCAAGGTCGCCAAGGTTGCGGACAAGGCCGCCAAGCTGATCGAAGGCGCAGTGGCTCCCGTGGCCAAGGCTGTGCAGCACAAGGCCGAGGCTGACGCCGAAGCGCAGGCACCCGCCGTCGAAAACTCCCTGGAAACCGTCGACCAGCCCGCGGCCGTGGCTGTGGCCGGCGACTTCAACACCCTGCTGGGAGCCCCGGAGAACTGGGCGCCGCAGTACGACGAAGCACAGATGAAGCTGGACACGCTGGACCAGCTCTGGAAGCTCTCGGCGGAAATCCCGGCCGGTTACTACAACTTCAAGATCGCCCTCAACCGCTCCTGGGATGAGAACTACGGTGCGTTCGGCGCCTTCGACGGTGCCAACCACGAGTTGCACCACGTCGGCGGCCAGCTCACCATCCGCTACGACCACCGGACCCGGGACATCACCGTCAACTGATTCCCTCCGGCTCGAAGCCCCGCTGCAGCTGACGCTGCAGCGGGGCTTTTTGCGTTCACGGGGCCTGGGCTCCCTAGCCGTGGGCGGAGAGCGTCTTTTCGCGGTCCTCGAATGCCTGCTCGCCGGGTCCGGTAAAGGCGCGGGATCGTTGCACGGCCTCTATGGAGCCGGTGAAGAGCTGGGAATCGTGCGGGTCGGATGGCTGGCGGTGATGGGCTTCCAGCTGGGGCTGAGGCCGCTGCGGCGAAGCCTGGGGCTGTGCCGAGCCGACGGTCTCCCAGCGCAGATGCGGCAGCGCCTGCGGGTGTTCCTGCTGCAGGAAGCGGACCAGCTCCTCGCGGATGAGGCACCGCAGATCGAAGAGCGAGGCGCTGTCCGCAGCACTGACGAGGATCCGGACCCGGACAAAGCCGCTGGTGGCATCGGTGACCTGGAGGATGCCCACACGCTCGTCCCACAGGTCGGTGCCGGCCAGGAGGGTCTTTAGCTCCGCTCGCATGGCCTCGACCGGGGCGCGCCAGTCGAGATCGAACTCGACAGTGCCCATGACATCTGACCGCCGCCGCGTCCAGTTCTCGAACGGCGTCGTGGTGAAGTACGTCGACGGCAGGATCAGGCGGCGGTCATCCCAGATGTGGACCACTACGTAGGTCAGCGTGATTTCTTCAATCCGGCCCCATTCCTTGTTCACCACCACCACGTCGTCCACCCGGATAGCGTCGGTGAAGGCGAGCTGGACTCCGGCGAAGACGTTGACGAGCGAGGACTGCACGGCGAGGCCTGCCACGATGGAGAGCAGTCCGGCGGAGGCCAGTATGCCGGCACCAAGTGCGCGCACATCCGGGAAGGTGAGCAGGGCGATGCCAAGTGCGAGGATCACAACAAGCGCCACGCCCACGCGCCGGGCAAGGAGCACCTGCGTGCGCAGCCGGCGGGCGCGGCGGTTGTCCGCAACATCCACGCTGTAGTGGGTGAGCATGAGTGATTCAATGATCAGCAGCACTGCCACCACCAGCCAGGCTGCGGCCGCGATCAGCGCGATCAGCAGCACTTGGTCCACCGTTCGGCGCCATGGCGCGTCCTCCGTGGTGAGGGCCAGGGCGACTCTGACGCCGATCAGGCACAGCGTGAGCCGCAGCGGAACTTTGGCCCGGCGCGAGGAATCGTGCAGCGCGGTGAGCCGGCGGTTGAGCCGCAGGACGGCGCGCCGGAGCAGCCAGGAGAGGACCAGTCCGGCGGCCAGGGCCACTGCGATTGCGAGGAAAGGCATTGCTTGGTCTAGAAGGTCTGGCATGTATCAACCACTACCAACCTTTTTCGTTTGAGTGGAAATTTGCACTCCACCGGCTTTGCTGCCTATTCGGCGGTGCCGGGCCCTTGCGGTCCGGTTCGTTATCGACCACAACACTTTGGATTCAGTAGTCTCCGATCACTTTCCCGGCCAAGGGATGGAAGCCCAGAATGGGGAGCACGTTCGCAACTCAAGGAGGAGCCTTGCGCCATTCAGGGATTTTGTCCGGGGCCGCCGTTTTGGCTGCTGTCGTTGCACTCGCCGGCTGCGGGGCGCCTGCTTCGCCGGGCGGCGGAGGGTCTGCGGCACCGGAAACATCAGCATCCTCGGATGCTGCAACGGCCAGCGGAACTGCAACGGCCAGCGGAACGGCAACGGCGACTGACAGCCCGGCGTCGGCCACCGCCACGGCGTCCGCCACGTTGCCTGAGGGCTGGAAGACGTTTACGACGTCGGACGGCACGCTGGCGTTTGATCTTCCGTCCGAGTGGATCATCAAGGACCCTGCCGGAGAGACGCCGCAGGGCGGCGGCGTGTTCGTGGAGGTGCGCACCCCCGCAGGCAAGTCGATGGCCACGCTGCGTACCAACATGGTGACGGGCGCGGAATGCACCAAGAAGCAGCCCTATGCCATGTATGAATCGGAGCCGCTCCCGGCGCTGAAGCATTCTGGGAGCACGCCGAGGTTCACGTTCGAATCGCGGCAGGACGACACCGTCACCGATCCCGCCAAGATGACGCTGCTGGCCTACGGCATCACCTCGGCGCCCGAACCAACCGGTCCCACGGCCTGCCCGATAGCCCATTTCTTCGGCTGGCCGCCCAGCGGCGCAATGTTCGGCGGCGTCTACGACCCCTTTGACACGACCCCGGGGAACCCGCCGCACATCGACACGCCCCAGGCCTACATGGAGACCCCCGAATACAAGAACATCCGCGGCATGATCACCTCCCTCCGCCCTGCCGGATAACTGCTCTGCCGGATAAGTGGCGGGCCGGATAAGTGCCCTGCCGGGTCCCGCTGGCCGAGCCTGTCGGGACCCTGCCGGCCGGGGCTACATTGGTTCCATGACTGACTCGAAGGCAGCCGACCCGGACAGCGTCCGCCTCACCGCACGGGTTACCGGAATGGTCCAGGGAGTGGGGTTCCGGTACTGGACTGCTCGCAAGGCCGACGAGCTGGGGCTGACCGGTTCAGTCAGGAACGACGACGACGGTTCGGTCGCCGTCGTCGCCGAGGGCCCCCAGCCGGACATCGTGGAGTTCCGGCGGTGGCTGGGCTCACCCCAGGCTCCGGGCAGGGTGGCGCACGTCGACGAGAAGGTTTCGCCGGCCGAAGGCGGATTCCGGAGCTTCCAAGTGGTCAGCTGAGTTCCTGAAGGCTGGGTTCAACCAGCCGGTTCAGCCCGGGCTGAGTCCCAGGAACGCCCCGAGTTCCTCAAGCGCGAACGGCCGTGACGGCATGTAGTTCGTTAGCTCGGGGGAGCGGACGATCACGGCCCGCCACTGGCCACGGGACACCGCCACGTTGATGCGGTTGCGGTTGAGCAGGAACTCGGCTCCGCGCGGTGCCTCAGCAATCGCCGAGCACGCCATGGACACCAGCACCACGGGCGCCTCCTGGCCCTGGAACTTGTCCACCGTTCCCACCCGCACATCCGCCAGGCCCTCGTGGTCCAGGGCGTGCCGGATGGCCTGCACCTGGGCGTTGTATGCGGCCACCACCAGGATGTCCCTGGCTTCCAGCCGCCGGACCGGCTCGTCCTTTCCCGGCGTCCACTTGAGCCCGATGTGCTCGCGTGCCAGTCCGACGACCGCTGCCGCCTCCTCCGCTGAACCTGTGGTGTTGCCTGCATGCTGGACGAGGACGGTTTCCACGCCGGGCGGCACGCCGTCGAGATGGCGCCGGGATGCCGCCGGTGCGGATTCCAGCCGGCCGTCGTAGCTGAGGACCGAGACCTTGCGGCACAGCTCCGGATGCATCCGCCAGGAATCGGCGAGGAAGTAGCCGAGCTCGGCGGGCATCGTGGCATGCCCGGCGGACAGCCATCCGAGCGCGGACTCGTCAACGGGCTCCGGATGGGAGCCCTGGGTGACCTGGGGAAGCTGCTGCGGGTCTCCGAGCAGCAGCAGCCGCTGGGCCGACCGGGCCACGGCCAGGGTGTTGGCCAGCGAGTATTGGCCGGCCTCGTCAATGACCAGCAGGTCCAGCGCCCCCGCAGGCACGTGCCTGCCGGTCATGGTCCAGGCCGTTCCGCCCACCAGGCAGCCGCCGTCGGTCTCCAGGAGCCGGGCGATGTCCTCGTCGGCCACGCACGTCCACGGCACATCGTGCGGCTGTGAAAGTCTCTTGGCCACCAAGGCGCGGTCCACCCCCGCCTTTTCGATGGCCGTGCAGAGCATGTTTTCGACGACGGCGTGCGACTGGGCGACCACGCCCACCTTCCAGCCGGCCTGCACGAGCCGGGCTATGACGTGGGAGCCGACGAACGTCTTCCCGGTACCCGGAGGTCCCTGCACCGCGAGGTACGAGCGGTCCAGGTGCTGTAGTGCCGAGGTTATGGCCGACACGTAGTCGGCGTTGCCGTTGGCGTCGGTGCCCACTGCGGGCAGGCCCTGGACGCCGGCCAGCCGGGGTGCCGACCGGCGGAGGATGTCCACGCCGGCATGCTTGGGAAGCTCGGGCAGGGATGAACCGACGAGCTGTGCGAGTTCCGCCAGCGCCGCCTCGATGCTGACGGTGGGAATGGGGCGGTCGTCCGTCAGCGCCATGGGCAGCTGGAAGTACGGCGGTACCTTTCCCGTGGACTTCTCTGTGATGGTGATGACAGTCCGGCCAGGCTGCTGGGGATGGTCCTCGACGGCCTCCACCAGCGTCCCGAAGATGCCGTCGCGGGAGGGCGGCGTGCCGGCCGCGCCGGGCGCTGCAGCGGTGCCTGCCGGCTGACCTGCAGCGCGGCGCGGGGTCCGCCCGCCGTCGACCTCGCCGAGCCCGTCGGGCAGCGGGTCCTCGAACATCCGGAACCAGGTGGAGCCGGGCTTGAACTCCGAGCCTTCGCTCATGATGCCCGTGAGCCGCAGGGTGCGGGACTCCGTCCGGGCCCGGGAGGTGGGCGGCGCCCAGTCCGAGACCACCTCGGCGGCTTCGACGATGAACACGTTCCGCTGGTCCCGCCACCTGTCGACCTCGGCATCGAGGCGGTCGAAGTGCTCCCACCAGAACTGCTTGCGCTCCCGGCGGTGATAGCCGGTGGCCGCGGCGACCATGGCCACTGCCTGCTCGTCGGGCGTCAGCTCGCGGTGGTCAGGAATGGCGTCCAGGAAGGCGCGCAGGGCTTCTTCCTCCGGCGACGGTTCCCCGTCCGGAACAGCGTCCGACGGCGTTGGGGAACCGTCCGCCGTCGCCGCTCCGGAGGCTGTCCCCGCAGCCGCCGCCACCGCCGCGCCGGGTGCCGTCCCGGCGCTGACCCGCTCAGGAGTGGCAGGCGCATTACCGCGCAACTCCAGCAGCCAGTCCCGAAGGCGGAGCGTGGAGAGGCAGTCGTATTGGTTGTAATCGGAAATTGAGGCCAGGGTGGCAGCTGCCTCCGCCTGCGTTTCCGGGCCGGCGTCGCGCGCCTCGCAGTAGGCGGCGTAGGCCACGACGGAAGCGCCGGCATCCTTGACGTCACCGGACCGCAGGTGGTCACCCATGTACAGGGGCTCGAGTTTCTTGATGGAGTACGAGGCCTCGGAAATCCGGAGTGAGTGCCGGACCGTGGCGTAGAGGTCCACCAGGAGTCCGTCGCGCAGCCACGAGTCCACCACATCCTCGCCGGCAACGTGGTTCAGCGAAAGGTTGCGCAGGGCTGTCTTTTCGTAGGGCGCGTAATGGTAGACGTGCATGTCCGGATACCGCGCCCGGCGTTCCTCCACGTAGGCGAGGAAGTCCAGGAAGGCCTGCCGTTCGCCTGCACGCGAGTGGGCCCAGAATGGCCGGAAGACCGGGTCCTGGCCCGGCGGATCAGTGGGCAGCGGTGCCTCGATCACGCCGAAGAGGTACTCCAGGCCCCACTGTCCGGCCGGGTCCTGCCAGAGGGGGTCGCCTTCGAAGTCGAAGAAGATGTCGCCTTCACTCGGGGCAGGGATGCCGCCCAGCGCGTTGTCCGCCAGCACCTTGTACGTCACGGTGTGGGGCTGGCCGTCCTTCACGAAGGTCCGGGAGCCGTCGGGTTTCTCCAGCCCGGTCTGCATCCTGGCCTGGTCACGCAGGCGCCGGCGTGAACCTGCGGCCAGGTGCAGAGGCAGTTCGGCGAGGGCATCGATGGTGGTGATGCCGTCTGCAGCCAGCTTCTTCCGCTGGACGGACGACATGCCCGCGACCATCAGCAGGTCGCGGTGCGCGGCCACCTGCTCGGCGCAGTAATCGCACCTGCCGCAGTAAGTCACGCCGGGCTGCTGCCACGCCACAGGGGCGTCCGTGTTCCGGTGGGCCGCGGTGAGTTCACGGAAGCGAGCCCGCCGCTCGCGGTACACAGGCAGCAGATCGGCCAGCGAGTGGGAACTGCGCTCCATGTTGCCCAACACCAGGGTGACGCGCGGGGCGGGATCGAGCCCGAGCCCGATCAGCTGGTCGCCGTACGCGGCCAGCTGCAGCAGGGCGCCCACTTTGGCGTGGCGCGCCAGCTTGGTGTCCCAGACCGCGTACCGCGGGTGGGCACCCCGCTCCTGAACAGACAAGGACGGGCCTGCCGGGCCAGCCTCCTCCCGCACGGCGTCCTCAAACGCAGGGTCCTCCTTCACCAGGAAGTCCGCGTAACCCAGGAACTCGCCGTCGAAGAACGTGGCCTGGAAGACGACGTCGGCACCGGCACGGAGGACAGCGGCAGTTTCCCGGGCTTTGTCCGCGAGATCCGCCCTGCTGGTGGTTCCGCGGTCCATCGAGTAAACCCCCGTGCCGCTCGCCTCATCCCAGGCGCCGTGGGCGTCGATGAGGCTGGCAAGCACCTTGTGCTCGTGGAGGTCGCCGAGCTTGCCGGCTCGCGCCTGCATTTCGTCGGCGGGAAAATCGGCTTTGGGGGAGCGGCCCAGCTTCTCGTCGAGGATCCGGAGCGTGCGGTACTCACACTCGCTCGCAGCCACGAGATCGCTGGCGGAGAACACCAGGTCAGCAGGTGCTCCCGGCGTGGTTGGATCGAGCAGGAACATGGGGCCTCCCCATTGGCAGCCTTGCTCCGGGACGGTTCCCGGTGCGCTGATTCGAATCTAGCAAGAGGCTATGACAATCAAGCGCCGCCGGCCGGGACCTGCAGCCAATGGGGGACCCTACATGCCTGCGCGGGTCAGTGGACGGGATTCTTGCCGTTGTGGGAGTAGGTGAGGCAGTCGGCGTTGTCCGGCCCGGGGCCAACATGGACTTCCGGTGCCTGGCACATGAGGTGGTCGTTGTGGACGCATTCCGACCGCTGGCAGGCTCCGACGCCGGCGAGGACCTTCGGGAGGCCGCCGTGGATGCCGGTATCGATAAACGTGGCGCACGAGGCGTGGTCAGTGGTTCCGGCGACCGTGATGGCCTCGGCGTTGCATTCGGAGTGGTCGTTGAAGGAGCAGTTGGTGACGCTGCAATCTGCTACATGCGTGCTCATAGAATTCCTCCAAGGTTTCGGACGCCCCGGCTGGGCGACTCGCTGTTTCCCAACCTAGGCCCGCCGGGCCGGATCAAAAAGACCCAATTGTGTTGCGTAATTGCCCTAATTACTGCATTCGAAGCCCTTGAGTGCGCGCTCTCAATTTACTGCCCGGCACCCATGGACCATGTGGCCGGTCCGTTCTAGACTGGCGTCACCCTCCACCTTTTAAGGCCCGACGGCGTCGTCCGGCCTTTCAGGGGAATGCCCTGGAGGGCGCATCACAACACTCATGAATTCACCGCCGACCTTTCACGGGGAAGGGTCTGTGACGCCAGGAGGAAAGAGATGGAAGGGAACAAAGCCGTTGCCTACAAGGGACCCGGCAAGGTGGAGGTCATCGACATCGATTACCCCACTTTTGAACTTAAGGACGGGCCGGGTGTTAATCCGGCCAACGTGGGGCGCCAGGTTCCCCACGGCGCGATCATCAAGACAGTAGCCACCAACATCTGCGGGTCGGACCAGCACATGGTCCGCGGGCGGACCACGGCGCCGCCGGACCTGGTGTTGGGCCACGAAATCACCGGCGAGGTGGTGGAAGTAGGGCCCGGCGTTGAATTCATCAAGGTCGGGGACATCTGTTCCGTGCCGTTCAATATTTCCTGCGGCCGCTGCCGGAACTGCAAGGAGCGCAAGACCGGGATCTGCCTCAACGTGAACCCGGACCGGCCGGGCAGTGCCTATGGCTACGTGGACATGGGCGGCTGGGTGGGCGGCCAGGCCAACTACGTGCTGGTGCCGTACGCGGACTGGAACCTGCTCAAGTTCCCGGACAAGGACAAGGCCATGGAGAAGATCCTGGATCTTGCCATGCTCTCGGACATCTTCCCCACGGGCTTCCACGGCGCCGTGTCGGCGGGGGTCGGCGTCGGTTCCACCGTATACGTCGCAGGTGCCGGTCCTGTTGGCCTGGCAGCGGCGACAAGCGCGCATTTGCTGGGTGCCGCCGTCGTAATTGTCGGCGACATGAACAGCGACCGGCTGGCGCAGGCCCGCAGCTTCGGCTGCGAGACGGTAGACCTTACCAAGGGCGGGCCGCAGGAGCAGATTGAGCAGATCCTGGGGGTGCCCGAGGTGGACTGCGCCGTGGATGCCGTGGGCTTCGAGGCGAAGGGCCACGGCCAGGGTGCCAAGGAGGCACCGGCCACCGTGCTGAATTCGCTGATGGACATCACGGCGGCCGGCGGCGCGCTGGGTATTCCCGGGCTGTATGTGACGGGTGACCCGGGCGGCATCGACGAGGCAGCAAAGAAGGGTGCACTAAGCCTGAGCCTCGGCACGGGCTGGGCGAAGTCGCTGAGCTTCACCACGGGGCAGTGTCCGGTGATGAAGTACAACCGGCAGCTGATGATGGCCATCCTGAACGACCGCGTGAGCATCGCCAAGAACGTCAACGCCAAGCCGATTCCGCTGGAGGAGGCACCGAAGGGGTACGCCGAGTTCGACGCCGGTGCAGCCACGAAGTACGTGCTGAACCCGAACGGATACCTCAGCTGACACAGCAACGGAGCTGACACAGGGCAGCGGTGGGCCGCCTGCAGTTCCGGCCGAGCGGCCGGGGAGCAGGCGGCCCCATTGCCGTCATGGCGGAGGAGGACCAGACTCATGGAACGGCCCACCTAGCCACAGGAGGAGATCCATGAACAGCCAGCCTGATGAAACACCCCTCGAAGTGCCGGAGACCGATGCGTTTGAACAGCGCCAAGCGGCGGGCGGGGAGTCCGGGGAGGAGGAGCAGCAGCCGTTGCCTGTGGACGTTCCCGAGGCGGACGCCCTGGAGCAGCGGACTCCGCTGAGGTCCAACGGTCCGGGAGCAGTCCCCGAGCTCTCCGCCGAGGAAGCGGCTGAGGCAGACGCCATTGAGCAGGCCGCGGGTACGCCCGGCAACGACGAGGAAGACTACCCGTTCGCGGGTGAGGTGCCGGAGCAGGGCTGAGCGGCGCTCACTTGCTTCCGGCGCCTTATTTGCTTCCCGCGACCGTGCCGCCGCACTGGGCCAGGACTGTGGCCATCGCGGTGCGTTCGGCCTGGGTCACCCACAGCTTGTACTTGGCTTTGACCGAAATCTGGCGCGCCACGTAGGGGCAGCGGTAGGCCCTGCTGCCCGGCAGCCAGGTGGCGGCGTCGCCGTCGGACTTCTGCTGGTTGGCGGGGCCGGAAACGGCCAGCAGGTTCAGGGGATCGTTGGCGAACGCTGTCCGCTGCGCCTTGCTGAGCCCTTGGGCGCCCTTCTGCCATGCGTCACTGAGGGCAACGACGTGGTCGATCTGGACCGCGCTGCTGGTTTTGTTGCCGCGGGTGAAGGCGATGGTTGTGGCTGTGTAGGGATCCGCCAGGGATCCGGTCAGGACGATGCAGTCCTTCGTTCCCGGCTTGAAGGTGGTCCTTTTGAGGTCGCGGGCCAGGATGTCGTTGCGGGTGTCGCAGCCGTTGTGGTCAGTGTCTGACCAGGCCGGGCCGAATTCCTCCCGGTCGTAGCCGGTTTTCGGTGCGCGGCCCTTGACGGGCAGGGCGGCGAGGAGGTCGGCCGCTTTGGCGTACCCTGCTGTGCTGCCGGCTGACCCGCCAGGAACAGCGTCCGACGTCGGCTGCCGGGTTGCGCTGATGACCCCGCCACAGGCGGTGGTGGCCAGGATGACGGCGGCCAGGGCCCCGGCCGTGAACCAGTTCCTTCCGCGGGGTGGTGCATGGTGCAAGTCGGTTTACTCCCGTGGCGCTGGTTCTCGATTCAACGATCGACTGTACTGGCCGGCCGGATGGAGTTGGCGGTGCCACGCGGATAGCTGCCCAAAACTGATGTGCCCAAAACGCGGAGAGCCCCGCACTGCCAAATCGGCTTGCGGGGCTACTCCTAGCGGCAGGACCACCCCGGATGGGGGATACGCGGTGGGCCTGCTCCTAGCCTAGGGGAGGTTTCCTGAAAATTGGCTAGGAGTATCTGGTGAAGGTTCTCATCCTTGACTTCCCCGCCCGCCTAAACCAGTGTTGAAACCGCACTGACCAGCAGGTTTTTCCTTCAAAGGAGATGCGCCATGACTCTTCCCGCAGGCCTGACCCCCGGCATCTGGACACTCGATATGTCCCACAGTGAAATCGGCTTCAGCGTCCGGCACGCCGGAATCAGCAAGGTCCGCGGGCGGTTCCGTGAAGCAACCGGCGAAGCCCATGTGCGGGACTCCCTGGCCGACTCGTCATTGCACGCCACCGTGAACACCGCCAGCTTCGACTCCGGCGACGCCAACCGTGACGCCCACGTGAAGAACGAGGATTTCTTCGACGTCGCGAAGTTCCCCGAGATGACCTTCAAGGGCACGCACATCGATGGCGACGGCGAGGACTACACGCTGACGGGCGACCTCACCATCAAGGGCATCACCAAACCGGTTGAACTCGAGGTCGAGTTCAGCGGGGTTGCTGTCGACCCCTTCGGCGCCACCCGCGCCGGCTTCTCGGCCGAGGCCGAAATCAGCCGCAAGGAGTTCGGCCTGACCTGGAACGCCGCGCTCGAAGCAGGCGGACTCCTGGTCAGCGACAAGGTGAAGATCAACCTCGAGGCCGCACTGGTGAAGCAGGCGTAGTCCAGCCCACCGCTGAGGCCGGCGCCGATCGCGGAACACCCAACGCGAGGTCACCTTCCGCCCAATACACCGGGCCGAATTGGGCGGAAAGTGACCCCGCGTTGCTTTTCCGGCGGGGCTCTGCCGCTAAAACTCGCCGGTAGCCATGCCGGGTGGTCGGGCGTAGAGTCGGGAAAGACCGCATCAAAACCGGTCGCAGCCTGAACAGACGCACAACCAAAGGAGTTCACCATGAACTTGGGCAACATGATCAGGAATGCCGCAGGAAAACTCTCCGGACGGACCACTCACGGAACCACCGGCGGATACACACGCGGATACACGCGGGGCACCAGGCCCTACACCACCGGACGCACCCCTTCCATGGGCCGCGGCCGCACCGTTGAAGGACTCGGCGACAAGATCCGCCACTTCCTCCACAGGCACTAATTGCCATGCCCGCGTCGCCGTGACTGAATGGCACCGTGAGCGAATTGCACGGTGAAAACGTCGGTGACCGCATGGCCGGCGAACGGTCTGCCGGCGACGCAGAGGTCCATGGCGACGCACGACTATTCGAACAAGTACGAAAGGCCCTGGGCCGCGGACACCCGGTGTTTGCCGCGGCCACTGTTTCCGCAGGGGAGGCTGCCGTGGCGAGCCGCGGCGCCTCCCTTGCTGCTGACTTCGAGATCGGTTCGGTATCTAAGGGGATCACCGGGCTGCTCTATGTTGACGCTCTAAACCGGGGCGAATTACGTCCGGACACCGTGCTGGGGGAGCGGTTGCCGCTCGGCAACTGCCCGGCCGCGGCCGTCACCTTGGCCTCCCTGAGCCGGCATTCCTCCGGACTGCCGCGGCTGCCCCGTCAGTCGGGCACACTCCGGCGCACGCTTGCCCTGATGCTGCGCGGCGCCAATCCCTACGGCGAGACGCTGGCGGAACTGCTCGCCCAGGCCCGGACTGTGAGTCTCTCCGTTCCGCGCCCGCGCTACTCCAACTTCGGCTTCGAACTCCTGGGCCACGCCGTCGCCGCCGGAGCCGGCATGCGCTTCCAGGACCTTCTCCGCGAGCGGCTCGCGGTACCGCTCGGGCTGGACTCCGTTTACGCGCCCGCCGCTGCCGCTGAAGTGCGTCCGACGGCGGTCGCCGGCCGAAGCCGGTCAGGCAGAGTGATGCAGCCGTGGACCGGTGAGGCGGTTGCCCCGGCCGGCGGTATCCGAGCCTCCATCAGCGACATGGCCTGGCTGGTGCAGGCCCTGCTCCGCGGTTCAGGACAGGACGGGGCAGGGACTGAGGGCGGAGTGCCGGGCCTTTCCGTGCTGAATCCGGTGGCGAACTTCGCCGGACCGGCCGCCCGCATCGGAGCCGGCTGGATGACCCTGGAGACGAAGGGCCGCACGGTCACCTGGCACAACGGCGGCACCGGCGGTTTCCGCTCCTGGGTGGGACTGGACCGGAAGGCGGGGACCGGCGTCGTACTTTTGACGGCGACGGCGGCACCCGTGGACCGCCACGGCTTCCGGCTCCTGGCGGACCTCCCACCCGCGCCCTAACCTCGCAAGTCCGCACCGGCCCCTGCCCTCGCAAGCTCGGGCTGGGGCCCTCGCCGGAGCGGCTCCACAGCCAGGGAACCTGCGGGACGGGCCCCGGATAGTGTGGGGGTTACTTTTCGCCGGCGCGCTCGAGTGCCTGGTCGTGCTCCGCGTGGGCCTGGCGGATGAGGTTCATGAACTCCGTCTCGTTCCGGATGAGGCGCTTGTACTTCTCCGGGAGCTTCTTGAGCTCCTGCTCCTCGTGGACCAGCTTCTGGAAGATCCGCTCGCGTTCGGCAATGTCCGTCTCGTAGTTGAGGTCCACATATGTGGTGGCGTGCCGCCTGGCGCCGGAGACCATGGTCTTGGCCTTGCCCTTGGGGCTGAGCAGGGAGCCCACGATGGTGACGATGAGGACGCCGAGGATCACGCTGAGCGAGGTGCCGGTGCTGATCTCGATGACGTTGACATGTTGGCCGTCGTTGATGAACGGCAGGTTGTTTTCGTGCAGGGCGTGCAGGATCAGCTTCACACCGATGAAGCCGAGGATGGCGGCGAGGCCGTAGGAGAGGTAGATGAGCCGGTCGAGGAGTTCGTCGATGAGGAAGAACAGCTGCCGCAGGCCCATCAGCGAGAACGCCGTGGCCGTGAAGACGATGAACACGTTCTGCGTCAGGCCGAAGATGGCCGGGATGGAGTCCAGCGCGAACAGAATGTCCGTTGCGCCGATGGCCACCATTACCAGGAGCATCGGGGTGAGGACCTTCTTGCCGTCCACCACGGTGAAGAGCTTGTCGCCGTCGAAGTGCTCGGATGCCGGGAGGAACTTCTTGGCGAGCCGGACGGTGAGGGTTTCGGTTTCCTCGTCGTGGTTGTCCGGCTTGAGCAGGTTGCCTGCGGTGACCAGCAGGATCAGGCCAAAGATGTAGAACACCCAGGCGAAGCTGTTGATCAGCGCCGCACCGAGGAAGATGAACCCGGTCCGGGCGAGCAGCGAGAACACGATGCCGAACAGGAGCACCTTCTGCTGGTCCGCGCGCGGCACCTTGAAGCTGGCCATGATGATGAGGAAGACGAAGAGGTTGTCCACGGACAGCGCCTTCTCCGTCACGTAGCCGGCGAAATACTCGGTGCCCATCTTGGAGCCGCCGAAGAGCCAGACACCCAGGCCGAACGCCAGGGCCAGGCCCACGTAGAGGGCGGACCAAATTGCTGATTCCTTCAGCGACGGGGTGTGGGCCTTCCGGACGTGGAAGAAGAAATCGAACACCAGAAGCGCGGCGATTCCGGCGATCGTGAGGATCCAGACGATAAGGGGAACTTCCATGCTGCCTCTTTCCTGAAGGTCATTCGGGCGGAGCGCTTGGAATCAACCCTACAGAGCCTTCCCAACTGACTGGCAGTTGTTGCCGTTTTGAGGGTCCAAAACGGCAACTATTGCCAGTCAGTTGGGGGCCGCTGAGACGGAGGTGCCTCAGCCGTACATCAGCGAGCCTGGCGTGGTGAGCCTTTCCCCGGTCTCGAGCCACGTCTTCAGGCCGGAGAGGATCATCGGCCAGCCGCCGTAGAGCTGGTCATTGGCGCCTTCACGGAGTTGGTCGTGCGTGACGGTGAGGTGGCAGGAGTCGTCACCCACGGGCTCGATTTCCCAAGTGACCCGTGAGGTGCCCTCGGCCTTGACGTCCTCGCCCCAGAGCGCGCGCATGGTCTGCACCAGCCGCCGCGGGGGATCGACCTCGAGGTTTTCGCCCTCGCCCAGGAGGTCACCTCCGTTGGGGCGCATCTCGAACCGGGATCCCGGCGACCAGTCCGATTCAATGTTCATGCCGAACTGGTACTTGCTGCGGATGTTGCTGTCCGTGATGGCTTCCCAGAGCCGTTCCGGAGTGGTCTTGATGTAGATTTCGAAGATCTTTTCCATGGGACTTTCCAATCGGGTCTTGAGGTCGCTAAGCGCAGCGGCCCATGGTTCTGCGTATTTGCTCACCCAGCGGTCGTGGACGAGCCTGATGGGCACCGGATTGAGGAAGTGCAGTTTCTCGCGGCCGCGGCGCCTGGTCACCACGAGGCCAGCCTCTTCCAGGATCTTAAGGTGCTTCATGACGCCGAACCGGGTGATCTCGAACCGGGCCTCCAGCGCGCCGAGCGTCTGGCCGTCCTCGCGGAAGAGCGCGTCCAGCAGGTCCCTGCGGATGGGGTCGGCGAGAGCCTTGAATACGGCGTCCACACGGCCAGAATAGGTGACCATTTGGTCACATGTCAACGCCCCGAAATGGGCGCCACGTCCCCAAGTAACTCGCAATAGTTGTCGTTTTGACGCCCCAAAACGACAACTAATGCCAGTCAGTTGGGTGGGCAGGCGGCGGTTGGGTGACAAGGGGGAAGGCCGACGGCGTCACGTGGCCAGCGTCAGCAGCTTCCCGTCGGTGACGGCCTGGCGGGAGAGCGTCTTGTAGCCCTCCTGTTCGAACAGCACCGTGATCACGTCCTCCTCGTGACGCATCACGATGCCCGCGCCCCACTCCTTGTGCACCACCGCGGCCTGGAGCGGGAACGGTTCGCCGCCCGCGGCGGCGGCAGCGCCGTCGTCGTAATCCTCCTCATAAGCCGAACCGTCGGCGCAGTTGTCGCAGTTGCCGCACGGCTCGGGCAGGTCCTCGCCGAAGTAGCCCAGCAGGAATTGGCGCCGGCAGGCGTCAGTCTCCGCGTAGCCGCGTGCCATCTCGATCCGCGAGCGGTCCACGCGCTGGCGTGCTTCTGCGAGTTCGACGGCGTGCTCCACCACCTTGGGCAGTTTGGTGTCCGTTTCCAGCCGGATGCCGCGCTTGAGGGTCTTGACGGACCGGGTCTCCTGCAGCTGGTTCAGCAGGCCGGTGAGCCGGCGCGTGGGGATGCCGGTTTCCTCGGCCAGCGCCTTCTGGGTGATGGGGCCATCGGCGGCGCGCAGGGCGGTGAGGACGGCGAGCAAGGCTTCCTCGTCCGGCTTGTGGGTGCCGAAGAACTTGCGCAGGCCCAGGTCCTCCGGCCGGTAGTGCAGGACGGCGGAAGCCGGTTCGCCATCGCGGCCCGAGCGCCCGATCTCCTGGTAGTAGGCGTCCAGGGACTCGGGAATGTCGGCGTGGATCACGAAGCGGACGTTGGGCTTGTCGATGCCCATGCCGAACGCCGTGGTGGCCACCACCACGTCCAGTTCGTCGTCGAGGAACTGCTGGTGCACCTCGTCCCGCTCGCTCTGCTTCCGCCCAGCGTGGTACGCCGCGGCACGCAGCCCGTGCTCGGCCAGCTCCTCGGCGTAGGTTTCGGTGTCCTTGCGCGTGGCGGCGTAGAGCAGTCCCGGACCCTTCAGACGGGCATGCAGCTCGGCGGCCTGCTCCACCACCGCGCGCTGCTTGTCCCTGTCCTCAAGGTGCCGGACGACGTCGAGCCGGATGTTCGGCCGGTCGAAGCCGTGGACCAGCAGCAGCGGGTCCTTCATGCGCAGGCGCTGCTGGATCTCGTCACGCACCGGGGGAGAGGCGGTGGCCGTCAGCGCGGCAACGGTCGGGTTGCCCAGCTGCGCGCGGACCTCGCCCAGGCGCAGGTAGTCGGGGCGGAAATCGTGCCCCCAGGAGGAGACGCAGTGCGCCTCGTCCACCACGAACAGCGGAACATCCAGCGCCACGAGCCGTTCCACCGTCTCCGGTTTGGCCAGCTGCTCCGGGGCCAGGAACAGGAACGCGGCCTCGCCCTGCTCTGCCGCGTCCCACGCCTCCTCCACCTCGGAATCCCTGCGGCCCGAGTTAATGGCGACGGCGGTCGCCCCGCCCAGGTCTTCCAGCAGGCCGTCCAGCTGGTCTTCCTGCAGGGCGATCAACGGGGAAACCACGACGGCGGGACCGCGCCTTGCGCTGTCTGCACGGGTTTCGCCGTGGCCGCCGTGGATGAAGAGCGCGGCCACCTGGTAGATGGCCGACTTGCCGTAACCGGTGGGCATTACGGCGAGGACGTCCTGGCCGGAGACAAGGGCGCTCATGCCGGCGAGCTGGCCGTCGCGGAGGTGGGGGAGGCCGAGCCTGTCGGCGGCGATGCGGCGGAGGGCTTCGGCTGGACCGGGGTCGGCACTGGTGGCGGCGGCTTCAGAGGCTGCGCCAGTTGGGGCGGCTTCGGGACTTCCCGTGGCAGGGGCGAGGGCTTCGGTCATGGTGGCAGCTCCATAGGGGCGTTCCTGGGGCCGGGTGTCTTCAGCCGTGAATCCACCCTAGTCCCAGGCCCGCCCCAACGTCATGCCGGCCGGGTCAGGCCGCCCGGGGGTCAGCCCCAGTTCAAGCCCGCCGTGTCAGGCCGATAAGCCCACCCGACCCGCTCAGTCACGGGAGACCCGTCAGTACGGCCGGCCCCCTCGGAATGATGGTCCTCGGACCGCTTCGGCCCGGTCCGCTGCCGGGAACCGCGTGTGGGAGTGGAGCCTTACGGCTGCGTGGCTGAGCCTGGACTTGGGGATGATGATTTCACCGTGGCCGCCACGGCTCATGTCGCGGATGAGGCCTGTTCCGGCGATCTCCCTCGTGTAGGAAATTCCGGCAACAGCCGCCTGCTTGGTGGGGTACTCGACCGAGGTCGCCACCAGGTTCCCTGTGCCATCCAGAAGCCTGACCCGGAAGCCGCCGCCCGAAGCATCGATGATTTCGAAGTGTCCAGCCATGACAATGCCCTCCGTTCGTGGTGCGTTTCCTGGTATGTCCCCTAGGTACATTTTGAACCCATTCCTGCCCGGACGCGCCGCTGATTTCGGGAAGCAATTGGCCATTGATGCGGCACCGGGGCGAGAGGACAATGCAACTGCCATACACCTGAAAGGAGACGGAAATGGCTGGCGGAAATGGACTGATCAAGCGCTTTTACACTGAGGTAATCGTCGGCGGGAACTTCTCACTCATCGACGAGCTGGTAGCGGACGATTACGTCGATCATGAGGAAGCTCTGCCTGGGCAGCCTGCTGGCAAGGAGGGCGTGCGTTTCTATGCCAATGCGGTGCGGACCGGCTTCCCGGACATCACAGTCAAGACAACCGAACCGGCGCTCGCCGACGGGAATCTGGAAGCCGGCTATGTGACGCTGGCCGGGACGCACTCCGGTGACTTCGCGGGCGTCCCGGCGTCCGGCAAGACGGTTGAATTCTCGGGCACCGACATTATTCGCGTCGAGGACGGCAAGGTCACCGAACACTGGGGTTCCACCGACACCCTGAGCCTCATGCAGCAGATCGGAGCGGTTCCAAAGTAAGGCCGGGATCCAGCCCGAACAGAGAGAAAAAGTACGACGACGGCGGGCGGGGGCCGTCGTCGTCGTACGTCTTAACGGCGCGTCGCCGGGGACGCGCCGTGGCGTCCCCGCCTGCCCTCCGGAAGGCCTGTATCATCCCTTCAGGGGGCGGTGACGCCAAAGCGTCAATCGGGGGGACAGCAGCAGATGTGCAAGCCATGAAGCCTTAAGAAAACAGGCCTATTGAAGCCATGTGCCCGCCGCCCGGGGACTTGTCATTCACCACAGAATTTCCGCTCGCGCGGCGTTCTTATCCGGTGAACTAACAAGCCTTCCGCCCCACCCCTCAGCACTGCCCACCCTTCTTCCTCACTCCGCCACCTCGGTGACCCCTGCCGTCGCCTGCCCTGAAAGGACCGCAATGAGCCTCCCCGGCCCAACCCCTCCGCCCTCCGACTACACCACCTACGGCGCGCCGCAGTATGCGAACGGGCAGTTGTTGGACGGGCAGGACGCCGGGCAGGCGTTCCCGGGGCAGTACGGGGGCTTCCCGGGGCAGTACGGAGCGGAGCCGCAGAAGTCCTTCCTGGCCACCTGGCTGTTCTCGCTGCTGCTGGGCGGCTTCGGTGTAGACCGCTTCTACCTCGGCAAGATCGGCACCGGCATCGCCAAGCTGCTGACGCTGGGCGGCTTTGGCATCTGGTCGCTCGTGGACCTGATCATTACCCTGGCCGGAAGGCAGACCGACAAGAACCGCCGGCCGCTGGCGGGGTACGTGCAGCATAAGAAGATGGCTCTTCTGGTGACGGTTGTCCTGCTGGTGGTCAACCTCGTGATCGGCGTGTTGGCCGGCATTGCCGCTGCCGCGCTCGTCCGGCAGGCTGCCACGCCGCCCATCGTGTCCGCGGCGCCGGTGACCCAGGAGAGCGCCACTTCCTCCGCGGAGCCGACTGCCACCGGTGACGCAGCGGCAGGGGAGGACCGCCCGCACCTCGAGGCGCAGACACTGACCGGCAACGGCGATGCCGTCAAGACAGTTGACCTTAAGGGACTCCCGGCCGTGGTCACGTTCACCTGCGAAGCCTGCAGCGGCAGCACGTCGCTCGAGACCAACGGTGCCGAGATTCTGCTGGTCAACACCACCGGCGCGTACACCGGCTCGCACCTGGTGGACACCAGCGCCGGCGTGCCCACGACTGAATTCAACATCAGCGCCGACTCCGCGTGGACGCTGAAGATCGAGGACATCGACAGCGTGCCCTCCTCGACGGAAAAGGTGTCGGGCCATGGCGACCAGGTTCTGTTCTGGGACGTGCTCACCGACAAAGCGGCCATCACCAATAAGGGTGAGGGCACCTTCGTGGTGCAGGGCTTCGGCAGTGAGGTTCCCGAGCTCGCTGTCAACAAGGCCGGTGACTACAGCGGCACCGTGACCCTCACCCCGGGCTTCGTCCAGGTGAACTCCGACGGCGATTGGACCATCACGCCGAAGTAGCACGTACGGGGTCTGCCTCAGGGGCCGAGCCCCGCAGTAGAAGTGGCCAGTGGCCCCGCCGGACTCGGCCTTATTCCCCGTCCGGCGGGGTCATCTGCTTAAAGGAAAAACAGCAATTCGGTCTTTCCCTTTACTCCGGCCGGGAGCACAATTTGCATGCAAGCCGCACAGTGCAGTGGGGCTTCGAGGCTGGCGAAAGAGATGTGCGAAGAATTTTCCGGGGCCTCTGCTACGGGTGCCGAGGCGACTTCAAGAACCGGGTCTGAACGACGCCTTCTGCCCGGAGGCAGGGCCCTGACATTAGGTGTGCTGCTGGGATCGGCCGGACTTTGCCTGTCGGTGGGAGTGCTGACGGGAAGCGCTTCAGTTCCCGGCAGTGCCGCCGCAGTTGCAGCAGCAGCCACACCCACGCCGACTTCCGGTTCAACGCTCTCGCCTGCCCCGACTTCCGGCCCGGCGGCGACTTCCGCTCCGGCAGCAACGGACAGCATCAGTTTTCTGTGCGGAGAGGCCGCCGGGCTGACGGCTGGCAACAAGCCCGAGGAGGCTCTCGCCCTGATCGAAAAGGTCCGGGGCCAGGGACGCAGTCCCTCCCTGACCGCCACAACGGCCTGCGAGGAACAGCGGCTCGCGGCGGTAGCCAAGACTCGGCAGCAATCTCCAGCTACGACGCCCCCCACCAACATCGTTCAGGACCTGAACGTTGGCTGGGACGGGTTCGTGAAGAATGTGCTTAACCCAGCGACCGGCGCTGGACTTGGTTTGCTTGGGCTGGTCGCCGCCTTTCTCTTCCTTGGACGGCTGCTGGTTTACTTGCCGAAAATCCCTTGGGTCAAGATCAAGCCGGGTTACCGCGCTGCCTTGGTTCTCGGTGGGCTCGCGGTCATCGTTGTGGGCTCGTGCGCAATAGTGAAGTCGCTTGCCGACGACAAAGGCGTTTTCGCGGTCGGGACGCAGATACAAGTGGCACTTGCAGGCCTGCTGGCACTGGCCGGCTCGCTCGCGCTGGCCCTCTATTTCAGCAGCAGGCTGCGGATAGCCCTGGACGTGCGCGACCCGGAGGGCGACACCCGGAAGGTTGATGTGTCACGCGTCGGTGCTCTGCTGCTGGAGCTTGGTTCCGAGCCGCCGCGCGGGATGGAGGTTCCTGAAGGTTCCGACACCACTGACCTGGGCAACGGCGTGCTGACCGTAATGTTCACCAATAAGGTTCTGGCTGCACTGCAAAAGATTCTGGCCTACGTCTTCAATGTCACACCGTGGCGCGCCGTGGTGGCGTCCGGAAATGACAACTCGGTGACCGTTGCCATGTCCCGCAATGGTTTGGGCGTAGGGGCGGCGAACATCGACAGGGCAACACTTGGCCTGCCTGCCGGCAAGGCGGCGGGAACCCCGGCAGGACAGGATGCACAGGCCAAGAGCGGGACTGATGCAACCCTTGATCTGCACAAAATGGCTGCCGCGTTCATCCTCGTGACACTGGCCGGAAAGCATCACGGGTTCGAGGGACTGTGCGGCACCACCAGTTGGCGGAGTCTTGGATGGCACTGCATAGGATCCGATCATGGAGTCGAGGACGAACAGGCCAGGAAAATGCTCGGCGCTGCCGTGGAAGACGACCCCGGCAGCCTGCTCGTCGAGGTTGCCTTCCAGAACAGGATGTACCGCAAGAGCACCGAGCAGGCGGAAATCCGGCAATACGCCGACTGGCTGCTGCAAAGGGCCGATGACATCAAGGGGAAAATCGTTCCCGGAGAAACCGCCCTCACTGGCCTGCTCTACCGTGTTGAGCTGACTTTTATCAGAATCGTTTTCAACCTGCCACGGAAGGGGAACGATTTCCTCCAGTTGGGACCGACTGCACAAAAGATCGCCCTGGACTTGCTGCAGGAACTCGCGCCGAGGAAGCGAATGCCCCTGCCTGTACCGCTGGCCCACTCGATTCGTCTGGACGCGGCGCTGGTGTACTACGACCTCCATGCTTTAGGAGTTCCGGGCACACCTGTTGAGTCTTACAGGGACCTGTATGAAGAAGCACACGCTTCGATTGCACCCCGAACCGCCTACAGCGCGGCTTGCAGCCTTGCCAGGAGGGAAGGCATGGCCGGGCCAAAGGAAGTGCAGGAGAGGCTCCGGTACGCATTTGTCGATCAGGAATGGAAGGACTGGGCACGGAAGGACCCGGAGTTTGAGGAGCTACGAAAGGACAAAGGTTTCCTTGAATTCCTCGGCGTGAAGCCACGGGGGGACTTCTGGAAGCTGGAAGCGTTCGAGCCCTACGAGAAGCGCCTGCGGGAAGCCGGCATCGCAAGGCCAGGCGACCTGTACCAGAAGGAAGTGGGGCAGAGTGGCATTAGCGCCTACCTGAAGGTGAGTCCGCTGGTGCTTAAGCGGCTGTGCAGGCTGGCAGCGCTCGTCCGCAGGGCCCAGGCTGTGCCGGATGAAGGGGAAGCCGGCAAGGTTTCCCCCTTCCGGGTGGAAGTGGTGGGCGCGCTGGTGCAGGCCGGCATCGAATCCCCTGAGGAAATTGACGACGAGTGGCTCAAGGCGGCCGTGCCAGGTGCAGGTGCACTCGACGCCGACGCCGGCGATTTCGTCGAGAGACTCCGAAAAAGCATTGAACAGCGGGTCCTGATAGCTCCGGACACCGCTCATCTGAAGGCTTGGTTGCTTCGGCTGAAGGGGACTCACGAAACATGAACCGGACCCCAACTAGCTCGCAGTTGTTGTCGTTTTGACGCTCGAAAACGACAACAACTGCGAGCTACTTTTTTGTCCGCGCGGGAGGCGCTCCGAATGACGGCGGCCCGCCGGACTACTCCGTCCGGTGGGGCCGCTGTCATGTCTGTCCTGCCGCCAACTACCTGAGCGCTGCGCAGAGATCGATCTCCATCGTCCTCGAATTCCGCAAGGGTCCTCGATGCCGCGGTCGATGCCGTGAAGGTCTTGCCTGTCACCGGATTCTCGGGGTCGGGACTGTAGTTGATGTACGTGAACTCGTTACCCCCGGGGCGGACATAAAGCGGCCGGCGCACCGCTGGCGAGGTGGATAGCGGCAAGAATATATACTCAAATGAGAAAAAATTCTTGTATTTAACTAAACCCCCGCATAGGCTGGGAAGGAACCAAATTTCGCCGCTGCAGGGAAGCACGGCGCCTTACGAGGCAGGCATGAAGGAAGCGCTGATGAACACTACCCCTTTTGATCTGACGGAGCGCCGCGCACTCGTCACCGGCTCCTCCCGGGGCATCGGCCAGGCATTGGCGGGCGGCCTGGCCGCGGCCGGTGCCAGCGTGGTGCTGCACGGGTTCGACGCCGAACGGCTGGAGCGGACGCACAAGGATTTCGCTGAGCGCTTCGGCCCGGACCGCGTCGATGCAGTGGCCTTCGACATCACGGACGAGGACTCCGTCGCGGAAGGCATTTCCCATATCGAGGAGAACCTCGGCGGGCTGGACATTCTGGTCAATAACGCGGGAATCCAGCACCGGGTCCCGTTGCTGGACCTCGCGGTCGAGGACTGGAACCGGGTTATCAACACCGACCTCACGAGCGCCTTTCTGGTGGGCCGCGAGGTCGCACGGAGGATGCTGCCGCGCGCCCGGGGCAAGATCATCAACATCGGTTCCGTGCAGTCGGACCTGGCACGCCCGACCATCGGCGCCTACACCGCGGCCAAGGGAGGCCTGCGGAACCTGACCCGTGCCATGACGGCCGAATGGGCGGGCGCGGGGCTGCAGGTCAACGCCGTCGCACCCGGCTACATCCACACCGAGATGACGCAGGCCCTGGTGGACGATCCGGAATTCAACAGCTGGATCTGCAAGCGGACCCCGGCCGGCCGGTGGGGAACCGTGCACGACCTCATGGGTCCGGTCCAGTGGCTCGCCTCTGATGCTTCGGCGTACGTCAACGGACAGACCATCTTCATCGATGGCGGAATGACGGCGGTGGTCTGAGATGAGCGGGGAAACCATGACGGCAGGCGCGGCACTCGTAGTGCACGGCGTCGAAGACCTGCGACTGGACCACGTGGAGCCGGCGGAACCGCGGACCGACGAAGCCGTCGTCGAAATCGCCTACGGCGGGATTTGCGGGTCCGACCTGCACTACTGGCTGCACGGGGCCGCCGGTGAGTCGATCCTTCGGGAGCCGCTGGTGCTGGGACATGAAGTGGTGGGCACAGTCACCCAGGCGGCGGCCGACGGGTCGGGGCCGGCAGCAGGCACCCGGGTCGCCGTCCATCCGGCCACACCTGGCGGCGACGGCGCCCGCTATCCGCAGGACCGTCCCAACCTGTCCCCGGGGTGCACCTACCTCGGCAGCGCAGCCCGGTACCCCCACACCCAGGGCGCATTCAGCCGGTATGCGGCACTGCCCGCCCGGATGCTCCGCCCCCTGCCCGACGGGCTGACGCTGCGGGCGGCCGCCCTGGCAGAGCCTGCCAGCGTCGCCTGGCATGCGGTCGCCCGCGCGGGCAACGTCCGGGGCAAGCGCGCCCTGGTGATTGGCTGCGGGCCCATCGGCTGCCTCGCCGTCGCCGTCCTCAGGCGTGCGGGCGCGACGGAAATTGTCGCCGTCGACGTTCATGAGGAGCCGCTGAAGCGGGCGCGCCTGGTGGGTGCCACCGGCACCATCCTGGCGTCCGACGCCGATGCTATCGCTGGCGTGGAAGCCGACGTCACCATTGAATCATCCGGCAACCACCGCGGCCTGGATTCTGCAATCCGCGGAACGATGCGCGGCGGCAAGGTGGTGATGGTCGGACTGCTCCCGAGCGGGGCCCAGCCGGTGGCCATCTCACTCGCCATCACCCGTGAACTGGACCTTCTCGGCTCCTTCCGCTTCAACGGCGAAATGGACGAGGTCCTCGCCGCCCTGGCCGACGGGAGCCTGCACGTGGAGCCCGTGGTCACGCACGAGTATGACTTCAACGAGGCCCTTGAGGCATTCACCACCGCGAAGGACGCCAGCCGCTCGGGAAAGGTGCTCCTGCGGTTCACGGCCGACTTGAATGCCGGCGGCACCGGTGCCGCCGGCACGGACAACTCAGTCACGGACACAGGGGAGAACTGATGCTGCACAGCATGGGCACCACGCCGGGCGCACCTGCCGGCCGGGAACGGGTAACAGCATTGACCGGCAACCACTGCCCGGTCAGCGGCATGTGGGAACCTGCGGGCGAGGAAGGCGGACGCCGCCGCCTCCTGGAGGGCACTGTCATGCCGGCCTTCCGCAACACCGCCGCACAGTGGAAACTGCTCGAAGGCCTCCGCAGACGTGACCTACGTTCCTGAGGCACGGCCCCGCCGCGCCGTCCGGATCAGTGCCGCCCAGGGCCGTACAGCCCTGGGCGGCGCTGCCGTGGGCGCAGTTGCCAGTGGGTACACGGAAGCCGAACAGCGGCTTGCAGCGGCCAGGATGTCGCGCGCCCACCGGCAGAGCCGGCTGCGCACCCTCCTGAACCAGAGGAATGAAGCCATCGGTGCGGCCCTGACGGGCCGGGTGCCGGCAGCGGCCATTGCCGCCACCACTGGGCTGAAGCTGACCGAGGTGAAGAAGCTCGGCCGTGCCTACTCTGACTCGTACGCGCCGGACCTCTCCCGGGAGCAGCACGTTGCCGTGCTGTCCGCCTTGGCGGAACAGCTGCGGGCGGTGGAGGAAGAAAAGGAAAGTGCCGAGCGGCAGCTGCGGGCCGACGTCGTCGATGTCCTGCGGAGCGGGAAAATGGACGTCTTCCGGATTGCCGCACTGACGGCCGTAACGGCCGAGCGGCTGCGCGAGCTAACGCGCGGAACGGGACTGCGCACGGAAAACTTCCGCGCCTGAAGTTTCAATGCAGAAAAGACGTCCTACCCGTCGGAAGCGGGGCTTTCCGCGCGGGAGCGGTCCGCGCTCCAGCCGGTCATGGCACCCTTGAGTGCGGCGACGAGGCGCTCCGTTGCCTGGTCCTTCGTCAGGCCGACGGTGTTGATGAGGTCGAGGATTTCACGGGGGTCGAACAGGATGTTCCAGAGGAACATCGCCTCGTCGCCGAGCGGCTCGAGGCCGAGCTCGTCGCAGGTTTCGCGGAGCGGCCGTTCGAGAGCCTCCGCCTGGACAGTCAGGTAGAAAGCACCTTTGCGCAAGCGGGCCAGGTAGCCCTCACCGGAACGGGTGTAGAGCATGGCGCCGCCGTGCCTGGTGACCAGGTCCACCCATTTGCGGCTGACGGCGGTCAGCAGTTCCAGCCCCGTGGCTTCCTGCTTGAGGCTGAAGTCCCGCAACTTTTCACCCACGCCGAAGCGGTACTCCGCCAGGACGTCCTCGACCGAGGGGAAATGGCGGTACGCCGTGGCAGTTGAAATCTCCGCATGCTTGGCGATGTCGGTCATGCTGATGGGACCCCGCCGGGCAGCAAAGAGCTGGCCCGCGGCCTTTACGAGTTGTCGTCGGTTGCGCTGGGTGTCGCTACGCATGGTTGGGTCCCCTCTCGGTACTCACCTAGCTTAGGGCCTTTGCGGCGGCCCATCCTTTGAGGGCCGCGGTGAAGGTACGGACCAGCCGCTCCGACGCCTGGACAGCCGTCAGGTCGAGACTCCCAATGAGGTCGAAGATTTCACGCGGATCGAAGAAGACGTTCCACAGGAACAGCGCCTCGTCGCCCTGGCCCTCCACTCCGAGGGCGCGGGTGACCTCCTCCAGCGGCCGTGCCAGCGCGTCGGCCTGCACGGTGAGGTAGTAGGCGCTGTCCCGCATGCGGGCAAGGTAGCCTTCGGCGGAGCGTGTGTGGACCATCGAGCCGCCGTGCTGAACCACCAGCTGGACCCATTTCCGGCAGACCAGCTCGAGCAGTTCGTAGCCCTGCGCTTCCTGCGCAGCGCTGAACGTCAGCAGCTCGCGCCCCACCTCGAAGCGGTACGCTGCCAGCACGTCATCCACCGATGCGAAATGGCGGTACGCCGTGGCGGTGGAAATGCCTGCCTCGGCGGCCACGTCGGCCATGGACGCCGACGAGCCGGCGCCGAAAAGGGCGCCGGCGGCGTTGACCAGGAGCGTCCGGCTCCGGAGCGTGTCGGGGCGGAGCCCCGCGGCGGGATCGGAGGGGCGGAGCCCCGCGGCGGGATCGGCGACCGTCATCGCGGTTACCGGAGGGCGGCCAGGCCGGCCGCCAGGCGTTCGACGCCGGCCGTGATGGCTTCGGCGCTGGCGGCGTACGAAAGGCGGAGGTGGAATTCGCCGTTCCGGCCGAATTCGCTGCCCGGACGGACCGCAACGCCGAAGTCGCGCAGGTGCGCCACCATCTGTGCCGCCGGAAGGTCGACGTCGTACTTGGGGAAGAGGTAAAAGGCGCCTTCCGGTGAACTGACGGTGAGTCCGGGAATCTTGCGCAGGCCGCTCGCCATCAGCTCCCGGCGCTCCGAATACGAGGCGTGCATGCGCTCGATGTCCGGGCCGCAGGTTTTCAGGGCGGTCAGCGCGGCGAGCTGGACAGCGGTGTTCATGGACCCGTTGAACGTGTTGTGGACGCGGGCGGCCGAGGCGATGACCTCCGACGGGCCCCACAGATAGCCTACGCGCCACCCGGTCATGGCATAGCTCTTGGAGAACGTCTGGCAGTAGATGGTCCGGCCGCGCAGGCCCTCGATTTCCAGGGCGGAGACGAAGGGCTCCGGTGTGTAGACAAGGTCGCTGTAGGCCTCGTCGGACAGCACGAGGGTCTCGGTGCCGGCCACCATGTCGGCAAGGGCCTCGAGCTCGCGGCGGGAGTGGACGATACCCGTCGGGTTGGAGGGGTTGCAGAAGACGAACAGCTTGGCGCCTTCCAGTGCCGTGGCCAGTGCTTCCAGATCCCAGTGCAGGTCCTCAGCGAGCGGCACCGGAACGATGGTGCCGCCGGCCATGCTCACCAGGTCCGCATAGAGGGAGTAGGTGGGGTCCGGGATGACGACCTTGTCGCCGGGGTTGACGATGCCGAGGATCGCGGCGGAGAGGCCGGCGGTTCCGCCCTGGGTGATGAGCACGTTGCCCGGGCTGGCCACTCCGTCGAGGAGCCGGCCGATACGGGCGGCCAGCTCCTCGCGAAGCACCTGCTCGCCGAGCAGCGGCGAGTAGTGGGTGTGGCCCTCTTCCAGGGCCTGTGCGGCCGCGGCGCGCACCTGGGCGGGGGTGTCGAAGTCCGGTTCGCCCATGGCCAGGGACACGAGGTCCCCCTTGGACTGCGGCTGCTGGACGCGCAGGGACGTGCGCTGGACGCGCAGCACTGCCTCCGAGGGCTGGAAGGCGCTGACGAGGGTGGCGGCTGGTTCGAGGGTCATGGTGGTCCTGCCTGAAGTAGAGGGATGGGTTGATGGGGCGACGGCGGCGGCGCCCCTGGTGTTCGAAGACGCGGTGTTTGGGGACGTGGAGACGGCTGCCGTGGTGACGGAGATGCGGCGGCGCTTCATCGCTGGGGGATGTCCCCGGCGGGGGCGCCGGTCCAGCGGCTGATTTCGATATCTCCCGAGGTGTCGCGCTGCACGGTCGGGGCGATGATCAGTTCCTGGACCACGGTGCGCTGCGGCAGTGTGGCCACGAGGTGGATGGCGCGGGCCACGTCCTCGGGCTGGACCATGGCGTCGCGTTCCTCAGCGTGCGGCGGGCGTGCCCGGTTGTCCAGGATGGGGGTGGCGGTTTCACCGGGAAGGATGGTGACGGCGCGCAGCCCCTCGTTGCGGAAGGTGTTGTGCAGGTACGTCATGAAATTCCGGACGGCTGCTTTGGCCGCGCCGTACGCGGCGCCGCCCAGGAGGTTGGGGTTCACAGCCGCCAGCGAGGAGACCGTGATGATGGTGCCGGTGTTCCGGGAGAGCATGTCCGGCAGGACGGCCTGGGTGAGGAGGTAGACGGCGTTGAGGTTGACGTCCAGGACCTCGTTCCATTCCTCCTGGCTGATCCAGCGGACGTTGAGAACCTTGCTGGCGCTGCCGGCGTTGTTCACCAGGATGTCCACGGGACCAAGCGAGGAGCGGACGTCCTCGATGAGGGCGTCGACCTCGGCCTTCGACGAGATGTCGGCGGCCTTGACGATCGCGTGCCCGCCGTCGGCTGTGATGGCGGAGGCGACGTCGTCGAGCACCTCACTGCGCCGGCCCACCAGGACCACGCTCGCGCCCTCGGCGGAGAGAAGTGCGGCGGTGGAGCGCCCCATGCCGGTGCCTGCACCGGTGACTACGGCCACCTTGCCTTCGAGAAGTGCCACTTTACCGCTCCTAAATGCAGTGAGATTGATGCTTCATATGAGAAAAGTTTCTCATCTTTTGGTTGGCTGGGTCAAGCGCCCCTTTGTCGGGCTCAGGCCGCGGCTGGGGCGGCGGCCAGCACGGACGCGTGCGGTAGCCGGACGGCGGAGAACAGGCTGCGGACCCGGTCCTCGAGGGCGGCGAGCAGACGCTGCTGTTCGCGGTAGCCTGCGACCGCTTCGTCGTTGCTGACCCAGCGGAAAGTCATCTTCTGGCCGGGGCGGGCCTGGCCCAGCATCGGCAGGGATGCCTTGGTGGCGAAGGCGACGATCGGGTAGCCGGCAGTAAGCGTCCGGTACCGGCCCAGAATGATGAGTTCGTCGCCGTGGGGGATCTCGAACGCGCCGATGGGGACGCCGTGAGACACGATTTCGCCGAGTCCCTCCGGATGGACCACGGGGCCGTCCAGCCGCAGGCCCACATGGTTCGATTTGGCGGTGACGGTGTATTCGCGGGAGGCCAGCAGGTCCGTGATGCCGGGTGCGGCGGCCGTTTCCGGGCCCTCGACGATGTCGATGCGCCATGTGCCCGGGCTGAAGGACGGGACGGGCACGGGCAGCCGGAAGAGGGGCTGGGACAGGTAGGGATGCTCAAACCCCGCATAGCTGCTGGTGAGCTGAAGATCCTGCCCGACGCCGATCTGCTGCGGAAAGCCCATGCGCGCTTCCGGTGCGGCGCTGCCCATGAAGAGTCCGGTGGCGAGGGACCCGCTGAAGGCCAGGTAGTTGCGCATACCGCCCCGGGCATTGGCGATGAGCACCCGCGCGCCGGCGGGGACGCAGACCGGCTCCCACATCGCGGCGGCCTCCCCGTTGACGGTCACGTCCGCAGGGGCGCCGGTGACGGCGAGCAGCACCGGAGCGTCTGGAATGAAGCTGAACCTGCCGCCCATGATCTCGATGCACGTGGCGGAACGGAGGTTCCCCACGAGGATGTTGGCCACCGGCGCGGAATGCTGGTCGGCCGCGCCTCCGCAAGGCACGCCCATGTACTCGGAGTGTTCCCGTCCAAGGTCCTGGAATGTCGAAAGCCAGCCGGCCTCCCGGATCTTCAGCCCAACAGTGAGTTCAGCGGTTGCCATCGGTGGTCTCCCTGGAAGTTGATGCCCGGAGGAACCGGCCTTCGAGCGCGTCCCAGTCGCTTTCCGGGATGACCCGGAAACGCACCCGGTCACCCGGGATGTAGGACGTGGCCGGGTCTTCCCGGATGTCGCACACGGTCAGCGGGGTGCGGCCGATGACTTTCCAGCCGCTCGGGCCGGGGAAGGGCTGGATGATGGCGCTGGTTCCGGCCACCATCAGCGATCCAGGGTCCACGTTGGTGCGCGGTTCCCGGCAGCGGCTGACCTGGCCGGGGAACGGGAGGGTCCCCATCATCGGAGCCATCGCGGACGCGAGCAGGTTGATGGAGAGCTCCGTGGTCTCCAGGATCCCCAGCACGGCCTCCTGGCTGATGCCCAGCTCGTCCGCGACGCCGGGAAGGTCGGGGGAGAAGGCCTCACTGACCACTACCGGGATCTCGAAGAATTCGGGAGAGCGTCCCGGGGCGCCGCCCGCAGCAGCGCTGCCGACAGCAGCGCTGCCCGCAGCGGCCAGCCGGATGGTCTGCGCGAGCTGGCCGTGGCTGACGGCCAGGCAGTCGAACTCCACCAGCACCGAATCCACGCCGGCCACCACGTCCAGCAGCCCGTGCGGCTGCAGTTCGAACACCAGCTCGCGCAGGCGGCGGCTTCCGGCCTGGCGTTCTTCCGCCGTGCCGGAAGCCGCCTTCAGCATCAGCGCCGAGTCGCCGAACGGTGTCGCCTCGATCTCGAATAATCGTTGCGTCGGCTGCTCGGGCGCTGGCTGGGTGTTCATGGTTCCTTGGTTTGTATCAGGTGTGCAGGTGGTGAAGGTTAAAAACTAGGCAGCGGCCCGGCGTGCCTTCTCGGCGAGGACTTCCTGGAGGCCGGTGGCCGTGATGCCGGCGGCCTCGAGCGCCTTGCGGAGCGCGGTGCCGTTCTCGAGGACCTGCGGATGGTCGCCGTGGAGGAGGACCACGTCGGCGTCGTGCCCGAGCGGAACCACCTTGCCAGTGACGGCGCGGACGGTGCCTTCGGTGACCACCTGGACCACGCGGCGGCCGATTTCCTCGGGGTCGTGCAGGAGGGCGCCCTCGGTATTGCGGGAGACCGGCATGCCGTCCTCGCCGTAGCCGCGGTCGGCCAGGAACACGTAGCCCACCTCGAGGCCGCGCTTGCGGGACTCATCGGCCAGCAGACCGTTCTGGCAGATCACGATGTAGGAGGGGTCGTAGGCCTTGATGGCATCGGTGATGGCGCGGGCGTGCTTGGCGTCGGTCTGGGCGATGCTGCCCATCCGGCCGTGCGGGGCCACGTGGCTGATCTTGCCGCCGTGGATGCGGGCGAAGGCGTCCAGCGCACCGATCTGGTAGAGGACGTCGGTGCGGATTTCCTCTTCGCTGGCCTCGATCAGGCGCCGGCCGAAGCCCACCAGGTCGGGGTAGCCGGGGTGCGCGCCGAGTTCGATGCCGCGCTCCACGCAGGACTTCACCGTGGCATCCATGACGCGCGGATCGCCGGCATGGAAGCCGCACGCAATGTTGGAGGCCGTGACCAGGCCCAGGAGGGCTTCGTCGTCGCCGATGGTGTAATTGCCGTAGCTTTCGCCGAGGTCTGCGACGACGGCCACTGAATTGATGCTCAAGGTTTGCTCCCGGTGGTTCAGATTGTGGTGCTTATAGTCCGACGACGGCGGCCGGCCGGCTAGGGCGGCAGGCCGCCGTCGTACGTTTTTGCAGTTGTTGCCTAGTGCGTCTGCAGCGGCAGTCCCTTGGTTTCCTTCAGGAAGAACACGGACACCAGGGTAATGATGGCGGTGCCGATGGCGGCGTAGGCGGGGACCATGCTGTTGCCCGTTGCCTTGATGACCTCGGTCATGACCAGCGGGGCGCTGCCGCCGAAGATGATGGTGCTGATGCTGAACCCGATGCTGTAGGCGGAGTAGCGGACGGTGGTCGGGAACATCTCGGTCAGGACCGTGTGGACAACCGCGGCGTGACCGGAGAAGGCGATGGCCATAACCACGGTGGCGACGCAGGCCAGGACCATGTTGCCGGTGGTGATCATCGCGAACATCGGGTAGGACACCACCGCCATGAGGACCGCGGAGAGTGCCAGCACCGGCTTGCGGCCGATCCGGTCGGAGAGGCGGGCCATGAGGGGGATCGAGATGATGATGGCGATCAGGCTGAAGGCGGTCACGGTCAGGGCCTGGACCATGCTGAAGTTGTTGCCGCTGCCCAGCTGGGTCTTCAGGTAGGTGGGCATGTAGGCGAAGAGCAGGTAGTAGCCGGGGCCGTTGACTGCCGGGAGGAAGATGGTCAGCGCGATGGCCTTGAGGTGGCGCTTGGACGTCAGGGCTGCACGCAGCGGGTTACGCTCCACCTCATTGCGTTTGCGCAGTGCGTCGAAGTGCGGCGTGTCTTCCATCTTGGAGCGGATGTAGTAGCCGATGTAGCCCAGCGGCAGGGCGAACAGGAACGGGATGCGCCACGCCCAGCTTTCCATGGTGGCGTCGCCGAGGGTGGTGATGAGTGTTGCGGACAGTGCGCTGCCGAACAGGAGGGCGCAGAAGGAGCCGACGGCGATGAAGCTCATGCTGAAGTTACGGTGCCGGTTGTGGGCATACTCGCCCACGAAGGCCATGGCGCCGGCCACTTCACCACCGGCGGAGAAGCCCTGCAGGATGCGGAAGAGGATCAGCAGCGCCGGTGCGGCCCAGCCGATGACGGACGAGGACGGGATGAGGCCGATGCAGGCGGTGGCGCCCGAGATGAGCAGCAGCAGCATGGCGAGCAGGTTCTTTCGTCCCAGCTTGTCGCCAAGATAGCCGCAGATGACGCTGCCGAACGGGCGGGCCAGGAAGCTCACCAGGAAGCCGACGTTCGTCAGCAGCAGGGAGCCGAGGTCCTTCGAGCCCATGATGTTGATGGCCAGGTACGTGGTCAGGAGGCCGTAGATGCCATAGTCGTACCACTCCACGAAGGAGCCCATGGTGCCGGCGAAGGTTGCCTTGCGCACCATCTTGCCGTCAGCTGTGACGACCTGTACTTGAGCGGTGTTGAGGTCCACTGAATCCGTCGATGAATTAGTCATTGGAGTTCTCTCAGTCTAGGAGGGTCCCTGTTGCGGGAGAAGCTTGGATTAGCTGTATTCGCGCGTGACTTCGGCCGTCATTTCGGCCTCGTGCGCGGCGACTTCGATAACGCGTTCCAGGATTTCCGCGGCGCGGGCCTGGGGGATGATGACGACGCCGTCGTCGTCGGCGGCGACGATGTCGCCGGGGGAGCAGACGATTCCGCCGATGGCCACCGGTTCGCCGATGACGCCGGGGCCGTTCTTGAACGGGCCTGCGGGGGTGGTGCCCCGGGCGAAGACCGGGAACTTGATTTCGGTGATGGTGGCGCGGTCGCGGATGTAGCCGTCGATGACGGCGCCGGTGGCGCCGGCGGCCTCGAAGCGCTGGGACAGCTGCTCGCCCACCAGGGCGCGGTGCTCGTGGCCGAAGCCGTTGATGACCACCACGTCGCCGGGCTCGATGTAGTTCAGCGCCTCGATGACGGCCGCGTTGTCGCCCGCCGCACCCAGGACCGTGAGTGCCGAGCCGACGCAGCGTGCGCCGGCCCAGACGGGGTTGATGTTGCCGTCCACGAGGCCGAGGCGTTCCATCGCGTCGCCGATGTTGGCCACCGGGAACTTCTCGAAGGCCTTGACCAGCTCACGGGACGGGCGGGTCCACTGCGCGGTGCGGACGGTGAGTTCGAGCGTTGTTGCCATGGGGGTTCAGCCTTTGGTTCTGGAGGGTGGAATGCACTGGCGGATACTTGAGATGCCAATCACATATGAGAAAAGTTTCGCGTTTCTTTTTCCATCCGTCAACCCTTTTCTGTTTCCGGGATGTAAAAGGTTGCGGGCGGGGCCTGCGGGGGTTTTGATTAGGCGACTGACCGGCTGGCGGTGGTGCCGCCGTCGTTTGTTAGCGCCAGGTGCACCTGCTCCACGAGGGTGGCGGGGGACTCCCGGATGTCCAAAAGGATGTGCGGTTCGTCGGACTCGAGGGGCTCAAGCGCGGCGAGCTGGGAAGCGAGCATGGCTGCCGGCATGAACTCGTGCTGCCGGCCGGCCACGCGGCTGGTCAGCGTTTCGGCGCTGCCCGTCAGGTGCAGGAACAGCACCTCGCCCCCTGCGGCCCGGAGTTGGTCGCGGTAGCGGCGCTTGAGGGCGGAGCAGGCCACGATGATACCGCTGCCGCCACCGGCGCCGTCCCTAAGGGTCCTGCCGATTTCGGCAAGCCAGGGGTGGCGGTCGGCGTCGTCCAGGGGAATGCCCGAGCCCATCTTCTGCTTGTTGGCGGCGGGGTGGAGGTCGTCCCCGTCGATGAATGTCAGGCCGAGCCGCCGGGCGAGCAGGCTGCCCACGGTTGACTTGCCGCAGCCCGATACGCCCATCACCACAATGGGTGGAAAAGTCGTCTTCGTCATTGATGAATCCTTCCGGCGGCACCCTTGCCACGCCTGCGTCTGGATGCGATGATGATCGCATATGAGAAAAGTTTCGCAGATTCGAACCGGGTGGTCAACAGGGCCTTTCCCGCGGTCTGCCACTTCCGACAAAGGACTCCGAATGCCTCCCATCAGCACCGTCAGCTTTCCTGACCAGGACCTCCTCGCCCGCCTGTCGCCGCTTCCGAAGGGCATCAAGGGAGCTGTGTGGGACCTCAAATCAGACCCGGAGGACGTCGCCCTGGCGGAGATTGACGCCGTGGTCCTGCCCTACCTCAATGCGGGTGCCGTGTTGGGTTCACTCTCCAAGGCGAGCAACCTTCAGCTGGTCCAGACGCAATCCACCGGTTACGACGGTGTGCCGGAGGCTGCAGGTCCGGCGGCCGCCGTCGCCACCGCTGCCGGGGTCCATGCTGCGGCGACGGCGGAACTCGCTGTCGGGCTCATCCTGGCCAAACTCCGCGGAATCGATGCCGCGGTCCGGGACCAGCAGGCGGGCAACTGGAATCCGCAGCGCCGCCCATCCCTGGCGGACCGCCGGGTGCTGCTCCTCGGCGTCGGCGGGATTGGGCACGAAATCGCCAAGCGCCTGTCGCCGTTCGAGGTGGAGCTGACGAGGGTGGGCAGCAGTGCCCGCTCGGACGAGTACGGCCAGGTTCACGCCGCCGCGGACCTTGTTTCCCTGGCCGCGACGCATGATGTCTTGGTGGCCGTGACGCCGCTGAGGGACGCGACGCACAAGCTGGTCAACGCCGAAGTCCTGGCTGCTATGCCGGACGGCGCCCTGGTGGTGAACGTGGGGCGCGGGCCCGTGGTGGACACCGAAGCCCTGACCGCGGAGGTGCTTTCCGGGCGGCTGCACTGCGCGCTCGACGTCGTGGACCCGGAGCCGCTGCCCAGTGACCACCCGCTGTGGAGGTCCGAGAACGCGCTGATCACACCCCACGTCGGCGGCAACGCCTCTGCGTTCGAACCGCGGATCGTCAAGCTCCTGGCCAGCCAGTTCGAAGCCCTCGCCGCAGGCAAACGCCCGGCAAACCTGGTCCAGGAAGGCCCCTTCGCCGCCGGCTGAGCTTGTCGAAACCGGGTCCCGCTGGTTGAGCCTGCCGAAAGCCAGGCTCCGCCGCGCGACGAATCGCCAAAAATGGCCGCTGGAGACGCAATCAGGCGGCCGTTTTTGGTAAACCGGCGCCGAGGTTCAGTGGCTCCGGCGGAAGCCACCGGATACCGTTCTGGCAAGACCGTTTACTAGAACGGCATCTGGGTACCGTAACTTCATGCAGAAGATTATCGATCGACGCCTTGGCAAGGCAGCAGCTCGAGGCCGCCGTCGCCTCTCCCAACGGGCGGGCGGCAGACACCGTCTTCGGCGGTCATGAGAAGGTACTCCGCCAAACAGTGATTGCCATGAAGGCCGGCGTCCAGCACAGCGAGCACCTGAACCCCGGGGAGGCAACCCTCTTCGTCCTCCACGGATGCATCCGGCTCCTGTCCGACGAAGCATCGTGGCAGGGAAAGCCCGGGGACCTGCTGATCGTCCCGGACGGACTGTACAGCGTCGAAGCCGAGGAGGACTCCGCATTCCTCTTCACGGTGGGCAAGACCGACGCCGGAACCGGAGCCTACGAAAGCCGATAAGAGGAGTCGGGGTTCAGAAGGCCCCGGTTCAGGGGACCGGCATGACGTGGACGATGATGACCTGCACGTCCTTGGAACCGTCGTAGCGAAGGTCGTAGTTCACCAACAGGCCCGTGGCGTAGCCCGGCTGAATGGAGAAGTCGCTCTTGCCGCCAGGATCCCGCTCGGTGGAGGTGATCCAGTTTTCGGCGGATTCATTATCAATGCCGTAGCGCTTGACCCCGTCACGGATGAGCTCGGAGAGCTCCTCCGCGGATCCGGCGGTCAGGAAGTACGTGACGGAACTGAAGTCCGTCCGGGTTTTCCCGGAAAGAAAGCGGAGCCTGTCCGTCTGCGCGGTGATCTCCCCGGTCGGTCCCACAATCGTGAGATCGATCTTGCCTGCGCCCTTGGTGTTGACCTCGGGCCCAAAAACTTCGCCTGCGCCCACCTTGACGGCGGACTTCTCCAAGGTCCCGGAGCGCATGTCCAGCCGCGCAGTCTTGCTCGCCTTGATCTGTTCCACGCCGGCCTCATCGAGAGTTGAGAAGGCACCCGGGGCAAGGGTCGCCGTCGTTGTGGGCGTCCTCGGCCCGCTCGTCACGGTGCAGCCGCTCAGGAGAAGGCCGGCCGCCAGCAGAGCGGCAACGACCGGAATGTTCTGTCGGCGACCGCCAGCCCGGTATTGCCTGGAGTTGAGACGTGCCGTGCTACTCACAAAATCCCCCTGTTGCTGTGTCATCTGCCGCCGAGTGGTCAATGGCGAGGAGGCTCAGGGCGGCAAAGAGACCTTTTAGCTCTCCAGATATGGCGGCGAGGAATCTTTTTCACAAAGTTGCTCCGGGTTCTCTGTGGTGGGTGGCGGGAAGAGGGTCAGCCCAGCGGAAAGACGCCAATGAACCAGAACAGGACGACGGCGAAGACTGCGAAGAACGCTATCAGGCAGCCCAGTGTGGTTCTCGTCTGGGAGGAGACGTGGAATGACTCGTTGGGGTTGGCCGGGTTGTAGGCCACCTCTATCGGGGATCCCGGCACGGGCTGCTCGGCAAACGAGACCTCGGATTCACCGGTGAAGGGCGTTCCGTGCGGGCCGATGAACTGGTACCTGGGCCAGAAACGGCGGTTCCGCGTCATGTTGCCGGTGCCGCCGCTCCAGCCGTCCCGGCTGCCGGTGACGGTGGCCTGCACACGGGGCCAGTCAGCGGTCCGCAGTTCGTGGCGCCTGGTCTTTCTGACCGTGTGGACGATGGAGTAAGCGGCGCCGGCAACGAACAGTGCCCAGATAACGTACAGCACGATTTTCAAGAGACCCCCAAGCTCACCCAGCAGTATATGTTCATCGGCTGCTCCGAAATTGCCGTTATGGCGTCGCAAAACGGCCGTTATGGAGCAGCCGATCGGGACAGTGAGCGGGCACGCACCTCGGACAGCAGCCAGACCGTCCGCGCGAGCGGCCAGGTGAGGGCCAGGGCGAGCGCCGGCACCAGGGTGATTCCGACGTCGGGAAACTGGTAGACAATGACGGGCAGCTTGGTATCGAACCGGGCCGGGGCATAGATGAAGCACAGCCACAGCACGAACGCGTCGAGGGCGAGCGCGGCGACTGCTCCGGCCAGGGGCCGGCACGGGCGACGGGCCGCTGCGGACCGGCGCCGCAGGACGGCGAGCGCCAGGTACAGGCTCAGCAGCTCCGCCAGCAGCAGCGCCAGCGCCACCGCCCAGCTGTAGCGCTGCAGCCAGTCCTCCTCCAGCACGGCAGGCTCCGGAGGAAGCCCGTGGAGTATCCGGAGGACGTTGGCATCTATTGCCCGCAGACGCGAGGGGGCGGAGGTGTCATTGCCGTTGATGACCAGGGCGAATCCGATGCCGGAGGACGGGACCATGGCCACGTAGGTGTGCGAGTTGCCCCATTCGCCCTGGTGCTCCACCATCGGCAGCGCCCCATTAGCCGGCCCGGCGGATCCCGACAGCGAGAGGGTGTACCAGCCCATGGCGTACCCCGTGAAATCATCAACCCGTGTCCGCCGCTCGAGCAGGGCGTCCACACTCTCCGGCCGGAGGATGCGGCCGTTGCCGGTCCGGCCCTTGTTCAGGAGTGCGATCAGCTCCCGCCCGAGGTCCTCCGCCGAGGCGTACATGGTGCTGGAGGGTACGCCGGCGGCGGGCGCAGGCACATCGGTCTGGCGCCAGAAAGAACCAAACCACAGCGAATGTCCGGCCGCCATGTTGTCCGCCTCGGCAGCTGACCGCGCGGTGTGGCTGTGCGCCATGGCCAGCGGCCCGAAGACATTCTCCTCCATGTACTCCCCGAACGGCTGGTTGGTTACCGTCTGCACCAGGAGGCCAAGGATGTTGTAGTTCGCGCTCGCATAGCGGAACGATTCACCGGGGGTTCCGGCCAGAGCGGAATCCGACAGGGCGCGCACGCTGTCCTCGAGGGCCGCCGGGCCCTGGGCGCTGGAGGCTTCGAATGCCGTGTCCGTGGACGCCATGCCGCTGGTCTGGTGCAGCAGATGGCGGACGGTGATCGCGGCTGAACGGCTGTCCTTCAAGATGAACCAGGGCAGGTAGGTCCGCACCGGCTCGTCCAGCCGCAGCCTGCCGGCCTCCACCTGCTGCATCACGGCAATGGTGGTGAGGGTCTTGCTGGTAGAGGCGAGCAGCACCGGCGACTGGATAGTCATCGCGCGCCCCGAGTCATCGGCGCGGCCCAGAGCCGCGGCGTGCACCTGCCGGCCGTCCCTGACCACGACCACCGCGGCACCGGGAATCCCGATGGAATCAATCCGGTCCTGCAGAAAGGCGTCCACCAAAGCGAAGGACTCGTCGCTTGCCACCGGCGGAGGCTCCGGCGGCACGGGAGGCACCGGCGCCAGCAGGCCGGAGCCGGTGAGCAGCCCTGAAGCCAGCAGGCACACCAGCCAGCGGCGCGATGACCTCTGAAGAATTCGCATGGCCGCACCTGCCCTTGGGCTGTCCGTGACTTCACGGTAGGGCCAGCCCGGGTAGAAGACAATAAGTGGAAACAGCGCATATTGCCTGCTGCACCAAGCAACCCCGAACCTTCAGGAGACAGAAGACCCGATGAGAGTCACCACGACCACGCTCGAAACGCTTGCCCCGCCGACACAGGAGGCGCGGGCCTTTCCCGAGGAAGTCCGGTTGGACCGGGCAGTCGCCGTGTCCCCGGAGTACGCGCGGTTCCTCTACGGGCTGGTCGGGGGTCCATGGCACTGGACTGACCGGCTCGAGTGGTCCAGGCAGCAATGGGCCGACGAGCTAGGTGTCCCCGGTGCTGAATTCTGGATCCTCTACGGCGAAGGCGTTCCCCTCGGCTACGTGCACCTGCACCCAACGCCCGCCCACCAGGGCACGGACATCGAGATCCGCTACTTCGGCCTGACGGAACAAGCCATCGGCCCGGCCTCGGCGGACGCCTCCTGGAACACGGGATTCAGGCGGCCTGGTCACTTTCGGAACGGTTCGAACTTCCGCCGGTCACCAGGGTTTGGGTCCACACCTGCACCCTCGACGGACCAGCTGCCCTCGCCAACTACCAGGCCAGGGGCCTCGTTATCGTCGGTGCGGAAGACGAGGACCAGGACGTCGACGTTCAGCCCCTCGGCTCCTGGGTCTCGACCGGCGGACCTGTCGGCGCCGGCCAACACTCAGCTGACCAACACTGACCTGTTCCGGGACTGCTTCCCGGCCCGCCCGCAGAGTGCGGGCCGCCCCCATAAGGGAACAGCCCGCCGTCGTACGTTCTGGCTGGAAGCTACAGCGAGTAAGCCTTCGGCAGCTTGTACCCGCGTTCCGCCATGAGGGTGCGCAGGCGGGTGGGGTAGTCGGTGATGATGATGCCGTCCACGCCGAGGTCCATCAGCTTGGCCATGTCCGCGGTGGTGTTCACGGTCCACGGGATCACCGGCAGGCCGAACTCGTGGGCTTCGGCGATCATCTGCGGGTGACGGAGCGGAACGTGGGCCTCCAGCGACTCCTCCGTCCACTCGCCGCGGCCGCCGCGGTGCGACTGCAGGTCGAACGAGCCGTTGCTCTCGTTGGTCTTGATGGCAGTTTCTTTCGCCGTGGGCGTCGTCGTTCCGGTAGCGTTCGACGACCGCTGTCCGGATGCTCCTATGGGAGTCAAATCGTCTCCGACAAAAAGCCTCAACGCATGAAGAACGCTCGTATCCCGGTCCAGACCGTCGTCTCGGAACCGTCTTCTCGATCTTGGTCTTAACGTCGCGCCGCTTCCCGCATCGACTGACCGGCAGCCGGCCGGGTCAGCCCTCCGGGCCGGTGCCGGCCGCGATGTGCTGGGCGAGGTACGCCTCGACGCCGACGCGTTCGATCGCGTCGAGCTGCCCCTCGAACCAGTCCACGTGCTTCTCCTCGTCGCGGACCATCTCCTCGAAAACCGCGGCGGTGCCATGGTCACCGAGCTCGTGGCACTCCTTCGCCGAGGCGTTGAACTGCTTAACGGCCGCCTTCTCGCTGGCGAGCCCGAGGGAGAGCATCTCTTGCGCCGTCTCTCCGACGGTGATGGCTCCCAGCTTCTGTAGGTTGGGATGGCCGTCGAACAGGAGGATCCGTTTGATCAGGTCGTCGGCGTCGCGCATCTCGTCGATGGACAGGTCATAGAAAACCTTGCCGAGTGTGCTGAGGGCCCAGTTGTCGAGCATCCGGGCGTGGAGGAAGTAGGTGTTCGTGACGGTGAGCTCCAAGGTGAGCGCGTCGTTGAGGAGCTCTGTGACCCGTGGGCTAGCTGGCTGCACCGTCGACCTCCAGGAATGCTTGTTCTTGCTCCCGATACTGGCACAGCAGTGCCTTCACCGTAAAGATGCAGGAACCGCAATCCTGGGCGGCCCCGGTGCTGCGGCAGACGGCCCCGAGCGAGCCGGCGCAGTCAGCGAGGGCAGCCTGGATGTCACGGTCGCTGACGACCTTGCAGTGACAGACGATCACGGTGCCCTCCTTCCTCCGGGTTCCAAGGTTAGGGAAGCCTTACCTATTTGTCCATTCGGGGATGCGGCATGCGCCCGGTGGGGCAGCCGTCGGTCTCTTGTGGGCCATCTCCGCACGCCCTGTGCCGCTCACGCTGGCGACGAAGACATCAACAGACCGCCCGGCGACACCATTACCGACGACGCGGCCGGGCCCCATAAACGCGAATGTAGTAGGGATGGGATCCAGATACGCCTGAAACCTGCCGTGCCCGCCGCACTTATCGGTCGGTGGGGAGGGTGTTGATGGAGTTTGGCGGTCGGTTTCGGATGGTTTTGTGTGGCGGCGGGTGGTCTCCGGCCGGGCGTGGCCCATGAGTTCGGCGACGAGCACGATGTCGTGGCCCTCGCGCACGAGGTTGGTTGGCCGACCCGGCCTACCGGCGCAAGATCTCGCTGCAACTGAATAAAGGAGAGTCACTGCACGCCCTGAAACGGGATCTGCTCTACGCCCATGAAGGCACTATCCGGGCCCGTCACCTCGAACAACAAACCGAACAGGCAGTGGTGCCTCACGCTTGTCACGAACGCCGTGGTGACCTTTACAACGGGATACTACGGCCTGGCAGTGGAATCGATGCGCCGGACCGGGCGGCGCATCGATGAAGAGGTGCTTGCCCACATCTCTCCGGCACACAGCGAGAACATCGACTTCTTCGGCGCCGTCGACGTCGACGCCGACGTCGACGTCGACATCGAAGGCGACATCGAAGGCGACCTGGCCCAACTCGGCCCCACCGGCTACCGGCCGCTACGGGTACGCGACACCCTCGTCTGACCCCGGACAGCAGTGCCGAGGACGCGTGTTTTCAAGGAGCCGCTTTTAAACTATGATCACAGGATGGTGGTCGCTTAGGTTAGGCTTACCTTGCTTCGCAGTAGACTGTAGCAGGAGTGTTTGAGCTACATGACAAGCGCATGACGTAATGGAAGAGCCTGTTTGTAGACACTCGACGCGGATCTTGTCCCCGACGTGCAGCCGAATCTCGCGGGGCGACACCCTGCTGGGAGTTGCTCAATTTCAGGTTCAGACTGCAGAAACTGCAGAAGTGGACGGCCGGCGCCTTGGGTACCCGCCGGGCTGCGGCCGCTACGCGGTAGCAGCGTGCCACGGCATAAGAAGGAACAGTGTCTGAGGCAGAGATCAGCCCGAGAACTGCAGCAAACTCCGTCCCGACGCCCCTTGAGGATGTGGAGGAAGCCCTCAAGGAGGTTTTTGACCCGGAACTGGGAGCCAATGTCGTCGATCTCGGGTTCCTTTACAGTCTTGAGTATGGGCAGGGCAGCATAGTGGTGATCACAATGACGTTGACCTCGGCGGCCTGCCCTTTGGCCGAGGTCATCGAGGAGCAGGTTGGCAGAGCGCTGAACGGCGTTGTCCAGGAATGGCGTTTAAACTGGGTCTGGATGCCGCCCTGGGGACCGGATCGAATCACCGAAGAAGGCCGAGAACAGATGCGTACCTTTGGCTTCAAACTCTAGGATCCCGGTACAAGCTCCCGGGGTTTGAGGGCGGGATTTTTCAGGCTGGACGCTACCAACGGGAGTTGGGCTGCTTCTCTTCGGTGGTTTGCCGTGGTTGATTGATCCATGCGGGGCTGGGTGGCGGACTCCACCACTCAGCCGGACGTAACCGCACCCCAGCGGGGCGACATCGCCTCCTGCACTTTTTCAACGTCAAACGTTATGCGGAAAGCATGTCAGCCGCAGCTCCTTTTTGCAGAAATCTGTGTCGACAAGCGTGGAGCGCTCTCCTCTGGGAGGCGCCTTGGCGTTAGCTCTCATCTTGCGTGGATTGCTGGGTCAGCCATTGCCGGTATGTCGTCGCGAGGTCATCATTGCGGATCAGGCCTCGTTCGAGGCGGGATATGACGGAGGGCCATTGGCCTAGGAGCGCGCTGAATATATCGTCACGGTCTGGCGTGCCTGCCGGGTTTTCGGGGCCGGTGATTAATGCTGGTGTCATGCAGGGTCGCGAGGATGCTCAGCGTGGGTATTTGGATGTGGAAGCGCTGGCCGGGGAGTTGTTGGCCCCGGGCAGCGTTTTCGCGTTTTTGGCAGAACATCGGGGGAGGTTGTTCCCGGATTCGATAATGGAGGATCTGTTCCCCTCCGGGCGGGGGCGTCCGTCGGTGCCGGCGCCGGTGATCGGCTCGGTTCTGGTGCTGCAGGCGTTGCAGGGGCTCTCGGACCGCGAGACCGCGGAGGCGTTGACGTTTGACCTGCGGTGGAAAGCCGCCTGCGGGTACGGGCTGAACCAGGCCGCGTTCCATCCGAGCACGTTGACGTATTGGCGCCGGCGGCTGGCCGCGTCGGGGAATCCTCACCGGGTCATGGAAGCGATCGCGGAGGTCGTCGCGGAGACCGGAATCCTGAAAGGCAAGCGCCGCCGGGCATTGGATTCTACGGTCCTCGATGATGCGGTGGCCCGGCAGGACACGGTCACTCAGCTGATCGCCGGGATCCGCCGCTTCGGCCGGGACGTGCCCGGTGGCAAGGACCTGATCGCGGCCCACGGCACCGGGTATGACTACACGCGCACCGGCAAACCTGACATCGCCTGGGATGATCAGGACGCCAGGGACGGGCTGGTCTCGGCGCTGGTCACGGACGCGCTGGCGCTGCTGGCCGCGGTCGATCCCGAAACGCTCGAGGGCAAGGCGGCTGATGCGTACGCGCTACTGGCCCTGGTAGCCGGGCAGGACGTGGAACCGGCCGAGGATTCGGACGGGACCGATGGGCGGTGGCGGATCGCGCGCAGGGTCGCCCCCGACCGGGTGATCTCGACGGTGGACCCCGATTCCAGGCATGCCCACAAGACCCGGGAAGAGCGCCGGGACGGATACAAGGCCCACATCGTGATCGAACCCGATACCGGTCTGGTGACCGCCGCGATGATCACGAAGGCCGCGGGCGAGGGCACGTCCGATGCGGACGCCGGGGCGATGCTGCTGGGCCAGGACGGGACGGTCACCTCAGACGTCCAGGTGTTGGCGGACTCTGCCTACGGGACCGGGGAACTGCTCAGGACCCTCGCCGCGGCCGGACACACCGCGTTGATCAAGCCCAAGCCCTTGGCCAGGGCTGTCGAGGGCGGGTTCACGATCGATGATTTCGCCTACGATCAGCTGGCCGGGACGCTGACCTGCCCCAACGGGCTGGTCCGAACGATCACCGCGAAGGGCTATGTCACGTTCGGTGCAGGCTGCGCCGGTTGCCCGCTGCGCTCCCGCTGCACGACCGCAACCCGGGGCCGGAAGATCGAACTGCACCCGGAGCACGCGCTGATGCGCGAACACCGCGCCGCATCACGTGCGGAGGGGTTCCACGCCGACTACACACGCCACCGCCCCATGGTCGAACGCTCCATCGCCTGGCTCGTGAAAGACAACCGGCGCCTGCGCTACCGCGGTACGACAAAGAACCACGCCTGGTGGCAGCTGCGCATCGCCGCAGTAAACCTCAAACGCCTCCTGAACCTCGGTCTCACCAACGACAAAGGATCATGGGCCATCGCATGAGGGACACACTGGACCCCGGGAAGGACCCGGAAAGGCTCTTCCTGGGTCGGATACACGGGCCCGAACCGACGACTGGCCTCCAAAAGAATCCGCTCCGACCACCCGCACATGCCTGAGAAGCCGGGCAAAGCGCTCACGCACCCGCCCAACCCCTCAAAAAGCCCCTAGTTCAGCAGTCTCCTAGATGGCCGGGGCGGCCGCTGCGGTCAGGACTTTGCGCATGGTTTTGGTTCCTCCCGGAAATCGGTGGTCGGCGCTGAGCCGCCGACCCGTTCACCCTAGGGAGGCCAGGTGGCCTGCCGCCTGCGGGAAGGTGGCGGCGAGGTTAACTGCATCGAGGGGCCAATGTCCGGTTCCTGCCGGCGCATCTTCCAATCACAATGGGGGTAGGAGAAGCAGGAGGCCCGCCATGACTGTTCTTGTTGCCTATGCAAGTGCGCTGGGTTCCACCCGCGAGATAGCCCAACACATTGCCTCACGCATGGAGGCTGCACGGGCCGGCGTCGAGTGCCGGTCCGTGGACGAGGTCGATTCCGTCTCCGGCTACGGAGCAGTCGTGGTCGGCAGCGCCATCCATAACCAGGCGTGGCTGCCCCCAGCCCTGGAATTCCTCGCACAGCATGGACCCGAGTTGGCCAAACGGCCTGTTTGGGCCTTCAGTGTGGGGATGTCCGAGGGTCTGCCGAAACTGTTCCGGGGTCGTGGCGCGGTCCTGCAGCAGCAGCGCCTGGAACAAACGCAGTTCCAGGCAGTTCCGCTTCGCGGCCACGGTCTGTTTTCGGGTGTCTACGAGGCAAGCCAGTTGTCGGCCCCGCTCCGGGCACTGTTCCGCCTCGCCGGCGGCCGGTTCGGGGATCTGCGCGACTGGGCGGCCATCGATGACTGGACGGACGGGATCACAGCTGAACTCGCCAAACCCGCATCGCCCCGCCCTGAGGCATGACCCGGCAAAGCAGCGCGGGCTACGGCAGCCAGGCGGTCACGAAGCCGCCCCGGGACTGGTCCTGGCCCTGGGGATCCGGAGCCGAGCCGGACTGCCCTGTCTCGCGAACACCATCTGCGGAGCCAACGGCGGGATCCAGCGACAGCACCCTGCCGTATCTCGAACACAGGTCCGCCACGCTGTGCCCGGTGCAGCGCCAGCCGGCTGCTTCAAGCAACTCAACGGGGTCCGGCGGATCAGCCCGCGCCAGCAACTGACTCATCGGCAGGCCCGTCTGCTCACTGAACTCGCGCAGCTTGGCCTCGATGTCGTCAGTCTTCGGCAGGGGCACGGCCCGCTCGATCACAGCCCGGGACCGCGGCGCCGACAAGGCTGCAACCTCCCCCAGCGCCGCATGTTGGGCGGCGGCGTCGAGGTACGGCAGGAGGCCCTCAAGAACCCAGGTGGCGGGCTCCTGCTGATCAAAGCCGGCGGCCAGAAGCGGCTCCCGCCACGGCAGGGAGAGATCGGCGGGCAGGGAGATCAGATCGCATGCAGGCTGCGCGGAAAGGCGGGCCAGCACGTGTGACTTGAATTCCAGGACGTTGGCGTTGTCGACCTCAATGATCCTGGACCCCGCCGGCCACTCAAGCCGGAAGGCCCGGGTGTCGAGGCCCGCGCCGAGAACCACGGTCTGCGCCGGAGGTGATCCAGACTGCAGGAAATCGTCGATGAACCTGGTCCGCATCCCGATGTAGACGGATGCCAGCAGGAGCGGCTGCTGCAGCGGGGGAGCGGCCGCCGGGTCGGCGGGCCAGAGCGTGGGCAGGTCCAGGTGGGAGCGGGCGGCCACCACCAGGGCTGAAGCGAAGGGATCGCTCACGAGCGGGTCGGGCCGCGACGTTTCGACGGCACGGCCCGCAGCCACCGCAAGTGCCGTCAGCGGCAGCCCCTCGTCCTCGAGTGCTGCGCTGCTGCCGAGCTCTGCCATGGTTGCCCTTCCGCCTGTCGGACCGTGTTGGCGAGCTTACTCCGCCGGCCCGTCAGGCCTGCGTGGCGCTGTCCCACCAACCTTCCCAAGGCGCGGAAGTGAGCTTGCCCTGCGGAAAATCACTACTCGGTCCGGCTTCCGCATAAGAGGAGTTGCCGTCAATGCGCGCGGTAAAAAACAGGTTCAAGGTATTCCAAAGCATGGCTAGTTCCTTTCAAGTGACCTGCGGATGAACCGCTCTTAGGTAGGAATTAGCGTAGCCACGGCATGTTTCGTGGCGTCGATCCAACGTTTCGCTTTTGTATCCGTCTACTCACACGGCAATGCAGAACCCTTGCAGAATGGTCAGGCCAAAAGCATCCGGACCGTGTTGCGCAGCGTGGAGGCAACCAAGGTGTCCTCGAGTTCGGCCACCTTGTCGCAGAAGATTTCCGGGCAGTACCAGCCGTCGTAGCCGGTGGCCTTGCACGCGTCGATCCACTCCTGCAGCGGGATGTTGCCTGCACCCGTCCAGACGTTCCGGGAGATTGACTGGTCAGGGATCTCACCCGGGGGCACGTGCAGGCCGTCGCACACGTGGACGGCCGCGATCAGGTCCGCCGGCAAGGCAGCGATGTCCTCGGGGGTGTCGCCGGAGGCCCAGAAGTGCCAGAAGTCGACGCACAGCTTCGCGTTGGGGCGGTCGATGGCTTCGAAAATCTGCAGTGCCTGGCTGAGGCGGTTTATAGGCGACCAGGCCAGCGGCTCCAGATAGAGGCTGACGCCGTGGTCGGCGGCGATGTCCGCGGCCAGGGCGACCCGCTGTGCGGTCTCGGCGAGCGCTTCCTTGTCAGCCATGCCCAGGGCACCGCGGAAGCGCAGGTCATCGTCGCCGAGTGAGCCGGCGCGGAACTCCTTCACCACCCGCACGTCCACCGGGCCGGTGCACATCTGCACGAACGGGGCTCCGACGATGCTTGCGACCTCGGACAGCCGGATGGCGTCGCGCTTGAACTGCTCGTCCGGGGCCTCCTGGATGGCGCCGACACCCGAGACCGGGAATCCGTCCAGCAGCGGCACCAGATCATGTCCCGTGTAGCCGGCGTCGAGGAACCGGAACAGCTTGGGCGTCTGGAGTTCGACGGCGTCATAACCGGCCGCCTTTGCCACCGCAATGTCCCGGATGGTGGTCCCGTGGAACGCCGCCGTCGAATTCATGGAGATCTTCATGTTTACCCTTCAGGAGTGCGTGACCAGGTGCGCGAGGCGCGTCGCAACTTTGTTAGTTTGTCAGTACATATCAAGGGTGTCAATGGAGCTTAGCTAGCGGGTATTCGACTCCCGGTCCCGGCGGTGCCTGTGGTGCGTGGAATAGTGTTCGAACACCTCGGACGATGTGGTCCCGGCATGCCCGAACCTGCCCTGCAGATCCCTGGCGAGATCCTCGAGCGCGGCCTCCAGCATCCGCCCGGCAAACTGCAGATCGGGGTGGTCGCTGGCCTTGGCTTCCGAAGCAAGTTCCTGGGCGTAGGTGACCGTGGCGGCCAGGGCGCGGCGGCGGTTCAGGGCGGGATACATCTGGAGGATCCAGGAGACGGTGGCCGTCAGCAGGCCGAACCCGGTGACTGCCTGGGCCGCGGAGGCGAGCCTGAGCAGGGGATGGCCTGCCACGACCTCCCCGAACCCGACGGTGGATAGAGTCACCATGGAGATGTATGCGGCTTCGAGGAAATCGGCCTGCCGGGGAACGCCGTCACCGTAGATGAAATGCTCCGGCAGATGCGGGAGGTAGAGCAGCGCCCATCCCAGGACAGCCATGGTGGCCCAGGCGCCGATGACGGATGCCATGGCCACGGGAGCCGCGATCGACGAGGCGCCGCCGCGGGTCAGCTTGGACAGATGCCAGCAGCCGCGCATGATGGTCCTGCACACCGGGCCGGAACCGTGCGGGTAAAGCAGCGTGTAGAAGACGTTGACGAGCATCAGCAGGATTAGCCCGGCCCCCGTCACGGTCCACAAGACGTCCCAGAAGTCCATGGCCTCATCTTCGGATTCCGGCACGCCGCCCCGGGCACCGGACCCAAAGAGGACTCAGGCAAGCAGCTTCGCCACCAGCTCCCCGCGGCTGCCCACGCCCACCTTCTCGAACAGCGACTTCAGGTGGTCATGCACTGTGTAGGGGGAGATGAACAGTCGGCTGGCCATCTCCGCCGTCGTCGCCCCGGCGATGACTTCCAAACACACATCGCGCTCGCGGGCGGTGGCGCCATACGCGGCGAGCAGCAGGCTCACCAGGTCATGCGTGGTGAGCGGCTCCACAGTGACCACCATCTGCCCGGGGTCGTCCCCGGTGATGAGGCGGCTGGCCTGCAGCACCACCCAGTTGTTGCCGGCGTCGCGCATCCTCCCGCGCGCCGTGCCGGAGGGCGCCGCCCTGGCTCCCGCCACCACGCCGTACAGGACCATGCTGAACCGGCCCGGCGCCGCGTCCTCAAGCTCCGCCAGCCAGGAAGCCGCCGCCGAGGTGCCCGCGCGCAGCTCGCCATGCGGCCCCACCAGCACGATCACCGGACCCTCAGCACTCCGCTGAGCCCGGTGCCCGGCCCGCACCGCAATCCGGCTGGCCGCAGCCAGGGTCGCGGTGAGCGCACCGAGGAACTCCACCTCGCGGTCGGTGAAGTCCTGGCCCTGCCCGCGGAACAGGCTGCCCACACCCCAGCAGGCCTCGTCCACCCGGAAGGCCGCGCGCAGTTCGTGCTCCAGGCCCTGCGGCCGCAGCAGGTCGTTGAGGCGTACGCTCCGGACCACGTCCCGGTGCGCGGCGTCGGAGATCCGGGCCACCGGACGCGGGCGGAGAACCAGCTGGGCGAACGTGTTCGGTTCCGAGCCCGTGTACTCGGACTCGGCGAACCGGAGCGCGTACTCCTCCGGCACCGGCCACTCCTGCCAGTTGGTCACGGACGTCATCGCCATTGTGCCGGGGTCGACGCCGGCCCAGCAGGCCTGCTCGAAAGGCACCGACTGCTGCACCGCAGCCTGTGCCGCGGCATGCAGTTCGCTCACGCCCAAACCGCTGGCGGCCAGCGCCGCAATCTCACGCCGGACGCGCTCCGCGCGTTCCTCCCACATACGTCCAGTATCCGTTCGGCCCGCACGGGCGCAATCCCCTTCCCGGGGGATATCGGCCAGCAGCCCAAACCCCGGCGCCGGGGATGGGAAGCCCTCGCACCGCCGTCGTACTTTTTGTTCAGAGGCGCCAAGCCTGGCGTCCAGTACCAGCCGGGAGGCGAACATGCTCCGCTTCAGTCCGTACATCACCAGGAACAGGCCATGAACGCCGCGGCGCAGGTCTTCGCGCTGCTTTCGGCGCTCATCTACATTCTGGTGTTCCCGCTGGAGAGCTTCCTCATGCGCCATCCCGCGGTGCAGAAGTTCCTGAGCACGCCGGCGCAGAACGTCCCGGCGGTGATGATGTGGGCCATCCCCACCGGGTTCCGGAACCTCCTCATCGGCCTCGGCGCGGTCGCAGGGGTGGTGGCAGCGAACATGGGGCACACGGTGGTGGGGCACACGCTGGTTATTTACTGCTGCGCGAACATGGTGCTCAGCGGCGCCACCATGGGGCTGGCGGACTGGCTGGGGCACTATCCGAAGAAGGGCGACAGCGTGCCGGGAACCCTTGCCTCGACCGTGCCGGCCCTGATCGCGCTGGTCGCCCTGGCGTTCTGACCACCGTTCTGAGCAGGCGTTGGGACGATCCGGTGGCCGGCGGTTTTGGCCGAAGCAACAGCTTATTGACACGCAATCCGCGCTGAGTAATCTCCTCCTTAGCAGGACCCTTTCGCCCTGTTTTTCCAGTAGTTTCGGCGCCATCGCCGCTTCTGCCTGGCAATGGCGCCAGCAAGGAGAGTCCTCAATGTCATGGGAAATTTCGGGCAAATATGTCGCCAACTGCGACTGCCAGTTGATTTGCGCCTGCGCAATGGACGGCCCACCCACCGGTAAGAACGGGGAATGCCGGGGTGCGGCGGTCTTCCACATCGCCAGCGGCCGGCTCGATGACACCGACCTTTCCGGTGTTGATTTCGCCTTCTGCAACTTCTTCCCGTCAAACCTCACCGCCGGCAACTGGAAGGTGGGCATCGTCGTCGACAGCGGCGCCTCCGACGGCCAGGCGCAGGCCCTGGAGCGGATCCTCCATGGCGACGAGGGCGGACCGTTTGCCGACTTCGCCGCGCTCTACGGCGAATGGCTCGGCGTCGAGCGCGGGAACGTCACCTTCTCCGACAGCGACACACCGTCGGCTTCGGTGGACGGGCGCATCAACCTGGCAATCGAACCGCTCGCCGGCCCGGACGGGGGAGTCACCACCGTCAAGAACGCGATGTACGGATTCGCCCCCGAGTTCGTGATCGGCAAGGGCAAGGGCGGCTCGGACTTCTTCGGCCTCGACTACCAGTCGGTCTACGCTGAGTCGGCGGACTACACCTTCTCAAGCGAGATGGCTGAAGGTGCACCCAAAGGCCGCGCCTGAGCCCCGGCAGCACACCCTGCGCGCCATCGACGCGCGGGAGGCCGGGCTGATCGCAGTCCTGCTCATCCTCGCGGCGGCGGGCTGGTGGTTCACCGCCGAGCGGATGAGCGGGATGGACATGGGCGGCTGGACGCACCCCGGGCCGCTGGACTTCTTCCTCACCACCTGGGTGGTGATGCTGGCCGCGATGATGTTTCCGTCGGTTGCGCCCATGGTGACGGCGTACGCGAAAATCAGCCGCCGCCGTCGGGAAAGCGGACGATACGCCCCGCGCGGTTCCACCTCGCTGTTCGTGGCCGGCTACCTGCTGTCCTGGACGGCGTTCGGGCTTGTGGCGTACGGGCTCTACCAGGCCGTTCTGCAGCTGGCGCCGGCGGCGTTCGCCGCTGATGCCGGCGGACGTTACGCCGCAGCCGGGGTGATCCTGGCGGCAGCGGTGTACCAGCTGACCCCGGCGAAGAACGTCTGCCTGACCAAGTGCCGCACGCCGCTGGACTTCATCCTGCACCGGATGCGGCCGGGGCTCGGCGGGGCGCTGCGCATGGGAATGGAGCACGGCGCCTGGTGCGTCGGCTGCTGCTGGGCGCTGATGGTGGCGCTGTTTGCGCTGGGCATGATGAGCATCGGATGGATGGCGCTGGTAGGCGCGTTCATAGCGGCGGAGAAGATGCTGCCGTGGAAGCGGCTGGCCAACCGGTCGGTGTCGGCGGCGCTGGTGCTCATTGCAGTGGGCATCGTGCTGGTGCCCGGGGCGGCGGCGCCGGGCATGACGATGTAAGCCCTCAGTTTACGACGGGGCCTCACTTGACGACGGCACCGGCGCCGTCAGGCGCCGGACGCGGCGGTCCCGCGGGCCTGAACCGGCCCACACGAACTGAGCAGCGCGAGGCCCGCCGCCACCGCGGCGCTCAGCACCACGGCGCCCAGCCAGAGCGAGACCGGCCAGCGGATCGCGTCCGTCACGGCGAAGGCGACGAGCTGGCCCGTCCAAAGCAGCACCGTGATGCCGGCGGTGACGGCGGGCAGCGGACGGCCCAGCCACGCGCCGGGCACCCGGGCCAGCAGCACATCGGCAACGACGGCGGCGATGGTTGCCCCCGCGGCGCCGGAAATCGAGTAGGGGTGCAGGCCCACCATCACCACCGGCAGCCACGACGCCGCCACCACCAGCAGGGTGACGATGCCGCGGACCGGGCGCCGGGCAGCGGAAAGCGTTAAGAGGAACGGCGCGATGATCAGCGCGGTGGTCAGGAAGTAGCTCGTCAGGGTGATGACCACCGGCAGTTCCGACTGGATGCGGCCGGGCGTGCCCACCGGCGCCGGCACGAACAGCGCCGTCGGCCCCGGCCGGACGAACGCAGAGCAGTAGACCAGGAAGAACGCCCCCAGCCCGGTCATGAGGACGACGGCGAAAATCGCCGCCGGGGTCAGGCTGCGGTTCCCGGTGTGCTTCAGTTCTCCTGACAGGCCGGCCGCACGGGCGCTCCGCACGGCCGTTCCGAGGATGAGGAACTGGCTGAAGCCGAGGAGCAGGTGCGTGGGGCTGACCAGGGCGTCCAGCGAGACCTCGATGCCCAGGATCTCGTGCCACAGCAGGTCCAGGGCGCCGGCGGTGGCGAACAGGATGACGCCCGCCGCGGTCCCGCGGTAGCCCGGCGGGATTGCCTGCAGCAGCGGCTGCCCGGGAGTCCGGTTGCGCCAGATCACGACGGCGGTCCACGCCGCCGTGGCCAGCATGCCGGAGTAAAGGGCGGCGTGCCAGGGCGTGAAGAACGTCTCCAGGCCCGGTAGGTTGATGTGCGCCCAGCCGTCGAGGAAAACGGCCAGCACCAGCCACAGCCCCAGGAATTCGGTGACCAGGTCGCGGCGGTTATCTGTCCTGGTGTTGTGCGCAGTTTCGAGCATCGTTGCCCACCTCCACGGAACCTATTCTGTCACCGCGCTGGAACCGGCGGTTCTGAGCCCGGCGCGGCGATCATCCCCACCGTGATGCCGCTGGCGATGCTCCCGGCCTTCAGCGAGATCACCGTGCGCGGGCCGCCAGGTAGGTCGCTGTACCACTGGTCCGATGTGCCGCTACTGCCGCCGAGGAACTTGACGGTGTAGTTGCCTGGCGGCAGCCCGGTCAGTTCGTAATTCCCCTCCACCCGGACGCGGGTTTCCCGGACCAGTGCATGGCTTGCGTCGTAGGCCTGCACCCCCACCAGGCTGTACAGCGTGCCGGACGGCGCGCCGATGCCTCCGATGATGGATGCCGGACCTCGGCCAGGGCTCAGGTCGAGGTCCGGGACATAGACGGGCTTGTCGCGGCAGTAGTTAGAGTCGGCCTCGTCGAGTTCGGTCATGAGCGCCTCGTACTCGGCGGAATCAACGGTGAGATTCCACCGGGCTTTCACCCACACCCATTCCGCGGCGTAATTGCAGCGGTAGCCGTCAATTGTTGGCCACCAGCGGGCCGGGTCCGAGGACCCCCGCTCCGCGTTCGTGCTCGCGGTCAGGACCCTCAGCGAGTAGCTGTTGGACAGGTCGTTGGCGAAGTCGCGGCGCTGTTTCGCGGTCCACGCCCAGGCCCCGGAGTACCAGGCTTCTTCCAGCGGGACCATGTGCGCGACGTCCACATCGTCCGGGTCCACCAGGACGTTCGCGTCCCATACGGACACCCACTGCGGATAGCGCACGGTGCAGCGAGAGGCGAGCGTATTCTCGCTGGCCCCGTCGATAATCACCCTTTGGCGGGTGGTGCAGCCGTCAGGCCCGACGGTCGGGTATTCGAAGGCGGACTCATCGAATTCGGGACCTCGCGGCGCCTGCCGGACCAGGGTGTTCAGCAGCGCCTTGCCTGTGGTCACGCCCTCGAAGGGTACCGGTTCGGCGAGACCACGCTTTGACTGCCAGCCGACTCCGGAAACTGCCCGGCTGGATTGGAAGCGCCGCTGCCGCAGAGCGCCAAGAGGCTGGCCGCTACCAATGTTGTGCAGTGCTTCACAGCTCGCTTCATCGCAGTGCCCGGCCCTTTGCGCGTCATGATTGTGCCCGGATCCTACTCCGCCACAGCTGGCTGCAATAGCCCTTAATAATGAATCCATGGCACCTGGTGGCTTGAACCGCAAAAGGCAGGGCGGCTGTGAAAGCCGCCCTGCCATTGGTGCGTACGGGTCCGTTCCTGCGCCCGGCTTTCGGGCTACCTGTTGCGATGGGAATGCAGGGTTGCGGTCCCGTCCGCCTGCCGGATGCGGATCCGGCATCCTGCCTGCCGGCGGTCACCGGCAGGCAGCAACCCTTTTGGGTTCCGCCTGGGGCGGATCACATGATGCCGGTGGGTACCAGCAGTGCCCAGGCCAGGGCCGGGGCCACCAGGACCACTCCGCCGGCGTACATCATCAGCTGCTTGTAGACGCGCTGGCGGTCGTTGTCCCGGGCGTTGGCGACGACGAGGGCGCCGTCGGTGGAGAACGGGGAGACGTCCACCACGGTGGCCGCGATGGCAAGCGCCGCAACGGTTCCGGAAGCGCTCAGCGTGCTGGTGGCCAGCAGCGGTCCGGCCATGGGGATGAAGGCGGTCAGCAATGCGGTGGAGGACGCGAAGGCGGATCCGACGCCGATGACATAGCAGAGAACGAGGGCGATCAGGAGCGGTGCACCCAGTGCGAGGGCCTGCTCGGCGAGGGTGTCGATGACGCCGACGTGCTGGAGCAGGGAGACGTAGGTGATCATGCCCGCCACCAGCAGGACAGTGGACCAGGAAACACCGCCGATGAACGTCTTGTGTTCCTTGATGTTCACGAAGGCCAGGAGGAGGCCGGCGGACAGTGCGACGAATCCGATGGGCATGTGGAAGCCCAGGGTGCACACGAGAATCGCGACGATCAGTGCCAGCGTTAGGATCTGCTGGCCGTGGGGCCGTCCGATGCGAGGGGTGTCCAGACCGACGTACTCGTTGGCGTGCTTCTCGCGGAGCTTGCCCAGGAGGGCGAACAGCACGATGGTCAGCGCTGAAAGGATGAAATTGAGGGCGAAGCTGGCCGAGAAAAGGACGCCCTGGGAGATGGGGAAGCCGTTCTTCCCGGCGATGTCGTGCACCAGGACCCCGGCGACCGAGAGCGGCGAGAAGCCGCCGGCATGGGCTCCGTTGATGACGAACGCCCCCATGACCACCGGGTGGATGCGTGACTCGTAGGCAAGTCCGAGGGCGGCCGGGGCCAGCAGTGCGACGGCGGCGGGGGAGAAGGTGCCCAGTGCCGTCAGGGCGGCAGCCATCAGGAAGAACACCCACGGGAGGAGCGCGGTTTTGCCCCTGACCAGCCGCACGCAGGCCTGGACGATGATGTCAATGGACCCGTTCCTTTGGGCCATGCTGAAGAAGTAGGTGACGCCGATGATCGTCAGGACGATGCTGGCCGGAAACTCCTCGAGGATTTGCTTGTCCGTCATTCCCAGCATGAAGTAGCCGACGCCGAAGGACGCCACCAGCCCCATCACTCCGATGTTCAGTGGCCATTTGGTGGCGACGACGAACATCACCACGAGGATGACGAGCGGGATGATCTGGGTGGCGGTCATGGTCGGCTCCGATTCCGAGGCGGCCGCGGGGTTGAACAAGACACCCCCAAACAGGAGGGCGGCCAGACCCAGAATAGCTGTGGCGACCACCGTCATCAGCAGGATGCGGCGTCGACGGACGGGGCGTTGGGGGAGATCGTCGCGGGTGTCCGTATCCAGGGGTGCGGTTCGTTCTGCCGTTTTAGTCATGATGCTGTCTCCTCATTGAGTGGCGCTGGTCAGTTGGTGGCGCTGGCGAGGGAGGCGTCGACGGCGCTGCCGAGGGCCTCGGGGAGGTGGATGGTGGTGGTGGCGAGGGTGCGGGCTGTCCGGTCGACGCCGACGAGCAGCGATCCGTCCCGCTCCTCACTCCAGGTTTCGATGACCCCGGCCGGAGTGCGCAGCCGCAGGGTGGGCCGGACCGTGCCGCCGGTGATGTCGTGCAGTACGGTGCCCGGGGTGCGGGCGGCCAGGGTCAGTGCGATGCTTCCGGTGATGGCCAGCGCCGGGTGCGGCTTGCCCATCGAGAGCATCATGACGCTGACGTCGCTTTCCACGTCGGCCTGGGCCGGTGCAGCCACGATTGCGACCTTCGGGACGGCGCGGGCCGCCTCGGCGGGGGTCGCTGCGAGCCCCATGCGTACTGCGGCCTGGCGCCGGATGTGTTCCAGCGTCTCCAGCTGCAGCTCAGCCCCGGCGAACCAGTTGTCGTAGCGCTCCGGGTCAAGGCCAAGGTCTTCAGCACGCAGGATCACCACCGGCGCTCCGGCGTCGACCATGGAGACAGTCCAGGGTGTTCCGTCTGCAGTGACGGCGTCTGAGGCTGATCCTGTGGGAAGCAACCTGCCGGTGGTTTTGCCGGCAGGGTCTTGGAAGCCGAGGCCCACCCGGTATCCGGGGAACGGTACGCCCGGCATCTCCGCCTCCGGGACGATCGGTAGCGCGCCGGAAGGCGTGGATACCCGCTGGATGATGATCTGGCCGGTGTTGGTGTTCCGGGTGATGATCCGGGTGACGTCGCCGGTGGGCACTACCCAGCCTTTTTCGATGGCGTAAAGACCAACGACGGCGGAGCAGTTGCCGCAGTTGCTGCCCCAGTCCACGACGGCCTCTTCGATGCCGACCTGGGCGAAAGTGAACTCGACGTCGACATCCTCGCCGGCGGGACGGTGAAGGATCATCGCTTTGCTGGTGGTGGACGTCGCCCCGCCCACACCGTCGATCTGCCGGTGGTCGGGGCTGCCGAACAGCCGGGGAAGCAGCACATCCGGGCTCGTTCCGGTCTCACCCAGCTGTTCCGTTTCGAACACCCAGCATTTGCTGGTGCCTCCGCGCATCCACTCCGCTTCGATCTTCATGGTCCGTCCTTGCTTCTTTTCCGCCCCGACGTGTTCAAGGGGGTTGATTCGAGAATGAGCCACATCACAAATGAAGACAATGTTGGATTTCTGTCGTCCTATGTAGTGCTTCTTCATTCACTGAGGTAGAGCCGACGAATGCCACTTCAGATTGCGTATGCTAAACCCCGGAGGGTCCCCAAGTCCTGCACCGCCACTGCCGCCTGCATAGAATGAACCATTAAAGGAGAAGGGTGAACGGATGCTTAACGATGAAGCCCAGGAATTATTCGATATCCGGAGGCTTGCCCTGCTGGTGGAGGTCGTCGAGCAGGGATCGATCACCGCGGCTGCCGATCTGATGCTGTACACGCCCTCGGCCGTCTCGCAGCAGCTGCGCAAGCTCGAGCAGGAAGTCGGCCAGCCCCTCCTCAACCGTCGCTCCCGCGGGGTGGTGCCCACCGAAGCCGGGCAGGTGCTCGCCGGCCATGCCCGGAAGATCATCGGGCAAATGCGGGCTGCCCAGGCCGACCTGGACCAGATCGCCGGGCTCAAACGCGGCTCCCTGACAGTCGGGACGTTTCCGACTCTCGCCGGATCATTCCTGCCGGTTGTCATCAGGGCCTTCAAGAAGAGGTACCCGGCCATTGGTCTGTCCCTGCGGAGCGCACGCTTTGATGAGCTTGTGGCGGACCTGCAGTCCGGCGTGACCGGGCTTTGTCTGCTCTGGGACTACCCCTGGAACCGCTTCCATGACGATTCCATCCGGATCACGGAGGTCTTCCAGGAAAGCACCGTCCTGCTGGTGTCCCGCGGGCACCCGCTTGCCGACCGTGAAGAGATCCGGATGGAAGAGCTCCGCAAGGAGTCATGGATCGTGCGGGCGGAGGCCCATCCGGTGGTGGAGGTGCTGCAGCGCTCCGCCCATGAGGCCGGGTTCGAACCCACGATCGGGTTCCTGGCCAACGATTACCAGGAAGCGCAGGCGATGGTCAGTGTCGGGATGGGCGTGGCCATGGTGCCGAAGACCGCCGTGGCCCTGCAGCACCCCGACGTCCGGGTGGTCAGCCTCGGCTCCGCCGCCCCCCTGCGTCGGGTTCTGCTCGCGCAGCGCCAGGACAAGGTCTACGCTCCGGCAGAGGTTGCCTTCCACTCCACCCTGCTGGAGATTGCCCGCGAACGGGCCGGTGACTACCTGTAGTAAGGGGTAAATCAGGCCGGCGCCGGGTGGCCGAGCGGGATGACATGCGGCCGGCCCTCCGTGGGCTCGTTGACCACGTGGGCATGGAGGTCAAAGACTTCCCGGAGCAGCTCGGGGGTGATCACGTCGGCCGGTGCGCCCTGGGTAATGATCCGGCCGTCCTTCATGGCAACGATGTGGTCCGAGTAGCGGGCCGCCAGCGAGATGTCGTGGAGCACCATCACCACGGTCCTGTTGTGCCGGCGGTTCAGCCGGCGGACGAGTTCCAGCACGTCCACCTGGTGCGCGAGATCCAGGTACGTGGTGGGCTCGTCCAGGAGGAGTATGCCGGTTTCCTGGGCAAGCGTCATGGAAATCCAGGCCCGTTGGCGCTGCCCGCCTGAGAGGTCCTCCAGCGGCGTATCTGCCAGTTCGCGGATGTCGGTGGCTTCCAGCGCGCCTTCGACGATGCCCTGGTCCGCGAGGGAAAACTGCTGGTACCACTTTTGCCGCGGGTGCCTGCCCCTGGACACCAGGTCGGCCACGGTCAGTCCCGAGGGCGCGGACGGCGCCTGGGGGAGGACGCTGATCCGGGTGGCAACGTGCCGGGTGGAGTGCGCGGCAAGGGAGGTACCGTCCAGGAGGACGTCCCCGGAACGCGGCGGAAGGAGCCGGCCGAGTCCGCGGAGCAGTGTGGATTTGCCGCACCCGTTGGGTCCGATGATGGAGGTCACCTGGGCATGCGGGATGTTCAGGGTCAGGTCCCGGATGATGGCGGGGCCGTCGTATCCGAGGCTCAGGTTATCGGCTTTCAGGCCGGCCTGGCCCGTGGTGGTGGTGTTCAACTCAGCCTCCGCTGGTACTTCAGGAGCAGGTGGATCAGGAACGGCGCGCCGAGGACGGCGGTGGCAACGCCCACCGGCAGCGGCACGGCCAGCGCGTTGGCCGAGACGGTGTCTGCGAGCAGGACGAACACCGCGCCGACCAGGGCCGATACCCCCACAGGCGGCGTGACACCGGCGGTCAGCGACCGTGCAATCTGCGGGCTGGCAAGGGCCACGAAGGCAACGGGACCGGCGGTGACAGTGGCAATCGAGGCCAGCAGCACCGCAATGGTCAGGACTGTGAGGCGCACGGCACCGATCCGTACACCGAGTCCGACGACGGTGTCCTCACCGAAGCCGGTCAGCAGCAGCCAGCGGCCTCTGGCAACGGCGGCAAGGATGAGAACGACGGCGGCAATCGCCATGGGCTGGACGGTCGCCCAGTCTTTGCCGTTCAGTGAGCCGGTCATCCAGGTCAGCGCCTGCGCGGCGCTGGTGACGTCGCCCAGGGTAAGGATCCAGGTGGTCAGGCTTGTGGCGAGGCCGGTGATGCCGAGCCCTGCGAGGACGAGCCGGTAGCTGTCCAGGCCCCGGCGGTAGGCGAGCAGGTACACGGCAACGCCGCTGACGATCCCGGCGGCGAAGGCGGCTGCAGGCATTCCCACGGTGGCAGCGATCCCGCTGAGTCCGGCATGCCCGCCGCCGGCAATGACGAGGACAGTCACGGCCCCGAGGGACGCCCCGGCGGTGACCCCCAGCAGGTCCGGGCTGGCGAGGGGATTGCGGGCCACGGTCTGGGTGATGGCTCCTGCCGCGGCCAGGGATGCGCCCACCACCACGGCCGCCACCATCCGCGGGGCCCGGAATTCGGTGACCGCCAGATGGGTGCGGGGATTGGTGGTGTCGCCCAGCAGCGCCCTGAGGACATCGGGGTACGGCAGGGGAGTTCCGCCGAACGCAACGTGCAGGGCCATCGCTCCAAGAAGGGCCGCCGCCATGACAGCGGCAACGACGACGACCCGAAGGTTGAGTCGAAAGGACACCCGGCCGATCCGCACGGCCCTGATGGGCAGTGTGCCCTTGCGCGGCGCGGTTTCCGTGGCGGTCATACTGTCGCCAGTCTGCGTCGGCGGGCCAGGTGGATGAAGAACGGCGCCCCGATGACCGCCAGGACCACGCCGACAGAGAGTTCGCCGGGCCGGGCGATGACCCTGCCCGCGGTATCTGCCAGCAGCAGCAGGGTGGCGCCGGTGACGGCCGAGACGGGGAGCAAGACGCGGTAATCCGGTCCGGTGAGGGCGCGGGTGAGATGCGGGACCAGCAGCCCTGCGAACGCGATGGGGCCCGCCATGGTTACGGCCGACCCCGCCAGGAGGGTGATGGCCGCGATCCCCGTGGCACGCGCCTTGAAGACCGAGATCCCGAGCGAGACGGCGGTGTCCGCCCCGAGCGCGAGGGCGTTCAGCGGGCGGATGTTCAGGACAGCGAGCACGGCTCCCGCCAGCACGAAGGGCCAAATCACCACGATTACGCCGCTGTGCCCCACGAGGGAGCCGACCTGCCAGAACCGGAGCGTGTCCAGGGCCTGGTCGTTGAGCAGGACGATTCCCGCCACTAGTCCGGAGCAGAGGGCGGTGACGGCGGCCCCGGCGAGCACCAGGGTGACCGGTGTGGACCCGTGGCGGGCGGCCGAGCCGATGGCGAACACCAGGACGCTCGCCGCCAGGGCGCCGGCAAACGCCAGCCCGGCCTGGGTCAGTGCCGGCAACTCACCTGCCAGGGCCGTCGCCGCGACGATCAGCAGCGCCGCGCCCTGGTTGATGCCCAGCAATCCGGGGTCTGCCACGGGGTTCCGGGTATGGCCCTGGACCAGGGTTCCGGCCAGGCCCAGGCAGATTCCGGCAACGACGGCCAGGAGGGTCCGGGGCCACCGCAATTCACGGATGGTGAGGTCCATGACGCTGCCGTCGGGGGTCACTACCGCGTGCCAGGCATCCTGCAACGACGACGGCTGGCCGCCGATGCAGATACTCAGGATCACTGCGGCGGCAAAGGCTGCACCGGTGATGGCCAGCCACCAGGCGCCGCGTTTCCGGGCGCCCCGGCCGACCGGGGGAGCGGCAGTGCGCTGCGCTGTGGCAGCCGCCGTCGCCGCTGTCTCGACTGTCTTCACGTCATCCTTCTAATTAGGTCACTAATGTGTGAGCTAAATCCCCAAAGCCTGCTACAGTCTACGGCAGACATAGGTAAGCCTCTCCTAAGATGTCTCATCCCCGACACACCGTTTCGAAAGTAACCCTGTGAAAACACGCATCCTCAAGCAGCTCGGTGCTGCCACTGCCGCCCTGGCCCTGCTTGCCATTGCAGGCTGCGGCGCCCCGGCGGCGTCCACCCAGCCCACGACCCAGGCGGCAGAAGCCGCCGGCTACCCGCTGACCATGGAACACACCATGGGCTCAACCACCATCGACGCGGCCCCCAAGCGCGTCGTTGCGCTTGACCCGAGCTACATCGATGCCGCCCTCCTGCTCGAAGCCGACCTGGTGGGCTACGTGCAGTACCGCCAGGACCCGAAGGCCCCCTTCGCCCCGTACCTCGGCGACGTTGCCGAGGCCACCAAGGATGCCGTCAACGTGGGCACGCTGGCAGAACCCAACCTGGAAAAGATCCTCGAACTGCAGCCGGATCTGATCGTCTCCGCCAAGGTCCGGCATGAGGCGCTCTACCCCCAGCTGTCCAAGATCGCCCCCACCATCTTCTCCGTCAGCACGGGCCCCACCTGGAAGGAGAACGTCGTCTTCCTCGGGGAGGCCCTCGGAAAGAAGGCCAAGGCCGAGGAGCTGGTGAAGGCCTATGAGGAGCGGGCCCAGAAGGTTGGGGCCGAAATCCTCGCCAAGAAGCCTGACGCAACGTACTCCCTGATCCGGTTCACCGGTGGGGACACCGCCCGCCTGTACTCCTCCAACTCCTTCATCGGCGAGATCATGGCCGATATGCGCATCCCGCGCCCGAAGGATGCCCCGGACAGCGAGTCCGAAATCTTCGTCCCGCTGTCCTCGGAGCAGATCCTGAAGGGCGACGCCGGCCTGGTCATGGTCAGCGCCTTCACCCCGCCGGGCGAAGAAGGGGACAAAGCCCGCGCCCAGCAGGAGAAGTTCCAGTCCAACCCTCTGTGGAAGAAGCTGCAGGGTGAGGTTAAGCCTGTTGAGGACGCCACCTTCCTCGCGTCCGTGAGCATTCAGGGCGCCCACGCGGTAATCACCGATCTGGCAGAGCACTACGGCGTGGACCCCCACCTGCCGTAGCCCCGCCGAACGCAGCGGCCGGGCCAGGAACCACACACCTGGCCCGGCTGCCGCGTCCCTGCACCGTTTCGGCCGGCCCGCCCGCCCTGTCGTTGCACCATTTCGACCGGCCTGCCCGGACCGACCGCCCGGAAAAGGAGTACCTGATGACCGCCGCATTACCGGCCTGCTACCCGGCACGGGTTTTCGATGTAACCGTCAGCAGGGTGCAGGACATCTCCGCGACCTTTCGGCGCATCACCTTCACGGGGCCGTCCCTGCAGCGCTTTGGCGTCCCGGGACCCACGCTGGATTTGAGAATCAAGCTGCTGCTGCCGGTGCCCGGCCACACCCTGTCCAGGCCGGGGGCGCCGGACGGCACCCTTTACGAAGGCTGGTACCAGGACTGGCTGAGGATGGAACAGCCCGCGCGCGGCTTCATCCGCAGCTACACCGTGCGGACCAAACGAACCAGTCCAAGCGGCACGGAACTGGACGTTGACTTTGTCCTCCATGCCCACGGCGGCGGCAGCGGGCCGGGCTCCGACTGGGCGGCAGGCGCCGCTCCGGGACAGCCTGCCCTGCTCATCGGACCCGATGCCACCGTCCCGGCCCGGCTGCCGTCCGAAACCGGAATCAGATGGGCGCCGCAGGAAGCCCGCCGGGTTTTCCTGGCGGGCGATGAAACCGCCGTCCCGGCTATCTGCTCCGTGCTGGAAGCACTTCCCGCCGGCATCAGCGGCCACGCGTTCCTGGAAGTCCCGGACGCGGCGGACATCCAGGACATCGCCACCAACTCCGGCATCGAAGTGGCGTGGCTGCCTCGCACACCCGTGCAGGCACAGCGTGGGGACCTGCTGTTCGACGCCGTCCAGCACACCCTCCCTGCCGCTACGGAGCAGACCGGAACGGATCCGGGCACTCTGTACGCATGGATTGGGGCAGAAGCCGGAACGGTCAAAACACTCCGCCGGTACCTGGTGGACCGCGTCGGCCTGAACCCCAAAATGTCTGAATTCCGCGGCTACTGGAGCCTGGGCAAGGCTGGATCCGGAGTCAACGGGACACCGGTGGCGGGACCGGAGCTCTGCAGCCGCTGACGGGCGTCGCCGGCTAGGGCCGGCACCGCAATTACGTCAAACAATTGGGTCTTTTTGATGGGCGCCAGCAGGCCTACGTTAGGAACAACGAGCGGCCAGACCGGGCGCCGGAGTACGGAGGATCCGAACATGACATCGCACGTCGCGGACTGTAGCGTAACCAACTGTTCCTTCAACGACCACACCAACTGCAACGCCGCAGCCATCACGGTCGGCGGGGCCGAAGACCACGCCCACTGTGCAACCTTCATCGACACCGGCAGCCATGGCGGGCTGCCCAAGGTGCTGGCCGACGTCGGAGCCTGCCAGCGCACTGAGTGCGTCCACAACGACCACCTGATGTGCCAGGCCCCCGAAGTCCACGTGGGCCCGGGCAAGGACAACGCCGACTGCCTGACCTACGCCCACCGGTAATCCGCACAGGGCCCAGTAGCCACCGCCCCTGCCGATAAGCAGTTGGGCCGGGTAAGCAGAGCTGCCGCCGGGACATCTCAATGTCCCGGCGGCTATTCCGCTTTGTCCGCCAGCAGCCCCATGAGGACGATGCTGATGGTCCGCTCCAGGGACCCCGCGAAACCCTCGGGCAGGAAGACGAGGGACGGGTCGGCGGCATACGCGTCCCGGACGCTCCGGGGTGGATTGGCGTGCGTCCACAGCGCGCCGGCAAACACCACGATGGTCCTCGTTGCTTCGGCGGCCTCCTCCTCGCTGAACTCCGGGAGGACCTGGCGAAGTACGCCCGTGAATCCGGCGAGGCTGTTGTAGCCGTCCCGCTTGTACTTCGCCACCGTCTCCGCGGAGACGTTGTGCTCGAGGACGCCCGCCTGGACGCTGAGCAGCTCGCACAGCGTCGGATGCGCCGCGAGCGTCGCTGACAGTGCCGCGGCTACGCCTTCGGCCCGTGCCCGAACCGGACCATGCGCCTCGACGGCCTCGGGCAACTGTTGCCCGACCTGCGTGAAGAAGTCTCCTGCGAGCTGCACGAGCAGGTCGAGCAGCACCGCCTCGCGGGAATCGAAGTACCGCAGCACGTTCGACTTCGCCAGCCCCACCCGGCGGCTGAGCTCGTTGAGGCTGACCGCAGAGACCGGCATCTCGGCCAGCATCCCCGCCGCCGTCTGCAGGATGGCCTGGCGCCTGGCCTCCCGCTGGTCCTCGCTTCTGGCGCGCTGAAAAGTACTCATGCCCACATTTTACAGACCGGAGGTCTCTTGACTGTAGAACAGCGGTCTCTTATGTTAGAGACCAGCGGTCCTTTAGGGGTGGGCCGGAGTCAGCCAGGACAAGGGATTGGGAATGGACATGGACAAGAAGGTTGCACTCGTCACCGGCGGTTCGTCAGGAATCGGCGAGGTCGCCGCGCGCCAGCTCAAGGACGCCGGCTTCACGGTGTACGCGGCAGCGCGGCGGGCGGACCGGATGGCAGCCCTCGAGCAGGCGGGCATCCGGACGCTCTCGCTCGACGTCACGGACGACGCGTCGGCACGGGCCGCCGTCGAGCGCATCATTACGGACGAGGGGCGCATCGACGTCCTCGTGAACAATGCCGGCTACGGCTCCTACGGCTCCCTGGAGGAAGCCCCGCTCGCCGAGGCGCAGGCCCAGCTGGACGTCAACGTGCTCGGGCTCGCGCGGCTGACGCAGCTGGTGGTGCCCCACATGCGGACCCAGAAGAGCGGCACGATCATCAATATCAGCTCGATGGGCGGCCGGTTCGCCACGCCGCTAGGTGCCTGGTACAACGCCAGCAAGTACGCGGTGGAGGGCCTCAGCGACGCGCTGCGCCTGGAGTTGGCGCAGTTTGGCATCGACGTCGTCGTCATCCAGGCCGGCGGGACCCGCAGCGAATGGGGTGCCATCGCCGCCGGCAAGCTGCGCGCCACCTCCGGACACGGACCGTACCGAGTGCAGGCGGAGGCCATGAGTAAGACGCTCTCCGCGAGCTCGGAGCCGGGCTACCGGCTAGCGTCGCCGCCCGAGGTCGTGGGCCGCGCTATCGTAAAGGCGGCCACCGCCCGCAAGCCGCGCACCCGCTACAGCGTCGGCATCGGGGCAACCCCCTTGATCTGGCTCAGCCGGACCCTGCCCGACCGCACGTTCGACTCGCTTATCAAGCGCTTCGCCGGCGTACGTGCCTGAGAAGCCCGACGACGGTCAGGCGGCCAGCCCGGCCCGAACGGCAGCGTCCTTCCGCGGTTCCCGCGCGGTGGCTAGGTGCTTCGCCAGGTACCCGGCGTCCCGGCACACACCGGGCAGGGTTTCGGAGGCTGCGGCGAAGAGGAGGTCGTTTCCCAGCAGGTACAGGCCCGGCAGTGCATCCACGATCCCGCGGTGCTGCTGCGCCCGCCAGTCCGCCGGCAGGGCCGGAAGATCCAGCCACGAGTAGTCCTCCCGGAAGCCGGTGCACCAAATGACGTTCGCCGCGGATAGCCGCCGCCCGTCGTCGAGCACTATCTCGCCGTCCCGCACCCCGGAAACCCGGGGCACCAGCTGGACCCCGGCCGCGATGAGGTCCGGGACCTTGGTGCGGATCAGCGGCCTGCCCATGGCGGCCAGCTTGGGCAGCACCTTGCGCCCCACCGGAGTATTCCTGTTCAGCACGTGGAGTCCGGCGAAGCGGACCGCCGGGATAAAGAACCGGGCCGCGGTCCGGCCGTGCCGGAACGGGACCGCTCCACGGGCCGTGCCGGCCAGCCAGGTCTCGTGCGACCTGCTGGTCTCCAGCGCGATCTCCGCTCCGGAGTTGCCCAAGCCCACCACCAGGACAGGGCCGGGCCGGAGCTGGGCCGGGTTCTTATACGCACTCGAGTGCAGCTGCACGACGTCGGACGGCAGGTCCGCCGCAAAGCCCGGGATCCTGGGCAGATGGCAGGCGCCGGTGGCGAGGACCACGTTGGCGGCCGTCCAGCGCCGCGCCCCCGCCGCGACATGGAACCGCTGCCCGTCGTGGCTCACCCGGGTGACTGCGGTGTTGGGCCGGACCGGCAGGTGGAACCTGGCGGCATAGTCCTCCAGATAGTCCGCCTGCTCGTCCTTGGTGGGAAAGGCGAGCGGATCGCCGGGGAAGGGCAGGCCGGGCAGCCCGTTGTACTTGGCCGGCGTGAACAGGCGCAGGGAATCCCAGCGGGTGCGCCATGCGTCGCCGACCCGCGTGCCGCCGTCGAGAATCACAAAGTTCCGGTGCTGCCGGGTCAGGTAGTAGCCCAGCGCCAGGCCGGCCTGTCCGGCGCCGATGATGACGGTGTCGACGGCGGTGGTGCTGGCGGTGCCGCCGGTGTCAGTTGCTGAGGTGGTGTTCATGGTGGTTCCTCCTTGATGTTGCAGGTGCGGTTGGGCGGGTATGAACGCTGTGGAACTGCAGGAACCAGATGAGCAGCAGCGCGGAGGCGGCGGCGTAGAAGCAATGCAGCAGCCAGATCGGTCCCGGCGGAAGGCTGAAGACGTAGACGGAGTGCACTGCATTGGCGACGTTGCTCAGCGCGAGGTAGCCGAGGCTGTAGGAGTCGAGATCCCTCGTGCGGAGGGCCTTGAGCAGCATGGGCAGGTAGCTCACCGCGAAGAGGATGCTGGAAACCGTTCCTGCGAGCACTGAAGCGTTCATGCCACTAACGCTATTTTTCGCAGCCTGTCGGCGAATCGGGCGAATTACCCATTTCCGCGGCGGAATTCGGGTGGCGGAGAATGGGTATTTCTGCGCAGGGGTTTCTGTGCGGGGGCGGTTCAGGCCAGTCCGTGCTGGTAGGCGTAGGCCGTGGCCGCGGCCCGGGAGGTCAGTCCCAGCTTGGTGAAGATGTTGCTCAGGTGCCGCGCCACCGTCTTCTCGCTGATGAACAGCTCGGCGGCGATGTCCCGGTTGCTCAGTCCGGTGGAGACCAGGTGCAGAACTTCGGTTTCGCGCGTGGTGAGCGGCCCGGCGTCGATATCGGTGGATGGCACGGCGGCTGCTCCGGCAGCCGCTGCCCCGGCCGCCACTGCCCGGCCAACCGGCGTCGGCTCCTCGAGCTCCGAGAGTGCCGGCGCCGCGCCTAGCTCGGCAAAGACGGCCCGTGCCGCCGCACGCTCCAGCCTTGCGGATTCCTCATCGCCGAGCGCGGCACAGACGCTGGCCATCAGGGCGCGGCAGCGGGCTGCTTCGAACGGCACGTCGAGGCTGAACCAGCGGGACCAGGCGCGGCGGATCAGCACGAGGGCGGCCGCGGCGTCGCCGTCGTGGAGGAGCAGGGCGGCCCGGGACTGGTCGGCCAGGGCATGCAGCATGGGCATGTCAAGCGCGCCGGACAGCGAGGCCAGCTCGTCGGCGGCGGCCCGTGCCGCCTCCGCATCGCCGGCGGCGAGTTCGATGTCGACACAGGCAGCGAGCATCCGGCGGCGGTAGTCGGGCCCGACTCCGGTCATGGCCTGCCGCAGCAGGGTCTGGGCCTGGGCCGGCCTGCCCTGGGCCAGACGCAGGAGCGCCAGCCCGGGCTGCGGCGGAAAGCCGGTCTCGAGGGCGTGCAGGTAGCAGGCCTCGGCGTCGTCAAAGTTGCCGCGCAGCCGGTGGATTTCGCCCTGCTCATAGAAGCTGCCGTAGATGGCCATCGGATCCCCGCGGACGGCAAGATCCTGGGCGGTTGTGGCGGCGTCCAGTGCCTCGGACCAGGCGCCGTGCAGCCGGTAGAGTTCGGCACGGTGCATCTGGCACTGACCGCTGAAGAACACCAGGTGCTGCTGTGCCTGGCACCACCGGTCCAGCGCGCGGGTCCACTCCTGCGCCCGGTGCAGGTCGAAGGCGAGGCGGCAGGTCTCAATCACGGCGCAGTAGATGATCCCGGCGGGGAACGGGGACACTTCCCCGACGGTCGCGGCCACCATGGCCTCGTCCAGCAGGGCCAGGCCTTCCTCGAACCGGCCGAGCAGGATGGTTGCCTGGCCAAGGCCCAGCACGCCGAGCGCTGCAGCATCCGGATCGCCACGCTGCCGTCCGAGTTCACCTGCACGGGCGAAGGCTTCCGCGGCGGCTTGTCCGTCTCCCTGGTACAGGGCGCCCAGCCCGACGGGGACGAACAGCAGGCCCTCGAAGCGGCAGGGCGCGGGCAGGTCCTCGACGATCCGCCGGGCCCGGGCAAACCAGCCTGCGCCGCGCGCCGGTTCTCCCTGCAGCATGAGGTTCAGCCCGGTCCAGGCCGCGCACCGGGCGGCGGCGTCGTAGTCGCCGTCGGCAAGGTACCTCAGGTGCGCCCGGGCCAGAATTTCCGTGCCCTCAGCAGGCCCGCCGGCGAGGATGACGGAGGTGGCCAGCTGTTCCAGGTCGGTGGCCGGCAGTTCGGTGTCGCGCTCGGCTGCCGTGTACTGCCCGACGGCGTCCGGCCAGCGCCGTTCGGCGTAGGCTTCCCGTCCCTCTGCGAGTGAAAACACCGGCGTCTCCCGTCCCGGGTGATGGACCGCAACCGGAGTGCGTTGCCGGGCTTGTGCCGGCGGCCGCGGCCCGTATTTTCCCTTCAGGCTACCGCCGGGCTCCGCTTTCCGTCAGGCCCGGCTGGTACTCCCTCCGCGGAGTTTGCCCTGGCCGTTGTCAGGGGGCCGTTGTCAGTGCAGGGATGTGGGCCTACGCTGTGCGCACAGCCCCATTTGGGGGACCGTTCCAGGACCCTTCGCCCTGGGTGTCAGGCATGTCCTCGGGTGCCCGCGTCCTGGATTGCAATGGACAGGAAAAACCATGACCAAGTACCTGTTTGAAGCCAATTATGTGGGAGACGGAATCAAGGGGCTCTTGCGTGAAGGCGGCACCCAGCGGCGTGCCGCGCTGGAGGAGGCCCTCAGCTCCGTGGGCGGCTCACTCGAGAGTTTCTACTACGCCTTCGGGAGCACCGATGTCCTGGGTGTCTTCGATGTCCCGGACACGGCCAGCGCGGCAGCCCTTGCGCTGATGATCAATTCGTCGGGCAATGTATACGTGCGCCTGAAGCCGCTCCTGACGCCCGAAGAGATTGACGAAGCATCCAAGAAGACGCCGTCGTACAGGGCTCCCGGTAAATAGGATCAGGGCGCGATTGTTTGTTGGAGTAAATGACGGAGGCCGCCCCCTGAGCAGATTTCCTGCCCGGGTGACGGCCGCCGTCGTTGGTTTTCCGTGAACTGGTTTTTCCCGAACTGTGGGTCGCGCTATGGAACGGTTCCGCGCGTCCGGTCCGTTACATCCCTGCCGAGCCACACGCCTAGGCCGACCATGGCGAGGCCGAGGATCAGATGAAGCCAGTTATCGGCACTGTTGAACGGGACGAAGTTGGCTGCCGTATTCCAGTCGATGATGAGGCCATAGATCCACAGCACCAGGTAGACGGCGCCGCCGCCCAGCAGGAACATGCGTGCCATCCGGTCTGTCCGGGCCATGGCAATGCCGGCCGCCCCGAACAGCAGGTGGACAATGTTGTGCAGCACGGACACCTGGAACACGCCGAGCAGCATGGCCCCGGACTCATGCCCGGCAAAGTTCATGGCGCCGTAGTTGGTGGTGATTCCCGGGATGAACCCGAGGACGCCAACCAGCAGGAAAACCGCACCAAGACCCATGGCGGTGTTGTGAAGGGACAACCCCATGGCGTGGTGGTGCGCGTGAGGTGAAGCGGTAGTCATTAGTCTCCCTTTCACGCGGGTTACCGGCTCTCCGGGTGGAGAACCGGCCTCGCGGCAGGAGTCGCAGGAAACCTGCCGACGTCCACAGCCTACTCCTGAAAACCGCGCGTGTGCAGGGAAAAAGCGCTTGCCAGAGCATTCCGGGCGGGGGACATGTTCGCATTCTGTCCCTGGAAGGGGTACCCGAGTAGCAACGGTCCTTTCGTCGGGAAAACAGGTGGATGCGCGGCAAAAGTCGGGTATCTGCCCCCGGTGCCTTCCCAGTAGGACGGCCGATACATTGGCCTTCCGCGGCGGTCGACTTCGACCACCTCCACACATCTACTCGCTGGGGTCCTAATGCGCAGTGCACGTTCTTCCGTTGTCCGCACACATTCGTTTGTCCGCGCGGGCCGGCTCGCGGCCGCCGTCGTCATTCCGGGAATCATCACGGGAATGCTGGTCTTCGCTCCGCCGGCCAGTGCCGACACCGCTCCCGCACCGGCCGCCATCTGCAACGGCGTGGTGAACCAGACCGCCCACCGGGGCACGGTGCAGGAGAACCTGCTCAAGGCCGCCGCCCGCAAGAACGCCGAGCTGATCGCCTCGCTCAAAGCTGAACGGACAGCCCTGCAGGACACCTCGGCGGATCTCCAGCAGCAAATCAATGCGGATAACGCCGCCATCGCGGCAATGGAAGCGGAAGAGGCGAAGCTCGACGGCGACCTCAAGGCCGCTGCGGATGCCTTTGCCGCCCTTGAAGCCACGAAAGCGTCCACCGCTGCTGCTGCGGCTGATACCTCCGCGCAGTTGACAGACCTGGAGGAGCAGCGGAACGACATCGAGAACCGGCTGGCGCCTCTCCTGGACCAGCTGTCGGCTGCGCAGGCCGACCTCAAGCATTTGACCGCCCAGGCCCAGGCCGTTCAGGGGGACATCTCGGCTCAGGAAGACCGGATCAAGGCCGCCCAGGAAGAACAGTCGGCGCTGGAGGCCGCCGCGGAGGCCGCTTCCGATGACCTTGAGGTAAAGAAGGCCGAGATCTCCCAGGCGGACGCCGATCTTGCAGCGCTTACCGACGCTGCAACAGCTGCAGCGGCGGCGGCCTCGTCTGCGGCCCAGGCTGTCAGCGACGCCGAGGCGGAGCTGGCGCGGTTGCAGGCTGCCGGTTTGGCAGCGCAGGCCGAGCTCGACGCCCAAAAGGAGAAGGTGGCCGAAGCCAAGGCCCTGCTCGCCGGCCTGCAGTCGGAGGCGGATCAGGCTGCCACGGCGCTGGCCGCCAAGAATGCCGAGGTCACCCAGGCCGAGGGCGAGCTGGCGGCGCTGCAGTCGGCGGCCACCCAGGCGGCTGACGCGCTGGCGGCCAAGAACGCGCAGATCAGCCAGGCGCAGGCCGAATTGGTAACGCTGCAGACGAATGCCACGGCGGCTGCCGAGGCCGTTACGGCGAACGCCGCCGCCATTGACGATGCGGCGGCAGACATTGCCGGACTCGAGTCCCAAATCAATGACCTCAACACGCAGATCACGGCCAAGCAGGCGGCCCTGACCGCGGCCCAAGGCGACTTTGCTGCCTTGCAGTCGCAGCAGGCGACATTCGCCAGCCTTATTGCCGAACTTGATGCCCGGATCGCCGACATCAACGGCAACTCAAGGCTGAAGCGTGACCTCGTCGCCGAACGGGACGCGAAGCAGGGCCAACTCAATACGGTGAACGCCCAGATCACGGACAAGAACACGCTGATTGCAACTCTGTCCGGCGACCTCACCACGCTCCAGGCACAAGTCAATACTTTGAACACCCAACTCCTGGCCAAGCAGCAGGAAAGCAGCGCGCTGCAGCAGCAGGCGGCCCCACTCCAGGCGTCCCTGACCGCCACGAACAATTTAGTGGCGGCGAAGGAAGCCGAAATCGCCACCCTGCAGGGCCAGCTTCCCGCGCTACAGGACGCGGTGACTGCTGCGGACTCCGCCGTCACCGCCAAACAAGGCGAGCTGGCAAACCTGCAGGGCCAACTTCCAGCCCTGCAGGCCGCCGTCGCCAGCGCCGATCAGGCGGTGGCCGCGCAGGAAAAGGTGATCAGCGACCTGGAGGCGGCGCTGCCGGGCCTCACGGACGGCGTAGCCGCGGCCGAAAAGGCCATAACCGACCAGAAGACGGTGCTTGCCGGACTTCATGCTGAGCTGGTACAGGCCCAGTCCGCACTCACGCAGGCCAACCAGGCGGTGGACGCGAAGAAAGCCGACATCGCCGCGCTGAACGCCGAGCTTCCCGGGCTGGAGGAAGCCGTGTCGACCGCGAACGCTGCGGTTGACGCGAAAAAGGCCGAAATCGCCGGCCTGACTTCGGAGCTGGATGCCTTGGTCGCCACACTCACCGGACTCAACTCCCAGATTTCCGCCAAGGAGGCCGAAGTCCTCGACCTTCAGAACCGGGTTGCCCCGCTCCTGGCCCAGTTGGCCAGCTTGAACGATCAGATCAGCGCGACCGAAGCCCTAATGAAAACGCTGCAGGCGCAACTGACGACGCTCGACGAGCAGCTCACCGACGCCCAAATCGTGCTTCGCGGGCTTGAGTCGCAGAAGAAGCAGAACAAGCTGGCCGTCACGGCCCAGCGGGCAACCGTCCTGGGACTCGAAGACCAGCTCGGCGCTGTCCGGAACAAGATCAAGGCCATCGACGGCCAGATCATCCTGGGCGGCTGCGTCGCGTGACCGGCGTTGGCAGGCGGGCTGGGAGATATGGCCAGCACCTATTCTGCCGCCGCCTTCGTGCCCGAGGGAGTCACCCGAATGCGTGCGATACGCAGCCGGTTCATCGCCGTCACCGTCAGCACGTGCCCGGACACCTCCACCCGGTCGCCCGCGCGGGGCAGACGGCCCAGTTGGTCAATGACGAAGCCGGCCACCGTTTCATAGGGACCCTCGGGTAGCGCTATGCCTGCCGCCGACTCGAATTCCTGCAGGATCAGTCCGCCGTCGACCTCCACCGCCCCGTCTTCCATGGTGACGCGGTCCTCGGGCTCAGCCGAGGTGTCGTACTCGTCGTAGATCTCGCCCACGAGTTCCTCCAGCAGGTCCTCCACGGTGACGATCCCGTGGACACCGACAGCAGCCAGACGGCCGGCCGCATGATTTGTGAGAGAGCGAACAGGGGCGGGGCCAGGACTTTGGCGAACCCGGCAGCGCTTTGCATGGCCAGCCTCTTGGGCACCAGCTCACCCAGCACCAGGGACAGATAGGACACCAGCACCGTCATGCCAACGAAAGCCACAGTCTCGGCCGCGGGGCCCATGCCCGCGGCCTCGAGGAGGGGCGCAACGTCAGGCGAGATAGTGGAGGCGCCGTAGGCGGCCGAGAAAAAGCCGGAGAGCGTCACGCCGATCTGGACAGTGGAGAGAAAAGGTTGGGATTCCCGGCCAGGGCTGCAATCTTGGCTCCGTGTTTTCCTGCCTTTTCCATCCTCTGTACCTGGCTCTCGCGCAGGGAAACGAATGCACCGCCGAAACGGCAGCCGCCGTCGCCCGTTGATCAGTTAGGATTAACCCATCAAGGGGAGTACTCCCGTCTGTGAGTGGCCCGTCAATACGGATGCAGCGGTGCATCCCGGGCTACCGGCGCCGGTTCTACCGGGCGGAGGAGACCTTGGCGTACATGTCAGCGCCTACCCCTTTGGAGTACCCACCATGCAGGCAACCCCTCTGGTCTGGATCGTCACCATAGCCGTGACCATCCTGTTCTTCGTCTACGAGTTCTTCGCGCACGTCCGCAAACCCCACGAACCGTCAATCGGCGAATCGGCGCGCTGGTCGGCGTTTTACATCGGACTCGCGCTGCTATTCGGCGTCGGGATCGGAATGGTCTCGGGCTGGACGTTCGGCGGCGAGTACTTCGCCGGCTACCTCACCGAAAAGGCCCTGTCCGTCGACAACCTGTTCGTCTTCCTCATCGTGATGACAGGGTTCGCTGTCCCCAAGAAGTACCAGCAGAAGGTGCTGATGGTGGGCATCATCATCGCCCTTATCCTGCGCGGCGGCTTCATCGCCATCGGGGCCGCGCTGATTGAGAACTTCTCCTGGGTGTTCTACATCTTCGGCGCCCTGCTGCTGTTCCTCGCGTACCGGCAGGCCTTCGGCGGCCATGACAGCAACCCGGCCGATGGCAGGTTCATGAAATTCGTGCGCCGCGTCCTGCCGGTCACCCCGGACTACCATCGGGACAGGCTCACTGTGAACCTGGACGGCAAGCGGTTCGTGACGCCGATGCTGCTCACCATCATTGCCATCGGCTTCGTGGACCTGATCTTCGCGGTCGACTCGATTCCCGCAATCTACGGCCTGACGGGCGAGGCGTATATCGTCGTCACCGCCAACGCTTTCGCCCTGATGGGCCTGCGGCAGCTGTTCTTCCTCATCGGAGGACTGTTGGAACGCCTGGTGTACCTCGCGCAGGGCCTGGCGGTCATCCTGGCGTTCATCGGTGTGAAGCTGGTCTTCCACGCCCTGCACGTCAACGAGGTGTCCTTCATCAACGGTGGCCAGCCGCTCCTGTGGGTGCCTGAGATCCCCATCTGGTTCTCACTGCTCTTCATCGCTGCCACCATCCTGGTGGCCACGGTGGCCAGCCTGGTCAAGACCCGCAGCGGCCGGGTTGGCGACGGCGGCGAGGGTGCCCGCGGTGACAGTGTGGTCCATGACCGCACCTCCGCGGCGGCCGCACACCACGATGCGGACGCTGGCGTGGATGAGGACACGGACTCCACGGCCCGCAGCAGGCGGTAGGCCCCGGCTGGCTACCCCTGCAGGACGCACGACGGCGGCACCAAGGCTTGGGTGCCGCCGTCGCCGGCGTGCCGGTCCCCAGCTGCGGGATCAGGAATTCTGGTCCACGGCAACGATGATCTTGCCGCGGGTATGTCCCTCCATGTTGGACCGGAAGGCATCCGCGGCCTTTTCCAGCGGGAAGACTTCGGCAACTTCAACATGGAGTTTCCGGCTGTCCACCAGGTCGGCCAGTTCCTGCAAGTCGGCACCTACGGGGCTGACCCACATCCAGGTGCCGCCATGCTTCTCCGCTTCACTGTCGGCGATCGAAGCATGCCGGCCCCCTTCCGCCAGCACCGCCAGCGTTGCTTCAAGGTTTCCGCCCACGAAATCGGCAACGACGTCCACGCCGTCAGGGCGCAGCGCGCGCACGCGGTCTGCGAGTCCGTCCCCGTAGGCAACCGGCTCGGCACCCAGTGAGCGGAGGAAGTCGTGGTTCTTCTCCGAGGCGGTGGCAATGACACGGGCGCCCATGGCTACGGCGATCTGGATGCCAAGCACCCCCACGCCCCCGGAACCACCGTGGATCAGAACAGTTTCGCCCGCTTTCACGCCCAACCGGTTGAGGACCTGGTAGGCGGTCAGCCCGGCCAGGGGCAGGCCAGCCGCTTCATTCCATCCCAGCGAGGCAGGCTTCCGCGCCAGGACCCGCTCCGGCAGCGCGATGTACTCGGCAAAACTTCCGCCATGGACGTAGTCCTTGCGGCCATAGGCGATGACCTCGTCGCCGGGCTTGAACTGCCGGGCATCGATGCCTACCGACTCCACGACCCCCGCCACGTCCCATCCGGGGATCGCGGGGAACTCCAGGTCCATTGCTGCGTCCAGGTAGCCGGCCATGATCTTCCAGTCCACCGGGTTCACAGCGGCTGCCCTGACCTTGACCAGGACCATTCCGGGCCCGACTTTAGGCATCGGCTGGTCGCCGTATTCGAGGACGTCCGGATTTCCGTATGTGCTGTAGGTGATTGCCTTCATGTTTGCCACAACCGCGTGGCCGGACTTCGCTATTCCGGATGTGGACATGAAGTGTTGTATCGCACCGGCAGCTCGCGCTCGCAGGTATTTGCGGAGGTATCTATCGCTCCGGGAAGGTTGTCGGCGTCCGGTCGGCGCGGGTTGGCGGTGCCTTCCTGTTGCGCCGGGTGCGGCGGCGGACGACGTACTCGGCCACCGTCAGGTTGATGAGCCAGGCAGCCCCCATGAGGAGGGCGCGGGTTGTCACGTCGGGCGGGCCCGTGAGGAGCTCCGGGATGATGAGGATGAGTGCTTGTGTTCCGGCCGCAATTCCGATGGCGTAGGCGCGGGTCATCCAGGCGCCGTGCTGGGCGAAGTCCCTCCGGCAGAGGGCAAGGACTCCCAGGATGAGACTCACCAGCATGGCGCTGCCGAAGACCAGCCGGAGGATGAGCAGAAGGAACCCGTCGCTGGGCGGAAGTTCGTAGAACAGGGTCATCCACACGCCGGACAGGGCCACGAGGAAACCGGCGGGTATGAGGATGCGTCCCGCCGCCCGGTGCCAGTTGCGCCTGCCCCGGCGGAGGGAAGGGCTGAACTGGAAGGCTCCCAGGAGGGAGTAGACCGTGGCGCTGATAATGTGCGCGACCACTGGGACGGGGGAGGTGAAGAACCTCTCGTTCCGCGGCGTGATGGCAGCGCCGCCGGTCAGTTCGGTGAGACGTGCCGCTCCGGCAAGCGCCGGGATGAGGGTGAGGAAGATCAGGCCGGCCGGCACCAGCCAGCCGTGCCGCCGTCGTCGTTGGGAGCCGGGCCGGGAGGTGATGGTTTGACCGGAAACCTGTGTGGCATTTCTGGTGGTGTTCACGGGAGTCTCCTACTCGCCGAAGACCTGGATGACGACGTTTCCCCTCTTGCGTCCGGCATCCACGTAACGGTGCGCTTCGGCGATGTCGGGGAGGGTGTAGGTCCGGCCGATGACGGCCCGGTAGCGGCCCGCTTCCGCGAGGCGGACGAGCGATGCGAGGTCTTCGGCGGTGTACCGGAGCTTCAGGTTGCCGGCGGTGACGAGGTTTCCGCTTCTGCGGGTGTGTGCGGAGGCCAGGAGGATCCCTTTCAGATCGGCGACGACGAGGAGCAGTTTTCCGCCCGGGTTCAGTCGGCTGGATACCCGGCTAAAGGGGGCGTTGCCCACGCAATCCAAGATCACGTCGTAGGTGCGGTCCCCGGCGGCGAAGTCCTCCATGGTGTAGTCAATTACCCGGTCCGCGCCCAGGGCGGTCACGAGTTCCCGGTTTCCGCTGCTGCAGACGGCGGTGACGTGGGCGCCCAGGTTCTTGGCCAGCTGCACCGCTGCCGTGCCCACCGCGCCGGAGGCGCCGTTGATGAGGACGGCGTCACCGGCCCTGATACCGGCCCGGGCCAGGAAACCGCGGGCTGTCAGGCCGCCGAAAACGAGCGTGCCGGCCTCCTGGAAACCCATGGTGCGCGGTTTGGCGGTGATGGCTGAGCTCTGGGATACCGTCACGTACTCGGCGTGGCCGCCGAAGTTAGCCCCGAGCATGGCGACCACTTCGTCGCCGACGCCGAACCGGTCCACGTCCGAGCCGATAGCCTCGACCACGCCGGCGACGTCCATGCCCAAAACACGGTGCCGTGGCCTGACGATGCCCAGTCCCAGAGCTGTGAGGATTTTCAGGCCGGAGGGGACGATGCGGCTGCGGGCGCGGTGGTCGGCGGCGCTGAGCGTGCTGGCGTGGACTCTGATGAGGACCTCATCCGGCCGCGGTGCCAGTTTGGGGACTTCTTCCACGCGGACCACGTCCGGCGGGCCGAACCGGCGGTAGGTTGCAGCCCGCATGGTGCTGCCCGGGTTGCCGTGGCCGCCTGTCCGCGCCGGACGCCGGTCCAAGTCTGCTGTTGCCTGTTGAGTCTTCATGGGAAGCTCCTCCACCGATTGGTGTACGGCGTACACCTTATGGAAGCAGGTTAGGTGTACGGCGTACACCTGTCAATGGCGTAGATTTGAATCTGCGAAAGGGAGGGTTCATGGCCCAGCAGACTGAAGAGCATCGGCGCGGACGCCTGAACCGGCAGCGCGTGCTGCAGGCTGCCGTCTCGCTGGCCGACGAGGCCGGCATCGACGAGCTCAGCATGCGAAGGCTGGGGCAGGAACTGGGCGTCGTGCCAATGGCGCTTTACAAGCATGTGGCCAACAAGGAGGAGCTTCTCGACGGCATGGTCGAGGTGATCATCTCCGAGATCGACCCGGCAGTGATTGACCCGGCGGCGGGCGGCGAAGGCTGGAAGGAGGCAGTCAGGCTGAGGGTGCTGTCGGCCAGGGCCGTGCTCCAGCGGCACCGGTGGGCCCGGCAGGTTCTGGAATCACGGACCAACCAGACCCCGGCCGTCCTGGGGTACATGGACTCCTTCATCGCCATGTTCCTGGCCGGCGGCTTCTCGGTGGATCTCACGCACCACGTCATGCACGCCATGGGCAGCCGCATCTGGGGTTTCACCCAGGAGCTGTTCGATGACTCTGTCGGCCCCGGCGGGGGAGCGGGCGGCGGGATGTCGCCCGAGGCGCAGGCCGCGGTCTTCGAGGAGATGGCGGCGCGCTACCCGAATATCCTCCAGGTGGCCACCGCCGCGAGCCATGACGAAGGTTCCGTGGTGGGCCATGGCTGCGACGACCAGTTCGAGTTTGAGTTTGCGCTTGACCTGCTCCTGGACGGCTTCGAAAGGCTCCACCGGCAGGGTTGGACATCACGGCAAGCCAAAAAGAACCGGCCTAAGGGGAGTTGATTACCCGGGCGGTGACCCCGGACCGCCCTCCGCCAGGCCCATGAACATCGTCCGGTGCAGGATGTCCACGTGCTTCCGGGAGATCTCGACGGCGGTGTCCCCGTCTCCGGCGCGCAGCGCCGCCACCAGTGCGATGTGGTCGCGGTTGGATTTGTGCAGCAGCTCGATGGGGTAGGGGATGAAATAGGCGTAGAGCTCGGCCAGCGTCTCGTGATAAACCCCGACGGCGGTCCCCAGGCAGGACGCCGTGCCCACCAGCTGGTGGAACTGCTCGTCCGCCAGGTGGTACGCCGACCAGTCCGTGGACTCCGCCATCTCCCGGGTCAGCCGCTCCAGCTCGTCCAACTGCTCGCCGGAAGCATTCACAGCCGCATAGTGCGTCACCGCGCACTCGAACAGGAGCCGCCGGTCCACCAGCCGGTTCACCGCCTGCGACTCTGCCGGTGATGCCGTGAGCTCCGCCAGCACGTCCCGCGGCGGCTCGTCCGCCACGAACGTCCCGCCGGCCCGGCCGCGGCGGCGCACCACCACGCCCTGGTCCGCCAGGCTTGCCAGCGCACGGCGGGCGGTGATCGGGCTGACGGACAGGCCCAGCGCCACGTCCTCCTGATCGGGCAGGCGCTCGCCGGGTTTGAGCAGCCCGAGCGAAATGGCCATGCCGATGCGCAGCCGGACGGCATCGATGGCACTGCGGCGGTCGATGCCGGCCAGGGCGCCGCCACCGATGGCGGAGGAAGCGCCGGCGGGGGGGGGGGCGTCCTCCAGCTGTCGGGTCATATCCGCTACTTTACGGCCCATCGGCACCCCTTCCCATAATTCGATCATTCTGATCTAATATATTCCAGATCACACCCCAGTTCTGGAGTAAACCCATGCAACGCATCCTTCCCCTCATTGCTGCCCAGGCCCGGCCGCGGCTGATCGGCGAACCCGTTTCGGCCTTCGCGGACGAGGTCGCGGCAGCCCTGGACACCAAGCCGGACAGCAGGCTGGTGGTTTTCCCGGAGCTCCATCTCTTCGGCGACGGCAACCCGGACCGGCAGCGCACTGAGGCGCTGCAGGATTCGGCTGAACCGCTGGACGGACCAAGAGTCAAGGAGCTGAAGGAGCTCGCCGCCGACCTGGGCATCTGGCTGGTGCCGGGCAGCGTCTGCGAGCGTGGCCCGGGAGGCCAGCTGTTCAACACCCAGCTGGTGCTGTCCCCGGAGGGGGAGCTGGCCGGCTACTACCGGAAGATCTTCCCCTGGCGCCCGTTCGAGCCGTACGACCCCGGTGATCGGTTCACCACCGTGGACCTGGCCGGGATCGGCCGGGTGGGCCTGAACATCTGCTACGACGCCTGGTACCCGGAGGTGTCCCGCCAGCTCGCCTGGATGGGCGCCGAGGTGATCCTCAACGTCGTCAAGACCACCACCCCGGACCGGCGGCAGGAGCTGGTGCTGGCCAAGGCGAACGCCATCGTGAACCAGGTGTTCGTGGTCAGCGTCAACTGCGCCGGCCCCACCGGCCAAGGGAAAAGCCTCATCGTCGACCCCGAGGGCAACACCATCACGGAAGCCGACGGCGACGCAGAGGTGCTGCTGACAGCGGACCTGGACCTGGCCGCCGTCGGGCACGTCCGCACCCACGGGACGGAGAACCTCAACCGTCCCTGGTCCCAGTTCCGGGACGGCGAGGCCGCCGTCGAACTTCCCGTCTACCAGGGGCGGATCAATCCGCTGACCTGGACGCCCCCCACTTTCAATGCCTAAGGAAACCCACGTGACCACACCAACCCTGACCCGCACGCTGAAGCTGCCCTCGCTGGTGCTGTTCGGCCTGGCGTACCTGACCCCGCTGATCGTCCTGGCCATCTTCGGCCTCATCGCCGAGACCACGGGCGGGGCGGCGCCGTCGGCCTACCTCGTGGCGATGCTGGCCATGCTGTTCACCGCGCACAGCTACGGCCGGATGGCGGTGGCCTACCCGGTGGCCGGCTCCGCCTACACGTACGTGCGGAAGTCGATCGATTCCCGGATGGGGTTCCTGGTGGGCTGGGCGATCCTGCTGGACTACCTGTTCCTGCCCATGGTGATCTGGCTGATCGGCAGCTCGTACCTGAACGCGCAGTTCCCGGGCGTGCCCATGTGGCTGTGGATTGTGTGCTTCATCCTCATCACCACGGTGCTGAACATCCTGGGCATCAAGGTGGCGGACAAGGCCAACTACGTGCTGATGGCGTTCCAGCTGCTGGTGATCGTGATCTTCGTAGCGCTGGCCATCGGCAGCGTGGTGTCCGCCTCCGGCGCCGGCGGCCTGGCCAGCACGGAGCCGTTCTTCAACGGCACCTCCAGCTTCGCCACCATCTCCGCCGGGGCGGCCATCGCGGCATACTCGTTCCTGGGGTTCGACGCCGTCACCACCCTCACCGAGGAAACCGTGGACCCGCGCCGCAACGTCCCCCGGGCGATCATGCTCATCGCGCTGATCGGCGGCGGCATTTTCGTGGCCGTCTCCTACGTCACCCAGCTGGTGCACCCCGGCGGCGTGTTCGAGGACTCGGCGTCCGCGGCCAGCGCCATCGCGCTGCAGATCGGCGGGCAGCTCTTCGGCGCGGTGTTCCTCGCCGGGCTGGTGGTGGCGCAGTTCGCCTCGGGCCTCGCCGCGCAGGCCAGCGCCTCCCGCCTGGTCTACGCCATGGGCCGCGACTCGGTGCTGCCCAAGGCCGTGTTCGGCCGGCTGAACGCGAAGTTCCACACCCCGGTGGTGAACCTGGTGGTCACGGGCGCCGTCGGCCTGATCGCGATCTTCCTGGACGTGGCGACGTCGACGTCGTTCATCAACTTCGGCGCCTTCACCGCCTTCACGCTGGTCAACGTTGCCGTGGTGTTTCACTACGTGCGCCGGCGCCGGGCGGGGGAGCAGCTGAACTTTGTTTCGTACGTGGTGGTCCCTGCGGTGGGCGCCATCATCTGCGCGTACCTGCTCTCCCAGCTGGACAGCAACGCCATTACGCTGGGACTGTCCTGGCTGGCACTGGGCGTGGTGGTCCTGGCGCTGATCACCCGCGGCTTCCGCGCCGCTCCGCCGGAAATGACGACGACGGAGAAGGCCACCGTGGAGGCCGCGGCCTAGGGTTTTACTGGCTTTCTAGGAAACTGGAGGGACGCGCGTGAGGATAGCGCTCGGGCAGCTGGAGTCCGGCACGGACATCCGGGCGAACCTGGCCGCGATCGACGGGTTCGCCGCGTCCGCTGCTGCTGATGGCGCCACGCTGGTGGCCTTCCCGGAATACGCCACCTACGAGAAAAAGATCGTGGACGCCTCGTTCCCGGCGATGGCAGAGCCGCTGTACGGCCCCGTCTGCCGGGAACTTGCGGCCACCGCGGCCCGCCACGGCATCACGCTGGTGGCGGGCGTGGTGGAGACGTCCGACGAGGAGGGCCGGGCGTACAACACGCTGGTGGCCTATGGTCCTTCCGGTGAGCGGCTGGCCGTGTACCGGAAGATCCACCTGTTCGACGCTCAGGGCTTCGGGGAGTCGACGTACATCAAGCCGGGGCCGTCCACCGAGCCCGTGGTCTTCGAGGCCGGGGGAGCGCGGTTCGGGCTGATGACCTGCTATGACCTGCGGTTCCCGGAGCTGGCCAGGTCCCTGGCCGACGCCGGCGCGCAGGTTTTGCTGGTCTGCTCGTCCTGGGTGCCGGGCACACACAAGACGGAGCAGTGGCTGGCTTTGAACGCGGCCCGGGCGATCGAGAACAGCGTCTACGTCGTCGGCGTTTGCCAGGCCCCGCCGGTCTCCGTGGGGCGGAGCCTGCTGGTGGATCCGATGGGGTACGTCGAGGCCGACCTCGGGCTGGCGCCGGGGGTGCGGGCGGTGGAGGTGTCGCTCTCTACCGTGGCGCGGGTGCGGGAGCAGTTTCCGATGTTCCGGCAGCGGCGGCTGGGGTAGGGCTGCGGAGAAAATCGTACGAACGAGCAACCCCCCGGCTCAACTTGCATACGAGGGGCCGCTCATTTCGTCTTTACTTAGCCGGGTACTGCCATTCCCAGCCGGTGGGCATGAAACCCTGTTTGTGGACAAGGACGCCTGTCGGAGTGGGGACGTCCAGGATGATCTTTCCGGTTGCCTTTTCTCCGGGGCCGAGCGCTGAGGGAAAGTTCTCAGCCTCTGGCAGGCACATGATCGATTCGAAGCTCATCAGATCACCGTTGAACGTTGTCCCATTGGCGGCGATTGCTTTCCATGCATATCCGGCCAGACCGAACTGCGGGTTCACAGACTCCGCAAGGGCGGCATCAGTTTGCATAGAAACCTCCAACGCTACGAAGTGCCCGTTCTTCGATGGCATTGCTGAGGGGTTAGTGCACTTGGGGTCCACCTGAATGGACTTGATGACGAAGCTTGCCACAGTTTTGCCGTTGTCGGTCACTGATGCGCCTTCCCCGACCTTCTTAACCAGGTTTCCCCTGCTAGACTTCGTGCTTTCCGCCGTAGCCGTCGGGGATGCGGTAGCACTGGCTGAAGCGGACTGACTGCCTGTCGCAGGTTCGACCGTGGGTGCTGTGGGGGCCGCTTGCGGTGAGCTTCCGCAGGCGGCAAGCAACAGCGGCAGTACCGACAGCGACAGTGCCGCGGTGATTTTCTTATTCATTGGTGTTCCCCATTGGGTGAGTACGAACGGAATTGCTCAGTCAGCATATGGGACGAGTCGGACAATAATCGTTGAAGACGCAATGGTTACGGCGTAGCAGCCCGTCTAACTTCCATGTGCACACTCTTCGCATCAATTTTTCGCTGGACCAGCATTTGATACGGAAGACTGTTGCCGTGAGCAACTCTCCCCGCACAGGCAACAGAACTCGCCAGCGCACCGGCCTTGCTGTGGCTGGTCTCAGTCTCGGCACCGCGCTGAATCCGCTTAACTCGTCGATGATCGCCGTAGCGCTCGTGGTGCTGCGCGAGGACTTCAGCCTCGACGTCGCCACCGTGACCTGGGTGATCACCGCCTTCTACATCACCTCGGCGGCTGGCCAGCCGCTGATGGGTCGTCTCGCCGACCGGTTCGGGCCGCGGAAACTGTTCATGCTCGGCATGGGGTTGGTGGCGGTGTCTTGCGCGCTGGCGCCCTTCTCGCCCAACTTCGTGTTCGTCTGTATCGCCCGTGCCCTCATGGCGCTCGGAACGGCGACGGCGTACCCGAGTGCCGTGGTCATGGTCGGCACCCTGGCGCGGCTGGCGGACACCACTTCAACGAGGCCGCTCGGCCGCATCCAGATGGCCAACACGTCGGGGGCAGCGGTGGGCCCGGTAGTTGGCGGGCTGCTGGTGAGCCTGGTCGGCTGGCAGGCCCTGTTCCTGATCAACGTGCCGCTGGCCCTCGCCGCGCTGCTCATCGTGCGGAAGGTCGCCCCGCCGGACGAGCACAAGGAGCAGGGCAGCGTCGCCACCCTGCTCCGCGACTCGGACATTCCCGGCATCCTCGCCTTCACCGGCGGCCTGGTGCTGCTGCTCATGGGCCTGCTGAACGCGCTGCCCGGCTACCGCTGGTGGCTGCTCGGCGGGGCGATGGTCCTGGCTGTCCTGTTCGCCTGGCGCGAGCTGCGCTTCGACCGGCCGTTCCTGGACCTGCGGCTGCTCGGCAGGAACCGGCCCCTGCTGATGGTCTACCTCGGCTTTACCGTGTTCAGCGGCGTCTACTACTTCGCGTTCTTCGGCCTGCCCCAGTTGCTGCAGGAGGCCGGCGGCTACAACCCCGGACTGGTCGGTGCGCTGATGCTGCCGCTGGCGGCCATGTCCGTCGTCGTCACGCCGCTCGCCGTCCGTGCGATCGACCGGTTCGGCGTGCGGCGGGTGCTGCTGGCCGGCGTGGTCCTTCTTGGCATTGCGGCAGCGGCACTCTGGCTCCTGACCGCGTCGTTCTTCCCCCCACTGGTGCTGCTGCTGACCGCCCTGATGGGCGTGCCGTACGGGTCGGTCAGCATCGCTTACAATCAAGGGCTGTACCTTTCTGCGGCACCGGAGGAAAGGGGGGTGGCCGCCGGGATCTTCCAGACCTGCCGGTACGTCGGGGCCATCAGTGCCACGGTGATGATAGGCATCTTCTACGGCACCGGCGTGAACCAGGACAACTGGGGCCGCGTGGTGCTGGTGATGCTGGCGCTCTCCGCGCTTACGTTCGTGGTGTCGCTGCTGTGGCAGGAACGGAAAGTATGAAGATCCCGTGGCTCGCAGAGTGGCTACTGTTTAGCCCAGTCGCCGCACCCGTCGGAGTCAAATGTCTGGCCCTCCACCAGTGAAACCATGGGGCGACCCCCAGAGACCGAAAAGTCGTAATCGATGTAGTCGCCGCCGTTGCTCCCTGTGCGCGTGATCTTCCAAGAGCAGTCACCAACAACGGTTTTCGTTGTCTTATAGTCGCCAGGCTCGATGTCCTTGCCCACGGTCCAGACTCCCTGGCCGAAGGACTTGACTGCGGCTTTGGATTCGGCGGTGCGGGCAGCAGTCTCCCGGGCAGTGACCGCGTCTTCACGAGCTTTCAATTTCGCAGCAGATTCGGCCTCCGATTTGGCTAGCGCGTCCTCGCGAGCCTTCAATTTGGCGGCCGCTGCTGCTTCCAGTTCGGCACTCGTCGCGGGCTGAGCCTCACGGACTATCCGTGCATCGTGGGAGGCGTCTGTGCCTGCAGCCACGCTGCCGACCAGCACGGAAGCAACGCCGGCGAGGCAGACGCTCATCGCGAATTTCCGGTTCGGGAGGTTTGCCCACGTCCGTCGCTCAGACCCCATTGAGATTAGCCCCGTCAAAGCAGCCGCAATGCCCAAAATGATCAGAATCGCCTCGCCACGGCCCAGCATCATGTTGACCAGAACCAACACCGCAAGCAGCGTGGAGACAATCCAGAATGAAGCCCCGAACGGGCCTTTTCGGGGGTGCGACAGCCCAGCTGGCGGGGGAGGAAATCCGGGAGGAGCAAAATGGGGCTGCTTAGCCTGCTGCGGTGGGTACGGCTGGTTGGAACCGAATGCACCTTGCTGTGGATATTGGCCGAACTGCGGCGGGTGCCAGTGCTGCTGGTCAGGGCGCTGCGCAGGCGGCTGGTTTGGATCATGAGTCATTGGTATTTCCCCCAGGAAAAAGTTATGGCCGCTGCTGCGACGCAGTTAGATTAGCACCGTGCTCACCCCTCCAGCGCGGGGATGGCTGGCTGCTGGTAATGGTCCAAGGAAGCAGCGACTTCCAGCAGACCTGTCCACCAAGCACCCAGCTCGGTATCGCGTTAAGCAATGAAACTCCATTGTGTCGAGCACCCTCAAGATCGGCTCAAGACTCCATCAGCGTTGTCCCAAGATCGACGAAGTTTTCGTTTTCCTGCGCTGCCGAGAAATAGGCTTTTCACTAGCAAGATTTCGGCTTAGCAAAGGGCCCGGCGACTCGCCGGGCCTTTATTCATGGGGAATGACAATGCACGAGACCCTTTTCCGGTCAGGGCCAACCGGTACGGCACCGGGCCCGAGACCGCCCAAAAAGCCACGCGCTTCCACCTTCATTGTTGGAAGCAGTACCGCGATATTCATGGTCATGGGGGCGTTCAGCGGCGGCCTTGGTGGCGCACTAGTCTTCCTGGCCATCACGGTGGCCTTGACCGGTCTCTATGTCTTGGCGACCGGCCGCCGTTCCTGGGCGTGGCTCCCGGCGAGGAGGAGAGCGGGGGCCATCGCCCTTGCCGTCTCCTTTGCTCTCTTTATAGGCGGTGCTGCCGCGTTGCCGCGGACCAGTACGGGAACCCGTGAGGCCGCCTCGGCGGGGAATGCTGCCTCGCCAGCCCCGGCCGAAGCCAGCACAACTGCCAAAGTGACGCCGACGCCGTCGGCCGCACCAACCGCGCAGGAGACAGGCGCTCCTCTGGATCCGGACAGCCCCGATCTCGTGGCGCAGGGCGCCGACGTAGCAGCGCCGAAGTTGCAGCCTGCCTACGCAACCAAGGCCATCGACCTGCTGGCGGCCCTTCCCGTCAAGGGCCGCGCGCCCAAGACAGGCTATGACCGGGCAATGTTCGGACAGACGTGGGCTGACGTTGACCGCAACGGCTGCGACACGCGGAACGACATCCTCAAGCGTGACCTGACAGCCATCAGCTACACAAACAGCGTGCCCTGTAAGGTGCGGTCCGGGACACTGGCGGACCCGTACACCGGCACCGCCATCAACTTCTTGCGGGGGAGCGCCACCAGCAGCGCCGTGCAGATCGACCACGTTGTTGCCCTCAGCGACGCCTGGCAGAAGGGCGCACAGCAGCTGACCGCGGAACAGCGGAGGGCGTTCGCCAACGATCCGCTGAATCTCCAGGCGACGGACGGTCCCACCAACATGCAAAAGGGCGACGGCGACGCGGCCACCTGGCTGCCGCCGAACAAGGGCTTTCGGTGCGAATATGTTTCCCGGCAGATCACGGTGAAGGCGACGTACAGCCTGTGGGTTACCCATGCGGAACACGACGCCATGGCGAGGATTCTGGCCAACTGCTCGGGGCAACTGGCGTCACCAAACGAGAAGGCGCCGGTGGTCGCGGCACCGGCACCTGCAGTCGCTCAACCTGAACCCGTCGTTGCCGCGCCTGCCCCGGTAGCGCCCGCTCCGGCCGCCGCTGCGCCGGCCCCGGCTCCTGTAGTTTCCGCACCTGTGATGCCTGCACCGCTTTCCGCCGCGCCGGCAGCTGCCTACTACGCCAACTGCTCGGCGGCGAAGGCCGCAGGTGCCGCGCCGCTGTACGTCGGGTCACCGGGCTACCGGCCAGCGCTGGACCGAGACTCCGACGGCATTGCTTGCGAACGCTAGACCCATCCCATCACTCCACAGTTTCAAAATCTTTCCAAGGGGGAAAAATGAAAAAGACACTGACACTCCTCGCGCTGGCAGGCCTCATGCTCACTGGATGCGGTGGCCAGCAGGCGGAGAAACAGGCGGCAGCGCAGGCGGCACCGCAGCCGGCGGAAACCGCTACGGCTACGGCCACTCCAGAGATGGCGATTGTTCCAGGCGTGATCAGCCTGACCCTGGATAAGGCCACGGATCAACTGGAAGATTTCGGGTTCGAGGTCGACTCCGTGGACATCCTCGACGGCAAAACGATCGTCCTGAAGCAGAACTGGCAGGTGGTGTCCCAGGAGGCCGCGGGAGGTGCCCAGGTGGCAAAGGGCTCCACCATTCACCTCGGCGTCAAGTCCCTGGAAAAGCTGGCGGAGGAAAAGGCGGCCGCCGACAAGGCAGCGGCTGACAAAGCTGCGGCGGTAAAGGCCGCTGCAGCCAAGAAGGCTGCTGCGGACAAAGCTGCGGCAGCCAAGAAGGCCGCTGCGGACAAAGCTGCGGCAGCCAAGAAGGCCGCTGCAGATAAGGCGGCCGCTGACAAAGCTGCGGCAGCCAAGAAGGCCGCTGCAAATGCCGCTGCTGCGAAACAGGCGGCCGAACAGGCAGCAGCGCAGCAAGCCCCTGCACAGATCGCTCCTGTCGCACCCGCTGCACCGCCGGCGGCCGCGTACTACCCCAACTGTGCTGCCGCCCGGGCTGCAGGTGCCGCACCCTTGTATTCGGGGCAGGCTGGCTACAGCACCAGTCTTGACCGTGATCGCGACGGCGTGGCCTGCGAGTAGTAGTAATCGCTGACTACAAGGCCGTGGATACTCTCATTTCGAAGGTATCCACGGCTTTCACGCTTGCTCGTCGCGAGCTTCAACGGCGGGGCGGCCGTCCGCGTGGCGATCACGGGCTGACCACGGGAAGTCCGCCAACCGGAGTTTGTGCCTCCCGCCAGCTACTGGGCGGCGCGACGGAGGCGGGCCAGACGCGCTAGCCGCCTAAACGCAAAGACGAACACGACCTCGATCAGCACCATCAATCCGAGCATCAGCCACTGCCCCTGGCTGATGAACACGATCGCGCCGGTGAGGACCAACACGGTCCCAAGGGCCAGGGCGTACACGGCGAATCCGAGGGCCACCTTTGCGCTGCGCACGCCGGTGCGGAAGCCAAAGCCCTGCGGCAGTCCGCCGGGCAGTCCCTGGACGCGGTCGTGACCTGCGGGCGGGAGCCGGTCGAACTCCTGCCACAAATCCTCGTCGTGATCGCGGTCGGTCATGCTTCTATTATCCCGCGCCGTGGGGCGCCTGCTCTGTGCCCAATCCCCTATTGGACCCTGTCACCGTCCTATTCGAGTCAGCGCGAGGCCGCGTATCAGGGCCGCCCTCGCTTGCAGGGAGAGCCGTGCTGTCGGCGTTCCCTGACGAGATCTGCCGCTTGATCTGCTCAAGCTCCACCTTGAGTTGGTCAACGGTGGCCCGGTATCTGTCGAACTCGGCCTTTCGGCGCCTCTCCTGGATGTAGCTGACGACGGCGGCGAGGATGCCGAGCGGGAACGACACCAGCAGGGCCCAGCCGGATGTGCCAAGGAAGCCCAGCGCTACGGGCAGTGCCTGTTTGAATGCCAGGAACGTGTTCACTTGCCCAACCACTGAGTTAAGGGCCGAGTCCAGGGGACCCAAAAACTGCCCCACCATGGGCGTCCCGGAAAACGACGGTGCGCTCAACGGCTGTTCCCCTGCAGACCAGCGCGGGTCACCGACGTGGTTCATAACGTAGATCCCGGCGCCGGCATTGAGGGCCGCGAAGAGCAGGACGGCACCAAGCACAGTCCAATGAAGCTTCCGGGGCCGCCAAACACCCACCGCAAGCGCGAAGACGGCGGCCGCAACCCAAGTAGTGATGCTGAGTTGGTCGCGGCTCATGCCGCCCAGTAGATCCAAAGGATTCCCCGTCCCCTCATGGCTGATGCTGATGTCTGCTCAGGCCGCAAGCGAGCTTATCCCAGTCGCTGCCCAATCACGCACCAGTGACGCCGTCGTTGCGGCCAACTGATCTTGGCGTCTTTAGGCCGCCCGCCGCGTGAACAGGGATAAGACGGGGAACGGACGACGGCGGCAGCGAGAGTCGTGTGAATAGGCTGCGGTTTTCGTTGTTGTGTCAGTTGGCCGGTGGGAAGATGGTGGGGAGTTGGGCACTAAGAGGGGGTGCCGGCAGAACGGCGGCGCGTGTCCAGTCCGAACAGACAGGGACGGTGACCGAGCCATGACAGAGCACCCTTTAAAGCAACGGCGACTGCGCGTATCCGACGTGAACGTCGTCAACCACCGCACGCTGCGCAAGGCGCTCGGCGGCACCATCGTCGGCAATACCATGGAGTGGTACGACGTCGGCGTGTTCGGCTATCTGATCACCACCATGGGACCGGTGTTCCTGCCCGAGGCGGACAGGGCAGTGCAGAACCTGTTCCTGCTGGGAACCTTCGGCGCCACGTTCATCGCCCGGCCCCTGGGCGGCATCTTCTTCGGCTGGCTGGGCGACAAGATCGGCCGCCAAAAAGTCCTGGCCATGACCCTGATGCTGATGGCGGCGGCGACGTTCGCCGTCGGCCTGCTGCCCGGGTACGCGGTGCTGGGCATCTGGGCGGCGGTGCTGCTGGTGGTCACCAAGCTGGTGCAGGGCTTTTCCACCGGCGGCGAGTATTCCGGCGCCACCACGTTTGTGTGCGAGCACTCGCCGGACCACCGAAGGGGCTTCTACGTCAGCTTCCTGGACATGGGCAGCTACCTCGGCTTCGCACTGGGCGCCGCGCTGGTGTCCGTCCTGCAGCTGACCCTGGGACAGGAACAGATGGAGGCATGGGGCTGGCGCATCCCGTTCCTGATCGCCGGTCCGCTGGGCATCGTGGCCATCTACTTCCGGATGAAGATCGAGGAGTCGCCCGCCTTCAAGGCCACGCAGGAGGCGGAAGCGGTGGCCGCCAAGCACCACGAGACCGCCGACGAGCTCCGGCCCGTAGGCCCGGTGGCGATCTTCAGGGACCACTGGCGCCGCATCGTGCTGGCCATGATCCTCGTGGCCGCCGGCAACACGGTGGGCTACGCCCTCACGTCCTACATGCCCACGTACCTGACGACGAACAAGGGCTACGACGAGGTCCACGGGACGCTGCTGACCGTTCCGGTGCTGGTGGTGATGTCGCTGTGCATCCCGCTTACCGGACGCCTTTCGGACAGGATCGGCCGCCGCCCCGTGCTGTGGATCGGGGCCATCAGCACGGTGGTTTTCGCGCTTCCCGCATTCCTGCTGATCTCGGTCGGCACCGTTCCCGCCACGCTCGCGGGCCTGGCCTTGGTCGCGTTTCCGGTGGCGTTCTTCGTTGCCATTCTCGCGTCGGCGCTGCCGGCACTGTTCCCCACTGCCCACCGCTACTCTGCGATGGGCATCGCCTACAACTTCGCGGTTGCTATCTTCGGCGGCACGGCCCCGTTCATCATCGCCGCACTCATCCAGGCAACGGGCAACGACCTGATGCCGGCGTTCTACCTCATGGTGACCTCGGCCATCGCGGCGGTTGTCATCTACTTCCTGCCGGAATCCGCCCAGCGGCACCTGCCCGGCTCCATGCCTAACGTGGACTCGGACGAAGCCGCCCGCGAGCTGGTGGCGACGCAGGACCACAACCCGCTGCTGGATGTGGACACGTTGCCCTTCGACAGCAGCTACGAGGAGGCGCGGGCGGCGCACGGCGGACGGCCCGACAAGCCGACCGTGATGTGAACGGGACGGGTGATGCATCAGGACATTTCGAGGAGGAGGTGTGTGATGTCCCGCGTTGAAGTAGAGCAGGCGGGAGGCCCACACGCGGTAAGCGGGACGAAGTTCCCACGGCGGCATCGTTCGACTGGCCATGCAGCTACGGCACCGCCCAGGACAGCCCCCGACGACCTTGTCTCGAACTGTCCTGAGCACCCCCACCCTCCTGTCACACCTTCAGGCTAGGAAAATCCCTTCCTTTGTCGCCATAAGTAGTTCTACGTACGGCCGGTCCATGGTCCCGCGAAGTGCAGCGCTGAAGGTAATTCGTTGTGCCGTTACGGCGGAACGAGGTCTAAAATTCACCCGTGGCCCGTAATGCTGAGCAGTACAGGACGTGGCTGGAGTTCCTCGGTGAAATCCTGCAGCAACCGCTTGGCATGACCCCGGGTACGAGAGGCAGGTGCTGGATCTCCTGGGGCAGTCGTTCGACGGTGCCTGCACCACCCGGAACAGGGTGGACCTGCCATGGGGCAATCACGTCCTTGCTTGCTGGCCCGAGAATTACGTGCCCAACGAGCCACCGGGTGACTATGCAATGAATCAGCAGCCCCTGTTGCGCTGGTTTGTGTTCACTAAGCATGCCGACCCTCAAACAATTGGGCGAGTTCCTGACGCGCTTGCCGGCAGCAGGCTCAAGCGCGCGTGGGAGGACATTGGCCGGCCCTGGGGGTTGAACCACCAGTTGTCCATCCCGCTAAAGCTTCCCGACGGCGACCATCACGCCTACCTCATTCACCGCCCTGACCGGGACTTCACAGACCAAGAGCTAGCCTTGGCCGCCCTGCTTCAACCAGTTCTGACCGGCCTTGCCCATCACTTCGACGTCGTCACAGCGAACGGCGGGGCGCTCCGGGACGGCTCGAGCCAGGGTTTGACGGCGCGCGAAACGACGATACTGACCCTGCTGAGCACGGGCCTAACCGCGGAAGGTCTGGCCAGACGGCTCAGCATTTCCCCGAGAACCGCAGGGAAACACTTGGAACACGTATACCGCAAGCTGGATGTGTGTGACCGCCTGATGGCTGTTCAAAAAGCACACGAGCTGGGCCTGTTGGCGCCTGAACGAAGCTGATGGCAAGTCTCGGTTGCTGTCTGGAGACGGTCTTTACGTCGCGGCCGCCTGATGGCTGGAGCCCCCGCGGGAAGAATTTCCCAGTGTTGCTCCAACGCGTGGGGGCCTAAAATGCACGCGTGGCCCGTAATGCTGAGCAGTACAGGACGTGGCTGGAGTTCATTGGAGAAGTCCTTCAGCAGCCGCTTGGCCTGTCCCAGAGGTTCGAGGCTCAGCTGCTGGAACTGCTCACCGAATCGTTTAACGGCGCTTTAACGACGCGAAACACAGTGACCCCTGAATGGGAGAACAGGATTCTCGCCTGCTGGCCCCGCGACTACATACCCACCGAGATACCCGAAGAGCCGCCCGGCGGCTATGACTTCCGGCAGCAACCCCTGTTGCGCTGGTATGCATTTTCCGGGGAGACAGGACCCCAGACTTTTGGCCGGGTTCCTGAAGCGCTGGCCAGCAGCAGACTCAAACAGGCCTGGGAGGACGTTGCCCGGCCGTGGGGCGTGAACCACCAGCTGTGCATCCCGCTACAAATTGGCGGCTTCGATCTTGACTCCCTGCTCATCTCCAGACCTGACCGCGACTTTACTGACCAGGAGCTCGACCTTGCCAAGCTGTTGCACCCGATTCTGACCTCCCTTGCTGTGCACTTTGCAACTGCACACTCAGCCGGCGGACCCACCCTGGACGGCTCCGCACAGGACCTGACCGCACGCGAGATGACGGTCCTGTCCCTGCTGACCGAGGGGCTGACCGCCGAGGCCCTGGGCAGGCGGCTCGGCATTTCACCGCGTACCGCCGGAAAGCACTTGGAGCACATTTACCGGAAGCTGGATGTGTGCGACCGTCTGATGGCAGTGCAACGGGCACGGGAATGCGGCCTAACCCCGGAATCGCCGGACGTCCTTCATATCGGCCAGTCGAGCCAGCACGCACCTTGATCCATCGCCGATGACGTCCCGGTGGCAACGAAGCGCCCCGGCGTGCCCGCCGGGGCGTTTCCCCCACGTCGCTCACAGATGGCCTCGTTGAGGTCCTCACATCGGCGGCGGGTGCCGCCGATGTGGTCTTGCGGAGAGCGTCACCTCTATTACTGCCTTAGCGTGAGTACCAGTTTGGGTGCGGCTGTGTTCCCGGCTTCTTTGGAGCTGAGTTCCAGGCCGTCGGTGCTGGTGGTGTCGATGCCAAGGGAGAGTGGTTGGCCGAGCTCGGCGGTCAGGCCGCTGACGGTCAGTGGAACGTTGTAGTTCGTATTGGCTGTTGTGGGGCCGAACGAGCCGATGCTGGTTCCGAGTGCCGGACGGTTGTTGTAGGTGATGCCGGTCTCGGTCCAGGTGTCGTTGGTGACCAGTTTGACGTTCTGCCGGCCCGTGGACGGGTTCCCGGCGGCGCGCAGCTGCAAGACCGCGCTCTCCAGTGTCCTGCCCGCGTATGGTGAGAGGTCGAACTTCAGGTACGTGGTGTCCACCGGGCTTGCATCGACACGCAGTACGGTGGACGTGCCAAAGTTCGTCCCGGTCGACCCGCTCGAGACATAGCTGTCAGCGGTGGGCGTCAGGGTGACCGTCTCAGTGCCGCCGCCGGCGGCAGCGGTGGTGAATGTCCAGGTCCTGTCCGCGGCCAGGGCGTTCCCGGCAAGGTCCTTCACGCCGCCGGTGCCGCCCTTGATCGTGGCAGTGTACGTCGTGCTCGCCGTTAGGTCCGCGTCCGGGTTCAGCGTCGCAACCCTGTCCGTGCTGTTGTATGTCACGGTGGCGGGCACCGTCGTTGCTCCGGTCTGCAGTGTGAACGTGGCCGGCGTGATCGTGGCCGCATCCATCGCCTCCGAGAACGTCCCTGTCACATTCGCGGTCACCGCCACACCAGTTGCACCAGCAGCCGGAGACGTACCCGTCACCGTCGGAGCCGTCGTATCACCGCCGCCACCACTTAGCGTGAGTACCAGTTTGGGTGCGGCTGTGTTCCCGGCTTCTTTGGAGCTGAGTTCCAGGCCGTCGGTGCTGGTGGTGTCGATGCCAAGGGAGAGTGGTTGGCCGAGCTCGGCGGTCAGGCCGCTGACGGTCAGTGGAACGTTGTAGTTCGTATTGGCTGTTGTGGGGCCGAACGAGCCGATGCTGGTTCCGAGTGCCGGACGGTTGTTGTAGGTGATGCCGGTCTCGGTCCAGGTGTCGTTGGTGACCAGTTTGACGTTCTGCCGGCCCGTGGACGGGTTCCCGGCGGCGCGCAGCTGCAAGACCGCGCTCTCCAGTGTCCTGCCCGCGTATGGTGAGAGGTCGAACTTCAGGTACGTGGTGTCCACCGGGCTTGCATCGACACGCAGTACGGTGGACGTGCCAAAGTTCGTCCCGGTCGACCCGCTCGAGACATAGCTGTCAGCGGTGGGCGTCAGGGTGACCGTCTCAGTGCCGCCGCCGGCGGCAGCGGTGGTGAATGTCCAGGTCCTGTCCGCGGCCAGGGCGTTCCCGGCAAGGTCCTTCACGCCGCCGGTGCCGCCCTTGATCGTGGCAGTGTACGTCGTGCTCGCCGTTAGGTCCGCGTCCGGGTTCAGCGTCGCAACCCTGTCCGTGCTGTTGTATGTCACGGTGGCGGGCACCGTCGTTGCTCCGGTCTGCAGTGTGAACGTGGCCGGCGTGATCGTGGCCGCATCCATCGCCTCCGAGAACGTCCCTGTCACATTCGCCGTCACCGCCACACCAGTTGCACCAGCAGCCGGAGACGTACCCGTCACCGTCGGAGCCGTCGTATCATTCGGGGGCGGGGTCGTACCATCCCTCGAACCGCTATCTGTCTGCATCCCGCCAAGGACAGGGCGGAACTCCCATGTGTAGGAGCCATCAGGCTTCAGGCTCATCCTCAAATGGCCCCACGTGTCGCTGAACTTCCTTTCCACATAGGCAGGGTTGCTGGTGAAGGACCGCAAGCCGATGCCACCGGTGGACACCTGGAACTGCTGCATCCCGTCCGCGACGCACTGGTCCGCGTTGTTCACCGGGCAGGTCCGCTCATAATTGTGCTGCGTGCCGGAAAGCAGCACCCTCACCCGGTTCGCCCAGAACATATCGATCCACGGCTTGGCCTGAGTGAAGCGGGTGTGTGCCGATGTGTTCGATGTGAAGTACGGGTCGTGATACACAACAGCCAGATGCCTCCCGGCCGTTTTCGCCGCCTTCATATCGGCGTCCATCTCGGCGGTCATGGCCTGCGCCCTTATGGCGTTGTACAGCCATGTAGCCGTGGGAGCAAACACAATGTGCCAGTTGCCCTGATCCACCGAGTACCATTCAAGGGCGTCCTGGAACCGGCCCAAGGTGGTGCTCGTTGCGCTTTTCGTCGTGGACACACATTCACCATTCATGAACCTGTCCAGGTCATCGTTGGTACCGGGTTGTACGTCGTGGTTGGGCCCGGCCGTCCAGAACGTCTTGGCTTTCACCCCGCCCCAGAGAGTGTTCCACGCCCCGAGGGCCGAACAGGTTCCCTTTTCGTACTGGAAGTCACCGATACCGATGAAATTGTGCAGTGACCCGTCGTTCAGCCCGGCGGTGATACTGGCGGCGTTCCTGCCCGATGCGGAGGTGGTGGACGTGTTCCCTGACGGGTTCATGTCACCTACAGCAGCGAAGTCGAACGGGTCAGTTGTGGCGGCAACGGCCTTAGAGTCACCACCGCCCCCTGGGAAGAGCAGAACAAATGCGGCAATGGTTACCGCCGTGAGAAATGAGACCAGAAATGTTCGAAGTTCAGTGATCATTGTGGACTCCCTGAACGGGCCCCTGACGGACGCCAGGAACCGGCATTTGCGGTTGAAAGTATTTCGATGCGGCGGCGGTCTCTAACCGGAACCGCACGGAACGGGTGGCAATCACTGGAGGGCGAGCTGAGCTGCAGCCGTCCGGGCAATGACGCGAAACATCGGAAAGCTGGGCGACGCACATCTGGTGCGGCCTTTTGAAGCCATGAAGCTGAGCAGCTTCGTTCGTGACGTGCCACGCGGAGGAGACCACACGCCGGATACAGTGCGGGCCACGCCCTGACTGCTGCCCGAAACGGGACTGTGGATGCCATTGGATCCTCGGCCAGAAGGAAGAACCCCTTCCACCACCCACAATATTCAGCAGTGGCAGTTGGTCCTATACGCACCCTTACGTACAGCAGGCCCGCCACGCACCTGGGGACGGGGAGGAAGCGGAGCAGGCTGGGAACGCGCGGGATGTTCGACATACTCCCGTTGAGCGCTACGCCGTGTATCGACACTCGCCGGTCTGTGCGAATACTCAACACTGACCGGTTGTGATGACTCAGTGCTGGAGCGCCGGCTCCGCGGCTTCCGCCTCGGTCCAGCCGCGCTCTATGCGGCCGGGCGGGTACGCGTGCCGCTTCCCGGCCAGCGTAATGACAAGCGCGACGGCGACCGGCAGCGCCGCGGCGACAGGCACCATGAGCGGGCCGGCCAGGACGAGGGCGGCGGAGCCGTAGAGGGCACCGACGGTGATGCCGAGCTGGATGGTCAGGACGGTGAGGCCGTTGGCGGCATCGCGGTATTCGCCGCCGGCGCGGAGGATGGCGGCCTGGTTGTAGATGCCGATCGCGCCGAGCCCGGCGCCCCAGACGGCCATGAGGACCATGGCAACCGGGAAGATTCCGCCGCCGAGCGGGAGGAGGAGCATCGCAACGGCGATGGCCGCCGTCGTGATCAGCAGCGAGCGGCGGGGCCGGGTGTCCACGGTGATGCCGGCGATCCAGATGCCGATGAGGCCGGAGGCGCCGAGGACGGTGAGGGAGAGGCTGATGGCGTAGTCGGGCAGGCCGGCTTCGCGGATGAACGGCGCGATGTAGGTGAACAGTGCGAAGTGGGCCAGGACCAGCAGCGGCCAGGCGATCGCCACGGATTTCACGCCGGGCTGGGCGATGGCCAGCCGCATGGAGGGGCGGACGGCGTCGGGGGTCCGGCGGAGACCTGGCAGGAGCCAGAGGGCCAGCCCGGTCAGCAGCAGGCCGAAGCCGGCGAGGAAGAGGAAGGCCGCGCGCCAGCCGAAGAGCGTGCCCAGTGCCGTGCCAAGGGGAGCGCCGATGGCCAGGCCCAGGCTGTTGCCGCTGAACACAATCGCCAGGGCTTTGCCCACCTTGTCGGCCGGGACCACGCGCGAGACGAACGGCGCCATGGTGGTCCAGAGCAGGCCGTGCGCCAGGCCGCCGACCAGCCGGGCGCCCATGGCTGCACTGAAGTTCGGTGCGAGGCCCACGAGCACGTTGCTCAACGCAAACGTCAGGACGAGTGACACGAGCAGGGTCTTCCGCGGAACCCGGGCCAGCAGCCGCGCGGCCGGGATCACCGTGACCACGATGACGGCGGCATAGGCGGCGGCCAGGTAGCCGGCCACGGGCTCGGACACGGCCAGGCCCTCACTGATCTGGGGCAGCAGACCGGACGGCAGGAGCTCGGTGGTGATGGCCGTGAAGGCGATGGTGGCCAGAACCAGCATCGCGGCGAGCGGGAAGCGTTTGGGCGCAGGCGAGGGCAGGGCGGAGGACATGGGGGAGCGGATCCATTCAAAGGGGGTGGGGCGGAAAGGGACGTCGCTGGCCCGGAAGTTCCAACCACAAAGTTACCGGATTTATTCTCCCTGAGGCAGGGTCTGCCAGTCCCTGTTTGGGAGCACTCGGTGTACGGCACCTCACGGGAGCAGTTACAAAAATTGCATAGCCCTAAGAGTTTTTTGTAACTGCTGCAGTTGTCCGTACCCAGGGATACATTGCAGCCATGACCGATGAAGTGAAGCCTGGAAGGAAGCGGGAAGCCGTCCGGAAGTGCCCCATCTGCGGCCGCGAGTCGTGGCGGATCGCGTACGGCATGATGACGTCCGACGCGTGGGCCGAGCATCCGAAGACGGAGTTTGCCGGGTGCTGCGTGATAGTGGAGGAAAGGATCTCTCCCGCCACAGGAAAGGTCGAGACCGGGGTGCCGGAGTGGGCATGCCAGAACCCGGAGTGCCAGCACCGCTGGTGGTGACGGCGCGGGCTCTCAGTGCGCCAGTAGCTCCAGCGCCTTAGCGTATTTCCCCGCCAGCCGCTCCCGCACGTCAGGGTCCAAGCGCGCCGTCCGTACCGGATCGGTGTTGTCCGCGATGTCCGCCAGCTTCACCTCCAAGGCGATGGGATTGCTTCGGATGGCCTCGTAGTACCGGTCACCCTTGTCCTCCACGGTGCGGGTGAGCAGGACGACGGCGTCAATCACCTCGTCGCTGATGCCGGCGGCCCTCAGATCCCTGGCTGTGATGGAACAGTCCTCGATGACGTCGTGCAGCCATGCCGCCGCAACATGCTTCGGGTCATCCAGCCTGTTTGCCACTCTGCGGGGATGCTCGATGTAGGGATCACCGAGCTTGTCGGTCTGGAACCTGTGAGCGATGGTCGCGATCGCCTTCGCCGCAGCCACTTCCGGGTTAGCTACCAGCTTTTCCATTGGTACCCCCTTTTTTGCCGAGCGTTCGGCCTCCTTCAGCCACAGGCAGAGTACCAACGCCCCTGACATATGGTCAGCGCGGGCAGGAATCGCTTCGACCGAATAAATGTCAGTGGGGGCTCTGACAATGAGGGTATCGGTTAGAGATGAAAGGCACCGACATGCTGGATACGATCGCACTTCCCGAGTCCTCACTGGAGCTAATGCCGGAACTTCAGCCCGAGGGAGCGTTGGAATGGAAAGCCCAGGTGGGGACGTGGGACACGGGCTGGCACGACGTGGAGTCATCCTCCCATCTGTGTGGCCTTATTCAAGCGGTCCGTCACGACGGCAACTGGCTGGTTGTGCAGACCAGGTATATCGATGTGACGCGCTACGGGAGGTACGCCCAGGCCATGAGCACGGGAAGCGGTTACCAAGTAGAGGTTGCAATGGTCAGCGGTGGGACCACCAATAACTGGCGCATCGGACTGGGACCTTTGGCAGATGAGGCGGGGAACGAGCCACACACAGGAGTCGCTCCGTCACAGAACCTGAGCCTGGCGGCGGCTTGTGAAGTGATGGTGTCGTGGCTGAACGGCCACGGGCTGCCTTTGGGCTACGGTGCAGCACTTCATGTTTACGGTAAGTCGGCGAACAAGAATGTGGAGCGATGCGACGGTAGGTGACCTCCGGAAACTCCATGAGGAGACGAAGGATAAGCCTTATCTCTCCAGCCTTGACCCGATCGCGACCGGTCCTTCGTGGACCGGCGCCAGCCTGACGACACGCCGCTGTTTCCCCCGATCCGCGGCCGTCAACCCCATGAAGGAAGATGGCTCCGACTGAGCTGCTCCTGCCGCGCGGAGGCTGCCACGCCTGCGCCTCGGACAGCGGCAGCTTCTGGGCGCGAGAGGAGCCCCCGCAAGCGTGAATGAACTGTTTGCGGGGGCTCCGTAGGAACACCGGTGGCTACGGGGTTACGCTGATGCGCGCGACTTCCTGCAGGATCGGGTTTGTGATGATGACGGTGGACGTGCCGGGCTTGATGTCGAAGGCTACCTTGCCGCGCGCCTTGTCGCCAGCAGGGATCTCACCGGAACCGAGGGGGTCATCCATGAAGAGCTCAACGTTGGCGGAGCGGCCGTCAGCGTCCTTGGCCTTGAAGTACAGCGGGTTGCTGCTGGTCTCCCCCTTCTCCGTCTCCCACAGCACATCGAGGGTCAGGTAGCCGCCGTTCTTCGCCGGGCTGGCGTACGGGCCGGAGGTGATCGCGTCACCGTAGGTGGCGGAAAGGATGGTGATCCTGGCGGTGTTTCCGTTCCCCATGTCAGCGGTGAACGCCTGGCCGACCTTCTTCTCCGAGGATGCAGCCGGTGCTTTGGCTGCGGGTGCGTCCGCCGGAACGGCGGGTGCTGCCGGAGCCTCGGCTGCGGGTTCGCCGGTGGCTGGTGCGGAGACGGGGTCCGAGGCCGCTCGGGTGGAGTTGAAGACGATGCTGAGAAGGATCACCACGCCGGTGACGATGAGGGCGACTTTCTTATGCTTGTCGTAGCCCTCCAGCGGCAGGCCCTGCTTGTCGCGCTGGTTGTTCGTCAGAACGAGGATGAGGTCAACGAGTGCCCAGATTCCAATGCCACCCAAGGTGAACAGCTTGAGCAGGCCGGTACCGACCTTGCCCAGGTAGAAACGGTCAGCGCCGAATATGCCGAGGAGCAGGGAGAGCAGCCAGGTCACGAGGAACGACTTGTTGCTCACGCCGTATGGGCCAAGGGACGGGCCTCCGGGATATGGTGCCGGGGCGCCCTGGTAGGGTCCGGGGGCGCCGGGGTAAGGCTGCGTGTACACGGGTGCCTGCCCGTAAGGGGCCTGCTGCGGCTGCTGCGGTGCGCCGTAGGAGGGCGCGTGCCCGTAGGGGACCTGCTGTGGTTGCTGCGGTGCCCCGTAGGGGTCAGTTGAACTCATCGGATTCCTTTCCAAACGGCGCCCTGATGCCGGGCGCCCGTGGGTCGTGACGGGAGTGAGGATTCGCCGTTTACTGTTCGGCGGCGTACCGAGCGGCGGTGGTGCGGGCGGATGGCTCGCGCACCACGGCAGGCTGAAGTGTCGTTTGTTCCCCCAAGAGTACGTTTGCGATGTACTGCCCGTTAAGCATGCCCGCGCATCGACATGGTTTCGGTCAGGATTGACACAGGCTTTACATAGTTTTGGGGCAGTAACCGCAGGGAAGCACGCGGTCCCTCCCAACCTGATCACGCCGCCGAGGGGATGGAGCGTTCCGTCGTGAACCCGAGCACGTGGCCGTAGAACACGTCGTTGTTCGCGTGGAAGTCCAGCCAGTACTCGGCGATGGAGCCGATGTCGAAACGCTCCTGGTGGACGGGATGCCTCGACTTGGTCGTCAGCAGCGCGATCTGGTTGCTCGCCCAGCCTTCGTCCATGAGTCGTCGATGCAATCATCCGCGGCGCCGAGGGCATCCTCCGTCGGGCACTCCACGCGCCGGACGGGCTTCCGTTCCAGCGCGAGAACCTACCGCTCGCCGCGAAACTGCCGCCGTTCGGCGCAGAACGGCGGCACCGGGATGTGACATGCACCATGATTGCCGGAGGCAGCGGCGGCTGAACGCGCCGTTCGCTTCACCTGCCGGGACACGCCCCGGCATTGCCCCAAGACAAGTGCCGGGACAGGCACCGGACGCGCGCAGGGGACATCGACGTCATGAACGAGGAGCACTTATGAGCTGGCTGGACCGAGAACGAACCATTGCCCCGCCGGGGTTCAACCGCTGGCTGGTCCCGCCCGCGGCGCTCGCGGTCCACCTCTGCATCGGGCAGGCCTACGCGACCAGCGTCTACAAGACCGCCCTGGTCAAGCACTTCGGTGCCAGCCTGACCGAGATCGGCGTGATCTTCTCCATCGCCATCGTGATGCTGGGACTCTCGGCTGCGGTCATGGGCACCTGGGTGGATACGAACGGCCCGCGCAAGGCGATGTTCACCTCGGCCGTGTTCTGGTCCGGCGGCTTCCTGATCGGCTCACTCGGCATCTTCACCCACCAGCTGTGGCTCGTCTACCTGGGCTACGGCGTGGTGGGCGGCATCGGCCTGGGCATCGGCTACATCTCGCCGGTGTCCACCCTGATCAAGTGGTTCCCGGACCGGCCCGGCCTCGCCACCGGCATGGCCATCATGGGCTTCGGCGGCGGCGCGCTGATCGCCAGCCCCGTCTCCACCGCGCTGCTCAAGGCGTACGATCCCAACTCCGGCGCGAAGGACTGGGTGGCCAGCGGCGACGCCGTGGGCAGGCTCTTCCTGACCCTCGCCGCCGTCTACCTGGCCTACATGCTCTTCGGCGCCTTCACCATCAAGGTCCCGGCCGACGGCTGGCGACTGGCAGGGTTCGACCCCGCCACGGTGAAGGCCGCCAAACTCGTCACCACGGAGAACGTCTCGGCCCGGAACGCCGTGAAAACCCGGCAGTTCTGGCTGGTCTGGATTGCGCTGTTCTGCAACGTCACTGCCGGCATCGGCATCCTGGAGCAGGCAGCGCCGATGATCCAGGATTTCTTCCGGCAGTCCGACGGCGGCTCCCTGGTGAGTGCCGCCGTCGCCGCCGGCTTCGTGGGGCTGCTCTCCATCGGCAACATGGCAGGGCGCTTCGCCTGGTCCGCCACCTCCGACATCACCGGCCGCAAGCGGATCTACATGGTGTACCTCGGCGTCGGGGCGGTGCTTTACACGGTGCTGGCGCTGGCCGGGTCGGCCACCACGGTCCTCTACGTGGCACTCGCGTTCGTCATCATCTCCTTCTACGGGGGCGGGTTCGCGACCGTGCCGGCCTACCTGCGGGACCTCTTCGGTACCTTCCAGGTGGGCGCCATCCACGGCCGGCTGCTGACCGCCTGGTCCGCCGCCGGAGTGGCCGGCCCGCTGATCGTCAACGCCTTCCTGGACGCCCAGGGCAAGCCCGGCCAGCTGAACGCTGCGTCCTACCAGCCGGCGCTGCTGACCATGGTGGCGCTGCTGGTGGTCGGGTTCCTGGCCAACCTGCTGGTGAAGCCGGTGGACGCACGATTCCACGAACCCCGCCCAGACCGCGGACGGGAACACGAACCTGCCATGGAGGCCTGAAATGAGCGACAACACTCCCCGCGCGCTGGCGCCGGTCAAAGTATCCGCCGGCAAACTTGCCGTGGCCTGGGCGCTCGTCGGGGTGCCGCTGGGCTACGGGGTGTTCCAGACCCTGACGCGCGTGGCGGCGCTGTTCGGCTGACCCGGCTCTGAAGAAGTTCGACGGCGGCCCGCACCATCCCGGGCCCGCCGCCGCGCCCTTTTGGTCACCTTTGTTGCTGCAGGTCCGCTTCTCTGTTCCTCCAGGCGCAGGATCGGCGCAGGAGTCCGGCAGGATTGCCCCAGCCTGGCCAAAACGGGCAGTTCGGGCTGCTTGCCGGCCTCTAAACTCGTTCCCGGCGTAAAGCGGCCTTGATGCTTTGCGCCGGGAATTGCCGCGCACACAATGGGGGAACCGCATGCCGAACGACACGTCCTTTTCCGGCTTCCGGGGTTGGCTGCCCGGGGAGCGGCTGCCTGCGAAACGCAGGGTGGCCGCCGTCGTTCTTGCTGCTTTCCTGTCGCTCACTTCCGCGGGTGTGCCGGCGGCGGGTGGTGCGCCGCTAGACGGCACCACTCTGGACAGCTCGACCACGGCGGCCGACCTGCTGGCCACCCTTCCGGTGAAGGGGCGGGCGCCCAAGACGGGATATGAACGGTCGCTGTTCGGACCGACGTGGGCTGACGTGGACCAGAACGGCTGCGACACCCGCAACGACATCCTCCGCCGGGACCTGACCGGGGTGACGTACACCAACAGCGTCCCGTGCAAGGTGCAGTCGGGGATCCTCGCGGACCCGTACACGGGCACCACCATCAGCTTCGTCCGCGGCACCACCACCAGCAGCGCCGTGCAGATCGACCATGTGGTGGCGCTCAGCGATGCGTGGCAGAAGGGCGCCCAGCTGTTGAGCACGGAAGTGCGGACGGCATTCGCCAACGATCCACTGAACCTTCAGGCGACCGACGGCCCCACCAACCAGCAAAAGGGCGACGGAGACGCCGCTACCTGGCTGCCGCCGAACAGGGGCTTCCGCTGCGAGTACGTCGCCCGGCAGGTCTCCGTGAAGGCGCGGTACGGCCTGTGGGTGACGCAGGCCGAACACGATGCGATCGCCGGCATCCTCGCCGGCTGCCCCGGCCAGCCGGCACCGACTTCCGTTGAGCCCGCCGCCCCGGCTGCCGTCTACTACGCAAACTGCGCGGAAGTGGTGGCCGCCGGAGCTGCGCCGCTGTACGCCGGTTCCGCCGGCTACCGGTCCGGCCTGGACGGGGACGGCGACGGGGCGGCCTGCGAGGGGTAGAGCGTACGACGGCTGCGCTTGGCTCTGGTGCCGTCGCTGCAGCGACCGCGGGTACTGCGAGTGGGGCCCGGGCTTGTGCCGCGGCGCCTGCGCTTACTCGGTAACAGCCGCCGGAACCCGCTCGCCGTCGCGCACGGCAGAAGTGCTGCGCCGGCGCCAGTAGGCGGCCAGAACGGCGTCGGAAACGTTGTGCCAGACGGAGAAGATGGCGCCGGGCAGGGCCGCTTCGGGGGTGAGGTCCTGCCGCGCCAGTACTGCCGGGAGGCCCGAATTCTGCATGCCGACCTCGATCGCGGTGGTGCGCCGGGAGGGAATTGGCCGTCGGCAAAGGCGCGCCGCGGCATAACCGAGGCGTAGCCCAGTCCGTTGTGCAGGGTAACGGCGGCGAGCACCAGCAGTCCGGCTGCGAAAGATTTCTGCAGAGGCAGAGGCAGAGGCCTGCTCCACATCCACAGTTGGTGGTAGCAACCGAGGGTGATGCCGGTTGGTATTCGCTTTTCTGCCCTGGGGGCATCGGGCCGAAAGTCGGTAACGCCGATGTCGATACCGTCCGTTACGGTGTCAGCACTCCTGCCATGTAAGGAAGACGTCGCCGTAGCGAATCCCATCTGCTTCGACGGCGGAGTTTCTGACGGCTATGATGATGCGTCCAGTTTCTTGCCGGAAAGGGTGGCGGGTGTATCCGCGAAGTGACTTCACTCGAGATTCCGGTACGTGTTCGGCTGCGAGTACCCACTTATCCGGGTGCTGAATGGCAAGCAGCGCCATCGCGTCCCAGTTGTAGTCCTCTCCCCGGTTCGCACGCGGGGGCACTTTGCTGGACATGCTCCCGATCATGGTCGCGTGCCTTCCTTTGTAGGGTATGGGGTGTGCTGTCCGGTGCTTGTACAGCAAGCCGCCCTATTCCAACACCTGGTAAACACTTGGACCTCCTTGCGATTAAGCGGCTCCTTGACGATCAGCGAGCTACTATCGTCTCCCTGCTTCCTCAGGATTAGCCGCGGAATGAATCAATGTTTCCCAAAACCGCGGCTCGCCGCTTCCCCTGCGGATGGCGGGCCTCCCGTGGCTCACGGGCAACGGACTGCCCATCCTCGCGGCGATCTTCACCGGTGGGCTTCATCGGCGAGGACTCCCGCCCCCCAGCTTTTGAGCACGTTCGCGCTCGTGGCGCTCCTGGCAGTGGCCAACCGGATGAACCACCGGAACCGGAAGGTTCTGCCCATCGTCGGACCGGGAGAAGCCACTGGTGCTAACCGACTGAAACAGGGGCTGTGAACTCTTTGATGATGATTTGGGCGCTTAAGGGCTCGCCCTGTGTAGCCGGGCGCGCCTTGAGGTCTTCCTGAAGTGCCGATCTATGTCTTACGGCTCTGGTTGTCCAGGCAATGATCGTGGCCGGGTCCGATGTGGTCGACCTGGTTCGCGGGAACTCAGGAACTTTACGAAAATCCTTTGTCGACGGCTCGACTTGGTATTCAGCAACCGAGTAAGGCCGCGGTTTCTAAAGCCGCTACGCAGATTTGGGGAGACGAATGGCCCTACAGCCTGAAGCAGAAAGTGAAGCAGGTCATTTCAATCATCAGGGCGGCCAACAGGCACATTTAGCCGATTCGCCGGTCGGCGCCGTCGCCGCCGCTGAACGAGGGTGAGGGGACTGGCAAGGGCAGTAATTGGAGCAGGCTGTCCCCGAATTTCAGGGCCGCCAGCGAGAGGGCTTGCCACGCTCGGGCGGTGACACGGTTACTCTTCTCCGTTGACCAAGCACGGTCATTGCACTCGGGCGAGAGACCGATCGCGATTACTTGGAAACTGCGCAGGCCGATGCCGGCAGATGTGTATGTGACCGCCGCGGCGGTCGCGCACTGAGGGCTTGCGGGCCGGTGCAGCGCCGGCGCGGACATCGCCGCCCTCGCCAGCAATGAAAGCCTCTACACCCCGCTGCCAGCACCACCGCTGCCGTGGCCGAAGCGGCGGGCAGGATGAACCGCTACCCGGACATGGCCGCCGCCGAACGCCGCGAACGGATTGCCCGGCACCTGGGCGTCACCGCGGAGGAGGTGGCGGTGGGACCCGGCAGCGTGGGTGTCCTGCAGCAGATCATCACCGGACTGTGCGACGCCGGGGACGAGGTGGTCTTCGCGTGGCGCTCCTTCGAGGCCTACCCCATCCTGGTGGAGCTGGCAGGCGCCCGGCCGGTCCGCATCCCGCTGGACGGCGCCGAGGGGCCATGACCTCGACGCCATGGCCGCCGCCGTCACCGACCGCACCAAGGTCATCCTGCTCTGCACGCCCAACAACCCCCCGGCGTGCCGATCAGCCACGACGGCCTCGAGACCTTCCTGCAGTCCGTCCGCTCCGACGTCCTGGTGGTGATCGACGAGGCCTACGTGGAATGCGCCGACGCCGGGAGCGGCCCCGACTCCCTGGCGCTCTACCGCCGGTACCCGAACGTCTGCATCCTGCGCACCTTCTCCAAGGCCTACGGGCTCGCCGGCCTGCGCGTCGGGTACGCAATTACGACGGCGGCAATCGCCGAAGGTCTGCGCCGCACCGCCCTGCCGTTCGCCGTGAGCGCGCTGGCGCAAAAGGCGGCCATCGCCTCGCTGGACGCGGGGGAGGAGATGGCAGCGCGCGTTGCTTTGGTGAAGCAGGAGCGCGCCCGGATGGCCGCCGAGCTGGAAGCCCAGGGCTGGAAGCTGCAGCCGAGCCAGGGCAACTTCCTATGGATCCGCGCCGACTACCCCCTCCTGGCGAGGCTCGTGGACGCGTTCAACGCTGCCGGCGTCCTGGTCCGCGCGTACCCGGTCGACGGCGTACGGACCACCGTGGCGGACCCCGCCTCCAATGACCGCGTGCTCCGGCTCCTAGCAGCCCACGCGGCCTGACAACTTTCTGACTTCTACCAAACCGTTCCACCTACAAACAGAGGAATTCCGATGGAACAACAGACAAAGACGTCTGCCCACGCCCTCGGCGCGGCCCGCAAACCACGCCAGCTCACGATGATGGGGCTGGGCAGCGCGATCGGTGCCGGCCTGTTTATCGGTTCGGGCGCGGGCATCCAGGCTGCCGGCCCGGCGGTGCTGATCTCCTACCTCGTGGCTGGCACGCTCATCATCCTGGTGATGTGGGCGCTCGGCGAGATGGCCGCCGCCGACCCGGCCAGCGGCGCCTTCTCCGTCTACACCGCCAAGGCCTACGGCCCGGTGGCCGGCGCCACGGTCGGCCGGCTCTGGTGGATCCACCTCGTGGTGGTCATCGCCGCCGAAGGGCTCGGCGCGGCCGGTCTGCTGGCCACGATCTTCCCCGCCCTGCCGGTGTGGCTGATGGCCCTCGTGTTCAGGTGCTCACCGCCGTGAACCTGACCAGCGTGAAGAACTTCGGGGAGTTCGAGTTCTGGTTCGCCCTGCTCAAGGTGGCGGCGATCGTCGGGTTTCTCCTGGTGGGCGCTGCCCTGCTCTTCGGGTGGCTGCCGGGCGTGCAGTCGCCCGGCCTGGCCAACTTTATGGGCGACGGCTTCGCACCCAGCGGTTCGGCGGGATTGCGACGGCGCTGTTTGTGGTGGCGTTCGCGTTCGGCGGCACGGAGATCTTGCGGTAGAACTGCTATGCGTACCCAGCTACGGGCATCAAATACGATTTCGCGACGCGTACGGCGTCGTTGGACTCCTTCTCCCTATGGTATTTTTCATTCACCGAAGTGCGATCAGTGGGGGCCAAAAGAGTGGAAGTTTGTACACCGGTCGGCATCCGGTCTTGCCAAAACCTCCATGACGAAACGGGCCTCACAACCAAGTGGCAGCGAGTGCCAGAGTGCGGGACAGAGTTTAGCCTCCTAAGGGACAAGAAGTTGGATGAGCGCATGTCTGAGGCGGCCCACGCCGACGCTTTTTCCAAGTTGTCTGATCTCATGGCCAAGGCCCGAGCGGGGAAGATTGACTTCGAATCGCGCAATCCTGATGCAAAGGTGATGGAACTACCGGGCTACGCGTACATCATCGAGCTTCGTCCGAAGAAGGGCGCAGCTACTGTGTTCGGCAAACCTGCTAGGCTGGTACGTTTGTATTACGCAGAACCACTCTGGTTGACGGATCAGTTGGTGGCACTGCACTTGGCGACAAAGCCCGACGGGCAAGATGTGAATAGCGAACAGAACGCCGCAATCCGGGAAGCAGGATATCGGGCTGACGGATGGTCATTGTATTCAAAGCAATTGGCGACGGGAAAGGAAAAGGCAAATGGTACTGACGACGCAATCCAATAACGGACGTAGAGTCGCTCAAGGTCCGTCTGCTAATACCCAACTCGTTAGCGATGCCAATAACAGCTCTCAGCACAAATTGCTGATGGACTTGGCTAAAGCTCGAATGATGCGCGGTCTCACGGTTCAAAAGGTTGCCGAACTTCTCGGTGCAACAACCGAAATCGTCGAGGATATCGAGTCCGGTGATTATGAGCCGAACCTTACCGAACTGCGGCAGTATGCGTATGCGATTGAAGCTGTTGTTGAGTTTCGCGTTCACGCCTGTGCAGTCGAAAGCCTTTCGAGGATTAGCGAAAAATTCTGGCGTCACGGGTCTGTTTCTGATGATCTTTGGGTTCATGTCTCCTGGTCTGACGCTATGACCGAGCGCTCGGCGGCGTCAGCTGTTATTGAAATTGTACGGGCTGAGAATGGCTGAGTATAAGTACGAGGCTTTCCTCTCGCGCATTGAGGTAATCCGGGGCCCCAGTTCGGATGTCCATCAGGAACCTTCGCAATGGGATGTCGCGATCGAGGAAGCAGGGCAATTTGTTCTGCTGACCGGCGTATTGCGGACTCATTGTGATGCCGGGATGGGACAGGCCTTGGTGCACGGAGCTCTGCTGCCAACTACCCTCGACGGGTCGAAGGCCGACGTCGAAGAGGCAAGGAACAGCGTTGCTGCCTCGGGGTGTATAGAGGCTATGTACGACCTTGCGAGGCGATCTGTAAACATGCAGGCTGCTGTGATGGACTTCAGCTTTGACCTCGCCACCAAGGCGCCCAAGGTTTCCGTTGACCTGAAAGAACCGCATGAACATAGCGGTCCGCTCGTGTCCTGACATATAGCAAGGCGAGGTTTCTAATTCACTCTGCTTGTTAGAGCAGGCGGGCGGGTACGCGTTGGGCAGGGCAAATGACCGTCATAGGGGATGCCGAAGGTTCTCTAATTTCAGCAGGCACTCCACTGTTCATTTACGGTACCGCTCTAGGGGGTGCAAAGGGAGGGATCTTTATAGCAGTTCAGCCGCAGTGCTTCTACACGGTTGTTAGGGTCTAGCGCAGTTAGCGGCCTAAGTGCACGGCGCAGTTTGAGGGAGATCAAGACCCTTGTCTATAGTGAGTACTAAGGGCCCACGATTTGGGTCGAGCGGCCATTATGGATAATAGCTCCCAGCCTTCCACAGCCTGTCGGTCTCATCCTCGAAGTGTTCGAACCACTCTTTGTCGGCGGGGGTCAGCAAGAATATTGGCTTCGCTTCATTTGCCGGAGCGAAGCCGTACATCTGAACCATTAAAGTTGCAGACGGAAGTCCGAGTTCTAAAGCATTTATCCCTACGCGCGGCAACACACGTGTGGTGCGTATCTCCAAATTTGTCCCAAGTTGGGAACGTATATTCTTTGCCGAAGTTAGACTGTTTTGAATGTCTACTATAACCTCTTCACTATTTTGACTTCGAGTTGTCGCAATCATTTGGATAAGATTCTCGTCCGTCGGATCTGGCAACAATATGCGGACGGTTCCATTGTTTCGCAATATCCGCTTGATGTCGCGCTCCATCGTAGGAAGTGTTCGTTTCATGGACATTCCAGCGAAAAAATAATGTGAAGAAGCTTTTGCCCTCGCATTATAATATTCTTCGGGGAAATCGTCTGAAAAAATGTCCGTTCGTCCTCGCTGCCAAGTGGTGGCAACTTTTGAGATCTGGTCCCTGCTTTTTATCTGTGAAATGGCAAGGACGCCTAGGAGGCCGAGCATGCAAGGGCCCAAAAACTTAGCATCAAGGCCGACGATGCCTAAAACCGCAAAAATGACTGCCAGTGCCGCTAATATCCAAACGTCCAGATTTTGACGCGATTTTATGTCCTTCAAGGCCCAAGCAAAGAAGCTCACACTACCGACCTTGCTAGTTCTTGATTGAGAGTATTAAGCATAGTAAGTTTTTCCTCCTGCGGCACGAGGGGTCGGTCGTATGAATTCGAAGCGATCTGACTGTCGCTATACACTGTCGCTTTTTGCATTCTGGGATGAGATGCGATCATTAATGTTGCCACAAATGCTTCAGATTGGATTTGTGTTTCATGAGGAATACCAGCCTCTACGACGTGAAGTTGTCCCGCAGATACGGTCACGGTTGACGTAGGGCGTATCAAGGACGTTTTGGTCGGGCCAAAGGAATTTCGGTCGACCAGATAGTCTATGTCAGCACTCTGATACTCCTGAACTTCCAAACCTGGGCCCTGAATTTCTTCGAAGAGTGTCTCACTGTACGTTCCCACCAAGACCTGACTGCAAAGATGCCAAACATGTGAATGGATGGGTGGTGCGTCCGGACGCAACACCCGCGGCGAATTGGGCCAGATGTGGAGCCGTAGTTGGCCGAGTTTGTGATGGTCGTCGATGTGAAACACGGCGAAGCCGTTTGGATGCCACCGACACTCTTCCGTTTTAAGTCGGGGGAGGGTCATATCTAGCAGACGATCGCTCTCTTCCTGGAGCGCATCTCTCGCGGCATCGCAGAATTCTATGAAAGTTGTTGCCGTGGCCTTGTCCTCCATGAGCTTCCTTTCTTTGGTGCCAGTCCAGTTCTCCTCAATGAATCATAGGGGGCCAGAAACCAGCTCTCGCACGCTCCACGGGTGGTAACTGCGCAGTCCCTTCTTTTCGATCGCTGCAAGAGTTGACCAGGAGAAGAGCGCGTTGGGGATGGCAAGCACTCGGGTGATCAGATGAGTGGGCCAGAGCACTATGCGGAGCGTTGCCTCCTGTAAGCAAATGGAGTGGCTTGTCTCCGGAGGCGGGTACCCTGGCTGGATGACTACAGCCATTGGGGGAGCGTTACCCGAGGAAATGCCGGATGGTTTGTATGAATTGCTTAGAACAAACTTTCTTGATCAGCGGCTTGACCAGGAAGCAGCACTTCGATCTTCGTTCGTTGCTATCGACGACGAAGATACTCCGGACGTGCTCTCGCGATACATGATGGATGCCATGCGGCAGGCCCTGTCCGCAGTCGAGCCATCTGACAGGGTCGCCCTAGCGAACCGCGTCCTCCAAGTGCTGCAGCACAGAGACCGAATCGCAGACGGCCCGAGCCAACTCCAGTCTCTACATCGCCCAGATGCGCTCAAGCGACGCCAGCTTCGCCGGCCCACTACAAAGTTGGGTGACTCGGCTCTGCTTACAAACAGCAAAGACGACCCCAACCTTGCTGCAGAGCTTCGGGCGGAGATGGAGTCCGCCAACACGGTGGATCTCCTTTGCGCCTTCGTCCGCTGGACAGGCCTCCGCCTACTCGAACCAGCACTCGAACAACTCAAAGAGCGCGGCGCCAAGCTCCGGGTCATCACCACCACCTATATGGGTGCCACGGAACGTCGCGCCATCGACGAGCTCGTCAACAGGTACGGGGCCGAAGTAAAGATCAACTTCGAAACCCAGGCAACCCGTCTGCATGCCAAAGCCTGGCTATTTCGCCGCAACACAGGTTTCGATACCGCATACGTGGGCAGCTCCAACCTGAGCCAGGCCGCACTCCTGGACGGCCTGGAGTGGAACGTCCGCCTCAGCTCCGTGGCAACGCCCGCCCTCCTCCAGAAGTTCGAGGTCACTTTCGACAGCTACTGGGAGCAGCGGGCCTTCCAAAGCTACGACCCGGACCGCGACGGCGAAAAGCTGGACGCCGCACTGGAACGCAACGGCGGACGCCGCACAGCGGCACCGGATGCGATTACGGGGCTTGAGGTACAGCCCTTCCTGCACCAGGAGGAGATGCTGGAGGACCTGGAAGCTGAGCGCCTAAAGGGCTTTAATCACAACCTCCTGGTCGCCGCAACCGGAACCGGAAAGACGGTCATTGCGGCCTTGGACTACAAACGGCTGTCCGAAGCTGCCGGCAGAAGCCTCAAACTGCTCTTTGTCGCCCACCGGCAGGAGATCCTCAAGCAGGCAATGCGCACGTACCGTGACGTCCTGCAGGACGGCGCCTTCGGTGAACTCTACGTGGGGGACCACAAGCCACAGGAGTGGAAGCATATCTTCGCGTCCGTCCAGTCGCTGTCTTCCCTCGGCATCGAGCAGCTGGAGCCCGACTTCTTCGACGTTGTCGTCATCGATGAGTTCCACCATGCCATGGCGCCCACGTACCGCCGCCTGCTGGACCATCTGAAACCGCAGCAGCTCCTCGGACTCACGGCGACTCCGGAACGCGGCGACGGCGTCGACGTCGCGAAGCAGTTCTTCGAAGGACGCACCGCCAGTGAACTGCGCCTCTGGGATGCCCTGGACGCTGATCTACTGGTGCCGTTCCACTACTTCGGCGTCTCGGACGACGTCGACCTCAGCCAGTTGGAATGGAAACGCGGCAACTACGACACCACCCAGCTGAGCGCCCTTTACACCGGAAACGACGCCCGCGCCGCCAAGGTGATCCGCGAACTCAGGGATAAGGTCACCAGCACCGACCAGATGCGGGCCATCGGCTTCTGCGTCTCCGTCCAACACGCCCGCTACATGGCGGAGGTGTTCAATCGGGCCGGCATTGTCTCCGTCGTCGTCGACGGCACTACTGACAATGCTGACCGCGAGGAAGCCCTGATGCGCCTGGGGCAGCGAGAGATCAACTGCATCTTCGCCGTCGACGTTTTCAATGAAGGGCTGGACCTGCCGCAGGTAGACACCATCCTGCTGCTCCGGCCCACGCAGAGCGCGACTGTCTTCCTCCAGCAGCTGGGACGCGGGCTGCGCCGTGCGGAGGGCAAGGCGGTACTGACGGTCCTGGACTTCATCGGCCAGCAGCGCCGTGAGTTCCGCTTTGATCTTCGCTACCGGGCACTGACCGGCTACGGGCGCAAAGAGCTGAAGAAGGCTGTCGAGGACGAGTTCCCGTACCTGTCGTCCGGCTCGCAGATCGTGCTGGACCGGGTGGCGCAGAAGGTGGTGCTGGACAACATCAAGGCACAGCTGCGGTTCAACCGTGCTCAGCTGGTCTGGGACATTGCCTCGTACGCCGAGACTGAGCTGGAGGCCTATCTGGAGAGGTCGGGGAATGAGGTGAAGACGATCTACCGGTCCACCAGGGACTCCTGGACCGGTTACCTCCGCCAGGCAGGGCTGATCGAAGGGTTCTCGCCCCTGGAGACCGTGCTCCGCGGGAAGATCGAGGAGCTGTCGGACGCGGAGGAGAAGAAGCTGCTGGGCCGCATGGCCGCGCTGATCCACGTGGACGATCCGGAACGTGCGGCCGGCTATTCGATGCTGGTTGCTCCCGACGCGCCCCGCTATGCGGAGCTTGGAATGCGTGAGCAGGCCTTTGCACGCATGCTGTTTTACACGCTGTGGGACGACGGCGGCGGATTCAAGACGTACGACGACGGGCTGGACCACCTGCGCGGCTATCAGTTTGTGTGCCGCGAGATCAGCCAGGTCGTGAAGCTTGGAGTGGCGGCGTCCAAACACGCAGCCAAGAGCCTTGGCGCAGGACTGCAGCACGTCCCGCTGCTGTCCCACGCTACCTATCGGCGCGAGGAGGTGCTGGCGGCGCTGCAGTACGGTTCGCTGGAGCAGGGCAAGAACGTGCAGCACCGTGAGGGCGTTGCGTGGTGTCCTGCGACGTCGACTGATGCCTTCTTTGTCACCCTGAACAAGGATGACAAGAAGCACTCGGTGACGACGATGTACAGGGACTACGCCATCAGCCCAGAGCTATTTCATTGGGAGTCGCAGAACGCGACCTCGCCCAGCAGCCCCACAGGCCGCCGCTACCTTGACCGGGCCTCCCACGGCTCGAGGATTCTGATCTTCACAAGAGACACGGCGGATGACGAGACCGGGCTGACGGTGCCGTACACCTGCCTTGGTCAAGTGGACTACGTGCAGCACTCCGGGGAGAAGCCCATCGCGATCACGTGGAGGCTCCATCGACCGATGCCCGCCGATGTGTATGCCTCAGCTGCTGCCGTTGCGCAATAATTGAAAACGCGGGGGATATGGCCCGCTTTGCTCCCTTTGCGCATGTAGATGGTTAGATGTGTTTTGACCCTTGGGTCAAGGCTGCCTACGCCTTACCCGGCAGCTATGGGGACAGAGAAAGCAAGGATTAGTGTCAGCTCCAGTCAACGAGCAGGTCGAGCTCAACGTCGCACCAGGTTCAGTCGTTCACGTTCGAGACGAGGAATGGCTCGTTACGGGGGTAGAGGAAACTGGCGACGGCCTCCTCATAAGGGTCCGTGGACTCAGTGAGCTTGTCCGCGACACGACGGCGGCCTTTTATCGGAGCTTGGATGAAATCGAAGTCATCGACCCCGCAGAGGCCATACCTGTCGCTGATGCCAGCCCCAACTACCGCCGCGCCCGCCTGTGGCTCGAGTCCACCCTCCGCAAGACCCCCATTCCGCAGGACCACGAGGGCCTCACCGTCTCCACTCGCATGCTTGCGGACAAACTCGAGTACCAGCGCATGGCTGTCGCCCGCGCTTTGGACCCCCAGAACGTCCGCCCAAGAATCCTGATTGCGGATGCGGTCGGGCTCGGGAAGACGCTTGAAATAGGCATGATTCTGAGCGAGCTTGCCCGGCGAGGCCGTGCCGAACGCGTCCTGGTTGTCACACCCCGGCATGTCCTCGAGCAGATGCAGCACGAGCTCTGGTGCCGCTTCGCCCTCCCGTTCGTCCGGCTCGACTCAGCTGGCATCCAGAAGGTCCGCCAGGCCCTTCCCGCAACGCGCAACCCGTTCACCTACTTCAAGCGCGCCATCATCTCGATAGATACTCTGAAGTCAGCCCGCTACAAAGCGCACCTGCAGAAGATCCGCTGGGACGCCGTCGTCATCGACGAATCCCATAACCTCACCAACGCAGGAACGCTCAACAACGAGCTCGCGAGGATCCTTGCCCCCAACACCGAAGCCCTCATCCTGGCGTCCGCAACCCCTCACAACGGCAAACAGGAATCCTTTGCCGAACTGATCCGTCTCCTCGACCCCACGGCCATCCGTCCGGACGGCACCTTCGACGGAAACGATATTCAGCGCCTCATCATCCGGCGTCACCGTCACAGTCCCGAGGTAGCCGCCGAGGTTGGCGCCAACTGGATGGAGCGCCTCGAACCAGACAACCGCCTGATCGCGGCCAGTCCTGCCGAGAACGCCGTCGCCCAGGAAATCGCAGATGCGTGGCTCTATCCCCAAAACGGCTCCAGCCCCTACTCTGGCGCGAACAGCTCCCTCTTCCCCTGGACCCTCGCCAAAGCCTTCCTCTCAAGCCCGGCAGCGCTTCTCGAAACAGTCAAGGAGCGCCTCCGCAAGGTCGCGGACCCGAAGCTGCCGGCGGAGCACCGGGAGCACGAAGCCCTTGAACACCTCAGGACCCTCACCGAGGAGTCACTCAAGAAGCCTTCAGCCAAGTACCAGGAGCTCGCCGGCTACCTCAAGGGAATCGGGGTAGGCCCCAAATCAGACATGCGCGCCGTCGTTTTTGCCGAGCGGGTCCCCACGCTCATGTGGCTCGAGCGTCACCTGCCCAAGGACCTCGGCCTCAAGCCGGAGAATGTCCGCATCCTGCACGGCGGCCTCAGCGACGTCGAGCAGCAGGAGATCGTCGAGAGCTTCAAGCAGGAGGCTTCGCCGATACGTGTGCTTGTCACGGGCGATGTCGCTTCCGAAGGTGTGAACCTCCACAGCCAGTGCCACCACCTCATCCACTTTGACATCCCGTGGTCGCTTATTCGCATTGAGCAGCGCAACGGCCGCATCGACCGGTACGGCCAGAAGAAGAATCCCCAGATCACCACGCTTCTTCTACACCCGAACCACGAGAAGTTTGCCGGAGACCTCAAGGTCATCACCCGCCTCATGGAGCGCGAGCACGAGGCCCATGGCGCCCTCAACGACGTCGGCTCCCTCATGGGTGAGCACAGCGTTAAGGCCGAGGAAGAGGCGATCCTTGCCGTCCTTGCAGGTAAGAAGTCGGAGAATCAGGCCGTGCGGACCGTCGAGGATGTCCTCGACCCGGTCCACACTGACAACGGTTCCTTCGACGATTTCGACAGCTTCTTCGAGCAGCTCACCGCGGACGACGGCGGCGGCTCGCCCCGGGTGCCGACGGACACCGGGGGAGGGCTCTATTCGAGCGAGCTGGAATACCTCGACGACGCCCTCCACGAGGCCTTCGGTAACCCGGAGGAGCCACCCGCCAACGGCGCTGGGGGAGGGGTGAACTGGAGGATCCACGCCCAGCACCAGGTCGTCGAACTCGAACCGCCCCGCGACCTCCAGCAGCGGCTCGCCCACCTGCCGCAGGGCTACCTCGCCGACCGCAAGGTCACGGAAAAGCTCAAACTGGCCACAACCCTGGACAAGGGCCAGAACGAGCTCGACGCGGCCAAGAAGGCCATTCCGGCGAAGGGTGAGAAGGCCACCACGTGGCCAGAGGCCCACTTCCTCGGCCCGCTACACCCAGTTCTCGAATGGGCCAGTGACCGAGCCCTCGCGTCGATGGCCGGCAACGAGGTGCCCGTGGTCCGCGCCGACGTCGAGGAGCCGAGCATCCTCCTCATGGGCACACTGATGAACCGCCGAGGGCAGGTCATCTCCCAAGCGTTCTTCGCCACTCAGGGCGGCAAGCTATGCATCCCCGAGCAGATTGGCAGCCTCGCCGAGTACCTCCGTGGCATCGGCCTCACCGACAAGTCGATCAACACCGGGCCCGTCGCAGACGCCGGGGCGTACCAGCCTTACATCGCCCGGGCCGTCAAGAACACCGTTCGAGGCCGCCGCCCAGGCCGCCGACTATCGGCTCGATGAATGGCACGGCCGAGCGGACGCCTGGAGCGAAATCCACGGACAGGCACAGCTCCCGGGCATGAGTACGCGACGCCTCAAAGAGAACAAAGCACGCGTCGATCAGGAACAGGAGATCGTCTCCTCCCTTGCCCCGGATCGGCGCCTCGTGCGGCCGCTGCTCGTCGTAGTGCCCCTCAACACCCCTGCGGAAGGAGAGCACTGAGATGCCCTCGTTCGATTCATTTGTCGTCGGCGAGGACTTCGTCAGCGAGCACTTCTTCACCACGGACACCACCAAGGCCGGCGAGTCCTTCCAGTCCGAAGTTCTCAAGCTCCGCAAGCAATGGGACGACACGTCCAAAGAAGGTCACGAGTCCCCGCTGGACCGATTCCGAAAGGCACGCGGCCAACTCCAGATCGACCTCGGCACACTCGCCGAGGAGCCCGGTAACGCCTCTCGCATCTACCGTGACCTGCGCCAAGCACTCGGGTTCCAGGGCACGAGCACCACGTTCAAGGCCGAACGAAGCGGTGCCGAGCTCCTGGCCCACAATGTTTGGTCTACACCGAACAACGACCTCCTCTTCGTTGAAGCCCAGCCTGCCGATTCCCTCGAAGAGGCCCTCGCCAAGGACCGCGGCGACCTCCTCCAGAAGCCTCTCGTGGACGACAAGGAAGCCAACTACTCGGCCAGCAAGCTCATCTCCGAGCTCTACCAGACCGATGAGGCCCCGCAGTTCATCGTCCTTATGGCCGGCCGCTGGCTCATCCTGACCGAGCGCGAGCGGTGGCCCGAAGGCCGGTACCTCGCCGCTGATGCGCTGCTCGCCGTCGAACGGAACGACACCAAACGTGGAGGCGAACTGGACCGCTTCCTCGCCGTCTTCGGGCGCGACTCGCTCCACCCGGACGCGAACGAGCAGATCTTGTGGAACAGCGTCATCGAGTCCTCGGTCAAGCACACCGTAGGCGTCTCGAAGGACCTCCGTGAAGGCATCCGGCTCTCCATCGAAATCATCGCCAACGACGTCCTTACGCGCCGCGCCGCAGCCGGGATGTCGAACGACGATGTCGACGGACAGTCGCTTGCACGTCAGTCCCTGCGCTTCCTCTACCGGATCCTGTTCCTGCTCTACGCTGAAGCCTCCCCGGAGATGGGAGTCATCCCCGTCGGCGACGAGCAGTACGACCAGGGCTACGGCCTGGACCGAATCCGCGAGCTCGTGCTCAACCCGATCACCTCGGAAAAGTCCAAGCGCGGAACCCACCTTTACGACTCCCTCAACCTCCTCTTCACCTTGGTGAACACGGGACACCGGCCAACGGAGGCCGATGACACGCTGACCTTCGAGAACCTCGAAGCTGATCTCTTTTCACCGTCCCGAACGGCAGACATTGACGCGGTCAAGCTCGGCAACGCCCCGCTCCAGAAAGTCCTCGAGCACCTCCTACTGAGTAAGGAGGCACGGGGCAAGGACCGCGGCTTCATCTCCTACGCTGAGCTCGGCGTCAACCAGCTCGGGGCTGTGTACGAGGGACTCATGTCCTACACAGGCTTCATTGCGCAGGAGGACCTCCACGAGGTCGCCAAGGACGGCGACTCGTCGAAGGGCTCATGGGTTATTCCCGTGACTCGCTCCGCGGAGATCGATGCCAAGCATTTCGTCATGATGCAGGACGAGATCAGCGGACAGCCCAAGCCGGTCCTCCACCAGAAAGGCACCTTCGTCTTCCGGCTTGCCGGCCGCGAACGCCAGCAGTCGGCCTCATACTACACGCCGGAGGTACTGACCAAGTTCGTCGTCTCCCAGGCGCTCGAAGAGCTGCTCGACCAGCACGGTGTGACTACGCCTGCGGACGACGTCCTCACGCTCACTGTCTGCGAGCCCGCCCTCGGTTCTGGCGCGTTCGCGATAGAAGCCGTGCGTCAGCTCGCCGCACAGTACCTCGAGCGCAAGCAGAAGGAGCTCGACGTCCGTATCCCCGCCGACGAGTACCCGCTCGAGCTGCAGAAGGTGAAAGCGCAGATCGCCCTGCACCAGGTGCACGGCGTGGACCTCAACGCGACGGCGGTCGAGCTCGCCGAGGTCTCCCTGTGGCTGGACACCATGGTGGCAGGTTTGCAGGCGCCGTGGTTCGGCCTCCGGCTTCGCCGCGGCAACTCGCTTATTGGGGCCCGCCGCGCGACATACTCTGCGGGTCAGGTCAGGGACAAGTCCTGGCTCACCTCGACTCCGCAGGATGCGCCCGTGAGCGGGCTGGTTGCCGGGCTGGGGACGGACGACGACGATCCCGCCGTGGTCGGACGGGTCCACCACTTCCTCCTCCCTGCTCAGGGGTGGGGTGCAGCCTCGGACGCCAAGGAGGTCAAGGACCTCGCCGGCGACGCGCAGAAGGCCCTTGGGGCGTGGCGCAAGTCTCTGCGCGCAAAGCCTTCAAAGCAGCAGGTCGACCGCCTGCTCAGTCTTTCCCGACGGGTCGAGTCTCTGTGGAAGCTCACGCTGCGCCGCTTTGAGATCGCAGATCAGGAAGCCCGCCGGGAGATCGACTACTTCGGCAAACCGACGGCGCCTAAGCCTGTTGAAACCACACGAGCCGTGACCCGAGCCGAGATTGAAGAGGCAATCAACGACCCAAACGGCGCTTACCAGCGACTCCGTCGCGTGATGGATGCCTGGAACGCATTATGGTTCTGGCCGCTGACCCAGCAAGCCACAAAGGGAGCCGTCCCGCCGAGCCTCGACCAATGGCTCGACGCTCTAGAAGCCCTGCTCGGACGAACCGGTAAGGAATCCCGGATGGTGGGTCAGCGCGCCCTCAGTGCGGGGGCAAACTGGGATGAGTTGAACGATGCCGAGCACGCCGATCTCCAGCTCGCATTGGCGAGGGACGTGGAGGATTTGCTCTCAGAGCATCAGTGGTTGTCTGTATGCGACCGCGTGGCTCGAGACCAGGGATTCTTTCACTGGCAGCTGGACTTCGCCTCCGTTTTCGGGCGCGGAGGATTTGATTTGCAGGTTGGAAATCCGCCATGGGTCAGGCCTGATTGGGACGAGAAGGCTACATTCGCTGAGTTCGATCCGTGGTGGCAGCTGGCCGAAAAGCCGACTCAAGGTGAAGCGAGTACGAAGAAAGCAATTGCCATAGCTGATGTTGAACAGCAAGCATTCATGTGCTCCCAAGCAACGTCTGTCGTTTCCGTACGTGAGCATCTGACTGACATCGGCATGTACCCGGTCGTATCTGCCCTTCGACCGGACCTTTACCGCTCATTCATGGCGAGGACGTGGGCATCCATGAACGAACGGGGCGTGGTCGCGCTAATCCACCCGGAATCGCACTTCACCGAAAAGAAGGCCACGGTGCTTCGCGCGGAGACTTACCGTCGACTGCGGCGGCACTGGCAGTTCATTAACGAGTTGTCGCTTTTCGAGATTGACCATCATGTTTCGTACGGCGTTCACGTCTATGGTCACCGGCTAGAGCGCCCGCAGTTCCAGATGGCGTCTTCGCTATACCACCCGGACACCGTCACACGGTCGTTGGCACACGACGGTAACGGACCCGTGCCCGGCCTCAAGGACGACGAAGGCAACTGGGACCTGCGGCCCCACCCGGAGCGGATCGTCAACGTCGATGAAACGGTGCTCGCTGTCTGGGCCGACATTCTCGACGAGCCTGGAGCGCCGCCGATTCAAGCTCGAATGGTCTATCCGGTAAACCGTTCTAGCGCATCCGTGCTCGAGAAACTAAGCAAGGCTCCTCGTGTTCGTGATTTGGGATTGCAGTATTCAAGCGGCTGGAACGAGACGACAGATCGCAAAAAGGGCTACTTTGAGGTCGGTTCTGCTGTACCCGAGTCTTGGAACGACGTGATCCTGCAGGGCCCTCACTTTACCGTGGCCAACCCGTTCGCGAAGCAGCCCAACCCGACGATGAAGAACAATCTTGACTGGACTGAGATCGATCTGGAGGCCCTCCCTGACGACTTCATACCCCGAACCAGCTACCAGCCCGATGAGGAACGTCGGCGATATGATTCGGACTATGGTTTCTGGCAGGGTGAGCAAGCCGAACCTGTAAGCGTTCGCTCGACTTTTCGGGTCGTCTGGCGGTCGATGGCTGCCACCACCGGGGAGAGGACTCTTCGTGCGTCTGTCGTCCCTCCCGGCACGGCCCATGTGCATGCAGTGAGAGCAGCGGCGTTCGTCGGAAGTGACAGCGCAAGCCGGCTGCTCGCTGTGCTTGCGTCTATGAACTTCATCGGCGCTGACTTACAGGTTCGGTCCTCCGTGGGTTCTGAGATCAGCGCCACGGCAGTCGGGCAAGTTCCCGCGATCCCTGCGGACCATCCTCTTTTTGTGGAAATCGTTGAACGAAGCGCTCGTCTCACCTGCCTGACCTCGGCCTACTCGGACTTGTGGAATGCTGTCATGCCTGAAAAATGGACCCGCTCAAGCCCTATTCGTATTGCTTCCCAACGGCGGCTTCTGTCGGTCGAGCTAGATGCCGCCATAGCGCTCGTTTTCGGGATAGGTGTTGATGAACTATGCGACATATACCGTTCTCAATTCCCCGTGCTGCATGGATATGAGCGTAAGGATTTGTATGACCTGCTCGGGCGAAAGGTCCCGGCGGAGATCGCTCGTCCATTCATGACACGCGGTGAAGACCTGACGCTTGTGGAGCGGACCTGGACTCATCCACAGAGCGGAGCCGACTACGTCTTCGAGTTTCCGTTCGTCTCATACGACCGCGAAGACGACATGCGGAAGGCCTATGCACACTTCGAGAAGCTCCTGGCGGAGAAGAGCTGATGGCCGTTCTCCTCCCGACGTATCAGGTCGAGGAACTCCAGGTTGGGCTGATTGATTATCTGTCCACAACCTTTGCCCTTACCGATCGGGATGCGCGCAACGGCCTGCAGGGATTCCTCGAGGATCCACAGGACGGAATATTCAAGGGCCCCTTCGTGCGACTCAGGCTTCCTTTCGAGCCTGCGGCCGACGGGTGGCGTGACTGCCTTGACTGGTACAGGGGCTTTGCACCCTACGGACATCAGGCGCTGGCATTTCAGAGGCTGACGTCTAAGCCAGATGTGTCGACAGACACAACCACCGTGAGCAGCGCATTCCGCCGTCCGCGACCAACTTTGGTCACTACCGGCACAGGTTCCGGCAAGACAGAGTCATTCCTCTACCCGATCATTGACCACGTACTTCGGGCCAAGGCTGCGGGCGTCACCGGGATGAAGGCGCTCATCCTCTACCCGATGAACGCCCTCGCCAACGACCAGGCGCAGCGCCTCGCCAGCCTGCTCACCGAGAACCCTGAACTCGGCGGCATCACGGCCGGCATCTACACCGGTCAGAAGGACGGTCAGAAGCACACGAAGGTTTCCGCCGCCGGGCTCATCAACACCCGCGAGATCTTCCGCAGCGAAGCACCGGATATCCTCCTGACCAATTACAAGATGCTGGATATGCTCCTGCTCCGCAGCGAGGATGCGTCGATCTGGGAGCAGTCCGCAGTCTCCCTGCAGTACGTGGTCCTCGACGAGTTCCACACCTACGACGGAGCACAGGGCACCGACGTCGCAATGCTACTGCGCCGCCTCGGCCTCGCCCTCAAGAGCCATTGGCCTAACGACCTCAGCACAGTTCCGCACGGCCCGACCGAGGAGGACCGGGCCCGCCCGCTCGGACGCATAACACCGGTCGCGACGTCTGCGACGCTTGGCGCGAAGGGCGAGTCGGAGCCCATGCTCCGCTTTGCCCAGACTGTCTTCGGAGAAACTTTCCCTGACGACGCGGTCGTTACCGAATCCCGCCTCAGCATCGATGCTTGGTGCGAGGCGTGGTCCGGTGATCCTGCCGCCGAGATGGCCCGCGTTGCCGAAGGTATCGAGGACACCGGCAAGGCCATCGAGGCGGTCCTCGGCGCAGGAGCCGAAGACACTAACGCCGTCATCATTGAGCATGTCTCCCAGCTCCTCTTCGGCGAGCAGCCAGCTGACCTCCTCGGCGCTATCCGCAAGTGTCCGCTCACCCGCGCAGTGCTCCATGAGGCGAGCGACGCCGTCGTCCTCTCCGACCTGGCCGAAAGCGTCTTCGGCGAGTTCAACATCTCAGGCGGGCCCCGCCGCCGCGTTACTCTCGCCGAGCGGCATACAGAGTTTGTGGCCCACTTCCTTGCCCTCATCAGCCACGCCCGCGCGGTCCCCCAACCGAACCGCAACGCCATCTCCGTTGAGACGCACCTCTGGGTGCGTGAGCTGTCCCGCCTCGACAAATCAGTTGACGGTGAGCACCATTACCGCTGGGGCGACGATGGCCCCCACACCGACCGGACCCTCTACCTTCCTGCAGTCTTCTGCCGCCACTGCGGCCGCTCCGGCTGGGGCGCCGTCCTTGGCCCCACGGGCACGGACCTCGAGAACGACGACTCGAAGATCCGCCGCGAGCAGGCCACCGGCAACCCGCGCTTCCGCGCGCTAATCCACGCCCCCAACGAGGACGCCCTCCGCGCCGAGAAGGGCGAGATCGCCGACAGCCTCGTCTGGCTCGATACGGTCAACCGCAGCATCCTGCACGAGCCGCCCGCCGAGGACACCGCCGAGGCCCACGAGGGCCACATCGTCCCCGTCCTCATGCTCCGGGGCCAGGACGCGGACGACGACTCCAAGCGCGAGGTCTGCCCTGCCTGCCAAACGGCGGACGGCATCCGCTTCCTGGGCAGCGCCATCGCCACCATGCTTTCCGTGAGCATCTCAAACCTCTTCGGCGCCGATGGCCTCGATTCGGGGGAGAAGAAGGCCCTCGTCTTCACCGACAGTGTCCAGGACGCCGCCCACCGTGCCGGCTTCGTTCAAGCCCGTTCGCACATCCTCACCCTGCGAGCCGCCTTCCGCAATGCGCTCGAGGCTGCTGCACCGGACGGGGGAGTCGTCACCCTCAAGCAGCTGGTCGCCAGGGCACTTGCGGACGCCGCCACTCCCGTCCGCAAGTACCAGCTCATCGCCCCCGACTACGCCGACAGGCCGCAGTTCCGCGCCTACTGGGATCCGGAGGCCAACGCCCAGGAGAAGCGGAACGCGACACGAAACGCGGAGAAGCGCGTCCTGTTCGACGCCTCCCTCGAGTTCGGCCTCCAGTCCCGCCTCGGCCGCACCCTCGAGCTCACCGGCAGCATTGTCGCCGAGACCGACGCCGGGACACCCCCCGCGATGCTCGCGGCCGCCCGTACTGCGCTCGAGGCGGCGCCCGGCACCCTTGGTCTCGAAGACCAGCTCACAGACGACGGCGCGCTGCTCGCGTGGGTGCGCGGCGTAGTCGAGCGCGTCCGCACCCAGGGCGGCATCCGCCACCAGTGGCTCAACGACTACATGGTCGAGGCGGGGGAGAAGGCCCAGCGCTGGAAGGTGTGGGGCGGCCGGCGCCGCAGCGAGGGTATGCCCGCCTTCCCCACCGGCCGGTCCAAGCCAGCCTTCCCGCGGCTCGGCAGCGGCGACTCCGGCTACATGGACCCAATAGCCCAGACCCAGAGCTGGTACACGCGATGGACCGCGCTGTGCCTCAAGATCCCAAAGGCGGACGCGACCTTTGTGGCCAAGGCCCTATTTGGGCAGCTCGCCGGCCAATGCGTGCTCGAAACCGTGCAGGCCAAGGACGGCGCCACGATCTATGCGCTTCCCACCGACCGGATCCTCCTTCAGGCACCCACAGGCGAGGGCCTCGGCGCGGGCCGCCACTTCCTCGCGTGCTCCGTGTGCCGCGCGGTTACACCGGGTTCCGCGACTGTGGTGGACCAGCTCGACGGTGCGCACTGTCTATATGTTCGATGTCCCGGCCGGCTCGCGCGCCAGCCGGAGGAGGAGAACTTCTATCTCAAGCTGTACGGAGCGCGGGAGCCGAAGCGCGTCGTCGCTAAGGAGCACACGTCACTGCTGCCTGATGAGGAGCGGGTGCGCGCCGAGAATGAGTTCAAAGCCTCGGTCCAGACGCCTCAGGCACCCAACGTACTGGTCGCGACACCCACTCTGGAGATGGGCATCGATATCGGTGACCTTTCCTGCGTCATGCTAGCCTCACTGCCCACGTCCGTTTCTTCATACTTGCAGCGAGTGGGGCGCGCCGGCCGCCTGACAGGGAACTCACTCGTCCTTGCCTACGCGCGCGGCCGCGGAGAGCACCTGCCCAAGCTTCACGACCCCTTGTCTGTGATCAATGGGCAAGTCCGCCCGCCTGCCACATTTCTTGACGCCGAGGAGATCCTGCAAAGGCAGTACCTCGCCCACCTGGTGGACAGGTTCGCGCGCGACGCTGGCCGTCCTCACCCGCGGAAGGCCGCCGGCGCACTCGCCGGCGACGGACCTGGAACCTTTCTGGGGGATTTGATCGAGACCGCTCACTCCAATGCGGAGGAATATATCAGCGAGTTCCTCGGCCAGTTCGGGGATCTTCTCGCTCCTGACAGCGCCGCTAGGCTCCGGGAATGGGCTGCACCCCGGGCTGACGGGTCGAGTGAGCTCGCCGAGCACGTGGTGCGGGCCGCAAGGCTGTGGGCCGACGACTGCGACGAACTCAAGGCCCGCATCGACGACATCGAGAAGGTCATGCCCGAGCTGAAGGCCATGGCCGAGTCCAACGCCGCCACGGACGAGGACAAGCGTGCCCCGAAATCCGCCGAGGCCACACAGCGCATGCTGCGCGGACAGCTCTTCAGCCTGCGCGACGAATATTGGATCTCAGTGCTCGAGAAGTACGGTCTGCTGCCGAACTACACGCTCCTCGACGACTCGGTGAACCTGGACATCGGCGTGACCTGGCAGGAAGTTGAAACCCAGGACTACGTCACCGAGACGATCTCGCTGCAGCGTGGCGCTGCCATCGCGATCAACGAGCTTGCTCCGGGTGCCACGTTCTACTCGCGTGGCCTCGAGGTAAAGATCGATGCCGTGGACCTCGGCCCACAGCAGAGCCACATCCAGCGCTGGCAGGCATGCCCGGAGTGCGGGTGGATACACACCGACGTGGACGCCGCAGGCCCGGTCAAGTCGTGTGGCCGGTGCCATCTCAGCGGTATCGCCGACGTCAGCCAGCAATTCGAGGTCGTGGTCATGAAGAACGTCTCAGCGGAGGTGCGCCGCGACGAGGTGGCCATCGGCGATCGCTCTGACCAACGTGTCAAGGAACGCTTCAATACGATCCTCGCAGCGGATATCGATCCCGAGCACCTCACCGACGAATGGTTCCTCGAGGACTTTGAGTTCGGCGCCAAATACGCGAACCGGGTACAGCTCCGGTGGCTCAACCTGGGACGTGCCTCTGCCAACGCCGCGCCCCGGATTATCGCTGGCAATGAGTCCAAGGCACCCCTATTCCGCGTCTGTTCGTACTGCGGCAAGCTGGACTCTGCCGGACGTGCGAACAACCCTGATGAGCACCGCTTCTGGTGCAAGTACCGGAAGTCCGGTGACGAGCACGTGGCAGAGGTAGCGCTCGCACGTGTCCTCGCGACGCAGGGGGTTGCCCTCCGCCTCCCGGCCGGTCGCGTCTTGGGGGATGATTTCGCCCTCCCCAGCCTGACCGCTGCGTTACTCCTCGGCCTCCGTGAAGTGATCGGCGGATCCCCCGACCACATCGCTGCAGTGCCGATCAACGAGCCTGCCGACGGGGGCACGGCCGTCTCGTTGCTCCTGCACGACAAAGTCCCCGGGGGCACGGGCTACCTCGCCGAATTCGCCAAACCGGAGAAGGTATGGAACCTCCTGCGGGCCGCATGGAATGTGGTGCGGAACTGCGATTGCCGCGACGAGGAGCGCCTCGCCTGCCATCGCTGCCTCCTTCCCTTCGCGTCCCCTTGGAACGTGGATAAGGTGGCCCGCGTGACCGCGGAGCGTCTTCTGCGCAGCATCCTGGCCGGGCATGACGGGGTCCCCAACGACGGTGATCCCACCTTCGATGGCTGGACCGTGACCAATGTTCCTCCGCCTGCGCCAGCACTGGAGTCACACCTCGAGGTCAAGTTCCGTAAGGCGCTCGTGGACAGGCTGACCGCCGTCGGTGCCAACGTTAAGGTCACCCCCGGTCTTCGCGCCGACAAGGTGGAGTTCCGCCTACCGGGCGCAAAACACATCTGGTGGCTCGAACCCCAGGTGGACATTCACGGTACGCGACCTGACTTCGTCCTCTCTACGGCGGACCCGAACATCCCAAAAATGGCTATCTACACCGACGGCTACGTATTCCACGCGTCGCCTGAGCACAACCGCGTCGCTGACGATGCGGCCAAGCGTGAGGGCCTTCGGGCTGCTGGCGTGGTTCCCTGGGCGGTGACGTGGGAAGATATTGACGCCTTTTCCGGCGACGGACAGTCGATGCCACCGTGGTTCACTGACAAGGCGGCGAGCATCGTGCAGAACGGGGCGGCGCCGCTTCAGCCCGCGCTGCTTGCTGCCGTCAAGTCCGACGCCATGAGCCAGCTGTGGCAGTGGATCCGGGAGCCAAACATTGACGCCTGGGCCGACCTGTCCGATGCCATTCCTCTGCTCATGCTGGGGAAGTGCACCACATTCGCGGGATCCGTTGTGGATCTTCCGGACTTCGTGCAGGCCACTTTGGATGACCCGGAAGCGGCGCCTGAACTGGGGGTGGGGCGCGCATGGATGTACGCGGAAGGTCCTCTCCGATGTGCCGCAAACCTGACGTCGCCGCTCATGGTGAGCGCCGACGTCGTGCTCGTCCTTGATGGACGGGACGAAGCAGTGGCGGAGCCCGGGTATAAGAACGTGTGGCGCGAATGGCTGCGCCTAAGCAACCTGCTCGGATTCAGGCGGACAGCCCCGGCTATCGGCGCGGTTACTCTCGCGATGCCCTCGGTCCCGGTCATTGTGGAACCGGGAGCGCTGGGTAAGCACCTCCGGCCGGAATGGCAGGACATCCTTGACCTCGCTACAAACGCCGAGCGCGAGCTGTTGGCAGTGCTCGCCGAAGTCGACGAGTTGCCGCTGCCGGAGCTCGGTTACGAGCTTGACGATGGGACACCGCTGGACATTGCATGGCCCGAGCACAAACTGGCTGTCGTCTTCGATCCGGCGGGCGAGTATGAAGGCTGGACACTTATGGCCGGCGATGCTGCACAAGTTTTGAAGGCATTTAAGTTGAAGGAGAACGACTGATGGCATCGGTAACCCTGATGAAGGGGGCCAACAAGGTCGACGGATCGCTCAAGGGCAAGGTCCTGGACTTCCTCTACAAGCTTCAGGAAGACGACACTTCGCCTGGCCTCCACATCGAGCCGATGAAGACCTACAAGGACTCCCGGGCGCGCACAGGCCGCGTTGACCAGCAGTTCCGGGCGGTGCTTTTTAAGCTGGTTGCCGGGACTGAACCGCATTACGTCTATGCGGGCACCTATAACCACGATGAAGCGATCAAGAAGGCGCAGACGAGCATTCTGACTGTCAACCCTGTTAGTGGTATCGCGGAACTCATCAGTGCACCGGTAGAGGGATCGGCGCCCCCGCAGGCGGCCGCCGTCGTTTCCCCGGCAGCCACGGGTCCCGCATATGAGAACGGCCTCCAAAAGGCCGGGTATACGCCGTCGTACCTTTTCGAGGAGCTGGGCATCCCCGAACGGACAGGTGCAGCCGCGGTCGACGCAGCTTCTGTGGAAGCGTTCGAACTGGTGGTCACCGACGAAGCAGTCCCGGAATGGCAGGGTCTTGCCCTTATTGACCTTGAGGCAGGGAAGTCACTCCAGGAAGTCAAAGAAGGCCTGGGGATTGGCGACTACGTCGATGACCCCACGAAGTCGGATGACGAGAAGCTTGCCGAGGCGCTCAAACACCCTGCCTCGAAGCTTGAGTTCACGTATGCCGAGGGCTTCGAAGACCTCGAGTACGTCATCAACAACGAGAGTTTTCAGGACTGGCTGGTATTCCTGCACCCGGCCCAAGCCCAGTACGCGGTCAAGGACCGCAACGGAGCCTTCCGGCTTTCGGGCGGGGCGGGTACGGGCAAAACTGTGGTGGCGATCCACCGCGCAAAGCACTTGGCGGACCATCATCCGGACTCGCGTATCCTTCTGACCACCTTTACGAAGACGCTGGCCGATAGTCTTGCTCAAAACGTGGGGCGTCTGGATCCGGGGCTGAAGCAGAGCGACAGGCTCGATGAATCCCGGGTGACTGTAGCCGGCATCGACTCCGTCGCCGCCCAGGTCTGGTCAAAGGCGTCGCCTGAGGAACAAGCCGGCGCCTTTAGGGTGGTGCTTGGGACTCCCGATGCCGCGGCGACGAGCCGCTCCAGTGACAAGGAATGGGATGAGGCCCTTGAGCAAGTGGAGCACAAGCTCGAGCCCGCTCTGGCGAACCCCACATTCCTGGGGCAGGAGTACCTGTCTATCGTCCTTGCGAATTCAGTGACGGATAGGGACGGGTACCTGACCGTTCCGCGAGGAGGTCGCGGCACGGCCTTGAACCGGATGAAACGGATCGAGGTTTGGAAGGTCATTGAGGCTTATCGGCGGATCTGCCGGAGCAAGGGAGCCGTGAGTTACCCCGAACTCGCAGCACTGGCCGCTGCGGTCCTTGATCAGCGGGCCGCTGGGGCAGGGGACCGCCCCTTCGACCACGTCATTGTTGATGAGGCTCAGGATTTTCACGCCGGCCACTGGCTCCTGCTGCGTGCACTGGTGGCGCCTGGTGCGAACGACTTGTTCATCGCGGAGGACTCCCACCAGCGGATCTATGGGCAGAAGGTGCCCCTCAGCAGGTTTGGTATCCAGATCGTTGGGCGTTCGCGGCGTCTGACGCTCAACTACCGGACGACGGCCCAGAACCTCGCTTTCGCCGTCGGTCTCCTCTCCGGGGTTCCGTTCACTGACATTGAGGACACGGCGGAGGAGTCTGCAGACTACCGGTCGGCCAGAAGCGGGCCGCACCCCCAGCTCGAGGGTAAGGAATCGCTTTCCAAGGAGCTAGATAATGCCGCTGGCTGGATCAAGGCATGGAGCAACGATGCGGACTTTGCGCCGGAAACCATCGGCGTACTCGTGCGCTCGGGCAAGCAGGTGGACTTCGTCGTCAGCGGACTGCTTGAGCGTGGAGTCTCTGTCCAGAAAGTCTCCGGTGACAAAGAGGCCCACCCCGACGAGCCGGTTGTGATGACCATGCACCGGGCAAAGGGCATGGAGTTTTCCAAAGTCATCCTCTTCGGAGTAGGGGAGGCGAGCATGCCTCTGCAGTGGGCGCTGAAGGATCTCGGTGACGCCGAGAAATCGGATGCACTATTGCAGGAGCGGTCATTGCTATATGTTGCTGCGACGCGGGCGCGGGATGAACTGGTGGTCTCGTGGAGCGGGAAGCCGTCGGAACTGCTGGGAATTGGTGCCTAATGCCTAATGCTTCTCCCGTTGGTCGGTTGGTGAATCCCGACAATCAGGCGGGGGTATTCCAAAAATGTCGGTGGTCACAGCTACATTATTACGACTGAGGTAGATGCGGCCGGAAAGGGCCACAAAAATGGGGGCAAAAGCGAGTGCAGACGTAGGCGTCGGATCTCCCGCCAAAGCCGCTGAACTGCAGCGACAGCAGAACTTCTTCGATTTGGCGAAGCAACATCGCGATAGCCAGCACGCAGCCTGGTCCATGGCGGGTGCCTCCGCCGACACCGCTGTCGAGCGCCGCGCCTACAAGAATGCAATAGAGAAACGCAAGGTCGCCTCTCCCGATGACCCCGTGGCACTGAGCCGAACCGGCTACGAGGCCGACTCGAAGCTCTACATCGGCCAAGTCGGCATCTTTGACGCGGAAAAATCTTCTCGTAGTCAACTGACGAGCACCGGCCGCTGCTGTGGCCAACCAGGCAAAGGTCCACGTCCAATGGGTCTCCGGCAAAGCGAACTTTCGATGCGTTCGCAAACAAAGATCATCGGCTTCGAGGACACCGTTTACCAAGCGTTGGCCGAGGCTATGGGAGAGCTCGATGACCGCAGGTACACGGGCGACGCGCTGCCCGAGCTGGGTGGCGCGAGGGCTGAGTCCGATAGCGAGATGGGGTTTGCCGGTTCCCGGCGGGCCGAGCAGGACGATGTTGGACGCTTCAGTGAGGAACACGCCGGTGGCAGGGTGGGCGATGATGTCGCGTTTGAGGGCCCTTCGCAGATGAGCGTGGTTAGGGCGGGCTGACGCCAGGGCCGGGAGTGTGTTCTGATGCCGCTGCGCCGTGGTGCGGGATGAGAGAGGTCAGGGCCTCTTTGAACTGATCAAGGCAGAAGCCGCCCCGCGGATCGCCATGGCAGGCCGGCTGACAGGAGTGGACGCGCTCGGCGTTGATGAGCACGTCTGGTCCCATACCGGCCCGCCCGGCACTGGCATGGTCACCGGGATCGTGGATCACACCCGCGACGATCAAGGTGTGGTGCACGGCAGGTTGCTGGACCTTGTTCCGCGCCGGTCCGGGAAGGCCGACTGACTCAAAGAAGGCAGAGAGGAATTCACGGCAGACATCGAAACCGCGGCGCTGGATCCGTTCCGCGGCTACGCCAACGCGATCCGCGATGAACTGCCCGAAGCCATCACAGTGCTGGACGCGTTCCACGTCGTGAAACTCCGACCTGAGTTGGCTCACGGGTCGTGGTTTCGCGGTCGCGCAACGCTCTGACCTGCGGTGATGTCGGCGGAATGGTGCTTTTTCACGCACTAAGGGGTTTTGTTTTAGTGTCACGGTGTGGCGTTCATCAGGAGGGTGCGGACGGCCTCGGGAGCGACGGCCGTGCAGATCGCCGAGTACGTCCGTGGCCGGCAGCGGATTGTGGAGCACGTCGGCTCGGCGCATACGGAGGCCGAACTCGGCATGCTGCTGCAGCGCGCCCGTGAGCTGCTGGCCAACCCTGCCCAGGGCGTCCTCGAGCTCGGTATCGAGCCCACGCCTTCGGTGAAAGGCCTGGTCGCCCCGGTCGGCGATCCGGGTCTGTTCACCGTTCCTGACGCGGCGGTATCAGCCGGTCGTGACGGTCCCGGACGTGTGGTCGGCACGGACTCCAGGATCCTGTTCGATGCGCTGGCCGGCGTGTTCACGGCGTTGGGGTTTGATGGGCTGGATGATGAGGTGTTCCGGACCTGGTGATCGCCCGGGTGGTCGAACCGACATCGCTGCTGGATGCCGGGAGAGTCCTGCGGGACCTGGGCCAATCCGCGGCCAGCTACGCGACGATGAAGCGCACCCTCGGCCGCGCGGCTGCGGGCAAGTACCGGGACCGGATCGCGACCTGGTGCTTCCAGCACGCCAGCACCAGCGGCGACATTCCCTGGTGCTCTACGACGTCACCACGCTCTACTTCGAGGCCGAGAAGGAAGACGAGCTGCGAAAGGTCGGCTATTCCAAGGAACGCTGCGTCGATCCCCAGATCGTCGTCGGCCTGCTCGTTGACCGGGCGGGTTCCCGCTGGAGATCGGCTGCTTTGAAGGCAACAAGGCCGAGACCGCGACCATGATCCCGATCATCAAGCAGTTCCAGGCCCGCCACCAGCTGGCCGACATGGTCGTCGTGGCCGATGCCGGCATGTCTCCGCGGGCAACCTGCGCGAACTGGACGAGGCGAACCTGCGGTTCATCGTCGGCTCCCGGATGACGAAGGCACCGACCGGCCTGGCCTCGCACTTCCGCTGGCACGGCGACGCGTTCACCGACGGGCACTGATCGACACATCACACCCAGAACCGGCCACACGAAGGAGAATAACCCCGACCTGCGTGCCGAACCCGTCTGGGACCCCGCCACGAATCCCGGCTCTTGGCGGGCGGTGTGGGCCTACTCCCGCAAGAGAGCGGTCCGCGACGCGACCACCCTCACGGCCCAGGAGAACCGGGCCCGCGAGGTCATCGAGGGACAGAAAGCGGCCCGGACCCCGCGCTTCGTCAAGACCGCCGGCGGCAAACGATGCCTCGACGAGGCATCACTGACACGAGCCCGGCAACTCGCCGGCCTGAAAGGCTACGTCACGAACATCCCCGCTAACGTCATGACGGCTACGGAAGTCATCGGTTCTTACCACGACCTCTGGCACGTCGAGCAGTCCTTCCGGATGAGCAAAACAGACCTCCGGGCCAGACCCATGTTCCACCGCACCCGCGACGCAATCGAGGCACACCTGACGATCGTGTTCACCGCGCTGGCCGTCTCCCGAACCATCCAGAACAGAACCGGGCTCGCGGTCGCCAACGTCATCAAGCAGCTCCGGCCCCTGCGCTCAGCGACCATCGCCATCAACGGCACCACACAACGATTCGCTCCCGACATCAGCGCAGAGCAGCAAGCCATCCTCGACGCGATTCACGGCCCAAAAAGTCACGCACTAAGGAAATGAGCCAAGTCAGGTCCGATCGGCATGGTCGATGAGGTCCGCCGCCGGGTCAAGCAGAAGACTCTGGGCCATCGCGCCCGCAAGGGCGATCCCCTCTTCGGCATCCGCAGGATGCTGCAGATCGGCGCCGGACACCTCACCGCCAAACAAGCCGCCCGGCTCGACGCCAAGCTCGCACTCGGGGACCCGGACCACGAAGTCACCCTGGCCTGGCAGTGCTACCAGAAGCTCCGCCACATCTATCACACGAGCCCTGCCAGGGGCAGAGAACCCGTCACCGAGGTGATCGCCTCATTCCCGGCCTGCCCGATCCCCGAGATCTCACGGCCGGGCCGCAACCTCAAGCAATGGAAGACAGCGATCCTTGCCTACTTCGGCACCTTCGTCGCCTCCAACGGCCCCACCGAAGCGATCAACAGCGTCATCGAAACCACCCGCAGAATCGCCCGCGGCTTCCGCAACTTCACCAACTACAGACTTGGATGCCTACTCGTCGCCGGCGGCCACCGCCCCTATCGAATCGAATCAAACAAACCAACCGCTCCTACATGTGAAGGGAAAGCAACGCTCGCTGCGCAGACCAGAATTCGTGCACATGCCAGGTTGATCAGTAGTACCGGCGGCAACCTGCACCTACACTGTGAACCCGACGCGCCGTCGTCCACATGTTTTATGTTCGAAAGGCAACGGCTCGTTCCCTATAGGTCCGGATCAAGGTTCGAAACGCTCCGACGGCCTGCGCTTCGGCGCTCTCCAACCGCGCTTCAGCAATGGCCAAGTCGATCATTCGAGTTTTTGAGCGCGAATTATAAATGTCCGACCATCCAATCGGGTTCGTGGATCGCGTATATTCTATGGCTGTTAGTAAAGCCTTCCCTGTGAGGAAAGATTGCTCCGAATTCTGCTGGCTATGTGATGACATGACACGGACACCCTCTAAGCAACTTAGTGCTCCGCGAATCAAGAGAAGACTCTTTTCTGGCCGAAGCTCAAATTCACGAATGAGATAATTTGAGTATTTAAGCAATGTATCCGGAGATGTAAAGTCGTCGGCGACTAGGATATGGCCCCAGTTGCACGATTCTTTTCGGTTGCTCTCGGCATTTTGCCTAAACGAAGCACTGAAATTTGCCGCGGCATGTAGATAACCCTTTTTATCAGCAAAAATCGAGATTAGCTCCCTCACGTAGGCGCTGAGGTTGTGGTGGCCCAGCTCCGACCGTGCACGCAGGCCAACGATTGCCGCCACTGATGATCGCCCCTCCAAGCCGTCCACGAGCCTCAGCGCGTGACGACACCTGGCACCTACCTCGGCCGGATCAACCTTGCCCTGGATCACAGAGGCTACAAGCGCCTCAGCCCAACTGATCCTCATTGTCCTCACCAGAGCAGCATCCGCAGTGAGCGTATGTTCGAGCTCCCGAAATATCCGGAACGACTCGTCGTAAAGCCACAGGCGGCGAAGGTACTGGGCCTTATGCAAGAGAATTAATGGATCGGCCAAGCATTCGGCAAGGCCACGGTCATACATGGCGATCACTGGCCCATGATTATGCTCCCCGGCATGCGCCAACAGGCGCTGATACTGCGCTTCTATTCCGCACATCGCCACCACGATATGACTGTTTGGCCCGTACGACTTTTTGAAGCCTTCCAGAACCGAAATGCGCTGGTTTCGCGCACTTGTCAACGCCGAGTGTCTTTGGGCAACCGAACGGTCGCCGCTGGCACTAGTCCTTCGGTTTGCGAGCGAGTGCAGAGACCCCTCCTTAGCCCACTGAAGAGAGAGTGCCCATACCTCGATTTGGACATCTCGGGATGACCTGGTGTTCTTCCGGCGGGCCCAGTGGCGATATCGTGCAAGTTCTCTATCTAGAAGTTTTGAATAGTGTGCTCTTCGTTCTTCATTAAAAGTATCAAAGCCTTCGACACCCCTGCCTTCTAAAGAGATAGACTTGAGGTAAGTCCACCACGCACCCGAACTTGGTGCATTTATTGAAATCCACTTCATGATCGCGGTGCTTTGGGACATGGAAGTCTCGAACGCGCCAGTTTCACCGAGCTGACCAGACAAGAGTGCGGATGCTCTCTGAACGCGGGCCAATGCGAGGAGGGGGCGGTTGTCGCCCAGTCGTGCCCGCTCCTTCGCGTCTTGCTCCAGCGGGAGCAGGAGGGCACGGGCTAAATGCAACATCGCCTCGCCGTCGGAGGCATGTTCAGCATAAATACCAGCCCGGCGAATTACTGATGAAACCTGAGCGCTCAACCCGAGAATATCCGCATCGGGCGGCGCGGTTCGTAAGGCCTTAATTAAAGCGTCGATATGACGCTTCAAGTCCTGCAGGGGCACACCTTGGGCAATTCCAGCTCGTACGAAGTCAGCCTGCAAGGAGACCGCCTCACCATAGACTTCATTTACTGCAACCAATTCCGCAAGCTCATGCAGCACTTCGTCACTGCGATCCTGAAAAGAAGCAAGTCCAACAAGAACCAGTTGGATTACTGCTCGGACCCCAATCAGACGACGATCGTAATGCTCTGTATCAGGGAGCACTGCGGACGTAAAATTCTGGATAGCCGCAACCTTTGATTCCACAGTTTTCTGCTTACCCTGGATTGCGGATGCAAATGCGGAATCTGACAAAAGCGAGAGGTACTCGATTGTCGAAACTAAGTCCGATGCCATGTTCATGACCGTTTCTCGGAGATGCTCGACGTTCCTGTCATAATCAGTTCTAGCATCAAGCTCGAGTAGAGCTTGGCGGTAGACAGCCAGTTCAGACGGCCCCTCGATCGGGACGAATTCATATTCACAAGACTCAGTCCGCATCTCATTCTGGAGGTGCCAGGCCGACGGCGCCGTGCGAGCCAGATACAGAAAGGCCGCAGAACCGGACCTAGTAGGAACCGGTCGCGAGATGCTAACCAGCGGACCATAAGGCGCAGTGACGGTCTTCTCCGCGAGCAGATTCTCTGCAGTTTCTAGGACGGCGCGTCCTGCTTCATCCCGTTCATTGGACAATAAGCCGACAACTGCTTCTAGTTGCAATTTACTTATGCTCGGCTCTTGCAGGTGAGCTGTTAGAACGTCGTAGACGGCATTCTTGAGCGCCGCCTCAGCGGACAGGAGTTTCATCAACCCCTCACTTCGGTTTGCACTTTGGTTTGCATCGAGAAGGCGCCTTGCCGATGCCGTCAACGCATGGATGCGAATGGCTTCGTCTGAGCCTGTCAGCGCGTTACAGCAGTTCATGTCCAGGATGCCGTGCGCAATAGCCGAGGCGATAGGCATCGGGCTAGTTGCCGTAAGGCTAATCAGCAGGGCTTCGAGCTGACGAAGTGTGACCATGCGAGCGGCACCGTCGATTGCTACGGCGATATCTTCCGGATTCCTACCGGCTTCCAGGGCGGCGTTGGCGGCTCGAGCGACGTAGCCTGGTTGCCTGACGGCGTCGTCCAGCACAGCGACCGCGTCGCTGGCTATCTCTAGAGGAACGTCAAATTTTTCTGCGACCAAGAGAGCCATGCTGTGAGCATCTAAAGGTCCGAGGGAAATCGGATCTTCTAACTTCATATAGCCCACGTCGACACTGCTTCCTGGCCACAGAACCACGGCGACGATCGCGTCGCCAAAGTTACCGGAGCGCAGTAGGTCCTCTAGCTCTGCCATAACAGTAGGAACTGTGAGCAAATTCTCGCCGTGGTCGAGAGCGATGACAATGGCCCGGTTCTTGAAGGCCCGCAATACTCTGTGACGAAGACCCGCGAGACCGTCAGCTCCGGCATGGGCGCGGAACAAAGACTGAGGCACAGTGATGCCAAGCTGATCTACCATCGCACGTAAGATAGCTGGGGGCGCGGCGGTATAGCCGTGAAGGTCTATATATGCGGCAGAACTACCCTGTTCAAAGGGGTAGGGAAGCGTCAAAAACTCCGCAAGGAAGCGCGTCTTGCCGGATCCTGACGGCCCCCGCAGTTCTATAAATTTTCCGGAGTCGCGAATTCCCATCAGTCGAGCGATCTCGGATTCACGACCCAAGACGGGGTTCTTAACCGCAGGCATCGTCGTTAGCTTACGGACTTTGGCTGCCTTCTCTTGCGCCGCGCCTTGAACGAGAGCGTCCCACTGTTGTTCCATCACCGCGCTGCGCTCGTTTTGCTCAACGGTAAGCAGAGCCTCAGCGATCATCGCCGATGATACTGCCAACCCACCTAAGTCCATTGACTCGTCGCGTGTTAGTCGCATCTGGCCGAGCAACCTGCCAGTGGATAACGAGACGACGGGGCCGCCGCTGTATGAAGGCTTGATTTGACCTTGGCCAAACTTCGCGACGAGGTCGCCCTTGTTGGTGTGGCCATTCCCTTCGAACACGAGCAAAGCCGATTCCCTTCGGCCGCCTGGACAGCCAATGACAACGCTTCGTTGGCCGAGCCTAGCCGGCTCCCTAGTGGGTACTAGCCAGATGTCGGAAATCTTGTCTACGCGAATTAAGACTAGGTCCCGTTCGAAGTCCTGCAAAAGAACTACCTGTGAGCACTCGATTCCTCCAGTAAACTCCAATTTCTGAGACTTCCCCAGAACATGTGCGCTCGTCGCTATGAGTGTGGGAGCGACGTAGTAGGCAGTCCCTCTACGCTCACCAATAACGGGAAATGCCACACGCCACAGTGCCTGCTCGAGTGCTGCGTGCATGCTCCTAACCCTGTGACCAAGTCATTGCGACCTCGATTCCGCTCTCTACTCGTCCGCCGCCCAAAATAGCGACGACCGCTCCGGTCTCAATCGCAAGCCCGACTTTGAGCGTTACCGTCATTTCGTCGGGGGTGAGCTCCGTGAGGCTCTCCTTTATTTCTGATGCGAGAGGCCCCAGTTTAGCCACCAACTCTCTGGCTTTTATGACGAGCTTTCCGTCGCCAACCTCCTGTTCCGGATCTGCAACCTCAGCTGTACTGAGAATAACGTCACCGTTGGCCATGGATATCTCAACGATGGGGGTTTTCGGCATTTTGACGCCCTCCGGGTCCTGTACGATTCTTGAGGCTTGCAAGCTAGTCCGACGAAGAGGATTCCCGTCGAGAATTCTCCAACGCCGCTACTTCACTAGTATTGCCGAAAAGTATTGCTGTGACATGAAAGCACGCTGCTAACGTCCAATGTTGATGCAGATGCCTGACCATGGGTTGCCCCGTCGTCGCGATCGATCGCTTCCATCCGATCCCCCTGTGAATCGAATCAGGACTGAGACCAGCAGAACTTGTCGTAGAACGTCCAGGGTCGCCGGGGCAGGTCTGTCGGCAAGCACAGGACTCGCCCATTGCTCCTCCTGGCCGCGGGTAAAGATGCTCACGCAGATGTCAGCAGCACAGCGAAAGAAGTGTTCACTAAGCGGCCGCACGGAGGATCCGCTGTCTGGGAGGTCAAGGAACAGCTCAGGGCGCTGCCGTGCATGGGCTTCTGGAGGACAGGGGACAGTGAGAACGGAACTAGAGATTCATCAGGGCGGCCACATTGCGGCAGGTGAACAGCACCGGGATGAAAGCAGCAAACGCACCACCCACGGGCTACCGCAACCTCGATAGCTAATATATTGCTTACCTTCGGAGAAATGCCGTCAGGAAGGCGGCATTTCACTCACGCCAGAAATGCACTTCCCACGAAGTCAATGGTCGGCAAATATTCTGCGTATGCGAGCAAGTGCTGCCCGTCCATTGATCCGCGGGATCAACAGCAAGATCGTTCCAAAATCGACCTTATTCCAAGTGGAAGTTGGGCGTATTCCGCCCTGAAAGGAGCATCGCTGCGGTGAGCGACGAGCCTGATGCTTCGGCCAGTCAGACCTCAGCAAGCTCCCAGGGTATTCAATGTTTTAGCTCAGCCATGTCGGGTGGTGGCGAAATACCCATCGTGGAGGCTGGCCTACTGGGCGATTCTCCGGACTCAAACATCTTAGGCAAGGTACTTCTCCAACCGCCCCAGCACCGGCTGCGATGCATCGTCGCCAACCGCGTCCGCCCCCACGGCATTAGCTGCCGCGAGCGCCCGCTGGTAAGGAAGCCCCAACCGCAGCGCCAAGACCAGGGCCGCGCAGAACGCGTCACCCGCCCCGATCGTGTTCGCCACCGTCACAGCAGCAGCAGGAGCCTTCGCCACCTTCCGGCCGTGCTCGAACATCGCCGAGCCGTTCTTTCCATACGTCACCGCAACGAGCTTCGCGTCGGCCAGCGCCGGGATCAGCTCGTACTCTGTCTCGTTGACGATCACCAGATCGCACCGCTCCAGCAGCTCGGCCGGCAGGTCCATGGCCGGGGCAGCGTTCAACACGAAAAATCCGGAAGACTTCCGCGCCGCCTCCAACACCACGTCCAGCCCGACCTCGAGCTGGCACAGCACCGACTCATCCGGCCCGAACGAAACGCCCTCCAGCGAAAACCCCGAGTTCGCACCGGGGCACACGACGATCTGGTTCTCACCGTCACGGTCCACCACGATCAGCGCGGTGCCCGTCGCGTCGCCGTCGAGCACTGCCACGTCCGCGGTGTCCACGCCGGCGGACGACAGCGCCTCCAGCATCAGCCGGCCCTGCGCGTCGTTACCCACCGCGCCGATCATCCGAGAAGAGCCGCCGAGCCGTGCTGCGGCCACGGCCTGGTTCGCTCCTTTACCGCCGGGCTGCTGGCTCAGGACGCCCCCGCCGATGGTCTCCCCGGCGGTGGGGAGCCTGTCGGTGGTGGCGATCATGTCCAGGTTGATGCTGCCGACGACGGTGACGGCGGGAAGCTGAGTGCCCATGAGGAAGTCCTATCAGGTCGAGCCAAGATCGGCTGAATTAGGAAATAGTGTACGGCATGGTTGTACTTGTTCGTCATACATGGTTGTATAACAACTGATTTCCCAACGGCAGGACCTCCTGCAGAGAACAATGGAGTTTGATGTGAACACCCCAGCCAACGCGACCGCATCGCCGCCCGCCGCCGTCGAAAGCGAAACCGACGTGACTAAACTTGCCGGCCGCCCGGCCGCCCTGCTGATCACCACCCTGCTGCTCGGCGTGCTGTCCTTCCAGCTCAACGCCAGCATGGTCACCCCGGCGCTGCCGCAGATCGCCGCCAGCTTCGGCCACGCCGCCGACGCCGCAGCCCCCGTGCAGTCCATGTTCTTCCTCGCCGGCGCCATCGCCGGCCCCGTGATCGGCAGGTGGAGCGACTTCATCGGCCGCCGCACGGCCCTCCTGCTGGTCCTGGCCATCATGGGCGCCGGCACCATCCTCTGCATCGCGGCGCCCACGCTGCCGCTGCTGGTCGCTGGCCGCTTCCTGCAGGGCGTCTCCAGCGCGGTCTTCGCGCTGTCCTACATCGTGCTCAGCGAGAACCTGCAGCCGCGCGTCTTCGGCACCTCGGTGGGCATCATCGCCGCCGTCAACGGCGGCGTCGGGGGAGTGGACGGCTACGTCGGCGGGCTGATGTCCGAGACCCTCGGCTTCCGGTCCATCTTCGTCGTCGTCCTGGTGCTCACCGCCATCGCCGCCGGCTGCATCCTCAAGACCGTCCCGAAGGGGCGGCCGCAGCACGTCCGCGGCGCCATGGACTGGTGGGGCGCGGGCTCGCTCTCGGTGTTCCTGGTATTCATCACGTACTTTGTCTCCGGCGGATCGGCCGCGGGCTGGACCGCTCCCGGCACCCTGGCCCTGCTGGCCGGCACCATCGTGTCCTTCGCCGCCTTCTGGATGATCGAGAAGCGCCGCAGCCACCCGCTCATCGCCGTCCACCACCTGCGCTCCCGCCAGGTGTGGCCCGTCATCGCCTCCACGGTCCTGACCCTCGCCGGCATCTTCGCCGTCATGAACTTCACGGTGGTGCTGCTCAGCCAGGACAAGGGCTCCGGCTTCGGTCTCAGCCCGTCGCTGTCCGCCCTGCTGTTCCTCACCCCGGCCGCGCTCATCGGCGTCTTCGCCGCGCCGCTGGCCGGCTGGCTCGCCGGCCGACGCGGCTGGATCAAGGTCCTCCGCACCGGCACCGCGATGAGCCTGGCCTGCGCCGCCGCTGCCGCCGCGTTCTCGAGCAACCAGATCGCGGTGATTATCGCCGTCGCCGCCCTCGGCATCTTCTACAACGGCCTCTTCCTCACCGCCATCAACGGACTCTCAGTCCTGCTCTCGCCCAAGGAAGCACCCGCCTCCCTGCCCAGCATCAACGGTGCCTCCTTCGGCATCGGGGCGAGCCTCGGCGTCGTGGTTGTTGCCCCGTTCGCCGCGCAGGCGACCGCCGGCGGGTACGCCACCGCCCTCTGGATCTCGGTGGGCATCACCGCCGCCGCGTTCATCGTCAGCCTCTTTGTCCCCGCCCCCAAGGGCGAAACCCACTAGACCTTCCGCACCGACCGAAAGAAGAACCACTCCCATGACCAGTTTCCCGTTCTACCTCGACTGCGACACCGGCATTGATGACGCCCTCGCCCTGGCCTACCTGCTCGCCTCCCCGCAGGCCGACGTGCGGGGCATCGGCGCCGTCAGCGGCAACGTCAGTGCCGCCGTCGGCGCCCGCAACACCCTGGACCTGCTAGAGCTCGCCGGGCACGCGCACATCCCCGTCGCCCTCGGCGCGCACGACCCCCTTGCCGGTTCCTTCGGCGGGGGAGCGCCGTGGGTGCACGGCGCCAACGGCATCGGCGAGGTTGAGCTTTCGACGGCGGCTGCCGAACTGGCGCCGGAGACCGCGGCCGAGATGCTGGTGCGGCTGGCGCACGAGCACCCCGGCACGCTGCGGGTCCTGGCCATCGGCCCGCTCACCAACATCGCCGAGGCGCTGCGGCTGGAGCCGTCCCTGCCGCAGCTGGTTGCGGAGATCACGATCATGGGCGGTGCGGCCCTGGCCCCGGGGAACCTCACGCCCGTGGCGGAGGCGAACATCGCCAACGACCCCGAGGCTGCCGCCCTGGTGCTGTCCGCCGGCTGGAACGTGACCCTGGTGCCGCTGGACGTGACCATGACCAACGTGCTGGAGGAGAACCACCGGCAGGAGCTGCTTGCATCGTCCGGTGCCGTGCCGCGGGCGCTGGGGGAGATGCTCGGCTACTACTTCCGGTTCTACGAGGGCCTGTTCGGGCGCGCCTGCTCCGCGATGCACGATCCGCTTGCCGCGGCGCTCGCGGTTGGTTCAGTTAGGGCTGCCGTTGCACCGATGGTGCATGTCGACGTCGACACCACGTCCGGACCCGGCCGCGGGCAGACCGTCTGTGACATGCGAGGGCTGTACATGGACTTCCCGGAGCAGCCCGGCGCCCGCTGCCGGGTGGTGCTGTCGCTGGAGGACGACTTCGCGCCGCATTTGGTGGAGACGCTGCTGGGGCACTTCGAAAATGCTCCCCTGCCAGCGAAATGGGATGCAGCCATCGCGTAGCCTTCTGTGGGCTCGCTTTCAGGCGTCGGCGTTTAGCGCTTTCGTGGAACGTTAGTGCGGACGTCGGCTGCTTGGGGTTCGTCCAGTAGCCACCGCTGGTACTTCGGATGGTCCGGGTATTTTTTTTCGGAGATATTCACGAACGATCAGTCCCGGGCGCTGCTCATCGGTGTAGCCCAACTCGCGAGCCAGTTCCGCGGGTGTGTAAGTAGCCATGGCTCAGTGTATGCGTGACCGGTAAGGACGAACGGGATGCATTTACGACCAACGGTCCGCCTTCCGGTCCCGTGCCCCGCCGGACGCCTGGTTTCGACGAACGCGGTCACGGGGCTCCTGCCAGGCTAATTACGGCGTTCTGCCAGCTCAGCCACAGAGCGCAGAGGAAGCGCGGAACGCCGAATACCGGGGATCATCGCGGCCCACCAGCTGTCCCAGCGCTTTCACACCCTCCGCGTCCGTGCACCCCATATCCGTGGACAACCATCGGACCAGGAGGTTGGCATCCGCACTGGACCGCACCGCCGAACCAACCGCCAGGTCCAGCTGGTCGCGCAGCAGCTGCACCGCCAGAGCCCCAGACCGGCTAAGCAGGGGAGCGGAGTACGCATCCAGCGCTTCCGCTACTAGCCCCTCCCGCAGCAGCCGCAGCACACGCCCCGAGTCGGAACAGCCGGCCAAGCCTGCAGCCAGCCGGTACGGGTTCGACTCCACGGCAGCGCCCAGCAGCGACCGCACCCGGAACATCTCGGTCCGGATGGCCTGCGGTGTGCCCGCATCCCCGTGCAGCTCATACGCCAATTCGTCGGCGCTCCATCCCTGCGACCGTGAGTCCAACAGCGCCAGGATCTCCGCCCGGCGCAGCGTCAACGGTACCCGGCTGCCGTCGGCAAACACCGCGGCAGGCCGGTCCCCAAGCAGCTCCAGCGAAGAAACAGCGGCAACACCCCGCCGCGCATCCTGCCGGGACGCACGCACGGAAGACGACGCACCCAAGGAGGCGCCGCCGTCGGACGTGCCCAGCAGCGTCTCCGCCACCCGGACCGCGCACCGCACCATCCGCAGCGTGTCCGCGCTGATGGTATCCAGGGGGCCGGAGACGTCCAGCACGCCCAGCAGCGCACCCGTCAAAGGGTCCGTGATGGGCGCCGCGGTGCAGGTCCAGTCGTGGTGGGTGCGGACCAGGTGCTCGGCGGAGAACAGCTGCACCGGGCCGCCGGTGACCAGCGCCTCGCTGATGGCGTTGGTGCCGATCCCCGCCTCGGACCAGTCCGCACCTTCGGAGAACTCCAGCCGGTCCGCCCGCTGCAGCGCCTCCCGGCTGCCCACCCGCCACAGGATCTCGCCGCTCGCGTCGGTGAGCACCAGCAGGTGCCGGCCGGAACTGGAATCGTCCGCCAGCAGGTCCTGCAGCGCCGGCATCACCCGCTGCAGCCGGTGCTCCCGCCGCAGCTGCAGCACCTCGGACGGATCGTGCACGTGGCGCGGGCTGTGCTGGTCCGGGCTGATGCCCAGCGCCATGGACCGGCGCCACGACTCAGCCAGCGGCACGGGGATCTCCGGGCGCGGGACACCGGAGATGACCAGCTCGTGCGCCCGACGCAGGGCGCGCGCGTACTTCGCCGGGTCCGAGAACCTCAGGCCGTAGTCCACCGTCTCCTCCTCACCGCCGGCGTCCTTGCCGGCAGTGCCCGTGTAACGCGGTTGTTACCCCCGCCGCGTTCCAATAGTGATGCAGCTCACGCCCGCACCAGCATACCGCAGGGACACCGGCGGGACGGGGCAGCCCGGACCACCCGAGGGACCGCACACAAAGGAGTGGAGATGACCGAAACACCCACCGCCGCCGCGCAGGCCTGGCTGGCCAGCCTGGACGGCGCGCTGCAGCGCCGCGACGTGGACGCCGCGCTGGACCTCTTCGAGGACGAAAGCTACTGGCGCGACTTCGTGGCGTTCACCTGGAACCTGAAAACACTGGAAGGCAAGGCGGACATCGGCCGCATGCTCGAGGCCACGCTGGACCACGTCCGGCCGGCAAGCTGGGCGCTCGCGGAGGACGCCACCGGTAGCGCCGCCGCCGACGGGACCGTAGAAGCCTGGATCACGTTCGAAACCGGCGCCGCCCGCGGCTACGGCCACCTCCGGCTGCGAAACGGCAGGTGCTGGACACTGCTCACCACCATGCAGGAGCTGAAGGGCTTCGAGGAGAAGAAGGGCCCGCGCCGGGAACAGGGCGTAGCGCACGAAATCATCCGCGGCCGCCGCTCCTGGAAGGAACTCAAGGAGGAACAGGAAGCGCGGCTCGGCTACGAGGAGCAGCCCTACTGCGTGGTCATCGGCGGCGGGCAGGGCGGCATCGGCCTCGCCGCCCGGCTGAAGCGGCTGGGCGTGCCCACCATCGTGATCGAGAAGAACCAGAACCCGGGCGACTCCTGGCGGAACCGCTACAAGTCCCTGCACCTGCACGACCCCGTCTGGTACGACCACCTGCCTTACCTCAAGTTCCCGGACGACTGGCCCGTCTTCGCCGCCAAGGACAAGATCGGCGACTGGCTGGAGCACTACACCCGGATCATGGAGCTGAACTACTGGGCCGGCACCGAGTGCGTGGGCGCAGAGTACGACGACGGCACGCAGGAATGGGCGGTCAGCGTCCTCCGCAACGGCGAACCGGTGACGCTCCGGCCCAGGCAGCTGGTCTTCGCCCTGGGTGTCTCCGGCTACCCGAACATCCCCGCGTTCGACGGTGCCGAGAGCTTCCTGGGGGAGCAGCGGCACTCCTCCCAGCACCCCGGCGGCGGGGACTGGACCGGGAAGAAGGCGGTGGTGATCGGCTCCAACAACTCCGCGCATGACATCTGCGCGGACCTGTGGGAGCACGGCGCCGACGTCACCATGGTACAGCGCTCCTCCACCCACATTGCCCGCAGCGAATCGCTGATGGACCTGGCACTGGGTGACCTGTACTCGGAGAAGGCGCTCGCCAACGGCGTCACCACGGAGAAGGCGGACCTGCTGTTCGCGTCCCTTCCGTACCGGATCCTGCCGGAGGCGCAGGTGCCCGTGTACCAGGAGATGGCCCGGCGGGACGCCGAGTTCTACTCGCAGCTGGAGGCCGCCGGGTTTGACCTGGACTTCGGCGTGGACGGTTCCGGCCTGTTCCTGAAGTACCTGCGGCGCGGTTCCGGCTACTACATCGACGTCGGCGCCTCCCAGCTGATCATCGACGGGCGGGTGAAGCTGAAGTCCGGGCAGGTTTCCAAGATCACCGGCAACGCGGTGGTGATGGACGACGGCACCGAGCTGGAGGCCGACCTCATTGTCTACGCCACCGGCTACGGATCCATGAACGGCTGGCTGGCGGACCTGGTCTCTCCCGAAATCGCGGACAAAGTAGGAAAATGCTGGGGATACGGTTCAGACACGCCAAAAGACCCTGGCCCCTGGGAGGGGGAGCTGCGCAACATGTGGAAACCAACCAACGTTCCCAACCTCTGGATCCACGGCGGCAACCTGCACCAGAGCCGGCATTATTCCTCTTACCTGGCACTGCAGCTCAAGGCCCGGATGGAAGGGCTGGAGACTCCGGTGTACGAACTCCAGCCCAGCCACCACACCCGCTGAAGGAAGAACCCATCATGAAGGCAGCACGATTCCACGCCCGCAAGGACATCCGCATCGAGGACATCCCGGAGCCGGAACTCCGCGCAGGGGCGGTGAAGATCGACGTCGCGTGGTGCGGGATCTGCGGCACGGACCTGCACGAATACCTGGAAGGGCCCATCTTCTGTCCTCCTCCCGGCCAGCCGCACCCGCTCTCCCACGAGGAATCCCCGGTGACCCTGGGGCACGAATTCTCCGGCACTGTCTCGGAAATCGGCGAAGGGGTGACGGGCCTGGCGAAAGGGGACAACGTCGTCGTCGAACCCTATTTTGTGGACGGCGACTGCGACATGTGCCAGGCCGGCAGCTACCACCTGTGCCGGCAGATGGGCTTCATCGGGCTGTCCGGCGGCGGGGGAGGGCTGAGCGAGAAGATCGTGGTGGACCAGCGGTGGGTGCACCCCATCGGGGACATTCCGCTGGATGAGGCGGCGCTGATCGAGCCGCTGTCCGTGGCGCACCACGCCGTGGCGCGCAGCGGCGTGAAGGCGGGCGACACAGCGCTGGTGGGCGGGTCCGGGCCCATCGGGCTGCTCACCGCCGCCGTCCTGAAGGGCATGGGGGTGACCACGATCATCAGCGAACTCACCCAGGCGCGCAAGGAAAAAGCCACCTCCAGCGGCGTGGCGGACCACGTCCTGGACCCGAGCAAGGAGGACGTCCCGGCGCGGGTGCGCGAGCTGACCGGCGGGACGGGGGCCGACGTCGCGTTCGAATGCGCCGGCGTGAACGCGGTGCTGGACACCATGCTCGACTCCGTCCGGCCAGGCGCCGTTGTGGTCAACGTGTCCATCTGGGGCGCGCCCGCCACGGTGGACATGCAGAAGCTGGTGCTCAAGGAGATCGACCTGCGCGGCACCATCGCCTACGTCCGGGACCACCCCGCCGTGATCAAGATGGTGCAGGAGGGCAAGGTGGACCTCAAACCCTTCATCACCGGCCGGATCGCGCTGGAGGACCTGGTGGAGCAGGGCTTCGACACCCTGATCAACCACAAGGACACGGCGGTGAAGGTGCTGGTGCACCCGTAGGGGCTGTGGGCGGCCGCGCGTCAGGGGAGCGGCTGCCGTTCGCCCACGCTGACGGAGGACGACGGCGGCAGGTACTCCCGCCGTCGTCGCTCCATCCGTTGCTGCTGGCTAGTGGCCTCGGTCCTGCTTGCGGTGAGATGCGATAGATAGGGCTTACGGGCGGACGGGTGTGGCCGCCTCTTTTCCCACCACCGTTGTCCACGGGCGGGCGGTCCACGACGTCACCACGCCGGCGGTGACGTAAGGATCAGCGGCTGCAAAAGTCCTTGCAGCCTCGAGCGCGTTCTCGCCCGTGAAGATCAGCAGCCCAGTAAAGGGTCCCTCCCCAACGGCCCCACCCAGCAGAAGGTCGCCCCGTTCCACTGCTTCCCACGCCGCCCTGAGGTGATCTGAGCGATATTTTTCGCGGGTCTGAAGGTAGTTGTCCTCATAGGTGTATTCGAGCACGGCGTGCATGGGTGTCCGTCCATTTCGTTCAGGGGTTTTCACTCGTTGTAGAAGTAGCGTACCCACCGGGACTCAATCCCGTTCCGCGGCCACAGGGCGGCGGGCCGGAAGGCATGATGACCAGTGTCTCAAGACGCATTCTTGCCTCCTGGCAGCGCAGTGCGGCCCTGGCCTGAACTGTCCGAAGGCTTCGGATTATGCCGGGGCGGGCCCGCCGCGCAACCCCTTCTCCAGACGGAACGCGATGAGCGAGGCCCCTGCCCCGGTTGCTGCCACCGCAGCTGCAAGCGTCCACCCAACGGCCGGACCGAACTGGGAAAACACGATCCCGAACAGCAACGGCCCCAGCGTTCCGCCGATGTAGGTGCCGCTCTGCGTGATCCCGGTGGCCTGGAGGGTGAACGGATGCGCCGTGCGGGAGACCACGTAATGGGCCAGGCCGTTCCAGCCCCAGCCCAACCCGAACGCGACGACGGCGCCGGCTCCGTAGGCGATCGGGAAGCCGGACGCCATGCCGAGCAGCCCCAGGCTTCCGGCCCCCATCATCAGGGCCACGGTGGCCATCGAGCCGCCGATTCCCCGATCGGCAGCGATACCCACCAGCGGCCGCGCCAGAATCCCGGCCACGCTGGCAGCGCCCAGCAACAGGCCCGCGCCGGCGGCATCGAATCCCGCCTGCACAGCCATGGTCACGGTGAAAGCACCCACCACATTGGCCTGCCCGGCTCCTAGCGCGCTGGCTGCCGCTGTCGCAAAAAGGAAGGGTTTCAGCCTCCGGGGAAGAGGCTCACGGGCAGCTTTGCCGGAGCGCCGGGGGACGCTGCTGTCACGGGGGAGGGTGCGAAGGAGGACCGGGATCAAGGACGCCGCCAACAGTGCTGCCAGCGCAAAGGTCCAGCTCCACCCCACGGTGAGGGCGAAAACCGGGACCGACAGGCCGGCGGTGAGCGTCGCCGTCGGAATGGCTGCCTGCTTGAGGCCAAACGAGAAGGCGCGGTTGCGGACCGCCACCTGATCCACGATCAGGCCGTTGGACAGCGGGTGGATAAGGGCGTTTGCTGCACCGGCGAAACCGAGCCAGACGATGAGCCATGCCCAGTGCGGAGTGACAAACGCGATGCCGGCCAGCGCAACGAACCCCAGCCCGACGGCCAGCGGAACCCCGCGTCGAAGCCCGAGTCCGCTCGCCACATACCCTGCCGGGGCGGACAGCAGTGCTGACACAGCCCAGAAGGTGGCCACCGCGACACCGAGTGCCGACGCCGTCATGCCCAGGTCCTGCTCGAGCTGGACAGCCAGGCCGCCGACGAGGAAGACCGGCAGCACCGCCACCACAGTTGTCAGTGCAGCGATGGCCGTGGCGCGCTGTCCAGGCCGACGTGCTGGTTTTCGGCCCGATTCGACGGCGGCCTGCTTCACCGTGCGGACCGGCTCTGCGAAACGCCTGCCGCGTCGTCCTGGACAACGGCGTCACTGGCCAGCAGGGAGCGCCCGCCGGTCCGCACCTGGGCCAGCAGGCCTCCGGCAGTGAGGACAGCGCGTTCGGCCGGCGAGAAGTCGAGCCTGAGCGTCAGCTCCGCGTCCCCGTCCACGCGGGCGGTAACGGAGCGGTGACCACTGGCCAGGGCATCAGCAAGCCCTTCGATCGCCCAGCGCTGCCCGGTTGAGCTTTGCGCGTCAGAGGGAAGGATCAGCGGCACAATGCCGGCCGCTATGAGGTTGCGGCGGTGGATCCGGGCATAGCTCCGGGCCGCCACCACCCGCACCCCCAGGTACAACGGGATGAGGGCGGCATGTTCCCGCGATGAACCCTGCCCGTAGTTTTCCCCGCCGACAATAATTCCGCCGCCCCATTCCAAGGCCCGGTCGTGGAATCCAGGATCCAGGCGGCGGAACATGAAGCGCGCGCACACGGCGATGTTGGACCACACGGACATGGCGATGGCGCCGTCGGGAGCCATATCGCCGGTGGAGATGTCATCGCCGACGACGATGAGCACCCGGGCGTCGAGGTCCGGCGCGAGCGGTTCCGGCTGTGGCGGCGGGACCAGGTTGCTGCCGCGCTCGATCTCGATGGTGCGCCGGCTCTCCAAGGGCAGGACGCCGGCAATGTGCAGATCGTGGATCTCCGGGTTGGGTGGCGTTGCGGGGCGGAGTTGGCCGCGGCTGACAGTGGAGGCGTCGACTATCGCACCGTGCAGTGCGCTCGCGGCAGCGGTCGACGGCGAACACAGATACACGCAGTCCTCAGCTGTGCCGCTCCGGCCCGGGAAATTACGGTTGAAGGTCCGCAGCGACGGCGCGCCCTCCGTTGGCGCCTGCCCGATGCCCACGCACGGGCCGCACACGGGCTCTAGCATCCGCGCCCCGGCTCCCATGAGGTCTTCATATACCCCGGACGCGATGATCGTCTGGAGGATCTGCCGCGATCCGGGGGTGACAGTGAGCTGTACGGACGGATGGACCGTGTGTCCCTTGAGGATGGCCGCCACAGTGGCGAGATCCTCGTACGAACTGTTTACAGAGGAACCGACGCAGACCTGAACCACCTCGGTGCGCGGCAGTTCGGACACGGGACGGACGTTGCCTGGTGAGTGCGGCAGCGCCACGAGCGGAACGAGGCCTGAAAGATCAAGCTGCTCCCCGTCGTCGTACGCGGCTCCTTCGTCTGCCGCCAGGGGAACAAACTGGTCCTCGCGGCGCTGGGCCCGGAGCCACGCGCGGGTCTGGCCATCGGAGGGAAAGATGGCTGTGGCAGCGCCTGTTTCGATGATCATGTTGCAGATGGTGGCCCGCGCCGAGACGGACAGGGACGCTACACCCTCGCCGTAGAACTCGAACACCTTCCCGCGGCCGCCCCGCACGCCGTGGCGGCGCAGCAGCTCCAGTACCACGTCCTTCGCTTCGGCGCTGGGCCCGAGCGTGCCCGTCAGTTCCACGCCCACGACGGCGGGGCACACAAAGTCGAAACCGTAGCCCGCCATGGCCACCGCCACCTCCAGCCCGCCGGCGCCGAGGGCGAACATGCCGAGGGCGCCCGCCGTTGAGGTGTGGGAGTCCGCGCCCACGAGGACCTGGCCCGGCCGGGAGAAGTGCTCAAGGTGAATGTAGTGGGAGATGCCGTGCCCGGCGGGGGAGTAGCGCAGCCCATAGCGGGCGGAGAACGTCCGGAGGTAGCGGTGGTCCTGCATGTTCTTGTCATCGATCTGCAGGACGTTGTGATCGACGTACATGACCGCCAGCGGCACCGCGATGGAATCCACGCCGAGCATTTCGAACTGCATGGCGGTCATGGTTCCGGTCGCGTCCTCGATGAGGATCTGGTCGACGGCGATGGTGATGTCGGCACCGGGAGTCAGCTCGCCGGATGCGAGATGGCTGGCCAGGATTTTGTGGGTCAGTGTCTCGGGCACTGGGAGCTCTCCTCGCAGGAATGCGGTGGCGGCCGCAGGAACGCAGTACCGGCCGCAGGCACGCCACCCGGTGCGGATGGCGTGCCTGCGGCTGGTGCTACTTCACGAATTCGTTCGTGTAGGTGTCCTCCAGCTTGATGTCCTTGTCCCCGACCTCCGGGTTGGCCACCCGCTGTGTCTTCAGGACCGCCTGGGCGCCGTCCTCGGTAAAGGATCCGTCCTTGCTGAGCGTCTTCTTCAGGTCCTCAATGACTTTGGCGTAGAGCTCCTTGTCCCCGCCAGCGAACTTCTCAGGCATTTTCGCGGCAATCTCCTCGCCGGAATGGCCGTCGATGAATTCGAGGGTGCGCTTGATCGCCTTGGCGAGCTTGCCCGCGGTTTCCTTGTTCTGGTCCAGCCATTCGGTCTTGGCGTAGAGGGAGGAGGACGGCCATGAGCCGGTGTCGAATACTTCCTTCAGCCCCTCCACGGTCCGGACGTCTTCCAGCAGCACCGGATCGTGGCCTATCCGCTTTGCGAGTACGGAGACGTCAGGTTCGAGCATCACCGCCGCATCCACCTGGTTCTGCTCCACGGCGGCAACGGCAGAGGACCCGGCGCCGATGGCTGATACGGCGGCATCTGTCTGCTGCATGCCGTTCTTGGCCAGCAGGAACTTAACGAACATGTCAGTGGAGGACCCCGGTGAGGTCACGCCGACGTTCTTGCCCTTGAGATCCGCAATGGACTTGATCTTGCCCTCATTCTTCGGCGCCACGAGGAGGGCAAGTCCCGACGACTGGCCCATGTCAACGAACGCCTTGATGGGCTGGTTCTTGGCCTGCATCTGGATGGTGTGCTCGTAGTATCCGCTGGTGACATTTGTGCTGCCGCCCACCATCGCGGTGAGCGCTTTCGAGCCGCCCTGCAGGTCCTGGAGTTCGACGTTCAGGCCCTCATCCTTGTAGTAGCCCAGCTGCTGGGCCAGCGTGGTGGGAAGGTAGGTCAGGAGAGTCTGGCCGCCGACGCCGATGATCACCTTGGTGCCTTCCCCGCCGGCAGCGCCGGTCCCGCCCTGGCCCGGAGGTGCAGCCGCAGGGGCGCCGCAGGCCGAGAGGGCCAGGGCAGCGGAGGCAAGCAGGGTCAGCGGGCGGAAGAGCTTCCGGCGCCGGTGCCGGGTTTGGTTCTGTGTCATGGGGTTCCCTTTCAGGCGGTGATGGTGATGGGTTACGAGGACCGGACCGGGCGCCACCTCAGGAGGTGCCGTTCGAGGCGGTTGACGAGGAGGTCGATGATCAGGACCACGAACATCAGGATGAACATGCCGGCGAAGACCCCTTTGGTATCGAAGACACCTTGGGCCTGGGCGATGGCGTAGCCCACACCGGCGGAAGCTCCGAGGTACTCACCCACCACGGCACCGGTGATGGCAAAACCTACGCTGATGTGCAGGCTGGAGAAGATCCAGGTCAGGGCGCTGGGGATGAAGACGTGGCGGAGGAGCTGCTTCTCCGACGCCCCCAGCATGCGTGCGTTGTCCACGAGAACCCGGTCCACGCTCTTGACGCCCTCGAGGGTGTTGAAGAAGACGATGAAGAACACCAGGGTGAAGCCGAAGGCGACCTTTGACCAGATCCCCAGGCCGAACCACAGCAGGAAGATCGGGGCCAGCACCACCCGGGGAAGGGCATTGAACATCTGCAGGAACGGGTCCAGGAGCCGCTCCAGGAAACGGACCCGCGCCAGAAGGAAGCCCAGGACCAGGCCGGCCGCCGCACCCGTCAGGAATGCCAGGATCGATTCCTGCAGGGTGATCCACAGATGAGGGAAGACGAAGCCGCTGGAGATCCAGACCCATACCGTCATCAGGATGTCGGAGGGCAGGGGGAAGAAGAACGGGTCGATGACGCCAACGCGTCCCAGCACTTCCCACGCGCCGAGGACAACGGCGGCGAGGCCCAGTTGTCCCATCCGAATGGAGAAGTTCGATGCTTCACCCCGCCTGCGTTTGGGGTGCTGGGCTGCCGGCGCACCCCGTTCCTTCCGGAGGGGAAAGCGTTGTGTTTTCTTGGAAACCGGTGCCACAGTCATGCTGCGTCGCTCTCTTCCTCTTCCCGTGCTGATTCGTAGGTCTTGGACACCTCAACCTTGAGACGCCCCCAGATTTCTCTGTGGAGCTCGACGAACTTGGGATCGTCCCGGATATCAAGCAGGTCCCGCGGGCGGGGGATGTCGATCTCGTAGCTGCCGACGACGGTGCTGCCCGGCCCGGCCCCGAGGATGACCACCTCGTCGGACAGGGCGATGGCCTCGTCCAGGTCGTGGGTGATGAACACGACCGCCTTGTCCGATTCCTGCCAGAGCTGGAGGAGTTCGTTCTCCATGATCTGCCGCGTCTGCACGTCGAGCGCGGAGAAAGGTTCGTCCATCAGCAGGATGTCCGGGTTGACGATCCAGGCCTGGGCAACTGCGGTGCGCTTGCGCATGCCGCCGGAGAGCTGGTGGGGGTACCGGTCAGCGAAGTTCTTCAATCCCACCTTCTCGAGCCAGCGGCGGGACTCGTCGTAGGCCTCGGCCTTGGATACCCCGGCCATGGTGAGCCCGAGGCTGACGTTGTCGATGACAGACTTCCATGGCAGCAGGGCGTCCTGCTGGAACATGTAGGAGGCGCGGCGGTTCACCCCGTGGACGGCCTCACCGAAGCTGTGGACAGTGCCCGACGAAGGATTCAGGAGTCCTGCGGCCATGTTGAGGATGGTGGACTTGCCCGATCCCGTCGGACCGACGATGGAGACGAACCGTCCGGGCTCAACCTTGAGGTCGATGTCCCGAACAGCGAAGTACGATCCGCCGCCGGGAGTTGCAAACTCCTTGGTGCATCCGTTGAGCTCAACCGCGAACTTCGAAGATTCAGGCTGTAAGGGGTGCGTCATTGCTGTTCTCCCGCTAACCACATTGTGAGTCGATGGTCATATAGTGGACGCTAGGCTAACAGTAACCTCTGTCACACTACAAGGGGGCAGTGAATGGCCGCTGCCCCGCCTTGGGAGAAGAAGGAGCCGGGATAGACCCATGAGCGCAACCGAAAACGCCGCCGCCCCGTTGCTGGTGCTGAAGAAGATCACGTCCATCCTGGATGCCTTTTCACTGGTTCGGCCTGAAATGAGCCTCGCCGAAATACGGGCCGAGACCGGGCTGCCGCATTCCACGGTGCAGCGCCTGGTCACCAACATGGTGCACGAGGGACTGCTCAACCGGCGCGGTGACCATTTCCGGATCGGGATACGCATGGCCCACTGGGCGGCGCCCGCACGGCAGGGTCTTGACTTCCTGGAACTGCTGACGCCCGTGATCCGGCGATTGCGGGATGAGTTGGGCGAGACGGTCTGCATTTTCAGGGAATCGCAGGGGAGCAGGGTTTGCGTCGCATTGGCCGAGACCCGGCGGGTTCTTCGAAGGGCCGTCGAGGTCGGCGATATCATGCCGATCCACGCCGGTTCGGCAGGCCGTGTGCTGCTCGCCTGGAACGCCGATCTGGCGGAAAGGGTCTACGGGTCAGGGCTCCGGTCCATCACCAACCAGACCATCACGGACGCGGCAAGCCTCGATGCCGCCGTCGCCAAGACCCGTGCCGACGGTTTTGCCATCACCACCGGCGAGCGGGTCTCCGGCGCCAGCGGCCTGTCCGTTCCGATCTTCGGTCCGCAGGCTGAGCTCTACGGTGCACTCACCGTGATGGGGCCCACCATGAGGATGCCCTACGACGTGTGCGCCTCCTGGATAGAACCCGTCGTCGCCGCGGCCGCCGAAGGCACGCGGCTGATCGGCGGGAGCCTTCCCTCCGAGGAGGTACCCATATCGTGATTTGATGTTCACAATATGAAGAGATGAGTGCATACTGGTTCCCGTGCGACGGAGCGTCCTGGACCTCCCGTCCGCGTGTACGGCGCCCACCGGGTCCGCATCAGGAATCAGGAGTTGAGATTTGATGAAGGTTTACGAAACCGGCACAGCGAAGCGCGGCAAGGACGCCGCGGACGAGGGCGGCCGCAGGATTGCTGAAGAAGCCCCGTCAGCCACTGCAACCAGGACCACAGTCACGGGCGATGGTGCCGGTCCGCTGTCCGGAGTGCGCGTCCTCGAACTGGGATCGCTGATCGCCGGGCCTTTCGCGGGACGGCAGATGGCCGACTTCGGCGCCGAAGTCATCAAGGTCGAATCCCCAGACAGGCCGGATCCCATGCGCGAATGGGGCCGTGCGCGGGTCAAGGACCACACCCTGTGGTGGTCCGTGCAGTCCCGCGGCAAAAAGTGCGTCACCATGGACCTCAAAGCCCCGCGGGGCCGGGAGCTCTTTCTTGAGCTCTGCAAGGAAGCCGACGTCATCCTGGAGAACTTCCGCCCGGGCACCATGGAAAAGCTTGGCCTCGGCCCTGAGGAACTGTGGAAGATCAATCCCGGCCTCATCATCGCCCGGGTCTCCGGGTACGGACAGACTGGTCCGGAAGCGTCAAAGCCGGGGTATGCCTCCGTCGCTGAGGCGCGCAGCGGATTGCGGCACCTGAACGGCTACCCCGACCAGCCGCCGCCCCGCACAGGCATATCCCTGGGCGACAGTCTCGGCTCGCTGTATGCCCTGCAGGGGATCCTGCTGGCGCTGTACTGGCGGGATGCCCGCGGAGGGACCGGCCAGGTGGTCGATGTGTCGCTCGTGGAGGCGTGCTTTTCGCTGCTGGAGAGCGCTGTGCCGGACTACGCCGCCGCCGGTATTGTTCCTGGACCCAGCGGCTCGGGACTCAAGGGGATAGCGCCGTCGAACATCTTCCGCTCTAGCGACGGCAAATGGGTTGTCATAGCGGCCAATCAGGACTCGGTCTTCGTGCGCCTGGCCAGGGCGATGGGCGTGCCCGGCCTCGCGGAGGACCCGAAATACCGTGACCATGCGCAGCGCGGCCGCAACCAGGAGGAGCTTGAAGGCATCATCGCCGACTGGGCGGGGCACTACACGGCCGGCGAGCTGGTCAGCCTGCTCGATGAACACGCTGTTCCGAACAGCACCGTGAGCACTGTTGAGGATATCTTCGAGGACCCGCAGCTCAAGGCCCGGGACATGCTTGTGGAAGTGGCCGACGACGAGCTGGGTGCCGTGGTCCAGCCGGGAATCGTCCCCAAGCTCACGCGCTCCGGCGGCCGGATCAGCTGGAACGGGCCTCTGGTGCATGGATCCCACAATGCCGATGTGTACCAGGGTCTCCTGAACCTCACCGACGAAGAGTTGCAGAATGCGCGTAACGAAGGAGCAATCTGATGGCGTTCGCCCATGGAACCAGGCCGGTCTCGATCGTGGACGTCAGCCCGCGCGATGGCCTGCAGAACGAGAAGACCCCCGTGAGCACGAAGGACAAGGTCCGGCTCATCGAAGAGCTGATCGGGATGGGTGCCCGGCGGATCGAAGCCGTCAGCTTTGTGAACCCCAAAGCTGTTCCCCAGATGGCCGATGCCGACGCCGTCATGGCAGCGGTCCCGCGCACCGGCGACGTGAGCTATATCGGCCTGGTACTGAACACCAGGGGTGCCGTGCGCGCCGTCGACGCCGGGGTGGACGAGATGAACTACGTGCTCCCGGTGACTGATGCGTTCGCCGCCGCCAACCAGAACACCACCGTTGCAGCGGCGCTTGCGGCTTTGGAGGAAGTGTCGGACATCGCCGCCTCGGCATCCATTCCGCTCAGCGTCACCGCGGCCGTCGCTTTTGGCTGCCCCTACCAAGGCGACGTCCCGATCGAACAGACTCTCGACGTCGTCCGCAGTGCGGTTGGCCGTGCGAATCTGGCGGAAGTCGCGTTGGCGGACACCATCGGGTGCGCCGTGCCGTGGCAGGTGGGCGAGACTTTCGCCAGGCTGCGCGAGGAAACCGGCCTGCAGCTGAGGGCGCACCTTCATGAGACCCGCCATACTGCGCTGGCCAACACTTATGCGGCCATGGCATCGGGCGTCGACGTGTTCGACAGCAGCGTCGGCGGTCTCGGCGGGTGCCCGTTCGCTCCCGGTGCAGCGGGCAATGTCTCCACGGAGGACCTCGCGTGGATGCTCGGGCGCGCCGGGTTCCAGACAGGCATCGACGTGCAGAAGGCGACGGAACTGGGCCGCTGGATCTGCGGCATCGTCGGTACGGATCCGCGGTCAGGGCTCGCAGGGGCAGGGGTGTTCCCCGCGGCAGCGTAGCGCGAAACGGTTTCAGGCCCCGAGCAGGTCCGCCAATTCCGGGATGCCCGATGCCGACAGGTCCCAGTTGCCCTCCGGGGCAAGGTCCGCCGCCTGGCCCGGGCCGTATTCCGTGGGGCGGGCAATGAACGCCGTCGCCAGCCCCGCTTCCCGGGCAGCCTGCAGGTCGCTGTTGTGGGCCGCCGCCAGCATCACCTCACCGGGGCTGAGATCCAGGAACTCCGCAGTCCTCAGATAGGCCCCAGGCAGCGGCTTGTAGGTGCGCGTCATGTCCGAGCCGATGATCACATCCCACGGCAGTCCCGCACTCCTGGCCATGTCCAGCAGCAATGAGGTGTTGCCGTTCGACAGCGGCCCCACAATGTAGCGGCGTCGGATGGCTGCCAGGCCCGCCACGCTGTCCGGCCACGGCGGTAGCCGGTGCCACGACTTGTTCAGCTTCTCCAGGGTCTCCGCCCCCAGCCGCTCCGGGTCGAAGCCGTGGCGGCGGAGCACCCGGTCCAGGTTTTCGCGGTGGAGTGTGTCCAGTGTGGTGAATTCACGGGTGCCGCTGCGGATGGCTTCCATTGCCGGCTGGTAGAGGGCTCGCCAGTCGTCCGCGAAGGCTTCCGCGTCTAGTTCCCGTCCCTGTTCCGCCGCGAACGCCGTTGCCTGGCGGGCGACGCCGGTGCGCCAATCGACCGCAGTCCCGAACGTGTCGAAGAAGACGGCGCGTACCTCCCGCCCGGTAGATGGTGAACGGTACGGTTGGAACCTCATATGCCGTCTCCCTTCGTGCTGCCACCGTTAGTGTGGCAGTATGCGTACTGATTTCAGTCCCACGGCGACGTCTGCCCGCGATTTCTACCGGCTGCTCACCGCGGTGGTGGTGCCCCGGCCCATCGCGTGGGTTTCGAGCGTCTCGCCGGAGGGTGTTGACAACCTTGCGCCGCACTCGTTCTTCACCGTCGCGTCGACGAATCCGCCCATCGTGCAATTCACCTCGGTGGGGGAGAAAGACTCGCTCCGCAACATCACCGGGTCCGGCGAGTTTGTGGTCAACCTGGCCCCGGCCGCACTCCTGGAAGAGGTCAACGCCACCGGCACCAACTTCCCGCCGCATGTCAGCGAGTTCGACGCCGCCGGCCTGACCCGGGAACCGAGCCTCACCGTAGCCGCGCCGCGCGTTAAGGAATCACCGGCGGTGCTGGAATGCCGCCTCCATTCCGTGCTGCCGATGGGGGACTCCACCCTGGTTTTCGGTGAAGTGACTCATGCCGCCGTGAGCGATGCCGTGCTGGACGGCAGCCACCCGCGGATTGACCTGCTCGAGCCGCTGGCCCGGCTGGGGCTGGATGAGTGGGGCACACTCGGCGACATCCAGGACCTGACCCGGATCCGGCTGAAGGACTGGCCGGGCCATTTCCGGCCCAAGGCCTAGGGCCAGCCGGCCCGCGTTGTGCGGGGAAGAGAAAGGGGAAGGGATGCCCGGCCAGGACATCCCTTCCCCTTCAGCCCAGGACTCTTAGCCGAGCCCGAGCTGGACGAACAGGAACCAGACGAGGAGCGGCACCACACCGATCATCGCGATAGCCCACAGCAGCAGCGCGCGGAAGAACATCCGCTCATCCTTGGGCTGGGCGCTCGCCATCAGCAGGGCGCCGCTGGTGGACATGGGGCTGACATCAACCACTGAGGAGCTGATGGCGATGGCCGTCACCACTCCCACGGGGGTAAGCAGCGGGTCCATGGCGATGGGCTCAATGACCGGGCTGATGACACCCAGGGTTCCGGTAGTGGAGGCGAAGGCTGAAACGATGGCCACCACGTAGCTTGCAATCAGCGCGGCGAGCGAACTGTTGCCCAGGCCCGCGATGCCTTCCTGGAGCTCCTTCAGTGCGCCCATCTCTTCCAGCATGCCCACGTAGGTGACGATGCCGGTCACCAGGATAATGGCAGACCAGGGCATGCTTTCCACCGCCGGCTTCTGCACGCTGGAGTCCAGGATGATCAGTACCGCGGCGATGACCAGCGAGGCAACTCCCACATCAAGTCCCAGGACGGTGGTGAGCACCAGCAGGGAGGCGATGCCCACCAGCGTGAGGATGCGCATGGGGGTTGCGGCCACCTTCTCCGGGCGGGTCCTGGTCCCGGCGGCCACAGCGGTCTGTGCCGGTGCGGTGAGTACCGCCGTTCCGGCGCCGCCGAAACCTGAAACGCCGCTCCCTGCGGGTGCGTCAGCGCCGCCGTCGTTCTTCACGGCACTGTCGCCGCCGGCGGCACCTGCCTTGGCCGCCCGGCGCTTCATGATGGCCTGCACCAGGACGTAGGCGATCACGGCCAGGATGGCGTTGAAGACGAAGCAGTACGCGTAGAGCTTGAATGAGCCGTCCGCGGCGCCGGCGCCCTCCAGCATCTTGTTGCCGAGGACACCGAAGGGGTTGACCGGAGAGAATGCACCGGCGTTCGCGCCCTGGACGATGACCAGGCCCATGGCCAGGGTGCTGATGCCGAACCGCATGCCCAGTGCCAGGCCCACCGGGGCGACGATAGCGATGGCGGCGGGCGTGAATGCGCCGGCAGAAGCGAGGGCCGCCGTCAGCAGGAACATGAGGATGGGGACCAGGATCTTCCGGTCGCCGGCGAGCCGTTCGGCCCAGTAGGCCAGCAGGTCTATGGTGCCGTTGATCCGCACAATGGCGAACAGCAGGGTTGCGCCCACCAGGATGAAGAAGAGCCCGGCGGGGAATTGTCCGATGACGTCCTTGATGGACATGCCGGCCAGGAGGGTGCCCACGCCGAACGCGGCGACGGTGGCCAGCAGCCCGGCGTTGATCTTGGTGAAGGACCCGACCGCGAAGGCCGCCACCAGCACCAGGAACGCGATGAGTGACAGCGACATGGTGCCAACCGCCTACGCGTTTGCCGGGGTGAGGACGCCGGCGCCGGACAGCAGGCTGCCCGCGCCGGTGATGGCGGGCTGGTGGCCCAGGGCCTTGAGGATCTCGTAGGTGGTGGCCGTGGCCGCCGTGATGACCGGGAGTCCCAGCTCGTCCTCCACTGCCTGGACCGCGGCGAGCGACGGCATCTGGACGCAGGCGGACAGGACGACGGCGTCCGCGCCCTCGCGCTGCAGGCTGCGGGCCAGCGCGGGCAGGTTCTGCGGGTCGAGGCAGCCAACTTCGAGGTTGTCCGCTACTTCGAGGCTGATGGCGTCCAGCACAGTGATGCCTGACCCTTCGATGTAGTCCACCACCATCTTGGTCAGCGGCTTCATGTAGGGGGTGATCATGGCGACCTTCTGCGCGCCGATTTCGTGCAGGGTGCGGACCAGGGCGCCGGCGCTGCTGGTGACCGGGGCGGGGTGTCCGTTGCCGGCGGCGGCGTCTGCGATGACCTTCTCGGAGCCCTCGTGGGCTTCGGGGCCCTGGGCCATGACGGCCACCAGGCAGGCGTAGGCGATGACGTCCACGTCGGCGTCGGAGACCGCTTCGGCGCACTGGGCTGCCTTGCCCACCATGGCCAGCAGTTCTTCCTTGGTGACCTTCTTCATGCCGGCGCGGGCGGAGTGGAAGGTGTACTTGTGGCCGGTGGCCTCGGCCTGGCGCCGGAACAGTTCCGGCAGCTCGGTCTCCATGGTGGTGTTCGAGCTGGGAACGATCAGTCCCACGCGGCTGGCACCGGGGCGCTTCGGCTCGGGGGCGGTTTCGCAGGTTACAGCGGGGGTGCTCATGGCTTCTCCACGTCGTTGTGTTGGGGATTGTTGGGGTAAACCCATAAAGTGGGTTCTAATCCCATGATGTGGGTCACGTGCGGGGGGTGTCAAATAGATCACGTGCCTGGCGCTGCTCCCGGCTCACTAAGCTGGAGGCTGCCGGCGTAAGAAGATTGAAGGGGCGTTTGAACAGTGGTGAAGGAACCGGGAGCTGGAGCTTCCCCCTTGTTGGTCCTGCACAAGGTGGCGGAGATTCTGGACTGTTTCTCGGTGGAGGCGCCCGAACCGACGCTGCAGCAGATCATCCGCAAGACGGGGCTGCCGTCCAGCACCTGCCAGCGGCTGGTGCAGAACATGCTCCGTGAGGGATTCCTGGACCGCGACGGCGACCGGTACCGGATCGGTATCGGACTGGTCCGTTGGGCTACTCCCGGGACGTTCGGGCTGGACGTGGTCCGGCTGGTGAAACCGGTCCTGCAGCAGCTGCGCGACGAAACCGGCGAAACTGCCTGCCTGTACGTCCGGGACGGGGCCTTCCGGACCATCGTTGCCGTGGCCGAGACGCGGCACGTGGTGATGCGGCCGTTCATGGTGGGCATGGTCATGCCGCTGCACGCCGGCGCCCCCGGCAAGGTTTTCCTGGCGTTCGACCCCGGGGCCTGGGATGCCTTGGACGAGCACGGACTCGAGGGCTTTACGCCGGATACCCCGGTGTCCCTGGACACGCTCCGGGAGCAGGCGGCTGTTGCCCGCCGGCAGGGGTTTTTCGCAGCCTTCGGGGAACGCAACCCGGATGTGGGTTCCATCAGCGCGCCGGTGTTCGACCATGCCGGACGGCTTGCGTGTGCTCTGGGCCTGGGGTTCCCTACCCAGCGGATCGGGCCCGCCGATGTTGAGCGGCTGGGGCCGGTGGTAGCCCGTGCGGGACTGGAGGCCAGCCGTGCACTGGGATACGACAGCAGCCAAGCCATCGGGTGAACCAGCCGGAATAGGCATGGCTGCGGTGCGGCGGGGTCCTGTCGCTAAAACGGCGGGGAGAGCGTTGTCCTCCCCGCCGTTTTCGCGTTTTGTGCAGTCTTAGTGCTGCGATCCAATGACCGAATGCGCGATCAGCATGTCGAGGCGGCGGATGTCCACCTTCTTGCCCACCTTGATCTTGACGTGGCCTGCTCGAGTCCACAGCTCCAGTTCGGCGTCGAGGTCAAATTTTCCGGCATTCTCCGAGGACCACATGTTGATGGCGGTGTACGGCAGCGAGTACACCTCCACCTTCTTCCCGGTGAGGCCCTGCGCGTCGCGCACGATCATGCGTTTGGTCGTAAAGATGGCGCTGTCCCGGAAGGTCCGGTAGGCGGCAACCGGCTGCTCGCCAGGGAGCATCAATTCCATCACGTCATGTGGAATAGGACATTCTTCAACGAACATCCACGTGGTTACTGCTGCTGCCTCCATAAGGGAGCCCCCTCTTCCTTGTTATACGAACCCAGCCAGTCTCTCAAATGACGTGGCCGCGGGCGTTCTGACGCGCTCAAGGCGGTGCCGCCGTCGCCCTTTTAGTCTTAGGTGGCGGAGGCGCGCCGCCAGCGAAAGCCACGGAGTAAGGAGGAAATTCGCAGGTAATTTTCCGGCAGGTGCTACCTAGCTCATCCAGATTCAAGCAAGATGCTCCTTATGAAAAAACACGTTATGGCCAGCGTCGCCGCAGTAGTCGTAGGTTTTGGCGCAATCACCGCAGCTGGGCCAAGCAACGCGGCAACGGAGCCGCAGCAGATCCCAGGCCAGATCATCGTCAAATTCCGCGACAACGCCGCCGCAGCCGGCCTGTTGCTCCAGCGCGGACTCAGCGACGGCGCCGGCATCGGCAGCACTGGCGCGCACCTCATCAAAGTGCCGGCCGGCAAAGAATCCCAGCTCATCGAGTCCCTGAGCCGGAACCCCAACGTTGAATACGCCGAGCCGGACCAGCTGGTTACCGCCGCCGTCGATGAACCCGACCCGAACTATTTCCCCCGCCAGTACGCACTGCACAACGAGGGCCAGTCGTTTAACAGCACCAACGACACGGTAACCGTCAACGCAGGCAAGGCCGACGCCGATGTGGACGCCGTCGAAGCGTGGAGCGTCACTACGGGAGACGGCACCACGGGAGGCGGCATCAAGGTTGCCGTGCTGGACACGGGTGTCGCCAGCGACAACGACGACATCGCAGCGAAGGTTGTTCTCAGCGCCAACTTCAGCACCGCGGCCACGGGCGAAGATAACTACGGCCACGGTACGCACGTGGCCGGTATTGTCGCCGCCACCAGGGACACGGAGGGTGTCACTGGGGTTTGCCCGGATTGCTCCATCCTGGACGGCAAAGTCCTGAACGACGACGGTTCCGGCTCCACCTCGTCCATCGTGAATGGCATCAACTGGGCGGTTGAAAACGGCGCCCAGGTCATCAACATGAGCCTTGGACAGCGCGTTTCATCGCGGGCCCTCGAGGCTGCCGTCAACAACGCATGGAAGAGCGGGGTGGTGATCGTGGCCGCGGCCGGTAACGCCGGTACCCAGGCACCGATCTACCCGGGCGCTTACACCAACGTCCTGTCCGTGGCCGCGACCGACAACAACGATGCCAAAGCCTCCTTCTCAACCTACGGCAAATGGGTGGATGTGGCAGCGCCGGGCGTCAATGTCTACTCGACCTTTCCGAAGCACCCCTTCGTCCTGGGCAAGCAGAACGGCCGGTCCATGGGTTATGACATTGCCAGCGGCACGTCCATGGCCTCGCCAGTTGTTGCCGGCATTGCCGCACTTGTTTGGAGCACGCCTGCCGGCACCGACAACAAGTCAGTCCGCCTAAAAGTCGAATCCACGGCTGACCCGATTCTCGGTACCGGCAGCAGCTGGGCAAAGGGCCGCGTGAACGCGTGCCGGGCTGTGGTTGGAGTCTGCGACCAGCCAATGGGACAGCAGTAGGACCGGAGCGACTGCAAAGGCGTCGGCAATAGCTGCAATTGGATAAGGTGCTCCGCCGGTGAACCGGCGGAGCACCTTTGTATTGAGTTAATGAGGTAGGGCTTGCCGCGGCACCCTTGGCACACACGCGGGTGTAATTTTCCGGCAGACGCTACCTCGCCCGTGCGGATTGACGGAAAATTCTGCCTATGAAAAAGGTAGTTATAGCTGGCCTCGCCGCGGTGCTCCTCGGGTTTGGTGCAGTCACCGCAGCAGGCCCGGGCAACGCGGCAACGGAGCCGCAGCAGAATACGGGCCAGATCATCGTCAAGTTCCGGGATAACGGCACCGCCGCCGCCGTACTCCGCCAGCAGGGCCTCAGCAACGGTGCCAGCATTGGCAGCACTGGAGCTCAGGTGATCAAGGTGCGGGCGGGGCAGGAAGCCTCACTCATCGAAACGTTGAGCCGCAACCCCGCCGTCGAGTATGCAGAGCCGGACGAGGTAGTCACGGCGGCCACCTCTGACCAGTACTTCCCCCGGCAATATGCCCTCCAGAACACCGCCCAGTCGTTCACCAACACTCCCAGCACGCTCACAGTGCCCGCGGGAACAGCTGATGCCGACGTCGACGCCGTCGAAGCATGGAACGTCACCACCGGGAGCGGCATCAAAGTCGCTGTTCTTGATTCGGGTGTCGCCAGCGACAACCCCGACATCAACCCGAAGGTTGTTCTGCGGGCCAACTTCAGCAGCGCTGCCACCAACGAGGACAACTACGGCCATGGCACCCATGTGGCCGGCATTGTCGCAGCCAGCTACAACAACACGGTCGGTGTTGCCGGAACGTGCCCGGGTTGTTCGATCCTTGCCGGCAAGGTGCTCAACGACAGCGGGGTAGGATCCAGCTCCAGCCTTGCCAACGGCATCAACTGGGCGGTCACTAACGGTGCCAAGGTCATCAACATGAGCATCGGCGTCCGGGCGTCACGCACCCTCGAAGCTGCCATCAACAACGCCTGGAGCAAGGGCGTGGTGCTCGTTGCCGCAGCAGGCAACGGGGGCAACCAGACCAAGATCTACCCGGCTGCATACCCCAACGTCATCGCCGTCGCAGCTACGGACAACAAGGACGCCAAGGCATCCTTCTCGACCTACGGCGCCAGCTGGGTGGATGTGGCAGCTCCCGGAGTCAACGTCTATTCGACGTTCCCGAACCATAAGTTTGTCATCGGGACGCAAAACAGCCGCTCCTTCGGTTACGACGTGGGCAACGGGACCTCGATGTCCTCACCGATAGTCGCTGCAACTGCAGCGCTTGCTTGGAGCTCCCACCCGGGAGCTACGAACTCGTCGGTCAGGACAATTGTGGAGTCGACCGCTGACAAGGTTCCCGGCTCGGGCGCCTTCTGGGCGTATGGCCGAGTGAATGCAGACAAGGCTGTTCGTTAGCCGAAGCTCTAACCAAGAAGGCTCCGCCAACTCAGCTGGCGGAGCCTTCTTGGTTAAGACTGGAGCGACTGCATCACTGAGAGGTGCCCCGCCCGGTCTGCGATGAGGCACTTGGCCAGGTAGAAGGGCCGGTTCGCGTGCCGGACGTACTGGGTCAGCACGAGGACCGGGTCCGAGGGCCGCAGGTCCAGCAGCTTGGCGCGGCTCGGGCCGACCTGGCTGAGGCTGATCTGGCACTCGCCCGGCCCCAGTCCCCGGCCCGCCGCCTTGTTGAGGGCCGTAAGCAAGGTGGTGCCGCCGTCGTCGTTAATCTCCAACGGCTTGGGGGTGCTGCCGGCGAAGCTGACGGGGAGCGCGGAGATGTTTTCCTGCAGGTGCGCGATGGGTTCGCCGTCGCGGATGAGGACGGATTCCCAGAGCCAGACGTCGCTGCCGGGTTCGACGCCGACGCCGGGGGCGACGAATTCGGAGGCCGGTTGCTTTTCGACGTGGATGCGTTTGATCTGGACCTGGTGGCCGGGGCCGCCGAGGACCTCCTCGAAGGGGCGGATGCGTTCGATGCCGATGCGGGGGAGGGTGTCGGAGACGAACCGGCCGACGCCGCGGCGGGCCCGGATGAGGCCGTCCTCCTCGAGCAGCATGAGGGCCTCGCGGACGACGGTGCGGCTGACCTTCATGTCGGTGCCGAGTTCGGTCTCAGTGGGAAGCATGGAGCCGGGCTGGAGCAGGTTGTTGCGGATGGCTTCGGCGATCCGAGAGTAGACGGCAACCCGGAGCGGTGAGCCGGACTGGGCCTCCACCGGCTGGGACAGGAACCGGACGGCGTCCTCGTGCACGTTATTGCCTCGCTTGCGGGTTGTTAGGGGGATTCCAGCGTAGCAAGTGGTACGGGCTTGTTGGACAAGCCCCGTTATGCCGGATCACGGGCACACGCAAGAACGTTACATGTAACATGGATTCATGAGCGTAAGGGATCGGGTTGCACGGCACCGGATTGCCATGCGTGAGCGCGGATTCCGGCAGATTCAGATGTGGGTGCCGGATGTGCGCACGGAGAAGTTTAGGGACGAAGCGCGACGCCAGGCGCTGGCCGTTGCCGCTTCGGACCGGGCGACGGACGACCAGGATTTCGTCGAACAGATTGCGGAAGACTGGCCGGAGTGAATCGCGGTGAGCTGTGGACGGTGTCCGGCGGAACGTATGCGCAGAAGCCCCGACCCGCACTCATCATTCAGGATGACCTTTTCGAAGCGTCGGAGTCGGTCACGCTCCTGCCGCTGACGTCCCATCTGACTGACGCCCCGCTCCTGAGGCTGACGGTGGAACCGGGGCAGCTCACCGGTTTGGAACTCGTCAGCCAGATTATGGTGGACAAGCTGACAACAGTCCGTCGCAGTAACCTGGGGCAGCGGATAGGCCGAATAGATTCCAAAACGATGGTTGCAGTTGAACAATCCCTTGCCGTCTTTCTCGGGCTGGGGCGCTGAATTTGCCAGGTCCAGTCACCGGAGACGGTCCAGCGCCCAGTCCCAACGGATGAGTTCCTGTTCGAGGCGTACGGCCGGTCCGTAGGCGTGGCGAGGAACGCGTTGAACGCCACCACTTCGTGGATGGTGTTCTGGTTCAGCGACTCCTTGAAGTGCGCCTCAAACCGGGGGAGGTCGTTGCTGACCAGCTGGTCCAGCAGCCGGTTGTAGTCCGGCGCGACCTCGAGCCAGAACAGGTCTGCCCCGGGTTTATTGATTTTTAGTCACTTTATTAGAATCCAATAAAGCGGGATAAAAGTTGTAAGCTCGGTCGTGTGGACCCCATAAGCAATCCCTACACGCCCAATGCCGGTGCTACTCCCGAGATCGTCATCGGACGAGACGAGTTGCTGGAGGACTTCAAAGTGCTCCTCCACCGCCTGGGCCGCGGACGGACGAATCAATCCATGATCGTCACTGGTCTGCGCGGCGTTGGGAAGACTGTGCTGCTGGGAGAGTTCCGCCAGATAGCCGAGGAATTCAAGTGGAGAGTCCTTGAGTTGGAGGCCAGCAAGCATGACGACAGTCACTTCCGGCAGACGGTTTACTCGCAACTTCGGGCAGCACTCTTTCAGATTTCGCCCAAGGCCAAGTGGGGAGAGAAGGCCAGGAAAGCAGCTCAAGTCCTCCAGTCCTTCAGCCTTTCCATCGACCCGTCGTCAGGGGCCCCGACATTGTCCTTGGACGTCGACCCCGCCGAGGGGTTTGCCGATCACGGGAACCTCACCCTGGATTTGACGGACGTCCTGGTTTCCATCGGCGAAGCTGCGCGGGAACATGCGACAGGGCTAGTTTTGCTGTTTGATGAGGTCCAGTTCCTGAGCCAGACGCAGCTGGAAGCCGTTATTCAGGCAATACATAAGACGGTTCAACGAAAGCTCCCAGTAACCTTTGTAGGAGCCGGCCTGCCCCAGATCGCGGAGCTCGCAGGTGATGCAAAATCCTACGCCGAGCGGCTTTTCAAGTTTCCAAAAATCGGCTCGCTCGATGTGGAAGATGCAAAGAAGGCTCTCGCCGAGCCTGCTCACATTGAAGGTGTGTCGTTCAGCGACGACGCCCTGAACCGGGCGTTTGAGCTTACGGAGGGCTATCCATACTTCGTTCAAGAGCTTGGGTACCAGGTATGGGCAGTGGCTGACGACGATGTCATCACGCTTGAAGACGTAGAGGATGCAAAGGACGCGTACGAGGCCAAGCTTGATTCCTCCTTCTTCCGCGTCCGTTTGGATAGGGCCACTCAACTGCAGATTGCCTACATGCGAGCAATGGCACAGCTCGGCCCTGACTCGCAAAAGGCCGCAGATGTGGCTGCTGTCATGGGACGAGAGTCGACCCAGCTAGCCCCCACCAGATCTGAGCTCATCAACATGGGGCTCCTCTATACCCCCTCCCACGGCTACGCGGGGTTCACTGTGCCTCACTTCGACCGCTTCATGCTCCGAGCTGTGCCGGACTTAGATGTTCCTCCTGTGCAGAAGAGACGCTCCAAAGCCAAAAAGCACTAGCGGAGCCGCTCCAGCGCCCAGTCCCAGCGGATGAGTTCCTGTTCGAGGCGTACGGCTGAACCGTGGGTGTCGCTGCTCAGCGCTTCATAGAGCGCCAACTCCTCCGCAGTGAGCCTGGTCAACGCAGCTTTCGACGGCGACGGTTCCTCACCCCACGCATGGCGGTGGGCGAGCAGGGTTTCCTCGTCCATCAACACACTCTCCACGTGCGGGTGCACTGAACGAAGCTGGTCCAGGATTCTGAAGCCGTGTGTGTCGATGTCGCCCCAGTACAGGACCCCGCGGTCGCGAAGCCACGCCGCATCACGTAGGGAAGAGAATCCGTAGCCGGCTCCATAGAGGGCCAGGGTGCCGGGGCGATCGGGAAGAGCCAGGAAGTTGACCAGGTTCTCGGTCGCAATCACGGTGTGCACTGGCAGCTCCAGTGAACCCAAAGCTTCAGCCGTGACGGTGATGTCCCGGGCGCCGGCCAGCGCGGGAACCGCGGGGTCGAGGATGCGGAACCGGACGAGCTCTGGAGGATGCAGAAACCCGTGGCGCCGGGCAAAGCGTGCCGCCGGGGTGCGGCCGGCACCGTCGTCCAAGGCGACGTCAGGTTCCTCCGCTTCCACTGGTGCTTCGGCGGTGGTCTCCGGGTCATCAATCTCGGAGCCGGAGACAACGACGGCGGCGAGCAGTTGGTCAATAACCTGCCGGTTCCGCTCGATGAACTTCGTGTGCACTCCGGGCAGTCCCAGTTGCCGGACGTAGATCCCCGGCGCGGGATTGTCCCGCAGCCACAGCGCCACGCGCGCAGCCGTCATAGCGTCAGGTCCCAGCTCCAAAAGCTTCAGCGGCCGCCGCGCCGCCCAGCCAGCCAGCAGCGGATCCAGTTCATTCAGCTGCGACGCCAGTTCCCGGAACCGCGCCGCCTCCCGGGACTTCACAATAAAGGAAATTTCGTCCTCCACCGTCGTAAATACCGCAGCCGCCGGAATCCGGTTGGAGCCCACCGTCCGGCGCCCCACCTCCGCGGTTTCCAGTTCGTACGGGCCGGCACCGGCGAACAGCTCAGCCGCCCACTGCTGGGCCGCAGCGTAATCGCTCAACAGGGCCGCCGCCGTAGGACGTTTCAGGGAACGGCGGCGCGGATACGCGCCCGACGGTTCCAGCAACTCCCGCAGCAGCGCACCGCTGTTCCACGCCTTCAGCGACAGCGCCCGCAGCCCAGAAACAGTAGTCCAGGATTCAGCGGCCACGCCGGTCCCGTTCGTCGCGGTACTCCTGGATGGTCATGTTGCGCAGCTGCGAGTCGTCGCCGTTGGTATTCGCCACGAACCCCACGTGCGAGACGAACGGCTCGATCACGTGGATCTTCTGCAGCGGCGTGACGATCAGCAGCTGCAGCTTCATCCGCTGGAACAGCTGCAGCCCGTACCGCGCGGACTCGTCCGACCCGCGCCCGAACGCCTCGTCGATCACCACGAACCGGAAACTCCGGCCGCTCTTCGCATTCTTGGAGGCGGTAACACCCGACCCCAGCCCGAACTGGAAGGCCAGCGCAGCCGCGAGGATGGTGTACGCCAGCTTCTCCTTCTGGCCGCCCGACTTGCCGCCCGAGTCCGTAAAGTGCTCAAACTCCTCGCTCGTCTCGGTCCACTTCTCCGACGCCGAGAACGTGAACCAGTTCCGCACATCCGTGACCTTGGCCGTCCACCTCTCATCCAGCGTGGTCAGGCCCTCGCGTCCCCGGAAGCGCTCGATCAGGCGCTCCACCTGCAGGTACTTCTGCTCCGAGTACTGTTCCTCGTCGCCGATGGTCCCCTCCGAGCACGCCCGCAGATCAACGCCGAACTCGCGAACGTCCTGGTCCGAGCTGTTCTGGTGCTCCAGCTGGATGTGCCGGCCCGGGTTGTACTCAATGCCCGCCAGCGACTGGTTGATCTCGCCGATCCGGTTCACGATGTCCTGCCGCCGGCTGTCCAGGAACGCGTTGAACGCCACCACCTCGTGGATTGTGTTCTGGTTCAGCGACTCCTTGAAGTGCGCCTCAAAGCGGGGCAGGTCGTTGCTGACCAGCTGTTCCAGCAGCCGGTTGTAGTCCGCGGCGGCCTCGAGCGCGGCGTCGATGTCCGTGGTCTCGTTCGGGTATCTGTTGCGGAAGTCCGCCATCAGCCGGACGGTGCCCTCCGCCGCCCGGGCGATCCGCTTGGACAGCGCATCGATGGTGTCCGTCAGCCCCGCGCGGACCGAGCTTTCCGCCGTGCCGGTGTTCTTGTACGTCAGCGTCCTGTCCCCGAGCGCTGCCTTGGTGAGAAGTTCGACGGCGGCCAGCACCCCGCCGTCGTCCGTCAGGGGAGTCTCGGCGAGGATGCCGCGGCACTCCTCGATGGCCTCGGCGATGTCCTTCGCGTCCTTCTCGTTCGCGCCCAGGCGCTCGCGCAGCTTGCCGGCCCGCTCCTCCAGCCGCTCCAGCCCGCCGGACACCGCGGATTCCTTGGCGGTCAGCTGCCTGAGCACGTCGCTGGCAGTTTCCAGCTCGGTCTTCTCGGCCTTGAGCTCCTCGATCCGCCGGGCCGTGAGCTGCCAGCTGATCTCGCCGAAGTCCGCCACCGACCGCACGGTGCCGAGCTGCTGGTTCTGCCGGCCCAGCGCACCGAGGCTCCCGTTCACCTTGGCCAGCTGCGCCTCTGTCAGCCGGAGCTGGCCCCTGACCTCGTCCTGCTCGGTGAGGAAGCGGCTGATCTTGTCGTGGTTGTCCCAGCCGAGCACGTAGTTGCGCCGGTCGGTGAGCTCCCGCCGGTCGTCCTTTTCGTGCCTGCCCCGGCCGCCCTTGAGCTGCCCGTTGACGGTGAGCGCCTTGGGGTAGCGACGGAAGTCCTCGAGGGTGTCGCAGCAGTAGTGGTCGAACCGGGTGGCGAGCTCGTCGAGCAGGAAGTTGCGGAACGGCGTGCCCGGCTTGATGGCGATCTTCGCGGCCAGGGTGTCCGGCTCCGCCGTCCTGGCCGCCGGGGATTCGCCGATCCGCAGATAGACCAGCCGGCCCCTCAGGTTGTTGGCATCCACCCAGCTGCTCACGGCCGCGTAGTGCTCGGCCGGCACCAGCAGGGACAGCGCGAAGCCGTGCAGCGTGCGTTCTGCGGCACCCTCCCAGGCGCCCTCGCCGTCCCTTACCTTTAGTAGTTCGCCGGCGTACGGCAGCGCCGCTTCCGCGATGCCCGTGCCGTCACACAGCCGACGGCGGAGCTCCAGTTGGGGGATGGGCAGCAGGTTGGGGCGCGACTGCAGGCTGCGCAGCTCTGCGCCGATCTCTGCCAGGCGCGCGTTGAGTTCGGTGCGGCTGATGGTCAGCTGAGTCCGGTCCTCCTGCAGCTCATCGGAGTGTTCGGCGAGCTGCTTTTCGACCTCGCCAAGCCTTGTACGGTTGGCGTCGAAGAGCACTTTGTCCTCGGGCGTCCGCAGCCCCAGATCCTTCGCGGCCTCCGTGTAGGTGTCGAAGCGCTGCCGCTGAATCCGCGATTCACTGGCCAGCCGGGCGATGTCGGCGTCGATCGCTGCGAGCCGGCCGCCGCCGTTGGTGCGGATGTCCTCCTGCACGGCCTGCAGCTGGCGCCGCTTGTCCGCGATCTCGGTCCGGAGCTTACTGCTGTCCTCCTGCAGCCGTTCACCGGTCCGCTCCAGCTCCTGCTGATGCTCCAGGCTCAGCTGCAGCTTCCGGTCCGTGAACCAAGGGTGCAGCTGATCCCGCTGCTGCCGGGCCAGCTCGTCCTCGCGGCTCAGCTTCGCGTGCTGGGCGGCGCCGTCCCTGATGGGCGTGAGCAGGGCGATCTGGTCCTTCGCCCGCAGCACCGCTTCGTGGGCCTTTTTCAGGTCGTCGAAGTGGTGGATCAGTTTGCCGATCCGCTCGGCGACGTTGTCCTCCTCCAGCATGTTGGTCCGCACGAACGAGGTGATGTTCTCCACCTGCTTCATGGACACCGTGCGGTGGAACAGCTCCATGGCCTGGTTGCCGCTGATGCCGAACTGCCGCTTGAAGGCCGCGGCGTAAGGCTCGAAGGTGTCGTGTACGGCGGCGCCGGCAGCACGGAGTTTCTTCTTCAGCTTGGCCGGGTCCTGGCCGAAGTTCGAGAAGTCTGCAGCGATGGATTGGTCTGCCTCAGCGAGCGAGTAGAAACGGTTGGGCTGGCCAGCCTCCTGCGTGGCCCACAGGGTAACGGCAAGGGTGACCGACTTGCCGAGCACCGCGTTATGGAAGACCGCGAGCACCACGGTCAGCGCCCCGGTGCTGCGCAGTGCCACAGGCTTCGAGTATTCGCCGCCGATGCTGCGCGTGCTCTTGTGGAAGCCCCGCACGTACGACATCAGCGAGCGTTCCTTCTTCTGCGCGCCCGCCGCCTTGTTGTACTCGATCTTGTTGGCCGGCAGCAGCAGGGTGGTGATGGCGTCCACCACCGTCGACTTGCCCGAGCCGATATCGCCCGTGAGGAGGCTGTTGGCTCCGTCCAACCGGAACGTCCGCACGCCCTGGTGGAACGTGCCCCAGTTGAGCAGCTCCAAACGGTGCAGCCGGAAGCCCGGGGGAGTCCCGCCGTCGTCCGTCTTTTCTTCCAGGCTGAAGAGAGTGTCCTGCACTTCGGTGCTCACTTGCTGTCCTCCGCTGGGGTCCCGGCGCCGAGCGTTCCGTCCAGCGTCGCCCGGTAGTCCGCCAGCCGCGCATCGAACTCCTCCATCCACTGGGCGTCCACGAACGCCTTGAGGATGCGGGCCACCTCGTACGTGTCCGCCTGCCCCTTGAGCTTCCGAAGAAAGCCGAGCTCCACCACTTTCTTGATGTCGGCCCGGAGCCGGTCCAGGGTCCGGGCCTCGTTGCTGGATTCGGGCCGGAACAGCGAGACCATGTCCACGATGTCCTGCTCGGTCATGATGAGCCTGACCTCGCTGCTGTTGATGTCGAACTCCAGCATGCGGCGGCGGAGGAGGACCAGCAGGAGGCTGACGTTGAAGGTGAGCGTGCGGCGGGCGATGAGCCGGGGGAGCGTGCCGTCCGGATCCTCGCGCGACTTCAGGAACGCGTAGCCCTCGGACTCGTCCAGGATCAGGTCCAGCCCCAGCACGGACACGTAGTCGCGGACCTGGGAGGACAGGCGCAGCAGCGACTGCCAGACCTTCTCGTCCGCTTCGGCGTACAGCACGCCTTTGAAGAGCCGGGTGACGACGCCGGGAAGTTCCTCGGGCGTGCGGCTTTCCGTTTCCGCTGTGGCTGGGAAATTCTCTGCCGGATTCATGCGGGCCTTCCGAAGATGATCTGTTCGAGTGTGGCTTCGCGGATGCTGCCGTCTTCCAGCTGCCAGGCTATGTGCTGCTCGGTCTCCGCGTTGATGGTGGCCCAGTCGGACTCCGTGGCCAGCTGGTAGTAGGCCACGATCTCCGCGAGACCCTGCTGTACGGGGTGTTTCTTTGTGATGTCCGCCAGCGTGGCCTGTTCGGCCTCGGCGAGGACGGCGTCAATATTGGCTTTCAGGCGTTCCTTGTCCACATGGAACTGGCTGAACAGGGCGCCGGCGTCCACGTCCGCGTCGTCGGCGGTTTCGATGTGGTCCTCGACCATGACCCGCCGGCTTGGTTCGTACAGCGGGCGTTCGAACGGCAGGGTGATCTCCACCTGAGGGCCATCGATGGCGATGAAGTCGCCCGACGGCGGTTGTTCCCTTGTTGCCAGCGCGCCCGACTCGGCGCTTCGGATCAGCTGCATAATGCGCTTGTTTTCGAGGAACACCTTGTCGTCCAGCAGCCGGCGCATCTGCTGGGACAGCTGGCGGACGGTGGCCTGGGTCTGTTCGACGGCGGGCAGCCAGTCCTGGTGCAGGTTGGTGACGGTGTGCAGGTTCTCGGTGCTGGCCAGGGCTTCGATTTGGGTGGCGCGCTGGAGGAGTTCCTGCAGTTTCCGCCGGGATTCTGGGGACATGAGGTAGTCCCAAAAGCCCTGGAATGTCCGGCCCTGCAGGGAGCTGCTGATGTCCTGCTGGTTGGCGAAGATCGATTCCAGCAGCTCGCCCTGGGTGCCGTCCCAGGTGGCGATCTGCTCGCGGACCTGGCGGTCCAGCTTGCGGAAGTTCTGCTCGACCTCGCGGAAGTCGGAGAGGAGATCCTTGGCCAGGGCCGTCAGCTGTTGGAAGTGGTCCAGGGCTTCCGGCGCTGTCATGACGCGGATGTTGCCGTCGCGGATGCGCTGCATCTCTGCGTCGATGGCGTCCCGCTGGCTTTGCAGTTCCTTGAGGCGAACCTCAGGGTCCGTCTCCGACTGCTGGACCAGCCGCTCCAGGACCGCGAAGATGCTCGTCAGCCGCGACTGGGTGGCGACGAAGTCCCTGCCCTTGAGGCTCTCCACCCAGCGGACCACGTCCTCGGCCGCCGGGGTGAGGTCGTAGCGGGGCTCGTCCTGGCCCTGGATGTAGTACTTCCGCAGCCACGCCCTTTCGGGGGCGGCCCAGTCGTCCAGGTACTCGGCTGCCTGCCGCGGGAACTTGTCCTCGCCGTAGGCATCGCGGAGGCCGAAGAGCACATCGTCGAGGCCGTCGATGAGCTGCTGGCGGCCGACGTTGCGCTGGTTCGGTCCGGTGAAGGCCGCCATGAAAAACGAGATGGCCAGCGGGGCGTTCTGGGCGCGCAGCAGGGACCAGCCTGCATGGTTCTCACGCAGGGCGTTGATTGCGTAGTAGTCCATCCGATCCTCGCGGTGTCGCCTCACTTACCGTCAGTTCACTCTAAGGGGCGCCGCCGACATCGAAAGGCGAAACCCATCCGAGTTTTTGTCCAGATAATGGCCGCTAGGAGGTCTTCAGGAGCCATTATCTGGACAAAAACTCTCTCGCATCGTTCGCAGGCGAGCCGATGCAGCTTGAACTCGTGAATGTAGCCCCGCCCTAGGCTTGCCGTGGAGGAAGACCTTCGCCGATCTTGCCGGAAACTTTCGCGGATCTTGCCCGAACAGGTTCACCATCAATCCATAACCTGGAAAGGGGTGAACATCATGGCCGACGACAAAGAAGTGCTGGACTGGGTCTCCCCGCGCAAGCAGCGGGAAATCGATAACCAGGCGGCATTTCTGCGCTATCTGCTGGAGCGTGAAGAGGTGCAAGGGAGCTGGGCGTCATGAACGATTACGTTCCCCGTCCTCGTGAACCGTATGACGCGCGCTGCGTCATCAAACGCGACCTGGCGAACATCATCGCCAAGTACACCGCGAAGGGCGACCAGGAAACTGCCGCTGTCTACATCGAGGCACTCGCCCGCTACGACAGCGACTGATCTGGCTTCGACGGTTTCAACCAGCGACCAGCTCAGCCGACGCCGTAAATGTTCCGGCGGGCCGTTGCATACCGCTCGCGGACGCTGAAGCCCCAGTCGCCGTCGGGCTCGTAGGCCGCCTCGATGCTGCGCCTCCAGTCCGGAAGCTCTCCGGTCGCTGCCCATGCCGCCTGCTTCGCAGCACCGAGCGCCACGTACTCCCGGCTTGCCGGCACCTCGACGGGCAGGTTGAAGATGCTGGCCGCGGCCTGCCGCAGGGCATGCGATTTCGAACCACCACCAATGAGCAAGACCTTGTCCGGCGTCCCGCCCAGCTGCCGCAGCACGTCGATGGCATCGGCCAGCGAGTTCAGCACTCCCAGCACGGAGGCCCGCGCGAGGTTCTCCGGTGACATGTTGCTCCGGCTCAGACCAACCAGGCTCCCGCTCGCGTGCGGCAGGTTGGGGCTGCGCTCGCCGTCCAGGTACGGCAGGAACGTCAGCCCGCCGGCATCGTTGCCCGCGGCGAGTGCCAGGGAATCCAACGTCGCCAGATCGACGCCGAGCATGGACGCGGTCGCGGCCATCACCCGGGCCGAGTTGAGCATGGCCAGAAGCGGCAGGTGGCCGCCGGCGGCGTCCGCAAACCCCGCCACTTCACCGCTCACGTCCGGCATCGCGGACGGCGACGCGGTGAAAACAGTCCCGGAGGTGCCGATCGAGACCACCACCTCACCCGGACGCAGCCCCAGCCCCAGCGCCGCCGCGGCATTGTCCCCGGCACCGGCGGCCAGGACGGCGCCGTCGATGCCCCAGCCGCTCTGCACGGTGCCGGCAGCCTCACCTGAAGCCACCACGCGCGGCAGCCGCGGAGCCCGTCCGAAGAAGCGTTCCAGCAGGTCCGGCCGGTAGCTGTCCGTCACGGGGGAGAAGTATCCGGTGCCCGAGGCGTCGCTCCGGTCAGTCGTGAATTCCCCGGCCATCGCGCCGTTGAGCCAGTCGTGGGGGAGGACCACCTGGTCCACGCGGGCCGCGGCGTCGGGCTCGTTCCGCGCCAGCCACGCGAGCTTGGAGATGGTGAACGACGCCACCGGGACCAGGTTGACGGCATCCACCCACGCCTCAGCCCCAAGTTCGTTCCGCAGCCTCGCCGCATCCGCGGCGCTGCGGGTGTCATTCCACAGCAGCGCGTCGTGCACGGGTGTCCCCGAACTGTCGATGGCCACCATCCCGTGCTGCTGCGCGGCGATGCCGGCACCGGCGACGGAACCGCCCAGCCGGTCGGCGCCGGCGGAATGCCACGCTTCCTTCAGTGCGGACGTCCAAACGTGCGGGTCCACGGCCGTGAGGTCAGGGTGGGACGCAGCACCGGACGCGACCACGTCACCGCTTTCGGCGTCCACAGCGAGGACCTTGCAGGACTGGGTGGAGGAATCCACACCGATAACAACGCTCATTGACTCTTCTCCTCATCGATTAGGTCAGTCAGGGCCTTGGCCAGCGGCGAATCAATGATCAGGGTGGTGACGAAGCCGGCCTTCGCCACCGCCAGCACCGCTTCAGCCCGCGCTTCCCCCTGGGCCACGGCGATCACCTTCGGGGTGCGCTGCAGCTGCTTGATGCTGACGGCGATGATCTGCTCGTCCAGCCCCGACTCCACCGCAACGCCTTTGGCGTTGATCAGCCGGCCGGAGCATTCCCCGACGGCGCCGGCCTCCACTGCCGCCTGCCTCACGTCGGCGTCGGCCCGGTCCCAGATGGTGGAGGTGCCGGGCTTCCACGCACCGATGGCGACGACGGCCAGGTCGAGTGAGTCCGCCTTCGCCAGCGCCTCGGCGATCTCCGGCTGGCGGCGCAAGCCGGCCGCCGTCGTCGGATCTTCCACCACCAAAGGTGCCCAGAGCGGCCAGGTGAGCCCCCCGCTCACATGCCCCAGCCGCTGGATCAGCTCAAGGGGATTGCTCTCGCCTTCCGTGGGGAGCGCGCCGGCGAGCTGGACGACGTCGCACTTGGGAAGCTCCCGGACCAGCCGGGAGGCCACGTCCAGGGTGCGGGACCAGGAGATGCCCATGGTCCCGCCCGCCGGTGCCTGCCGGGAAATTTCGACGGCGGCCGCCTTGGCCAGGATCCCGCGCGCCTGGATCACGTCCCCGTTGGTGTCCGCAACGGCGATCCCGCCGATCCCCAGGAACTTCTCAATGCGGCGGATGTCGGCAGCGGAGACGCGGGACGGGAAGTTCACTTTGATTTCCACAATGCCCTTCTCGAGGGCCTCCGTGAGCAGCCGCGCCACCTGGAATCGCGAGATCCCGTAGCTGCTGCCGATCTCCACCTTGGACCGGTTCTCCAGGTAGTACTCGCTGCTGATGCGCGCCAGAAGCTCTTCATGGGAAAGCTCGCTCATGCCCGTCACCTCTCGCACATCTGATCATTTGAGTATTGCCTCTTGCTCAAACGAGTATATATGACTAGAGTCACATGACAGATGAGCAGCAGCAGTTCGCTCAGATGAGCAAGCTCAGATGAGAGCCGAAGCTGCAACGGGCCGAGCGGCCCATACCACCGGGTCCGCGGCTGCGGCCCGGACCGGTGTCCTGACTTTTGAGCACAAAGGAGTTCTTATGCGTCCCAAGATGCGTGCCGCCTCGCTGGCTGCAGGTGCGCTGTGCATCGCCCTGTCCGCCTCCGCCTGTGCGGGAGCCGGCGGCGGCAACAGCGCGGGTGACCCGAACAGCATCAGCGTCCTGATGGTGAACAACCCGCAGATGGAGGACCTGCAGAAGCTGACGGCGGACAACTTCACTCGGGAAACCGGGATCAAGGTCAACTACACGGTCCTGCCGGAGAACGATGTCCGGGCGAAGATCAGCCAGGAGTTTTCCAGCCAGGCCGGCCAGTACGACGTCGCATCCCTGTCCAACTATGAGATCCCGTTCTTCGCGGCGAACAAGTGGCTGGCGCCGCTGGATTCTGTGGCGAAGGACCCTAAGTTCAACCAGGCGGACATCCTGCCCGCGTACACGGCGTCGCTGACCGGTGCGGACGGCAAGCTTTACGGCGAGCCCTTCTACGGCGAGTCCTCCTTCCTGATGTACCGGAAGGACATCTTCGACGCCAAGGGGCTGACCATGCCGGAGAAGCCCACCTGGGACCAGGTGGCCGAGCTGGCGGCGAAGGCCGACGGCGCCGCGCCGGGCATGAAGGGGATCTGCCTGCGCGGGCAGCCGGGCTGGGGCCAGGTCTTCGCGCCGCTGACCACCGTGGTGAACACCTATGGCGGCACCTGGTACGACAAGGACTGGAATGCGAAGGTCAACGCCCCCGAGTTCACCGAAGCGGTCGAGTTCTACGTTGACCTGGTGCGCAAGCACGGCGAGGCCGGTGCGGCGCAGGCCGGGTTCACCGAGTGCCTGAACAACATGAGCCAGGGCAAGGTGGCCATGTGGTACGACGCCACCTCCGCCGCCGGTGCCCTCGAAGCCGATGCCTCACCGGTGAAGGGCAAGATCGGGTACGCGCAGGCGCCGGTGAAGAAGACGGCGTCCTCCGGGTGGCTGTGGACCTGGTCCTGGGCCATGCAGGCGGCCTCCAAGAAACAGGACGCGGCCGGGAAGTTCATCGCCTGGGCCAGCTCCAAGGAGTACGAGGAGCTGGTGGCCGCCAAGCTGGGCTGGGCGAAGGTCCCCTCCGGCAAGCGCATCTCCACCTATGAGAACGCCGAGTTCCAGAAGGCCGCGCCGTTCTTCAAGGCTGAGCGCTTCGCGATCGAGAACGCCGACCCGAAGAACCCGGGCGCCCAGCCGCGTCCCGCCGTCGGGATCCAGTTCGTCGGCATCCCCGAGTTCGCCGCCCTGGGCACCAGCGTCTCGCAGGGGATCAGCTCCGCCATCGCGGGCCAGGGCACCGTGGTTAACGCGCTGAACAAGGGCCAGCAGGCCGCCGAAAAAGTCGGCAACAAGTACAAGTGACCTCAACCGAACCGCAGGAGAACATCATGACTACCGCAACGGCGCGTATCTCCCGTCCGGGGCACAGCGCACCCAAATCCCCGTCCCCACGGGATACCCGGTCGCGGGAACGCGCCCTGGCCTGGGCGCGGCGCGCACCGCTGCTGCCGGCGCTGATCTTCCTCATCATCGTCACCCAGCTTCCGTTCCTGGTGACGCTGATCATCTCGTTCATGAGCTGGAACAGCCTCAGCCCCGACAAGACCGCTTTCACCGGTCTGGAGAACTACGTCACGGTCCTCACCGACCCCGACCTGCGCCAGGCCATCTTCACCACTATCGTCCTCACCGTCTCCGTGGTGCTGATCAGCCTCCTCATCGGCTTGGGACTGGCCCTGCTGCTGGACAAGAAGTTCATCGGCCGCGGCCTGGCCCGGACCCTGCTGATCGCCCCGTTCCTGGTGGTCCCGGTGGCTGCGGCCCTGATCTGGAAGCACGCCCTGCTGAACCCGACCTACGGGCTGATCAACGGCATCCTGACCTGGGTCTGGTCGCTGTTCGGCAGCAGCGCCGCCCCCCAGCTGGACCTGCTGTCCCAGGCCCCGTTGGCAGCTGTGATCGCGTCCCTGGTCTGGCAGTGGACCCCGTTCATGATGCTCATCCTGCTCGCCGGGCTGCAGTCCCGCCCGATGGACACCATCGAAGCCGCCCAGATGGACGGCGCCAGCCCGTGGATCATCTTCCGCGACCTGACCCTGCCGCACCTGCGCCAGTACCTGGAACTCGGGGGCCTGCTCGGCGCGATCTACATCGTGCAGAACTTCGACTCGGTCTTCACCCTCACCGCCGGCGGCCTGGGCACCGCGAACCTGCCCTACGCGATCTACCAGACGTTCTACTTCGCCAACGAATACGGCCTGGCCTCCGCCGCCGGCGTCGTGGTGGTCATCGGCACCATCATCGTGGCGACCTTCGCCCTCCGCACCGTTTTCTCGCTCTTCAAAAAGGAGGCAGCACGATGAGCACCCTCACGCCCGCTGCACAGGACAACCCCGCCGGCCCTATCGCCCTAAACACCGGCCGCATCTCACGGCGTCGCAAGTCCCGGATGGACCCTACACGGAACAACACCGCCGCCGGGATCGCCGCCTGGCTGCTGGCACTGCTCTTCGCCACCCCCGTGCTGTGGATGATCCTGACCTCCTTCCACTCCGAAACCGACGCCGCCACGAACCCGCCCTCCATCGCCGCGGACCTGACCCTGGACGCGTACAAGGAGTTCTTCGGCGCCACCTCCGGCGTCAGCCCCTGGCCGCCGCTGATCAACTCCGCCACCGCCTCCATCCTCTCCACCGTCCTGGTGCTGGCACTGGCCATCCCGGCCGCGTACGCCCTCTCCATCCGGCCGGTGAAGAAGTGGACCGACGTCATGTTCTTCTTCCTCTCCACCAAGATGATGCCGGTGGTGGCCGCGATCCTGCCGCTCTACCTCTTTGCCCGGACCGTCGGCGCGCTGGACAACATCTGGTTCCTGATCCTGATGTACACCTCCATGAACCTGCCCATCGCCGTGTGGATGATGCGCTCCTTCCTCGCCGAAGTCCCGGAGGAAATGCTCGAGGCGGCCCAGATCGACGGCGCCAGCCTCCTGCTCATCCTGCGCAAGATCATCGCCCCCGTTGCCATGCCCGGCATCGCCGCCACCGCCCTGATCTGCTTCATTTTCAGCTGGAACGAACTCCTGCTGGCCCGCGTCCTCACCGGCGTCGTCGCCGGCACCGCCCCGGTGTTCCTCACCGGCTTCGTCTCCGGCCAGGGCCTGTTCCTCGCCAAGGTGTGTGCCGCCGCCGTCATCATCTCCCTGCCCGTGCTGTTCGCCGGCTTCGCCGCGCAGGACAAGCTCGTCCAGGGTCTGTCGCTCGGCGCGGTCAAGTAACGGCGTGGTCAAGTAACAGCGCGGCCAAGTAACGCCCTCCACTTCCAAAGGAATGACCTCCATGACAACAACCACCCAGCCCGCCGCCCCAGGCCAGGCAGGCACCGGCCAGACAGCCCCCGGCCAAACAGGCCTGCCGGACACCATGCGCGCCGCCGTCCTCAAGCGCCAGGGCGAGATGGCCCTGGAAACGCTGCCCGTCCCGCAGCTGGATCCCGACCAGGTCCTGGTGCAGGTGGCCGCCGTCGGCGTTTGCGGCAGCGACGTCCACTACTACGAACACGGCCGGATCGGCGACTACGTGGTGGACCACCCGCTCATCCTCGGCCACGAACTCTCCGGCCGGATCACCGCCGCCGGAAGCGCCGTGGACCCTGCCCGCATCGGCAAGCGGGTCGCCGTCGAACCCCAGCGACCCTGCCGCACCTGCAAGCAATGCCGCGCCGGACGGTACAACCTCTGCCCGGACATCGAGTTCTACGCCACCCCGCCGGTGGACGGCGCGTTCACGGAATACGTCACCATCCAGTCCGACTTCGCCTATGAGATCCCGGACAGCGTCAGCGACGAGGCGGCCGCCCTGATCGAGCCGCTCTCCGTGGGGCTGTGGGCCTGCGAACGCGCCGGCATCCGCCCCGGCAGCCGGGTGCTGATCGCCGGCGCCGGACCCATCGGCATCATCGCCGCCCAGGCCGCCCGCGCGTTCGGCGCCACCGAAATCTACATCAGCGACATCGCCGAGGACCGCCTCGCGTTCGCGCTGGACCACGGCGCCACCCACGCGCTCAACGCCCGCACTGACACGGTGGAGGGGCTCGACGTCGACGCGTTCATTGACGCTTCCGGCGCACCGCAGGCGGTCCGTTCCGGGATCAAGGCCGTGGCGCCCGCCGGAAAGGTGATCCTCGTGGGGCTGGGGGCGGACGACGTCGAACTCCCCGTCTCGTACATCCAGAACCGGGAGATCTGGCTCTCCGGCGTCTTCCGCTACACCAACACCTGGCCCCTGGCCATCCAGCTCATAGCCGACGGCAAGGTGGACCTGGACATCCTGGTCACCGGCAGGTTCGGCCTGGCCGACGCCGAAGAAGCACTGAAAGCGGGCAAGCAGCCCGGACAGCTCAAAGCCGTGGTCTACCCGGGCCGCTGAGCCCGCACTGAAAGGAACAGCAATGCTCACCGATGCGACACTCACCGAACTCCCGGGCAGCCTGGCCCGTCCGTCCTATGACCGCTCGGCCCTGACCGCCGGCATCGTCCACTTCGGCGTCGGCGGCTTCCACCGCGCGCACCAGGCCATGTACCTGGACCAGCTGATGAACGCCGGCCTCGCCCACGACTGGGCCATCTGCGGCGTGGGCGTCCTGCCCGGCGACGCCCGGATGAAGCAGGTCATGGACCGGCAGGACTGCCTGTACACGCTGGTGGTGAAGAACCCCGACGGGACGCGGGAAGGCCGGGTGATCGGCTCCATCATCGAGTACCTCTTCGCGCCCGACGATCCCGAGGCCGTGATCGAAAAAATGGCGTCCGACGCCGTCCGGATCGTTTCGCTGACAGTCACCGAGGGCGGGTACAACTTCCACCACGTCACCGGCCGCTTCGACGCCGACAACCCCGATGTGGTCCACGACCTCCAGCCCGGTGCCGCGCCGCGGACCACCTTCGGGCTCATCACCGAGGCGCTGCGCCGGCGCCGGGACCGGGGGCTGGCGCCGTTCACGGTCATGTCCTGCGACAACATCCAGGGCAACGGCGACGTGGCGCGGGAGATGTTCACGGCCTTCGCCTCGCTCAAGGACCCGGCTCTCGGCGCCTGGGTCACCGAGCACGTGCCCTTCCCCAACAGCATGGTGGACCGCATCACGCCCGTCACCACCGACGAGGACCGGCAGGCCATCGCGGAGGAGTTCGGTGTTGAGGACGGCTGGCCCGTGGTCTGCGAACCCTTCGAGCAGTGGGTGCTCGAGGACCACTTCAGCCTGGGGCGTCCGCCCTTCGAAAAGGCCGGCGTGCAGCTCGTGGAGGACGTGGAGCCGTATGAGCTGATGAAGCTGCGGCTGCTCAACGCGAGCCACCAGGGGATGTGCTACTTCGGGCACCTGGCCGGGTACCGCTACGCGCACGAGGCGGCGCAGGACCCGCTGTTCGCGCGGTTCCTGCTGGACTACATGGACCGGGAAGCGACGCCGACGCTGCAGCCGGTGCCCGGCATCGACCTCGGCACGTACAAGCGGGCCCTGATCGAGCGCTTCTCCAACGAATACGTCCGCGACACCCTGGCCCGGCTGTGTGCGGAGAGCTCGGACCGGATCCCGAAGTGGCTGCTGCCCGTGGTGCGGATCAACCTCGAGAACGGGGGAGAGATCAGCCGGTCTGCTGCGATTGTGGCGAGCTGGGCACGCTATGCCGAAGGAACGGACGAGCAGGGCAACCCGATCGAGGTGGTGGACCGGCTCAAGGACACCCTGATGGCCGCCGCCGCACGCCAGCGGCAGGACCCGCTGTCCTTCATCTCGAACCGGGAAGTCTTCGGCGACCTCATCGACAACGAACGGTTTGTCACCGCGTACTCCGAAGCGCTGGCCAGCCTGCACCGGTACGGTGCGAGGGAGACGCTTCGCGGACTGGAGTCCTAGAAAACGGAAGCGGACGGCGGCGGGGGAGCGCCGCCGTCGTCCGTCTTTCCGCGGCAGAAAGCAACAGACCCCCGCCGGGAAAGTTCCCGGCGGGGGTCTGCCGCGCTGCTGTCAGGCCTGGGAGGCGGCGGCCGATCCGAGGACGACGATGAGCAGGACGACCGAGAGGGCAATCGACGCGTAGCCGATGACCAGGGCGGCGATGGCCAGGCCGCGTCCGCCTTCGCCGGTCCTCTTGATCTGGCCCAGGGCGACGTGGCCCAGAATGACGCCGAGCAGGCTGATGAAGAACGACGAGATCAGCGCAACGATGGCCAGCGTGTTGGTCTTGGCGGAAGCCGGTGCCGGCGCGTAGCCCTGGTACTGCGGCTGGTACTGAGGTGTGCTCATGATGGTGCCTTTCGATGGCAAATGGTGGGTCCCCCGGCCCGCACATTGCGGAGCGGCAATCAAAAAATATCAACAATCGGGCTGCAGCAGGGCAGGACCTCGGTTTTTCCCGTCACAGATTACTGAGTGGTCAGGGTGAAGGTGGATGCCGCGTCCCCGAACTCATCCTTGACCACGACCTTGACGGGGCCCTTCCTGACGTCGAACACGATCATTCCCCGGCGAACATCACCGGCGCCAACTTCCTCAGTGGGCAGGCTCCCCAGCCCCTCGTCCAGAGAGATCAGCTCGCCCTCATTGCCGTCCGTGTCGTAGACCTCGAAGTTGTAAGGGCTGGTCCTGCTGCTTCCCGTCAGCGTCTCCCAGGAAACCTTGATGGCGAGGAACCCTCCGTTCTGCGGCTTCATGTAGGACATGCGCGGAATTTCAGAGATGTAGAGGGAGTCCAGGACCCCGACTTTCACCGTATTGCCCTCGGACACGGTAACCACCAGGGAGTTCGCATCGGTGGCGGTGGCGGTGTCGGTGGCCGAGGATGACGGGGCCGGTGCCGCCTCGGAAGCAGCGGATGACGGGGCCGGTGCCGCTTCGGAGGCAGCGGGTAGCGGCGGAGCCGGGGTGTTCCGTCCCACAAGCATCTGGGAAGCCATGGCAAAGGACATCACCATGTACAGGGCTCCGACCACCATTCCGATCACCCAGACGACCGCGGTGATGATCCAGGCCTTCTTCTTGTTCTCCGGGTAGCCCTCCAGCGGCCGCCCGTCCTTGTCCCGTGCGTTTCCGGTCAGGGTGATGATCAGGTCCACGATTGCCCAAATGCCGAACCCGCCGCCGGTCAGAAGCTTGGCGATGCCCGTGCCGACCTTGCCCAGGTAGAAACGGTCCGCACCGAAGCTGCCCAGCAGGAGGGACAGAATCCACGTGGTCATGAACGACTTCCCCGGCCCGCTGGCGTAGGGAACGTCGCCGTAGGGCCCCGGCTGGTATTCGCCTTGGTACTGCCCGCCATAGCTGGACGGCGGATGCGGAATCGGCGGAGCTGATGGACCGTTTTGGGGCGCGTGGGGGTAACTGGGTTGACTCATCGATCTTCCTTTTGCGGAGGTGTGCGAGCGGGTGTGAGGGCTGCCTGCCTGGGTGCGAGCGTTGGGCGGCCCTCTTTCGGCTCCTGAACGTGGCGCCGTGTCAGGCCGGAAAGTATTTACCCAATGAATTTACTATCGGGGGCCGAGAGCCGCGATGGGCAGAAATACCCATCGCCCGACACGCTTGCAGCTGAGAGCGTTCGCCCACGAGCGCGGGTTGCTCGGCAGCTTTTTGGCCAAGTTAGGGAAAGTCCAAACAGACGGCCGACGGCGGCAACCTTACGGCCCGCCGTCGGACTTGACTCCCGCCGTCGGGCATCCAAACGGCGGGGACCCTCGCAACGCATTCGAAGCAGAAGCACCCCGAGTTTTTGTACAGATAACGGCCGCTCCAGGCACTTCAGGAGCCATTATCTGTACAAAAACTCTCGGCTTGGATGGGCACGCTCCGTTAACCAACAGTGGTCCCCTCCGGAAAACCGGCGGAGACCACTGTTGTGCTGTTTCAGTCTGGCTGGGAACGGATCAGAGGATGTTCTTCATCGAGTTCCAGCCCGTGCCGATCATCTTCTTCCCAGAGACGTGTCCGTCGCCCTTGCCTGCGTACAGCCACAGGTTGCCGGACTTGTCGCGGGCGATCAGGTCGTTTTTGCCGTCGCCGCTGAAGTCGCCGGGTCCCATCAGCAGGGTCATGCTGTTCCAGCCCGTGCCGATCTGCTTGCTGGATGCCACGTATCCGTCGCCCCTGCCGGCGTAGAGCCACAGGTTGCCGGCAGTGTCGCGGGCCACCAGATCAGCCTTGCCGTCGCTGGTGGTGTCCCCGGCGCCGACAATTGTCATGCTGTTCCAGCCCCGGCCGATCTTCTTTACGGCGCCGTAGGTGCCGCGCCCGTCACCGGCGTAGAGCCAGAGGTAGCCGGCCTTGTCGCGGGCCACGAGGTCGGCTTTGCCGTCCCCGCTGAAGTCACCGGGGGCAACGATGCTGGTCATGCCGTTCCAGCCCTGCCCCACCTGCTTCTTCGCGGCGAAACCGCCCCTGCCGTTACCGGGGTACAGCCACAGCTTGCCGGCCGCGTCGCGGGCCACCAGGTCAGCCTTGCCGTCACTGTTGGTGTCCCCGGCGCTGACCACGCTGGTCATGCCGTTCCAGCCCGACCCGATCTGCTTCCGGGGTGCGAAACCGCCGTTGCCGTTGCCGGGGTACAGCCATAGCTTGCCCGAAGTGTCCGTCGAGACGAGATCGGCGCTGGAGTCGCCGTTGAAGTCCCGGCCGATGCCGTCCCTCGTGGCAGGTTCCTCGACCGGCGGATCAACGGGGGTCTCACCGCCGGTTCCTTCGGCCGCCGTCCAGCTGCCGATGCTGCTGGCATTGCCGGCGGCATCGATGGCCACCGCCCGCAGGGTCTGGCCCCCCGCGAGCGTCACCGGTGCCGAGTACCGCGTGCCGTCCGCTGTGGGCTCACTGCCATCCAGCGTGAAGAAGATGGCCGCGTCCTCGCTGGCGGACAGTGTCACGGCGGTGCCCGCAGGGACCTCGCTGCCGTCAACATTGGCGCTCAGGCCCGGTGCCGTCTTGTCCACCGTGAACGTCTCCGTCATCACTGGAGAGGCGATGCCAAACGCCACGGCGATGAACTTCACCGTGGTGGTGCCCTCGGCGGTGATTGGAATCGGCTCCGTGTACAGCGTGCTGGCCGTCGTCGGGTCCGTGCCGTCGGTGGTGAAGAAGATCTGTGCATTCTCCGGGGTGGCCGTCAGCGCCACGAGCTGGTCGGTGGCGAACACGCCGCCCGCCGTCGTTGCCGTGGGGGTGGGCTCCGGCGGGGTGGCGCCGGTCATGCGGCCCTGGACCACGAACTGGTCGGTCTCCCCAAGGAGCTCCGGATCCAGTACATCGCCGCTGGGCGCAGCAATCTTCTCGATCTTGAAGTAGTTCGTGTCATACGGGCTGCCGGTCACGGCGTGCGGCGTGGCGCCGTCGCCGAGGTACCCTTCGGGAGCACCTTCGGTCCACCGGAGGAACGGCCCGATCCTGCTCTCCAGCAGCCCCGAGAAGTCGCCGGTGGCGTTCAGGGCGCCCAGGTCCTCGGTGTAGTTGATGTTGCCGTCGAGATCCGCCTTCAGGTCCAGGGCCCCGTAAGGGTGTGTGAACCGGTAGGTTGCCTCCGGCTCGAAGACCGCGTCGCCGCGGACCCGGACCCGGCCGAAGCCGACCTGCGCGTTGTCCTGCACGGCATCCGCCCCGAACGCTGCCTCCGAACCGAGGGTCAGCCGGACGTCCCCGCCGTCGACGGGAACTTCCGCGTCGGACGCGAACCAGAACGCCTCGCCCGGGAAGTTGTCCGGGAACGACGTCGGCTGCGTCGGGTCTGGCCGGTCATCGACCACCGGGCACAGCGGGTCATCCAGGCACAGGTCCAGCTGGACCGGTTCCTGCCCTTCCCAGCCGTTGTCCTTCAGCCACACCGGGAAGCCGTGGTCGCCGAGGGGGCCCACTTCAGAGAGGTTGCGGACCTTGAACGGGAAGGAACGCACCTCGCCGGCAGTTCCGGTGGCCGGGTCGATGGCGACGGCCCGGATGGTGGTGGACATCCCGAGCCGGAATGGATCGTTGTATTCGCGGGTGGAGCCGGTCGGTTCCCCATCCTCCGTCAGACCCGGGGCCGATCCGTCCGTGGTGTAGTAGATGTCCGGCGCAACGGAGGGGTCGTTCGTGGTCCCTGTGAGGGTGACCGTCTGCGGTCCCGCGAGGGGACCAGCGGCCGCGTCCGGGCTGGCCTCAAGCCACGGCCGGGTGGCGTCGAGTTCATACTCTTCGGTGTAGATGGCGGTGGCCTTCTCCTTGTCCTCGAGGTCCACCGCCATGTACTTCAGCGTGGTCAGGCCCGGTGTGGCCAGTTCGACGGCGGCCACCGCGGACATGTCGCCCGCGGCAGGCACGACTTCGGTTCCGTTAATGGTGCCGTCTTCGTTGAACCCGGGATCGGTGCCGTCCGTGGTGTAGATGATCTTCGCCTTGTCCGGCAGGGACGCCTGGATTTTGACCGTTTGCTTGGAGTTGTAGACGCCCCCGGGCTTGTCCACCCCTGCCTTCAGCGTGGCGATTTTGCCCTGCACGGCGAACAGGTCCGTCCGGGCGCTCGCGGGAGTGCCGCCCGCGTCCGCCGGTCCGGAGACCTGGAAGTAGTCCGTGTTGTTGGGGCTGCCCACCACCTTGTGTTCGACGAGAGGGTCGCCGATAAAGCCTTCCGGTGCTGCCGGTGCCACGGCCGGGTCCCACCGCAGGAAGGGGCCGATGCGTCCCTCGGACGGCTCGTCCCAGCTGCACGGCTGCTGCATGCAGCCGATGTCTTCGGTGAAGCGGATCCGGCCGCGGTCATCCGCGGTCAGCACCTCAACACCGTACGGGTGGGTGAACGTGTACCGCTGGTTGGGTACGCCGTCGTCCAGCCGGATCCGCAGTCGGGCGAACCCGTTCTGCTGTCCCTGCGCCACGTCCCCGACTCCGGAAAACGCCGCCTCCTGGGCCATGATCAGCCGTGCTGATGCCCCGCCCGGCATGGTCAGCGACGTTTCGGCCGACCACCAGAATGACTCTTCCGGGAAATTCCCGGGAATCGCCAGCGGCTGGGTCGGATCGTAGTCGATGCCGATGACCGGGCAGACCGAGCCGTCAAGGCACAGCTCCAGCCGGACGGGCTCCAGCCCCTTGGCCTCGTCCCCGCCGTCGGCGTACCAGTACGGATAACCGTTGGTCGGATCGATCGGGCCCACGCCCGCAGGGCCGGCGGGCAGCGCCGCGGGCACCATGCCAGCGACTACCGACTGCGACAGCACGGGACCGCCTGCCGGCAGCGCCGCAACAGCCGGCGGCAGGGCGGTCAGCCCGGACGCCAGCACCGCGCCCAGGGTCACTATCCCCATCGTCCGCCGGCGCCGGGCCACCCGGACTTTCGACCGTTCTTTTTGGTCCTGCTTTTGAACACTCAAGATGTCCCCCCTGATGGTAAATGTCCTGTCCGAGGGGCGCATGGTGCGTTTGTGTAGTTGATGCCCCCCACGCCGAGCCTGCCGCCCGGACGTTGGGATTTTCCTAGGATCCGATAGACGGTTCCCCCTTTTGCGGGGGGCTCACCCCGAAAATTCCCGTCAGGGCTGTGCCGGTGGAGGAGTCAGGCTTCCTTCGGGCCCGCGGCCTGCGGGAGGGGCGCCAGCTGGTGGGAGGCGTCGCGGAGGGCCAGCGCCGCCTGGACCAGCGCGGCGTGCGTCATCGCCTGCGGATAGTTGCCGAGGAGCGTTCCGGTGGCGGGATCGGCTTCCTCGCTGAACAGGCCCAGCGGACCGGCGTAGCCCAGCAGCGACTCGAACAGTTCCGCAGCCTCGGCTGCCCGTCCCGTCAGGGCGAGGGCCTGGGCCAGCCAGAAGGAACACGGCAGGAAAGCTCCTTCATCACCGGGCAACCCGTCCTGGCCGGGCGGGTAGCGGTAGAGGAAGGGGTAGCCGGCCGACAACTCAACCCACACCGCATCCACCGTCCCCCGCAGCCGCGGAGAGCCGGAATCCTCGAAGCCGGTCACGGGCAGGATCAGCAGGGCCGAGTCGAGATCGGCCGATCCGTAGGAGCGCGTGTATGTGTTCCGGGCGGCGTCGAATCCCTGCGCCCTGATGTCGGCTGTGAGCTCGCTTCGTGCCGTCTCCCACCGGCGCCGCCGCCGGGCGCTGATGCGGTGGGTTTCGGCAATCCGCAGTGCCCGGTCAAGGGCGAGCCAGCCCATGATCTTCGAATGCACATGGTGCGCGGCATCGGCCCTGATTTCCCAGATGCCCGCGTCCGGTTCCGGCCACCGCCGCGCCACCAGATCCGTGAAGCTGCGCATCGCCCGCCACGTCTCCGAGTTCAGGCGCCGCCCCTGCCGCACGAGGTTCCACGCGGCGTCGAGCACCCAGCCGTAGCCGTCCAGCTGATGCTGGTGCGCGGCCCCGTTGCCCGCCCGCACCGGAGAGCTGTCCGCGTAGCCCGGCCAGTTCTCCAGCGTGCGCTCGCGGGGGACATGCCCGCCGGTCAGGGTGAGCAGGGCCGGCAGCCGGGGCCGCTCCAGCCTGCTGGCGTGCAGGAGCCAGTTCAGGAAGTTCAGTGCCTCGGCATCCTTGCCGAGGCCAAGGAACGCGGCGATGCCGATGCTGGCATCCCGCGGCCAGGCGTACCTGTAGTCCCAGTTGCGGATGCCGCCCGGGTCCTCCGGCAGTGACGTGGTAGGGGCGGCCACCGGTGCTCCCGAGGGGGAGTAGGTCAGCAGCTTCAGCGTCAGCAGGCTCCGCAGCACCGGTTCACGGAACGGAACGTCCCGGCTGATGCCCGACGTCCACTCCCGCCAGCGGTCCTCATCGGCTTCCACCAGGTCCCACGCGGTCTCCGGATCCACCCAGATCAGCGGTTCCGTATATGCCAACCCAAGCACCATCACCACGGGACGGCCGGGCTCAACGGTGAGTTCCGCCGTCGTACCCGGCTCAACCCGCAACCCGCCGCTGCAGCCGAGTGACATGGCCAGGGCGCCCCATTCGCAGACCAGATGCCGCCCCCTCCGGACGCGGGGGCGCAGATGGCGCTCGCCGAACCGGGGGTTAAAGTCGACGGCGGCCCGTACCGGTGCGCCGTCGGCCTCCAGCCGCCGGATCAGGAGGGTGGTGGGCAGCAGGCGGCCCGACACCTCGGCCACCATCGCTTCGGTGAGGGTCAGTGTTCCCCCGTCCGCGGCCCAGACCGTTTCGAGCGTCGCCGTGTGCGGCCGGTACCGGCGGACGAGGCGTTCGGCGGGGAAGGCGGGGCCGGCGCGGAAGGTGCCGGCTTCGGCGCCGCCGAGCAGCGCGCCGAAGACGGGATCGCCGTCGAAGGTGGGCGCGCAGAGCCAGTCGATGCCGCCGTCGGCCGAGACCAGCGCGGCAGTCCGCGTGTCGCCCAGCAGCCCGTAGTCCTCCAGGGCGGGGGAGTGCATCCTGGTTTCCACGTGGCTTCACCTTCTCCCTGTCAGCCAGCGGTGAGGAGCAGTCCGAGCAGCGAGCCGTACACCAGGTGGGCCGCCACGGCTACTGCCGGAGTCTGGATCCCGTAGTTCAGGCCGAGCAGGCCCGGCGGTTCGAGGGCTGAACGGCTGGCCGGGCCGGCCCTGGTGCTGGCCATCCTCGGATGAATGCCCGGCAGCAGGGGCAGGATGACGGTCAGCGCGACGGCGACGTGCAGGAGGCCCAGCAGTGCGCCGATCCACCACGTGGCTCGGCCCAGCAGAGCGAAAACCGCCGCGTAGCCGAGCGCGAAGACCTGCCCGGCCGCGAGGTGGATGAAGAACCCGGCGACACGCGCCTTGTCCGGATCCGGCGTCACGAGGCTGCCCAGGACCAGCGGCAGGTCGAGCCTTGTCCAGCCGGCCATCTGGCACGCGATCAGCACCGCGGTCAGCGCAGTGGTGGCGAGGAGCCCAAACAGCGCCCAGCCTTGCCAGTCCATCTCAACCGCCGCCCTGCTGCTTGCCGGTGCGGCGTGCTTGTGCCTGTTCCATGGCGCACCTTCTAAAAATAAGTTATCTAATTTTAGAATGTCCGCGAGTGGCAGGCAAGGGCCTCGGGACAGGCCGCGATCGTGGCCTTGGAGGTGTCCGCATTGGGGTCTTCTGGTTCCGGGCGGGCTGCACTACCTTTTTTCCATGGCCATGGGCAAGCAACGGTGCTCTGACCCTTTATAGGAATTTCTACTCAGAAGGAGTGGGAAAAGGTCATGTTATTGCGAACCAAAATATTCCTCGGTGTTCTCGTCCTGCTGCTGGTTGCCGGCGGGGCGGTCTTTTTTTACAACGACAACATCAAAAGAAGCAGGGCCGGGGAGTACAACCCGCAGATCAGTCCTGCGGATTTCACCACCGACATCACCAACAAGTACTTCGCCCTCCCTGTCGGCAAGAAGATGACGTATGAGACGACGGCGGGAGGCAGAGTCACCGAGCGGATCGAGATCGAGATCCTGCCGGAGAAGATGCAGATCGAGGGCTTCGAGACGGTGGTCTATCTGGACAAGGAGTACAAGAACGGCCAGCTGGTAGAGGAGACCAGGGATTACCTGGCGCAGCATAAAAACGGGGACGTGTGGTACTTCGGGGAGGACGTGAACAACTACTGGAACGGGATCCTGATCCACCACGCGGGCAGCTTCCTGCACGGAAAGGACGGGGCGAAAGCCGGCATTTGGATGAAGGCCGACCAGCGTGTTGGCGATTCTTACCGCCAGGAGTTTTACATCAATAACGCGGAGGACATGAGGGACACCATCGCCACCGGCCAGGCCGTCACCACCAAGGCCCGCAAATACACCGACTGTGTGAAGGTCCTCGACTGGACGCCGCTGGAGAAGAACGCGCGGGAGCACAAGTACTACTGCCCCGAGGTCCGCTCGCTGGTCCTGACGGAGGACCTGGAGACCGGCAGCCGCTCAGAACTCGTGGACGTGGTCCAGCCTTAGCTCCGTTACTTTTTGGAGGCCTTGGCCTTCGGTTCCTTGGGCGGCAGCCCTGCCACGAAATTGAAGGCCTTGGTTACCCAGGCCCTGGCCCGCGTGGTGTCGCCGTCGCCCTCTTCGTTCCAGACTTCAGGCAGCCCCGTATAGCCGCCCATCGGACGCTCCGCAGGGCCGAACGGCACAGTCCGCTCCGACGACTCGAGCATTTCACGGTCCTCGTCCGAGAGCTTGACTCCGATGGTCGGCCCGAACAGCCCGGCGAACATGTTGCCGTTGACGAACGCGCCCAGGTTCCCGAACATCGGCTTCACCACCACCTCGGGATCCGGCGGCAGCGCGGCCCGGAAGCGCTCCTTGTCGGCCTCGGTGGCTTTGGGCATTTCCATGGTTCCCCCTCCGGTAGGGCCGGCTTCCAGATCTTCCCTTGAAGGCATTGGCGGAAGGGCGTTGACTGGAATTGCTGGTGCTGGTGATGTTACTCGCGTTGCCGCCTCTGAAGGGAGGGATCACCTCGATGTTCGAGTTCCTGGACAGGGCCGATGCCGGCCGGCGGCTGGGAGACAGGCTGGCCGGGCTGCGGGGCCAGGAGACGGTGGTGCTGGGGTTGCCCCGCGGCGGTGTTCCGGTTGCCGTCGAGGTGGCGAAAGCACTCGATGCCCCGCTGGATGTGATTGTTGTGCGGAAACTGGGGGTTCCGTTCCAGCCCGAGGTTGCCATGGGGGCCATCGGAGAGGGAAGCACCCGGGTACTTGATCAGCGCGTGATCGCCACATACCGGCTCACTGAACGGGATGTGGGAGCAGTCGAACGCAAGGAGCGGAAGCTTCTGGAAAGCTGGCTGGCCAGGTATCGCCGAGGGCGGACGCACAGTGACTTGCACGGCGTCACGGCCATCATCGTCGACGACGGCCTGGCCACCGGCTCGACGGCGCGCGCAGCATGCGAAAGGGCCAGGCAACTCGGCGCGGCAAAGGTGATCCTGGCCGTGCCTGTTGCTCCCGCCCGGGTGCTCGCCTCGCTTACTGAACCGGACGACGTCGTGTGCCTGGTGCCGGCCACGATGTTCCACTCCGTGGGCTATTACTACCGTGACTTCGCGCCGACGGAGGACGAAGAGGTTCTGCGGATGCTCGACGCCGCGGCCCGGCCACCGCGCCGGCCTCTTCAGGCAGCGGGGGATGCCGGAATCGAGGAGGAAGTGGACATACCCTGCGGAGAGGTCCGGCTCCGCGGCAGCCTGCACCTGCCCTCACCCTGTGAGGCCGTCGTCGTCTTCGCCCACGGCAGCGGCAGCAGCCGTCACAGCCCCCGTAACCGGTACGTGGCGTCGGTCCTCCATGACGCCGGCCTGGGCACGCTGCTGCTTGATCTGCTTACGCCGGCCGAGGAACCGGACCGCGCAAACGTGTTCAACATTGCCCTGCTCGCCGCGCGCCTCGCGACTGCAAGCCGGTGGCTGGGCGCGAGGCAGGACACGTCGTCGAGCCGGATCGGCTATTTCGGGTCCAGCACAGGAGCAGGCGCCGCCCTGTGGGCCGCGGCTGAAGCCGATGCGCAGGTGGCCGCCGTCGTTTCCCGCGGGGGCCGTCCGGATCTGGCCGGCGAGAAGCTTGCCGCGGTGCGTGCCCCCACCCTGTTGATTGTCGGCGGAGCTGACTCCCAGGTCCTCGGCCTGAACCGCCAGGCCATGGCGCTCATGGACGCGCCCACCCGTCTGGAGATCATCCCGGGGGCCACGCACCTCTTTGAAGAACCGGGAACCCTCGCCAAGGCAGCCGAGTTGGCCGCCGAGTGGTTCACGCAGTACCTCTGACTTTTCGCCCGCGCTGCGGCTGTTCCATAGCTGGCCGAAAGGTTGTTCCTGCAAGTTTGGCGAGGGGCACGGGGGATCTCGTGTAGAGTGGATGACGTTGTTGTGTTTGCATTGTGTAGTTCAGGCAGTACGCGCGGTCGGAAGTCCGCGTTCTTCTGAAGTAGCGGTTTTGAACACCCCACACCGGAGGGCCCGAAAGTCGGGACTTTTCCTCCACCTTCACGAAGGACAAAAATAATGGCTACTGGCACCGTCAAATGGTTTAACGCTGAAAAGGGCTTCGGCTTCATCTCCCCGGACGACTCTTCCCAGGACGTTTTCGCGCACTACTCCGCGATCAACTCCTCCGGCTTCCGCTCCCTCGAAGAGAACCAGAAGGTTTCCTTCGAAACCGAGCAGGGCCCCAAGGGTCCCCAGGCCGTGAACATCCAGGCTCTCTAATTTCCTAGAGTTCCCGGACCGTTAGGTTCCGAACAGGGTCCGCCAATTTTGGCGGGCCCTGTTTTCGTTGGTCGATGGAACAATGGCCATCATGCACTCCACCGACGCCGTCCCCGCCTTCGACCTGCGCGTCAGTATTCAGGGCACCGACCCGGAGATCTGGCGCAGGCTTCAGCTGCCGGCGGACCTGACTGTTCCCCAATTCCATCTCGCTGTCCAGGCGGCCTTCGGCTGGGAGGACCGGCACCTCTACGGCATCCGGTACGTGGACCGAAAAGGCAAGCCAGCGGTTCTCGCCGGGCCGGACTACGAAACGGAAGAAGCTGAGGCCGCGGCGGTTTCCGGCGTCGTGCTTTCGGACCTTCTGGACGCGAAACAGCCGGGAAGGTCCCGCATTGAGTACGAGTACGACTTTGGTGACTGCTGGACGCATGAGGTGGAACTTCTGGGCGCCGTCGACCTTGCTGCCGGCGAGTTGGTCTGCCTGGAGGGTGCAAGCCGGGGTCCCGTGGAAGATTCGGGCGGTGCGGCGGGCTACACGCGGCTGGTGCAGATCCTGGCGGACAGGAACCATGCCGAGTACGCGGACGCGGACAGCTGGGTCTTTCAGCTGACCGGCCAGAGCGGCCGCCAATTCGACGCGTCAGCCTTTGACGTCCAGAGCGTAAACCGCAAGCTGCGGAACCTCAGCCTTCAGTGGTGGCCCCAGCCGCTCACGGACGAGGACCGCGATGCCGTGCTGCGGCCGGTCCGCTGGCTGCTGGAGCAGGCGTCGCCCGACGGCGTGGAACTCACCAAGGACGGCTACTTGAAACCGGCCATGGTGCTGCGGGCCATAGAGGAACTCGGCTGGAGCAACATGGTGATGGGCAAGGCGAACCGGGAGGCGCATGCGGTAACTGTCATGGAGCTCCGGGAGCACGTCATCAGGTGGCGGCTGCTCAGGAAGCTGAAGGGCCGGCTGGTGCTGACAACCGCCGGCAGGCGGGCCCTGGAGCGGCCGGCGGACCTGTGGGATCTTGTCATCGACAAGATCGGCAGGCCGGAACATGACGCCGTCTACCTCGTCACCCGGCTCTACGCGTTCTGGCATCTGACCGGCATCGCCCCGCCTTGGAACCGCAAGGTGGAAGCGATCCGCGCTGCCCTGGAGGCCGCCGGTTTTGTGACCCGCTCCGGCCACCCAATACCGGAGTCGTGGGCATCGGACATCAACCAAACCGTCAGGCGTGCGCTTGGCTGCCTCCATCTGATGGAAGCGCGGGAGACCCGCTGGCGGCAACGGCTGCTGACCGACGGCGGCGTGAAGTTCTTCCTGGAAGTCAGCCAGGTGCTGAATGACCGCTGACTGAGCTCACTTCAGAGCTGCCCGCGCGCCGCGAGGAATGCGGTCAGGGCGGGGTTGTCGATCTGCTTCGCCAGCCAGGGAACGGCCTGGGCTGCAGCCTCATCGCCGAGCACGGCGCGGTGGGACTGCGCCCGCACCACGAACTCACGCATTCCGCTCCGGCTCGCGAGTGCCCCAAGCCTCTCCACCACTTCTTCAGTCCGCTCATCCCTTGCGGCGATGGCCACTTCCGCGGCGACGTCCAGCAGCCGGGCCGAATACCAGAGGTACCAGGGTTTGGGCTGCATCCCTCTGTCCACCCAGTGCTGCGCCGCGGCGAGGTCGCCGTGTGCCAGGAACAAGCGGGCTTCCGCCCCCGCCGCGAGGGCCATGTAGCAGTGGTCCCCGGCCAGGTCCGCCAGCACCCACGACCTGTCGATCATTTCCGCGGCGGCCTCGAGATCACCTGCCGCCAGGTAGGTTTCTCCGCGCACTCCTGCCACAAAGGGTTCGAACGCCGTCCAGTGCTCGGCCAGGATCCACTGCAGTGCATGGTCCAGCGGCTCGACCGCCTGTTCCAGCTCCCCGCGCAGCAGCATCACCCGCCCGAGGAGCGCGCTGCTGAATGCCAGTTGCCGGCGGTTCCGCAGCTCCCGCGCCAGCCGGATGGACGCAGTCAGCACATCTATCGCATCCCCGTACCTGGCGGTGTCCGAGGCCAGCATGCCCTGGATCGCCAGGACCCGTGCCTGCTCCTCGGGGAATCCGGCAGCGGCCGAACTTGCCCGCTGCAGCCAGCCCGCTGCCCGGTCCGGAACACCGCGCTGGACGGACAAGTACCCCAGCTCGCGGTAGGCGGCCGCGGAAGTGGGGGACGCGCCGTCGTGCTTTTCCGACGGCGACGCGTCCGACGGCGGCTTGCCCCGCATGCCGGCCGCCGGTGCTTCCGCCGACAGCGCCCGGTGCAGGAAATCCGCCACCTCCGCACCGCGGCCGCCCGCCTGGTGGATCATCGCCCCGGCCAGCGTGACCAGCGACTCGGCCAGCAGGTGCCTGTCCGGCGTGCGCTGGGCCAGGACGACGGCGAGCCGCAGCTGGTCCAGCCCCCGGTCCACGGCCCCGGCCAGGAGCGAGGCGCCGCCGGCGTCGAGGTAGGACCGCACCGTGGTAGCCGTGGCGGGGATCCCCGGGTCGGTCTCGGGTTCCGCGCCTGCCAGGGCGCGGCGGATCTCGGGCGGCAGCGGCAGGTTCAGTTCGTCCCGGTAAAGGTCGGCGCACCTGGCCACGTGCTCCCGTGCGCGCCGGTGCTCGCCGGCCGCCACGAGTGCCCTGACCAGCACGGCGTTGCAGTCTGTGTGGAAGGGGTCGCGCTGCAGCACACGCGAGGCAAGCTCAGCTGCCTCCCGCGGATCACCGGAGGCCAGCGCGGACACGGACGACTCGTACAGCCAAGATTGCGCGCAGTTCTCCAGCCGGTAGCGCTGGTCCGCCAGCCACGAATCGAAAACCGGGCAGTCGGCGAAGGACAGGCCCTCCAGCAGTTGGCCGTTCAGGCTGCGCGGGTCCGGGCGGGGGAGCGCACCCGATGAAACCAGTTCGACGGCGTCGCACCGCCACGGCGGCTGCAGCACCAGCCGGACCGGATCACCGTCGAACGTCACACCCGCGAGCGTCCGCCGAAGCTCCGAGAGGTTCCAGCGCAGCGCACCGAGGGGATCTGCCGCATCCGGGAACAGCAGCGTTGCCAGCCGCGACCGCCCGGTGCCGTCCGGCTGCAGCGCAAGGTAGGCCAGCACGGCCCAGGCCTTGCGGCCCCGGGGCTGCGGAGAAGAAGTGCCAGTGGACTCGATCGCCGGCGGACCGAGGAGCCGAATGGTGCTTTCGGCCATACGCGTCATTCTAGCCCCGGCCCTCCGTGGCGTCAGCGGGCATTCACACGCTGGCTCACACGCCCGCTGCGGACACTGAAGCCATCCCATCCGCCCACACCAACACGAGGCACAAACACCATGGCACTGCTCGTTATCCTGCTTCTCATCGGACTCTGGGTTGTCACCGCCACCGTCCGATCCGTCCTCACCGACGGCCGGGGGCACAGCCCCGGCGTCCGCTCCCATGCGTCCTGGGAAGCCGGCGACCTGCCCAGCGTTCCGTACTCCAGCGCCCGGCTCTGGTAGGGCGGGCGTCGGCCAGCTGGAAGCACGACGGCGGGAGGCCGGCAGTAATGCCGGCCTCCCGTCAGTTTCGGTCATCTAGGAGACTGCTGAACTAGGGGCTTTTTGAGGGGTTGGGCGGGTGCGTGAGCGCTTTGCCCGGCTTCTCAGGCATGTGCGGGTGGTCGGAGCGGATTCTTTTGGAGGCCAGTCGTCGGTTCGGGCCCGTGTATCCGACCCAGGAAGAGCCTTTCCGGGTCCTTCCCGGGGTCCAGTGTGTCCCTCATGCGATGGCCCATGATCCTTTGTCGTTGGTGAGACCGAGGTTCAGGAGGCGTTTGAGGTTTACTGCGGCGATGCGCAGCTGCCACCAGGCGTGGTTCTTTGTCGTACCGCGGTAGCGCAGGCGCCGGTTGTCTTTCACGAGCCAGGCGATGGAGCGTTCGACCATGGGGCGGTGGCGTGTGTAGTCGGCGTGGAACCCCTCCGCACGTGATGCGGCGCGGTGTTCGCGCATCAGCGCGTGCTCCGGGTGCAGTTCGATCTTCCGGCCCCGGGTTGCGGTCGTGCAGCGGGAGCGCAGCGGGCAACCGGCGCAGCCTGCACCGAACGTGACATAGCCCTTCGCGGTGATCGTTCGGACCAGCCCGTTGGGGCAGGTCAGCGTCCCGGCCAGCTGATCGTAGGCGAAATCATCGATCGTGAACCCGCCCTCGACAGCCCTGGCCAAGGGCTTGGGCTTGATCAACGCGGTGTGTCCGGCCGCGGCGAGGGTCCTGAGCAGTTCCCCGGTCCCGTAGGCAGAGTCCGCCAACACCTGGACGTCTGAGGTGACCGTCCCGTCCTGGCCCAGCAGCATCGCCCCGGCGTCCGCATCGGACGTGCCCTCGCCCGCGGCCTTCGTGATCATCGCGGCGGTCACCAGACCGGTATCGGGTTCGATCACGATGTGGGCCTTGTATCCGTCCCGGCGCTCTTCCCGGGTCTTGTGGGCATGCCTGGAATCGGGGTCCACCGTCGAGATCACCCGGTCGGGGGCGACCCTGCGCGCGATCCGCCACCGCCCATCGGTCCCGTCCGAATCCTCGGCCGGTTCCACGTCCTGCCCGGCTACCAGGGCCAGTAGCGCGTACGCATCAGCCGCCTTGCCCTCGAGCGTTTCGGGATCGACCGCGGCCAGCAGCGCCAGCGCGTCCGTGACCAGCGCCGAGACCAGCCCGTCCCTGGCGTCCTGATCATCCCAGGCGATGTCAGGTTTGCCGGTGCGCGTGTAGTCATACCCGGTGCCGTGGGCCGCGATCAGGTCCTTGCCACCGGGCACGTCCCGGCCGAAGCGGCGGATCCCGGCGATCAGCTGAGTGACCGTGTCCTGCCGGGCCACCGCATCATCGAGGACCGTAGAATCCAATGCCCGGCGGCGCTTGCCTTTCAGGATTCCGGTCTCCGCGACGACCTCCGCGATCGCTTCCATGACCCGGTGAGGATTCCCCGACGCGGCCAGCCGCCGGCGCCAATACGTCAACGTGCTCGGATGGAACGCGGCCTGGTTCAGCCCGTACCCGCAGGCGGCTTTCCACCGCAGGTCAAACGTCAACGCCTCCGCGGTCTCGCGGTCCGAGAGCCCCTGCAACGCCTGCAGCACCAGAACCGAGCCGATCACCGGCGCCGGCACCGACGGACGCCCCCGCCCGGAGGGGAACAGATCCTCCATTATCGAATCCGGGAACAACCTCCCCCGATGTTCTGCCAAAAACGCGAAAACGCTGCCCGGGGCCAACAACTCCCCGGCCAGCGCTTCCACATCCAAATACCCACGCTGAGCATCCTCGCGACCCTGCATGACACCAGCATTAATCACCGGCCCCGAAAACCCGGCAGGCACGCCAGACCGTGACGATATATTCAGCGCGCTCCTAGGCCACTCGGCTATTTACGGCATTCGGCTACTTGCGGCATTTAAGGTCCGGATTGTAGGCAGCAAACATGCCGTCAGGATTCTCCCGCCACACCCAGGCATGCAGGGCGAAAGTCTTGGGGAACGGCCCGTTGTCGAATTTCACGCCCGCAATCACGGGGCGCTTCTTCGCCGTGGAAAGGAATTCAACGGCAACCAGCTTGTACCGTCCATGCCTGTTGGGCATGTACACGAGTATTTCCGGATGGTGTGCGTCAGTCTTGGCATCGATCAGGGAGTTCTTGGCGTAGTGGAACCCCATCGCGCCAACACCCGCCTTCTCGACGCATCCGGTCACCTTCTTGTAGCCGTCCTCCATCGCTTCATCCAGCGAACGGTAGTCCTCCGTGACATCCCTCAGCGTCTCGACGAGATCGCGCTGCTGGGAGGTCAGCTTGGAGTCATCATCATCATCGTCATGAAGCACGGAGCTGCCGGCGGCAGTCCCGGGCAAGGATCCTGCTGCCAAGACAGCAGCCGCGACCAGGGACATCAATCCTGTTCTGGTCCTGCACAACATTTTCTTCCAACCCTCTGAGACCGGTGTTTCCATTTCGGTAAGGGTGCGAAGCGGTGGACCAGCCCGGCCCACCTTTCGCCAGGATGCCGGCACCCCATAAGGGTCCAGCCGGTGAATTACCCGCCCGCGTGCACGGCACGTGAAAGATTGAGCGGGGTTAAATTATGCTCCCGGCCCAGGAGATTCGACAGGCTCGGTTTCAAAAGTTCAGCCAGCGGCGGGGGCCAGATGTAGCCCCATCGCCTCACGCACCTCGTCGAGAATGTGGTGCATGGCGACCTCGGCAGCCGTGGCGTCCCCGCCGGCCACCGCCGCCGCCACTTTCTCGTGGGCGTCGAGCGCTTCGGGCCGGGGCTTGAACGGCATGAGGCCCTGTTTCGTCCGGCTGGTCAGCACCTCGGCCACCATCTCGTCGAGGGCCGAAAACATCTCGTTGCCGCAGCTCTTCAGGAGCAGCCGGTGATAGGCGATGTCCGCCTCGAGGAATGCCTCCAGCTCGCCCGCTTCACCCAGCCGCCGCAGGTCCGCGGCCAAGGCCACGAGCTGGCTGCGCTCTGCCGCGCTGGCCCGGCGGGCGGCACCGGCCGCCGCAATGGGCTCGACGGCGATGCGCAGCTCCGTGAGACTGGCGTACTGCTGGGCGCGGCGTTCCGACGCGAGGCGCCAGCGGACCAGCTTGGGATCGTAGACGTTCCAGAGCTGCGGGTCCTGCACCACGATGCCCACCCGCCGGCGGGAGTAGACGAGGTTCATCGATTCGAGGACCTTCATGGTGTCCCGGGCAACAGTGCGGGAAATGCCGTACTCCTGCTGGAGGCCCTCGAGGGTCAGGCGGCTTCCCGGCGCGAGGCTGCCGGAGGCGATGGCCACGCCCACAGCGTCAAGCACGCGTTCATGCATGGCGGGTGACAACCCGCCGTCGGACGCGTTATCCGCGTGGTCTTCTGTCGCCGTCGACATGATCCTGCCTTCCCTCAGCGCGCCGAGCGCCTCTCCAGAGTACCGGAAGAAAAAGAAAAGGTATGACCTGTGACACGAAAAGATAGTATCTTTTAAATGAATTGGTGATACCTTATTCCCAGCGCAGACCGAGTAGGACTGCAGATTGAGCTTCTTCCACAAGCCAAAGACGTCTTCTTCGGAGGTAAAACATGCAGTATCCAGCCACGCATCTGGTGGTCATGGGCGTTGCCGGTTCGGGCAAGTCCACGATCGCCGCGGCCCTGTCCAAGCACCTCGGCTGGGCCTGCGCCGAGGCCGACGAATTCCACCCCCAGGCCAACATCGACAAGATGAGCCAGGGCATTCCGCTGCAGGATGAGGACCGCTGGCCATGGCTGCAGCAGATCCAGGACTGGATGACCGCCCAGGCGCGGGACGGCCACAGCACCGTACTCACGTGCTCCGCGCTCAAGCAGAGCTACCGGCAGCTCCTGGCCAAGGCCGAAGGCCGCGTCATCTTCCTCCACCTGCACGGCGAGGCGGACCTGCTCAGCGAGCGCATGCAGGGACGTGAGGGCCACTTCATGCCGCCCACGCTCCTGCCCAGCCAGCTCGCTACGCTGGAGCCCCTCACCGACGCGGAAGTGGAGGCCGGAAGCCTCCGCCTCGACATCACCCGCACCCCGGAGGAACTCATCCAGTCCATCCTGGCCGCGCTCAAGCTCTCCCCGGACCAGGCACCTCCTGCCAACTAGGCGCCCCTTCACTCTCTTTCTATCCCCACCCCCCAAGAAATCTGTTTCAAAGGAGAACCATGACCATCGAAGGATGGACTCAAACGCTGGGCGCAGGACCGCTGCTGCTCATCGCGGCCGCGGCGATCGGCGTCCTGCTGTTCCTGATCATCAGGCTGCGCATGCATGCGCTGCTCGCCCTGATCGTGGTCAGCCTTGCCACGGCCTTCGCGACCGGGATCCCCGCCAACCAGGTGGTACCGGTGCTGATCAACGGCTTCGGGACGACCCACGGGACCGTGGCACTGCTCGTCGGCCTGGGCGCCATGCTCGGCCGCATCGTGGAAACCAGCGGCGGCGCCAAGGTGCTGGCCGACTACCTGATCGGCATCTTCGGCGAGAAGCGCGCCCCCTTCGCGCTGGGCCTTGCCTCACTGATCTTCGGCTTCCCCATCTTCTTCGACGCCGGCCTTGTGGTCATGCTCCCCGTCGTTTTCGCCGTCGCCCACAGGCTGGGCGGGGGAGTGCTGCGCTATGGCCTCCCGGCCGCCGGCGCGTTCTCCGTGATGCACATCTTCCTGCCGCCGCACCCGGGCCCGGTCTCGGCGTCGGCCTTCTTTGAAGCGAACGTCGGCCTGGTGACCATCGCCGGCCTGCTCACCGCCATCCCCACCTGGTACGTCACCGCCTACCTGTACGGCCTGTGGACGGGCAAGAAGCTGGTGCTTCCCGTGCCGGAACTCCTTGGCCATGCGTCCGCCGAGGCTGAATCGCACCCGCCGCGCTTCCGCACCGTCATTGGCATGCTGCTCCTGCCGCTGGTCCTGATCTTCATGAACACCGGCCTGAACACCCTCGCCGCCTCCGGCGTCCTTCCCGAGGGCGTCAAGGACGAGCAGTGGTTCCAGCTGCTGCGCACCCTCGGCGAGACCCCGGTGGCACTGCTGATCTCCGTGCTCGTGGCGATGTTCGTCCTTGGCGCCCGCCGCGGCGTCCACACCGGCGCCCTCGAGAAGCTGCTCGAATCCTCGCTGGGACCGGTCTGCTCGGTCATCCTCATCACCGGCGCCGGCGGCATGTTCGGCGGCGTGCTGCGCACCTCCGGCATCGGCGACGCGCTGGCCGACGTGCTGGGCAACATGGGCATTCCGCTCATCCTGGCCGGCTTCCTGATCTCCGCGATCCTGCGCATCGCCCAGGGTTCTGCGACCGTGGCCCTGACCACCACCGCGGGGCTCATCGCGCCCGCCGTAGCATCCGCCGGGCTGAACGGCATGCAGATCGCCACGATGGTGATCGCCGTGGCCGCCGGTTCCGTGGTGGTCTCGCACGTGAACGACTCGGGCTTCTGGCTGGTGGGCCGCTTCTTCGGCATGGACGTCAAGACCACGCTGAAGACCTGGACGGTCATGGAAACCTTCATCGGAGTCATGGGCTTCGCCATCGCCGCAGTCATCTTCCTGGTGGCCGGGCTGGCGGGTTAGCTCCCTTTCCGCTCAACCACGACGGCGGGGGGCCGGCAGATCTGCCGGCCTCCCGCCGTCGTGCTATGACCGGAGCACCGGACACTCACCCAAGTCGAACAAACTGTTGACAATCTACAGGTAGGGCGACTATTGTCGACAATCGACGGCACTCCTCGTAAGCAGCTATCGACAAGCTCGTGGAAGTGTCGTCGACAATCGACCAAGATAATGTGGAGGAAAAATGGCATTCGAAACGAAACCGAAGTTCGCTACGTTCGACATGAACGGAACGCTGATCAAGTTCGCAATCAACGACGCGATCCGCGAAGTCCTGGGCGACCGGCTGCCGGCAGAGATCGCGGACGAGTACCTGCGGGCCTGCAAGGCGTACCGCATCGACGAGTGCACGGGCGAATACAAGCCGTTCCACCAGATCGTTGCCGACTCCATGGAACGCGCGTCGCGCCGGGTAGGCCTCGAGTTCCGTGCCGCCGACGCGCGGGCAGTCTATGAGAACATCCCGTCCTTTGGCCCGTACCCGGGTGTGACCGAGGCATTGAACCGGCTGGCTGAGGAAGTTCCGTTGGTCATCATCACCAACAGTGACACCGCCCACGCTGTGCGCCTTGCGGCGAACCTCCAGGCCCCATTCGACGTCATCATCAGCGCCGAGCAGATGGGCATGTACAAGCCGCGACTCGGAGCCTTTGAGTACATGTTCGACAAGCTTGGCGTAACACCGGACGAGATCGTGCATGTCTCTGCGAGCCCGATGTATGACCACAGGCCTGCAGCCATCATGGGCATTAAGAACAAGGTGTACGTTGACCGGGGCTTCGAGCACGACGAGCACTGGCTCGGCTACGAGCGGATCACCGACATCGCCGATCTCCCCGTCCTCTTTGGCCTGCCACGACCGGCTGCCTCGTAAGAAGGACCTGACCGGCAATGAGCCTCGCAACGGCGGACTCCGCTTTGGACCGGCTCCGGGCCCTCGGCCTGGACCTTCCCAGCCTCGCGGACAACCCCTACTTCGTGCACCACCGAGCGGTGGATTCCAGCATCCACATCTCCGGCCAACTGCCCTACAAGGACGGTGTCCTGCTGGGCACAGGGATCGTCGGCAGGGACGTCGGGCTGGAAACGGCGCAGGACCTCGCCCGCCATACCGCGGTCAATTGCCTCGCGGCCGCCGTGCAGGCGGTAGGAAATCTGGAGCGGGTCCGGATCGTGCAGATGCTGGTCTTCGTGGCCAGTACACCGGACTTCGGCCTGCAATCGCAGGTCGCCAACGCGGCCAGCGAAGTGCTCATCGAAGTGTTGGGCGACAACGGACGGCACGCCCGCACCGCAATCGGCGTCGCCGGACTGCCGCTGAACACTCCTGTGGAGATCCAGATGATCTGCACAGCCGTTTAGGGGCGGACGTGCTGGCCCAAATTCATGAGGAGAACAAGCGTGAACCGTATTCAGGGAGCACTCAACGCCCTCGCCGGGCGAATTGACACCCCTGCGCCGATCATTCTGGTCGACGTGATGCAGGACAACATCGATCGCATGCAGGGCTTCGCCGCCCAGCACAACCTCGACGTCAGGCCGCACGTAAAAACACATAAGTGTGTGGAAATCGGCTGGCGCCAGGTCAAGGCCGGGGCTGTCGGAATTACCGCAGGAAACGTTGGTGAGGCCGAAGTCTTCGCCGCAGCGGGCTTCGACGATATCTTCATCGCCTACCCGATCTGGCCTTCGGGAACGAAAGGCCTGCGGCTGCGCAAACTTGCCGTCACCACCCGGCTGCGGGTCGGCGTCGACAATTTCGCGGCTATCGATGCCCTTGCTGACGCGATGGGCACTGAAGCCGAACGGCTGCAGGTTGTCATCGAGGTGGACTGCGGTGCTCGTCGCTCCGGTGCGCCGCCCGAGATCGCAGGCGACCTCGCAGCTGCCGCCCGCAGACGCGGACTCGTCCCGGTGGGCATCTTCACGTATCCAGGTCACGGTAGCTCCAACCGGGACGCCCGCAAGGCCGCGGCACTGGACCAGGAGGCCGCGCTCACCACAGCGGTGCGCAGCTTCAGCGCGGTGGGCATCAGCCCCGAGGTGGTCAGTGCGGGCTCCACCCCGACGGTGGAGTTCTCCACCGCCAGCAGCGTGATCACCGAAATCCGGCCCGGAGAATATGTGTTCAATGACTTGAACAACGCCCGGCTGGGGGCCTGCACTGAAGACCAAATTGCTCTGTTCGTCGCCGGCACGGTGGTCAGCAGCTGGGTTCCTGATCAGGTCATCCTCGATGTAGGCAGCAAAGCACTCAGCCGAGAAGGCAGCCCCGAGATTGGCTACGGGGCCGTGCCCGGCACGTCGGCCATTCTCTCCAAGCTCAACGAGTATCACGGGTTTCTGCCGCTGCCGGCTGGCGATTTCCGCCCGAGCGTCGGCACGGTGCTTCCGATCGTGCCGAACCACGTCTGCCCGGTTGTCATCAATTTTGAGGAATTGATTGTCACGGACAGCGCGGGCGCATCGCTGGAGCGGTGGCGGGTGGATGCGCGCGGATTCCTGAGCTGAGCCGTCCCTGACGGACATCCCGTCCCAAAGCCCGCAACCCAAGCGATTCACCGTACCAAGGAGTGACCCCATGAGGCTTGATAAGTCCACTGCCGTTATAACCGGTGCCAGCAGCGGAATCGGGGAAGCAGTGAGTTCCCGCTTCCGACGCGAAGGCGCCCGACTGCTGCTCACGGGCCGCAGGGAGCGACTTGATACCGCCCAGCCCGGCGACCTGTACGTCCCTGGAGATCTCAACGATGAGGCCTTCGTCGAAGGCCTGGCCCGCCAGGCCGCCGAATCGTTCGGAACCGTGGACGTCGTCGTCCTTAACCACGGACTGCAGGTCAGCGGCCCCCTGACGGAGATGGCGTATGAGGATGCGAAGAACGTAATCCACAGCAACCTGCTCAGTGCCTTCCTGATGATGAAGCATTTCGCACCACTGATGCCCGCCACAGGCGGCTCGTTCGTCCTCGTCAGTTCACGACTGGGACTGGTTGGCAAACCCGGCGAAGTCCTGTACTCCGCGGCTAAGGGCGGTCTCATCATGCTCGCCAAGGGAGCTGCTATCGAGTGGGCCTCACGCAACATCCGCGTCAACGTTGTTGCGCCAGGACTGACCGTCACTCCCGTCATCGAGGCATCGTTCCAGCGGAGGCCCGACCCCGAGGCCTACCGCCGCGAGCGGGAGGGCCAGATCCCGCTCCAACGCCTCGCAACGCCCGAAGAGATCGCCGACGCCATACTTTTCATGGCGTCACCGGAATCCTCCTACATCACAGGAGCGGTCCTCCCCGTCGACGGCGGCTACACCGCCTTCTGACACCACGCCATCCGGCGCAGGCACATCTAAGCCAGCCAAGGCTGGGGATGTCCCGCAGTCGTATTGGCTCAACGGTTCACACATAAAGAAGGACAACAATGACAGCCCTTGCGGCAGCACCCCGAAACGGAGAGCTCGGCTTCTGGATGGCCGGACTCGCGGACAAGAGGCCCGCGTACCCCCGCTTCACAGGCGACGGGTCAGTAGACCTGGCCATCATCGGTGGCGGCTACACCGGCCTGTGGGCGGCCTATTTCGCCAAGAAGCTCGAGCCGTCGCTTGCGGTCGCGGTTTTTGAGGCAGAGCAGATAGGCTACGGCGCGTCCGGACGGAACGGCGGCTGGCTGTCTGCCATGATTCCAGGAAACCGCGCCACGTTTGCGCGTGTATCCGGGGGCGGGCTGGACGCGAGCCGGGCCTTCCAGCAGGAGTTTATTGCCGGCGTCGACTCCGTCCTGGATATTCTTCAGGCCGAGGGCATTGATGCGGATCAGCATAAAGGTGGCGCGCTCGTGGCTGCCCACACCAGGGCAGGGCTCGGCCGGCTGGTCACCAGGCGCGACGCCGACTTGAAGTATGGGGTGACCGAAGATGAGGTACACCTGCTCGGCCGGGACGAGTTCCAGAGCCGGGTCAACATCTCCACCGTCCACGGCGGGCTCTTCTACAAGCACTGTGCCCGGATCCAGCCAGCCAAACTCGTCTACGGTCTCGCTGACACCCTGACCTCCATGGGCGTGAGCATCTACGAACGCAGCCGGGTCGGCAGCATCAACGGCAAGACCCTCACCCTGCCAAACGGGCGGGTGACCGCGGCCAAAACGTTCATCTGCACCGAAGGATATTCCGGTCCACTGCTTGGCGGCAGGACGCTGATACCGATCAATTCCTCAATGATTGTGACCAAACCGCTGTCGCAGGAGGCGTGGCAGCAAATTGGCTGGAACGGGCAGCAGTGCCTTAACGACTCCGCACATACCTTCATCTACTCCCAACGCACAGCGGACGGCCGCATCGCGATCGGCGGCAGGGGAGTGCCATACCGCTACGGCTCCGGCACCGGGGGCGCCGGTTCAACTGCCCAGTCCACAATTGACCTGATCTCCACCAAGCTCCGCTCCTTCTTCCCTGGCATCCAGTTCGAAGTGGACCACGCCTGGTCCGGGGTCCTCGGCGTCACCCGTGACTGGAACGGCGGGGTGAACTGGGACCCGGCGTCCGGGATCGGATCCTCAACCGGATACGCAGGGCACGGCGTCACGGCAGCCTACGTGGGCGGGCGGACTCTCGCGGAACTGGCTTTCGAACGGAAGACGCAGCGCACCACACTTCCCTGGGTCGGCTACCGCGCACGGAAATGGGAACCGGAACCGATCCGTTGGCTGGGTGTCCACGGCATGTACCGGCTGTTCGGACTGGCGGATCAATGGGAAGAGTGCAGGAATTCCACGCATACCTCACTCCTTGCCAGGTTCGGCAGCAGGCTCGCGGGACTTCATGAATAGGCACCAACCAGGTCCTTCACTTGGACCTCAAACACAACAAGGAGAGGTTCTAAGCAAATGGACGGAAAACTTGCCGTAATTGGGCTTGGCAGCATCGGAAGCATGGCACTCTGGCAGGCCTCACGGCTTTCCGACTCCGTGGTCGGCTTCGAGGCACACACTCCCGCACACGCACGCAGCGCCGTTGGCGGGGACACCCGGCTGTTCCGCATGATCTACCGCGGAACCCCCGGGTACTACCCGATCCTGGAGCGCTCACGTGACCTCTGGGCGGAGCTCGAAGCAGAAACCGGACAGGATATCCTCACTCGTTGTGGCGGACTGTCCATCGGAAGCACCGATGGACCCTACCTCCGCAGCGTCCTGGAAACCACCCGGATCAACGGGGCTGCCCACCAGATCCTGACCCGTGAGGAAATGGCCGAACGCTACCCCCAACACAACCTCAGGGCGGACGACTCCGCAGTGTTCGACCCCAACGCCGGTGTTCTTCGGACCGACCGGGCAGTAACGGCAGCCGTCGCTGCCGCAGCGGCCAACGGGGCAACGGTCCTCAACAACACTCCAGTCAGCAGCATCAGGGAAACCAACGACGGCGTTGTCATCACCTCAGGAGGCACCTCCTGGACCTTCGGAAAGGTCCTCATCGCCTCCGGGGGTTGGTCCCGGCAGCTCATGCCCGACTACCTGAAGGCACACACGGAAACACGCAGAGTTTTCCTGTCCTGGTTTGTTGCCCGCGACGCAGCCCAGTTCACTCCGGACAACTTCCCCACTTTCAGCCGGATGTACGAGGACCGCTCCATGTACGGAGCACCCACGGTTGACGGAGTCACCGTCAAAGCCACCTTGGACGGCCGGGGCACGGTCACAACCGACCCCAATGGTTTCCCCCGGGACCTCTCAGCAGTTGAAATCCCCGAGACTGTCGAAACCGTCACCGAATTCTTCCCCGGCCTCATTCCGACGATCGTCCGCTCCGACGCCTTTCCGGACCTCTACACGGAGGACCGGAACCCGCTGCTGGGCTGGCTCGGCGAGTCAAGCAGGATCTACTGCGCCACAGGCTTCTCCGGAGGCGGATTCAAGAATGCCACTGGCTTCGGCCACATCGCTGCGCACGAAGTGCTCGGCAAGCAGTCATTCGTGGGCCTGGACTTCGTGCGCCCGGAGCGGTTCAAGGCGCGCCAGCCCTCCGTCCAATACTCTGCCCCTCAATTACCGAAAGCGTGACATGACCACTTCATTTCCCACCACTCTTCAAACGCAGCTGTTCATTGACGGCGTATGGCAAGAGGCAACAAATTCAGCTACCTTCCCGGTGGAGAACCCCGCGACGAACGAGATCATTGCACGTGTTGCCGACGGCGGTCCTGAGGACGCTGCCTTGGCTCTCGGGGCAGCAGACCGTGCCCAAGCAGAGTGGAGCAAATCCACGCCCCGCGAACGAGGTGACATTCTCCGGCGCGCCTTTGAACTGGTGACCGCCAATACGGACCGGCTCGCCGCCATCATGACGGCGGAAATGGGCAAGCCGCTCGCAGAAGCGAGGGGCGAAGTGGCCTACGGGGCCGACATGCTCCGTTGGTTCTCAGAGGAAGCTGTCCGTATTGGCGGTGACAGCGCAGCCTCCCTGGACGGCGACACCAGGATCGTGGTCACCAAGGAACCCATTGGCCCTTGCGTACTGGTGACCCCATGGAACTTCCCGCTCGCCATGGGCGCCCGCAAGATTGCCCCTGCCGTCGCCGCTGGATGCACCATGGTCTTCAAACCGGCGGCCCTGACGCCGCTGACATCCCTTGCCCTGGTAGAAATTTTCCGGGAAGCAGGCCTTCCCGATGGCGTGTTGAACGTTGTCACGACCTCCAGGGCCTCCAGCGTGGTAGATCACTGGATGAGCAGCGGCGTGGCCAGGAAGGTCAGCTTCACCGGCTCCACTGAGGTTGGCAAGGTTCTGCTCGAGCAGGCGGCGGACAACGTGATGCGCTGCTCAATGGAACTCGGGGGCAATGCACCGTTCATCGTCCTGGCCGATGCAGACCTCGAAAAGGCGGTAGAGGGAGCCATGACGGCAAAGATGCGGAACATGGGGGAAGCCTGCACAGCCGCAAACCGCTTCTTCGTCCACCGTTCCGTGATCGAGGAATTCAGCGGGAAGTTCTCCAAAAAGATGTCAGAGCTACGGGTCGGCAACGGCGCTTCGGCTGGTACCGACGTCGGGCCCCTCATCGACCGCAAAGGTGTGGAAAAAGTCGAAAGCCTCGTTGCAGATGCTGTCTCCAAGGGAGCACGGGTGCTGACCGGCGCCAGCCGTCCGGAAGGCCCCGGATACTTCTACACCCCCACCGTCCTCGTTGATGTGGCGCTGGACTCCGAAGTGATGAGCACGGAAATCTTCGGCCCGGTGGCGGCGATCCTGCCGTTCGACAGCGAAGAAGAAGTCCTCCGCCTGGCCAACGATACCGAGTGGGGGCTGGTCGGGTACGTGTTCACCGAAAGCATGGACAAGGCACTGCGCTTCACGGCGGAACTGGAAGTTGGAATGGTCGGCCTGAACACCGGCTTGGTTTCCAACCCGGCGGCACCGTTTGGCGGGGTTAAGCAATCCGGACTTGGACGCGAAGGCGGAAAAATCGGGATCGAGGAATTCCTGGAGTACAAGTACACCGCAATCGCGGTCTGACAGGCGGCCCGATATAATCGACAATCGACAAGGAAGGCAGCGCATGGACCGCAAGTTCGAGTGGCAGGAACAACGGACAACCACGCCAGAGGGTGTCTACCGCGTGCTCCGTACCGCCATACTTGACGGAACCGTGCCTCCAGGGGAGCAACTGCGCGAGACGCACATCGCTGCGGACCTCGGCATCAGCCGGTCCCCACTACGTGAGGCGCTGACCAAACTTGAGGAGGAAGGGCTGGTCGTAAAGATCCCCTTCCGCGGATCATTCGTTGTGGAAGTCAGTGCTCGCGACGTAGCGGAGATCGCAGCAATCCGGGTCCTCGTCGAGCCGTATGCTGCCGAGCTCTCGGCCCCTACCTTGCGGGGTCCGGGGCAGCTCCGGCTGAAGCAAACCATCGAGGAACTGTACCGGGCCACCGACACCAATGACATCCCAGGCAGCATTGACGCTCATCTTCGCTTCCACAGGCTCTTCTACGAATTTTCCGGGAACGCCGCGCTGCAAAGCATGTGGAACGGGTGGGAGACCAAGCTGCGTCTGTACCTGGCGGCTGACCACCGCACCTACAGCGACCTTCATGACATAGCTGTTGAGCACGAGAAACTCGCAGAACTTGCCCTGCAAGGCGACTTCGAGGCCTTCCGCCAGGAGACGGTCAGTCAATTCCAGAATGCTCTCCAGGCAGAACCTCTAGAGCAGAAGTAAGCGACCTTCCGGGACGTCATTCCGGACTCCAGCTATGCAGAACCTTCGGCGGTGATGTGCGGCCTCGGGGTGCTGGCCTTTGGTCCCAGGCCGGCCTGCTCGATGAGTTCGGCGAGGTATGGCCGATGCCCTTGGTGGAACACCATCCCGTGGGGCAGGCCCTGCACCGAAGGGACAGAATTGGCGATATCAATGGTTATCCGGCCGCCTGCCATGGGGGCGTTCGTGATGTGCAAGTCACCGTAGGATTCCGGAAGCACCGGATCCATCCAGAAGCCGCCGCGGGAAACGTGCGTGTCGTAGCGCATCAGGCTTGTCACCAGTTGCAGCGGTGTGGTTGCAGCCCAGGCCTGGGGTGAGCACGCCGTCGGATAAGGCACCGGCTCAGCGAACTGCTCGCGGCTGAAGCCGCAGAACAGTTCTGGCAGGCGGCCATTCGAGTAATCGGCTGCCTCAAGCAGCGCCGTCGAAATCCGCTGGGCCTGCTCCACGAAACCGTAGCGCACAAGACCGGCAACGATGACCGCATTGTCATGGGGCCAGACGGATCCGTTGTGGTAGCTGGCAGGGTTGTACGCGCCCATGTCGCTGGCCAACGTCCTTACTCCCCAGCCACTGAACATCTCGGGGGACATGAGCCGTTCGGCCACCATGGGCGCCTTGTCTTCATCTATGAGACCAGTCCATAGACAGTGGCCCATGTTTGAGGCGCACGCGTCAACTTGGCGCTTCCTGCCGTCGAGGGCAATCGCGTAGTACCCGCGCTCGGGAATCCAGAACTGTTCGTTAAACCGCTTCTTCAGTTGGGCTGCCTGATCGGCTAACTCGGAAGCAAGAGACCGTTCCCCGGAGTCATAGGCAATCCATGCGCGCGCCATGTATGCGTCATAGACGTAGGCCTGCACTTCGCACAGTGCAATCGGCCCTTCCGCCATAGTGCCGTCGGCGAAGTTGATCCCGTCCCACGAATCTTTCCAGCCCTGGTTAATGAGTCCGCGGGGGTTGAGGCGCTGGTACTCGACGAATCCGTCGCCGTCCTTGTCGCCGTCCTGCCGGATCCACTCCAGTGCCCGGTCCGCATGGGGAAGCAGAGCGGCTATAGTGTCCTTCGCGAATCCCCAGCGGCTCACCGTTCCCAGTATCGTCACGAACAGCGGAGTGGCGTCCACGCTGCCGTAATAGATGTGCTTCCCGCCCAGCGAAAGCCCGCTGGAAACGTCCAGTCTCACCTCATGCAGGATCTTGCCCGGCTCTTCTTCCGTCACGGGATCCACTACCGTGCCCTGGCGGTCAGCCAATGTCTGCAGCGTTCCGAGGGCCAGGGAAGGATCAACGGCGACGGCCATTTCCGATGCCCAGAGTGAGTCGCGCCCGAACAGGGTCATGAACCAGGGCGCGCCGGCGGCAACCACGATGCGTTCCGGATGGTTCGGGTCCTCGATGCGAAGTGCGCCAAGGTCGTCGTAGCTGCGCCGCAAGGTTCGTTCGATGGAATGGTTGCCCATGTGCAGTTTGGGAATTTTGGCCACCCACTCCTGGCGCCGGCGGTCGCGGGGGGATATGTCCTCCCCTTCGGTATGGACGAACGACGGCGGCGGGGGACTTGCCGCTTCAGTGCTAGGTACTGCGGTGAGGAGGGTGCTCCATTGTCCGTGCGCCCCCACGGACACGCGGTAGCTGAGAGCCTCATGGGTGACATCGGCGCCGGGAGCCTGGATAACCATGCCCTTCCGCACGTCATTCCAGGCGCCCAAGATGGTCAGCGAATCACCGGCTACTTGCCGTTCTTGTTCCCAGCGCCGCTGTATCCGTGCTTCCTTGACTTCGAAAAGATCCGCGAAGTCTGCTTCAGGCCGTACTGATATGACGCATTCGGCGGGCTCGAGCGAGTAGTTGCGAACGGTAATCTGCTCCTGGATACCGGCGCCCACCTCCCGCAGCCGCTCCACAATTAAGGGGCTGTCCGCGTAGCCGTCTGACCGGGTAACGCGGCCGGCAAACAGGGCGCGATACGGCTCCTTCGTCTCCGCCGCCAACGGCTCAAGTGCCTGGCCGTTAACCGTCAGCTTCCATCCGGACAGGACGCGTGTGTCCTGGTAGAAAACCCCATGCGGATTTTCGGGGTGGATGTCCCCATTGGGCGAGGAGATGCAGAAGGAGGTGCCTTCCACCAGGGTGATTGTGCCTGAACCCACAGGTCCGGCTGCGGTGTCAGCGTTCCATCCAGCCATCCCGGCCCCCTCAAAGAACCACTCCGACCGCCCGGCCCCTGGCCATCCTGCTGTTGGGCATCGTTATGTTCCTGTCGACGCTACTCTTGCTTGCCGTCGGATTCCAGAGCGCATGGTGACCTGCCAGGTCTCCGCTAAACGCAGACCACGCAGGGGATGAGTGTAAATTGTTGACGATTTTTAGCGCAGCGCTTAGGCTTCCCTAGTTGTGGCGACTGGAACCACAACGTCGGCGGTCCGGAGCACCAGGACGACCGGCCCATACCGATAGGAGCATCGACGTGACCGGAAGCAACCCCTCGGCCATGGCCTCGCAGGTGACCGGGACGCCGGTCCTGGTAGGACGCCTCATGGAAGCAGGAATCCCCGTAGAGACTTCCCCGCGCCGGCTTGCTGAATATTCATATGACGCCTCCAATTACCGTGTGCCTCCGGTGGCAGTGATGTACCCCCGGGGCGTTTCCGACGTCGTTGCCGCCATGGACGCCTGCCGCGAGACCGGTACGCCCGTGGTTCCCCGCGGCGGAGGGACGTCCATGGCAGGCAACGCTGTGGGCCCCGGCCTGGTCATCGACTTTTCCCGCCATATGGCCAGCATCCTGGCGATTGACGAACAAGCGGGGATTGCGGACGTCGAACCTGGCGTAGTCCTGTCCGTGCTGTCCCGCACGGTCGAAAAATTTACGGATCAGCGGCTGACCTTCGCGCCCGACCCGTCATCGAAGAACCGGGCAACAGTGGGCGGCTCGGTGGGCAATGATGCCTGCGGAAACCATTCAGTGCGCTATGGCAGGACCTCGGACCATTTGGCCGAGTTGGATATAGTCACCTCCGACGGCGCCCGGCTGACAGCCACTGCCACCGGACTCCGCGCTACCGATCCCGAAGACCGGGCCTCCGCCGAGCGGGCAGAATCCCTCAACGCGGGTCTTAAGGATCTGGCGCACGGGCACCTGGCCGAGTTCCGTACCGAACTGGGACGCATCCAGCGCCAGGTCTCGGGCTACCATCTGGCGAACCTCCTTCCGGAGAAGGGCTTCGACGTGGCCCGCGCGCTCGCAGGCTCCGAAGGCACCTGCGCGGTCATTGTGGGGGCGCGCATGAAGCTGGTCCCCAAGCCTGCCAGTTCCCTCCTGGTATGCCTGGGCTACCGCGACGTCGTAGAGGCCGCCCGGGATATTGAGGAGATCCTCCGGTTCTCGCCTGCCGCCGTCGAGGGCATCGATGAGGCGATCGTTGAAACCATGCGTTTCAGGCGCGGCGAGGATTCGGTGCAGGGCCTCCCGGAAGGAAAGGCCTGGCTGTATGTCGACCTCGACGGCGACGATCCGGCCGTCGTGGCCGCCGAGGCGGACCGGCTCCTGGCCACCCTGCGCAATAACGGACGGCTGGTGGAGGGCCGAGCGGTGCCCAACCCTGTGGAACGCGCCTCACTGTGGCGCGTGCGCGAAGACGGCGCCGGGTTGTCTGCCCGGCTGGCCGGCGGAGGTGAATCCTGGCCGGGCTGGGAGGACTCCGCCGTCGCCCCAAAGAATCTGCCCGACTATCTCTCCGATCTGAAGGACTTGCTGGCCAGGTACAAGCTCACGGGAATCATGTATGGCCACTTCGGAGCAGGCTGCATGCACATCCGCATTACGTACGACCTTCGCACCGAGGCGGGCCGCACCGTCTTCGAATCATTCTCGCGCGCAGCCGCGGAACTGGTGGTCCGCCACGGAGGATCCCTCTCCGGGGAACACGGTGACGGGCGCGCACGCTCTGCCCTGCTCCCCATCATGTACTCTCCCACGATGCTTGCTGCCTTTCGCTCCTACCGCCGCCTCTGGGACCCTGCCGGGATCCTCAACCCGGGTTCCTTGACGGATCCGGATCCCATCGGCGCCCACCTCGCGCTGGACGGTGTCCCGCAGCGGGAGTGGCGCACCGCTTTCGATCTCCGGCCGCACGGCGGCACAGGCAAGAACGCCCCGTCCAGCCACCAGGACATGCTTGATCCCTGGGTCCACGCCGTTCAGGGGTGCATCGGCGTCGGGCGGTGCCGCGCCGATGCCGGCGGCGTCATGTGCCCGAGCTACCGGGCGACCGGAGATGAGAAGGATTCCACCCGAGGAAGGGCCCGGGTACTTCAGGAGATGGTCCGTGGCGCCCGCACGGTCGAAGAGGGCTGGAAATCGGAGGAAGTCCGGGAGTCGCTGGACCTTTGCCTCGCCTGCAAGGCTTGCTCCAGTGACTGCCCAACCGGAGTGGACATGGCCACCTACAAAGCGGAGTTCTTCAGCCACTACTACTCCGGCCGCCTGCGTCCGCTTTCGCACTATTCCTTGGGCTGGCTGCCGCGCTGGCTGAAGGTGACAGGACGAATGGCACCCGTCGTGAACGCTGTCCTTGCCAGCCCGCTGGGCAAGGCAATAGCTGCGCTGGGCGGCCTTACCACCCAGCGCAGCCTTCCCCGTTTCGCAGCAGCCGGGGACTGGCGGAAGCAGGTGGAAGCCGGCGCCGGACGACGTGGCAGGACTGGAGCTGCTGGCAAGGCTGAATTGGCTGGCAAGAGGGAGGGGAGGCGGTCGGACGGCGATGTGGTGCTCTTTGTCGACACCTTCACCAAGGGCTTCCGCCCCGAAGTGGCTGGGGCGGCCGCACGGGTGCTTGCCGAGGCGGGACAAGGCGCTAGCTGTTCGGCAGACGCCTGCTGCGGGCTGACATGGATCTCCACAGGCCAGCTGGACACCGCCGCAAAGCTGCTCGGCAAGGCGGCTGAATTGCTCGACGACGGCACGGGCCGGCCGATCGTCGTGATCGAACCCAGCTGCGCCGCAGCCCTGCGAAAAGACCTCCCGGAACTGGTCCCCACCGAGCAGGCCCGGCGGGTGGCGGCCCGGGTGCGCAGTTTTGCCGCCCACATCGGGGAGCTTGCATCTGCTGGATGGCAGCCTTCACCCGCGGTTCCGCTGCCATCCGGGGTGGTGCTGCAAACCCATTGCCATGAATATTCAGTATTCGGGGGCAACGTTCAGCGCGCTGCCCTTGCCAAGCTGGGCATCACCGAGGTGACCGACGCTTCAGGATGCTGCGGTGTGGCAGGAAACTTTGGCTTCGAGCGGCAGCACTATGAGCTGAGCATGAAGGTGGCGGAAAACGCTCTGGCGCCGGCGCTGAGGAATACCGACGGCGGCACTCCGGTTCTCGCCGACGGCTTCTCATGTGCGATGCAGGTGCGCCAGCTCGACGCCGCCAGGCCGGCGCTCCACCTGGCCCAGTTGCTGGACCCGGCCCCGCTGCCGGACTGACGGCACGGCGGCATGAAGAAGACCTCCGGGGCGGGGTGTAGCTTGTCTGAAGCTCATGTCCGCCCTCTTCGGCGACGGGCCAGTCACTGGAACATCCCTTGCTGAATATGAACCGCCAAAAGGACCGAGCCCAGTGCCAGGATTCCGGCACCGATGCGCCACGGCAACAGATTTCTGACCTTTTTCTTGCGGATTCTTCCTGTAACTGACCGGGGTGGGAGCGAGACGGCGCAGGAGCTGGTCAGAAGCGCTGCCGTGATAAGCACAATCAGGCTGAGCATTCCGTGGCCTGGTAGGAAGCTCCGATGAGGGCCATCCGCAGGGACTCACGACGGCTTTGTCGCATTTTCTGCCTTTCTGTTCCTGACGCCGAGCAAGTGTGCCCCCTGCGGACCAGCCCCCTATGTCCGACCCATCCCCAATGCAAGATTTCCTTTCAAGGCTATCGTCAATTGTTGACAATTGCTAGGATTGAAAGGTGCTCTTCCAATCAAGGCGGGCACACAGTACGAAGGGCCCAGCCCGAGAAGGAGAAACTATGGTCAAGGCGACCGTCATGAGCGATGCAACAACCGTGGACCCGGGGGAGCACAAATCCAAGGAAACGTCCGTTACGCCCGGCCAGACCGAGGTGTCCCTGCGTCTGTGGGAGCGGGCCGGATTGAAGACGGGCATCTGGGAAGTAACCCCCGGAACGTTCAAGAGCACCAGGCCTGGCTACGACGAGATCTGCCAAATCCTGAGCGGGACCGCAACCATCACCGAACCGGACGGGACCAGCTTCGACATCGGTCCCGGTTCTCTGTTCGTGACGCCTGCAGGCTGGGAGGGCAACTGGACCATCCACGAAACGCTTCGCAAAATGTGGGTTGTCGCGGATCTTCCCGCTACGACCGACTAATCCGGAACCCCAACTCTCGCCACTCCTGGCAGGCAAGAGCCCGGGCAGAGCTGCCCGGGCTCTTGCCCCCGCCGGACGGTCCTCATTGGGGCGGCGCCTCGCTGTGTCAAGCCGATGGTGGTGCTGGCTCAGGCGTTGTGGCAGTGAGATCCTCAACTGCCTGGCCCAGATGCCGTTTGATGGCTCGCTGAAGCCCTTTCCTGTCTCCCGCTTCCAGCAGGTCCAGGAGGATCTGGTGCTCCTCCACCAGAGCGCCAACCCTGGGATAGGAAACCTGCAGGCTGAGAATGCACATTCTCGATTCGGCGGCCAGTGTGTTGTAAATCCGGATGAGGCGGGAATTCCCCGTACCGGCAACGAGTGAGGTGTGGAATTCCATGTCCAGCCGTGCGATAGCCGGCCAGTCGGCTGCCGCAACCTGCTTCGCCATGTCCTTGAGGATCCCCTTCAGCACGCCGCACGTATCACTGATCTTCTCCTGCCCGGCATCCATCAGTATGTCTGTGGCGGCCAGTTCCACGGCCTCGCGGACCGTGTAGATCTCCTTGATGTCATCGCTCGAAAGCTCCAGGACAAAAACCCCGCGGTTGCGATGGCTGACCAGGATCCCCTCCTGGCTTAAACGCTGCAGCGCTTCCCGCAGCGGGCCCCTGGACGTGCGGAGCTGGCTGGCCACTGCGGACTCATTGATCTGCTGTCCCTGGCGGAAGGTGCCCTGGACGATGAGTTCCCGCAGCTGATCGGCGATCAGCTGCGCCGTGGGCCTTCCCTCCAGGACAAACAATCCTTCCGGTGCCGCCATTGACATCTCCTCATTTCGCTGCGTGGCCGTTTTACGTATGTTCCAGACAATAGCTGGCCCGTGCACTGCTCATCGGGCAATGCCTTCCGGTTGCGTGAGCACAACCTTCTTCGCTTTACGGGGAAGCGTTGCGGAAGAGCGGGAGTACCTTTTCTCCAGAAGGGACTGCGGGTAGCTCAGCAGGAGGGTCATCACGAGGTACCAGAGGCTGGCGACGATCAGCAGCGGGATGGTCTCGTAGGTGCGGGCGTAGATGAGCTGGGCGCTTTGGAGCAGTTCGGCGACGCCGAGCACGCTGACGAGGGAGGTTTCCTTGAACATGCCGATGACCTGGTTGCCGGTGGCCGGGATAATCGAGGGCATGGCCTGCGGAATGATGACCTTGCGCATTTTCGTTGCGCGGCTCATTCCCAGCGAGTCGGCGGCTTCGATCTGGCCCTTGCCGACGGCAGTGAACCCGCCGCGGATGATTTCGGCCATATAGGCGGCCTCGTTAAGGCTCAGGCCGATGAGGGCAGCCGTGATGGGTGCCATCAGCGCGTTGATGTCTATAGCGGTGCCGATGTCGGTGAACGGGATTCCGATGGTGAGGTTCGGGTACAAAGCGGCGATGTTGAACCAGAAGATGAGCTGCACCAGAACGGGTGTCCCGCGAAACAAGGTGATGTAAGCGCCCGCGGTGGCGGCAATCGGTTTGATGCTGGAGGACCTCATGATCGCCAAGGCCAGGCCCAGCAGTGTCCCGAAAACCATGCTGGCAATGGTGAGGAAGATGGTCAGCAGCAAGCCGCGGATGATGGTTTCGTGGGTGAAGTACCGGGCCACCACCCCCCACTTGAAGTTGGGGTTGGTCGTTACGGAAAAGAGAATGCCCACGGCCAGGAGACCGCATGCGACCCAGGCGGCGTACTCAAACGCGCTTCGCCGACGGAGCCTCGGCTTGAGGGCTGGGTCCACCGGCGTCGTTTTGGTATTACTTCCGTGGCCATTGAATTTCAGCACGGTGTGTCCCCTAGTTGAGCTTTGCTTCCGTGATGGCGCCTGCCTCGAGGCCCCAATTGGCGAGCGACTGCTTGTATTCGGGACTGTCCAGAACGGACTGGACGGCCTTCTGCAGGGCCGGCGTCAGTGGTGATCCCTTCTTTAGGCCGATGGCAGCCACGTGATCGGAGCGCGTATCCATCTGTGGCGTCAGGATCGTGAAAGTGTTCGGCTGCTGCTTGGCTGCCCAGGCCAGCGCCGGGGTGTCATAGAAGACACCATCGATGCGCTTCGAGGTCAGCTGCGTGAGGGCTTCCTGGACGTTGGGCAGGGTGACGCCGTTGATGGCAGGCTTGCCCTTGGAAGTGCAGGTCCATTCGGAGACGTTCGGCAGATGCTTCAGCTGCGCATTGGAGCCCTTGGTGACCGCAATGTTCCTGCCGCACATATCGTCATTGCTGATGTTCAGCGGGTTGCCGTGCGCAACGGCAACCGAAACGCCTCCGTTGAAGTAATCGATCATGTCCAGCACCTTCAAGCGCTCAGGGGTGGGGGACATTGTGGTGGCGGTGAAGTCGTAGCGGCCGCCGTCAAGGCCGGGAATGATGGTGTCGAAAGAGGTGTTCTCGAACTTCAGCTTCAGTCCAAGCTTCTTGGCAATCAGCCGTGCCATGTCCGGGTTGAGGCCGATGGGGGTGGTGTTGTCCTCAGCCAGGAACGTCGTCGGGGGATAATGCAGGTCCATCGCGACCGTCAGTTCGCCCCGGTCCTTGTAGGACTGCGGCAGCAGCTTGACCGCTGACTCGTCGGGCTGGACTCCCTCCGAGATGTCAGCCGTATTTGACCTGCTCGAGCCCTCCTGTGCCGGATCGCCGCTTCCGCCGATGCCGCACCCCCCGAGTGCAAAGAGAATGGCCAACACTGCAACGACTTGCTGGAGGTTGCTTCTGCTTTTCATCGGTACTTCCCGGGGCGGGGTGCTGTTGGGGGGGTTTTTGGGCTATTGCTTCCTACTCAATAATGCAACCACGACGGATCGCAGATCATCGACAATTTACAAAAACTTTTTGTGGGAAACGCAGAGGTGGCCGGCTCCACGGGAACAGGCCACCTCCGCGCTACGGATCCTGCTCGGGGAAGCACCCTAGAGGGTGATTTCCCCGTCTTGCCTTGTGACGGTGAGATCCTCAACCGCTTTTTGCAGGTGACGTTTGACGGCCTGCTGCAATCCTTCTCTGTCTCCTGCCTGGAGCAGGTCCAGAAGTTCCTGATGTTCCTGGACCAGCACGTCCAGGCGGGGGTAGGAGACTTCCAGGTTGAGTATGCACATCCTGGATTCGGCCGCGAGGGTCTCGTATATACGGATCAGCCGGGTATTGCCCGTTCCTGCAACAAAGGTGGTGTGGAATTGCATGTCCAACCGTGCAATCGCCTGCCAGTCGGACGCGGCAACGTGCTTCGCCATGTCCCTGACGATTTCCTTGAGCACCCGGCAGGTGTCGTTGATCTGGTCCTGCCCGGCTTCCAACAAGGTGCTGGAGGCGGCCAGTTCCACCGCCTCCCGGACGGCGTAGATCTCTTCGACGTCGGCGGTCGACAGCTCCAGGACGAAGACCCCCCGGTTACGGTGGCTGACCAGGAGACCCTCCTGGCACAGGCGCTGCAGCGCTTCCCTGAGCGGGCCCCTGGACGTCCGCAACTGGGCGGCCACTGCAGACTCATTGATCTGCTGTCCGGGACGGAAGGTCCCCTGGACGATCTGTTCCCGCAGCTGATCGGCGATCAGCTGCGCCGTCGGTCTTCCTTCCAGGACAAACAGTCCTTCTGGTGCCGCCATTGACATCCCCCTCATTTCATTCTTCGGCCTAAAGGCCCTCTAGACCGCTACTGCTGTGTACTTCGTTTCCAGGAATTCATCGATGCCAATCTTGCCGCCTTCGCGTCCCAGGCCGGACTGCTTGACGCCCCCGAAGGGTGCTGCAGGATTGGAGACCAGGCCGGTGTTCAGTCCGACCATGCCTACTTCCAGGTCTGCGGAGAAGCGCAGGGCCTTTTCCATGCTCTCTGTAAAGACGTAGCCCACCAGGCCCCATTCGGTGTCGTTGGCGAGGCGCAGCACTTCGTCCTCGCTGTCGAAGGGCGTAATGCCCGCGACCGGACCGAAAATCTCAGTAGTCATCATATCTGCGTCCAGGGGCACGTCGGTCAGGACGGTGGGGGTGTAGAAGTATCCCGGACCCTCCGGGCGGCTGCCGCCTGTCAGGATGCGCGCGCCCTTGGCGACCGCATCGCTGACCAGGTTCTCAACCTTGTCCAAGCCCTTCTGTTCGATGAGGGGTCCGACGTCGGTTCCCTCCAGTGCGCCGTTGCCCACTTGCAGTTCGGAGATCCTCTTGGCGAACTTCTCGCTGAATTCCTCGATGACGGAGCGGTGCACGAAGAAGCGGTTCGCAGCGGTGCAGGCCTCGCCCATGTTGCGCATCTTGGCCTTCATGGCGCCGTCCACGGCTTTTTCAATGTCCGCATCGGCCAGGACGATGAACGGGGCGTTTCCACCCAGTTCCATGGAGGAGCGCATGACGTTCTCGGCCGCCTGGCGCAGCAGGATCTTGCCGACCTCGGTGGAGCCGGTAAAGCTCACCTTCCGTGCAATGCCGCTGCTCATCCAGTGTCCGACAACTGTGGAGGCGCTGGAGGTGGTCACGACGTTCAGGACGCCGTCGGGCAGTCCTGCCTCCCTGAAGATTTCAACCAGGGCAAGGGACGTCAGCGGTGTCAGCTCGGCAGGCTTGAAGACCATGGTGCAGCCCGCGGCAATGGCCGGGGCGATTTTGCGGGCACCCATGGCCAGCGGGAAGTTCCACGGGGTGACCAGTACGCACGGGCCGACCGGTTCCTTGGTGATCATGATCCTGTTTTTGCCGTCAACGGAGGTAGCCTGATCTCCGCCGATGCGGACGGCTTCTTCTGAGAACCAGCGGAGCATTTCTGCGCCGTAAGCCACTTCGCCCTTCGCCTCCGCCAAAGGCTTGCCCATCTCAGCCGTCATGATCGCTGCGAGACGGTCGGTGTTGGCAATAACCAGCTCAAAGGCGCGGCGCAGGACGTCGGCCCGTGCCCGGGGTGTGGACTTCGCCCATTCTGCCTGGGCGCGGCCTGCGGCCTCGATGGCCCGGGCTGCGTCTTCGGACCCGCCGTCGGCCACGTGGGCGATGATTTCATGGGTGGCCGGGTTTTCTACAGGGAAAGTGGCGCCGCCGGCGGCGTTCTGCCAGGCGCCGTCAATGAACAGCTCGGTGTGGAGGCCAGTGGGGTCAAATGAAGAGCTCATGTCACGCTTTCAAGGATCGTAGGGGGATTAGGAGGTGGCCGTCTTCAGCGCCTGGGTGAACCTGGTCAGCCCTGCCTGGATCTCGTCGCTGCTGACGTTGAGGGGCGGGATGATGCGGATGACGTTGCCGTGCGGCCCGCAGGTGAGCAGGAGGAGCTCTTCCTTGATGGCTTCCTGCTGGACGGCCAGGGCGGTAGCGGCATCAGGGACGTTGTCCGCCGTGGTGAATTCGATGCCTTGCATGAGGCCGCGGCCGCGGACGTTTCCGATTCCCGCAAAGTCTGCCTTGAGGCCTTCCAGCCCGGTGCGCAGCTCATCGCCGCGGAGCAGGGCGTTCTCCACCAGGTTTTCGCGTTCAATGACGCCGAGGGTCGCCACGCCGGCCGCGGCGGCGACGGCGTTTCCGCCGTAGGTGCCGCCCTGGGAGCCGGGCCAGGCCTTGCCCATCAGTTCCGCCGAGGCGGCAATGGCCGAGATCGGGAAACCGCTCGCCAGGCCCTTGGCGGTAATGACGACGTCGGGGCGAATCCCTGCCCAGTCGTGTCCCCAGAACTTTCCGGTGCGGCCCACGCCAGCCTGGACTTCGTCCACGATGAGCACGATGCCGTGCCGGTCAGCCCGTTCCCGCAGGCCCTGCAGGAACGCCGGGGGAGTGGGGATGTAGCCGCCGTCGCCGAGGACGGGTTCGATGATGAAGCCGGCAGTGTCTGCTGGGCTGCTGATGCTGAGGAAGAGGTGGTCCAGTTCCTTCAGTGCGAAGTTGACTGCTGTTTCCTCGTCCCAGCCGTACCGGTACGAATGCGGGAAGGGCGCGATGTGCACCCCGCCCATGAGGGGGGAGAAGCCGGACCGGAATTTGGTGCCTGCGGTGGTAAGGGAGGCAGCGCCCACCGTCCTGCCGTGAAAGCCGCCCTGGAAGGAGATGATGTTGGGCCGGCCCGTGGCCATCCGCGCAAGGCGGACGGAGGCTTCCACTGCCTCGGAGCCGGAGGTGGCGTAGAAAACGCTGTCCAGCCCCGAGGGCAGGAAGTCTCCCAGCCTTTCGGTGAGCTCAAGCAATGGCTTGTGCATCACGGTGGTGTACTGGGCATGGACAATCTTGCCCACCTGTTCGCGGGCTGCCGCTACGACGTCGGGGTGGCAGTGTCCCGTACTCGTAACGCCGATTCCGGTGGTGAAATCGAGGTACTTTTTACCGTCGGTGGCGTGGATCCAGCTGCCGAGAGCATGGTCTACGACCACCGGAGTTGCCTGCTTGAGGAGGGGGCTGAGAGTTGCCATGGCTTCATACTTTCTTAGGAACTGTAAATTGTCAACAATATGCGATCAGTGCGATCGCAGCCAGCTTCTAACTGTCGGCGTCAGTTGGTCCTGTACCGTCGGGGCCTTACGAAATCCAGGCCTTCAAAGGGCCGTTTGCCCAAGGCCTCGTGCGCGGCTATTTCCCCGTAGCCAGTGGCATTCTTGAAGCCGCCTCCAGAGAAGCCGGTGGCGCAGTAGATCCTGCTGACTTCGCTGAATCGGCCAAGGAGGGGGTTTCCGTCCTTCGTGAACAGGTCGGGGAAGGCGTCTGTGCGGACAATGGTGGGGTGCAGGCCGGGGAAGAACTCGGTGACGGTTTCGGTGGTTTCTGTGATCTCCCCGGGGGTGAGGTCCCGGAGGACGGAGTCGGCGGAGGGTGTGGGTTTGCCGCGTCCGTCCAGGGTTGCCTTGACAGTTGCGCCGTCAACGGCGGGCGCACCATACATGGAGCGGTCGCCTGAAATCCGGATGAAGATGGGGAATCGGTCGGGTGAGAACTCGGCCGGGTTTTTTGCGAGGAACCAGGTCAGGAAGATCCGTTTGGTTTGAGTTGCGGTTTTCAGGTAGTCGGGCATGAGGCGCTGGGACCAGCCGCCGGAGGAAACGATGACGTTCTCAAACGTCCAGGATCTGCTGCCGGAGGTGATGAGGACGCCGTCGTTGGTTTCCTCGATGCTGTCAATGGGGGTGTTGGTGTGAATGGTTGCCCCGTTCGCCTGCGCGGCGGTGACAGCGGCGGTGACGGCTCGTTCGGTGCGCAGGGCCCCGGCGTGGGGATCGTAGACGGCGATGTCGTCATCGCGGAGGTTGTGCTGGGGGTAGCGCTCTGCCATGTCTTCGCGGGTAAGGATTTGGTGCTCGGCGCCGGTGGCGCGGGTGGTGTCGAGCAGCGCGGAGAGGTAGGGGCCGTTGTTCGTTCCGATGGACAGTCCCCCGCAGCGGGTGAGGATGTTCTGGCCGGTTTCGGCTTCGAGTTCGGCCCAGAGGGCACGGGAGCGTTCCAGGATGAGGTAGTAGTCGGGGTTGCCGCGGTAGAGCATGCGGAACAGGCGGGTGTCTCCGCCTACGGCGCTGCGGCCGTGGGCGGGGGTTGCTGCTTCGAAGCCGGTGACCGAGTCGGTGAGGCGGGAGGCTTGCCAGAGGGCCATGCTTCCGATGCTGCCGAGGCCGATGACGGCGAGTTCTCCGTCCATGTTTAGAGCACCTTGTCCAGGAAGGCCTTGGTGCGGGCTTCCTTTGGATTGCGCAGGACTTCCCGGGCGTCGCCGCGTTCAACTACGTAGCCGTCGTCCATGAAGATCAGGGAGTCTGAGACTTCGCGGGCGAAGCCCATTTCGTGGGTGACCACGACCATGGTCATGCCCTTCTTGGCCAGGTCCTGCATGACCATGAGGACTTCGCCGACTTTTTCCGGGTCCAGGGCGGAGGTGGGTTCGTCGAAGAGCATGATCTCGGGGTCCATGGCCAGGGACCGGGCGATCGCGACGCGCTGCTGCTGTCCGCCGGAGAGCTGGGCGGGGTAGTAGTCCCCGAACCCGGCAAGGCCCACACTGGCGAGCAGTTCGTGTGCCCGTTTCGCGGAGGCTTTCTTGTCGGCGCCTTTGACCAGCACGGGCCCGGACATGACGTTTTCCTCGGCGGTCATGTTGGGGAAGAGGTTGAACTGCTGGAAGACCATGCCGACCCGGGTGCGCTGGGCGGCGAGTTTCTTGGGCGGCAGGGCGTGATAGGCGGTGTCGGTTTCGTAGTAGCCGAAGTCTTCACCGTTGACCTTCAGGACTCCGGAGTCGACGGTCTCCAGGCCGTTGATGCAGCGCAGGATCGTGGATTTGCCGGAACCGGAGGGGCCGATGATGCAGCAGATCTCGCCGCTGGCGATGTCCAGGTCGATGTCTTTCAGGACTGTTTTGGGTCCGAAGGACTTGCGGATTTTGCGGGCGACAATAGTTCCGTCGGTGCTCATCGGGCTATACCTTCCGTGTCTGTCAGCGTAACGGCCTTGGCTTTGCGGGGAAGCCTGGAGGTTGCGCGGGAGTATTTTTGCTCGAGCTTGGACTGCGGGTAGCTCAGCAGCAGGGTCATCACCAGGTACCAGAGGCTGGCGACGATCAGCAGCGGAATGGTCTCGTAGGTGCGGGCGTAGATCAGCTGCGCACTTTGCAGCAGTTCCGCGACGCCCAGGACGCTGACGAGGGAGGTTCCCTTGAACATGCCGATGACCTGGTTACCGGTAGCCGGGATGATCGAGGGCATCGCCTGGGGAATGATGACCTTGCGCATCTTCATGCCCGCGCTCATCCCGAGCGAGTCCGCGGCCTCGATCTGGCCCTTGCCCACGGCCGAGAAACCGCCTCGGATGATTTCGGCCATATAAGCGGCCTCGTTCAGCGTCAGGCCAACCAGGGCTGCTGTGATGGGGCCCATGATCGCGTTCGTGTCCACCGCAGTCCCGATGTTGGTGAACGGGATGCCGATGGTCAGGTTCGGGTACAGGGCGGAGATGTTGAACCAGAAAATCAGCTGCACCAGCACCGGGGTGCCGCGGAACAAGGTGATGTAGATACCGGCCGCGATGGCAACCGGCTTCACGCGCGAGGAGCGCATGACCGCCAGGGCCAGCCCGAGCAGGGTGCCCAGGGCCATGCTCGCGACCGTGAGGAAGATCGTGAGCATCAGCCCGCGCAGGATCGACTCAGCGAAGAAGTACTTCCCGACGATGTCCCACCTGAAGTTGGGGTTGGTCAGGACCGAGGTCAGGATCCCGATGCCGACAAGGATGCTCAGGACCCACCCGGCGTACTCGGCGGGAGTCCGAAGCTGAAGCCGCGGCTTCAGGGCTGCATCGATGCTACCCATCGCTGCTTCACTTCCTTTTCTAGTAGCTGTAACCATCAAGGCCTCCCGCTAGTTCAGCTTGGCGTCGGTGATGGCCCCGGACTCCAGGCCCCAGGTCTCCAGGGACTCCTTGTACTCCGGGGTCTTCAGGACGGACTGGACAGCTGCCTGCAGCGCCGGAGTTAGCGCCGAGCCCTTCTTCACACCGATCGCGGTCACGTCGTTCGAACCGACATTGACCCGGCCAAGGATGGTGAAGGAACCTGGCTGCTGCTTCTCAGCCCAACCCAGTGAGGTCGTGTCATACAGCACGCCGTCGATCCGCTTGGAGTGCAGCTGGGTCAGGGCCTCCTGGACGTTGGGCAGTGTCACGGCGTTGATCGCCGGCTGTCCCTTGGAGGTGCAGGTCTGCTCGTTGAGGGCCGGGAGGCGCTTGAGCTGCCCGGTGGAGCCCTGGGTCACGGCGATGTTCTTTCCGCACAGGGTCTCTACGGTGAGGTTCTGCGGGTTCCCGGCGGCAGCGGCCACGGAGTTGCCGGCCCGGAAATAATCGATCATGTCCAGCACCTGCAGCCGCTCCTCGGTCTTGGACATCGTGGTGGCGGTGAAGTCGAAACGCCCGCCGTCCAGGCCTGGGACGATCGTGTCGAACTTCGTGTCAACGAACTTCAGCTTCAGGTCCAGCTTCTTGGCAACAAGCCGGGCAACATCCGGGTTCAGGCCAATCGGGGTGGTGTTGTCCTCCGCGAGGAACGTCGTGGGCGGGTAGTGGAGGTCCATCGCGACCGTCAGCTCGCCCTTGTCCTTGTACGACTGCGGCAACAGTTTGACCGCTGCCGCGTCAGGCTGGACGCCCTCGGAGATGTCGGCAGTGTTCGAGGTCCTGGAATCTCCCGTAGCTGTGCCCCCAGTGGCCGAGCCGCCACAGGCGCTCAATGCCAATACGACGGCGAGCCCTGCGGCTGCGGTCTGGACTTTGTTTCTGGTCTTCATGGTGCTTCCCTTCGGATGGTTCCGGCTGAGTTGGATCGGCCAGAACGGAGTGCATATATCGCAGGACCGGCTGCCCGATATCCCTTGCGTGGACGCCGGGCCGGCGCCCGACGTGGTGTGCTTCATGCGGGGTTGTGATCCGGATCTCCTCCGCATCTAAGCCAATGCAACCGCCTCAGAACAGGATTGTCAACAATTGACGAAAAGAAAAATGGTGGCTTAACGAGACCTGAAGGGGGGCCGCCAAACTGTTGACAATTTACAATTTTCGGTCCTAGAGTCGATGTATCGGGTGGCGGAGTCCCCTGCCACGGGGAAGAGTCCAACTCGCTCTGAACTTGCCCTGGAACCGCAATGAGGCTCGCATCCGGGCCCCCACACAACTTCAAGAAACGGACGAATCATGGCAGAGACCAACTCCCGGCCGAAGTACATCTCTTTTGATGTTTACGGCACGCTTATCAACTTCGACATTGATCCCACGACCCGCCGTCTGTTGGATGGGCGTATCTCTGAGGAGCAGTGGCCCACGTTCAAGAAGCAGTTCCGCGGGTACCGGTTCGATGAGGTCCTTGGCGACTACAAGCCATACGAGGCGATCCTTCAGGACTCCTTTGACCGCGTGTGCAAGCGCTGGGGAATTGGACCGACCCCCGGTGCCGGCGCAGAGTTTGCTGAGGCTGTACGCGGCTGGGTCGCCCACGAGGACGTGCCGGCTCCGCTGAAACTGATGGGCGACAACTACAAGCTGGTGGCCCTGTCCAACGCCGACACCAGCTTCCTGGACATCAGCATCCCGAAGCTCGGTGCAGACTTCCACGCCGTATACACGGCTGAGCAGGCCCAGGCCTACAAGCCGCGCTACCAGGCGTTCGAGTACATGCTGGACACCCTCAATGCCAAGCCGGAGGACTTCCTGCACATCTCCTCGCACACACGCTACGACATGCACCCGATGCACGACATGGGCTTCCGGAACCTCTGGGTGCTGGACCGTGGCTACGACCCCATTGGCCCGGGCTACGACCTCAACGTTGCCAAGTCCCTGGACGAGATCAACAAGCACCTCGGTCTCTAAACCGACGTCGAGGCGAAAGGTCACACCATGAAACTCGTTCCCTATTGGCTGGACACAGCCGAGCCCTCCGGTGACTACCGGCGCACCCCCGTGCCGGAGAACGTCGACGTCGCGATCATCGGCGCCGGCTTCACCGGCCTCTCCGCCGCGCTCGAGTTCGCGAAGCAGGGCGCGAGCGTTGCGGTCTTCGAACGCCACACCGTCGGCTGGGGCGCGTCCGGCCGCAACGGCGGCATGGCCACCACCGGCCTGGCCATCGGCTTCAGCACCGCGGTCAAGCGCTACGGTGAGGCCCGCGCGGTGGAATACTTCCGCGAGTACAACGACGCGATCGAGAGTATCGAGAAGATCGTCCACGACTACGCGATTGACTGCGACTTCAAGCGCTTCGGCAAGCTATCCCTGGCCTTCCATGAGTCCCACAACGACGGCTTCCGGAAGTCCCAGGAGCTCCTGGCCAAGCTTGTGGACCACCACGTCACGTTGATCCCGAAGTCCGAGATCCACTCCGAGATCGGCACGGACTTCTATAAGGGCGCGATGATGGACCCGCTCGGCGCGGGCCTGCACGTGGGCAAGTTCTCCCACGGTCTGGCGGGGGCGGCCGTCGGTGCCGGCGCGGTGGTCTGCGAGGACGCGGGCGTGACCGAGCTCAAGCGCATCAACGGCACGGTGCACGACGTGCACACCACCCGCGGGATCACCCGGGCCAAGCAGGTCCTGGTCGCGACGAGCGGCTACACCGGCAGCGTCACCCCGTGGATGCAGCGCCGCGTGATCCCCGTGGGCAGCTTTATCATCGTCACCGAGCCGCTGCCCGAGGACGTCGTGAACCGCATCCTGCCGAACCGGCGGATGGCCTCGGACAGCAAAATGCTGACCTACTACTTCCGGATCACTCCGGACAACCGGCTCCTCTTCGGCGGCCGGGCCCGGTTCGCACTCTCGAGCCCGGACTCCGACGTCAAGAGCGCCGAGATCCTGCGCAAGGCCATGCTCGAGCTGTTTCCCTACCTCGACAAGGCCCGGGTGGACTACATCTGGGGCGGGCTCGTGGACCTGTCGATGGACCAGATGGTCCACGCCGGCGAGCACGACGGGCTCTTCTACTCGCTCAACTACAGCGGCCACGGGGTCCAGATGGCCGCGCACATGGGCAAGCGGATGGCGCACTACATGGGCGGAGACAAGTCCGCCAACGTGTGGGGTGACCTGAAGAACCCGCCCGTGCCGGGCCACTTCGGCCCGCCGTGGTTCCTGCCCTTCATCGGCGCAGCAGCCAAGATCATCGACCGGGTCAAGTAGACCGGCGAACGAAGCACCAGCCGAATCACCTAGCCGACTCATCTAGACAAGGGATCACATGTCGCTATCGACGCCCCTCGCTGACGCATGCCCGGAAACAGGGTACAGCCGGGCACAAATCGCCAAACTCCCCGGGGGAGCCTTCATGGAAGGGCAGTGGCAAACCGCTGACCTGACCGTGGAGGTCCGGGATCCTCAGGACGGCCTGCTGTTGGGGCGGGTCTGCACGTCTACTCCGCAGGATGTGCGCCGGGCCATCGCCCACATTCATCGGCACCTCCGGATCCAGGACTGGCCGTTGCGGTCCCGCCGGGAGGCGCTGGAAAACGCGGCGCTGCTGCTGACGGAGCGGGCTGCGTACTTCGCCAACATCATCGCCGCCGAAAGCAGCAAGACCATCACCGAAGCCGAGCGAGAGGTAAGCCGGTGCGTGGAGACCCTCCGGCTGTCCGCAGCGGCATCGAGCGAGCTGGCGGGGGAGACCCTCGGGTTTGAAGACAGCATGGCCGGCGGGAACAAGATCGGCTGGTACAGCCGGAAACCGGTGGGCATCGTCGCGGCAATCACGCCGTTTAACGATCCGCTGAATCTGGTGGCACACAAGCTGGGCCCGGCCCTCATCGGAGGCAACGGCGTCGTACTTAAACCCTCCACCCGGACCCCGCTGACCGGGCTGGCCCTCGTCCAGCTGCTGCTCGAGGCCGGCGTCCCGTCGGGACGCCTCGCCGCGATCGTCACCGGTCCCGGTGTCTCCCGGGCGCTCGTCACCGACCAGCAGGTGGACCTGATCTCCTTCACGGGCGGCCCGGCGACGGCGGAACGCATCGCCGCCGCTGCCGGGTCCAAGAAGATCCTCTCGGAGCTGGGCGGCAACAATGCCACGATCGTCTGCCCCGACGCCGATGCCGATGCGGCCGCGAAGGCGATCGTTGCCGGAGCGTTCGGAGTGGCGGGACAGAACTGCCTTTCCGTGCAGCGCGTCTACGTCCACACCTCGCTGTTCGAGGAGATCCTGGCACAGGTGACGGTGGGCACCAAGTCCCTCACAACGGGACCCAAGCTTGATCGCAGCACCGACGTCGGTCCGCTGATTTCCGAAGACGAAGCCAAACGTGTCGAGGAATGGGTGGAGGAGGCAAAGGCAGCCGGGGCCCGGGTCCAGGCCGGCGGGCGGCGACGCGGCACCTTCTATGAGCCGACCGTGCTGACCGACGTGCCCTCGGAATGCAAGGTGATCAGGGAGGAAGTCTTCGGGCCGGTGGTTACCATCATTCCGTTCATCGAGATCGCCGACGCCATCCATGAGGCCAACGACACAGCCTACGGTCTCCAGGCAGGCGTCTTCACCCAGTCCATTGACCGGGCCCTGACCATCGCCGAGCAGCTGCACGTGGGCGCCGTGGTGATCAACGAGACCAGCGACGTCCGCATCGACTCCATGCCCTTCGGCGGTTTCAAAAAATCCGGCGTCGGCCGCGAAGGCGTCCGCTACGCCGTCCATGAAATGACCGAACCGAAGAACACCATCATCAACCTTGGAGAGCAGCCACGCTGGCAAAGCCTCGGCCGTCTGGCGGGGACCTCATGAGTAGGCACAGCATCGCAGTCATCGCTGGAGACGGCATCGGCAAGGAGGTCGTCCCGGCCGCCATCGCCTGCCTGGAGCGGATCGCGGACCTCCATTCGCTGAGCCTGGAGTTCACGTCCTTTGATTGGGGCTCCGACTATTACCTCAGTAACGGGAGGATGATGCCGGTTGACGGGCTGGAACAGCTCGCAAGGCACGACGCCATCTTCCTGGGCGCCGTCGGGTCCCCGGAGGTTCCGGACACGGAGTCCCTGTGGGGGCTGCTGATCCCGATCCGGCGTGAATTCCAGCAGTACATCAACCTCCGCCCGGTCAAAACGCTCGACGGCGTCGCGTCACCTCTTGCGGCGGAGAACCCGATCGACCTCCTGATCGTTCGGGAGAACAACGAGGGCGAATACTCAGAGGTCGGCGGGCGGATGTACCGCGGGCTGCCGCACGAGAGCGCGGTGCAGGAAACCATCTTCACCCGGCTCGGCGTCTCCCGCGCCGCCCGTTTCGCGGCGTCCCTCGCCTCGTCGCGGTCGGGGAAGCTGACATCGGCGACGAAGAGCAACGGCATCATCCACACTATGCCGTTCTGGGACGAGGTTGTGGAGGAGACCGTCAAGGACTATCCCGGCGTCAGCGTCACGCATGAGCTCGTGGACGCCCTCGCCGCGCACATGGTCCTCAAACCGTGGACCCTGGACGTGATCGTAGCCTCCAACCTGCTCGGGGACATCCTCTCCGATCTGGGCAGTTCCGTGACCGGCTCGATCGGGCTCGCGCCGAGTGCCAACCTGAATCCGGAAGGTGACTTCCCGTCCCTTTTCGAACCGGTCCACGGCTCTGCTCCGGACATCGCCGGCAAGGGTTTGGCCAATCCGGTCGGCCAGATCTGGTCCGGGGCCATGATGCTCGAACACCTCGGCCACCCCCAGGCGGCAGCCCACCTGCAGGCAGCGTTCGAGTCGGCCCTCCGGAACGGGCACGGAACCCGCGACGTCGGCGGAACCTCATCGACGTCGGAATTCACGGCCGCCGTACTCACCGCCATCGACGCGCTTGCCCCGCTGCACAGGGTGGCCGCACCGGACGGGCCGGCCCTGGCGCCGGACGGGGCGGCTTTGGCGCCGGACGGGGCGGCCGTCTTCGGGACTGCTGCGCCATGACCGCTGTTCGGCAGGGCAGGCGTCCGGTTGTTGCCGCCCTTTACCGGGAGGCGCTGCCGCCCCGCCTGGCCGAAATCGAGGAACTGGCGGAGGTCCGGCTGACCAAGGCCGACGGCTTGGCGGAGGCGCTGGACGGCGCGGATGTGCTGTACCAGTGGCACTCCTTCTCACCGGCCCTGAAGGAGAACTGGGGCGCGGCGGCAACCCTGAAATGGGTTCATGTTTCCGCCGCCGGCGTCAGCCAGTTGCTCTTTGATGAACTGATCCGCAGTGACATCACCTACACGAACTCCCGCGGCGTCCTGAGCCGGTCCATCGCCGAGTTCGCTCTCGGCTTTGTGCTGGATCTGGCCAAGGACGCCCACGGTTCGTTCCGGCTGCAGCAGCAAGAGCGCTGGCAGCACCGGGTCACCCGCAAGATCCAGGGTCTGGGCGCGCTGGTGGTCGGCACCGGATCCATCGGCCGGGAGATCGCCCGGCTCTTCAGCGCCGTTGGCATGAAGGTGGACGGGGCCGGCCGCGCTGCCCGCGCAGGCGACGCCGACTTTGGGCAGATCCACTCCTCCCGCGACCTGTCCCGGATCGTGGGTGAATACGACTTCCTGGTCTTGGCTGCGCCCCTGACAAACGAGACCAGGGGCCTGGTTAGTGCCGCGGTCCTGGCCGCCATGAAGCCGTCCGCGCACCTGGTCAACGTCGGGCGCGGGGAGCTCGTCCACACAAACGCCCTGACCGAAGCACTCGCCGCCGGCTCCATCGCCGGCGCCGCCCTGGACGTCGTGCACCCCGAACCCCTGCCCGAAGGACATGCACTCTGGGGCATGGACAACGTCATCATCACACCTCACATGAGCGGCGACACCGAAGATTACCTCGATGACCTCGGCAAACTCTTCGTCGACAACCTGCGACGGTACTGCAACGCCGATCCGCTGCAGAACGTCGTGGACAAGTCCCTCGGATTCGTCACCGCTTCTTGAGTCCTCTCCACCAAACAACCCATCGATTGCTCCGCAAGCGCCGTTTTGAGCGTCCAAAAGGGCACCTGCGGAGCAGTCGGCTACCGCTTCGTCATCGACGCAGACACCTTCCGAAGCAAGCAGAGAAAGGCGTTCCCACTATGTCAGTTGCATCTTCCACCCCCCTTGCACGTGGCAGCCGGGCCAAGCGTGGTGCGGCCAAGCCGCCTAGCTACAGCGTGGGTGACCGCGTCCTTTTTGAAACAGAGGGAACCGCCGGGTCCGGGGTCATCGATGACCTCATGCCGGATGGTTCTGTTGTCTGGGTCTGGCCCGATGACGCCATGGGCCGCAAAATGCTCTACGCCGCCGACGCGCTGTCGGTTCGGCACGAAGACGCCTCGCACAAGCGACCTAGCCAGTAGGAAGAGTGCTTATGCGAGGCCCAATCAGGCGTTCTGATTATTCGGCGAGCGCCTTGATGACCTCCTTGGCCACGTCCTCGCTGGACTGCGGGTTCTGGCCGCTGATCAGGTTGCCCTCGCGCACCACGTGGCTGGCCCAGTCCGGGCCGGTCTCCACGTTGGCGTCCTTTCCTCGCAGTGCCGTCTCCACGAACCACGGCGTGTTTTCCCCGGTGCCGCCGGTCATTTCCTCCGAGTTGGTGAAGACCGTGAGCTTGCGGCCCGCGAAGGCGAACGCACCGTCGTCGGCCGTGGCGCTGAGCAGGGCCGCCGGGCCGTGGCAGAAGGGTGCGATGATCTTGCCGGCGCCGTTGGCCTCCACGAGGATCCGGCCGAGGTCCTTGTCCTGGAAGAGGTCGGCCATGGGGCCGTGCCCGCCAGGCAGGACGACGGCGTCGTAGGCGGACATGTCGACGTCGGCCAGCACCAATGGCGCGAAAAGGTCCACCTCGATCATGTCCAGATAGGTGCGGAAGTCCTCCGCCCGTTCCTCACTGCCCACCGTCTCGGCCTGCAGGCTCAGCTTGTCCACCGTGGGTTTGACCCCGCCAGGAGTGGCGAAATCCACTGAATGTCCCGCCTGCTGAAGGGTCCGGTGCGCCACCACCAGCTCCTCGGCCCAGAATCCGGTGGGATGCTGGCTGCCATCCTTCATGGTCAGCGAGTCGGCCGCCGAGACGACCATCAGAATGTTAGCCATTGTCCTTGCTCCTTGTGTGTGGATTTCCTGGTTTAGGCTCAGCCGGCCCAGTTCCTCAGCCGCAGCTGCGGTTCCTCACCGCCGGACTTCTGCACGAGGACCTGGTTCACGCCGGTCAGCCCGTTCTCGAAGCCGAGCGCGCTGGCCGCCATGTACAGCCGCCAGATCCGGGCCCGTCCTTCGGAGGTGAGCCGGACTGCTTCGTCCCACTGGTCCTCGAGGTTCCTGACCCAGGCCCGCAGGGTCAGGGCGTAGTGCCGGCGGAGGGCCTCGACGTCGAGCACTTCGAAGCCGCCGTCCTCCAAGCCCGTGACCACCGTCCCCAGACTGAGCATCTCGCCGTCGGGGAAGACGTAACGGGGAATGAACGAGTCGGGGTCATCCTCGGTGGGTCCGGCGTTCCAGGAGATGGAGTGGTTGAGCAGCCGCCCGCCGGGACGCAGCAGGCCATGGAGTTGCGAGACATACCGGGGGAGCTGCTCGCGGCCGACGTGCTCGGACATGCCCATGGAGCTGATCGCGTCGAAGGGGCCGTCGTTCACATCTCGGTAGTCCTGGACGCGGATGTCCACGCGCTCGGTCAGCCCGGCCTCGGCCACACGCTTCCGGGCTAGGTCCGCCTGCTCCGTGGATAGTGTGACGCCGACGACGTTCGCCCCGTAGCGCTCAGCCGCGTGCAGGGCGAAGCTTCCCCATCCGCAGCCCACGTCGAGCACACGCTGGCCCGGCTTCAGCCCGAGTTTCCGGCAGATCAGGTCGAGCTTCGCCTCCTGGGCCCCTTCCAGGCCCGTGCCCTCGTCGGACCAGACGGCGCATGAGTAGACCAGCGACGGGCCCAGGACCAGCCGGTAAAAGTCGTTGCCGACGTCGTAATGGTGCGAGATGGCTGCGGCGTCCCGCTTCCTGGAGTGCCGCCTCCCGTGCTTCTCGACCTTGGCCTCCTCCGGTGGGGGAGCGGGGTTGGGCCCCAGCGCCCCCAGCCGGACACCGGTCTTTAGCAGCGTCCACAGCTCCCGTGGTGTCAGCGGAGTGAAGGGGCCGGGCTCGGCGAACTTGCCGGCGGAGCTGAGTGCCGCGAAGACGGCGAAGATGTCGCCGTGCGCGCTGATCTCGCCGGCGACATACGCCCGGCTCAGTCCCAGCTGTCCCGCCGACCAGAGGATCCGCCGCAGCGCCCTTCGCGACGTGAACTCGATCAGCGGCGCGTCAGCAGGGCCTGCTTCGGAGCCGTCCCAGGCCCGCAGCCGGACCGGAATCTGCTCGGTGCCAGGCCCCCTCTTATCCGGGTGCCCGGTGCCCGCGTCCCCGGTGCCGAGAACGATGGCCAATGCCTTGGCAAGTTTTGGTGCCGCTCCGGTCGTCTTTGCCATCTTCGTCGCCTCTCATCCGCTCCCCAGCCCGCCGGGATGCGCCATTGCAGTCCCGTGGAAATAAGGTACACAAGCCCGCCTGCCCCGGACAGGGAGACAGGTCTGTCTTGCTTGGATTGCCTGGCGGCGGCCGGGTTCTGCCGCCCGAGTCCGCCCCTGCCTCCCACGAATTCGCGGGAGGCCTGCGGGCCCGCCGGAAATTTCCAGCGTCCTGGGTGCGTTCCGGCGTGCCCGGCGAGGTTTGCGCAGGCTCAGCCTCACCGTCCCGCACTTCTTCCGCTCTGGACCGGATTTCGGGGCGGTGGGATCCTGAAACCCAAAGCGTCGACCGGGGGAGAAAGGCTGTAGCCGACCATGGACGAATCCGCGGATACCCGCCAACGGCTGTCCAACCGCATCGACCAGAAGCAGCAGGCCATCCGCGTGTATCTGGGACGTGAGCGGCCGCGCCGGAACAGGCTCTCCAACATCAGCATCGTGGGCAGTGCCCTGGCCGCGATGCTCACGGCAGGTCCGGCCGTTGGCGGGACCGGATTCACTCAGGCCATCCAGGGCATCTTCCGGCTGGAGGAGGAGTCCGTGGTGTGGCGGTTCCTTTGCCTGGCTGCCGTAATTTACTCCGTCGCCGCGGCGCTGGCCACGAACTTCGCGAACTCCCGTGCCTTGGGCGAGAAGGTCAGCGCCGCCGAGAGCGCGAATGCCCAGCTGGAAGGCCTCCAGCTGTCCCTAAGCTTCGGCAGCCTCGCAGTGGAGGACGCCCTCAAGCTTTACCAGCAGGCCGTGGCCCAGGTGGCGTTCGTGGACGAGGCACCGGCGCGCTGAACTGCCTGTCTCAACGGACGACGGCGGGTGGCTGGCAGGAATGCCAGCCACCCGTTCGTATGTGGTGACCGTTATGTCAATAATGCGCAAATATCGGTCACCTTCCCAGGGCCTTCAAAAGCGCTTACTTGGCGTCCCTTGTCGTCCAGCACGAAGGTTACGGTGCCTTGGGTGAAGAACAGGCCTTCAGTGGGACCTTCCGGAACGATCAGGACATTGTTTCCCGTTGACGTCACGACCAGAAGGTCGGGATCGCTCGCATCGATGTGGGTTGCCCCCGTAATCACAAAGCTGACGCTTTCTCCCGTTTTGACGTTCGTGAGGGTAACCCGCTGGTTGGGTGCAGTAATGATTGCGGCTCCCCCCGGAAGTTCGTTGAAACCGGAGCCGCCAGTGACGGTGATCTTGACTCGGAAGCCGCAGTCATTGTTGAAGAAGGTTGTGTCGGCTGGTTCCGGCGGCGCGGCGGCAACGGGCCCTCCACCTACAACAAGACCAAGCAAAACGGCAGCAAAAACTAAGATCTTTTTCATCATGAATTCCATCCCGATGGGGTGCGAAAGCGCGCATGCCGAAGGGGACGCAATACGCGCAGGAATTGACAGGCGGTAAAGTCAGCCCGGAATATCGAATGTAGGCGGTTCTCCATGGAGAATCCGCAAATGAGTTGCCGCAAGGAAAAGCGCCACGCGCTTAATTCCCACCCATTTACCCTTGCCCGAAAGTAAGGGTCAGCTCTCGGCATATCTTCCTTGATTAATGCCCAGGTGCAGGATGTTAGTCCGAGCTTCGAGCGGTTGGGAAGACAATTTCAATATTTGTCAATTAATCCGGCCATTTTGTCATGGGACCCCCGCTGCAAAGATCAGTGCTGGCACGGAAGTCACGGATGGGTGCCAGGTTTCACCATTGATTCACCGGATCAATCGGAGACACCGAGGATCCGGGGCCCGTTCCCCAGGGCGCAAAACCTCATCCATCGCATCTTCATTCCTAGGAGCACATTCGTGTCTACTTCCCCTTCATCGAAGAAGTCCCATCCCATCCGCCGCAAGCTCGCCCTCTTGTCTGCTCTCGGCGTGGCAATGGCGGCTGCACCGTTTGTCCTTGCGGCTCCGGCCCAGGCCGCGACCACCAGTTATGCCTGCTCTGTCACCCCCCTGAAGCCCGTCTTCGCCGGGTTCAATTCCTCGGGCGTCAAACTCGTGGACTACAAGATCCAAGTCCGTTGCTACAGCGACCGCTACGTGAACATCACGCAGGAACGCTGGGAGGACGACGACTGGCCCAACGGTGACGACTACCTGGGCACCTCCAACTTCAGCCGCCATCTGAACTACTGGAGCGGACCCGTGACCATCTCGAACGTCCGCACCCTGGTGAACGGCGAGATCGGGAACGAAGAGGTCTACCAGAAGGTCCGGTGGCAGGAAGGCACCAACGGCGTGTGGTCGCCGTACACCGGCTGGAAGACCAGCGCCAGCTTGTCGATCTCCAACTAACGTCGACTAGTTGCAAGCATCGACAAACTAAACACTCAAGGCCCGGCTCCCACCGGGCCTTGAGTGTTTCTGCCCGGGGGTACTCCGTCACCGCCGCGCTCCACCCGGTTCACCCCGCCGTCGCCGGCTCTTAATCCGGCCCGTCAACGATGGCCCCATGACTGCTCTCTCCCGCCGCAACGTCCTCAAAGGTGCCATCGCCGCTGCCGGTGCTGCCGCCGTCGCACCCTCACTGGTTGTCCCCGCCCACGCGGCCCGCCCGTCCGCCGTCCCGCTGGTCCGCAACCGCCTGACCCTGCCGTCCGGCATCTCCACCGGAGACGTCACCACCAACTCGGGCGTCCTGTGGTCGCGCGCGTCAGGTGCCGGCCGGCTGGTGGCCAACTTGCTGGCCGTCGACGAGGGCGGGTCCCCGCTCCGTGGCAGCCGCGCGTTCAGCCGGGTGCTGCGCGGCACCGCAGCCAGCGACGCCACAGACTTCACGTCCAAGATCCACGCCCGCGACCTGCCTCCGGGCACCCGCTTCGCGCTCACCATGCACTTCGAAGATCGGGAGGGCAACGCCGGGGAGGCCGGCAGCGGCTCCTTCAGCACCGCGCCCGGCTCGAAGGCCAGCAGTGTCTGGTCCCGCAGCAACGGCGAAAAGAAAGGCCAGAGCTTCGTCTGGACCGGCGACACCGCGGGCCAGGGCTGGGGCATCAACGAGGACATCGGCGGCATGCGCGGGTACGCGGCCATGCTCGCCACCAAGCCGGACTTCTTCATCCACGCCGGCGACACCATCTACGCCGACGGCCCCATTGCCGCCCAGGTCACCGAGCGCGACGGCCAGATCTGGCGCAACCTCGTCACCGAGGAAGTCTCCAAGGTTGCCGAAACCCTCGAGGAGTACCGCGGCCGGCACCGCTACAACCTGATGGACAGGAACATCCGCGCCCTCTACGCCGAGGTCCCGGTCATCGCGCAGTGGGACGACCACGAAACCACCAACAACTGGTACCCCGGCGAAATCCTCACCGACGCCCGCTACACCGAGCGCCGCGTCGACGTCCTTGCCGCCCGCGGCCGCCAGGCCTGGCAGGAATACCAGCCCATCGCCCAGCTCAGCGACGGCAGCACCGGCTTCGAGCCGGCCCGCATCTACCGCAAGATCACCCGCGGGCCGCAGCTGGACGTCTTCTGCCTGGACATGCGCACCTACAAGGAGCCCAACACCGACGGCAAGGAAATGAAGCTCACCCACATCCTGGGCCAGGAACAGGCCGACTGGCTCATCCGCGAGGTCAGCAAGTCCAAGGCCACGTGGAAGGTGATCTCCGCAGACCTCCCGCTCGGCATCATCGTCCCCGACGGGCCCGCCGCCCAGGAGTCCCTCGCCAACCGCGACGCCGGTGCCCCCTTGGGCAAGGAACTCGAGATCGCGCGGGTGCTGTCCGCGTTCAAGCGCAACCGGGTTAAAAACGTCGTCTGGCTCACCGCTGACGTGCACTACTGCGCCGCCCACCACTACTCGCCCGAGCGTGCCGCGTTCCAGGACTTCGACCCCTTCTGGGAGTTCGTGGGCGGCCCCATCAACGCGGGCAGCTTCGGACCAAACCAGATGGACGGCACCTTCGGCCCCGAGGTGGTCTTCTCCCGGGCGGGGGCCTACGCCGGCGAGTCACCGCGCAGCGGCGAAAGCCAGTACTTCGGCCACGTGGACCTCGGCGGGGACGACGTCTTTTCCGTCACCCTCCGCAACGCCAACGGCACGGTGATCTTCCGCAAGGACCTGAACCCGGAGCGCTGAGCCGGCCGGTCCAAGCCGGGGCGCTGGCTCAATCGACTGTAACCTCCGGCTGCTGTGCGGTGCCCGGAGCCTGGTACTTGATCTGTGCGGCCTGCCGCATGGCATCCATCGCCTCCTCGACGGTCAGGAGCACTGTTGTCTCGAACGAGGCAAGCGCCCCGCCCCCGGTGATCGCCACCGCGACTGCGGCCATGGACACGTTGTCCGGTGCCTCCCAGAGGTTGTAGCCGTCGTGCGAGCCGAAGGAGTACCAGAATCCGTGGAGCTTTCCGCCGACTGATTCGATGTAGGTTTTCGCGGCCTTCCTCCGGTCCTCCGGGCTGCTCGTCAGCCGTGCCCAGGTTTCCGGGGTGTAGCTGAACTTGGAAAGATAAAGGGGCATCGTCTGGTCCTTTCGTTCGCTCCCGGAAGCGGGATTTACCCAGAATGGCAGGGTGCTTTCCGGCGGGCAACGGCGGATTTTTCTTCCGAGGGGCCTTCGGTTTTTAGGTGGTAGCCAGGTGGCCTGACCAGTGGGACGATTCCACTATGAGCGAGTTTTTTCCGGATCACGGGCCGCACCAGCACGCGCATGCGGCACCCACCACCCAGCAGATGCGTACTATCGGCCAGCGTCGGCGCGACGCGGAAGAGAAGCTGGAACAGCACCTCCAGGAAGCCCGGCACAAGGATCCTGCGCACCACAGTGCGCCCGTCACACAGTCCGTTCCGCTGATCGAAGTCCCCGAGGTTGCCGGCCAGGACGACGGCGGGATGGGGACCACCGGGGGCATAGATCCGAACCCGGGGCGGTAATCACCACCCGTTCCTGAACCAGCGACGGCGGGTGGCCGGCTAAGCGTTGCCGGCCACCCGCCGTCGGGCTTTCCCGGACAGGCGACGAACAGTCAACAGCCGTTGCACTGGAGGAATGGCGCACGTCACATTGCCCTCCGGGGCCGTAATCCTGCATACCTTCTGCAAGAATAGCGAGGTCATGTGCGGGAGGTCACAAACAACGGCGTTTGCGGCCTCCCGCGCCATGCCCTGGGGAGGCAAGGATGTCAGGAATCAGTTTTACGGCCATCGACTTCGAAACGGCCAACAGCCACCGCGGCTCGGCGTGCGCCGTCGGCCTGGTGAAGGTCCGGGACGGGCACATCGTGGACACGGCGTCGTGGCTCATCAAGCCGCCGCCCGGCATCGACGACTTTGACCCCATCAACGTGGAGCTCCACGGCATCGCTGAACAGGACGTCCAGAACGCCGCCGACTGGGAAATGTCCCTCGAAGGCATCCTGCAGTTCGTCTGCGAGGACCCGCTTGTGGCGTTCGATGCCCCCTATGACGCCTCGGTCATGCGCAAAGCCACCGAGCACCAGCACCTGGACCTGCCGGCCAAGGACTTCTACTGCGCGCTGCGCCTCGCCCAGGACCACCTGACCCTGCCGCGGCACCGCCTCAGCGACGTGCTCACCGCGCTGGACCTTCCGCGGGTTGAGCGGCATGAGCCGCGGGCGCACGCGCTGGCCTGCGCCCAGATTGTGCTCGCGATCGCCGCCGAGGGCGGCTTCACCGCTCTGGACGACGTCTGGGAAGAGCCGACGACGACGGTCGGCAAGCGCCGCCGCGGCCGGCGTGTCCGGACGGACGCTGACCCGGAGACTGAGCCTGATGCCAACTTCACCGTGGTGCTGCCCGACGCCGGTCCGCACCTGATTGCCGACCGTGCCGGTACCGCCGACGGCGGTTGGGAGGAGGGGCGTACCGTCGACCTGCTGCAGCCGGGCCGGACTGAGGCTGAGCGCCCCGGCCGCACCGCTAAGCGCGCATTCAGCACCGCCGCGGGACTGCTGCTGTTCGCGCTGGGTGTGGCGGCCGCCGTCGGACTCGCCTACCTGACCGGATACACCATCCGCTTCTTCGCCGCCGGCCAGACCCTAACAGCTGCACTGTCACTCGCCGCAGCCGCGGCCGCCATGTGGGCGATCTGGGCCAGCATCACGCGCGGCTGGCACCGGCTCCTGCCCGGCAACTGATCGGCGTTCAGCGCTCCTTGGGGATGAGGATCCACAACGCGATGTAGACCAGCTCCCCGACACCGAACAGGCCGAACAGCACAAAGCCGAAGCGGACCAGCGCCTTGGAAATACCAAAGCGCGCTGCCAGCGCCGCGCAGACGCCAGCGATTACCTTGCCGCTCCTGGGGCGGACCATACCAGCTTCCATGCCGCCACAGTAGCAGCCGGCCCGCTGTACGTCAGCGGCCCAGTTCGCCCGATTTCTCGGGACAGTTGACCCCGACGACGGGAGGCCGGCGACGCTGGCGCCCTCCCGCCGTCGAGCTTTCAAGAGTTATCCCTTGCATCTAATTAGCTGGCCGTTCAAACCGCCGTGACTGTCACCGTCTTCGTTGCGAGAACCTTCGACGTAAGCCAGTGCACGAACTGGATGCTGATGGTGTACTTTCCCGGGGCCGGAGGATGCAGCAGGAAGTCGAACTTTTCTGCGGCACCCGACTTGATGATGTCGGTCATGAGCGGCTGCCCGGCCGTATACGGCTGTACCGCCGGACCGGTGGGATTGGGCGTGGTCCAGAAGGGGCGGCCATCATGTGCAATCAACTCTGCAATCTTGGCCGGCCTGCCCGCTGCGTCCGTGATCCGGGTCAGGGTGGGGAAGTAGTCCACGTTGACCATGCGGACGAGCGTCGGATACTTGCCGTACCCAGCCACGTTGGCCCGCATCTGCGAGACGGTCCACACCCTGTCGTCACCCCTGGGCCGGCTCGGGATGTTGCCGCCAAGGAGGAAGAAGTGCCTCGGCTCGAACCGGTTCAGTCCCGCGTCCTCGCCGTTGAGCCCCTCCGCGTGGTTCATGTCATGCCATCTCGGATCGATCGAGTACGGCGCGATCATGGTCTCCGTGGCGACGTCATAGAGCGGACCTTCGAACGAATGGCGGCGTGTACCTGCCGGAGCGGGCATGGCCGGATTGGGTGGGGGATCCACAACGATGGCGCCGAACATGCCGTACTGCACGTGAAGGGGAGTGTTGACGTGGCAGTGGTAGAAGTAGGTTCCGGCCGAGCCCCGGTTGGGGTTGCCGCGTTCGGCGACGTCCGGCCTCCACTGGTACGTGTAGTGGCCGGAAACTTCGAAGGAAGTGTGGCCTACGCCGTCGTTGCGGGGGTCGGGTTCGATGCCGTGCCAGTGAATCGTATGGACTTTCTTGCTGGGTTTGACAGTGGCGTGGAACAGCTGGCCCTCGCGCAACCGCACTGTAGTGCCAGGGAGTTGGCGGCCGAAGCCGTTGCCCTCGAAGCTCCACACCTCATGCTCGGAGCCGTCAGGGAAGTCCATTTTCCTGTTGAAGAAGTCAAGCTCCAGCGAGACATCGGGTTTCAGCAGGAATTTGGTTTCCGGGCTGCCCTCATGGGGCTGGTCCGAGGAGAAATCCACCTGGCTGCGGAACGTGTGGTGGGAGTCCTCTGCTGTCGGGACTCCCTCGTCAGGGACGGGCTCGTGGGCCAGCACCCAGTCGGCCACCAGACCGCCGGGGTAAAGGCCGCCGCGCGCGGTCTGGGAGGGTTCGGCGTGGCAGTGCATCGGGTAAGTCCAGTCCTCGGTCCTGGCATTCCAGACCTGGTCGATCACCTCCGGCGGCCGCCGGACCGGCAGTATCGCTTCCTTGCGCTCCCCGGGCTGCAGCTGAACGGTGTCCTCCCACTGCTGGAGAATGACGTCTCCCTGTGGCGAAACCCGGCCCTGGGAACGGGGGAAGTCGATGCCGTTGGCACGCACGGTCCAGACATGGTTGCCGTGGTAGTGCAGCTGGTGGTCCACGATGCCGGCGTTGAGCATCCGCATGAGGTGTCCGGTCCGCACGGCGCCCGGCGAGGGGGAGGCGCTGAAGTTGCGAACGTCCGTTTCGCGCGGGTGGCCCGACGGCAGGGTGTCCTCTTTGCGCCGGTTGTTGAACTCCGCGTCGCTGGTGACTGCCAGCGACTGAAACCCCGCGAACCCGTTGATGGTGAAGTAGTCCGGCACGGCCGGTGTGGCCAGCGGGTTGACTGTCTGTCCCCGCGAGGAGATGCGGGCCCAGTTGGAATCCACGTCATGGCAGAGCCAGAGCCACTGGCGTTCGAACTCTGCCGCGCCGGGCGCCAGCCGCCACGCGTTGCGCGGATCGATCACGACCAGCGCGCCGTACAGGCCAAGGGTCCGTTCCACCGGCTGGTTGCCCGGATCCGTAAACAAGTAGGTACCCGGCCTAGGCGACGGAAACCGCAGGAGCTTGGATTTTCCCGGCGCTACCTGACCGGAACCGATGTCCGCCCCGCCCGGCCCGGCACGATGGAAGCGGATCTCATGCGGCTGCCCGAGGTTGTTGTGCAACATCACCTCGATGGTGCTGCCTGTCTCAGCGATGAGCGTCCGCGGCGGAAAGAAGCTGGCCCAGTAGCCACGCCGCGCCAGGAACTGCCGGGCCTGTGCCGGGTCCGGACGCAGCGGCGTGGGCCTTCCATGCGGCGGAAGCGGTGCACCCAGCGGGTACGTCCTGCTGGCCACCACCCGTCCGTTTGCGGTGATGACCCTCGGACTCAGCGCCAGCGACGGGTTCGGATCGTTGACCGCGGTGCGCCGCTCCCCAAAGCCCCGGTGGTAAACGAGCGAGCCGTCCACCATCGGGACGTAGCCGTCGTTGACGTGGATATCCAATACTGCCATTGCCGGCCTCCTGTGTCGTGGAGACCGGAACTAGATGCAGAACACAGGTCCATGGTCGCCCCCAATTGCGCTTACAGACAGCACTCATCGTGGTCGGGGCAGCCTAGGAAAATCTTGCGGCGGGATTAATGTCCTGACATAACGTGGTGCCCCATGCCAGGGGGCATCTCCGCGTGGCGGTGGCCCGCGGGCGGCGGGAAGGGGCTCCTAGCTGACGAGGCCGGTATCCATGGGAATCGTCGACGCTGCGGAACCCAGGGGGGTGTCGGGCTGTCCAGCCGCTGCTTCCAGCCGCAGTTCAAGGTCCGTCATGACCATCCCTGCCAGATCCCGCAGGTTGGCGTGGTCCTCGGCAGTCAGGGTGCGCGGTTCGAAGTCCAGGATGCACAGTGTTCCGAGGTTGTGGCCACTGCGGGTCTTGAGGGGAACACCGGCGTAGAACTTCAGGCCGAACTCCCCAGCGACCAGGGGATTGAGCAGGGTCCGCGGGTCCTCGGGCGCGTTCTCCACCACCCAGAGATCGTCCTGCAGGATCGCTGACGCGCACAAGCCCGGGTCCCGGCTGATCTGCTTCACCTCCAGCCCGTAGTGAGACTTGAACCAGATCCGGTCGTGGTCGACGATGGACACGATCGCCACCGGCACGGAGAAAAGCCTGGCGGCCAGCGCGGTGACCCTGTCGAACGCCCCGTCCGGGGGAGTGTCGAGGATTCCGTAGCTGCGCACCGCCTCCATCCGGGCTTCCTCGTCAGCGGGAATGACGGAGGCGTCCACCTTGTGCTTTCCGCGCGTGCTTAGGGACAGTTCATACAGGGCCTGGCTGACCTCCGTGGTCGACGGCCTGTCCTCCGGATTCCGGGCTGTCATGGCGGAAAGGAGCAGGCGCCACTCAGGCTCGATGTCGTCCGGGATATGGGGGTCGTTCATGAGGCGTGCGAGGGCGCTCTGCAGGGGGTCCCCGGGAAAGGCCTGCTGCCCGGTCAGGCACTCGAGCAGCACCAGGCCCAGGGAGTAGACGTCGCTGGGCGGCCCCACGGGCTCGGCCTTCGCCTGCTCCGGGCTCAGGTAGCCTGCGGTGCCAAGGAAGCCTTCGCCCTGCAGGTCGGGTTCGTCAGCCATCAGTGCGATGCCAAAGTCCGTCAGCTTGGCGTGCATCCGGGCGGTGTCGTGCTGGTAGTCGAACACCAGGATGTTGCCGGGCTTGACGTCCCGGTGAACAACACCGCTTTCGTGAATGTACGCCAGGGCATCTGCCACGTCATAGCCGATCTCGGCCGTGTGGCGGGGGGAAAGCGGCCCCTCCGTGAGGCGGCGCTTGAGATCCGGGCCTTCCACGAGCTCCATCACCAGGTAGATGCGGGGGCGCCCCGGCCCCTGCCGGTCCACCCCGGCGTCGAGCAGTGTGATCAGGCTGTGGTGGTTCAGGGCAGCCAGAACTTTGACCTCGGCGTCGTCGTCACGCGCCGTTTCCCGGGTCGTGTCCCTTCGGTTGATGACCTTGATGGCGACTTCCCGTTCAAGGGACTCGTCCACGGCCCGGTAAACGTTGGCCATGGCACCGGAACCTATCTGCTCCACCATGCGGTACCTGCCGCCTAGGATTGCGCCTTCTGCGCTGCCGGATTCTACGGCCATTGGGTACCTGTACTTCCCGCCGAGCCCGCGGGCTGGCGATATAAGTGCGATGAATCGCTGTTTGGGCAATGCGCCCCAAATGCATGTCTGAGTACGCAGAAAGAGCCGACTTGCGCCGGCTCTTTCACTTGCTTGGCCTAGATAAGGCTGGGGGCACTCGCCAGGATGTAGTCCGCTGCAGCCGGCCCCGTCATGGCCATTTCGCAGTTCTCAGGATCAATGCCGCGTTCCCTGAGCGCCACAAACAGCGCGCCAGCGGCATCCGGCTGTGCTTTATGGATCAGGCACCAGCTGGTGTAGAGGCCATAGAGCTCGTCAGGCCCGAGAACGGTGTCAGTCTCCCGCTCCGTGGTGAGCGCCTCGGCGACAAATAGGTCGAACTGGGTGGCATCCATTTTTTGGCTCCTCAATAGGACATGCACATTGATCCGCCGTTTCTGCTTCAGCGATAAACGGATCTCTGCCCATAGGGCCAGCGATCTACCTGAAATTTATGCGAGACAGACTGTTCTGTCTAGTTGAGCCGGTAACGCGCAGAGTAATGGCCGGGATGGCAGCTACCCGCTAGTACGGTCCGTGCCGTGCGGACTGCCTGTCCGGGCACCAGAATGACCCCGGGCACAACGAAATCCTATCCCTATATGTGCTCGGAGGCTGCTGCCCGGCGCCGATTTGCACGGGCCCCCGGGGCCGTGTAGAGTCTTTCGAGTCGCCGCCGCTGAAGCGGAAAAATAGCGGCCAACCCCTTTTCAAACAGCCTGGAAATGGTGCGCTAATACAGTGCGCCCGCGGACGGGCCGGGGACCCTCCTGCCAAGCGGAAATCGCAGAAACGCCGATTTGCAAAGCTTCGCCGGGACGGGTAAGTTTGAAAAGTTGCTCCGGAGCGATCCTGAACGTTGGTTTGGGTGGTGCCGGGTGTGTCTGTTGTTTGAGAACTCAATAGTGTGCCAAGTTTATTGATACCGATTTTTTATTGATTGGTTGAATTGCCGGGCCGCCCACCCCCGTGGTGTGGTCTGGTGTTTTGGCTGGTTTCAAATTTTGTGCAGCCGGGTGTGGTGTTATTTCCATTGTGCCTGGTTGTGTCTGTTTTACTTCAACGGAGAGTTTGATCCTGGCTCAGGATGAACGCTGGCGGCGTGCTTAACACATGCAAGTCGAACGATGATCCGGTGCTTGCACCGGGGATTAGTGGCGAACGGGTGAGTAACACGTGAGTAACCTGCCCTTGACTCTGGGATAAGCCTGGGAAACTGGGTCTAATACCGGATATGACTCCTCATCGCATGGTGGGGGGTGGAAAGCTTTTGCGGTTTTGGATGGACTCGCGGCCTATCAGCTTGTTGGTGAGGTAATGGCTTACCAAGGCGACGACGGGTAGCCGGCCTGAGAGGGTGACCGGCCACACTGGGACTGAGACACGGCCCAGACTCCTACGGGAGGCAGCAGTGGGGAATATTGCACAATGGGCGCAAGCCTGATGCAGCGACGCCGCGTGAGGGATGACGGCCTTCGGGTTGTAAACCTCTTTCAGTAGGGAAGAAGCGAAAGTGACGGTACCTGCAGAAGAAGCGCCGGCTAACTACGTGCCAGCAGCCGCGGTAATACGTAGGGCGCAAGCGTTATCCGGAATTATTGGGCGTAAAGAGCTCGTAGGCGGTTTGTCGCGTCTGCCGTGAAAGTCCGGGGCTCAACTCCGGATCTGCGGTGGGTACGGGCAGACTAGAGTGATGTAGGGGAGACTGGAATTCCTGGTGTAGCGGTGAAATGCGCAGATATCAGGAGGAACACCGATGGCGAAGGCAGGTCTCTGGGCATTAACTGACGCTGAGGAGCGAAAGCATGGGGAGCGAACAGGATTAGATACCCTGGTAGTCCATGCCGTAAACGTTGGGCACTAGGTGTGGGGGACATTCCACGTTTTCCGCGCCGTAGCTAACGCATTAAGTGCCCCGCCTGGGGAGTACGGCCGCAAGGCTAAAACTCAAAGGAATTGACGGGGGCCCGCACAAGCGGCGGAGCATGCGGATTAATTCGATGCAACGCGAAGAACCTTACCAAGGCTTGACATGGACCGGATCGCCGCAGAAATGTGGTTTCTCCTTTTGGGGCCGGTTCACAGGTGGTGCATGGTTGTCGTCAGCTCGTGTCGTGAGATGTTGGGTTAAGTCCCGCAACGAGCGCAACCCTCGTTCCATGTTGCCAGCACGTGATGGTGGGGACTCATGGGAGACTGCCGGGGTCAACTCGGAGGAAGGTGGGGACGACGTCAAATCATCATGCCCCTTATGTCTTGGGCTTCACGCATGCTACAATGGCCGGTACAAAGGGTTGCGATACTGTGAGGTGGAGCTAATCCCAAAAAGCCGGTCTCAGTTCGGATTGGGGTCTGCAACTCGACCCCATGAAGTCGGAGTCGCTAGTAATCGCAGATCAGCAACGCTGCGGTGAATACGTTCCCGGGCCTTGTACACACCGCCCGTCAAGTCACGAAAGTTGGTAACACCCGAAGCCGGTGGCCTAACCCCTTGTGGGAGGGAGCCGTCGAAGGTGGGACTGGCGATTGGGACTAAGTCGTAACAAGGTAGCCGTACCGGAAGGTGCGGCTGGATCACCTCCTTTCTAAGGAGCACCTACAGCATGGTGGCCGGGTGTATGCCTGGTGGCTGGTGCTGTCAGGAGTAAAGGCCCGCAGCACAGACGGATGTTCTGTGGCGGGTGCTCATGGGTGGAATATCAATAAATAGCTGCCGGACGGTTCGTTGTCCCTGGTTTAGTACGGTCGGTGCCTTTGCGGGTGCTGTCCTGGAACGGCGGGGCGGGGGTTGTTTGGTTTGGTGTTTGGCACACTGTTGGGTCCTGAGGCAACAGGGCCGGGAGGGGTTGTTCTTTCCCGGGTTGTTTGTTTCTGGTTTCCTGGCTGCACCGATCGCATGCACTGAAAGTGTGTGTGGGATGTGTGGTACGGGGTTGTTGTTTGAGAACTACATAGTGGACGCGAGCATCTTGTATAAGAAGCAATTTCCAAGATATTAGAACCTGGATCTGGCCGGATGCCCTTGTGGGTGTGTGGTTGGTTTCTGTGGTTCTCTCGAGAAAATGTTTTTGATCTTTGTGGTCAAGTTTTTAAGAGCACACGGTGGATGCCTTGGCATTAGGAGCCGAAGAAGGACGTAGGAATCTGCGATAAGCCTGGGGGAGTCGATAACCGGACTGTGATCCCAGGGTGTCCGAATGGGGAAACCCCGCCAGGCGCGTGAGTGACCTGGTGACCCGCATCTGAACACATAGGGTGCGTGGAGGGAACGCGGGGAAGTGAAACATCTCAGTACCCGCAGGAAGAGAAAACAACAGTGATTCCGTTAGTAGTGGCGAGCGAACGCGGATCAGGCTAAACCGTTTCCATGTGTGATAGCCGGCGGGCGTTGCATGGGCGGGGTTGTGGGACTTGTTGTCCTGGTTCTGCCGGACCGGGGAGGTGAGGGTGCTGGTATAGGTGAACGGTCTTGAAAGGCCGGCCGTAGAGGGTGTTAGCCCCGTAACCGTAATGCTGTGCACCGCCTTTGATGAGTATCCCAAGTAGCACGGGGCCCGAGAAATCCCGTGTGAATCTGTCAGGACCACCTGATAAGCCTAAATACTCCCTAATGACCGATAGCGGACCAGTACCGTGAGGGAAAGGTGAAAAGTACCCCGGGAGGGGAGTGAAACAGTACCTGAAACCGTGTGCTTACAATCCGTCGGAGCAGCCTTGTAGTTGTGACGGCGTGCCTTTTGAAGAATGAGCCTGCGAGTTAGTGTTACGTCGCGAGGTTAACCCGTGTGGGGAAGCCGTAGCGAAAGCGAGTCTGAACAGGGCGTTGCAGTGGCGTGATCTAGACCCGAAGCGAAGTGATCTACCCATGGCCAGGTTGAAGCGACGGTAAGACGTCGTGGAGGACCGAACCCACTTCAGTTGAAAATGGAGGGGATGAGCTGTGGGTAGGGGTGAAAGGCCAATCAAACTTCGTGATAGCTGGTTCTCCCCGAAATGCATTTAGGTGCAGCGTTGCGTGTTTCTTTCCGGAGGTAGAGCTACTGGATGGCTAATGGGCCCTACAAGGTTACTGACGTCAGCCAAACTCCGAATGCCGGTAAGTGAGAGCGCAGCAGTGAGACTGTGGGGGATAAGCTTCATAGTCGAGAGGGAAACAGCCCAGACCACCAACTAAGGCCCCTAAGCGTGTGCTAAGTGGGAAAGGATGTGGAGTTGCTCAGACAACCAGGAGGTTGGCTTAGAAGCAGCCATCCTTAAAAGAGTGCGTAATAGCTCACTGGTCAAGTGATTCCGCGCCGACAATGTAGCGGGGCTCAAGTACACCGCCGAAGTTGTGGCATTCACACATGTTCTAAGCCTTTGTGGTTCAGGAGTGTGGATGGGTAGGGGAGCGTCGTGTGGGCGGTGAAGTCGCGGTGTAAACCAGCGGTGGAGCCTACACGAGTGAGAATGCAGGCATGAGTAGCGAAAGACGGGTGAGAAACCCGTCCGCCGGATGATCAAGGGTTCCAGGGTCAAGCTAATCTGCCCTGGGTAAGTCGGGACCTAAGGCGAGGCCGACAGGCGTAGTCGATGGACAACGGGTTGATATTCCCGTACCGGCGAAAAACCGCCCATGTTGAACAGGGGATACTAACCGCCCGAGACCTGCCTGACCGTCCTTTGGACGGAAGGGTTTTGGTGGAGCGCGGGACCTGATCCTGGGAGGCAAGCGTATTAACAGGTGTGACGCAGGAAGGTAGCCGAGCCGGGCGATGGTTGTCCCGGTCCAAGGATGTAGGGCGAACGGTAGGCAAATCCGCTGTTCATGTGCCTGAGATCTGACGGGACTCCCGTAAAGGGGGGATTCGGTGATCCTATGCTGCCTAGAAAAGCATCGGCGCGAGGTTTTAGCCGCCCGTACCCCAAACCGACACAGGTGATCAGGTAGAGAATACTAAGGCGATCGAGAGAATTATGGTTAAGGAACTCGGCAAAATGCCCCCGTAACTTCGGGAGAAGGGGGGCCCCAACCTTGAACGGCACACGCTGCCGGGAGGGGATCGGGGCCGCAGAGACCAGGGGGAAGCGACTGTTTACTAAAAACACAGGTCCGTGCGAAGTCGCAAGACGATGTATACGGACTGACTCCTGCCCGGTGCTGGAAGGTTAAGAGGACCGGTTAGCCCTTCAGGGCGAAGCTGAGAATTTAAGCCCCAGTAAACGGCGGTGGTAACTATAACCATCCTAAGGTAGCGAAATTCCTTGTCGGGTAAGTTCCGACCTGCACGAATGGAGTAACGACTTCCCCGCTGTCTCAACCATAAACTCGGCGAAATTGCAGTACGAGTAAAGATGCTCGTTACGCGCAGCAGGACGGAAAGACCCCGAGACCTTTACTATAGTTTGGTATTGGTGTTCGGAGTGGCTTGTGTAGGATAGGTGGGAGACGTTGAAGCCCGGACGCCAGTTCGGGTGGAGTCATCGTTGAAATACCACTCTGGTCACTTTGGACATCTAACTTCGGCCCGTAATCCGGGTCAGGGACAGTGCCTGATGGGTAGTTTAACTGGGGCGGTTGCCTCCTAAAAAGTAACGGAGGCGCCCAAAGGTTCCCTCAGCCTGGTTGGCAATCAGGTGTCGAGTGTAAGTGCACAAGGGAGCTTGACTGTGAGAGAGACATCTCGAGCAGGGACGAAAGTCGGGACTAGTGATCCGGCGGTACATTGTGGAATGGCCGTCGCTCAACGGATAAAAGGTACCTCGGGGATAACAGGCTGATCTTGCCCAAGAGTCCATATCGACGGCATGGTTTGGCACCTCGATGTCGGCTCGTCGCATCCTGGGGCTGGAGTAGGTCCCAAGGGTTGGGCTGTTCGCCCATTAAAGCGGTACGCGAGCTGGGTTTAGAACGTCGTGAGACAGTTCGGTCCCTATCCGCTGCGCGCGCAGGAAATTTGAGAAGGGCTGTCCTTAGTACGAGAGGACCGGGACGGACGAACCTCTGGTGTGTCAGTTGTACTGCCAAGTGCACCGCTGATTAGCTACGTTCGGATGGGATAACCGCTGAAAGCATCTAAGCGGGAAGCTCGCTTCAAGATGAGATTTCCATACACTTTTTGTGTGAGAGGCCCCCAGCCAGACCACTGGGTTGATAGGCCGGATGTGGAAGCGAGGACTAACGACTCGTGAAGCTGACCGGTACTAATAGGCCAACAACTTGACCCACAAGAAACACAACTGCTTGCGTCCACTATGTGGTTCCCAACCAACAAACCCCCCGGCGGGTTTGCCTGGCAGGAACCAAAGATAACTGAATACGTCACCACAAGTTGGTAACCACAGTCTTCCCACCCCCGCCGGCACACGCCAAAAAGGGGGTTCGGGTAACAGGGTTACGGCGGTCATAGCGTGGGGGAAACGCCCGGTCCCATTCCGAACCCGGAAGCTAAGACCCACAGCGCCGATGGTACTGCACCCGGGAGGGTGTGGGAGAGTAGGTCACCGCCGGACACTATTTACGGTTCAGGCCCCGACGATGAACGTCGGGGCCTGAACCATTTAACCGCCCAGCCCACGGCCCTCACCAGACGCTTCCTCACCTCCTGCCGCCATTTTCCAAACGCGTCCTCAGTCCCACGACCACACGTGAGGGCGCGTCTGGCTTGAGGCGACAGGAACTGACTGAGGGTTTGCTCTGAAACGGCAGGATCTGAGAGAGCGTCGCGTTTGAGACGCCAGGATCTGATGACGCGTTGGATTCGAAGCCGCAGGTAGTGATAGAGCGTTCCAGGATCAGTTGATCGATTGAAACGCTCCTTCAGATCCTGCAGGTTTTTCACCGACCCTCCCTCAGATTCTGCCGTCAATCCCCAAACGCTTCTACAGATCCTGCTGGAACAGATTCCCGGCGGGGGCCGTTGGCTCAGTGGAGCCCTTTTACAGACACGGGCTTGAACAGCGGTTGGTGACCCGCCCAACCGTCCGACCTGTAAAGGACTCTTTATGGCCCAGCGCACTATCGTCATCACCGGAGCCAGCGACGGCATCGGTGCCGCAGCCGCACGGAACCTGGCGAAGGCAGGGGAGCGGGTTGTCGTCGTCGGACGTTCGCCCGAGAAGACCGCGGCGGTAAGCGCCGAACTGGGCGCTGATTACTTTGTCTGCGACTTCGCTGAGCTTTCCCAGGTCCGCGAGCTGGCCGCGGCGCTGCGGAGCCGTTATCCGCGGATCGATGTTCTGGTGAACAATGCCGGCGGAATCATGCGCGGCCATGAGCTGACTGTGGACGGTCACGAGAAGACGTTCCAGATTAACCACCTGGCGCCGTTCTTGCTGACCACCGAGCTGCTGGACGTGCTCACTGCGAGCAATGCCATCGTCATCAATACCTCGAGCATGGCAAACGGCTTTGGCCGGCTGGACCTGGCAGATCTCAATTCAGAGCGGAGTTACTCGACTAACCGGGCCTACGGCACAGCGAAGCTGGCGAATATCCTGTTTACCGCTGAACTGCACAACCGTTATGGGAAGGACGGCATCGCGGCGGCGGCTTTCCATCCCGGCGTCGTGGCTACGAACTTTGCGGCGGAGTCTACGAGCTGGTTCCGCCACGCCTACAAGACGGTGTTGAACCGGTTCCTGTTGTCGGCCGAGCAAGGCGCAGACACGCTCGTGTGGCTCGCCACTTCCACGCCCGGAAGGGACTGGGTTCCCGGCGCTTTTTACGTCAAGCGTGCCCTGGCGAAGGCCAACAAGCAGGCGTACGACGGCGAGCTGGCGAGGAATTTCTGGGACCGTAGCCTGGAGCTCGTCAGTGCCGGCGACCCGGTGGACAGGCCGGAGCTCGACAACGCCTAGGAAGGGTTTGCTGGAAGGCGGCGGGAGGTGAGGGAGGGTTGGCCAGCAGGCGGCGGGAGGTGAGGAAGGGTTGCGGTCAGCGGCGCAGGCGCAGGCCTTCAAGCGCCTCGAGCGCTTCGGCTGAGCGGCTGATGGCCTGCTCGAGCCCGGCCTCGGATTCGGGAACCGAGAACAGGAAGCCCTGCAGCGCGTCGCACTCCAGGTCGGTCAGGTAGGCGGCCTGCTCGGCGGTCTCGATGCCCTCCGCGGTAACGCTCAGCCCCAGGCTGTGGGCCATGTTGATCATGGAACTGAGGATCGGCAGCTTCTCGGCCCCGGTCCTGACCATGGAGACAAAGGACTGGTCTATCTTCACCGCATCCACCGGCAGCTCCTGGAGCCGGCCCAGCGACGAGTAGCCGGTACCGAAATCGTCGAGCGCTACCCGGACTCCGGCGCTGCGAAGACTCGCGAGCTGGCTGATCACGTGCTCGTCGGCGTCGAAAAACACGCTCTCTGTCACCTCCAGCACCAGCTGCCGGAGGTTCAAGCCATGCGTCTCCGCCATGCCCAGCACGGTGCCGGCGAAATCACAGTCCCGCAGCTGCACGCCCGACACGTTGACGGCAAGCGAGCGTTCGGTGCCGCCGGAAAGCCAGGGGCCCAGCTGGATGAAACTTTCCCGCATCATCTGCAGGCCGACGGCGGAGATCAGGCCGCTGCGCTCCGCCGTCGGAATGAATTGCGACGGCGGGACCTTCCTGCCGCCGCGTTCCCACCGGGCGAGGGCCTCGAACTGGACCACCTGCCCCAGCCGCGGCGATACGACCGGCTGATAGCTCACGTTGATCTCTCCGTTGTCGACGGCGAGCCGGAGTCCGGCCTCCATGTCCGTCCGCTGCACCAGGGCGGTCATCATCTCCGGCCTGAATCGCATGTACCGGTTCTTGCCGGCGGCCTTGGCCGCATACATCGCCACGTCTGCGCCGCATCAGCTCCGACGCAGCCACCGCGTTCTCGCTGAGCGAAGCGATCCCCAGGCTGAGGCTCGGCCGGAGCATGGACCCTTCAATCCGCACGGGAACGTTGAGCGACTGTACGATGCGCTCTGCGACCGCCTCGGCATCCGGAGCTCCAGTCAGGAGCACGACGAACTCGTCACCGCCCAGCCGCGCCACCGTGTCGTCCGGCCGGACGCAGGCCCTCAGCCGACGGGCCACCTCCACCAGCATCTGGTCCCCGGCGGCGTGGCCAAGGATGTCGTTGACCTCCTTGAAGTCGTCAAGGTCCAGGAGAAGGATGTCGACGGCGGCACTTGTGCCGCCGTGTAGCGCTTCGGACGGCTGGTCATGGAACAGCTTGCGGTTCGCCAGTCCGGTCAGCGGATCCTGGAACGCCATCGCCTTCAGCTGCGCCGCCTGTTCGGCGAGGTCCGCCATAGCCTGCCGGGCCTGTTCCTGGGCGCGGCGCCGCGGCGTCACGTCGCGGAAGCTCCAGACCCTGCCGACCACGATGTTGCCCACCCGCTGGGGTCGTGAGTAGCGTTCAAAGGTGCGGCCATCGAGGAACTCCAGGGTGTCATGGCTTTCGGCGGTGGGGTGGGCGTAGAGCTCGTTGACCTTGTCCAGGAAGATCTCCGGATGCGAGAGGAGGCCGAGCACGTGGTCGATCACGGCGGCGTCGTCTCCGGCGGCCATGAGATCCCGGGGGATGCCCCACATCTTGGTGAACTGCTCGTTGATGCCGGCGATCTTGCCGTCGATGCCCACCACAAGGATGCCGTCGGCCGTGGACTCAAGGGTGGCGCTGAGCAGCGACATCGCTTCCCGCAGTTCGGCGTCGGCTTCCTGCCGGTGGAACGTGGGCCGGACCGACGCGACCAATGATGGGCCGCCGTCGGAATCAAGGAGCGAGCAGGCTACCTCGCCGTGGAACTCCGTTCCGTCGCTGCGCAGCCCGTAGGATTCGAAGGGGGTCTGCGCAGCCGGGCTGTCTCCGGTTTCGCTGCGCAGGGCGGCGAAGAGGCGGTCGAAGCCGCTGCGGTAGCCTTCGGCGAGCAGCATGCGGTGGTCCTGGCCCACGAGCTGCAGCCTGCCGTAGCCGAAGAGTCGTTCGGCGGCGGCATTAACCCGCGTGATTACCCCGTCGCCGCCAACGACCAGGACCGCGTCCGGCAGGGAGTCAAACAGGTGGGCGTAGCTGCCGGCCGGATCCTGTTCCGGGCGTGGGAAAGCCACCGTCATGCGACCGGTGCGTGAGACCGCGCGAAACCCATTGTGCGTCCACCCCCTCACCTCGATGATAGGGGTGGTTAGTCCTCACCGGCACCCTAACCTCGCAAGCCCGGCCAAGGAAGGCCAGCTCAGGCAGCGGTGGGCCGAGGCTCAACCGGCGGGGACACGCTCCACTGCCGGGGCCGGCTGCGTGCCGAGGCCGCGGACGGTCCAGCCTTCCGCCTGCCACGCGGCAGCGTCCAGTACGTTCCGGGCGTCCAGTACCGTCCGGCGTCGTACCACCTGCCCGGCGGCGGCTGGCGACAGGTCCCGGTACTCGGCCCACTCGGTCAGCAGCAGCACCAGCTCGGCACCCTCAAGGGCCCGCATGGCAGAAGCCTCAAACCGCAGCTGCGGGTAGCGCATCCAGGAGTTGTTGATGGCCTTCGGGTCCGTCACGGTGACGTGCGCCCCGGCGGAGGCGAGCCGGAGCGCGACGTCGAGGGCGGGGGAGTCCCGGATGTCGTCGGTGTCCGGCTTGAAGGCGGCACCCAGCACGGTCACGGTCCGGCCGGCGATCATGCCGCCGCAGAGTTCACTGGCGATCTCCGCGGTCCGGGCACGCTGGCCGAGGTTGATGGAGTCCACCACGCCCATCCACTCGTCCACGGACCGGACCTCCAGCGCCTGCGCCTGGGCACGGAAACTGCGGATGTCCTTCGGCAGGCACCCGCCCCCAAATCCCAGCCCGGCGTGCAGGTACCGGTTGCCGATGCGCGGATCCATGCCCATCGCTTCGCTTAGCTCGGTGACGTCGGCGCCGGCGGCGTCGCACAGCTCCGACATCGCATTGATGAAGCTGACCTTCGTCGCGAGGTAGGCATTCGACGCCGATTTGATCAGTTCCGCCGTCGCGAAATTGCATACGATCCGCGGGATGCCGGCGCGCAGCAGCGGCTCGTAGACCGCGTCCAGCACGGCGGTCACACCGCGCGCAGCCCCCTTCCTGCCGTCGCTGCGGCTCACGAACGCGCCCTCCTTGCCGCCGGGCACCCCGTACACCAGGCGGTCCGGCACCAGCGTGTCCTTCACCGCCGTGCCCTGCCGCAGGAACTCCGGGTTCCAGCCCAGCAGCACGTCCTGCCGCCCGCTGAGCATTCGTCCCAGCTTGCCAACGGTGCCCACCGGCACTGTTGATTTACCGACGACGGCGGCACCCCGGCCCAGGTGCGGAAGGAGACTTCTAGTGGCGGAGAGCAGGAAGCTGAGGTCGGCGCCGTCGGACGTTTTGGACTGTGGCGTGCCGACGCAGAGGAAGTGCACCTGCGCCGCGGCGGCATCGGCGAAGTCCGTGGAGAAGCTGAGCCGGCCGGTGCTGCGGCCGTCGCGCAGGAGCTCGTCCAGGCCCGGTTCGAAGAACGGCGCCCGGCCGCTGGCCAGCTGCTCCACGCGTGCAGGGTCGACGTCGATCCCCACCACTGTGTGGCCCATCGATGCGAGGGTGGCCGCGTGCACGGCGCCGAGGTAACCGCAGCCGATCACGGAAATCTTCACAGGGTGGCTCCTAAGGTGTCGGTGGGAAGTGGGGCGGTGGGAAGTGGGGCACCGGCAATGGCGTCCCTGTAGTGGCGCACCAGCTCAGCACACAGGGCGGGCCACGTCCGGCCCTGGACCGAGGCGTGAGCGGCCGCTGCGAACGCGCGGCGCTTGGCGTCGTCGCCCATCAGGTCCATTACATGCCGGCGCAGTCCGGCCAGGTCACCGGGCTCGTAGAGCCAGCCGGTGCGGGAATTCTCCACGAGGTCCAGCGGTCCTCCGCGGCCGGTGGCCACCACCGGAACACCGGATGCCATGGCCTCCTGGATGGTCTGGCAGAAGGTCTCGAACTCGCCCGGGTGGACAAAGAGATCGAACGAGGCCACGGCCCGGGCCAGCTCCTCGCCGCCGAGGAAACCGGTGAACGCCGCGCTGGGAAGTGCTTCCTCCAGCGCGGCGCGCTGCGGGCCGTCGCCCACAATGACCAGGCGGGTGCCGGGAACATCTGCCAGCACGGCAAGGTCCTCCACCTGCTTCTCCACAGCCAGCCGGCCGACGTAGCCGATGATGCGCTCACCGCCCGGGGCCACGGATGCCCGCCACCCATCGTCGCGCTTTCCCGGTGCAAAACGCGCGGTATCCACACCGCGCCGCCACATGCCCACCCGCAGAATCCCGCGGCCGCGCAACTGGTTCAGCGCGAAAGTGGAGGGCACCAGCGTCCGGGACGCCAGGAGATGAATGTTTTCCACCCGGTTCCAGGCCCAGTTCTCCAGGAACGGCACCCCGTACCGGGCAGCGTAGCTGGGGACCTCGGTCTGGTAGATGGCCACGGTGGGGATCCCCAGCTGATGCGCGGCCTGCGCCGCCCGCCAGCCGAGCACGAACGGCGACGCCAGGTGGACCACGTCAGGTGCGTAGTCGGCAAGGATTCTCTTGACCCGGTACACACCTCCCAGCGCCACGCGCACGTTCGGATAACCCGCCAGCGGAACGGAGGGCAACCGGTGCACAAACGCGCCGTTCACAACGTCCAGAACATCAGCGTCCGACGTCGACGGCGCAATCACCAGCACCTCATCGCCCCGCACCTGCAGGTGTTCAAGCACCCGCAGGATGGAGTGCGTGACTCCGTTCATCAGCGGCAGGAATGATTCGGCAACGATAGCGATCCTCACCCCTCAACGATGTTCCCGCCGTCTAACTTTGCGGGGGAGCGGGCGTAACCGGGAACGGAAGGTTGGGTTAACGGGCGGGGCTAGCGTTCCTCGTGGCGGAGAACGTCCGGCAGCTCATCCACGAAGACGGTCTGCGGCGGTTCGAAGTAGATGACCAGCACCTCGTCGCCGACCGGGAAGACGCTGACCTTGTCGAACGGGTACGCGTGAAAGGCGCTGGTGCCGCCGCGGTAGGCGAGCATGACCTCGCCCACGGTTCCGGGGCCGATCCGCCCGCTCACCCGGCCGATCTTCCCGGTCAGGCTCCGGTCGACGTTCCTGTGCACCATATCCCTTGGCTTCCCCTCAGCTTCCCCGGAGTTCCCCTGTGCCGTTCCTTTTTGGGCCGTTCGTGCCGTGCCCAGTCCCTAAGAGCCCGGCGGCTTCGGCGGCTGCTTGGCGTGGTTATGCCCGTTCTTCAGGGCAGTCGACAGCCGCGGCAGGAAGGTGCCCGCCTGGGTGATGATCCCGCCCACCATGCTGTTGAGGCCATCGGCGCCATTGAGTACCGTGAGCTGGTCCACGTGGCCGAACGGCTCGGCCGCTGCCGCCACGATGGACGGCATGTTCTCCGCCAGTTGCTGGGCAATGACGGCATCCTGGTTGCTCTCCAGTGCCTCGCCGCGGGCCTTGATGCCGTCTGCCTCGGCCAGGGCCTTCGCCTTGATGGCCGACGCCGCGGCGTCCCCGCGTGCCTTCGTGGCCGCTGCCTCGGCTTCGCCCGTTACCCGGGTGCCTCCGGCAATGGCGGCGGCCGCGCTCGCATTGGCCTGCGCCTCCACTTCCACGCGGCGGGCATTGGCCTGGGCTTCCAGTTCCGTCCGCTTCGCCCGCGCTTCGGCTGCGCTGATGTCCGCCGCCTTCTGCGCCTCTGCCTCGGTGCGCTGTGCGTAGGCCTTCGCGTCGGCGGGCTTGCGGATGGTGGTCTGCAGCTTCTGTTCCTCGCGGTCTGCCTCGAGCTTGGCCACCTCGGTTTCCTGGACCACCACCTGCTGGCGTGCGGTGGCCTCTGCCAGCGGGCCGGCCTGTGCGGCATTGGCCCTCGCCCGCTCCGCATTGGCCTGCGCGGCCGACTGTCTGATCGCCGAAGCACTCTGCGCATCAGCGATCTGGGCGGCGGCTTCGGCTTCCCGCTCCGAGGCCTCCCGGTTCCGGGTGGCCTCGGCAATGCGGGCTTCCATCTTGACCTGGGCGATGTGCGGCTTGGCGATGTTCTGGATATAGCCGGTGGGGTCCTGGAGGTCCTTAATCTGCAGGGAATCCACCACCAGGCCGAGCTTTTCCATTTCCACGCCACTGGCCCCGCGGACCTGGGACGCCAACTTATCGCGCTCTCGGATAATTTCCTCAACCGTCATGCTGCCGATAATCGAACGCAGGTGGCCTTCGAAGACGTTGTACACCTGGCTTTCCATTTTCGGCTGCTGGCCGAGAAACCTGCGTGCGGCATTGGCGATAAATGCGGGCGCATCCCCGATTTTGTAGATGACGACGCCTTCCACCACCACCTGGATGCCTTGGCTGGTAACGCAGGAGACCTTCAGTTCCGTCTCGTTCAGTGTGAGGGACAGCGTCCGGACGGTCTGCAGGCCCGGAACCACCAGCGCGCCCTTGCCCGTGACGATCTTGAAGTCCATCCCGTCGGCGCTTGCCAGCGTGGCACGGGTTAGTCCGGAAATAATGAGGGCCTCATTTGGTTCGGCGACCTTCCACATGAGTTTGACGGCCAGCCAGATAATCAGGACGCCCAGAAGCACCGCAACAACAATGACAATCAGCGGGAGGATGGCTGCCAGGTTCTCCATGGCGTTGTCCTTTCAGTGCGATTGAACCGGTGCAATTAAGCACGGAAAATACGGTGCCCGCGTCCCTCAATTTCCCGGATTGCCGGCTGTAATAGACAGTGTGGTGGCGCGCCCGTGCAGAGTCCAGCAATTCCGGCGCTCTGGCCGGACTGACCCACCGGCTGTAGGGTCGGTGCTGACGGCCACCCCGGGCCATGACTTTAGAGCCCGCCCCAACCTAAGGAGTGCGCGTGGCGCTGACCAAAGGCACCGAAGTGGAATGGAACACGCCGCAGGGAAAGACCCACGGCAAGATCGTTGAAAAGAAGACCAGCGACTTCGAACTGGACGGCCACACCCACCGCGCCAGTGATGATGAACCCCAGTACGTGGTGGAGTCCACCAAGACAGGGGCGAGGGCGGCACACAAAGCCGGCACCCTGACGGAAAAGAAAGGGTAGCCGTGGCAGCCGAATCTGGACTTTCACGGTCCAGCACACCGCCCGTCCCTCCGACGCAGGGGAAGCAGCCCGTCGCCGGGCGCGCTTCCGGACCCGAAAGCAATGGACGCAGGCATCACGACGTCGTGGTGATCGGCGGCGGGAACGCCGGGATCTCGCTGGCCGCCCGGCTCCGGCGTTACGGGGTCCGTGACATTGCCGTGGTGGAACCCAGTGGCAGGCACCTTTTCCAGCCGCTGTTCTCGCATATCGGCGGAGGAACCGCCGAGGCCGCCGAAGCCGTACGCCCTCAGGAGTCGGTCATTCCCAGGGGCGTGGCCTGGATCCCGGACAGCGCAGTGGACGTCAGGCCGGAAACGAACACGGTGCTGCTGGCGTCCGGGAACCGGCTCAGCTACGGCCATGTGGTGGTGTGCCCGGGCCTGCAGCTTGACTGGGATAAGGTGCCGGGCCTGGCCGAGGCCATGGAGTCACCCCATGCCTCCTCCAACTATGTGTATGAGCTGGCTCCCAAGACCTGGGCCCTGCTCAGCGGGTTGAAGAGCGGCACGGCCGTGTTCACCATGCCCTCCGGGCCGGTCAAGTGCGGCGGCGCCGCACAGAAGCCCATGTACCTCGCCTGTGACTACTGGCGCCAGCAGGGAGTGCTCTCCAGCATCCGTGTGGTGATGGTGGTGCCGACCCCGACGGTCTATGGTGTGCCCGGCGTGGACGAGGAGCTGAACCGTAAAATCAGCGAGTACGGCATCGAGTTGCGCTGCAACAGCGAGGTGACCGCAGTTGATGCGGCTGCACGAAGCGTACAGATCCACGATTCGGCCACGGGCCGGAGTGAGAGCCTCAGCTATGTCGTTCTGCACGCCGTGCCGCCACAGTCCGCGCCCGACTGGCTCAAGGCCACCGCACTGCCGGCAGACGGCGACAGCGGCGGATTCGTGGAGGTGGATCCGGAGACGCTCCGCCACACCAGATACCTGAATGTCTGGTCCCTGGGCGACGCCGCCGGCACCAAAAACTCCAAGGCCGGCGCCGCGCTGCGGAAACAGACCACTGTCCTGGCGAAGAACCTGAAAGCCGTCCTCCGCGGCGGGGAGCCTACCACCAAATACAACGGATACTCCGCCTGCCCCTTCACGGTGTCCCGGTCCACAGTTGTCTTCGCAGAATTCGACGACGAGTACCGGCCCATGCCGTCAATCCCGAAGGTGGATGTTGCCAAGGAACGGCATTCCACGTGGATTCTCGAGCGGGACCTTTTCCCCGGCATCTACTGGAACCTGATCCTGAAGGGCCGGGCCTAAGTTCCTCCTTCTTCCCGACCACCAAGAAACGGCCGGCCCGCATGAAAGCGGGCCGGCCGTCGTCGTGCTCTGAAGACTACGTGTTTTTGACGTGGTCTTTGGCGTCGGTGGCGGTTGCTTTGACGTCGGAGGCGGCGGTTTGGCCTTCTTCCTTGACGTGCTGGGCGGCGTCGGTGGCGGTGGCCTTGACGTTTTCGACGGCTTCCTGGGCGGGTTCCTTCCAGCCCTGGGCCATGTCCTTGGCGGTTTCGGTCAGTTGGGTGGTGACCGGTTCGGCCGCGGTCTTGAGCTTGTCGGCGGCTTCGCGTTCCTTCTCGCTGGGCGGGATCAGGGAGGAGACGAGCAGTCCGGCGCCGAAGGCGATGAGCCCGGCGGCCAGGGGGTTGCCCTGGGTTTTCGCGGCGACCTGGCGGGGTGCGTCGGCGATCGCTTCGCCGGCGCCGTGGAGGGCGTTGCCTGCGGCGTCGGTGGCCTGGTGGACTCCGCCGCCGGTGGTGTGGGCGGCGGAGTGGAGGTGGCCGGAGGCGTTGTGGGTGGCGTGTTCTGCGGTGCCCATGACTTTCTCCTTTACTCCGAAGACGGCGTCGCGGACCTTGCTGGTTGGCGGTGGACGATGTTGGAGGGGGTGACCTTGTCGGCGACCGCGTCCACGTTGGTGCCGAGGCGGGCGCGGGTGGCTTCGATGTCGGCGCGGATGGCGTCCGGGTTCTCACTCATCGGTGGTCTCCGTTCGGTTTGAGGGTGGGCGGGATTTCCTTGGCGGTTTCGACGGTCTGGGGCATGCCCTTGATGGCTTTGAGTTCCTTGCGTCCGACGAGGCCAGGATCGCGGCGATGATGCCCCAGATCACGGCGACGACGACGGCGGACCAGCCCAGTCCCATTAGCTCGCCGAGGGCGTACCAGAGGGCGATGGAGAGGAACAGGAGCACGAAGTGCCCGGCGACGCCGGCGCCGGCGAGCATGCCGCCGCCCTTGCCGGCGCGGGTGCCGGACTGTTTGAGTTCGGCTTTGGCGAGTTCGATTTCCTGCCGGATCAGGGTGGACAGGTCCCGGGTGACCTCACCGAGGAGGTCGCCCAGGGACGTGGTGTCGGCCTTCGCGTGCGCGGCCGTTGGTGGGGTATCGGGTATCTGGCTGCTCACAGGGGACGACCTCCACCCTCGGTGTACGGGTCATCCACATCCCGCAGCGGAACGCCGGAAGCAGAGTTGCCCGGCAGTGACTGCGTTGAGGCCGGACCTGTGGTGCCGCGACGCGTGGGCTCTCCGTACCCAGGCTCGCCGATCCCTGGCTCTCCGTACCCCGGCTGCCCGACTGCCGGTTCACCGTAGGCCGGCTCACCGTAGGCCGGCTGCCCGGTGGCGGGTTCGCCGTAAGCCGGCTGGGTGTAGGCGGGTTCGCCCAGTTCCGCGCGGTCATAGAGCGGCGCGCCCGCGCCGGCGTCCAGGGTACTTTCCGTTGCCGGCGGCTGAACAGGGTAGGGCGGAACGGTTCCGGCGGCTCCAGCCCGGGTTGTGGTTTCGGGGGCGCCGGCCTGCAGGCTGCGGCCCAGGCGTCCGGCGAGCAGGCCCGCGCCTGCTGCGAGGAGCAGGAAGGTGCCGGGGCGCTGGCGGGCGAAGGACTTGACCTCATCCAGGAGCGAGCCCGGGTCCCGGTTGTCCAGCCAGGAGGCGACGGATTCGGAGCGGTCGGCGGCCTGCCGGATCAGGTCCGAGGCCACGCCCTGCTGGTCCGGTGCGTCGGCCATGGTGCGCAGCTGCGAGGAGATGGTACGGATGCCTTCGGCGGCCTTCGTCTGCTGGGTGCCGGCCTGGCTGGTCAGGTCCGACTTCGCCTGGTGCAGCAGGTCACGGGCGCTGTTCTTGGCCTCGTAGGCGACGTTCTTCGCCTCGGACTTGGCCGTCTCGGCGACATTCTTGGCTGCGCCCTTGGCCTCGCCTGCGACGTTCGCGGCCTCGTGCTTGGCCACATCCTTCTTGGAAGCATCGTCCTGGTAGGCCGTGGCGGAGCCGCCCGTGCCGTAGCCGGCACTGTCCGCGCCCGTTGTGCCGTAGCCGGTGGTGCCCGCGTTGTAAGCCGAGTTCTGCGTGGCCGGGGGAGTCGTAAGGCTTTCATCCTGCGGCCATTGATTCTCTGTCATCTTCGCTCTCTCTTTCCGAAAGGGTCAGCGGCTGTTCAGAACCAGCAGTGCTGGCATGCAATGGTAAGCATGTTTACTAATAAATAGTAAGTACCCTTGTCATTCTTTTCGTACTGTTGCCCGTATTCGTCAGGTTTCCGGCCGGAAAAATCGCCCGAATGCGCAGTGCGGTCCCCGGTCCGCCGTGGCCGGTCCGAAGAAAAAAGCTAAGTAGGCTTGCCAATCTGATAGTAAGCATGCTTAGGGTATAGATGCGAGGTTCGAGCATCGGCCTCGGCCACGACGGCACGACAGCCGGCCACGGTGGGCAACACCTACCAGTCGGGCGGCAGCGCCGTCGTCGGCCTCAGCGTGAACAGCCAAATGTGAACATGAAGTCAAACTCCAAGGAGACAGCATGCTGACCAAGGAACACATCGACGACCTGCTCAACAAGAACGGAAACATCGTCTCCGCAGACGGAGACAAGATCGGCTCCTTCGGGCAGGTTTATGCGGATGATGCCAACGGGCAGCCCACATGGGTGACGGCACGGACGGGCCTTTTCGGAACCTCGGAGTCCTTCATTCCCCTGGAAGGGGCGCGGCTTGAAGGAGACGACATCGTTGTCCCGTACAGCAAGAACCAAGTAAAGGACGCTCCGCGCGTGGACGCCGACGGCCACCTGGACCCGGCAGAAGAAGACCGCCTTTACGAGCACTACCAGCTGAACGGCAACGTGACCTACTCCGAGGCTGCGAACGGGCACAGCGCCGACTCCCGCCGGACAACGGAGCAGTCCGCTGCCAACCTTACAGCCACTGACCGGGACGCGGGGTTCGCGGCCGCAGGCAGCGGCGGAACCTACAGCGCGGCGGATGACAGGGCCGGCCGTGGAACGGCAGGGCTGGGCGACGATGACGCCATGACCCGTTCGGAGGAACGCCTGAACGTCGGCACGGAAAGGCAGGCTGCCGGCCGGGCGCGCCTGCGCAAATACGTGGTGACCGAGAACGTCACCCAGACGGTTCCCGTGCAGCGCGAGGAAGTGCGGCTGGAGCGCGAACCGATCACGGAAGGAAACCGGGGCGAAGCGCTCAGCGGTCCGGACATCAGCGAGGCCGAACACGAGGTGGTGCTCCACGAGGAACGCCCCGTGGTGGACAAGGAGGCCGTGCCCGTTGAGCGGGTCAGGCTGGACACGGAAACCGTCACCGATGAGGTGACAGTGGATGAACAAGTCCGCAAGGAGCGCATTGAGACCGACGGCGTCGAGGACACCCGACGTTAGTGTGCCTAACGCCGGGGCCGGGTTATCCGGCCCCGGCGTTGCCGGCATTTGGGGCTGGCCATGGTGCCAGCACGGGCTCAAAGGGGAAAGAAGGTCTAAACCGATGGTCCCGAATCCTGACGCAGACCAGTGGGGCCCTCACCAGCTGCTGTCCATGGCCGCCAGGCTTGTCCAGCGCAGGCAGGACCAGGCCCTGGCCGAACTCGGGCTCACCCACGCCGCGGTCATCGCACTGCAGGGCCTCCTCGACGGCCCGCTGAACCAGGAACAGCTGGCCTCTGACATCAAAGTCCGCAGCCAGTCAATAGGCCGGGTGCTGTCGCGGCTCGAGGCGGCAGGGCTTGTGGTTCGTGAGTCCAGTTCGCTGGACAGGCGGCACAACGAGGTTTCCATAACGGAAGCGGGGCGCCAGGCACTGGAGGCGGCCCGGAAAGCCGAGCAGGAGGCATTGCCCCCTGATGTCGTCGGAGGAACCGTCCTGGGCAGGGAACTGGCACGGGTCATCAGCTACTTTCCCGGCCGCGCTAAAGCCGGCTCTGCCAAGCCTCAGGATACATCCGCCGGAGGCGAGCCGGGTGCGGGGGAGAACGTGGAAGGGGGCCCTGCCGTAGCGGGCGCGCCCTTGGAAGGAGTGCCGGATGAAGGTGTTCAGCAGGGCTCCGGCACGGATTCGTCTGCGGAACCCGCCTTGCAGGCACCCGTCGCCGCAGAAGAGAATGCAGCGCAGGACGCCATCCCGGCGCCGCAGGACCGGGCCGGTGTCATACCGAAGCCGCACGGGAAGGGCGACTCCGCCCCCGTATAGGCGGGGTGATTGAGCAGGGATAAGTGCCGCCGCGCCACCGCGCGGCGGCACTTTCCTTTGCCATCCGGCCCGGTCACGCGGCCGGATGGCACCGTAGCTTCGACCAGATGGAACTGTAGCTTCGCCTGGATATCCCTAGCGCTGCCGTCGCATCGGATCCGGCCAGTTGCCGATGAGACCGGACATCGGATCCGGCCAGTTTCCAATCCGGCCGCGCATTGGGTCCGGCCAGTTTCCGATCCGGCCCTCGCCGGTTGCGGACTGCAGACGGGATGGGCGGTGGGCGGCAGACAGCGGGGCGTGCGTAGACATGACATATTCTCCTGACTGAACTGGTGGTCCATGCGCAGGGCTGCGCAGGTGGTCGTTTCTGCCCGGAAGGTGGGCAGGGGTGACCTGTTCAGTCGGGGGAGCACCCCGGATCAAAGGCTGGGCTGGCGGGAAGGTACAGGCCGGCGTCGAAGACCCGGGCGCCGGCAAGCAAAAGGGCACGGTCCCATCCGCCAGCCACGTCGGCGGCCTGGGCGCCCGAGCCTTCGAAGCCTGGGGAGGAGTTCCCCGACGTTCCCTCGCTCACGGCAAAGGGATGGAGCAGATCCCCTCCGGGCCATTCATGGAAGCGCAGGTTGTGGGTGACAGGGTGGACGGCCGCCAGCACCCGCCGTTCAGGCGTCGTCATCCGGAGTTCGGCCAGCGAAAGGCCGGATCCGGCGAAAGGCAGGGCTGCGCCCGCAGCCGGCGCAGCCCTGTCTGCAGCATTCGACGCCGGCCTCACCGCCGAGGGCGGAAGGTCATGTGACGGCACGGCAAGATTTGGCTGGTTGCCCATGGCACCGCGGTGCGGCGCCGTCCGCATGACGTCCGGTGCGGGATCCGCTGGTTGTTCCTGAGCCGGCACAGAAGGAACAGCTACTGAAGGAACAGGCACCCGCGGGACGGACACCGACGGAACCGGCAATGAGGGCGCCGGGGCCGCCGGAACAGGCACCGCAGGCGCGATGGGCAGCGGCGGCACGGACGCGATGACGTTCTGGGCCGCCGATATGAGGCTGTCCGTCTTGTTGAGGACGGGAGCAGCCGTTGCGGTGACAGTCCTGGTCACTGCGGAAACCGCCTTCGGCGCCCGGTTGACCACGGTGCCGGCGGTGTCCGCCACGATGCCCGCGACAGGCGACACCGGCTTGGTGACAGCAGCCGGGACGCTGGCTACCGCCGGCAGCTCGGGAATTGCCGGCAGCAGCGTGGCGACCGGAGCCACCTCGGAGACTGGGGAAACCAGCGGAGCAGGCACTGCGGATGTAGCGATGGCAGCCACAGGGGCTGTGTCCAACGAACCGCTACTGAGCGAACCGGTAGTTAGGGAGTTGGTACTTAAGGAACCGGGGTCCAGCGGGCCGGCCGAACCGGTGTCCCCGGATACTGCACCGGCGGATGCTGCGCCCCAAATAATCCAGGCCAGCGCGAGGACAACGGGCACCAGGAGGGCACGCACAAGAACAGCCTTGAGAAGGCGCAAGCTGTTGCCCATTGAAATCACCCCCCAGCGCAATGGGAGACCAGAATATGCCCGTCATGCGGTTCCGTCCAGAGGAAAAATATTCGCCTGTGAGCGGGCGCCTTCAATCGCAATAAAATTGAAGCAGAAGGTGCTCAGAGGATGTCTGGATCAATCGTCGTCGTCCTTGTGCTGCTGGCCGCAATCGCCGTCGTCGCCATTGTGGCAACGGTGCGGGCCGTCCTGCGCGACGGCCGCGGCGAAGGCCCGAGCGAACCGTCAGAAAAGCCGTGGACTGCCGGCAACCTGCCCAGTGAGCCGTATGCCCGGATCCGTTTCTAGTGCGGGGAAGGCTATTCCATCCCGGCCGCGCCTTCCTATACTTGCGCCATGGGAACCTCCCTCCTGTTCGGCGCGGTGGCTTCTAGTGCACTTGTTATTGGTGCGCTTATTGGTGTCCGTTTTGAGCTGCCAAAACGGCTGCTGGCAATCCTGCTGTCGTTTGCCGCCGGCGCGCTGATCACCGCCCTGGCGTTCGAGCTGTTTGAGGACGCCTATCAGCGCGGCGGGATTGTGCGTGCCGCGCTCGGCCTGCTGGTCGGTGCGGTGGTCTTCACCGCCTTGAGCGCGCTGCTGGACCGGTGGGCGCAGCCCGGATCCAGGTCGGTGCCCGCCGATGAGTACCGGGGCAGCGCCAAGCTGGATACGGATGCCGCCGCCGTCGAGAAGGCCCCCACAGCAGCCTCCACCCGGGGTGCCGCCGGAATGGCGCTGCTGGCAGCTGTGACGCTGGATGGCGTCCCTGAAAACATTGCCCTGGGTGTTTCCCTGGGGGAGGGAACCGGGGGCCTGGCACTCCTGGCCGCGATCTTCGTGTCCAACTTGCCCGAGGCGCTGGTGGGTGCCTCGTCGATGCGCAGCCAGGGCCGTTCCGCCGGGTCGGTCATGGGACTGTGGGCCGTCTGCGCAGTGTTGCTGGTCGCGGCGGTGGTCCTTGGCGCAGGTCCGCTGTCCGGCACGAGCCCGGAGACCATCTCGCTGCCGCTTGCCTTCGCAGCCGGGGCGGTCATCGCCTCCCTCGCGGACACCCTGATGCCGGAGGCCTATGAACACGGCGGTCCGGCCGTGGCGCTCAGCACGGCGGCCGGGTTTGTGCTCTCCTTCGTGCTGTCCCTGGCGTAGGTTGCTGGCCCTGGCGCAGGTCCCTGGCCCAGGGCCGACCCCGGAGCGCCGGCGAACGGGCACTGTCCGCACAAAAAAGTTGGTGCAGACGCCCATGACTTTGCGTGGCCGCCTGCACCAACCGGTAGTACGAATACTCAGATTAGATATCTATTCATTCGCGGCTCCTAGTTCCCGGCGTTCGCGTTCCGGGCTATTTCCTGTCCTCGACCGGATGCCGTGAGAACATCCAGCCACAGGCAATCATCAGCACGCCCAGCACCATGTGCGTCCAGTTGTCCAGCATGTTCAGCGACAGGAAGTTGGCCGCCGAATCCACTCCGACACTGAGCCCGTAGATGCTAAGGACGATGTACAGCGCACCGGCGCCCAGAAGGAACCTCCGCGCACCCATCTCGCTGCGTGACATGGCCCAGCCGGTCGCGCCAATGACCAGCTGCACGATGTTGAGCAGCATGGACACCTGGAACAGGCCGAGGAACATGGCGTGCGAATTGGGGCCAAGGAACATCAGTTCGCCGTACCGTGCGGTGATCCCCGGGATGAATCCCAGTACACCGACCACCATCAAGACAATACCTACACCCATGCCGGCGTTCTGGACGTCAGTCCTGCCAAAGTGGACGCCGTGTGCATGTGGGGATGCGGTAGTCATTTCTGCCTCCAACCACTGAATGCGGACAAGCTAATTTTACGTCCGGCCTTCCGAAAAAGCGCTCGCCGCCGAACGTGCCGTATACCGGAGCGGGTGCAGGACCGTTCGAGTTTCCGGCCCTGTTGAGCCTGTCGAAGACGGGTCGGCGGGGCGCCGCGTGGCACGATGGAGGCGATGAAACTGCGTGCTGACCAGACCGGAGACCGTGGGCTGCCCATGCCCTTGTGGCTGCAGGGCGGCCTTGAGTCCGCGCAGGCGGCCTTCATCTCGGCATTGCTCGTCGTCGTGCCTATCGTTGCGGTGTGGGCCACCTCCGGTTTCGGAAGCGCTGGCCTCGATGTCCTGGCCCGGCTCGCCGGCCAGGCCTGGCTGGTCATCCACGGGGTGCCGCTGTACCTCACCACCGTGGGGGAAGGCGCCGCAGCGAGGCCCGAGGCCGGCACACTGTGGCTGCTTCCACTGGGCCTGACCCTCATCCCGTTCCTGCTGGCCTGGCGCGCGGGCAGACGCCTGGCCCGGGCCTCCTACACTGACCAGCTGTGGCAGGCGCTGCTGGGTTCGTGGCTGGTCTATGCGGGTTTTGGCATCGCCACCGGCTTTATCTGCCGGACCGAGGACGTTGGGGTCTTCCTGTGGTGGGCAGGTCTTTTCCCGCTGGTTCCCTTCGGCCTCGGGATGGTGATCGGCGCCCGGCGCGAGGCCGGTTCATGGAGCCGGCTGATCGGCGTCGACGCCGTGGACTGGATTGCGCGCACCAGCCAGCATTCGCGGTGGGCGGGGTCGTATCTGGCCTCTGCGGCCAAGGCCGGTTTCGTGGCGGTGATCGCGGCGCTCGCCATCTCGTCGGCGCTGCTGGCGGCGGACCTTTTCATCCACTGGAACCTGGTGGTGGCGGTCTATGAAGCGGTCGACGCCGGGCCCGTCGGGGGCGCGGCCCTCACCATTGCGCAGCTCGGCTTCCTGCCCAACCTCGCCGTCTTCGCGCTCGCATGGCTGAGCGGCTCCGGGTTTGCGCTCGGCGCCGGGTCGCATGTGGGGCCGCTGGGGACGGCAGTGGGGCCGCTTCCAAGCATCCCTGTTTTTGCCGCGATTCCTGCCGGCCCGCTTGATTTCGGCTTCGTGGCGCTGGTGGTTCCCGTGCTCGCCGGGGTCTTGGCCGGCTGGTGGTTCCTGCGTGAAGGCGAAAACCACTTCGATGAATGGCTGTCCATCAAGCTTCACGTCCGCTGGCTGACCGCCGCGGCGTCCACGCTGTTCCTGGCGCTGATCGTCGGGACCGCTGCAGGCGTGCTGGCTGCCGCCCTCGCCTGGCTGGCGCGTGGCTCGGCCGGCATCGGCCGGCTCACGGACATTGGCCCGGACCCCTTGTGGACGGCAGTCTGGCTGGCCGCGGAAGTGGGCATCGGCGTCGTAATTGGGTACGCGGCGGGACCATGGCTGGAACGCCGGCAACTGCGGGATGCCGAGCTGGGAACTGCCCCGAGCAGCAACTAGCCCCGCGGACCTCGCCGGGCCCTTGCCGCTGTCAGCGGGCGGGCTGCTGAAGCGGACGGGGCAGCGAGTTCTCCAGCTGGACCCGGCACTCCGTGCTTGCCTTGCTGGTCAGCGCCTGGCGGGAGCACTGCTGGAAGTCGCGCACCTGGTTGAAGAACAGGGCCGAGGTCAGGACCAGGAGAACCATGACGGCGGCCACCACCAGGCCGGAAATCGTGCCGAACAGGACCAGCTTGGATTCCTTGAACCGGATGGCCCGGATGAGCACGATGATCCCCAGCACGATCCCCGCCGCCGTCAGGATGGCGGTGAGCCACAGGTAGGCGATGTCCAGCTGGAACACGAAGAAGGCGCCCAGCACCGCCACGATGAACATGCGGAACAGGTTGTGCGTCTTCTGGAGCGAGGCTTTGGCCTCCTCGCTGAGCGGACGCGCGGTCCGCTGCCGCCCCTGGGGGCCGGGTGTGGGGTTCATGTTTTCCAGCCTACGCGAGCAGCCGCCTAAGCTTGAGCAATGCGCATAGTAGTCCTCGTCTCCGGAACCGGTTCAAACCTCCAGGCGGTCATCGACGCCGTTCAGGCCGGGGACCTGGATGTCGAAATCGCCGCAGTGGGCGCGGACCGCCCGGGAACCTACGGCGTGGAGCGCTCTGCCACAGCGGGGATCGACACGTTCGTGGTGGACTTCAAGGCCTACCCCGACCGCGCAAAGTGGAATGCCGCGCTGACCGAGGCCGTTGCCGCGTACCAGCCGGACGTGGTGGTGTCCTCGGGCTTCATGCGGATCGTGAGCCCCGAGTTCATCGATGCCTTCGACGGAAAATACCTCAACACGCACCCCGCCCTGCTGCCGTCCTTCCCCGGTGCCCACGGTGTCCGCGACGCCATGGCCTACGGCGTGAAGGTCACCGGCTGCACCGTGCACTGGGCCGACGCCGGGGTGGACACCGGCCCCATCATCGCGCAGGAGGCCGTGGCCATCGAGGACGGCGACACCGAGGAAACCCTGCACGAGCGGATCAAGGTGGTGGAGCGGCGGCTGCTGGTGTCCACCCTGGCGTCGCTGGCCGCCGAGTACGCCGCCGCCCAGGCCCCCAAGTAACCGACCCTCCTCCCCACCCAACTAACTCGCATTTAATGTCGTTTTGAGCCTTCAAAACGACAACAAGTGCGAGTTAGTTGGGTTGCCACGGCGTTGACCTGTGGATAACGCCCGCAGCAGGTTATGGGTTTGGGACCATGGTCCGGTGAAGACTCCTCAACCGCTTCCCGAGCCGCTTGCTTTGGCGCCCTTCACTTGCCAGGAGGCCGCCGACGCCGGTGTCAGCCTGCGGCGGCTGCGGCACGGAGCGCTGTCCGCGCCCAGCCGCGGCATCAGGGTGCCCAAGTATGAACGCCTCCCAGGGCCAGGACTGCCGGAGCTGGTCCGGCCCTTCACGAGGGTGACCCAGTTCTCGGCTGCGTCCCACGCCACAGCGTTCACTTTCTGGCAGTTTCCGGGTTTCCTCCCCGGCACAGAGGATCCACGGATTCACATCTCCCGCCCGGACAGGATGGCCATTCCCCGCCGCACGGGGGTGTTCGGCCACGTGGGTCAGTTCTTCGACGACGAAATCGTCTCTGTTGGCGGCCTGCTGGTGACCAGCAGGGTCCGGACGTGGCTGGATATCGCTCGCAGGATGAGCGTCGAGGAGCTGACCGTGGTGGCTGACCATCTGGTGCGAAATCCTCGGCCGGAGTTCGAAGTCAGAAGGGAGCCTTACGCCACCCGTGAGCAATTGGCCGACATGCTGGATCGGCACAAAGGCACCCCCGGCATCCGGAAGGCCAGAATTGCACTCGAGATGGCACGCGTCGGTGCGGACTCGGCACCCGAGACGCGCCTGCGGCTGGCACTGGAGCAGGCCGGCCTGCCGGAACCGGAACTGAACGTGCCTACTGAACTCCGTCCCGGCGTCGCACGCGAACCCGATCTCGGCTATCCGGAATACAAAGTTGCCGTCGAATACGAGGGGGAAGGCCACTCCGAGCCTGGCCAGATCGTCCGGGATATCGCCCGAGAAGAGGACTATAGTCGTGCCGGCTGGCTGCCGGTCAGGATCTCAAAGCGCCACATGCAGCATTACGCGCTGTCCGCCGTCGCGAAAGTCCGCGACGCGCTGCTTAGCAGGGGGTGGGTACCCAAGTAGCTCGCAGTTGTTGTCGTTTTGACGGCTCAAAACGACAACAACTGCGAGCCAGGTGGGAGTTACAGTTAGGCTGGCCGGTGATAGCGAAGCTTGCGTAGACCGCGGATGGTTCGGACCCTCTTCGCAGCAAACCGCCACGAATTTATATCGACGTGCGGGCGTTTCATCGGTGCGGCAGATGGAAGGGCAATTTTCCGTCTGGCTAGACTTTGTCGGACCACGAGGACTGTCCCGGCAAGGATGACTGTCGCCGCATAAAGCCAGTAATCGAGCGGACGTGGGGCAGGCTGGAGGAGCGCCAGAAGGTCCTCGCCAAACGCGATCAGCGCCGTGGCCGTGGTGACGGTAGCCACTGTCATTAGACGGGAAATAAACCTAACCCGCTGTTCTGCTGTTTCGAGAAGATCCGCAATGTGGGCAGCGGCTGACCACTGCAGAGTGGCCGCAAGCTTGGAAGCGTCTGCCAGGGCATCCGCGAGCTTACCCTCTAGGGCCTGAAGTTGCTTCTCTGGATTCGTTGCGTCGGCCGGTCTGGCTCCCGGCGCGACCGTCCAAGCGGTGTGCACCGGCTTCCGCTTGTAGTGCGTCGCTCCGGTCCGAGCACTTTTCTTTCGAGGAGCACGGTGACTATGGGCTTTATAGATGGCTTCTGCCGCTGCCGTTGGAGTGATGAAAGACAGTTTTGCGGCCCGGTCCGCCAAAGAGACATCAGCGTTGTGGCCCACAGCGGTCGCAACTGGAACAGGGGATCTGTGAATAGCCAAGGCGAGGTCGACGCGGTCATATCCACGTAAGTGACTCCAGGGACCCCCGCCCCGTATAAGTACGACGAGGTCCGTATTCGCCTGGTGAGCCTCGTCTAAGTGGGCTTGGATAGTTTGAATGCTGCTGTTATCCGTCCACGACAGAGCTCGGTATGCGATGTCGACGGCAGGAGACCTGACGTCTCCGAAGCGGTGCTTGAAGTCACCCACGCCCTTGGCCCCGGCCGGCGCCAAGACCATGATCCGGCTGGGCCTGCGATCCATGCCTTGGAAGACGGTCTCCGGATCGGCATGGACGAACAGCTCCCCAAGGCGCTCGCTAGGTACGCCAGCCGCCCGTAGTTCGGCCTTCGCCGCTCTGTCCGCCAAGTAGAGAGCCCCTCGTCGGGCGAATTCAGGTTCGATCCCTGTGACCCTAACGCAGACCTTGCCGTCTTGTGCGAGCCAGGTGGTGCCTGTGAGTTTGAGGACCATCCCCGCTGTCATGGCTTGTTGGAGCGAAAGCCCCGCCCGCCGCAGCGAGTCTTCGATCCCGGGGGCTCTGTCCTCCCAGATGGTGCAGGACAGGACGCTCACGCCGTCCGCAGTCAGGGTGACGAGGTCGAAGTTCCATTTCGCGCCCGACTGAACGGGTGCGACGCACTCTCCTTGAATGCCCCACTCACGCTTGGCGATGGCCTTCTTGACTGACCTCCTGACTTGGCTGACCGAGACATGCTCGGTAGCAAGGGACGGAGTCTTGGCGGACGTAGTCATGGGCCTCCCAACCGGCTGGAGACGGTCCCCAGCGTTCCTGCCAGAGCCTAGCGCCGCCATCGGACATGACCCGTCAAACGGCCGGATCTGGCGCCCAAGTAACTCGCAGTTGTTGTCGTTTCGACGGCTCAAAACGACAACAACTGCGAGTCAGTTGGGAGGGGGAACCGTCCGGTTACTCGAGGCGGCGCTGGCGGGTTTCGGGGGAGAAGAACGCCATCCACAGCACGGACAGGACCACCAGGCCGCCGGCGAGGGCAAACGACGTGGCCAGCCCCAGCTGCGGCCAGAAGTAGTTCGCGAAGATGAGCGGGCCGAAGCCTGCCCCCAGCCGCGAGAACGTGGACGCCCAGCCGAAGCCGCTGCCGCGCAGTTCCGTGGGGTACAGCTCGGACACGTAGGCGTAGAGCACCGGGATGGCCACCTGCACCACAAACCCGAACACCAGCAGCCAGAACACCGCGGCGGTGGGCACATCCACCACGAAGGCCACCACCACCAGGATCAGCGCCGACAGCGGCCCCGTGATGGCCAGCAGCCACTTGCGGCCCAGGCGCTCCACGAGCAGCGCTGCCGCGATTACACCCAGAAGCCCGACGGCGGCCATCCCCGCCGTTGTCAGGAACGCCTTGTATTCGGCGAACCCCGCGCCGATCAGGATCCGCGGCATCCAGGTCAGGGACAGGTAGTAGACCAACAGGATGCTCATGAACAGGGCCCATGATGCGGCCGTGATCTTCCAGTTGAACTGCCAGACACCGCGCAGCTGCTGCCAGGCGCTGCCGGCGGAAAGCCGTGGCACGGCCTGCGGCTCGGGCAGGCTGTAGGCGCGGGGCTCGGCTCCAGTGGCCTCAACCAGGCGGTCAATCACCCGGGCGGCTTCGTCCCGGCGGCCCTTGCGGATCAGGAACAGCGGCGACTCCGGCACGCTGCGCCGCACCCAGAACACCAGCAGGGCGGGCAGCACCATGACGAGCATGGTCAGGCGCCAGTCGGCAAACGCGGCCACGAGCCAGGCGGACACGAAGCCGCAGAGCGCAGCACCCACGGGCCACCAGCCATCCATGGCGGTGAGGACCCGGCCGCGCTGCCTGCGCGGCGTGAATTCACCCACCAGCGCGTAGTCCACCGGAATGCAGCCGCCCAGGCCGAAACCCGCCATGAAGCGGAACACGCAGAACCAGATGAAGTCGGGGGAGAAGGCGCCAAGCACCGTGAACAGCGAGAAGATCAGCAGCGTGGCCGCGAAGGCCTTCCTGCGACCGATGGTGTCCGCGATGGTGCCCCAGATGAAGGCGCCGAGGGCCATCCCGATCAGGTTCGCGGTGCCGATCCAGCCGGCCTCGCCCGGAGTGAGGCTCCAGTGGCTGGACAGCAGCGGAATGAGGATGCCGTTAAGGGTGACGTCCCACGCATCGAACATGAATCCCAGGCCCCCGATCAGGAAGATCCGGCCCTGCACTTTCCAGCGCCACGGCAGCTCCTGGACTACCTGCTCGCCACTGGGGACAGCGGTGTAAATGTTCATTTCGGCCTCCTGCTTAAACCTTACGTTGCTAAAGGCACCGGAGCCCGGGTCTCCGCCCGGTCCCCGGGCCCGCCTTCACACTCTGCCGGCCAGCCGGACGAGGCGTGCCGACACGATAAACTGGCCGTATCCCCACCAACCGCGGCACATCAACCGCGTTATAAAGACGGAGACTTTTGTGACCCTGACGCAGCTTGACCGTGTTCCCATCCGCCGGGCCCTGATCTCGGTATACGACAAGACCGGTCTGGAGGAGCTCGCCAAGGGCCTGCACGCAGCAGGCGTCAAAATCGTTTCCACCGGCTCCACCGCCAAGAAGATCGCCGCGGCCGGCATCCCGGTCCAGGAAGTCGAGGAAGTCACCGGTTCCCCGGAGATGCTGGATGGCCGGGTCAAGACCCTGCACCCGCGCGTCCACGGCGGCATCCTCGCCGACCGCCGGGTCCCCGCGCACATGGAAACCCTCGCCAAGATGGAGATCGAGGCCTTCGACCTCGTCGTGGTGAACCTCTACCCGTTCGTGGAGACGGTGAAGTCTGGCGCCGCCCAGGACGACGTCGTGGAGCAGATCGACATCGGAGGCCCTGCCATGGTGCGCTCCGCCGCGAAGAACCACGCCGCCGTCACCATTGTGGTGGACCCGACGTTCTACGGTGACGTGGTCCGCGCCGCCGCAGAGGGCGGCTTCGACCTCAAGACCCGCCGCCGGCTCGCCGCGAAGGCGTTCGCGCACACGGCCAGCTACGACACCGCCGTGGCCACCTGGACCGCCAGCCAGTTCCTCGACGAGGACGGTGACGGCGTCATCGACTGGCCCGCCTACGCCGGCCTGGCCCTGGAACGCTCCGAGGTGCTGCGCTACGGCGAGAACCCGCACCAGCAGGCCGCGCTGTACGTCGACAAGGCAGCCCCGGTAGGCATCGCCCAGGCAGACCAACTGCACGGCAAGGCCATGAGCTACAACAACTTCGTGGACGCCGACGCAGCACTGCGGGCCGCCTACGACTTCGCCGAGCCCGCCGTGGCCATCATCAAGCACGCCAACCCCTGCGGCGTGGCCGTCGCCTCCGCCGGCGCCGCGGACCCGATCGCCGACGCCCACGCCAAGGCCCACGCCTGCGACCCCGTCTCTGCCTTCGGCGGCGTCATCGCGGCCAACCGCCCGGTAACCGCCGGCATGGCCAACACCGTCAAGGACATCTTCACCGAGGTTGTCATCGCCCCCGGCTTCGAGCCCGAGGCCGTGGAAATCCTCAGCAAGAAGAAGAACATCCGCCTGCTCGCCCTCCCCGAGGGCTACGGCCGCTACCCGACCGAAATCCGCCAGGTCTCCGGCGGTGTGCTGGTGCAGGTCACCGACAAGGTGAACGCCGACGGCGACAACCCCGCCAACTGGACGCTCGCCGCCGGTGAAGCGGCCGACGACGCCACCCTGGCCGACCTCGCCTTCGCCTGGACCGCCTGCCGCGCAGCCAAGTCCAACGCCATCCTGCTCGCCTCGAATGGTGCCGCAGTCGGCATCGGCATGGGCCAGGTCAACCGCCTGGACTCCTGCAAGCTCGCGGTGGAGCGGGCCAACACGCTCGGCGTGCAGGTTGAGTCCAATGTCGACGGTGCAGGCGGCGCCTCCAACGCGGACGCTGCCGGCGCACCTGCCCGTGCCCGCGGCGCGGTCGCAGCCTCGGACGCGTTCTTCCCGTTCGCCGACGGCCTGCAGATCCTGATCGACGCCGGCGTGCGGGCTGTTGTGCAGCCCGGCGGCTCCGTCCGGGACGAGGAAGTCGTCGCCGCCGCTAACGCTGCAGGCATCACCATGTACTTCACCGGCGCCCGCCACTTCTTCCACTAGTCCCCACCGCCTCCCTAACCTCGCTGCGCTCGGCCAGGGAACCCGGGCGGCGTGGGCCCAACCGCCTCCCTAACCTCGCTGCGCTCGGCCAGGGAACCCGGGCGGCGTGGGCCCAACCGCCTCCCTAACCTCGCTGCGCTCGGCCAGGGAACCCGGGCGGCGTGGGCCCAACCGCCTCCCTAACCTCGCTGCGCTCGGCCAGGGAACCCGGGCGGCGTGGGCCCAACCGCCTCCCTAACCTCGCTGCGCTCGGCCAGGGAACCCGGGCGGCGTGGGCCCAACCGCCTCCCTAACCTCGCTGCGCTCGGCCAGGGAACCCGGGCGGCGTGGGCCCAACCGCCTCCCTAACCTCGCTGCGCTCGGCCAGGGAACCCGGGCGGCGTGGGCCCAACCGCCTCCCTAACCTCGCTGTGCTCGGCCAGGAACCCGGCGGCGTGGCCCAAGCAAAGCCCGACGGCGGCTGCCCCTAAGGGGACGGCCGCCGTCGGGCTTTAACTTACTTTTCTTCAGATTGGGGCTGGCTTTCCTCCGGATCCGGCAACCGGATGTCCCGGGGGACGGCTTCGGCCATCCGTTCCGGGGTCCAGTAGGCCAGGATTTCCTCGGGCGTCCGGCTGACGTTGTGGCTTACCTCGGCGCCGTCAGATTCGTCACTTCCTCTGTGCACTGTCGTAGACCTTCATGATGGTCGAACCCCAGAAGGGTCCGAACATGGTGGTTGAACGTGTTCCGTACCCGTAACTGTTGACGGAGTTCTGGAAGCCGTTGGGACCGTCCGCCTGATCCGTGTCGCCCTGGACAAACCACGGGCCGCCTGAGGAACCGCCGGTCATGTCGCAGGAAATGCCCTGCGAATTGAACTGGGGGTTGATAGCGTCGTCTTTGGCTGTGCCCGTGCAGCTTACGAGCGTTTGCCCTGTGAACGGGGCAGCGGCGGGGTAGCCGTAGGACTTGTACGTCAGGCCGCGCGGCTGGCTGAATTCGACGCCGGACGCACCCACCACATCGGCGAGGGTCTTGCCTCCCACCCGGGCCACCACGGCGAAGCCGGTGTCGTACCTGATGTCGCCGCCCGAGGTCCATTTCCGTGCGGCGTGCAGCGACCGGGCAGGCCACTGACCGTAGGGGGCCTTCCCGCTGACGTAGCCCGGAACGAAGACCCAGTTGGTGGCGAAGGCGCCCGGTCCCTCATTGACGCAGTGGCCGGCGGTGGCCACCAGGCTCTTGTTGGCGGCGGTGACCGAGTTGCCGGAGCAGACGTAATTGGCCCCGCCAAGGGTGAAGAAGACCTTGCCGATGTGGCTCACCGGGGCTTCGTCTACATGCAGGGCGGTGGTCTGCGCCGTGGTGCCGGCGAATCTGGTCAACTCTCCCGACTCCACTTCAGCCGCGGGCCAAGGGCCTTTGTTGTCCTGCCGGGCCACGGCCTTGGCGGCGAGCACTTCCCCGGGAACGGCGGCGCGCATGCGCTCGGGTGTCCAGTAGCCCTGTGGGCTGGACACCGGAATGCTTTCGACCTGGAGTTGGGTCGAGTCCTGCGGCGTGGCAGAAGAGGCTGTTGCGCCGCCGATGGCGCTCGCGGCCAGCAGCAGACCAGTGGAGAGGCTCAGGAGGCTGCCGGCCAGAGTCTTTTTGCTCGTCATTGCGGTCCTACCTATCAGGTGGGGCGGGCCCCGCGAGGCACGCCGGGTGACTGATTGACCTACCCGGGGGATGACAAGCTCGGTTGGTGACGATTCAAGTTTTTGTTTGCCAGGTAGGGGGGTGCTGATCTGCCCCTGCCGCAAGGGGTTCCAACTGACTTCAGCCGCCGAAGCGGTATTCGTTTATGAGAGAAAGATTAGGACTCATAGGCCCCGGGGACAATGGATAGTGTGGCGGAAGACACGGGAACGGGGTCATGCAGGGCCGCCGGGCCGTCCGGGTAAGGTTCAACCGGTTCACCTCGGGTAAGTTAAAGGTTGGTGAAATAGCCGGAATACCAGATACAAGCCGACCTTCAGGGAGACGCCCGAGCATGGCCAAAATTATCTATACCCACACCGACGAAGCGCCGATGCTGGCCACATATTCGTTCCTGCCGATCATCGAGGCGTTCGCGTCCACGGCAGGTGTGCAGGTGGAGACCCGCGACATTTCGCTGGCCGGCCGCATCATCGCCGTCTTCGGCGACTACCTCACTGAAGAGCAGCGGATCGGTGACGCCCTGGCTGAACTCGGTGAACTGGCAAAGAAGCCGGAAGCCAACATCATCAAGCTGCCCAACATCAGCGCATCCGTGCCGCAGCTGAAGGCGGCCATTGCGGAGCTTCAGTCCCAGGGCTACAAGCTGCCGGACTACCCGGACAACCCGACGTCGGACGAAGAGACCGCCATCCGGTCCCGCTATGACAAGATCAAGGGCTCCGCAGTGAACCCGGTCCTGCGTGAAGGCAACTCGGACCGCCGCGCGCCGCTGTCGGTCAAGAACTACGCCCGGCAGAACCCGCACTCCATGGGTGCCTGGACCCCCGAGTCCAAGACCAACGTGGCACACATGGACGCCAACGACTTCCGCTCCAACGAGCAGTCCGTGGTGGTCCCGGCCGACGGCACCATCGAAATCCAGCTGGTCCGTGAAGACGGCACGGTCAAGGTCCTGAAGAAGGCCTTCCCGGTCCTCGCCGGCGAAGTGATCGACGGCACCGTGATGCGCGCCGCCGCCCTCGATGAGTTCCTGGCGGCACAGGTAACCCGCGCCAAGGAAGAGGGCGTGCTCTTCTCCGCCCACCTGAAGGCCACCATGATGAAGGTCTCCGACCCCATCATCTTCGGCCACGTGGTCAAGGCCTACTTCTCCGAGCTGTTCGACACCTACGGCAAGCAGCTCGCCGCGGCCGGCCTCAGCCCCAACAACGGCCTCGCCTCCATCCTCAACGGACTGGACGAGCTGCCCGAGGACGTCCGCGAGGGTGTCCAGACCGCGATCAAGAAGGGCCTCGAAGAGGGCCCCGCGCTCGCCATGGTCGACTCCGACAAGGGCATCACCAACCTGCACGTCCCCAGCGACGTCATCGTGGACGCCTCCATGCCCGCCATGATTCGCACCTCCGGCCACATGTGGGGTCCGGACGGACAGGAAGCCGACACCCTGGCAGTCCTGCCGGACAGCTCCTACGCCGGCATCTACCAGGTTGTCATCGACGACTGCCGCGCCAACGGCGCCTTCGACCCCACCACGATGGGCACGGTTCCGAACGTCGGCCTCATGGCCCAGGCCGCCGAGGAATACGGCAGCCACGACAAGACCTTCGAAGCCCAGGTCCCCGGCAAGATCCAGGTGGTCGACGGCTCCGGCAACGTCCTGATCGAACACGAAGTAGCCCCGGGCGACATCTGGCGCGCGTGCCAGACGAAGGACCTGGCCATCCGCGACTGGGTCAAGCTGGCCGTGAACCGCGCCCGCGCGTCCCAGACCCCGGCAGTGTTCTGGCTGGACGAGGCCCGTGCCCACGACGCCAAGCTCATCGGGAAGGTCCGCGAGTACCTCCAGGAGCACGACACCGAGGGCCTGCAGATCGAGATCCTCTCCCCGGTCAAGGCCACCGCCTTCACCCTGGAGCGCATCCGCAAGGGCGAGGACACCATCTCCGTCACGGGCAACGTGCTCCGCGACTACCTGACGGACCTGTTCCCGATCCTGGAACTGGGCACCAGCGCCAAGATGCTGTCCATCGTTCCGCTGATTAACGGCGGCGGCCTCTTCGAGACCGGCGCCGGCGGTTCGGCCCCGAAGCACGTCCAGCAGCTCCTGAAGGAAAACCACCTGCGCTGGGACAGCCTCGGTGAGTTCCTGGCGCTGGCCGTCAGCTTCGAGCACCTGGCCAACACCACGGACAACGCCCGGGCCCAGGTCCTGGCCGACACCCTGGACCGCGCCACCGGCACCTTCCTGCTGGAGAACAAGTCCCCGAGCCGCAAGGCCGGCGAGATCGACAACCGCGGCAGCCACTACTACCTGGCCCAGTACTGGGCACAGGAACTCGCCAAGCAGACCGAGGACGCCGATCTCGCGGCCTCCTTCGCGCCGGTGGCCGAGGCGCTGACGTCCAACGAGGACGCCATCGTCTCCGAACTGCTGGGCGCCCAGGGCCAGCCGGCCGACATCGGCGGTTACTACCACCCGGACGCCGAGAAGGCTGCGGCAGTCATGCGGCCGTCCGCCACGCTCAACAAGATCGTTGCCAGCCTGGGCTGATTCTTCGGCCCGCCGCCAGGCACCAGAAACGCCCCGCCACTCGCTTGAGTGGCGGGGCGTTTCTTCTTGTCCTTGCCGTGCCGGCTGCCGCCGGTCTGGGCGTTGGCCTACCGGTCGGGAATGTCGTCGCGGCGGGTGTCGGTATGCCGGGTTTCGTTGCGCGGCTCACCTGTGCCCTCATCCCCGTAAGGGGCGTCGACGGCGAGGTCCGGGTCCGTGCTCACCGGCCGTTCCGTGGCCGAGGCGTCGTAGGCGTCACCGGATTCGTAGCTGCGTCCCGGGACCGCGTCCATGCCGGCACCCTCGGAGTAGCCGGTGCTTGCGCCCGGGTCCCCGTCACCGCCGGCCGCCGTGGCCCCCCAGGTGCCTGTCTCCCTGCTCGCTCCGGCACCGCCGGCACCCGCCGCTCCCGCTCCGAGGCCGGCGGCACCCGCCGTCCCGACGCCGCCGGTTCCGCTTCCGACGCCGGTGCCAGCCGCCGTCGTGCGGGCGTCACCTTCCACCTCGCCGCCGCTCACGCTCTCACGCCAGGCGCCGGTTTCGGTGTCACGTTCCTCGATGAACTTCTTGAACTTCTTCAGGTCCGAGGCGACCTGCCGCGAATCGAGGCCGGTGGCTGCGCCGAGCTTCTCCACCGCGGATTCCGGCTCCCAGGTCAGCTCCACGTTCACCTTGGTCTCGTTGGCGCCGAGGGACTCAAACCACACGGTGCCCGAGTTGCGCGGCTCATTCAGGCTCTCCCACGTGACGCGCTGGTCCGGCTCCTGGACGGTGATCTGGGCGTCGTACTCGCGCTTCACACCCGCGATGCTGGTTTCGAAATGAACAGTGGTGTCATCGAGCTGGCGGACGGCGTCCACGCCGCTCATGAAGTTGGGGAAATCCTCAAACTGGGTCCATTGGTTGTAGGCCTGGCGTACGGGGACATCGACAGTGATCGATTCCTGGACAGTTGCCATGCTTGGTTCACTCCTTCAGCGTACGGGGGGATGGCCCGTGGTTCTGATTGCCCTTGTTCGGATGGAACACCTCCAACGTAGCGGGAAGCACGCGGCATTTGAAGAGAGAAAGTAAGGTTGCTGACTATGACGCGCGCAGCGCCCGGATGACGGCCCACGGTTGTGGGCGGCGGCCGGGTTTCGTAGGGTACTAAGCAGGCTTATCTTTCGGCCGCGCGCCCAGCGCCGGTGGCCGAGTCCGGTTAGGCCGCCGTTTCGGAAAGGATTAGCTCTGTGCCTGAAGAATCAGCAATCAACATTCCGGGAGCACCGGCAGGCGAGCAGCCCGCCGTCGTCGAGCCCACCACCCCAAGGGAACCTTTGCCGCCCAAGCCGGACCAGCAGGGGCCGGAGGCAGTGTCCCCGACCGGCAGCCCCACCGGCGCGCCGGAACACGCCCGGGCGCAGTCCGGGCAGTACCTGACTACCGCACAGGGCCTCCGGCTGACGGATACGGACCATTCGCTTAAGGCCGGTCCGCGGGGACCGATCCTGCTCCAGGACCACCACCTCCGGGAGAAGATCACGCACTTCGACCACGAGAGGATCCCGGAGCGTGTGGTGCACGCCCGGGGTGCTGGCGCCCACGGCGTGTTCCGGTCGTACGGCACGGCCGCCAACATCACCCGGGCAGGCTTCCTCGCCAAGGACGTGGAAACTCCCGTGTTCGTCCGGTTCTCCACCGTCCTCGGCTCGCGCGGCTCCGCCGACACCGTCCGGGACACGCGGGGATTCTCCACCAAGTTCTACACCGACGAGGGTGTGTACGACCTGGTGGGCAACAACATCCCGGTGTTCTTCATCCAGGACGGGATCAAGTTCCCGGACATTGTGCACGCCGCAAAGCCGCACCCGGACCGCGAGATCCCGCAGGCCCAGAGCGCCCACGACACGTTCTGGGATTTCGTGTCGCTGCACACCGAGGCCCAGGCGCACACCATGTGGAACATGTCCGACCGCGGCATCCCGCGTTCTTACCGCACCATGGAGGGCTTCGGCGTCCACACCTTCCGCCTGGTCAACGCCGAGGGTGCCACGACGCTCGTCAAATTCCACTGGAAGCCGAAGCAGGGCGTGCACTCGCTGGTCTGGGAGGAGGCCCAGATCATCAACGGCATGGATCCGGACTTCCACCGGCGCGATCTGGCGGACGCCATCGAGGCCGGCGCCTACCCGGAATGGGAGCTGGGAATCCAGACGTTCCCGGACACCGAGGACCAGATGTTCGAGGGCATCGACCTGCTGGACCCCACCAAGTTTGTGCCCGAGGAACTGGCTCCCGTCCAGCCGATCGGCCTGATGACGCTCAACGCCAACCCGGTCAACTACTTCGCCGAAACGGAGCAGGTGGCCTTCCATCCCGGGCACCTGGTGCCCGGCATCGACGTCACCAACGATCCGCTGCTGCAGGTCAGGCTGTTCTCGTACCTGGACACCCAGATCTCGCGCCTCGGCGGGCCGAACTTCGCACAGATCCCCATCAACCGGCCGCAGGCCCCGGTGAACGACATGCTGCGCGACGGCATGCACCAGACCGCCGTCCACGCCGGCGTGGCGCCCTACCGGCCCAATTCCCTCGACGGCGGCTGCCCGTTCAAGGCCGGCGCGGACCTTGGGGCCTTCGTTGACGTTCCGGAAGCTGTGGCCGAAGCCATCAAGCAGCGCAAGAACCCCGCCTCCTTTGATGATCACTACAGCCAGCCGCGGCTGTTCTTCCGGAGCCTCACTCCCGTGGAGCAGGACCACGTGATCCAGGCCTACACGTTCGAGCTCGGCAAGTGCTACGAGAAGCCCGTCCGTGAGCGCCAGCTGCTCGCCCTGGCTAACATCGACGCCGAACTGTGCGCCGCCGTTGCCCGCGGCCTGGGCATGCCCGCTCCGGAGGCAACCGAGAACGTGCCCGAGGCCCAGCCCAGCCCTGCCCTCTCCCAGCTCGGCAAGACCTGGCCGGTGGCCGGCCGGGTTGTCGGGATTGTGGCGGACGAGTCCAGCGACCTCGAGGCGCTCCGGGATGCCCGCAAGGCGCTCGACGACGCCGGCATCCTGCCGCTGGTGATCGCCCCGTCCGGCGGGACGCTCGGGGGAGAGGCCGACGGCGGGATCCCGGTTCAGCGGACCTACCTCACCGCACGCTCCACCGAGTTCGATGCGATCATCCTGGCAGGATCGGCGGAGCCGGCGGACGACGCCGAACAGGGCCTGGACGCGAAGGCCGGCGAACCCGGTGCCTCGCTGGATCCGCGCGTCGTGCTGCTGTTGTCAGAGGCCTTCCGGCATGCCAAAGCCATCGGCGCGTGGGGCTCGGGCGCAGCCGGCGTGGACGCCGCGAGCATCCCGGATGACGCGGCCGGCGTGGTGCTCGGCGACAGTGCAGGGCAGGTGGTTCCGCAGATCCAGGAGCTGCTGGCCGCCCACCGGGCGTGGGAGCGCTTCCCGGCAGCGACCTCCTGACGGTCGTGCACAGGCAGAAATTCTCCTGACGGTTGAAAACAAGGACTGGTCCCAAGGTGGGACTAGTCCTTGTTTTTGCCCGCCCCCTTGTTTCCTTCCGAACTGCCCTTCCCGGAGTTGTCCTGCTGCCCGCCGTTTGCCGGAGCCGGCACCGGCGCAGGGGCGGGAACCGGGACCACCGCCACGGGGGAGGGAGCAGGGGAGGGTTTCGCAGTTGCCGCGGCCTTAGCGGCCGCGTCCGCAGCCTTCTTTTTGGCGGCCTGCGCGGCGGTCAGGTCGGCCCGGACGGCGCTGATGGCCGCAACGATGCTCCGGTGGCGCTTGAAGGAAACCTGCCCGGCGGCCGCCGCAGCATCCAGCTCGGCAGACAGTCGGTCCAGTGACGTCAGGGCGGCAGCGGGATTGCTGCCGGCTGCAGACCGGGTGACCTCCAGGACCCGCTGCTGGAGCTTTGCGGCTGCGTCTGCTTCGAGTTCCGGGGTGGAGCCGGCGCAACCGGCCAGTCCGGCTGCAAGCATGCACCCCGTGAGAACTGTCACCGCCCGGCGCCACGCGGCCGGTGTCCGGCGTGGGCTCATGGTTCAACACTCCTTTGCAGCTCTTTGAGATGGTCGCCCAAGGTGCCGCTGACGCTGGGGTAGGGAACGACGTCGGGCGTTGCAGGTGCGTTGGCGGCGACAGTCAGCGCGGCTGCTCCGCCAAGCAGAGCGGCGGCGGCAAGCCCGGCGCCGATCCGGAAACGTCGGCGTCTCTTCGCTGCGCCCACGCGGGCGCTTGGGCCTGGCAACGTTTCGGGTGCTGGTGACGGGTGTGCTTGAGTTTCGGCTGTTGATTGCGGCTCGGATGAACCGGACGGAAGTATCGACGGCGGCCGGGACGGCAGCGCGGGAAGAATGCGGGTGTGTTCCTCTGCCAGCTCTCCGGGAGCGGAGTCGGGTGACACGAGGGCATGCCGGAGGGCCACTTCCAGGTCGGCGGCGGAGGGCCGCTCCAACGGTTCGAGGGCGGTCATGGAAGCGAGCAGGTGTTGCCATTCAGTGGGCAAGTCATCGGGGATTTCCGGGGCACGGTGCAGCCGCGCCACCGCTGATTCCACCGCGCTTCCCGGGTACTCGACAGTTCCCTTGATGCATTCCAGCAGCACGAGGCCGAGCGAATAGATGTCCGAGGCGGGCGAGAGCGGGGAGCCCATGGCCTGTTCGGGGCTCAGGTAGGCGGCCGTGCCCACCATGGTGCCGGTGGCTGTGAGGCGCGTGCCGTCCTCAATCCGGGCGATGCCGAAGTCGGTCAGTTTGGGGCGGACCGGTTCGCCGGGCCGGACCTGGACGAGGAGGATGTTGGCGGGTTTGATGTCGCGGTGGATGATGCCCAGCCCGTGAACGTAGGCGAGGGCATCGGCGATGCCGGCGCCGATGACGGACAGTTCGTCGAGCGGAACGCGGCTATGGCGGATCCGGCTGCGCAGGTCCTGGCCCTCCACGAGTTCCATGGTCAGGAAGGGCCTGGGCTGGTCCGGTATGCGGGTGTCCACGCCGGCGTCGAACAGGGTGACGAGGCTGGGGTGGTTCAGGGTTGCAAGGAGCCGGATCTCGGCTTCCTGCCGTTTGAGTTCGTCGGCGTCGGCGGCCTGCGGGGCGAATAGCTTCAGGGCGACGTCCCGGCCCAGGTTCTCGTCGGCGGCTGTGTAGACCGAGGACATGCCGCCTCGTCCGATCACTTCACCCAGCCGGTAGCGCCCGCCCAGTACATCCGTTGTCACCCCGACGGGCGTTTCTTCCAACACGTTGCCGTCCTTATCCGCTGTGGCTCGGTGTTAAGGATAATACGTGTACTTATTAAATTTTGCCGCGGGCTGTGGCTGGCGGACCGGCTGTCGCCGGCGCCTGACGCCCAGACGAGCACGGCTTCGCCGGCGGTCCGGCATCTGGGAGTCTTGTGAACTCCCTTGCGGCGGACCGCCGACGAAGGCGGCTATTCCTTTTTGACCGGGATGTGGACCCTTAGGCCTTCTTCCTGCGAATCACGAGCAGTGCGCCGGTGGCGAGCAGCACCAGGGCCAGGGGCAGCAGCCCGGCGTCGGCTCCGGTGTTGGCGAGCGTCTGCTGTCCGGTGGCCGTGTTTCCGTTGGCCATGCCTGCGTTCGCCTTGGCTGCCGTGCTCTCCGATGCTGCGGCGCCGGTGGTCAGCGAACCCGCAGGCAGGATGGCCGTGGCCGGTGCGTTGGTTCCGGTTCCGGTGCCTTCGGTGCCGGAACCCGCCGTGCCGGCGCCTGTTGTGGCTCCGCCGGTCGTATCGGTGCCGGTTCCGCTGCCTTCGGTTCCGGTACCCGCCGCGCCGGTGCCGTCAGTGCTGGTGCCGCCAGTATCTGTTCCATCGGTCCCGGTGCCGCCGGTATCTGTTCCATCACCGGGGGCCGTGCCGGAACCCGTTCCGTCACCCGGATCGGTAGCAGGCGGCGTGGTCTCAGTTCCTGTGCCCAGTCCGATTCCCAGATCAACGCCCAGGTCCACAGTCGTGTCGGTTCCCGTGCCGAGCCCGAGGTCGACAGTGCCGTCAGCACCGGTTCCCAGTGAACCTGTGTTACCGAGGTTGAGGTCGACGACGGCGGTCAGGTCAGGGATGGTGGTGCCGGTTCCCGTTCCGTTGGTGTTGCCCAGGTTGACGTCGACCAGGGCGGTGGCGTCGGTGGCGGGAACAACGGTGTCGGTACCCGCCACGTGGGTGTTGCCGAGGTTGACGTCGGCCAGGGCGGTGGCGTCGGTGGCGGGAACAACGGTGTCCGTTCCTGCTACGGCGGTGTTGCCGAGGTTGACGTTTGCGGCGGCCGTCACATCCGTAGCCGGAACGGTGGTGTCGGTTCCTGCTACCGGGGTGTTGCCGAGGTTGACGTCGACCAGGGCGGTGGCGTCAGCGGCAGGAGCGGTGGTGTCGGTTCCGGTGACGGCGGTGTTGCCGAGGTTGACGTTTGCGGCGGCCGTCACATCCGTAGCCGGAACGGTGGTGTCGGTTCCTGCTACCGGGGTGTTGCCGAGGTTGACGTCGACCAGGGCGGTGGCGTCAGCGGCCGGAACGGTGGTGTCGGTTCCGGTGAGGGCGGTGTTGCCGAGGTTGATGTCTGCGGCGGCCGTCACATCCGTAGCCGGAACGGTGGTGTCGGTTCCGGTCACGGTCGTGTTGCCGAGGTTGACGTCGACCAGGGCGGTGGCGTCCGCGGCCGGAAGGGTGGTGTCGGTCCCGGTCACGGTCGTGTTGCCGAGGTTGACGTCGACCAGGGCGGTGGCGTCCGCGGCCGGAACGGTGGTGTCCGTCCCGGCCTGGGTGGTGTTGCCGAGGTTGACGTCGACCAGTGCGGTGGCGTCCGTGGCCGGAAGGGTGGTGTCGGTTCCGGTCACGGTCGTGTTGCCGAGGTTGACGTCGACCAGTGCCGTCGCCGCCGGTGCCACGGCGGCAGTGCTGCCGCTTGAGGTTCCGGTGCTGAGGTCGAGGTCGGCGTTAACGCTGACAGTGGAAGAATTCGACGGCGCTGGGCCACCCAGCAGACCCAGCGACGTCGAAGCATTGAGGTCCGCCGAAGCGGTTTCGGCCGCGATGTCGACCGCGCCCGTGGCAGTGGTGTCCGCGCTCGCCGCGGTAGCGCCGAGGGCCAATAGCCCTCCGGCAAAGAGGGTGCCTAATAGGCCCCTGCGAACTGTCTGGTGCATTGCGATGTCTCCTGAAAAGTTGTTGTCAGGTGCTCATGGCAACCTGATTGGCCGTGTGTCTGCCGCAGGGAGGCAGAAGGGGCCCAACTAGTCAGGACGGGAGCCGGGGTCGTTGGCCACCGGCGAAGGAACATGCTGAAGGGGTCCGCTGACGGGGACAAATCCCATGAGCGGCAGGTATTCGAAGGAGCTGTTTAGCCAGGCGGCCGAAGCAGAGGGGCCGCCGGAGGATGTGCCGCTGCCCGAGCCTGAGGCCGGAGCCGGAAGCAGCGCCTCGGGCGTTGGCGTGCGGTCCCCACCGGACGGTGAGTCTCCGCCGGCAGGAATCTTCGGGGCAGGCCCCGCTGGCGCGGCCGCCTTTGGCGCGACCACTTGGCTGTGATGAGCCGGCGATCCGAGGGCAGGCTGAACGGCCGGCGCAGACGCTGCAGAGGGCGCGGCGAGGATGCCTGCGACCCCTGGGCTTGCGTAAATTCGGCCCGTTTCAGCGAGACCAGCTGCGGTGAGCCGATCTGGAACGGCGACAGTCCCTGTGAGGGCATCCGCGAGCGGCTCAATGATTGGATCCGCTAGAGGAAGTATCTGCGTGAGCACGTCCGTGACCGGGCCAACGGGAAGCTCGACAGGCAGGGCGTCGGTGACCGGGCTCACGGCGTCGGTTACGGGTGCCACAATCCCGGCCACCGGCTTCAGGGCTGTCTCGCCCGCGTCCGTTAGCGTTTCATCAGCAATGGCCACCACGGGATCCGTAACCCCGGCCACGGTGTCATCGGGAAGCGCTCCTCCGAGCGGCAGTTCGCCCAAGGCGGCGTCGAGAGGCTCAACAATGTCCGCCACCACCGGGGCAACCACGGCCGCAGGCGTGGGCGCCGCAGGCGCGGCAGGGACGGGAGTCACAGCTGGAGGCGCAACAATCGACGGTTGTTCGGCCGGTGCCGGCGCAAGCGTCGCTGGCAAAGGTTCCGGGATGGCAGCCGGATCGACAGCCGGAGGCGGCGGCGGTGCTACGTCCGGCGTCTGCTGGGCGGCGGCGCGGGTTGCGTGGGCGGTGGAGGAGACCAGCGTGCCAACGCCGCCTGCCACATTGCCAGCACTGCCGTTGACCGAGGAGAGAGCCGACGAAATGGTGCTGCCGAGGGAGTCAGATTGCGGGGAATTGTCGGCGTCCGCGGCTGGGGCGGATACAGCTAGCCATGCGACTGCAGCGGCGCCGGCCAACAGAACAGGACGCAAAGGGCGCAGCACGGACCGCGACAAAGACGCGATGGTCATGCTTAACACCCCCCGAGCTCACCGAATCAATCGACGACCGTCTTCAGCCTAAGCCTGCCTCAAAGTGAGAGTCCAGAGCCGGAGGCAATAATTCTTTCGATTCGAGTAAGGTAGGCAGGCCTGTTCAGTGTGCATCATTGGGATACGCGACACCGAGCTGCGCGCGGACTCCATCGAACAGCCGCATCGTATTTAGCGAGTCCTCGAGGGGCATGACCGGGCTCTCGGTGAGGCCCTGCTGGAGGCAGCGCGTCACCTCACGAAGCTCGTACGTATAGCCCCGGCCCATCACCTCGAAGTGTTCCGTCCGCGGCGTCTCCTGCCCGATCCCCACCACCAGCTTCTTGGGGTTGTTGATCGAGCCGAGAGTCTGCAGGTACCCCAGGCTGCCGGCAACAGTCGCGCTGCGGGGGCCGTGCGCGAGCAGGGACGAAGTGAGCTGTGCCTGCGCGCCGTGATGGTAACCCAGCGTGAGCGCGTTCTGGGCGTCCACGCCGTCGTCGTTCAAAGTGCCCATGGCACTGACCGTCTGCGGGAAACCCAAGGTGCCAAGGGCCCACAGCAGCGGGTAAACGGTGATGTCGAGGAGTGCACCGCCGCCGTCCTGCACAGCCCAGAGCCTTGCCGTGGGGGAGTAAGGCGCCGGAAAGCCAAGGTCGGCCGTGACCCACTGGACGGTTCCAAGTTCGCCGGAATGCGCGATCTCAAACGCCCTCTGCATGCTGGGCAGGAACCGGCTCCACACGGCTTCCATGAGGAACAGCTTCTTTTCACGTGCCACCTTGATCAGCTCGGCAGCTTCGCGGGCATTGATGGTGAACGCCTTTTCGCAAAGAACATGCTTACCTGCGCGGAGCGCAGCCAGGACAACCCGGTGGTGCTGGGCGTGCGGCGTTGCCACGTAGACGACGTCCACCGCGTCATCGGCGAGGAGCCTTTCATAACCGGGCTGTCCGCCGTCGTCCCCGTACGCCACGGCAAAGCCGAACTCGCCTGCAAACGCGTCCGCGGTGTGCTGCGCGCGGGAGCTGACGGCGTAAAGTTCCGCATCTTCCAGAAGGGCCAGGTCCTGCGACACCAGGGATGCGATCCGACCCGTGGCGATGACACCCCACCGCAGCCTGCGGCCGGTGGCGGCAAGGGGATCCTGGTTGGGCTGGGTGAAGAGCCATGGCTTGGCGATCGGTGACGTCATGACGCCATCCTCTCACCCGGCTGAGGGAGGGTTGGGTAAAACACCGCGAGAGGTGAGGGATGGTGAGGTAAAAACCTGCGAGAGGTGAGGGAGGGTTTCTGGCCCGCCCCCACCTTCCGCGTTAACCCCGACGGCGGTTCCCCCTGGACTGCGGGCTCTAGACGGCTGCCGGTTCTGCAGTGCGGCCGCGGACGGTTTCCTCCGTGAGCTTGCCCTGCTGCAGCCGGAACCTGCGGTCCGTCTTGTTGGCGAGCGTGCGGTCGTGGGTGACCACGAGGATGGTGGTGTTGTGGTCCCGGCTGAGGGAACTGAGCAGTTCGATGATGTGGTCGCCGGTCTGCTCATCCAGGTTGCCCGTGGGCTCGTCGGCGAGGATCAGCTTCGGCTTGTTGGCGAGGGCCCGGGCAATCGCCACGCGCTGCTGCTCGCCGCCGGAGAGACGGTTGATGCGGCGGCCGTGTTTGTCGGGGTCGAGCTGCACCTGCTCCAGCAGCGCCCGCGCCCGTTCAGCCCTGGCGGACTTCCGCATGCCGGCGAACTCCATGGGCAGCATGACGTTGTCCAGTGCGGAGAGGTTGGGGACCAGGTTGAATTGCTGGAACACGAATCCGATGTCCCGGCGCCGGTATTCGGTCAGCTTGCCGTCGGGCATGCCCGCCAGGCTGACGCCATTGACGACGACGTCTCCGCTGGTGGGCTTGTCGAGGGCACCCAGGAGGGACAGGAGTGTGCTCTTGCCGCTGCCGCTCTTGCCCACGATGGACGCCAGTGTGCCCTGCTCCAGTTCGAAGCTGACGCCGTTGACCGGCTTGATGGTCCGGTCGCCGGACTTGAACGTGCGGACAAGATCCTTGACTTCAATCATGGCTATTCTCCTCGGAGGACTTCGATGGGGCGGATGCGGGCGGTGAGCAGGGCCGGAACCAGCGCGCCGATGATGGCGACGCCGAACACTGCGGCGATGCCGGCGGCAAGGATGCCGGGAGACACGCTGGCCGTGACGGAGGTCAGCAGCTGGGACGCGCCGCCGAACGGGCCGCCCTGTCCGCCCTGGAACTGTCCGCCCGGGAATACTCCGCCAGCCCCCGCGAACCCGCCGCCGCGCTGGCCGGCGGGGGCCGCCGTCGTACTGGTGCTGGAGCTGACCAGGGCGGAGGCGATGCCGCCGCTGGCGAAGGAGGCGATGACGGCTCCCACCACGCTGCCGAGGGCCACCAGGACCAGAGCCTCGAGCACGAACTGCAGCCCGATGGTCCGGTTCGGTGCGCCGATGGCTTTGAGGACGCCGATTTCGCGGCGGCGCTCGCGGACCAGCATGACCATGATCAGCAGGATGATCAGCCCCGCGGTGCCCAGTGCGGCGATGAAGGCCACCATGGAGATGTTCTTGACGCTGCCCAGGGAGGTGACGGCGGTTTCGAGGTTGCGCTGGCCCTGGGTGACGTCGGCCTTGTCGGTGCCGAGTGCGTTCTGGAGTGCTGTCTTGGCGGTCTCAACGTTCTCCATGCTGTCCACGGTGACGATCATCGTGGACAGTTCGCCGGGCAGCTCGGCCAGCGTTTGGGCCGTGGGGAGCGTGACGTAGAGGGCGTTGTTGCCGAACGCGGTGCCGGCGTCGAACAGGCCGGCGACGGTGAAGGTCTTGCTGTTGATCGTGAAGGTAGAGCCGACCTTGAGGTTGTTCTTCTCGGCGAGCGTGGTGCCCAGCAGCGCCTTGGTGGATTCCTTGGTGTAGTCACCCAGGCCGGTGCCCGAGGTCAGTTCCAGCGCCTTGCCAGTGCTGTCCACCTCCGCGCCGGTGCCGGTGGCAGTGATCGGAAGGGACCGCGCAGGCTGGGCGGTGCCGGTGGTTCCGTTTGTCCCGGTGGTTCCGGTGCTGTCCTGGTTGCGTGCGCCGAGCGTTCCGGCGTCGACGGCGGCCGTGAGGCTGGTGGTCAGCGTGGTGGTCTGGCCACCGGGGCCGCCGCCCTGCCCGCCGCCCGGGCCGGCCTGCGTTCCGGCCGCCGCCTGTGCTGCGGCCTCGGTTGCATTGCGCAGCCGCAACGCTTTGGTTCCGACGACGGCGGTCACGTTTGGAACGTCCGCGGCGGTTGCTGCCTGCTCGGCGGTGAGCGGCTCGCCGCCGCCTTCGAAGCCCTGGCCGCCGGCCGGGTTCACCGTCAGCACGGTGCCCACCGAAGCGTTCAGCTCCTGGACTTTGGCGCCGACCGCCTGGTTGGCCACCAGCATGGCCAGGGCCAGGCCGATCGCGACAGCCAGCACGGTCACAACGGCGGCTGTTCGGACCTTGTTTCTAAACGCATTGCCTACACTTCGGGCGAGGACGCTCACTGCACTCCTTGGGATCACATGCCGGGGGATTGGCCGGCTTCGGATTCCACACTGGTGCCCGCTGCTGTGCGGGAAACGGGCCGGACCTATGTTTCCGCTGTGAAGCCGTGGCGACGGTGGGGGCGGCAGGAGGTGAGGAAGCGTGGGGGTGGGGGCGGCAGGAGGTGAGGAAGCGTTGGGTGGCGGCAACGGAAGAGCCCCGGCCCTCCTTCGTGAACTGGTCACTCGGGGGAGCCGGGGCTCTGTGGTGTCTGCGGTGTTACTTGGTGATCGGGCCGAGAACCGGATCGTCCACGTAGGCCGTCTTGACGTTTTCCTTGGTCACGATGACCGGCTCCAGCAGGTAGGCCGGAACGGTCTTGACCTTGTTGTTGTAGGACTTGTCGTCGTTGATCTCAGGCGTCTTGCCGGCCTGGATGTCCTTGACCATGACGATCGAGTGCTCAACGAGCTTGCGGGTGTCCTTGTTGATGGTGGAGTACTGCTCGCCGGCCATGATGGACTTGACCGATTCAACCTCGGAGTCCTGTCCAGTGACCACCGGAAGCGGCTTGCCGGCCGCCTTGACGGCGGTCAGTACCGCACGGGCCAGGGTGTCGTTCGGGGACAGCACGCCGTCCAGCGACGCGGAGGTGTAGCTGCCGGTCAGGAGCGTGTCTGCACGGCGCTGGGCGTTTTCGGCCTTCCAGCCCTGGGTGACAGCCTGTTCGAAGGACTTCTGGCCGGAGAGCACCTTCAGCGTGCCGTCGTCGATCTTCGGCTGCAGGACGCTCATGGCACCGTCGAAGAAGACCTTGGCGTTGGCATCGTCAGGGGAGCCCGCGAAGAGCTCGATGTTGTACGGGCCCTCCGGCTTCTTGGCCTTCATGCCATCCAGCAGCGCCTTGCCCTGCAGCTCGCCCACCTTGAAGTTGTCGTAGGCCACGTAGTAGTCCACGTTCTCGGTGTTCAGCAGCAGGCGGTCGTAGGCGATGATGGTGGCGCCGGCGTCCTTGGCCTGCTTCAGCTGGGTGCCCAGCTGGGCGCCGTCGATCGCGCCGACGATGATGACCTTGGCGCCCTTGGTGATCATGGCGCTGATCTGGTTCTGCTGCTCCGAGACGCCGCCGTTGGCGAACTGCACGTCCGGCTTGAAGCCGGCCTCGCTGAGGCCGTCGTTGAACAGCTTCTCCGCCAGGACCCAGTTCTCGCTGGTCTTCTGGGGAAGTGCGACGCCGATTGAGGAGTCCTTGGGGAACGCCTCCCCGCCGCCGGTGCCGCCGCCCGTGGTTCCTGACTCGGAACGGCCGCAGGCTGTCAGCGCCAGTGCCGCAATGGCAGCGATTGCTGCCGCCTTTCCTGCCTTACCAATCATTCGCATTTGCTCGGTTCACTTTCTTTAGGGGTGGGAAAAACATCCGGGGAGCGGGCGGTGCTCAGGCTTCCCGGGAGATGGTTTCCTTGGTGGAGGTCACTTCGTCGGGCTGGAGCGGGGTGCCTCCGCTGGGGCGGTTGAAGTTCTGGGTCAGCATGCCGATGATGGAGCGCTTGCCCTGGCTCTTGTTGTAGACGTCGAACGCGACGGCGATCAGCAGCACCAGGCCCTTGATGATCTGGGTCAGGTCGGCGCCGACGCCGAGCAGCTGCAGGCCGTTATTCAGGACAGCCATGACCAGGCCGCCGACGATCGAGCCGATCACGGTGCCCACGCCGCCGGTGACCGCGGCGCCGCCTATGAACACGGCCGCGATGGCGTCAAGTTCCCAGCCCACGCCGTCGAACGGTCCGGAGGCTGTGGAGCGGCCGACGAAGATCATGCCGGCGAGGCCGGCCAGGATGGCCATGTTCATCATGACCATGAAGTTGACCTTCTTGGACTGGACGCCGGAGAGTTCGGCCGCGTGGCGGTTGCCGCCCACGGCGTAGATGTGGCGGCCGACGACCGTCTTGGAGGCGATGAAGCCGTAGACCAGGACCATGACGGCCAGGATGAGGCCGGGGATGGGGAAGGACGTGCCGGGGCGGCCGGTGGCGAACAGGTAGGTGGCGTAGAGGATGGCGCCGCAGACCAGGATCAGCTTGGTGGCCACCACCCAGCCCTCGGGGACCTCCGCGCCGAGGGCCTTCGCTGTGCGGCGGTTGCGCAGTTCGCTGAAGACCACGAACGCGACGGCGAGCAGGCCCAGCAGCAGCGTCAGGTTGTTGAAGCCGGTGTTCGGGCCGACCTCCGGAAGGTAGCCGGAGCCGATGTACTGGAAGTCCGAGGGGACGGGGATGGTGTTGGACTTGCCGACGAACTGGTTGAAACCGCGGAACAGCAGCATGCCGGCCAGCGTGACGATGAACGCGGGGATGCCCACGTAGGCCGTCCAGAACCCTTGCCAGGCTCCGATCAGCGCACCAAGCGCGAGGCCCAGCAGGATGCCCGCGTACCAGGGGATTCCCCAGTCCCGGATGGCCAGGGCCACCGTGACGCCGACGAAGGCCGCGACGGAACCGACTGACAGGTCGATGTGGCCGGCAATGATCACCAGCACCATGCCGATGGCCAGGATCAGGATGTAGGAGTTGCCGTTGAAGAGGTTGATCACGTTGCCCGGCGTCAGCGTGCGGCCGTCGGTGGCGATTTGGAAGAAAATGATCAGCGCCACCAGGGCGAAGATCATGCCGAATTGACGGGTGTTGCCGCCAAAGAGCTTCTTGAGCGCGTTCATTTGTCAGTCCTTGTTCTGGAAGGGTCTGGAGGGTTCCAGAGGGTCAGGCGGCTTTGCGGTTGGAGGTCATGAGTTTCATGAGGCTTTCCTGGCTGGCCTCCTCCTTGTTCAGGACACCTGTGATGGCGCCTTCGAAGATCGTGTAGATGCGGTCGGAGAGACCGAGCAGTTCGGGGAGTTCGGAGGAGATCACGATGACGCCCTTGCCCTGGTTGGCCAGCTGCTGGATGATCCCGTAGATCTCGTACTTTGCGCCGACGTCGATGCCGCGGGTGGGTTCGTCCAGGATCAGCAGGTCGGGGTCGGTGAACATCCACTTGGCCAGGACCACCTTCTGCTGGTTGCCGCCGGACAGCTTGGCCACGCCCTCCTCCACGGACGGCGTCTTGGTCCGCAGGGATTTGCGGTACTGCTCCGCGATGGTGAATTCCTTGTTGGCGTCCACCACCAGGCGCTTGCTGATCTTCTTCAGCGCCGCGGAGACCGTGGTGGTCTTGATGTCATCCAGCAGGTTCAGCCCGAGCGACTTGCGGTCCTCGGTGACGTAGCCCAGGCCGGCGTCGATGGCCTGCCTGACGTTCTTGAGGTGGAGTTCCTTGCCGTCCTTGTAGATCCGGCCGCTGATGAAGCGGCCGTAGGAGCGGCCGAAGACGGACCGTGCGAGCTCGGTCCGGCCGGCGCCCATCAGCCCGGCGAAGCCAACGATCTCGCCGCGGCGGACGAAGAAGTTGGAGCCCTTGCAGACCAGGCGGTCCTGGACCTGCGGGTGGCCCACCGTCCAGTCCTTGACCTCGAACAGGACCTCCCCGATCTTGGGCTCGTGGTCCGGGAACCGGGATTCCAGGGTGCGCCCCACCATGCCCTTGATGATGCGGTCCTCGTCCACGCCGTCGGCCTTGACGTTGAGCGTCTCGATGGACTTGCCGTCGCGGATGATGGTGATGGAGTCCGCGATCTGCTCGATCTCGTTGAGCTTGTGGGAAATGATGATCGAGGTGATGCCGCGGCCTTTCAGGCCCAGGATCAGGTCCAGCAGGTGCTGGGAGTCGGATTCGTTCAGTGCCGCCGTGGGCTCGTCGAGGATGAGGAGCTTCACGGACTTGTTCAGCGCCTTGGCGATTTCCACCAGCTGCTGCTTGCCGACGCCGATCTCCTTGATCGGGGTGTCCGGGTCCTCGCGCAGGCCCACCCGGGCCAACAGCTCACGGGACCGGGTGCGGGCCTCGGCCCAGTCGATCACGCCCCGCTTGACCGGTTCGTTGCCCAGGAAGATGTTCTCCGTGATGGAGAGTTCCGGGATGAGGGCCAGCTCCTGGTGGATGATCACGATGCCGGCATGTTCGCTGGCCCGGATGTCCTTGAACTGCTGCACCTCGTTCTGGTACACGATGTCGCCGCTGTAGCTGCCGTAGGGGTACACGCCGGAGAGCACCTTCATGAGGGTGGACTTGCCGGCGCCGTTCTCCCCGCAGATCGCGTGGATTTCGCCGGCCTTCACCCGAAGGTTCACATCGGACAAGGCTTTAACACCGGGGAATTCCTTGGTGATGGAGCGCATCTCCAGGAGAACCGGTTCGCTCTGCGTGTTGAGGGACGTCATTTGCCCTTACGCCTCCAATGCATTGACTTCGTTGTCTCCCCTGCAAGTCACAGGGGCCGTCTGATGAAAAAAGTAGATGGAGCATGCCGTTGTCGTCAAGTCTTTAACGCAACGGCGGGATAACGAAACGCTACGTGCGCCGGATTCCTGCGTGCTGGAAGACCAGCGAGGCGGCGCCCAGGGCCTCGGCCCGGTCGTTCAGCGAGGACATGGTCAGGGTGGTGGTTTCCCCGACGACCGGCACGGCGTGCCGCACCAGCCCGCGCCGGATCGGGTCCAGGAGGATGTCGCCCAGCCCCGCCAGCGGACCGCCCACCACAATCACCTCGGGATTGATCAGGTTCGCCACGTTCCCCAGCGCGCGTCCCACAGCCAGGCCGGCGTCGTCCACTACGCGCAGGGTGGCGGCGTCCCTCGCGAGTGCCTTGCGGACGATGTCCTCGGGCGTGAGCGGCCGCTCCTCGCCCCGGCTCAGCAGTTCGATCATGGTGGTGGTGGAGGCGATGGTTTCCAGGCATCCCCGGTTGCCGCAGCGGCAGATCAGGCCGTGTTCGTGGATGGTCGCATGCCCGATTTCGCCCGTGATGCCGACGTTGCCGTAGAAGGGGTTGCCGTTGAGGATCAGCCCCGCGCCGATGCCCGAACCGATCTTCATGAACAGCAGGTTGCTGACGCCGCTGTGGGGTCCCCACGTGACCTCGGACAGGGCACCCAAATTCGAGTCGTTGTCAATGAATATGGGGAACTGGAACGCCTCTTCGAGGCGCTCCAGGATGTCGATGCCCACCCATTCGGGAAGGATTGCCCCTTGGGCGACAGTGCTGGTCCGGTGGTCGGTGGGGCCGGGAATTCCGACGCCGGCACCCACCACTGCGCTGCGCTCCACCCCGCTGTCGGCCAGCAGTTTGTCCAGCAGTGCGACGGCGGCCTGGATGCCCTGCTCGGCCTGGTGGCCGAGGGGCAGGAGGACGGATTCTTCGGCGATGATGTGGTAGCTGAGCGAGGCAAGAACCACCCTCAGGTGCCGCCGGCCAAAGTCGATGCCCACCGCCACGGCGCCGTTGCTGTTCAGCCGGACGTTGAGCGCCCGCCGTCCGGAACTGGTGGTCGGCTCGGTGGATGCGAGCCCCGAATCCTGCATGATTTTGACGATGTTGGACACCGTCGCCGTGGAGAGTCCCGTCTGCCGCGCCAGTTCCGCCTGGGTCGAGGGGCCGTTCAGGAGACACTCGATGATGCGCTGCTGGTTCAGGCTCCTGAGGGCCGATTGCGACCCGGGGTTTTTGGTTCGGCTCCTCGTTGAGCTCGATGGTGAGGGCATGAAATGAACATTGCACCATTCCTGCCCTTGTAGTCAAGAAGTTAACGCAATACCCCAGCATCTGGACGAATAACTCGTGGCGGGCGATCCATCCCGCAGAGCGTGCGGGACGGTGCAAATGGACCGGATCGGGGGCCGCCGCCGCAGATACGCTGAAGGAAACGGCGCCCGGTGCTGGGCGGGGCATCCACGAAGACTTGAGGTGATCACGGTGAAGCTGGCGCTGATGCAGGCGAACTCCAGTGTTTTGGACATCGAGCGGAACTGCGCCGCCATTGACCGGGCGGCGCGGACGGCCGCGGAAGCTGGCGCCGGGGCGTTGCTGACCCCCGAGCTTTTCCCGGTGGGCTACGCCCCGCTGCGTGTCCGGGCCGAGCTGGACCCCGGGACCCTGCCCGGCCTCCGGCGGACTCTGGCAGGCATCGCCGCCAAGCACCGGACTGCCCTCGTCTACAGCCTGCCCGCTGTTGCGCCCGGTGGCGAGTGGCAGATCACCGCGACAGTCCTGGACCACGCCGGTAACGAATTGCTCAGCTACGCCAAGGTCCACCTTTTTGGCCCGGAGGAGCGCAAAGCGTTCAGCCCCGCGGAAGCAGCCCCCGCCGTCGTCGATCTGGGTGGCCTCAAAGCCTCGCTGGCCATCTGCTACGACGTGGAGTTTCCGGAGACAGTGCGCGCGGCCGCCGCGGCGGGCGCCGACCTGCTCCTTGTCCCCACCGCACTGGCCCACGGCTTCGATTCGGTTCCGCAGGTGCTGCTGCGGGCCCGGGCGCTGGAGAGCCAGCTGACAGTGGCCTACGCCAACCACTCCGGACAGGAGGACGGCTGCACCTTCCTGGGCGGGAGCGTCATTGCCGGACCGGACGGCGAACTGCTGGCCTCTGCTGGTCGCGGCGAGGAGCTTGTGTATGCCGAGGTCAGCGCCGAAGCGGCCCGCCGGGCGCGGGACGCCGTGCCCTACCTGCGCGAACGGCGGCCCGACGTCTACCGGGCCTGGGAAAAGCCCGGCGCCGCAAAGCCTTCGCAGGACTAAGCGCCGGCCTGCAGCTCGTCCACGTACTGCAGCGCAATCCAGAGTTCGGCCCGCACCTGCGCCTGGTTCAGGTCGGTGTCCAACAGCTCGGCCACCGCATTGATCTGCCGGCGGACGCTGTTGCGGTGGAGGCCCAGCGCTTTGGCGGTGGCATCCCAGTTACCGTTCTCGCCGAGCCATGCCTTCAGCACGGACAGCTGGGCGGTTCGGCGTTCGCTGTCCTGGCTGAGCACCGGCTCCAGCAGCCGGCCGGCCAGCATCGTTCCGGCTTCCTGGCCGAGCAGTCCGGCGACCGTCCACGTCACTTCGCCCACCCGCGCGCTCTTGCCGGTGGTCTGGACGCGCTGCCGCAGTGCCGTCACCCGCTGGTAGGCGCTGCTCAGGTCCGTGAGCTCGCTGGGGTCCCCGATGACCAGCCGCCACCCCAGCTTTTCGACTTCGGCCAGCAGCGCATCGTCCACCCTGAGCCGGGTGATCGCAGCGAAGCCGTAGTCCGTGAGCTCCACGAGTTTGGTGTCGAACAGGCGGCGCCACTGCAGCAGCTCACGGACCGGGCTCTCGCCGGCGCGTCCGGCGGCCTTGTCCGGCCGGATGCCCTGCACGGCACCGGCTACCTGCGCCCCGGCGCCTTCATGTCCGGTGTCTTGAATTCCGGCGCCCTGGGCTCCAATGTGCTGCGCTGCCCGGACTCCCTGCACAACGCGCAGCTGGGCGGACCGCGTGGAGGACGTACTCTGGGCCAGCAGGTCACGGAGTCCGTTGATGTGCCGCGCCCCGCCGGCGGACAGGCTGTCCGGGTGCAGCAGCAGGGACGTTGCCAGCTGGCTCGGCGCCAGCGATCCGCTGGTCCGCTGCCGGACCAGGAGCTCCAGGAGCCCGACGGCGGAGGAGACCACGCTGTTCTGCGCGGGCGTTAGCGGGGCGTCAGTGCCCAGCACCAGCGCGCCGAGGTTGGCATCGCGCGCACTCCGCAGCGGATGCCCGAACACGAGACCGGACCCCGGGCGGTCCAGGGAATCCATCTCGACGCGCGGACCGCTTCCGCCCAGGAGCCGGCCCAGCAGCGGCTGCAGCGCGGCAACCTCGACGCCGGAGCCTGCCCGGGCGCGCACCCGGCCGTCCGCGCCGATGAGCATGGCCCACACCGGAACCCGCTGGGCGAGGGCTGCGAGCAGTTCGTGTTCGGGCCTGGCGGACAGGACAGCACGCATCAGCTGCCGGTTGGTGTCCGCGAGGTGCCGGAACAGTTTGGCGTTGTCCGACTCGAGGAGCCGGGAAAACTCCAGGCCAATGGCGGCGAACGGGATGGTGCTCGGCACCTGCAGGAGGGTCAGGTTGTGCCGGACGCAGGCGGCCACCACGGTCTCCGGGACGGAGCTGAAGTACGGCTCGAGGCCGAAGCCGAGTGCCACGACTCCGGCCTTCACCAGGCGCCGGACGTAGGCGTCGACGGCGGCCGCGTCACCTGCGGCGCTCATCGCACCGTCACCCGCGGCGCAGGCTGGTACGGCATCTGCGGCGCCCATCGCACCGTCTTCCGCACCCTCACTGGCCGCGCGGCCGCCTGCGCCCCGGTCCGCCGTCCCGCCTGCGCCGGCCACGAAGGGCAGGCCCGCCGTGAGGAGGAACTCGCCGTCGAGCAGGTAGGGCGTGGGGTCCTCCAGCTCACTCGGCTCAACCCACCGCAGCACGCCGGAGCCGTTGCCGCCGTCGTGAACCAGCTCCAGCCCGGCGGGCAGCCGCGCCAGGAGCTGGTCGAGGGTGACACCGCCCTGATGTTCAGCGGCCGAACCGGCGGCGGAAGGGGTGTCGCCGGTGCCGCCGGGCGCACCGGCCTGTTGTGCATTACGTCCCATGCCAGAACACTCTAGGTCATTTTGCACAGCATTGAGAGGTGACTCACATGCCTAGGCTGGAGCGACGGAAAGCCCCCAACTACTCACGAACGGACGTCAATGATGACTGTGCCCACCCAAGCAGGACAGCGGCCTCCACTACAGGCCGGCCGCCCCGGACTGGCAGCCCAGCTGCTCCGCCGCAAGCCGATCGGGCAGATGGTGCAGGAAGCCGAGACGGGCCATGGCGGAACCCGGCTGGTGCGCAGCTTCGGGGTCCTGCAGCTGACGATGATCAGCGTGGGAGCCACCCTCGGCACCGGCATCCTGGTGATCCTGGGCGAGTCCGTGCCGCTGGCAGGGCCGGCCATCTGGATCTCGTTCGCCATCGCCGGCCTCGCCGCGCTGCTGTCCGCCGTGTCCTACGCCGAAATGGCCGGCATGGTGCCTGCCGCCGGATCCAGTTATTCCTACACGTACGCCACCATGGGGGAGGGCATGGCCTGGATCTGCGGCTGGTGCCTCGTGCTCGAATACGCCGTCTCCGTTGCGGCGGTGGCCGTGGGCGCGGGACAGTACGTCAACGAAACCCTGGCGGTCTTCGGGCAGGTGCTGCCGGATGCGGTGTCACAGCCTCCGGGCGACGGCGGCCTGGTGAACATTCCGGCCATGGTGATCGTGGTGCTGGCCATGGTTCTGCTGGTCCGCGGCGCCAAGGAAAGTGCGTGGATCAACACCGCGATCGTGGTGGTCAAGGTGGGCATCCTGGTCTTCTTCTGTGCCGTGGCCTTCACCGCCTTCAACGGCGGCCACTTCGAGCCGCTGCTGCCGATGGGGGCAGCCGGCGTCTCCGCCGCCGCCTCGCGGGTGTTCTTCTCCTACATCGGCTTCGACGCCGCCTCCACCGCGGGCGAGGAGGCCCGCAACCCGAAGCGAGACCTGCCCAGGGCCATCATGCTCTCCATGCTGATTGTCACCACTATCTACGTGCTGGTTGCCGTTGCAGCCATCGGCGCCCGCCCGTGGGGCTGGTTCGACGGCACCGAGGCCTCACTGGTGAAGATCCTTGAGGAAATCACCGGACAGCCGTGGATCGCTCTCGTGTTCGCCGTCGGAGCGGTCCTGGCCATCGCCAGCATTGTGCTCACCGTCCTCTACGGACAGACCCGCATCCTGCTCTCCATGTCCCGTGACGGACTGGTTCCCCGCGTCTTTGGCCGTGTCTCGCACCGGACCGGCACCCCGGTTGCCGGAACGTTGATCGTGGGAACCGCCGTCGCGCTCACTGCCGGGCTGGTCCCGCTCGGGGCGCTCGCCGACGCCACCAGCATCGGCACCCTGTTCGCGTTCGCCCTGGTGAACGTGGCAGTTCTCTACCTCCGCCGCACGCAGCCGGAGCTCCGGCGGACCTTCCGGGTTCCGCTGTTCCCGCTGACACCGATCCTGGGCGCGCTGATGTGCGTCTACCTGATGGCCAACCTGGGCGCTGACACATGGGTGACCTTCGGGGTCTGGATGCTCGTGGGCCTTGCCGCCTACTTCGGCTACGGCAGGCGGCACTCGCGGGTAGCCGCGCTGGGGCAGGAGGAATACCGTGAACTATCCGGCCGTGATTTTTCCCCAGCACCTGCATCCGCTGACCAGACAACCTTCCATCAGTAAAAAACACGAGACCACGGAGACAGACCTTCCATGACAACCGCTACCGAACTGCCGGCCTCTGACCCGTCCAGCGTGACCACCGCGCCAGGCCTGCCCGGTGCCGGGGTGCCGGACCAGGCCCCGGTGACCATGCTGAACCCGGACTTCCCCTTCAGCTACGACCACTACCTGTCCCACCCGGACGGACTGGGATCGGTCCCGCCGGAACTGTACGGCACCGAGGTCGCCGTGGTGGGCGCCGGGCTGTCCGGGCTGGTCACGGCGTACGAGCTGATGAAGCTCGGGCTGCGTCCGGTGCTGTATGAAGCGGACCAGCTTGGCGGACGCCTGCGCACCGCCAGCTTCCCGGCGGCTCCCGATGTGGTGGCAGACCTGGGCGGCATGCGGTTCCCGGTGTCCGGCAAGGCCTTCTACCACTACGTTGACCTGCTGGGGCTGGAAACGCAGGACTTCCCCAACCCCCTGGCCCCGGCAACTTCCAGCACCGTGATCGAGCTGGCAGGGCAGAAACACTACGCCAACACCTCCGCGGACCTGCCGCCCTTCTTCCGCGAAGTGGCCGACGCCTGGAAGGCCGCCGTGAACGACGGCGCGCAGTTCACGCAGATGCAGGAGGCCATCCGGGCGCGGGACACGGCCCGGATCAAGGAACTGTGGAACGAGCTTCTCCCGGAGCTCGACGAGGAGACCTTCTACGGCTTCATCGCCAGCAGCAACGCGTTCCGGAAGGCCGGCTTCGCGCACCGCGAGGCGTTCGGCCAGGTCGGCTTCGGCACCGGCGGCTGGGACACCGACTTCCCCAACTCGATCCTGGAAATCCTGCGCGTCGTGTACACCGACGCCGATGACCAGCACCGCCTCATCGCCGGGGGAGCGCAAAGGCTCCCGGAGGCACTGTGGCGGCACACGCCGTCGGGCATGGTGCACTGGCCGGAGGGGACGTCCCTGGCGTCCCTGCACTCCGGCTCGCCGCGCGGCGCCGTCGAACGGATCAGCCGCGACGCCGACGGCAACCTCCGCGTCCGTGAGCGGTGGGGGAGGGAAGCGTCCTACCCGGCCGTGGTCACCACCTGCCAGTCGTGGCTGCTGTCCACCCGGATCCATACGGAGGAGGCACTGTTCCCGGCCGAGCTGTGGACGGCGATCGAGCGCTCGCACTACATGCAGTCGTCCAAGACGTTCGTGATGGTGGACCGGCCGTTCTGGAAGGACATCGACCCGGAAACCGGCAGGGAGGTGCTGTCCATGACCCTGACGGACCGGCTCAACCGCGCCACCTACCTCTTGGACAACGGACCAGACCAGCCCGCCGTGATCCTGCTGTCCTACACGTGGAACGACGACGCGCTGAAGTGGCTGGCGCTCAACGCCGACGAACGCGTGGAGCTGATGCTGCACTCCCTCGAGCAGATCTACCCCGGCGTGGACATCGCCAGCCACATCGTGGGCCAGCCCATCACCGTCTCCTGGGAGGCCGACCCCAACTTCATGGGCGCCTTCAAGGCGAACCTGCCCGGCCACTACCGCTACCAGCAGCGGCTGTTCACGCACTTCAAGCAGGACAGGCTGCCGGAGAGCCAGCGCGGCATCTTCCTCGCCGGCGACGACGTCTCGTTCACCGCCGGCTGGGCCGAGGGCGCCGTGACCACGGGCCTGAACGCAGTGTGGGGCGTGGTGAACCACCTCGGCGGCTCCTCGGCACCCGGCAACCCCGGGCCCGGCGACCTGCTGGATGAACTGGGCCCGATCAGCCTGGACTAAGCCCGGGGCACCCAGCCAGGCAGCACGTCAGGGCGTTCCCGGCGCCGGGAACACCCTGTGCTGCGGCCTACCTGGGCGCGTGCATCTCCCGGTGCGCCTGGGCGAGGTCGCGGTAGTGCGCGGCATTGCCCTTCACGCCGTCGAACTCCTCATCGGTGAGTTCGCGGCGCACCTTGGCCGGGACCCCGGCCACCAGCGAGCGGGGCGGGACTACCGTCCCTTCCAGCACGACGGCGCCGGCCGCCACGAGCGAGCCGGCGCCGATCACTGCTCCATTCAGGATGGTGGCGCTCATGCCGATAAGGCAGTCGTCCTCGACGGTGCAGCCATGGACGACGGCGCTGTGCCCGACGCTGACACGGGCCCCGACGCTGCAGGGGAAGCCGGGGTCGGCGTGCAGCACCACGTTGTCCTGCAGGTTGCTGCCGGCGCCCACGGTGATGGCGGCGGTGTCCGCGCGGACCGAAACGCCGTAGAACGCGCTGGAATCCTCGGCGAGCGTGGCGCGGCCGATGACCGACGCCGTCGGCGCAACGAAAACGGAAGGGTGGATGTCCGGGGTGTCACCGGCAAAGGGGTAAATGGGAGCCATGCCCCCAAGCCTAGGACACCAATGACCCATCGGACCCGCCCGGCTGGCGCTCCCGCCGGAGTACAGTCAGTGGGCTCCGCCAACGTTCAGGACGACGACGCCGGCCACCACCAGGCCGATGCCCAGGATCTTCGTCAGGTTCAGCTCTTCACCGAGGAACATGGCGCCGATGGCCACGATGGCAACCGTTCCGAGGCCTGACCACAGGGCATAGGCGACCCCGACCGGCACACTCTTGACCACCTGTGACAGCAGGACGAAGGCCACCCCATACGAACCCAGGCACAAGACGCTGGGCCACAGCCGGGTAAATCCTTCCGTGGACTTCAGCAGGCTGGTGCCCAGAACCTCCACAGCGATCGCCAGCGCCAGATAGACATAGCCCACGAAGATTCGTCCTTTCCCCACCGCCGGAACAGTTGCCGGCGTGCCGCCAGCAGAGCCCGGCGAAACATTCCATCCTAAACGGCCGGACACGCCGCATCGGAATCGGATGAACGCGGAAGGCAGGACGCCGGGGCCATGCGGGCAGGTGCCGCGCCCATGCCGGCAGGTGCCGGGGGAGACAGCAAAGTGCCGGAGAAGACAGCGTCAGGGCAGAACGACGGCGATCGGCGCACCCGGTTCTGCCACGCGCTCAAGCTCCCGGACGACGTCGTCCGCCTCCTCCGCGGTGAGGCCCTCCAGCGACTGGACCGCCCAGATCGCCGGAAATGTGTTCGCGGCGAAGGGCAGGGACGTCGGATCTGCGACCGACACGCTCAAGCGGCGGGCCATGGCGTACCGGACGTTGCCGTCGAAGGGATCCACGCCCGTGTAGTGGATGCCGGCCTGGACGAACCGGAGCCCGTCGTCGCCCGGGCCGCAGCACACGTCCAGCACGGCGTGCCTGCCCTGGGCCTTGAGCAGGGCGATGAATGGTTCCAGCGAAGTTTCTGTCAGCAGAGTCATCGTGTTAACCAGTCTTGGTTAAAAGCCGCCGCCACGGAACCCACGAAGGGACCGCGGCGGCGAAGGGGTTGCTCAGTTGAAGACGACCGTCCGGTTGCCGTCCAGCAGCACGCGGTGTTCTGCATGCCACTGCACGGCCTGGGCGAGGGTGCGGCCTTCCACGTCCCGGCCCATCTGCACCAGCTGCTCCGCCGTCCGCGAGTGGCTGACCCGGATGACTTCCTGCTCAATGATCGGGCCCTCGTCCAGCGCGGCGGTGACGTAATGCGCGGTGGCGCCGATCAGCTTCACGCCGCGCGCATAGGCCTGGTGGTACGGCTTGGCGCCTTTGAAGGAGGGCAGGAAGGAGTGGTGGATGTTGATCGCCTTGCCGGTCAGCTCGGTGCAGAGGTCGTCGGAGAGGACCTGCATGTAGCGGGCCAGGACGGTCAGTTCGACGCCCTCTTCGGCGATGATCTTGCGCAGCTGGTCCTCGGCCTGGTCCTTGGTCTCGGGCGTCACCGGGATGTAGTGGAACGGGATGCCGTAGAACTCGGCCAGCCCGGCCAGGTCGCGGTGGTTGGAGACGATCGCGGGAATCTCGATGGGCACGGTCCCGGAGCGCTGCAGGAACAGGAGGTCGTTCAGGCAATGGGCCGACTTGCTGGCCATCAGCAGGGTGCGGACCTTGCGGCCCACGGGGTTCAGGGTCCACTGCATGCCGAAGGCTTCGGCCACGGGTTCCAGGGCGGCGACCACCTCGTTCTGGGAGGCCTTGGTGGTGGCTTCCACGCGCATGAAGAAGGTGCCGGTGGTCTCGCTGCCGTACTGCTGGGAATCCATGATGTTGCAGCCCGCCACGAGCAGGGCGCCGGCAACGGCGTGCACGATTCCGGGGCGGTCAGGGCAGGAGAGGGTAACGACATACGATTTGGCGAGCTGGTCTTCATTCACGAAGAACAGCCTACCCGCGCGTTGGTCCCGCTTTTGATAGTGTGGTGGCGTCGCAACTGGCGTTTGGGTGGCTAACCACCAGGGAGCGGCACTCACGAAGACCACGGATCGTACGCCTGGGCCGAGGGTCATGTTTTGCCGGTAGCGCTGCTTTTCGAAGAGCAGCCACCCAGTGCGCTGCGGCGCCCTTATATGGACCTGCGCCCGGAACTCTTCCGGATGATGGTCAACGAGGGGCGGAGCAACGTTCCAGCCGGTAGCCTGACCTTTAGCAGTGCCCATCCCTAGCCAGGAGTTCTTCGTGACCACTTCACCGACTTCCGTTAGCACCTCCTCCGTCAGCAACCAGCCGCTGGCCGAACTCGACCCCGAGATCGCCGCGGTCCTGGACCAGGAGCTTGGCCGCCAGCGCGGCACCCTGGAAATGATCGCCTCCGAAAACTTCGCCCCGCGCGCGGTCATGGAAGCCCAGGGCTCCGTGCTGACCAACAAGTACGCAGAGGGCTACCCGGGCCGCCGGTACTACGGTGGCTGCGAGTACGTTGACGTCGCCGAGCAGCTGGCGATCGACCGGGTCAAGGCCCTGTTCGGTGCCGAGTACGCCAACGTCCAGCCGCACTCCGGCGCGCAGGCCAACGCTGCCGCGCTCTCCGCCATGATCAACCCCGGTGACAAGATCCTGGGCCTGTCCCTGGCCCACGGCGGACACCTCACCCACGGCATGAAGCTCAACTTCTCCGGCAAGCTCTACCAGGTTGCCGCCTACCAGGTGGAGCAGGACAGCTTCCGGGTGGACATGGACAAGCTGCGCGAGCAGGCCATCGCCGAGAAGCCGCAGGTGATCATCGCCGGCTGGTCCGCCTACCCGCGCCACCTCGACTTCGCAGCCTTCCGCTCCATCGCCGATGAAGTCGGCGCCCTGCTCTGGACGGACATGGCCCACTTCGCCGGCCTCGTCGCAGCAGGCCTGCACCCGAGCCCGGTGCCGCACTCCGACGTCGTGACCTCCACGGTACACAAGACCCTCGCCGGTCCCCGCTCCGGTGTGATCCTTGCCAAGGAACAGTGGGCCAAGAAGCTGAACTCCAGCGTCTTCCCGGGCCAGCAGGGCGGGCCGCTGATGCACGTCATCGCTGCCAAGGCCGTGGCCTTCAAGATCGCCGGCAGCCAGGAATTCAAGGAGCGCCAGGAGCGCGTCCTGGAAGGCGCCAAGATCATCGCCGACCGCCTGAACCAGGCCGACGTTGCCGAAGCCGGAGTCTCCGTCCTCACCGGCGGCACCGACGTGCACCTGGTGCTGGTGGACCTGCGCAACTCCCAGCTGGACGGCCAGCAGGCCGAGGACCTCCTGCACTCGGTGGGCATCACCGTCAACCGCAACGCCGTGCCGTTCGACCCCCGCCCGCCGATGGTCACCTCCGGCCTGCGCATCGGTACCCCGGCACTGGCCACCCGCGGCTTCGGCGCCACCGAGTTCACGGAGGTTGCCGAAATCATCGCCACCGCGCTGAAGGCCGGCTCCGGCACGGACGTTGAAGCCCTGCAGGCCCGCGTGGACAAGCTCGCAGCCGACTTCCCGCTGTACCCGCAGCACGAGCAGTGGTGATCCATGACTGAAACCGCAAAAACCGCGCAGATCCTTGACGGCAAGGCTACCGCCGCTGCCATCAAGGCCGAGCTGACCGCACGCGTGGCCGCACTCAAGGCCAAGGGCGTCACCCCGGGACTGGGCACCATCCTGGTGGGGACTGACCCCGGCAGCACCTGGTACGTGGGCGGCAAGCACAAGGACTGCGCCGAGGTGGGCATCAACTCCATCCGCCGCGACCTGCCCGAGGAAACCACCCAGGACGAGCTCCTTGACGTGGTCCGCGAACTGAACGAAAACCCCGACTGCACGGGTTACATCGTCCAGCTGCCGCTGCCCAAGCACATCGACCAGGACGTCATCCTGGAGGCCATGGATCCGGACAAGGACGCCGACGGCCTGCACCCGATGAACCTGGGCCGGCTCGTGGCCAACATCAGCGGACCCATGAAGTCCCCGCTGCCCTGCACCCCCAAGGGCTGCGTGGAACTGCTCAGCCGGCACGGCATTGACCTGAAGGGCAAGCGCGTCCTCGTGGTTGGCCGCGGCGTGACCATCGGCCGGCCGGTGGGCCTGCTGCTGACCCGCAAGGACGTCAACGCCACCGTGGTGCTGGCGCACACCGGCACCGCCGACCTGCCCGCCGAACTCCGGCAGGCCGACGTCGTGATCGCTGCGGCTGGTGTGCCGCACCTGGTCAAGGCGGAGGACCTGAAGCCCGGTGCCATCGTGCTCGACGTCGGTGTGAGCCGCGTTGACGACGGCAGCGGCAAGGCGGTGGTCACCGGGGACGTGCACCCCGATGCCGCCGACGTCGCCGCCTGGCTGTCCCCGAACCCGGGCGGTGTGGGTCCGATGACCCGCGCCATGCTCCTGGCCAACGTGGTGGAAACCGCGGAACGCCAGGCGGGGATCTCCTAGCCTGAGCTTGCGAGGTTAGGGCGCGAACGGCGCGTAGGGAGCTTACTCCTCCGGGAGTAGGCTCCCTACGCCGTTAAGCCGACGACGGGCGCTGCCTTCCGGGCTAGGCTCGGAGATATGCAGCGCCGTTTCCGGGGACCGCCCACAGCGGCCATCGTGGTTGCGGTGGCCGTCATCGAGGTGGTGGGCACGGTCTTCGCTTCCGCCCGGCAGCCCGACCACCGGGTGCTGGATGCCCTTGGCTTCGTCCTGCTGCTGGCCGGGCCCGCCTCCCTGTCACTGCGGCGCCGCGCCCCGCTGGTGATGCTTCCTGCCGCGGCCGCCTCCGTAGGGGCGTACCTGGCCCTCGGCTACGCCTGGGGCCCGGTGTTCCTGTCCCTGGCGCTGGCATTCGTGCTTTCCGCCGCGGCGGGGAAGCGCTGGCAGACCTGGGCCGTAGCCGGCGCCTGTGCATCGGTCCTGGTGGCAGCAGCGGCGGCCAGCGGGGACGAGTTCGCCCTGGTCCGGGCGTTTGCCGGCACGTCATGGCTGGCCATCCTCGTGCTGATGGGGGAGGGCATCCGGCTGCGGACCGAACGGGTGGCGGAACGCCGCCGCCAGCGTGAGGCCCGCGAACAGGCTGCCCGTGACGAGTACCGGCTGGCCCTCGCCCGGGACATCCACGACGTCGTTGCCCATTCCCTGTCGCTGATCAACGTCCGCGCCTCCGTGGCGCTGCACCTGGGGGAGAAGGACCCCGCCCAGTTCCGCCCGGCACTGGAGGCCATCAAGGCGGCGAGCAAGGATTCCCTGGCCGAGATCCGCCAGCTTCTGGGCGTGCTCCGTGAGGACGCCCCGCTGAAGCCCGCGCCGCCGCCCCGGCTGGACCGCGTTCCCGCGCTTGCCGATGACGCGCGCCGCGCCGGGCTCGAGGTCAGCCTGACCCAGCCGGACACAGCCGCCGTGCAGCAGCTCCCGGACACCGTCCAGGAGGCCGCATACCGGATCGTCCAGGAGGCACTGACCAACGTGGTGCGCCATTCAGGGGCCCGGAAGGCCGCCGTCGTTTTGGCACTGGAGGGCACGGCACCGGACGGGAAGCCCGGAAAGCAGCTCACCGTGACCATTGACGACGACGGCGCCGGGGCCGCCGGGGTGCCGGAAGGCAACGGTGTGACGGGGATGCGGGAGAGGGCGGCCGCCGTGGGCGGTTCGCTCTCCTTGGCGCCGCTGAACCCTGCGCTGCCGCACCCCGGCTGGCGGGTCCGGGCGGTGATTCCGCTGGCCGGTTCCCTGGCAGGGCGGCCGCCGGAGCCGGAAGGGGAGACGCGATGATCCGCATCCTGCTGGCCGACGACCAGACGCTCATCCGGGCCGGCTTCCGGGCCCTCCTGAACGCCGAACCGGACATGGAGGTGGTGGCCGAGTGCGGCACGGGAGGCGACGCCGTCCGCCTCGCCTCCCGGGAGCGTCCCGACGTCGTGCTGATGGACATCCGGATGCCCGGGACGGACGGCCTGGAAGCCACGCGGAAGATCATGGCGGACCACGGCCTCGCCGGCACGCGCATCATCATCCTCACCACCTTTGAACTGGACGAATACATTGCGGAGGCGGTGCGGGCCGGGGCAGCAGGGTTCCTGGTGAAGGACACCGAACCCGAGGAGCTGCTCCGCGCCGTGCGCGTGGTCCACGACGGCGACGCCCTGCTCTCGCCGTCGGTCACCCGCCGGATCATGGCCCAGCTGGCGCTGCAATCCCGGGCCACGGCGGCTCCGGTATCCCTGCAGAACATCACCGAACGCGAACGCGAGGTCCTGAAGCTCGTGGGCGAGGGCCTGAACAACGCCGAGATCGCGGAGCGGCTGGTGATCACCCCGCTGACCGCCAAGACCCACGTGTCCCGCATCATGACCAAGCTGCTGGTGCGCGACCGGGCCCAGCTCGTGGTGCTGGCCTACGAGTCGGGCCTTGTCCGCCCCGGCTGGGCGGGATAGGGCTGCAGACGCCAGCTTCGGCCTCCCGGCGGAGGGCAGCAGAACCGGACGGCCAGCTCCCAACGCTCTCTCACTCCCTGCACCAAAACCACCGATGCTCTATCACTTCCTGCAGGTTTTGTGCCGACGCTCTATCAGTCGATAGAGCGTCGGCACCCGGAGGCGGCTGGGAGTGAGAGAGGGTCGCCTTGAAGGTTGCAGGGAGTGAGAGAGGGTCGCCTTGAAGGTTGCAGGGAGTGAGAGAGGGTCGCCGTGAAAGTTGCAGGGAGTGAGAGAGGATCGCCTTAAAACCTGCAGGGAGTGAGAGAGGGTCCATAAAGATTGGATCGGCTGGGGCAGCAGGAGGCTGCCTCCCCGCGGAGTACGTGCGGCACCCAAGGTGACTCCCGGCGTCGGACGACCCGCCGCCGTCGGAAAGCCAGACTCGAAGCAGAGCCGAAAGACGGCCCGTACCGAGTTTTTGGAGCATGACATGACTTCATCCCTAGCCACCGTTTTCGCCGTCCAGCCAGCGCAGTTCCTGGCCGATTCCGTCGCCCACGGCCCGTGGGGCACAGGCTACTCGCCGTGGTTCCTGGTGTTCCCGCTGTTCTGGATCCTGGTCATCGGCCTGCTGATCTTCTTCGCCAGGCGCACGTGGCGCAGGAACGACGAGTGGGCCACCACCCGCGGCGGGGAAAGCGTCCTGCGGGAGCGTTACGCGCGGGGCGAGATTGACGAGACCGAATACCGCCAGCGGCTCGAGGTCCTGCGGGGCGGCCCGCGGGGAAACCGGAGGTAGTACCCTGTTTTTTGAGATTTAGCTATTCCTTTGGCTAACGCCGCGTACTAGCGTAATGGGGTGCCCGAACTCCATTCCGCCGAAGGAACGTCCAAGAAGCCTGTGCCCGCTCAAGAAACAGGGCCCGCGGTGCCCGCCGCGCCGCGGTACGTGATTACCGCGGAGAACCTGACCAAGACCTATGGCGACGTCACCGCCGTCGACGGCATTTCCTTCAGCGTTCCGGCGGGGGAGTCCTTCGGGCTGCTCGGGCCCAACGGCGCGGGGAAGTCCACCACCATGAAAATGATCGGCGGGGTGTCCCAGCGGACCTCCGGGAGCCTGACCATCATGGGGCTGGACCCCGAGCGGAACGGGCCCGAGGTGCGCGCGCACCTGGGCGTGGTGCCGCAGCAGGACAACCTGGACGAGGAACTCAAGGTCCGGGACAACCTGCTGGTCTACGGCCGCTACTTCGGCCTGCCCATGAGCTACCTCAAGCCCAAGGCCGACGAACTGCTCGAGTTCGCGCAGCTGACGGACAAGGCCAAGTCCAAGGTGGATGCCCTGTCCGGCGGCATGAAGCGCCGCCTCACCATCGCCCGCTCGCTCATCAACGAGCCCCGCATCCTGCTGCTGGACGAGCCCACCACCGGCCTGGACCCGCAGGCACGGCACATCTTGTGGGACCGGCTGTTCCGGCTGAAGGAGCAGGGCGTCACGCTCATCCTCACCACCCACTATATGGACGAGGCAGAGCAGCTGTGCGACCGGCTGATCGTGGTGGACAAGGGCCGGATCATGGCCGAGGGCTCGCCGGCATCGCTCATCCGCGACTACTCCACGCGGGAGGTCCTGGAGCTGAGGTTCGGTTCGGAGCGCAACGCCAGCATCGGCGCCGAGCTCGAGGGCATCGGCGAACGCCTGGAGACGCTGCCGGACCGGGTGCTGATCTACACGCACGACGGCGAGGCGGCGCTGGAGGAAGTCTCCGCACGCGGGCTGCGGCCGCTGACCTCGCTGGTGCGCAGGTCCTCGCTGGAGGACGTGTTCCTCCGGCTCACCGGCAGGAGCCTCATTGACTGAGCCATCGCCTGCCTCCTCCGGCGTCAGTTCACCGGAAAGTCCGACGGCGGGACGCACCTTGCGCGCCCACCCTCCTGAGGTGTCGGCCGCCAAAGCGCGGCGCTGGGGCGCCTTCTACTACGCCGAGCAGGTCCTGCGCGTCATGAAGGGCTACGGCTGGTCCATCTTCCTGTACAGCGTGGGCCAGCCCGCGGCGTACCTGTTCGCGATGGGCGTCGGCCTGGCCACCCTGGTGGACGCCAACGGCGCCGCAGCGTTCGGCGGGGTCAGCTACATCGCCTTCATCGCGCCGGCCCTGCTCGTCTCCGCCGCGGTCATGACCGCCGCCAACGAGTTCACGTTCCCGGTGATGGACGGCTTCAAGTGGCGCCGGGTCTACTACGGGCCGCACGCCTCGCCGCTGACCCCGGAGCAGATCGCGGCCGGGCAGATCATCGCGGTCACCCTGCGGTTCCTGCTGCAGTCCGTGATCTACTTCGTCCTCGTGGCCATGTTCGGCGCATCGCCCAGCGGCTGGGGCTGGGGTTCAGTGCTGGTGGCCACCTTGGCCGGGCTCTCCTTCGGCCTGCCGCTCATGGCCTACGCGGCATCCATCACGGAGGACAAAGGCCAGTTCGCGATGGTGATGCGGTTCATCGTCATGCCGCTGTTCCTGTTCTCCGGCACGTTTTTCCCGCTGGACACGCTGCCCGTGCTGGTCCGCTGGATCGGCTGGATCTCGCCCATCTGGCATGGCACGGAGCTGGGCCGGGTGATGACGTTCGGCTATGAGGAGTCCCCGGTGCTGACCATCATCCATGTCCTGTTCCTGCTGGGGCTGGCCTGGTTCGGCTGGGTCCTCACCAAACGCCAGTTCGTCAGGAGGATGGAGCAGTGACAGTCCTGACGCAGGGCCACGCTGTCACGGAGGAAGCCCGGAACCGGCGCTTCGGCCCGCTGTACTCGCGTAACGCCCGCGCGGTGATCGGGCGCGGGCTGATGGCCACCAAGAGCAACAACTGGCTGGTCATGCTGTCCGGGTTCTTCGAGCCGGTGCTGTTCCTCATTTCGATGGGCGTCGGAATGGGGGCCGTCGTGGGCTCCGTCGCCGGCCCGGGCGGCCAGGAGATCAGCTACGCGGCGTACATCGCACCGGCGCTCCTGGCGGTCTCTGCCATGAACGGGGCGGTGTACGACTCCACCTGGAACGTCTTCTTCAAGATGAACTTCGCCAGGCTCTACCAGGGGATGCTGTACACCTCACTGGGACCGCTGGACGTGGCCATCGGGGAGATCTTCCTGGCCCTGCTGCGCGGCCTGCTGTACGCCACCGGGTTCACGGCGGTCATGGGCGTGATGGGCCTGATCACCACCCCCTGGGCGCTGCTGATGATCCCGGCGTCGGTGCTGATCGCCTTCGGGTTCGCCAGCTTCGGCATGGGCATCACCAGCTTCATGAAGACCTTCCAGCAGATGGACTGGGTGAACTTCATCATGCTGCCGATGTTCCTGTTCAGCGCCACCTTCTATCCGCTGAGCGTCTACCCGCAGTACATCCAGTGGCTGATCCAGGCCATGCCCCTGTGGCACGGCGTGGAACTGCTGCGCCAGATCAGCGCCGCCTCCTTCACACCGGCCACCGCCATCCACGTGGGCTACTACCTGGTGATGATCGTGCTGGGTCTCATGCTCACCACCGGCAGGCTGCGCAGCCTCTTCCTCAAGTAGCGTTCGCCGCCGGTGGAAGCGTCCTGGGGAGCTCCGGGGATTTGAGAGAATAGCTCCATGCAATCTCTGGGCAGCTCCAAGTCTCCATCCACCCCCGGCCGGGGAGGGTTCTCCATGTTCCGCATCAGCGGCCCGGGCCTGCTGGTCCTGATCACCGCTTTCCTGGTGGCAGTGATCTTCGCCGCCAACCAGAACGACGTCGTCGGCTGGGTCGTTGCTGTCATCGCACTGTTCTGGCTGGCGCTGGCGTCCTTCGTGGTGTTCAGCATCCAGCGGGCGGCCAAGAAGGCCGGGGCGAAGCTCAACGAGGCGCACAACGCGTTCAACGCGGCCACCGGCCGCGCGCCTGCCACGGCAGACCAGGGCGGAACCCGGCTGGTCCGCGAACGCGGTGAAGCGGAAGAACTCCGCGACATGAAGCTCGACCACTCCTTCAAGATCGTGCAGGTGCAGGTGCGCGTGGTGGAGCAGGAGCGGGCCAAGGGCGCAGCCGCGGACCAGGACACCATCCGCCGCGCCCTGGAGACCATCGAAATCACCGCCACCAACGCGCGTGACATGATCAAGTCGTCCGGTGGCTCCGGCGAGCCCGTGACCGGAACCATCATCGACTAGAGTGGAACGGGTGAGCTCGGCATTGAAGAAGGACCACCTTCGCATCGCAACAGTCAACGTCAACGGCCTCCGCGCTGCCTACAAAAAGGGCATGGCCGAATGGCTGGCGACCCGCGAAGTGGACATCCTCACGCTGCAGGAAGTCCGCGCACCTGACGCCATCGTCCGCCAGCTCATCGGCGAAGGGTGGTACATCCTGCACGCCGAAGCAGAGGCCAAGGGCCGTGCCGGCGTCGCCATCGCCTCCCGTGAGGAGCCCCTGGTCACCCGCGACCACATCGGCGACGACTACTTCGCCACGGCCGGCCGCTGGGTGGAGGCGGACTTCCGGGTCCGCGACGCCGAAGGCAACGCGTCCCAGCTGACCGTCGTGAGCGCCTACGTGCACTCCGGCGAGGCCGGCACCCCCAAGCAGGACGACAAATACCGTTTCCTGGATGTCATGAGCACCCGCCTGCCCGAGCTCACCAAGCACAGCGACCACGCCCTGGTCACCGGTGACCTGAACGTCGGCCATACCGAGCTGGACATCAAGAACTGGAAGGGCAACGTCAAGCGTGCCGGCTTCCTGCCGGAGGAGCGTGCCTACTTTGACCGCTTCTTCGGTGAGGAGATCGGCTGGAAGGATGTTCACAGGGGCCTGGCGGGCAACGTCAACGGCCCCTACACCTGGTGGTCGCAGCGCGGCCAGGCGTTCGACAACGACACCGGCTGGCGCATCGACTACCACCTGGCCACCCCCGACCTCGCGGCCGCCGCAGTGCAGGCCGTCGTGGACCGGGCGCCGTCGTGGGACACCCGCTTCTCTGACCATGCCCCGCTGGTAGTGGACTACCGGCTCTAGTCCAAAGGCTCCGACGAATGACTTCCACCCCCACCGTGACCGACGCCGCCGCTGCGCAGCCGGAAGCCGCAAACGGCACCGGGCCTGCTGCCGGAATCCGCCACCGCATCCTCTCCGGCATGCAGCCCTCCGCCGACTCCCTGCACCTGGGTAACTACCTCGGCGCCCTCGTGAACTGGGTACGGATGCAGGACGAGTACGACGCCATCTTCTTCATCCCGGACCTGCACGCGATCACCGTTCCGCAGGACCCCGCGGAGCTGGCCAAGCGGACGCGCGTCACGGCGGCCCAGTACATCGCCGGCGGCGTGGACGTCAACAAGTGCACCCTGTTCGTCCAGTCCCAGGTGCCCGAGCACGCTCAGCTGGCCTGGGTCCTGAACTGCATCACGGGTTTCGGCGAAGCTTCCCGCATGACGCAGTTCAAGGACAAGTCGCTCCGGCAGGGCTCGGACTCCGCCAGCGTGGGCCTGTTCACCTACCCGATCCTCCAGGCCGCGGACATCCTGCTCTACCAGCCGCAGGGCGTTCCGGTGGGCGAGGACCAGCGCCAGCACGTGGAGCTCAGCCGCGACCTCGCCACCCGGTTCAACTCGCGCTTCGGCAAGACGTTCACGGTTCCGGAACCCTTCATCCAGAAGGAATCGGCCAAGATCTACGACCTGCAGCTTCCCACGGCCAAGATGTCCAAGTCCGCGGAGTCGCCCGCTGGCCTGATCAACCTGCTCGACGACCCCAAGGTCACGGCCAAGCGGATCAAGTCCGCCGTGACCGACGCCGAGACGGAGATCCGCTTCGACCGGGAAACCAAGCCCGGCGTGTCCAACCTGCTGACCATCTACTCGGGCATCACCGGGCAGACCGTGGAGCAGCTGGTCAAAGCCTACGAAGGCAAGATGTACGGCCACCTGAAGGTGGACCTCGCCGAAGCGGTGACCGAACACCTGACCCCCATCCGCGACCGCGCCAACGAACTGCTGGCGGACCCTGCGGAGCTGGACCGCCTGCTGGCCCACGGCGCGGACAAGGCCCGTGCGATTGCCGCCGAGACCCTCCAGGACGTCTATGCCAAGACCGGTTTCCTTCCATATGCCGGAGCCCGTTAGCAAGATGCCGGCCCCGAAGCCCGCCAACAGCGGAGTCAGCGAAGGAATGAGCCTCGGGGTCATTCTGGGCTTCCCGCCTGAAATCGCTGAGGAACTGCAGCGGTGGCGGGCCTCCTTCGGGGACCCCATGGCCACCGTCATCCCTGCGCACATCACCCTCGTGACCACCACCCCCACGCAGGACTGGGAGACGGCCAGGGACCATGTGCGCGAGGTGGCCCGGACGCAGGCCCCCTTCATGGTGACGATCTGCGGAACGGGATCTTTCCGGCCCGTCTCCCCGGTGGTTTTCATCAACGTGGAGGAGGGCTTCCAGGAATGCGTTGATCTGCACGAGAAACTCCAGACCGGGCCGCTGGCACGGGAGCTGCCCTTTCCGTACCATCCGCATGTGACCATTGCCCACGACGTCGCACCGGAAAGCCTCGATGAGGCCGAAACGGTGCTGCAGGACTACAGGGCAACCTTCCCGGTGGTTAGCATGGGACTTTACGAGCACGACACCGACGGTATTTGGCAGCTACGGGAAGAGCTTGACTTTGGTACCGAACCAGACGACGAACGGGACGCCCTCCGAGCACCAAACGCCGACGGCGCCACCGCCGCCCACTGAGCGCGCGCAGCTGAAGCTGGAGGTCATCCGCAAGCGGGTGGAGTGGGGCAAAGCCCGCCGGTCCGGCAAGGGCGCCTTTCCGCAGCTCATGGCCCTGGTCCAGTGGCTCCTGGCCCGCCTCAACGCCTTCCGCCCCATGCGGGCCTGGCAGCACTACACGCTGCAGCACGGGCCGCTGATGAGTGCCGGCACCGGCTTCAACATGTTCTTTTCCATCACCGGCCTGCTGACCACCGGTTTCTCCATCGCGGGCCTCGTGCTCCGGGGCCAGCCGGCACTCCTGGACCGGATCGTTGCCAGCGTGGCCGAAAGCGCCCCGGGCCTGCTGAAGGTCGACGGCGGCGAGGGACTGGTGGACCCGAAGGACCTCCTGAACCCCGACGGGCTGGGGTGGACGGCGGTCATCGCCGCGATCGTCACCGTCATCACGTCCCTCGGCTGGATCGCCGGCCTCCGCGAAGGTCTCCGCGGTGTGATGATGCTGGGCCCGCTTCGGCTGAATCCCGTGGTCATCAAACTGCGCGACGCCGGGACGCTGCTGCTGCTCGGCGTCGCCCTGGTCATCAGCTCCGGTGCGTCCCTCGTGTTCGGCACCGCGGCGGGCTGGGCGATGGAGCAACTGCGCCTGGACCCGGCGGTGGCCGGGCCTGTGGCGGCGCTGATCAAGATCGCCGTGCCGCTGCTGCTGAACTGGATCACGGCGCTCATCATGTTCCGGCTGGCCGGCGGCCTCAGGCTCTCCCGGCAGGCGCTGCTTGAGGGAACCATCCTCGCGGGCGTGGGCACCACGGTCCTGCAGGTCTTCAGCACGGAACTGCTTGCCGGGGCGGGACGCAACCCTATCCTGGCGCCGTTCGCCATCATCATCGGCCTGCTGATCTGGTTCAATCTGGTCAGCCAGGTCTACCTCGTGTCCGCGTCCTGGGCGGCCATCCGCGAGGAGGACCTGAAGGCCGCTCCGGCAGCCAAAACCACCGGCTGGGGTGCACGGCAGGTGCAGCCCGGAAAGACGCCGGTGGAGCGGCACCATCCGGCCGATCATCCGCGCCCCGTGGGCGTCAGTGTCCGGCGTCGAGGTACTGGTCGGCCCACGCCGCGATAATCTTCGCCGCCCGTGCCGCCTGGCCCTTGCCGGTCAGCAGGTGGTCGCTGCCCTCCAGCGAGACGAAGTTCCGCGGATGGCGGGCGGTCTGGAAGATGGTGCTGGCATTCTCGATGCCCACGGTGTTGTCCGTGGGGGAGTGCAGAACCATGAGCGGCTTGTGCAGCCGCCGGATGCAGTCCGTGAGGTCGGCGTTCTCCAGGTCCTCCACGAAGTGCCGGCGGATCTCCACCCGCTTGCCGCCCAGGTCCACCTCGGCGCTGCCTTCGCTGAGGATCTTGTCCAGGGCCGCATCGAAGACGTGCGCGACGTGCTTGGGGGAGAAGGGTGCACCCACCGTGGCAACTGCGTCGAGTTCAGGGATTTCGGACGCCGCCGCAAGGACAGCGGCGCCGCCGAAGGAATGCCCCACGAGCAGGGAAATGGCCCGCCCCTCGGCCCGCATGTATTCCGCCGCCCGCACCGTGTCCGCCACTTTGTGGCTGAAGGAGCCCGCGGACCATTGCCCGGCGGAGCCGCCCAGGCCCACATTGTCGAACCGGAGCATGCCGATCCCGTTGTCCGCGAGTGCCTTGCACATCCGGGACGCCGCAGGGCTGTCCTTGCCCAGCGTGAAGCCGTGCGAAAAGACGCCCCAGCCCTTTACAGGGCCTTCCGGCACATCGAGGATGCCGGAGAGCAGCTCACCGGTGGTGCCTTCGAAGGAGACTTTCTCGGAGCGGTGCATCTGTTTTCTCCCTTTGGGTCGTTAAACAACGACGGCGCCGCTCACCGTACGTTTTCCGCACGTGGTGGGCGACGCCGTCGTACTCTTTTGTCCGCTGGTCAGCGGTCCCTAGATCTTGCGGGCCAGGATGGCCTGTTTGACCTCTGCGATGGCCTGCGTGACCTGGATGCCGCGGGGGCATGCCTCGGAGCAGTTGAAGGTGGTGCGGCAGCGCCACACGCCTTCCTTGTCGTTGAGGATTTCCAGGCGCATGTCGCCGGCGTCGTCACGGGAGTCGAAGATGAAGCGGTGGGCGTTCACGATCGCTGCCGGGCCGAAGTACTGGCCGTCGGTCCAGAACACGGGGCAGGACGAGGTGCAGGCGGCGCACAGGATGCACTTGGTGGTGTCGTCGAAGCGCTCACGGTCCTCGACGGACTGCAGGCGTTCCTTGGTGGGCTCGTGGCCCTTGTTGATGAGGAACGGCATGACCTCGCGGAAGGACTGGAAGAACGGCTCCATGTCCACGATCAGGTCCTTCTCCACCGGCAGGCCCTTGATGGGCTCAACGGTGATGGGCTTGGACGTGTCCAGGTCCTTCAGCAGGGTCTTGCAGGCAAGGCGGTTGCGGCCGTTGATGCGCATGGCATCGGAACCGCAGACGCCGTGGGCGCAGGAGCGGCGGAACGACAGGCTGCCGTCCACGTCCCACTTGACCTTGTGCAGCGCGTCCAGAACACGGTCCGTGCCATACATGGTCAGCTTGAAGTCGTCCCAGCGGGCTTCGCCGGAAACCTCGGGGTCGTAGCGGCGAACGCGCATGGTGATGTCGAATGTCGGGATTTCCCCGCCGCCGCCAACACCGGCGGGAAGTTCGATCTTGGAGGCTGGCTCAGCAAGTTCAGCGGACATATTAGTACTTCCTCACCATCGGCTCGTAGCGCGTAAAGACAACCGGCTTGGTGGCAAGCCGGACACCGGCGATTGCCTCCTCCGCGGAACCGTCGGCCGGTGCGTGGTCTTCTTTGTACGCCATGGAGTGCTTCATGAATTTTTCGTCGTCGCGGTCCGGGAAGTCCTCGCGGAAGTGGCCGCCGCGCGATTCCTCACGGTACAGGGCAGCAACCGTCATGACCCGGGCCAGTTCCAGCAGGAACCCGAGTTCAACGGCTTCCAGCAGGTCAAGGTTGAAGCGCTTGCCCTTGTCCTGGACGTTGATGCGGGTGTACCGCTCCTCGAAGGACTCGATGTCCCTGAGGACCTGGTTGAGCGTCTCGGCGGTGCGGAACACCTGCATGTTGGCGTCCATGGTGTCCTGCAGTTCCTTGCGGATCGCGGAGACCTTCTCGGTGCCGTTCGCGTTGCGGGCGACGTCCAGCAGCTGGTTGGTGAACCCTTCCGGGTTCTCCGGCAGCTCCACGAAGCCAGCGGTCTTGGCGTACTCCGCGGCGGCGATGCCGGCACGCTTGCCGAACACGTTGATGTCCAGCAGGGAGTTGGTGCCCAGGCGGTTGGAGCCGTGCACGGAAACGCAGGCCACCTCGCCGGCGGCGAACAGGCCCGGAACCACGGTGTCGTTGTCCTGCAGGACCTCCGTGGCGATGTTCGTCGGGATGCCGCCCATGGCGTAGTGCGCCGTCGGGAAGACCGGAACCGGCTCCGTGTAGGGCTCCACGCCGAGGTAGGTGCGGGCGAACTCGGTGATGTCCGGCAGCTTGGCGTCGATGTGGGCCGGCTCAAGGTGCGTCAGGTCAAGGAGCACGTAGTCCTTGTTCGGTCCGCAGCCGCGGCCTTCGCGGACCTCGTTGGCCATGGAGCGGGCCACGATGTCACGCGGGGCGAGGTCCTTAATGGTGGGGGCGTAGCGCTCCATGAAGCGTTCACCCTCGGAGTTGCGGAGGATGGCGCCCTCACCGCGGGCGGCCTCGGACAGGAGGATGCCCAGGCCTGCCAGGCCGGTCGGGTGGAACTGGAAGAACTCCATGTCCTCCAGGGGGATGCCGCGGCGGAACGCGATGCCCATGCCGTCACCGGTGAGGGTGTGGGCGTTGGAGGTGGTCTTGAAGACCTTGCCGGCGCCGCCGGAGGCGAACACGACGGACTTGGCCTGGAAGACGTGCAGCTCGCCGGAGGCGAGGTCGTAGGACACGACGCCGGCAACGCGCTTCTGCTTGTACGGCGTGCCGTCCTCGCGGACGGCGTCTTCCTCGACCGTCAGGAGGTCCAGGACGTAGTACTCGTTGTAGAACTCAACGTTGTGCTTGACGCAGTTTTGGTACAGGGTCTGGAGGATCATGTGGCCCGTGCGGTCGGCGGCGTAGCAGGCGCGGCGCACCGGAGCCTTGCCGTGGTCACGGGTGTGGCCGCCGAAGCGGCGCTGGTCGATGCGGCCCTCGGGCGTGCGGTTGAACGGCAGGCCCATCTTTTCGAGGTCCAGCACGGCGTCGATGGCCTCCTTGGCCATGACCTCGGCGGCGTCCTGGTCAACCAGGTAGTCGCCGCCCTTAATGGTGTCGAAGGTGTGCCATTCCCAGTTGTCTTCCTCGACATTGGCCAGGGCAGCACACATGCCGCCCTGCGCCGCACCCGTGTGGGAGCGGGTGGGGTAGAGCTTGGTCAGTACTGCTGTTCGCGCACGCTGACCGGACTCGATCGCGGCGCGCATCCCGGCGCCACCGGCACCGACGATGACGACGTCGTACTTATGGACCTGCATACCAGACGCTCTTTCTCTCTAAATTCGCAATAAAACAGCGGGCGGTCTGAGCCGTCTCCGCACAAAATTGCGGCCCGCCAATCGATGGCGGGCCGCCACGGGATGCTACGCGGGGCAGAAGCCGCCGGGCAGCTGGACGCCGTCCACAACCGGGCACGGGTTGAAGGTGAAGATCACCAGGGTGCCGAGGATGATGATGACGGCGGAGGCTGCGTAGAGGACCATCTTGAGCCAGAAGCGGGTGGAATCCTTCTCGGCGTAGTCGTTGATGATGGTGCGCACGCCGTTGGTGCCGTGCAGCATGGCCAGCCACAGCATGGCGAGGTCCCAGAACTGCCAGAACGGATCTGCCCACTTGCCGGCAACGAAGCCGAAGTCGATGGCGTGGATGCCCTCGCCCACCAGGAGGTTAACGAAGAGGTGGCCGAAGATCAGCACAACCAGGACCACGCCGGAGAGGCGCATGAACAGCCAGGCCAGCATTTCGAAGTTGCCGCGCGAGGTGCCGTTGCGGCGGTACTTCGGGGCGATCCTGCCGGACTCGGGCTTGCCGATGATCTGTCCGCTGCGAGGGGACTGGATCTCAGTTGCGGACATGGCTTAGTGACCTCCGAGCGCGAGGGACAGGTGGCGGATGGCGAAGGCGACCATGGTGACGACCCACAGGCCCAGTACCACCCAGAGCATCTGACGCTGGTACTTGGCGCCCTTCTTCCAGAAGTCGACGGCGATGATCCGCAGGCCGTTGAAGGCGTGGAACACGATCGCTGCGACGAGGCCCGTTTCACCCAGGGCCATCAGCGGGTTCTTGTAGGCACCGATTACGGCGGTGTAGGCCTCAGGCGACACCCTCACCAGCGAGGTGTCCAGCACATGGACCAACAAGAAGAAAAAGATCACTACACCCGTAATACGGTGTCCAACCCAGGACCACATGCCTTCACGGCCGCGGTACAAGGTGCCAGCTGGTTTCGTCGGCACTGAATAAACCTCCCTGAACACAGCGGCGCTGGCGCGGGATCCACGCCGGGGGAAACGCCTGCTGCGAGAGCACTCGTAGCTCAGGCCTAAATCTAGGCTTCGCTTACAGCTTATTCAATTCAGGTGGTCCTTGCCCGCCACGTACTGTACGGATTTTCGGCTATTTTGAGACAAACACCACATTTGCTGCCACTGTATTCGCCTGCGGCAGGGCGCCGAAGGGGCACGTTGAGGTGCTTCGGCTAAAGTAGGCCTTGATGAGTAACGACAAAGTGACAAGCCAGGACTCACCTCTCAGCCGTTTTATCGCTGTGATTCCTGCAGGTGGTGTGGGGACCCGCCTCTGGCCTCTGTCGCGTGCAGCAGCTCCCAAATTCCTCCACGACCTCACCGGGTCCGGCAGCACGCTCCTGCGTGCCACCTACGACCGCCTCGAACCGCTGGCCGGAAACCGCGTCCTGGTGGTCACCGGCGTGGCGCACCGCAATGCCGTGTGCAGCCAGCTGCCCGAGGTGCAGGACGGCGACCTCGTGCTCGAGAGCGAGCCCAAGGACTCCGGTGCCGCGATCGGCCTGGCCGCAGCCATCCTGCACCAGCGTGATCCGGACGTCATCATGGGCTCCTTCGCCGCGGACCACGTGATCAGCCCCGACGGTCTCTTCCAGGACACCGTCCGTGAGGCCATCCACACCGCCGCCGCCGGCAAGATCGTAACCATCGGCATCAAGCCAACGCACCCCTCCACGGGGTTCGGCTACATCCGGTCAGGAGACTCACTGCGCATTCCGGCGGCCCCCAACGCGCAGGCTGTGGTGGAGTTCGTGGAGAAGCCGGACGAGGACGTTGCCCAGCAGTATGTGGACAGCGGCGACTACGTCTGGAACGCGGGCATGTTCGTGGCGCCCGTTTCCCTCATGCTCAAGCACCTGGAAGCGAACCAGCCCGAGCTGTTCAACGGCCTGCAGGAGATCGCCCAGGCGTGGGACACGCCGCAGCGTGACGAAGTCACCGCGCGGATCTGGCCCACGCTGCCCAAGATCGCCATCGACTACGCGGTAGCCGAGCCTGCAGCGGCGGCCGGGGACGTCGCCGTCGTACCCGGATCCTTCCGCTGGGACGACGTCGGTGACTTCGCGTCCGTGGGACGGCTGAACAGCGCCAAGGAAGTGGACGAGGTGACCGTCCTCGGCGAGGGCGCCCGTGTGTTCACCGAAAACGCCAGCGGCGTGGTGGTCTCGGACACCAAACGCGTAATCGCACTGATCGGCATCAAGGACGTCGTGATCGTGGACACCCCGGATGCGCTGCTGGTCACCACCAAGCAGCACTCGCAGCGGGTGAAGCAGGCCGTGGACGCGCTGAAGGCCAGCGGCGACACCGACGTCCTCTAGGGCCCTGCTGTTCCCGACGACGGGTGAACCGGGAACAGCGAACGCGTAACGCGGAGAAGGCGATGCCGCTAATTTTTCCGGCATCGCTAGAGTTGAGGTGTGCGCAATTACACTACTGAAGCTGAGCCGACCGCCCTGGTGGAACCGTGGCTCGAGCCCCTGCTGCCGGAACTGATCGATTTTCGCCGCGACCTGCATGCGCACCCCGAACTGTCCTTCAGGGAATTCCGGACCACGGACAAGCTGGTGGAGCGGCTCGAGGCCGCCGGCCTCCAGCCCCGCCGGCTGGAGGGCACCGGCCTGACCGTGGACATCGGGGAGGGCCCGATCGCCACGGCGCTGCGCGGCGACATCGACGCCCTGCCGATCATCGAGGAAACGGGACTGCCGTTCGCCTCGAAGAACCACGGCGTCACGCACGCCTGCGGCCACGACGTGCACACCACCACCATGCTGGGCATCGCCCTGGTGCTGCACCGCATGCACCAGGAATCCCCGCTGGGCGGATCCGTGCGCATCATCTTCCAGCCCGCCGAGGAAACCATGCCCGGCGGCGCCCACGCCTGCATTGAGCAGGGCGTGCTGGAGGGCGTGCCCCGCATCCTGGCGCTGCACTGCGACCCGCGCATCGAAGTGGGCAAGATCGGCACCCGCATCGGCGCCATCACGTCGGCCTCCGACACCATCAGGATTGAGCTCTCCGGCCGGGGCGGGCACACCTCGCGTCCCCACCTGACCGAGGACCTCGTTTTCGCGCTGGCCCAGATTGCCGTGAACGTGCCGGCCGTCCTGTCCCGCCGGGTTGATGTCCGCAGCGGCGTCTCGGTGGTGTGGGGGCACATCTCCGCAGGCTCGGCACCCAACGCGATTCCCGGCACCGGATACATGGCAGGAACCATGCGCTGCCTGGACCGCGATGCGTGGCACAGCGCCGGCGAACTGCTGGATGAGGTGGTGCACCAGGTGGCCGCCCCTTACGGCGTCGACGTCCGGCTGGAGCACACCCGGGGCGTTCCTCCGGTGGTCAACTCCGAGCACGAGACGGCTTTGATCGAGGCCGCGGCGCGCGCCGAGATCGGCGAGGGTGCAGTGGTGCTGACGCCGCAGTCCATGGGCGGGGAGGACTTCGCATGGTTCCTCGCCGAGCTGCCGGGGGCCATGATGCGCCTCGGCACCAAGACTCCCGGCGGCGAGGAGTACGACCTCCACCGCGGCGACTACATCCTGGATGAGCGTGCCCTCGGATACGGCATCCAGGTCCTGACCGCCGCAGCGCTCCGCACCATCCGCGACCTCTAGCTTCAGGGACAGGCGCGAACGTACAGTTGTGGCCCTTGGGAAGCGCTTCCCAGGGGCCACAAGTGTACGTTCGCGCTTGGCGTGTTTAGCCGGCCCGAGTTACCCGGACTTGGGGCAGGACACTAAAGTGGGCTCATGAGTGCGCTGCTGCGCACCCGGGTGCCGGCCAGCGGCACCCCGTACGCCAAGGGGTGACGGCCGTGCAGAACGACGCCAGCGCAATGGGCGCCATGATCGACTGGGCGGCCCTGGAGGGTGCTGCGCTCGAGGCCTTGAAGAGTGCCTACGCGCCCTACTCCAGCTTCCCGGTGGGCGCCGCGGCCTTCACGGCGGACGGCCGGATCGTGAGCGGCTGCAATGTGGAGAATGCCAGCTACGGCCTGACCCTGTGCGCCGAGTGCGTCCTCGTGGGGAACCTGCAGATGACGGGCGGCGGCCTCCTGCGCGCCTTCTACTGCGTGGATGGCGGCGGCAATGTGCTCATGCCCTGCGGACGCTGCCGGCAGTTGCTGTACGAGTTCCGCGCCCCGGGCATGGAACTCATGACGACGCAGGGAATCAAGACCATGGACCAGGTGCTGCCTGATGCATTTGGACCCGAACACCTGGAAGGAAGCCGGTGACCCAGAGGACCGAGCCGTTCGACGCCGTCGACATCATCCGGACCAAGCGCGACAAGGGCGTGCTCAGCCCGGAGCAGATTGCCTGGACCATCGACGCGTATACCCGCGGCGTCATCGCCGAGGAGCAGATGGCCGCGCTGAACATGGCCATCCTGCTCAACGGCATGGACCGCGCCGAAATCTCCCAGTGGACCGCGGCGATGATCGCCTCCGGGGAGCGGATGGACTTCTCCGGCCTCCGGCGGCCCGACGGCGGCGTGAAGGTTACGGCGGACAAGCACTCCACGGGCGGGGTGGGGGACAAGATCACCCTGCCGCTGGCACCCCTCGTGGCCGTGTTCGGGCTGGCGGTCCCGCAGCTGTCCGGACGCGGACTGGGCCACACCGGCGGCACGCTGGACAAACTCGAGTCCATTCCCGGCTGGCGCGCGGCCCTGAGCAACGACGAAATGATGGCCCAGCTCCAGGACGTGGGCGCGGTGATCTGCGCCGCCGGGCCAGGGCTCGCCCCGGCGGACAAGAAGCTCTATGCGCTCCGCGACGTCACGGGCACCGTGGAATCCATCCCGCTGCTTGCCTCGTCGATCATGAGCAAGAAGATCGCCGAGGGCACGGGCTCGCTGGTGCTCGACGTCAAAGTGGGCAGCGGGGCGTTCATGAAGGACGAAGCCGGCGCGCGCGAACTCGCAGAGACGATGGTGGCCCTTGGCAAGGACGCCGGGGTGGAAACGGTGGCCCTGCTGACGAACATGAGCACGCCGCTGGGGCTGACCGCAGGCAACGCCATCGAGGTGGAGGAAGCCGTTGAAGTCCTGGCAGGCGGGGGCCCGGCCGACGTCGTCGAGCTGACAGTGAGGCTGGCAGAGGAGATGCTGCGGTGCGCCGGTGTTTCCGACGCCGATCCGGCCGCTGCGCTCAAGGACGGCAGGGCCATGGACGTCTGGAACCGGATGATCGCGGCGCAGGGCGGCGACCCGCGGGCCAAGCTGCCGGCGGCCAAGGAGACGGAAACCATCTACGCGCCGGCGGACGGCGTCCTCGTGGAACTCGACGCGTTCGCCGTGGGTGTGGCGGCATGGCGGCTCGGCGCCGGGCGGGCCCGCAAGGAGGACCCGGTGCAGGCAGCAGCGGGTGTCCGCCTGCACGCCAAACCGGGTGCAGTGGTGCGCGCCGGTGAACCGCTGATGACCCTGCTGACGGACACGCCCGGGAAGTTTGCCCGGGCCAAGGACGCGCTCGATCATGCCGTGACGATCGCACCTGAAGGTTCCCGGCCCGCGCAGCAGCTCATCATCGACCGCATCGCCTGACCGTGCAGGCCATCAACGACTTCATCCTGGCGGCAGCCGGCCAGCCATGGGTCCTGTTCATAGTCCTGGGCTGCTGCATTATCGACGGCTTCTTCCCGCCCATCCCCAGTGAATCGGTGGTGGTGGGGCTGGCGGCCGTGGCCGCGACGGCGGATGTTCCCAATCCGTGGCTGCTGGCCGCCGTCGCCGGGCTGGGCGCCTTCACCGGCGACAACGCCGCCTACCTCATCGGCCGCGCCGTGGGCATCCAGCGCTGGGCGTGGATGCGCGGGCCACGGATGCAGCGGGCATTCCGGTGGGCCGGGCGGGAGCTGCGCAAGCGGCCGGCGTCGCTGATCCTGGTGGCGCGGTTCGTCCCCATCGGCCGGGTGGCGGTGAACCTGACGGCAGGGGCCACGCACTATTCGCATTCCCGCTTCATCGGGCTGACCGTCCTTTCCGCCACCCTCTGGGCCTCGTACTCAGTGGCCATCGGCCTGTTCTTCGGCCAGTGGTTCGAGGAAAACCACCTGCTGGGAGCCGTGATCGCCATTGTCTGCGCCATTATGCTGGGCATCCTGGTGGACATTGGAATCAACCGGGTGCGGAACCGCATTCCGGATCCGTTCCGGGAAAGTTGACTTTCCAATCAGGGCATAGCGCACTATCGTTCCGCCATGCGACACTAAAGAGCGATTTGCGTCACTTCCCGTCTTGTTATATTTCCTAGGAGCATCAGCCGCGTGGAGTTTATTAATGAGGCCGTGCTCCATGCAGCGGGTCAATGGTGGATTTACCCCGTCTTACTGCTCTTTTTCTTCGTGGACGGGTTCGCGATGGTGGTCCCGAGCGAGACCCTCATCGTCGCGTTGGCAGCCTTCTCCCGGCACAGCGGGGAGCCCAACCTCTGGATCCTCGGCCTGACTGCCCTGGCCGGGGCCATGGCGGGTGACAACATGGCCTACATGCTGGGCCGGAAGATCGGGCTGGAGCGCTGGAAATGGATGCGCCGGCCCAAGGTGCAGAAGGCCTTCGGCTGGGCGCGCTACGAACTGGAGAAGCGCGGCGCCGTGCTGATCTTCACGGCGCGCTACATCCCCTGGGGACGTGTCGCCGTGAACTACGTTGCCGGCACCACCGGGTACCCGCACCGCAGGTTCTTCGTGCTGGATGCCTTCGCCTGCTTCACGTGGGTGGGCTATTCGATCGGCATCGGCCTCGTGGCCAGTTCCTTCCCGTGGCTGCACCACAACCCGCTGCTGGGCGCGGGCATCGCCGTCGTGTTCGCCATCATCCTGGGCATCATCATCGACCACGCCCTTCGCTGGTGGCACAAGCGGCTTGGCCGCCACGACGCCCCAGTTCCGGAAGAGGGCAGGGTTCCGGAAGAGGGCAGCCTCCCGGACGGGAACGACGTCCCGGAAGAGACCAGCCGCGTGGCCTAACAGGAGGCACAGCAGAAGCCGCCCAGCGCGAACGTACAGTTGTGGCCCCATTTCCATTCGGATTTGGGGCCACAACTGTACGTTCGCGCTGGCGGAGGCAGGTTTGGGCATCCTCCCGCTTCGTTGGCATTGCCGCCGGTCCAACCCTAGAGTTGGTACGTGACTGAGCCAATCGTTGACGCCGCCCCTGCCCTTGACTTCGACCTGAAGAGCCTGCCCAAGGTCTCCCTTCACGACCACCTGGACGGCGGCCTGCGCCCTGCCACCATCATCGAGTTGGCGGAAGCCGTGGGGCACACCCTGCCGTCCACTGATCCGACGGCACTGGGCGAATGGTTCCGCGAGTCCGCCGATTCCGGATCCCTGGTCCGGTACCTCGAGACGTTCGACCACACGGTCGCGGTCATGCAGACCAGGGAAGGGCTGTTCCGCGTCGCCAAGGAGTTCGTGGAGGATCTCGCGGACGACGGCGTGGTGTACGGCGAAGTGCGCTGGGCACCTGAGCAGCACCTCCAGAAGGGACTGACCCTGGACGAGGTTGTCGAGGCCGTCCAGGAAGGCCTCGAAGCGGGTGTTGAGGCGGTGGCCGAGACCGGCCGCGAGATCCAGGTGGGCCAGCTGATCACGGCCATGCGGCATGCCGACCGGGGCCAGGAAATCGCCGAGCTCGCCGTCCGGCACCGCGACAAGGGTGCCGTCGGGTTCGACATCGCAGGCGCCGAAGACGGCTTCCTGCCCTCGCGCTTCCGGGACGCCTTTACTTACCTGGCCCAAAACAACTTCCCGGCCACGGTGCACGCCGGCGAGGCCGCCGGACTGGACAGCATCCAGTCCGCCCTGGTTGACGGCCGCGCGCTGCGCCTGGGCCACGGTGTCCGCATCGCGGAGGACATCATGGTGGAGTTCGACGAGGACGACGCCGACGAGGACAGCGACAACATCGGCCTGGTCACGCTCGGCAACTTGTCCAGCTGGATCCGGGACCGCGGCATCGCCCTGGAGATCTGCCCGTCCTCAAACCTGCAGACCGGCGCCATTGCCGGCTTCGGCGAGGGCATCGAAAGCCACCCGCTGGACATGCTGTACCAGCTCGGCTTCAACGTAACCATCAACACGGACAACCGCCTCATGAGCGGTGTGACGCTCACGGACGAGTTCGAGCTGCTGGTGGAAACCTTCGACTACGACCTCGACGACCTGCTGGAGCTCACGCTCAACGCGGCCGAAGCGTCCTTCCTGCCGCTGGAGGAAAAGGAAGCCCTCGTGGAGTACATCAACGACGCGTACGGCGACCTTGGCTGAAGCTGCCCGACAGCCTGAATCCGCTCCGGATCCTGGACCGGCCGGCGAGGTGGGGGAGCTGTTGGGGATCATCGCTGCCCTCCGCGAGCACTGCCCCTGGATGGGCGCCCTCACCCACGAGTCCCTTGTGGAGTACCTGCTGGAGGAGGCCCATGAAGTGGCCGAGACCATCGAGACGGGTGCGGACGAGGCTGAGCTGAAAGGCGAACTCGGCGATGTGCTGCTCCAGGTGGTGCTGCACGCCCGGCTCGCCGAGGAACGCGGAGTGTTCGGCTTCGGCGACGTCGCCCGCGGCCTCACCGAGAAGATGATCCGCCGCAACCCGCACGTGTTCCGTCCGGACGGTTCCCTCCAGGACTCCTTCCCTGCCACCGTGGAGGAGATCGTGCTCAAGTGGGATGCCGTCAAAAAGGCCGAAAGCCCGCAGCGCAGCACGCCGTTCGAGGGCATCCCGGTGGCCCTGCCCGCACTGGCCCAGGCCCAGAAAACCCTGGACCGGGCCGAACGGGCCGGGCTGCCTCCGGCTGAAGAACATCCGCGGGTCGAGTTCGCCGGGACCCGGCTCGCCGAAACAATGGAAACGGAAGCCGAGCTCGGCGAGCTGCTGCTCGCCGTCGTGCGTTCTGCCCGGAGCAGGGGGTTCGACGCCGAACGCGCCCTCCGCGGGGCCGTCCGCCGGTACCAGAACCGCCACCCCGAATCTTCCGCGCCCGGATCATGACGTCCGGGTTCTGGATAGGTTTCCGTAACGTGCACCACTCTCGACTACGCTAGTCCCTGACGAGGACGTCGAGATTTTCCTTCTAGAAACCCCCGCAATATCGCCCACAAGGAGCAAATCCATGGCGCTTATCGATGCCATCCACGCCCGCGAGATCCTCGATTCCCGTGGCAACCCCACCGTCGAAGTTGAAGTTCTCCTCTCCGACGGCCAGATCGGCCGTGCTGCCGTTCCGTCCGGTGCATCCACCGGCGAGCACGAAGCAGTTGAACTGCGCGACGGCGACAAGGGCCGTTACCTCGGCAAGGGTGTCCAGAAGGCCGTTGACGCCGTCATCGACCAGATCGCACCGGCCCTGACCGGCTTCGACGCCACCGACCAGCGCAGCATCGACCAGGCCATGATCGACCTGGACGGCACCGCCAACAAGGGCAAGCTGGGCGCCAACGCCATCCTCGGCGTTTCCCTGGCAGTTGCCAATGCTGCAGCAGCCTCGGCCGACCTGCCGCTGTACAAGTACCTGGGCGGCCCGAACGCCCACGTTCTGCCGGTTCCGCTGATGAACATCCTCAACGGCGGCTCGCACGCGGATTCCGACGTCGACATCCAGGAATTCATGATCGCCCCCATCGGTGCCGAGACCTTCTCCGAGGGCCTGCGCTGGGGTGTTGAGGTCTACCACAACCTCAAGTCCGTGCTGAACGAAAAGGGCCTGGCCACCGGCCTCGGCGACGAGGGCGGCTTCGCACCGAACCTGCCCTCCAACCGCGCCGCCCTGGACCTGATCCAGGAAGCCATCCAGAAGGCCGGCTACACCCCGGGCACGGACATCGCGCTGGCACTGGACGTCGCCTCCTCCGAATTCTTCAAGGACGGCGCCTACCAGTTCGAAGGCAAGTCGCTGAGCTCCGCCGAGATGAGCGCCTACTACGCCGAACTCGTTGCCGACTACCCGCTGGTGTCCATCGAGGATCCGCTGGACGAGAACGACTGGGAAGGCTGGAAGATCCTCACCGACACCATCGGTGACAAGGTCCAGCTGGTGGGCGACGACCTCTTCGTCACCAACCCCGAGCGCCTGCAGCAGGGCATCGACGCCGCCACGGCCAACTCCCTGCTGGTCAAGGTCAACCAGATCGGCTCCCTGACCGAGACCCTGGACGCGGTTTCCCTCGCCCAGCGCTCCGGTTACACCACCATCACCTCGCACCGCTCCGGTGAAACCGAAGACACCACGATCGCCGACATCGCCGTTGCCACCAACGCCGGCCAGATCAAGACCGGTGCTCCGGCCCGCTCCGAGCGTGTTGCCAAGTACAACCAGCTGCTGCGCATCGAAGAGGAACTCGACGACGCCGCACGCTACGCCGGCCGCAGCGCGTTCCCGCGTTTCAAGGCCTAGTAGCCAAAGAAACAGCTGACCGGTGGCTATGGTGGAAAGACCATAGCCACCGGTTTTGTTTTTGGCGCCACACGTTACAGGAGTGTCATGGCTACCCGCCGTCCCAAAGTTCCCAGGGTGACCCCACCAGCACAGCAGTCCGCCGCCGGATCGGCCGGGGGAGACGTCATCCAGGCGGACTTTGGCGCTTCCCGCTCCGCGCACGCCACGCATGACGCCGGGACGGGACACGGGACGCGGGCCGAGGGCAGGCCCGGCGCCCCTGGGACGAAGGCCGGGACAGGGACTAAAACCGGCGCGGGGACTAAAGGGACTAACAGCACCGGTTCAACAGGCGCCGGCAGCAAGGGCGCAGGATCAAAGGCCGGCGCATCAACTGGAACCGGCGCATCAACTGGAACCGGCGTAACAGCCCGCGCCGGCAGGACAGGCAGCACGGCAGCCGGAAAATCTGGCAGCAGCCGCACGAAGTCCGGTTCTTCAGCCGTCCCCGCCGAGGACGACAACCTCGACCCCGTACCTGCGAAGGCGTTCTCCGGGCGGATGCTGGCGCTGGCCGTGGTGATGGTGGCCATCACCATCATGCTGGCCCCCACCGTGAAGATCTTCATCGACAAGCGGGCCGAAATTGCGGCCCTGGAATCGGACATCGCAGACCGCAAGGCGGAGCAGGACAACCTCAAACGGCAGGTGTCCCGATGGCAGGACCCGAACTACGTCAAGCAGCAGGCACGGGACCGCATTAACATGGTTATGCCGGGAGAGACCGGCTACTGGGTGTTCGGCAGCGACCTGCCGGCCGGCGCAACAGGCAGCCAGCCCAGTGCAGCAGAAAGACAAGACCCCGCCGATGTGCCCTGGGTGGATTCCCTCTGGGACTCCATCAAGCGCTCGGCGACAGACTAGGAGCGGCGCCCGCCGCGGGACTGCCTACCGGAATGCCGGGGCAGCCAGATCCGGGCAGGAAGGACGGCCACGCCAGTGGACGACAACACGGCAACCGCCCCCGGTGAATCCCGGCAGCCATCAGCGCAGGACCTCGATGTGCTCAGCCGCCAGCTTGGAAGGCCGGTGCGTGACGTGGTGGAAATCCCGGCGCGCTGCGTCTGCGGGAACCCCCTGGTGGCGGCAACATCCCCGCGCCTGAGCAACGGGACGCCCTTCCCCACCACGTTCTACCTGACCCACCCCGTCATCACGTCGGCGGTCTCGCGGCTTGAAGCCGGCGGCCTCATGAACGACATGAACGACCGGCTCGCCGCGGACGACTCCCTCGCTTCCTCCTACCGGAAAGCCCACGAGGCCTATCTGGCTGCCCGTGCCGACATCGGTGCGCGGTCCGGGATCGGCGACGTCCCGGAGATCGACGGCGTCTCCGCGGGCGGGATGCCCACCCGCGTCAAATGCCTGCACGTCCTGGTGGGACACTCGCTGGCCGCCGGTCCCGGTGTGAACCCGCTGGGCGACGAGGCCATCGCAGCCATCAGCGAATGGTGGACCGCTGACCGCTGCTACTGCGAGGGTGCCTGGGACACGGCCGGCGAGGCGCCGTCCAGGGACCTCAGCCGCCATGGCCCGCAGGGACTGCCGGAGATCGTCGGCCGCCCGGCGCCCGTCCGCAAATCCAAGACCGACGAAAGCACGACGGAGTCCCGAAACACGGAGGCAGGCGCATGACCCGGGTGGCCGCCATCGACTGCGGAACCAATTCCATCCGACTCCTCATCGCCGACATTGACCACAGCAACGGGGCCACCAGGCTCACCGATATCGTGCGCGAAATGCGGGTAGTGCGGCTCGGCCAGGGAGTGGACGCCACCGGTGAATTGGCGCCCGAGGCGCTGGAGCGCACCTTCGCCGCCACGGCTGACTACGCCGAGCTCATCCGCGAGTACCAGGCCCGGAAGGTCCGTTTCGTGGCCACGTCCGCCAGCCGGGACGCCCGGAACCGCCAGTTGTTCGTGGACGGCATCAGGAACCTCATCGGCGTGGAGCCCGAGGTGATTACCGGCGACGAGGAAGCCGCGCTGTCCTTTGCCGGCGCCAGCAGCGTGCTGCCGATCTCGGCCGAGGACAAGGTCCTGGTGGTGGATTTGGGCGGCGGCAGCACCGAGTTCGTGCTCGGCGACGCCAATGGCGTGATCGCCGCCCGCTCCGTGGACATCGGCTGCGTCCGGCTGACCGAACGCCACCTCACGGCGGACCCGCCCACGGCCGAACAGATCGCCGCCGCGGAGGCCGACGTCGACGCCGCCATCGCCGAAGCGCGACTGGACGTTCCGCTGGAACGCAGCACCGCCGTCGTCGGGGTTGCCGGTTCCATCACCACCATCACGGCGCACGCGCTCAGGCTGCCCGAATACCTGCCGGCAGCCATCCACGGCGCCGAACTGTCCATTGCCGCCGTACAGGCCGCCGCCACCGACCTGCTGCAGATGCCGCGGGCCCAGCGGGCGGAACTGCCCTACATGCATCCCGGCCGGGTGGACGTCATCGGAGCCGGTGCCTTGGTCTGGCGGCGCATCCTTACCCGGATGGGCGAGCTCAGCGCCGGACGCATCATTACGGCCACGGCCAGCGAGCACGATATTCTGGACGGAATTGCCCTGAGTGCCGCGGCACAAAGCTAAACCAAGTATTGGATCCTGAATGACCAGAGCAACAGCCCGGCTGCGCCGGACGGTCTCGGCCCTTCTGTCCGCGGTGCTTGCCGGCGGCATCGCCGCGTCCGCCGTCGCCACCGCCCCGGCCGCGCAGGCCGACTCCTGGCGGGACAGGGAATACTGGCTCAAGGAAGCCGGCATCACCAAGGCGTGGGAGGTCTCCAAGGGCGCCAACGTGAAGGTGGCGGTGATCGACAGCGGTGTCGACGGCAACCATCCTGACCTCAAGGGCGTGCTGGCCGGCGGCCACGACGTCTCCGGCGCCGGCGATCCCGACGGTGAGAAGAGCATCGGCGCCAAGCCCGAGCACGGCACCCTCGTGGCCACCATGCTCGCGGGCCGCGGGCACCAGCCGCCGAAGAAGGCCACGGCCAGCGCCAAGCCTTCGCCGAGCGCCACTGCAGCAGCCAAGGGCAGGCCGGACGGCATCATGGGCGTGGCCCCTGAAGCCCAGATCCTTTCCGTCTCCACCTGGCTCGGATCACCCAACCCGGGTGGCAAGAGCGACCAGGACCAGATCCCGGAGGCTGTGCGCTGGGCCGTAGACAACGGCGCCAAGGTCATCAATATTTCGCTGGGAAGCACCTCGCCGGAGTGGCCGCAAAGCTGGGACGCAGCGTTCCTGTACGCCGAGCAGAAGGACGTGGTCATCGTGGCCGCGGCCGGCAACCGGGTGGGCGGCAACGTGCAGGTGGGGGCCCCGGCCACCATCCCCGGTGTGCTGACCGTCGCCGGCGTGGACCGGACCGGACGGGCGAGCACCGACTCCTCCTCCCAGGGCATCAGCATCGGCGTGGCCGCGCCGGCCGAGAAGCTGGCCGGCGGACTGCCCGGCGGCAGCTACGCGGAATGGGCCGGCACGTCCGGCGCCACCCCCATCGTCTCCGGAGTTGCTGCCCTGATCCGTTCCAAGTGGCCGGAGATGAGCGCCGAGCAGGTCATCAACAGGATTGTCTCCACTGCCAAGGACGAAGGCGCGCCCGGCAAGGACCCGCTGTACGGCTTCGGCGTCCTCAACGCGGAGGCGGCGCTCAAGGAAGACGTCGCAGAAACGAAAGCAAACCCGCTGGGTTCCATCGCGGACTGGATCCGCGTCCACCGGCGCGGCAACCTCGCTACGCCCGCTCCCGAGCCCTCGTCCACGGCGCCCGCCGCGCAGGCCACGCTGCCCTCGGCGACCGTGCCGGTGGCCGTGCCTCCGTCGCAGCTGGACAGTGCGCTGCCCGCGGCCGTGGTCATCGGTTTCGGTGCGCTTTTTGTAGCCATCATTGTGGCAGGAGCGGTGCAGCTGCGCCGCGCCTACCGGGCATCAGGCGGCGGTCCAGAGGAGCCGGACACCGATACGCTGACAAGGGTGGACCGGGCCGACCGCACCAGTTAGTGAAGATTTTCACAAAGTACTGTACTCTGGAGCTATGGCAACCACCCCACAGCTCCAGGATCGTCCGCGTGTGCTCGTCGTCGGCGGCGGGTACGTCGGCCTCTACGTAGCCCTCAAACTGCAGAAGAAGATCGCGAACGCAGGCGGCATCGTCACCGTCGTCGATCCGCTGCCCTACATGACCTACCAGCCCTTCCTGCCGGAAGTTGCCGGCGGAAACATCGAGGCCCGCCACGCAGTGGTCTCGCACCGCCAGCACCTCAAGCAGACCGAGCTCATCCAGGGCCGCGTCCTCTCCATCGACCACGCCAACCGCACGGCAGTGGTTGCCCCGGCTGACGGCGGCGAGAACTTCGAGGTCCCGTACTTCGACGTCGTGCTTGCCGCCGGCGCCATCACCCGCACGTTCCCGATCAAGGGCCTGGCGGACAAGGGCATCGGCCTGAAGACCATCGAGGAAGCCGTTGCGCTGCGCAACAAGGTCCTCGACCGCATCGAGCGCGGTTCCACCATGACGGACCCCGCTGAACGCGCCCGTGCCCTGACCTTCGTGGTGGTGGGTGGCGGCTTCGCCGGCATCGAGTGCATCACCGAAATGGAAGACCTCGCCCGCGCCGCGGTCCGCAACAACCCGCGCGTCAAGCAGGAGGAAGTCCGCTTCGTCCTCGTCGAGGCCATGGGCCGCATCATGCCCGAGGTCACCGCGCCGCAGGCCGAGTGGGTTGTGGAGCACCTCCGCAGCCGCGGCATCGAGGTCCTGCTGAACACCTCGCTGGACAATGCCGAGGGCTCCCTCAAGCTCATCAACCTGCCGGACAAGACGCCGGCCCAGGAATTCGAGACCGACACCCTCGTGTGGACCGCCGGTGTCCAGGCCAACCCGATGGTCCGCTCCACCGACTTCCCGCTGGAGCCGCGCGGCCGCGTCCGCGTCCTGCCGGACCTGCGCATCGGGGGTGACGAGGGCATCATCGACAACGCATGGGCTGCCGGCGACATCGCCGCAGTTCCCGACCTGTCGGGTGGCGGCCTCCCGGACGGCACCTGCGTCCCCAACGCCCAGCACGCGCTGCGCCAGGCCAAGCGCCTCGCCAAGAACCTGTGGGCTTCCCGCTGGGACAAGCCGCTCGTTGACTACAAGCACAAGAACCTCGGTGCTGTGGCCGGCTTCGGTGAGTGGAAGGGCGTTGCCAACATCAACCTGTTCGGCCGCATCGGGCTCAAAGGCCCTCTCGCCTGGCTGGCACACCGCGGCTACCACGGCATGGCAATGCCGACGTTCGAGCGCAAGTTCCGGGTGGTCTTCAACTGGATCCTGAGCTTCTTCGCAGGCCGCGACACCACGCAGCTGCTGGACCTGGACAACCCGCGCGGCGCCTTCGTGGCCGCTGCCACCCCGGCGCCCAAGCCCGCGGCCCCCGCCGCGCCGGCTCCGGTCGAAAAGGCTCCGGCTGAGAAGTCCGCCGCCCCTGCCCAGGGCGGCGCCAAGGACCCGGTCACGGCCGAGGCCAAGTAAAAAAATAACGACGGCGGCCGTTCCCCTTTCCGGGGAACGGCCGCTTCGTTGTGTCCCGGCTTTCCCGGCTGTGCCCTGGCGCACCCCTAGACTGGCTGCATGACGGGTGAAAAGAACCTCCAGACTCTCCTTGCCTCGATGCATCCGGTGCTCCGGAAAGGGGAGTACGTCTACGTTCTCTGGCCGCATGGCAGGCCGCTCGCCGGGCACATCGAGGCCGCCGTTCGGGAAGCCGAGGGGCTCACCGTGGTCCTGCCCCGGGCCGAGGCGGACGCGCTGGACCTGCCCTACGACTTCGTGGCGGCCTGGATCACCCTCGAGGTCCACTCGGCGCTGGAGGCTGTGGGCCTGACCGCGGCTGTGAGCAAGGCGCTGACCCAGGCCCGGATCAGCTGCAACGTTCTAGCCGGCTTCCACCACGATCATCTCCTGGTCCCCGTGGCCGATTCGGCGCGGGCGCTGGAAGTCCTGGCCGAGCTCGCGGCCGCCAACGCCCCCGAGCCGGAGCCGGTGCGGGAAGTGATGCTGCGCAGCGAAGAACCGGGCGACCGTGAGGCCCTCCTCGCCCTGGCCGCCGAAGCCTTCGCCGTTTCCCCCGTCACCGGACTGCCCGTCGAGGGGGAGCCTGTTGAGGTCAAGGTCCTGCGCGAGCTGTTCGTTGCCGAGGAGTATCTGCCGGAGTTCAGCATCGTCGCCGAACTCGACGGCGAAATCGTCGGCCACGTGATCAGCACCCGGGCGTGGGTGGAGGACCTCGAGCTCCTGGGCCTCGGGCCCATTTGCGTGACGCCCCGGCTGCAGCGCCACGGCATCGGCTCGGCCCTCATGCGCGAAACAGTCATCCGCGCCAACGCAGCAGGGGAGAAGGGCATCGCGCTGCTCGGATCCACCGACTATTACCCCCGGTTCGGCTTTGTCCCGGCGTCGTCCCTGGGAGTTCAGGCGCCCGATGCCAAGTGGGGCGACCACTTCCAGTTCCTGCCCCTCGCCCTGTGGCCAGGAGGAGTCCACGGCACATTCCGGTACGCGGGGCCCTTGGCCGCCCTCTGAGGCGATACCATTGACCGGGCGCCCCAGTAGCCCAATTGGCAGAGGCAGCGGACTTAAAATCCGCGTGTTGTGGGTTCGAGTCCCACCTGGGGTACTAGCTTTCTCCTCGGCGCCGCCGGTGTTCCAATATGCAACGAGTGTTATGAGGATGTGACCTTAGTCACTTATGTTCCTGCACGAATTGGATTAGCTTGAATTTAGCTCAGGAACCCCTGACCACAAATCGCATCAAAGGCCGTACGCACCTTTGGATCGAGGAGATTCTCAATGATTTCACTCCCCCAGGCGGCGCCCAGGGTCGCTAAGCTCACAGCGCTTAGCCTCGGCGTCGCCCTTCTGGCCACGGCTTGTGGTGGCGGCTCCACCCCAAGCGCGACCGAAACCACCGCAGCGGCAGGCGGCATCGCGTGCCCTGCACCCAGTGCCACGGCCGGGGCAACCAGTACTGCAACACAGACCGGCGACGTGCCGGCTGCGACCACCACCACCCCCACACCGCTGAAACTTGGATCGCTTCTGCCGACGACGGGGTCGCTGGCGTTCCTTGGCCCACCCGAAATCGCCGGTGTTAACCTTGGTGTCAAGGAAGTCAACGACGCCGGCGGCGTGCTCGGCAAGCCGATCCAGGTGGTCCACCGCGATTCCGGCGACACCAAGACGGACATCGCCACGCAGTCCACCACGGCACTCCTCGGCCAGGGTGTCAGCGCCATCATCGGCGCCGCCTCCTCGGGCGTGTCCAAGACCGTGATCAACCAGATCACCGGCGCGGGCGTGGTCCAGTTCTCGCCGGCCAACACCTCGCCCGACTTCACCACCTGGGATGACAAGGGCCTGTACTGGCGCACCGCTCCGTCGGACGTCCTGCAGGGCAAGGTGCTGGGTAACTACATGGCCACCTGTGGTGCCCAGACCGTGGGCATGATCGTCCTGAACGATGCCTACGGCACGGGCCTGCAGAAGAACATCAAGGCCGCCTTTGAGGCAGCCGGCGGCCAGGTTGTGGCCGAGGAACTCTTCAACGAGGGTGACTCGCAGTTCAGCAGCCAGGTGGACAAGGTCATCGCCGCGAAGCCGGATGCCATTGCGCTGATCACCTTCGACCAGGCCAAGAGCATCGTTCCGCTGCTGACCGGCAAGGGCATCAAGCCCACCCAGCTGTTCATGGTGGATGGCAACACGTCCGACTACAGCAAGGACTTCAAGGCCGGAACGCTGAAGGGCGCGCAGGGAACCATCCCCGGCACCTTCGCCAAGGAGGACTTCAAGAAGGAGCTCCTCGCCATCGACCCGGCCCTGAAGGACTACAGCTACGCCGGCGAGTCCTACGACGCCGTCAACCTGATTTCGCTGGCATCAGAGGCCGCCAAGAGCACTAAGGGCGCGGAGATCGCCAAGCAGCTCAAGGCAGTCTCCGAGGGCGGCGAGAAGTGCACGGACTTCCCGTCCTGCGTCACGCTGCTCCGCAATGGCAAGGACATCGACTACGACGGCCAGTCCGGTCCGGTGACCTTCTCCGAGGCCGGTGACCCGACGGAAGCCTTCATCGGCATCTACGAGTACCAGGACGACAACAAGTACACGCCGGCCAGGGAAGAATTCGGCAAGCTGTAAAGCCGCTTCCCACCGCACAGAGAAGCCCCCGTCCAGCCGGACGGGGGCTTCTCTGTGGTGCTTGGCGGGGCTAGTGCTCGTCCGCCAGCGTGCCGAGGTACAGCTGGATGACCTTGGGGTCCTTCATGAGCTCGCGGCCGGTGCCGGTGTACGCGTCCCTGCCCTGGTCCAGGACGTAGCCGCGGTCGCAGATCTGCAGGCAGCGGCGGGCGTTCTGTTCCACCATGATGACGGACACGCCGGCCCGGTTGATCTCGTGCACCCGCAGGAACGTCTCGTCCTGCTTGACGGGGGAGAGGCCTGCCGAGGGCTCGTCCAGCAGCAGCACCGCCGGTTCCATCATCAGGGCCCGCCCCATCGCCACCATCTGCCGCTCGCCGCCGGACAGGGACCCTGCACGCTGCGCCCGGCGTTTGCCGAGTTCAGGGAACAGGCTGGTGACGAAGTCGAAGCGCTCGGCGAAGTCCTTGGGACGCTGGAACATGCCCATCTGCATGTTTTCCTCGATGGTCAGCGTGGCGAAGACGTTGTTGGTCTGCGGCACGAATCCGACGCCCTGGGTCACCAGCTTGTTGGCCTTCAGTCCCGTGAGGTCACGGCCCCGGACCACGACGGACCCGGAGTGCACCTTGACCAGCCCGAACATGGCCTTCAGCAGGGTGGACTTGCCGGCCCCGTTCGGGCCGATAATGCCGATCAGCTCGCCCTTCCGGGCCTCGATGCTGCACCCGTTGAGGATGTTGACGCCGGGGAGGTAGCCGGCCACCAGGTCCGTGACTTTGACGACGACGCCGTCCTCTGCTGCGCTGTTTGCGGCCGGGGCCGGGCTCGTGGCACTCATTCCTTGTCCTTGTCTGTGGGGATGGCAGATGATCCGCCGGGCCGGAGGTCAGGTGCCACAGCGTCCACGGCGATGATGCCCGCATTCTCGGTGCCGACGATGGACTCCTCATCCGCCGCCAGTTCCTGCTCCAGCTCCCGAATGCCCTCGGTGTCGCCAAGATCGACGTCGTGGTGGGCGCCCAGGTAGGCGTCGATGACGGCGGGGTCCTTCATGACCTCGCCCGGGGGGCCCTCGGCCACGATCTTCCCTTCGGCCATGACCACCACCCAGTCGGCGATGTGCCGGACCATGTGCATGTCGTGTTCCACGAAGAGGACGGTCATGCCCTCGGACTTCAGGTTTTTGATGTGGTCCAGCAGCGACTGCGTCAGTGCCGGGTTGACCCCTGCCATCGGTTCGTCCAGCATCACCAGTTTGGGACGGACCATCAGGGAACGCGCCATCTCCAGCAGCTTGCGCTGGCCACCGGACAGCGAGGCCGCGTAGTCGTCCTTCTTGGTGTCGAGCTTGAACTTCTCCAGCAGGACGTTGGCGTGCTCGGTGATCTCCTTCTCCCGGCCGCCCCAGATGTTCTTGAACAGGGCCTTGGACAGCCTTTCACCCGGCTGGTTGGACGCGCCGAGCCGCATGTTCTCCATGACGGTGAGCTTGCCCATGACCTTGGTGAGCTGGAAGGTTCGCACCATGCCCATCCGCGCCACCTTGTAGGAGGACACCCCGGCGATGCTCTGGCCCTCGAACTGCCACTTGCCCGAGTTCGGCGTATCGAAGCCGGTGAGCAGGTTGAACAGGGTGGTCTTGCCGGCCCCGTTGGGGCCGATCAGGGCGGTGATCTTGTGCCGCGGAATCTCCAGGTAGTCGACGTCGACGGCGTTGATGCCCCCGAAGCTGCGGGTGACGTTTTCGGCGACGACGATCGGGTCCCGCTTCTTGCAGCCGGGGGTGTTTTCCCCGACGGCGATCGGACGGGTGTCCGTCATGTAGTCGACGCCCTCTTCCATTGCTTCCTCGCTGTGCTTGCTCATGCGAACGCCAGCTCCTTCTTGTTGCCAAAGACACCCTGTGGCCTGAAGATCATCAGCAGCATCAGGGCGATGCCCACCAGGATGTAGCGCAGCTGACCGGCCTGGACCGTGGTCAGCCAGGTCACCGCGCCGGATTCGATGAGACCGTACAGAACGCCCTGCGTGAGGGACAGGACCACCCAGAAGATCATGGCGCCGATCACCGGCCCGAGGACTGTTGCCATGCCGCCCAGCAGCAGGCAGGTCCACAGGAAGAACGTCAGCTCGGTGCCGTAGTTGGCCGGCTGCACGGCGCCCCGGGGGAGCGTGAAGATCATTCCGGCCAGCGCACCGAAGATGCCGCCGATCACGAGTGCCTGCATCTTGTGGGCGTACACGTTCTTGCCGAGTGAACGCACCGCGTTCTCGTCCTCGCGGATGCCTTTCAGGACGCGGCCCCAAGGGCTGCGCATCAGGAGCCAGACAAGGACGCAGCCGACCGCCACGAGTCCCCAGCCCACCACCCGGATGAAGAAGTCCCGGTTGTTCATGCCGAAATAGGAGCCCTCAGGGAACGGGTTCATCGAATAGAACCCGCCTTCGAAGGCGGCAAGCCCATTGGCGGAACCGGTCACGGACGTGAGCTGGTTGGTGGTGACGACGTAGCGCACGATTTCCGCTGCGGCGATGGTAACGATGGCCAGGTAGTCGGCCCGCAGGCGGAGCGTGGGAATGCCCAGCACCAGCGCAAAGAGCACCGAGCAGACGACGGCGATCAGCAGCCCCACGAAGAAGGGCACCCGGAAGCTGAGGGTCGAGATGGCGAAGCCGTAGGCGCCCACCGCCATGAAGCCGGCCTGGCCGAAGTTCAGCAGGCCCGAGTAGCCGAAATGCACGGCGAGGCCGAGCGCCGCGAGGGCGTAGGCCGCCGTCGTCGGGCTGAAAAGTTCCCCAGCAGCGCTGGCAAGGATAAATCCAAAGTCCATGGCTGTCTCCTAACCCACGCGCTCGCGGCGGCCCAGGATGCCCTGGGGCCGGAACAAGAGGACAACGATCATGATGAAGAGTGCTCCCACGTATTTGAGGTCGGCCGCGAGGCCGAACACTGTGGTCAGTTCGACGAAGATGCCGACGATGATGGACCCGACGAGGGCGCCGAAAACGGTGCCGAGGCCGCCAAGGGTCACGCCTGCGAAGATGAGCAGCAGGATCTGCGAGCCCATGTCGAAGGTGACGCCCGGGCGGTAGTAGGCCCAGAGGATGCCGCCCAGGGAGGCCAGGACACCGCCCACGATCCAGACCAGGCGGATGACGCCGTCGACGTCGATGCCGGAAGCGGCGGCCAGGGCGGGGTTGTCGGCCACCGCGCGGGTCGCCTTGCCGAGCCTGGTCTTCAGCAGCACGATGCCCAGGAGGGCGATCACGATGGCGCTGATGACCAGGGACCACAGGTTGTTGGGGGAGATGGAGACCGGGCCGATCTGGATTTCGGCGCTCTGCGCGAAGGGCAGCTGCTGCGTGGCCCCGCCGAAGTAGAACTGGATGATGTAGCGGACCGCCAGGGCCAATCCGATGCTGACAATCATCATGGGCACCAGGCCCGTGCCGCGGCGCCGCAGCGGGCGCCACAGCCCGGTGTCCTGCACATAGCCAAGGAGTCCGCCGCCGAGCAGGGCCAGGATGATGGCCAGCCAGAAGGGCAGGTTCAGGGCGCTGAATCCGAAGACCAGCACGGCGCCGAGCGTCACCATCTCGCCGTGCGCAAAGTTGGTGAGCCCGGTGGTGCCGAAGATCAGGGACAGGCCCACCGAGGCAAGGGCCAGCAGCAGGCCGAAGCTAAGGCCGGCCACAAGCCGGTTGAGGAGGTTCTGGCCGAAGTCCTGCTGCTGCACCACGATGCCCTTGCCGAAGGCGAAGATGACCGAGAGGTTTGACGTCTGGCTGAACGTGACGTTGCGGGGATTCGACTGGCCCTCGGCGAGCGTGATGCCCTCCGGAAGCGTTGACTCGTCCAGTTCGATTTCGTAGGTGCCCTGGGTGGGAACGCCAATCCGCCAGGACCCGTTGGCGCCCGAGGTTGCCTCGCCGGTGAAGTCGCCGCTCTTGGCGGTGATCTTGACGCCTTCGAGGGGACGCCGGGTATCGTCGCGGAGGAAGCCGCTGATGCTGTTCTGGAACTGCTGGTTCGACGGGGGTGGTGTCGGAGCTGGAGTGCCTGCCTGCGATGCCGGTGCTGCGACCAGCAGAAGTGCCACGACGGCGGAGGCAATGGCCCCCCATACCTTCAGCAGCCCGGCCGGCCGCCGGATAGGCAGCCCTCTCGGTGTGCGTCTCAAATTGAAAACCTCCACGTGGGGGTGGTTGCGGCTGCTTCGTTGCAGCCGCTGCGAACGGAGGGCGGCGGACGGAAGAGAGTTCCTGCTGGTGAAGCGGGCTTGACCAGCTGTGATATCCGTCACCCTGACCCGCTTATCGTACAGCGCGGGCAGTACAAACATCGCGGGCGGAGCTGACCATCAGATAGCGATCCGGTAACAACTGAAAAGTCCGCTGCCACAGCGGAACTTTCCCTGCCGTTAGTGCGTAGGAATTGATAGCGTGAGCTTTAGAACCAACACTCAACCCCCTAGACGGAGGACACCCGCAATGGCACTTGGCGGAAACCCGATCTTCAACGGAAAGAATTTCCGTGAAGCCACCCAGGCACCGCCTGTCCCGCAGGCGTACGGCCAGAACCACTACGGCCAGAACCAGTTCGGCCAGCCGCAGTACGGCCAGGGCCGCGCTCCCGGCTCGGTCATGGACGCCCAGTCCGGCTGGATGTCGCAGCAGCAGAACATGACCAACGACCAGCTGCAGCAGATGTACAACCGGCCGGCGGCCGGCCCCGCCGAAACCGGACGGATGACCTTCGACGACGTCATCGTCAAGACCGCCATCTGCCTCGCGGCGGTAGTGGTTGGCGCGGCCGTCACCCTGACGGTGAGCCTGTCGCTCGCCAGCATGCTCATGATCGTGGGCGCGCTGGGCGGCTTTGTCCTGGCCCTGGTCAACACGTTCAAGAAGCAGCCCTCGCCGGCCCTCATCCTGGCCTACGCCGCGCTCGAGGGCTTCTTCCTCGGAGGCCTGACCCGCATCCTCGACGGGATGTACCCGGGCGTCGGCCTGCAGGCGGTCATCGGCACGCTGTCCGTGTTCGCCGTGACCCTGGTGCTCTTCAAGAGCGGCAAGGTCCGCGCCACGCCCAAGGCAATGCGCTTCTTCATGATCGCGGTCATCGGCTACGCGGTGTTCGCCTTGATCAACATGATCATGATGTGGACCGGCGCGGTGGATTCACCCTTCGGCCTGCGCACGAGCGTTGAGATCTTCGGCATCCCGCTGGGCGTCTTTATCGGCCTGCTCGCGATCGGCCTCGCCGCCTTCTCGCTGATCATGGACTTCACCAGCATCGAGGCCGGCGTCCGCGCCGGAGCGCCGGAGCGCTTCTCCTGGACCGCCGCCTTCGGCCTCACCGTCACGCTCGTGTGGCTGTACGTGGAAATCATCCGCCTGCTGGCGATCCTCCGCGGCGGGGAAGAATAGGCACATAGCGGCTGCCGCCGTCGTTCCTCAGTAGCATGAAGTGGGGCCCCGCCAACCGGCGGGGCCCCACTTTCGCGTCAAGACTGGGGTTTTTGTCCATTTGTCGCGACTTCGGGGGCCATTTGGAGCCATTATCTGTACAAAATCTCCAGTGGAACGGGCTAGGTGAGCCGCTCCAGCACCACGGCCATGCCCTGGCCGCCGCCGACGCAGAGGGTGGCCAGGCCCAGCGTTCCGTCCGTTTCGCGCAGGCCGTTGAGCAGCGTGGTGGTCATCCGCGCGCCGGTCATGCCGAAGGGGTGGCCCAAGGCGATGGCGCCGCCGTGGATGTTGAGCTTGGCCGGGTCGATTTTGAGTTCGCGGGCGCTGGCCACCACCTGGACGGCGAACGCCTCGTTGAGCTCCACGAGGTCGATGTCCCGCATGTCCAGGCGGGCGCGGGCCAGCGCCTGCCTGGAGGCCTCCACCGGCCCCATCCCCATCAGTTCGGGGGACAGGGCGGTGGCCGCGGTGGAGACGATCCTGGCAAGCGGCTCCAGCCCGAGGTCCCGGGCCAGGTCGTAGCTCATGACCACCAGGGCCGCGGCGCCGTCATTGAGCGGGCACGCATTGCCGGCAGTGACCGTGCCCTCGCGCCGGAAGACCGGCTGCAGGGCGCTGACGGCCTCGAGGCTCACGCCGGGGCGCGGCGAGTCGTCCCGGTCCACCACCGTGCCGTCGCGCCGCTCGTACGGTGTGATTTCGCGGGCGTAGAAGCCGGAGGCGATCGCCGCCTCGGCCCGGTTCTGGCTCAGCACGGCCCACTCATCCTGGTCCGCACGGCTGATCCCGTAGGACGTGGCCACGTTCTCGGCCGTCTGGCCCATGGCGATGTAGATGTCCGGCATCCGGTCACCCAGCCGCGGATCAGTCCAGGGCGTGTTCGACTCCGCCCGTGCGGCCGTCCGCTGGCGGGCCGGTTCGAACAGCGGGTTGTGGTTTTGGGCTCCCGTTTCGCCCGCCCCGGCCCAGTCCTGGTAGCGGGACACGGCTTCGACGCCGGCCGCCACGAACGCCTGGCCCTCGCCCGCCCGGATGGCGTGGAAGGCCATCCGAAGGGTCTGCAGGCTGGAGGCGCAGAACCGGTTGACGGTGGCCGCGGGTACGTTGTCCAGTCCGGTGAGGATGGTGACGACGCGTGCCATGTTGGATCCCGCCTCGCCGCTGGGTTCGGCGCAGCCGAGATAGAGGTCGTCCAGTCCGGGCCCGGTGTCCCCGGTGGGGTCGAACGCCGGCAGTTTGGCCAGCGCCGCCCGGACCATGGCGGCGGCCATGTCGTCCGGCCGCTCATCCTTCAGTGAGCCCTTGAAGGCGCGGCCGATCGGGCTCCTGGCGGTTGAAACAATGACTGCTTCAGGCATGCGACCAGCCTACGCCCGGACCCGCCTCCGCGCAGGGGAGCTATACCAGCCGCATTGCCCCTGCCGCCGGGGTGACGGTGAAGATGTCCGGTGCGGCGTACCCCGCCTCCGCAAAGGCATGTACGACGGCGGCACGCACCTGCTGCTCCTCGCTCACCGGAGTCAGGGCAATGGCCGCTCCGCCAAAACCTCCGCCGGTCATCCGGGCGCCGATGGCGCCGTTCGCCCGTGAGCTCCCGACGGCGAGATCCAGTTCCGGACAGGAAATCTCGAAGTCGTCGCGCATGGACGCGTGGCTGGCATCGAGCAGGGCCCCGATGGCCGACGGTCCCTGCTGCCGCAGGAGTTCCACGGTCTGCAGCACACGGTCGTTCTCTGTGACCACGTGCCGGACGCGGCGGAACGTGACCTCGTCCAGCAGCCCGCTGGCCTCTTCGAGGTCGCCCACGGTGACGTCGCGGAGCGCCTTGACGCCCAGCACCTGGGCACCCAGTTCGCAGGAGGCGCGGCGGGAGGCATAGCCGCCGTCGGCATGGGAGTGGGAGACCTTGGTGTCGATGACCAGCAGGACGAGGCCAGCAGCCTCCGCCTCGAAGGGGACCAATTCGACGCTCTGGTCGCGGCAGTCCAGGAACACGGCGTGGCCCTTCGAACCGCGCAGCGAGGCGGACTGGTCCATGATGCCCGTGGGCGCACCTACAAAGTCGTTCTCCGCACGTTGTGTGGCCAGCACCATGTCCTCCGGGCCCATGCCGGCGCCGGTGAGGTCGTTGAGTGCGGAGATCACCGCGCATTCAATGGCGTGCGAGGAGGACAGTCCGGCGCCAAGCGGCACATCGGAGTCCAGCAGCAGGTCCAGTCCCGGGACGTCGATGCCGCGCTGCTGCAGGGACCAGATGACGCCCAGCGGGTACTTGGTCCAGCCCTTGGCCGTGCCGCCCTCCAGAGACGCGGTGTCCGCCGCCGTGATTCCCTGGTCCCCGTAGGTCGAGAGCATCCGGACGGTGGAGTCCGGGCGTACCCCCACGGCCACGCGGGCGGTCCTGTCGATCGCAAACGGCAGCACGAAACCCTCGTTGTAGTCCGTGTGTTCGCCGATCACGTTGACCCGGCCGGGAGCCTGCCACACGCCGTCGGGCTGGCGGCCGAACGCGGCGGAAAACCGCGCCTCGAGGTCGGTGGTGGCGGGGGCGGTCATGCGTGGGCTCCTTCGATGAGGTCCGGCTCGATCAGTCCGGGGGCAACCGGAGCGAGGGCTTCGGCGGGGGATGCCGGGACGGTGACCGAGCGGAGCCGCTCCGCCACCTGTTCGGGCATGGTGTCGTTGATGAAGGCCCCCATGGCCGCCTCCGAGCCGGCCAGGAACTTCAGCTTGTCCTCCGCCCGGCGCGGGGACGTCAGCTGCAGGTGCAGGTAGCTGGCCGGACGCAGGAGATCATCCACAGGTGCCTGGTGCCACGCTGAAATGTAGGGCGTCGGGGTGGGATAGAGCGCGTCGAGGCGCTTGAGCAGGTCGAGGTAGACGTGGGCCAGTTCGTCCTTCTCCTCCCCGCTCAGCGCGGCCAGGTCCGGGACCTGGCGGTGCGGGACGAGGTGGATCTCCAGCGGCCACCGGGCAGCGAATGGAACGTAGGCGCTGAAGCTGTCGCTTTCCAGCACCATCCGGCTGCCGTCCTCCCGCTCGGCTCGCAACAGTGAGCCGGTCAGCGTCTGCTGCCCGCCGGCGTCGTCATAAAACCTGCGGGCGGCGGCGCCCATGACAGCGGCGCGCGGGGTGACGTACGGGTAGGCGTAGATCTGGCCGTGCGGATGGTGCAGGGTGACGCCGATGTCCGCGCCGCGGTTTTCGAACGGGAAAACCTGTTTGATGCCTGGCAGCGCGCTGAGCGCAGCCGTCCGGTGTGCCCAGGCCTCCACCACCGTGCGGGCGCGGGTTTCGCTCAGGCCGCTGAATGATCCTGTGTGCTCCGGGGTGAAGGTGACCACCTCACAGCGCCCGAACGCCGGGCCGGTGGTACCCCAGCCTGGGTTGGCAGGGACGGGGCCCACTGCCGGGCCGAGGGAGGGGAAGCGGTTCTCGAATACCACGACGTCGTAGTCCGGCGCCGGGATCTCGGACGGGTTGGCGTCGGTGGTGGGGCAGATGGGGCACTGGTCCGCGGGCGGGAGGTGGGTGCGTGTCTGCCGGTGCGCGGCCACGGCCACCCATTCGCCGGTCAGTGCGTCGAACCGGACTTCGCCAGGCTCGCCGCGGGGCGGAAGGTCCCGGCCGTCCTGCGTGAGCTCCACGGACCGGGGTCGGGTTGAGCCGGCGTCGTCGAAATAGAGCAGTTCGCGGCCGTCGGCGAGCTGGGTGCTGGTGATGTGGGTCATGCGTCGTGTCCTTTGAACGCGGGGGTCATGGGTGGTTGGTTCAGCAATGTTTGGTTTACCGGCGCCAGCCGCAGCTCGCCGACGGACTGCCGGAGCAGGTTCTCGGCGCCGGGGCCGGCGGCACCCGTTCTGATCCGGTCGTCGCTGATGAGGGTGCCGACGGCGGATAGCGGGGCGATCCGGGCGAGCCCCACGGTCCCGTATTTGGTGGCGTCGGCGAGCACTGCCAATCTGTCGGAGGCAGCGACCATGGCGGCGTTGACCTCGGACTCGAGGAGATTCGGCGAGGTGATGCCGGCCTTCGGGTCGAAGCCGTGCACGCCCATGAAGCACAGGTCGGCGTGCAGGTTGTCCAGCGCATGCACCGTCACCGGGCCAACGAGGGCTTCGGACGGGGTGCGCTGGCCGCCGAGCACCACGGTGCGGATGCCGCCGTCGCCGGCCGGACCCAATGAGTTGGCCACCATGAGGGAGTTGGTGGCCACCGTGAGCCCGAGATCCCGGGGGAGCAGCCGCGAGAGCTCGTGAGTGGTGGTGCCGCCGGAAACCAGCAGGGTCATGCCGGGGCGGAGCAGCGTGAGCGCCTCCGCGGCGATGGCCCGTTTCGCATCCGTTTCCCGTGCCGATTTGGCGCCGAACCCCGGTTCAAGTGTGCTGAAGGAGGAGGCACGGGTGGCGCCGCCGTGAACCCGCAGCAGCAGGCCTTCGGCGTCGAGCACGTCGATGTCGCGGCGGACGGTCATTTCGGAGACGCGAAGCAGGTCTGCCAGCGCTGCCACGCGGACGGTTCCTTCCGCGTCGAGCTCTTGGAGGATGCGGTGCTGCCGCTGCGTTGCGAGCACTTGTCTCCTCCTTCCCCGGTGACCCAGGCGTCTGTGTTTGTGGGCCCGGTCACTTTCGGGCTCGGAATCCATTGTGGCACAAAACGATCAAAAACAAATACTTTCTACCAAAAGATAACAAGGCTGTTCGTTCCCTCATGGGGCATGGGTTGCCGTATGTGCGTTGTACGGTAGGTCCATGACTTCCGGCGCGACTTCCGAAACCAGCGATTCCGTCCAGGCTCAGCGGCGCTACGCCACGGGCAGGCAGTACGAGCTCAGGCGGGGCGACGCGCTCGCCGTGGTCACTGAGCTGGCTGCCGGGCTGCGGTGGTACAGCCGGGGAGGCGTTCAGCTGACCGAGTCCTACGGGGATTCCGACATTCCGCCCGGCGCGGCGGGCATCACGCTGGCGCCGTGGGCCAACCGGGTGGAGGACGGGGTATGGCACCTGAACGGCAAGAAGCAGCAGCTGGATATCACCGAGGTTTCCAAAAACAACGCCAGCCACGGGCTGCTGCGGAATGCGTCGTACGCCCTGGTGGCCGAATCCGAGTTTGCCGTGACTCTTGAGGCGCCCGTGTTCCCCCAGCACGGCTACCCCTTCCTGGTATGGCACCGGGTGGAGTACTCCCTGGCCGAAGACCTGGGCCTGGAGGTGCGGCAAACCCTGGTCAATGATTCCGGGGCCGAGGCGCCGTTCGTGCTCGGTGCGCACCCCTACCTCCGGATTGGCGATGTTCCCTCCGAGGAACTCACCCTGACCGTGAACGCCGCCACGCGGCTGGTGGCGGATGCGCGGATGATCCCCCGCAGCTCCGAGCCGGTTTCGGCGGACAGCGACCTGCGCCGGGGGAGGACGGTGGGGGAGCTGGATCTCGACGCCGCCCTGACCGATCTGGAGTTCGACGGCGGCATCGCCCGGCACACGCTGACGGCTCCGGACGGCCGCAGCGTAAGCCTCTGGCAGGACGAGACCTGCCCGTTCGTCCACGTCTTTGTCAGCCGCATCTACCCGGGCCGGCCCGCAGCCGTGGCGCTGGAACCGATGACCGGTCCGGCCAATGCCTTCAACTCGGGGGACAGCCTCCGCTGGCTGGCCCCCGGCGACTCGTTCACGGCTACCTGGGGCATCCGCGCCGACCTGGGCTAGGTCAGGCGGGCCCTGTTCCTCCTACTCCGCTTTCCCATAACCCTGCGGCTAGGGAAGTATTGGGCTATGACGCCAGCAAGGGACGCCACACCAGACAACGCAGCCAACATGGGCGCCAGCGCCACCGGAAGCGCAGCCGCGGCCGGGAGCGGCGGCAACACCGGCGGGGCAGGCGCAGCAGCGGGCGCCGGACCCGTCGGGCGCGGCCCCTTCGAGCGCCTCGAGCCGCGGCGCATCCGCACCGACCGTGACCTGGAGCAGGACATTCCCTACGGCGTGCGCATTGCGGCGGCATGGGCCTGGCGGCTGGGCCTGATCCTGCTGATCACCGGGGCACTGGTCTGGCTGCTGGCCAAGGTCAGTTTCCTCATCATTCCCGTTATGGTGGCAGCGCTGCTGGCCGGCCTGCTGAGTCCGGTGGTGCGCTGGCTGCGAGAGTCCCAGGTGCCCAACGGCGCCGCCGTCGCGATCACCGTCCTTGCCTTCATCGGCCTTATCGCCGGTTCCCTGGCACTCGTCGGCCGGCAGCTTGCCCTCGGTTTCCAGGAGCTGTGGAGCGAAGCGCTGACCGGCATCCAGCAGATCCAGGACTGGCTGGCCCAGGGGCCGCTGCACCTGAGCGCGGCGCAGATCGACCAGTACATCAAGGAGGCCACGGCGGCGCTGCAGAACAACAGCAGCAGTATCCTCAGCGGGGCACTCTCCTTCGGCAGCACTGCCGGGCACTTCGCCGCCGGCATGATCCTGGCGCTGTTCATCCTGATCTTCTTCCTCCTCGAGGGCAGCCGCATCTGGGCGTTCCTGGTCCGGCTCCTGCCGCGCCAGGCCCGCGCGGCCACTGACGGCGCCGGCCGGCGCGGCTGGGCGTCCATGGTCAGCTATGCCCGGATCCAGATGTTTGTGGCGTTCGTGGACGCCGTGGGCATCGGCGCCGGCGCGGCGATCATCGGAGTCCCGCTGGCGTTGCCCCTGGCGGTGCTGGTTTTCATCGGCTCCTTCATCCCCATCGTCGGTGCGCTGGTGACGGGCGCCATCGCGGTGCTGCTCGCGCTGGTGGCCAACGGCCCGGTCAACGCACTCATCATGCTGGGCATCGTGCTGCTGGTGCAGCAGCTGGAAAGCCACATCCTGCAGCCGCTGGTCATGGGCAAGGCTGTTGCCCTGCACCCGGTGGCCGTGATCCTGTCCGTTGCCGCCGGTTCTTACCTTGCCGGCATCCCCGGTGCGCTGTTCTCGGTGCCCATCCTGGCCGTAGCAAATTCGGCGATTCGGTATATTGCTGCCAGAACGTGGGAACATGAACTTGTGCCGGCTGCCGCGGGTACCGCAGACCCGGCCTCTGCCGACGAGGACAACACGTTCAAGGATGTCCGGCTGCCGGGCTCGCATTCCGGCCACGGCAACCCTGCCGGCACTGCACACGGCGCCCCGGACGGCAACGCTGCCCCGGGTGCCGACGTTGAATCACCCAAAGGAGAATAGTTCGTGAACACCCCCGAAAGCCTTCCCGTCACGCTGGACGATGTCCTTGAGGCGCAGAAGCTGCTGGACGGGATTATTGCGCGGACACCGGTGGAGTCCTCCCGGGCCCTGGGCGGCATGGTGGGCGGCGACGTCTATTTCAAGTGTGAGAACCTGCAGCGCGCCGGCTCCTTCAAGGTGCGCGGCGCCTACGTGCGGATGGCGCGCCTCTCCGAAGCCGAGAAGAAGCGCGGAGTGGTGGCTGCTTCCGCTGGCAACCATGCGCAGGGCGTGGCGGTCGCCGCCAAGAGCCTGGGCATCAAGGCCCGGATCTACATGCCGCTCGGCGTGGCCCTGCCCAAGCTTGCCGCCACGCGCAGCCACGGCGCCGAGGTGGTCCTGCACGGGCACAACGTGGATGAAGCCCTGGCCGAGGCCCAGCGCTACGCCGACGACACGGGAGCGGTCTTCGTCCACCCCTTCGACAACGTGGACGTCGTGGCAGGCCAGGGCACGCTGGGCCTGGAGATCCTCGAGCAGGTGCCCAATGTTGACACCATCCTCATGGGGGTCGGCGGCGGGGGCTTGCTGGCCGGCGTCGCGGTTGCCGTGAAGGCCCGCGCCAGGGAGCTCGGCCGCGACATCCGCATCATCGGCGTCCAGGCAGAGAATGCGGCCGCCTACCCGCCGTCGCTGGCAGCGGATGCCCTGGTGCCGCTCAAGAAGGTTTCCACCATGGCCGACGGCATCGCCGTCGGCCGGCCTGGCCAGCTTCCGTTCAGCATCATCCGTGAACTGGTGGATGACGTGGTCACGGTCAGCGAGGACTCGCTGGCCCGCGCCCTGATCTTCCTGCTGGAACGGGCCAAGATGGTGGTGGAGCCCGCCGGTGCCGTGGGCGTGGCGGCCCTCATGGACGGCAAGATCGAAAACCCGGGAACCACCGCCGTCGTGCTCTCCGGCGGGAACATCGACCCCATGCTGATGCTCAAGGTGATCCAGCGCGGCCTGTCCGCCGCCGGCCGCTACATGACCGTGCGCATGATGCTCGATGACCGGCCGGGTTCGCTGGCCACCATCGCGCGGATCATCGCCGAGAACGATGCCAACGTCACCGGCCTCGACCACACCCGGGTAGGCGGCTCCATCAGCATGGGCGACGTGTCCATCACCGTGAACCTGGAAACCAAGGGCCACGAACACGGCGAACAGGTCCTCGGTGCCCTGCGCGCCGAGGGATTCCAGCCGATCGTGGTGCACTAGGAGCCGGCATGCTGGACAGTTCCGGAGAGGCGCCGGCCGGCAGGGCAACGGCTGCCGCCCGTGCCAGGGGCGGACTGCTGGTGGTGGGTTCCTTCGTGGCGCTCCTGTTCGCCATCGAACTGCTCAACACGGTGCTGCTGCACTCCCTGAACGGCGTCTTCGGGCTCAGGCCCAGAAGCGCCGACGGCGTCCTGGACGTGTTCACCTTCCCGCTGCTGCACGCCAACCTCAACCACGTGCTGTCCAATGCCCTGCCGCTGATCATCTTCGGGTTCCTGGTGTTCCTGTCCGGGCTCCGGGTCTTCCTCACGGCCGTCGCCTGCAGCTGGCTGGGCTCCGGCCTGGCCGTCTGGCTGTTTGGCGCCGGCGGGGTCACCGTGGGCTCGTCCGGCCTGGTCTTCGGCCTGTTCGCGTTCCTCCTGGTGCGCGGCTTCATCAACCGCAGCTGGTGGCAGATCCTCCTCTCGGTGGTGCTGTTCCTCGCCTACGGCGGCATCCTTTTCGGGATCATTCCGAACCTGGCGGGATACGTCTCCTGGCAGGCACACCTCGGCGGCGCCGCAGGCGGCGTCCTGGCCGCCGTGGTGCTGCGGGCCCGGGTCTCCCGCCGCTGAACACAGCTGAACTGCTCTGAACGCCGCTATGCGGCGCCAGCAGGGCTAAGACGGGTTAAAGCACGACGCCGGCCGTCCCCGGAAGGGGAGGGCCGGCGTCGTGCGTTTGCAGCGACCGCGGACGGATGCGGTGTTAGCCGGAGTAGGGCTTGGCGGAAATGATCTCTACCGAGATGTCCTTGCCGTTGGGGGCGGTGTAGCTGAGCTTGTCGCCCTCCTTGTGGCCCATGATGGCGGAACCGAGCGGGGACTTCTCGCTGAAGACGTCGAGGTCGGAGTCGCCGGCGATTTCGCGGGAGCCGAGCAGGAAGGTCTCCTCGTCACCGGCGATGCGGGCGACGACGATCATGCCGGGCTCAACGATTCCGTCGTCGGCCGGTGCCTCGCCGACGTGGGCATCGCGGAGCAGGACGGTCAGCTGGCGGATGCGGGCCTCGATCTTGCCCTGCTCTTCCTTCGCAGCGTGGTAACCGCCGTTCTCCTTGAGGTCGCCCTCCTGACGCGCGGCATCGATTTTCTGGACGATTTCCGCCCGGCCGGCGCCGGAAAGATGGTCCAGCTCTGCCTTCAGGCGGTCAAAAGCTTCCTGGGTAAGCCAAGCTGCAGGCGCACTGTTAGTGGTAGACACGGACTTCTCCTCTAGTGGGTGTACAAGCGGTCAAACAAACAAAGACCCCGCCACGGTGGCCACCTGTGGAACTCAGCAACCATCTCAGCGGGGTAAAGGTATTGATTCATTGTAGTCAATCCTGTGGAGTAAACCCAATAACCAAGGGGCGTGGGTCACATAGCTTCTTCTGCTGCCCGCTTACCCGGCGTGCCTAATCGGGCCTAGGAGGCCGCGGGCTTCGGGATCCAGCAGCTGTCCACGACGCCCGAGACGGCCTGCGATTCGGTGCGCAGGACAACCCGCTGGGCGAGGGTGCGTCCGCCGTCGGCGCTTTGGCCCTGCGCCTCCTGCGGGACGGGCGGGATGTCGACCACCTTCCAGCCGACCACCGCGAACTTGGAATCGAGCGCCTTGACGGCGCACTTGACTGCCGTGCCGGGTTCCCTCGTCACCTGGAAGTCCACTTCGGCCTGGGTGGCATCCGTGGTCCGGTAGCCGATGTCCTTGAACGTCACCGACGCCGTGGCATTGGACGTGGACACCCAGGCCAGAAAGCCCATCCCGGCCGCAAGCGCAGCGATTCCCGCCCAGCGCTTGGCCTTCCCGGACATCCTGCGCTTTGGGGGGCCATAGCGATTGGCTAGGCTAATGTCTGCAGGCTGGGCGGTGGCCGACTTGTCCTCGGTAGTCACCCTTCCAGTTTAGTGGCGATCAACGCGGGAAATATCCGGCGTCAGCATTGCAGTCCGTCCCAGGAGAAAGAGGAGCAGTCCCAGATGACAGCGTCCACCAGCCAGACGTCCAAGCTTCGCCTGCTGGCAGTCCACGCCCACCCGGATGACGAATCCAGCAAGGGCGCAGCCACCATGGCGATGTACGCCGCGGCCGGCGTGGATGTGATGGTCGCAACCTGCACGGACGGCTCCCGCGGCGACATCCAGAACCCCGCCATGGAGGCCGCGCCCCATCCGAAGCGGGACATGGCCGGTGCCCGGCGCCTGGAAATGAACGAGGCCGCCCGGATCCTCGGCATCCGGCAGCGCTGGCTGGGCTTCGTGGACTCGGGGCTGCCCGAAGGGGACCCGCTCCCGCCGCTGCCGGCTGGCTGCTTTGCCCTGCAGCCCCTGGAACGCGCTGCGGCGCCCCTCGTCAGGCTGGTCCGGGACTTCAAGCCGCACGTCATGGTCAGCTATGACGAGAACGGCGGCTACCCGCATCCGGACCACATCATGGCGCACCGGGTTGCGGTGGAAGCCTTCGAAGCCGCGGGCGACCCCGCCAGGTATCCGGGCACCGGGGAGGCGTGGGAGCCCAGCAAGCTCTACTACGACCGCGCGTTCAGCCCCGAACGCTTCCGTGCGCTGCACTTCGCGCTGGAGGAGGCCGGCCTCCAGTCGCCCTACGCGCAGCGCCTTGCCGCCTGGCTTGAGGCCGACGCCGAAGGCCACACGCCGCCTCCGCCCACGCATGAGACCACCACCCAGGTGGACTGCGGCGACTTCTTCGAGACCCGTGACAACGCGCTCCGCGCCCACCGGACCCAGGTGGACCCGCTGGGCTTCTTCTTCGCCGTGTCGGCCGAAATGCAGGCGCGCGTCTGGCCCTGGGAGGACTACACGCTGATCCAGTCGAAGGTGGCCCCGGAGCTGCCGGAAAAGGACCTGTTCGCGGGGCTAAGATAGAGACAAGAGACATTTTCTATCCCGCGTAGAAAGTTTCCGCGTACCGTGCGGAAACACCGTGCGGCCGTGGCCGCGCGCGTACCAACGGGCCGGACGTTAGCCCAGGCTGCCGACGGCGGCCCCAGCCTTGAGAAGGTTTGAACAGTGCACCATTTGCTCATCGCCCTGGCAGCGTCCCCGGCACCCTCGCCGTCGCTGCGCCCCGGCCTGTCCGAGGACCAGGTCACGCCCGGCCTGCTGGGCTTCCTGCTGACCGCCTTCATCGTGGTGCTCACCGCGCTGCTGATCGTGGACATGGTGCGCCGCATCCGCCGCGTGCGGTACCGTGCGCAGGTGGAGGAAGAACGCCTGGCTGCCGCCGAGGCGGCGGACATTGCCCGCGACGATGCCGCCAACGGCAATGCAGGCCGCACCGACACCTGATCCCCGATCAGGGCCGCCCGCACCAGGGCAACCCCGGCCAGGGGATCCCCGGCCGGGGGAACGCAACGCCCTCGATGCTGAACCCTCGGCCTACCTGCGCCAGCACGCCGGCAACCCGGTGCACTGGCAGCCGTTCGGGGACGCCGCCTTTGCGGCTGCCGCGTCCCGGGACGTTCCGGTGTTCCTCTCCATCGGCTACGCCGCCTGCCACTGGTGCCACGTCATGGCCCGCGAATCCTTCGAGGACCAGTCCACCGCCGATTACCTGAACCGCCATTTCGTGCCGGTCAAGGTGGACCGCGAGGAACGTCCGGACGTGGACTCGGTGTACATGGCCGCTACCCAGGCCATCAGCGGCGAGGGCGGCTGGCCCATGTCCGTCTTCCTGACCCCCGCGGGCCTGGCCTTCCACGCGGGCACCTACTACCCGCCCCGTCCCATGCCCGGGCGCCCCTCCTTCCGCCAGGTTCTTGAGGCTGTGTCCGAGGCCTGGGTAGAACGCCGCGGCGCCGTCGAGGAAAACGCCCGCTCGCTCGCGCAGAACATGGGCCAGGTGCAGCTCGCCGCCGCCGTGGACGTGTCCCGGCCCCCGGAACTGCTCGACGCCGGCCTGCTGCCGGCCGCCGTCCGTTCCCTGGCCGGGTCCGAAGACCCCGACGACGGCGGGTTCGGCACCGCCCCCAAATTCCCGCCGTCGGCCGTTCTGGAGTTCCTGATCCGGCACGCGGCGGTCCCCTCGGACACGGCCGGTGAAGCCCGGGAGATGGCCGGGCGCACCCTCGCGGCCATGGCCCGCTCGGCTCTCTTTGACCAGCTCGACGGCGGTTTCGCCCGCTACTCGGTGACGCGGGACTGGTCCGTTCCGCACTTCGAAAAGATGCTCTACGACAACGCCCAGCTGCTGCGGACTTACGTCCACTGGATCAGGCTGGGCGGCACTGCAGGGTTCCCGGCCGCCGAGGCTGCGGATGTCGCGGCGCGGACCGCCGAATGGATGCTCGCCGCGCTGGGGCTTCCGGAGGGCGGGCTGGCGTCCTCGCTGGATGCGGACTCCGTGGTGGACGGGGAGCACCACGAAGGGGGCAGCTACCTCTGGACTCCCGCGGATCTCGAACAGGTGCTTGGCGCGGAGGACGCCACCGCTGCCGCCTGGATGATGAACATCGGCCCCCGCGGCACCGTCTCGGAGCTCGGCTCGCCGCTGCACCCGGGCCGGGCACTGGACTCAGACGAGGTGCGGCTCTGGCAGGAGGTGCGGGGCCGCCTCCGGGAAGCCAGGGCACGGCGGCCGCAGCCCGAGCGGGACGAGAAAGTGGTGGCCGGCTGGAACGGGCTCGCCGTGGCGGCGCTCGCGGAGGCCGGCGCCGTCCTGGACCGGCCGGACCTGGTGGACGCTGCCGGCCGGATCGCCGGCTACCTGGAACGGGTCCACTGGCGGCCGGAACCTGGCGGGCCGCAGGCGGCCGGGCAACTGGTCCGGGTGTCGCACGGCGGCGCAGCCCGGGGCATCGGCGGCCTGCTCGAGGACTATGCCTTCTGCGCGGACGGCTTCCTGGCCCTGTATGCGGCCACAGGCGCCGGCCGCTGGTACGCGCTCGCCGAGGCGCTGATCCAGGCCGCCTGCACCCGGTTCGTCGACGGCGGCAGGCTCGCCGACTCGGCGGGGGAATCGGAGCAGGTGGTCAGCGCCCAGGGCGGAACGCCGGGCCTGGATCCCTTCGACAACGCGACGCCCAGCGGCGCGGCCGCCTTCGCCGGCGTCCTGCTGAGCTACGCCGCCCTGTCCGGTTCCGCCGAACACCGGACCATCTCCGCGAACATCCTGGCACTGGTGCCCCCGCTGGCAACACGGGCACCGCGGGTGGCGGGATGGCTCCTGGCCACAGCGCAGGCCGCGCTTGCCGGGCCGGTGGAGGCCGCCGTCGTCGGGCCTCCCGGTCCGGAGCGGGACGCCCTCCACCGCGCGCTGCTGCTGTCCCCGAGCCCGGGGCTGGTGGTGGCGGCAGGGGACGCGGACGACGGCGGGACGCCGGCAGAAGTGCCGCTGCTGCGGCACAGGACGGCCGGACCCGGCGGAGAGCCGCTGGTGTATGTGTGCCGCGGCATGGTCTGTGACCGGCCGGTGGCAACCGCTGAGGAGGCGCTCGAGCGGGTCAGCTCAGCACGGCCATGAGGATGGCCGCGAAGTGCGCGCCGAAGGCCAGCACCGTGAACGCGTGGAACAGTTCGTGGAAGCCAAAGTGCCGGTAGCTGAAGTTGGGCTTCTTGAGCGCGTAGAACACGGCCCCGGCGATGTACAGTGCGCCGCCGATGCAGATGAGCAGTGCCGCCGGGACGCTCGCGGCGAAAAACGCGGGCAGGTAGAACAGGGACCCGCAGCCGAGGCCGATGTAGATGGGCACATACAGCCACCGCGGGGCGTCGGTCCACAGCAGCCGGAACAGCACCCCGAGGACCGCGGCGGGCCAGATCAGCCAGAGCAGGACCTCCGCCGCCGGCCTGTCCAGCAGGCTCCACGCGAGCGGCGTGTAGCTGCCGGCAATCACCAGCATGATGTTGGTGTGGTCGAGCCGTTTGAGGACGCGCTTGACCCCGGGGGACCAGTTGCCGCGGTGGTAGACCGCGCTGACTCCGAACAGCAGGACCCCGGTCAGGGCATAGATGGCGGACGTGATCTTGCGGTCCGCCGTGGGAGCCAGCGCAACCAGGACAATCCCCGCAGCCAGGGCTAACGGGGCGGTGACGGTGTGGATCCATCCCCGCCACTTTGGCTTGATGGTCAGCAGTTCTGCGATGCGTTCCGCGGCGTCGTCCACGGCGCTTGGCTCTGTTGCCGGGGCCGGCTGCCGGCCTGGGTTCCGTTTCGCAGGTTCCGGGTCCGGCCCGCCCGGCGCGCCCGGCCTGCCATCCGGGGCATTGCTCTCCATGCCCTCCAGAATAACCTACGGTTCAGTAAGTTACCTGCCGGTAGTGTTCCGGTCCTGGTGCTTGGGAGGCTCGTCCGCCGGACCGCTCTGCGGGCACCTGCACACGGCCCCGGCCTGCGGGCGGTAGCCTAGGACTTGCAGAAAAGTCGTACAGCAGGAAGTCAGGTGAATCTCCGGATGGAATGGCCCGGGTTCCTCTATGGCTTCTACGAGCGCAAGCTGCTGCGGTCCCTGGAGCCGGAACGGATCCCCCGCCACATTGGCGTCATGGTGGACGGCAACCGGCGCTGGGCGCGGCAGTTCAATGCCCCGACCAGCCAGGGCCACCAGGCCGGCGCCGACAAGATCCACGAGTTCCTCGGCTGGTGCCAGGAGCTTGGCGTCCGGGTGGTCACCCTGTACATGCTTTCCACGGACAACATGAGCCGTTCCGGCGAGGAGCTCGATCTCCTCATGGGCATCATCGCCAACACGCTGGACCGGCTGGACGAGGATGAGGACATCTCGGTGCACGCCATGGGCGCCCCGGAGCTGCTCCCGGACTACCTGGCGGACCGCCTGACCAAGCTCACTGCCCGGACGCCGGTGCGCGAGAAACTGCACGTGAACGTGGCCGTCGGCTATGGCGGCCGACGCGAAATCGTGGACGCGGTACGCGAGCTGCTGCACGACGCCGTGGCGCACAAGGCCGACATCACCGAGCTCGCGGATTCCCTGAGCGTGGAGGACATCTCACGCTTCCTCTACACCCGCGGGCAGCCCGATCCGGACCTGGTCATCCGGACGTCCGGGGAGCAGCGGCTCTCGGGTTTCCTCATGTGGCAAAGCGCCTACAGCGAGTTCTACTTCTGCGAGGCACTCTGGCCGGCCTTCCGGAAGGTCGATTTCCTGCGCGCCCTCCGTGACTACGCGGGCCGGCAGCGGCGCTTCGGTTCATAGCCCTTCCGTTGTCTGGCGGCCCTGCCATGGGCTGTTTCCGTTCACTCCGAATTCACGCGCCGGCAACAGGAATCGCCGGAAGAAGACGTTGGAAATTACTGCGGGCCGATTTACGTTAAACCCATCAGCAGGCAAACCGCCGGCTGATCGGGGAGGCCAGTACATGGAGCGATTTTTCGCACCGGCTGTATGGGAGGCCGGATCCGGCCTCGTGGCCGAACCGCCTCACCAATAACAATTCCGGGCGTGCGCCCCGGGGCTGGAGTCGATGTGGCTATTTCTGAACAACTGCCCGACGTCATCACGGACACGGGTGAGAAGGCTACCTCTCGCGCCAAGCGAGCCAATTCAAAGACCGGTGCGGACATGAAAGACGCCGCAGCCGGTCTTGCTGTTTCCGGCCCACGGACTGAATCCCAGCCAGCAGTCTCCACTTTCGTCATCGATACCTCCGTGCTGCTCTCCGACCCCCGCGCCCTGCTGCGGTTTGCGGAGCATGAGGTCGTTGTGCCGATCGTGGTGATCACCGAACTTGAAGGGAAGCGGCACGACCCCGAACTCGGCTACTTTGCACGGAAGGCGCTCCGGCTCCTTGATGATCTCCGCATCCAGCACGGCGGGCTGAACCGGCCCATCCCCCTGGGTGACGCGGGCGGTACGCTCATGATCGAGATGAACCACATCTCGGCCGAAGTCCTTCCGGCCGGATTCCGCGCAGGGGACAACGACAGCCGCATCCTCGCCGTCGCCAAGAACCTCTCCAACGAGGGGCGCAACGTCACCGTGGTGTCCAAGGACCTCCCCATGCGGGTGAAGGCCTCGGCCATGGGCCTGCTGGCCGACGAATACCGCAACGAGCTCGTCAAGGACTCCGGGTGGACCGGGGTGGCGGAGATCGATGCGAGCGACGAGGAAATCTCCACGCTCTACGGCCACGAGCCCGTCTTCATCCCGGCGGCCGCCGAGATGCCCGTCAACACCGGCCTCGTGGTGCTCTCCAGCCGCGGGTCCGCCCTGGGCCGGGTCGGCGCCGACAAACAGGTCCGCCTGGTCAGGGGCGACCGCGACATCTTCGGACTCCACGGACGCTCCGCGGAGCAGCGGCTCGCCATCGACCTGCTGATGGATCCGGCCGTGGGCATCGTGTCCATGGGCGGACGCGCAGGCACCGGCAAGTCAGCCCTCGCCCTGTGTGCCGGCCTGGAAGCGGTGCTGGAGCGCCGCGAGCACCGCAAGGTGATCGTCTTCCGTCCGCTGTTCGCCGTGGGCGGCCAGGAGCTCGGCTACCTGCCGGGCTCGGAGGCGGAAAAGATGAACCCCTGGGCGCAGGCGGTCTTCGACACCCTGGGCGCGCTCGTGAGCCAGGAAGTCGTGGAGGAGGTCATGGACCGCGGCATGCTGGAGGTCATGCCGCTGACCCACATCCGCGGCCGTTCCCTGCACGACGCCTTCGTGATCGTGGATGAGGCCCAGTCGCTGGAGAAGAACGTCCTGCTGACCGTCATGAGCCGGATCGGGCAGAACTCGAAGATCGTCCTCACCCACGACGTCGCACAGCGCGACAACCTCCGGGTCGGACGGCACGACGGCATCGCAGCCGTCGTCGAAACGCTCAAGGGCCACCCGCTCTTCGGCCACATCACCCTCACCCGCTCCGAACGCTCGCCCATCGCGGCGCTCGTCACGGACCTGCTCGAAGGGGCGTAGTTCGATGACGGCGGGGTGCCGTTGCCGCGCTGCTTCCACGGCAACGGCGCCCCGCCGCCCTAGTTGACTCCCAGGAGGAACTTCGCCGTCGGTTCGTGACCTTCCACCCGCAACTGCCAGTCGGGGCGGTTGAAGGTTTCCGGCGTGAGGCGCACCCGCTGGACCGTTTCCGGCTTGCCGGCCCAGGACATGCGGGTGACACCGTTCAGTTCGTAGCCGAGAGCGCGGGAGACGCCCAGCGATGCGGCGTTCCAGTGTGCCGCGTCGGATTCGCACACCTCAGCGCCGAGCCAGTCGAAGGCGTAAAGCGCGACGGCGGCCCGCATCTCCTTGCCGAAGCCGCGCCCCTGGGCGCTTCTCCGCAGCCATGATCCGGTGGTGACGGTGCGGAGGATGGAAAAGTCCCGCGCTGCCATGTCCTGGCAGCCGAGGAAGGTGCCGTCGTGCCAGATGCCCAGTGCCAGAGTCCAGGACTCCGGCGTGGAGGCGGCGCGGCACTGCCAGTACCAGCGGGCCATGGTGGGGCCGAGCTCCTCGGCGGGCACCGCGGTCCAGGGCGTGCTGAACGGGTTCCGGCCCTGGTCGTGGATGCCGCTGGCCGCCGCTTCAACGGCCTTGGGGATGTCGTCGTCGCGCAGGGGCCGCAGTGTGAGCCTGGGCGTGCTCAGGGTGAGGGCGAACGGAGGCCACACGGAGGTCAGCTCGGTCATGCCGGAAGCCTAACCGATCTGTGGGGAGCGCCCTTGCCGGCCGGGGGCTGCCGGCCGCCGGGCCGTCAGCCGGTGTGGTGCGACAGGCCGAGGGACAGCCGGGTGTTATCCGGTCCTTCCAGCACCAGGGCAACTGCCCGGTTGGGAAGCTCAAACACCATGGTGGCATCGGCTGAGTCACCTTGCCGCAGCTGCGCCTTCCCGGGTGCCGCCCACAGCGGACGGATGCTGCCGGCACCCAGCCCCGTCACCGCGAACTGTGACGTGTCCAGGCCGATGCCCTCGCCGTCCAGGGCCGTGAACTGCACCAGGATGCGCACCCGGTGGGTCCCCGCCGACGGGCCGGCGTCCAGCACCTGGACGCGCTCCGGCGGAAGCCAGCCGTCCTTTTCCAGCGGGACCACATCGCTGACCCGCGCCGTCCCGCCGGGAACCGCCGCGCTCGCACCCAGCGGCGTGCTGGCCTCCGGTTTGGCGGTGAGGAAGAGATATCCCAGCAGAAGTCCCAGGGCACAGAGCAGGGAGAGCGGGATCAGCAGCAGCTTCCTGCGGTGCCGGGAACGGGGCGACCCGGCGTCCCCCGCGTCGGTTGTCGAGACGTCTCGGGCCATGGCTGACATGGCACGAGTGTGCGGCGGCCAGGTTGGAGAAAACCTGCGCTGCACCCCGCATTCCGGGCGTCCCGGTCAGGCGCAGCCACCGGTCACGCAGGGTTGGGACGCAGCGGCCACGGGATGTGCTCGCGCACGTCTGTGAGGTTCATCGGCTGCGCCACGAAAAGATCGTCCAGCATGTACTCGTCCACGGCCAGGATCCGGATGCGGTGCCCGGGAAGCTGCCCGCCGCCGTCGAGCGGTTCGGCGGCCACGCACACACCGGTGCCGGCATCAACGCGGATCCTGGTCCGGCCCGGGCCGCAGAGGGGCGTTGCCGAATCCAGCGGACGGTAACCGGGGTTCGGGGACACCACGGTTTCCAGCGCCGTACGGCCCTCGTGCGTCACCTCCTGGACGGGCTCCAGCACTTCGACGGCGTTGGCGTTGGGGAACTCCAGGGGCACCGGGGCATTGCCCGCCAGCTCCACCGGATCCAGCGCGGCAGCGAAGCGGCCGTTTCCGAAGGAGGGTTCCCCGTAGGCGGCCTCCGGGCGGCGGCGCACCAGCCCGCCGTCGTCATAGACCGGCGTGACCAGGTGCGCAGGAAGAAGCCAGGACTTCCGGGTGGCGCTGATGTACAGGCCGTCGCGGGAATCGTTGATGCCTGTGGTGCTGCCGAGCAGGGTGCCGTCGGCGGACTCCAGGCGGAGGGCGCCGGGACGGCGCAGCCAGGCGCGGACCATGTCAGTGGCGGGAGGTCCGCTGCCCGGAGTTTCGGTGTATTCGAAGCGCAGGGACTGCCATTTCCACGGGGACGAGCGGCAAAGATTGCGAAAGGAGGCAGCCGATGTGGGCGGAGCATCGCCGCCATGTTCCTGCGCGTGTTTGGCGTCCCAGGTCACCATATCCACAGTTTACGCGCGGCCCCCAGCGCCGGGACGGGCAATCCAGTAGCATCCGAGGGTGATCCAACGACTGGGGGAACTCTGGGAAGCCGCACCCGCCGCATTCTGGCTGGTGCTCGCCGCGTGCGCCTACTTTGCCGTAATGGCGGTGCGGCTCACGGTGATCGACGTCCGGCACCACCTGCTGCCGAACCGGATCGTCTTCCCCTCCTATGCCGTGGCCGGCGCGCTGCTGCTGGGCGCGGTGCTGACCCTCGCCGTCGGTGATCCGTCCGGAGTGCCCGACGGCGGGGCCCGCCTTTTCGGCGTCCCGGCGCTGCGGATCCTGGCCGGGGGAGCGGTGCTGTGGCTGTTCTACTTCCTGCTGCGGCTGGTGTACCCGCCCGGCATGGGGTTCGGTGATGTGAAACTCGCCGGTGTCCTCGGGCTGTACCTGGGTTACCTGGGCTGGCCGCATGTGTTTGCGGGGACGTTCGCCGCGTTCCTGCTCGGCGGCCTCTGGAGCATCGGCGTGCTGGCGCTGCGGCGCGGGACGCTCAAGTCGGCCATTCCGTTCGGGCCGTTCATGCTGGCCGGCGCGGCCGTGGCGATGGTGCTGCTGCCCGCCTGACCTCCACCTCTGACCGAGCGCGAACGTACACTTGTGGCCCCACACCTGAGCGCGAACGGACAGTTGTGGCCCCACCTGGAAGCGCGAACGTACAGTTGTGGCCCCACCTGGAAGCGCGAACGTACAGTTGTGGCCCAAAAGAACGACGACGGCCGCCCGCCTTCGCGATGAAGGTGGGCGACCGCCGTCGTACTTTATTGGCGCCTCCGCAGAGGCGGTGGGGAGACCTAGGCCTTGTGGGCCGGGGCCGTCATGGTGGTGACGTCCAGGGCCTTGTCGAGATCCGCTTCGGAAACCTTGCCTTCGCCTTCGCCGACGAAGCCCAGCTTCTCGGTGGCCTGGCGGACGGTGAGACCCTCGGCCACCGCGGTCTTGGCGATCTTGGCTGCGTTTTCGTAACCGATGAACTTGTTCAGCGGGGTGACGATCGACGGCGAGGCCTCGGCGAGGAAGCGGGCGCGCTCCACGTTGGCGGTGATGCCGTCGATCATCTTGTCAGCCATGACGCGGCTGGTGTTGGCCAGCAGGCGGACGGACTCGAGCAGGTTCGCGGCCATCACCGGGATGCCGACGTTCAGCTCGAAGGCGCCGTTGGTGCCGGACCAGGCGATGGCGGTGTCGTTGCCGATGACCTGGGCGCAGACCATGATGGACGCCTCGCAGATGACGGGGTTGACCTTGCCCGGCATGATCGAGGAGCCCGGCTGCAGGTCCGGAATGGCGATTTCGCCGAGGCCGGTGTTGGGGCCGGAGCCCATCCAGCGCAGGTCATTGTTGATCTTCATGAAGGAGATGGCAATGTTGCGCAGCTGGCTGGAGGCCTCGATGAGGCCGTCGCGGTTGGCCTGAGCCTCGAAGTGGTCGCGTGCTTCGGTCAGCGGCAGGCCGGTGTCCGTGGCGAGCAGTTCGATGACGCGCTCCGGGAAGCCGGCCGGGGTGTTGATGCCGGTTCCCACGGCGGTGCCGCCGAGGGGAACTTCGGCGACGCGGGGGAGTGCGGCGTTGATGCGCTCGATGCCGTAGCGGACCTGCGCGGCGTAGCCGCCGAATTCCTGGCCCAGGGTGACCGGGGTGGCGTCCATGAGGTGCGTGCGGCCGGACTTGACGACGTCCTTGAACTCGACGGCCTTGCGCTCCAGTGATTCGGCGAGGTAGCCGAGGGCCGGAATGAGGTCGTTGATCAGGGCCGAGGTGGCTGCGACGTGGACGGAGGTGGGGAACACGTCGTTGGAGGACTGCGAGGCGTTGACGTGGTCGTTGGGGTGGACCACCTTGTCGCTGCCGGCGGCCTTCAGGGCGCGCGTTGCCAGCTCGGCGAGGACCTCGTTGGTGTTCATGTTCGAGGACGTGCCGGAGCCGGTCTGGAAAACGTCGATGGGGAAGTCGCCGTCGTACTTGCCCGTGGCCACCTCGTCGGCGGCGTCCGCGATCGCCTTGGCCAGCTCGCCGTCGAGCACACCCAGTTCAGCGTTGGCCTGGGCAGCGGCCTTCTTGACCCGGGCCAGCGCCTCAATGTGGGCACGTTCCAGGGTTTTTCCGGAGATCGGGAAGTTCTCGACTGCACGTTGCGTCTGCGCGCGGTACAGGGCGTTCACGGGGACGCGGACTTCGCCCATCGTGTCATGTTCAATACGGAACTCTTCAGTGGAAGTCATGGGGCTAGCTTAGGACGCCCGGGCGCCGCATCGAAAACCGTGAACGGCATGCTTCATGCGGCCCGCCCGGGCGTTTTCAGGCTGCTTTTAGAGGTCGCCGATTCCGGAAACAAGCTCCGCGTGGCCCTCGCCGAGGCTGTAGGAGAGGCCGATGACAGCTGTCCGGCCGGACTCGATTGCGTCCGAAATCACACGTGAGCTGTCCACGAGACGGTGTGAGGTCTGCTTGACGTGCTCCACCACCATGTCGTTGACCTCCGTCTGCTCATTGCGCAGGGAGGTGAGGACCGACGGCGTGATGCGCTCCACGAGGTCGCGGATGAAGCCCGCCGGCATCTGGCCGGTTTCGACGGCGTCCTTCGTGGCGCTGACGGCTCCGCAGCTGTCGTGGCCGAGCACCACGATCAGCGGCACGCCCAGCACACCGATGCTGTACTCGAGCGAGCCGAGTACGGCGTCGTCGATGACCTGGCCGGCGGTGCGGACAACGAAGACGTCACCGAGCCCGACGTCGAAAATGATCTCGGCGGCGAGCCGCGAGTCCGAGCAGCCGAAGATCACGGCGAAAGGGTGCTGGTTCTCCACGAGCGAGGACCGCCGTGAGGCGTCCTGGTTGGGGTGCGAGGATTCACCGGTGACGAAGCGTTCGTTGCCTTCGCGCAGACGGCGCCAGGCCAGGGCAGGGGTCAGGTAAGTGGTCACCGCCCCACCTTACGGCGCGGGGCTCGGCGAAGGGGAAACAATGACAGCAGGGTTACTTTCCAGGGATTTGACGACGGCGGCAGCCAGGACCGCGAACTCCTCCAGGTTGGCGTCTCCCGCCAGGACGACGGTTGAGCCGCGGTAGGCGAGCACCATGCTCTTCTCGCCCTTGCCGGTGTCGTGGAGCTCCCACTCCTTGCCCCCGGCATTGCGGGTGCCGGTGACGGGGGCGTTCTTGGTCTGCTGCAGGAGCCAGGTGGGGTTGGCCTTGCTGGTCTGGGTCAGGCCGATGAATTTTTCCTTGGGGGTGACGTACCCGACCTCCCAGGCCGCGACTCCGGTGCCGCTGCCAGCAGCCCAGCGGGCGTAGTTCGGGCGGAATGTGTCGCCCGGCGCGGGGGCCACAGGTGTGAATCCCGCCACACCCTTGGCGTTGGTGGCCACGGCGCTGACATCGATATTGGGGCGGTAGCCGTCCGACTTCGGGGACGGGTTCATGAGGACGATAGGCAGGAACGCCGCGACGCTCACCACGAGGGCGATGATCATTCCGATTACCGAGGCATTGGCCCGCTTCGCAGCAGCCGCGGCGATTACGGGCTTGACGGGCTGGCTGGCCGGCGCCGGGGAGGGGTTGGGAGCCTGACCTTGGCTCGAGGGGGTGGACTGGTCCTGCGTATCACTCACCCTTCTATAGTCGCGCATGCGGGGTCCGAACTCACATTCGAAGCCCGGGGGGTGAGGCCAGCCGTCCGTTACGGGGTGCGGTCATCCGCCGCCGGAGAGCCCGCGCCACGACTATGATCAGTTACAGAGGAATCACCGCGATGGTCTACTCAGGCCTCGCGGGTTCAATGATCGCCACTCGAAGAAGAGGTTCACGTGTCATCAGCGTCCATCAGCCAGAAGTACTCAACGCTTTCTCCGTCGCTCGCCGTCGGAACCGACGAGCCGGACCGCAACCTCGCCCTTGAACTCGTCCGCGTTACCGAAGCCGCCGCCATCGCCGGTGGCCACTGGGTGGGATTCGGCGACAAGAACAAGGCGGACGGTGCCGCCGTCGACGCCATGCGTTCCTTCCTTCAGACGGTGCACTTCAACGGCGTCGTGGTCATCGGCGAAGGCGAAAAGGACGAGGCCCCGATGCTGTTCAACGGCGAACAGGTGGGTGACGGCACCGGCCCCGAGTGCGATGTCGCCGTCGATCCCATCGACGGAACCCGCCTGACCGCCCTCGGCATCAACAACGCGCTGGCAGTCCTGGCCGTCGCTGAGCGCGGCTCCATGTTCGACCCCTCCGCCGTGTTCTACATGGAGAAGCTGGTCACCGGTCCCGAGGCCGCAGACATGGTGGACCTGCGCCTGCCGGTCAAGCAGAACCTGCACCTGATCGCCAAGGCCAAGGGCGTGAAGGTCAACCAGCTCAACGTCATGATCCTGGACCGTGACCGCCACCGCCCGCTGGTGGAGGAGATCCGCGAAGCCGGCGCGCGCACCAAGTTCATCATGGACGGCGACGTCGCAGGTGCCATCGCGGCTGCCCGCTCCGGCACCGGCGTGGACGCCCTCATGGGCATCGGCGGCACCCCGGAAGGCATCGTGGCGGCCTGTGCCATCAAGTCCCTCGGCGGCGTGATCCAGGGCCGGCTGTGGCCCACGAGCGACGACGAGAAGCAGAAGGCGATCGACGCCGGCCACGACCTCGAGCGGGTCCTGTCCACCAACGACCTCGTCACCAGCGACAACTGCTACTTCGCCGCCACCGGCATCACCGACGGCGACCTCCTCCGCGGCGTCCGGTACAACAAGGAGAAGGTCATGACGCAGTCGATCGTCATGCGCTCCAAGTCCGGCACCATCCGCTTCGTGGACGGCGAGCACCAGGCCAGCAAGTGGGAAGGCTACGCCCGCAAGAGCTAGCCCCCCTTCCAGCGCGAACGTACAGTTGTGGCCCCATTTCCAATCGGATTTGGGGCCACAACTGTACGTTCGCGCTTTCCTCACGGGGCGGAGCCCCAGGTTCCTGATGCCTGGCGCCGCAGCAGCCCCTGCAATGTTGCCCTGACCTTTTCGACGACGAACGGCTTATCGCCGTCGAGATCGTCCTTGAAAATTCGGAGTTCGGTCCACCCCAGGCGCTCCGTGACTTCCTGGCGTTTCCTGTCACGTGCCGCCTGTACTGGATCCGAATGATGCCCGCCGTCATATTGCAGCGCCAGACGGTGTTCCGGATAGGCAGCGTCCGGCCAGACCGCAGGCTGACCCCAGGAGTTGCGGATGACATGGTTCAGAACCGGCTCGCCGAGCTTGGTGCGGGCAAGAATGAGCCTCATTTTGGTCTCTTGGGGTGAATCGGCTCCAACGCGTATTTCTGGAAGGGCGAGCCGCGCCGTCTTAATTCCCCGCATGCCAGGATGCGAAGCCACCATGCGGTGCAGGTCGTAAATCGTTGTCAGGGGAGTTCGCGGTACCGGGAAGTCGGATCCGTGGGCAAGCACCGCCGAATCACCTGTCAACGGCAGCCTAGAAATGACCGGTGGCGGCATGTTGGTTTGCCCGTTGGCGGCAGGTGATTGACCGGTGGCGGCAAGTATTTTTGGACAGCGTCAGGTGCCCCGGGCGTGCCGGGTTGGTGGGGGCGCCTGACCGGTTTTGGGTTAGTTCATGGGGCGGGTTCCTTTCCCGTTTTGGGCTTGCATGAGCCGGACGGACTCGCCGCTGGTTTGGCAGAGGTGGGCGTGGTGCATGAGCCGGTCCACGGTTGCGGTGGCGATGGTTTTGGGCATGAGCTCGTCGAATCCGGAGGGGTGGATGTTCGAGCTGATCGCCAGGGAGCGTTTCTCGTAGGAGGCCTCGACGACGCGGTAGAAGCCCTCGGCGGCGTCGGCAGAAACCGGCAAGAGGCCTATGTCGTCAATGCAGATCAGGTCGACGTTGGTGGCCCGGGTGATGGCTTTGTTGACGCTGTCATCGATGCGGTGCCGGCGGACAAGGGCGCCGAGGTCTTCCATGCTGAGCCAGGACACGGACATGCCTTGGTCGATGGCTTGCTGGCCGAGCGCTTCCAGGAGCAGGGTCTTGCCGGTGCCGGAGGGCCCGCAGGCAATCAGGTTTTCACGCCGCCGGACCCATTCCAGGGTCCGCAGAAACGATGTTGTTGCCGGCGGGAGGGTGGAGAGGGCTTCGTCCCAGACGTCGAAGGTCTTCCCGGTGGGGAAGCCGGCGCGTTTGCGGCGGGTGGCGAGCATCGAGGCGTTCCGGCCGGTGGCTTCGGCTTCGAGCAGGACGCGCACGACTTCGGTGGGGTCCCAGCGTTGGGCTTTCGCGGTGGCCAGGACGTCGGCGACGACAGCGCGGGCGTGCGGCATCCGGGTGGTGCGCATCAGCGCGATCACGTTCTCTACGGACGTGTCGGCCAGGGGCGGGGTCATGGTGTTAGTGCTCATCGATGGCTCCTTCAAGGTCTTCGTCACTGGTGGCGGCGATGGGTGTGGTGCCGAAGCTGGCCCATGCGCTGGTGCCCTGGCTCAACCACCGGTCCTGGTCTGTGACGGTGTGGGTGGTGCTGGTTGTGTGGCCTGCCGCGCTGCCGGTGTTGACGATGGAGAGCAGGTCCTCGTGGGTGAAGCGCTGATGCACTGCTGCCGCGCCGAGGCCTTTGTCGACCTCGTCGGCGCCGAGGACCTTGGCCAGGGTGACGGCGCGTTCCATTTTGTGCCTGATCTTCTGGGTTCCGGCGGCGGCGGCTTCCTTGAGCCAAAGCGCGGCGCCGGCGCCGAGGGCCAGGAATTCTTCCTCGGCAGTGTTCGTCGGGCGGATCACCCGCTCCAGGGCGCCGGCGGGGGCGGGCGGGAAGTGGTCGTCGATAATCGCGGGGGTTCCGGGACGGGTGAGCTTGTGGCGTGCGACCTCGACCGGTCCGGTCGCATCTACGTGGACGATGATCACTTCGGTGTCGGTGCCGCGCACCCACACCATCTGCCCCATCAGGGTGTGCGGGACCGAATACCGGGACTGGGCGAAGGTGATCATGGGCGTGTTCGGCGGAACCTGACGGGTCTGGCCGAAACTCGCGGTCACCGGGGTCGCCGGGACCGGATGCAACCTGGGGCCTTCGATCACCTGCAGCATGTCCTTCGGGATCTCCAACGTGGCCCGGTGCACCCGCGAGTTCACCTCCTCCATGAATGCCTCACATGCAGCCTCCAGCTCGCCGAACGACCGGTATTCGGGCAGCAGGTTGGTGTCTTTGGGGACGAGATCGGCCTTGGCGATCTTGACCGCATTCTCCACCCCGCCCTTGGAGGCAGGGTCTGCCGGCAGGCAGGTCTGCAACGACGTCGAGTAATGCCTGGTGAACGCCACGATCTGGTGGTTGCGGACAGGGATCCCGGCGACGTGCTCGACCGTGACGGTCTTCTCGTTATCGGTCAAAATGTAGGTCGGAACCCCGCCGATCAGGCGGAAGGTCCGGTCGAGGGCGGCGAACACACTCGGCATGGTCTTATCCCGCAACGCGATCACGACCCGGAACCGTGAGAAGGCCAGCCAGGCCACGAACAAAACCGTCTTCACACCACCAACGACGGGCCCGTCGCCGTAGTCATACTCGAGCCAGAGACCCGGCTCCGGCGTCCACGGCCGGTGCACCCGCACGCTCCGGGCCCGGTATTTCGCCTTCAACTCAGCAAGAGTGGTCCTGGTCGTCCGCTCACACCCGGTGAACCCCAAAGCCCGGAGCTTCTCATGCACGACATCCCCGCGGATCTTTCCGCGGGACTGCTCAACCCAAGAGATCATCTGAGGCAGGAACGGGTCGGTCATCCGGCCGCGTTGCCGGGCCACCGGCGCCTGCGCGCCTTCCTGACGGGCTTTCACGTAAGAGCGCACCGTGTTGTGTGAGACGCCGCAGATTTTCGCGGCATCCCGGTATGACCGGGTCAGATCGTAAGCAGCTAATATTTCCATGAACTCTCCTGGAGACTTCACAACGAGCCCCCTCCTTCCCGCAACGGGTGAAATACACGATTGGCATCGCCATTTCACCGCGGAAGGAAGGGGCTCTCCCCGTAACGACACGAGGGATGGACAAGAGGAATCCCAGCACGCCCAGCCACCCACGGGTGGCCCGCTACTGTCCAAAAATGCTTGCCGCCACTGGTCAAAACCACTGCCGCGAACGGTCAATCAAATTTGCCGTCTCCGGTCAGTTTAAAGTTGCCGCTTACAATCACCCGCTGCGATCAGTTCGTCAACGTTGAGCAGGCCCGCGAGGTCAAGCCACGTCCTTGCCGGCGAGGTGACCCGGACGCCGTCGTGGATCACCACCTCGCCGGGTTTGAAAGTCATGCGGTGACCAACGACGTTTCGCCGCCTCGGCTTGCTGGCATCTCTCTCGCGCGCGACGTGGATTCTCCAGTCCTCCTGCATCCATGCCGGAAGGCCATAACCCCAGATCCGCGCCCCGGAGTGGTGGGTGAGGGTGGAAGCGTCATCGAGAGCGGAATAGGCGCGCAAGTTAGCGGCTGTGGTGGCCTCTCCTCCGAGTGGAACCCGGATCCCGCGCGAAGGAATGGCCAAGTCCGGCTGGCGCTGGCGTTTCCGGGTTACACCACTCGCGGCAGCGTCCGAGGATGTGAATGATCCGGCGACCAAGTCCGGGGGCAGAGGTGAGAGACCCATGCTTCAGTGTCCAACGGGCAGGTGCGTCTCGGGAGGTTATCCACAGGCACAAACCAGGGAGCGCACGCGAACGTACACTTGTGGCCCCAGTTCGGCGGGAAATCGGGGCCACAAGTGTACGTTCGCGCTCCGGCGAGGGGCCACAAGTGTACGTTCGCGCTCCGGCGAGGGGCCACAAGTGTACGTTCGCGCTCCACCGAGGGGCCACAAGTGTACGTTCGCGCTCCGGCGCGGGGCCACAAGTGTACGTTCGCGCCCAGCGCGGTCAGGAGGAAGAGGGGCGCCGGATGAGGGACTTGATGCGGTCGCGGAGTTTGCGGGCCAGCTGGTAGGCCGCGTAGCGGGGCCGGTTGACGGGCAGGTCCCATGTTCCGGGGTACGCGATCTCGCGCCCCCCGAACGACTTTTTGAACGCGGTGAAACCTGCCCATTTGTGGTCGGGCTGGTCGGCCGGGGCCACGCCCCACAGGTCCACGTGCTTGAGGCCCTTTTCCTGGGCATCGGCCATCAGGGTCACCAGGAGGGGAATGCCCGCGCTGAGCTTGCGGTGGGTGTCGTCCATCGCGGCGTGGGCGTACGTCCGGGTGTCCGCGGAGTCGTACGCGAGTGCTGCCGCCACCGGGCCGCCGTGGAGGTCGGCGATGAACAGGGTCGCAGCGCCGGCCGGCATCAGGGACTCGGCCACCTGCGTCAGGTACTCGTCGCTTTGCGGTTTGAACCCGTTTCGCCGCGCCGTCATGTGCAGGAAATTCAGGAGGACCCGGATGTCTGCCGGATCCTGCGTGGCGCGGAACGTGACGCCCTTCTTGTGGATGTTCCGGTACAGGTTTCGGTTGACCGGCTTCATGTCGGCCAGGACCTCCTTGAAGTCCCGGTCCAGGTCCACGATCCAGCTCAGCTCGGGCTGCTGGTTCACCGGGGCAGGCTGCAGGCCCCGGCTCCGCAACTGGTCCGCGGCGCCGCCGGCATCGAGGCCGGCCGTCGCCGGCTCGATCCGGACAAAGACGGCGCCGCAGGACTTCGCCAGCCCGCGGAGGGCCGCCAGCGCCGCGTCAAAGGCCGCCACCGACTCCGCCACCGGCCCGTAGGGCGCGTACAGCACCTTGCCGGCCGGGTTCTTTTCCTCGATCGCCAGGAAGCTCCAGCCGGGCCCGGACTGCCGGTGCACCCGGCGTCCCAGCGACTTCTGGAAATCCTCCCAGGCTTTCGTTTGCAGGAAGTACTCCACAGTAATTTAGGTCCTCATGGATGTGGTCACGGCGAAGGCCACGGCGTTCTCCGTGGACCCGGACACCGGGTGGACATTGACAGGCTCGTCCGAGGCCGGCAGGAAGGCACTTGCCCCGCGGTCCAGCTGCAGGTCGCCCTTGGGCGAGTCCAGATACACCGAACCGGCGATGACGATGATCACCGCGGCGCCCGACTGCGCCAGCGGAACCGGCGAACCGTCCGGCTGCAGCTCGATCCGCTGGAGCTGGAACTCCCGGAACGGCGGACGGTACAGCTCCTGCCCAAGTTCGGTCGTCTCCCTCTGGAGCATGGGAAAGTCCACCGATTCGAACCTGATCGTGTTAAGCAACTCGGGAACGTCGATGAACTTGGGCGTCAGCCCGCCGCGGAGCACGTTGTCCGAGGACGCCATCACCTCCACGCCCAGCCCGTGCAGATAGGCGTGGACCTTGCCTGCTGGCAGGTAGGCGGCCTCCCCGGGTTCCAGGGACAGCCGGTTGAGCAGCAGGGAGATTAGCACGCCGGGATCGCCCGGGTACTCGCTGTTAAGGCTTAGCACCGTGGACAGTTCCCGCTGATAGGGCGCCATGGGCGCCCCGGCGGCCAGCACGTCGACCACCCGCGACGTCGCCTCCCGGACGTCCTCACCGCCCGCAATCAGCCGTTCAAACGCCGAACGAAGCGCTGCGGCCTCGTCGGGCTGCGAGAGGTCGTCAATCACCGCCTTCAGCACCTGCGGGACGCCGTCCCCCGGAAGCTCGAGGCAGCCGGCCAGGTGCAGAAAGATGTCCCGGGACTTTTCCGGGTCACGAAAGCCGCACAGCGACTCGAATGGTGTCAGCGCGAAAATCATCTCGGGCTTGTGGTTGTCGTCGTGGTAGTTCCGGTTCGCTGCGTTGGCCGGGATGCCGGCGGCGTTTTCGCGGGCGTAACCGGCACGGGCCTGCTCAAGGCTCGGGTGGACCTGCAGCGACAGCGGCTTCGCCGAGGCGAGGAGCTTGGCCAGGAACGGCAGCCGGGGACCGAATTCGGCCACCGAAGCTGCCCCCAGAAAGTGTTCCGGGTCCTCAGCGATGAGTGCGTCCAGCGGCGTCGTTGTGCCGTCCGGCCGGGTGGCCACCGACGGCGAGTCAGGATGCGCCCCGATCCACAGCTCGGCCTCCGGACCGCCGGACTCCGGCCGGCCCAGCAGGCCGGCGATCGCCGTCGTCGATCCCCACGCATACGGACGCAGGATATTTTCTATCTGGTACATGCCTGGTGTTCCCCCTCTTTTGCTGTACGTGTTGTTCAAAGCGGTGCGCACTGGCCGTTCGTGGCCACCAGGTCGCGGATGGCCTGTTCGTTGCCCTCACGCTTGAACTGGTTCAGCATTTCTTCCGTGATCGGTTCGCCCTCCGGGGTGGTGGTCACCGGAGTGAAGTCCGACGGCGACGACGGTGCCGGCGCCGGGGTGGTGGCCGGAAGACCCGCCAGGGGGCCCACGGCGGAAAGCCCGTTGCCGGGCAGCGAGCCCGGCTGCAGCACGGTGTCGGCCGGTGCGGTGCCATCCGGTACCGTACCGGCCGGTGCCGCGGCCGGCGACGATTCGGAGCTGGCGGAAGCGAGGAGCTTCTGGACCCGGTCATGGATGATATCGAAGTCAGGCACCGTGGAGAAGGACGCGTCGAAGTCCGGCGGCCCGATGGTGAGCCGCTTGATGTCCTTGCCCTTGGCCTTCATGGCGAGGTCCACGAAACTTCCGAGCTGACTGGAGGAAATGTTGGAGTCAACCACCTTGGTGCCGGCGTTGGCGATGTCCTCGAACTTGGCCAGCAGGGTGGCGGGGTCAAGCTGCTTCAGCATGGCCTGCTGGACGCACTGCTGGCGCTGGATCCGGGCGTAGTCGTCCACGAATTCGCGGGAGCGGCCGTACCAGAGGGCGTGGTAGCCGTCGAGCTTCTGTTCGCCGGCGGGAATCCAGCCCAGGGGCATGCCGTGGATGCCGTTGGCCTCGTCGACCATGTCGCCGCTGATGGGAACCCAGCCGCCTGCCTTGATCCGGATGCCGCCCATCGCGTCAATCAGCTTGGCGAACCCGTCCATGTCCACCAGCACGTACGCCTGAACGGTGATGCCGAGTGTGCCGGACACCGCTTCCAGCGTGGCCTGCGCGCCGGGGTCTGCAATGCCCGGGTACAGGTCCTTGTGCTCGTTGGTGACCTCGGTGTTGATGGCGTTGATGAGGCACTCGTCCCCGCAGTTGTAGCCGTCGGGATAGACCTGCAGCATGGGCGAGCCCTCGCTGAACCGCGCGTTCTGCAGGTTCCGCGGCACGGAGATGATGGCCGTCTGGCCGGTTTCGGCATCAACGCTCAGCACGGACAGGCTGTCCGGCCGGCGCCCGGTGCGGTCCGCCCCGGCGTCGCCGCCCATCATGAGGAAGTTGTAGCGCCCGTCCACCGGGTCGATGGCCGGTCCGGCGTTGAAGATGCTTCCGATCGCGTTTCGGCTCACGTTGAGCAGGTAGGCGGCGTAGCCCAGCGATCCGCTGCTGGCCACCATGGCCAGGACAAGCGCAATCACGACGGCGGGACGCGTCCGGGCGGGCAGCAGCACCGGCCGGATGAGCCGCAGGGTGTTGATGAACAGCACCAGCCAGCCCACCGCCAGGGCGGTAAGGACCAGGATGATGAGCAGCGAGGCCACCGGATTGGTGATGATGTTGATCAGCAGGGTCCGGTTGATGAACAGCAGTACCAGGGCCAGGACGGCGAGCAGCCAGGCGCTGAGCGTCACGCGCAGGGCGGTCCGGCCAAGCTTGCGGTCCCCGGCCACGATCTGGGCGCTGCCGGGCACCAGCAGCGTGAGCAGGATCAGCAGGAACGCACGCTTGGTGCGGACAGGTTCAGTAGCGCTCGACGGGTTGCGGACGGGATCCGTCAGGAGGCCCTGGGACGGCAGTTCGGTGTTGGACATGGCAGATCCCTATCGGCTGCTCCGGAGAGCCACGTTTGTCTCGGAGAAGACCTCGTTGACTTTCTGGCGCAGGTTGGCGCCCTTCCGGCTCGCCACATCGTTCAGTTCCTGGGCAAACTCCAGAAGCTGCGTGCGGAGGCGGGCGGAGAGGTCGTCCGTGCCGGAGGCCAGCATGCGGACCGCGAGCAGGCCCGCGTTCCGTGCCCCCGCGATGGAGACCGTGGCCACCGGTACGCCGGCCGGCATCTGCACGATGGAGAGCAGGGAATCCATGCCGTCCAGGGTCTTGAGCGGCACCGGAACACCGATCACCGGCAGGGGAGTGACCGACGCCAGCATGCCCGGCAGGTGGGCGGCACCGCCGGCGCCGGCAATGATCACACGCAGGCCGCGCTCGTGCGCGGTCTGTCCGTACCGGATCATCTCGGTGGGCATGCGGTGGGCGGAGACAACATCCGCCTCGAACGGAATGCCGAACTCGGCCAGGGCGTCAGCCGCGGCTTCCATGACGGGCCAGTCCGAGTCCGACCCCATGACGAGGCCTACAAGCGGGGAGGGGCCGCCGGCTTCCGGTGCAGCAGCGGATTCGGGGCTCATGGGGTCTCCTCGGTGGTGCCTGTTGCCGTGGCCGGCAGTTTGCCGTCACGGATGATGTTAGCCACGGTGGTGGCGCGCTGCCGGAGGGAGTCAACATCCGCAGCGGATGCGCCCACCAGGTTGACATGGCCGATCTTTCGGCCGGGCCGCACGGACTTGCCGTAGCAGTGGATCTTGGCGGCCGGTTCCGTCGCCAGGGCGGCCGGGAAAGCGGAGAAGAGGTCCTGGTTGTCGCCGCCCAGGAAGTTCTTCATCACGGCGACCTGGCCCAGCACGTCAGTCGCACCGAGCGGCAGGTTCAGAACCGCGCGGAGGTGCTGTTCGAACTGGCTGGTGACGGAGCCGTCCTGCGTCCAGTGGCCGGTGTTGTGGGGCCGCATCGCCAGTTCGTTGATCAGGAAGCCGGCGCCGCTGCCGGGCGTCTCGAACATCTCCACGGCCATGACGCCCGTGACGCCGAGTTCATTGGCGATCCGGAGTGCAGCGTCCTCGGCGGCCGCGGCGACCTCAACGGAGATGTTCTGTGCCGGTGCGATCACTTCGTCGCAGACGCCGTCCACCTGGATGGTGTGAACCACGGGCCAGGCGCGGGACGCCCCGTCCGGCGTGCGGGCAACCAGCGCGGAGAGCTCTCGGCTGAACTCCACCTTGGCTTCGGCGAGGAGCGGGCTCATCGCCTCGAACCAGTCGGCGGTCTCTGCGGCTTCCTCAGGCGAGCCCACGATGCGCACCCCCTTACCGTCGTAGCCGCCCCGCGGGGTCTTGAGCACCACCGGCCAGCCGATCCGGTCGCCGAAGCTGACCAGTGCGGCGACGTTGTCCACCGCGGCCCACTCGGGGTTGGGCAGTTCGAGCCGGTCGATGGCCGCGCGCATGACCAGTTTGTCCTGGGCGTTGACCAGCGCCTCCGGGCGGGGCTGGACGTTCACCCCGGCTTCAATCAGGGAATAGAGGTGGTCGCCCGGGACGTGCTCGTGGTCAAAGGTCATCACATCCAGGCCCCTGGAGAATTCCATCAGGGCATCGAGATCCTTGTAGTCGCCCACGGGGGCATTGGGGACAGCGGAGACCGCGGACACGTCTTCGCCTTCAACCAAAATACGGAGTTCAAAGCCCAGGGCAGTGGCGGCCGGGGCCATCATGCGCGCAAGCTGGCCGCCGCCAACCACGCCGATTACTGGAAAAGTCACATGTTCCAGCCTACCGAACAGGAGCGCTGTTGCTGTCTTTCACGGCGATGAAGCTCCCTGAGCCGCCGCATTATGGCGGCGAAGCAGCTGATGGGGAGGGCCAGGGAGGGCCCGCTTTTGGGGATACTCCCGGGAAACGGGGCTAAAATGGGAGCTTGGCCCCAACGGCCCCCACTATTCAGACGGCCACGGAGGGTCATGATTAACACACTTGCAGAGCGCATCCGGGGACTCGCCTCGCTTTTCTGGCGCGAGGTGGCGAAGTTCGGTGCCGTGGGCGGTGTGGCGTTTGTCATTGACAACGGGCTGACGTACTACCTGATGCACGGACCCATGACGGACAGCGAGGCCAAGGCCCGCTTCGTGGGCGCCAGCGTTGCCACCGTATTTTCCTGGATCGCCAACCGCCTGTGGACGTTCCGGCACCGCCGCCAGGCCAACGTCCTGCGTGAATTCCTGATGTTCATCCTGATTAACGGCATCGGGATCGGCATCTCCACCGGGTTCACGGCGCTGGCGAAGTACTCCTTGGGCGTCACGGACAAGAACATGCTCTTTGCCGCAGGCGTCGTGGGCATTCTGGTGGCCACGGTGGTCCGCTTCTTTGCCTACCGGTTCCTCGTGTTTAACCAGGAACTGGACCAGGAGCCGGAGTTCTCACACGACCACGAGATCATCGAGGTGCACCACCACTCTGCCCAGCCGGCGGAGCCGGTCCTGGAACCTGGCATGAACGACCCCGAGCGGCCAGTCAGGCCCAGCTAGCAGCTCAGTCGCCGTGGATGCGCTCGGCCGAGAGAAGCTTCTCTGTCAGCTCCACGTCGCCGTGGACCAGGACCACCGAGCCATCGTTTTTCCACACGCCGAGGGCGTTGGCCAGCGCCGCCTCAAGGCCGTCGGCGGCACGCACCAGGAGCCTCGCACTGGGCTCGTGACCCGCCGCAAACTCCGCCAGCAGGGCTTCGTGCAGGACGGCCCCACCGTTCGAGCTGCGGACCGCGGAGGAGCCCGGATCGGGATCGTTGTGGGCCATGAAAACGTCACCGTGTGAGCGGACCTCCGCGGCGTAGTCGAGGACCCCGGCGGGCAAATCACCGGGCCACCGCATCGCCAGGGCCGGCAGCGAAACGGCAACGACGGCGTCGAACCTGTCCTCCACCCTGTCCGGCTCGGAGGTGGCGAGCAGGTCGGCGTCGCCGGAATCCAGCACCACCTCCATGCCCAGCTGCCACGCGGCGAGGGCCCAGATAATCGACTTCCAGTGCGCGGGCAGATCCAGCCGCAGCCGCATTCCCGGTTCGGCGTCGAGTTCGTCCTGCAGCAGGTTGCTGGTCTTCGCGACCCAGTTGTCCAGCACTCGGCCGGAGAGTTCCACCCGCTCGTCGTCAGGCCCGTACCAGGTCAGGCGGGGCGAGGTGGAGTGGCCCGAGCGCAGGGCCGTCATCAGATCAGTGGCCGGGATGTTCATGGCTTCATCTTGCCATGCCTTATCGCGTGATCTCCGGCACAACATTTTGTAACATCGTTTGCCTTAACGTCCCGGGCGGCAGCAAAATTGGCGAAATTGCACGCGCGCGGAACCTGATACTAAGCTTGCTGTCAAATTCGGGGCGGCTTCCGTCCTGCTGACGAAAAAAATTCCCGGGCGTGGCGCGCCTGCTGATCGGCCCGGGCATTGATTATTATTCCGTCGCGGCTTGACTCCCCACTACTTACACACGTGTAATTAGGTATTGAAAAGCCGCGGCGAACACTCAGGAACACCAAGTAGTCTCCTGATCGTCGGGCCGGGGGCCGCACTACTCAGGAGGGGACGCCATGGGGCAAGCGGAGCGTATTGATGATGCTGTAGTGGCCGGCCAGGCCACAGCAAAGTACCGGTCTCGGGGGGTGCCCAGTGACTGGTACGTGGATCCGGCCGACCCGGACGCCGCAGAGCGGTACAACGTGGGCACGTCTGCCTCTTTGCAGGATCAGGCCACGGCCTTCCTCGCCCAACACGAGGCGCTCCAGAATGAGTCCCTCCTGGCCGGGCGGCCGGAGCAGGACGAGGACGATCTCGATCCCCCCATGGAGATCCGGAACCCGGAGCCCACCACGCTGGCCCAGCCAGTGTGGATTGGATTGCCGCTGGGACAGGATTTCGACGACGAAGGCGAGCTCGGGTGGCAGACCGATGCCCTGTGCGCCCAGACCGATCCGGAGGCCTTCTTTCCGGAAAAGGGCGGTTCCACCAGGGACGCCAAGAAAGTCTGCGGAGCATGCAGCGTACGGTCGCAGTGCCTGGAGTATGCATTGTCGAATGACGAACGGTTCGGGATTTGGGGTGGCCTCTCCGAGCGTGAGCGCCGACGGCTGAGGAAGCGAGCGGTCTAATTCTTCAGGAAGTACATGTCACTGCCGTTGTGGTAGCCCACAACGGCAGTGCTTATTTGCCCAGGACTCTTACAGCGCTGGCCTCGCAGACCCGGCCGGCGGACACCGTGATCGGGGTGGATACCGGCTCACAGGACACTTCGGCTGCGCTCCTGCAGCGCGCCCTCGGCGATGCCAACGTCACCACCGCCGATACCGGCAGGGCGGGGATGGGTACCGCCGTGCGGGCCGGTCTGGCCGCCCTGGCCCCATGGAAACCGCAGGGCACGCGCGACCGGTCCGAATGGATCTGGCTGCTGCACGATGACGCGGCGCCAGCGCCCGAGGCCCTTGCCGAACTGCTGCACGCTGTGGAGCGTGCCCCCTCCGTCACGGTTGCCGGCTGCAAGCAACTGGACTGGAACGCCAAACGGCGCCTGATCGACGTCGGGCTTTCCACCAGCCGCTGGGCCGAGCGGCTCACGCTGATCGAGGCGGACGAACTCGACCAGGGGCAGTACGACGGGCGTTCCGACACGTTCGCGGTCAACTCCGCCGGCATGCTGGTCAGGCGGGATATCTGGGAACATCTCAAAGGCTTTGACCCGGCGCTTCCCGGCACGGGCGACGACGTCGACTTCTGCTGGCGGAACCGGCTGGCCGGGCACCGCGTGGTGGTGGTTCCCAGCGCGAAAATGTTCCACGTCTCGCACCGGCCGCACGCCCTTGGCACCGCCTCCGCCGCGCGCCGGGCACAGGTGCACCTGCGGCTCAAGCACGCCCCGCTCTGGGCGCTGCCGCTGCACGCTGTGGGCGCGCTCCTTGGGAGCCTCCTCCGGCTGGTCTTCAGCATCGCCGTGAAGGACCCCGGGTACGGCTTTTCGCAGCTCCTGGCCACCGCCGCTGCCCTCGCCAGGCCCGCCGCCCTCGCCCGCGGGCGGCGCAACGCTGGCCGCACCCGCCGTGTCCGGCGCTCCGTGGTCAAGGCGCTGCAGACCGAACGGCGCGAAGTCTGGGGCCACCGGCGCTCCCTGATGGAAGCCCTCGGCGCGGACGACGCCCGGGCCACCGAGGACAGCAATGACCCGCTGGAGCAACAACCCAGCGGCGACTCGACGGACGACTTTGCAGCCCTGTCCACGAGCGAGCGGGGCTGGGTAGGCAACGGGGCCGTCGCCGCCGTGATCATTGCCGCCGCGGCGTCCTTCGCCGGCCTGGCCGCGCTTTTCCAGGCAGACGCCGCTGGAGGCGGGGCGCTCCTGCCGGTCTCTGCCCGGTTGGAGGACATCTGGCACCACGCCTCCAGCTGGTGGATCGGACTGGGCGCAGGACTTCCCGGCCACGGCGACCCGTTCGACTACGTCCTGTGGATCCTTGGCCTGCTGGGCGGCGGCAACGCGAACGGCGCCGTCGTCTGGCTGCTCCTGCTGGCCATGCCGCTCTCCGGACTGACTGCCTGGTTCGCTTCCGGAGCCCTGACCTCCTACCGCCGCTTCCGGCTGGCCGCTGCGCTGGTCTGGGCGGCGGCGCCGGCCCTGCAGGTGGCCGTCAACCAGGGGCGCGTCGGAGCGGTGCTGGTCCACCTCATGACGCCGCTGCTGGTCCTCGCGCTGCTGCGGGCCACCGGCTCCGCCGTCGGACGCGGCCGCTTCGCCCCGGTGCCGGCCGGCAGCCTCGCTGACCAGCCACCGGCCAAGCCCGGGGTCAACGGCACGCCGTCCTGGACGGCAGCCGCAGCTGCGGGGCTGGCGCTGGCGGTCATCACCGCCGCCGCACCGTCGCTCCTGCTGCCGGCCGCCGCCGTCATCATCCTCCTGAGCCTGCTGCTCCGGAAACGCGGACGCACGCTCTGGTGGGCGCTGCTGCCGAGTGCTGCACTGTTCGTCCCGTTTGCCCTGTCCACCCTGGACCGGCCCAGGGCGCTGCTTGCTGACCCCGGGCTGCCTCTGCCTTTCGAGGCCGCCCCGGTGTGGCAGCAGATCCTGGGCCAGCCGCTCAGTTTCGACCCCGCCGGCGGGCTTTCCGGGCTGGCGTTCTTTTCTGGCGGCTCCGTCCCGTGGGCGCTCCTGCTGGCCCTCCTGGTAGGGGTGCCGCTGCTTGCGCTGGCTGTTGCCGCGCTCTTCGTTCCGCTCCGGGTCCACCCGGACCGCCGGGGCCGTGTGGCCCGGGTCCTCTGGGCCGTGGCGCTGCTGGCGCTGGCCGGCGGCTGGCTGGCAGCCCATGTCGCCACCGGCGCCGGCGCGCAGGCCCTCGTGGTGCCGTTCACCGGTCCGACCGTCTCCGCCGCCGTTTTCGCGCTGCTCGCGGCAGCGGTCATCGGAGGCGACGGCCTGCTGACGCTTGCCGGCTCCGGTCCGGACAGCCAACTCCGTGCCCGGGGAACGCGTGGCGCTACCGCGGCCCGCGTCACTGCGGTGCTGGTCCTGGTGCTCCTGCTCGCCGGACCGCTGGCCGGGCTGGCGGCATGGACCGCGCAGAACGTGGTGCAGCCGGCCGATGCCACGGTGCAGGCCGGCACCGCCCACCTCGGAACGCCACGGCTCGTGGGTCCCACGGACCCGCGGGTGCTGCCCGCCACCGCGGTGGACCGCGGCGAGGGGCCGGAGCAGACCCGGACACTGCTGATCAGCACCGGCGAGGACGGAACCTACAGCGCCACCCTCATGCGCGGACGCGGCACCACACTGGACAGCCTCTCAGCCATCGCGGCGGCCCGGGACATCCTGGGCACACCCGGGCAGGAAGCGGTCCGCGACGACGACGAGGTCACCGCTGCGCTGCGCACCAGCGTGGCCACGCTGGTGGCTGCCCGCGGCGTCGACCCGCGGCCCGAACTGGAGCGGCTCGGCGTCGGATTCATCGTCCTGCGCGCCGCGGACACGGCGGCTCAGCTGACCGCCAGCCGGATGGACGCTGTTCCCGGGCTGACGGCCGTCGGGCCCACTGACTCCGGCTGGCTCTGGCGGGTGACACCGCTGAACGACGCCGTCCTGCAGCCCGCCGACGTCGCCCACCGAGTGCGCATCGTCGACAGCAAGGGTGCCACCATCGGGCTGGTCCGCTCGGATCTGACCGGCGCCCAGGCCGAGGTCCCCAAAGGACCTGAAGGCCGGCTGCTCGTGCTCGCCGAGCGGGCGGATCCCGGCTGGACCGCCTGGCTCGACGGCCGCAGACTGACGTCCACCACCTCCGGCTGGTCACAGGCCTTCACGCTGCCTCCGCAGGCCGGCCAGGTGACAGTCCGGTACGAAAGCCCCTGGGCCCTCTGGTCCGGCATCCTCCAGGCCGCCGTCATTGGCCTGACGGTCCTGCTGGCGCTGCCAATGCCGGCACGGCGCCCCAACACCGGCCTGTCCAGGGACGAAGGCGCCCTGCGTAAGGAATACCAGAATGCATGAGGAAGAGAACGACGGCGGAAAGGCTGCTAAGCGGGGCATCAGCCCGGCAGCCGGGGCTACCGAAAGCAAGGCGTCCGGGAGCCGGGCCGCAGGAAGCAAAGATCCCGGAAGCAAAGATGTCGGAAGCAAAGATGCCGAAAGCAAGGCGTCCGGTGGCCGGCCCGGCGGGGCCAGCCGCATAGGCGGCCGCCGCGGCGTGGCGGCCGGGCTGCTCTCCGGCGCCGTCATCCTTGCCGCCGGCGGGGGACTGGTTGCGGCAACAGCCCTGGCGCCGCAGCCGTCGTCAGCCCGGCCGCTCGGCGTGGCGGAAGCGGCCGTTCCGGCCGGAAGCGTCCAGGATGTCTGCCCTGCCCCGGCGCGGCTCCTCGAGGGAACCCCGGTGGGGACCGACCCCCAGTTCAGCCCCGAATCCGCCACCGCCAAAAGCTCTGTGTCCGCCCTGGTGGTCAGCTCGGCGGGCGGCAGTCTTCCCGGCAGTGCGCTTTCCGCGCTGAAGGGGTCGGAGCTGCAGCGGATTGCCAAGGCGCCCGGCTCGGCCACGGCTCCGGCCGGTTCCTCCGGATTGCTCGCCGCGGCCCTCGAAGGGGAAACCGTGGAAGACGTCAGCGTCCTGTCTGCGGACGCCCTGGCCAACCGGCAGCCTGCGGCGGCAGCACTCATGGCCTATACGGCGACGGACGGGGACCTCCAGGGCTCTGCAGCGGCCGCCTGCCAGACGCCGTCGAACGACCTATGGCTTAGCGGCGCCAACACAGCCCTGGGCCGCAGCAGCGTCCTCAACCTCACCAACGCTTCCACCACGCCCGCAACCGTGAACCTTGAGCTTTACGGGAAGGCCGGCCAGATCAAGGCCTCAGGCAGCCGCGGCCTGCTCGTGGGACCCAAGACGACCCGCTCCATCGTCCTGGCCGGTCTCGCGCCCGGTGAAGAACGGCTCAGCGTGCACGTCCGAAGCTCCGGCGGTCCGGTCAGCGGCTTCATCCAGCAGAGCGTGCTGCGCGGGCTGACCTCCGGCGGCGTCGATTTTATTGCGCCCGGGATATCCGCGGGTCCCTCCCAGGTGATGACGGGCATCGACATCCAGGACGCCGGGGACGTGAAGTCGCTGACCGGAGAATCCGGGTTCGACGACGCCGGCCCGTCGCTGCAGATCACCGTGCCAGGCCCGTCGGACGCCGTGGTGGAGGTCAAGCTGTTCGGCCGGGCCGGGCAGCAGGCACTCCCGGGAGGAGGCGTGGTCACCGCCAAAGCCGGCACCGTCACGGAGGTGCCACTGGCCGGAGTGCCCGCCGGCCAGTACACGGTCTCGGCCACCTCCGATGTCAGCATCGTGGCCGCGGCCCGGGTGAGCCGGGGTCTGAAGGCCGGCCAGAGCCTGGATTTCGCCTGGTCGCCCGCGTCCGCCCAGCTGGGCAGCCAGCACGTGGTCCCGCTTCCCCAGGGCGGGGAACGGCTGCTGGTTTTCGGAGCCCTTGATGACAGGGCGACCATTTCCTATACGCCGGTCACGGCCGACGGGAAACTCCGTACCGCGGCCACCGCGGACATCGCCGCCGGCACTACCACCGCCCTCAAGGCTGCCGACCGGATCGGGAACTCGGCCGTCGTCGGCTACCTGGTGTCCGCTTCCGGCGGTGCGGCCTACGGCACGGTGCTGCTGGAGCGGGAGGGCCGGAACGACATCTCCACGGTGGCCATAACCCCGGGCGCGGAGGGGCAGGAAAAAGTACCGGTGACGCTGGGCTACTAGCTGAGGTGCGCCCGGTTTTCAGGACCGGGCCCTGGTGTTTTCGGGCCGGCCGCCAGTAGCGCCGCGCTAGTAACGCCGGCGGTAGACGGGGTCCAGCGTTTCCGGGGCCACGCCGAGCATCTCGGCGGTGTGCTCCACCACCACATCATGCACCAGGTCCTGGAGCTCCTCCTTGACCGGGCAGGCCTGCTCAACCACGCGGCGGTACAACGTGATGATGGGCCCCTCATCCTCGGTGGCAGGGGTGTAGCAGCCCAGCGGCGCGGGTGAGCGCTCGGCCAGAAGCTGTTCGAGGTTTGGCGGGATCTCATCGACGGCGAACCGGACGCCGTCGAGGGGCTTGCCCCAGATGTCGTGTAGCCGCTGGGCGGAGTCCATCACGAATTCATCGAACCGGTCCGAGCGGCTCCGGTAACCGGGGAGGGTGGGCAGCAGCAGTTCGCCCCGCAGGCCGCGGCCGTGCCGGTTGCGCCGGCGCTGGACGAAGCTCCGGCCAGCAGGAACCCCGGCAGCGTCCCGGGGCGAATCCGGGTCAGCCAACCGGACCGTGAAACCCGAAGAGTGGTGCGATGACTGCATATACAGACTCTAGACCCGCCAAATGATTTGCGCGACATAACCGGACCGGAGCCCCGCCGTCGTGGCGCCGGCAGGCCCGCCGCCGTGGCGCGGGCCGCCGTCAATGTCGGGAAATCTGCCTGGGGCGGAGTATTCTGTGTTTTCGTGGGTGCAATACGTCAGTGTTCAAGATCAGCTTGCCGCCAGTCCGCGGTGGCCACGTTGACGTACGTCTACGCGGACTCCACCGCCGTCCTCGGCCCGCTGGCGACCTACGCGGAGCCGCACTGCTACGACCTCTGCGAGCAGCACGCCGGTTCGCTGACCGTGCCGCGCGGCTGGGAAGTGCTCCGCCTGGCCATGCCTTCGCAGCCGCCCCAGCCGGGTCCAGACGACCTTCTGGCCCTGGCCGACGCCGTCCGTGAGGCTGCATCCCGCCCGGCGTCCCCGGCCCCGGGTCAGCGCGCCGCCCACTCGGCGCTGGAGGCGCCCGCCGCAACGGAGGGCACCCGCCGCGGCCACCTGCGCATCCTGCGCGAACCCTCCTGATTCCGTGCGGACCATCCCCGGGAGCCGTCCCGGCCGTTCGCAAACCATCCTCGTACCGAACTGGCGGTAGGCTGGAAGCTGAATTCCGTCAGCCATCGCGCTTGTGCCCAGCAGGGAGCATCCACCATGCCAAAGATCAGTCCTGAACTGTTGTCCGTCCTGCGGTGCCCGGTCACCGGATCGGCCCTGACCCAGGAGGGCGAGGAACTCGTCTCAACGTCGGCGGCGGAGACCGGCGAGCGGGTCCGGTACGCCATCGAGGACGGCATCCCGCTGCTGCTTCCGCCGGAGCTTCGCGCCGCCGCAACGGCCGCCCGGTCGGACCAGCACGACGGCGGCCCCGCAGCGGCCGCCCCCACCGCCTAACACCCAGCCAGCACCGCACAAGGCTAGACGCCGGATACAGCAAAGGATTCCCATGACGTTCGATTACAAGGTTGCCGACATCTCCCTGGCCGAGGCCGGGCGCCACCAGATCCGCCTCGCCGAGCACGAGATGCCGGGCCTCATGTCGCTGCGCCGGGAATTCGGACCCAGCCAGCCCCTCAAGGGCGCCCGGATCGCCGGTTCGCTGCACATGACCGTGCAGACCGCAGTCCTCATCGAGACCCTCACCGCACTCGGTGCCGAGGTCCGGTGGGCCTCCTGCAACATCTTCTCCACGCAGGACGAGGCCGCTGCCGCCGTCGTGGTGGGCGCCGGCACCGTGGAAGACCCGCAGGGCGTTCCCGTGTTTGCCTGGAAGGGCGAAACGCTGGAGGAATACTGGTGGACGGCTGAGCAGATCCTCACCTGGCCGGGTGCCGACGCGAACCCTGAGCTGGGCCCCAACATGATTCTCGACGACGGCGGCGACGCCACGCTGCTGCTGCACCGCGGCGTGGAATTCGAGGCTGCCGGCGCCGTTCCCGCCCCGGCAGCCAACGACCCCGAGGAATACGGGATCGTCCTGGACGTCCTGCGCCGGACCCTGGCCGAGGACCCGAAGAAGTGGACCCGCCTCGCGGCCGGCATCCACGGCGTCACCGAGGAGACCACCACCGGCGTGCACCGCCTGTACCAGCTCGCCGAACAGGGCAAGCTGCTCTTCCCGGCGATCAACGTCAACGACTCCGTGACGAAGAGCAAGTTCGACAACAAGTACGGCATCCGGCACTCCCTTCCGGACGGCCTCAACCGGGCCACCGACGTCCTCATGGGCGGCAAGGTCGCCGTCGTCTGCGGCTACGGCGATGTGGGCAAGGGCGCCGCCGAGGCACTCCGCGGCCAGGGAGCCCGCGTGATCGTCACCGAAATCGACCCCATCTGTGCGCTGCAGGCAGCCATGGACGGCTACCAGGTGGCCAAGCTGGAGAGTGTCCTGGACCAGGGCGACATTTTCATCACCACCACGGGCAACAAGGACGTCATCATGGCCGAGCACATGGCGGGCATGAAGAACAAGGCCATCGTGGGCAACATCGGCCACTTCGACAACGAGATCGACATGGCCGGCCTCGCCCGGATCCCCGGGATCCGCAAGGTCGAGATCAAGCCCCAGGTCCACGAATGGGTCTTCGGCGGCGACTCGGCAGACGACGCGCGGTCCATCATCGTCCTGTCCGAAGGGCGTCTGCTGAACCTGGGCAACGCCACCGGCCACCCGTCGTTCGTGATGAGCAACTCGTTCGCCAACCAGACCATCGCCCAGATCGAACTGTTTACCAAGAAGGACCAGCCCGAAGGCGAGCGGGAATACGAAAAGCAGGTCTACGTACTGCCCAAGATCCTGGACGAGAAGGTCGCGCGGCTTCACCTCGACGCCCTCGGCGTTGAACTGACCGAGCTGTCCAAGGACCAGGCCGACTACCTGGACGTGGACGTGGCCGGCCCGTTCAAACCGGATCACTACCGCTACTGACAGTCACCGGCTACGGCGCGCCCTCCACCCTGGCAGCCCGGCGCGCCGTGGCCGCCGGGTCAGGCGCAGCACTGCCGTGCGATAAAATTGGCTGGTCAGCGTTACCGCTGGGCACACGGACGGATGCCGATCGGCAGCCCGGTGGGACACGGAGAAACCAGTCATGACGGAAAAGAACAACCGGAAAACCGGCAAAATCATCGCCGTCGTCGCCATTTGCGCTGCGGTTGCTGCCGGCGGAATCGGCGTCGCCACCGCCCCTGGCTGGGCAAACCCCACACCCCAATCCGAGGCCTCCAGCCCGGTCCGCAATGAACCGGGCCTCGCCAGCCCGGTGGTCAAGGCTGTGGAACTGGGCGTGACTCCGCTCGACGGCGCCAAGGGCGTCAATCCCGCGGTGGCGCCCTCAGTGAAGGCCGTCAACGGCCGCGTTCAGGACGTTGTGCTGGTGCCGGCCGCCGGGGGAGAGCCCGTCCAAGGCACTGTGAGCGCCGACGGCAGCACGTGGACGGCCGTGGACCCGCTGCAGTTCAACACACCCTACAGCTACAGCTACACCATCGTGGATGAGGCGGGCCGGGAGACCAAGAAGGCCCAGACCTTCACCACCGTGGAGCCCGCCAATGAAGCGGACGCCGCCGTGTACCCCGAGAACGGCTCCACCGTCGGCGCAGGGCAGCCGATCGACATCGTGTTCAGTGAGCCCGTCACCAACAAGGCCGCGGTGGAAAAGGCCGTCAAGATCAGCGTCTCCTCCAAGCAGCCCGTCGCCTGGCACTGGTACTCGGACCAGAAGGCCCGCATCCGCCCCGAGAAGTTCTGGGCGTCCAACAGCCAGGTCACCGTGGACATGAAGCTCTTCGGGGTGGACTTCGGCAACGGCATGATCGGCAACTTCAACGCCAAGGTGCAGTTCAAGGTGGGCCAGCAGCGCCTCGCCGTGGTGGACGACAACACCAAGACCATGAAGGTTTACTTCGACGGCAAACTGGTCAGGACCGCCCCCGTCACCCTGGGCGGGTCCGACTGGCTTTCCCCGACCGGCTACGCCGTGATCATGGAGCAGGAGCGGCATTCCAAGTTCAACGCGGGAAGCATCGGCCTGAAGCCGGGCGACAAGGGTTACTACCCGCCGCTGACCGTGGAGTACGCGAACAGGCTCACGTCCTCCGGCGTGTATGTCCACCAGGCGCTCCAGTCGGCGTGGGGCTCGGTGGGCGTTGCGAACGTCTCCCACGGCTGTGTCGGGCTGCTGCCCGCGGATGCTGCCTGGTTCTTCAACAACATGAAGTCCGGCGACGTCGTCCAGGTCCTGAACACGGGCGCCCCGCCGGTCGAGCCGCTCGAGGGCTACGGCGACTGGAACATTCCCTGGGCCCAGTACGCCAAGCGCTAGGGCTCTTCGCCAAACGCTGGCCTGCTGTGCCGGGGGTGACCGGGCGCTTCAGGTCTCCCGCCCCGCTGTGAACGGCAGCCGGTGAAGCCGTTCACCGATCCGGTTGCTTTGCGCCCGTGCCGCACTAAGACGGCGCAGTTCGCGCGTGCGCCGTTCGGCCAGCACGGCAGCGAGGTAGTCGTCGGGAGTGGTACCGGGCGGCGGGGACGGGGCCACATATCCGGACATTTCGGTGGCGAGGGCTGCCGCCATGCCGCTGCGGGACAGCGGGGACATCCGCGGAGCCTGGCGCATGAACTGCGCGGCCCGGCGGCCCAGTGCATCCGGAATCCGGCCGATGTCCGCCGCTCCCGCCCAGGCAGCGAGGTGCCGCGGGGCGAGGGGGACGATGGCCGGTTCCACCGGAACCCGGCGACGCAGCGAGTAGGTGCCGGCCACGATGTCCCCCAGCCGGCGGGACCTGCCGTCGAAGAGGGCGACGGCGATCGCAACACCGCCGAAGGTCAGGTAGATCTCCAGGAAGCCGATCAGCGCCCGGATGACAGCGTGGCGGAACCGGATGGCCCCGCCGTCGTCACGTACTATCCTCAGGCCGGCCGCCAGTTTCCCCAGCGAGAGGCCGCGGGTCAGGGTCTCCACGGTGGCCGGAACAATGACGAAGCACAACACCACGCTGACCAGGGTGAGCGCCCCGGCAGCGGCGGCGTCCAGCTCATCGCGGGCGGCGCCCACCGCCGTCAGTATGCCTATCAGCAGCGCGGACTGCACCACGACGTCGAGCACCAGGCCGAGGGCGCGGGCAGCGAAAGTCGCCGGGCGGAGCTCAAGGACGACTGCCTCGCCTGTGATGAGTGGAGTCAATTCCTGCCCCGTACGTTGATCGGCCACCGGTCGCCTAAAGTCTATTCCCCGCAGGCTAGGGTAGGAGCGTGGACATGGACGCCTTCTCCGCCGTCAACTCGGACACCTGGTCGCGCCTGCATGACCTGGCGAACAAGCGGCGCCTGAGCGGGGCCGACGCCGATGAGCTGCTGCGCCTGTACCAGGTGACCTCCGCCCACCTCTCCCTGCTGCGCTCCACCGGGCCGGAGAGCGGGCTGTCGGCGTCCCTGTCCGCCTCCCTGGCGCAGGCACGGACCCGCTTCACCGGTGCCCGGTCGAACTTCATGGAAGACCTGGCGCAGTTTTTCGTTCTGGCGCTTCCGGCCGCCCTGTACCGGATCCGGTGGCTGACCGTGGCCTGCGGCGCCGCGTTCTGCCTTGTTGGCTTCGCCTACGCCCTCTGGATCGGCACCTCGCCCGAGGCCCTGCGCGCTGTCGCCTCGGAAGCGGAGGTCCAGCGGTACGTGACAGAGGACTTCATCGACTATTACTCGGAGAATCCTGCAGCGTCGTTTGCCGGGGCCGTCTGGACCAACAACGCCTGGATCAGTGCCCAGGCGGTGGCCCTGGGCATCACCGGATTCTGGGTGCCGATGATCCTGTTCACCAATGCCCAGGGGGTGGGGGTTGCCGCCGGGATGTTTGCTGCGGTGGGCAAGACCGACGTGTTTTTCAGCTACATCCTGCCGCACGGGCTGATGGAGCTGACGGCGGTGTTCGTGGCCTGTGCTGCCGGATTGCGGATCTTTTGGGCCATGGTGTCGCCGGGCGCCCGGACCAGGTCCCGCGCCGTCGCGGCAGAGGGACGATCCATGATCACGGTGGCGCTTGGCCTGGTCCTGGTGCTCTTCGTCTCCGGCCTCGTGGAGGGCTTCGTAACGCCCAGCACCTTGCCGGTGTGGGCGAAAATCAGTATCGGTGCGGCGGTGCTGGCCGCATACTGGTTGTATGTGCTGGTCTGCGGGGCACGGGCCTACCGCAGCGGAGCCCGGGGCGACCTGGGCAGCCAGGACGCCGGCCATACAGAACTTGCAGCATGATTATGACTGCCGGCCGATAATTCCCGCAGGCGGCGGGGTGGCACATCGCGGTGCCGGAGTGGCTGACGGTAGGCTCTTGGGGAGATACGAAGCGCTGCCTGGCCCCGGTTTATCCCGGTACGACAGTGCGTGGACGCCTACGGAAGTGAAGCTGCAGTGAAAGACAATTCTCCGACCCCGTCCGGACGCCTTGATCCGCGGCTGGATCCGGCGGCGAGCCCTGCGCTGGATCCCGCGGAGGACACCGACGAGCCGGCGTTTGAATGGATGAAGCCGGCCCCTGCAGCCCGTGCCGCCGAGGGGGACGGGGCCAGCCCCTCTGCAGCACGTCCGGAGGAAGCTTCAGCCGGAGCCCAGCCGGAAAGCCGTGCCGACCGCAAGGCTGCGGAGGCGGCGGCCGCCGAAAACGCTGAAAAAGACCAGGATGCGGCAGCAGACCGGAACACCGGGTCCGGCAGCAGCGCGGCGGCGGACAGGCCGGCCCGGGCTGGATCCGCGCTCGCGGGCGCCCACTTCAGCGAACCAAAGCCGACCAGTGAACCAAAGCCGACCAGTGAACCAAAGCCGTACAGCGAACCAAAGCCGTACAGCGAACCAAAGCCTTTCAGTGAACCACTGCCTACGTCCGCCCTCCAGGTCCGCCCGCCCGAGGAGGAAGTGGAACGCCGGAACGCCGAACGCGAGCAGGCGGCCAGGGCCAAGCCGGTGCTGCCCCGTTTCCTCCAGGTCCTGCTGGCCATTTTCTATCCCATAATCCTCCTGGTCCTGGCCGTGCGCGCCGTGACCAGCCCGCTCTTCCTCTGGGCCGAGTACCACCGGCCCGGTTTCCCCGGCGACGGCTACGGATTCAACTCGGACGACCGCATGACCTACGGCTCCTACGCCGTGGACTACCTGAGCAACTGGTCCGGTCCGCGCTACCTGGGCGAACTGGTTAACCGCAGCGGCGAAAAGCTGTTCAAGGACGGCGAGGTCAGCCACATGGCCGACGTGAAGCTCGTCATCCTGTCCGCGTTTGGAGCCGGTGCCCTGCTCATCCTGATCAGCATCATCGCCATCATCTACCTGCGGCGCCGCACCCCCGGGGGAGTGCGCCGGGGTCTGTTTGCCGGCTCCATTGTGACGCTGGTGCTCATCATCGGCCTGGGCACGCTGGCCGTCCTCGGCTGGCAGCAGTTCTTCACCGAGTTCCACCGCATCTTCTTCGCCGCCGGCTCCTGGACATTTGCGCTGGAGGATACGCTGATCCGGCTCTTCCCCGGCCAGTTCTGGATTGACGCCGGCCTGGTCATCGCCGCGCTGGTCCTGGTTACGGCCGTGGTGACGCTGATCCTGACCTGGCCCACCCGCAGGCGTCGCGGACTGGCTCCCGTCCGGAAGGGGCGCAAAGGGGAAAAAGCGGAGGATGAAGCCGGCGCCGATGACTCTCCGGAGCCGGCCACCGTACGGCCCGCCAACCTGTAGCGGTCCCGCGGCGACGCCTGTTAGCCGTACAGCTGCGTTTAGCCGTACAGCTGCCCGATTTCTGCCTCAAAATCCTTGACGACGGCGGCCCTCTTGAGTTTGAGGGAGGGCGTCAGGTGGCCTGACTCCACGGAGAAGGCGGCGTCCAGGACCCGGAACTTGCGGATGGACTCTGCCTTGGAGACGAGGCTGTTGGCACCGTCCACCGCTTCCTGGATGGCACTGCGCACGGCGGGATCGGCGCAGGCCTCGGCGGATCCTGGCACGGGAACGCCGCGCTCCCTGCACCAGTGCTCGAGGCCCTCCGGATCCAGGGTGACCAGGGCAGAGACGAACGGCTTTCCGTCACCCACCACCACGGCGTGGCCCACGAGCCGGTGTTCGCGGATTTTCTCCTCGAGCGGTCCGGGGGCGACGTTCTTGCCGGCGGCAGTGACCAGCAGGTCCTTCTTGCGCCCGGTGATGGTGAGGAACCCGTCGGCGTCGAGGGATCCGAGGTCCCCGGTGCGGAAGAAGCCATCGGTGAACGCCTCGGCGTCAGCCGCCGCATTGGCGTGGTATCCCTTGAACACGCCGATGCCCCTGGCCAGGACTTCGCCGTCCTCGGCAATGCGGATGGTTGTGCCCGGCGCCGGGATGCCCACCGTGCCCACCCGGGTCAGGCCTGCGGTGTTCACTGTGCATGGCGCCGTGGTCTCTGTCAGGCCGTAGCCCTCGAGCACGGTGATCCCCGCACCCCTGAAGAAGTGTGCGTCGCGCGCATTCAGCGGGCTTGCCCCGGAAACGGCGTACTTCATGCTGCCGCCGAACACCTGGCGCAAGCGGGGATAGACGAGGCGGTCGAACAGCGCGTGCTGTGCCCGCAGGGCCACGCCAGGGCCGCCGCCCTCGCCCCGTGCAACGGAATCCAGCGCTTCCGAGTACCGGACCGCCACCCGGGAGGCTGCAGTGAACAGCCGCGACTTCCCGGCGTCCTTCGCCTTCTGTTCCGCCCCGGCGCGGATCTTCTCGAAGATGCGGGGCACAGCCAGCAGGAAGGTGGGTTTGAAGGTGCGCAGGTCATCAAGGAGCTGCGCGTTTCCCGAGGTGTGGCCGAGCGTCACTCCGGCCGTGAGGCAGACCACCTGAACCGCCCGGGCCAGCACGTGGGCCAGCGGCAGGAACATCAGGGTCCTGGCGTTCTCCTGCTGCAGCAGCTCGGGAAGGAAGGCCACGATGTTCCTGGCCACGAGGGCAAAGTTCCCGTGCGTGATCTCGCAGCCCTTGGGCCGGCCGGTGGTGCCGGAGGTGTAGACGAGGGAGGCCACGTCCGAGAGCGCAGCGGCCGAGCGGTGCCGCTCCAGTTCGGCGTCCGTCACCCCGGCCCCCGCGGCGGCGAGGCTGGCAAGGTTGGGGGCATCGCCGTCGTAATCCATCCGGACCACCGGCACCAGGCGGCCGGCCAGGACGCTGGAGGCCGCCAGGACCTGCTCCAGCAGCCCCGCCTTCTGGCGGTCCTCCACGAAAACACGGCCGGCACCGGAGTCGGACAGGATCCACTCCACCTGGCTCGCCGAGGAGGTTTCGTAGATGGGGACGGTCACGCCCCCGGCAAACCAGATGGCAAAATCCACCAGCGTCCACTCATAACGGGTGGCGGAGAGGACGGCGACGGTGTCCCCGGGTGCCAGACCGCCGGCTATGAGTCCTTTGGCCAGCGCGGTGACCTGGTCCAGGAAATGCCCGGCTGTGATGTTCTGCCAGCCACTGGCGTCCCGGCGGGCGTAGACGGCGTGTGAAGGATTGTTCCGGTAGCAGTCCAGGAGCAGGTCGGTGACGTTGCTGCTGTCCTCCAGCGCAACCATCAGTTCCGTGCTTGCTTCCCTCACAGGCGGGTCTCCATTTCGTCGATCGTCACGTCCGGGTTCCACCTGCAATCGTGCCTCAGATCCAGGAAGGCATCCACATTCTGAGCCGCCAGTCCTGGTACGTGATCATCTCGGCAGTCCAGACGGGGTAGAAGAAGGCCGAAACCAGCACGGCGGCCACCAGGAACAGGGCAACGCCGTACAGTCCGGAGCGCCGGCGCCACGGCGGATCGGTGCTTTTCCCCAGCACCAGGCCCAGGCAGTACACGAGAGCCAGGACCAGGAAAGGCTCGAAGGACACCGCGTAGAAGAAGAACATGGTGCGTTCCGGGTACATGAACCACGGCAGGTAGCCGGAAGCGACGGCGGCCAGTACGGCGCCGGCGCGCCAGTCGCGCCTGCCGGCCCACCAGAACAGCAGGACCACGAGTGAGATGGCGGCGCTCCACCAGATCAGCGGGTTGCCGACGGACAGGATGGCCGAAGTGCAGGTGGCGAAGTCGCAGCCCGGGGTGCCCTGCTTGGGGGACTCGTAGAAGAACGAGGTGGGCCTGCCCATCACCAGCCAGCTCCAGGCACTCGCCTCGTACGGATGCTCGGAGCTGAGCCCCTGATGGAACTTGTAGGCCTCAAGGTGGTAGTGGGCCAGGGACCGCACCGGGTCCGGCAGCCAGCCCCATTCCGCACTGGGGTTCGTCTCCGCCCACCGCCGGTAGTAGGCATCCGTGGAGCGGAACCATCCGGTCCAGCTGGCGGCGTAGGTCACGGCGGCCACGGGCACCATGCTGACGAAGGCCAGGAGCCCGTCCTTGATGATCCCGGCGCTGATCCAGCCTCGGATGCCGGCGATGCGGCGCGCGCTCAGGTCCCAGAACACCGTCAGGAGCCCGAAGCCGGCCAGGAAGAACAGTGCCGACCACTTCGTGCCGACGGCCAGGCCCAGGCAGATGCCCGCCACGACCCGCCACCAGCGGACGCCCAGCCACGGCCCGGACAGCAGCTGCAGCGTGGATGGCCTGCCGGTGGGCGAGGCCGCCGCCTGCCTGCCGAGCCTTGCAGCCAGCCGGCGCCGGCCGTCGTCGCGGTCCAGCAGCAGGGCGCCGAACGCCGCCAGGAGCCAGAACATCAGGAAGATGTCCAGCAGCGACGTGCGGGACAGGACGAGGTGATGCCCGTCGACGGCGAGCAGCAGCCCGGCAGCCGCACCAAGGACCAGCGAGCCGAAGAGTTTCTGGGCGATCAGCGCGAGAAGGGCGACGGACAGGGTGCCGGTCAGCGCGGCGGCGAACCGCCAGCCGAAGGGGTTGTCCGCCCCGAACAGCCACATGCCTGCAGCAATCATCCATTTGCCGACGGGCGGGTGGACCACATACTCGGGGGTGTCCAGCAGCACGTTGGGGTTGCCGGCAATGAAGGCGTCGTTGGCCTTGTCCGGCCAGCTGCGCTCATAGCCGCTCACCAGCAGCGAATAGCCGTCCTTGACGTAGTACGTCTCGTCGAACACGAGGCTGCGCGGGACATCCAGCCGGACGAATCTCAGGATCCCTCCCACCGCTGCCGTCAGGGCGGGAATCAGCCAGAACCACAGCCGGAGCGACGGCGGGTAGTCCCGCCAGGTCCGGATGCCGCCGATCAGGCGCCGGGTGAGGGCATCTGCCGTGAATGCTTCCGAGGGACGGCTGATCCAGCGCTTCCCGTGCGGACCGCGGCCTTCCGTGGGGGGTGCAGAAGGCGGGGTGCTTGTTGGTTCGGCCCCGTCAGGCCGCACGGAGGTCTGCGTCACGAGCCCATGCTACCGTTTGCGGCTTGGCAGACCGGTTTGGGGAACCGTTTGGGGGAACGGCCCGGGAGCTGGCCGGGCCGCAGTAGGCTGGATCCGTGGACCAAGAACCGAGCACCGCCCCTGACAGCAGTTCCGACCCGTCCGGCAACGCAAACGCTTCCGGCAGTTCAGAACCGGCCGCGGGCACAGCCGGACGGAGGGAACAGGACCTTCGCGGCGGCGGCCCGGGGCGGATCGTCCTGGCGGCAACACCCATCGGCAACGTGGGCGACGCCTCCTCCCGGCTGGTGGAGCTGCTGGCGACGGCGGACATCGTGGCGGCCGAGGACACCCGGCGGCTGCACCGCCTCGTGCAGAGCCTGGATGTCGCCGTGAGCGGGCGCATCATCAGCTACCACGAGCACAACGAGGCCACCAAGACCGCCGAACTCCTGGAACAGGTCCGCTCCGGAAAAACACTTGTCATGGTCACCGACGCCGGCATGCCCGCAGTCTCCGACCCCGGCTTCCGGCTGGTCGAAGGTGCCGTGGCCGCCGGCCTCACGGTCACGGCCGTCCCCGGCCCGTCAGCCGTCCTTACCGCCCTGGCTCTGTCCGGCCTGCCCACCGACAGGTTCTGTTTCGAAGGGTTCCTGCCGCGGAAGGCCGGCGAACGGGCTGCCAGGCTTGCGGATCTCGACGCCGAACGCCGCACCATGGTCTTCTTCGAGGCACCGCACCGGCTCGAGGCCATGCTGCGGGCGCTGCACGAGCGCTTCGGCCCGGACCGGCGTGCGGCGGTCTGCCGGGAACTGACCAAGACCTACGAGGAAGTCCTCCGCGGCTCACTGCGGGAAATGCTGCAGTGGGCAGAGGCCAATGAGGTGCGCGGAGAAATCGCCGTCGTGGTGGCGGGCGCGCCGGAGCGGGCGCCCGGATCCCCGGAGGACGGCGTCGCCGCCGTCAACGAACTGGTGGCCAAGGGCGTCCGGCTTAAGGAAGCCGTGGCCGCCGTTGCCGAAGAGACCCGGGTAAGCAAACGGGAACTGTACTCCGCCGTGCTCGCTGCCCGGTGATTTACAGCTCCTTCGGGGCCTCTTTGCCCGCCGCTGGCGGGGAGGAGAGCGGCTGTGCAGCTGCACAACGTATGGCCGGACGGGCAGTGCGGGGATGCGTAGACACTGCCGAGACGCGGGCAGTACCGTGGCATTAATCCAGCCAAGCAAGCAGCGGGCGGCAGGCGGCGGCAAGCCGCGTGCAGGAGCTGCACATAACCGGCAATCCGATTGCTGACGAGGGAGTCACCGTGTCTGTTACTACACAGTCCACCGCTACCGCAGAACGCGAAAGCGAATTGCTCGCGTCTGTTCCCACCGGCCTGCTCATCAACGGCGAGTGGCGTCCCGCGGCGTCGGGCAAGACGTTCGACGTCGAGGATCCCGCCACCGGGAAGGTGCTGCTGAGCATCGCCGATGCCGGCGCCGAGGACGGTGCTGCTGCACTTGATGCCGCCTCCGCTGCCCAGGAGTCCTGGGCGAAGGTGCCGCCGCGGGAGCGCGGCGAGATCCTGCGCCGGGCCTTTGAACTGGTCACCGAGCGGGCTGAGGACTTCGCTCTGCTGATGACCCTGGAAATGGGCAAGCCGCTCGCAGAAGCCCGCGGCGAAGTCACCTACGGCGCCGAGTTCCTGCGCTGGTTCTCGGAGGAAGCCGTCCGCGCGTTCGGCCGCTACTCCGTCTCCCCGGACGGCAAGTCCCGCCTGCTGGTGACCAAGAAGCCGGTGGGCCCGTGCCTGCTGATCACGCCGTGGAATTTCCCGCTGGCCATGGCCACGCGCAAGATCGCCCCTGCCGTCGCGGCCGGCTGCACCATGGTGCTCAAGCCCGCCAACCTGACGCCCCTGACCTCCCACCTCTTCGCCGCCGTGATGCAGGAAGCGGGCCTGCCGGCGGGTGTCCTGAACGTCATCAGCACCACCAGTGCAGGCGCCACCACCGGCCCGCTGATCAAGGACCAGCGCCTGCGCAAGCTCTCCTTCACCGGCTCCACCGAGGTGGGCCGCCGCCTGCTGTCCGATGCTTCGGAGACGGTGCTGCGCACCTCGATGGAGCTCGGCGGCAACGCCCCGTTCGTGGTGTTCGAGGACGCCGACGTCGATGCCGCTGTCGCCGGTGCCATGCTGGCCAAGCTGCGGAACATGGGCGAGGCCTGCACCGCCGCGAACCGCTTCATCGTGCACGAATCCGTCGCGGACGAGTTCGCGGAGAAGTTCGCCGCGAAGATGAAGGAAATGACCACCGCCCGTGGCACCGAGCCCGAGTCCAAGGTCGGCCCGCTCATTGACGCGAAGAGCCGGGACAAGGTCCACGAACTGGTCACCGACGCCGTCTCCTCCGGCGCCACCGCCGTGCTCGGCGGCGCCCCGGTCGAGGGGCCCGGCTACTTCTACCAGCCCACCATCCTCAAGGGCGTCACCGAGGGGACCCGGATCCTGGCCGAGGAGATCTTCGGCCCCGTCGCCCCGATCATTACGTTCTCGTCCGAGGACGAGGCCGTGCGCCTGGCCAACAACACCGAATACGGGCTGGTGGCCTACGTCTTCACGAAGGACCTCAACCGGGGCATCCGGATGGGCGAGCGGCTCGAGACCGGCATGCTCGGCCTGAACGCCGGCGTCGTCTCCAACGCCGCAGCGCCGTTCGGCGGCGTCAAGCAGTCCGGCCTGGGCCGTGAAGGCGGCCTGGAAGGCATTGAGGAATACCTCTACACGCAGTACATCGGCATCGCCGACCCCTACGCCGGCTAGGTTTATCCCGGGCTAAGAAAGAAACGCACCTGCAGCAGGAAACCTGCTGCAGGTGCGTTTCTTTGCGTTAGACCGGCCAGCTTTGCGCGAGCAGTACATCGGCGCTGAGCTTTTGACGGCGGCGGCGGGCTTTTGACGGCAGTTGTTCAGCGGGCCGTGGCCCGGACGGCCGCGTATTCCTCACGGGACACCGGGGTGGCATCCGGTGACCCCAGCTCGCTGAGCGGAATCCGGTGCGTTTCCTTGGCGGACCAGGCCGCGATTGCCCCGACGACCGTGATGCCCAAGCAGATGGACCCGACGGTGAGCGGAACGTTGGCCGAACCCGGGGGGGCGACCACCGCGAAGAGGCTCGGCAGGAAGGACGTGATCAGGAGCCCGATGTTCTGTGAGATGGCGAAACCCGTGACGCGGGTGCGGGAGGGGAAGAGCTCCTGGAAGAAGCTGGCGAAAGTGGCGTTCCAGACCTGGTACAGCGTGCCCCACATGAGGATCGCAAGAACGATGGTCAGCGGCACGTTGTTCTGGCTGACCGCGTAGAGGTACCCGTAGGCCAGCGCGCCGGAGCCGAGCGAACCGACGATCATCAGGGGGCGCCGGCCGAAGCGGTCCGAAAGGTCGCCGAACCAGGGAATGAGTGCGAGCGCGATGACGTTGGCCAGCACCGGAATCCAGAGATAGACGGTGGTGCTCATGCCGATGCCATACCCGGGCTGCGTGGCGTAGGCCGCGCCGAAGACCGCCACGGTGACGCCCACAACGTTGACCAGGGTCATGCAGACCGCACGCACTACGTTCAGTCCGCTTTCGCGCAGCACCTGGACCACCGGCATCTTGGGAACGTCGCGGTGGGCTTTCTCCTCCACAAAGACAGGTGTCTCTTCAACGCGGCGCCGGATGATGTAGCCGGCGAACACCACCAAGGCGCTGAGGAGGAACGGAACCCGCCAGCCCCAGGCGTGGAAGTCCTCAGCGGACAGCACTGCCGAGAGCGGGAGGAAAACGGCTGCGGCGAGGATCTGCCCGGCCTGGGTGCCCTGCAGGGCGAAGCTGGCATAGAAGCCGCGGCGGCCGAAGGGGGCGTGCTCCACAATCATGGCACTGGCCCCGCTCAGCTCCCCGGCAACGGCGAAGCCCTGGACGAGGCGAAGGACCAGCAGCAGGACCGGGGCCAGGATGCCCACCTGGTCGTAGGTGGGAAGCAGGGCCACCGCAAACGTGGAGACGCCCATCAGCAGCATGGCCAGGACCAGGACGTTCTTGCGGCCGTGTTTGTCGCCCCATTGGCCGAGGACGAAGGCCCCGATGGGACGTGCGACGTAGCCCACCGCATACGTGCCGAGCGACGCGATCAGCGCGACGGTCGGGTTTCCTGACGGAAAGAAGACGGTGGGGAAGACCAGGGCCGCGGCCTGGGCGTAGATGAACCAGTCATAGTACTCCAGGGCGCTGCCCACCCAGCCACTGGCGGCAGCCTTCCTGCTGCTCGACCGGCGCGTGCCGGTCTGAATCGATTCAGCAGAGGTCCGCAGCTTGTGTGTGTCGCTCTTCATGTCGTCCTCCTTTGGACAAATCGTCTGTCCCGCCGGATGCGCCCCGTCCTCGGGTATCGGATCCGGCGGGAAGGTCGCGCCCCGCGCCGCCGCCGCTGCTGCAGTCCGCGGACATTGTTGGGATTTCCACCGACTGGATGCCGGGTAGGTTCCTGTGGAATGCGCTTTCCCGCTCCTCAAAGATAAGGTGGCGCCGGTCACATGTCAAACATGGGAAATGCCAATTGCCGGGAGGGCTGTACGTCAATCCTCCCGTTGGGGTTAGCCCTCCCGCAGGCGCCGGAGTCCGGTGCGGGTCCTGCGCCACAGCGCCGAGACGGCGCGCCGCGTCCGGAGCGCTGCCCAGCCGAGCACCCGGAAGGGCCACCCGGCCACGGAGCTCCAGCGGGCAAGGACCGACGGCGGCAGCCAGTCGGCACGGAGCCGGCCTGCGGTGCCGGCATTGCGGCGGAGCGCCTGCCGCACCTGGCTGATGTTCCCGATGGCTGCGTGCTCCGGAAGGCCGCCCGCGGAATCCGGGCCAGAGGGCCGGCCGTACTGGTGCCTTTCGTAGGCATCCGTCAGGACCGTCACGGCATGGGCGGTACCGGCATCAACCGCTTCGGCGGCCACCGTTTCGGCGCCGGCAGCTTCGGCATCAACCGGCTTGGCACCGTGCCTGCCGCCCGGCCCTCCTTCGGCCTGCGGACGCGCGGCGAGCGAAGCGCGCAACCGGGCCGCGAACGTCCGTGGGGTCTCGCTCGGTTCCGGGCGCACGCCGTAGTCCGTGGCCAGATCCTGGAGCTCGGACCAGACGAGCGGGGGTTCCGCCAGCCGGTTCCCGTCGGCACCCGTCCCCCTGAGGCGCCGTGCACGGCGGCTTCCGCGTACCAGGCGGGGTGAGGCGGCCAGCAGGAGCAGCAGCAGTACCCCGGCGGCGGTGTAAAGCACGGGCGCCAGCTGGTTCCCGCCGTCGGCCGTGCCGGTCCCCGGAGCGGGGAGCGGTGCCGGCGCCGGCGCTGACGGTGCCGTGGCACCGCTGCTCGGCACCAGGCCATCGTTGTTCTGTTCGTTGGTGCTGGCCCCGCCGGAGGTCGCGGAGTCCTGTGCGTAGGGCGGCACTACACCGCGTGAGGGTGTGGGCTCAAACGGAACCCAGCCGAGGCCCTGGAAGTACAGCTCCGGCCAGGCATGAGCGTCACGGGCGTCGACTTCGAACTCCGGGAGTGCTCCCTGGCCGGCCACGGACACCGTGGCCCCCGTCAGCCTGCCCGGAGCGTAGCCCACAGCTATCCTGCTCGGAATGCCTTCGAGCCGGGCCATGACCGCCATGGCGGAGGCGAAATGGATGCAGTAGCCGCTCTTCTGGGCCAGGAAGTCCGAGAGCACTGACAACCCGTTGCCGTCATATCCGCCCTGTACGGGGGACTCCAGGGAGTATGTGAACTCGGGGCCGCGAAGGAACCGCTGGATCGCCATCGCCTTGGCATAGGCCGTCCGGCCGTTTGCGGTGACGGACTCCGCGGCGCTCCGGACGATGTCCGGAACGTTCGACGGCGGCCGGATGAACTCCTCCGGCACGCCCCGGACGGGGGCGGAGGAGGCGTCCAGCAGCTCGGTGGTCAGCTTTGGCACCGCCGATTGCACCAGATACTGCTGTTCCCGGGAGTTGGTGTCGGTTCCTCTGATGCTCAGGGTGGCAGGATCCCAGCTCCACCGCCCGGTCAGCCCGTTGACGGATTCAGGGGCGTACGGGACGGGAAGGTAAGGGCTGGTGAAGTCCCCGGTGTTGACCACTGTCACCTGCCGGGTCTGTTCGGGTGCCAGGACCTCATGGCCCACGTCCATCCGTCCGGTGCCTGCCCGGCGACTGTTGTTCCGGTCGTCCGGGGACCAGGACTCGCCGTCGAAGCGGTCCACCGTAACCGAGCGCAGGTAGAGGGGCGTGGTGGCGTTGGTGGCGTAGGTGATCCTGCCCTCGCCCGTCGGGGTGCGCAGGCTGTTGCCGAGGCTGATCATGGGGTTCAGGCCGGTGGCTGAACCCCAGGGGTTGAGCCGTGAGCCCTGGGGGAACGTGCCCTGGTCGAAGCCCGGAACCACAACCTGCAGCAGCAGGGTGACCACCAGCGCCACGGCTCCCGTGAGGGCGGCCCGCCTGATCTGGCCCGGGTTGCGGGCCGTGTCCGCCTGGGTGCGGGCATCGGGCGCGAACCATTGGCTGGCCGCGAGGATGGCCAGGTAGCCGGCTGCCGTCACCACGAATCCCAGCCACCCAACACTCTGCGGCTTAATCATGGCCGGCACCACCAGCACCGCCAGCAGGCCAAGTCCGCTCGTGGCAGGCATGCCCAGGGGGAGGGCCAGCGCATCCACGAGGATGACGACGAGTCCCAGGGCGGCGCACGTCACCAGGACGATGCCGGCGTTGGGTGCTACCGGCGAGCTCTCAGCCAGCACCGTTTCGCTGGCCCGGCGCAGGTGCCTGCCCAGCGCGTCGAGGGTGGCCTGTGTCGGGAGGAAGCCGGCAATGCTGTCGCGCCGGAAGAAGGTGAACGTCAGGATGAAGGCCAGGGAGACAAGACCTCCCGCGGCCACCAGCAACGGCGGGGTGCGGAATGTGCGCAGCAGGGCCATGGTCAGCGAGACCACCACCACCACGGTCACGACGGGCAGGAACCACGCCCAGCCCCGCAGGACCCCGTTAAGGGACAGCGACGCGCCCAGGACGGACACGGCCACTGCTCCGGACATGACCCACGGAAATGCACCGGCCCCGAACCTCCCGTTGCCGGGGGAGGCGGGAGCGGGCTGCGGCCGGGCCCCCGCCGGCCGTTGCGACGTCAGTGTCATCGCCCTACCTCCGCTCCGCGGCGGACGTCCGCCGCTGCCGTCCACATGGCGGCGTCGCCCTCATCGAAATACGTCCAGGCTGCCGGCAGCGACGTGGAGGCCCCAACGGCAACAGCGCGCCAGCCGCCCCGGCGCAGAGCTTCGAGCACGTCATGGCACTCCGCCGGTTTGTCCGTGATCACCACGGCGAACGCGTTGGCAGCGTAGCCGGCCGCGGGGGCGAGCGCCCTGGCCTCCGCGAGCGGCATCTTCCCCAGGAGTGCCAGCACCGGCCCGCGCATCCGGTGCGCCGCGAGCTTGTCCATGAGCTGGTCGTCAAACACGGACTGTGCCGGATCGGCGCCCGCCGCATGATCCCGGCGGGCGGCATCGTGTTCCCTGCGCCCGTGATGCGGGCCCGTCAGTTGGATCGCGGCGAGGCTTTCGGCGATGGACTGGAGGCCGGCTGCTCCGCTGTACTCGTCGTTGTCAGGCTCGGGGGCCGAGGATGAGCGGCGGAAGGCAGGCTCGCCCGCGGCGTCCAGGAACCGCAGCGAATAATTGAGCTCGGCGAGGTGGGCGCTCACCGACATGGCGGCCGTGACCGCCCACTCAAAGGTGTCACTGGTGACGAGGTCGCTTCCGTCGTCGCCCGGACTGCCGAACACCGCGCCGTAACCCGAGGAATGCGCCACGTACCGGTGATCGAGGATGACCGTGGCCTCGGGCGTGGTGACGGATTCCTCCTGCCGGACCATCAGGGCGCCGTGCCGGGCGGTGGCCGGCCAGTGCACCCGCCGCATCGGATCACCATGCCGGTACTCGCGGGTCATGACGTCGTCGTCGCTGGGATTGGCCCTGGTACGGGTGGCCGTGATGCCGTCGTTGCCGCGCGCGCCGGCAAGGCCGGTGGAGGGAAGTTCGACGGCGGCCGGCGTCACGGTGAGCGTGTCGCCGTCGTCGATCGAGTGCCTGTGCAGCGACAGCCCAAACGGATCGGTGAACTCCGCCGTCACCGGGCCGATGGTGAACTGTCCGCGCTTTCCCGACCGCAGGTGGTACTCATAGCGGCTGGTGCCGCCGGAGGCGGACCTGGCCGGGAAACGGAACGCAGGGGAGTCGCCGAACCGTGGCGGCAGCCGCTCCTCCATGATGACGCGGCCTGTGCCCAGGCCGGTCCTGGCGATGGCGAGCCGCACCGTGGTGAAGGAGTCTGTCTCAACCGTCGAGGGGCTGAACTCCCGGTATACCCGGAAGCGCGGCTTCACCACCCGGATGCCGGCCAGTGAAACGAGCGGCAGCACCACCAGCAGGACGCCAAGGGCCAGAAGATCGCGGCGCCCCATGATCTGGGCGCACAGCAAGGAGACTGCGCCGGCTGCCAGGAGTCCCCAGCCTCGGGAGCTGAAGAGGTGTCGGGGAAGGCTGTCCAGCAGTGCCACGGTGATGGTCCTGACTAGCGGCTGTGCCTGAGCTCAGGCGTGGTCCGCCTCGTGCTTGCCGTCTCCGTCATTTCCTGGCTGACGGGAATCCGGGACAATATGCCGCGGATAACGCCCTGCGCGGTCTCGCCCGTGCTGGCGGCCTTGCGGTCCAGGATGATCCGGTGCGCCAGCACCGCCTCGGCGACGGCGACGACGTCGTCCGGCAGCACGAAGTCACGGCCATCCAGCGCCGCGGTCGCCTTCGCCGCCCGGAGCAGCTGCAGCAGCGACCGCGGGCTTGCCCCCAGGCGGAGCATGGCGCTGTCACGCGTGGCACGTCCGACCGCCACGGTGTATTCCTTCACAGCTTCGGAGACGAACACCTGCTGCACGGTGGCGATCATCGCGGCGACATCCGCTGCGGTGACCACCGCCGTGACCCGGGCCAGGGGGGACGTGGCCTGGTGGGTCTCGAGCATTTCGATCTCGGAGTCCTTGTCCGGGTACCCCATGGAGATCCGCGCCATGAAGCGGTCGCGCTGGGCCTCAGGGAGCGGATATGTCCCCTCCATTTCGATGGGGTTCTGGGTGGCCACCACCATAAACGGCTCGCTGAGCCTGTATGAGTGTCCGTCCACCGTGACCTGGTGCTCCTCCATGCATTCGAGCAGGGCTGACTGGGTCTTGGCGGATGCCCGGTTGATCTCATCACCGATCACGATGTTCGCGAACACGGCACCCGGGCGGAACTCGAACTGGCGCGAGGACTGGTTGTAGATGGAGACGCCTGTGACGTCGGAGGGGAGGAGGTCCGGTGTGAACTGGATCCGGCTGACGGAACAGTCGATGGTGCGCGCAAGCGTCTTGGCCAGCATCGTCTTGCCCACCCCGGGAACATCCTCCAGGAGCAGGTGACCCTGGGCGAGGAGAACCGTCAATGCCAGCTTGGCGGCCTCGGCCTTGCCGTCGATGACAGTGTTGATGGCCGAGAGGATCCGTTCACTCGCAGCCCGGAAAGCCGGGGCCTCCAACGGAACAGCCTTGTGTCCGTTGAGGGGGTTGACGTTGCGCGCAGCACTGCCGGTGAAGCCCTGTCCGCCCGGGAGTGCTTCGTCCATCCTGATACGTCGGTGCGGTTCCATCGGCAACCTTTCAGCCCGGAGTGAAGCGGAACGAAGCGGCGGAGGCGTGCCGTTGCCCTCGTTGGGCGCTAACATCCGTCCGTACCAGCGTACTAACACAACTGCCGCGGCTAACAGAGAGTTCCCCGATAATTCGCGGGGAATGCCAAGCGTGAGTAGGCAGGGTGGAAGGCGTCAGCGGGTGGCGCGGAAGGCACAGCGCGAACGTACAGTTGTGGCCCCATTTTCATCCGGATTTTGGGCCACAACTGTACGTTCGCGCTTCCGTGTTTAAGCACAGCCGGGGGCGGCTAGGCTGGAGGAATGCGGCATTCCCTGACTCCACGGCCCTACCGGGCGCCCGGCAGCGACGGTTCCGGCAAGCGCGGTTTCCCGCCGGCTCCCGAACCGTTGCCCGTTCCCGTGATGGACAACCACACCCACCTCGACTTTCCAACCGATGATGTCCGGGTAGGCATTGCGGCTGCCCTCGACGCCGCCGAAGCCGTGGGTGTCTGCGGTGCCGTGCAGGTGGGCTGTGACCTGGAATCCTCCAGGTTTACTGTCCACGCCGTCGACCTGGATCCGCGCCTTTTGGGGGCGGTGGCGCTGCACCCGAACGACGCGCCGGACTACGCCGTCCGCGGCGAGCTTGAGGACGCCCTGGCGGAAATTGAGGAGCTGGCCGCCCATCCCCGAGTGCGCGCCATCGGGGAGACAGGCCTTGATTTCTTCCGCACGGAAGGCGAGGGGCTGGCCCATCAGCGCTACTCCTTCCGCCGCCACATCGACATCGCCAAGCGGCTGGACCGGACCCTGCAGATCCACGACCGGGACGCCCACGACGACGTCGTCCAGGTCCTGCGCGAGGAGGCCACCCCCGAGCGGGTGGTTTTCCACTGTTTTTCCGGGGACGCGGAGCTTGCCCGGATCTGCAACAGCGAGGGCTGGTACATGTCCTTCGCGGGGACGCTCACGTTCAAGAACGCCAGCAACCTCAGGGAGGCGCTCGCCGTGGCCGATCCCGAGCTGGTGCTGGTTGAAACGGATTCGCCGTTCCTCACCCCGCACCCGCACCGCGGCCGCCCCAACGCCAGTTACATGGTGCCGTACACCGTGCGGGCGATGGCGGAATTGACAGGAACAGACCTCGCCGAGCTGTGTGCCCGGGTGAGCGCAAATACCGTGCGGGCGTACGGATCCTGGGACTAGCCGACCGGCGCTTGTGATTCGGAAAATACATACCTAGTACGCAACATTTTTGGAACGTTTATAACGCTCCGGTTACAGTGAAGAACAATTAGCCGGGGTCGGGGAAGGCCTCCGGATGATGTAACTCACTTTTCGTGACAGGCAGGGCGCCTTCGGATGCCCTGCCATGTGAGTGTGGCGACGCACATGCTGCGGCCTGCTCCGGCCTGTCCGGAGCCACCTTTTAGGTGACCGCTGCGGGTACCCGTGTGCGTTTTTCCCCGTGCCCGGATGGCTCAAAAGTTACGGGCAATCGTGGTCAACTTCTTCACGTCAGACGGCAAGTTCAGTTTCATCAAGGTCGGCACGCAGATCGTGGTGCTCGCTGCCCTCGTGCTGGGCCTCGTTGCCTTTGTGGGCAACAACAAGACAGTCACCCTGAACGTCGACGGGAAAGTCAGCTCCGTCCAGACCTTCGGCGGCACGGTCGAGGAGGTGGTGAAGAGCGCGAATGTCGAGCTCCAGCCGGCTGACCGTGTCTCTCCCGCGCTGGACGCCAGGATTGAGAACGGCTCCGTCATCAACGTGAACCTGGCGAAGGCCGTGAAGGTCAGCCTGGACGGTGCAGAGAAGACCGTCAGCACCACCGCCCAGGACGTTGCCGGGCTAGTGACCCAGCTCGGCGTTGCCAGTTCCTCTGAGCTCTCCGTCCCGAAGGACGCGCAGTTGGCCGTGGACGGTTCGTTCGTGGCGATCTCGACGCCGAAGACGGTCAGCATCATCGCCGACGGCAAGGCCAGGAAGACCACCACCACTGCCGCCAACGTGGGCGAGGTCCTCAAGGATGCCGGCATCCGGCTCGCCGCAGCGGACCGGTCCTCCCAGCCTGCGCACGCGCCGGTGGTGAACAACATGGTGATCAAGGTGTCCCGTGTTGACACCGGCAAGACCGCCACCGTCACCCAGGAAGTGGAGTTCCAGACGCTCACCACGGAGAGTGCCACGCTCCCCAAGGGTGAGGAGAAGGTCACCCAGGAAGGCGTTCCCGGCGCCACGACCCTGACCTACAAGCTGGTCCTGGTCGACGGCCGTGAGGCCTCCCGGACGCTCGTCTCCAAGACCACCACCCGCGAGCCGGTGACCGAGAAGATCACCATCGGCACCAAGGAAGCGCCCAAGCCCGCAGCCGCCGAGACTGAAAGCGGCAACACCGGCGCGGCAGCCCCGGCCATGATGAACGTGGCCATGTGGGACAAGATCGCCCAGTGCGAATCGGGCGGCAACTGGTCCATCAACAGCGGCAACGGCTACTACGGCGGCCTGCAGTTCGATATCCAGACCTGGATCGGCGCCGGCGGCGGCGCCTACGCCCCGAACGCCAGCCAGGCGACCAAGGCGCAGCAGATCGACATCGCCAACCGCGTCTACGCCGACCGCGGCCTGCAGCCGTGGGGCTGCGGCTGGGCCGCCAGCAGCTAGGGCGTGTCTCCTAAATCCTGGGAGGGTTGTCCGGGATGCTTGATTGGTGTCTCGTACTTCTGTTCTGACTGACGGGCAGTGGGCCCGCATCCAGCCGCTGCTGCCGTCCTCTGATGGTCGCCGTGGTCGTCCCTTCCGGGACGATCGACGGGTGGTGGAGGGCATCATTTACCGGTATCGGTGCGGGATCGCCTGGCGGGATGTGCCGGCCGAGTTTGGTCCGTGGCAGACCATTTGGAAGCGTCACCGCCGCTACAGTGGCGATGGAACCTGGGACAAGATGCTGGCCGGGCTGCTGACGGAAGCGGACGCCCGCGGCGAAGTGGACTGGTCGATCTCGGTCGACTCGACGGTGAACCGCGCCCACCAGCACGGCACCAACCTTCCCCGCACCACAGGGGGCCCCGTCGAATTACATGAATCTGTTTGATGAACCAGCCGATCATGCGATTGGCCGTTCCCGCGGCGGACTGAGCACCAAGATCCACGCCCTCGTCGATGGCAAAGGCCGGCCGCTGGTGCTGCTTGTCGCCCCCGGGCAGGGCGGAGACGCGCCGATGTTCACCCACCTCATGAACCAGTTGAAGATCAACCGCGCCGGTCCGGGCAGGCCACGAACCCGCCCGGACCGTGTCCGCGGCGACAAAGCTTACTCATCCCGGGCAATCCGGACCCACTTGAGCGACCGCGGCATCGTCGCTGTCATCCCGCAACCATCTGACCAGATCGGTCACCGAAAACGACGCGGCTCCACCGGCGGCCGACCTCCGGCCTTCGACAAAGAGGACTACAAAGGCCGAAACGTTGTCGAACGGAACTTCAACATCTTCAAGCAGTGGCGGGCTCTGGCAACCCGCTACGACAAACTCGCACTCACCTACCGCGGAGGAGCCGTTCTCCGGGCAATCAGCATCTGGCTGACAGCTTTAGGAGACACGCCCTAGCCGGCAACACAGCCACAAAAGATTCCTGCCGCCGCGGCAGCTGACCACAGCCGCGGCGGCCGCGAAGGCCGGGCCCGGTACCTCCGGGCCCGGCCTTCGCCGTCCCCGCCTGGCATTGACCGGCCCCGCCCAACACGGACCCCGTCCGCCACGGGGCCCCATCCACTACTGAGCGCCGGGATAGGATACCTAGGTGACTGACCCGACCCCCTCCGCCTCCGGCACTGCGCCCGCTCCACTGTTCGGTGCCTCCGATATCCGCAGGCTGGCCGGGGAGATCGGCGTCCGCCCCACCAAGACGCTTGGCCAGAATTTCGTCATCGACGGCAACACCATCCGCCGGATCGTGGCCGCGGCCGGCATCGGGCCGGACGAGACCGTCCTGGAAGTCGGACCCGGGCTCGGGTCGCTGACGCTGGGGCTCCTCGACGCAGCCAAGGCGGTGGTCGCCGTCGAAATTGATCCTGTCCTGGCCGCAAAGCTGCCCGAAACCGTGCGTGAATGGCGGCCCGACTCCGCCGGCGACTTCCACCTGGTCCTCGCCGACGCCATGAAGGTGACGGAGCTCCCGGCCCAGCCCTCGGCCCTCGTCGCCAACCTGCCGTACAACGTCGCGGTGCCCGTGGTGCTCCACCTGCTGCAGCATTTCCCGTCGATCCGGCACGGCCTGGTCATGGTCCAGGACGAAGTCGCCGACCGGCTCGCCGCCGAACCCGGATCCAAGATCTACGGCGTGCCCTCGGTTAAGGCGGCCTGGTACAGCAGCATGCGCAAAGCCGGCATCATCGGCATGAACGTGTTCTGGCCGGCGCCAAAGATCCAGTCGGGGCTTGTGGCCTTTACCCGGCGTGAGCCCCCGGCCACCACCGCCAGCCGCGAGGAAGTCTTCGCCGTGATTGATGCGGCATTCGCCCAGCGCCGCAAAACGCTCCGGGCAGCACTGGCCGGGTGGGCCGGCAGCGCCGCCGAGGCTGAACGGTGCCTGGTGGCGGCCGGCGTCGACCCCACCGCGCGGGGCGAAGTGATCGACATCGCCGCCTTCGCGAGGATCGCCGAAGCCCGCCGGGCCGCGGACGCCTGATGGCGGTCCACGGCCTGAGAGGGCGCTCGGCAGCAAGGACCGTCCGGGTCAAGGCCCCGGGCAAAGTCAACGTCTCGCTGGACGTCGGGCCGCTGCGGCCCGACGGCTACCACTCCGTGGCCAGTGTTTACCTGGCCGTATCCCTCTACGAGGAAGTCGCCGCCACCACCACGGCCTCCGGTGGCATCACCGTCAGCATCAGTCCCGACAGCACGCTGGACCTCGACGGCGTGGACATCCCGCTCGACGGACGGAACCTCGCGTACAAGGCAGCGGCCCTGATGGCCGACGTGTCGGAACACTCCACCGGCGTGCACCTTGAAATCACCAAGCGGGTGCCTGTGGCGGGCGGGATGGGCGGCGGCTCCGCGGACGCCGCCGCGACGCTCCTGGCCTGCGATGCGCTCTGGAACAGCGGCCTGTCCAAGGACGAGCTCGCCCACCTGGCCGCCGAGCTGGGGGCGGATGTTCCCTTCGCCCTGTTGGGCGGCACGGCCGTGGGGCTGGGCGTCGGTGATGACTTGTCGCCTGCGCTGGCAAAGGCGCAGATGGACTGGGTGCTGGTGACGGCCGAGTTCGGGCTGTCTACCCCGGAGGTCTTCCGGACCCTGGACCGGCTCCGGGACGCAGAAGGCCTGGAGGCCGAGGAGCCCACAGCGGTCGACCCGAAGATCCTGCAGGCCCTGCGCAGCGGCGATCCCGACGCCTTGAGCAGGGTTCTGGTCAACGACCTCCAGAGGGCATCGATCGAACTCGCCCCCGGGCTCCGGGACACCCTTGGCCTGGGCGAATCCTGCGGGGCCATCGCCGGGATCGTTTCCGGCTCCGGACCCACCGTGGCCCTGCTGGCGCACAATCCCGAAGCGGCGGAGAACCTCGCCGGGGAGTTGCAGCACAAGGGCCTCAACGCACTGGCCGTCCACGGCCCGGTGCCGGGAGCCCGCATCATCTCCGATACGCTCCTTTAATACCCTCCAACCCAGAAGAAAGCAGTTCCCCGTGGCACACCTGCTCGGCGGCGAGAACCTGAAAGTCTCGTACGCAACCCGCACCGTTCTGGACGGCATCACCCTTGGGCTCGAAGAGGGCGACCGGATCGGCATGGTGGGCAGGAACGGCGACGGCAAGTCCACGCTGATGCGGCTGCTGGCGCTGCGCTCCACGCCGGACTCCGGCCGGGTCACCAAGCGCGGGGACGTCAACATCGGCTACCTGGACCAGAGCGACGTCCTCGACGCCGACCTGACGGTGGGCACCGCGATCGTGGGCGATAAGGCGGACCACGAGTGGGCAGCCAACCCGCAGATCCGCGAGATCATGGGCGGCCTGGTGTCCGACGTCGACTGGCACGCCAATGTGCACGCCCTGTCCGGCGGCCAGAAGCGGCGCGTCGCGCTGGCCAAGCTCCTGATTGAAGACCACGACGTCATCATGCTCGACGAGCCCACCAACCACCTCGACGTCGAGGGCGTGGCCTGGCTGTCCCGGCACCTGAAGACCCGGTGGCGGCCCAACCAGGGCGCTTTTCTCGTGGTCACCCACGACCGGTGGTTCCTCGATGAAGTGTGCAACAAGACCTGGGAGGTCCACGACGGGATCGTTGACCCGTTCGACGGCGGCTATGCCGCCTATGTGCTGGCCCGCGCCGAGCGCGACCGCATGGCGGCCGTCGTCGAAAGCAAGCGCCAGCAGCTGGTGAAGAAGGAACTCGCCTGGCTGCGCCGCGGAGCACCCGCCCGGACCTCCAAGCCCAAGTTCCGGATTGAGGCAGCGAACGCCCTGATCGCGGACGTGCCGGAACCGCGCGACTCCACGGCCCTGAACAAGATGGCCACGGCGCGGCTGGGCAAGGACGTGCTTGACCTGGAGAACGTGTCGCTCGACTTCGAGGGCGGCGACCCGGAAGCGGACGCCGGCCGGAAGCTGTTCAACAACATCACGCTGCGGCTCGCGCCGGGGGAGCGGCTGGGGATCGTGGGCGTGAACGGGGCGGGAAAGACTACCCTGCTCAAGCTGCTCAACGGTGAAATCCAGCCGTCGGCCGGAAAGGTCAAGAAGGGCAAGACGGTGGTCACCGCCGTGCTCACCCAGGAGGTCAAGGAGCTCGACGACGTCGCCGACCTGCGCGTCATCGAGGTCATCGAACGCGAAAAGCGGTCGTTCAATGTGGGCGGCCGGGAGTTCACGGCCGGCCAGCTCGTGGAGCAGCTCGGCTTCACCAACCAGAAGCAGTGGACCCCGGTCCGGGACCTGTCCGGCGGTGAGCGGCGCCGCCTGCAGCTCCTGCGGCTGCTGGTGGGCGAGCCCAACGTGCTGATGCTGGACGAGCCCACTAACGACCTCGACACCGACACCCTCGCCGCCGTTGAAGACGTCCTGGACGGCTGGCCCGGCACGCTCGTGGTGGTCAGCCACGACCGCTACCTGCTCGAACGCGTCACCGACCACCAGATGGCCCTCCTGGGCGACGGCAAGATCCGCGGCCTGCCCGGCGGCGTCGACCAGTACCTCGAACTCCGCGAGGCTGCCCTCGCCGGCTCCACCGTCACCGGCGGCGGGAACCCCGTCACGGGCTCCGGCCAGGCGGGCCAGGCCGAAGCAGCCCCCGCCGGGCCCACCGAAGCCGAAAAGCGCGAGGCCCGTAAGTCCCTCAACCGCGTGGAGCGCCAGCTCAACAAGCTCGCCCAGCAGGAAGAGAAGATCCACGTCCAAATGGCCGCCAGTACCAACGACGGCGACTTCGAACGCCTCGGCGAGCTCAACAAGCAGCTGAAGGACCTCTCCGAAGAAAAGGACGCCCTCGAGCTCGAATGGCTGGAGGCCTCAGAAGTCCTCGGCGAATAAGCCTTCCCGACGTCCGAGGCAGGGTTCATGCTGTCCCCGGCCTGGGTGCCTGCGCTCACCTTGGAAGGCGAGCGGAGGGGACGAGGCTAGGGCTCGCTGCGGAGTTCGGGTTCTTTCTTGAGGCCGGTCAGGCCGTTCCAGGCGAGGTTGACGAGGTGGGCGGCGACGGCGCGCTTGTCGGGTTCGCGGGCGTCCTGCCACCATTGGCCCGTCATCGCCACCATGCCGACCAGCATCTGCGCGTACATGGCACCGTCCGCAGCGCTGAAACCGCGGCGGGCGAATTCGTCGGACAGGATGTGTTCCACCCGGGCTGTCACGTGCGACAGCAGGGTGGAAAAGGCGCCCTCGGGCTGGGACGGGGGAGCGTCCCGCATGAGGATGCGGAAGCCGTCAGTGCGGTCCTCGATGTAGGTGAGCAGGGCCAGGGCGGCGCGCTCCACGAGGACGCGCGGCTTGGCTTCGTCCGCCAGGGCGTCGTTGATGGAGGCGAGCAGGATGCGGAACTCGAACTCGACGACCTGCGTGTACAGGCCTTCCTTCGAGCCGAAGTGCTCGTAGATCACGGGCTTGGAGACGCCGGCTGAGGCGGCGATCTCCTCGATGGTTGTGCCGTCCAATCCCCGCATAGCAAACAGGGCCCGGCCTACCTCGATGAGCTGGGAGCGCCGCTGGGGTCCGGTCATCCGCGAGCGGGGGATCCGCCCCGCCGCTGCGTCGGGTCTTGCCGGCAGGTTCCCCGGACCGTCAGTTGTCCCTGTGCTGTTGCTCACCGTCCCATCATGCCTTATGTCAAGCGGCGGGCAGGGGTGGCGGCCGTTCCCGGCGTGCTGTCCCAGCCGGCGCCGGAGTGCCCTGGACGCCGAGGTCGCACGAGCGTCGACGTTCGTGGCAGAATTGGTTCTCGTGTCCAGGCGAAGCCCCGGGCACGGTCCGCTCTGGTGTAACGGCAGCACCCCGGCCTTTGGAGCCGTGGAGTATAGGTTCGAATCCTATGGGCGGAACAGCTGCATCAGAGGCGTCCAGTAGGATGAATCCTGCTGCCGGTTCCGGACACAGGCCAGGACACCGCCGCGCACGCAGCCGCGGATGCAGTACAGCGCAACCGAGCAAGGAGAGCCCGTACGTGAGCCCCGAGAAATCCGGCCCAGCCGCCGTTATCGTCCTAGCTGCAGGTGCCGGTACCCGGATGAAATCCCGTACCCCCAAGATCCTCCACGAAATCGGCGGCCGTTCCATGGTGGGCCACGCCCTGCTCGCCGCCCGCAGCATCAACCCTGAGCGCCTGGCCCTCGTGGTCCGCCACGAGCGGGACCGCGTCGCCGCCCACCTCACCGAACTCGATCCGGACGCGCTGATCGTGGACCAGGACGAAGTTCCCGGCACCGGACGCGCCGTCGAAGTGGCCCTCGAAGCACTGGACGCCAAGGAGCCAGTCGCCGGAACCGTCGTGGTGACCTACGGCGACGTCCCGCTGCTCACTGGTGAAATGCTCTCCGAACTGGTCTCCACCCACGAGCGCGAGGGCAACGCGGTCACGGTCCTCACCGCCATCCTTGACGACGCCACCGGCTACGGCCGGATTCTGCGCGGCGAGGACGGCACGGTGACAGGTATCCGCGAGCACAAGGACGCCACCGACGCCGAACGGACCATCCGCGAAATCAACTCCGGCATCTACGCCTTCGATGCGGCTTTCCTCCGGGATGCCCTCGGCCATGTCACGACCGACAACTCGCAGGGCGAAAAATACCTGACCGACGTCCTCGGGCTGGCCCGTGAGGCAGGCGGCCGCGTGGCCGCCGTCGTCACCGCCGACCGCTGGCAGGTGGAAGGGGCCAACGACCGCGTGCAGCTCGCCGCCCTGGGCGCCGAGCACAACCGCCGGATCGTGGAAGCGTGGATGCGCGCCGGTGTCACCGTGGTCGACCCCGCCACCACCTGGATCGACTCCACGGTAACCCTGGCGGAGGACGTCCGGATCCTGCCCAACACGCAGCTGCACGGCGCCACCACGGTGGCGCGGGACGCCGTCGTCGGTCCCGACTCCACGCTGACGGATGTCAGCATCGGGGAGGGCGCGAAGGTGACCCGGACCCACGGTTCCGGTGCGCAGATCGGCGCGGGCGCCAGCGTTGGCCCCTTCACCTACCTGCGTCCGGGAACGGTGCTGGGCGAGACCGGCAAAATCGGCGCCTTTTACGAAACCAAGAATGTCACGATCGGCCGCGGCTCCAAGCTGTCCCACCTGGGCTATGCCGGGGACGCGGAGATCGGCGAGAACACCAACATCGGGTGCGGCAACATCACCGCGAACTACGACGGCGAGAAGAAGCACCGCACGGTGATCGGCTCGGGCGTGCGCACCGGCTCAAACACAGTATTCGTCGCTCCGGTCACGGTGGGGGACGGTGCCTACAGCGGCGCCGGTGCCGTGATCCGCAAGGACGTACCGGCCGGTGCCCTGGCGCTGTCCATGGCAGCACAGCGCAACGCCGAGGGCTGGGTCATTGCCAACCGTCCCGGCACGCTGTCCGCGGAACTGGCAGAAGCCGCAGCGGCCCGCGAAGGCCACACTGACTCCTCAAATTCCCCCGCATCTACAGAAGAGGGCTAGCAACCATGACCGAAATTACGGCTCACGGCGAGAAGAAACTGGTGCTCGCCGCAGGGCGCTCACACCCCGAGCTTGCCCGGGAGATCGCCAAGGAGCTGGGCACGGAACTGCTGCCTCTGGACGCCTACGACTTCGCCAACGGCGAGATCTACGTGCGCGCCGGGGAGAGCGTCCGCGGAACCGATGCCTTCGTCATCCAGGCGCACCCGGCACCGCTGAACAACTGGCTCATGGAACAGTTGATCATGATTGATTCCCTGAAGCGTGCCTCCGCCAAGCGGATCACGGTGGTTTCGCCGTTCTACCCGTACTCGCGCCAGGACAAGAAGGGCCGCGGCCGCGAGCCCATCTCCGCCCGCCTCGTCGCCGACATGTACCGGACCGCAGGCGCCAACCGCATCATGAGCGTGGACTTGCACACCGCGCAGATCCAGGGCTTCTTCGACGGCCCCGTGGATCACCTCATGGCCATCCCGCTGCTCGCCGACTACATCCGGACCCGGGTCGCCGCCGACAACATCACGGTGGTCTCGCCGGATACCGGCCGTGTCCGCGTTGCCGAACAGTGGGCCGAACGCCTCGGCGGCGCGCCGCTGGCATTCGTCCACAAGAGCCGCGACCTCACCGTCCCCAACCAGGCCGTCTCCAAGACCGTGGTAGGCCAGATCGAGGGCCGCACCTGCGTGCTCATCGACGACATGATCGACACCGGCGGAACCATCTCCGGCGCCGTGCAGGTGCTCAAGAACGCCGGCGCCAAGGATGTCATCATCGCCGCCACGCATGCGATCTTCTCCGATCCCGCTGCCCGGCGCCTCTCCGAGTCCGGCGCCCGCGAAGTGGTGGTCACCAACACGCTGCCCATCCCCGCGGAGAAGCAGTTCCCGGAACTCACCGTGCTGTCCATCGCGCCGCTCATTGCCCGCGCCATCCGTGAAGTGTTCGACGACGGATCGGTCACCAGCCTCTTCGACGGCAACGCCTAACGGCGCTGCGCGCCTGGGCCCATGCCGGCAAGCCTGGGCCCACGCCGGCCGGGTTCCCTGAGCGTGGAGCCGCTCCGGCGAGGGCAGGGAGCCGGATCGGACTTGCGAGCTGAGGGAGCCGGTGGGGACCGTTTTCAGTAAACGGGCCGGGCGCTGGTAAGCTTTTTCCCGATACCTTGGCGAGGGAGAGCGCCGGACATCCGTAAAATTGCGGTACACCGGACAGCTGGTCTCCGTTATCGACTGGGTCTGAATCACCCTTCTGGTGGGGCCGCCTTCGGGCCGCCCGGCGTTGAAGGTCGCTCCAGACCTCCGCCCTTGCTGACCCAACAATCCACCAGGAGATGCACATGTCTGAGCAGAAGCTCGCAGCAGAAGCACGCACCGAATTCGGCAAGGGCTTCGCCCGCCGCGCCCGCGCCGCGGGCCAGATCCCCGCCGTGATCTACGGCCACGGCGCCGAGCCCGTCCACATCACCCTGCCGGCCAAGGCCACCACCCTGGCAGTCCGCGTTCCCAACGCCCTGCTGTCCCTGGACCTCAACGGTGAAGGCCACCTGGCCCTCGTCAAGGACGTCCAGCGCGACCCGATCAAGCAGATCATCGAGCACATCGACCTCCTGACCGTCCGCCAGGGCGAGAAGGTCACCGTTGACGTTCCCGTGCACACCGTGGGTGAGACCGCCGCAGGCACCGTGCACAACCTGGAACTGACCGTGGTGTCCCTCGAGGCCGAGGCCACGCACCTGCCCGAGGCCGTCGAGGTCAACATCGAGGGCCGCGCTGCCGGCGAGCACATCCACGCCAGCGACCTCGTGCTCCCCAAGGGCGCCGTCCTGCTGACCGACGCCGAGGCCCTCGTGGTCAACATCTCCGAGGCCGCAGCTCCGGCTGAGGAAGAAGAAGGCGCAGCCGAGGAAGCCGCCGCAGAAGAGGCTCCGGCCGAAGAAGCTGCTGCCGAGTAATTCGGGCACAACCCTTCCCGCGCCGCATAGCGCGCGGACCGGTGGCCGGGTCCTTTGCGGGCCCGGCCACTGCCGTCCCTGCCCCGCATGCGTGCAAACCCCCGCCTTAGGATTGATTTCATGACTGACACCTGGCTGATCGTAGGCCTTGGCAACCCCGGACCCGAGTACAGCGGCAACCGGCACAACGTCGGCCAGATGGTGCTGGACGGGCTGGCCGGCCGGATCGGCGGGAAGTTCAAGTCGCACAAGGCCAGGGCCCTGGTCCTCGAAGGCCGGCTGGGCATCGGCGGCCCCCGTGTGGTGCTGGCCAAGCCCGGTACCTACATGAACGTCTCCGGCGGCCCCGTGTCGGCGCTCGCAAAGTTTTACGACGTCGAGCCGGCCCGGGTGGTCGCCGTCCACGACGAGATCGACATCCCCTTTAATACTGTGAAGCTGAAGATCGGCGGCGGCGAGGGCGGGCACAACGGCCTCCGGGACATCTCCAAGGCCCTCGCCACCAAGGACTACCTCCGCGTCCGGGTGGGAGTCGGCCGGCCGCCGGGCCGGATGGACACCGCGGACTACGTGCTCCGGGACTTCGGCACCGCGGAAAAGAAGGAACTGCCCTTCCTGCTCGATGACGCCGCCGACGCCGTCGAACTCCTCATCCGCGAGGGCCTGACCGCAGCACAGCAGCAGTTTCACACCGCCAAGGTCTAACCGCGCAGGCTACAGCTTTTCCTCCTCACATCGCGAACCCTCAAGGTCGCCTCAAGGTCTGCGAAATGTGAACGCAGTGCCCTGTATCCCTGCTATGTAACGGGGTAGTCTACTTTCTAAGCGGGGGAGGCGATGGGGCCTTTATCCTGCCGGGCGGGATGTAAGGGAAAAGTTCATGTCAATTGAGCCACTGAGCTGGGGACGTGGGTCTACGGCGGGCGTGCTGGCGGGACCGGCGGGCGTCGCGGGCGGAACGGACCTACAACGATGGTCGGTTCCCGCGCGCAGCGCAGACCTCGAAGCCATCCGCACTGCGCTGACAGATCCTGAGTCCCTGGGCGTTGTTATCACCGGTGCCCGCGGCGTGGGGAAATCCTCACTGGCGCGCACCGCCGTTGCCGAGCTGGGTCCGGACGTCTGGTCGCTCCAGCTCCGCAGCCCCCTGAGCGGCTCACAAACCTCCTACGCCTGCCTCGCCTTCCTCATGGCCCGGCTGCCGCAGTCGGCCCTGGCCTCCCCAACCGCCATCCTCCAGGGCATCACCTCCCTGATCCGGTCCGACGCCGCAGGCCGGGACTGCATCATCACCCTGGACACCACCGGCCCGATCGATGACATGAGCGCCGGCGTCATCCTGAACATCATGCTGACGCACACCGCCCGCGTCATCGCCATCGCACCCAGCACCAGCGACCTCCCGGCAGACTTCCACTGGCTGCTCACCGACCGCAGACTCACCGAAGTCCGGCTGGACAACCTCAACGAACTCCAGACCCGGCAGGTGCTGCTGACGCTGCTGGGCCACCGCGTCTCGGCCTCGCTCGTGAGCACTTACCACGCCATCGTGGGCGGCAACCCTCTGCTGCTCAAGGCACTCGTCACGGAACAGCAGCAGTCAGGAAACCTCGTCCTGTCGGATTCCGTCTGGACCCTGCGTGACAGGGTGGTGCTCGACGGCGCCGCCGGGCTGGATGACATTGTCCGGTCCCGATGGTCCCGGGAAGAACCGGAAACGCGCGAGGTCATCGAGATGCTCGCGTGTGCGCGGCGGATTCCGCTGGCCCGGCTGACCGAAATCTACGGGACCGCAATAGTGGCCGATATGGAGGACGCCGGGCTGCTGACGGTCGCCGACACCGGGGACCGCTGGGTCTCGGTGCGGGAACAGTACCTTGGGGACGTCGTGCGCTCGTGGCTGAGCATCTCCCGCCGACGTGAACTCCGCGCTCTGTTGCTGGGCGGACGCGAACCCGAACTGTCCGCCATGAGCATGGAGGAGCGGATCGAGTTCGCCGCGTGGACCAGGGAATGCCAGGCAGACCTTAGCCCTGCCATGGCGGTGGCCGCGGCGGAGGCGGCGGTGCACCTCTTTGATCCCCGGTTCGCGATCTCCTGCGTGGAAGGCATCAAGAAGACCGACGACGTCTGGGTGGATGCGCAGCTGCACAAGGCAACCGCCTACCTGCTGCTCGACCTGCCGGTGCAGGCCATGGCCGCGCTGGAGGACATTTCCCAGGCGCAGCTGGACGCGCTCGAGGAGGAGGCCTTCGCCCGCGTGGTGGCAGCCAAGAGCCGGGTCATGGTGTGGTTGCCGGAGCTGTGCGACAAGGTTCCGGACGAGCTGGCAGACGCCCGCCAGCGGCTGGGCGTTGCCGCCGGAGTGGCATCCAGCTGGCCCGATCCGCTGGGCACGGCAGCCAACGTCATCACCCTGGCCGAGTTCGAATACAAGTCCTTCATCGGTGACTATGCATCCATGGTTGGGGAGCTGGAGGAAGCCGTGGATCCGGCGGTCAACAAGGACCCCGGCTTCAGGATCCAGGCCGCACTGCTCCTGATGCACGCCCTGTCCGCCGTCGGCCGGGAGATGGACGCCCTCCAGCTGATGCGGCGCGTCGGCGGACAGCTTTCGGACGCAGGGCCCCTGACCGGCCTCCGGGAGCGGTTCACGTTGACGGCCTTCAACGTGCTGCTGCAGGCCGGCCAGTGGAAGCGGTGCCTGGAACTCGTGGGGCCGCCCAAGGGACAGGCGGAACGCCGGCTGGCCTACCGCACGTCCGCCACGGAACTGGCGGCAGGCATCGCCTACGTTTTCTCCGGCCGTGGCGCGGTGGCGCTGGACTCGCTGCTGTCCGCCGTCGCCCAGCTCGAACTCCGCCCGGTGCTGAACATGCTCCAGGCCGCCTACGCCGCCACGGCCTTCGCCTACGCCCAGATCGGCAACGCCGGACAGGCGCACAAATACCTCGACAAGCTGCGCGGCGCCCGCGGCCACTGCAACTTCCGCACCCTGTTCGTCACGGAGTTCTGCGCCGACATGGCCGGGCGCTGGCTGGGGGACACCGACGCCGTGAAGCGGCTGCTCGCGGCGGCACACCGTGACATCGCGGCCGGCCGGTACACGCTGGCCGGGATCAGCCTGCTCGGAGCGACCGTGAACGGAACCGATGAGGACTTCCGCCTCATGGAGGACGTGGCGGGCCACCGGCAGGGAACCCTGGCCGAAATCTCCCGCCTCATCGCCGTGGGCACCCGCACCAAGGACGCCAAGGTTCTCCTGGAAGGCGCTCATTTGTGCGCGGAGCTGGAACTCGACGCGGTGGAGGCCCGGTGCGTGGCGCTCGCCGTCGATTTTGCCCGCCATTCCGGGGATTCCGCATCTGCCCGCATCGCGCAGGCCCGGCTGGACAGCCTCACCGCCACCGTGCCCAGCCTGCCGATTGTTCCCAGCAGCGGGAGCCCGCTCCTCACCGCGCGGGAACGCCAGATCTCCCGGCTGGCGGGAAGGGGCGTGTCCAACCGGGACATCGCCCTGGAGATGGGCGTTTCAGTCCGGACGGTGGAAGGGCACCTGTACCAGGTCTTCACCAAACTCGGCGTGACTTCCAGAGGTGATCTGCCTGGCCTCGTCTAACAGCTCCTCGCCCAACGGCCGCAGCGCCAAGCCGGAAGCCGAACGCCGGCAGCTCACGGGGCGCCGTGAAGCGATAGAGCATGTCTGTACGGTCATCCGCAGCCGCGCCAGCCAGGCCGTCTACCTGATGGCGGGACCCGGCGTCGGAAAGACATCCGTCACGGACGCGGTGCGGGAGAAGCTGGCCGCGGAGATGACCGTGCTCCGGATCCACGGCAGCTCCTCGCTGGCCAAAGTCCCGTACGGGGTGCTGGCGCCTTACACCTCCGGGCTCGCCCCCGAGGAAGCGGATTCACCCGTCGCGGTGCTGCGGGCTGTGTGGGCTCACTTCCAGGAGCTGAAGGGCAGCAGCGGCCTCAAGGGCGGCACGGACGCCCCCGTGCTCCTGGTGGTGGACGACGCCCACCACCTTGATGACGCCACCGCCAGCATGGTGGTGGACATGACGTCGGCCGGCTGGGCCACGGTGCTGGCAGCAGGGCGGCCGCGGCCGGGCCTGCCCGCGGCCCTGAACCAGCTCTGGTATGACGGCCTGGCCGAACGCATCGACCTCCGCCCGCTCAACGGCGAGCAGGTCAGGGAAGTGGTGGAACACACTCTCCAGGGGACCGTTCCCGTCAGCACCGTCCAGTCGCTGTGGTCTGCATCGGGCGGCAACCCGCAGCTCCTCGCCTGCCTGCTGAACGACGCAACGGCCGCCGGAACCCTGGTCCAGCGCAACGGGATCTGGGTGCTGCTCGGACCCTTGCCGGCTGACGGGCCTCAGCTTTCGGACCTGGTGGTCAAGGATCTTCTCCGCAGAACGCCGGAGGAGCAGGATGCGCTCAAGGTGATCGCACTGGCGGAGCCCGTGCCCAGGCGCCTTATCGAGGACGTCTGCGGCGCCGGCGTCGTGCGTTCCCTGCTGGACAACCAGGTGGTGGCCGAGTCAGCCGCGACGCAATCCGAGCTGCGGCTCGCGTACGCCATCCTGGGCGAATCAACGCGGCGGCAGGTGTCGGTCTCGCGGAGCCTGCAGTTGCGGCAAAAGCTTGACGCCCACCTGGCGGCGGCGGGCGCCAGTGCCGAGGGCAGGCTGCGGCTGGTGGAATGGTCGCTGGAATGCGGCCTGGAGGTGCCCGACCTGGACCTGCTGAATGCCGGCCTGCTGGCCGCGGGCACGTTCAACAACGCCGGCGCACGGCTCATGGCCGATCACGTGCGGGCCCCGGAGCTGCAGGCGAAGGCGCTCTCCATCACCGCGCGGGCCCACTTCAACGAAGGCAAGTACCGCGAGGCCGCAGAACTCCTTGACGGCTGCTGGCTCGATTTGGCCGGGGACCCGGAAGCCCCGCAGGTGCTGATGCTCAGGGCGTCGTCCCACATGGCTTTGGGAATGTCCGTGCCGCTGCTCAGGGAGGAGTCACGCCGCCAGCTCAAGGAGGCCGGGATCCCGCCGGACGACTCCTGGCAGGACCGGATCCACGGGCTGCTGGAGATGGCGGCCAGCGGCGACCACGAAGGCATTGCGGCTGTCATCGCCTCGCTCGGGACACCGGATCCTGACACGGCATCGGCTGTCGAGGCCACCCAGCACGCCGTGGGGCAGGCGCTGCTTGCCCAGACGCTGGTTGCCGCCGGCCGGTCACACCAGGCCCATACCGCCGCCGCGGCCGCCGGACCCTTCCTGCCTGCGCTCAACGGCGGCCTGTATTTCTTCAACGAGTTTGTCCTGACCCGGCTGGCACTCAGCACCCTCGCGGCCGGCAACTGGGAGTCCGCCGAGCATGAGCTTTCCGGCTATCCGGCGGAGCGCACCGAAGGCGTCTCGACCTTCGGCGGCGGGATCCAGGCGCTGCGCGGCCTCGGGCTCCTGCGGCAGGGACAGCTGGAGCGCGCGTACCAGGTCCTCCTGCCCGCGGTTGAGGCGCTCCGGATCAATGATCCGCTGCAGGAGTTCAGGTTCGGCTCGTCGCTTGCCTTCTATGCCGCAGCCCGCCTGGGCGACACCGCACAGGCAAAGCGGCTTGAACAGGACTTCATCTCGGCCCGGCACGCCAGCGGCCCCGGCTGCGACTCCGTCGCGGAGGCCTATGCCGCCGCCGCGGCCGAATACCTCGACCGGAAGGGCACCGGGCTGGAGAGGCTCCGCGAGCTCGCGGCGTCCGAGTTCGTAGCGAACCATCCCGGAACCAGGCTGGAATGCCTGATCCTTTGCTCCGACCTCGGCGAACGCTCGCTGGCGAAGGAGCTCGCCTCCCTCGCAGCCACCGTGGAAGGCCGCTGGGCGGCCGGCTGGCGCCAGCTGGCCCAGGCCTGGGCTTCCGAGGACGCCGACATCCTCATGGAAACTGCGGCCGCCCTGGAGGAGGCTGGCCTGGTGAACCTGGCGCGCGAGGGGTACGCCAGGGCCGGCGCCCTGCTGGACGCCGCGGGGGAGCGGCGCCGCGCCCGCCAGGCGATCGCGCACCGGGAGAAATGCGACCAGGAGCTCGGCGAGCGGTTCCGGGAAAGTCCCTTCGTTGCCTCCGTCCCCAGTGTCCACCTGACCCGCCGCGAACGGGACATCGTGGAGTTGGCGGTGCAGGGCCTGTCGGACCGTGAGATCGCCCAGCAGCTGATGGTGTCCGTGCGGACCGTGGAGGGGCATCTATACCGCAGCTACGTCAAGCTCGGCGTCCGCCGCCGCGACGAGCTCGCGCTTGCCCTTCCCAAGAAGTAGCGCTTCCCGAACTTATTTTTTTCCGGGCCCGCCGGGTACATTCCGCGCGGTTCCGGGCCGGATCGCGCCACCTGCGGGAACCAGTAGTTAAGTACTCAGAAAAACGAGTACCGAGTACTGATGCCGCGGGCGCCCGTACGCGATTTACTAATAGTGGCAGCGGAAGCAGGGCTGATCTCCCCCCGAAGCTGCCACCAGATTTATCAGGTCTCGCACCCAGATTTCCGGCCTTTCGGGTCCGGGCAAGGCGGGGCCGGCGACGTCAGAGCCTTCTGAGACCGAGGCTCTCCCCCCAGCCGTCGCCGGTCCTTAAAAGTGAAGAAATCGCAAAACAAATATCCGCCGGCTTTCCGGCATCATGATAGGGCGGCCCGCAGCGACGAGGGCCGCCCTTAGTGTGCGCCATGCTGCAGGCAAAGCCGCTGTGGGACAATTGAGAGGTACCCCGAGGCACCCAAGGAGTCCCATTGGCCGTAGTATCCACGCCAACCACGCTGACGCGCGCCCTGTCCGCGATGGACAATGCCGAGGTCCTGCGGATCCGCAACGACTTCCCCGTGCTGAACCAGACGGTTAACGGCCGCCCGCTGGTTTATCTGGATTCCGGCGCCACATCGCAGAATCCGCTGAGCGTGATCGAAGCGGAACAGGAATTCTACGAGCAGCGGAACGCGGCCGTGCACCGCGGAGCCCACCATCTTGCGGTGGAGGCCACCGAGGTCTTCGAGGACGCCCGGCAGACCCTAGCCGATTTTGTCGGGGCGGACTACGAGGAAATCGTGTGGACCTCCAACGCCACGGAGGGCCTGAACATCATCAGCTATGCGCTGTCCAACGCTGCGCTCTGGGCAGCTCAGGGCCGCGGCGACTCCCGGCTGCGGGAGCTGGCCCTGGGACCCGGCGATGAAATCGTGGTCACCGAAATGGAACACCACGCAAACCTGATCCCCTGGCAGGAGTTGGCCTACCGGACAGGTGCCACGCTGCGGCACATCCCTCTGGACGACGCCGGAGCGCTCCGGATGGATGAGGCCGCGGACATCGTGAGGGAGCGGACCCGGCTGCTGGCCTTCACCCACGCATCGAACGTGCTGGGAACCATCAACCCGGTCAGCGACCTCGTCGCCCTCGCCCGGCGGGCCGGTGCACTGGTGGTGCTGGATGCGTGCCAGTCGGCGCCGCACCTTGCACTGGACGTCAAGCAGCTGGACGTCGACTTTGCCGTGTTTTCCGGCCACAAGATGCTGGGCCCCACCGGGGTCGGTGTGCTGTACGGCAAGCAGGAGCTTCTGGATGTGCTGCCGCCGGTCCTGACCGGCGGTTCCATGATCACCACTGTGACCATGGAACGGGCGGAGTACCTTCCTGCGCCGCAGCGGTTCGAGGCAGGGACCCAGAAGATCTCGCAGGCCGTGGCGCTGGCCGCCGCGGTCAACTACCTGACGGAAACCGGGATTGACCGGGTGCACCGCTGGGAGTCCGAGCTGGGCCAGCGGATGGTGGCGGGGCTGGAAGCCATCGACGGCATCCGCGTGCTGGGCCCGGCCGCCGGCCAGGACCGCATCGGCCTGGCGGCCTTTGACGTTGCCGGTGTCCACGCGCACGACGTCGGCCAGTTCCTTGATGCGCGCGGCATCGCCGTCCGCGTGGGCCACCACTGCGCCCAGCCGCTGCACCGGCGCCTTGGACTGACGGCCACCACCCGCGCCAGCGCCTACTTGTACAACACCACCGACGACGTGGACGAATTCCTGGATGCAGTATCCGGAGTCCGCGCGTACTTCCGGGCCTAGCCCCCGGAAACCAGACCGTTCCCCAACGACAGGTACCTGAGCATGAGCCTCGACCAGCTTTACCAGCAGATCATCCTGGACCACTCCAAGGCCCGGCACGGCAGCGGGCTGGCCGCAACTGCTGTTCCGGACGGCGCGTCCACCGGCCAGTCGCACCAGCTCAATCCCGTGTGCGGCGACGAGGTCACCCTCCGCGTGGCGGTGGACCACGGCACGGTGAAGCAGCTGGCGTGGGACGGGGCGGGATGCTCGATCTCGATGGCCTCCGCCTCCGTGCTGAGCGAGCTGGCCGAGGGCATGAGCGTGGACGAACTCCGTTCCGTGATCGGGAACTTCCGGGACGTCCTGCGGTCCCGGGGGAAGATCCCTGCCGACCCCGAAATCCTGGGCGACGCCGCCGCTTTCGAGGGCGTGGCCCGCTACGCCGCGAGGGTGAAGTGCGCCATGATCTCCTGGGTCGCAGCCGAGGACGCCCTGAACCAGGCTGCCTGACGGCACGTCTTCAGCCCTACCGGTCTTTTTCGGACCGTTCGAAGACATCCGGGACGCCGTCGCCGTCGTCGTCCCTTGCCTCCTCCGCTTCCAGGCGCCGGTAGTGCCTGTTCCGGGCCTTAAGGACGACGGCGGCCAGCACCGCAGCGGTCAGCGAACCGGCCAGGATGGCAACTTTTGCGTGGTCGTCGTGGGCAGATCCCTGCCCGAAACTCAGTTCAGCGATCAGCAGCGAGACCGTGAAGCCGACGCCGGCCAGCAGGGACAGGCCGGCGACGTCCACCCACTTCAGCCCGGCGTCCAGCTGCGCCCGTGTGGTTTTGGTGACGAGGAAGGTTGCACCGAAGACGCCAAGGGCCTTGCCCACAATGAGCGCGGTCACGATGCCCACGGCCACGGGATCGGTCAAGGCGGAGGCCAGCCCCGAGGTGCCGCCGATCGCCACGCCGGCCGAGAAGAACGCGAATACAGGAACCGCAAAGCCGGCAGAAAGTGGACGGAGCTTGTGTTCCAGGCGTTCGGCCATGCCGGCTCCGCCGGCGTGGTCAGTGACGCCGTGGGCGCTGCTGTGGGCGGCGGTGCCTGCCTGGCGCTCCCGCCGTGACAGTGCGACCGGGACGGTGAAGCCGAGCAGCACGCCGGCCACCGTGGCGTGGATGCCGGAGGCGTGCACCAGTGCCCACGTGGCCGCCGCCAGCGGCAGGAGCAGGAACCAGTGGCTGATCCGCTTCTGCACCAGCCAGGCGAACAGCGCCAGCGGAACGAGCGCGGCGAGCAGCAGGGCAGGCTGGAGCCCGGAGGAGTAGAAGAAGGCGATGATGCCGATGGCGATCAGGTCGTCCACCACGGCGAGGGTGAGCAGGAACGTTCTCAGCGCTGACGGCAGGTGGGTGTTGATGACCGCGAGCACTGCCAGCGCGAAGGCGATATCGGTGGCGGTGGGGATCGCCCACCCCCTCAGGGCCTCGGCACCCTGGTTCCAGACGATGATGGAATAGATGATGGCCGGCAGGGCGACGCCGCCCACTGCGGCCGTTACCGGGACAACCGCCCGTGACGGGCGGCGCAGGTCACCGGAAACAAACTCGCGTTTGAGTTCCAGGCCGGCAATGAAGAAGAACAGGGCGAGCAGTCCGTCGGAAGCCCAGTGGCCCACGCTCAGCTGCAGGTGCCAGGGCTCGTAGCCGATTTTCAGGTCACGCAGCCCGAAGTACGCGTCCGCGGCGGGGGAATTGGCCCAGATCAGGGCGGCGGCCGTGGCCACCAGGAGCAGTGCACCGCCCACGGTCTCGGTCCGGAGGATGGCGGCAATGCGGAGGTACTCAGGGTAGGTGGTGCGGCTGAATACCGGAAACTTGGGGGAGGGAAACTTGCGGGAAGGGAAGGACGGCTTGGGCACTGATGCTCCTCGCGAGGGGTCGGCTAACGTATTGCCGACCAGACTTCCCGGCGCACCCTGAGTAGCCAGCATATCCCACTGGCAAGGGTCCGCTGGCCGGGCGTGTCGAAACCGGGTTTCGACAGGCCCAGCCAGCGGGGCACCAGTCAGCTGACGAGTGCCGCGATTCCGATTCCGGCCGTTGCGGCTCCCAGCACCATGGAAACGGTCACCAGGACCACGTGGACCGTGAGGAACTTCGTGGCCTTGCCGGCGGCGTCCCGTGCCCGCGGGTCCTTCATGACGCGGCGCAGGAACTGCGGCCACACCACCAGGGACCACACGCCCGAAACGATCAGGACCAGGGCGAGGACGGCAGGGACGTCCACAGGGCTAGTGGCTTTCGAGCCAGGCCTGGGCCTGCTGCGACTGGATGTTCAGTGCCTTGCCCACCATGGGCTCGGCGGCGTCGGCGATCTTGCCGCCCAGGAACGGCACGGAAGAGGTGACGTTTCCTTCCAGTTCAACGCGCGTGCTGCCGCCGTCGGCGACGAGGCGCTGGACCGCGGTCACGTCGATCGGTGCGCCGGCGATCTTCAGGGAGATGGTGCTCTGGCGTGAGCCGTCGGCTGCCGGGGCTTCCCAGCTTTCCACCTGGGTCACCTTGAGGCTCTCGCCGACGAACTTGCGGGCGATTTCCGGCAGGCGCGTGGTGGGCAGGGTGCGCACCGACGTGGTGCTGAATTCCCCGGCAATGTCGCCTGCCACGGTGAAGGACTCGAGGCTGCCGCCGACGTATTCGCTGGTGTGACGCTGGAAGTCTTCGTTCGCGAAGACTGCGGTGACGCTGTCGACGCCGTGGGGAAGGGTGGTGGATGCACTCAGTGCCATTGATCCTCCGTCGTTGTGGGGTCAGAACGCTTTTTGCTCACCACATCCTACGGGGTTGGCCGCGCTTCCCCGGCACCGGGACGTTCCGCACCACGCTCTGCGGCCGCCTTCCGATCCTCGGCGGCGAGCCTCCGGGCTGCCGCCGTGATGTTGCGCGACATGGCCGGAAAGATGACGCTGTGGAAAGGAAGGACCGCCAGCCAGTAGAGCCTCCCGCTGAGCCCCTTGGGGAAGAAAATGGCCCTTTGGCGGTAACGGCTTCCGGCGCCGTCGGGCTCCACACAGAGCTCCAGCCAGGCGCGCCCGGGAGCGCGCATCTCCGCCCGCAGCCGGAGCAGGCGGCCGCGCTCGATCCGTTCCACGCGCCACCAGTCCACCACCTCGCCGGCCACCAGATGGTGCGGATGCCGGCGGCCGCGGAGCAGCCCGGCCCCGCCCCAGAGCTTGTCCAGCCACCCGCGGACGCTCCATGCCAGCGGGAGCGAGTACCAGCCGTTGCGGCCGCCGATCCCCTCGATGATGGTCCACACATGGGACGGGTCCACGTCGCTGGCGAAGGTCCGCTCGTCGACGTACACCCTGTAGCCGGCCCAGCCGGGGTCACTGGGCAGCGGGTCGGCGTCGGCGCCCGCGTTGGCCCACGTCGTTTCCACCTGCCCGTCGCGTTCCTTGCCGAGCGCCAGGGCAACGGCCCTGCGGTAGCCGGTGAGGCCGCCGTCGGGCTGTTCGATGTAGTTGTCGATGTCGTGTTCGGCGGAGACGGCGTCATGCTGCAGGGACTGGACCAGCGGCACCGACATCGACAGCGGAATCGGGGTCACCAGGGCAACCCACAGCCCCGCCAGCCGGGGCGCCGGCACCGGCAGCGCCAGGACCGGGCGCGGCGGCAGCCCGGCCTCGGCAGCGTACTCCTGCATCATGCCGGCATAGGTCAGGACGTCCCGGGATCCGATGTCGAAGGTCCGGTTCAGGGGTTCCGGCAGCGAAGCGGCCCGGACGAGGTAGTAGAGCACGTCCCGGACGGCGATGGCTTCGATCCGGTTGCGGACCCAGCTGGGCGCCGGCATGAGGGGCAGCGTTTCGGCGAGGTGGCGGATCATCTCGAACGACGCCGAGCCGGAGCCGATAACCACCCCGGCCTGGAATACGATGGCGTCCACCGGGCCGGAGAGGAAGACCTCGCCCACCGCCTCGCGGGAGCGCATGTGCGTGGAAAGCGCGGTGGTGCGCGGGTGCAGGCCGCCCAGGTAGACGATCCGCCGGACGGAGGCGGCCGCGGCGGCCCCGGCCACAAGCTGGGCCATGGCCTTTTCCTTGGCCTCGAAACCGGAGCCGGCTGCCATGGAATGGACCAGGTAGTAGAGGACATCCACGCCACGCAGGGCATCCTCCAGGGCAGCGGCGTCATCGAGGCTGCTGCGGACCACTTCCACGTCGTCGAACCACGGCACTCCGGCTATCTTCTCCGGCGACCGGACCAGCACCTTGACCCGGTGGCCGGCGTCCAGCAGCCGGGGGACGAGCCGGCCGCCGATGTATCCGGTGGCTCCCGTGACAAGCACAGTACGGGTGTCGGCGGCGCCGCCGGGTCCGGCTGTGCTGTTCGTGCTGCCGGGGTTTCCGCTGCTGTCGTTTCCGGTCTGGTCGCTCACGGGAGTCTCCTTGGGGCGGCGGCATGGCTGGGGTAGAGATCAGACTTCACCTGCTCAGCAAGCTTAGCAACGCGGCATTCGGACCCCGGATGCCGCCGCTGTGCCCGCAGGGGTAGGCTGGAAGCCCCGGCATTCGCTTCGAATCCCGGGTTTTCGTGTTGCCTGCGTCCGAATGAGATTCCAGGAGATCCTGCCCATGAGCCCCAAAGGCCAGAGCCCCAAAGGCCAGCCCTCCAACGGCCAGTCCTCCACTGCCCTGCCCCTCGACGGCCTGCGCCGCGTCCTTCATGCGGACAGGACGTTCGCCCGGGTACAGGCGGAGTCGGCGCGCAGCTTCAGCGTCCGCAGTGAGGACTACCAGATCAGCGCCCCGGCAGGCCTGCGGCCCGTGCTCCTGGCGGAGATGGCTGACGGGCTCCGGAACGCCGCGGGAGACGGCGCCACTGCTGGTGAAAAAGGTGCCGCTGACCACACCGCGCCGGGCGTGGTCCTGGCCGTCACCGCCACGGGCCGCGAGGCCGAGGATCTTGCCGCCGCGCTGCGCGCCTACCTGCCGGCCGGCGCCGTCGCAGAGTTCCCCAGCTGGGAAACGCTCCCGCACGAGCGGCTGTCCCCGCGCTCTGACACGGTGGGGCGCCGCCTGTCGGTCCTGCGGCGGCTTGCCCATCCGGAAGACTCTGCTCGCCCGGACAATGCAGAAAGCCCGACGGCGGGACCCCTCCGCGTCGTCGTGGCTCCCGTGCGCGCCGTGCTTCAGCCGATTGTCGCAGGCCTGGGGGACCTGGTTCCGGTGACGCTGAGGGTCGGCCAGGAGGTGCCGTTCACTGACGTGATCAAGAACCTGGCCGCCGCCGCCTACGCCCGCGTTGACATGGTGACCCGCCGCGGTGAGTTCGCCGTCCGTGGCGGCATGCTCGACGTCTTTCCGCCCACCGAGGACCACCCCATCCGGGTGGAGTTCTTCGGCGACGAGGTGGACCAGATGCGCTGGTTCGCCGTCGCCGACCAGCGCTCGCTGTCCGCCCCCGGCGTCCACCACCCCACCGAACTCCACGCCCCGCCCTGCCGGGAAATCCTCGTCACGCCGTCGGTCATGTCCCGGGCTGCGACATTGAAGTCCCAGCTGCCCGCCGCCGCCGACATGCTGGAAAAGATCGCCGGCGGCATTGCCGTGGAAGGCATGGAATCCCTGGCTCCGGTCCTCGTGGACGCCATGGTCCCGTTCATGGAGCAACTGCCCGCCGGTTCGATTTCGGTGGTCATCGAGCCGGAGAAGGTCCGCACCCGCGCGCACGACCTCGCGGCCACGAATGAGGAGTTCCTGGAGGCGGCGTGGTCCACAGCGTCGGACGGCGGAACGGCGCCGCTGGATCTCAGTTCCCAGGCCTCGGCGGCCCTGCATTCCGCCAGCTTCCGGTCGCTTGCCGAGACCCGCACGGCGGCGCTCGGGAACGAGGTGTCGTGGTGGTCCATCTCGTCGCTGGCCACCGACGAGGAACTGACCCCGGACATCGACGTGCTCAACCTCCACGCCCGTGAACCGCGCGGTTACCAGGGCGACGTGGCCGAAATGATGGACTTCATCGGCTCCCACGTGCGGGACCAGTGGCGGATCGTGGTGGCCACCGAAGGCCCCGGCCCCGCCCAGCGCCTGGCCGAACTGTTCCACGACGCCGACATTCCCTGTTCCCGGGTGGACACACTGGACCACGAACCCCAGGCGGGGATCATCGAGGTGACTACCGCCGCCGTCGGACGCGGTTTTGTCCTGGACGGGCTGAAACTCGGCCTCCTGACCGAGGCCGACCTGCTGGGCCGCACCTCCGCCGGCTCCACGAAGGACATGCGCCGCATGCCGTCCAAGCGTCGGAACGCCGTGGACCCCCTCCAGCTGGTGGCCGGGGACCATGTGGTGCACGAACAGCACGGCATCGGCCGTTTCGTCGAACTGCTGCAGCGCAAGGTGGCAGGCGGCAGCGACGGGGTGCGCGAGTACCTCGTGCTGGAGTATGCGCCGTCCAAGCGCGGGGCGCCCGGGGACCGGCTGTTTGTGCCGACGGACCAGCTGGACCAGGTGACGCGCTACGTCGGCGGCGACACCCCCGTCCTCAGCAAGATGGGCGGCGCGGACTGGGCCAGCACCAAGTCCAAGGCACGCCGGGCGGTCAAGGAGATCGCCGGCGAGCTCATCCGGCTCTACTCGGCCCGGATGGCCTCGCGCGGCCACGCCTTCGCGCCGGACACGCCCTGGCAGCGCGAACTGGAGGAAGCCTTCCCGTACGTGGAGACCCCGGACCAGCTGACCACCATCAACGAGGTCAAGGCCGACATGGAGCGCGAGATCCCCATGGACCGGCTGGTCTCCGGCGACGTCGGCTACGGCAAGACCGAGATCGCCGTCCGCGCCGCCTTCAAGGCCGTGCAGGACGGCAAGCAGGTGGCCGTGCTGGTGCCCACCACGCTGCTCGCGCAGCAGCACTACGAGACGTTCACCGAACGGTTCTCCGGCTTCCCGCTCCGGGTCAGGCCGCTGTCCCGGTTCCAGGCGTCCAAGGAAGCAAAGGAAACGGCCGAGGGCGTCAAGAACGGGTCCGTGGACGTGGTGATCGGCACCCACCGGTTGCTGTCCAAGGACTTCGAGTTCAAGGACCTCGGCCTCGTGATCGTGGATGAGGAGCAGCGCTTCGGCGTCGAGCACAAGGAAGCGCTGAAGAAGATGCGCACCAACGTGGACGTCCTGGCCATGAGCGCCACGCCGATCCCGCGCACGCTCGAGATGTCCCTGACCGGCATCCGCGAAACGTCCACGCTGGCCACTCCGCCGGAGGAGCGCCACCCGGTGCTCACCTACGTGGGGCCGTACACGGACAAGCAGACCTCCGCCGCCATCCGCCGGGAGCTGATGCGCGAAGGACAGGTGTTCTTCGTCCACAACCGCGTATCCACGATCGAAAAGACCGCCGCCAAGATCCGCGAGCTCGTCCCCGAAGCGCGGGTGGAGGTGGCTCACGGCAAGATGTCCGAAAGCCGGCTGGAGCAGATCATCGTTGACTTCTGGGAGAAGCGCTTCGACGTGCTCGTCTGCACCACCATCATCGAAACCGGCCTGGACATTTCCAATGCCAACACCCTGATCGTGGACGGGGCAGACAAATACGGACTGTCGCAGCTCCACCAGCTGCGCGGACGCGTGGGCCGCGGCCGGGAACGGGCGTACGCCTATTTCCTCTACCCCTCTGAGAAGCCGCTGGGCGAGGTGGCGCTGGAACGGCTGAAGGCCGTGGCCACGCACAACGAACTCGGTGCCGGCATGCAGCTGGCCATGAAGGACCTGGAAATCCGCGGCGCCGGCAACCTGCTGGGCGGCGAGCAGTCGGGCCATATCCAGGGCGTCGGCTTCGACCTCTACATCAGGCTGGTCGGCGAAGCCGTGGCGGAATACCGCGGTGAAGCCGAGGAGAAGGCCGCCGAGATGAAGATCGAGCTGCCCGTGAACGCGCACCTGCCGCACGACTACGTGCCGGGGGAGCGGCTGCGGCTGGAGGCCTACCGGAAGCTGGCGTCCGCCCTGACCAACGAGGCCATCGACGAAGTCCTCGCCGAACTCGTGGACCGCTACGGGGAGCCGCCGCTGCCCGCCCAGAACCTGGTCGCCGTCGCCCGCTTCCGGGTTGGTGCCCGGGAAGCCGGGCTGTCCGACGTCGCCCTGCAGGGGAACTTCATCCGGTTCTCACCGGCGCAGCTGCCCGAATCCAAGACCATGCGCCTCAACCGGATGTACCCGGGCGCCCAGGTCAAGCCTGCCCTCGACGCCGTCCTCATCCCCAAGCCGAAGACCGCCCGGATCGGCGGCCGGGACCTCCAGGACGCCGAGATCCTGGAATGGGCCGACGGCGTCATCCGCAACATTTTCTCGGACGCTCCCGTCCCGGCCGAAGCCGCCAAGGGCTAGCCGTGATGGGAGGACACCACGCCGCGTCAGGTGCCGCGGCGTGGGTGGCTGTTGCCTCGACGGGGCCGTACACCCTGGGCTGGTACCCGCTGGACGCCACCGGCGTGCTGATCGGCGGAATGGCGACGGCGGGCACCGCCCTCGTCTGCGACTGGGACCACCGTTCCAGCACGGTGGCGCACTCGCTGCCGCCCCTGTCCAACGTGATCGCCGTGGGCATCGAGAACGCCAGCGGCGGCCACCGGCAGGGGACGCATTCGGTCCTCGGCGCGGCCGTGTTCGTGCTGCTCGCAGCGGTTGCCGCCCAGATCCAGGTGGACACACCGTGGGGCGTGCTGTCGGTCGGTGCCGGACTGCTGTGCATGTTCATGATCAACATTGCCGCCAAGGCGCTGAAGCTGTTTCCGAGGTCCGGCTGGATCACCAACTGGGTTTTCGCCCTGGCCATGGCGGGCCTGGTGACCTGGTTCGCCCCGGAGCAGTGGACCTGGCTGCCGATGTCCATGCTGATCGGCGTCGTGGTCCATATTGTGGGGGACATGGTGACCACCGGGGGCGTTCCGCTGCTCTGGCCGCTGGTGATCAAGCCACCCCGGTTCATGCGCCGGCTGTGGGTGCTGAGAAACTTCTGGCGGCCCAACGGCGCCTTCTCCATTCCGCTCTTGGGTCGGGCCGGATCGCGGCGGGAGTGGCTGGTGCTGATTCCGGTGAGCGGCTACGCCATGGTGGGCATGTGCGTGGCAGCCTGGTCGCTGGCCGGCACGCTCTCTGCGGCGCTGGCCCTGGCCGGCCGGCTGGTCAGCAGCCTGCTGGGACTTTCCTAAATTGGACTTAAAGAGCTGAAGCCCCGGAGATTTCCGGGGCTTCGGCTTTCGATTTCTGGGGTTTAGTATTCGCCGGCGCTGTCCGAGCGGCCCGTGATGGTCTGCGGGATCCAGAATGCGAGGGCGAAGAGGCCAAGGCACACAGCCATCGGCCACGGGTTGCCCAGGGTCAGGAAGGACAGCGAGTAGATGGAGCCCAGGAACAGGGCCATGATCACCACGAAGAGGACGATGCTGCCGACCAGGGTGTTCTCGTTCTGGGGCGTCTTTACGTGCTGGTCAATCTTGCTGGACATTCATTCCTCCTCGGCCCCGCGGGGCTCAAACTGTGGCTGCCGCCGGTCAGTACGCAGACGAACCCTGTTCGCCTTTGACGATTGCAATACCGGAGCTGGCGCCAATACGTGTTGCACCTGCAGCAATCATAGCCTGTGCGTCCTCGAGGGACCGCACACCGCCGGACGCCTTGACTCCCAGGTCCGGACCCACGGTGCGCCGCATCAGGGCGACGTCCTCCACCGTGGCGCCGCCGCCGTTGAAGCCCGTGGAGGTCTTCACGAAGTCCGCCCCGGCCTCGACGGCCGCTTCGCAGGCCAGGACCTTCTGGTCATCGCTGAGCAGGGCGGTTTCGATGATGACCTTGAGGATGGCCTCCCCGCCGTGCACTGCCTCCGCCACGGCCTTGATGTCATCCACCAGTGCGCCCTTGTCCGAGGCCCGAGCCGCGGCGATGTCGATGACCATGTCCACTTCATCGGCTCCGTCCAGCACCGCCCCGCGCGCTTCGAACGCCTTCACGTCGCTGGGCGTGGCGCCCAGCGGGAAACCCGCCACGGAACATGTGAGCACACCGGTACCCTTCAGGGCTGTCTTGACCGTCTTGACCCACACCGGGTTCACGCACACCGATTTGAACTTGTATTCGGCGGCCTCGGCACAGACCTTGAGGATTTCCGTCTCGCTGGCATCCGGCTTCAGCAGCGTGTGGTCAATGAAGGAAGCGATGCCCTGCGCGCCGGCACGTTCGCCGGGGGTTCCTGCGGGGCTGCTCGCGGTGCCCGTCGGGGCGCTTGCTTCGTGGCTCATGATGGTCCTTTCCAGGCTGCGGGCCCAGGGTGCGGCGTCCTTCCGAACCATCCTGCCACAGCAGGAGCGCTACGCCGCCGTGGCCAGCTGCCCCACGGAGAGGGCCGCCATCAGCTCGGCGGCGCAGACGCCGGCAGCGGAACCTGACGCCACCAGCAGGCCCAGCCGCACGCCGTCGAACGCTGCAGCATCCCCGATGGCCCAGATGCCCGGCACGGACGAGCGGAAGTCGCGGCCGACGACGATCCCCCCGGACGCCGCCGTCTTGACACCGGCAGCGGCGGCCAGGCCGTCCCGGGGCGTGCGCTCTTCGGCGAGGACCACGAGGTCGCCGTTCATCCGGCTGCCGTCCTCGAACACGACGCCGGCAGCCGGCAGCACGGAGCCGGCAAGGGTAGGCACGACGGCGGCGGGCCGGGCTGTGGTGCGGACAGGCCGGACGCCGCGGGCGCGGAGCACGGCTTCGGCCTGGCCGGCTGCGGGACCGGTGCCCACCAGGATGCCCAAGGGACGGCGGCCCAGAACCCGGGTGACTTCCCGGACGGCGTGGCCGATCGTGTCGGCGTCGTCGATGGTGGAGTAGCTGAGGCAGCGGCCCGAGCCGTCCACAGGGGAGTCGTCCGGGGCCGATCCGGTGGCGATGACCAGTTCGTCGTAGCCGAACTCCATGCCGTCGGCGGTGGTCACCACCTTGGCGGCGGCGTCGATGTGGCTGGCGGGCTGGCCGAAGCGGACGGAGACGAACGGCAGGGCGGCCAGTTCCAGCAGCTCCTCGGGGGCGTCGTCGCGGCTGCTCAGGACGGTGACGGTGCCGGCGAAGCGGGCCGCGGCCAGCTGGGCCACGAGGGCCCGGGCGGCGGGGCCGGCACCGGCGATCAGGATTTTGGCGGAAGCGGTGGCAGTGGACGGAAACTGTGCCGGAGCGGACATGTGCGGGCCCTTTCGAATGCTGCACCAGGCGGGCCGGTCTCGGGCCCTGTTGTGCTGATGGGACCCAGCCTAGGGGGAGCGTTTTTCGGGGGTGTTTCCCTGCCGTTGCGGAATTGTCCCTGCCCGTTCGCTGCTTTTTACCACCCGGTAACAAAAGGGAGTTTTTGTACAGACATCGCGCCCTAAACCACGTTTTGGGGCCATTATCTGTACAAAAACTCCCGTTGTTATTGGCATCACACCGGCCGCTAGACGCGGATGCGGTAGCCGCGCTTCACCACGGTTTCCACGAGCTTGCCGTCCGGCAGGGACGAGCGGAGCCGGCTGACCGTCATGTCCAGCGCGTGCACGGAGCCGCGCAGTTCCAGGAGTTCGGAGAGGGATTCGCGGGACAGGACCGCCCCTTCGGCGCCCAGGAGCGCGCGGAGCAACAGCAGCGGGGCCGGGGCGATCTCCACCTGCTCGCCGTCAATGCGCAGTGAACGGCCCCGCAGTTCCACGGTTCCCGAGCGGGTTTCCAGGCGGCGCACATGGTTCAGCGCGAGGTGCTCGCACACCAGCCGGATCAGCGCGCCCATCCGGAACCGCTCCGGCACCAGGGGGGTGATGCCGGCGTCCAGCAGCGGCTGCGCGGTGACGGGACCCACGACGGCGGTCGTCACGGTGGTCTTCAGGCTCTCCACGAGCTGCTTGTACAGTCCCATCTCATGCGCCGTGCTCCACATGGCGTCCACGGCGGGGGCACTCGTGAAGGTGAGGACGTCCAGGTTGCCGCTGCAGGCAGCCTCGATGAGGCGGGGGAGCCGGTCGGCGCCGTCGGGCTTGACCCAGCGGTAGGGGGTGACGGTGAGGACGGTGGCGCCGGACATCCGGAGGCGTTCCAGCTGGCGGACGTCCGTGTAGCCGTGCAGCTGCACGGCCACGGTCTTGCCGCGCACGCCCTCGGCCAGGAGCATGTCCACGAGCGTCGCCGTGGTCTCGTCGCTGCTGATTCCGACGTCGGCCAGCCCGGCCGCGCGCACGGCGCCGCGGGCCTTGGGACCGCGGACGAACATCCGGCAGGCGCCCAGGGTTTCCAGCAGCTCGTCGCCGATCCCCGAGGCGTCCGCCGCTTCGCACCAGCGGCGCATGCCGTAGGCGGTGGTGGCGATGCAGAGGTCCGGCTTGGCCGCGATGATCGCCTTGGTGTCCTCAATGAGGCTGATGTCCTCATTCACCGGGGCGATCTTCAGGGCCGGGGCGTGCAGCACCTCTGCGCCGCGGCGTTCCAGGGCCTCGATGAGGTCGCGTGAACGGCGGTGGGAGGTCACACCGATCCGGAAACCCTCCAGCGGGGCCTCGGCGGCCGGCTCCGGCGCGCTTTCGGTGCCTGCCGCTTCAGCGGGTGCTGTTTCGGCGGGTGTTGTTTCTCTGGGAGCTAGTGCATTCATTGCGTTCATTATCACGAACCCAGCAGCGAGGCCGCCAGACGGTCCAGCTCCGCCGCGGCCTCGGCATGCCCGCGGTTGGCCTCAGCCACCCGCACCACCTCGCCGATCACCAGGACGGCGGGGTTGCTGCAGCCGGCGGCCGCCGTGGCGATGGTGCCCAGTTCCGCGATGGTGGTTTTCTGGCCCGGCCGGTAGCCGCGCTCCACCACGGCCATGGGCATGTCGTTGCGCATCCCGGCCCGGCGGAGGCCCGCCGCGAGGTGGTGGAGCGTGCCAATGCCCATCAGCACCACGATGGTGCCGCCAAGGCCGGCCAGGTGCGTCAGCTCCTTCTCCGTGAGCGGTGCATGCCCGGACACGACCGTGAACATGTGGCTGACTTCGCGGTGCGTGACGGGGATGCCGGCGGCGGCCGGCACGGAAATCGCGCTGGTGACGCCGGAGATGACGCGGACGGGAACACCGGCGGCGACGCAGGAGGCAACTTCCTCACCGCCGCGGCCAAAGACGTACGGGTCGCCGCCCTTGAGCCGGACCACGTTGTTGCCTTCCAGGGCCGAGGCGACCATGAGCTTCTCGATGTCGGCCTGGCTCACCTTGTGGTGTCCGGGGCGCTTTCCGACGTCGACGAGTTCGGCGGAGGTGAGGGACGCCAGCTCCTGGTACGGGGCCAGCCGGTCGTAGAACACGACGTCGGCATCCCGCAGCGCCTTGACCGCCGCCACGGTCAGCAGTTCGCCCGTGCCCGGGCCGCCGCCGACCAGGGTGACGTGGCCGGCCCGGCCGGCGGCCGGTTCGGCCGCCACCGGAATGCCGGCGGCGCGGCAGCGGTCCAGCAACGGCTCCCAGCCGGACTGGCCGTCGTCGACTGCCGCGACGAGGAACGGGCGCTCGGGCAGGGGGCCGTCGTGTCCTGCACCCTGCGGGGTGCTGAGGCGGTAGACGGTGGCGCCGGCGGCCTCGTAGCGGCGGACGGCCTGGCGGGCGGCGTAGTCGGAGCCGGTGACCAGGACATCGCGGCCGGTGAGATCAATGCTGAGCTGCATGCCTATACCTCGTTCTCGTGGAGCAGTTCCGGCGTGGAGGGCAGTTCCGGGGTGGAGGGCCGCACGGGGATGGAGGCCCCGATCAGCACCTTGCCTTTTTCCTCCGCCGTTGCGGGCCGCATCTGGCCGCGCTCGTCCGGGACGAAGGTGATGGAGTCGTCCTTCTGGTCGGGGGCGTTGACGAAGGAGCGGAACCGGCGCAGGCGCTCGGGGTCCTTCAGGGTGTCGGCCCACTCGTCGATGTAGGTGTCGACGTGCTTGGCCATGGCGGCCTCGAGGTCCTCGGCGATGCCCAGGGTGTCGTGCACCACCACGTCTTCGACGTGCTTGATGCCGCCGTCGAGTTCCTCCTGCCAGCGCGCGGTCCGCTGCAGGCGGTCGGCGGTGCGGATGTAGTACATGAAGTAGCGGTCGATGTACTTGATCAGGGTTTCGTCGTCGAGGTCCTTGGCCAGCAGCTGGGCGTGGGCCGGGGTGGCGCCGCCGTTGCCGCCGACATACAGGTTCCAGCCGTCGGCTGTGGCGATCACGCCGACGTCCTTGCCGCGGGCTTCGGCGCACTCGCGGGCGCAGCCGGAGACGCCCATCTTGAGCTTGTGCGGGCTGCGGAGGCCACGGTAGCGGAGCTCCAGCTGGATGGCCATGGCCACCGAGTCCTGGACGCCGAAGCGGCACCAGGTGGACCCGACGCAGGACTTCACGGTGCGCAGGCTCTTGCCGTAGGCCTGGCCTGATTCGAAGCCGGCATCCACCAGCTCCTTCCAGATTTCGGGCAGCTGCTCCAGCCGGGCACCGAACATGTCGATGCGCTGGCCGCCGGTGATCTTGGTGTACAGGTTGTACTTTTCGGCGACGGCTGCAATGACGCCCAGCTTCTTCGGCGTGATCTCGCCGCCGGCGATGCGCGGGACCACCGAGTAGGTGCCGTCCTTCTGCATGTTGGCCAGCGCGCGGTCGTTGGTGTCCTGCAGGGTGCCGCGGCCGGCGTCCAGGACGTAGTTGCTGTTCTGGCTGGCCAGGATGTTGGCGATGGTCGGCTTGCAGATGTCGCAGCCCGCGCCGGTGCCGTACTTGGCCATGATCTCCTCGAAGGAGGTCAGCTCCAGGACGCGGATGGCGTCGAACAGCTCCTGGCGGGACAGCTCGATGTGCTCGCACAGGGCCTTCGAAACCTCGACGCCGGACTTGGTCAGCTCGGTTTCCAGCAGTTTCTTGAGCATCGGAACGCAGGAACCGCACTGGGTTCCGGCGCGGGTGCAGCCCTTGAGTTCGCCGAGTTCCTGGACGGGGGCGTTGCCGTCGCAGGCGCCGCAGCCGTTGATGGCGTCGCGGATGCTTCCGGCGGTCACGTTGTTGCAGGAGCACAGGGTGGCGTCATCCGGCAGTTCGGTCTCGGGGGCGTCGCCGCCGCCTGCGGCTGTCAGGTAGGCGCCCGGTTCTGCCGGAAGCTCGCGGCCCAGGAGCGGCCGGAGGCTGGTGTAGGGGGCCGCGTCGCCGACGAAGATGCCGCCGAGCAGGGTCTTGGCGTCGTCGGTGGTGACGATCTTCTGGTAGACGCCGCGGGCGGGGTCCGCGTAGACGATTTCGAGGGCGTGCTCGGTCTTGGCGAAGGCGTCACCGAAGCTGGCCACATCCACGCCGGAAAGCTTCAGCTTGGTGGCCGTGTCGAAGCCGGGGAAGGTGGCCTCGCCGCCGTGAAGCCGGTCCGCCACAATCTCGGCCATGGTGTTGGCCGGGGCCACCAGGCCCAGGCACATGCCGCCGAAGTTGGCGACCTCGCCGATGGCCCAGACGCCGGGCACCTGGGTGGCGCAGTAGTCGTTGATCACCACACCGCCGCGGGGGCCGAGGTCGAACAGGGCCTCCTCACCTTCGGCGGCGCGGAAGAGCTCGTCGCGGGGCCTGACGCCGATGGCGACGATGACGATGTCGGCCGGGATGGTGCGGCCGTCGGCCATCAGCACACCGGTGACCTGGCCGTCGTCGTCCGCGAGGATTTCGCTCGGGAACACGCCGCCGTGGACTTGGAAGCCCTTTGCCTCGATCAGGCGGCCCAGTGCCTGCCCGGCGCCTTCGTCGAGCTGGGTGTTCATGAGCCAGGGGGCGCCGTTGATGACCACCGGGGTGGCGCCGAGCTGTTCGGTGCCGGCGGCGGACTCAAGGCCCAGGAGGCCGCCGCCGATGGTGACGGCGTTGATCTTGCGGCCGAGCTTTTCGGTGAGTTCGGCGATGGACTTGTTGATGGCCCAGACGTCTTCGAGGGTGCGGTAGACGTGCACCCGCTCAGCGCCGGGAAGCGGGAGCCTGGCGGCGTCCGAACCGGTGGCAACCACCAGTTCGTCGTATTCATAGGTGTTCCCGGCAGCGGTTTCAACGGACTTGGCCGAGGTGTCGATCTTCACCACGCGCTCGCCGGTCTGCAGGTTCAGCGACTCGTGGTCCCACATGGACGCGGCACCAAGCGTGAGGTCAACCGCGCTGTCCGTGAGGGCTTTGCTCAGCGCGACGCGGTCGTAGGGGAGGTGTGCTTCCTCGGTGAGGACCGTAACATGCCAGCCATCGAGGCCGCGGGCATGCATGGCATCTGCAAAACGGTGGGCCGCGGGGCCGCCGCCGGCGACGACGATGCGGCGCGGAGTCTCTGGGGTTGAAGTCTGTTCGGTCACTGTGGGCCTTTCGCACGGGCCGCAGACGGTGCTCTGCAGCTTGTGCATCCAGCCTAGGGAGGGGCAGTTTCGCTTCAGTTTCCCGTTTGTTTCGTGATCTTAACTTCTGCATCACGGGATTGTTTCGGGCCCTGTGAGGTGTCTTTTACGTACCTGACACATTGACTGCACCCCGTCGAAACACCTCCGCCCTAGCTTGGATATACGGCCGCAGCGGCGGCAAGTGCAGGCGTAATCACACGCCTGGCAGGACCGGCCCGCCGCCGGAAAGCACGCAACAGGGAGAGGAGCCGGACATGACGGCAACACTGGAACTTGAGGATCTCGCCACCGGGTTTGCAGGCTGGCACCGCGTTTGCGCAGTGGAGGACCTGGAACTGGCCTGGGGCGAAGCGGCACTCGTAGCCGGCCGGCAGGTGGCCCTGTTCCGCACGGCCCCCGGTGAGGTTTTCGCCGTGGCCCAGGAGGACCCGGCCACTGGCGCGTTCGTCATGGCACGCGGCATCCTCGGCTCACGCGGCACACGCCCCACGATCGCGTCACCGCTGCACAAGGAGGTCTACGACCTCGAGACGGGCGAGTGCTTCGGCAACGCTGACCTGCGCCTGGCCACGTTCAACACGCGCATCATCGACGGCGTCATCGAGGTTGAGCTCTAAGGGCTCCGCTTACAGCCCGAGGGCCTCGCGGACGTCCGTAAGCACCTGGTCCAGCGCGGCTCTGGCCGCCAGCCGGGCTTCCGGCAGTTCCGCGGCGGACCCGACGTTGCGGATGACCTCCAGGTAGCACTTGAGTTTGGGCTCCGTGCCGCTCGGCCGGATGATCACCCGGCTGAGGTCGCGGGTCACGTAGAGCAGCCCGTCGGTCGGGGGCAGCTGTTCGCTGCCTTCGGCCAGATCCACGAATGACTCGACGGCCGAGCCGCCGAACGATTCGGGCGGGTTTACGCGCAGCCGGTTCATCATGGCATCCAGCAGGCCCAGGTCCCCGACGCGGATGCTCAGCTGGTCGCTCGCGTGCAGCCCGTGCACCAGGTACAGCTCGTCGAGGGTGTCGAAGATCGTCTTGCCTGCGGCCTTGGCTGCGGCCGCCAGTTCCGCAATGAGCACGGCAGCAGACAAGCCGTCCTTGTCGCGGACCAGGTCCGGCGCAACACAGTAGCCCAGCGCCTCCTCATAGCCGTAGACGAGGCCCGGCACCCGGGCGATCCACTTGAACCCGGTCAGGGTTTCCTGATGCGCATACCCGGCTGCCGTAGCGATGCGCGAAAGCAGCCGTGACGAAACAACCGAACTGGCGAATACGCCCTCCGCTTCCGTTCCGGAGGCCGCCAGGCGCGCCACCACGTGCGCTCCCAGCAGGGCGCCCACCTCGTCACCCCGGAGCATCCGCCATGCACCCGTGTCGGGGTCCTTCGCCGCCACCGCGGCACGGTCGGCGTCCGGGTCGTTCGCCAGGACAATATCCGCGTCCGCCTGTGCCGCCGCCTGAAGCGCCAGGTCGAGGGCGCCGGGTTCCTCGGGGTTGGGAAAACTGACGGTGGGGAAGTCAGGGTCCGGCTCCGCCTGCTCGCTGACCAGTGTCACGTCGTCGAACCCGGCTGCCCGGAGCACGGAGACAGCTGTGGCTCCGCCGACGCCGTGCAGCGGCGTCAGGACGATCTTCAGGTCCCGGGCCGGGACGAGCGTCCGGTCGGCCAGCGCGGCCGTGGCCGCCTCGTAGTCACTGGTGATCGTGGCGTCCAGCGTCGTCCATCCGTCCCGGGCCAGGGGGATCGAGGCAACGTCGCCCACGTTGCCGATCTCAGTGGCGATCAGGGTGTCGTACGGTGCCACGATCTGTGCGCCCCGGCCGCTTTCCTCCACCGCGTGCCGGCCCAGGTACACCTTGTACCCGTTGTCCTGCGGAGGGTTGTGGCTGGCCGTGACCATCACCCCGCCGTCGCACTCCAGCGCCCGGACCGCATACGCCAGCACGGGCGTCGGCAGGGCGGCCGGCATCAGGAACGTCTCGATCCCCGCGGCGGTGAACACCGCGGCGGTTTCTGCCGCGAAGATGTCCGAGTTGTAGCGGGCGTCATAGCCGACGACGGCGCGCGGCCGGGTTCCCGGCGCAGCCTCCGCCACCGTCCGGACCAGGAAATTTGCGAAGCCCGCCGCTGCGCGGCGGACCACGATGCGGTTCATCCGGTTAGGGCCCGGTCCCAAGGCTGCGCGCAGGCCGGCCGTGCCGAACTGCAGCGTTCCCCGGAAGCTGTCTTCAAGGTCCTGCCGGGCGGCGGGCGTGCCTGCCTCGGTGAGCTTCACGAGTTCGGTCAGCGTTGCCGCCGTCCGGGGATCCGGGTCCTGGGCGGCCCAGGCGCGGGCATCGTTGAGCAACTGCAGATCGGCTTCGGAAGACGTCATGGAAACCAAACTATCGTCAAAGTGCGGGGGAGCGGTGCCGGACGGGGCTGCGGCCCGGTCACAACCTCACCTGTTCACCGCCGCCTGCGCCGCCGCCGGAGCGACCCGGACCAGCAGAAATTCTGGACACGGAAATTCCGGACACGTAGCGTCTGGGAGGTGAAATTGAACCAGGGGGTGGAGTGGGCCCTTCACTGCTGCGTGAACCTGGCGTGGGTGCCCGCCGGGGAACCCATCAGCAGCGGCAGGCTGGCCGAGCTCTACGGGCTGCCGCCGGCCTACCTCAACAAACAACTGCAGTGCTTGGTGCGCGCGGGCGTCCTGCAGTCGGTGTCCGGCCCCAGGGGAGGGTTCCAGCTGGCGCGCCGGCCCGACCGCATCTCGGTGCTGGACGTGGTGCTCGCCATCGAAGGCCGGGACCTGGCATTCCGCTGCGACGGCATCCTGGGGAACTGCCCCGGCGGTAGCGCGGATGAGGACTACGTCCGGAGCTGCATCATTTCGCAGTCCATGCGGCAGGCGGAGCTGGCCTGGCGGACCGAGCTCGCGCGGCAGACCGTGGCAGGGATTGCCCAGTCGCTTGAGCGGCGCTTCCCCGACGCGCGGGCCAGTTCACTCTCCCAACTCCTCGCAGACGACAAGCGAGGGGTCATTTAGCGCCCGTTCCGAAGCCTGCCAAGGGCGCCAAGACCCCGCGCTACGGTTAGAGCCGGCCGATGATTTCCGCCAGGAGCTTGGAGATGCGCGGCCCGGCTGCGTGTCCGGCTTCAAGCACTTCCTCATGGCTGAGCGGCGTGGGGCTGATGCCCGCGGCGAGGTTGGTGACCAGCGAGATGCCAAAGACCTCCATGCCGGCGTGCCGGGCGGCGATGGCCTCCAGCGCCGTCGACATGCCTACCAGGTCAGCGCCGATCCGCTTGGCGTACTGCACCTCGGCCGGCGTCTCGTAGTGCGGGCCGGGAAACTGGGCGTAGACGCCCTCTTCAAGGGAGGGGTCGACGTCGCGGGCCAGGTCCCGGATCCGCGGCGAGTACAGGTCAGTCAGGTCGACGAAGGTGGCGCCTTCCAGCGGTGAGGCCGCGGTGAGGTTGATGTGATCCTTGATGAGCACCGGGGTGCCGGGTGCCCAGTCAGCGTTGAGCCCGCCGCAGCCGTTGGTGACCACGAGGGTTTTGCAGCCGGCGGCAGCTGCGGTGCGCACACCGTGCACGACGGCCCGGACGCCCTTGCCTTCGTAGTAGTGGGTGCGGGCGCCGAGGACCAGGGCGCGTTTGCCTTCCCGCGTCAGCACTGAGCGGATCGTTCCCACGTGCCCCGCCACTGCCGGGGCGGAGAAGCCGGGGACCTCCGAGGCCGCCAGCGTCGCCGTGGTCTCGCCGATAAGGTCGGCGGCCCCGGCCCAGCCGGAGCCCAGGACCAGGGCCGTGTCGTGCGCTGCGACGCCGGTCTCAGACGCGATGAAGTCCGCGGCCGTGCGGGCCGCCTCGAAGGGGTCCGTGTTCAGGAATTCTGTTGTGCTCACCCGGTCCAAGCTACCGTGCCCGGGCCCGTGGCGGCACCAGAAACGCGCCCCGGAAGGCCGCCGGGCAGGGCCCCGAAGGTTGGTGGTCTGGCGCCGGATGCAGGAGAATGACTCACTGTGACTATGCATCCTGATTTCAGCGCCCCCCGAATCGCAATTCTCGGCGGAGGCCCGGGTGGCTACGAAGCCGCCATGGTGGCCGCCTCGCTGGGAGCCATTGTCACCATCATCGAGCGGGCCGGCCTCGGCGGCTCAGCGGTGCTGACCGACGTCGTACCATCCAAAACGCTGATCGCGACGTCGGACCTGATGACCCGCGTCAGCGGCGCCGGGGAGCTGGGAGTCAAGTTCGACGTCGACGGCGGGGACTTCGTTCCCGTCATGCGCGCCGACCTCAAGCACATCAACGACCGCCTGCTCGGCCTCGCCCGCCAGCAGTCCCGCGACATCCAGACCGGCCTCGAGCACCAGAACGTCCGGATCCTGAACGGCTCCGGGAAGCTGGTGGACAACCACACCATCGAAGTCCTGACCGCGGACGGAACCGAAACCGTCGAGGCTGACGCCATCCTGCTGACCGTCGGCGCGCACCCGCGGGAGCTGCCCACGGCGCGGCCGGACGGCGAACGGATCCTGAACTGGGCGCAGATCTACAACCTGGACGAACTGCCCGAAGAACTGATCGTGGTGGGTTCCGGCGTGACCGGCGCCGAGTTCGCCTCCGCCTACAACGGCCTGGGCTCCAAGGTCACCCTGATCTCCAGCCGCGACCGCGTGCTTCCGGGCTCCGACACCGATGCAGCCGAGGTGCTGGAGGACGTCTTCGAACGCCGCGGCGTGCGGGTGCTGTCCCGTTCGCGGGCCGAGACGGTGGACCGGACCGACGACGGCGTGGTGGTCACCCTCGGTGACGGCTCCAAGGTCACTGGCAGCCACTGCCTGGTGTGCGTGGGCTCCATTCCCAACACCGCCGGCATCGGCCTGGAGGAAGCCGGCGTGGCGCTGACCGAAAGCGGCCACATCAAGGTGGACGGCGTCTCCCGCACCACCGCCCCGAACATCTACGCTGCCGGCGACTGCACCGGCGTCCTAGCGCTCGCCTCCGTCGCCGCCATGCAGGGCCGCATCGCCATCGCGCACTTCCTGGGCGACCAGGTGACCCCCATCAAGCTGCACCAGGTGGCCTCCAACATCTTCACCTCGCCGGAAATCGCGTCGGTGGGTGTGTCCGAGGCGGAGATCGAGTCCGGCAAGTACCAGGGCGACGTCATCAAGCTCTCCCTGCAGAGCAACGCCCGTGCCAAGATGCGCAACGTCAAGGACGGCTTCGTCAAGATCTTCGCCCGCAAGGGCTCGGGCACCGTGATCGGCGGCGTGGTGGTGGGCGCCAACGCGTCTGAGCTGATCTTCGCCATCTCCATCGCGGTGAAGCAGAAACTGCACGTCGACGACGTCGCCAGCACCTTCACGGTGTACCCCTCGCTGAGCGGCTCCATCTCCGAGGCTGCCCGCCGCCTGCACGTCCACATGTAGGCAGCGCCCCGCCCTTGGTGCGGTCGCGTTGGCCTGTCGAGGCCAGGGCCGCGCTTCCTGTGAATGGCACGTTTCTCCTAGTCGCCGCCCCCGGGCCTGAGTAAAATTCAGACTGTCGATCCCCGGGATTGGCGGCACCGGGCTTCCGACAGACCGACCCACCAGCGGTCAGCTATGCGGAGATTTTCTTCCGGCCGGTCGGACCGCGGAAGCCAGGAGCATGCCATGATCACTGTCCAGAAAGCCGCAATCAACACGGCCCTCATAGCGGCCCTGGTGGGCGGCGGCGCCTACCTCGCCATGGGGTATCCCCTCATCGCCTCGTCCACCAGCAGTAGCGGCAGCCAGTCCGGCACGGAATCCTCCAAGGGAGGCCACACGGCCAACGGGATCACCGAGCAGCAGCTGACGGGCAGCACCGCCACCAGGGTGAGGAACGCAGTGCTGGCGGCCAACCCCGGCGCGATGATCCACCGAATGGAAACAGACGCCGAGGGTGCCGTGTACGAAGCGCACATAACGACGGCGGACGGCTCGCGGGTGACAGTGAAGCTGGACGGTTCCTTCAACATCACGGCCACCGAAGCCGGACGCGGGCGTAAGTAGCGGCCGCCGGATATCCGGCGGAGGCAGCGGGCGGCTCAGGAACAGGCGTACGGGGGGACGGTGTCGCCGGGCGCGGAGGGCTCGAACCAGTGCCTAATGCCGAGCCTTCCGGTGTCCGCCCCGCCGGTACCCTCCGCGTAGAGGGTCTCCGAGTCGGCCTCTTCCAGCAGGACCTCCTCGACGATGGCCCGCCACTCCTCGGGGAGGTCCAGTTCGTAGATGTCCTCGGTGATCCGGGCCTGGTCGAGCAGGCAATGGACGGCGAGCTCGCCGGCCAGGCAGCCGGGGGCGGTCCAGCCGCGGGCCAGGGACGCGGTGACGTCCGATGCCACCACAATGAACCGCTGCGTGAACTTCGCGTCATAGCTGGCAGCGAACTGCGGGGGCAGCGAGGACAGCACCGAGGTTCCGGCGATGGCCTCGGGCGTGACGGTTTCCAGCTCGTGCAGTGTGCCAAGGTCGCGGAACAGCTGGTCGATGAGGATGCCGGACGAGTTCCACAGCAGGCCCGCCAGCAGGCGGGTCTGGCGCACGGACCGCTCCCGCTCGCCGGTGGCGGCGATGGCCATTTCAGCCAGGTCCTCGGGATCGAACTGGAGCCGCTGCTCGTCGGTCATGTCATCCGGGTGCGGGTCCAGCCCCAGGAGTTCAAGGCTCAGCCCGGTGAGCTTGTCGGCGTCGGCCAGCAGTTCTTCGGTGATGTCGTCGTCTTCGTCGGCATTCATGCTCCCGATGCTACCGGCCAGCCACAGCAAGCCCGATTTGTGTGACGCGGCAGCGGCCTGCTGGCCCGGACTTGCCGAACCGGCGTTGTATTCGCCGGTGATACTTCGGCACATCTGGCCAGCAGACCGCGGGTTTTGTGGATCAGCCGGTAATGGTCAGGTGATACGTTGCATTGATAGAGAATGAGCCAAGCGGTCCGTCATATGCGCCCGTGAATTTGAGCGCATGCTCGCCGGGGGTTGCGCCTTTAATGAGAGCGTAGTAACCGTTATCCCCGCAGGGATCATAAATTCCCGCCGCAGCACCAAAAATATTATGCTTCGGAAGAGTGACCGCAAACATGGGGCTTTCCTCATACTGGATGACGTCGGGTCCAATTGCCTTACCGTCGAAAGTAACCGTCAAATTACTCGTGCTTTTCTTGACGTCTACACTCGCAAGTATTCTGCGAACGGCGCCCGGGCTGACGTTATCCGCTTGGGCTTCAATGTCCACAATATTAATAAGGGGAAAGAAGAGGTCGGAACCGGCTGGAAGCGTGCAAGTGCGCGAAATTTCGCCGCCGCCGATGGCACCCGCAAGGAACCAGGTGGTCCCCGTCTGGCCATTGGCGCAGTCCTTGCCCGTTTTGTCGACGAGGGGGTTCGTTGGAACCGGCTGGGATCCAGCCCAGATCCACCACCGGGCAGCCAAGGCACTGTAGGTCTCTTGGGTGGTGGGGGCGGCCGAGGCCGAAAGGGGCGTCGCCATGGCCAGCGCCATTGCGGCCATCAATGTGAGAAGTCTTTTGATCATGATCGTGACCCATCGTTGTACGGATCGCGGAATAATCGGATGGCGGCGCCGCCTGCGGCACGCCTGAACACATGGGCGACTTTGCCCATAGTGCTGTTTATTCCTCGAGCCGGAAAGACTGACGCACCAGCATAAGTAAATGCAGGAGACCGTACGCCGAAAGAATTCGGGACAAGCCCTGACTGCGGCATATAAAATCCGCCGATCATTCAGCCGGAGTCACCGGCGCAAGTGGAAACGATGTTATTCGCCGCATCGGTCCCATGCAAGGGCTGTGCTTCATTAATGGGCGGCTTTTTATCCGATACTTTCATCCCGTATCAGTAAATGATGAGCACAGTCTTTTATACTCCTCCGAAAAGCAGGTCAGCCGTCAGGCGGCAGCTCCCTGAAAGTGCTTCTCGATCAGTCCTTTGATGTCCTCGTGGCAGCCGCCGCAGCCGGTGCCCGCGCGGGTGGCGGTGGAAACCTCGGCCACGGTGGAGCACCCGCCTGCGGCGGCGTCGGCGATCTTGCCTCCGCTCACGCCGGCGCAGCGGCACACGGTGCTCTCAGGATCGTTGGAGGGACCTGCTGCAGCCAGCTGGTCGGGTCCGTCGAGGCGCAGGAGCAGGGACCTGTCCGCCGGCAGTTCAGCGCCGCGTTCGAAGAGCTGCACCAGCTCTCCGGCGGTGCGCGGCATGCCCACGCTGACCAGGCCCTCCAGCACGCCGCCGCGGGTGGTCATCTTCACGTAGCGCCCGTGCTCGGGGTCCGCCCACTGGGCCACCTGCAGCCGCGGCCTGCCGTTGACGGCGCCGGCTGCCAGGACTTCCTCATCCCACGGTTCCGCGGAGTTGTCACCGGCCACGGCCATGTTCATGCCGCGGGCCTTCAGCACAATCACGCCCGGCTTCTCCTGGGGGAGCGGGGGCAGTGCTTCAGCGTCCTCCACGGCACCCTCGGACAGCAGCAGGAGGTATTCGGCGAGCCATTCGGCCTGGCGCCAGCCGGGCCCCACCAGCCCTGAGGGTCCCCGCGCCGTGCGGCACTCGATGCAGGCGGGATCCGGGCAGCGGACCTCGGCGCAGTCACCGATGGCGAAGATGTGCGGCTCGTGGTGGGCACGCAGCCGGTGGTCCACCAGGATGCCCGTGCCGGTGGAAAGTCCGCAGCCTTCGGCGAGTTCGATGCGCGGGCGGACGCCGCAGGAGAGGACCAGCAGGTCGCCGTCGATCGCCGACCCGTCGTCGAGCAGCAGCGCCGAGAACCCGCCGTCGGGGCCGTTGTGTTCAATGCCGGTGGAACGGGCGTTTCCGGCCATCCGGACGCCGCAGCTGCGCAGGCTGGCAGCCAGGACGGCGCCGCCGCCGCGGTCGATGTTCCGGCCCAGCGGGTGGGGGCCGTTGTGCACCACGGTGACCGTGGCGCCTTCCTCTGCGGCCGCGAGGGCCGTCTCCAGCCCCAGCACGCCGCCGCCCAGCACCACCACGCGCTTGCGGCTTTCCACCGCCGTCCGCAGCACCCCGGCGTCGCGGAGGTCGCGGAGCGCGGTGACGCCCGGCGGGAGGACGGGGGCCGCGGGGTCCGGGTTCAGCCCGGTGAGGTTGGGGACCACCGGCCGGGATCCGGTGGCGAAGACCAGCCGGTCGTAGTGCGCGGTGGTGCCGTCGGAGAGGAGGACGGACTGCCGGGCGCGGTCCACGCGCCTGACCGCCACGCCCAGCCGGACGTCCACGCCGTCGGCCACCAGTGCTGCGGCGTCGGCGAGGGCCAGCGCCTCGGGCGTGGTGCGGCCAACGCCGAGGTCGGCCACCAGCACGCGGTTGTAGGCGGCCTCGGTTTCCTGCCCGATGACCGTCAGCCCCACCTGCCCGGCACGCAGTGCCGGCAGCAGCTCATCCACCAGCCGCGCGGCCACCGGACCGAATCCGACAATTACAATCTGCTCGCTCATGAGGCCTCCGCTGTCTGAAGAACGCTGCTGGCCGGGGTGGCGGCTGCCAGCCGGACCCATACTTTGTTGAACTTGAATTCGGGCATCCCGGAGATGGGGTCCGTGGCGGCTTCCGTCAGCCGGTTCGCGCTTTCCAGTTCGGGGAAGTGGAACGGCAGGAAAACGGTCTCCTGGCGGATGGCGGTGCTGAGCTCGGCACGGCAGACCTCCTCACCGCGCTCATTCGCCACCGAGACCTCCGCACCCTCCGTGATCCCCATGGCGGCGGCGGCCGCCGGATGGATCTGCACCCGGGCTTCGGGCTGCGACGCCAGGAGTTCGGCCACCCGCCGCGTCTGCGCGCCTGACTGGTAGTGCTCCAGCAGCCTGCCGGTGATCAGGGTCATGGGCTTGGCGGCCGGGTCTGGATTGGCAGTGGGAGTACGACGGCGGCGCGGCGCCACCGGTGTCATGACGGCCTTGCCGTCCGGGTGGGCAAAGGCGTCCAGGAACATGCGTGGGGTTCCGGTGCTGCCTGCGGGGTAGGGCCAGTACGCGGCTGCGCCGCTGTCCAGCAGGGCGTAGTCGATGCCCGAGTAGTCAGCCGCGCCTCCCGCTGATGCCTGGCGCAGCTCCTCGAAGACCGTCTCGGGGTCGTCGCTGTAGGTGGACGGCGCCTCGAGGGCCTCGGCGAGCCGGGCCATGATCCACAGCTCGCTGCGGGCGCCGGCGGGCGGCTGGATCGCCTGCCGGCGGCGGAGCACGCGGCCTTCCAGATTGGTCAGGGTGCCTTCCTCTTCGGCCCACTGCAGCACCGGCAGGACGAGGTCAGCCTCGGCTGCGGTCTCGGACATGAAGAAGTCGCAGACCACCAGGAAATCCAGGCTGCGGAGCCCGCGGATGACGGCGTTGGCATCCGGGGACGCGACGGCGATGTTGGAGGCGTGCACCAAAAGGCACCGGACGCCGTCGGGCTGTCCCAGGGACTTGAGCAGCTGCACGGCTGGCAGGCCGGGACCCGGAATGAGGGACTCATCCACGCCCCACACCGAGGCCATATGTGCCCGTGCGGCGGGATCGGTGATCTTGCGGTAACCGGGCAGCTGGTCGGCCTTCTGGCCGTGCTCGCGGCCGCCCTGGCCGTTGCCCTGCCCCGTGAGCGTGCCGTAGCCGCTGCGGGCGCTGCCCGGCAGGCCCAGCAGGAGGCTGAGGTTGATGGCCGCCGTGGCGGTGTCCGTGCCGTCCACGTGCTGCTCCACGCCGCGTCCGGTCAGGATGTAAGTGCCGCCGCGGCGCGCGCCGGCGGCCAGCCGGCGGGCTGTCTCACGGATGAGGTCGGCGGGTACGCCGGTGATGGACTGCACCCGTTCCGGCCAGTAGGCGTTGACGGACCGGACCACGGCGTCGAAGCCGGTGGTGCGCGCCTCGATGTATTCGGCGTCGAGGAGGCCTTCGTGGATCACTACGTGGGAGAGGCCCAGCAGGAGCGTGAGGTCGGTGCCGGGGAGGGGCTGGAGGTGGATGCCGCCGCCGTCGGAGGTGAATCCCGCTGTGGCGGAACGCCGCGGGTCCACCACGATGAGGCCGCCGGCGTCGCGGACGCCCTGCAGGTGCTGGACGAAGGGCGGCATGGTCTCGGCGACGTTGGATCCGAGCATCAGGATGGTGCTGGCCGTATCCAGCGCCTCCAGCGGAAAGGGCAGCCCGCGGTCCAGGCCGAAGGCCCGCATGCCCGCGGCCGCCGCGGACGACATGCAGAACCGGCCGTTGTAGTCGATTCGCGAGGTTCCCAGTGCGAGGCGGGCGAATTTGCCGAGCTGGTACGCCTTTTCGTTGGTGAGGCCGCCGCCGCCGAACACGCCGACGGAGTCCGCGCCGTACCTGGCCCGGGCATCCTTCACGGCGGCGGTGACGCGTCCCAGGGCCTCATCCCAGGAGATGGGGCGGAAGACGCCGTCGGGCCCTTTGAGCATGGGCTCGGTGACGCGTCCGGGGTGCTGCAGGAGCGAGGCCGAGGTCCACCCCTTGCGGCAGAGGCCGCCGCGGTTGGTGGGGAAGTCGCGGCCGTTCACCTCGAGGGCGGGCCCCTCGAGAGCAGGCACCGCAAGGGCAGGCACGGGGCCTGACCCCGGCTGTGCAGCCGGGGCCAGGCCCGTGGCGGCCTGGGCCGCCGGGGACTTGAGCGTCATGGCGCACTGCAGGGCGCAGTAGGGGCAGTGCGTGTCGGCGCTTTTGGTCATGTTAGACGTGTCCCATCGCGTTTCGGTTGGCGTTGCGGATGTAGCAGAACCAGCAGACGGCGAGCATCAGGGCGTACGCTCCGACGAAGCCGTAGAAGGCCGGGGTGTAGGAGCCGCTGGCGGTGTTGGAGGCGTTGAGCACCTGCGGGATGACGAACCCGCCGTAGGCGCCGATGGCTGAGATTAGGCCGAGTGCCGAGGAGGCCAGGCGCTGGGTCTGCACCGAGCTGGCTCCGGAGCGGGCTGCCCGGCTGGAGGTCGCGAAGATCACCGGGATCATGCGGTAGGTGGCGCCGTTTCCGAAGCCGCTGGCCGTGAACAGCATCAGGAACAGGACCAGGAAGAGCCAGAAGTTCTTCAGCGGCAGGGTCCAGATCATGGTCAGGGTGATGACGGCCATCGAGGCGAAGGCTGCCACCGTCATGCGCGCTCCTCCCATGCGGTCGGCCATGCGGCCGCCGTAGGGGCGGGCCAGGGAACCGACCAGCGGGCCGAGGAAGGCCAGGGAGAGGGCCACTGCGCCGACGGAGATGGAGGAGAATTCGGGGAAGTAGTCCTTGATGAGCTTCGGGAACACGCCGGCGAAGCCGATGAAGGAGCCGAATGTGCCGATGTACAGCAGTGCCATGACCCACAGGTGGGGTTCCTTGATTGCTGCAACAGAACCGGCCACGTCGCCCTTGGCGCTCGTGAGGTTGTTCATGTACTTGTAGGCGCCGAAGGCTGCCAGGAGGATCAGCGGAACCCACATGAGCCCTGCCATTGGCAGGTTGACGGTGCCCGCGGCCAGCAGTGTGATGGCGATCGGCACGGCAAGCTGTGCCACCGCGGCGCCGAGGTTGCCGCCGGCGGCGTTCAGGCCCAGGGCCCAGCCCTTTTCACGGGCGGGGTAGAAGAAGGTGATGTTGGCCATCGAGCTGGCGAAGTTGCCGCCGCCGAAGCCTGCAAGGGCGGCCACCAGGAGCATGACGCCGAACGGTGTTTCCGGGTTGGAAACGCACACGGCCAGTCCCACCGAGGGGATCAGCAGGAGCAGGGCGGAGACGATGGTCCAGTTCCGGCCACCGAAGCGCGGAACCATGAACGTGTACGGGATCCGGAGCGTGGCGCCGACCAGGCTCGGCATGGAGATAAGCCAGAAGATTTCGGAGGTGCTGAACGTGAAGCCCGCAGCGGGGAGCTGGACGACGACGATCGACCACAGCTGCCAGACGACGAAGCCAAGGAATTCGGCGAAGATGGACCAGTTGAGGTTGCGGCGTGCGATGGAGCGGCCCTGGGATTCCCACTGGTGCTTGTTCTCGGCGTCCCAGTTGGCGATCCAGCGACCGGGGCGCACTTCGAGGGCAAGGGTATCGGGTGCATCGGCAGTGGTGGCGGCGGCAAGATCGAGGGAATTATGGGTTCCGGCGTCTGCGGTGCGGTCAGCAGTCACGGTATACCTCCTTGGGGGATGTTGTCCTTCCAAGGTAGGGACGGCGCGTTTCGCAGATGGTCGCCCTTTGTTAACGTGCTGTGACATTTGCCTATCAGCGGCCCGGGGGCAGAGTTAGGCTTGTCGAACGACCTCATGCTGAGACAACTCAGGAAGTCCGAATGCTGGACCGCTTGTCCGCTGGATGGATGGCGGGAACTAAGATTGAACTCTGTTTTATCCCTATGGTTGGAGGGGCTTCCGTGCGAGGTCCGTCCAGTACTCATGAAAGCGTCCCCACATGTCATCGCCTGCAACGTCAACGGAACATGGCTCCGTCAAACCGGTGAACTCCAAGGGCAAAGTGATCTTTGCCAGCCTCATCGGCACGACGATCGAGTTCTACGACTTCTACATCTACGCAACCGCGTCGGTACTGGTCTTCCCGCGGCTCTTCTTCCCGCAAGCCACCGAGATCAACGCCCTCCTGAGCTCCTTCGCCATCTTCGGCGTCGCGTTCATCGCCCGGCCCATCGGCTCGGTCCTCTTCGGACACTTCGGCGACAAGTTCGGCCGCAAGGGCACCCTCGTTGCTTCGCTCCTGACCATGGGCCTGGCCACCTTCTTCATCGGCCTGCTGCCCACCGCCTCCGTGGCCGGCTGGGCGGTCCTGGCGCCGCTGCTGCTGGTGCTGCTGCGCTTCGCCCAGGGCCTGGCGCTGGGCGGTGAATGGTCCGGTGCCGCACTGCTGGCCACCGAGAACGCCCCCGAGGGCAAGCGCGCCATCTACGGCACCTTCCCGCAGCTCGGCGCCCCCATTGGCTTCATCCTGGCCAACCTGCTCTTCATCTGGTTCAACGCCGTGCTCACCCCCGAGGACTTCCTGGCCTGGGGCTGGCGGGTGCCGTTCCTGCTCAGCGCCGTGCTGGTGATCGTTGGCCTGTACGTCCGCCTCAAGCTCGTGGAAAGCGCCTCCTTCCAGAAGGTCCTGAAAGAGGACAAGGTGGCAAAGGTTCCCTTCGCCGCCACCATCAAGAGCCACTGGCGCCCGGTGCTGGCCGGTACCTTCATCATGCTGGCCACGTACGTGCTGTTCTACATCATGACCTCCTTCACCCTGACTTACGGCACCAAGCCGGCCTCCGTTGAGGCTGCGCAGGCTGCTGCCGAGAAGGCCGGCAAGCCGATGTCCGCCGCCGAGGTGGCCAACTTCGTTCCCGGCCTGGGTGTTCCGCGCGGTGACTTCCTCTGGATGCTGATCCTCGGCGTCGTCTTCTTCGGCATCTTCACCCTCGTGTCCGGCCCGTTGGCCGAGAAGTGGGGCCGCCGCAAGTTCCTTATGGGCGTCACCGCAGGCATCTTCGTCTTCGGCGCGCTGTGGTTCACCATGTTCGGCCCCGGCCCCGGCGCAGCGATCGTGGGCCTCATCGTCGGCTTCACCCTGATGGGACTCACCTTCGGCCCGATGGCTGCCATCCTGCCCGAGCTGTTCCCGTCCAATGTGCGGTACACCGGCTCGGCCGTCGCATACAACCTCTCCAGCGTCATCGGCGCTGCTCCGGCGTCGTTCATCGCCATTGCCCTGTGGCAGGCGGCCGGCGGCAGCACGTGGCTGGTCGGCGTCTACATGGCCGCGGCCGCGGTGCTGACCTTCATCGCGCTGTGGATCACGCGCGAAACCAAGGACACGGACTACGAGAACAACGTGGCCTGATTCCCAGCTCCTGCGCTTAAACGGAAAATGCCCGGTGTGGTTTCACACCGGGCATTTCCATGCAGTCTTTGGGAGTCTTAGTCTTCGATCGTCGCGATCACGGCGCCGGCAGAGACGGTCTGGCCCGCCGCGGCGGACAGCCCGGTGATGGTGCCGGCGCGGTGCGCCGTCAGCGGCTGTTCCATCTTCATCGCCTCAAGCACGACGACGAGATCACCTTCGGCGACGACGTCGCCGTCGGCCACGGCCACCTTGACGATGGTTCCCTGCATGGGGGAGGCCAGGGCGTTGCCGCCCGCGGCGGCGGTGGCGCCGCCGGTGCGGCTGCGCTTCTTGGACTTGGCGGGCTTCGCGCCGGCTGCTGCGTTGCCGCTGAAGCCGAGGCTCGCGGGTAGTGCAACCTCAAGGCGCTTGCCGCCCACTTCCACCACCACGGTGCGCCGTTCGCCGGCTTCCTCGCTCTCCGGAGCGGCGCCGTTGGGCGTCCACGCCGGAAGGTCGTTGACGAACTCGGTTTCGATCCAGCGCGTGTGGACGCTGAACGGTCCCTCGGCCGGCGCGAACGCAGGGTGGCTGACCACGGCCAGGTCGAAGGGGATAACGGTGGGAATGCCTTCCACCACCATCTCCTCGAGGGCGCGGCGTGCACGCTGCAGGGCCTGGGGGCGGTCGGCTCCGGTCACGATCAGCTTCGAGAGCATGGAGTCGAAGTTGCCGCTGATGACGTCGCCCTCTTCGACGCCGGAGTCAATGCGGATGCCGGGGCCGGTGGGGTTCTTCAAAGTGCTGATAGTGCCCGGTGCGGGCATGAAGTTGCGGCCCGGATCTTCGCCGGTGATGCGGAACTCGAAGGAGTGGCCGCGGACCTCGGGGTCGCCGTAGCCCAGCTCTTCGCCGCGGGCGAGGCGGAACTGTTCGCGCACCAGGTCGATGCCCGTCACTTCCTCCGAGACGCAGTGCTCCACCTGCAGCCGGGTGTTCACCTCGAGGAAGGAGATGGTGCCGTCCTGGCCGACCAGGAACTCGCAGGTTCCGGCGCCCAGGTAGCCGGCCTCCTTCAGGATGGCCTTGGACGACTCGTAGAGGCGGCGGTTCTGTTCCTCCGTCAGGAAGGGGGCGGGGGCCTCCTCCACGAGCTTCTGGTTGCGGCGCTGGAGCGAGCAGTCGCGGGTGGAGACGACGACGACGTTGCCGTGCGCGTCGGCGAGGCACTGGGTTTCGACGTGGCGCGGGGCGTCCAGGAACCGCTCGATGAAGCACTCGCCACGGCCGAAGGCGGCAGTGGCCTCGCGGACGGCGGAATCGAAGAGCTCGGGGATTTCCTCGCGGGTGCGGGCCACCTTGATGCCGCGGCCGCCGCCGCCGAAGGCGGCCTTGATGGCCACGGGCAGGCCGAACTTGTCCGCGAATTCCAGGATCTCCTCGGCGGACTCCACGGGGTCGGCGGTGCCGGGCACCTGCGGGGCGCCCACCTTCTCGGCGATGTGGCGGGCCTGGACCTTGTCGCCCAGGGCGGAGATGGCCTCGGGAGACGGTCCGATCCAGGTGATGCCGGCGTCGATGACCTTCGCGGCGAACTGGGCGTTCTCGGCCAGGAAACCGTAGCCGGGGTGGATGGCGTCGGCACCGGACTGGCGGGCCGCGTCGATCAGCTTGTCCATCACGAGGTAGGACTCTGCTGCCGTGGTGCCGCCCAGGGCGTAGGCTTCGTCGGCGAGCCGGACGTGGAGGGCGTCCCGGTCCGGATCGGCGTAAACGGCGACGGAGGCGATGCCCTCGTCCCGCGCTGCACGGATGATGCGGACGGCGATTTCACCGCGGTTCGCAATCAGAACCTTGGTGATTTTCGAATGCACTGGACCTGCGGACTGCTCCGGCTTTACTGACAAGGCGTCTCCTTCTTTCCTTCAGGGAGCCTAGCCTGATTTTGAGGATTCCGCCGATATTACTGGCGGAATCCGCGTGTAGGAGGCCCGGCCTTTGTAGGGAAGCTACAACTCCCCGGGATTTGCCGAGTCCGGCAGGTCCTGCCAGAACTCGGTGATGCTCACGTTCGCCTGGGCCAGCAGGGAGCGGAGCGTGGATACGGACAGGCCGACGACGGCGTGCGGGTCGCCGTCGACTTTCCGGATGAAAGCGCCGCCCAAACCGTCAATGGTGAAGGAGCCGGCGCAGTGGAGCGGTTCGCCGGTGGCAATGTAGGCGTCGATCTCGGCGAGCTCCATCTCCATGAAGTGCACCTCCGCGGAGGCGACGCTGCCCAGTGTGGCGCCTGAGCCGCCGTCGTCATCCGTGTCACGGCAGTCCACCAGCCAGTGGCCGGTGTGCAGGACCCCGCTGCTGCCGCTCATCCTCAGCATCCGCTGCCGGGCCACATCCACGGTGTACGGCTTGCCGTGGGACTCGCCGTCGAACTCGAACACGGAATCGCAGCCGAGCACCAGGGCACCCTCGGCTTCCGGGAGCGACGCGACAGCCTCGGCTTTGGCGCGGGCCAGGAGCAGGGCGGTGTCGTGCGGATCGGTGACGCCGTAGCGTTCCTGGACGGCGTCCTCGTCGACATCGGACACGAGCACCTGGTGCTCGATGCCGGCCTCAGTCAGAAGTTTGGTGCGGGCGGGGGACTGGGAAGCAAGAATGAGGCGGGTCACGGCTCCAGCCTAATTCATCGCCGCTTTTCAGCGGGCGGCGGCCTCCGCGGGTTCGGCCTCCGGCTCGGGGTTCGAGTCGGCCGCCGCGGGGACCTGCTTGCCGAGCTTGGCGCCCTCCACGTCCACGTCCGGAAGTATGCGTTCCAGCCACCGCGGCAGCCACCAGGCCTTGTCGCCAAGCAGGTACATGACGGCCGGGACGATCGTCATACGCACCACGAAGGCGTCCACCAGCACGCCGAACGCCATCGCAAAGCCAAGCGGCCGGACCATGTTCAGGTGCGAGAAGATGAAGCCTGCAAAGACACTGACCATGATGATGGCAGCGGCAGTGACCACCGCAGAGGCATGGCTGAACCCGGAACGGACGGCGTGCTTTGCGGACTCGCCATGCATGAAGGACTCGCGCATGCCCGAGGCGATGAACACCTGGTAGTCCATGGCCAGGCCAAACAGCACACCGATCAGGATGATCGGCAGGAAGCTCAGCACGGCGCCGGGATTGTCGACGCCGAACACAGGACCCAGCCAGCCCCACTGGTAGACGGCCACCACGGCGCCGAACGCGGCCGCCAGCGACAGCAGGAACCCGCCGGTCGCCAGCAGCGGCACCACGATCGAGCGGAACACGAGCAGCAGCAGGATCAATGACAGCCCCACCACGATGGCCAGGTAGGAAGGCAGGGCGTCGCCCAGCTTGGTCGAGACATCGATGTTGCCGGCGGTCTGGCCGGTGAGGCCGATGCTGACGCCGGTGGCATCTTCGATTTCGGACCTCTCGGCACGGATGTCGGAGACCACATCCACGGTGCTGGCGCTGGCCGGGCCTTCCTTCGGGATGACCTGGAACACCGCCGTCCCGCGGTCCTCGCTCAGCGCCACCGGGATGGCCGCAGTGACGTTTTCGGTCTTCCGCAGGATGTCCGCGACGTCCAGCTGCTTGGCCGTGGCCTCCGCCTCACTCAGGCCGTCCGGGAAGTCACCCACCACGATGATCGGCCCGGTCATTCCTTCACCGAAGCTGCGCTTGGTGGCGTCATAGGCCTGGAAAGCCTGGGAATCGACGGGTTCGGAGCCGCCGTCGGGCAGCGCCAGCCGGAGCTGGGCGGCGGGCAGGGCCACGATGCCCAGCGCCAGGACTCCGGCCAGCATGGCCAGCACCGGGTGCCGGGTGACAAGTCCGCCCCAGCCGTGGCTGCTGCGGTGTTCGTCCTTGGCGCGGTCTTCAACCTCACTGTTGGGGTCGGCATTGTGCTTCTCGGCCTTGCCCCAGGCCCGCTTGGAGATCAGCTTCCTGCCTACCAGGGAGAGGATGGCCGGGGTGAGTGTCAGGGCGACGAGGACGGCAACCGCCACGGTCGCGGCCGCGGACACGCCCATGACCCCCAGGAACGGCAGCCCCGGAACCACCAGAGCGGCGAGGGCGATGATGACCGTGAGGCCGGCAAAGAGCACGGCATTGCCGGAGGTTCCGGTGGCCCGGGCCACCGATTCTTCGGCCTCCATGCCCGCCAGCAGTTGACCGCGGTGGCGGTTGACGATGAACAGCGAGTAGTCGATGCCGACGGCGAGGCCGAGCATGAGGGCGAGCATTGGGGAGATCGAACTCATGTCGACGACGCTGCTCAGCGCCATGGTGGCGCCTACGCCCACCGCCACGCCGATGATCGCCATCAGCAGCGGCAGCCCGGCGGCGACCAGTGTTCCGAGCATGATGATCAGCACCAGTGCCGCCACGGCGATGCCGATAATTTCGGCCACGCCGAAGATCTCGGAAACGTCCTCGCTGATCTCCTTGCTTGGCAGGGCGGTAACCCCTGCCGATGAGACTTGGTGCACGATGTCCTGGACTTCCTGGCGCACCTCCGGGTCCAGCCCGTTGATGGAGGTCTTGAACTGGACCTGTGCGATGGCGGCCTTGCCGTCCTCGGAAACGAAACGCATTCCCGTGGACGCCTCCAACTGGCGCTTGGCGAGTGCCAGCTTTGCGTCACCTGCCTCCAGTTCCCTGGTCCCGGCGTCGAGCTTTTCCTGGCCGGCGGCCAGGGCGGCTTGCTGCTGGCCCAGCTGTGCCTCGATGACTGGCGCCGGGAACCCGGCCGCCGTCATCTGCGCCTCGGCAGCGGCGAGCTGTTCCTTGCCGGCTGCCAGTTCGGCGGCAGCTTTTTCCAGCTGTTCCTTGCCGGCAGCCGCCTTGGCTTCACCGTCCGCCAGGTCTCCGGCGGCCTTGTCCAGCTGGGCCTGGGTGGCGAACGGGTCGACGGTTCCCCGGACATCGGGGAGGGTCTCAAGCTTGGTCAGCGCCGCGGACACCGCCTCCTTGCCTGCCTGGCTGAACTGGGCATCATTGGCCTGGAAGACAACCCCGGCGGAGCCTCCGGACGACGCCGGCAGCTCCTTCTGGAGCTTGTCCGCCATCTGCTGGGTTTCCGTGCCGGGAATCTGGAAATTGTTGGACAGTGTGCCGCGAAAAGCTGCGGCTGCGCCGCCGACGGCCAGCAGGACCGCCAGCCAGAGCGCGACGACGAGCCATCGGTGGCGATAGGAAAACTTGCCAAGGCGGTATAGGAGAAGTGCCATGTCAGGACCGTTCTGCGTTGCGGGTGGAAGGTTGGGCGGAAGATTCAGTCGACGGGACACCCGGTGCAGGCCCGGCAAAACCGGATCCGAGCAGGGCCATCGAATCGATGAGCAGCTGGCGCAGGATGGCCAGGGATTCGGGGGAGAGGTCGGGACCGCAGCGGCGGAACCACACGTCCATCGCTGCCTTGCCACAGGAAACGACCGATCCTGCGAGGGCCCGGACATAGAGCTCGTCCTGATCAGCTGCCGGGGGCTGTCCGGTCCCGGAGCCTTGCCTGGTCCCGGAGTCTTGCTTAGACCCGGTGCCTTGTTCGGTCCCGGTGCCTTGGGGCGAACGCTCGCGGGCGGCTGCAACGATCTGCTCGGTGCAGTGGTCCCAGGCCTCCAGTTCGGAGCGTGCCATCAGGGGATTTCCCTGCGTGAGGCCGAACAGCTCGGCCAGCGGAGCCACTGTCATGGGATCTGCCAGCGCCACCAGGGCGGCCCGCGCCGACTCGATGATGGGCTCATCCGCAGGACGGCGGCGGAACTGCTCGAGGGCGCTGTCCAGGAAACCGTTGGTGACCGAGGCGATGGCCGCCTCTGTGCTGCTGAAGTAGTTGAAGAACGTCCGGCGTGAGATGCCTGCGGCTTCTGCGATGTCCTCGACCGTGAAGTTGCCGGGGCCGTTCTGCCGCAGGAGGGCAAGCGTGGAATCGGTGATGGCCTGCCGGGTGGCTGCTTTGTTCAGCTCGCGCCGGGAGACCGGCCCGCCGGCCTCTGCAGGAACGGAACCAGGCGACGGCGACGGGGAAGAAGTGGAAGTGGACACCCAGTTACACTACGTGCAAGTTTGCACTCTGCGCAACTGGAGGTCCACGCATGGGTTTCACCCCTGGATTCACAGCATCTTCACAGCAGGGCAAGAGGTGTTCTTGAGGAGCCGGGTGCATCCTGTTTCCATGCTGGCGCGGCAATGGTGCTTCAGGCCGGCGGATCGAGGAGCGAACCATGGAGCGTTCAAGAAAAGTAGCTCTCGGGCTGGGCGCGACAGCCCTGGCACTGACTGCCGGATTCGGTGTCAGCGGAATGGCGGCCGCGACAACAGCCACTCCCACGCCCTCCCCACCGTCCAGCAGCCCGGCCGGCCCTCCCGCTGACGCGCCGCGTTCGGATGTCGGCCGGCACGGTCATGGGCACGGCCACGGCCACGGACACGGTCACCATGGGAATGGACGCGGCCACGGTGTCCTGGGGCGGGACGCGGCGGCCCTCGCGGCAAAGCTGGGGGTGGACCAGTCCAGGGTGGAGGATGCGCTCAGGGCATTCCGCGACGCTAACCACCCGCCCGGCCGGTCCGCCGACGGGACCAAGCCGGACAAAGCGGCGAGGGAGGCAGCGCTGGCAGCGTCACTGGCCAAGTCGCTGGGGATCGAGGAAGCCAAGGTCAAGGCCGCCCTCGAGGAGCTCCGCACCCAGGCGCAGACGGACCGGGCGGCAGCATTGAAGGGCCGGCTAGACCAGGCGGTCCGGGACGGGACGCTCACCCAGGCCGAGGCGGACGCAGTCGCCAAGGCCGTGGAAAAGGGCGTGATCGGCGGCCACTAGGTTTGGCCCGGTAGTGCGTTAGCCGGTGCGGTCGACGGCGGCGAGGATTGCGGCCCCGAGTTCCGCAGGCCTGGTGAACTGCGGCCAGTGGCCGGTGGGAAGGTCCACGAGTTCGAGGTCGCGGATACGGGCGAGCTCCTCAACGTAAGGGTGCCCGGCGTCCATCCACTCCGTCAGCAGGGAGGACGGGAACTCGCAGGCGATCACCGTGGCCGGGACCTCGTAGCGGCGCACGTCGTGAAGATGCTGCTTGTCGCAGGCCACAGCCCTGGGTTGCGGGATGGCCCGTGCGCGGAAGGCCTCCCGCAACCCGTCGTCGAGATCGGTGAGGTCGGCGTCGTCGAACACGTCCCACGGCGGCAGAGGTATCTCGTCACCCTCGGCCGGCAGCTCGTCATTGATGACCCCGCCCTCGCCCAGCGGGCCGCTGTCCACATAGACGGCCCGGACGACGCGGTCCGGGCGTTCGTCCACGGCGCCGTAGATAATGGCTCCTCCGCCGGAGTGGCCCACCAGGACCAGGGGACCTTCTATTCCGTCGATGGCCTCCACTACCGCATTGATGTGGTCGCGAAGCCCAATGCCGGACCGTTTGGCGTCCTTGGCCTCGAGCCCGGGAAGGGTCAATGCGTGGATCTGGTGGCCGGCCTCCACCAGCGGGGGAGTGACGCCGGACCAGGATGAGCCATCGAGCCAGAAACCGGGAACCAGAATGATGTCCATGCCCCGTACCCTACCCTCGGCGCCTGCCGAAGGGGGACCCATCCGGGCGGGCTGATTTAAATGAGTGTGCCCCGGGTGAACTTTGAGCAGTTCATCCCGGGGCACACTCATGTGGCTTGTGTCAGGCCTTTGAGCCGGCCAGCTCGGGCTCGACGGCGGCGGGGGCCTCTTCCTCGCGGAAGGCCTCTCCGGTGCGCGGTGCGTTGTACAGGGTTTCGTCAAGGATCCCCTGGCGCTTGGCCACGATGGTGGGCACGAGTGCCTGGCCCGCCACGTTGACAGCCGTGCGGCCCATGTCCAGGATCGGGTCGATCGCCAGCAGGAGTCCGACGCCGGCCAGCGGCAGTCCCAGCGTGGAGAGGGTCAGCGTCAGCATGACGACGGCGCCGGTGGTGCCGGCCGTGGCTGCGGATCCGAGGACCGCGACCAGGGCGATCAGCAGGTAGTGGCTGAAGTCGAGCTGGATCCCGAAGAACTGGGCCACGAAGATTGCCGCGATGGCCGGGTAGATGGCCGCGCAGCCGTCCATCTTGGTGGTGGCGCCCAGCGGCACGGCGAAGGAGGCATAGCCCTTGGCGACGCCGAGGTTGCGCTCGGTGACGCGCTGGGTCAGCGGCAGCGTGCCGATGGAGGAGCGGGACACGAAGGCCAGCTGGATCGCGGGCCAGGCGCCGGAGAAGTACTGCTTGACGGACAGGCCGTTGAAGCGGACCAGGGCCGGGTAGACGCCGAACAGCACCAGGGCGAGGCCGATGTAGATGGCCGCCGTGAACTTGCCCAGCGAGCCGATGGTGTCCCAGCCGTACACGGCCACTGCGTTGCCGATCAGGCCCACGGTGCCCAGCGGTGCAATGCGGATGATCCACCACAGGACCTTCTGGATGACGGCCAGGGCCGAGGCATTGAGGGCCAGGAACGGCTCAGCCTGCTTGCCCACCTTGAGGGCGGCGATTCCGACGGCGATCGCGATCACCAGGATCTGCAGGACGTTGAAGCTGACGGACGTGGTCACGGCGCCGGACTCAGCGACCGTGGAGCTGGCGCCGAGGCCCAGGAAGTTCTTCGGGAACAGGCCGATGAGGAACGCCCACCAGTCGCCCTGCTTGCCGTCGTACTCCGCGTCGCCGGAGATGCCGGTGTTCGCGCCGGGCTGCAGGAGCACGCCCAGGCCAATGCCGATCAGCACGGAAACCAGGGATGTGATGGCAAACCACAGAAGGGTGTTCCAAGCCAGCCGCGCGGCGTTGGAGACCTCACGCAGGTTGGAAATGGAACTCACCACGGCCGTGAAGATCAGCGGCACGACGGCGGTCTGTAGCAGCGACACGTAGCTGGAGCCAATGGTCTGGAGCGTCGCGCCGAGCCCGTTGGGCTCCGCCTTGGTGCTGCCGGTGTACTTTGCCAGCAGGCCAAGCCCCAGCCCGACGATCAGGGCTGCAATGATCTGGAAGCCGAAGGAACCTGCCCACCGGGGCAGCTGGAAGCCGGGACGGCCGGCCGTGGATGAAGTGGTTTGATTGCTCACCCCAACAAGTTAGGCCGCATAAAATACAGCTTCCAGTCGATATTGAGAAATATTACGCTGCTCCCGGTGGGTAGGTGACTCGGAACGCCCGGAAAAACGCCGCCACCCCGCACTTTTATGAAGTTATTCCCGCGGGTGGTGTGGCAAACATCTCGCCCCCAGAGGGGTGCCTAGCCGAGCATGGCCCGCTTGAGGGTGTCGAGGCCCACGGAGCCGATGTTGAGCGCCTTCGTGTGGAACGCCTTGAGGTCAAAATCCGGCCGGGCTTCGAGCTCCGCACGGATCTGTTCCCAGAGCCGCTGGCCCACCTTGTAGGAAGGGGCCTGGCCCGGCCAGCCGAGGTAGCGTGCGAACTCGAACTGCAGCTGGCCTTCGCTGATGTCCAGGTTGGCCTTGAGGAAATCAAAGCCCTTCTCCGGCGTCCAGGTACCCGTTCCCCAGCGTGCGGGGACCTCGAGCTCCAGGTGGACGCCGATGTCGAAGACGACCCGCGCCGCCCGCATCCGCTGCATGTCCAGCATGCCCATGTGGTCGCCCGGATCCTTGAGGTAGCCGAGTTCCTCCATCAGCTTCTCTGCGTACAGGGCCCAGCCCTCGCCGTGTCCCGAGGTCCAGCAGACGTTGCGCCGCCAGCTGTTAAGCAGTTCGCGCTGGTAGACGGCGGTGGCCACCTGCAGGTGGTGCCCGGGCACGCCCTCATGGAACACGGTGGTGGTCTCGGCCCAGGTGGTGAACGTGTCCTCGCCTGCGGGCACGGACCACCACATCCGTCCGGGCCGGCTGAAGTCGTCCGAAGGCCCCGTGTAATAGATGCCGCCCTCGTCGGTGGGGGCAATCCGGCATTCCAGTGTCTTCATGGCGTCGGGAATCTCGAAGTGGACGCCGGCAAGGTCGGACACCGCACGGTCGGACAGCTCCTGCATCCATGCTTTCAGGGCATCCGTTCCCTTCAGCTGCCGGGCGGGATCGCTGTTGAGGATCTCCTTGGCCTCCGCGATGGAGGCACCCGGCTTGACTTCGGCGGCGACCCGTTCCTGGGCGGCAATGATCCGCTCGAGCTCCTCGACGCCCCAGGCGTAGGTTTCTTCGAGGTCGACGGCGGCGCCCAGGAACACCCGCGATGCGAGGGCGTAGCGCTCCCGGCCCACGGCATCCTTCTCCGGGGCAACCGGGAGCAGCTCCTCCTTCAGGAATTCGGCCAGCCTGGCATACGCCGCCCGGGCGGCGGCAGCACCGGCGTCGAGCTTCTCCTGCAGCGCCGCCGGCAGCGGGCCGTCCGCGGTCCTGGCTTCTGCCGCGAGCTTGGCGAAGAAGCCGTCCTCCGCCGCGTATTTGGTGGTCTGTTCGATCACGATCGACACCTGCCGCCGCGCTGAAACCTTGCCATCGTCCTTGGCGGTACGCAGGGACTCGATGTAGCCGCCGATGGCTGCGGGAACGCTGTGGGTGCGGCCCGCGATGTTCGACCAGTGTTCCTCGGTGTCCGTGGGCATGAGGTCGAAGATCGAGCGGATGTTCTGGGCCGGGGAGTCGATGTTGTTCAGCTCCGCCAGGTCCCAGCCAGATTCGTGGATCTCAAGCTGGAGGCCCAGGCGTTCGCGCAGTGCGTCGAGGGAGACGGCGTCGACGTCGTCAACAGGTTCCAGCCCCTCGAGGGCTTCCAGGGTTTTCCGTTCCGCCGTGGCGAACCTGCTGATGCCGGCAGGAGAAAAGTCCTGGAACTCGGTGTCGTGCCCGGGGATGCCGAGCGTGGTGGCCAGGCTGGGGTTCAGGGCAATGAGGGTATCGGTGTGGGCGTCGGCGACGGCGTCGATGGCGGTCCGGGGGCGTGCCGGGACGGCAGATTCAGTAGTCACCCCACGAGACTAATCGCGAGGCTCCAGTTATGAAAGACTTACTGAATTTTAGCCCCGGCTGCGCTTCCAGGCGCCCGGACCCGGCGTTGGTCCCAGCCGCAGCTGCTGCCGGCGCATCCACTGCCGCGTGCTGGGCTTGGCGGGGCCGGCTGCTGCCGGCCCAAGGGAAAGCACGACGGCGGTAAGCGCCGCCAGCTCTTCGGGCGTCGGTTCGCCCTTGGTGACGGAGAACAGGGGTTGGGCCGGCTGGGCGTCTTCGGCAGGCTCAGCTGCCTGATTCTGGGCGCTCACAGCGGGATGTTTCCGTGCTTCTTGGCGGGCAGGCTCGCGCGCTTGTCGCGCAGCGCCCGGAGCCCCTTGATGATCTGCAGCCTGGTGTCCGAGGGTGCGATGACGGCGTCGACGTACCCGAGCTCGGCGGCCTGGTACGGGTTCAGCAGCTCTTCCTCGTACTGCCGGATCACGTCGGCGCGCTTTGCCTCAACGTCGCCGCCGGCCTCGGCCACAGCGGCGAGGTCGCGCCGGTAGAGGATGTTGACGGCGCCCTGGGCCCCCATTACGCCGATCTGGGCGGTGGGCCACGCCAGGTTCAGGTCGGCACCGAGCTTCTTGGAGCCCATGACGATGTAGGCGCCGCCGTAGGCCTTCCGGGTGATCACGGTGAGCTTGGGCACGGTGGCTTCGGCGTAGGCGTAGAGAAGCTTGGCGCCGCGGCGGATGATGCCCTGGAACTCCTGGTCCTTGCCGGGCAGGAAGCCCGGAACGTCCACGAGGGTGATGATGGGGATGTTGAAGGCGTCGCAGTGGCGGACGAAGCGGGCTGCCTTTTCGGAGGCCGAGATGTCCAGGGTGCCGGCGAACTGCAGCGGCTGGTTGGCCACGATTCCCACCGTGTGGCCCTCGACCCGGCCGTAGCCGATGATCACGTTCGGCGCGTACAGCGCCTGCATCTCCAGGAAGTGGGCGTCATCGACGATCTGTTCGATCACCTTGCGCATGTCGTACGGCTGGTTCGCGGAATCCGGGATCAGCGTGTCCAGGGTGAGGTCGTCGTCGTCGAGTTCCAGCTCCTGCTGGTGGTCCAGCACCGGCGCCTCGGAGAGGTTGTTGGAGGGCAGGAAGTCCAGCAGTTCCCGGACGAACTCAATGGCGTCGGCCTCGTCGGAGGCCAGGTAGGTGGAGGTGCCCGTGGTGGCGTTGTGCTGCCGGGCGCCGCCAAGGGTCTCCATGTCCACGTCCTCGCCGGTGACGGTCTTGATGACGTCGGGGCCGGTGATGAACATGTGGGACGTCTTGTCCACCATGACCACGTAATCGGTCAGGGCGGGGGAGTAGGCTGCGCCGCCGGCGCAGGGGCCCATGATGAGGGAGATCTGGGGCACCACGCCGGATGCGTGCACGTTGTTGCGGAAGATGTCCGCGAACATGGCCAGCGAGGCGACGCCCTCCTGGATCCGCGCGCCGCCGCCGTCGTTGATGCCCACCACGGGGCAGCCGTTGCGCAGCGCGAACTCCTGGACCTTCACGATCTTTTCGCCGTTGACCTGGCTCAGGGAGCCGCCGTAGACACTGAAGTCCTGGCTGTAGAGGGCCACGAGCCGGCCGTCCACGGTTCCGTAGCCGGACACCACGCCGTCACCCAGGGGCTTCTTCTTCTCCATGCCGAAGGCTGTGGAGCGGTGCACGGCCAGCGCGTCGAACTCCACGAAGGAGCCCGGGTCCACCAGCAGGTCGATGCGCTCGCGGGCGGTGTTCTTGCCGCGGGCATGCTGCTTCTCGATGGCTTCGGGGCCGGAGGGCTGCTCTGCACGTGCCTGGCGGTCGCGGAAATCGGCAATCTTTCCCGCCGTCGTGGTCAGATCGTGGCTCATGAAGGGTCTCCGGCTCTGTAGCTGTTGTGCTGTAGCTGTTCTGCTGCGGCAGCGTGACGCGGGCGTTGGCTGCCGGCTTAAGTAGCATCCGTACAAATCCAAGGCCTTGATGGCTAGTCTAGTGACGCAAATTCCCGGGACCGCTGTAGGGTTCCTACAATTTTCGTCCGTGGCGTCGACGGAAGCTCAAATGTTACTCGCGGGTAACAAATCCCGGCTAGAGTGTCCCTATGACTTCGAGCAACGACGCTTTGCCTGTTCCGGCCACGCCCTACCGGGCCGCCGGCAGCCTCCGGGACCGGACCATCCTGATGTCCGGCGGCAGCCGCGGCATCGGCCTCGCCATCGCCCGGCGGGCCGCCCGGGACGGCGCCAACGTGGTGCTGCTGGCCAAGACCGGCGAGCCGCATCCCAGGCTTGAGGGAACGGTCTACAGCGCCGCCGCGGAAGTGGAGGCCGCCGGCGGCAGGGCACTGCCGCTGGTCGGGGATGTCAGGAACGACCGTGATGTCGCACGCGCTGTGGAGGCCGCCGTCGCCCGCTTCGGGGGGATCGACGTCGTAATCAACAACGCCTCCGCGATCGACCTCTCGCCGACGGATGCCGTGGACATGAAGCGCTACGACCTCATGCAGGACATCAACGTCCGCGGTACCTTCCTGCTCTCCAAGCTTGCGCTGCCGGCACTGCGCAATTCCACCGCGGGCCATATCCTCACGCTCTCGCCGCCCCTGAACCTCGACCCGAAGTGGGCGGGCCGGCACCTGGCCTACACCCTGGCCAAGTACGGCATGAGCCTGACCACCCTGGGGCTGGCTGAGGAACTGAGGAACGACGGCATCTGCGTCAACTCGCTGTGGCCGCGGACGCTGATCGACACGGCCGCCATCCGGAACATGGCAGGCGGCGAGTCGATGGTCCGGGCAGCCCGCAGGCCGGAGATCATGGCTGACGCGGCACACGCCGTGCTCACCGGGACAGCGGCCGGCACCAGCAACACAGGCAACTTCTACACGGACGAGCAGGTCCTCGGAGCCGCGGGTGTCACGGATTTCCGTCCCTACAGCCTGGGCGCCGCCGAAGCTGACCTCGTCCCTGACATCTTCCTCTGAACCTGGAACGCACAGCGCGAACGTACACTTGTGGCCCCGTTTCCACCCGGAATTGGGGCCACAAGTGTACGTTCGCGCTTCCAGCCGACCCGGCCGCAGGCTTTCCCGGCCGTGCCGCCCGGCGAGTCGCTAGGATTCAGGTATGGATGCCGCACGCCCTGACGATAGCCGTGGACCGCAGGAGAACCCGACCGGAACGACGGGCCTGCCCGAGCGGCCGGCCCTGGACCGGGAAGCCCTGTCCGACGCCAACTTCCTCGCCGCCACCGGCATCGCGCAGCTGGCGGTAGTGGAGACCACGGGGTCCACCAACGCCGATCTTCTGCAGGCCGTGACCGCGGACCCCAAGGCCTGGCCGGACCTGGCAGTCCTGACCGCGGAGCACCAGACTGCCGCCCGCGGCCGGCTCGACCGCTCCTGGGAGGCGCCCGCCCGCAGCTCGGTCCTGGTGTCTGTGGTGCTGCGGCCGGCGAATTCCAACGGCCAGCCGCTGCCTACCGAGACGTACTCATGGCTGTCCCTCCTGGCCGCCGTCGCGCTGCGCGATGCGCTGGATGAGACTGCGGGACTTCCCGCCGAGCTGAAGTGGCCGAATGACGTCCTGGTGCGGGGTGGAAAAATCGCCGGCATCCTCGCCCAGCTCGGACCGATGGGTGACGGCTCCGTGCCGCCCGTCATCCTTGGCACCGGACTGAACGTCACACTCACGGAGGATGAGTTGCCGGTGCCCACCGCCACGTCAGTCCAGCTGGAGGGTGCCGTAACGGTTGACCGGACCGCCCTCCTGAAAAGCTATCTCTCGCGTTTTTGTTCGCTCTACCGCAGCTTCTGCAACGCCGACGGCGATGCCACGGCCGGCCTGGCCGGCGGTCCCTCGCTGCACAAGCGGGTCGAGATGGCGATGGTCACCCTGGGCCAGCAGGTCCGTGCCCAGCTTCCCGGTGACCACGAAATCATCGGCCACGCCTCCCGGCTTGATGACTCGGGCTCCCTGCTGGTGGTGGACGCCTCCGCCCACGAGCATGTGGTGACAGCGGGGGACGTTGTCCACCTGCGGCCGTGGTCCCCGCAGGAGCAGGGCAAGCATGGGGCTGCAAAGCCCGGCCCGGCGGGGCACAGCACTGTGAAGCATGGCTCTGACAAACAGGGGTCCGGCGAAAGCGGTTATGCGTAAAGAGCTCCTCCCCGGCGAGCAGGTCATTGTGGTGACCCGCCCGCAGCCCAGGGTGCTGTTCCTCCCGGCGGTGGTTTTCATTGTGGTGCCAGCCCTTGTTGCCTTCGCGAGCGCCTGGATCATCCGTGGCGGCCTGTCGGCGCTGGCCCCGGCTGTGACGCGGGAATGGACGTTCTGGGCGGTGGCCGGCTGTGTGCTGGCCGGGCTGTGGGTCCTGTTGGGCTACTGCCTGCCGCGGCTCCTGAGGTGGCAGGCCACTCGGTACTTCCTGACCAGCCAGCGGGTGTTGGCGCGCTTCGGCCTGCTCAGGCGCCGCGAGCGGCAGGTTTTCCTGGCGTCAGTGCGTAATGTCACAATCAGCCAGTCGATGCTCCAGCGGATGTTGCGGTCAGGGAATATATCCTTGGATGCCGGGCACCATTTCGGCGCAGTGCTGAAGGATGTGCCGGAAGTTGCCACCTTCCACAGGTTCCTGCTGGACGCCCTTGACGAGCTTCCGGACGAGGAACCATTTGGATTGGGTCAGGCGCCGGATGAGCCCGGCGACCGGTTTCCGCGGGATGTGAGAGAAGGTGGAAGAGATGAACGATGAGGATCAGCGCGGCGGCCAGGAGACGGGTACACAGGAGGCAGTCATGCCTGAAAGCGGCATGCAGGAAGCCGGGGCAGAGGAAGCCGGCGCAGGCGAGTCCGGGGCGCAGGACAGCGGCCACCGGGAGGTGGCGGACGCCGTCGTCGAAAATCCGCCCACTGGCACCATGTCCGCGGAGCGCATTGCAGCCAAGGCCCTCGAATCAAAGCTTCTGGGCGGTGAACGCAAGCTGCGCCGCCGCGAGGTGGCCGCCGGCGTAGGTCTGTCGCTGCTCTCGGCACGCAAGCTGTGGCGCGCCCTGGGCTTTCCCAACTGGGGCGACGACGACGTCGCCTTCACGGAGCGCGACCAGGCCGCCCTTTCCACGGCCGTGGGCATGGTCCGGGCCGGGAAGCTCACCGAGGAAGCGGCCATTTCCGTGACCCGTGCCATCGGGCAGATGACGGACCGCATGGTGGTGTGGCAGATCGAGGCCCTGGTTGAGGACATGGTCCATGAACAGGGGCTCACCGACGCCCAGGCCCGCAAGCGCCTGGTCCATGAGTTGCCTGCCCTGGTGGACCCCCTCGAGGAGATGCTTGTCTACTCCTGGCGGCGTCAGCTCAACGCCGGTGTGCAGCGGCTGGCTGTCCGGGCCGAAGCCGGCCTGCAGGCCAGCGAGGAAGGCCGCGAAGGCGACGAGGACGATGCGCCGCTTCCGTTGGCGCGTGCCGTGGGCTTCGCCGACCTGGTCTCCTACACGAGCCTTTCGCGGCGGATGAACGAGAAAACCCTGGCCAAGCTGGTGCAGCGCTTCGAGAACAAGTGCGCCGAGATCATCTCGGTGGGCGGCGGCCGGCTGGTGAAGACGGTGGGCGACGAAGTCCTCTACATCGCCGAGACGCCGGCTGCGGGTGCTGAAATCTCCCTTGCCCTGGCCGAGGCCTTCACCCGGGACGAGATCCTGCCCGAGGCCCGCGTTGCCATGGTGTGGGGGAGGATCCTCTCCCGCCTGGGCGACATCTACGGGCCCACCGTCAATCTTGCCGCCCGCCTGACCACGCTGGCCGATCCCGGCACTGTGCTGGTCGACTCCATGACGGCCGCGGCGCTGGACCAGGACGAGCGGTTTGTGCTGATTCCCCAGAACGTGGAGAACGTCCGGGGATTCGGTGAGATCCAGCCTGTCACGCTGGCACGGGGACGGGGCCAGGGCCTGGTCCTGGACTAGGCGCCGGGCCACGTTCCCGCACCAGGCGCGGCGTGGGCAGTCCTCCCCATCGCCCGGAGGGGACTGCACGGGTAGGCTGGCGGGGTAACGGACGGCCGGAGGGCTGTTCTTGGACAAGCCGCCAGCGCCCATGTCATAGTCGAGACTCGAAAATTGTTCCGGCGTCTCTACGGGGGAGTGGCGGACTGTCACCGGCCCCTGATGAACATCAGGGGCTAGTAAGCCGCGCTCAGGCGGCTGGGATTTCAGGGGAATAATAACGCTGTGTCAACTTTGTTCGGCAGGCTGGGGCTGAGGAACCGCCGCAACAAGATCGTCACCGGCACCGTCTTTTCCGCTGCTGCTGCAGCGCTGGTGGCCGGTGCCGTGATCTACCCGGGGTTCAAGACAACCGAGGTTGACCTTAACGACGGCGGCGTCTGGGTGGTCAGCAAGGCACGCAATGCCGTCGGCCGGCTTAACTACCCCTCGCGCGTGCTTGACGGTGCCGTGACCCCGGCCAGCACCACCTTCGATGTCCTGCAGAACGCCGGCAAGGTGTTCGTCGACGACGAATCCGGCGCCACGCTGAACCAGGTATCCGCCGCCAACATGCGGCTCGGCGGCGACAAGAAGCTCCCCGGCTCGGCCCAGGTGAGTTTCGGCGCCGACGTCATTTCAGTCACCGATCCTGCTTCCGGCAAGATGTGGGCGATGTCACCGTCAACGGTCAATGCCTTCGACGAGGAGTCGACCGAGCCCGCGGTGGCCGGTTCCCAGGGACTGGTGTCCGCCGTTGGTCCGGATGACCGGATCTATTCGGCCGACCCGAAAACGGGGCAGGTGACAGTGACCACGGTGGACGCCTCCGGGGCAGCCACCGGCACCGACACCAGCACGTGGGACGGGCTGAAGGGCGCGGGGGACCTCCAGCTCGCCGTCGTGGGGGACCAGCCTGTGGTCCTGGACGCGGCCGCCGGAAAACTGTTCCTCCCCGGCGGGCGCGAAGTGCCGCTGGCCGATGCCCGCGACGCGAAGCTCCAGCAGTCGGGCCCGGCCTCGGACTCCGTGGCTGTGGCCACCGGCAAGGCACTCCTCAGGCAGCCGCTGAACGGCTCTGCCGCGAAGACCGTGACCTTCGGCGGCCAGGGGATGCCGGCAGCGCCGGTCCAGCTGGACGGCTGCATCCATGCGGCATGGTCCGGCGCGAACAAGTATGTCCGGGACTGCACCAATGACGCGGACGACAAGAACGTCGCCGTGCCCAAGGCCAGCGCATCACCGAGCTACGTGTTCCGCGTCAACCGCGACCTCGTGGTCCTGAACGACGTGAACTCGGGCAACGTGTGGCTGGTCAACCAGAACATGCAGCTGGTCAACAACTGGGACGACGTTGTTCCGCCCAAGAACCAGGCTGACGACCCCGACGAGGAGTCCGCCGACGACAACACCATCAACGTCCTGCCGGACCGCACCAAACCGAACCGTCCCCCCGAAACGAAACCCGACGCCGTCGGTGTCCGTCCCGGGCGCACCACGGTCCTGAGCGTCCTCGACAACGATTCCGACCCCGACGGCGACGTCCTGACCGCCTCCCTTGGCGCAGAAGGCCCGCGGGCCGGCAGCATCGAAAGCATCTACGGCGGCTCCGCCTTCCAGATCACCGTGCCGGCCGATGCCTCGCCCGGGACCGAGACGTTCGATTACACGGCCGCGGACGGACGCGGCCTGTCCGCCGGCGGCAAGGTGACCCTGAGCGTCGTCGGAGCTGACGAGAACCGGCCCCCGGCCTTCAAACGCGGCGACCCCACCACGCTCCTCGTGGAGCAGGGCAAGACCGTCAGCCAGAACATCCTCACCGACTGGGCCGATCCCGACGGCGACGACCTGGTCCTGATGTCAGCCACCGCCGACAACGACCAGGACCAGGTCAAGGTCCGCCGCGACGGCCTGCTCACCTTCCAGGACTCCGGCGCCACGGCCGGAAAGAAGAGCGTCACGGTGTCCGTCTGGGACGGCCGCGCCACCACCACGGGCAAGGTGGTGGTCAACGTCCAGCCGCCGGGAGCCCTCGCCCCCGTGGTCAACGCCGACCACGTCACCGCCGTGGTGGGCCAGGACCTGGTCATCGCGCCCCTGAAGAACGACGTCGACCCCAACGGCGGCGCTCTGCGCCTCGCCCAGGTGGAAGCCAGCGGAGCAGCAGAGCTGGGCCCGGTCACCGACGGTGGCACCTTCACCTTCAGGAGCCGCACCCCGGGCCCGGTGTACCTCACCTACCTGGCCAGCAACGGACCGCAGAGCAGCCAGGGCCTCATCCGGGTGGACGTGGAATCCGGCAAGGACTCCGGAAACCCCGTCGCCGTCCACGACGTGGCGCTGCTGCCCGTCGGCGGCAGCGTCCTGCTGGACCCGCTGGCCAACGACTCCGACCCGTCCGGCGGCGTGCTGGTCCTGCAGTCCGTCGCGGTGCCCGAGAACGCCACCGCCTCGGTGAGCGTGATCGACCACAGCGTCCTGCGGATCACCGACATCGCCGGCACCAAGGACCCGTTCCTGTTCCGCTACACGATGTCCAACGGCAAGGCTTCGGCCACCGGCAGTGTGTCGGTGGTGCCCGTGCCCGCCCCCGCCGTGGTGGAAGCGCCGCAGCCCAAGCCCGACGAGGTCAACGTCCGCGTGAACGACGTCGTGACCATCCCCGTCCTGGACAATGACACCCACCCGCAGGGTGAAAAGCTGACGGTCGACGCTGTCCTGCCGCAGGCCGTTCCCGCGGAGGACGGCAAAAGCTTCGTCTCGGAGAACACCCTCCGGTTCATCGCCGGCAGCCAGCCCAAGACCGTGCGCGCGATCTACAACGCGGTGGACCCGCAGGGCCAGAAGAGCGCCGCCGCCGTCACCATCCACATCCTGCCGCTGGAGGGTGCCGAGAATTCCCGGCCACAGCCCAAAAACCTGACCGCGCGGGTGGTGGCGGGGGGTACGGTGCGCATTCCCTTTCCCCTGGACGGCATTGATCCCGACGGCGACTCCGTCCAGCTGACGGCCATCGACAGCACGCCCGGCATGGGCACGGCGACGGCGGGCAGCAACTTCATCGACTTCATCGCCGCCGGGAACGGCGCCGGAACCGATACGTTCCGCTACAAGGTGGTGGACCGGCAGGGCGCCGTGAATACCGGCACCGTCACCGTGGGCATCGCACCACGCGGCGACACCAACCAGAAGCCCACCCCCGTGGACGACCAGGTCAAGGTCCGGCCCGGGCGCCAGATCGCCGTCGACGCGGCCGGCAACGATACCGACCCGGACGGCGACCCCATCAGGATCGTCAGCGACGGCATCGAAGCCGACGCCGCACTGAAGGCAACCGTCAGCAAGCAAAGCGGACGCATCCTCCTGCAGGCTCCGGCCACCGAAGGCAGCGTCAACCTCCGTTACACGGTGGCCGACGAGCGCGGAGCTTCCGCCCAGGCAGCCATCCGGATGGTGGTGGACAGCAGCGTCCCGCTGCAGGCACCGATCGCCCGCGACGACAGGGTGACCTCCGCGCAGACGCTCGGCAAGACCGCCGTCGACGTTCCGGTGCTCAAAAACGACGAAGACCCCGACGGCGTGGGCGAGAACCTCAAGATGAGCAGCGCCGCCGAAACCGCCCGGCCGGGCGCGGACGGCAACATGATCGTGGAGCTGACCGAGCAGCCGCAGCTGGTGCCCTACACGGTGGAGGACGTCGACGGCCAGAAGTCGACGGCAATCATCTGGGTGCCGGGCCTCGGCCAGCAGGTTCCCACCCTCGCCAAGGACGAGGTCCTTGAGGTTGTCGCCGGCCAGTCCGTGACCGCTGACCTCGGCGAATGGGTCAAGGTCCGGGACGGCCGCTCGCCCCGCCTGACCCAGACCGACAGGATCAAGCTCATCGGCGCGGACGGCAGCAACCCGGTGGCCGGCAACGGCACGGCCGTCAGGTATACCGCGGACCGGGACTACGCAGGCCCCGGATCCATCACCTTCGAAGTGACGGACGGCTCCGGCCCGGACGACCCCGCCGGCCTGAAGTCCACCCTGAGCATCAGGACCAGGGTGCTGCCCGATCCCAACCGGAACAACCCGCCCGTCCTGCTCGGCGGCTCGGTTGATGTCCCGCTGGGTGACTCGGCCTCCGCGGACCTGGCCAAACTCACGACCGACCCCGACGGGGACGACGCCGGCAACATGAAGTACGAGATCGCCGGCGCGGTCCCGCAGGGCTTCAACGTGTCCACCGACGGTGCCACCCTCAAGGTGTCGGCCCAGGACAGCCTGCGGCCTGGCGATGCAGGGTCCGTGCAGGTGAAGGCGAAGGACCCGCGCGGCCTTGAATCCACCGCCACGTTCCGGTTGGCCGTGACGGCGACAAACCGGGCCAAGCCGGTGGCGAACGACGACATCGAGGACAACGCCGCAGCGGGCAAGCCTGTCACCATCAAGGTGCTGGCGAACGATGCCAACCCGTTCCCGGAGACTCCGCTGAAGATCATCGGCGTCGCCACCGAGACAGGGCAGGGCACTGCCGCCGTCAGCGGCGACTCGGTGACGGTCACGCCCGCGGCCGGATTCTCCGGCACCCTGGTGGTGTCCTACACGGTCGGCGACAAGACCGACGACGCCTCGCGGTACGCCACCGCCCGGATCCGGCTCACGGTCAAGGACAAGCCCCTGGCCCCGACCACCCCGCAGGCGCAGAGCGTGGGAGACGGCACGGCGCTGCTGAACTGGACGGCGCCGGCGGACCGGGGATCACCCATTACCAAGTACACGGTCTACGGCGAAGGCGGCTACTCGCAGGACTGCCCGGCCAACTCGTGCACCCTGAACAACCTCGTCAACAACACCAAGTACCACTTCCAGGTGACGGCAACGAATGAGTTCGGCGAGTCCGACAGGTCACCGGTTTCCGCCGAGGTCCGGCCCGACGTCAAGCCGGACATGCCGCTGGCTCCGGCGCTGAGGTTCGGCGACCAGCAGCTGGCCGTGACCTGGCAGGCACCGGCCAGCAAGGGCTCTCCGGTCAAGTCCTACGATCTGGAAATCTCGCCCGCACCCGCCGGCCAGAACCCGCAGATCCAGAACCTGACATCCACCAGCTACGTCTGGAAGGGTCTCACCAACGGCGTGGCCTACAAGGTGCGGGTCCTGGCCCGCAACGACGCAAAGGATCCGTCGGAGTGGAGCCCGTACTCCGCTGCCGAGGTACCGGCCGGGGTGCCGGCGACGCCGGCTGCCCCCAGCGCGGCCGGGGCCGGCTCCGTGGGCAGCCAGTCCCAGGTCAACGTCAGCTGGACGGCCCCGAACAACAACGGCGATGCGGTCTCCGCCTACACACTGACAACCCTGCGGGGCGGAGCCGTGGTCAAGAGCCAGCAGGTGGCTTCCGGCACGTCGCTGAATGTCACAGTGGACAACTCCGAGGCCGACTACGCCTTCACCGTTTCCGCCACCAACAAGGCGGGCACGTCCGGAACCAGCGCCCAGTCCGCCCCCGTCAGGGCCGCCGGCAAACCCGGCACCGTGGGCGGCGGGACCGTACGGGCGAACGGGACGAGCGGCCAGCTGGATGTGACCTTCACGCCCCTCACCGAGGCGCAGCGGAACGGGTCGCAGGCGTCGGAAATCAGCTACCGGTGGTCCACCGCCTACGGGTCCGGGCCCATCAACGCCGGCGGCGGGACCATCACCGGCCAGCCAAACGGGCGGGACGTCACCGTCAACATCATCGCCTCCTCCACCAAGAACAACGTGTCCGGCGATGCCAAGGCCATTGGCTCGGGAAACCCGTACGCACCGCCGAACGCGCCGAATGTCAGCGGCGGGAAGTCGGCCACCGGCGACCCCCAGGTCCACTGGACCTGGAATTCCACAGGCACCAACGGGCGGCCCCTGGACCACTACGAGGTCAGCCTCGACGGCGGCGCCTGGACCAGCGTCGGAAAGGCCACCAGGTTCGACGCTTCCGGCGGCGGCTGGAACCAGACCCGGACCCTGCGGGTCAAGGCCGTCACGGTGGTCGCCGGGGCCATCGGACGCGCAGATGCAACCTCCGGCAACGACCCGACCCCGCCGCCGCCGGCGTCGCAGATCCAGGTCGACGCCAGCAGCGTCCGCACCTGCCCCGGGAAGCCCGGCCTGCCTGACTCCTACACACCCGGCAGCCCCGCCAAGTGCGGCGTCGGCTGGGTGGAGCGTTCCTGGGGCAAGCTGTCCATCGACTGCACCAAGGACATCTACGGCAACGGCACACCGTGGTACCGCCTGACCGAGTCGGCCAAGAGCGGATGGTACGTGAAGTCGACCACCGTGGACCTGTACGGTTCGCGGCCCGGCGGATGCTGACCACCTGCCCACGGCCGGCACCCGAGCCCGCTGCATCATCCCGCACCAGCACCAACCTAAGAGGAATCAACATGACCATGACAACCGAGCAGGCCGCCTGGTTTGCAGGGACGTTCGAGAAGCTCGTTGCGAATGTGGGCCAGGCAGTCCTGGGCAAGGCCCACGTCATCCGCCTGACCTTCACCGCGATGCTCGCCGAAGGCCACGTCCTCTTCGAAGATGCCCCGGGCACCGGCAAGACGTCGCTGGCCCGCGCCCTGGCGGCCACGGTCCAGGGGTCAAACAGCCGCATCCAGTTCACGCCGGACCTGCTGCCCTCCGACGTCACCGGCGTGACCATTTACGACCAGAAGACCCAGAAGTTCGAGTTCCACAAGGGGCCGATCTTCAGCAACATCGTGCTCGCCGATGAAATCAACCGCGCCTCGCCCAAGACGCAGTCGGCGCTGCTGGAGGTCATGGAGGAGTCGCGCGTCACCGTGGACGGCACCACGTACGAGGCCGGCCGTCCATTCATGGTGATGGCCACGCAGAACCCGATCGAGCAGGCCGGCACCTACCGTTTGCCCGAGGCCCAGCTGGACCGCTTCCTGATCAAGACCTCCATCGGGTATCCGGACCACGCCTCCACCGTCCAGCTCCTGGGCGGCACCAACCTCAAGGACCGGTCCCGGGACCTGCACCCCGTCATCACCACGCAGGCTGTGGCGGACATGGCGGATCTGGCCGCCACCACGCACGTTGATACCGCCGTGCTGGAGTACATCTCCAGGCTCTGCGAGGAAACCCGCAACGCCCCGGAGACCCGCCTGGGTGTCTCCGTCCGCGGCGCCCTCGCCATGGTCCGGGCGGCCAAGGTGTGGGCCGCGAGCCAGGGCCGCAACTTCGTCCTGCCGGACGACATCAAGGACCTCGCCGGCGTCGTCTGGACCCACCGTTTCGTGATGGACCCCGAAGCCGAGTTCTCCGGTGCCACCGCCGAAGCCGTCCTGGGGCGCGTCCTGGCCGATGTCGCAGCGCCGCAGCAGCGCGCCGCCGTCTAAGGTGCGGCTGCCTAAAGTGCAGTGGTCCGGTCTCGGGGGGTCCGGAATCCGGCTGCCGAAGTTCCGGCCCCAGGAGCACTCATCCAGATTATGGTCCGACGCGGGCAGCACCGCGCGTCTCGCGCTGGGCCCCGCCTGGCGGGTGGCCGCCGGCCTGTGGGACCGGCGCGTCCGGCCCGTCCTGTCCGTGGTCAGCGTCCTGGGCTGGTCCGTGCTGGCCGCCGCGGTCCTGCTGTTTGCGGCCGGGGACGCCTACGGCTGGCAGGAGGCCAAGGCGGCAGCCATTGCGGCACTGGTGCTCTTCGTCATCGCCGTCGGCTTCATCCTGGGCCGCTCCTCCTATGGCGTGCTCCTCGACCTCGCCCGGACCAGGGTCGCGGTGGGCGACAGCGCCGTTGGAAGCATCGCCGTGTCCAACACGTCTGCCCGCCCGCTCCTGCCGGCTGACCTGGAACTGCCCGTCGGCTCTGCCACCGCCGTCTTCCACCTCCCGCGGATGAAACCGCAGCAGGTCCACGAAGACCTTTTCACCATCCCGACGGCGCGGCGTGCCGTCATCGTGGTGGGCCCGGTCCGTTCTGTCCGGGCCGATCCGCTGCACCTGCTCCGCCGGCAGGTGCTCTGGACGGAACCGGAGGACCTCTACGTGCACCCCCGCACGGTGGCGCTGGCCGGTTCCGCGGCCGGGTTCATCCGGGACCTGGAAGGCATGCCCACCACGGAGCTGTCCAGCGCGGACGTTTCCTTCCATGCCCTGCGCGACTACGTTCCGGGTGACGACCGGCGGCACATCCACTGGAAAACCACGGCCCGGACCAACAAGCTCATGGTCCGCCAGTTCGAGGAAACCCGCCGCGCCCACCTGGCCATTTCACTGTCCATCAACACGGACGAATACGCCTCGGAAGAGGAATTTGAACTGGCCATATCGGCAGCGGCGTCCATTGGCCGGCAGGCCATCCGTGAACAGCGCGAGCTGGATGTCCTGACCCAGGGCGGTCCGCTGCGCTGCGAGACCGGCCGCAACATGCTGGACGACATGACCCGGATCGTCGGCACTCCACTGCGGAAGACCGCCGTCGACCTCGCCCGCACGCTTGCCGACACGGTGCCCAATGCCTCGGTGGTCTTCTTCGTCGTGGGCAGCCAGGTGACGGCCACCCAGCTGCGCTCCGCTGCCGCCTCGGTGCCTCCCGGTGTGCGCAGCCTCGCCATGCGGGCCGACCTTGGCGCTGCCCCGGCCCGCGCCAACATCGGTGACCTCACCGTGCTCACGGTCGGCGATCTCTCCGACCTTCCCTCCGTCCTGCGAAAGGCTGCAGCATGAGTGAGGCCACCGGTCTCCGCCCCCGTCGGCACGACCGTTCGGACAGCTCCCGCCGGCAAAACGATTCACAAAGCCCCCGCCGCCCGGTCCGCCCGGCCGCCGGGTCCGCCTTCGCCGACGGCCGGCCGCGGTGGCATTTTGTGCTCGACGCCGGTGCCCTCACCATTCTGCTCGGGCTTGGTGTCCTCGGGTTCAGCCTCAGCTTCGGCGGCGACCCCTACTACCTGATTGCCGGGTTTGGCGGCATTGTCCTGGGGCTGGCCGTCGCTGCGCTCAACGCCCACTTCCGGCTGGGGCTCCTGATCACCACGGCACTGGCCTTCGGCAGCTATCTCGTGCTGGGAACAGCCCTGGCCGTCCCCGGCGCCGCGATCGCAGGGTTCATTCCCAGCCTGGAATCGCTGCGCACGCTGCTGCTCGGCGTCGTCTTTGCCTGGAAGGACATGCTCACCGTCGGGGTGCCCGTGGGCACCGCAGGCGGCGTGCTGATCGTTCCCTTCCTGAGCGCCCTGATCACCGCCGCTGCCGCGGGCGCCCTGACCTGGCGCATCCGCAGCCCGTACTGGCCGCTGCTGCCGGTCCTGGTGCTGTTCGTCACCGGGATCGCGTTCAGCACCAACGCCGGATTCCTGACCGTGGAAAGGGGCATTGCCCTGACGGTGGTCGGCATCGCCTGGGCCACCTTTCGGCGGGACGCGCTGCGCCGGCGCGACACCCACAAGGTTTCGGTGAACCGTCCCCAGCACGACGCCGGCACGGCGGCGAAGGCGCGCACGCGCCGCCTGGCGGCCGGCGCCGCCGTCCTGGCCGCAACGGTGGGAATCACCGCGGCGGTATCGCCGCTGATCGCCGCCGGTGACGAGCGGCGCGTCCTCCGCAACGTCGTCGTACCGCCCTTTGATCCGAAGGCGTACGTCACGCCGCTGGCGAGCTTCCGCAACTTCGTCAAGGACAAGAAGGACGACACGCTGTTCACCGTCAAGGGGCTGCCCAAGGACGCACGGGTCCGGCTCGGGGCGCTCGACTCCTTCAACGGCACCAACTACACGATGGACCCGAACGGCTCGGGCAGCTTCAGCAAGGTGGGGGACGCGAAGTCGATCAACACACTCGCCGACTCCACGGACCCGGTCCCGACGAACGACTACAGCCTGGACATCACCATCGATGACTACCAGGGCTACTTCGTTCCGGGCGGACGGAAGACCACCGGGCTCAGCTTTGCCCCGGACTCGTCCGGCGCAGCCTCGGGGCTGTACTTCAACTCCGGCACAGACACCGCGGTGACCACCCAGGGCCTGTCCAGGGGTGACTCCTACACCGTCCAGATCTCGGACCCGGTGAAGCTGGAGCACGGGCAGCTCACGCAATACGACTTCGCCAAGGTCAGCCTGCCTGACGTCACCGACGTGCCGCCGGTGGTGGGCGCCCAGGCCAATGACCTGGCCGCGGACGCCCCGACCGCGGTGGACCGGGTCCGGCAGATCGAGGCCCACTTCCAGAAGAAGGGCGCCTTCAGCAACGGGCTCATTGCCGACGGGCAGCTTCCCAGCGTCTCCGGGCACGGTGCGGCGCGCATCCGCGACCTGCTGACCGCCAAGCAAATGCTCGGCGACGATGAGCAGTACGCCGTTGCGATGTCCCTGATGCTGCGGCACCTGGGCATTCCCTCACGCGTGATCATGGGGTTCTACCCTGACCCGAAGAGCCCGGAGAACGGCGCCGGCGACATCAAGATAACCGGCAAGGATGTCCACGCCTGGGTGGAGGTGGCCTTTGACCGCGTGGGCTGGGTGGCCTTCGACCCCACACCGCCCAAGGACAACATCCCCATTCCGCCCGACCCGGAGAACAAGTCCAAGCCCAAGCCCCAGGTCCTGCAGCCGCCGCCACCGCCGCAGGAACCCGCCGACCTGCCGCCGGACTCCTCTCCGGACGCGCTCGACGCCGACGAGAAGAAAACCAACCCGTGGCTGTTCTGGGGTCCCATCCTCACCGCCATCGGCATCGCCCTGATCCCCGTGGGCATTCTGGCCCTGCCGCTGCTGCTGATCGCACTGCTCAAGTTGCGGCGCCGGAAGGCCCGCTTCACCGGTGGCGATCCTGTCCAGCGCGTCGGCGGCGGCTGGAGCGAGGTCCTTAGCCTGGCCACAGACATGGGCGCCCCGGTGGACAGCCGCGCAACCAGGCGGGAGACGGCGGCAGTGGTGGCCGAGGCGTTCCCTGCCGCCGGCGCCACCACAACCCTGCTGGCGCACCGCGCCGACGCCTCCATCTTCGGCGCGGGCCAGCCGAGCGAGGATGAGGTGCGGGAGTACTGGGACGTGGTGGACGGCTCGCTGAAGGAGATGACAGGAACGCTCGGTTTCTGGCGGCGCCAGCAGGCGCGGTTCTCACCCCGGTCGCTGCTGGCTGAGGCCCGGGCCGCCCTGGCTGCACGGGGGTTCCGGCGGTGAGCGGCTCGCCAGTGCCTGGGACGGGACCGGGAGCTTTACCCGGAGCTGCCCCCGCGGGGCCTGCCTCCGGGCGATCTGCTTCCGACCGAAGCGTGCCGTGCCTGCGCTGCGGCCAGCCGGTCCGGGCAGGAGCAAGCTTTTGCGGTGCATGCGGAACACCGCTGCCCAACCGCGGATCTGTGCCCCAGCGGGCCGCCACCTTGGACCGGGGCGGGAGGCAAGCCGCTCCGTTTCCCGGTAGCATCCCGGTAGGGCCGGGGGAAGGATCAGACATGTCAGGCACGCTTTCGCTGGTTCCGGCTTCCCCGGGCAAGCGTCTCGGCGCTGCCGTCCTCGATTGGCTGGCGCCGGTGGCCATCCTGACGGTCCTGCTGTCCATTGGGTTCGCCGGCATCACCAGCACGCGGAGCGCCGGGCTGATCATTTACGACACAAGCCTGCTGGCGCTGCTGGGAGGCATCGGAGCCGGCCTGACCCTGGTCTATGTGCTCACCGTGGCCGGCGTCGAGGGCCGTACCGGCAACACCATCGGCAACCAGCTCATGGGCATCCGCAGCGCCGACAGGGACGGTTACGCCCCGGGCCTCGGTGCCGTGTTCCTGCGCGGCATCGTCACGGGAGCCGGCATTCTGCTGGCCGTCCTCGCCGCAGTACTGGTGGCGGTCTTCAAATGGTTCGACGCCGCGCTGCTGGTCCTGGGACCGCTGCTGCTCCTTGGAACGGCGTGGGCCGCCGCCGTTGTGGCGTCCAGCGCCTGGGACCGGAACGGAAAGCTCCGTGGGTGGCATGACCGCGCGGCAGGAACGCTCGTCTTCGATGTGGTGCATGGCCGCAACCCCGTCTCCACCGGCGGCATCGAAGGCCCCTACAGTTTCGCGCCCCTGGACCTGCCCCCGGTGCAGCAGGTGGCGTCGCCGGTTGCTTCCCGGAAACCAGTTGCTTCCCGGAACCCGGTTGCTGCCCCGCCCGCCGTCGCGCCGGGCGAGCCGGCAGCCGCGGACGGCACTGTCATCCCGGCCGACGGTGGCATCCCGGTCGACGGTGCCATCCCGGTAGACGGTGTTCAGCAGGTCAACCGTCTTCAGCCGATTAACGGTGTCCACCCCGACGACGCCATGGACCGCACCCAGGTGCGAGGCGGGGCCCGCCAGGACGTCCCCCAGGCCGTGCTGCGCATAACGCTCGACGACGGCCGCGACTTCCGCCTGGAACGGAACGTCCTGATCGGCCGCAACCCTGCCCCCGCCGCCGGGGAATCGCAGGCCCAGCTGTTGCCCGTACCGGACCCGGGCAGGACCATCTCCAAGACCCACCTCCACCTGCTCACCGACGGTGCCGGTGTATGGGTCACGGACCGCCACTCGACCAACGGCAGCGCCGTCACCACACCCGACGGCATGCGCACGGCGCTGCAGCCGGGTGTGCCCGCATTTGTCAGCCCCGGAACCACAGTTCATTTCGGGGACCGCACCTTCAACGTAGGACACGCATGAATTCACAGCAGGTGGCCGGAACCCCGGGGACCGGCAACGAGCCCGGCCTGAGGCTGAGCTTTGGCTACGGAACGGACCGTGGCCTTCGCCGCGAACTCAATGAGGACTCCTACATCGCTTCGGATCCCGTGTTCGCCGTCGCGGACGGCATGGGCGGCCACGAAGCCGGCGAGGTGGCCAGCGGCATGTGCGTGCGGGCGCTGGCACAGCTGCCGCAGCTGGCGACCGGGGAGCGGACGGCCACCGCGGGAGTGGTGCAGCAGTACCTGGCCAGCGCGGACGAAGCGATCCGCGCAGCCACCGGTTCCCGGGCCGGAACCACACTCAGCGGCGTGGTGGTGGTGGAGCAGATGGGCGTTCCCTACTGGCTGGTCATGAACATCGGGGATTCCCGGACCTATCGCCTGAGCCAGGGCCGGCTTTCGCAGGTCAGTGTGGATCACTCCGAGGTCCAGGAGCTTGTGGAGAGCGGCGAGATCACGGCCGAGGAGGCCGCGGTGCACCCCCGCCGGCACGTCGTGACGCGTGCGCTGGGCGCGGGTGACGAGACCGAAGCCGATTACTGGCTGCTGCCCATCGAAGAAGGCGACCGGGTGATGGTCTGCTCGGACGGCCTCAACGGGGAACTGACGGATAGCGAGATGCACGAAATCCTCAGCACCGTTGAGAACCCGCAGGAAGCAGTGGACACCCTGATCCAGGCGGCACTGCGGCGCGGCGGCCGGGACAACATCACGGTCATCGTGATCGACGCCAGGAACGTCCTCAACGATGCCGGCATGGCGACGACGGCGCCCCGGAGCGCCGCGGACGCGGAAGAGCAGGACACGCTGCCGCGGGCCGGAAGCGAGGACGCTGCCAATGGCCGCAGCTAGCTACGTCCCCGGAGGATGGCTGGGCCTGGTCAGATCGGGAACTGCGGTGATCCTGGACCCTGCCACTCCGGCCCCGCTGGTCAGCAGCGTGTGGGATCTGCTCGCGGGCGCCCCGGATGCAGCCGAAGTGCTGCACGCTGTGACGGGCGGGTTCGGTGCACCGCTGTCAGCCACCCGGTGTTTCGGCATCATCGGATACAGCGACTCGCTGCGGGTCTTCCTGCGCGGCGACATTGACCTGACGGTCCAGCTTCCGTCGGGTCCTGTGACACTCGACGGCCGGAACGTCACCACCTGGACCGAGCGGTGGCTGGAGGCGCCCGAATGGTTCAGCGTGGCCGTTCCTGGCGCCGCCGCGGTGCACCAGGGTGTGCCTGAACTGCTCCGTGTACCTGAACTGCCGGTGGTTGAAGGGGCCGTGCTCCTGCAGTCGCTGCGCGTCAGCGTCACCCAACCCGGTGGTGCCCTGCAGAACGTGCCGGAGACTGCTGTGCCGCCGCTGGAGGCATCGGCCGAGACCCTGGTTGTACCCGGGGAGGAAACCGTGACGGGATTTACTGAGACCGGCGCTGCGACGTCCGGGACTTGGCCGCGGGAAGCACGGGCCGAGGAAGCACTGTCCGGGGAAGTCCTGCCCGAGGAAATCCACGCGCCGGAAGCACCGGCACAGGAAGAACGGGAGCAGGACGAAAGCCCGGCCACCGAGTTCACCAGCTCCTACGACCACCTGTGGGACAAAACGGTAGTCCGGCGTATCGAGGACGCAGCCGTGCGGTCCGGCGACGAGGACGACGACGGTGCTCCCGCAGCCCCGGAGGCCGCCGCGCGGGAGGTCCCGGGCCAGGAAACTGAAGGCCAGGAAACTGAGGGCCAAGAGACTGAAGGCCGGGAATCTGTAGGCAAGGAATCGGAAGGCCAGGAATCTGAAGGCCAGCGGATTGCAGGCCATCAAACGGCCGACCAGAAGGCTGACCCCGGGGAAGCCGGCCGGCCAGCCACTGCGGGCGAAAAGGCAGCCGTGCCGCAACCGCCGGTGCCGGCCCAGACGGGACTGATCGAGTCGGTGCCGTGGGCCACCGTGGGAGACGGCGCCCCGGAACCCCGGATTCCGGCGTCGGTCCCTGGGCTCCAGGTCCCGGCGTCGGTCCCGGGACCCCAGGTACCGTCCTCCTTCCCGGCTCCCGGCAGTCCGCCGTCGTTCACCGGACTGCAGGTCCCGCCGTCGTTCATCCCCGCAGCCGGGGCGGGCGCGCCGGCGGAAGGGGACCACGACGGGCAGACCATCTTCAGGAGCGACCTTCCCACCAGCGGAGCGCAGGCGGGGCAGGGGCAGGAACCCGGCCAGGGCGCTGGAACACCCGGCGGGGAAAATGTGCCCGGCAACGGCCCTTTGGTCCTGGCCCGGGTATGCCCCGGCGGCCACGCCAACCCGCCCACCAGCAGCCAGTGCTTCACCTGCGGGGCTCAGCTGCCTGACGTCGCCGTCCAGGTGCCGCGCCCCCGGCTGGGCCGGCTGCGGCTGTCCACCGGGGAGCTGATCGACCTCGACGAGTCGCTGGTGATCGGGCGGCAGCCGTCCGTGTCCCGGGTCCAGGGCGGCACCATGCCGCGGCTGGTCCAGGTGCCGAGCCCCGGCGGCGACATTTCGAGGTCGCACGTGGAGGTCCGGCTGGAAGGCTGGCACGTGATGCTGTGCGACCTGAAGGCCACCAACGGCACCGTGCTGGTCCGCGAGGGCCAACCGCCGCGGCGCCTTGCCCAGAATGAAATGGCCATTGTCCTGGACGGCGACATCGCAGAACTCGGCGATGACGTGTCCCTGCGCTTTGAGGAGATCCTGTGAGTTCCAAGCGGCCGGCGGCTCCACCGCCCCGCATTCCCGGTTTCAGCTACGTCAGCCTGCTCGGATCGGGCGGCTTCTCCGACGTCTACCTCTACGAGCAGGACCGGCCGCGCCGCAAGGTCGCCGTCAAGGTGCTGCTGTCCGGCCTCAAGACGGAGGGCGCGCGGCGCCGCTTCGAGTCCGAGGCCAACCTCATGGCCCAGCTGTCGTCGCACCCCTTCATCGTCACCATCTTTGAAGCCGAGGTGACCGAGGACGGGCATTCCTACCTCGCCATGGAGTACTGCTCGCGGCCGAGCCTCGATGTCCGATACCGCCGGCAGCGCTTCAGCGTGGACGAGGTCCTGGCGATCGGCATCCAGGTGGCCTCCGCCGTCGAAACGGCGCACCGGGCGGGCATCGCCCACCGGGACATCAAGCCTGCCAACATCCTGGTCACCGACTACAACCGTCCCGCCCTCACCGACTTCGGCATCTCCGGCACCCTGGCCGGCGACGCTGACGAGGACGCCGGGATGTCCATCCCCTGGTCCCCGCCGGAACAGTTCCGTGACGGCAACGTCGACGGCGTGCTGGTGGACGTGTGGGCGCTCGGCGCCACCCTGTACACGCTGCTCGCCGGACGCTCACCCTTCGTCCTGCCGGGTGCCGACAACTCGCAGCGCGAGCTCATCTCACGCATCACCAGCATGCCCGTCCCGCGGCTGGGACGCGCCGACGTGCCGGAATCCCTCGAGCTGGCGCTGGCCACCGCCATGGCCAAGCAACCCGCCTCCCGCTATTCCTCGGCCCACGCCTTCGCCCTGGCACTGCAGCGGATCCAGGCCGAGCTCAACCTGTCCGTCACGCCGTTCGAGGTGCTGGAGGAGCGCCAAGAGGACGTGCACCTGGACGACGGCGTGGAGGAGACGCGCGTCCGCAGCGTCGCGTCCATTGATCCGGACCGGACCGGAAGCGCCCCCACCTTCCCGTCGCGGACCAAGCCGCTGCCCCCTGCCGCCGCTGACGTGCCCGCTGCCCCCGCTGACGTGCCACCTGCCCCCGCCTTCCACGCGGCCGACACCGGCTACACCGCTGCCGCCGACACGACGGTCCACCGCGCGGCCCAGCCGCCGCAGGAAGCAGCCGAGCCCGCGGGTGGCCACGCGCAGGACCGCTCCAAGCGAAACCTGTGGCTCGCCATCTCCGGAGCCACCGTGCTGGCCCTCGCCGCCGCCGTGGGCCTGGTGGTGGCCAACGCCGCCCCCCAGACGCCGAGCGGGCCCGAAACCGCGGAGGTGAAGAAGCCGCCGGCGGACGCCCTGGACAACGGGACGGTGCCGGACGTGGAAGGCCTCGCTGCCGCACCAAAGGCAGAGGACCCAAACATCATTGTCTTCTCCTGGACGAATCCGCAGCCCAAAGAGGGTGACACGTTCAAGTACCGGGCCAAGTCCGTAAAGGAGGACGGCCCCTTTGAAACCACAACGACCAACCAGGCCTTCATTTCCGGTTTTATTGACCCGCCCATATGCCTCCAGGTGATCCTTGTCAGGGCCGACGGCAGCGCCTCGCCGGGCGGCCCGGATTCCATCGCATGCCTGCAGGAGTAGCCGGCTCATGACAACAAGGACGCTACCCATCGAGGAGGCACGGAATATGGGAGACCTGGCCATAGATTTCTGCGGCGAGTGGTACGAGCCCAACGATGAGGACATCTTCAGCATCGGCCGCGAGGGCGACCTCGAGGTGGACGACAACCCTTACCTGCACCGGCGCTTCCTGCAGATTGCCAGGTACGACGGGATCTGGTGGCTCACCAACGTGGGCAGCCGGCTCTCCGCCACGGTGGCCGACGGATCCGGCGGCATGCAGGCGTGGCTGTCGCCCGGCGCCCGGCTGCCGCTCGTCTTCAGCCACACCAGCGTCATCTTCACCGCCGGACCCACCACATATGAATTCGCGGTCCACGTGAAGACGCCCTCGTTCCGGCAGGAGACCAGCAGCCACACCAGCGGCGGCGACACCACCATCGGCCCCGTGGTCTTCACGGACTCCCAGAAGGCCCTCATCGTGGCGCTCGCCGAGCCGATGCTGCGGCGTGAGGGCACCGGATTCAGCGCCATTCCCTCCTCTGCGGAGGCGGCCCGGACCCTGGGCTGGGCGCTTACCCGGTTCAACCGGAAGCTGGACAACGTCTGCGACAAGCTGGACCGTGCCGGAGTGGCCGGCCTCAGGGGAGGCGGCGGCAAACTGGCCACCAACCGCCGGGCACGCCTCGTGGAGCACGCTGTTACCTCGCACCTGGTCACTGCCGGCGACCTCCACCTGCTGGAAAAGATGCGGGGGGAGGTCGAAGCATGAGGATCCGACTCACCCTGCGCCGCGACCCCGCCGAAGCCAAGGACCTGGCCGTCACCGTGGACGGCCGCGCCACAGTCGCGGACATCGCCACCGAACTGTGGACCGCCGATCCCGCCCGGCGGCACGAACCCGCTCCGGCCAATCTCTCACTCCGGATTGACGAGGCCTTCGTCGCGGGCGGCATGCGCGGCATCGTCCTCGACCGGGCGGACAACCTGCTGGAGTCCGGGCTGCGGCCCGGCTCGGTCGTGTCGCTGACCCAGGTGAGCGACACGTTCGGCAACCCGAACGGCGCCGGCCCTGCCGCGGACCGCGGCCCGGCTGCGGCCACGCTGCGCATCGTTTCCGGTCCCGACGTCGGACGGGAGTTCTCACTGCCCTCCGGCACCAGCTACATCGGGCGCGGCCGGGACGTCGATGTCCGGCTCACCGACCCCCTGACATCCAAGCGGCACGCCCGCATCACCGTGGGCGAGAGCATCGAGATCGTCGATACGAACTCCGCCAACGGCCTGCAGATGGACGGCCTCCCGGTCACCCGGGCCACGCTGAATTCCTCCGACACCGTCACGCTGGGCGACACCGTGCTGACAGTTGTGCCGCTGGCGCGCAGCGGTGCGGCAGTTCCGACGTCGCCCCTGGTGGACTTCAACCGGTCCCCGCGGGTGGTGCCGCGTTTTGCGCCCGGGAAGAGGGTGCCCCCGGCTGGACCGCGGCGGCAGGACCACCACCCATTCCCCTTCATCATGCTGATCGCCCCGCTGATGATGGGCGCGGTGCTGTTCTCGGTGACCCAAAACCTGATGTCCATGGTGTTCATGCTGATGATGCCGCTGTTCATTGTTGGCCATTACGTGGACCAGAAATTCCAGAGCCGGCGTGAGCGCAAGGAGCAGCTGAAGCAGTTCCGGGCGGCCATGGCGGCTTTCCGGCAGGACGCCACCGAGCTGCAGCGCGTGGAGCGGGCCGTCCGGCTCCAGGAAGCGCCGTCGGTCAGCGACACCGTCGACTCCATCTACAAGCTTGGCCCGCTGCTGTGGACGCACCGGCCGGAGCACTCCGGGTTCCTGGCGCTCCGGTTCGGGCTCGGCACCGTGCCCTCGCGGATCCCCTTCGAGGAGCCGAACACCTCCGAAACGGAGACGGAATACCGGCGCGAGATCGAGGACTGCCTGGACCAGTTCCGGCAGATCGAGGGCGTGCCGGTGGTCTCCCAGCTGCGGTCCGCCGGCTCCTTCGGCCTGGCCGGGCCGCGCGGACTCGTCGATGACGTGGCCAGGGGAGTGGTGCTGCAGCTCGTGGGCCTGCACTCCCCGGCGGAGGTGGCCGTGGCGGCCATCACCTCGGCCCGGTCCCGGGAACGGTGGAACTGGCTGCAGTGGCTGCCTCACGTCGGCTCGAGCCACAGCCCGCTCAGCGGCGACCACCTGGCGGCCGGTTCGGCAGGCGGCACCAGCCTGCTGGCCCGGATCGAGGACCTCGTGGAACTCCGCGAGGCCGCCATGCGCCTGCAGGGACCCGTGCAGCGGCCTGGCATCGTCGAGGAATCAGCTGACGTCCCGCCGCCGGTGCTGCCCTCGGTGCTGGTGATCGTCGAGGATGACGCGCCGGTGGACCGCGGACGGCTGACCCGGCTTGTGGAACGCGGCCCGGACGCAGGCGTCCACGTCCTGTGGGTCGCGGCCGGCGTCGAATCCCTTCCGGCCGCCTGCCGTGACTTCATGGCCGTGGACGGCGAACACGGCACCACCACCGGCCAGGTCCGGCTGGGCCGCCACACCTACCCCGTGAGCTGCGAAAGCCTCGACGCCGAACTGGCCGGCCAGCTGGCGCGCATGCTCTCGCCCGTGGTCGACGCCGGCAAACCGCTGGAGGACGACTCCAACCTGCCCCGGGCCGTGTCCTATGCGGCGCTGGTGGGCAAGGACTTCCTGGACAACCCCCAGGCCGTGGCAGAGCGCTGGCAGGAGAACAACTCCGTTGGCTCCACCGCTGTGGCCAACCGCAAGGACAACGGCTCGCTCCGTGCCCTGGTGGGCTCCAAGGGCGTGGAGCCCCTCTACCTGGACCTGAAGAACGAAGGCCCGCACGCGCTCGTGGGCGGAACCACCGGTGCCGGCAAGTCCGAGTTCCTGCAGTCGTGGGTCATGGGCATGGCCACTGCCTACAGCCCGGACCGTGTCAGCTTCCTGTTCGTGGACTACAAGGGGGGCGCCGCGTTTGCCGACTGCGTGAAGCTGCCGCACACCGTAGGCCTGGTCACCGACCTCTCGCCGCACCTGGTGCGGCGCGCCCTTACCTCGCTCCGGGCTGAACTCCACTACCGGGAGCACCTGCTCAACAGGAAAAAGGCCAAGGACCTGCTCGCGCTCCAGCGCGAGGCGGATCCCGAGGCCCCGCCCTACCTGGTGATCGTGGTGGACGAGTTTGCTGCCCTGGCCACCGAAGTGCCCGAGTTCGTGGACGGCGTGGTTGACGTGGCCGCCCGCGGCCGGTCCCTTGGCCTGCATCTGATCCTCGCCACGCAGCGCCCGGCCGGTGTGATCAAGGAAAGCCTGCGCGCCAACACGAACCTGCGGGTGGCGCTGCGGATGGCCGACGAGGATGACGCCACCGACATCCTCGGCGTGCCGGACGCCGCATACTTCGACCCCTCCATCCCGGGCCGCGGTGCTGCCAAGACCGGTCCCGGCCGGATCCAGGGTTTCCAGACGGGCTACGCCGGCGGCTGGACCACCGAACGGCCGCAGCGCCCGCAGGTCGACATCGTGGAGATGGCCTTCGGGTCCGGTCCCGCCTGGGAAGCGCCGGCCCCCGACACCGCCGTGCAGGAAGAACCGGCCGGCCCCAACGACATCGCCAGGATGACCGCCAACGTCATCGCCGCCGCTGACCTGCTGGCCATAGAACCGCCGCGGAAGCCGTGGCTGAACGAACTGGCCACCACCTACGACTTCTCGCTGCTGCCCAACCCGCGCACCGACGAACGGCTCCTGCTGGGCGTGGCGGACGATCCCGCCCGCCAGGACCAGCCCACCGTCTTCTACGAACCGGACAACGACGGCAACATGGCCATCTACGGCACCGGCGGCTCGGGCAAGTCAGCGGCCCTGCGGGGCATCGCCATCGCCGCCGCCGTCACGCCCCGTGGCGGGCCGGTCCACGTCTATGGGATCGACTGCGGCTCCGCGGGGCTCAGGATGCTCGAAGAGCTCCCGCACGTGGGTGGGATCATCGACGGCGACGACGTGGAGCGCGTGGGCAGGCTCCTGCGCTGGCTCAGCGATCTCGCCGAGGACCGGGCCAAACGCTTCGCCGAGGTCCGTGCCGCCACCATCGGGGAGTACCGCAGGCTGGCCGGCATGCCGGATGAAAAGCGCATCTTCGTGCTGGTGGATGGCATGTCGGCCTTCCGTGAGGCCTACGAGTACAGCAAGCTCTCCGGCCTGTGGGACCTTTTCCTGCAGCTTGCCACCGACGGCCGTCCCCTGGGCATCCACCTCGTCGTCAGCGCTGACCGGCCCAACTCCGTACCGGCGTCGTTGCTTGCCTCCATCCAGCGGCGGCTGGTGCTACGGCTGTCCGCCGAGGACGACTACCTGACCATGGACGTGCCCAGGGACGTCCTGGGCAAGGGGTCGCCTCCCGGGCGCGGGCTGCTGGGCGGCCTCGAGGTGCAGCTCTCCGTCCTGGGCGGCAACTCCAACCTCGCCCTGCAGGCGCGCGAGGTGCACAAACTCAGCGAGGCCATGCTGCGCCAGGGCGTGGAGCGGGCTCCGCGGATCGAGCGGCTGCCCGAGCAGATCGACCTGGACATCCTGCCTGCCGGCCTGCCCGACCTGCCCGTGATCGGCGTGGACGACGAGACGCTGCAGCCGGCCACGCTGATGGCGAAGGGCCCGCTGCTGCTCGCGGGCCCGCCAGGCGCCGGACGGACAGTTGCCCTCGTGACCATGGCCTACGCGCTGCGCCGGTCCAATCCGGACACTGAACTGGTTTACCTCGGTGCCCGCAAGTCCGCCGTGGCGTCGCTGCCGGTCTGGGACCGCTCGCTGGTGGGGGCCGACGACGTTGAGGAGGCTGTGGAAGCGCTGACGGACCATGCCTCGGCCAATCCCGGCAAAGTGGCCATCTTCATCGAGGGGCTCACGGAGTTCACCAACACCCTGGCGGAATCCGGGATCGAACGGCTCGTCGCCGCGTCCATCAAGGCTGACCAGTGGGTGGTGGGCGAATCTGAAACGTCCACCTGGTCTTCGGCATGGTCTCTGGCGCAGCCGTTCAAGTCGGGCAGGAGGGGACTGCTGATCAATCCGGGCGATATCGACGGCGACAGCCTCCTCAGCACGTCACTCGGACGGGTCGGCACGGACTTCATTCCGGGCCGTGGCTACCTTGTGGGCAGGGGCAAGGTGCGCAAGCTCCAGATAGCGCTACCTCCTGAAAGCCGGAAGTAGCCAACCGGCAGCAGCCAGCCGGCGGCAGCCAATTTGGTGCCCCGCGCGGAACTGTAGGAAAATACCCGGGATAAAACTTGGTGCGGGCGCGTGTCCTGCGTGGATGCAAAGGTACTTCATGATAGGAATCACCCGTCTGCGGGGCGCGCTGCTGCCCGGAATCGCCGCCGCCATGCTGGCTTTCACGGCAGTGTCCGGCGCCGCCGGAGCGGCCCAGGCCGCCTGCCTGCCGGAGCAACAGTGCTCTGAGTCGCCTGTGCCCATCGCCCCGCCGTCGTCCGTTTCCCCTTCCCCGACGACGGCGGCCCCCGCGCCGACTTCCTCCGCCCCGGCCCCGGCGCCGGCGCCGAAGGCTCCGGCGCCTGCCCCCGCTCCTGTAGAGTCCGTGGCGCCGGCTGCTCCGCGCGTTGCGCCGGCACCGGCGCGGCCCGCCCCCGCGCCCACCCGCACACCCTTGGTGGCCCCGACATTCGTAGGCGCCGTCGCGGCCGAACCGGTCCAGGTGGCAACACCCCCTGCCGTCCCGGCAGCCTCTGCCTCCTCCAGCCCCGATCCGTCGTCGTCCACGACCATGGCCGAGTCCAGTTGGACCAAACCGATCGCCACAGCGGCGGCCAGCCGGGCCGCCGTCGTATCCGTGGAAAAGACCTCCGGCATCGGAATCTTTGGGCTGTTCGCCATCATGGGGGTTGTCCTCCTGGTGGGTCTGGGCGGCCTGGCCTTCGCGCTGTGGAGCCGGAACCGCCTGTCCGGTCACTGGTAGGAGCCTGCCTCCCGGAAAAATGTCGGGGCTGTAAGGCAAGATAGGTCTGTGAGCACACCATCAGGCCCCACAGACAACGCAGCCACGGGAACCGGCGCAGCCACAGACCAGCTTGAGCCGGAAGCCGTTCCCTCTGAGTCCGTACGGGATGAGTACGAGAACCTGGCGGACCTTGTCCGGAAGTACCGGTTCGCGTACTACCAGGAGGACGAGCCCCTCGTCTCCGACGCCGAGTTCGACGCCCTCTTTCGCCGGCTGGAGGAACTCGAGGCGCTGCATCCGGAGCTCGTTTCCAACGATTCGCCCACCCAGGAGGTTGGCGGGGAAGTGTCCGCGGCATTTGCCGCCGTCGAACATCTCCAGCGGATGTACAGCCTGGAGGACGTCTTCTCCATCGAGGAACTGCAGGCCTGGATCGCGAAGGCGGAGGCCGGGGTTGCCAAGTCCGGAAATCCGCAGGCCGCCTGGCTGACCGAGCTGAAAATTGACGGCCTCGCCGTGAACCTGCTGTACCGGGACGGAAAGCTGGTCCGGGCCGCCACGCGCGGTGACGGCACCACCGGCGAGGACATCACACACAATGTGCTCACCATCAAGGAGATCCCGCAGCAGCTCAGCGGCAGCGGCTTCCCCGCGGAGATGGAAATCCGCGGCGAGGTGTTTATCCCGTCCAAGGCGTTCGCCGAATTCAACGAGGCGTTGATTGAGGCAGGGAAGGCGCCGCTGGCCAACCCCCGGAACGCCGCGGCCGGCTCGATCCGCCAGAAGGACCCGGCCGAAACCGCCAAGCGCCCTCTGCAGATGTTCGTTCACGGCATCGGCGCCCGCGAAGGCCTGCAGGCCGCCAGCCAGTCCGAGACCTACCGGCTCCTGGCCGAGTGGGGGCTGCCCGTCAGCCCCTATTTCGAGGTGCTTGGCAGCCCGGCCGAGGTGCTGAAATTCATCGAAAAGTACGGGGATAAGCGGCACAGCCTGCTCCACGAGATCGACGGCATCGTGGTGAAGATCGACGACTTCGCCACCCAGCGTGCCCTGGGCTACACCACGCGTGTGCCGCGCTGGGCCGTCGCCTACAAGTACCCGCCCGAGGAAGTGCACACCAAGCTCCTGGACATCGCCGTGAACGTCGGGCGCACCGGCAGGGTCACGCCGTTCGGGATCATGGAGCCCGTCAAGGTCGCCGGCTCCACCGTGGGAATGGCCACCCTGCACAACCAGGACGTGGTCAAGGCCAAGGGCGTCAAGATCGGCGACATCGTGGTGCTGCGCAAGGCCGGGGACGTCATCCCCGAGATCGTTGGCCCGGTGCTGGCGCTCCGGGACCAGCAGGACCCGCCCGTGCGGGATTTCGTGATGCCCACGGAATGCCCGTCCTGCGGAACTCCGCTTGCTCCCGGGAAGGAAGGGGACGTGGATATCCGCTGTCCCAACGCCAAGTCCTGCCCGTCGCAGCTGCGTGAGCGGGTGTTCCACGTTGCCAGCCGCGGAGCGTTCGACATTGAGGCCCTCGGCTGGGAGGCCGCGATCGCGCTGACCCAGCCGACGGAACCCGAGGTCCCGCCTCTGGTCAGTGAGGCGGCCCTGTTCGACCTGACGCCGGAGGACCTTGAACCGGTGAAGATCCGGCGCGAGAAGCGGTCCAAGGGTGTGCCCACCGGCGAGTTCGAGCTGGTGCCCTACTTCTACAGCAAGGGCACGGCCAAGACGCCGTCCAAGCCGACGGCCACCACCGGGAAGCTGTTCAACGAGCTCGAAAAAGCCAAAACGCAGCCGCTGTGGCGCGTGCTGGTGGCGCTGTCCATCCGGCACGTCGGCCCCCGCGCATCACGCGCCCTGGCCAACCACTTCGGCAGCATGGACGCCATCCGGCAGGCGTCCGAGGAGGAACTGGCGGGTGTGGACGGGGTGGGCCCCACCATCGCCGCGGCGCTCAAGGAGTGGTTCGCCGAAGACTGGCACGTGGAGATCATCGACCGTTGGGCCGCCGCGGGGGTCCGGATGAAGGATGAACGGGACGAGTCCACGCCGCGCACCCTGGAAGGGCTGACCGTGGTGGTCACGGGAACCCTGGAGGGCTTCAGCCGGGACGAGGCCAAGGAAGCGATCCTGGTCCGGGGCGGCAAGGCAGCAGGCTCAGTGTCAAAGAAAACTGACTACCTCGTGGCCGGCGACAACGCCGGCACCAAGCTGGACAAAGCCGAGCAGCTCGGTGTTCCTGTCCTGGACGAGGACGGATTCCGCGAGCTGCTGGCCAACGGACCGGCACCCGCCGCTGAAGATGAACCTGACGATCCCGAGGCAACCCCCGCTCCGCAAGACCAGGAGGACTCCGAATGACGCAAGCAGTAACCGACGCCGTGGACCTCAACCAGCTTCTCGATGTGGCCAAGGCCGCGGCGGCAGCCGGTGCCAATGTTCTCGCTGAACGCAGCCACGGTGCCCTGGACACCGGGACGGTCACCAACAAGGGCGAAGCCGGCGACTGGGTCACGGCCTTCGACGTGGCCGCAGAGGAAGCCGTGCGCACGGCCATCCGCAGCGCGCGCCCTGGCGACGCGATCACCGGCGAGGAACACGGAACCACCCGTCCGGAAAAGCCCACCGGGCTGCGCTGGTCCATTGACCCGCTCGACGGCACCACCAACTTCATCCGCAACATCGTCTACTACGCCACCTCGGTGGCTGTTGCCGATTCCGACGGCGTCTGGCTGGCCGGCGTCGTGCACGCCCCCGCGCTGGGGCGCGTGTACTACGCCTCAAGGGGCCAGGGCGCCTGGCTGGAACAGGACGGAAAGCGGGTCCGGCTCAACGGTCCGGTTCCCGGCCGCACCGGACAGATCCTCTCCACCGGATTCAGCTACGACCCCGGGGTGCGCGCGGAGCAGTTCGCGGCGCTGGGCAGCTTTGTGGACGGCTTCGCCGATGTGCGGCGGCTCGGCTCGGCCGCCCTGGATCTCTGCATGGTCGCCGACGGAACTGTCGATGCCTTCGGCGAGCGGGGGCTGAACGAGCACGACTTCGCCGCGGGTGCCCTGGTGGCCGAGGAAGCCGGATGCTGGGTCCGGCGTCCGCGGCTCACCAGCCCGCTCGACGGCGGTCCCTCCGCCGAGGAGCGGCTGTCCGCCTGGACCTGCGCGGGTGCGCTCGAGATGTCCGGCAAGTTCCCGCTCTAGGCTCTTGCTCCGCCAGGGGCTCTTGCTCCGCCGGCGTTCCCGGGCCAGCCCACGCAGGGCCTGGCCCGGCGGGGGCGTTCACACGCGCGGGGGCGTTCACATGCGCGGGGGCGTCAGGTTGTAGCGCGCAATGATGTCCGGCAGCCAGGGCGCCTCAGCAAAGCGCAGGCCGAAGTGCGCCGCGAGTTTTTCGACCGTCTCGGGGTCCGGGAGCCCGGCCTCGAGCTGGTTGGCCATGCCCCAGAAGAAGTGTTCAAAGCCCGCCGGGCTGATCACCTCGATCATGCGGGCCGGCACCTTGCCCGCGTTCCACATGGTGTGGAGTTCGTTCCGCGGCTTGGTGATGTATCCGCCTGCACCCAAGACAGCCTCCCGGTCACCGGACCGGAACCCTATTTCGCCTTCGAGGACGATCGAGTACTCGTCTTCACGGGTGTGGATGTGCGGAGGCACCAGCGCGCCGACGGGGAACGGGTGCTCCACGATGGAAAGCTGCTGGTGGGTGTCCTCGCCGAAAAGCTTGAACACCACGCCGATGCCGCCAAGTGATGCTTCCCTGCCCTGTCCGGGCTGCACGACCGTTAGCCGCGGAGCCCCTTCCTCATTCATGGCCCTCTCCTTCATTCCGACGTGCACCGCATTTCCTTACGACTGGCGCAGGAAATGCGGTGCAGGAATTATCGTCCCGGCAGCCGGGCGCGTCCACAACCAAAACACAGGAAGGGCAACCAACGGACCGTGATAGATCAGTCACGGAAACAGCTGTTGCGCGCAGCGCACCCGAGCGCCGGCACTACCATTGACAGGTGCAGCCGCAGATCACCGTCCGTCCCGCCGTCCCCGCCGACTATCCGGCCATTGCCCGCATTACCCGGGACGCCTATCTGGCGGCCGGCTACTTCGATGACGCTGAGCATCCGTATATGCGGCAGATCCAGGACGTGGCCACCCGCGCGGACCGGGCCACCATCTGGGTCGCGGAGCGCGCGGGCAGGATCATCGGCTCGGTGACCCTGGCGCTCGCGGGTGAGCCGTATGCCGATATCGCCCTGCAGGACGAACTCGAGTTCCGCATGCTCGTGGTGGATCCGGCGGTGCAGCGCAGCGGCGCCGGCAAAGCGATGGTGGAGGCGATCATTGCCCATGCCAGGTCACTGGACGGCATCCGTGCGGTGGCGCTCACCACAGGCGGGGACTGGGAGAGTGCCCACGGGTTGTACCGGAAGACGGGGTTCCGCCGGGTTCCCGAGCGCGACTGGTACGTGCCCGGCACCGACATAAAGCTGCTGGTTTTCAGGCTGGACGTCCGCCCCGCCTAGAGTGGAGCCGACTTAAATCCCTTTAGTGAAAGGCGCGGCATGCGCAAGACATTCGGCACCGGCTCGGTCTGGGAACAGAAGCTCGGCTACTCCCGCGCGGTCCAGGTGGACAACACGCTCTACATTTCCGCCACCTCCGCCAGCGGCGAAAACGGCATCGTCGGCAGCGACTTCTACGAGCAGACCCGGTTCATCCTGCAGAAGCTGGAGGCCGTCCTGGCCGACGCTGGATTCGCGCTGGCCGACGTCGTGCAGTCGAAGCTGTACCTGACGGACATCAGCAAGTGGGAGGACGCCGGGCGTGCGCACGGCGAGGTCTTCGGCGAGATCCGCCCCACGCTGTCGCTGGTCCACGTGCTGCCGTTCCTCGACCCGGAAATGCTGGTAGAGATCGAGCTCGTCGCCCAGAAGAGCGCCAGCTAGCACCTCCCGAAACTACACAGCGCGAACGTACAGTTGTGGCCCCAAGATCCGCCGGTTTTGGGGCCACAACTGTACGTTCGCGCGTGGCGGTGGGGCCACAACTGTACGTTCGCGCTTGTCCTGGGGCTATTGTGCCGGGAGGCCGTAGCGGTGTTCGGGGCGGCCGGTGGTGCCGTAGCGGAGCTGGATCTCGACGGCGCCGTCGTCCGCGAGCGAGGACAGGTACCGCTGGGCCGTGGCCCGGGATACGCCCACCCGCCCGGCGACGTCGGCCGCCGAGTACTGCTCGCCGGGAACCAGCGACTCCAGCACCGCAGCCTCCGTCGCAGACCTGGGCTTGGCCGACGTCGAGACGTCACCGGGAATGAGTGCCCGCTTCGCCCGCTCCACCGTTTCCTGGTCCAGGGCGCCGGGCTGGCCGAGGATCCGCCGGTACCGGGCATAGGAGCGCAGCTGCTGCGACAATGACTCGGCCGTGAACGGCTTGAGCAGGTACCCGAGCGCGCCGCGCCGGAAGGCCGTCCGCAGCGATGCCGCATCCGACGCCGCACTGAGAATCATGGTGTCCACGTCCAGCTGGTGCAGCAGGTCCAGGCCCGAGGCGTCGGGCAGGTACACATCCAGCAGCACCAGGTCCGGGCGCAGGCTGTGGATGGACTGCAGCGCCAGCGACGCCGACCCTGCCGGCGGCAGCGCCAGGAACCCCGCCACCGAATCCACGTACGTCGCGTGGAGCTTGGCGACGTGGAAGTCGTCATCCACGATCAGCACCCTGAAATCCTCAGACATCCTCGTCCTTCCGTCCGGTCTTCATCAGCTTTCCGCGATTCATCAGTGTTTGCAGGCCATCAGTCTTTGCGCGCCGTGGTGGTGCCCGGCAGGGTGGCCATGAACACGGCGCCGGGGCCACCACTGCTCCCCGGTTCCAGGACCGTGACGTCGCCGCCGCGCCGCCGTGCCAGCTGCCGGGCCAGGGCGAGGCCCAGGCCCTGGCCGCCTCCGGCCCGCACCTGCCCGCGGACACCGTTGCCGTTCGCCGTCGTAAATCCCTCGGCGAATACAGCCTCGGGATCGGCGCCGTCCGGCAGGCCATCGCCGGAATCTGCGACGACGACGTGCAGGGTGCCGCCGCCGTGGCCCTCCTCATCGAGCAGTTCGAGCTCCACCCAGCGCTCGGCGGCCGTGCCGGCCACTGCCGCGTTCACGGCGTTGTCGATGAGGTTGCCGAGTACCGTGGTGACGTCTTGCGGCTCCGTCACCTGGCCGCGCACCAGTGTTTCCGGCCCGATCCGCAACGATACCCCGCGTTCGTCGGCTTCCACGCCCTTCGCCCCGATGAATGCCTGCAGGTACGGGTCCTGGAGCAGTTCCGCCTGGTCCACGGGGAACTTCAGCGGACCTGTGGCGGCAAGCCGCTCAAGGTAATCCCGTGCCTGCTGGTGCTGTCCGATGCTCATGAAGCCGGCGATCGTGTGCAGCTGGTTGGCGAACTCGTGCCGCTGCGCGCGCAGTGCGGTGGACATGGTTCCGACGGCGTCCAGCTGCCGGGTCAGGTGCTGGAGTTCGGTGCGGTCGCGGAGCATGACCACCCAGCCGAGGTCTTCGCGGCGGTGCAGCGCCTTAAGGGCACTCGCCACGAGGACCTGCTCCCCGGCGACCAGTTCCACGGCCTCGCCTTCCCGGGCATCGGGCAGGGTGAGGGCCTTGAGCTGGGCGGGTACGGGAGCGTCCTGCCAGAGCCGCCCGGACAGGTCGGGCTGGCCGAGGAGACGCTGGGCGGCGGCGTTGAACACGCTGATGCGGCCGTCGGCGGAGATGCCCACGACCCCCTCGTCCATGCCTTCCAGCACCGCCACCTGGTCGTGCACCAGCGCGCCGATTTCCTCCGGTTCCAGACCGAGCGTGAGGCGGTGCAGCCGCCGCCGGAGCAGGAAGGAGGCCAGGGCGCCGGCGGCCAGGGAGCCGGCAGCGGTCAGCACGATCGGCACGATGTCCCGGGCCAGGCTCTGCCCGATGGATTCGGTGGAATAGCCGACGCTCACCTCGCCCACCACCGTCCGCTCCCCGGAGTCCGCACCGGCGCCGCCCGTTCCTGAAGCCGTGTCGGGTGCGAACACGGGAACCTTGGCCCCGGCGGACGGCCCCAGCGTGCCGGTGTTGCGGGTGGTCACCTCGCGGCCCGCCAGTGCCTCGGACGGATCGGTGCTGACCCGCTCGCCCAGCCGGTCGGCGTCGGGATGGGCCAGGCGAAGGCCTGTTTCGTCCGTGATCACAACGAACAGGGCGCCGGTGCGGGCACGGGCGCTCTCGGCCGCCGCCATGAGCGGGCCGTCCTTCAGCACCGCGGGCGGGGGAGTGCCGGTCCGCCGGCTGATCGCCTGCACATTGGCCCGGACCGAAGGGTCCGAAGCCACCGTGCGGGCCAGTGTGAGTGCCTGGTTTTCCGCCTCGCGGCCCAGCCGCTCGAAGGTCAGCCACGCGTGCACCGCGCCGCTGAGCAGCACCACGAGGAGCACCACGCCCAGTTGCAGCAGCAGCGTCTGGGTGGAGAACCTGAGCGGAAGCCTGCCGGCGGGGCTCATCATGGCACTCCTTTGGGGGTTGGGACGGGCGGGCGGCTGTTGAGCAGAATGCGCAAAATGCTCCCAATAAGCAGTATGCCAATCAATTGAGCCAAAGGCACTGCCGTGATCCGGGCCACCCTAACCTCTGTAGTACGCATCACACCGGGGTGGTGCCGTTCACTAAGAAGGAGCCGGCTGTGCTGGTATTACTTGGATTCGCCATGATCGCGGTTTTCATGGTGCTGATCATGACGAAGAAGTTGACGCCAGTGCTGGCGCTGATCATCGTCCCCACCGTTTTCGGTCTGTTCGCTGGCGCCGGTCTCGGCATCGGCGACATGGTCATGGACTCGATGAAGTCCATGACCTCCACCGCCGCGCTGCTGATGTTCGCCATCATCTACTTTGGCCTGATGATCGACGTCGGGCTGTTCGATCCGCTGGTCCGGTTTATCCTGCGCAAGCTAGGCAATGACCCCGCCAAGGTGGTCCTGGGCACTGCGCTCCTGGCTGCCGCGGTGTCCCTCGACGGCGACGGCTCCACCACCTTCATCCTCACCACCGCGGCCATGCTGCCGATCTACCTCCGCCTGAAGATGAGCCCGGTGGTCCTCACCTGCGTGGCAGGGCTGGCCAACGGCACCATGAACATCGTGCCGTGGGGCGGCCCCACTGCCCGTGCCGCCACCGCCCTGAAGATCGACGTCAACGAGGTCTTCGTTCCCATGCTCCCGTCGCTGATCGCCGGCCTCGCCGTCGTCCTGGTCTTCGCCTGGATCCTCGGCCTGCAGGAACGCAACCGCCTCCGCGCCACCCAGCCGGAAATCTGGGGAGTGCCGGAAACTGCTGAAGCGTTCGACGGCGGAGCTGCCGCCGGCGGTGCCGGCTCCACCGGCCGCAACGGTTCCGCACCTGTTCCCGCAACGGGAGGCCCCGCCGTCGGCGGTTCCCCCGAAGGTTCCCCAGTGGCTGTCCTGGAGCGCACCGAACTTCTGGTCGACGACGCCGACACCGCCATGGCAGACACCGCCCTGGACCCCAACCGGAAGACCCTGCGCCCCAAGCTGCAGTGGTTCAACCTGGGCCTCACCGTCGCCGTCATGGGCATGCTCATCGCCGACCTCGTGCCCCTGCCGTACGTCTTCATGGTGGGTTCGGCGATCGCCCTGCTGGTGAACTTCCCGAACGTCAAGGACCAGGGCGCACAGCTAGTGGCCCACGCGCCGTCGATCGTTGCCGTCGTGAGCATGGTCATGGCCGCCGCCGTCCTCACCGGCGTGCTGACCGGCACCGGCATGGTTGAGGCAATGTCCGCGTGGCTGGTGCAGATCATCCCGTCCAGCATGGGTCCGCTCCTGGCAGTCATCACCGGTGTCCTCAGCATCCCGATGACGTTCTTCATGAGCAATGACGCCTTCTACTTCGGCGTGCTGCCCGTCCTGAGCGAAACCGCAGCACATTACGGCATCAGCGCCGCCGAGATGGCGCGCGCCTCCATCACCGGCCAGCCGTTCCACATGCAGAGCCCGCTGGTTCCGGCCATCCTGCTCCTGGTCTCCCTGGCCAAGGTGGACCTGGGCGACCACCACAAAAAGGTCCTGTGGCGCAGCGCCGTCGTCTCCCTGGTCATGCTGGCAGTAGGAATGCTGACAGGAGCCATCGGCATCCACTAGAGGCTTGTCACCCGAAGGCCCGGACCAAACAAAAGGAAGCAGAGTGCGGAATGATCCCCGCACTCTGCTTTTTGTTTGTTGGGGAGACACAAGGTGAGATAGGCACACCGGCAACGGGACGGACATCCGGAAGCGTGCGTCTAAGCGAGTGCCCGCCGTCAGGGTTCCCTGCCCGAGCTTGCGAGGGAAGGGGGACGGCGGGTGTGCGAGCGAGCACGCGGAGGATCGTCCGGCCCGGGGCCGGAAGGTGACCAGAAGGGGTGCGGGGACAATACAACAAGACACGTAGACTAGTTCGGAAACCAATCCGAACTTGCAGGGAGATCCATGGCTGCGATCAACCGTGACGACGTCGCGCACCTAGCGCGGCTCGCGCACATTGAGATGAGTGCTGAAGAGCTGGACAGGATGGCCGGCGAACTTGCCGTCATCGTAGACGCGGTAAAGTCCGTGAGCGAGGCCGCAGGGGACAGCGTTCCGGCCACTTCGCACCCGATTCCGTTGAGCAACGTGTTCCGCGAGGACGTGGTGGGGCATGTCTTCACCGCAGAGCAGGCACTCTCCGGCGCTCCGGACTCGGACGCAGACCGCTTCAAGGTCCCGGCAATCCTGGATGAGGACTAGAACATGACTGAAACCAACAGCACAGAACTCATCCGGCTCTCCGCAGCCCAACTGGCCGCCAAGCTCGCCGCTGGCGAAGTGACCGCCGTCGAGGTCACCCAGGCGCACCTGGACCGCATCGCCGCCGTTGATGGAGGGGAGCGCGGCGTCAACGCGTTTCTGCACGTCAACGCCGAGGAAGCACTCGCCGTCGCCGCCGAGGTGGACGCCATCCGCGCCGCCGGCGGGAAGGAAGCCGAGGAGCTGCACGAACTGGCCGGTGTTCCGATCGCCGTCAAAGATCTCATCGTGACCATCGGCCAGCCCACCACGGCCGGTTCCAAAATCCTCGAAGGCTGGCACAGCCCCTACGACGCCACCGTCGTCAAGAAGCTGCGCGCCGCGAAGATGCCGATCCTGGGCAAGACCAACCTGGACGAGTTCGCCATGGGCTCCTCCACCGAGCACTCGGCGTTCGGACCCACCCGCAACCCGTGGGACCTGGACCGCATCCCCGGCGGTTCGGGCGGCGGATCGGCAGCCGCCGTGGCCGCCTTCGAAGCCCCGCTGGCCCTGGGCACGGACACCGGCGGATCCATCCGCCAGCCCGGCGCCGTCACCGGCACCGTCGGCGTCAAGCCCACCTACGGCGGCGTGTCCCGTTACGGTGCCATCGCCATGGCGTCCTCACTGGACCAGATCGGCCCGGTTTCCCGTACCGTCCTGGACTCGGCCCTGCTGCAGCAGGTCATCGGCGGCCACGACCCCCACGACTCCACCTCCCTGCCCGACTCCCTCGGGGACCTTGTGGCCGCGGCCCGGACCGGCAACGTGGACGGCATGAAGATCGGCATCATCAAGGAGCTCCACGGCGAGGGCTACCAGGCCGGCGTCGAGAACCGTTTCAACGAATCCCTCGAGCTGCTCAAGGAAGCAGGTGCGGAAATCGTTGAGGTGTCCTGTCCCAACTTCCAGTACGCCCTGGGCGCCTACTACCTGATCATGCCCTCGGAGGCCTCCTCCAACCTGGCCAAGTTCGACGGCGTCCGGTACGGCCTGCGCGTCCTGCCCGAAGAGCCGCCAATGACCATCGAACGCGTCATGGGCGCCACTCGCGCCGCAGGGTTCGGCGACGAGGTCAAGCGCCGCATCATCCTGGGCACGTACGCGCTGTCGGCCGGCTACTACGACGCCTACTACGGCTCCGCGCAGAAGGTGCGCACGCTCATCCAGCGTGACTTCGACGCCGCCTTCGCCAAGGCCGACGTCCTGATTTCCCCCACGGCGCCCACCACGGCGTTCAAGCTGGGCGAGAAGCTCGACGACCCGCTGGCCATGTACCTGAACGACGTCGCGACCATTCCCGCGAACATGGCCGGCGTCCCCGGGCTGTCCCTGCCCGGCGGCCTTGCCGACGAGGACGGCCTGCCAGTCGGCATCCAGCTGCTGGCACCCGCCCGCGAGGACGCCCGGCTGTACCGGGTGGGCGCTGTCCTGGAATCCCTGCTGGAGGCGAAGTGGGGCGGTCCGCTGCTGGACAAGGCACCCGACCTCGCCGCAACTGTTGGCGCCGTCCCGAGCCACGGAGGTTCACACTGATGTCTGACGCGATTCTGAGCTTCGAAGAAGCCATGGAGAAGTACGACCCCGTCCTGGGGTTCGAGGTCCACGTTGAACTCAACACGAAGACCAAGATGTTCTCCTCCGCGCCCAACGTGTTCGGCGACGAGCCCAACACCAACGTCAACGAGGTGGACCTGGGCATGCCCGGCGTCCTTCCCGTGGTGAACAAGACCGCGGTGGAATCGTCCATCAAGATCGGCCTGGCGCTGAACTGCAAGATCGCAGAATCCTGCCGCTTCGCCCGGAAGAACTACTTCTACCCGGACACCCCCAAGAACTTCCAGACGTCCCAGTACGACGAGCCGATCGCCTATGACGGCTACTTGGACATTGAACTCGAGGACGGCACGGTGTTCCGCGTCGAGATTGAGCGCGCGCACATGGAGGAGGACGCCGGAAAGCTGACCCACCTGGGCGGTTCCGCCGGACGCATCCAGGGCGCGGAGTACTCGCTCGTGGACTACAACCGCGCCGGCGTTCCGCTCGTGGAGATCGTCACCAAGCCGATCGAGGGTGCCGGTTCCCGCGCCCCCGAGCTCGCCAAGGCCTACGTGGCCGCGGTGCGGGAAATCGTCAAGAACCTCGGCGTCTCGGACGCGCGGATGGAGCGCGGCAACGTCCGCTGTGACGCCAACGTCTCGCTGCGCCCGCACGGCCGCGAACGCTTCGGCATCCGGTCCGAGACCAAGAACGTGAACTCGCTGCGCGCCGTCGAACACGCCGTCCGCTACGAGATCCAGCGCCACGCCGCCGTCCTGGACTCCGGTGAGCCGGTCATCCAGGAAACCCGGCACTGGCACGAGGACACGCGCACGACGACGTCGGGCCGGGAAAAGTCCGACGCCGATGATTACCGCTACTTCCCGGAGCCGGACCTGGTTCCCGTTGTTCCCTCCCGGGAATGGGTGGAGGAGCTCCGCGCCACGCTGCCCGAGCCGCCGGCCGAGCGCCGCAAGCGTCTGAAGCAGGACTGGGGCTACTCGGACCTGGAGTTCCGCGACGTCGTCAACGCCGGTGTGCTGGACGAAATCGAGGAAACCATCGCGGCCGGTGCCACCGCTTCCGTGGCCCGCAAGTGGTGGATGGGCGAGATCGTGGGCCGCGCCAAGAATGCCGACGTCGATCCCGGCCAGCTGGGCATCGAGCCCGCCACCATCGTTGAGTTGAGCAAGATGGTGGAGGCCGGCAAGATCAACAACAAGATGGCCTCCGCGGTGCTGGACGGCGTGCTCGCCGGCGAAGGCACCCCGGCCGAGGTCGTCGAGAAGCGCGGCCTGGCCGTGGTGTCCGACGACGGGCCGCTCCTGGAAGCCATCGACGCAGCCCTGGCCGCGCAGCCCGACGTCGCGGACAAGATCCGCGGCGGCAAGGTTCAGGCTATCGGCGCCATCGTCGGCGGCGTCATGAAGGCCACCCGCGGCCAGGCCGACGCCGGCCGCGTGCGCGAGCTGATCCTGGAGAAGCTCGGCGTCACCGTTTAGCCTCGTAGCCCAACTGGGTCGCAGTAGTTGTCGTTTTGAGGGTTCATAACGGCAACAACTGCGACCCAGTTGATTTTAACTGTGGCTGAGCCGCGCCATGATGTCCTGCAGCGCCTCGCACACCACCCGGACCGACGCGCGCTTCAGGTTTTCCGGGCGGGCCAGGATATCGATCCGGCGCCGGGTGCTGATGCCCTGCAGCGGCCGCAGCACGATGTCCGCATTGAGCACCGGTCGCGCCGTGTGCCGCGGCAGCAAGCCGATCACGCTGCCCGAGGCCACCAAGGCCGCCACCGTTGAGTAGTCGTTGATCCGGTGCACGATGTTCAGCTCGCGGCTGGACACCGCGGCGACGGCGGACAGCACGTCCGCGGGGGAGTAGCCGGCGCGGCTGGTCACCCATGGTTCGCCGACGACGTCGGACGCCGTCAGGGCCGCTTGGGCGGCCAGGCGGTGCCCGGCCGGCAGCGCAACATCCAGCGGCTCATGGGCCAGCGGTATCACCGCCACCCTTTCCTCCGGCCACTTGGGGCTGTGGTCCATCCTGTGCGCCAGGACGAGGTCGTACCGCGCCGTCAGCGCGGGGAAATCCTGCTGCGCCACGTCCTCGTCCGAGAGCAGCACCTTCGGTTTGTCCGGGCCGTCCAGCAGCCGGGCCAGCGGCGCAAACAGTGCCTGCCCCGCACTGTGGAATCCGCTCACCGTCACCGGCGCCACCGTGGAACCGTGGTACGCCCCGATCGCCATCCGCGCGTCGGCCATGGCACTGACGACGGCGGCACCTGCGTCCGCGAGCACCTGTCCGGCTTCGGTGAGCACCAGGTTCCGGCCCTCCTTGCGGGTCAGCGGCACCTCAACGCTTTTCTGCAGCTGGGCCAGCTGCTGGGAGACCGCCGAGGGAGTGACGAGCAGGGTGTCGGCCACGGCCTTGACGCTTCCGAGCGCGCCAAGCTCCCGCAGCATTTCAAGCTGGTGGATCTCCATGCCGCCCATCTTATTCCTTAGCGATTCCTTAATCGTCGATTGAGAAAAATCCGCTTGTGCTAACGGGTCAATGGTGGCTCTAATGAAGGAAGATTCACCGCATGCCACCGCATGCCGAACGTAAGGATGCCAATGAAGGCGCTCTACAAGGCCGGCGCACACGCCGGATTCGAACTGACAGACCGCCCGGAACCCGAGGCGGGCCCGGGCGAGGTCAAGATCCGCGTGCTCACTACGGGCATCTGCGGCACCGACCTGCACATCCAGTCCTGGGATGCCTGGGCGCAGGGGATCATCGAGGCCCCGCTGATCGCCGGGCACGAGTTCTACGGCGAAGTCGTCGCCACCGGCGAGGACGTGCGCTACGTCAAGATCGGCGACCGGATCTCCGGCGAAGGGCACATCGTCTGCGGCATCTGCCGCAACTGCCGCGCCGGCCGGCGGCAGATGTGCATCCACACCGTCAGCGTCGGCGTACAGCGGGACGGCGCGTTCGCCGAATACGTGGTCATTCCGGAAACAAACGTCTGGGTGCACAAGGACCCGTCCGTCACGCCCGAACTCGGTGCCATCTTCGACCCCTTCGGCAACGCCGTGCACACAGCACTGAGCTTCCCGCTCGTGGGCGAGGACGTGCTGATCACCGGGGCCGGGCCCATCGGCCTCATGGCCATTGCCGTGGCGCGCCACGCCGGTGCCCGCAAGATCGCCATCACCGACGTCTCGGCGCCCCGGCTGGAGCTTGCCCGGCAGCTCGGCGTCGACCTCGCCATCGACGTCTCCAGGACCCGCGTCAGGGAAGCGCAGCGGGAGCTGGGCATGCGCGAGGGTTTCGACATCGGACTGGAGATGTCCGGCCATCCGACGGCGCTGCCGGAGATGATCGACAACATGAACCACGGCGGGCGCATCGCCATGCTGGGCCTGCCCAGCCAGTCCATCGACATCGACTGGGGCAAGGTGGTCACACACATGCTGACCCTGAAGGGCATCTACGGCCGCGAGATGTACGAGACCTGGTACGCCATGAGCGCCATGCTGTCCTCCAACCCTGCGCTGCACGCCAGCATCTCCGCCGTGGTCACGGACGTGCTGCCGGCCTCCCAGTGGGAGAAGGGCTTTGAAATCGCGAAGGCTGGCGTCGGCGGCAAAGTGGTGCTCGACTGGTCGGAAATCTGACCCGCAATCCCGGCCGGAATTCCGGCCCCATCCCTTAGTTAGTTTCCGACAGTTTCCCAGCCGAGGAGAACCGCCATGTACTCAGCCATCAAGAACCAGCTCCGCGCCGAGCTGGACGACATCCGCACCGCAGGCCTCTACAAGACGGAGCGGCACATCGACTCCGCCCAGGCCAGCCACATCACTGCCGGGCAGATCGGCGAGGCCGGTTCGCCGGTCCTGAACTTCTGCGCCAACAACTACCTCGGCCTGGCCGACCACCCGGAGATCATCGCGGCGGCCAAGGCCGCCATGGACGAGCGCGGCTTCGGCATGGCCAGCGTCCGGTTCATCTGCGGCACCCAGGACCTCCACCTCGAACTCGAAGCGAGGGTCTCGAAGTTCCTGGGCACCGAGGACACCATCCTGTTCTCGAGCTGCTTCGACGCCAACGGCGGGGTTTTCGAATCGCTCTTCGGCCCGGAGGACGCCGTCATCTCCGACGCCCTCAACCACGCCTCAATCATCGACGGCATCCGGCTCTGCAAGGCGCAGCGGTTCCGGTACGCGAACCAGGACATGGCCGACCTGGAAGCCAAGCTCGTCGAGGCGAAGGACGCCCGGCGGAAGATCATCGTCACGGACGGCGTCTTCTCCATGGACGGCTACCTCGCTCCGCTGGAGGCCATCTGCGACCTCGCCGAGAAGCACGACGCCCTGGTGATGGTGGACGACTCGCACGCCGTCGGCTTCATGGGCCCCACCGGGGCCGGAACGCCCGAGCACGCCGGCGTCTCCGACCGCGTGGACATCTTCACCGGCACCTTCGGCAAGGCGCTGGGTGGCGCGTCCGGCGGCTATGTTTCCGGCCGCGGCGAGGTGGTGGCGATGCTCCGGCAAAAGGCGCGCCCGTACCTCTTCTCCAACTCCCTGGCGCCGGCCATCGTGGCGGCCACCATCAAGGCCCTGGAGCTCGTGCAGACCTCCGGCGAGCTGCGGGCCACCCTGTTCCGGAACGCCGAGCTGTTCCGGCGCCGGATGACCGAAGAAGGCTTCGAGCTGCTCGACGGCGAACACGCCATCGTGCCGGTCATGTTCGGCGACGCCGTCCTTGCAGCCAAGGTGGCGGACCAGATGCTCCAGCACGGGGTCTACGTGACGGCCTTCAGCTTCCCCGTGGTCCCGCGCGGGGCCGCCCGCATCCGCGTCCAGCTGTCCGCCGCGCACAGTGCCGACGACGTCGAAACCTGCGTCCAAGCCTTCGTGAAGAGCCGGGACGCGGTGACGGCCTAGCGCCCGCCCATCCGTAAAGTTCCGGGCATCTGTAAAGATTGAGCCCATGGCATCAACCTATGACGTAGTCATCGTGGGCGGCGGGATAGCCGGGCTGTCCCTCGCCTCCGCGCTCGCCGGCACATGCACCGTGGCCCTCGTGGAGGCGGAACAGCAGCTCGCCTACCACACGTCCTCGCGCTCCGCCCGGCAGCTCATCCCCAGCTACGGTCCGCCGGTGGTCCAGGAACTCACCGTCCGCACCCTTGAGCTGATCGCCGCGGACGACGCCGGAGAATCCCGGCCCGTGCTTTCCCCGCGGAGCTTTCTGCTCATCGGGGACGAAGAGACGGTGCGGGCCGAGGCCAGCGGCGCGATGCGCCTGATCAGCCACGAGGAAGCGCTCGGCTTGTGCCCGGCCCTGAAGCCGGAGGCATTCTCCGCCGCCGGCCTGGACACCGGGTCCTTCGGCTGCGATGCGCCGGTGCTGCTGGAACGGCACCGGGCGCGCGCCGAGGCTGCCGGTGTGGACATCATCACCGGCGCCCGCGTCCACTCCGCCCAGCGGCTGGGGTCGGGCTGGGAGATCGGTGCCGGACAGGAAGGCTTCTCCGCCGGCGTGCTGGTTAACGCGGCGGGTGCGTGGGCCGACGAGCTGGCGGTGCTGAGCGGCGTCGAGAAGATCGGCCTGCAGCCGTACCGCCGCACGGCGGCGGTGGCCGCCGTCGACCATCCGCTGCCGGAAGGCACCCCCATGGTGGCCGCCGCGGACGACTCCTTCTACTTCCGCCGGGAAGGCAGCGATGTGCTGGTCTCGCCCTCGGAGCACGTGGCCAGCGCTGCGGAGGACGCACGTCCCCGTCCCGGGGACGTGGAGCGGCTCATCGCCCGGCTCAATACGCTGACGACGCTGGGGATCGGCGCCGTCCGCACCGCCTGGACCGGGCTGCGCACCGAAGCGGCCGACGGCGTCCCGGTAGTGGGGTTCGACGCCGAGGCGCGCGGGTTCTTCTGGCTCGCCGGCCAGGGCGGCTACGGGTTCCAGACGTCCTCCGGCATCGCGGAACTGGCCGCGGCCCTGATCCTTGCAGGACCCGAGGCGCGACCCGAGGCCGGTGGCAGTCCGGTATCCCGGACGGCGGATGCCCTGGCCGCGACACGCTGGTCCATCCGGCGCTGAAGAATGGATCCATGAGCACCCTGATCACCAACATTGCCGAACTGATGACCCAGGACGCGGAGCACCGTGTCCTCAAGGACGCGGCAGCGGTGATCGAAGGGGAACGCATCTCCTGGATCGGCCCGGCAGCCTCAGCTCCCGCGGCCGACGATGCCGTGGACGCCGGCGGCCGTGCCGTGCTGCCCGGCTGGGTGGACTCCCACACGCACCTGATTTTTGCCGGGGACCGGACGGCGGAATTCGAGGCGCGGATGGCGGGGGAGGAGTACAGCGCGGGCGGCATCGCCGTCACGACGAACGCCACCCGGAACACCAGCGACTATGACCTCACAAGGCTGGCCCAGGGCCGTGTCGCCGAAGCCGTGTCCCAGGGCACCACGTACCTGGAGACGAAAACCGGGTACGGCCTGGATGTGGAGCAGGAGGCCAGGAGCGCCTGGATCGCCTCCACGGTGGCGGACGAGGTCACGTACCTGGGGGCCCACCTGGTGCCGGCCGGCATTGACGCGGACGAATACACCAGGCTCGCCTGCGGCCCCATGCTGGAGGCCGCCCGCCCATATGTCCGCTGGGCCGACGTGTTCTGCGAACGGGGCGCCTTTTCCGAGGAGCAGTCCCGCGCCGTGCTGCAGGCCAGCCGCGAGGCCGGGCTGGGGCTGCGGGTGCACGGCAACCAGCTGGGGCACGGCCCTGGTGTCAGCCTCGCGGTGGAGTTCGGCGCAGCCAGCGTTGACCACGTGAACTATCTCTCGGAGCAGGACATCGCCAGCCTCGCCGCCGGCTGGTCCGGCTGGGATGCCGCTGGAACGGGCAGCCGAGGAACAGACAGCCGCGGAACAGTGGCCACCTGCCTGCCGGCCTGCGACCTCTCCACGCGGCAGCCCTTGGCCCCCGGACGGCAGCTGCTTGATGCTGGCGTGCCCATCGCACTGGCATCCAACTGCAATCCCGGCACGTCCTACACGAGTTCCATGTCCTTTTGCGTCACCACCGCAGTCCTACAAATGGGCCTGAGCGTGCATGAGGCCGTGCGGGCGGCGACGTACGGCGGTGCCTTGGCGCTGCGGCGCGAGTCCGGAAACGACGCCGACGGCGAACGCGCGGTGGGCTCGATCGCCGTCGGACACCGCGCGGACCTGCACGTCCTCAACGCCCCCTCCGCCACGCACCTCGCCTACCGGCCCGGCATGCCGCTCACCCACGCCGTTTGGCGCGCGGGGGTGCGGGCACGGTAGTGTCGGGCGGGGCCGTTTACAGCAGCCACCCTCCGCACCGTAGTGACGGAAGCTGATCATAAGAGGTCTGCTACAATCAAAAAACGTCATTTCTTGTGACGGTTTTGATTTTGAAAGGCCACGCATGACCCGCACCGACCGACTGACGGCCATCCTTGATCTCCTTGCCGAAGCCGGCCAAGTGGAAGTTGAGGAGATTGTCACGCGGCTCGGCGTCTCGCCAGCTACGGCCCGGCGCGACCTGGACAGCCTGGCCAAGCGGCGGCTGCTGACGCGGACCCGCGGCGGCGCCACCACGGGCGCTCTGGCCTATGACCTTCCCGGCAGGTACAACCGGGACGACCACGCCGTGGCCAAGCAGGAGATCGCCCTCGCCGCCTCGGCGCTCATCGCCCCGGGCATGGTCATCGGGCTGTGTGGCGGCACCACGAGCACCGCCCTCGCGCAGATCCTGGCCACCCGCGAAGATCTCAACTCGCCGTCGAACCAGCCCACGCTCACGGTGGTGACCAACGCCATCAACATCGCCTCGCAGCTTGCCGTCCGGCCCAACATCAAAGTGATGGTCACCGGGGGCATCCTCAACACCCGGTCGTATGAACTCGTGGGCCCGTACACGGACATCATCATGCAGAAGGTGGTGCTGGACATCGCCTTCATCGGGGTCAACGGCGTCGATGCCGAGGTGGGGCCCACAAACACTGGCGAGGCCGAGGCCACGGTGAACGCCCTGCTCGCCAGCCGGGCCAGTGTCTCATACGTGATCGCGGACTCCTCGAAAGTGGGCCGCCGGGCGTTCGCCACCATGGACGGCTACGATTTCACCCGGCTCATCACCGACGCCGGCATCTCCGCGGCGGACAAGGCTGCGTTCGAGGCGCGCGGCACCGAAGTGATCGTCGCCGGCGCCTAAACCGGCGGCCGCCGGAAACCGGTGCCTAATCGGGCGCCCGGAATAGAAGGCGTCAGAAGATCACAGGAGGCGCGTCCAGCACCGTCTCGTCCACCCTCCGGTCCACCCACTGCGTGAACGGCGTATCGAGTTCATACTTGCCCTCACCGTTGCGCACCAGCATGCGGATCTCGGCGTTCTCCGGGTTGTTCAGCGACTCGAAGTACTCCACGGACCAGTGGAACCAGCGCATGCAGAACAGCCGCATCGTCAACCCGTGCGTGACCAGCAGGCTGTTGGGGGAGTAGTCCGGCTTGGACCAGTGCCGGTACAGGGTTTCCATGAAGGAGGAGATCCGGTCGTAGACGTCCGAGCCGGATTCGCCTTCCCGGAAGCGGTAAAAGAAGTGGCCGTAGGCGTTGCGGAGCTCCTTCTGGTCCTCGATGTCGCCGGAGATCTGGAAGTTGGCCCAGTCCTGTTCGCGCAGCCGCGGTTCCTCGATCACCCGTTCCGTCAGGGAGCCCAGGTCCAGTGCCTCCAGGGTCTGGTACGCGCGCAGGTACGGTGAAACGTAGACGCTCACCTTCCGGCCGTCGAGCTCGCGCCGGACGCGCTCCCCGGCGGCCTTCGCCTGCTCCAGCCCAAGTTCCGTCAGCGGTATCCGGTAGTCGGGCACCCTGTTGTAGATGGAGGTGTCCGCGTTGGCGGCCGACTGGCCGTGCCGGATCATGATGATTTTCCCGGGAGCGCTCATAGCTCCCCAGCATAGGGTCACTGGCCAGCTGGACCGGCCCCGACGGGCTGGTCGGGAATGCACGACGGCGGCAGGAACAGGCAGGCTGACAGGAAAGTACCAGCGGGTGCAGGCAAGATAGGAACATGTTGGTTCCTTCCCGCCGCCGGCTGCGGTTTGAAGTCTGGATTGTCCTTGGGCTGTCGCTGGGGCAATCAGCCGTCTACTCCGTGGTGCAGCTGCTGGACAAGATGACCCGGGCGCCGCTGGCGCAGGGGACTTCCACGCTCAACAGGTCACAGAGCACCCGCGAATACTTCGACCTGACCTATCAGCTGCTGGACATCATCTTCGCCCTGGTGCCGGTCCTGCTGGTCATCTACTTCCTGACCGACCAGCGCCAGTCCAACTCCGGACTAGGGCAGGACGGCGGCTCCGCCTTCCGGAAACTGGGCTTCAACTTTGCCAGGCCCGGCAAGGACCTGCTGCAGGGTCTCGGGCTGGCCGCCCTGATCGGCCTCCCGTCGCTGGGGCTTTATGCCGCCGGCCGCGCACTCGGCATCACGACGGCGATCATCCCGAGCGGCCTGGACGCTTACTGGTGGACGGTGCCCGTGCTGATTCTGTCTGCCCTGCGCCACGCGGTCGTGGAGGAAGTCATTGTGGTGGGCTACCTGCTGGACCGGTTCGGCAAGTTCGGCTGGTCCGTTCCCCTGGCGATCTTCGTTTCGTCGATGCTGCGCGGCACCTACCACCTGTACCAGGGGTTCGGGCCCTTCATCGGAAACGCCGTTATGGGCGTGGTGTTCGCGTGGGTCTACACGAAGACCCGCCGGGTGATGCCGCTTGTCATCGCGCACGCGCTGCTGGACATTGTCGCCTTCGTCGGGTTCAGCCTGTTCGGCAAGGCCGCCGGACTGGGCTAGGCCGGGCTGTATTAAAGGCCGGGCTGTATTAAAAGCCGGGCTGTATTAAAAAGTGATTCGGCCGCCATCGGCGGGTGACGTCGTTGGCACCCGCTGATGGCGGCCGAAGTGAAGGGCAGGAAGCGCGTCAGATGGTGACGGCGCCCGCTGCGGTTTCGAACGTGACGGAGAGGATTCCCGGCGTACCGTGCGGGGCCACCCAGTTCACGGCGACGTCTTCCAGCGGCCGTTCCACGGGCTCGCCTAGCCACTCGGTCACGCGCTCGGCGGAGCCCGCGATCGTGAGGGTGGACATCTTCACATTGCTGTCATAGGCGTTGGACGGGTGCAGTTCCGGATCGCCTTCCCACTTCAGCATGTACGGAACCTGGGGGTCCGCGATGAGCCCCAGGATGCCGATCTGCTTCCAGATAAGTTCCCGGCCGTCAGGAAACTTGCGGTTGCCGTTGACGGCGGAGCGGCCGAGGCGCTCCTCGAACGGGGCGAGGTCGTCAACTTCGACGCACCAGCCCATCCAGCCGCCGCCCGCTGCGGACCGGGCCCGGACGGCCTGGCCGAACGGTGCCTTGTCCGACGCCGGGTGGTCCAGGACCTCAACGACCTCAAGGTACTTGTGACCGGCCAGCGGGATGATCATGTTCCGGGTTCCAAACCGGGGGTGCACCCCGCCCTTAACGGCTTCGACGCCGAGGGCGGAGGAGATACGTTCGGTGGTGGCCGCGAGGCCATCGTGTTCACAGGCGTAAGAGACGTGATCCATGCGCATGCCCTCATCTTGGCACTTTGTGACGGGGCTCTCAGCTTAGGGTGCCCTAACATTGCGAAATGTCCAGCTTTTGACGAAATTCTTCACAAAGCTGTGCGCGACGAAGGGCTGTTCCTACACTGATCGCAGGTCATGAGCGCCAGCGAAAAAAGCCCCGGCTCGCTGGCCGGCAACCCTCCACCGCGGCGGGGTGCCCCGGGTGAAGACCTGGCTGCGCGGCGCCCGCCGGGCGGCAAGCGCGGGCCTGTGCCGGGACCAGCACACGCCCCTTCAGCGTCAGGAGCCTGCATGTCCAACGCATGGTCATTTGAAACGCGCCAGATCCACGCCGGCCAGGTGCCCGACGGCGCCACCGGCGCACGGTCCCTGCCCATTTACCAGACGACGTCGTTCGTCTTCCCCAGCGCCGACAGCGCAGCAGACCGTTTCGCGCTCGCCGAGATCGCCCCCATCTACACCCGGATCGGCAATCCGACCCAGGACGCCGTCGAGCAGCGGATCGCCAGCCTGGAGGGAGGGCTTGCGGCGCTGCTCCTGAGCTCCGGCCAGGCCGCCGAAACGTACGCCATCCTCAATATCGCCGAAGCCGGGGACCACGTGGTGGCCAGTCCCAGCCTTTACGGCGGCACCTACAACCTGCTGGCCCACACGCTGAAGAAGTTCGGCGTCTCCGTTACCTTCGTGGCGGACCCGGACGACCTGCAGCAGTGGCGCGATGCAGTCCAGCCGAACACCAAGCTCTTTTTCGCCGAAGTGGTATCCAACCCGCGGCAGGACGTCCTCGACATCGAGGGCGTCTCCCGGGCAGCACACGAAGCCGGCGTGCCGCTCATCGTGGACAACACCCTGTCCACCCCCTACCTCATCAGGCCGCTTGAATGGGGCGCGGACATCGTGGTGCACTCGGCCACCAAGTACCTGGGCGGACACGGGGCCGCCATTGCCGGTGTCATCGTGGATTCAGGAAAGTTCGACTTCGGCAAGGACCCGGAACGCTTCCCCGGCTTCAACACGCCGGACCCCACCTACAACGGCCTCGTCTATGCCCGCGACCTCGGCGCAGGCGGCGCCCTGGGTGCCAATCTGTCCTACATCCTGAAGGCGCGGGTCCAGCTGCTCCGCGACCTGGGCTCGGCGGTGTCCCCGTTCAATGCCTTCCTTATCGCGCAGGGCCTGGAAACACTGAGCCTGCGCGTGGAGCGCCACGTGGCCAACGCCGTGGCCGTGGCTGGCTGGCTTGAGGCCCGGGACGATGTGGAATCCGTCGCCTACGCCGGACTGCCGTCCAGCCCCTGGTATGAGCGCGGCCTGAAGTACGGGCCCAAAGGCACCGGCGCGGTGGTGGCCTTTACCGTGGCGGGCGGTGCCGAAGCCGGCAAGCGCTTCGTGGATGCCCTGGAACTGCACTCCCATGTGGCGAACATTGGCGACGTCCGCTCCCTCGTCATCCACCCGGCGTCGACGACGCACAGCCAGCTGACTCCGGAGCAGCAAAGCGTTGCCGGGGTTGCCCCCGGACTGGTCCGGCTGTCCGTGGGCCTGGAGCACATCGACGACATCCTTGCCGACCTCGATGCCGGATTCAGGGCCGCGAAAGGCGCCTGACGTCTCCGCCTGACCCTGTGGCTCCCGTCCCGTTTTCCGGCCGGGAGTCACACAGCCGTCACATTCTTCGCGCAGGCGTCCGCCTGTTTCGTACACTTGGCAACAGGTCATGAGTGCCAGCGACAGCCCCGGCTTGCTGGCCGGCAACCCTCCTTCCGCGGTGGGGTGCCCCGGGTGAAGACCTGGCCTGCCGGTCTGCTGACGGCGGGCAAGCGCGTAAGAAGAGGTAGTTACCTATGACGATTTCTGTCAGCCACACCGACGCTCCGGCCGGGAAGACGCCCGCAGGCGCTGTTCTGGATGGCCCCGTTCCGGACGGCACTGTCCAGTACCGCAGCATCGGCAGCCTGGAACTCGAAGCCGGAGGGTTCCTGCCGGACGTGACCCTGGCCTACGAAACGTGGGGAACGCTCAACGAGGACGGTTCCAACGCCATCCTCGTCGAACACGCCCTGACCGGCAGTACCCATGTGACGCGCGGTGCCGGGGACGAGGAGGGCTGGTGGGAGCAGCTCGCCGGGCCGGGCGCGCCAGCGGATACTGACAGGTTCTTCGTCATTTCCATCAACATCCTGGGCGGCTGTTACGGGTCCACCGGGCCGTCGTCGCCTGCCCCGGACGGCAAGCCCTGGGGTTCCCGCTTTCCGCTGGTGACCCTCCGGGACTCCACCGTCGCCGAGGCCAGGCTCGCCGACCTGCTCGGCATCAGCAGCTGGCACGCCGTCGTGGGCGGATCCATGGGCGGGGCGCGGGCCCTCGAATGGGCAGTCACCTTCCCGGAGCGGGTGCGCCGCTGCGGTGTCATTTCCGTCGGGGCCAGGAGCACGGCCGAACAGATCGCCTTCGCCCAGGCGCAGACCCTGGCCATCCGGCAGGACCGCCACTTCAACGGCGGCGACTACTACGGCGGCCCGGAACCCGCTGAGGGCCTGGCGCTCGCGCGGCGGATTGCCCACATTACCTACCGGTCCGCCTACGAACTCGATTTCCGGTTCGGCAGGAACGCCCAGGCAGCTGAGGAGCCGCTGCAGGCGGATGCCCTGGCAGGCCGCGGCCGCTACCAGGTGGAGAGCTACCTGGACCACCAGGGCAACAAGCTGGTCCGGCGCTTCGACGCCAACAGCTATATCGCCCTGACGGAGGCTCTCATGAGCCATGACGTCACGCGCGGGAGGGGGACGCTGAAGGAGGCCCTGGCCCGGGCCACCGCCGACTTCTTCATTGCCGCCGTGGACACCGACCGGCTCTACTTTCCCGCCCAGTCGCTCGAACTCGCCGAGGCGCTGCCGGGGAACGTTGACGTGCACATGATCGAGGCGCCGATCGGCCATGACGGCTTCCTCACGGAGATCGGCCAGCTGAACGGGCAGTTGCGCGCGCATCTGCTGGGCTGAGCCGTACTGACAAGTAGCCCACGGGCTGCTTTGTGCATTTATGCAGATGCGTTCTGCACTTTTTGTCGTTGAGCTTGCAGGCAATGGCAGACCATACTCGTGTGAACCGGCGTTTCGTGGTGTACCTCACACACGTTCGCCAAAGACGGTCCCAGTGGTGTCGATGAAGACGCCGAAGGAGTTTACATATGAGTACGGATCACTCCGCCGCAAGGCGTGCAGAGGAAACCGACGTTAAGGCCTCGGGCCTGAGAAAAGTTGTCACGGCCTCAATGGCCGGCACGGTGGTCGAATGGTATGAGTTTTTCCTCTATGCCTCGGCAGCAACTTTGGTGTTCGGCAAGATGTTCTTCCCCAATTCGGGGACGGAACTGGACGGCATCATCGCCGCCTTTGTGACCTATGCGGTCGGGTTCGTTGCCCGCCCCATTGGCGGCATCGTCTTCGGCCACTTCGGGGACAAGTTCGGCCGCAAGCAGCTGCTGCAGCTGAGCATCATCCTGGTGGGTGTTTCCACCTTCCTCATGGGCTGCCTGCCTACCTTCGCGCAGATCGGCTACTGGGCCCCGGCTCTGCTGGTGTTCCTGCGCTTCGTCCAGGGCTTCGCCGTGGGCGGTGAGTGGGGCGGCGCCGTGCTGCTCGTTGCCGAGCACAGCCCCAACAAGTCCCGCGGATTCTGGTCCAGCTGGCCGCAGTCCGCCGTTCCCATGGGCAACCTCCTGGCCACCGGCGTGCTGTTCACCCTTTCCTCCACCCTCTCGCAGGAAGCGTTCCTTGGCTGGGGTTGGCGCGTCGCCTTCTGGCTGTCTGCCGTGATCGTCATCATTGGCTACTACATCCGCACCAAGGTCCAGGACGCCCCGATCTTCATCGAGGCCCGCAAGGAAGTCACGGTCGAGCACAAGGGCTACGGCGTCGCTGAAGTTTTCCGCCGCTACCCGCGCGGTGTCTTCACCGCCATGGGCCTGCGCTTTGCCGAGAACATCCTGTACTACCTGGTGGTGACCTTCTCCATCACGTACCTGAAGGTCGTAGTCCAGACGGACACCTCACGGATCCTCCTGCTGCTGCTGGTGGCGCACTTCATCCACTTCTGCGCCGTCCCGCTTGTTGGCAAGCTCTCCGACAGCTTCGGCCGGCGTCCGGTCTACATGGTGGGCGCCGTCCTCGGCGGAACCTGGGGCTTCTTCGCCTTCCCCATGATGGACACCGCCAACGACATCGTTATTCTGGCTGCCATCACCATCGGCCTGCTGTTCCACGCACTCATGTACGCGGGGCAGCCGTCGATCATGGCGGAGATGTTCCCCACCCGGATGCGCTACTCCGGCGTTTCCCTGGGCTACCAGGTGACCTCCATTGTTGCCGGTTCCATGGCGCCGATCATCGCCACATCACTTCTGAGCAGCTTCAACTCCTCCACTCCGGTGGCCCTGTATCTGCTCGGCGCCTGCATCGTGACCGCAGTAGCCGTGTTCTTCCTCAAGGAAACACGGGGCATCTCGCTCCGCGACGTGGACGCCGCAGACGCCAAGGGCACTGCCGACCTTCTGGCGGCCGCCAAGAAGTAGCCGCCAGGCAAGCCGAACCGGAAGGGGCGCCACAACCCAGGCGCCGGCACCTTCCGTGGCACAACCGCCGACCAGCTGCCCGGGCCCGCCACCATGCAGGCCCGGGCAGTTGGGCGTTAGCAATCAGATGAAGTCAGGATTTCCCATGAAAGCAGCCGTTCTTTATTCCACCGTTCCTTCCGGAACCGGCTACGCCGAAGCTCAGGCGCTCCGGATCGAGGAGTTGGACCGGCCGGAACCCCGCGCCGGAGAGCTGGGCATCGCCATCACCTACTCCAGCCTGTGCCACTCGGATCTCTCAGTGGTGGACGGTTCCCGTGTCAGGCCCCTTCCCATGGCGCTTGGGCACGAGGCCGTCGGGCGGGTTGAGGCTGTTGGGGAGGGCGTCGAGGGCGTCTCTGTCGGCGACCACGTCGTCCTGGTCTTCGTCCCCAGCTGCGGGGACTGCCGGGCATGCAAAGCCGGGCGGCCGGCCCTCTGCCACCGGGCAGCGGAAGTCAACGGTTCAGGAGACCTGCTGCACGGCGAGGCGCTGCTGCGGACACCGGCGGGGGAGCGGATCAACCACCACCTGGGCGTCTCGGCCTTCGCTGACTACGCTGTGGTAGCGCGGGAGTCTGTGGTGGTGATTGACGACGACGTCCCGGACACCGTCGCGGCGATGTTCGGTTGCGCCGTGCTCACCGGCATGGGCGCCGTGCTGAACACGGCCGCCGTCACGGCCGGGCAGTCGGTGGCCGTCTTCGGGCTCGGTGCCGTTGGGCTGTCCGCAGTCATGGCGGCGGCACTCGCCGGCGCCTCATCCGTGATTGCCATCGACCCCAATACGGGCAAGCACGGACTCGCGCTGAAATGCGGCGCCACCGCCGTTGGCACGCCCGAGGACGCTGCCCGCCTGATCGCGGAGGCAACGGGCGACGGCGTGGACACGGCCGTTGAGGCGGTGGGGTCAGCGAGGGTGATTGCCTCCTGCCTTGAACACGTGACGCGCGGAGGGGCAGTAGTCTCGGTCGGCCTGCCCCACCCGTCCGCCGAGCTGACGGTGCCCGCCCTGCAATTCGCAGGTGCCGGCAAGCGCCTGCTCGGGTCCTACATGGGCGATGCCGTCCCCGGGCGGGACATCCCGCTCTATCTCGGCTACTGGCGGGAGGGCAAGCTGCCGGTGGAACTGCTGCACACCGACTCGCGGCCGCTGGCTGAGATCAACGAGGGCCTCGATGCCTTGGCCGCCGGGCAGGTCGTGCGGCGGCTCTTCCAGGCCTGAGGGCCAGAGCCGGACTGCGGCGGAATTCAGGCCGCAAGCAGATCCTGGTGCTGCTTCACTTCGTCCTTGAGCCCTGCGATGACGGCCTGAACAGGGCCGGATCGCAGGGCTTCGGGGCGTGCCACCGCCCAGATGGGAACCTGGCGCTGGAAGTCCCCGGCCAGCACCGGTACGAAGTCCGCCTGCCCCGCCACCATGAAGTTCGGCAGCAGTCCGATGCCTGCGCCCTGCCGGACTGCCTCCACCTGGGCGAACACGCTGGTGGCCTGGAAGCTTGATTTGGGCATGGGCAGCTGCGAGGACCAGCGGTGCCCCAGCTCTTCCACCTGGAGCGCGGACTCAACGTAAGAGACAAAGCCGTGCTGCCCGACGTCGTCGAGCTTTTCCGGCAGACCATGCTCAGCGGCATAGCCGCGGCTGACGTATAAGCGCAGGTAGTAGTTGCTGAGGAAGATCGTCTGCGCGTTGCTGACGTCGGTCCTGCCCACCACAATTTCCAGGTCAACGCCGGATCTGTTCTGGCTGACCTTGCGTGTGGCGCTCAGCATCTCGATGTTCAGCTGCGGGTTCTGTTGCTGCAGCCGGACCAGGGCAGGGGTGACGAACACCGCTCCCACGCCGTCCGTCGTCGCTACCCGCACCAGGCCGGACAGGGCGCTCTGGTCCTGGCTGATCAGGCCGGAGAGCGATCCAAGGGTGTTCTCGATAGCTTCAGCCGCCTCCACGGCAGAGGCTCCCAGCTGCGTCAGCTCCCAGCCCTGCGGGCTGCGTTCCAGGGTGCGCCCGCCAAGCTGCTTGTCCAGTGCCAGGATGCGGCGGGAGATGGTGGTGTGGGTTGTGCCGAGCGCTTCCGCCACAGCGTTGAACCGTCCCAGGCGTGCGACTGTGAGCAGAATCAGCAGGTCGTCCGGACTCGGAAGCCGCCTCGTGTCCACGGGTAAGCCTTTCACTTTATGTGCATTGATGCACATGCCGTCTGTAATTTTTCCCCTTGATTGCACTCTAGCAGGGTGTGATCGTAGACACAGACCTCCCGGCGTGACGGCCGGATTTGAAGCAAAGGAGCTTATGACATGGCAGTAATCGGTTGGATCGGCCTCGGAAACATGGGCGGTTCCATGTCCGCGAACCTGGCAAAGGCCGGGCACGACGTCCGCGGTTTTGACCTCAACCCCGCCGCGCTTGCCGCGGCCGAGGAAGCCGGCGTCAAGCCTGTTGCCAGCATCGCCGAGGCCGTGGACGGCGCAGACGCCGTCTTCACCATGCTGCCCAAGGGCGAACACGCCCGCGCGGTGTACCTCGGTGAGGACGGTGTCCTCGCACATGCGGACACTGCAACCCTCCTCGTGGATTCCTCCACCATCGATATCGCCACCGCCAGGGAACTGCACGACGCCGCTGCTGCCGCCGGCTTCCGCTTTGTCGACGCCCCGGTCTCGGGCGGCATGAGCGGCGCCAAGGCCGGAACCCTTACGTTCATGGTCGGCGGGGAAGCGGGCGCCGTGGCGGACGCCAGCCGCTACATCGAGCCAATGGCCTCCAACGTCATTCCCACCGGCGGCGCTACTACCGGCCAGGCAGCCAAAATCTGCAACAATCTGATGCTCCTGATCAACCTCGCCTCCACCGCCGAGGGTGCCGTCCTGGCAGACCGCCTGGGCCTGGACAAGCAGGTCTTCTGGGACATCGCCTCGGTGTCCTCCGGGGACTCGTGGGCGCTGCGGACCTGGTACCCCGTGCCCGGCGTCGTTCCCACGGCGGCCTCGAACAACGACTTTGCCCCTACCTTCACCACGGAACTCGCCAACAAGGACATCGGACTGGCCATCAGCGCCGCCGAGGACACCGGCACGCCGCTGGAGATCGGCAGGCATGTCCAGCAGCTCTTCCAGCAGCTCATCGACGCCGGTGAGTCGGGCAAGGACTGCTCCATGATCATCAAACTCGTCGACGGTTCGCTGGACAGCGCCAAGTAGCCCGCCGCCCTCCCTGCCTTCCCACACCGAGCACGAAAAGAGACTTCCCTTGCAGACCATTCCGCACTTCATCAACGGCAGCCGCGTCAGCGACGCCGAGCGCTTCGGCCCCGTCTTCAACCCCGCCACCGGCGAACAGGAGAAGCAGGTGGCGCTTGCCTCGGCAGTCCGGACGGAGGAAGCCATCGCGGCCGCCCGTGCTGCACTGCCCGCGTGGCGCGCCACCAGCCTGGCCAAGCGCACCAACATCTTCTTCCGCGTCCGCGAAATCCTGAACCAGCGCAAGCCTGAGCTCGCGGCGATTCTCACCAGCGAGCACGGCAAGGTCCTTTCCGACGCCGAGGGTGAAATCTCCCGCGGCCTGGAGAACATCGACTTCGCCACCGGCCTGTCCCACATGCTCAAGGGTGAACGCTCCGAGCAGGTCTCCAGCGGCATCGACGTGCACTCCGTGCGCCAGCCGGTGGGCGTCGTCGCCTGCATCACCCCGTTCAACTTCCCGGCCATGGTGCCGCTGTGGATGGTGGGCAGCGCCCTTGCCTGCGGCAACACCGTGCTGCTGAAGCCCAGCGAGAAGGACCCCTCGGCGGCCATCTTCATTGCCGAGGCCTTTGCCGAAGCGGGCCTGCCCGCCGGCGTGCTGAACGTGGTCCAGGGGGACAAGGAAGCTGTTGACGTCCTGCTCGAGCACCCCCACGTCAAAGCGGTGAGCTTCGTCGGCTCCACGCCGATTGCGCAGTCCATCTACAAGCGGGCAGCCGAACACGGCAAGCGGGTCCAGGCCCTGGGCGGCGCCAAGAACCACATGGTGGTGCTGCCCGACGCCGACCTGGACATGGCTGCCGACGCTGCGGTTTCCGCCGCCTACGGTTCGGCGGGAGAGCGCTGCATGGCCGTCAGCGTCCTCGTGGCGGTGGGCAACATTGCGGACGACCTGGTCAAGGCAATTTCCAGCCGCATGGCCGGCCTCAAGATTGGTCCGGGAACGGACCCAACCTCCCAGATGGGCCCGCTGATCACCGCGGAGCACCGGGACCGCGTGGCCTCCTACGTGGCGGGAGCGGAAAACGAAGGTGCCACGGTGGTCGTCGACGGGCGCTCGCAGCAGTTCGATTCCAACGGCTTCTTCATCGGGGTCAGCCTGGTGGACCACGTGAAGCCCGGGATGAAGGTGTACGACGACGAGATCTTCGGCCCGGTCCTGTCGGTAGTGCGCGTCGATACGTACAGCGACGCCGTCCGGCTGGTCAACGAGAACGAGTTCGGCAACGGCACAGCCATCTTCACCCGCGACGGCGGGGCGGCACGGCAGTTCGAGTTCGACGTCGAGGCCGGCATGGTGGGCGTCAACGTCCCCATCCCCGTTCCGGTTGGCACGTTCTCGTTTGGCGGCTGGAAGAACTCGCTGTTCGGCGACACCCACATGTACGGCCCGGACAGCATCAAGTTCTACACCCGCGGCAAGGTGGTCACCACTCGGTGGCCGGACCCGTCCACCTCGGTGATCGACCTCGGCTTCCCGCAGATCGACTAAACTCGAAACTCGGTTTACACCAAAACTCGAGTTTGGGCCCGGTCACGGCCGGCCTGCGCCTCAGCCCGCGTCCCGCAGCCACAGGCTGCGGGCCGCGGGCTGTCGCATTTCCCGGGTCTCCAGCACCTGCTTTTCTCTTGTCCAGCTCTTGGCCGGTAAAAATGTCAGTGGCTGATGGGATGCTTCGGGTATGGAAAGCAAAGCAGCTGTGGAGACGGTTGAGGCCATCGGCGCCTCCGTTTCTGCGCTGGCTGTTTTTGTTGACCGTGCTGTGGGGAGCGTCCCCTTGAACGGAGACGAGGTGCCGCGCGGCAGCTCCGTTCCCGGGCTTGATCCTTTGCGGGATCAGGCGGACGCGTACCTGGACGGTCTGGCCGAGCTGGCCAGGACGGAGGCCCGGCTCGCGGCCCTGAAGGTGCAGCTCGTCGCCGGCTACGCCAGGACTGAGAAGGCCATGACCCCGCCAGCGGCGTCCCCGCAGGATTGCATGGTCCGGGATATGGCCGTGACCGCCGAGGTGGCCGGTGTCCTGACCATCAGCGAACGCGCGGCCGGCAACCTGCAGGTCGAGGCCAACATCCTGACCGCGGGACGGCCGCTGACCATGGCGGCGCTGCAGGCCGGGGCCATTTCCTGGCGGCATGCCCGGATCATGGTGGACGAGACCGAGAACGTCGACCCCGCCGGCGCGGCAGAACTGGAGGCGCATTTCCTGGACCCGGATGCCCCGGACCCCGCGCGGGGCTGCCCGGCCGGTGAGCTTGTCCCGTGCCGGTTCCGGGCGAAGGTCTGCACCTGGCGGGAGCGGCACCACCCGGGGAGCATCGAAAAACGCCACGCCCGCAGCTCAGCGGACCGGCGGGTCGAATACACCCCCGACAGTGACGGGATGGCGTGGTTCTCGGCCTATCTCCCGGCAGCGCAGGCCGTCGGGATCTGGAACCGCACCACGGACGCCGCCCGCGCCATGCAGGGACCAGGCGAGGCCAGGACCCTCACCCAGCTCCGGGCCGACGTCACCTCAACCTGGCTCCTCACAGCAGGCCGTAGACCCAAGGCCGAGGGAAACACGGGGAGCGCCATCGATGGAATCACTGATGAATTCGGCGCCGTGCCCTCGCCCGCGGCGCAGGTCCTGGTTACCGTCCCGGTGTTTTCGCTGCTCGGCCTGACCGAGGAGCCGGCCATGCTGGACGGGTACGGGCCGATCCCGCCGTCCATGGCCCGCGCACTCGTCGCCGACGGTGCCGCCTCGTTCCTGCGGGTGCTGACCGACCCGCGGGACGGGGCACCGTTAGAGATCGGACGCATCAGTTACCGGCTCACCAAGCAGATGCGGCAATGGCTGCGGCTCCGGGACGCCAAATGCACTTTCCCGGCCTGCAACAACCACTCGCTGGACAACGACGCCGATCACCTTCTGGCCTGGGCGCGCGGCGGACCTACCGGGATCAGCAATCTCGGCCAATCCTGTCCGAAACATCACCGACTTAAACACAACTCCGGCTGGACGCCCGCCGCCGCGAGCACCAATGACCCGCCAGGCTGGACCTCACCCGCCGGCCGACACTACCGCAGCGAACAACCCGACTGGGAACCGCCCCACTGGCCACCACGAATCCAGGCCATGCTTGACCACCTTGATCCACCCGACGAAGGCGACCCCTGCACGCCCGAAATCCACGGCGTGACCGAAAGACCGGTTGCCGAGGTTCCTTTCGGTAACGGTCACGAAGCAGCCTGAACCGCTCACATGAACGCTCGACTTAACAGTCAATGCGCAAAGGTGCGTGGGCTGACAGAGTCCGCCGGGCCCTAACCGTTCATGATGTCGTTGCGGCGGGCCATGTACTCCTCCATGGAGATCTGGCCGTCGCTGTACTGCTGGTCCAGCTCAGCGAGTTTCCGTGCGCGGTAGCCCTGCGGGGCCGACGGCGGCGGCGGAGCCGAGGGCGCCGGGCCAGGAGAGGCCGGGTTCTGCTGCGGCTGGGGCGGGTTGGCCCGGTATTCGGCGCTGTCCTCATAGGGGACCTGCCCCTGCTGCCAGGATGATGCACCGCCGCCGCCGGGGCCCGGCTGGCCCGGGTAGGGCGGGTTCTGGTGCTGCTGACCCGGGTACTGCTGACCTTGGTACTGCTGACCTTGGTACTGCTGACCTTGGTACTGCTGATTCGGGTGCTGCTGACCCGGGTACTGCGGGTTCGGATATTCCTGGTTCGGGTAGGGCTGATTCAGGGGCGGAAGCTCATCGCGGCCGCCGCGCTGGGGGAATCCGAATCCGCCACTGAAGTAGTCCTGCTGTGTGTAGCCGTCCCGTGGCCGGTTGTCCGGGCGGCCCTGGAACGGGCCTCCGAACGGACTGCCCGGCTGGTTGCCGAACTGGTCCGGTCCCTGATTCGGGAACTGGCCCGGATACTGCCCGGGCAGGCCGGGCCCCTGGTTCCGCTGCTGCATTGACCTCCGGTACATCCGCATGCCCATGGGAACAAGGACGGCCAGAATGATGATCCAGAAAAACAAGTCGAACACGGTGGGGCCCTCTCAGTGAGTCTCCATTCCAGCTTAGTCCTGCGGGAGAGCGGGCCCGGGATCCTTATGCCCAGAGCGCACACTGCCGTCCGGCAATGCTTGCCCTCTCTGAGATATTGCCTTTCCGGACTTGCTGCGGATGTCAGGCACCCGCCGGGGCCCGGACCGCCGGCACGCCCAGAAACGCCCCGTACCTGGTCACGGCTGCCTCCACGGCCTGCCCGTCGCCATGTCCGTTCGGCCGGGCAAGACGGATGTCCAGCTCGCAGCGCTCCACCTGCGACCCCCGGCGAACCAGCGAATGCCGCCATGCGCCGGCAAGCACTCCGTCGGACAGGACGACATGCATGGGGTTGTCGCCAAAGGGGTAGGCCGGCGCGGTTCCGCCGAAATAATGCCGTGACAGCGAATAGCCCATGATGTATTCGTCGTAGCACTGGACCAGGTCGATCTGCGGCTGCCCGTCCACGCCCTGCCGGGATGTCCGGCCCGGTGTCTCCCCGCCGGACTCAGGCCGGAGGTAGAAGTCGGCGCCGTCAAAGCTGGCAGCAACAATGGCGCCCGGAGCCATGTCACCCACCAAGGCCAACCCCGTGCGCACGTCCTTCATGGTGAGTCCGGACCAGTCCGCGCAGTCCCGGACGGTTGCAGGCCCGCGGCTCCCGAAATACCTCAGGACCAGGGCGGCCAACGATTCGTCCCGGGAGGGGGCGGCGCCGGTGGCGCCGGCCACCCGTTCGTCGAACGAGGCATACGTCTGCCGCAGGGCGCCGCCGGGGCTGCGGATGGGCACGCCGCTCACCAGCACCCCGCTGATCTCGGCATGCATGATCAGGTACGCGAGGGCAAGTCCCGTGGCGTGGAATCCGGCATCCTGCAGCCTGGCCGCCAACTGCTCCCGCGTCAGATGCACTCCGCCGGCCACCGCTGCTGTCAGGACATCGGCGCTCCTCGACGCTGTCTCATTGTCGATCCCTGTTTTGCGGTATGTGCCGCCGTTCGCCTGATGCAGCCGGGGTGCGGACAGGGCCCGCAGCCACGGCAGGTCATCCCGGTGCACAAAATGCCAGGTGGGCCGCAGGATGTGGGTTCGGAGAATCCGTCCTTCCGCGACGGCCTGCTCCACATCGGCGGCCGTCGCTGCGGCCGTCCGCTGGGAGAGGGACCAGCGCGCATAGGGGAACTCCTGTGCCTGGACTGCCAGCAGGTTCTTCAGGGCTTCCTCTGCTGTGGCTGCCCGCGGCTCCCTTAGCTGCTGGCCGGTCAGCCTGCTCCACAGCAGCTCATGGGTTTCCATGCCCGACGTCGCTCCTCACCTTAGGCGGTTCAGTCGCCGCCGGGGATAGCCGCCTCTCACCCTTACATCCTGTACCGCCGCCGCGTGGCTGCGCCACCGTCAGTTGTTACCAGTAGGTAACTGTAAGAATGGAGCCATGACTTCTGCCGACTCCTTTCCTGCCCCCGTTGTTCTGTGGTCCAAGCCTGAGGAAGCCAGGGCCGGCAAGCCACTGCTCGTCCTGCTGCACGGCTACGGCGCCAACGAGCAGGACCTCCTCAGCCTGGCCGACATGCTCCCGGACGAATTCGCGGTGGCCTCGGTCCGCGCACCCATCGCCATGGGTCCGGGCTTCTCCTGGTTCCCGCTGACCGGCTCCATCGAGTATTCTGTCGACGCCGTCAAGGCAGCGTCCGCCTACGTGCTCGACTGGCTGGACACCGTGAAGGCCGACCACCCGTCCGTTACGCTCCTCGGATTCTCGATGGGCATGGCCATGGCCACCACGCTGCTAAGGCAGCGGCCCGCTGACTTTGCCGCCGTCGTCGGACTTTCAGGCTTCGTGGTCAATGCTGATTCCGACGGCGAGTTCCGTGACGCCGAGCTGGACGGAACGGTGCCGCTGTTCTGGGGCCGGGACCAGCAGGATCCGGTCATCACACCGGACAAGATCGAATACACCATGGGCTGGGTGCGCAAGCACGTGAAGCTGACCAAGGTCCTCTACACCGGGATGTGGCACGGCATCAACGCCCAGGAGATCGGCCACGTGTCCGAGTTCCTCACCCACGAGGTGCTGAACAAGTAAGCCTTCCTGCAAAAACGGGCTTTACGCCCCGGGAGCGCTGACCCGGACGGTCTGGCCGTTCACCGTCACCGTGTCCCCGTCGTGAAGCTGCCGGCCGCGCCGGTCGTCGATCTCACCGTTGACCTTGACCAGTCCGTTCTTGATCAGCTCCGTCGCCTCCACGCCGTCCTCCACGAGGTTGGCGAGCTTCAGGAGCTGGCCCAGGCGGATCATGCTGTCGCGGATGGGGATCTCTTCGATTTCCGGGTTGCTCATACCAGTAATCATGCCTGACGTAAGGTGAAACAAATGACCCATGCACCCCGGCTGCCCCTTGCCGTGGGCCTTCCGATGGCTGTGGCCTCCGGGCTTGCCATTCCCGTCCAGGGGCGGATCAACGGGGCCCTTGGTGCCCGGCTCGGCGACGGCGTCGCCGCCGCCGTCGTCAGTTTCAGCACCGGGTTGATCGTGATGGTCATCGTGTCCCTCGTGGCCCCGCGCGGGCGGGCTGGCCTCGCCCGGATCCTGCCGGCGCTGCGTGAACGCCGCTTCCCGCCGTACTATGCGCTCGCCGGCGGCATCGGCGCCTTTTTCGTCTTCGCGCAGTCCTTCACCGTGGGGCTGCTTGGCATCGCCCTCTTCACCGTGGCCACCGTCACCGGGCAGACCCTCAGCGGACTCCTGGTGGACCGGCTGGGCATCGGTCCGGCAGGCAAGAAGTCCGTCACGGGCATCCGCGTCATCGGCTGCATCCTCACCATCGCCGCCGTCTCCTGGGCGGTCTCGCCCCGCTTCGCCTCAGCCGGTGCCGCTGCATCCGGCAGTGCGGCCGCCGCCGGGCAAGCCGACCCTGCAGCGCTGCTGCTGCCGGTCATCCTGCCGGTGCTCGCGGGTTTCCTCATGAGCTTCCAGCAGGCGATGAACGGCACCGCCACCGTGCACTATGGGACGCCGATCGCGGCCACGCTGGTGAACTTCATCGCCGGCACCTGCGTGCTGTGGATTGCATGGTCCATCAAGGTGGCCGTCGCCGGGCCGGCCAATCCGCTGCCGGCGGAATGGTGGTACTACCTCGGCGGGCCGATGGGCTGCGTGTTCATCGGCCTGGGTGCGCTGCTGGTGCGCAGCCTGGGGGTGCTGGTGACCGGCCTGGGCATGATCGCGGGCCAGCTCCTGGGCTCGCTTGGGCTGGACCTGCTGGTGCCCACGCCCGGGACCGTGGTGGAGGCCGCAACGGTGCTGGGAACCCTGCTGACCCTCGCCTCCATTGTCGTGGCCACCCTGCCCTGGCCCCGGGGCGCCCTCCGCAGATGAGAGGTGCCCCTCCACCGGTAAGAGGCGCCCTCCCGAGGCTGCTGCCGGTAGGCTAGGACTCGCAGCTTCCTGCACAGTTTTCCCTTGCACACGCCCCCGCCCGGCATCCAGCCGCGGTCCAGGGGCAAGAGACACCGCGGACCGCACCCAGCGGCCCTGTAGAAATTGGAGTTCCCATGGCAGCAAAATCCGTCCTCGACCAGGTCATTTCCCTTTCCAAGCGGAGAGGTTTCGTTTTCCAGGCCGGCGAGATCTACGGAGGCTCGCGTTCCGCTTGGGACTACGGACCCCTCGGTGCCGAGCTGAAGGAAAACATCAAGCGCCAGTGGTGGCAGTCCGTGGTGCGCGGCCGCGAGGACGTGGTGGGCCTGGACTCCTCCGTGATCCTGCCCCGCCAGGTATGGGAAGCTTCCGGCCACGTCGAGGTCTTCTCCGACCCCCTCGTCGAGTGCCTCTCCTGCCACAAGCGCTACCGCGCCGACCACCTCGAAGAGGAATACGAGGAGAAGAAGGGCCGTCCCGCCGAGAACGGCCTCAAGGACATCGCGTGCGCCAACTGCGGAACCCGCGGCGAGTGGACCGAACCGCAGGAATTCTCCGGCCTCCTGAAGACCTTCCTAGGCCCCGTGGCCAGCGACGAGGGCCTGCACTACCTGCGCCCCGAAACCGCCCAGGGCATCTTCGTGAACTTCAACAACGTGCTCACCACGTCCCGGAAGAAGCCGCCGTTCGGCATCGGCCAGATCGGCAAGTCCTTCCGCAACGAGATCACGCCGGGCAACTTCATTTTCCGCACCCGCGAGTTCGAGCAGATGGAAATGGAATTCTTCGTCGAGCCGGGCACGGACGAAGAATGGCACGAGTACTGGATGAAGGAGCGCATGGCCTGGTACACCGGCCTGGGCATCCGCGAGGACAACCTGCGCTTCTTCGAGCACCCGCAGGACAAGCTCAGCCACTACTCCAAGGGCACCACGGACATCGAGTACCGCTTCGGCTTCCAGGGCTCCGAGTGGGGCGAGCTCGAAGGCATCGCCAACCGCACCGACTTCGACCTCTCCACGCACGCCAAGGCCTCCGGAACGGACCTGAGCTACTTCAACCAGGCCACCAACGAGCGCTACACGCCGTACGTGATCGAGCCCGCCGCCGGCTTGACCCGCTCCTTCATGGCCTTCCTCATCGACGCCTACACCGAGGACGAGGCCCCCAACGCCAAGGGCGGCGTGGATGTCCGCACCGTGCTCAAGCTTGACCCGCGGCTAGCCCCGGTCAAGGCTGCCGTGCTGCCGCTGAGCCGCAACGAGGCCCTCTCCCCGAAGGCCAAGGACCTCGGCACGCAGCTGCGCAGGAACTGGAACATCGACTTCGACGACGCCGGCGCCATTGGCCGCCGTTACCGCCGCCAGGACGAGATCGGCACCCCGTTCTGCATCACCGTGGACTTCGACACGCTTGAGGACCAGGCGGTCACCATCCGTGAACGCGACACCATGAGCCAGGAACGCGTGTCCCTGGACAAGGTGGAGGGCTACCTGGCCGCACGGCTGATCGGCGCCTAGCCGTGGCGATCCAGTACCGCGAATGGCGCGAGGGCGATGACCTCGCGCTGCTGGAAATCTGGGGCGACCCGGAGACCGACCAGGCGGGCCAGTTCCGCGGCACCCTTGCTCCTTCCGGCAACGCGCCGTGGCGGCGCTGCATCGTGGCCGAGGACGTCGTCGACGGCGTGGCCATCCCGGTTGCCGCCGGCGTGGTCCACGAGGCCAGCCTGCACCCGGAGCGGCTGTGGGCCTATGTCGAGGTTGCCCGGGACCACCGCCGGGCCGGCATCGGCTCCACGCTGCTCATGATGCTGCGCCGCGAGGCGGAAGGGTCGCCGTCGGGCGTTACCCGGCTCCGCTGCAAGGTGGAGCCGGGAACCTCCGGCGCCGCCTTCGCGGAGGCGGCGGGGCTCACCCCGATCCAGCACACCCGGCTCGTCGTCGTGGAACCGTCCGCCCTGAAGCTGCCGGTCTTCGGCGACGGTTCCGAGGAAGCGGCGTCGGAACGCATCGAGGACCTGGCCACCGGTTCGGTGGAGCTCTCCGACGTGGTCGGCCGGTACTACTCGTCCGTCCACAGCTGGGACAGCCCGGGGGAGCTGGGCATCGGCACAGTCCAGCGGCTCTTCCTGGACGAGCTCAGCGGCGCCCACGGCGCGATTGTGCTGCGTTCGCCGAAGGAGAGTGCCTTCGGGTCCGGCGTGCCGGCCAGCCGCAAGGGCAAGATCCAGGCCTTCGCGGTCAGCTACGCCCAGGGCAATCCCGACCATCCTTCCGACGTGTTCCTCGGCCACGAGCCGGAGCTTGGCGCCGACGAGGCTCAGGCTGCGGTCCGTGACCTGCTGGCCCTGATTGCGTACCAGTACCCGGTGCTCATGGAAGTGGACGATTCCATGGCAGCGCTGCGCGCCGTCATCGACCCCCTGATGGAAGCGGGCAAAGCCCGCCGGCAGGGCGCCGAGACGTTCGTCGTCTCGGACTGACGCTGCCGGAAACCCAACCAAATAGCAGCACAGCTTTTTGCCAGCACAGGGCGTTCCCAGCATTGGGAACGCCCTGTGCTGTTAGAAGGCTGTGCTGCTACACGGTTGGGTGGGAAGTACGACGGCGGTCCCTCGCCAGATCGGCGGCATCGAGCCTTTGGCGTTCCGCCTCGGAGATGGCGCCGCCGCCGAGGTCCTCCGGCATCCACCAGTCGCCCCGCCGCGCCGCCACGGGGAAACTGGCGATCGCGGCGTCGATTCCGGCCTGGAGCGTTGTGCGGAGCCGCGCCGCTTCCTTCTCCGGATCGATGCCGACGGCCAGTTGCACCGGCTCGCCGATGTGCACCCGGACCGGTGCGCGCCGGATGCGGTGCAGCGGAAGGCCGTTGCCGCGGGTCAGGATCCGGTGGGCGCCCCAGACGGAAACCGGAATCAGCGGTACCCCCGCCTCTGCCGCCATCCTCACCGCCCCGGTCTTGCATTCGCGGACCTTGAAGCTGCGGCTGACGCCGGCCTCGGGCATGACGGCCAGATACTCGCCGGCGCGCAGCCGGGCTACGGCGGCGTCATAGGCGGCCGTGCGCGAACCGTAGCCCACCACCACCTGGCCCGCTGCGCTGATGAAGGGACCGGCGAGCCAGTGGTCGGCAGCCCCCTGATGGATCAGGAACCGCAACTGCCCGCGGTTGTGCGCCCAGAACACCAGCTCCGCGGCAGCGAAATCCAAATAGCCGAAGTGGGTAATGGCAACGACCGCACCGCTGCCCGGACTGACCGTTCTCGCTGTCCTGTTGCCGGCTGACCCGTCAGGCAGGTTGTCCTGCCCGGTCACCAGCAGGCGGATCCCGAACATCCACCGCAGGAACAGTACCGTCCGGACGAGGAGGCGGTAGAAGCGGTCGCTGGCTGCCGGTGTCCAAGGCATCAGTGCCCCTCACACAACAAAACGTCCCTCACAAAACAGTCCCTCACAAAACAACGGGCAGGGACTCGTCGGACGGCGGCAGCACCTTATCCAGGGCTGTGGCGGAGGCCGGGGCTGCAGCGGAGGCTGCTGAAGACCCTGCCCCGGGAACCACCTCTCCGGAAGTCCGGGTGCGTTCCGCGAAGGCTTTCATCAGGAACCCGGTGGCCAGCCTGTGCCACAGCCAGACCCGCCGCACCATGAAGTGCCCCGCCCCGCGGAGGGAGACGTACCGCAGTTCCGCCGCTTGGGGTGCCGCGCGCCGTGCAAACCGCAGCGATGCCGTGGGGCTCGTCCACCTGTCTTCGTCCCCGTGCACAATGAGCACCTTCCGTCCGGCCAGCTGGGCTGCGGGAGTGCTGTCATCGAGCCAGGGGGCCAGCGCCACCACGACATCGACGCCGGGTTCGTCCGCTGCGCAGATCGCGGTCAGGCCACCCATGGAATGCCCCAGCAGGTAGATGGGCACTCCGGGATGCGCGGACCGGATCCTGGCCAGCGCCCGGCGTGCATCCTTCAGCGGGCTCATGTCCTCGCCGTTCCAGCCGCGCACGCTGTTCCGCAGCACCCACACCGCCAGCCCGTGCTTCCGTCCGGCTGAGTGCAGGTGCCGGGCGAACGGCACCATCCGCGCCGGGCTGAGGTGCCTGGCCTGGACGGGGTCGAAACTGTGCGACCTGCCGCCATGGAGCACCAGGGCCACACCGCGGGTGGGACCGGAAGCGGCCAGAACCGTCAGCACCGCTTCATGGCCAGTCCTGCGTTGGCTCACTGCTGCCATAGACACATCGTCGTCCATTTATCAACCCTATGGCCGGCGCCGTAGAGTTCAAGTATGAGGTCTAGTAGCTGATGGGTGCAGGACACTCCCACGGTCACACAGGGCACGCGGAGCCGACGGCGCAAGCGGTGGCTGCCCGCAGGAAAGCAAACCGGATCCTGGCCGCTGTGCTGGTCCCGCTGACCCTGCTGACACTCGCGGCCATGGCATCGCTGTGGCCTTCCGGGAATAAGGATGGCCTGACCCTGGCCAACCCGTATGCCGCTGCCCCGGGCGTCACCTTCGACGCCGGGCGGATCCAGCGCGTTGTCGTGGAGAGCTGCACCCCCGGCGCAGCCGGAGAGAACGCAGCTGGAGAGAACAGCACCACGCCGGGAACATCGGACAGCGGAGCCTCGCAGTGCACCTTCGCCTTCACCGAGCCGGACAAGGGCGGCAACCCGGTCAAGGTGGTGATCAACCCGGACGTCGCCAGGTCGCACGGCGTGGAGGTGGGCGACAGCATCCGCTACCTGAACCTGACCAATGCCCAGGCGGCCGCGACTGGTGCCGATGCCCCCGCGGCGCAGGGCTCGCCGTCGTACATCTTTGTGGACTTTGTCCGCACCATGCCGATCGTCCTTCTGGCCATCCTCTACGCCGTCGTGGTGGTGGCCGTGGCGCGCTGGCGCGGGCTGCGCGCCCTGATCGGCCTCGTCGGGGCCTACTTCGTGCTGGTCAGCTTCATGCTCCCGGGCCTGGTCGAGGGCAAGCCGCCCCTCCTGCTGGCGCTCGTCGGGTCAACGGTGATCATGATCGGGGTGCTGTATTTCGCGCACGGCTTCTCGGCGCGGACCTCGACGGCGCTGCTGGGTACCATTTTCGGGCTCGGAATCACCGCGCTGCTGGCCGCCTGGGCGACGGGCGCGGCCAACCTCGCCGGTGTGGGAAGCCACGACGCCGCAACCCTGGTGAACATCTCGGACAAGATCTCCATCTCCGGCATCGTCCTCTGCGGCCTCATCATCTCGGGGCTCGGCGTGCTGAACGACGTGACCATCACCCAGTCCTCCGCTGTGTGGGAACTGTACGAACTCGCGCCCAACACGAGCGCCCGCAAGCTGTTTTCCTCGGCGATGCGGATCGGGCGGGACCACATTGCCTCCACTGTCTACACCATCGCCTTCGCCTACGCCGGCGCGGCCCTGCCCATCCTCATCATCGTGATGCTCTATGACCGGCCGCTGGGGGAGGCGCTGACCAGCGCCGAACTGTCCGAGGAAGTCATCCGCACGCTGGTCGGTTCCATCGGCCTGGTCCTGGCGATTCCGGTCACCACGCTGATCGCGGTGCTGGTGGTCAAGGCCACCGGAATCCGCTCGGCCGATGGCGCTGGTCATGTGCCGGCGGCGCCGGCCGTCATCACGGCCGACGACGTCGACGACACAGGCTCGCTCGCGGCCGCCGCGGCGGTTGCCAGCGGGGAGAACGACGACGCCGACCCGCCGCCGGCTACCAGGCGCGGAAGGCGTGCCGCGGAGCGGGACTGAGCGGGCCGCCGTCGGGATTCTGCCCGATTTGCCCGGCTTTGAGACAATGGACGGGTGACTGTTGTAGCAACGCCTCCCACCCCCAGGCTGGAACTTCCGCCACTGAAACTCGGCCCCATCACCGTGGACACCCCGGTGGTGCTCGCACCCATGGCCGGAATCACCAACACCGCCTTCCGCAGGCTCTGCCGTGAATACGGCGGCGGCCTGTACGTGGCGGAGATGGTCACCTCCCGTGCGCTGGTGGAGCGCACCCCGGAATCGCTGCGCATCATCTCCCACGACGACGACGAGAAAGTCCGCTCCGTCCAGCTCTACGGCGTGGACCCCGGCACTGTGGGTGCCGCCGTGCGGATGCTCGTCGAGGAAGACCGTGCCGATCACATCGACCTCAACTTTGGCTGCCCCGTGCCGAAGGTCACCCGCCGCGGAGGCGGTTCGGCCCTGCCCTGGAAGATCGACCTCTTCACCTCGATCGTCCAGACAGCCGTCCGCGAGGCGTCCAAGGGCGGCATCCCGCTGACCATCAAGATGCGCAAGGGCATCGACGATGACCACCTGACGTACCTCGACGCCGGCCGGATCGCCCGCGATTCCGGTGTTGCCGCCGTCGCCCTTCACGGCCGCACGGCGGCACAGTTCTACTCCGGCCAGGCGGACTGGTCCGCCATCGCCCGCCTGCGGGAGGCGCTCCCGGACATCCCGGTGCTGGGCAACGGCGACATCTGGTCCGCCGAGGACGCCGTCCGCATGGTCCGCGAAACCGGCATCGACGGCGTCGTGGTGGGCCGCGGCTGCCAGGGCCGGCCCTGGCTGTTCGGCGACCTGCAGGCAGCCTTCGAAGGCAGCGACAAGCGGTACCGGCCAGGCCTGCGCGAAGTGGCCGAGGCCGTCTACCGGCACGCCGAGCTCATGGTCGAAACGTTCGGCAACGACGAGTACAAGGCGCTGCGCGAGATCCGCAAGCACATGGCCTGGTATTTCAAGGGCTACGTCGTGGGCGGGGAGCTGCGGGCCAAGCTGGCCACCGTGCCCACCCTTGAGGTGCTGCGCGAACTGCTGGACCAGCTGGACATGGACCTGCCGTATCCCGGCGTCGACTCCGAAGGGCCTCGCGGGCGCGCCGGTTCACCCAAGAAACCGGCACTGCCGAAGGACTGGCTGCAGAGCCGCCAGCTGAACGAGGACCAGTCGCGCGACATCGCCGCGGCGGAACTGGATGTGTCCGGTGGCTGAAAGCCGGCTGGCGGAGGCCCGCGCCGTGCCCCAGGCCCTGCCAGGCTACGAGGCAAACGATTCCGCCCGCTGGGTGGAAGAGCCGCCCAAAAGCACGTACCGCTCCGACTTCGAGCGGGACCGCGCCCGCGTCCTGCACTCCTCGGCCCTGCGCCGGCTCGGTGCCAAGACGCAGGTGGTCGCTCCGGACACCGACGACTTTGTCCGCACCCGGCTCACCCACAGCCTCGAGGTGGCACAGGTCGGCCGGGAACTGGGCCGCGCCCTCGGCTGCGACCCTGACGTGGTGGACACCGCCTGCCTCAGCCATGACCTCGGCCACCCGCCGTTCGGGCACAACGGCGAATCGGCCCTCAACGAGATGGCCCACGCCATCGGCGGATTCGAAGGCAACGCCCAGACGCTCCGGCTGCTCACCCGCCTGGAGCCTAAGGTCATTGACCCGGAGGGAAGGCCGGCGGGACTGAACCTCACCCGGGCAAGCCTGGACGCGGCGTCGAAATACCCGTGGTCCGCTCTGGACGCCCCCGTGATCCACGGCCAGCGGACCAGCAAGTTCGGCGCCTACGAGGATGACCTGCCCATCTTCAACTGGATCCGGGAAGGTGCCCCCGAGCGGCGGTCCTGCCTTGAGGCCCAGGTCATGGACCTCGCGGACGACATCTCGTACTCCGTGCACGACGTCGAGGACGCCATCGTGGCCGGCCACTTCCAGCTGCGGTGGATGGACAACCCGGACCACCGGGCCCGCGTGGTGGGCTACGCCAAGCAGTGGTACCTGCCGCACAACGAGCCCGCGGCCATCGACGCCGCCCTCGCCCGGCTGGAAGCCACCGAAGTCTGGGTGCGCGAGGCGGACGGCAGCCGCAAGTCCATGGCGGCGCTGAAGGACATGACCAGCCAGCTCATTGGCCGGTTCTGCCAGAGCGCGCTGGAAACCACCCGCGCCGTATACGGCCCGGCGAACCTCACCCGCTACAACGCCGAACTCATGGTCCCGGATGAAACCGTCCTGGAGATCGCGGTGATGAAGGGCCTGGCCACCACCTTCGTGATGACCACGGACCACCGGCAGCCCATCTACGAACGCCAGCGCGAGGTGCTCCACGCCCTGGTGACCGCGCTGAACGCCACCGGAGACCGCCATCTCGAACCCATGTTCGCCGCCGACTGGCGCGAAGCAGCCGACGACGCCGCCCGGCTGCGGGTGGTCATCGACCAGGTGGCTTCGCTGACGGACGGCTCTGCGCTGGCTATGTACGAACGGCTCGTGGGCAGCCTGCCGTCCCTGTGGTGATGTTGGACTCACCGGTCCACATACGGCCGACGGCGGGGCGCCCGGCCCTGCGCACCGGATTTAGGATTGCTTCGTGGCTGGGCTGATTAAACGCGAAGACATTGACGAGGTCCGCCAGCGAACGGACATCAAGGAAGTCGTCGACGGCTACGTCACGCTCAAGAGCGCCGGCCTCGGTTCCTACAAGGGCCTGTGCCCGTTCCACGACGAGCGCTCGCCCTCGTTCACCGTCCGCCCGCAGGTGGGCCGCTACCACTGCTTCGGCTGCGGCGAGGACGGCGACGTCATTTCCTTCGTGCAGAAGCTGGACCACACCTCCTTCCATGAGGCGGTGGAGAAGCTGGCCGCGCGGATCGGCTACGAGCTCCGTTATGAGGACGGCGGCAAGGGCCCCAGCCGCGAGGAAGTCGGCAAGCGCCAGCGGCTCCTCGACGCCCACAAGATCGCCGACGAGTTCTTCCGCGCCCAGCTGCTGACCGCCGGCGCCACGGAGGGCCGGAAGTTCCTGCAGCAGCGCGGCTTTGACCGCGCGGCCGCAGACCATTTCGGCGTCGGCTACGCACCCCAGGGCTGGGACGCCCTGCTCAAGCACCTGCGCGGCAGGGGATTCACGGACGCCGAACTGAAGCTCACGGGGATGTTCTCCGAAGGCAACCGCGGGATCTACGACCGCTTCCGGGGACGCCTGATCTGGCCCATCCGGGACATCGCCGGGGACACGATCGGCTTCGGCGCCCGCAAGCTCTACGAGGACGACCAGGGCCCCAAGTACCTCAACACCCCGGAGACCGCGCTCTACAAGAAGTCCCAGGTGCTGTACGGCATCGACCTCGCCAAGCGGAACATCGCCAAGGACCGCCAGCTGGTGGTGGTGGAAGGCTACACGGACGTCATGGCGTGCCACCTCGCGGGAATTCCGACGGCGGTGGCCACCTGCGGCACGGCGTTCGCCGCCGACCACATCAAGATTGCCCGCCGGCTGCTGTCCGACGACGGCAGCGGGGGAGAGGTCATCTTCACCTTCGACGGCGATGCCGCCGGCCAGAAGGCGGCCCTGCGGGCCTTTGAAGAGGACCAGCGCTTCGTGGCCCAGACCTATGTGGCGGTCGAACCCACCGGGGCCGACCCCTGCGACCTGCGCCAGACGAGGGGCGACGCCGCTGTCCGCGACCTGATTGCCTCCCGGCGGCCGCTCTTTGAATTCGCCATCCGTGCCACCCTGAGGAAACACAACCTGGACACCGTGGAGGGACGGGTCGCGGCGCTCCGCGAATCCGCGCCTGTGGTGGCCCAGATCCGCGACGCCGGGCTCCGGCCCGGCTACGCCAGGGAACTGGCGGGGTGGCTGGGGATGCCCATCGAGGACGTCACACGGGCCGTCGCGGCAGCCGCCAAGCGCGGTGCTCCCGGGGCGCAGGGTTCGGCGGGCCCCGGTTCCCAGGCACACGTTGCCCAGGCGCCCGGTCCCCAGGGACACGGTGGGCAGGCACACGGCTCTCAGGCATCCAGCGCGCAGGCACCGGGCGTACCGCCCGGCCGGAACGTGCCCGGCGTAGCGGCGCTCCCGCCGTCGGGCGTCCTTCCGTCCTTCCACCGGCCAGATCCACGGGATCCCGTGGCGTCCATGGAGCGGCAGGCCCTCGAGGTGGCCCTGCAGGAGCCTGCCATGCTGGGCGGCGCGGCCTGGGAGCGGTTCGCGACCGCCCGCTTCGCCACGCCCGCCTACCAGGCCATCCACGATGCCATCCGCGCCACGGCTCCCGGCTTCTCCGGGGACGCCGTGCAGTGGGTGGAAGCGGTGCGGCAGGAGGTTTCCGAGCCGCTGCAGCCGCTGGTTTCGGAGCTCGCTGTGGTTCCGCTGCCAGCCCACACCGCCGAGGCGGTGCAGAAGTACTGCCGGGACATCCTCGCCCGGCTGTTTGAGCTGCAGATCACCCGGGTGAAGGCGGACAAGCTGGGACAGCTGCAGCGCCTGGATGCGGCTGCCCATCCCGAGGAGTTCCAGCAGCTGAACCGGGAGCTCATGATGCTTGAAATGGAGCGCAGGTCGCTGCGCTCCGATGCGTGACCTGTGCCGATTTTGTGTGGCCGATCTTCGCTGACACTGCACCGATTTCGTTTCCGGGGCAAGTGTTTGCTAGGCTAGTACCCGCTTCATTCCTCCTTAGCTCAATTGGCAGAGCATTCGACTGTTAATCGAAGGGTTGCTGGTTCAAGTCCAGCAGGAGGAGCGCACAGTCCCCGTTCCGGGTTCCGGAACGGGGACCTTTTTTATACCCGGGAGGGGTATTTCTTCCGAGTAACGGCGCCGATTTCACATTGCGGCAGAACGTTTGCTAATGTCATACCTGCTTCATTCCTCCTTAGCTCAATTGGCAGAGCATTCGACTGTTAATCGAAGGGTTGCTGGTTCAAGTCCAGCAGGAGGAGCGCACAGTCCCGCGGTTGGCCCAAGAGCCGGCTGCGGGACTTTTTTATGTTCTGCCTGGTTTATGTGCTGCCTAGGCTTAGACGAAATCCATCTCCACCTGGAGGAAGCGCTCAGCCTCGGCTATGGCGGCCTCAAACGCTTCCCGCTCCGTCGGGGACTTCCGCGGCTCCCTGGGGTGCCATTCGTGGGGCGAGGAGTGCACTCGGGTGAAGCCGCCGTCGGGCGGCGCATAGAAGATGCCGAACCGCTGGACGGGCCACTCAGGGGACGTTTCCGGGGCCACCAGCAGGGCAGCGTTGAAAGCCGGGTTGAACCACTGGGCTATGGGCCGGCGACGGTCCTCAGTGAAAAGTCCCGCCGCATAGAGCGCCGCCGACTGGGCACTGGTCTGAGTGCACAGCCGGTCCCACCACAACGGCAGAATGCCGGAGTCGCACCGCTGCCACGTGGCCGGAAGTGGAGGATGATCCTGCCAGTGGGGCACGTAACAACTTTATCGCGCAGCTACCCGGGCGAACAGATGGCCTAGGGCCTGTTCCAGGGCCCGGGATTCACGCGGTACAGCAGGGCAGAAACGACGACGGCCCCCACCAGGATGCCCAGCACAGCGTTGCCCATCATCCTGCCGGCGAAGAAGCCGGCCACGCCGCCGAGGATGGCTCCGAGGAACAGCCCCCGGCCGTTGCGGTGGGGTTTGCGGGTCATGGTGCCAGCCTACCCGCCGGCGGCTGCAGGAGGAGGCGAACAGGGGTCAGTGGATGGAGGGCACGGTCCGCGGGCGGACCACAAGCCACAGGGCAGCCGCCGCAAGGAAGATGCAGCAGGCCTGGACGGCCCCCATCGGCGTGGCGGAATTTCCTCCCAGCCACCCCACCACAGGCGAGATGATGCCGGCCATGAAGAATGTGGACGCCCCAAGAAGGGAGGCGGCGGTGCCGGCCTGCGCTCCGTGGCTGGCCAGCGCCAGGACCTGGACGCAAGGGAAGGTGAAGCCCGTGCCAAGGATGTAGAACCAAAGAGGAACCAGGACGCCCCAGAGCCCGAACCCCAATTGGTCGAACACGACGATCAGGACGGCCATCAGGAACATCCACGCGGTGGAGCAGGCCAGGATCCACTGCGGGGGGACGCGCTTTATGAGCCGGGCGCTTGTCTGCACTCCGGCGACGATGCCCAGCGAGTTGATGCCGAACAGAAGCCCGTACTGCTGGGGCGAAAACCCAAAAACGTCCTGGAACAGGAAGGGTGACGCGGAGAGATAGCTGAACAGTCCGCCGAAGTTCATGCCACCCAGCATCAGCAGGCCCACGAAGATCCGGTCAGAGAACAGGACGCGGTACCGCTGCCGGGCCGTCAGGCCGGACTGGCCGCGCTTCTCCGGCGGCAGCGTCTCCCGGACGAACACGACGGCGGCCAGGATCACCGCGGTGCCGTAGCAGGCCAGGAAGACGAAGATGCCCGGCCACGCCATGACAAGGAGAAGCTGGGACCCGATCACGGGGGCCAGGATGGGCGCGAGCCCGTTGACCAGTGCCATCCGGGAGAACATCCTCACCATGGCATACCCGCTGAACAGGTCACGGACCATGGCCATCGCCACCACGCCGCCGCCTGCCGCCCCGATGCCCATGAGGACACGGAACGCCCCCAGGGTGGCAATGTCGGTGGAGAGTGCGGCGCCTAGAGAGGCGGCGATGTGCAGGGTGGTGGCCAGGATGAGGGGGAGCCGGCGTCCGAACTTGTCGCTGAAGGGCCCCACCACCAGCTGCCCCAGCGCAAAGCCGACAGTGGTGCCGGTCAGCGTCAGCTGGACAGCGGCCTCCGAGACGTTGAGGCTCGCTTCCAGGGCAGGGAATGCGGGCAGGTAGAGGTCCACCGTGAACGGCCCGAGGGCGGTGAGGGCGCCGAGTAGAAGGATGTAGAGGAATTTCTGCCGGCGGCTGAGCGCATCGCCCGGGTTGCTGGTGGTCACAAGGACCCATCCTAGGGCTGTCAGATCAGACTTTTACAGCGTTGGAGGGCACGCCGGGGCTAATTCCAGAAGTTCCGGCTGACACTGAATGATAGTTTTGTCAGCGGGGGCGCGCGGGCGCACCGGAAACCCCCTCAGCAGCGAAGAAAATCGACGACGGAACCAGTTAGGCGGAACCTATGAGCGGACGTCACAGCGGGCGGACCAACCAGGGATTGCGGATCACCGCGCTGCCTAAGACGGTGAAACTGGCCCTCAAGCTTGCGCCCCGCCAGCTCAATGACGAGATCGCCCTGGCCAAGATCGAGGCGAAGCGCAAGGGCAAGCAGCTTGGCGTCGCCGGAGCCTTCTTCGGCGTGGCCGCCGTTTTTCTGGCGCTCCTGGTCACCGGCCTGATTGTCGCCGCGATCATGGGCCTGGCCACCATCATGCCGGCCTGGCTGGCAGCGCTGCTCGTCAGCGCGGTTTTCCTGCTCATTGCCGTCATCGGCGGTCTGATCGGACTTCGGAAGTTCAAACAGGCCATGCCGCTGATTCCGGAGGACAGCGTCCGCGGCCTCAAGCACGACCTTGGCGTCGCCAAGGAGGGCTCGGACTTCAATGCCGCCGTGCTCGATCCCAACTCACCGCAGGCCAAGGCCGCGGCAGAAGCCAAGGCCGCCGAGAAGGCCAAGGCCAAGGCTGACAAGGAAGCCAAGAAAGCCGCCGAGGCAGTGGATGTTCCCGTGGCCACCGAGCCTGAACTGCGCCGCCGCCTGAAGCAGCGCCGTGAGCACCTCACCGGCGTACGTGATGAGCTCGGCGAGGAGCTCGACGTCAAGACCCAGGCCCAGGCACTGCTCGGCGTCGCCAGGCACCGCGCTGCGGAAGGCAGCGAGCGGTTCCAGGAGGTCCGCGGACGGGCGGTTGAACGGTTCGCCGCCCTGTCGGCGTCGGCCCGCTCCGGCGCTCCGGCAGGCTCGCTGCCCGGGCAGCTTGAGGCGCGCTGGAAGCCGCTCGTTGCCCTTGCTGCCTCAACGGCCGTCCTGGTCGCCTTGCTGCGCAAACTCTTCAAGAGCTGAGCCTTGTCCTGAACGAAGACTGTAAGAGGCCGCTGGCCGCGGAGAGGGAGGGCTGATGAAATTCATCGGCGCTGGTTCCCGTCCCGGCCAGCCGCATGTGGACCGCGACCTGGTCTACACCGTCCCAAACCTCCTCACGGTACTGCGCTTCATGGGCGTGCCGGTCTTCGTCTGGCTTGTGCTCGCCCGGAAGGACTACGGACTCGCTGTGCTGGTGCTGGCGATCATGGGCAGCACCGACTGGGTTGACGGATATGTCGCCCGGCGGTTCAACCAGACCTCCAAACTGGGACGCGTTCTGGACCCGATCGCCGACCGGCTGGCCATGATCGCGGTCGCCGTCACCCTGGTGATCGCCGGGGTCGTGCAGTGGTGGTACCTGGCCGCGCTGGTGGTTCCCGATGCCGTCCTGCTGGGCATGTCGCTGTTCTACTTCCGCGGACACCCGGACCTCCCCGTCAGCCTGGTGGGCAAAACCCGGACCGGACTGCTGCTGCTGGGAACTCCGCTCCTGGTCCTGTCCAAGCTGCCCACTCCGTTCGCGGAAGCGTGGTTCGTCGCGGCCTGGGTGGTGCTGGGGCTGGGCCTGGTTGGCCACTGGGTTGCCGCCTACAACTATTTCTGGGCGATCCGGCGCAAAGGCAAAATGCTGGCTGCCGGCGACGGCGGGAACGGCTGATGGTCTGGGTTGCGGTTTTGCTCGCGGTCCTGGGCGCCTTTTGCCTCGCCTTCGGTGCGCAGCGCCAGGGCAGCGCCGTCAAGGCGGACACGGGCGGGCTGGCGCTGAGCTCCAACGGTTTCCTGCGCCTGCTGCGGAACCCCCGGTGGGTCTTCGGCCTCTTCCTGCTCTGCCTCGGCATGGCGATGAACGCCGTGGCGCTGGTGACGGCACCCCTCACCGTGGTGCAGCCCATCGGCGCCATCGCCCTGGTGATCACCACCGTGGTCAACACCAAGGACCAGGGACTGAGCATCAACCGCGCCACGGTGGTGGCGATCACCGCGTGCGTGACGGGTTCGGCGCTGTTCGTCCTGCTCGCTGTGAACGTCACGCAGGAAAGCCACCACGTCACGCCGGAAGATGAGCTCACGATTGTGCTGCTGCTTGCCCTGGCGGTGGGCATTTTCGGCACCCTCGCCGCCATGTTCAAGCACCGCATGAGTGCGTTCATCTACATCCTGGGTGCCGGCATCCTGTTTGGCTTCGTGGCCGTGTTGACGCGGATCATCGGCAAGCACCTGCTGGATCCGAATGGCCTCTTCCTGCTGAATGTGCCGTGGTACTCGGTGGTGGCCATCGCAGCGGCCGGGGGACTGGGGTCCTGGTTCGTGCAGAGCGCATACTCCACCGGTCCGCCGGACCTGGTGATTGCCGGTCTCACCGTGATCGACCCCATTGTGGGCATCGCCATCGGCATCACGATCCTTGGCGAGTTACGCCCCGATGTCCACGCTGTCATGGCGATTGCGATGGGGACGGCGGCAACCCTTGCTATCGTGGGGGTAATCGCCCTTTCAAGACACCATCCCGAGGTCACCAAACGGAAGAAGGATGTTCGGAAGGCCACGGGCAGGGCGTCCCACTAGCCGACTTTGACTGCGGACCAGGAAAGAATGTGCCGGTGCATCCCGTGCCGGCAGCGGCCAGTGTGGTCAGCCGCAGCCGACCACCATGACCACCAGGAGCTTTCTACGTGACCATGCCCGACGCCCAGCGCCCACTGACCATCCTCATCGCGGCGGACACGTACCCGCCCCACGTTAACGGAGCCGCCCAGTTCGGCTACCGGCTGGCCAAGGGCATGACACAACGCGGACACGACGTCCACGTGCTGGCCTGCCGGCAGGACAAGGGCAAGAGCTTTACGGAGTTCCGTGCCGAAGCGACTGTCCACCGCCTCCGTTCGCACAGCGTCTTCACGCACGAATATTTCCGGATCTGCTTTCCATGGGAGATCAAGAAGGAAATCAGCCTGCTGTTCGACAAGGTCCAGCCCGACGTCGTGCACATCCAAAGCCACTACATGATCGGCGAGCACGTCCTGTACGAGGCAGTGAAGCGCGGCGTCCGCATCGTGGCCACCAACCACTTCATGCCTGAGAACCTTAACCCGTTCCTGCCGTTCCCGCAGTGGTTCAAGGACATCATCGGGAAGATCTCCTGGAAAGACATGGGCAAGGTCATGGGCAAGGCCGATGTCGTCACCACGCCCACGCCCCTGGCGGCCAAGGCGATGCACCAGCATGCCTTCCTGCGCAAGGTGCTCCCGCTGTCCAACGGCATCGACTCGGCGGCCTACGAGCTCAAGCCGGACGAGATCATTGAGCCGCACGAATATCCCACCGTGCTGTTCGCGGGCCGGCTGGCGGAGGAAAAGCACGTCGACGTGCTGATCAAGGCGGTGGCTGCCACCCCCGCCGACCTGAACGTCCACCTGGAGATCGTCGGCGGCGGCGAGGTGCGTCCGTCGCTCGAGGCCCTGGTGGAACGGCTTGGCCTGCAGGACCGGGTGAAGTTCCTGGGCCTCGCCAGCGACGACGAACTCCGCGAGGCCTACATCCGGGCCGACCTGTTCTGCATGCCCGGGACGGCGGAACTGCAGTCGCTGGTCACGCTGGAGGCCATGTCCGCATCGACGCCTGTCCTGCTGGCGGACGCCATGGCCCTTCCGCACCTGGTGCGCGACGGCGAAAACGGCTACCTGTTCACGCCGAATGACAGCGCCGACCTGGCGGAGAAAATCACCCGGATCTTCCGGCTGCCGGCCGAAGAACGCAAGGCCATGGGCAACGCCAGCCGGTGCATGGTGGAGCCGCACAGCATCGAGGGGACCCTGCAGACGTTCGAGGGCCTTTACTATGGGGCGAACTACGAGGACAAGGTGGTCTGAAGACCACGCTTGCCTGAAGTGGTCAGAAGCCTGTCGCCGGTTTGCTAGAGTGAATCTGCCCAGCCGACGACGGGCCCCTTGAGGGCCGGCGCTGGCAGGGCGCGCCTCCCGCAATGCGGGACCGGTGCACGGGGCTATAGCTCAGCTGGTTAGAGCGCGGGACTCATAATCCTAAGGTCCTCGGTTCAAGTCCGAGTAGCCCTACCTTCAGAGCCCTGATCTGCGACTCCGCGGATCAGGGCTCTTTCCATTTCCTGCGCCCCTGCGATATGTTACTGGCGAGTAACTAGTCCTTTCCGGCGCCCGTGTTTCTGTTCCTTCGCGACCGCCGGCCACCGCGAAGGAGCGCCATGTCCGCCGCTGCCACAGATATCACCAGCCTGCCCTACGCCGACGGCGACTTCTTCGCCTTTGAGGAGATGCTCAGTTCCAAAGAGCGCGACCGGCTGGCAGAGGTGCGCTCCTTCCTGGCGCGGGAAGTAAAGCCGATTGCCGTGGAGTGCTGGAACCGCGGTGAATTTCCGCTGGAACTGATTCCCAAGCTGGCCGAGCTCGACCTTGTCAGCCCGGTCAGGCGCCAGGGTTACTCCAATCTCTTCGCCGGCATCGTGCACGCTGAGGTCACCCGCGCGGATACCTCCATCGCCACCTTCATGGGTGTGCACGACGGCCTCTTCACCGGCTCCATCGAAGCCCTGGCTTCCCCGGAACAGCAGGATGCCTGGTTGCCGGACATCTACTCGCTGCGCAAGATCGGGGCCTTCGGGCTGACCGAACCCCTGGGCGGCTCCGATGTTGCCGGCGGCACGCGCACCACGGCCAGGCGGGAGGGCGACCACTGGATCCTCAACGGCGCGAAGCGCTGGATCGGCAACGCGACATTCTCCGACTGGGTGGTGGTCTTTGCCCGCGATGTGGCCGACAACCAGGTCAAGGCATTCCTCGTGGATACGGCGTTGCCCGGGTTCAGTGCCACGAAGATCGAGAACAAGATTTCCCTGCGGACCGTGCAGAACGCAGACATCACACTCGAGGACGTGGTGGTGCCGGACTTCTTCAAGCTGGCCAACGCCAACAGCTTCCGTGACACCAACAAGGTCCTGAAAGTCACCCGCCTCGCTGTCGCCTGGCAGGCGGTGGGCCAGCAGCTCGCCGCGTTCGACGTGGCCCGGCGCTATGCCGTGGAGCGGCACCAGTTCGGGCGCCCGCTGGCCTCTTTCCAGCTCGTGCAGAGCCAGCTGGTCCAGATCCTGGGGAACGCCGTCAGCTCGATGGGCATGATGGTGCGCCTGTCCCAGCTTGAGGATGCAGGCCGGGCGAAGGACGAGCAGTCGGCCCTGGCCAAGGCCTTCACCACGGCCCGGATGCGCGAAAGCGTGGCCATTGGCCGGAGCCTCCTCGGTGGCAACGGCATCGTGACGGACTTCGAGATGGCAAAGATCTTTGCCGATGCGGAGGCGATCTACTCCTACGAGGGCACCCACGAGGTGAACACTCTGGTGGCGGGCCGGGCCATTACCGGCGTCTCCGCAATCGTCTAGCCACCCGGTTCCCCGCTGCCCTTCAGCGGCAACAGCACCGAGGGCCGCAGGTCCAGGATGAAGGACAGCGGGTTAAGGTACTCCTCGCCGCGCCGGACACCCCAGTGCACGCAGGGGGACCGGCCGCAGTGGCCGGCGACCAGCGTGCCCACCACGGCGCCTTTGGCCACGTAAACGCCCTTTTTGAGCGGGCTCCGCACCGGTTCGAAGCTGCTGCGAAGGCCATTGCCGTGGTCAATGGTGATAACGGGCCGGTCCACCACCACGCCGACGAAGCTGACGGTGCCGGACTCCGGGGCGGTGACCGGGCCGCCGTCGGACGCGGCGCGAAGGTCCACGCCCCGGTGCCCGCTCAGCCACGGCTGGGGCGGGGGATCGAAGGGCCGCAGGACCGCCGGCCGCGGCGCCAGCGGCCAGCTCCACGCCGCCGGGGCCGGAACGGCGGCAGAAACAGCGGGCAAGGTGCGGACAGCGGAAGGTGCCGGTGCGGCTGAACGTGCAGCCGCCGTCGTGAACAGGAGCAGCGCCAGCATCACGTAAGCTTTCATGTCCCCAGCATGGGCGCCCGGTCCGGCTGCCGGAACGGGGCCCTTGGCCTATGTGGAAAACGCCCTACGCCGCGGCGGGGGCGAGGCGGATCCGGTGCATTTGCCGCGGACCGCTGTAGTACACTTGGTGGAGCAGTCCGCTGTGCCCTCCACGCATTTCATGGACATGGCATTCCATGGACATGGGTAGCGTCAGCACGCCCCATTCAGGAGTGCGGGGGAGCAGCAACTGACTACGCGTATCCAGCCCTCCACAACCGGTAAGCAGCTGCTTGCTGCTGAGGAGGATTGTGCCTCTCGCGGTCGGGTCCGGCAACGGTCCTGATGAGATGTGCAATGGATGCCAGGAGCCTGTGCCCGCCCGGGCAAGGCTAAATAACCGTCAACTATTGGCAGGGTAAGAGCGGCTGCGGCCGTTCTCATGAATGACCTGCCGGAAGGAGCGTCGGCATGCCCGTCGTAACCATGCGCCAGCTGCTTGACAGCGGCGTCCACTTTGGACACCAGACCCGCCGTTGGAACCCGAAGATGAAGCGCTTCATCTTCACCGAGCGCAACGGCATCTACATCATTGACCTCCAGCAGTCGCTGTCCTACATCGACCGCGCCTACGAGTTCGTCAAGGCCACCGTCGCCCACGGCGGCACCGTGCTGTTCGTCGGCACCAAGAAGCAGGCCCAGGAAGCCATTGCCGAGCAGGCCACCCGCGTTGGCCAGCCGTACGTCAACCAGCGTTGGCTCGGCGGTATGCTCACCAACTTCCAGACCGTTGCCAAGCGTATCCAGCGCATGAAGGAACTCGAAGAGATCGACTTCGACGATGTCGCCGGTTCCGCTTACACCAAGAAGGAACTGCTGCTGCTCCGCCGCGAGCTCACCAAGCTCGAGTCCAACCTCGGCGGTATCCGCAACCTGACCAAGGCTCCGTCCGTGCTGTGGGTTGTTGACACCAAGAAGGAGCACCTCGCGGTTGACGAGGCCAAGAAGCTCAACATCCCGGTTGTGGCCATCCTGGACACCAACTGCGATCCGGACGAGGTCGACTTCCCGATCCCGGGCAACGACGACGCCATCCGCTCCGTGAACCTCCTGACCCGCGTTGTTGCTGACGCTGTTGCCGAGGGTTTGATCGCCCGCAACCAGCGCGCAACCGGCACCACCGAGACTCCGGAAGAGCCCCTGGCTGAGTGGGAGCGCGAGCTCCTCGAAGGCAGCAAGGCCGAGGCTCCGGCTGCCGAGGCTGCTCCCGCCGCTGAGGAAGCCCCGGCTGCCGCCGAGGGCACCGACTCCGCGAAGTAACAACTTCATCGGGATTTCCGGGCGCTGTCCGCAGCGCCCGGGCAACTGACAGGATGGCCGCTCACCTGGTGAGCAGCCGTCCTGTCGGTCCGTACACACAAAAATTTTCTAGACAGAGGGGTTCACATGGCGAACTACACTGCCGCTGATATCAAGGCTCTGCGCGAGCGCACCGGCGCCGGCATGATGGATGTCAAGAAGGCTCTCGACGAAGCCAACGGCGACGCCGAGAAGGCGATCGAGATCATCCGCATCAAGGGCCTGAAGGGCGCCACCAAGCGCGAAGGCCGCTCCACCGCCGAAGGCCTGGTTGCTGCCAAGGTCGAAGGCGGCGTCGGCGTAATGATCGAGGTCAACTGCGAGACCGACTTCGTCGCCAAGGCTGACAAGTTCATCCAGCTGGCTGACAAGGTCCTGGCCATCGCCGTCGAGTCCGGCGCTGCCGACCTCGAGACCCTGCTCGCCACCGATGTTGACGGCAAGCCGCTGTCCGAGGTTGTCGTCGAAGAGGGCGCTGTCCTCGGCGAGAAGGTTGTTGTCCGCCGCATCGCCCGCATCGAGGGCGCCACGGTCGACGCTTACCTGCACAAGACCTCCAAGGACCTCCCGGCCCAGGTCGGCGTCCTGTTCGCAGTTGACGGCGAAGGCGAAGCAGCCACCACCGCAGCCCACGACGTTGCCGTGCACATCGCCGCGATGGCCCCGAACTACCTCTCCCGCGAGGACGTTCCGGCTGAACTGGTCGAATCCGAGCGCCGCATCGCCGAGGAAACCGCCAAGGCGGAGGGCAAGCCCGAAGCTGCCCTGACCAAGATCGTCGAAGGCCGCGTTACCGGCTTCTACAAGGGCGAGGTCCTGGTTGACCAGGCATTCGCCAAGGACGCCAAGAAGACTGTGGCGCAGGTCCTCGAAGAGGCCGGCGTCAAGGGAACCGCTTTCACGCGTTTCCGCGTCGGCTCCTAGTCTGACACGCAAGGGGGTGGCCACTTCGGTGGCCGCCCCTTTTGCATGCACCGGCCACATAAGAATGTGAGCGCTGGCCGGATGCGCGATAACCTAGCTCAGAGTTCACCAACCGGAAGGCACCATGGAAGCCGTCAACACTCCCGTCCAGTCAGAGAAAACCAGGCGCCGGGTCCTCCTGAAGCTGTCCGGTGAGGTCTTCGGCGGCGGCAAGCTGGGCGTCGACCCGGACACTGTCCGCGGCGTGGCCAAGCAGATCGCGGCAGCCGTTCCGGAGGTCGAGGTGGCCATCGTGGTCGGCGGCGGCAACTTCTTCCGCGGCGCCGAACTGTCCGACGGCGGCATGGACCGTTCGCGTGCCGATTACATGGGCATGCTGGGAACGGTCATGAACTGCCTCGCCCTGCAGGACTTCCTGGAACAGGCCGGTGTTGAGACCCGGGTGCAGAGCGCCATCACCATGGGGCAGGTGGCCGAGGCCTATATCCCGCGCCGCGCCATCCGCCACATGGAGAAGAACCGTGTGGTCATCTTCGGGGCCGGAGCCGGCCTGCCCTACTTCTCCACGGACACCGTGGCAGCCCAGCGCGCACTCGAAGTGCACGCCGACGTCGTCCTGATGGCCAAGAGCGGCGTGGACGGCGTATACACGGCCGACCCCAAGAAGGACCCCGCGGCCGAGAAGCTGGAAAAGCTCAGCTACGACGACGCACTCCGCCGCGACATCCGCGTCATGGACCAGACCGCCATGACCATGTGCAAGGACAACAAGCTCTCCATGGTGGTGTTTGGCATGGAAGGCGAAGGCAACGTCACCCGCGCCATCCGCGGCGAAACGCTGGGAACGCTGGTCACGCCCTAGTTACAGCTAGGATATTTCTAGGACGGTCCCGCCCGGTGGGCGGGGCCAGGATTGTGAAATGCCCCGGTTGGCCGGGAACCAATGTCTGAGGAGAGATCGTGATCGAAGAAACCTTGCTCGAAGCCGGAGACAAGATGGACAAGGCGGTTGAGGTAGCCAAGGAAGACTTCGCCTCGATCCGCACCGGGCGGGCAAACCCCGGGCTGTACAACAAGGTGATGGTGGAGTACTACGGGACCCCCACGCCGCTGCAGCAGCTGGCATCCTTCGCGATCCCCGATGCCCGCACCATCCTCATCACGCCGTTCGACAAGACCGCCCTGCGCGACATCGAGCGCGCGCTGAGCGACTCCGAGGTCGGCGCCAACCCGTCCAACGACGGCAACGTCATCCGCATCACCATCCCGGAACTGACGAAGGAACGCCGCAAGGAATACGTCAAAATCGTCAAGTCCAAGGGTGAGGACGCCAAGGTGTCCATCCGCAACATCCGCCGCAAGGCCAAGGAAACCCTGGACCGCCTGGTCAAGGACGGCGAAGCGGGCGAGGATGAGGGCGCTCGGGGCGAGAAGGAACTCGACGCGATCACCAAGCAGCACGTCGACGGCATCGACGAGCTCCTCAAGCGCAAGGAAGCTGAGCTGCTCGAGGTCTGATGGGCCAGGCACAGCAGGCCCCCGGTGCGCGGGCCCGAACCCGGACCCGCCAGCCAAGGCCCAACCCCACGCCCGGGGCTGGGCGCAACCTGCCGGCGGCCATCGCCGTGGGCCTGGCCATGCTTCTTGCGGTGCTCGGCGGGCTGCTCTTCCTGCCTCTCGGCTTTGTCGCCGTCGTCACCACCTTCGCCGCCTTCGGCGTATGGGAGGTTTTCCGGGCGCTTGAAGAGAACGGTACGCGCCTGCCCATCGTGCCTGTCATGGTGGGCACACTGGCCATGCCGTTCTCGGCCTACTTCGGGGGGCTGGAAAGCCTGTTGTTCGCGATGCTCGCCAGCAGCGTGGCCGTGTTGCTCTGGCGCTCGGTGGAAAGTGCGGCGGGCTCGGCCCGCAGCATTTTCGCCGGTGTGTTCGCCCTCGCCTGGGTGCCCTTCCTGATCAGCTTCGCCGCACTCCCGCTGCACGTTGAGGGCGGCGCTTCCCCGGTGGGCCCTTGGCCCGGCGGAGTGGTGCCGGAGGGCGCCTGGCAGATTGTCATCCTGCTGCTCCTGGTGGTTTCCAACGACACGTTCGGATACCTTGTAGGCGCGCGCATGGGCAAGCACCCGATGGCGCCCAAGATCAGCCCGAAAAAGTCCTGGGAGGGATTTGCCGGATCCATCGCCGGCGCGATGCTCGTCGGGGTGCTGGCCAGTATCTTCCTGCTGGACAAGCCCTGGTGGGTGGGGGTGGTGCTCGCGATCGGCATGGTGGCGGCCGCCACGGCCGGAGACCTTGCCGAATCGATGGTCAAGCGCGAACTCGGCGTCAAGGACATGAGCAGCATCCTGCCGGGGCACGGCGGGGTGATGGACCGGCTGGACTCGATCGTGTTCGCCTCGCCCGTGGCCTTCATGCTGTTCGTCCTGTTCTCCGGCGCCTGAGCCTTTCAAGGGCCTGAGCCGTTCCGGTCCCGGTTGTCCCGGGACGGGCCGCCGGGCCCTCCACAACGCCCTAGAATAATGCGGTTACGACCCGCCGATGAAGTATCGAAGGAAACATGGTGAGAGTGGACAGCAAGCGGCAGATTCCGGCGTCGTTCGAACGTGTGGCGCGGACGGAGTACGGCTACAACGCCAAGCAGGTGGACCAGTTCCTGCAGCAGGCGCGCGTATCGCTGGAGACGCCCGAGGCCGCCGCCCACCCCATCAAAAGCGCCGACGTCCGGTCCGTGTCCTTCGATCCTGTCAAGGGCGGATACTCGGCCACCGCGGTGGACGCCGCGCTGGACCGGCTGGAGGACGCCTTCGCCCGCCGGGAGCGGGACGACCTTATCGCCGAGCGGGGCGAGGACGCCTGGCTCCGGCAGATCGGCCAGCTGTCCGGGACACTCCGCGGCCGCCTTCACCGGCCCGACGGCGAAAGGTTCCGCCGCCCGGCCAAGAAAAAGTCACGCAGTTACAACACCAAGGACGTGGACAGCCTGTGCCGCGACCTGATCGGCTACCTCGAACAGGACAAGCCCCTCAGCGTTGACAACGTCCGGCGGGCCGTCTTCCGGCCCGCAGTGGGCCAGGACGGCTACGAGGAGACCCAGGTGGACGCGTTCCTCGACCGGGTGGTTGAACTGATGGCTGCCATCGACTGACGCCCTCACCGCCCCGCTCGGGACCTGGAATCAGCGCTCCGTGGCCAGCGGCCGCTCAGGCGTGTGCAGCCGGGTCATCACCCTGGTGATGGTGCGCGGCACCCGGGACCGGGTGGCCCGCGACGTCACCACCATCACCGTGAAGGCCGCCGGCACGGTCCAGGCCGCGGGCTGCGCCAGCCACGGCGGCGTCCCCGCTACCCCCAGCACCGAGCCCGCCACCATGGCGCCGCCGCACAGCAGCCCGCCCGTCACCATCCCCGCGATGGCACCGGCGTCGGTCAGCCCCCGCCACCAGATGCCCAGCAGCAAGACCGGGCAGATCGTGGATGCCGTAAACGCGAAGACCAGGCCGACGCTGCCGGCCAGGGCCAGCGAGTCCGTCATGAGCGCCAGACCCAGCGGAACGGTGATCGAGATCAGCGCCGCCACCCGGAAGCCGCGCACACTGCCGCCCAGCACATCCTGGCTGATCACACCAGCAAGCGAGACCACCAGGCCGGACGTCGTGGACAGGAAAGCGGCGAACGCCCCTGCCACCACCAGGGCGGACAGCAGCTCGCCAGCCGGGCCGCCCACCAGGCGTCCCGGCAGCAGCAGCACCAGCGCATCCGCCTGGCCCGCCCGCGCCAGGTCCGGGGCGAACAGGCGCCCGGCCAGGCCGTACGCCGTCGGAAACAGATAAAACACGGACAGCAGGCCCAGCACGATCAGCGTGGTCCGGCGCGCCGACTGCCCGTCCGGGTTGGTGTAGAAGCGCACCAGGACGTGCGGCAGCCCCAGTGTTCCGAACAACAGGGCAACGAGCAGCGAGATGCTCTGGTAGGGGCTCGCGGGATCCGCGCCGTCGGGGTTGGCGGCTGGCACCGTCACTGCGGGCGAGCCCTTGTCTGCCAGCACCAGCAGGATGAAGATGAGGGGTACCGCAAGCGCCGTGAGCTTCAGCCAGTACTGGAAGGCCTGGACGAAGGTGATGGAACGCATCCCGCCAGCCACCACGGTGAGGCATACCACCACCACGACGGCGGTCGAGCCCGCCCAGGCGGGCAGCCCCGTGGTGGTCCGGATGGTCAGGGCGGCGCCGTGCAGCTGCGGAACGATGTAGAGCCAGCCCACAATGACCACGGCCAGGCTGGTTACCCGGCGCACGGCACGTGAATCCAGCCGCGCCTCGGTGAAGTCCGGGATGGTGTAGGCCCCGGAACGGCGCAGCGGCGCGGCCACGAACAGCAGGAGCATCAGGTACCCGGCGGTGTAGCCCACGGGATACCACAGCGCATCCGTGCCGGACAGCAGGATCAGGCCGGCCACGCCCAGGAAACTGGCCGCGGACAGATATTCCCCGCCGATCGCCGACGCGTTCCACCACGGCGGCACGGTCCGGGAGGCTACGTAGAAGTCGCCGGTGGTCCGCGAGATCCGCAGTCCGTAGAAACCGATCACCGCCGTCGCCACGGAAACGGCGGCCACCGCCGCAATGCCCACTGCAGGATTCACCCCAGCATCACCGGTCACCTGCGAGGTCTCGGTAACGGGCCTCGTTGCGTGCTGCACTGCGGATGTACAGCCAGGCACTGATTCCTGTCACGGGATAGATCCCGGCCCCCAGCAGGAGCCAGTCCAGGGGGATTCCGGCGAGCCGGGTCTCAGCCATCTCCGGTATCGCCGCAAGCAGCAGCGGAAAGGCGCCGAGGATCAGCAGGAATCCGCCGGCGACCACCAGGGCAAGCCGGAGCTGGGAGCGGATCAGCGAGCGGACGAACACCTGGCCGACGGCCGACTCCTCGGCAGACTCGCGCGGGTCGGCCGAGGAGTCGGGATAAATGCGCGACGCCGAACGGGGCGCCGTGACCCTGACACGGGTCATGCCTGCGGCCGGATCCTGGTTGCCTCAAGCTTCTCGCGGACGGCCGGCAGGTGCCGGCGGCTGATCGGCAGTTCGGCGTCCTCGACGGAGACGCTGGGCCGGCCGGCGGCGAGCCTGAGGTGCGAGACGTGGGCGAGTGCCACGAGGTAGGAACGGTGGGTGCGGATGAAGCCCGCGTCCGCCCACTGCTGTTCGAGGTCTGCCAGCGGAACACGGATCAGGTAGCTGGCATCGGCGGTGTGGAGCCGCGCATAGTCGCCCTGGGCCTGGACGTACGTGACGTCTTCGCGCCGGATCATCCTGGTGGTGCCGCCCTGGTCCACGGTGATCATCTCCGGCGCGGCCCCGCCGTCGCGGATCAGCTCACTGATCCGGCCCACGGAGCTGGCCAGCCGCTCGGCCCGCACGGGTTTGAGCAGATAGTCCACAGCCGCCAGCTCGAACGCCTCAAGCGCACAGTCCTCGTCGGCAGTGACAAAAACGACGGCGGGCGGCCGGCTGCTGCGGGAAATGGCCCGGGCGATGTCCAGGCCGGACACTGCCGGCATGTGGATGTCGAGGAAGACAGCGTCCACAGCGCCGGCTTCGAGGACCCGCAGGGCCTCGGCGCCGGAGGAGGCGCGCAGGATGGTGCCGATCCGCTCATCACGGCCGAGGAGGAAGGCAAGCTCCTCGACTGCGGGCAGCTCGTCGTCGACGACGAGAACGTTAATCATGGTCCTAGGTTATCTTTCCGGGTCCCTGCCGCGGCTACGCGCGCCGGGCGTTCAGGCATCGTGTATTTCAGGCGTCATGGTCCGGCTGGGACTTGGGGACCCGCATGGTGATGAGCGTGCCTTCTCCGGGAGCCGTCTCGATCACCAGGCCGTGGTCGTCCCCGTACACCTGCCGGAGGCGGGCATCGACGTTCCGCAGCCCCACATGCTCGCCGTCCGTGTGGCCGGCGAGCATGGACTGCAGCTGCACCGGGTCCATGCCCACGCCGTCGTCCTCTATGGTCACCTCGGCGAACGCGCCCGAATCATTGGCGCAGATGGTGATGTGGCCGGGCCCCTCCTTGGCCTCCAGGCCGTGCCGGACCGCGTTCTCCACGAGCGGCTGCAGGCTCAGAAAGGGGATCACCGTGCTCAGCACCTCCGGCGCGATCCGCAGGCTGACCTGAACCCGCTCACCGAACCGTGCCCGCTCCAGCAGCAGGTACCTGTCGATGCACCGCAGCTCCTCGGCCAGGGTGGTGAAGTCCCCGTGCCGGCGAAACGAGTACCGGGTGAAATCCGCAAACTCCACCACGAGTTCCCGGGCCCGGGCCGGGTCGGTGTTGATAAAGGAGGCGATCGCGTTCAGCGAGTTGTAGATGAAGTGCGGGCTGATCTGGGCGCGGAGTGCCCGCACCTCGGCCTCCATCAGGAGTGTCCGGGAGGCGTCCAGCTCGGCCAGCTCCACCTGCGCTGCCACCCAGTCGGCGACTTCGGTGGTGGCACGCACCAGCCCCGCTCCTGCCTGCGGTGCGAAGGCAGCCACGGCGCCCACCACCCGTGCGCCGGCCCGCACGGGAGCCACGACGGCGGCGGCAACGGATCCGGATTTGGGGGAGTGGAGCTGCAGGTCGGCAGCGTTGAACACCTGCGTCCTGCCGCTGGCCAGGACCTCCGCGGCCAGGCCCGCCAGCCGGGGCCGCAGCTCCTCGGCCGTCCCGTCCCAGGCCAGCACGCCGGACACGTCGAGGATGGCCAGCGCGTCACAGCCGAGCAGGGCCCGCAGCTGGCGGCTGGCTTTTGCAGCGCCAGCGGGGTTCAGGCCGGTCCGCAGGTGGCGTCCGGCTTTCGACGCGGCGTGGAGGGTGTTGTAGGTGGCCCGTTCGGCGTCAGTGCCCAGGTCGCGGAAGGAGCGCAGCACCTTCAGGCCGATGGCGACGACGGCGGCCACCGCGAGCGCGATGACGGCCACGGCGGCCGCGGAATAGAGAGGCGAGTCCGGCATGCTGCCCAGCGTAGCGCGTGCCGTTTGGCGCAGCATCGACGCCGTTGACCGACCGGAAGCGCGCATCCACTATAAAAACATCCGCGCTACGACGCACAGTGAGGACAGTCACATTTGGCTGGTGAATCGTGCAGCCGGTGTGGGAGACAGTCTCAATGAGGAGGAATGATGGGTAACGATGCCCGAACTCCGGACGCCCCGGCGTCCGCGGACTTCGAGGAAGTCCAGGCCACCCAACAGTTCAGGGAGTTGCGCAAGCGCCACCGCAGCTTCGTGTTCCCCATGGCCATCGCGTTTCTGCTCTGGTACTTCGCGTACGTCATCCTTGCCGCCTACGCCGTGGACTTCATGTCCACCAAGGTGTGGGGCAACATCAACATCGGCATCATCATGGGGCTGTTGCAGTTCGTGACCACCTTCGCCATCACCGGCTGGTACGTCAGCTACTCGAACAGGCGCCTGGACCCGATCGCCACCGACATCCGGCACGGCATTGAGGGCCACGAGTACGACAAGACCGGCAGCACGGCATCAGGCAGTTCAGTAGGCGGAGGAACACAATGATCAGCATTCCCACAGCGGTTGACGTCTCGGCGCTGAAGGACACCACGCTGCTGAACATGGGCATCTTCGGCCTGTTCGTCGCAGTCACCATGGTGATCGTCTTCCGGGCCAGCCGGAACAACAGGACAGCAGCCGACTACTACGCCGCCGGCCGCTCCTTCACCGGTTCGCAGAACGGCACGGCCATCGCGGGCGATTACCTGTCGGCTGCCTCCTTCCTGGGCATTACCGGGGCCATCGCCATCAACGGATACGACGGCTTCATGTACTCCATCGGCTTCCTTGTTGCCTGGCTTGTGGCCCTCCTGCTCGTCGCCGAACTGCTGCGGAACACCGGCAAGTTCACCATGGCGGACGTCCTGTCCTTCCGCCTTCGGCAGCGCCCGGTCCGCATCGCCGCCGCCATCTCCACCCTGGCCGTCTGCTTCTTCTACCTCCTGGCCCAGATGGCCGGTGCCGGAAGCCTGATCTCCCTGCTGCTCGGCATCAGCGACTGGGGCGGACAGTCGCTGGTGATCATCGTCGTCGGCGCGCTCATGATCATGTACGTCCTGATCGGCGGCATGAAGGGCACCACCTGGGTGCAGATCATCAAGGCCATCCTACTCATCGCCGGTGCCGCCGTCATGACCCTCTGGGTCCTGGCCATCTACGGGTTCAACCTCTCCAGCCTGCTGGGCGGCGCGGTCGAGGCGGCGAACAACCCGGCCGTTCTGAACCCCGGCCTGCAGTACGGCAAGACCGAAACATCCAAGCTGGACTTCATGTCCCTGGGCCTTGCCCTGGTGCTGGGCACCGCCGCCCTGCCGCACGTGCTCATGCGCTTCTACACCGTCCCCACCGCCAAGGAAGCCCGCAAGTCCGTGGTGTGGTCCATCTGGCTGATCGGGCTGTTCTACATCTTCACTCTGGTCCTGGGCTACGGCGCCGCTGCCCTGGTGGGTGCGGACACCATCAAGAACGCGCCGGGCGGCGTGAACTCGGCAGCACCGCTGCTGGCCTTCCACCTGGGCGGGCCGCTGCTGCTGGGCTTCATCTCGGCGGTGGCTTTTGCCACGATCCTCGCCGTGGTCGCCGGCCTCACCATCACCGCTGCCGCCTCGTTCGCGCATGACATCTATGCCAATGTCATAGCCAAGGGAAAGGCCGACGCCGACACTGAAGTTAAGGTCGCACGCCGCACCGTGATCGTGATCGGCATCCTCGCCATCCTGGGCGGCATCCTGGCCAATGGCCAGAACGTGGCCTTCCTGGTGGCCCTGGCCTTCGCGGTGGCCGCCTCGGCCAACCTGCCCACCATCATCTACTCGCTGTTCTGGCGCCGGTTCACCACCCAGGGAGCGATCTGGAGCATGTACGGCGGGCTCGCCTCCGCGATCATCCTGATCGCACTGTCGCCGGTGGTGTCCGGCGGTGCGACGTCCATGATCAAGAACGCCAACTTCGCCATCTTCCCCTTGAGCAACCCGGGCATTGTGTCCATCCCGCTGGCCTTCCTGCTGGGCTGGCTGGGCACCGTCCTGGACAAGAAGCAGGAGGACCGCAGCAAGCAGGCCGAAATGGAGGTCCGGTCACTGACCGGGGTCGGCGCCGAGAAGGCCGTGGAGCACTAGCGTCTTCCGTCCGGCCTTACCAGGGCAGGAGCCTCCGCGATAAAGGCAGGAGCCCCCGCGCACCGTGAACTGCGCGGGGGCTCCTGCCTTTGTGGCCGCCGGCGCACTTATGGCGCGTGGTGGCCTCCGGTGTGTTCACCGTGCGGGACCGCGAACTGGCCTGCCGTCGACGCGGCGAGTCCCGGCGTCGTAATGGCGGCAACCAGCAGTGCCCCGGCGAACGCGGCGGCGAGCAGCTGACCGGCGCCCAGCCGGGCAGCAGCGTTCCGGCCCGGCATGCCGGGAAGTTTCTGCGAGCTGCGGCGGAGCCATGAGGTGGCCGCGAGGACCATGAGGGTCAGTAGCAGGGCGGCGAGGTGGCTGATGCCCAGGCCCGCCATTCCGGTCCCGGCCCCCAGCGTGATGGCCGCCACGTGCGCCGCGGCAGCGGCGGGCAGCACTGCGGCGAAGGTCCGCGGCAGCGGGAAGCGGTTCCTGCTCAGCCCGGCAATGGTCCATCCCAGCAGGACACCTCCCCAGACGAGGGCGGCCGCGGCGCCGGCCACCCTCCCGGGGAGGACAGGGCCGGCGGCCGCGAACAGGCTGGAGGACACGGCCAGGTTTACCGCTGCCGCACCGAGCCCGGCGAAGCCCGCGAACAGCCGCACGGCATCGGAACGGAACGTTTGCTGCGGTGCCGGGGCTGCCGCGATGGCCTGGCTGGTCATCATCTCTTAGGCGCCGGGTCTTCTAGGCGCGGGCCGTGGCGGGGACCTTGTCCAGGGACAGTCCGACGCCGAGCAGCAGGACGGCGCTCGCCAGGTGGAGTACGTTGTCCGCGCCGTTGAGGGCAATGATGTTCAGCGGCGAGTTGAGCAGGAACAGGCCGACGATGCCCACCAGCAGGTACACGGCACCCACTGCCGTGTTGACGGTGCGCGCCAGCTGGACGTCCTTGACACCGGCGTAGAGCAGTGCGGCGCCAATGGCCAGGTGGATCACGTTGTGCAGCGGGTTGACTTCGAAGATGATCAGGTTGGCGCCTTCGGTGGAGAAGAAGCCCACTCCCGACGTCACGGCGAAGCCAACGAGTCCCACCAGCAGGTAGACGGCTCCGAAAACGGTGGCGACAAGTCGGTTGGGTGAGTTGCGCATGGCCCATGTCCTTCCGGTTGGGGCCGGGCAGGTGCCCGGCCTGGGTGCGGAGTCCCCGGGCGGGACCCCTCGGAAGCAATTCGGCCCTGGTATGCGCTTGGATGGGTGGACGGTCAAAAAAGAGGATCAGGACTTAGGCCGGAGCCGGATGGTGACCATTTTCAGGTCGTCCTTGCCGGCGAACCGGTACACGAGTTCAATGTCCTTGTCCTGGCATTTGATGAGCCCTGCGACATCCGCGATGTTGTTGCCGTTCTCGGTAGTGACCTTGAGGTCGTCGTAGGCCGTGGTGCAGGACGGATCGAGTTGGAGGCTCTGGACGCCGGAAGCGAAGCCCTCGCGGCTCAGCTGCTCCTTGAGGCTGGGGTCCATGTAGTCGTTGTAGGCCTTGTCCGTGTCGCCCGCGATGACCAGCTTGGTGAAGCCGTCCGCAAGGTCCCCGGCCTGCCTGGTGCCGCCGCCGCCCACGAGGTTCATCAGGAGCCACGCCCCGACGCCCACCAGCAAGAGCACGCCCGCCACAATGCCCGCCACGAGCCAGGTGCCCTTGCGGCTCCTGGCTGCCGGCACGCCGGGCAGGCCGAACGGAGACGGCGGGAGCGGCCTCCGGCCAACCGGCTGCTGCGGACCAGGCTGGCTCGGACCAGGCTGGCTCGGGCCGGGCTGGCTCGGGCCGGACGGATAGGGACCCGGCTGGTTCGGGCCGGACGGATAGGTGCCGGGCTGCTGCGGAGCAGGCTGTTGCCCGCCCGGCTGCTGCGGGGGGAGCGGGGGATTGCTCAAGGGTGGCCTTTCCGGCACCGCACCAGCGGCGCTCCAAATAACGGGCACGCCGGCGCCCGGTCACGTTTGTGGAATAGCCTATAGCGCCCGCGCGGACGAACATCGATGTTTCCCGCGGTTACAGCCGGCCGGCCATGCTCACTCTCCGGCTGAGTTGCGGTCCAGCAGCGGCTGGATCCGGAACGGGATCAGTTCCCCCATGGCCAGGGCGGTATCGGTCCGCTCGACACCGTCGCAGGCCAGGATCTTCCCGTTGATCCGGAAGAGGTCTTCGGCGTCCAGTGCCACCACGCGCAGCAGCAGGTCCGCAGAGCCGGTCAGGCCGTAGCCCTCGAGGATCTCCGGTACGGCGGCCAGATCATCGGCGAGGGAACCGAGCTTCTGCTGCTGGACGTGGACCGAGATGAAGGCCATGAGCGGATACCCCAGGGACACCGGATTGATGCGCCGCTCGAACGAGAGGAAGGCGTGCTTCTTCTCAAGCTGGGCCATGCGCGCCTGGACGGTGTTGCGGGAAAGGCCGAGCTTTTGCGCGAGGGCCACCACAGTACGGCGGGGATCCTGCGCCAGGGCGGAGAGCAGCCGCGTGTCAGTGCCATCCAAAGCTTGCATAATGCGCAAGGCTAGCACGGTCTGAGTCCGCCAAACAGTGCATTCTGCTCAGTTTCCACCGCAGTGGTTGTACCACTTGAACATTGTGAGTATGGTCACAATTAACCGGGGCAAAGGCGCCCGGGAGGCCGGAATGCGGCGGTATCACAAGTCCTGCCGCGGGATGGTTACACGACGTCAGAAGGTTGCGGCAACAGTGGTGACAGACGATGCGGGCCAGGGCGGAACAACCGCCGGCCGGGACAACAAGGCAGGGCACCAGGGTGGCGCAGGCCACAGCATGGTTCAGCTGATCACCCCCGCGGGGGAGCGCGTCAGCCATCCGGAGTATGACCCCTGGGTCAAGGACATCTCGGACGAGCAGCTGTGCTCGCTTTACGAGGACCTGGTGGTGATCCGGCGGATCGACAAAGAGGCTACCGCCCTGCAGCGCCAGGGTGAGCTGGGCCTGTGGCCACCGCTGCTGGGCCAGGAGGCCTCGCAGGTGGGCTCCGTGCGGGCCCTGCGGGACGACGACTTCATTTTCCCCAGCTACCGCGAGAACGGTGTGGCCTACTGCCGCGGGGTGGACCTGCCGGACATTCTGCGCGTCTGGCGCGGCGCCGCCTCCGGCGGGTGGGACCCGTACACGGTCAACATGGCAATACCGCAGATCGTCATCGGGGCGCAGGCGCTGCATGCCACCGGGTACGCCATGGGAATCCAGAACGACGGCGCCGATTCCGCGGCCATTGTTTACTTCGGCGACGGAGCCACCAGCGAGGGCGATGTCAGCGAGGCCATGGTCTTCGCCGCCAGTTACCAGGTCCCTCTGGTGTTCTTCTGCCAGAACAACCACTGGGCCATCTCCGAACCGGTGCGCCTCCAGTCCCACACACAGCTGGTGGAACGCGGGATCGGATTCGGACTCCCGAGCATGCGCGTTGACGGCAACGACGTGCTGGCGGTCATGGCAGCCACGCGGGTGGCCCTTGACCGTGCCCGCCGCGGCGGCGGCCCCACCTTCATCGAGGCCGTCACCTACCGGATGGGACCGCATACGACGGCGGACGATCCCACCCGGTACCGCGACCCCAACGAACTCGAGGACTGGGCGGCCAAGGACCCCATCGGCCGGGTCCATGCGCTGCTGGACCGGAAGGGCCTGTTTACCGAGGAGTTCGAAACCAGCGTGCGGACCAAGGCAGACGCCGTCGCCCGCGAGCTGCGGGCCGGCTGCGTGGACATGCCGGACCCCGCCCCCCTCGACGTCTTCAAGCACGTCTACAGCACCCCCAACTCCTGGCTGGAACGCCAGCAGGACCACTACTCCCGTTACCTTGCCAGCTTCGGCGATCCCGACGCGGCAACCCAAGAAGAAGGTGCACGCTGATGACGCAGATGACCTTTGCGCGGGCAATAAACTCCGGCCTTCGCAGATCCCTCGACAACGATCCCAAAGTGGTCCTCATGGGCGAGGATATCGGCACCCTTGGTGGTGTCTTCCGCGTGACCGACGGGCTGCAGAAGGACTTCGGCAAGCACCGTGTGGTGGACACGCCCCTGGCCGAGTCCGGGATTGTGGGTACCGCTGTGGGCCTGGCCTACCGCGGGTACCGCCCGGTGGTGGAAATCCAGTTCGACGGCTTCGTCTATCCCGCCTTCGACCAGATCGTGTCCCAGGTGGCGAAGATGCATTACCGCAGCCGGGGCACCGTGAAAATGCCCATCACCATCCGCATCCCGTTTGGCGGCGGCATCGGGTCCCCGGAGCACCACTCCGAGTCGCCTGAGGCTTACTTCGCGCACACCGCGGGCCTGCGCGTGATTACGCCGGCCAGCCCGCAGGATGCCCACACCATGATCCAGCAGGCCATTTCCTGCGACGACCCAGTGGTGTTCTTTGAGCCCAAACGCCGCTACCACGACAAAGGCGAGGTGGACGAGGCGCTCGATCCTGCTTCGGCCCCGCCGATGGGCCAGGCCCGCCTGGTCACGGACGGCAGCGACGTCACGCTCGTCGCCTACGGGCCGCTGGTCAAGACCGCCCGCGATGCTGCCACGGCGGCCGCGGACGAGGGAGTCTCTGTGGAGGTCATCGACCTGCGCTCGCTGGCTCCCGTCGATTTCGCCACCGTGGAGGCCTCCGTCCGCAAGACGGGCAGGCTGGTGATCACCCACGAGGCCGGGCAGTCGGGCGGACTCGGCGCGGAGGTTGCGGCCAGCATTACCGAACGCTGCTTCTACCACCTTGAGGCCGCACCCGTCCGCATCACCGGGTTTGACGTGCCATACCCCTATTCGAGGGTGGAGATGCACCACCTTCCGGATCTTGACCGGATTCTCGACGGCGTGGACCGCGCGCTGGGCCGGCCGAATTCGCTGAGCGGGCTGGAAGGATGACCGCCACCATGATCAAGGAATTCCGGCTGCCCGATCTTGGCGAAGGACTGACCGAATCGGAAATCGTCAGCTGGAAGGTGGGGGTAGGGGATACCGTCAGCCTGAACCAGGTCATTGCCGAGGTGGAGACTGCCAAGGCGGTGGTGGAGTTGCCTTCCCCGTTCGCCGGTGTCATCACCGCCCTGCATGAACAGCCGGGAACGGTCGTGGAGGTGGGCAAGCCGATCGTCTCGTTCGAGGTGAAGGACGACGCCGGCACCCAGCCTGCCGCTGCTGCCCCGGCTGAGGCGGCGCTCCCCAAAAGGGAACCCAACCTCGTCGGGTACGGCGCCGTGGTCGAAAGCACCGGCCGCCCAGTCCGGCGGCAGCGCACGCTGGCCGAGCCGGCCGAGCCCCGGCCCGTCGAGACCAAGCCCGTCGAAACCAAAGCCCCGCTGGCTGAGCCTGCCGAAATCAGGCCTGTGGAAACCAAGCCTGCCGAAACCAAGTCCGCTGAGCGCCCGCGTTCCACACCGCCGGTCCGGAAGCTTGCCAAGGACCTGGGTGTCGAACTGGAAAAGGTGGCCGGAAGCGGTCCCAGCGGCCTGATTACCCGGGACGACGTCCGCAACTTCGTGGGCGGCGGGGACCTTCCCGCAGCGGCGCACGAGTTGGCGGCACAGCCAGCGGCACCCCAGGCTGCGCCACACGGCGAGCGCGAGGTCCGCACGCCAATCAAGGGTGTCCGCAAATTCACGGCCGCCGCGATGGTCAGCAGTGCCTTCACGGCGCCGCACGTCACGGAATTCCTCACGGTGGACGTCACGCCGGCCATGGAACTGCTGGCAAGGCTGAAGGAGAGCAAGGCCTTTGCCGGCCACAAGCTGACGCCGCTGACCCTCGTGGCCAAGGCCGTGCTGATCGCGCTGCGCCGCAACCCCGGGCTCAATGCCAAGTGGGACGAGGCCAACCAGGAGATCGTGCAGTTCAACTACGTGAACCTGGGTATCGCGGCCGCAACCCCGCGCGGGCTCACCGTCCCCAATATCAAGGACGCCGACCGCCTGGCGCTCGTGGACCTTTCCACGGCGCTCGCGGAACTGACGGACACCGCCAGGGCAGGCAAGACCAGCCCGGAGGACCTTTCAGGTGGCACCATCTCCATCACCAACATCGGTGTCTTCGGGATCGACGCCGGCACGCCCATCCTCAACCCGGGGGAGGCCGCGATCCTCGCCATGGGCGCCGTCCGCAAGATGCCATGGGAGTACCAGGACCAGGTCGCACTGCGGCAGGTCATGACCTTGAGCCTGTCCTTCGACCACCGGCTGGTGGACGGTGAGCAGGGCTCCAGGTTCCTGGCTGACGTCGGTGCCCTGCTCGCGGATCCCGGCATGGCCCTCGCAATGGCCTGATCCTTCACCGCAGTTTCTTTCGAGCCTGCAACCAAAACGGGGTACTTTGGCGCCGCAGTGGGGGTTTGATGGCCCCAACGTCGGCGTGTCCGTATCGAAGTGCCCCGTTTTGGCCTGGCGGGAGGTTCGCCGCGGCACCCTGGCCCAGGGATGCCGGATAGGCGCGGGGCCAGCAGGGGGAGGGCTCAGGTGCCGAGCGGGCTGGACGTCACCAGCAGGGCCGCCAGCGCCATGTTCTCCAGGAGCGGCCGGGCCGACCTGATGGCCATCCGCCGGCCGTGGTTGCGGACAGAGTGCGGCGTCGAGTTGATGAGGCCGAAGGTTGCCAGGGCGCGCATGCGCAGTTCTGCGGTGTCTGTGGTGCCATGGATGCCGGCGAGCACGTCAACCCACACCTCCACGTAGCTGCGCTGCAGGGCCCGCACCTGCTCCTGGTCTTCACTGGTCAGGTTGCTGAAATCCCGGTCCTGGACCCGGATCACGTCGGGGTTGCTGAGGGCGAAGTCCACATGGAACTGCACCAGACGGGCCAAAGCCGCGGAGGGTTCGGCGGCGTTGGCAACCACGCGGCGGCCGCCGTCGAGCAGGTCCTGGCTGACAGTGAGCAGCAACGCGCCGAGCACGGCCTGCTTGCCCGGGAAGTGGCGGTATACGGCCGGTCCGCTCACTCCGGCTGCGGCCCCGAGGTCCTCGAGGGAGACCCTGTTGAAGCCGTTGCCGGCGAAGAGCGTGGCCGCGGCTGACAACAGCGCCTGCCGGCGGGATTCCTTCGCCCGGCTGCGCTGGGTGGGGCCGGGTGTTGAATCAGGGCCGGGCGCTGTTTCTTGGCCGGGCGCGGCCCGGCCGGCAGCGGTGAGCTCTCCGTGATCTGTGGTGGGCACATTTCCTCCTCGAAAACCCAAAGAACTCTACCAACATCCTGTGTTGGACATCACAGTCACTAGAGACTAACCTAAACTCAGTTACGAGGCACTAACCGAAATGCGGCGCGACTGCCGCCGGAAGTGCCCGGGAATGGAAGCGGTCAATGGAGACACTCGCCAGCCGGCTGGATACCGCCGGTAGCGCGTTTGAGGCGAACAGCCTTGCGCAGCGCGCGCTCGCCGACGAGCTGCGGAAACGTCTTGCCACCACGGCGCTGGGCGGGCCGGAAAAATCCCGTGAGCGGCACATGTCCCGCGGCAAGCTGCTTCCCCGGGAGCGGATTGACCGGCTTCTCGACGACGGCAGCCCCTTCCTTGAGATTGCCCCGCTGGCAGCGAACGGCATGTACAACGACGATTCACCCGGCGCCGGCATCATCACGGGCATCGGCCTGGTGCACGGCCGCCACGTGCTGGTCATTTCCAACGACGCCACCGTCAAGGGCGGCACCTACTATCCCATGACGGTCAAGAAGCACCTCAGGGCACAGGAGATCGCGCTCGAAAACCGGCTCCCGTGCATCTACCTGGTGGATTCGGGCGGGGCCTTCCTCCCGAAGCAGGACGAGGTGTTCCCGGACCGGGACCATTTCGGCCGCATCTTTTACAACCAGGCCAGGATGTCGGCCGCGCGGATTCCGCAGATCGCCGCCGTCATGGGCTCCTGCACCGCAGGGGGCGCCTACGTTCCCGCGATGAGCGATGAAACGGTGATTGTCCGCAACCAGGGAACCATCTTCCTGGGCGGGCCGCCCCTGGTGAAGGCGGCCATCGGCGAGGTCGTCAGCGCCGAAGAGCTCGGGGGCGGCGAGGTGCACTCGCGGATTTCCGGTGTCAGTGACCACCTCGCCGAAAACGACGAGCACGCCCTGCAGATCGTCCGTGACATCGTGGCCACACTGCCGGTGCCCGCGCAGCCCGTCTGGGACGTGGACGCCGCCGTCGAACCCGTTGCCGAGCCCGGCCAGCTCTACGGCGCCGTCCCCACGGACGTCAATGCGCAGTACGACGTCCGGGAGGTCATCGCCCGGCTGGTGGACGGCAGCCGCTTCCATGAGTTCAAGAAGAATTACGGTGCCACCCTGGTGAGCGGATTCGCCCGGCTGCACGGACACCCCGTGGGCATCGTGGCCAACAACGGCGTGCTCTTCAGCGAGTCGGCACTCAAGGGCGCCCACTTCATTGAACTCTGCGACCAACGCGGCGTCCCGCTGATCTTTCTGCAGAACATCTCCGGCTTCATGGTGGGCAAGGACTACGAGCAGGGCGGCATTGCCAAGAACGGCGCCAAGATGGTCACCGCCGTCGCCACCACGCGCGTGCCCAAGCTGACGGTGGTGATCGGCGGGTCCTTCGGTGCCGGCAACTACTCGATGTGCGGGCGGGCTTATTCACCGCGCTTCCTGTGGTTGTGGCCCGCCAGCCGGATTTCCGTCATGGGCGGCAACCAGGCCTCCAGCGTCCTGGCCACCGTCAAGCGCGACCAGTATGAGGCAGCCGGGCAGGAGTGGTCCGCCGAGGAGGAAGAAGCCTTCAAGGCTCCCATCCGGCAGCAGTACGAGGACCAGGGCAGCCCCTACTATTCCACGGCACGCCTGTGGGACGACGGCGTGATCGACCCCGCGGACACCCGCACGGTCCTGGGCCTGGCCCTCGACGTCGTCTCCCGCGTCCCGCTGCCGGAGCCCTCCTTCGGCCTCTTCCGGATGTGAGCCTGACATGACTATCGAACGTAAGTTCCGCACGGTCCTGGTGGCCAACCGCGGCGAGATTGCCTGCCGGGTGATCAGGACCCTGCGCGCCATGGGAATCCGTTCCGTTGCGGTCTACAGCGATGCCGACGCCGGTGCCCGCCACGTGCGCGAAGCCGACACTGCCGTCAGGATCGGGCCCGCCGCGGCGGCCGAGAGCTATCTCAGCATCGACGCCATCATCAGGGCGTGCCAGGACTCCGGTGCCCAGGCGGTGCATCCGGGCTACGGGTTCCTGAGCGAGAATGCCGACTTTGCCCGGGCACTGGAGGCCGCCGGCATCGCCTTCATCGGCCCCGGGGCCGAGGCGCTGGATGTCATGGGGGACAAGATCCGCTCGAAAAACCACGTGGCGGGGTACGGCGTTCCGGTGGTTCCGGGCATCGCCGAACCCGGCATGACGGATGCGGAACTCATCGCGGCCGCCCCGGCCGTGGGTTTCCCCCTGCTGATCAAGCCCTCGGCGGGCGGCGGCGGCAAGGGAATGCATGCCGTGGACCGGCCAGAGGACCTGCCGTCCGCCCTGGCCACCGCGCGGCGCGTGGCTGCGGGCGCGTTCGGGGACGACACCCTGTTGCTGGAACGCCTGGTGACGTCCCCACGGCACATCGAGGTGCAGGTCCTGGCCGATACCCACGGCAACGTCATCCACCTGGGGGAGCGCGAGTGCTCCCTGCAGCGGCGGCACCAGAAGGTCATCGAGGAGTCCCCGTCACCGCTGCTGGAATCACTGCCCGACGGCGAGGCCGTCCGGGCGAAGATCGGCGAGGCGGCCTGCCAGGCCGCCCGCAGCGTCCACTACACCGGTGCCGGCACCGTGGAATTCCTGGTGTCGGACGACTCGCCGGATGAGTTCTTCTTCATGGAGATGAACACCCGGCTCCAGGTGGAACACCCGGTGACGGAAATGGTCACCGGCATTGACCTCGTCGAATGGCAGGTGCGCATCGCCGCCGGCGAGGTGCTCACCGTCGGGCAGGACGACGTCGTGATTAACGGCCACGCAGCGGAGGCACGCGTCTACGCCGAAACCCCGCACCGGAACTTCCTGCCCTCCTCGGGCGAGGTGGTGCTCCTCGACGAATACGGCACCGCGTTCGGGACCGGGGTCCGGCCGGAACGCCAGGACGAGGGCGTCCGCATTGACTCATCGCTGCTGCCGGGGCTGCAAATCTCCAGCGACTACGATCCCATGCTGTCCAAGGTCATTGCCTGGGGAACGGACCGCAAGGCCGCGCTGGACAGGCTGGACGCGGCGCTGGAGCGGTACACCGTCCTGGGCATAGATACCAATGTGGAATACCTGCGGCTCCTGATCAATGACGACGACGTCCGCGCCGGCCGGCTGGACACGACGCTGATCGACCGGAGGATGCCGGACCTGGCGTTCCGGGATGCCGGCGAGGCAGAGTTTACGGCTGCCGCCCTGACATTCTGGACGCGCGAGGCCGCGGCTGCTGAAGACGCCGGCGCGGTCGCTTTCAGTGGCAGACGGACAGGTCCCCGGCCGCCGTGGGACAGCGCACGGGGCTGGCGCCTCGGTGCCCCGGCACCATGGCGGATTAACTTCGGCCTTCCCGGCGGCGGCATGGCCACCGTGGGTATCACCTGGCAGGGCGACGCCGGCCATGCCCTGGTGCGCGTCGGCGACGGCCCGGAGCGGACGGTGCGCGTCCTCGGAGCGGCGGGTGCCGCCGTCGGGCCGGACGGCCGGGAGCATGCCGCAGAGTCCGCTGCCGGCGTCATCAGGTTCGAGCTGGAGGACCAGCAGCACACGTTCGCCGTGGGGATGTCCGGGGAGCTGCACGGCAGCGCCGGCCTTCGCGCGCAAGCGCGGCCGCGGCACGTTTACGTCGGCAGCGGCGGCTGGGCCTGCGGACTCGAGGTCCTCACCCGCGAGAGCCGGCTGGAGCGCGTGCTGGCCGCCATCGAACGGGAAGAAGGCGCGGCCGATCCGGAAGTCCGGTCACCCATGCCCGGAACGGTTGTCTCCGTGGCGGTGCAGGAGGGAGATCCCGTGGCCGCGGGACAGGTGCTGCTGTCCGTGGAGGCCATGAAGATGGAGCACCAGCTCGTGGCCGAAGTCGCCGGGACCGTTCATGTCAGCGTCAGCACGGGTGACCTCGTCAGGGCAGGCCAGACCGTCGCCACCATCCACCCGGCGGACACTTCCGGCCCTGTATCGGAAGGCACCGCAACCCACGATGCAACAGATGAACGTAAGGAGGCCTAACCATGGCCGATTTTGACCTCAGCGAGGAGTACCAGGACCTCAGCAAGACCGTCCGGGAGTTCGCCGACGAGGTGGTGGCACCCGTCTCCACCAAGCACGACGAGGAACACAGCTTCCCCTACGAGGTAGTGGCACAAATGGCCGATATGGGCCTGTTCGGCCTGCCGTTCCCGGAGGAATACGGCGGCATGGGCGGCGATTACTTCGCGCTGGCACTTGCGCTGGAGCAGCTGGGACGGGTGGACCAGTCAGTTGCCATCACGCTCGAGGCCGGTGTTTCGCTCGGCGCCATGCCCGTTTTCCGCTTCGGCACCGAGGCCCAGAAGCAGGAGTGGCTGCCGCTGCTCGCGTCCGGAAAGGCGCTCGCGGGCTTTGGCCTGACCGAACCGGAGGCGGGCTCGGACGCCGGCGGCACGAAGACCACGGCCCGGCTGGAGGACAGCGGGGACGGAAAAAACTGGGTCATCAACGGCAACAAGGAATTCATCACCAACTCGGGAACGGACATCAGCAGGCTGGTGACCGTCACCGCTGTCACCGGCCAGCAGGAGCGCAAGGACGGCAGCGTCAAGAAGGAGATTTCCACCATCCTGGTGCCCACCGACACGCCCGGGTTCAAGGCGGAGAAGGCGTACAACAAGGTGGGCTGGAATGCGTCGGACACCCACCCCCTGACCCTGCGGGACGTCACTGTGCGCGAGGCGAACCTGCTGGGGGAGCGGGGCCGCGGCTACGCCAACTTCCTGTCCATCCTGGACGAGGGCCGGATCGCCATCGCTGCCCTGGCCACCGGCGCTGCGCAGGGCTGCGTGGATCTTTCGGTCCGCTACGCCAAGGACCGCAGCGCCTTCGGCACCAATATCGGCAAGCACCAGGCCATCTCCTTCAAGATCGCCCGCATGCAGGCACGCGCCCATACCGCCCGACTTACCTACTACGATGCGGCCGCCCGGATGCTCGCCGGCAAGCCGTTCAAGACCCAGGCGGCCATAGCTAAGATGGTCGCAGGCGAGGCGGCCATGGATAATGCGCGGGATGCCACCCAGGTATTCGGCGGCTATGGCTTCATCAACGAGTTCACCGTGGCGCGCCACTACCGGGACTCCAAGATCCTGGAGGTCGGGGAGGGCACCACGGAGGTCCAGCTGATGCTTATCGCCCGCGAACTCGGGCTGTAAAAGGCCAGGTGGCCGTGTCTGTCGAGAGTCTGTGGAGACGCCGAAAGGATCAAGGATGATTGACAAGGTTGTTGCCAGCGCTGACGAAGCGGTAGCCGACATATCCGACGGCGCATCGCTCGCCGTCGGGGGTTTTGGCCTGTGCGGGATACCGGTGGCGCTCATAGATGCCCTCCACCGCCGCGGCACCAAGGACCTCGAGACCGTCAGCAACAACTGCGGCGTGGACGACTGGGGCCTGGGCGTCCTCCTCAGGGACGGCCGGATCCGGCGGACTGTCAGCTCGTACGTGGGGGAGAACAAAGAGTTCGCCCGGCAGTACCTCGCCGGCGAACTTGAAGTGGTCCTCACCCCGCAGGGCACCCTCGCCGAAAAGCTGCGCGCCGGCGGCGCCGGCATTCCCGCCTTTTACACGAAGGCGGGCGTGGGGACGCAGGTGTCCGACGGCGGCCTGCCGCAGAAATACGACGCCGACGGAGGCATCGCCATCGCGTCCCCGCCAAAGGAAGTGCGCAGCTTCGATGGCGTCGACTATGTCCTGGAGGAATCACTGACCCCCGACTACGGCCTGGTCCACGCCTGGAAGGGCGACCGGCACGGGAACCTCGTCTTCCACGCGACGGCCATGAACTTCAACCCCCTCTGCGCCATGGCGGGACGGATCACGATTGCAGAGGTGGAAGAACTCGTGGAGCCGGGCGAGCTGGATCCGGAGCACGTCCACCTGCCGGGCATCTTTGTCCAGCGCGTGGTGGTGGTGCCCGAGTCCGAGAAGCGCATTGAGAAGCGGACCGTGGCACTGTCTGCGGCGTCTGCAGCCCAGTCCGGAAGCACCGGCGGCGCCGAAAGCACCAGTGCAGCCGGAAGCACCGGGGCCGCAGGAAGCACCGGCGGGACCGAAAATACCGCAACCAGCGAACAGGCAGGAGCATAGGAATGGATCCGAACAGCCCCCTGGCCCCCCGCCCCGAGGCCGTCCGCCATGAATACCGCCGGGCCGCCTCCTCCCACCCGGAAGGCAAGGGCTGGACGCGCAATGAGCTCGCCGCCCGCGTAGCCCAGGAGCTGAGCAACGGCCAGTACGTGAACCTCGGCATCGGCATGCCCACCCTGATCCCCAACTACATCCCGGCCGGCGTCGAAGTGGTCCTGCACTCCGAGAACGGCATCCTCGGCGTCGGCCCCTATCCCGGCGAGGACGAGGTGGATCCGGACCTGATCAACGCCGGCAAGGAAACCGTCACCGTCAACAAGGGTGCCGCATTCTTCGACTCCGCCCAGTCCTTTGGCATGATCCGCGGCGGGCACGTGGACGTGGCCGTGCTCGGCGCCATGGAGGTGGCCGCCAACGGAGACCTCGCCAACTGGATGATCCCCGGAAAGATGGTCAAGGGCATGGGCGGGGCCATGGACCTGGTCTTCGGCGCCAAAAAGGTGATCGTCATGATGGAGCATGTGGACCGAAGCGGAAAGCCGAAAATCGTGGAACGGTGCTCGCTGCCGCTGACGGGCAAGGCCTGCGTGGACCGCATCATCACCGACCTCGGCGTCATCGACGTCGTCGCCGATTCCGGCGGATCCCGTCTGGTCCTGCGTGAGCTGGCGCCCAACGTGTCGGCGGAGGACATGGTCGCGGCCACCGGGGCGGAACTGTTCGAGGAAGACCAGGAACTCACCGTATGAGTGCAGTTTCGGCAGGCTCAGCCACCGGCGGCGCGCGGGTCATCGAGCAGCGCGGACTCTACTTCGAGGAACTCGAGGAGGACGTCGTGTACGCCCACCGCCCGGGGCGGACCGTTACCGAGACGGACAACGTGCTGTTCACCACCATGACCATGAACACGCAGGGGCTGCACCTGGACGCGGCCTGGAGCTCGGGACAGCCCTTCGGCCAGCGCCTGGTGAACTCCATGTTCACGCTGGCCACGGTGGTGGGGCAGTCCGTTGGCCAGCTGACCCAGGGCACCATCATTGCGCAGCTGGGGCTGACGGACGTCTCCTTCCCGCATCCGCTCTACCATGGCGACACCCTCTACACGGAGACCGTCATCACCGGAAAGAGGCTCTCCGAATCACGGCCGGGGCAGGGCGTCGTCACCATGCAGCACACCGGGCGCAACCAGGACGGAACGGTGGTGGCGCTGGCCACGCGAAGCTGCCTGATGTGGACTCGCGAGGCACACATAGAGGCGCAGCGGGACAAATAATCGGACAATGGCACTATGACTTTTGTGATGGGACCCGCCCTCCTTTTCTGCCCTGCCGACCGTCCCGAACGCTTCCAAAAAGCCGCCGAGCGCGCCGATGCGGTCATCCTGGACCTCGAGGATGCCGTGGCCGCGCCGGACAAGCAGCGGGCACGGGGCGCCATCCTGGCCCAGCTCGGCGGATCCGGGGAAGGGCCGGAGCTGGATCCCAGCCGGACCATCATTAGGATCAACCCGGCCGGCACCGAGGACTTCGAGAAGGACCTGCACTGCCTGGCCCACACCCCCTACCGCACCGTCATGCTTGCCAAGGCGGAGAGCGCCAGCCAGCTCCGGGCCCTGCCGGATTTCCACGTGATTGCCCTGTGTGAGACCGCCGCGGGCGTGGTCCACGCACCCGCCATTGCCGCCGAACCCAACGTGGTGGCCATGATGTGGGGGGCCGAGGACCTGCTTGCTTCCCTTGGCGGCACGTCCAGCAGGAACGACGACGGCAGCTACCGTGCCGTAGCCCTGCACGCCCGCTCCTCGGTGCTCCTGGCCGCCGGCGCAGCCGGCAAACAGGCCGTGGATGCCGTGTACGTGAACATCCCGGACCTTGACGGGCTGGCCGCGGAGGCCCGGGACGCCGTTGCCTCGGGTTTCGGTTCCAAGGCCTGCATCCACCCCAGCCAGGTGGCCGCCGTCCGGGAGGCGTACGCGCCCTCCGAGCGGGACGTCGCCGCGGCACGCGAACTCCTGGAAGCGGCACGCACTGCCGGAACCGGCGTGTTCCAGTACCAGGGCAGGATGATCGACGGGCCCATCCTCCGGCACGCGGAGTCGGTCCTGGCCCGATCCCGCTAGCCGTATCCAGGGACGAAGAGAACCCGGGAAAGGGGCACCGCCGGCTAGGGAATAAATCTCCAGGACCAAGACTTGAGTCAAGTACACTCAAGTTTCTATGGAGGTTGAATGCCTACGTTTTTCGGGCCTGCCGCTTCCGGCAACGGTTCGTTTGAAGAGTTCTTTGCCCGTTACCTTCAGGGCCAGCGGGGTGCCAGGCCGGCACGTACCCGGGATCTCACCCGGCTGCTGAGCCGCCGCACCCACGAGGTGCTGGCCCTCGCCGCCCGGTTCGCCACTGACCACGGTCACAGCGACGTCGACGCGTTGCACATTCTTCGCGTCATGGTGCAGACCGAACCCGCCGCCGGGTACCTGCGGCGCGCCGGCGCCGATCCCGCCGCAGTCGCCCAGGCGGCGGAAGAGCGGCTGCCCGAAAAGTCGAGTGCGGCAGTGGACGGAGCACCGGCCCTGACGCCGTCGGCCCAGCGGGCCCTGCTTGACGCCCACCAGGTTGCCCGTGCCTTCGGCTCGACCTACATCGATCCCGAGCACCTGTTCGTTGCCCTGGTGCTCAACCAGGAAGCGCCGACAGGCCAGATCCTCATGGCCTCGGGCGTGACGCCCGAGTCCTTCCAGTCGGGGGCCAATGAGGCAGAACCTGACGGCGGATTCGCAAGCGGACCCAATTCGCCGGCTGCCGCCCAACAGGCCGCAGGGCCCGCTCCTGCGACGCCCACCCTTGACACCTACGGCACGGACCTGACTGCGCGTGCCCGCGAAGGCGGACTGGATCCGGTGATCGGACGCTCGGAGGAAACCGAACAGGCCATCGAGATCCTCGCCCGCCGGACCAAGAACAACCCTGTCCTGATCGGGGAGGCCGGCGTGGGCAAGACAGCCATTGTTGAGGGGCTGGCGCAGGCAATTGCCGCGGGCGCGGTTCCCGAGCAGCTTCGTGACAAGCGCGTCATTGCACTGGACCTGCCTGCCATGCTCGCCGGGACCCGGTACCGGGGCGACTTTGAAGAGCGTCTCACCAAGGCGATGGACGAGATCAGCGGCCAAGCGGGAAGCATCATCCTGTTCATCGACGAACTGCACACCGTGATGGGTGCCGGCGGGGCAGGCGAGGGCGGCATGGATGCGGGCAACATCCTGAAGCCCCGCCTGGCACGCGGCGAACTCCATCTCGTGGGGGCCACGACGCTGAACGAGTACCGCAAGGTGGAAAAGGACCCTGCCCTCGAACGGCGGTTCCAGCCCGTCCACGTCAGTGAACCGCACATCGAGGATGCCATCCAGATCCTGGCTGGGCTGAAGGACCGGTACGAGGAACACCACGGCGTGCAATACACCGACGCTGCCATCCGCGCCGCGGTCGAACTGTCCGCACGCTACGTCACGGACCGCTTCCTGCCGGACAAGGCCATTGACCTCATCGACCAGGCGGGAGCACGGCTCAGCCTGCAGCGCGGCACGGGTCAGCTGGATGCCCTGCGTGAGCGTCTCTCCGCCCTGGAGGAATTAAAGAATGCCTCCGTCGCTGACGAACGCTTTGAGGAGGCGTCCCGGCTGCGGGACGAGATCGTATCCCTGAAGGAGAAGATCGACTCCGGAGCGGCGCCCGCTGCCGCCCCTGCGGTTGTCGACGAAGCGGGCATTGCCGAGATTATTTCCCGGGCCACCGGCATTCCGGCAAGCCGGATTACCGAGGGTGACCGGGAGCGGCTGGCAAAGCTGGAAGAGGAACTGCATGAGCGGGTCGTCGGGCAGGACGACGCAGTGACGGCCATTGCCAAGTCTGTCCGCCGCAACCGCACCGGAATGGGCGCGGAGGGCAGGCCGATCGGCAGCTTCCTGTTCCTCGGGCCCACCGGCGTCGGTAAAACCGAACTGGCCAAGGCGCTGGCCCGGTCCCTCCTCGGCAATGAGAACGCCCTGGTGCGCTTCGACATGAGCGAGTTCGGCGAACGGCACACCGTCAGTCGCCTGGTCGGTGCCCCTCCCGGATACGTCGGGTACGGCGAGGCCGGCCAGTTGACCGAGCGGGTGCGGCGGAATCCGTACTCCATTGTGCTGCTGGACGAGATCGAGAAGGCCCACCCGGATGTGTTCAACCTCCTGCTCCAAGTCCTGGATGATGGGCGTTTGACCGACGGGCAGGGACGGACAGTTGACTTCCGGAACACCGTGATCATCATGACGTCGAATCTGGGGTCCGAGTTCCTCGCCAGCAGGACGGGCCCGGCGGGGTTCGCCATCCAGGCCAGTGAGGGGGACGCCGGTTCGGACCGGGCTCTGCGCGGACGCGTGATGGCCCGGCTTCGTGAATCGATGCGGCCGGAATTCCTCAACCGCCTCGACGAGATCGTCCTGTTCCGCAAGCTCGACCAGGCGCAGCTGCGCCAGATCGTCCGGCTCATGCTGGACGGCACGGAAGGCCGCCTGCAGGCGCAGGGGATCGGCTTTTCCGTGGCCGGGGAGGCCGTCGACTGGATTGCCGCGCGGGGCTACGAACCGGAATACGGTGCGCGTCCGATGCGGCGGGTGATCCAGCGCGAGGTGGACGACCGCATCGCCGACCTGCTGGTGGCGTCCGAGATGCAGCCGGGCGGAAGCGTCACAGTTTCCGTCGAGGGCGCGGAGATCAGCGTCAGCGCGGGCAGCCGGGTGCTTCCCCTCGCTGCGTAGACATCAGACGGAACTGGCGGGGCGGGTGCGGAGCGACGCACCCGCCCCGCCTGCCGCTTCCCTGCTACCTGCCGGCACGCAGGGAAATGGGCGGGATCGCCTCATAGAGCGGCGTCCGGATCCAGCGCTGGCCGGTCTCCCGGAACTCCGCGCGGGTGGCGAAACGGTACAGGTACGTGCGGGCGCGCACCCACCGGGGGCGCTCGCCGTCGAACGGGTCGTGGCGCAACAGCCGCAGCATCGCTGCGTCCGCCTCCAGCAGCTTGCCCAGGAAAGCGTAGAACCATTCCTCGTGGACCGTGCGCAGGGGCAGGAACCACATGAGCCAGTCCAGCCGCAGGTGGTACGGGGCCCACTGGCGGGGCAGCCTGCGCACGTCGCCCGGCTTCCCCTTGAACCCGTACTCGCGCCAGTCGGCCGCCTCGTCCGGCTCATCGTCCAGCGTGCCCTCCACTGCCACCTCGATGCGCTGCTTCGTCACCGTGCCGAACGCGCCGTAGGTGTTCACCAGCTGCCAGCGGTTGAAGCTGGCGTTCATCAGCTGGTACTGGGAGAACAGGTTCTTGATGGGCCAGTAGCTGAGGACCACCAGGAGCAGGGACGCGGCCAGCGTGATGACGAGCCACCACAGCGGAGTCTCCCCGGTGGTGTGCCACTCGAGCGGAATGAACGGGAGCACGGCGTGCGCCACGGGATCGCTGACTCCGGCGAAGGCCAGCACAATCGCAATCCAGTTCAGCCAGGCGAAATTGCCGCTGGCCACCAGCCACAGCTGGGTGAAGATGATGATGCCTGCCGCGATGCTGCCCAGCGGCTGCGGCGCGAAGAGGAAGAACGGAACTACCAGCTGGGCGAAGTGGTTGCCCACCACCTCCAGCCGGTGGAAGGGCTTGGGCAGCAGATGCGCCTGCCGGCTGAGGGGGCCCGGCATCGGCTGGGTTTCGTGGTGGTAGTACAGGGCGGTGAGGTCGCGCCATTCCCGGCCGCCGCGGATCTTGATCATGCCGGCGCCGAATTCCAGCCGGAACACCAGCCAGGCCACCAGGATCAGGACGGTCCGGGGCGGATCGGTCTGGTCTGACCCTAGGAAGGCCACCGTGAAGCCCGCCTCCAGGAGCAGCATCTCCCAGCCGAACCCGTAGAACGTCTGCCCCACGTTGACCACCGACATGTACAGCAGCCACAGCGCCAGGAACGCGATCAGCGGCACCCAGGGCGGGCCCAGCTGCGGGATGCCCAGGACCAGGACAGCCGAAATGACCAGGCCCACCGCACAAACCGTCCGGAACAGCCGGTCCGAGTAGCGCCAGCGGAACAGCGTGGGCCTGCGCATCCGGGTGAAGGCCTTCAGGTAGTCCGGAACAGGAAGCAGGCCGCGCTCGCCGAGAAGGGCGGGAAACTGGTTAAGGGAGGACAGGAACGCGACGAAGTAGAGTGCGGCCACACCGCGCTGCAGCACCTGCCGGGCGAATTCATAGTCCGGCGCATCGAACCACGCTGCCCAGTCCACGGGCACCACGTTACCCCGGCGGGCAAGCGCGTCAAGGTGCGGCCGGCCGCATGTGTGAAACGGCTCCCGCCGTCCGGCGGCCGCCAGCAGTGCGGGATACTTAAGCAATGCAGACTTCGGGCCCCGACCTACCCATGACAGGCCAGCCGCGCAGGATCGCCATCCTCGGATCCACCGGTTCCATCGGCACCCAGGCGATTGACGTCGTCGACGGCGCCCCGCACCTTTTCGACGTGGTGGCACTGAGCGCGGGAGGCGGCAACCTCGAACTGCTCGCCCGGCAAGCCGTGCACACCCGGGCCGCCGCCGTCGGTATTGCCGAAGGTGATCCCGGGCTCCTGCGGGACCTGATCAATGATGCAGCCGGCGCGGCAGGGATCGGGCAGTATCGGCCCGAGATCGTCGCCGGCCCTGACGCCTCGGCGAGGATCGCTGCCGTGGAGGCGGACGTGGTGCTCAACGGCATCACCGGTTCGATCGGGCTGGCCCCAACCCTCGCCGCGCTGGAGTCCGGCGCCACCCTGGCGCTCGCGAACAAGGAATCCCTGATCGTGGGCGGGTCGCTGGTCAAGGCCGCTGCCGCGGAGGGACAGATCGTCCCGGTCGACTCCGAGCATTCCGCCATCGCCCAGTGCCTGCGCTCCGGGACCGCCGCAGAGGTGGACAAGCTCATCCTGACCGCCTCGGGTGGGCCGTTCCGCGGGCGCACCCGCGAGGAGCTTTTCGCCGTGACCCCCGAGGAAGCCCTGGCCCATCCCACCTGGGACATGGGCCTGATGGTTACCACCAATTCAGCCAGCCTGGTGAACAAGGGCCTGGAGGTCATCGAGGCGCACCTGCTGTTCGACATCCCCCTGGACCGGATCGACGTGGTGGTCCATCCCCAGTCCGTGATCCACTCCATGGTCCAGTTCGTGGACGGTTCCACCATCGCCCAGGCCTCGCCGCCGGACATGCGCCTGCCGATAGCCCTGGGCCTGGGCTGGCCGGACCGGGTGCCCAACGCCGCCGCGCCCTGCGACTGGAGCCGGGCCACCAGCTGGACGTTCGAGCCGCTCGACGCCGAAGCCTTTCCCGCCGTCCGGCTTGCCAAGGACGCTGCCCGGCAGGGAAGCACGTACCCCGCCGTGTTCAACGCCGCCAACGAGGAAGCCGTCATGGCCTTCCACGCGGGCCGGATCCGGTTCACGGACATCGTGGACACCATCGACGCCGTCCTCAGCGAACATTCGGGTTCCTCCGGGCTGACGGTCGGATCCGTGCTTGATGCTGAGAAGTGGGCACGTGCGCGCACGCACGAACGTTTAGCAGTGAGCAGTCTCTAGGAAGCAGCAGATCTTTAGCATGAGTCCCGTCATCCTCTTCATCCTTGGTGTCGTCTTTGTGGCCATCGGCATCGCAGCATCGATTGCGCTGCACGAGGTGGGCCACCTGCTGCCCGCCAAGCTGTTCAAGGTGCGCGTCACCAAGTACATGATCGGCTTCGGCCCCACCATCTGGTCGACCAAAAAGGGTGAGACCGAGTACGGCTTCAAGGCCCTGCCGCTGGGCGGCTACGTGTCGATGATCGGCATGTACCCGCCCAACAAGGACGACGGTTCCGTCCGCCCGTCCAGCACCGGGATGTTCCAGACCATGGCCAGCGAGGCCCGCTCCCTGGCCCATGAGGACGTGGGTCCCGGCGACGAGAACCGCGTGTTCTACCGGCTCCCGGTCTGGAAGAAGATCATCATCATGCTCGGCGGGCCCGCGATGAACCTGCTGCTTGGCCTCATTCTCACGGCGGTGCTGCTCATGGGCTTCGGGATCTCCGAGCCCACCACCACCATCGCCGACGTTTCCAAGTGCCAGGTCAAGGCGGGGGAGACCGTCGACCCGGATTCAGCAGACTGCAAGCCCACCCCGGCCGCTGCCGCCCAACTCAAGCCCAATGACGTCATCACCTCCTTTGACGGAAAAACCGTGACCAGCTGGGAGCAGCTGACGGGCTGGATCCGCGCTTCCGCCGGCAAGGAAGTGTCCATCACCGTGGAGCGCGACGGCTCGCCGGTGACCAGCACCGTCACGCCGGTCCTGTCCGCACGCCCGGTCGTCGGTGCGGACGGACGGCAGGCAAGGGACGACGCCGGACAGCTCCTGTACCAGGACGTCGGCTTCCTCGGCATCGGTGCGCAGACCGCCCTGGTTCCCCAACCGGCGTCGTCCGTCCTGCCCATGGCAGGGGAGAACATCAGGCAGGTCGCGGGCGTTGTGCTTAACCTGCCGGCCCGGGTAGCCGGCGTTGCCCAGGCGGCGTTCAGTGAAGAACCCCGCGACCCCAACGGCCCCATCAGCGTGGTGGGCGTCGGCCGCGTCGCCGGCGAGGTGGCCGCCATGGAGGAAGTGCCGGCCCAGGCCCGGCTGGCCGCTTTGGTGGGACTCCTCGCCGGGCTGAACTTTGCCCTGGCAGTGTTCAACCTGATCCCGCTGCTCCCGCTCGACGGCGGCCATGTCGCCGGCGCACTCTACGAGGCGGTGCGGCGGCGGGTCGCCAAGCTGCTGGGCAAGCCCGACCCGGGCGCATTTGATATCGCGAAGCTGCTGCCCGTGACCTACGTGGTAGCCGCGCTGCTGATGGGCATGGGTGCCCTGCTGATCTATGCGGATATCGTCAAACCGGTTAATCTCTTCGGCTAACGGGCCGTTAGCCAAAATCGGCTGATTCACAAAAATCAGCTTCAAATGATTGATTCGCAAATATAAGCCGGATACGGTTTCGGCATGTACGTTCTGACTATTGACCAGCGGGACAGCACGAATGACGTGGACCGCGTACCCGAATTCCTCGGGGACCTCGGCGCGTATCCCGATGTTCGCTTTGAACGCTCGGTCGGCGACGAGGTGCAGGGGGTCCTGCAGGACCCTGCCTTGGTCGTCGACATCGCCCTCCGCGCCCTGCGAAGCGGGCGCTGGTACGTGGGAATCGGCGTCGGGCCCGGAACCTTGGCGCCGGACGCCAGCCCCCGCGAAGGATCCGGGGCCGCCTTCGTTGCTGCGCGCCGGGCGGTGGAGCGGGCCAAGTCAGCCGCGGGCCATGTGCCTGTGGCCGTGATCGCGGGCAGCCGGGAGCGCGAGTCCGCAGCGGCATGCGCCAACGCGGAGGCAGTGCTGCGGCTGGTTGGCAGGCTGGTGCAGGACCGGACCGAGGCCCAGTGGCGCGTGGTGGATGCCCTCCGGGCGAAGAGCGGGGCAGCAACCGGGCAGGGGACCGGACGCCACGGGCTCCAGAAACTGGTTGCGCAGGAACTGGGAATCAGCGAACAGTCGGTGAGCCGCTCCGTGCTCCGATCGGGCTGGCAGGAAGAATGGGCGGCAAGGCCCGCGGTGGAAATGCTGCTGGCCACCGCACACCGCCTCACCCTGGAGAGCCCCGGCTCTGAAGACCCGGACCCCGCCGGTAACCGGAACCATCACCAGGATCAGGGCCGCGACGAGAACGTAGGAGAAGCGTGAACGCTGTCTGGATCGCAGCCGCCCTGCTGACGGCCGGATTCGTGGGCTGGCCTGTCACCGCCCTGGTTTTCCGGCTGGCGCGCACCATCGACGACAAGGCGGACGCTGCCGCCGGCACCGGAAGGGACGCCGCCGACGACCCCTCGGCCGATGTGACGGTGGACCGCCCCGTCGCGGAGGATAAGCCGGCCGCGGCCGACAGGGGCAATACCGTGAATGGCGACATTACGGTGGAAGCCGGCGCTGCTGCCGCACCGGAATCCGGGGGCGAGGCGCCGGTCACACGGATTCTCCGGGGCGGGGCCATCATCGGCGTGCTCGAGCGGCTGGCAGTCTGCCTTGCCATCCTGGCGGGACAGCCCGTGGCCATCGCCTATGTGGTGGCCATCAAGGGCCTGGGCCGGTTCGCGGAACTCAAGGAGACGCCTGTGGCTGCGGAGCGGTTCATCATCGGCACCCTGGCCTCCATGCTGTGGGCGGCCGGAGTTGCGGCCTTTACGAAGGTCGTGCTCCTCGGGTAGCCCGGCCGCGGGATAGGGTATCTCTATGACTGTTTTTGCTGTTGAGTACGTATACGACGCCGAGTCCTCCGAAACGCGCGCGGCCAGCCGCCCCGCCCACCGCGAATGGACCGCAGGACTGGCGCAGGATGGCACGCTTCTTGCCAGCGGACCTTACGGCGACGGCGCGGGCGCCCTGCTCATCTTCAAGGCAGCCGACGAAGCTGCCCTCAACGAGGTCCTGCGGCAGGACCCCTTCGCCGCTGCGGGCGTCATTTCCGGCACGCGAACCACCGAATGGGTCCCTGTGACCGGCCTCCTGGCTGAGCACGCCGCCTAGCCAGCCCCGCACCACGATTTTCGATTTCAAGGAGTCCATGTGACCTCGGTCAGCCTGGGAATGCCGTCCGCACCACCGCCCGTTCTTGCTCCGCGCCGCAAGACACGCCAGATCAAAGTGGGCTCCGTCGGCGTCGGTTCCGATTTCCCCATCAGCGTGCAGTCGATGACCACCACGCCCACCACGGACATCAACGCCACGCTGCAGCAGATTGCCGAGCTGACCGCTTCCGGCTGCGACATCGTCCGAGTGGCCTGCCCCTCGGCCGATGACGCCGAGGCGCTTCCCATCATCGCCCGGAAGTCGCAGATCCCGGTCATCGCGGACATCCACTTCCAGCCGAAGTACGTCTTCGCGGCCATCGAGGCCGGCTGCGCGGCGGTGCGCGTGAACCCGGGCAACATCCGCAAGTTCGACGACCAGGTCAAGGAAATCGCCCAGGCGGCAAAGGACCACGGCACGTCCATCCGCATCGGCGTCAATGCCGGATCGCTGGAACCGGGCCTCTTGAAGAAGTACGGCAAAGCCACCCCGGAGGCCCTGGTCGAATCTGCGGTCTGGGAAGCCTCGCTGTTCGAGGAACACGGCTTCCACGACTTCAAGATCTCCGTCAAGCACAATGACCCGGTGGTCATGGTGGCGGCCTACGAAATGCTCGCCGAAAAGGGTGACTGGCCGCTGCACCTGGGCGTGACCGAAGCCGGACCGGCCTTCCAGGGAACCATCAAGTCGGCCACGGCCTTCGGTGCCCTGCTCTCGCGCGGCATCGGAGACACCATCCGCGTGTCCCTGTCCGCTCCTCCCGTCGAGGAAATCAAGGTGGGCAACCAGATCCTGCAGTCGCTGAACCTGCGCCCGCGCAAGCTGGAAATCGTCTCCTGCCCGTCCTGCGGCCGTGCCCAGGTGGATGTCTACACCCTCGCCGAGCAGGTCACCGCCGGCCTCGAGGGCATGGAGATCCCGCTGCGCGTGGCCGTCATGGGCTGCGTCGTCAACGGTCCGGGCGAAGCGCGGGAGGCCGACCTCGGCGTCGCCTCCGGCAACGGCAAGGGCCAGATATTTGTGAAGGGCGAGGTCATCAAGACTGTCCCCGAGAGCCAGATTGTTGAGACACTGATCGAAGAGGCCATGCGTATCGCGGAAGAGATGGGGGAGGCCGATGGCGAAGATGCTGTCAAGGGTAGCCCCGTGGTTAGCGTCTCATAAGGACGGCGCCGCCCCGGACGGTGCCGCCGTCCGGGTACTGGGTGTTGCGGACACCCGCCAATTGCGCGACCTGGCCGGGACGGATCCTGTTGCCAACGTGTTCATCCTGGCGCACCTGGAGTCGACGGACTCTGCCGCGCCCACCCCGGGCGGCGCCAGCGTCCTCGGCGTTTTCGACGACGACGCGCTGGTCGGCGCCTGCTGGGCAGGCGCCAACCTGGTCCCTATCCAGCTCGATCCGGAACTGGCCGGCCCGGTGGCTGCTGTAGCCCACCGCTCCGGGCGCCGGTACGCTTCGATCTTCGGACCGGCCGGCACGGTTCTTGCCCTGCACCGCCACCTCGAGGAGCTGGGCCACGTTGCCCATGAGGTCCGGCCCGACCAGCCGCTTATGACCATCACCGGTGCCCCGGCCGTTGAACCGAACTGGGAGCTGGGATTCGGGCAGTACGCAGATTTCGATGCCATCCTTCCCGCCTGTGCGGCAATGTTCGAGGAAGAGGTTGGCTATTCGCCGTACCTCGGCGGGCGCGACTTTTACAGCCGCCGCGTGGCAGGACTGATTCGCCAGGGCCACTCCCTGGTCCACCTCAAGGACGGCGAAGTGGTGTTCAAGGCGGAACTGGGCGCCGTCACCTCCGAGGTCACCCAGGTGCAGGGCGTATGGATGAATCCCAGCCACCGGGGACTCGGGCTCAGCGCCGGGTACATGGCGGCCGTGGTGCTGCTGGCCCAGAAACTGGCGCCGGTCACCAGCCTGTACGTCAACGACTACAACTCCCGGGCGCGGGCAACCTACGAACGTGTTGGCTTCCGGCAGGTGGGCACCTTCGCTACTGTCCTCTTCTAGCCGATGCCGCCGGCGTGCTGTACGGCGGCATCGGGGCACGGCCGGCCCGGGTCAAAAGTGGATTTGAATTCGGTGACGGCTATCACATAGGTTCTATTTAATCGCGTTTTCGGACGCGGGTGGTCTTTCGAGAATTAGCGGCATGACCGGCCGTGGAGCCACGCCACCACAGGGATGACCAGCCGCCAACGGCCAGGGGCTTCTCCTGCGGGGCGTGGCTTTTCTGTTCAGCTCCCACAGGGCCCGGAACCTGTACTGCTGCCCAGCCGGTAGATTAGTACCCAGACAATCAGCACTTCCCCCAAGAAACGGACACCTACCCGTGGTTCTTCGACTCTCCAAGCTTTTCCTGCGCACCCTGCGTGAAGACCCCGCCGATGCCGAGGTGGCCAGCCACCGGCTGCTCGTGCGCGCGGGATATATCCGCCGCGCGGCCCCGGGCATCTACACCTGGCTGCCGCTGGGGCTGAGCGTGCTGCGCAAGGTGGAACAGATCATCCGCGAAGAGATGGCCGCCATCGGCGCCCAGGAAGTCCACTTTCCTGCGCTGCTCCCGAAGGAGCCCTACGAGGCGACCAACCGCTGGACCGAATACGGCGAAGGGCTGTTCCGGCTTCAGGACCGCAAGGGCGGTGACTACCTGCTGGCACCGACGCACGAGGAAATGTTCACCCTGCTGGTCAAGGACCTGTACTCCTCGTACAAGGACCTGCCGCTGAGCATCTACCAGATCCAGAACAAGTACCGCGACGAGGCACGCCCGCGCGCCGGCCTGCTCCGCGGCCGCGAATTCATCATGAAGGATTCGTACTCGTTCGACGTCGACGACGCCGGGCTGGATGCCGCCTACGCCGCCCACCGTGAGGCCTACCTGAAGATCTTCGAACGGCTGGGCCTGGAAGTCATTCCCGTCACGGCCACGGCCGGCGCCATGGGCGGCTCCAAGAGCGAGGAATTCCTGCACCCCACGGAGGTCGGCGAGGACACTTTCGTTCGCTCCGCCGGCGGCTATGCCGCCAACGTCGAAGCAGTGACCACGGTGGCCCCCGCCGAGATCGACTTCACCAACGCCCCGGCCGCGGTGATCCGCGACACCCCGAACACCCCCACGATCGACACGCTCGTGGCGGCATCCAACGAGCTCGCGCCGCGCAGCGAGGCCGACGGCGGCCCCTGGACTGCCGCTGACACGCTCAAGAACGTGGTTCTCGCCGTTACGCTGCCCACCGGTGAGCGCCAGATCGTCGTCCTCGGTGTGCCGGGCGACCGGGGTGTGGACCTCAAGCGCGTCGAGGCCAACATCGGCGCCTACCTTCCGGTCGCCGGCGAAATTGCCGTGGAAGCCGCCGGTGAGGAGGATCTGGCCCGCAACCCGCTCATCGTTCGCGGCTACCTTGGCCCGGGCATGTCCCTGGACGAGCCGCTCCTTGGCCTGGAGGGCGCCGCCAAGCTCCTGTACCTGGTGGATCCGCGCGTCGTCAGCGGCACGGCCTGGATCACCGGCGCCAACATGGCTGGCAAGCATGTCTATGACCTTGTGGCGGGACGCGACTTCACCTGGGACGGGGTCATCGAGTGCACCGAAGTGCGCGCCGGTGACGAAGCCCCGGACGGCTCCGGACCGCTCGAGATCGCCCGCGGCATCGAGATGGGCCACATCTTCCAGCTGGGACGCAAGTACGCCGAAGCGCTGGAACTGAAGGTCCTGGACCAGAATGGCAAGCAGGTTGTGGTCACCATGGGTTCCTACGGCGTGGGTGTCACCCGCGCGGTGGCCGCGCTGGCGGAATCCAACCACGACGCCAAGGGCCTCGTCTGGCCCCGCTCCGTGGCTCCGGCGGACGTCCATGTCGTGGCGGTCGGCCGCGGTGACGAGATCTTCGAGGCCGCCGAGCAGCTCGCCCTCGAGCTCGAAGGCGCAGGCCTCGAGGTCATCTACGATGACCGGCCCAAGGTTTCCCCTGGAGTTAAGTTCGGCGACGCCGAGCTTGTCGGTGTGCCCACCATCCTGGCCGTCGGCCGCGGACTCGCGGACGGCGTCGTCGAAATCAAAGACCGCCGCAGCGGCGAGGCCGAAAACGTGGCCGTGGACAAGGCTGTTGACTACGTGGTCAACGCCGTCCGCAGCAACTGACGCCCACCCCCAGTGGTTTCGGGGTTTGAGTCAATCCAGCTCGCCACTATCGTCCTGATAGTGGTGGCTGGCTTCTCAGCCGGCTGGGTGGATGCCGTGGTGGGCGGTGGCGGCCTGCTGCAGCTGCCGGCGCTGCTGCTGGTGCCGGGGATCACCCCGGTGCAGGCGCTGGCCACTAACAAGATGGGCTCCATCTTCGGCACCACCACGAGTGCCGTGACCTATTACGGGCGCGTCCGGCCGGATCTGAGGACGGCCGTGCCGATGGCAGCCATTGCGCTGGCGGGCAGCTTCGGCGGTGCACTGCTGGCCACCCGGCTGCCGGCGGAGGTGTTCAAACCGATCATTGTGGTGGCGCTGGTGGCCGTCGCGCTGTTCACGGCCCTCAAGCCCGACGCCGGACACCTCACCGAGCTCAGGCACGACGGACGCACCCACTATGTGGTGGCCTGTGCCATCGGTGCCGTCATCGGTTTCTACGACGGCCTGATCGGGCCAGGCACTGGTTCGTTCCTGGTGATCGCATTGGTTTCGGCGATGGGATACGCCTTCCTCGAGGCCAGCGCCAAGGCGAAGATCGTCAACATGGCCACGAACGCCGGGGCCCTCATTTTCTTCCTTCCGCACGGCTCGCTGCTGTGGGGCGTTGGCCTGCTGCTGGGCGCAGCGAACATGGCCGGCGGTTACCTCGGCGCACGCACCGCTGTAAAACAGGGGAGCAAATTCGTGCGCGTGGTCTTCCTGGTGGTGGTTTTCGCCCTGATCGTCAAGCTCGCCTTTGACGTCTGGCAGGAGAACTTCGCCTGAGCCGGCCCCTCGCCTGAGCAGCTCCTCGCGGTCGACCGGGGGAGGGCGTAGCATGCACCTATGTCCGCCGGTGCAGAACCGTACAGGGAGGCCCTGGCTGCAGCCGTCCGGCACGCGACGCTCTGGCTGGAAAGCCAGTCCACCCGCCGGGTAGGTCCGCAGCAGGCAGCCCGGGAACTCGCCGCAGCGTTCGACGGCGCGCTGCCGCAGTCAGGGATGGCCCCGGCCGCCGTGGTGGACTACCTGGCCCGCCACGCCGAACCGGGCCTCATGGCGATGCCGTCCGGGCGCTTCTTCGGCTGGGTCATCGGCGGCACGCTTCCTGCAGCCATGGCGGCCGACTGGCTTGTCAGCGCGTGGGACCAGAACTCGGTGCTCCGCTATGCGACGCCCGCCATAGCTGCCATCGAGGACGCCGCCGGCCACTGGCTGCTGCAGTTGCTTGGCCTGCCGGAGGAATCCGATGTCGGCTTTGTCACCGGAGCCACCATGGCCAACTTCACCGGGCTGGCAGCCGCGCGCTGGCGCCTGTTGAAAAACGCGGGATGGGACCTGGAACGCGACGGACTCTTTGGCGCGCCGCGGATCCACTGCCTGGTGGGGAAGGAGCGGCACGAGACGGTGGACGTCGCGCTGCGCTACCTCGGAATGGGCAGCCCCACCGTGGTTCCGGCGGACAGCCAGGGACGCATCGAGGCAGCGGAGCTGGACTGTGCGCTGGACCGGATCGCGCTGGACCATGCTGCGGCATCCGGCCAGAGCTCTCCTCCCGCCCTCGTGCTGGTGTGCCTGCAGGCCGGAAACCTCCACTCCGGAGCCTTCGATCCCTTCGGCGCAGCCATCGCCGTGTCCAAGGCACATGGGGCCTGGGTGCACGTGGACGGGGCCTTCGGACTCTGGGCCGCTGCCGTCCCGGAGCTCGCCGGACTGACCGCGGGCGTCGAAGGGGCGGACTCCTGGGCCACCGACGCGCACAAGAGCCTCAACGTCCCGTACGACTGCGGCGTCGTCGCGGTCCGGGACGCCCAAGCCCTGCGCAGCGCCATGGGGCTGAACGCCAGCTACCTCCTTCAGGACGTTGACGGCGCCGGACATCCCAGCCAGCGGGTCCCGGAGCTTTCCCGCAGGGCCAGGGGAGTGCCGGTCTGGGCCGCGCTGAAGTCCCTCGGCAGGGACGGCGTGGCCGAACAGATACGCCGCCTCGCCGCGTCTGCTGCCCAACTCGCCGAGGAGCTCACCGCCGTCGAGGGGGTGGAGGTCCTCAACGACGTCGGCTATACCCAGATCACGGTCGCCTTCGGGGACGATGCCATGACGCGCCGGGTAGCGGACAGGCTTATCGCCGACGGGAAGGTCTGGATGTCCGGTTCCCGCTGGCACGGCAGGGACGTGGTGCGGATATCCGTGAGCAACTGGAGCACCGACGCCGGCGACCTGGCCACGGCTGTGGACGCGGTCCGGACTGCGTTGGAAGCCGCCCGCTCCGAAAGGTCCTGACGGCCTAGGTCGGGGCCGAATCCAGGGCGTCCTCGCCCGGTTCGGGCAGATCATGGGCGGCCGGAAGCCCGTCCAGTGTCCGCCCCGCGAGCGTGCTGGCCACCCACAGCGAGCGGGCCATGTCTCCGCCGTGGCCAGGCCTGGAGGTGTAGTGCAGGGCGTTGTCCACCTCGCGGGCCAGGCTCCACTGGCGGGCCACTTCAGGGTCCAGTCCAGCGGCGACGCTGAAGTCATGGCACCTTGCGAGCAGGCCGGCGGCGGGATCTCTTGCGGGCAGGTCCGGAATCCGGTTCCAGAGTACGGGTGCAACGGCGAATTCCGCCTCGCCCACCATCGGCTGCGGGTCGATGGCGGCAAAGCCGGTGGCTGCAGCACTGCCCCTCTCGTCAAGCCTGGCCAGGATGTTGAGGTAGTGGAAATCAGTGTTGACCAGGACGTCGTCGGAGGAGCGGCGGCCCACGGCACCGCGCGTCTGGCAGACCTCGAGCGCGGCCTCCAGCAGCCACCGGGGGAACGGGCGGCCCAGCTGTTCCCATTCGGCCGGCAGGTCGTCGCTCCACTGTTCCGCCCGGGCGGCCACGTGCACAAATTCCTGCCACTGCGGCCGGCCGTCGGGCACGAGGCTCAGCTCCCGCATCAGCCTGCCCCACACCTCAAGGGCAGTGTCCATCGGCTCGGTCCGCAGCGACCTGCCGGCATCCAGCCGCTCAAGGAGCATGGAGCACGTACCGGCGTCGGAGGCAAGCAGCTGCACTGCACCATGGCCGTCCCACAGCGCCAGTGCATGGCGCTCCACCAGCGCTTCGTCGTGCGGAAAAGCCACCTTCAATGCAGCGGCCACTCCTGCCGCGCGGACCGGGACCACAACACCGCCGTGCCCGCTCCACGGAAGGGTTCCCGGTTCCAGGTCAAGCTCGAGCTGCCACTGGTCCAGCCGGCCCCGGATCATGTCCGGCAACGACGCCAGCCAGGCCCTGCCGGCACTGTTGCGGGAATAGCGGCGCATCAGGTCCGGCGGAATAGGAACGTCTGCTGGCGGGCTCACATCTCCAGCGTAGTAGAGGGGGCGTCGGAAGGCCGGTAGGGGACAGCTCCTGCCAGAAAGGTCCTCTGGCGCCCCTACATGATGCCGGTGGCGCCCAGCAGGTTGCCGATGGTGAAGGTCGCGGCCAGGGCAAGGCCGCCTCCCACCACCACCCGTGCAGCTGCCCGGATTTTTGAGCCGCCGCCAATCCACGCGCCGACGGCACCCGTCACGGCCAGGGCCAGCAGGACCGCTCCAAAGGTCACCGCAACGCGAATGTTTTCGGGAGGCAGCATGATGGCGAGCATCGGCAGCAAGGCCCCCAGTGTGAACGCGATGGCTGACGCAAAGGCGGCATGCCAAGGGCTCACGATGTCCTCTTCGTCAATATTGAGCTCGGCGGAAAGGTGAGCAGCCAGGGCATCGTGCTCGGTGAGTTCCCGTGCCACGTTCCGGGCCGTTTCCTCGCTGAGGCCCTTGCTCCGGTAGATCGCAGCGAGTTCCGTCAGCTCCTCTTCCGGTTCCTCGGCAAGTTCCCGCCGTTCCTTCTCGATCATCGCCTTCTGGCTGTCGCTCTGGCTGCTGACGGAGACGTACTCGCCCAGGGCCATCGAGACGGCACCGCCCACCAGGCCGGCTGCACCGGCCGCGAGGATGGGGCCGTGCTCGCTGGTGGCACCGGCTACGCCCACCACAATTGCCGCGACCGAGACGATCCCGTCGTTGGCTCCGAGGACACCGGCACGCAGCCAGTTCAGGCGGTGCACGATGTCATTGCTGTGGGGCTCATTGGCGTGCTGCCCCGCAGGGGGCAATGCCGGATTGTCCGCTGACTCCATGGCTCCAGCAAACCACTTGGAGGCAGCCGCCAGCCAGTGGAACCTAGGGCGTTGCCGTGCCGTCTCCGGTCGGGTGCGCCGAGGGTGCCGCCGGCTCCGGAAGCTCCGGCAGGAGCGAGGTGTCCAGCACAATGCCGGGCACGGGGCCGGGATCGGATCCCCAGCGCATGGTCCGCTGGGCGGCTGCGACCAGCGAGGAGACGGCCCACTTCCGCGTCTCGCCGTCGCTCAGGGCCACAAGGTCGCCGTAGACCGGGAGCGTTCCGGCTTCCAGGCTGGCCAAGCCAGCGGCAGGCTTCTGCAGGAACGAGGTGTCCAGGGTGTAGCCCGGTTCGCGGGGAGGAACGGAGACGCAGTGAACGCGCGTGTACGCCTCGGCCTGGCCCACCACGGCCTCGTGCTTGGCCAACAGTCCGGCGGCCTGTTCCGCAGCGGCCCCCTCCAGGCGGGTCAGTGCCACCTGGTAGCCATAGACCGTTTCCACCTCTGTCCGGACTGCCCGGCCAAGGGCGGCAGCCAGCGTGGCAGTGTCGGCGGGACCGGTTGTTTGGCCGGACTGGTCACTGCCACTGGATTGGCCACTGCTGCTTGATGGGTCACTGTTGTTTGATTGATCACTGCTGCTTGATTGGGCGCCATCCTGCGACCGGGCACCGCTGCCAGAGGGGCTGGTGACCGAACAGGCGGTGGCGGCGTTGCGCTGTGTCGCCGACGGCGCCGGGAGCGCCGGTGGCGGCGTTCCCGCAGCCTGCGCCAGGGTCGTCGCCTGAAGCAGTTGGGCGGTCCCCACCGCCGTAAGCAGGCGGGCCATCCCGCCGTCGGCCTTCTCGGCGTGGAGGAGGCGTTCCTTGCCGCTCTTGGACAGCGCGGTGACCAGCGCCGGCAGTGCTGCCGTGCCCGAGGGCGCTGGTGCCGATGTTGCCCCGGCGGACGCGCTGGCGGTTCCGGGCGCCCCGGCGGACGGGCCGGCGGTTCCGGACGCGCCGGCCGCTGAACTGGCGCCGGGCGCCGAACCTGTCCCAACCGCAGGGCTGGAGGTGTCGCCGCCCGGCAGAAGGAGCGCCCTTGCCTGCGTAGTCAGCAAAGTCACAGCGTGCGAAAACAGCTGGCGCCGGGCACCGGACGATCCGTTCGCGAGCTGCTGGCTGGCAGCCCTCAAATCCAGGGTTTCGGCGAGGGCAGCGGTGCGTGCCTGCTCGGAGAACGATGGGGCTGCAGGTGCCGGTGATTCCCGCGGAATCAGCGCAAAACCGAGACTCAGCACCAGGAACGCGGCGAGTGCCAGCAGGGCATACCGGAGATAATTGCCCGGCCTTCTTTTTCGCCCGCTGTCGTCATTCACAACAGACCATGTTGTCACGGCCGGGAGGAAGTCCGTGCACCAAGGCGCCCGGAAAATCGCTACGCTAGTAGTCACAACATCATCTATCGGGAGGCGGCCGGCATCGTGAGTAATGCAGAAGCCACGACTTCATCAGACCGGACCGGCGCGGGAAAGGCTGAAGCCGCGGCTGTCCACAATCCCGAGGCTGAACGCCTTCGGTCGCTACTGGAGCCCGCGGTCCAGTCCCACCGCCTCTACCTGGAGGATGTTGCCATCCAGATTGCAGGTTCCAACCGGATAGTCCACGTAGTGGTGGATCTGCCGCAGGAAGAAACGGGCGGCGTGAGCCTTGACGTCATTGCGGACATCTCCAAGGAACTTTCCGACATCCTGGACAACGACCCCGGAACAGACAGCCGGCCCTATGACCTTGAGGTCTCATCGCCCGGCGTGGGGCGCCCGCTGACCGAGCCCCGGCACTGGCACCGCGCCCGTGGCCGCATGGTCACCGTGAACGTGATCCAGGATGAGAATGTCACGGGCAGGATCAGTTCCGTCGACGACGCCGGCGTGACCATCGTCCCCGAAATCGCCGTGAAAAAGGGTATGAAGCCCAGGCAGGGCGACCCCGTAAAACTTCCTTTCGACAAGATCCGCAGCGGAAAAGTCGAAATTGAGTTCAGCCGCCTCGACGAGGCCGGTCTGGAAACTGAGCACAATGGACCTTCTGAGGAGGCCTGATGGATATTGATATGAGCGCGCTGAGACTCCTGGAGCGTGAGCGCGAAATCCCGCTGGATCTCCTCATCCCCACAATCGAGCAGGCACTGCTCGTTGCCTACCACAAGTCGCCGGGCGCCTTTGAGAAGGCCAGGGCGGAGCTGGACCGCAAGAGCGGCCATGTGACCATCTGGGCCACCGAGATTGACGACGACGGCGCACCGATCGGCGAGTTCGAACACACGCCGGCCGGGTTTGGCCGCATCGCCGCCAGCACCGCGCGCCAGATCATCCTGCAGCGGCTGCGCGACGTTGAGGACGACAACGTCCTGGGCGAGTTCAAGGGGCGCGAGGGTGAGCTTGTTGCCGGTTTGATCCAGCAGGGCAACAACCCGCACATGATCCAGGTCAACCTCGGCACCGTGGAGGCCCTGCTTCCGCCGCCGGAACAGGTGCCGGGGGAGAAGTACATTCACGGGAACCGGCTCCGCGCGTACGTGATCGACGTGCACCGCGGTACCAAGGGCCCGTCCATCACCCTGTCCCGTTCGCACCCGGGCCTGGTTCGGAAGCTTTTCGAACTGGAGGTCCCCGAGATCGCCGACCGCTCCGTGGAGATTGTCGCCCTGGCCCGCGAGGCCGGGCACCGCACCAAGATTGCGGTCAAGGCGAACACCCCGGGCATCAACGCCAAGGGCGCGTGCATCGGCGAAATGGGCTCGCGCGTGCGGGCGGTCATGACCGAACTGAACGACGAGAAGATCGACATCGTTGACTTCAGCGAGGATCCGGCAACGTTCATCGCCAGCGCATTGTCGCCGTCGCGCGTGAATTCCGTCACGATCACCGACGAGGCAACCCGTTCGGCCCGCGTTGTGGTTCCGGACTACCAGCTCTCACTCGCCATCGGCAAGGAAGGCCAGAACGCCCGGCTTGCCGCCAAGCTGACGGGCTGGCGCATCGATATCGTCTCCGACGCCGCCGCTCCCCGCGGCTAGGAGGCGTGGCCGAACGGCCGAAAAACCATCCGGCACAGCACCTGATGCCGACCGGACTGTCAGCTCCTGTGGCGGGCAGTTCCGGTTTCCGGTTTCGGGTATAAGGCCCGTGAGGGGCTAGAATAGAACTTGGCCGCGCCTAGCGGCCGGCATCAGCGTGTTCGGGCGCCGGGTCCTGCCGAAAGGCAGAGGCAGGCGGCCGGGCAGGCAGATAGGTACAGGCAGGAAGATACTCGGAAGTGGCACACGTGCAACATGTCGGGAATCAGCCGCAGCGTACCTGCATCGGATGCCGGAAAAAGGGGCCGCGGTCAGAGTTACTCCGGCTCGTCTCCGACGCCGGCGGTTCGTCCGCCGTCGTAGTGGATGAACGACGCCGGATGGCTGGCCGGGGTGCATGGCTGCACCCCAGCGAAGCGTGCCTGGCCCTGGCGGTCAAGCGGCGAGCCTTCGGAAGGGCCCTCAACGGGTCAACCGGAACCGCCGCCGTCGAACGCCGGATAACGGCAGGAGCGCACGCTGCGGATGTCCCGGCGTCTGCAGTACCAACCGTCCAACCTGAAAGCGGGTCAGAAATCTGATGGAAACCCGATGAGTTCCCAGCGATGAGTGCGTAACGATGACAACTTTGTTGCGCTCTGCAATGGGCCTTTCAGCTGTAACAGCAGCGGGGGCCCGCAGTAAGAAGTAGACGGTTCGTGCCTGGCTCGGTGCGGACCGAGACAGGAGAAATGTGGCCAAGGTCCGCGTACACGAGCTCGCGAAAGAGCTCGGTATCACTTCCAAAGATGCAGTAACCAAGCTGCAGGAACTGGGCGAATTTGTTCGCTCCGCCTCATCCACCATTGAGGCCCCCGTGGTGCGGAAACTCCGCAACGCATTCCCGGCTGCCGCCGCTTCGAAGTCCGAAGCGCCCGTAGCTGCACCCAAGTCCCCGGCCAAGCCGGCCGAATCCCGTCCCGCGCCGGCTCCCGGTCCTGCTGCACCCAAGGCTGCGGCACCCGCTCCGGCCCCGGCGCCCGCTCCGGCACCCGCCCCCAAGGCGGAGGCGCCTGCAGCTCCCGCCGCCCCGGCAGCTCCCGCTGCCGGAACGCCTGCTGCACCCTCCACCGGTGCCAAGCCGGGAGCCCGTCCCGCGCCCAAGGCTGAGACCCCCGCACGTCCGGGCGGCGCTCCGCGTCCCGGTGGCCCCCGCCCCGGCAACAACCCCTTCGCTACGTCCCAGGGCATGCCCCGCGGCCGCGGAGGAGACGGCGAACGTCCGCCGCGCCCGGGCAACAACCCGTTTGCCACGTCCCAGGGCATGCCCCGTCCCGGCGGCGGCCGCACTGACGCCGACCGTCCCGGCGGTCCGCGTCCGGCAGCCGGTGCAGGCGGACCCCGCCCCGGTGCTCCGCGTCCGGGCGCTACGCCCGGTCCGCGTCCGGCAGCCGGTGCAGGCGGACCCCGCCCCGGCGGTCCCCGTCCGGGCGCCGGCGGAAACCGGCCCACGCCTGGCATGATGCCTAACCGCACCGAGCGTCCAGCACCTGCAGGTGCCGGCCGTCCCGGTGGCGGCGGACGCGGCCCCGGCCGTCCCGGCGCTCCCGGAACCGGCGGTCCCGGTGGCGGCGGCGGTGCTCCGGCCGGCGGTGGCTTCGGCAAGGGTGGCCGCGGTCGCGGTGGAACCCAGGGTGCGTTCGGCAAGGGCGGCGCTGGCCGCGGCAAGCAGCGCAAGTCGAAGCGCGCAAAGCGCCAGGAACTTGAGCAGATGAGCGCACCGTCGCTGGGTGGCGTGAGCGTACCCCGCGGCGACGGCAACACTGTTATCCGGCTTCGCCGTGGCTCGTCCATCACGGACTTTGCTGACAAGATCGAGGCGAACCCCGCCGCGCTGGTTACCGTGCTCTTCCACCTCGGTGAAATGGCAACGGCAACCCAGTCGCTGGACGAGGACACCTTTGCACTCCTCGGCGAGGAACTCGGCTACAAGCTGCAGGTTGTTTCGCCGGAGGATGAGGAGCGCGAGCTGCTCAGCACGTTCGATATTGACGTCGAAGCCGAACTCGAGGCCGAAGGTGACGAAGAGCTTGAGGCACGTCCTCCGGTAGTCACCGTCATGGGCCACGTTGACCACGGTAAGACGCGCCTGCTGGATGCCATCCGTAACTCTGACGTCGTTGCCGGCGAGCACGGCGGCATCACGCAGCACATCGGTGCCTACCAGATCAGCCACGAGCATGAGGGTGCGCTGCGCGACATCACCTTCATCGATACCCCGGGTCACGAGGCGTTCACCGCCATGCGTGCCCGTGGTGCGAAGGTCACGGACATCGCCATCCTGGTTGTGGCAGCGGACGACGGCGTGATGCCCCAGACCGTTGAAGCCCTCAACCACGCCCAGGCGGCCAACGTGCCGATCGTCGTGGCCGTGAACAAGATCGACAAGGAAGGCGCGAACCCGGACAAGGTCAAGGGCCAGCTCACCGAGTACGGCCTGGTTCCCGAAGAATACGGTGGCGACACCATGTTCGTTGAGGTCTCTGCCCGCCAGAACCTGAACATTGACGAGCTGATCGACGCTGTCCTGCTGACCGCTGACGCCGCGCTTGACCTGCGGGCCAACCCGGACAAGGCCGCCCGCGGTATCGCCATCGAAGCGAACCTGGACAAGGGCCGCGGTTCCGTGGCCACCGTCCTGGTGCAGTCCGGTACCCTCGCTGTCGGCGACACGATCGTGGCGGGTACGGCCCACGGCCGCGTCCGCGCCATGTTCGACGAGGACGGCGAAGCACTCGACGTGGCACTGCCGTCCCGCCCGGTCCAGGTCCTCGGCCTGTCCAACGTGCCGCGCGCCGGTGACACCTTCCTGGTGACCGCCGACGAGCGTACCGCCCGCCAGATCGCCGAGAAGCGTGAAGCCGCTGAGCGCAACGCCCAGCTCGCCAAGCGCCGCAAGCGCATCAGCCTGGAAGACTTCGACCAGGCCGTCGCCGAAGGCAAGATCGACACCCTCAACCTCATCCTCAAGGGTGACGTGTCCGGTGCCGTGGAAGCCCTCGAAGACGCGCTGCTCAAGATCGATGTCGGCGAAGGCGTCCAGCTCCGCGTTATCCACCGCGGTGTTGGTGCGATCACGCAGAACGACGTCAACCTGGCGACCGTCGACAGCGCCGTCATCATCGGCTTCAACGTCAAGCCTGCCGAGCGGGTTGCCGAACTGGCAGACCGCGAAGGCGTGGACATGCGCTTCTACTCCGTCATCTACTCCGCAATCGATGACATTGAGCTGGCCCTCAAGGGCATGCTCAAGCCGGAGTACGAAGAGGTCCAGCTTGGCACGGCCGAAGTCCGCGAAGTGTTCCGTTCCTCCAAGTTCGGCAACATTGCAGGCTCCATCGTTCGCACCGGTACCATCCGACGCAACACGAAGGCCCGCATCAGCCGCGGCGGCAAGCTCATCGGCGACAACCTCACGGTGGAGACGCTCAAGCGCTTCAAGGACGACGTCACCGAGGTCCGCACGGACTTCGAGTGCGGTATCGGACTTGGCTCGTACAACGACATCGTTGAAGGCGACATCATCGAGACCTTCGAGATGCGCGAGAAGCCGCGCGTCTAAGGCGGTTTAGCGTTCCGAAGTGCGGGGCCGTTGGGTTTTCCCGGCGGCCCCGCCCCTTCGCTGGGTGGCCTACGTCTAACGACGTCGGTCACCCAGCTTCGGCAGCGGAGTCAGCCTTCCAATGCTCGCAAGCCCGCATCGGGGCCCTCTGCTGCCACCTTGGATGCCCTCCCACGCCGCCGCAAAAAATCCAACGGGTGCGTCGTAGACTCGCCTCAGGTGCGTGGCAGATAACTGCTACGGTCGACGCAGCTATTGTGCCGCCGTCGTACCCTCAAATTTTTCTAGGAGTAAAAATGGCTGATCCGGCACGCGCTGCCAAGATGGCGCAGCGGATTAAGGTTGTTGTTGCTGAGGCTTTGGGCCGGAAGGTGAAGGATCCCCGGCTTGAGGGGATTACCGTTACCGACGCCCGGGTGACCAACGACCTGCAGCATGCGACCGTGTACTACACCGTGTTCGGCGACCAGGCCGTGCAGGCTGATGCCGCCAAGGGGCTGGAGAAGGCCAAGGGCGTGCTTCGGCAGGAAGTTGGCCGGAACATCACTGCCCGGCTGACCCCCACGCTTGAGTTCGTGGCGGACCAGATCCCCGTGAATGCGTCCAACCTCGAGGAGCTGCTCCGCACGGCGAAGCAGCGCGACGCCGAGGTGGCCGAACTGGCACGGAACGCCAAGCATGCGGGCGAGGCCGACCCGTACAAGAGCGACGTCCAGCCGGACGTGGAAATCGACGAAGACGACTTCGACGAAGAGGACCTCGATCTGGTGGACGGCGACTCAATCGATGAGGACCGGAACCACTAGCCTTCCCGGTCTGCAGGGCAGAACCTGCGCCATCAGGCAGAGCCCAGGGCGCGGCAGGATCTTTACGGTCCTGCCGCGCCCTTGCATTTAACATCTCCTCTATCAGTCGTCCAGCGGCATCTTCACGACGCGGCCGTCCGGTGCCGCATTCGGAACCGGCAGGGAATTGACCGTGGCATAGACGGTTTCGCCCCTGATGTCGACGTCGGCCGTGAGCACACCCGGAAGCACCACCGTCTGCTTGCCGGAATGGGCAGACAGCCTCAGCACGCCCTTGCCGAACAGGGACGCGACATACACGTGCCCGTCGTCGTCCATGTCCACGCCGGTCGGTGACATGACGTCGTCGGCAAACAGCTTGACGCGGCCGTTGTCCGGATTGATCTTGAACACAGCTCCGCGGGCTCCCAGTGCCGGGTCCTCCGGACCGCCGGGCAGCACGGAGACATACAGCCAGCCGTCCGGTCCGCGCTTAACATCGGTTGGTACCGGCTCGAACCGGTAGGTGTGCCCGACGATGCAGCCCGGAAGTTTGAGGGCCGCAGCCTCCGCGGCGGTGAAGGTGTGCGGCCGGGCCGGCAGCACGGCAACCGTCTCAGCCTCACCTGACTTCACGTCGACCGAAACGATGCTGTTGGCTCCGGCGTCGGCAACGTAGATGGTGCTGCCATAGACGTCGATTCCATAGGGATGCGAATCGATCTGGCCCTTGTAGGAGATGGGCACGTCCTTCGGCAGTTTTGCAGCGCAGGCGGCAGGGAGATTCTTGAAACCGAAGCTGGTGCCGCCGTCGGCGTTGTGCTTCGTCTCAAGGGCGGCCAGGTCGCCGAAGGTACGTTGCTTGCCGTCGGCGTCAATGCTCCTGATGTGTCCGGCCAAGGGCCTCGGATCCATGGGGCCGGCGCCCTGGCTCTCGGCGATGTAGATGGTCCGGCCGCGGCGGTCGGTGCCAGCCACATCCCAGGCTGCATCCCGGTAGACCACCGACTTGCTGCCGTCCCGGGCGATTTTGGTCAGCCGCCCCGCGAATTCCTCGCTGACCAGCACGGAACCGTCCTGGCCGTCGCTGAGGTGGAGCGGACTCAAGAGGCCTTTCGCAAGCACAACCGGTGCGGGCTGGCTCCCTTTCGCGTCGCCGGCCGGGGCTGCATGGCCCGCCGGGGACGCCGACAACAGGAGTGCGGCAGCCGCGACCGCCGCCAAAAATGCTCGTTGCTTTTCCATACCGTCTCCAATGTCGATGGTGCGCATCCAGAACATTGAGACCGATATGTGGTCCGAAAATCGGGTCCCCCGACGCGCGTATTCTAGGCCCGCCTTCGGAGCCTGTCGATGGGCCGATGCTCTCCAAGTGCTCTTACCAAGGACTTATGGGAGCCATCGGCGCCGGCGGGGAAGAATGTCAGACCATTAACGTCAGACCCCCGGCTCACACTTGGTCTATGGAAGCCATCGGGGGATTCACCGGGAACCGGGCCGCCCGGTGCCGGTGGGCTGGCTTCCATCTCCGGGAACGACGGCGGTGGCCGGCTGGGCGGGGACGTCACCAATGCGGGGACTAATAATGATGCTCCTATTGGTGTCAACGGTTCGGCGCCCCGCGTCGTGACAGGGGTGACCGGGGAACTGCCTAGTGGCGTCAAGGGTCTATCGATCGCTGCGCGACGGCCTCCGGCCGCCCTTGACCCCAGAGCGTCCCCGGTCATTACTGCAGGGGTCGCGGGGCGCCGAGCCCGGTCACCGTTGGTCCGTGCCCCTTCTAGGCGCCAGCCGGCCGGATCCGCAACACAGAAGGTGTTTTTGCGGTTTCTGCGGACGGCGAGTTGAGCCAGTCTTCGTACCGTTGGTAGAACTCGTCGTTGCGCGTAATTCCGCGTTCGAGGCGGGAGAGCGAGGTGGGCCAGACGTGCAGGCTGTCCGCTGCGGCTTGGAGGGTGATGTTCTTGGTCTTGCGCAGTACGCGAAGTGACCCGGCGTCCGGTGCCGGATGCGGATGGATGATTTGGTCGTAGATTTCGCGGGCGATGTAGCGTTTGAGACACCGGATGATCTCGGTGGTGCTTTTGCCTTCGGCCTGGCGCTTAGCCACGTAGTTCCTGGTACGGGCGTCGGTTCTCATCCGGACCAGGGCGACGTGGTGGATGGCTTTGTTGGCCTGCCTGTCACCACCGCGGCTGAGCCGGTGCCGCGTCGTTCTTCCTGAGGAAGCCGGTATCGGCGCGACACCCGCGAGGGCAGCGAATTTGGCTTCAGAGGTGATCCGTTCGGGGTTATCGCCGACGGTAACCAGCAGTTGGCTGGCGACGTCCGTTCCTACGCCCCTGACGTCGCGGAGCATCGGGGCATGAATTCTGATGATCGCGTCGAGCTCGGCGTCGATCACGGGCCACTTCCTGATCCAAGGCGCGGTAACGGATGGCGAGGCGTTTGAGCACGGCCGCGGTGGCGTTCACGGGTTTTGTCATGTCCCCTGCGGGGCGGGTTTTCTCCAGGGCGGCCATCATGGCGGCGCGGGTCAGGTGCCGGTATTTGGCCCGGAGCGTCTCGGGTGCTGCCGTGAGGATGCTTTTGATCTGGGTCATGACCGCTACCCGGGCGCGCATGGCCGTTGCCCGCTCGGCGCGCAGGACCCGCAGGGATTCCACCCGCGCCATCCCTGGATTTTGGTGTTGCAACGTTCCGGCCGGCCAGCGCAGCCTCGGCCGCCTGGTACGCGTCCAGGGGATCGGATTTGCCCCTGAGCCGGCGTCCCTGCCGGTTCGGGCGCATGACTTCCAGAACCCGGATGCCTTCCCCGGTCAGGACACGGGCGAGTTCGGCACCGTAGCTGCCGGTGCCTTCCACCCCGGCGGCAATGACCTGGCCGAACCCGATGATGAAGGCCGCAATGCTCCGGTAGCCCGAACCCACAGCGAGAAACTCTTTGTCCGTAATGTGTCTGCCGGTCTCGTCGATGATTGCGACGTGGTGGGTGTCGGCGTGAGTGTCGATCCCGGCGATGACTTTCAGATGTTGGTTTGCCATGATGAAGCTAGCCCTGCCTTCCGTTGCGTGCGGTGGGGACACAAAGGGGCACGCCGGCCGGGTGGGCAGACAAGACAGTAATGGGATTCTTCGAGCAGGCTCCTATGAGGTCATGTCCACCTGGCCGCCGCGTTTACTGCAGCCTGTGCCGACGGCCGGACAAATCATTTTCAAGACAAACCCTTCGCGGGGGGCGTCAGTCAGAACCAGAGCCACACCGGCAGCACAAGCCAATTTCATCATTACTGTCAGACCCCCTGAGCAGAATAGGTCTATGGAAGCCATTGGGGGATTCACCGGGAACCGGGCCGTCGGGCCCGGTGCCGGTGGGTCAGGCTCCGTGGCAGGGATCGACGGCGGCGGCTGGCTCACCGGAGCGGCTCCCGACGGTAGTGCTTCCGAGGGCTGGACGCCGGATGACGCGGCGAAAAATGTCAGACCCCCAGTCCAGACTCGGTCTATGGAAGCCATGGGGGGATTCACCGGGAACCGGGCCTTAGGGCCCGGTGCCGGTGGGTTGGGTTCTGTCTCGGGGGATGACGGCGGTGGAGCGGCTCTCCCGGAGGGTGGAGCATCTGCAGGTAGTCGCCGCCGGTGCCGTGGAGAGGTCCCGCACCGCGGCCCTCACCGCCGCCGCGGCACCCCTGGTCCCCGACGCCGTTCCCGTCCCGGATGCGGACCCCAATGCTGATGGTTCCCGGAATACCGTGGATTTCCTTCGGACCAGGCTGGGCATCAGCGCCTGCGAGGCCCGCCGCCGCCTCACCCTGGCCGACTCCATCCTTCCCAGGGCAGGATTCGGCGGCCAACAGCTACCGCCCCGCTACGGGGAACTCGCGACGGCGGTCAGCACCGCCCAGGTCAGCTCCCGTGCCGCGACCACGATCACCCTCGCCCTGGACCGGGCCCGGCACTTCACCACCCCCGCCCGCACCGCCGCGATGGAACACGAACTCACTCAAACGGCGATCGACAATGACGCCGACTTCGTCACGCGCGTCGCCCGGCACTGGGCCGAGGCGATCGACCAGGACGGCCCCGAACCCTCCGAACCCGCGCTCCGCCAGATCCAGGGCGCCTTCATCCGCCGCCCCAAACACGGCCTGCACCACCTGGAAATCTTCGCCACCCCCGAACAGTTCGAAACCCTCACCACCGCCATGAACACCGCCACCAACCCCCGCACCCCGGCCCCGGAACACGCAGACGGGAATGGCAGCGACGGCGATGGCGGGAATGGCAGCCACGGCGCCGGCGGCGGGACGGCGCGGCGGCGGCGGGACCAGCGGGGCGGCGGATGCTGATGCTGTCCTTGCCCGGTGGGACAGCCCGGGTGTACCGGAAATCGACCTGGATCACCGGTCGCAGGGGCAGAAACGCCTCGACGGGCTCGTCGGCGCCTGCCAAACCGCCCTCACCACCGACGCCCTGCCCGCCAACGGCGGCACCGCCCGCAGATCCTGGTCACCATCGACTACCGCGACCTGCTCGCCAGAGTCGAGCAATGGCTGGGCCAGCCCAGCACCGCCAGTCTCCAAGGAGCGCTGGACACACAGTGGGCCCAAGGCGATCAGGATCTGCAGCCAGCCTCCGCCGGTCCGCTCAACGCCGCCCGAACCGGCGACGGCACAGCCCTGTTCGCGTTCAGCGGGCCGGTGAACCCGGCCACGATCCGCAAAATCGCCTGCGACGCCGACCTCATCCCCGTCGTCCTCGGCACCGGCGGCCGCATCCTCGACGTCGGCCGCGCCTCACGGATCTTCCCGCCCCACATCCGCAAAGCCATCATGGCCCGCGACCAAGGCTGCGCGTTCCCGCAATGCACCATGCCCGCACCCTGGTGCGAAGCCCACCACATCACCTACTGGTCACGCGGCGGACCCACCAGCACCGCAAACGGCGTCCTCCTCTGCAGCTATCACCACCACCTGATCCATAAGGAAAACTGGACCATCGAAGTCACCAACGAAGTCCCCTGGTTCAAACCACCACCAGAACTCGACCGGGGGCGTAAACCCCGCCGCAACCAATACTTCAGATCACGCCCCCACCGGGAATGAAGGGCGCCGGCGAGAACATGCAAGGGATCCGTTGTCCTCACAATCAGGCTGGCGGTGAGCTACTGCCCACCGGCTCCCGGAATGCGGGGGGCAAACCTGTCCCGCCACACCCGTCGGGCTGGCTATGATCAGACCATGCGCGCCCACCCATCAGCTGCAGACGTGACCGGCTACCTGACCGAGGCGGTGGCCCTGGCTGAACGGAACGTCGCGGCCGGCGGCGGACCCTTCGGCGCACTGGTGGTCACGGCCGACGGCACCGTCCACGAAGGGGTCAACCGCGTCACACGGGACAACGACCCCACCGCCCATGCCGAGGTGGTGGCAATCCGCACTGCCGCTGCTGAGACGAAAAATTTCGACCTGAGTGGCGCAGTCCTTTACGCCAGCTGCGAGCCATGCCCGCTGTGCCTCGCGGCCGCCCTCTGGGCGCGGATTGACCGGGTGTACTTCGCGGCCGACAGGCACGGTGCAGCAGCGGCGGGTTTTGACGACGCCGTCTTCTATGAGTACTTCGATGGCTCCCGGCCGGAATTGCTGCCGGTCAGCCACACTCCGGTTCCGACGTCGGGCAGCCCATTCGATGCGTGGCGCAGCAACGCCGAACGGACCAACTACTAAACCCGCTGCCGACTACTAAAACCAAAGCAAACTAGAGACCCTCTACGGAGCCGGATGCCTGCGGGGCAACCGGCCCACGCCCTCGACCAATTCGCGTTGATCCCCGCACAGGGCTATGCGGATCCAGCCCTCGCCGATGGAACCAAAAGCAGTTCCGGGAGCAAAAGAGACACCGGCGTCGGCGAGGAACTGCTTCACCCAGGCCCTGACGTTTCCGCCGCTCACGTGCGAGACGTCCGCCCAGAGGTAGAACGCGCCCTGGGCACTGAGAAATGGAATGCCCTTCTCTGCCAGCACAGCGGATGCGGCGTCACGGTTGGCGCGGTAGTGCGCGTGGGCCTGCGACACGTAGTCCTGGGGGCCGGTCAGGGCGGCGAGCGCCGCGTACTGGGACGGCGATGCCACGCAGGAGACGATGGCCTCCATGACGTTGTTCATGCGCTGCTCCAGACCGGGCGGGCAGACCAGGGCGCCGATGCGCAGCCCGGTGAGCCCATAGGTCTTGGAAAGCGTCAGCGATGTGAAGACGCGGGCCTCGCCGGGAACGGTGCTGTCGAACCGGGCAGGACTCACGTGCGGAACGTCGTAGGTGAAGGCCTCGTAGCACTCGTCCGAGATGATCCACAGGTCGTGCCGGCGGGCCAGCTCCACCAGTTCCCGGGTCAGGTCCTCCCGGAGGACTGCGCCCAGGGGGTTCGACGGCGAGTTGAGCACGAGCACGCGTGTCCGGTCCGTGATGAGCGCCTCGATGTCCGCGATGCGCGGCTGGAAATCGTGGGCGGGATACAGGGGATACTGCACGGGCACGGCATGCAGCAGCCGGCTGGTCATGGCAAACGTGGGATAGCCGGGATTGGGAATCAGGATCTCGTCACCGGGAGCCAGTAGCAGGCTCATGGCAAAGTGCAGGCCTTGCTGTGCGCCATCAACCACGTAAACACGGTCCGCTCCTATGTCTGCGCCCGACAGTTCGCGGAACCTTGCGGCGAAAGCCTCGCGGAGCGCCGGAAAGCCGGCGTTGGGAGTGTAGTTGGTCTCGTCGCGGTCAAGGCAGGCGATTCCGGCATCCAGCACGTGGCGGGGGAGCGGGAACCCGGGCTCCCCGATACTCAGGATCAGCGCACCGGGGGTGCGCCACGCGGCCTCGGTGATCTCGCGGATCTGGTTTACGGGGACGTCGCGTATGTGGGCGGAAAGCTCGGGCATGACTGCCATCCTATGCCGGACGCAGCGGCGGCTCCGATGGCGCCGCCGCCCAGGGCCCCTCCCCGTCGCCGATATACTGATAGGCGTGCTTTCTGGACTGGTAATAGTGGACAAGCCGCAGGGATGGACCAGCCACGATGTGGTTGGACGGATGCGGCGGATCGCCGGCACCCGGAAAGTGGGCCACGCGGGCACACTGGATCCGATGGCCACGGGCGTGCTGGTCCTCGGCATCAACAAGGCCACCCGGCTGCTGACGTACATCGTGGGCACGTCCAAGACCTATACGGCCACCATCCGGCTGGGGGAATCCACCATTACCGATGACGCCGAAGGCGAAGTGGTGAGCCGGACCAGCGCAGCGTCCCTGACCGAGGACGCCATCCGCTCCGGAGTGGACTCCCTGACGGGGGAGATCCAGCAGGTTCCCAGCAGCGTCAGTGCCATCAAGGTCAACGGTGAGCGCTCCTATGCCCGTGTCCGTTCCGGGGAAGACGTCCAGCTGGCTGCCCGGCCGGTCACCATCCACCGCTTCGACATTCACGAAATCCGCCGGGACCACGCCGCAGGGCACGACACGGATGTGGTGGACATCGACGTGACGGTTGAATGCTCGTCGGGCACATACATCCGTGCCCTGGCACGGGACCTTGGAAATTCGCTCGGCGTCGGTGGCCACCTGACTGCGCTGCGCCGGACCAATGTGGGCCCATACTCGCTGGACCAGGCCCGCACCCTCGAGCAGCTCGCCGAAGACCTCGAAGTCCTGGAAATGTCCCAGGCGGCCAGGGCGTTGATGCCCAACCGCGAGCTCAGTGCAGACGAAACCACGGAGATTTCCTTCGGCCGGCGCATCGCGGCCGGCGCCGCTGCCGGCACACCGGGGGCGGCGACGGCGGAGAAGCCCGCGGCCGCGTTCGCGCCGGACGGTTCGCTGGTGGCGCTACTCGCGGACAGCGGAAGCTTCGCCAAACCTGTGCTGGTCTTCGCCCCGGGGACGGGACCCGGCGTCTCCAACAGTTCCGGCGCATCCAGCAGTTCCGACGCAGGGGCCGGCGTCCCTAACGGTTCGCGTGCCGACAGCGGCGGGCGGGCCTAGCGTTGGACGCCTTTTTCTACATCATCCTGGGCGTTGGCCTGCTGTCCACCATCATCTGCGTGGCGGCGGGCATCATGAAGAAGGCCCCGAACGACATCACCATCCTCTCGGTGGCCGCCGTCGAACTGGCCCTGCTGATCTATCTCTTGGGCTCTATCGTGCGGGTCATCGCGGGGGAGCAGATCGCCGGGGAGGCCTGGGAATTTTGGGGCTATTTGGCCACCGCACTTCTGTTGCCCGTTGCGGCCGTGTACTGGTCCATTCTGGAACGGACCCGCTGGAGCAACTTTGTCCTGGCCGCCGTCGGAGTTACCGCCCTCGTCATGGCCGCCCGCATGAATCAGATCTGGTACTGAAGTGGAAGAAGCACGTAAAGTGACTGAAACGTCCGAACACACCGGCCAGCGCCCCGGCAACACGAGGAACACCGGTCCCGGCCGGCTCCTCATCGCCGTCTACGCCATCTTTGCCATCTCAGCCACCGCACGGGCCGGCTACCAGATCCTCACCAAGTTCTCCGAGGCCCCGCTGGCCTATCTGCTGTCCGCCTTCGCCGCCGTGGTCTACGTCGTGGCCACCGTGTCGCTGGCAAAGGCTGGCCGCACGTGGTTCAAGGTTTCCCTGGTCGCCGTCCTGGTGGAACTGGTCGGCGTCATCATCGTGGGCGCGCTGAGCCTGTTCGACGCCGTGCAGTTCCCCCACGAAACCGTGTGGTCCGCCTTTGGCCGCGGCTATGCCTTCGTTCCGCTGATCCTGCCCGTCCTGGGCCTCATTTGGCTGTATCGACGGCGGCCCTCGGCCCCCGCTGTTTGATTCCGTCCCGCTGATATCCCGAAGCTAGCGGTTCTCGTCGGGCAGGTCCACCTCGATCAGCTCGCCGGGCGTCACTGTCCGCGGGCCCGTCGGCGCGGGCAGCGTGCCTGGTTCCACGCCCTGTGCTGCCGGCGGGGACTGCCGGGGCTGCGGACCGCCACCGAGAATACCGCCCAGGATGTCGCCAAGGCCGCCAGAACCGTGCCCGCCGCCCGGTCCGCCAGGACCGGGTCCGCCGGACCCCAGCCCGCCGCCCAGGATTCCTCCGAGGATGCTCCCCAGGTCAATCCCGCCAGCCGGGGATGTCTGGCCGGCGGAACCCTGGCCGCCGCCGAGGACCTTCTTGGCCAGGTACGACATGACGATCGGGGCGAGGATCGGCAACAGCCTGCGGACAAGGTCCCCGCCGACTCCGCCGAGGTTTGCCGTTCCGGCCAGCCGGTTCGCCACCTGGTCCTGCTGGCCGCCGAAGACATGGCCAACGATCTTTTCACCGTCCTGGGTGTCCACCTGCGACGGATCCACGCCGCCATCAGCGAGTCCGTTCCGGTGCCTGGCCAGCTGGGACTCCAGCGCCGCTGCACCGTCCGGCGCCTGGACGTTGCTCTGCATTCCGGCTAGCAGTGTGGGCACCGCGGCCTCGACGGCGGCCTGTGCGGACGCCGTATCTGTCCCCAGCATGGAGGCGATCTGCTGGACAGGAATCTGTCCCAAAAGCTCCTGGATGTCGCTCATGGCATGGCTCCTTCCGGCCCGCTCATCCAAGCGGGCGTTCCTGCCTTGACGTTCGAGAAAGCCCAGGACAACGCGCCCGGGCCGGTGCCTTTGCATCCTAACCGGGCATACTTGCTGGCGGTAGGCCCGCACTGCCGTTCGCCCGGCCGCTCATCGCCGTCCGTGCCGGCCATCCGTCCCTGCCGTCCGTGACAGGCAGGGATTGCGGGTAACCTTAGAGAGTTCCGGCCCGGAGTGCGCCGGGAGCAATTTCTGGCAGGCAGTAAAAGGCGAGGTTGATGGTCCACATCTGGAATGATCCGACCGAGGTCCCCGAAGACTTTGGTCCTTCCGTTGTCACTATCGGCAATTTCGACGGCGTCCACCGCGGCCATCAGCAGGTGCTGTCCCAGCTCATCAGGACGGCGCGGCTGAACAACGCCAAGTCGGTCGCCGTGACATTCGATCCCCACCCGGCAGTGGTCCACCGGCCGGAAAGTGCCCCCGAGTTGATCATGGGGCTGCAGGATAAACTCCAGGCTCTGGGCGAACTGGGCCTCGACGCCATCCTGGTCATGAAGTACTCCCTGGAACTCGCCAGCCTGACGCCCGAAGAGTTCGTTGGCTCGGTCCTCGTAGACAGCCTCCACGCGAGCCACGTCGTCATCGGCCACGACACCCGCTTCGGCAAGGGCAACTCCGGCGACCTGAACACCATGCAGGAACTGGGGGACAAGTTCGGGTTCGAAGTGCTGGTGATCAGCGAGTTTGGCTCCGAGGGTTTTCCGCTGCATGACGACGGCGGGACGGACCGCCGCTGTTCCTCCACCTGGGTGCGCGAGGCATTGCGCGAGGGAGACGTCGGCACCGCCGCCGCGGTCCTGGGCCGCTCCCACCGGATGCGGGGCGAGGTGGTCCACGGCGCGGCGCGCGGCCGGGATCTGGGATTCCCCACCGCCAACCTCTCCAGCGATGCGAGCGGACTGATTCCCGCCGACGGCATCTACGCCGGCTGGCTCGTGGATGAGGCCGGAACGCGTTGGCCGGCCGCCATCTCCGTTGGCTCCAACCCCACGTTCGACGGCGTGAGCCGCCAGGTGGAGGCGCACGTCATCGACAGGCCCGAAGAACGCATCGAGGACTTCGATCTGTATGACCAGACAGTAGTCGTGGAGTTCGTGGCCAGGCTCCGCGGCATGGTGGCGTACCGTGGGCCTGAAGCCCTTGTGGAGCAGATGCGCCAGGACGTCCTGCAGACGCACGACATCCTGTTTAAGCGCTGACCGGCTGCACGGCGCAGACCCGCACCCCGCAGTCCCGCCCCACGCGGTCCCGCGGCACACAGTATTGGCAAGGAAGGCGACGCTGTGACGGTAGAGAAGAACACCAGGAAACTGGACAAAGGGATTGTGCGCGACTTCAGCTCCCGGATGAGCTACGCGTCCTACCTCCAGTTGCCCACGCTGCTCAGCGCCCAGCAGCCCGTCAGCGTCCCGGAACACCACGACGAACTGCTGTTCATCATCCAGCACCAGACCACCGAGCTCTGGCTGAAACTGGTGCTCCACGAGCTCCGCAGCGCTTCCCAGTGGTTGCGTGAAGACGACCTCGGGTCGGCCCTGAAAGGCATCGCGCGGGTCAAGCACATCCAGAAGACCCTCACTGAACAGTGGTCCGTGCTGGCCACGCTGACACCCACCGAGTACGCGGAATTCCGCGGCTTCCTGGGCAATTCGTCCGGATTCCAGTCCAGCCAGTACCGCGCCGTCGAGTTCGTGCTGGGCAACAAGAACAGGAAGATGCTGCCCGTCTTCGAGTCCGATCCCGAGGCCCACGCCATGTTGACGGAATTGCTGCATGCGCCCAGCATCTACGACGAGTTCATCGCCTACCTGCACCGCCAGGGTTTCGATGTTCCCGAGGAGGTGCTGAACAGGGATGTGACCCGGGCGCACGAGTTCGAGCCAGCCCTGGTGCCCCTCTTCAAACACATCTATGAGAACGCCGCCGCCAACTGGGGCGCCTACGAGGCCTGCGAGGAGCTGGTTGACCTGGAGGACAACTTCCAGCTGTGGCGGTTCCGCCACCTGCGGACCGTGCAGCGCACCATCGGCATGAAAACCGGAACAGGCGGTTCCTCCGGAGTCGCGTTCCTGCAAAAGGCCCTCGAGCTGACGTTCTTTCCGGAGCTGTTCGCCGTGCGCACGGAGATTGGACAGTGACTACCGAAGCAGGGACCGCCCTGCTGCAAAAAGCCGCCCGCCTTGATGCCGCCGACCCGCTGGCCCGTTACCGGGACCTGTTCGTCGGCGCGGAGACCGAGCTGTCCTACCTTGACGGCAACTCCCTGGGCCGGCCGCTCAAACGGACCGCAGGAGACATATCCGCCTTCATCGAGGAGGGCTGGGGCGGGCGCCTGATCAGGGGCTGGGATGAGGAATGGCTGGAACTGCCCCAGGCCATCGGCGACCAGCTGGGGCGGGCGGTGCTCGGCGCCGCGGCGGGCCAGACCATCATCGCCGACTCCACCACCGTGGTCCTGTACAAGCTGATCCGGGCGGCCCTGGCCGCCGTCGGAGATCCGGCGCGGACGGAGATCGTGGTGGACACGGACAACTTTCCCACCGACCGGTACCTCGTCGAGGGCATCGCCAAGGAGGAGGGCCTGACCCTGCGCTGGATCGAGGCGGATCCCGCCTCAGGGGTCCACCTCGAACAGGTGAGGGAGGCTGTGGGGCCGGCCACCGCCGTCGTCCTCCTGAGCCACGTGGCCTACCGCTCGGGCTACCTCGCGGACCTGCCCGCCATCACTGCGGCCGTGCACGACGCCGGCGGGCTGGTGGTCTGGGACCTGTGCCATTCTGCCGGGTCCGTGGAGCTGCAGCTGGATGCCTGGGGCGTGGACTTTGCCGCGGGCTGCACCTACAAATACCTGAACGGGGGACCGGGATCGCCCGCCTTCGCCTACGTCAATGACCGGCACCTGCCCGGACTGGCGCAGCCCATCTGGGGATGGATGGGCCGGAAGGACGCGTTCGAGATGGGACCCGGCTATGAACCGGCCGCCGGTATCCGGGGTTTCCTGAGCGGCACGCCGGCCATCTTCGGAATGATCGCCATGCGCGGCACCCTGGACCTGATTGAAGAGGCCGGCATGGCCGCCATCCGGGAAAAGTCGCGGCAGCTCACTGCCTACGCGCTGGAGCTGCACGACGCCTGGCTGGCGCCGGCCGGGGCGCGGCTGGCCACGCCGCGGGATCCGGAGCGCCGCGGAGGCCACATCACCGTTGACCATGCCGCTTTCCGTGAGGTGACCGCGGCGCTGTGGGAGCGCGATGTCATTCCGGACTTCCGGGCGCCGCAGGGCATCAGGATCGGACTTTCGCCGCTGAGCACCGGTTTTGCCGAGCTCCACCGTGGCATGGCGGCCATCCGGGACCTGCTCCCTGAGGCCTGAGACGCCCCGTGGCCGTTTCGACAAGATTGCAATACGGCCGGTAAACTAAGCGGTGGATCCGGCTGCAGTCCGTGGTTGCTGGGTCCTGTCTTATGCGGAATCTTCTGTGGAAGTCCGCTCCGGCACCCCCGGCAGTGATTTTCTGACTCGGGCCTCACGGCACATCTCTAGGAGTTATTGTGGCACTTGACGCCGCCGTAAAGCAGTCCATCATCAAGGAATACGCAACGTCCGAGGGCGACACCGGTTCGCCGGAGGTCCAGATTGCGGTTCTGACTCAGCGGATCAAGGATCTGACTGAGCACATGAAGGAGCACAAGCACGACTTCCACACCCAGCGCGGTCTGCTGGCCATGGTTGGTCGCCGCAAGCGCATGCTGACCTACCTGAAGAACACCGACATCGCCCGCTACCGTTCGCTCATCGAGCGTCTCGGCCTGCGCCGCTAGTCTTGTGTGGGGCGGCCCTTTCCTCCCGGAACGGGCCGCCTCTTCAGTACATAAAAACTAAACAGGAGGATCAACCGCATCACGCATTCGCGGTCCTCGGTAGTGATCCCCGGGAAGCTTCGCTGATTGAAGCCGGCCCGTGGGTCTCGATCGATGACCGGGTGCAGGGCCAGTAGACAGATGCTGGACTGGGTTGATGCGGCTGGACTTCCGTTACAAAAGAAACGGGGGTGACTCTCTTGGAGGGTCCCGAAATCCAGTTCTCAGAAGCAGTCATTGACAATGGCCGCTTCGGCAAGCGGGTAATCCGCTTTGAAACCGGCCGTCTTGCCAAGCAGGCAGCCGGCGCAGCCATGGTGTACATCGACGAGGACACCGCGCTGCTCTCCGCCACCACCGCCGGCAAGCACCCGCGTGAAGGCTTTGACTTCTTCCCCCTGACGGTGGACGTCGAAGAGCGCATGTACGCCGCAGGCCGCATCCCGGGCTCGTTCTTCCGCCGGGAAGGCCGCCCTTCCACCGAAGCCATCCTGGCCTGCCGCCTGATGGACCGCCCGCTGCGCCCCGCGTTCGTCAAGGGCCTGCGCAACGAGGTCCAGATCGTCGTCACCGTCCTGGCGATCAACCCGGACGAGCTTTACGACGTCGTGGCCATCAACGCCTCCTCCATGTCCACCCAGCTCTCCGGCCTGCCGTTCTCCGGCCCGATCGGTGGCGTCCGCGTCGCCCTCGTCGCCGACGAGCAGGGTTCGCAGTGGGTGGCCTTCCCGAAGCACTCCCAGCTTGAGAACTCCGTGTTCAACATGGTGGTTGCCGGCCGCGTTGCCGGTGACGACGTCGCCATCATGATGGTTGAGGCCGAAGCCACGGACAACTCCTGGAACCTCATCAAGGAACAGGGCGCCACCGCCCCCACCGAAGAGGTCGTTTCCGAGGGCCTGGAGGCTGCCAAGCCGTTCATCAAGGCTCTTTGCGAAGCCCAGCAGGATCTGGCTGCCCGCGCCGCCAAGCCCACGGTCGAGTTCCCTGTCTTCCTGGACTACCAGGACGACGTCTACGCCGCCGTCGAGGCCGCCGCCACCGAGAAGCTCACCACTGTCTTCCAGATCGCCGACAAGCAGGAGCGCGACAACGCCGCTGACGAGCTGAAGGACGAGGTTGTTGCCTCCCTCGCCGGACAGTTCGAAGGCCGCGAGAAGGAGCTGTCCGCAGCCTTCCGCTCGGTGACCAAGCACGTGGTCCGCCAGCGTATCCTCAAGGACCAGATCCGCATCGACGGCCGTGGCCTGACGGACATCCGCCAGCTCACCGCCGAGGTCGAGGTTCTGCCCCGCGTGCACGGTTCGGCCATCTTCGAACGTGGCGAAACCCAGATCATGGGCGTCACCACGCTGAACATGCTCAAGATGGAACAGCAGATCGACTCGCTGTCGCCGGTAACGCGTAAGCGCTACATGCACAACTACAACTTCCCGCCGTACTCCACCGGTGAGACCGGCCGCGTCGGTTCCCCGAAGCGCCGCGAAATCGGCCACGGTGCCCTGGCCGAGCGCGCGCTCGTTCCTGTGCTGCCGTCCCGCGAGGAGTTCCCGTACGCTATCCGCCAGGTGTCCGAAGCCCTCGGCTCCAACGGCTCCACCTCCATGGGCTCGGTCTGCGCCTCGACGCTGTCCATGCTCAACGCCGGTGTTCCGCTGAAGGCCGCTGTTGCCGGCATCGCCATGGGCCTGGTCTCCGACCAGGTGGACGGCCAGACCCGCTACGCCGCTCTGACCGACATCCTCGGCGCCGAAGATGCCTTCGGTGACATGGACTTCAAGGTGGCCGGTACCTCCGAGTTCGTCACGGCGATCCAGCTGGACACCAAGCTCGACGGCATCCCGGCTTCCGTGCTGGCAGCAGCGCTGAAGCAGGCCCGCGAGGCCCGACTGCACATCCTCGAGGTCATCAACGCCGCGATCGACACCCCGGATGAGCTCTCCGAGTTCGCTCCGCGCGTCATCGCCGTCAAGATCCCCGTGGACAAGATCGGTGAGGTCATCGGCCCCAAGGGCAAGATGATCAACCAGATCCAGGAAGACACCGGCGCCGACATCTCCATTGAGGACGACGGCACCGTCTACATCGGCGCCACCGACGGCCCTTCTGCCGACGCAGCACGGTCCGCGATCAACGCCATCGCCAACCCGCAGGTTCCTGAGGTCGGCGAACGCTACCTGGGCACGGTCGTCAAGACCACCACCTTCGGCGCGTTCGTGTCCCTGACCCCGGGCAAGGACGGCCTGCTGCACATCTCCGAGCTGCGCAAGATCGCCGGCGGCAAGCGCGTGGACAACGTGGAAGACGTCGTCTCCGTGGGCCAGAAGATCCAGGTCGAGATCACCAAGATCGACGACCGCGGAAAGCTGTCCCTGTCGCCCGTGGTTGCTGAAGAGGAAGGCGCCGGCGAAGCCGACCGCGTTCCCGCTTCGGCTCCGGCAGAAGGCTCGGACGCCTCCGAGTAGTTCCAGACTTCGGCAGCTGCATGCTGCCGGAACCGATTTGGGCGGGGCCGTTGGTTGTACCACCGGCCCCGCCCCCTTTAACCCGCTCCCAAACCCCGCTTGCGGCGGCAAAACAGCCCACCCCGGAGCCACGCCGACGGCGGGGCCCGCTGGTACGATTGCAGGCAGATTTGGCTCCGCTTCCCGAAAGGCCTTGATGACTGTCGTACCCCTGCCGCTGGAGCAGAACCACCCCGGCGACACCCTGATCCACGGAGCCGACGGCGGTTCGGAAGTCCGCCGCTCGGTGCTCCCCGGCGGGGTGCGCGTCCTAACTGAGGCCATGCCGGGGCAGCGTTCAGCCACCATCGGGTTCTGGGTGGGAGTCGGTTCCCGCGACGAGGCCCCAGGGCAGCACGGCTCGACGCACTTTCTTGAGCATCTGCTGTTCAAAGGGACCAAGAGGCGGACCGCCCTGGAGATCGCTTCCGCCTTTGACGAGGTAGGTGGCGAATCCAACGCCGCCACCGCGAAGGAAAGCACCTGCTACTTCGCGCGCGTGCTGGACACAGACCTGCCCATGGCCATCGACGTCATCGCCGACATGATCACCGGCGCCGTGCTGGACCCTTCGGAGATGGAGCAGGAGCGGGACGTCATCCTCGAGGAAATCGCCATGGACAGCGACGACCCCACGGACGTCGCCCACGAACACTTCGTCGCCGCGGTGCTCGGCACGCATCCGCTCGGCCGCCCCATCGGCGGCACTCCGGAGGCGATCCGCGCCGTCGCACGCGACTCCGTCTGGGACCACTACCGCCGCTACTACCGCCCGGACGAGCTGGTGATCACCGCCGCCGGCGGCCTGGAGCACGACGTCGTCTGCCGGCTTGTGGTGGATGCCCTCCACTCGGCCGGCTGGTCACTTGAGCCGGGGGCGGCTCCGGTGGAGCGCCGCTCCACCGAGCGGGCACAGATCACCGGGACCGCGGGGCTGCACGTGGTCACCCGGCCTGTGGAGCAGGCCAACATCATCATGGGCTGCCCCACCATCGTGGCCACGGATGAACGCCGCTACGTCATGAGCGTGCTGAACGCGGTGCTCGGTGGCGGGATGTCGTCACGGCTGTTCCAGGAGATCCGCGAGAAGCGCGGCCTCGTGTACTCCACCTACTCCTTTGCCTCGTCCTACGCCGACGCCGGATACTTCGGCATGTACGCAGGCTGCACGCCCACGAAGGTCCGGCAGGTCCTGGAGCTCCTCGGCGCCGAACTGGACAACCTCGCCGCCGGGGGCATTTCCGACGACGAGCTCCGCAAGGCGGTGGGGCAGCTCTGCGGCGGCATCGTCCTGGCCCTGGAGGACACCGGCTCCCGCATGTCCCGGCTGGGCCGTGCCGAACTGGTCTCCGGCGAATACCAGGACATCGACGAGACACTGCGGCTCATCAAGGCCGTGACCGCGGAACAGGTCCAGGAGCTGGCCAGTGAACTGGCCGCGGCACCCCGGACCGTGACGGTGGTCGGACCCTTTGACGAATCGGAAACCTTCGGGCTCTGAACCTACGGAGGGAACAGTGGACCAGCCGCAGCAGGGCTCCGCGCCCCAACCAAGTACGGCGCACGAGGCGCTGGAGATCTTCGTCGGGCGATGGCTGGGAACCACTGAACTGGCCGCGTCCCCGTGGGGTCCGGCACGCACCGCCGCGGCGGAGGTGACTTTCACCCGCGCGGCCGGAGGGTTCGCCGTCGTCCAGTCCTACCGGCACACCGAACCAGACGGCACGCACTTCGAGGGCCATGGGGTCTTCACCGTGGACCCCGACCACGACGAAACACTCTGGTATTACGTCGACAGCATGGGCCGGCCACCGGCAGCGCCGGCCCGCGGTGTCTGGCACGACTCGACGCTCACGGTGGAGCGGCACAGCGACCGCGGCGCCGCCCGGCACACGTTCCGGGTTGACCAGGGCGTGCTGATTCACACAGCTGAGCTGCGGCTGGGGGAGGCCCAGGATTTCCAGCCATTCCTGACCTCCGTCTGCCGCCGCGCCTGAGCCAGCTCCGCACCCGGCGGTGCGCTCAGCGCACCAGCTCGATGACCCGGGTCTGCGGGGAACCCGCAAGTGCAGGCGCGACGTCGGGGGAGTCCCACACACTTGAACGCAGCTTGGCCAGGAACGCCTCAGCCTGGTCGCGGCGCTCGAAGTCGAGTTCCACCACAATGTACTTCTCGTCCTCAACGGGGCGGCCGATCCGGTAAGCCACGACGCCGGAGCCTGCCCGGTCCGCGGGGTCACGGTCAAAGACCGCCTTCCACATGTCGAAGTCCTTGACGGCGTGTTCAATCTGCAGGGCGAACATTTCCGGTCTCCTTTGACCTGCCTCGGCCTGATTCCCGGCGCGGCCCATCCGCGCGGTGAACGGCGAGGTAGTGCCATGGTAGGCCCCGGCACCTGCCGGTACCACCCACTCCGAGGCCTAGACGCCAGACCGCACGCTCAGATCCTGTCGGGTTTTCCCAGACGCTTCCTCACGTCCTGTCGGGTTTTCCCAGACGCTTCCTCACGTCCTGTCGGGTTTTCTGAAAGTGCGTTGGGCTTGAGGCGGCGAAAAGTGATAGAGCGTTGGGTTTGAGGTGACGAAACGTGAGGGAGGGTTGTGGGAGACCCGGTGGGGCTAGCCGCCGGCGAAAGGCGGCAGAACGTCCACCACGTCGCCATGGGCCAACACGGTGGCCCGGTCACGGACGGCCACCTCGTTCAGCAGGAAGCTGCTGCGGGCCAGGATCCTCTCCAGCGACGGCGTACCGGCCGGAGGTTCCGGGCGTTCGACGTCGAGTACTGCGGCCAGCAGGGACTCCACCGTGGATCCGGCCGGGAGTTTGAAGCGCTCTTCATCCACGCCTGCCGCGGCGCGTGCGGCAGCGAAGTATCTTACGTTCAAGGATTAGCCTCCGATGGCGCTCATGCTGCGGTCCGGCTGGACGAAGTCCGGAGCGTCGAGTCCCACGTGGTCCATGCCGTGGGCCTTGGGCTTCAGCCACATGGCATCCTGCCAGCGTTCGGCGAGCTGCTGGTCGCTGGCGCCCTGCCGCAGCAGGCCGAGCAGGTCGAACTCCTCGCGGGAGAAGAGACAGCTCATGATCTTGCCTTCGGCCGTGATGCGGGTCCGCCGGCAGTCGGAGCAGAACGGTTCGGTGACCGAGGCGATGATCCCCACGGTTCCCAGCACCGGGCTGTTTGAATCACCGGCCGGCACAGCGGCACCGGTCGGACCAGCGGAACCGGCCGTCCGGCGTCGTACTTCAAAGCGTTCCGCCGGTGCCCCGTCGCGGGCACGCGGGTCCGGACTCAGCACGAACTCCTCCGAGAGGAGTTCGCGGATCTCGGCCGCGGTGATCATGTTCCGGCGGGTCCAGCCGTGGTCGGCGTCCAGCGGCATCTGCTCGATGAAGCGTAGTTCGTAGCCGCGCTCCAGCGCCCAGGCCAGGAGGGACGGCGATTCCGTGTCATTGATGCCCCGCATCAGGACGGCGTTGAGCTTCACGGGGCCCAGGCCGGCAGCCCAGGCGGCATCCACCCCGGCGAGCACCCGGTCCAGGAACGGGCGGCGGGTCAGCTTGGCAAAGGTCTCCTCATGCAGCGAATCCAGGGAGACGTTGATGCGCGTCAGGCCGGCGGCCTTGAGGGCGGCAGCCTTCCGGTCCAGCCCCACGCCGTTCGTCGTCATGGAGATCGGGAGTTCGGGGTGTGCCTGCCGCAGTGCGCCAATGATGTCGACCAGGTCGGCCCGCACCAGCGGCTCGCCGCCCGTCAGGCGCAGTTCGCGCACGCCCAGCAGGTTCACGCCGACGCCCACAATCCGGACGATTTCCTCGGCCGTCATGACCGCCTGCTTGGCGAGCCACTCCAGCCCCTCGGCGGGCATGCAGTAGGTGCAGCGCAGGTTGCACTTGTCCGTGAGCGAAAGCCGCATATCCGTGGCCCGGCGTCCGTACCGGTCCGCGAGGCCGGCAGGCGCGTCAGCCGGGCGGGCGGGAACCCCGGCCGGACCGGCAGCCGGGAGGGGCTGCGAACCGGTAACGGGTGCGCCTCCTTCACGGAACTGCGGGATGCCAAGCTGAACACTCATGAATTCAGGCTACGCCACCGCGGGCCGCCGATCACATCCGTCCCGCCTGGTGACTGGCGCGGGGCCGCAGGGCTGCAAAATGCGGCAGACCGCGGGAGGACAGCGGGGAGGACACCGGTGCCGGAAAACGCCGGCGAATCTATGCTGGAAGGGTGAACGGGTCCCATGAGCCAGGCGGGCACTGGCGCCTGTGGGCAGCGGTTGCGGGAGCGGTGGCAGCAGGCACGGGAGTCATCGCCAGCGAACTCGTTGCGGGCTTCATCAGTCCCTCACTGTCAACGGTGACAGCCCTTGGCGGCGCCGTCATCGATGCGGTCCCGCCGGGTGTCAAGGACTGGGCTGTTGCCCTCTTCGGAACGGCGGACAAGCTCGCCCTGCTGGCCGGCATGGCGCTGACCATCGCTGTGATCGCCGCCGCGGCAGGCGTCCTTGAACTGCGCCGGCGCTTCGCGGGTGTCGCTGTCTTTGCGGTCTTCGGCATCGTGGGCCTGGCCGCGGTCCTGACCCGCGCCCAGGTGACCGCAACCGCCGTCGTCCTTCCCTTCCTGGCAGCCGGCATCGGTATCGCCGTACTGCTCAAGCTGGTCAGGCGGCTGGCTGCCGCCGGTGCCGGCGGTGCCGGGGAAGCCGGCGGTACCGGGGAAGCACCGGCCCGCCGTGGCTTCTTCCAAATGCTGGGAGGCACCGCCGCCGGCGTCCTGGTGGGCGGCGCCGTCGTTACCCGCTGGCGTGGCGGAGCCGCCGGCGTCAACGAGGTCCGCCGGGCCCTGCGGCTGCCCGTGCCGCAATCCCCGGCACCCCCCATTCCGGCCGGCGCCGACATCGGACTGGCAGGAGTTGCCCCGCTGGTCACGCCGAATCCCGACTTCTACCGCATTGACACGGCACTGTCCGTTCCCGTGCTTGATTCCCGCGAGTGGAGGCTCAAGGTCACCGGCCTGGTGGAACGCGACGTGGCGCTCACCTTCGAGGACCTGGTGGCGAAGCCCCTGATCGAGCGGCACGTGACCATCGCCTGCGTGTCCAACGAGGTGGGAGGCGACCTGATCGGCAACGCCCGCTGGCTGGGCTGGCCCGTGCGGGAGCTGCTGGCGATGGCGGGCACCAAACCGGAGGCGGACATGGTCCTGTCGCGGAGCTCGGACGGGTTTACGGCGAGCACCCCGCTGGAAGTGCTCACCGACCGGCGTGATGCGCTGCTCGCCGTGGGCATGAACGGCGAACCGCTTCCGCTCGAACACGGCTTCCCCGTGCGCATGATCGTCCCCGGGCTGTACGGGTACGTTTCCGCGACAAAGTGGCTCACCGAACTCAAGGTCACCAGGTTCGCCGACGACGTTGCCTACTGGACGCCCCGGGGCTGGTCGGAGCGTGGCCCCATCAAACTGTCATCCCGGATCGATGTGCCGCGCAACGGCGCCTCGGTACCGGCCGGGAACGTGATGTTCGGCGGCGTGGCCTGGGCACAGCACACCGGTGTCGGGAAGGTGGAGCTGCGTGTGGACCGGGGGAACTGGCAGCCGGCCCGGCTCGCCCCGGGCATCTCAGTGGACACGTGGTACCAGTGGGAACTCGGCCTTGACCTGCAGCCCGGCGAGCACGAGGTCCAGGTGCGGGCGACGGACCTGAAAGGCACTGTGCAGATCGAGGAACGGCGCTCGGTGGCTCCGGACGGTGCCACGGGCCTGCACACCATTAGAGTGGACGTGAAAACGTAGCCCACCTAAGGCCGGACCATGCACAGCCATTCGCAGCCACACGGCGACGTTGCCGTACCTTCTGCCGAGCCCTTCGCCGCCGCCCCTGATGCGGGCGCCGGCAAGCACGGGCACAGCACCGGTGACCACAGCACGCACCGCAGCGTCGCGGATCACCGGCAGGCGGTCAGGGAGCTCCTCGAACCGCTGCTGTCGCGGGAGCGGACCGAGCTGCTGCCGCTGGTCCAGGCCCTGGGCCGCGGCCTCGCCGAAGACATTACGGCGCCGCTGAGCCTCCCCCCGTTTCCCAACTCGCAGATGGATGGCTTTGCCATCCGCTCCGGGGACGTGCCCGACGGCGGCACGAGCCTGCGCGTCGCGGCTCCGGTACCAGCGGGCGCAAGTCCTGCGCCGCTGGAGCCGGGCACCGCTGTCCCCATCATGACCGGTGCCATGCTGCCCGCCGGGGCGGACGCCGTCGTACCCATTGAACAGGCTTTACCCTCCGTCTTTCCGGCCGCCGGCGAAGAGGCCGAGGTGAGACTGCCGGCCACGGCCGCCGGGACCTTTGTCCGCGCCGTCGGAAGCGACATCGCAGCCGGCCAGCAGGCCCTGGCCGCAGGCACCTGCCTGGGTCCGGCGCAGCTGGGCCTGCTGGCCGCGCTGGGGTTGCCGGAAGTCCTGGTTCACAAGCAGCTGTCCGTCCTGCTGGTCACCACCGGCGATGAGGTGGTGGAACCCGGGGAACCGCTGGGCGACGGCAAGATCTACGATGCCAACGGCACCCTCCTGGAATCCGCGCTGCGGCAGGCGGGACTGGCCGTGACGAGGGCCGGCATTTCCGCCGACAGCCCGGAGGCCCTGCGGGCGCTGCTGCGAAGCCACACTTCTGCCGTGGATCTCATTGTCAGCACCGGGGGAGTCAGCAAGGGGGCGTACGAGGTGGTGCGGCAGGCCATGGACGGCCAGGACGTAACATTCGGGCACGTGGCCATGCAGCCAGGCGGCCCGCAAGGGCTGGGAAGGTTCGACGGCGTTCCCCTCCTGGCGTTTCCGGGCAACCCCGTCAGCTGCCTCGTTTCCTTTGAGATGTTTCTGCGGCCGGTGCTCGGGGAACTGTTCGGTGCACCCGCGCCCAGGCCCGCGGTCCGGGCCCGGCTGGCGCAGCCGCTGTCCTCCCCGGCCGGCAAGCATCAGGTCCGCCGCGGGTCGCTGCAGGGCGACGGAACAGTCCGGCTGCAGGGCGGAGAAAGCTCCCACCTGGTGCAGGCGCTGGCCCACTCCAACGCACTTGTGCACGTCCCTGCCGGCACCGCCGTTCTTAACGAGGGCGCTGAAGTGGAAGTATGGATGCTGTGACTGCAGAAAATGACCACGGCGCCCTGACGCACCTGCGCCGCGACGGCACCGCCCAGATGGTGGACGTCTCGGAAAAGCCGGAGACCACGCGCGAGGCCACGGCCACGGCGACGGTCCACAGTACTGCCGAGGTCCTGGCGCTGCTGGGCACCGGCGGCCTGCCGAAGGGCGACGCCCTGGCCGTGGCCCGCGTTGCAGGGATCATGGCGGCAAAGAAAACCCCTGAACTGATCCCGCTGTGCCACCCGCTGCCGATTTCCAAAGTCACGGTCGACTTTCAGCTCGGGACCGAGACCGTGGACATCCTGGCCACCGTCAAAACCCGGGGCGTGACCGGCGTCGAAATGGAGGCCCTGACGGCCGCTTCCGTGGCAGCGCTGAGTGTGTACGACATGATCAAGGCCGTGGACAAGCACGCCGTCCTCACCGACATCAAGGTGCTGGCCAAGAGCGGCGGCAAGAGCGGGGACTGGGCCCTGTGAGCACACCCAACCCCAACGCCAGGGCGGCACACGTCCACGGCGAGGTGCACGGGCGCAAAGCCGGCGTCGTCATCGCGTCAACGCGCGCGGCCTCCGGCGTCTACCGGGATGAGACCGGACCAGTCATCACCGACTGGCTGACCGAACACGGCTTCGTGCCGTATCCCGTCATGGTGGTGCCTGACGGCGAGCCCGTGGGGGCGGCCATCCGGGCGCTCCTGACCCAGGAACCCGCCGTCGTCATCACCAGCGGCGGCACCGGCCTGAGCCCGGATGACCGAACGCCGGAGATGACGCTGCCGCTGCTGGACCGCGAAATTCCCGGCATCATGGAAGGCATCAGGCAATACGGAACGGCCAAGACGCCTCACGCGATGCTCAGCAGGGGGCATGCCGGTTCGGCGGGCCGGACTTTCATCATCAACCTGCCCGGATCACCCAAGGGTGTCATGGACGGCCTGTCCGTCCTGGACCCGGTGATCGGGCACCTGTGCGACCAGTTGGAGGGCGGACATGGCCACTGAGGCATCGTTCGAAGTAGTACACGCGGTGCTCAGCACCGAACCCATCTCCGTGGACCAGGCCATCGCCGCCGTGGAATCGGATACCGCCGGCGCGGTGGTCAGCTTCAGCGGCGTGGTCCGGAACCACGACGGCGGCAAGCCGGTGGACCGGCTCAGCTACAGTGCCCACCCGACGGCGGCGAAGGTGCTGGACGACCTTGTGGCGAAGCTGGTGGCCGAACAGGCCGAAGCGGCGGGAACTGAGGAGCCTGACGGTGCGGGAGGGACCCCGCCGGTGCGGATCTGGGTGGCGCACCGGGTGGGCCCGCTGAAAATCGGTGACCCGGCGCTCGTCTGCGCTGTATCCGCCGCCCACCGCGGGCAGGCGTTCGCGGTGTGCTCCGAGCTCGTGGACCGGGTCAAGGCCCAGGTGCCGATCTGGAAGGAACAGTTCTTCAGCGACGGCACCGTGGAATGGGTCGGGGCCGGGGAATAAGGGCCTCTGGGCACACACTCAGCGTGAGGTAACGCATGTGCTCCGGTTCCGTCCGGCCCACGGGCGAACGGTAGTGTTGAACCCATGACCCAACAACTTCCTGTCGCCGTTCTGGGCGCAAATGGGCGCATGGGCGCCGAGGCCGTGAAAGCTGTGGAGGCCGCTCCCGACATGAAGCTCGTCGCCGCGCTGGGACGCGGTGACTCCCTCGAATCCCTGGTCGACGCCGGTGCCCGGTACGTCGTGGACCTCACCGTTCCGGAGAGCACCGAGGAGAACGTCCGCTTCGCCGTCGAACACGGCATGCACGCCGTTGTGGGCACCACGGGCTGGGACCTGGGCAGGCTGGAGTCGCTGGAGACCCTGCTGGCCGGCCACCCGGAGGTCGGGGTGCTGATTGCACCCAACTTCGCCCTGGGCTCCGTGCTTACTTCGGCGTTTGCCGCCAAGGCGTCCAAGTACTTTGAATCTGTGGAGATCATCGAACTCCACCACCCGGATAAGGTGGATGCGCCGTCGGGTACCGCGGTGCGCACCGCGCAGCTGGTGGCAGCGGAACGCGAGGCGGCCGGCGTCGGTCCCAGCCCTGACGCCACCACGACCGAACTGGCCGGTGCCCGCGGCTGTGAGGTGGACGGCGTGCGTGTCCACAGCGTCCGGCTGCGCGGGCTCGTGGCCCATCAGGAAGTCCTGCTGGGCGGCCCGGGGGAGCAGCTGGTGCTGCGCCATGATTCCTTCGACCGGGCGTCGTTCATGCCAGGGGTTCTTCTGGGCGTGCGGAGCGTTGCAGCGCATCCCGGACTCACGGTGGGTCTGGACGGTTACCTGGACCTGGGGCTGTAAGGCAGTGAAACCGCTTCTTGGCTGGCTGAAGGCAAACCGCACCAAGATCTGGGTGGGCGCGGTCACACTGCTGCTGGTCTTCTATCTTGTGGTGTCCTTCCAGCGCTCCGTTCTGCTGCTGACGGACGCCGAGCCCGTAGCCAAAGCCATCGGTGCTGCATATCTCGTGCTGCCGGTAATCGGCGCCTGGGCACTGATCCGGGAACTTCTCTTTGGCGCCCGGACCGAACAGATGGCACGGGTGCTTGAGGCCGAAGGCGGCCTGCCGGAGGACAACCTGCCCCGCACGCCGGCCGGCCGGATCATCCGCGCCGCCGCGGACCAGGAGTTCGAGAAGTACCGCGCGGAAACGGAAGCGGCACCGGACGACTGGCGGTCCTGGTTCCGGCTCAGCTGCGCCTATGACGCCTCCGGTGACCGGAAGCGTGCACGTTCGTCCATGCGCGATGCCGTGCGCCTGTTCCGCGCCTCCGGGGACGCGGTGGCCCGCTAGGTGTACTAACACCGTTGGTTGGTCACGCTCCCGACCGGCCGCCCTGCGTTAGCGAACCCTTGCCGGCTGGTGCCGTCCTACCTGGTTCGCGGCGTGCCCGAGCCATTCCAGCGGACCGCGCCATTTGAGGACGGCGAAAACCATCCCGATCACGATGGCCAGCGCCGCGTGCGCGAAGTACATCCCGTCCTCGGTCCAGCCCACGGGCAACGGCTTGAGGTGGAACGACGCCACGACGCACACGTGGGCGGTGTACAGCGTCAGCGGCATGGCGCCGGCTCCGCGCAGCGGAAGCAGCAGATCCAGAGCCAGCCACTGTCCCAGCCGGCCCACCAGGAGGCAAAGGCCGACGGCGGCTGCCGCCACGCCGCTGGTGTGCAGCAGATCAAGTGTGGTTCCGGAATGGGGTGCACTGCTGGCCAGCCACCACCAGGACCCTTCCTGGCGGACGCCGGCCAGATTCACTTGCAGGAGGCTGTCCAGCGGATAGTTGGGGTCCGTGAGGATGTCCTGCAGGGCGGCGCGGCCGCCCCATTGCTCCATCGCCGCGGTGCCCAGGACTTTGGCGAAGGCCGCCACCACGATGCCGCCGAGCAACAGGAACGCTGGAACGATGGCTTTGGTCAGGGCGAGCCGGCCGATGGCGAGTCCCACGAGCAGATACGAGATCCACTGGAACACCGGGTAGTACCCGGTCAGGAACAGTTCGCCAAGCAGTTGTCCCGGGGTGGTGAGGTCTTCCCAGCCGGGGTTGTGGTTGAGCTGCAGGGGCGGATCCGGCGCCATGAGCCAGGGCCGCAGCAGGAAGGCAATGAGCGGGGAAAGCAGGATCCAGCCCGCTGCCCAGGCGCACAGGGCCTTCAGCTGCAGCCCGATGAACGGCAGCACACACAGAAACAGCACCGCATAGTGCACCAGGATTATCGCCACGTTGACGTCGAGTCCGCCGAGAGCGAGCCCGACGACGGCGATCACCAGGGCGCGCATCGCGATGCCGCGGCGCGCAGCCGTGAGTGCCGGTCCGTCAAGAGGCTGTTGCTTGCCGGTGGAGAGGGCGAGGCCGATTCCTGCCAGCACCGCAAACAGGGCGGCAGCGCGGCCGGAGAACGTCAGGCCCACCCAGGTCGGGGTCAGGGCGGCATTGGGCTCGAAGGTCGGGAGCAGGTGCGTGGCCATCATGCCGAGCAGGGCGAGGCCGCGGGCAGCATCTATTCCAGCAAGACGGACGCCTGACGCCGGCCCCTTCGCTGTTTTGGACGATGCAGCCGTGCTCCGCGAGGTCATGATGTGATCGTCTCACATTGGCACGGCGACCTTGGGCTCCGTGCCCGGAGAAGCCGCCAGCATCGGGCCCTGACGAAGTCTTGTATTCGAATATATGTTCGAATAGAATTTCGGCATGAAGAAGTCATCCGGGCGTGCGGCAGATCACCAGCTGGAAGGGCGCGCGCTCGGTCGGCGCCAACAGTCCGAGGCTGATGCGTCCAAGGCTGGTTTGTCCGAGGCTCATTCGCCCAGAGCTCATTCGTCCAAGGCTGGTCTGCCCAGGGCTGACTCGCCGGTGGCTGACGCGCCCAAAGGTGATCCGCTCAAGGCGATGAGTCCCGGCGTGGTGGACTACCTCTTCCGGCAGCTCGTGGCAGGGGAGCCGGCCGAGGACGTCCAGTGGGGCCGGGAGGGTGTCGCGCTGTCTGCGCAGGCGCCCGGTGCGGAGCTGGCTCGCCGGCTGTCCGAAACGGATGTCGACGCGCTGACGCCCACGGAGCTGTTCCACTACGTCCGCGCCGCCCAGCGCCTCGCATTGTGGGCCGAATCGCTGCGGGAAACGGCCGTGGAGCGATACTGCTCGGGGCCAGAACCCGCCTGAGGCAGATGCTACCTGCCCCAGACCCTGCCTGGGGCAGACCCTGCGTAACGCGGACTCCGCCTGGGAGGGGCAGGAAAACCCCGTCTGGGAGTGGTAGGAAGAGTCCGCCTGGGAAGGGCACGAAGACTCCGCCTGGGAAGGGCAGGAAAGGACGGTTCCGGCCAGCCCTCTCCACAGGCCGCCGCGGGCGTCCGCGCCGCAATTTGACGCTCATCACGCGGCGGCCATTGTCCTAACCTGCACGTGACAAGGTAACGTTTTTCCCATGGCTGACACTTCCGCGAATATTCCTGCTCTGGGCACCCTCCTGACCGCCATGGTCACCCCGTTCACGACGGACGGCAAGGTCGATTACCAGCAGGCCGCGGAACTGGCCACCAAGCTTGTTGACGACGGCTGCGACGGCCTCGTCGTCACGGGCACCACCGGCGAGACGTCCACCCTCACCGACGAGGAAAACCTCGGAATGTTCCGCGCCGTGATGGAAGCCGTTGGCGGGCGTGCCGCCGTCATCGCCGGCACCGGTACCAACGACACCGCCCACTCCGTGCACCTGTCCCAGGAAGCCGCCAAGCTGGGCGTCGACGGCCTGCTGATCGTCACGCCGTACTACAACAAGCCCAGCCAGGCCGGCGTCCGGGCCCACTTCGAGACCGTCGCATCCGCCACTGACCTGCCCGTCATGCTCTATGACATCCCGGGTCGGTCCTCCATCGCGATCGCCCCGGACACCATGATCCGTCTGGCCCAGCACCCGAACATCGTTGCCGTCAAGGACGCCAAGGCCGACTTCGCTGCAGCCACCCGCGTGCTCGCCGAGACCGACCTCGCCTTCTACTCCGGCGACGACGGACTGACCCTGCAGTGGATGGCCATGGGCGCCGTTGGCCTCGTGGGTGTCACCACGCACGTCGCCACCCGCCGCTTCCGGGAGCTCATCGACGCGATGAACGCGAACGACCTCGGAACCGCCCGCAAGATCAACTTCGAGCTGGAGCCGGTAGTGCGCGCAACGATGACCCGCGTCCAAGGTGCCGTTGCCGCGAAGCAAATTCTTAAGTGGCAGGGAGTCCTGCCCAACTCGATTGTCCGCTTGCCCCTCGTGGAGCCGGACGAAGCCGAGATCGAAACCATCCGCGAGGACTTGGCGGAAGGAGGGCTGGTCTTTTCCTGACGGACTGAGACCGGCACTCTTCCGTCTGGAAAGAAGTGCATTATGACCCAAGTAGCCCTCCCCGGCCTCGTTACGCCTCCCCGCCTTCCCCAGGGCACCCTGCGGATTGTTCCGCTGGGCGGGCTCGGCGAAATCGGCCGGAACATGGCTGTGTTCGAGATCGACGGCAAGTTGCTGGTTGTCGACTGCGGCGTCCTTTTCCCCGAGGAAACCCAGCCCGGCGTTGACCTGATCCTGCCCGATTTCTCCTACATCGAGGACCGGCTCGACGACATCGCCGCCGTCGTCCTGACGCACGGCCACGAGGACCACATCGGGGCCGTTCCGTACCTGCTGCGGCTCCGCAGCGACATCCCGCTCGTGGGGTCGCAGCTGACCCTGGCCCTGGTTGAGGCCAAGCTGCAGGAACACCGGATCAAGCCCTACACCCTGTCCGTCAAAGAGGGGCAGGTGGAACAGTTCGGCCCCTTCCAGTGCGAGTTCGTTGCGGTCAACCACTCGATCCCCGACGCCCTGGCGGTCTTCATCCGCACTGCCGGCGGCACCGTGCTGCATACGGGTGACTTCAAGATGGACCAGCTGCCGCTCGACGGCCGCATCACCGATCTCCGGCACTTCGCCAAGCTAGGCGAAGAGGGCGTGGACCTGTTCATGTCCGACTCCACCAACGCCGACGTCCCGGGATTCACCACCGCGGAGAAGGAGATCGGCCCCACCCTGGACCGGGTCTTCGCCCAGGCCAGCAAGCGGATCATCGTGGCGTCGTTTTCCTCGCACGTCCACCGGGTGCAGCAGGTCCTCGACGCCGCGTACAAGCACGGCCGCAACGTCGCGTTCGTGGGGCGTTCCATGGTCCGGAACATGGCCATCGCCGCCAAGCTCGGCTACCTGCACGTGCCGGATGGCATCCTCGTGGACCTGAAGAACATCGACACGCTGCCGGACAACCGGGTGGTGCTGATGTCCACCGGTTCCCAGGGCGAGCCCATGGCCGCGCTGTCCCGCATGGCCAACGGCGATCACCGCGTGGTGGTGGGCCAGGGCGACACCGTCATCCTCGCGTCAAGCCTCATTCCCGGCAACGAGAACGCAGTCTTCCGCATCATCAACGGCCTGCTGAAGCTCGGCGCCGACGTGATCCACAAGGGCAACGCCAAGGTCCATGTCTCCGGCCACGCCGCGGCAGGGGAGTTGCTCTACTGCTACAACATCCTCGAGCCGCTGAATGCCATGCCGGTGCACGGCGAAACCCGCCACCTGATCGCCAACGGCAGGATCGCAGAGGAATCGGGAGTACCGACTGCCAGCGTCCTGCTGGCAGACAACGGCACCGTGATCGATCTCCGCGACCACCAGGCTGACATCGTGGGCCAGGTCGAGGTCGGCTTCGTGTACGTGGACGGCTCCAGCGTGGGCGAAATCACCGACGCGGACCTTAAGGACCGCCGCGTCCTGGGCGATGAAGGCTTCATCTCCATCATCACGGTCATCAACCGGGCCACCGGCAAGGTGGTCTCCGGCCCCGAAATCCACGCCCGCGGTGTCGCCGAGGACGATTCGGTCTTTGACGACATCATCCCCAAGATCAATGCCGCGCTGGAGGAGGCTGTGCTCAGCAACGCGGACCACACCAACCACCAGCTGCAGCAGATCGTCCGCCGCGTCATCGGCACCTGGGTCAACCGGAAGCTCCGCCGGCGCCCCATGATCATCCCGGTGGTCCTGGAGGCCTAAGGGCGGTTCCGGGGGCTGGGTGCACCTGAACACAGCCCCCGCAGGCCGGGAAATCCGCGGTTCTGCCGCGGCGGTGGAGTACCGTGGCAGATATGGCCACTCGTACTTCCCCCGCGCCAAAACGAACCCCCAGCAGTAAATCGGGCGCATCCACCGGCCGCAGCGGTTCGTCCGCAGCCAAATCCGGCCGGGCCGGATCGTCCGGCGGCAGTGCCCGCACACGCCAGCTTCCCGCCGTCGAACACCGGCAGCCCTGGCTGCTGCGGGTGGCCGGCGGGGCCTGGCTGGGCATCGGCCACGTGGTGGGCGGGGGAGTGCGCCGCATCGGCCAGGACGTCAGCGACGTGGCGCCCGAAGACCGCCGCGACGGGGCCGCCCTGTTCAACCTGGCGCTGGCGATCTTCATCGCCACCTTCGCCTGGTGGGGTCTGCGCGGCTGGTTCCCGGACGCCGTCTATGCCGTAGTCAACGGTACCTTCGGCTGGATGTCCCTGGTCCTTCCGCTCATGCTCTTCGTATGCGCCTGCAGGCTGTTTCGGCAGCCCGTCGACGGCCGCGGAAACAACCGCGTGGGCATCGGCTTCCTCATCATGACGTTCGCCGGCTGCGGCATCGCCCACATCGTGGGCGGCCAGCCCACAGTCAGTGCGGGCTTCGACGGACTGCGGCAGGCCGGAGGCATGCTGGGGTTCCTCGCGGCCTCCCCGCTGGCCGCCATTCACCCCGCTGTCCCGGTGGTCCTGTACGGGCTGCTGGCCTTCGTGTCCGTGCTCATTGTCACGGCCACACCGTTCAGTGCGATTCCGCGGCGTCTCCGCGCTGCCTATGAGCACCTGATGGGCATCGACCTCCAGGAGAACGGCGGTGACGTCCACGACCGCAGCTACCTGTACGAGAACACCCCGCCTGCACCGAAGAAGAAACGCAAGCGCCTCTTTGGCAAGGATGAGGAAGCCGACCCCCGGCTGGAGGGCTACGTCGGGGACGAAGCCTTTGAGCATGCCGTAATCGACGACGACGACGCGTCACCGGCCGCCGGCAAGGAACCGCCCGCTGTGGCCCCCGGAGTCCGGCGGCCCACCCAGGCAGAGATCGCCGTCGAAAAGATCAAGGCCGCCCAGGGACTCGGCGCCAAGGGCGCCGACGCCGAGAACGCCACGGAAGCCATCCCGCTCGTCGCCCCGGGCATGCCCGGCGCGGCCGGTGCACCCGCGGCGGCTCCTGCGGTGCACGTGCCTTCCAAGCCGGTGGCGCCCGCACCGGCGCCCACGCCGATCCCGCAGCGCACGGAGCAGCTGTCCCTCGCCGGCGACGTCACCTACACACTGCCGTCGTCGGATGTGCTGACGCCCGGCTCAATTCCCAAGGAGCGCACGGAAGCCAACGACGCCGTCGTGGCCGCCCTGACCGACACGCTCCAGCAGTTCAACGTCGATGCCACGGTGACCGGCTTCAGCCGCGGCCCGACCGTGACCCGGTACGAGATCGAGCTGGCCCCCGGCACCAAGGTGGAGCGGGTCACCGCCCTGTCCAAGAACATTTCCTACGCTGTCGCCTCGAGCGACGTGCGCATCCTCAGCCCCATCCCGGGCAAGTCCGCCATCGGCATCGAGATCCCCAACACGGACCGTGAGACCGTATCGCTCGGTGACGTGCTGCGCAGCCAGAACGCCCGCCGCACGGACCATCCCATGGTCATGGGCGTCGGCAAGGACGTGGAGGGCGGCTACGTCGTGGCCAACCTCGCGAAAATGCCCCACCTGCTCGTGGCCGGTGCCACCGGCGCCGGTAAGTCCTCCTTCGTGAACTCCATGATCACGTCGCTGCTGATGCGCGCCACCCCGGACGAGGTCCGCATGGTCATGGTGGACCCCAAGCGTGTGGAACTCACCGCCTACGAAGGCGTGCCGCACCTCATCACGCCCATCATCACCAACCCCAAGAAGGCCGCGGAGGCGCTGCAGTGGGTGGTCCGTGAGATGGACGCCCGCTATGACGACCTCGCCAACTACGGCTTCAAGCACATCGACGACTTCAACAAGGCAGTGCGTGCCGGCAAGGTCCAGCCGCCGGTGGATTCCAAGCGCGTCATCCGGCCCTACCCGTACCTCCTGGTGATCGTGGACGAGCTTGCCGACCTGATGATGGTGGCACCGCGCGACGTCGAAGATTCCATTGTCCGCATCACGCAGCTGGCCCGTGCCGCCGGGATCCACCTGGTGCTCGCCACCCAGCGCCCGTCCGTCGATGTGGTCACCGGCCTGATCAAGGCCAACGTGCCGTCGCGCATGGCGTTCGCCACGTCCTCGGTGACGGACTCCCGGGTGGTCCTGGACCAGCCCGGGGCGGAGAAGCTGATCGGGCAGGGTGACGCGCTTTTCCTGCCGATGGGTGCCTCCAAGGCGATGCGTGTGCAGGGCGCCTGGGTCAGCGAATCCGAGATCCACAAGGTGGTTGAGCACGTCAAGGGCCAGCTCCAGGCCGTTTACAGGGATGACGTCGCACCCGAAGCCGAGAAGAAACAGATCGACGACGACATCGGGGACGACCTCGAAGTGCTGCTGCAGGCCACGGAGCTGGTGGTCACCACCCAGTTCGGCTCGACGTCGATGCTGCAGCGCAAGCTCCGCGTGGGGTTCGCCAAGGCCGGCCGCCTCATGGACCTGCTCGAATCGCGCGGCGTCGTCGGGCCGTCGGAAGGCTCCAAGGCACGCGACGTGCTGGTCAAGCCGGACGATCTCGCCGCCGTGCTGGCTGCGATGAAGGGCCAGGAGGCGCCGGCCGCTGCTGATTCGCAGACTGCGGCGCTGAGCGACAACGCCAACGCCAACATTGCCCAGGGCGGCTACGCGGAGGACCTCGTTGCCGCCGACCTGGACAACCGCACCCAGAGCGTCGACTATTACGACGGCGCCGACAGTTCCGGTGACGACGAGGACGGCTCCGAGGACGCCTGGTCCCTCACCGGCCGCTAGTCCCGTAGCCTAGAAGGGTGACTAGCACCGAAGCGGCCGCGGCCGGCTCCAACAGCTCCGGGATCTGGAATCTCCCCAACATCCTCACGATGCTCCGCATTGTGCTGGTGCCCTTCTTTGTGTGGTTCCTCATCGCCGACGCCCCGGGCCTGCACAGCGAGTCGAGCGGGTGGCGCTGGGCCGCCGTGGCGGCGTTCGCCGTCGCGATTTACACGGACAAGCTCGACGGCGACATCGCCCGCAGCAGGGGACTGGTCACCGACTTCGGCAAGATCGCCGACCCCATTGCCGACAAGCTGCTGACCGGATCCGCCCTGGTCATGCTGTCCCTCCTGAACGAGCTGCCCTGGTGGATCACCCTGGTAATCCTGGTCCGGGAATGGGGAATCACGGCGCTGCGGTTCTTCGTGATCCGCTATGGCGTCATCCCGGCATCGCGCGGCGGCAAACTCAAGACCGTCGTGCAGACCGTCGCGATTTTCCTTTACCTTCTGCCGCTGGCCACCATTGCGCCCTGGCTCACCTGGGTAGCCCTTGCCGTAATGCTGGCGGCCGTGCTGATCACCGTCTGGACCGGCGTCGAATACGTTGTCCAGGCCCTGAAGGTCAGGTCGGAGGGGCTCCGCAGGCGGGCCCAGGACGCCTCCAACAGTGACGTTTCCAACCCGGACACGCCCAAGCAGGAGGGCCAGCTGTGACGAATCTGCACCGGATCGCCGGAGAGGCCGTAGCGGCGGCCGTAGGCCGTGGCGTCACAGTCGCCACGGCGGAGTCGCTGACCGCGGGAATGGTCGCCGCCGTCCTGGCCGACACTCCCGGCGCGTCGGCCATGCTGCAGGGTGGTGTGGTTTCCTACAACAACACGGTGAAGCGGGACGTTCTTGGCGTTCCCCAGGAGCTGCTGGACACGGTCGGATCAGTGGACGAGGCGGTGGCCGCTGCCATGGCGGAAGGGGCGCGGCGGGTATGCGGCGCAGACCTCGCCGTTTCCACCACCGGCGTGGCGGGCCCTGGCGCCCATGACGGCAAGGCCGTGGGGACCGTCTTCGTGGGCGTGGCTACTGCGGAGGGTGCGCATGCCTTCCCTTACATCTTCCAGGGCACGCGGGCAGAGATTCGCGGGCTGGCCTGTGGCGCTGCTTTGGAGCGCCTGCAGGAAGCCTTGAACGCGCTGAGCTGACCCTCCGGCTGCCCGCCGACTTACCCGCGGATGGCCCGCCGAGTGCGCTAAGCTACCGACAGTAAGGTTGCTGGGAACAAAAAGCGATTCCGAATAGTTGTCACATTGTGTCGCCTCTCCTTGAGGGAGGCGCCTAGGATGAAGAGAACATATGCGGTTTGCGTCACAGTGAACCGGAACCATGAGGGAGCAAGGCGATACAGATGGTAAAGCAGCCCGTGTCCGTAAACGGCGTTGTCCGCTGGAAGGACGTGGGCCTCGCCGATCAGGCCAAGAGCGAACAGAAGGAGCGCAAGATGGTTGTACTTCGTCACGAAATCGGTGATGTCCTGCGCGATGTCCGCCAGCGTCAGGGGCGTACGCTCCGCGAAGTTTCGCACAGCGCCCGGGTGTCCCTGGGTTACCTGAGTGAAGTGGAACGCGGCCAGAAGGAAGCTTCCTCGGAACTCCTGTCCTCGATTTGCTCGGCGCTGGATGTTCCGCTTTCCAGCATGCTTCGCGAGGTCAGCGACCGCGTGGCCGTCGCTGAAGGCGTTGCCGTGCCGGACACCGTCCCGCAGGAATTTTCCCAGCGCTACGGCCGTGACCTTGAGCGTGACCTGAGCAGCGAGCTTAACAACGAGCTCGCCACGGAACTGCTCTCGGCCCGCTAGTAAAATCCGGTAAGCCGGACCACATAACTGCAGCAAAGGCCTCCGGCACTGTGCCGGAGGCCTTCGCTGTGCCCTGAGATTTGAGTCGCTGTGCCCTGGAATTTCACTGTGCCCTGCGATTTGGGCCGGGCGCGCGCAGCCAGCCTTTCCTGGCCTGCCGTCGCTAGTTGCTAGGAGGCGCCGTCGCGGGGAAAGCCGTCGCGTTCGTAGGTGGCATTGAGCTTGGCCATGTAGGCAGCCAGTGCCTCGAGGTCCTCCACCGGCCATTCACCCAGCCGTTCGCGGAACACCTGCCGCCGGGCGTCCTGCACCTGGTGCATCTTCGCTTCGCCCTCGTCCGTGAGCCGGATCGTCTGGGCCCGGCCGTCCAGCGGGTCGGCTTCCTTTACCACCAGGCCGATGCTCTCAAGGAAGGCGATCTGCCGGCTGACGGAGGGCTTGCCGACGCCGATGCAGGAGGCAAGTTCGGTGAGCCGGATGGGCCCGTTCTTCCGGATCACGGTGAGCAGGCCGTAGGCGGCGGGCTCCATGTCCGGGTGGACTTCGCGGGAAAGCTGCTGGGAGACGGACCGCGCCCGGCGCCAGAAAATGCTGATCTGATGCTCCACATTGGTCAGTGCCGTATCAAGCGTGTCCTCGACGGGGACCGCGACTCCGGGGGCTTCAGCGGGGTTGCTCATGGCAACCATTCTAGAGCGAGCGTCCGTGAGAGACTCTATTTCGTGAGGATTAGTGATTTCTGGCGGCTGATGGACGACGAATTCGGCTCCGGCTACTCGCGCGTGCTGGGCGGCTCCCTCGTCCTTGCGGGAGTCGGCGGCCGGACGGCAGCCCAGGCCCTGGCCGCAGGCGTCAACCCCCGCGACATCTGGCTGGCGGTGTGCGATGTGCAGGACGTCCCTGAGGAGCGCCGCCTTGGCCGCGACATCAAACCACGCCAGTCCGGGCCAGACCTGGTCTAGAAACTCGACCCCGCCGCTGACACGCCGACCGATTGTTCGAATATCTGTTCGGGTGCGACTATGCTTTTTGGCAGCGGGTTATCCACATACGCGCGCCTGCCCGGCAACAATGTCAGCGGGTGGCGCTAGCGTCGGTGATGACAGACAAAGGGCCGCACAGGCCCCTCCAAAGCGAGAAAGCATTAGAGGTGTGAACCATGGCGGCAGCCCCGGATCGTGAAAAAGCGCTTGAAGCAGCGCTCGCACAGATTGACAAGCAGTTCGGCAAGGGATCGATCATGCGGCTGGGCGACGAAACCCGCGCTCCCATCGAGGTCATCCCCACCGGCTCCATCGCACTGGACGTCGCGCTGGGAATTGGAGGCCTTCCGCGGGGCCGTGTCATTGAAATCTATGGCCCGGAATCGTCGGGTAAAACCACGGTCGCCCTGCATGCCGTGGCCAACGCCCAGCGCAATGGCGGCATCGCTGCCTTCATCGATGCCGAGCACGCCCTTGACCCCGAGTACGCCGCCAAGCTCGGCGTGGACACGGACGCCCTGCTCGTCTCCCAGCCGGACACCGGTGAGCAGGCCCTGGAGATTATGGACATGCTGGTGGGTTCCGGCTCGCTGGACATCGTGGTCATCGACTCCGTGGCAGCCCTGGTGCCGCGCGCGGAAATCGAAGGCGACATGGGCGACAGCCACGTCGGCCTGCAGGCACGCCTCATGAGCCAGGCCCTGCGAAAGATCACCGGACGGCTGAGCCAGACCAAGACCACCGCCATCTTCATCAACCAGCTGCGCGAAAAGATCGGCGTGTTCTTCGGCTCGCCGGAAACCACCACCGGCGGTAAAGCGCTGAAGTTCTACGCCTCCGTGCGCATCGACGTCCGCCGCATCCAGACCCTGAAGGAAGGCGCCGACTCCGTCGGTAACCGCACCAAGGCCAAGATCGTCAAGAATAAGATGGCCCCGCCCTTCAAGGTCGCCGAATTCGACATCATCTACGGCCAGGGCATCTCCCGTGAGGGCGGCATCATCGACATGGGCGTGGAGCACGGCATCATCAAGAAGTCCGGCTCCTGGTTCACGTACGACGGCGACCAGCTCGGCCAGGGCATGGAGAACTCGCGCCGCTTCCTGCGCGACAACCCCGAACTCGCCGCTGAACTCGAACGGCTCATCAAAGAAAAGCTCGGCGTGGGAACCAAGCCCGCCGCCGATGCTGAGGCCTCACCGAAGCTGAAGGCCGTTGACGGCTTCTAACAAACGCCGGTCCTCTTCGGCCTTCGTAAAGGCCGGAGGGGACCGCACTCCAGGACCCGGCACTCCAGGACCCGGCCCGGAGCCTGACGAGGACCGGGAAGCTGATCCGGCGTCGGTGGCACGCGCCATCGTCCTGCGCCAGCTGACCGCGTCACCCAAGAGCCGGCTCCAGCTGGAACGCAAGCTGGCCGAACGCAACGTACCGGCGGATGTTGCCGCCGCCGTCCTGGACCGGTTCGAAGAGGTCCGGCTCGTGGACGACGCTGAATTCGCGGACATGTGGGTCCGGAGCAGGTCGCAGTCGCGCAGGCTGGCCAAGGGGGCGCTGCGTCGCGAACTCGCGGAAAAAGGCATTGACGCCGACACGGCGGCCTCCGCACTGCGGCAGCTGAGCGATGAGGACGAGGAAGCCGCCGCACGCCATCTCGTGCAACGCAAGCTGCGGCCGGGAACGGACCTCACAGATCGGGCGGAACGCGACAAGACCACACGGCGGCTTGCCTCCATGCTCGCCCGGAAGGGGTACCAGCCCGCACAGGCCTTCCGGGTCGTGGGCGAGGTCCTGGACGCTGCCGCCGGTACTGCCGAGGACTACGAGGGCACAAGCGAGGCCACCGCTCACTGGGAGTGAGTGCACCCGTTACCCTTAATGGGTGAGTCTGACCTATCCTTCCCCCGCAACCGGCACCGAGAACGAACCCACCGGCGACGCCGTTGAGCACCGCACCTACCAGGTGCGCACCTTCGGCTGCCAGATGAACGTCCACGACTCCGAGCGCATGGCGGGCATGCTCGAAGCAGCCGGCTACATACCGGCCGACGGCGGCCAGGCCGACGTCGTGGTTTTCAACACGTGCGCGGTGCGGGAGAACGCCGACAACAAGCTCTATGGCAACCTGGGCCAGCTGGCGCCTATCAAGGCTGCAAACCCCGGCATGCAGATCGCGGTGGGCGGCTGCCTCGCGCAGAAGGACCGCGACACCATCCTGAAGAAGGCGCCCTGGGTTGACGCGGTCTTTGGCACGCACAACGTCGGCGCCCTGCCCGCTCTCCTGGACCGGGCCCGCCACAACAACGAGGCGCAACTGGAGATCCTCGAGTCCCTGGACGTCTTCCCGTCCACGCTGCCCACCAAGCGCGACTCCGTCTACTCCGGCTGGGTATCCATTTCCGTCGGCTGCAACAACACCTGCACCTTCTGCATCGTCCCGTCCCTGCGCGGCAAGGAGAAGGACCGCCGGCCCGGAGAGATTCTCGCCGAGGTCCAGGCGCTGGTGGACGACGGCGCCATCGAGGTGACCCTGCTCGGGCAGAACGTCAATTCGTACGGGGTGGAATTCGGGGACCGCCAGGCCTTCTCCAAGCTGCTGCGCGCCTGCGGCGAGATCCCGGGCCTCGAACGGGTGCGCTTCACCAGTCCGCACCCTGCCGCGTTCACCGACGACGTCATCGATGCCATGGCCGAGACACCCAACGTCATGCCGCAGCTGCACATGCCGCTCCAGTCCGGCTCGGACAAGGTGCTGCGGGACATGAAGCGCTCCTACCGGTCGGCAAAGTTCCTGGGCATCCTGGAGAAGGTCCGCGCCAAGATGCCGCATGCCGCGATCTCCACGGACATCATCGTCGGGTTCCCGGGGGAGACCGAAGAGGACTTCCAGGCAACGCTGGACGTCGTCGAAAAGTCCCGCTTCGCCACCGCCTTCACCTTCCAGTACTCCAAGCGGCCCGGCACCCCGGCCGCGGACCTGCCGGACCAGCTGCCCAAGGCCGTGGTGCAGGAACGCTTTGAGCGCCTCACCGCACTGCAGGACCGCATCGCTGCCGAAGAGAACGCCAAGCAGCTGGGACGCCAGGTCGAAGTCATGGTCACCGCCCAGTCCGGCCGCAAGTCCGAGGAAACCCACCGCCTCTCGGGCCGCTCCCAGGACCAGCGCCTGGTCCACTTCACGGTTCCGGACGGCGCTCCCGCCCCGAGGCCCGGCGACCTCGTGACTGTCACCATCACCGAAGCGGCCGCCTTCCACCTGATCGCGGATCCGGCCAGCGCATCCGATTACTCCCTGCGCCGGTCCCGTGCGGGCGATGCCTGGGACAGGGCACAGGCCGACTCCTGCGGTACCCCTGCGCCGGGTACGGCGGCACCCGGTGCGGGCGGGGGCGGCGGGACGGGCGTCTCGCTCGGCATGCCGTCGATCCCGGCGCGGGGCCGCTGACCCGGTGGCGGGTCAGCCCCCCGTCATAGCGGTCGTTGGGCCCACCGGATCGGGGAAGTCCGACCTCGCCGTCGAACTTGCACTTTCCCTGGACGGTGAGGTGATCAACGCCGATGCCATGCAGTTCTACCGCGGCATGGACATCGGCACCGCCAAAGTCACCGAGGCTGAACAGCGGGGCGTACCGCACCACCTGCTGGACGTCCTGGACGTGACGCAGGAGGCCTCGGTGTCCGACTTCCAGCAGCAGGCCAGGGCCGCCGTCGCCGATATCCACCGCCGCGGAAAGCGCGCCGTCCTGGCTGGCGGTTCCGGCCTCTACGTGCGCGCCGCCCTTGACGTGCTGGACTTTCCGGGGACCAATCCGGACATCCGTGCCCGGCTTGAGCGGGAGAACGCCGAGGCCGGGACTGGGGCGCTGCTGGACCGCCTCCAGGCGGTGGATCCCGTCTCCGCGGGGCGCCTCGGCGACGCCCGGCGCATCATCCGCGCGCTGGAGGTGTTCGAGCTGACGGGCCGCCCGTTCAGCTCCTTCATGCCAACCCGCGAGTACTATCAGCCGGCCATCCAGATCGGACTGGAGGTGGACCGCGAGCAGCTGCGGGACCGGCTGGCCGTCCGGGTCCACCGGATGGTGGAGCGGGGACTGCTGGCGGAGGTCGAACGGCTGGACGCCCAAGGCCTTCGCCGGGGCAAGACCGCGCCCCGCGCACTGGGCTACGCCCAGTTCCTTAAAGTGCTCGACGGCGAGGCGGACGTGGCGCAGGCAGCCGAGGAAACCATCGTGGCCACCAGGCAGTTTGCCCGCCGGCAGCTGACGTGGTTCCGGGCCGACCCCCGCATCACCTGGCTGGATTGGCAGGACCCCGGGCTGGCTGCAAAGGCAGCAGCCCTCTGCCGCTGAGCCGGCACCAACACACCGGAAGAAAGACTCACATGACCCTCGCCGTCGGCACCAAACCCAAGCGCGCTTCGCGGCGGTCCCTGACGGTTGCGATCGCCTCGCTGCTGGGGGCAACGCTGTTCTGGGCCGGCAACTACGTTGTCGGGGCCGGCGCAGTGGAAAGCATCGACCCCCTTAGCCTCGTCCTCCTGCGCTGGTCGCTCGCCGTGGTTCCGCTGCTCGCCATCGCCCAGATGGTGGAACGTCCGCAATGGCGCCAGGTACTGGCCGCCTGGCCGTGGCTGGTCGCGCTCAGCGTGTTCGGGCTGCTGGGCTACAACCTGCTTCTGTACACGGCCCTGGAACACACGGATCCATTCAGCGCCTCCCTCATCAATGCCTTCAACCCGGCACTCATTACCTTGGCAGCTGCCGCGTGCCTACGTGAACGCCTGACTGGCAGGGCTGTTGGCGGCGTTCTGATCGCGCTGATCGGGGTGCTCCTCGTTCTGAGCAACGGTGACGCCGGCAAGCTGCTGCAGGTGGGATTCGGGGCCGGTGAGCTGTTCATGATCGCGGCCATTGCAGCATGGTCCGCCTACACGATCACCGGACGCCTGGCCCCGCCGCTGCCCCCGATAACTGCCACAGCCGCGCAGGCCGCGATCACCGTTGTTGTGCTCACACCGCTCAGCCTCGCCGCCGGCGGTCCTGCCCTGCCAGCCACCCAGGGCGCCATCACCTCCCTGGCATTCATCGCGGTCTTCCCGTCGGTGCTGTCCTACCTGCTCTGGAACCGGGCCCTGACAGTCATCCCGGCCGGCAATGCCGGTGTGTTCCTAAATCTCATCACCGTCTTTACCGCCCTGTTCACGATCCTCTCCGGGCATCCCTACTCCATGGCCCAGATAGCAGGGGGTGTGATTGTCATTGCCGGCATCCTCCTGACCAGCGCCCGCGGCCAGCGCGGGAGCTCCGGGCCGTTTTCCTGGCGCCGACGGCAGCCGGGTAACCTTGAATCATGAATGAGACCCTTGCAGAAACAGTCCGGCCCGCCGCCACCACCGGGGGTTCGACACTGAGCGGACTGCGGTTCTCCAAGGGCCATGGCACTGGCAACGACTTCGTCCTGGTCGCTGACCCGGAAGGCGTGCACGCCATCTCTGCGGAGCAGGTGGCCCAGCTGTGTGACCGCCACCGCGGCATCGGCGGGGACGGCCTGATCCGCGCCGTCCCGTCCCGGCTCCTGGACGAGGGCCGTCAGCTGCTTGCCGGGAACCCCGACGCCGAATGGTTCATGGACTACCGCAACGGTGACGGTTCGCTGTCCGAAATGTGCGGCAACGGCGTGCGGGTGTTTGTCCACTTCCTCCTGGCCGAAGGCCTGGCGGAACTGCCTGCCGGCGGTTCGCTGACCATCGGCACCCGCGGCGGGGTCAAGACCATTGTCCGCGCAGGTGACGGCTACGCCGTCGACATGGGCCCCTGGGAGTTCATCTTCCCGGACGAAGCAGCGGCCCGCGCCATGGACTCGCTGGTCACCGCCGACGGCCTTGAGGTGCCACGGCCGGCGCTGTCGGTCAGCATGGGTAACCCCCACACCGTCGTCGCCCTGGCCGAGCTGTCCGAACTCCAGGACACCCAGCTCTTCACCGCCCCGCACGTCGACCCGACCCCGGCCAATGGCACCAACGTCGAGTTCGTTGTTCCGGCGGAGCCTCTGGTGCACGACGGTGTGGGCACCGTAACCATGCGCGTCCACGAACGCGGCGTCGGTGAAACGCAGTCCTGCGGCACCGGCGCATGTGCGGCGGCGGTGGCCATCCGCCATTGGGCCGGGCAAGGCGCCCCGGACGCCTGGCAGGTAAAGGTTCCGGGCGGCGTCGTGGGCGTGAAGTTCTTCACCGTTGCCGGCGGCCGCGAGCACGTTGAACTCAGCGGCCCGGCAACGATCGTTGCTACCGGGACGCTTTCCTGACCCGCAGGATCCTGAACGACTTGGATGTGCTTTCCCGGGTCACCGTGAAGGAATCATCCAGCACCTCGGCCAGCCAGCGCTGAAGTGAATCCGAGCCCAGGTTCTTCTGCACCACCAGCCATGCAGAACCGCCCGGCGCCAGCCTCGGCAGCCACAGCAGCAGCAGGGTGTGGAGTTCATCCTTGCCGATCCGGATCGGCGGGTTGGACCAGATGGTGTCGAAACGAATCTCGGGGTCCACTTCGTCCGGCGTGCTGGCCGTGACGTTGCCTAGCCCCAGCAGCTCCGCATTCCCGTTGGTAAGGGCGATGCACCGCTCGTTGACGTCGACCGCGTAGACGTGCGCGTGCGGGGCGCGCAGCGCCATGGTCAGGGCGATGGGTCCCCAGCCGCAACCGATGTCGAGCAGGTTCCCCTGGGGTGCGGGAGGGGGAACCTCGGCCAGGAGGATGGCCGTTCCCTTGTCGATGCCGTCGGGGCTGAAGATGCCCGATGAGGTCTGCAGCTTCCGCGTTTCACCGGCCAGTTCCACTGTGAGGGGCTTGCGGGTGAATGGCCCCGCAGGTGAGGCGCTGAAATAATGGGCAGACTCCATAACTGGCCAGATTAGTGGGCTGCCCGCCTGATGGGAAACCGGGCGGATGCGAAAAGCGATAACGGTGTTCTGCTATCCTAGAGGGCATGTTCCTGATTTTTGAGTAGCCGGCTTTCTTTGCCCGCGGCTTTCAGCCGCCGGTACCGGCCCGGGGCGTCCCACTCGCGCGATGCAGGTGTACCACCTTCCGCCATGGCGCAGCCTAAAGAAGCTCAGCTGAAACAGCTCAGCTTCAAACGGCCCAGCGCAGCCCACACAGCACTCGATCAGTCCACTTCCCGCCGTCCAGCGTCTTCCGCTGCCGGCATGTCAGGAGCACCTCCATGACCCCTCGCAGTCAGCCCAGCGCGAATACCGCAGCCAAGGGCGGCAATCAGCACTATTCTGAAGATGCAGAACCTTCAAAGGAGAACATGACGAATCAGCAAAACCCAGGATCCGACCCGGCCGCCCAGGACATGAGTCCTGAGGAAATCCAGGCTGTTATCGACCGGATCCTCGCCAAGGACATCCCGGCGAAGAATGCCGCGCCTGCCAATGGCAGCCGCACGGACAGCCAGGGCGTCCTGGGCAAGGCGCAGGCCATCTCGCAGCTCTCCGAAGAGCACAGCGCGTTCGACGGCGACCAGCAGGATCTCGAGGAACGCCGGGCACTGCGCCGCACGGCCGGGCTTTCCACCGAACTTGAAGACGTCACCGAAGTCGAATACCGGCAGTTGCGCCTGGAGCGCGTAGTCCTCGCCGGACTCTGGACCGAAGGCACGCTCGCCGACGCCGAAAACTCGCTGCGTGAACTCGCCGCGCTGGCGGAAACAGCCGGCTCGGAAGTCCTCGACGGACTCGTCCAGCGGCGCGCCAAGCCGGACCCTGGAACATTCCTCGGGGCGGGCAAGGCCCTGGAGCTCAAGGACGTCGTTATGTCCACCGGCGCCGACACCGTGGTGGTGGACGCCGAACTCGCCCCGTCCCAGCGGCGTGGCCTTGAAGACATCGTCAAGGTGAAGGTCATCGACCGCACGGCGCTCATCCTCGACATCTTCGCCCAGCACGCCAAGAGCCGCGAAGGCAAGGCCCAGGTGGAGCTGGCACAGCTCGAATACCTGCTCCCGCGCCTGCGCGGCTGGGGTGAATCCATGTCCCGCCAGGCCGGTGGCCAGGTGGGCGGCGCAGGCGCCGGCATGGGCTCCCGTGGTCCCGGTGAAACCAAGATCGAACTGGACCGCCGCAGGATCCGCACCCGGATGGCCAAGCTGCGGCGCGAGATCGCCGCGATGAAGCCGGCACGGGAGACCAAACGGGCCAACCGCCGTCGTAATGAGGTGCCCTCGGTGGCCATCGCCGGATACACCAACGCCGGCAAGTCCTCGTTGCTGAACCGCCTGACCGACGCCGGTGTCCTGGTGGAGAACGCCCTGTTCGCCACCCTCGACCCCACCGTCCGCAAGGCCGAGACGGCTGACGGCGTGGGCTACACGCTTGCCGACACCGTGGGCTTCGTCCGCTCCCTTCCCACCCAGCTGGTGGAGGCCTTCCGCTCCACCCTCGAGGAAGTTGCGGATGCGGACCTGATCCTGCACGTCGTGGACGTGTCCCACCCGGACCCGGAGGGCCAGATCGCGGCCGTGCGCTCGGTGTTCGCCGAGGTGGATGCCCGCAAGGTGCCCGAGATCATCGTCCTGAACAAGGCCGACGCCGCCGACCCCTTCGTGGTGGAGCGGCTCAAGCAGCGCGAACCGCGGCACGTCGTGGTTTCGGCACGTACCGGCGAGGGGATCTCCGAGCTGCTCAAGGCGATCAGCGACTCCATCCCGCGGCCGAACGTCAAGATGCAGCTCCTCGTCCCGTACCACCGCGGCGATCTGATCAGCAAGCTGCACGACTCCGACGCGGAGATCCTGAGCATGGATCACGAGGAGGGCGGCACGCGCGCTGTGGTCATGGTCCGGGAAGGCCTTGCGGCTGAACTGGAATCCTTCAGCACCGATGACTGACGGGGCGGCGGGTGCGGCAGCCCCAGCGGATGCCACGGCCGGCGAGCAGCGCGTGGTCGAGCTGCTTGACCGTGCCGTGGCAGGCATGGGCGGCCAAAGCCGCACCGGCCAGCATGAGATGGCCCGGCAGGTGGCTCGCGCAATCGAAACGGGTGACCACCTGCTGGTCCAGGCCGGCACGGGTACCGGCAAGTCGCTGGCCTACCTGATCCCGCTCATCGCCCACTCGCTGGAGAGCGACAAGCCGGCGCTCGTGTCCACCGCTACCCTGGCCCTGCAGACCCAGATCGTGGGCCGGGACCTTCCCCGTCTGCTGGAAAGCCTCAAACCGGCACTCGACCGGCCCGTAAAGGTGGCGCTGGTCAAGGGCCGTGCCAACTACGTCTGCCGGCACAAGCTGGAGGGCGGCTTTCCCAGCGAGGAACCCTCGGAGGGCCAGCTCTTCTCCCTGGGCGAGGACACCAGCGTCCCGCATTTCGCCGCGGCGGTGGGCGGCCCTTCATCACAGCTCGGCAAGGAGGTGGTCCGGCTCCGCGAATGGGCCGAACAGACCACCACCGGCGACCGTGACGAGCTGCTTCCCGGCGTGACCGACAGGGCCTGGCGGCAGGTGTCCGTCACGTCCATGGAATGCCTCGGCTCGCAGAAATGCCCGCTCGCCGAAGAGTGCTTCAGCGAACTTGCCCGCCACAACGCCGCGGAAGCCGACGTCGTGGTGACCAACCACGCCATGCTGGCGGTCAGCGCCTTCGAAGGGCTGGCTGTGCTGCCCGAATACGATGTCGTGGTGGTGGACGAGGCCCACGAACTCCAGGACCGGGTGACGGGCGCGGTATCGGGGCAGCTGTCAGTGGCAATGGTCCATGCCGCGGCGTCCGGTGCCCGCAAGCACACGGGAATTACCGTTGACGCCCTCAACTCGGCGGCCGCCAACCTCGAGGTGGCGCTTGCCGGAGTGCCGGGCGGCCTCCTGCCGAACGGCCTGAACGATGAACAGCTGGACTGTGTGGACCAGCTTCGTGAGGCCTGCCGTGCGGCGCTGTCTGATTCCAAGGGGGACAGCAACACAACGGCCGACGGCGGGCGGCAGCTTGCGCGGTCCCGCCTGCTGGTGATTTTGGAGCTGTGTGAACGGCTCATCGCCGCGCGGGAAAACCGCGAGGTGGTCTGGTTCTCACGGAACAGCACGTTTGACCCCCAGCAGGGATACTCGGCGCCCAACGAGACCGCCCCGGCACTGATCAATATCGCGCCGCTGAGCGTGGCCGGCCGGCTCCGGGAAGGCCTGTTCGCCGGGCATACTGTCGTGCTCACATCGGCCACGCTCGCCATCGGCTCCGCCTTCGAACCCGCCGCAGGCGGCCTGGGCCTGGTGGGCGACGGCGCGCCCAGCTGGACCGGCGTCGACGTGGGTTCGCCCTTCGACTATCCCCGGCAGGGCATCCTGTACGTGGCAGGCCACCTGCCGAAGCCCGGCCGCGGCACGTCGCCAGAGGCGCTCGACGAGCTCGAGTCACTGATTCGCGCGTCCGGCGGGGGAGCACTCTGTCTGTTCTCCTCCCGGCGCGCCGCGGAGGAAGCGGCAGATGCCCTGCGCATGCGGCTGGATGTGAGCATTCTCTGCCAGGGCGAATCCACCATGACGGCGCTGGTGAAGCAGTTCGCCGACGAACCGGACACCTGCCTGTTCGGCACGATGTCACTGTGGCAGGGCGTCGACGTGCCGGGCGGATCGTGCCGCCTGGTGGTGATCGACAGGATTCCCTTCCCGCGGCCGGACGATCCGCTGATGACCGCGCGGTCCCGGGCCGTCGCCCAGGCCGGCGGCAACGGCTTTATGTCGGTATCGGCCACGCACGCGGCCATCAGGCTTGCCCAGGGGGCGGGACGGCTCATCCGGTCCACGAATGACAAGGGGGTGGTTGCGGTGCTGGATTCCCGGCTGTCCACGGAACGCTATGGCGGATTCCTGCGCGCCGCGCTGCCGCCGTTCTGGCCCACGACGGACCGGAAGACCGCAGTCGCCGCACTGGAACGGCTGGCCGGCGCGCAGGCATAGCGAAGCCCCGGGCTGCTGATGCTGCCCGGGGCCAATGGAGTTCTTGCCGCAGCTTACGTGGGCTACTGCGACCGGTGCTACAGCGAGCGGAGTACGGAAACCACCTTGCCCATGACCACAGCGTGGTCGCCCAGGATGGGCTCGTACTGGGTGTTCTGCGGGAGCAGCCAGGTGTGGCCGTCGCGCTGCCGGAAGGTCTTGACCGTGGCTTCATCGTCGAGCAGCGCGGCGACGATGTCACCGTTGACGGCGTCGCTTTGCCTGCGGACCACAACCCAGTCCCCGTCGCAGATGGCGGCGTCCACCATGGAATCGCCCGCGACCCTGAGCATGAACAGTTCGCCGTGTCCCACCAGCTGGCGGGGCAGCGGCATCAGGTCCTCCACCATCTGGTCCGCGAGGATGGGACCGCCGGCGGCGATCCGGCCGACCAACGGCACCATGGCCGTGTCCATGGCGCTGGGCAGTTCTGTCACCGTTGCGCCTGCGGCTGTGCCTGCCGGACTCAGGGCGGAGGCCTTGTCCGCGCCGCCGGGCTTTGCTGCCCCCGCATCCAGGGTCAGCGGCATCAGGACTTCCATGGCGCGGGGCCGTTTGGGGTCACGCCGCAGGTAGCCGAGCTTCTCCAGCTGGGAGAGCTGGTGGGTGACGCTGGACAGGCTCGCAAGGCCGACGGTGTCGCCGATTTCACGCATCGACGGCGGGTAGCCGTTCTCGTTCACTGACCGCTGGATGGTTTCCAGAATCTTTTTCTGCCGGACTGTGAGTCCCTTAGGGGTCCGCTGAGACCGCGGGCTGCGCTGGGGAGCCTTGCCGTCAGAGGCCTGTGCTGCCATGTTCGCCAACGCCTTTCCGTTCCTCCCGGCCGCGGTAGCTGCAGTGGCCGGGAACTTCCGGCCTGAAAAATGTCAGACCCTGCTGATCAACTGCAGATGTGGTTGTTCTGTGATTTCCAACGTAGGCCAGCCATACAGCTTTTTCAAACATTTGTTCTAGCGAGTCTCGACTTAATTCGTTGATAGGTGCTAAAACTAGGAAAAGCAAAGTTCGAACATGTGTTCTAGTTAGGCTCGCTTGTCGGCCCGGTGTTCGAACTGTTTGTTCGAACGCGAGGCAGTACAACCGCGAGGCAGTACAACTTGGTCCAGGAGGGCTCACGCCATGTCAGCTTCAACACACGTCGCTTCACCGCACGCCGGTTCAACGCACGCAGCTTCACCGCGCGCCGTTTCACCGAGCGCCGTTTTACCAGCAGCCCGGTTCGCAGATTCCCGGGACAGTGGTAAGCACGCCGTCCCGGCCAAGTCCGGTGCCGCATCCCGCCCGGGCAAGCCGCCGCGCCTGCGGCTCACGCGCCGCGGCCGCATTGTCCTGATCGGCCTGCCGCTTGTCCTGCTCGCCGCCCTCATTCTTTCCCTGGCAGGGCTCCTGAACTCCCCGGCCAAGGCGGCGGACAATGCCAGCGGGCTGACCGTCACCCCGGCGGTTTCGGTCACGGTGCAGCCCGGTGAGTCCCTCTGGGCCATCGCCGGAAAGGTGGATCCGGACCGTGATCCCCGGGATGTCATCGCGGACATCGTCCGGCTCAACGATCTCCAGGCAGGCAAGGTCATGCCAGGCCAGCAGCTGTTCGTGCCCCGGAAATAAGGCGGCCAGAAGTGGGGCAGGGGTGCCTCAGCCGTCACAGTTTCCGGCCAGCCCTCCGGGTTCCTTAAACTGTCTTGGTGACTGACCAGCTTGAGCGACTGAACCGACTGCCCCTGCGGACCAACCTGAAGGGGCTGAGCCCTTACGGCGCCCCGCAGCTGGATGTGCCGATCCTGCTCAACGTCAACGAGAACACCCATGGCGTGCCCGCCGACGTGCGGGCGGCCATCACCGCGGCGGTGAGCGAGGCCGCCGCCGGGCTCAACCGCTACCCCGACCGCGAATTCACGGAACTTCGGGAAGCCTTGGCGGAGTACCTGGGCCACGGACTCAGCCCGGACAACCTCTGGGCAGCCAACGGCTCCAACGAGGTCCTCCAGCAGATCCTTCAGGCCTTCGGCGGCCCCGGCCGCACGCTGCTGAGCTTTCCCCCGACGTACTCCATGTACCCGCTCCTCGCCAGCGGCACGGACACCGCGTACATCGCCGGCAAGCGCGCCGATGACTACGGCCTCAGCGCCGAGTCCGCCGCCAGCCAGGTGCGCGAACTCCAGCCCAACATCGTCTTCCTGTGTTCACCCAACAACCCGACCGGTACCGGCCTGGGCCTGGATGTGGTCGAAGCCGTTTACGAGGCAGGTGAGGAAAGCCAGGCTGTCGTGGTCGTGGACGAGGCCTACCACGAGTTTGCGCACGACGGCACGCCCAGCGCCCTGACGCTGCTGCCGGGCCGGGAGCGGCTCATCGTTTCCCGGACCATGAGCAAGGCGTTCGCCCTGGCCGGTGCCCGCCTCGGCTACATGGCCGCGGCGCCGGAGGTGACCGACGCCCTCCGGCTGGTGCGCCTGCCATATCACCTCTCGGCCGTCACGCAGGCAACCGCCCTCGCGGCGCTGCAGCACCGGGAGGCGCTCATGGCGGATGTGCAGGACATCAAGCGCCAGCGCGACCGGATTGTCGCCGAGCTGACGCGGATGGGGCTGCGGCCGGCGGCATCCGATTCCAACTACGTCTTCTTCGGCGGTCTGGAAAAGCCCCATGAGGTCTGGCAGGAGCTGCTGGATGCCGGGGTGCTCGTCCGGGACGTCGGCATCGCCGGCCACCTGCGGGTCACCGCCGGCACTGAGACGGAAACCACAGCCTTCCTGGAGGCGCTGGAAAGCATCCTGGCCAGGCAGGCCGCACTTCCGGCCTAAACTTGAATATGGACCATGACTGGTCCGCCCCCATCCTCGTCAAAGGACATCTATCACCATGAGCGACACCGGAATCAAGGCTGCCGAGGCCCGGACTGCCCGCATGGAGCGCGAGACCAGCGAATCCTCCGTGCTGGTGGAGATCAACCTCGACGGCACCGGAGTGTCGGACATCAGCACCTCGGTCCCCTTCTATGACCACATGCTGACCGCGCTGTGCAAGCACTCACTGATCGACATGACCGTCAAGGCCACCGGCGACACCCACGTTGACGTGCACCACACCGTCGAGGACGTGGCCATCACCTTCGGCGAGGTCCTGCGCACCGCCCTGGGCAATAAGGCGGGCATCCGCCGCTTCGGTGAGGCCACCGTGCCCTTGGATGAAGCCCTGGCACACGCCGTGGTCGACGTCTCCGGCCGGCCCTACCTGGTGCACGGCGGCGAGCCCGCCGGGCAGGAATACCACCTGATCGGCGGGCACTTCACGGGATCGCTGACCCGGCACGTGTTCGAGGCAATCACGCTGCACGCCGGCATCTGCCTGCATATGAACGTCATCGCCGGCCGCGATCCGCACCACATCGTCGAAGCCCAGTTCAAGGCCTTCGCCCGGGCGCTCCGCGCCGCAGTCGAGCCGGATCCCCGCGTCGAGGGCATCCCGTCCACCAAGGGGGCACTGTGACCGGAAAAGTACTGCACGAGGGCGCGATCCTCGATCCTTCCGCCACCCTGAAACCGGCCTCGCCGGAGGGCAAGCCCACCGTGACCGTCCTGGACTACGGCTCCGGCAACGTCCGGTCGGCCGTGCGTGCCCTGGAGCGCGCCGGCGCGGAAGTCATCCTGAGCTCCAAGCCCGAGGACGTACTGAACGCCGACGGCCTGGTCGTGCCCGGCGTCGGCGCCTTCGAAACGGTCATGCGCGAACTCAAGGCCGTGGACGGCATCCGCATGATCGGCCGCCGTGTCGCCGGCGGGCGTCCGGTGCTGGGCATCTGCGTGGGCCTTCAGGTGCTCTTCGAAGCCGGCGTTGAACACGGAACCGAAGCCGAAGGCATGGGGGAGTGGCCCGGCAAGGTGGAACTCCTCCCGGCCGAGGTGGTTCCGCACATGGGGTGGAACACCGTCAAAGTCCCCGAAGGCTCGAAGCTTTTCGACGGCGTCGAAGGTGAGCGCTTCTACTTCGTGCACTCCTACGGCGTCCAGAACTGGGATTTCGACGTCATCCAGCCCCGGATGGCCCCGCCGCTGGTCACGTGGTCCGAACACGGCGCGCCCTTCATCGCCGCCGTGGAGAACGGCCCCCTCAGCGCCACACAGTTCCACCCGGAAAAGTCCGGAGACGCCGGCGCGCGTCTGCTGAAGAACTGGGTCGACGGACTTCGCGCGGCGCATTCCCGGCAGCCGGCGGACGCCTGAATGTGGTCCGTCCTCCTGATGGCACTGGCCGGCCTCCTAGTGGGCGGCGCGCTGTCCTTCAGGCAGCAGCGCCGGCCGCTCTGGATCCAGATCGGCTTCTGCGTGCTGGCAGCCATGTCGCTGCTGGCCGCCTACCTGCTGACCCTCCCCGGCAAGTAACCAACCAAACCGCCGTGGGCGCCGCATCAGACGGGCCCACGGGAACCAGCGCCTACAAGAACTGAGGACCCGATGACCAGCCAAAACGAGCTGCCGGTACTTGAACTGCTGCCCGCCGTCGACGTCGTGAACGGCCAGGCCGTCCGCCTGGTCCAGGGCGAGGCCGGCAGCGAAACCAGCTACGGAACGCCGCTGGAGGCCGCACTCAACTGGCAGCAGCAGGGCGCGGAGTGGGTCCATCTGGTGGATCTGGACGCTGCCTTCGGCCGCGGCTCGAACGCGGACCTGCTGCGCGAAGTAGTGGGCCGGCTGGACATCAAGGTTGAGCTCTCCGGCGGCTTGCGCGACGACGAGTCGCTCGAGAAGGCGCTGGACCTGGGCGTCGCCCGGGTCAACCTCGGCACCGCCGCCCTGGAGAACCCGGAATGGACCGCGCGGGCCATCGACCGCTTCGGTGACCGGATCGCCGTCGGCCTGGACGTCCGCGGGACCACCCTCGCGGGACGTGGCTGGACCAAGGAAGGCGGTGACCTGTGGGACGTGCTGGGCCGCCTCGAAGACGCCGGCTGCGCCCGCTACGTGGTCACCGACGTCACCAAGGACGGCACGCTGCAGGGGCCGAACGTTGAGCTGCTGCGCCAGATGGTGGAGAAGACCGGCAAGCCCGTGGTGGCATCCGGCGGCATCTCGAGCCTTGATGACCTGAAGGTCCTGCGTTCCCTGGTGCCGCTCGGCGTCGAAGGTGCCATCGTCGGCAAGGCGCTGTACGCCGGCGCCTTCACCCTGCCCGAGGCCCTCGACGTCGCCGGACGCCGCTAAGGCATCGCCGTGGCCGAGCACCACAGCCACCGGACGGATGGCGGACCGGCAGCGGAGCTGCCCCCTGCCGCCCCGGGCGTACAGGCACGCCGGCTGCCCGGCCATATCGAGGCCGCCCTCGCCGGGGCGGGTGGCGCCACTGATTCCGCAGGCCAGCCCTGGGCCGGGCGCAGCCTTGCCGGCGAAGACGCCAAGATCCACAACTTCGAGGACGACGACGGAACGGCCGACGCCGGTTATCTCGCCGCAGTCTCTGCTCTCGTTGCAGGCGAGGGCGATGAGGCCGCGGTAGTGGCTTCGCTCGCCACCGCCCGCGTCTTTGTCCCCGTCGTCGCCCAGCTGGCGGAGGAAGCCGAGGGCGCGCACGGCGTGCACGCCGACAAACAGGCGGACATGGCGCTGGTGACTCTAAAGGCGCCGGACGGCCGTCTTGCGATGCCCGTGTTTACGTCGGCAGCAGCCCTGGCGGCCTGGCACCCGGAGGCGCGCCCCGTGGCTGTCTATGCCGCGAGGGCAGCCCTGTCCGCCGTTTCCGAAGGGGCGGAGCTGCTGGTCGTGGACCCTGGCTCCGAGGTGACCTTCGTGGTCCGTCGTCCGGGCGTCTGGGCCCTCGCGCAGCAGCGGGAGTGGGTGCCCTCCTACCTGGACACCGAGCTCGCCGCAGTGCTGCGGGCGGGAGCCGAAGGCAAGCCTGCGGTCCGCGGACTCGACGTCCTTCCCGGCGGGGGAGTGGGCACCGCCACTGCATCCGGCCGCCGTATCGACGGCGGCGGATCCGGACCGGAACTGCGGGTGGTGCTTTACCTTGAGGACGGTCTCGATGCGGCTGCGGTCCAGGAGCTTGTTGCCCGACTCCAGTCGGAGTGGAGCCGGAATGTATTGTTTGGTGAGCGCGTTGATTCGATCGAAGTCAAGCTAAGGCGCGCCGCGCAGTAGCCGCGGGGGCGGGCATCCGTTCCGGTGCTGTCCGGCGGCGGAACTGAGGACCCACCTGTGAATTTCACCCTGTACCGGGAGCTGCTGGCCGTCCGGCCCATCCGCCGGCTCCTGGCCGTCGGCATGATTGCCCGCATTCCCCATTCGGCGGCAGGTGTCCTGCTGACTCTGCACATCGTCCTGACCCTCGGTGAGGGCTACGCGGCTGCGGGAACGGCGGCGGCCGTGATGACCATCGGCATTGCGCTCGGTGCTCCGTGGCGAGGCCGCCGCGTGGATACCGCAGGCCTGCGGAAGGCGCTGATACCTTCGGTCATTTCGGAAACCGTCATTTGGTCCATCGTGCCGCACGTCTCCTACCAGTGGCTGCTGCCCCTCGTGTTTGTCGGGGGCCTCCTGACGCTTCCCATCTTTAGCGTGGTGCGGCAGTCCCTGGGGGTCCTGGCGGACGGCGACCAGCGCAGGACCGCCTTCGCGCTGGATTCAGTTACCACCGAGATGGTGTTCATGTTCGGGCCGGCTGTCGGTGCTGTGGTGGCCACGAGCGGCCATTCCGCGCTGGGGCTGACCGCCGTCGGCGTCTCGACGTCGCTGGCCGGGCTTTTTCTCATGTGGTTCAACCCGCCCACCCGCAGTGCCGACCGTTCGGCGGCCTGCGAAGCGGACGAGCAGGAGGCTGCCGAGGTTGCCGTCGTGGCTGCTGCGCCCGCACATCTGCAGGAGGCTGCTTCAGACCTCGGTCCGGCGGCTGCGGGCACCAGGCGGCGGGGAGTCCTCAGGGGCAGGGTGGCCCGTAGCCTCGGCTGGTTCACCGCTGCGGTAGCCGCGGTGTTCGCCGTTGCTGCCGGCGCGGGCATGGTGCTCAGCGGCACCGACGTCGGCATCGTGGCCGCATTGGAGACCGGCGGCCGTCAGGGCGAAATCGGCCTGGTGTTCTTCTTCTGGTGCGCCGCGTCGGTGGTGGGCGGCCTCGTGTACGGTGCCATGCACCGGCCCGTCTCGCCGATCCTGCTGCTGCTGGCGATGGCGGCGCTGACTATCCCCATGGGCTTCGCCACCGATACCCTGACCCTGAGCCTGCTGTCCGTGCTGCCGGGTCTCCTCTGTGCGCCTGTCCTTTCGGCTGCCTCCGAGACGGTGACGGAACTTGTCGACGAGGACAGGCGCGGCGAGGCGATGGGCTGGTACGGGTCGGCGCTGACGGCCGGTGTTGCGCTGGGTGCTCCGGTGGCGGGACTCTTCATTGACGGCGTCGGACCGTCGGGCGGCTTCGTGTCCGTCGGTGTGGCTGGCGTGCTGCTGTGCGTTGTGGGCCTTGTCCTGCAGCGGCTTCGCCGGGCCGCCACTGCATCCTGACCGGCCGCGGGCGTCGGCATGCAAAGCGACCGCGGGCTTCAGTGTGCAACAACGGCGGCGGACCGGCTCCGACGAGCCGGCCCGCCGCCGTCGTAATTCAATCCTTAGTTCACGGCGCCCTTAGTTCACTGCTCCGGTGAACTTCTCACCGGGGCCCTTGCCCGGAGGATCCGGGATGATGGACTCCTCGCGGAAGGCAAGCTGCAGGGACCGCAGGCCATCGCGCAACGGACCGGCGTGCTGCGAGCCGATCTCCGGGGCGGCTGCCGTCACCAGGCCGGCGAGGGCGGTGATGAGCTTGCGGGCCTCATCCAGGTCCTTCAGCTCTGCGGCGTTCTCCTCAGCGGCCAGGCCAAGCTTGACGGCGGACGCACTCATGAGGTGCACGGCGGCCGTGGTGATGACCTCGATCGCGGGAACCTCGGAGATGTCGCGGATTTGCTGCGTGACGTCGTCCCCGGCGCCGGGCGCCCGGTAGACGTGTGAATTGCTGTCGGGAGTGCTCATACTGGTAAGCTTGTCACAGACCGACTGGATGTCGTTATTTTGCCGTGTATGAGACCCACTGCCGCGAATGTGCGGTCGGCGGGTATCTTTCTGTAGAATTGATATTCAGTTTGCAAGCGGAGGTCTCTCCCACCCGCGTCAGCCGTTTTCCCTGGAAGGTTCAGGGCAGCAAGGTTGCCGGGTAACGGTCGGGCGGTTCACCGGGCAGGAGCCCGGGGAAGTGCGTGTAGTCCCTGCGGGGAGGTGCACATCCGATCTTCGAGGCCTTCGATTGCTCCGGCAATTGGGGGCCTTCTCCATTTTGCCGGTGGAACACCCATTACAAACACAGGAGCTTTAACATTAGCGAGCCAAGAATCAATGAGCGTATCCGCGTCCCTGAGGTGCGGCTGGTCGGCCCTGCCGGCGAACAGGTAGGGATCGTCCGCATCGAGGATGCCCTGCGTCTGGCTGCCGAGTCCGACCTGGATCTCGTTGAAGTTGCACCGCAGGCCAAGCCTCCGGTGTGCAAGCTGATGGACTTCGGCAAGTACAAGTACGAAGCCGCAGTCAAGGCCCGTGAGGCCCGGAAGAACCAGACGAACACGGTTCTGAAGGAAATCCGGTTCCGCCTGAAGATCGACACCCACGACTACGAGACCAAGCGCGGCCACGCCCTGCGGTTCCTCGGAGCCGGGGACAAGGTCAAGGCCATGATCCAGTTCCGCGGACGCGAGCAGCAGCGTCCCGAAATGGGCCTGCGCCTCCTGCAGCGTTTCGCTGAGGATGTTGCTGAAGTCGGTGTCGTGGAGTCAAGCCCGCGCATCGACGGCCGCAACATGGTGATGGTCATCGGTCCGCTGAAGAACAAGGCCGAGGCGAAGGCCGAGGCCCGCCGCGCATCCCAGCGTGCCGAGGCCAAGGCCCAGAACGAAGCCAAGGCCGCCGCCCGCGTGGACGTTTCCGGCAAGGACCAGGCACCGATGACGCAGTCGCTGGGTGACCTCCTGCCGGAGGGTTTCAAGGTTTCTGCGGACACCGCCGCCGAGGCGCCGGCTGAGCCGGCCCAGGAAGCTCCGGCTGCGGAGGCCCCGGCCGCCGAAGCCGCGGCACCCGAAGCTGCGACGCCTGCCGAGGCGCCCGCGCCAAAGGCTGCTGCACCCGCCGCTGCTGCACCCGCCGAGGCGCCTGCGCCGAAGGCTGCAGCTCCCGCGGAGCCCGCCGCCCCGGCTGCCGCCAAGGCGCCTGCGCCGAAGGCTCCCCAGGCCGAAACGCCTGCCCCGGCAGCGCCGAAGCCCGCGGCCGTGCCTGCCCCGCCGAAGCCTGTGGCCCGGCCCGCAGCGCCGAAACCGGTGGCACGTCCTGCGGCACCGCGGCCCACGCCGAAGCCGGCAGGCAAGAAGACCAACTAGTTCGAAACTGCGGAAGGCATTCCCTTCAGGCAGCCAGCAACCAGCACGCCGTCCCCAGGGACGGCTGCGCGAATGACTGCAGACATGGTCTGCGGAAACGTTAGGAGATCGGTTCCCATGCCGAAGATGAAAACCCACAGTGGTGCTAAGAAGCGCTTCAAGCTGACCGGTACCGGCAAGCTGCGCCGCCAGCAGGCCAACCGCCGCCACTACCTGGAGCACAAGTCCACCCGCCTGACCCGCCGCCTCGCCGGTGACAAAATCGTCTTCAAGGGCGACGCCAAGGTCATCCGGAAGATGCTCGGCATCTAGTTCCAAGCTCTCCGGCCGCCGTCATCAGGCAGCGGCCACCAATAAATAAAGCCTTCTCAGGCCAGCCGGATCACCGGCGGAAGATGCTTGGGACAAGAATTCTGAAGGAGTACGCACGTGGCACGTGTGAAGCGGGCGGTAAATGCCCACAAGAAGCGCCGGGTTGTCCTCGAACGCGCCAAAGGTTACCGTGGGCAGCGCTCACGCCTGTACCGCAAGGCAAAAGAACAGCTGCTGCACTCGTTTGTGTACAGCTACGGCGACCGCAAGAAGAAGAAGGGCGACTTCCGCCGCCTGTGGATCCAGCGCATCAACGCTGCATCCCGCGCCAACGGCCTGACCTACAACCGCCTGATCCAGGGCCTGAAGGCCGCTGAGGTTGAGGTTGACCGCCGTATGCTGGCCGAGCTCGCCGTTTCCGACGCCAACGCTTTCGCTGCGCTGGTCCAGGTTGCCAAGGACTCCTTGCCCGCAGACACCTCCGCTCCGGCCGCCAAGGCCGAGGCTGCACCGAAGGCCAAGGCTACGCGCGCACGCGCTGCGAAGCCGGCTGCTGCAGCTGCCGAGTAAGCAGGCAACTCCCAGTTCAAGGACCGGTGGCAACAGCCACTAAGGTTTCTTATATGAACGAAACCGGGCGCCCGCAAGACTTTCCACTCTCCAATCCCCGAGCAGATCGGGTGAGGGACGTGGCAAAGCTTGCAGGGCGCCCGGCCCGTTTAAGGCGCCGGCAGTTCCTGGCCGAGGGCCCGCAGGCAGTCCGTGAGGCCCTGGTGCTGCACGGCAAGCGGATCGCCGCCGGACAGCCCGGCATAGTCCGCGAGGTGTATGCCAGCGAGGCCTGCCTGGACCGTTACCCGGAGTTCGAGGAACTGGCCGTGGGAACCACTGCCCGGCTCGCCACCGATGACGTCCTGGCCTCCATGGCGGACACCGTCACCCCGCAGGGGATCGTCGCGGTATGCGATTTCGTGGACGTCGCCCTGGCGGACGTGCTCGACGCCGGTCCACGGCTGATCGCCGTGCTTTGCCAGGTCCGGGACCCGGGCAACGCCGGCACCGTGCTCCGGGCCGCCGACGCCGCCGGCGCCGATGCCGTCATCCTGACCGGATCCAGTGTGGACATCTACAACCCCAAGGCGGTCCGCTCGACGGCCGGCTCCCTGTTTCACCTCCCGGTGGTCCCCGGTGCCGACGTCGCTGAACTGGTGGCGCTGTGCAAAGCCCGGGGGATCGGGGTACTCGCCGCGGACGGTTACGGGAAACTTAATCTGGACCGGCTGCAGGACGAGAACGCGGCGCGCAGGCTTGGTGCATCCACCGCCGGCTCAGACTACGCCCTGGAGAATCCCACGGCATGGCTTTTCGGCAACGAAGCGCAGGGGCTGTCCGACGACGAGCTGGCGCTGGCAGACCATCGCGTGGCAGTGCCCGTGTACGGCGCTGCGGAGAGCCTTAATCTGGGGACGGCCGCCACGGTCTGCCTCTATGCCAGTGCGAGGTCCCAGCAGCCCACGTAGTTCCGGATACGCAGCGGATACAAGAAGGAGCGGATACCCACCATGTGGTGGGCACCCGCTCCTGTCTGTTTTGTCTGTCATATGCCTGGGTGTGTTGAAGCCCAGTGCCTGTAATTTGGCCTGTTATGGCGCGCGGGTGGTCCGGTTGCGGCCGGTGATTGCGCCGTAGATACCCGCGACTACGAGGCCGCCGATGATGGCGAGGATCCAGGTGCCAAGGTCAAAGAACGCAAGGTCGCCCTTGCCGAAGAGAAGGCTGCCGATCCAGCCGCCAACGATGGCGCCAACAACGCCCAGAACCAGGCTGGTGACCCATCCGCCGCCGACCCGGCCGGGCATGACGGCTTTAACAATTGCGCCTACGATCAGGCCGAGAATAATCCAAGCAAGAAAACCCATTGTCTGCTCCTTCATATTCGTCGGGATCGATTCTTATCAGTCCCGATATGGCTTCAAGCTAACACAGGGCGCGTTTCTTTGTCAGCAGGCTTAGTTTTCGCCTTTTCGCGGCGTCAGAGCGGCATGGACGGGTTTCTGTCGCGGCCGGGACGGCTACGCATTTACCAGGCGGCGGCGCCATGTTGCCCTGTTCCATCCGCTGGAATACGCATGCAGAGAGGTGAGCTTCCTTGGCTGCAAGCGGCGGTACCAAGGCGGTTGTTGCGGCGCCGGCCCGCCCGTACGACGCAAAACCGCATCAGCCGCTGGCTTGGAACTGCTGTTACGGAGCCAGCGGCCTTTTGCGTTCCAGCAGGCCGCTGAGCAGGGCCACTATGAGGCCGAGGATGGCCAGCACGGCACCCACCAGGGCGGGGGCAACGTAACCCCAGCCCCAGGCGATCACGACGCCGCCGAGGAAAGCGCCCAGGGCGTTGGCCACGTTTAGTGCCGCGTGGTTAAGCGAGGATGCCAGCGACGGCGCATCGGGAGACGCGTCCAGCAGCCGGGTCTGCAGGGCCGGGACGAGCATGGACCCGGCGCCGCCCACGACGAACACCATGATGAAGGCCGCCCACGCCCAGTGCACGGCCACAGCGTACACCACGAGGGCGACGGCGATTCCCGGCAGCACCCGGTAGATGGTCCCCATGACGGACTTGTCCGCGATCCGGCCACCGACAATGTTGCCTGCCACCATGCCCAGGCCGTACAGAGCCACCACGAGCGGCAGCAGGGCGGTGGGAATACCGGCCACGGAGGTCATGGTGTGGGCGATATAGGTGTAGGTGGCGAAGAAGCCGCCAAAACCAACAATGCCTATCAGGATTGCAAGCCAGACCTGTGCCCGCCGGAGGGCGCCGAGCTCCCTGCGGATGCTCGCCTCAGCATGCGCCGGCTGGAACGGGACGAATTTCCAGATGAGCGCCAGGGTTACCAAACCCAGCACTCCCACCAGGACAAAGAGCAGCCGCCAGCCAAAGGTCTGCCCAAGCCACGTGGCGAAGGGAACGCCCACCACGTTGGCCACGGTGAGGCCCGCCATCACCATGGAAATGGCCCAGCCCCGCCTGGTCGGTGCCACAAGCGACGCGGCAATCACGGCCGCCACCCCGAAGAACGCCCCATGCGGCAGTCCGGCGGCGAACCGGGAGGCCAGCATGCTCGCGTAATCTGGCGCGATGAACGAGGACAGGTTGGCGACGCTGAAGAACAGCATCAGGCCCAGCGCGAGGAACTTGCGCGGCAACTTGGCCCCGACGGCGGCAAGCACGGGAGCGCCGACGACCACGCCGAGGGCGTAGGCCGAGATGAGGTGGCCGGCCTCGGGAGTGCCGATCCGGAGTCCGGCTTCGACCTCCTTGAGCAGGCCCATCATGGCGAATTCGGTGACGCCGATCCCAAAACCGCCCATGGCCAGTGCCAGGATGGCGGGACCGATGCGGGTGGCGGTTTTGGGCGTGCGGGGAGCCTGGACAGTGGAAGTCATGTGCCTGCTTTTCGAAAGGGAGTTACGGAGTCGGCCTCGTTGCCACTGATAAGTACGATTTTAACAAGCCCGGCGGCGGGACACGTATTCCCGGACGGCAGCAGCCGACATCCTCATAGACTGGACCGGTGACTGAACTCATCAACGTCGTCGGCGGGGCCGTGCTCGATTCCCTGTCCGCTCCCGCCCGGCTTCTCGTGGCACGCCGGACTGCGCCGCCGCAGTTCGCCGGCATGTGGGAGTTCCCCGGCGGCAAGGTGGAAACCGGCGAATCTCCCGAAAACGCACTGCACCGGGAGCTTCGCGAGGAGCTCGGTATCGGCGTCGTCCTCGGGGCGGAGCTGGAAGCCCCGGGCCCGGCAGGCTGGCCCCTGAACGAGCGCGCGGCCATGCGGGTGTGGTTTGCGGAGGTGGCGGATGGCGACCCGCGCCCGCTCGAAGACCATGATGAACTCCGGTGGATCAGCATTCATGATCGTGACGAAGCTCTCAGCCTGCCCTGGATCCCGGCGGACCTGCCGATTGTCCGGGCGCTGCTGGACAGCGTCGCCGCCGCCGCGACCACCGCCGGGTCCGTCGACGGAAATTAACACCCTTTGCCACGCTTCTCGAGCTGTTTGCTCGGAACCGTTGCCTGGGCTCAGAACAGCGTGGGCTGCGACATCCGGGTCACACCGAGCTGGCCATGCTGCCCCGACCGCCGCTGCGGGAGGCTTCCTTCGGGGTAGGCGGCTTCCTCACCGCGCGGGTCATCAGCCAGCGTGGCGTCGGCCAGTGGTCCTTCTGCCGGGGCAGAGCCGGTCTGCTGGTGCCCGGTTTTGGAACCGTCGATGTCCCGGTGGCTGAACCCGTGCGAGCCGGCCAGTCCGTGCCGGGCTTTGAAGAAGCGGACCCTGCCAGCCAACCAGGTGCGGTATTCCTTTGAGGCGTACGAGCCCGTGCCGTACAGCCGGCGGTAGCGGCCCACCAGTTCCGGATGCCGGGCAGCGATCCACTGCATGAACCATTCCCTGGTGCCGGGCTTGAGATACAGGGCACCGGCGGTGACACCGGTGGCACCAGCGGCCGCCAGTGAGGCGAACAGGGAGTCCAGTGCCTCGTCGCTGTCAGAGAGCCACGGCAGGATGGGCATGGCCATCACCCCGCAGGGCAGCCCGGCTTCCCGGAGCCTGGAAACGAGCTTGAGCCTGGCCCGTGGACCAGGTGTGCCCGGCTCGATTGCTTCGGAGAGGTGCTCGTCCGTCATGGCGAGCGAGATTCCGATGCCCACCGGAACCTGTGCCGCGGCATGCTTGAGGAGCGGGATGTCACGCGCCAGCAAAGTTCCCTTGGTCAGGATGGACAGCGGGGTGCCGGAGTCGGCAAGGGCGCCGATGATGCCAGGCATCAGCCGGTACCGGCCCTCGGCACGCTGGTACGGGTCTGTGTTGGTGCCCAGTGCTACATGCTCCCGCTGCCAGGATGGCTTGGCCAGCTCCTTGCGCAGTACTTCGGCGGCGTTGATCTTCACCACCACCTGGCTGTCGAAATCAAGCCCGGCGTCGAAGTCCAGGTAGGTGTGGGTCTTGCGGGCGAAGCAGTAAACGCACGCGTGGCTGCAGCCCCGGTAGGGGTTCACGGTCCATTCGAACGGCATCCGGGAACCGGCGGGCACCTTGTTGAGCACCGATTTGGCGGTGACCTCGTGAAAGGTGACGCCGGCAAACTCAGGGGTGGACACCGACCGCACCAGCCCCGCCAAGGGCAGCAGCGGTGCAGTTCCGGGCATTTCCTGCTGTGCCGGGTTGAGTGCCTGCGCGTCCCATCTCATGCTCACCATTCGAAGGTATGTTCGAACTTAAGTCAAGGTACGCCGTCGGCGTTTCCCGCGGACTTGCCGCTACGCTGGCTCCATGATTCTGCTCACCGGCTTTGAACCTTTTGGCGGCCAGCCGCTTAATCCGTCCTGGGCGGCAGCCCAGGCAGCCCGGGATCTGCTCCGGGAGGCGGGTTTTCCCGTGACAGCCGTGGAACTGCCGTGCGTCTTCGGCGCGGCCGGAAGTGTGCTGCGGAATGCCCTCGATGACCTGGCGCCGGAACTGGTGGTGTGCATCGGGCAAGCCGGAGGCCGGGAAAAGGTCTCCCTGGAAAGGGTGGCCATCAACTGCGATGACGCCCCCATTCCGGATAACTCCGGGAACCAGCCTGTGGACGTTCCGGTGGTGCCGGATGGGCCTGCCGCCTATTTCACGTCCCTGCCGGTCAAGGCCGCCCTTCTTGCCGTGGACAGGGCCGGTATTCCCGTGGAAGTCTCACAGACAGCGGGAACGTACGTCTGCAACCACACTTTCTATGCGCTCATGCATGAGCTCACGTCCCGGCCAGGCGTCCGCGGCGGATTCGTCCACGTGCCCTTCGCACCCGACCAGGTAGAGCAGGGGAGCGCTGCCCTGTCGCCGCCAGCCCCGTCGCTGCCTGTCGCGTCCATGCCTGTCGCGTCCATGGCGGAGGCGATCGCCGCCGTCGTCCGCACGTCGCTTTCCCAGCCATCCGGCGACATCCACCCTTCCGGCACCATCCAGCCCGGCGTTGCCCGTTCTTCCGGCGTTGCGCTCGCGGCAGGCAGTCTTCACTAGGCTGCGGCATCCAGCATCAGCGGCTAGGCGCGTCAGCGGGTAGGGGAGCGCAGCTCCCACTCAACGGTGATGCTGGTGCTCACGCTAAGATTCCCGGCTTCCACTGCCACGGAGTCGGCGGCGAAGGCCCGCTGCATCCCGCCCACCGGAACGGGCGCTGACGGCACGGGTTGCTGCCGCACGGAGATGACCTCACCCAGCTCGGCGTCCGCGAGCCCGGCGAGCTGCGCTGCAGCGGTCCGCGCATCAGCCCATGCATTCTCGCGGGCCAGCGCGAGAATGGCCGCGGTGTCTGCGAAGCCGAGCTGCACTCCGTCCAGTCGGACGTCGTTGCCGCCTGCCTCCACGGCCGCCGCGATGACCGCCGAGCCGGCAGCCAGATCCCGGAGCCGCACGCTGAGCGTGCTGGACGCTATATAACCCGTGACCTGCTGGCCCCTGCCTTCCTGCCAAACGACGTCGGCACGGACGTTAAGCCCGGACGTCCTGATGTCCTGGCTCTGCACCCCGCGGGCCCGCAGTGCCCCTGTTACGGCAGCGGACGCCGCTCCGGCGGCGGCATAGGCATCACCCGCAGTGTTCCGCCGGCACTCGACACCGATCGAGAGCGTCAGCAGGTCCGGGGCGGCCTCCGCCGTTCCGTATCCCGTGACTGCGACAGTCCGGACCGCTGCCCGGTCCACGGTTTCATCCATGCCTGCGCCTCCGGTCCACGCTCAGCTTCCGGCCCGCCCTGTGCCTCCGGTTTATCCTGCGCCTCCGGTCCACATAGCCGCCTGCCTCCAGGCCGGCATGACGCTCGAATGGATTTCCCGACGCCGGATCGCCGTACCTGAGGGCCGACCATGCCGCGGCTGCGAAGTACAACAGCAGGAAGGGCAGCCCGAGGCACCACGCGTACTGGGTGCTGTGCCGCTCCTCGTGGCCCAGGAGCACGCGGCCCGTCATGGCGGTGTCGGCGTCCGCGCGGAAGATCACCACGTTGCCCACGGTAAAGGCGCCGGCCAGAGGGAGCCGCCAGCGGTAGCCGGTGGCCACAATCAGGCCGCGGGGACCCCGGAATGTCCGGGTGCCTGCCAGCCCGGCAAGCACCAGGCCCAGCGGGGTGGAGGCGTTGAGCACATTTGCGTACTGCCTCAGGCGCTGTCCCTGCGTCAGCACCCTTGGCGGCGTAGGGCCGGGGGCGGCGGGGGCATTCGCCTTGGAACGATGCCTCATGCGGGCGTGCATCATGGGGCCATGCTATCGGCGGCCATTCCCGCAATACAGGTATGCGGTACAGGTGCGCGCAACAGCTCCGCGGCAGGACACCAGGGTGCGCTGTCACGTAAGTGGCCGCTGTCAATTAGCCCGGTGCCGTCAATTAGACTGGGAACAGTGCCTGCCGGCCACCAGCCGGTGAGCCTGCCCTGTCTTGGGATGGCGTCTTTGGATGACGTCCTTGGATGACTTCATGCAAATGACGTGCCAGCGACGGATGCGCTGCCGGGAAAACCGGCGCGGCTGTACCGGCCGCTGGCACCACCCGACTCGTAGCTAAGAACAGTAGATGACTGAAACTTTGCCGGGCGCCGCCGTCCCGAACCCTCTGGATGAAACCGCCATCAACGCCGCCGTGGACCAGGCCGTCGCCGCCATTGCCGGCGCCTCCACGCTCGATGAACTCAAGGCAGTCCGCCTGGCCCACACCGGCGAGAAGTCGCCGCTTAGCCTGGCCAACCGGGAAATCGGACGCCTGCCCAAGGACCAGAAGGCCGCTGCCGGCAAGCTGATGGGCTCATCGCGCGGACGTGTTAACAAGGCGCTCGCGGACCGCACCGCCGAGCTGGAAGCGGAGAACGACGCCCGGATCCTGGTCGAGGAGACGGTGGATGTCACGGCAGCCCCCCGCCGCCGCCGGGCCGGTGCCCGCCACCCGCTGTCCACGCTGCAGGACCGCGTTGCGGACATCTTCGTGGGCATGGGCTGGGAAATCGCCGAAGGCCCGGAGGTGGAATCGGAATGGTTCAACTTCGACGCCCTGAACTTCAAACCGGACCACCCGGCCCGCGAAATGCAGGACACCTTCTTCGTGGAGCCGCCCGAGGCCCACCTGCTGATGCGCACCCACACCTCGCCGGTGCAGGTCCGCTCCATGCTGGAGCGCGAGGTGCCCATTTACGTGCTGTGCCCCGGCAAGGTGTTCCGCACCGATGAACTCGATGCCACCCACACCCCGGTCTTCCACCAGTTCGAGGGCCTGGCCATCGACAAGAAGCTCAGCATGGCTGACCTCCGCGGAACCCTGGAGCACTTCGCCCGCCAGATGTTCGGCGACGAAGCCCAGATCCGGCTGCGCCCCAACTACTTCCCGTTCACCGAGCCGTCCGCCGAGCTGGACATCTTCCACCCCGGCGCCAAGGGCGGCCCGCGCTGGATCGAGTGGGGCGGCTGCGGCATGGTCAACCCCAACGTCCTGCGTGCCGCCGGCATCGACCCGGACGTCTATTCAGGTTTTGCCTTCGGCATGGGCATCGAGCGCACGCTCATGTTCCGCAACGAGGTCGGCGACATGCGCGACATGATCGAGGGCGATGTACGTTTCAGCGAGCACTTCGGGATGGAGATCTAACAGTGCGTATCCCACTTTCCTGGCTGCGTGAGTTCGCGCAGGTACCGGCCGGAGCCACGGCCGAAGACGTCATGGCGGACCTGGTCAGGGTCGGCTTTGAAGAGGAAGCGGTCCACCGCCCCACGGACACCCTGAGCGGACCCGTCGTGGTGGGCCAGGTCCTGAGCCTGGTCAAGGAACCGCAGACCAACGGCAAGACCATCAACTGGTGCCAGGTCCGCGTCGTGCCCGAGGGGCAGGAGCAGACCCTCACGGGAAAGGGCATCGACCCCTCCGGCGTGCAGGGCATCGTCTGCGGCGCGCACAACTTCGTTGAAGGCGACAAGGTGGTGGTCACTCTGCCCGGCGCCGTCCTGCCCGGCGATTTCCACATCTCGGCCCGGAAGACCTACGGCCACATGTCCGCCGGCATGATCGCCTCGGTCCGCGAACTGGGCATCGGCGAGGACCACGACGGCATCCTGGTGCTTTCCCGGATCGGGCTGGACCCCGAGATCGGGACCGACGCCATGGAACTCCTGGGGCTCTACGACCAGGCCGCCGAAATCAATGTGACCCCTGACCGCGGCTACGCCTTCTCCATCCGCGGCGTGGCCCGGGAATACGCCCACGCCACCGGCACGGCATTCACCGATCCGGCGTCCAGGGTGAACGCTCCGGCTGCCCTCTCCGGCGGCTACGGCGTCAAGATCAACGACGACGCACCCATCTACGGCAAGCCCGGCTGCGACCGGTTCGTGGCACGCACCGTCCGCGGTGTGGACGCCACCCGGCCCACGCCGCCGTGGATGTCCGCCAGGCTTCGGTTGGCCGGAATCCGGTCCATCTCGCTGCCGGTGGACATCTCGAACTACGTCATGCTCGAACTCGGCCAGCCGCTGCACTTCTACGACCAGGACAAGCTGTCCGGCGACATCGTGGTGCGCCGCGCCGTGGCGGGGGAGAAGCTGACCACCCTCGACGGCAAGGAGCGCTCGCTTGACGCCGAGGACCTGCTGATCACCGACGCCTCCGGCCCCATCGGCGTCGCCGGTGTCATGGGCGGCGCCTCCACCGAGGTCTCCGACACCACCACGACGGTCCTGGTCGAGGCGGCCCACTTCGAGGAAGTCTCCATCGCCCGCTCACGCCGGCGCCACAAGCTCCCGTCCGAAGCGTCCAAGCGCTTCGAGCGCGGTGTGGACTGGCAGGTCGCCAACATCGCGGCCCAGCGCGCCGTCGACCTCCTCGTGGAGCTGGCCGGCGGCACCGCCGACGAAACCGGCACGGACGTCGGCACCTCGCCGGACGCCGTGACCATCGCACTGCCGGCCGAATTCCCCGCCGCCCGGATCGGCATCGACTTCACCGAAGAGCAGATCGTCACGTCCCTCGAGGATCTCGGCGCTGTTCTCGAAAAGACCGACGCCGGCTGGACCGTTACCGCGCCGAGCTGGCGGAACGACCTGGAAACCAAGGAAGACCTTTCAGAGGAAGTGGCCCGCCTGGTGGGCTACGACCAGATTCCGGCGACCCTGCCGGTGGCGCCTCCCGGCCGGGGCCTGACCCGCGTGCAGCAGCAGCGCCGCCGCCTGGTCCAGGCACTGGCGGACGCCGGCCTCACCGAGGTCCTGGCTTACCCCTTCGTGTCGAAGGCAGCCAACGACACGTTCGGCGTCGCCGAGGAGGGTGCACCCCGCACTGCGGTCAAGCTGGCCAACCCGATCAGCGAGGAGCACGGCTACCTGCGGACGTCGGTGCTCCCAGGCCTGCTGGAGGTGGCCAAGCGCAACCACTCCCGCGGCTTCCGCGACCTCGCCGTCTTCGAGGCCGGCCTGGTGTTCCTCCCCGGCGAAACGCTGGGGACGCCCTCCATTCCTCCGTTGGGCGTCAGGCCATCCGATGAGGTGCTGGACGCGCTGTACGACGGCGTTCCGGACCAGCCGCTGCACATCGCCGCCGTCCTGACCGGCCATGATTCCCCGGCTGCCGCGGGTCACTCGCCGAGGCTGTGGGACTGGGCGGACGCTTTGGACATCGCACGCCTGGCCGGCGACGTCCTGGGTGTTGAGCTTGTGGTCACCCAGGGCCGGCACCAGGCGTTCCACCCGGGCCGCGCCGCGCAGCTTTCGCTGCGCTCCGGCGAGGTTGTGGGGTACGCCGGCGAACTGCATCCCAAGCTCCTGGCCGCGCACGACGTCCCGGCGCGCTCCGTCGCGCTGGAACTGAACGCGGAGGCCCTGTTCGAAGCGGCGGCCGACGTTGTGGTGGCGCGCCACATCTCCACCTTCCCGGTGGCCACCCAGGACGTGGCCCTCGTGGTGCCGCAGGATGTCCCCGCCGACGACGTGCTGGCCGCGCTGCGTGAAGGCGCCGGCGAGCTGCTGGAGGACGTCGCCCTGTTCGACGTCTACGCGGGGAAGGGGATCGAGGACGGCAAGAAGTCCCTCGCCTTCGGCCTGCGGTTCCGCGCCACCGACCGGACGCTGACCGCCGACGAGGCGTCGGAGGCGCGGGAGCACGCCGTCGCCGCCGCAGCCGAGCGGTTCGGCGCCGTCCAGCGGTAAGCGTGCCGGGGAACCCGTCCAGCGGTAGCTGACCATGAGGAAAGACCACGCCAGGTTCTGGGCGTGGTCTTTCTTTATGCCGGCAAACGTCCAGCCGGACGGTTCAGGGCACCGGCGGCAGGGCCTCTTCGTACAGCCACGGATGCAGCAGCGCTTCGGTGTCCAGTCCGGTGACCCGGTTGGCCGTCAGGATGAACTCGGGCGTCGACACGGAGCTGTGGGCGTGTGTCCGGGTCCATTCCTGCAGCAGCGCAAAGAAGGCGAGGTCCCCGCTGCGGCGGCGCAGGGCGTGCAGGGCGAGCGCTCCGCGCTTGTAGACCCTGTCGTCGAACATGAGTTCTGCGCCGGGATCGCCCACCAGGATGTCCTGGGGTTCGGCAGTGAGCCGCTGCCATGCCGCCAGGGCACACTCCTGCGCGGACATCACGCCTGCTTCCTCGGACCAGAGCCATTCTGCGTAGCAGGCGAACCCCTCGTGCAGCCAGATGTCGCTCCAGGCGCTGACGGTCAGGGAGTTGCCGAACCACTGATGGGACAGCTCGTGGGCGATCAGCCGTTGTGACTCCCACTCGGTGTCGAGGTGGTTGCGGCCCAGTATCGAGAGCGACTGCGCCTCGAGCGGGATTTCGAGTTCATCCGCGGTGACCACCACCGTGTAGTCCGGGAACGGATACGGGCCGAAGCAGCTGACAAAGGTGCCCATCATGGCCTGCTGGCGCGCCAGCGCGGTCCGTGCCCGGGCCATCAGTTGGGCAGGGGCAGCGAGGAACTGGGGCACGCTGCCGGAACCGGGCAGGCTTTCCAGGGAATAACGGCCGATCTGGACTGTCGCCAGGTAAGTCGCCATGGGCTGGTTCTGCTCATAAACCCATGTCTCGCGGCTGGACTTCACCGTGTGCCCCACCAGGAGTCCGTTGCAGACAGCCCGGTAGCCGGCGTCGGTGGTGACGCTGATGCGGTAGCTGGCTTTGTTCCGCGGATGGTCGTTGCAGGGGAACCAGGACGGTGCTCCGTTGGGCTGGCCTGCCACCAGAACGCCGTCGGTGAGCTCCTCCCAGCCGACCTCGCCCCACAGCCCTTTCCGCGGCTGCGGATTGCCGTCATAGCGGATCTCCAGGCTGAATTCGGCCCCCGCCTCGAGGGCCTGTTCGCAGTGCACCACCAGCTGCTCCGCGCGCTGGGTGTACTTCCGCACCCGGACCCCGTTCAGCTGCACTTTCAGCGCCCGGAGGCCGGTCATATCGAGCACGACGGCGGCTGTGCGGCGTGCTGCCACAGCCGCCAGGACTGCGCGGCCGGTCAGGCGGTTGCTGGCGAGCTTGTAGTCCAGCTCCAGGTCATAGTGCAGGACGCGGTAGGCATCCGTTCCGTGGCCCGGGACGTACGGGTCCGCGGTGGCCGGGGCGCCGGCTGGGAGGACGGCGGCCGGGCCGGGCATATCTCCGGAGCTCATTCTGCGTGTGACTTCCTTGGCTGTGGCTGGCTGCTACTTCAGGCGGGGCGCGGAAACGGCGGGCCCGGTCCACGGGCTGACCGGATTGCCCATCCAGTACGTCCCGGCCGGAACGGTCTCACCCCGCATCACCAGGGACGCCGGACCGACGGTCCCGCCCTTGCCAATCCTCGCCTGCGGCAGAATCACGCCGTGCGGGCCCATCGTCGCCCCGTCTTCGAGACTAACAGTGTCGATGCTCATGATGCGGTCGTGGAACAGGTGCGTCTGGACAACGCAGCCGCGGTTGACTGTTGAGCTGGCGCCGAGCGTCACCAGGTCCGCCTCGGGAAGCCAATAGCTTTCACACCACGTGCCGCGGCCGATCCTGGCACCAAGGGCACGCAGCCACCAGACGAGCGCCGGGGTGCCGCTGGCGGAGCGGGCGAACCACGGGGCACTCACCATTTCGATGAATGTATCCACCACCTCGTTGCGCCAGATAAAGGAGCTCCACAACGGGTGTTCGCCGGCTTTGATCCTGCCCACGAGCAGCCACTTCGCGGCAACGGAGCAGCCTGCCGCGACCCCGCCGGCGAGCAGCAGGACCACGCCGCCGAGGGCTGCCGCCGCGCCGTAGCCGAGGGTGGAGGCGAGCCAGTCGAAGACGAGCAGCACACCGAGGGCAAGGGCCACCGTCAGGGCCACCGGCACGAACCGGCAGAGCTCCCAGAGGCTCCGGGCCACCTTGAGCCTGGCCGGCGGCTGGAACGTGCGGGTGCTGTCGGATGCCACCGCCGTGCGCCGCAGCCTGACCGGCGGGCTGCCCAGCCAGGAGGTGCCTGACTTGGCCTTGCCCGGGGTCGCGGAGAGGACTGCTACCAGCGAGTTCTTTGGCACGCTGCGCCCGGCCGCGGTCATGCCGGAGTTGCCAAGGAAGGAGCGCTTGCCGATTTTCGCCGGCGCGATCCGCATCCATCCGCCGCCGAGCTCATAGGAGGCCACCATCGTGTCGTCGGCGAGGAAGGCCCCCTCGCCCACCGTGGTCATGCGCGGCAGCAGCAGGACGGTGGAGGCCTCGACATTCTTGCCGACCTTGGCTCCCAGCAGCCTCAGCCAAACCGGCGTGAACAAGCTGGCGTAGATCGGGAACAGCATGTCCCGGGCCATGTCCAGCACCCGCTCGGTGGCCCACACCTGCCAGCCCACGCGGCTGCGGACCCGGTAATAGCCCTCCTTCAGGCCGAGTCCCAGCAGCCTGGTGGTGGCCAGGATCAGCAGCATATTGGTGAGGAACCAGGTCAGCGCAGCGAGGGGAACGGATGCCAGCACCTGGGGCAGGGCACTGAGCAGTGAGTCGTTGCCCCCGATGAACAGGAAGACCACCAGGGCCGCGGCCGCGGCTGAAGCGTAAGGGATCAGCGCGAGGATGGCGGACGCGGCAGCGAAGGCCGTGAACCAGAGGCGGCCCAGCAGGGAACTGGTGGGCTGTGCCGGGGGCCACTCCTGCTTCGCCTTGCCACGCCGTTGGGCCGGGGAGCCTGCCACCACCTGGCCGGACTTGACCTTGCCCAGCACGGCGGAGCCCGCTTCCACCTGCCCGCCGGCGCCGATGCTGGCCCCGGGCATGAGGGTGCTGCGGGCTCCCACGGTGGCGTCCGCCCCGACGTGGATGTGGCCGATGCGGACAATGTCACCGTCGATCCACCACCCGGAAAGGTCAACTTCGGGCTCGATATTGCAGCCCCGCCCCAGGGTGAGGAAGCCGGTCACCGGGGGAAGCGAGTGCAGATGGATGTTGCTGCCGATCTTGGCGCCGAGGGCCCTTGCATAGTAGGGCACCCAGGGCGCACTGGCGAGGCTGACGGCGCCGGCCAGATCCTGGATCTGTTCGGCCAGCCAGAGGCGCAGGTGCACCTTCCCTGCCCTCGGATAAGTCCCCGGCTCCACGTTGCGAAGCAGGAGGCGGGCGGCGGCAACAGAGATGGCCATGCGTCCCAGCGGGCTGACGAAGACCAGCCAGGAGGCGGCCACCCACCACCAGGACACCGTGGGGGCGCCGGTGAACCCGGCAAGCGTGAACAGGACGTTGTTGGCAGCCATCAGGTAAGTCAGCCAGCGCATGCCCGCCAGGATATGCAGCGGGATGCCCATGAGGGTCTGGAAGACCTGTGACTTCAGGGCCGTGGGGCGGACGGGCCGTTCCGGGGCCGGACCGGCGGAGGCGCCGTCGGGCAGCGACTGGCGGGCCGCCTCGATCAGCGCGCCGATGCGCGGGGTGGCGTAGATGTCGGCCACGGTGATGGTGGGGTAGCGGACCCGCAGTGCGGAGACGAGCTGCGCCGCGGCGAGCGAACCGCCGCCGTGGGCGAAGAAGTCGGCGTCGAGGCCGGCGACGCTGCTGCCCAGCACTGCCTGCCACTGCTCAACGATCCACTGGGCATCCTCCGGCAGGTTCAGCGGCGCGGCGTCCGCTGCCGCCGCGCCGGCGCCCGGCAGGGGCCAGGGCAGCGAATGCCGGTCAACCTTCCCGCTGGTCTTGGTGGGCGGGGTGTCGACGACGGCCAGCATCGGGATGAGCGGGGCCGGCAGGGTGGCGGACAGGAGCTCACGGAACGCGGCAAGGTCCAAGGGAGCAACGTCCGGTGCGGGGTCCGTCCCGCCGGCGGGAGCCAGGTACCCCACCAGGACCTGGTTGCCCGCCGCCGTCGTACGGACAGCGGCGGCGGCGCCCGCAACGCCCGGGAGGGACTGCAGGGCAGCGTCGATCTCACCGAGTTCGATCCGGCGGCCGCCCAGCTTGACCTGTTCGTCGGCGCGTCCCATGAAGATCAGGCCGGCACGCTCGAAGCGGACCAGGTCGCCGGAACGGTAGGCGCGGGCCCATCCCAGCGATGGCATGGCGGCGTACTTCTCCGCGTCCTTCTGCGGATCGAGGTAGCGGGCCAGGCCCACGCCGCCGATGATGAGCTCGCCCACCCCGCCTTCGGCCACCGGGACGCCGTGAGCGTCCACCACGGCCAGGTCCCAGCCGTCCAGCGGGAGCCCGATCCTGACCGGGCCGGTGCCGCCCAGGGGAGCGGCGCAGGCCACGACTGTTGCCTCGGTGGGTCCGTAGGTGTTCCACACTTCACGGCCGTCCACGGCCAGGCGCTCGGCCAGTTCGGGCGGGCAGGCCTCGCCGCCGAAGATCAGCAGCCGGACGTTCTCCAGGGCCTCTGCCGGCCACAGCGCCGCAAGCGTGGGAACGGTGGAGACCACCGTGATGCCGTGGTTGATCAGCCACGGTCCCAGGTCCATGCCCGTGCGCACCAGGGCCCGCGGGGCCGGCACAAGGCAGGCGCCGTGGCGCCAGGCCAGCCACATCTCTTCACACGACGCGTCGAAGGCCACGGACAGTCCCGCGAGCACGCGGTCCTGCGGCCCCACTGGCTCATCCCGCAGGAAGAGTCGGGCCTCAGCGTCCACGAATGCCGCTGCGGAACGGTGCTGCACCGCCACCCCCTTGGGCGTCCCGGTGGAACCGGAAGTGAAGATGACCCAGGCGTCGTCGTCGGGGGTGGCCGGGCGCGGGGCCGGGAAAGGGCGGGGACGCTTGCTGTGCGTGACGATGTCACCGTTGGCACGCAGGATGGCGGCTACCCGTGCCTCGCCGAAAACCAGTTTGGCCCGTTCGTCCGGGTCATCCGCGTCCACGGGGACGTACGCGGCACCGATCAGCAGCACGGCCAGGATTGCGATGTAGAGCTCGTTGGTGCCGGAAGGGATCCGTACACCGATCTTGTCACCGGCTCCCAGTCCGGCCTGGTGGAGCCGCCGGCCCTCGGCCTTAACCTCGGCCAGGAGCTGGGCGTAGCTCAGCGAGCGGCGGCCGTCGTCGAGCGCCGAAGCGTCGGGGAAACGTGCGGCGGTCTCGGTGAGGATGTCCACCAGGGTCCGCTCCGGCGGCGCGGCGGCAGCGCGGGGCAGCTGCGCTGCATACACCTGTGGCTGGTGCACCGCCTCCGCCGCCGGTGCCCCGGCGGCAGGGGGAGCGGCGGTGTCCAGGACTTTCGGCAGGGGCTCAATCACGCGGTGGATTCTCTCCCAGCAAGATGAACGGAAGGTGACATCGTTTCCCTTCCGTTCATCCGGGGCTGCATTGTTACGGGAGTGCGGCCGTTTTAGGGGAGCAGCAGGACCTTGCCGGTGGTGCGCCGGCCTTCGAGGTCCTCGTGTGCCCGGCGGGCCTCGGCCAGCGGGTAAGTGGCGCCGATGCGCACCTTCAGGCTGCCGTCGGCCGCGGCGCCGAAGATTTCCGTGGAGCGCCACAGGCGTTCCTGCGGGTTGCCGAGGAAGTGGGCGAGCGACGGGCGGGTCAGGGTCAGTGAGCCGCCGGCGTTGAGCCGCTGCGGGTCCACGGGCGGGACCGGGCCGGACGCGGCGCCGAAGAGCACCATCGAACCGCGGGTGCGCAGGCTCGACAGCGAGCCGTCGAACGTATCCTTGCCCACGCCGTCGTACACAACGTTCACGCCGGCGCCGTGGGTCAGATCGCGGACAGCGTGGGGGAATCCGTTGTAGCGCAGCACCTCGTCCGCGCCGGCACCGCGGGCCAGGGATTCCTTCTCATCCGTGGAAACGGTGGTGATGACGCGGGCGCCGCGGGCCTTCAGCAGCTGGATCAGCAGCAGGCCAACCCCGCCGGCGCCGGCGTGGACCAGCACGCTGTGCCCGGGCTCAACGCGGAACGAGGAGTTGATCAGGTAGTGGGCCGTCATGCCCTGGAGCGGGAGGGCCGCGGCGGTCTGATCGTCGACGGCGTCCGGTACGGGCAGCGCCTTTGCGGCGTCCAGCACGATGTACCCGGCGTAGCAGGCGGTTCCCTCGGCCGTGGCTACCCGGCTGCCCACGGTGTAGTCCTCCACGCCTTCGCCGATCTCCTCGACAACGCCGGCGGCTTCCGATCCCGGCGTGAACGGGTAGGCCACCTTGTAGGTGCCGCTGCGCTGGTAGGTTTCGATGAAGTTGACGCCGGTTGCCGCTACCTTCACCAGCAGCTGGCCGGGACCGGGGACGGGGCGGTCGATCTCCGTGAAGTCCAGAACCTCCGGTCCGCCCGGCTGCCGGGCGACGATGGCGTGCGTCATGGAATTTCTCCTTTTCCGGGCCGGGACCTCCGGCACCCTTCCTCACCTCATCCTAGGGACCGGGCCGGAACAGGCGAAGTCGGGCGGAACCCGGCGTAAGGAGGCACGGCTGGATTATGCATAAATATCGGGACCTATGCATAGTCTTGCTGTATAGTCGTGGCTATGACTATTTCTGTTGCCGTTTCAGGCGCCAGCGGCTACGCCGGCGGCGAAGTCCTCCGGCTCCTGGCCGGCCATCCGGACGTCACTATCGGGGCCATCACGGCACACAGCAACGCCGGTTCCAGACTAGGCGAACTGCAGCCGCATCTCCATGGCCTGGCAAGCAGGATTCTCGAGGACACCAGCGTGGAGAACCTGTCGGGGCACGACGTCGTGTTCCTCGCCCTGCCGCACGGCGCGTCCGCCGAGATCGCGGCCAAGCTGCCCGAGGGCACAGTGGTGATCGACGCCGGCGCCGACCACCGCCTGGAATCCGCCACCGCCTGGGAAAAGTTTTACGGCTCGGACCACGCCGGGACCTGGCCGTATGGCCTCCCTGAGCTGCCAGGCCAGCGGGAGAAGCTCAAGGGCGCCAGCCGGATCGCCGTCCCGGGCTGCTACCCGACGTCCTCGCTGCTCGCCCTCACGCCGGGCTTCGCAGCCGGCCTGCTCGAGGGCAACGACGTCGTCATCGTCTCTGCCTCCGGCACCTCGGGGGCCGGCAAAGCGGCGAAGGTGAACCTTATCGGCTCCGAGGTCATGGGGTCCATGAGCCCCTATGGCGTGGGCGGCGGCCACCGGCACACGCCGGAAATCGAGCAGGGCCTGTCCAACGCCTCCGGTGAAGACGTGACGGTTTCCTTCACCCCCACCCTGGCGCCCATGAGCCGCGGCATCCTCACCACCGCCACCGCACGGGTCAAGCCCGGCGTCGGCGCCGAGGAACTGCGCCGTGCCTGGGCGGAAGCGTACGACGACGAACCGTTCGTCCACCTGCTGCCCGAGGGCCAGTGGCCCACCACCAAGTCCGTGCAGGGCTCCAACCACGCCGCCATGCAGCTTGCCTACGACGCACACGTCGGGCGCGTCATCGTCACCTGCGCCATCGACAACCTGACCAAAGGCACCGCCGGTGGAGCGGTACAGTCCATGAACATTGCCCTTGGCCTGCCGGAAACCGCCGGCCTCAACCTGCAGGGAGTTGCCCCGTGACCGTTACCGCCCCCAAGGGATTCCGCGCCTCCGGCGTCACGGCAGGACTCAAGGCCTCGGGAAATCCGGACCTCGCCCTCGTGGTCAACGACGGACCGTCCAAGGCTGCGGCCGCCGTCTTCACCTCGAACCGGGTGGCCGCGGCCCCCGTCCACTGGTCGCGCCAGGTGGTTTCGGACGGCCGGGTCGACGCCGTGATCCTCAACTCCGGCGGGGCCAACGCCTGCACCGGCCCGCAGGGCTTCCAGAACACGCACACGACGGCGGAAAAAACGGCCGAGGCGCTCGGCCTGTCCGCCACCGATGTCTTTGTGTGCTCCACTGGCCTGATCGGCGAGCAGCTGCCCATGGACAAGATCGTCCCGGGCATCGATGCAGCGGCAGCCGCCCTGAGCGCCGACGGCGGAGCTGACGCCGCCACCGCGATCATGACCACCGACACGGTCTCCAAGCAGGCGGTCTTCACCGGCGCGGACGCCGACGGCAACGAATTCACCATCGGCGGCATCGCCAAGGGCGCCGGCATGCTGGCGCCCGGGCTGGCCACCATGCTGGTGGTCCTGACCACGGATGCCGACGTCCAGCCGGAATTGCTCGACCTCGCCCTCCGCGACGCTACGCGCGTCACCTTCGACCGCGCCGACTCGGACGGCTGCATGTCCACCAATGACACCGTGGTGCTGCTGGCCTCGGGCGCATCCAAGGCAGTTCCGTCCGACGGGGTTTTCGCCAAGGGCCTCACCCAGGTCTGCGCCGAGCTGGCCCGCAAGCTGATCGGCGATGCCGAGGGTGCCAGCCATGACATCGCGATCCGCACGTTCAACGCCGCCACCGAACGCGATGCCGAAACCGTCAGCCGGGCCGTGGCCCGCTCCAACCTCTTCAAGGCCGCCATCTTCGGCAAGGACCCCAACTGGGGCCGGGTGCTCTCCGCGGTGGGCACCACCGACGCCGTCTTCGAGCCGGACCAGCTCAACGTGTCCATGAACGGCATCCAGATCTGCCAGAACGGCGGCATCGGCCAGGACCGCAAGCTGGTGGATCTCGAACCGCGCGAGGTGAGGGTCGAAATCGATCTGCAGGCCGGCGAGGCGGAGGCCACCATCTGGACCAACGACCTCACGCACGACTACGTCCACGAGAACAGTGCTTATTCAAGCTAGATAGGCCTACTCGAGCTAGATGGGCCTACTCAAGCCAGATCCGCCAGCAACCCTGGAGAACCAGCCGCATGAACACCCAGACCCGCGAATCAACGTCCATGAGTGATGCCCAGGACAAGGCAGGCACGCTCATCGAAGCCCTGCCGTGGATCCAGCGCTTCGCCGGAACCACCATGGTGATCAAATATGGCGGCAACGCCATGGTCAACGATGAACTGCGCCGCGCTTTCGCCGAGGACGTCGTGTTCCTCCACCACGTGGGCATCCACCCCGTGGTGGTCCACGGCGGCGGCCCGCAGATCAACTCAATGCTGGGCAGGCTAGGCATCGAGTCGGAGTTCAAGGGCGGCCTGCGCGTGACCACGCCCGAGGCGATGGACGTGGTGCGCATGGTCCTCACCGGCCAGGTGGGCCGTGAACTGGTGGGCCTGATCAACTCGCACGGGCCGTACGCCGTCGGCATGTCCGGCGAGGACGGCGGCCTGCTGCGCGCCGTCCGCACCGGTACCGTGGTTGACGGCGAGGAGGTGGACCTCGGCCTCGTGGGCGAGGTGGTCGGCGTGGACCCCGCCGGCATCGTGGACATTCTCGACGCCGGCCGGATCCCCGTGATCTCCACCGTCGCCCCGGAGATCACCGACGCCGGTGACGGCGTGACCGGCACAGCGCGCTTCCAGCCAACCGGCCAGGTCCTGAACGTCAACGCGGATACAGCGGCGGCCGCCGTCGCCTCCGCGCTGGGCGCCTCGAAGCTGGTCATCCTGACCGACGTCGAAGGCCTTTACGCCAACTGGCCGGACAAATCCTCGCTGATTTCCTCGCTGACGGCCTCGGAGCTGCGGGACATGCTCCCCAGGCTCGAATCCGGCATGATCCCGAAGATGGCCGCCTGCCTCAAGGCCATTGACGAGGGCGTGGAGCGGGCGCACATTGTGGACGGCCGGCTGCCGCACTCAATGCTTCTTGAAACATTTACGACGGCGGGCATCGGCACCCAGGTGGTCCCGGACGAGGAGACGAACGCATGAACGAAACTGTTGACGTGAGCCAGGCCCCTGACGCTGGGGCGGCCGCCGCAACCACAATAGTCCCCAGCAGCAGCGGCTCCGAGTGGCTGGCGCGCTACTCCTCGTCGCTGATGGGCGTCTTCGGCACGCCCCAGCGGGTGCTGGTCCGCGGCGCCGGCTGCCTCGTCTGGGACGCCGATGGCAAGGAATACCTGGACCTCCTCGGCGGCATCGCCGTCAACGCGCTGGGCCACGCCCACCCGTTCGTGACCTCGGTGATCTCCAGCCAGCTGGCCACCCTCGGGCATGTCTCCAACTTCTTCACCAGCCCCACCCAGATCGCCCTGGCCGAAAAGCTCCTGGAGCTCAGCGCAGCGCCTGCCGGCTCCAAGGTGTTCTTCACCAACTCCGGCACCGAGGCCAACGAAGCCGCCTTCAAGCTGGCCCGCCGGAACTCGGGTTCCGCAGCGGGTGAGGCCGGCGGCAAGCCCCGCAGCCGGATCATCGCGCTCGAAGGCGCATTCCATGGCCGGACCATGGGCGCGCTGGCGCTCACCGCCAAGGAGGCCTACCGCACCCCCTTCGAGCCCGTGCCCGGGGGAGTGGAGCACATTCCGTTCGGGGACATCGAGGCCCTGCGCAACGCCGTCGACGACACTGTCGCCGCCGTCTTCCTCGAGCCCATCCAGGGCGAGGCAGGCGTCCGGCCCCTGCCGGCCGGCTACCTGAAGGCGGCGCGTGAAGCCACCTCCGAAGCCGGTGCGCTGCTGATCCTGGACGAGGTGCAGACGGGCATCGCACGCACGGGCAAGTGGCTGGCCAGCGAGGACGCCGGGATCGTGCCGGACGCCATCACGCTGGCCAAGGGCCTCGGCGGCGGATTCCCGATCGGCGCCCTCATCACGTTCGGGGAGCAGGCGTCGTCGCTCCTGTCCGCCGGGCAGCATGGCAGCACCTTCGGCGGAAACCCGGTGGCCACCGCGGCCGCACTGGCCACGCTGCACGCCATCGAAAGCCAGCACGTGCTGGAGAACGTCCGCAGCGTGGGTGACCATTTCCGGAAGGCGCTGGCCGCCGTCGACGGTGTCACGAAGGTGCGCGGCGAGGGACTGCTGATCGGCTTCGACCTGGACGCCGACGTCGCCCCCGCAGCCGTGACCGCAGCCCTGGACGCCGGCTTCATCATTAACAGCCCCGGCCCGCGCACCATCCGCCTGGCCCCGCCGCTCATCCTCACCACGGAACAGGCGGACCGTTTCCTGGCCGCCCTTCCGGCCATCCTGCAAACCGCAAAGGACGCACAGTGACTTCCACCGGCACCATCCGCCACTTCCTCAAGGACACGGACCTCACCCCTGCCGAGCAGGCGGAAGTCCTGGAGCTCGCCGGCCGGATGAAGGCCGCGCCGTACAGCATCCAGCCGTTCGCCGCCGAAGGCAGCGGCCGCAAGACCGTGGCCGTCATTTTCGACAAGACCTCCACCCGGACCCGGGTCTCCTTTGCCACCGGCGTGGCGGATATGGGCGGCAACGCCCTGATCATCAACCCAGGCGAGGCGCAGATCGGGCACAAGGAGTCCGTCGAGGACACCGCCAAGGTCCTCGAGCGCATGGTCTCCACCATCGTGTGGCGGACCGGCGCGCACTCCGGCCTGGTTGCCATGGCTGAGAACTCGAAGGTTCCGGTGATCAACGCCCTGTGCGATGACTACCACCCGTGCCAGCTGCTCGCCGACCTGCTGACGGTCAAGGAGCACAAGGGCGAACTCAAGGGCCTCACCATGGCCTACCTCGGCGACGCCGCCAACAACATGGCCAACTCCTACCTGCTGGCCGGCGTCACGGCCGGCATGCACGTCCGGATCGCCGGCCCGGAGGGCTACCTGCCCGCCGCCGGGATCGTGGCCGCCGCCCAGGAACGCGCCGCCGAGACCGGCGGCTCCGTCCTCATCACCACCGATGCCGCGGAGGCACTCAAGGGAGCGGACGTCGTCGCCACTGACACCTGGGTTTCCATGGGCCAGGAAGCGGAGAAGGCGGCGCGGCTGCAGCTGTTCCGTGAATACTCCGTGGACGAGGCCGCGCTGGCCCAGGCCGCCGCGGACGCCGTGGTGCTGCACTGTCTTCCCGCCTACCGCGGCTACGAAATCTCGGCCGGCGTGATCGATGGTCCGCAGTCGATCGTGTGGGACGAGGCCGAGAACCGCCTGCATGCGCAGAAGGGGCTCATGGCCTGGCTCATGCACCGGTCCGGGCTGGCTTTCGTCGACGGGCTTTCCCCCGTTGAGGGCACCGGGGAGAGCACGTTCTAGTGTCCACCAACCCGGCGGCCCCCGGCGCGAGCCCGGCCACCAAAACCGCCCGCCAGGCTCGGATCACCGCGATCCTGACCGGCGAATCGGTGCGTTCCCAGGCGGAGCTTGCGGCACTGCTGGCGGACGACGGCGTGCAGGTCACCCAGGCCACGCTGTCGCGCGACCTTGTGGAACTCGGTGCCGTCCGCGTCCGGGGCAAAGAGGGCGTGCTGGTCTACGCCGTCCCCGGCGAAGGCGGGGAGCGGGCGGCCAAGAGCGGGGTAAGCCAGGAAATCCTCGATGCCAGGCTCGCGCGGCTCTGCGGCGAACTGCTGGTCACGGCCGAGGCATCGGCCAATCTCGTGGTGCTCCGCACCCCGCCCGGCGCGGCGAACTTCCTCGCCCTCGCCATCGACCATTCGGTGATGCCCTCGATCCTGGGCACCATCGCCGGGGACGACACCGTGCTGCTCGTGGCCCGGGACCCGCTGGGCGGGCCGGACCTGGCTGCCCGGTTCCTGCAGCTCGCAGAGGAAGCCGGCCAATAGGCCGGCCCCTTCCGGAACCCCGCCGCTGCCTCCAAGACAAACGAAAACACAAACAAACAACTAAGGAGCATGTTCCGTGACTGAGCGTATTGTTCTGGCCTACTCAGGTGGCCTGGATACTTCCGTAGCCATCGGCTGGATCGGTGAAGCCACCGGCGCCGAGGTCATCGCCGTGGCGGTCGACGTCGGACAGGGCGGCGAATCGCTGGAAACCATCCGCCAGCGCGCCCTCGGCTGCGGCGCCGTCGAGGCCTACGTGGCCGACGCGTCCGACGAGTTCGCCAACGAATACTGCGTGCCCACCCTGAAGGCCAACGCCCTCTACCAGGGCCACTACCCGCTGGTGTCCGCCATCTCCCGTCCCGTCATCGTCAAGCACCTGGTCAAGGCGGCCCGCGAATTCGGCGCCACCACCGTGGCCCACGGCTGCACCGGCAAGGGCAACGACCAGGTCCGCTTCGAAGTGGGCATCCAGACCCTCGGCCCGGACCTGAAGTGCATCGCGCCCGTCCGCGACCTCGCCCTGACCCGCGACAAGGCCATCGCCTTCGCCGAGGAAAAGGGCCTGCCGATCGAGACCACCAAGAAGAACCCGTACTCGATCGACCAGAACGTCTGGGGACGCGCCGTCGAAACCGGCTACCTCGAGGACATCTGGAACGCCCCTACCAAGGACATCTACGACTACACCGCCACCCCGGAATTCCCGCCGGCACCGGATGAGGTCACCATCTCCTTCGAAGCAGGCGTGCCCGTCGCAATTGACGGCGTAAAGGTCACCCCGCTGCAGGCCATCAAGGAACTGAACCGCCGCGCCGGCGCACAGGGCGTGGGCCGCATCGACGTCGTCGAGGACCGCCTCGTGGGCATCAAGTCCCGCGAAATCTACGAAGCACCGGGCGCCATGGCGCTCATCACCGCGCACAAGCACCTCGAGGACGTCACCATCGAGCGCGAGCAGGCCCGCTTCAAGGCCACCGTTGGCCAGCGCTGGGCAGAGCTGGTGTACGACGGCCAGTGGTTCTCCCCGCTGAAGCGCTCCCTGGACGCCTTCATCGAGGACACCCAGAAGTACGTCACCGGCGACATCCGCATGGTGCTGCACGGCGGCCAGGCGATCGTCAACGGACGCCGCTCCGAGACCGCGCTCTACGATTTCAACCTGGCTACCTACGACACCGGCGACACGTTCGACCAGTCCATGGCGCGCGGCTTCATCGAACTGTGGGGCATGTCCGCCAAGGTTGCCTCCGGCCGCGACATCCGCGTCGCAGGAAAGTAAATGGCATCCGCAACCAATGAGGGCGCGCTCTGGGGCGGCCGGTTCGCCGGCGGCCCCGCCGATGCCCTCGCGGCGCTGAGCAAGTCCACGCACTTCGACTGGCGCCTGGCCCGCTACGACATCGCCGGTTCCAAGGCGCACGCGCGCGTGCTGCACAAGGCCGGACTGCTGGACGGCGCCGAGCTCGAAGGCATGCTCGCCGCCCTGGACCGGCTGGATGCGGACGTCGCGTCGGGCGCCTACGTCCCGGCGGAATCCGATGAGGACGTGCACGGTTCGCTGGAACGTGGACTGATCGAGCGCGCCGGAACCCAGCTCGGCGGAAAGCTCCGGGCGGGGCGTTCGCGCAACGACCAGGTGGCCACCTTGGGCCGCATGTTCCTGCGCGACCACGCCCGGATCATCGCCCGCGGCGTGCTGGCCACCATCGATGCGCTCGTGGAACAGGCCAAAGCCCACCCCGGCGTGGCAATGCCCGGCCGCACCCACCTGCAGCACGCCCAGCCCGTCCTGCTCAGCCACCACCTGCTGGCCCACGCCTGGGCGCTGCTGCGCGACCTGCAGCGGCTGCAGGACTGGGACAAGCGCGCCGGCGTTTCGCCGTACGGTTCGGGGGCCCTGGCCGGTTCCTCGCTTGGCCTGGACCCCGAGGCCGTGGCCGCGGACCTGGGCTTCTACTCGGCCGTCCACAACTCGATCGACGGCACCGCGTCCCGCGATGTCTTTGCCGAGTTCGCCTGGGTGGCCGCGATGATCGGCGTGGATCTGTCCCGCGTGTCGGAGGAAGTCATCTTCTGGGCCACCAAGGAGTTCTCCTTCGTCACGCTGCACGATTCCTACTCCACGGGATCGTCCATCATGCCGCAGAAGAAGAACCCGGACGTGGCAGAGCTGGCCCGCGGCAAGGCCGGCCGGCTGATCGGAAACCTCACCGGCCTGCTGGCCACGCTGAAGGGCCTGCCGCTCGCGTACAACCGCGACCTGCAGGAGGACAAGGAGCCGGTGTTCGACGCGGCAGACACGCTGGAGCTGCTGCTGCCGGCGGTCTCGGGCATGATTGCCACGCTGAAGTTCAATGCCGACCGGATGGAGTCGCTGGCGCCGCAGGGCTTCGCGCTGGCCACGGACATCGCCGAATGGCTGGTCCGCCAGGGCGTGCCCTTCCGCGAAGCGCACGAACTGTCCGGCGCGGCCGTGAAGCAGGCCGAAAGCCGCGACGTGGAACTGTGGGACCTGACGGACGAGGAGTATGCCGCCATTTCGGAGCACCTCACGCCGGAGGTCCGCAGCGTCCTCAGCACGGAAGGCTCCCTCAACAGCCGGAACTCGCAGGGCGGCACGGCACCGGCCGCCGTCGAACGCCAGCTTGCTGCGCTGGAAGGCGAGCTAAAGGGCGTCCGCGAGTACGCGGGGTAGCACTCCGCCCACGCGAGGTGGCATTTTGGCGGCAATGTTCTTCGGAACTATTGCGGCTAATGCCACCTCGCTGCGTTAAGCGGGATAAACCGTGCGTAGGATGGCGGCATGACGGCAATCACACCAGGCACCCTCGCGCCGGATACTTTGCGCGCCGAACTCCACAAAGCTGCCGACGTAGTGACCTCTCTGACAGCGAAACTCACCGATGCTGATGTCCGGGGGCCGTCGGCCCTTCCGGGCTGGACCCGCGGGCACGTCCTCGCGCATATCGCCGGCATCTCCAACGCGATGGCGCGGCAGCTCGAATACGCCGCGCGCGGGGAAACGGTGGAACTGTACGACGGCGGCTATGACGGGCGCACGAAAGCTATCGAAATGAGCGCCGGACATGCTCTGGAGCAGCACCGCGCGGACCTGGACTCAGCTCTGGACCGGGCACTGCGCGCCTTCGACGCGCTGGACGCTGATGCGTCTGGTGCCGGCGGCTGGCGCGCGCCGATTTCCTACCGCGGGGGAGTGGTGCTGGACGGCGGCCTTGCGCTCTGGCGCGAACTCGTGATTCACGCCTCGGACCTCAACACCGGCCGAGGTCCCGAAACGTGGAGCAGGCAGTTCTGTGAGCACCTCTTCGGTTTCCTGGCCGCGCGTGTGCCGGAGGACCAAAAGCTCGTACTGCAGCCTCTGGGCATGCCTCCCACGACGATCGGCACCGGCGGCCGCTCCACTGTCATCAGCGGGATGGTCACCGACATTGCGGCGTGGCTCGCCGGACGGGAACCGTCGCTCGGCAGCCTGCGCGCCGCCGCCGCTGCCGACGGGGTGGACCTGCCGGAACTGCTGCCGTGGCCTTCCGGGGTGCCCGCCAAGTAGCTCAACCGGCAGCACTCAACCGGCAGAGAGACCCTGCTTTTCGCGGGCCAGCAGGCTTTCCTTGATCCGCAGACCCCAGCGGAACCCGCCCATCGTGCCGTCCGTGCGGATCACCCTGTGGCACGGCACGAACAGCGCCGCGGCATTGAAGGCACAGGCGCTGGCCGCGGCCCGGACTGCCTTCGCATTGCCGGACAGCTCCGCGTATTCGGTGTAGGTGACCGGTGCCCCCGGGCTGACGGTCCGGAGCACGTCCCAGGCATGGGCGCGGAACGGGCCCGACTTCTGCAGCACGGGCACGCCCATGGCCGGCGCCGGATCGCCGGCGTAGAAGGCCTCCACCGCCGCGGAAATCAGTCCGAGGTGCTCCACCGCTTCGTACGCGTCGGGCAGCAGTTCCGGATGGATCTGGCCGGTGAGCTCCTTCGGGTCGGCGGTCCAGCCTGAGGCGAGCACTAGGCCGTCGCGGGCGATGATGGTGAACGGCCCATCCGGCGTCGACATGGTGAGGAGCTGGGCTTTCATCGCACTGCTTCTTTCGTTGTTTGCGCCTTGCGGGCGGTGGAGGTTCTTGGCACGGCGGCGGCTGCCCGCCACAGATGCATGGTGGCGTACGAACGCCACGGGCTGGCTTCCCGGAAGTCCGACGACGGGGCGGTGCCACCTCGGGGACTGCCGGTTACCGGGGGCGGGGCACCGGGATCACCGATATCGCCGGGATCACCGAAACCGGAATCATTGAATCCAGCCGGCAGCGCCCGGATTCCGTTCCGCACCGCGGCGTCGTTGGCGAGGAAAACGTCCGGTGCGCCGAGGACCCGCATGGCCACATAGCCCACCGTCCACGGCCCGACGCCGGGCAATGGAAGCAGCTTGGCGGAAAGACCCGGCAGATCGTCCCCGTAGCCAATGTCCAGCGTCCCGTCAGCCAAAGCCGTGGCGACGGCCAGCAGAGACTCTATCCTGCGCCGCGGGCCGCGAAGCAGTTCAGCTCCGGCTTCCGCGATCTGCGCGGGGGACGGGAAGAGCCGGGTCAGCCCGTCGCCCGCAGCCGCGCTGTGACTTCCGGCAGCGGCCAGCTCTGTGAGGGCCGAACGGGCGGCGGCCACTGTGATCTGCTGCCCCACCATGGCCCGGACCAGCAGTTCCTGCGGATCCAGGGCTCCCGGCAGGCGGATCCCCGGGGCTGCCCCCACGGACGCCGCAAGCCGGGGATCGGCTCCCAGTGCCCCGTCGATGGCGATGGGATCGGCGTCGAGGTCGAAAAGCCGGCGTACCCTGCTCAGCAGGGCAGGCAGGTCCCTAAGGTCCACCGCGCTGATGGTGAGCACCAGCGGCTGCCGCTGCGGCCCGCCGTCGTACGCCACAGTCCTGCCGGTTACGGCGCCACCTGCTACGGTGCCGTCCTGTACGGGACTGTTCCCTGCACCGGTGTACTCCACGCTGAAGCGCGCATCCCCGTGCGGCAGTCTCAGCGTCCGCCCATAGGACGTTGCGGTTCCGGCCTCAATGCCGGCAATGGCACGGGCGGCGAGGAAGCTGAACACGCCGGGGTCGAATGGCTCGCGGTAGGGGAGAGCCAAGGTGAGGGAGGTACTCGCGGCCGAGGGATGGTGCCGGGCGGTGCCACGCAGGGCGGTCGGCGTCATGTCGAACACCTCGGCCACGGTCTCGTTGAACTGGCGGACGCTGCTGAAACCCGCGGCGAAGGCGACGTCGGCATGCTTCATCGATGTGGATACCAACAGCGTGCGGGCGGTCTGTGCCCTGCTGGCCCGGGCCAGGGACAGGGGCCCGGCGCCGAGCTCGTGGCTGAGGATCCGGTTGAGCTGGCGGGACGAATACCCCAGCCGCGCTGCCAGCCCCTCAACGCCGTCGCGGTTGATCACGCCGTCGTTGATCAGTCGCATGGCCCGGCCGGCAATGTCCGAGCGCAGGTTCCACGCCGGTGTGCCCGGCACGGCCTCGGGCAGGCAGCGCTTGCACGCGCGGTATCCGGCTTCATGCGCGGCGGCGGACGTCTCATAGAAGGTGACGTTCTCCGCCTTCGGGGTCCGCGCCGGGCATGACGGCCGGCAGTAGATGCCCGTGGTCCGCACCGCTGTGTAGAACTGCCCGTCGAAGCGTGTGTCCCGCGCGTCGATGGCGCGGTAGCGCTGCCAGAAGTCCATGACTCCATCCTGCCAGCCGCCCAAGGGCCGTGCTAGCGGAAATCGGACATGGCCGTGGGGTGACTTCCGGGGTATCCGTTTGCACGGCCGGCGCTTCGGTAAAGTCGGGGCATGACCACCAGCGGCCCTGTGCGGCAGTTCCTGTCCGGCGACGCGCGGGAGATTGCCCCGCTGCTCCTTGGCGCGATACTGACGCATGCCGGCGAGGAAGGTACCGTCGCGGTCCGGATCACGGAACTCGAGGCGTACATGGGACCTGTGGATTCGCTCCATCCGGATCCCGGCTCCCACACGTACCGCGGGCCCACCCGCAGGAACGCGCCCATGTTCGGCCCGGCCGGCCACCTCTACGTCTACTTCACGTATGGCATGCACAACTGCGCCAACGTCGTCTGCGGTCCGGCGGGCCATGCCTCGGCCGTGCTGTTGCGTGCCGGGGAAATCGTCGAGGGCCGCGACCTGGCGCTGGCGCGGCGTCCGACGTCGAAAGCGCCGAAGGACCTGGCCAGCGGACCCGCCCGGCTGGCCACGGCACTCGGGCTGACCACCGAGGACAGCGGGCGGGACGCCCTGAGTTCCCCTTTCAGCCTGGTGCTGCCGCACGCCCCGGCCGCCCATGTCAGTTCCGGGCCCAGGGTGGGCGTCGCCGGGCACGGCGGCACCCACGACTATCCGTGGCGGTTCTGGATCACCGGGGACCCCACCGTATCCCGCTACAAGGCGGCGAAGGCGCGTCCGCCGCGGGCGTAGGCTTGACGGGTGAACTCCAGCGAACGTCCTCCTGCGCCCAGGTCCCGTCCCGTCGACGAACTCATCACCAGCCTCTGCGCGACGGTTCCGGACTATCCCAAGCCCGGCATCATCTTCAAGGACCTGACCCCCGTCTTCGCCGACGGTCCCGCGTTCCGGGCAGTTGTTGATGCGCTCGTTGAGCCCTTCAAGGGGCAGTTTGACGCCGTGGCCGGCGTCGAGGCGCGCGGGTTCCTGCTCGCTGCCGCCGCGGCCTACGCCACCGGCACCGGCGTTGTTACGGTGCGCAAGGCGGGCAAGCTGCCGCGCGAGGTGTACTCGGAGGACTACGCCCTGGAATACGGCACCTCCACGCTGGAGCTGCACAAGACGGACCTGGCGCGCGGCAGCCGGGTGCTGATCCTGGACGACGTCCTCGCCACCGGCGGCACGCTCGGGGCAGCCGCCCGCCTGTTTGAACGCTGCGGCGTCCATGTGTCCGGCGTCGGCGTGGTGATGGAGCTCGGTGAGCTGCGCGGCCGCTCCGCGCTGGCCGGGCACCGCGTGCGGTCGCTGCTGCGCCTCTGAGATAACCTGCTTTAAGCAGCTCAACAGCCGCCACGCCAGCCGAAAAGGTTATAGAATGGACGGTCTGTCTTTAGCGATAGGGGAACGATGCACGACGCCGATTTGGCCCACGAACGGGACTACGTAGCCGGTCTTTACGCACGGCTTGATGAACTGCGCGAGGAAAAGCGCACCCAGCTGGCCCAGGTGCGCCGTGCGGGAGCAGTCGGCACCATGCAGAACGTCTCCGAACGCGACGCCTTCGCTGCCCTGTACGAGGACCGCCTCGCCCAGCTCGACGCCGTCGACGACCGCTTGGTGTTCGGCCGGCTGGACCTGGACTCCGGCGAGGCGCAGTACATCGGCCGCATCGGGCTCACCACCGAGGACCTCGTCCGGCTCATGGTCGACTGGCGCGCGCCGGAGGCAGGCCACTTCTACCAGGCCACCGCGTTCGACCGCCAGGGTGTCCGCCGGCGCCGGCACCTGATCCTGCAGGGCCGCGAGGTCAAGGCCATCGAGGACGACGTCCTGGACGCCGACATGCTCTCGGACGCCGATTCCCTGCAGGGCGAGGGTGCCCTGCTGGCCGCCCTGAACTCCAAGCGCACCGGCCGCATGTCGGACATCGTGGGCACCATCCAGTCCGAGCAGGACCGCATCATCCGGTCCTCGATCTCCGGCGCGCTCGTGGTCCAGGGCGGACCCGGCACCGGCAAGACGGCCGTGGCCCTGCACCGTGCCGCTTACCTGCTGTATACCCACCGTGACCGGCTCAAGTCCGCCGGCGTGCTGCTGGTGGGCCCGTCGTCGTCGTTCATGAAGTACATCGAACGCGTCCTGCCGTCGCTGGGTGAGACCGGCGTGGTGATGGCCAGCCTCGGCAGGCTCATGCCGGGCATCAACGCAGTGCCGGAACAGGAAGCCGACGTGGCCGCGATCAAGGGCCGGCTGGACATGGCAGAGGTCATCGCCAATGCCGTGGCCAACCGGCAGCGCATTCCGGCCGAAAACCGGATCCTTGAAGTCGACGGCCGCAAGCTGACCCTCACGCCCCGGCAGGTCCGGCGCGCCCGTGAACGCGCGCGCTCCACCGGCAAGCCGCACAACGAGGCCCGCGTTACGTTCGTCAAGATCCTGCTCCGCGAGCTGACCGAGCAGATGACCGAGCTCGTCGAGGCCGGCAACATCGGCAACAACGCCGACCGCTCCTACCTCGCCGAGGACGTCCGGACAGCCCGCGACGTGCGCATCGCGCTGAACCTGTGCTGGATGCCGATGACGCCCGAGAAGCTCGTAAGCGAACTCCTCAGCAAACCGGCCCTTCTCGAAGCCTGCACGCCCGGGCTGACCGCCCGGGAACGCGAGCTCCTGCTGCGCGCTCCGGACGCCCCGTGGACAGAGGCCGATGTGCCCCTGCTCGACGAAGCAGCGGAACTCCTCGGTGAGCTTGACCCCGCAGCAGGCCGCGGTCTCGCCCAGCAGGAGCAGGACCGTGCCCGCGCCCTGGCCAACGCCCGGCAGACCCTGGTCAACATGGAGTCGGCCGGCGTCGATGTCCTGATGTCGGCCGAGGAGCTCGTTGAGCAAAACGAGGAGCGCGAGGCCCGCCTGACGGCCGCCGAGCGCGCCACCAGCGACCGCACCTGGGCTTTCGGCCACATCGTCGTCGACGAGGCCCAGGAACTGTCGCCGATGCAGTGGCGGCTCCTGGTCCGCCGCTGCCCGCTCAAGTCGTTCACCATCGTGGGGGACATCGCCCAGACCAGTTCCGTGGCCGGTGCTAAGTCCTGGCAGGGAGCCCTCGCCCCGATGTTCGGCGACCGCTGGCAGCTTGAAGAGCTCACGGTGAACTACCGCACGCCGTCGCAAATCGCAGAGGCGGCGGCCCGCATGGCCAACGCCGCCGGCCTGGTGGTCTCTGCCCCGAAGGCAGTCCGGGAAGGCCGCTGGTCGCCGGTCATCGACCGTGTTGACCATGGCGGCCTGGTAAAACGGCTGGTGGAGGTCCTCCCCGAGGAGCTGGAAGCGCTCGACGGCGGCCTGCTCGCCGTGATTGCCGACGGCGACCTGCTGCGGGAGGCCACGGCCGCGCTGCGTGCCGAGTACGGTTCCCGGCTGGGCACCGGTGCCGGCAGCTATGAACAGGACATGGTGGTCATCAGCCCGCGGGAGGCCAAGGGACTTGAGTTCGACGGCGTCGTGGTCCTGGAACCGCGTGCCATGCTGAACCATGAACACGGCAGGGTCGGCGACCTGTACGTCGCCATGACCCGCCCCACACAACGGCTGCGGCTGATCGCGGCCGATGAGGTTCCGGCAGGCATCGAGCGTTAACCAGCTTTGTCCCTTGCGGGTTCGTCCCTTGCTGGTTGTCCCTTCGGGGCAGGTCCGGCCGTCCGCGGCCGGGCCTGCCTCCGGCACGCATCCGCGTGGCGCTGATCCTGCTAACTTAGAAGGCGTGTCACAACTAAACGACCTCGAATCCCAGCAGAACGACCCCAGCTTCGCCAACATCTGGCAGGAGCTCAAATGGCGCGGCCTCGTCCACGTATCCACCGACGAGGTGGAACTGGAAAAGCTCCTCGCCGGCGAGCCGGTCACGTATTACTGCGGATTCGATCCCACGGCGCCGAGCCTCCACCTGGGAAACCTGGTCCAGCTTCTCCTCATGAGGCGCATTCAGTTGGCCGGCCACAAGCCCCTCGGCCTCGTGGGCGGCTCCACCGGTCTGATCGGCGATCCCCGTCCGACGGCGGAACGCACACTGAACACGAAGGACACCGTGTCGGAATGGGTCGGCTACCTGCAGGCCCAGGTCCGCCGCTTCCTCAGCTTTGACGGCGCCAACGCCGCCCGCATGGTCAACAACCTCGACTGGACGGCACCGCTGAGCGCGATCGACTTCCTCCGCGAGGTCGGCAAGCACTTCCGCGTGGGCACGATGCTGCGCAAGGATGCCGTGGCCTCACGCCTGAACTCTGAGGAAGGCATCAGCTACACGGAGTTCAGCTACCAGATCCTGCAGGGCATGGACTACCTGCAGCTTTACCGCGACTACGGCTGTGTGCTGCAGACCGGCGGCTCAGACCAGTGGGGCAACCTCACCAGCGGTACGGAACTCATCCGCAAGGTGGAGGGCAAGACGGTCCATGCACTCGGTACTCCGCTCATCACCAATGCCGACGGCACCAAGTTCGGTAAGAGCGAGGGCAACGCCATCTGGCTGGACGCTGCCATGGTCAGCCCGTACACCTTCTACCAGTTCTGGCTCAACACCGCGGATGCCGACGTCGTCGACCGGCTGAAGGTGTTCACCTTCCTGACCCGCGCCGAGATCGATGAACTGGCGGTTTCCGTGGCTGAGCGCCCCTTCGCCCGCGAAGGGCAGCGGAAGCTCGCGTACGAAGTCACCTCGCTGGTCCACGGTGTCGAAGCGACGGAAAAGGTTATTGCCGCCTCCGCTGCGGTCTTCGGCAATGGCGACCTGTCGGTATTGGACGAGCAGACGCTTGCCGCGGCGACGGCGGAACTCCCGTCCGCTTCTGTGGATGGAACTGGCCTTGGCATCATTGACCTGCTGGTTGCCTCGGGCCTGTCGGACAGCAAGTCTGCAGCCCGGCGGGTTGTCGGCGAGGGCGGTGCCTACGTCAACAACACCAAGGTCTCCGATCCGGACGCGGTGATTCCCTCGTCACAGCTGCTGCACGGCAAGTACCTGCTGCTGCGCCGGGGCAAGAAGAACCTGGCCACGGTGCAGGTGACCGGCGTCTAGCACTTGCACGCTTCGCGCCGGAACCGTTGATACCGGAGCCCTAGCACCGGAACCGACCAAATGCACGCTTCTCCGCGGCCGATTTGCACGGCCGTGGGGGAGCGTGTATTGTCTTTTTTGAGTCGCCGCCGCTGAGCGGGAACAAACCCCCTTCCCTGAGAAGCAATTCTTCACCTTCAAAGCTTGAAAGAAGAAAAGCTTCCTTTAGTGCTGGGCGGATTCATTCATCGAAGTGAATATCGGGTGAATAACCCGGATTTGCAAAGTGAGAATGAATGAAATAAGCTGGAAACATCGCAGCGAGGAAACGCGGAAAAGAAATTGCCGGTTATTGAACTGGAAATTGTATTCGCAGAGTATTCGAATGTGTCTGTTGTTTGAGAACTCAATAGTGTGCCAAGTTTATTGATACCGATTTTTTATTGATTGGTTGAATTGCCGGGCCGCCCACCCCCGTGGTGTGGTCTGGTGTTTTGGCTGGTTTCAAATTTTGTGCAGCCGGGTGTGGTGTTATTTCCATTGTGCCTGGTTGTGTCTGTTTTACTTCAACGGAGAGTTTGATCCTGGCTCAGGATGAACGCTGGCGGCGTGCTTAACACATGCAAGTCGAACGATGATCCGGTGCTTGCACCGGGGATTAGTGGCGAACGGGTGAGTAACACGTGAGTAACCTGCCCTTGACTCTGGGATAAGCCTGGGAAACTGGGTCTAATACCGGATATGACTCCTCATCGCATGGTGGGGGGTGGAAAGCTTTTGCGGTTTTGGATGGACTCGCGGCCTATCAGCTTGTTGGTGAGGTAATGGCTTACCAAGGCGACGACGGGTAGCCGGCCTGAGAGGGTGACCGGCCACACTGGGACTGAGACACGGCCCAGACTCCTACGGGAGGCAGCAGTGGGGAATATTGCACAATGGGCGCAAGCCTGATGCAGCGACGCCGCGTGAGGGATGACGGCCTTCGGGTTGTAAACCTCTTTCAGTAGGGAAGAAGCGAAAGTGACGGTACCTGCAGAAGAAGCGCCGGCTAACTACGTGCCAGCAGCCGCGGTAATACGTAGGGCGCAAGCGTTATCCGGAATTATTGGGCGTAAAGAGCTCGTAGGCGGTTTGTCGCGTCTGCCGTGAAAGTCCGGGGCTCAACTCCGGATCTGCGGTGGGTACGGGCAGACTAGAGTGATGTAGGGGAGACTGGAATTCCTGGTGTAGCGGTGAAATGCGCAGATATCAGGAGGAACACCGATGGCGAAGGCAGGTCTCTGGGCATTAACTGACGCTGAGGAGCGAAAGCATGGGGAGCGAACAGGATTAGATACCCTGGTAGTCCATGCCGTAAACGTTGGGCACTAGGTGTGGGGGACATTCCACGTTTTCCGCGCCGTAGCTAACGCATTAAGTGCCCCGCCTGGGGAGTACGGCCGCAAGGCTAAAACTCAAAGGAATTGACGGGGGCCCGCACAAGCGGCGGAGCATGCGGATTAATTCGATGCAACGCGAAGAACCTTACCAAGGCTTGACATGGACCGGATCGCCGCAGAAATGTGGTTTCTCCTTTTGGGGCCGGTTCACAGGTGGTGCATGGTTGTCGTCAGCTCGTGTCGTGAGATGTTGGGTTAAGTCCCGCAACGAGCGCAACCCTCGTTCCATGTTGCCAGCACGTGATGGTGGGGACTCATGGGAGACTGCCGGGGTCAACTCGGAGGAAGGTGGGGACGACGTCAAATCATCATGCCCCTTATGTCTTGGGCTTCACGCATGCTACAATGGCCGGTACAAAGGGTTGCGATACTGTGAGGTGGAGCTAATCCCAAAAAGCCGGTCTCAGTTCGGATTGGGGTCTGCAACTCGACCCCATGAAGTCGGAGTCGCTAGTAATCGCAGATCAGCAACGCTGCGGTGAATACGTTCCCGGGCCTTGTACACACCGCCCGTCAAGTCACGAAAGTTGGTAACACCCGAAGCCGGTGGCCTAACCCCTTGTGGGAGGGAGCCGTCGAAGGTGGGACTGGCGATTGGGACTAAGTCGTAACAAGGTAGCCGTACCGGAAGGTGCGGCTGGATCACCTCCTTTCTAAGGAGCACCTACAGCATGGTGGCCGGGTGTATGCCTGGTGGCTGGTGCTGTCAGGAGTAAAGGCCCGCAGCACAGACGGATGTTCTGTGGCGGGTGCTCATGGGTGGAATATCAATAAATAGCTGCCGGACGGTTCGTTGTCCCTGGTTTAGTACGGTCGGTGCCTTTGCGGGTGCTGTCCTGGAACGGCGGGGCGGGGGTTGTTTGGTTTGGTGTTTGGCACACTGTTGGGTCCTGAGGCAACAGGGCCGGGAGGGGTTGTTCTTTCCCGGGTTGTTTGTTTCTGGTTTCCTGGCTGCACCGACGCACGCACTGGTGTGTGTGGGTGTGTGGTACGGGGTTGTTGTTTGAGAACTACATAGTGGACGCGAGCATCTTGTATAAGAAGCAATTTCCAAGATATTAGAACCTGGATCTGGCCGGATGCCCTTGTGGGTGTGTGGTTGGTTTCTGTGGTTCTCTCGAGAAAATGTTTTTGATCTTTGTGGTCAAGTTTTTAAGAGCACACGGTGGATGCCTTGGCATTAGGAGCCGAAGAAGGACGTAGGAATCTGCGATAAGCCTGGGGGAGTCGATAACCGGACTGTGATCCCAGGGTGTCCGAATGGGGAAACCCCGCCAGGCGCGTGAGTGACCTGGTGACCCGCATCTGAACACATAGGGTGCGTGGAGGGAACGCGGGGAAGTGAAACATCTCAGTACCCGCAGGAAGAGAAAACAACAGTGATTCCGTTAGTAGTGGCGAGCGAACGCGGATCAGGCTAAACCGTTTCCATGTGTGATAGCCGGCGGGCGTTGCATGGGCGGGGTTGTGGGACTTGTTGTCCTGGTTCTGCCGGACCGGGGAGGTGAGGGTGCTGGTATAGGTGAACGGTCTTGAAAGGCCGGCCGTAGAGGGTGTTAGCCCCGTAACCGTAATGCTGTGCACCGCCTTTGATGAGTATCCCAAGTAGCACGGGGCCCGAGAAATCCCGTGTGAATCTGTCAGGACCACCTGATAAGCCTAAATACTCCCTAATGACCGATAGCGGACCAGTACCGTGAGGGAAAGGTGAAAAGTACCCCGGGAGGGGAGTGAAACAGTACCTGAAACCGTGTGCTTACAATCCGTCGGAGCAGCCTTGTAGTTGTGACGGCGTGCCTTTTGAAGAATGAGCCTGCGAGTTAGTGTTACGTCGCGAGGTTAACCCGTGTGGGGAAGCCGTAGCGAAAGCGAGTCTGAACAGGGCGTTGCAGTGGCGTGATCTAGACCCGAAGCGAAGTGATCTACCCATGGCCAGGTTGAAGCGACGGTAAGACGTCGTGGAGGACCGAACCCACTTCAGTTGAAAATGGAGGGGATGAGCTGTGGGTAGGGGTGAAAGGCCAATCAAACTTCGTGATAGCTGGTTCTCCCCGAAATGCATTTAGGTGCAGCGTTGCGTGTTTCTTTCCGGAGGTAGAGCTACTGGATGGCTAATGGGCCCTACAAGGTTACTGACGTCAGCCAAACTCCGAATGCCGGTAAGTGAGAGCGCAGCAGTGAGACTGTGGGGGATAAGCTTCATAGTCGAGAGGGAAACAGCCCAGACCACCAACTAAGGCCCCTAAGCGTGTGCTAAGTGGGAAAGGATGTGGAGTTGCTCAGACAACCAGGAGGTTGGCTTAGAAGCAGCCATCCTTAAAAGAGTGCGTAATAGCTCACTGGTCAAGTGATTCCGCGCCGACAATGTAGCGGGGCTCAAGTACACCGCCGAAGTTGTGGCATTCACACATGTTCTAAGCCTTTGTGGTTCAGGAGTGTGGATGGGTAGGGGAGCGTCGTGTGGGCGGTGAAGTCGCGGTGTAAACCAGCGGTGGAGCCTACACGAGTGAGAATGCAGGCATGAGTAGCGAAAGACGGGTGAGAAACCCGTCCGCCGGATGATCAAGGGTTCCAGGGTCAAGCTAATCTGCCCTGGGTAAGTCGGGACCTAAGGCGAGGCCGACAGGCGTAGTCGATGGACAACGGGTTGATATTCCCGTACCGGCGAAAAACCGCCCATGTTGAACAGGGGATACTAACCGCCCGAGACCTGCCTGACCGTCCTTTGGACGGAAGGGTTTTGGTGGAGCGCGGGACCTGATCCTGGGAGGCAAGCGTATTAACAGGTGTGACGCAGGAAGGTAGCCGAGCCGGGCGATGGTTGTCCCGGTCCAAGGATGTAGGGCGAACGGTAGGCAAATCCGCTGTTCATGTGCCTGAGATCTGACGGGACTCCCGTAAAGGGGGGATTCGGTGATCCTATGCTGCCTAGAAAAGCATCGGCGCGAGGTTTTAGCCGCCCGTACCCCAAACCGACACAGGTGATCAGGTAGAGAATACTAAGGCGATCGAGAGAATTATGGTTAAGGAACTCGGCAAAATGCCCCCGTAACTTCGGGAGAAGGGGGGCCCCAACCTTGAACGGCACACGCTGCCGGGAGGGGATCGGGGCCGCAGAGACCAGGGGGAAGCGACTGTTTACTAAAAACACAGGTCCGTGCGAAGTCGCAAGACGATGTATACGGACTGACTCCTGCCCGGTGCTGGAAGGTTAAGAGGACCGGTTAGCCCTTCAGGGCGAAGCTGAGAATTTAAGCCCCAGTAAACGGCGGTGGTAACTATAACCATCCTAAGGTAGCGAAATTCCTTGTCGGGTAAGTTCCGACCTGCACGAATGGAGTAACGACTTCCCCGCTGTCTCAACCATAAACTCGGCGAAATTGCAGTACGAGTAAAGATGCTCGTTACGCGCAGCAGGACGGAAAGACCCCGAGACCTTTACTATAGTTTGGTATTGGTGTTCGGAGTGGCTTGTGTAGGATAGGTGGGAGACGTTGAAGCCCGGACGCCAGTTCGGGTGGAGTCATCGTTGAAATACCACTCTGGTCACTTTGGACATCTAACTTCGGCCCGTAATCCGGGTCAGGGACAGTGCCTGATGGGTAGTTTAACTGGGGCGGTTGCCTCCTAAAAAGTAACGGAGGCGCCCAAAGGTTCCCTCAGCCTGGTTGGCAATCAGGTGTCGAGTGTAAGTGCACAAGGGAGCTTGACTGTGAGAGAGACATCTCGAGCAGGGACGAAAGTCGGGACTAGTGATCCGGCGGTACATTGTGGAATGGCCGTCGCTCAACGGATAAAAGGTACCTCGGGGATAACAGGCTGATCTTGCCCAAGAGTCCATATCGACGGCATGGTTTGGCACCTCGATGTCGGCTCGTCGCATCCTGGGGCTGGAGTAGGTCCCAAGGGTTGGGCTGTTCGCCCATTAAAGCGGTACGCGAGCTGGGTTTAGAACGTCGTGAGACAGTTCGGTCCCTATCCGCTGCGCGCGCAGGAAATTTGAGAAGGGCTGTCCTTAGTACGAGAGGACCGGGACGGACGAACCTCTGGTGTGTCAGTTGTACTGCCAAGTGCACCGCTGATTAGCTACGTTCGGATGGGATAACCGCTGAAAGCATCTAAGCGGGAAGCTCGCTTCAAGATGAGATTTCCATACACTTTTTGTGTGAGAGGCCCCCAGCCAGACCACTGGGTTGATAGGCCGGATGTGGAAGCGAGGACTAACGACTCGTGAAGCTGACCGGTACTAATAGGCCAACAACTTGACCCCTCACAAGAAACACAACTGCTTGCGTCCACTATGTGGTTCCCAACCAACAAACCCCCCGGGTTTGCCTGGCAGGAACCAAAGATAACTGAATACGTCACCACAAGTTGGTAACCACAGTCTTCCCACCCCCGCCGGCACACGCCAGGGGGTCCGGGTAACAGGGTTACGGCGGTCATAGCGTGGGGGAAACGCCCGGTCCCATTCCGAACCCGGAAGCTAAGACCCACAGCGCCGATGGTACTGCACCCGGGAGGGTGTGGGAGAGTAGGTCACCGCCGGACAACCATTAGGTCGAGAGCCCCAACCAAGCAATTGGTCGGGGCTCTCCCGCATTTAAAACACCTAACGGTGCGAATCTAAACCGCCTAACTGGTACGCACCGAGGCCGTGGCCGTGCCGCCGCGGCTCGAGTCCGCCCTGACCATGGTGACCTGCCGCGACGGGCCGGGCTTGGTTGTCCAGGTCCAGCTGCCCAGGGAGTTGATGGTGGTGGCTCCGATGCGGGTAGCCGCGCGTCCGGGAGTGACGTCGTAGAGCGTCACCGTCCCGCCCGTTGCCGTGCCCGAGTACTTGGATGTTCCCGCGAAGGTGATGTCCTTCCCCAGCCGATGCCGTGCTGTGGTGATGGTGACAACGTCTGTCTGCGTGGCCGGCTGGGTGGTCACCGGGGCTGCCGACTGGGTGGGCACCGTAGTTACGGGCGCAGCCGTCTCCGTGGTCACCGGGGCAGCGGACTGAATAGGTGCTGCACTCTCCGTGGCTTCGGGGCTGGCCGTCTCGGTCGGCTGGGTGGTCCCGCCAGAAGCCGGTGCCTCGCCAATCAGGTGCGGGCGGACAGCATCAATCGGGTGGTTGGGGTCGTCCTCGTTGGTGTCTATGCCAACGCTGAACTGGGCCATCATGTCATGGTCCTCGTGTGGCAGGTTGTGGCAGTGGATCATGTACCGGCCCCGGTGGTGCTCGAACTTCATGAGCAACCGGACCGTCTCGCCTTCGCCCACGTAGACCACGTCCTTGGGTCCGCGTTCGTAGGGGAAGGGCGCCCTCCCGTTGCGGCTGAGGATCTGGAAGTCCACGAGGTGGATGTGGACCGGGTGGAACCAGCCGCCCGAGCTGTTTTCGATCTCCCAGATTTCCACATCGTTGAGGTCCGGATCAGCGAGGACCTTCCGGTAGCCGCTCTTTACAACTTCGTCCCACGTCATGCCGCCGATGGTCCAGGTCTCGAGATCCCGCTTCACGCGCATGTGCCGGGTCTTCACGGACTGGGACGTTTTCAGGCTCATCGTGCCGCTGGCGGCGAGCAGCGTCGGCAGTACGCGGGCGCCCGGGCCGGATGTGTCCACTGGTTCGCTGGTCACATCAAAGGCCATGATCCGGCCCGTGTAGTCGTAGTCCACATTGTTTTTGTTGGACAGGTTGCGGAGTTCCACACGCTTGCCGACGGGGTACTTCGAGAAGTCGATGAGAATCTCATAGCGTTCCGCGCCGGCCTGCCGCCAGGACGTGACCTGTTGCGCGGTCGGCATCAGTCCTCCGTCCGTCGCGACCATGGTCACTGCATCTCCGGTGCTGAGGGAGAAACGGTACGAGCGCGCGATGGAGGCATTGAGGATGCGGAAGCGGTAGATCCGGCGCTGGACCTTCATCACCGGCCATGGTGCCCCGTTGACCAGGATGACGTCGCCCCACAGGCCTGAATGGGTGTTGTCGTTGTAACCGAGCTGGCCGTTGGCCGCGAACATGGCGTCTGAAATCGTCAGCGGCACGTCGAACTTGCCCTGGGGAAGTATGTTGCCTTCCACCTCGTCATGCAGGTGGTACTGGCCAGCCAGGCCGGAGTAGACGCTCTGGGCGGTGTTGTGCACGGCGTGGTCGTGGTACCACAGTGTCCGTGCCGGCTGGAAGTTGGGGTATTGGTAGTCCTTGCAGTAGCCCAGCCCGGTGAGGTCGTTGGCGTATCCGTCGTACTGCGGCAGGGAAGCTGATCCGTGCAGGTGGGTAGAGGTGTCCAGCCGGTACCCCCACTGCGGGTGGAACATCGGCAGCACATTGTCCATTTCCAGGGTGATGCGTTCGTCCTTGTTCACCTTGATGGTGGGTCCCGGGAACGTTCCGTTGTAGCCGAGGATGGGAGTGCTGAGGCCCGGCACGATATTCGCCAAGGCTGCCCTCTGTTCGATCTGGTACAGGTGCCGCTTGTGGCCGTCCGGGTCCACCGTCGTGCTCTTGGGCTTGAGCACCTCCGGAATGGGAAGGGTCCGCTGGTAGGGCCTCGGCATGTTGCGGGACGCCAGCAGACTGGCCGACTTTGCGTTGACCGAAGTCAACGGGACAGCCAACCCGAAGGCGCCGATGATTCCGACTCCACCTATTTGCAATGCCTGACGGCGTGATACTGACACGGCCGAACCTCCCCAAATCTTTGATAAATCCAAATGCTTTAGTTGAAGGGTGTACTACCTACCCTGCGGAAACCTTGAAAAGAGATAGGGGCCAAGCCGACCTTCTTGGGTGGCCCCGAGTAGTCAGTTTTCCGGGGACATGACAAGGTCTTGGGCGGGCGCCGAATCCCGGTGTTTCCCGGGGCTCCCGGAGGGGCGCTGACCAACTCGCCGAAGCAGTACCACCGCGGCTGCGCACAGGGAGCAGCCCGCCACCATCCACATGGCAGCGCCGGCGGGCTCCACAACTGCCAGAACCGGCTGGTCCCAGGGCTGGCTCGCAGCGACCACCCATGCCTCCCGCCGGGAGTCCGGCAGTTGGTCCGCCTGTTGGGCGAGGGCCCAGCCATGCATTGCATAGAGTCCGGCCACTGCAGCCAAGGTGACCAGTTGCGTGGCCAGCGAGGCGGCAGGCGTGCCGCCAGGACTGTGGGCAAGGGACGCGAAGAACAGGCAGCCGGAGAACAGGGCCAGCAGCGCCATCGCCTGATAGCCGAACTGCGTGCGCGATGAATATTCCAACAGAGGCGTGTAGTACAGCACCGCAAGCACTGCCGCCAGCACGGCGGCCGGAACGTACGGCGCCGACGAAGCGGCCCTGACCGGACGAAGCGCCAGATCAAGTACCACGGCCGCCCCGACCGTCCCGTCAGGCCTCGGGCGCACGGCGAGCCTGGCCAGGGTGAGCGGTGCACCCGAAACCAGCAGGAGCGGAACGACTGCCATGAGGAGCATCTGTGTCAGGACGTGTGTGCTGATCAAGTACTCCTGGTAAACCCGGATTCCTCCGTTCGTCACCAGGAACAGGAGCGTGATTCCCACCCCCCACGTCGCTGTGCGGTGGAGAGGCCAGTGCCCGCCCTGCAGCCGCACCCGCCGAATGGCGGCGACATACAGGATGACCGCGAGGCCGCACGCAACTATCCAGAGGGGGTCCGGCTTCCAGTTGCTGAACACATCAAGGAAGCCCGGCACCCGCACGGTTTCCGGAGCTGGTGCTCCCTGCACAACGCTTGGCGGCCGGGTGCGCGCTAGCGCCGCAGCCATTCCTGACGCGGCAGCCATGACGGCGAGCTCGGTGACGGCCAGGGCAATGAAGAGAGCCGGTCCCTTGCCGGGCGCAGCCTCCAGCCTTCCAAGGACCCACCTCCTGTGCAGTGCTCCGCAGGCGCCGAGGCCCACGAGGGCAACGGTTTTAGCTACCAATATGAAGCCGTACGGGCTCGCCAGTCCTTCCACAGTGCCGACCCCTGCCCACGCAGCCGCTGCGCCTGAAACAGCCAGGGCAACGAAGGACAGCAGTGCCAACGTCGAGTAGCGCCGCACCGCGGTGGACAGGTCGGCGCCGAGGAACCGCCGCAGGAGGACGAGGGCAGCCAGTCCGCCGACCCAGACGGCGGCGGCGGCCATGTGCATCACCACGGAAACCGTGCTGTCGGCGTGGCCGCCGCCGCCGGCAGCATGGGAGTTCAGGGCCAGGGGAAACAGGGCTGTGGAGCCAAGTACCGCAGTCAGGACCACCGCCCGCTGGCTTTGGACGCCGAAGCAGAGAAGCGCCACGATGGCGGTAATCAGGACGGTCAGGGCGCTTCGCCTGCCTGCGTCGACGTCCGTCAGGTAGCTAATGAAGATGGCCCCTGAACCATCGGAGAACAGGGGCAGGTTGGCCAGCGAGTGAAACGTCAGAACACTGTTAACGGCGGCCGCCACCGTCCAAAGCACTGCAGAAATTCCGGCAAGGCTTAGCGATTTCGCATACGCCTGTCCGTTTGGAGGCAGGGCAACAAGGGCAAGGACCAGCGGCCCGAGCGTGCCCGCGGCCGCAGCATTGAACACAAGTTTGGCAACCGGCAGCCCCCAGATGACCGCTGCGCCGGTCCGGTCCAGGAGTGCTGCTTCCTGGCCTGCCTCGGTCGAGTAGGCAACCAGTAGTGCCAGCAGCCCGCAGGCAAGGATTGTGGCAGCAGCGGCCACCGGCTTCGTCCGTGATTTATTCATGGTTCCCCCTAGGCGATGCTGTCGGGGCCAGTTTTGCCACGCCTCCTTGGATTTTCCCTGTGGGGTGGCCGGTACCTGCCCGCGCCGGTCAGACGCGAATAGCCGCCCCGGGCCGCAGCAGGTGGAGCGGCCTGCGGTCTGTGAGGATGCACACGCCGGCCCGTGGAAGGCCTTCGCCGTTGGTAGCTGGCGCCGGCTCTCACCTAGAATTGCTAGAGATATGCGGACACCGGATGCTTCATCACGGGTCGCGCAAGACAACCAAACACGGATAAGAGCGGCTGCACATCGCGCCAGTGGTCGGCTCACTACAGGAGGAATCCACCATGGCTGAGCACAAGGGCGGCGGTTACCGCGGCGGAAACGACGGGGGCAACTCGGGAAGCAACCGGGGACGGCAGGGGGGCCCGTTTAGGGGGACCAATAACTCCGGCGGCGATCCGCGGGGCTTCCGCGCCCGTGATGGCCGTGGTTTCGGCGGTGACCGTGACCGTAAGCCGTATGGAGACGGTCCGCGTCGTGAGGGCGAGGGTGATCGCCGCGGTTTCGGTGGCGGCGAGCGTAAATCGTTTGGTGATCGTGACCGTAAGCCGTTTGGTGATCGTCCGCGTGGTGAGGGCGACGGCGACCGGCGCAGCTTTGGTGACCGGGACCGTAAGCCCTTTGGTGATCGTCCGCGCCGTGAAGGCGAGGGTGATCGCCGCGGTTTTGGTGGCGGCGAGCGTAAGCCGTTTGGTGATCGTGACCGTAAGCCGTTTGGTGATCGTCCGCGTCGTGAGGGCGAGGGTGATCGCCGCGGTTTTGGTGGTGGCGAGCGTAAGCCGTTTGGTGATCGTGACCGTAAGCCGTTTGGTGATCGTCCGCGCCGGGATGGCGACGGCGACCGGCGCGGTTTTGGGGGTGGTGATCGCCGCGGCTTTGAAGGTGGTGGTGAGCGCCGGCCGTTTGGTGATCGTGACCGTAAGCCGTTTGGTGATCGTCCGCGTCGTGAGGGCGACGGCGACCGCCGCAGCTTTGGTGGTGGAGAAAACCGCCGCCCCTTCGGCGACCGTGCAGATCGACAGGACCGAGGACCGCGTGAGGACCGTGCACCCCGGGGCTTTGACCGCGGCGACTCCGGTCCCCGCCAGTACGGCCGTGACAGGGCAGAGGACCGCCCCGCCCGGGTTCCCAACGCCCGCGACCTCCGTAGCGCCAACCGTCCGGACCGTGAGCGTTCGCCCGAGATCGACGAGGACGTCACGGGCAAGGAACTCGACCGCGCCACGCAGCACCAGATCAAGACTCTGGAATCGAAGAGTGCAGAATGGGTGGCCCGCCACCTGGTGATGGCCGGACGGCTCCTTGATGAAGAGCCCGAACTGGCTTTCCAGCACGCCCTCGCCGCGAGCCGCCGGGGCGGCCGCCTGGCCGCCGTGCGTGAGGCTGTCGGTCTCACGGCGTACGCAGCCGGACACTACGGCGAAGCCCTGCGCGAATTCCGCACCTACCGGCGGATCAGCGGTTCAAACGTCCACCTGCCCGTGATGGCCGACTGCGAACGCGGCCTCGGCCGGCCCGACCGCGCCCTTGACGTCGTCCGTTCCGAGGAGGCCCAGGACTTGGACGCCCCCGGCAAGGTGGAGCTGGCAATTGTCGCCTCCGGTGCCCGCGCGGACCTTGGCCAGCTGGACGCCGCCGTCGCGGAGCTGGAGATCCCTCAGCTGGACATCAACCGTGCCTTTTCCTACAGCCCGCGCCTGTTCCGCGCCTATGCTGACGCGCTGACCGCCGTCGGCCGTGAAGACGAGGCTGGAAAGTGGCAGCGGCAGGCCGTCGTGGCGGAAGAAGCCCTGGGGCAGGGCATGGCCGAGGAACCGGACATCATCGACCTCGGCTGGGATGAGGAAGAGGAAGCCCGCGAAGAAGCCGAACGCCGGAAGCGGATTGCGCAGGCCGCAGGCACGGCCGCGCAGGCCGGCACGGGGTCTTCCGGCAACGAGGCCGCCACCGCTGTCAGCGCCGGGGAGGAAGCTGCTGCACAGCGTCCCTCGGCGGACGCGGCGGAGGAAAACATCGACGACGCGGAAGCGGACTACTTCGAATCCGACGATGCAGAGTCTGACGAGTATTCCGCAGAGCCTGACGAGGACGATGAACACACCGAACACCAGGACGCCGACGGGCGCCAGAACGGCTCGGAGGACTAGTCCGCCATGAACGATGAACAACTGATTTCGCGGTTCGATGCCCTGCTTGCTGACTTGGACGGTGTTGTCTACAGAGGTCCGCACGCCATCCCCGGCGCTGTCGATTCCCTGCAGCGGCTGGCCGGGATCGGCGTCGGCCTCGGTTACGTCACTAATAACGCCTCCCGTCCCCCGGCACAGGTCGCTGCCCACCTGCGCGAGCTTGGTGCCCCCGCCGAGGACCACCAGGTGGTGAGCTCCTCCCAGGCTGGGGCTGACCTGCTGGCGTCCCTGCTTCCCGCAGGCGCCGCCGTGCTGATTACGGGCAGCCCGGCACTGGCCCACGAGGTTGAGCTTGTTGGCCTGAAGCCGGTGCACAGCGCCGAGGAGAAGCCGGTGGCGGTCGTGCAGGGCTTCAACCCGGCGATCGGCTGGAAGGAACTCGCCGAAGCGTCGTTCGTCCTGGCTGACGGCGACGTGCAGTGGGTTGCGACGAACACCGACATGACTCTTCCGCAGTCCCGGGGAACCGCGCCCGGCAACGGATCCCTGGTCGCCGCAGTGGCGGCAGCGACCGGCCGGCAACCCCTCGTCGCCGGCAAACCGGAAGCTCCGCTGTTCCACGCCGCGGCCAAGCGGCTCTCGTCCGACCGTCCGCTGGTGGTGGGCGACCGCCTCGACACCGACATCCTGGGCGGCAACCGGGCCGGCTTTGCCACTGTGGCCGTGCTGACAGGCATCGACACCCTGGAAACCATGCTGGCCGCCAAGACGGACGAGCGGCCCCGCTACATCATCCATGACCTGACCGGCCTGTATGAGCCGTATCCGGAGATTGATAACGACGGCGGGACGTTCCGTTGCGGGAACGCCACGGCAACCGTGGAAGGCGACGCCATCCGCATCACCGGTGCCAAGGACAATCTCGATTCGTGGCGTGCGGCGTGCGCGGCATGGTGGACGGCCAGGCCCGAGGCCGACAGCCCCACGGCTCCCGAGCTCGAATGGCTGGATTAATAGACTGGTGCCATGCCCGAGTTGAGTAACGACGAGTCGGACACTGCAGCTGTGGACACTGCAGTTTCAGACACAGCAGTTTCAGACACTGTCTGGCCGGAGTTGGCGGTGTCCGGCAGCGGTTCCTCGGATGCCGCAGCCGCCGATCCCGCGGTGCTTGCCATCCTGGAACGGGTCCGCGACGTTCCCGGGCTGCCGGTTTCGGAGCACCAGGCCGCCTATGCCGGCATGCACGACGCCCTGCTTGAAGCCTTGAACCAAGAGCCGCCGCACAGTCAGCCGCAGCACGGTCAGCAGCAGCACGGTGCGCCGCGTCCCGGCCCGGGTGCTGCCTGACCATGCCCAGACTCGACCAACTGCTCGTCAGCAGGGGACTGGCGCGCTCCCGCACGCATGCCGCCCGGCTCATCGCCGAGGGCAAGGTGACTTCCGGCGGCGATGTCCTGGCCAAAGCGTCGCTCCAGGTGGGCGATGACCGTGAACTGAGCGTTGCCGAAGATGCGGCGGACGCGTACGTCAGCCGGGCCGGCCACAAGCTGGCCGGAGCGCTCGACGCGTTCCCCGCCGTCGCCGTCGAAGGCAAACGGTGCCTTGACGCCGGCGCCTCCACGGGTGGTTTTACTGACGTCCTGCTCCGGCGGGGTGCCGCGCACGTGGTGGCGGTCGACGTCGGGCACGGCCAGCTGGTGCCGCAGCTCCGCAGCGATCCGCGCGTCAGTGTGCATGAGGGGATGAACGTCCGCTACATGGAGCCCGGCCAGATCGGCGGCCCGGCCGAGGTCACGGTCGCTGACCTGTCCTTCATTTCGCTGACGCTGGTGCTGGCCCCGCTGGCAGCGTGCACCGCCCCGGGCGGCGACCTGGTCCTCATGGTCAAGCCACAGTTCGAGATCGGCAAGGAGCGGCTCGCCCGCACGGGAGTGGTCACCTCGGAACGCGAACGGCGGCTGGCTGTCGGTAAAGTGGCGGGGGCGGCGCTCGACGCCGGACTGGAACTGCGGGGGCTGGCCACCAGCCCCTTGCCGGGCCAGGACGGAAATGTCGAATACTTCCTGTGGATAACGCAAAGAATGTCCGAAGACTTGCCTAAGATCGAAGAGCGGGACGCAGCCGTGGCTGCGTTGCTGGGAAAGATCTGGCCGAACCACTAGAGAGCGGAACGCGATGAGCAGGCGTGTACTGGTACTTGCCCACACCGGCCGCGAGGAATCCCTAAAGGCGGCCTGGGAGGCGTGCGCCCAGCTCCACGCCTCCGGCATCATCCCCGTCATGCAGAAGTCCGAGCTGAGCGACATGGAGGGCTTCTTCGGGCAGATGGAGCAGCCCGTCGAAATCCTCCACGACCATATCCAGCTTCCCGACGTCGAACTGGTCATGGTGCTGGGCGGCGACGGGACCATTCTCAGGGCGGCCGAACTGGTCCGTGAAGAGGACGTGCCGCTGCTGGGCGTCAACCTCGGCCACGTCGGTTTCCTCGCCGAGAGCGAGCGTGCGGACCTCGCCCAGACAGTCGAGTGGATCGCCAGCCGTGAATACACGGTGGAGGAGCGCATGACCATCGACGTCCAGGTCTGGGTCCGCGGCCAGAAGATCTGGCACACGTGGGCCCTGAACGAGGCCGCCATCGAAAAAGGCGACCGGGAGCGCATGCTCGAACTGGTCACCGAAGTGGACGAGCGCCCGCTGACCTCCTTTGGCTGCGATGGCGTGGTGCTCGCGACGCCCACGGGATCCACCGCCTACGCGTTCTCTGCCGGCGGCCCGGTGGTGTGGCCGGAGGTGGAGGCCCTCCTGATTGTGCCCATCAGCGCGCATGCCCTCTTCGCCAAACCGCTGGTGGTCTCGCCGCGGTCCCGGCTGGCCGTCGAAGTCCTCAACCGGACGGACGCCCTGGGCGTGCTGTGGTGTGACGGCAGGCGCTCCGTGGACCTGCCGCCCGGTGCCCGCGTGGAGGTCACCCGGTCCGCCACGCCCGTCCGCCTGGCCCGCACGCACCAGACCCCGTTCTCGGCGCGGCTGGTCCGCAAGTTCGAACTCCCCATCCATGGCTGGCGTGGCCCCGTGCCGCAGTCCGAGCAGATCCACACGGGGCCCGTCCCGATCGTCCGCACACCCCGGACCATGGCGCCGCCCTCAGGCCTCCGGCCATACGAACCCGGTTCAGAATCCGATCCTCCGACTGAAAAGTGAACCATGCTTGAAGAACTGAGAATCCGAGATCTCGGCGTCATCACCGACGCCACGTTGCCGCTGGGCCCCGGGCTCAGCGTGGTCACCGGCGAGACCGGTGCCGGCAAGACCATGGTGGTCACCGCCGTCGGGCTGCTGCTGGGAGCCCGGTCGGACGCCGGCGCCGTGCGCAGCGGCGCCAAGAGCGCCTCCGCCGAAGCGGTGGTGCAGCTTCAGTCCGGGCACCTCGCGCTGGAACGCGCCAGGGACGCCGGTGCCGAGGTTGAAGAGTTCGACGGCGGCGCGGAACTGCTGCTGTCCCGGCGCCTGGGTGCCGACGGACGCAGCCGGGCGTTCCTCGGCGGGCGGGCTGCCCCCGTGGGCGTGCTGGCCGAAATCGGCGAGTCGCTGGTGGTGGTGCACGGGCAGACGGACCAGATCCGGCTCAAAGGCGCCGCGGCACAGCGCGAGGCCCTCGACAAGTTCGCGGGGGATGGGCTGGCGTCCACGCTCGCCTCATTCCAGGACCTCTACAGCTCCTGGAAATCCAGCCAGGCAGAGCTGGACTCGCTGCGCAGCGCGGAGCGCGAGCGTCTCCGCGAGGCCGAGTCCCTTGAAGCCGCGCTGGCGGAGATCGACGCCATCGACCCGCAGCCGGGGGAGGACGAGGCCCTGAAGGCCGAGTCCGTGAAGCTGGCCAACGTCGAGGAACTGCGGATCGCCGCCACCACGGCACACCAGGCCCTCATTGCCGAGGACTTCGGCGAAGCCGGAGACGCCACGTCGCTCGTGGATGCGGCCAAGCGCACCCTGGAGCACGTGGCCGAACACGACGAGGAACTCGGGTCGGCGGCCGCCCGCCTCGCCGAGGTGGGGTTTCTGCTCAACGACATCGCCACCGAACTGGCCAGCTACCAGGCTGGGCTGGATTCGGAGGGGCCGGAGCGGCTGGCAGAGATCGAGGAACGCCGTGCAGCCTTGGCCAAGCTGGTCCGGAAGTACGCCCCGAGCATCGATGAGGTGCTCGAATGGGCGGAGACCGCCCGGGCACGCTTTGACGAACTGCAGGGTGACTCCACCCGGATCGAAAACCTGGAAGCCGAGGTGGCCAGGGCCGGGGCTGAGCTGAAGAAGCAGGCCGCAGCCATCAGCAAGGTCCGTGCCAAGGCCGCCAAGGACCTTTCCGCCCGGGTCAGCGCCGAGCTGAAGGCACTCGCCATGGCTGACGCCACCCTGGTGATCACGATCGAACCCGCCGCCCAGCTTGGGCCCCACGGCGGTGACGAGATCTCGTTCCTGCTGCAGCCGCACTCCGGCGCCCCCGCCCGGCCGCTGGGCAAGGGCGCGTCCGGCGGCGAGCTCTCCAGGGTCATGCTGGCCATCGAGGTGGTGCTGGCTGCTGTTGATCCGGTGCCCACGTTCGTCTTCGACGAGGTCGACGCCGGCGTGGGCGGACGTGCCGCCGTCGAGATCGGCCGGCGGCTGGCCATGCTGGCCCGCCATGTCCAGGTCCTGGTGGTGACGCACCTGCCTCAGGTGGCGGCCTTCGCCGACCAGCACATCCGTGTGACCAAGAACTCGGTGCGCGGCTCCGACGGCTCCACCGCCAAGGGATTCACCTCCAGCGACGTCCAGCTCCTCGACGAGGCTGAACGCGTCAAGGAACTGGCACGGATGCTGGCAGGCCAGGAGGACTCCGAAACCGCGCAGGCGCACGCCCAGGAGCTGCTGGACGACGCAAAGCTCCTGCCCCAGCAGGCGTAAGCCCGGCCGGACCAACGTGGCGCTCCCGGCTGCCCTTGCCGGAAGCGCCTGGACAGGGAAAACTGAAGCCTTTGGGGACGCATACCCGACCCGTGGAAGGCGCAATTGATGATAGGCTCGAATTCCGTGGTGCAGCGATCAAATTCCCGTGTAAATTCCCGGTTCCCGGGCTCGTCCAAGACAAAGCACATCTTCGTCACCGGTGGTGTGGCGTCCTCGCTAGGCAAGGGACTGACGGCCTCCAGCCTCGGACACCTGCTGCGGGCACGCGGCTTGTCTGTAACTATGCAGAAGCTCGATCCCTACCTGAACGTGGATCCGGGCACGATGAACCCCTTCCAGCACGGCGAGGTTTTCGTCACAGACGACGGTGCTGAAACCGACCTCGACATCGGACACTACGAGCGCTTCCTCGACGAAAACCTCGAGGGTTCGGCCAACGTAACCACCGGCCAGGTCTACTCCACGGTCATCGCCAAGGAACGCCGTGGCGAATACCTCGGTGACACCGTCCAGGTCATCCCGCACATCACCGACGAGATCAAGCGCCGGATGCGGCTTCCCGCCGAGGGCAAGAATGCCCCGGACGTCATCATCACGGAAATCGGCGGGACCGTTGGCGACATCGAGTCCCAGCCCTTCCTCGAGTCCGCCCGCCAGGTCCGCCAGGACATCGGCCGGACCAACGTCTTCTTCCTCCACGTTTCGCTGGTGCCGTACATCGGTCCTTCGCAGGAACTGAAGACCAAGCCCACGCAGCACTCCGTGGCCGCCCTCCGCTCCATCGGCATCCAGCCGGAAGCCATCGTGATCCGCTCGGACCGCGAAGTCCCCGAGGCCATGCGCGAGAAGATCGGCCGCATGTGCGACGTCGACATCGACGCCGTGGTTAACGCCGCCGACGCCCCCAGCATCTACGACATCCCCAAGACCCTGCACACGCAGGGCCTGGATTCGTACATCGTCCGCGCGCTGGACCTGCCGTTCAAGGACGTGGACTGGACCAGCTGGGACAAGCTCCTCGAAGCTGTCCACAACCCCAAGCACGAGGTCGAAATTGCCCTCGTGGGCAAGTACATTGACCTCCCGGACGCCTACCTCTCCGTCACGGAGGCCCTGCGCGCCGGCGGTTTTGCCAACAACGCCAAGGTCAAGATCCGCTGGGTGCCCTCAGACGAATGCGAAACCCACGAGGGTGCGGTGCGCTCCCTCGAAGGCGTGGACGCGATCTGCGTGCCGGGCGGCTTCGGCATCCGCGGCCTGGAAGGCAAGCTGGGCGCCCTGAAGTTTGCCCGCGAGTCCCGGCTGCCCGTCCTGGGCCTGTGCCTTGGCCTGCAGTGCATGGTCATCGAATACGCCCGCAACGTGGTCGGCCTCGAGGGTGCCTCCTCCAGCGAGTTCGAGCCGGACTCCAAGTACCCCGTCATCGCCACGATGGAAGAGCAGCTGGAATTCGTTGAAGGCCGCGGCGACCTCGGCGGCACCATGCGCCTTGGCCTGTACGAAGCCAAGCTGGACGAGGGCTCGGTCATCGCCGAGACCTACGGCAAAACCACCGTCAGCGAACGGCACCGCCACCGGTACGAGGTGAACAACAAGTACCGCGAGCAGATTGCCGCCGAGGGCCTGGTGTTCTCCGGCACGTCTCCGGACGGCAAGCTGGTGGAATACGTGGAGCTGCCCCGCGAGGTGCACCCCTACTACGTGGCCACCCAGGCGCACCCCGAACTGAGCTCACGGCCCACCCGGCCGCACCCGCTCTTTGCCGGACTGGTGAAGGCCGCCCTGGACCACCAGAGCGGCAGCGCCGCGAACGCGTTCGAACCCGCCGCGGCCGCCACCGGCGAAGCCGCAGCAGAATAGATTCACAGCACCCATAGAGTAAGGACGGCGCGATGCCCGGTAATTCTGAAGTCACCCCTGCTGGCCGGCAGGTTTCGGATGCGCCGAGCCCGCGCCGTCTGCTCTCCCGTGAGCGGGTCTATAACGGCCGGATCTGGGACGTAGTCAGCGACAGCTTCAAGCTCACCGCCGAGGGCGACCCCCTGGTCCGGGACTACATCGAACACCCCGGTGCCGTCGCTGTGCTCCCCATGAACGACGACGGCGAAGTGCTGCTGATCAAGCAGTACCGTCACCCCGTGGGCATGGACCTGTGGGAGATTCCCGCGGGCCTGCTCGACATCGAGGGCGAGGACTTCCTGGTGGGCGCCGCACGTGAACTCGCCGAGGAAGCGGACCTGATCGCCAGCAAGTGGAATGTCCTGGTGGACTTCTTCAACTCGCCCGGCTCCTCCAGCGAGGCTATCCGCATTTACCTCGCCCGCGGACTCAACGAGGTCCCGCACCACGAACTGCACGTCCGCACGGACGAAGAGGCAGAAATCGAACTGCACTGGATCCCGCTGGAGGACGCTGTCTCCGCGGTCCTGGATGGAAGCCTGCACAACCCGTCGGCCGTCGTCGGAATCCTCGCTGCCGCCGCCGCCAAGGCGGACGGCTTCAATGGACTACGGCCGGGCGACGCCGAGTGGCCGGCACACCCCAGCCAGCGCTGATGTCCGCGGACACGGCGGCACCGGAGGATACTCCGGCGACCGAGGCGGAAACGCCGGCACCCAGGCTGACACCGGGCACGGACACCGCACCATCGGCACGGCCCCGCACCGCGATCGACCGCGGCGTGACCGACTACCTTCAGCACATGGGCGTCGAACGCGGCCTGGCCGCGAACACCCTTTCCGCCTACCGCCGCGACCTCGCCCGCTATTCCGCCTACCTCGCCGGGCAGGGACTCAGCAGCCCGGCTGACATCACCCGCCATCACGTGACGGGCTTTGCCCAGGCGCTCTCTGACGGCGCCGACGGCGGCACCCCGCTCGGGGTGCGGTCGGCGGCGCGGACTGTAGTTGCGGTCCGTGGACTGCACCGCTTTTGGGCGCTGGAAGGAACGACGACGGCGGACCCCGCCAGCGATGTCCACCCGCCAATGCCCGGCAAACGGCTGCCCAAGGCGATCACCGTGGACGAGGTCACCAGGATCCTGGAAGCCGCCGGCACCGACACTGCAACTGGCCTCCGGGACCGGGCGCTGCTGGAGTTCCTGTACTCCACCGGGGCTCGGATCAGCGAGGCCGTAGGGCTGGACGTGGACGACCTCTCCGTGCAGGCAGCCGAATCCGGCCCGGCCATCGTGCGGCTGTTCGGCAAGGGCTCCAAGGAACGGATGGTGCCCCTCGGCTCGTTCGCCGCCCGTGCCCTTGACGCCTACCTGGTCCGGGGACGCCCGCTGCTCGCCGGGAAAGGCAAGGGCACCCCTGCGCTGTTCCTCAACGCCAGGGGCGGGCGCATCAGCAGGCAAAGCGCGTGGACCATCCTGAAGGCGGCGGCGGACAAGGCCCAGATCAGCAAGGATGTTTCCCCGCACACCCTGCGCCACTCCTTTGCGACCCACCTGCTCGAAGGGGGAGCGGATGTCCGCGTGGTCCAGGAACTGCTCGGGCATGCCTCGGTGACCACCACCCAGGTGTACACCCTGGTCACGGCCGACACGCTGCGGGAAGTCTACGCCGCGGCGCATCCCCGCGCCCTGGGATAAACCGGCGCTGGGTAAACCCGGGCCTGGGGATAAATCCTGGCCCTGGGATGGAACTGCGGATAGCGGCAGCACCGCTAGGCTGGTCTGCATGACCTCCGTGCCCGTTACCCTCTGCTTTCTCCTCCGGGAACACCCGGAAGCAGGGCCGGAGGTGCTCCTTGGCCTGAAGAGGACCGGCTTCGGAACAGGCAAGATCGTCGGGCTCGGCGGCCATGTGGAGGTTGGCGAGACCGACGCCCAGGCGGCGTGCCGGGAGGTGTTGGAGGAGGCCGGCGTCGTCGTCCTCGAAGAAGACCTGTCCGACGCGGGAACAGTGGAATTCGTCTTTCCTGCCCGCCCCGACTGGAACATGTCGACCCGTCTTTTCACCACCCGCCGGTGGACGGGTGATCCCGTCGAGAGCTCCGAGATCATTCCGGAGTGGTTCCTGGTTTCCGCCCTTCCCCTGGAACGCATGTGGCAGGATGCGGAACACTGGCTGCCCCTGGCACTGGCCGGAAGCGTCGTCGATGCCGTCATCACCCTGAACGACGACAACGAGACCGTGGCGTCGGCCGAATATTCTTTCCGGGGCGTGTAACCGCCAGTTCCCTGGCGGAAAATGGACGACGCCGGGCCAGCCACCAAAAAGGTGACCGGCCCGGCGTCGTCCATTTCCGGCGTCGTGCGCTTTATGGGCGACCCGTTACGGGACGTGCCGTTCGTCCGGACCGTTGTAAGCGCTCAGCGGGCGGATGAGCGAGTTCGCGTTCAGCTGCTCCATGAAGTGGGCGGTCCAGCCGGTGATGCGGCTGGCGACGAACAGCGGCGTGAACATGTTCGTGTCGAAGCCCATCAGGTGGTAGGTCGGGCCGGCCGGGTAGTCCAGGTTCGGCTTGATGCCCTTGGCCTCGTCCATCGCCGATTCGAGCCCGTTGTACAGGCCCAGCAGCTCGGGCCGGCCGAAGTGGGCAATCATCTTGTCGAGGGCGGCCTTCATGGTGGGCACGCGGGAATCGCCGTGCTTGTAGACCCGGTGCCCGAAGCCCATGACCTTCTTCTTCTGGGCCAGGGCGTCCTCCATCCAGGCCTTGGCACGGACGGCGGCCTCCTCGAGCGACTCCTCGGGCCGGATCCCGATCTCGTCGAAGGTGTGCATGACGGCCTCGTTGGCTCCGCCGTGCAGCGGCCCCTTGAGCGCGCCGATGGCGCCGGTCACCGCCGAATGGAGGTCCGACAGGGTGGACATGATGACGCGGCCGGTGAAGGTGGAGGCGTTGAAGGAGTGCTCGGCGTAAAGAATCATGGAGACATTGAAGGCCTCCACCACTTCGGCCACCGCTTCCTCGCCGAACGTCATCCAGAGGAAGTTGGCCGAGTAGCCCAGGTCGTCCCGCGGCTCGATGAGGTCCTGGCCGCGCCGCCGGCGCTGGTCGTACGCCACCACGGCCGGCATGGCGGCGAACAGGTCCAGTGCTTTGGCCATGTTGGCCTCGGGGGAGGAATCCTCCGCCAGCTCATGGCGGGCGCCCATCACTGATGCGGCGGTGCGGCACACATCCATCGGATGGGCCGTCACCGGCAGGGCATCAACCACCTGCTTGACCACGGGATCCAGCCGCCGTCCCGCCCGCTCGCGGGCCGTGAAATCACTCAGCTCGCCGGAAGACGGCAGCTCGCCGTTCCACAGCAGGTAAGCAACCTCTTCGAAGCTGCACCTGGCGGCGAGCTCCTGGACAGGGTAGCCGCGGTACAGCAGTGAGTTCGTGTCGGGATTGACCTTCGAGACAGCGGTGTAGTCGACCACCACGCCGTCGAGGCCCTTCTTGATCTCTACGTCAGCCATGCTGAACTCCTTCGTTCCTTGCGTCCGATAACCGGCCGGACCGGCCGGTGGTCCTGCGGGGATGTGGGCGTCAGTCCGTTCCGGGAATCCGGAAGTTGAAGACGCCGGTATCAAAGCGGTTGTAGGCCTCGTAATCCACCAGGTCGTACAGCCGCGCGCGCGTCAGCATGCTCCCTACCTGTGCCTCCTGCGTTCCGTCGGCCCTGATTGAGTCCAGCGTACGCTCAGCCGCCCCCATGGCACTACGGAGCAGGGTGACCGGATAAATCACCATGTTCACGCCCACTTCCTGCAGCTGGTCGACGGTAAAGAGATCGCTCTTGCCGAACTCGGTCATGTTGGCCAGGATCGGCACGTCGACGGCGTCGCGGATGGCCTGGAACTCGGCCAGGTCCTTCATCGCTTCCGGGAAGATGGCGTCGGCGCCGGCCTCGACGAGGGCTTTGGCCCGGTACTTCGCGGCGTCCAGTCCTTCCACTGCCCGGATGTCCGTGCGGGCCATGATGAGGAAGTTCGGGTCCCGCCGTGCATCCGCCGCCGCGCGGATGCGTTTGGTGGCGGTGTCGAGGTCAACGACGTTTTTGCCGTCGAGGTGGCCGCAGCGCTTGGGGTTGAACTGGTCCTCGATGTGGCAGCCGGCGAGCCCGGCGTTTTCGAGTTCCTGGACGCTGCGGGCCACGTTCATGGGTTCGCCGAAGCCGGTGTCGGCGTCCACGATGCAGGGCAGGTCGGTCATGCGGGCGATCTGTCCGGCCCTTGTTGCCACCTCGGTGAGGGTGGTGAGGCCGATGTCCGGCAGGCCCAGGTCATTGGCCAGGACAGCGCCGGAGATGTAGACACCGGCGAAGCCTTTTTCCTCGATCAGCCGCGCCGAGAGCGGGTTGAACGCGCCCGGGAACTGCTGGATAGTTCCGGAACCCAACAGCTCGCGGAACTTGCGGCGCTTCTGCTCCGGGGTGGTGGCGGAGTACAGCATCTAGAACAGCCCCTTGGGAGCGGCGCTGAAGTCGATGACGCCGGGCGCCGCAGCGATATTGAGCTGGTCCAGCTCGCCGGCAGCCAGTTCCGGAAGGCGTTCGACGGCGGCAAGGAACCTGTCGATTTCTTCCTCCGTCACGAGGTCTTTGGCAAGGGTGCGGAACTTGTTCACGTACTGCTCGCGGGTGAACGGCCGGGCGCCCAGCGGGTGGGCGTCGGCGACGGCGATCTCATCGCGGATGACCGTGCCGTCCGTGAGCGTGATCTCCACGGAGCCGCCGAAGGCCTTCTCGGAGATGTCCAGGGAGTGGTAGCGGCGGGTCCACTCGGGATCCTCCACCGTGGACACCTTCTGCCACAGCTCCACTGTGTCAGGGCGGGCGGCGCGTTCGGGGGAGTAGGAGTCCACGTGGTGCCAGGAACCGTCCTGCAGCGCGACCGTGAAGATGTACGGGATGGAGTGATCCAGGGTTTCCCGGCTGGCGGTGGGGCTGTACTTCTGGGGATCGTTGGCGCCGGAGCCGATCACGTAGTGGGTGTGGTGGCTCGTCTTGATCAGGACGGACTTCACGTTCCCCGGATCGGTTGCTTCCGGGTGCTCCCGGTTGAGCTTGCGGGCGAGGTCGATCCACGCCTGGGCCTGGTACTCGGCGGAGTGTTCCTTGGTGTAGGTGTCCAGGATGGCTCGCTTGGCTTCGCCGGCTTCGGGAAGCGGAACCTCGTAGGAGGCGTCCGGGCCGTCCAGCATCCAGGCGATGACGCCGTCCTCACCCTCATAGATCGGCACCGGGGAGGTCTGTCCGCGCATGGACCTGTCCACCGCCTCCACTGCCATCTTTCCGGCAAATGCCGGGGCGTGCGCCTTCCACGTGGAGATCTCACCCTTGCGGGACTGGCGCGTCGCCGTGGTGGTATGCAGGGCCTGGCCGACGGACTGGAAGATGGTTTCGACGTCGAGCCCCAGGAGAGTGCCGATGCCGGCGGCGGCCGAGGGGCCGAGGTGGGCGACGTGGTCGATCTTGTGCTTGTGCAGGCAGATCGCCTTCACCAGATTCACCTGGATCTCGTAGCCGGTGGCGATGCCGCGGATCAGGTCCGCACCGCTGGAGCCCACGTGCTGGGCGACAGCAAGGATCGGCGGAATGTTGTCGCCGGGGTGCGAGTAGTCCGCAGCGAGGAAGGTGTCGTGGTAGTCGAGTTCCCTCACGGCCACGCCGTTGGCCCAAGCTGCCCACTCGGGGGAGACGCGTTCGCCGATGCCGAAGACCTTGGCCCCCTTGCCGCCGCTGGACGGTGAGTGGGTGAGGGCCTGCGCCCGGGCGGCGATGATGGGGGCGCGGTTCAGCGAGGCGACGGCCACGGACGCGTTATCGATGATGCGGTTGATCACCATGTCCGTGACGTCGGCGGTCACTTCGACGGGATCAGCGGCAACCACTGCAATCTTGTGGGCCAGCTGCTGTTCGCGCGGGAGGTTTTCCTCGCTCTTGTAGACGCGGACGTGGTGTTCCTTAACCATGGGACTCCTTCTGGGCGGATGTGTGGACGGCTTTGACGTGGGAAAGGCTGCGGTGCAGGTGGACGGTGGTGGCCGCTTCGGCCAGCCGCGGGTTGCCTTCAGCGATGGCTTCGGCGATGGCGGCATGTTCGGCTGCGGCGGCTGTCAGCCGGGCCTGGTCGTCCGCGGCCAGCCTGCGGACCCGGACCAGATGGACGCGCAGGCTGCGCATGGCCTGCGCCAGATAGGAATTGGAGATGGCACTGTCAATGGCGGTGTCCAGGCGGCCGACGAGCTCGTAATAGTCGTGCCGGGCAGGATCGGGGGAGTTGAGCAGGGCAGGCGCAGCCAGCAGTTCCTCCTGCAGTCCGCGGAAGACGCCGGCATCGCCGCGCTCCGCGGCCAGCGCGGCTGCTTTCCCCTCGAGGGTTTCGCGGAGCTCGAACAGTTCATCGATGTCCTCCAGTGAGATGTCGGTGACGACGACGCCGCGGCCGCCCGCCGTCGTCAAACCTTCCGCCGTCAGCCGGCTGAGGGCCTCGCGGAGGGGCGTTCGGGAGACCCCGAGGCGTTCGGACTGCTCGACTTCGGCGAGGACTGTACCGGGGAGGAGGCGCCATTCGATGATGTCATCGCGCAGTGCGGCATAAGCCCTGTCGCTCGCGCGCATCCCGCCTCCTTCCCTCGCTTCAACTTGTCTTGAGTGTATACACAAGACGCGAGCTTGCCTAGCTTTTTCCGAGATTCCCGCCCGTCAAGAGGCTCACGTGTATACATCGGGTGGCTGCGGCGGTGCTTTCGGAGGTGTACCGTTTCTGTCGGCTGGGCGAGGTTTGAAGGCAATTGTGCCTGTGGTCTGCGGCAGGGCCGGTAAGAATGTCGGTGCCCCAGATCACAATGGGTCTATGGAAGCTATTGGGGGATCCGCCGCGCACCGGGCCGTAAGGCCGGGTGCCGGCAGGTCAGCTTCTGCAACGGGGAACGACGGCGGTGGTTGGGTCAGCGGGGTCACCTCCGATGACCTGGCTAAGAATGTCAGCGCCCCTTCTCATACTGGGGGTATGGATAACAGCGTGGCTGCTGCGGAGGCGTTGGAGGCTCTTGGGGCCTCGGCTTTGGCGCTGGCTGCCGGGCTGCGGAGGGCTGCTGACCCGGGTGCGGCCGGCGGGGATTTCCAGCCGGATCCGGTTGATCCTCTTGGGGAGCAGGCGACTGCATGCCTGGACGGCCTGAGGGTGGTGGGCGGGATGGAGGCGCGGCTTGCGGCTGTGAAGGTGCAGCTGGCCACCGGATACGTCACGGCGGACGCGGCGATGGCGGCCCCGGGTGCAGGCGGGCAGGACCAGACGGCACGGGAGATGTCCGTGACTGCTGAGGTGGCCGGTGCGCTGAGGGTGAGTGAGCGCAGTGCCGGTGCGTTGCTGTGTGAGGCGCAGACCCTGGCCACGGAGCGGCCGTTGACTCTTGCCGCGCTGCAGGTGGGCCGTATTTCGTGGCAGCACGCGCGGGTGATGTGTGAGGAGACCGCCAACCTGGAGCCGGCCGCGGCGGCGGCCCTGGAAACGCATTTCCTTGATCCGGATTCTCCGGGGTTTGCCCGGGGCTGTTTTGCCGGGGAGCTGGCACCGGGCAGGTTCCGGGCCAAGGCCCGGTCTTGGCGGGAACGGCATCATCAGGACAGCATCGAAAAACGGCACTTCAAGAGCGTGAAGGACCGGCGGCTGGAGTACACCCCGGACCGGGACGGCATGGCGTGGATCTCGGCGTTCCTGCCCGCGGACCAGGCCGCCGGGATCTGGAACCGCACCACCGCCATCGCACGTGGTCTTCAAGGGCCGACCGAAACCCGCACCCTGAGCCAGCTCCGGGCCGACGTCTTTTCCACCTCGCTGCTCCGTCCAGCCCCGGGGATTACCGGTGGGGCAGCTGGTTCCGGGCAAGGAGGCTCCTTGCGCGGAGGTTCCGTCCCTGCCGGTGAGATGACGGCCGGTGATGTGCCGTCCCCGCAGGCGCAGGTCCTGGTCACGGTTCCGGTGTTCTCGCTGCTCGGACAGACCGAGGAACCGGCCACACTGGACGGGTACGGGCCGATCCCGGCGTCCATGGCCCGCCGGCTCGTCGCCAACGGCGCAACATCATTCTTCCGGGTCCTCACGGACCCGCGGGACGGGGCACCGTTGGAGATCGGGCGCACCAGCTACCGGCTCACCAAACCGATGCGGCAATGGCTGCGCCTCCGCGACGCCAAATGCACCTTCCCCAACTGCACCAACCACTCCCTGGACAACGACGCCGACCACATCCTCGCCTGGGCCGACGGCGGCGGCACCGGCGTGGCCAATCTCGGCCAGCCGTGCCCGAAGCACCACCGGCTCAAACACGCCACGGCGTGGAGACCGGTCGGCGCCACGAGGGAGAGCCCGCCCGGCTGGATCTCCCCATCCGGGCGCCATTACCCCGCCGAACAGCAGGACTGGGAACCACCCACCTGGCCGGACAACTTTGTGCCAGACAACTTTGCGCCGGACAACTTTCAGCCGGGCTGGTCCGACGCGCCACCCAGCCAAGACGGCCCGGAACTGCCACCAGGTCTCGCCTTGTCCGAGTCGCCCGACTGGTTCGGCGCGCCACCCGGCCAAGAGGTGCCGGAACCGCCCGCCTGGCTTGACTCTCCGGATCCGCCAGACGATGCCGACAACTCCACGGGGATCGAGACTCCAATGGCTCTCGACGATCTGAATCCACCCCTGCCTCAGGATCCCTGGCCTTACTGGTCCTCACCCACGGCCGCCTAGAGGTGCTCTTTACATCGCTGCCGGTAATCGTTAGGCCCGGGACCAGCGGTACTCGTTCTCTGGGCGGCCCGGGGCGCCGTACCGGGCCGTCCGCGACACCGTTCCGGCGTCGGCGAGGTACTCGAGGTAACGGCGGGCGGTGACCCTCGACATGCCCAGCGCGGTCATGACCTCAGTGGCAGAGACGGCGCCGGGCTGTTCCTTCATAAAGTCGCGGACGGCGTCGAGCGTTGAGGGGGCCAAGCCTTTCGGCAACGGCAGTTCGGACGGGGCCCGCAGGCTGGCGAAAGCCTGGTCCACGTCACTCTGCGATGCTGCTGCTTTCGCTGACCCCGCCTGCGGTCCCGCTAGCTGGTCACGGAACTGCCGGTAACTCGCCAGCTTGTCCGCGAACGTCGCGTAAGTGAACGGCTTAATGAGGTACTGCACGACGCCGATGGAGACAGCGCTGCGCACAATCGCCAGCTCCCGAACAGCTGTGATTGCGATGATGTCCGCGAAGTGCCCGGCGGAGCGCATCCGCCGGGCGATGTCCAGGCCATGCAGGTCCGGCAGGTTCATATCGAGCAGTACCAGCTCCACCGGAGTGCCGGCAGCCGAGAACTCGGTGAGCATCCGGAGCGCCGACTGGCCGTCCGGGGCGGTTCCCGCCAGCGCGAAGCCGTTCACCCTGCCCACGTAGGCGGCATGTGCCGCAGCTGCGACGGGCTCGTCCTCGACGACGAGGACTCGGATGTCTGTCACGTATGCTCCTCCGGGAGACTCGGTGTGGCCGTACTGGGCCGGAAAGTGCTTGAGGGGAAAGTGCTGGGCGGGAAGGCGCCGTGGGGAAGTGTATCTGCGGTCAATGGGTCGGAATCGGCGCTGGCAGGAAGCACGATGTCGAAACGGGCGCCGCCAGTGCTCGCGCTGCTGATGGTCATGGTACCGGCCAGGCGCTGGACGGCCTGTTTCACCAGGGCGAGGCCAAGGCCGCGGCCGAACGCCCCTGCCTGCTTGGTGCTGAAACCGTAGCGGAACACGTCGTCCACGGCGGAGGGGTCAATGCCCTTGCCCGTATCCTGCACTGTAATTTTCAGCCCGCCACTCGACGTGTCCACCCGGAGCTCCACCCGCCTTGGCCCGGGGGCATCCGCGGCGGCGTCAATGGCGTTGTCCAGCAGGTTGCCGAGGACGGTGACGAGGTCCTGTACGGCCAGGTCTCCAGCGAGGGCAGGCCCGGCAGCCTCGACCACCAGCTCCACGCCGCGCTCGTGGGCCTGGGCCGCCTTGCCCATAACCAGCGCGCTCAGCACGGGCTCCTGGACCGAGCCGACCACGTCGTCCGTCAGCTGCTGGCTCAGCTCGAGGTCCTTCGTAGCGAAGTCGAGGGCCTCATCGGTCCGTCCGAGCTCCAGGAGGGAGACCATGGTGTGCAGCCGGTTGGCGTGCTCGTGGGTCTGGGCCCGGAGGGCATCGGAAAGGGTCCGCATGCTCTCCAGTTCGGTGCCCAGTGATTCGATCTCGGTGCGGGCGCGGATGGTGGCAACGGTACCGAACAACCGGCCCCGCTGCCGCTCGGCGGAGGAACCCGGACCCACTGCCGGGCGCTGATTAACCACCAGCACGCCGTCATTGGTGAGATGGATTTCATCGTGGGCCGTCCGCCCGGACTCAAAAAGCTCCTTCAAGCTGGGAGCCAACGGCAGGTCGGCGAGCTGCGGCGTGGCTTCGTGGTCGTCCTCCGCTTCCCGCGGCTCCAGCCCCAGCAATTCTGCAGCCTGGTCGTTGTAGATGACCACCCTTCCGGCGGGATCTATCAGGACAACACCTTCCCGGACCGAGTGGAGCACTGATTCGTAGTAGGCGAAAAGCTGGGCCAGCTGCTCGGGTCCCCACCCCCTAGTCACCCGCCGCAGGTAGCGGCCAAGGAACCAGGACGCGAGCGATCCGCCCACCAGCAGCGAGCCGGATACGGCCAACAGCGCAGGCAGCCTGCCGGACAAGGCCACATCCACCGTATTGACGGTCACCCCGGCGGCCACGAGCGCGCGGACTGCACCGCGGTCGTCCTTCACCGGGGCAATCGTCCGCACCGACGGCCCCAGCGTTCCGGCGGTGATCTCGGTGAAGACGCGGCCCTGGAGGGCCTGCTCGATCGAACCGATGTAGGGGCGGCCCAGTTCCTCGCCGCGCGGGTGCGTCCACCGCGTCCGGTCCGGCGCCATGATGGTGATGAAGTCCGCCCCGGCATGGTCCATGACCTTCTGTGCATACGGCTGCAGCTGCGCCGACGGGTTCGCCGTACCGGCGGCCTGCAGAACCAGAGGGTTGTCGGCGATGGATGTCGCCAGGACCCCCATCCGGCTGCCCGCCTCCTCGTAGGCGTGGTCCCGGGCGTCAACGAAAACTGCAGTACCCACGAAGGCCGTGAGGGTCAGCATGAACAGCAGGTTCGCCACGAACAGCCGCCTGGCAATGCTCCAGCGGTGGATCATCAACACCTCCCATGACCAATATGAACGCAACGGTGAGCCAAGTCACCCCGTGGCGAATGATGGAAGTCACAAAGGACCGACGCGCGGAGCCCAGAGATTGTGCCGAAGCGTCTTCCAGATTATCCATAAGGAGAGACAAGATGGCTTCTCAACGAGGAGAGTCGGCAGCGCCGGCTAAAGCCCAGCGTAAGGGACTCGACAAGTCCCATTACCTGTACATCGCCGTTATCGCCGCGGTCGTCCTCGGCGCTCTGGTGGGGCTGCTGTTCCCCGAGGTCGGAAAATCACTCAAGCCCCTCGGTGACGGCTTCATCAAGCTGATCAAGATGATGATCGCCCCGGTCATCTTCTGCACCATCGTGCTGGGCATCGGCTCGATCGCCAAGGCGGCCACGGTGGGTAAGGTCGGCGGTCTGGCCCTGGGCTACTTCGTCCTCATGTCCACATTCGCCCTGGCCATCGGCCTCGTGGTCGGCAACCTGATCCACCCGGGTGAGGGGCTCCAGCTGACGCCCTATGATCCCAACAAGAAGGCCTCCACGGACAGCACGGTAGACTTCCTGCTCGGCATCATCCCCGGGGATATTCCGGTGCTTCCCACGCTTCTGGCCGCTATTCTCGTAGGTTTCGCACTGCAGAGGATGGGGCCGCAGGGTGCCCCGATCCTGAAGGCCATCGGCTACGGCCAGGCACTGGTGTTCCGCATCCTGATCATGATCATGTGGCTCGCCCCGCTGGGTGCGTTCGGTGCCATCGCTGCCGTGGTTGGCGCCACCGGCTTCCAGGCAATCGTGAGCATGTTCACCCTGATGATCGCCTTCTACATCACGTGTGCGGTGTTCATCGTCGTCATCCTCGGCGGCCTGCTGCAGGTGGTCACCGGCGTGAACATCTTCAAGCTGATGAAGTACCTGGCCCGCGAGTACCTGCTCATTTTCTCGACGTCCTCCTCCGAAGCCGCCCTGCCGCGCCTCATCGCCAAGATGGAGCACCTGGGCGTCTCCAAGCCTGTGGTCGGCGTGACGGTCCCGACCGGCTACTCCTTCAACCTGGACGGCACGGCCATCTACCTGACCATGGCGTCGCTCTTCGTGGCCAACGCGATGGGAACCCCGCTGGACCTCGGCGCGCAGATCTCCCTGCTGGTCTTCATGATCATCGCCTCCAAGGGCGCAGCCGGTGTCACCGGCGCCGGCCTGGCAACGCTCGCTGCAGGCCTGCAGGCCCACAAGCCGGAACTCCTCGGCGGCGTCGGCATGATCGTGGGCATCGACCGCTTCATGTCCGAGGCCCGTGCACTGACCAACTTCACCGGCAACGCCGTCGCCACCCTGCTGATCGGCACCTGGGTCAAGGAGATCGACGGCGAACAGGTGAACCTCGTGCTGACCGGCCAGGATCCGTTCGACGAACAGACGATGGTGGCGCACCACCACGGCGTGGCGGAAACGCCAGAATCCATCGCCGCCGCCGCCAAGGCGTAAAGGGCCCGGCGCCAGCACAGACACAACGAAACCGCCCGCACAGGCCCTGCCTGTGCGGGCGGTTTCGTTGCTGCCCGGCAGTAACCTTCGACCTCAAGTACAAGGTCAAGGCTCAAACGCCATCAAAAGTCAAGGTCCATGGAATGCCGTGTCGGGCGCTGTAACCTTGGGGTGGAAGAAGCAGGGGCGCTGGCAGACAGCGGCAGAAGAAATCACCGTCATCGAAAGTGTGGACAGATACGTGAGCAGCGAACAGGGTTCAGCAACTCTGGAAGGCACGGAACTCGACCTGGAAGACGCCGTCATGGGTCCCACAGGCCGCCCCCACCGCGATTTTCCGGAGCCCGCGCCGCTGTCCTCCCATGGACCGGCCCGCGTCATAGCCATGGTCAACCAGAAGGGCGGGGTGGGTAAAACCACCTCCACCATCAACCTGGCCGCAGCACTCGCCGAATACGGCCGCCGCGTGCTCCTGGTCGACTTTGATCCCCAGGGTGCCCTGTCTGCCGGGCTCGGCGTCAACCCCCACGAACTCGACCTGACTGTCTACAACGTCCTGATGGACCGCAAGATCGACATCCGCGAGGCGATCCACCAGACAGGTGTGGAGAACGTGGACCTGCTGCCCGCCAACATCGACCTGTCCGCTGCCGAAGTGCAGCTGGTGAACGAGGTGGCCCGTGAGCAGGTGCTGGACCGGGCACTGAAGAAGGTCGAGGACGAGTACGACGTCGTGCTTATCGACTGCCAGCCTTCCCTCGGCCTGCTCACCGTCAACGCGCTGACCGCGGCCCACGGTGTGATCATTCCGCTCATCTGCGAATTCTTCGCCCTGCGCGCGGTGGCACTGCTGGTCGAAACCATCGACAAGGTCCAGGACCGCCTCAACCCGCGGCTGCAGGTGGACGGCGTACTGGCCACGATGTACGACGCTCGCACGCTGCACAGCCGTGAAGTCATCAGCCGCCTGGTTGAGGCATTCGGGGACAAGGTCTTCGAGACCGTGATCAAGCGTTCCATCAAGTTCGCCGACGCCACCGTCGCCGCCGAACCCATCACCAGCTACGCCGGAAACCATGTGGGTGCGGACGCCTACCGCCGGCTCGCCAAGGAACTGATTTCGCGCGGCGGCGCGCCCTAGCCCGGATGACCGCAGAGCCGGCAACGCCACCCGCTGAAACCAGGCGGTCCGGCTTCGAAGTACGCCTGGCCAACTTCAGCGGCCCATTCGACCTCCTGCTGGGACTGATCTCCAAGCACCAGCTGGACATCACCGAGGTGGCGCTTGCCACGGTCACCGACGAGTTCATCCGGTACATCCGTAACCTGCAGGAACTGGGGGAGGAGTGGGCGCTCGATGAGGCCAGTGAGTTCCTCGTCATCGCGGCCACGCTCCTGGACCTGAAGGCAGCGCGCCTGCTGCCCGCAGGCGAGGTGGAGGACGACGACGACATCGCCCTCCTCGAGGCCCGGGACCTCCTCTTTGCCCGGCTCCTGCAGTACAAGGCCTTCAAACAGGTCGCGGCGCTGATGGATGCCACACTGGAACTGGAATCCCGCCGATATCCGCGGCAAGTGGCCCTCGAGGAACACTTCGCCGCCATGCTGCCGGACCTCGTCTGGAAGCACAGTCCCGCACAGTTCGCGGCGATGGCCGAGGCCGCGCTTAAGCCCAAGGCTCCGGTGCCGACCGAGGTGGGCGTCGCCCACCTGCACGGAAGCCCGGTAAGTGTGCGCGAACAGGCGGAGCTGATCGGACTGCGGCTGCAGGAGGGCCGGCACCTGACCTTCCGCGCCCTGATCGCCGACGCCGAATCCACCCTGGTTGTGGTGGCGCGCTTCCTGGCACTGCTGGAGCTGTTCAGGGACCAGGTGGTGGCATTTGACCAGGTTGCGCCGCTCGGCGACCTCACCGTGCGCTGGACTGCGGCCGGCACCGGGTGGACAAGCGAGCACCTGAGCGAGGAATACGAGGAGCAGCAATGACGGATCCAGTAACCGGCCGGGAACGCGCCGCGCTTGAGGCGGTGCTGATGGTGCTGGACGAGCCGGCCTCCGCTGCAGACCTTGCCGCCGGACTCAACCTGACGGTGGCTGCCGTCGAGGCGCTGCTGCTGGACCTGCAGCGCGACTATGACGGCTATACTGTTAAAGCCCCGGATATGGAAACTGGCAGCAGTGGATCTCAGCATCAGGTCACTTCCAGTCCCCGGGGTTTTGAATTGCGGAATGTCGCCGGCGGCTGGCGCATCTACTCACGGGCTGAATTCGCCGACGTCGTCGGTGCCTTCGTCCTGGAGGGGCAGACGGCCAGGCTGACCCAGGCGGCGCTTGAGACACTCGCCGTCATTGCCTATCGGCAGCCGGTGTCCCGGGCAAGGGTGTCTGCAATTCGCGGAGTCAACGTTGACTCTGTTGTGCGGACGCTGACGCAGCGCGGACTGGTCGAGGATGCCGGAACGGATCCGGAATCGGGCGCTGTCCTGTACCGCACGACGTCGTACTTCCTTGAACGCATGGGAATCGGATCGGTGGCTGAGCTGCCTCAGCTTTCACCGCACCTCCCGGGGCTTGAGGGAATTGAAGAGTTTTACGACGCCGAGAGAATGTAGGCGGGCACGCCTGCGGAGCAGTTTTTACCAGGGCAGAATTATTCTGCACGGCTGGCTAGTGTTGTCTTTGGACAACCTTTGCCGGCCAAAATCACAGAGGACGGGTCATGACACAGGCGGGACGCCAGGGTTCACCACGTAACAGCTCCGGACGCAAAGGTCCGGACCGCAACGCCGCGCGCGGCGCAGCACAGGGCCGCAGTGCGGGCGCCGGGAAGCGCGACTTCCCCAAGGGCGGCGACCGTCCCTTCGGCGACCGCACATACAAGGCCAAGCCCCGCGAGGAGCGCTTCATCGATCCCGACGAGGCCCCTGCCGGCCGCCGGCCTGCAGGCGACTGGAAGCCGGGCGCCAAAGCACCCGCGCCCAGGGCAGGTGCCGCCAAGGCCGGCGCACGCAAGGCGGCCGCTGCCCGGAAGCCGGGCGCCAACAAGGCACCCGGGACCCCCGGCGCACTGAAGCCCAAATCCGCCGCCCCGAAGACCTCGGGTTCACGCGCCTTCGGAAGCGAACGCTTCGGCCAGAACCTGGGACCGGTCCGCAGGCCCTCGCGCGGGCGTGGGCCCCGCACCGACGTGCCCCAGTCTGAGTTCCACGACGCCGACGGCGTCCGCCTGCAGAAGATCATGGCCTCCGCCGGCGTCGCCTCGCGCCGCGTCTGCGAAGAGATGATCGCCGAGGGCCGCGTCGAGGTCGACGGCAAGGTCGTGACCGAACTCGGCGTCCGCGTCGATCCCAAGACCGCCGTCATCCACGTGGACGGCCTGCGCATCCAGCTCGATGACACGCTGGTGTACATGGTGTTCAACAAGCCCAAGGGCGTGGTGTCCACCATGGAGGATCCCGAAGGCCGGCCCTGCATCAGCGACTACATCCGCAACAACCAGGGTGAACGGCTCTTCCATGTCGGCCGCCTGGACGTCGCCACCGAGGGCCTGCTGTTGCTGACCAACGACGGCGAGCTTGCCAACCGGCTGACGCACCCGTCCTACGAGGTCCCCAAGACCTACCTGGTCCAGGTCCGCGGGCCGTTCCCGCAGGGCATCGGCGCGCAGCTCAAGGAAGGCATCGAACTTGAGGACGGCTTCGCCTCCGTCGACTCCTTCCGGCTGGTTGACTCGACCCCGGGACACGTGCTGATCGAAGTGGTGCTGCACTCCGGCAAGAACCGCATTGTCCGGCGCCTGTTCGACGCCGTCGGTTTCCCGGTGCAGCGCCTGGTGCGCGTCAAGGTCGGACCCATCGGCCTGGGCGACCAGCGCCAGGGAAGCATCCGCAACCTGGGCAAGCAGGAAGTCGGCCACCTGCTGGCATCCGTGGGGCTGTAAGGGATGTCGGCATTCCGTACGCACGGCCGCGGACACCTGAACGGGCCGGTCGTCGTCATTGGCACCGGCCTGCTCGGCACCAGCATCGGCCTCGGCCTGCGCGGCCGCGGCGTCGCCGTCTACCTGTCCGACCCGTCGCCCACCAACCAGGCAGTCGCCGTCGACATCGGCGCCGGCCTGCCGCTGGCAGCCCTCGGCGAAGACGAGAGCCCGGAACTCGTTGTTGTCGCATCGCCGCCGGATGTCACGGCGGATGTTGTGGAACGTGCGCTGGCTGACTATCCGGACGCCACCGTCGTCGACATCGCCAGCGTCAAGGCGGCGATCCTGCGCGACCTGCGCAGCCGCGGCGCGGACCTCAGCCGTTACGTGGGCACCCATCCCATGGCCGGACGCGAGAAATCCGGCCCGGTGGCCGCCCGCGGTGAGCTTTTCACCTCCATGCCGTGGGTCGTATGCCCCACAGAGGAGTCCTCGGCCGGAGCGGTCCAGGCCGCGCGTGCGCTGGCCACCGACCTCGGTGCCTTCGTTTCCCAGTTCACCGCCGACGAACATGACGGGGCCGTGGCCCTGGTCTCCCACCTGCCGCAGGTGATGTCCTCGCTGCTGGCCAGCCGGCTGCAGGACACGCCGATGCACGCCCTCTCCCTCGCGGGGAACGGGCTCCGCGACACCACCCGCATCGCGGCCAGCGACCCCACGCTGTGGGTCCAGATCCTGGGAGCGAATGCCGGCAAGGTGGTGCAGATCCTTTACGGTGTGCGCGAGGACCTCAACCGGCTGATCGGAACGCTGGAAGACCCGGCGGCCGCCGGAGCCCGTCTTGACCTGGCCCAGCTGATGAGTGAAGGCAATGCCGGGCAGGCCCGGATTCCGGGCAAGCATGGCGGACCGCCGCAGGCGTATTCCTGGCTCACCGTGCTGGTTGATGACCGGCCCGGCCAGATCGCCAGGCTGCTGACAGAGATCGGTGAGATCGGCGTTAACCTCGAAGACCTCCGTCTGGACCACTCGTCCGGGCAGAATGTGGGCATGGTGGAGATCTCCGTGCTGCCCAGCGCGCATGACCTCCTTGTAGAAGCACTAAGCGACCGTGGATGGCGGGTACTTCAGTAATGACACAAGAACTCCTTGACACTTTGCCTGCCCTCCGGCTGGGCCGTCCGCTGGTGGTGGCCATCGACGGGCCGTCCGGCTCGGGCAAGTCCAGCGTCAGCAAGGAAGTGGCGCGCCGCCTCAGCCTTGCCTACCTGGACACCGGTGCCATGTACCGTGCCCTCACCTGGTACTGCCTCGACCGCGGAACGGACCTCACCGATGCCTCGGCCGTGGAACTCGCCGCCGAGGAACTGCCACTGGACATCAGCACCAGCCCGCACACCGAGTTCGTGCGCGTCGACGGCGCCGACGTCACCGATGCCATCCGGGAGCCGGCCATCTCCTCAGCGGTCAGCGCCGTCGCCACCACGCTCGGCGCCCGCACCGAACTCATCCGCCGCCAGCGTGCCCTGATCGAACAGCACAACCGCCGCATGGTGGTGGAGGGCCGGGACATCACCACCGTCGTCGCGCCTGCTGCCCAGGTGCGCATGCTACTCACGGCCAGCGAGGAGGCGCGGCTCCGCCGCCGCGGGATCCAGCTCGGCGGAACCCAAAGCGCCGAGCAGCTGGCCGCCCAGGTGACCCAGCGGGACGCGAAAGACTCGACCGTGGTGAACTTCACCCAGGCGGCGGACGGCGTGGTGACGTTGGATTCCTCGGAACTGGATTTCGAGGAAACCGTGGCCGCCGCGCTGCGCATCGTCACCAAGGTCATCAACCATGAGTGATCCCGCCGGGACGCCAGGGAGCGGGAAGCCGGCCGCCAGGGAAACGTCCGCGGCCAAAACACCTGCGCCGTGGACCATGGCGTGGAGCCGGCCGGTCGGCCGGTTCCTGAACAACGTCGTCTACCGCACGGCCGTCACCGGGCAATCCAACGTTCCCGCCGCGGGGCCAGTCATCTTCGCAGGAAACCACATCAGCTTCCTCGACGGTCCCGTCATGTTCGGTGCCGCGCCCCGCCCCATGCACATCCTCGTCAAGAAGGAGATGTTCAAAGGTTTCCTCGGCCGCGTGCTGACGGCGTCGGGCCAGCTTCCGGTTGACCGCAGGGGCGACCGGTCCGTCCTCCAGCTCAGCAAGGACGTGCTCGACGCCGGCCGCTGCATCGGCATCCTGCCCGAGGGAACCCGGGGGAGCGGCACCGCGGCCGGCATCAGTAACGGGGTGGCATGGCTGGCCCTGAATTCCGACGCCGTCGTGGTGCCGGTGGCCATCCTCGGTACCCGGCATGGCGGCGAACACCTGGACAGCATCCCGAAACCCGGCCGCAGGCTGCACGTCAGCTTCGGAAAGCCCCTCACGCTCGGCCGGAATCCGGATGAAACCGGCCGTGCTTCAATGGACAGGGCGGCGACGGAAATCCGCGACACCCTGGCCGCGCATGTCCGGAACACTGTCCGGCTCAGCGGGCTGACACTGCCCGCAGCGGACCAACCGCACCAACGTTCCACCGCAGCAGCCGGACAGCCGGCAGACCACCACTAAGGAAAGTGCAATGAGCGATACGACTCAAACTTCCGGCCACTCCGGCGCCGGCGAAGACGAATACACGCCCACCGGCATAGACCAGGTGGCTGAACATCTGGCGGCCATGGACGACGACGAGGCGGAACTTCGCGCCGCTTCCCTCCGCGCCGGCCTGGAAGACTACGAACTCGACGAGGAAGACGCCGCGCTCCTCAGCGGCCTGCACGACGAGGACGAGCTTGAGGGCCCGCTGAAGCTGGACCCCGTGCTGGCCATCATCGGCCGCCCGAACGTCGGCAAGTCCACCCTTGTCAACCGCATCCTCGGCCGCCGCGAGGCCGTGGTGGAGGACACGCCCGGCGTAACCCGTGACCGCGTGATGTACTCGGCAGACTGGAACGGCCGGAACTTCACAGTGGTGGACACCGGCGGCTGGGAGCACGATGCCCGCGGCATCCATGCCAGGGTGGCGGAGCAGGCCGAAATGGCTGTGGAACTGGCCGATGCCGTGCTGTTCGTCGTTGATTCGGCCGTGGGGGCAACCGCCACCGATGAGGCCGTCATGAAGATGCTTCGGCGGAGCAAGAAGCCCGTCATCCTCGTCGCCAACAAGGTGGACGACTTTGCGCAGGAGGCCGACTCCGCAGTCCTGTGGGGCCTGGGCTTCGGTGAGCCGTACCCCGTCTCCGCGCTGCACGGCCGGGGCGTCGCGGACCTGCTGGACCACGTCATGGACACGCTCCCGGAGTTCTCCACGGTCGAGGGCGTCGAGCGCTCCGGCGGGCCCCGGCGGATCGCCCTGATCGGGCGCCCCAACGTCGGCAAGTCCTCCCTGCTGAACAAGCTGGCCGGTTCCGAGCGCGTGGTGGTGGACAACACCGCCGGCACCACCCGGGACCCCGTTGACGAATTCATCGAGCTCGGTGGCAAAACCTGGCGCTTCGTGGACACTGCCGGCATTCGCCGGCGTCAGCACATGGCGCAGGGCGCCGACTTCTATGCCTCCCTCCGGACCCAAAGCGCGCTGGAAAAGGCGGAGGTCGCCGTCGTTCTGCTGGCTGTTGATGAGGTGCTGAGCGAGCAGGACGTCCGTATCCTGCAGCTGGCCATCGAATCGGGCCGTGCCCTGGTGCTCGCGTTCAACAAGTGGGACCTGCTGGACGACGAACGCCGCCGGTACCTGGAACGCGAAATCGAGCAGGACCTGGCGCACGTGGAGTGGGCGCCGCGGGTCAACATCTCCGCCAAGACCGGCTGGCACAAGGACCGCCTGGTGCCTGCCCTCGAGCTGGCGTTGGAAAACTGGGACCGGCGCATTCCCACCGGACGGCTCAACGCCTTCCTGGGCGAGCTGGTGGCCGCACACCCGCACCCTGTCCGGGGCGGCAAGCAGCCCCGCATCCTCTTCGGCACGCAGGCATCCAGCCGGCCGCCGAAGTTCGTCCTGTTCACTACAGGATTCCTGGACCCGGGCTACCGCCGCTTCATCACCCGCCGTCTGCGGGAAACCTTCGGCTTCGAGGGAACACCCATCGAAGTCAGCATGCGCGTGCGTGAAAAGCGCGGCAAGAAGCGTTAATTAGGACACACCGGGCAGCGAATGCCGGAAATTGTCATTGACACCCTCCGGAATCGTGTAAGCTCTTCTAGGTGGTTCGGCCGGACTGCTTAGATGAACTTCTTCGGAAAATCATCTGGCGGAGAACGGCGGAACTGACGGGCTGTAGCGCAGCTTGGTAGCGCACTTGACTGGGGGTCAAGGGGTCGCAGGTTCAAATCCTGTCAGCCCGACCACAACAAAACCCCGCCAACCCATACAGGGTTGGCGGGGTTTTTTGTTGCCTACTTGAGGAAGCGCGATGTCCTGCGGTCGGCCAGGATTTTGCCGTTGGTCTGGCAGGTCGGGCAGTACTGCAGTGCGGTATCCGCGAAGGACACCTCCCGGACGGTGTCTCCGCATACGGGGCAGGGCTGGCCGGCGCGGCCATGCACGTTCATGCCGCTCCGTTTCGCATCCTTGAGGTCGGCGGGCGCCTTTCCCTGGGCCTGCGCCACTGCGGCTCCCAGAACGGTGTGGATGGCGTCGAACAGAGCCCCGACTTTCGCGGGCTCCAGGGAATTGGCCATGGCGAACGGCGAGATTTTGGCTGCGTGCAGGATTTCGTCGCTGTATGCGTTGCCGATCCCGGCAATGACACTCTGGCTCCGCAGTACGCCTTTGATCTGGTGCGGGTGCCCGGCGAGGATCTCGGCGAACATCTCCCGGGTGAACGCGGCGGCCAGCGGATCGGGTCCGAGCTCGGCGATGCCGGGGACAGCTTCGGGTTTCGGTACCACGTAGATTGCCAGGCCCTTCTTGGTCCCGGCTTCGGTCAGGTCGATGCCAATCTTCCCGCCGTCCGCCCCGGCAAAGTGCAGGCGGGCGGCGATAGGGCCCTTGCCCGGCCGCAGCGGATCGGGTGAAGGGTTCTCAGTGAAACGGACCCAGCCCGCCCTGGCGAGGTGGAAGACGAAATACAGGCCGCCGGCGTCGATGCTGACGAACTTACCGAACCGCTCCACTCCGGAGATGGCCCGGCCCGCCAGCGCCGTGTACGGAGGATCGGCCGTCTTGAGCACAGCCACGGACAGGACCTGCAGCTTTTCCAGCACCGCACCGCGCAGCCGCGTGTCGAGGAACGTGCTGAGTGCGGCAACCTCGGGTAGTTCCGGCATGGCACCACTTTGCCACAGGGGCTGCCGGAGTGGGCGGTTCGGCGGGCTTAATGGCACATCCGGCAGCCAGGGAGTTGTGCATATACTTTCAACCGGTGGCTGTTCCCTTCGCCTCCGTTGACATTGGTGATCGACCCGATGAAAGGCCCCTGATGAGCAACATTCCATCTGATCTGTCCTACACCGCCGAACACGAATGGGTGTCCGCACCGAATGCCGATGGTGTGGTCCGCGTGGGGATCACCGACTTCGCCCAGGACGCCCTCGGGGACGTCGTCTACGCCCAGATGCCTGAAGTCGGCACCACTGTTAAGGCAAACGACGTCGTGGGTGAGGTTGAATCCACCAAGAGCGTCAGCGACATTTACGCTCCGGTGTCCGGGGAAATCGTGGCCCGGAACGAGGCACTCGACTCCGATTCGGCGCTGATCAACTCGGATCCGTACGGCGACGGCTGGCTGATTGAAGTCAAGCTCGCCGAAGCTGACGCGGTGGATTCCCTGCTCAGTGCATCGGAGTACGAACAACAGGTAGGCTAAAGCTAACCGGTCCCGTTGCCCGGCCGCGGAGTCCAGAAATGGAATCCAACGGCCGGACGGCGGGCGGCAAACCGGAGCTGCCAGGCAGTTTCGGACGGGTACGCGTTGATTGCAGGGGGACATCTGCAACGAAGGAGGAGGAATCCATGGTTGGCGGCAAACAGAACCACACCAACGGCGATTACGGCACAGGTGCGGGCAGGGCCTCGGAAACCACCTCGATTAACCTCACTCCGGTCCATGAAGAGCCCACGATCGTACCCAAGCTCTCCCCGGAGGAGCGCTCTGCTGTTGAGGCGCTGCCCTCCGGCTCCGCCCTGCTCGTGGCCCACAGCGGGCCAAACTCGGGTGCCCGTTTCCTTCTTGACTCCGATGTCACCACGGCCGGGCGGCACCCGGATGCTGACATTTTCCTCGACGACGTGACGGTCTCCCGCCGCCACGTCGAGTTCCGGCGCACCGCCAGGAGCTTCGAGGTGGTGGACACCGGAAGCCTGAACGGCACCTACGTGAACCATGACCGCGTGGACAGCGTGGAACTGAGGTCAGGAAACGAAGTCCAGATTGGCAAGTTCCGCCTCACCTTCTACCTGAGCCCTGCCCGCGCAGCAGGACGCGTCTGATTCGGAGCGGCTGCCTGTGGCAATGGCACAACCGGAGCGCCGGGGACCGCTGGTCCTGAACATCGGGGAAGTGCTCGCTCAGTTGAGCGATGACTTTCCGAGCATGACGGCGTCGAAAATCAGGTTCCTGGAGGAAAAGGGGCTTATCAATCCCCGGCGCACGCCCGCGGGTTACCGTCAGTACTCGGACAGCGACGTCGAACGGCTGCGCTTTGTCCTGTCGCTGCAGCGCGACCAGTATCTGCCGCTCAAAGTCATCAAGGATTACCTTGACGCCATCGACAGGGGCGAGCGGCCCGAGAACCTTCCGCCCGGGGTTACCGTTTCCCCGCGGATCGTCTCGGATGAGCTCGCCGCCGAGCTGCAGAACAAGGCGCGCAGGCTCAGCGAGGAGCAGCTGCGCGCGGAGTCCGGCGCCAGCGTGCCGCTCCTGCAGTCCCTGCTCAGCTTCGGCCTCATCGGACACACCGACGGCAAGTTCGACGAGCACGCGCTCCAAGTGGCCCGCGCCTGCGTCCAGCTGGAGAGCCATGGCTTGGAGCCACGGCACCTTCGCCCCTTCCAGGCGGCCGCTGAGCGCGAGTTCGGACTCGTGGAACGCGCCGTGGCCACACTGACCTCGCGCAGGGATGCTGCGTCTCAGGCCCGTGCGGCTGAGGCCGCCCGGGAAATCAGCGACCTGTGCCTTACCCTGCACCGGGCCCTTGTCCAGGACCGTATCTCGCGGATGGAAATCTGATGATCGAAGTCGAGATTGTGGGCGTCCGCATCGAACTGCCCTCCAACCAGCCACTGGTTCTGCTCCGCGAGATGCACGGGGAACGGCACGTTCCCATCTGGATCGGAACGCCGGAGGCCAGTGCCATCGCACTTGCCCAGCAGGGCGTGGTGCCGCCGCGGCCCATGACCCACGACCTCCTGGTGGACGTCGTGGAGACGCTGGGCCATTCCGTCGTCAGCGTTAACATCGTCGCCGTGGAGGACAACATCTTCTATGGCCAGCTGCAGTTCGACAACGGGGCCACGGTGAGCTCCCGGGCATCCGACGCCCTGGCCATCGCACTGCGCGCCAAGTGCCGGATCTGGTGCGCCGACTCTGTCATGGACGAGGCGGGCGTGCGCATCACCGAGCACGACGAGGGGGAGGACACAGAGCCCGGCCCCACCGTGGAGGAAGAGCGTGAGCTGCGCCGGTTCCGGGAGTTCCTGGACGACGTCGAACCCGAGGATTTCGACGGCTAAGGTCACGTTAAGGTTAAAGTTAAGCCTGAAACTTTCGACACGCCCCGCGAATCATGCGAACGTCTTTGACCTTGGGCCGTGGCAGGCCTAACGTCGGAGGTACAAGTTCCCATTGCATACGACAGCGGCGCAAGTCACACTGGAAAGTGCTACTCCGGCCGAATTACAAGCATGAATTTCTTCCGGACTTCATGCCCGTAGCAGCTGTTGCGGCAACTTCCCCAGGGGAACTCATGACAAGGAGGATCCACGTGAGTCCGAAAGGCGAAGCAGGCGAGCTGAAGCAACCCTCGACGGCCGGCGTTGCCGTGCCCGCAAGCGGTGCCCAAGGCCTTCTCTTCACTGAGGATCTCCCCGTCCTGGACGAGGACGCCGGCTACCGCGGGCCCACGGCCTGCAAGGCCGCCGGCATCACGTACCGGCAGCTCGACTACTGGGCCCGCACGGGCCTCGTGGAGCCTGCAGTCCGCGGCGCAGCAGGCTCCGGCTCCCAGCGGCTCTACGGTTTCCGGGACATCCTGGTTCTTAAGGTGGTCAAGCGGCTGCTGGACACCGGCGTATCGCTGCAGCAAATCCGCAGCGCCGTCGAGCACCTGCGGGAACGCGGCGTCGAGGACCTGGCCCAGATCACCCTCATGAGCGACGGCGCCAGCGTCTACGAATGTACCTCCGCGGATGAGGTCATTGACCTCGTGCAGGGCGGCCAGGGCGTGTTCGGCATCGCTGTGGGCCGCGTGTGGCGGGAGGTTGAGGGCAGCCTCGCCTCGCTGCCCAGCGAGCACGCCGGCGAACAGTCGTTCCCCGACGACGAACTCAGCAAGCGTCGCGCAGCCCGCAAGATTGGCTAGCAGACTTAAAAACAGAAGGGCCGCCTCCGGACTGATCAGTCAGACGGGAGGCGGCCCTTCTTGCGTTAAACCCAGCGCCGGCGCCTAGCGGGCGCTCCGGCTGCGGCTGGTCTTGTTGGTGGCCATGAGGTTTTCCAGCAGCGTGTCATAGAGTCCGGCCGCGGTTTTGGCGGAGTCGCCGGGCCAGTGGTGAACGGAGTGCGCCGCGCCCTGGATCTGCTGCCAGTTGGCCTGCTCCGGAATGTGCGGGGCCAGCAGCAGGTCTCCAAACATTGCCTGCATCTCGGCAAGCCGGAAAGCGTGCTCGGAGGAACCGGAGCGCACACGGTTTGCCACGATGCCGGCGGGGGAGAGGTTCGGCGCGAATTCCTGCCGGAAAAGCTGGATGGCCCGCATGGTGCGTTCGGTGCCGGCCACGGAGAAGAGGCCGGGCTCGGCCACCAGGGCCACCTTGTTGCTTGCGGACCAGGCCATCCGGGTGAGGCCATTCAGGGACGGCGGGCAGTCCACCAGGATGAGTTCGTAGCCCTCGGCGCCGGCCAGAACCGCGGACAGCCGGCGCAGGTCGCGCTTGCCAAGGTCGGGCCGGTCGTAAATGCCCGTGTACGCGGAGCCGACGGCGACGTCGAGCACCGCCGGGCCGGAGCCGTTGGGGGTTACCCGGCTGATCCAGCCGCTGGGCACGACGTTCTCGGCGATCCTGGCTTTGCGCGGATTCTTCAGCATCCGGCCGATGTCCAGCCTGTCGCTGGGCTGCACCCCCAGTGCGGTGGTGGCATCTGCATGCGGATCGAGGTCTACTACGAGGGTTGGGATGCCTGCGGCCAGTGCCGCAGACGCCAGTCCGGTTGTAACGGATGTCTTGCCGACACCGCCCTTGAGGCTGCTGATGCTGACTACTTGCACTTGATAAACCAATACCTAACGCCGGTTGCCGTGTTGGGGTACGTTCCGTTCCGGTGCTCCCGGAAGGTGCTGCAGGAACAGGGCAGGCTTCCGCCGCCCCATTCATCATATGTTGACCTCGGCCGGAATCCCTTCTTATCCGGATCCGGGCATGCCCCGCCGTCCCGCCGCTCCGGCGTCGTTCTTCATCGGCAGCACAGGTTGCCGTAAATGAACAGCAAATACGGCAAGGCAGTGAATATGGTCGGGACATGACGGATAATTCTGTGATGGTGGACACACTGATTTGTGTTCTGTCCGGCCCGTCTTACACACTGTGACCACTTACCGATACACCCGCAATGATGCAGGAGCAGTATGTTTTCCAAAATTCTGGTGGCTAACCGCGGAGAAATCGCAATCCGTGCTTTCCGCGCCGGCTACGAACTGGGCGCCAAGACAGTCGCCGTGTTCCCCAATGAGGACCGTAACTCGATCCACCGCCAGAAGGCCGATGAGGCGTATCTGATCGGCGAAGAGGGCCACCCCGTCCGCGCCTACCTGGACGTTGACGAGGTGCTGCGGGTTGCCAAGGAGTCCGGTGCCGATGCCATTTACCCCGGCTACGGCTTCCTCTCCGAGAACCCGGACCTTGCGCGTGCCGCCAAGGCCGCAGGCATCACCTTTGTGGGTCCGCCCGCGGAGGTTCTGGAGCTTGCCGGCAACAAGGTTTCGGCGCTCGAGGCCGCCAAGCGTGCCGGAGTGCCGGTTCTGAAGTCCAGCGCGCCGTCGAAGGACCTCGACGAACTGCTCGCTGCCGCGGATGAAATCGGTTTCCCCATCTTCGCCAAGGCCGTGGCAGGTGGCGGCGGGCGCGGCATGCGCCGCGTTGACACCCGCGAGGCCCTGCCGGAGGCGCTGAAGTCCGCCATGCGCGAGGCCGACGCCGCCTTCGGTGACCCCACCATGTTCCTGGAGCAGGCGGTGCTCCGCCCGCGCCACATCGAGGTCCAGATCCTGGCCGACGCCGAGGGCAATGTCATGCACCTCTTCGAGCGTGACTGTTCCCTGCAGCGCCGCCACCAGAAGGTCATCGAGATCGCTCCGGCACCCAACCTGGACGACAGCATCCGGCAGGCCCTGTACCGGGACGCCGTGAAGTTCGCCAAGGCCCTGAACTACGTCAACGCCGGCACGGTCGAGTTCCTGGTGGACACCGTGGGCGAACGCGCCGGACAGCACGTCTTCATCGAAATGAACCCCCGCATCCAGGTGGAGCACACCGTCACGGAAGAGGTCACCGACGTCGACCTCGTCCAGGCGCAGATGCGCATCGCCGCCGGCGAGACCCTCGCTGACCTGGGCCTCTCCCAGGAGACGGTCCAGCTCAAGGGCGCCGCACTGCAGAGCCGCATCACCACCGAGGACCCGGCCAACGGCTTCCGGCCCGACGTCGGAAAGATCACCGGTTACCGCTCCGCCGGCGGTGCCGGCGTAAGGCTCGACGGCGGCACCGTCTACTCGGGTGCCGAGATCAGCCCCCACTTCGACTCCATGCTGGTGAAGCTCACCTGCCGCGGCCGCGACTACCCGGCCGCGGTGGCCAGGGCACGCCGTGCGCTGGCGGAGTTCCGCATCCGTGGAGTCTCCACCAACATCCCCTTCTTGCAGGCCGTGCTTGACGATCCGGACTTCGTCGCCGGCAACGTGGCCACGTCCTTCATCGACGAGCGGCCCGAACTGCTGAAGGCCCGCGTCTCCGCCGACCGTGGAACCAAGCTGCTGACCTGGCTCGCCGATGTCACCGTGAACAAGCCGAACGGCGAACTTCCGGTCCGCACCAACCCCGCGGACAAGCTCCCGGCTCTCACCGGCGCCGAGGCCCGTCCGGGTTCCCGTCAGCGGCTCCTGGAACTCGGGCCGGAGGGTTTCGCCAAGGCACTGCGCGAGCAGAAGGCGGTGGCCGTCACGGACACCACCTTCCGCGACGCCCACCAGTCCCTGCTGGCCACCCGCGTCCGCACGAGGGACCTGGTGGCCGCCGCCCCCGCGGTCTCCACGCTCCTGCCGGAACTGCTGTCCGTTGAGGCCTGGGGCGGTGCCACCTACGACGTCGCCCTGCGCTTCCTCGGCGAGGATCCCTGGGACCGGCTGGCTGCGCTGCGCAAGGCCCTGCCGAACATCTGCATCCAGATGCTGCTCCGCGGCCGCAACACCGTCGGTTACACCCCGTACCCCGAGGAAGTGACCGAGGCCTTCGTCAACGAGGCGGCAGCCACGGGCATCGATATCTTCCGCATCTTCGATGCCCTCAATGACGTGAGCCAGATGGCGCCGGCCATCCGGGCTGTCCGCGCCACCGGCACCGCGGTCGCCGAGGTGGCGCTGTGCTACACGGGCGACATGCTGGACCCCAACGAGACGCTTTACACGCTGGACTACTACCTGGACCTGGCGGACAAGATCGTCGAAGCGGGCGCCCACATCCTCGCCATCAAGGACATGGCCGGCCTGCTGCGTCCGGCAGCTGCAGCGAAGCTCGTCGCAGCACTCCGGGAACGGTTCGACCTCCCGGTCCACCTGCACACCCACGACACCGCAGGCGGCCAGCTGGCCACCCTGCTTGCGGCGGTCGATGCAGGCGTCGATGCCGTGGATGCCGCCTCGGCATCCCTGGCCGGCACCACGAGCCAGCCGTCGGCGTCGGCACTGGTCGCCTCCCTGGCCCACACCGAACGTGACACCGGGCTCAGCCTGGCGGCAGTCAGCTCCCTTGAGCCGTACTGGGAGGCCGTGCGCAGGGTTTACGCCCCCTTCGAATCGGGCCTGCCGGGGCCGACCGGCCGCGTCTACCAGCACGAAATCCCGGGCGGTCAGCTGTCCAACCTCCGCCAGCAGGCCATCGCCCTGGGCCTGGGTGAGCGCTTCGAAGCGATCGAGGACATGTACACCGCTGCGGACCGGATCCTCGGCCATCTGGTCAAGGTCACCCCGTCGTCGAAGGTGGTGGGCGACCTCGCCCTGCACCTGGTCGGGCTGAACGCAGATCCTGCCGACTTCGAGGCAAACCCGCAGAACTACGACATCCCCGACTCCGTCATCGGGTTCCTGTCCGGTGAGCTGGGCGATCCTCCGGGAGGCTGGCCCGAGCCGTTCCGCACCAAAGCCCTCCAGGGCCGCAGCGTCAAGGTCCGCGACGCCGAGCTGAGCGCCGAGGACAGCGAAGCGCTTCGCGGCGACTCCAAGACCCGCCAGCAGACGCTGAACCGGCTGCTGTTCGCCGGGCCAACCAAGGACTACCTCAAGAGCAAGGAGCTGTACGGCAACGTTTCGGTGCTGGACACCCGTGATTACCTCTACGGCCTGCAGCGCGGCGAGGAGCACGTCATCCAGCTCGAAAAGGGCGTGCGCCTCATCGCGTCGCTGGAAGCCGTCTCGGAGCCTGACGAGAAGGGCATGCGCACCGTGATGTGCACGCTCAACGGGCAGTCCCGCCCCGTCTCGGTCCGCGACAAGTCCGTGGTCAGCAACGTGAAGACGGCCGAGAAGGCGGACCCGTCCGTGCCGGGCCACGTCGCAGCCCCCTTCGCGGGGGCCGTGACGGTCACCGTCAAGGCCGGAGATACCGTCAACGCGGGCGACACCGTGGCCACCATCGAGGCCATGAAGATGGAGGCCTCCATCACGACGCCGGTGGGCGGCAAGGTGACGCGGCTGGCCATTTCCAGCGTGGAACAGGTTCAGGGCGGTGACCTGCTGATCGTCGTCGAATAGACGGCGGCTGACTAACCTGCAGAGCGGCCAGCGGCCGCCCTGCAGGTAGGGTGGAAAACGAAAAAAATGTTGTGGGGACGGCGCCGAGCCGCCCCCACAGCCATTTCCGGACCACTCCGGGGGGCCGGAACCCGATCGTCAACCGGACAAACAGAGCGGAAGCCATGACGCAGACCAACACGCCCAAGCCCGGGCCGCGCCCCGACCGGGCACCTTCATTCCCTAAAGGCAGCGTCGGAACGGTTGCGGGGGAGACGGGGACCATCCCCGGAGACGAGGTTCCTGCGGCCGCCTCCGGTGTGGCGGCCGCAGGGGACATCAGTGTGGTGACTGTTTCCGGCGCCCAGGACCGCACCTCCGCCGGATCGCTCCCGGCAGTCACCGGCGCAGTGCACCAGAGTCCGGTGCACCAGGTAGTGGGGCAGCAGGCGCCGGCTACTGCTGCCATGCCCGTCGTGACTGCAGGCCCGGCCGGCGCCGCCTCTTCCGGTGCAAAGCCAACCGGCGCCACCACTTCAGGTGAAGGCCCAACAGGCGTCGCTGCCACGGCGGACACCGGGACGGCGGATACGGGGATAGCCTCGGCAGACGGTGCGGCTGCCGCCCAACCGGCACCGGCTGCAGACATCAGGGACCTCCCCGGGCGGCGGGAGCGTGCCGAGGGTCCGGAGCCGGCTTCTGCATTGACTGCCGACCGGCTTTTGACCAGGACCGCAGCTGCTCCGCTGTCAGGCTGGCGCCGGTGGCTGTACCAGGCAACCTTGGGCTATGTGAACCTGGGTGATTCGGACCAGGTCCGCATCCAGCGGGCCATGGAGCACGGGATCGCGACGCGGCTGGGCGAACGGACCAGGTATGTGCCGGTGCTTTCGCGCAAGGGCGGGGTGGGCAAGACCACCGTCACCACGCTGCTGGGCATGGTGCTGGCGGAACTGCGTGAGGACCGGGTCATCGCGATGGACGCGAATCCGGACCGCGGCACGCTCTCGGACCGTTCACCGGGCAGGGCTGATTTCACGGCCCGCCAGCTGGTGAAGGACAGGTTCACAGTGGACTCGTTTGCGCAGCTGTCCAACTACACCGCGCGCGAAGGTTCGCGCCTCGATGTCCTGGCCTCGGACACTGACCCTACCGTGGCGCACGCCTTCGATGACGCTGACTACCGCGCAGTTACCGACATCCTGGGCCGTTACTACTCGATCGTCCTGACCGACTCCGGCACCGGCATGGTGCACTCAGTCATGAAGGGCACTCTGGAAAAGGCCGACGCCGTGGTGCTCGTCTCGGGCGGCAGCGTGGATGAAGCCCGGCTCGCGTCGGAAACACTGTCGTGGCTTGAAGCGCATGGCCGCCAGGATCTGGTTGCCAAGGCCACGGTGGTCATCAACATGGCGGCCGGCAACCGGACCCTGGTCGACATCGATGAGATCGAAGAGCACTTCCTGTCCCGGGTGAAAAACGTGGTACGGATTCCGCATGACCGGCACCTGGCGGAAGGTTCGCGGATCCGCCTCGGCCAGCTGAAGCCGGCAACCCGCGCCGCCGCCGTCGAGCTCGCCGCACTCGTGGTGGACGAACTGCAGCAGGACCAGGGCGGACGGGGCTAGGGCGGACGGTACTGGGAACGGCGGCCGCCGCGCCTAGGCGCGGGTGGGCTTCGGCGACCTGTACATTTCGTCGATTTCCGTTTCAAAGTCCTTCATGACCTGGGCGCGCTTGACCTTCATGGACGGGGTCAGGTGGCCGGAGGCTTCGGTGAAGTCGGTCGGCACGATCCGGAAGGACTTGATGGCCTCGGCCTGGGACACCGACTGGTTGGCCTGGTTGATGAGCTCCTGAACCGCGGCCTTCACTTCGGCCTTCTCCGCAGCCTCACTCAGGGGCGTGTCCGCCGGAAGGCCGTGCCGCTGCAGCCAGCCCGGCAGGGCTTCCTCATCGAGGGTCACGAGGGCCCCGATGAACGGCCGGTTGTCACCCACAACGAGTACCTGTGACACCAGCGCATCGGCACGGATCTGGTCCTCGAGCAGGGCGGGAACCACGTTCTTGCCGCCCGCTGTCACAATGATTTCCTTCTTCCGGCCGGTGATCAGCACGTAGCCGTCTTCGTCCAGCTGGCCGATGTCGCCGGTGCGGAACCAGCCGTCCACGAACGACTCCTCGGTCAGATCGGGGCGCTTGTAGTACCCCCGCATGACGCAGGCGCCCTTGACGAGGATCTCGCCGTCGTCGGCTATCCGGACGCTGTTGCCGGGAATCGGCGCACCGACCGTGCCGATCTTGATCCGCTCCGGCGTGTTGACGCTGACGGGCGCGGTGGTTTCGGTGAGGCCGTAGCCTTCCAGGATCTGCAGGCCGATGCCCTGGAAGAAGTGGCCCAGACGCTCGCCCAGCGGACCTCCGCCGGACACCGCGTGGGCAACCTCCCCGCCCATGGCGGCACGGAGCTTGCCGTAGACGAGTTTGTCGAAGACCGCGTGCTTAATCTTCAGGCCCAGGCCGACGCCGCCGTCCTGCCGTGCCCGGGAGTAGGCGATGGCGGTTTCCGTTGCCTTGTGGAAGATCGCGCCCTTGCCGCCGTCTTCGGCCTTGGTTAGGGCCGAGTTGTAGACCTTTTCGAAGACGCGCGGAACAGCAAGGATGAACGTCGGCTTGTAGCTCTGCAGGTCGGCCAGCAGGTGCTTGATGTCCGGGGTGTGCGCCACCGTAACTCCGGCGGCCACGGCCAGGACGGAAATGAAGCGCGCGAAGACATGCGCCAGCGGGAGGAACATGATGGTGCGGGACTGCTCATTGACCACCTGCTTCAGGGAGGTGGCCAAGGCGTTCTCGGACAGCTCCACGAAGTTTCCGTGGGTCAGTTCGCAGCCCTTCGGGCGGCCGGTGGTGCCCGAGGTGTAGATGATGGTGGCCAGGTCCCGGAGTCCGGCGGAGCGCCGCCGGGTTTCGAGTTCGGCGTCGCTGACGGCCGTTCCGGCCGCGCGCACGGCGTCGAGGCCGTCACCCTCCAGCTGCCACACATGCTCCAGGGCAGTCAGCCCCTCGGACGCGGCGGCCTGCCGGATGACGTTTTCGTGGTGGTCCGATTCGCCGAAAGCGGCGACGGCGCCGGAGTCTCCGAGGTTCCAGGCGACCTGGGAAGGCGAGGACGTTTCATAGATAGGAACAGAAACGCCACCTGCGAACCAGATGGCGAAGTCGATAAGTGCCCACTCGTACCGGGTGCGGGACATGATGCCCACGCGGTCGCCGGCGCCGATGCCGCTGGCGATCAGGCCCTTTGCCAAGGCGGATACATCCGCCACGAAGTCCTTGGCCCGGATGTCCTGCCACTGGCCGGAGGAATCGAGGCGCGAAAACAGGGCAGGGTTGGAAGCCTCCGCTGCCTGGCGCAGTACAAGGTCCGTGATGTTGCTGTCCAGGGGGACGTTCGCCAGGGGCGGAACGCTGAATTCGCGCACGTTAGCTCCTTTGATATCCGTTGCCGCAGCGGGTAGTCCTAACCTTAGTACGTCGCATGGCGGGGAGCCCGCAGATCGCGATTACCCGTTGGTAACTTTACGGCGAACGGTCGTACGCCGCCGGTGGCAGGGCGTGTCGTTTGCGTGTCTACCTGCGAAGACGTTCCAACACGACACCTAGAATGGGGGACTATGCAGCCCTCCTCGCCCGCTGAGCAGCCAGCCCCGCCCCGTTTCGGTCCGGGGAGCGGCTCCAGTCCCCGGAGCGGCTCCAGCCCCCGCAGCGGTGAAGCCGGGAGGTGGGCCGACTGGCGCGCGGCGTCGCGGCGCTCCATCCCGCGTCGTCCGGTACCGGGGCTTGGCCTGACGGGAGGCAGCCGCCAACTGGCCGGCCACCGCCTGTTCCGGCAGCAGTTGCGGCTGGGCCGGCGGGGACTTGCCATTGGCATCGACATTGGCGGCACCAAGGTTGCCGCCGGCGTGGTGGATGCCGAAGGAAACATCCTGCGCGAGGCGCGCCGGTCCACGCCGGGAAGCGATCCCCGGGCCGTGGAGCGCGTCATCGTGGAACTTGTTGAAGAACTGAGCGCCGGCACCCGGATCCGCTCGGTGGGCATCGGCGCCGCCGGCTGGATGGACCTCGACGGCGGCACGGTGCTGTTCAGCCCGCACCTCGCCTGGCGGAACGAACCGCTGCGGGAAAACCTGCAGCACCTGCTGCGCCGCCCCGTCATGCTGGTTAACGACGCCGACGCGGCAGCCTGGGCCGAGTGGCGCTTTGGTGCCGGGCAGGGGCAGGACCGGCTGGTCTGCATCACGCTCGGCACCGGCATCGGCGGAGCCATGGTGATGGACGGGCACGTGGAGCGCGGCAGGTTTGGCGTGGCGGGGGAATTCGGCCACCAGATCATCATGCCGGGCGGCCACCGGTGCGAATGCGGCAACCGCGGCTGCTGGGAACAGTACGCCTCGGGCAACGCACTGGGCCGGGAGGCCAGGGAACTGGCCCTGGCGAACTCTCCCGTGGCCCAGGAACTCCTCAAAGCCGTGGACGGAAGCGCCGAGCGCATTACCGGAGCCACGGTGACGGAGCTGGCCATCGCCGGCGACGCCGCCTCCCGTGAGCTCCTGGAGGACGTCGGAAACTGGCTGGGGCTGGGGCTGGCGAACCTGGCAGCCGCCCTCGATCCCGGGAAGTTCGTGATCGGCGGCGGCCTGTGTGCGGCAGGTGAGCTGCTGGTGGCCCCGGCCCGCAAGGCCTTCGCCCGCAACCTTACCGGCCGCGGATTCCGCCCCGCCGCCGAGATCGAACTGGCTGCCCTTGGCCCGAACGCCGGCCTGATCGGCGCCGCTGACCTGTCCCGGGTCAGCAGCCGCACCCACCGCTGACGGAAGCGTCAGACCCGGGCGCCGTCGTCGTTCTCGTCCTTCTCCTGCGGCAGCTTCATGATCAGGTACACCACTGCGGCGACGAAGACGGCCACCATGCCAAGGATTGCCAGCAGCGGCGCGGAGCGCCAGAACATCGACGACAGGACCAGGGCAATCGGAGCACCCACGGCGCCCAGCCACGCGAGCATTGTCAGCGGGTCGGTGGCCGAAAGCTTAGGGGGTTCTTCCGGAATGAACTCGCCCTCGTCGTCCTCGACCGTGTAGTCACGCGGATCCCCGGTGCCGGAATGAATACCTGCCTGCCCTGGCCGGTCAGCGTCCTCGCGCCGGTCCGCCTTTTCGTGCCCGGCGGCCTTCGCCTGCTCCGCAGCCTGCTGCCGCTCGGCGGCTGACAGCTCCCGCGGTGCCCGGGGCGCCAGGCCGAGGGGGTCGAAGTCGGTGAAGCGCTTGGCGGCACCTTCCGGACCCGCGCCGTTCCCGGCCTCTCCTGCCGGTGCAGGGCCGGCGTCGTCACTGGCAGCCGTGCTGTGCCGGGGACCGCCGGAATGGCGCGGCGGCTCGGAGGCGCTCGGTTCCCCCTCGCCCGTAGTGCTGTGCGTATCCGGAGCCGGGGTGTCGCCCTGGAGCCTGGCTACCAGATCGAGCCAGACGGCGTCGTCCTGGTTTGCACTCGGGTCGGATGAGTTCGAATCGGGCCTATTCATCGGTTGCGCCCTTCTGGCTGGATGTCGCGGAGTCGGCGGATCCCTGGCGGAGGTCCGCCACGACGGAGCGGATGAAATCCAGCGAGCCGCTGAAGATCTGGTCGGCGTCATGGTCCAGGGTGGCCACGTGGTAACTGTTATCCAGGTGGGTGAGCCGCAGCGGGGCGTGGGTGAGCCCGCGCCGCAGGGCCATGATGCTGGAATCGGAGACAACATGGTCCACTGTGGAGCGGAACACGCGGACCGGAGCTGTGATGCGTGGCAGCAGCCGGACCGTGTCCTTGAACATCTTATTCAGCTCGTGGGCCGCTGCCACAGGTGTCCGTGCATAGGCGCCCTCGTCGACGCCCGTTTTCCGGATGTCATTGGCTATGGCCGGCGTGCTCTTGAGGACCAGCTTGAGGATGCCGGCCAGCGGGGCGCGGCGGTCATCGATGACCAGGCCGGGGTTGACCACGATGACTCCGGCGACGGGCCTGGTGGCGGCGAGGCGCAATGCCAGTGCGCCGCCCATGGACAGGCCCGCGGCGAAGACGAGGTCACACTCCGACTCGAGCTCCCGGTAGGCCGCGTCCATGGCGTCGTGCCACTGCGGCCAGCGGCTGCGGGAAAGCTCCTGCCAGGTGGTGCCATGGCCCGGCAACAGCGGCATCCTGACGGCAAAGCCGGCATCGGCAAAGGACTGGGCCCATGTGCGGAGGCTGTGCGGACTGCCCGTGAAGCCATGGGAGAGGGCGATGCCGATGGACGGCCCCTCGCCGGAGAAGACGCTGCTGAACGGGCTGTGATCGGGAACAGTGGTCATGACTTCTCCGACGGTACGTGGCTGCGGGAATGCACCTGGAAAAACCGCGCCGAGGACTCGAAAATTTCCTGGGCGTCCGTGTCCAGCGTAGCCACATGGCCGCTGTTCCTCAGCAGCACCACGTCGAGGGCCGCCGCGCGCAGGCGCTTGCGGATAATAGTGAGCGAAGTCGGTGGCACCACAGCATCGTTGACCGACTTGAAAACGAGCACGGGGGCCGTGATCCGCGGCAGTCCGCGGGCAGCGGCAGCGAACAGCCTCTTCAGCTGGTGAACCGCCGCCAGCGGCGTTAGGGAGTAGTCGCCGTCGTCCGTATGGGGCGCCGTCGGATTTTCCTCGGCTATAGGCACAGTGGTCTTTTGGATGTACTTCAGCAGGCCGATGATCTGGACGCGCCGATCGTAAAAGCTCAGGCCGGGATTGACGACGGCGACACCCGCCACACTGTGGCGGGATGCGGTGAGCAGGGCGATGGCACCGCCCATCGAGAGGCCGGCCACGTAGCACTCGTCTGTTCTGGCTGCCAGCTCCAGGTATGCCGCTTCAAAGGCGCCGTGCCACTCCCGCCACCCTGTCTGTGCAAGTTCCTGCCAGGTCGTCCCGTGGCCGGGAAGCAGCGGAACTGTGACGGCGAATCCGCGCGCGGCCAGGAACTCGGCCCACGGCAGGATACTGAGCGGGCTGCCGGTGAAGCCGTGCGAAATCGCGATTCCGATCCGCGCATTGGCTCCGTGTCCCGCGTAGCTGAAAGCGGCGGGCCGTGTTCGGTCGCTGCTTTCTGTCATGGAACCATCGTGTCACTGTTCGGGACAATTCTCACTAGAGTAGGGTTGCATGCAGTGCCGCCGGGCCACTGGAAACGCGCCGGCGGTAGCCTTCCGGAGAGGTAAGACACGTGTTCTATTGGGTCATGAAGCGGATCTTCCTGGGGCCGGTGGTCCGCACTCTTTTCCGGCCGTGGGTCAAAGGGCTGGACAACATCCCGTCCGAAGGTGCAGCCATCATCGCCTCCAACCACCTCTCGTTCTCGGACTCCATCTTCATGCCGCTGATGGTGCCGCGGCCCGTCATCTTCCTGGCCAAATCCGAGTACTTCACGGGCACCGGCCTCAAGGGCAGGCTGACCGCACTGTTCTTCCGGCTGACCAACCAGCTTCCCATGGACCGTTCCGGCGGGGCGGCCTCGGCGGCATCGCTTCAGGCGGGGATGGAGGTGCTGACGCACGGCGGACTGCTGGGAATCTACCCCGAAGGCACCCGCAGCCCCGATTCCCGGCTGTACCGCGGGAAGGTGGGTGTGGCGCGGCTGGCGCTCCAGGCCGGCGTCCCCGTCATCCCGGTGGCGATGATCGGAACGGACAAGGTCCAGCCCATCGGCAAACGGCTGCCGAACATCCGCCGCATCGGCATGATCTTCGGGAAACCGCTGGACTTCAGCCGGTACGAGGGGATGGCCGACGACCGGCTGATCCAGCGGTCCGTGACGGACGAGATCATGTATGAACTCATGCGCCTCTCCGGGCAGGAATACGTGGACGAGTACGCGTCGGTGGTTAAGCTCAGGCTCGCGGGCAAGGCAGATGTTAAAGGCGATGCCGACGGCGGTGGAAAGCCCGGCGAACAGCCAGGCGAGCCGGGGGAGCCCGGTTCACCCCGGTCAGCATAGGTGTCCTGGCGCTGATATCTGTGACGCTGCGGCCGGGTGCATGACAGTCCGGGTGTTCCGAAGCCGCTCCGGCCCTCTACTCTTAGTAGTGTGACTGAGCTATCTGCAAAACCTGCCTCTTCCCTGACCAGCACTTCACAGAGCGGTGCGGCCAACTATCCGGGACTCGACAACTGGCGGGATCTTCCCATCTCCCAGCAGCCGAGCTGGCAGGACTCCGAAGTATTCAACGCTTCCGTCAAGGAACTGTCGGCTCTCCCGCCGCTCGTGTTCGCGGGCGAGGTGGACATCCTGCGCGAGCGTCTCGCTGCGGCGGCCCAGGGCAAGGCCTTCCTGCTCCAGGGCGGCGACTGCGCCGAGACCTTTGAGGGTGCCACGGCGGACAAGATCAGCGCACGCGTCAAGACGATCCTGCAGATGGCAGTGGTCCTGACCTACGGCGCAGCGATGCCGGTCATCAAGATGGGACGCATGGCCGGCCAGTTCGCCAAGCCGCGTTCCTCCAACGATGAGACCCGTAACGGCGTGACGCTGCCGGCCTACCGGGGCGACATCGTGAACGGGTACGACTTCACCCCCGAGTCGCGTGCCCACGACGCTAGCCGCATGCTCCGGGCGTACCACACCTCCGCTTCCACGCTGAACCTCATCCGGGCGTTCACCCAGGGCGGCTTCGCGGACCTCCGCCTGGTGCACACCTGGAACAAGGGCTCCACCGAGAATCCGGCCCATGCCCGCTACGAGTCGCTCGCGCGCGACATCGACCGCGCCATCAAGTTCATGGCTTCCTGCGGCGCCGACTTCGAGGCGCTCAAGCGGGTTGAATTCTTCGCGAGCCACGAGGCGCTGCTGCTTGACTACGAGCGCGCGCTGACCCGCATCGACTCCCGCACCGGGCTGCCGTACGGCACCTCCGGCCACTTCCTGTGGATCGGTGAGCGGACCCGCGAGTTGGACCACGCCCACGTGGACTTCCTGTCCCGTGTCCGCAACCCGATCGGCGTCAAGCTCGGCCCTTCCACCTCCGGCGACGACGCGCTGCGCCTCATCGACAAGCTGGATCCCGAACGCGAGCCCGGCAGGCTCACGTTCATCACCCGCATGGGTGCCGGCAACATCCGCGAGAAGCTCCCGTCCCTCGTGGAGAAGGTCACCGCCTCCGGCGCCCAGGTCCTGTGGGTCACGGACCCGATGCACGGCAACACGGTCACCTCGCCCAACGGCTACAAGACCCGGAATTTCGACGACGTCATCGACGAGGTGCGCGGGTTCTTCGAAGTGCACCATGCCCTGGGGACGGTTCCGGGCGGCCTCCACGTCGAGATGACCGGGGATGACGTGGCCGAATGCCTCGGCGGCGCCGACCCCATCGACCAGGAAGCATTCCTCGACCGCTACGAGTCTGTCTGCGATCCCCGGCTGAACCACATGCAGTCGCTGGAGATGGCGTTCCTCGTGGCGGGCGCGCTTACCCGCCGCTAGGCGGTTGCGGGAGAGCTCCAACCAGACAAAAAGACCGGAGCCGGGACTTCCCGGCGCCGGTCTTTTTGTGGACTGCGGCTGCACTGCCCTGGCTATACCACCGTGAGGGTGATGACGGAGCCCTCCGGCACCTCGGTGTCCACGGGATCCTGATCCCGGACCGTGCCGAAGAAGCCGCCGAGGACTTCGTTGACGCGGACCTCGAAGCCGCGCTTCCTCAGGGCCTCAGTAGCGTCTTCGACCTGCTTGCCGATGTAGTTGGGCACCTTGACGAGCTTGGGCCCCTCGGAAATCGTCAGGGTGACGGTTTGTCCCCTCGTCAAGGTTCCGGAAGCCGGCTCCTGGCTGACCACGGCGCCCTTCGGAACGTTCCTGTCGTGGACGGTTTCATCGGCTACCTCGGCCTTGAGGCCGGCAGCTTCAATGGCATGTACCGCTTCTTCCTCGTCCTGCCCGCGGACGTCCGGCACCGGGATGGGCTGCGGGCCCTTCGAGACAGTCAGGCTGACAGGCGTCCCGTGCCGCGCGGGCGTTCCCGGCGCCGGGGCCTGGCTTAGCACCGTTCCGGCGGGCACTTCCTCATCGAACTTTTCGGTGACCTTGCCGAGCGCCATTTCAGCCCCGTTGAGCGCCTCCTTGGACGCCTCCAGCGTCTTGCCGGTCAGCCGCGGCAGCGGAAACAGCTGCGGCCCCTTGGACACGAACAGCGACACCTGCTGGTACTTGCGGATTTCCGTTCCGGCGCCCGGCTCGGATGCGACCACCAGCCCTGCCTTGACGTCGTCGTCGAAGACATCCTGGGTGCTGGACTGGAAGCCGGCGTCCCGGAGCAGCTTCTGTGCCTCCGCCACGGTTCTGTTGGCCACGGACGGCACGGTCCCGGGGGATCCCGGCCCCATGCCGAAGAACCACCCGGCCCCGGTGGCAAGCAGGGCGAGGATCACCATGACCACGATCCAGAGCGCGCCCCTGCGCCGGGGGTTTCCTTCACGGAGGGTGCGGACGGGAGTGGCCGCGGCGCGTGACCGGGCCTTTTCTTCGTGGCGGTCCAGTTTCCGCTGTTCGCGTTTGCTCAGGGGGAGCTGGGCATCATCCCTGTCATCGTCATCGAATCCGTAGGGCGGGAGGACCGGCCTGCTGGTCGAAGAGACGTTGGTTGATGAAACGGGAGTTGAAGAGGCCGGGTTTGAAGAGGTCGGGTTTGAAGAGGCCGGGTTTGAAGAGGTCGGGGCGGAAAACACGGTGGTGGGATTGCTGGCACGGGAAATGACTTCGGTGGGACGGCCCCGGGGGACCTCGCCGCCGTGGATCGGTGACAGCACCTCGGTGTGGTTGCCCGGGCTTCCCTGTACCGGCGGTATTCCTTGGACAGCCGCGGCGCCGGGACCAGGCGGGTTTTGCGGCAGGTGCGACGGCTTCCTGGCCGGGGCGGGAGGTGCAGCGGCCCCGCGGAGGCCGTGGCTGGCAGTGGCTGAAGCTCCGCCCGCCGCCGCAGCCGCCCGCACGGCCGCAGGGGGTTGCAGGTCCAGTTCGGAGTCGGTGAGGTTGGTCCGGATATGGCGGAGTTCTGCCAGCAGGGCGTTGCCGTCCACCGGCCGTTGCTCGGGGTCGCTGGCGGTGCACCACTGTACGAGTTCGTCCACTTCGTCCGCCAGGCCGGGAACGAGGGCGGAGGGAGGACCCACGGTGGAGTTCACGTGCTGGTAGGCCACCTGGATCGGGACCTCGCCGTCGAAGGGCTGGCGTCCGGTCAGCATCTCGAACAGCATGATGCCTGTCGAGTAGATGTCGCTTCGGGCGTCGGCCGGCTTGCCTAGGACCAGTTCCGGAGAAAGGTATGCGACGGTGCCGATCAGGGCACCTGTGCTGGTTGTTGTCGTTACCGCGCGGGCGAGGCCGAAGTCGCCGATCTTGATCCGGCCGTCGTCGGCAATCAACACGTTTTCCGGCTTCACGTCGCGGTGGATCATGCCTGCGGCGTGGGCCGCTCCCAGGCCCTCCACGACCGGATCGATGAGGGCCAGGGCCAGCCGGGGCGACAACGCGCCCTTGCTGTTGATGACGTCGCGAAGGGTGTGCCCCTTGATGTACTCCATCACGAGGTAGGCGGTGTCACCGTCGTGCCCCTGGTCCAGCACGCCCACCACATGCGGGTGTGAGAGCTTAGCGGCAGCCCGTGCTTCGCGCGCCAGGCGGTCCAGGAAATTGCCGTCGTTGGCCAAGTGCGGATGCAGGACCTTCAGGGCTACATCACGGTCCAGCCTCTGGTCCGTGGCCACGTAAACGGTGGACATCCCGCCCCGCGCCAACCTGGACTTCACCTGGTAGCGGTTGTCCACCAGCGACCCAATGAGACTGCCTATAGCGTTTTCCTGCACTCTTCGATACTAAGTGCTGCACGGAAACGGGTCCGAATCAACATAGGATCCGGACCCGTATCGTTATGCTCCCCGGGGCTGGTCTGACCCTGCCCCGGGGCAAGTGGGGCACGTCAGCTGAAGTTCTTGCGGTGTGCCTTGATGGCTGCGACGTAGTGCTTGGTGTCGGTGTACATGCCGTACTTGTTGACCGAGTACTGGCCCTGGTAGTAACCGGCGATGGCGTAGTCCAGGTTCTTGCTGGTCCGGATCAGCTGGCGGATGATGGCGACGCCGGCGGTGACGTTGTCGTAGGGGTCCAGCAGGTTCAGTTTCCGGCCCACGAGGTCAGATGCCCACTGGCCGGAGGAGGGGATCACCTGCATGGTGCCGATGGCGTTGGCCGGCGACACTGCCCGCTGGTTGAAGCCCGACTCCTGGTAGGCGAAGGCCTGTGCCAGCGCAGGATCCACGCCCATCCGCCGTGCCGTGTCGGCCACGATGGACTGCATCTGCGCCAGGGACGGGACGGGCGAGGCGTTGAGCAGGGCCTTGTTCTTGTTGGCCGAGCTGACGACGGCGGGCGGGTAGGTGTAGCCGAGGAAGGAGCTGGGCACCAGCGGCGTAACGCTGGACGCGGGCTGGACGGAGCCGGTCTTGCCGGGAATGGCGATCTTCTGACCGGGGAAGATGGTGCTGGTGACCTTCAGCCGGTTCGCCGACAGGATGGCCGAAAGCTTCACGCCATGCCTGGCCGCGATGCCGGACAGTGTGTCCCCGGACTTGATGACGTAGGAGGCGGAGCGCGTGACGGCCGGTGCTGCCGCCTTGGTCGGTGCAGCCGCAACGGCCGTGCCGGCACCGAGCCGGATCTTCTGGCCCGGGAAGATGGTCGATGTCATCTTGAGCCCGTTCCAGCTGAGCACCTGGGAAAGCTTGACGCCGTGCCGCCAGGCAATGCCGCCCAGGGTGTCACCGGATTTGACGGTGTACGTCCGGGCGGCGGTACGGGCAGGCGCGGCAGCAGTCTTCGCCGCCGGTGCCGCGGCACCCTTCAGCTTGATGCGCTGTCCCGGGTAGATCACGGAGTTCGACCTGAGGTTGTTGAGCTTGAGCACGGCAGAGGTGCTGAGTCCATACCGGCCGGCGATGCCGCTGACCGTGTCCCCGCGGACCACCGTGTGGGACGCCGGGGTGACGCGGGTGGGCTGCAGAGCTGAAGGGAGGGCTGCCGGCACGGAGGCTGCGGGAATCACGCCCGCTTTGGCTGCAGCCGCCTGAGCCTCCATGGCGGCGGCAAGTGTCGCAGGGACCGTCTTAGGACGGGCTTCGGCCGCTGCGGGCTCGGCGACCGCAAGGGAGGAAAGCATGACGGCAGGCAGCGTGGCCGTCGTGGCCGCGATCAGGGGCAGGCCCGGCCGGGGTGACTGCTTGGTGGAGCGGGTCGTCGTCATGGGAAAGTCCTCTTCTCAGCGGCGATTGCTGTCGGTCATGCCATTTGCTCGTGATACTAATGTTACTGATGTTAATCGTGGTGCGAATGTTATCTATGTGAATCTCTCACGATTTCTCGGTTAGCACAAGAATTGGTTTTCACCCGGAAAATCAGGCGCGCTGGGAGTGTCGCGCGCCAAGATGCTGCGGGCCGAGGAGCGCGCCGTTCTGACTAGGCTTGCGGGCGCCCGCCATGGCAACCTTGTCCCGTGAGTACTGTTGAAACCCTTGTAGGCGACTGGCTGCCCCTGCCAGATGTTGCCCAGATGCTGGATGTGTCCATTACCAAAGTCCACGGGCTCCTTGACGAGCGCGCGCTGGCAGCCCTGCGGATCGGGGAACGCAAGATCCGTTCGGTGCCCGCCGCTTTCCTTCAGGACGGCCACGTAGTAGAGAGCCTCAAGGGCACGATCGTGGTGCTGGCAGACGCCGGCTTCTCCGACGAAGAGCTCATCGGGTGGCTTTTCACCCCTGACGAGTCGCTGCGCGGGCGGCCCATCGACGCCCTCCGTGCAGGACGCAAGACAGAAATCCGCCGCCGGGCACAGTCCCTGGCCTGGTAGTGAACCCAGCCTGGTAATGAACCCGGACTGGTAACAGACCAGGCTTTGTAACAAACGGGCCGGGCCAGCCGTTTAGGCGGCCCGGCTCACTGTCGCCTCCGCCAGCCGCCGCAACGCGGTCTTGGGGAGGTCCTCCAGTGGCAGCAGCTCCAGGGCTGCATACGCTGCCGCCCCGAATTCCTCGATCAGCACCTCAGTGGCCTGCAGCGCGCCGCAGTCCGCAATGATCCGGCGGATCTCGGCAACGTCTTCGTCGCTCAGGTCAGGGCTGCCGAGCCTGGAGTCGATAAACGCAGACTCCTCGGGGGTCGCCAGGTCCAGGGCGAAGGCGACGAGCACGGTCCGCTTGCCCTCCCGGAGGTCGTCGCCGGCAGGCTTGCCGGTGGTGACCGGGTCCCCGAAGACGCCCAGCACGTCGTCGCGGAGCTGGAAGGCTTCGCCGAGCGGCAGCGCGAAGGCAGAGTAGCCCCGGAGCAGCTCATCAGAAGCGCCGCCGAGCGCCCCGCCCAGGGCGAGCGGGTGCTCCGTCGAGTACTTGGCCGACTTGAAACGGATGATCGACTGGGCGCGGCTGACGGCACCGGCACGGTCCCGGACCGGCCCCGCCACCTCTTCCAGGATGTCCAGGTACTGGCCGGCCATGACCTCGGAGCGCATCAGGTTGAAGATCAGCCTTGCCCTGCTGCCGGAGGCCGCCGTTTCACCGATGTCGGTGAAGGCCTCTTCGCTGAAGGACAGGCAGAGGTCGCCGGCCAGGATGGCCGCGGCGTGGCCGAAGCGTTCGCTGTCGAGGGCCCAGCCCTGGGACTCGTGGAGCTGGCTGAACCGGCGGTGCACGCTGGGTCCGCCCCGGCGGGTATCCGACCGGTCGATGATGTCGTCGTGGATCAGCGCTGCGGCCTGGAACAGCTCAAGGGCGGCGCCTGCCGTGATGATGTCCTCGGCTGTGGCAGGACCGCCTGCTCCGCGCCATCCCCAGTAGCACATGAGGGCGCGAAGCCGCTTTCCGCCGGTGACCAGGTTGGAGATGGACCCCATGATGGGATCGATGTCCGGCGAAATGGCATTCATGATCGACTGCCGGGTTGTCAGAAAATCTGTGAGCTTTCCCGCGACGGCGGCCACGAAGTCCGCCTGCTCGACGCGAAGCTGCTCGGCCACCATCACTTGACGGACTCGGGCGTCACGTTGGCGCCGATGGTGAAGGTGGAAATTCCGCCGGTTTGGGGGACAGCGATGTTAACCGTCTCGCTTCCCCCGCGCACGAAGTCCTTTGATGCCACGCTGCCCACTGTGTTGCCGGGAACGGCCTTGAAGCCCTGTGCTTCCAGGGCCTTGGTGTAATAGGCGACGACGGCGGCCGGCTTGGCGGAGGTTGAACCCACCAGTGCGGCGGTGGCCGGGGAGGCCGACTTGTCGAAGCTGCTGGCCACCACCTTCGCCCCGGGCATCACCGGAAGCAGCTTGGCCGGGAAGCCGGCAACCAGGGCACCCACGGTGGCCGACGTGCCGGGCGCGGCGCTCGGGCTGGCTGTTGCCGGCGCGGAAGCCGTGGCGGTCGCCGTGTTTGTTGCCGCGGCAGCCGGGGAGGCCGACGTTGTTGCTGCGGGCGTTGCGGAACCGGGCGCCTGTGCCGTGCATGCAGTCGCCCCCGCCAGCACGGCCGCTCCCGCGGCGAGCAGCCCAAGGCGGGCAGGCATGAGCGTTCCAATGACCTTCACAGGTGCGGTCCTCCTGGGTGTTGATGCCGGATGCAGCCTCCAGTTTAGTCGGGTGGAGGGCATAGGATTGCAGACGTGGGGCCGGACGAGGAGAGAGAGCAGGCGGAAGCGCGGCTTCGGGACCTTCGGCGGGCGAGCATCATGCACGTCGACATGGACGCGTTTTTTGTCTCCGTGGAACTCCGCGCCCGTCCTGACCTTCGAGGCCGGCCGGTCATCGTTGGCTTTCCGGCGGAACGCTCCGTGGTGCTGTCAGCCTCCTATGAGGCGCGCAAATTTGGCGTGAAATCGGCGATGCCCATGGCAGTGGCCCACCGGCTGTGTCCGCAGGCCATCATCATCGAGCCGAGGCACAAGCTCTACTACGAGGTGTCCGGCCAGCTGATGGCCATTTTCGAATCCATCACGGAGCTCGTCGAGCCGCTCAGTGTCGATGAGGCGTTCCTTGACGTGGGAGGGGCGATCCGCAGGCTCGGCCCCTCGCTGGAAATCGGCCAGCTGATCCGCCGGAGGGTCGCCAGCGAACTGGGCATCACAGCGTCTGTGGGGATCGCTGCCAGCAAATTCGTGGCCAAGATCGCTTCCACCCGGTGCAAGCCGGATGGTCTGCTGCTCATCCGGCCGGAAGAAACCGTGCCGTATCTTCACAGCCTGCCGGTCAATGCCCTGTGGGGCGTAGGCGGCAAGACGGCGGAAGTTCTGGCCCGGATGGGAATCCGCACCGTAGCGGACGTCGCCGCGACGCCCGTCTCCTCGCTCAAGAAGGTACTGGGCGCCACCGGCGAACACGTCCACCGGCTCTCCTGGGGTATCGACAGCCGGACGGTCACCCCGGTGAGGGTGGAGAAAAGCATTGGAGCAGAAGAGACGTTCGCCTCGGATACGGCCGACGACGCCCTGCTGCACCGCGAGCTGCTGCGGCTGTCACACCGCACGGCCGAGAGGCTCCGCGCATCGGGCATGGTGGCCAGGACTGTGGCCCTCAAGCTGCGGTACGCCGACTTCTCCACCGTAACGCGCAGCCGCACGGTCCACACTCCGCTGGACAGCGCGCAGCTCATCTATGGCGTGGCCGTCCAGTTGCTGGAGTCACTCGGCAGCCGGCCGCTGACGGTCCGGCTGGTGGGGGTCCGGGCGGAACAGCTGGAGACCGCCGCCCAGACCTCCCTTCAGCTGAGCCTTGACAGGCGCGAAGACAACTGGCGGGCTGCTGAACAGGCCCTGGACAAGGTGGCCGAGAAGTTCGGCAGCAAGTCCGTGCTGCCGGCGCGGCTGCTTGAGCCTGGGAGCGGCAGCCACTGACGTGATTCCGCTGACACCAGCGGAATCGGGAAACCGCATTCAGGGGCGCGGATCAGTGGCATTTCAAGGCCTGGGGCGCGTTGGTGCCGTTGAACAGCGTCTTTCAGAACAGCGCCCAACAAACTATCCTTATAGATACAAAGATTTCGAACGTCTGGACATGTGTGGATCACCTGACCCGCCGCGTCGGTATGCTTGGATCCCTGGATTTGCCGAGGTTGGCAGGCCGGGAACCCGGAGGGCATACCGGTCGTTGACGGGGCAGGAACAACCGGTTCCGACCTGTCTGGACGTTGGCCTACTTAAGGAGGTCGTGATGCCGCTCTCGGAGCACGAACAGAAGCTGCTCGAGCAACTCGAGAGGCAACTGCATGAGGACGATCCCAAGTTCGCCAATTCCATGGGCTCGGATCCCGGCCGCAGCTGGTCCACCCGGCACATTGTGATTGGCGTACTGGCCACGCTGGCCGGGGTGCTGCTCCTCCTTGTTGGGGTTTCCCTGCAGAACATCTTCGTAGGGGTCCTCGGGTTTGTTGTCATGGGTGCCGGGGTTTACTTTGCCACGATGCGCAGCGCTGCGGCGGGCAAAGCGAAGGCCGGCGGGCATGGCCGAAAGTCAAAGGGTAAGAGCTCCTTCATGAACAGCCTCGAAGAACGCTGGGACGAAAGGCGCCGCGGGGAGTCCTGAGCACTGCTCCACTTCCCACCACGCCTGCCCCGCACCAGCCTCCACTTCGCACCACCTGGTCATCCCCGGTGGGTGCCAAATAGACCAGGAATGACCCGCCACGGCGGGTCATTCCGCTTTAAACCGCGGATTTAGGCCCGAGCCGCCGCCGTTGGACGATCCCGCACAGAGGGGCGGGGCACCCTGGCTGAGCCTGAAAGGGAGCGATTTCCCTCCACTTCCCACCCCCGCCCAAAAATCCGCGTCATTCCGGGCAAAACTGTTTCTCCAAACCGCGGAGAAATGCCTGTGTCACGTTGACTGTGGGGAGAAGTGGAGTAAAGTGGAGCGCGTAAGAGGGTAGTGGCAGCGCGGGGGTTGTTCGGCTTCTGACGGCAGACGGGCGGTGGGGACGTGTTCCTTGGGACACACTCGCCGCGTCTTGACGAAAAGGGCAGGATCATTCTTCCCGCCAAGTTCCGTGAGGAGCTTGCCGGCGGACTTGTTCTCACGCGAGGCCAGGAGCGCTGCATCTACGTCTTCAGCGAGCAGGAATTCGCGAGGGTCCACGAGCAGATCAGGGAGGCACCGATCTCCAACAAGCAGGCTCGTGACTACATCCGGGTTTTTCTCTCTGGAGCCTCAGACGAGGTGCCTGACAAGCAGGGGCGCGTGACCATACCTCCCGCGCTCCGGGAGTACGCAGGGCTCGGCAGGGAGTTGGCCGTTATTGGGGCCGGCACCCGGGCGGAGATCTGGGATGCCCAAGCCTGGAATGCGTACCTGGCGGAGAAGGAAACCTCCTTCTCCGAGACCGACAACCCCATCGCCGGCATCCTTTAGGCCGGCACGAGTCCGGATTTGTTTCTTGGACGAGATCTCCAGCCGCCCATCCTTCCGGCTACCTGGCTCACTTCCCCGGAGCCAGGCAGTCAGCGGGATAGGCGCGGATGGGGATCTGGCCCAAGAAACCCGGCATAAGAGATTCCCAGGCGCTCAAGGAAGGACGAAGGCGTGACAGAACCCGGCCAGCCAAAGCCAACGTCCGAACGCCATGTGCCGGTCCTGAAGGACCGGTGCATCAATCTGTTGGCGCCCGGATTCGAGGCAGCACGCTCGCGCGGTGAAACGCCGGTGGTCATCGACGCCACGCTCGGGATGGGCGGGCACTCCGAAGCCATGCTCCAGCGTTTCCCGGACCTGCACCTCGTGGGGATCGACCGCGACGAGGAAGCCTTGGCGCTGGCGGGGGAGCGGCTCGAGCCCTTTGCGGCCCGCACCGACCTGGTCCACGCCGTGTACGACGAAATCGCCGAGGTGCTTGAGGACCTCGGCATTCCCGAGGTCCACGGCATCCTGATGGACCTCGGCGTCTCGTCCCTCCAGCTTGACGAGCGTGAACGCGGTTTCGCCTATTCCTTTGACGCACCGCTGGACATGCGGATGGACACCAGCCGCGGCCAGACGGCGGCGGATGTCGTCAACACCTACAGCGAAGAAGAGCTCGTCAGGATCATCCGCAAGTGGGGTGAGGAAAAGTTCGCCGGGCGCATCGCCAACAGGATCGTCGCCGCCCGCGCAGTGAAGCCGTTCACCACCACCGGGGAACTCGTCGAACAGATCCGCGCTGTGGTTCCGGCCGCCGCCGCCAAGTCCGGCGGACACCCGGCCAAACGCACCTTCCAGGCGCTGCGCATCGAAGTCAACGAGGAACTGGACGTCCTCGAGCGCGCGGTGCCGGCGGCCGTGGATGCAATTGCGCTTGGCGGCCGGATCGTCGTGATGTCCTACCACTCCCTGGAAGACAAGATCGTCAAGGGCGTCTTCCAGTCCCGCTCCAAATCATCAGCTCCGCTCGGGTTCCCGGTGGAGCTTGAAGAACACAAGGCCGAACTCAAAACCCTGACCAAGGGCACCGAGGTGCCCACCGCCGTCGAAATCGCAGAGAATTCGCGTGCAGCATCAGCCCGGCTGCGCGCAGTGGAACGCATCAGAGCCAGGAGAGCAACATGAGCACCTCAGCTGCCAAGAACCTCGCCCTTCCGTCCGGCCCGAGCGTCCAGGGTATAGGTGAGCAGGCCGGCCTTCCGGGTTCGGCCCGCAAGGCGCGCACCCCGCTTTCCCTGGTCCGGTCCGCGCCGAGGAAGCGCCGCGCTCCTTTTGTTGTACTCTGCTTCGGCATGCTGGCAGCGGCGCTGATCGCGGTGCTGGTGCTCAACATCTCCGTGTCCACAGCGCAGTACCAGCTGGTCAAGCTCCGTGCCGAACAGACGGCGCTCACCAAGCAGAACCAGGACCTGACACAGCAGGTCCAAAACTTCGAGGCTCCCCAGAATCTGGCTGCCAAGGCCGCAGAATTGGGAATGGTTGCCTCCACCGGCAAGGGACAGATCGACCTTTCCACGCTGACCGTCAGCGGGGATGCCAAGCCGGCGGTAAAGGGGGACCGCGCGGGAGCGGTGATTGCCGCCCCCGCCGTCCCCGGTCAGCTGAACGTGGTCCCGCCTGCCAGCTCGGGCGAGCCGCTGGCAAGCAGGGTGCCGGCAGCCGGTGAAACGGCGGCCGCACAGCCGGAGACCAAGGAAGCGGATGCCAAGCCGGCCGAACCGGCGGCTGCCGCCAAGCCGGCGGCCCTGTACGGCGGCACCATTCCGGCTCCGGAGCAAAGGACGCCGGGTCAGTAGGGAAGGAACAGGCGGCTGGTAGGCCGCATGGCAAGCAGTAGGGGATGAGCGTGGCGCAAGGCAAGGGCAAAACAGGCAAGAAGAAAGTTGCTAACGCCACCAAGAGACTCCGCCTGGGACTCAGTATCATGCTTGCATTGCTGCTGGTGGTCGGTGGAAAGCTCTTCCTGGTCCAGGGGCTTGACGTCGGGGGCATGGCAGAAGCTGCCTTGGATAACCGGCTGCGCCCCACCGTGCTGCCGGCCGAGCGGGGCAGCATCCTGGACGCCAACGGAACAGTGCTGGCCAACAGCGTCATCCGCTACAACATCACCGTTGACCAGTCCGTAAACACCAAGACCGAATCCTTCAAACGGCTTGAAACGGTGAACGGCAAGGACGAGCTCGTTACCGTGTCCCGTGACCAGGGGATCGCGGAGCTCGCCTCCGTCCTGGGCATGGACGTTGAGGACGTGCGCAAATCCGTCACCGGCACCAGGACCTACTACATCGTGGCCAAGGATCTCCGGCCCGACGTCGAAAACCGGGTTTCGGAACTGCAGATCCCGGGCATCTTCTCCGAAGGAACCAGCAAGCGTGTGTACCCGAACGGGTCAGTGGCCGGCGGCATTGTGGGCTTCCTGGAAAACGGAACCACCGGTCAGGCAGGCCTCGAGCAGACCCAGGACGGGATTCTGCGCGGCACTCCCGGCAAACGCGTGTTTGAAATCGGCGCCGACGGCCTCCGTATCCCCGTGGGCATCGACGAACTGACGCCCGCGCAGGATGGCAAGGACGTCAAGCTCACCCTGAACTCCGACCTCCAGTACTTCGCCCAGCAGGCCATCCAGACCCAGACTGACAAGCTCAGCGCCGAGTGGGGTGTCATCATCGTCTCTGAGGCGAAGACCGGCAACATCATCGCCATGGCCGACACCAACACGCCCGACCCCAACGACCCCGGCAAGGTGGCTGCCAAGGACCGCGGCGTGCGCTCCGTCACCGCTGCCTACGAGCCCGGGTCCGTGGAAAAGATGATCACAGCGGCCGCCGTCATCGAAGAGGGCAAGGCCAAACCGCTTGACACCTTTGTGATCCCGCCGTCCCTGGTGGTGGACGGCCAGCAGTTCGATGACTCCTTCTCCCACGGGACCGAGAAGCGGACCCTGGCGGGCATCCTGGGCTGGTCCATGAACACCGGCACCGTGATGGCAGGCCAGCGGCTCACCAAGGAGCAACGCTACGACTGGCTGAAGAAATTCGGCATCGGCGAGGCACCGGAGATCGGCCTGCCGGCGGAAGCGAAGGGCATCCTGACCCCGGCTGACCAGTGGGACGGCCGCCAGCAGTACACGGTGCTGTTCGGGCAGGGGGTCTCGCAGTCCACCCTGCAGACGGTCCGCGCCTACCAGACCATCGCCAATGACGGCGTGATGCTGCAGCCGCGGCTCATCGACAGCTACATCAGCCCTGACGGAACAGAGGAGAAGGTGGCGGCCAAGCCGTCCCGGAGGGTGGTCTCGGAGGAGACGGCACAGGATGTCAGGGACATCCTCGAAAGCGCTGTGACCGAGGGCCAGATCAAGGAGGCCGCGATCGACGGCTACCGGGTCGGGGCCAAGACGGGTACCTCGCAATCGCCCTGTGATGACGGGACCGCCGGCTTCTGCGGTTACACCGCCTCCATGGTGGGAATGGCGCCGATGGACGATCCGCGGTTTATTGTTGAGGTGGTCCTGCAGCGTCCCAAGGGGTCGATTTACGGAATCACCAACGGCCCCGTGTTCCGCTCGGTCATGGGCCAGGCACTGCGGATGTACAACGTTCCGCCGTCCAAGGGAACGCCCGTGAGGCTGCCCCAGTATGCCAAATAACGGCGTACGCCCAATGAGGCAGTACGCCACGTAACGCCCGCCAAGAGAGACCGCGGTACGGCTGGACAAACAGTTCTGTCGTGTCCGTGGTCCACTAGCACCAACGGAGATTCAGTTGTCACAGCACCATGACCCCGGCACTGCCGACGCCCCGGAGGGGCAGGCATCCAGGAGCGGCTTCAGGCCCACCGCCGTCGCCGCCGTCGAGCTGGGTGTCATCGGCCAGTCAGTCGGCGTCGCAGTAGCCGGGGCCGCCGAATCCATTCCGGTCACCGGCATCTCACTGAACTCACGGACCGTGGAACGCGGGGACCTGTATGTTGCCCTGCCCGGGGCGTCCCGGCACGGGGCTGACTTCGCCAAGACGGCCATCGAGTCCGGCGCGGTCGCGGTGCTGACGGACGACGCCGGCGGGAAGCTCCTTGCCGTAGGGCATGACATTGCCGTCCCCGTCCTTGTAGTGGCCGAGCCCCGCAGCGTGGTGGGCCGCCTGTCCAAGCTGATCTACCGGAGCCAGGACGCGGACCTCCCGGGCCCCTCGATGTTCGGCGTGACCGGCACCAACGGAAAAACCACCACCACCTACTTCATCAACGCCCTGCTGCAGGCGATGGGCAAGAAGACCGGACTCATCGGCACCATCGAGATCCTGGCCGGGGGTGACCCGATTCCCAGCCTCCTGACCACGCCGGAATCCACCGACGTGCATGCCCTGCTTGCCCTCATGCGTGAACGCGGACTGGACGCCGCGTCCATGGAGGTCTCCTCGCACGCCGTTTCGTTCCGCCGGGTGGACGGCGTGGTCTTCGACGTCGCCGGTTTCACCAACCTCAGCCAGGACCACCTGGACCTGCACGGCACCATGGAGGAGTACTACCGGACCAAGGCGGAGCTGTTTACCGCCGGACGCGCCAGGGCCGCCGTCGTGACGGTCGACGACGAGTGGGGACGGCGGCTTGCCGCCGAGACTGAGCTCCCGGTCACCACGCTGGCAACCCTCCAGCCCGGCAGCCGGCCCGAAGGCGAAGAAAACTTTGCGGTGGCCGACTGGACCGTGACCTCCCCGAAGCCCCTCGGCCTCGGCACCGAATTCATCCTCCGCAGCCGGGAAGGCGCGGAACTGCGCGTGCATACGGGCCTGCCCGGCGCGTTCAACGTCTCCAACGCGGCCCTGGCCCTGACCATGGTGCTCGCCGGCGGCGCAGACCCGGCCGAGGTGCAGGCAGCACTGGACGCCAGGGATCCCTTCACGGTGGCAGTTCCCGGCCGCATGCAGCTCGTGTCCACCCGGCCGGCCGCCGTCGTGGACTTCGCCCACAACACCGATGCACTGGCGCGGGCCCTGGAGGCGGTCCGCTCCCCGGAGCCCGCTTCCAAGGTGATCGTCGTTTTCGGTGCCACCGGCCAGCGCGACCAGGGCAAGCGCCCTTCCATGGGCGCCATCGCCGCCCGGCTTGCCGACGTCGTGATCGTCAGCGATGACGACCCCCACGATGAGGATGCCGCGGCGATCCGCGCGGACGTGCTGGTGGGGGCGACGGACGCCAAGGAAGCCGAGCAGCTCGACTGCAGGATCATGGAAGTTTTCCCCCGGGATGCCGCCATCCGGGAGGCCGTCAGCCTCGCTGCTCCGGAGGACACCATCCTGGTCGCGGGGCGCGGGCACGAAGTGTGGCAGGAGGTCAAGGGAGTCAACCTTGCCCTCGACGACAGGGTGGAACTACGGAACGCCTTGACGGCACGAGGATTCACCGTTCTCCAAGACGACGGGATAGAGTCCTAGACCGACATGATTGAACTAACTGCGGCGGAAATCGCCGAAATCACCAGCGGCCGCCTGCTCGCCGACCCCGACGTCACCCCCGGATCCGTGGTGACCGACTCCCGGGAGGCCGTTGCCGGCTCCCTCTACGTGGCCAAACCCGGCGAAAACGCAGACGGGCACAGCTTTGTGGGGGCGGCCTTTGACCGCGGCGCCGTTCTGGCGCTCACCGAGCGTGAAATCAAGGACGACGCCGGCCGGACGTATCCGTCTGTCCTCGTCGAGGACGCGGTACTGGCCCTGGGAGCCCTCGCGGCCGAGGCTGTCCGGCGGATCAGGCACCACCGCGAGGCGGCCGGTGAACAACTGACCGTCATCGGCATCACAGGCTCAGCCGGCAAGACCACCACCAAGGACCTGCTCGCGGGCATCCTGGCCGGCGAGGGGACCACGGTTTCACCGCAGGGTTCCTACAACGGCGAGGTCGGCGTGCCCCTCACCGTGTTCCAGGCGGGTCTTGACACCCGGTTCCTGGTGATCGAGATGGGCGCCACCGGCATCGGACACATCCGCTACCTGGCCGACATGGTCCGTCCGGAGATCGGTGTGGTGCTCGGAGTGGGAACAGCCCACGCCGGCGAATTCGGCGGCGTGGAAAACATCGCCACCGCCAAGGGTGAACTGGCCGAGGCCCTGCCCGTGGAGGGCACGGCAGTGCTCAACCTTGACGACCCCCGCGTTGCCGCCATGGCCGAGCGCACCCGGGCCACCGTTCTTGGTTTTTCCTCCCGGGATGCCCAGCCGGATGCTCCGGCCGTCCGGGCGGCCCAGCTGGACACCAACGCTTCAGGAAACCCGGAGTTCGACCTCGAAGTGCCGGGGGAGCCCACTGTCCGGGTCAGCAGCAAGCTGATCGGCGAACACCACGTGGCCAATCTCCTCGCCGCCGCGGCCGCCGCGCACGCCGCCGGCGTTCCGGCCGACAGGATCAGCGCCTCCCTGAGTTCCCAGTCCGCTGCCAGCCGCTGGCGCATGGAGCGGACCGAACGGCCCGACGGCGTCACCGTCATCAACGACGCCTACAACGCCAACCCGGAATCCATGCGCGCAGCGCTGCGCACGCTGGCCGACCTCGGCCGCGGCCGCCGCACCTGGGCCGTGCTCGGCGCCATGCTGGAACTGGGTGACGATTCGATCCGCGAGCACACGGCCGTCGGCACGCAGGTGGTGCGGCTGAATATCTCGCGCCTCCTGGTGGTGGGCCGGGAAGCGCGTTCGCTGTACGTCTCCGCCGTGCAGGAAGGGTCCTGGGGCGACGAATGCATGTTCGCCGAGACCGCCGACGAAGCCTACGAACTGCTGCAGGAGCAGCTCGAACCCGGCGACCTGGTGCTCTTCAAGTCCTCGAACAGCGTGGGACTGCGGCACTTGGGCGATCGGATAGCATTACCCCCACATGCCACCCCCACATCTGCCAATGAAGGGAGCGAGCTGCTGTGATTGCACTTCTGATCGGCGCTGGCCTGGCCCTGCTGCTGGCACTGGTGGGCACCCCGCTGTTCATCCGTTTGCTGGTGCACAAGAGTTATGGCCAGTTCATCCGCGACGACGGGCCGACGTCGCACCACACCAAACGCGGCACACCCACCATGGGCGGCACCGTGGTGGTGGGTTCGGTGCTGCTGAGCTACGGCGCAACGCACCTCATCATGTGGCTCATGAACCCCCGGTCGCCCGGGCCGTCCGCCTCCGCGCTCCTCCTGCTGTTCCTGATGGTGGGCATGGGCCTGGTGGGGTTCCTGGACGACTTCATCAAGATTTCACGGCAGCGCAGCCTGGGCCTGAACGCCAAGGCCAAGCTGATCCTGCAGGCGGCGGTGGGCATCATCTTCGCCGTCATGGCGCTCTACTTCCCGGACGCGGACGGGGTCACCCCGGCATCCACCAAGATCTCGCTGGTCCGCGACATCCCGTGGCTTGACCTGGCGTTCGGCGGCACCGTGCTCGGGGCCATTCTCTTTGTGGTCTGGTCAAACCTGATCGTCACCGCGGCCACCAACGGCGTCAACCTCACCGACGGCCTCGACGGGCTGGCTGCCGGCGCCGCCATCATGGTGTTCGGCGCCTACACGCTCATCGGCATCTGGCAGAGCAACCAGGCCTGCGGCTCGCCCCGCGAGGCCGGCAGCGGCTGCTACTCCGTTCGGGATCCCCTGGACCTTGCACTGCTGGCTGCCATCATGAGCGCCGCGCTGGTGGGCTTCCTGTGGTGGAACACCTCGCCGGCCAAGATCTTCATGGGCGACACCGGCTCCCTCGCGATCGGCGGTGCCATCGCAGGGTTCGCCATCCTCTCCCGCACCGAACTGCTGCTCGCCTTCATCGGCGGCCTGTTCGTCCTCATCACGCTTTCCGTCATCATCCAGGTGGGCTACTTCAAAGTCACCAAGGGCAAGCGCTTCTTCAAGATGGCGCCGCTGCAGCACCACTTCGAACTCAAGGGCTGGGCGGAAGTCACCGTGGTTGTCCGGTTCTGGATCCTCGCCGGCCTGTTCGTCGCCGCGGGTCTTGGCATCTTCTACGCAGAATGGGTGGTCCTGCTGTGAACGTACCCCACACCGACGCATCAGGTTCCGCTGCAACGGGCCCTGCTGCAACGGGCTCCGCCCGGCTGAAAGACCTCGTCAGCTGGGACTCCGACTGGGCCGGGCTGCGCGTTGTGGTCACCGGGATCGGTGTCTCGGGCTTCGCGGCCGCGGACACACTGATCGAACTCGGCGCCCGCGTGGTGGTGGTCGACGGCGCCACCACGGAAACAGCCCGGGCCAAGGCGGACACGCTGCGGATCGTCGGCGCGGCCGACGTGCTCCTGGGGGAGGACGCCGTCCGCACGCTGCCCAAGATTGACGGCCAGAAGCCCGAACTCGTGGTCACCTCGCCCGGCTGGCGGCCGGACCAGGCGCTGCTCGCGGCTGCCGCCCGCGCCCACATCCCGGTCTGGGGCGACGTCGAACTTGCTTGGCGCCTGCGCGTCCGCGAGGGCCGGAAAACCGCCGACTGGCTCACCATCACCGGCACGAACGGCAAAACGACGACGGTGGGCCTGACCGAGTCGATGCTGCGGGCCGCGGGCCTGAAGGCGATAGCGGTGGGCAACGTCGGCACGCCCATCCTCGATGCCCTGCGCGACCCGGTGGAGTATGACGTCTTCGCGGTGGAACTCTCCAGCTTCCAGCTGCACTGGTCCGAGTCGGTTTCGGCGGTGGCCAGCGTGTGCCTGAATGTCGCCGAGGACCACGTGGACTGGCACGGCTCCTACGAGTCCTACCTTGCCGACAAGGCCAAGATCTACGAAAACACGCAGAAGGCCTGCATCTACAACGACGAGCAGATCGAAACCGAGCGCATGGTGGAGGACGCCGACGTGGTGGAAGGCTGCCGGGCTGTCGCCTTCACCACCCTGACGCCTGCCATCAGCATGCTCGGCGTCGTGGAGGGCCTGCTCGTCGACCGCGCCTTCATCGCCGAACGGAAGGACAGCGCCGCCGAACTGGCCACCATGTCCGACCTTGGGCCGGTGGCACCCCGCCACATGGTAGCCAACGCCCTGGCCGCAGCGGGCCTGGTGCGGGCTTACGGCGTCAGCCCCGAGCACGTGCGCGAGGGACTCCAGGCGTACATTCCCGGGAGCCACCGCATCCAGCCGGTCGCGAAGCAGCACGGCGTCCTCTGGATCAACGATTCCAAGGCCACCAACCCGCATGCCGCCTCGGCGTCCCTGGCCGCGTTCGATCCGGTGGTGTGGATCGCCGGCGGACTGTCCAAGGGTGTCAGCTACGACGACCTCGTCCGCGACCACGCGCGCCGTCTGAAGGCGGTCGTGCTGATCGGCAAGGACACTGCATCACTGGAAGAGTCCCTGCAGCGACACGCACCGGATGTCCCGGTCATCCGGCAGGCGGCAGGCCACACTGAAATTGTGCAGTCAGCCGGAACCGGACATGACGCCGCACCGGATTCAGCCGAAACCGGGGAGGCAGTGATGGCACGGGCCGTCGCATCGGCGGCACAGCTCGCCGTCTCGGGTGACACTGTGCTGATGGCCCCGGCTGCTGCATCCATGGATCAGTTCTCTTCCTACGCTCACCGTGGCGATGCCTTCATCGCGGCGGTCCGCGAGCTCGTGGAAGGGGAGGCCCGGACCGGCAAGGAGTAAGAATGGCCAGCACGCCCACCCGTCCTGCGGCCGCCCGGAAACGGCCGGGGGAGAACGCCGGACAGGCTGCTGCGCCGACGACTCCGGCGTCGAGGATTCCCGCATCCAGGCTTCCCGCGGCCGGCCGGCTGCGGCGGTGGTACCGGCGTTTCTGGTCCGCCCTCGAAGGAACCGGCAAGTCCCGCAACGGTTCCACCTACTACCTCATCCTCGGCACCACGCTGGCCCTGACCGCCATCGGCATCATGATGGTGCTGTCGGCGTCCAGCGTGGAGGCCATCGCCGCGGGCGAGTCGCCTTACACCGCCGCCCTCAAGCAGGGCCTGTTCGCCGGAATCGGCATCTTCGGCATGTTCATGCTGTCCCGGATCAACGTGGTGTGGCTCAAGCGCCTCGCCTGGCCGGGCATCATCATCGCCTACGCCCTGCTGGGGCTCGTGCTGGTGATCGGCACCAGCGTCAACGGCAACAAGAACTGGATCGACATCGGCGGGTTCTTCACCCTGCAGCCTTCCGAGGCGGCCAAGCTGGCCCTGGCCTTGTGGATGGCTACCGTGCTGGCCAAGAAGGCGTCGCTGCTGCACCGGTGGGGGCACGCCGTGGTCCCCGTGGTGCCCATAGCAGGCGGGATCATCGGCCTGGTTCTGTTCGGGAACGACCTGGGCACCGGCATGATCATCATGCTCATTACGGCGGCCGCCCTGTTCTTCGCCGGGGTGCGCCTGTACCTGTTCGGATTCGCGGCCGTGGGACTCGGCGCGGTCATGGCATTCATGGCCATGACCAGCTCCAACCGGGTCTGCCGCATCACCTCGTGGTGGACCGGCCAGAGCTGCGGCGATGGCATCGACGCCAACTACCAGTCCACCAACGGTCTCTACGGGCTGGCCTCCGGCGGCTGGTTCGGCGTCGGGCTCGGCCAGAGCCGGCAGAAGTACAGCTGGATCCCCGAGGCGCACAACGACTTCATCTTCGCCATCATCGGTGAGGAGCTGGGGCTGGTGGGGACCGTCGTCGTCCTGGTCCTTTTCGCCATCCTGGGTGCGGCCATCTACCGCGTGGTGGTGGCCCAGGAGGATCTGTTCCACCGGGTGCTTGCCGGAACCATCATGGTGTGGCTGCTCGGCCAGGGCACGGTCAACATGGCCGTTGTTACCGGCCTCATGCCGGTGATCGGTGTTCCCCTTCCGTTCATCTCCTACGGCGGTTCGGCGCTGCTGATGTCGCTCTGCGCGATCGGCGTAGTGTTGTCACTGGCCCGCGAGCAGATGGCACCCAACATCCGTCCCCGGAAACTGCTCGGCCCGTGGCGTAAGCCCGGGCGCAAGAAAACCAGCACGAAAGCGTAAACCAGCACCTGATGAAAACCGAGTCCTTGTCCGTGGTCCTCGCCGGCGGCGGAACAGCAGGCCATATCAACCCACTGCTGGCCATTGCCGCGGCTATCCGCGAAGCCCGCCCCGACGCCCGGCTGCTCGCCGTCGGAACAGCCGCCGGCATGGAAACCCGGCTGGTCCCGGCCGCGGGCGTGGAACTGGCCACCATCGACCGTGTCCCGTTCCCGCGGAAGCCCTCGGCGGATCTGCTCCGCCTGCCGGGACGCCTCGCCGGCGCCGTCCGCCAGGCTGGGCGCATCCTCGACGACGCCGCGGCGGACGTCCTCGTGGGCGTGGGCGGCTACGTCTGCACACCCATGTACCTCGCTGCCTGGCGGCGGAAGATTCCCATTGTCATCCATGAGGCAAACACCCGGCCGGGCCTGGCCAACCGGGTCGGGGCGCGGCTGAGCCGGCACGTGGCGGTGGCCTTCGCCGGCACGCCGCTGCGCCATGGCCGCCACGTGTGGATGCCCATGCGCCGCGAAGTCTCCGCCATGGTCAGGGCAACCGCGCGCGAGGGCGCCCTGCGAGCCCTTAACCTGCAGCCTGGCAAGCCGGTCCTCATCGTCACCGGAGGCTCGTCCGGGGCGCAAAGCATCAATCGCACCGTGGCGGCGTCGCTCGACGCACTCTCCGCCGCCGGCGTGCAGACGATCCACATCACCGGCCGCGGCAAGTCCATAATGGACCCGGACGGCAACACGCTCAGCGCCGACGGCTACCGGCAGCTCGAATACGTGGACGGCATGGAGACCGTTTACGCCGCTGCCGACCTGCTGTTGGCCCGCTCCGGCGCGGCCACCGTGAGCGAGGTCGCCGCCGTCGGTGTTCCCGCCGTTTTCGTGCCGCTGCCTATCGGCAACGGCGAGCAGGCACTGAACGCCCGCGGCTTGGTGAATGCCGGCGGTGCCCTGCTGGTTGCGGACCGCGATTTCACCCCGGAATGGGTCCGCACCAGCCTTATCCCGCTGCTGACGGACCGCTCCCGGCTCGACACGATGGCGGCGAACGCGGAGAACCTTGGCATCCGAAATGCCGACCAGCTCATGGCAGACCTCGTACTGGAAGCGGTATCCAAATGACCACCAACGCAGCAGCCAGCCAGGAATCACTGGGCCGCGTGCACTTCATCGGAATCGGCGGCGTGGGCATGTCCGCCGTCGCCAGGATCATGGTGGCGCGCGGGGTTCCCGTCAGCGGTTCCGATGCCAAGGACCTGCCGGTCATGAAGGAGCTCGCCGCCGCCGGCGCCCGGATCTGCGTGGGCTACGACGCCGGCAACCTCGGCGACGCCCAGACGGTCGTGGCCGGCTCGGCGATCCGCGCCGACAACCCGGAACTGGAAGCCGCGCGGGCCGCCGGGCTGCCGGTGCTGCACCGCTCTGAAGCCCTGGCCGCCACCATGGGCGACGACCTCGTGGTGACTGTTGCCGGTACCCACGGGAAGTCCACCACCACCTCCATGATCACCGTGCTGCTGCAGGGCGCGGGCCTGGATCCCTCGTTTGCGATCGGTGCCAATGTGCCCGCGCTCGGCGTCAACGCGGCCAACGGCAGCTCCCGGGTGTTCGTCGCGGAGGCGGACGAATCCGACGGTTCGTTCCTGAACTACCGCCCGCAGATCGCCGTCGTCACCAATGTGGAACCGGACCACCTGGACCACTACGGCACGGCTGAAGCCGTGTATGAATCCTTCGACCGGTTCACCGCGCTGCTGCCCGCCGACGGTGTGCTGGTGGCGTGCGCGGACGACGCCGGCGCACACGCCCTCGCGCTGCGCACCCGCGAACGGGGCAATACCCGCGTCGTGCTGTACGGCACGTCCGAGGCCGCCGACCTCCGGCTCGACGACGGCGGCCCGGGCAGGGTGGCCATCACGACGGCGGGCGGCCGGTTCCCGCTGGCACTGCAGGTCCCGGGACGCCACAACGCGCTGAACGCTGCCGCTGCCATGGCGGTGGCACTGGAACTCGGCGTGGACGCCCAGGCCGCCGCCTCCGCCCTCGCCCACTTTTCCGGCGCGTCGCGGCGGTTCGAATACAAGGGCGAGAGCCGGGGCGTGCGCGTGTACGACGACTACGCCCACCACCCGACCGAGGTCCGCGCGGCGCTGGCCGCGGCCCGGTCGGTGGCCGGCGAGCACAAGGTGCACGTCCTGTTCCAGCCGCACCTGTTCTCCCGGACGCGCGAGTTCGCCGCAGAGTTCGCCGACGCCCTCAAGGCTGCGGACACCGCCCTGGTGCTGGACATCTACCCGGCCCGCGAGGACCCCATCCCCGGTGTTACCAGCGCCCTCATCACCGAGCATCTGGGCGCCGGCGGCAGCCTGGTGGGAGCAGGGGAGGCCGTTGCCGCCCTGGCCGCCGCCGCGCAGCCGGGCGACATCATCCTCACCGCAGGTGCCGGGGACGTCACCGCCTACGGGCCGCTCATCGTGGAGTCCCTCGGTGGCTAGCACCCGCCGGCCCACCTACCGTCCGGCCAAGCCGGCCACCCGGGACGCTGATGCTGCCCGGGAGGCTGATGTGAAGCCCGACGGCGGGAAGCCGGCCGTGATCACGGCCTCCAAGGTCGTTCCGGAGGGCACGGCACAGAACGGCACGGCACAGAACGGCACGGCACAGAACGGCAGGACACAGAAGAGTCAGTCCAAGGGCAAGCCTCAGGACACGCCGGCCAAAGCGTCCTGGCCGCGGCTGAAAGGCCCGGCCGCAAGCAAACCGGGAACCAAGGCGGCGGACGGCGCGTCCGCGGGCACTGCGTCCCCGGCCAGTACTTCCCCGGACAATGTGCTGGCCTTTCCCGAACCCCGCGGCCGGCGCATCAGGCGCAATGTCATCGTCGCAGCCTGTGTCACCGCTGCCATTGTGGCGGGGCTCATCGTCGCTGCCATCTACTCGCCTGTGCTGGCGGTGCAAAGCGTGAGCGTCACCGGCACGAAGCTCCTCAAGCCCGCCCAGGTGCAGGCCGCACTCAAGCCGCTGCTGGGCACGCCGCTGCCGCAGGTCAGCGACTCCCAGGTCGACTCGCTGCTGAAGCCGCTCGTCCAGATCAAGTCCGTCAAGACCCAGGCCCATCCGCCGTCGGTCCTCGTGGTGCAGGTCCAGGAGCGCGTCCCGGTCGCCCTCGTCAAGCGCGGCAAGGAGTACATGCTCGTGGACGTCGACGGCGTGAGGCTTGGCACCACCGCCGACCCCGCCTCGGTGAAGCTGCCGGTGATTGACGGCGGAGCCGGCACCATCGGCAAGGAGCTGTTCCAGGCCACCGCCGAGGTCCTCGGCGCGCTGCCGGCCAACGTGCTTGCCAAGCTCTCCAACGCCTCCGCCAAGTCCGTCGACGCGGTGGAGCTGAAGCTGCTGGACGGCCAGACCGTCATCTGGGGCAACGCGGGGGAGAAGGAGCTCAAGGCGCGCGTGCTCGAGGCGCTGCTCAAGGTGCCGGCCGACCCCGCGAACCCGGTCAACACCTATGACGTGAGCGTGCCGCGGCATCCGGTGACACGGTGATGCGACAAGGTGATGCCGGTGTATTTCACGGGGATTAGGACGACACGCGGTGGCGGTTATTGAATGTAGCCAGCATAGGAAATAGCGTCACAGACGTGAGTTACTTGACATAACTATAACCTTCAAGTGGAGGGTTAAGGTTTAGGAACTTCAAGGTTCAGGGCTTCAAGCCCGACTCCATCAGTTTTCGCAATAGGACACTAACAAGGGACACGTAACGTGGCAGCTCCGCAGAATTACTTGGCCGTCATCAAGGTCGTCGGCATCGGCGGCGGTGGCGTGAACGCAGTCAACCGCATGATCGAGGTGGGTCTCCGCGGTGTCGAATTCATAGCTATTAACACCGATGCCCAGGCCCTGCTGATGAGTGACGCCGACGTTAAGCTCGACGTCGGACGCGAGCTGACGCGCGGGCTGGGTGCCGGGGCCAATCCCGAGGTCGGCAAGCAGGCTGCCGAGGACCACGCCGACGAGATCGAGGAAGTCCTCCGCGGTGCCGACATGGTCTTCGTGACCGCCGGTGAAGGCGGCGGCACTGGAACCGGCGGCGCGCCCGTCGTTGCCCGCATTGCGCGCTCCCTTGGCGCCCTGACCATCGGTGTGGTCACCCGCCCGTTCACCTTCGAGGGGCGGCGCCGTGCAGGCTCCGCGGAGGCAGGCATCGACGCCCTGCGCGACGAAGTGGACACGCTGATCGTGATCCCCAACGACCGCCTGCTGTCCATCAGCGACCGCAACGTCTCCGTCCTGGACGCCTTCCGCTCCGCTGACCAGGTCCTGCTGTCCGGTGTCCAGGGCATCACGGACCTCATCACCACCCCCGGCCTGATCAACCTTGACTTCGCCGACGTCAAGTCCGTCATGCAGGGTGCAGGCTCGGCCCTGATGGGCATCGGTTCGGCCCGCGGCGAGGACCGCGCGGTCAAGGCAGCCGAGCTCGCCATTGCCTCCCCGCTGCTCGAGGCCTCCATCGACGGCGCCCACGGTGTCCTGCTGTCCATCCAGGGCGGCTCCGATCTCGGCCTGTTCGAGATCAACGAGGCCGCACGCCTGGTGCAGGAAGTTGCCCACCCCGAAGCCAACATCATCTTCGGCGCGGTCATCGACGACGCCCTCGGCGATGAAGCCCGCGTCACCGTCATTGCGGCCGGCTTCGACGACGTCAAGGCCACCTCGCCGTCCATGGACCAGTCGCAGCAGCAGGCTGCGCCGCAGCGCCCCGCCGTTCCGGCGGCTGCGCCGCAGAGCCAGCCGTCCGCGGGCAACCAGCAGGTCCACGTCCAGCCCGTGCACGCCGGTGTCGGTGCCGCAGGCCTGAGCAGCTGGGGCCAGCAGCGCCCGTCGGCTGTCCCCGCAGACTCGGGCTTCGACGTCGACCTTCCGTCTGTGGTGGAGCCCGACCTGACCGGCAGCCGGTCTGACGACCTCGACGTCCCTGATTTCCTGAAGTAGGAGGCTGCCGGGCGGACATCCGCCCGGCAGTTACCCCTTTTCCTGACCCTGACTGCCGGAGTTCCGATTGTTTTTGTGGCGTGCTGAAGTGAAGCCGGGTGTGTCCGTGGCGTTCACCGATACGGATGCCGGCAACCTCGCCCTGCACGTGGGCGACGACGCCGGCGCGGTGCTGCGCCGCAGGGCCCGCCTTGAGGAAACCACCGGCGTCGCTCCGCGCAGGTTCCAGTACATGAACCAGGTCCATGGCAACGAAGTGTCCCTTGTCGTTGAACCTGAAGTTATTGACTCTGGTGCCGTCGGTGATACGCCGACGGCCGACGCGCTCGTTTCGCTCGGCGGGCCGCTTGCCGTGATGGTGGCGGACTGCATTCCCCTGGTCCTGGTGGGCTCCGCGGCTTCAGGCCCGGTGCTGGCTGCCGTGCATGCCGGGCGGCCCGGTTTGTTCTCCGGCGTCATTCCGGCGGCGGTGGAACAAATGCGCTCCGCCGGCGCCACCGATATCCGGGCCTGGCTTGGGCCGTCCGTCTGCGGCAACTGCTACGAGGTACCCGCTGAACTCCGCGACGAGGTCTCTGCCGTCCTCCCGTCGGCACGGTCAACCACGTCCTGGGGAACTCCGGCACTTGACCTTCCGGGCGGAGCCGCCAGCCAGCTCGAGGCCCTGGGCGTTCCCATCGAGTACCGCGGGCCGTGCACGCTTGAAAGCGACTCCCTGTTTTCCTACCGCCGCGACTCCCGGTCCGGCCGCTTCGCCGGGCTGGTGTGGACCCATGACTGAAAACGCGGTACCCGGGGATGCCCGGACAGTACAGCTGCAGGAACGCCTGGATGCCGTACGCCAGCGTATCGACCGTGCCACCACGGCGGCCGGCCGCGGAGGCAACCCTCCACGGCTGATAGTGGTCAGTAAGTTCCACCCGGCTGAGGACGTGCGGCGGCTGGCCGCGCTCGGGGTCAAGGACTTCGGGGAGAACCGGGACCAGGAAGCGTCCGCAAAGGCCGAGGAACTTGAGGGCCTGGACCTCACTTGGCACTTCGTGGGGCAGCTCCAGAGCAAGAAGTCCAAGACGGTGGTCCGCTACGCGTCTGCCGTTCACTCCGTGGATCGCGCCCAGCTGGTGACTGCCCTGGAGCGGGCCATGGTCGCCCAGCAGGAACTGACCGGCCGCGGCGACCTCGACTGCTTCATCCAGGTGAGCCTGGATGAGGACGCCGGAGCCCACCGCGGCGGGGCGGCCCCTGACGAGGTGCCGCAGTTGGCGGAGCAGCTTGAAGCCGCGGGCGGCCTTCGCCTGGCAGGCGTCATGGCGGTGGCGCCACTCGGGGCGGATCCCGACCGGGCCTTCGAAAAACTGCTCGGCATTTCAACTGGCCTGCAGCGGGATTTCCCCGGCGCCTCAGGTATTTCGGCCGGCATGAGCCAGGACCTGGAAGCCGCTGTCCGATTCGGTGCGACACACCTCCGAATTGGCTCAGATATTCTCGGTTCCCGCCCGGCCGTGCGGTAGCGTCTGTCGTGTTGGAAGAGAATGGCGGGGATTCCAATGCTGTCTTGACTTTTGGGCGGCCCGCTTCCGGACACGATTAGGAGTCGACCATGGCTGGCGCTCTGCGCAAGACAATGATCTATCTTGGGCTCGCCGACGGCGATGAACACTACGAGTCTGAGCTTTCCACCCAGCAAAAGGACGAGGACAACTCCATGGAGCATGACCGCGAAGAGCGCCGCGCACCGGCGCCGCTCCGGGAGGTCACCCGTGAAGCGCCACCAGCTGCCGAAGAGGAATACCGCGCACCCGTGACACCCATCAAGCGTGCGGCATCGAGCCGCGAAGAGACCACCGGACTGCGGCAGATCACCACGATTCACCCGCGCTCCTACAACGACGCCAAGCTCATCGGCGAAAGCTTCCGTGACGGCATCCCCGTCATCATGAACGTGACGGACATGGGGGAGGCGGACGCCAAGCGGTTGGTCGACTTCTCCGCCGGCCTCGTCTTCGGTCTGCGCGGAAGCATCGAGCGCGTGACCAACAAGGTTTTCCTGCTGTCGCCGTCGTACGTTGAAGTCATCGGAGATGACAAGAAAGCCAGCGACGGCACCGCCAGTTTCTTCAACCAAAGCTAAAAAGGCTCTCCGGATGCCAGGCAGGGACGCACCTGCCTGGCATCCGTGCTGAAATAGTGGAAGTGCTGAAAACTAGGGCAGCACAATCAGGCAGGAACCCCAGGGCACGGAGGTGCCCGCGATGAACATGGAGACAATGGGTTAGCTCATGGGAATACTATTCGGGCTCGTCTACATCGTCCTGCTGTTCATTTTCGTCGCCTTGATCGTCCGCCTCGTCTATGACTGGGTCCAGATGTTCGCCCGGGAATGGCGTCCCCGCGGGGTAGCATTGGTGGCGGCCCATGCGGTCTATTCAGTGACCGATCCGCCGCTGAAGGTCCTGCGCCGCCTTATCCCGCCGCTGCGGCTGGGCGGCGTATCGCTGGACCTCGGGTTCCTGGTGCTGTTCATCGGCCTGAGCATTGCCATGGCGATCACCAAGTCATTTGCATAACTTCATATCAGCTTGCGGCGCTGGGGGATCCGCTGGGATCCCCGGGCGCAAAAGACCTTTTGTTCGACGCCACGGTGTTGAATTAGAGGAACCAGACCATATTTAGGTACCGTAGTTTTGACGGCCGGAAGGCCTCCTGACGAACTAGACCAACGAGGTGACCAGATGGCTTTGACGCCAGAAGACGTTGTCAACAAGCGCTTTCAGCCGACCAAGTTCCGCGAAGGCTATGACCAGGACGAAGTTGACGACTTCCTGGACGAGATCGTCGTCGAACTGCGGCGCCTGAACCAGGAGAACGAAGAACTTCGCAAGAAGCTCGCCGAAGTCGGCTCCGGATCGCCGGCAGCCACCTCCGCCGTCGCCCCCGTCGTCGAGAAGGTCCCCACGCCGTCCAAGGCCGAAAAGGACGAAGCACGCGCAAAGGCAGAAGCCGAGGCCAAGGCCGCCGAAGCTGCCAAGAAGAAGGAAACCGAGCAGGCAGCGCCCGTCGCAGCCCAGGCACCCGTCACCAGCACCAACGTCTCCGAGTCCGCTGCCGGCCTGCTGGCCATGGCGCAGCAGATGCACGACCGCCACGTTGCCGAGGGCCAGCAGCAGCGCGACAAGATCATCGCCGAGGCGCAGATTGAAGCCAGCAGCCTGGTCAACGACGCGCAGGAGAAGTCCCGCAAGATTCTGGGGGCACTGGAGCAGCAGCGTTCGGTCCTCGAGCGCAAGGTTGAGCAGCTGCGCGGCTTCGAACGCGACTACCGCTCACGCCTGAAGGCTTACATCGAAGGCCAGCTGCGCGACCTCGACGCCCGCGGTTCCGTTGCCGCCCCTGAGGTTGGCGAAAGCAGCAGCGCCGCCGTTTAGCACGTATTCTGAAGGCCGGTGGCTGAGGATTCCTCGGCCACCGGCCTTTGCCATTAACGACGGTCCCCCGAATGAAAGCACCATGACTGACGACCTTGCCGCTGACGCAGCGCATCCAGCCTCATCATCTCCCCGGCCCCGGCGCGGCGTCCTGCTGTCCCTGTTCGCGGGGCTGGCAGTGTTCGCCTACGTCTTCGACCAGCTCACCAAGCTGTGGGTGACCAGCACCATGGTGGAGGGCGAACGGATCCCGGTTCTGCCCCCGCTGCTGCACTGGTACTACATCAGGAACTCGGGCGCTGCCTTCTCGATTGGCGAGAACGTGACCTGGGTTTTCACGATCATCATGGTGGTGGTCGCCGTCGCCATCCTGTTCCAGCTGCGCAAGCTCGGGTCCGTGTGGTGGGCGCTGGCGCTTGGGCTGTTGTTCGGCGGCGCCCTGGGAAACCTGACGGACCGGCTGTTCCGGGAGCCGTCGTTCGGAATGGGACACGTGGTGGACTTCATCCAGCTGCCCAACTTTGCCATCTTCAATATCGCCGACTCGGCCGTTGTGTCGTCGGTGGTCATCATCTGCCTCCTGACGCTGCGGGGGATCGCGCTGGACGGATCCCACCACAGCGTCGCCAAACGGGAAGGCGGCGACAATGTCTGAGCGGGTCGTGGTCCCCGAGGAGCTGGACGGCAGCCGGGTCGACGCCGGGCTGGCCAAGCTGATGGGCATGTCGCGGTCATCCGCGGCCACCCTGATCGCCGAAGGCAATGTCACCAGCGGCGGGAAACCGGTGGGCAAGTCAGCCAAGCTCGCATCCGGAACAGTGCTGGACATCACGGTCCCTGAGCGCCGGGATCCCCTTGAAGTCGTGGAGGAAGTTGTGGAAGGCCTGAAGATCCTGCTGGATGACGACGACTTTGTGGTGGTCGACAAGCCGGTGGGAGTCGCGGCGCACCCGTCGCCGGGCTGGGTGGGCCCCACTGTGGTCGGCGGACTGGCCGGCGCGGGCTATCGCATCTCCACATCCGGCGCCCCGGAACGTGCAGGCATTGTCCACCGCCTCGACGTCGGGACCTCAGGCGTGATGGTGGTGGCCAAGACGGAGCCCGCCTACACCGCCCTCAAGCGGGCGTTCAAGGAACGCACCGTGGACAAGGTCTACCACACTGTGGTCCAGGGCCTGCCGGATCCCCTGCAGGGCACCATCGACGCGCCCATCGGCCGCCATCCCGGCCACGACTGGCGTTTCGCCGTCATCGAGGACGGCCGGCCGTCCGTGACCCACTATGAGGTCCTCGAGGCGTTCGGCAAGGCAACCCTGGTGGAGGTGCATCTGGAGACCGGCAGGACCCACCAGATCCGGGTCCATTTCGCGGCCCTCCGCCATCCCTGTGCCGGCGACCTCACTTACGGGGCCGATCCGCGGCTCGCCGCCACCCTGGGGCTCACCCGGCAGTGGCTGCACGCCCGTGAACTGGGCTTTGACCACCCGCGCACCGGGGAGCGCATCACCGTGACCAGCGAGTACCCCGAGGACCTCGCCTATGCGCTGGAAGTCCTGGGGTCCGGCAAGGCCTGAGCCTGCGGCACGCCGGCATTAATTGTCAGGGGGTCGGCACTAGAATGGTCCGGTGACTTCCAGCAATGACTCGTTTGTACATCTCCACACCCACACCGAGTACTCGATGCTGGACGGCGCCGCCCGGCTCGGGGAGCTGTTCGACGAAACCGAGCGGCTGGGAATGCCCGCGCTGGCGACCACCGACCACGGCTACCTCTTCGGTGCTTTCGACTTTTGGAAGAAGGCCACGGACAAGGGCATCAGGCCCATCATCGGCGTCGAAGCCTACGTAACGCCGGGGACCGCGCGCGGGGACAAGAGCCGCGTCCGCTGGGGTGATGAGAGCCAGCGGAAGGACGACGTCTCCGGCGGCGGCTCCTACACCCACATGACGCTGCTCAGCTACAACAACAAGGGCATGCGCAACCTGTTCCGGGCATCATCGATCGCCTCCCTGGATTCCGTCTTCGGCAAATGGCCACGCCTGGACCGCGAACTGCTGAACACCTACTCCGAGGGGCTCATCGCCACCACCGGCTGCCCGTCCGGCGAGATCCAGACCCGGCTGCGGCTCGGCCAGTACCGCGAAGCGCTGGAAGCCGCGGCGGAGTTCCGGGACATCTTCGGCGCAGAGAATTACTTCTGCGAGCTGATGGACCACGGGCTGGACATCGAACGCCGTGTCACCGGCGACCTGCTGCGGCTGGCCAAGGAACTGAACCTTCCGCTCGTTGCCACCAACGACCTCCACTACACGCACGAACACGACGCCAAGGCGCACGAGGCCCTGCTGGCCATCCAGTCCGGCTCGACCCTGCTGGAGCCGACCTATGACAACGGCGGTTCCCGTTTCGCGTTTTCCGGCAGCGGCTATTACCTGAAGTCCCCGCAGGAAATGCGTGAACTCTTCCGCGACCACCCGGAAGCGTGCGACAACACGCTGCTGATCGCCGAGCGGTGCGAAGTCTCCTTCAATACCGGCGCCAACTACATGCCCCGGTTCCCCTGCCCGGAGGGCGAGGACGAAACGTCCTGGCTGGTCAAGGAAGTGGACAAGGGCCTCCACTACCGGTACCCCAAGGGCATCCCGGACAACGTCCGCAAGCAGGCAGACTACGAGCTTGGCGTCATCACGTCCATGGGGTTCCCCGGCTACTTCCTGGTGGTGGCCGACTTCATCAACTGGGCCAAGAACAACGGCATCCGCGTGGGCCCGGGACGTGGCTCCGGTGCAGGCTCCATGGTGGCCTACGCCATGCGTATCACCGACCTTGACCCGCTGCAGCACGGCCTGATCTTCGAGCGCTTCCTCAACCCGGACCGCGTCTCCATGCCTGACTTCGACGTCGACTTCGATGACCGGCGCCGCCCTGAGGTCATCGACTATGTGACCCGCAAGTACGGCGACGAGCGCGTGGCCATGATCGTCACCTACGGCACCATCAAGACCAAGCAGGCGCTGAAGGACTCCTCCCGCGTGCTCGGCTACCCCTTCAGCATGGGCGAGCAGCTGACCAAGGCACTGCCGCCTGCCGTGATGGCCAAGGATATTCCGCTCGCCGACATCCAGAACAAGGATGCCAAGCGCTACAGCGAGGCAGGGGACTTCCGCCAGCTGATCAGCACCGATCCCGAAGCCGCCAAGGTTTTCGAAACCGCCCTGGGCATCGAGGGCCTGAAACGGCAATGGGGCGTTCACGCCGCCGGCGTGATCATGTCCTCGGACCCCATCATCGACGTCATTCCGATCATGCGCCGCTTCCAGGACGGCCAGGTCATCACGCAGTTCGACTACCCGACGTCTGAGGGCCTTGGCCTGATCAAGATGGACTTCCTGGGGCTGCGGAACCTCACGATCATTTCCGACGCCCTGGAAAACATCAAGATGAACCGCGGCATCGAGCTGGACCTCGAAACGCTGGAGCTGGATGACGCGGCCTCCTACGAGCTGCTGGCCCGGGGTGACACGCTGGGCGTGTTCCAGCTCGACGGCGGGCCCATGCGCTCCCTCCTGAAGCTCATGAAGCCTGACAACTTCGAGGACATTTCCGCGGTGCTGGCGCTGTACCGGCCCGGCCCCATGGGCGCCAATGCCCACACCGACTACGCGCTCCGCAAGAACAAGATCCAGGAGGTCGTGCCGATCCATCCGGAGCTGGCGGAGCCGCTGGAGGATATCCTCGGCGGCACGTTCGGACTGATCGTGTACCAGGAGCAGGTTATGGCCGTGGCGCAGAAGCTCGCCGGCTATTCCCTGGGCCAGGCAGACATTCTGCGCCGCGCGATGGGCAAGAAGAAGAAGTCCGAGCTGGACAAGCAGTTTGCCGGCTTCTCCCAGGGCATGCAGGACAACGGCTACTCCATGGAGGCCGTCAAGACCCTGTGGGACATCCTGCTGCCCTTCTCCGACTACGCCTTCAACAAGGCCCACTCCGCCGCGTACGGCGTGATTTCCTACTGGACGGCGTACCTGAAGGCGCACTACGCGCCGGAGTACATGGCCGCGCTGCTGACCTCGGTGGGCGACGACAAGGACAAGTCGGCGATCTACCTGAACGAATGCCGGCGCATGGGCATCACGGTGCTGCCGCCGGACGTCAACGAGTCGGCACTGAACTTCACCCCGGTCGGGGAGGACATCCGTTTCGGCATGGGCGCAATCCGCAACGTCGGCGTCAACGTCGTCGAGGCCATGGTGGCGGCACGGGAAAAGGAGGGCGCCTACACCTCCTTCAAGGACTACCTCATGAAGGTCCCGGCGGTGGTGTGCAACAAGCGCACCATTGAATCCCTGATCAAGGCCGGAGCCTTTGACTCGCTCGGCCACCACCGCCGCGCGCTGGCCATGGTCCACGAAGAAGCCATCGACTCCGTCATCACTCTCAAGCGCAACGAGGCCATCGGCCAGTTCGATCTCTTTGCCGGCTTCGATGAGGCCGAGTCCGAGTCATCGCTGAGTATCGAGATCCCCGACCTGCCGGAATGGGAGAAGAAGGACAAGCTCGCGTTTGAGCGCGACATGCTGGGCCTGTACGTCTCTGACCACCCGCTGCAGGGCCTGGAAGGCGTCCTGAGCCAGCACGCCGACCAGTCCATCACCTCGATCATCGCCGAGGACGGCCCGCACGACGGCGCCATCGTCACCATCGCGGGCATGATCACCTCCCTGAGCCGCCGGATCGCGAAGGCCAGCGGCAACGCCTACGCACGGGCGGAGATCGAGGACCTCGGCGGCTCCATGGAGGTCATGTTCTTCGGCCAGGTCTACGGCCCGATCGCCTCGGTTCTTGCCGAGGACCTGATCGTGGTGGTCAAGGGCCGGCTGCAGCGGCGCGATGACGGTGCCGTGACCCTGAACTGCATGGAGCTCTCCGTGCCGGACCTCAGCCAGGGCACCAACGGACCCCTGGTGATCACCATGCCCACGCACAAGGCCACCGAGGCCGTGGTCACGGAACTGGGGGACGTGCTGCGCAACCACCGGGGCAACTCCGAGGTGCGGGTGAACCTGCAGGGCGACAGCCGCATCGAGGTCATGGCACTTCCCGTGCACCTGCGGGTGAACCCGAACCCGTCGCTGTTCGGCGACCTCAAGGTGCTGCTGGGGCCGGCCTGCCTCGACGCTTAGGTAGCCCCGACGCCTAGGTAGCCCCGACGCTTAGATTTCGTAGTCGAGCGGAACCGGCTGGCCGTAGGTTCCCGAGTGGTACAGCAGCGGTGAGCCGTCCTCGCCGACCTGCCCTTCCACCACCTCGACCACCACGACCGCGTTGTTCTCGAAGGACAGGCGCATCTGGATCTTGCCTATCAGCCAGCCGGCAACGTCCTTGAGCACCGGCACGTCATGGGGTCCGTGGGCCCAGTGGTCGCCGGCGAAGCGTTCCTTGGTCCGGGCGAACCGGTCGGCCAGTTCCTGGTTCTCCAGCCCCAGCATGTGCACGCCGATGTAGGTGGTGTTGGCGACCGCCGGCCACGAGCTGGAACTGCGCGCCATGTTGAAGGTGAAGCGCGGCGGCTTGGCGGACAGCGAGGCAACTGACGTTGCCGTGAAGCCGTAAGGGACGCCGTCGTAGTTCACGGTGATGATGGCAACGCCTGCTGCATGCCGGCGGAACATCTCTTTGAACGTGCCCTCGAAGGCGGCTTCATCTGACGTCACTGAAATCGATCTCCCTGCTTTCATCCGTGCCGGTTGTGCCTCTACTACAAGACTATTGGGCTTCCGGCCCGATGGGGCACACCGGCGGATGGCAGGCATGTGCCGCGGCCGCCGGCCAACATTTGCCGGCCACATTTGTTAACGTTTCTTCATGACCCACCCTGCACCCCCTCCGGTCCGTTCGTCCGACCAGGCCCGGGGCATCCGCCGGGGTACACGGCGGGACTGGCTATGGGTGTCGGGAATCATCGCGGCAGGCATTCCGGCCGGGCTCCTGTGGTGGCTCCTGGCCCCGGGCGGAAAGAACCTCATGTCGGGAAACGCGGCGCTGGCATCCGGAACCAACAGCCAGGGCTGGCTGCCCCGGGACCTGGTGCTGGCCGGACTGTTTGTGCTGGCTGGCTGCCTTGTGGCTGTGCTGTTGTCCGGCCGGCGCGACGGCGGAACGCGGCGGCTGCTGCTGCTCTCCGTTGCGGCAAGCGCCGCTGCAGCTGTCCTGGCATGGCAGACCGGCGTGCTGGCGGGCGGCTGGCTGGGCGGTCCGCAGGACACATCGGCCAACGCCAGTGTTGCCTTCTCGCTGCGGTCCCTGACTGTCCTCGTATTGTGGCCCGCGGCAGTCGCAGCCGGCTTCTTCGTCCTGCGCATCATCGGGCTCCTGCGCACCTCCGCGGACCACGACGCGGATGACGCCCGCACCTGGCAGTAACGGCCGCTGTAACTAACGGCCGGCAACAGGGGCCGGCAACAGAATCAGGACCGGAGCGGCGGCGCGTAAAATGAACCGGTGACCACTTCTCCGGACAGCCCCACCAGCCCAGATTCGCAGGGACGCCAGAATATCCCCGCCGTCGACTTCCGCACCGTTGACCTGCGCGGCCGCAGCCTCAGCCTGGCCGAACTCCGCGAGGCGGTGCCCCGGGCCCGGCAGCAGACGGTCGCGGACGCCGAGCAGAAGGTCACGGACATCATCACGGCTGTCCGGCAGCGCGGCTTTGCCGCCCTTGCGGACTTCGCGCAGAAGTTCGACGACGTGGAGCAGGCCCACCCGCGTGTTCCGGCCGAGGCGCTCCAGTCGGCCCTCGAGGGGCTTGATCCGGCCGTGCGTTCGGCGCTGGAAGAGTCCATCAGCCGCGCCCGGCGGTTCGCGGACGGGCAGCGGCCGGCCGACGTCGACATCTCCCTCGGCGACGGCGCGGTGGTGAGCCAGAAGTGGGTGCCGGTTAAACGCGTGGGACTCTACGTTCCCGGCGGCCTGGCGGTGTATCCGTCCTCCGTGATCATGAACGTCGTTCCGGCGCTGGCCGCAGGGGTGGAATCGATCGCGCTGGCGTCGCCGCCGCAGAAGGACTTTGGCGGTCTTCCGCACCCGACCATCCTGGCCGCCGCGGCGCTGCTGGGTATTGACGAGGTGTACGCCATCGGCGGGGCGCAGGCCATCGCCGCCTTCGCCTACGGTGTGCCCGGTGATGCCGGCGCCGCCGCGCTGGAACCGGTCGACGTCGTGACCGGCCCCGGGAACATCTTCGTGGCCACAGCAAAGCGCCTCGTCAAGGGCGTGGTGGGAATCGACTCCGAGGCAGGTACCACCGAAATCGCCATCCTTGCGGACTCCACGGCCCGTCCCTCCTTCGTTGCCGCCGACCTGATCAGCCAGGCCGAGCACGACCCGAAGGCTGCCTCGGTCCTGATCACGGATTCGCTCAAGCTCGCCTCGGACGTCCGTGAGGAGCTGGAACTGCAGGCGGCATCCACCAAGCACAGCGAGCGGGTCCGCGAGGCGCTGTCCGGTCCGCAGTCCGGCGTCGTGCTTGTCGACGACCTCGAGCAGGGCATCGCGGCGTGCGACGCGTACGCGGCCGAGCACCTGGAGATCATGACGGCGGACGCTCCCGCCGTGGCTGCGAGGATCCGCAACGCCGGTGCCATCTTTGTCGGGGACTACAGCCCGGTCAGCCTGGGTGACTACTGCGCCGGCTCCAACCACGTGCTTCCCACGAGCGGCACGGCGGCGTTTTCGTCCGGGCTGAACGTCACGACGTTCCTGCGCGCCATCCAGGTCATCAACTACTCGGAGGCTGCACTGGGGCAGGTCAGCGGGCACATCGTCAGCCTGTCCGGAGCGGAGGATCTCCCGGCGCACGGCGATGCGGTCACGGTCCGCTTCCAGGCTGGGCGCTGACCACTACATGTAGTGGTGACCCACTACATGTAGTAATTACAGGCTTGTTATTCGGCCATATGCAGCCGTAAAATGGTGCCGGAAGCGTCTGTTAAACAGCGGGGAAGGAACGGGGGAGGAACAACATGTACTGTCCGTTCTGCCGCAACCCTGACTCGCGCGTGGTGGACAGCCGGATGGCCGATGACGGCTCCGCTATCCGGCGCCGCCGGCAGTGCCCCGAGTGCGGGCGCCGTTTCACCACCGTGGAAACCACCAGCCTGTCCGTGATCAAGCGCTCCGGCGTCGGCGAACCCTTCAGCCGCAGCAAGGTCATCAACGGCGTGCGCAAGGCCTGCCAGGGACGGCCCGTCAGCGAGGACGACCTCGCCATGCTCGCGCAGGAAGTCGAAGAGAACATCCGGGCCTCCGGTGCGGCGGAAATCGACGCCCACGAGGTTGGCCTGATCATCCTCGGTCCGCTGCAGAAGCTGGACAAGGTGGCGTACCTCCGCTTCGCCAGCGTCTATCAGGCGTTTGAATCGCTCGAGGACTTCGAATCAGCCATTGCGCTGCTCCGGCACGAGTCCGACGCCGAGGCCAAGGAGGCGGCAGCCCCCGGGGCCGGGGGCAAGGCGTCCGAGCCCGGGGACAAGGACTCCGCGGTCAGGAGCCCGGACGCCAAGAACCCGGACGCCAAGCACGCCGACGCCAAGAGTACAGGCAAGAGCCCGGCAGCGAAGAACACCGCGAAGAGCACGCTCTAAAATCTCCGGTGGCGGCAGCGGAGGGGAAGCCGCAGCCGCCACCGGCTCCAGTGCAGACGCCGCAGGCGGCCGATGCGTAAGCACCAGAAGCACCCGACCGGGTCAAGGTCGGGTGCTTCTGCCTTATCGGCTCCTTTTGACGCTCCAGACTGCAAGGCATCCCCGCACGGGCGTCCATCCTGGGATGCCGCCGGGCAGCAAATCCATAAATGCGGGCAGGACTCCCTGCACGTTCCCTTGTGATGCTTGACACGTGTTAGGTGACTCCTCTACAGTTCCTAACACGTGTTAGGAAGGAAAACGAACATGACCGGAGTCACAAACGGGCACCTGCGGGAAATCACCCGCCGCACCGCCCTCGGTGCCCTTGGCGCGGGAATCATCGGAGCAACCGTGGCGTCGTGGCCCCGGCTCTCCGGCACCGACATTCCGGGCCGCGGAGACAACAGCCTCAGCATCGCCATTATGGGCACCGCCGCAGACGCCGCCGCCCGCCAGCGTGCCATCGACGCCTTCACCCGGCTCCACCCGGAGCTCAGGGTCAAGGTCCAGGCCATCCAGGCCGTGGACTGGAAAGACTTCTTCACCAAGATCCTCACCATGGTGGCCGCGGGAACTCCGCCGGACGTAGTGTACGTGGCCACCGAGGGCGCCCAGCTGTTCGCGGAAAAGCTTGCCCACCCGCTGGACGAATACATCCGTCGCGACGCCACGGACATTAAGGAGTTCTTCGATGACGTCCACCCCAGCCTGGTGGAAGCCTTCATGTACAAGGGCAGCCTCTACCAGCTCCCGATGGACTGGAACGCGGCCAACATGTACTACAACACCGCCGCCTTTGCGCAGGCCGGACTGGAGCGGCCGGCGGACGACTGGACGCACCTGGACTTCCGCAACAGCCTCGCGGCCATGCGCAAGGCCCGGACCTCGGACTTCACGCCCTACTACTGGACCAACCGCCTCTTCGGCGGCGTGGTGCCGTGGCTCTACGCCAACGACACCAGCTTCCTCAAGGAGACCAGGTCGGCGGGCGGCGAGTGGCTCTGGGACGGCTTCTACGCCGACGACCCCTCACGCAGCCTCCGTTCCGGCGGCTACCAGTGGCTGGAACCCAATGCCGACGACGACCGCGTGTTTGAGTCCTTCGACTACCTCCGCGGGCTGGTCAAGGACGGCCTGGGCGTCCGGCCCGAGGAAGGCGGCGGCAGCTCCCTGGTGGGCCTGTTCGCCTCCAACCGCATCGGCACCACGCCCGCCGGCGGTTACTGGGTGCAGGGCCTGCACGAGGCAGGCATGGGCGCGAACGATTTCGACGTCCAGTTCTTCCCGCGCTGGAAGACCCAGCGCCACCAGTTCGGCACCGCCGGCTACGCCATCATGAAGACCGCAAAGGACAAGGATGCAGCCTGGGAATGGGTCAAGTTCAGCTCCAGCCGCGAGGCCATGGAACTGATCTTCCCCAACCCGATTACGACGCCGGCGCGCCGTTCCATGGTCAACGAACAGCTGTACGCCGGCAAGGGGCCCGCCCACTGGAAGGTTTTCTACGACACCCTGGACCGTTTCCCGGCCACCGGCCCCATCCCGGCACCGCCCCAGCAGGCCGCCGTCGAAACGGCCCTGATGAAAAACGTATCGCTCGCAGTCAGCGGGGACGAGCGGCAGCTCAAGCAGGCCCTCGCCTCCATGCAGCGCGACCTTGAACTTGCCCTGAGGAGGCAGTCATGAGCACCACCACGCCATCGCGGGAGCGGCCCAAGCGGGCCGTAAAGCGCAGGAGCACGACGGCGGCCGGTACTGAAGGCGCCGGCGGCGCGCCCGGCGCCCGCACCCCGCGCGGAAACAACGGCAGGCACAGCCAGCGCTGGCTGGCCTGGATCTTCCTGGCCCCCACCATCCTGGGCATGGGCATGTTCACGCTGATCCCCATCGTGGCCTCAGTGGTCCTGGCCTTCTTCCGGTGGGACATCATTTCGGCACCCGCATTTGTTGGCTTCAACAACTTCTCCGAAGTCGTCCAGGACCCCACCGTCCGCGTGTCATTCCTGAACACCATCGTTTTCGTGGTGGTGGCCGTGGCCCTCCAGCTGGGCCTCGCACTGGCGCTGGCGATCATGGTGCAGGAGAAGATGCCGGCGTGGCTGCGCGTGTTCTTCCGGTCCGCGTTCTTCTTTCCGCTGATCCTCTCCGCCGCCTCGGTGTCCATCTTCATGAGGTACCTCTTCAACGAACAGTTCGGCGTGGTCAACTGGTTCCTGTCGCTCGCGGGCATCCCCGCGGTGCCCTGGCTGACCACACCGGGCGGGTCCGCCGCCGTCGTGATCCTTGTTTACGTGTGGCAGAACTTCGGCTTCTCCTTCCTGCTGTTTATCGGCGGCCTGGCTTCCATTCCCGGCGAGACGTACGAAGCGGCCTCGATTGACGGCGCCACCGGCTGGCGCAAGCACCTCCACGTGACCCTGCCGCTGCTGAGCCCCACCACGCTGGTGGCCTCAGTGATGGCCATCATCAGCGCCCTGCAGGTGTTCGACCAGCCCTATGTCCTGACCCGCGGCGGCCCCGGCGACTCCACCCGGACCGCCGTCATGGTGATCTTCGAATCGGCTTTCCAGCGGCTCGAATTCGGCCAGGCGTCCGCGATTGGCGTGCTGCTCACGCTGATCATCATGGCCATCACGGCCGCACAGTTCCGGCTCAGCAAACGATTCGTCTTCTACCAGTAAGGCCAGCCATGACAACCACAACTGACCACGGCCTGGCCGGACATTCCCCCCGGCTGTCCGAAGGCCTCCCCGTAACGGCGCCCAGCCGGAAAAGGTTCAACTGGAGCTTCGCCGTCCGGATCCTCCTGCTGGTGCTCGCGGCCGCCCTGACGCTGGGCCCGGTGCTGTGGACCCTGTCCACGTCGCTGCGTTCGCCGTCGGAATCCTTCAGGCTGCCGCCGTCGTTCATCCCCTGGAACCCGGACTTCACCTCATACGGGGAAGTCTTCCAGCAGCTGAACATCGTCCTCCTCGTCCTCAACAGTGCCCTGGTGACCGGGCTGATCGCAGTCGGCCAGATGATTTCCGCAGCGCTGGCGGGGTACGCGTTCGCTCACCTGAAATTCCGCGGCCGCGGGGCGCTGTTCTCGATCGTGCTGGCGACCATGATGGTGCCCGTGCAGGTGACGATTGTGCCCGTCTTCATGCTCATCCGAGGCATGGGCCTGTCGGACACGCTGCTCGCCCTGATCCTGCCGGCCATTCCGACGGCGTTCGGCACCTTCCTGATGCGCCAGTACTTCATGGGCCTCCCGGCGGAACTTGCCGAGGCGGCGTCGATTGACGGAGCCAGCCCCTGGCGCACCTTCCGCTCGGTGTATGCGCCGCTGGCGCTGCCCGGCATGGCGATCGTGGGAATCCTCGCCTTCAACTTCCACTGGAACGAGTTCTTCCGCCCGCTCATCCTCACCATTTCCGAACAGAACTTCACCCTCCCGCTGGGACTCGTCTCGCTCCAGGGCAATCTCGGCACCGGCAGCATCTCAGTGGTGCTCGCAGGCGTGGTCCTGTCCATGATTCCTGCGCTGGTGGTCTTCATCTTCGGCCAGCGCGCACTGCAGGACGGCCTCACGGCCGGCACCGGCAAATAACCCCAATTCCTTCAAGCCCGAAAGGCCCCGCCATGCCCTCCCCGGACCTCGCCGCCGTCCACTTCAACACCGTTCACTCCAACACCGTTCACTTTGCCGATGTCGCCGCCACCCACCCCGACCCCGCCTTCCCCCGGTTCCACCCGCGCCCCGCACAGGGCTGGATCAACGACCCCAACGGCATCAGCTTCATCAACGGCCGGTACCACGTCTTCTTCCAGTACAACCCGGACTCGGCCCGGCACCACAAGATCGCCTGGGGCCACGTGAGTTCGGCCGACCTGGTCCGCTGGGAGGAACACCCGGTCGCGCTCCGCCCGCAGGACGGCGGCCCGGACGAGTACGGCTGCTGGACAGGCGTGGTGACGGACGACGGCGGTGTTCCCACCGCAGCCTACTCCGGCGTCCGCAGCGACGGCGGCCACTCGCAGGTGGTCATCGCCCGCGGCTCGGAGGACCTGGTCCACTGGGAACAGACAGGGCATGTGGCGGCCACAATGCCGGCGGACGGGATGGTGACGGCGGTACGGGACCCGTTCATTTTCACGTTCAAGGGCAAGCGGTACGCCATCCAGGGCGCCGGGCTGGCCACGGGGCAGGCCGCACTGCTCCTGTACAGCGTGGAGGACATGTCCGACTGGAAGTACCAAGGCATCTGGCTGACCTCCGACCACCCGGTGGCCTCGGAGTTCACCCCGGCCGAGATATGGGAGTGCCCGCAGCTGGTGCGCGTGCCCGATGGCAGCTCCACAGAACCGGGCACCTGGGTGATGATGTTCTCGCTGTGGCTTTCCGGTGACGCGCACGAGCACGCCAACGGGGTGGGCCACCTGATCGGGTCGCTGATCGAGGACCCGGCGACTGGACTGCCCGTGTTCACGCCCCGGGCCGGCGGAAAGTCGGACCTCGGCCGCGACTTCTACGCTCCGCAGGTGGTGGCTCTGGAGGACCGGGCCCTGCTGTGGGGCTGGGCCAACGAGGGCCCGGGGCGCGACGGCCGGCGCGGCCGCAGCCAGGAGGACATCGATGCCACCGGCTGGGCCGGGGTTTTGACGTTCCCCCGCGAGCTTTCCGTAGTGGATGGTGCCCTGGCCGTCAGCCCCGCCCCCGAGGTGAATGCCTACCGTGGAGTGCTGCGCACCAGCCAGGCTTCGGGGACGGTGACACTGCCGGGCGTTGCCGAGGCCGTGGTGACGGCAGGTGCATTTGAGTCGCCGGACACCGCCGTCGAACTCCTGCTGGCCGGCAACGGCAACAGCCAGACCGTTTTCAGCGGGAACATCCGGCCGGGGGAGGAGCTGCGGGTGTTCGTGGATGCCTCGCTCGTGGAGGTCTACCGGGCCGGTTCCGTCGCGACGACGCTCCGGGCCTACCCGGCAGCGGGTGAGGAATGGCAGCTGCGCCTCCCGGCGGGAGCTGCGGCCGACGTCTGGGAACTCACGCAGCCCGCCTAGCCCGCCTGGCCTGACCCGGCCGGGCCGGCCGGGCTGGAGTGTCCGGCCAGGTCAGCGCCCGGCGGGGACCGGCCCGGTGGAGTCCCGCACCACCAGCTGGCAGGGAACCATGGTCTCGGTTGCGGAACTGGGGGCGGTAGCCGGCGCCCCGTCGTCGGGATTCTCTCCGCCCGGGACGGACCCGACCTCGGCGAGCAGCGACGTCATGGCCGCCGCCCCCATCTCCCGAAGCGGCAGGGCCATGGTGCTGAGCGCCGGGACCATGGTCTTCGCAACACGGAATTCGTCGTCGTAGCCCATGACCGACACGTCCTGCGGGACACTCAGGCCCAGACGGTAGCAGGCCAGCACGACGCCGATGGCCAGGCGGTCGTTGGCGCACAGGATGGCGGTTGGCCGAGCCCCTGGCTCCGTGCCATCGAGGAGTTTCATGGCGCCGTGGAATCCGGCGTCGATGTCCCAGCCCACCTGGAGGACCCGGTCCTCATTAACAGGCATCCCGGCGCTGCTGAAGGCCTGACGGTAGCCCTCGATCCGGCGGGGCGCGGCAGGGGTCAGGGAGTCGCCGGCAAGGAAGGCGATGTCCCGGTGGCCAAGGCCCATGACGTGCCCGGCAGCTTCCCGGCCGCCGCGGACTTCGTCGGGGATCACCGCCGGCAGCCCGGCGTTCGGCCGGTCATCGAAGCAGTTGGCCAGGATCGACGGGACCCGGGCCATGTTCGGGGGCACATGCAGCGGGCGCAGGCCCACGGTCACGTACATCAGGCCGTCCACCTGGCGGTCCAGCAGGGTTTCGACGGCGCTTTCATCGCGGGACTCGTCCAGTTCCGTATCCATGACCACGGTGACAAAGCCGTGTTCCCGGGCGACGGCGTCCGCGCCGGCAATGATGTTGCCGTCGAACGGGCTGGTGACCACCTGGTCCGAGACGATTCCGATGATCCGCGACTGCTGGTTGCGCAGGCTCAGCGCGATCTTGTTGGGGGAGTAGTTGAGGGCAGCGGCCGCATCGCGGATCCGCTGCTGGCTTTCGAGCGCCACATTGCCGTTGCCGCGGCCGTTCAGCACCAGCGACACAGCGCTCCGCGAGACGCCTGCCAGCTTGGCGACGTCGAGGGCGGTGGCCTTGCGCTTCATGGGCTCATCCTTTGGTGTGTGAATATCACTGCCTGGCTGCAGTTTACCTAACTCGTGTGAGCTCTGTCCGCATTGTTGTGGGCTGTCCGCACCCGTTGTGGGCGGCGCTGACGAAACGCCGAAGGCGGCAGACATCCTGTCTGCCGCCTTCGGGCTTGCTGGGGTAAGCGGGTCTATTTCGCCAGCTCGTGCTTAACGGCGATCTCCAGGGCAGCGCCCACGATGCCGGCCTCGTTCTTCAGCTCAGCAGGAACGATCGGCGTGCGCAGCTTCAGCCGCGGCAGGTACTCGTCGGCGCGCTTGGAGATGCCGCCGCCGACGATGAAGAGCTCGGGGGGGAACAGGAACTCGACGTGGGAGAAGTAACGCTGCAGCAGGACGCTGTACTCTTCCCAGCTGAGGCCGTCCCGTTCCCGGGCTACTGCGGACGCCTTGCTTTCGGCGTCGAAGCCGTCGATTTCCAGATGGCCGAGTTCGGCGTTAGGCACGAGGTGGCCGTTGAAGATGAACGCGGAACCGATGCCGGTGCCCAGCGTGATGACCAGGACAGTGCCGCCGACTCCGGCGCCTGCACCGTACCGGGCTTCGGCCAGGCCGGCCGCATCGGCGTCGTTGATGACCTCCACCGGCCGGCCAAGGCGCGCCGTGAGCAGCGCATCAATGTCCGTGTTGAGCCAGCTCTTGTCCACGTTGGCGGCGGAGTGGACCACGCCGTGCTGGATGATGCCGGGGAACGTCACGCCGATGGGGCTGTCCGCAGCCGGCGCGTCGGGACGCGCCGAGAGTTCCTCGACGACCTTGGCCACCACTTCGATCACCGCTTCCGGCGTGGCCGGCTGCGGGGTTGCCAAGCGGAAACGATCGCCGATCAGCTTGCCCTTCTTCAGGTCTACGATGCCGCCCTTGATTCCGGTGCCGCCGATGTCGATACCGATCAGCGGGGCGTTCTTGCGGGTCTTTTCGTCCTTCTTGGCCAATGGGATTCCGTTCGTGGCAGGGTAGGGGCTCGGGTTGGGCAAGGGTGAATTGCCCTCAAAGACGCGGGCGGTCGCCTGGCGTCAGGGAAGGGTAAGGATTTCGGCACCTGATTCGGTGACGAGGAGCGTGTGTTCGAACTGCGCGGTGCGCTTGCGGTCCTTGGTTACTACGGTCCAGTCGTCGGCCCACATGTCCCATTCGATGGTGCCGAGGGTCAGCATGGGTTCGATGGTGAACACCATGCCGGGCTCGATCACGGTGTTGTAGGCGGGCGCGGCGTCATAGTGCGGGATGATCAGTCCGGTGTGGAAGGCCTCGCCTACGCCGTGGCCGGTGAAGTCGCGGACAACGCCGTAGCCGAAACGCCTGGCGTAGGACTCGATGGCGCGGCCGATGACGTTGATCTGGCGGCCGGGGGCAACGGCCTTGATGGCACGGTTGAGGGACTCCCTGGTCCGCTCAACCAGCAGCCGCGACTCCTCGTCCACATCGCCCACCAGGAAGGTGTGGTTGGTGTCGCCGTGGACCCCGCCGATGAAGGCGGTGATGTCGATGTTGATGATGTCGCCGTCCTGCACCACCGTGCTGTCCGGAATGCCGTGGCAGATCACTTCATTCAGCGAAGAGCACAGCGACTTGGGGAAGCCGCGGTACCCCAGCGTGGACGGGTACGCGTTGTGGTCAAGCAGGAACTCGTGGCCGACGGCGTCCAGCTGGTCGGTGGTGATGCCCGGCCGGATGTGCTTGCCCACCTCCACGATGGCCTGGGCTGCGATCCTGCTCGCCACCCGGATTTTCTCGATGGTCTCGGGTGCCTTGACCTCCGAGCCCGTGAATTTGGCCGGGCCTGGCTTGCCGACATACTCAGGCCGCGGGATCGACGCGGGAACCGGCCGCTGCGGGCTGACGGTTCCCGGAGTAAGCGTGCCGGTGGGTGCGGTCGAGGCTAAGGAAGGCATAGATTGATCATATAAGGCAGTACAGAACGCCATGTAAATTAATGCGCCCGGTGCCAGCCGTTGCGGGTTAAGTTACGTGGATCACGGCCCCGGCCTGCTGTTAAACCGGAAAGCGAGGAATCCCGATGCCCGAGTACTGGTACAACGTCAAGACCCACATGGTGGAGGAAGACGCGATGTCGGACTGGACCCAGCTGATCGGTCCGTACAAGACGCGGGAAGAGGCGGAACACGCCCTCGAGAAGGTCAAGGCCCGCAATGAAGCCTGGGAAAAAGGCGACGAGGACTGAAAGGAACTCCCGCTTTTAGAAGGAGTGTTCCGGCCCGGGGAACTGTCCCGAGCGGACGTCGTCGCCATAGGCCCTGGCGGCGTCGCCCAGCATGGTCCGGAGATCCGCGTACTGCTTGACGAACTTGGCCATCCTGCCGCCGCGGAGGCCCGCCATGTCCTGCCAGACCAGAACCTGGCCCGTGGTGGCGTTGCCCGCGCCGATGCCGATGGTGGGCACGGGGATGGCGGCGTCCACGGCCTTTGCCGTTTCAGCAGGAACCATTTCCATGAGGACGCAGAACGCGCCGGCGTCGGCCAGCGCCGCGGCGTCCTCAATGAGGCGCGCGGCGTCGTCGCCCCGGCCCTGCACGCGGTAGCCGCCCAGGGAATGCTCACTCTGGGGCGTGAAGCCGATGTGCGCCATGACCGGAATCCCGGCCTGGACCATCGCCCTGACCGTGTCAGCGTAGAACTTGCCGCCCTCGAGCTTCACGGCGTGCGCCAGACCCTCCTTGAGGAAACGCACGCCGGTGGCCACGGCCTGCTGCGGCGACACCTCATAGCTGCCGAAGGGGAGGTCCGCCACCACCAGGGCCCGTTTGGCCGAACGGGTGACCGCACGGCACAGCGGCAGCAGTTCATCGACGGTGACGGGCAGGCTGGTCTCGTTGCCGAAGACGTTGTTGGAGGCGGAGTCCCCCACCAGCAGGACCTCGATGCCGGCCTGGTCGAAGATCTCAGCCGTGTACTGGTCGTACGCAGTGAGCATGGCAAAGCGTTCGCCGCTGGTTTTGGCCTGCTGCAGGTGGTGCGTGCGGATCCGGGAAAGGGGCTTTTTGGCGGGTTCCGACGCCGGTGCCGCAGCTGCTGCGGGGCCGTTCCCGTAAGGTGCAGGTACTTCAGCGGACGTGCTTGGATCGGGACTGCTGGTTGAGGCCATGCCAAGAGCGTAGTCCGCGACCCGCTGTGCTAGCCACCGGGCACCACGGGATCATGGGTGATTCGTGTCATAGCCGGTTTGCCTGTCCTTGGCTTGCCGTTCACCGTCCGCGTGTTAACGCTGTGTTACGCGGTGGAGCCCGGCCAGCATTACGCCTAAATGCTTAGTAAAGTGATTCGTGAGCTGCCGCTGCTCCGTCGTGGACGGACCAGGGCATGGATGCAGACCGGAGAAGAGGCTTAATGGACCGCCAGCAAGAGTTTGTCCTGCGCACGATCGAAGAGCGCGACGTACGCTTTGTGCGCCTGTGGTTCACCGACGTCGTGGGCTCGCTCAAGTCGGTGGCGCTGGCACCCGCCGAGGTCGAAGGTGCCTTCGACGAGGGCCTTGGCTTTGACGGCTCAGCCATCGAGGGCCTGGCCCGGGTCTTCGAGTCGGACATGCTGGCCCAGCCGGACCCGTCCACCTTCCAGATCCTTCCGTGGCGCGGCGAGACGGAGCAGACGTCCCGCATGTTCTGCGACATCCTTACTCCCGACGGCGAGCCCTCCGCGGCGGACCCCCGCAACGTCCTCAAGCGCACCCTCGCCAAGGCAGCCGACATGGGGTTCACGTGCTACACGCACCCCGAGATCGAGTTCTACCTGCTCAAGTCGCAGGAGCCCGGCCCCGACGGATCACCCATTCCGGTGGACGAAGGCGGCTACTTTGACCACGTGCCCGGCGGCGTGGCCCAGGACTTCCGCCGCACGGCCGTGACCATGCTGGAATCCGTGGGCATCTCCGTGGAGTTCAGCCATCACGAAGCCGGCCCCGGCCAGAACGAAATCGACCTGCGCTACGCCGACGCCCTGCAGACTGCGGACAACATCATGACGTTCCGCACCGTCATCAAGGAGGTGGCGCTGCAGCAGGGCACATACGCCACGTTCATGCCCAAGCCCTTCACCGCGCACCCGGGTTCCGGCATGCACACGCACTTCTCGCTCTTCGAAGGTGACACCAACGCCTTCTTCGAGGCGGGCGCGGAGTTCCAGCTCTCCAAGACGGCGCGCCAGTTTATCGCGGGCATCCTCAAGCATGCCCCCGAGTTCACGGCGGTCACCAACCAGTTCGTGAACTCCTACAAGCGCCTCTGGGGCGGGGGAGAGGCGCCCAGCTACCTGAGCTGGGGCCACAACAACCGTTCCGCCCTCGTCCGGGTCCCGCTGTACAAGCCCGGGAAGGGACAGTCCGCGCGGATCGAATACCGCGGCATCGACTCCGCTGCCAACCCCTACCTGGCTTACGCGGTGCTCCTGGGTGCGGGACTGAAGGGCATCGAGGAAGGCTACGAACTGCCCGCCGCGGCGGAGGACGACATCTGGTCGCTGAGCTCCGCCGAGCGCCGGGCAATGGGACATGACCCCCTTCCCGCCAGCCTGCATGACGCAATCCGTGCCATGGAGGACTCCGAACTGATGCCGCAGATCCTGGGTGAACAGGTCTTCGAGCACTTCCTTCGGAACAAGCGCGCGGAATGGCAGGACTACCGCCTGCAGGTCACCCCCTATGAGCTGCAGCGCAACCTGGCCATTCTGTAGGCGGCCGCGGTGAGCTTGGCCCGCCGGCTCATTACCGCCGGCTTCAGTGACCTGGAGAAGGGGGAGCGGTTCCTCGCCGCCCCCGAGCTGGAGGGCATTGACCAGGATGTCCTGTTTGCCGGCCTGCAACTGGCGGCCAACCCGGATGCCGCCCTGCAGTCGCTTGTCCGGCTGATCGAAAAGCACCCCGACCTGCGGAAGCTGGCAGCGGCGGACACGGACGTGAGCGAACCGCTGTACCGGGTCCTGGGCGCCAGCGAGGCCCTTGGTGAGTTCCTGATCAGGCGTCCGGAGCACCTGGACGCGTTCAGCGTGAACGCCAGTCCGGAACCGCTCCCGGCAGACCCCGCCGAGCTGCGCGCCCAGCTGCTCAGGTCCGTCCGCGCCGACCCCAGCGCCGCCCGTCCGGTGGCAGGCATCGCCGGCCCGGAGGCCTATGAGGCACTGCGCACCGCGTACCGCCGGGGCGTGGTGGACCTCGCCGTCAAGGACCTCTGCGCCGCTGACCCGCTGGACTTCATGCCCGCCGTCGGTGCCGAACTTGCCGACCTGGCAGGGGCCGCCATCGAGGCCGCCCTCGCGGTCTCCCGCGCTGAAGCGGCGGAAAAGTTCGACGCCGGCGAGGTCGCCGACGTCGCACTGTCAGTGATCGGGATGGGCAAGTGCGGTGCCCGCGAACTTAACTATATTTCCGACGTCGATGTCATTTACGTGGTGGAGGCAGGGGAGCTGGACGACGCCCGGGCCAACACCATCGGCACGGCGCTGGCCTCCGGCATCTCGCGCGCCATTTCCTCCCCGGCCCGTGAACCGGGCCTGTGGGAAGTTGACGCCAACCTCCGCCCGGAGGGTAAGTCCGGCCCGCTGGTCAGGACGCTCGCCTCACACCAGAGCTACTACGCCCGCTGGGCGGAAAGCTGGGAGTTCCAGGCACTTCTGAAAGCCAGGACCATTGCGGGTGACGCAGAGCTGGGCGCCCGGTACGAGGAGGCCGTTTCACCGCTCGTGTGGACCTCGGCGAGCCGGGACGGATTCGTGGAATCTGTGCAGGCCATGCGCCGCCGGGTGACCGAACACATCCCCCCGGCCGAGGAACAGCGGCAAATCAAGCTGGGCCGGGGCGGGCTGCGCGACGTTGAATTCACCGTCCAGCTGCTCCAGCTCGTGCACGGCAAATCAGACGAATCGCTCCGGCGCCGGGACACGACGTCGGCCATCGCTGCGCTCTCGACCGGCGGCTACATCGGCCGGGCGGACGCAGCCGAATTCGACCGCGCCTACCGGTATCTGCGGCTCCTCGAACACCGCATCCAGCTTTTCCAGTTGCGCCGCACCCACCTGATGCCCGTCAAAGAGGAAGCCCTCCGGACCCTCGCCAAGGCGGTGCTGGGACCGTTCTCCACCGACCGGCCCCACCCGGATGCGCTGCTGGCCGCGTGGCAGCGGACAAAGCGCTCGGTGCGCGAACTCCACGACCGGATCTTCTACCGTCCGCTCCTGAACACGGCCGCAAAGCTCAGCAGCGAGGATGCGCGCCTGACGCCGGAAGCCGCGCAGGGCCGGCTCGCGGCGCTCGGTTACCGGGACCCGCAGGGCGCCCTCCGCCACATCGAGGCACTGACGGGCGGGGTCAGCCGACGGTCCGCACTGCAGCGGCAGCTGCTGCCCATCCTCCTCGGCTGGCTGGCCGAGGGCGTAGACCCCGACGCCGGGCTGCTCGCGTTCCGCAGGATCAGCGAGTCCCTCGGCACAACCCACTGGTACCTCGGCATGCTCCGCGACTCGGCCGCAGCCGCCGAACGGCTGTGCCACATGCTCTCCAACTCGCGCCTCATCGCCGACCTGCTCGAAGTATCGCCGGAATCAGTGTCCTGGCTGGGAACGGACAAGGACCTGACGCCGCTCAGCTTCGAGGCCCAGTGGGGCGAGATCGCCTCCAAGATGTCCCGGCACGCCGACCCGGAAAGCGCCATGCGCCTCATCCGGCTCATCCGCCGCCGGGAAATCCTGCGGATCGCCATCGCGGACAGCGCCGGGCTCCTCGCCCAGGACCAGGTGGGGGAGGCGCTGGCCGAAACGGACCGGGCCGCCATCCTGGGTGCCCTGCGGGTGGCAGAAAACATTGTCTCCGCCGCCGGCCCGCTGAAGACCTCGGTGCTGGTGGTGGCCATGGGCAGGCAGGGCGGGCAGGAGATCGGCTACGGGTCAGACGCCGATGTCCTGTACGTCCACCGTGCGCTGCCCGGTGCCTCCGACGACGAAGCCCAGCAGCAGGCCGCCAAGATCGTGGCCCATGTGTCCAGCCTCCTGACGCAGCCGCTCAAGCCGGCGATCATGGCTGAGCGGGTCCTGGCCGTCGACGCCGACCTCCGCCCGGAGGGCAAGAGCGGCGCCATGGTGCGGTCGCTGGAGTCCTACAGCGAGTACTACCGCCGCTGGTCGCTCATCTGGGAAGCGCAGGCACTGCTCCGTGCCCGGCCGATCGCCGGCGACGACGGGCTCGCGGCCGACTTCGTGAAGCTGATCGATCCCATCCGGTACCCGGAGACCGTCTCCGACGCGGATGTCAGGGAGATACGGCGCATCAAGGCACGGGTTGAGTCCGAGCGGCTTCCCCGCGGTGCCGATCCCGCCAGGCACCTCAAACTGGGGCGGGGCGGCCTCAGCGATGTGGAATGGCTCGTTCAGCTGCTGCAGCTGCAGCACGCCGGAAAACATCCCGAACTGCGGACCACATCCACACTGAAGGCCCTCCGCGCGGCTGCGTCACTCGGGCTGCTGGAAGACGGTGACGCCGCCCTGCTGGCCGACGCGTGGCGGCTCGCCAGCCGGATCCGTTCTGCGAACGTGATCTGGACGGGCCGCGCCTCCGACCTGCTGCCCTCGTCCCGCCGCGACCTGGAGGCCGTGGCCAGATGGTGCGGCTACGAGGAAGGGATGGCCACGGCGTTCGAGGAGAACTATCTGCGGGTGAGCAGGCGTGCCCGGGGGGTCTTTGAGAAGGTCTTCTACGGCCAGTAAACCGGTGCTAGGTTTGGGCGCATGGCTACCCAAATCTTCATGAACCTGCCCGTCAAGGACCTCGACCGGTCCACGCGCTTCTTCACCGCCCTGGGCTTCACGTTCAACCAGGACTACACGGACGAGAACGCCACGTGCATGGTGATCAACGACGACGCCTATGTCATGTTCCTCGTGGAGAAGTTCTTCAAGACGTTCACCTCGAAGGAGATTGTGGACGCAACCTCGGCCACCGAAGCCATCATGGCCTTCTCCGTGGACAGCCGGGAGGCTGTGGACCAGATGGTGAGCAAGGCCTTGGCAGAAGGCGGAACAGAATCACAGCCGGTGCAGGATTACGGCTTCATGTACAGCCACAGCTTCCAGGACCCCGACGGGCACCTGTGGGAGGTCATGTGGATGGATCCGGCAGGCCCGCCCGCGGACGGGACGGCACCTGCTTCCTGACAGCGTATGTGTCCGGACGTATGGCTCATTCCATTGCGCGACCTGGATGCCGATGCCCGGGCCATCCAGCTGGGTGCGGTGGCGGAACTGGAACTCGCCCCTGGCCAGCAGGAGTTTGTGGGCGACCCCCTGCGCATGATGCTGGCGGGGCTCGAGGACCCGTCCCGCAGGCCCTATGTCATCGAGGCCGGCGGCAGGGCAGCCGGGGTGCTGACCCTGCAGTCGGGGGCAGCCCGCCTCGCGGGCTGGCCCGACGACGACTCCGCATGGCTGCTGCGCGGGTTCCTGATCGACAGGCGGCGGCAGGGCCAGGGCCTGGGACAGGCGGCAGCCTCAGCGGCGGTGGCGGCGGCCGCCAAACTGACAGCCAGGCTGGGAGGCGGGCAGGCCGGCGTCGTGCTTTCAGTCAACGAGCACAACCCCGCCGGGCAGGGAGCGTACTTGAAGGCGGGTTTTGCCGACAAAGGCGCCTATCTGGGCAGCGAGGCCGGTCCGCAGCGGACCATGTACGCCGCCTTCTGACCGTCGAACCTGCCCGAAAACACCGCCGTAACGTTGCGCCGGCACGGGGGCGTGCCTACGCTGGGTCTTGGCAGTGCACTTCAAACCTTGTTGGGGGGAAGGCTTGAAAGGGTCTTCGTCTCGGAGGCACCCGCCGGAACAGGCTGGCTCCCGGTCTCAGCACGCCTGGAGCCAGCTTTCGGCGCACCAACGGCGCCAGGATGAGGACCACGCACGGGCGCGCGCGAAGGGAAACGGTGCCCGCAGGCTCAGGAGGGCAGAGCTGCTCCTCATCGGGGCAGGCGTGGCCGCCACGCTCATCGCGGCGGCCTACCAGTACCTCGGCATCAGGAGCACCTTGGAAAGCAGCACCGCGTCCTCCCTCTATGCCCAGCAACAGGAAATCGACAGGATCTTCGTGGACAACGTGGACCTGCAGCCGTACTTCTGGCACCGCCAGGAGCTGCCGGAAGCGGCGGCGATCCGGGATCCTGCGGCGAAGCAGGAGGCACAGCAGCTGGCTGGCCGGGCCGAAGCGACGGCCCACCGGATCCTGGATCACTTTGCCCACCTGAAGTACCAGATGGGAACGCAGGCCTTCACGTCCGAGAAGACGGACTGGGAGGCGTACATGCGCCGGAGTTTCGCGGACTCACCCGTTCTGTGCCGCGCGCTGCGGGATGACCGGGAGGCCTTTGGCGGCACCGGTCCGGACTCGCTCTGGGGACGGTACGCAGCCGAATCCTGCCGGGGTGCATAACCGGAACGTGGCGCATAGCCGGGAAAAATAGTCAGACGAGTCAGACCAGACGCCGTAGTAGAGCTCGAACTAAAACAACCTGGTTGGCTGTTGTCGGATGATGCCGCATACCGCTAGATTCCGCGGTTTTTGTTGTTGGCAATGGTTGTTTGATTTCGACGGTTTGCGGACTTCTTGCGGACTTTTTGCGGACTAGAGGTGATCTTTGCCGCTATTCCTACGGGCTCGGTTTGCCCGTGTCCCGACACGCGGCGTCCTCCGCGGTTCAGGCACCGGCTGCTTATATAGGGCGTGGATAGCTTCAATGTCCGCCTCAGAAAACTTAAGGTCCGTGCCGATACGGTGATGCGACCAAGGCTTTTCTTTCAGGTGCCGATAAGCCGTGCTGCGGCTAATACCCAACATTCGAACAACATCGTCAAGGTTCCACAACACCAGATGCGCCGGGTACCTGCCCCTCCGCCCATCATCCCTACCAGGCTCAGGAACTGTGGTTGTCGTGTCAGGGGTATCTGTCATGGGTAGATGCTAACCGGCGGTCGAGTCACCCATCCAGACAGCGGGTTCCCACGTTCGACCGTCAATAGGCCCAAGGTCCGGCAATGTCCTCTCGTATTCATTCCGGTAAATCCGTAACGGGCTTATCCTTTTCACTATGAGTTCAAGCGATAAATCGCTCGACTCAGGGACGCCGGGGGGCACGAAGTCGAGTAAAGACAGAAATCCGGCCCTGTGGGGTTTGATTGGGGTCTTAGCTGGCTCCCTCATCAGCGGAGCCTTCTCTGTAGTCAATGCACAGATGGCTTACCAAGCGAGCGAAAACGCCGCGAACCGGGCACAGCAGTCCACTGAACGAAGCATTCAGGAAGAGAACAAGCGGAAACGTGATGAATTTCTGAGGGATCAGCGTGCGACTTCTTACAAGGAATTCCTGACGAACTCGAGGTTGTTTGAGGACGCACAACTGGACTATCTGTATGCCCTATCGCACCAGGAGACCCACAATGTGAACGCCTACCTAACTGAACTGGAAGTGAAGAACAGGCAGTTCGTTAATTCGGCATGGGGTATGGAATTCTTTTCCCCACAGGATCTTCAAGATACGGCGAGGGCGCTGACGACCGAGCTGTATGAGCGGTACCTGATGCTGACAAACTACAACGGATCGAGCGCTCAGTTCCAGGCGCTGACAGACCGCGTAGACCGAAACGGACGGGTAAAGATCGTGGAACTACGTCAGAAGTTCGCCGATAACGCTAGCAAGGTCCTGTCGTCCTGAGCCACCGGCCGGGCTAATAGTGCGGCGCACCGCTGCGCACGTCTACTCTGGCAGGAATCCGGGGAGCCGCTTTCCCCATTGGATGGAGCGTAGTTCGGGCGGGCATTGGTGATATTGGATGATGTCCCACTCTGAGGCTGTGAGGCGGCGAACGTTGGCCGCGGGGATCCAAGCCGAGTGGTAACGCCCTCGTCATTCTGCCAGCGGGCAGTGACCTGGTTTGGTCCCCAGCGCATAGCCTCCGCATACACCTTGACGCTGCCGCCGCCCTTTGTAAGCGGCAACTTTAAACTGACCGGAGACGGCAAATTTGATTGACCGTTCGCGGCAGTGGTTTTGACCAGTGGCGGCAAGCATTTTTGGACAGTAGCGGGCCACCCGTGGGTGGCTGGGCGTGCTGGGATTCCTCTTGTCCATCCCTCGTGTCGTTACGGGGAGAGCCCCTTCCTTCCGCGGTGAAATGGCGATGCCAATCGTGTATTTCACCCGTTGCGGGAAGGAGGGGGCTCGTTGTGAAGTCTCCAGGAGAGTTCATGGAAATATTAGCTGCTTACGATCTGACCCGGTCATACCGGGATGCCGCGAAAATCTGCGGCGTCTCACACAACACGGTGCGCTCTTACGTGAAAGCCCGTCAGGAAGGCGCGCAGGCGCCGGTGGCCCGGCAACGCGGCCGGATGACCGACCCGTTCCTGCCTCAGATGATCTCTTGGGTTGAGCAGTCCCGCGGAAAGATCCGCGGGGATGTCGTGCATGAGAAGCTCCGGGCTTTGGGGTTCACCGGGTGTGAGCGGACGACCAGGACCACTCTTGCTGAGTTGAAGGCGAAATACCGGGCCCGGAGCGTGCGGGTGCACCGGCCGTGGACGCCGGAGCCGGGTCTCTGGCTCGAGTATGACTACGGCGACGGGCCCGTCGTTGGTGGTGTGAAGACGGTTTTGTTCGTGGCCTGGCTGGCCTTCTCACGGTTCCGGGTCGTGATCGCGTTGCGGGATAAGACCATGCCGAGTGTGTTCGCCGCCCTCGACCGGACCTTCCGCCTGATCGGCGGGGTTCCGACCTACATTTTGACCGATAACGAGAAGACCGTCACGGTCGAGCACGTCGCCGGGATCCCTGTCCGCAACCACCAGATCGTGGCGTTCACCAGGCATTACTCGACGTCGTTGCAGACCTGCCTGCCGGCAGACCCTGCCTCCAAGGGCGGGGTGGAGAATGCGGTCAAGATCGCCAAGGCCGATCTCGTCCCCAAAGACACCAACCTGCTGCCCGAATACCGGTCGTTCGGCGAGCTGGAGGCTGCATGTGAGGCATTCATGGAGGAGGTGAACTCGCGGGTGCACCGGGCCACGTTGGAGATCCCGAAGGACATGCTGCAGGTGATCGAAGGCCCCAGGTTGCATCCGGTCCCGGCGACCCCGGTGACCGCGAGTTTCGGCCAGACCCGTCAGGTTCCGCCGAACACGCCCATGATCACCTTCGCCCAGTCCCGGTATTCGGTCCCGCACACCCTGATGGGGCAGATGGTGTGGGTGCGCGGCACCGACACCGAAGTGATCATCGTCCACGTAGATGCGACCGGACCGGTCGAGGTCGCACGCCACAAGCTCACCCGTCCCGGAACCCCCGCGATTATCGACGACCACTTCCCGCCCGCCCCCGCCGGCGCCCTGGAGCGGGTGATCCGCCCGACGAACACTGCCGAGGAAGAATTCCTGGCCCTCGGCGCCGGCGCCGCGCTTTGGCTCAAGGAAGCCGCCGCCGCCGGAACCCAGAAGATCAGGCACAAAATGGAACGCGCCGTCACCCTGGCCAAGGTCCTCGGCGCCGACGAGGTCGACAAAGGCCTCGGCGCGGCAGCAGTGCATCAGCGCTTCACCCACGAGGACCTGCTCTCCATCGTCAACACCGGCAGCGCGGCAGGCCACACAACCAGCACCACCCACACCGTCACAGACCAGGACCGGTGGTTGAGCCAGGGCACCAGCGCATGGGCCAGCTTCGGCACCACACCCATCGCCGCCACCAGTGACGAAGACCTTGAAGGAGCCATCGATGAGCACTAACACCATGACCCCGCCCCTGGCCGACACGTCCGTAGAGAACGTGATCGCGCTGATGCGCACCACCCGGATGCCGCACGCCCGCGCTGTCGTCGCCGACGTCCTGGCCACCGCGAAAGCCCAACGCTGGGACCCCACCGAAGTCGTGCGCGTCCTGCTCGAAGCCGAAGCCACCGGCCGGAACGCCTCGATGCTCGCCACCCGCCGCAAACGCGCCGGCTTCCCCACCGGGAAGACCTTCGACGTCTGGGACGAAGCCCTCTCCACCCTCCCGCCGGCAACAACATCGTTTCTGCGGACCCTGGAATGGGTCCGGCGGCGTGAAAACCTGATTGCCTGCGGGCCCTCCGGCACCGGCAAGACCCTGCTCCTGGAAGCGCTCGGCCAGCAAGCCATCGACCAAGGCATGTCCGTGTCCTGGCTCAGCATGGAAGACCTCGGCGCCCTTGTCCGCCGGCACCGCATCGATGACAGCGTCAACAAAGCCATCACCCGGGCCACCAACGTCGACCTGATCTGCATTGACGACATAGGCCTCTTGCCGGTTTCTGCCGACGCCGCCGAGGGCTTCTACCGCGTCGTCGAGGCCTCCTACGAGAAACGCTCCCTGGCGATCAGCTCGAACATCCACCCCTCCGGATTCGACGAGCTCATGCCCAAAACCATCGCCACCGCAACCGTGGACCGGCTCATGCACCACGCCCACCTCTGCCAAACCAGCGGCGAGTCCGTCCGGCTCATGCAAGCCCAAAACGGGAAAGGAACCCGCCCCATGAACTAACCCAAAACCGGTCAGGCGCCCCCACCAACCCGGCACGCCCGGGGCACCTGACGCTGTCCAAAAATACTTGCCGCCACCGGTCAATCACCTGCCGCCAACGGGCAAACCAACATGCCGCCACCGGTCATTTCTAGGCTGCCGTTGACAGCCCTTCAGCGGAACAGCAGCCTCCACCCTCGGCCAGTGCCCATACTCCCAAGAACGAATGTCGGCACGGTCACCCTCCACCTCCGGCGCCAGAAAGTCATACTCGACGCCGGCAAGGGAAACATGGGCATGAACCCAATACATCCGCGTCGCCGGCCCATGTTCCCTAGCAGCCGCGGGAGCGCTGCAACGTCCTGTTTCACCACGCCACATTAATGATGCTTTCGGGAACCGTGCGCTGAAGAGTGTGTGGCCATCCGAGGTCAAGGCGTGGACGGCGAAACTCAGTGCCGAAGGTCTGGCTGATTCTACGGTGTACGCCCTGCACTCCCGGATGGGGCAGCCTTTTTTTGATGACGTCCATGACGGGCTGCTGCCAAAGTCGCCGTTGAGTCGGCGCACGGCGCCGAAGGCCGGAAAACAGAGGCCGTATGTCGCCACCACCGAGCAGGTGTGGGCGTTACATGATGCGATGCCGGCTGGTCAACGTCCCGCCGTTCTACTAGCCGCGTTCGCAGGGCTTCGCGTTGCTGAGGCCGTGGCGCTGCGTGTTTCCGACGTGGACTTCATGCGCGGACTTATCTCACCCGCCATTCAGTATCCCGGCGTGGAGCTCAAGACTGAGGAGTCCAGGACGCCAATCCCGATCCCTCAGATTCTGTGCCTCGAGCTGTCGGTAAACCATGTGAAGTGGGGGAGCGAAACGCTCGTTACCGACGAGTGGGGAGCGGGCCCTGTCGCCGTACCGCCTCGAGCACTATTTCCGAGAGGCGCGGGCAACTGTCAAAGACCTGCCGGAGGGCTTCAGGTTCCACGATTTTCGGCACTACTTCGCTTCACTGCTTACTGCCCAAGGCCTTGACGTGAAGGTTGTTCAGAAGAACCTGCGACATTCATCGGCAAAGACCACGCTGGACACCTACGGGCGTATGTGGCCCGATAAGGAGGAATCCGCCAGAGCGGCTGTCGCCAAGGTGCTAGGGGAGCGGCTGAACTCACGGAGTGAGCAGCGGGCATAGGCGCATGCGGGGAAGTAAAAAGGCCGGCTTCAGGTGGTGAAACCTGGAGCCGGCCTTTTCTGTAGCGGGATTCTTGCGGACTGCCTGCGGACTACGGCCGCTTTAGCCGCGTGATCTAGCTAGACGCCGTAGTAGAGCTCGAACTCGTAGGGGTTCGGGCGCAGCGACAGCGGGCGGATCTCGTTCTCGTACTTGTACTCGATCCAGGTGTCGATCAGGTCCTGGGTGAACACGCCGCCAGCCTGCAGGAACTCGTTGTCCTCGCGCAGGGCCTCCAGGGCTTCCTCAAGGGTGCCCGGAGCCTTGGGGATGTCCTTGGCTTCCTCGGCGGGGAGCTCGTAGAGGTCCTTGTCGATCGGGGCCGGGGGCTCGATGCGGTTGCGGATGCCGTCAATGCCGGCCATCAGCTGGGCAGCGAAGGCCAGGTACGGGTTGGAGGAGGGGTCCGGAGCGCGGAACTCGATGCGCTTGGCCTTCGGGTTGGAACCCGTGATCGGGATGCGGATGCCGGCGGAGCGGTTGCCCTGCGAGTAGACCATGTTGACAGGGGCTTCGAAGCCCTTGACCAGGCGGCGGTAGGAGTTGACCGTCGGGTTGGTGAACGCGAGGACGGCGTCGGCGTGCTTCAGCAGGCCGCCGATGTACCAGCGGGCGGTGTCGGACAGGCCGGCGTAGCCCTTCTCGTCGTAGAACAGCGGCTCGCCGTTGCTCCACAGCGACTGGTGGCAGTGCATGCCCGAGCCGTTGTCACCGAAGACCGGCTTCGGCATGAAGGTGACGGACTTGCCCCAGGCGTCGGCGGTGTTCTTGATGACGTACTTGAACTTCTGCAGGTCATCAGCCGCGTGGGTCAGCGTGGTGAACTTGTAGTTGATCTCGGCCTGGCCGGCGGAGCCAACTTCGTGGTGGCTGCGCTCAACCTCGAGGCCGGCCTCGTCCAGGGCGACACACATGGCGTCACGCAGGTCGGCCTGCTTGTCGGTCGGGGAAACCGGGAAGTAACCGCCCTTGACGGGGGTCTTGTAGCCCAGGTTGCCGCCCTCTTCTTCGCGGCCGGTGTTCCAGTGGGCTTCTTCGGAGTCGATCTTGTAGAAGCTGCCCTCGGGGGAGGACTGGTACTGGACGTTGTCGAACACGAAGAACTCTGCTTCGGGAGCGAAGAACGCGGTGTCGGCGATGCCGGTGGAGGCGAGGTAGGCTTCAGCCTTCTCTGCCACGCCACGGGGGTCGCGGTGGTACGGGTCGCCCGTGCGGGGGTTCACGATGGAGAAGTTCAGCGCAAGGGTCTTCTCCATGCGGAAGGTGTCCAGGAACGCGGTGGTGACGTCCGGGATGAGCTGCATGTCAGACTCGGCGATGCCCTGGAAGCCGCGGATGGAAGAGCCATCGAACAGCTGGCCGTTGACGAAGAAGTCGGCGTCCACGCTCTTGGCGGGCACGTTGAAGTGCTGCTGAACGCCGGGGAGGTCGGTGAAGCGGATATCGATAAACCGAATGTCTTCATCTTTGATGAACTTGAGGACTTCGTCCGCAGTCTTGAACATCTATGCTCCTTACGCATATGTAATAACTGGCTGAAAAGCCAAGTGGTCCGGCGCAATCCACGGGGCGGAAGCACAAAAGTGCCCCGCTCCCGGCTCGCTGGCAACTGTTACCACCCTAGGGATTCGGGATTTCCCGTCCGTGTCCACATTGTTTCCGGCAGGTTACAGAACCTCCTGATATGTAAACGCTATACGGAGTCCACAGTGTGGTCCACGCCCATCCAGAGTGTGAACGTTCCCTGCCGCCGGCGCTTGGGTAACAGGACCGCAGGCGCTTGGGTAAACGAGGCCGCACGTGGCTCGCTAAACTTGGTAGGTGGTAGATCGCAGAGACATTGGTTCGTGGCTCACCGGACCGGACACTTCCGGCATTTCCAGGTACCCCGGGGAACGCCTGGGCTTCCCCGAATCAGGCCCCGGATCCATGGCCCGCGCTGGCCGCAGGATCCTGGCGATCATCATTGACTGGACCATTGCCCTGCTGATCAGCAACGTGTTCCTGTCGGGCAACTCCATGGCCACGCTCGCCGTCTTCGCAGTTGAACAGATCCTGCTGATCGGAACCCTCGGCTACAGCATCGGCCACCGTGCCATGGGCATCCACGTGGTGAAGCCGGACGGCTCAGCGGCCGGCCCGCTGGCCGCCCTCGTCCGCACCGTCCTGCTCTGCCTGGTGATCCCTGCGGTCATCTTCGACCCCGGCCAGCGCGGGCTCCATGACAAGGCCATGAACACGGTCCTCGTCCGCATGTAGCTGGTCCGCATGTAGCTCGTCCGCATCCAGCTGGCGGGCCGAGAGGTGCCCGCGGCGGAGCGCCCACCGCTCAAACAGGACCGTGGCGAAGGGGAAGACTGCGGAGAGGCCGGCAAACAGCGCCACGACGAATGGCCAGCGCTGCAGCCGCCACAGGACGAGGGCCGCCACGCTGTAGCCGATGAACAGTGCACCGTGTACGGGTCCGGCGATCTCCACGCCGAGTTCGGTGGTCTTGGCGATCCATTTGAAGTACATGCCAACCAGAAGGGCGGCCCAGCTGCAGGCCTCGGCGACCGCAAGCAGGCGGAACGCACGGATGACGGCGGACGGGGACGGGAATTTCACAGGAGGCTCCGGCTTCTGTAGTTGCTGGGGTCTGGCTGGTTTGCAGCATTTGGTTCAAATGGAACCTGCCGCTCAAAGGAAACGCCCCGGGGCCGGCGCAGATGCGGCGGCCACCGGGGCGGTTCAGGCGGATTAGCGTCCGCGCTGGGGGCGGGCCTTGTAAGGGTCCACGCCCTTGGGGATCGGAAGGCGGGTGCCCAGCGATGAAATGCGCTTGGACACGGCGCTGACCTCGGTCTTGGTGAGCTCCTTGTTGAGCTTGTTCATCTTCTTCGCCACCTGGCTGATGGGGACCTGACCCTCACCGCGCCCTGTTTCGATGACGTGGATGGTGACGTTGGGAAGGATGCGGGCCAGCTTTTTCCGCTCGCCTTCGATCAGCGGGCGCACGCGATGCGTGGGTCCCTCACTAACAAGGATGACGCCGGGACGCCCGATCGCGCGGAAAACGGCGTCCTGGGTCCGCGGGTTCATAGCCACGGGCTGCTCCTCGGTAATCCAGCCCCGGCGGAGCGTGCCCAGCGCGGCGCCCGAGGCACCCGGCTGGTTCTCGATCTGCGCGAACGCAGCACGTTCGGCCCGACGCGACAGGATCAGCGTGGCCGCCAGGAAACCAAGCGGGATGCCGATGATCAGGCCCGTGATCCAGTTGTCCAGAAGGAAGCCGACGAGGAAGCTGACGGCGACTACGCCCAGGAACGCCAGCAGCATGAGCCACGGAACCATGGGGTCGTGGCGGCGGGTCATGTTGAAGACCTCGCGGATCTGCTTGAGCCGGCTGGGCTTCTTCGCCTTCACGGTTTTGGGCTTGCGCCCGAAAAGTCCGCGCTTGGAGGCGTCAGCGGCCGCAGGAGTGTTGTTGCTGGAGTCAGGGGATTTCGCCATAGTGCCTTAATTCTACGTGATTCACGACAAAGGGCCGGACGCCGGAATGTTCCGGTGTCCGGCCCCTGACCGTGGGAAATGCCTGGTGCTACTGGTGCGCCGCCAGCAGGGTGCTGGCTTCCTGGCGGGTGGTTCCGGAGTCCTGGATGCCCTCGGCGATGTGGGCGAGTTCGGCGGGGATGTCGCGGCCTTTTTTGCGCATGGCGGTGGCCCAGAGCCGGCCGGCGCGGTAGGAGGAGCGGACCAGGGGGCCGGACATGACGCCGAGGAAGCCGATCTCTTCGGCTTCGTGCTGCAGGTCCACGAATTCCTGGGGTTTGACCCAGCGGTCCACGGGCAGGTGCCGCTCACTCGGGCGCAGGTACTGGGTGATGGTGATCAGGTCGCAGCCGGCCTGGTGCAGGTCACGCAGGGCCTCGGAGATTTCCTCGCGGGTTTCGCCCATTCCCAGGATGAGGTTGGATTTGGTGACCATGCCCAGGTTCCGGCCCTGGGTGATGACGTCCAGGGAGCGTTCGTAGCGGAACGCGGGGCGGATGCGCTTGAAGATCCGGGGCACGGTTTCGACGTTGTGCGCGAAGACCTCGGGTTTGGAGTCGCAGATCGCGGCGATGTGGTCGGGGTTGCCGGAGAAGTCCGGGATGAGGAGTTCGACGCCGGTGCCGGGGTTGAGTTCGTGGATCCTGCGGACGGTTTCGGCGTAGAGCCAGACGCCTTCGTCCTCGAGGTCATCGCGGGCGACGCCGGTGACGGTGGCGTACCGGAGCTGCATGGCCTGGACGGAGCGGGCGACCTTGGTGGGTTCGAACCGGTCCACGGGGGAGGGTTTGCCGGTGTCGATCTGGCAGAAGTCGCAGCGGCGGGTGCATTCGGAGCCGCCGATGAGGAAGGTGGCTTCCTTGTCTTCCCAGCATTCAAAGATGTTGGGGCAGCCGGCCTCTTCGCAGACGGTGTGCAGGCCCTCCTTCTTGACCAGGTTCTTCAGGCCGACGAATTCCGGGCCCATCTGGACCTTGGCCTTGATCCAGTCCGGTTTGCGTTCCACCGGGGTGGCCGCGTTGCGCTGCTCGATCCGCAGCATTTTCCGGCCTTCTGGTGCCAGGGTCACAGGAGAGCTCCTTCGGGGGTTGCAACTAGGGCGTCTTCATTGTTGCGCAGTTCCTCGATGATCCGCGAAACGAGATCGGCCGGGGACACATCGCGGCCCGTTTCCTGGGCGATGGTGGTCACACCGGCATCGGTGATTCCGCAGGCGATGATCTGGCCGTAGGGTGCGAGGTCGTTATTGCAGTTGATGGCGAATCCGTGCATAGTGACGCCCTGGCTGACCCTGATTCCGATGGCGGCGATCTTGCGGTCGGGACCCTTGGCATCCGCCTCGATCCACACACCTGCGCGGCCCTTGATCCGGACGGCAGCGATGCCGTAGTCAGCGAGGACCGCTATGATCACGGCCTCCAGGCGCTCCACATAGTCACGGATTCCGGCCTTGTTCTTCAGCTTGATAATCGGGTATCCGATGAGCTGGCCCGGTCCGTGCCAGGTGAGCTTGCCGCCGCGGTCCACGGGAACCACGGGGGTGCCGTCGAACGGCCGCTCATGATCCTCTGTCAGTTTTCCGGCCGTGTAGACGGCGGCGTGTTCGAGGAGGAGTACTGTGCTGGGGGCCTTGCCGGCCAGGACATTTTCATGGATTTCGCGCTGGATGTCCCAGGCGTGGCTGTAATCGACGAAATCCGGGGCAAGACCGAGCTTTGTGAACTCAAGAGTCATGCATTCCAGCTTAGACCTCAGCCGCCATCCTGCCCGATAGTGTGCCCAAGCTCTCACCCTGTTCCCGGTCACATTCCGCGCCATCCCGGGTGCCGGGCAAACGGCCAGGTCTGCCTGTGGATAACTTCTGCAGGAAATGCGGCTTTCCGGTACTCCTTAACCATGGACCAGCAGAACTTGGAGCATCACAATCCCGAATGCACCGGCCAGGAGAGCTTCAGCCCGGAAAGCCAGAGAGCGCAAATGCGGGTTCCGTCGGGGGAGGCGCCTGCTGTCGAGGGCTACTCCGTCTGCCGCCGGTTGGGCCACGGCGGCAATGCCGAAGTGTGGCTGGTCTCGCAGGACTCCACAGGAGTGAAGCTGGCCCTGAAGTGCTTCGGCAGGCCGGCAGGCAGCGAGGGATCCAGCACTCTCGAAGCCGGTGGCGGAACCGCCCGCGAGGAGGATGTCCGCCGTGAACTCCTGGTGATGTCCGTCCTGGACCACGAACACCTGGTTAAGGCCTACGGCCTTGTCAGAACCGGTGAACCCCAGGAGGGCAGCTTCGGGCTCCTGATGGACTATGCCGCCGGGGGCTCCCTCCAGCAGCTGGTCACCGCGAGGGGCCGGTTGGGCGTCGGCGAGACCGTCACCGTCCTGACGCCGATCGCGCAGGTTCTGGGCTATCTGCACGGCAAAGGGTTCACTCACTCCGACGTGGCACCCGGCAACGTTCTCTTCACCGCCCACGGAAAGCCTCTGCTGGCCGACCTGGGTGTCGCGCGGATGGTGGGCGACGCCTCCGGAGTTCCGGACCAGCGTACTGACGGCTTCGCGGATCCGGCTCCGTTGGATGCGGTCCGGGCAGGACTCCAGCCGGGACGCGACGTCTACGCGGCCGCTGCACTGGGCTGGTACTGTCTCACCGGCCAGCCTCCACCGCCGTCAGCGGCCAGGCCGCCGCTGTCCCTGCTTGTTCCGGAAGTCCCCGCCGAGCTGGCGGCAGCGCTGGAGGCGGGCCTCAGCGATGACCGGCGGCAACGTCCCGCCGCGGGTGAGTTTGCCAGGGCCGTGTACTGCAGCGCGGCCGCGGTCCCCGTAGACCTGTCCCGTTCAGTGCATGACACCGTCCTGCCAGAGCTGCTGACGCGACGGCCCCTCCCGCCGCCCGGTGGACGGCTCCGGAACTGCCTCCACTCCTGGGCCAGACGGCTGAAGACCACAGGCTGGGTCAGGGCCGTCATCCGGCTGTCGCCGCGCGGCGAAACCGCGGTTCCCTTGCCACCGCTCCCGCGTGCGGTGGCAAGGGAATCCGGGTCCGGGTCTGCCCGGCTCAACCAAGGCGTTGGGCACGCGACCGGCCGGCGGGACGCTGTCAGCCGGGCAGCCAGACACACTGCAGCCAGACACACTGCTGGCAGAGAGACTGCAACCAGACTTGCTGCAGGCAGACACATAGCGGTCGGGCACTCCTCCGCTACGCGCTCCTCCGTCAGGCATTCATCCGACAGGCGCTCCTCCGTCAGAGACAGCGCAGAGAAGCGAACCACGGACAGCACGGCGTCTGTCGCTTCGCCCGCACGGGTCCGCAGGACCGTCGGAGCCAACGGGCGCCGCAGCCGGCGGCTGGCCATGGCGGGCGGTGCGTGTACGGCGGCGGTACTTTCCGGCGCCGCACTTCTGGGACTGCCTGGCGTGGGACTGCCCGGCGCTGCACAGCAGTCAGGCCCAGTGGCGCAGAATCCGGGCCCGGAAACCGGGCAACCAGCCGCCACCGGCCAAGGCGTCCTTCCGGCTGGCAGCCCCGGATCCCCGCAGGGCGCTGTGCAGCAACAAGCCGGCGTCCCGGATGACGTACGGCGACAGCTCGCGGCAAAGGATCCCGTCGAAGCGGTGCGCGGCCTGGCGGAGCTGCGTTCGCTGGCGCTGCGGGACGGCAGGCTGAACTGGCTCGACGACGTCAACGCACCGAACACCCCTGCCCATGCCGCGGACCGGGCAATCCGCACCCATCTCGAGAGATCCGGAACAGTGGTTGCCGGGTTCAGGACCAGCCTGACCGGTCTCCGCCGCCTGCCCGAAAGCACGCCCACAAGGGCGGTGGTGGCCGCGACATCGTCGGCGACGGGCTACGAGGAGCAGGGAGTGGACGGCGGAGTCGTGGCGACGGGCGCACCGCAGCAGGCTGTCCGGCTGCGGCTGGTGCTTGTCCAGGTGGAGGGGCGCTGGCGCATCGCGGATATCCTCGCGGACTGAGTCGGCCTGAGGCGGGCTGAAGCGTCCTGAAACAGAAGGTGGACTGGCAGCGAAGGGACTACTTGCCGCTGGCCACCCAATCGGCGGCACTCGCGATCGACGGATGCTGCCAGGTGAACCCGCTGTCCTGGAGCAGCGTGGGCTCGATCCGCTGGCTGGCGAGCAGGAGTTCATCCGCCAGCTTGCCCATGACCAGGCGCAGCGCCGGGGCCGGCACGCGCAGCAGGGCGGGACGGTGGAGCGCCCCTGCCAGGGCGGCCACCAGGGTGTTCACATCCGAGGTTTCCGGCGCCGCCACATTCACGGGGCCCGAGGTCCCGGATGTCAGGAGGAACCCGAACGCGGAGCTGAGGTCGGGGAGCGTGATCCACGGCCAATACTGCCGGCCGCTGCCCAGCGGTCCGCCAATGCCGGCCCGCAGCAGGGGCAGCAGGCGGCCCAGTGCTCCGCCGGACCTGCTCAGCACGACGGCCGTCCGTGGCGTTACCACGCGGACGCCGGAGGGGGCCTCATGGGCTGCCGCTTCCCACTCGACGCAGATGCGCGCCATGATGCCCTGCCCTGCAGGGGAGCTCTCCGTCAGCAGGCTGCGGCCGGCGTCGCCGTAGTAGCCCGCACCGGACTGGCTGATGAAGGTCAGCGGCGGGGAGTCGAGGCGGCGCATGGCTGCCGCGAGCGTGCGGGTGGGGTCGAGCCGTGAACGGAACAGCTCATCGATCCGGTGTGGCGTCCACGGTCTGGCGCCGATGTTCGCGCCGGAGAGGTTAATGACGGCGTCGGCTCCGTCCAGGCAGGCCGGATCCAGGGTTCCGGTGGCGGGATCCCAGGGGATCTCCGACGGCGACGACGGCGCCCGGCGGACCAGCCGGACGACGTCGTGCCCGTCTGAGGAGAGGCGGGAAGAGAGTGCGGTTCCAATGAGCCCGGAGGCGCCGGCCATGACGATGCGCATGATCCATCTCACCATGTCCGGCACGGCGGGGCACTTCCCGGATGGCCAGGCGCACCTTGACTATGATCGAACGATGACCTCTTCGAGTTACCTCCGGTTCCCTCATGTTCACGGCGATCTGGTCACGTTTGTGGCCGAGGACGACGTGTGGATTGCCCCCATCAGCGGCGGCCGTGCGTGGCGTGTTTCGTCGCTTCAGCTTCCGGCCCGCAACCCGCGCTTCACGCCGGACGGAAAGAAGCTGGTCTGGACGGTCGTGCAGGGGACGGCCCCGGAGGTGGTCATTGCCGACGTCGACGGCGGGGGATACCGCCAGCTGACCTTCTTCGGGCACAGCACCACCCGCGTCAAGGGGTTTACGCCTGCCGGGGACATCGTGGTCACCAGCGCCTTCCGCCAGGCCGAGAGCCGCCACACCCACGCCTACCGGCTGTCCACGGAGGGAGGCTGGGCTGAGGAACTGCCGCTGGGACCGGTCGAGTCCGTGGCGTTCGGCCCGGAACTCGGTGACGAAAAGCCCGTGGTGGTGGGCAGCGTGCTGTCCCGCGAGCCGGCCTGGTGGAAGCGCTACCGTGGCGGCACCGCCGGAAAGCTCTGGATCGACAGTGACGGCAACGGCGAGTTCGAGCGGCTCCTCCCGGAACTCGACGGCAACCTCGCCGACCCCATGTGGGTGGACGGGCGCATCGCCTTCCTCTCGGACCACGAAGGCTACGGCAACCTGTACTCGGTCCTGGCCGGCGGCGGAGACCTGCGGCGCCACACCGACCACGAGGACTTCTATGTCCGCCACGCAGCCACGGACGGCAAGCGCGTGGTCTTCGAATCGGCGGGTGAACTCTGGCTGCTGCATGACCTTGGATCGGACGCTGTCCGGCTGGACATAACGCTCGGATCGGCGTCCCAGGGCCGCCGTCCTGCGCTCCTCAAGGTCTCCAAGCACCTCGGTGACGTGCGGCCGGACACCAAGGGGGACGCCAGCGCGGTGGAGTCCCATGGAACAATCCACTGGCTGCGGCACAAGGACGGCCCGTCCCGCGTGGTCGAGGCTACGGCAGGCGTGCGCGCCCGCCTGCCGCGTCCCCTTCCGGACGGCCGCATCGCCTACGTGGCGGATCACGACGGCGATGAAGCCCTTTTCATCCGGGAAGTCGCCCCGCAGGTTCCTGCCCACGATGGCGCGGCCGGCGCTGCTGCAAAACCGGCCGCAGCTGCCAGTGCCGCAGCTGTCAATGCCGGCGCTGCCGCCGGGACTGCATCCGCCGGTGTCCAGCAGGAGGCAGTGTCCCCGGCCGTGTCCCTGCCCAGGCCCGTTTCCGCCGCCGGTATAGCTGGGCCAGGTGCCGCCGGTGCCCGCGCCACTCATCCGGTGGCCGATGACGCCGCCGCCGACCTCGCTCCCGCGGAGGCAGCAGCCGGGACCGCGGCCAGCCAGGCCACCGGCAGTGTTGCGGCCGGATCAAGCCCCTTTACGGTCCGCTTCCCCAAACCAACACGGGCCAGTGCGATGGAAGCCAGCCCGGACGGCCGCTGGCTCGCCGTCGGCACCGCGTTCGGGGACGTGTACATCGCTGACACCCGGGACGGCACGCTGACCGCCGTAACCAGCATCGGCGAGGGCAGCATCGAGGACCTCGCGTGGTCGCCGGACTCCGCTTGGCTCGCCTGGTCCGAACCCGTGACGTCCTTCGGGTCGCGCAGCCGCCTGCGGCTGGTTCGCGCCGCCGCTGCGGAGGCCAACGCCGCTGATGCCCAAGCCACTGACGCCAAAGCCACTGACGGCCAGGCCGGGAAGCCAGCGATCGTCGAGGTGACGGACGGGCGCTTCCGGGACGAATCGCCGTCGTTCTCCCCGGACGGGAAGTTCCTGGCCTTCCTCTCCAACCGCAGTTTTGATCCCGTGTACGACGGCCATTCCTTTGACCTGTCCTTCCCCAGCCCGATCAAGCCCTACCTCGTGGCCCTGGCAGCGGACACCGCCTCGCCGTTCGGGCCCAGCGTGGCGCTGCCAGACGGCGCCGACGGGGAGGACGAGGGAGCAGTTCAGGCTGACGCGGCCGCTGAGGGGCAGCCCGTGCCCGCCGTCAGGGTGGACGCAGAAGGCCTCGCCCACCGGGTGATCAGCGTCCCGGTCCCGCAGGGGAATTACTCCGCCCTGGCCGCCGCCGACGGTGCGCTGCTGTGGCTCGACAGCGCCCTCGCCGGAGTCACCGGGGAGGGCAGGGCCAGCCTGGAGGACAAGAACGCCGCCCCGAGCCTGGTCCGCTTCGACCTGGCCAAGCGCAAGGCCACCACCCTCGTGGAGGCCCTGCACAGCTACCGACTCTCCGGCGACGGCAAGAAGGTGGTCCTGGTCCACGACAAGCAGATCCGGGTGGTGCCCTCGGACGCCAAGGCCGACGAGGACTCCGGCCAGGTGGTCAAGGTGGACCTCACCCGCATCCGCGTCCTGATGGATCCGCTCAGCGTGTGGGGGCAGGCGTTCGACGAGGCGTGGCGGCTGCAGCGCGACTTCTTCTGGACCGAGGACATGGCGGGCCAGGACTGGGATTCCGTCCGCGCCCGCTACCGTCCCATCGTGGACCGGCTCGGATCCCACGACGACCTCGTGGACCTGCTGTGGGAGCTGCACGGCGAACTGGGCACGTCGCACGCCTACGTGCGCCCTGCGGCTGCCACCGAAAACGGCAGCAACGGCCAGGGCCGGCTGGGCGCCGACCTCGCGTTCACCGGCGAAGGCTGGGAAATCGAACGCATCCTGGCCGGCGAATCATCGGACCCGCTGGCCACATCGCCCCTGACCCGGCCGGGCGCCGACGCCAAGGCAGGCGACGTCCTGTTGGCGATCGACGGCGTGCGCCTCACGGAATCGCTGACCCCGGCCATGCAGCTGGTGGGCGCGGCCGGGCGTGCGGTGGAACTGACCATTCGCAACGGCGCCGGCCACGGCCCGGCAGCGGGGGAGCAGCGTCGCATCGCCGTCGTCCCGATCAGGGATGAGGAGCGGCTCCGGTACCAGGACTGGGTCAATGCCAACCGCCGCACGGTGCGTGAGGCATCCGACGGCAAGTTCGGCTACCTGCACATCCCGGACATGCTGGCCAACGGCTGGGCGCAGCTGCACCGGGACCTGGACACCGAGACGGCGCTGGACGGCCTGATCGTGGACGTCCGCCGCAACCGCGGCGGGCACACCTCCCAGCTCGTGGCCGAACTGATCGGGCGCAAAGTGACCGGCTGGAGCATGCCCCGTGGCGAAAAGCCGCGGACCTATCCGCACCACGCCCCGCGCGGTCCCGTCATCATCCTCGCCGACGAATTTGCCGGCTCCGACGGCGACATCATCACCCAGGTCTCCAAGCTGCGGGGCATCGGCCCTGTGATCGGCACCCGCACCTGGGGCGGCGTCGTCGGCATCGACAATCGGTTCACCCTGGCCGACGGGACCGGCGTGACCCAGCCCCGGTACGCCACCTGGTTCGGCGGAGGCGTGGGCTGGAGCGTCGAAAACCACGGCGTCGCTCCCGACATCGAGGTGACGTTCCCGCCGCACGCCTACGCGGCCCGCCAGGACCCGCAGCTGGAATCCGGCATCACGGCGCTGAAGGAGATGGTGCAGGAGCTGCCGACGGACCGGCCGCCGGCCCGTGAGGGCTACCGCCGGCTGCGCCCGGCTCCGCTGCCGGCCCGCCGGCACAGCTAGAAAAGCCGGCACAGCCAAAAAAGCGAAGGCCCTGTTCCCCACTGGATGCACCAGCGGGAACAGGGCCTTTCTGATCCCGAAAGACCAGGGCCTTAAGATCAGGAGGCGAGCGTGGCGTCCAGGGTGATCTCGATGCCGGTCAGGGCCTGGGATACCGGGCAGCCCTTCTTGGCGGATTCCGCGATGCGCTGGAAGTCCTCCTCGGAGATGCCGGGGATGCGCGCGTTCAGGGTCAGGTGGCTGCCGGTGATGCCGGTGCCGGGCTGGAAGCCGACCTCTGCCTTGGTGTTGACCTCATCCGGGGTGAAGCCGGCCTGGCTCAGCTCGTGGCTGAAGGCCATGGAGAAGCAGGCGGAGTGTGCCGCAGCGATGAGTTCTTCGGGGCTGGTCTTGCCCTCGGCCGCTTCGGTGCGGGCCTTCCAGGTGACATCAAACGTGCCGAGGCCGGAGCTGTCCAGCGTGGTGTTGCCCGAACCCTCAACCAGGCTTCCGGTCCATACAGTGTGCGCGTTGCGTGTTGTAGCCATGTCGCTCCTCAACGTTGATTCGATCCGGGGCCGGCACCTGCCGAGCCCCGCCGCTACCAATCCTATGGATTCGGTGCCGCCCTTGCACGGGTTGTCCGCTGTCAGAGGATTATGACCGGACGCGCCCAAACGACGACGGCGATGCCCCCGCGGAAGGGGGCGTCGCCGTCGTCGTTTGCCAGGCGGGCGCTTACTGCCAGAGCGTGGCGATGGCTACGTTCAGCAGAGCCAGCCCGCCGACGCTATGGGCCAGGCCGGTGGAGATCGGCTCGCCCTTCTTGTACTTGCGGCGGCCGATGAAGGCCAGGACGACGACGACCAGGGCCACGGCGAACTTGATGCCCAGCTTGGCGTAGTTGGCGTCCATATCCAGTGCGGGGATCAGGCCCATCATCACGATGCCGGTGAGGAGCTGGAGGGCTGCGCCGTCGAACTGCCGGGGGTGGACGGTCGGCTTCTTCATGTTGCCGATCCAGATGCCGACGATCATGGCGGCGCCGACGATGTGCAGGAAGACCATGACGTTATAGACGATGTTCATGGCACCAGTCTAGCCAGATGCTTCTACAGGCCGTAGTAAGACACAGCCCTTAGTGGCGGTGGTTCGCGGAGCGGGTTGGACGCCAAAAAAACGACGGCGGCGCGGCCTTCCGGTGGTATCCCACCGGCGCCCGCACCGCCGTCGTTATTGGCTGCTGGTAACAGTCCTGTTGGTTAGAGTCCCAGGTCCGCCTCGAACGCGCCTTCTTCGAGGCGTGCCTTCAGCGTCTGCAGGAAGCGTCCCGCGTCCGCACCGTCCACCAGGCGGTGGTCGTAGGTGAGGGACAGGTACATCATGGAGCGGATGGCGATCGAGTCGTCACCGTTCTCGTCCTGGACCACCACGGGGCGCTTGACGATCGCACCGGTGCCCAGGATGCCGACCTGCGGCTGGTTGATGATCGGGGTGTCGAACAGCGCACCGACAGAACCGATGTTGGTGATGCTGAACGTGCCGCCGGACAGTTCGTCCGGGCCGATCTTGCCGTCGCGGGTGCGGCCGGCGACGTCAGCGATCTTGCCGGCGAGACCGGCAAGGTTGAGGTTGCCGGCGTCGGAGATGACCGGAACCAGGAGGCCCTTGTCAGTGTCCACCGCAATCGCCAGGTGCTCGGCATTGTGGTAGGTGATCTCCTGCTTGTCCTCGTCGTACGCGGCGTTCAGCTTCGGGTGCTGCTTCAGGGCCTCGGCCACAGCCTTGGCGATGAACGGCAGGAAGGTCAGCTTGGTGCCGTTCTGGGCCTGGAACGAGTTCTTGGCCTTGAGGCGCAGCTTGGCGATCTTGGTCATGTCGACCTCGTGCACCTGCGTGAGCTGGGTGGAGACCTCGAGGGACTCGCGCATGCGGCGGGCGATGACCTGGCGGATGCGCGGTGCCTTCTGCACGGTGCCGCGCAGCGAGGACGCTGCAGCCGACGGAGCGGCGGACGCGGCGGCAGGGGCTGCCTGCGCTGCGGCCGGAGCAGCCTTGGATTCAGCAGCGGCCAGGACGTCCTGCTTGCGGATGCGACCGCCAACGCCCGTGCCGGAGACGGAGGAGATGTCCACGCCGTGCTGGTTGGCGAGCTTGCGGACCAGAGGAGTGACGTAGCCGGACTCTGCGCCTGCTGCCGGGGCTGCCTGCGGTGCGGGGGCTGCCTGCGGTGCGGGGGCTGCCTGGGGAGCCCCGGCAGCAGGGGGAGCCGGTGCAGCCTGCGGGGCAGGTGCAGGGGCTGCTGCCGGGGCGGGGGCGGGCTGCTCAGCCGGTGCCGGCTGTTCCGCGGCAGGTGCGGCAGGTGCCTCAGCGGGCTTTTCGGCAGCCGGAGCAGCGGCGCCGGAGCCGATCACGGCGAGGACAGAGCCAACCTCGGCGGTCTCGTCCTCGTTGACGCGGATCTCCTGCAGCGTGCCGGCCACGGGGGACGGGATTTCGGTGTCCACTTTATCGGTGGAAACCTCAAGCAGCGGCTCGTCAACCTCGACGTTGTCGCCAACAGCCTTGAGCCAGCGGGTAACGGTACCTTCGGTGACGCTCTCGCCGAGGGCCGGGAGGGTGACCTCGTGGCCTTCGCCGGAGGATGCCGGTGCTGCCTGGGCCGCGGGTGCTTCCTGGGCGGGGGCCTCTTCGGCAGGAGCTGCCGGGGCCTCCTCGGCGGGAGCGGCAGCAGGTGCCGCAGCCGGAGCTTCAGCGGGTGCCTCCTGGGCGGGTGCTTCAGCGGCGCCGCCGCCCGAGCCGTCACCGATGCGCACCAGCGGGGCGCCGACTTCAGCGGTCTCATCTTCGGCGACGAGGATTTCCTCGATGACGCCGGCGATCGGAGAGGGGATTTCGGTGTCTACTTTGTCGGTGGAAACCTCGAGCAGCGGTTCGTCCACCTCTACCCGGTCACCTACCTGCTTGAGCCAGCGGGTGACAGTTCCTTCGGTGACGCTCTCACCGAGGGCGGGCAAGTTAACGGATTCAGACATGTCGTCCCCGTTCTCCTTTTATTGATCTAAAAAGTGCGGATGAATTGCTGCATTGTTCGGGCCCGGCGCACCTGCTGTTTGAGCCGGGTGCGCCGGGCCCTTGTTGTCTTGCGGAACGTTAGCCGTGGAGCGGCTTGCCGGCCAGCGCCAGGTGTGCCTCGCCCAGGGACTCGTTCTGGGTCGGGTGGGCGTGGACCAGCTGGGCCACGTCCTCGGGGTAGGCTTCCCAGTTCACGATCAGCTGGGCTTCACCGATCTGCTCGCCCATGCGGGCGCCGATCATGTGGACGCCGACGACGGGGCCGTCCTTCTGGCGGACCAGCTTGACGAGGCCGCTGGTGCCCAGGATGGAGCTCTTGCCGTTGCCGGCGAGGTTGTATTCCTGGGTTTCGACCTGGTCGTCGCCGAACTTGGCCTTGGCGGCCTTCTCGGTGTAGCCGACCGTCGCAATTTCCGGCTCGGAATAGGTGACCTTGGGGATGTTGACGTCTTCGACGATGACGGGCTTGAGGCCGGCGATCTCTTCGGCGACGAAGATGCCCTGCTGGTAGCCGCGGTGCGCCAGCTGCACGCCGGGGACGATGTCGCCGACTGCGTAGATGTTGCCGACGCCTGTGTGCAGGCGCTCGTTGGTGATGACGAAACCGCGGTCGATGGTCAGGCCGGCTTCTTCGTAGCCGAGGTTGGCCGTGACGGGTCCGCGGCCGACTGCCACGAGCAGAAGGTCGGCTTCGAAGGTCTTGCCGTCCACGAGGGTGACCTTGACGCCGTCGCTGTTCTGCTCGACGCCCTGGAAGAAGACGCCGGTGGAGAACTTGATGCCGCGCTTCTTGAAGGCGCGCTCAAAGTTCTTGACGATCGTCGCGTCCTCGTTCGGGACGAGGGAGGGCAGGCCTTCGACGATGGTGACATCGACGCCAAAGGACTTCCAGACGGAAGCGAACTCGACGCCGATCACGCCGCCACCGAGGATGATGGCGCTCTTCGGGATGGATTCCATCGTCAGCGCTTCGTCGGAGGTGATGACCTTGCCGCCGATTTCCAGGCCCGGCAGCGTGCGGGAGTAGGACCCGGTGGCCAGCACGATGTTCTTGCCCTTGTAGGCGGTGCCGTTCACGACGACGGTGTCGGTGCCCTGGAGCTTGCCTTCACCCTCGATGACGGTGATGCCCTTGGACTTGATGAGGCCCTGCAGGCCCTTGAACTTGCCGGCAATGATGCCGTCCTTGTAGGCGTTGACAGCGTTGATGTCGATGCTGTCGAGCGTCACGTTCACGCCGTACTTCGCGGAGTCGCGGGCGTGGTCTGCCAGTTCGGCCGAGTGCAGCAGGGCCTTGGTGGGGATGCAGCCGTTGTGGAGGCAGGTGCCGCCAAGCTTGCCCTTCTCCACGAGGCCAACGGTGAAGCCAAGCTGAACGGCCCGGAGAGCCGTGGCGTACCCGCCGCTGCCACCACCGAGTACCAGGATGTCGAATTCTTGCGCAGTTGCCTGATCGGCCACTTAGACGCTCCCTCGCGTGAATGATGACGCGAGAGTACGCATCATCTGGTCTTGGAAATTTGCCCTGCCGTGATTATGCCAGCAGGCTTTTTCCCTTTCATTTGTGACTACCGTGGTTCACCTTAGCGAACCACTTATCCATGCTCCACCTTGCCGGTGCTTTTGTGGAGCGCTTTGTGTCGAGTGTCACGCGGCTGTGTGGCGAGTGGATCACGCCGCCGCACAGCCGCGCGACGCACGGCCCTGCGTGGGTAAGAGGCCTAGGCCAGGAGATCCTCCACGTAAGCAACGAGGGTGCGCACCGTGCAGCCGGTGCCCTGTTTCGGCGTGTAGCCGTAGGGCGCGCCGTTGTTGAAGGAGGGGCCGGCGATGTCGATGTGGGCCCACGGGATGGTCTGCCCGTTCTTGTCCTTGCCCACGAACTCCCGCAGGAACACGGCCGCCGTCATCATGCCGCCGTGGCGCTCACCGATGTTGGCAATGTCCGCCACCTGGGAGTCGAGGCTGGGCCGCAGTTCCTCCGGCAGCGGCATGGGCCACACGAGTTCGCCGGCCCGGTCGGCGGCCGCCTTGAGCGGGCCGGTCACGCTGTCCGCACCCATGATGCCGGCGGTGCGGTTGCCGAGCGCGATCAGCTGCGCGCCGGTCAGGGTGGCAACGTCGATGATGGCGTCCGGGTACTCCTGGCTTGCCGCGACGATGCCGTCGGCCATGACCAGCCGGCCCTCGGCGTCCGTGTTCAGGACCTCCACGGTCTTGCCGCCGAACATGGTCAGCACATCGGCGGGACGCGACGCTGCGCCGGAGGGCATGTTCTCGGCGATGCACAGCCACGCGGTCGCCTTAACGGGCAGGCCCAGGCCGGCGATGGCCAGGACCGTATTAAGTACGACGGCGGCGCCCGCCATGTCGCTCTTCATGTCACCCATGCCGAGGGCCGGCTTAATGGAGATGCCGCCCGTGTCGAAGGTGATGCCCTTGCCCACCAGGGCGATTTTCCTGGTGGCTTTGGCGGGGGAGTACTCCACCTTGACCAGGCGCGGCTGCCGGGTCGAGCCCTTTCCGACGCCCATGATGCCGCCGAACCCTTCCTTTTCCAGGCGCTTTTCGTCCCACACAGTGACCTTGACCGGAAGGCCCTTGGACAGTTCCTTGGCGGCATCCGCGAACGACTCGGGGTAGAGGTGGCTCGGCGGCTGGTTCACGAGCGAGCGGGTGGCGTTGACGGCCTTGCCCAGCAGGCGGGCACGGTCGAGTGCTGCCTCCAGGTCCTTGTCGCCGGCCACGTCAGTGAAAATCGCGACGTTGGCCACGGGGTCCTTGAGACCGTCCTTGGACGATCGGAATTCGGTGAAGGAGTACGCGCCCAGCGCGGCACCCTCGGCGACGGCGGCAACATCGGCGACAGTCGCCGTCGGGAAAGCCAGTGTCACAGAGGAGAGGCCGGCGAGCTGGCGGACGGCAGAGCCGGCAGCGCGGCGCAGTGCCTCGCCGGAAAGCCTTCCGCCGGCGTCGACCTTGCCTACGCCGGCCAATACCAGGATCCCGGAGCCTGTCTCGGGAAGGCCGGGGAGGCGGACCGCCTGGTCCGGAGCTCCCGTGATGCCCAGGACCTTCAGTGAGTCCGCCAGGGCCTCGACGGACTTCGCAGTCAGCGGGTTCTCCAGCAGGAACGGGCCGTCGTTGCCCTGTCCGACGCCGATGACCACCGCATCACTTGCCGCCTTCTTCAGGTCCCTTGCAATGGCACTAAGGTTGATTTCAGTATTCTTGACCACGAGGATCGGTCCTCAATTCTCTGTGATTGTTCGGGCAGGAAGCCACTCCCGATCGTAGTCTCTCGGTGGCCCCGGGCTCGGTTGGCTGCCCGTGTTCCTTAAGGCACGGTTTCCTTAAGGCACGGTTGCGATGGCAGTCGGCAATTGACGGAGAGCGCCGGTCTGCCGGATTGCTGAGAGGCGCGCCACAGCTGCCCGTGGAATGACGCCGCTCTCCCCGGCGTTATGAAGATTAACCCCGACCACGAAAGGAACTCGCCGTGTTTGAAAGGATTTCCGGCTCGCTGCTGGACCCCGACGCGCTCTACGCCAAGAACATTGGGCTGTTCCATAACCCCGAGCTCCGCGGTCTGAACCTCGTGATGGGCTTCACCGGTTTCGCCGACGCCGGCCACGTGGTCCGGCAGATCACCGACGAGCTGCTGGACACGCTCGACTCCGAACGTGTGGCGGTGTTCGACGCCGACCAGCTGATGGACTACCGGTCCCGGCGCCCGCACGTGACCTTTGTTGAGGACCATCTGCAGGACTACCAGCCGCCCACGCTGGCGCTGTACAGACTGGTGGACGGGCTGGGCAAGCCCTTCCTCTTCCTCGCCGGCTTCGAGCCGGACCTGCAGTGGGAACGCTTCGCCCGTGCCGTGGTGCAGATTGTCGAAGCCCTTGACGTCAACCTGGTGGCCTGGATCCACTCCATTCCCATGCCCGTGCCCCACACCCGTCCGGTCGGCGTGACCGTGCACGGCAACCGGCCGGAGCTGATTGAAGGCATCTCCTCCTGGAAGCCGACAGTGGAAGTCCCTGCCGCCGTCGGGCATGTCCTGGAACTCCGCCTGACCGACGCCGGCCGCAACGTTGCCGGGTATGTCATCCACGTGCCGCACTACCTGGCCGAGGCCGAATATCCCACTGCGGCCGTCGCCGGGCTGGAGTACCTGGGCGCCGCCACCTCGCTGATGCTGCCGACCGACCGGCTCCGCGAGTCCGGCCGCGAGGTGGGCCGGCAGATTGCCGAGCAGATCGAGGCGTCGGAGGAAGTCCAGCAGGTGGTCTCCCGCCTGGAGGCCCGCTACGACGAAAAGGCCGAGGGCACGGTACGCCGCTCCCTGCTTGCCAACGAGAATGACGAACTGCCCGACGGCGATGCTTTGGGCGCTGCGGTGGAGGCCTACCTGGCTCGAGAGAACCCGGCTTCGTAAGCCCCGTCACTGGGGTGCATAAGACTCGTCACGACGGGGCGGAAATCCAGCAAAATAAATAGTATTTTTGTCCCGGCTGGGGATAATTGAAGGGTGACTGCACCCCGCGCCTGGCTCATTTGGATCATCGGTATTTTCGCGTACCTGGTGGCCGTGACGCAGCGTACATCGTTCGGTGTGGTCGGGCTGGAGGCCACCGAGCGGTTCCATGCCAGCGCCTCGGCGATCTCCTTCTTCACGGTGCTGCAGTTGCTGGTGTACGCCGCCCTGCAGATTCCGGTGGGCGTCCTGGTGGACCGCTTCGGTTCGCGCGCCATGATTGCCGGCGGTGCCTTGCTCATGGGCCTGGGCCAGCTGCAGCTGGCATTCGCCGACAGCGTCCCGGCCGGTGTGCTGGGCCGGGTGCTTGTGGGCGCCGGTGATGCCATGACCTTCATCTCCGTCATCCGGCTGATTCCGCTGTGGTTTGCGCCCGCCCGCGTTCCGCTGCTGACCCAGCTGACCGGCATGACCGGGCAGCTGGGCCAGCTGCTGAGCGTGGTGCCGTTCGCCTTCATCCTGCAAACAGCGGGCTGGACCCCCGCGTTCCTTGCGCTGGCGGGCTTCTCCGGGCTCGCCGTCGTACTGGTGGTCCTGATGCTGCAGGACATGCCGCCTGGCACGCCGAAACAGGAGGCGGCCAAGGGGCTGCGTGCCACCGGTGTCTCCCTGTCCCGCGCCTGGAAGCAGCCCGGCACGCGGCTGGGCATGTGGAGCCACTTCACCATCCAGTTCAGCGGCACGGTTTTCGCCATGACCTGGGGTTACCCGTTCCTGATTTCGGCGCAGGGGCTCGACGCCGCCACCGTCGCCTCGCTCATGTCCCTCTACGTGGCCGGCGCCATCGGTGCGGGGCCGCTGATTGGGCGTTTTGTCGCCCGGCACCCCCTGCGGCGCTCCACCATGGTCCTGCTCCTCGTCTGCGCAACCGCGGCGGCCTGGGCGGCTGTGCTGCTGTATCCCGGCCGCTCCCCGCTGTGGCTGCTGGCCGTCCTGATCGTGGTGTTGGCCATCGGAGGCCCGGGTTCCATGATCGGCTTCGACTTCGCCCGCACCTTCAACCCGGCCCACCGCATCGGCACCGCCACGGGGATCGTCAACGTGGGCGGCTTCTTCGCGGCGCTCATGGCCATCTACCTGATCGGTGCCGTGCTGGACATCCTCAACTCCACGGGCTTTTCCCGCGGGGAGCTCTATGGACTGGAGCCGTTCCGCATTGCGCTCTGCGTGCACTTCCTGCTCCTCGGCGTCGGCTCCGTCGCCATGCTGGTGGTGCGCCGCAAGGTCCGCCGGCAGATGGCTGCCCAGGGCGTCGTGGTGCCGCCGCTGCTGCAGGCAATGGCCCAGCAGCGACGGGAACGGATCGCCCGCCGCAAGGCTCCTTCCCGGGATTAGGCAATGATGCCGCCGGGGTCCGCTGCTGGCGGCCCGCAGCTGCTTCACTGCTCCGCAACTTCACTGCTCCGCAACACGGGCCTCTTGTCCACAACGGGCCTCTTGTCCACATAGGAATGCCCACCGTGGCGCCGGCGCTGACCGCCGCCGGAAGCTGTTTCTATGACAGCACCGGAACATCTCACAATCAGCGGTCCCGAAGACATTCTGGGCTACATCCCGCACAGTCTCGGCTATTGGCCGTCGCAGAGCCTCGTGGCCATGACCATGCAGGGCAAGCGTCTCGGAGCCACGCTTCGGGTCGACCTCCCCAAGGGCGGCGGCCGCCGCGGAAGGGAAGCATTCGCCAGGACTGTGGCGGAGTACCTTCTGGCGGACAAGGAAGCCGACGGAACGCTGCTGGCATTCTTTGTCGACGGAGGTATTGACGGCGCCGGCCGGGAAGGGAGGGCAGCGCCGTCCTTTCGGCCTCTGCTGGCGGATCTTGAATGCGCGCTCGGGCTGGCGGGCATGCCGGTGCGGGATGCCTGGCTCGTCGGTGACGAGTACTGGCGCAACGTGTACTGCACTGACAGCAGCTGCTGCCCGCCGCCGGGGCGCCCGATCGCCGAGATCCGGGACAGCCGGCTGAACGCGGAGATGGTGTACCTGGGCAGCAGCGTCGGCGCGCCGCCCGGGACCGCAGCACCCTGCAGCGTGGATGTCCCGGCAGCCGACACTGCCGCTGTCATGGCGGCCGAACAGCGCTGGAGCCTGGCCCTGGCCGGTAAGGGCAGCTTACGGGCCCAGTTCGACGCCGTCCTCGACGCCTGGTCCGCCGCGCTGGAAGCGGTTTCACCTGTTGCCGCTTCGCCTGCGTCCAGTTCGCCTGGACCCGGGTCCGCCCAGACCGGGTCACCACCGTCGGGCCCACTTGGAGAGGGGCCAATTGCCGCCGAACCAGCCGCCACCGATGCACCTGCAGCCCGCCCTCGTGCAGCCGGTTGGGGCTGCGGTGTCCTGGCGCCGGAACTTGCCGGGTTCCTGCGTGCTTCCCTTCGTGTGCCAGCCTGGCGAGACGCAGTCCTGGTAATGGCTGCAGCGGGGCGCGCCGCGGCTACCGCGGGGGCTGACGCCTTCGGAATCTTCTCTGCTGGATCCGGGCTGCCGGTATCCTGCCCGCCGCTGCCGGAACCGCGGCTAATCCCGGGTAGGTCTTCGGGCCCGGCAACCGGGGGCGCGAAGAGATCTGCGCCATCCGATGCAAAGGTGCTTGAAGCAGGGGCACCCGAAACAGAGGCGCCTGCAACTGAACCGTGTGGCAGCCGCGCTGAACACGGCCCGCCCACCGCCGGACCGGAACACCCGGCTGCTTTGAGTTGCGGTCCGGATGCGGTGCCCGGCTACGGCGAAGTGTTGCTGGGCCTGAGTCCACCAGTGCCGGACTGGGACGCGCTGAAACGCCTCGAGGGCCTGATGCAGGCGCTGTCGTCGTATGGCGGGGGTGAGGCGCAGGCTGCGGCGCTGACGGCGAACGGCTGGATCGAATGGTGCCGGGGGAGGGGTTCCTTTGCGCACGCCTCGTTGACCCGGGCTCTGGACGCCAGACCGGGGTACCGGCTGGCCGAGCTGCTGTCCGAAGTGGTCCGGCGCGGAACCATCTGTGGCTGGGCCGGGCGCCGTGAGGCCGCATGGCAGAAATTTGGATCGGACGCCGCTTAAGGCCCGTCGTCCCTGATGAACATCCGGGATGAGCGTCCCGGATGAGGGGAAGGTCGAAGGCAACGCGCACCACCCGAAGGGCCTATTACACGCTGTTCGGCCCCCGGTTCGGAAAATCATGAGACAATGGAGGCCGAGACCCGGTTGGGTCCGTGAATCAGTGCTTGCAGTGGACCCCAAGCGGGAACATTGCGGCCGCCCCGGCAGTTCTACTTAGTGGCTCTGTCGTTCGGTTGCATCTGATGTGAATCACGGACTTGACAGGGTCATAGTGGTGTTGCCCGAAGGTGACTCCACAGACCGCCGCTAGAAAGGTTTTCTGTGACCCCGTCTTCCGCGAAGAAGGAACCCGCCGCCCTGGCCGTTGACACTGCCGAGGAGAAGCCGGCGGCATCCAGCGCCAAGCGTGCAGCCACCCGAGCCGCTGGGAAGCCCGAGCCCAAGAAGCGCGGACCCAAGCCCGGAGCCAAGGCTGCAGCCGAAGCTGCCGGAAGCCGCCCTGCCACCGATGACGATGCCGACATGGATGTCGAAGAGGATCTCGACGACGTACAGCCCGACACCGCCGATCTGGTCGATGAACCCGACGAGGCCGGCAAGGAAGCCGCAGCGCCTACCGGTTCGGGATTCGTTTACTCTGACGCCGATGACGACGACGCACCTGTACAGCAGGTCATGTCGGCCGGCGCCACCGCTGACCCCGTCAAGGACTACCTGAAGCAGATCGGCAAGGTAGCCCTCCTTAACGCCGAACAGGAAGTGGACCTCGCGCTCCGCATCGAGGCCGGCCTGTTCGCCGAAGAAAAGATTGCCGCCGACGACGGCTCCATGGATCCGAAGTACAAGCGCGAGCTTGAGTTCATCATCCACGACGGCAAACGCGCAAAGAACCACCTCCTCGAGGCCAACCTCCGCCTCGTGGTTTCGCTGGCCAAGCGCTACACGGGCCGCGGCATGCTGTTCCTGGACCTCATCCAGGAAGGCAACCTCGGCCTCATCCGCGCCGTCGAGAAGTTCGACTACACCAAGGGCTTTAAGTTCTCCACCTACGCCACGTGGTGGATCCGCCAGGCCATCACCCGTGCCATGGCGGACCAGGCCCGCACCATTCGTATCCCGGTGCACATGGTGGAAGTCATCAACAAGCTGGCCCGAGTCCAGCGCCAGATGCTGCAGGACCTGGGCCGCGAACCCACTCCCGAAGAGCTGGCGCTCGAGCTCGACATGACCCCCGAGAAGGTCGTCGAGGTCCAGAAGTACGGCCGGGAGCCCATTTCGCTGCACACCCCGCTCGGCGAAGATGGCGACTCTGAGTTCGGTGACCTCATCGAGGACTCCGAAGCCGTGGTGCCGGCCGACGCTGTCAGCTTCACCCTGCTGCAGGAACAGCTGCACTCCGTGCTGGACACCCTGTCCGAGCGCGAAGCCGGCGTCGTCGCCATGCGGTTCGGCCTCACCGATGGCCAGCCGAAGACTTTAGACGAAATCGGCAAGGTCTACGGCGTTACCCGTGAGCGCATCCGTCAGATCGAATCCAAGACCATGTCCAAGCTCCGCCACCCGTCCCGGTCGCAGGTCCTGCGGGACTACCTGGACTAGGAAGCTCTGGACTAGGAACGTCTACAAAGGCCAGGCCCGCTGCCGGAAAATCCGGCAGCAGGCCTGGCCTTTGTCGTACGGCTACGAGGTCCGTCATGTGCACGGGCTCTGTGGCCGCCAAACATACGGAGGTCGTCGTTGCCGGGTGGCAGACCAGGTCGCGCGGAGGTCAGCCTGTATGACTGGTCCGGTTACGTCCGGCTCGGCGGCGGCGGTATTTCCGCCGCCGCTTTCCCAGTGATGGACTCAGTCCTGGATGCAGGGGCTGGTTTCAGCTGTCCCGCTTCATCCGGGCCGATCCCAACCGGCTGGTTCGGGGACCCGGTCCCAGAGATCGCTGGCCCGGCTGCATCAGGGCACGTACCGGTAGCCGTAGAGCCAGATAAGGGCAGGTTGGATCTGGCCAGGCTGGTTCCCGGTAGTGGGGGTGCGGTGGAGTGGTAGGTGTGGCCGGTTGGGGTGGTGATTTCGATGGTGTGGCGGGGTCCTGGTCTGGGTTGGGCTTTCCAGCCGGGTAGTTCTTTGGTGTGGTTGCAGGCTTCGCAGAGTCCGGCGCCGTTGGTGATGCTGGTTGGGCCGTTGTTGTGCCAGGGGATGATGTGGTCGTGGTGGCGGATGGGTGCGTCGCAGTAGGGGGTTCGGCAGGTGTCGTCGTGGACTTGGATGAAGCGGCGCAGGGGTGGCGGGAAGAGCCGCCGTTTGGAGTCCATGGCGACCAGGTCGCCGGTGTCCGGGGCGGTGTAGAGCCGGCGGAGCCAGATCTTCAGTTCCTTTACCGTGTCCTTGTGGCCTGCCTTCGAGCCGGAAGCGTTTGAGCCCGAAGCGTCTTGTCTGCCTACGGTTGCCTGGCCGGAAGCCTGCTGGCTCGAACCCTCTGGGCAGCGCCCCTGTCCGTGTGATTCTTCTCCGCCTCGTTCCGATGCCTGTTCGGGGTTGAGGAGTTCGCGTGCCCATGCTGCGGGGACGGTGCCGTAGCCGGTGAGGCGCGCGGGTTCGCTGTCGGCTTGGAGGAGGGTGCGGTCGGTCATGACGAGGTTGATGTCGATGCCGCTGATCCCGCCGGGGGTGCCGGTGACGGATTCGACGAGGGTGTCGGCCATGGCCTGGTTTTTGGAGCGCGGGTCCCCGGCGGAGCGGAGGGCATCGGCGTGGGCACTGAGCGCTGTGTAGGCGGCGACGCCTTCGTGGGCGGGCAACAGGGCTGTGAGGTAGGTCATGCAGTCCGGGGCCGGGCGCAGGCTCACGCCCCGCTCGGTGGCGGCGTGGCTGGCCCGCTGGGTGACCGAGCGCGGATCCCGTCGGATCGCAGCGGCTTTGACCGCGGCGATGACGCCGCGGGTCCCGACCCCGTCGAAGGTCCCGGTATCGGCGGCGAGTTCCTCGTCGACCGCGGCCCGGTCTTCAACGGTCAGGACGGCCGTTTCCTTCACCACATGCATGGCCTTTTCTTCGCTCAGCCGGCCGGTATCCAGAGCGGTGAGGGTGTGGGGCATTTCAATGACAAGGGCTTTGGCCATGCCGAGCAGCCGGCCGCCGCGGTGCGGGGACTCACCCCGGGCCAGGGCGATCTGCTCAGCCACACCAAGGCCCGTTTCCCTGTGTCGCTTCCTGCCCACATCCTCAGCCGACAGGTTACCGGGACTGCTCTGCGCCGGGCTGCTCGCGGCGTCGGGTTCGGCTTGTTCCTGGCGCTGTCTCGCTTCGAACTCGACGGCCAGCCTGGCCTGCTGCCCGGTGGCCCAGCGTTTGAATTTCTCCAGAACCGCGGTCTGGTCGATCAACCCGGGACCGTCGGCAGTGAGATCGGTCCGTAAAAGTCTCTTTACCGCGCCGATCCGGCCGTCGAGACTCAACCCCGCTGCACCACCATCCGTTCGCTCACAACCGGTGAACGATGTCTCGTAAAACAGCGCCTCGGGAAACGGATCTTCCGGGAGGTCACCGTCGTCATACTCCCCGCCGGGGAAAGGGTCCTCCGGATACGCGGAGTCCGAATCAGCGCCGTAGGGAAAGTCGTCATCAAGGAAGCCATCGAAGGAAGAAACCTCGCCGGAGAACCCGCCGACGGGAACGGCGGCAGCAAGCGGGGCGTCGCCGTGCGGTGCCCCCGTTTTCACTGCTGAATTTCCCAGAACTTCCATGAACACAGTCTGCCAAGGGGCACTGACAATTTAGCCCGCGGGGGATCCGCCGTCGAAATAAATAAAAGCCGAAAAAGAAAAAGCCAGGACCCCCGCCTGGGGGTCCTGGCTTCAAGCCTTGTTGTCTAGTCGACCGGAACCGGAGCCTTCTCGTGCAGCCGGTCCGTCTCATCGTGCCATTCGGAGCTGAGCGGCCTGAGGGTCGCTTCGACGGCGCGTGAATGGTGGGCGCAGAAGAGCAGCTCACCTCCGGAGGACTCGAGTACAACCCGGACGTATGCCTGCGCTCCGCAACGGTCACACCGGTCAGCTGCGGTTAGCGTGCGGTCGGCAACTGCTGTTGTCATGTCGGCCTCCTTAGTAGATCTGTACATCTATATAACCAGCATTCGCAGCTATTCCGTGGCAAGGATGGGTCACTTTCGCTGTCCGCGTATCACGTGTCCGTAACGAACGCCGGGAGTTGGTGCCCGTGTCGGGAGTGGCAGTCAGGCGTTCGGCCGCGTCGGGACTAGGCTAGAGGGAGCCTTTTAATGCCGATCCGGCCTGTTTTCCAAAGGAGTTCACTACCTGTGGCACCGAGTTCTGATTACACCGCCCGCCACCTTTCGGTGCTGGAGGGGCTGGAGGCCGTGCGCAAACGCCCCGGCATGTACATCGGATCCACGGACTCCCGCGGCCTCATGCACTGCCTCTGGGAAATCATCGACAACTCCGTCGACGAGGCGCTGGCCGGCTTTGGCCATGACATCAAGATCATCCTGCACGCGGACAATTCTGTAGAGATTCACGACGACGGCCGCGGCATTCCCGTCGACGTCGAACCCAAGACGGGCCTTACCGGCGTCGAAGTGGTCTTCACCAAGCTGCACGCCGGCGGCAAGTTCGGCGGCGGTTCCTACACCGCCTCCGGCGGTCTGCACGGCGTCGGCGCCTCCGTGGTGAACGCCCTTTCGGCCCGTCTCGACGCTGAAGTGGACCGGGGCGGCAAGACCTACAGGATGTCCTTCCGGCGGGGTGAGCCCGGCCGTTTCGACGACAACGGCAGGCCCAACCCGGCAGCGGCTTTCTCCCCGTTCGTCGAGGACTCTGTCCTCGACGTGATCGGCAAAGCCAAACGCGGCGTCACCGGCACGCGCATCCGCTACTGGGCAGACACCCAGATCTTCACGCCGGACGCCCGGTTCTCCTACGAAGAACTCGCCGCACGTGCGCGCCAGACCTCCTTCCTCGTGCCAGGCCTGAAAATCACGGTCCGGGATGAGCGCAAGCTCCCCGGCACACCCGGTGAACTGGGGGTGCACGAGGAGGTGTTCCACCACGACGGCGGCATCTCCGAGTTCGTTGACTTCCTCGCCGCCGATTCCGCGGTCACCGACGTCTGGCGACTGCACGGCGCCGGTAAGTTCAAGGAAACCGTCCCCGTGCTGGATGAGCGCGGCCACAGCAAGATCGCCGAAGTGGAACGCGACTGCGAAGTGGACGTGGCGCTGCGCTGGGGCATCGGGTACGACACCACCGTCCGCAGCTTCGTGAACATCATCTCCACACCGAAGGGCGGCACCCACCAGGCCGGCTTCGAGCAGGCCCTCGTGAAGACGTTCCGGAAGACGGTGGAAGCCAACGCCCGGAAACTCAAGGCCGGCAACGACAAGATCGAGAAGGACGACATCTTCGCTGGGCTCACCGCCGTGCTGACCGTCCGGCTCGCCGAGCCGCAGTTCGAGGGCCAGACCAAGGAAATCCTCGGCACCTCGGCCGTCAAGGCCATCGTGGCCCGCGTGGTGGAGAAGGAGATCACAGCCAAGCTCAACTCCTCCAACCGCAACGACAAGGCGCAGTCGGCGCTGCTGCTGGAAAAAATCGTCAGCGAGATGAAGTCGCGCATCTCCGCCCGCGTCCACAAGGAGACGCAGCGCCGGAAGACCGCGCTCGAGTCGTCGTCGATGCCCACCAAGCTGGCTGACTGCCGCACCGACGACGTCGCCCGTTCCGAACTGTTCATCGTGGAAGGCGACTCGGCGCTGGGCACCGCGAAGCTGGCGCGCTCCTCGGACTTCCAGGCTCTGCTGCCCATCCGCGGCAAGATCCTCAACGTCCAGAAGGCCTCCGTGGGCGACATGCTCTCCAACGCCGAGTGCGCGGCACTGATCCAGGTGGTGGGGGCCGGCTCGGGGCGCAGCTTCGCGATCGAAGCGGCCCGTTACGGGAAGGTCATCCTGATGACCGACGCCGACGTCGACGGCGCCCACATCCGTACGCTGCTGCTCACGCTGTTCTTCCGATACATGCGGCCGATGGTGGAGGAGGGCAGGGTGTTCGCCGCCGTCCCGCCGCTGCACCGGGTGGAAGTCATCAACCCCGGCCAGAAGGCCAACGAGATGATCTACACCTACTCCGAAGCCGAGCTGCACACCCTGCTGGCGAAGCTCGCCGCCGAAGGCAGGAAGTACAAGGAACCCATCCAGCGCTACAAGGGCCTGGGCGAGATGGATGCCGAACAGCTGGCGGAAACCACCATGGACCCCCGGCACCGGATGCTCCGCAAGGTCAACATCGAGAACGCCCAGCAGGCGGAGGCCATCTTCGACCTGCTGATGGGATCGGATGTCGCCCCGCGCAAGGACTTCATCATCGCCGGAGCGTCCAGCCTGGACCGCGAACGCATCGACGCCTAAGGCTGCCGCGGCGGGGCGGCAACCCGCCGGAGTCTCAGCCCAGCAGGCCCGGAACGATCAGCAGCGCGGTGGGCATGGCCAGCAGCAGCGTGCACACCGCGAGGACGGCTGCACGGAGGCCGGCGGCGAGCGGAGGTTTGGGGGAGAGCAGGCGGCTGACGCGTGACGCCGTCGTGCTCGCCGGGCCGGAACCGCCGGCACCATCGGGCAGCTGAAGGCCTGACCCAGCCAGGTTTGCAGTTTCCATGACGGCGGCCCCCCGGGGCGCCGCCGACCCGCTGGCGACTATGGCAATCGCCTTGATCAGCGTCCCCTTGCTTTCGGTCTTGAGGGCAACGTCGTCGGCCAGCATTTCAATCAGGGAGTTCACGGCTTCCTGGGCCAGGCGCGTCGTGGGCAGCCACGGCAGCGCCTGGCGCCAGGCGGCGAAGGCCCACAGCAGCAGGTGGTGGCGCTGGGTCAGGTGCGCGTTTTCGTGAATCAGGACGGCCCGCAACTCCGCCGGCTCGAGGGCGGCCATGAGTCCGTCGGAGAGGACGGTGACGGAGCGGGCGCCGCCGGGAAGGCAATACGCCACCGGTGAATCATGGTTGATGACCACCGTGCCGGGACCGTCGTCGGACGGTGATGCCAGCAGGGCCAGCAGTTCGCGATGGCGCTTTCGCTGGCGCTCGATCTTGTAGTAGGTCAGCAGCAGCGTGAAGACGAGATGTGCCGTGAGCAGCGCCGCTGCGGAGAGCGCGAAGAGATGCCAGAAACCCAATGCGGTGGTGGGCGCCGCGAACAGCACCATGTCTGTCAGCGCGCGAAGGCCCGCAAGCAGGTTGTCGCCTACAGGCTCGAGGCCGTAGACCAGCATGGCGCCGATCATGGAAAGGCCACCGGCCAGGCCGATGGCCTGCCACAGCACCATGGCCGTGAAAGGGTCGCGCGCCGGCCAGTGGGCGCGCGAAAGGAGGATAGGCACCGGCCAGGCCAGTACTATCGCCAGGACCGCCAGGAAATATGAGGTCCAGAACATCAGTTGCTAGCTGTGACCAAGCAGTTTGCGCAGCGTCTCGGCTTCACTTTCCGTCACCGAACCGATGAACCGGGCCAGCACGGCCTCGCGGTCAGGGGCGGATCCCAGCACTTCGTGCATGAGTTCGGCGGTATGGTCTTCACGGCTGGATACAGCCTGGTAGCGGTGCGGCCGGGTACCGCGTTCGCGTTCCACAAGGCCCTTCTTTTCGAGGCGCGAAAGGACCGTCAGGACGGTGGTCACCGCAAGGTCCTTGCCCTCGTGCCCTGCCGCTCCACCCTGCGCCGCCGTGCTCTGCGCGAGCATGTCCCGCAGCGTGTTGGCCGTGGCCGCTTCGTGGCCAGCCCAGAGCAGGTCCATGACTGCCCGTTCCAGTTCGCCAAGACTTGCCATCTGTCCATCCTTTTGACAACGCACTGGCACCGGCCGGCTGACCGGCCCGTGCTGTGATTCCAATACTGCAACTTCAAATCTATCGCGTTTGGCGCTTCGTTTCTACATGAGGTAGAACGCTCGGCGCGTCGCCGGCCATTGCCTTCCTCCGGCAGACGTGCCACCGTGTTTTGCAGTGTTCGACCCGTGTTCTACACTTTGTAGAAGTTGAAGTTCTACATTTTGTAGAAAACAGTGCTGGAGAGCTCGACCCAACAGTAAGTAGGGACCGCCTTGGACGCCTTGGAAATCGCACGCTGGCAATTCGGAATCACCACCGTCTACCACTTCATGATGGTGCCGCTGACCATCGGCCTGGGGCTGGTCGTCGCCGTCATGCAGACGGTCTGGTACCGCACGGGAAACCCGGCCTACCTCCGGATGACCAAGTTCTGGGGAAAGCTCTTCCTCATCAACTTCATCATGGGTGTGGCCACCGGCATCGTGCAGGAGTTCCAGTTCGGCATGGCGTGGAGTGAATACAGCCGCTTCGTGGGCGACGTCTTCGGCGCCCCGCTGGCCCTCGAGGCCCTGCTGGCGTTCTTCGTGGAGTCCACCTTCCTGGGCCTGTGGATCTTCGGCTGGAAGCAGCTGAAGAAGGGCGTGCACCTGGCATGCCTCTGGATCGCCGTGGTCGGCTCCTTCTTCTCCGCGTACTTCATCATCGTGGCCAACAGCTGGATGCAGCACCCTGTCGGCGTCACGATGATCGACGGCCGGCCGGTCATGACCGACGCCTGGGCCGTCTTCACCAACAACACCGCCCTGGTGGCCGTCCCGCACACCCTCTTCGGCGCCCTTGCCGTCGCCGGCGGATTCCTGCTGGGCATCGCCTGGTACCACCTCTGGCGCCGGCGCCGCGACGGCATCGATAGCATCGGCGCAGACGGAAAGGTCATTGTCGGCTCCGCAGAGATCCCCGGCCGGGACCGTGCCGACCAGACTGTCTGGCTCAAATCCCTCCGGATCGGCGCCGTCGTCGCCATGATCTCCTTCGCCGGAACCGCCCTCACCGGCGACCTTCAGGGCAAGCTGATGTTCGAGCAGCAGCCCATGAAGATGGCCGCCGCTGAAGCAGCTTGCCACGACGGAACGGGCTTCTCGGTCCTGAGCGTGGGCAACCTCGGCGCACGCAACTGCGATGACATCAAGGCCGTGATCGAGATCCCCGGGATCCTGTCCTACCTCGCCAAGGGCGACTTCACCACCGAGGTCAAGGGCGTCAACAGCCTGATCGACGAGTACAAGGCAAACTACGGCACCCATCTGCCGGACAACCCCATCTACGGTGACCGCGCCGGCCAGGAGATTCAGTATGTCCCCGTCATGGAGGTCACCTACTGGGGCTTCCGCGCCATGATCGGATTCGGCGGCCTCGCTGCCCTCGCCGCCCTCGTGGCACTCTGGCTGGTCCGCAAGGGGACCGTGCCCGAGTCCCGCTGGCTGATGCGGCTGGCCGTGTTCGGAATCCTGGCCCCCTTCGGTGCCAACGCCGCAGGCTGGATCTTCACGGAAATGGGCCGGCAGCCCTTCGTCGTGGCCCCCAACCCCGACCTCAACGGCATCGACCCGGTCTTCATGTTCACCGCCGCAGCCGTTTCGCCCGGGGTATCCGCTGGTGAGATCCTGACCTCCCTCGTCGTCCTCACCCTGATTTACGCAGTGCTCCTGGTGGTGGAAGTGAAGCTCCTCGTGAAGTACGTCCGGGGCGGCGTCGTCTCGGCCATGCCCGAACTGGTGCACGCGCCGGTCGACGAGAACGAGGACGCCACGCCCCGCGGCGGCGGACCGGGAAAACCCGGAACCTCCGACGACGTCCTGGCCTTCGCCTACTAAGACCCGAGCCTACTGAGACCGAGGATACAAAGCATGGAACTGCTGCCAACCATCTGGTTCATTGCCATCGCCGTCCTGTGGACGGGCTACCTCTTCCTGGAGGGCTTCGACCTGGGCGTCGGGATGCTGATGAAGATTTTTGCCCGCAACAACACCGAACGCCGCGTGCTCCTGAACACCATCGGCCCGGTCTGGGACGGAAACGAAGTCTGGCTCCTGACCGCAGGCGGTGCCACGTTCGCGGCCTTCCCGTTCTGGTACGCCTCGCTGTTCTCTGCCCTGTACCTGCCGCTGCTGCTGGTCCTCGTCGCGCTGATCTTCCGCGCGGTTGCCTTCGAGTACCGCGGGAAGGTGGACACGGACCGCTGGCGGAACACCTGGGACTGGGCGATCGCCGTCGGATCCTTTGTTGCAGCCTTCGGCGTGGGGGCCGCCCTCGGCCTGACCACCACCGGACTGCCGCTGGACGCCAACGGCGACCGCGACGGCGGACCGTTCGCGTGGTTCAGCTGGTACGCCGTGCTGGGAGGCCTGGCGGTGGCCGCCTTCGCGCTGCTGCACGCCCTGGCGTTCCTGGCTCTGAAGACCGACGGCGAAGTCAGGCACCGCGCGCGGCAGTGGTTTGTGCGGCTGCTTCCCGTGCTGCTCCTCCCGATGGCGGGCTGGGCCGTCGGGGTGCAGGTCCTCACCGGTGAAGCGTGGACCCTGGTTGTCCTCGCTGTGGCTGTGGTGGCAGCGGGCGTGGCCTGGGCCCAGGCCCGGAAGGGAAACGAAGGCCGGGCGTTCCTGGCTACCGGTGTGTTCCTGCTGGGCGGATCGGCGTCCATCTTCGGTGCCGTGTTCCCGGTGGTCCTGCCCTCAACAATCGACCCCGCCTTCAACCTCACCATCGCCAACGCATCATCCTCTGACTACACCCTCGGCCTGATGAGCATCGTGGCGTGCGTCGGGCTGCCGCTGGTGATCGCCTACCAGGCGTGGACGTACTGGGTGTTCCGGCGCCGCGTCAGCGCCGCCCACATCCCGGAGGCGCACAGCTTCCTGCCCGCGATCGCCGCGAAAGCACTCATCAGGAAAGACTGACCCGCCGTGAAACCGCAGTTCCCCTCCGGCCCCTCCACCCGCCGCGCCCTCTACGGCCTGGGCCTGCTGGCCGCGCTGAAGGCTCTGGCCCTGGTGCTCATGGGCCAGGCCGTCGCGTCCGTCCTCGCCGGCCTCATGACGCAGGACACCGCGTGGGCGGCCCAGCTAGGTGTATTGACCACGGACGTTAGTGACGCTCGGCGTGGTTCGGTGACATGAAGAAGACCTCCGGGTGGAGTGGGGCTTGTCTAGAGTCCAATTCCACGCACGGAGGTCTTCATGTCCCACCCTAACGCTCTTCTGACGCCCCGTGGCCGGCTGCAGCTCGCGCAGTGTGTCGTTGACCAATGTTGGAGTCTGCGCCGGGCCGCGGAACGGTTCCAGGTCTCGGTCCCGACCGCTGCGCGCTGGGCTGAGCGCTACCGCGAGCATGGACCGGAAGCAATGGAGGACCGCTCCAGCCGCCCGCACTCTTCGCCTCGGCGGACTGCCACGCGTACCGAGCGGCGGATCATCGCCCTCCGTGTGAACCGCCGGTGGGGCCCTGCCAGGATCGGTTATCTGCTGGGCATCCACCCCTCCACCGTCCATCGTGTGCTGTCCCGCTACCGGCTCGCGAAACTGGCCTGGCTCGATCGCGGCACCGGCAGGGTGATCCGCCGCTACGAACACGACAAGCCCGGGGACCTGGTCCACGTCGACATCAAAAAGCTCGGCCGTATCCCCAATGGCGGCGGACACCGGGTCCTGGGCAGGACCGCCGGGTGGAAGAACAAGACCGGCACCACGGCCAACCGCCGGCCCGGCTATCACTACCTCCACAACGCCGTCGATGACCACTCACGTCTTGCCTACAGCGAGATCCTCACCGACGAGAAAAAGGAAACAGCAGCAGCCTTCTGGTCCCGGGCCAATGCCTGGTTCAACGCCCACGGAATCACCGTCCAGCGCGTCCTGACCGATAACGGGAACTGCTACCGGTCCCGCGCTTTCGCTGAAGCCCTGGGCCCGGACATCAAGCACAAACGCACCCGCCCCTACCGGCCACAAACCAACGGCAAGGTCGAACGCTTCAACCGGACCATGCTCGAGGAATGGGCCTACATCCGCCCGTACCGCTCAGAGGCCGAGCGTGTCGCCGCTTTCCCCGACTGGCTCCATGCCTACAATCACCACCGAGCCCACACCGCCCTCAAAGGTCAGACACCGGTCAGCCGCGTCACCAACCTCTCAGGTCAATACAGCTAGGCTGGGGCGCGGCCGGCGTGGTTCTGCGCTCCGTCACGGTCTGGGCGCAGGGCGTGGCAGCCCGGCGGGCTGCGCTGGGCGTCAAGGAAGAGCTGCGCACGCAGCTCCTGGAGACGGCACTGCGCAACGGCGTCCGGACCGCAGGACCGTCCGACGGCGGCCTGGCGGTGCTTGCCACGCGGGGCCTGGACGCCCTCGACAGCTACTACACGCAGTACCTTCCGGCGCTGGTGAACTGTGCAGCGATCCCGCTGCTCCTCGGTGCCCGGATCCTCTTCGCCGACTGGGTCAGTGCCGTGGTGATCGTGCTGACGGTGCCGCTCGTCCCGGTGTTCATGGTGCTGATCGGACGCTACACCGAGGACAAGGTGCGGGATGCCCAGGCTGCCCTCTCCCGGCTGTCCGGGCACATGCTCGAACTCGCCAAGGGGCTGCCGGTGCTGGTGGGGCTCGGCCGGGCCTCAGCCCAGCGCCGCGCGCTGGAGGACATTTCCGAGGACTACCGGTCGCGGACCATGGGCACCCTGCGGACGGCGTTCCTTTCGGCGCTCGCCCTGGAACTCATTGCCACAATCTCCGTTGCGGTGGTGGCGGTGTTCATTGGTGTCCGGCTCGTCCACGGGGACATGGCGCTGGAGGCAGGACTGCTGGCGCTCATTCTCGCCCCCGACTGCTACCTTCCGCTCCGTGAGCTGGGAACTGCTCACCACGCGAGCGACGACGGCCGGGCCGCCCTTGCCGAAACAACAGCGGTGCTGGAAGCACCGGAGCCCAGGCGGCTCGTGCCGGGGATGCGGGCAGACGGTGGGGAGGGCGTTGGCGTGACTGTCCGGGAGCTGACGGTCAGCTATCCGGGAAGGCAGGGTCCCGCCGTCGGGCCCCTCAGCTTTTCGGCGCCTGCCGGACTCGTCACTTCGCTGGACGGTCCCAGCGGGGCCGGCAAGAGCACGGTGCTGGGCGTCCTGGCGGGAACGGTCGGAAGCGGCGGCGGTACTGCTGTGTCCGGAACTGTTGAAGGTTTTTCGGCGGACGACGTGGCCTGGGTGCCGCAGCATCCGGTGATGGTGGCGGACACCGTGCGCGGGGAGGTGCTGCTGTACCTGGCCGCCGGCACCGCCTCGACTACCGGGGACAGCGACGGCGGGGGAGTGCTGCGCTGCCTGGCGGCAGCAGCGGCGGACCACCTGGCGGACAAGCACCCGGCCGAGCTGAGCCCGGGCGAGCTGCGCCGCGTCGCCCTTGCCCGCGGCCTGGCCCGCATCGAGGCGGGTGCCTCGGTCTTGCTGCTCGATGAGCCCACCGCCCACCTTGACCGGGAGTCAGCCAACCGTGTCCATGACGCGATTCGTGCGCTGCGAGGCCGCGCCACCGTCATCCTGGTGGCCCATGACCGGCAGACGAGGGAACTCGCCGACCACATCGTCCCGCTGTCCGGAAGCGGAGTTGCTGCCAGTGGCATCCGGGCGCCCGGTCACGCTTCCACCGGTGCCGCCGCTCCCGACGCCCCGGTTGTGGGAGGCGAGATTGTTGGCGCCCCGGCTGTTGGCGGCGCGGGCGCTACCCGGGCAGCCGCCACCGCAACGGCCGGCACCTCAGAGGCCGTCGTCCCGGCCCCGGAAGCCGGGTACAGTACCGGCCACACGGTTGGGATGCTCGTCCGGCTGCTCGCGCCGGTTCGTGGACGGTTCGCTGCCTCCGGACTCGTCGGTGCCCTGGCCGCCCTTTTCGCCGTCGCGCTTTCCGGACTGTCCGGCTGGCTCATCCTGCGCGCCAGCGAGCAGCCGCCCATCATGTACCTCCTGACCGCGATCGTGGGGGTCCGCTTCTTCGGCATCGGCCGGGCCGTGCTGCGCTACTGCGAGCGGCTCCTCCTGCACGAAGCCGTGTTTGCCTCCCTGACGAAGCTGCGCGGCAGCCTCTGGGCATCCCTCAGCCAGCGGGCGCTGTCCCTGCGCCGGCTGCTGCAGGGCGGCAACGTGCTGGGTGCTGTCATCGAGGATGTCGACACCGTCCGGGACCTGCTCCCGCGGGTAGTGCTGCCTCCGGTCACGGCCGTGGCGGTGGCGGCAGCCGCCGTGGGCACCGTGGGCTGGCTGCTTCCCGCGGCCCTGCCGGCGGTGCTCGCCGCGGCACTGGTGAGCCTGGTGGCCGCGCCCGCGGCGGCGCTGCTCGCGGACCGGATGTCGGCCAGGGCCGAGCAGCGGCTGCGCTCCGGTGTCCTCCGGCGGGTCGCTGCCGCTTTGGATGCCCGGGCGGAACTGCATGCCAACGGTGCCAAGCAGCCCGTTCTGGACGGCATCCGTGTGCTGGACCGGAAAGCCACCGGTGCGGCACGCCGTTCGGCCTGGGCGGAGGGCCTCGGCCAGGCGCTCACCGTTGCCGCCTGCGGCGCGGGCGCCCTCTACAGCGCGGCGCTGGCAGCGCCGGAGGTTCTGGCCGGGCCCCTTCCGGCGACCACAGTCGGCGTCGTTGTCCTGCTGCAGCTGGCGCTCGCCGAACCCTTTGGGGCCATGACGACGGCGGTACGGCAGTTCCCGGCACTGCGTGCGGTCCTGCGCCGCATCGGTGAGTCCGGCGTCCTCGGCGTCCCGGAAGCTGCGCGGGCAGACACAGCCGGCCGGGCCGGCGCCACCGGCCTGGAAACAGGCGGACCTGCCGCGCCACCGCCCCGGAGGCTCAGCCAGCCGGGCGTGGAGCTGGATGGACTGGCAGCGGCCTGGCCTGGGGGCGGAAATGTCTTCAACGGTCTGTCCGCCGTCGCTGAACCCGGCCGCTGGCTGGCGGTGACCGGCCCGTCGGGCGCCGGCAAATCCACGCTGCTGGCAGTCATCCTCGGCTTTCTCCCGGCCCGCGAAGGCCGCATTGCGGTGACCGGCACCGCAGCGTGGTGCCCGCAGGAGGCGCACCTCTTCGACTCCACCGTCCGCGGCAACCTGCTGCTCGGCAGCCCGCGGCAGGAGTCCGGTGCGGCGTCTGCGGCAGAGACCGAGCAGGCGATGCTGGACGCGTTGTCGGCGGTGGGCCTGGCGCCCCTGCTGGCGCGGCTGGAAGACGGCCTGGACACCCGCATCGGACCGGGCGGGGCGTTCCTCAGCGGCGGCGAGCGGCAGCGGTTGGCCGTCGCACGGACCCTGATGACGCAGGCCGACGTCATCCTGCTGGACGAGCCCACGGCGCACCTCGACGCCGAATCAGGCCGGGCGCTGATCGCGGACCTGCGTGCCGGGCTTGCGTCGCGCACGGTGGTGCTGGTGACCCACAACCCGGCGGACATCAGCCCGGACGACGCACTCCTCGATCTTCGCCCGGAGTACCGGCTGCCGGCATCAGAAATGGCGGTGTCCGGCCAGCCGGTGTAACCGCGCGCCAGGTGTAAGAACCAGCCAGTGTAGGAACCGGTGAAAGACCCGGGCCGGCTGCTCACTGCAGCCGGCCCGGGTCGTTGGTCTGGGTTAGCGCAGGTCGAAGCGGTCGAGCTCCATCACCTTCACCCAGGCCGCCACGAAGTCGTTGACGAACTTCTCCTTGGCGTCGTCGCTCGCGTAGACCTCGGCCAGCGCCCGGAGCTGCGAGTTGGAGCCGAACACCAGGTCGACCGGTGTGGCTGTCCACTTCAGATCTCCGGTGGCAACGTCGGTGATCTCGTAGACGTTCTCCTCCTCCGACACCTTCCACCGGACGCCCGGGGAGAGCAGGTTGACGAAGAAGTCGTTCGTCAGGACCTGCGGCTTGTCGGTGAGGACACCGTGGGCGGAGCCGCCGACGTTGGCGCCGAGCGCGCGCAGGCCACCGATGAGCGCCGTCATCTCCGGCGCGGAGAGGTCCAGCAGGTACGCCTTGTCCAGCAGGAGGGTTTCCGGCTGGAGTTTCTCGCCGGGGCGCACGTAGTTACGGAACCCGTCTGCCCGCGGCTGCAGGTACTGGACCGACTCGACGTCGGTCTGGTCCTGGGAAGCATCGGTGCGGCCGGGCCGGAACGGCACGGTGATGGCGAAACCGGCGTCCCGCGCCGCCTTCTCCACGGCCGCGCAGCCGCCAAGGACGATCAGGTCCGCCAGCGAGACCTTCCGGCCCCCGGACTGGGCGGAGTTGAACTGCTCCTGCACTGACCCGAGGGTCTCCAGTGCAGCGGCGAGCTTCCCGGGCTCATTGACCTCCCAGCCGCGCTGGGGTTCCAGCCGGATGCGTGCCCCGTTGGCGCCGCCGCGCTTGTCAGTTTTGCGGAACGTGGATGCCGCGGCCCAGGCCGTGCTGGCCAGCTGCGAGACGGACAGACCTGAGTCCAGGAGCTTTTCCTTCAGCGACGCGATGTCCTGCTCGCCGATCAGTTCGTGGTCGGCCGCGGGGACGGGGTCCTGCCAGAGCTGCGGCTCGGGAACCCACGGGCCGAGGAGGTGGGGGCCGACGGGGCCCATGTCGCGGTGCAGCAGCTTGTACCAGGCCTTGGCGAAGGCGAGTGCGAACTCGTCCGGGTTCTCCAGGAACCGCCGCGAGATCTGCTCATAGGCGGGGTCGAAGCGCAGCGACAGATCCGTGGTGAGCATCGTCGGCCGGTGCTTCTTTTCCGGGTCGTAGGCGTCCGGGATGGTCTTGGGGGCGTCCTTGGCGACCCACTGCTGCGCGCCGGCCGGGCTCTTGACGAGCTCCCACTCGTGCTCGAACAGGATCTCGAAGAAGCGGTTGCTCCACTCCGTGGGCCGGTCCGTCCAGGTGACCTCGAGGCCCGACGTGATCGTGTCCTGCCCCTTGCCGCTGCCGTAGCTGCTCAGCCAGCCCAGGCCCTGAGCCTCGAGGTCGGCGGCTTCCGGTTCGGGACCGACGTGGGCGTCGGCGTCACTGGCGCCGTGGGTCTTGCCGAACGTGTGGCCGCCGGCGATCAGGGCAACGGTTTCCTCGTCATTCATGGCCATGCGTTTGAAGGTTTCGCGGATGAACGCTGCCGCGAGCTTGGGATCCGGGTTTCCCATGGGTCCCTCGGGGTTGACGTAGATCAGGCCCATCTCGGTGGAACCGGCATCTTCGGCCATCTTGCCCTCGCCGATGTAGCGCTCATCACCGAGCCAGGTGTCTTCCGGACCCCAGAAGATCTCGTCGGGCTCCCACACGTCCTCACGGCCGAAGGCGAAGCCGAACGTCTTGAAGCCCATCGATTCGAGGGCGACGTTGCCGGCGAGCACCAGGAGGTCGGCCCAGGATAGCTTTTGGCCGTACTTCTGCTTGACCGGCCACAGCAGCCGCCGGGCCTTGTCGAGGTTCGCGTTGTCCGGCCAGCTGTTGAGCGGCGCGAACCGCTGGCTGCCGTCGCCCGCACCGCCGCGGCCGTCGTGGACCCGGTAGGTGCCTGCAGCGTGCCAGCTCAGCCGGATCATCAGGCCGCCATAGTGCCCGAAGTCCGCGGGCCACCAGTCCTGGGACGTCGTCAGGACCTGGATGATGTCCTGCTTGAGCGCCTCGACGTCGAGCTTCTGGAACTCCTCGCGGTAGCTGAAACCGGGACCGAGCGGGTTGCCCGCCGGGTGGTTGGCGTGGAGCACGGACAGGTCGAGCTGGTTCGGCCACCAGTCCATGACGCTCCGCGGCCGGTGCGCCTTGGGCTGGGGCGAGTCGATGGCCGGATTCTCGCTCTCGCTGCCGTGTGAAGTAACGCTGTCGTGGGCGACGGGGCACCCGTCGGCAACCTTCCGGTCAAGGCCCTGGGCGCTCCCCGGGGTGGGGATCGGGGGATGTTCCTGGTGATCGCTCATCTGCTTCCTTCCCTATGGCCGAGGCCGCGGTCGGACCCGGACAGCCGGTCTAACCCACCCATTCTGACCATGAACGGACAGCCAGGGAAGAGCCCCTCGGCGTGGACGGGTTCGTTCCCGCACCCCGATCTAGCCCACCAGCGCCCTCTTCTCGCGGCTATTGACCATGGACGTGGCCCCGCAGTTCGAGCACGTGATCCGGTAGGAACGGGAGGTGGTGAAGACGGGAATGAAGAACAGCGTGAATTTAGTGGCGCGCTCCTCCAGGTGCTGATGGGCGAACACGCCACAGTACCGGCACGAGGCCGCGCGCCCCGGCAGCAGCTTCTGAACCGTCTTGAAACCGAAGAGAATAAGCATCAAATGCCTTTCGCGGTAGGAAACGTGCCCGGTCTTTGCCCCAGCCTACGGCTTCCTGCCACTGTCGCGGACGGCTAGCCTGTTCCCATGACGCACAACCATGCCCCGGCCGCCCCGGCAGTCGGCTTCCCCGATCTGCACTGGCGGCCCGTATCGGAAGGGGACCTCGACTCCTGGGCAGCCTTGATCGCCCGGACCGCAGCGGTCGAGCAGCCCGTCTGGTTCGAGCGGCGGGCGGACCTTGAGCAGATTGTGGAATCAAAGAAGAACCCGATCGGGCAAAACGCCGTTCTGGGCTTCGACTCTGAAGGTGTTTCCCGGGCCTACGCCCGCCTCACCAAGAACCAGGACGGGGACAAAGCGAACGGATTCTGTGCCGTGGACCCGCAGTGGCAGCGCCGCGGCGTCGGATCAGCCCTGCTGTGGTGGCTGGAGGCCCGGACCAGGCAGCGCTTCGCGGAGGATGGCAGCGTCCAGGGCAGCGACACACCTGCGCAACCGCGGCTGCGGATTTTTATCGAGCAGAAGCAGCAGCACCAGTGCGCGCTCCTCGAGGAATCCGGGTATGAGGTGGTCCGCTACTACAACGAGATGCACCGTCCGCTGTCGGCTCCGCTGCCCGAAGCACCCCTGGCCGACGGCCTGGAGTTCGTGCGCATGGAACCCGGGCTGAGTGAATCATTGCGTCTGGCGCACAACCAGGTGTTTGCCGACCACTGGGGCAGCGAGCCACGGGACGAGGAATCATGGGGTTTCGTGGTCAACGATCCATTGGCCCGGCCCGACCTCAGCGCCGTGGTGCGGGAGAGCAGCACGGGCGAGGTGGTCGGGTACCAGCTGGCCAGCCACGACCCGGAGACTGCCGTGACGCGCGGCTTCACGGAAGGGTACACGGACCTGCTCGGCGTCCGACGGGAGTTCCGCGGGCGCGGCATCGCCCAGGCCCTGCTCGCAGACGCCATGCGGCGCTTCGCGGCAGCGGGCATGGACCTGGCGTCGCTGGACGTCGACTCCGACAACCCGACCGGCGCCATGGCGCTGTACCGCAAGATGGGCTACGCCCCCGTCAACACGAGTCTTGCCTGGGACAAGGTCCTCTAGCGCCGCAGCTCTAGCCAGAACCGGCGGTCAGCCGTCCACATCCGCAAGGTGATGGACGACGTCGTGCAGGAAATACTGCGCGAGCGTCAGGACGGTGAACTCGGAACCGTTGCTGCGCAGTCCTGTCCTGCCCCACTGGGACTCCTCGACGCGGGCGAAGGAGGCCGCCACCTGCTCGCCCTCCGCGGTGAGCTCGGCGCTCACCACAGCCGGGTCCGCGTGCGCGTAATCGCTGTCCAGCGCTGTCTGGTCCTGGTCCCAGTTCTCAAAGCGGGCATCGTCCACGGTGAGCATCAGATTCAGGCGGCGGTCGAAGAGGCTGAACACGTCCCGGACATGGCAGGCGTACTCCAGCGCGGACCAGGTGTTGCCGTCCGGGCGCTCTGCGGCGTCCGGGCGCCGGAGTACTGCCCGCCAGCGCGGCAGCATGCTTTCGACGCTGCCTGGAACTGTCGACGGCGTGACGGTGGACGCGTCGAAGCTGCACTGCGTGCAGGCGCGGGACAGGACCCAGGTCCAGTCCTTTTCATCCGGGACGATAGGCATGGCAGCAGTCTAAGCGGATTCCGGCCAGGCCATGCTCGGCCCGATCACGTCCACCGCCTGCGAGAGCGGAATGCCCGAACCGTCGCGCCGGCCGTGCTCCTGGGGCAGCGAGCGGGCCACCCCGGCCGACGATGAAGCCTTCGCCGGCCCGTGGCCGGCCCACGCCAGCAGCAGCGTGTCCTCGCCCTTCAGGAACCGGTGCGCCCGGACCCCGGCGGTGGCGCGCCCCTTGGCCGGGTATTCGGCGAAGGCAGTCACCTTGGCGGCCCCGGGGGCGGTGCCCGGCAGGGCACCTTCCGTGCCGGAAATGGTAACGACGACGGCGGCCTCGTCGCCGGGGGCGACGGCACCGAAGAACACCACCTGGTCGCCGGCGGCGAGCTTGATGCCGGCCATGCCACCGGCCGTCCTGCCCTGCGGGCGGACATTGGCGGCGGTGAACCGCAGCAGCTGTGCCTGCCGGGTCAGGAAGACGAGGTCCGTATCGTCAGCGCCCGCAGGTGCCACGCCAACCACGCTGTCCTTGTCCTTCAGCGTGATCACTTCCCAGTCCTCGCGGTTCAGCGGGTAGTCAGGCTGCACCCGCTTCACGACTCCCTGCGCCGTGCCAAGGGCCAGCACCTCATCGAGCGGCGCAAAGGCCACGAGCGATTCACCCTTGAGGAGGGTGATGAAGTCCTTGGCGGGAACGCCGCCGGCGAGGTTGGGCAGGCCGGAGACCGGCGGCAGGACGGGCATGTCCATCACCTGGATCCGCAGCATGCGTCCCTGTGAGGTGACCGCGGCGATCTCGCCACGGGCCGACGTCTTGACCACCGAGCGGAACACATCGTGCTTTGAACGAGGACCGGTCTCGGCCAGGCTGTCCCGGTTCGCGGTCCGGGCGATCTGCCCGGAGGCGGTGAGGATCGCCCAGCACGGGTTGTCGGCGATCTCGAGGGCGAGGGGGGCAGGCTTGCCCTTGACCGCCTTGCCCTGCTCACCGCCTGCGCTGGCCACCGTGGGGGACACGGCCTCGGACTCCAGGAGTACGGTCCGCCGCGGCGTGCCGTACTTCTCGGCGATCTCACCGAGCTCGGCGGAGACCAGCTCGCGCAGCAGCTGATCGGATTCGAGGATGGCCTCCAGCTCGGCGATCTCCTTGCGGAGTTCGTCCTGCTCCTTCTCCAGCTCGATCCTGCTGTACTTGGTCAGCTGGCGGAGCCGGAGCTCGAGGATGTAGTTCGCCTGGATCTCGGTGAGGTCGTAGATGGACATCAGCCGTTCACGCGCCGCGGAGGCCTCGTCCGAGGACCGGATGATCTGGATGACCTCGTCGATGTCCACGATGGCGATGAGCAGGCCCTCCACCAGGTGGAGGCGGTCCTTCTTCTTGCCCAGGCGGAACACCGTCCGGCGCCGGACCACCGAGATGCGGTGGTCCACGTAGACGGTGAGCAGCTGCAGCAGGCCCAGGGTCTGCGGCTGCCCGTTCACGAGGGTGACGTTGTTGATGCCGAAGGAATCCTCCATCGGCGAGTAGCGGTAGAGCTGCTGGAGAACGGCGTTGGGGTTGAAGCCGTTCTTCAGCTCGATGACCAGCCGCAGGCCGTGCTTGCGGTCGGTCAGGTCCACGACGTCGCTGATGCCGGCCAGCTTCTTGCCGTTGACGGCGTCCTTGATCTTCTCGATCACCTTTTCCGGACCCACCATGTACGGCAGTTCGGTGACCACCAGGCCGGTCCGCCGGGCCGAGAGCTGCTCCACCTCCACCTTGGCGCGGGTCTTGAAGGAGCCGCGGCCGGTGGCGTAGGCATCCCGGATGCCGTCCAGGCCCACGATGCGCCCGCCGGTGGGCAGGTCGGGGCCGGGGACGAACTGCATGATGTCGTCCAGCGTCGCGTCCGGGTTGGCGATCAGGTGCCGGGCGGCGGCAATGACTTCCACGAGGTTGTGCGGGGCCATGTTCGTGGCCATGCCCACCGCGATGCCCGTGGTGCCGTTGACCAGCAGGTTGGGGAACGCCGCAGGCAGGACCTCCGGCTGGGTGAGCTGGTTGTCGTAGTTGGGGACGAAGTCCACCACGTCCTCATCGAGGTGGTCCGTCATGGTGAGCGCCGCCGCCGCCAGCCGGGCCTCGGTGTACCGCGGTGCTGCCGGGCCGTCGTCGAGCGAGCCGAAGTTTCCGTGGCCGTCGATCAGGGGAAGCCGGAGCGAAAAGTCCTGCGCCATGCGCACCATGGCGTCGTAGATGGCGGTGTCACCGTGCGGGTGGAGCTTTCCCATGACCTCGCCAACCACGCGCGCGCTCTTGACGTGGCCGCGGTCCGGGCGGAGGCCCATGTCGCTCATCATGTACAGGATGCGCCGCTGGACAGGCTTCAGGCCGTCCCGGGCGTCGGGCAGGGCCCGGGAATAGATGACCGAGTACGCGTACTCCAGGAAGGAGCCTTCCATCTCGGAAGTCACGTCGATATCAACGATGTTTTCGGTGTAGTCCTGGACTGTTTCCCCTACGGGGGTGCGGGTTTGGCGGCGTGCCATGGGGCTGGTGGATCCTTTTTGGGGTGCACTTCGGGAGGTTTAGCTAGGCTAAGCCTATGGTGGATCAGCCCGGGGACGGCGAATATCCGGAATATTGGGAGGCCGATGTCGTCCTGCGGGACGGCGGAACAGCGCATTTGCGGCCCATCCACCCCACCGACGCGGACGCCGTGCAGACCTTCCACACGAGGCAGTCGCAGAACTCCATCTACATGCGGTTCTTCGCCTTCAAGGAGCGGCTCTCCAGCCGCGAGCTCAAGCGCTTCACGGAGGTGGATTACCGGGACCGGGTGGCCTTCGTCATCACCATCGGCGGGGACATCATCGGTATCGGCCGGTATGACCGGCTGGACGACCCCGCCGAAGCTGAAGTTGCCTTCAACATCGCCGACGCGCACCAGGGCCGCGGGATCGGCTCGATCCTGCTGGAGCACCTGGCGGCCGCCGCCCGCGAAAACGGGATCCGCCGGTTCAGCGCCGAGGTGCTGCCCGAAAACCGCAAGATGCTCATGGTCTTCTCCGACGCCGGCTACGACGTTAAACGCCATTTCGACGACGGCGTGGTGAGCCTGGAGTTCAACATCGACCCCACGGACAAATCGCGTGCGGTGATGGAAGCCCGGGAACACCGCGCCGAGGCGAGGAGCGTCCAGGACCTGCTGGCGCCGTCGTCGGTGGCGGTGATCGGCGCAAGCCGGCGGTGGGGGACTGTGGGGTACCAGCTCCTGGAACACATCATCGAAGGCGGCTTCACCGGCCCGGTCTACGCCATCAACCCGGAGGCCTTTGAGCTGGCCGGGATGCTGTCCTTCGGCAAGCTTTCCGAGGTTCCAGGGCCCGTCCAGCTGGCCATAGTCGCAGTTCCCTATGAGGAAGTTCCCAAGGTTGTGGACGAGTGCGCGGCCGCCGGTGTGAAGGGGGTCCTGGTGGCCTCCGCGGGATTCACCGAGGACGGGGAACGCGGCCTCGCCCGGCAGCGGGCGCTGGTGCGGCAGGCGCGGGCCAACGGGATGCGGGTCATCGGCCCGGCCTCGCTCGGCATCGTGAACACCAACCCCGCGGTGTCGCTGAACGCCTCCATGGCGCCCAGCCTGGCCCGCGGCGGCGGACTGGGGCTGTTCAGCCAGTCCGCGGCAATCGGGGTATCACTGTACGCGGCCTCCAGCCGGCGCCGCGCCGGGATCTCCACCTTCCTGTCCGCGGGAAACCGTGCCGACGTGTCCGGCAACGACATGATGCAGTTCTGGGAGGACGACGCCGACACCACTGCCGTGGGCCTGTATCTGGAGTCGATCGGCAACCCGAGGAAGTTCTCCCGCCTGGCGCGGCGGCTCGCCCGGACCAAACCCGTGATCGTGGCCAAGTCCGCCTCCATGGGTCTGCAGTTGCCGCCAGGGCATGCCGTGCGCACCACCCAGGCGCCGGCCGATGCCCTGGATTCGATGATGCGCCAGTCCGGCGTGATCCGGGTGGAGACCATCGAACAGCTCATGGACGTCGCACAGATCGTGTCTGCCCAGCCGCTTCCCAAGGGCGCCGGCGTGGCCGTGTTCAGCAACTCCGGTGCACTGGGGAAAGTGGTGGCGGACAGCGCCGCGTCACATGGCCTCGGCGTCGAGGCGCTGGCGGTGGACCTGGACCTGGACGCCGGCATGTCCCGTGCCCTGCCCGCCCTGCGGGACCGGCTCCGGGAGGTTCTGGCCCGGGATGCAGTCCACGCCGCCGTGGTCGCCTTCCTTCCGGCCCGCGGGCTGACGGTGGAGAAGATTGCCGGTGCGCTCGCAGAATCGTCCGCCGAGGCCGGAAAGCCCGTGGTGGCGGCCTTCACCGGCATCCTCGATCCGTCGGTGTATGTGGAAGGTATGGTGGGGGAGGGCCCGGACGCGCCGCCGGTGCCATGCTATTCGAACCCCGGGGCGGCGGTGGCGGCACTGTCTGCCGTGGTGCGGTACGCCGAATGGGCCGGACGTGACCAGGGCCTCTTCGTTGATCCCGAGGGGTGCGATCCGGACGCCGCGCACGCCGATCTGGACAACCTGCTGGCTGATGTCCGCGGCGAGCAGCTGAAGAAGCTCAACCCCGAAGACGCAGCCCGGCTGCTGGCGCATTACGGGATCCGGGTCCTGCCTTCGGAAGGCTTCAACACCGAGGATGAAGCCGTGGAGGCGGCCGGCAGGCTGGGCTGGCCGGTGGCACTGAAGACGACCGACCCCACCCTCCGCCACCGGCTGGACCTGGGCGGAGTGCGGCTGGATATCCAGGACGCGGACTCCCTCCGGCTGAACATCCAGCAGATGCGCCGGGCGCTGCAACCCTACGGCCCGGCCTCGCTGGAGGTCCAGACCATGGCCCCGGTGGGGCAGGCCTGCACGTTGCGGGCCATCGAGGACCCCTTGCTGGGCCCCGTGGTGTCCTTCGGGCTGGCCGGCGACGCCGTCAACCTCCTGGACGACTGGGCGCACCGCGCCCCGCCGCTGTCCGGAGCCGACCTCCGTGACCTCATCCGCAGCCCGCGCGCGTCCCGGAAGCTGTTCGGGTACCAGGGCCTGCCCGCTGTGGACGTTTCGGCCCTGGAGGACGTCGCCGCGCGGCTGGCACGGCTCAAGGACGCGCATCCGGAGATCGCGCTCGTCGAGTTCAATCCGGTCCTGGCCACGCCGCAGGGGGCCTTCATCCTGGCCGCGGACGTCCGGATCGGCAACGCGTCCCAGCGCACCGACAGCGCGCGCCGGGCGATGCGGAGCTAGCCTCTTGGTTAGCATGTGCCACAGCGATCTGTGAAAATGGGGAAATGAGCTCCCAGCCTCCCACCTCGAAGCCTCAAGCGCCCGATCACAGCCCGCAGGTCTTCCAGCACAGCTCACACAACCACAGCGTCCAGGGCCAGAGCCTCGAAGGCGCCCTGCAGCAGGCGGGCTTTTACCCGCTGCTGGTTGCCGACGTGGTGGATGACGCCCTGGACGGCCGCGACTGCCTGGCACACCTGGTCCACCTTGAGACGCACTTCGACCGGGCAGAGGTCCGCCGCCACATCACCGTTCTGGTCCTCACCGACGACATGCTGGTGATCACCCACGTGGACGATCAGCAGCTCGACGAGGCGGGCGAACAGATCGTGGCGCAGATTTCCACGGAATCTGTCCCCGTGGCGCAGATCCGTTCGGTGGTCCTGAGCTACATGTACGCCCAGCCGCAGAACTACAAGCCCTCCGACCCGGTGCGCGAGGTCACCCTGTCCATCGCCTGGTCCGGCGGCCAGCGCCTGGATATGGGCCCGGCGAGCTGCGGTGACCCACAGTGCGAGGCCGACCACGGCTACAGCGGCACCATCGCCCAGGAGGACATCGTCCTGCGCATCAGCGCCGAGGCAGACGGCCTGCAGGCTGTCCAGGACGCCAAGCTCTTCGCCCGGGCCCTGCGCGCGGTGAACACCGGATCCCCCACCCCGGTGCGGCATACGCCGTCAGCCACCCACCCGCGTCCCCGCATGGGCGTTTTTGCCAGCCGGCTCAGCCGCGGGCACAAGCGCTGAGATGCGGGACTCGGATAAACAGTCCTCAGACTCCGCAACGCGAACCGCAGAACCCGGCCCTGCCATGAGCGGCCTGCCGGTCGCCCCGGCCTATGGCCGTCGCTCGGTGGCCGAGGTGCTGGGCAGCGCCGCGGCCAGCCTCGGGGTGCCTGGCTTCGGGAATGCGCTCGGGCTGCCGCAGGCCAAGCGCGTCTGTGTCGTCCTGGCCGACGGGCTGGGACGCGGCCTGCTCAAGCAGAAGACTGCGCACACCCCCTTCCTCCGCGGTATTTTGCAGCAGGGCCAGGGGGCAGTGCCGGTGTGGCTGGATGCTGCCTTCCCTTCGACCACGGCAGCTTCCCTCGCCAGCCTGGGTACGGGACTCGCTCCCGGGCAGCACGGACTGGTGGGTTACGACGTCCTGGATCCGGCCCAGGACAAGGTGGTCAACATGCTGGGCAACTGGGATGCCGCCGTGGATCCGCAGCTGTGGCAGCCGTTCCCCACTGTCTTTGAGCGTGCCGCCGAGCATGTGGCGGTCACCACCGTGAGCCTGCCGCAGTTCGGCGGTTCACCCATGACCCAGGCGGCACTGCGCGGCGGCTCGTTCGTCTCCGGCACCACGTCCCACGCGCGTACTGCGGCGGCAGCCGAGGTGATGGCTGACTCCGGGTCCGCCCTCATGTACTTCTACGTCAACGACCTGGACAAGGCCGGCCACCGGTACGGCGCGCAGTCGCCGCAGTGGGAGCACCAGCTCGAGGAACTGGACGCCACGGTCAAGCGCCTTGACGCAAGCCTCCCGGCCGGAACCACGGTGCTGGTCACCGCCGACCACGGGATGCTGGACGTCCCGGAGTCGCAGCGCATCGACTACGCCGCCGACGCTGCCCTCGTGGACGGTGTCCGGCACACCGCCGGGGAACCGCGCATGGTGCACCTGTACCTGGAGGACGACGCCGGCGAGGCTGCACGCGATCGGATCCTCGCCGCGTGGAGGGCCCGCTTCGGCGACAGGATCTGGGCGTTCACCCGGGCAGACGCCATTGCTGCCGGATTGTTCGGAACCGTGCGCCCCGAGGTCACGGGTCGGGTGGGGGATGTGATGGTGGCTGCCCGGGACGCACTGGCGCTCTACGACACGCGCCGGGTGCGTCCGACGGCCCTGGAAGTGGTGGGCCAGCATGGTTCGCTGACCAAGGCCGAACGCGAAGTTCCGCTGCTCACCTTCCAGGCTTCCGGCAAAACAGCTTCCGGCAGGGCAGCCGGCCGCCGGGGTTCCCGTGGCTGAACTCGTCTTCTTCTCCGGAACGATGGACTCCGGCAAGTCCACCCTGGCGCTGCAGATGGACTACAACCACCGCGCACGCGGGCGCGGCGGGGTGCGGTTCAGCCGCAATGACCGGGCCGGAGACTCCCGGATCTCCAGCCGTCTGGGACTGCAGGCGGAAGCGGTGGAAGTCACCGATGCCACGGACTTTTGGGACGAGGTAGTGCTCCGCCGCACCCAGGGGATCCGCGTGGACTACCTCATCTGCGACGAGGCGCAGTTCTATTCAGCCGCCCAGGTTGAGCAGCTGGCACGCCTGGTGGACGAGATCGAGGTGGACGTCTTTGCCTTTGGCATCACGGCCGACTTTCGGACCCGCCTGTTCCCGGGGTCGCAGCGCCTGATTGAACTCGCGGACCGGGTGCAGGTCCTGCAGGTTGAAGCTCTGTGCTGGTGCGGCCGGCGGGCCACCCATAATGCCAGGACGGTCGACGGCGTGATGGTCACCGAGGGTGCCCAGATGGTGGTCGGGGATGTGGACATGGCCATCGATCCTGCGGCCGGTGATGCCAGTGGCGACGCGGTCCATGCGCCGGTGGTGGGCTACGAAACGCTGTGCCGGCGGCACTTTATGCGCCGGGTCACCGCCCACGGCGCCAGCATCATCGCCCAGCAGGAGCAGCTGCTCCCGTTCGAGGTGGACGCGTGCCTGTGGCACGGTGCTAGTGGAACAAACAGCGCTGGCGAAACAACCACTGCTCGCGGCTAGTACTCAGTCGCCGCGGGTACCGAAGACGATTTCGTCCCAGCTCGGAACACTGGAGCGCTTCGGACGGGACGGCTGGCGTTCCGGTTCGTCCCGGTCCTGATCGGCACGGGACGCTCCCTGGCCGGGTTGCGGCCGTGTCCCCTCCAGGCGGCCCCGGGAATTGCCGCGGCCCAGGAGCTCGTCCAGTCCGGGCTTTGCAGGCCCAGGTCGGCCGGGGACCGGGCCCGATGCGTGCGCCGCCGGGGAGGCGGGCTCCTCAGGCCTGGCCGGACCGGGCTTACCGGGGGTGCCCGGGACTATGGTGATTTCGCGCGTTTGGGTGCTGACGCCGTCGTGAAGCTTCAGCGACTCGTCGTCGATATCCTCATGCCGGGGCACGAGGTTGAGGCGGGAGACCATCGAAGGCCGGCCGTCCCGGCGCCGGGCGAGCGTAAACTCGGCCGCCGGAACCTCGGAGGCATCATCCTGGCCTGCATCCGGCTGGTGCCCGGAACTGTCATGTTCTGAACTGTCGTGGTCCGACTCGGCGAGTTCCGAGCTCTCGTGCTCTGAACCCTCTGCCTGTGCGGAAAACTCCGGCTCTGCCGACGTTTCGGGCTGCCAGGACTCTTCAGCAGACGATTCGTCCCCGGTGTCTGCAGGCGTTTCCTCCGCACGCGGATGGGCTGCCGGGACGCCGTTGGCGAGCAGCAGGGCCAGGGCGTCGTCGCTGTCCTCATCCACGCCAAGACGCTGGCCGCGGCGCGACCTCAGCATGTCCAGCAGGCCGTCCGGGTCCTTCCGCTGGTCCCTGCTGTTGCCGTCGCCAGTGCCGGTGAGAGCCGCGGAGTCCGCGTCTGTTTCGAAATCGAAAGGCCGGTCGGACACGGCGGAGAGCCGGCGGGCCGGCACGGGTCCGTCCAGCGGCTCCAGTTCGCTGAGCTGCTGTGCCCAGCGGTTTGCGTTCTGCAGGGATTTCCGTGTGGGGTTGAAGGTCCACATCGCGGGAGGTTCCTCGCCGATGCTCGCGTGCCCGCCGGGGGCTGCCTCAAACTTGGCCACCACGGTCCAGGTGCCATCCGGCCGGCGCCACGAATCCCACTCCAGTGTGGAGGACTGGATGCCGTGGGCGGTGAGCCGGTGCGCCACCATGTCCCCGAGGGTCGCGGGGGTGTCGCCGAAGGCCGAACGGTAGACGTCGTGCCCGGGCGCAGGGGAGGCAACCTCCACCTTCTGGGCCTGCTGGGCGATATATGCGCGCTCGGCGAGGACCGGCCCCTCGTACCGCTCGACTTTTTCCTGCGGCATGCCACAGGCCGCGGCAACTTCGGCAGCGGTGGAACCGCTGCGGATTTTGGCCTGGATATCGCGTGGGGACATGGCCACAGGGGCAGTCGCGGCCGGACGTGCGGCCGGCCGGCTGGCCGCCAGCCTGAGTGCCTCGTTGATCGGCAGCCGGAACATTGCGCCGGCGGTGCCGCTTAACAGGAGATGCTCCCCGTCGTCGTGGACGCCTACAAGCCGTAGATCCTGCATACAATCCTCCACCCTGGCATTACTATCATTCGAAACTCTGCCACCCCGCACTCCTTTTTCCTGTTAGGGCATCGGGCGCGCCGCGAAATTCCGGGAGTTTTGGCCGACAAATGAAACCCGGCTGAGGCGTTCGTTCCGGCTATGGCTTTTCCCGGCGGCTTGGGGAAAAATGTGCGCGTGACGGGCACAAACCAGGTTCGTCCGGCGTTGTCACGGATGAGTCATTAGAGCGATTCGACGGAGTGTGAGCAGCAGGCCATGGCGACTGACTATGATGCGCCGCGGAAGTCCGAAGAGGACCTGAACGAGGACTCGATTGAGGAGCTGAAGACCCGCCGCGCCGAAAAACCGACGGCCGTGGTGGAGGAGGATGAGTCCGACCTCGCCGAAGGCTACGAGCTGCCCGGAGCCGACCTGTCCGGTGAGGAGCTGCTGGTCCGTGTCCTGCCGGCCCAAGCCGACGAGTTCACTTGTGCCTCATGCTTCCTGGTCCGCCACCGCTCCCAGATCGCGCGCGAAAAGAACGGGATGTTCTACTGCCGCGACTGTGAGGGCTAAGTCCGGGTGTGAGGGTCAGCCGCGGCTACCGGCCCTTGAGTGCAGCGACCAGTTCATCCGGGCGGCGGGTGGACGTCAGCCAGTAAGGCTTTGGGTCCGACGGGTCGGTGATCTCAATCTTGACCACCGGGTCGATCCATCCGCGGATGCAGAGATAGGCCAGGCCGTTCAGGCGCGTGCCGCGTTCCGCCGTCGCTTCTTTCCCACGGTACGCCGCCACCTCGCCGATCAGGCCGCGTTCGATGCTGGCCCGGCCCACCTGCAGCATGCGCGTGGTCACAGCCACGGTCGGCGTGGACAGGACCAGCAGCACCGCTTCGATGGCGAACAGTACGGCCGCTGCGGTGAAGCCGGCGGCCATGCTGATGGGGGCGAAGACAAGGATGCCGGCTGATGCGATGCCCACTGCAACCACCCAGATCCATACGCCCGGCCACAGCTTTTCGGAGAAAATGACGGTTTCATCCGGTGAAGACGGGTTGCGGGCGGGAACGGCAGCGCTTGATTCGGGCATGCCCTCAAGCTTAGTGGCCAGCAGGAGGACGTACTGCAAATAGGAGGAGCCAGAGCGCGGGCGATAGAGTGGAGGACTGTGACTGACGAATCAACGGCCATGACATCCCTCGCCCAGGAAGCTACAGCCCAGCAGGCTCCCGTCCAGCAGGCTCCCGCGGATGCCGCGGCGCGGCTGCCCCGGGCGGAGTTCGGCGCACCTACGGTGCAGGTGCAGCTGAAAATGCTCGACGACGGCCTGGAAGCGCCGTCGTACGCCCACCCCGGTGATGCGGGCGCCGACCTGCGGGCCCGTGAGGATGTAGTGCTCGAACCGGGTGAGCGGCGGCTCGTCCCCACCGGTGTGGCCATCGCCCTGCCGGACGGCTTTGTTGCCCTCATCCACCCCCGCTCGGGCCTCGCCACCAAGCACGGGCTCACGGTCGTGAACGCACCCGGCACCGTTGATGCCGGATACCGCGGGGAGATCGCGGTGACGCTGCTCAACACCGACCGGGACCAGGCGATGGAACTGCGCCGCGGCGATAGAATTGCACAGATGGTGATCCAGCGCGTGGAGCACGCGCAGTTCGTCGCCGTGGGGGAGCTGAACGACTCTGTCCGCGGTGCCGGCGGGTTCGGCTCCACGGGCGGGTTTGCCGTTCCGGGCACGTAGCCAACCCGTTACCGGGGGCACCGGTTGAGCTGCACACCCGCGATTCGGGGCGCGCGGGACGATCACGACTAAGGAGACAACGCATGGTTTTTGGGCGGGGCAGGAAAGCCAAGAGGCAGGAATCGGCAGAGCCGGAGGACGTCCAGGAGGACGCCACCCCGGATTCCGCCGGGAAGGCTGCGGACGACCGCAGGGCCAACGGCCCCTTCGATGTTTCCGAGATCAGCAGCCGCGACGGTTATGTGGACCTCGGAGCCCTGCTCATTGCACCGCGCGACGGTCTTCAGCTCCGGCTTGAAGTCGAGGAAGCAACCCAGCGTGTCGTCGCCGTGACCATGGACCTGGAAGGGTCAAGCCTGCAGTTGCAGGCGTTTGCGGCGCCGCGCTCCGAGGGGCTCTGGGACGAGATACGGGAGCAGATCGGGCAGTCTGTCGGCGGCCAGGGCGGCCAGGTTGAGGAGATCCCGGGAGACTATGGCGTCGAACTCGTGGCCAAGCTGCCGGCCGGGGCCCCGGACGGCAGCCAGGGTTACCGGGTGGCCCGCTTTGTCGGCGTCGACGGCCCCCGCTGGTTCCTTCGCGGCGTTTTCGGTGGTGAGGCCGCGGTTGACCGTGAAGCAGCCGCCGGCCTCGAGGACCTGTTCCGGAAGATCGTGGTCATCCGGGGCGAGAACCCCATGCCGCCGCGCGATCTGCTGCAGTTGCGCCTGCCTAAGGAGGCAGGCGGCCCGGTGCCCCCTGCGGCTCCGGACTTCCAGCAGCCCGAACGCGGGCCGGAGATTACCCAGATTGGTTGACGCAGGCGGCCCGCAGGACCAGGCGGTCCCCATCCGCGGGCTGCCGGAGCGCGGGCGCGTCCTGTGCCACGGTTTTATCGAGTCGGTGACATACGCGCCCCCCTCGCAGGTGGCAGCCTTCACGGCCATCGTCTCGGACCACGACACCCGTCCCGCTGAGCAGCGCGGGCGGCTGCGGGTCATCTGGCTGGGCCGCCGGCGGATTCCGGGGATCGACGCCGGGACGGAACTCAGGCTCGAAGGCATGCTGACGGTCAAGGAAGGCATGCCCACCATGTTCAACCCCCGCTACGAGATACTGTCCCGCCAGGAGAACCAATGACTTTGCCCGAGAATCCCGAATCCGGACCGGGCCGCCAGGAGCCAAAGCCCGCGCCCGAGACGCCGGGCTTTGCCGGGCTGGCCGAGGACTACGCATCCAAGGCGGGGCTGCACCGCACTCATGACGGCCGCATCGACGTCCTCAAAAGCGCCGGCGGTTACCAGGGCATCGCCGAGAGTATCCTCCCGGGCCTGGTCTTCCTGGTCACCTTCACCGCCACCACTGCGCTCACGCCGTCGCTGATTGCCGCGCTCACCGCCGCCGCCGTCTTCACCGCGGTCCGGCTGGTCCAGCGCCGGCCGCTGACCCAGGCGCTGGCCGGCGTCGTCGGCGTCGGCATCTCCGCGTGGCTCGCCAACACCACGGGCAAGGCAGAGGACTTCTACCTTCCGGGGTTCCTGACGAACTCGGCCTACATTGTGGCGATGGTCATTTCCATCGCGGTCCGCTGGCCCGTCGCTGGCCTGTTGTTCGGGTTCATCCGGAACGAGGGCCTGGACTGGCGCAAGGACCCGGCCCGGGTCCGCGCCTACCGGCTGGGCACCTGGATCATCGTTGGTGTGCTGGTGCTGCGCCTCCTGGTGCAGGTTCCCCTGTACCTGATGGGGCCGGACGGGCTGGCGGCGCTGGCCACCACCAGGCTCATTATGGGTGCGCCGCTCTATATCCTCGGCGTATGGCTCGCCTGGCTCATCACCCGGCCCGCAGCGACGCCTGACGGTCAGCCGTCGAAGCCGTCGTCGTCGAGCTGATCTGACTGGCTGGGCTGGTCCCCGGTTGCCGCCGCCGCGGTCGCGGACTCCCGCCCCTCACCAGCGCCGGGTGACAGAAGTTCGCGCAGCTGGTTTTCGGCCGCGATGGTGGTGACGAAAAACAGTTCGTCGCCGCCGTCGATGACATCGTCCCGGCTGGGTGTAATGGGTGCCTGGTCGCGCAGGATGGCCACGAGCGTGGAGTCCTCGGGCCAATCGATATCGCCCACCGTCAGCCCGATGGCGTGCGAGTCGTGCGGCACCGTGAATTCGACCAGGGATGAGACGCCTGTCTGCAGGGTCAGCAGCCTGACGAGGTCGCCGATTTCCACGGCTTCCTCCACCAGGGCCGTCATGAGCTGCGGAGTATTAACGGCAACGTCCACGCCCCAGGCGTCGTTGAACATCCAGTCGTTCTTCGGGTTGTTCACACGTCCCACGGTGCGCCCGATGCCGAACTCGGTCTTGGCCAGCAGCGACACCACCAGGTTCACCTTGTCGTCGCCCGTGGCGGAGACCACCACGTCCGCGTCGTCGAGCTTCGCGTCCTGCAGGGTGCTCAGCTCGCAGGCGTCGCCCACCAGCCAGTGTGCCCCGCGCAGGCCGCTGCGTCCGATCACTTCAGGCTTGAGGTCGATGAGCAGAATCTCGTGCTTGTGGGCCAGCAGCTCACGGGCAATCGAGGAGCCTACGCTTCCGGCCCCGACGATGACGACTTTCACTTAGGACTCCTTGGCGGGTGCTTTGGCGAGGATGTGGGCCACCTCGGAAGTGCGGTCCACCCGCAGCATGGCGTGGACCGTATCGCCGTCCTGGTACGAGGTGCCCGCGGAAGGCAGCATCCCTTCGCCGAACCGGGTCAGGTAGGCCACCCGGACGCCGGCCACCTTTTCGATGGAGGACACGGGGTGGCCGACCCACTCGGGGTGGAGGTCGAGTTCGGCCAGGACGAGCCGGCCGGAGGGGTCCCGGAAGTCCCCCGCGAGGTGCTGTTCGGGAAGGATGCGGCGCAGCACCTGGTCGGCGCTCCAGCGCACCGCGGCGACGGTGGGGATGCCCAGGCGCTGGTAAATCTCGGCGCGGCCCGGATCGTAGATGCGGGCCACCACATGCGGTACGTGGAACGTCTCGCGCGCCACCCGCGTGGCCAGGATATTGGAGTTGTCGCCGCTGGACACGGCCGCGAAGGCATACGCCTCTGCGACGCCCGCCTGCTTCAGCGTGTCGCGGTCGAAGCCGATGCCGGTGACTTTCCGGCCGGTGAATCCTGAGCGGAGGCGGCGGAAGGCGCGGTCGTCCTGGTCGATGATGGCAACCGAATGGCCCGCATCCTCGAGCGTATGTGCCAAGGTTGCCCCGACGCGTCCACAACCCATGATCACGAAGTGCGCCACGCGGTTCTCTCCTCAACTCTCGCGGACTGCTCCGTAAGACTCTACCGCCGGAAACCTGCCATGACATCGCGTGCGAATCAGACTAGCTTTGTGTGGTGCTGACAATTCTGAATGCCGTGAAGCGCGTGCTGGTGGGAAGGCCTTTCCGGAACGACCGGATGGTCCACACCCTCCTGCCGAAGAGGATCGCGCTGCCGGTCTTCGCCTCGGATGCGTTGTCCTCCGTTGCCTACGCCCCGGATGAGATTCTCCTCACGCTGGCCTTGGCAGGCGTGAGTGCGGTGGCCTTTTCCCCGCTCGTGGGCCTCGCGGTCATGGTGGTCCTGCTCACAGTGGTGGCCTCCTACCGTCAGAACGTCCACGCCTATCCCTCCGGCGGCGGGGACTACGAAATCGCCAACGACAACCTGGGCAAGTACGCGGGGCTGACGGTGGCCTCCGCCCTGCTGGTGGACTACGTCCTGACCGTTGCCGTGTCCATGTCGTCCGCCGCCACCTACCTCACCACTGCCGTCCCCTCGCTGCACGGGCAGCAGGCGATGATTGCAGCAGTGGGTGTGGTGATTCTGGCGCTCGTCAACCTGCGTGGTGTCAAGGAAGCGGGCACCCTTTTCGCGGTCCCCACCTACATCTTTATGGCATCCATCCTCGGGATGACCGCCATCGGCATTTTCCAGGCTATGACCGGCCAGTTGGGGCAGGCACCCTCGGCTGCCTTCACGATCGTCCCTGCACCAGGCTTCGACGAGGGACTCGTAGGCCTGGCCGGCGCGTTTCTGCTCCTGCGCGCCTTCTCCTCCGGCGCCGCTGCCCTGACCGGCGTGGAAGCCATCAGCAACGGGGTGCCAAACTTCAAAAAGCCCAAGAGCAAGAACGCAGCCACCACGCTGCTGCTGCTCGGGATCATCGCCTCCGCCATGTTGGCCGGCATCATCTACCTGGCCAATGCCACCAAAGTGCACATTGTGCTGGACCCGGCCACCGAATTCCTGCTTAACGGACAGCCGCTGCCGGAGGGCTACATCCAGAACCCCGCCATCAGCCAGATCGCGCAGACCATCTTCGGTGCGGGGTCCCTTCCGTTCTACATCGTGGTCGCAGCCACCGGCACCATCCTGGTGTTTGCCTCCAACACGGCCTTCAACGGCTTTCCGGTGCTCGGTTCCATCCTTGCCCAGGACGGTTACCTGCCCCGGCAGCTGCGCACCCGCGGCGACCGGCTGGCCTTCAGCAACGGCGTGCTTGCCCTGGCGGCCGGGGCGCTGGTGCTCATCCTGTCTTTCAATGCCGACGTCACCAAGCTGATCCAGCTGTACATCGTGGGTGTTTTCATCTCCTTCACGGCCAGCCAGCTGGGCATGGTCCGGCACTGGGGCCGGCAGCTGAAGCTGGCAAAGGACAAAGCCGTCCGGCGCCAGATGATCAAGTCCCGCACCATCAACATGATCGGCTTCGGCATGACCGCGCTGGTGCTACTGATCGTGCTGATCACCAAGTTTGAGCAGGGCGCCTGGATTGCCCTGCTTGCCATGTTCGTGCTGTTCCTCATCATGTGGAGCATCCGCGCCCACTACGACAATGTGGCCAAGGAACTGGCGGTCGACGAGGATTCCTCGCCGCGTGCCCTGCCCACCCGCGTGCATGCAGTGCTGCTGGTGTCCCACGTCCGCAAGCCCGTGCTCCGGGCGCTGGCGTATGCGCGTGCTTCCCGGCCCTCGCGGCTGGACGCCATCACGGTGGACATCAACGCCGAGGACACAGCGCACACCCTTGCCGACTGGGAAAAACTCGAGATCCCCGTTCCGCTGACCGTCCTCGCCAGCCCCTACCGCGAGACGGTCACGCCCATCATGGACTACATCAAGAACATGCGCCGGGACTCGCCCCGGGACCTGATCGTGGTCTACATCCCCGAGTATGTGGTGGGCAAATGGTGGGAGCAGCTGGTGCACAACCAGACAGCCCTCCGCATCAAGACCCGGCTGCACTTTGAGCCCGGCGTCATGGTTGCCAGCGTTCCCTGGCAGCTCAAATCATCCGAAGAAGCCAAGAGACTGCAGGACATCCAATGAGCCCGGACACCCAGACCACTTCCACCGGACTCGAACTCGTGGTCGACATCGGCCCCGTGGCCCACGGCGGACACTGCGTGGCACGCCACGAGGGCCGCGTGGTCTTCGTCCGCCACGGCATCCCGGGGGAGCGGGTGCGCATCCGGCTCACCGACGCCGAAGAGAAGGCCAAGTTCTGGCGCGGGGACGTGGTGGAAGTGCTGGACGCTTCGCCTGACCGCGTCCCGCACTTCTGGCGGACCGCCGATTCCGCCAGCTCCTGGGCGCACGGCCGCCCGCCGGTCGGCGGCGCCGAACTTGGCCACGTGTCGCTGCAGCGCCAGCGGAGCCTCAAGTCTGAGGTGCTGGCCGAACAGCTCCGGCGGCTGGCCGCCGTCGAACACTCCCCGGAGGTGGAAGCGGTCGGTGAGGCAAAAGCCGGACCTATGGAAGGTGCCGGAGTAAAGGACGACGGCGGGACGGGCCTTGGGTGGCGCACGCGCGCCAGCTTCGGCGTCACCGGCAGCGGCCGGCTGGGCATGCATGCCCACCGCTCCGACCAGGTGATTCCCATCCAGGAAATGCCGCTGGCCATCGACGGAATCAACGCCCTGCGGCTGTGGGATGTGGACCTGCAGGGCATCGAGCGGGTGGAGGTGGCTGCTCCCGCCAACGGTTCACGGCCGCTGGTGCTGCTCGCCCCCGCCCCCGGAACCCGGGCCAAACGCCTGAACTCCATCCTGTCCCAGCTCCCGGCGGACGTGTCCGTTGCCAGCTACGATCCGCTCAAGAACGAAACCCTGCAGCTCCGCGGCCGGACCTGGGTGCAGGAGTCCGCGGCCGGCCACGACTACCGGGTCACGGGGGCGGGCTTCTGGCAGATCCACCGCGATGCTCCGGACACCCTGGTCAGTGCCGTCACTGAGTTCCTGCACGACGGCGGGTTCCTGGAACCCGGCGCTGCGGTCGCCGACCTCTACGCGGGGGCAGGCCTGTTCACTGCGCCGCTGGCCGATGCGGTGGGGGAGACCGGGTCCGTTCTGTCGGTTGAGGGCGCCCCGGGAACCAGCCGGGACGCGCGGAAAAACCTGCACGGCGCGCCGCAGGTGGAGATCGTGCAGGGCAAGGTGGAGCGGGTGCTCCGGCAGCGGCCGCGCCTGTTCGACGCCCTGGTGCTGGATCCGCCGCGCGCCGGCGCGGGCAAGGCGGTGGTCGGCCAGCTAATTGCCTCAAACCCCCGGGCCATTGCTTATGTTTCCTGCGACCCGTCGTCGTTCGCCCGTGACATCGGTTACTTCCAGCAGGGCGGCTGGCAGCTGTCCGGGCTGCGGGCCTTTGACCTGTACCCGCACACCCACCACCTGGAGACGGTGGCACTGCTGACTCCCCGTGGCTGATGCCACTACTATGGGCCCTGTAGTCCCCCGTCGCGCCCGTGTTCCCGGCTGACCATGCAATACGTTGCGACCGGCACTAATTAGGGTGCCCTAACTAGCAAGCGGTCTACCGCGCGACAAAGATGAAACTGTTGCGAGAGGAGTCCTGCGATGAGCACTGTGGACAGCTTCGGTTCAAAAGGCAAACTTGATGTTGCCGGAACCGAATACGAAATTTTCCGGTTGAACTCCGTTGAAGGTTCAGAAACCCTTCCGTTCAGCCTTAAGGTACTGCTTGAAAACCTGCTGAGGACCGAGGACGGCGCGAACATCACCGCCGATCACGTTCGCGCCCTGGCAGGATGGGACCCGAATGCCCAGCCCGACACCGAAATCCAGTTCACGCCCGCCCGCGTGATCATGCAGGACTTCACTGGTGTCCCCTGCGTGGTCGACCTTGCCACCATGCGCGAGGCCGTCAAGGAGCTCGGCGGCGATCCAAAGAGGGTGAACCCGCTTGCTCCGGCCGAGATGGTCATCGACCACTCCGTCCAGATCGACGTTTTCGGCAACTCCGGCGCACTGGAGCGCAACATGGAGATCGAATACCAGCGCAATGGTGAGCGCTACCAGTTCCTGCGCTGGGGCCAGACCGCGTTCGACGACTTCAAGGTTGTCCCGCCGGGAACCGGCATTGTGCACCAGGTCAACATCGAATACCTGGCGCGCACCATCATGACCCGTGAAGTCAATGGCGCCCTGCGCGCCTACCCCGACACCTGCGTCGGCACCGACTCCCACACCACCATGGTCAACGGCCTGGGCGTGCTCGGCTGGGGCGTCGGCGGCATCGAAGCCGAGGCTGCCATGCTGGGCCAGCCGGTCTCCATGCTGATCCCGCGCGTTGTCGGCTTCAAGCTCAGCGGCAGCATCCCTGCCGGCGCCACCGCCACCGACGTGGTTCTCACCATCACCGAGATGCTCCGCAAGCACGGCGTGGTGGGCAAGTTCGTGGAATTCTACGGCGAAGGTGTTGCCGCGGTGCCGCTGGCCAACCGTGCCACCATCGGCAACATGAGCCCGGAATTCGGCTCCACCGCTGCCATGTTCCCGATCGACGACGTCACCCTCGACTACCTGCGCCTCACCGGCCGGTCCGAGGAAAACGTTGCGCTGGTTGAGGCCTACGCCAAGGAGCAGGGCCTCTGGCACGATCCTTCCCGCGAACTGCGCTTCTCCGAGTACCTCGAGCTGGATCTGTCCACCGTGGTTCCGTCGATCGCCGGCCCGAAGCGTCCGCAGGACCGCATCGAGCTGACCGACGCCAAGGACGAGTTCCGCCACGACCTCAAGAACTACGTCACGCACGACGCCGACGCCGGCACGCTGGACGAGTCGCTGGAGGAGTCCTTCCCGGCTTCCGACCCGCCCTCCTTCACCACCGGCGGCACGCACGTGACCGACACCGACCGCGTTCCGCCGAAGTACTCGGCCGCGCACGGCGCCGAGGGCCGCATCTCCAGCCCCGTCTCCGTGAAGATGGAAGACGGCCGCGAGTTCGACATCGACCACGGCGCCGTGACCATCGCGTCGATCACCTCGTGCACCAACACGTCCAACCCCTCGGTCATGCTTGCCGCCGCCGTGCTGGCCCGCAACGCCGTGAACAAGGGCCTCACCGCCAAGCCGTGGGTCAAGACCTCCGTTGCCCCCGGCTCCAAGGTGGTCACCGACTACTACGAGAAGTCGGGCCTCACCCCGTACCTGGAGAAGCTCGGCTTCTACATCGTCGGTTACGGCTGCGCCACCTGCATCGGCAACTCCGGCCCGCTGGAAGCCGAGATCTCCGAGGCCATCCAGGCCAACGACCTCGCCGTCAGCGCCGTGCTCTCGGGCAACCGCAACTTCGAAGGACGCATCAACCCGGACGTCAAGATGAACTACCTGGCCTCCCCGCCGCTGGTCATCGCCTACGCCCTGGCCGGTTCAATGGACTTCGACTTCGACACCGATGCCCTGGGCAAGGACGAAGCCGGCAACGACGTCTTCCTCAAGGACATCTGGCCCAACCCGGTCGAGGTCCAGGAAGTCATCGACTCCTCCATCGACAAGGAGATGTTTGCCAAGGGTTACGAGGGCGTCTTCGAGGGCGACGACCGCTGGAAGGCGCTCGACACCCCCGCCGGAGACACGTTCGCCTGGGACGAGAAGTCCACGTACGTCCGGAAGCCCCCGTACTTTGAGGGTATGAAGGCCCAGCCGGAGCCGGTCCAGGACATCACCGGTGCCCGCGTGCTGCTCAAGCTCGGCGACTCCGTCACCACCGACCACATCTCCCCGGCCGGTTCGTTCAAGTCGGACACCCCCGCCGGCCAGTACCTGCTGGCCAACGGCGTGGAGCGCAAGGACTTCAACTCCTACGGCTCGCGCCGTGGCAACCACGAGGTCATGATCCGCGGCACGTTCGCGAACATCCGCATCAAGAACCAGCTCCTGGACGGCGTGGAGGGCGGCTTCACCCGCGACTTCACCCAGGCCGACGGCCCGCAGGCCTACGTCTACGACGCCGCCCAGAACTACCAGGCAGCCGGCACCCCGCTGGTGGTCCTGGCAGGCAAGGAGTACGGCTCCGGTTCGTCCCGTGACTGGGCAGCCAAGGGCACGGCGCTGTTGGGCGTCAAGGCCGTCATCGCCGAAAGCTACGAGCGCATCCACCGCTCGAACCTGATCGGCATGGGGGTCCTGCCGCTGCAGTTCCCGGCCGGCGAGTCCGCCGCGACGCTCGGCCTGACGGGCACGGAAACCTTCGCCGTGGAGGGCGTCACCGCCCTCAACGAAGGCACCACGCCCAAAACCCTCAAGGTCACCGCCACCGCCGAGGACGGCTCCACCAAGTCGTTCGATGCAGTGCTGCGCATCGACACCCCGGGTGAAGCGGACTACTACCGCAACGGCGGCATCCTGCAGTACGTTCTGCGCCAGATCTCCGCTAGCTAGCGGGTTCCTGCCGGGGGCAACCCCTGCAGACAGCGCGGGAGAAGCCCCGGCCGGTCAGCTGACCGGCCGGGGCTTCCTGCGTTCTCGCCTCTACTCCCTAACGGCCGGCGCTGCCTGACTACCCGCCCGGAGGCGTTAGAGTTAATGGGCATGTCTACCAGCCGAAGGAGGGGCCGTTGGGAATCTTGGAGACCATCCGGAATCCGCAGGACCTGAGCAAGTTGTCCGCGGCGCAGCTGGCGCAGCTCGCCGCCGAGATCAGGGAATTCCTGATCGGCAACGTCTCCCAGACGGGAGGGCACCTGGGTCCCAACCTCGGCGTCGTCGAACTGACCATGGCCGTGCACCGGATCTTCGATTCGCCCCGCGACAGCATCGTCTTCGACACCGGCCACCAGTCGTACGTTCACAAGCTCCTGACCGGACGGCACGACTTCAGCACCCTCCGCCAGCAGGGCGGCCTGTCCGGCTACCCTGACCGCGCAGAGTCGGAGCACGACATCGTCGAAAGCTCCCACGCCTCATCCTCGCTGTCCTGGGCCGACGGCATTTCCCGCGCACGTCAGCTCACCGGAGACGGTGACCGGTACGTTGTCGCCGTCGTCGGTGACGGCGCCCTCACCGGAGGCATGGCCTGGGAAGCCATCAACAACATCGCGGCCGACAAAAAACGCCGTGTCGTGATCGTCGTGAATGACAACGGCCGCTCCTATGCCCCCACCGTCGGCGGCTTTGCCGATTACCTGGCGTCCCTGCGCCCCACCATCGACTCCCTGCGTGCCGCCCCCGCCTACGAAATTGCGCTGGACTGGTGGAAGAAAAGGCTCCAGAACGGCGGACCGGTCGGCCAGTTCACCTACAAGAGCCTGCACGCCATGAAAAAGGGCATCAAGGACTGGTGGGCCCCGCAGGGCATGTTCGAGGACCTCGGCATGAAGTACATCGGCCCCGTCGACGGCCACAACCTGCAGGCTTTGGAACACGCCCTGTCCACGGCCAGGAATTTTGCCGGGCCGGTCATTGTGCACGCCATGACCGAGAAGGGCCACGGGTACGCCCCGGCCCGGGCGCATGAAGCGGACCAGTTTCACGCCGTCGGAATCATCGACCCCGAAACGGGCGAGCCCGCCGACGCCAGCGGCGCGAAGTCGTGGACGTCGGTCTTCGCTGATGAAATCGCGGACATCGCCGACGAGCGCAAGGATATTGTCGGCATCACCGGCGCCATGCTCATCCCGGTCGGGCTGCACAAGTTCGCGGCACGGTACCCGGAGCGCGTGTTCGACGTCGGCATCGCCGAACAGCACGCCCTCACCTCCGCGGCGGGCATGGCTTTCGGCGGGCTCCACCCGGTGGTGGCGGTCTACGCCACCTTCCTCAACCGGGCCTTCGACCAGCTGCTGATGGACGTCGCCCTGCACAAGGCGGGCGTCACCGTTGTCCTGGACCGCGCCGGCGTCACCGGTCCCGACGGCGCCAGCCACCACGGAATGTGGGACATGGCCATGGTCCAGATCGTTCCCGGCCTGCACCTGGCCGCGCCGCGCGACGCCACCAGGCTGCGCGAGGAACTCCGCGAGGCCGTAGCCATCGAGGACGCCCCCACCGTCATCCGCTATTCCAAGGGAACGGTCGGCGCCGAGGTCGAGGCCATCGAACGGCTCGACGACGGCGTTGACGTGCTGTCCCGCCGCCCCGCCGGATCCACCGAGAACGATGTTCTGATCGTCAGCGTGGGCGCCATGTCCGAACTCGCCCTGAACGTCGCCAACCGGCTGGGCGCGCAGGGCATCAGCTCCACCGTCGTCGACCCCCGCTGGGTGCTCCCGGTCCGGAAGTCGATCATCGCCCTGGCCGCCAGGCACCGCCTCGTCATCTGCATCGAGGACGGCGTCCGGGCCGGGGGAGTCGGATCGAGGATCCGCCAGGAGATGCGCGCCGCCGGTGTGGACACCGCCCTGAACGAGGTGGGCCTGCCGGTGGAATTCCTGGACCACGGCAGCCGGAGCCAGGTGCTGGAGCGGGTGGGCCTGACCGCCCAGCAGATCACCCATGACGTCGTGGCCCAGGTCCTCGGAACCAAGGTCCCGTTCGCGCGTCCGCTGCCCGGCCAGGAACACCCCACCACCGGAAGCCTGCCCAAACTGTGAGGGAGCCCGATTCCCGGCAGCCTGTGTCTCTGCAACCCGGCGAACTGGTGGTGTCCCGGAACCGCAAATGGGACGGCTCGGCACACTGGGTGGTGCCCGGCAGGTACCTGGGGGAGGACCGGCACGGCTGGTGGATCTTCCAGCCGGCCAATGAGTTCTGCTCCCGGCCCGGTGCCGCCTTCTACACGGCATCCGATGCCGTGCTTCTCGTTCCGCGGACCGGCGAGTACGTGGTCACCTTCTATGACGACACCTGTCCGGGCGACTTCCGCGTCTACGTCGACCTGGCCACCGGGCACGAGTGGCGCAGGATCAAGCCCGGCGTGACGGAATTCCATGTGATCGACATGGACCTCGACGTGATCCGCTCGGTGACGCGCGGTGTGTTCATCGACGACGAGGACGAGTTCGCCGAGCACCGGCTGCATATGGAGTACCCTGAGACGCTGGTCCGCTCCATGCAGGCGGAATGCGATGCACTGTTCCTTGCCGTCAAGGGCCAGGAAGCCCCCTTCGACGGCACCGACACCACCTGGTTCACGAGAGGACGGGCATGAGCGGAATTATCCGGGTCTACAAGCGCGACGACGAAGGAACGCTCCTGTTCCGGGAAGCCTGGTACGACGAGGACTACGGGCAGTTCGTCATGAACCACGGCGCCGTGGGGCACCAGAGCAAGACCCAGGAGACCGACGTGCCGGACGCCGAGGCTGCCGAGCGCCTAATGGACGCGTTCGAGATGGCCTGCACGGAGGACGGCTACGCCGAGATTCCGGACGAGGAGCAGTACTGGGTGGTGGCCCAGTACGCGCTGAAGACCCGGGAGGGCACCAGCCGGGACCGTTACCTGGAGGAAAAGGCGAAGGATGCGCTTGCCGGCCACCTGGCCTGGCGCGGCCTGGGCATCGTGGACCGCTCGGAATTCAGCGACGCCAAGCTCAACATCTTCTGCCTGTGCCCGGACGTGAACAAGGCCGTGAATGCGATCAAGGTCTGCATCCGCGGCGAGGACCTGGACTTCACCAAGCTGAGCATCGGCGCCGCCCCGTTTAGCGACCTTTCCGCCCTCAAGCTCAAGCATTCGCCCAAGCAGGTGACCGGCTTCACCCTCTAAAACCGCTTCATCCTTCAGAACCGCTTCATCCTCAAAGCAGTCCAAGCACAAGGAAGGCAGAACGTCATGACAAAGAAGTCAGCCCAGCCCGGCCGCACGCCGCTTCCGCGGGGCCTCGCCTCGCCTGACCGCAGGATCCTCGCCCATTCCGGTATGGAGTCCCTCGAGCAGGTGGCACAGTTTGGCCGCCGCCAGCTGGCGGCACTGCCCGGCATCTGTCCGCGGACCCTGGCCCAGCTCCAGGATGCACTGGAGGAGCACGGCTTGGAGTTCGCCTCTGCCTGAGCAGGATCTTTTCCTGAGCAGGATCTCTGCCTGAGTGGCGTCCCTGCCTGGGCAAGACCTCGGCCCAAGCCGGCCGGTGGGCCGTTATAGGGTGAGTCCATGACTGAATACCGCCGTCTTGGAAAATCCGGACTGACCGTCTCCGTCGTGGGCCTCGGCTGCAACAACCTGGGCCGGGCAAACACGGTGACCGAATCGCAAGAGGGGACGGACGCCGTCGTACATGCCGCCCTCGACGCCGGGGTGACCTTGTTCGACGTGGCGGACACCTACGGCCGCGAACCGGGCCTCAGCGAAACGATGCTGGGCAAGGCCCTGGGGTCCCGGCGCGACGACGTGGTGGTGGCCACCAAGTTCGGCATGGACATGCGCGGAGCCAACGGCCAGGACTTCGGCGCGCGCGGGTCGCGCCGCTACATCGTCCGGGCGGCAGAGGCCTCGCTGAGGCGGCTCGGCACCGACTACATCGACCTGTACCAGTTCCATACGCCCGACCCCCTGACGCCGATCGAGGAGACCCTGGACGCGCTGAACGACCTCGTCAGCAGCGGCAAGGCGCGCTACATCGGCCACTCAAACCGTGCCGGCTGGCAGATTGCTGAGGCCGAATTCGTAGCCCGCGCCCGGGGCGGTGCGCGGTTCGTCTCCGCGCAGAACCACTACAACCTCCTGGACCGCCGGGCCGAGCAGGAGGTCACTCCGGCCGCCGAGGCCTACGGGCTGGGCGTGCTGCCCTACTTCCCGCTGGCCAACGGCCTCCTGACCGGCAAGTACGCACCGGACCAGGCGCCCGCCGGATCCCGCCTCAGCCACACCCGGACCAACCTGGTGCACGACGCCGACTGGCAGCAGCTGAAGGCGTTCAGCGCGTTCGCAGCCGCCCGCGACCTGACCGAAGTGCAGGTGGCCTTCTCCTGGCTTGCGGCGCAGCCATCCGTCAGCAGCGTGATCGCCGGCGCCACCCGTCCGGAGCAGGTCCGGCAAAATGCCGAGGCAGTGGCCTGGGTCCCGGACCGGGCCGAACTCGATGAACTGGACGCCATCTTCCCGCAGACCCCCAAGGTGGCCCTGTTCTGATGCCGTCCATCCTGATGGACGTGGACACCGGGATCGACGACGCCCTCGCGCTGGTCTATCTCGTGTCCCGGCCGGAGGTCCGGATTGAGGCGATCACGTGCACGGCCGGCAATGTGGGCGCCCGCCAGGTGGCGCTGAACAACCTCGCGCTGCTGGAGCTCTGCGGCCGCTCAGGCACTGAAGTTGCCGTGGGCGCCGAAGTCCCGCTGGAGATCCCGCTGGTCACCACCGAGGAGACCCACGGCCCGCAGGGGATCGGCTACGCCGAACTCCCGCCGCCGCGGCAGGAGATCTCACCGCGGCATGCCGTGGATGTGTGGGTGGAAACGGTCCGGGCACGTCCGGGGGAGGTCACCGGGCTGATCACGGGTCCGCTGACCAACTTCGCGCTGGCGCTGCGGGCGGAGCCGGACCTTCCCAGGCTGCTCAAGGGACTGGTCATCATGGGCGGCTGCTTCAACTACCAGGGCAATACGACGCCGACGGCGGAGTGGAACGTTTCGGTGGACCCGCACGCCGCCGCGGAAGTGTTTGCCGCCTACAGCGGACTGCCGGAGGAGAAACTTCCGGTGGTGTGCGCCCTCGAGACCACGGAACGCATTGAACTGCGCCCCGAGCACCTGCAGAAGCTCTCCGAGGCCGCCGGAGCCGGACCGGAACTCGTGCTGCCCGACCAGCCCGAAGGGCAGCGCAGCCGCTCAGACAACCCGCTCGTGGCGTGCCTGTCCGATGCCATCCGCTTCTACATGGAGTTCCACAGGCTCTACGACCAGGGCTACATCGCGCACATGCACGACGCCTTCGCCGCTGCTGCGGCCATCCGCCGCACCCCGTACGGCGCGCGGACCGCCACCGTGCACGTGGAGACGCAGTCGCCGCGGCTCGTCGGGACTACAGTCGCCGATTTCCGGGGCATCTGGAAAGAGCCGGCCAATGCCAGGATCGTCACCTCCAACGACCCCGAGCAGTGTTTCGCCGAACTGATCTCCTCGGTGGGCGCGCTGGCCGCCGCGGTGGGGAAGCGCACCCCAGGCTAACGGGCCGTAGCAGGGTGTGTCCCGGGGTCGGTAGGATGGTAGGCGCGCCAAGGTGACATAGGCGCCTGCTTCCGCGCACGCGGAACTTCACGCCCCGGGTGCGGGACCCGCCGTCTTCAGCTTAAGGATCCACCATGTCACAGCCGTCCCTGACCCTTCCTCCGGCCGACGGGAAAGCCGTCCGCCGCCGCAGGCTCCTCGAACTGCTGGGCGCCGCTTCAATCGCCGCCACCTTCGTGTTCCTGGTCCTGACTCAGCCGGCAGACATCGCGGGCGGGCTCGGCAGCGTTTCCTCGCTCGTCGCGCTGGGCGGCTTCCTGCTCGGTGCGCTCCTGCTGATCGTCGGCGTGCTGCCCACCCTGCCCACCTCCACCGTGGTGCTCATCCCCGTGGCCCTGGTCCTGAACATTGTGCTTGGACAGCTCATGGGCACCAGCGGCCTGCCGTTCTACCTCGACTCCATCGGCACCGTGCTCATCGCGGTCCTGGCCGGCCCTGCCGCCGGCGCCGCCACCGGTGCCCTGAGCAGCATCGTGTGGTCGTTCTTCAACCCGACCGTACTGCCGTTCGCTGCCGGCGCTGCACTGATCGGCTTCCTGGCCGGCCTGGCCGCGCGCTACGGGCTGTTCCGCCGGTTCTACCTGGCCCCGGTTGCCGGCTTCGTCACCGGCATCATCGCCGGCGTGGTGTCCGCACCGATTGCCGCGTTCGTCTTCGGCGGCACGTCCGGCGTCGGCACCGGTGCGATCGTCAGCGCCTTCCGGGCCATGGGCGACACCCTGCTGGCCGCCATCACCAAGCAGGCCCTGATTTCCGACCCCATGGACAAGGCCATCGTCTTCGCCATCGCCGCCATGCTGGTCTACGCGCTGCCCCGGCGCACCACGTTCCAGTTCCCGTTCGTCCGCCGCTTCCGCGTCCTGGCCGGCAAGGAGCCGGCCGCGCGGAATTCCTGATCCCGGAATCCCGTCCAGGTGGCCGCACGCCTCAATCCGCTGACCACGCTGATGGCAGCTGCCGCCGTCCTGGTGATAACGACGGCGGCCGCCAGTTGGGCGGTATCACTCGCCGTGGCAGCCGGTGCAGTGCTGCTCGCTGCCGCTGCGGGCACCGTCCGGCGTGTGCTGCTGGCTGCGGCCGCCATCGTCGTGCCCTTCTGGCTTTCACTGCTGCTGATCCACGGTCTCTTCTTTCCGGAGGGTCGCACGGTGCTGGCGAGCTGGGGTCCGGCGCGGGTCACGGCCGAAGGGCTGAGCTTCGCGCTGGAGATGGGGCTCCGTACCGCCGCCTTCGTCCTGGTTTTGATGGTGTTTTCCTTCAGTGTCAGAGTCCCCGAACTCGTGGCCGCGCTGGCTGCCCGCCGGGTCCCGCCGCAGGTCTGCTATGTGATGGCCTCCACGCTGCTGCTCGCCCCGTTGGTCGCGGCGCGGCTGGAGAAGGTTCGCCAGGCCCAGGAGTCGCGCGGGCTCGTGGTGGGACGGGGACCCGGCAGCAGGGCTGCGGCCATCCGGCTGCAGATGGTCCCGCTGGTACTGGGCCTGGTCCACGACGCCGGCACCAGGGCACAGGCTCTCGATGCCAGGGGATTCAGGAGCGCAGGTCCCCGGACCAGCTACACGGAGGTCCGCGATTCACCCGCCCAGGCGGCCTTTAGGATTGTCGCTCTCCTGGTTGCGGTCGCGGCCATAGTTTGGCGCATCGCTGAGTCGCTTTCGGCCGGATCAGTGTCCGCCGGATCCCTGGCTGCACTGTCCCTGTCCGGCCTGTCCCTGTCCGACCTGTCCCTGTCCGGACTGTCATTGTCCGGCCTGTCCCTGCCAGTCGGTGGGCCCGGATGATTGCAGACAGGACTGCCGCAACCACGCTCGTGGCCTCCATCGCCCTGTTTTCCTACCACGGGGCTTCCGTGCCGGGGCTGCATGGGGTGGATGTGACTGCCGGGCCCGGCACGCTGACTGCAGTGCTCGGCGGTTCCGGCAGCGGAAAGTCCACGCTGGGGCGGCTCCTTGGTGCCTGGTTGCTTGGCGGGCGGGACGGAACCCTGGCAGGGAGCCTGCAGCTGGAGGTGGCCGGGCAGCCCGTCAGCGACCGTCCGCTGTCCTTTACCGGAGCGCCGGATGATCCGCGGATCGATCCCGGGGCCTGGGCACGGCACGTCGGCTACGTGCCGCAGGATGCAGCGTCCATGCTGTCGGCCGTTCGCGGAACAGTGGAGGAGGAGCTCGCCTTCACCCTGGAAAACCGCGGAGTTCCGCGCGAACAGATGCGGCGCACCGTCGTCGATATTGCGCGGCGGACCGGACTCGAGGGTCTCCTGCAGCGGGATCCCGCAACCCTGTCCGGGGGAGAGCTTCGCCGCCTGGCTGTCGGCTGCGCTGTGGTGGACGATCCGGGCATCCTTGTGCTCGACGAGCCGCTCGAGTCCCTGGACCAGGCCGGCATCCGGACCGTTGTGCAACTGGTCCATGCGGAGCTGGCGAGGGGTGCCGCCGTCGTGGTGCTGAGCCAGCACGCCGACCTGCTGACCCGCGCCGCGGAGCGCTGGCTGATCCTGAAGGAGGGGAACGTGACGGCCGAGGGGCCGCCGGCCCGGGTGCTGGAGGGAGGGGCGCTGGCTGAGTCCGGCGTCGTCATCTCGTCCCCGGAATCGGAGGCGGCCGGTCCTGCAGCAGTTCCGCTTGCCGTTGCAGAGGCTGCCGCCGGAAGCACTCCGGCTTTGGAACTGGCAAATGTGGCCTTCGGTTTCGGGGCCGGGAAGACGCCGTCAAAGGACGGCCTGCTTCTGCAGGACAGCCTGCTCCTGCAAGGCGTGGACCTGCAGGTGCTGCCCGGGGAAGTCGTGGCCGTGACCGGGCCCAACGGGGCCGGGAAGTCCACGCTGCTCCGGCTCCTCAACGGACTCCACCGGCCGCTTCGCGGTGACATCCGGGTGGCGGGCGAGTCCATCGCCGGTGTTCCCACCGGGCTGGTGGCCCGGAGGTTGGGGCTCCTGTTCCAGCATCCCCATGACCAGTTGTTCGAGCGGACTGCGCTGCGGGAGGTGCTGTTCGGGCTGGACCGCATCTTCGGTGCGGGTGCGCCGGAGCGGGCAGCGTCAGCCCTGGCCGCCGTTGGCCTTGAAGACAGCGAAAGCACCCACCCCCATGAGCTGCCGGCTTCCGGGCAGAGGCTGCTGGCGTTGGCGACCGTCCTGGCGCGCGAACCGTCGGTGCTCGCGCTCGATGAACCCACGGTTGCCCTGGACGCCCACGGCCTGGCGCGGCTGACCGCCGCCGTGTCAGCGGCAGCCGGCCGCGGCGCCGCCGTCGTAATGGTGACGCACGACTTCGCGTTCGCCCAGGCCCATGCCCACCGGCTGCTCAGGCTCGACGGCGGCCGCCTCCGGCCCTGCTGAAGCGCGAACGTACACTTGGGGCCCTGCTGGAGCGCGAACGTACACTTGTGGCCCCTTCCGGAGGGGCCACAAGTGTACGTTCGCGCTGGATCTGGGGCTGGATCAGGACCGGGATGCCACGCCCGGCGGGAGGAAGCGCTTGCCGTTGACGCGCGCCGAGGCTCCCACCCTGTCGAGGTAGGGGGTGATGCCGCCCAGGAACAGTGGCCAGCCGGCACCCAGGATCATGCACAGGTCGATTTCCTGGGGTGCGGCCACCACACCTTCTTCAAGCATCAGACCGATTTCTTCGGCAAGGGCGTCCTGGGTCCGGCGCAGCACTTCCTCCGCGGTCGACGGCGTGCTGCCGAAGGACATCAGGGCCGAGGCGGCAGCCGGGATTTCCTGTCCGCCGTCCTCCCCGGGCGCCCACAGGGACCTGATGCTGTTGTCGACAAGTTTCTGCAGGTTCTGTGAAACCGGGAAGCGGTCGCCGAAGGCCGTGTGCAGGGATTCCTGCACGTGCTGGGCCACCGGCAGTCCCACCATGGCGAGGAGGGTGAACGGCGTCATGGGAAGGCCCATGGGGCGTAGCGCGGTATCCGCAACATGGGCTGGCGTGCCCTCGTCGAAGGCGGCCGTGACCTCGCCCAGGAGCCGCAGCAGAATCCGGTTGACCACGAAGGCCGGGGCATCCTTGACCAGGACCGCTGTCTTTTTCAGGCCCTTGGCGAGTTCGAACGCGGTCGCGAGTACGGCGTCGTCCGTCTTCGGTGCCCGGACGATTTCCACGAGCGGCATCACGGCCACAGGATTGAAGAAGTGGAAGCCCACCAGGCGCTCCGGGTGCCGCAGGTCTGCGGCCATGGCGGTTACGGACAGGGAGGACGTGTTCGTGGCAAGGATGCACTCCGGCGAGACGAGGGCCTCCAGCTCGGCGAACACCTGCTTCTTGACGTTCAGTTCCTCGAACACCGCCTCAATGACGAAGTCGGCGTCTTCAAACGGCTCCTTGGAAACAGACCCCGTGACGAGCGACTTGGCTTTGGCGGCGGGCTCACTGCCCAACCGGCCTTTCGCCACCAGTTTGTCCACTTCGCTGTGGACGTAGGCGACTCCCTTGTCCACGCGGTCCTGGTCGATGTCGGTCATGACCACGGGAACGCCGAGCTGGCGGGCGAACAGCAGGGCGAGCTGGCTGGCCATCAATCCTGCGCCGACCACGCCGACCTTGGTGACAGGCCGGGCGAGTTCGCGGCCGGGCGCTCCGGCGGGCCGCTTGGCACGTTTCTGCACGAGGTCAAGGAAGGCGTAAACGGTGGCACGGAACTCGTCGGTCTGCATAAGGCCGGCGAGCGTTTCGCATTCGAGCGCAGCCGACTCCGCCTGGGTCATGGTGCGGTTCGCCGTCATGATGTTGAGCACTTCGGCCGGTGCCGGTGAGGCATTCGACGTCTTGGCCTCAACGTATGCGCGGCCGGAAGCCACGGCATCCGCCCAACGAGCGGCAACTGCGGGGTCGGCGGGATCGACGGCGGCGGGCCGTTCCACCGCCGTGCCCCTCACCACGCCGGCGGCCCAAGCGATCGACTGGTCCAGGAAGTCCTCCGGCTCGAACAGCGCATCCGCGATGCCGAGCTGAAATGCGTCGGTGCCGGAGAGTGTGCGGTTGTTGTTCAGCGCGTTCTCGATCATTACCTTGACGGCGTTTTCCGGCCCGATCAGCCGTGGAAGAAGGTATACGCCGCCCCACCCCGGCACCAGTCCAAGGTAGGCCTCGGGAAGCGCCAGCGCACCGGCGGCAGTGGAAACAGTGCGGTAGGTGGATTGCAGCGCAATCTCCAGGCCCCCGCCCAGGGCCACACCGTTGATGAAGGCGAAGCTGGGGATGCCCAGGTTGGCCAGGGTGGAGTAGACCTCGTGGCCCAGTTGGGCCATCCACAGGCCGTGCTCCCGTTTCTGCAGGGACGTGACCGCGGACAGGTCGGCGCCGGCGACGAAGAAGTTCGGCTTGCCCGTCACGCCAACCGCCGCGATCTCACCGGCGGCCGCCCGCTCGCGCAGCCCTTCGAGGGCAGTTCCCAGTTCGACCAGCGAATTGGGGCCCAGAGTAGTGGGCTTCGAATGATCCAGCCAATTGTCGAGGGTGATCAGGGCGAGGACGCCGGCGCTGGCAGCGCCGTCCGCGGCCGGGAGCTCAATGTCCTGTACGGAGGAATGGGTGACTGTCTCATCCGGGAAGAGATCGGCAAGCTTGCGGAAATCTGCGGCACTCATTCTGTGGCTCCTCATTGAGACGGGGGCGCGGTCGGTGCCGGACAGCCCAACTGTCCGGCACCGGGCATCGGTGAACACAACGTTACTCGCGAGTAATATCAGCTGCAACAGGTACGATGGGTGGCTTGATGGCGGCATTCATCTGGACGCAGGCGCCCTTCCAGGCTGCAGTGGATGATGGCCAGTCAGGCCGTGGATCTACGGGCAGTGCCGGTTCAAAACTGCCGTCAAGAGCTATCGGGGTCTCGAACCGGTCAAGAGCTTCCGAAGGTACGGGGCCTTGCTGATTGACCAGGCCTGCGTAGCCGTCGATCCCGTCGAAGTCATGGGGATCGCGGCGCAGCCCTGGAGGTTGCCGAACCGTGCGGTAGTAGTGGAGACGGAGCAGCAATAGGGCGGACGGAACGCCACCAATGGCCGTCTAGCTGTATTGACCTGAGAGGTTGGTGACGCGGCTGACCGGTGTCTGACCTTTGAGGGCGGTGTGGGCTCGGTGGTGATTGTAGGCATGGAGCCAGTCGGGGAAAGCGGCGACACGCTCGGCCTCTGAGCGGTACGGGCGGATGTAGGCCCATTCCTCGAGCATGGTCCGGTTGAAGCGTTCGACCTTGCCGTTGGTTTGTGGCCGGTAGGGGCGGGTGCGTTTGTGCTTGATGTCCGGGCCCAGGGCTTCAGCGAAAGCGCGGGACCGGTAGCAGTTCCCGTTATCGGTCAGGACGCGCTGGACGGTGATTCCGTGGGCGTTGAACCAGGCATTGGCCCGGGACCAGAAGGCTGCTGCTGTTTCCTTTTTCTCGTCGGTGAGGATCTCGCTGTAGGCAAGACGTGAGTGGTCATCGACGGCGTTGTGGAGGTAGTGATAGCCGGGCCGGCGGTTGGCCGTGGTGCCGGTCTTGTTCTTCCACCCGGCGGTCCTGCCCAGGACCCGGTGTCCGCCGCCATTGGGGATACGGCCGAGCTTTTTGATGTCGACGTGGACCAGGTCCCCGGGCTTGTCGTGTTCGTAGCGGCGGATCACCCTGCCGGTGCCGCGATCGAGCCAGGCCAGTTTCGCGAGCCGGTAGCGGGACAGCACACGATGGACGGTGGAGGGGTGGATGCCCAGCAGATAACCGATCCTGGCAGGGCCCCACCGGCGGTTCACACGGAGGGCGATGATCCGCCGCTCGGTACGCGTGGCAGTCCGCCGAGGCGAAGAGTGCGGGCGGCTGGAGCGGTCCTCCATTGCTTCCGGTCCATGCTCGCGGTAGCGCTCAGCCCAGCGCGCAGCGGTCGGGACCGAGACCTGGAACCGTTCCGCGGCCCGGCGCAGACTCCAACATTGGTCAACGACACACTGCGCGAGCTGCAGCCGGCCACGGGGCGTCAGAAGAGCGTTAGGGTGGGACATGAAGACCTCCGTGCGTGGAATTGGACTCTAGACAAGCCCCACTCCACCCGGAGGTCTTCTTCATGTCACCGAACCACGCCGAGCGTCACTAACGTCCGTGGTCAATACATCTAGCGGCGTGTTCTGGTCAGCACCTGCGTGCGACAACGGGGTCGTTCCGTCCGCAGCATTCATTTTGCCCCAGACTTCGGCTGGCATCCAGTGGCAGGACGGGCCGGGGCTGGCCGCGGCTTGCAACAGGAACCAACCCTAACCGGTCTGTTCCTTTGCCTCCCGGGCTTCCTTGGGGGGAAGGGGCTGGGGGTTGAGGAACGCCTTGGTGATCAGCGGCGCCACCAGCTCGATTTGCCACGGCCGCGCACCCAGCTGGCGCAGTTCCTCGGCAATGGCGGCTTCGCTGATATCCTCCGGCGGCCGCCACGCGACCCGGCGAAGATAGTCCGGGGTCAGCAGGTTTTCGAGCGGAAGCTTGAGCCGGTCCGCGCTTTCCTGCAGGAGCGGCCTGGCTGTTTGCAGCCTCTCGGCCGCTGGAAGGTCGCGGTCTGCCCATACCCGAGGGGGCGGCGGGGCGTTGGTGGGCAAGTGCAGCGGCGGGAGGTCTTCGAGTGCCCGGGCCGCAGCAATGCACCGCAGCCAGCGGGGAGCCTCCCGCTGGGCGGCCCTGCCGTGGAACCCCTTGGTGCCGAGCAGTTGCGGCACGGTGGTGGGCATCGCCTTGGCAGCGGCGACGAGGGCGGAATCGGGGATGAGCCGGCCCGGGGCAACATCGCGCTTTTGGGCCAGGGCGTCCCGTTCCAGCCACAGCTCCCGAACGGCGGCGAGCTGGCGGCGGTCCCTGATCTGGTGGAGTCCGGATGTCTTGCGCCAGGGGTCCACCCTCGGCGGTGCAAGCCCGGCAGACAGGATGGCGGCGAACTCCTGCTCGGCGAATTCCAGCTTTCCGTCAGCTTCCAGCAGCTCGATGAGTTCCTCGCGCAGTTCGGTCAGGACTTCGACGTCGAGGGCTGCGTACCTGAGCCACGGTTCCGGCAGGGGGCGGGTGGACCAGTCGGCCGCCGAATGCTCCTTGGCGAGTCCGAATCCGAGCAGCTGCTCGATAACAGCTGCCAGGCCCACGCGGGGAAGCCCGGCCAGGCGGGCTGCGAGTTCGGTGTCGAACAGCTTGTCCGGCCACATGCCCAGTTCCGAGAGGCAGGGCAAGTCCTGGCTGGCGGCGTGCAGGATCCATTCGACCCCGCGCAGGGAGTCATTGATGATCCGCAGGTCCTCAAACGGCTCGGGGTCGATCAGCCACGTGCCGGAACCTTCCCGGCGGATCTGGACGAGGAACGCGCGCTGCCCGTAGCGGAAGCCCGAGGCGCGTTCGGCGTCCACACCGGCAGGGCCCGTCCCTGCAGCGATGGCCGCGGCACAGCGTTCCAGCCCAGCCTGGGTTTCGATGACCAGCGGCACCCCGTCGCGGGGGGAATCAAGATCAATGACAACGGGGACCCGGCTATCAAAGCCTTCCACCGTTATATGGGGTGTTGTGTCAGCAGCCGGGGCGCCGGCTGTGGTGTTATCCGGTTTTTGAGGGGTCATGGTGTCCCCAGTTTACCGGCAGTACGCCCTAGCTGCGGCGCCGGCGGGGAAGCGCGGAGACGCCGTCGGGCAGCGGCGGGAGCCCGGCGAACGTGCACACCATGTCCGACCACGCCTCGAGGTGTGCCTGAACGTCGGCGGCTGCGGGCGTCCAGGAGGCGCGGAGTTCAATGTCTATCGAGGCGGGCCGGTCCGCCAGCGTTCCGAAGCTTTCGGAGAGCACGCGCGTGGCGGTCCCGCCGGCGGCGCGGTACGGGGCGTGGTGGGTTTCGAGGGCTTCGACGAGCCATGTCCACGCCACGGAGCCGAGCATTTCATCGTTGCCCATTTCGGCGTCGAGCTGTGCGCGGATGTAGGTGACGATCCGGAACTCGCCGTCCCACACCGCGGAGCCGTCGGGATCGTGCAGCAAGATGAAGCGGCCGGTGGCGAGTTCCTCGCCGTCGTTGTCATCGTCTCCAGCCGAGGCTCCGGCCGCGGTTCCGGCGGCCGCCGAACCCGACAGCGCCATGGCTGCGGGCCCGTGGACCGGCGTGCGGTCCCTGCCGCTGCTGGGAACGATGACCTCGGCGCCGAGGGCGACGGCAAATGGCGCCAGCCGCGCCGGCGCCGGGATCTCGTCGAGGCGCAGCTCGCTGCGGCAGCGTGCTTTGCGGAGCGTTCCCAGCGCATACAGAAAACTTGCGGGAACCTGGGCAAGTGCGTTCACAATCGCAGGGTATGCAATGGAAACCGCCAATTCCGGCAGGCTCGCCGCCTGCTCACCCAATCCTGCGCATGTTACTGCGCAGACGTTTGCGCGGACCCGTGCCGGGCAAGTTCCGCTTTGATGGCCGCAACGAAGGCATCGACGTCCTCCTCGCTGGTGTCGAAGGAGCACATCCAGCGGACCTCACCGGTCGCCTCATTCCAGTCATAGAAGCGAAAGGACTCCCGGAGCCTGTCCGCCACGCCGTGGGGCAGGACCGCAAAAACCCCGTTGGACTCGGTCTTCTGGGTGGGTTCCACGCCGTCGATTGCCTCCACCGCGGCTCGCAGCCTCGCGGCCATGGCGTTGGCGTGGGCGGCCGAGCGAAGCCACAGGTCACCGTCGAGCAAGGCGATGAACTGCGCCGACATAAACCGCATTTTGGAGGCCAGCTGCATGTTCATCTTGCGCAGGAACAGCAGCCCGTGGGCGGCCTCCGGGTTCAGCGCCACCACCACCTCGCCAAACAGCAGCCCGTTCTTGGTGCCGCCGAAGGACAGGATGTCCACACCGGCGTCGCGCGTGAACGCCCGCAGCGGAACGCCCAGGTGCGCCGCGGCGTTGGCCAGCCGCGCCCCGTCCATGTGCAGCTTCATGCCCCTGGCGTGGACGTGGTCGGCGATCGCCCGGACCTCGTCCACTGTGTAGCAGGTGCCCAGTTCGGTGGTCTGGGTGATGGAGACGGCCAGCGGCTGGGCGCGGTGTTCGTCGCCCCAGCCCCACGCTTCGCGGTCGATGAGTTCCGGCGTGAGTTTGCCGTCGGGGGTGTGCACCTGGAGCAGCTTCATGCCGCCCACGCGCTCCGGGGCACCGTTCTCGTCCATGTTGATGTGCGCCGTTGACGCGCACACCACCGCACCCCAGCGGGGGAGGAGGGACTGGAGGGACAGCACATTGGCGCCGGTGCCGTTGAACACCGGGAAGCATTCAATGCCCGGGCCGAAGTGTTCCTCCATCAGCTCCTGCAGGCGGGCCGTGTAGGCGTCTTCGCCGTAGGACACCTGGTGCCCCTCATTGGCAGCCGCCAGGGCGGCCAGCACCTCGGGGTGCACCCCCGAGTAGTTGTCCGAGGCAAATCCGCGCACGGACGCGTCGTGGAGCCTGGACATGGTGCCGCTGCCGGCAGTTTCAACCGTTGTTGTCATCTCTTTGGTCACGCTTTCAGTCTAGGTAGTTGCGGCATTCTGTGTATCTGCAGCGCCAGCCGGCACCGTGGCCAGCAGCAGCCGCTGCCCGTTCAGCTCCGCGGCAGGCTGGCTAAAAAGTCCGACGGCGGCAGCCGCCAGTTGCTCGACGTCGGTGTAGCCGGGGAACTTCCGCTCGGGCTGCATGCTGCGCATGCCCGCGTCCACCAGCGCCTTCACCACGAAGACGACGGCGGCGCTGCGCTGGCCCGTCTCGGATCGGGGGTCCCCGTTCCTAAACCCCTCGGCCATGGCCATGGTCCAGGCCTCCGCGGCGGCCTTGGCCGCCACGTAGCTGGCGACGCCGGCGGAGGGACTGTCCACCGACGTCGATGACACCATGGCAAACCGCCCGCAGGGCGAGGCGGCAAGGTCGTCGTAGAAAACCCGGGTCACGTTCCGCAGCGTCGTGAGGGCGCTGCGTTCCATGAAGTCCCAGTCCTCGTCCGTCTGGCCGGTGATGCCCTCCGCGCCGCGCCAGCCGCCCACGAGGTGGATGACGCCGTCGATCCTTCCCGACGTGCGGGCGAGCTCCTGGTGCAGCTGCCGCACGGCGGAGAGGTCGGCGAGGTCGCACACGAGCGGTGTAACGCCGCCCGCGGTTTTCGCGGCAGCTTCGATCCGCGCCTTGTCCGAACCCACCGTGAAGACGGCGAAGCCGGCCTGCAGCAGGGCGCGGGCGGCGGCGATCCCTGAAGGCCCGCTGCCGCCCGTGACCAGCACGCGCAGTGGACTGCCGGTGGCCGTGCTGCCGTCCGTCATGCCGCCGCCGCGGCGTCGCCTTCAGCCGGCATAACGGAATCGGAGGATCCGGTGATGCCTGCCGTGGATTCAATGACGGGGCGCATCTTCTTTTCCAGGGCCTCGTAGAACATGGACAGCGGGAACTCATCGTCCAGGACCTGGTCCGTGAGGCCACGCGGCGGCCCGTCCAGGGGAAGGGCGCCCGGCCCCTTGGCCCAGACCGAAGCCGGGTTCGGCGTGACGGTGCCCGAGATCAGCTCGTAGGCCGCCAGCCAGTGGGCGGTCTTGGGCCGGTCGATGGAACGCCAGTAAAGCTCCTCGATCCGGGCGCCCAGCTCCACGACGATGCCGGCGACGTGTTCCCAGTCGATGCTCAGCCGGCTGTCGGTCCAGTGGAGGACGCGGTGCTGGTGCAGCCACGCGAAGAGGAGCTGGCCGCCGAGCCCGTCGTAGTTGCGCACCCGGCTGCCGGTGATGGCGAACCGGAAGATACGGTCGAAAATGACGGCGTACTGCACGAGTTTGGCATGCCGCCGGGCTTCCGGATCCGCGGCTTCGTCCTTTTCGATCTTCACGGATTCCCGGAAGGCCGTCAGGTCGCACCGCAGCTCCTCGAGGGAGTACAGGAAGAAGGGCATCCGCTGCTTGATCATGAAGGGATCGAACGGCAGGTCCCCGCGCATATGCGTCCGGTCGTGGATCAGGTCCCACATGACGAACGTCTTTTCGGTGAGTTCCTGGTCCTCGAGAAGTTCTGCGGCGCCGGCCGGCAGCTCCAGGGAGGTGATGTCAGCGGCGGCACGCAGGACGCGGCGGAACCGTGCCGCTTCCCGGTCGGCGAAAATGGCACCCCATGTGAACCTGGGGGTCGCCCGGACGGCAACGGTCTCGGGGAACAGCACGGCGGAGTTGGTGTCGTACCCGGGGGTGAAATCAATGAACCGGATGGGCACGAACAGCCGGTTCGAGTAGTCACCTGCTTCCAGGCCGGCGATGAAGTCGGGCCAGACGACGTCGATGAGGACCGCCTCCACGAGCCGGCTGCTGCTGCCGTTCTGCGTGTACATGGGGAAGATCACCAGGTGCTGCAGTCCGTTCTCACGGTCTGCCTGCGGCTGGAACGCGAGGAGGGAGTCCAGGAAGTCCGGCACGCCGAACCCGTCCCCGGCCCAGCGGCCAAAGTCGCGGCACACCAGGTCCAGGTACAGGACGTCGTGGGGGAATGCCGGTGCCAGTGCTTCGATGGCCTCGACCATGGCTGTGACGTGGCCGCGCGCGGCCACATGGGTGGCCTGGTCAGGGATGGAACCGTCCTGCACCTGCAGGGTCCGCAGGGCAACGGCGGCGGCCTTAAGGCGCTGCCAGTCAGGGTCTTCTGCGGAGATTCGGACTGGTGCTGTGTGTACGGTTGCGGTCATCACTGGCCTCGCCTTCCTGGTCATCTGAGCTTGTACGGCGAGCGTAGCAAGCAGACAGCCCTGCTAATCGGTCATAGGCCTGAGCGTAAGAAACTGTAAGGCTCATGCCGCCGAAACAACCCCCAGGCGCAGCGCCGGGCAACCTCAGGCCTGCCGGCCCCCGGTGTCCGGAACCAGCTTCAGGGAGATGGAGTTGATGCAGTACCGCTGGTCGGTAGGAGTGCCGTAGCCCTCACCCTCGAAGACGTGGCCGAGGTGTGAGTCGCAGTTGGCGCACCGGACTTCGATGCGGTCCATGCCCAGGGTCCGGTCGTGGATGTAGCGCACCCGCCCCTCGGCCAGCGGCGCCCAGAACGACGGCCAGCCGCAGTGCGAATCGAACTTCTCCTTGCTGGTGAACAGCTCGGTCCCGCACGCCCGGCAGTTGTACACACCGGCGGTGTGGGTGTCCCAGTATTCGCCGGTGTACGGGCGTTCCGTGCCGGCCTGGCGCAGCACATGGTATTCCTCGGGGGTCAGTTCCCTGCGCCAGTCTTCGTCGGAGCGGCCGGCGGCAGGTGCTGCGCCGGCAGTGGTGGTGAGGTCGGAGTTCTCAGGAGTGCTCATAGTCGGACCAACGCTCAGGAGTCCCCGATAAATCCCGAGCCTGCATACAGGTGCAGTACCGGCAGGCCGAGCTTGTCCTGAGCCCGGTTGGCCCAGTCTGTATGGAACGTGTCTGCCACGGCGTGCGGCCTGGTGATGACCACTGCCTGGGCGGCTCCAAGCTCCTTGACCTTGGCCACGAGGCCGTTGACGGCCCCGCCGTCCACCACCTCGCCGGCAACGCCGCCGCCCAGGCCTTCCAAAGCGGTGACCGAGGTGGCGAGCGTGGCGTCGGCCGCGGCCCGTTCCTCGGCCGGATCCGGAGCGTGCGACGTCAGCTCCCGGAAGGCCTTGGCGATGTCCAGCATCGACAGGTTTTCGAGGAAGTCCACCAGCAGATGCCGTTCCGTGTTGGCCGGCACCAGAACCACCAGGGGCGCGTCACCTCCGTTCACCAGGCGCTCGATGTTTACGCGGTCGTCCGCACCCAGCGGCTCTTCTGTGAGAATGACGATTGGATCGCTCATGGCATCAGCCTAGTCCCGGCCGCCAGAGCATGCATGTATTTGTGCCCGCACGTATTTGGCCGGCCTGCATTGGCAGTGAATGTGCCGTATGGGGCCCGATCCGTCAAGATGGGTGGCATGGATTCTGCGCAGGCTGCTTTGACTGCCCCGGCTACTGGCCAGGGCAACGCCATGACCCTTCGGGCGAAGTGGACACTCGGGGGAATCATTGCCGGCGGCACGGCAGCCGCGCTGCTCGGTGCCGGATCGTCCGCCCTCGCCCTCTACTTCGCCCGCCGCGTCCTCACTCCCGCCCGGGTGCGGGCCGCGGACCAGGAGATTCTGGCGGTCATCAAAGAGGGCAGGGAACAGCAGGTCATCCTCGCGGCCACGCCGGAAACCACGCACGATGGAACCTACAGCCTTTTCTTTGACGGCGGAGCCGGCCACGCCCGGATCGGCAGGATCCTGTCCTACTCGCCGGCCGAGCGCACGGTGCTCCGCGAAGTCGAGGCCGTCTACAGCGGCAACCTGGAAGCCGCAGCGCGTGGCTGGTGGGGCGGCGCCACGTACCAGTTTCCCTCCGACGTCGGCCTGGCGTTCGAGGATGCCGGCATCGAGGTTGAGGGCGGAACTGCCCCGGCCTGGCTCATTCCGGGGGAGCCCGGGGCCGAAACCTGGGCCATCATGGTCCACGGGCGCGGCGCCACCCGGCAGGAGTGCCTCCGCGGAGCCCGCGTAGTTCACGAACTGGGACTGCCCAATCTCCTTGTCTCCTACCGGAATGACGGCCTGGCTCCGGCGGCATTCGATGGCCGGTACGGGCTGGGCTCCACTGAGTGGCGGGACGTGGACGCCGCCATCTCCTTTGCCCTCGCCCGCGGGGCCAAGGACGTGGTCCTGTTCGGCTGGTCGATGGGAGGGGCCATCTGCCTGCAGACCGCCGACCTGTCGGAGCACAGGCAGGTCATCCGGGCAATGGTCCTTGACGCGCCCGTCATCGACTGGGTGAACGTGCTGGCCCACCATGCTGAACTCAACCGGATTCCGTCCGCCGTTGGCCGTTACGGCCAGCTGATGATGGGGCACAAGGTGGGCCGCCGGCTCACCGGACTTGCGGCGCCCGTGGACCTGAAATCCATGGACTGGGTGTCGCGGGCCGTGGAACTCAGGACGCCGACCCTCATCGTCCACAGCGTGGACGACGAGTACGTTCCGTACCAGCCGTCGGCCCTCCTCGCCGAAAAGAACCCCGAAATGGTCACCTTCGAGCCGTTCGAGGGTGCGCGGCATGCCAAGGAGTGGAACGCGGATCCGGTCCGCTGGGAGGGGCTCGTCCGGGCGTGGCTGCAGCAGCAGCTGGCGCCGCGTGTTAATCCGGGGATGGGCGGCAGTCCGGATTCCGGCCCTGGTCAGCCCGCCTAGGACCCTGTGCCGACCTGGGAGCCTGTGCCCACCTAAGAGCCTGTGCCCAACTAAGAGCCTGTGCCCAACTAAGAGCCCGTACCGATTGGTGCCGTGACGGCTTTCGTGAGGCGCACGAGGTCCCGGGGGTCCAGCTCGATATCGAGGCCGCGCCGGCCGCCGGACACCAGGATGGTGTCCAACGCGAGGGCGCTTTCATCAATGACAGTGGGGGAGGGCTGCCGCTGGCCGAGCGGGGAGATTCCGCCCAGGACGTAGCCCGTCCGCCGCTCAGCCGCAGCGGGATCCGCCATGGCGGCCTTCTTGCTGCCCAGGGCGGCAGCGATGGCCTTCAGGTCAAGGCTTCCGCTGACGGGAACGACGCCGACGGCCAGCCGGCCGTCGATCTCCACCATGAGCGTCTTGAATACCCGCGCAGGATCGATCCCCAGGACCTCGGCCGCCTCCAGCCCGTAGCTGGCCGCGGCCGGATCGTGGCTGTACGGGTGCAGGTTAAAGGGAACGCCTGCCGCAGCCAGGACGGCTGTGGCAGGCGTTCCCTGCGACGTGTTCTTGCGCGCCATGCGGGTACGGACTCCTAGGCGTGGAGCCGGGCCGCGGCGGCCACCTTGCGCTTGATGCGCCCGAGCATCGCGGTCATGCCACGCATGCGCAGCGGCGTGATGGCGCGGGTCAGGCCGAGGAGTTCCGGCATGTCGTCGGGAACAGCCAGGATCTCCTCGGCGGTGAGGCCGTCCAGTCCTTCATGGAGCACCCCGGCGAAACCACGGGTGGTGGGGGCTTCCGGCGGCGCCTTGAAGAACAGGCGGTAGGCGGGGGAACCGCCGTCGTTCTTTTCCGTCTCAATGGTGAGGAAGAGAGGCGACTGGCATTCCACCACCTGTTCCAGCAGTTCCGGGTGGTCGTTCAGGCGCTCCGGCAGATCGGGCAGGCCGCGGGAAAACTCCAGCAGGAGCTGGAGCCGCTCGGGCTCGCTCAGTGCCTGGAAGTCGTCGACAATCTCCGCCAGCGCGGTAGGAAGTGCTTGAGTACTCATCACTTCCAGCTTACGCAGGTTGTCCATGTCCGCCGCTTTTTTACAAACACTTACCTCGCGGCAACTGCCGGAATGGAGCCGCGTTCGGAGCCCTTGGCGATCGGGACACGCACCGCGTTGCCCCATTCCGTCCAGGAGCCGTCGTAGTTGCGGACGGTTTCGAAGCCGAGGAGGAACTTCAGCGCGAACCAGGTGTGGCTGGAGCGTTCGCCGATGCGGCAGTAGGCCACGACATCGTCACCCTCGGTGAGCCCTGCCTCGCCGAGGTACAGCGCCTCCAGCTCGGCACGGCTGCGGTAGGTGCCGTCCTCTGCTGCTGCCCGGGCCCACGGAATGGACGCCGCTGTGGGAATGTGGCCGCCGCGCAGGGCGCCTTCCTCGGGGTAGGCGGGCATGTGGGTGCGCTGGCCGGTGTACTCCTCGGGGGAGCGGACGTCGATCAGCGGCTTGCCGAGGTGGGCCAGGACGTCTTCCTTGAAAGCGCGGATCGGGGCGTCGTTGCGCTCCACCACGGGGTAGTCCGCGACCTTGGGCGAAGGGACGTCGGTGGTCAGCGGGCGGCCTTCGGCGATCCACTTGTCGCGGCCGCCGTCGAGCAGCCGGACGTCCTCGTGGCCGAACAGGCTGAAGACCCACAGAGCGTAGGCGGCCCACCAGTTGGACTTGTCGCCATAGATGACCACGGTGGAGTCGCGGGAAATGCCCTTGGCTGCGGCCAGGGCAGCAAACGCCTCGCCCTCCACGTAGTCACGGGTCACTTCGTCGTTCAGGTCAGTGTGCCAGTCAATCTTGACCGCGCCGGGAATGTGGCCGGTTTCGTAGAGCAGGACGTCCTCATCGGACTCCACCACTACGAGTTTGCCGTCATTAAGGGCGCCGGCGTCGAGGGCCGCAGCCAGCCACTCGGTGGAAACAAGCCGCTCGGGGTGCGCGTAGGCGGCGAACTTCTGGTTCTGTTCAACGGGGTAGGACATACGTATGGCCTTTCACTGAAACGCTCTGGTCAGACCGGCCGGGGGACGGCGGGTCACTGCTCCAACACTAGCCACGGGCCGGTTTGAATGCTCCTGTGTGTTAACAGGGCGAAATGTGTGCTTGCTCACGGCACCGCCGGCAGTAGGCCGTTGCCCGCAGGGCGGGCGGCCGATGCCGGTATTCTTGCTTGGGACTAATCACCAGCAGAATGGACCACCTTGGTACAGATCGAAAAGCTCACCACCCGGACGCCGGCGGTGTCGGTTGATGAGCTCCTCAAAGGTTTCTACCCCTCGCCCAGGTTCGGGCAGGTGTCCTTTGCAAGCTACCGGCCGGATCCGAAGCAGCCGAGCCAGGCCGCGGCAGTGCACGCCCTGCAGGCCTTTGCCGGAAACGTTAGCAACGGGAGCGGCGGGGGGCTGTTCAAGAAGCTTTTTGGCAAGAAGGACGACAACCGCGCCGGGATTTATCTCGACGGCGGATTCGGCGTTGGAAAAACCCACCTGCTGGCTTCACTCTGGCATGCTGCCCCGGGCCCCAAGGCCTTTGGCACCTTCGTGGAATACACGAACCTGGTGGGCGCCCTGTCCTTCCGGAAAACCGTTGACGCACTGAGCTCCTACAAGCTCGTCTGCATTGATGAGTTTGAACTGGACGATCCGGGCGACACGGTCCTGATGTCCCGCCTCATGCGGGAACTGGCCGACGCCGGCGTGAAGCTCGCGGCCACCTCCAACACCCTGCCCGGTTCGCTGGGCGACGGCCGCTTTGCGGCCGTGGACTTCCAGCGTGAGATCCAGGTCCTGGCAGACCAGTTCGACGTCATCCGGATCGACGGCGAGGACTTCCGCCACCGCGGCCTGCCGGCAGCACCCGCCCCGCTGCGCAACAGCGAACTCCACGCCCACATGAAGGCGGAGTTTGACGGCAAGACCGTGGCCGAAGATGACTTCGGCAGCCTCATCTCCCATCTCGCCGGCGTCCACCCGAGCCGCTACCGCAAGCTGATTGACGGTGTGGACGGGGTTGTCTGGCGGGACGTGGAAACCATTACCGAGCAGGCTGTTGCGCTGAGGTTCGTGGTGCTGGCGGACCGGCTCTATGACAAGGATGTCCCGATTCTGGCCAGCGGTGTTCCCTTCGACAAGCTGTTCACCGAGGACATGATGACCGGGGGCTACATGAAGAAGTACTTCAGGGCCGTTTCCCGCCTTACCGCGCTAGCCCGTGAAGGCCAGAACCATGAGCCTTCCTAGAGCACGGTAGAAAAGCCGCCTTCTTACGGAGACGCGAAAGGTGCCGGCGCCGCCTCTCGGCGGGACCGGCACCTTTTTGACGTTTAGGGGCGAAGCCCGGGAAAGTCCTTGGCTACGGTGCCTTCCCAGCCGGCGGAACGTGGTCCACCGGTCCCTGGGTTGGCCTCTCATTGGCTTTGTCAACGAGAGTGGAAGCGCCAGTCTGGACCTTATTCACGTGGCTGGTGTATTTGCCGCCCGTCTTGGAGTCGACAAAATCACCTGCCTTGGTGATGCCGTCCTTGATGGCCTGCTCGTTGCCGCGGATCAGACCCTGAGCCTTGCCCTTCAGATCGTCAAGTAAACCCACGAGCACCTCCCTTCAATCGCGGAGCCAGGTCGCTCCTCCGCATTCGATCCTAGCCCCGAAGGAGGTGCATGCCAAGGCGTTCTTGACAAAACTTGTCAAACCGCATGAGGGCAAGAAAAAAGCAGCTCCGGGGAGCTGCTTTGTTTCGTGGGCGATACTGGGATCGAACCAGTGACCTCTTCCGTGTCAGGGAAGCGCGCTACCGCTGCGCCAATCGCCCGGAGCCGGTATGGACCGGCGGTATCCTGGGTTCGGATCCCTAGGGATCAAGAGAGCGGACGACGAGATTCGAACTCGCGACATCCACCTTGGCAAGGTGGTGCTCTACCAGCTGAGCTACGTCCGCATTTTTTGAAGTTCTGCCCGGGGGCGGAACATTCAACTACAAGCAAGTGTCCTTGCTCTGGTGGGCGATACTGGGATCGAACCAGTGACCTCTTCCGTGTCAGGGAAGCGCGCTACCGCTGCGCCAATCGCCCATTGCATCCGGAAATACCGGAAACCATGGCTTTCACCGAGGTGGGTACGGGATTCGAACCCGTGTATACGGCTTTGCAGGCCGCTGCCTCGCCTCTCGGCCAACCCACCGTGTAGGCGTTGATTCCTTGGAATCAGTGCCATGACAGTGTCCTGCGAGCGGACGACGAGATTCGAACTCGCGACATCCACCTTGGCAAGGTGGTGCTCTACCAGCTGAGCTACGTCCGCATTTCGGAGCAGCGATTCCTTGCCTCATTGGCAGTTCGTCGCGTTCCAACGAGTAAGAACTCTACAGGGAGGTTCCGGGAAACTCCAAATCGAGTGTCAGCGGCGTGGCTGGTGCAGCCCTGCTTCCTTGAATTCTAGGCAAATTTTCGAATTACAGGGGTGTAGTTTGGGGGTCCTGGTGGCCCTCTTTTGGCCGTGGCTAGTGGGATCTGGCTGTGTGGTGTGCAGCACTTCAGTGGCCGATTTCCGTTAACCGGCAAACGTCCGCTAGCATTCAAATGCATCGGGGCGATTGGCGCAGTGGTAGCGCGCTTCGTTCACACCGAAGAGGTCACTGGTTCGAACCCAGTATCGCCCACCGATGGAAAGTCCGTTCCGCCCAGGAAAAAGAACTGGGAGGGGCGGGCTTTTCTGTTTCCATGCCTAAGAATCTGTTGCCGCATCACTGTCAGACCCCTGTGAAAGAGTCTCACCATGACCGCTCCACTCCTCGCCCACGCCACGGAATATGGCCGCATGTACGCCCGCTCCACCACGGAACAGTTCACAGTTCCCTCCATCACCACTGTCATCGGGCAGCAGGCCCACGGCCTGGACGGCTGGTTCGGCTACATGGGTGCCAGCAGCCTGGCTAAGGATCCCTCACTTCCGGAGATCCTCGGCAGCCCGGCAAGGGTGCGGCAGGCGGTGAGCCGTGCAGCAAAGGCAGCCGAAACCTACCGGGACGAGGCAGCGCAGCGGGGGGACCGGGTGCACTACTACTGCGAACAGGTGGCGCTGCGCGCCCTCGGCAGGCCGCACCAGATGAAGGAAGCGCGGGAGGCGCTTGCCTCCCGCGGTGAGGAAGCCTTCGCTGCCCGCTTCGATGAGTGGTGGGAACTGTTCCGGGTGGAACCGGTCGCCCCGGAGATCACTGTGTGGAACAAGACTGTCGGATATGCGGGAACGCTGGACCTGGTCGCGAAAATCAACGGACGCACCTGCCTCATCGACTACAAGACCAAGGGGACCACCCGTGATGGCCAGGTCAAGGCCCTGGATGACAAAGTGGTCATGCAGCTTGTTGCGGGCATGAAGGCCGAGGAGAGCCTCGTGGATCCCGTGGCGGGGGAGTGGGAACCGTGGCAGCACGGCGACTCCCCGGTGCTGCTCGCCGTCGCCATCGGTGAAACCGAGGTGCGGCCTGTCCGCGCAAATCCGGAGGTCCTCAAACACCACTGGTGGAAGTTCTGTGCCCTGCGCCGCGTGTGGGAAATGTCCGCTGACACCCTGAGCGCCGGCCCCGCGCTGCTGCCGCTGGCGCCGCCGGTGTACTCCTAGCATCTGCGCCGGTGGGCGCTCAGCAACTAAAGGCGCAGCAACTAAACTGGACTGGATCCCGTTACCCGTCACCGTGAGGAAATGACTGCACATGGCAATTCTGAATATCCGTATCATCGGCGATCCCGTGCTCCGCACGGTTGCCGACCCTGTCACGGATTTCGGGCCGGAGCTGGCCAGGCTCGTTGCCGACATGACCGAAACGATGGAGGATGTGGAAGGTGCCGGCCTGGCCGCGCCCCAGATCGGAGTCAGCCTCCGGGTCTTCACCTACCGGATCGGCGGCGTCGAAGGCCACATCATCAACCCCGTGCTGGAGAACAGCGAGGACTTCCAGCCGGACGAGGTGGAGGGGTGCCTCTCCATCCCCGGCCTGGGCTTCCCCGTCCGCCGCTTCCGCGCCACCCGGGCCACCGGCGTCGATGTGAACGGCAACCCGGTCTCCGTGGAAGCGGAGGGAATGCTTGCCCGCTGCTTTCAGCACGAAACCGACCACCTGGACGGCATCCTCTTCACGGACCGGCTGGAGGGTGAGGACCGCAAGGCCGCCCTGCGCTCCATCCGCAACGCCAACTACGACTCCATCACCGAAAAGACCACCGCCAAACGCGCCAAGACCGTCGGTTCCAGCTTCGGCGGCGGCAGCTTCGGGGCGCCAACGTCCGGGTCCGGCAGCTTCGGCGCTGCCGGATGAGGGTCCTCTTCGCCGGAACACCGTCCGTCGCCGTGCCGTCGCTGGATGCGCTGGTGGCCGCCGGCTTCGAGATTGTCGCAGTGCTGACCCGGCCGGATGCGCCGGTGGGCCGCAAGCGCGTCCTGACGCCGTCGCCAGTCGCCGCCCGGGCCGCCGAGCTCGGCATCGACATCATCCACGCCTCCCGGGTGGACGCTGCCGTCACCGAACGGATTGCCGAAGCCCGTCCCGACGTGGCAGCCATCGTCGCCTACGGCGGGCTTGTCCCGAAGGCAGCCCTGGACATTCCCCGGCACGGCTGGATCAACCTGCACTTCTCGCTGCTGCCGGCCTGGCGCGGCGCGGCTCCTGTCCAGCGGGCCGTCATCGCCGGCGACGACATCACCGGTGCCGTGACGTTCCAGCTCGAGGAAGGGCTCGACACGGGACCTGTCATCGGCACGCTGACCGAGGCCGTCGGCGCGGAGGACACCTCCGGAGCACTGCTTGAGCGGCTGTCCCACAGCGGAGCCGTCCTGCTCGCCCAGACACTGTCCGCCGTCGGGTCCGGCGCGGCATCGCCCCGCCCGCAGCAGGGGGAAGTGACCCTGGCACCGAAGCTGACCCTCGACGACGGCCGCATCGACTGGTCGGAACCGGCCCTGTCCGTGGGCCGGCGGGCACGCGGAGTGACACCCGAACCGGGAGCCTGGACTACCCTTGACGGCCAGCGGCTGAAGCTCGAGCCGGTGCGGCTCCGTCCAGACGTCATCGGCGTTCCGCCCGGCCAGGTGGCCTTGGCCGGCAAGGACGTGCTGGTGGGTACCGGCTCACATGCCGTCGAACTCACCAAAGTGCAGCCTGCCGGTAAGAAAATGATGGCCGCAGCCGACTGGGCCCGCGGCCAGGCTTCCCTTGAAAGCGTGGTATTCCAATGAGCGACTCCGGCAAAAGCGGATCCGGGCAAGGCGGCTCCAGCCGCGGTTCGGGTGCCGGCGGTGCAGGCCAGCGCCGCGGCGGGGGAGGGCCCAGCCGGCGCAACGCGCAGGGCAGGGAGCGGAACCGCGGCCCCCGGCGCAGCTTCACAGAAAATGCCCCCTCGCAGCGCACCCGCAGGGCCGATCCTGCCCGGCTGGTTGCGTTTGAGGTGCTGCGCGCGGTCGCGGGAGAGGACGCCTACGCCAACCTCGTCCTGCCGGCGCGGATCCGCCAGCACGGCCTCGACCGGCGGGACGCCGGGTTCGCCACCGAACTCAGCTATGGCGCACTCCGAAGCCAGGGCACCTACGACGCAATCCTGGCCCGCTGCGTGGACCGGCCCCTGGAAAAGCTGGATCCGGCCGTCCTGGATGCGCTGCGCCTCGGCGTCCATCAGCTGCTCGCCATGCGCGTACCCGCCCACGCTGCGCTGGACCAGACCGTCGGCCTGGCCAGGGCAGTCATCGGTGCCGGCCCGTCTGCCCTGATCAATGCCGTCCTCCGGAAGGTGGCGGCCCGCGGCCTGGATGAATGGCTGGCCGAGCTGGTCGCCGGCGAGCAGGACGAGAACAAGGTTGCCGCCATCCGGTACGCCCATCCGGAGTGGATTGTCCGCGCCCTGCGCCAGTCCCTGGTGGCCCACGGTCGCCCGGTCAGTGAAATCACCGAGCTGCTGGAGGCGGACAACGCCGCTCCGGTGGTGAATCTGGTGGCCCTTCCCGGGCTGGGAAGCCTGGACGAGGCACTGGAGAGTGGCGCAGTTCCCGGCGAGCTGGTGGAAGGATCCGCCCTCTCCAGCGGCGGTGACCTCGGCAGGCTGGAGTCGGTCCGCTCCGGCACCACGCGCGTGCAGGACGTCGGGTCGCAGCTGGTGGCCCGGGCCCTCGCTGCGGCCACCCTCGAGGCGGCAGATTTCGAGGCGGCAGATTTCGAAGCAGCAGATGCCGCTCGTCCCGGAGCAGGTAACAACCCGGCCGGCGAGGCCTGGCTTGACCTGTGCGCCGGGCCCGGCGGCAAGGCTGCCCTGCTGGGCGCGCTGGCGAATGAACGCGGGGCCACGCTCCTGGCCAACGAGCCCGCGCCGCACCGGGCCAAGCTCGTCAGCCAGGCACTGTCCGCTGTGCCGTCGGATGTCTGGAGCGTCAGGACCGGGGACGGCCGCGAGGTCGGGTCGGAACAGCCCGCCGCCTTTGACCGCGTACTGGTGGACGTGCCGTGCAGCGGGCTCGGAGCCCTGCGCCGCCGGCCTGAATCGCGCTGGCGCCGCTCTCCGAAGGACCTGGCCGACCTGGGGCCGCTGCAGCGTGAACTGCTAAATTCCGCGCTGGCGGCCGTCCGGCCGGGGGGCGTCGTGGCATACGTGACCTGCTCGCCGCACCCGGCCGAAACCACCGCGGTGGTCAGCGATGCCCTGCGCAAACGCGAGGACCTGGAACTGCTGGACGCAGGCAGCGTGCTGGACGCCGTCAGCCTGGGCGGCGGACTGGAGGCCGGGCATGAGAAGACCGCTCAGCTGTGGCCGCATGTCCACAGCACGGATGCCATGTTCCTCGCCCTCATCCGCCGCAAGCGCTGACTCCGCGCCGAATCACACAACCCGACTCCTGTCCCGCGAAAGGACCCCGCATGACGCAGTGCTGCATCAACCCCAGCATCCTCTCCGCCGACTTCGTGAACCTCGAAGCCGAGCTGCAGAAAATCAGCAACGCTGATTCCGTGCATGTGGATGTGATGGACAACCACTTCGTCCCCAACCTCACCTTGGGACTTCCCGTGGTCCAGCGGATCCAGGCGGTCAGCCCGGTGCCGCTGGACGCCCACCTCATGATTTCCGACGCCGACCGCTGGGCGCCCGGTTACGCGGACGCCGGCGTCGCTTCCGTCACGTTCCACGCTGAGGCGTCGATCGCACCGGTGAAGCTGGCACGGGAGCTGCGTTCCCGGGGTTCGAAGGCCGGGATGGCGCTGCGGCCCGCCACCGCGGTGGAGCCCTACCTGGACATGCTCTCGGAGCTGGACATGCTGCTGATCATGACAGTGGAGCCCGGCTTCGGCGGCCAGGCGTTCCTTGACCTCGCGCTGCCCAAGATCCGCCGCGCCCGCGCCGCCATCGAGGGATCGGGCGTGAACGTCGCGCTCCAGGTTGACGGCGGCATCACGGAGGAAACCATTGTCCGTGCAGCGGAAGCCGGCGCGAATGTCTTCGTCGCCGGGTCCGCGGTCTACGGGGCAGCGGATCCGTCCGAAGCCATCGACCGGCTGCGCAAGGCCGCCAGCGTCTAGCCTGAGCCATCCAGCAGGCCTCCATGACGGCCGCATGACGTTCTTGCAGCGGGAATAGCCAAGGCACCCGCCAAGTTGTGTCAGAATAGCAACACACAATACGTGCTCCGGGGTCGGTGTAAGTCCGAACCGGCGGTGACAGTCCGCGACCCGCGAGCCGGTGTTTCCTCTTCGGAAAGCCCGGCGGACGGTTGAACCGGTGAAATTCCGGTACCGACAGTTAAAGTCTGGATGAGAGAAGCACGTACAGCTGTACTTGTGGCGTTCCAGTTCGCCGCTGCGTTTCGCTGTCGTATACCCCCGGAGCCGTCAGGGCTCTTGAGGGAAGGAACGACACAAGCGCATGGATATCCTGCGTTGGCTCTTCGAGGCACAGATTCCGGTGGGCGGATCTGTGCTGATTCTGCGCGAAGTGCTGGGAAACATCTTCGGCCTGGCCAGTGCGCTCGGCGGCATGCGGCGCAAGGTCTGGGCCTGGCCGGTGGGCATCGCCGGCAACCTCCTGCTCCTGACTGTATTCGTCGGCAATGTCTTCGGTTCCGCCACGCCTGCCACCCTGTGGGGCCAGGCCGGACGGCAAGTCATGTTCATCATCGTGGCCGTCTACGGCTGGCAGCGCTGGCAGCAGAGCCGCCGCGCGGCGGGGACCTCGACGGCGATTGCCCCCGCCTGGGCCAGCACCAGAACCCGGGTTGCGCTGGTGCTGGCGCTGGCGGCCGGAACCGCCGCCCTCACCCCGCTCTTCGACTCCCTCGGCTCCTACCCGCCCGTGTGGGCCGACGCCTGGACTTTCACCGGATCGCTGCTGGCCACCTACGGCATGGCCCGTGGGTGGACCGAGTTCTGGCTGATCTGGGTTGCCGTGGACATCGTGGGTGTCCCGCTGCTCTTCAGCGCCGGCTACTACGCCAGCGCCTTCATGTACCTGTTCTACGGCTTCTTCACTCTGGCCGGCTTTATCGTCTGGTGGCGGGCCTCCCGCACCCAGGCCCGGACGGCCGCCTCCGCCGTCAAGATCGAGACCGCCTTCCCGGACCCGGCGGTGTCCAAGTGACCGCCGCCCAGACGCCGGTAACGGCCTTCACTGCCGCCGAAACCGCCGCCATGGAAACCGCCCTGGAAGCCGCCCTGCAGGGTCCCCGGGGCGCCAACCCGCTGGTGGGCGCCGTCGTCATTGGACCTGACGGCCGCCAGCTGGTGACTGGGTACCACCGCGGTGCCGGCACCGCGCATGCCGAAGCCGACGCGATAGCGGCGGCGATCAGCACCGGCGTCGACCTTTCCGGGTCCACCATGGTGGTGACCCTGGAGCCGTGCAACCATGTGGGCCGCACGGGCCCCTGCGCCCAGGCCATCATCGACGCCGGGATAGCGAACGTTGTGTACGCCGTCGACGATCCGCATGACCCCGCTGCCGGCGGAGCCGCCACACTGCGGGCCGCGGGGGTCAGCGTGCGCAGCGGACTCGCCGCCGAACGGGCGCTGGAGCTGAACCGCCGCTGGTTCCAAGCCGTCGGCGACAAGCGTCCCTTCGTCACCCTGCACATCGCCCAGACGCTCGACAGCCGCATCGCGGCCGAGGACGGAACCAGCCAGTGGATTTCCAGCCCGGAGTCCCTGGCCGACAACCACGGCCTCCGGAACCTGATCGACGCCATCCTCGTTGGTACCCAGACCGTGCTGGTGGACAACCCCCGCCTGACAGCCCGGGACGCCAACGGCGACGCCACAGGGAAGCAGCCGCTGCGCGCGGTCATGGGACTGCGCGACGTGCCGGAAGACGCGGCCGTCCGCGGCGATGACGGCAAGGTCCTGCACCTGCCCACCCGTGACCCGCGGGAGGCGCTCGACCTGCTGTTCGCCGCCGGCACCCGGCACGTCATGGTGGAGGGGGGCTCAAGGATCCTCAGCGCTTTCCTGGCCGAGGGCCTTGTGGACGAGCTGATCGTCTACCTGGCCCCCACGCTGCTGGGCTCCGGAACGCCGGCTTTGAACGGCCTCGGCATCGGAACCCTGGAGGACGCCCAGCGGTGGGACTGGGACCGGGCCTCCGGCGGCGCGGTCCAGTTCCTCGGCAGGGACCTCCGCCTGCACCTGCTCCCGGAGGAAGCCACGGTGCCTCAAACCCAAGACCCGCCCCCGGCGGCACACGCCGCAGGGGTGCAAGCTACGTCAACCGATTCACTACCTGCCCGCACAGCAGCGGGCACAGCCATGGGAGGCTAACTGATGTTCACCGGAATTATCGCCGAACAGGGGAAGGTCCTGTCCGTGGAGCGGAACGGGGAGACGAGCGCAACGCTGCGCCTGCACGCCCCGGGCACCGCGGAGGGGCTGCCGCTGGGCGGCTCGATCGCCGTCAACGGCGTGTGCCTGACCGCCACGGCCATCGACGGCAAGGACTTCAGCGTCGACGTCATGGGCGAAACCCTCATCCGCAGCACCATCGGCGAGCTTGCGGCGGGCGACCCCGTCAACCTCGAACGCTGCGTCCCCGCCGGCGGACGCCTTGACGGCCACGTGGTTCAAGGGCACGTGGACGGCGTCGGCGAACTGCTCGAACGCGAACCGCAGGGGAACTGGGAACGGCTCCGGTTCGGCGTTCCCCAGCGCCTGGCACGCTACATCGCGGAAAAGGGTTCCATCGCCATCGACGGCGTTTCCCTCACCGTCACGGCAGTCAGCCCGGCGTCGGAGACGGCGCCGTGGTTCGAGGTGGGGCTCATCCCCACCACCCTTGCAGAGACCGGCCTCGGCGCGAAGCCGGCCGGCAGCAGGGTGAACCTTGAGGTGGATGTGCTGGCAAAGTACACAGAGCGGCTGCTCGCGTTCCGCACGGAAGGCCCGGCAGCCGGCATCGAAGGTGCTGCAGTTTCGGAAGCAGCTGCAGTGTCAAAAGCACAGGAGGTCCAGCGGTGAACGGCACCTTGAATCTGAACGGCGCACCAAATCTCGACGGCGCGCCAAAACTCGACGCGGCGATTTCCGGCGACGTCACCTCCGGCACGATGACGCTGGACTCGATTGAGGACGCTGTCCGCGCCATGGCGGCCGGCCGTCCGGTGCTGGTGGTGGACAACGAGGACCGGGAAAACGAAGGCGACATCATCTTCGCCGCCCAGCACGCCACACCGGCGCTCATGGGCTGGACCATCCGGTACAGCTCCGGCGTCATCTGCGTGCCGCTCGACGGCGCCCGGGCCGACGCGCTGGAACTGCCGCCCATGGTGGAGGTCAACCAGGACGCGAAGGGCACTGCCTACACCGTGTCCTGCGACGCCGCCACCGGCGTGAGCACCGGCATCTCGGCCACGGACCGGGCCCTCACGGCCCGCATCATCGCCGATCCCCACAGCGGTCCGGAGACCCTGACCCGCCCCGGGCATATTTTCCCGCTGCGGGCCGTTAATGGGGGAGTGCGTGAACGCCCCGGCCACACCGAAGCGGCCGTCGACCTCTGCCGGCTTGCCGGCCTGGAGCCGGTGGGCGTGATTGCCGAGGTTGTATACGACGACGGGGAGATGATGCGGCTGGACGGCCTCCGGGTTTTCGCTGCCGAGCATGGCTGCCCCCTGATCTCCATTGAGGACCTGGTTGCCTATCTGGGAGCTGGCAACCGTGTATCTTCACAGGAGAGCACTTTGGAAGTCAGTCCGGCCGGAGAAGGGGAAACACGATGACGGCACCTCAAGCAGCGGAACCGAGCAGCAACGGACGGCAGCCGCATCCGGTGAGCTGCGGGCCCGTGGTCCAGCTGCCCACGGCATTCGGTGATTTCGTGACCCAGGCCTGGACCGATCTGGTGACCGGCGCCGAGCACCTGGCGGTCAGCTCCCCGAATCCTCCCAAGGACGGCAAGGCGCCCCTCGTGCGCCTGCATTCGGAATGCCTCACCGGCGATGTGTTCGGCTCCTACCGGTGTGACTGCGGCGAACAGCTCGCCTACGCCCTGGAGCTGATCGCCGAGAACGGCGGCACGCTGCTGTACCTCCGCGGCCAGGAAGGCCGCGGCATCGGGCTGGCCAACAAGATCAAGGCGTACGCCCTGCAGGAGGCCGGGTTCGACACCGTCGAGGCCAACGAACAGCTCGGACTGCCCGTCGACGCCCGCTGCTACAAGGCAGCGGCGCAGATTCTGGCCGAGATGGGCCTGCATGAGATCCGGCTGCTGAGCAACAACCCGGACAAGCAGAACCGCCTGGCTACGGCCGGCGTAAGGGTCGTCGAGATGGTGCCCACCGAGGTGCCGTCCCGGGAACAGAACCTCCGGTACCTGCAGACCAAGAAGGACCGCATGGACCACCTGCTGAACCTCGACACCGAGACCGCGGGGCTTCCCCGCACCGGCACCGATACTTTTGAACACGAACAAGACTGAACGGATCAGGACCACTTTATGAGCGGACACGGCGCACCCCAGATTGACCTCACCACCCTCGACCCCGCTGAAACGTCGCAGCTGAAGCTGGCGATCGTCGCGGCCAGCTGGCACACCCAGATCATGGATGGCCTCCTCGACGGCGCCCTGCGCGCTGCCAAGGACGCCGGCATCAGCGAGCCGACCGTGCTGCGCGTCCCAGGCAGCTTCGAACTCCCGGTGGCTGCTGCTCGGCTGGCGCCGCACTTTGACGCCGTCGTCGCACTCGGCGTCGTGATCCGCGGCGGAACGCCGCACTTTGACTACGTCTGCCAGGCCGCGACGTCGGGACTTACCGACGTGAGCGTCCGCACCGGTGTGCCGGTCGGGTTCGGCGTGCTCACCTGCGACACCGAAGAGCAGGGCCTGGACCGGGCAGGCCTGCCCGGATCCTCCGAGGACAAGGGGCACGAGGCCGTCACGGCCGCACTGTCCACGGCGCTGCTTCTTAAGAACTACTAAAACGTATTTCCCCAGTTCCAGGGCACGTGCGGGGATGCGGGCGCAAGCACACTCCGTGTGTAATCGCTCACATCCCCGCCGTCATGGAACTGCCCGACACGCGGGCCCCTGCCCGGAGCAAGTAGGCTGGAGGGCGTGAAGAATTTCGAGACGCTGTTCGCCGAACTGAGCGAGAAGGCAGCGACCCGCCCCGAAGGCTCCCGGACCGTCGCCGAACTGGACTCGGGAATCCACGGCATCGGCAAGAAGGTCGTGGAGGAAGCGGCCGAAGTCTGGATGGCAGCCGAGTATGAATCCGACGAGGCCGCGGCCGAAGAGATCTCGCAGCTCCTGTACCACCTGCAGGTCCTGATGCTCGCCAAAGGCCTCAGCCTGGAAGACGTCTACAAGCATCTCTAGCCGCCTCTGCGTGGCCCCGCTTGACTGACCCACCCTTCCAAACCAGAAAGACCTCCTAATGCTGCGTGTAGCCGTACCCAACAAGGGATCCCTGTCCGAAGCCGCCTCCGCCATGCTGTCCGAGGCGGGCTACCGCCAGCGCCGGGACAACCGTGAACTGGTCATGGTGGATCCGGACAACGACATCGAGTTCTTCTTCCTCCGCCCGCGGGACATCGCCGTGTACGTCGGGCAGGGAACGCTCGACGTCGGCATCACCGGCCGTGACCTCCTGCTGGACGCACAGGTGGAGGCAGAGGAACTGCTTCCGCTCGGGTTTGCCGGCTCAACATTCCGCTTCGCCGGCCCGGTCGGCGACTTCAGCACCGTGGAGGAACTCGAGGGCAAGCGACTCGCCACCAGCTACGACGGGCTCCTGCGCGACTATCTCGCGGAACGCGGCATCAAGGCGAAGGTGGTCCGGCTGGACGGCGCCGTGGAATCCTCCGTACGCCTCGGCGTGGCGGACGCCATTGCCGACGTCGTCGAGACCGGCAACACCCTCAAGGCCGCCGGCATGGAAATCTTCGGTGACCCCATCCTCAAGTCCGAGGCTGTCCTCATCCGCCGCACCGGCGAGGGCGGCGCTGCCAACGGCACGGCCAAGGAGATCGACGTCCTGATCCGCCGCCTGCAGGGCGTCCTGGTGGCGCGGCAGTACGTGCTCATGGACTACGACATCCGCAAGGAACTCGTGGAGCAGGCCGCCGGCCTCACTCCCGGCCTGGAATCACCCACCGTCTCGCCGCTGCGCGATTCGGACTGGGTGGCCGTGCGCTCCATGGTGCCCAAGAAGGAAACCAACCGGATCATGGACGAGCTGTACGACCTCGGCGCCCGCGCCATCCTGGTCAGCAGCATCCACGCCTGCCGGATCTGACCCGGTTTCCCTCAGCACACCCCCAGCAGTACAACAGGAGAAGTCATGGCTGTATCCGTCCGCGTTATCCCCTGCCTGGACGTGGACGCCGGCCGCGTGGTCAAGGGCGTCAATTTCGAGGGCCTCCGCGATGCCGGTGATCCCGTTGAGTTGGCGCACCGCTACGACAACGCCGGCGCCGACGAACTCACCTTCCTCGATGTGACCGCCTCCTCCGGCAACCGGGAAACGACGTTCGACGTCGTCCGGCGCACCGCCGAGGAAGTGTTCATTCCACTCACGGTCGGCGGCGGCGTCCGCGGCGTTGCGGAGGTGGACAAGCTGCTGCGGTTTGGAGCCGACAAGGCCTCCATCAACACTGCAGCTGTGGCCCGCCCCGATGTCATCGACGAAATCACCCGGCACTTCGGTTCCCAGGTGCTGGTGCTGTCCGTGGACGCCAGGCGCACCCGTCCCGGATCCGAGCCCACGCCGTCGGGCTTTGAGGTGACCACCCACGGTGGCCGGCAGGGCACCGGGATCGACGCGATCGCCTGGGCTAAGGAAGCAGCGGACCGCGGTGTGGGTGAGATCCTGCTGAACTCCATCGACGCCGACGGCACCAAGGACGGCTTCGACCTTGAGCTCATCCGGCTGGTCCGCGCCGCCGTCAAGGTTCCGATTATCGCTTCCGGCGGCGCGGGCGAGCCCGCGCACTTCCCGCCCGCTGTGCAGGCAGGAGCAGACGCGGTGCTTGCCGCTTCGATCTTCCACTGGGGCCCGGACGACATGATGGCTCAGGTCAAGACGGCAATCCGCGACGCCGGCTTCGAGGTCCGCTAATCCCCACCCGCTCCCTATCCCTCGCAAGCTCGGGCAGGGAACCCTGCGGGCGTGGGCCCAGTCTCTAGAGCCCGACTTCGGCTGACTGGAGGAGGGCGACGGCATCCGGCTGGCCTTCGAAGGTGACCAGCGCGTGGCGCGTGCGGCCGTGGGCGTGCATCAGCAGTTCGCCGGGTTCGCCGACGATGGCTACGGAGACCGGTGCGCGCTTGGCGACGTGCCGGGGGCCGGAGGGGCTGACCAGGACGATGCCCAGGTCCACGCCGCGGTAGAGGATAGCTGCCCGCTTGACCAGTTCATCCCACAGGGCGTCCGAGTATTCCTCGTCGAGGGCCCGGGGCGCCCAGCGGTCAACGGCCCGGCGGACATCCTCGGTGTGGACGAAGTATTCGATCAGGTTGGAGCTCTCATCCAGCGCCTTGATCTTCATGGGGGACAGCGCTGGCGGTCCTGCACGGAAAGAGTTCACGAGTTTGGCATAGTCGTCGGCCGTGGTGAGTTTTCCCGCCAGGCGGGCGGTTGCCTTGTCCGAGGCCTTGGACAGGCTCTTGATGATCAGGCCCAGCCCGACGGCGGCCTTCCGCTCACGCAGGTACAGGTGCGCTGCGAGGTCCCTGGTCTTCCAGCCCTTGCAGAGCGTGGGGGAGTCAGGACCGGCCGCCAGCAGGGTCTCGGCCAGGACTTCTCGGGACGGATCGACGAAATGCATCACTTGGAAAACTAGCACGTCCCCGGTGCAGTTGCGCAGTCTGTTGATGTCCGTGAATTTGTGCCCTGCCCGAAACGGGGGACCCTTCAAGAATTCCCAAGTTTTTTCCAAGCTGGCGCTCTAAGTATTTGCAGGGGGAGTGCACACGCAAACTGGGCTCCAGCGCACCATCAGACGCTTTTGGTCTGCTTCCGGGAGTGAACGGAAGGCTGCAGTGGAGCGAATAAGAAAACTCCATCTGTAGCGTGAGGAATTGCTATGAGCACTCTAAGGAAATTTGGCACACTGGGCAGCCTGGGGCTGCTTGTATCGGGCAGTCTGATCTTCGGTTCCGCGAACGCCGCCATGGCGGCAACGTGCCGGACGGGCCTCGCGGCACCGGCCAGCACCACCTTCACCGGGACGCTCGTCACGGCGACCAACTTCGAGGGAAACACCCTGTCGCCCTTTGTAAAGAGCACTGCAGGGACCGGAACCGTGGCGGTGTTCAGCCCCAAGGCGCACTCCGGAACATGTTCTGTTCGGATCCGGGCCACGGACACAGCAGGCTCGGTGGCGAACATGCGGCTGGCGCTGCCCGCGGGGACCAAGCGGGCCAGCACGGACGCCTGGGTAAACATCACCACCGGCGGCCTTGCCGGCAACAATGTTCCCTACGTCCGGTTCTTCTCAGGTACGACGCGCGTGGCCGATGTCTTCCGCAACAACGCCAACGGACAGCTGTGGCTGCGGACCGCCAACCCCGGCGGCTCGGTAACCTATGTCAAGCTCCAGAACGCCAGCGTGCCGCTGAACACGTGGCAGCGCATCAGGATGCAGGTCCGCGCTGACGGCCCCCGGTCCACGGTTCAGATCTGGTTTGGGACTGTCCAGGTTTTCAACAGGACGGTGAATCTGCCCGCCACGGTCCTGAGCAGGGTCCAGTTCGGCGCAGAGCACGGGCGCCAGATGGGTGACAGCTACATCGACGACATCGTGGTGAAGCGTTCCGCTTCCTGACGGGTTCCTTTTCATTCAGATCACGGCTTTATTCAGATCACCGCACGGCCCGCAGGTGCCTCAGAGCCCCTGCGGGCCCGTGCTTGTGCCAGCGTCCCGGGATGGGCACTAGACTTGACGTGATGTCTGAGCAGCCCGCCCCCAGCCCCGCCACCGCCGCAACTGCCGGCGCCCCTTCCTCCGACGCCGGTCAGAGCCCTTTGCCGGGGAGCCCCCTGCCGGCCGAGATTGCCTCGGCGCTGAAGCGGGACGGCGCCGGACTCGTGGCTGCCATCGTGCAGCAGTTCGACACCAACGAGGTCCTCATGCTGGGCTGGATGGATGACGAGGCCCTGAACCGGACCATGACCACCGGCCGCGTGACGTTCTACTCACGCTCCCGTCAGGAGTATTGGCGCAAGGGTGATACGTCCGGCCACGTGCAGTGGGTCAAGTCGGTTGCCCTGGACTGCGACGGCGACGCCCTCCTTGTGCGGGTGGACCAGGTGGGCGCAGCATGCCACACCGGTACACGCACCTGCTTTGACGGCCGGGATTTCGACGTTGTGGCAGGTCCGGCCAACTAGCGGCCCACCTCACCCACCCAACAGGCTTTCACTCAAAAACAGACGGAGAACCAATAGCGATGCAGGACCTCGGAATCATCAGCCCTGGCCTGGAAGAATTCCGGGAACTCGCCGCCCACAGCCGGGTCATCCCTGTCCGGCTGAAGGTGCTGGCGGATGCTGAAACACCGATCGGGCTGTACCGGAAGCTGGCGCAGGGCCAGCCGGGCACCTTCCTCATGGAGTCGGCGGCTGTCGGCGGTGCCTGGTCCCGCTACTCGTTCATCGGTTCGCGGTCCCGCGCCACACTGACCACCAAGGACGGAGAAGCGCACTGGCTGGGTGAGCCGCCGGCGGGTGTGCCAGTGGACGGAAACCCTGTTGACGCCATCCGCGACACCATCGAGGCGCTGCGAACCGACCGGTTCGACGGGCTCCCGCCCTTCACCTCCGGCTTGGTGGGATTCCTGGGCTGGGAAACGGTCCGACACTGGGAAAAGCTGACCAGCCCGCCCGAGGACGACCTGCAGCTTCCCGAACTGGCACTGAACCTCGTCACCGACATGGCCGTCCACGACAACATGGACGGCACGGTGCTGCTGATAGCCAACGCCATCAACTTCGACAACAGCTCCGAGCGGGTCGACGAAGCCTGGCATGACGCCGTCGCGCGTGTGAAGGAACTGCTGGCGCGCATCAGCACCCCGGTGCTCCAGCCGGTGTCCGTGCTGGAACCGGCCGCCCTCGATTTTGCCGCCAGCGTCCAGGAACGCTGGCACGAACCCGAGTACCTCGCTGCCCTCGACCGCGGCAAGGAGGCGATCGTGGACGGCGAAGTCTTCCAGGTGGTCATCTCGCGCCGCTTCGAGATGGAGTGCGGGGCGTCGCCGCTGGATGTCTACCGGGTGCTGCGCAACACCAACCCGAGCCCCTACATGTACATCTTCAGCCTCGAGGATGCCGCCGGCCGCGAGTACTCGATCGTCGGGTCCTCGCCGGAGGCGCTGGTGACCGTCACCGGCGAGGACGTCATCACGCACCCCATCGCCGGGTCGCGGCCCCGCGGCAAGACCGTGGACGCGGACAAGGCGCTGGCCGAGGAACTCCTCGCGGACCAGAAGGAACGCGCCGAGCACCTCATGCTGGTGGACCTCTCCCGGAACGACCTCTCAAAGGTATGCGTGGCCGGCTCTGTGGATGTCACCCAGTTCATGGAGGTGGAGCGGTTCAGCCACATCATGCACCTGGTCTCCACCGTCGTCGGACGCCTGGCCCCCACGGCCAAGGCTTACGACGTCCTTAAAGCCACCTTCCCGGCCGGAACCCTCTCCGGCGCCCCCAAGCCCCGCGCCCTGCGTCTGCTCGATGAGCTCGAGCCGCACCGGCGCGGCATCTACGGCGGGGTGGTGGGCTATCTCGACTTCGCCGGTGACATGGACATGGCCATCGCTATCCGTTCCGCGCTCCTGCGCGAGGGACGCGCATACGTCCAGGCCGGCGGCGGCATCGTGGCGGACTCCAGCAACCCGGCCGAGGCGCAGGAAACCGTCAACAAGGCAGCGGCCCCGCTGCGTGCGGTCCATACCGCCGGTTCGCTGCACAACATCACGCCCGATTCGGTGAACACCCCCGGCCCGGTGGAAGAGGCAAACTCCTGATGGCGGGTCCCGCAGGATCCGCCACACCGGCGAAGGCGCCCAGCAGGGTTCCGGGGTGGGCCCGCAAGTCCACTGTGGTGATGCTGATCGCGGCCCTTGCACTGGCGGCCTTCGGCACCACCACCCAGACCTGGCTGACCGTCCACCTCGACCCGCAGCAGCTGGGCCAGGCGGCAGGCAGCGAGGGCGGTCTTCAGGTGCAGGGGAGCAAGGCTGCCACAACCGTCACGGCCCTGGCCCTCGTCGCACTGGCGGGCGGTCTCGCGGCGTCCATCGCGGGGAAAATCGGACGCTGGATCATCACCGCCATCATCGTGCTCGCAGCTGCCGGCATCATCGCCGCTGCCGCGACGGTCCTCGCTGATCCCCTCGCCGCGGCCCAGGGATCCATCGCCGCGGCCACCGGGGTCTCGGGAGGCAGCGCGGACGTGAGCGTCAGTGCGTTCCCGGTGCTCGCCGTCGTCGCAGGTTCGCTGCTGGCCTTGTGCGGCCTGCTGGTGGTTCCGGCGGGACGGTACTGGAAGTCCCGCACCAGGTACGACACCGCCGCGGCCGGTCCCGCAGGCCAGCAGACCGGTCCCGTGGACGAGATCGACAGCTGGGACAGGCTCTCCCGGGGCGACGACCCCACCTGAGCCGGCGGGTCATGCAGGCACGCACCCCGGCCGCGATGCCGAAGGCCGCGGCAAAAAATGGCAGAATGTAAGCAGTATTGATCCTGAGGAGATTCACATGAGCAAAGCCACTGTTTCCGGTACAAAGCCCGCGGCCCCCAAGCAGCACCACGGCATCGACCACAGCATCGACCTCGGCCACGGCAACAGCCCGGCCGCCTGGACCTGCGTCATCGTCATGCTCATCGGCGCCCTCATCGCCTCCATCGCCTTCGTGATCGCGAACACCCCGATCTTCTGGAGCGGCATCGGCGTCATGGTCCTCGGCCTGCTGGCCGGCTTCATCATGCGCAAGGCAGGCTACGGCGTGGGCGGCAGCAAGATCAAGAACTCCGGCCACTAACCGTGACGGTTCTCGACGACATCAACGCCGGTGTCAGGGAGGACATGGAGGGGCGCAAGCGCCTCGTGTCCCTCGCGGAACTGAAGGACCGTGCCCTGGCGGCTGCTCCTGCCCGGGACGCCTGGGCTGCGCTCGGCGGCGCCTCCGCGGACCGCGGCGAGCTCAAAGTCATCGCCGAGATCAAGCGCCGCAGCCCCTCCAAGGGCGACCTCGCCAGCATCGCGGACCCCGCGTCGCTGGCCGTTCAGTACGCCGACGGCGGAGCCGCGGTGATCAGCGTGCTCACCGAACAGCGCCGGTTCAACGGGTCGCTGGCCGACCTGGACGCCGTCCGTGCCCGGGTGGATGTCCCGCTGCTGCGCAAGGACTTCACGCTGGACGAGTACCAGATCTGGGAAGCCCGCGCGCACGGCGCGGACCTCATCCTGCTGATCGTCGCCGCCCTGTCGGACCAGCAGCTGCGCGAATTCAGTGCCCTGAGCCGTGAGCTCGGCATGAACGTGCTGGTGGAAACGCACACGCCGGACGAAGTCGAGCGCGCGGTGGCTGCCGACGCCCGGATCATCGGCGTCAACGTCCGCAACCTCAAGACGCTCGACGTCGACCGCTCCGTTTTCGCCTCACTCGCCGGCAGCATTCCTTCCGGTGCCGTGGTGGTGGCGGAGTCGGGCGTTCGGAACGCCGACGACGTCGCGCACTACGCGGCACATGGCGCCAACGCCATCCTCGTGGGGGAGGCGCTCGTCAGCGACGCCACCCCGCGTGAACGCATCGCGGAGTTCACAGCGGCCGGGGCCGCGGCCATCGCCGCCCGGGCCTGAGCTCCCACCCACCCGTGGTGCCGTCTGTCCGCACACCGTGCGGGCGGATGGCGCCTGACATCGAACAGAAAAAGTGAACAGGATGGTGAGACTGATGGCCGACGCGCCAACAGCCGGCTCTGACCAGGGCTCGGTGGACGCATTCCTGCAGGGAGGCAGCTCGCTGCGCCACGCCCCGGGACCCTACTTCGGCGAGTACGGCGGCCGCTGGATGCCTGAGTCACTGATCGCCGCCCTGGACGAGCTCGAGGACACGTTCGAGAAGGCCAAAGCCGATCCCGAGTTCACCGCCCAGATCGCGGAGCTGAACAAGAACTACTCCGGCCGGCCCTCGCTCCTGACCGAGGCCAAGCGCTTTGCCGAGCACGCCGGCGGTGTCCGGATCTTCCTCAAGCGCGAGGACCTGAACCACACCGGCTCACACAAGATTAACAACGTGCTGGGCCAGGCGCTGCTTGCCAAGCGGATGGGCAAGACCCGGGTCATTGCCGAGACCGGCGCCGGGCAGCACGGCGTGGCCAGCGCGACGGCCGCGGCGCTGCTGGGCCTGGAATGCGTGGTGTACATGGGCGCCGAGGACTGTCGCCGGCAGGCGCTGAACGTGGCGCGGATGGAGCTCCTGGGCGCCACCGTCATCCCCGTCACCAACGGGTCGCAGACCCTGAAGGACGCGATCAACGAGGCTTTGCGCGACTGGGTGGCCAACGTCGGCAACACCCACTACCTGCTGGGCACGGCAGCCGGCGCCCACCCGTTCCCGGCCCTGGTCCGCTACTTCCACGAAGTCATTGGCGACGAGGCACGCGAGCAGATCCTTGAGCAGACCGGCCGGCTGCCGGATGCCGTCTGCGCCTGCATCGGCGGCGGCTCCAACGCCATCGGCATCTTCCACGGCTTCCTGGACGACCCGTCCGTGAAGATCTACGGCTTTGAGGCCGGCGGCGACGGCGTCGAGACGGGCCGCCACGCGGCCACGATCACGCTGGGCCGGCCCGGCGTGCTGCACGGCGCCCGGTCCTACCTTATGCAGGACGACGACGGCCAGACCATCGAGTCGCACTCCATCTCCGCCGGGCTGGACTACCCCGGCGTCGGGCCGGAACACTCCTACCTCGCGGACATCGGACGCGTCAGCTACGAGCCGATTACGGACAGCGAAGCCATGGACGCCTTCCGGCTGCTGTGCCGGACCGAGGGCATCATCCCCGCGATCGAGTCCTCCCACGCCCTCGCCGGTGCCATCAAGGTGGGCCAGCGGCTGGCGGCCGAAGGCGGCGACGCCGCTGAGAAGATCGTGATTGTGAACCTGTCCGGCAGGGGAGACAAGGACGTGGCAACCGCCGCGGAATGGTTCGACCTGCTGGACAAGGACTCGGCCGAGGCGACCATCGGCAAGGAAGGGGAGCAGCTGTGACCGCAGCGGACACCACCCACAAGCAGATCACCAGCAAGTCGGCTATTGCCATCGACAAGGCCCGCGCGGAAGGTCGCGCGGCCCTGATCGGCTACCTGCCCGCCGGGTACCCCAGCGTCGAGGAAACCATCGCCGCGGGCATCGCCCTGGCGCGCAACGGCGCCGACCTGATTGAGATCGGCATCCCCTACTCGGACCCGGTCATGGACGGCCCGGTCATCCAGGCGGCCACCACTGAGGCGCTGGCCAAGGGGTTCCACGTCCGGCAGGTCTTTGACGTCGTCGCCGGCATCACCAGCCAGACCGACGCCGCCGTCCTGGTCATGACGTACTGGAATCCCGTGATGCGCATGGGCGTGGACGAGTTCTCGCGGCGCCTGGCCGAGGCCGGGGGAGCGGGGCTCATTACTCCGGACCTGATTCCTGACGAGGCGGCCGAGTGGATGGAAGCTTCGGAGAAGTACGGCCTGGACCGTGTCTTCCTGGTGGCGCCTTCCTCCACCCCTGAGCGGATGCGCCGGACCGTGGACGCGAGCCGCGGCTTCATCTATGCCGTCTCCATCATGGGCGTCACCGGCGCACGGACGGCCGTGAGCGATGCTGCCAACGGTTTGGTGGCCGCGGCCAAGGCGGCCGGAGCGGAGCGCGTGTGCGTCGGCCTCGGCGTATCCACGGCGGAGCAGGTGGCGGAGATCGCCGCCTACGCCGACGGCGTGATTGTCGGCTCGGCGCTCGTGGCAGCTGTCCGCGACGGCGGAGTGGACGCCGTCGCCAAGCTGACCAAAGACCTCAGTACCGGACTGACCAGGAAGTAACCGCAGCCATGCAGACGCTCCTCACCGCAGCCACGCTGGTTCAGGCCGGCCTGCTTCCAGCCGGCATGGTGCCCGCAAGTATTCCGAGCCCGGACTGGTCCGGATTCGACATTCCGCTGCCGTGGGGATCGCTCCGCATCCACGCCTACGCCCTGTGCATCCTGGCGGGCATCGTCGTCGGCCTGTGGCTGACGTCCGTCCGCTGGGCCAAGCGGGGGGCGCCTGAAGGCAGCGTCTGGGACATCGCCATCTGGGCCATCCCGTTCGGCATCATCGGCGGCCGGCTCTACCACGTGTTCTCGTCGCCGGACGCGTACTTCGGTCCGGGCTTCGACGGCACCGGGGACCTGTCGCTGATCCCACAGATCCAGCGCGGCGGCCTCGGAATCTGGGGCGCCGTGGTGCTGGGTGCCTTCGGCGCCTGGATCGGCTGCCGCCGCGCCGGGGTCAAGCTCACGGCGTTCATGGATGCGGCAGCCCCCGGGCTGCTGCTGGCGCAGGCCATCGGCCGGTGGGGAAACTACTTCAACCAGGAACTCTTCGGCGGTCCCACCACGCAGCCCTGGGGCCTCCAGGTGGACGCCGACAACGCCAACTTCCCGGCCGGCTACCCCGCCGACACCCTCTTCCACCCCACGTTCCTCTATGAATCCCTCTGGAACATCGCGGGGGTGCTGATCCTCCTGGCGCTGGACCGGCGGTTCCACTTCCGCCGCGGCCGGCTCTTCTGGCTGTACGCCATGTACTACACGCTGGGCCGGGTCTGGATCGAGGCCATGCGGATCGACGACGCCGAGCAGATCAGCCTGTTCGGCATCACCACCCGGCTGAACGTCTGGACCAGCATCTTCGTGTTCATCGCGGCTCTTGCCGTATTCATCGTGCTGGGCCGGCGCAAGGGCGGCAACCCCGACAGTGTCTACCTGCCGGGCCGGGAGCCCGCCGCTGTGGCGGCTGGGAAGGCCGACGGCGACCAGCCGGCCAGCGCTGAAAATGAGGGTTTGGCAGCTGGTTCGGAGACGCCACGCGGCTCCGCTTCCGCTCCGAATGTGACCGGCCATCCAGCCCGTGATACGGACGCCGTTGTCTCAGATAGTGAATCGCGTGGTAATCTCCCTGATAACCAAAACGGTTCCGGGCTAGCTTCTGCCCAAACGGAAGCAGTCCCGGCATCCACCGGCGGCACCCCAACCGCCGCGGAGTCGCGGAACACCGGAAAGCCCGGTGGCACAGACACCGGAACCGCGCCGGACGCCGACAGCTCGCGCTAGAAGGCACCGGTACCCAGGGCAGCAGAGAGTTACCGCTCGGAGCGCCCACCACCACAACGTCGTGGCAGAGGCAACTCCGGTCAGCATAGAGCTGCTGGCGGGGTCAAGCCCGGGGCAGAAGCCTGTGTAACTGTTAGTTCTGCAGGTAGGCCTGCCCTACAATTTCCAGTAAGCAGTAACACTTTGTTGTGCCCATCACAGTGGCGCGCTGAGTGGGGCCAACGTTGTCCCTTCCATACGCACGATCAGGAGGAAGGACGTCTCCCATGACCCAAACTCTTTCAGGCCCCAGCTGGTCCGAAACGAACCAGCCGGACGCCGCCATGTCGCCGTTCAAGCGGTTCGCGGCGCTCCCAGAGGCATCCGGGCTCTACAACCCGGAGCAGGAGAAGGACGCCTGCGGTCTTGCGATTATTGCTACGCTGCGCGGTGAGCCCGGCTACGACATCGTCGAGGCAGCCTTGACGGCCCTGCGCAACCTCGAGCACCGCGGCGCCGTCGGCGCCGATGAGGGAACGGGCGACGGCGCCGGCCTCCTGATGCAGGTGCCGGACGAGTTCTTCCGTGCTGTCACCGAATTCGAACTTCCGGCTCCGGGGCAGTACGTGGTGGGTACTGCCTTCCTGCCGGCTGAGCAGCGCGAGGCCGATGCCGCCAAGGCAGGCATCGAGGCCTTGGCTGCAGATGAGGGCCTGACGGTCCTTGGCTGGCGTGAAGTTCCCGTCGTCGCCGACCTGGTCGGAGCCATGGCGCGCGCCTGCATGCCGTACTTCTCCCAGCCGTTCTTCGCCTCCGCAACCGGCGAGCAGCTGGACCGCAACGACCTGGACGGCCGCGCCTGGCGCATCCGCAAGCGTGCCCAGAACAAGTTCGGCGTCTACTTCCCGTCGCTGTCCTCGCGGACCATCGTCTACAAGGGCATGCTCACCACCGCCCAGCTGGAGCCGTTCTACCCGGACCTTTCGGACAAGCGCTTCAAGACCAAGCTGGCGATCGTCCACTCCCGCTTCTCCACCAACACCTTCCCGTCCTGGCCGCTTGCCCAGCCGTTCCGCACCATTGCCCACAACGGTGAAATCAACACCGTCAAGGGCAACCGGAACTGGATGCGCGCCCGCCAGTCGCAGCTTGCCAACCCGCTGCTGGGCGACTCGCCGGAAGAGCTGTTCCCGATCTGCACCCCCGGTGCATCCGACTCGGCCTCCTTCGACGAAGTGGCCGAACTGCTGTGGCTCTCCGGCCGCCCCATCACGCACGCGATCATGATGATGATCCCCGAGGCCTGGGAAAACCACGCCACGATGGATCCGGCACGCCGCGCGTTCTACGAGTACCACTCCCTCCTGATGGAGCCGTGGGACGGTCCGGCCGCTGTGTCGTTCACCGACGGCAACCTCGTGGGTGCCACCCTTGACCGCAACGGCCTGCGTCCCGGCCGCTACTGGATCACCGAGGACGGCCTGGTCGTCTTCGCTTCCGAGGTGGGCGTGATCGAGGTCGAGCCGTCCAAGGTGGTCAAGAAGGGCCGTGTTTCGCCCGGCAAGATGTTCCTCGTGGACACCGAGGCTGGCCGCATCATCGGCGATGACGAGGTCAAGGCCGAGGTCGCCGCGGCCAACCCCTGGGCCGAGTGGGTCAAGGACAACCTGATCGACCTCAACGAGCTGCCCGAGCGCGAGCACGTGGTGCACACCGCCGCGTCCGTGAACATCCGCCAGCGCACCTTCGGCTACACCACCGAAGAGCTGAAGATCCTGCTGGGCCCGATGGCCCGGACCGGCGCCGAGCCCCTGGGTGCCATGGGCTCCGACACCCCGGTGGCCGTGCTGTCCAAGCGCCCGCGCCTGCTCTTCGACTACTTCGTGCAGTCCTTCGCGCAGGTGACCAACCCGCCGCTGGATGCCATCCGTGAAGAGCTGGTCACCTCCCTGACGTGTGCCATTGGCCCGAACGGCAACCTCCTGGACACCAAGCAGGTGCGCCAGCCGCAGGTTTCGCTGCCGTTCCCGGTGATCAACAACGACCAGCTGGCAAAGATCGCCAACATCGAGAACGCCGACGGCGACAAGGTGGCCATGCGGGTCCGCGGCCTCTACCGCCCCGAGGGCGGCGAAGCGGCGCTGCGCGCACGGCTCACCGAAATCTGCGAGCAGGTTTCCGGCGCCATCAACCGCGGCGTGCAGTACGTGGTCCTCTCCGACCGCGACTCCAACGCCCAGTGGGCACCGATCCCGTCCCTGCTGCTGGTCAGCGCCGTGCACCACCACCTGCTGCGCAGCGCCAACCGCACCAAGACCGCCCTGGTGGTCGAGGCGGGCGACGTCCGCGAGACGCACCACGTGGCCGTGCTCATCGGTTACGGCGCGTCCGCCGTGAACCCGTACTTGGCCATGGAATCCGTCGAGCAGCTCATCGCTGCCGGCGACGTGGTGGGCGTGACCCCGCAGGACGGTGTCTACAACCTGATCAAGGGCCTCGGCAAGGGTGTCCTGAAGATCATGTCCAAGATGGGCATCTCCACCGTGGCGTCCTACACCGGCGCCCAGACGTTCGAAGCGCTGGGCCTGGGCCAGGAGCTCGTGGACGAATTCTTCGCCGGCACGCACTCCCAGCTGGGCGGCGTGGGCCTTGACGTCATCGCGGCCGAGGTGTCCGCGCGCCACCAGATGGCCTACCCGGAGGGCGGCATTGAACAGCCGCACCGGCCGCTGCTCGGCGGCGGCGAGTACCAGTGGCGCCGCGACGGCGAGCCGCACCTCTTCAACCCGGAGACGGTGTTCCGGCTGCAGCACGCCACGCGTGAGCGCCGCTATGACATCTTCAAGGCCTACACCAAGGGCGTGGATGACCAGTCCGAGAACCTGATGACCCTGCGCGGTCTGCTCAAGTTCAAGGACGGCGTGCGCCCCGCCGTGCCGCTCGAGGAAGTCGAGCCGGTCTCCAGCATCGTCAAGCGCTTCTCCACGGGTGCCATGAGCTACGGCTCCATCTCCAAGGAAGCACACGAGACCCTCGCGATCGCCATGAACCGGCTGGGCGGCAAGTCCAACACCGGTGAAGGCGGCGAGGACGTGGAGCGCCTGCTCGATCCCGAGCGCCGTTCCGCCGTCAAGCAGATCGCGTCCGGCCGCTTCGGCGTCACGAGCCTGTACCTGACCAACGCCGACGACATCCAGATCAAGATGGCGCAGGGCGCCAAGCCCGGCGAAGGCGGGCAGCTGATGGCCCAGAAGGTCTACCCCTGGGTTGCCCGCACCCGCCACTCGACTCCCGGCGTCGGACTCATCTCCCCGCCCCCGCACCACGACATCTACTCGATCGAGGACCTCGCGCAGCTCATCTACGATGCCAAACGCGCGAACCCCTCTGCCCGGGTGCATGTCAAGCTCGTCTCCGAGGTGGGCATCGGCACAGTTGCCGCCGGCGTTACCAAGGCCAAGGCCGACGTCGTGCTTGTTTCCGGGCACGACGGCGGTACCGGCGCCTCGCCGCTGAACTCGCTCAAGCACGCCGGTGTGCCGTGGGAGCTGGGTCTCGCAGAGACCCAGCAGACCCTCATGCTCAACGGCCTGCGCGACCGCGTGGTGGTGCAGGTGGATGGCCAGCTCAAGACGGGACGCGACGTCGTTATCGCTGCCCTGCTCGGCGGTGAGGAATTCGGCTTCGCCACGGCTCCGCTGGTGGTTGAGGGCTGCATCATGATGCGTGTCTGCCACCTGGATACCTGCCCGGTCGGCGTCGCCACGCAGAACCCCGAGCTTCGGGCCCGCTTCAGCGGCAAGCCCGAGTTCGTGGTCAACTTCTTCGAATTCCTGGCCGAGGAAGTCCGCGAGATTCTCGCGGAGCTTGGTTTCCGGAGCATCGAGGAAGCGATCGGCCACGCCGAGGTGCTGGACACCCGCGACGCGATCAGCCACTGGAAGGCCGAAGGCCTGGACCTGGATCCGATCCTGCACGGCCTCGAGTTCGACGACGATGCCCCGCTGCGGAACCTGACCGGCCAGAACCACGAGCTGGACAAGCACTTCGACCAGCGGCTGATCACCATGGCCGCCGAGGCACTGACTGACCGTGCCCCAGTGAAGATCACCGTTGACGTGATCAACACCGACCGGTCCGTCGGCACCATGCTCGGCCACGAGGTGACAAAGAAGTTCGGCACGGACGTGCTGGCCACGGATACCATTGACATCACGCTGAACGGCACGGCCGGCCAGTCGCTGGGTGCCTTCCTGCCTGCCGGCATCACGCTGCGCCTGTACGGCGACTCCAACGACTACGTGGGCAAGGGCCTCTCCGGCGGCCGGATCATCGTCCGCCCGGACCGCACCAACGTGTTCCAGGCTGAGCGGAACGTCGTGGCCGGCAATGTGATCGGCTACGGTGCCACGAGTGGCGAGCTGTTCCTGCGCGGCCAGGTGGGCGAACGCTTCCTGGTCCGCAACTCCGGCGCCACGGCTGTTGTTGAAGGCATCGGCGACCACGGCTGCGAGTACATGACCGGCGGCCAGACGCTGATCATCGGCCGCACCGGCCGCAACTTCGGCGCGGGCATGTCCGGCGGTACGGCCTATGTACTGGACCTCGACAGTGCCCGGGTCAACAAGGAAGCCCTGCAGTCCGGCGAACTCCAGCTCCTCGAGCTGGACGCCGAGGACCGCGACATCGTCCACGGCCTGCTGGTCAAGCACGTGGAGGAAACCGAATCCCAGCTGGCCGCGCGTCTGCTCGACAACTTCGACGACACCGCTGCCCGCATAACCAAGGTGCTGCCGCGCGACTACGCCGCAGTGCTGCAAACCAGGCTTGACGCCATCGAAGAGGGCCTCGACCCCGACGGCGAAGAAGTTTGGTCTCGAATCCTGGAGGTGACCGGTGGCTGACCCACGCGGATTTCTGAAAGTACGTCAGCGTGAAACCCAGCCGCGCCGTCCCGTTCCGGTCCGCATCATGGACTGGAAGGAAGTGTACGAGGCCCAGGAAAAGGGCACGCTGAGGGCTCAGGCCGGCCGCTGCATGGACTGCGGCGTGCCGTTCTGCCACCAGGGCTGCCCCCTGGGGAACCTGATTCCCGAGTGGAACGACCTCATGTGGCGGGACAAGGGCGAGGAAGCGATTGAGCGGCTGCATGCCACCAACAACTTCCCCGAGTGGACCGGGCGGCTCTGCCCCGCCCCGTGCGAGGCGTCCTGCGTTCTGGGCATTAACCAGCCTGCTGTCACCATTAAGCAGGTTGAGGTGTCCATCATCGATGAGGCCTTCGACAACGGCTGGGTCAACCCGCTGCCCCCGCACCGCCTCACCGGCAAGACGGTCGCCGTCGTCGGTTCCGGCCCTGCCGGCCTGGCAGCTGCGCAGCAGCTGACCCGGGTGGGCCACACCGTGGCCGTCTACGAACGGGATGACAAGATCGGCGGCCTGCTGCGCTACGGCATCCCCGACTTCAAGATGGAAAAAGAGCAGGTGGACCGCCGGCTCGAGCAGATGAAGGCCGAAGGCACCCGCTTCCGCACCGGCGTCGCCGTAGGTACGGACGTCACGTGGGAGCAGCTGCGCCGCCGCTACGACGCCGTGGTCATCGCCACCGGTGCAACGGTGCCGCGTGACCTGCCCATCCCGGGCCGCGAGCTCGAGGGCGTGCACTTCGCCATGGATTACCTGGTTCCCAGCAACCGTGTGGTGGCGGGGGAGTCCCCGGAGAACCACATTGACGCGCGCGGCAAGCACGTCGTCATCCTGGGCGGCGGCGACACCGGTGCTGACTGCATCGGCACGGCGCACCGCCACCAGGCAGCATCGGTGACCACGCTCGCCATCGGCAAGCAGCCGCCGCTGGAGCGCGCCGGCCACCAGCCGTGGCCGACGTTCCCCACCCTCTTCGAGGTGGCCAGTGCCCACGAGGAAGGCGGCGAGCGGACGTACCTCGCTTCCACCGTGGAGTTCGTGGGCGAGGACGGCAAGCTAACCGGTGTCAAGGTTGCCGAAACCGAATTTGTGGACGGCAAGCGCCTCCCCAAGGCGGGCACCGAGCGGATCATCCCCGCCGACCTGGTGTTCCTGTCGCTGGGCTTTACCGGTGCAGAACCCGCCGGTATCACGGAACAGGTCAACGCCGAGTTCGACGGCCGCGGCAACGTGGCCCGTGACGGCTACTACATGACCAACACGGAGGGTGTCTTCGTGGCAGGCGACGCCGGCCGCGGACAGTCCCTGATTGTGTGGGCCATCGCAGAAGGCCGTGCGGCCGCTGCCGCGGTGGACAAGTTCCTGATGGGCAGCACCATCCTTCCTGCACCTGTAGCTCCGACGGACCGCGCCATCGCAGTCCTGTAAGCGCGCCTTCCTTCGTGGCGGCCGACCCGGGGAATTCATCTCCGTGACAACTTAACCAATGCAAGTGACCAATAGGGTAGGTATATGAGACGCGCAAAGATTGTGGCCACCTTCGGACCGGCCATTGCCAGCTACGAAAACACCCTCGCGGTGCTGGAAGCCGGCGTTGATGTAGCCCGCATGAACATGAGCCACGGTGACTACTCCGTGCACGACAACACCTACGAGAACGTCCGCAAGGCGGCGGCCGACCTGGGCAAGGCTGTGGCGATCATGGCCGACCTGCAGGGGCCGAAGATCCGCCTGGGCCGCTTCGTTGACGGTCCGCACCTGCTGGCCGTGGGGGATATCTTCACGATCACCACGGAGGACGTGCCGGGCACCAAGGAGATCTGCTCCACCACCCTGAAGAGCCTCACCGAGGACGTCAAGCCGGGCGATGCCCTGCTGATCGACGACGGCAAGGTGGCGCTGCGCGCCGTTGAGGTTGACGACGTCAAGGTCGTTGCCAAGGTGACGGTGGGCGGCTACGTGTCCAACAACAAGGGCATCAACCTGCCCGGTGTTGCCGTGAACGTCCCCGCGCTGAGCGAAAAGGACGAGGACGACCTGCGCTGGGCCATCCGCCGCGGCGTGGACCTGGTTGCCCTGTCCTTCGTGCGTGACGCCGCCGACATCAAGCGCGTCCACGAGATCATGGACGAAGAAGGCCGCCGCGTTCCGGTGATCGCCAAGATCGAAAAGCCGCAGGCCGTGGACCAGCTCCACGAAATCATCGACGCGTTCGACGCGATCATGGTGGCCCGTGGCGACCTGGGCGTGGAGCTTCCGCTGGAGGAAGTGCCGATCGTGCAGAAGCGTGCCATTGAACTGGCGCGCCGCTGGGCCAAGCCGGTCATCGTGGCCACCCAGGTGCTGGAGTCCATGATCGACAACCCGCGCCCGACCCGCGCCGAGGCCTCCGACTGCGCCAACGCCGTGCTCGACGGCGCCGACGCAGTCATGCTCTCCGGCGAGACGAGCGTGGGCAAGTACCCGATCGAGACGGTCAAGACCATGGCCCGGATCATCGAGTCCACCGAAGAGCACGGCCTCGAGCGCGTCCCCCCGCTGGGGACCAAGCCCAAGACCCGTGGTGGCGCGATCACCCGTGCCGCCGTCGAAATCGCCGACCAGCTGGACGCCAAGTACATCTGTACGTTCACGCAGTCCGGTGATTCGGCGCGCCGCCTGTCCCGCCTCCGCCCGATCAAGCCGGTTTTCGCGTTCACCCCGGTGGAGCATGTGTGGAACCAGCTGGCGCTGACCTGGGGCATCCAGCCGCAGCTGGTTGCCATGGTGGGCCACACGGATGAGATGACGGCACAGGTGGACCGCAGCCTGCTGGACATGGAACTGGTGGAAGACGGCGACCTCGTGGTCATCGCTGCCGGTTCCCCTCCGGGCAAGGCGGGTTCGACCAACTCGCTCAAGGTCCACAAGGTGGGCGACCTCGCCGACACGTCCCGCACGGGCGATGTGACCGAGAAGAAGGAAAAGCTCGGCCCGTGGCCGGAAAAGAAGAAGAAGAACAAGGACAAGGCGGCAGCTCCCGCTGAGTAGCCTGACCTGTCAGGGAGGATCCCCGGCGCCAGTTGACTGGTGGCGGGGATCCTTTCTTTTTGGTCCGTTTAGTGCGGAAGGACCCCTTCCTTAATGCGGCAGGACCCCTTTAACGCGAAGGACCCCGGCGCTGCCGGGGTCCTTCGCTCTTGCTGCCTTTGGCGTTAGTTGACCTGGTTGATGATGGTCTCGGCCACTTCGCGCATGCTGAGGCGGCGGTCCATCGAGGTCTTCTGGATCCATCGGAAGGCTTCCGGTTCCGTCAGGCCCATCTTGGTGGTCAGCAGGCTCTTCGCGCGTTCCACGAGCTTGCGGGTGGCGAACTGCTCCTGCAGGTCGGTGACCTCGGACTCAAGGGCCTTGATCTCCTCGTGGCGTGACAGTGCGATCTCCAGGGCGGGGATCAGGTCAGCGGGCGTGAAGGGCTTCACCACGTAGGCCATGGCGCCGGCGTCGCGGGCGCGCTCCACGAGTTCCTTCTGGCTGAAGGCGGTGAGGAGGACGACGGGGGCGATGCGGGCCTTGACGATCTTCTCTGCGGCGGAGATGCCGTCCATGACAGGCATCTTTACGTCCATGAGGACCAGGTCCGGCTTGAGCTCCTCGGCCAGCTGCACGGCCTTCTCGCCGTTGTCGGCCTCGCCGATGACGTCGTAGCCTTCACCGCGCAGGATTTCGATGATGTCGAGGCGGATAAGGGTTTCGTCTTCGGCCACTACGACGCGGCGCGCCGGCTGGGACGTTTTGTTTGACTCCGTCGGTTCTGACACGGGATCTCCTTGAAAAGGTACGGCGGGACTATGACTATCTTAGTTGGGCCCCGCGCTTGTACTTGGATCGGCATGGCTTGTTGCGACGGCGGTGGCGCGATTCTGGTTTTAGCCTATCTGCCTGTAGAGTAAATCCGCGCACTGGTAGTGGCTGCGTTGCTCACACTTCGCTGTGAGCCTACGATTGTTACTCCGTGTACTCCGCGCCCGAGTGGCGGAATTGGCAGACGCGCCGCACTCAAAATGCGGTATCGAAAGGTGTGTGGGTTCGAGTCCCACCTCGGGCACAGTGTTTTCGCAGGTCAGGGCCGGGTTCAGGCTGAGGGTGTGCACAAAAGCTCGTTTTCTGTGCACACCAGGCCTAAAATTTTGCCCATGGCCAGCATTTGGGAGCGAAAAAAAGCGGACGGATCCACCTCGTTCACAGTCCGCTGGCGCAACCCGAAAACGCGGAAGCAAGAAGGAATCACCTTCTCTACCGCGGCTGAAGCCCAAACCCTGAAACGGCTCCTGGACGCGAACGATCAATCGTTCGAGATCGCGCAGCACGCGATGGTCAAGAATCAGACGAAGGCCCCGACTGTGGCTGCGGTAATCCAGGAACACATCGATTTATTGGTGCGACCCTCCGTAGGGACTGTCCACACGTACCAAACGATGCTGAAGCTGCACATCGCCGACGTCATAGGGCACATTCCAGTCGACAAGCTTGACTATCGGCACGTGACCCACTGGATCAAGTCAATGCAGGCTAAGGGTAGGTCGCCTAAGACGATCAAGAACAACCATGCCCTGATCTATGGGGCCATGGAGACGGCAGTGATGCTGCGCTACCGGAAGGACAACCCGTGCCAGCGTGTTCAGCTTCCGTCCAGTGAGAAGGCGGAGGACGAGGCCCGGTTCCTGACGCATGCTGAATTCGGGCTCATCCTCGAGTGCATGGGGGAGCGGTACAAGGCGTTTACAGAGTTCCTGGTTATGACGGGACTACGCTTTGGAGAGGCAACTGCCGTAACCGTGGGGGACATCGACCTCATGTCCAAGCCGGCAACTATGCGGATCAATAAGGCGTGGAAACGCGGCACCAATTCGGAGTTCTACATTGGTGCGACCAAGACGGGTGCAGGCAAGCGCACCGTATCGCTAAACCCTCAGTTGGTGGAAATTCTCGTCCCACTCGTGGCCAGCCGACCTGGTTCAGACTTGCTGTTCACGACGCCCAAGGGTGAGCGGATCATTCACAAGCTTTACTGGCATCACTACTGGGTCCCCGCAGTGGCGGCGGCGCAGGCCCGCGGCCTTAAGAAGTCGCCGCGAATCCACGATCTGCGCCATACCCATGCGTCCTGGCTGATCCAGGATGGCGTTTCCCTGTTCACGGTCTCCCGGCGGCTGGGGCACGCATCCACTCGTACGACGGAGCAGGTCTACGGCCACCTGATGCCGCAAGCCCTCCAGGATGCCGCTGACGCGGTCGAGAGATCCGCCGTGATCTGGCGTAGTTAGACCGGCACGTGCGACAGCTACGAGGATTTCTGGCGAGCCTGCGCCCGGCTCCCAATGACCCGGACGGATGATGGCGACTGAGCTGTGCGTCGGACTTCGCGCAACTGGGCAATCTCTTTCAGGTGGACCGAGGTAAACACGATCTTCCCCTTGCCCCAGACTGAATGGGGGAACTCGCCCTTGGTCGCCCCGTCGCGGAGCCACGCCTCGGAACATTTGAGGACTGATGCCGCCTCGGCCGGTTCGAAGAATTCGAGTTTCATGCTGCTTCGGTCCCTTCGTCGATGGCGGCGTTGCCCCCTGTTTGTTCAGCACTAGCTCATGGAGCAAGTAACCAGCGGCTGCATGACCGGATTGTCGAAGGGAGGGTTTGCTTGCGGTCCCTGGGGCGCCATGAGGTGCGACCATGTTCCTCGGGCATGGGGACCGCTGTTCATAGTCCAGGGCTCGAGATCTATTCCTCGGCGTGCAGGGCGAGCCAGGCGACAAAGTCGCTGCGGTTGATTCGAAGGTGCCGGCCGATTCGATACGCGCGTGGCCCGACGTGCTTGGCACGCCACTGGTAGAAAGTCTGCTCAGGGATCTGTAGCTGCGCGCAGATTTCCTTGGGAGTCAGCCATGTTTCATCCGCGGCTTCGGTGTTGTGACTGCGTTCTGGAAGTGAGGTCATAAGGGTCTCCGTCGTGCTTGCCAGCACGATGGCCAGCTCGGTTCCTAGTTCATGGGGGAAGAGCCAACGGGCGGCATGACGGTGCCGGTGAAGCTTTCTGCGAGGGCTTCAACCTGCCGCTGGACTTGTTCGGGCAAAGCGTCGAAATGACTGGCCGAGTGCTGCACCAAGCCGGCTCGCCGCAGGAGCAACAGTTGTCGGCGAATTGCGGACGGTGACGCGCGAAGCCCAGTACCAATCTGACCGCAGGTTGATGGGCCGTTCCGCAGTAGGAAACGGATGATTTGGCTTCGCGTCCGGTTCATCAGGATGTTCGACATGGAGAGACCACAACCCAAGAATTTGCGGGAACCTGCTGCTGTAGACGGGTCTACAGCAGCAGGTTACTCTCGACGCGATCATGTTGGAAGAGGCGCGCCGTGGAAATGATCTTGAACAGGATCGGATAGTCGGGTGGCGGCATGCCTCCTGACGGGTGAGGGGCACGACATGCAGGACCATCCGCAAATTACAGCGTTCCGGGAGGCGGCCAGAATCCTCGCTGCGGATCGCTACTGGCACCACGGTTCGACGGGAGAGCAGGTAGAAGTCTTGCGCGCGCTGAGAGACGTCCTTACGGAAGTTTGCTTCCAGCTGGATGCTCACCGCGTGCTGCCGCGGGCCGTTTTACAGATTTGCCAGGATCTGGCTGCTCCGGGAATTCGGGACGTACCAGCTCCGCCGTCGGCAGGCTTCGTGCTGGTGTCTTACCTGGACGCCCGGATTGAGCAGTTGATTGCCGACTCGAACGACTCAGGGAATACTGGGGCGGAGGGGAGTCGCGGGTACTGACAGGCACCGCCGGTCCCCGGTTGTTGATCGAGGAGGGGTCCATGTGGGGTGCCGAGTCTGGGCGTGGTGATGCACTGTCCCCGCAGGCCCAGCTGGCACGTCGGCTGAATCTGCTGCTCGATGCTGCGGTGGCCGAACGGGGCAAGCCCTTGACCTTCAGGGAAGTTCAGGCCGAGCTCGCGGATAGGGGCATCAAGTTGTCCCGTGCACGCTGGTTTTATATGAAAGAGGGAACAGGCCGCCTGGTCAGGGATCCGGGTTTGCTCGCGGGGTTGTGCAGCATCTTCAAGGTCGATCCGTCGTATCTGCTCGGGAACGACACCGAGCTGCCCGAGCGCATTGATTCGCAGCTCGAATTCGTTAAGTCTCTGAGGGCGGCTCGAGTGAAGTCCTTCGCCGCCCGGACCCTGGGGGACGTGTCGCCTGAGACGTTGAGGGCTATCTCTGAATATCTGAACAAGGACATTGGGCGGCATCCCGAGGTCGAGCAAGCTGCCGCTAGTCCTCCAGAAGATACTCAAGGTGGGCAGCCAGAAGTTCCCTGATCCGTGCTGGGTTTGCTGAATATCGGGGTGACCTGCCGTGCCGTCTTCCGGGTTCCACGTCGACTGCAACGGCGCCAGCGTCCTCAAGCGCAAGCAAGTGCTTCGCGACGCTCGGCTCGCCGGCGCTGACCGCCGCCACGATATCCCCCCTGGTTGCCGGGCCATGCGCTGAAAGATAGCGCAGGATCTCATTACGTGCTCTGTTGCCGAACGTGGCCACGGCAGCCTCGACGTCTGCGGACCAGGCGTCGTCGTGAGGCTGCGTAATTCTAGGCATAGGACCATTCTTATCGAAGGCCGCTGGAAAAGTAAGTCTCACAGTCTTGACGATACTTTAGTTATCTTTGACAATAGTTTCCGTAGTCTCTTTGTAGTCGTGGTTGGCCCTGATCATTTGCCACCACACCAGAGGCGCCGGACTCGCTGGGCGCCGGAACTTATTGGATCGTCTACGCAAAGCGGTGAAGACCATGCGAGTCGAAACCAGGGCAGATCAAGCCCGGCAAGATCACGAAATCAAGATTGACTTCGATGTTTCCCTGCGCAGGGCCCCAGAGGCCGCTGCAGCTGCGATCCCGGTGGATCAGATAATGGTCGCCGTTGAAAGCGTGCGTGGATATGTCGTTTCGCACCTAGGTCGCATAGGCCGGGCCTCCGACGCGGACGACGTACTGCAAGACATAAGAGTCGCCGTGTGGGACGGAGTAGCGCGGGGCCGCTATCGCCAACTCCCCGGCGTTCCCTTCGGCGCATGGGTCCAGGGAATCTGCACGAACGTGTGCGCCTCTCACATCCGCTGGGAGATGAGCCATAAGACCTACCCACTACTCGGTGATCCTGCGGCCTGCAACGGAACGGCGTCTCTGGACGCTGCCGTGCTCCTTGGCATGGACCGGGCTGGGGGTCGGAGTTGCGAGAAAATCGTCGACCAGGAGTGGGCGCGAACGATTATTGAACTAACCCGGAGCAGCGTCTCAGCGAGAGATTGGGAACTCGCCCTCGCCAGCCTTGGTGGACCACGCCGATACGGTCCGCCGTCGCCGCAAGATCGCCGACGGTGGCATGCGGCCACGGTGGTACGCCAGACGGCTCGGACCGTGGAAAAGGCCCTCGAGGTTGAGCTGGACGCGGTCTGCAGCATCAGCGAGCTCTGCGAGCGGGCAGCAGCGTGCCTGCCCACAGTGGTGCTCCGCCGAACTGCCGCCGTGATTGTCCGCCCTGGAGTGCGTGGGCCAGAACGAACCAAGGCTTTGCAAGCGTTGGCCGCGGAGCTTGGCGTGACTCAGCGCTATGTGGCAGTTCAGATCGGTTTCGCACGCCGGCTGTATCAGGCCGCCTGGAGAATCATCCGGGCTGGGATGCAAGGCGTTGCCTGATCATGTCTAGGGCCGGTCATCTTGTCATGAGTAGGTGAGGAGGCAGGAATGTGGTTATCGCGGATCAGGTCGCTCCCCGGAGCAGGCAGGCGTCGATGGTGGTCTATTGTCATCGCACTCATGACCCTGACCACGGTCATTTTCGTTCTTTCGCGTCCTATGGAGGCGCCGGCAACCCAGCCTGCCCCTTCGTCTCGGACCGTGGCGGCATCCCCGGAACCGACGAAACCCCTGCAGGCGGAGGCGCCAGCGACGAAGCCTTCCATCACGAGCAGCGCAATGCCGGAAAAACCCCGAACTGTCGACTATCGCAAGTTAGCCTCGGCGGCCGCGAAGGCGATCTATACGTGGGATACGCGGGCGGCATCCTACTCTGAGGTCTACTCCACGCTTCGCAGCTGGTGGAACGTACTGCCTGACGGATCCAACCCGCTAGCGGTCTTTGTGCAGGAGTTCGAAGCAACCGGGATCAATGCTGGAAGCTACGCCTCTTTGGCTGGGCAGCAGGCGCGCCGGAGCGCGGTGGTGCAGTATCTTCGCTGCGACGTCGAGCTGGCCAAGGTGCGCGAGCGGCCGGCTCCGTGGGCCGGATTGCATGTGTGCACGGTTTCCCTGCGGGTTCTGGACCAAACGAGCTCTTCCCGCAACGTTTACACCGTGCCGGTCAGCGTCATGATGAACTGTCCGCCGGCTGATACGGCTCCCGCTGATCATTGCGTTGTGGTCGGCTTCTACGCTGCTGCGGGCAGGATCGTCTACTGATGCCGGCACCGGCCATGCTTGCGGCCGTGGCCAAGCGCCTTGTGCTTCTACGGGCGTTGGTGACCGCAGCTACAGCCCTTGTTATGGTGGGTGCTTTTGCGTTTTCCGCGTGCGTGGCGGTATTTGGCATAGACGGTGTGAGTGCGGCGCCAGCTTGCCGGCCAGAAGGCCTGAGCGGTGGCGTGGCCACCGAAGATGCAGTTCCTGTGAATGTCGTTCCTGGCAGTGAGGCGCCAACCGGGCTGTCCCCCCGCCAAGCCGCCGTTGCGCGGGGGTACCTGTCCGTCGGAAAACAGTTGGGCGTGCCTCGTGATGGCCAGATCGTTGCGATCATGATGGCACTGCAGGAGTCCAGCCTTAGGGTCCTGGCTAACTCGAATGTTCCTGCGTCCCTTCGCTTTTCCCATGACGGCGTCGGCAGCGACCACGATTCCCTTGGCACCGCCCAGCAGCGTCCGGCGGCGGGCTGGGGGAGTGTCGAGCAGCTAATGGACCCGATTTACAACGTGCGAGCGTTCTATGGCGGTCCGAGTGGGCCGAATCACGGCAGCCCTCGAGGGTTGCTGGATGTTCCGGGCTGGCAGTTTATGAGTAAAGGTCAGGCTGCACAGGCGGTTCAGGTTTCAGCATTTCCTGAGCTGTATGCCCGGTGGGAGCGTCAGGCCTCCGCCATTGTCGACTCGCTCGGCGACGGTGTGGCCACAAATAGCTGCATCGAGGCGCCCGATGCCTCCACGTCGGCCCTACAGCACGCGCATCTTGGTCAGATCCGAAAGGACATACTGCGGTTCACTCAGGAAGGTCTCGGGGGCAAGTACGTTTGGGGCGGAACGGCGTTCAAGGCATGGGATTGCTCCGGCTACGTGCAATGGATCTACCGGCAGGCAGGAATCAATTTACCGCGCGTCGAGCAGTGGAGGGTGGGCGTGAGGACTCGCACCCCACAGCCGGGGGACCTGGTTGTTCAGAACGCCCAGGGCCCGAACAACTGGGGGCACGTGGGCATTTACGCCGGCGACGGCAAGATGTACAGCGCCCTCAATCCCGCGGTGGGAACTCTGCTGCACCCAATCGCTTGGAATTCGGACACCGCGTACTTCGATCTGTTGAGGTGAAGTTGTGCCGCTGGAGTTAGCGCGGCAGCGGAACCTCCTCCGGCGGAAGCTCCGGGCGAACCCTTATGGAGCGCAGAGCGTGTCTGAAGGCTTGTCCCGACCAGGAACTGTCCGCGGATACCTCGACGACGACCGGCTCCACGAGTGTCAAAGCTACTGGTGATGCATCGCGGTTGAATCGGTCAAGTGTGCTGCCCTTCACCATCTCCGGCCAGGGGTGGGGACCTTCGGGGGGTTTAAGCCATTGTGCTAGCACCTGGCTATCGGAAGTGCACAGGACCGAAGACCGGCGTACGATTCGCAATGCCCCGTCAATCGGAAGACCTGCCACGATTTCAGTCGGCCGGTCGATTGGCCCGACTACAGCGCCGCAGATGATTGGTTGTAGTCTGCCGGGTCAAGGAGTTCGAAGTCGGCACCTCCCCGGCTGGTTGCCCGGGCCATGACTCAGGTTGCGACCTCCCTTCCTCGGCGCCCCGGGGCGGGTACTGCCCACTGCCACGGCGATCCTCACCACCTGTAACACCTCTCTCGGTAACGGCTTCACCGCAACATTGGTGTCCTGTCTGTGCGACCCGCTGTCCGGACCGGCGTCGGCGCGGCGTCCCTTGCGCCCGGGTTTACTGTTCCAGGACACTGTCGATTAGGTCTTTGAGGATTTCCCAGAAGTCCCTTGCCCGGAAGGAAGTGACCGGCCCCCGTCCCTGTGCCTGGCGGACTGCATTGGCGATGGCAATCGCTTCGGTGAACAGTTCGGCAGTGACGGCCGGGACACGTTCGGGTTCAAGGGCGAGGATGTGTTCGACCATGGACCGCGAATGCTTCTCAGCCTCCCCGTTCCGGTCCGGGCCCAGTTGGCCTGGTTCAAGCCGGGTCCTTGCTGTGGCGAGCCCGCGGTCCACGTGCGGGGCAAAACCGTCATCCATGTATTGAATCGCCATGGTTCCCTCCCTGATCGATTCCCGTCTTGATACGGAGCAAATCTGAAATGACGTCTGATCTGTATCCGCTGCCATAGATTTAAATAGCACCGGCAGCAAATTACTGGCAAGAGATTTTTATAACCGCCGTTCCGCGACCACAGCGGGTGCAGGCCGCCTGGGCCTTGGCCTCCTCACAAGGTCTCAGGTGCGGGGTGCGGCTGTCGGTGCCGAGCGTAAGCATGGGAATGTACCTCTCGTGCCGGACTGGGCAGGGCCGGCCGGCGGCTTGGCGTGGCCCGCCGCTGGCCCGCTTGCCTCGGCTGCCGGGGTACTGCCGGATGCCTGCTGCCTCATGACAGGGTCACTCCCGGGGACCGACCCCCTGGGGATGATGGAGATTTTCCTTATCGGGTCGGCTCCTGGCTGCAGCATTCCCCGGCAGGGCGTGCCCGGATTTGTGGAAGGGTGTCTTCCTGCGTTCCTGCCTGGCGTGACGACGTTGCGGGCGGCGCCGGGCTCCGGCATGGATTTCACACCTCTGTTTATTCCCGGAAAACGCACTGTGGCCAGGTGCTGGCTGGTCATCCCGGGATGATGTGATGTCCGCTGGTGCACCGCCCTGACCGTCAGGACAGACCGCCGGGCCGAGGTTTATTCCAGACCGGTTCCCTTCCCGGATGGTTCCGGCTGAGCAGGTCCAGCAGTTCGCCCTGGTTCAGGCCGGTGGCTTCACTGACCTCGGCAAGGGTGGCCTCTCCGGTGCGCAGCAGCGCCGCCGAGCATTCCCGCAGCGTCCGGCGGGCCACGTCCAGGGTAGTTTCGGCGTTTGCCATCATCGCCGCCAGGGCGCGCAACCGCTGCAGTTCCGCGTTCATCTGCATCCACCACCTTTCATGGGCTGCACGGCACGAAGGGCAGCGGCTGGAAAGCGGGAGCGGCCGGCGCAGCAGGCGCATTCAGGGGTGCACCCGGTGGGGCTCGAACCCACGACCCGAGGATTAAAAGTCCCCTGCTCTACCGGCTGAGCTACAGGTGCACCTTTGCCTGAAAGCATCCCATCACTGCTTCCCGACAGTTCACTCGCCAACCCCAGTCAATCTGCATCGTCCGCTATAGATTTTATTAGCACCGCCGACGGGCGCAAGCAAGAGGCCACCGGCCAAAAAATTGCCGGATACCCCTTGCGGACCGGGCGGGGCAGTGCTATTAAATCTATGTCAGCGGATACAGATCTGGATCGATGGTGATCAAGGAGGTATGCCATGTTGATGCTCGATCCATTCCGTCAGCTGGACCGCCTGGCCGAGCAGGTGCTGGGCACCGTCGCCCACCCGGCGGCCATGCCAATGGACGCCTGGCGCGACGGCGATGACTACATCTTTGCACTGGACCTGCCCGGCGTGGACGTCAGCTCCATTGACCTGGGCGTGGACAGGAACGTCCTGACCGTGAGCGCAGAACGGAAGGACCCTGCCGGGGAGGGCACGGAGATGGTCGTGTCGGAGCGGCCGCGCGGTGTCTTTAGCCGCCAGCTCATCCTGGGGGATGCCATGGACACGGAGAAGATGACGGCCGATTACGACGCCGGCGTCCTGACCCTGCGCATCCCCGTCGCGGCGCAGGCAAAGCCGCGAAAGATCGATATCGAAGTCAAAGGAGGCCAGCAGCGCCAGATTGACGCTGCCTAACAGACCGGGACGGTTCCCGTTACACGCCAACGCTGCCTCGTTGGGCGGGAAGGCACAGAAGGAACGCCACCGCGCCTATTTAGCGCACATGCAGCAGCAGCGCACGGGCCGTCCCGCCGGCGGTTTCCGGCCAGTTCTGGCCGGGAACCGTTTCGCCGCCTGCCCGGGCCGGCTCATCCGCGGCCTGGGCCAGGGGGCTACAGTCATCCTCCCGGCTTGCCGCTCCCGGTGCGGCCGCGGTCACCCGGCGAAGGAGGTGTGGGAGTAATGGAAGAAGGCCGCCCGGTTGCGTACACGGCACTGGGGAGAGGAACACCTGTTGTCTCCCGGTCAGGACGCGCTTTCGGAACACTGGACCGTGTCCTGGACGACGACAAAGGTCTCATCCTTCACGGAATCATCGTCAGGACGGGCCAGGGACCCAGGTTCGTGGCGCGCGACTCCATCGAGCGGATGACAACCACACACGTTTACTGTTCACTCACCGACGAACAGACCAGGAACCTGCCGCAGGCACCCTCCGGCCGGCACCCAGGGATCAGGTCATGGATCTCCCGGGCCACCACCGGCCGCCCACCCAAAACATGATCCTGACGAACGGCGGCCATCTGCCTGCGGTTTAAGCGAGTCACCGCTTTCAGGCCGCTGGGCTGGCAGTCCATCCCGCCGGCGGGGGCCTCCGGCACGCCGGAGGCTCATCAGGGCAAGGACGCGTCCTGACCGGCTGAGCGTTGGGACCAGCGCAGGAGAGAACCCGATCCAGCTCCGGCCGTAACCGCCCATTGGACAGCCCGAACCAGACGGAGGTCCCGGGCGGAGATGACTAAAGGCCAGCCGCAACACGCCCGCGGTGACTTTCGTGCAGCCAAGGGCCGCCGTAAACCAACATGCCGCGCCCGGTTCATTACAAAATTGCCGTTGACACTCGTGTCACCCCGCGGACCGGGAGGGCTGACGGTCAAGCCCGTAGCAGGGTTCCACATAGCCCTTAACTGCAAGAACCTTACGTTGAGCCCGCCACTGTCCCCGGGACCCTGGCCCAAGCGCTATCGGGCGATCAGGATGTTGCAGCGTGCCTGAGTCAGAACAGACGTTAGCGTTCCGGGGTGGCCTTGCCGTCCGTGGGCACCGAGGACCAACAGTTCGGCGTCTGCCCCTGCATCGATCAGCGCGGCCGACACGGGTTGCCTGCTCAGCAGTTGTTCTGTGGCGGCCAGGTCCGGGTCCATCGCCTGTACCCAGAGCATGGCGTTGTGCAGCACAGCCTTGGAATGCGCTGTCGGGGCAGTGTGTGCCTTCCAGGGCGGTTCGGGCTGTTCTGCATGAACGATCTGCAGCCCTGTGTCAAGGGCCCGGGCTGCACGCACTGATTGCTCCAGAACCTTGCTGCTGCGCAGGTGCCCGTCCACGCAGGCGACTACCGGTTGGCCTTCCCCGCGCCGGCTCCGCACGACGACGAGGGGGCAGGGGGATCCTCCGGCCAGGTCAAGGGAGACGGAACCGACCAGTTTGCCGAGCAGGCCGCCCAGTCCGCGGCTTCCAACCACCAGCAGGCTTGCGTCGAGGGACTCCTGGCGCAGGACGGCCGCCGGCAGTCCGGCCACCATGCGGGGCTCCACCTTCAGGTTTGGTGAGATTTCCGCTGCGAGTTTGCAGCCTTCGTCGAGAATGACTTCGGCTGCGTGACGCAATCCGCTGTCAGCCACCCCTTTGACCGGTCCCACGTCCTGTGTGAAGAGTGGCCAGATCCAGGCATGGATGATCCGCAGCCCGGTCCGTGCGGCCGTGGCGTAATCCGCCGCCCACTTCAGGGCAAGGAGGGACTGTTCGGAGCCGTCGTAACCGACAGCCAGCACCGCGCTAATCGTCACCTTTTGCCCTATTCCTTTTGGTTGTCCTGCTGCGCGGAGGTGCGGGCGCGCTTGAGTAGGCGCCGGAGGCGTGCGTTGTCCATTTCCAGTTCGAGCACCTTAGCAACGCCGGCGAGGTTGAGCCCGTCATCCAGGAGCTCTCCGATGCGACGCAGAACGGCAAGGTCCGCTTCGCTGTATTGGCGGGTGCCGCCTTCGGTCCTTTTCGGGGTGAGCAGGCCGCGGCGTTCATAGAGCCGGATGTTCTGCTGGCCTGTTCCCAGGAGTTCCGCCACGACCGATATGGCGTACAGGGCGCGCCCGCTGCTGCGTTGGTTTGTCATCTGCTGTCCCGTCAATGCCCGCTGTTCCTCTTGCACCAGTTTCGCACTGGTGCTATAAAAAATCTATATTCACCGTCACAGATAAACCATGGCGGTGGGTAGCCATGAAACCTGGATGCTGAAGGGAGTGGGAAATGATGTTGATCCGTACTGACCCGTTCCGTGAGCTGGACCGGCTCACCCAGCAGGTCTTCGGAACAGCGGCCCGTCCGGCGGCCATGCCGATGGACGCGTGGCAGGAAGATGGGGAGTTTGTGGTGGCGTTTGACCTGCCCGGGATCTCTCCTGACGACGTGGATCTGAACGTTGAACGGAACGTCCTCACCGTTCGGGCGGAGCGCCGTGACGCCACGCAGCCCAACGTCGAGCTGGTGGTTTCCGAACGGCCGCGCGGTGTCTTCAGCCGCCAGCTCATTCTCGGTGACACCCTGGATACGGACAATATCAAGGCCAGCTACGACGTCGGCGTGCTGACGCTGCGTATTCCGGTTGCCGAGCAGGCCAAGCCGCGGAAGATCGAGATCGAAAGCAAGGGCCAGCAACAGCAGATCGAAACCTAGCCCCTGCGGCGCATGCGAGGGGGCGGCCGCCCGTTCCCCGGCTTGGGACTTCACCCGGCCCGGGAGAGGCTCAGACCGGGGACCGGGCCGCCGGAAAGCTGCCCTGCACCGGCCCTTTCGGTGGCTGGGGGTGTTCATGATGACCGTTCCCGTCCCGGACCATTACGCGGTGCTGCACGTTTCCCGGGGCGCATCGCCGCAGGAAATCGCGCGCGCCTACCGGGCGCTGGTGCGCCGCCACCACCCGGACGTCGGCGGCGCTGACGCCGTACCGGCGGAACTGCAGCTGATCATGGAAGCCTTTTCCGTGCTCCGGGACCCCGGGCGCCGGCACGCCTACGACCGGGAAACGGCGCGGACCAGGCGTACCGGACCCGAGGCCGGGGAAAGCCGCCCTCCGGACCAGCAGAAAACGGCAACGGGGGACCCTGCGGTGTCCGGGCAGCGGGAGGAACGCCCGACCCCGGAAGGACGCCGCGCCAGCGGCCCGCAGGTGGTCCCGGTCCGCATAGTCCGGCGCAGGGAGCCGCCGCTGCGCGTCACTCCGGTCCGCTGGGAGAGCGGCCCGTGGAGCTAAGCAACACTATGCCGAATCTGAAGGAGGAACCCTTACGATGAGCGACTGGCGCCGCTACGACTCCCACCTGATCCCGGCCTTCCACGAGCGCTTCGAGGAGCGCTGGGGCAAGGGCACGGCACCGTTTTTGGATCCCGAGGCCCACGAGGAACCACTGCCCCGGGCGCAGTGGATCAACCCCGCCACCGGCGCCGCCCTGGCCGTGGTCCCCATCTGGACCGACGAGAAGGACAGCCAGCACCGTTCCTTCGGGGTGTTCTACCTGCCGCCGGCAGGGGATATCTGGATGCTGCGGCCCGGCTTTACCGGCTTCCTGGAACCCGGCATTGAAGATTCCGAGCATCTGGTGACCCTAAGGAACGACGCGTTCCGCAAGGCCGTGTCCCACGCCAACGAATTCCTCTTCGGCCCACCACCGCTCGTGGACTGAGGCGCCTCTTTGGGGGCTGATCTGTGGGGACTGATGCCTAGGTGCGCACCGGGGCCGTTCGTACAGGGACTGCACCGGCGACCAGTGTGCCCTGGGCGGCGGCGTGACGCAGGTCCAGGCCGGCCGCTGTGATGACCAGGTTGTCCCCGCTGATGACCAGGACATGGTCGCCGCCCCGCACCCCCTCAAGCCACAGGGCGTCATCCGGATTATCGGGGCGCAGCTGATCCCGGAACAGGAGTCTGCCGCCGATGCTGAAGGTCATCAGACCCTCGCGTGTGACAGCTATGCTGCAGCTGGCCGACGTTTCCACGGCATCCTCGACCAGGTCGCCGAAATCCGGACTCAAGGCCAGCTGAAAACCGTGAAAGAGCAGAACCGAGACCAGCGCCGAGGTCAGGTCACCACCACCCTCACGGAACGCCACCACCGGGACCAGGGTGTAGGCCAGCACCGGTACCGGCCGTTCCCGCCCGCTGCCGGACGCCTGCGTCAAAACCATCCGTGCGGCCACGGGGGTGAGTTCGTTGGGAGCCCACTGGCCCTGCTCGACGCTCAGGCCAGGGCCGCTGCAGCGGCGGTGACAGACGCAGTCGGTGAAGGTGACGTAATGGGTCCCGTCCGGGGCAGTGCTTTCTGTCACGTTCACCAGCAGTGAGAGCGGCTCACCGGGCTCCAAAGGCGTCCTGCAGGCGGCGCACGTGCTGGCCATGGAGGCAGCAGTGAGCACGTACTGCACGGTATCCCTGCCCTTGAATGACTCCAAACGCCCGTCCCAGGCAACATTGCGTGTGACTGGCATCGCGGCAAAACACTTCCTCCCCTATGCCCGGAGTAATTACCTTCCCCGAAAGGGGCTGGTGGTGCGTTCCCCGGGTACCGGGGAACGCACCACCACCCTGGCTGCCGCGGTTAGGCGCTGAGCTGCTGCTGGGCGCCGTGTCCGCTGGTGATTTCGATCTTCCGCGGCTGCGCTTTGGCGGCGACCGGGATGCGCAGGGTCAGCACCCCGCCGTCATATCCGGCCTTCACGTTGTCTGCATCCAGCGCCTCACCCAAAACCAGCTGCCGGCTGAAGACGCCCTGCGGGCGCTCACCGGCCACCAGCTCGGCACCTTCGGGGGCGCCGTTCTTCCGCTCAGCCCGGATGGTCAGGACGTTCCGCTCAACATCAACATCGATCGCGTCCACGTCCACGCCCGGCAAGTCGACCGCGACGACGAACTCGTTCTCTTCCCGCCAGGCATCCAGTGGCATGGCCGCCGGGTGCGCGGCCGTGCCCAGCATCTGCTGGGCCAGCCGGTCCAGCTGCCGGAACGGATCATTCATCATCAACATCACATACCTCCCAGATCATCAGTAAAAAGGATAATCTCTATCCGCTGATATAGATTTTTTAGCACTTCAGTTAACACCGCGCAAGTGGCCGTTCCAGCCCGCCCCCCCATCCCCGCCATGCCTCTTGGACAGCTTTCGCGAGGATAAGAACCCCCCGGTCGGCCGGCCCAGGGGTCCTCGGCAGGAGGCGGCGGTCCGCGGCCAGAGGCGTCCCGTGCCAGAACTGCGGTCCGCTGCAGCCTGCGCCTTTAGGGCACTTCGTGCCGGAGCGACAGATTCACCGGCGAGGAATAATCAGTGAACTTATTAAAAATAATCTGGACGTATCGCAGCTCAAAATGGCGGTTGGCGCATACGGTGCGCATACTATGTCTCCCAACCCTTGGGCTACGAGACGTCTCACTGGCGACTAGGTGCTTCCACGGCATAGGTCTGACTTCCGCGGAACCCTGCAAGTTCCATTGCGATCAGGAAATTCTCGCAACTATGTCTCGCAACTTTCAGATGAAATCACCGTAATCATTGTTAGTTATGAGGCAGATACGGCGGCCTGCCGAGGGGCCTATCCCGGCGACGCGACATGACCTCAGCATGGGCCCTACCATTCATGGTGACCACGCCAGTCCCAAGTTTTGGAACAGTGTGAAATTCTTGGACGCTGTTCCGGACCTCGATGCGCGCCATGAAGGCTAGATCGCTGACCCGCTGACGCCACACCCTAGAGTTTGCTGCTGCCCTTCCACTCTTCCGGCGTAACCCGCTTGATGCTTGATGAGTGGGCCCATCCCAGATGGTATTTGCCCGAGGGGTCAAGCCACTCAATCAGACCGTACGTGTGCGTCCAGGCCACGGCCTTCCCGTAGATGCCGCTTACGTACACGAGTGGCCGGCCATACTTAGGGAAGTCCCTGATTGGGGCCGGGTCATCTATCGGCCGGCTCTTGTCGGCGTCCATGCGGGCCATCATTCGCTCGAGGTCGTCAGGGGAACCACTCTTGATCACAGGACCAATCTTAGAACATATATTCGAATAGTAGGGCCGACTCTCGACTGACCAAGCCTCTAGCACCGGTGGCTGAGAAACGTTTTGAATCTGAACCTGCCAAATCTACGTCTAGTCATGTTCCGCGGCCCCACCACCTCCATGAAGTCGTGAGCCAATCTGCTCATTCCCATGGAAGTCGACAGACGGAGCGTGCAATGTTTCTCGCAGCGGTGGATCCTGGCATCACCCCAAACGCTGATTTTCCCTTTCTTGAGTCGCTCAAACAGATCGGCGGCGGCATCCTCGTAGGAGCCTTCGTCGTCATCGCGATCGTGGCGATCATCGGAGCAGCCATGCTCCTCGCCGGCAAGCTGAGCCAGTCCTCTCGGTTGGCTTCCGGGGGCGGCATGATCCTGCTCTGGACTGGCCCCGTAGCTGCCATTTTGGGCGGCATCAATGGCTACATCCTTTGGTCCCAGACAGCGTTCCCGCTCGGGTTCTAGGCAACATCGGTCATGCCGGTTGAGTGCGATCTGAACGGATGGTGGCCGCCCGGCTGCGGTCTCGTCTCGCAGGCGAACGACGGTGTCCAGAGTTCCATCACGGCGTTCTTCGCCGACCTTCTCGAAAACGTCGCTTCCTGGATATGGTCCTTCATCACGGGTGCGTTTGGCGCGTCTGACATTGACGATTCCCAGTGGGACTCCGTCAAGGGGCTGACGAACTGGTGGGTCGTCGTCATGATGACACCGCTCGTCATTGCCATGATCCTCCAGTTGTTGTCCGGACTGATCAGCCAGCAGCCCCGCCGCCTGATCCGTGCGTTGGTTGGCGGTGCCGCCGCGGTTCCGATGGTGGCCGGTGCTGTCTACCTGGTCCGGGAGCTCACGAAGGTTGGGGATTTGGCCGCAACAGCGCTTCTGGACTCCCTGGCTACGGACCCCTATGTCCTGTTCATGCGGCTCTTCGGCTTCGAGAAGGCGCCGGCAGACTCGGGCAGAGACTGGAATGTTGTCTCGTTGGCTCCCGGGACAAGTGGGGGCGCAGGGGGTGCCGTAGTCGTGACGGCGATGGCCGTTATCGTTGTCTGGATTCTGGCCTTCATCCTGATGTGCTCGATGATCTTTCGGTCTTTCGCCCTCATCTTGCTCGCCGCCGTCGCACCCGTGGCTCTCATGCTGATGCCCTGGGAGAAGACGCAATCGTGGGCGCGGCGGTGGGGCGAGATTGTGGTGGCTTTGCTTATCGCCAAACCGCTCGCCGCGACGGTGCTTGCCGTGGCCATCAAGCTTTTCGCCGACTCCAAGTCGTTCGCCGGACTCGCTGCCGGCGTCGTAGGCATGGCACTGGCCTGTGGCGCACCATTGATGGCATTGCGACTCGTTAGTTTCGCTGGTGGCGAGCTGGCCGCTGCCGCCCAAACCGCTGGCGGCGGGCATGTCCTTTCCCGAAGCTCCGGTTTTGCTGCCAGGCAGATCACCCGCCAAACGGGCGGACACTTGACGCTGGCTGCCTTGGCCAGCCGCTCGGCCGCAAATCGGCCGGTTCAGTCGAGCCGGCCTCAGTTTCCAACTCGGGCGCTGCCGCCGAGGGTGCCGTTGCCGGAACAACTGATGGGCACTACGCCGTCCCGCACTTCCGGCGGGAACACCACGGCTCTAATGCTCGGCGGCGGTACGTCGGGTCAGGGTGCATCGTTTCCGCGAGCGCGACGCGGCGTCAGTGAGCCGGACTGGAACCCGGGAGCGTCCGGCAATGGAACGCCGCCAAGCGCCATAAGGGAAGGGCCGCAGTCCCCGCCTTCGAAGGCGCCCACCGCTGCCACTGCTTCTCCGGATGCGGCTGCGCCGCCTTCTCCCATCCGCCCCCCAACCACGGCCAAGCCTCCGATTGACAGTGATACCCATGTCTGAAAACTCTCGAACTCTTGAACCCGTCAAGTTCCCCCGGTACGAGCGCCGAGGCCTGTTCATGGGCCTGAAATGGTACCAACTGCTCCTGCTCGCGGCCGGTGTTCTCGTGGGCTGTGTGGCTTCGGCAGTGCGCGGACCCGTTGGCCTTTTCACGGCCGGGCCGCTATGGCTAGTTCTGATACTGCTCGGATTGCTGCAGTACTCACGGATTCCCTACCCAGTGTGGATCAGCCATGCCGTGCTGTTCTTCTACAGGTTGGCCGCAAAACAGACCCGCTACCTGATGCGGCCGGAGCGGCCTGTCCTTGCTGGGCGGCTGGCGCTTCCGGGCGGGTTGGGGAACCTGGAGCTGCGCCGCGCTTCCCGCGGGGAGTCGTTCGTAGTGGACTCCCGCGGCAAAGAGGCAATAGCCGTACTGCGCTGCAGCACCAAGTCGTTCGCACTCATGGACGGCGACGATAAAGCCTGGGCCGTGCAGGCGTGGTCCAGGGTACAGGCAGGATTGGCCCAGCGGGGCTGCGTGGCCAGGATCGCCGTTCAGGACTACACGGTCCCGTATCCCTCCTCGGCCCTTCGTGACTTCTACGAAGGCACAGTCCGCCGGCAAACCGGTGACTCCGACGAACGCACCTGGGGCGAGCGCTCTTACGAGGACTTGATTGCTGCCGCTGGTTCCGCCATGAGTCACGAGTTGTTGCTAACTCTGGTTCTGGACATTGCCAAGGCCCGACGTCGGATACGGGAGGCAGGCGGGGGAGTCCTCGGCGTCGAACGGGTACTCCGGCTGGAAGTCGAGGCTATGACTACCGCCTTAGGAACACACAGCGTCAGCGTCGACCAGTGGCTGCCGGAGGCAGGCCTTCTCAACATCGTTCGGGCTGCCTTTGATCCAGCATCCGCAGCAACCACGGGCAGGCAACAAGCCGGCGTACTAACGGAACCGGAGGGGCAGAACCAGCCGGAGCCCACTTCCAGCGTCCTCGCTGCGCCCATGGCGGTCGAGGAGCACTGGACGTATGTGCGGACGGACACCGGCTTTCACCAAACGTTCTGGATAGCCGAATGGCCGCGGCAGAAGGTCTTCCCGGGCTTTCTCCACCCCCTTATCTACGTCGGTGAATTCCGCCACACGGTGACCCAGGTGATCCGGACTGTGCCGACAACTGAAGCACTCCGCGACATTCGTTCTGCCCAGGAGGCCCATGAGACCCGGAGACGGATCAACACGCGCTTCGACAGACCACTTACCCGCGAGCAGAAGGCGGAGGAGGAAGAAGTCGCACAGCGCGAAGAAGAGATCGTGGCGGGCCACGGGGATGTGCGGCCAGCCGCTTACGTGACGATCACCGGATCGACGATCGAAGATCTGGCCCGGTACAGGCAAGAACTGGAGTCGGCCGCCGCGGGCGCCTTCGTTGAATTGCGGCTGCTGGCTGGCCAGCAGTGGGCAGCGTTCGTGGCCGGGGGGCTCCCGTTCGGGCGGGGGCTACGGTGAAGCGCGCAACGCAGGCTGTTCAGTACATGCCATCGGGCGCGAAGCGGCGGCAGAAGGGACCACGGCTAAAGGACGCCAACGCAAGCCCGGTCTCCGGGTCCCTGATTCAGAACCTCAGCGAGAAGCTTGGCGCCCGGCTGGATAAGACTGAGCGCGGCGGCGACTGGGGGAGCCGAGAACCGAAGTCCCTCCGCGGTCCTCACCGCCTGCGCCCTGCACCCCACCGCGCGTCCACGATGACTTTCGCAGCGGCCTACCCGTTTATCACCGAATCAGGACTGGGCCACGAGGGTACCTACATCGGTACGGACGTCTTCGGGTCGGGGGCGTTTTCCTACGACCCATGGATTCTCTATGACAAGGGCGTCATCAGTGGCCCCTCGATCGTCGTCATAGGAACCGTCGGGACCGGGAAGTCAATGTGCGGAAAGTCCTTGGTTGCCAGGTCCATAACCCTTGGGCGGAAAGCCGCCGTCGCATCAGACCCCAAGGGCGAATGGGTCGCAGTTGCCAACGCGGTCGGCGGCAAGGTCATTTCAGTCGGTCCAGGCCGGCCGGCCCGCGTCAACCCGCTCGACGCCGGTCCGCGCTCAAGTGCCCTGAGCGAGGCCCAGTGGCAGGCTGTGGTGCGTCAACGCCGTCGCTACCTGCTCGTGGCGCTGGTCTCTCTGATGCGGCAGGGCATGCCGTTACGGCCCGTGGAGCACACGGCCTTGGACATGGCACTGACAGAGACCGTTGCCGAGAACTCGAACCCGACGTTGCCGATGGTGCTTGACCACCTCCTGAATCCGTCCAAGGAAACAGTCGGGCTGGTTGGCAAGGATGGCGGACTGGCGGTTGCACACTCTCTCCGGCGCACGGTCTCCGGTGACCTGGAAGGAATGTTCGACGCTCCTTCCACCGTTGCCTTCGACGCCGACGCACCCATGATGGTGATGGACACGTCAGCACTTATCGGCGCTTCCGAACAAGCACTCGCGCTCGCGGCCGCGTGCGGTGCCACATGGCTCGAGGCGGCCGTCACCAATCCCGACGGCGGCAAACGGCTTGTGGTCTACGACGAAGGCTGGCGCATGCTGGCCGACCCCTACATGCTCGCCAAGATGAGCGAACAGTGGCGCCTGGCGCGGACGTACGGCATCGCGAACCTGCTCATCATGCACAAAGTGGCTGACCTCAATGAAATCGGCGACAGCACCAGCGGTCACCGACAGAAAGCCCTCGGCCTGCTTACTGAAGCAGATACCAGGATCATCTACCGGCAAAAGCACGATGCCATGCGTCTGACCAAGGAAGCACTTGGACTTTCTGAGGCTGAATGCGAGCACGTAGAGAACCTCCCCAAGGGCGTTGGACTCTGGAAGGTTGGAAACCGGTCCTTCATCGTGGCGAACCGAGTGACGACCGATGAGTTGAAAGTATTCGGCACCGACGCCCGGATGCTCTGAGGACTGCCCATGAGTTCCCGTCGAGGTACCGAAAATCCTCTGCTCACCGCCGGACTCGTTTCCGCGGCCGGCTACATCTGTCTCTGCTTCCTGGTCCAGGCCGCTGCAAATCTGGCTATGTCTTGGCGCTGCGGCGGTAGTAGGCCGCCGCCGTTCAACCCTGCCGCCGTCGTCGGGCTCTTTGCCGGCCGAATCGATTGGATCATCCGTGAGCCGAAGCAGTGCGACGTCGGGACCGGCACCATCTGGTGGATCGTCGGGCCAGTGCTTCTCACCCTGGCCGCGCTCGCCGTTGGGTGTGGGGTGCTATGGCGAAGGTGGAAGCAATCAGGCGCATGGCTGCGCCTGGACATTCTCAACCGCGAAGGAATCGCCCGACGCGCGGAAATTCAACAGGACTTCGGAAGCCGAGCTGTTCGGAGACGAGGAAAGGTCACAAGGCCAGGGTTGACCAAGCCCCGGATTCAGGACGTGGCCTGGACGCTGGGCCGTTCCCGCGGTGTCACGATCCATGTCTCCACGGAGGAGTCGATGGTCATCCAAGGTGCTCCCCGCTCAGGTAAGGGGCTCTACGTGATCATCAACGCAATCCTCGATGCGCCGGGTGCTGTGGTGACAACGTCCACACGTGCCGACAACCTGGCCGTGACCATGAAAGCCCGATCTACCGGTGGCCGGCCAGTTACTGTGTTCGACCCGCAGGGTATGTCCGGGTTGCCGTCAACCCTCCGCTGGTCACCTGTCCGCGGATGCGAAAACCCCGACATCGCCACCCGCCGCGCCCTCGTCATCACCGCGGACACCGAGATGAAAGGCGAGAACGCCGCATGGCAGAAGCGCTCGCTGATCATCCTGCAGTGCCTTCTCCACGCCGCCGCCTTGTCCGGGGAAGGGGTCCGCGCGTTTCGCCGCTGGTCGTCCAGCCCGGTTCTTGCACGGGAAGCACTCGAAATCCTGAGCCGTAAAGAAGCAGCGCTGGGCTGGCAGGCAGATCTGATGGGTATCCTCGAGGACGACCCGAGAAACACCTCCAACTCGTGGATCGGCGTCTCGGCGGCGGTTGCGCCCCTGTCGTCGCCCAAAGTGCTTGCCGCCCTGGATCCCCAGGACGAATCTGAGGAATTCGAGCCCAAGGAGTTCATTCGGGACCGCGGCACCCTCTATCTGATCGGCACCCGGGCGGGAGCCGCAGCGGCGGGGCCATATCTTTCAGCCTTGATCGATGACATCGACAACGCTGCCCGGGAGATGGCCTTTGTGGCGCCGGGAGGCAGGCTCGACCCACCGCTGTCCCTCATCCTTGACGAGATTGCCAACCTGGCTCCGTGGCCGGGGCTGCCCATCGTACTTTCTGACGGCGGTGGCATCGGGATCTCCACTCTTGTTGTCCTGCAGTCCCTCTCCCAGGCACGCACCGGCTGGTCCGTCGATGAGGCAGCCACCATCTGGGACTCCGCCATCATCAAGGTGATCTTCGGCGGCGGCTCCGACGAACGTGATCTGCGCTCCCTGGCTGGACTGCTGGGGGAACGGAGCATCACCCTCAACACCCGGTCCTGGTCCTCGCAAGGGCGTCAGGACGGGGAGCAGATCCGAGAAAGCCCGGTTCTTCCGCTCCACGAGATCCGTCGCCTACCGGCGGGCACCGCGCTCATGCTCGGACGACGAAGCCGCCCGATCCTCCTGGATCTGCGGGAATGGCACAAGCGCAAAGACGCCGCCGAGCTTGGCCGCTCCAAACGGGAGGTCGAACAGGCCCTGGCAGACGGTCATATCTTGAGACAGCAAGCGGCAGGTGACGTGAACGATGATCAGTAGTGACGACGTCGAACACTTTGAGATCCCCTCAGTCGGAGGGGACGACGACGAGCTGACCGCGGAGCTCTTTCGCTCTGCGTTGCGTCCACCTGGCCGGACCGCCGGTGTGACATATCGTTGGCGTGAATTGACCGGCGAGCAAGCCCGAAGCGTGTGGACCGCTCTGGCAGCATGGGTCCGCTGGCTGGTGGCCACCTATCAGCTGACAACGTCGGTAATCCCGGATTGTTGGTGGCGCCACTCTGAGATCGTCGCTGAGCTCTATGCCCTGCAACGCGCGGAACTGGCCTCGTACGCCAGCGACGATTCTGGTTTCGGACCCTTGGCCTTTCACGAAAGGCTGCCCCACGCCGTCGAACGTCTGCGGACTCATACCAGGACTGCCGGTTGTGTCGGGCTGCAGGCTCATAAGGACCCGACGCCGAGAATCCTCCTGACGGACACGCCGGAGTTTAGCGAGTGGCAGGCGGCGTCACAGCAGCTTGGGTACGAATTCTGAGGTCATGTTGCTGGCGCAGGTGACGACATGAATTGGTATCCGCAAAGAGGTTCCCGCGGATTCCCAAGGAGCAAGGAAGGCGGCTGTCGTGGCCCCTAAACCTGAAGACGCATGGAGCGCCGTTACGGCCGATGTCCCGACTGACGCCAAGGAGTCCGGCACTACGCGTATGACACCGGAAGAGCGCATCTCCACTTTGACGGAGGGTCTCCACAAGATCCTGGAGAAGGCTGTGGAGTCGCCGTCGCACTGGCAGGTTCTACTGAACGCCTCGTCAACTTTGTGGCGATACTCGGGCGGCAACGTCGCATTGCTCATGATGCAGATGGCCCAACGCGGCACCGAGGAACCCACGCTTGTCGCTGGGTATAAGGAGTGGTCCCGCCACGGCCGTACGGTGACGAGAGGCGAACACGCACTCTGGGTGATCGCTCCACGCACGGCGCGAGTGCAGCAGGTGACGCTTCCCGACGGTACGCGGCAGCGCATCCCTATGGACGGGCAGCTGCCACGCGGAGCGGTCGACGAAGGAAAGAAGACGGTCATCACTGGATGGCGCGGCCAGGCAGTCTTCGATGTGTCTCAGACGCAGGGTACTCCGCTGCTGGTGCCGCGGGGTCTCGGATCCGGGGTTGATGCCGCTGAACTATGGGGTTCTCTGGAAGCTGTAGCGAGGAGTCATGGATTCAAGGTCGACGTCACGGATGCGCAGTATGGGCTGACCAGTGGCTTCACGGATTTCGCCGAACACCGGGTACAGGTTGGTGCTTGGCTCAGCTCTGAGGAGCGGACAGCGGTCCTCGCACATGAGCTCGGGCACGTGCTGCTTCATGGGCCCGATGACAGGCTGGGACGCCTCTACGGGAGCAGTGCCGACCACCGTGGACTGGCCGAAGTTGAAGCCGAATCAGTGGCGTACACGGTGCTGAAGGTCCATGGAATCGACCGAGGCCCCCAATCGGCCACCTACCTGGCTGGTTGGGCTGATGCCGTCCTCGACGCGGAGAAGGATGTGATCTCCCAAGAGACGGGCAGCAAGCTTCCTGGCTCCCGCGTGGACATCGCGAAGTCGGTACTGGGCCGCGTTACTGCTGCGAGCAAGGGAATTCTCGAAATAACGCATCCGCGGGGATTCGGCGGAAAAATCACGGTCGTCGAGGCGGACCCGCGGCTGGACACTACGGCGACTTACGTCGGGGTGGGGCGGCCGCCGTCGACCGATGGGCCGGTGATGGCTGGACCCTGACGTTGACTGCGTATATCTGTCCGGCGGGAGAGTCCCGCTGGCTCCTGAAGGGAGAAGTAAATGGGTACGAAGATCCCGATCAACATCGCGGGCAACTTAGTTGCCGATCCTGAGCTGACCGTTGGTGAAAGCGGGGTGGCGCACGCCAAGCTGAGGGTCGCTGTCAATCAGCGAATCCAGGGGGCGGACGGCACATGGCAGGACGGGGAACCCGTCTTCCACAACGTCTCGGCGTTTCGAGCGCTGGCAGAGAACGCGGCGACATCGCTGAAGAAGGGTGACCCGGTCACCGTCGCGGGTGAGTTGGAATTCCGTTCGTATGAGAAGGACGGCGAACGCCGCGAAGCCCGCCGAATTGTCGCCGACACCATCGGGCCCGATCTGCGGTTTGGCACGGCGGCGTACCAGCGTTCGTCGCATGCCGCAGCTGCGGCGCCGTCTCCGGAGATTCAAACCGGGCGTGAAGCGGCCCCGACAGAACCTGAGGGACCGGCGTACAACGTCTCTCTCAAGGGTCCGGTGTTTTTGCCCCCTTTAGGGGCAAAAGCGCGGAATGAGATCAACTTCTAGCGAAGTGAGTGATCTGGCCTCAACTTTGTGGGAGGCCAGATCACTCGCCTGCCTCGGCCGCGAGCCATTTCGCCGGACCAAACCGATCGTGCGGCGGAAATACATGCATGGTCCTCATGTGTCCTATCGTCGAAGCGAGCGGGTAGACTGCGGCAGTCGCTTGCAATAGACATGGGGGGACGCCAAATGTGGATAACGAGCGATGTTAACTTGCCGCAGCCCGTTCTCGACGCACAATCTGAAGGGCGCTTGGTACTTTTCGTTGGCGCGGGGGCTTCGGTCGACGCTCCGTCAGGTCTTCCGCTCTTCGACAAGCTGGCTGGCCAGTTGGCTGAAATGGCCCGCGTACCCCTCGACGAGGGAGTTGCGCTCGATTTCTTTCTGGGATCGCTGCCGGAGGGCTTCGACACGCACAGACACACCCGCGATCTCATCGCTCGTCAGGACTCCGCCCCGAACAGCACCCACGCAGCGCTCGTTCGGATCGCTTCTTCAGTCGGACAGTTGCGGCTCGTCACCACGAACTTCGATAGCCACCTTTCGTCAGCGGCAACCGCTGGAGGCATTGAGGTTTCCGACACGTGGATCGGCCCAGCCCTACCGCTCGGTGAAGATTTCACCGGTATAGTCCATCTTCACGGTTCGGTGCTCCGCGAACCTAGGGAGCTTGTTCTTACCGACCGAGACTTCGGTCGGGCGTACCTCACTGGTGCATGGGCTACCCGGTTCCTGCTGCCGATGTTTCAGAGATTCACGGTGCTCTTCGTCGGATACAGCCACGATGACCCAATCATGCGATATCTCGCGCTTGGGCTGCCATCAGGAACGCCGCGATACGCCTTCACCAAGGCCGACGAGGTCAATCACTCTAAGTGGTCCAGGCTCGGAGTGCAGCCGATAGGTTACCCAGTCCAAGGTCACGATCACAGTGCGCTCGTGGCTGCACTCGAGGCGTGGGATCTCCGCGCCCGGATGGGCCAGACCGAGCACAGCGCTCGGATTGTCGAAGTTGTTGAGGGCGGCCCAACGCTCACCCCAGTCGACTACGACTACCTCGTCGATCAACTTCAGACAGCTAGCGGTGCTCGCGAATTCGTCCAGGCGGTCACAGCTGTTGAACCGAGTCTACAAGTCGCATGGCTCCACTGGGCGGAGGGTCTGCCGGAGTTTAAGGCGATCTTCAATGGTCAGGACGGAGACGCCGCGGCTACCATCCTCGGAAACTGGTTCTGCCACAGCTTCATCGCGTTACCGGAACTTCACGGAGCCGCGCTTCAGACGGTGCAGCGGTTGGGCCAAGCGTTTGGCAACGGCCTCTTCCGTGTTGCCGGTTGGGCAGCGGGCGAACTAAGCAAGCTGGATGCTGAGGCCGGGCGTCGGTGGAAGGCGTTCCTCACGACCTCAGTCCGCGGTCACTCCGCGCCGGTTACCACCGAGAGTCTTCTGTCATACCTGCCAGAAGACTCTCCAGAGGACCCAACGGTGCTTCGGGCAGCTCTGAGGGCTTATCTCGTCCTCAAACGACGATGGCACTTTGATGACTCCGAGGATCTCACAACTTTTCCCGACGCCGGAGTGCACTGGAACACCGAGGAGGACAGCCTCACTGCCCACGTACTGAAGGTCGTCGAGGTGACGCCACCTGGCGACTTGAAGCTGGAAGCATTGTTGGAAGAATCGCTGAGTGCCGCTTACGACCTGCTCGATGCCTACCACGGCCAGCGCGTGTGGGATCCGCTGAACTTCAGTCGCTCGGCAATCGAACCACACGAGCAAGATCAGTTTCGCGACCCCATCGACGCAGTCATCGATGGACTACGGGGATACGGTGAGAAAGCCCTGCCAGCACGGCCTGACCTGCCCGAGCGGTGGTGGTCGCTCGGCCGAACACTCTTCCGTCGTCTCGCGCTACATCTGATCGTCATTGACGCCTCGCGGACAGCCGATGAGAAGATCTCCTGGTTGCTCGAACGATTTGTTCTCTTTGAAACCGGCCTCAAACACGAGACCTACCGCGTGCTTGAGGTGGCGGCTGAAAAAGCATCGAAAGCAGCCCGCGATCACCTTCTTGCGGCCGTGCAGGCAGGGCCAAGCCTCCCCGAAGACATCCCCGACATTGATCGGCACAGGCAATACGCAATCTACAACCTGCTGGTATGGCTGGCCCAAATCGCGCCTGGATGGTCAGAGGCTGGCACAGCACTTGCAGCAGTACAGGCGACAAACCCTGACTTCGCCCCGCGTGAGCATCCCGATTTCGACAGCTGGACGACGAGCGGCACCTGGGGCGGGAAACTGCCGATGGAACCGGAAGACTTCATAAGGTCCTTTGAAACGGACCCCGCCGCCGCCGTCGAAGACCTCCTCGCTCGGGACTACTCGGAACGGAACTTCGACGAACCGGACTGGCGCGACGCTCTTTCTCTCGTTAGCAGGGTGGCTGAGGCCCGACCAGAACTCGGCGAACAACTCTGGGCACTCATGGATGACTGGAGCGAGCTTGATGCTCTGGCAAACGACCTTCGCCGAGCTACTGTCGACGGCTGGGCAAAGGCGACCTTGGGTGGGACCGCCACCGCTATCGTCGAACGAGTTGCAACAGTAGTCCCAAATCCGGAATTCGCTCGATCAGTCAGCCGCTTCCTACTGGAGCAGGTTCGCAAGCAGATCGAGAATGATGAGACACCGGCCCTCGCTGCCATGCGTCGCATCGCCCTTCAGCTCTGGAAGGAACGCGGCCACTCATTCACCTATTCCTCGGGGGTAGACCCAAACGGGATGGCACCGCTCTACCTCAATTCCTGGCCAGGAGACCTTGCCCAGTACTGGATGGTCGAGGTTGATCGGCGCTGGCGAAAACATCGTGATGACTGGTCAGGCCTCAACGATGACGAGCGCGACGCGCTGACACAACTACTAGAGGGGCCGCCGCACGCGCTCGACGCCACTCGACCTGCTGTGGCGAGCCACTTATTCTTTTTATTCGCCGCCGACGCGACGTTCACCACCGAGCATGTACTTCCACTATTCCGCGAAGACACGACTGCGGCGTTGGCTTGGAATCCTTACTTACATCACCCCCGCTACAACGACAAACTGCTCGAGGCCGGTCTCCTAGACAGCACGATCGCAGAGTGGTCCCGGCTGGACCCGCTGGGGTCCCATCTCCGCAGTCAATTCTTCGCTCTAGTCGCCTCAATCGTGTCTTTCGCTGGCATCACTCAAGAATCGCGCCAATCACTGCTCGATCAGAGTGTGCTCGCCGACAACGGGGCCTACGCAGCGGAGTTTGCTCAAGCGGTTGCCCGGTTCCTCCGTGCCGACGGGATTGACGGCGCCGAAGTGTGGAAGCGATGGCTTCGCGACCACCTCACCGCTAGATTGAGCGGCGTGCCGAGGACCCAAGACGTAGAAGAACTGACCACCTGGGCTGACGTCGTCCCTTACCTTGGCGATGCTATTCCTGAGGTGATCCAACTGCTCGGCGACCACAGCATCGGTCTGGGCAGTCGGTTCTTCGTCCCGCACTTCCCGGAAGATGCGCTCTCAGCTCATGGCTCGGTTGTGGTTTCACACTTCGCGGAACGCATTCGCAACTCTTCGCCTAGCACTTACTCCATCGTTCATCAGGTGAAAGAGCTGATCGATGCGTTACGCGGCGCCCTCGGCGATACAGCTGTTCAACCGATAGTGCAAGCGGCGAGGGCGAGGGGATTCATTGGCGGCAGTACCGGCACAGGCGAAAGTAAATAAATACCAACGATCTAGCAATGAGTCTGTTCATTGGTTAATGAAGGCAGGACTCCTTGTCGAAGCGTCAGTCACCGGTAGCCGGGCTGTTTGGCCGTCCGGAGCCGGCAACTCTCCTGGAGTCGGTTACTGACCGCCCTATCATCGCTGCCGAGTAGCACGGCGAGAAGTCCCTAGCGTGTGTGAGCAGGGTGTACGGGTCACCCCGGACACCCTGATGCCGAAGTGGGGGTGGGCCGGCCGCTGGCCAGATTCTCAGGGCATGCCCACCCACATAGGTAGCGCGGCCTATCGCCCGAGAACTAGCGGGCTTCGGCAGATTGTGTGCAGCATTTGACGGGAGATCAATGAGGCCGTGTCATCATTGAGGTGCTTGGCGCCCACGCAATACAAGCGGAAGCCTGAATGTAGTAACTGCGTGGCCACGGCGCTCCGGGTCTCACCTGGGCCACGTCTGGCGAGATCAGTAGCACGGAGCCTGGCCATATTGGTTCACTCAACGCCTCGATCCAGGCTGTCTGAATATGGTCAAAGCGGTTCCACTTGATGGTGATCCAAGATCCTGTGGGCTCAAGGGCATCGACGCTCAGCACGGTGACCTCCGCCGTCGTGCCGTGTAGGTGCTTCGCCTCATCGAAGTTCTTCCACCTCTCCCTTGCCGCCGCCGTCCAAGTACGCAGCCGACGTACCCGAGTCAGCCAGGTTGCACCAACAGTGATCACTGCGAGAAGAAGTGCAAGAGCCGACATCACGGAGGGCCGCTCTGGCGGCCAGGTTGCCGCAATAGACACTAGAAGAGTAACGACGCAGATCAGCGTGGCCGCACTGATGAGGATCAGTGCGGGTGTCGCAAGCTTCGGCTTCAGGACTGGATTCACACCCACTGATTACCCCCGCGTCCAGTTTAGAGCTGCCATCCGACATTCATTAGCCGTTCAGCTTGTGTAACCGCTTCTCCAACGCAAACCTGGCCGTGGGGCTGGCCAGCTGACCGATGACGCAATTGACCAATGAAGCGTTCAACGTGTGCACGTTGCTCCCGTTGCTCCCACTCGTGCGCTGCAGGAACGGGTCCCAAAGGAAGCGGTGAATCTTCAATGCCCCATCTGTCCCTGAAGGTCGCGACTCGGCTTACGACGTCGAGTGCGTCATCTGACCGGACGTCCACGTCCAGACTCTCCATAAGATTCCGTTTCCATTCAGCGTCGTGCATGAGGGCGTCCTTGGTGACCTGATCCGTCCTGTGTTGTATCCGCTCTTGGACCTGGCTGAGCAGGTTAGTCAGGTCAGGGCGTGAGGTGTGCACAGGCGCCAACAGATCTTCCTCGATACTGGGCATCTCGGACAGGAAACGCCGGAGCCGGGAATGGACCACGGCTGCCACGTCTTTGGCCGATTCGCTGGTTCCCAGGGCGACCTTCACTACACGCTCGGCGCTTGGACGGCTGACTTGAACAGAGCGGCGCCAGGCCACAACAGTCGCGCCCCAGGATGGAGACTGCTGCAGCTCAGCCACTGAGCCGGGGGAGTACGTCTCGAGGAATGCCGGCAGGTCCTCGGCAGCGGCGATTTGCGCGAGATAGTCGAACTCAGCACTGAGGCGCTGCAAGCTATCCGCTTTCGTCCTTTCCGCGTCGCGGACTTCGTGGGCCGTCCGTTCAGCGCCCTCGGCAGCAAGGACCTCGCCCAGGATCTGCTGCCATGTGGCTTGCATGGCGGGGTCCAGAGGTTCGTCCTCCAGCGGATTGCTCTCGCTGACATAGGCATGGTTTCCCACGCGTCCACGGGTCATGCTCACATACAGCAGCTCTCGTGTGAGACGACCCTGCGTCACGACGGTATGTCCTGTGTCCACCGTCAGGCCCTGCGAACGGTGGGCAGTTGTCGCATATCCCAGCTCAGCTGAACTCTCGAGGTAGTCGCGGGTCAAGGAAATGGTTGCACCTGTGTCCCGGCGCACGGCGGTCAGGGAACCGTGGCGCCGGTCTGAACGGACGACGTCGAGCATTGTTCCGTTCCGGATGAAGTCTCCGTTGCTGTCCACGATTGTGCGATCATTCTGGCGGGCGATGACGGCGTCACCGCGGCCTGCATGTGATCCATTCCCGATCGGCACGGCTTGCTCTGCATCTGCGTCACCTTGGATTACCCGGTCAGCCTGGGCACGCTGATTGAGCATGCTTACCGTGTCATTCTCGGCTGCAATGAGAATGGAGGACTTGCCCGCTTTGATGTCCGCCTGCCAATTGAGATAGGCCTGATCAACCATGTCCAGGTACGAGCCGTGTCGAAGGCGACCGTGACGGTTGTACTCAGCAACGGCGGAAAAATCTCCCGATCGGAGCATCAGCGATGCACCTTGCTCCCAGGCCTGCTCGAACCGCCAAATAGTCGTCAGCCGGGACGTCTTGCCTTGACGGTCCAGCCAGCCAAGGATACCGCCGGCATCAATGGCGTCCAATTGTCCCGGGTCGCCCACCAGCAGGACCTTCGCCCCGGAGTCTCGCGCCTGCTGTACCAAGGCGGCCAGCTGAAGAGTAGACACCATCGAGGCTTCGTCGACGACGACCAGCTGGTTCCGATGAAAACGCCACCTGTCCTGTTCGGCAGCGAGCAATGCGGCTTTCTGCGCTAGCCGGACGGTGTGGGGGTTCCTGTCGCCCTGGTGACGAGTAAGACGCCGCTCCACATCGAAGAACTGGACAGCCCGGTTGCCGGCTCCCTGGCCGGCGGACTCATGGAGCCATTTGGCGACATTCTCAGTGGTCATTGCAAGCTCTCGCCCCAGAACCTCGGCGCTTGCTGCTGCCGGTGCCAGGCCAACCACGGTACCGGTGCCGAATTCTGCTTCCCAAGCTGCCTTGACCGCACCGAGTGTGGTGGTCTTGCCAGTTCCAGCAGGGCCGACGATGGCGTCGAGCCGGTTGCCGCTGAGCAGGACAGTGGCTGCAGCCGCGCGTTGGTCCGTGTGCAGTCCAAGACGCCCACGGTGCTTGTAGCTGGCGAGCGATTCCATGGTGACTTCCGCACACACGGCCGGACCGCGGTCGTCGTTCCTTGCGTCCATGACGGCATCCTCGGCGGCAAGAGTTCCTGCATCCGTGAACAGGCGGGAGCCCTGGAAATCGAAGACCGAATGTCCTGCGAAATGAAGATCAGAGTGCGCATCGACCGGGACGGTGTAACGGCGCTCGTTGAGCGCCACGGACTGGTTTTCCGCGGCCGTGGCCACAGCATCGATCATGGAGCTGCGGTCCTCCGCTGTCTTGCAGCGAATTTCGGCGCAAACACGTTCGGCTTCCGCGAGGAGGTTCCACCGGTTCCAGGTGGCGCGTTTGATTGCTACGCGCTCCCGTGCCAGCGACCCGACGGCGTCGATCCAGGATGGAGCGAAGTCGCAGGAGCGGAATGGGGTTCTGTGGGAGCGCCGAACGGTTGCGGCGAGAGTATGGCTTGGGCTGAAGCCTTTGTTGATTGCTCGTTTCTGCCATCGCGCTGAGAGTTCGTGGAGCGGTGCGACTGTTTCCGGTTTGGCTGTCCGGGTTGAAAGGGTGGCCTGCTGCCGGAGCTTGATGATGGTTGTCGCGGATGGGGGAGTGCCCTGGCTGGCGGTCCATTCGGCAACGAGGCGGTCGGTTTCGAGGTCGATGAGGCGGGAGCGGTTGGAGAACTCGCGAATCAGCGCATCGTCGACGCCGGCGAGTTGCTGGCTGGGATTGTGTGTGTTCGCGGCGGGCTTGCGGAAGTCCGTCTCTGTGCCGAGGTTCCGGCACAGGGCGTCGAAGAGGAGGCCGTTGTAGTGCTCGCTGGCCGCGACTGCCGCTTTGTAGAGCGTCCGAGAATCCAGGGTCACCCAGCCACCGTCGGTGATGCGCTGGATTCGGTTGGCGATGACCAAATGGGTGTGCAGTTGAGGATCGCCGGCACGTGATTCCCAGTGGTCGAAGGCGGCGGCAATCACCCCCCGGGTACCGATGTGAGCGACGCCGTTGCGGCCTGCCCTTGTGTGGATGACTGACGCTTCGAGCCATTGCAGGGTGGCGCTGACGGCTTGGTGGTGGGTTTCGAGGATTTGGCCCTGGATGCTCCGTGGGCTGAGAGCCCAGAGGGCCGAGACGGATTTTGGGACGCTGAATGTGAGGTCGAATCCGACGACGGCGTGACGCGCTTCGGTTCGTCCCCCGCTCTTTTGGACGAGCGTCGGCTGGCCGTGGGGACGGCCCAGGGGGGTGCCGGTGTCCGGATGAGCTGCAGCGTCGAAGACGGCTTTGGCGTCCGTTTCCGTGACGACGTCTCCAGTTGCACGACTGATTCCTTGTAGGCCGGAACCTACCCAGCGGCCGGGCGGCGTTCCCGACTTCAGGTAGTAATTCGTGGCATCCACGGGAGCAATCTTCAGGTCATCCATCATGGTGGTCTTGAACAGGTACTTCAGGCCAGACTGGGCGGACAGACGGGCGATGGACATGGTCATGGCTGTTGTCCTCTCTGGGCCGTGCTGCTCCATCCGCGGCGGCGGAACAGCTCCTTGGACTTGGGGTCGAGTTCGATGCCGGCGGCCCGACTGAGGGCCAGTAGCTTGCCGGCGACGTGGACCAGATCCTGGGCATCAGTTTTCTGAATGGCTTGGAGTCGGCCTAGCTCTCGGCGCAGGTCTTGGGCCGTGGCCCGTTGCTCCGCGGCCTCGGCTTCGAGGCCCTCGATGTCTACGGCTTGAAGTCGGAGCTGGGCGTGGAGCGAAGCCACGACTCTGCTGCTCGGGCCTTGGACGCGAGTCGCTCCGGCTGTTGCTCGGTCTCGACGCGTGGGCGTGGCGAGTTCGGACCCGTCACGTGATGCCGCGGAGGCTATCGGTGTTGATCCGGAGAGCCGCTGCCGACGTCGCCGATCGCGCTGTCTGTTGGCGCAGCGAATAGAGCAGAAGCGTTGAGAAGAGCGACTCGGTTCGAAGCTCTCTCGGCATTCGGAACAAATTCTTTTACGCACGCTCATTCATAAGCGCGGCTTTGTCTTGCAACATGATTTGTCCGTGAGCCGCCCTCACGACGGCCGCCTTGGATGCCAGAGGTGTGAGGAAGTTGACGCGCTGGGAAGCAGAGCCGCACTGGGAGCCAATGCAGAGTCCGGCCGGGTCCGGTTTTTTGGAGACCCCTGCGGAGACGACACTGGTTTCGGAAGATTGGCCACCGGAACGGCGGTCGGGTGCCTTCCGGCTTGCGCCGGCGGGACTGGAGGGCAGCCTCCATCGTTAGGCGTTTTGCTGCTGTTGGGGACAACCTGCATGCTTTGAACACCCAGGGACAATGGTGAGCAGCGTCCATTAAGGACGGCAGATAAGGCCTCACAAAAGCGGTCTGTCCGAACGATGGATATTCCCCTGTCATTAGCAGAGCGACGAGGTACCCCGCTCGTGATCAAGCTGTCTGTTGGCCTCACCGAAATACCGCGCTTAGCCGTTCCATCGCTAATGCAGCAAATGAAGCAGGAAACGTCCGAGGCGTCGGCGTATACGAGAATGATCGTTACAACGGGTACCTTGAGTGGGATGCTGAACCAGATCCCCCTGTCGGCCGCATCAGTGAAGGAGTCAATGATTGATCACGCTGGAAACTGACGACGCGCCGTCGCCATCCGCCGCTGGGGAGCGTGAAGCATCAATTAGCATTGCTCCCAGTTGACCAGCGATGGAAGGAAGCTGTGCCGTGCACTATGTCGTCCTGCAGGTGATTTTGAAAGAAAAACTGTGGGGAACCGGTGCGGGTAACCTGACTGAGTTGGAGAAGACCATCAACGCTCAGGCCGCGAAGGGCTATCGGCTCCACACGATTACCACTGCGAGCAGCGGAAGCAAGGGTCTCGCCGGCGGTGACCGCATCCAAGCAACTATGGTGTTCGAGAGCCTCGGATAATCGCCTGTCGCGAATACGTGACCTCCCCATTGACCAACAGTGGTGATGCGTCACTTAGGCAAAAGGACTGCTTCCAGCGGTTCGGGCACGGCATTCGTTGCAATAGTCGATACAGTCTGCGCATGGGGATTTGGGACAAGGTGAGGGCCGCCTTCGGCGGGCCCGCGAAATCCGTGACGGTGTCCGAGCATGACGTTCTGTCAGCGGGAACGCCGGAAAGGGCAACTCCGCCTGCTGTGGTTGCAGAACGGGTACGTGAACAACCAAGGGTTCCGTCGCCGCACCCGCCGGCAGTGCGCAACTACGAGGCAGAGAAAGCCAGGGCGACAGCCGCCGGTCAAAGCGTCAAAAGCTACCGCGCGGGCTATCTTCCGCCGGAAGCTGCCAAGGGCCAACTGGTGGCCGGCTCTGACGGTATGCCGCCTCTGCGGCTGGTGGCCTCCAACAACGGTCTCGACCTGGCCTTGCCCGACGGGGAGCTGGTCGATTACAAGATCCTCGCCCTGCGCCATTTCAAGATTTTCGCGTTCCGCCTGGTTGGCCTGGGCTTTTACCAGGACCCGGACAAGCCCTTCAGGTTCCGGAACGGACAGCGCATCCAGGCAGTACGTGAACCCGACAATGAACACGACGCCAACGCCGTCGCCATCTACATAGGCCGTCCAGCGAAGAAAATTGGGTACGTGAACAAACAGCGGGCCGCATGGGTCGCGAAACTACTGGACTCCGGACAGAAGCTGGACGGCATCATTATCCAGAGCAAATCTGCATCGCCGCGGGTCCTCCTGACCACGCCAGAGATGCTGGCATACCTTCAGCGCGGCTGACTCACGGACGGGTGAACCGCGGCTGTAAGGATTGAGGGGAACGGTGGAAAACGTATTTGTCTGGCCGGACATGAGATGGGAATAGGAGAGCCGACCGCGGGGGCAGCACATGCGGGACGAGAGCTGGCGAAATTACTCGCGAACGAGTGGCACCCCACGAAAAACGGCGAACTCCGGTTCGGGGAACTATCCTATGGGAGCGGCAAGAAGGTTTGGTGGCTGGGTCCGTGCGGCCATGAGTGGAAGTCAGAATACAGGAGCCGCACCACCAAAGGCGCAGGGTGTCCTGTATGTTCGGGCCACCTGATTGTCTCCGGTATCAACGATCTGGCCACCATCTATTCGAAAATAGCTTCAGAGTGGCACCCATCAAAGAACGGCGCGTCCCGTCCCGAGCAGTGCGCAAGCAGTACCAGCCGGCTGGTCTGGTGGCTGGGCAGCTGCGGCCACGAGTGGAAGTCCTCCGTCAGTGGTCGAACTTACATGCGGTCCGGCTGCCCCTACTGCTCGAGCAGGAAGTTCCTCACGGGCTTCAATGACCTGAAGGCGAGATTCCCTGAGGTTGCTGCTGAATGGAATCTGTCTAGAAATGGTGACATCAGTCCCGAATCGGTATCGCCTGGCAGCACAACGTCGTACTGGTGGATTTGCCGTCTCGGTCACCCTTGGAAAGCAAGAGCCGTCGACCGTACTCACGGCGCCAACGGATGTCCGATCTGTTCAGTCAGAAGAATCCTTCCGGGTGCCAACGACCTTGAAACGACACACCCGGACGCAGCAGCGTGGTGGCACCCGACGTGGAACGGCCCGATTACGCCGCGGGACGTTACAGCCGGATCCGGCAAAAAGTACTGGTGGTCGGGGCCCTGCGGCCACGACTGGGAGGCGAGCCCCTACAAGATCACCTCCGGCAGGGGATGCCCCGTTTGCCGCGGACTGAAAGTCCTTCCCGGGTATAACGACCTTGCTTCCAGGAATCGAGAGCTTGTGGCCCAGTGGCATCAGACGAAGAATGGTTCACTCACGCCGGAACAGGTCACCCACGGGAGTATGAAAAAAGTCTGGTGGTCGGGAACCTGCGGCCATGAGTGGGAGGCTACGGTCACCCTGAGGGCGAACGCTGGAACTGGCTGTCCGTTCTGCCGCGGACTGCAGATCGCAGTGGGCGACAACGACTTCGCATCCAGGTTCCCCGACGTCGCCGCGGAATGGCACCCGACCAAAAACGGAGCTCTCCAACCCACGGAGGTCACATCCGGCCTCAACCTCAAGGTTTGGTGGCTTGGCAAGTGCGGCCATGAGTGGCTTGCGAACATCAGCAGCCGGACCGGTGTTGGGGCCGGCTGCCCCCGATGTGTAAACCGCATCTCCAAGCCAGAACTGGAGTTGTTCAACCAGCTTTCAGAAATGATCCCGGATCTTCAGCTCAACGTCTCCCTGCCCGTCCCGTGGGGGAGCACCAGGCAACGACATTGGTCCAGGTGTGACATGCTCTCAGACGAACTTCGCTTAGTCATCGAGTACGACGGCTGGTTCTATCACCGCGATCAGCTCACGGAAGACATCGCCAAGACAAAGGCCCTTATTGACGCCGGATGGTTCGTGATCCGTGTCAGGGCAAACGGTCGACGCGCTGACGAATCTCTCCCGGACATGCCCCCTAGACCAGGCCTGGGCACCGTCGACACGCAGCACGGAGCTGGAGGGCAGACAGACGCGGAGAAGGTCCTTGACGTCGTCAGGCAGTCGGTCCTCCGACTGAACCAAGTCGGCCCAGTCGGAGGTATACGCCTGCAACAGGCCGCCTGCAGCGGCACCCATGATCTCAGTCCTTGCGACACTGTGGTTCATCGTGCTGGGACGCAGACCAAGAGACCACGTCAGACTCCCAGCCCTGGATCCCGGTAAGCCGTTCCCTTGTCCATGTTCCAGCCGGCCACCACTCCGGAGCCGATCATGAGATCGCTGACCCTGGCCAAGTGGTAGGCAGGGTCAGCCTCGAGGGCGAGCTGGAGGAACTGGTGCGCCTTGCTGCCTCTGCCTTCCCACCAGTTGATGAAGGCCACTGCCGTGAGGATGGGAGCCGAATGCTTCGTGCTGCTGTGCGTGTAGGCATGGAGGAGCAGCTGCTGCGCCCATTCGACGCGAGACCATTGTGGCTTGTCGTGGGTCTGGGCTAGGAGGATCCGGTCCATTCGTTCGTCAATGCCCGGGATGTCGGCCATCAGCCTGTCACGGATAACGGGGAATTGGAGATCCGCAATCAGGTTCACGATTTCATCCCGGTCCGGGTAGCTGTGCGACTCAAGCATTTCCGTCCAGCGCGCCCTGGCCTGCTCGAGCGCTTCCCCGACTTTCAGACCTCCGAGTTCCGCTACACGGTCGCGGACAGCGTCCGTGGTTTCCGTTTCCTTGGTTGAGGCCGGCAAAGTGATCCGGTTGGTCGGCTGGATGGTGCTGCCGCGGTAGACGAATTCCGCGTTGATTTGGCTGGACTGCGTGGCAGCCAGTGGGAGCGACCGACCTTCCTCGGGGCTTCCATCGTATTGAGAGACACGTTCGTCTCCGACCAAGAGGCCATCTCGGATGGACATCCCGCGTTCGGCGAGGGCACCAGTCAGCGCCGCAATAGTTGCCGCCTGCGGCTTGACCGGCCCGGCCTGCTCGGCTTGGGAGGTATACACGGCAAAGAGCACACTTTCGGCGTTGGTGTCATGGGCCAGGTATCCAGCGACGGTCTGAGCGTAACTGATCTCAGTGCCTGGCTTCGGCAGATCAACGCGGAGTGTCGCGCCAACGTGCTTATCCGACAAAGTGATGCAGACCAGGCTTTCGCGAGGCCAGAAACCCAGGGTGTGGCCAACGAAACTGAGAACGTCGGCTGGGGTGCGGATGGTGAGCTCTTCCATGATCCTTCTCCTTCATCGGCCGGCGGACCGCGGATGCGCCGCCAGATTTCGGCGCCATTCTGATTGGAGAGCCACGGCTGGCCTTTTCGAGTCCGGACGAAGCGACGGAGGAGCACCGAACGAACTTGTTCGTGAACGGCGCGCTGCCCCAGTTGTGCGAAGGACCTGCCCAGCGATGATCGGGATCGGAATGACAAACAGCGAAGTTGCTTTTTCTCATTCATGGGTAAGCGCGGGCACCACGGCATGACCCTAGAGGCCGCAGTTCGTCTGGGGAGGATTATTGGGTCAGCTGTGCGCGGATCGCCCTTCGAGTGCATGTTCGGCGCGTTCGACGACGGTCCGGTCGTGGGCGTCCAGGCGCCGTGAAGCTTCGGGGTTGGCCATTTCACAGTCACGTATTTCTACCAACCACCGGTGAAGCTGGGTTTCGGCGTGCCTGCAGAAGAACGACAGCCGGCTGGCGCGTCTATCCTGCAAAACTAACTCGTGCTGGCCAAAGGCTATGCGGTTCCATATGGGACTGATCTCCCACAGCAACAGTCTGGTGCGCAGCCCGAACGTGCCGTGCTTGAGTCGCCCCGCCAGCCGGGGGAGAAGTAGCCCGAGGCTGACTAGGAGTACGGCGCACGTTTCGCCCACCCAATAGAAGCTGGTGAGGACAGCAGCCGTCGGGCTGGCGGTGCCTTCAACGTTGATGACCGCCCCGTAGAGCAGCCGGTCGAGCAGAACAAGAGCGAACAAGACACAACCGACGGCGATGAGGGTGAACGCCGATCGAAACACCGGGGTATGCATATGCGGAACGTTGCTCCTGCATACCCGGGCTATGTCGACGCAGATCCACATGATGAAGGCCGAGCCGGTCCAGAGGAAGACTGCCATCCCGGGCTGATCACCGTATGTAAGTGGCAGGTTGGGATCGGTGACATCTACGCGGCTGGTGAGAAATCCTGCAGTAACAGCCGTGCAGGCGGCGCCCGCACCCCATCGTCCCAACGTGAGTTGCCGCCGTCGTACTTCTTTATCCGTGACCGCAGCCAGGAGGATGGCAGTTCGAAACTGCCAAAACCCAAGGAGCAGAGATAGGAGAGTGGCAAGCCCAACGCGGTTCTGACCACCGAGAACCGGGTCGATGCCGTAGTAGACGGCGGGGACATAAAGTGTGCAGGCAATTGCGGCCAGGATAGTCGCGCGAAATACGCTACCGCGGTCAGGATCTCGGGCGATGGGCAGCCGAAGGACAGTAAGCACCCACAGCGCGGCTGCGGGGACGGCTTCCATCAGCCGAACACTCGGCGAAAGGCCAGAGGCTCGGGCAGGCTGGGTACCTCGCTGTTGATGATCCGCATTGCAAGCTGGTCGGCGAGGGCCTCGGCTGTGAATTCGGCGTCGTCGGTGTAGCTGCGGCGGCCGAGAGCGCGGAGAACCTCGACGCCGAGGTCCGGGAGGAATGCCGTGACCAAGTCTTCGGTAGGTTCCAAGAGGTCATGCTGGAGGATCATGTGGCTGAACTCGTGCAGGATGATCTGTTGCCGATGCCAGCTGGATTTCACTGTTGCATGCAGGACTATGTCGCGGTCGGCGCAGATGAGCCAGACGCCGCACAATTCTGATCCGCGCATGCCGGGGAGTTCGTCGACGATGATGGGCCGCCCGCGTTGCATTTCCAGTTTGTTCTGAATGTACAGAAGCGTCGCGTCGTCGGGCAGACCGAAGCCGTGCTCCGCTCGCCGGGCTAACTTTCGGGCTTCACGATAGTTCATTGCTTCGGGCCGTGGGGGAGTGGGGAACATTGACCGGACCGATCTGGTCCAGGGAATACCCGTTCGGGTACAGGGACGACCCGGCTTTGCCGGGCGTGAAATGCGGCTGCTCTTTCAGCGGACGACGACGGCGGATCGCGTTGCGAATTATCAGTCCAGTTTTGAGGGCGGCTCGGGAAGTCCGGCTCGAGTTGGGGAGGCCGAGCGCCGCGGTGAGGCGGTCGTCGTCGAGCATTGTGCTGATGATCTGTTTCGCCAAGCGGCGCAAGGGCGCCGGCAACCGGCTTTGGAAGACCTGGACCGTGGCGTCCATCAGGTGCTGACCCTCGGGGGATGGCGCGACATGCGCGGCCTCGTAGGCGTCGAAGAAAGCCTCGGCGTCAGCGTATGTTCGGGGCATGTCTGCGATGTTCATCCGGGAGCCCAGCTCGGCGAAAAAGCGTGAGGCGGCCGCGAGCTCTGCAGCTGTGGGGTGGCGCCAGGCGTGTTGCTGGGTCCAGCGGATCGGAACTACCAGCAGCGTGAGGAGGACGTAGAGGAAATCGTCTTTGCTTCCGGGGACGTTGCGGTGGACCCGGTTGAGCAGGGCGACCATTTCGCGGCCGCGCTCGCTGTCCAGTCCTGTGGCGATCAGTTCGTAGATGACGATGGCGGTGTCGTAGGAGCGCTTCATGGGGCGTTGCTGGATTTCCGCGTTGCTGTGCAGAGTGGAAGCGATGCTCGGGATGGCGAAATTGCGGTAGTACGAAAGGAAGAAGCCGAGTTCCATGTCCGCTGCGAGGTCGAAGAGAGCCATGTTGCGGAAGGTGGCTTCCCAGTCTTGTGGCTGGGCACCTTCCTGGTGGCGGAGGCTCGCGGCGAGCGACTCATGAAGATTCATCGTGCCCCTTTCCCGTGCCTGAAAGTCCGCGCTCGAAGGAGGGGCCTCAGCTCCCCAGCTCGGCTGACCACCTCCATGGTAGGACTGTTGAATCCGCGTGGCTAGTCGATTGTAGACGGGTCTACTATGCGTTCGCTGTTGCCTGCTTCGCTAGGGCTTTTACGAGGCCCTTTTCTCCCTGTCTCATCATGAGGGCGTGTGCGGCCGTGAAGACAGGTGCGGCGATCGGCGTCAGGAGATTCATCCATCGTTGAGTAGGGCGGACGCGCCACTCGATGTCCATGCGCGTTGCTTCGCCTAGCTTTTCGGGGGTGAGCACGACTCGCCCTGTCCCGTCCAGATGTCCACCGGCGTTGAAGTCTATCTCTCGAGGTGCGGTGACATCTGTCGGGTGGATGCTGATGGTGAGCGTGTAACCCAGCGATGCCTTGAAGTTGAGGTGGGCGGTGGTCGCCTTGAGGATGTGTTCCTGGGAGTTGCTCTCGGGTTTGGTGCGAACCAGCGGCCCGGCGAAACTGCAGTGCGGCCACCAGCTGGGCCAGCTCATGTTGATGTCGGCAATGATGGCCCATACCTTCTCTGGCGGCACGGGAAGGTGCCAGGTGGAGCTGAGGTCGAAAAGGCGTGGGGGCATGTAGCTATCTTGGCACGACCTCCTTGGCTGCAGGCCCCCAAGTTCTCCTTCAAGACATGCGACCGATGATCGAGGTCGAGGCGGCAAACAGCACGTGATCTATCGTGAGCCCGTCAAGGACTGCGGCACAGATGTCAGCTTGAAATCTAAGAGGCTCTCAAGATGTTGTCAGAAAAAGAAGAATCAGAGCCTATTCTGACATCCGCGCGCCCGCCTGCCTGACGTCAGGTTGGGGTGTGGCCTACTCCGACGGAATTCCGGTCCTACGCGTATTCCACGGTGCGTGACTACGTAAGGGTCCGCCGGGCTGACAGCGGCCCGAGCTTGCCGCACAAATCAGCCGGGGCTGCTGTGGCCGAAGGATCTCCTCGAACCCGTGCTGTCGACTGTCGGTTGGAGGAGCGGAAGATGGCGTCCGGGTCTGAGGCTAAGCCTGCTTGGTGCCGGGCCTATCTCCTTAGTCTGCTGACAGCCTCCGGAGCAGAAAGCACAGCCGATAACGGGCTCGCGAATACCCACGATGACGTTCCGGGGCACTCTCATGAGTTGCCGACTGCACCCACCGTGGAATCCGTAAATTGGGTGAACTGTGACATCCAGGGAAAGAAGAACTCGACCATTAGGAGCACCGCGCCGGCGATCAGCGCCAGTGAGGTGACAATGCGGAACCAGAGAGGGCCGGGCAGGTGACGGAAAATCCAGGTGTACACAGTTCTCAGCCTTCCCCGCTAGCACGAGTCACCTGGGCTGCGATTTCCGGCGGAGGTCCGGCCGAAGCCGGCTGCCAGTGATCCAGAACGGAGTATGCGACGAAGCGCTCCTCGGATCCGAAGCGGGGGTTGCAAGTGATCAACGAAAGGATCCTTTCAGTCGGTCTGACTCCCGGCTGTGAGGGTACCGGCAGCAGAACATCGACGCTGGATGGCAGCACGATCCGGTTGTTCCGGTAAACATAGACGTAATAGCCGTCCCGTGTCTGGACGTAGATCCGGTCTCCCGGCACCAGCGCGTGGACATTGTCGAGGACCGCCCCGTGGGTCTGCCGGTGGCCGGCGACAGCGAAGTTGCCCACCGCCCCGGGCATGGAGGTTTCGCTGTAATGCCCAAGGCCCAGGGTATCCAGCAGGTCGGTAGTGGTTCCCTCAACGATCGGCCGCGCGAAGTTCTCTCCGAACCTGGGTATGTACATGATGCCAATCGTCCCGCCGTGGCCCGGCGCCTCGGAAACCACAGGCGTACCGTGATCAGTCGTGCCGGTGACGGGGTCCGCCGCACCGGAACCGGGCGCGGGCGACGCTTGTCCGCCCATTTCCCGGGCGAAGTCCCGGACCGCTTCGCTTTGAGTGGCGTTGGATTCGACATTGGTCCACCACAGCTGCCAAGCGACGAAGAGCAGCGCCACAATTCCCGCGGTGATGAGCAGCTCTCCGAAAATCTGCACTGCCCTGCGCAGGATCACGACGTCTCCCTACTGATCCTGTCGGTGGCAATCCGATTGATTCCCTCCAACCACGAATGGACCTCTGCCGGCTTCTGCAGCGCGTTAAAGGCGCATGCGGCTGTTGTTGGTGCGGCGGAACGATATGGCCGGAGCGGCACGTTGCGCGTCTCACGGACCGCGGCGAACAGATCGAATGCGGTGAACGGGGCCGGACACGGCCCTGACGGCCGGGCAGGGGCCTTCCTGAAATGTGTCATGAGCTGTTGCCTTCACAGGCCGGAGTATGAGTGCAGGCCGTTGAAGAACTGGTTCACGATGGTGAAGTTGAAGACCACGCACAGGTATCCCACGATCGAGAGCCAGGCGGAGCGGGTCCCGGTCCAGCCGCGGGTGGCCCGGGCATGCAGGTAGCCGGCGTAGACCACCCAGATCACGAAGGTCCATACTTCCTTGGTGTCCCAGCCCCAGAAGCGTCCCCAGGCTTTCTCGGCCCAGATGGCGCCGAACATGAGGGTGAAGGTCCAGCCGATGAAAGCCAGCGCGTTGAAGCGGTAGGAGAGGTTTTCCAGGCTCAGGGCGGATGGCACAAGGCGCATGAAGCCCAGCTTGTCCGCACCGCCGGCCGCCATAGCCCTCTGGCGGTGTGACTGCAGGAGCTGAAGTGCGGACATGGCGAACGTCAGGGTGAAGAGCGCAGAGGAGAGCACCGCGATGGAGACATGGATGATCAGCCAGTAGCTTTGCAGGGCCGGGACGAGGTGGCCCACAGGGGTCCAGTAGGCCACGGACGCAGCCACCTGCATGATGATCACCAGGCCGACCACGAACGTGCCCAGGAAGCGCAGGTCGCGGCGGATCAGCACCACCAGGAACACGGCCACGGCGACGAAGGCTCCGGTGGTCAGGAACTCGTACATGTTGCCCCAAGGCACGCGTCCGGCGCTCACGGCCCGGGTCAGGACGCCGACAGCGTGGATCGCGGCGCCCAGCACCGTCAGCCCCACGGCGACGCGGGCGGGAACCCGGCGTCCGGCGTAACGCATGCTGGGGTCGGCGCTTACTCCCGGCTTGCCCGGCTCATCGCCTTGATTGCTCGTTGACGTCGGACGCTCGGCACGGTCCGCGGGACCGGCGGCACTTGAGCTGGCACGGCGGGCTCCTGGCGTTCCCGTTCCGGCCCCGACCGCCACCTTGTCCTGGGCCGGGAACGGTGAGGCCGCGCGACCTGCCTGCGCATCCGACAGGTTCCGGGCGCGCAGGAGAGCGCTGCTGCTTCTGGCCAGGTCCCAGGCGAAGGCGATAAAGGCAACCGTGTAGGTCCCGGCGGCCAGCAGCATGAACAGTTCGCTGTACTGGCCCAGGGTTTCGTTGATGGCGGGCATTAGCGGTCCTTCGTCGTTGATTCGGAGGGGACTGTGGCGGCCGGGGCAGGCAGGGAGGCATCAAGATCCCAGTGTGCGGCGAGCCGGCTGCGGATCGTGGCCGCTTCGGAGGCGAGCCGGTGGTCTTCCCCGCGGGCCAGCAGGCCGTATTCCACTATGGTCCGGCCGTCCTCGTGGGAGGCTGCGCGGACCCAGACGCGGCGGCGGTTCACGTACAGGGAGGTGATCAGGCCGGCGACCGCGACCAGCGAGAAGATCAGGACTCCTGCCTGGCCCGGATCAGTACGGATGTCCACCCCAATGTATCGTTTGAGCCCGTCGAAACTGATGGATCCCTTGCCCTCGGGCAGCGTGTAAGTCTGTCCGGCATTCAGGACAATTCCGCCGGCTGGCAGATCACGGCCGTTGAGCTGCGTGAGGTTCTGTACATCCAGCTCATAGACGTTTTGCGGCTTTCCACTGTCCAGTCCGATATCGCCGTAGTACGAGTTCAGATTGAGCTGGGGGTTCAGAGGGTCCGGATCGAAGCTGTATGAGACTCCATCCTCATTCTTGACCGCAGAGGGCAGGAAAAATCCGGCAAAGCCCAGTTGAGAGGGGCTCGCGTCGGGGGCCTTGAGCACAATGGTCGATGTGAAAACACCGTCCGTGGGGATCGAAACGACGGGACCGCTGAACGCGGTGTTCCCGCCGCCGTCTTTCACGGTGACCACTGGCGCGTAGCCGTTGCCGACGAGGAAGATGCCGGTGCCGCCAAAGTAGACAGGTTCGTTGACTTTCAGGAGCTGCTGTCTGGGAGCGGCATTCGGGCTGTCTTTCGTCGTGACCGTAGCTTTGAAGTCGATCGGCTGGCCAAACTGTCTAGTGGATTGCCGGTCGAAACGGACCTCGAATTTGTCCAGAGTGATGGCGAACGGGTCGAGCTTTGTCGGATCGAAGTTTGTCCCCGGGGTGAAGGCGTCATAGCCGACGAGAGTGTTGGCGAACGTTTCGCCTTCGACGAGGATCTTCTGCCCCCGATAGCCAAACAGCCCGCCAACCGCGACGGAGATCAGCACACCGATCAAGGAGGTGTGGAAGAGAAGGTTGCCGACTTCTTTGAGCAGACCGCGTTCGGCTCCCAGAGACGGCATCGCCGCTTCAGCATCTCGGACATCGACGCGGTAGCCTCTCTTCTTCAGTACCGCCGCCGCGCTCCGGATCGCTTCCCGTGGTGGGACTCCGGCTCCGGCAGGGAGGGTGAACGTTCCGTATTCCGGCAGTCGGGACAGCCGCCGGGGAGTGCGCGGCGGAGCCGAGCGCAGGGCCTTCCAGTGCGCATGGGCCCTGGGTAGCACGCAGCCGATCAGTGAGACGAACAGCAGGATGTAGATTGCGGAGAACCACACCGAGGAGTAGACGTCAAACAGCTGGAAAGAATCAAGCAAGGGACCGTAGTCGGGATGGTCCTTCAGATATTGCGTGACGACAGCGGCGTTTGCGGGTCTTTGCGGGAACAGCGAACCCGGGACCGCGGCGATAGCCATCAGCAACAGCAAAAACAGGGCGGAGCGCATGCTGGTCAGCTGAGTCCACATCCAGCGCAGCATGCCCGATGGGCCCAGCGGCGGCAGAACCGGCGTGCCCACCCCCGTGGGAGGGCGGTCCCCGTCAGGGGCTGGATCTACGGACATCGGCTACCTTCGGTCGGCGCGCGGGGAAGCGGTCCCCAGGGACAGCGTCTGTTCGTGCGCAAATGTTTTCATGAGCCAGGTTCGGACGGAGGCACAGGGGACAGCCCGCCGTGGTGGAGTACCAGCGGCGTCGAGCACGGGTCCGGCGGGTCCTGCGGGTGCCACGCATCGGATGTCCTGCCCGCGGACGCCAGCACCGGGCTGACTCTTGGGCCGCATTCGCTCAGCTGCTGCCGCGTTCCTCGCCCTTTTCTCACGCCGGTTCAGCGATGGCGTCGGTGAGAAGGGCTTTCAGGGTGCTCTTTTCGGCCACGCCCAGGATTCTGGCGGCCACGCGCCCCTGCTTGTCAATCACCAGCGTCGTGGGCACGGCCTGCGGCGGAACGTACTGGCTCATGGCCAGCAGCACAGTGCCGGACTTGTCCAGCACGCTCGGATAGCTGATGCCAAAGGACCGCTCGAACGCCTCCCCGGTCGCAGCCTCATCGCGGATGTTGACGCCCTTGAAAACCACTCCCTTGGGAGTGAATTCCTGATGCAGAGACTCAAGCGTCGGGGCCTCGAGCCGGCACGGCGCGCAGGCGGCGTACCAGAAATTAAGCACCGCCACCTTCCCCTGCAGGTTTGCCGAGGTCAGCTGTGTTCCGTCCATCATCGGCACGTCCAGCTCAATGGGCGTTCCCCGGAGAGCGGCAGAATATTCAGTGACGGAGCCGTCACCGGCAACATAGTTCTTGTTATCGCCCGCCGCCGCCTGCTGCGCAAGCGAGTCATTGGCTGCGGAGCAAGAGCTGAGCGCCAGCCCCAACACAACCGCTGCGGCAACAGCGCGCGCCTGGTGAAGCCCGGGCCGCCCGGTCATGGAACGCTCGCGCTTGGCTTCCGCGGCGGTCGTACTTCTTGGGGAATGACTCATCATTTCTTGCTGCACCCTCACGTTCATAATCTCGGCCCCGGGGCATCCGGCCTGCACCGGCCACCCGCCGGCGTCCATTCGGCCAGACAGACACATCATATCTACTAGGCGATATAGTAATACATGGTCGGCATCCGCCCCTCCCCCTGAGGGCGGATGCCGGCTTGCCGGGTGAGGTTCCATCAAGGATCGTCTTGAGAGTTTCCCTCGAGCTCGCCACGGCGTTACCGAATGAGCCACACGCCTTCCGGGAGGATGCCGTGCACCATCCCAGCAACGAAGAAATCAGGAAAACCTTCGACAAGATGGCCGGTGGCTATGACCGGCGGATGGGTTTCGCAGAGCGCCACGTTCTCGTGGGAGCCAGGGCCTGGGCTGTGTCCAGGCCCCGCAGCGCAGTCATCGAGATCGCGGTGGGCACGGGACTCAACCTGCCGCTATACGGTCCGGCGGTGCACCATGTGACCGGAATTGAGCTCTCCGGGGAACGCTCGCCATCGCCCGTCGGGGCACCAGCGGCCAGGAACTTGGAAACGTCGAGTTGCGCCAGGGCGACGAGCAGGCCCTGGACCTTCCGTCGGAAAGCGCCGACACTGTCATCTCCACGTTCACGTTCTGCACCATCCCCGACCCGGCTGGCCGCCAGCCGGGAGGCATACCGCGTACTTCGCCCTGGCGGTACGTTCATACTGGCCGGACACGGACCGTCCCGGCACCCGATGGCTTTCGCCCTCATGCGCGCGATCGAACCAAGGAGCGTCCGCTTCGGCGCCGATCACCTCGCCCGCAATCCGGTGCCGTACCTCACTGCGGCCGCTTTCACGGCCTCCGAAGTTCTTCGAGGGGGACCAGACGGCATCGTCTTCCGGATACTCGCACACAAGGACATCATGGAGGCGCCGCAGTAGGCGCACGCGCAGGCTCCCGGTCCCGGCAGGGGCCGGCTTGAGTCCGGCCCAGGGACCGTGGCGGCGCTAGCCCCGGATGTCGTAATAGGGGACGGCGGAGATGTAACGCTCAGCGAAGTCGCAGACGACCGCCACAATCAGTTTTCCGGCGTTCTCCGGCGCGCCCCAGGCAATGGCTCCCGAGGCGATGCCGCCCAGGATGCCTTCCTTGACGCCCGGGCGCGGGCCACGGCTAGGGAGTCTTTCAGCGTGGCGTCCAGGACCTCGTCGTAGACGTTGGTGTCCAGCAGCTCCGGAATGAAGTTGGCGCCCAGGCCCTGGATCTTGTTGGGGACCCGGGGCGCCGCTGTTGAGGATGGGGGAGTCCTTGGGCTCAGCCGCGACGATCTGGACGTCGGGGGTGCGCTCCTTCAGGCCGGGCCGACGCCGGTGATGGTGCTCTGCCGGTACCGATGCCGGAGAAAGATGTCCCCCTTGCCCCGACCGGCACGGGCCCTGTGGCGTCCCTGATCGGTAGAATACGCCACTACTATGACATATAGTAGGAGGCGTCCCGCACTCTTCCCTCCTAGGGGGAGGGTGCGGGATCGGGACCCTCCCGCCTGGGGCACCAGCCGGATGCGTCATACCCCCTGGGGGTACCTGACCAGTACCCCCTAGGGGTATATCTTTAAGTCTATTCAACTCTGTGAAGGGAACGCCATGAGTGACCCGGCCAGCTCCGGACAGGCATCTGATCCAGAACCGGCAGTTTGGGGATACTCACCCCACAAAGCCGCCTACCTGCTCCGGCTCAAACGCATCGAAGGACAGGCCCGTGGCATTGCCCGGATGGTCGATGAGGACAAGTACTGTATCGACATCCTCACGCAGGTCTCGGCCGCCACGAAGGCTTTGCACGCCGTCAGCCTCGGCCTCATGGAGGAGCACCTCGCCCACTGCGTGGCCGGTGCCGCCGCCGAGGCTGACACGGCCACGAGGACCGAACTCATCGAGGGCAAAGTCCGCGAGGCTTCCGATGCCATTGCCCGGCTGCTGCGCTGACCCTGAAAACACCACTACCGCCCTGAGGAGCATTTCCATGTCCCCTGTCACCACCACCCTCAATATCTCCGGAATGACCTGCGGGCACTGTGTGGCTTCCGTCACGGAAGAGCTTGAAGCGCTGGAGGACGTCATCAGCGTCACCGTGGAACTGAACAAAGGCGGGATCTCCCGGGCCGCCGTCATCGCCGGAAGCAAACTTCCCGCCGCACGGCTCACAGAAGCCGTGGCCGCGGCCGGCTACGCCGTCGTCTCCGGCGACGCCTAGGACCACCTTTCAACAAAGGACCGATCATGAGAACCGAAGAACTCCTTCACCAGCCCCGGACACGGATCATCGAGCTCGACATAGACGGCATGACCTGTGCCTCCTGCGTGGGCCGGGTGGAGCGCAGGCTCGGCAAACTTGAGGGGGTGAAAGCAGCGGTAAACCTGCCGCTGGAGTCAGCGCATGTGTCGGTGCCGGAGGGGATCAGCGACCGGCAGATCCTGGATGCCGTGAAAGCTGCCGGTTACACGGCGCGCCCCAAAGCGCACGAAAGCACGTCCCCGCCGGCCGGGGCTCCGGCGGAGGCAGACCGGCCGGCCGCCCGGGGCCTGCCGCGCGGTCGCAGCCAGGCGGACCTGTTGTTGCTGCTGCGGCTGCTGGTGGCCGCGGCGCTGACGGTCCCGGTCGTCGTCATCGCCATGGTGCCGCCGGTGCAGTTCCCGAACTGGGGGTGGGTCGTCGGTGCCCTGACGCTGCCTGTCTGGGCGTGGTCGGCGTGGCCGTTCCATCGGGCAGCGATCGTCAACGCCCGCCACCTGGCCTCGACGATGGACACGCTGGTGTCCATCGGCGTCAGCGCCGCGTTCCTCGTCTCCACCTATATGCTGTTCACCAACCCGACGCTGACGGAAGATCCGGCCCACGGGGACCACGCTCCGCTGTACTATGAAGTCACCGCCGTGGTCATCACCTTCCTGCTGCTGGGTCGCCACCTGGAGGCCAACGCCAAACGGAAGGCAGGCGACGCGCTCCGGGCCCTGCTGGATCTGGGAGCCAAGGACGTCAGCGTGATCCGTGACGGTGCAGAGGTGCGCATCCCCATTGAGGACCTTGTCCGCGGCGATGAGTTCCTGGTCCGGCCCGGGGAGAAGATCGCAACGGACGGGATTTTGACCGACGGCCACGGAGCCGTTGACACTTCCCTGATCACCGGTGAGTCCCTCCCCGTCGAAGTGGTCCCGGGCGACACGGTCACCGGAGCGACGATCAACACCGATGGCCGGCTGCTCGTGCGCGCCACCAGAATCGGCAGCGAGACCACCCTGGCCCAGATGGGCCGGCTGGTCAGCGAGGCCCAGAGCGGCAAGGCGCCGATCGCCCGCCTGGCCGACCGCATCAGCGCCGTCTTTGTCCCCATCGTCCTGGGAATCGCTGCTCTGACCTTCATCCTCTGGGCCCTGGTGGGCCAGGACGTGCAGGGCGGCCTCCTGGCCGCGGTCGCTGTCCTCGTCATCGCCTGCCCGTGTGCCCTGGGGCTGGCCACGCCCACAGCCCTGCTCACCGGCACCGGCCGGGCGGCGCAGTTGGGCATCCTGATCAAGGGCCCCCAGGTCCTTGAGGATACCCGCACTGTGGACACTGTCGTGCTGGACAAGACCGGCACGGTCACCACCGGCAAACTTGCCGTCAGCAGAATCGTCAGCCTCGGACGGCTGGGCCAGGACAAGGCACTGCACCTGGCAGGATCAGCCGAGGCGGCCAGCGAACACCCCGTTGCCCGCGCCATCACCGCTGCCGCCCAGAGCCACGCCCCGCTCGCCGCGGTCTCGGGCTTCCGGAGCGCTGCCGGCGGCGGTGTCCGCGGAAGCGTCAACGGCTCCTTCGTGGTCGCTGGCAAGACCGGCTGGCTGGAAGAGAACGGGGTTGTTCCCAGCGGCGCGGAGAAAAGGAGGCTGCATGAGGAGCAGGCCTCGGGCGCCACGGCAATCTGGGTCGCCGTGGACGGCAGGGTCGAATGCATCATTAGCCTCCAGGACTCAGTCAAGGAAGGCTCGGCAGCCGCCATCGCCAAGCTCAAGACCCTGGGACTGCGGCCCATCCTGCTCACCGGCGACAACGCGGCCGTGGCGGCCGCGGTGGCGGCCAAAGTAGGGATCGCCCCCGGAGACGTCTTTGCCGACGTGCTCCCCAAGGGCAAGGTCGACGCGGTGAGGAAGCTGCAGAGCTCCGGAGCCACGGTCGCGATGGTCGGCGACGGCGTCAACGACGCCGCCGCCTTGGCCCAAGCTGACCTGGGCATCGCCATGGGATCAGGGACCGACGTGGCGATTGAGGCCGCCGACCTCACCGTCATGGGCAGTGATCTGGGCCAGGTTGCCACCGCCATCCAGCTCTCCCGCAAGACCCTCTCAACGATCAAGTCCAACCTGTTCTGGGCGTTCTTCTACAACACCATCGGGATCCCCATTGCAGCCCTGGGGCTGCTGAACCCCATCATCGCCGGCGCCGCCATGGCGCTGAGCTCCGTCCTTGTCGTCGGCAACTCCCTCCTCCTCAGGCGGTTCCACCGATAGGCGTGCCAGCAAAAACACCATGGTGCGCCCCCGCTCAAACCCTCCGCACCGCGGGCGGGCAGGACCGTCCCAAAAACCCGGGGGCCCGCCGCGCATCCCGTGAAGCAGGCAGCCGCGCATCCCGTGGCTGCCTGCTTCATGGCACGTCCCGGCCGGAAAGGGACGGGCTCCGAAAAAACCCCACGGGCCAGCTATCGCCTGCCTGAGCGGGCAGTGCCGTCTCCGCCGCAGTTCGCCGCGCGAACTCCAGCCCCAAGAGCGGCAAGGAGCAGACGCGTCTCCCGCGGGAACTTCCCCGCGAGCCTGCCGAACACATCCGGTCGTGGAGTGCTGCGCCCGATGGCCTGCGCCTCTACCGGGGCCAGGGTGTCCAGCAGCTCAGGCAATCCGGCAAGTTCTGCCACCGCAGCCGAGCACTTGGCGCATATGGCCAGATGCGTCTCATATTCGCCTCGCTCGCCGGGATCGAGCGCGCCAAGGACATAGACCGCGGCCCAATGCCGGTAGCTATCGGTCTCATTCGTATTCATGCCGTAGAACCTTCCTCGCTAACATGCATGGCACCTCCTGGGAACTGACGGCGCGTCTCCAAAAGTCATGTTGACAGTCGGCCGTGCGGGCGCCGGCTGCACAGTCTTCGCGTCCGGACGTGCCCGCCGGCGAAGGCACTCTCGGGCTGCAGCCGGAAGGCCTCGCGCCCGGCCAGTCGCTGAGAGCAACAACCGGGGACATTCGTGCATCATCCGCTGATGCGGACTTCATTTGGTCTTAAAACGAATCGCGGGGCTGGCCGCGATTCGTCATTAAGTCAGCGGCCGCACCTCCCGCCAGTCAGGCATTTTCACCTCCTGCTGCTAAGACGAACGCGGGGCTGCCATCGGTTCACGTGGCTCCGGAATGTCGTCGGCGGCTGCGCACGGCGGACTTCTCCTGAAAATGCTGCGAACCAACGACGGGCATCGGTTTCGGGACCGGCGATGCCGAACGATGGCGCCGATGAAGCGGCAGTGCTGCGCTACCTTCCACATGGCACGGGACGAGCAGTCCCGGGTCTGGAGGCCGCTGGATGCACGTCCGGCACGGGCATCGGGCTGACACCAACCCCTGGGGCAACCTGCACACCGCCAATTCAGGTTGCCCTCACAGCGGCCCTCCGCCACCGTGCTGTGGGATCAGCGGCGCGTACGCTGCCCGGCCACTGTATTGGCGGGCCGGTCACTGTAATCGGCCGCTGACGGCGGCAGGGGATTAGGGGGGATCGCCGAAGGCTGCATGACAGCGGCGCCGAGCGCGAGCAGCGGGACCAGGGCCGAGCCCCAGAGCACCTGGCCTGCCGTGCTGTGCTGTGCCGTAGCGGTGTAGTTCCACAACGACTGGATGTAGGCATACCAGTCATCGCCGTGCATGCCGCCGGCCATGACGGCCAGGCCCGCGGCAACGTGCACGGCTGCGGCCATAGCCAGGACCCCCATGGCCCTGCTGCCGGCGGTCCCTGTCCCTCGGTCGCGGGACTTGAGCAGGGTCGCCCCCAGGTTTAGTCCGGTGCCCAGGGCCGCGGTCATGGCTGCGAGCCTGAAAGGGTTGTTGCTCAGGGACAGTTGCAGCACTGGCGTGAAGTAGTATCCGGCCACGAACACGGCGTACAGGGCCAGGGCCGGCACGGGCCGGGCGAGCCAGAGCACGGCACGGGATTTCAGGAACACCGCGGCCCATTCCCGCACACCGCGGCTTCCGTCCGGGCGCCGGGGAAGTGTAGCGGCGGCGAGAATCCCGGGCCGGCCCAGGAGCAGCAAAACGGGGACGGTCAGCCCTATGGTCATTTCACCGAGCACGTGCATACCCGGCAGCAGCCGGCCGTAGACGGCCGGAGCTCCGCTGGTGGCCCAGGCCAGGAACACGCACCCCAGCAGCCAGGAAAACGTGCGGTCACGGGGCCACGGCCCGCCCCTGCGGTTCCACCGGGTGACGGCGGCCAGGTATCCGAGGGCGAGCACCACAAACGCGGGTGCCCAGACGACATCAGCATGCCACTGGGTAAACCACTCGGCGGTGCCCAGCCAGGGCGGCAGTTCGGAACCCAGCAAGGATTCGGCGGTGCTCTGCACGGGGCTGGTGGCAAACGGTGAAGTGCGGCCCAGGGCGACCGCCAGACCCACCGTGACGGCCATCAGGGCCAGCTCGACCCCGGCCAGACGGACGAAGGCCGCCATACGCTGCGGGTCGCGTTCCAGGGCCCGGATCGTGCGTGCCCGGTGCAGCCAGCCGGCCAGCCCGAGCAGGACCAGGGCCGCAGACTTGAGGACCAGGAGCACCCCGTACGCGCTCCCCAGAAGGTCGGCGCCATTCAGCCGCAGCACAGCACTCCAGAGGCCCGAGAGCAGCACCAGGAGGAAGCACCATCCGGCGAGCCGGGAGTACCGGCGTACCGCCACCACCAGGTCCACTCCCACCTGGCGACGCAAAAAGAACATGGCGGCCAGGCCGCCGACCCAGACCGTCGCGCCGATCAAGTGAAGGGCCAGCAGGTTGACCGCGTCCTCGTGGTTGGAGGCACCGTGGGCGGTCACCGTCAAGGGGAACAATGCGCCCAGAGCCAGCAAGGTGCACACGCCGGCCGTCGTGGTGCGGGTGGCCAGCCAGGCTGCCGACGTAGCCGCAGCCGCCAGCAGGACATTGACGGCTAACGAACGGCCGAGTGCAAGATCGAAAATGAAGGACGTCATCGCATCAAGGGAGGCCCCCGGACCGAACGGGTCGGTACCGGCCATGTCGGCGTAGGAGAAGGTCAGCGCCGCTGCGCCGGTGACAGTCCACACGCTGCCCGCGATCGCGGCATAGAACATGGCCCGAGTGGCAGACGGGCCGAGACTGCCGGGCCGTTCCGGGTCCTGCGGCAGCACCGTGGCCGCGACGGCAAGAAAGCCGATCGTCACGGTCGCCGCCGCATCATGAACGGCACGGGATGCCGGCAGTGCCCACCGGGTCAGGTCCCCGGGGTCCGGAAGCCCCGGCGAGGGCGCCTCCATGGCACCAACCAGATTCAGGACAAAGAGGGCCGTGAGGGGGACAAACAGGACCAGGGCACCGGCAAATCCGGCGCGGGCAAAACGGCTCACTGGCGTCCGGCCCTCTGTGCCCGCCGTGCCAGCAGCCAGAACACGCCTGCCGCGGCCAACGTCACTGCCGAGAGCAGACCGACTGCCGGCCATGGGAAAGGTTCAGCGGCATCGGGCAGGACCTGCTGGGCGGGGGCGCCGGCCTGCGCTGGTGATGGCCCGGGTTCGGCCGGCCCGGTTGCGGGCTGAGGCCCGCCGGGTGCAGGGGCGGATGCGGTCACCGAGAACGTCAGGGTCCCCTCCACGGGGTGACCGTCTGCGGCCACGGTACGGTAGGTAATTTTCCACGGTTCCGTGCTGCCCTGCGGCTGACGGCCCGCGATGCCGGCAGGGACCGGGACGAGAACGTTTTGGTCGGTGATGTCCGTCATCAAGGTCGCCGGCGCGCCCGACCCGACGGCCAGGGTCACCTTCGTGAACTGGGCCTGGATTCCCTCAGCAAAAATCAGGCTCACCCGGTCCGGGGCGGCGGACAGCTGTGCGTCCGGAGCGGGATCGCTGCTCTCCAGGTAGGTGTGCGCCGATGCCGGGGCGGTCGGGATCACTGTCGCCGCCAGTCCCAGCAGGAGGGCCAGGAGAACTGTCCCGCGGCGGGCGCGCATGCGCCCTGCATCATATGGCATGGCCTTCTTTTCCCTGTCTGTCGTTGGGGCCGGGCGCCGCCGGACCTGGGCCTGGGCCGTGCCCGGAGGCGTATCAAACACCCTGTTCTACTATACCCGCTAGTAAATGAGCTACTATGTTCAATAGTAATTGAGCGGGCGCGCCCGCCTATCCCGATTGGAGCTGGTCCATGGAGCAGGTTCTGCTCTCCACAACCATCCTGGCGTCGTTCCTCGGCGGCATCGTGGCGTTGATGGCGCCGTGCTGCGTCTCGGTCATGCTTCCGGCGTTCTTCGCCTCCAGCTTCCGCCGCCGCAGCCGGATTCTGGCCATGACACTTGTTTTTGCCGCCGGGGTAGGAACAATAATTCTACCCATCGCTTTGGGCGCGGCCGTCATCAGCCGGATGCTGTTCGGTTACCACGTCTGGATCTTCAGCGCGGTCGGGCTGGCGATGATCGCCGTCGGGGCCGCGACTCTGGCGGGCTGGAAGATGATGCTGCCGATGCCCTCGGGACGCGGCGGCGGCACCGGCATCGGTTCGGTGTACGGGCTGGGCGTGTTCTCCGGCGCCGCCAGTGCCTGCTGCGCGCCGGTCCTGGCCGGCGTCGCCGCGCTGTCCGGCGCCGCATCTTCCTTCCCGGCCGCCTTGGCTGTCGGTATTGCCTATGTCTTCGGCATGGTGGCCCCGCTGTGTGTCCTTGCCATGGTGTGGGACAAAAAGAACTGGGGCGCGAGCCGGCTGCTCTCGGCCCGGACGGTCCCGCTGTGGCCGGGCGCGGGCAGGCGTGTGCCGCTGGTGACACTGCTCTCGGGCGTCCTGATGATCGGCATGGGCCTGATCACCATCGTCATCGCCATCCAGGGACCGGGCATGGCTCCGGACGGGTGGCAGGTGGAAGTCACCGCCGCCCTCAATCACGCAGCATCCAACATCGAAGAGTTCCTTGCGTTCGTGCCCGGCTGGCTCTCCGCCGCCGCGGTCTTCACCGTTCTCGGGGTTCTGGTCTGGAAAGCCATCCGGCGCCGGCAACCGGCAGCCGACCCGGCTGCAGGCGATACAGCCCCGGCCGAATCCTGCACCGCGTGCCCGACCGACTCAGCACAGAACCAACCGGCGCGACCGGCAGCACAGACATCATCCCGTGATGGGGAAAACCCCGCAGATCTAAAGGAGACCCACTAATGGCCCCAACAAAAACCAACCCCCACCCCGTCAGCAACCGGAAGGACCGTCCGAAGCGTCGGGGCCTGCTCTGGGGTGGCATTGCCGCCAGCATCGTGGCGGTCCTGGCCGCCGTCATTCTTCTCATCACCACCAACCAGCCGCCTGCCACCACCGGCGGGCCCGCTCAGTCCTCCGCTGCCGGCTACGCGATCGGCAGCCCAGGACCGGGCGCCCAGGCCCCGGGCTTCTCGCTGCCCTCAACCTCCGGCAGCACCGTGAAACTGAGCGACTACCGCGGCAAGTCAGTCCTGCTGTACTTCCATGAAGGCCTCGGTTGCCAGCCGTGCTGGGACCAGATCCGCGACCTGGACGCGGCCCGGCCGCAGCTGAAAGCAGCCGGGATCGATCAGTTGCTGACCATCACCAGCGGACCGGTCAACCTCATCGCCCAGAAGATGGACGATGACAATCTATCCGCCATCGCCCTGGCCGACACCCGACTGGACATCTCCCGCACGTACGAGGCCAACAAGTACGGCATGATGGGCGACTCCCGCAACGGACACAGCTTCATACTGGTCGGCCCGGACGGAACCATCCAGTGGCGCGCGGACTACGGGGGAGCCCCGGACTACACCATGTACGTCCCGGTCAACAAACTCCTCTCGGACCTCCTGAACGGCAAGACAACCAAATGACGGACGGGCAGCACATGACAGACATCACCATCCTGACCCAGGCCTCGTGCGCCTCCTGCGAGCAGGCCAAGACGGTCCTCTCCGGTCTGAGCGAAGACCACTCCCTCGACATCCGGGAGGTCAGCCTCGAGACCGAAGAGGGGCGTGAACTTGCAGGCCGGGCCGGGGTCGTGTTCGCACCAGGCATTCTGATCAACGGGGAGCTGTTCAGCTACGGGCGGCTGTCGGAAAAGAAGCTCCGCCGCCACCTCTCACACACCCCGCCCCCCGTACGTTAAACAACTCTCAGCCAAAGCGGAACCTGGCAAGCAGAATCCCAATCGAGCCTGCGGAGCGGGGAGCAACCAGCAGTGGAGCCCCACCGGCGGTCACTGACAACGGCACCGGGGTTCAAGGCCCACCGGGCCGTCCGGGTCCCCGCCATCCCGTCCTGCGATTGAGAAGATCGACACGCTGGCCGGGCAGGCGCGTCCGCGGGGCGGGTTGAGGCCGCGGGCCGCCAGGAACGCGCCCCGGCGCTCCTCTGGGATACTATGGAGGGTAGTTCAGCGCGGCCGCTCCGGCCGAACTAGGAAAGGCTCGTCCTGTGGTGCGTCAGCTCGGAGAACTGGAAAAGTTGGTCATGGACCGGGTGTGGGCCTGGGACCATCCTGTTGCCGTGCGTGAGGTCCTGGAAGACCTCCAGCGCGACAGGACCCTGGCCTATACGACCGTCATGACGGTCATGGACAACCTGCATCGCAAAGGTGTGCTCACTCGCGAGAAGGAGGGCCGGGCCTACCTTTACCGTCCGGCGCAGACCCGCGAACAGCACACCGCCGCCTTCATGGGCGAGGTCCTGGCCGGCAGTACTGACCGGCAGGTGACTCTGCTCCACTTCCTGGAGCAAATACCCGCTGACGAAGTAGCCCGCCTGCGCCAGGCGCTGGGTGAGCACGTCCCGGGCGGAAACGCCCAATGATTGCCCCGGTCGTTCTGATCCTCCTCGCCGCAGTGCTGGCCGTGTTTGGGCCGATGGTGCTGAAGCGCAGCACCTGGCTGGAGCGCTCCCCGCGGCTGGGTATTGCCGCATGGCAGGCTCTGAGCCTCTCCCTGGTGTCTACCGTCGTGCTTGCCGGCCTGTCCCTGGCAGTTCCGGTGATTCCCTGGACAGCAGATCTGGCGCAGCTCCTCCGGGCCTGCACGATGGCCCTCCTGGAGCAGTATTCCACCCCGGGCGGCGCCATTGTCAGCACCACCGGCCTCGTGGGCGCTGCCGCCGTGATGGCCAGGGTCGGCTACAGCCTGGTTAGGGGCCTGACGGCTGCGGCCCGGAGCAGAATCCGGCAGCTGGAGGCACTGGCCATGATCGCCAGCCCGCACGAGAACCTGGACGCGCTGGTCATCGAGCACGCGGCACCGGCCGCGTACTGCCTTCCCGGCCGGAACAGCCAGATCGTTCTGACGAGTGCGGCCCTCGCAGCCCTGGACCCGCGGCAGGTTGAGGCAGTGCTCGCCCACGAACGCGCCCACCTGCACGGGCGCCACCACCTCATACTTGCAGCCACCGATGCCCTGCTGCACGCTTTCCCCGGGATCCCGGCGTTCCGCGATGCCCGCGCCGCGCTCGGACGCCTGGTGGAAATGATGGCCGACGACGACGCCGCGGCAAGCAGTGACCGCATGACCGTGGCAACTGCCCTCGTCCGCCTGGCGGAGCGTAGCGTGACCCCGGCAGCGGCCCTGGGCGCCGGCAGCGAGTCGGCGCTGAGCCGGGTCCGGCGCCTGCTCGGCCCGGCCCGTCCTCTCGGGATGGGCCGGACTGTTGTGGCAACGATGGCAACGGGCGCGCTCCTGGCCCTGCCGATGTTCTTCGCCATTGTGCCGGCCGCCGCCGCCGGGACCATGCCCCCCTGTCCGGTGGACGGCATCTCTACGGCCGCCTGAACGCAGCCGTACCCGCCAGAGAGGCCAGGTACGGCCGGTCGATATCAGGATGCGGCTGCCAGCATGATGGCTGCAGCTAGGATGAGAATGCACGCGGCGATGGTCAGTGCCCGTCCCCGCCGCGTCCTCGGGTCCTCGCGGAGCGGGAACAGCAACTGCCGGCCGAGAGTGTAAACCGTGACGGTTGCTACGAAGACCAGTCCGGGAAAGTTCAGTGGCGCCGCCAGCATGAAGGGCAGCGTCCCGAGGCCGATCAGCAATGCCAGGAATGCCTCATACAGCTGGACCGGATGCCTGCGGCGTCCCAGGCGGCGGTCGGAGGACCACAGTCCCCACCGTGAGTCGGTCAGGCGGCCGGCGCAGCAGCCTGTGAAAAAGCAGCCGGGCCGCCCCACCGCCATCCCGAAGAAGAGTCCCGCCGCCGTGGCATCGAGGATCCGGCCTGTCGGCAGGCCAAGGATCAGCGAACCGATAATGACGGTCGCCAGCGCCCCGGCGATGAAGCCCTGGATGCAGGCACCTGCCTTAAGAAAATTTGTCAGCGGCTGGCATTTCAGTGCCAGCCACCACAGCCGGGCGCCCACCCCTCCCACGGTGTTTCCCGCGATGGTCAGCCAGACGGGCCCGGCGGGATCGATGCCCTGCCTGCTCAGGAACATGGCCTGAAGCACGACGGCCAGGATGGCACCCAGAGCCACCAGCAGCGGCCACGAGGCGAGATGGACCCCCGGTCCCTGGGCGAGAGCGGCAAACCGGGTGTGAACCGTCGAGGAGAGCGGGACCGTTCCTGGAAGCACCCTGCGGGCCGGGCGCGATGGGGCGTTCACCGCGCCGCCGACAGGCACTGATGTTACGTTCCAGGTTCCCGCGCCGACCCCGGTCACTCGCGAGGTGACAGCGATCCTGCCGGTTCCGGGCGTGATGGAATCCACGTCTTCGTATGTCTCGAATTGTTCGGAAGGCGCGCCGGGTTCGCTGGCGGCCCTGATGCCGGAGAAGCGCACCCATACTCTTGTCGGGCCCTCCCACGTGTCGGTGTCGATCCAGTGCGTCGCCGCCAGCCCCTGCGGATCCAGGCTGTCGAAGAATCCGCGGCGCTCCTTGCCTGCGGCGGGATCCGGTACTGCATCCGCGGGTAGGGGCGGGTCGGCCTGAGGCAGGGAGGGCGGAGTCGGAGCCGGCGTGGACACAGGGCCCATGCCCCGGGCCCGGCGCGGTCCGGTTTTCGGGTGGGAGTGCGGAAGGCCGCGTTCGACGGTGCTATCCGTGTCCTGCCGTGGGCCGGCGGACACACTTTGCTTGGCCGCGACCGCTGCGACTATGTCGAACCCGCCGGGAAGGCCGGCGACGGGGCCCGGTCCCCGGCGGGGATTGTTCGTGGTGGCCTCGGACGGCCTCTTTGATACCGGCCTGCGCCGTTTCTTGGTCATGATGAAAACGTGTCCTTTTGGGGTGGTCCGGGATGTGCACCATGAAGGGTTCCGGAAGGGGCGGGTGCGCCTGCGGCAGACGGGCAGGCGGGAACTCGTCGGGAGATGACGGCAGCCGGCGCCGGGCCGGAATGAACGTGGCGGCCAGGGCAGGCCAAGGAACGTCGGCGGGCAGCAAGGCCACGGCGGACGGTGCCTGGATACAGCGGGTTTTTATGTCCGGCTGATCGAAAGTTGCGTCAGAGACGGAGCGCTTGGAGCCCGGGTGCGGATAGCCCGCGTGGGCCCGGGAAAGGTGCCCGGAGCTGGCATCTCGCGGGAGAGCGGCGGTGCGTCAGCCAGCTGGACAGGTTGTGCCTGTTCCCGGGCGCTGGCAGGGACGGGCGCGTCACTCGCGCAGGAGGCAACTGAAGCTGGTGCGGCTGAACTCTGGATTGCCGGGGCGGCGCAGGAGTCATCCGGGGCCTGCGCCGCCGCCGCTTCCTGAACACCTGGAAGAGGGGCTGCCGCAAAGGCCGGTACGGCCGGGAATACAGGGCCGGACGGTGAAAAGTTCGTGGCACACACAAAAGAGAGGGCCAGTGCGATCAGGACGAGCAGCACCGGGGCCGCAGGGACCGGTCCCTGCCCTGCCAGCCGCCGTCTGGAGGCACCGGCCGGCCGGGAGGACGTCACTGCCGGCCCTTCCATGGGGGAAGCACCGCCGGCCTGTCCGCAGGGTCAACCGGAGGGAGAGTGCCGGTAACGGGGCATTGAGCGGAAGGGGGCAGACCGGAAGAGCCCCGCGGCTTACAACCGGGCATGGAGTTACCTTTTGGTGGTGGGTCCGTGGGTGGCAGGGCTACTTGGGGTCCGGCTGGGTCGATTGCGTGCGCAGGGCCGTAATCTCGGCCTTGAGACGCGCAGCTTCTTCCATGGCCGCACGGTCCTGGCAGGCCGTGCCCGTGCCGGAGGCCAGCTGCCCCATGGCACAGTGGCCCTTGCGCATTGGCCTGACGCAGAAGAAATATGATGCCGCCAGGGAAAGCAGCAACACGATGAGGGCGGTGACGGTTCCGGTCATCGGGTTCCCTTGTCGGCGGCGGTGCCGCTTTCATGGGCGAGGTTCTGGCCCGCGCGCAGCCTGTCAAGATCGGCGCGCAGCTGGGCGAGCTCTGCCGCAGACGCTTCCGTAGGGGCGGCATCTGCGGACGCTTTCTTGCCCGAACGCATCATCAGCCACATCATCGCACCCATGCCAAGGGGGCAAGCCAAAACTGCCAGTCCGTAGAAAATCTGTTCCATTGTTGCGCTCCTTGTGTCAGTGATCGGTGAAGACGATTATTGGGTCAGTCGCCCCGGTCCTGTGATCGCCAGGGACGGCCTGGTCGGCAGGACCCTGAAAGGGGTCCAGGGGACAACCGGCCAAGTCTACTAAGCTATATAGTAGTACATGCGCGCTGCAGTCGTCGAGGGTTCAGCCCGCCGAACCCAAAGCCCCGCCCGCAGCCGGGTACTACGGACCGTCCAGCACGGTCAGGCGCCGCCTGTACTCTTCGTCATCGATCTCGCCCGCCGCGAAGCGCCGGCGCAGGATCTCGCCGGCCTCCTGCCCGCCGCGCAGGACCCCGCCCTGTGTGACGGGACCTCGTCGGACTAGCCAGGCGACCAGTAGTGCCACGGACGCCACGGCGGCGAGTACCAGTATCAGGGCCAGAATGCTCCATGCTAGGGACCAGCCGCCCATCATGGAGTTTCCGCTCCAGCCGCCCATCATTCCGTCGCCGTAACCCATCATGTCGATCACACTTTCTCTCGAACTACAGGTACACCACAATACTACTATCTACGATAGTAGCGGAGAAGCGGCTGGTGTGCATCCCGCCGGCGAGGGGTAGCAGCCGGGCGGCCCGAAGCGGTCCCAGGGCAGATTCCACTGCTGCGTGAGTCAGCGTTTGCTGCGATTCGCCCGCAGGGCTCAGACCGGTGTTGCGAAGGTCCCGATCAGATTCTGGAGTTGGTAAATCCACTGCGTCCAGACGCCGGAAACCATAAGCAGACCCAGGACCGCCAGGATGATGCCGCCGCCGATGTTGAACTTACGAATGTGCCGCCTGATGAACGAGACCGCTCCGCTGACCCAGTTGACTCCGAGTGCCACCATGAGAAACGGGATTCCGAGGCCGACGCAGTAGGCGAAGGCAAGCAGGGCGCCACGCCATGCAGAGCCACTGGCCGTACTCAGAGCCAGTACGGCGCTGAGCGTGGGTCCGATGCACGGTGTCCAGCCCAGGCCGAAGACAACACCCAGGAAAGGTGCGCCGGCAATCCCGGATGACGGCTTCCACGGCAGTTTCACCGTCCGCTGCAGGAACGGGACACGCCCGATGAGGACCAGGCCCATCACGATGACCACCAGGCCCAAAACCCGGATCAGCAGGTCCTGCCAGCGGGCCAGCCAGCCGCCGACCGCCCCAAACGCTGCTCCGTAAAGCACAAAAACCACCGCGAAGCCGAGAATGAACAAACTGACCCCGATGACGATCCGACGCTTGGCACGGGTGTCATCAGTGCCGGCCAGACCCGCAACGTAGCCCAGATAGCCCGGAACCAACGGCAGTACGCAAGGCGAGATGAAAGAGACGATCCCGGCAATAACGGCCAAAGGAATCGCGATCAGGAGTGCGCCGGACAGGGCAGTCTGTGCGAAGAATTCACCGGGACTCATTGTGCTCCTGCAAGTCATGGGGGACCTACAGGCCCGCTATTACTATCCGCTATAGTACTGGATGTGGCTGTCGTGAAATACTTCCTGATCCGGCTTGCGCTCTTCGTTCCGCTGTTTGCCCTGTTCGTCTTCCTGCAGCTGGGATGGCTGCTGGCCGTCGTCTTCGGGGGGCTGATTTCCTTCGCCATCAGCTACCTGTTCTTCCAAAAGCAGCGCAATGCAGCCACGGCCGTCCTGCAGGCGCGATTCGGGGGCCGCGCCATGCCCCTGAGGACCGACAGTGAAGGGGAGGACGCCGAGGCCGAGGACCGCCTGGTCGATTCCCACCCGGACATCACCATCCGCAACCTCATCCGGAACTCCGAGAGCTCTCCGGGCAGGCGCTCATGAATCCACGGGACCGGAAACGAAAAGACCGTCGCGGGTCAGCCCGATCCATCAGACTCAGCTCCCTCATTTGTCACCGTCCCGAAAAGAGAAGCCGCTTCGGCTGGGCCAGCAGCGGTCCCCGCGCCATCAGACTCCGCCGACGCCGCCTGGGGGATGATTTTTGGGGCCCCTCTGGGCCTGTTCCTGGGTGCATCGGCTCTCGGCCTGACGCTGGCCCGGTGCCGGCGCCAACACGGTCATGTAATCTCGTCGCGGAGCGGGCCCGGCGCCGCTGGAACGACCCCCGCTAGAATCCTCCGAGCCAAAGGACCGCAACTTCATGATGCGAACAACCGAACAGCATTCGTCAGCCATGGACCAGGCAGCCCAGAACCCCGATGCGGCACATCGGGATGTACCCGCCACCACGCGTGATAAGCCTCTTGGCCTGCTGCTGGTGATCACGGGTACCATCGGCTGGATCGCTTCCGGGATCCTGGCCCTCGAAAAACTCGAGGCCCTGATGGACCCCAACCACATCACCAGCTGTGACATCAATCCCTGGATCTCCTGCGGTGAAGTGATGAAGACCTGGCAGAGTTCTCTCTTTGGCTTCCCCAACATGTTCATTGGCATCGCGGCTTTCGCCGTGATCATCACCACCGGCATGGCCCTGCTCTCCGGGGCAGTCCTCGCTCGCTGGTACTGGATCGGCCTGCAGGTCGGCGTGACGCTCGGAATGGCCTTCGTAGGCTGGCTGTGGTACCAGGCTCTGTATGTAATCGGCATCCTCTGCCCCTACTGCATGGTGGTCTGGGCCATGATGATCCCCCTCTTTGTCTGGGTCACCGTCAGAAACATCACCTCAGGGGTCATCAAGCTGCCGGAGCGCACCACCCGACTGATCGGGGAAACCGGATGGATGCTGGTGGCGCTTCTGTACGTGGCCGTCATCGCCACCCTCTTCTTCCGCTTTCTTCCCGTCTTCATCGGCACGTCCGGGCACTGACGCCGGCTCGGGCTGAAGGCTGGCCCGCAAGGAAGGTACGGTCCGGACTAGGCGGGTTTAGGCTCCGCAGTTGCCCCCGAAGGATCCCGTGAGGTGCAGCAACCCGCCATCAACCGAATCGCTCAGGCACCGGTCCCGGCATGGCGGTACGACACCCGTGGAACATGGGCCAGGGTGTTAGGAATAAATGCAGGCAACCGACGATATTCATCATGACCGCATGAGCGGCCAGCACCGCTTGGCGGGCAGAGCAGCCCCGGGGCCCGACCGAAGCCGGCTCAGGTAGTCCGGGACCTCGAATCCCATCAGCACCCCTGGCACCCCCGCCGACGGGCACATGGCGGAAGGGCGACGCCCAATGGTGGCTCTGAAGCGCCCGCGGCTCAGCAGGATACTATACTAAGCAGGATAGTATTGGAGAAATAACGTGTGCAACCCGCCGGCGGCCGGGTTCCTGCCTCAGTACCCCGCGTTTCCGCCCGCCCGCTGAAATGGCCCGGACGTCGCCGTACAGCGCAGGGTCGGCCTGGGTAAGCGGGCAACGGTACCAGTAGAGGGGAACGGCACAGATGGATCTTGTCGATATTGTTGTGATTCTGGCGGGCGCCGTCCTGATCGGCTTTCTCGCCTGGTACTTCTTTGCTCCACGCAGGGCCGCTTCGGCGGAGTACCGGGAAGGTGTGCAGGTCGTCGACATTACGGTCCGGGGCGGATATTCGCCGGACCTTGTGCGCGTCACCGCCGGGGTTCCCGTGCAGCTTCGTTTCGACCGGCAGGACAACAGCGACTGCACCAGCCGTGTCGTTTTCCCGGATCTGCGCAAAAGCGTCTCTCTGGCGGCCTTCGACACGACGGCTTTGGACCTTACCGTTGACGAACCGGGCGAGTATCCCTGGGCGTGCGGCATGAACATGCTCCACGGCAGGCTGACCGTGGAACCGGCTGACGGTACAGCGGACGACGGGCACCGTGGCGACATCACGGAGGAGCGGCGTGCGGCCGCGGACCCGATGCCTGCCGGCGGCAATCCCGTTCCGGTGTCCGAGCCGTCGGTCCCTCGGAACCGGGGCGGGGAGACGGCACGGGCGGTCGGTGTGGGGCCCATGGTTGAGCAGCAGGGCCGGCCCGAACGGGCCGAATTCATGCTTCCCGGCGCCCTGCGCAGCCTGCCGATAGACACGGGCCGGGCCGAGGCGGTGCTCCGGCGGATCCCCGGCGTGGACAGCGCCACCATCAATTTCGGCGCCGAGCGGGCCGTGATTCTCTACGACCCGCAACAGTCGGACGTTCCGGCCCTCGAACGCGCCGTCACCGAAGCCACAGGCTTTCCGGCCCGGCTGCGGGCACAGCCAGGCTCGACGGACACCGAGGACGCGGAGGCCAAGTCCCGGGAAGCCGAACTGCGCGATCTGCGCTGGCGCGTGGGCCTGGGAACACTGCTCACCCTGCCGGTCCTGTACGGGGCAATGGGGCCGTACTTCATCGACGACCGGTATGTGCCGGATGCCCTGCAAAGTCCGCTGATGCAGCTGCTGCTGACTCTGCCGGTCATGCTCGTCGTCGGGTGGCCGGTACACAGAATCGGCTGGCACGCCCTCGCCAACCGTTCGGCGGAAATGAACAGCCTCATCACCCTCGGCACCACCGCCGCCTTCGCTTACAGCCTCGTCGTGACCTTCGCCCCGCAGGTCCTGCCCGCCGATGTCCGCGACGTCTACTACGAGGTCGTGTCCTTCATCATCACGGTGATCCTCCTGGGCCGGCTCGTGGAGGCCAGGGCGCGCGCCGGCACCGGCAACGCCATCCGGGCCCTGATAGCCCTCACTCCCGCAACCGCCCGGGTGATCCGGGACGGACAAGAAATCGAGACGGCGGTCGAAGAAGTCCGGCCGGGCGACGAGATCCGGGTCCGGCCGGGTGAAAAGATCCCCGTCGACGGCGAGATCATCCAGGGCCGCTCCACGGTGGACGAATCCATGGTCACCGGTGAGAGCCTGCCGGTGACCAAGCAGGCCGGCGACACCGTCATCGGCGCGACCGTCAACGGCACGGGGGCCTTCACCATGCGCGCCACCCGCGTCGGGGCGGACACCGCGCTGGCCCAGATCATCCGGCTGGTCCAGGAGGCGCAGAGCTCGAAGGCACCCATCCAGCGCCTGGCCGACGCCGTCTCGGGATACTTCGTGCCCGCCGTGGTCTTCATCGCGATCGCCACCTTCGTTCTGTGGTTCACGGTAGGGGATTCCCTGTCGCTGGCCGTGGTCGCGGCCGTCAGTGTCCTCATCATTGCCTGCCCGTGCGCGCTCGGACTCGCGACGCCCCTGTCGATCATGGTTGCCACCGGCAAGGGCGCCTCCCTGGGCGTGCTCGTCAAGGATGCCGCCGCCCTGGAAACGGTGGACAAGCTCAACACTGTCGTGCTGGATAAAACGGGGACTCTGACCCGCGGTAAACCCGCACTCACCGACACCGTCCCGGCCCCCGGGTACGACGCCGAAGACCTCCTGCGCCTGGCCGGGGCGGCGGAAGCGGACAGCGAACATCCCCTCGCTGCGGCCATCGTCGCCGGTGCCCGCAAAAAAGGAAACCGCCTTCCGCAGGCAACAGCCTTCGACTCGATCACCGGCAAAGGGATCCGGGCAACAGTGGACAACCATGAGGTGCTGATCGGGAACGTCCGGCTCCTAGCCGACGCCGGCATCCCCACTTCCGGGCTGGAGTCCGAGGCGGAACGATTAGCCAGGGACGGGAAAACACCCATGTACGTTGCCGTCGACGGAAAACCCGCCGGCATCCTCGCAGTGGCAGACACCCTCAAGCCCGGCTCGGCGGCCGCCGTCGCCCAGCTACAGCAACGCGGGCTCGAAGTGGTCATGATCACCGGCGACAACAAGGCGACAGCGGAGGCCATCGCTCGCCAGACCGGCATCAGCCGCGTGCTCGCGGATGTGCTGCCGGCGGACAAGTCAGCGGCAATCCGTTCTCTCCAGGATGAAGGGAAACTGGTGGCGATGGTGGGCGACGGCATCAACGACGCCCCCGCCCTGGCCCAGGCCGACGTCGGCATAGCCATGGGAACCGGAACCGACGTGGCCATCGAAGCCGCCGACGTCACGCTCATGTCCGGCGAACTATCCGGGCTGATCACCACCATTGCGCTCTCCCGGGCCACCATGCGGAACATCAAACAGAATCTTGTGCTCGCCTTCGGCTACAACACCGCCGCGATCCCGCTGGCGGCAGGTCTGCTGTATCCAGTGACGGGAGGCCTGCTGTCTCCGATGGTCGCCGGAGTGGCCATGGCCCTCTCGAGCATCAGCGTTGTCGTCAATTCCGCCCGCCTGAACGCCTTCAAAACCGCGGCGACGACCGGATTCCAAAACGAAAAAGAATCCGAAAGCCGTATGGCACAAGGAAGCCGCTGAAACCTTATGCACCAGAATCAAAGCCGAGCCACCCCCGGCGACCGGCCGGATAACCGGGGGTTCCAAGGGCCGGAAAGAACGGCCGCAGCTTCCCTTCCCGCTCAGCCCGTCCGGCGTCAGGGGCGCGGAGGGCACAGAAGAAGTTCCATAAGGCCCAGGGCGCCGACGCCCTCTGCGGGATCCGTTCCGCAGTTCCGGCCATGCGTCGTCTTTATGCAATGACAATTACCTCCAGGAGCCTCCATGCCGTCCCCCGCCCGTTTATGCACCATCCGATTCGCCGGAATCCCGGCGGCGGCCGCAGCACTTCTGCTAGCGCTGTCCGCCTGTGCCGCGCCAGCAGCCCCGAGTGAATCATCTTCTTCCACACCGGCCGAGGACTACCCGTCCGCCCACATCCACGGAATCGCCGTTGACGAACCGACGGGCAAGATCATGATCGCCACTCACGACGGCCTCTTCGACGTCACGGCTAAGCCGGCCGTCAAGCTCAGCCCGACCATTGACCTGATGGGTTTCTCGCCCTCGGAAGATCCGGGAATCTTCTACGCCTCCGGTCATCCCGGCAAGGGCTCGACCCTTCCGAATCCAGTGGGCCTGATCCGGTCCGGTGACGGCGGCAAGACCTGGGAGCAGCTCTCGCGCCAGGGTGAGTCCGACTTCCACGCCATGACCATGACCAACAGTGGCATCGTGGCCTTTGACGGAGTTCTCCGCACCAGCCCGGACGGGAAAACCTGGGACACGTCCACCGCCAAGTTCCAGCCGGCCGTGCTGGCAGGACACCCCGGCAGCGACACAGTCCTGGCCACCACGGAGCAAGGACCGCAGCGGTCCACCGACGGCGGCAAGACGTGGCAACTGGTGCCTTCGGCCCCGCTTATCCAGTTCGCCGCCTTCGCCAACAACGCCGATGCGATCGGAATCGAACCCTCCGGAGCAGTCCACTACTCCGCGGATGGCGGCGTGACGTGGACCCGTAAAGGCACTGTAGACGGGGAGGTCCAGGCCATCACCACGACCAAGGCAGCCGACGGTCAGCTCAACATCTGGGCCGCCACGGGGGAGGGCGTCCTGGTCTCCAAGGACGGCGGAGCCAATTTCGCCATGCACAACCAGTCCTGACGCCGTGACTCCCTAGGGTTCTTTCCCACCCTTCAGGAGCCTGCGATGGGGCTTGCTTCGGGACTACTTTGCTCCCGAAGCAAGCCCTGGCTGGCACCTTGCTCCCGTAGGTGCGGCTGGCGCCCATCCCGGATGCCGGCTTCGTGTGCACCTCTTTCGATGGTGTCGGGGACAGGAGGTGCAAGGGACCTTATGCATCGTCCGGACACCTGGTCGTTCTCATGGGACTGATGGCGCAGGGCCAGTAGGCGTCGGGAGGCCGCAGGCCCGGCGGAGGGACGCCCGCTCGGATGATAGAGGTGCCATAGCCTGCCCCCTCGGAAACAAGCACATCCCGCCGCGAAGACGGCCGGATGTGCTGATAAGCGTTCTCCTCGAAGTCCCTATCGTCTCCGGGGCCGCTCGGGTGTGGATTTCACAACCGCGGAACCGCGACGTTGGTCAGACGCACCAGACGCACCAGACGCAGAGCCTGCGGATCTGCCATCTTTGCCGGCGTTCAGTGCCACGCACTCAGCCCTGGACACCCCCGGTGCAGACGGCGCCGGGTTCCGGGGTCTGGGGGCCTTGCCGGTATTTTTTGATGAAGGTGGCGATGCGTTCGTCGCTGCTGCTGTCCACCGAGAGCTGTTTTCCCCAGGCGGTTGCGGTAACACGCGAGGTCTGGTCGGTGACCGGGCTGAGCAGGAGGTAATCCTGGGCGCCGGCCAGCGAGGTCAGTTCGGCAACCTGGTCCTTGGGGAGGTCCGGCCGGTAGGAAAGCCAGACGGCCCCGTGTTCAAGGGAATGCACCGCCCGGGTCGCTTCGACCGGGGTGGTGTAGATGCCGCAGTTCGTCCAGACCGGTGCATGGTCGCCGCCCGTGGGCGGGTTTCGGGGGTAGCTGACGGCTTCGCGGGTATGGTTCCTCGACTGGTCGGGAAAGTCCTGGACGCCTTCCACCGGCCGGGCGGCCTCAGCCTTGGCGGTCTCCTGTTTCTGGACCTCGCCGACGACGACGAAAGCCGTGGCAGCGATGATGGAGGCGACGACGACGCCGCCGGTGCCATAGATCAACCAGGCCTTGCGCCTATCGGCCGCACGTTTTTTTGCCTGCATTGCCTTGACAAGGGCTTTTCGTTCCTCGGCGCTCATCCTGGGTGACGGCATCTGTGTTCTCGCTTTCCTTAGGGCGGTCAGAGGCTGCGGCGCAGCTCTTGGAGGGCGGTGATTTCCGCGGTCTGGGCGTCCACGACCAGGGCCGCGAAATCCCGTACCGTGGAGGTCTCGGCCAGGCGTACCCCGGCAGAGGCCATGGCGACGCCGCCCTGGTGGTGGCGGATCATCAGGTCGGTGAACAGCCGGTCCGCCTCGGCGCCGGAGGACCTGCGCAGCGCCTGCATCTGTTCAGGGGTGGCCATGCCCTCCATCGCGCCGTCAGCGCCGCCGCTGCCGCTCTGCGCGGCATGCGGCGAAGCGCTTCCATGACCGCCGGACTCTGACTCCATCCACGCCATAGGCGGGATCGGGCGCGCCTGCGACAGTCCCCAGTCCTGCAGCCAGGCGTACATCTGCCCCTTCTGGTGCTGCTGGCTGGTGGCAACGTCGTAAGCGATAGCCCGGATCTCCTCGTTACTGGACTTGTCACGGATGAGCAGGGCCATCTCGACAGCCTGCGCGTGGTGTTCCTGCATGTCCCGGGCGAACCCGGCGTCCGCGCCCGTATCCGACACGGGCCGTGGCGTGGCGGACGACCAGCCAATACCGAAAAAAATCAGTGCAGTGAGGATAACAACAGCAACGGAACCAAGCCATAGATATCCGGCCGGGAGCCGGGGAATAACCGGTTCGGCGCCCTCCGGCGGGACTGCGGATGGAAGCGGCATTGGGAATCCTTCGGGTGTCAAGGCCCTGAGACGTTCGTTCTACGGTGCTGGCCGTCGGCGAATCAGGAACGTCATGTGAACTGGTTTTCGGCGTGATCGACGGGTTGAGCGGAGAGGAGAAACCCCTTTTCCCGCCCTCGTATTCATGTTAGCCAGCCCGGGAGCACACGCCCCTGATGGTCGATCAGTTAGCGCGTCCGCTGAATGCGGGAATGGCTGTCTCACGGGCCGGTCCCTCGCTTCTCCGCCGAATCAGCCATCGAACGGCCGGGTAGGCGGTAGCGAAGCCGAGGATGTTTCCGATCTGCATCAGGAAAAAGAAATTCACGTCGGTAGGCGCGGGCATGAGCATCCCGAAATGGAGGAAAATCATCCATCCGCCCATGCCGATGTCAAAGGCCAGCACTGTCACCGTCGCCGCCAGGAAGGCAGCCCCTGCGCTTTTCCCGGACTGAGACCCACCCTTCCAGACAGGGGAGGCAAAACGTTCGAAGAAGAACAGGATCGCGATCGCAAGCAGGGCAATGAAGATGATCAAAACCCACAGGTTCGTTCCGGCGATGGTGAGGCCGCTGGCGATCACCAGCGGAACGCCAACGAAGTGCGCTACCGTGGCCGCTGCTCCGCCGGGAGTTCCGCCGGCCAGCGCCTTCAACGACAGGCGTTGTTCAGGAAGCGCCGCGTTCTCCTGCTGCCATTTCGGGCTGCCAGCGCGGCCCACACGGTAGTAGGCCCACAGAGCGTAGGGGCCGAGGTACAGGGCCGTAATGGGCCACACCGCCTCCATCGTGCGTTCGCTTTGGCGGTAACGGCGCACGTATACGTCATAAAGAACAACAGCGGCCGAGAGAATACCCAGTGTGACAAAAAACCAAGCGACGGGCGTCAGCCACTGGGGAATGGCCGATTCCATGGCCGTCATTTCAGTGGGGTCATTGTGCATACGCATGCAGGATCCTTCGCAATAATTCTCGATTCGGGTGCCGGCGTACTTACTTCCTATAGGCATGGCACCCCGCGCGCGGAGTACTATCCTGCATAGGATAACGGCGATACTATCCTACATAGGAGAACGAAGAACCTGAAACGGTATCTGTTGCGCCCTTTTTCCTGTCCTTGACGTTCAGTCCTCGGTTCCCACGGCGGCCGCGTTTGGCGGGCGATTCATGTGATGACTCCGCGCACCGATTCCGCGACCGGCACCAACCACCCAGAATTGCAGGAGCGCCTTGAATCCTCACAAACCCAGACGTTTCCGTCCAGCCTGACGTGAGCAGAATGGCAGAACCGCCCTTGAGGCCGAGGACCCGGACCGGACGCGCATCATCAACGTCACCGGCCCGTCGGGCAAGACCTTTAGTGACGTCCACGTCGACAAAGGGGAGGAGGTGAGCTGGATGAACACCGGATGCTGCGGCGACGACTGCTGTGAGCACGGTTGTCGCGGCGACGATTGCTGTGATGATTGCTGCGATGACGACGATTAGAACTGCTGGAAGACAGCCTTCCCGCTGCCTGCCGGTCCTCTACGGACCGGCAGGCCCTCTCGAATGAACCGCCATAATGGAACCCTTTTGGCTGGGCGGAGGACGGCTGTGCCTGAAAGATTGGCCGCCGGCAGCCCGGCGATGACACGACCGGTTTTGGAGACGGCACATGATCGCCGGATTAGGACACGACGGCGCGGCTCTCTGCTGGGTCGGGCTATACGCCGACAACCCAAATGGCTGGCGAGGCGGACGCGCCCAGATTGGTGTCCCGGTCGGGTTCGTGCGGCCGGATGGTGGTCACATCTGCATAAGGGCGGTGTTCCCTGACGTTTAGCTACGTGTCGGGGGCGAGGCCCAGCTCATTGATGAAGCGCAGCATCTGCGGATCAGCGTCGACTTCGTAAAGTCGGACCGGAGGCGAAGGCCACTTGCCTGGCATGACCCCCTCAGGTCACCCGAAAGGGCCCACCGACACTGGCCTTTTGCCATCCGCGAGGCGTCGCCATGTCGTCGCATTGGCTAGGGTAGTGCCATGACTTTGGGGGAAGACGACGCGAACAGACCTGCGCTCCGCCGCTGGCAGCTGCTGCTGACACCGGTCCTTGCAGTGTCCGCGTTGGTCGCGGGAATTGTGGCCCTTCTGGTGCCTCGGGAGCCAATCGGATGGTTCGCATACGTTTCTTCAAGTGACCAGACGTTCATATCGGATCAGCTCGTCCTGATGGACACCGGTGCACGGGCTGGATATTTGCTTATTGTTGTAGGCCTGCTGACACTGGCGTTCTGGTTGGGTTACCGAGTGGGTGTCCGACACAAGGGCAACCTGCCCGGGAAGAACCGCTGAACCTTTTGCGTGGCCGTTAGGAACTTTCCCAGCTGGTTGACAGTGGCTTGGCGATTCTGGCATCTGGCAGGGACGGGGGCGGGGCGCCCGAACCGCGGTCAGTATGTCAACCTGAATCAGGACCACAGAGACTGCCTGATCCAGAACCATGCTGGCGCGACGCAGCACGTGTGGGCTTTTAGGAAAACCATTCGAGCGTCGGTTTTGATGCCCTGTTTCCGAATCGGGTCCGGGTCCGGTGGTCTCGGCGGAGCACCACGATCAAGGCAGCGAAGGCCGCCGAGTAGGCCGCGGTACTCAAGAGCCACTCTCTGTCGAGCGAAGTGACGGCAGAACCGTGCTCGTCGACCGCAATTACCGCTGGGCTGCGGCCCGGATCCAAAATGAACCATCGTTTCTTGTTCAGATACTACGAGGGAAAGCAACTTGATAACACGGATTTCGCAGCCCTAGTACTACAGTCGCGTTTATTGTCGTGATTGTCGTTTTCTGTAATGGTGCTGGCGGGCGTTCGCTTGATGTTTTCGGCGCCACTGCGATCGTTTGAGGACGTGCCCAGGGTCGGGGAGGCAGGCCCAGGCGAGGCGGGTGATGAGGTGCCGGATTTCGGGCAGGGAGAGCGCTACGAGGCCTTCCGGTCCGGTTCCGGCGCCCCTTTTTTGGCCTTGACGGTGGTGAGGAAGGCGTGGGCGAGCATGGACAGGGTGATGTGGCGGTACCAGCCGGTGTACTGGCGGACCTGGTAGTGGTCCAGGCCGGCTTCGCCCTTGGCGGTCTGGAAGGTTTCCTCGATCGACCAGCGGACCCCGGCGATCCGGGCCATCTCGGCCAGGGCGACGCGCTTGGGGGTGTGGCAGATGAAGTACGCGAGTTCGGAAGGGGTGGCCAGGTTGCGCCGGGCCAGCAGCCAGTGCTCGGCATGGCCGTCTTCGGCGCCGTTGATCCTGACTCTCGCCCAGGCGTAATGGCGGATTCCCTTGGACCCGTCGCCGGCTGAGCGGGTCCGCCACGCGGTCGGGACGAGGTCCGCGACCGCTGCGTCGGCTCGCTTCTCAACGCCGAGGAAGGAGCCGTCCTTGACCACGACGCGCTGGGAGACCGGGACCGCCAGGACGTAGTAGATTCCGCGTTCCTCCAGGGCGCGGCGCAGCCGGTGGTACTGCCCGTGCACGGCATCCCCGGCAGCCCATTTCGCTGGAACCCCGGCGTCCAGGGCGCGTTCGATCATGTCGATGGCCAGTGCCGGTTTGGTCTTGAAGCCGCGCCTTTCCGGGATGCCGGCAGCCGCGCCGCGGTCCGGATCGTCCGTCCATTCCTTCGGCAGATAGAGTTCCCGGTCCAGAAACGTCCGCCCGTACTTGGTCGCGTAGGTGAGGAACACGCCGATCTGGCAGTTCTCCACCCGCCCCGCGGTCCCTGAATACTGGCGGGCGACCCCGGCAGAGCGACGGCCCTTCTTCAGAAAACCGGTCTCATCCACGACCAGCACCCCGTCCGGGTCCCCGAGCTTCTGCACCACCTAAGACCGCAGATCGTCCCGCAACCCGTCCGGGTCCCAATCCGTGCTTGAGAGCAGCCGCTGCATCCGGTCCGGCACCCGATGCCCGGCCCGTTCCGAGAGCGTCCAGGAGTTCTTCCGTTCCTCCTCGGAGAGCAGCCCGCGCACGTACTCCACCGCGTTCGCCCGCGGCTCGGACCGGGCGAACCTCGCCCCGATCAGCTCCCCGACCTCGACCAAACCATCGGCCCATTCCCGTACATCTGCCACGCAAATATCATCACCCACCGGACAGGATTAACACGGCGGCACTGCTGAACCCGGTTAAAACGCCGATGCGAAGAGAATAAACGCGACTGTAGTACTAGGGTGTGTTGCTAAACCCCTTTTAGGCCCTGATGCGGTTGTCTGGTGTGGTGCGCAATCGTTCTCTGGTGTCTGACGAAGTATGGGCCGTGATCGGACCGTTGTTTCCGGCTTGGAAAGGCAACGGGCGCCCGGTCGCGGACCGCCGTCTCGTCGTGGAGGGAACGGCGTGGAAGTTCCGGACGGGGGCGCCTTGGCGGGACCTTCCCGAGCGGTTCGGGAATTGGAACACGGTCTTCAAGAACTTCGACCGCTGGGCCAAAGACGGAACGTGGACCAGGGTGCTCGAACACGTCCAAACCCGTGCCGACACCCTCGGCGACCTCGACTGGATCGCGTCAATTGACTCCACGATCGTGCGCGTCCACCAGCACGGTGCGACACTTCCCCGCCACACAGGGGGAGCCCTCGAATTACATGAAACTCGGCCTTGAACCGCCTGATCATGCGATCGGACGCTCCCGCGGCGGCCTGACGTCCAAGCTTCACATGGCAACCGACGGCAAGGGGCGCATGCTCTCAGCCGTGCTGACCGCCGGCAACATCAACGACACGACCATGATGGCCACCACGTTGGAACAGATCCGGGTTCCACGCCCGGGACGGGGAAGACCGCGCACCCGCCCGGACCGGCTCCTTGCAGACAAGGGGTACACCTCCAAGGCCAACCGCACCTGGTTGGCCGACCGAGGCATCAAGGCCACCATCCCGGAGAAATCTGACTAAGCGGCCAACCGGAAGAGGAAGGGCTCCTCTGGCGGTCGGCCGCCAGCGTTCGATGGCGAAGCCTACAAAGGACGCAACGTCGTCGAACGTGGATTCAACCGGCTCAAAAACTGGCGCGGCCTCGCCATGAGATCCGACAAAACCGCCCGCAACTTCCTGGCCGCCGTCAGCTCGCCGCATCGCTTGCTTGGCTAGGAGCCAGCTTTAGCAACACGCCCTAGCGGTCACTCCCCTTGCCATTTTGGACTGGCAGCGGGACGTGTTGAAGTGGGCGCGTTGACTCATGAAAGATGCCCGCGTAGCGGTATTCGAAGAATCATTTGAGAATGCCCGCGTAGCGGCGTGTCCGCCGGGGTGGCGTTTGCCGTGTCGGCACTGTGAGCCATGGAGCTTTCGATGAGTGAACGCAGGGCTGTCACGAAGGTCATCGCCACCCGCTACGCCCGCTCGGACCGGGCCGTGAAGAAGCAGATTCTCGATGAGCTGTGCGCGACGACGGGATGGCACCGCGACCACGCCCGCAAGGCCCTGCGGCAGGCGCTGGTACTGAGGGCCGTGCTGCCCAGGCCGACTCGGCCGCCGCTCTATGGGGAACCGGTGACCGAGGCGCTGCGGTTCTGCTGGGCGGTCCAGGGAACGCCCTGCGGGCGGCTCCTCGCGGCAGCTTTGCCGGACCTGGTCCCGCGGCTGCGGCGGTTTAAAGAGCTCCGCATTGACGCCGCCACGGCGGCCCAGCTGCTGACGATCTCACCGGCGACCATCGACCGCCGGCTCAAGGCCGACCGGGCGAAACTGGAGCCCCGCGGCCGGTCCCACACCAAACCTGGAACGCTGCTGAAGGACTCGATTCCGGTGAGGACCTGGGCCGAGTGGGATGATGCGGTGCCCGGGTTCGTGGAGATCGATCTGGTCGGCCACGAGGGCGGCAATAACCAGGGCGAGTTCTGCTTCACCCTTGATATCACTGACATCGCGACCGGTTGGACGGAGACCCGGTCGGTGCGGAACAAGGCGCAGAAATGGGTCTTCGCGGCGATCAAGGACGCCACCGCCGCGTTCCCGTTTCCGATCCTGGGGATCGATTCGGACAACGGTTCGGAGTTCATCAACTGGGAACTCTTCCGCTGGTGTGAGCAGGAGAAACTGACCTTCACCCGGTCCCGGTCCGGGAACAAGAACGACGGCGCCCATGTCGAGCAGAAGAACTGGCACGTCATCCGTCAGACCGTCGGCTACCACCGCTACGACACACCCGGCGAGCTGGAACTGCTGAACCGGATCTGGGCGCTCCAGCGGCTGCTGACCAACCACTTCGGACCCCAGCAAAAACTCGTCGCGAAAGTCCGGACCGGCGCGAAGGTCACCAAGACCTACGACGCGCCCGCCACCCCGTTCCAGCGCGTCCTGGCCGACACCGGCACCGTCACCAAAGCCACCAAAGCCCGCCTGAAACGTGAAAACCGGCCACTGAACCCGGCCGCCATCCAACGCCAGATCCAGGCCCTCTGCACAGAGCTCCTGACCCTGACCACCGCCAAGCAAGGCCCCAAGAAGCAGCCCGCCATCCGGGCAAAATCAAATGATTCCACGAATCAACCCAGGCGGGCATCTTGACATGATTCCTCGGGGCCGTGATGCTTCTGGTTCCGGCGCCTCCTATCCTCATAGTCAAGTGCCCGCTGCTGGGCGCCGTTCTCTCCGTCGATGGCGGGACGGCTTCCCGTCCAACAAGAGGGTCTCAACGCTAGGCTGCCAACAGTCCTGGACGCCCAGCAATCATCATTCCTTCTAGCCGGTCCTCCGTTTCCCCTCCGGCAGGTGTGGGAGGGGACAGAGGCCGTCGTCCGGTAGCGCCGATGCCCGGAACGATGACTTCTGTCAATGGCCATTGGTTTCTGCCCATCGGCGGCCAGTTAAAGTGCCCGCTGATGGCCAGTAAAACTGCCCGGTGATGGCCAATAGATCTGCCCACTGATTGGTTCGGCGGGATTGGCCATCGTCGGGTTTTGTTAGTTCAGTTGGGTGACTCCTTTTCCGGCGAGGGCCTGGGTGAGGCGGATGGAGTCTCCGCTGGTCTGGCAGACGTGGGCGTGGTGCAGGAGCCGATCCACGGTGGCGGTGGCGAGGGTTTTGGGCATGAGTTCGTCGAAGCCTGCGGGGTGCAGGTTTGAGGAGATGGCGACGGAGCGTTTTTCGTAGGCTGCGTCCACGACCCGGTAGAGGCCTTCGGCGGCGTCGGTGGCCACTGGCAGCAGGCCGATGTCATCGATCACGACGAGTTCGGCGCGCAGGATCCTGGTGACGGCGCGGGTGACGCTGTCGTCGGTGCGGTGGGCGCGGATCAGGGCGCCGAGGTCCTCGAGCCTGAACCAGGCCACTCGCATACCGGCTTCGACGGCTTGCTGGCCGAGGGCTTCGAGGAAGAAGGTTTTCCCGGTGCCGGAGGGCCCGCAGACAACGAGGTTTTCCCTGCGGGTGATCCATTCCAGGGTGCGCAGTGCCTGTTGGGTCGGGGCGGGAATGGAGGAAACCGTCGGGTCCCAGGCGTCGAAGGTTTTGCCCGTGGGGAAGCCTGCTGCTTTGCGGCGGGTGGCGAGCATGGACCGGGCCCGGCCGGCTGCTTCTTCGGCGAAGAGGGCTTTGATGATCTCTGCCGGTTCCCAGCGCTGGGCGCGGGCGGTCGCGATCAGTTCCGGTGCGAGGGCACGGGCGTGGGGCATTTTCAGTTGCCGCATCAGGGTTTCCAGCTCGGCCTCCAACGGCGGTGCGGTGGTGTTCGTGGTGCTGACCGGGCTCATCGGCTTTGCTCCTTCACAGCTGCGGATTCAGCGCCCAGACCAGCCCAGGCACCGGTGCCCTGGGTCAGGGACCGGGTCTCGTCCGCTGCGTGGGTGGTGGTGCGTCTAATGTTCGCGTTCAAAATCGAAGCCAGATCGCCGTGGGCGAAGCGGCCGTGGAGCGCGGCGTCGCCCAGGGCGCGGTCCACCGCGGCGGTGCCTGCGATTTTGGCTAGGGTCACGGCCTCGGCCATTTTCACGTTCATCCGTGCCGTCCCGGCAGCGGCGGCTTCCACCAGCCAGGTCGCGGCGCCGTTGCCGATGGTCAGGAACTCTGCCTCGTCAGCGGTGCGGGCCCTAGGCTCGTAGTCGCCAGGGGTCCGGGTCCTGGTTCCGGGGAAGTGTTCATCATGGATGGCCGGGCTGCCAGGCCGCGCCCGCCCATGCCTGGCGACTTCGACAGGGCCGCCGGGGCTGTGGTGGATGATGATGATCTGCTCGTCGGGTCCGGTGCCGTGGGCGCGGACGAACACCCGGGCTCCGAGCAGGTGCGCCGGGACAGAGTATTGGGCGTTTTCGAAGGTGATCATCGGGGTGTTCTCCGGAACGGTCCGGGCGAGTCCGAACGCGACCGTGTGCGCGGTATCCGGGATCCGGTGCAGCCGGGGTGCTTCCTCGGCCAGCACGGCGGCGGGCTTGCGCCGGATGGTGCGGTGCTCACGGTTGTTCACCTCGTCCATGAAGGCCTCGCAGGCCGCCTCCAACTCGGCGAAGGAGCCGTACTCGCCACGGAGGTTGGTGACGGTGGGCGCGAGGTCGGCCTTGGCCAGTTTCACCGAGGCTTCCACGCCGCCTTTGGTGGCGGGGTCCGCGGGCTGGCAGGTCAGCACGGTGACGCCGTAGTGGCGGGCGAAGTCCAGCGTCTGCTGGTTTCGCACCGGCACCCCGGCAACGTGGGCGGTGGTGACGGTCTTCTCGTTGTCCGTGAGCACGTAGGTCGGTGCCCCGCCCAGGATCCGGAAGCACCGGTCCAGGGCCGCGAACACGCTGGGCGCGGTCCTGTCCCGCAGCGGGATCACGATCCTGAACCTGGAGAACGCCAGCCAGGCCACAAACAGAATGGTCTTCACCCCGTTGATGCGCGGTCCGTCGCCGAAGTCGTACTGCAGCCACATCCCCGGCTCGGTGATCCAGGGCCGGTGGACGCGGGTGTGGCCCAGCCGCCAGGCGGCCTTGACCTGCGCGATTGCCCGGCGGGTGGACCGCTCCGAACCCGTATAGCCCAGGGCGAGCAGCTTCTCGTGCGCTTTGTCGGCCCGGATCCGGCCCTTGGACGCCTCAACCCATTCCTCGATCTTGGGCAGAAACGCGTCAGTGACACGGTCTCGGGGTGCTGGCTCGGCGATGGGCCGGCCAGCGTCCCGGGCCGCAACATGTCTGGCCACGGTGTGGTGGGAACAGCCCGTCAGTTCCGCCGTGGCACGCAACGATCCGGTCAGATCGTAGGCAGCAAGAATTTCCATGATTTCTCCGTCAGACTTCATACAGGGCCTCTTCCTGGGACGACATTTGGTGCGACTAGACACCGTCATCAAATCCCGGGGAGAGGCCCCCGCCGCTTAAGACGCGGCAAGTTCAGTAAGGAAGTGGGCAGATCTCATGGCCACCGGTGGGCAGTTTTACTGGCCGTCAGTGGGCATTTTCGTGGCCGCCTACGGGCAGTTTTTCATGGCCGCTAACAGACTTCTTAGCTGGCTCGGTCCTTCGCCAGCAAGGAAGCTGTCCAAGCACGTTTTTTACTTCCTTGGCCTCGGCAGGGCAAAGACATTTGCCGAGAAGAGGGAAGCGGCGTGTCATACCACTCAGACGGCTCAGCGTTGAGGGCTGTCCTGTTCAGGGAAAAGTACGTCCAGCACACGTTCCTGGGCCCGTGTGCCTTCCAGCCAAGCCACGCCCTGACTCTTGCACCAAGATTGTGCCTCACTGATGGACGAGAATCTCGGTTGAGCGGGTACTCCTGGGTTAATTTCGCCACCCGCATCAACATGGAGGACCAAGCTATCGGCATCGAATTTTTACGAACGAAACATTTGTTTGGTCGTGTTGATGATGCCCGTGATTTGCGATGATGGGCTCGACTTTACGCCAACCCCAGTCGCCAGCCTTCTGGATCTGCCCGAGGCTGGCGACTGAAGAACGGGCAGGTCTACTCTAGCTAGGCGCTGATTTGTTGGCCGGCACTCAAGGTGACCACACGGGTTATCTGTCCCCGGTTGGGGTCAATCCGGGGTATCTACCGCTGAAAATCGGAGCCATCAGGAAACCTCCCTCAGAGCAGCAGCGGTGGATAACCCATCAGGACCGTCCCCGGCTGTGGGCATCGGACATTAACGGTTACGCCCTTGGATCTGGGCGCAGCAGATCCGCCTTTCGGTTGCCCTCCGTCGACTTCATATCGCCTCTCAGTGTTCTGGGCGGATTTGAGTCCAGACGTCCCCGAGGAGCGGGCCGCCAGGCGGCTGCAGCTTGTAGTAGCGCTTCATCAGTTCCCGGATTTCTGCGTCGGTAGCCTCGACCTGATCCACAAAGCGCTCAATGGATAATGCGATGTGTTCAGCCAGCGGCGCTGTTTTCTTCAAATCAGCGGATGCATTCGGGTTGGTCGCCGCCCATTCACGTAGCTCCGGGAAACGTTCCACGGTCCTGTCCAAGATGTCCGGGGGCGTTGTGTAGTTCATCGCGAGCGAGCTACAGACGTCAATCTCGTCTGTGTCAGCCAGGATGAGAAAGACCTCCCGACTCAGGTTCTCGCGTCGGGCTAGAGTCGATCTCTCATCTACAGAGCCATTCCGTGCAACTTCTTCATCCGGCCGGTCGAACTTGTCTGACACAGTGGAATCCCACGTGAAACCATCCATATTGCTCAATCCTTTCCGCTTAGAAGAGGCATTGGTACGCCTGGGGGGCTGGTTCCTTGCACATGGCGCTCTTCTTGGTCTTGAACTCCAACTTACGCTGCCCTCACCCTCCAGACCGGACGGCAAGTGGCGCGTCAGCATCGCCGGTTCCTGCAGTTTCTTCGCACTGCCCCGGCTAAACCGGGTGCTGCACTCGATCCCCGAAGGCACGGACGTGCTGGTCGAACTCAGCGCGGACTACGTGGATCATGCTTTTCACGAGGCCTTGGTCGCCTGGAAAAAGCAGCACACCGCGGCCGGAGGATCGGTCCTGATCGAGGAGCATGGAAACACGGCATTCCAGGATGCAGCTGCCAACACCCCCCAACGCCAGGAAGCACTGGAGCTGCCGCTGCAACCCAGGGCGAACCGGCAGCCTGCGGGCATTGACGACGTCGAGCATCTCCGTCTGCGCTCCATCCTGCTGGGCGTCGACAAATACCACCGCCGCCATGCGGACAAAGTCCTCCCGCTCATCCAGGACCTCGCGGAGGGCCAGAACCCCGACACCCTGTTCGTGGCCTGCGTGGACTCCCGGGTTAACCCCAACCTGATCACCAGCAGCGGCCCCGGCGACCTGCTCACCCTGCGCAACATAGGCAACGTCGTGTCCAACGCCGGAGAGGACGCCTCGATCGAATCGGTCCTGTCCTTCGCCCTCACCGGGCTGGGCGTGGAGTCCATCGTGATCTGCGGCCACTCGAACTGCGGAGCCATGAAGGCCGTCATCGCCGACGCAGAAACCGGACCCGCTTCTTTGGGACTCGGCGAAGCCTTCAATACCTGGCTCGGCCACGCCCGTCCAAGCCACCAAGAATTACTGGACGGGCACCCGGTGGCAGCCGCGGCCGCAGCGGCAGGCTACAGCCGGCTGGATCAGCTGGGCATGGTCAACGTGGCCGTGCAACTGCGCAAACTTGAAGACCACCCGCTCGCGGGCCCCGCACTGGCGACAGGCCAACTGCAGGCCACAGGACTCTTCTTCGACATCACAACGGCCCGCGTGATCCTTATCACCACCGACTCCATCCAGCACCTCGACGCCGGAGCAGCGCCCTTGTCCCGGGCGGTTTCTCCATGAGTGCTAAATCGCGGGATCTGAAGCGGCTGGACCCAACCATCGCCGAGACCAGCAGGTATAACCGTCCGGGAGGACAGCGTCCAGAACTGCCATGCTTTCTCAACGGCGAGTGGGGTCTACCCGAGCCCCGCTGCCTTGCCAAAGAGGCTGAACCCTACGAATGCCACCGTGTTCAGCACTGCGTGGGCGATGACCAGTGGCATCACGCGCCGGGTTTTGGTGTAGACCCAGGCAAAGACCGCACCCATGACGGCGTTTCCGATGAATGGCCCGAAGCCTTGGTACAGGTGGTAGCTGCCCCTGAGCGTGGCGCTGGCAAGGACGGACAGCGGTACTGACCAGCCGAACTTCCCGAAACGGTCCAGCAGGTACCCCACCACGATGACTTCCTCGACGACCGCGTGCCGCACTGCGGAGAGAATCAGCACGGGAACGGTCCACCAGTACGGGTCCAGCGCGCTGGGAATAATCGCAGTCGTGATGCCCAGCGCGCGCCCAGCCGCATAGAGCCCCAGGGAGGGGAGACCGATCAGGACGGCCAGCCCAAATCCCTGAATCAGGTCCCTTCCCGGGCGGGCAAAATTGAAGCCAAGCTTTTCGAACACCGAACCACTGCGGTGACCGGTGACGGTACGTGATTGGCGCTGGTCAGTCAGGAAGTAGATCACGAGCAGGACGGGCATCAGCGCAAAGAAGATTTCCAGCAACTGATACGTCAGATCGAAGTATTCGCGTGTGCTCTGCGACCGGTTGAGCGTGGAAGTGCCCTGGGCCAGCGGCGCGCTGGTCAGCTTGTCCAGAAGCTGCACCACAGAGTACACAGCCGACTGTCCCAACGACAGCGCCAGAACAATCAAGACTTCGATCCGCAGACGACGGCGGGAAGGTACCAGCATGGTCCTATCTTGCCTGCAGTTGCCGGGCGCTATTTGTGTTCTTACACGAAGACGCCACCCGAAGCGCGTCGAAGACCCGGACCCGACGTGCTCAACGCAGGGGCCTGCACCACCAGGTCCTCAATCAGGTGTGTCCATCGTGTCCCTCAACAGCCGGGATAATGAGGCCATGTCCAAGACACCCGCCCAGCGCATCAGGAAACACGGCAGCAAAGCATCCGTTCCGCAGCACCAGTTGCCGCCTGTGATTACACCCACCCCGGGCAACCCATCGAAGAAAACGCAAAGCAATGGCAACGTGATCCTGATCGCCGGGGTGGCAGCCAGCCTGTTCCTCTTCTGGTACCTGCACCTGCTCACGCTGAATCAGATGACGCAGCTCTCCGGCGGCCTGGCGATGCCGGATTCCCTGATGGGCGGCTTCTCGGTGGACTACGTCGGCGAGCTGCGGGCGAGAATGAACGAGGACGCCCTCGGGCAGCTCAGCTATATTCACAAGACTGCCGGCACCCTGTTTCCCATAATTTTCGGTTTCAGCTGGCTGCTCTTGATCGGCGTAAACGTGGCCAACAGGGTCCTGCGCGGTCTGCTCTGGGCACTGCTCCTGCTCTTCATCATCATTCGTTTATCGGCCAACGTCGCGGTCGATACCGCCTTGGCTGCCCAGAGCCTGGAACCCGGCACCGTGGTTCTCGCTTCCGCCCTCACCGTTGCCGGCTGGGTGCTGCTCCTGCTGAGCGTGGTTGCAGGCGGGGCTGCTGTGGTTCTGCGCCGGTGGGCCCGCCGGCAGGGGCGACGGCCCTGACCCAGGATCCCCAGCCAGGGCTCCCGGCAAGGACTCGTTTGAGCAGGCTGCCTAAAACTCAAGATCAGTGTCAAAGTGTGGAACACCAAGGAACGCTAGGCCTGTTTTTCAGGAGCAGTCTTTCCGGGGAGAAGCACTGGATCCCCTGGCTCTTCAGGATGAAGGACATCGTTCCCTTCATCAGTGGGGAGTGCATCCGTGTTCCCGGGCCTTTCGCCTGCTTGCGCCCGGTACCGGACGCGGCGTATGCGTCGGGTCATGGAAACCATGAGCGCGACAACTGCGACGACCATGAAGGCTGTCATGACGAACCCGAGAAGTCCGGGGGTCACCTGATCTGCGCTCAACCCCGGTCGTAATCCATTCTGGCCGGGGCCCGGTGCCGGGCTCGGAGTCACCGTCAGGTACATGAGCCCACGCTCAGCAGACGTCAGCAGCAAATAATTCATCTATCCCTAACCTGGTAGGTTCATTTTGCAGACAACCTGCACCTAAGCCCACCTGAACTTTGAGGTGGGGAGAACATTCGGCACTAAGAGCTTTGCTTCCGTGCCATCGCGTGGCCAGGGCCAGCGGTTCCGCCGGCTGAACAGCCTCCGCGTACTCCCTTCGGGACGGGTGTCTCCACTATCGCCCACAGGTTCGGCTCTCTAACTGAGAACATTCGCGGGCCACCGGCCACCGGCCACCGGCCGCAGCGCGCCACCGCTTCTGACGGCCGAGAATATCCCCGTACGCTCGGACTTTCATGAGCCACCGCCACGGGCGGGAGGAGCTGGAGGCTGGCTGCCCACTTTTAGTCACTTTGGGATGCTTTTGCGCACCTTATGACCGCGGACCACTACACCGAGACTGTGGAGCACCAGTCCCAGGCCAATCAGGGGCAGGGAAGCCAAGGCTGCCCACTCCTGCCGGGCTGCGGAACCGATAACAGTGAACACGATGCCCACCGCGATCATGCCCATGGCACTAAAGACCAGGACCTTATAGGACTTCGGCGCGGTGGCCCAAAACTCATTCAGCACGACCACAAGCATAGGGCAAGCACTGCAAGGCGAAGAGGGAAACCCCCGTTCCTCGGGGGTCCGGGCCCTGCAACCTGGTGGCCGGGCAATCGTTTGATCTCCTGCGGCCACTCTCTAATCGCCGTGAAGCCGTGGCGGGAACCTCTATCGCGTCCAGGGCGTTCTTTCACTGGAGGAGTCATTAGTTGGAGGCCTTCTGGCGAAGAAGGACCCCTTGAACGATTTACAGCAACCGCTTGAGCGATACACGGCAACCTCGGCAGGGCAGGATGCTTCAATCCGGAAAGGTTTTGCGATCGGCGGGATAGAAGCAGCCGGGAGGGACCGGGATCCGGATGTCGACCATATGCTGGCCACCCATGTGCATTGCGGCAAGCCGATGCGCTTAGTAACGGCCGAAGAGATGCCGTTATCGCCAGGAACTGAACCGCCGAACACCGCACAGGAACTGCTACGAAGTGTTATGACGTACCAGTGCGCCTGTGGCTTCTCCTTTGACCGGCCCCTTTAGCCCGGCCGTCGGGACCGGCGGCGGCCGCTTTCCCTTCAAGACCGGCTGCTGAAGAAGGGACGAAGAATGCCAGGGAACCAGGAAAGAGCGCACGGACCAGATCGACACAGCGCTACAAACACGCCGCGGACCCGTCAGGGATTAAGGGCAGCAAAAGCAGCGTCGGGCAAATCCGGCCCTCACCGGGCCATGGCCTGGTTCAGGGAGATTGGATTGGTGGTGCTGGCCGCCGTCGTCCTGTCCTTCCTGATTAAAACCTTCTTCTTCCGCGCATTCTTCATCCCCTCCTTTTCAATGGCGGACACACTGAAGGTCGATGACAGGATTATCGTCAACCTTCTCATCCCGGAACCGTTTGGGTTAGCGCGCGGAGACGTGATCGTGTTCCGCGATACCAAGAACTGGCTTCCGGAGACCTCTCCTGGCCCGGACCGCGGCCTTGGCGGCGTCGTTGAGGACTCCCTCGGCTTCGTGGGACTCCTTCCCGAGAAATCGGGCAACTATCTGGTGAAACGCGCCATCGGCCTCCCCGGTGACCGGGTGACGTGTTGCACGGCAGCCGGGCAAATCACCGTCAACGGCGCAGCGCTGAATGAGACCTACCTGAATGCCGCGGAGCCGGCCTGGGTTCAGCCCTTCGATGTTGTGGTCCCGCCCGGAAAACTCTGGGTGATGGGTGATAACCGCAACTACTCAGCCGACTCACGCGCGCATCGGGGCACCGACGGTGGATTTGTTGACCTGTCCGATGTGGAGGGCAAGGCCAGCGTGATCGCGTGGCCGCCGAACAGGACCGGGCCCGTGGACAACTACCCGGGCGTATTCGCCGGCGTCCCGGCCCCACGCACCGCTGGTTGACCCGCAGCCGTCCCGGCCCCCGGGACAACAGCCCGGCGTCCTGACCGTTGTCGTTGCCCCGCCGGTTCCGGGTCACCCATCCATCGACCCATCCACTCCATGCACTCAGGGTCTCCTGAACGCTTCCGCCGCCGCACTGGTCAGGGACTTCCTGGACGACCATACCCTGCGGGTCAAGGGGCCAGTCCGGGACTCCTGGTTCCGGGGTAAGTTGGAGGCATGTCCTTTCGATGTTCAGCCCTGACGCATGCCCTCCGATGGGTGGCTGCCGCCGGGATCGTTGCTTCCCTGACCGGCTGCACGCAGCAGCTTTCCGTGGAGACCGCCGATATCCCCTCCTGGGAGGCGACGGCATTACCCACCACCGCAACCACCGTTGCCGAGGGCGCCGGCAGGATCCTGGACACACAGCCGGTTATCAGCACGGAGAACGTGCCCGGGGGGAGCTACACCCTGACGCTCGCGTGCGAGGGCGGCGGCAAGGCCTTCCTGACCGCACGCGCCGGCGAGGGCGAATTGATCCGCCTCGGCGCAGCCTGCAACGGCGCCCGGGAGAGCATCAAAATCGATCTCCCGGAAGCCGGCCCGCTGGAAATCGCTGCATCGAGCGTGGACGCCCCCCTCCTCTATGCCTACCACCTTGTCGCGCGCAACTAGCCGCTGAGGACTCGGGAGCGGCCGCTCCTGGCCGCAAGCCCCGGCACTGCCGGTGAGCAGCGGCGGTGCCCGGCCAACCACCCAGGGGTAAGATCCTGCAGTTCACAGCCGGGACGAGTACCGTGATTAGTGTGCCTACCCCGACAGTCCACGCCAGTTATTCAACCCAAGGATAACAATGCGACGTTTCTGTTTCATCGCGATGGCCATCTTGGGACTGATAGGAGTGATGGCTACCGCCGCGGCCGCCGACAGCACAGATCGGACCGTCGGGATCTTACTCTCCCTCACAGGCTTCATCGGCGCAATCGCAGTCGTCAGAACCAACAGAAACTAAAGCTAGCGCACCGACCTTGCCGCGCCGGTCGGGGGAGGAACCGAGATCCTCCAGGCCCCGCCGAGCCCGAAGCCCGCTACGAACAGGACTGCTGGAAAATGCCCGGTGGCACCGTCGGCAAGCCGCGCCGCGGAAACCTCCAAAATCGCTTCGTCGGTTTCCGCAGAATTTCGCGGCGACCCGGAACCGCCACGCTGGCGGCTGAGCTCCCCTGATGGAATAGATAGAATTGCATGCACTATGGATGACCCTCCTTCAGATATGCCCAAGCCCCTCCACCTTCTGACCGGTTCGCCGGCCATCGCGGGAGAGGGGCGCCCGAATGTATGAATGGATCATGCTCGGTGTCGGCCTTGTCCTCACGGTCGGCACCGGATTTTTCGTTGCCTCCGAGTTCGCGCTTGTCAATCTGGACCGCAACGATCTTGAAGCCCGTCAGGCCCGCGGGGAGAAGCGCCTTGCGCCCACCATCAAGGCCCTCAAGATCACCTCGACGCACCTCTCCGGGGCCCAGCTCGGCATCACGCTGACCACACTTCTCACCGGCTACACCTTCGAGCCGGCCATCAGCAGCATGCTCAGCGGGCCTCTGCTCGCATAGCAGGATCACGGGCTTGAACACGGCCGTGAAAAGGGCCTGGAACGGAATCACGATCTTGGCGGTGGCCAGCGGAAGGCCACCCGGACTGCCCGAAGCCGTAGTGCCGGGTATCGGCGCCGTGGCCGGCATTTTCCTGGCCACCATCTTTTCGATGGTGATCGGCGAACTTGTCCCCAAGAACTTCGCCCTGCTGCCTGGGCAGTACATCTAGGCCGGCTTACATCCTCGCCCGGGCCGCACGTGGCGGGCGCGGCAACCGCTCGGCCTGGCTGTGCATCATCGGATTCGCCGCCGTAGTCTTCAACTTCACCGTCGTCAACGTGTACTTCCCCGGCCTGCACTCCTACTCCAGACGCACCTGACCCCGGCACCGCGGCGGCCAAATAACGATGTATCATCGCTTCGATGAAGGGAACCTGCCATGCCACCGATTGACCAGTGGGTCGCCTTCGAACCCCTCGCGGGCTCGCCAATCGCCGTCGCCGCCCTGCTGCTCGCGGCGCTATACCTGAGAGGGGCGATCTGGATGTGGCGGCATCGCCGTCGCTGGGCAATCGCCCGCACGGCATCGTTCTTGACCGGATGCGTCCTGATCTTTGCCGTCACGACGTTCGGCGTGAACCGCCTGGCCGAGGAGTTCGTCTCGGGCCTGGTGTTCCAACAGATCACCCTGTTGACCGTCGTCCCGCCGCTTCTCATCGCAGGCTCGCCGGGGCGTCTTCTCCTGCGCAGTACACCGCACACCGGCCTCGGACGACTCGTGCTCCGTGCCGCGCACGCGGGACTCCGAGCACGATTCTGGCGCGCCGCACTACACCCCGTGGTCGCCATCGTCGCCGCGATCCTGCTGTACCCGGCTCTCTATCTCATAGACGTCATCAGCATCATCATGCGCATCCCCTTCGGCCACGACGCCCTGTTGTTCATCCTCCTCGTCCTCGGCGTCATCTCGGCGATACCGCTATGGTCGTCCGACCCCTTGCCACGTGTCCCTTCGCTGTGCGGTTCGTCGACATCGTCGTCGAGCTCCAAATCCATGCCGTCTTCGGCCTGATCCTGCTCCGAACCGGGACACCGCTTTTCAGCGCATACGCCAACCCCACCGGCGACCATGATCCGATCCTCGATCAGGCGATCGCCGGGGCCCTGGTATGGACCTATGCAGAACTACCGCTATTCGTGGTACTCATCGTCTGCCTTTCCCGCTGGCGCACCCGGGAGATGCGCACCTCGAAGCAACGACAACGCGTCGAGGATGCAGAGCTCGACACATACAACGACTACCTCGCAAGTATGGCCCAGGGGCGCCTTGAGAGGTAGTGGGATCCTCGTGTGTCGCGGCCAGCGCATCAGTCCCCGCTTGCCCATCTACTCGGAGGCCCCGGCACTCCCGATGTTAGCGTGAACCGATGAAAGGTCATCAGCCACATCGAACGAGGGTGCAACAACCGTTGCCGCGACAATTGCTGAAGGGTCCTGCAGCCCACCCCCGCTGCGCGGAAAATATACGATGACGATGCCGCCCTTTGGGATTTCCTCGCCGACCGTCCGCGAGCCACCCAGGCGAGCGGGTTCCTTGGCCAGCGGTGTGACGATGGCCAGTCCTTCGGTGGTGTTGTGGGATGGCGAAACCGACAATCAGCGTGGCCCCGAGCGCCAGGGATCCCACAGCGTACGCGGAGCCGATGGCCAGGCCTTCGCCGAGGTTGTGCAATCCGATGCCGATTGGCGATGAGCAGGGCCAACCGCCGTGGTGGCAACGCCGTGGGTTTTCCGGTGCTGCTGAGGTCCTGGTGCCGGCGCATCCAGGCGTCGGTGCCTTCCAAGGCCAGGTAGGCGACGAGTGCGGAGGACGATCTCTCGGCAGCGCTAAGTGCGGAAGTCCCGTCCGGGCCCTCCATGGCGCTACAGCACCAGGGTTTCGAACCAATTGTCACATCCAGGACACGGCATGTCACAACAATGTGAGAGCTCGCCATCAGTGACTTTAGAGCCAGCCGTTCGGGTCGACAACTTCACCGTTTACTTCAACCTCGAAGTGGAGGTGGCAGCCGGTGGAGGCGCCCGTGGTTCCGCTGAAGGCCACAACGTCCCCCCGGGACACTTTCTGCCCCTGGCTCACGTTGAAGGAAGACAGGTGATTGTAGGTGGTTTTCAGGCCATTGCCGTGATCCACGACCACGCGGTTCCCTCCGCCGTACGGGTGCCAACCTGCGAAGGTGACGGTGCCTGCGGCAGCGGCCAGGACGGAAGTGCTGCACTGCGCCACGAGGTCCTGTCCCCGATGGAAGTCCCCTGAACCGCCCGTGATGGGACTGACCCGGTACCCGAAGGGCGAAACCGTGGTCATCGTAGCGAGCGGGGCGCCAAGAGTTCCAGCGGAGGCTGCGCTGGTGATGGCACCGGCCGACTGGGCGCTGAGTAGCTGTTTCAGCTTGCCGTCTGGGTCTGCCTTGGTGGCCACCTGGGAGCGGCTGAACTCGATCCGGGCTCCCGCCGTCGCGGAAATCTCAGGCTGTGCGGCGGCGGAAAGCGCGGACGCGGCCTGGCCGGTTTGCTGCGAGGTTATCACCGGGCCGGTCGCCGGAACGGTCATGGCCAGTACCAGGCCCGTGGCTGCGAAAGCGATGCCGGCCTTCTGGCCCATGCCGCTGGCTGCGGCGAAATCAGTAATCTGGCGGAAGGGTCCCCGGCGACGGCGTGCTTCGCGCTGCGGATCCCGGGGCCTGCCGGCGGTAAACGCCCCGCGCGCACTGGGCGCCGAAGCGGGGCCTGTCGCGCGCCGGCGGCCCTTGGGGTATTGCGTGGCCAAGCCTTATTCCTCTCTGGGAAGCCTGCGAAGTTAGCTGTCGGGTTCGGGTCAGAGAGTTCAAAGACCCGGTCCGCCGTAACAAGCACTTTGGCGCAGAGGTGTCCCGTGAGGATCCTTAGCTGAGAGAGGGCTTGCTGCTGACGGACTTCACCCCAAGGCAGTCCTGCGACTGCCGGTTGTGGTTCCTCCGCCTCTGCCAGTTGGTGACTCGTGCACCTGATCCGCTGGCAGAGCTCGGCTCCGGATCAGGTAACGCTTTGGTATCGATGCTTGGGTCAAACTATATCTAACGAAACTGTGATGTAATAACCCGTCATCTTCCGCCCCACCGCCCCTGCGCTCGGGTGGGCCGCGGTAGGACGGGGCGGGTTGTAACCTGTTACAGACAGCACGGGGCGCCACCGCCGTCGCCAAGACGAAGTAGTCCAGGAAAAGTGGAAAGCTTGTCCCATGCTTGAATCCAGCGGAGTTGCGCCTACCCCAACGAGTCCCCCCGGTGACGCCATCGTTCTTTACACCGAAAAGGTTTGGCCGAACTTCTGGATCTGGCTAGTCTCCGCGGGCTTATCGAGCGCCGGAATCCTGATTCTTGCGCCCATCAGCATCACGGCCGGGATCACCGGAGCCATTGTGCTGTTCGCCATCATTTCAGTAGTGCTGGTCCGCACTACCCCGACAATCCAGGTGACCGGTTCAACGCTGCGTGTGGGCCGGGCCACTATCGAACGTAGCTTCGTCGGCACCACGACGGCGTTCCGCCGCGCCGAAGCGACGGCCGAACGCGGCACCCGACTCAATGGCCTGGCGTTTCTGTGCATCCGTGGCTGGGTGGATCCGGTGGTCCGGATCCAGATAACCGATCCCTCCGACCGGACCCCGTACTGGCTGGCGTCCACCCGGCACCCGGACCAACTGATCATTGCCCTGTCAGCCCAGCGGCGGCACTAGCCCTGGGTTAGCTCGACGTCCCCGTATGGCTTGTGTATTACCAGCCCGCTGTCCTGCAGCTTTCTGACTACACCGAAGCCGAAAGGCTGGCGGCCGGGAACCCTAAGAGCCAGATGCTGCAAACGGCGGGCTTCAGCAAACTAATTCGGCAGAAGGAGGGCCCGATCGTTGGGGTGCATATGCTCGGTGCCCGGGTCAGTGAGCTGATTGGGGAGGGCCAGCATTTTGGTCGAGAGGCCCGGGCTGGCCGTCCCGGGTGGCCGGGACCTGCCGGTTGGCGTACGGTAACGATCGTTCGCGAGACACCCCGGGCATGTTTGAAGAGACGCGGAAACCCGGGACCCATTCTGTAATGGTTTCCGTGTACGCGCCTGTGTAACGCCAACCAAGGTTGGTGATACCTTTTGGTGATGCGAATCGGATACGGTCGGGTCTCCACCCGCGACCAGCACCCCGAAGCCCAACACGACGCCCTGACCGCGGCCGGCTGCGAACAGGTGTTCCTCGACACGGCCTCGGGGAAACTCGCCCGCAGGCCCGAACTCGACAAGGCCCTGCTCTCGGCCAACCGTTCCGGGGACCAGCTTGTCGTCACCAAGCTCGACCGGCTCGGCCGGTCGCTGGAACACCTCATCGACCTGTCCAAGACGCTGCAGGAACGCGGCGTGGACCTGGTCGTCCTGGACCAGGGCATCGACACCTCCACCGCCCTCGGACGGATGTTCTTCCAGATCCTCGGCTCGATCGCCGAGTTCGAACACGCCCTGATGTCCGAACGGACCCGTGACGGGCTGGCCGCGGCCCGAGCACGCGGGCGGCCCGGCGGGCAGAAACCAAAACTCGGTCCCCGCCAGGTCAAGCTGGCCCGCGACATGTATGAAGAAAAGGGCCCCGACGGGAAACGGGCCCACACCGTCGAGCACATCGCCCGGGAATTCGGCGTCACCCGGCCCACCATCTACCGGCACCTGGCGAAACCATGAGCGGAGGCCGTCCGCTGCCGCCCGCCCCCGCGGTATCCCGGGCACTGGTCGCCGAAGGTGCACCGCGCGGAGGCCTCGCCGCGCTGTGCATCACCCAGACCACCGCGTGGGGCGTGCTCTACTACGCACTTGATGCTATTCCATGAAAATTGGATCAGAGCCATAGGGCGGCACCGCTCGTCTTGCGAGACGTCTCGTATCTCAAGGGTGAGAGACGTCGGGAAGTTGAAGGCAGGTCAACCCTGTGTCTGAGCATCATGCACATCGCCCTAATTGGACGGCACTCTCTATCTGTTTGGTGGGCTGAGACTTAACTGCCGCGCGTGGAAGTCGAAATGCTTAGTGGGGTACGCGTAGACGTCTGTGAGTGTCATCGAGGGTTTGAAGAACGGATCCCACCGGTCTGGGAAGGGCAGAGCTCGTGACAGCGATCTCGTACTCTCGCGTTCGAGTCTGCGGGTGATGGCGCTGATGGTCTTTTCAAGTTTCCGGGCCATCCGTCGCTTGTTGTAGACGAGGGCCGCGCTGCGGGAGCCCCAGTAATTGATGACATCGAACGGGCGGGTGCCCGCGTTCAGGAGCGCTGCGAAGGCCTTGCCGGCCGGTGGTGGGAGTCGGCTAATGATGTGGACCAGCGGAAGCAGTGCGCGGACCACCATGTAACCGAAAACCATGTGAAAGAGCAGTTCTTCGTTGGTCCACTTCGTGCCGTTGCTCTTGCAGCGAAGGTCCTCCGCGGTTGCGCTGGTCAACCAGGCATCGAGGTCCGCTCGTGCTCGATCGTATTCGGCCAGGATGGCTGCTCTGTTTGCCCCCACGTCACGCCTTCCGCTTAGTTCCGGCTGCTAGGCCCCAAACGCAGTGCAGCTTGAACATCCACAAGCTGCGGCAACCCAGCCAAGCCGTCAACGCCTTCATAGACCCTGCACGTCAGGGCTGGAGATGCTGTTGAGGGGAACAGGTCACGGCCGTCCACGATAAATGAGGGTGAGCCGTGGAAGTGCAACATCTCGGCTTGTTCCTCGCTGTCCAGTTCAACAACGCGAATGTCTCCGTCCAAGTTTTCCGCTGCCAAGGCATGGTGGAACAGGCTGAGGGCCAATGCGCTGTTGGGGCATTCGGGGATGATCCGGAGTTCGTAGTCCATAATCCAGTATTTCAGCAGGTAAATGCGTTGTGCGCCCTCAGTCTGCTTCTGGTTCTAGCGCCGATCTTCCCTCCGCAACGTGACCGTGCACCAGCTGCCGACATTGGCGCGGGCAATGCAATTCGTTTTGCCGGATTTCGCCGCGGCTGGGGAGCAGCAGCGCTGGTCGTTGACTTGATCAGCGCGGCGCTGCCTTCATTCAGCAACCGCCAAGAGCCGTTGCTAACTTCCATGCCCACGAAGAAGACCGTCCGCACGTCCGGGGAGAAGAGATAACTCAGACGCCTTTTGTAGGAAATCTGGTTCTAGGATCACGTCACCTAGCATGGGTTCGGTGAATACCCGGAACCTCCTCGCGCGGATGGAGCGTCATCAGATCGGCCTGTACCTTTTGGCCATCGTCGCAGGCATTGCCATCGGCTTTCTTGCCCCCGGATCGGTGGGGGCGCTGAAGCATTCGATTTACCCCGTCCTCGGCCTGTTGCTCTACGCGACTTTTCTCGGGATTCCCTTTGCGTCCACGGGTGCGGCAGTCAGGGATCTGCGGTTTTTGATGACAGTTCTGGCCCTGAACTTCGTCGTCGTTCCCGCTGTGGTGTTTGGCCTGACTCGGTTTGTCGCCGGAGATCTGGCGCTGGTGGTCGGGGTCATGCTCGTACTCCTGACGCCGTGCATCGATTACGTTATTGTCTTCACGGGTTTGGCCGGAGGTGCCAGTGACCGGCTTCTGGCCGCTGCTCCGGTACTGATGCTCGTTCAGATGCTCCTGCTACCGGTGTTTCTGTGGGTCTTCACCGGCCCCGACGTGGCTTCGGCCATTGACCCAGCACCGTTTGTCGAGGCCCTGATCGTTCTGATCATCGCGCCTTTGGCCGCAGCGGCGGTGACTCAGGCGCTTGCCCGCCGGGTAAGCCTGGGTCGGGCGGTCATGGCGGTCATGCAGGCTTTGATGGTTCCCCTCATGATGGTCACACTGGCCGTGGTTGTCGGCTCGCAGATCACCGGAATCGCCACGGAACTCGGCTCGCTGCTTGTGGTGGTTCCGATCTATGCGGCGTTCCTGGTTGTGATGGTTCCGCTGGGAGTGTTGGCGGCCAAGGGCGCCCGTCTCGATCCTGCGTCCACCCGCGCCGTCGTCTTCAGTGGCGCGACCCGAAATTCGCTGGTTGTGCTGCCCCTGGCGCTGGCGCTTCCCGGGCCGCTGGCCTTGGCCGCGCTGGTCGTCGTCACCCAAACTCTTGTCGAACTAATCGGCATGGTCCTCTACGTCCGGTTCCTTCCCCTGGTTGTGCCCAAGGAACCCACCCGGCAGCGCGCCTAACACAAGCGCCAGTTCCAAGGGCTCCGCTATCTATAAGCCAGCCTGAACGCCCAGCCAGGCTGGGCGGGTCAGCCGTGGGCGTGCAGGGGTTTTCCGGCCAGGGCGAGGGCGGCTTCGCCGATGGCGTCGTTCTGGGTGGGGTGGGCGTGGACGAGGCTGGCGACGTCCTCGGGATAGGCTTCCCAGTTGACCATCAGCTGGCCTTCGCCGATGAGCTCGCTGACCCGTGCGCCGAGCATATGTACGCCGATGATCGGGCCCTTTTGGCGGATGAGTTTGATGAAGCCCGCGGTCTGCAGCATCTGGCTTTTGGCGTTCCCGCCGAGATTGTACTCGACCGTCTCGATGCCGTCGGCGCCGAACTGTTCCTTCGCCTGGGCCTCGGTGAGGCCGACAGAGCCGGCCTGGGGCTCGGAGTAGGTAACGCGCGGGATGTTCGATTCGATGATGGACGCCGGATTGAGGCCGGCGATTTCTTCAGCGACGAAGATCCCGTGCTGGAAACCCCGGTGGGCAAGCTGAAGTCCGGGCACGATGTCGCCGACGGCGTATACGTTGCCGATGCCGGTGTGCAGCCGTTCATTGGTGGGCACGAAGCCGCGCTCTGTAGGAATGCCGGCTTCTTCGTAGCCGAGGTTCGCTGTGACGGGGCCGCGGCCCACGGCCACGAGCAGCACGTCGGCCTCCAGGGTCTTGCCGTCCTTTGTGGTGACGGAAACGCCCTCATCGTTCTGGGAGACGCCCGCGAACATGGTGTTCGTGAGGAACTTGATGCCGCGTTTGGTGAAGGCCCGCTGGAGGCCTTTGGACAGGGATTCGTCCTCGTTGGCGATGAGGCGCGGAAGGGCTTCGATGATGGTCACTTCGGTGCCGAAGGAAGCCCAGACCGAGGCGAGTTCCACACCGATCACGCCGCCGCCGAGGATGAGTGCGCTCTTGGGGACGAAATCCATTCCGAGTGCCTGTTCGGAGGTGATCACCCGTCCGCTGATGTCCAGGCCGGGCAGGGACTTCGAATAGGACCCGGTGGCCAGGACAATGTTTTTGCCCTGGTAGCGGGTGCCGTTGACTTCTACCGTGTCCGCAGCGGCAAGGGTTCCCCATCCCTGGAGCAGGTCGATGCTGCGGGAGGCGACGAGACCCTGGAGTCCTTTGTGCAGGCGCGAGACGACGCCTTCCTTGAACTTTGTCACGCCCGCCATATCGACGCGGCCGAAGGCGCTCTCCACGCCAAATGCTTCGCTCTCCCGGATAGTGTCGGCCACTTCTGCTGAATGCAGCAGCGCCTTGGTTGGGATGCATCCGCGGTGCAGGCAGGTCCCGCCAAGCTTGTCGCCCTCAATCAGGGCCACCGTCATGCCAAGCTGCGACCCGCGCAGCGCGGCGGCGTAGCCGGCGCTGCCGCCTCCGAGGATTACGAGGTCATAGGTCATGGTTTTCCTCCCGATGGAGCGAATTGAGGGGCGAATCCGTGATGGAGGGAGCTGCGTTGTTCGTAGCTAGGGGGAGCACAGGAGCCCCGAAGGTCGCCGTGGTGGCCAGTGTGCCTTGCCCATGAAGCCCCGCATCTACACGGCCCCGGATGTGAGTCCTGTCCCGTTATTATGCCTGATACGGATCCTCAGGGGGTCTTTCCCAGACGGGTGGTTGTTCCGTTGGCATGATGTGCGGAGCGATTGCGGCCTCCGGGTCTTTAGCGTGCCGGGTGCGGCAGGGTGCCGTTCATTTCCACCTTTGACCGGCTACGAGATCTGAGCGTTTGGAAGAGGGCCAGCCCGGCGATGAAGACGAGTCCGGCTACCCAGGTGTTGACGCGCGCACCCAGAATCGTGTTCGCTTCATCGGAGCGCATCAGTTCGAAGGCAAATCGGCCGGCCGTGTAGAAAACAATGTAGAGGGAGAAGACCGCTCCTGCTCCGAGCGTGTATTTGCGGTCCAGCAATATCAGCAGTGCCGCCGCGGTCAGGCACCAGAGGGATTCGTAGAGGAAGGTCGGCTGGAATTAGCCGATGACCTCAGGGGCCCCTTCTGGAGTGGTAACAGCCTGTCCTGTGGTTGGGTCCATGGTGTGGGTTTGCAGTTTCCATGGCAGGTCCGTGGGTGCGCCATAGATTTCGTTGTTGAACCAGTTTCCCCACCTGCCCCAGGGCCTGCGCCAGGAGCAGTCCGGGAGCGGCGGCGTCAGCGAACGCGGCGAAGCGGACTCCGGCGCGGCGGGCACCGATAGCTGCCCCGACCAGCCCGAGGGCGACCGCGCCCCAGCCAAGGCCGCCTTCCCAGATCCGCAGGGCACGCCAGGGGTCCTTACCGGGCCCGAAGTAGAACTGGTTGTCGGTGATCACATGGTAGAGCCGGCCGCCGACGATGCCGAAGGGGACGGCCCACATCACAATGTCCAGTGCCTGTGACGAGGTCCCGCCCCTGGCCTTGAGACGGCGGACGGTCAGCCAGGTGCCGACAGCGATGCCCGCGAGGATGCAGAGCGCGTAGAAGCGGATCGTCAGGGGACCGAGCGCGACGGCGCTCAGCGTTGGTGAAGGCAGGAAGATCTCCTGCGTGGAGAACGATTGCATGGTCCGAGCTCACTGAAAGTAGGTATCAGGAAGCGGCCACAGGACGGCGGCCGCCGAAAGCAGCATGCCCTGGTCCCGCCGCGGCCGGTTGGTACGCCCGGGCAGCTGTGAGGACATCACAGGCCGGAGTAGGAGTGCAGGCCGTTGAAGAACTGGTTCACGATGGTGAAGTTGAACACCACGCACAGGTAGCCGACGATGGACAGCCAGGCGGCGCGGGTTCCGGTCCAGCCGCGGGTGGCGCGGGCGTGGAGGTAGCCGGCGTAGACCACCCAGATGACGAAGGTCCAGACTTCCTTGGTGTCCCAGCCCCAGAAGCGGCCCCAGGCCTTTTCGGCCCAGATGGCACCGAACATCAGGGTGAAGGTCCAGCCGATGAAACCGAGCGCGTTGATGCGGTAGGACAGGTTCTCCAGGCTGAGCGCCGAGGGAACGAGACGCATGAACCCGAGCCTGTCGGGGCCTCCGGCAGCTACGGTTTTCTGGCGGTGGGACTGGACGAGCTGCAGGGCGGACATCGCGAAGGTCAGGGTGAACAGTGCCGAGGAGAGCACGGCGATGGAGACGTGGATGATCAGCCAGTAGCTCTGCAGCGCCGGAACGAGGTGCCCCACGGGCGTCCAGTAGGCGATCGAGGCGGCCACCTGCATGATGATGGCCAGACCGATCACGAAGGTGCCCAGGAAGCGCAGGTCGCGCCGGATCAGCGCGAGCAGGAATACCGCCACGGCGACGAAGGCGCCGGTGGTGAGGAACTCGTACATGTTGCCCCATGGCACCCGGCCCGCGCCGAACGCGCGGGTGACCACGCCGGCGCCGTGGATCAGGGCGCCGAGTATCGTGAGGGCCACCGCCACCCGGGCCGGGACGCGCCGTTCCGGGGCGTAGCGCATGCCGGGTTCGGCAGTTTGGCCTGCGCCGGCCGCATCCGTTCCTGTTCGGCGGGCGGTTGAGCTCGGGCGTTCGGCTATGCCGGCCGGGCCGCCGACGTGGGAGGCCAGGCGGTCAACGGAAGCGGCGGCGCTGATTCCGGCGCTGACCGGAACGCCGGCACGTGCGGGGGCCGCCTCTGCGGCTTTGAGATCCACCGCGCGCAGGACCTTGCTGCTGCGGGCCAGGTCCCAGGCGAAGGCGATGAACGCCACGGTGTAGGTGCCTGCGGCCAGGAGCATGAACAGCTCGCTGTATTGGCCCATGGTTTCGTTGATGTCCGGCATTAGTGCTCCTTCGGTGAGCGGGCAGGGGCGTTGACGGCGTCGGTCGCGTGGGGCTCGGCGAGGTTCCAGCGGGCCATGAGCCGGGCGCGGATGGCGGCGGCTTCGGGTGCGAGCCGGTGGTCTTCGCCGCGGGCCAGCAGCCCGTATTCGATCATGGTTCGGCCGTCCTCGTGGGCGCCGGCGCGGAGCCAGACGCGGCGGCGGTTCACGTACAGGGACACGATCAGCCCGGCGACGGCGATCAGTGAGAAGATCAGGACCCCGTCCTGGCCGGGGACTGTGCGGATGTCCACCCCGATGTAGCGTTTGAGCCCGTCGAAGCTGATGGAGCCTTTACCCTCCGGGAGGGTGTAGCTCTGCCCGGCGTCCAGGACAATCCCGCCGGCCGGCAGATCCCGGCCGTTGAGCTGGGTGAGGGTCTTTACGTCCAGGTTGTAGACGTTCTGGGGTTTGCCTGTATCGAGCCCGAGATCACCGTAGTAGGAGTTCAGGTTCAGTTGCGGGTTCAGCGGGTCCGGGTCGAAGCTGTAGGACACACCATCCTGGTTCTTGATGGCCGAGGGCAGGAAGAACCCGACGAAACCCAGCTGGGAGGGCGAGGCGTCCGGGACCTTGAGGACAATGGTGGAGGTGTACACGGCGTCGTTGGGGACGGATACGACAGGGCCGCTGAACGCGGTGTTCCCGTCCCCGTCTTTGACGGTGACGATGGGTGCGTAGCCGTTGCCGACGAGGAAGATGCCGGTTCCGCCGAAGTAGACCGGTTCGTTGACTTTCAGGACCTGCTGTTGCGGGGCCGCGTCCGGGCTGTTCCGGGTCGTCAGAGAGGCTTTGAAATCGATGGGCTGGCCGAACTGCCGGGTGGATTCGCGGTCAAAACGGACTTCAAACTTGTCCAGGGTGACGGCGAACGGGTCCAGCCAGGCGGACTGGAAGTTGGTGCCGGGGGTGAAGTTGTCGTAGCCGACGAGGGTGTTGACGAAGGTGTCGCCTTCGATGATGATCTTTTGGCCCCGGTAGCCGAACAACCCTCCGACCGCGACGGAAACCAGCACGCCGATCAGGGCGGTGTGGAAGAGGAGGTTGCCGACTTCCCGCAGCAGCCCCCGTTCGGCTCCGAGGGAGGGCATCGCGGCGCCGGCGTCGCGGATGTCGACCCGGTAGCCGCGTTTCTTCAGTACTGCGGCTGCGTCCCGGACGGCGTCGCCCGGGCCGACAGCGGCGTCCGCCGGCAGCGCGAGCGTGCCGTATTCGGGCAGGCGGGACAGCCTCCGGGGGGTCCGCGGCGGGGCTGAACGCAGGGCTTTCCAGTGTGCCCGGGCCCTGGGGATCACGCAGCCGATGAGGGAGATGAACAACAGGATGTAAATCGCGGAGAACCACGCCGAGGAATAGACATCGAAGAGCTGGAGCGAGTCAAGGATCTTTCCGTACTCCGGGCGGTCCTTGATGTACTGGGTCACCACGGCAGGGTTCGCCGGGCGCTGCGGGAACAAAGAGCCCGGCACCGCGACCACGGCCAGCAAAAGCAGCAGAAAAAGCGCCGTCCGCATGCTGGTCAGCTGGGTCCACGCCCAGCGCAGCATCCCGGCGGGACCCAGCGGCGGGGGGACCGGCGCTGTCGGAGCGTCCGGGGCGTCAGGTAGGGACATCGCTGCCTTCCAGTCGGGGTGTCAAGAGCGGGTGAGGCCTGCGACCCCGCAGTTCTACCTTACGTAGAATTAGTACAAGTGGGTGGCCGGCGCTTCGCCACCCCCCTTCCTGATAATATCGCCTAGACACGATTGAACCGATTCCGGTTGAAAGCTGAGCCTGGGTGTGGCGTGAAAAAGGCACCCCGGGCAGGGGCGGTTCCCGCAGCCCGAAGGACAGGTGCGCGGCGTCCCGGACCACCCCTCCACGTCATACGAGGAAGCTATTTGATGAACACTCCATCCGGCGGCGGCAGACTGACCCGGCGCAGCATCTTTACCGGTCTGGCGGCTGTGGCCTCCCTTGGCCTGGCCGCCTGCGCCGGACCCGACCCCCTCGCCCAGCAGGCGGCGGCAGGGGATAACAAGAACTACATTGCCGGTGACGGATCGGTGCAGGAATACGCCGAGGAGACGCGCGGCGCTCCGGTGGCCTTGAACGCGAACCTTTATGACGGCACGCCCGTCAGCTCCAGTGACTGGTCCGGCGCGGTCACGGTCCTGAATTTCTGGTACGCAGCCTGCGCCCCGTGCCGGGTGGAGGCCCCGCACCTGGAATCGCTGTACCAGGAGTTCGCTCCACAGGGAGTCTTGTTCTACGGGATCAACGTCCGGGATGAAAAGCCGACGGCGGAGGCCTTTGAGCGGACCTTCGGCGTGACGTATCCGAGCGTGCAGGACAAGGACGGGAAGGTGCTGCTGGCCATGACCCGCTTCGTTCCGCCCCAGGCGGTCCCGACGACCCTCGTGCTGGACAAAGAAGGCCGTGTCGCGGCAAGAATCCTGGGTGGACTGGACAAGAGCACCCTGAAAGCCCTGATCACTTCCACACTTGAGGTCTAGGAAAAGCTATGGCGCTCCCGGCCTGGCGTCCCGGCCGGGGAGGTACGCTGGGGTTCCCGAAGGGCCCGGGCCGCCTGCGCACCTCTGACGCCGGCCATGCCGGGGCGGCACGAGAGAAGGCTGGTCCAGCATGACGGTGCAGTTGCCTGAGAGTTCCCTTGCTCTTCTGCGTGAGGGGTACACGTTCATTTCGAGCCGGTGCGACCGGTTCGACACGGATCTGTTCCGCACAACGCTGATGCTGCGCCCGGTTGTCTGCCTCCGCGGCGCGGAGGCGGCGGAGTTCTTCTACGGCGGTGGCCGGTTCGGCCGCAAGGGGGCCATGCCCCGCTCGGCCCAGCACCTTCTGCAGGACGCCGGGAGCGTGCAGTCCCTCGAAGGGTCTGCCCACCGGCACCGGAAACAGCTGTTTCGTGAACTGATGAACAAGGAATCGGTGGAACGTCTCGGCCACGCTTTCGACACCGAATGGGGATCCGCGGCGGAGCGGTGGCGGGGCGCGGGCGAAGTGGTACTCCACGAGGAGCTGTCCCGGATCCTCACGGCAGCCGCCTGCCAGTGGGCCGGAGTGCCGGCAGACCAGGCGACCGTGGGCCGCCGCGCCCGGGAACTGAGCCTGATGATCGAAAAGGCCGGCGCGGTCGGGCCGGCGAACTGGTATGCGCGGTGGCGCCGCCGGTCCACCGAAAAATGGGCCGCCGACTGCATCAGCACCCTCCGCGGGAGCGGCCCGGACGCGGCCGGGGACACTCCGGCCGCGGCGATCGCATTTCACACCGACGAACACGGCAACGCCCTGGCGGCTGAGATCGCGGCGGTGGAACTTCTCAACTTGCTCCGGCCCATCGTGGCGGTCAGCCGCTTCATGGTTTTTGCAGCCGTGGCACTGCAGCAGCACCCGGAATGGAAAGAGTTCCTGCACACGGGCCAGGACGCGGACGTGGACTGCTTCGCCCAGGAAGTCCGCCGGTACTATCCGTTCTTCCCCTTCGTCGGCGGCACAGCTCGGGAAGCGCTGGAATGGAAGGGGCACACGTTCAAAGCCGGGCAATGGGCCCTGCTTGATCTGTACGGCACGAACCACGACGGCCGGATCTGGAAGGACCCGGAGAGCTTTGACCCTGCACGGTTCCGCGCTTGGCAGCCGGACCCCCACACCCTGGTTCCCCAGGGTGCCGGCGACCCCGGGACCGGGCACCGCTGCCCCGGCGAGGACATCACCGTTGACCTGATCCGACGGGCCATCCGGGCACTGGCCGCGGAGACCGGCATGACCGTACCGGCCCAGGACCTGAGCATCGACCTTACCAGGATGCCCGCGCTGCCCCGAAGCGGCTTCATCCTCTCAGGACGCCCGGGCCGCCCTGACACGGCTCCGCACATACCCCTGCCGCGGCGCCACACGCGCGCTGGCCCCGGACCTGCACGCGGAACGCCATGAAGGTTGCGGCTGGCACCTATCACCGACTTTGGATATCATCGGTGAATGACGATTGATACGAAGAGCGGTACCCGGCTGGAACCGGCCGCCGCGTTGTTCCATTCCCTGGCCGACCCGGCCCGGCTTGCCATCGTAAAGCGCATCGCCCGGGGCGAGGCCCGTGTCGGTGACCTCACCCAGGTACTGGGTCTGGCGCAGTCCACGGTCTCCGCGCACGTGGCCTGCCTGCGGGACTGCGGCCTGGTCACGGGCCGGACGGAAGGCCGGAAGGTGTTCTATTCCCTGACCCGTCCGGAACTGATCGATGTCCTGGCCCAGGCCGAGATCCTTTTGGCCGCCACCGGCAACGCCGTGAGCCTGTGCCCGACCTACGGCGACGCTTCCCGCGACGCCGCGACCACCAAAGAGGAGCAACTGTGAGCGACGCGTGCGGATGCGGCGATGACAAGCCGGAAACAGAAGAAGGCCAGGAAGAAGCCGAGGGCTTCTGGCAGGTGACCGAGGTCCGCGCGGCCGCGGTCTCCGGAGTCCTGCTGCTGGTGGCGTGGATTGCGTCGCTGCTCGACGCATCCGAGTGGGTCACCTTGCCGTTGGAGGCCGCGGCGCTGCTGGTCGCAGCGTGGACGTTCGTTCCCTCCACCCTGCGCCGGCTGGCCAAGGGCAAAATCGGTGTCGGCACGCTGATGACGATCGCGGCCGTGGGCGCCGTCATCCTGGGCCAGATCGAGGAAGCGGCGATGCTGGCCTTCCTCTATGCCATCTCCGAGGGCCTGGAAGAATACTCGGTAGCGCGCACCCGGCGCGGGCTGCGGGCGCTGCTGGACCTGGTCCCTTCCGAGGCCAGGGTCCTGCGCAACGGAACCGAAGTTACCGTCTCCCCGTCCGAGCTGGTGCTGGGTGAGACCATGGTCGTGCGCCCCGGTGAGCGCCTGGCCACCGACGGGCGCGTCCTGACCGGACGCACCTCCCTGGACACCTCGGCCCTGACCGGCGAATCAGTCCCGGTCGAGGCCGGACCCGGCAGTGAAGTATTCGCCGGCTCGATCAACGGCACCGGCCCGCTCGAGGTCCAGGTCACCAGCACCGCGGAGAACAACTCCCTGGCCCGGATCGTGCACATCGTGGAGGCCGAGCAGTCCCGCAAGGGCCCCGGCCAGCGCCTGGCCGACTCCATCGCCAAAAAGCTCGTCCCCGGCATCCTGATCGCCGCCGCGCTCATCGCCGTCTTCGGTTTCATCGTGGGCGAGCCGCTCCTGTGGATCGAACGTGCCCTGGTGGTCCTGGTGGCAGCCTCACCGTGTGCCCTGGCCATCTCCGTGCCCGTGACCGTGGTCGCCGCCGTCGGCGCCGCGAGCCGGATGGGTGTCCTGATCAAGGGCGGAGGCGCCCTGGAAACCCTGGGCAAAATCCGCACCATCGCCCTGGACAAGACCGGGACCCTGACCCGGAACAAACCCGCAGTCATCGAAGTCGCCGCCACCGCCTCCTCCACCACCGAGCGGGTGTTGGCCGTCGCCGCCGGACTTGAGGAACGCAGCGAACACCCGCTCGCCCGGGCCATCCTCGCCGCCACCACCGACCGGGCCACCGTCACCGACCTGAACACCGTTCCCGGGGCCGGGCTCGAAGGGACCATCGACGGGCACAGTGCCCGGCTCGGCCGGCCCGGATGGATCGCCCCCGGGGAGCTGAAGGAAACCGTCCGGCGAATGCAGGCCGGCGGCGCGACAGCGGTCCTGGTCGAGGAGCAATCTGTCCTCATCGGTGCCGTGGCCGTCCGGGACGAACTCCGCCCCGAAGCCAAGGCCGTCATTGAACGCCTGAACCGCGCCGGCTACACCACCGCCATGCTCACCGGGGACAACAGGCTCACCGCCGAGGCCCTGGGCAAGGCAGCGGGCATCACCGAAGTCCACGCCGACCTGCGCCCCGAAGACAAGGCGGACATCATCCGCACCCTGAAGGACCGGCAGCCGACCGCCATGGTCGGGGACGGCGTGAACGACGCCCCGGCCCTGGCCACCGCCGACACCGGCATCGCGATGGGCGCGATGGGCACCGACGTGGCCATCGAAACCGCCGACATCGCCCTGATGGGTGAGGACCTGCACCACCTGCCCCAGGTACTGGAGCACGCCCGCCGCACCCGCCGCATCATGTTCCAGAACGTGGGATTGTCCCTGGCCCTGATCGCGGTGCTGATCCCGCTGGCCCTGTTCGGCATCCTGGGCCTGGCAGCGGTCGTCCTGATCCACGAACTGGCCGAAATCGTCGTCATCGCCAACGGTGTCCGCGCCGGCAGGGTGAGCAAGTACGGCACCATCCCGGTCACCCAGGACACCGTCCCCAACCTGGAACCGGCCCGGTGAGCGCGACAACACCGGTGCGGAACAGGCCCCCGTCCCGGCCGCGGATACGCCGGGGCGGGCTGCTGATCGGCGCGCTCCTGCTGGCCGGAGCCGACCTGTTCATCAAGGCCCAGGCCGAGGCAAACCTCTCCCGGGGAGAGGTGATCGAGACGCCGCTGCTGACGATCAAGCTCCTGTACAACACAGGCGTGGCCTTCAGCCTCGGCGCTTCCCTGCCGACCGGTGTTGTGGTGGCCGGTACCGGGGTCATCATCGCCGCTCTGCTGACCTGGCTGACCGTCAGCGCCCCGAAGATGTCCAGGACCTCCTTTGCCGGCGGGATCCTCGTTGCCGGCGGCGCCGTCGGGAACTTCATCGACCGGCTAGACGGGGCCGGGGTCGTGGATTATCTGCACAGCGGATGGTTCCCGACGTTCAACCTCGCCGACGTCTTCGTCACAGTGGGAGCCGCCGTCCTGGTGCTGGGAATGTTGCGGCCCGGTAAGGACCCGGAGAACAGGGCGTGAGCCTGGGCGGGTTCTTCGCCGAAGGTGTGCAGTCCGGAGCCCTGCTCCTGGCCGTGCCCCTGGCGGTCATCGCCGGTCTGGTCTCGTTCATCTCACCCTGTGTCCTGCCCCTGCTCCCGGGCTATCTGGGCTACGTCTCCGGTCTCGCCGGAACCGACGGGAAGGCCGCACGCCGGCGGACCACCGCCGGCGTGGGGCTGTTCATCCTTGGCTTCGCCGCGGTCTTCACCCTGTATGGTGCGGCCTTCGGGACCATCGGGTACTGGCTGGTGAGCTGGAGCGACGTGATCACCCGGGTCCTGGGTGTGGTCGTGATCGTGATGGGGGTGGCCCTGTCCGGGAAGATCCCGTTCCTGCAGAGCACGGCCAAGCTGGCCTGGAAACCGAACACCGGCCTGGCCGGCGCCCCCCTGCTGGGCGTCGGATTCGGGCTCGGCTGGACCCCCTGCATCGGCCCGACCCTCAGTGCCGTCCTGGCGCTGAGCACCACCACCGGCTCGGCCTGGCGCGGGGCGCTGCTCGGCTTCGCCTACTGCATCGGCCTGGGCATCCCCTTCCTCCTCGTCGCCCGGGGCTTTGGCTGGGTCACCGGCACCCTGGGCTTCGTGCGCAGGAACATCAGGGCCTTCAACCTCGCAGGAGCCGCGACCCTGATCCTCGTCGGGATCCTGATGGTCTCCGGCATCTGGACCACCTGGATCCTGAGCCTGCAGAACCTGATCGGAACCTTCACGACGTCCATCTGACCCACCCGGCGGGTATGCAACCCGCGGCCGGACACACTGAGAGGTACAGGCCCATGCTTGGCATCATCGCAGCCGCGGCAGCCATGTTCGCCGCCACGAACATCGACGACATCGTCGTTTTGACTGTCCTGTTCCTGGCCTCCGCTAAAGGCCGGCCCCGGCCCTGGGAGATCGTCGGCGGGCAGTATCTGGGATTCATCACCCTGGTCGGCATCAGCGTCCTGGCCGCCCTTGGGCTGACGCTTGTCCCGGACGAATGGGTGGGATGGCTCGGCCTGGTCCCGCTGGCCATCGGGGTGGTCGGGCTGATCCGTTTCCTGCGCAGACGCGGGGAAGAGGAAGCGGAAGGTGCCGTCAGTGCAGTCGGTCTGCTCAGCGTCGCCGGCATCACCATCGCCAACGGCGCGGACAACATCGCCATCTACACCCCGATCTTCCGCACCATGCGCCCCCAGGACACCGTGGTCACCATCATTGTGTTCCTCATCCTGGTCGCCGTCTGGTGCGTACTGGGACGCGTTGTGGGCACCCACCCGAAAGTCACCGAGACCCTGGAGAAGATAGAACACTGGCTGGTCCCTGCGGTGTTCATCGGGCTGGGCCTGTTCATCCTCGCCAGCTCCGGGGTCGTGCCCCGGCTGTTCGGCGCCTGACCGTCATAAATGCTTCCGCCCGGCCCTTCTAGCTAGGCTCCTGTAAGCCTTTGGGAGGCATGCAGCCGCAGCTGCGGCAAGGGTCCTTACGGTCATGATGGCGAAGCGTCGAAGATTGAGATTACAATTCTTGACAGGCCCATCGCTTTGTGCGGGTGGTCCTGCCGCTAGAAGAACCCCCGCCAGCCACATGGCCAGCGGGGGTTCTTCTTGCGCGGGTGGGACTGCGGCCCATGGCTGGGACCTGACATGCGTGGCTGGGTGTGGATTGGACGACTCCGGCGCCGGATGACCGCTGATCCGGCACGGGCCAACTAACGCTGTCGTGATGTTCGGATCCGAAGTGACTGGCTGGCCTGTGGTGAACGTCCGCGGCGTGGTAGTGGTCGGATTTCCTGCCAGGTCCGCGGACGGATACTACCATCATGTACGTCCGGTTGGCCAGCAGCGTAACTGACGGATTCAAGGTCCCCGTTCTAGTTGCCGCGTTGTAAGTCAGAGCCGCCGGGAGCAAGCCGCAGGACAACTGTTCCGGTGGTCGGGGCAGGAAGCGGTTCGCTGAACATAAACCGTCACATTTGCCGTCCGCCTCACTCGCAGAGCACGGTTCGCGGGCGTCGCCGTGACCACGGTGGGTGCGGGCCTCGGTGGTGAACTGCCAGCCTGACGGGGCCGGCGTGTTTCCAGCTGTATCGCGTGTGGACGAGAGGGCCACCTTGTACGTCCGGTCCGGGGAGGAGGGTGGCGTTGGGGTTGAGCGTCACCGTCCTTGTTGCGTTGTTGTACGGGACCGAGGCGGGGATAGGGAGCGGCACTGCCGTTGAGCCTCAGGACCACTGTTCCGGTGCTCAGGCTCGTCACGGCTTCGCTAAGGGTTGCCGTGTGGTTCGCCGTTTGGTAACGGCGGGGCCGGCGAAGTTCGCAGCGGCCTTGACCGAAAGGATGCCGGCGCCGACGGCAACGGCCGTGCTGATGATCATCAAATCCCAGGTGCTCAGGGAGCGCTTCAGCTTGCGTCCGGGCTCATCGGTGTCGGCAATTGACTGCTCGATGGATTTGGTCCAGAAAAGGTTCTGGAAGTCCACCATCCTGGTTCGGGTTGAAACAGACATATCACGGATAATGTCCACCCAATGAACGGCCACATTTGTCCCGAATACTGAGACGCCGGCAAACAAAACCACGCCCGGCCCTCCTCTGCGCTGCGGCTGCGCGGTGTGGTGGAGGGCCGGGCGTGGGCTCTTGGAGCAAGGCTGGCGGCCCTTGCGGGGCCGCCAGCCTTCTGTCAGGCGGCTACAACGCCGAACCTGTAGTGAACGTCCACGGCCCGGAGGTCGTCGGATTTCCTACCAGGTCCCGTACCGAGAGGGCCATCGTGTACGTCCGGTTAGCCTGCAGCGTCACCGACGGGTTCAGTGTGGCCGTCCTGGTCGCCGCGTTGTACGTCACCGTGGCGGGTATGACGCTGGACCCAAGCCTCAGGACTACGGTTCCCGTGGTGGGCGTAGCAATCGGCTCGCTGAACCGGACAGTCACATTCGCATTCCGCCGCACTCCCACCGCGCGGTTCGCAGGCGAAGCCGCTGCCACTGTGGGCGCGGGGCCCGTGGTGAATTGCCAGCCCGACGGTACCAGCGCGTTTCCGGCGGTGTCGCGGATGGACGAGAACGCCATACTGTACGTCCGGTCGGCCAGAAGCGTGGCGTTGGGGTTCACCGTCACCGTCCTGGTCGTGTTGTTGTACGTAACCGCGGCGGGGATCGGAGTCGCGCTGCCGTTGAGCCGCAGTACGACCGTTCCGGCACTGACGTTCGCCACCGGCTCGCTGAACGTCGCGGTGATGTTCGCCGTCTGGCTGGCCGAACGTGCGCCCACAGCCGGTGTCCTGGCGGTGATCGTCGGTGCCACGAACTCGGTCCGCGGCGTGGTGAGCGCGCTACGGGCCGACGCGGCTCCCGTGCCCGCCGAGTTGATCGCCGCGACATCGAACGTGTAGCCGGTGCCGTTGATAAGGCCGGTGACCACCGTGTTGGTCACGTTGCCGACGGTAACTTCGCGGGCCGGCGTGGCGGCCGCTCCAACGAAGACCCGGACCCGGTACTGCGTGACGGCCGTGGCGTTGGCAACTGCCGCGGGGGCAGTCCACCTCACCGTGGCCTGCGCGTTGCCTGCCGTTGCCGTGCCGATGGTCGGAGCGCCCGCAAAGACGGGAGCTGCCGGGGTCACCGCGGCGGACAGGGCGGAGAACGGGCTGGTGCCCATGGCATTCTCCGCCTGCACCTGGAACCGGAACGCCTGGCCGTTGGTCAGGCCGGTCACCACCAGGCTGGTGGCATCGGCGTCCGCGGTGCGGAGCCCGCCGACCTGGGCGCCCGCTGCGTTGACAACGCGGACGTTGAAACCGGTTGCGGTCGCTCCTCCTGCAGGCGTGAAGTTGACCGTTGCCTGTCCGTTGCCGCCGACTACGGAGGCGATGACGGGTGCAGCCGGAGCAACACTGTCGGAGAACACCAGGCGTTCGACGTTCCGCAGGGTATCGGTGCCGTCGGTGCCGCCGTTGTGGACCACGGTGGTCACCGAACCCGGCGAGCCGAGCTGGCCGTTTCCGCCGTTGGTGGTCACGGTGTAGTTGGCTTCGACGTCGGAGAACACCGCCGAGTCCGTGCCGCCGGGGGCGGAAAGGAGTTCGCGAACTGCCACGATGTTGCCCGGGTCCACGGTGCCGGCGAAGACGGCTTCCTGAAGAGTCTGGCCGATCAGGTTGCCGGCCCCATCCCGCAGGTACTTCGCCGTCATGCTCGTGGCACTGCCGATCTCGGTGCCCGAAGCGTTGCGGACGCTGAGCCGGACATTGAGGTAGCGGTCGCCGTCGATGATGTCATCGGCGCCGCGGCCTTCAAGGGTGTCGCTGCCGCCGCCGCCGAGGATGATGTTGCCATCGCCCCAGACGTGCGTGCCGCTGAGCACCGGGCAGTCCTTGGACGCCGAGGCTGCCACGACGTCGGCCAGCGGAGTCGGCAGCGTCGGGATCAGCTCGTTCAGGCCGGCGATACGGTTGACACCGTTCTGGTCCAGAACGCTGCAGCCGATAAAGCCTTCACCTCCCACTTGGCTCGGAACAACGTCGTCGCCCCTCAGTTTGTCGTCCAGCGGGCCGCCGGAGAGCGCCTCAACTTCGTTGTACCGGTCGCGAACGCCAATCTGGAGGATCTCAAGGGGCAGGATGGGCAGGTTCAGGTCTGCGTCCTGCGGTTGCGGATCGGCCAGGCCAATCTCCCAGTCATACCCAGAGGCTCCCGCGACCTTTTCGACGCCGGGACCGGCAAGACCAATGTCGTCGCCACCTTCCATGTCGTAGTCGTCATCGCCGCCCTGGCCGAACAGGATGTCGTTGCCGGGCTTCTGCGAGTCGTCGAGGAAGAACAGGTTGCTCGAGTCACCGATCAGGAGGTCAGGGCCGTCTCCGCCTTCCGCCCAGTCATTACCGCCGTCCCCAAGGACAACGTCCTCGCCTTTGCCAGCGATCGCGAAATCGTCACCTTCACCGGCGAACGTCTCGTTGATGTTCTCGCCGCCGTTGGTGAAGTCATTACCGTCGCCGCCCATGAGGATGTCCAGGCCAGGGCCGGCATCGATGGCGTCGTTGCCCGGGCCGCCCTTGTGCACATCATCGCCGGCCGTGTCGGTGATGATGTCACTTCCTTCGCCGCCCAGAGCGACGTCGGCACCGTCACCGCCTTCGATAACGTCGTTTCCGGGACCGCCCCAAAAGGTGTCATTGTCCACGCCACCGTAAATGCGATCCACGCTGTTCGTGCCGTTGTAGACCGCCTGGCCGTTGATGCCTGCCGGGTCAACGGTGTTGGATGCCCGGTACTTGATCGTGCCGTCCGGCATGCGGATCAGGACCTTCGCCTCGTTGCACTCCGAAGCCGGGTCGTCAGCCACGGTATTGCCCGAGGCTGTGAATGCCGCTGCGGTCCCGGCCAGGTTCTTCAATTCGAACTTGCAATCTGCGGTGGCAAATGCGTCGGCCTTCAGTGCCTTGGCGTTGGTGTTGCGCATCATCAGCTCTGTGAAGGAGTTGCCTTCGAGCTGGGCACGGAGGTTCATGCCCGGGGTGCGGGCCAGGTAATAGAACCGGTCGGCGTTCTGCAGCTCCGTCATCTGCTGCTCGAACACGTAGTTGAAGGTGCTGCCGAGGAGCCCGCCGAACAGGTTGGTCCGTTCCGCGAGGCCGCCGACCCAGAGATCGACGTTGTCGAGTCCGGTGATCGAGACCGTCCCGTCATTCGCCCAGGCACCCGTGCTGTTCATGAATGCCGCGGCGTCATCGGGTGGGACGTCGCCTGCAAGGGTATCCGGGCTGACTATTTTCCGCGCAGCTGTCCGCTTGGCCTCCAACGTTGTGGCCGCGGTAATGGTCGGGTGCTTGCCGTAGGCGGCCACAAAGTTGACCAGGGACCCCGGATTCTTGAGGTTTTCGCCGAAGTCGATCCAGCTTGTGTAGGGCTTGAGCTGCCCATCGTTGGTCGAACCGTGCAGTTCCTTGCGCAGATTGTTCAGCGTCGGGATACCTTCGGAGCGGGCACGGGTGATGTTGATGGCCGCAAGATCCAGGGGAAGACCCAGCAGGTTGTTTCGCAGAGTCTCCGTAACGAACTCGTCCAGTTCATTGCCTACTTGGTCGGACATGCCCATGATGACGCTGCCGGCTGCCTCCTCTGAGGTCAGCGGGCCCGCCGGGCCGCCGTCGGTGTAAGCCGGGGGGTTTAGGAACCCCTCCAGCAGCGAAATATCGTTCTGAGAGCCAGGTATGTCGTCTGATGTGCCAAAAACGGCATCAGGCCCGGGCTGGTCCTCGTTGCGACGGGAAATAGTGTCCGTCAGCATCGAGTGGCCGAAGCGGTAGACGGCGCTGGCGAACTCGGCTTTCACTGCCGGATTGATGTCCGTTTGCGTGAACGCGAACGGCTGGAACGGGTTGATCGCCGGCTGGACCTTACGCGCGAAGTCCTCAAACACCAGGTGCTGGTACTCCATTTCGGTGATGAACCGGGCGGCCTGGAAGAGACGCTCCCCGTTCCACCCGTCCGCACCGTCCGCCGACTTCCATTCGGCGAGCGCTGCAGTACCGGTGGCGGAGGTGTCGTTGGTGAGGACTTTTTTTATGTCGCCGACCAGGCGGTCATGCTCGGAATGGAAGATCTGGTGAATAGCCGTCAGCCCAATGTTCTCGTTGACGCGGCCGTCACCGGCGATGAAGTGGGCGTTCAGCATCTCGTCGTCGTAAGTACCCGCTGGCTGATTCTCAAAGTCAGCAGATGCCGTGGCGTCGGAGTCCGGGACGGGGACGACTGGTGGGGTGGAAGGGTTGTTGTCGCTGTCCTTCGGCGAAGGATCAGCGTTGTGTGCGATGTCGGTCAGGAACGGCGTGTCGAAATACCGCACATTCGAGGGAACCAGGGTTCCTTTGCCGCCGTTTGCTGCCCGGTCGGCTTCAACGAGGCCTGTCTCCGTCACGAACTGGGGAAGGCCGCGGGCAGGGCCGGGAACGAACTTGCCGTAAGGATCCACTGCAAGCATCGGAACGTTCACGACGTCACGGTCAAGAAGCTGGATTCCCAGCAGCGCCGAGGCCTGCGCCTTCGTGGTCGCCCAGGTCGCCATGCCTCCGGAAGTCGGCCCGGCCGGGCCGCCGAGAAGCTTGCCGGTGGATACCGGCCGGCCCGCAGCATTGTTAACATACTCGCGCAGGAAGACCTGATGCGACGGGTGGGAAGTGTAGGTCTGGCTCTGGTCGACCCAGGGAGAGTTGGTGTTGGTCGTGTCCTGGACGTCGTCCGCAGTGCCCCTGACGCCATCCGCGCCCGCCTGGTTCTGGCCGCGGGTCAAGACCATGAACCGCTTCTGCGGAGGAAGGTCATCGGCGTTGCCTGCGATGCGGTCCGGACCCGCGATGAGTGGGTCGTCCGCCTTCAGCGGCACGAAAACGGTGCCCCCACCCTTGACCGTCTGGTCCACGCCGTGGTCAAAGAACTGGCCAAAAAGGGTAAAGAGCGAGTTGTACGGCGGAGAAAGTCCGACGTCGGTGGTCACGTTCGGGATCATCAGCGTCTGACCGGACGGCACACACCCGGCCGGAACCCCGGCAACAGGGGGTTCAACGGTTGCGTTCGGGTCCGTGGTGCACGGCACAACACCTTCGTTGCCCTGGGTACGCGCCGGGAACCGGGCCGCCGCCACGGCCGCAGGGTTGGTCGAGGTCTGGTCAACGATGAGGTTGCTGATCGTGCGTGGCTGCGAGTCAAAAACCACCCCGGACTTCTGCTTATAGCTGGTCGCCACCGGCGGGCCACCGAAAGAACCGCTCTCAGCGTCGCCGAAAGACTTCGAACCCAGTCGCGGGAACACTTGGTCCGTGGCCCCGAAATTCTCCTGGCCGGGCTGGAGGTTGTTGCAGCTGCCGTCCACCGTGCGGAGACCGAGCGAGAGCAGCGGGCTTGCCAGTTGGTTGGGGCCGGTGCCGACAAGGGCACCGCATGGTCCTGTTTCAGAGGTCGTGTTGGCAACATGGGCCTCGGCGATCTTAATCTGCTTCAGGATGAAGGAAAGATCGGAGGGGGTAACGGTGAACCCGGCCCCCACAGGTCCCTGCACCGCGTTGGCTGCCACCACGGGCAAGCCCATGGCCGCCGGCATCGCCAGGGTGGTTGCCGCTGCAAGCAGCCTGAAGGAGGCCGGCTGCTTACTTCGTTCGCTGCGTCGTGGACGCCCGCTGATGGGTGGAACGGTGGTGGCTGCAGATCGACTTTGACCCGCGCCCCCGCCTGACTTCCAGGCTAACAGTTTCATGGCATACACCTGCCGCTAGGGGAATGGAACGGCATCAGCTTGTTGTTACCGCCTTCTAAAGACCTTGGAGAGTGGCCTGCGCGCCCACCCATAAAGGTGGTGGCCGCCGAACCGGTGCCCTGTCCAACTGCCCGGCCCGCGCCGCCATCCAACCCTGGATTCCGGTGAGTGCAGGGCGCGTCAAAGAATTCCATGGCCCAGATGGCGACATCTGCCAGCGCCTTAACCTGTCGTATTCCTGATCCAAGGGATTGTCTGCCGGGCGCTGCACCCTGCAACCCTGAAAGGTTTGGGCCGTTGTGCTGTAATGGTCTATCGGACCTCCGGTCCTGATCGCCGACCACGGGGCAGACGGTGACGGCAGGAACCGCCCGTGCCGGGCCTCTTGCCCCCCGCAGGTGCACGGGTGAAGAAGCATCCTGGTTCTCCGTTGAGCGCGATGCAGGTGGCGGGTCCCCGCATCTCCCCAGTGTTTTTGCAGGGTGATCCTCCCACCCTTTGTCCATGTCAATTTCACGGCGCCAGGCAATCCAAATAGGTGGGGTCGGAGCCATCGGCGCCTTTGGGCTGGCCGTGCCGTTGACCTCGGTCAATGCCAAGTCCGCGAGCCTGCTCGATCCGGGCAACATGCCCAAGCACTACCAGCGGACCTTGCCGGTCCCCGCGGAGCTCACCCCCACGGGCACCACGGTGGACGCCGACGGCCACACACGGCGCCATTACCACATCGAGCAGAAGCTCGGCTGGGCCAATATCGTGCCGGGGCTCAGCACGCCCATCCTGGGCTACAACGGGACGTTCCCGGGCCCGACGATCAAGGTGAACCAGGGCGAGCGGATCACGCTGGTCATGGATAACGTGCTGCCACTGTTCCACCCGCAGCGGGGGTACCGGCTCGATACCTCCACGCACCTGCACGGTTCGGCCTCGCTGCCGCAGTTCGACGGCTACGCCAACGATCTGACTGGGCATGGCTTCCGCAAAGACTACGAGTACCCGAATTTCCAGCCGGCCCGGACCCTCTGGTACCACGACCATGCCGCCCACAACACGGCACCAAACGTGTATTCGGGCCTGGCGGGCCAGTACCACCTGCACGACGACGTCGAACGCAACCTGCTCCCGCAGGGCAGGTTCGATGTGCCGCTGACCGTCTCGGACGCCATGTTCGCCCGGGACGGTTCCCTGGGCTACAACGCCAACAGCAGTTCCGGGCTGTGGGGCGACGTCATTCTGGTCAACGGCGCCCCGTGGCCGGTGATGAAGGTCCAGCGGAGGATCTACCGTTTCCGCATCCTGAACGCCTCGATCGCCCGTTCCTACCGCTTCTCCCTGAGCACCGGAGATCCTGTGACCATGGTCGCCACCGACGGTGGCCTGATGCCCGCCGCCCAGCAGGTAACCTCCTGGCGGCACAGCAGCGCCGAACGCTACGAGATCCTCATCGACTTCTCCAAGTACCCGGCGGGAAAGCGCGTGGAGCTGCGCAACCTGTCCAACGACAACAATGTGGACTACGACAACACCAGCAAGGTCATGGCCTTTGATGTCTCGGATGAAGCGATCGATACGTCCGGGCCGGCCGCGAGGGTCATGCCGACGCTGCTCACCTCGAGCACCACCATGAGCCTGACACTATCCCAGTCGGTGAAGACCCGGCGCATGCGCGTGAAGCGGGACAACGACATCTGGACCATCGGCGGCATGACCTGGGACGACGTGGTCAAGAGCGGCTTCAGGAAAGTCCTGGCTGATCCCGACCTTGACGACGTGGAAACCTGGGAAATCGAAAACAGCTCTGGTGGCTGGTTCCATCCGGTCCACATCCATCTGGTGGACTTCCAGATCCTCAGCCGCAACGGCAAACCGCCCTTCGCCTATGAACGCGGGCCCAAGGACGTCGTCTACGTCGGGGAGGACGAGACCGTGCGTCTGCTCATGAAGTTCGAGCACCATCGCGGCCGGTACATGGTCCACTGCCACAACCTCGTGCACGAGGACCACGCCATGATGTCCCAGTTCAGCGTGGGCGTCGATACCAACGACCCCGACCCCAACGATCCCATCGAAGCCGTACGCCCGCATCCCATCCAGCCTGCACCGGGGGACGGCTCACCCGGGACGGCCCAGCCAACCGAGGTCCCAGCGCCCGTCACCAGCGCCCCGGCTCCAACGCCGGCGGATGAACCACCGGCACCGCAGGGCGACGTTCTCACCATCGCCACCGCCCGGCACCGCCTCAACAAGGACATGACTTTCACCGGCACCTCCAAGCCCACCGGAACCCTCCCCGCCGGCTCAGCCTGGGTCACCATTTATGATGTTTCGCCCGGACGAGCCGCAAGAAGGCTGGGAGCCCCCGCGATTAGCGCCTTGGGTAACTGGTCACTGAAGATCAAGCCCGGCCCGGTACAACAGGTCACGTCCGTGATGGCCGAATCCACCCGGGGCGGCACGGCCACCCGCCAGGTCGATACGCGCTAACACCCTCTAAAGCGGCTGAAACCACCGCTGCACCGGAACTGGCCGGACCCCAAGCCCGAGCGCACATGGTCCAGACTTCTCAACCCGGCCGGACATCGCCCGCCCGTTCCGCCAGTAACCTGGCACAACACGGTATGGACGGCTATGTGGTCGGGCAGCCAGATCTGCATACGGAGGACACGTATCCGGGCGGGCGATCGACTCACGCCAAGCAGCGCCAATACCAAGGAACCGTTTCCGGGTCCATGCGCTCAGGCCGGGCCGGTTATGAGTGCCCGTGACCAGGCACGTGCTGCCGGCCCGCGCGGAGACGGCCCCTGCCGCCCATGCCGCGCGGCCGTTGCCGCCCCGGGTCCACGGGCAGGCGGCAGGGGAAGTTGTGAACGCGCGGCTCCCGACTTCTTCCGCAGTGCCGGCTTGGTTTCGCCTGATCTCATTCTTCCCGCCCGTCCTGGGTCTGAACGTCCAGGAGATGGGCCAGCAGGGCCTGCTCCGGGTGTCCGCGGTGCGCTGCCAACTGCCCGAGCAGGCGGGCGCTGGTGGCCGGGTCCAGGGTCTCGTCGGTGAGGACTTCGTGGATCAGCCGCAGAACCTGCCGCCGAAGAATCCCGCCCCGGGCGGGCAGGCACGGCGGGGCGTGGCGGCAGGGCTTGCCGGCCACCGGCGGTGCGTCATGCCAGGGGCAGTCGGGGGCCGGATGCGGCTCCGGGGGCATCATCTGGTCCGTCCTTTCAAGTAGCGGCGCTTTCCTTGACTCGCTCAGGCCGGCCCCATGTTCCGATGCTCCGGCCATCCCCGCAAGATCAGGCACTTCCTGTCCTAGCTTGTCCTTCTACAGTAGATGGCTTGATCAGGAAGACCTGGGGCTCTGCACATCAAGCCACCCGTATTGCGGGGACCAATCGCACAGTGGGGGCCCGTGGGTGGGGACTCAAAGCGCCGGCGCGTCCCGGCCTTCCTCGCTCAATGGTTCCCGGTCACGGGTCGGGGTCCTGGCCGCTGGGCGGACAGGACCCCGACGTTGTGGAGTGTTAGCGCGTGGCTACCGCGCCGGTGGCGGTGCCGCCGCGGCTGGACTGGACCAGGACGCTGGTGATCTGCCGGTTCGGTCCGGGCTTGACCCGGTAGGACCAGGCGCCGAGGGTGTCGACCTGTGCCGTGCCGATCTTGGTCACCGCCCGGCCCGGGGTGGTGTCGTAGATGACCACGGTCGTGGCCGGAATCAGCACTGCCGTGTTGCCTGCCAGCGTGGAGGTGCCGGTGATGCGCAGTTCGGTTCCGAGCCGGTGGCGGGACCCGACCGTCGTAAGCGTGTCAGTCTGGACGGCGAGCTGGACGGTTGCCGGGGCGCTACCGACACCATTCTTATCCGTGACGATCAGCTCGATCTTGATCGGGTCGTTGGACTTGGCTGTCAGGGGTGCCGTGTCCGTGCTCCTGGCGTAGTACGGGACGGTGATGGTGGGTTTCGCTGTGGTGTTACCGGTGATGGTGACAGCTGGGCCGCTGACCTGGGTCCACTTGTAGTTGGCGGCGCCGGTGGAAGCGCTGCCGTCCAGCTGGACCGTTCCGCCGCGGGTGACCGTGGCCGATGCGGCGGTGGCGACCGCCGTCGTCGGCTGCGTTTCGCCGGCGACCGGTCCGCTGCCGGTGTCCACCACGGGGCCGGGATCCGGGGCCGGCGTAACAGGATCCAGCCCGACGGGGCTTGCCGCGCCGCCGGCGACCGTCACTGGCAGGGACGCCGACCCGCCTGCAGCGGTTTTCACCGTGACGGTAGCCGGCGGAGCCTTCACCGCGAACGTCTTCTCGGACGGCGCTCCGGCAGCTGGTTCCTCCAAGGTTCCCAGACCGGTTACCGTCAGCGGGTAGCCCACAGTCGAGAGCGCACCGACGGTCAGATTCGTTCCGTCGAAGACAGCCTTGGTGATCATCACGCCGCTGGGCTTGCTGACGCTGATCTGGCTGCTGCTGGCGGGCTTGTCACCGATATTGGTGACCTTGACCGACGTCGGCGCTGTGCCGGTGAACTGGACCCGGGCGTAATACCGGCCTGTGTCAGGATCACTGAGCATAGGCGTGGTCTCGAAGGCCCCCGCCTGCCCGTCGACCTGGAGCTGGGCGCCATTGCCGCTGCTGGCGAACACGTCGATCATGGTGCCGTTCAGGACCGCGCTGTCGGTATTGACGCCCTGGTTGGTTGAGATTTTGCCCATCACCGTGAACTGGTCGGTTTCCAGTGACAGGCCGCCGCCGTTGACGGAGAACTTGTTGTAGTTGAACGGGCTTCCGGTGACGGTGTGATCCTGTGCCGGGTCCCCGAGGTACCCCTCGGGGGCGGCGGGTGCGGTGGCCGGGTCCCATTTCAAAAACGGGCCGATGTTGCTCTTTAAAGCGGTGGTGAAGTTGCCCGCGGCAGGCGAGATGTCTTCGACGAGCCTGCCCCGGCCGGCGGCGTCGGTGTCGATCGTGACGGTGCCGTAGGGGTGCTTGAACGTCAGGGTCGTGTTGGCCGGCGCGTCCCTGACGTCGATGCGCTGCCGGCCGAACACCACCTGGTCACCTTCGATGACGGAATTGGCGAACGCTGCCTCCAGACCGAGGACCAGGACGGCGCGTCCGCCGCCGGGGAGGGTCAGTTGGGAGCCGGCGAGCATGTAGAACGCCTCTTCCGGGAAGTTGTCCGGGAACGATATGGGGGCGGTCTCGTCGGGGATGTCACCGGGCAGGAAACCGCAGAGCGGGTTCTCGGCGTCCAGGCAGAGCTCGAGGCGGGTTTTGTTGCTGTCCTCGTACCAGGACGGGAAACCGTACTCGGTGTTAACGGGGCCGACGGCCGTCAGCTTTCCCGGGTTTTTTAGTGTCACCTGAGTTGCGGCCAGCGAGGCGCCCGCGCCGGTGGCGGTGAGCAGGACGGCGGCCACGGCGGCGATGCCCCGGCGCGTGGCCCTTCGCGGCCTCCGGCGCTGTGCTGACAAATTTGGTGGGTTGGGTTTCATTCTTGTCTCCTCCGAAGGATGTCGATGGAATCCAATGTGTACGGCGGTGCTTGGGAAACACTTGGGTTCCCGCTTGGAAAACCTTGTGGTGACGCCTCAGTTTCAGCCCATGGCGTGTTGATCGGTGCCAGCGCCTGGCAGTCTGTGCCGCCAGGCTGGTCGTGGGGTGATGGCGTCAGGAGGCAGCGGAAGCCGCCCCCGGGCGCGGGCACCACGGCGGAGTGGGAAGGGTGAAGGGGTGGTTACCGGGCCAGGCACCGCATTTTCCTGCGGTGCCTGGCCCGGCCGGTTCTGAGCCTCAGCGGAGGTCATCAGTCACTACCAGGTTCAGAACGATCCCAGTGTTTGTCTCCGACCTTGGGAAAGCCCATCCGACATTGGGGCCATGAGGTGGCCCCACCCTCAAAGGGGCGCCTCACCGGCATTGGTCGTGCAGCTCTACGCCATTCGGGGGTGTTCCTGCCGGGAAGACCCGCTGTGGCTGCAACTTTTCGTCCCGAACAGGAACGCACTGGGAGCTAGGAAAACGCTATGGGGAGGCCATGGCGCCAGTTTGGTCAGAACCTACCTGGGTCACGGCATCCGGCCGGAAAGGCATGAACGCTCACCGAACGCGAATCAACCAACTTACACACCGCAGGTCGCCCCGTGTGCCAGTATGCGTTCGCGACGGCGCAGAGGAGGGCTGACAAGAACGGAAGAGACCTCCCGAGCCGCCGTTCCGAGTCAACTCCACGGAATACACCGGCGAAGAAGTATCTCTTCTTGATGCCCGCATGGTGCGAACACGATCGCGCGTGGGTGGCTGACCACAGGACTGGCATGCCCGGACGCCTGACTGCGCTGCGGCGAGCTCCTCGGGCGCCGATGTCCAGCACTTGATCGCTCGAATTGAGGAGCGCCCCCTGGAGCAGCCGGCAGGGCTCAGGCTGCCGTGACGGTGACCGTCCGGGTGGCGAGGACCTTCGAGGTGATCCAGTGCAGGAATTGAATAGTGATGGTGTAGTTTCCGGGTGCGGGCGGGCGCAGCAGGAAGTCGAACTTCTCCGCGGCGCCGGACTTGATGATGTCAGTCAGGAGCGGCTGCCCGGCCGCCGTGGGCTGAACCGCCGGTCCCGCGGGGTTGGGTGTGGTCCAGAACGGCCGGCCGTCGTGACCGATTAGTTCGGCGATCCTCGCCGGCCTGCCCGCCGCGTCCGTGATCTTCGTGAGCGTGGGAAAGTAGTCCACGTTCACCATCCGCACCAGGGTCGGGTACTTGCCGGCGCGCGCCACGTTAGCCTTCATCTGCGAGATGGCCCAGACCCGGTCTCCCTTCGGCCTGCTGGCGATCGCGCCGCCCAGGACGAAGAAGTGTTTAGGCTCGAAGCGGTTCAGGCCCGCATTCTCGCCGGAGAGCCCCGCAGCATGGTTGAGGTCATGCCAGCGCGGATCGATGGAGTAGGGCGCGAGCAGGGTTTCCGTGGCGATGTCATACAGGGGACCGTCCGCCGAATGACGACGGGTTCCTGCCGGCGTGGGTGCTGCGGGGTTGGCGGGGGGATCAATGATGACCGCCCCGAACATGCCGTACTGGACGTGCAGGGGCGTGTTGACATGGCAGTGGTAGAAGTACGTTCCGGCCGAGCCACGGTTGGGGTTGCCGCGTTCGGCAACATCGGGCCGCCACTGGTATGTGTACTCCCCGGAGACCTCGAACGAGGTGTGGCCCACGCCGTCGTTGCGCGGATCCGGCTCGATACCGTGCCAGTGGATCGTGTGCACGCTCTTGCTGGGCTTAACCGTGCCATGGAAGAGCTGCCCCTCCGTCAGCCGCAGCGTCGAGCCCGGCAACTGACGCCCCAAGTCTCCAATCTCGAAGCTCCATACCTCGTGGCGCGAGCCATCCGGAAATGCGAGCTCCCGGTTGAAGAAGTCGAACTCGACGGACACATCCGGTTTCAGCTTAAACTCCGTCTCGGGGCTGCCCTCCTGGGGCTGGTCGGATGCGAAGTCGACCTGGCTGCGGAACGTATGGTGCGCGTCGTCCTCGACGGTTCCTGGCAGCCCCGTCTCAGGGACGGGCTGGTCGGCCAGCACCCAGTCGGACAGGAGGCCGCCCGGATAGAGCCCGCCGTGTGCGGTTTGGGAGAGCTCGGCATGGCAGTGCATGGGGTATGTCCAGTCCTCGGTTCTCCCGTTCCAGACCTCATCGATGACCTCAGGCGGCCGCCGGACCGGGAGGATCGATTCCTTGCGCTCCAGCGGCTGCAGCTGGACTGTGTCTTCCCATTGCTGCAGGATGACATCGCCCTGAGGTGAGACCCTGCCGTTGGTCCGCGGGAAGTCGATGCCGTTGGCGCGCACCGTCCACACGTGGTTGCCGTGGTAGTGCAGCTGGTGGTCTACGATCCCGGCGTTCACCATTCTCATCAGCTGTCCGGAGCGGATTGACCCGGCCGAGGGGGAGGCGCTGAAGTTCCGGACGTCGGTTTCGCGGGGGTGGCCGGAAGGCAGGGTGTCTTCCTTCCGCCGGTGGTTGAACGCCTCGTCCTGGGTGATGGCCAGGGACTGGAATCCGGAAAAGCCGTTGAGCGTGAAGTAGTCCGGCACCGCAGGGGTGCTCAAAGGGTTAACCGTCTGTCCTTTCGACGCGATGCGGGCCCAGTTGGAATCAACGTCGTGGCACAGCCACAGCCACTGGCGCTCGAACTCGGCTTTACCGGCAGCCAGCCGCCACGCATTGGCGGGATCGATCACCACCAGCCCCCCGTACAGGCCAAGCGTCCTCTCCACCGGCTGGTTGCCCGGATCAGTGAACAGATAGGTCCCGGGCGCCGGCGCCCGGAATGACAGCAGCTTGGTCTTTCCCGGTGCGACAGGCCCGGAGCCGACGTCAGCACCGCCCGCTCCGGCGCGGTGGAACCGGATCTCATGGGGCTGGGAGAGGTTGTTGTGCACCATGATCTGGATGGTGCTCCCCGTTTCGGCGATCAGCGTCCGGTCCGGGAAATAGCTTGCCCAGTAGCCGCGCCGGGCAAGGAACTGCCGCGGATTTGCAGGGTCCGAACGCAAGGGTGCCGGCCTACCCAACGGCGGTACCGGGGCGCCCAGGGGGTAAGTGCGGCTGGCCATAACCAGGCCATTCGCCCTGATGACCCGCGGGCTCATTGCCAGCGCCGGCTTGGGATCGTTCACGGCCGTGCGGCGGTCCCCGAAACCCCGATGATAGACCAGCGATCCGTCCACCATCGGCACGAAGCCATCATTAATGTGAATGTCCAAAATGGCCATCGCCGACCTCCAGTATGTGGGGACCGACTTAAAATGGAATGCAGGTCCTGCCGCCCCCAGTTACGCCTACAGACAGCACTGATGGTCGTCGCCGCAGCCTAGAGAAAACCTGCGGCGCGATCATTCGAGGCCCACCTGACATAGGGGGACAATGCCGCGACTCAGTGTCGGACCGAACGCAGACCCCCGTAATATTCCTCGAGCTAGCCGGCGGGCCAAAGGAACGGATTCCCTGGGTCCACGAATCCTTCGAACACGGCTCGCGGCCGGCTTCAAAATTGTCTTCGCGCAATGGCCGAAGACGGAGACGCCGGTAACTCCTCAGGCGAAATCGCTGCCAGGCTGGGTCGCGGGCGCTGCGAGCTTTGGCCCTATCAGGGCAAGCCTGATCGCGAAGGGGCTCGTGTATGCTCCCGAACACGGCGCCTTGGCGGACCCGCCGCATCCTGACCATGCCCAGCACCTAGGATGGGTGGCCGACACGGGCAAAGCCCAGCAGCTCCGTGAGCTGAGGCCTGGCGGTGTCCTGCAGGAAGCCCTGTCCGCGAAAACCCGGTCCAGAACCTGACCGTCGAGCTGGCGTCTCTCGTTCTGGTCCAGCGTGCTCACGCTAACGTACCCAATCCTTTGACCAGCCACCGCCGCCTCAAGCCCTCTCTATATGTGGGATTGAGTTCTAGGGCCTTCCCAGACGAACGTCAGGAGGTACAGGTCTTGGGTGTCAGGTTGGGTGTACTACAACCGGTTCCGGCGGCACCGCGTTTCCTTAACCAGCCAGTGAGCCGAGTCCGACCTATCCGGCGGAGCCCTGGGTGTCGGGCAGCCGCGCAAAAGGATCAGGGGCGCTTCTTTTGGAGTAGTCGAACGCACGTTCGAGCACGGAAACACCGGGCCAGACGACAACCAAAATGCCGAACAGAACAGCCGCAATGCCCCGGATAACCAGCGCAGTCCTGATCCCTTAAACAATTGTTGTGGCAGTGTTTCAGACATAGCCAGACCTCTGGTTCTGGAATTGGTTCGCTCGTAACTTGCCGGCCGGGGCCTTCGGACAGGGTCTATCCTTTTGCAGTGCTCCCCAGCGTGACTTTCGCTGACTTTGTTTCTTGCCCGCGCTGGTACCCGACGTCGGACTGCTGCCCCGGGTCCCTCTTGCGGACAGCGGCCAGGAGGTCGGTCACACTGGCGATCTTCTGCCCGTCGAACTGGGTGATGATGTCTCCGGGCTCCAGTCCCGCTTTGGCTGCCGGTCCGCCCTGGGCGACTTCGATGACCAGCGCGCCCGACGTCGCGGGGAGACCAAAGCGGCTTGCGACCTCAGGAGAGATGTCGGTCGGAACAACCCCAAGGACCGCGTGCGTGGCCACCCCGCTCTTCAGTATCTGGTCCGCTACATCGATCACGGTCGCCGCGGGAGTTACGAACCCGATCGAGACGGCGCCCGAGCTGGGCGGCAGATAGGCTTCTGAGAGCCCGATGACCTCCGAGTTGCTGTTGACCACGGCTCCACCGGAATTGCCCGGGGAGATGGGCGCGTCCGTCTGGATGAGGTCGATTAGCCCCTGCGGTGCTCCCTCTGACGGTGGCATATTGCGGTGAAGTGCGGAAACGATGCCCGCCGTGACGGTCTGCTCCAGCCCCAGCGGACTGCCAATAACAACCGCCAGCTGTCCAACTTCGGGAAGCGCCGTCGAGAACTTGGCGGCCGGAAGGTTGCCCCGGTCAGCCTTCACCACCGCCACATCGGTTGGGTCGTCAACTCCGACGACGGTGGCCTGAGCCTGAGATCCGTCCGCGAAGCGGATCCGGACGCTCTTGAACGGCTTCTTTTGCTGGTCCTCCACCACGTGGGCGACAGTGACAATGGTGCCGTCGCTGCGGTAGACCACTCCGCTGCCGACGCCGCCCGATGTCTGGATCGTGACCACAGAGGGTTCGACCTCTCTGACTATCCCAGGAACGGCTGAAAGGTCCCCTGTGGAATTGGAACCCTCAGCGCTGGCGGACTGTGATGCCGGAGCCGGAGCCGGAGGCGACCCCGTGCACGCCGATCCCAATATGAGTAACCCCGAGCCGAGAATTGCGGTCCACGCCCTCCTGCGTCCTGGAGACGGGCGCGAGGGCTTGCCCTCGGCGGCTGTCGGTCTGCTCATACTCATCGGATCCCCGCTGCCTTCTCTGGCTGTCTACGGCAACATATTTCAGTTTGAGTCTCCTCCGCCGCCGTTGCGCCGGCATGGCCCCGGGACGCCTAAAAACCGCCCGTACGTGCATCCCGCAGGTCCAAGCGCAGGCAGCTGGTGGGCGCTACCGCTTGAACTTGATCTGATCCGTCAGCGCTGCCGCGCTGATCGCAGGCGCCAGGCGCGCGTGGCAACGTGCAGGTTGAGGCGGGTCTCGGGATCAGCAAGGTCAAAACCGGTGATCTGCCGGATGGATTTGAGCCGGTATCGCAACGTGCTCCGGTGAATGGCAAGGCTGTCGGCCGTGCTGTCGTAGTTGCCGCCGTGATCCAGATACTGCGCCAAGGTGCGCACCAGATCGGATCCCCGGCGGGCGTCGTTACTCTGCAGCGCACCTAACCACCCCTCGACGTAGCCGGAGAGGTCAGTTTCGCTGCCGGGCATGTCCAGGATGCGGTAGATCCCCAGCTGGTCGTAGCGGGTGCACCCGTAGGGGTCGATGGAATGTACCCGGATCTGCAGCGCACGCAGGGCCTCCGCGTAAGAGCGTGGGAGCTGGGTGACATCGTGGCTCGGACCTCCAATGGCCAAAATGGGAGATCTGTGGCGGCGCGCACTCGCTGATGCAGACAACGGTCGAAAGCGCGCCGTCCGGGACGCACAGCTAAGGGCAGAGGAGCGCGCAAAGGTCTCTTTGGCGTGGCTCACGCCCCGGCTGCCGGGGACCCGCTCGTCGATGGCGTAGCCACTATCCGATCCCAGGCCATCGATACGCTGTCCCGCCTTGGCTACCGGCGGATCGACGCCGACAACGTCCCCTTCGACCCGCGGATTCATGAGGTGGTCAGTGTGTCGGAAACGGACGAGGCTCCCCCAGGAACGGTGCTGACGGTACTACGCCCGGGCTACGGCGGCACGGATACCATTACAGGCTCCGGATGAGGGGGCAGCGGCTGCTTGAACGTTCAGAAGAGTAACTGTCCCACAGCCGTGACAACCCCGCGCAGGGCCGGACGTGTTTCTTACCTGGTCTAACCGCCGGGGATGACCCAGATGGCCTCTGCGGCTGAGGGACCCAAATCGACGTCGCGGTCCGGGAGCCGGATGGTTGTGACGTCGGCATACGGCCGGTGTGCCAGAACGGTGAGGCGGGTATCCGGTACCAGGCCGAGTTCGGTGAAGTAGCGCAACACCTGTGGGTCGGCATCGGAAATCCGGGTGACGGTGACAGCCCGTCCCGGGATCACCGATGACAGGGGGGTCCCTTCCGGGGTGTGCGGCTGCCCGGTCGCCGAAGGGATAGGGTCCCCATGCGGGTCCCTGGTGGGGTGGCCGAGCTTTTCATCGATGCGCCTGATGAGCCTGTCCGATACGGCGTGCTCAAGGATTTCCGCCTCGTCGTGCACCTCGTCCCAGCCATAACCGACGACCTGGACGAGGAATGTTTCCAGGAGCCGGTGCCGGCGCACCATCTGCACGGCGTGGTCCCGCCCGGCGGCCGTGAGTTCGATGCTTCCGTACGGCGCGTGGGTGACCAGGCCCTGCTTCGCCAGCCGCCTGATTCCGTCGGACACCGTGGAGGGCTTCACCCCCATGCGCTCCGCCATCGCACTGATGGTGATGGGGGACTCCGACCACTCCGTGGCGGACCAGATCATCTTCAGATAGTCCTGGGCGGAGGCGCTGAGTTCGGAGACGGTCATACTTTGATCCTACCAACAGAACATGAATGTTAGACTTGTCTAACACGAGTGTTCGATCATTGGAGATCTTGTGGACGGCCAGCCGAGAACCCATGGAAAGTCGGTGCCCAGCCGGCGGAGCATGCTCTCCGGCGCCGCTGCCTTTGCCGCTGCGCCCCTCACAGGGTGGACGCTGCTGGGCGCCAAGGAACCCGACACGTCTTCGGGCCATGGAGGACACGGTGCCGGGCAGTCCCCTGCCAGTGGCGCTGCGGTCACCGTCCCTGACCCGGCATCGGGCACGGGCCCTGCCGGCATGACCAATCACGCCGGGCATGCAGGCTTCGCCGGCGGTTCAGTTCTGCCTGACCGGGCGGGGATTGACCCCACGGCGATCCTGTATGACTTTGACCGGGGCAGGACCAGTAAATTGCCCGATGGCAGGACGCTGCGGGAATGGGACATCGTCGCGGTGGACAAGGAGTTCGAGATCGCCCCCGGTGTGACGTTCCCGGGCTGGAGCTACAACGGCCGGATCCCCGGGCCGACCCTGTGGGCGCGGGAAGGCGATGCGCTCCGGATCCACTTCACCAATGCCGGGGCGCACCCGCACACGATCCACTTCCACGGGATCCACCGGGCCACCATGGACGGAACCCCCGGCATCGGCGCCGGCTCCATCGCCCCGGGGCAGAGCTTCACCTACGAATTCGACGCCACCCCGTTCGGCACCCACCTGTACCACTGCCACCAGTCACCGCTGGCCCCGCACATCGCCAAAGGCCTCTACGGCGCCTTCATCATCGAACCCAAGAAGGGCCGCCCGAAGGCCGACAACGAAATGGTCATGGTGATGAACGGCTACAACACCGACGGCGGGGACGACAACGAGTTCTACTCCGTCAACGGACTGCCCTTCCACTTCATGGACTTCCCCGTCCAGGTCAAGCAGAACGAACTGGTCCGGATCCACCTGATCAACGTCCTCGAGTACGACCCCATCAACTCGTTCCACATCCACGGGAACTTCTTCCACTACTACCCGACCGGAACGATGCTGACCCCCAGCGAATACACCGACACCATCTCCCAGGTCCAGGGCCAGCGCGGCATCCTCGAGCTGCGCTTCCCCTACCCGGGCAAATACATGTTCCACGCCCACAAGACCGAATTCGCCGAACTGGGCTGGATGGGCTTCTTCGAGGTGAGCGCAGCATGACAACAACCAAGACCGTGAAAACCAACCAAACGGCGGACGGGCCGGGGCCCAGGCGGCAGAAACCGCGCTGGTTGCTCGGGCTCGGACCGCTGGTGCTGATCGCCGTCCTGCTGGGCCTGTTCTCCCTCCTGAACGGACCCGGTCTTTCGCGCCTCGGCCAGGGCGTTCCGCCCAAGGAGGACGTGGCGGTCGAGGACATCCGCCTGACCCCGGGACAGATCGTGCTCACGGTCCGCAACCAGGGGCCGGACCCGGTGGCCATCGCGCAGGTCAACGTCTCGGACTACTACGCAGCCTTCACCCAGACCGATGACGTGATTGCCCCGATGGAGGCCAGCACCATCACCGTCAGCTACCACTGGGTGGACGGGGACCCCTATGACATCGCCCTGGTCACCTCGGTAGGCGGCAAAATCAATGCCTCCATCGACGCTGCGGCTCTGAGCCCTGAGCGGAGCATATCCTTCTTCGGACTCATGGCCTTGCTCGGCATCTACGTGGGTGTCATCCCGGTCGCGATGGGCATGCTCTGGATGCCATTCGTGCGGCGTTCATCGGCCGCCTGGGTCCGGGCCCTGCTGGGCCTCACCGTCGGCCTGCTGGCCTTCCTGACCTTCGACGCCACGCTCGAAGCGTTCAGCCTCGTCGCCGGCAACAGTTCCTTCGGCGGCCCGCTCGTCGTCATCCTTGGGGCCCTCATCGCGTACCTGGTCCTGGAGGCCACCGACGGTTGGATGCGCCGGCACGGCATCGTTACCGGACAGCCCGCGGCGCTGTCCCCGGGCCGTCTGGCGCTGCTGATCGCGATCGGCATCGGGCTGCACAACCTCGGGGAGGGTCTGGCCATCGGCTCGGCCTATGCCGTCGGATCCCTGGCCCTCGGCGCGTCCCTGATTGTCGGGTTCGCCATCCACAACACCACCGAAGGCCTCGCCATCGTCACGCCCCTGGCCCACGAAAAGCCCGGCCTGGCGCGCCTGGCGATGCTGGGGCTCATCGCCGGGGCACCGGCCATACTCGGAACCCTGATCGGTGCCACCGTCTACCAGCCCACCCTCGCCGCATTCCTCCTCGGCCTCGGCGCCGGAGCCGTCGGCCAAGTCGCCATCAAGCTGCTTCCGATGCTCAGGGACGGCACCGGCCGGACCCTCACGCCCTTGACCGTCACCGGAATCCTCCTGGGCCTCACCATCATGTTCGCCACCGGGCTGCTCGTCCTGGCCTAACCCAGGCCGTCCCGCTCCTCACCGCTGCCGGGTGTGCCGACCATTAGCAGCGGAGAGCATCAACGACGCAGTCAGGGTGACACAGCAACGGTGCGGCCCAGCCCTCATCGAGCTGGCCTAGTCGTCGTCGGCGGCGACTTCCACAAGCTCGCCTTCCCAAGCTTCCTTTCCCTCCCAGATGGCGAAGCCGGCAATGACGAAACCGGCCACGGGATCCAGCCAAGCAGCGCCGATGAGCATGTACAGGGCCACGCCCAGCAGTGTGGAGATGCTGAGCAGGACGCAGATCTTCGTTTCGGCCGCGTCGGCAAGGATCAGATTGTCCCGCAGCCGGGCTCCCACGCGTTTTTTCATGGCGGCGAGAAAAGGCATCACGATCAGGGACAGCACGAGGATGCCGATGCTGACGGGGGAGCTCTCGGGCGCTTCCCCGTCAATCAGGCTCCTAATACCTTCATAGGTGATGTAGGCGGCAAGGATGAAGAAGGTGATGGCGACGAGTTTGAGGGTGACGCGTTCCTTGCGTTCGTCTAAGTGGCCGTGCCGGAGCCGGGCAGCGAGCCGGATGCCGACGAGAACCGCGGAGATGGATTCGATGACTGAGTCGATGCCGAAGCCGATGACGGAGACCAGCCCGGCCAAGATGCCGGCGTCACCGCCACGATGCCTTCGACGACGTTATAGACGACCGTGAACCGGGCCAACCGCAGGCCTTTCCGGGTGAGGCGCTCGGTTTCCTCGGGGGAGAGCGTGCCGGTAGCCTCCATTATTTTCCCTCGGTGGATGGCCCGTAGTTGGGGCATAGCGCCACCTTGTAGCCGGTTGCTGCCAGCAGGGTTTCCACCGCCGCCAGGGCGTCCAGCAGTTCCGGCCGGCTAAGGGCGTAGAACGTCTGCCGTCCCTCATGCCTGTCCTCGACCAGCCCACATTAACGCAGACACGACACATGGGCCGAGACCGTTGACTGGGCGAGCGAGAGCTGAACAACGCGGTCCGCAGCGCGCTGCTCCCCGCCGGCCAGACGCTGGAGGATCGCCAACCGTGCCGGGTCGGCGAGGGAACGGAACAGGGCAACGGCCAGGCCGACACCCACTTAACCCTCTATCATCGACTTACTCCGATATTATCCAAAGCCGTCGATCATTCGGAAGCGGCCGGGAAGCTGCACCTGACCGAGCGCTGGCCTGTACAAAGCAAACTCGGGGCGGGACCGTTACTTCCTGGTCAGGGGACGGGACGTGGTGGGGGTGGGACTGTCCGTGGTGGCGGGGGTGAGTTTGCCGGGTCCGGGTGAGCGGTCTGAATCTGGCCCAGGCGGTTCTGTCTTGGCGGGTGCTGCTCTGGGGTGTGCAGGGCGCAGGGCGGTGACCGTTCCGATGATGCCCAAGGTGACTCCCGCTATAAGCCAGGTGGTGATGGCTGCCGGGCTTTCCCAGGGGGAGGCGATCGCTTGTATGCCCGCTGCGGGGTCTCCTGCCACGCCCATGGCAAGTTCCGTTCCGCCTGCCCGCCAGCCGTAGACTGCCAAAAGAATTGCAGCGGCAGCCAGCGACAGGCTGACGGGCTGCCCCGCGCCCTTGCCGTCCCGTGTCCGCAGCATTGCCGACGTGAACAGGCATCCTGACAGCAGCGCCAGGACAGCTGCTGCCGTGTAGGCGAGCTGATTGGCTGCGGACCATTGCAGCAGGGGCGAAGAGTAGAAGGCGATCAGTGTCGCTGCCAGCAGGAAAGCGGCAATCACAGGGTCCGAGAGATGGGCCATGACCGGTCGCTGGGCTGTTCTGCGGAGGACTTCCTTGGCGCCGGCGCTGCCGTCGGTTCTGGTGCGGATCGTGAGGCGCGCCAAGGTCAGTGGTGCTGCCGGGACGAGCAGCAGCGGCACGACGGCGGTCAGCATCATCTGGGTCAGAATCTGAGAGCTGAACGAGGACCCCTGGTAGATACGAAGGCCGCCGTTGGTGATCATGAAGAGGGCAACGAGGCCGGCCAGCCATGAAACTGTTCGGTACAGCGGCCACGGCCTGCCGTTTGCCCTCAGCCGTCGGATTCCCGAGAGGTAGAAAAAGGCGCCGAAACCGCAAACCAGCAGCCAGACGGGGTCCGGGGACCACCGCGAAAGGTAGTCCCATGCACCGACGGGGTCCGGCGGTGAAGCGCTGCTTGCGCGTGAAGCGGTGGGCGGTGCTGTGCGGGCCAGCGCTGCGGCCATGCCGGAGGCAGCGCCCATGACGGCCAGTTCGCTCACGGCCAGCGCCAGGAAATTCCTTCGCGCTTGTGGATCCCTGCCCAGACGTTTCAGCACCCGCTGCCGGTGGAGTGCCCCGCACAGGCCCAGGACGAGAAGTGCTGCCGTCTTCGCCGCGACGATGCCGCCGTAGGCGCTGATCATGTCCCCAGGGGTGCTGATCTGGGCCCCTGCGGCCAGAACGCCTGAAGCGGTCAGGCTGATGAAACATGCCAGTGCCAGCGTGGAATACCGCCTGGCCGCTGTTGCCAGCCGCGCTCCGGGAAGCAGGGGTCGCAGTACCACCAAGGCTACGAGGCCGCCAACCCATACCGCAGCCGCCCAGGAGTGCAGGACAACCCCGGCCGTACTGTCAGCATGGCCGGAACCGCCGGCGGCATGGGACTTCAGCACCAGCGGCACCAGGCCCGACAACGCCAGAAGCAATGCCATTGCAGCGCCGCCTGGGCTGCTTAGCCGAAAACAGCACCAGGCCACGGTGCCGGCAAGGGCCGCGCTGACCATCCCCGCACGGCCGGCATCGATGCCGGTCAGGAACGATATGAAGGAGGCGTCAAATCCGGTCGAAACCGGGCGGTTGGCAATGAACAGGAAGTTGGCGCCGGTGTAGGCCAAAGTACTGGCCGCCCAGATGACAGCAGCCCACCCGGCAAGCCGCAGCGCAGCCTTGTGGGCCGGTTCCCTTGGCGGCAGGGCGAAGGCGGCCAGCGCAAGGGGACCGGCCGTGCAGGCGGCCGCGAGATTCAACACAAACTTGGTCGTGGGCAGGCCCCAACGCACCACCGGTCCACTGAGGTCCACGATGCCCGGACCGCCTGCCCCGCTGTACCTGTACACCAGCACGAGGGCCAGCAGCCCGGAGGCGAGCAGTGCCGCGGCTGCGCCCAGCCGCATCGCGGTCCTCATTCCAACTCCCATCCCAGCACCACGGTTGCCACGGGTGCCCGAAAGCGGAACCGGCTGGTGCTGATCCAAGACTGAGGGCAGCGCCTTGGGAAATTCCTGAAGACAGGGTTCCCCCCGCGCTAAAGAATTCTCCAAGGTCGCACCGGCACGGTAGAGGAGCAAACTGGCCATCAGAGGGGGCATTGTGAGCGTCGATAGGGGCCTGCCTGCACCTCAGGGCAGGGAAGAGTGGCTGGATACGGCCGGCGTCGAATCCCGTCACGTTTCCGTGACGACGGCCCGGACGTCCCGGTCCACGCGGCCTGAGGCCCGGTCTCTTCTCCTGGCTGCCGTTCTGTGCGCTGCCGTTGTCAGTGGCGGCGGACACGTGCCCACCATTACAGAGGTGCTGGCCTGTGGATGTCTGGTTTTGCTGGTACTGACGAACCGGGCGCAGTCTTCCAGGCAGCACAGTTTCCCGTTGTGGGCAGCGGCTGCTGCAGCATGGATCGCGGTGAGCATCGTGTACTGGGTAAGCGTCCGCGCTCATGATTCCGGGGTTACTGCGCCCGCCTCGTTTTCGACTGTCTTGTTCTACGTGGGCTTCATCGCCCTGCTTGGCCTCACCACGGCAACCCTCTTTCCGGAAGTGCCGGGAAGGCAGTGGCTCGCGCCCGTATGCGCCGGCGTGTGGGCAGCCTTCACCATCATGTTCTGGCTGAGCATTCTCACCGCCAGATCCCCATCGCTGTCGGAGTTCTCCGGTGGCCTGTTCGGTCTCGGCGTTGTGGCGTTCCTTGGATCGGCAGCGCATTTCGGACTCGCACGGGAGGGGCGTCGGCGACGGAACGGGCGCGCCGCGGCCGCCGAAACGGGTTCTCAGGCATAGGTTTCTCCCACGTGCGGGGGCATGGGCCGCGGGACCGGCGCGCGGCTCAGGTCAGGACGAAAAGGGTCTCGGGCGTCTGTAAGGGGGCCGCCTGCTGCGGGCGGGTACAGGCCGGGGGAGGGAGTTCCCGGCACGTCCACAGATGGTGGAGGCTCTAGCCGTTACTTCAATGTGACATTCGCAGGCTATACACGCTAGGGTGTATCGCGTGCCTGTTCTCTCCGATACCGGCACTCCCGCGCAGATTGCCTAACTCTGCCGCTGCCCGGGATCCGTTCGCATACATCGTCCGGCAGAGACGGGGAAACCATTTGCGGCCTGTTCGCTGAGCAGGCCTTGGGGTGAAGCCGCGCGCCAGCCCGCACTTGTGCGGGGTGTCCGTGTGGCCGGGTGTCTCCCATCCGAATCCGACAGCTAACCCCGCAGGCTCTGGGAGAGGCCTTTGTCATGTCTTCACGTAAAGCTGTCGCGCGGCATCGCGCGATCACCCCGCGCGGGAACCGCCTCGGGGCCATCGCATCAGCTGTCTCGACCAACGCGGGCACCGCTGGACGCCAGGCGGCTGTGATCGCCGCGGCGTCAGGCCTCGTGCTGACCAGCGGCATCGCCGCCAACGCTGCGGCCGCCCCGGCCCAGCCCGAAGCGGTACCGGCCGCGGCTCCGGAAGCTGCCGGTCCTGTGTCCGCGGCTGTGAGCGCCGGCTCGAATGTCCGGATTTCCTTTGAACGCCCGGCTGTCAGCTCCTCGCCCGCTCCCGTGGTTGAGCAGGCCCCGGCGGCTGCGACGGCGGTGCAGCCCCAGGCAGCTGCGGTTGAGGCCCCCGCGGCACCTGTCCAGCCCTCGGCTGCGGTCAAGGCGCCTGCACAGCCTGTGGTGTCCGTGCAGCCCGCACCGGCTCCCGCCCCTGCCCCCGCGGCCGGGGGCATCAACGCGGCGATGGTGTCTGCTGCTTACGCCCAGCTGGGTATCACCCAGGACTGCACGGCCATGGTCGAGAAGGCGTTGGGAGCCGCAGGCATCCCGGTGGGTGACCTTGCCCCGATGCAGTTTATGAACTACGGCAGTGTTGTCAGCACCCCTCAGCCGGGTGACATGGTCGTCCAGCCCGGACACGTAGGAATCTACGTCGGCGGCGGGAAGGTCCTCAGCGGCGGAATGAACGGTGTCAACGAGACGATTGTTCATCCGTTGTCCTGGCTGACGGCGACCGGTCCGGTCACGTTCGTCCGCCCCGGAGCGTAGAGCGCCGAGACTTGAGGGCCGGTGAGCCGCTGCCTTGGGGGCAGCGGCTCACCGGCCCTCTTCTGTTCTGGCCCAGGCTGCGGGCCGGCTCATCTGTTCCGTTCCGCCTTTCGGAACGGCCCCCTAGCCCCTCACGGGACGTAAGGACAAGAAATGCCAGTTGAATCCCCAAGCCGCCAGCAGTCGCACCCGGCAGGGCCGCGCGCGGTAGCGCGGATGCCGCTGGGTGCCCGCCGCCTGGTCCTCATCGGCGGGCTCGTCATCCCGGTGGGGCTTATCGGGGGGGCATACCTGTTGGGCCTACAGCTGCTGGCCGCGGCCGGCGTCGTCCTGATCGCGGTGGCCTTCTCGTACCGGACGCCCGGGCCTTGGTTTTCCAAACTGTCCTGGGCGGCCTCGGTGGCCGGCACCTTGTGGATTGTATTTTCCGTCGGATACTGGTGGTCGCTGATCACGGCAGCCGATGCGTCGGCCCCGCTGCCCTGGTTCAACCCCGTGCTGTTCAATGCCGGCGTGGCCAGTTTCATTGCAACGGCCTGCGCGTCAATCGGGGGCGTGGTTCTGCGAACAGTCCGGGGACGTCGGCACCAGGCCTGAGGCTCGATCACTGCCCGGCACTGACGGACGCGGCTGGGTCCCTGGTCCAGGGAAACCGGCCGTGTCCGGGTCAGGCGCCGCCGTTCCGGTGCCGCCGGCGGAAGAACCAGGTTGCGCCGATGGCGAGAGCCAGAACCGCCCCGGCGATGGCCAGTGTCAGCGGGGCGTTGCGGTTATCCGGCCCCGGCACACGTTCAGGGGTGGTGCCCCCCGCAGCGGGGGCGGTCGTCACCGCGGAGGCAGATGGCACCGCCGGAACCGTCTGCGGTGTGGCAACGGAGGCGGCAGGCGTCTTCACCGTGAAGGAAAACGTTCCTTCGATCGGGTGCCCGTCGGAGGATACGGCCCGCCACTGTACGGTGTGCTTCCCCGGGCTTCCGGGGCCGACACCGGTGGACAGGGTTGGCCCGTTGACGGTAACTTTCCCGTCGCTGATCGTTTTTCCGGTGCCGTCCTGGACCGTGATGATGCTGAGGTTCAGGCTTTCCGTATTAATCGGTGGTTCCGACAGTGTCAGGGACACGGTGGCGGGTGGGACGGCGACTGAAGAGTCCTGCTCCGGGTCCGTCGATGACAGGTTGTCGTGTGCCATGGCCGGAGCGGCCACAAGGGCGGCGGGCAGCAGCACTGCTGCTGCAGCGGCCATCCGGAAAAACGCCTGGAAACGTGGACGGCTGTGCTGTTTCATCGGTTTTGGTCCTCCATTGGTGCTGGTGGCCGAGGAGTCCTGGCTGTCCGTTCGCCCGGCGTCCATCCGGCACTGGTACGGGGGCAGCCGGGGTATCGGCTATTTGGCGGCGTCCTCGAGCAGCTGGCGGAACTGCTCTTCGGTGTCCAGGGTGAGCTTTTTGCCGTTGAGGAAGAACGTCGGGGTGCCGGTGACGCCGAGGGCTTTGCCGTCGGCGATGTCTTTGCGGATCCGGTCCTTGGTGGCCTCGGCCGCGACGGTGGCGTCGTATTTGGCCATGTCCAGTCCGAGGTCCTGGGCGTAGGTGCGGAACAGTGCGGCCTGGGAGTCCTGCTTTTCGCCCCACTGCGGCTGGGTGTCGAACATCCTGGTGTACATCTGCTGGTATTTGCCCTGCTGGGCGGCGGCTTCCACGGCGAGGGCGGCGGTGCCGGAGTTGCGGTGCGAGGGGATGGGGAAGTAGCGGTTGACGAAGGTGATCCGGTCCCCGTATTCCTTCTTCAGCTTCTCCACCAGGGGCGCGGCGGCGCGGCAGGACTCGCATTCGAAGTCCAGGAACTCCACGAGCTGGGCTTTCTCGGTAGTCGGGGTGGTGACGCGGTGGCTGTCCTCCCGGACGAGCTGGGCGTCGGCTGCAGGCGCCGCGGGAGTAGGGGCGGGCTTGGCGCCGCTAACCAGGGCGTAGCCGATCACCCCGGCGACGACGATGAACGCCAGCAGGGTCCACAACACGGCCCGGACTTTCTTGGCGGTGTCGGCGGGTTTGGTGGCGGGAGGTTTCGGGGCTGTTGGTGGTGCGGGTGTCATTAGTGGGGCATGCTTTCCTGGTCGCGGTGGGCGGCGGGTTCGATCTGGAAGGTGGAGTGTTCGACGCTGACATCGAAGTCTTCAGCGACGCAGCGCTGCAGGTCGGCCAGGATTCCGGCTGCGTGGCCGTCCCGCATGCACATGTCCTTGACGGTGACGTGGGCGGAGAGGACCGGGGTGCCGGAGGCGACGAGGGAGGCGTGCAGGTCGTGGACGTCGATGACGTGCGGCAGGGCCAGGATGTGCTCGCGGACCTTGGCCAGATCCAGGCCGCGGGGGACGTTTTCCATTAGCACATCGGTGGTGTCGCGGAGCAGTTTCAGGGTGCGGGGAATGATGAGCGCGCCGATCAGCAGGGAGACGACGGCGTCGGCCCGGGTCCAGCCGGTGAGGGCGATGATGACCGCGGCGGCGATGACAGCGACCGAGCCGAGGGCATCGTTAAGGACCTCGAGGAAGGCGGCCTTCATGTTGAAGTTGTGATGCCGGCCCGAAGCGAGCACGAGCAGGCCGATGGCGTTGCCGGCCAGGCCGATGATGCCGAACCACAGCATTGTGGATCCGCCGACTTCCGGGGGTTCGAAAAGGCGGCGGATGCCTTCGACGATGACGAAACCGCCCACGCCCAGCAGCAGGGCCGCCTGCCCGGCGGCGGCGACGATCTCGGCCCGTTTGTACCCCCAGGTGCGTTTCAGTGTGGCGGGTTTCAGCGCGAGCGATGCGGCGATCAGCGCGATCAGCAGCCCGGCGGAGTCGGTGAACATGTGCCCGGCGTCCGCCAGCAGCGCCAGGCTGCCGGTGAGCACCGAGCCGATGATTTCGGCGACCATCACCGCGAACGTGATCGCGAAGACGATGATCAGTTTGCCGCGCTGGCCGGCAGCGTCGGCGGTGCCGTGGGAGTGGTCGTGTCCGCTCATGGGCGCGCCTCCAGGGAGTGGTTTGCAGTACGTGGATGGGTCCGGGTCACGTGGTTGGGCCTCTGCCGCTTCGGGGCCGGAACGGCCGGTCCGCTGCCGCCTGCAGGGGCGCGGGCCGGAACGTGCAGTCCGGGGCCCTCAGCCATTGCCGCCCCTTCCGGGCGCCGAGCCGTCGCGGTGTTCGAGGCGGGAGAGCATGGCGTTGTAGGCATCGAGGTCGGCGTCGTTGTTCCGGTCTGCGGCGCGGTCCAGCCGGCGCGTCTCGCGCGCATCCGAGCGCGACCATGTGACCGCCACGCCGATGGCGAGCAGAAGCGTCGGGATCTCCCCAATGCCCCACGTGATCGCTCCGGCCTTTTGCTGGTCTTCCAGCGCCGTAGGCCCCCAGTCCCGGCCCAGGGCGGTGAACCACTCGGGTTGGATCAGGGTTGTCGATCCCATCAGGGTGACACCGAAGAAGGCGTGGAAGGCCATGGTGGCCAGGAGCAGCAGCAACCGTAGCGGGTAGGGGGCCCGGCGCGGCACGGGGTCCATTCCGATCATGGACAGGACGAACAGGTAGCCGGTGATCACAAAGTGCACCGTCATCAGTTCATGTCCGGCATGCTCGCGCAGGGCGAAGCCAAAGGCACCGGAGTAGTAGAAGAGGACGATGGAGCCGGCGAAGTTTGCAGCCACGAACAGTGGGTGTGTGACCACCGCCGCGGCCCGGGAATGGACCAGGAGCAGGAGCCATTCGCGGGGCCCGCGGGAACCGTCCCTCCGGGGTCCCAGTGTCCTGAGAGCCAGCGTTACCGGGGCGCCGAGCACGAGGAAAACAGGGGCAATCATCGTCAGTGCCATGTGGTCGAGCATGTGCGCGCTGAACAGTACCCGACCGTAGACGGAGGGCCCGCCGGAGGTGAAGAACACCAGGGCGGCCAGGCCGACGAACCACAGGGCCACCCGCAGCCATGGCCAGTCGTCTCCGCGCCGCCGCAGGCGGATGGCGGCGCGCAGGTACAAATACGCGGCCGCGAGGGCGACGGTGATCCACAGCCAGTCCGGCCGCCATACCGTAAACCAGGTCTGGGTGGTGAGTTCGGGCGGCAGGGGATAGCCGGTGAGGATTTCCGCAGGGGTCAGGGCCGGCCTGGCCTCTTCTCCGCCGGGCGGAGGTGTCCGGCTCAGGGCAGCCGCAAGGCCGCTGGCCGCGGCCATGATCAGCAGTTCGGCCACGATGAAGCGCCAGAGCAGCCACCGGCCGCCGGGACCCGGCTGGGCAGGGGCTTCCAGCGCCGGGATGAGTTTTCTGCGGTGCAGCAGCCCGATCCCGGCCAGGATGAGTGCCGCCACGGTTTTGGCCCCCAGCAACACCCCGTACGGGGAGGCCAGGGCCGGCGGGGACTCCAGGCGGATGGCCGCATTGATGATTCCGGAGCCGACGACCAGGACGAAGGCGAAGCCCGCCAGCGTGGAGAACCGGCGCAGGACATCGGCGGTGTTCTTGCCCAGGGCGGTTCCCGCGACGGTCAGGGCAATAATTCCCCCGACCCACAGGCAGACCCCGAGCAGGTGCAGGGCCAGGGAGTTGATGGCCTGTTCGTGGTCGTTGCCGCCGGCTGCGTGTCCGATGAGCACGACCGGCAGCAACCCTGACAGGGCCAGCAGGGCGGTTGCGGCCAGCCCGCCGGCCGACCTGACGGCAAAGGACAGCGTTGACACCACGGCAGCGATGATGACCACCGAAACCCACGCCCGGCCGGAGGGCAGGTCGGTGATGTAGAACGCGAGCTGGGTGGAAAACTCCTTGCTCCCGCTGATGGGGATACCGGCGATGTCAGCGAAACTGAACACCAGCACGGCCGTGGCCGCAACAGTCCAGAGGACGCTGGCAGCGGCGGCCAGGGCCATGATCCTCGTGAACGCCGGATGTTCGTCTCCGGCAGCTGCGGACAGCGCCGCCCGGGGCGGGGCAGACGGACGGCGCCTGCCCCCGCGAGCGGTGGGCGGGATGATGAACGCCGCGAAAAAGAGCGCGCCGATGGTCGCCGCGGCTGAGAGGTTTTGGAGGGTCTGGGCCACCCCGTAACCCCAGCGCACCACGGCCCCCGGATCCCGGACTTCGGCCGCCAGGACCCCCTGGCCGTAGGCGGTGGCGGCCAGGACGACGGTGAGCGCGACCGCACCGGCTATGGCAAGCCACCGCAGCGGCGGTGATATCGCCCTATTCCCAGTGGCAGTGGGGGCTTTGAGCGCCACAATCAGTCCTTAACGACAGGCCGGACCTGTTCCGAGACGGATCCCCGGGCAGGCCGCGCCGTCTGAGGCGGCACCTCCCAAGATTATCTGTAGAGTTGTTCAGACGACAATCGGAGCCCGCCGCACCCGGTCCTTGGCGGTCCGGTCATGACGGCAGGGACGCGAATGCGAAGCATTCGCAGGTGAAGGTAGCCTTTATGAATGAGCAGAATTACACAGGCTCCCGCGACCGGGGCAGGCCGGCAAAGCGACTGCAGCGTGCGGCTGGTCGACGCGGACCGGGTCGAGGCGGTGAAGTCACGGATGCCTGCCGAATCCGATGTGGCGGACCTTGCGGTCATCTTCACACTGCTCTCGGATCCGGGCAGAGTCCGGATCCTCATTGCCCTGCTCGAAGGCGAGATGTGTGTCTGCGATCTGGCCGCGACCACCGGGTTGAGCGAATCAGCCGTCTCCCACGCACTGCGGCTGCTGAGGGGTCCCCGCGTGGTGGCCGTCCGCCGCGCCGGCCGGATGGCCTACTACTCCCTGGCGGACGCGCACGTCAGGATGCTGCTGGACCTGGGCCTGACGCACGTCGGGCATACCGGCCAGGAACGGCTAAAGATCGTCGGCAACCACTAAACCCCGGCCCCGTACTGCCGGGCATCCGGAGTACCGGGGCCCGGCATGCTTGAAACCGCCGTGTCCGATTCCGGAATGACAGGGCCGGTCTGGCTCCCCTCCCTGCCACCGACGCTGGGGGAGTACCTTGCCCCCAACCTGCAACCGGTGCCCCTCATCCCTGTCCTGACGGCTCTTGCAGCGCTCTGTTATCTGGCCGGCGCGGTGAAACTGTGGCGGGGCGGACGCGGCTGGTCCGTGGTACGGACCGCTTCGTTCCTGGTCGGGTGCGTGGCGGTCATCGTCGTCATGGGTGCCGGCCTTGAGGGCTATGGGCTGAAGATGTTCTCGGTTTTCATGTTCCAGCAGCTGACGTTGATGATGGCGGTGCCGCCGTTGCTGGTCATCGGTTCGCCCGGAACCCTGCTGCTGCGGGCCACGCCACACAACCGGATCGGCCGGCCGGTTCTTAGGGCCGCGATCTGGGGTCTTCGTTCGCGCTGGGGCCGGATGGCGATCCACCCGGCCTTCATGGTTCCGTTGTTCCTGCTCAGCTTTTACGGGGTGTACTTCTCCGGGCTGGCCGATTTCCTGCTGCCGAACTGGTACGGCCATGTCGGGCTGGAGCTGCTGTTCCTGCTGGCCGGCATCCTGTTCACCGTTCCCCTGATTTCTGCCGACCCTTTGCCGGCCAGGCAGACCCATTTCGGCAGGCTGGTGGACATCTTCGCCGAGATGCCGCTGCACGCGTTTTTCGGTGTGGTGATCATGATGGCAACCGCACCGATGGTCTCTTTCTTCTCCGACCCGCCAGCGGGCTGGAAGGTTGATCCGATGCAGGACCAGGGCGTGGCCGGCGGCCTGGCCTGGTCCTATGGGGAGCTGCCGGGGGTGCTGTTGCTGATGTTCATCCTGGTCCGTTGGCAGCGGGACGAGGCCCGTGGCTGGGTGCGCGCGGAGCGGGCAGCCGCAGCTGACGGCACGCCGGACCTTGACGCCTACAACGACTATCTGGGGCGGCTCGCAGAGCGGTCCGAAGCGCGCCGGGGCAGGAATTAGGACGCGCCGCTCAGGCGGCTGCGGAAGTGATCAAGGCCTTCAGGGTGCTCTTGCGCGAGATGCCCAGGATGCGGGCGCTGACCCGGCCCCGGGTATCCAGGACGAGCGTGGTCGGCACCGCCCGGGGCGGAACGTACTGCGTCATGGCCAGCAGCACGGCACCGTCGCTGTCATCGAAGCTGGGATATTTCACCGCGAACGTCCGCTCGAACGCAGCCGCCGTTTTGGCATCATCGCGGACATTGACACCGTAAAACAGCACATTTTTGCCTGTGAATTCCTCGTGCAGGGCGCTCAGGTCCGGCGCTTCGGCCCGGCAGGGCCCGCAGGCCGCGTACCAGAAGTTAAGCACCACCACCTTGCCGGCCCAGTCCGCGGAGGACACGGTTTCACCGCTGAAGAGCTGGCCGCTGAGGGCGACGGCGGGGCCGCGGTTCTCCGGAGGGTATTCGTTGACCGAGCCGTCCCCTGCGATGTAGTTCTTGTTATCCCCGGCACGCGCCTGGGCGGCGAGGCCGTCCTCCTGCGCGCATCCGGCCAGAACCAGGACCGCGGCGCCGAGGCCGAGAATGCTCCGGCGCCGGGAGGCGGGTGCCTTTGGACCATTTGGTATGAACATATCCACAGACGTGATGGTACGGGGAGTGCGGGGATAGCCCCAAAAAGAACGCGTCGGTCATGGACGTGCCGGGGAAATCGGAATTGTGCGGGCGGCGGCGTTCCGGTTACTGTTTGATTCAGGCTTTCGTGTACTGACAATCCCCTGGACCGAGGCCGGAATCCAGGCCACGGGGGCGCCTCCGCCACGGACCTGATGCCCCGGTGCCGGCTGAAAGGACTACGTGCGACCAACATCCCGCCATCTGCACTGCCTGCCATGCCAAGGACCGGCCATGGACGGTCCGGGGAACCGGCACCCTGGGGTGAAGGCAGGGACCGGCGCATGAGTCCTGCCGGTGGGGCCGGTGTTCCGCCGCGGGTTCGTGCGCCGGTCCGGGCCTGGGCCCGGTGGGTGCTCTTGGTGGCAGTGGTCCTGATCGCTGCTCTTGTGTCCTTCGCCCTCGGGCGGCTCTCTGCAGGTGAGGAATCCGTCTCCGACACGGGGGCGGATGCCGGGTTCTCCCGCGACATGCAGGCCCACCATGCCCAGGCCGTTGAGATGGCGCTGCTGGTGCGGGACAAATCCGCCAACGCCGAGATCCGGGCGATCGCCTACGATATCGTCACGACCCAGCAGCAGCAGAACGGCCAGATGTTCGCATGGCTCCGGGACTGGGGCCTCTCCCAGGCGCGGTCACAGGAGCCGATGGCCTGGATGGGGACCGGCCACGGAACCGCCCCATCACACGGGGACGGAAACCGGCCCGGTGAGGCCCGCATGGAAGGCATGGCGTCGACGGCCCAGATGCAGGCCTTGCGCACATCCTCCGGTCCGGCAGCGGACCGGCTCTTCACCGAACTGATGGTCCGCCACCACCGGGGCGGGGTGGTCATGGCGACGGCCGCTGCCAGACTGGCCAAGACGGCCAAGGTCAGGGAACTGGCCACCGGGATCGTTGCGGCCCAAACCGCTGAAATCAACGCCCTGGAAGAGCTGCGCGGCAGACTCTGACCCACCACAAGAAAGCGAGAACCCGTGCCCGGACCCAGGAAAACCCCCGAGGAACGTAAAGCCATCGTCCAGGCAGCCCTGGCCAGGCAGCGCCGGGCCGACCGGCGCCGAGCCTGGCTGATCTGGGGATCCGGCGCGGTACTGGTCCTCTCCCTCGTTGCCGCGGTTGCCTTCGTCCTTGTGGGGGAGGTGCAGCAGCGCGAGCAAATTCGGGCCGAAGCTGCCCGGCCGGTGGAAGGCGAGCAGGATTTCCCGGACCAGTCCAGGAACCACACCAGCGAGGAAGTCAGCTACCCCCGGACCCCTGCGACCGGCGGGGACCATGCACCGGTGTGGACGAACTGCGGCATTTACACCGCCCCGGTCACGCAGACGCGGGCTGTGCACTCGCTTGAACATGGCGCGGTGTGGATCTCGTACCGCCCGGACCTGCCCAAGGCCGACATTGACCGGCTGACCGCGCTGGCCGGCGGGCAGGAGTACTTGCTGCTCAGCCCCGTCCAGGACCAGCCCTCACCCGTGATGGCCACCGCATGGGGAAAGCAGCTCGCCGTGGACAGCTCCGGGGACGGCCGGCTCCCGTCCTTCATAAAAAAATACGTGCAGGGCCCGCAGACCCCCGAACCGGGCGCTGCCTGCACCGGCGGCGTCCCGGGCTAGGAAGGGCGAGCGGTGCAGGGGAGTAGCCGCTGCGCCCCTGCCCGCTCCCTTTTGCGGCCCCTACACCGGTGTGATGAAGGTGCCGGCGAGGTTTTGGATTTGGTAGATCCATCGGACCCAGATCCCGGAGACCATGAGGATGCCCAGCACCATGAGCATGACCGCGCCGCCGATGTTCACGGCACGGATGTGCCTGCGAATGACGGCCAGGGCCTGGGTAACCCAGTTCAGGCCCAGGGCAACCAGAACAAAGGGGATCCCGAGGCCCAGGCAATAAGCGAATGCCAGCACTGCGCCGCGCCAAGCGCTGCCCGTGGTGACGCTGAGGCTGAGGACAGCGCTGAGCGTCGGGCCCATGCAGGGCGTCCATCCCAGGCCGAACACGATGCCAAGGACCGGCGCGCCGGCCAGCCCGCCCTGGCCGGGAAGCCGGAACTTCCGGGTCTGCTGCAGCCAGGAAAACCGGCCCAGCAGGACCAGGCCCATGAGGATCACCAGGACCCCCATGGCCCTCATCAGCGGATCCTGCCAGCGGACCAGCCACACTCCGACCGCTCCGAACGCGGCCCCGTACAGGGTGAAGACGGCGCCGAAACCGAGGATGAACAGCATGACCCCGGCAAGGACGCGGCGTCTGTTCCGTGGCTGGCCAGGGTCGGTCAGGCCGGAGACGAAACCCAGGTAGCCGGGAACCAGCGGAAGGATGCACGGGGAAAGGAATGAGACCAGTCCTGCCGCCGCGGCCAGCGGCAGGGCCAGGGCCAGGGCGCCGGAGGTGACGATGGAAGCGAAGTACTCGCCGATGCCCACCGCTCAGTTGCCGTTCCGGGCCGCGGAAGGCCCGAGCAAGGATCCAAGAGCCAGCAGTCCGGCCCCGGTGACGACGAAGACATCGGCTAGGTTGAACGTTGGGAACCAGCCCGTGTGCAGGTAATCAACGACGCCGGCCCCGTCCAGGCGGTCGGCGAGGTTCCCCAGCGCCCCGCCAAGCAGCAGGGCTGCACCAACGAGGGACGGGACGCTCAGCCGTGGTGCGGTGCGGACCAGGAAGAGAGCCAAGACGGCCACGATGCCGGCGGTGACCCCGGCGACCGTCCACGGGGACAGGGCAGCGCCAAGGCTGAAGGCAACACCGGTGTTGTAGGCGAGCCGCAGGTTGAACAGTCCATAATCAAGAACCTCCCCCTGACTCAGGCCTGCCACAACTGCGGTCTTGACCAGCAGGTCCAGTGATGCCAGCACTCCTGCGGCGACAGCCAACACGGCCCTTGGCCGAAGCCGTCGCTTTGAGGTTCCGTCACTCATGCCGGAATTCCTGTAACTGTCATCCATGGTTCAGTCTGCCTTGCCCACCGCGGGCAAGGACCCCGCTGGAGCGGTCGCGGGACCGCACCCGTCACAGCATCCCCGGGCCGTGGCACCGGTGGAGGACAGGTAAACGTTCACTGGGCCACCTGCCCTCTGCAGTTCGGGGCCGGCCGTGGCAGCGACGTCCAGTCCGGCGGGAACGGCAGCAACCGGTGGCGCACAGCAGTCTGCTGCCACAGACCGCCCCGGGGCGGTCGCCGTCTGTGGGACGGCGCAGCAGATGTCGCCGCGCCAGGCGCTGAGTCCTTCACGGACGGCGATCACGGCGATGACCAGGGCAGCGCCCGAGTCGGCCCACCACCAGCCGAACATGCTGTTGAGTACCAGCCCTGCCAGCAGGACGGCAGACAGATAGGTGCAAAGGAGCGTCTGCTTGGAATCGGCCACTGCGGTCCGGGATCCTGCCTCCCGGCCGGCACGGCGCTGCAGCCAGGACAAGACGGGCATGATGGCCAGGCTCAGGGCCGCGATCACTATGCCCGGCGTGGAGGGCTGCGCTACGCCGCCGCCGGTGAGGGACCGGATGGCGTCAAAGCTGACGAACGCCGCCAGGGCGAAGAAAGAGATGGCGATGATCCGCAGCGTCAGCGCTTCGCGGTGGTCGGGATTTCTTGACGAAAACTGCCAGGACAGGGCAACCGCGGAGGCCACCTCGATGACCGAGTCCAGACCGAAACCGATCAGAGCAGATGAATCGGCCGCCCCTCCTGCCCAGAGGGCGACGACCGCTTCAGTGACGTTGTAGGTGATGGTCGCAGCCGCGAAGAGCCGGATGCGCCGGTTGAGGACCTCCCGGCGGGACTGGTTGAGTTCAACGGAGACCGTGGTCATGCCAGGCACCGCCCGTCGGGTGCGCAGCAGGCCGGGTCCACAGCAAGCACAACGCCGATCAGGTTCCTGATGGCGTGGCCAAGCCGCGCATCTGCGAGCTGGTAGCGGCTGCGCCGCCCATCCGGAACCGCCAGCACCAGGCCACAGCCGCGCAGGCATGTGAGGTGGTTGGAGATGCTCTGCCGGGACACTCCCAATGAGTCCGCAAGATCGGAAGGGTAGGCCGGAGCGTCAGCGAGGGCCAGCAGGATCCTCGCCCGGGTGGGGTCGGAAATGGCATGACCGAACCTGGCCAGCACCGGTGCCTGCGCCAGAACCCGCGCGTGAGTGAGCGTTTCCATCCTCCCAAAGTACATCCTTGCGTGTATAGAGGGCAAAAATCATCTCCTGTTGCTGCGGGCAGCGGAAGGCCCTGCTTTCAGCTGTCCCCTCCTTTCATGGCACCCGTCAAGCCACCGGCTGCCGGGGAACCCCGCACCGCCTGTCCCTGCTGACAGCCGGGCCGTGACTGGATACGCTTGACGCACAGGTCTCCCAGTTGGGCGCGGGTCGCCACGTGGTGCGTGCGTTCATTTTCGGGCAGTGCACGGCAGGAGCGCCAGGTGAATCGGACCAGAAGCAAAGCCAGGGTGGGCAGCGTTCTAGCGGCTGTGTCCTTGACGGCGGCCTTTCTGGTCTCCTGCACACCTGGCAGTGGCCCGAATGTGATTCCGCAGCATCAGGATCAGCTCAACATCACGGTCTGGACCACCGAGGCGCTTCCGGACCGGATGGCCAAGGTGCGCGCCATAAGCGACGGCTTCACCGCCGCCACCGGCGTGAAAGTGAACCTCGTCGGCGTTCCCTCGCACCGCTTCAACCAGGTCTTGACGTCCTCGGCCGCCTCCGGTGACCTTCCCGACGTGATGGCTTCCCTGTCGCTAGGGCAGGTCCGGACCATGGCGGCCGCCGGCCACATCGATTACAAGGCAAACGCCGCCATTGTGGGCAACCTTGGCGAAAGAACGTGGGCCCGCCGTTCACTTGAACTGACGCGCGACGGCGAACGGCAGCTGGCCGTGCCCGGTTCAGCCTGGCAGCAGGTGCTGTACTACCGGAAAGACCTGTTCGCGAAGGCGGGTTTGTCGGCACCACAGACCTATGCGGACATCGTTGCGGCGGCCAGGAAACTGGATTCCCCGCAGCTGGCCGGCATAGTTGCGGCCAACAGGACCGGCCAGGTGTTCACCCAGCAGTCCTTCGAGCATATTGCGCAAGGCAACGGGTGCGAGATGGTCGATGCGGAGGGCGCCATAGCGTTCGACAGCCCCCAGTGCGTGGCGGCGCTCAGTTTCTACCGCGACATGCTCAAGGACTATTCCGTGCCCGGCGTCCAGGACATCGACTCGGTGCGAACCTCCTACTTTGCCGGTAAGGCGGCCATGGCCATCTGGTCCACGCACCTGCTGGATGAGCTGGCCGGCATGCGCACGGATACACGGCCGAGTTGCCCGGAATGCAAGACGGACCCGCTGTTCCTGGCCCGCAACACCGGGGTAGCGGCCGGCATCCAGGGGCCTGACGGCCAACGACCGGCCCGGTTTGGTGAGGTAGCCTCGTGGACCGTGACGGCGGACTCGGACAGTGAGCCAGCCCGCCGGTTCGTCGAGTACTTCCTCACTAACGGATACGCCGAGTGGCTGGCCATTGCCCCTGAGGAACGGATTCCGGTTCGCTCCGGCAGCACTACCAGCCCGGCCGAATACACGGAGGCCTGGAAGTCCCTCCCGGTGGGAGCGGGCAGCGCCGACCCGCTCGGCAGCGTCTACGGCAATGACGTTCTCTCAACCCTGTTGGCAGGGCCCAAGGACCTGGAACACTGGGGGCTCGTCAATGGCCGCGGCGACCTTGCCGGCGCCGCAACGGCGGAACTGTCCATCGCCAAGGCCGTCAGTGACGTCGCGGCCGGCCTGACTGGGCCAAAAGCTGCTGCCGTCAAGGCCGCCACATCCCTCCGGTCGACCCTGGGTTCGCTGAAGTGAGCCCTTGTGAGCCTGTCGAAACCGGGGAATCCACCTGCGGTTGTCATCTCCGCGCCATGGCGCTGCCATCCCCTTTAGCTCCCCTGCCACGGTCGTTGCCGTTGGCGCTGTCTGTCCCCTGACCGCGGCGGGCCGACGCGGGGGCCTCAGCAATCAATACTCGCGGGAAGCCGCAGCAAGGAATCGAGTACCATCCGTCCTGCATTGGCGGCGGTGGGTTAGAGGCCCAGGCGGTCCAGAAGATCGTCCTCCTCTTCACCACGGCCCCTGCGCCTGGGCTGCTGCGGGGGCCGGGCGGGGGATCGGGTGGCAACGGAGGGTTCCTGCTCCTCGCGGGCGATTCGCGCCTGTTGCCGGGCCACATAGCCGAATCCGACAAACGCCAGCACGCCGAAGGTGATCCACTGCATGGCGTAGGAAAGGTTGGAGCCTTCCTGGACGGAGGGCAGGGCCAGGGGCTGCGGAGCCTCGGCCGGTCGCGGCGACTCCGAGGCCATCACACCATAGCTGCCGGTCAACAACGGATAGTCCAGTTGCCGGGCGTATCCCGGTAAATCCACGCTGGCCAGTTGACCGGCGGGGGCTCCGCGGTCAAGTGCAGGCTCCGAGGGCTTGATCCGGACGACCGCGGAGACGTTACCGCGCGGCGGCGCGGGCACGGCGTCCGGGTAGCCCGAGCGGACGTTGCCGATCGGAAGCCACCCCCGGTTAATGGCGATGGTCTCGCCGGAGGTTAAACGGAACGGGACGAGCACCTCGTACCCCGGCGCGGAATTGTTCGGCCGGTTCCTGACGATTCGTTGGTCTGCGGCAAGGTACCGGCCGCTGACCGAGACGGTAGTCCACTTTGCCTCCGCCTCCGCCACCTCGAATAACTGGCGGACCTCCTCGAAGGGCACAGGACTCTTGTCGTAGTTCTGCTGAACCCTGCGGATTTCGGCTACCGCCTGGTTCCGTCGATCCATCTGCCAGTTTCCCAACGCAACACAGATAGCGGCGAACAGCGCCGCCATCAAGAAGATGCCCAGCCAGCGCCAGGACAGGAGGAACCTGTAAGTCACAGCCGGACCGGCTGAGCGGACAAAAGCCCGGGGACTCCGGACAGCATCAGCGTAGAGGGTTGACCGTGTCCGATAGAGGCGCAGTCGGGCAGGGAGCGATTCTTACTGGGGTGGCACACCAGTCCAGCTTAGCCCGGAGGGACTTCACCGGGCCGCCGCTGCCCGCTTCTTACGTACGTCCCGAACCTGGACCGTCCTGATTGGCGGCCTGCGTCAGCCGCCCCGGGTCCGCGTCTGCCGGGCCAGTTAGGTCACCGGCAGACGCGTGACCGCTACTTCTTGCCGGCGGCCTTTCTCATCCGCATTACCAGGAATCCTGCGAGGAGAAGAGCTGCGGCGCCGACAGTAACAGCTATCGTCGCTGCGCCGCTGTCCGCTCCCGGGTTCTGCTCCGCTGCGGGCGTGGCGGCAGCAGGTGGCACAGTGGCGGTGGAAGTCGCCGCAGCTGAGCCTCCCGGCTTCGTACGGGCCGCCGATGGATCCTGAACTGTGAAGGAATAGCTGCCCTGGATCGGGTGGCCGTCTGAGGAGACCGTTCGCCACACCACCTTGTAGGGTCCGTTGCTGCCCTTGTCGATTTTCGTGGAAATGGTGGCGCCACTGACGGCGACCTTTCCGTTGCTGAGGGCTTTGCCCGTGGCGTCGGTGACGGTGATGATGCTGAGGTTCAGCTCCTCTGAATTCATGGGCGGCTCGGACATGGTCAGGGACACGGTCCCGGGGGCGGCGGTGACGGTGGCGTTTTCCGCAGGTGCCGTCGATTGGACGGCATCGTGGGCGAACGCCGGTGCGGCGGAGAGCAGGCCGAACCCGGCCGCAGCCGCGAGGGCCAACGTGGAGAGGAGTCGCATGCGCTTGGGTGTTGTCATGGTGCTTTGCTGCAATTCTGGTCTGGGGGTGGTGTTTCCGCTGCTGGGTGCCCGGGGGTGGCTGCAAGCCGGTCCATGACGGGGACGGCGGGCAGCAAATGCCGCCAGCCGTCCCCGAATCCGCGGACACCTTCGTGCGCGAGGGTGCTGGTTGGGTGCCTGGCCTGTCATGCCCGCGGCTTCATGCCGCGGGCCGAGGCGGCCTTGCTGTCAGCTCCTTGTCCTGCGCGCCTGGAACAGGGCGGCAGCGCCTGTGGCAAGGCCGAGGATCCCCGCGGCCAAGGCCGCCCAGGTCAGGCCCTGGGTGGTGTTGTCGGCTGTGACGGCGGCCGCGGGCTGGGTTGCCTGTTCTGCGGCTGCGGCTGCGGCTGCGGGTTCAGCGTGAGCGCCTTCGGCTGCGGCGGCAGTGGTAACGAAGGAGGGGGCGGGGTCCTGTGGCTCGTCCTGGCCTTCAACCGCCGGGTCGTCCCAGTTCCGGACACTTCCGTCCGAGTAGGTCTGCACGATCGGCAGCATGACCGTGGTGCCGGACTTGGGAAGCCGTCCGGCGAAAATCGAGAAGGTCTGGTACTGCTGATCCGACAGCTGGTGCTGGGGGTCAGTGGCGGTCCACGTCACGGACAGCGGCGCTTCCGTGACCGTCGCGCCGTTCACGGTCACGGGCTTGGGCAGCTTGCCTTTGACGATCTGGGCTGTCCAGCCGGCAACGGGTTTGGCCCGGACGGAGCTGAACGGCGTGGAGACGGGCAGATCGACCTTGATCTTTGTGGTCTTGGCGGTCTTGGACTCGCTGGGAACCCTGAAGGTCAGCTGGGTTGAGCCGCCTTCTGCCGTGGCCTCAGGCGTTACTTCAATGTGGGCGGACGCCGCTCCGAGGCCGAGGCTCATCAGGGCAGCGGTAGCGGCGCCGGCTGCGGCGATCTTCAAGGTGCGTGGGTGTGTCAGTGGCATGGGAATGTCCTTCACTGGGGCCGCCCCACGTGGGATATGTCGGGTGGGGCGGCGGAAAAAGAAAAGTAGGGGGCGGAAAAAGGCGTGCGGCCTCCGGGCGCTGCTGAGTCAGAGCGACCGGGCGGGGAGGAGGGCGCCGCCGGGCGAGGGCGGGCCGCGGATGCCGTCGCCGCGCAGATTCCGCCAAGGCAGCAGGGCAGGGTCCGGGGCGGGGCCCGAGAGCACCGGCCGGCAACCGGGCACGGGAGCGGGCTGGAGGAAACGCGTCAGTGGCCGCAGCCACGCGGCAAGCTGCCACAGGGCGGCTTCGGCCCTGCCCAGCAGGACAGCAGTCACGGCGGTAGCGCAGAGGTGCGCCAGCGACATGGAATATCCAGCGGACTCGTGGATAGGGACAGCTGAGGCGGGGGACTGACACAGGAGGCCGGCCGTTTGGACTGTGTGGTGCGCTGCGCTGTCGGAGAAGGAATCGGCGTGGCAGCCGGCCCGGTTGGAAAGGGCATTGAGTGCCCCGTGCAGCAGGATCTGCCCACCGGCAAGAACGGCCGCGATCTTTCCCAGGGAAAGCTGCCTGCCGGCCAGGGACATCACACCGGCCATGACGATGGCAATCAGGGCCAGCGAAATATCCGGAGACGGAAGGATGCCTCCACCGAGGACATGCGCACCGGCGGCCAGCGCAAACACTGTCCCGGTCACGAGGAGGGAACGGAAGAGCCGTAACCCGCCTACAGCCATCGTCGCCTCCATTCCATCAAGGTTACAGGCCTGACCCGAGACCCAGAGTGCGGGCACCACCTTCCAAAAACCTTGCGTACGGGGTCCCCCTTCCAAAGCCCATGCCGAGCAGTGCCCGGCCGTCACGGACCGGAGTAACGTCCGTGACGGCGCGGACCGTCGTCGCCACCACCGGTGCCGGAGGCTCGGGCACCTATGTCATCAACGATGACGACCCGGAAGCTATCGCCACCGGAAACACTCTCAGCATCCGGTCGGTCCCTGCACAGGGAGACAGCTTCACCGGTTCCTTCACCGTGAGGGAAAGCAGCCGGCCCCGTTGCTACGATCAGGGTCATGCCGGTGTCTGACCTGACCTCCTCCGCCCAGGACTACCTGAAGTTCATCTGGTCAGCTGCTGAGTGGTCAACGGAGGATGTGACCGTCGGACGCATTGCCGAGGGGTTGGGCCTTGGCGCGTCCACCGTGTCTGAGGCTGTGCGGAAACTTGCCGGCCGGGGGCTCGTGACACACATGCGGTATGGGAGCGTCAAACTGACCGCCGAGGGCCGTGATCTGGCGGTGATGGTGGTCCGCCGGCACCGGCTGCTGGAAACCTTCCTGATCCAGTTCCTCGGTTACGGCTGGGACGAAGTTCACCAGGAAGCCGAGGTGCTCGAGCACGCGGTATCCGAGACGTTCCTCGCCCGGATCGATGAGCTGCTGGGCCACCCGGCACAGGATCCGCACGGTGACCCGATCCCGTCCGCCGAAGGCCGGTACCAGAGGCCTGAGGCGGTGCAGCTCACCGCCGCAGCGCCCGGCCAGAAGGTCACCATCTACCGGGTGTCGGACGCTGACGCCGCACTCCTGCGCTACTTGGCGGGGCTTGGGCTCACCCCGGGCGCGGAGCTCTTAATAGGAGAACGGGGGGCCTTCTCGCACGGAACGACTGTTCGGCTCGCCGGGCAGGATCAGGACACCGCGCTGGGGGCACAGGCGTCCGACGCCTTGTGGGTAGTCTTTTCCACGCGACCCTGACCCCGGCCGGTGGGGATACCGGCGCGCTGCCTGGTGTCAGGACTGGCCGGTGAGGGTCAGGGTGATCAGCACACAGTTCAGGCCGACGATCAGAGTGGCGCTGGTCCAGCCGGCGATCTTGAGGGCCTTGGAGTCGGTGTGGATGCCCATGACCTCGCGTTTGCCGGTGAGGCGGATCAGTGGGATCAGGGCGAAGGGGATGCCGAAGCTGAGCAGTACCTGGCTCAGGACCAGGGCGAGTGTGGGTTCGATGCCCGCGCCGAGGATAAGCAGGGCCGGGATCAGGGTGATCACCCGGCGGGTGAGCAGCGGAATCCGGACCTTCAGCAGGCCGCCCATGATGGTCGCGCCCGCGTAGCAACCGACGGATGTGGACGCCAGTCCGGATGCGAGCAGCCCGATCGCGAACACCACGCCGATGGCCGGGCCGAGTGCGGCGGTGACGGCGGCGTGGGCGCCGGCGATGGTGTCGGTTCCCTCGATGCCGCGCAGGCTGGACGCGGCCAGCAGAAGCATCGAAATGTTCACCACGCCGGCGAGCAGCAGGGCGCCGATAACGTCGAAGCGGGTGGCCCGGATCAGACGGGTCCGTACCGCCGGGTCTTCGGAGAAGCCGTGCCGGTCCCGGGCCAAGGCGGAGTGCAGGTAGATCGCGTGCGGCATCACCGTCGCGCCGAGCATGCTGGCCGCCAGCAGGACCGTGTCCGTTCCCTCAAAGCGGGGCAGCAGTCCGCCGAGGGCGCTGCCGCCGTCGGGTGGGTTGACGAACAAACCGGACACGAAGCCAACGGCAATGATCCCGAGCAGGATCAGGATGGCGTACTCGAAAGACCGCTGGCCCCGGGCCGTCTGCAGGGCCAGCAGCAACATCGACGCCAGGCCGATGATGATCCCGCCGGCGAGCAGCGGAAGTCCGAAGAGCAGGTTCAGGGCCACGGCGCCGCCAATCACCTCTGCCATGTCGGTGGCGCCTGCAACGATCTCGGCCTGAGCCCAGTAGAGCCGCCGGCGCCGGGTGCCGAGCCGCTTTCCGAGGATTTCCGGCAGGCTTAGCCCCGTGGCCAGGCCGAGTTTTGCCGACTGGTACTGCACCAGCACGGCCATCGCGTTCGCCACGACCAGAACCCACACCAGCAGGTATCCGTAACTGGCCCCGGCCGTCAGGTTCGCGGCAACGTTCCCGGGGTCCACATAGGCGATGGCGGCGACGAACGCCGGGCCCAGCAGCAGAAGCCGGGACCAGACCCGGCCAGTAGCCGGACGTAGCTGAAGGGTGGGGGTGGCCATCATCGCTCCTCGCCATTGTGGTGTCGAAGACGAGAATACCGTAAATTTAGGCACACCGAAAAATTGCTTTGAGGGAGGCCGCGCAAACACTGTCGGAAGACCCGGGGTCATGGGGCCATTGCCTGGAGGCGCCCCAGCTAACAGCGAAGGCCCCGTCCTCGCCTTCCAAGGCTCGATGTGCCGCAGGGGCGTGGGGAGCGCGCCTTTCTATCTCTCGCATTCTTGAATCTTCCTGTAGGGTTTCCCGACAGGAATCCTGGTGCCCGGGCCAGCAAAGGAGCGACCGCAGGTGAGTTCAGTTTGAGTTCAGTACCGCGTGAGTCCGTCGAGGAACCCAATACCCGGCGGCGGGGATCCCGCCAGCCCTCCGGTGAGCCGACTGGCAGTGCGCTTACGGGGCAGCCACCGGCCCCGGCAGCAGGCGGAGTTGCAGTGACACCACGGGGGTTGGCCCGGATGAACGATGTGATCAGGCTTGTTCAGCAGACAGGACGATACCCCTCCTCCGCATCCCTGGATGCACATGAGCGAAACCTTGCGACGTGGCTCAGACGCCGCCGCCGGGAGGCCGAGACCGGAGCTTTAGCATCAACCTTTCTCACCGGTTTGGCTGTGCTGCCCGAGTGGCAGGTCACCCCCCGGTCAACGGGCGACGCAGCCCGCTGGCGTGGGCGGCTGGAAGCGCTGGTTGTTTACCGTTCCTCGGGCCAGGACTGGCCCCGGCACCGGGGCGCGGCCAGCGCGGAGGAGCACCAGCTGGGGGTTTGGATCCACACGCAGCGGTTCATGCTGCGCCGCGGCTCCCTTGATGCAGCCAAAATTCAGGCTTTGGATGCCGCCTTGCCGGGTTGGCGGACCGGGAGGCGAAGCGGGCGCAAACCGGCACAGGATGTGTAAGGGGCTCTGAGGCTCACTCACCGTGCAGCGTGCTGCAGCCTGGCGCTGGGTGGATCGGTCGGTGCCGGCCTCCTGCGGCGGCTTCCCGGGACGCCGGTACGTGTCCTGACGTGATGGGCGGCAATTCCCGGTATCAGCCGCAGTGCCAGAACGTTACACGACCCCCCGGGGTTCTGCGAAGGTCACGGGAATCAGCTTGGCAGAGGAGGCTTCCTGTGTCCCCTTTGCTGCTTTCAGTTCCTGAAGGAATCAGCCGACAACGGCTCCCGGCGCCGGGGCCTCACCCCGGACGGCTGTGAAAGGCTCGGCGCCTGCGGGAGTCCAGCCTTTCACTCCTCTATGGGGATTTTCCGCACGCGGGCCTCTTCGTGGCTTCCTGCGCGGGAGAAGGTGGCGGTCCGAGGTTCACCGGCACTGAAGTGCTTGCCCGGTCGGGGGCGTGCTAGCGGGTGTCGACCCCTCGGGTGGCCGTGCCGCCCCGGCTGGAGTCGGCCCTGACCGTCCTGACTTGCCTGGTGGGGCCGGGTTTCACTGTTAGCGACCAGTTTCCCAAGGCGTTGACCGGTGCTGTTCCCAGCCTGGCGGGCGGCTGTCCGGGTATGACGTCGTACAGTGTGACCGACCCGGACCCGGCAGGGACTCCGCCGGCGACCCTGGACGTGCCCGCGAACGTCATGTCCTTGTTGAGGCGGTGCCGGGCGGAGGTGATCGTCACGACATCCTTCTGTCCCGCAGGCGCCGCAGCAGGAGCCGGGGCGGGGGCCTGCGCAACCGGCGGGGCTGCCGGGTTAGCGGTGACGGGGGCGGCCGCCTCCGTGGGCTGGGCGGTCTCTGCTGCCGGCAGCTCCGCCGTCCCTTGCGCGGGTGCAACCTGGCCGATGGGTACGGGCCGGGAAGCTTCAATGGGGTCGTTGGGGTCGGGGTCGTTGGGGTTGTAGCCGACGCTGAACTGGGCCATCATGTCGTGGTCTTCGTGGGGCAGGTTGTGGCAGTGGATCATGTACCGTCCCCGATGGGGCCCGAACTGCATCAGCAGGCGTACGGTCTCCCCCTCGCCGACGTACACCACGTCCTTGGGGCCCCGCTCATAGGCGAAAGGCGCCCTGCCGTTGCGGCTGAGGATCTGGAAATCCACCAGGTGGATGTGAAGCGGGTGGAACCAGCCTCCCGAGCTGTTTTCGACTTCCCAGATTTCCACATCATTCAGGTCCGGGTTGGCCAGTACCTTCTTGTACCCGCTCTTGACGACGTCGTCCCACCGCATGCCGCCGATGGTCCAGATCTCGTTGTCCCGCTTCAGGCGCATCCGCCGGGTCTTGACCGATTGCGACGGGGTCAGGCTCATCGTGCTGCTTCCGGCAAGGAGTGTTGGCAGCACCTTGGCTGCGGGACCGGAGGTGTCCACGGCATCTCCGGTCACGTCAAAGGCCATGACCTTGCCGGTGTTGTCGTAATCGATGTTGTTCTTGTTGGACAGGTTGCGAAGTTCGACGCGTTTGCCCGCGGGATACTTGGAGAAATCAATGAGGATCTCGTAGCGTTCCGCGCCGGCCTGCCGCCAGGATGTCACCTGCTGGGCGGTGGGCATGAGCCCGCCGTCCGTGGCGACCATGGTGACCGGGTCGCCGGTGCTGAGCTGGAACCGGTAGGAGCGCGCAATCGAGGCGTTGAGGATCCGGAAGCGGTAAATGCGGCGCTGGACCTTCATGACCGGCCACGGTGCCCCGTTGACCAGGATCACGTCACCCCACAGCCCGGAGTGGCTGTTGTCGTTGTAGGCAAGGGCCCCGTTCCGGGCGAACATTGCGTCAGAGATCGTCAGAGGCACGTCGAAGCTGCCTTGGGGGAGCAGGTTGCGTTCGACTTCGTCGTGCAGGTGATACTGTCCGGCCAGACCCGAGTACACGCTTTGTGCGGTGTTGTGCACGGCGTGGTCGTGGTACCACAGCGTCCGGGCGGGCTGGAAGTTGGGGTACTCGTAGTCCTTGCACATCCCGAGGCCCGTGATGTCATTTGCGTAGCCGTCGTACTGGGGGAGCGACGCTGACCCGTGAAGGTGTGTTGAGGTATCCAGCCGGTAACCCCACTGGGGGTGGAAAAGCGGCAGCGTGTTTTCCATTTCCAGATTGATGCGTTCGCCCTGGTTTACCTCGATGGTGGGGCCAGGGAAGGTGCCGTTATAGCCCAGGATCGGCGTCTTCAAGCCGGGGATAATATTCGCCATGCCCACCGTCTGCCGGATCCTGTACACGTGAACGGGCTTGCCATCAGCACCAATCGTGGTGCTCTCGGGAGCAAGCACGGACGGGATGGGAAGCTTCGGCTGAAAGGGCTTGGGCATGTTCTTCGGGTCCAGCTGGCTGGCCGCCTTGGCGCTGACCGAAGTCAGCGGAACAGCGAGTCCAAAGGCGCCAAAGAGTCCGACTCCACCGATCTGCAAGGCCTGACGGCGTGAAACTGACATGGATGAAGAATGCGGGGCGCACCCTGCAAAAAGCTGAGAGACGTAGGGGGGACCAAGGTCCCCTCCCCAATCAATCACCCTTGCGAATTCCGGGAGCATCACTGCTGGCCGTGACAGGCTTGCCTGGCCCCAGTAGGACCGCTATTTCTGGCCCTGCTTTTGGCCTTCGGGCCCGGATGGGCTCGGCCTCCCCGGGCGGGGTCCCTCCGGAACGCCGGTGCCTGTAACCTGCTGCGGAGCTCTTGCGTTTTCGGCCAGGAGGCGCCGTGGACCTTCCGGGGGCTCCTAAGGAAGGCACGGATGGCCTTGGCAGAAAGCAGATCAGATGAACGATTACGCGGGACCGCGAACAGTACTGGTGTTTGCCATAGTCGACACTCTGGTATTTGGGTGACTGGGCATTAGCGCCCTTCTTGAAGGAGCCGAGATTTGGCAGCCAGTCCTTGCGCTAGCTTTTGCAGTTGGGTGGTTCGTCGTGGGCTTGACTATCTGGAAGAAGAGCAAGGCCACCCTAAAGCCTTCGGAACAATTCCTCACCAAGGCGCGACTAACTTGCCGAATGCCGTTGGTTTTACCCCTTTTGTCCAGGTTGTCCTTCTTCTGACAAAACGCATGTGGGGTATACGCTTCGAGAAATCTCTCGGCGTCGGTGGGGACTATGAAGAACCTTTTTGCTAGCGTTTCTGCTGTTCTATTTGCAGGAATGATGATTGCCTCGTGTGGTTCTAGCGCGGGGGTCCCGAAACCAAGGCAGACATCACCGACGTCATCGAGTGAATGTGCCCAATTCGTGGATGAGGCCCCTTGCGGCAAATACACCAGCGTCGCCGGGTCTGATGACGACACGCCAATCACTTGGCTAACTGCCGGGGAGGTAACGGCGCAACTGTCCAAACGCGATGGGGATACCTACCTGACGGTTGTGATGCCCTGCGGTCCCCTTGATGCCGTCGTAACTATCGATGGCAGCACCATGCGCATTACGGGGCAGCGCGCCCTTGGCGCGTCAGGCTGCATCGAGGGCCGCGGGGAAAGGCGGGACTGGGTCCTTGAATTCCTTGAGGGCGATGTGGGGCTGGGATACAGCAACAACACCCTGACCTGGACGAACGGCAAAGACTCGCTTTCTTTCGTCACCCGCTGAGGTTCCCAGCGGCTGCGCCGTGCCAACTACGGAACCCCTCGCGGCACCAGTCGCGAGGTCTAGTCCATTTTCCTCCGCGAACCTCCATTGGCGCTCCAGTTCAGGGCGCCGCTCAGACGGGAAAGAACAACGATCCAACGACGAACTTCGGCTTTTCCACTTGTGACCAGCAAAGGATGAGAACAATAGGAGCATGAGCTTCCTTGGCAGGAATCACGCGAGCACGAGTCCGCGGCAGTTGTTCTTGGTCATTGTGTTCGTGGTTCCGATGGTAGCTACGGTGGGCGCTTGCTCCTCCTCTTCAAGAGGCGAGCCTCCTTGTTTTCCTCCGGCTTATTCAGTCAGCCCAACCAGTGCTAAATCGGGAGAAGCGGTAACAGTCTCGGCACCCCCTGCAGGCTGCGACCCCAGGTACGGCTCAAATGCCCAGATCCAGGTAAGCGTCACGGATAAGGCCGGCACCAAGGTCATTAACAAAACCGCGCCAATGACCGACTCGGGAGCATTCACCTTTACCTTCAAGGTCCCTGCGGCAATGGCGGTTGGAAAGGCGACCGTGACGGCGATGCCGTACAACATCGACTGGTGCGACGACACCGGCCGGAACAACCGTGCAGACGGACCTACGAACTTTGATCGTGCCTCGTGCGCCATGCCGGTTAAGCCACTCACCATCACGCGTTAGCTATTCCCGCCCCCAGGGGAACCAGTCATCTACCCAAAGCACGAAGTCTTCAGCGATTATCAAGGCAACTGCAATCTAAGTTCTGCTGCACGGGAAGAGATGGCCCGGCGCTGGCCACGGGTGAATCTTCTAGCCTGCAGGTCGAGGACTGCCCGGCTGCCAACTCTCCTACACCCAACAGTTGACCCACCCGGCGGATTGCTTCGTCGCTGTCCTCTGAATCCTCAATCATCTGGAAGACCTCGTCACGCCGATCCATCGCCTGTACCAGAGCATCGAGGATCATCAATTCTTGCCTGGTCTGCCGCTCATCCTCATCCATGCGGTGATTCTTGCACGACGGAAGTCATCGGGGGATTGCACCAGTTGGAGGAGTTCCCGACCCAGCCCAGATATCGTCCCGCAGGACCAGTACTACAAACCGTCCGGGGAACGGCCCTCGTGTGGCCCAGCGATTCCGCTGGTTCGTATGCGAAACAGCGCCCCAGGACTCCTGGTGGCCAGATATGTCCGTCCAACCGGGGCCAAGAAGGATTGACATAGTCAGCGGCGGCTGCCGCCTGCCCGACCTGCGCCTGTTCACGCCACAACGCCTGCTAAGACCCCCAACTCAATGTGGGGGCATGAGAAACGCCTTCGGACGCGAGATCGCGCACTTCCTGCCCCGCGGTTTAAACGCCGATAATTGTGATTTCGTCAACCCACGCGGCTCCATGGTTGTCCCGACAGACATCTAGAATCGATGAGGCGGCCGTCGGAAACGTGCCCGGCGACGATTTGAGCAATTCATCCAGATCCCGGTGTCGGACCATAGGACGGGGGCAACATGGCCGGGGTCCCACTGGAGCCCGCTTATCCACGGCATCATGAAACTCATGGCACTTCGAAACCCTGTCTACCTTGATATGGAAACCCTGGCTGCGCAGGCTGACTACCACGAGATCCGCTATCCCGTGCCCACTGAGATTGTGGAGAAATCGACTCAGGGAAGATCGGGAGAAGCCAGCGCCCAAATCGCCGGCGTAGGCCTTCGCGGCAAAGGCGGCAAGGACGTCGAGCTGCAGAAGAGCTTTACGCTCGCCCCGAAAGACAAAGCAGTGGTAAGCCGTGTCCTCGATTCCCTCATCGAAGAAGGACACGTCCGTACAGAGACTGCTGACGGATTTTCCCGGGACGACTTGGTCGAACTGGAGGGGGAGTCTTTCCTCCACCAAGGCAGCCTCGTGGGGAAGCTAATGCATATTGCCCTGCTTGCGATGCAGTCGGAGCACGTCGATCTCAGTAACCTAAACGTTGCGGCCCTCGAACCAGAGTTCCTAAGACATGCCAAACGTGCCTTCCTGGACAACGCGCTTCTGCCAATTCCGCTTCTCTTGCGGCTAGATCGGCCGGTTTCTGAGCACGACATCTACCTCGACGTTGAGCCCGGTCACTTCGTTGGATCACGATCCATTACCGATATTGAGGGAGAAATTAGGGTTTTTGGGACAGTTGCCCGACTCATCGATGATGGCGACTTCTACACCGCCGAAAGATGGTTGCTTCCCGGCTGGGAACGTCAAATGAGGCGTCTGCTCATGGCAAGTCCGACGTTGAGCGAACAAGTGAATGCTATGTCGCAGGTGTTTGACGTTGGGGCCGTAGGGGATGAAAAAGTCGAACCTTTCCTCCGGGGACCGGCAATCATCATCTCGGCAATAGCGGTCTACTAGGTGCAGACCTCTGAGATGGCACGAGCAGCCAGTTCCCGAGTTGGTGTTAATGGTCGAGGAATAAGCCATGACAAGTGAACTGATTGGCCCCCTATGTGGGCTAGCCGGCGTAGTCATCGGGGCGGCGGCCACCTCACTTGGAGCATTCGCGGGTTCACGTCGAGCATGGAACACCGATCAGGTCAAGGCGACCAACTCGTTTCATGAGGAGGTGATTGCCGCAGCTCATTCTCAGCTGATTCTGCTGACGCTCCTTCGAGACCGACTCCGGACTCATGTACAGCAGTTGCAGTCCCGTGTCGCCGAGGGGCACGAACTATCGTTCGAAGACGGCAAATATTTGCACGACGAAAATCACGTATCTCGTCTGGAGAGGGCAACAAACGAATGGCGCGCTGTGTTGGCGAGGCGGTTCATATACGCCGACGAAGGCATGTCGAAAGCCATTGAAAAGCTCGACAACAGCCGCGCTGAATTTCGGCGAGCTATCTGAAGCCGATGAGGCTTTGCAAGCCTTTAACGCCTCCTTAGCCCTGCTGTACAACGAGATTCGGCGTCGGAGCTTAGAAATGAACGTTGTCTTGGTCAACTCATTTTTCGCCTGGCCTTGGAATGTCAGGGCGCGACGTCACATGAAAAAGCTAGAACGCCTCGGCTAAACGGGCCCGCATCGCTCGCAGCGGGACCAGCGGTCTGCGCGAGTCGCGCGGTCGTCCACGCTGCCTCAAAGTTCGATGATGCTGCCGTCCACCCTGCTGGCATCCATCCCGAACCCTTAGCCAGGCATGCCTCCTACCCGTGGGGCACAGGAGGCGCGAGGAAGGCTGGCCATTAGCTCGAGGACCATTTAAACGCGAGAATCATTTCATCCAACGAGGTCCCGAGGTGAAACGCCTGTGAGGATTGGAGTGGCTGGTCTGGGATTGGCTGGCAGAGTAAGTGCAGGCCGTTCCACCTGGCGGTCGTGACTCATTAAACGCTTGGCCCCGGCTCTTTCTGGGTGTCCTTTTATCGACATGTCCGTCTGCTGGGTGGGCGGCCGGCACCTGCCCGGCCCACCTCGGTGACTTGATCAGAAGATTGTCCGCTCCTCGCGGGGCGTGGCTCGTCACAGTGCTGTTCCGAAGTGACCTCTACCCGGACTGGCACCGGCCCGTAACGGCCCTGACCATGTCCGCGAAATGAGGAAGGTGCCAGAACCGCTATGACTATCGTTGCCTATTCCCACCCGTTTGTCGTGGGCGTTGACACCCATGCCCGGAAGCACGTCTTCGCCATCATCGCCGTGCCAAGCGGAGAACAGATCGACACCCGGGAATTCCCGGTGACTGGTGCCGGAATCAGTCGCGCTATTGCCTGGGTCGCCCGTCGCACCGAAGCCGATCTAGCAACTCTGTGGGTGATCGAGGGCGCCGCTTCCTATGGTGCCGTGCTGGCCGGGGCTGTCGCTGCTGCCGGTTATCAGGTCGCCGAGGCCACGCGCATGGATGCCATGCCCCGTCGTGGGGCTGGAAAGTCGGATCCGTTGGACGCGCACCGGATCGCTTCTGCGGTCCTTGCCTTGGAAGAACATAAGCTGCGCCGGCCACGGTTGAACGAAGGGGTCCGCGCAGCCTTGCGGGTCCTGGTCTGTGCACGTCAGTCGATGACAACCGATCGGACCAGGACAGTCAATGCGTTGACCGCACTGCTCCGGACCAATGATTTGGGTTTGGATGCGCGGAGCTCGTTGACCGGGAGCCAGATACTAGAGGTGTCCCGGTGGCGGGCCCGTGAAGAACCTCTGGCGGTATCGGTAGCCCGCTCCGAAGCAGTTAGGCTTGCTAAGCGCATCGGCGACCTTGATGCTGAAATCAAAGCAAACGGCTCCCGGATCACCGAACTGGTTGAGGTCAGCGAAGCCGCACCACTGCTGCAGGAATCCGGCTTCGGCCCAGTCACGGCAGCCATTTGTCTCACCGCTTGGTCTCATCAGGGCCGGGTACGTTCCGAGGCAGCTTTCGCCTCCTTGGCCGCAGTCAACCCCATTCCCGCGTCATCCGGAAATACCGTCCGTCACAGGCTCAACCGCGGCGGCGACAGGACCCTCAATAAAGCGCTGCACATGATTGCTCTAACAAGAATGGCATTCGATCCGGAAACCATCGCATACGCAGCCAAACGAAAGGCAGAAGGTCTAACCAAAAGGAGATCCGCCGGTGCGTGAAACGCTACCTCGCCCGACGGATCTACCGCACGCTCAACGCCGACAGCCTCAAGCCATTGCTACGTTGACAACCATAGAAGAGTCGATAATGAACCTTTCGTCATGTTGCAGGGAGCCGGGCCGTGTGGCAGTCCGGTTCTCGATAGGGCGAGGTCCGGCTGGCGTCACCGTCGTAATGGAAATAGGATTCTTCACGCCCTGCATGGCTGGGTTTCCTCGTTGCGTGGTGCCTCAGAGAGCGAAAAAAGGGGGTGTGCACAATGTGCACACCCTGGGCTCCGGATTCAGTTGTAGCGGCGTCGGACTGGGCCGGATTGGGGAGGTTTTCGAAAGTGGGGCGGATTTTCAGGGGGAGCGGCTGGTTCGAGTCCCTCCTCGGGCACGTGTTTCCGCAGGTCAGAGGCTTTTTAGCCTCTGAGTGTGCACATTTTGTGTTGTGAAGGGCCCCTTCGGGGGCCTTTTTCATTGCTGGCCGGTGGTGTGGCCGGCGGGCTCCTTGCCTGGTGGTTGAGTGTTTGGTCTCTGGTACCTGTTCATGGACAGCTTGGGGTCGGACAGCATGATCTAAGAACCTTCGGCGGAAAATTTCTCTTCTGCTCGACGTTGGTTGTTCATCCCGCTCCTCCTTTTGGTTGTGGTGGATTGTTCCGCTTATTCATGGTCGGCCTAGGGCGGAACTGCATGACCTTTTCCGGGTTCGGAGGAACCTGTCCCGCGCTGCGACGTTGCCTGTTTTTGCTTCCTCGACTGTTCATGGCAGGGCGTCCGGCTGGCTGCATGACCAGGTTTCATACTCCATTGACTCGGCTCGGCATTGCTGCGGAATAGGACCACATCAGCCGCGGAGACCTGCGCCGTGTGCAGCGGCGGGCCTGACCCCCCGAGAATGAGGATTGGATACCGACATGGTCAATGGGGTCTTTTCACCCTGAAGCCATGCTGGTAGCCGTTTTAGCTGGGTGCAATGTCGTCTCGTGATCAGGGTCTAACGGGCCCGTCACCGGTGACACGCCCCAGGAAGAGCAAGGTAAGAGGCCTGCAACGCATGGCAAGATGGGTGAGGACGCGCATTGACGTGTCGCCCATCCGCGAGGCGCGGAGACTTTTCGCACCTGGGGGGCTGGAATGAGCAATGAACCTGCAAGAACAGTTCCGGCTGTATTGGAGAAGTTTGACTCGACGTTTTCAGAGTTCTCTTCTGGCTTCAATGCGGGACAGTACGTCTTTTGGCTGGGCTCGGGGATCTCGCGCGAGAGGGTTCCGAATGTTAACGATCTCCTCGAGCGTGTAATAGAGCATCTCCGGTCGCACCTCGATCCAATTAACCCCGAATGCGAGTACCGGATGGCGCTCGATGAAGTCCTTCGGCTCACGCCATTGACCCGAGAAGAACTTGAATCTATCGATTTCTCTATCGCGGTGAGCAACTGGGATCTGCGGAAGCAAATCCTCGCCGCACTCGTGACGAAGTACTCAAGTGTGCTCGATGTACCCGTTGGGGACGATAGTCCAGAAGACTATCTCGTCTGGACCGGGCTCGATGTTCCGGACACGTACGGGGCACCGGATCTTGAACCAGATGTAGAGCACTACTGCATCGCTATCCTCCTGCTCGAAGGGTTGGTGCCAACAGCGGTCACGGCCAACTGGGACGGCCTTCTCGAGAAGGCATTGAATGAACTGACCCCGGCATTTGCGTCGCTCGTCCGCGTGGTGGTGAAACCTGACGACTTCCGTGAACACGGCCCGCGTATCGACATCATCAAGTTCCACGGGTGCGCGGTGCGCGCCCGAGACTTCCAGGGGGAGTATCGAGATCATCTCATTGCTCGTGAGTCGCAGATCTCGACATGGACCACGAAGCAAGAGAACCGGTCCATGCGGAAGCATCTTGAAACGCTGTACACGGACAGACTGACCCTGATGCTAGGCCTGTCGGCGCAGGACGCGAACCTCCACACGATGTTTGCGAATTCCATTCAGGACCTTTCCCGCCCGTGGCCCGCGGCTCCCCCTTCCGTTGTGCTCAGTGAAGAGCGACTCGAGTCGTACCACCGGCTCTTGCTCAAAATTACGTTTGGTGAGAATTATCAGGGCAACTCGAAGGCGATTGCGGAGTCTGCTCTGTTGGGGGCTTACGCCAAGCCGACACTGTTGGCTTTGGTTCTGGCGTCTCTCACGGAGAAGCTGAGCTACCTGCTCGAACATAGCGTTGAGGGCGTCTGGGAGCCGGCGGCCGCGCAGCGGTTGCAGACCCATCTCTTCGAGCTGCGCGACCTTGCCGCCAGCCTTGCTCAACCCGACAACTTTGAAACACTCGAGTTTTCGGAGATCTTGGAGTTTCAGCGCGGGTTCACAGCCCGCTTGATTGATGTGGTGAATCTGGCTCTGACAATCTTCCGCGCGGGCCGGACCCCGGATGAGAATACTAAACGCTACGAACCGCTATCGGAGCGTCCCATCGCCCATGCGGTGCTCAACCCGGATTACCCAGCGAAACAGTTCGGTCGGCTCGCCATCGCGTTGGCCCTCATTGCTAGAGGACTCAGCACCGGACAGTGGTCGGTTGAGCCAGGCTACAGTAAAGCACCCGACGGTGGCGTGATCCGTCTTCTAGCCGGTCCCAGAGATGCGCGTGTCTTCTTCGTGAAGGACGCCCCGGCCTTGACGGGGCTCGAGTTGGATGGTGCACTCGACGATGGCGACGCGAGTGCTCTGGTCGTCGTTGCGGACGAGGAGCCTCGAACGCAGACCAGGTCCCCAAGATCCCGTTATGGACGCGATGGCAAGTCCGGCGCTGGACGGTTCAACGTCGCATCCAGCATGTGCGAGACGTCCTCAGTTGACGAGTTGTATGAGGCATTCAAACTGGCAGGAGGATTCTGATGACGAGTGTCTACAACGTCCTTGCTGTACTCGAACGCGCTGGCTTCGAACGGCTGCCGAAGCCCTTGACGATCGTCGGTACAGAGTTTGACTTCGAAGCGGCCGCGCGAGGAACCAAGAGTTCGCATGACTTGGTATTGATTGCCACTGACCAAGTTCCTCCTCGCCGCTTGCAGCGCCTTGTCGCAGGTCTAGCTCGTTCCCTCGACCTGGCCGAGTCTCGTCGCCCGGTCAGCCTCGTGGTTCTCGGCGGAGTTGCTGCCAGAGATCGATTGGAGCTCGAACGCTATGCACGGATCCTTCCTATATCGTCAGCGACGCCAGATGTATCCGAAATCGAGGAAGCAGTCGCTGTCTTGCTCCCCCTCAGCCTCCCCAACGCCGATCTCATGCATGGAAGCGACCCGCTCAACGATGTGATGGGTGCCCTTGGACCTTCTAAGGCATCATCGGAGCATATTGCACTCATCCAAGCCGCCCAAGACGGACCAGAAGCAGTCCGGGAAGCTCTGCGGCGGTACGCGAACGCCGGGGCAGGCTGGACAGACAAGAAGGGAGACGAAAATGCGTGACCTTCCGGTTCGTCGACTGACGGTTTCGGACTTCCGCCGTATCGAGGGCACGCGCGAGTTCCCGCTAGATGCCCCCATCGTTCTCATTCATGGGCCCAACGGGACAGGAAAGACCAGCGTGTTGTCCGCGCTCGAGCTTGCGCTGACCGGTTCCATCCGGAGCATGGAACGGAGCTCACCGCGCTACAGAGCTCATCTACCATTCTTCGGTCAGCCATACGCGACCGTTCGTGTCGATGTCGCCGAGAGTCTGCAAGCAGGTAATCCCGGGCAGCCGCTGACGGTCGGCGGTGCGCGTACGGAAGGGACCCCGGCGTTCAGCACGTCGACGGCGCAGTTTTACGCCGAACGCTGCTACCTGGACCAGGCCTCCCTGAGTCGTCTGCTCGATCTGTATCAGGACCGCGAGGGAAGCAATCAATCGGCGCTGGAGAAGTTCGTCAATGAACTCCTCGGGTTGGAGAAGCTAGATGCCCTCCGCGACGGACTCCGTGAGGCCCTCGACCTGAGGTTTCTTAAGAAGCTCGCAATAGGCGTAGACGACGCCGACCGTGAAGCAAAAGCCGCAGCAGCTGAACTCAAGAAACAAACCGCCCTGTTGGCAGAGTGTCGGTCGGAGGTTGCCAGCGCGCGAACCGCGCTGCGCGAGACGATCGCAGGCCTCAACCATGGTGGGGCCGAACAGGAGACCGATCAGGCCCTCCTCGAATACGCGGACGCACTCCGCCACGACACCTCCACCCGTACAGAGTTGGAGGGTGCGACAAGACGTCAGCAAGAGCTCATCGCCTTAGGCGGCCGCATCTCCGCGCTCCTTGAGCGCCCAACCCCGCAGCGCCTCGAGGAGAAGCGCACCGCATTAGCAGCTACGGCGACCCGAAAAAAGGAATGGGAAGCCACGAGCGGGGTAGAGATTCGGGCATGGGAAGCGGCCGCGGCGGCCGCCGGCGCCAGCCTTCAGACCGATCCGCGAAGCGCGATCGAACATGCCAAGAATGTCGCTGCTCAGAAACTGCGCAGCGATTTGGATTTTCACAGGCAGACCGAGTCCGTTCGCACGGATTTGGTGAGCGACCAGGCCGAGCTTGATGCAGTTCAAACGAGACTTACCGCGGCTCACGAGCATTCAAGTGCACTCGTGGAGAGCCTGACCGCAGCCCGCGCTGTGGCCGTAGAAAGCAACAGATGCCCAGTCTGTGATCGTGACTTCGCTGAAACCGCCGGGCACAATTTGTTGGCCCACATTGATGGCAAACTGGCCGACCTAGCGACCCATGGCCAGCAACTCGTGGTCCTTCGCCATGATCGCGATCGCCTGGTCGCACGAATTGCACGTGCTGAAGTCGAACTCACCAAGCTATCGGGCACCCTTCTCACTCCAGACCAGCGGCAGTTCATCGAGGACCGTCTCACGATGCTTACCGAACTCGCTGTCCAGGTCGGTGATATCGAATTGGCGAAGTCCTACGGCAAAGATCTCGAGCGGAACGAGCGCGATCTTCAACAGACACTGGACGACCTTGAGGTTGCGACCTTGGAAGAGGCACACATCAGCCGCGAGATCGCAAAGTATGCGGACGTGCTGCGGGCAGCCGTGCCAACAACCTCGGATTTCCCGGCGGCGTTGAACGAACTGCGTGACCACGCGGACGCCCACGTTGCCCGCCTCAAGGGCAAGGCCGAGCAGAGCGAGAAGGCCGTTGAGCAAGCTGCTTTCCTGGTGAAAGCCCTTGAGCGCGACTCTCTGATCGGTCGCCAAGTGGTTGACGTGGTGGAACAGAAGAAGCACTGGGAAGACCGGTTCGCGGAAGCCAAACGCCGTCAAGGAGTGGCGAAGGAGGTCCACGAAGCCGCATCACAGGCGCGAACCGCCATCGTCCACCGCGTCTTCACTGAGTCCCTCAATGACGTATGGAAGTCTGTGTTCACCAGACTCGCCCCCGACGAGAGCTTCATTCCAAGATTCGGCATCCCAAGCGCGGCCAAGAAGACCTTCGACATCAAACTGGAAACCATTCACCGCGACGGGGAAACCAGCGGGCCACCGCAAATGATGTTGTCCGCAGGCAACCTCAACACCGCAGCGCTGTCGTTGTTTCTCGCGCTCCATCTCGCAGTCGAGCCTCTCGTCCCTTGTCTGGTGTTCGACGACCCTGTGCAAGCGATGGACGAGGTGCATGTCGCGCAGTTCGCTGCCCTCGTCCGTCTATTGTCGAAACAGAACGAACGACAGGTCATCATCGCAGTGCACGAGCGAGAGCTGTTTGACTATCTTGCGCTCGAGTTAAGTCCCGCCTACGAAGGTGACGAACTCATAACCATCGAGCTGGGTGAACGCGCTGCCGACGAAGACCATGGCGTCACCCGTCATTTCTGGGAGCCGGACGTTGCCATCATCAACTAGCCAGCGACGCTCATGGCCCGCCACTCGGCGTGACCTCGTGCCGAAGGCTGTCAATCCGGAGGGAGGTTTGGCCACCTCGGCGCCACCACCACCTACAAGCCCCAGTCGTAGTTGCCGATGGTCAAAGCGCACCAAATATCGAAACGTAGGGCGTAGACACCGCGGCCGGTAAGCGACGTGCTCTCAACGCGTAGAGGGAGTTCAGAGCCTAGGAACTTAAGCGGCTGCAGGCCCTTTCAACCGAGGCCTCGTCCGCTCCTTCTCGGCGTATCTTCGAAGATCTTCAAGTCTGCTGACATTCGGGCATGGATCCTTGACTCTGCATAAGGGTGTGGGCCGCTGTGATCTTCTTTAAGTTCCATCCGGTCGAACCAGTGCAGCACGATCAGCGCTAGCTTGTGCTCAGTCAAGAAGTTGCGGAGGAAGCATGCGCTTACGAGAAAGGCGTGGCTGTCGTTCCCTTCTTCTTCGTAGTACGTGAAGATAGGATGACCGGCTGCGTTCAGCCAGCTTGGCCCGCGCATGTCGAATGTTAGTCCTGCAGTTTGTTGGATGAACGTTGAGGGAAGAACGGTGCTTGCGGTCTCGCCAATAGAACAGTCGAGGACACTGCCCTCCCAGGAATATTGCTCCACAGTCGGCACGAGCCGGAAGGTCTTGTTGCCGACCTCGATCGGCCGGAGCTGGTCGTGTCGGTGACAGCAGCTTCCACCGACCCGACCAACTTCGCCGACATAGCAGCAGCCGGTGTGGCCATGAGAATCGAAGAGGTCAGGGATTTGATGGTGAGGATCGTCAGGTAGGTCGGTGAGAAACTCCTCAGCGGCGTCTGCTGCGATGAGCAGGGTGTCGACGGCGGCTTGCTCGCGAAGGCCCCTCCAGCCCTTTCGGGCCTGGGGATCCACCTGCTTAATGACGCTTTCAAGAACTACCCAATCGTTGCCACCACGGTCACGACGGAACATGGAGCCTGCAACTGTTGGTTCTGAGTCCATATCGGCGAGAAAGCGTCGGATGTCTCCCCGGTACTGGTTGAAGTCGAGCGGTGTGGGCGGCCATTCCTCAAGCTGGATCAGCGGAGGTTGCCACGCGGTTGCGCCGATTCCGCCATTTTCGTTGAAGGCGCGGAAATCGATTGGTGGGAGGCTGGGGTCGATTTCTCGCTCGCCGGTAATCTGATGCAGTCCTTCATATGGCTGGTTTTCGTCGAAGCGTCGAGAAGGGTGGTAGTTGTCAGCGACGCGGGCCAACAGCTCGTGGTAGGCCATCCACTGGTATTTCTTGCCCCAGCGTTCAGCCTTATGCCCTTCCCGTCCTCGACCCCGCCCAATGCTACGGTCCTGCACCCCGAAGAGCTTCGGCGTCCAGCCGAGGCTGAGCGCACGGCGGAAGACCCAGCGCCGTGCGTCCTTGGCCGGGTACTCGTCGTTGACGGCTTTTGGATAGACGTACACGCTGTCGAGTAACTTGTATTGCTCGTCGGTGAGCAGGTCGTCACCGCGATACTGGAGGATGCTGAGTTGAATCATCCGTTCGGGCCCGGGGTCGCGCACGAGGGTCTCGAGTGCATGCTTCTGGTCATCGCTCAGCGACGCGACGAACTTCTTCCACCTGGCACGGATAAATCGTGGCTTCTTGTCCAAGGGCTCTGGGTATTCGGAGCCTGTGCGGTAGCGTGAGAAGTGATGGAGGCCTGATTCAACTACGTAGCGTCCGAAATCTCCCAGGCTTAACAGCGAAAAGTAGATGGAGGAATAGCTTTCATCGTCCGGTTGATCCTTGTTCCAGCCGTATTTTGCGAGCCTCGCATCCCATACAAGGCTTTCCGCAGAATAGTTGCCCGGATCGTGAATAACCGTAACCGGTTTGGGTGCTGCTGCTGGCACTACGCGATGGGCCTCAAGAACGTTAATGTGCCCTCCGCCGGGGTGGAGCGTATTGGGGGAGCGTTCCGGCCCCGACGAAGGAACTTGCAGCACCTTGCCCGTGACTGCACCCCCATGAAGGGAGCAAGGACAGTCTGCCGCCGAATCCTTGGGAAAGCCTTGATCCACCTTGCAACCTGCGGCCCCTCACGGCTGGAAAGGGCTCACAGCCGCAGTGGGCCGGGATAGCCCGGTCCGTTTCAGGGGTCTGGTGCGAGCAGAATCCGCCGTGAGGAACTTTAACTGCGGATGAGTCCGCGAGGTGGACGGGGGTGAGGCCCTAGTTTCGCGGCTCCGCTTTGGGGTATTTGCGGTAGAGGTCATCACCTGCTGCCCTCCCGAAAGCCGACCGCCAGCCAATAGTGGCGCAGCACCGTTCTGGCCTTCTCGTACTCGGGGGCACCCTCCGTCGGGGCATCATCAGACAGCAACGGTGTCGCCGACGACGGCCAGCGCGGTGTTCCTTCAAACGGTCCCCAGGATCGTTCTCTGGATGCCGTGACCGATGCGGTGCCCGCGGTACTGCGGATCCCCCTCAAGGAGGAAAGAACCGGAAGAGCACAGCCCAGATTCATACAGGAAGCCAGCAAGTCGGGCCTCTCATGGGCTTGCATCTGGGCGACGCTCAACATCCGGATCAACAGCCCCCATGGTGCCCGGAAAGTTGCTCGTGCCGGCATCGGGCACGATCCTTAAAAACGCGTCCCCGACGTGCACGTCCTGGCCCGCGCTTCCCTCCACGCTCCAGCCCCAGCGGAGATTGACACCGTCCAGTCGATAGGGAACTCCGACGAATCGTGCTCCCGCCCCGTGAATGCCCCCCGTACATGCAGGTGTACCGGAAGATCAGGGTTTCAGGGTCCAGCGCTGGCACGGGCGGTCCTTCAGTAATCAGGCTCGAGGACTCCCCAGACGACTAAAGCTCGAAGACTTCTCCCTGAATTTAGACCAGTACGGCAGTTCGCCCTCGGAGACCCAGTGGATACAGTAGATCCCGGCGGAGCCCGAAGGCCGGAGCGAACAATTAGCGCACCGTCGGGGCGGGCGACAGGGCGACTGTCCACGGAGCGTGCCCACTGTAGTCGTTCCCGGGTTGTGGCCTTGGCCGCCGGTCATTTTCGTGGCCGCTAATAAGCCGAGGAGTCGCGCCTCCTTGGGCGGAGCACTGATTTGGCGGTCTCTGCGCCCGTATTCCGCGGGCAATTCGTTGCCCAGGGCAAGTTCAAATTACTATGGTGGTAAGTGCTCTGACCGACCTTGGGGGCGGTCAGAGCACGCAGTTTGATTGGGTGCTGACTGCCGGTTGCCTAGTTGTCTCGGGCTCGCGGGCTGAAAAGACACGACAATATCGGCGGACGAAGCCAGGAACGTGCTGCTGCCATCTTCGTGAGGGGTGTTGGTGTTTCTGGGCCACAACTTTGCAAAGCTGTATCTCCCGTCCGTAGCTTTGGTCCAGCGTCTCCGCTCACCCATCGGCGGAGGAGCCGAACCATCAGAGGAGCCCCGCCTGTGACCATTGCGACGGGGCTCTTCGGTTCCGCCCCGCTGACCGGCCGGTGAATCCGTGAATCGGATTGCCCAGACATTAAGTCCGGCAGGTGTGCTGTCAAGGTGTGAGCGTGTCGCGAGCCGGGTGTCTATTTGCCGCGCGTGCAGCACGCTCAGGCGCCTTTTGGTTCGTGCGTTGCGGTGACCGCAGGCGGGCGAGCTGTTCCCGCTGGTGCTGAAGTTACAGTCCTCGAGGGACCAAGGGCCCGTGGCGGAGCATCAGGCGGTGAATCCACCGGGTCTTTCGGGCTTCCACCGGCCGCCGAGCCATACTGCAGGACATCGCTTATCCAGGCCGGGTGCCGTGGATGAGTGATTCCGTCAGCCCCAGGTATTGGGGGACCCTGGGACCGACGGGTCTGGTGGCAAAAACAGTGTTCTCCGAGCCAGACAAGGCAAGTATGGCCAGTTCACCTTGGGAAATCCCGGTGAAACCTTGAACCGAGGCCGGCGAAGCCAAACCATATTTTTTATGGAAACTCCGGAGGTTGGCGGCTGTTTCAGCCGCGGGGCGAACGTGGGGGCACTCCAATGACCGCTGGCGGCAGGTCGCGATGCTCAAGCCAGCTGCACCATGGAACTGTGGACAGCGTCCGGCTCGCACCGGTCTTGATAGGCAACAGCTTCGGCGGCATCGACGACTTCCAGGGCGGTCATGTGTGCGACGGTGGCAATTTGCCGAACCGGTTTGCCATGCGACACAGCAGCGGCGATCGCGGAACGAAGCCTGAACTCTGCACTGTGCTGTTCGACGCCGGGACATTCCAGCACCGCCGCTGCTTCTGCTACTGCCAAGATATCGTCGTCGACCATCTCTGCACTCCCGTCCAACTCTGTCGTTCCCGCCAGCCAGCGGCGCCCAAGGCGTACAATCAGAGGCTCCGCAGAACACCGCTGCAACAAGAGGTATACCTAGACAGACCGGTCTGTCTAGGGTCGCTTTTGGAATCTTTCCACGCTTTGAGCAAGTCGTCGCTGCTGAAAGCGCCGCATCCGTTCCCGCCGCGGGCAGCAACAGACAGCGCTGCCCGAGCGCACAGAGCTGCAAAAGATGAGGCATCGGGTCACCGAAAATACCAGGATTCCCGCCGGACCGCTGCCACAGGGACGGCGGCGCCGTTCCTCTACCGGCTCAGATAGGCTGCGAGGCCGTAGACCAGCCCAAACAGTGCCATCAGGCCGACGACCCCTACCGCCCAGGCGTCGACCAAGTCCCGCGGCGGCTGCGTCTTTCCCATTACTTTCTGATGCTCGTGGAGGATCTCGCCCTGTTGGTCCCACTTGCGCATGACAGCCCCTCGGCGCTCCACAACGTTCAGCAGCGGCCGGTTAACGTCGGTTCCCCTGCACGGCGATAAGTACCCTCAGTATCCGCCCAATCTGAGCGCCGGACGGCATTCCGGCGCAAACGCGGGCACACGATATACCCCCGTGCTAATGCTGGGGCGAGGTCTTTGTCTTCCATGCCGGCTGAGCCCATGCTGTTGCCGCAGGCGAGGATGTCCACGTGGAGTTGCCCGGCGTTTGTGATGGCTTCCGTGGCGGGCGTGTTGGTGGCGAGGAGTTTGACGCCGGGCCCTTGGACTACGACTTCAATGCCAGTTTCCTGACCCAGCGCGGTGCGGGCGTTGGCGGCGCTGCGCAGGATGCCGGCCAGGGCATCCTTTTCGAGCGGGCCGGCGGAGTGGATGAGCAGGCCGGGCCCGGCCTGCACGGTCCCTGGGATCGTTGTCTGCACGGACGTCCCTACTTCGCCGTTTCGCCCAGGTCGGCGAGGGCCTTCCGGAGGCGGGTGCCGGCGTCGTCGGCGATCTCCTTGACGGCCGGTGCGGCGCTGAGTTGGACCATGGTCTGGGGGTCGATGGCTTCCACCGTGGTCTTCTCTGCGTCCTTGTTCCGGCGCACCACGACATTGCACGGCAGCAGCGCGCCGATTTCGGGTTCGGTTGCGAGGGCGCGGCTGGCCAGGGCCGGATTGCGGGCCCCGAGGATGACGTAGTCGCCCACAGCGTCCGCCGCTTCAGCGCCAAGCTTGGCTTGGAAGGTGGAGCGGACGTTGATTTCCGTGAGGATCCCGAACCCTTGAGCTGCAAGGGCGTCCCGGGCGCGGTCCAGGGCTTCGGCCCAGGGAAGGTCGACGGTGGTAGTGAGTGTGTACGTCATGGGTCTCCTTTGGGCTGATCGACGGCTGGCCTGATTAGGCGAGGGAGAGGAAGAGCTTCTCGAGGTCTTTCTTGTCCATCGTTGCGTCTTTCTGGACGATGCACTGCTCAAGGCCCGTGGCGATGATGGCAAACCCGGCCCGGTCCAGCGCCTTCGAGACAGCGGCGAGCTGGGTGACGACGTCCTTGCAGTCCCTGCCTTCTTCAAGCATGCGGGTGACTGCGGACAGCTGGCCTTGGGCGCGCTTCAGCCGGTTGATGACAGGGGTGAGTTCTGAGGGATTGAGTTCCACGGGTTTCTCCAATATCGGGGCTTGGATCAATCTTATACCCCCTAGGGTGTTTTGACTACCCCACGGGGTATCTGGAATACTCGGTGGGGTATCCCCCCGCCCCCTTCCGAGAGGCCAACCGTGACTTCCCCTTCCACAGCACCCGCCGTTACTGCACTCGCCCCTGAAACCCTCCAGTCCTGGTTCAAAGAGCACCAGGACCTCCTGGTCATCGACGTCCGCTCCGCCGCAGAATTCGAGTCCATGCACATCCGCGGCTCCTACAATGTGCCGCTACCGCTTTTGTCCGAGCACACCGACGAGCTCGCCGCCCGCCTGGGTTCCCGCGTGGTCCTGGTCTGCCAGTCCGGCGTGCGCGCCGAGCAGGCCCGCCAGCGCCTTGCCAAGTCCGGTATCGACACCGCCTACGTACTGACCGGCGGCGCACCCGGTTTCGCTGCCGCCGGCGGGGACGTCGTCAAGGGTAAGGACCGCTGGGACCTTGAGCGGCAGGTCCGCCTTGTGGCCGGGTCCCTCGTGGTCCTGGGCCTGGCAGGCGGCAAGTTCGTCTCTCCGAAGATCAGGACGCTTGCAGGGGTCATTGGGACCGGACTGACGTTCTCGGCCGCGACCAACACCTGCGCCATGGGCAAGGCCCTCTCTGCCATGCCGTGGAACAAGGCCGCCAACGAACCCACCCGCGAAAGCGCCATCCTGCAGCTTCCCGTTCAGGTGGCCGCAGAGGACGCCGCGGCATGATCCCGGCCCTGGGTCTGGGGCTGGCCGTCGGCATCGTCCTTGGCGTAGTGGGCGGCGGCGGGTCCATCATCGCCGTTCCGGCCCTGGTGTACGGCGTCGGGATGAGCCCTGCCCAGGCCATTCCCACCTCCCTGCTGGTGGTGGGAATCTCCTCGCTGGCGGCCCTGTTCCCGCGGAGCCGGGAGGGCCTGAACTGGCCGGTCATCGCCCTGGTGGGTGCGGCGGGCATCCCCGCTGCCTGGGCAGGCGCGGCCGTGGGCAAGCTGCTGGACCCGAACATCCTGATGCTGGCCTTCGCGGCGATCATGGTGGTGGCGGGCATCCGGATGCTCAAGAAGCCGCGCGAAACCGAAGGGTCCTGCAGCGTTGGACCCAACCGGGCCTTCCGGTCCTGCGCCCCGAAGGCCGTGGGGGTGGGCCTGCTCGTCGGGTTCCTCACCGGGCTCCTGGGCGTGGGCGGCGGCTTCCTCATCACTCCAGCGCTGACGATCTTCCTGGGCCTGCGCATGAAGCAGGCCGTGGGGACCTCGCTGGCAATCATCGCCGTCAACTCCGCGGCAGGGTTCAGCGCCCACGCCGCCGGCTACACCATCGACTGGACCACCACATTGGCATTCGCGGTCCCGGCCATCGCAGGATCGCTCGTTGCCGCCCGGTTTGCCCGTCGCCTCAAGGACAAGCACATCCGTATCTCTTTCGCGGTACTCATCTTCGCCGTCGCGGCGTGGGTCACCGCCGGCACGGTCACCGCCTGACCCATCCATAGAGGAGAACACCATGGGACTGATCGATTCCCTCAAGAAGGCCTTCAGCAAGCCCTACAAGACAATCTCGGTAGCGCAGGCCAAGGACCTCCTGGGCTCTGGGGCCACGCTCATTGACGTCAGGTCAGCCCAGGAATGGCGGACCGGACGGGCGCCTCAGGCCAAGCACGTCCCACTGGACAGGCTGCAGGCCAGCACCGCCGGCATCCAGAAAACCCGTCCGGTGATCGCCGTCTGCGCCTCCGGCGTCCGCTCGGCCTCAGCAGCCCGGCTCCTCGCCGCCAAGGGATACGACGCCTACTCATTGCGCGGCGGCATGGCCGCCTGGCGCCAGACCGGCGAACCCGTCCGCTAGGCAAGCAACACTTCCACACACCAGCCGAACCACTTCGAAGGAGAACCCCCATGGCTGAAATCACCATTACCGAAGCCGACCAACGCCGCTCCACCGCCCGCATCCTGGACGTCCGCGAGGACTTCGAAGTCGCCGAAGGCATGATCCCCGGCGCCCTGCACATCCCCATGGGCCAGCTGCAGGCCCGCTTGGGCGAACTCGACCCGGCCGTGCCCGTCATCGCCGTCTGCCGCAGCGGCAACCGCAGCGCCGCCGTCGCCGACGCCCTCAACGGCGCCGGCTACAAAGCGGACACCATGACCGGCGGCATGACCGCCTGGACCCGCGCCGGACTCCCCACCACCTAGGCACCCCGCCGCAGGGCAACCACCCACCCGCCCGAAAGGACACGACAGATCATGACAACCATCGACATCACCGACCAATCCTTCGCCCAGACCCTGGAGGACAACAACATCGTCTTCGTTGACTTCTGGGCAGCCTGGTGCGGCCCCTGCCGCATGTTCGCCCCCACCTACGGAGCCGCCGCCGAACGGCACCCGGACATCACCTTCGCCAAGGTCGACACCGAAGCCGAACAGGCCCTTTCCGCCGCAGCGAACATCACCTCCATCCCCACCCTCATGGCCTTCAAGGACAAAAAGCTGGTTTTCTCCCAGCCCGGAGCGCTCAACGCCACCGGACTCGAAGAGGTCATCCAGGCCGTCAAAAACCTGGACATAGACAAACTCCAGCCTTCCGAAAACCACCAGCAGGCCTAGCACACGTACCGTTTGCCCGGCGCACATTCCTCATTGCGATATACCCCCAGGGGTATTACACTTAAATCAATCCCCCCAGACACCCACTCCATGAAGGAGAACACCAGATGCTTATCGAGCGCATTTACGATGAAGACCTCGCCCAGGCCAGCTACCTGATCGGCTGCCAGGCCAACGGCACCGCCATCGTCGTTGACGGCCGCCGCGACATCGCGGTCTACCAGGAACTGGCGGAAAAGAACGGCATGAAGATCGTCGCCGTCACCGAAACCCACATCCACGCCGACTACCTCTCCGGCACCCGCGAGCTGGCCGCCGCCACTGGCGCGAAGATCTACGTCTCCGGCGAGGGCGGACCGGACTGGCAGTACGAATTCGACGGCGAACGCCTCTACGACGGTGACAAGATCACCATCGGCAACATCAGCATCCAGGCCCTCCACACCCCGGGCCACACTCCCGAGCACCTGTCCTTCCTGGTCACCGACGGCGCGTTCAGCGACCAGCCCGGCTACCTGCTCTCCGGTGACTTCGTCTTCTCCGGGGACCTGGGCCGGCCGGACTTGCTGGACGAGGCAGCCGGCGGCATCGACACCCGTTTCGACGGTGCCAAGCAGCTCTTCGCCAGCCTGCGGGATAAGTTCCTGACCCTGCCGGACTACGTCCAGGTCCACCCGGCCCACGGCGCCGGCAGCGCCTGCGGCAAGGCTCTCGGCGCCATCCCGTCCTCCACGGTTGGCTACGAGCGGCTCTACTCCTGGTGGGGTCCCTACCTCGCCGCCAATGACGAGCAGGGCTTCATCGATGAGCTCCTCGACGGCCAGCCCGACGCCCACGCCTACTTCGGTCGGATGAAGCGGGAAAACCGTGAAGGCCCTGTCGTGATGGGTGAGCGGACGCCGCTGCCCGAACTGGCAACCGGCATCGTTGCTGCTGGCCTGGCAGAGGACACCCTGACGTTCATCGACACGCGCCCCAACAGCGACGTCCACGAAGGAACTGTTGCCCGGTCCCTGAACGTGCCGGCAGGCAAGTCCGTGGCCAGCTACGGTGCCTGGGTCGTGAACCCCGAGACGGATAAGAACCCGTTGGTGCTGCTCGCAACAGACCAGGAACAGGCTATGGACGTGTGGGACCACCTGGTCCGGGTCGGCATCGACAACGTCGCCGGCTACGTCACCAGCATCGAAGGGCTCCCCATGACCACCCCGAAGCTGATCCAGCCCGAGGACCTGCAGGGTTCTGACGTCGCCTTGGTCGTGGACGTCCGCAACCGCAGCGAACACATCGCCGGGAACATCCCCGGCTCGTACCAGCTCAGCGGCGGCCGGATCATGTGGCACCTGGACAAGCTCCCCACCGACGGAACCATCGTCACCTACTGCCAGTCAGGCGTCCGGAACTCGGTCGCGGCCAGCGCCCTGCGCCGCGCCGGGTACGACGTCGTCGAACTCGACGGCAGCTACGCCGCCTGGGACGCCCTCCAGCAGACCCGACAGAACGCCGTCCCAGCAGAGTAAACCCCTAAGACCGCCCGGGCAGGACACCCTCCTGCCTGGGCCCGCCCGGCCACGTCCCCCACGTGTCCGGGCACCTTTATGTCCCCGGCAAGAAAGAGAGCATCCCGGTATGGCCAGAACAAAGGCGGGAAGCACCCTTGACTCCGCCGGCGTCACTCTGGGCCTGCGACAGAACCTGGCGCAGTTCATGCTGCTGATGGCAGTCAACGCCCTGGTGGGCGGCACTCTTGGCCAGGAGCGCACCGTGCTGCCGTTGCTGGCAGGGCAGGTTTTCCACTTGGACCTGTACACAAGCGCCCTGACCTACATCCTCGCCTTCGGCCTGTCCAAGGCCGCGACAAACTACTTCGCGGGAACACTCTCTGACCGGTACGGCCGCAAACCCGTCCTCGTCACAGGATGGCTGGTAGCGATCCCCGTCCCGCTCATGCTCATCCTTGGCCCGTCATGGGGATGGCTTGTCGCGGCCAACGTCTTCCTCGGCATCAGCCAGGGCCTGACCTGGTCCACCGCCGTCATCATGAAAATGGACCTGACGGGCCCGAAACAGCGCGGCCTCGCCATGGGTCTGAACGAAGCGGCAGGCTACCTCGGCGTCGCCGTCACTGCCCTCGCAACCGGCTACATCGCCTCCACCTACGGACTCCGGCCCGGCCCGTTCCTCCTCGGAGCCGCCTACGTCGCCCTCGGGCTGGGACTGTCAGCCTTGACCATTCGCGAGACCCACCACCACGCCAGGACCGAGGCTTCCCTGCACGTAAGTGCACACAAGAGTGCCGACGGCGGCCTTACCACGGGACAGGTTTTCACCCTCACCAGCTTCAAAGACCGCTCACTCTCCGCAGCCAGCCAGGCAGGACTGGTGAACAACCTCAACGACGGCCTCGCCTGGGGCCTCTTTCCGGTCCTCTTCGTTAACGCCGGGCTAAACCTGAACCAGGTAGGGATCCTGGCCGCCGTTTACCCCGCGGTCTGGGGCGCCGGGCAGCTCTTCACCGGTGCCGCCTCAGACCGGTGGGGCCGCAAGTGGTTCATTGTGACCGGCATGATCGTCCAAGCCGCGGGACTGGCGATAGTCGCTGCAGCCCACAGTTTCGGGCCCTGGCTCGTCGCCGCAGTCCTCCTCGGTACCGGGACGGCTATGGTCTACCCCGCCCTCCTCGCTGCCATCGGGGACGTCGCACACCCCACCTGGCGGGCCCGCTCCGTCGGGATCTACCGCCTCTGGCGTGACGGCGGCTTCGCCGTCGGTGCACTCCTGTCGGGTCTTCTCGCAGACCTGTATGGGATTCCCGCAGCCATCGCGACCGTCGCCGTACTCACAGCCGCCTCCGGCCTGGTGGTCGCCGTTCGAATGCGCGGCAACGACCACATAAGCGGGTAGAAATTGACCCTTGGCCCGGCACGTCAGCCCCGAATGACTCCGCGCGCATGCACTACTGTCAGCGGTCAGCTATAGGCAGTCACGACACATAGCGACAACAGAACGCCGCCAAGCACCGCCAAAACCCACACCTCGCCGGCGTTCTCATAAACGATTCTCAAAACAATAGGCTCAATTCAACACCCACGGACGGGTTTCGAGAACGGAAGTTTTTGATTCATGACGACGCATCGCATCGGGTACGCCAGGGTTTCCACGCGCGATCAGAATTTGTCCCTGCAGCTTGATGCGCTCAAGGCAGCTGGATGCAACCGGATCTTCGACGACGTGATGAGCGGAGCGAAAACGCAACGTCCAGGCTTAGATCGGGCACTTGATGTTCTGCGGGAAGGCGACACGCTCGTTGTCTGGAAGCTCGACCGGCTGGGCCGGAGCGCTAAGGACCTCCTGGAATTCGCCGGGAGGCTCAGCGAGCAGCAGATTGGATTCATTAGCCTGACGGACGCAATCGACACGACCACGGCCTCTGGGCGTTTTTTCTTCAATGTCATGGCCAGCCTGTCGCAGATGGAGAGGGATCTCCTGGTCGAGCGAACTCAGGCTGGCTTGCTTGCCGCGAGGGAGCAGGGACGGGTGGGCGGTAGAAAGAGAGTCATGACGGAGTCGAAGATCCGCTCGGCCAAGAAGCTCCTGCGTGAAGGCATAGCACCCAAGGACGTTGCCAGGGACTTGGGCGTCTCCGTGCCCACTCTCTACCGCTGGATTCCCGCGGGGTCCTGATCACGGAGACAAAGGTTCAAGCCACGGCACCGGGTCGACCCCGACGGAAAGGCCCGTGCCGTGGTCGTTCTCAGTTTGAGAAGGAATGCTTGCCAAACTGCCGCTACATCGGACAGGCGAGCATCCGTACGCTGAAGGTATCGAATCGAGGCACGGCCCGATTCCCCCTCCAACCTAAACATTCCCGAAGGAGAGCTGTGTTCAACGTAGTCGCCCATTACGGGACGAAGCCCGGAGTGACCGACCAGGTACTAGAACTGCTGGGCGCCATGGCTGAAGCCACCCGCAAGGAGCCGGGCAACATTAGCTATGACTTTTACCGCGGCGTACAGGATACGACGCAGATCGTGATCCTGCAGTCTTACCACGACGCTGATGACTTCAACCGGCACCGGGAAAGCCAACACTTCCTGGAGTTGGGCGCCACAAAAATCATTCCGCGGCTCGCTTCCCGCCACGTCTCCACCTATACCACCGAGGTGATCCCCAATGAAGTTCCCTGAGCGGCTCCGGCGCATTTGCCTCGCCGTTGTGAGCGCCTATTGCGACGGACTCTTCCAATCCATGCCCGTGACCTTTGCTGAAGGGAAGCAATAATGAGGCAGCAATTCCGTGCCACCCAGGACTGGACACTTCTTGCAGCGAACGACCCAGTTGAGGTCGTTGAATCAAACGGGCGCCGGTATCCGGCCGTTGTGGACACCAAGACCGCCGATTCCACCGTGGTCTGGGTCATCGACGAGTCAGGCTCCCGGCGCGCTTTTGATTATCGCGAGGATGTCGGACTTAACGTCCTTGTCGAAGGCGCGCTCATCTCCTGAGCGGCACGAAACAGCGCGCAGCCTGCACAAGACCGCCCCCGCTGAAACTCGCAACTCAGCGGGGGCCCTTTGTGTCTGTCAGGCTGCTGCTTCCTCCGCCTGATCCAGGGGGTTCAGGTGTTCTTTGAGTTCGGTGATGAATGCCTTGAGGTTCGCTGACCGGCAGTCGCGGCGCCACATCAGCCAGGTTTCGGCCCTGCCCAGTTTGCCCGGGATCACGTGGGCGTTGACTTTGCTGGCCCCCGGCAAGGTCTCCAAGAGGGATTTGGGCATCATGCAGATACCTCCTCCGGCCGCGACGCAGGCGAGCATGCTGTAGTACGAGGAGATCTCCACGATGCGTCCGGGAACGATCCCTTGGAAGTCGAGCCAGTCTTCAAAGCGCTGGCGGTAGGAGCAGATGGTCCCGAACATGAACGCGGTCGGGTGGGAGGCCTTGAAGTCGTCGTCGATCTCCGTCACGGTTTGCGGTGTGAGGATCACCAGGTCCTCGGCGAACGCCCGAATGCCAGTCAGTGCCGGCACTGCCGGTTTTCCGTCCGAGAAGGCTGCTGTCAGCTGCCCGTTGAGGAGGTGGTCGAACAGCACACCCGATGATGCGGCTTCCAGTTCAACGTCGACCGCCGGATAGTGCAGATGGAAGCTGGCCAGGATCGGCGGGATCCGCACCGCCGCCGTGCTTTCCAAAGCTCCGAGCCTGAACTTTCCCCGGGGCTCGCCCTGGGCAGTGAAGGCCTTGGCGTCATTGACGAGGTCGATGATCTTTTGCGCGTGGTCGCGGAAAAGCTCACCGTCGGCAGAGAGGGAACTCTGGCGCTTGTCCCGGACCAGCAGTTTCACGCCCAGCTCACGTTCCAGCTGCTGGATGCGCGTGGAAACGTTGGACGGAGCACGAAGCAACTTGGTCGCCGCCTTGGTGATGCTTCCCGTCTCGGCGACGGCGAGGAAGATTTCCAGCTGCGAGATCTCCATTGTCCTCGTTCTCTCTCGATGAAGTAACAAACCGTGAAGCATCACGTACACAGAAGGATCGCAGGAGGGGCGGAAACTAGCAACCCCGGGCGAACTCGTTCTGGCGAAAAGATGGCCAGGAACCATCGTTCTCTCTGCGAGAAGTGAAACTTCGGAAACTTCTTATTTATCAAAGTGTCGGAGGCTTCTAGAGTCGTTGTTAGTCCCATCACACGAACTCTAAGGAACACATCAATGGGCATCATAGAAGTTGCCGTCGCTAAGTCGACGAACCCTGCCACAGGCGAAGACGTTGCGGCATATCCCTATGTGGATGAGAACGCCGTAGTGGAGATTCTCAACACTGCTGCGAAAGGGTTCGCAGCCTGGAGCGAGACATCCGTGGAAGTGCGCTCCAACGTCTTCCGGAAGCTGGCAGACCTGCTGCGCAGGGACACGGTGAAGCTGGCCAGCGTGATCACCACCGAAATGGGCAAGCCAGTAACCCAGGCACAGGCCGAGGTCACTAAGTGCGCCAACATGCTCGACTGGTATGCCGAGAACGGCCCTGCCATGCTGCAGGACACCCCGACCACCATCGGTCCCGAAGCGTATGTCTCCTACCTGCCCACAGGCACCGTACTGGCGATCATGCCGTGGAACTTCCCGGTCTGGCAGATCTTCCGGGGCGCAGCCCCGATCATCCTAAGCGGTAACGGATACCTGCTGAAGCCGGCCTCGAACGTTGTCGGGTGCGCCCTGGCCCTGCAGGACCTGTGGGAGGAGGCAGGCCTGCCGAAGGGCACCTTCGCGGTCGTCAACTGCGACCGCCACCAGGTCCCGGCCATCATCCATGACCCGCGGATCACCGGCGTGGCCGTGACCGGCGGGACCGTAGCGGGCCAGAGCGTCGCCGCAGAAGCCGGCCGCGCCCTGAAAAAGGTCATCCTTGAACTCGGTGGTTCTGACCCGTTCATTGTCCTGGCGGACGCGGACCTGGATAAGGCCGTTGACGCTGCAGCCACAGGCCGCATGGTCAACGCCGGCCAGGTGTGCATCTCGGCCAAGCGGATCATCGTCGAGCGTCCGGTGTACGCAGAGTTCACGGCCAAGCTTGCCCGCAAGGTCGAGGGCTTCAAAGTCGGCGACCCGACCGACCCGGAGACCTTCGTCGGACCGATGGCCAAAGAGGAAGCCCTGCTGGATGTCGATGACCAAGTGAAGCGTTCCGTCGCTGAAGGCGCCGAACTCCTGACCGGTGGTCACCGGCTCCCCGGGGTAGGGTCCTTCTACGCTCCGACTGTCCTGGCCGGCGTCACAGAGTCCATGACCGCCTTCAAGGAAGAAATCTTTGGCCCGGTTGCCACGGTCATCGCCGCCGACGACGCAGAGGACGCGCTGGCGAAGGCCAACAACTCCGAATTCGGCCTGAGCGCAGCCATCTGGACCGGTGACAACGCCAAGGCCCGGGACATGGCCCGGAAAATCGACGCCGGCGGCGTCTTCATCAACGGACTCTCCGTCTCGGACCCCCGCATCCCGATCGGGGGAGTGAAGAAGAGTGGCTTCGGCCGTGAACTCTCCTACCTCGGAGTCCACGAATTCACCAACATCCAGGCGGTCTGGGACCAGACCCCCCTCAACGCCGCCGAGGAAGCAGCACAAGGAGCAGCACAGTGAGCACCGCAACCCTGAACCAGGAACTGTTCGACAAGGGCCTGGCCACACGCCGCGAAGTACTCGGCGACGCCTACGTTCAGCGCAGCCTGGACAGTGCCGACGAATTCTCCATGCCGATGCAGGAACTCGTCACCCAGTACTGCTGGGGTGACGTGTGGAACCGCCCCGGGTTGGAACGCGCCCAGCGGAGCCTGATCAACCTGGCCATGATCAGCGCCCTGAACCGGCCCCACGAACTGAAGGTCCACGTCCGCGGAGCCATCCGCAACGGTGTCACCAAGGAGCAGATCAAGGAAGTCTTCCTGCAGGTCGCCATCTACTGCGGTGTCCCGGCGGCACTGGAAAGCTTCCGCCTCGCCCGCGAGGTCTTCAAGGAAATGGAAGCTGAAGCATGAGCACCATCGGCTTCATCGGACTGGGCAACATGGGCTTCCCCATGGCCTCCCGCCTCGCCGAAGCCGGCCACACGCTCATCGTCGATGACCGGGACCAGGGCGCTATTCAGCGCTTCCAGGACCAACATCCCGCTTCCCGCACCGTCACCGGCCTCAAGGCCTGGCAGGAAGTGGACATCATCATCACGATGCTGCCCAACTCCGACATCGTCGAAGCCGTCCTGACCGGCGGAGTCGCCGCCGCCGCGTCACTGAACACCCTGTTCATCGACATGTCCTCCTCCGAGCCGATCCGTTCCCGTGACCTCGGCGCCCGGCTGGAACAGCAGGGCATGCGCTACCTGGACGCCCCGGTTTCCGGCGGTGTCCGCGGAGCCAAGAACGGCCAGCTCGCCATCATGGTCGGCGGCCGCTGGCAGGACATGGACCAGGCCAAGGAACTCTTCGATGTCCTGGGCAGATCCGCCATCCACGTGGGCCAAGCCGGCTCCGGACACGCAGCCAAAGCACTGAACAACCTGGTTTCCGCGGCCTCGGTCGCCGCCACCGTCGAAGCACTGCGCGTTGGTGAACGCTTCGGCATCGACCCGAAGGTCCTCAACGATGTGCTGAACGCCTCCTCCGGACGCAGCAACACGTCCGAGAACAAGGTCGCACAGTTCATGCTCAGCGGCACGTACGGATCCGGCTTCCCGATCGGCCTGATGACCAAAGACATTAAAATCGCCACCGCCCTCGCCGATTCCCTAAACGTGGCGGCACCGTTCAGCCACGACTGCGAGGCCATCTGGCAGTCCGTCCTTGACGCCGGGCACGGCGCCGAGGACCACACGAGGATGTTTGAGTACCTCGCCAACCCCATCACCACACCTGCTTTCACTGATGAAAGGCAAATCAATGCGTGACTTCGCACAAGTGCTGCAGACCGCGAACGAGGACTTCGAGTTCACCCGCGAAATGCGCTACTACACCGGCAAGCTGCACGTCGCCGTCGGCGACAAGGCCTGGCTGGCCACCTACGATGACGGCAAGTTCCTTTCCGTTGAACCGTCAGACACAGACCCGCAGGATTCAGCCATCTGGATCAAGGGCACCGATGAGCAATGGGACGACATGACGGCACCCTTCCCGCGCCCGTTCTTCCAGTCGCTGCAGAGCTCCTCCGCCAAGCACGGGGTGCTGCTGAGCAACACCCACCAGCTCTACGCCTACCTGCCGGCTCTGAACCGGCTCATGCAAATTTTCCGCCAGCTCAACCGCGAAGGAGCGTAAGGTCATGGCAAAGTTCGAACCCATCAAAGGCGGGTACGTCTACCTCACCGTGGAGGACGTCGAATACCGGGTCTACTACGAAGAGGCCGGCCAGGGCATCCCGCTGATCGTCGGGCACACCGCCGGCTCCGACGGCCGCCAGTACCGTCACCTGCTCAATGACGCCGAGGTCACCTCCCGCTACCGGGTCATCGCGTTCGACCTGCCGTTCCACGGCAAGTCACTTCCCCCGCATGGTGAGAAGTGGTGGACCAAGGAATACAACATGACCAAGTCCCGCATGATGGCCTTCCCGAATGCGCTCTCCGAAGCCCTGGAACTGGACCGGCCCGTCTACATGGGAAGCTCCATGGGCGGGCACCTGGCCATCGACCTGGCCTCCAACTTCGACGACCGCTACCGGGCCACGATCTCCGTCGAAGGCGCATTGCGCTCCGCGGCCGAATACGTGGAAGTCGGCATGGACGGCATCCGCCGCGAATTCGACAACCCTAACGTCTCGCGCACCTCTACCGGCGCTGCCATGATGCTGAACATCTCCCCGTACTCCCCGGAGGAGAACGTTCGCGAGATCCAGTGGGAATACCAGTGTGGCGGCCCCGGTGTCTTCGCCGGCGACCTCTATTACTACTACTACGACCACAACGTCAGCCCCGAAGAGGCCGCCGCGATCGACACCAGTAAGTGCATGCTCTACTTCCTGACCGGTGAATACGACCCCAACACCTCGCCGGCTGATACGAAGGAAGCCGCGAACCTGGTGAAGGGGTCGAAGTTCTGGGAAATGCCCAGGCTCGGACACTTCCCGGTCACGGAGAACTACGACGAGTTCCGCAAGTTCCTCCTGCCGATCCTCGAAGAAATCGAAAGCAAGTCCGCTTAAGGACTCCCTGATGGCGGGCCGGGTCCACCGGCCCGCCCGACGCGCCGCACATCGGGCGCCCCACTGACAGGCACTGCTGCCGCCAAGTCCCTAGGCAGTCACGCCCAAAAACAGATGTAACCCCCATCACATTCCTCTTTACCCACCAATGGAGGTGGATCATGTCCCCCATCAGCAACACGGCTTGGCGGCCGGCGCACGTCACCAACGGGCAGATCAAATTCGCCACCGTCCTCGCCCTCCTGGCCTGGGCATTCGCCGTCTACGACTTCATCCTCTTCGGCACCCTGCTGCCTGAACTCGGCAAGTCCCTCGGCATGGATGAGGCCGCCCAGGCCGGCCTCGTGACCTGGATGTCCGCCGGAGCAGTAATCGTCGGCCTCGCCGCAGGCCCCGTCATGGACAAGTTCGGCCGGAAGGCAGGTATGGCCTTCGCCACCACCGGCGCCGGGGTCGCCTCTGTGCTGACCGCCCTTGCCGGTCTTCTTCCCGCCCCCTTCCTCGTCCTGATCCGCTCCTTCAGCGGACTCGGCCTCTCCGAGCAGGGCGTCAACGGCGCATACCTCAGTGAGCTCTATGGCGCCTCCGATGACCCCCGCATCAAGAAGCGCCAGGGCTTCATCTACTCCCTCGTCCAGGGCGGCTGGCCTATCGGCGCCATCCTCGCTGCAGCGCTTACCGCTGTCCTGCTGCCCCACATCGGCTGGGCCGGATGCTTCGTCTTCGCCGCTATTCCGTCCTTTATCGTTGCCGCCCTGACCCGTAAGCTGCGCGAATCGCCGCAGTTCGAGGCCATCTCCAAGATCCACCAGCTCCAAAAGAGCGGCGCCCATGCAGAGGCTCAGGAGATTTCTGCAGCCCTCGGCATCGAGGAGCACCACAAGCCCAGCACCATGGCCGACATCTTCCGCGGCCGGAGCCTGCGCACCACCCTCTCCCTGGGACTCGGGCACGTCCTGAACTACTTCCCTGTCCAGGTCTTCAGCGTCCTCGGAACCACCGTGATCACCACCATCCACCACGTCTCGTTCACGAATTCGCTGGCCATCCTGCTGATGTCCAATGTCGTGGCCTACCTCGGCTACCTCACCCACGGCGCCCTGGGCGACCGGTTCGGCCGCCGAAACGTCATCGCCTTCGGCTGGATCACCGGCGGCATTGTCTTCACCGCGATGATCTTCGGCCCGAGCGACTTCTGGACCGTGGTCGCCCTCTACAGCGTCGGAACGTTCTTCCTCATCGGCCCCTACTCCTGCGTGCTGTTCTTCGTGGGGGAGAGCTACCACACCCGGATCCGTGGGCGCGGTGCGGCGTTCGTCGCAGCAGTCGGCCCCATCGGGGCGATCCTGGCCAGCGCCGCAGCCACCGGCATCCTTGGAAGCGGCGGCACCTGGGCGACGGCAGCCTTCTACTTCGGCGCGATCCCTTGCGTGCTCTCCGGAGTCGCAGTGTTGTTCGCCCGGAAGAACCAGCACGTGGCGGACCCCGTGCATACAGGAGCGGACGTCGTCGTCGAGGTCGCCGAATAGGGCGAGAGCTCCATACCGGCAGCTGCCGGGACTGTTTCCAGCCCCGGCAGCTGCTTTCCATACCTTCGTTTTGAAAGGGACTTCGAATGCATGAAACTTCCTACGGCCGTGTCGCTGTGATGACCAGCCCCAGGGTTCTCGACTACGCCGAATACGCGCTTCCCGCCCCTGAACCGGGTGCGATCCTCATGAGAGTCAGCAGGGCGAACGTCTGCGGTTCCGAACTCCACATCTGGAACGGCAAGCACCCCGTGAAAAAGAGCGGTGGCCTGGGCCATGAAATGGTAGGCACCGTCGCCGCTATCGGCAAAGACCGCGCCACAGACAATGCAGGCCAGCCGCTCTCTGTCGGAGACCACATCGTCGCCACCTACTTCCAGACCTGCGACCGCTGCGCACGCTGCTTGGGTGGGCAGCCAAACCTCTGCGACAACGCATACGAATTCTTCGGGAAACAACCGGGCGAGGCACCACATTTCCACGCCGCTTTCGGTACGCATTACTACATCCACCCCCGGCAGCACGTCTACAAGGTTCCCGACGAGATCCCGGATTCCGTGGCAGCCAGCGCCAACTGCGCCCTCTCACAGGTCACCTTCGGCATCGACCAGATCGGGCTCCAGTACGGTGAGACCCTGCTCATCCAAGGAGCAGGGGGACTGGGCCTGAACGCCATCGCGGTGGCAAAGGAACGCGGAGCTGCCGTTATCGTCATCGACCGATCCGAACCCCGGCTTGTCCAGGCGCAGCGCTTCGGCGCCGACCACATCATCAACATGGGAGAGATTCCTGAGCTTGATGACCGGATCGAGGTCATCCAGGGCCTGACCGCTGGCCAAGGCCCTGACGTGGCCATGGAAGTCACGGGCGCGCCCGCAGCGTTCAGCGAGGGACTGCAACAGCTGCGCCGCGGCGGGCGCTACGTCGTCATGGGTAACCTGTCACCCGGCTCCACCGTGCCGTTCGACCCCGGCTATGTCACGCGCAAGGCACTCACGATCAGGCACGTGGACCGTTACGAAGGCCGGTATCTCCACAAGTCCCTGAAGTTCCTGGCCGAGCACCAGGGCAAGTACCCCTTCGGTGCCCTCGTGGACGCGACCTTCACCCTGGACGGCGTCGAAGAGGCCCTAGAGAAGTCGCTTGCCCGAGAGGTTACCCGCGCGGCCATCGTCATCGACGAAAGCTCCTAACCCACGCACTCGCAACGGGACCCGCTCCCGCTCCTCCTGAATGGACACCAAACATGGCCTCAACACGTGGCGCTCTCACGCCTGCCCAAATCCGGCGTAAGAGCCTGATCTCCGGCACCGTCGGCGCAATCATCGAATGGTACGAATACACCGTCTACGGCACCGCCGCAGCCCTTGTCTTCGGCACCCTCTTCTTCCCCTCGACAGAACCCGGCGTCTCACAGATCGCCGCCCTCGCCAGCTTCGGCGTCGGATTCCTCGCCCGCCCAGCCGGGGCCTTCGTCTCAGGCCACCTTGGAGACAGGATCGGACGCAAGTCGACCCTGATCCTGACCTTCCTCATCATGAGCGGTTCCACCGCCGCCATCGGCCTTCTCCCCACCTATGACACCGTTGGCTTCTGGGCTCCCATCCTTCTCTGCGTGCTGCGCCTGACCCAAGGCTTCGCGGTGGGCGGCGAATGGGGCGGAGCGGCAATCATCGCCGTCGAAAACGCGCCCGCCCGCCGGCGCGGGTTCTTCGGCGCCTGGCCACAGATCGGCGTCTCCTGCGGACTGCTCCTCGGCACCGCCGCCGTCGCCATCGCCCAAACCATTTCCGGTGACCAGTTCAACGTCTGGGGATGGCGTGTGCCCTTCCTCATCAGCATCGTCCTGGCCGCCGTGGGCCTTTACATCAGGCTCAACGCCTCCGAAAGCCCAGCCTTCCTGGCTGCCAAGGCAGAAGCCGAACGCAAGCAGGAACACCAGAAGGCGCCGATCCCGGTGGTTTTCAAACACCACCGCAAACCGCTGATCATCGCCCTGTTCTCACGCTTTGCCGAGGCCGGAAACTACTACCTCTTCACCGTCTTCCTGCTCTCCTACGTCGCCACAACACTAAAGCTACCCGCGACCTACGGGCTGATCGCGGTGATGATCGGTTCGGCACTCAACATCGTCATGATTCCCGTTTTCGGCGCAGTCTCGGACCGAATCGGCAGGAAGAACACCTTCTTCTTTGGTGCAGCCGTCATCATCGTCAGCGCCTGGCCCATCTTCGCGATGATCCAGACCGGGGACCCACTAGCCATCATCGCCGGCGTCACCATCTTCCTCACACTCGGCCACGCCGCCGTCTACTCGGTCCTCCCGGCCTTCTACTGCGAACTGTTCCCGACCGAAGTCCGGTACACCGGCATCTCCGTCGGCTACCAGACGGCGGCCATCCTCCTCGCCGGGTTCACCCCCGTGATCGCCAGCAGCCTCGTCCTGTGGTCTGGTGGCACCTGGCCGCTGGTCGCCATCATTGTCCTCACTACGGCCATCGCCGTGGCCGCCGTCGCCGCGGCCAAGGAATCAAAGGATTTCGACCTGGACACCATCGGCAAGACACCCTCGACCGCGCGTGAGCACCTAAGCCGAGCAACCCGCAGCAGCTGAAAGCCAGCGACTGTCTGGCTGACGACGAAGTTCCCCGGGGAATCGGCAACACCTGGCGTTCCGCGACCACACACTCGAACAGCAGGCCGGCACTCACTAGAGTGCCGGCCTACTGTTCCAGTACCGCCACCAGCGGATGTCTCATGAGACACGTGAGCTCTACAGAACGGCAGGTGCGATACAACTGCCATGTCACTTCGCAAGACCGGATTTGTTCAGCTTCTTCCTGGACAGCCGTCGGTCTAACCCATTGGCCAGAACGTCAGGAACAATCACGGCCTTATTCCGGTCGGTTCCTTCTCCTGAGTTATCGAGAACCCCAGCCCCTCTTCGGCCGCCGGACACACCCATAGCTAAAGGTTCAAAGGAGCCTGTCTGCCGTAATCAGACCCAACGACCTTCCGAAGCAGAAGTTCTCTCCCAACTGCTTACATCCCCCGCGTTAACGCCTATATCAGATTTCGTCGGCCTGGAACGCGCCTGATGGCTGACGCGTGCTGGAAGCGGTTAGGTCCTGATCATGGCCTATTTCATGGCCTATTTCATGGTCTGCCCCATGAGAGGTCCGAAGGAGGTCGCAGCGCTATGACGTTCGTTGAATTTCAGCCCCCGGCTCGTTCCGCACAGAAGCGCTCAGCGAAGGTCGTGCGTCGGGCTCCGGTTTGCCCCGAAGGAATGGAGATTCGAGGCGTAGAGGTGGCGTGTGTCGAAAGGGAACTCTCACGTAGGGAAGGCAGCTGCACTTCGCTGGGCAGCGCATCAAGGGCGCAAAAAGAGGGTGTGCACATTGTGCACACCCTGGGCTTCGGATTGAGTTGTACCGGCGTCGGACTGGTTCGGATTGGGGATGTTTTCGGGGGAGTGCCGTGTTTTCAAGGGTTGGCGCCCGGTTCGAGTCCCTCCTCGGGCACGGCATACCCCCTCGTCAGAGGGGGTTTTTGCTTTAATGTGTGGACATTGACCCTGTTGGGTCCCTCTGACGTTTATCGCGGCCTGTGCCTGGGGCCCGCGGCGCCCTATTTAGTTGTGCGGGTGGCGGGTTCAGGGCCGTGGCTGGGTGGCCCTCCGCTTGCTGGTATCTGGCGCTATTTGGTCCTCCTTGAGGGGTTGGTGTGATGGCTGTGTCTGGTTATTCACCTATTCATGGGCAGTGGATGTCGCGATGACATGACCTCGGGAAGTTTTTTCCAGACTTTTTTCTCGATCGGTGGTCCCGCTGCTGCCGATACGGGTGGCCAGCGTGCGGGTTTGTCCGGCCATGGTGGGCGTGCACAATGTGCACACTTAAGTCTGACTTTTCTCCGTGCACGGGCGGCATCCTTTCTTCCTTTTGGCTAATACCTGTTCATACGGCGACGGGCGCTGCGCGGCATGACCTGCCGGTTATTTCTTTTGCCGGCTGCGGGTTGCGGTTTTGTTGCCGACGCGAAGGGTTTCGGGCAGTGACGCCTCAAGTCCGGATCCTGCCGGCAGATAGGATGGTCAATGCTTTCCGAGGTGTCATGACACCCTGTAATTTTGGAAGCGGAAGGACAGGGACTTGGTCAGGAGGGCGTGATGTCGGCCGGCACAACGAGGCATACGATCCGTATTGACGATGACTTGTGGGACCAGGCCCATGCCAAGGCTGTCAGGGAAGGCACAACCGTTTCTGAACGGGTTCGGACGGGCCTGCGGGACTACGTTTACGGGCCAGAGGCCCGGCACACCATAGCTGATTCCCTCGTCTACCTGATCCCGGGTGCGCTTGAGCATCTGAAGGCCCGGCGTCGGGTACGGTGCAGCTGCCGGTCCATTTGGACTGGGGACCGGGCAGGGGCTACGACGTGGGTGACGATGGAAGCTGCGCCGTGCTGTACCAGCTGGCGCTGCAGAACTCGGGGTCGGTCGATGAGATCGGCCGCATCGTAAACGCCGGCCGCTTGCTTGCCCTGTGGCCCTCGATGCGGCTGCCCGACCGGTGCCGTCAAGTCTGGGAGACGGCCTTTCCTCAGCTACCCAAGCACCGTGAAAGCCGGGAGCATCCTTCGTGGACGACGCTCAGCGCGCAGCAACCGGAATAGCGCTGTCCGTTCTCGCCGACGACGGTTTCATCCTCGCCGGCGGACAGGCACTGGCCGAACACGGCGTGATCGCCCGGATGTCAGAGGACGTCGATCTGTTCGCGCTGTACCGAAGGCACACCCCTGAAACGTTCGCGGCGTCCGTGGACAAGATGAGAGCAGCCCTTGAATCGGTAGGATACACGGTCGAGGTCACCCGCCAGTACCAGGCGTTCGCCAGCCTGACAGTGGAACAGGGCGACACGACGGTCGTCATGGACCTCCAACGGCGGCAGGCGCCGCCACAGGTAGCCTGCCGCCCGAGGCCCACGGCCATTCACAGGACGAGAGATACATAGATAAACAGCAGCCGGGCCAGCGTTTCCAGCGGCGGATGGCTCCTGCTGAGCAGCGAAAAGCCGTCGAACATCAGGTCGGACCAGATACCACCACTCCTGCCAGGCTCCCACAGAAGACGGGAAGTAGCCGCTCCGAATAACTCTGCGCGGGCGCGCATCCGCGCTGCCACAATCTCGCCCACGAGGACCTCAACATAACGTTCGCGTGGCACATCGCAATATGGCGGGAGCCGAGCAGGGGAGGCCTCCGGTCACTCAGATGTCGGTGGAGGGGTTCCGGGTTTCCATACGTGGTTCCGGGGCCCTGTGCCGTGCCCGGCTGGTGCCTTCTGGGGCGAGGGCTGACCAGGTGGCCCAGTCGTTGGGCTCGAGCGTGGGTTTGCCGAGGAAGTGTCCCTGACCGGCGGAGATTCCCAGTCGGGTCAGGACGGCCAGTTCGTTGCCCGTTTCGATTCCCACCGCCGCCAGGACGGCACTGGTCTGTCGTCCGAACTCGACGAGGTCGGCCAGGAGATACTGGCGGCCGGGATCGGTGTCGATGCCGGCGACAAGGTCCGGGCGGACCTTGAGGACATCGGGTTTAAGCACCCGGATGTGGCGCATCGAGGCCGCGTCCGGTCCGGCTTCATCGACCGCCAGCCCCATGCCGCTACGGCGCAGTGGCCTCAGGGCGTCCAGAAGAGGGCGCAACTGTCCGGGTTGGATCCGCTCCGTAAGTTCCAGCATGATCCGGGCTGGTTCCACAGCAGCGTTTTCCAGGATCAGCAACAGCCGCGGATCAAGGCAGACCGTCGGGGAGATGTTCAGGGCCAGGACCAGTGGGCCGGCAGGTCCTGTGCTGCCGCCAGCGCAGTTCGCAGTGCCGAGAATTCAAGGTCTGCCGCCAGGCCGACGGCTGCAGCATTCCGGAACCAGGACCCCGCGTCGTCCCCGTTTTCCCACACGAAGCGCGTCAGGGCCTCTGCGCCGATGACTTCCTTCCGGGCCAGGTCGTGGATGGGCTGGAAGGCGGTGACCAGCCTGTCGCCCCGGAGGACGGCCTCGATCGCCGCCCGTTCCTGGCCAGGCCTGCCCATGTCCCGTTCGCCCTGGTGCCGATGGACGTCCTCCCGAGGGGGTCTTGGCTTCCCGGCCAGGTGCCTGGCCAGGGCACGGGAAAAGACAAGGTGCTCACGGAGGGCGGTCTCCGGGTTTCCGGGGTGCGCGGCGACGTGTTCGCGTAAGCGTTCACGGGCCTCCTCCCCGGCGGGATCAGTGCCGCTCAGGACCGCCTGAATGATCTCGTACGCCTGTTCCCGCACCAACGGGGCGCCGCCGCCAGGCAAGTCCTGCAGCGGAAACGGGTCCTCGTCGGGGAACCGGCTCTCCACCAATGATCAAATCCTTTCGTGCAGGCTCACGCCCACTGCCATGCATTTCCTTTGTTGGAAGTGGGCCAATCCCCCGTAGGGACCCGGATGCATCATAAACACCGCAGGACACCAGGTAGTATTTTGGAGAATGGGTCGCATCCACGGTAGGAGTGCGCTGCATTCCTGGTCTGCCTTACGGTGAATTAATTCGGCAGCAGAGTGGCTCCGGAAACGACCATGCTCAAGCTAAACCTGCACGAGCCGCACCGTTGATCAGGGTTCTTACCATTGGTTCCGAACCCTGCTTCGATTCTCCCGTTACTTCTTTAATGCCCGAGCTTTGATGTGTAAGATTGCGCTGGTCCACCTCGCGGCCGCGATAGCTGGCCTCACCCAGGTTGTGAATGACCTCCGTGGCGTAGGAAGAGAGCCGACTCGGGCGCAGCGGCTTGGAAGACGGTCCCGCCGCCGGGCATGAGCATGTAGCCGAGGAACTCCGCGTCGAAAGTCACGATGCCGGCCGCAACAGCTTCAAGCTTGGCCTTGATCAGCAGAGACAACTGACGCCAGGAATGGCGCGCGGCTTCCAGGTCAGCCGGGTGCTCTTGACCGTTGATGTTTCGCCGCGCTGGCTGGTGCCGGGCACCCTAGGCGGATCGGTCGGCTCAGGGTGCGGCACGATCAGACGAAACTGATGGTCTCCGAAACCGAAGGTGACCGCTCCGTTGCCGTGCTCGGAAGTGATACGGCAATCATGGGCCCCGGCCCCGTCGAGCATTTGCTTGATGTCCATTTGGAGCGAGGAGCAGCTGAGGGAAGCGCCCCGAACGTAGTTGCTATTCATGATTCAGCGTACGCCTTTCGGGTCTGCAAAGGGCCGTCCGGCAGGAGCGGCGCTGGTGTCTGGAAGGATCTGAACGCGGGCCGCCAGCCGGGGACCAGAACGTGCTGTTCAAGCACCGCGCTGTGATGCGGACTGCTCGATGCTTGTGTTCTGTCCCCCTGCAGGCCACTACCTGCGCCTGTACTGGGCGGTCATGGGGCACTCGAAGGGGTCGCGCGCGGCGAGGCCCACCCTGTTCAGGTAGGTGATTACGGTGCCGTAGGAGCTCCAGATGCTGGTTTCGGTGTAGGGAACCGAAAGCCGGGTGCACTGCTCACGCACAAGCCGGCGGGCTTTGGCCAGATGCGGGCGCGGCATGCTCGGAAAGAGGTGGTGCTCCACCTGGTAGTTCAGACCGCCCATGAGCCACGTGGCCCACCAACCCCCGGAGATATTCCGCGACGTGCGCACCTGCTTAGAGAAGAAGTCCAGCTTCGCATCGCGGTCGATCACAGGCATGCCCTTGTGGTTGGGGGCGAACGTCGCACCCATGTACAGGCCGAAAACTCCCAGCTGGACTCCAAGGAACGCTAACGCCATGCCTGGCGGGAGCAGCAAGAAGAGCGGCAGGAGGACAGCGGCGAAGCGCAGCGCCAGCAGGCCAAGCTCGACCTGCGGCCCTTGACCGGTCCTCGGGAGAGCAGGTGGCGAAGGCTGAGATAGTGCAGATTCAGGCCCTCCAGTGTCAGCAGCGGGAAGAACAGCCAGCCCTGGCGGCGGGTGATCAGGGCACGAATGCCCCTGGCTTTGCCGCGTCCACGTGGAGGAAGAGATCGTGTCAACCTCGATGTCGGGGTCGCGGCCTACCTTGTTGGGGTTCGCGTGGTGGCGGGAGTGCTTCGAGTCCCACCACGAATAGCTCACCCCGCCACAGCGCCCAGAAGCGGGCGAGCACGTCGTTGGCGGTCCCCCTGCCAGGATTTGGCGGTGCCCTGCCTCGTGCGCGAGAAAAGCCACTTGCGTGAACAGAATTCCGAGCGCGGCGGCGATCAACAGCTGGAACCAGCTCGGCCCGAGCAGAACCGACAAGGCGGCACAGCCGGCGATCCCGATGGCAAGAACGCCGCCGACAAGGGCGTAGAACCACGGAGTCCGGCGCAGCAGGCCCGTCTCGCGGACCTGTTGGGAGAGCTGGAGGTACGCCTTGGTCAGGACAGGGAACGCCTGCGCGTCTGAGTAGGCGAGAGGCCCGCGAATGGGCAGGAGGGAGAGACTGGGGACGGTGGTGGTGATCGGAACACCCATTTCAGGCTACGTGCGCACAAGCGCAATCGGGAAACAATACTGTGTTGGAACCGGCGCACGGCAGGGACCTGCCGCCCGACTCTTCGGCAGACCGGACGGATTTCGCCGCTTAGCCCCGATAAGGACGGGGAGCGGGACGTGCAAGGCGCGGTGCAGGGTGTCCCCGCGGGGTTGCGGGCGCACACGCGGGTTAGGGGTTGATGCCGCGTCTGCTTAAGGAACCTTGCGTTTGCGGTGAACAGCGGGCACGGATCTCTTAGTCGGGCGCTTCCAGATAAGAAAAGAGAAGCCGGGTCGGGCCTCCGGAACGGGACCACCATCTGAGTGGACGCGTTTGAGCAAGCTTACACGTTCAATCGAACCCGCAGGATAAGATCACTTGCTTTGTAACTGCCAGGAGCGTGACGCCGCACTGCTGGACATCACGCCCACTGATAAGTTTACTTATCATCGTCAAGGGGAGGCGCCCCCGCCACAGGGGATGCTCACAGCACGGATACGTTAAGCCCAATCGTCATCCCCATCGTTCTCAGGATTGGCCTCGCGGCTCCCGTCACGGCTGGTCTTTACGGGCTGCATGAAAGAGGCGCAGTGGAGTAATCAAGGCCAGGGATTGGCCGGCCGCCGCCACCCCATCCTCCGCCTCGCGCCTCGTGCGCGTCGATCTCGTCCTGGGTCCAATGAGCCTTGGAAGACGCTGCCATGGCCTTTACCTCTTTTTACAGTCGGCTCGTCGGCACGACAACCAGGTCAAACCCGCCCGGCCTGTCTGGCCAGGTTCAATGGGCCACCATCGGCCCGCAACAACCCTACTTTTCCCCTAGATCGTCCGCGACGCGCCGGAGGTCCTGAACCCAGCCGGTGGAACGGCTCGGGGAACCCACACCAGCCTCAAAATTCATCAGCGCTTCGGCTACGTTCAAGCGCTTCTGAGATGTTGGCTTTGACCCCAGCATAACCTTCATCGGAACGGGGGTCAGACGAAGCGGCCAACAGTAGTTCCGCGCCCGATTTGATGACTAATGAGGCCTCGTACTCGTCCACACTCACACCCCGTGTCTTCAAATTGAACGGTGGGGAACCGCCCACAACACAACCTTACACACCCCGGGCGGCCATGCAGGAGCATACCGGTGCCCACAACTGCAGCGGCACCCTCCAAAGCACAGGATCCCCCAGCCAAAGAGAACGACGGCCACCGGTTCGCCGGCGCCGGACGAACAACTGGCCGTGCACCCCCGGCTGCCGTGTCACCGCCACCCCTTCATCGGGCCGAACATCGGCATCGGGATCCCCTGATGCTGGAGATGCTGTCTATCGTTCCAAAGGCGGCACCATCGGACAACCCAAGGCGGAGGAACCTCGAAGGTCGTGCAGGAGGCGCCCGCGGCTCACGTTGGCTTTCACTTGTCACGGTAGAGTGAGGCCAAGGGGGGATAGAGGGCAACAGTGGTTCCGCAGGCAGAGGCATCCGACCCGTCGGCTCCTGGTGAGCTGGCCGACGGGGGACGACGCGCGAAGTTGTCCCGGAAACGAACGCAGGACGCAGCTGCTGGTCGCGGCGCAGGAAGTGTTCGTAGCCTGTGGCTACCATGACGCTGTCATGGATGACACTGCGCGGGCTGCCCGGGTCACAAGCCGGTGCTGTACCAGCATTTTTCGTCCCAGCGCGAGCTGTACCTTGCTTTGCTGAATTTTCACTCACTGCGCTGACGGATCATCTGACCGGGGCACTCGACTCCACCACAGACAACAAGGAACGGGTCCGGGCCGTCATCCGCGCCTATTACCGCTTCATCGCCAGCGATGACCGCGCACATCGTCTTGTCTTCGAATCAGGGCTCATTAACGATCCTGAGGCCCGTGCCCGCCTCGAAACGTTTAGTAGAGGTATCGCTGACGAGATTGCCAGAGTCATTGCCGAAGACACCAGGCTCCTGCCTGTGGAGGCTGCCATGCTGGGCCGCGCCCTAGCCGGCCTGGCGTATGTCAGCGCATGCTACTGGCTGGAACCAGCGGGAACCACGACTTGGAGGTGGCCAGCGACCTGGTCTACCGACTGGCCTGGCGCGGAATCTCACGCTTTCCCGCCGATAGGGAGAGCTAAGACCTTCCCCCGGGGGCACGAACCCGCTGGGACTACCGACTGCCACGAAAGGTGACCTGCCGGGTATGAGCCATTTCACGTAGTGGCGCGCAGGTCGTAGAGTCAGTGGGCAACCGCGGTGGTGTCCCAGCCGCAGGTCAGGGGTGTGCCGGTGATGGTACCGCGGGTGGTCCAGGCGGACGTGCCGAAGGGGGCTGTCCGGATCCTGATGCTAGTTACGTCCGGCCACCAGAGCCGCCACGTAGTAGGCATGGCGGAGCCGGGTCATGACCTCGGTAGCCGGTTTCCGGTCCCCGTGTCAGTTGGCTAGCGGGGCGTGTAGACGTTGGACTGGTGTTCGATACGGTGGACGTTCAGAACGTGCCCTTCGACGCCGAGGGTGAACAACACCTTTAGTTGCCCCGGCGCGACGTGCGCAGGCCGAGGGGCTCGTTCGTCAACGGTTTACTCGGCCAATGAGGGTCGGCAGCGAGGATGCCAGTAACGAATTCCACGATCGCCGCCGCTGCCTTCTCCGGCAACCGCCGAAAGCCCTTCAACGCCGGTCTGGTTACTTTGACCTTCCATGGCGCATGGTCGGGGTCGAGTGCATCTGTCGCCCCGCGGCAGTCCGAACTCGCGGCGGAGATCACCGCCGCTGGTCGTATTGCCGTCCGCCATGTCGCGCGGGCCTTCCAGGTCTTCGCGAACGGGAGGCCGGGAAAGTCAATGAATTGTTTCCTGCAGCGACTCCAGGTCCGCCGCGGACAGCAGGACTGCCGGCGGGTGTCCATGGCGGGTGATCTGGTGATCTCGTGCGTCTTGTCGGCTTCCTCCACCAAAGCGGAAAGTTTGTCCTTGGCTTCGCTAGCGGCACCGTTCTCGTTCCACGTTTATAGCCCGAAAACAGGCTAGGTTGTAGTTAGAGTCTTAGCCAAAATTGGGATTTGGCCCACCTAGGGAGTGGTCCCCTAAGCCATCCCCGTGCAGGGGGCTTTCAGTCTTCCAGTACGGTGCGCCGCTGCCGCGTCGTGGAGGTCCGGCAGGTGTTTCTCCTGCTCTTCGATCCTGCGGCGGTGGACGTCGTGGGCAGCTGGTTTGGTGATCCCGAGTGCGTCGCCGATCTGGGCCCAGGTTTGCGCCGGCCTCACGTGCCGATTTGATGACGTACCAGCGCCTGCCCGTGAGTAGCTCGACGGCTTGCGGCCGCCGCGCCGGTTGCTGCCGGTGGCGGCTACTTCGCGTCAGGTTTCGCCCGTTGTTGAAGTCTTCCCATACTGTGAGCGGCTCGTGGACGTCGCCGCTGCTGAGGTGTCCTGGTCCACCGATCCAGCATCACGCTTATCCGGCCCAGTGATGTGGGGTCCTGGCGTTGGCGAACGCCGGGAAACTTTGCCGCGCCTAAGTCCTGGCTATTCCTCGAAGTATGTGGCGGCGTCAGACTTTGAGACGCGCTGAACAATTTCTTCTGCAATAACCCTGAGTTTTTCGTTGCGGCCGCTGGATGCCTTCTTGAGAATCTCGATGGCTTCATCCTGCGGGCAGTTGTTTTGCGCCATGATCATCCCGCAGGCGAGGTCGATGACGGTTCTGCTTTCCAGCGCGGCCTTGAGGTTGTCCGCCAGTTGTTCGGCCGCGCTGATCCTGATGGCGAGCCGCAGGGTGCGGGCGGCCATGTCGGCATACACGTGCGCGTCCCCGAGAGTGTCCGGGGCGAATTCATTGGCCGGGGCGGCGAAGAAGTCCAGCACACCGTCGGAGTCTGGTCCAAGGTTCAAGGGGATCCCCACGGCACTGCGGTATCCCTCAGTGGAAAGGACTTTGCAGTAGTTTGGCCAGCGCTTTTCATTGTGGGCGTCCGAGAGAATGACCGGGTGGCCGACCTCCAGAGCCTCGACGCATGGTCCTTCACCCATCCGCTGTTCGATCTGGTCCAGCATGACCGCTTTTTCACTGCTGCCCGCGATCGTGGTGCTGTGTTTGCGCCTGCGCAGTGTCACCGCGCACTCGATCTGCGTACCCCTGACGCGGGACATTTTTTCTGCAGCGAACCCGGCGACGCCGTCAAGGAATCCCTTGAGGTCCTCGGCCCCGGTGATCAAATCATGTAGCCGCTCGAACGCGTCCTCCAGATCGTCCTCCGTCATGGATTCAAATGTAAAAGGAGCCGGCCCGCTGCACAATGCAGCCACAAACGACCCCGTCCGTGGCCTCACCGACTGGGGTCCCGCCCAGTGCCTGCTGCGACGCAGCGGCCGCCCGTTGGGTAGAGCTTGCGGTGGCAAGGGATGCCCAGAAAGAAGCCCTGGCAGATAGCGCCTTATGGCGCGAATGGCGACAGATGGCGGCGACAGGGTGGGGGCATCCGGTCACCGCATTTGTTCGCCCTTCTATGCGTCGCCCATCTCCTCGATGGCGTGGTCGAGGAGGTCCCGCTGGACGGGGCGCAGCATGTACGAGTCGTGCAGGTAGGCATCGATCTCCAGTGGTCCGGCGTCTCCGCCGATGCTGAAGTAATGGATCCACAGTGCGTCAAGGCCAAGATCGGATTGACGGAAGACCTGGGAGGTCAGGTGCCGTTGTGCCTCCGCTGCAGCATCTCTGCTCATGGCACGCGCTCGAGGTCCCTTCCGGGCTCGGGATCCGGGTAGGCCACGATCTCCGCAAGGATCTTTTCCTGTGCCAGTGACGGGACGGTCATGGCTGACTTCCGGGAAGGCGGCGGCGTGGCACCGGGCTAACAGCAGCGAGGGCAGGTTCGGGCACGACATCCTGCTGCTGCTGCCTGATGGGTGATGGGTTATGCGTGCTCGTTGGCGGCTGCGTGGTTGCGGCCATTACCTGCCTCAATCCTTGATGCCAGGGTTGAGTACCCGGACCTTGCTCCGGAGTGGTCTCCACGGCCGGAGACGCCGTGCCTTGGTGCGCGCTCATGGCACAACGCTCACCGGGACATCCACGGTCCGCGTATCTCCGAGCCTACTCGCTTCAAGCCGCGCAGGATACGCCCGGCGCCGCCCCCGCGCGACGGCAACACCTGAACGAGCAGGACGCAGGATTATGGCCGGTGGCTGCATCCGTTGGCGGTGGCCGGCGCCCCCATGCAGTTATAAGTGACAGCGGCCCGGGACGCCGTGCCACCCTCTTTCCCTGGACAGGGCCGCCCGGACGAACAGCTCGCCGGGAAGTCTAAAGCGTGGTTTCGCCGCTTACGATTTCCTGGGCTAGTTGGTGCAACGGTTGGTTTCGTTCCCGCGAAATCGTGATGAGCATGGCGAAGGCCTGCTCCCGGCTGCAGCGACGTCGCACCATCAGGATGCCCATGGCCGTTCCCAGTGCGTCGTGGCCTTTCAGTGCCACCAATCCGGTGCGGAAATGCTGGGCCGCGTCGCGTGCCTGGGCGTTGGCAAGCATCAGGGCACCCGGGCGCGCGAGCAGGCCGGCCAACCGGAGGGTTCGGGAATCGAAGCCGCCGGGATTGCGGGAGTAGATTTTCAGGGCCCCGATGGCGCCGTGAGGAGTCGAGAGGGGGCAGCTGAGAGCTGAGCGCAGTGGCAGATGGGCGATGCCTCTGATCCACGCAGGCCAGCGCTTTTCCGATTGCGTGTCGTCGATCAATATCGTCGTCTGCTGAGCCCAGGCCGTCAGGCAGGGTCCTTGCCGCAGGTCGTACTGCAACTGGTCCGCCTCCAGCACGACCGGATCGGTAGCCGAGGTACTTGTTCGCTGGCCGCGCGCATCCATGAGACTAACGCCCGCCCCTGCACTTCCGGGGATCGCTTCGATGAGGACCTGGGTTAAAGCCCGGACGGCTTCTCCGACGTCGTCGTGGGTCAGCAGCAAATCCGACATCCTGGCGGCGAAGGAGGCAAGCTCATCGACCGGCGGCAGCTTGGCGTCCATCACAGGAGCCGGTTCCGTGCACCCTGCGCCCGCAATAAGACTTGCCGGCCGAACCCGGCCCCGGCAGGCGGTGGGCTCACGGGCTGGGCCAAGATCAGTCGAAAGGTCGGCATGGTGGCGATCCTTTCCCCGGGCCGCGACAACCACGACGACGTCGCGCCGCGCCCGACGCTGACAACTTCAGCGGATAGATGCAGGCTATTGAGTCATTATCCAATGCGCTGGCTTCTCACAAAAGGCGCTGTAGAAGCGGCGGCAGCGACCTCCGGGAGAGAAGCGCGAAAAGAGAGCCAAGCCCTGCAGCGTCGGCGCACCGGTCCTTAACGGCCCCCGGATCTGCCCCACTGCTACTGATCGTGGACCAGCGTGCGGAGGCACCAGAGGCCGGGCAATGTGGGGCCGGGCACGGTATGGGCCGGTGCAATGCACTGTTCGTGCGGACACTGTTTTGACGCCTCCGTGACGTTCCGGGACGTAAAGGGCGGACAGCGCCAAAACACGCTGATCCACCATGGTGCGGGCGCATATCGGGACCCGTCCGGCCGATTGTCGTGCCCGTCATGCCGGGGTAGCCTCGCGGCGCCCGTCACTGCCGGGCTTCGCCGGTTGCTTGAACGACGGAAGAGCGGGCGACTCCATGCCGCGGATAGCCCGGCCGCCACCGGAGGAGATACGGTGCGCGTGCTGCACGGTCTGCCGCTTGCCGGGACACGACGGGGTTCCGGGCCAGGCTGTTCTTGGTGGTTTCCGCCGCTTCTGTCCGTGTGTCGACCGCGTTTGATGAGCGCTGTTCTTCGGCCTGTCTCCCGTTCACAGGCCGCTCACCGCCCGGACAGGCGTCCGGGCGGTGAGCGGCCGGACGCCGTAGTCAGGTGAAGAAACCGGACAGCTCTGAGGGATGCGGGTTCGCTGATTCCCTGCCTCAATCACCCGGAGCCGGGGCCGGCTTCCGGGCGCGGGCAATAAGCGTAAATCAAAACTGATCACGGTCGTGCCCATCCCCTCGGGAGGGGATGGGCGTAGCGTGGGGGGTGTAGGGCTATTAGGCTCGGTTTAACTTCATGCGGTGACCGCTAACGCAACGCACCACATCGCAACAGAGCAACGGACGCAGCGGCAGACTCCGGCGCACCACCCGACAGGGAGCGTGAGTCAAGTGAATGACGCCGAAGCAACGTCGTGCGGGACCGCATCGTGCGGACCGCGGCTGCCTTGTTTTACGTTGATGGTTTGCGGGGAGTGGGGGTCAACAGGATCATCGAGGAGGCCGAGGTCGCCAAGGCGACGTTCTACAGGCATTTTCCCAGCAAGGAACACCTTGTCCTGGCCTACCTCGATGAGATGGACAGGCTCTGGAAAATCGAACTGCGGCGGGCGGCGGGGCAGGAAACTGATACATCGGCCGACCGTCTGACAGCCATGTTCGATGCCCTGCTTTGGGAAGGACACCCGGGGGAGTACCGGGAGCGGCGTTCCAGAAGGCGTCCGCAGAGGCCGGCGCGGGCAGCGCCGTGCACTCAAGGATTGCAGAGCACAGGGCCGGCGTACTGGAGTGGATCCGCCTCATGACCCGGCAGGCCGGCGCCGCCGACCCGGACGGGCTCGCTGGAACACTTGCGCTCCTGATGGAGGGGGCGCAGGCTCTCGGTATGCCCACGCCGGATCACGACGCCCCACGGTTGGCGCAGGCCGCCGCCCGCCACCTCATCCAGGAGGCCTTGGCGGCAGCCACGCCACGCTGAAAAACCTCCCTGTTTCCTCCAGGGATGGCGCGTGCTGGCCGGGTGGATACTGTGCGGTGCAGTTGGTGTGATCGGGCAACCCTGGAAAGACAACGGCACGGCCGACAGCATGAGGTTGGTCATCGGGGAGCCCTCCCATGAAGACCGACTGGTTCTTAATGAACTCCCTGGCACGCCCTACCGCCGCCGGGCGGAGTGGACGTCCAAAATACCCCATCCCAGCAGCCAATCCACGAAAGGTGTGCTGACGTCAGTCCACGGCCCCCACTGTTAGCGCAGGCTCAGCCGCCCCGGCTTGGCCGCAAATGAACGGAGCACTTTCCCTGCAGGGCCCAAGGCGGGTCGAGCACCCGGCGGCCCCGGTGCGGGCGAGGGGAGGGCGGCCCAGTCCCCAAGGTGCGCCGGGAATTTCCCCGGTTGAGCCCGAACAATGGGCCCACGACAACCACTTTGGTGTGATCCTCATGCAGACCGGGGACTACTGGCAACGCCGCCGGTGCGAACGGTCACGTACGCGACCGGGAGCCGGCGCCGGCGAAAGGACATGATCATGACGCTGCACGCCACAACCGGGGGCCCCGGCCAGCACACCGCGGCCACCGGAAGACCACAAGTCCCCGCTGGGCCCGACGTGCCGCCGGCGGCCCGGGAGGGGCTTCTGGAATTCCAGCTCAACCGGCTGATCGGGGAAATTCTGGCCCAGCCCGGTCTTGATCCCGATACGCGCACGTCCTTACTGGATCATCTGGCCCGCAACCCCGGTCAGCCCGGGCAGGCGCTGCTGGCCCATCTGAACGGCATCCACGACCCCGATGACCTGCCACTCTTCAAACCCAGGGAACGACCGCACAAAGGACACCCGTACTCAGTCCATGCACGACCGACCAGGCCGGCACCCGTGGAAGCCCTGCCCGGCGGCCCTGGGGTTTGCCTGCCCTTCGATGAAGCAGCGGACTGGGGTCGTGCACGGCCGGGTGTGCGCTGACAGGCGACCAGTGCCGCGACGAGGGAGGTCAGATCCCCGCCGGGCTCGCGGGCCCCCTTCCGTCCAACCCCCGGAAAACTACGCCTGACACCACCGTTGGCGTTGCCTGCCGACAACGGGGTTCCGTCAAGCCGGGGCCGACCAAGGTTTCCCCGGGTCTTAAGCGTCGAAGTGCGTCCGGACGCTGGGGTCTTGGGAAACGGAGGCGACTACTGATGCGGTGATGTCCCGGAGTTTTATCTTCCGGGTGCTGGAAACGATTTTCAGGATCTTCATGGCTGTGGCCTGGCTGCAACGGTTCTGCGCCATGATCGCGCCGGTGGCCAGGTCAATGGTGGTCCGGGATTCCATGGCGGCAATGAGGTGGGCCTTCGCCTCGGCGGGCTGGCTGATCCGAACGGCCAGGCGCAGTGCCTTGGACGCATGATATGAATACGTTTCGACCAGGCTGATGTCTTCACTGGTGAAGCCGTGGGGCCGTGTGGAGTGCAGGTTCAGGCCTGCTTCGGCTTCTCCTTCCAGGATCAGCGGGACCGACAGGTTGGATCCTACCCCGGCTTCCAGGGCTACCGCGGTGAAGCCGGGCCAGCGTTCCTCGACCGTCATATCAGGGAGATGCACAATCGTCTGCTGACGGATTGGCGCCAGGCGGGGTCCGTCACCGGCTGCGTACTGGGTTTCGTCCATGTGGCCTGCGCTGTCTTCGCTGCGGGCCACGGTCACTGGTTTCTTCCGCTGGATCAGCGTGATGCTGCAGAAGGCGGTGGCTGGGTCGGTCGGGGCGACGGCGGTGAACTCGGCCAGTTCGTCCAGCAGTTCTTTGACGTCCTGGGTTTTCAGGACAAGGTCCTGCAAATGGTCAACGAGGAGTTCGGTGGTTGGTGGGCGTGTTTGGTCGGCTATGCGCTTGCCTCATTTCCTCTTCGGGCCCTGGTTAGTGCAGCGCGAGTGGCTGTCCTTTGAGTATGTCCCCCCTCTCTACGGCAATGGCCAGCAGATCCCATCCCGTGACAGGATCTTTGCCACGGGAATGCCGGGGGTCAATGCTGTCCTGCTAGACAAGTTCCGGACGGATTCGTGGACCAGGGTTGGATGGTTTCCATGCCCTCCGTCTAGACCGGCGGTTACCGGCCGCTCACCTGTGAGGCTCGCTGCTGCTGAACGAGTGGTTTGCGGTGTCAGCGTGGTTGCCCGTCGCTCCGCGTTGCACCTTCGATGCCGGGCCGTGGTTGTCTCTTTCGCAGCGGTGGTAGATTCTGCGCACACCCTCTGGCGAGTCGGCGAGACGGCTATGGCGAACAAGCTCATCGGATACGCTCGGGTTTCCACTAGAACCCAGGTGAACGACTGGCAAATCGAGGATCTGCTGGCCGTCGGTGCAACCCTGTACCGCAGGATCCAGGAGCTGGACCTCCTGCGCAGCTAACGGCCCCGGTGTTTTGCGTGCCCCGTTGGCGACCAGCGCGAGTGCGGCCCACTGAACACGAAGGGGCGTCAGGTCATCCCGCCTCCTTTGAGGACATCGTCGATGGACGCTGGGCCGGCCAAGGGGGGGGGGGGCACTTTGCTGCTTCCCCGACTGTCCCGGTGGAAAGCCCTGACTATACTCGTCCTGCGCCAGCCAAGTGCCCGGACAGCGGAAGGACGCAGTGACGGCAACAGCCACACCTGCCGTGATCTTCCAGGCACCGGTCTGCCGGGCTGTCCCATGCTGGACTGTCTGGCAACGTCCCGGACCCGGGACAGGCCTGGCTAGTGGGGCGGCTCCATCTGAAAGCCGCACCGGCAATGCAGCACCCGGGTGTGCAGGTACGCGCCCAGGAATCAGCCGGTCCGGGCTGGGTGTGAACCGGACGCTCCAGGTCCTGCGGGCCGGATCCGGTGGGGTCATCGGCTCGCCGCAGTGGATGTAGAGGGAGCCGACGTGAACGACGTCGTCGGCCAGGCCAGGGTTGCGGACCAGCACCGGGGCGAGGAGCTCTGCTGTGGTTGCCTGGACGCGTGAGCCGTTGCATTAGGAGCAGCTGAACGCGACCGCCAGTGAGTCGCTGGACTTGTCCAGGGCCGTGATGGATTCGGCGCGCAGATGCTCGTCCGTGCTGCACGACATGCACCAGGGGCGCGGCCCGCGGGGCTGCTGCCTGCCGTCCGGGTAGTAGGTGCCGGACGGGACCGTTGCTGTCATCAGACCAGGTTGGGATAGCTGGAGAGGACGTAGTCCACCGCTGCCGGGCCCGTCATTCGCAGCCTGATGTTCCGGGGGTCGATCCGGTGCCGCATCGCCGCCCAGAAGGACCGCTCGCTGCGCGGCCGGGTGTCGAAGCCCCGGTCCAGTCACCCGCGCCTCCAACCCTCTAATTGTGGAATTGAGTTCCAGGGCCTTCCGGGAAGGCCGTCAATAGTGTGGGAATGACCGATGAGGTTCGCATGCCTTTCGGGTTGCTGCGCTTCTTCTGGACATGTCCTCAGGCTGGCCGGGTCAGTCATGTCCTGGAGCGCCGGACGGGCGATGAAAGCGAGAGAGGCCGCCGATGGATGGAAAGGTGCGGGAGGCGATGTACGTAAGTCCCGGACTCATGCTCGCAACACGTGTGTCGGGAAACTCGCTGCAGCTGCTGCCGGATGGATTCGGTGTCGGGACCCTGTGGCAGCCTTGTACGCGAGCTTGGTGCGAGTCGTGCGGCGGAGCGCTCCCCATTGGCTAGTGCATCGAAGGGGGCAAAAAGAGGGTGTGCACAATGTGCACACCCTCTGCTTCGGATTGCGTTGTACTGGCGTCGGACTGGTTCGGATTGGGGATGTTTTCGGGGGAGTGGCGTGTATTCAAGGGTTGGCGCCCGGTTCGAGTCCCACCTTGGGCACGTGTTTCCCCTGTTCAGGGGCTTTTAAGCCTCTGAGTGTGGACAATTTGTAGTGTGAAGGGCCCCTTCGGGGGCCTTTCTTATTGGTGGCCGGTGGTGTGGCCGGTTGCCTCCTTGCCCGGTTCTTGTGCTTGAGTGTTTGCTCTTTGGTACCTGTTCATGGACAGCTTGGGGTCGGACATCATGATCTGAGAACGTTCGACGGAAAATTTCTCTTCTGCTTGACGTTGGTTGTTCATCCCACTCCTCCTTTCCGGTTGTGATGGGCTGTTCTGCATATTCATGGCCGGCCCGGGGTGGAACCGCATGACCTTCTGTGGTTGCGGAGCCAGCTATCCGGACGTGTTGCCTGTTTCTGCCCCCACGACCGTTCATGGCAGGGCGTCCGGCTGGCTGCATGACTGTTAGAGCTCTGTGAGGGATGCCAGGTGGGGCTTTGTCTCCGCAGGCCGAAGAGTTCCGGATTTTGGAGTCCTCAAACCGGGTTGCCATTGGCAGACGACTCTGGCTGGCAAAGCATTCCCGCAGGAACATCGGGTATGGTCCAGTGTGCCTGCTCCTTTATAGGTTTCGGGCTCTCACCCTCTAACTGGGGGAATGAGCAACCGAGCATGACCGACGACGATACCGCCGCGCCGGACACCAGCGATGTCGAAGCCGTCCTGGAGCTGGGCCTGCTCACCGCCGAAGACAAAGAACCTAAAGGCGTAGGGAAACGTCTTCCGTGCTGACCGTATCCCATTAGGCGGGGGTCCTCGACGCGTCCCCGGAACGGCAGGCGGCTGGGGTTCAAGGCAATGACCGCTGCTCCCCATGCAGGCCCATGACCGTCAGGAACCGATGACCTGACCCGACGGACCCGCCTGCCTGGTTCAAACTCGGATTTTAGGCCTCACCAGCAGCTTGGGCCTTAGAGAGATATATGGTCGCTGGACCGTCATACTGATTTTATGGTCAAAGTCCTTCGGACACGTGATCGTTGGTCCCGTCGATTCATGTCACCCTCTGCACCTACCAAGATAAACTCTCCGGAAATGAGCACCCATGAAGCCTGATCAGGAGCATCCCGTGCAGGAACTCGGACCAACGGAATCGTGGAACCTGTTGGCCGGATCCGAACTTGGAAGGCTTGCCGTCAGTGTGGGCGATATACCCGAGATTTTCCCCATCAATTACCTCGCCCACGACGGCGTTGTCCTTTTCTGCACGGCTGAGGGCAGCAAGCTGGTAAATCTGACAATCAATCGTCACGTTGCGTTGGAAACAGACGGCTTCACCGAGGACCTCGCATGGAGCGTCATCGTTCACGGAACGGCAAAAGTTCTGCAGAACTCGGTCGAAACTGAGGCCGCAGCGAAACTTCCGCTGCAGTCGTGGATTCCTACGGTGAAATACGTCTTCGTGACCACCACCCCCGAGAAGATCACCGGACGCCGCTTCGCCCGGGGACCTGCCCCTGAACGCTGGTAGGCCAGATGTACGCCTAAGCGCTCCCGCTAGCCCGAACAACATATTTAGGCAATCAGCCTGCTGGTCGACCAGGCGTGCTAGAAATCGTGGACACCAGTCTGTAAGGCCTGCCAGCCCGTCTGGCCTGCACTGGACCGGGGCGCACCCGCCGGGCGTCTTCGTGATGTACTGATGCCCAGCTGGGCTCGGGTGTTGCATCGGCCCCAGGAATCCGCCTCAGCGGGCTGACCATCTACGGGCAGTTTTCATGGCCGCTCACAATCGTCTTGGGGTTATTTCGGTGGCGGAGCATCTGGCACTGCGGGTGGACAGTATCATCACGTTCCCGGCGGAGTTAGCCGCTGAATGCTTCACCAAGGTCGTGCCGGAGGGACCGCGGCCGGCTTTCGCCGCCGGCGCGGGTGTTCTGCAATCCTGTCGGTTCACGTTGGCTTTTCATTTCTCCCGGTACAGTGAGGCTGAGCGGAAAGAGGGCAACAGTGGTTCCGCAGGCAGAGGCATCCGAGCCGTTGACTGGCTGTGAGCTGGCCGATGGGGCACGTGCGAGGTTGTCCCGGAACGACCGCAGGACGCAGCTGATGGTTGCGGCCCAGGGGGTGTTCCTCGCTTATGGCTACCGTGACGCCGCCATGGATGACATTATGCGCGCAGCTCAGGTAAGCAAGCCGGTGCTGTACCAGTATTTTGTCCGAGCGTGAGCTCTACCTTGCTTTGCTGGATTTTCACCTGACTGCCCTGACGGATCTTCTGACCGTCACGCTCGACTCCACCACGGAGAATAAGGAACGGGTCCGGGCCGTCATCCGCGCCTATTTCCGCTTCATTGCAACTGATGACCGCGCGCATCGTCTTGTCTTCGAATCGGGGCTCATTAACGATCCAGAGGCCAGTTCCCGCCTCGAAGCGTTAACGGGGGAGTCGCTGACGCTATTGCCAGAGTCATTGCCGAAGCCGGGCTCCCGTTTTTGGAGGCTGAGCTGTTGGGCCGCGCTCTTGCGGGCTTGGCGCACGTCCTGCGCGCTTCACCACTACACGGGCCTGGTCGGGAGAAGCCGGGTGTCCGCTCGTGAACCGGCCCGAAATGGCTTCAGGTTACCGTGCTGCCGGGAGCCGGACTGACTCGACGGCGGGATGGATCCCGAGACGGCCCTTATCAAGTTGCACCCTGCACAGGCCCGCACCCTTAGTTGCGGTTCTTCCCATGGTGCAGACCCCTGGTTAGATTCTCCCGTTACTTCTTCGGTGCCGGACTTGGTGTGTTAGTTGGAGGTTGTCCTCGCAGCAGCGGTAGCCAGCCCGCTCATGTGAAGGACCTCAACGGCGGCGTAGGAAGAAGCGATCGTGGGCGCGGCGGCTTGGAAGACGGTCCCGCCTTCGGGCATGAGCATGTAGGCGAGGAACTCCTCGTCGAAAGTGACGATGCCGGCTGCGACAGCTTCGAGCTTGGCCTTGATCAGCAGGACAACTGACGCCAGGAATGGCGCGCGGCTTCCAGGTCAGCCGGTGTTCTTGACCGTTGATGTTTCGCCGCGCTGGCTGGTGCCGGGCACCCTAGGCGGATCGGTCGGCTCAGGGTGCGGCACGATCAGACGAAACTGATGGTCTCCGAAGAAGGTGACCGCTCCGTTGCCGTGCTCGGAAGTGATACGGCAATCATGGGCCCCGGCCCCGTCGAGCATTTGCTTGATGTCCATTTGGAGCGAGGAGCAGCTGAGGGAAGCGCCCCGAACGTAGTTGCTATTCATGATTCAGCGTACGCCTTTCGGGTCTGCAAAGGGCCGTCCGGCAGGAGCGGCGCTGGTGTCTGGAAGGATCTGAACGCGGGCCGCCAGCCGGGGACCAGAACGTGCTGTTCAAGCACCGCGCTGTGATGCGGACTGCTCGATGCTTGTGTTCTGTCCCCCTGCAGGCCACTACCTGCGCCTGTACTGGGCGGTCATGGGGCACTCGAAGGGGTCGCGCGCGGCGAGGCCCACCCTGTTCAGGTAGGTGATTACGGTGCCGTAGGAGCTCCAGATGCTGGTTTCGGTGTAGGGAACCGAAAGCCGGGTGCACTGCTCACGCACAAGCCGGCGGGCTTTGGCCAGATGCGGGCGCGGCATGCTCGGAAAGAGGTGGTGCTCCACCTGGTAGTTCAGACCGCCCATGAGCCACGTGGCCCACCAGCCCCCGGAGATATTCCGCGACGTGCGCACCTGCTTAGAGAAGAAGTCCAGCTTCGCATCGCGGTCGATCACAGGCATGCCCTTGTGGTTGGGGGCGAACGTCGCACCCATGTACAGGCCGAAAACTCCCAGCTGGACTCCAAGGAATGCTAACGCCATGCCTGGCGGGAGCAGCAGAAGAGCGGCAGGAGGACAGCGGAGTAGCGCAGCGCCAGCAGGCCAAGCTCGACCTGCGGCCCTTGACCGGTCCTCGGGAGAGCAGGTGGCGAAGGCTGAGATAGTGCAGATTCAGGCCCTCCAGTGTCAGCAGCGGGAAGAACAGCCAGCCCTGGCGGCGGGTGATCAGGGCACGAATGCCCCTGGCTTTGCCGCGTCCACGTGGAGGAATGAGATCGTGTCAACCTCGATGTCGGGGTCGCGGCCTACCTTGTTGGGGTTCGCGTGGTGGCGGGAGTGCTTCGAGTCCCACCACGAATAGCTCAACCCCGCCACAGCGCCCAGAAGCGGGCGAGCACATCGTTGGCTGGTCCCCCTGCCAGGATTTGGCGGTGCCCTGCCTCGTGCGCGAGAAAGGCGACTTGCGTGAACAGAATTCCGAGCGCGGCGGCGATCAACAGCTGGAACCAGCTCGGCCCGAGCAGAACCGACAAGGCGGCACAGCCGGCGATCCCGATGGCAAGAACGCCGCCGACAAGGGCGTAGAACCACGGAGTCCGGCGCAGCAGGCCCGTCTCGCGGACCTGTTGGGAGAGCTGGAGGTACGCCTTGGTCAGGACAGGGAACGTCTGCGCGTCTGAGTAGGCGTGAGGCCCGGGCGGGCAGGAGGGAGGACTGGGGACGGTGGTGGTGATCGGAACACCCATTTCAGGCTACGTGCGCACAAGCGCAATCGGGAAACAATACTGTGTTGGAACCGGCGCAGGCAGGGACCTGCCGCCCGACTCTTCGGCAGACCGGACGGATCTTCGCCGCTTAGCCCCGACAAGGACGGGGAGCGGGACGTGCAAGACGCGGTGCAGGGTGTCCCCGCGGGTGTGCGGGCGCACACGCGGGTTAGGGGTTGATGCCGCGTCTGCTTAAGGAACCTTGCGTTTGCGGTGAACAGCGGGCACGGATCTCTTAGTCGGGCGCTTCCAGATAAGAAAAGAGAAGCCGGGTCGGGCCTCCGGAACGGGACCACCATCTGCGTGGACGCTTTTGACCAAGTCTACACGCTCAGCCAAACTTGGAGGACAGGCCACTGGGTTTGTCACTGACAGGAGCGCGGCCAGGTCGAGGAATTTTGCCTCGACGTCCTGTAGGAGCGGCGTTCCATGGATGAGGGCCTTCAGCTTCCCAGGTCAACTTCGTCAGCAAGCTACCCGTGGCTTCGTATCCCAAAGCCCGCGGTCCGGAATTCGCCCGGCGACAATGGACGATCAGAACGGCCAGAACGTAGCTTGGGGTCGCAACCTCTCAGAGATATCGTTTAGCAACCCACCCTGTCGAGCCAGATCCTGGCGTTATGGCCTCACGCCCAATCATCATCGCTGTCACCCTCCGGGCTGGATTCGCGGTTCCGGTCGCGGTTGGTCTTCACCGGCTGCATGAAGGACGGAGCAGTGGAGTAATCAATGCCCGGAACGGGCCGGCCACCGCCGCCCCACCCTCCACCTCGCGCCTCGTGCGCCGCAATTTCGTCCTGGGTCCAGTAGTCCTTGGAAGACGATGACATGGCCCCTGCCCTTTTAGAGTTGGCTTGTTTGGCCATCCTAGACCACAAGGCTATGCGCCGCGGCCGGGCTCGGGCTGTGAGCAGTCTGCAGTGTGCAAGGACACCGTCCCGTGAAGCAACTTTCCGGAAGTAGCGGGAGCTCGCCGCCCGTCAGGGCGGGAATGCGAGGGGCGTGAGGGGTGCGCGGCGACTTGCCCGGTTAGACAGAAGCCTCTTCCAGCAGTCCCCGGCCCCTTAGGGACCCAACGAGCGCTGTCTGGTGGACGAGTACCGGCAGCGGCAATCGGCGCACGCAGCTTGCTTACTTTCGGACCTAGACCCTTGGAGGCCTGCCTCGCCTACTACGCGATCGGCGATCACGTCAGCGAACTGGACATCGATGCCTGTCCGCACGAACTGAACCAACTTCCCACAGTGCAACGCGACCTCGTTCCACGGCACTGAACGAGCATCTGAGCAGTCCCATTTCCCTGAAATCACGACCTGGAAGTGCTTGCCCCGAGCAGCATCCAGGCTGCTGTCAATCCCCTCCAGCTTCACCCAGCCTCCGGGTTCTTTGGCTTCGATTTTCCTGCTTCGAGGCTTCGACGATGCTCCTATAGCCTTCAAGTTACCTTGGGCCCAGCTGCTCGTGGACGTTTTCAGTGCACCGGTCAGCTCCAGGCAGTTCACTGTCGATTCCGGAGTTGGAACAGCGACAGTCCGGGCCGAGGTTTCGATCACGAAGCTGTCCAAGGACTTGTGGGGAGTGTTCCACATATGGCAGGCCCGGTCATGAAAATTGGGACTCGTTCTTGCTGCGCCCTGTGTGGAGCACACCCAATATGTTGGGTCGCGAGAAACGTCGCTGCCACGGGCTGCGACGTGGTCCATCAGAGCCGCTGACTGCATAACGGCTCTGACCGGGAACTGTGAACTGGTCGTTAATCAGCGCCTGAGGTTCACGATTCAGGGGCCGTAGGCTTGACCGATTCATCGCTCTGCTCTTGACCAGCATGGGCGCATTAACCCCTAATTGCCAGCCCAGCTGCTATCAGGGCTGTTGACTGGAGTTAGTCACCGCTCATGGACGGCGCAGTGACTCTGCTACGTGGTGGTGAGAGCCCCGTAACGCTGCAGGTCAGGGTCTCCTGGCGTTTTTAAAGCGACCGCGGAGTCCGATCGGGAGCGTTCGCACGAGACCTTCGACACGTCATATAGCGTCGTTGCATGGGTGACCGAGGTCCAGCTGGCCAGCCGGGATGTGGAGATCGTTTTCCTTTTCGCCCGATCCAGTCGATGATGTCCTTCATTCTGCGGTGGCGGGCGGCGTGGTTATCGGTACCAGCCAGCCGACGGAGCGTTCAAAGTTGGAAACGAGCGTCCCCGTTCCCGCTCCAGTGTTGCCAGGGGTGGAGAGGTAGATGACACCGGCTTGGGCGCCAATGGCGTCGAGTCGTTCCGTGGCCCAGACTTTGGCGTCTTTCAGGCTCTTCACAGGAATGGGTTCCCTGGTTGTGAGGGACCCGGCGAGGCGGATATCCAACTGATAGTCCCCTTCTTGGGGATGTCGCGGCAGGTGGAGGGGTTTGTTCTCGTCGCGCCTGCTAATTAGGACCTGGGCGCAGGCCTGAAGAATCGAGGGGTCCACGAGTTTACTGCCCTGAGTGTATTTCTCCATCCTGAGCCGCGAGATTACCGTCTCCACGGTGTCCTCATCGCTGACCGCGCAGGCAGATCCGGTAACGTCAGCTTCCGAACCACCCAGACTTTTCAGATACAGCATGAATTGTTCGGACCTGGACTGCTTGGAGTTCATGCACCCTCCCTGAGGGTAGTTGCGCGGCATGTGCCGACACACCCAACACTAGGCCCGGTTAACCCCACTGCACCTAAAGTCCCCAAAAAATCGGTCCTGTAGCTTTCTTCGGCCCGCCGATGGGCTGAAGCAGTCGAGGGCGGCATGGGGGCGCATAGTTAGACGATGGCAACTTTTGATAGCCGGAGTTTTGTGCACCGTGGTGACTCCTTCAGCGTTGGGGATGCACGGGAACATGTCGAGCGTGCGCTCCTGAACTTTGGGGCGACCGATGTTCGTTTCAGTCAACGCGGGCGGCTCAGCGCCATTGCGTTCAGGGCCTGCGGAAGGCAGTTCCGCATCGTCATCTCTATACCGCAACCTGACCGAATCCCTCCTGTCCGGGGTGAGGTCGAAGGGTCCCGTAGCCGGGAAGATACAGCAAAAGCCTTGGAGCTCGCTGCCCGCAGATTTTGGCATTCTTTCGCCTTGTCCACAGACGCCAAACTCGCAGCCGTGGCAGCCGGTGTTGCGACGCTCGAATCGCAATTTCTCGCCCATGTGGTTCTCCCCGGGAACCGTACCGTGATCGACGAACTCGAACCCGTCATCGCATCTGCCTACCGGTCCGGGCAGCGTCCTTCAATCATGAATGCTGCTGCGCGCGGGGCCGATTAACCGGCATTGCCCAGGGGATAAAGACGTTTATGGCTTCATGGTTTTCGATGATGCAGCACTTCCCGGTCACTAGTCCCGGCTCTTTCGCCGGTCTCCGGTCATCAGGCCGACCGCCGCACCCGAGCGGGGGCGAACAACCCCTCGCCCAACGCGGGCAATGCGGTGACGTGCCTTAGGCGGGCAATGGGAAGTGCGGGTGCTGCGGTTCCCGCTGCTGGAACCGCAGCACGTCCTGGTTCAGGACCACGCCCTCGCGGATTTCGATGGCACGGCTGATGGTCTCGTTTCCGGCCCAGGCCGCGGGCCCGGTGATGACCGTTTCCAGGAAGGGCAGCAGGGCCTCGCTGATCTCCCAAGTGGAGGAATTCCAGAGGTAGGAGGGGCTATGGTCCACTGCGTAGTAGTCGATGTGGTCCCCGACCGTGAACATCGGCTCGGCGAACGTGGTGGTCTTCGCCCAGCTGAATCCCACCCTCATCGCAGGAAACATCCACGATCAGGCTGCCGGGCCGGAAAGCGTCCAGGTCCTCGGTGCGGAGGTAGGTCAATGGTGCGTTGGGGTCCTGCAGCGTGCAGTTGACCACGATGTCGCTTTCGGCCAGGAACGGCGCCAGCGGTACCCGTCCGCGTTCGGTGATGACCTCGCTGAGGAATGGTGCTTTGTCGTCGTGATCGAACTGGGCAATCCGTACCGAATGGATGGGCGAACCCACGGCGGCCACGCTCCGGTTGGTCAGGACCTGGACGTCATGGATGCCGTGGGCGTTGAGGGCGGTGACGGCCCCGCGCGCCGTCGCGCCGAAGCCGATGACGACGGCGCTCAGCCTCCTGCCGTAGTCCCCGGTGGAGCCGGTCAGGGCCAGGGAGTGCAGCACCGAGCAGTAGCCGGCCAGTTCGTTGTTCTTGTGGAACACGTGCAGGCCAAAGCCGCCGTCGCTGGCCCAGTGGTTCATCGCCTCGAAGGCAATCAGCGTGAGTTTCTTATCGATTGCCAGCTGGGTGATGGCCCGGTCCTGGACGCAGTGCGGCCAACCCCATAGGACCTGCCCGTCGCGGAGTTCGGCAAGGTCTTCGGGTTGCGGTTTGGGCAGAAGAACGACGTCGGCCTCCGCCAGCAGTTGCTCGCGCGGGACGATGCGCCCCACAAGTGGTGCGAGATCGGATTCCCGAACGCCGAAACGCTCCCCGTAGCCTTCTTCCAAAATCAGGTGCTGCCGGATTTCAGGGGCAACGCGCTTCAGGTGCAGGGGATGTATCGGAAGGCGCTGCTCGTCAGGTTTTCTGGTGCTGGAAAGCACGCCGAGGGTGAGGTGATCTGTCAAAACACTCACTTTTTAGGGCTCGTCGCCTTGGCCGCGGTGGCCTTGTCTCCTGAACTGGAGGCTGCCGCGGCGGCCTTCTTGTCGGCGCGTTTTTGCTTGATGGTTTTGTCGGATTTCTTGGATGCTGCTTGGCGGGGGGACTTGTCAGCCATGGTTGCTCCTGTCGCGGAACCGAAGGGGTTCCTGACTTCGAACGATACAGGTACCGGCCTAACGCAGCCGCGGAGCTGTCGGCCCGCATCCCTGGGATGCTCTGCCTCTGGAGGAGTCCTGTGGCAATCTGGGCGAAAAGTGAGGACGTCTTGCCCGGGAGGCAAAGCGCCGGCGCAGTCAGGCCGGACGGCAACGCTGTGGGGACGGTAATCTGTGCGCGCGGGAAGAAATCCCGCCCGAAAGCGAATGGACTGCCGGCAGCGCAAGAACACCAGCCCGGACACCGGCTTCACCTGGATACTTCCAGCGCTTTTGCGTGCTGTTCCTGTCGTGGTGTCGGTTCCAGTGCACCCGCCGGCGGAAATGGAGGTGGGCGCCTGCCGGGGCGAGTTCCTGGATCGAAAGGTCCAGCGAAGTACCCGGTGCGCGTGGCGTGCCCAGGCTGCAAGCACCACAACGACCAGACCAAGCTCGCCCCTTGGCCGCACAGACCCTGGTCGAGGCGTGCGAGCTGATGGCGGCCGGGGCCGGGCAGCTGCCCGGTTCCAGAGTCAAGATCACCGATCAGCGGGACGGGCAGAACCAGGCGCCGGACATCAACCTTGGACGCCGCATCTTAAGCTGTTAGCCCAACTCCCACGGAATCTGCCGCATACATGACCACGAACAACGTTCCGCCTGTATGCTCGGAGCTATCGGGAAGTCGTGATTGGACATCCGCTTCCGGTGAACGTCCCCAACTCCTCTGCGCACAGCCCCGTAGAACCGGGAACACGGCATCGAGCCACTCCGACTCTGATGCGGCCGAGAGCTGGGACAAAGAGGGCGGACATAAGCGCGCTGCTTCTGCGCCCGCTGGCAAAGTCCTCCCTCCAGCTGGCCCGGTCCCGGGTCACTGAACCTCAGTCACAGCCGTCCACGCTCCCGCGGGTCCGGCAGTGCATCCTCAAGAACGTTGGCAGAACGCCATGACCACCACACAAATCCCTCCTCCGGCACGCACCGATTCGCCGCTATCGCTCAGTGGGATCCTCGCCTCCGCATTACCGGATGATCTCGGGACAGCACGGGCCGCCTCCCGCTACACCGTTCCGGTAGTGTTCTCGCGCCGGCCCGAGCCCCGGGAACTCGAGCTGCTCCAGGGAAGCAACATCAGCCGGCGGCTCGCAGATGCCGGGTACAGCGACGTCGAGCTCCGTGTCTCAGACCGCCGCCTCCTCATCACGAACACGAACCTGATGGATCTCAAGGCAGGGTTGGCCCACCTCCTTGGCATAATCCTGAACGAGGTCACTACCCAAGCGGCGCTGGAGCGCACCGAACGGGCCGAGGAGCTCGATGCCCTCGGCCTCATCGAGGAACAACGGCTCGAATCGGTCCGCAGGGCCGCCGCCGAGATCCACTTCCACTAAAAATAGGTCCGCGCGGAGCGGCAAGCCCGCGAGTCATCAGATAAAGCAGGGGCGCCCCTGGGTCAGATAACGGCCAGGGCGCCCTTCGCGCTTTCCACCAGAACATGGGTGGCGGGGGAAGATGCCTGACCTCGCCGTCAATCTGGCAAGGGACAGCATCACGCGTGGTGAAGGCGTAGCTGCTGACGCTCGGTTGATTCCCCAGTCCCATCGTCACCGCCCGGAGAGTCATCAGTACCATCTTCCAGCGCCCGGAGTGGGGGAGCGTCACAACCTCGAACCTGCCGTCATCGGGACCGACCGACTCGCTAACCGTCCCGTACTTGGCCATCCGCGAAATGTTGGCCAGGATCAGACTGTCGAAGCGGGCGGTCGCCCCGTCGGCCCGGACAAGCTCGAACGGGCGCAAGTGCGAGAGTGTGCGGGCGACGGACAGAAGTTCGAGGATTTTCCCCTTTCCGCCGCTCTCGATACCGATGGCCATCAACGGCGTAAGCCCGAAACCGACATAGGAATGGGCGTAGTGAACCTGTTCCGGCTGTCCCTCCCCAAACGTGATGCGCAAAAGGTCGATCTGCCGGACCGGGCCTTCCCGGACAGCCTCCAGCAAGGGTCTTTCGGGCATGCTCCGGTGATGGTCGTTGGCGTTACCTGCCGCGACGACGGTGCACACGGCCTTGCTGCCAGGAACGTCCATCACCCCGTTGACAACCTCGTTGTACCCGCCATCGCCGCTGACCGAAACAATCAGTGGGGACCCTACGGCCGCGACGGACCGTGCAAGGTCCCGTGCGTGCCCGGCGAAGTCGGTGGGCAGCAAGTCAACCTGCAGATCCGGGGCTCCGGCGGCCAGCTCGCGTTGCAGCTCGATGATCGTGGCGGTCATGCCAGGCTTGCCGGGGTTGAAGACCAGCACGGCGCGATCAAAACGTGCTGCAGGTGGCCGGTCCGGGTCACTCGCTGTCATCGGCGTTTCGGCCTTATCGTTCCGCCAGGTCGTCCGCTACGCGGTGGAGGTCCTGGACCCAGCCGGTTGAACGGCTGGGCGCTCCCGAACTGGATTCAAAGTTGTCAAGAGCTTCCGCTATGCGTTCCAGTGCTTCCGAGATGTTGGCCTTGACAGCCGCGTAGCCTTCCTCCGAGCGGGGGTCGGAAGAAGCCGAAGACAGCAGTTCCGCTCCGGACTTGATGACCAGTGAAGCCTCGTACTCGTTCACACCTGCACCTCGTGGCTTCCTCGTGTAGGACGTGCGGCAACTATTAGCCAGCACAACCATACATCCGTGCCTGCCCGAGCTTGGTCCCGCAGGACCACAGGTACTGGCGCCGGGTATGCGTGCGGGCGCCCGAAGCGCGTTGATCCGGAGCGGGAAAAGGAAGCACCCGAACCGTAGTGATGCTCGACTCTTTGAGTACGGGAAGGGAATAAGAGCCCCGGCAGGAGGCCTTGTTATATGCGGGCGCCGAAGACTGGCAGCCCTTATGAAAGGACCCCTTGTCAATAACTTTTATCCCCTTCACTATGCGCGCCACAGCCCGCGAAGGACACAAGTTATCCTTCCGGACCGACATCGAGCGGATGACTTCCACCCGTCGTGGCTGGGCGCCGCTGGACGTACTGAAGTCCACAGAGACCAAAGCAGTTTTTAGCGGTGCGATCCCGCAGGGCGAGCACACAGCCAGCGACACACGCCTGGCCCGCTACCTTGAGACCCGCCTCCAAGCAGACAATGACATACACGTGGATCTCAGCGTGATCATCGAGCGTAACGTAGTAGCTAGCCCCGGACCTGCCTGGTCCGGGGCTTTATTGTTGTAGCGGCGGCCAAGGACCCGGATCGGGCCTGGATGTGGCTGCAGGCCAAGATGAAGTCCGCCACGAACCCGGCAGCCTCCACAACCGCGTCACTTAGAAATGTCGCCGGGCCGGGACACCATCGTGGCCAATGGCGTCTACGCAGCTCATTTTGATGCGCCGATAATGGTGATTCCGTCATGTCGGAGCGTGCGGGGCCTTGTGGCACTCCGGTGCCCGGTAGGTCGACGTTCGGTCATGCCTCTTCTGTGATGTTCGCCCATGAGATGTTCGAAGGAGGTCACCACGCGATGACGTTTATGGAATTCTTGTCCCCGGCTTGCCCCGGACAGAAATGCACGGGCAAGGCCGTGCGTCGGGCTCGGTTAGGCCCGGTTTCTCCGGACATCAGGCGGAGTGACCGTGCGCGCCCGTCATGGTACTCCTCGCCCTCAAAACGCTGTACGTACACGGATTGAAGCCCAAAATGCGCACAAAAGAAGGTGTGCACAATGTGCACACCTTGGGCTTCGGATTCGGTTGTACCGGCGTCGGATTGGGCCGGCTTGGGGATGTTTTCGGGGGAATGGAGGGTTTTCAGGGTTTGGTGCCCGGTTCGAGTCCCATCTCGGGCACGTGTTTTCCCTGTTCAGGGGCTTTTCGGCCTCTGAGTGTGCACAAATTGTGTTGTGAAGGGCCCCTTCGGGGGCCTTTTTCATTGGTGGCCTGTTGCCTCCTTGCCTTCCTGGATCGACGGTCTGTCGTTCGTTACCTGTTCATGGACGTTCGTGGCTTGGGCAACATGACCTGAGAAAAATCTGGCTTGGATTCCTTTTGCGCGCCGTTGGTTCTTCACTGGGGGTTCCTCCTGTGGGGCTCGTGGTGTTCTTTCTGCTTCTTCATCGTTGTCTCCGGCGTCTACTGCATGGCTCCGTCAATTCTTGGCGAGGTGTCCTGGAGCGAGGTGCCGGCCGGCCTGCTGTGCTTCATACCTGTTCATTGCCTCCGTGCTGGACAACTACATGACGTTGTGGAATGGGAGCGGGCCGTCCCGGGCGGTGGTGCCTGCTGTCTGGCTGGTTGTTCATGTCCCTTCATTGCCCACGGTTTGCACAACAGCATGATCGGAGTCGAGGAAATTCGCGTGTTTTGCACGGGGCGCCGGTCCCGGGTTTGTGGAGATCTGGTCGTCCGGGGGTATCGGGTCCTCGCAAAGGCCCGCATGCCGAAGAACCGAGGGATCCCGGGACCTCCCGGGCCTCTCTGGGCAGAATCCACCTGAGGACCTTTTCCTTTCGAGTGTGGGATTCCCGCCGCTTCCTACACGTCCCCGATCATGGCCTACGCCCCGGAATCTAGCGGATTGTCATCGGAGAAGCGTTCACGGGCACTCCTGCCAATCACTTTCCAAAGTGTGCCCCAAAGTGTGCCCGTACTGGTGGCGCCACAAAGTGACACCCGTCGCGCCGGCAGCTGCATAGAAGTAAATATGAACGAGGCAAATTACGAGATCGAGAAAACAGTCTGGCTGACTCGGAAAGAAGCTGCGGGCCATATGCGGCTCAGCGCTGCCACGCTGGCCAACTGGGCAAGCCTGGACTGCGGCCCTGCGTACGTGCGAATTGGACAGGGACGTGTCCTCTACCGCATGAGCGACGTGGATAGCTGGATGCAAAACCAGGCAAAGAGGGTCAGCTGATGACACGGGCAAAAATGCCCGCCTGGCAACTTTTCCGGTACAAGCCCACGAAGGATGAGTCCGGCAGATGGACAGCCCGGAGTCGCTATAACGACGACGAAGGAGTACGCCATGACATCAAGCGGTCTGGAAGAACTGCAGGTGCCGCCGATCGTGCACTGCGGCTTGCCGTCAAGCAGGCAGAGTTGGAGTCGACGCGGCGCAAAGAGCTCGCGGCGCAAGCGGAGCTCGCTTCTTTCACCCTTGAAGAGCTAGCTGAACGCTGGCTCCAGGCTCGTCGACCAGCGCCCGTCAAGATCGACAACATCGCTCAAACAGGTGCACCGCCCACTGACGGCCTGCGGATGCAATCATGGAACTCGTACAGGGGCAACCTGCGGAACCACATTCTTCCAGCCCTCGGAAAGACTAGCGTGGCGGGGCTGAGAACTCCGCAGTGCGAAGACTTCATCCATAGTCTGTACAAAAAGGAAACCGGCGATGGCTACAGGACCGCTGCCATAGCCAAGCAGGTACTCACACAAGTCATGGACTACGCCGTTCGGCAGGGGCACAGAACTGACAATCCCGTCCGCTCTGTCTCCAACTTGCCCAGTCCGCGGAAAACCCCTGTGAAGCTGAGGCCGGCAACAGTGGCCGCCGTGCACGAGGCCGTCCGGAGTCGGCAGCCGGAGCCAGGAGTCGGAGGACCCAAGCCCACGGGCAGGCTCTCCGACGTTGTGCAATTCCTCTTGTCCACAGGCATGCGCATAGGTGAAGGTCTCGCCGTGCGCTGGGACGACGTTCAAATCGAGGGGGACAACATCTGGGTAACGGTGAGCGGAACCCTGGTGGAGGATTCCGGCGTCTTCGACCGTCAGACTTATCCCAAGTCCAATAAAAGCCACAGGACACTCCCGCTGACAAATGACTGGATTCAGGACATGATCCGCCGCCGTCACAAGCAATTTCAGATCAGACTTCAGGAAGGCAAAAGGCGACGCAGGAATTCTCGAAAGAATTACGCCCCACACGTTCCGGTCAACGGTCGGTAGCGAGATCGCTGATCTCTACGGCGACGAAACTGCTCAGAAACAACTGGGCCATTCTTCGCCAGAGACCACGCGGAAGCATTAGATCTGGAAACCGGACGTCGTCTCAGACTACTCGTCCAGTCTCAAAAACATGGCTTCTCCAAGGACAAGTCAACGCCGAACATTCGAGGAGCGCGGCTAGGCTTCGCCTCCGTGCTCGCCAGTCAGATGACGGGGTCGATGTTGGCGTTGAACCCGGGGATCGGGACGCGAAGGTCGTGCAGGACAGCGGCCCGGTCTGCGAACTGGCGCAGCACCTCTTCGGTCTGCTTCTCACCGCGGGCACCGGCCTGCACGGCGCCCCCGCTGGCCGCCCAGCCGGTGTTACCGGACAGCCCGTTGCCTGCCCGGCCGTAGCTGCCATTCACGCCGGTCACCAGAACCGGGTGACGATGAACCACAGGACGATGACGCCCAGGATTCCGACCAGAACCTTACTGCCGTTGCCGGACATCCACTCGTCGATTTCCCGGCGGTCGGCGTTGCATTTGTCTTTCGGATTTTGTTCGTTCATGCCCGAAACCATGCGTAGGCAGGGCGTGTTGGGCCGGGTGCTGCCGGCAGTTGCAGGTGCTGGTCCGTGGGAGCTGTCAGGTTTGTTTCAGCACCACGTGCAGACCGGCGGCTGGCTGGTCAGCATTCCGGTAGCGGAGCGGTTTCGGTTTAGATCTTGTACTTGGCCCACCATAGGAATTCGGCGGCGTGCTGCTTGTGCTCGAAGCCGTCGCCGAGGAGTGCCACCAACAGGTCGTTGCTCCAGAGGATGAGGCGTCCGATGGTCCAGTTGACCGTCTCCGGGGCGTGAAGTTCGAGCCCCACAGTGAGCGGGCAATTTCCCGCTTCCCGGCCATGCCGGTGTACATGAGGATCGTCAGGAACCTGTCGGGGTAGACGATGCACAGCACCTTCGTGAGCAGTGACTCCTTGAGGCCCTTCATGCTGTTGGGGGTGGTGTCGTCGATGAGATCGGTCAGGCGGTCTTCTAGCGCTGCGGGCGAGCTTCCGCGGAGCAGGTAGTCGATTGCCTTGCGGACCTGGGCTGCGGCGGCATCGGCGCCCATTTCATTCCATGCTTGATTGAAGCCGGACATGTTCCCTGGCCGTGCGCCGACGCTTGAGTTGGCGAAAGCCTTGAGGTCCTGCGGGTCCGCCTCCGGGAGACCCTCGGCGCTGAAGATCTGCCGATACTTGGTCCAGTAGGGGGCAACATCGGGCATAGGCTCGGGCTCAGTGCGAAGAAACTCGGCCTTGAGCTCATTCGCCCGGGCGAGTTTCGCAGGATCAACGTCCCCTGGTTTCGGGAATTGCTTTTTGATCTCCGCCAGTGTCGGCAGCGGCCTTGCCACCGGTTCCCGGGCTGGTTCGCCGCGGAGCCACTCGTGTCCGCACTGCTTGCACCGGAGCCGCCTCTGGGTTCCCGTCATTTTTTCCACGAGCTTCACGTGGTCGTCGGTCTGGCAGTTGACGCATTCGAGGAGATCAAGTGCCATGGGACGACCTTTCAAACAGGCTGACGGCAGGTAGCGAGCCAACGATAAAAGCCATATTCGGCGGCGGCTCAGCGCAATCAGAATGCGGACAACGCCACGTGCCGTCGTGGACAAACGGGAGATTCGCTCCCACCCGGAGGGCCGACGACCGGATGTGTGCGCCAGGAGGGGCGCTCAGTCGCCGGCCCAGTCTTTAAGCGGACGGGGAGGGCGGTCAGCCCGAGACGCCCTCGCTTCCGTCCTCTTCCCTGCCGGTAACCCGGCGGCGGAATCCGGTGTCATTCAGGGAGGTGAGCTCAACGTCGTACCAGCCATTAGGTGCGGGCCAGTCGAGTGTCTTTCGCTGCCCGGGCTTGAGCGTGAGCTTTTCTGTCACCTTGGCGTACTGCAAGGAGCGCACTTCAAGGCTCACGGTGTCCCGCCCGTGGTTGCTGAGCTCGACCTCCACGTCACGCTTTCCGCGGCGTCCGGTGACGGTGAATCCGACGCCGGCGGCTGCGCCCGCTGTCGAGCCTTTCATCTCGTACTGGAAGCGGTTGGGGCCGAGGACCGTCAGGTCGTAGTTGCCGGACGGCACGGGGACGCGGATCGTCTGCCGTCCGAGGACGTCGACGTGCTGCGGCTCTGCGAGTTCCCCTGCGTAGCCATAGACGATGAAGTGCGCCGACTGCTTCCCGCTGTTGGCCGGGTCGAGGGTGACCCGGGCTGCACCGGCGGTGGCCTGGATCCGTGGCCGGTACGGCAGCGGACGGGCGGGCCGCGAGCCGGGTTCCTGGGCAGGGGCCGTCTGGTTCGCTGGCGGTGTGGGGCGCCAACGGCTGACCGCATGCGGCACGGGCCCTGGATGTTCCGGTACTGGGGGCTTGCCGGCGGTGTCGAAATCGAAGACGCTCGTCAGGTCCCCGCACACGGCCCGGCGCCAGGGGGAGATGTTCGGTTCTTCGACGCCGGTCCAGCGTTCCAGGAAGCGGATGACGGAGGTGTGGTCGAAGACTTCCGAGCTGACATAGCCACCGATGGTCCAGGGCGAGACAACGGTCATGGGGACCCTGGGTCCGAGCCCGATCGGCTCCCCGGTGAACCAGTCGGTCGATTCTCCCGATGCCGGCCGCGGCTGGACGGGTGGGGGAATGTGGTCGAAGTAGCCGTCGTTCTCGTCGAAGTTCAAGAAGATGGCCGTGCCGGCCCATATGTCCGGGTCGCTCGCGACGGTGTCGAGCAGCCGGTAGACGAAGTTTGCACTGCCGACGGGGGTTGATGCGCTGGGGTGCTCCGAGTCCGCCGCGGAAGGGACAATCCAGCTGACCTGCGGCAGCGTTCCTGAGGTGATGTCCGCGCGGAGCCGGTCCAGCAGCGTGTTGGGCTCGCCGCGCCACATGGCCTTGTCGAAGAGCGCCCTGTCGGCGTCGTTCAGCCGGGAGCGTCCCTCGGCCAGCTGGGCGAGGAGGTGCTGCTGTTCTGCGGGCGTCTTCCCGGCGAGCTGGTTGTAGAACTCTTCGGTGGTGCGGAGCCGGCCGTCCACGGAGGCCAGCATGGTGTGGCCGATGTCCTTGAAGGTCTTGAAGTACTCGACGGCGTTGTCGGTGAAGTTGTCCCAGTCCTGGTAGATGCGCCAGGACACGCCGGCTGCCTCCAGCCGCTCAGGGTAGGTGGTCCAGTCGTAGCCGGCGTGGTCGTAGCTGTAGGCGGCGTTGGTGACGGCGCGGTTCGCGCTGCCGGGCTCGTTGAGGCTGGTCCCGGACCACAGGTAGTTGCGGTTGGGGTTGGTGGATCCGTTCACCGAGCAGTGGTAGGCATCGCAGATGGTGAATGTGTCGGCCAGTTCGTACTGCAGTGGAAGGTCGGCCCGTTCGTAGAACGTCATGGTGGAGGGCCCCTTGGCGGGAACCCACTTGTCGCACCAGCCGTTATTCCATGCCGCAGTGGTTCCCTTGAAAGAGTGGTCGAGGGCGCCAAGGTACTGGATGTCGGAGCCTGGCCGCCCGGCAAGTTCGGCGGCCTTGCGCAGCGAGAACGGCAGAACGGTTTCCCCGGTGTCGCGGGGCTGTTCGAACATGGACTTGCCGCCGGGCAGCCGGGGCGTGGATTTGTCGCCGAAGCCGCGGACGCCGCGCAGTGTTCCGAAGTAGTGGTCGAAGGACCTGTTCTCCTGCATGAGTACGATGACGTGCTTGACGGCCTTGAGGCCGCCGGGGCGGATGGGCTGGGCCATGGCCGCCTGGACCGATGGCGGGAGCAGTGAGCCTGTAGCGGCCAGCGCCGTCGCCGCTGCCGCCGTTCCGAGGAAACCTCTTCGGGACAACCCGGAGGCAGCAGTGCGTTCGGAGCGGGGGACGAGAGGTGACATGAAACGGGTGCCTTTCCGGGGTGTTGTTGCCTCCGCTCAAGCTAGGGCGGCCCGGTGAAGATGCAGTGTCGCGGCGGGAAACGGCGAGGGCATGCCGCCTAAACACCGACACCGGATGAGGCGGTGCGCGGGGCACCTGGCGCCCACGAAATCGTCATCGACAAGGGCATGGGCCAGGGCTACCCTTTAGCCGTCCGAGAGTGTTCCGACAATGGAGACGGAGAGGTCCGGAAATGGGAACCCAGGAAAATGTTGAACTGATTCGGCGCGGTTACGAGGCCTTCCAGGCCGGTGACATGGATACGTTGCGGGAGATGTTCGCCGAAGATTCGGTGTGGCACGTCGCGGGCAACGGGGTGCTGTCCGGGACCAAGCAGGGGCGTGAGGCCGTCCTGGGCTATTTCGGTGAACTGGCCGCCCGCTCCAACGGAACCTTCAAGGTGACGCTCCAGGAACTCATCGGTGGGGACAACCACATTGTCGGGCTGCAGCACAACCACGCGGAGAACGGCGGCAAGACGCTGGATACCGATGCCGCCCTGACGTTCCAGATCCGCGACGGAAAGATCACGGAGGGGCGGGAGTTCTTCGACGATACAGCCAAGGCCGACGCCTTCTGGGAGTAGCCAAGGCCAGAGATTGTCAGCTGACCACCCGGCGCAGGCGAGGACCCTCAGCCGGTGATACGGAGCCGGTCCGGGAGTCCTGCGTTACCGGCAGCGCCGCGCGCGAACCCGAGCGGCAGCGGCGGTCCCAGCGCGGGCCGGACAGGTGCCGGTACCGGTGCTTACTGCTTCGCCCTGGACATGGGCGTGCCGAGCAGGTTGGTGTGCTCCCCGGTGCGCAACCAGTGCGGGGACGCAGCGATCAGCGGCGCGTTCTCCACGACGGCGGTCGCGTCGAACGTGTGCCAGGGGGTGAACGCGTAGCCATCCAGCAGTGGCCGGCTGACCCACTTGGCGGCGCCGCGGCCGTCCCCGAGCGCGAAGTCGGCGGCGAGGGTGAAGAACTGCTCACTCACCTCGTGCCGGGCGGGGAACCACTCGTCCCAGGACACGACGCCAATGCGCGCGGCCGGGGAGTCTTCGCCGACGCCGGGGAACTCCGTGAGGACCTTGGAGAGACGGCGGTAGATTTCACTGCGCGGGTCACGGCCTGCCCGGCCACGGTCCGGGTGAGGTGCTGCGATGAAGACAACGACGAGCCCGGAGGTTTCCAGCGGACGCTCGGCGAGGAGCTGCGCCCAGCGGCGGACCTTGGAGTCGAATGAGGCGGAAGCGGTCGCGGTGATCTCGTACGCGACGCGCAGCCCGTCGGGGCGGACGAGCACGCCGTCGGCGCGGCGGTTGTCCGGGTTCTTCACCGTCTTGCCGATGCCGGTGCCTGCGAGCAGGTCAACGGTGGCGTGCTTCTCGCCCAGGACGGCCCCGACCGGGAGGTACTCTGCGGCGCGCAGGGCAAGCTCTGCGGAGAGCAGGTTGTGCCGGTCGTACTGTCCGCCGTGGCTCCACGGGGACCCACCAGTGACGGACACCCACTCGGGGAACGTCAGGGTCGGGCGGACGAGCTTGTCGAACGCGTCGGAGTTGCCGGGCCGGTAGAGGATGCCCCGGTCTTTGCCGGCCAGCCGCCGGGACGGGTGGGAGTAGGTGCCGAAGTCGACCAGATCGATGGAGAAGGACGCGGCGATGTTGGAGCAGGACGGATCCAGGAACAGGTGGGAGCCGGTGAACGCGGCCATCTGTTCGGCGGACACGGTGCGCCACGAGTCGAGGACCGACCATCCGGCGAGTCGGTGCGAGCGGCCCTTGTTGATGGTCAGCAGCCGCATCGCCTCATTGGTGTCCATCCGGTGCCGGCTGTTGACGGCTCCGGCGCCGGTGGCGACCCGGTTCCGTTCCATCGCCCCGGTCGTCCATGAAGTTTCCGGCTGGCCGGACACCGCCGCGGCCTTCGCTTTTGTCGAGCTCTTCCATGACCTGGAAGTATTCGCCGCCTCTGATCGTGAATGCGACGGAGTTCATGTCGGTGCCCGGCTCTCTGTCCGGATGGACAGTCGAGTAGTTGCGGTTCCAGGGCCTGTAGCGCAGCTGCCCGTCGGGGCCGTACGAGAAGAACTGCTCCAGGGTGTTGACGTGTCCGTAAAATTCCATGCCCGTCATGTGTGGGGCACTCGACCGCTCTCTCACCGGACTGGACGGGTAGCAGCCCCGGCTGCAACCGCTCCTACCGCCAGGACTTGTCCTTGTCCTCCAGGTCATCGAACAGGTCAATGAGCTGCGTCGACCCGGTGATCTCCCTGAATTTCGCGATGACTGCGTCATGGCTGCGGTCGCCGAACACTTCAACGCCGTCGGCGCGCAGGATGTACACCTCGCGTTTGAAATCGATGTCGATCACGTAGTCGGGTTCGTGGCGGCGGCCGATAACCTACTTGGCAATCGACTTCACGGTATCGGCTTCACGGAATCCGTAGCCGTAGTGGTGTTCGGCCTCGAAGTCGTTGGCCGGGACCTCGATTTCGAACTCGATGGTTTCCCGGAAGGTGATGTAGTCGGGCAAGGTCAGGCACCGTTCCCGTAGTGCTCGGGCAGAGGCGGCGGGGGCGCCACCGGGTAGTCGTGGTTGCCTGCCGTGGCCAGGACGGTCAGCTCGCGCAGGTGCTTGGAGGCGCGGGCGTTCGCGTTAATGTGCCAGCCGCCGACGATGAGCTGGTTGCGGTCCAGCCCCGCTCCGCCCTTGATGACGGTGCCTTCGATCGTGAACTGGCCGTAGCGGACGGTGTGGAAGGTTGCCTGGACCCGGTCACCTTACTTGAGCGCGGCGATCGTCTCTCCGAGGAGCTTGGTGTTGCGGCGAACCGTCGGCACGCTCGAGGCTTCCTCGTCTTCCTCTTCGGTTTCGCCGGCCACTTCCTCGGGGATGTCGGGCTCATCAACCGGAACAGTCTCCTGTTCCGACAGTGGCTCGGCTGCAACCGCTTCGGGCAACTGCTCTGCCTGGTGCCGGGCGAACGCCAGCAGTGCCCCGGTGCCCCCGTCGGCGCCCATGACCGTCCGGCAGCCGTTGCAGCGGATGCGGGTTCCGTCCTTGTTCCAGCCGTACGCGCTGTGCTCGGCCAGGATGGCCTCGGCGCTCACGGGAAGCAGGTCGGACTGATGCCAGGGGAAGGCAGCGGCCGCACCTGATTCCCCATCGTGGGCATCCATGACGGCGTCGCAGTCAGTGGCGTTGCAGCGGATGCGGGTGCGTGCCTTGTTCCAGGTGAAGGTGCTGTGCTCTGCCAGCAGGGCTGCGGCCACTTCGATGCTCACGCCGACGCACCGTTCACAGCCGCCAGGAGGCCGTGGACACCTGCCTTGAGGCCCTCCCTCTCCTTGTCCTGGATCACCGCGTACGGGAGCCCAAGAATGTCGGCGAGGTACCGGGTGCCGGCGGTGATCTGGTCGTCGCTCACCACGGCCTCGTCCTGCTGCTGCAGGGACCTCATGGCGTCCGGGAGCCGGATGTACAACGGATCGTCGGGATGTTCCGCCAGCAGCTCTTCAGCGGCCGCCTGCACACGTTTGTGGAAGTCGAGGTCGTACTGGAAGCGAAGAACGGCGCGCTCCTCCAGAGGTGTGATCTCGGTGGGCACAGGCCGGGGCAGCGGTGAGGAAGAGTCCATGGCGCTCATGTGTGAGGCATCGGACGGAATCCTCACCGCTGCCCGGTTACGGCGTGGGAGCCGGCGCCGCCGTTGGGGCGTTCAGGTCGACCGTGGCCGTGCCGTCTGAAGACACGGAGATGCGACCATGCTGGTATTCCTGAACGGTGCCGCCTGCTGTCCCCGGCCGCGGATCGGAGATAGGGAATCCGAGCGGTCCGGACTCGGCGCCGTTTCTTACCCAGACGGTCCGGGTGGCCCCGGAGGACAGGCGGGCACCGGTGGAGCTGGACCAGACAATGTAGCCGCCGCGGAAGCCCTGGCTGCGGCCGCCCAACGCCATGGCAGTTTCACTGGTTACCGCCGTACCGAGGGCGGCCCTCAAAGTGTTGAACTTGGCGCCGATCGCACCGGTCACCTTGCGGGCTCCGGCCGTGGCGGTCCAGGTGATCACGCCACCCTGGAAGTTCTGTACGGTGCCGCCGCTGAAGGCGAATTCATTGCTGGTGGGGTAGCCGAGAGTGCCACGTTCGTAACCGGCAGCCGCCCATGCCGCGCGGATGGCCCCGCGGGTGATGCGGGCACCGGTCGCCGGGGACCAGTGGATGACCCCGCCTTGGAAGGTCTGGTAGGAACCGCCGTTCTTCAGCCCCTTCACCTCATCCGAGGTCGGGTAGCCCAGGGGTCCGCGCTCATATCCGGAACCTGCCCAGGCGGAGAGGATGGCCCCGCGTGTGATGTGGGCACCGGTGGCCGGGGACCAGTGGATGCGCCCGCCCTGGAAGGTCTGGTGCGAGCCACCGTTCTTCAGGCCGCGGCCTTCATCGGAGGCGGGGTAGCCGAGGAGACCGTTCTGCGCGCCGGCAGCAGCCCATGTGCCGCGGATCGCGCCTCCAACGGTGTGTGCCGCGCTGGCGGCCGACCAGTAGATCGATCCGCCGCGGAACGCCTGGTACGAGCCACCATTGCGGAGTCCTGAGGTCTCACGGGAGGCGGGGTTGCCGAGCCAGCTGGCCGGGCCGCCCGTTCGTGCGTACTTGGCCGTGATGGCACCGAACGGGTTGCTCGAGTAGGGGGTGAAGACGTCATCCACGGAGCCCATGATGATGCGGTCACCGGGCCGGCTCCTCCGGAGGAAGCGGGTCACGGTCGCCAAACTGGTCGAGACGCAGCCCGCGCTCGGGGTGCGCCCAGCGTGCAGGAAGATGGCGAATGAGGCACCCAGAACCGTGGGCATGTCAGGCTTGCGGTTGTAGTTGATCACCGCAGCCTGCTCGTAGTAGCCCTGGTTCATGAACTGCCAGAGGTTTTCGTCGGATTCGCCACCGGCGCCTTCGAAGTACTGGTTGTAGTTCTGGTTCCGTTCGCCGCCCCAACGGGACCAGTAATTGACCTTGTGGTACTTCAGCGCAGTCCCGGGGTTGCTGCGCCCCAGAGCCTCGGTGAAGCTGAACGAACCAGTCGGAGACCGGTACGTGTCCTCCCACTCCTTGTTCTGCGCAGCGAACCCCCGCAGCCCTCCATAGCCCCAGTCCTGCCACTCCTGGATGTACCGGCTGCCGGAGCGGACACAGCCGGTGATGGTGAGCAGGCTCGTGTTCCGGGTGGTGGCCGTCGCGAACGTGACCCTGGCGGCTCCGAAGCCTGAGAACTTGGTTTGGCCGGCGCTGAGCCTGGCACATGGGTTGTACACCTGGGCGGAGGCGGTGGCGGGCGGGGCCACAATCAGGGCCGCGGCCGAAACGGCCAAAGCGACGAGGGCAGCTGGAAGCACTTTCCTAATGGACATGGCGAGAGACTTTCGCGTACAGCGACGACCGCATCCCCCCCGCGGCCGTCATCCGGAATGAGCATACAAGGCTGATGTCCTAAGCCGGGGGAGGCGTTGGACACCGTTCGTTACTGGTTGTCGCGGTTGGCGATCTGGATCAACTGGGCGTCGTCCCGGGCGCGGCGCCGCGCCGCCAGCAACGCCTCCACAGCGGAGGCCTCCTCCTTCACTCGAGCGAGGACTTCCTTGCGGACCCTGAGTGCACGCTTGTACTCGGCGGCGAGCCGCTGGACCGCGGGGTCGCTGATGTCGGGTGCTGCCGCCATTTGCGCCCCATGCTTGGGCAGAGCGGCCGCGGCGACCAGGACCCGCACTGCCTCCATCGCGGGGACGAGCTCGGTGCCGTCACCGGGCAGGCCGCCGGCCATCAGGCCGCGGCGTGCCTTCTCCAGCCGCTCGAGCAGGCCGACCACCTCGTCACGGACATCAAGGGGGATGGACTCAACGGGCAACAGCAGGTGGCCGTGGATCGACCAGGCTGCGCTGAGCCGTGCAGTCCATGCCTTCGCCGGCCGGCGGCGGGAGCTCAGCTGGATGGCCGCGCAGATGACCGAGAGCCATAGGGCAATGAGAGCAGCGAAACCCACCCATGACCAGGCATCCCCCTCGGAGTCCGCCGAAGCGATGACGCCGCGGATGCCCAGAAAGCTGGTGATGGCGATCCGGCCGCCGATGACAATCAGGATGACAAAGCTCAGGACGCCGACGGCGAAGCACCCGATCACCCAGCCCTTCCTGCCTGGCCTGTAGGGGTCGGTGAACCGGTAGGCCTCCTCTGGCGTGAGGCCAAGGTTGAATACAAGGCGTCTCGGGCAGGGCGCCCCAGGATGCCCGGGTGCCGTCCCGGAAGGCGTCGAACAGGAGGGGCGGAATGGCCGGGGAGCTCATGAGGTCACCGCCTCGCCGGACGCTTCGAGGGCGGCGTGGTAGGCGGACAGCTTCACAGGTTCCCAGAATTCGGGGTCTGGGGTGTTGTTGTTCTCCGCGGCCAGGGGCTTGCTGAGGGTCAGGTAGTAGTCGTCACCGACCTTGGCCATCCGCGGGATGATCATGAACCCGTCGGCGTAGAAGACCTCAGTGGCGCCCGGGTATTTGTTGCCGGGCAGCCGGAGGGTGGCCAGCGTCGCGGCCGCTTCCTTCCCCTCGGGCGTGCGCTTCGCCGGGACCGCATTAAAGCGGCTTTCGCGGCGCCAGCCGGCAGGAAATTCCTCGAAGGAGTTGGCGGTGTGGAACCCGCGGACAGCCCAGCCTCCATCAAAGAACGCCGTGCCGAAAAGCTCTTTCCCGCCGAGCTCCTCCTTGAAGGCGTCAGTTCTGGCGTGGAATTCGGCGACTTCCGTTTCGCGCGCGGCCAGGTAGGCTGCGACGTCTGCGGGGCGGGTGGATTTGAAGGCTACGGCAACGGTCATGGGCTCGATGTGTACGGGTCCGGCCCCGCCGCTCCCCGCCTAGGGTGTGTTGCTAAAGCTGGCTCCTAGCCAAGCGAGCGATGCTGCGAGCTGTACGGCGGTCAGGAAGTTGCGGGCGGTCTTGTCGGATCGCATCGCGAGGCCGCGCCAGTTTTTGAGCCGGTTGAATCCGCGTTCTACGACGTTGCGTCCCTTGTAGGCCTCGGCGTCGAATGCTGGTGGCCGTCCGCCGGAGGACCCCTTCCGTTTCCGGTTGGCCGCTTGGTCGGATTTTTCCGGGATGGTGGCCTCGATGCCTCGGTTTTCCAGCCAAGTGCGGTTGGCCTTGGAGGTGTAGCCCTTGTCTGCCAAGAGGCGGTCCGGGCGGGTGCGCGGCCTTCCCCGTCCTGGGCGTGGAACCCGGATCTGTTCCAGCGTGGCGGCCAGCATGGTCGTGTCATTGATGTTGCCGGCGGTCAGGACGGCTGAGAGCATGCGCCCCTTGCCGTCGGTGGCCATGTGGAGCTTGGACGTCAGGCCGCCGCGGGAGCGTCCGATCGCGTGGTCTGGCGGTTCAAGGCCGAGTTTCATGTAATTCGAGGGTTCCCCCTGTGTGTCGGGGAAGTGTGGCGCCGCGCTGGTGGACGCGCACGATCGTGGAGTCGATTGACGCGATCCAGTCGAGGTCGCCAAGGGTCTCCGCGCGGGTTTGGACGTGTTCGAGCACCCTGGTCCACGTTCCGTCCTTGGCCCAGCGGTCGAAATTCTTAAAGACTGTGTTCCAGTTCCCGAATCGCTCGGGAAGGTCCCGCCATGGCGCCCCGGTACGGAACTTCCATGCCGTTCCTTCCACGACGAGACGGCGGTCCGCGACCGGGCGCCCGTTGCCTTTCCAGGCAGGAAACAACGGCCCGATCACGGCCCACACTTCGTCAGACACCAGAGAACGATTGCGCACCACACCAGACAACCGCATCCGGGCCTCAAAGGGGTTTAGCAACACACCCTAGGGGGCGACTGGGCCGGGGGTAAAGGGTTGGGCGCCTCGGGCCTTTCCGCTTCGGGCAGGCCCAGGTCGACCCAGCCCTCAACGATGATCTGCTCCACGTTCGTTTGGATGTGCAGCGGCGCGTCGTGCAGCTCCAGCTCGTCAGCGACCATGATCCTCAACCCGGCCAAGGTGGATTTGTACTTGTCGACGACATCCGCCAGGCGCGCCTGGACGTACGCCTCCAGTTCCTCCGCCCGGTGGGTTTCCATCGGGTAGTGCATCCCAGGGGCGTCCCGCAGCGGCACGTCGGTTGCGTGTAGATGTGGCCGTCGGCATCGTTGACCATGATGTCTTCGTCGTACTGGTGGATGTCTTCGAACTGTTTGGGGGTCAGTTCTGCCAGGGCACTCATTTGCCGGAACCGTCCTCGGTGGGAAGCGGCTCCCGGTTGAGCAGGTAGCCGACACCGAGCCGTGCCGCGAGGATGCCGAACGGGACGACCGCCGCCGGCCATGCACGGTCCAAGCCAATGATGACCGCCCCGACGAGGAGGACCGTCGAGTAACCGCCCCAGAGGAGCAGCTCATCACGGAGCGCTTTGGGGCGCTGGCGCAGCCACTGGATCAGGGACGGGTAGCGTTCATGGGTCATGGCTTGTCCTGTGTAGGTCGCGGCTGCGGCAGCCCGGGGCTGGTGGATTGAGCAGGGGGAGGGGTTGTTGCAGACTCCGCAGTGCCGGGCCGAGCGGCGCCCGTACGTGACCGGGGCGTCCCGGCGGAGCGGTTCCCGGTGAGCTGTGCGTGCCGAGGCACCCATCAGGGAAATGATGAAGTGCAACGGAGCCGGTTCCGGATTCAGCCGCGGCGCGGTCTTCTTGGCCCGGAGTTTGCCGTTGGTGCCGGGGACCAGGAGGCCCCACCCGTCGGGCAATTCGCCTGGCTTCACGATCGCCGGGTGGGGGACCACCAGCCACCAGTGGTGCATGTACCGTTTGATGGCGTCCGCCTTGGTCGGGTCCCGCAGCTCCTGCAACCAGTCGGCGCGCGTGACTTTGACTTCGTGGCCGTGCAGGGCCAGCTTCTCGCCGGCGTAGCCGCCCGGATGCTTATCGGCTGCGACGAAGTCGGCGATGCGACGGCCATCGCTGTAGCCCATTCCGGAGCGTACGTGCTCCGCCCTGACCCACCGGTCCGAGATGGTGCCCCGGCGGACGTCGGTGTAGCGGTCCAGGAGCAGGTCGAGCATGTCCCGTTCAGTGGCCACGGGACTCCAGGACCTCGGGCTCGACGCGTGCGGCGCGCCGTGCGCTCACCGTGCCGGCCAGGGTCGCGATGATGGCCATTCCGCCGGCCATGATGAGGCCGACGACTGAGGCGGTGGCGAAGAATCGGGCAGCGCCGGGATTGCCGTGCATGGCCGTGATGAGGCAGGCGAGGAGCCCGGAGGCAAGGGCAACGGTGGCGTTGAAGAGCGTGAGGATGTTTCCGAGGGGCATAGGAGTCTTCCGGATCAGCGGGGGATGAGGGTGAAGGCAGGTTCGTCACCCATGTTGGCGAAGTGGGCGAGCAGTTCCGCGGACGTGTATTCGACCTCGGACCCCGGTGCCGCCCAGGTGCTGACCCCGTGTGAGCGGGACACCGCAACGCGGAGGGGGCCGCACGTCGGGACGATGCACAGCGCTTCGAAGGCGTCCTCCGAATCGAGCTCCTCGACGGTGGTCAGGACCCTCTGTTGCGTCGTGGTGTCGGGGAGGTCGGGTCCGTCGATCACGACGAAGCCCGGTTTGTGCCCGTCGATGATGTCCGCCAGGAGCTCCTCGGAGCTGAAGAAGTGATCGGTGCCCGCCGGGGTCCAGGTGTTCTCACCGTCACAGCGGGTGTAGGGGGTGACGATGCGGCTACCGTCCGGGCTGAGGAGGCACAGCACCTTGTGGGCTTCCTCGGAGTTGAGCTCCTCGACTGTGGACAGGGTGCGCGGGACAGTCCTGTCCAGGATCTCCCGGAGCTTTTCCACGGCAACGTCTAAGCCCGACGCCGGATTAGGGAGGCAGGAGGAGGGTTCGTCGGCCTCGAACGGGTACTTCGTTTGGAGGTAGAGGCAATCACCACTGCCTTGGGAACACACAGCGTCAGCGTCGAAGAGTGGCTGCCCGAGGGCGGCATCCTTGACGTCGTTCGTGCTGCCTTCGATCCCGCTGCCGTAGCCAAGGCGGATAAGCAACCGGCCGCTAATACAACTGAGAAAAGACCACGCTGCCCTCAGCGGATGCGGGTAGCTCTGAGCGGTCCTCCGCACACATGACGGAAAAGTAAGCCGTCTCTGGAGGAACCCATGCCTTGGCTCGTGAGCATCGTCAACCGTCCCGCGCCTGCGTACCGCGACGCCACGCCCGCCGTGCAGGCCCGCAGAGAAGATCTGCTCGCCCTCTGGTCTCGGCACATTGGACCGGCCGCCGAGGGCGGAGACGGGGACTACGAAGACTTCTACGAACAGGCCATCCGACTCGAATCCGCCTTGGCTTCCTTCGGGGCCGACAACGTGTGGTTGCACCTCTCCACTGACAGGGCCACAGCTGTAAATGCAGGGACCGGCGAACGGCGTCCGGCGGAGGAGCTGGAGCAGCTGCCCCGTTACGGGACCCAAGCCAGTCTTCTCCACCAGGACGTAGACATGGAACAGGCCCGCCTGGCCGCCGACTACTACAGGTACGAGGCTTTCCTGACCCGCGCCGGACGCCGCGTGCAGCTTTGCGGTTTCGGCATGGAGGACCCGTCCTCCATCGAGCTCGGCGACGTCCTTGCCGGCTGGGTTGCGGACGGCGTCCGCCGCGCTTTCCTGAAGTCCGTCCGGGTCAAGTACGCCGCGTTCCCCGTAGACCTGCCCGAGGGCTTCCGGCCGGAGCATGGCGCCCGGGCCGTCTTTGATGAACTCAGCTACGGGGCCATGAGCCTGGAAGGGCAGCGGGACAGTCGGATCGCCCAGGAGTTCGTGACAATGGAGTACGAATACCGGGTGTTCGTCGTCGGCAACACGGTCGTCACCGCGGCCGGATGCATCGAGGAGTTCACGCCCCTGGACAACGGCTACCGGTTCGACAACCAGCTGCGCCGTCACCGGCAGGCAAAGTCGCCGGTCGAGCCCGAACCTGCGATCGCCGGGGTCCTCACCAACTTCGCGCGCAACGCTGTCGACGCCCTGGCCCTGGAAGTCCCGGCGCTGACCGACTATGTCATCGACGTCGCGCTCGGCCCCGGCGGCAAACCGTTGGTTGTGGAACTGAACTCACTGCTGAACGCTGGCTTGTACGCCAGCGAGCCGGCCCGGGTTACCGAAGCGATGGCAGCCCGGGAGCCGGGTCTGGTCCGCTAGTTGGCGCTGAGGTAGGCGTCGACGATGGATGTCTGGATGCGGCCGCGGGCGTTCACTTCCAGACCCTCGGACAGGGCCCAGGCGCGGATGTCCTTCGAGGAAATCCCGGCAGCTTTCCCATCGGTGACCGGGCGTTTGCGCCCGCCAGTGCGGCGGCCTGCTTCTGCAAACATCGCCAGCGAGGACCGGAGTTCCTCTGCATTCTGGTCGTTCAAGTCGATCTCGTAGTCGACACCGTCAAGGGAGAAGGTCAGGGACTGGGAAGCCTCGGATCCGTCGAGGTCATCGATCAGTTCCACTACTGTTTTTTGCGCTATGCGATGAGGGTATCACCGGCGCTGACCTGCGGATTTGTCACACGCCGGTCAGCGTTCGACCCTGATGGACTGGAGGGACTAGCCTTCGGGAACAGCGGCACGAAGGGCTTCCCGGGCTTCCTCGTAGCTGCCGCCTTCGGCGTGGACTTCCTTCGTCTCAACCGGCTTGATGACGCCGACAATTTTCACCATGCATCCAATCGTAGGTCCCGGTGACGACCTGGGATGGCGTCCAATACCCGGAGGTAAGAGGGCTCACATCGCCAAGGCCCGTGGGGCTACCGGTAGGCCGTCTTGACATCGATTCTCTTGGCCGCGGTGGTGTCTCCGCTGGCGGTTGCGACCTGCCAATAGCCTCCCGCTGTCACTGGCGGGTAGAGCGCATAGTGCCTCAGATCGTTCTTCCACAGCTCCGGTTCACCGACCCGCCAGACACCTCCGGAGGGGCCGAAGCAGGACCCGGCCCAGTACGGGTATCCGGGGATGCCTTGGGGCCCTGCACCCGTGGCTCTCACGCAGACCGTCCCGTCAACCAGTTCGACGCGAACGGGGCTGCTCTGGTCGGGTGCGCCGGTATTTTGCCTAAAGCCAAGGCTGTCACCCAACTGCATGTTCTTGAGCAGTGTGGTGAGGGTTTTCCCGTCCTGGGTGACGCCTATGCACAGGAAATCGTGCGCAGCCGAGGGGTTCTGGAAGCACGGGTCGAAGATCCCCGGCCAGTAGCAGCGGAAGCCATCCTTGCGGGGAGCGATCTCGGAGCCAATGCAGCCGGACCCGGAATTGTTCGTTGACCCGTCGTACGTTTTGTTGACGGCTTTCAGGGTGCCATCCTTCCAAGGGTCCAGGGTCACGAAGCGCGTGGCGCCCTCCATGGTGCCGCTGGCGGGCGGGGCCGACGCGGTGATGGTCGACTCGAAGTTCGCCCCGCCCGTGAACTCGTTGATGATGCCGAGGGCAGAGGCCACCAGGAACTGCGGGCCGGCACTGAGGATCGCGAGCAGGATCTGAGCCGGCGGGGAGAGCTTGATGGCTGTGCCGACGCATCCAAAGAAGGACTTGACGATACCGGAGGCGTAGGCGGGCGTGAGCGGGCTGCCTGCATCGGCGGTGTCAACGATGTTCTGCATGCACCCGGCCTTGGCGAGGTCGTCGAGTGCTTTTGACTTCAAGAAGCTTCCCAGTGCAGTGTCGAGCACCTTGGACAGGATCGAGATGAGCAGCATGGCGGGATACTGCTTGAATCCGATCCGCACCGACGCGGGCGTCCCATTGAACGTGTACTGGGCGTCAGCGCCGGGCATCATGATGCTCTGGTGCTTCTTGATGAAGCCCGAATTCTGCGCGAGGGCCACGGAGAAGGCAGTGGCCAATGAAATCTCAACCTTGTTGGACGCCGTGGCAGCAGGGTCTGTTGTGGTCAGAAACGGGATAGGCGAGTTGGGGGAGGCCGTCACGGTCAGCGAGCCGTTGGACTCACCAACGCAGAGCCACGCCTGCGCGGGGGAAATAGCCTTGTAGGTGGAACCGGCAATCGTCACCGGCTTGTCCAGGCAGTCCGGTTTCGGGTACTCGATGCCGAGACTTTGCAGGATGCCGTCCCGCACTTTTTTCATCACGGCGCCGAGGTCGAGCTGCACAGGCCACACCCAGGACAGGTGGGGTACTTGGGCGGTGATAGTCCCGGCCGCAGGGTCCAGAACGGCCTGGACGAGATCAGGCTCCGAAGCGCCCTCGGACTGGATCATCATGGCGACCGTCTGTGCGGTGTCCGTCTGGTTCCAGGATGCGAGCCGGCTCTTGTCCACCGGCACGGTCACGGTGAGCGGCTTCGAGGGCTGCAGGCCGTCCCCGAGCCTGATCTTGAAGGCTTTGGCAAGCAGCTGCAGGCTGTCCCCGTCGGTGCCCGTCGGGTTCCGGTCTTCAAAGGATGCCTCGACCTTTGTTCCAACCGGTGCCGCGCCAGCCGGAACAACGATGTGGACACCGGCTATATTCAGGTCGGCCCCGTTGTCGCCGACCACGCTCTCGGACGGCGGAGCCCCCTTTTGGGCGAACAGGTCGCAGGACGTCAGCGCCAGGCATATGATCACCAAAGCTGCCAGCAGCGGGATGGCCCGCACCCTACGAAACACCCGCATTTGATCCCCCACTTCGACGGCCGTGGCTACAGCATACGGACGCCTGCCGGTCACCGGGCCAAGGGCGCTGAATGTGACGGCGAAGAGCTTTCACGACGACGCCACACACATGCGGTGGAAGACCAGAGACTTTCCGGCCCACAACATAGGAGATCCATGCCCGAGGAGAACGTGCCAGGCGCGGCGACCACTGACTTGGCCGTCAACGTGTCCGGTTTCCGGATGGACTTCGGTGCCCGCACCGTCATTGACCCTGCCCCGGGCGGAACCGACCTAAGCAAGGAACAACCTCATGACCCAAGCCCTGACCCACCGGGATACGCCTCTCTCCGGGCCACAAGCACCCACCGCCGCGAAAGAGAAGAAGGGCTTTTTCGGCTCGATTCTGCTATTCGCCCGCCAGGTCATCGCGGAGCTGCGCAAAGTCGTCACGCCGACCCGCAAAGAGCTCTTCCGCTACACCGTGACCGTGGTGGCGTTCGTGGCCACCATGATCCTGTTTGTCACGCTGCTGGACCTCGGCTTCGGCACCCTGTCCTCGCTGCTGTTCAAGGGCAGCCCCGCGGGCGACAACTGACCCGGTTGCGATGAAGGCACCTCCGCCTTTCGCGGGGGTGCCTTTTTGCTGCGCCCCGACATGTGTTGTCATCAAGGCGGCGGCAGCCCTCTGGGCTGCGCCCAGACAGTACGCTAATCCCAGATTTCAAATGTGGGGGAGGGGGTGCAGTGAACGCTCTGGTTGGATTCCTGGTGATCTACGGCGGGATTGCTGCGGTAGTGCTGGGTGGTCTCTGGCTGTTCTTCAGCAACCTGGGGCGCGTGCACAACCTGACGCCATGGCAGGCTGCCAGGAGCTACGCCCGGAAAGATCTCGACGTCGGCCCCCTGACCCAATGGCGGGTGAACCTCACCTACAAGGCAGAAATGCGCAAGACCGGCAAGAAAGGACCCTCCGGGAAGGTCCTGCCGGTCCATAAAATAACTGTTGCCATGCCGGCCGAGGATTACCGCTTCATGTCGCAGTTCAACATCAACAATTTCGCCGACCAGCTGGCCGAATATCGCCACACTTACGCTCTGAAGCAGGGCTGGTGCGAACTCGGCGACGAACCAGTTCCCGTGTCCGTCTGGCCTAACGAAACGTTGAAACGCCTGAGGCCCGTCGTCTCCTTTGCGGTCGCCCAGGACGGGACAACGCGGACCATCACTACGGAAGCCGGACTGGCCGATGACGCCAGGACAGAACCTGTCAACGGGCTGGCCTGGGTGACGTTCAAGGGCAAGCAGTGGGTTCTTCGACCTGAGGACTCGCCGTACCGGCTGGGGCGCGCTGAGGACAACGAGATCCGCACCGTCCACGACCACATCTCCGCGCACCATGCGACGCTGCGGCACTCCGGAAGCGGCTGGGTCTGGGAGCCTCCGAAGCCGCCAAAAAGAACCACAAACTCGACAAAGATCAGTGGACGGATCATCACGTTGCCGACCCCGCTGACCAGCGGGTCCATCATCACGATAGGCCAGGCAGATCCAATCCGCTTCGATGCGGGAACAGAAGTCATCAACGCCGGGCGATAGCCCGGACAACTGAAGCGAACGCCGTTGGGGCGAAGAGGAAGGCGGCGAACATGCACGCAGGACAGATGCTCGGCGAGGGGAGGTACCAGCTCCTCGAGCAAATCGGCAGAGGCGGAATGGGCGAGGTGTGGAAAGCCAACGACACCAAATTCAACCGCCTAGTGGCCATCAAAGGGATCAGCGACACAGCTGCCCCCGAGATGGGCGCGAAAAGAAGGCTCGAGCGTGAAGCGATAAACCAGGGGTCACTGCGGCATGACCGGATCGTCCCCGTCATCGACACGTTCATCGAGGAGGGCCGTCTGTACCTGGTGACGTGGTTCATCGAGGGCACGGATCTCCAAAAAGCCGGGGAAGCAGGCACCCTGTCGGACGCTGAGAAGGTCTCTGTTCTCACGGACGTACTCTCCGCCTTGACCTACCTGCACGGCCAAACGACCGTCATCCACCGCGACCTCAAGCCGGCCAACATCCTCCTCGGAGAGGACAACCAGGCCTACATAGCAGACTTCGGTATTGCAGAGTCACAGCTGGATCCGGATGCCACAAAATCCCAGCATCTTCTCGGAAGCCGCGATTACATGGCTCCGGAGGTCCTGGACCAAAAGCAGCCGGCAAGCCACGCCTCCGACGTGTGGGCTTTCGGCGCGATCGCACTGTGGCTTTTCACCGGGCGGACCCCGGACCGTTACACGCCAGGGATGGGTATCCCTGACGGCAACTTCGCCGGCTCCCTCAGCGACGACATCCGGGCTGCACTCAATCCCGAAAGCTCACTGCGGCCGGCGGCGTCGCAGCTGCTTCCTTCCTTCCGGCGGGCGCAGTACGAAGGGGTGACCTCCGCCGTTCCCCTGGTCCACCAAACAGCACCCCTTCCCGATCCTGTCCCTCAGCCGGTGTCGAACCCAGTCGGCACACCGGCTCGTAGGCGCTGGATTCCCATCGTTCTGATCCTCGCAGTCCTTTTAGCCATCGCAGGGACTGCTGTGGCGTTGATGAATCCGCTGGGATCACGGCAGCCCCAGGCTGCTCCAAGTTCCCCGGCGGCACTCCCCACATCGCCGAGCTCCACGCCCACGGTGAGCGAAACGCCATCCGAGACTCCTACAGCATCCGAGACTCCTACGCCGACACCCACCCCTACGCCGACTCCAACCCCTACGCCGACCGTCAGCGAAGTGACCCCCTCGCCGCTAAACTCGCTCTCCGGTGACATCACGGAGGGTCGGATTGACATCCACAGTTCCAATGGAGGGAAGCTTGGTCCCGGACTCTACAATGTGAGCCATCCGCCCGGATACGAACCCTACGTCTACACCGCGGGCGGCCGCCTTGGCCGCGAAGGGTGCTACGCGCAATGGCGGGTCGTGAACAACGGTGTACTCCTGGACACAAAGCGAACACCCTGCGAGGCCCAAGGCGGCTTCAGCGAGGTCTACTGGCCCAACCTGCTCAAATACGAGGTCGGCACCGTCGAGGTCACAGCCGCCATTACAACTGACTGGGGAGCCACAACAACGCTCAAGGTGACATTCCAGATGGTCAAAAACTGATCTCCGGACCCGACCGCATGGCTTCCGACGACAACTGCCTCGGCATCACAGAAGGCACCCCGTGCTCAGCGGGGTGCCTTCTGCTGCGGGACCGCCCATGCCACCGAGGGGGCTCTTTTTCGCGTTGTAGCCGCACACACATCAGGCATGAGCACACCAACAGCACGCCAGCCCAGAGGCATCCCCGTCGGCGGCCAGTTCGCACCGACCACCCACGCCGAACCCTCCCTCTCCCTCGGCGCGCCGTCCGTGCAGCCAGACTTTGTACGGGACCGGCTCCGCCAGCTCGGGGTCCTGGACCACCTCACCGAAGCGCATGTCGCTGCCGTCACCGAGAAACTCAACGAGTCACTGGACTTCAGCGACCGGAACATCGAAGAAACCGCCGAACAGGTACACGTACAGGATCGCGGCTACTCAGTGGACACAGCCCGGAAAGCCCAAGCCGGCCTGGACCGGCTGCGCGGGTTGAGCACGTCAGGAAAGACCGTAGGCTGGCCTGACAAGCCTTGAATCAGTCTATGCAGCAGCCGACTACCCACCGGAAAAGGTCTGCCACAAGAAGAAGCCCCGGAACCTGCAACGTTCCGGGGTTTCTTTGCGTCCGGGCTATGAGCCTTCCTGTGTACGGCCAGGCGCCGGTTGGAGCAGCGGTGAGAGCATTCCGGATCCCCGCACACTGTGGGGATCAATCCCTGGGGTCGGCGGTTTAGAGCCGGCTCAGCAGGGAGGCGACGTCGTCCAGGATGGTGTCCTTGGCGTTTACCAGAGCCCCTTTTTGGAAGACTGCTATCTCGGCTGCCCGGCGTAGGCTCCTGAGGCACATTTCTTGGTCGCCGCCCCGGACCAGCTCCCCGAGCCATGTCTCGAGGTCCTGGCGCTTTTTCTCCATGTAGTCGTCACGGCCGGTTTCGCGGTTCGTGTCGGAGTCCCGGTATATCTGTACGAGCCGGCCATCAAAGGTCAGGACCATCTCGACGCGATCGAAGCCCTTCAGCTTCCAGCCAACAGGCTCCGCATACCCCTCGTCCGTGTAGGAGCGCCGCCAGAAAGAGTTTTTGATTCGGCTGTGCCATATGGTTTCGTCGGCAGGTACGTCGTGCCGGCTGAGAGTCGCTGACGCCTCCTTGGCATACTCGGCAAGCTCATCCAACGCTGCGATGCCATCCCTATGCAGCTGCTTGCCCTGCTCAAGACTGGCATCGTTCCCGTCCCGGGCCTGCTGCAGGCGCTGCGCAAGCTCTTCCTGAAAGTCCATGTGCATAGCCTAATTGCTCGCCACGTAAGGAAGCCGGTCGTTTCGCGCGTGGCGCCGTGTGGTTGCTGCGGAGCTCCTGGGCGACAGATGCGACGTAGCGGGTGTGGTTCCACCCGCGCGTGAGGGCTGCGGCGGTGGCAAGGTCGACCTCGGCGCCCTTGTTTTGCGGGACGGCCAGGAAGGTGGCGTTCACGACGTCGTCCCAGAACACGTGGGCTGCCTTGAAGTTGAGGTGGGCGGTAGTCGCCTTGAGGATGTCTTCCTGGGAATTGCTCACGGGTTTGGTGCGAACCAGCGGCCGAGCGAAGCTGCAGCGTGGCCACCAACTGGGCCAACTCATGTTGATGTCGGCGATGATGGCCCACACTTTCTCTGGCGGCACGGGGAGGTGCCAAGTGGAGCTGAGGTCGAAGAGGCGCGGGGTCATGTAGGTATCTTGGCACGGTGCGTAGCTTCAGATGGTACTCATGCACGCCTTGGGACTGTCGACGTGAAGCGGCTCATAGCCGGCATGCGCGGAAACGCTTTCAGGGACCGAGTCGGACGTGTCAGCTTGTAGTCTGGGGTTTCTCAAGCTGCCGTCAGAAAAAGAAGAATCAGAGCCTATTCTGACGGCCCCGCCCCACCTGCCTGACGTCAGGTTGGGGTGTAGCTGAGTTTGACACAGAGTGAGCGGGGATGCCCTGCATGAGCTCGTCCTCGTTGATGTCCGCGACGGGGGCGGGCTGCTTCCCGAACTTTATCGTTCCAACTTTCACCGCTCTAGTACCTGCTCTTCCGCCCTAGTTATCGCGTGGGCTCTGCCGAGTGGCCTTTATCGCGAACCGAAGAGCCCAGCTGCGTGCGATGACGGAGAGCTAAAGATCTTCGGCAACTGGCACGGATCCACTCCAGCACGCCAGCCCTGTGCGCGGCGACCCGTACCTGCACTGCACTACCCGGAATGGCCTCCGCGGAAGCTTTCACAAGCGCGGCACCCCGATAATCCTCTGGATGCCCGTCCCAGAGCAGCGCTGCGGACATCCCTGCCAAGGGGTTGGCCGAGCCCGTGCGATCCGGTCCTGCAGCTGCCCTTAACGCTGTCCACAGCGCGTCCATCTCATCGGGGTAGGCCAGGACGAGGTGTTCCTTGCTGGGAAAATGCCTGTAGAAACTCGATTTGGCAACCTCCGCCTCCTCGATAATCCGGATCACTCCCGAGCCCCGCACACCCTCCACATAAAACAGGTCCGAAGCAGTCTGAAGGATGCGCTCCCGTACCCCCGTGTTCCGGAAGCCATGAAATGTGCTAACTTTTGCCCCCGCCGACTCGTGCCCGATGGTGCCCGCAGCGTCGGTTCCGTTTCCGCTGGAAATACAGTCAATTCATTCGCCGGGGCAATATCCGAAGCTAAGCCTGCGTGTCCTGCCCATACAGTCCACCGTACGCACCGGCACCTAACCTTGGAGGGGGCTTGCTCCCACAGCATCCGGAGGGGACGAATTTTGGGCGCGTTCCCGGAATCGCTTTGCCCCCGCGCGGCACGGCGCCCGGCGTTCTTTTTCCCCGGCGAGGAACGGCATGATGCGTGGTGTAGGGCCGCTGCACGCAAAGGGGGTTGCCCGGGCCGCTCGCCCAGAGCGACGTGGGCCATGAGGTGATGTGCTTTAGGCGGGCAGTGGGAGGTGTGGGTATTCCGGTTCCCGCTGCTGGAACCGCAGCACGTCCTGGTTCAGGACCACGCCGTCGCGGATTTCGATTGCGCGGCTGATGGTGTCGTTTCCGGTCCAGGCAGTGGGACCGGTGATCACGGTTTCCAGGAAGGGCAGCAGCGCCTCGCTGATCTCCCAAGTGGAGGAATTCCAGAGGTAGGAGGGGCTGTGGTCCACTGCGTAGTAGTCGATGTGGTCACCCACTGTGAACATCGGCTCGGCGAACGTGGTGGTCTTCGCCCAGCTGAATCCCATCCCCTCATCGCAGGAAACATCCACGATCAGGCTGCCGGGCCGGAAAGCGTCCAGGTCCTCGGTGCGGAGGTAGGTCAGCGGTGCATTGGGGTCCTGCAGGGTGCAGTTGACCACGATGTCGCTTTCTGCCAGGAACGGCGCGAGCGGGACCCGTCCGCGTTCAGTGATGACCTCGCTGAGGAACGGCGCTTTGTAATCGTGATCGAACTGGGCAATCCGTACCGAATGGATGGGCGAACCCACGGCGGCCACGCTCCGGCTGGTCAGGACCTGGACGTCATGGATGCCGTGGGCGTTGAGGGCGGTGACGGCCCCGCGCGCTGTCGCGCCGAAGCCGATGACGATGGCGCTGAGCCTCCTGCCGTAGTCCCCGGTGGAGCCGGTCAGGGCCAGGGAGTGCAGCACAGAGCAGTAGCCGGCAAGTTCGTTGTTCTTGTGGAACACGTGCAGGCCGAAGCCGCCGTCGCTGGCCCAGTGGTTCATGGCCTCGAAGGCAATCAGCGTGAGTTTCTTCTCGATTGCCAGCTGGGTGATGGCCCGGTCCTGGACGCAGTGCGGCCGGAGCGCCGGCGTAGCCAGGCCGGGACGGCAAAGCTGTGGGAACGGTCGTCAGGGCGAGCGGGAAAAACTTCGCCAGATGGCGTGGCAGGCAGCGGAGCTCCTGCAAGGCGATGCTAGGAGAGAGTTACCCTCACGCGGCAGCGACAACCCTGCCCCGTACCGGTTGTCTTGGCCGGCATGCACTGCCCCAAAGGGCCGCTGCTGGCGGCCGGACAGTCCTTATTCCGCAGTCTCCTCCGGTAGATCACACAAGCACCTGACAGAATTCTGAGGAAACGGGGACGTTCCCAGCTTCTGGTCCGCGCGGTCCTGCGGCCTCCCGCCGCACCGTCCCGGTGGTCTTCTCCCGCCGGCCCGAGCCGCGGGAACTCGACCTGCTCCACGGAACCAGCATCAGCCGCAGCCTGCCGAAGCGGGGTACAGCAACGTCGAACTCCGCGTTTCAGACCGCCGCCTCCTCATCACAAACACCAACCTCGCGGATCTCAAGGCAGGATTGGCCCACCTCTTCGGGAGAATCCTGAACGAGGTCACCACCCAGGCGGCGCTGGAGCGCACCGAACGGGCAGAGGAACTCGATGCCCGTGGCCTCATCGAGGAACAGCAACTCGAATCCGTGCGCCGTCCGCCGCCGAGATCCGCTTCGATTAAAACCGGTTCGGGCCGGGCGCAAGCCCGAGAGTGGGTCAGATAACGGCCAGGGCGCCCTTCGCGCTTTCCACCAGAACATGGGTGGCTGCGGGAAGATGCCTGACCTCGCCGTCAATCTGGCAAGGGACAGCATCACGTGTGGTGAAGGCATAGCTGCTGACGCTCGGTTGATTCCCCAGTCCCATCGTCACCGCCCGAAGAGTCATCAGCGCCATCTTCCAGCGCCCGGAGTGGGGGAGCGTCACAACCTCGAACCTGCCGTCGTCGGGACCGACCGACTCGCTAACCGTCCCGTACTTGGCCATCCGCGAGATATTGGCCAGGATCAGGCTGTCGAAGCGGGCGGTCGCCCCGTCGGCCCGGACAAGCTCGAACGGGCGCAGGTGCGAGAGTGTGCGGGCGACCGACAGAAGTTCGAGGATTTTCCCCTTTCCGCCATGTTCAATGCCGATGGCCATCAATGGCGTTAGCCCGAAACCTATGTAGGAGTGGGCGTAGTGAACCTGTGCCGGCTGTGCCTGTCCAAACGTGATGCGCAAAAGGTCGATCTGCCGGACCGGGCCTTCCCGGACAGCTTCCAGTAACGGTCTTTCGGGCATGCTTCGCTGATGGTCGTTGGCGTTACCTGCCGCGACGACGGTACACACAGCCTTGCTGCCGGGAACGTCCATCACGCCGTTGACAACCTCGTTGTACCCGCCGTCGCCGCTGACTGAAACAAGGAGTGGGGACCCTGTAGCCGCCACGGACCGTGCAAGATCCCGTGCCTGCCCGGCGAAGTCGGTGGGCAGCAAATCCACCTGCAGCTCCGGGGCTCCCGCGGCCAGCTCGCGTTGCAGCCCGTTGATCATGGCTGTCATGCCTGGCTTGCCGGGATTGAAGACCAGCACAGCCCGGTCAAAAACGTGCTGCAGGTGCCCGGTCCGGGCCCCTCGCTGTCATCGGCCACTCAGCCCTGTCGATCCACCAGATCGTCCGCCACGCGGCGAAGGTCCTGGACCCAGCCGGTCGAACGGCTGGGCGCTCCCGAACCGGCTTCAAAGTTCGCAAGAGCTTCCGCTATGCGCTCCAGTGCTTCGGAGATATTGGCCTTTACCGCCGCGTAGCCTTCCCCCGAGCGGGGGTCAGAAGAAGCCGACGACAGCAGCTCCGCTCCGGACCTTAGGACCAGTGAGGCCTCGTGCTCGTTCATACATGCACCTCGCGGCTTCCTCGTGTAGGACGTGCGGCACCTATCAGCCAGCACAACCATACATCCGTGCCTGCCCGAGACCCGCCGGCGACGTCCAGCAGATCACTCTCCTCTACAGCGGTTCCTGGTCCTGGTGGCTGATCTGACCTGACTGCACGAAGCAGGGCCCACGGCTGGGAGGCTCCCGGAAAACTGCACGCGTGGCGGTGCATTATCGCTGTTGCAGGATCCGGCTCGATAAAACCTTGGCCGGCCCTCACTGAAGCTCTGCGTTTCCGGTTCAGCTTTGCTATCCTGCCCGATACATTGCGGAATGGGCCCGGCAGGCATCCGCGGGTTTGGGGACGATTTAGGAGTGGCGATGCTTAGGCAACAGCGCAAAGTTATAAAAGGCCAGGTGTTGGACCGGCCATCCGGCGGCCGCGTCCCGGCCCCTCGGCGGCGCGGACGACCACGGGGTAAGGGCTCCCGGGCCGGATGGGCAGTCGCCGGAATCCTCGCCGCCGCTGTTACTCTGCTCGTGGCCTTGCGGGCGGCTCTTGACCGGACCGAAGACCCTCAGGCCAAGCACACCCCGGAAAAGTCTGCAATGCCGGCCCGTCTCTCCGCCCGCGAGAGCATGTGACGCCGCGGGCTGTTCGTTTCAGCATTATTCTCGCCGGCAGCCGGGCTGGGGGTCCCGCACAGGCGTGCCGGGAACGGCGGCAGTCATCACGAATGGATACAACGAGGTCGTCAACGGGTGATGGACGTTCATGTCAGCAGAGCCCGGCCCACCGTTTTCACGGCAGGCAGCGCCAATAAACCATCACCGAAGCCTGCCGATCCCACACCTGTTCCGGTGGAGAGCGCCAAGGGCGCCCCGGCCGTTACCTGACCTGGGGCGCCCTTGCGGCTGTCGGAGGGCGGGTTGCCGAACCGGTCGGGGGCAGGGGATCCGGGTTAGTCGAAGTGGATTCCGGCGGCGGCTTGTCGGATGGATTCCAGCCGTTGTTCTTCGATCAGTGCAAGGGCATCAAGTTCTTCTGCCCGTTCGGTGCGTTCCCGGGCTGCCTGGGTGGAGACCTCGCTGAGGATCACGCCAATGAGGTGGGCCAGCCCTTCCTTGAGGTCCATGAGGTTGGTGTTGGTGATGAGGAGGCGCCGATCTGAGACGCGGAGTTCGATGTCGCTGTAGCCGGCTTCGGCCAGGCGGCGGCTGGTGCTGGTTCCGTGGAGCAGGTCGATTTCCCTCGGCTGGGGTCGGCGGGAGAAAACCGCAGGGACGGTGTAGCGGGAGGAGCCGCGTGCTGTGCCGAGGTCATGCGGCAGGGCGGAGGCGAGCACGCCGCTGAGCGTGAGAGCGGAATCGGCGCGTACGGGAGGAAGGGCTTGGGTGGTGGTCATGGCGTTCTGCCAACGTTTCTTGAGGATGCACTGTCGGACCCGCGGGAACGTGGAACGGCCGTGACTTGGGGTTCAGGGACCCGGGTCCGGGTCGACTGGGGGGAGGGCGCCGGTCGAGGGCCGTTCCGCCGTAGCGGCTCGGTCATGGCCGCCCTCGTTGTCCCAACTCTCTGCAGCGTCGGCGTCGAGGTGACTCGGCGCCTCATCCCCGGCTTTGACGGGGGCCTCAGAGGTCGTGGGCTGATTCCTCGGGGAACCGGATTTCCTGTCACGATGTCCCGACATACTCTAAGTGTACGCCCCCAAGGGGTGGCCGGACGTGGAGCCTGTGCAGTGCCATGGCGCTCAGAGACTGCACGGGATAGTCTCAGGGCATGTCAACGACCGGTGCCGGCAGCGGCAGTCGAACCGAACGTCCCGAAATTCCCGGGACCGTCGGGAGCCTCCGGGCGGAAGCCGAGGCGGACGTGGCGAAGGAATACGGGCCCCCGGTCTGGACCGACTTGTGGGATGCAATGGGCCGGACACGGACGAAAATCGCGAACGGGTATGAGAGGGGTTCGGATCCGGAAACCCTGAAGGCAGACATGATGGTCTTTTTCATCCTGTGCTGGAACCTTCGGGACTGGATCATGACCGATGACACGGTTCCCTTCGGTGATGATCTGGAGGACATCGAGACTACGGTGCCCTGCATGGGCCGGTGCCAGGCGGTGGCGAAAACCGCCGACCAACGGGCGACGGCAGGGGTTGAGGGCATTGTTTTCCATCACAACTCCAGGGCCAGTATCCGCTTCAGTGAGGACCCGGCCGACATGGTCGATGTGTTGGAGCTGGCGGACGAGTGCCTGCAGTGGTGGCGCACTTACCTCGCAACACATGGACTTACCGCGCGCTGAGGCCGGGCCTCCAAGGTGTGGAAAATGAGCATCGGGGCCCGAGTTCTACCGCCGACACGCTGAATAGTTCCGACAAGGATATTAGGTCTCACCAGTAGCCGGTCTTAGTGAAAAGTGGTCCCTGGGCCGGCATACTGGTTTCGTGGTTAGGGCCATCTGGAAACGTAGTCGCTGGTCCCGTCGATTCATGACGCCCGCTAGGCACACCAACGTATCTCTCTCACCTCTCTTAACTTCTCTTGGAAATGAGCGCCCATGGAGCCTGATCAGGAGCATCCCGTGCTCGAACTCGGACCATCCGAATCATGGAACCTGCTAGCTGGATCTGAGCTGGGAAGGCTTGCCGTCAGCGTGGGGGATAGACCCGAGATCTTCCCTATCAATTACCTCGCCCATGACGGCGTTGTCCTTTTCTGCACGGCTGAGGGCAGTAAGTTGGTGAGCCTGACCATCAACCGTCACGTTGCGCTGGAAACAGACGGCTTCACCGACGACTTCGCATGGAGCGTCATTATCCACGGCACGGCAAAAATTCTGCAGAACGCGCTTGAAACAGAGGCGGCAGCCAAACTTCCGCTGCAATCCTGGATTCCTACCGTGATATACGTCTTCGTGACCACCACCCCCGAGAAGATCACCGGACGCCGCTTCGCCCGGGGACCTGCCCCTGAACGCTGGTAAGCCAGAGGTACGCCGCAGTGGTGCCGGTCCCACTATTGTCAGAAGGGCGCCACAGAACCAACAGCGCCCCGCCCATGATCGTTGCCTACACTCTTCCCGGCCCGGGGGACCGGACCTTATGACGTCACCCAGGGTGCGCCGCAGCATTTTTTATCACTGGGGCGCCAGTCAAAGGACGGGGATGAGTCTAGGGTAGGGACTGTCGGCTTATCGCCGCGGATATCCTCAAGGAGGACGCATGAACCCCATCCAGTCCAGCTCCGAACACTTTGGACAGCATCTGAAGAGCGTCGGAGGCTCAGAATCTGACGCCAGCGGCTCAAACTACGTCGTTACACCGGAAGACACCGTTGAAAGCGCGGCGTCGGGCCTGCGAATCAAACAGCAGGAGCAAGGCAACCCCCCAAGCAAACAGTCCACGCTCCACGCGGCCGCTCAAGTGCTGATAAGCCGACGGGACGAGCAAGACCCCAGCCACCACCCGGGAACGTCCCAGCCAGGGGAGTACCAGCTGGACGTCCACCGAGAGACGGGCAGCACCACGAGAGAACCCATCCCGGAAACCGATCTGGAGGCGGCCAAGATCTGGGCCCAGGAACGGATCGAAACCGAGGACGCCAGCTTTGGTGCCATCTACTTCCCCGCAGGAGGAGGAACCGATCCAGGTACGGGCGCGCTGGAGTGCAGTTATGACCGAGCCGTGGGCTGGTACCGGTAGCCGACAACCCCGGGCTAACCCCCGCCCCAGTCAGCGCCGCACCTGTCACCAGCCACCGCGCCCGATATACCCCCACGAACAACTATCGACAGCTGAGGTGACCTCCCTTGGGTGAGTCATGTCACGTAGTAGGCTTCTCCGAACTGGGGGTGTTGTTGTGCGGGGGCAGTCGCCGAAGCCTGTTTACTCTCTGGCCTGTGAAGCATCGCCGGCTTACGGATCGGAATGAACGAGGCTGGTTTATGGAAATGAGCGGTACTGACCCCGATAACAACTTCAGTGGTGGTAGAGGCTGGTTGCGCCTCGACTCGAAGGGATTCCTGCTGCTGAGCTGGGCGGAGGGCCTCACGGTTACCTCCGCCGATGCGAGGGCGGCCCTGGAAGCGGTACAGCAACTGACGGACGGGACCCCCCTCCCGATCCTGATCCGGACCAACGGAAATGATCTCAGTCCCGCGGCCGCCGCTCTTCTTCGACAAACAACGCTGGTCTCTGCCGTTGCCTTGGTGGGGGCAACACCGGTGGACAGGGTTATCGGGGCAAAGATGAAACGCGGCCGGCACCAGCCCCATGCATTCTTCACGGATGAAGACCGAGCCGCCCAGTGGCTTCTCTCACCGACCGTGATCACCGGAACCGAGGCCAACATGCCCTCAGCCACATCTGCAGGGTTGCTCACGGGCGCGCGTACGGCGCCGACCTTTCGCGACGGTGACACGGAACAATTCAGCAGCAAACACCCGTCACCGCTGGTGGCGGTGGCGCCGGCGGAGGAAGTCAAGGATTCCACGCCTACGCCCTGTCGCTTACCCTCATAGAAAACACGCCACCGGGTCTGCCACGCGTTGGCAACGGTGGGCTTCAGCGTTCATGCCCACGCCGCGGGGTTCATTCGAAGTAGGTGATGAGGGTCTGGCTTAGGGTCCCGTCGGGGACGGCGTGGCCGTGGCCGGCGAGTGTGAGCGCTTCCGCGGCGGCGCCGGTGGCGGCGATAGCGGATACGACCTCGAGGGCCCAGTGGCTGTTGCCTCCGGCAATGGCCAACAGGGGAGCCTGGATTCGTCTTACCTGGTCCACTGGGATGCGGCCGTCATTGCAGAGTCTGATGTCGATGGGCAGCGTGTGGGCGAGGGTTTCGAGGTGGTTCCAGTGTGGTCCTTGTTTCATGCCCTGGATCGCGGGCTCAGGTGTTCCCATGAGTTCGAGGAACGCTTCCACTGCACGTGAGCGGTCGCCGGCAGAGACAAGGGCTGAGAGTTCGTCGGCGAAGGCGGTACTGGGTCCGGGGGTGAACGGCGGCTCGAACACTGCGATTTTGCGGAACCTTACCCCGGCAGCTGCAGCGGCGATGGCAATCGCGCCCCCTGAGGAGTCCCCGAAAACGAACGGTTCCTCACCGGTCTGTGCGACGATGGCCGTCAGGTCTTCGATTTCGCGTTCGACGGAGATCTCCCCGAGAGGACCGCTGTCGCCGCGGCCTCTGCGGTCGTACTCATGGACCGTGAAACGGTCGGCGAGCAACGCGGTCAGGCCTTTTTTGGATTTCCGATCGCAGAACGCCCCTGCCACGATGACAAGGGCCGGGCCTGTCCCGGTGGTGTCGATTGCCAGGGTGGTGCCGTCAGCGGATCTGGTGGTTTTCATTGCTGTGCTCCCTGTGTCAGGTGGTGGAGGTAGTCTGCGAGTTTGTCGAGTGTTGTTTTGAAACCTGCCTGGTTCCGGGGGAGCCGGACGATGTCCGGCACGTTTGTCTGGTGCAGGTGAAACAGTGTTTTTCCTGCCGGAAGCGCTGCCAGGGTGATGCTCACGGTCATGTTTGTGTGTTTTTCGTGCCAAACGAGGCTGTTCGGGGCTTGGACTTCCAGGAAGACCGAACGTGTCGCGTAGGTCGCGCCCGACTCATTATTGATGATGAGTGTTTCAAAGCGGCCGCCGGGGCGCGGATCAATGCGGATGTCGTCTGTGGGTGCACTGGCCCCTAGACGGGCCCAAAAATGGGTGAGATGCTCGGGCTGTGTCAAGCATGCGAAGACCACCTCCGGTGGGGCGTCGAACACCCTTGAGAACTGCAGACCTGATTCTTCGTCCCTGACGCTAATTCCCATCGGCACCTTCTTCTCGGCGTTGGAGGTTTTTGAGGTGCTCATCGAGCTTGTCGAGCCGCTCGTCCCACACCCTGCGGTGTTCGTCGACCCAGTCCGCAACATCATCAAGGGCGGCCCTTTCCAAATGGCACGGCCGGAACTGCGCGTTACGGGATCGGGAAATGAGGCCGCTGACCTCAAGCACCTTTAGATGTTTGGACACGGCTGGCAATGACATGGAAAAAGGTGCCGCGAGCTCGGAAACCGTGGCGTCGCCCTGGGCGAGAATGGAAAGGATCTCCCGCCTCGTCGGGTCCGCCAGCGCCGCGAAAGCAGCATCCAGGACACTGGGCGCGCCGCTCATGCCAAGAACTCCATGACACTTACTTTACCGTACGGTTAATTAACCAATAAGTTATATAAAAGTGGATGAGGAGGGAGGTTTGCGCGTTCAAGTCATTGGGCTGCACGGGAGCATCCCCGCCCCCGCGCGGGGCGGACGGGATGATGGACCTTTTCGTCTAGCTAGGGCGACGTGCATATATGGCACGACGACCGGACCGGCAGGGAAGCGCTGATTCCGGCTCTGCGTTCCGGTGGTACTGGTGGACTGTCTCCCGGCTGATCCCGTAGTCACGGGCAACGAGGGCTTGTGGAACAGCGGTGCCGGCGCGCTGAACGAGCCCGGCGGCCCTATCCTCATCTGTTATCAGGTACCCGCAGGTGTGCTTGGGGATAGAAGGCTTCACAGTCGAGCGGGGACGGGGCCGGCGGCGCCTGTCACGGACGGGTGTCGATGTAGTGCAGAATCGCCCGGGCCGTTTCTTCAGGGGCGCTGACGTGGGGGCAGTGCCCGGTGGCCTGAAGCTGCACCAGGGTGCTGTGTTCCAGATTCTTGTGCAGGTAGGCGCCCACTTCCGGCGGGGCAAGCCGGTCGTCCGAGCACTGCAGGATCAGGCAACGGGTGTGCAGCTTTTTCAGTTCGGGGCGCGTGTCGGAAAAGAAAGTTACCCCGGCGAAGTGCCGGGCGATGGACGGATCTGTCCGGCAGAAGCTGACACGCAGGTCCTCCGCCAGTTCCGGCTCCTGCGGGTTGCCCATGACCACGGGTGCCAAGGCCGCGGCCCAGGCGAAATAGTTGCTGTCCAGGGCTGCCAGCAGGCCCTCGATGTCTTCCCGCGAAAACCCGCCCACGTAGCCGTCGTACGGGTCATCCGTATGACGGGGTGAAGGAGCAAGCAGGATCAGGTGGGCGAACCGGTTGGGGTCCTGCACTGCGGCGATCACTGCGATCATCGTGCTGACGCTGTGGCCCACCAGGATGACGTCCTCAAGTTCAAGGGCGGCACAGATCTCCAGCAGGTCCGACGCGTACCCATTCAGGGATCCGTACTTTTCCCAGTCATAGGCGCTGATGTCGGAGTTTCCGGCACCGACATGATCAAAAAGCACCAGCCGGTAATCATCAACGAAATAGGGCAGCAGTTTCCGCCACATAGCCTGGTCGCAGCCAAAACCGTGGGCAAACATGATCACAGGCCCATCATCCCGGCCGAATACGGTGACATTGTTCCGGCCGATTACCGCGGCAGCTGCTTCGATCACGTTCTCACTGACCCTCGCGTAGGGTGGCGTCCTGTCCCAGATACTATCCACGGGAAATAGAGAATCCTAGGGATCCTCCCGCCAAGACCTTCAAGGCGACGTCGATTCTGCCCAGTACATGGGACGCGGCTTACGCGACTCTCCGACAAGGACCATGATCGCGATCAGAGCGCTATCGGCCGGGATATTGCGAAGCAGACCGCTACGGCTATTCACGATAATGTTGGCGCGCGCTTCAGGAAACATGAGTAGATTGCAGAGCACTACCGCCTGTCCGGCCTTTCGTACACTGACCACGCACGCGCAGTGCCTATTTTCCGGCTGGCCTGGGAGCGCGGGTAACCCACGGATTCCGGCAAGCCTGTGGATCTCGCAAGCTGGCGAGGAGTAGCCTCTTCCGGTATCTACGTAGTACCGGCCATGTGTGCGGTGTGGTGGTCCTGTCTGACAAACCTCCGGGTGCCGTGGGCTATGTGTGACAGTGGGCTCCTGGATGCACTTTGTCGGAGGGGACACGTGGCCGCCATGGCGGGCTCTCAGGGATCGACGAAGAGCGGTGACAAATGGGGCAGCACGAAAACCGTCCGCGTCGCCAGATGAGCGTACGGTGGGAGGTGTAGCCATGAAAAGCATGGCTTAGCTTCATGCGGTGACCGCGAACCAAATGCATCGTATTCCCTTGAAAGCAACGGACGCAGCGGGCGGACCCAAGCACCACCCGTCAGGGGTGAAAGTGAGCACCGTCAGCGACGCCCGGCGCAGCGAGATACGTGAGCGTATCCTTCAGACAGCTTCGGATTTGTTTTACCTCGAAGGCTTAAACAGCGTGGGGGTGAACAGGATCATCGAGGAGGCCGACGTCGCCAAAGCGACGTTCTACAGGTACTTTCCCAGTAAGGAGCTTCTCGTCCTGGCCTATCTCGATGAGATGGACAGGCCCTGGGTGGCAGCGCTGAGGGCGGCTGCGGGATCGGATCCCAGACCGGCCGCAGAGCGCCTGATGGCCATGTTCGATGTTCTGCTCTGGGACGGGCATCCTGAGGATTACCGAGGCGCCGCCTTCCTGAAAGCCTCTGCGGAGGCCAGCACAGGAAGCGTCGTGCAGCTCCGGGTTGCTCAGCACAGAGCAGGCGTCCTGGCGTGGATCTGCCGGATGTGCCGGCAGGCCGGCGCCGCCAATCCGGACGGGCTCGCCAAAACGCTGGCGCTTCTCCTTGAAGGCGCGCTGGCGCTCGGAATGCCCACTCCGGACCCTCGCACCTCGCCCGTCGCACGGGCCGCTGCCCGCCAGATCATTGACGAGGCGCTCCGATAGGCTTCCGGCAACGCCGCGCCCCGGCAACGGCTCACTAGGGCTGAAATTCGGCTGTCATCATCTCCAGCAGGCCAGGTGAAGCGCGAGCAGCTGCGCATGACCTGTCCCGTTAGCAGTGTCATAACCCCGGGAGCAAGGCGCGCAATACGGGCCAAGTAGTTACAGCTCGCTCCGTCGCCAACTTCACTAACTTCGGTCCGGCAGCGGGTTATCCAAGGGAGACAGACCGGTCTGTCTCCGATGCTGGCACCACAGGAAATTAGCTCTCGCAGCTACCCCTACCCCCGTTGCCTTAACGCCGATAATTGCGATCCCGTCAAGCTGCGCCCGGTGATGCTCGCCAGGCTTGGGAGTGTCGGGCTATCGGGGTTTGTAGACGTCCGAGCGGTGTTCGATGCGGTGAACGTAGAGGATGTGGGCTTCAACGTCGAGGGTGAACAGTACCCTGTAGTCACCGCGTCGTGCGGTGCGCAGGCCGAGAAGTTCGTTCGTCAAGGGCTTGCTCAACCGGTACGGGTTCTCGGACAGGACTCCGGTGACGAACTCGACGATGGCGGCGGCCGCTTTCTCCGGCAGCCGCCGGAAGCCCTTCAGTGCCGGGCTGGTGACTTCAACCTTCCATGGATCTTGGATGGGGGCTTCACTCACCGCGGCGGGAGCCCGAATTCGCGGCGGAGGTCTTCTCCGCTGGTTGTGTTTCCCTCCGCGATATCGCGTCTGGCCTGGGCCAGGTCTTCACGGATGCCCGGTTGCGACAGCCAATGGATGGTTTCCTGCAGGGATTCCAGGTCCTCGGCGGACATCAGGACCGCTGAGGGGTGCCCGTGTCGGGTGATCTGGATGATCTCGTGTGTCTTGTCCGCTTCCTCCACGAGCGCGGAAAGCTTGTCCTTCGCTTCACTAAGCGGTACCGTCTTCATGCGACCATAATAGCCTAACTTTTGGCCACCAGCTAGCCTAATTTTTAGCTGACTGCCTGATTCTATTGATTTTGCCCTTCAGTCTCCGCCCTGTTCTGGAGTAAGCGCCTTGTCCCGTCGTTTGGCCGGCGCGCTGTTTGGCCAGCCGCTGCTTTCCCGCTGGCGTTCCCTGTTAAAGAAGCCGAGCATCTGACTTGGAAATTCGGACATCGCGTCAGAATAGAGCCACATTCCCGTTTTCTAGACAGTGGCTCGTGATGTTCTCAGATCCCACCCTGACAGTTTGAGGGAAGGAAACCGGGGAGTGGGGCAGCTCGAACACAGGCGCAATAATCCCACGAATCTGGACCAGGGGAAATCTGCCTGAAGGGGAGGGCAGCCATTTCCCATGCTGAGATTCGGCAAGCGTCAGAGAACAAGCCGGGGCTTCCCCACGGTGCAGATCGTCCCATGTCAGACGCGCCTGACGTCAGATTGGGGTGTAGTCCAAGATGACGGGATTGGAAGACCATCATCCCTGAGATAGCGGAGGCGGTGTCGCAGACACGCTCGGACAACGCTCGGGACCTCGATGGAACTGGGCGGGAATACGCCGTTCATCGCGTTCGAGGACGCTCACTTTGATGCCGCGGTCGAAGGGCGCGATGGCCGCCAATATGGGGCACATGGGTGAAGCCCGCTCCGCAGCCAACCGCTTCCTCGTCCACGAGTCCGTCGCTAAGGAATTTTACCAGCAAGTTCGTCTCCGTCATGGCAGCCCTGATAGGCCGCGGTAGCGATCCCACCACCCAGCTGAGGTGCCTTTCTTGGGTTTTCCTCGCCATGATCTCCCGAGGACGCGCGGTGCGCCTGATGGGGTCGCTGTGCGGCCCTAATTGAATTGGTGCGAAGAGGAAAGCGAGGCGTTCAGGCGGGGGTCGGCGAGGTTAGGTACGCCTCCGAAGACGGCCAGGGTCCGGGCGGTCTCTACAAACTCGCGTGCCAGCTCGTCGTTGACATCGGTGCGCCATGCAATGGACAGCGGTGAGGGCGGGACGTCTTTTACGGGGATGAAGGACAGTCCTGGCCGGTCGTAGAACCGTTGGGTGGAGGCTTGGGTGAATGCAATGCCCCGCTCGCCCATGATGGCCTCAAAACACTCGTCGACGGTGGCTACCTGAGTGCCCAGATGCACCGGTTGGCCGCCGCGGGCTTGGGTAGCGAGCCAGAAATCGCGCCACTTCTCCGGTGCCTTGCGGGCAACGAAGGGCTCATTAACCACCTGCTCTACGGAAACCTCAGACAATCCGGCAAAGCGGGAGCTGCTCGCAACTACGAGGACGCGCGGCTCAACAAACAGCGTGTCCATGGCAAGCCAGTCAGCTGTGGGCAGCGGCGGCCGTACAAATGCCACATCAGAGCTTCCGTCGGCCAGCCCTGCGGTGGGGTCCGCAAAATCGAAGGACCTCATCTGGACGTGGATTTTCGGGTGGTTGTTCTTGAACGCGGCGAGAATCCGCGGCGTCAATTCAGCGGCAGCGTTTGTCTGGAAGCCGACTATCAGCGTGCCTCTCACATCGCTGGCGGCTTCACGTGTCAAGGAGACGGCGCGCTGCGCCGCGGATAAGAGGCGCTTGGCTTCGCTCAACAGGACGTCGCCGGCAGCTGTCAGCGTCACATTGCGGCTGGTCCGGATCAGGAGGGGAGTACCCAACGAGTGTTCAAGCTTCCGGATTTGAACACTCAGGGACGGTTGAGCGATGTGCAGGCGGGCAGCGGCTCGACCAAAATGCAGTTCTTCCGCAACGGCGACGAAGTACTGAAGGACCCGCAGGTCTAGCTGTGGTTGCTGCATCAACCAACTTTAAGTTGCGCCACACTCCTGGGTCCAATAGTTCATGACTATCGGTGGATAGGGGACAGGTATTGGACCGTTCAGGGTCACGGGGCCTGCAATGGAAACAGCGAAGGGTTGCCAACGGAGATGGCCGCAAGGCACTCCCGAAACCCCGCTCTCGAGGCTCGGACAGAGAAGTCCGGCCCTCCGCGAGACAAACGAGAGGAACAATGAAATGACGGTCGCAACACGTGCCCCTTCCGTAGAATCCTGGGTTCAGAGCTTCACTGAGGCCAACAACCAGGACCCGGAAATTCAGGCGCACGGCAAGCACTTCACCTGCTCTTACCTGCTGGACATGGAGGCGCACACCTTTGTTGTCCGGGTGGTGTCCGGCAAGATCACTGAGATCTCTGTGGACCCGGGCCCCATCGACGTGCGCTACCAGTTCGCGATCCGGGCCAGCGCTCACACCTGGGGTGAATTCGGCAAGCCCGTCCCGGCCCCCATGTACCACGGCATTTGGGCAGCCTCCTTCCAGCGCGACATGAAGCTGGAAGGAGACGTCCTGGTCCTGATGCAGAACCTGCGCTGCATGACCCGCCAGATCGAACTGCTGCGCTCCACCGGCGCACCCGTTTAGACCATAGGAGTTCCTGACATGAACAAGATATCCCCCGTCACCGGCCACTACGTCACCGTCGACGTCGACGGCCTCGAATACAAAGTCTTCTACTTGGAGAATGGCCAGGGCCAACCACTGATCTGCCAGCACACCGCCGGTTGCCACAACCACCAATGGCGCGGCCTCTTGGAGGACCCGGAGATCACGGCCAACTACCGCGTCATCGCCTACGACCTCCCCCGTCACGGCAAGTCAGACCCGCCGGAAAACACCCAGTGGTGGACAGAGGAATACCAGCTCAGTGCGGACCACTACGCCAATTTCATCGTCGCCCTCGTCGATGCGCTGGAACTGGTTGACCCCATCTTCATGGGATCCTCCTTCGGGGGAAATATTGCCCTGCAGCTCGCCCACCGCTTCCCGGAACGGTTCGCCGCCGTCATTCCCGTTGAGGGGGCCGACCACTCCCCGGGCTTCTACCTTGATTGGTGGCAGCACCCCCATGCCAACGCCGCTCAGGTGTGCGCAAGCGGTGTCTGGGACCTCATGGCTCCCCAGTCGCCGGAGGCAGACCGCTGGAAGACCTGGTTCTACTACAGCCAGGGTTCGGAAGCCTTCAAGGGCGACTTGTACTTCTACTCGGTGGACCACGACCTGCGCGGCAAGCTAGGCGAGATCGATACGGACAAGTGCGCCGTCGTCCTCATGACCGGCGATTACGACTACCTCACAACACCCGAGGACAGCGCCCGCACGGCCAGCCAAATCCGCAACGGCAAGTTCATCGAAATGAAGGATATCGGCCACTTCCCGATGAGCGAGAATTACCCGGTTTTCAAGGGGTACCTCGTTCAGGCACTGGACCTGATCCGCACCAAGGCCGGCGTCCGGGTCTAGTTCTTTCCGAAGGTCGGAGCCGGTCCTAACCGTATGGTTGGGACCGGCTCCGTATTCGCAATTCCCCGGCCGGTGACAAGGAGGACTTCGATCTCATTCCACCACCTGACGTTCGCCAAAGCCGGTTCGTTTCGGGCGCTGCGCGGCTTGAACGACCAGGGCCTACATCAGCTTCAAGACCTGGAACCTGCTTCATCATCAACCAGAGCCAGCCCGCTTCAGAGCCAACCAGGTTCACTGTGTGTGGGCTTTCATTTCCCCAGCCGCTAGCCTGCCCTCGCAGCGGATGTAAAGACTCTTAAGATTTCTATCAGTACGGACTGAGCAGATCCGATGAATTTGGTTGATCGGTGTCCGAGAGCCGCAGCGGTAGCGGCTACTGTCTGTGGTGTCGGCTCGCGACCAGGACCCGCACGCCCTTGTCGCGCAGCCTGCCGATGTGCTCGCGGTCCGTGCGTGCGTCGACGATGACCGCATCGAAGCGCTCCAGCGAGAGGATGGCGTGCAGGCCCGCTTCTCGAACTTCGTATGGTCGGCCAGCAGGATGCGCTTTGCGGCCGCGTCGAACAGGGGGTGTCCCAGCGAGTTGTGGTCAAAGATGATTCCTTCCTCGGTATTGAGAAGCGGGCCGACGCAGCGGTCGCGGACCTCGTCCCGACCGCGTGGCGGACCCGCTCAGCCGGCGACGGATCCAAGCGAATCCGCCACTATGCCTGGGCGAGGGTCAGGATCAACGGCGCCGAAGACGGCCAGGCCGAGCACTGGCTGCTCGCCCGCCGCAACCTGGCCAATCCTTCCGAGCTCGCGTATTTCATCTGCCACACGCCCAACCGCGCCGCCCTGGCCGAGATGGCCCGGGTCGCCGGGGTGCGCTGGTTGATCGAGGAAACCTTCCAGACCGCCAAAGGCGAAGCCGGGCTCGACCACTACCAGGTCCGCCAGTACACCGGCTGGTACCGCCACATCACCCTATCCATGCTCGCCCACGCCGTGGGATCCGGATACCGGAAAATCGTAGACTTCATCACCAGCTACGGCATGGTCACCGCCGTCCGGTGTCGAAAGGAACAGGCTCCTACGGCGCGGAGCTCGCCCGGACCCTGAGCCGCTGGGCTGACAGTGCTGGAGGTAAACGGACCGAAGCGGGCCGCACGGCGGCTAAGAGCTAAGTCCGACCCGCTGGACGCCTACGAAGCCGCAAAGTCGGTGCTCGAAGGACGGACCACGTCGATCCCGAAGGCCAAAGACGGCCCCGTCGAATGCCTGCGGATCCTGCGCGCCGGGCGTGCCTCTGCGATGAAGGCCCGCACCGCGGCGATCAATCAGATCAAGGGCCTGCTCGTTTCAGCCCCGGACAAACTCCGGGCGAAATACCGGGCAATGGCCACATCCACGCTGATCCCAGCCCTGCAGCGCACGAGACCTTCGGGGCACACGGCTGACCCCGAGTACGTGACCCTCGTGACGCTGAAAGCCCTTGCCACGCGCCGCCAGTCACTGGCCGCAGAGATCGCCGCCGCGGACGCAGCGCTGCAGGAAATCAGCGACGCCTACGCCCCGATGCTCTGCGACCTGCCCGGCGTCGGCACTGACGTGGCCAGTCAGCTCCTGGTCACCGCCGAGGCAACCCGGACCGATTGGGAAACGAGGCCCAATTTGCTTCACTCGTTAGGGTTGCCCCCGTGCCGGCATCATCAGGCAAGACAACCCGCCGTCGACTCAGCAGGGGTGGCGACGGCAATGCCAACCACGCCCTCTATCAAAGATCCCCCTTCCGGCGCGATCGGCGCGACCCGCGTGGTGAGCCAGTTCCGAACATGAGTCGGCTATTTGGGGGGACGCTTGTGCGGGGAGGGGGCCTCGATGAGCCTCAGGAAAGACGATTTTTTCCTAGGCAGGAACTGGCAGGCTCTGGCTGTCAGGTTGGACGGAGGGTCGCGAGTCCCGTCCAGACAGCCGGTCCGGGCAAATAGTCCATGCATGGCCGGCGCCGTCCCAAGCCGCGGCGAGCTGCCACTTCCGTGGCCAGATGACAGGAGGCCACAGTGCGCATTCCACGACGGAACAGCACCGTTCAGATCCGCGCCATTTCCGAGTTCTGGCGATGGTGGTCAGCAGAAGGTGCCGGACTCCTCGGTGAAGCGGTCACGACAGGTGACTACGGGGACCTGCCGAACACGGTCGATGCCATGGTCAACGCGATCGGCCCGGGGCTCAGCTGGGAGACCGGACAAGGCGTCCGTGCACTGCACCAGTTCTGCGTCTCAGGCGGCGGGGACCCCGGATTGCGGGTCCTGGCCGAACGGTGGCGGCGGGCGGCCCCACCGCCCACGCCGATATGGGAATTCGCCGGAGCCAGGCACCGGCAACCAGGGATGCTCGCCGTCACCATCAAAATAGTCGGGAAACCGATCAACCTTGGCCTGGCCCGGATCTCAGTGACCCTGGAGGAGGAACATGCCTGGGCCCACGTCAGCCTCCACCACCCGGCCTTTACCGGACTGGCCCCCGGCCACCGGCACCAGCTCTCCTGCTTGCTGTTGTACTGGCTGCTCGGAGAAGACAACGTCCAACGATGGATCCGTACCGTCTACTCCGCCGAGACCGAACCCCCGGACAGCCTCCCGGCAACTGACCTTCCCCACATCATCGACGCTATGGCGGCCCGGCACGCGCACATCGGCTGGACACTAGAGGACGCCGGAACGGACTCGGGACCTCGCACTATCATCAGAGCCCTGCATCCCCTACGGTGGATCGACCACCCCCTGCTGGACCTGCACACAGCCCTCCAGATCGGTTACCCGCAGACCCGCCCGGACGGGCTGCCGGACTACGATGAAGCGATAGAGCTGCACAGGGCCGAACAGACGCTGACAGCAGCCCTCGGACCCCGAGGCCTGCTGGTCGCTACCCAGACATCAAATGGTCGACGCATCCTGCACTACTACACCGACTCCGAAGACCAGAACGGCCGGGACATCATCGACCGCTTCGCGGACACCCGACACCATGTCGAAGCGATCCACACCTACGACCCCGGATGGACCATGATCAGCCCATTCATCTAAAAGCGGGCCCCGCCGTTCACCTCCCCCACCCATCCCTCACCACCCCGGAAGACCGGACCCTGTTCTCGGTGGCCCTACTTCGGCGCTTACCACCAGTGATTTGACGTCTATAGGAGCATCGACAATCAAGAAAATAAACGCGACCGTGGTACTAGGAGAGCTTGGCCTGACGCAGGTACTGGTACACCGTCTCCTCCGACTGACGCCCGTACTCGCCGCCCAGGACAGTTTTGGGAATTCCGTTGGCCGACCGCTGGACCAGTTCGGCTGCCCGTTCCGGGGTGAGCGTCTTTTTCCGCCCTTTGTAGGCGCCGCGTTGTTTGGCAAGTGCGATGCCTTCGCGCTGGCGTTCCCGGATGAGTGCCCGTTCGAATTCGGCGAAGGCGGCCATGCCGGAGAGCATGAGGTTGGCCATGGGGGAGTCCTCCCCGGTGAAGAGCAGGTGTTCCTTGACGAACTCCACCCGCACGCCTTTGCGAGTAAGTCATTGGACCAGGGCGCGAAGGGCATCAAGGTTCCGTGCGAGCCGGTCCATGCTGTGCACGACGACGGTGTCCCCGTCACGGGCGAAGCCCAGCAGTTCTGCCACTTGTGGCCGGGCGGTGTCCCTGCCGGAGGCCGTGTCCGTGAAGACCCGGTCCAGGACCAAGCCGTCGAGCTGACGCTTTTCGTTTTGGTTCAGAGCGCTCACACGCACGTAACAACACGTAACAATTCGCTGACCAGCCATCGCAGCCTCCAACCCTCTCCAACATGTGGAACCGAGTTCTAGGGCCTTCCCACACGAACGTCAAGAGGTCCAGGGGCTGGATGTCGGGTCGGGTGTAGTCCAATCTGTCAATGGTTGATTGTGCCTTCTAGCCCAAACACACGAACAAGCGTTTGGAGAGGTCATTGCGGCCTGCTTAGCCGAGCCCGGCACAACGGTACGGACGCTGGGATACCGCACTGGCGGCGTTCCCCGCGGCCCCGAATCTGGACCGAGGTAGATACGGCCCGCTCAGTCCGCCATGCCGGTAATGTCCACGACCACGCGACCACGGATGGTCCCGGTGAGGATTTTATGGCTCAGCTCGGGGAGTTGTTCCCAGCCTGCATCCACCGCAACCTCACGCAGCTCATCGGCGCTGAAGAGGCGGTCGAGCTCTGCCCACGCCTCGCGGCGCAACTCCGGGGAAGCATTAACTGAATCGACGCCGAGGAGTGAGACGTTCCGCAGGATGAACGGCATGACCGTTGCCGGCAATTGGACTCCGCCGGTGAGTCCGCAGGCCGCGACCGCGCCGGAGTACTTGATCTGGCTCAGGACGTTGGCGAGGACCGTGCCGCCCACGCTGTCGATGCATCCGATCCAGCGCTGCTTGCTGAGCGCCGAGGTCTCGGCAGACAGGCTGTCGCGCGATATGACCTCGGCTGCTCCCAACGCCTTGAGGTAAGGTTCCTCTGCTTCCTTGCCTGTGGATGCGTGGACCTCGTAACCGAGACGGGACAGGGCACCGACGGCGAAGCTGCCCACACCGCCGGTCGCCCCGGTGACCAGCACGGGGCCGGATCCTGGCTCGATGCCGGCGGCGCGCAGGCGCAGGATGCAGAGCATGGCCGTCAGGCCGGCTGTGCCGACGGCCATCGACCCCCACGTGCCGAGTCGCACGGGGGCCTTGACTACGGATCCGGACTCGACCCGTTGGTAGCCGGAGTAACCGCCAGGCCGGGTCTCGGAGAGGTTCGCGCCGGTGAGCACGACCTCGTCGCCGTGGGCGAAGCCCCCGCCCGCCTCGACGACGGTACCGGAGAGGTCGATGCCGCACGTCAGGGGGAGGGCCCGGACGACCCCGGGTTTTCCGGTCATGGCGAGTCCGTCCTTGTAGTTGAGCGACGAGTGCGTCACGCGCACCGTGAGGTCACCTTCGGGCAGATCTGCCTCAGTCAGGGTGACCAGTTCCGCTTCCTGTTTAGGTGCAGTCACCTGGTAAGCGCGGTAGGTCAGGTTGGTCATGATTCTCCTGGATAGAAGGTCCTACTTTTGATGTGGTCATCGGGGCATGAACCTGCGGCAAGGCGGTTGGGCGCATGCGCCGTTTTCGGCCGCTTTCGCCGGTCCACTGACGTCACTGTCAGTTGGCGCTGCTGGCCGCGGGCCTGTCGTTGTACTGCGTGGAATCTATCGGCCCGGCTTGTTTTACGGCCATGGATTTACCCCATCGTGCAGCCAACGGAGTGTACCTGGCCAAAAGGTGTGGCGAAAGCTGCTGTGGAAAAGGGAGAAGTGCCCGATCTCTGTTCGGTCGAAGTCCTGCGGTTTTAATCGCACGGTAGTGGCCGGGCTGTTGGGGTAGTAGCCGAGTGCGCGGGCGACCGCGACCTCTGTGGCGAACGGATCATCTGTGGCAGCCACAGCCAGCGTCGGCGCGGTGAATGAAGCCTGGTGTGCCTGAATCTGCTCCCGGAGAGGGCCGGCCCGGCCGGCGGTGAAATCTTTGCGGCCCCGCGCCCAGTCCATCGCCACCCCTTGGGGTAAATCTTCCAGCCATCCTAGGCGTTTGCCGGGAAAGTAGCCATGCCACCAGGCCAGGGCAGGCATCAGGGCATGCCAACGCCACCACAGCCCGAGCCGGTGTCCCGGCCGGTAGTCCCGCCAGTAGGCATGCTGCGCACCGACTGTCAGCAGATGATTAATCCGCCGCCCATTGCTCGCCAGCCCGACACCAAAGCCCCCGAAACTGTGGCCCACGACGTTCAGCTTCTTTTCACCGCAGTGGAGGAGAGCCCATCCGAAAATCGCATCAAGGTCCTTCATGCCCCAGTCGTACCAGCTGGCCCCCAGGTTCTTTATCGTGGAACCCCTGGACTCACCGATACCGCGGTAATCAAAAGTGATCACAGTAAACCCGTTCTCTGACAGGAACGCTGCATAGCGGTGGTAGTAGCTCGCCTTGACCCCGGTGGCACCGGCGATGACAACAACTGCGTCTGCTGCCTCCTGTTCCGAGGACATGGCCTCCCATAGGTGCCCTCGCAGCACGTGACCGTCTGCACAACTAATCGCTTGAGAGATAACGGCCATGCCGAAACCGCCCCTTTCGTGTGTCCATTACCCCCCCCAGGCTTTCTCTGCGGCCCCAAGTCACTGCCTGCGGGAAGAGCTTCCTTGCTCTTGCCTGGTTTATGCCTGAGTTTCTTTGATGGAATGCATGACGCGGACAGTGACCTCATCGATCTTGCCTGTGCCGTCCACTTGGGTAAGTACGCCGCGCTCGGCGTACTTGGCCACAACGGCCTCGGTCTGCTCATGATAAAGATCCAGTCGATGACGGATGACCGCCTCATTGTCGTCGTTGCGGCCGGTTATCTTGGCGCGGCCCAGCATGCGGGTCACGAGTTCGTCGTCATCGGCAGTGAGCTGCAGGACGACGTCGAGCTTCTGGTCACCGGCGGCCAGGATGTCGTCCAGGTAGTGAACCTGCGCCGTGGTGCGCGGGTAGCCGTCGAGCAGGAAGCCGTCTTCAGCGTCGGCCTCGTTGAGCCGGTCACGGACCATCTTGTTCGTCACGCTGTCCGGGACAAAGTCCCCGGCGTCCATGTACTTCATGGCCTCGACACCCAGCGGTGTCTTTTCCTTCACATTGGTGCGGAAGATGTCACCGGTGGAGATGGGAACGACGCCGAGGCGCTCTGAAATGCGCTCCGCCTGGGTACCCTTGCCCGAACCCGGTGGTCCGATAATTAACATTCTGGTCATTGCAGTAGCCCTTCATTATTGACGCGCCGTAGCTGCGCCTCATTTGCTTGACGCTTGAGGCTCAAAGATGGGGTTGATTGCCATGATGTCTTCGACCGTCCCTGTTCGAACGATCTCGCCATGATGTCGTACTTCCACATACTGTCCTGAGGCGCGCTGCCAGTCCGGCTGCAAGTGAGGATGCAGCTTCCTGTCAGGTCAAAAAGTAATGGATCGGGTTGAAGCGGTGAGGCGCCGTGAACGTTGCGAAATAGCTGATGATCCGGATGATCATCCGGCGCCTCACCGCAGCTAGTGCCGGCTTCGTGCCGGTTAAAGGGACCGCTGATCCGTGCCGTTGTATGCGCTCAAAGGGCGGATCAGTGAATTGGAAGCGGCCTGTTCCATGATGTGGGCGGTCCAGCCGGTGATGCGGCTGGCGACGAAGATGGGGGTGAACATGTAGGTGTCGAAGCCCATGAGGTGGTAACTGGGGCCGGCGGGGTAGTCGAGGTTCGGTTTGATGCCTTTAGCCTCGTCCATCGCTTTTTCGAGCCCGTTGTACAGTCCCAGCAGTTCGGGCCGGCCGTAGTGGGCGATCATTTTGTCCAGGGCGGCCTTCATGGTGGGCACTCGCGAGTCGCCGTGCTTGTAGACGCGGTGCCCGAAGCCCATGACCTTCTTCTTCTTGGCCAGGGCATGTTCCATCCAGGCTTTGGCTCGGGCTGCTGCTTCTTCGAGGGACTCTTCGCTGCGTATCCCAATCTCCTCGAAGGTGTGCATGACGGCTTCATTTGCGCCTCCATGCAGGGGACCCTTGAGTGCGCCGATGGCCGCCGTAACGGCTGAATGAAGATCAGACAGGGTAGAGGTCACCACTCGGGCCGTGAAGGTGGAGGCGTTGAAGGAGTGCTCGGCGTAGAGGATCATCGAGACGTTGAAGGCCTCGACGACCTCCGGCGCAAGCTCCTCGCCGAAGGACATCCAGAGGAAGTTGGCGGAGTAGCCAAGGTCGTCCCGGGCTTCTACGATGTCCTGGCCCCGCCGGCGCCGCTGGTCATAGGCCACGACGGCGGGCATGGCCGCGAACAGGTCGACTGCCTTGGCCATGCTGGCTTCGTGTGAGGAGTCTTCGGCCAGCGGGTGCCGGGCGCCCATGACCGAGGCAGCCGTCCGGCAGACGTCCATTGGGTGGGCCGTGACCGGTAAAGTGTCGATCACCTGTTTCACTGCCGGCTCCAGGGCCCGGCCGGCCCTTTCCCGCGCTGTGAAGGAGGCCATTTCCTCGGTGTTCGGGAGTTCGCCGTTCCAGAGCAGGTAGGCAACCTCCTCGAAGCTGCACCGCTCCGCCAGTTCCTGGACCGGGTACCCCCGGTACAGCAGCGAATTCGTGTCCGGGTTGACCTTGGAGACGGCGGTGTAATCCACCACGACGCCGGCAAGGCCCTTCTTCATCTCTGTATCGGTCATGCTGGACTCCTTCGTGCGGTTCGGGTGTTAGCGGGCGCCAGGTATCTGGAAGTTGAAGACCCCGGTGTCGAAGCGGTTGTAGGCCTCGTAGTCCACGAGGTCATAGAGCCGCGCGCGCGTCAGCATGTTCCCTACCTGTGCATCCTGGCTCCCGGTGGTGATGATTGCGTCGAGCGTCCGTTCAGCGGCGCCCATGGCACTACGGAGCAGGGTCACCGGGTAGATGATCATGTTGACTCCGACGCCGGCCAGCTCGTTCACCGTGAACAGGGTGCTTTTGCCGAATTCGGTCATGTTGGCCAGAATCGGGACGTCCACGGCGTCGCGGATGGCTTTGAACTCCTCCAGCGTGGCCATGGCTTCGGGGAAGATGGCGTCGGCTCCGGCCTCCACCAGGGCTTTGGCCCTGTCCTTCGCCGCTTCCAGTCCTTCCACCGCGCGGATGTCGGTGCGGGCCATGATCAGGAAGTTCGGGTCCCGGCGCGCGTCCGCCGCGGCCCTGATGCGTTTGGTTGCCGTCTCCAGGTCCACGACGTTCTTGCCGTCCAGGTGGCCGCAGCGCTTGGGGTTGAACTGGTCCTCGATGTGGCACCCGGCGAGCCCGGCGTTTTCCAGTTCCTGGACGCTGCGGGCCACGTTCATGGGTTCGCCGAAGCCGGTGTCCGCGTCCACAAGGCAGGGCAGGTCAGTCATCCGGGCGATCTGCCCTGCCCTGGTGGCGACCTCGGTGAGGGTGGTCAGGCCGATGTCCGGCAGGCCGAGGTCATTGGCCAGGACAGCGCCGGAGATGTAGACCCCGGCGAACCCTTTCTCCTCGATCAGGCGGGCGGAAAGCGGGCTGAACGCCCCAGGGAACTGCTGGATGGTTCCCGATGCCAGGAGTTCACGGAGCCGGAGTCGTTTCTGTTCCGGGGTGGTTTTTGAGTAGAGCATCTAGAACAGTCCCTTGGGTGCGGCGGCGAAGTCGATGACGCCGGGGGCGGCGGCGATGTTGAGCTGGTCCAGTTCGCCGGGGCCCAGTTGGGGAAGGCGTTCGACGGCGGCCAGGAACCTTTCGATTTCGTCCTCCGCCACGAGGCCCTTGGCCAGCGTCCGGAACTTGTTCACGTACTGCTCGCGGGTGAACGGCCGGGCACCCAATGGGTGCGCGTCCGCCACCGCGATCTCGTCCCGGATGACGGTCCCGTCGGTGAGGGTGATTTCCACGGAACCGCCGAAGGCCTTCTCCGAGATGTCCAGGGAGTGGTAGCGGCGGGTCCACTCCGGATCCTCCACGGTGGACACCTTCTGCCATAGCTCCACCGTGTCAGGGCGGGCGGCGCGTTCGGGGGAGTAGGAGTCCACGTGGTGCCAGGCCCCGTCCTGCAGCGCGACGGTGAAGATGTACGGAATGGAGTGGTCCAGGGTTTCCCGGCTGGCCGTCGGATCGTACTTCTGCGGATCGTTGGCCGACTGGCTCAGAGACGGTGGACACCGATCCAACATGCTGATCAAAGTCCTGATGGAAATGGGTCCGGACCATCTTTTGGGTAGGGCCTGCGTGGAACACCTGGCAAGGATCCGCGGGCACGCACAGATCTTAGCCGAGCATGCCGCGCTGGAGCGCTGCGGTGATTTCGCCCGGGCATGGCACCTGTTGCTGAAAGGAGCGATCATCTCCGCCATGGAAAGCGACCCCGGGGCCTCCGAACTCGCCCAGCAGATGGCCATGGCACTCATCGAACGTCACCGGCCAAAAGTCCGCTCTGATAAATTGCAAAGAGACCGCCCGAGATATTGAAACAGCCTAGGGGCCATGATCCGGCAGACCGATTGGGGCTTTCGTCCAGCCTACCGGCGCTTCTGCGCGGCCGGGCCTGGCTGATGCCGTAGTCGGGCGCGAGGCCGGATTTGGGGATCCCGTTGGCCGCCCGCTTCACGCCAGCCCGGCCGCGTGTTCCGGGGTCAGAGCTTTCTTCCGGCCTTTGTAGGCGCCTCGTTGCTTGGCCATGGCGATGAATCGCCCTGGCGTTCCCGGATCAGGGCGCGTTCGACTTCGGCGAAGGCCGGTTAGCCATGTGGCAGTCCTAGTCGGTGAAGAGCAGGCTCTCTGGAGACTCCACCCTCACGCCCCGTCAACCTGCTGGTCGTAATGATTGTTGCGAAAAAGGCATGTGGATGAGGCGCTCTCGTGCCTGGCCCCCGTAGCACACCCGACCCTTCGGGTCGGCCTATTTACCCGTCTCCCGAAAGTGGAACTTCCAAGGCATTTTCCTTGGGAGTCCAAAGATTTTCCTAAGGTGCATCGGGGATCGTGGAATAACTCCTCGCTGGAGAACCTGCCAGCTTTGACCATCGGGATGCGATAGTCGGGTCGGGCATGATCGTGCCTTGCATCAAAGGGGCAACAATGGAAGATGCTGTACCAACGTCATCGAAACCCATGCCTACTCGGCGTTCGTTGCCCGGGGAAGTTGCCAAGGTTCCCCAAGTCAGCGATATTGTGGACTGGCAGCTTCGTCTGGTCTTGGAAATCATGAAGTCCGAACAACCCGAGTGGGATAGCATCAGCGACTTCTTATTAGAGGCTCGAGAAGGGCGCTCCGGGTACGCAGTACACGAATTAGCGCAACATGATCTCCTCCTCGCCTTCGACACTCGACGAACACCACCACCAGATTTGTCGATCAAATTACAAGAGACACAGGCTATGAAGAGCCCTGTCATCTACACTGTGCCTCAGATGACTCAGGACCCGATCACTGGCTTTACGGGAGCAGCGAGCTATCGGGTGTCTGCAGGAGTTCGTGCTGCCCTCTTAGACCAAGAACTGATCGCAATCCGCCTTGTCGACCTATCAATTCTCGCAGGAGATTTTGCGGCTGATGGCACCCCGATCAGCATGGAGCCGATGGAGTGCGATGATGGGTATGAACTGGCTGTTGTGGTTGCCGGATTGGAGCAGTTCCGTTTCACGCCAAGGATGTGTTAGCGGCCATGAAAAACTGCCCGTAGGCGGCCACGAAAGTGCCCACTGACGGCCAGTAGAACTGCCCACTGGTGGCCATGAGATCTGCCCACTTCCTTACTTGTTCTGCCGCGTCTTAAGCGGCGGGGGCCTCTCCCCGGGATTTGATGACGGTGTCTAGTCGCATCGAATGTCGCCCAGGAAGAGGCCCTGTATGAAGTCTGACGGAGAAATCATGGAAATTCTTGCTGCCTACGATCTGACGGGGTCGTTGCGTGCAACCGCAGAGCTGACGGGCTGTTCCCATCACACTGTTGCCAGGCATGTTGCGGCGCGGGATGCTGGCCGGCCGATCGCTGAGCCGGCGCCGCGTGACCGTGTCACGGACGCGTTCCTGCCCAAGATCGAGGAATGGGTGGAGGCGTCCAAGGGCCGGATCCGTGCTGATAAAGCCCACGAGAAGCTCCTCGCCTTGGGTTATGAGGGCTCGGAGCGGTCCACCCGCCGGGCGATCGCTCAGGTCAAAGCGGCTTGGCGGCTGGGCCATGTGCGCGTGCACCGCCCTTGGATCGCGGAGCCGGGGATGTGGCTGCAGTACGACTTCGGTGACGGGCCGCGTATCGGCGGGGTGAAGACAGTCCTGTTCGTTGCCTGGCTGGCGTTCTCGAGGTTCCGGATCGTGATCCCCTTGCGCGACCGGACCGCGCCGAGCGTGTTCGCCGCGCTGGACCGGTCCTTCCGGATCCTGGGCGGGGCACCGACCTATGTCCTGACCGATAACGAGAAGACGGTGACTACCGCGCACGTGGCCGGGGTGCCGGTGCGGAACCAGCAGACCTTGGATTTCGCCCGGCATTACGGTGTCACCGTGCTCACCTGCCAGCCGGCTGACCCTGCCACGAAGGGCGGGGTCGAGGCGTCGGTGAAGCTGGCCAAGGCTGACCTGGTGCCGACGGATACGAATCTGCGGGCCGAGTACTCCACATTCGCTGAGTTGGAGAAGGCGTGTGAGGCGTTTATGGACGAGGTGAATAACCGGGAGCACCGTGCCACGCGGCGTAAACCGGCTGCCGTGCTCATTGAGGAGGCGCCTCGGTTGCACCGGGTTCCGGAGGCCGCGCACACGGTCGCGTTCGGGCTCGCCCGCACGGTCCCGGAGAACACCCCGATGGTGACGTTCGAGAACGCGCAGTATTCCGTCCCGGCGCACCTGCTCGGGGCCAGGGTATTCGTCCGCGCCCACGGCACCGGCCCGGGCGAGCAGGTCATCATCGTCCACCACGGCCCCGGCGGTCCGGTCGAAGTCGCCCGGCACGAACGGGCAAGGCCCGGCAGCCCTGCCATCAACGATGAGCACTTCCCCGGGACCAGGACCCGGATCCCGGGCGATTACACACCCAAAGCCCGCACCGCCGACGAAGCCGAATTCCTCAGCATCGGCAATGGCGCCGCGACCTGGCTGGTCGAAGCCGCCGCCGCCGGGACCGGGCGGATGAACGTGAAAATGGCCGAGGCCGTGACCCTGGCCAAAATCGCCGGGACCGAACAGGTGGACCGGGCCCTGGGTGACGCGGCACTCTATGGCCGCTTCGCTCACGGCGACTTGGCCTCGATCCTGAACGCGAACGTCAGACGCACCACCACCCACGCCGCGGACGAGACCCGCTCCCTGACCCAAGGCACGAGCGCGTGGGCAGGCCTGGGCGCCGCGCCCTCCACTACCACAAGGGAGCAGAACCGATGAGCCCGGTCAGCACCACGAACACCACCGCCCCGCCCCTGCCGGCCGAGCTCGAAGCGCTGATGCGGCAGCTGAAAATGCCCCACGCCCGCGCCCTGGCACCGGAGCTGATCGCGACCGCCCGCGCCCAGCGCTGGGAACCGGCCGAGATCATCAAGGCACTCTTCGCCGAGGAAGCCGCCGGGCGGGCCCGGTCCATGCTCGCCACACGGCGCAAGGCAGCAGGCTTCCCGACCGGGAAAACCTTCGACGCCTGGGACCCCGCCGTCTCCTCCATCCCGGGCCCAACCCAGCAGGCCCTGCGCACCCTGGAATGGATCACGCGCAGGGAAAACCTCGTCGTCTGCGGACCCTCCGGCACCGGGAAAACGTTCTTCCTCGAAGCCCTCGGCCAGCAAGCCGTCGAAGCCGGCATGCGCGTGGCCTGGTTCCGGCTCGAGGACCTCGGCGCCCTGATCCGCGCCCACCGCACCGACGACAGCGTCACCCGCGCCGTGACCAGAATCCTGCGGGCCGAGCTCGTGGTAATCGATGACATTGGACTGTTACCGGTGGCCACCGACGCGGCCGAAGGACTCTACCGGGTCGTGGACGCCGCCTACGAAAAACGCTCAGTTGCGATCAGCTCGAACCTTCACCCGGCCGGCTTCGACGAACTCATGCCCAAAACCCTGGCCACAGCAACCGTCGACCGGCTCCTACACCACGCCCACGTCTGCCAGACCAGCGGCGACTCCATCCGCCTCACCCAGGCCCTCGCCGGAAAAGGAGTCACCCAACTGAACTAACAAGACCCGACGATGGCCAATCCCGCCGAACCAATCAGTGGGCAGATCTATTGGCCATCACCGGGCAGTTTTACTGGCCACCAGCGGGCAGTTCTACTGGCCGCCCACGGGCAGAAACTAATGGCCATTGACATTTAATGTGTGGACATTGACCCTGTTGGGTCCCTCTGACGTTTATCGCGGCCTGTGCCTGGGGCCCGCGGCGCCCTATTTAGTTGTGCGGGTGGCGGGTTCAGGGCCGTGCTGGGTGGCCCTCCGCTTGCTGGTATCTGGCGCTATTTGGTCCTCCTTGAGGGGTTGGTGTGATGGCTGTGTCTGGTTATTCACCTATTCATGGGCAGTGGATGTCGCGATGACATGACCTCGGGAAGTTTTTCCAGATTTTTTCTCGATCGGCGGTCCCGCTGCTGCCGATACGGGTGGCCAGCGTGCGGGTTTGTCCGGCCATGGTGGGCGTGCACAATGTTGCACACTTAGGTCTGACTTTTCTCCGCGCACGGGCGGCATCCTTTCTTCCTTTTGGCTAATACCTGTTCATACGGCGACGGGCGCTGCGCGGCATGACCTGCCGGTTATTTCTTTTGCCGGCTGCGGGTTGCGGTTTTGTTGCCGACGCGAAGGGTTTCGGGCAGTGACGCCTCAAGTCCGGATCCTGCCGGCAGATAGGATGGTCAATGCTTTCCGAGGTGTCATGACACCCTGTAATTTTGGAAGCGGAAGGACAGGGACTTGGTCAGGAGGGCGCGATGTCGGCCGGCACAACGAGGCATACGATCCGTATTGACGATGACTTGTGGGACCAGGCCCATGCCAAGGCTGTCAGGGAAGGCACAACCGTTTCTGAACGGGTTCGGACGGGCCTGCGGGACTACGTTTACGGGCCAGAGGCCCGGCACACCATAGCTGATTCCCTCGTCTACCTGATCCCGGGTGCGCTTGAGCATCTGAAGGCCCGGCGTCGGGTACGGTGCAGCTGCCGGTCCATTTGGACTGGGGACCGGGCAGGGGCTACGACGTGGGTGACGATGGAAGCTGCGCCGTGCTGTACCAGCTGGCGCTGCAGAACTCGGGGTCGGTCGATGAGATCGGCCGCATCGTAAACGCCGGCCGCTTGCTTGCCCTGTGGCCCTCGATGCGGCTGCCCGACCGGTGCCGTCAAGTCTGGGAGACGGCCTTTCCTCAGCTACCCAAGCACCGTGAAAGCCGGGAGCATCCTTCGTGGACGACGCTCAGCGCGCAGCAACCGGAATAGCGCTGTCCGTTCTCGCCGACGACGGTTTCATCCTCGCCGGCGGACAGGCACTGGCCGAACACGGCGTGATCGCCCGGATGTCAGAGGACGTCGATCTGTTCGCGCTGTACCGAAGGCACACCCCTGAAACGTTCGCGGCGTCCGTGGACAAGATGAGAGCAGCCCTTGAATCGGTAGGATACACGGTCGAGGTCACCGCCAGTACCAGGCGTTCGCCAGCCTGACAGTGGAACAGGGCGACACGACGGTCGTCATGGACCTCCAACGGCGGCAGGCGCCGCCACAGGTAGCCTGCCGCCCGAGGCCCACGGCCATTCACAGGACGAGAGAACATAGATAAACAGCAGCCGGGCCAGCGTTTCCAGCGGCGGATGGCTCCTGCTGAGCAGCGAAAAGCCGTCGAACATCAGGTCGGACCAATACCACCACTCCTGCCAGGCCCACAGAAGACGGGAAGTAGCCGCTCCGAATAACTCTGCGCAGGGCGCGCATCCGCGCTGCCACAATCTCGCCCACGAGGACCTCAACATAACGTTCGCGTGGCACATCGCAATATGGCGGGAGCCGAGCAGGGGAGGCTCCGGTCACTCAGATGTCGGTGGAGGGGTTCCGGGTTTCCATACGTGGTTCCGGGGCCCTGTGCCGTGCCCGGCTGGTGCCTTCTGGGGCGAGGGCTGACCAGGTGGCCCAGTCGTTGGGCTCGAGCGTGGGTTTGCCGAGGAAGTGTCCCTGACCGGCGGAGATTCCCAGTCGGGTCAGGACGGCCAGTTCGTTGCCCGTTTCGATTCCCACCGCCGCCAGGACGGCACTGGTCTGTCGTCCGAACTCGACGAGGTCGGCCAGGAGATACTGGCGGCCGGGATCGGTGTCGATGCCGGCGACAAGGTCCGGGCGGACCTTGAGACATCGGGTTTAAGCACCCGGATGTTGCGCATCGAGGCCGCGTCCGGTCCGGCTTCATCGACCGCCAGCCCCATGCCGCTACGGCGCAGTGGCCTCAGGGCGTCCAGAAGAGGGCGCAACTGTCCGGGTTGGATCCGCTCCGTAAGTTCCAGCATGATCCGGGCTGGTTCCACAGCAGCGTTTTCCAGGATCAGCAACAGCCGCGGATCAAGGCAGACCGTCGGGGAGATGTTCAGGGCCAGGACCAGTGGGCCGGCAGGTCCTGTGCTGCCGCCAGCGCAGTTCGCAGTGCCGAGAATTCAAGGTCTGCCGCCAGGCCGACGGCTGCAGCATTCCGGAACCAGGACCCCGCGTCGTCCCCGTTTTCCCACACGAAGCGCGTCAGGGCCTCTGCGCCGATGACTTCCTTCCGGGCCAGGTCGTGGATGGGCTGGAAGGCGGTGACCAGCCTGTCGCCCCGGAGGACGGCCTCGATCGCCGCCCGTTCCTGGCCAGGCCTGCCCATGTCCCGTTCGCCCTGGTGCCGATGGACGTCCTCCCGAGGGGGTCTTGGCTTCCCGGCCAGGTGCCTGGCCAGGGCACGGGAAAAGACAAGGTGCTCACGGAGGGCGGTCTCCGGGTTTCCGGGGTGCGCGGCGACGTGTTCGCGTAAGCGTTCACGGGCCTCCTCCCCGGCGGGATCAGTGCCGCTCAGGACCGCCTGAATGATCTCGTACGCCTGTTCCCGCACCAACGGGGCGCCGCCGCCAGGCAAGTCCTGCAGCGGAAACGGGTCCTCGTCGGGGAACCGGCTCTCCACCAATGATCAAATCCTTTCGTGCAGGCTCACGCCCACTGCCATGCATTTCCTTTGTTGGAAGTGGGCCAATCCCCCGTAGGGACCCGGATGCATCATAAACACCGCAGGACACCAGGTAGTATTTTGGGAGAATGGGTCGCATCCACGGTAGGAGTGCGCTGCATTCCTGGTCTGCCTTACGGTGAATTAATTCGGCAGCAGAGTGGCTCCGGAAACGACCATGCTCAAGCTAAACCTGCACGAGCCGCACCGTTGATCAGGGTTCTTACCATTGGTTCCGAACCCTGCTTCGATTCTCCCGTTACTTCTTTAATGCCCGAGCTTTGATGTGTAAGATTGCGCTGGTCCACCTCGCGGCCGCGATAGCTGGCCTCACCCAGGTTGTGAATGACCTCCGTGGCGTAGGAAGAGAGCCGACTCGGGCGCAGCGGCTTGGAAGACGGTCCCGCCGCCGGGCATGAGCATGTAGCCGAGGAACTCCGCGTCGAAAGTCACGATGCCGGCCGCAACAGCTTCAAGCTTGGCCTTGATCAGCAGAGACAACTGACGCCAGGAATGGCGCGCGGCTTCCAGGTCAGCCGGGTGCTCTTGACCGTTGATGTTTCGCCGCGCTGGCTGGTGCCGGGCACCCTAGGCGGATCGGTCGGCTCAGGGTGCGGCACGATCAGACGAAACTGATGGTCTCCGAAACCGAAGGTGACCGCTCCGTTGCCGTGCTCGGAAGTGATACGGCAATCATGGGCCCCGGCCCCGTCGAGCATTTGCTTGATGTCCATTTGGAGCGAGGAGCAGCTGAGGGAAGCGCCCCGAACGTAGTTGCTATTCATGATTCAGCGTACGCCTTTCGGGTCTGCAAAGGGCCGTCCGGCAGGAGCGGCGCTGGTGTCTGGAAGGATCTGAACGCGGGCCGCCAGCCGGGGACCAGAACGTGCTGTTCAAGCACCGCGCTGTGATGCGGACTGCTCGATGCTTGTGTTCTGTCCCCCTGCAGGCCACTACCTGCGCCTGTACTGGGCGGTCATGGGGCACTCGAAGGGGTCGCGCGCGGCGAGGCCCACCCTGTTCAGGTAGGTGATTACGGTGCCGTAGGAGCTCCAGATGCTGGTTTCGGTGTAGGGAACCGAAAGCCGGGTGCACTGCTCACGCACAAGCCGGCGGGCTTTGGCCAGATGCGGGCGCGGCATGCTCGGAAAGAGGTGGTGCTCCACCTGGTAGTTCAGACCGCCCATGAGCCACGTGGCCCACCAGCCCCCGGAGATATTCCGCGACGTGCGCACCTGCTTAGAGAAGAAGTCCAGCTTCGCATCGCGGTCGATCACAGGCATGCCCTTGTGGTTGGGGGCGAACGTCGCACCCATGTACAGGCCGAAAACTCCCAGCTGGACTCCAAGGAATGCTAACGCCATGCCTGGCGGGAGCAGCAGGAAGAGCGGCAGGAGGACAGCGGAGTAGCGCAGCGCCAGCAGGCCAAGCTCGACCCTGCGGCCCTTGACCGGTCCTGGGGAGAGCAGGTGGCGAAGGCTGAGATAGTGCAGATTCAGGCCCTCCAGTGTCAGCAGCGGGAAGAACAGCCAGCCCTGACGGCGGGTGATCAGGGCACGAATGCCCCTGGCTTTGGCCGCGTCCACGTGGAGGAATGAGATCGTGTCAACCTCGATGTCGGGGTCGCGGCCTACCTTGTTGGGGTTCGCGTGGTGGCGGGAGTGCTTCGAGTCCCACCACGAATAGCTCAACCCCGCCACAGCGCCCAGGAAGCGGGCGAGCACATCGTTGGCTGGTCCCCCTGCCAGGATTTGGCGGTGCCCTGCCTCGTGCGCGAGAAAGGCGACTTGCGTGAACAGAATTCCGAGCGCGGCGGCGATCAACAGCTGGAACCAGCTCGGCCCGAGCAGAACCGACAAGGCGGCACAGCCGGCGATCCCGATGGCAAGAACGCCGCCGACAAGGGCGTAGAACCACGGAGTCCGGCGCAGCAGGCCCGTCTCGCGGACCTGTTGGGAGAGCTGGAGGTACGCCTTGGTCAGGACAGGGAACGCCTGCGCGTCTGAGTAGGCGAGAGGCCCGCGAATGGGCAGGAGGGAGAGACTGGGGACGGTGGTGGTGATCGGAACACCCATTTCAGGCTACGTGCGCACAAGCGCAATCGGGAAGCAATACTGTGTTGGAACCGGCGCAGGGCAGGGACCTGCCGCCCGACTTTTCGGGGCAGACCGGACGGATCTTCGCCGCTTAGCCCCGACAAGGACGGGGAGTGGGACGTGCAAGACCCGGTGCAGGGTGTCCCCGCGGGGTGTGCGGGCGCACACGCGGGTTAGGGGTTGATGCCGCGTCTGCTTAAGGAACCTTGCGTTTGCGGTGAACAGCGGGCACGGATCTCTTAGTCGGGCGCTTCCAGATAAGAAAAGAGAAGCCGGGTCGGGCCTCCGGAACGGGACCACCATCTGAGTGGACGCGTTTGAGCAAGTTTACACGTTCAATCGAACCCGCAGGATAAGATCACTTGCTTTGTAACTGCCAGGAGCGTGACGCCGCACTGCTGGACATCACGCCCACTGCTAAGTTTACTTATCATCGTCAAGGGGAGGTTGGAAGTGGTCAGGCGCCCCCGCCACAGGGGATGCTCCACAGCACGGATACGTTAAGCCCAATCGTCATCCCCATCGTTCTCGGGATTGGCCTCGCGGCTCCCGTCACGGCTGGTCTTTACGGGCTGCATGAAAGAGGCGCAGTGGAGTAATCAAGGCCAGGGATTGGCCGGCCGCCGCCACCCCATCCTCCGCCTCGCGCCTCGTGCGCGTCGATCTCGTCCTGGGTCCAATGAGCCTTGGAAGACGCTGCCATGGCCTTTACCTCTTTTTACAGTCGGCTCGTCGGCACGACAACCAGGTCAAACCCGCCCGGCCTGTCTGGCCAGGTTCAATGGGCCACCATCGGCCCGCAACAACCCTACTTTTCCCCTAGATCGTCCGCGACGCGCCGGAGGTCCTGAACCCAGCCGGTGGAACGGCTCGGGGAACCCACACCAGCCTCAAAATTCATCAGCGCTTCGGCTACGTTCAAGCGCTTCTGAGATGTTGGCTTTGACCCCAGCATAACCTTCATCGGAACGGGGGTCAGACGAAGCGGCCAACAGTAGTTCCGCGCCCGATTTGATGACTAATGAGGCCTCGTACTCGTCCACACTCACACCCCGTGTCTTCAAATTGAACGGTGGGGAACCGCCCACAACACAACCTTACACACCCCGGGCGGCCATGCAGGAGCATACCGGTGCCCACAACTGCAGCAGCACCCTCCAAAGCACAGGATCCCCCAGCCAAAGAGAACGACGGCCACCGGTTCGCCGGCGCCGGACGAACAACTGGCCGTGCACCCCCGGCTGCCGTGTCACCGCCACCCCTTCATCGGGCCGAACATCGGCATCGGGATCCCCTGATGCTGGAGATGCTGTCTATCGTTCCAAAGGCGGCACCATCGGACAACCCAAGGCGGAGGAACCTCGAAGGTCGTGCAGGAGGCGCCCGCGGCTCACGTTGGCTTTCACTTGTCACGGTAGAGTGAGGCCAAGGGGGGATAGAGGGCAACAGTGGTTCCGCAGGCAGAGGCATCCGACCCGTCGGCTCCTGGTGAGCTGGCCGACGGGGGACGACGCGCGAAGTTGTCCCGAACGAACGCAGGACGCAGCTGCTGGTCGCGGCGCAGGAAGTGTTCGTAGCCTGTGGCTACCATGACGCTGTCATGGATGACACTGCGCGGGCTGCCCGGGTCAACAAGCCGGTGCTGTACCAGCATTTTTCGTCCCAGCGCGAGCTGTACCTTGCTTTGCTGAATTTTCACTCACTGCGCTGACGGATCATCTGACCGGGGCACTCGACTCCACCACAGACAACAAGGAACGGGTCCGGGCCGTCATCCGCGCCTATTACCGCTTCATCGCCAGCGATGACCGCGCACATCGTCTTGTCTTCGAATCAGGGCTCATTAACGATCCTGAGGCCGTGCCCGCCTCGAAACGTTTAGTAGAGGTATCGCTGACGAGATTGCCAGAGTCATTGCCGAAGACACCAGGCTCCTGCCTGTGGAGGCTGCCATGCTGGGCCGCGCCCTAGCCGGCCTGGCGTATGTCAGCGCATGCTACTGGCTGGAAGCCAGCGGGAACCACGACTTGGAGGTGGCCAGCGACCTGGTCTACCGACTGGCCTGGCGCGGAATCTCACGCTTTCCCGCCGATAGGGAGAGCTAAGACTTCCCCCGGGGGCACGAACCCGCTGGGACTACCGACTGCCACGAAAGGTGACCTGCCGGGTATGAGCCATTTCACGTAGTGGCGCGCAGGTCGTAGAGTCAGTGGGCAACCGCGGTGGTGTCCCAGCCGCAGGTCAGGGGTGTGCCGGTGATGGTACCGCGGGTGGTCCAGGCGGACGTGCCGAAGGGGGCTGTCCGGATCCTGATGCTAGTTACGTCCGGCCACCAGAGCCGCCACGTAGTAGGCATGGCGGAGCCGGGTCATGACCTCGGTAGCCGGTTTCCGGTCCCCGTGTCAGTTGGCTAGCGGGGCGTGTAGACGTTGGACTGGTGTTCGATACGGTGGACGTTCAGAACGTGCCCTTCGACGCCGAGGGTGAACAACACCTTTAGTTGCCCCGGCGCGACGTGCGCAGGCCGAGGGGCTCGTTCGTCAACGGTTTACTCGGCCAATGAGGGTCGGCAGCGAGGATGCCAGTAACGAATTCCACGATCGCCGCCGCTGCCTTCTCCGGCAACCGCCGAAAGCCCTTCAACGCCGGTCTGGTTACTTTGACCTTCCATGGCGCATGGTCGGGGTCGAGTGCATCTGTCGCCCCGCGGCAGTCCGAACTCGCGGCGGAGATCACCGCCGCTGGTCGTATTGCCGTCCGCCATGTCGCGCGGGCCTTCCAGGTCTTCGCGAACGGGAGGCCGGGAAGTCAATGAATTGTTTCCTGCAGCGACTCCAGGTCCGCCGCGGACAGCAGGACTGCCGGCGGGTGTCCATGGCGGGTGATCTGGGTGATCTCGTGCGTCTTGTCGGCTTCCTCCACCAAAGCGGAAAGTTTGTCCTTGGCTTCGCTTAGCGGCACCGTTCTCGTTCCACGTTTATAGCCCGAAAACAGGCTAGGTTGTAGTTAGAGTCTTAGCCAAAATTGGGATTTGGCCCACCTAGGGAGTGGTCCCTAAGCCATCCCCGTGCAGGGGGCTTTCAGTCTTCCAGTACGGTGCGCCGCTGCCGCGTCGTGGAGGTCCGGCAGGTGTTTCTCCTGCTCTTCGATCCTGCGGCGGTGGACGTCGTGGGCAGCTGGTTTGGTGATCCCGAGTGCGTCGCCGATCTGGGCCCAGGTTTGCGCCGGCCTCACGTGCCGATTTGATGACGTACCAGCGCCTGCCCGTGAGTAGCTCGACGGCTTGCGGCCGCCGCGCCGGTTGCTGCCGGTGGCGGCTACTTCGCGTCAGGTTTCGCCCGTTGTTGAAGTCTTCCCATACTGTGAGCGGCTCGTGGACGTCGCCGCAGCTGAGGTGCCTGGTCCACCGATCCAGCATCACGCTCATCCGGTCCGGGATGTGGGGTTCCTGGCGTTGGCGAACGCCGGGAAACTTTGCCGCGCCTATGTCGCACGCTATTCCTCGAAGTATGTGGCGGCGTCAGTTTTTGAGACGCGCTGAACAATTTCTTCTGCATACCCTGAGTTTTTGGTTGCGGCCGCTGGATGCCTTCTTGAGAATCTCGATGGCTTCATCCTGCGGGCAGTTGTTTTGCGCCATGATCATCCCGCAGGCGAGGTCGATGACGGTTCTGCTTTCCAGTGCGGCCTTGAGGTTGTCCGCCAGTTGTTCGGCCGCGCTGATCTGATGGCGAGCCGCAGGGTGCGGGCGGCCATGTCGGCATACACGTGCGCGTCCCCGAGAGTGTCCGGGGCGAATTCATTGGCCGGGGCGGCGAAGAAGTCCAGCACACCGTCGGAGTCTGGTCCAAGGTTCAAGGGGATCCCCACGGCACTGCGGTATCCCTCAGTGGAAAGGACTTTGCAGTAGTTTGGCCAGCGCTTTTCATTGTGGGCGTCCGAGAGAATGACCGGGTGGCCGACCTCCAGTGCCTCGACGCATGGTCCTTCGCCCATCCGCTGTTCGATCTGGTCGAGCATGACCGCTTTTTCACTGCTGCCCGCGATCGTGGTGCTGTGTTTGCGCCTGCGCAGTGTCACCGCGCACTCGATCTGCGTACCCCTGACGCGGGACATTTTTTCTGCAGCGAACCCGGCGACGCCGTCAAGGAATCCCTTGAGGTCCTCGGCCCCGGTGATCAAATCATGTAGCCGCTCGAACGCGTCCTCCAGATCGTCCTCCGTCATGGATTCAAATGTAAAAGGAGCCGGCCCGCTGCACAATGCAGCCACAAACCACTCCGTCCGTGGCCTCACCGCCTGGTGTCCCGCCCAGTGCCGGCTGCGAAGCAGCGGCCGCCCACCCGTTGGGTAGAGCTTGCGGTGGCAAGGGCTGCCCAGGAAGAAGCCCTGGCAGATAGCGCCTTGTGGGGTGGAGCGTTCGGTGACGGATGGCGGCGACAGGGTGGGGCCATCCGCTCATCATGTCTGTTCGCCCTTCTATGCCTCGCCCATCTCCTCGATGGCGTGGTCGAGGAGGTCCCGCTGACGGGGCGCAGCATGTACGAGTCGTGCAGGTAGGCATCGATCTCCAGTGGTCCGGCGTCTCCGCCGATGCTGAAGTAATGGATCCACAGTGCGTCAAGGCCAAGATCGGATTGACGGAAGACCTGGGAGGTCAGGTGCCGTTGTGCCTCCGCTGCAGCATCTCTGCTCATGGCACGCGCTCGAGGTCCCTTCCGGGCTCGGGATCCGGGTAGGCCACGATCTCCGCAAGGATCTTTTCCTGTGCCAGTGACGGGGTGGTCATGGCTGACTTCGGGAAGGCGGCGGCGTGGCACCGGGCTAACAGCAGCGAGGGCAGGTTCGGGCACGATATCCTGCTGCTGCCTGATGGGTGATGGGTTATGCGTGGTCGGTGGCGGCTGCGTGGTTGCGGCCATTACCTGCCTCAATCCTTGATGCCAGGGTTGAGTACCCGGACCTTGCTCCGGAGTGGTCTCCACGGCCGGAGACGCCGTGCCTTGGTGCGCGCTCATGGCACAACGCTCACTGGGACACCGCGGTCCGCTTATTTCCGAGCCTACTCGCTTCAAGCCGCGCAGGATACGCCCGGCGCCGCCCCCGCGCGACGGCAACACCTGAACGAGCAGGACGCAGGATTATGGCCGGTGGCTGCATCCGTTGGCGGTGGCCGGCGCCCCCATGCAGTTATAAGTGACAGCGGCCCGGGACGCCGTGCCACCCTCTTTCCCTGGACAGGGCCGCCCGGACGAACAGCTCGCCGGGAAGTCTAAAGCGTGGTTTCGCCGCTGACGATTTCCTGGGCTAGTTGGTGCAACGGTTGGTTTCGTTCCCGCGAAATCGTGATGAGCATGGCCAAGGCCTGCTCCCGGCTGCAGCGACGTCGCACCATCAGGATGCCCATGGCCGTTCCCAGTGCGTCGTGGCCTTTCAGTGCCACCAATCCGGTGCGGAAATGCTGGGCCGCGTCGCGTGCCTGGGCGTTGGCAAGCATCAGGGCACCCGGGCGCGCGAGCAGGCCGGCCAACCGGAGGGTTCGGGAATCGAAGCCGCCGGGATTGCGGGAGTAGATTTTCAGGGCCCCGATGGCGCCGTGAGGAGTCGAGAGGGGGCAGCTGAGAGCTGAGCGCAGTGGCAGATGGGCGATGCCTCTGATCCACGCAGGCCAGCGCTTTTCCGATTGCGTGTCGTCGATCAATATCGTCGTCTGCTGAGCCCAGGCCGTCAGGCAGGGTCCTTGCCGCAGGTCGTACTGCAACTGGTCCGCCTCCAGCACGACCGGATCGGTAGCCGAGGTACTTGTTCGCTGGCCGCGCGCATCCATGAGACTAACGCCCGCCCCTGCACTTCCGGGGATCGCTTCGATGAGGACCTGGGTTAAAGCCCGGACGGCTTCTCCGACGTCGTCGTGGGTCAGCAGCAAATCCGACATCCTGGCGGCGAAGGAGGCAAGCTCATCGACCGGCGGCAGCTTGGCGTCCATCACAGGAGCCGGTTCCGTGCACCCTGCGCCCGCAATAAGACTTGCCGGCCGAACCCGGCCCCGGCAGGCGGTGGCTCACGGGCTGGGCCAAGATCAGTCGAAAGGTCGGCATGGTGGCGATCCTTTCCCCGGGCCGCGACAACCACGACGACGTCGCGCCGCGCCCGACGCTGACAACTTCAGCGGATAGATGCAGGCTATTGAGTCATTATCCAATGCGCTGGCTTCTCACAAAAGGCGCTGTAGAAGCGGCGGCAGCGACCTCCGGGAGAGAAGCGCGAAAAGAGAGCCAAGCCCTGCAGCGTCGGCGCACCGGTCCCTTAACGGCCCCCGGATCTGCCCCACTGCTACTGATCGTGGACCAGCGTGCGGAGGCACCAGAGGCCGGGCAATGTGGGGCCGGGCAGGTATGGGCCGGTGCAATGCACTGTTCGTGCGGACACTGTTTTGACGCCTCCGTGACGTTCCGGGACGTAAAGGGCGGACAGCGCCAAAACACGCTGATCCACCATGGTGCGGGCGCATATCGGGACCCGTCCGGCCGATTGTCGTGCCCGTCATGCCGGGGTAGCCTCGCGGCGCCCGTCACTGCCGGGCTTCGCCGGTTGCTTGAACGACGGAAGAGCGGGCGACTCCATGCCGCGGATAGCCCGGCCGCCACCGGAGGAGATACGGTGCGCGTGCTGCACGGTCTGCCGCTTGCCGGGACACGACGGGGTTCCGGGCCAGGCTGTTCTTGGTGGTTTCCGCCGCTTCTGTCCGTGTTGTCGACCGCGTTTGATGAGCGCTGTTCTTCGGCCTGTCTCCCCGTTCACAGGACGCTCACCGCCCGGACAGGCGTCCGGGCGGTGAGCGGCCGGACGCCGTAGTCAGGTGAAGAAACCGGACAGCTCTGAGGGATGCGGGTTCGCTGATTCCCTGCCTCAATCACCCGGAGCCGGAGCCGGGGCCGGCTT